>NZ_JAGINV010000001.1:2500-747500 GCF_017876325.1 Saccharothrix coeruleofusca
ACCACCCGCTAAGCCTAAATACTTCCTGGTGACCGATAGCGGACTAGTACCGTGAGGGAAAGGTGAAAAGTACCCCGGGAGGGGAGTGAAATAGTACCTGAAACCGTGTGCCTACAATCCGTCGGAGCCTTTCGGGGTGACGGCGTGCCTTTTGAAGAATGAGCCTGCGAGTTAGTGCTGCGTGGCGAGGTTAACCCGTGTGGGGTAGCCGTAGCGAAAGCGAGTCCGAATAGGGCGGTTGAGTCGCGTGGTCTAGACCCGAAGCGGGGTGATCTAGCCATGGCCAGGGTGAAGCGTGGGTAAGACTGCGTGGAGGCCCGAACCCACCAGGGTTGAAAACCTGGGGGATGAGCTGTGGTTAGGGGTGAAAGGCCAATCAAACTCCGTGATAGCTGGTTCTCCCCGAAATGCATTTAGGTGCAGCGTCGTGTGTTTCGTGCCGGAGGTAGAGCACTGGATGGTCTAGGGGGCCCACAAGCTTACCGAAATCAACCAAACTCCGAATGCCGGTACGTGAGAGCGCGGCAGTGAGACTGCGGGGGATAAGCTTCGTAGTCGAGAGGGAAACAGCCCAGAACGCCGGCTAAGGCCCCTAAGTGTGTGCTAAGTGGGAAAGGATGTGGGGTCGCCCAGACAACCAGGAGGTTGGCTTAGAAGCAGCCATCCTTTAAAGAGTGCGTAATAGCTCACTGGTCAAGTGGTCCTGCGCCGACAATGTAGCGGGGCTTAAGCACACCGCCGAAGCCGTGTCATTCAGACTCAGGTCTGGATGGGTAGGGGAGCGTCGTGTGGCTGTTGAAGCGGCGGAGTGATCCAGCCGTGGAAGCCATGCGAGTGAGAATGCAGGCATGAGTAGCGAAAGCAGAGTGAGAAACTCTGCCGCCGGATGACCAAGGGTTCCTGGGCCAGGCTAATCCGCCCAGGGTAAGTCGGGACCTAAGGCGAGGCCGACAGGCGTAGTCGATGGACAACGGGTTGATATTCCCGTACCCGTGTGAACGCGCCCATGGCGAGGCTTGTGATGCTAACCGCCCAAAGCCGCTGGTGGACCTTCGGGTTTGCCGGTGTGTGGAGCGCGGGAACCGAACTTGTAGTAGTCAAGCGATGGGGTGACGCAGGAGGGTAGCTCCGCCAGTGAGTGGTAGTACTGGTGTAAGCGTGTAGGCCGACTGGTAGGCAAATCCGCCAGTCATGCAGGCTGAGACGTGATGCATAGCCGATTGAGGCGAAGTAGGGTGATCCCATGCTGCCGAGAAAAGCCTCTAGTGAGTGTTCATGCGGCCCGTACCCCAAACCGACACAGGTGGTCAGGTAGAGAATACCGAGGCGATCGGGCGAACTGTGGTTAAGGAACTCGGCAAAATGCCCCCGTAACTTCGGGAGAAGGGGGGCCGAGGGATTTGAAGCCCCTTGCGGGCTAGGATTTTTCGGCCGCAGAGACCAGCGAGAAGCGACTGTTTACTAAAAACACAGGTCCGTGCGAAGTCGCAAGACGATGTATACGGACTGACGCCTGCCCGGTGCTGGAACGTTAAGGGGACCGGTTAGCTCTTCGGGGCGAAGCTGAGAACTTAAGCGCCAGTAAACGGCGGTGGTAACTATAACCATCCTAAGGTAGCGAAATTCCTTGTCGGGTAAGTTCCGACCTGCACGAATGGCGTAACGACTTCTCGACTGTCTCAACCACAGGCCCGGCGAAATTGCATTACGAGTAAAGATGCTCGTTACGCGCGGCAGGACGGAAAGACCCCGGGACCTTTACTATAGCTTGGTATTGGTGTTCGGTTCGGCTTGTGTAGGATAGGTGGGAGACTGTGAAGCGGCCACGCCAGTGGTTGTGGAGTCGTCGTTGAAATACCACTCTGGTCGTACTGGATGTCTAACCTCGGTCCGTGATCCGGATCAGGGACAGTGCCTGGTGGGTAGTTTAACTGGGGCGGTTGCCTCCCAAAGGGTAACGGAGGCGCTCAAAGGTTCCCTCAGCCTGGTTGGCAATCAGGTGTCGAGTGCAAGTGCACAAGGGGGCTTGACTGTGAGACCGACGGGTCGAGCAGGGACGAAAGTCGGAACTAGTGATCCGGCCATGGCTTGTGGAAGCGTGGTCGCTCAACGGATAAAAGGTACCCCGGGGATAACAGGCTGATCTTGCCCAAGAGTCCATATCGACGGCATGGTTTGGCACCTCGATGTCGGCTCGTCGCATCCTGGGGCTGGAGTAGGTCCCAAGGGTTGGGCTGTTCGCCCATTAAAGCGGTACGCGAGCTGGGTTTAGAACGTCGTGAGACAGTTCGGTCCCTATCCGCCGCGCGCGTAGGATACTTGCGGAAGGCTGTCCCTAGTACGAGAGGACCGGGACGGACGGACCTCTGGTGTGCCAGTTGTCCCGCCAGGGGCATTGCTGGTTGGCTACGTTCGGAAGGGATAACCGCTGAAAGCATCTAAGCGGGAAGCTCGTTCCTAGATGAGGTATCCCACCCTTTGTGGGTTAAGGCCCCCAAGAGACGATTGGGTTGATAGGCCGGAGATGGAAGGTCGGTAACGGCTGGAGTTGACCGGTACTAATAGGCCGAGGACTTGTCACGAAGACGCTACGCATCCACTGTGCGGTTCTGAAGGAACCGAACCGACCACCTGGTCGACCGGCATGGGCCGGGGCGATGGGGTGCCGTGAGGTTGGTTATCTTCATAGTGTTTCGGTGGTCATGGCGGAGGGGGAACACCCGGTCCCATTCCGAACCCGGTAGTTAAGCCTTCCAGCGCCGATGGTACTGCACTCGTGAGGGTGTGGGAGAGTAGGACGCCGCCGAACATTCTTTCCCTGTGGGGCACCCGGTTTTCCGGGTGCCCCACAGGGCTTTTTGCGTTACCGTCCAGAGATGGCGGACGTCGCGAAGCACGACTTGACCACCTTCTGGTCCCTGACCGAGGGCTTCTTCACGGCGGACCCGGTTTTGCACACAGTCGCGATCGCCGCGGTGAAGCGCAGGCTGAACAACGCTCAACCCGTGGACGAGCCGTCGACCTGCGTCACGGTGACCGAGGACGGGGACTTGGTCGCCGCCGCGCTGCGCACCCCGCCGTGGCCGGTCACGTTGAGCGGTGTCCCGCCGCAGTGGGCTGCCGACGTCGCCGAAGCACTCGTCCAGGATGGCGAGCTGCCCGGAGCGAGCGGACCGCGTGACTCGGTTGAGGCGTTCGTCATCGCCTGGGTAGCTCGCACTGGGCGCAGCGCGCGCGAAGTCATGTCGCTGCGGCTCTACCGCTTGGAGGAACTGCGGGCCCCGGACGTGCCGGGGACCGCCCGCCGAGCCACGCTGGACGACGTCGACCTGCTGACCCGCTGGTACGAGGAGTTCAACGCCGAGGCGACCACCCACGTCACCCACGCCTCCGCGCGGCAGCTGGTCGGCGCGGGAATGCTCTCGGGCGGCGGCTACTTCATCTGGTCAGCCGAAGACGGCACCCCGGTCTCGTGGGCCGCCGCCAGCGCGCTGGCCTCCGGGATGTCGCGCATCGGTCCGGTCTACACGCCGCCCGAGCACCGCAGGCACGGCTACGGCGCGGCCATCACGGCGGCCTGTTCGACGTGGGCCGTGGAGCGGGGGGCTGAGCACGTGGTGCTGTTCGCCGACTTGGCGAACCCGGTGTCGAACTCGGTCTACCAGCGGATCGGCTTCCGCGTGGTGGGGGACGCCATCGAGTTCGCCTTCAGTCCCGCTGGTGGCTGAGCAGGTCACCCGGTTGGCAGTCCAGTGCCTGGCACAGCGCGGTCAGCGTGCTGAACCGGATCGCCCTGGCCCGCCCGTTCTTCAGGACCGACAGGTTGACCACGGTCACGCCGACGCGCTCGGACAGCTCGGTCAACGTCATGCCCCGCTCGGCGAGCAGCCGGTCGAGGTGCACCCGGATGGTCACACGGTCCCTTCGAGGTCTTCGCGCATCTCCGCGCTCGCGCTCATGATCCGCGCCAGGGACATCATGCCCAAGCCCACGAGCGGCGCCCACCACGGGAAGTCCCACACCGCGAACAGGTCGGGGCCGCCCAGGTCGCGGGTCACCGCGTGCTGGGGCAGGGAGCGCAGCGCCGCCGCCTCGACGAGGCTCGCGACCGGTGGCGCCACCAGGAGGTAGAGGCCGAACCGCCGCACTCGTGCCGCCGTGCCGACGGTGTGGACGCCGTCGGCAGCGGCCCGGCGCAGGAGGGCCAGCAGGAGGTACAGCGCGCCCGCCGTGCACAACAGCACCGGTGCTGCCACCAGGCAGCCGAGCACCCGCTCCCAGAGGGTCGGCTGGTCGAGGCAGACGCCGAAGTCCAGTCGGCTCACCCGCGCCCCCTGCCGGAGCGGGGAGGCGGGCTCCACCTCGGACGGGATGGTCCAGCCCGGCGCGGGAAAGCAGACGGAGCCGCGGAGGGAGCGGAACACGCCGAGCGCCGCGCCCGCGACGAGCACCAGGGCGGCCAGCGGGAACAGGAGCGACAACGTGCCGAACAGCGGTTGTAAGGGATCGCGCTCGCTCTTCGTGGTCACAACGCCCCCATATCGTTCTTCGATGTTATCGAGGAACGATAGCCTCGATGACCTGGCGCGTCACCGGGCGGTTGCGGGCGTGCGAGGAGAACACCAGGGACGTGGTCGTGTCGCCGTACCGCATGGCCTCCTCGACGAACACCTCCAGCTCCGCCATCGACCGGCACACCACGCGCAGCAGCCAGCAGTCGTCCCCGGTCACGTGGTCGGCGTCGCGGACGTGCGGCATGGTCACCACGCGCTCGCGGAACCGGGGCGTGTCGAGGCTGCGCACCCGCACCCGCACGATCGCCTCGATCGGCAGCCCGAGCCGCTGCGGGTCCACGGCGGCGGCGTACCCGGTGATCACGCCCGCCTGCTCCAGCCGTCGCACCCGCTCGGTGGTGGCGGGCGCGGACAGCGACACCCGCTTGGCCAGCTCGGTGAACGTCATCCGACCGTCTTCCTGGAGCAGTTCCAGGATCTTCCAATCCAGATCATCTAGTTCCACCGTGGAATCGTAAGCGGAAGACCGCTATCGCCTGGGGTTTCCACTGTGCTGGCGAGTCTTGTCGCAGCACGATCTACCCATGACCAACACACTGCGCTTCCCGCCCGCCGACCCCGCCGCCGCGGCCGCGTTCTTCGCTGGGGAACTGGCCTTCGAAGCCGACCCCGACGACGTGGTGCACGACCTCCGCGCCGGTGACGACGCCGGTTTCCGGCTGGTCGAGACCCGCAGCCGGGAGGCGTTCGCCCGCGTCCGCATCCCCGGCGCGGTCAACCTGCCGCACTGGGAGGTCGACGAGGCCGCCACCGCCGACTGGGACCGCGACCTGGTCTACGTCTGCTACTGCGAGAGCTCGCAGTGCAACGCCGCCACCAAGGGTGCGCTCGCGCTGTCCCGGCTGGGGTTCCGGGTCAAGCGGCTCTCGGGCGGCATCACGGCCTGGCAGGCGGCCGGTCACCCGGTGGAGGGTGACGCGGTGGAGGGTGAAGCGGAAGAAGCGGGTGCACCGCGCGGAATCGCTTGCCACTGCTGATTTACCCTCGGTCGGGTGACGCGACTGCTCGTGATCCAGCCCGGTGACGACGACCCGCCCACCCGCCTCGGTGACTGGCTGTCCAGCGCCGGGGCGGAGCTGGACGTGGTCCGGCCCTACGAGGCCCCGCTGCCCGACCTCGACGGCTACCGGGGTGTGGTGTGCCTGGGCGGGGCGATGGGCGCGCTGGACGACGCCGAGCACCCCTGGCTGGCCGACGTGCGGGCGCTGCTGTCCCGCGCGGTGGCGAAGAAGGTGCCGCTGCTGGCGATCTGCCTGGGCGCGCAGCTGCTGGCCGCGGCCACCGGCGGTCAGGTCCGGCGTGGCAGGCACGGTCCAGAGGTGGGCGTGCTGCTGGTGGCCAAGCGCGACGTGGCGGGTCGCGATCCGCTGTTCGCCGACCTGCCGTGGACGCCGGACGTGCTCCAGTTCCACGAGGACGAGATCAGCTTGCTGCCGCCCGCCGCGGAGCTGCTCGCCTCCTCGCCCAAGTACGCCAACCAGGCATTCCGGGTCGGGGAGAGCGCCTACGGATTGCAGTTTCACATCGAAACTACTTCGGAGATGGTGCTCGGCTGGGCCGCGAACTCACCCGACGCGGCCGCGTGCGCGCGACCGGGTCAGCTCGACCCCGACCAGTTGGACCAGGGGCATGCCGACATCGCCGAGGTGTGGCGACCCTTCGCCGAGCGGTTCGTCCGGTTGGCGGCGGGCGAGCTTGCTCCGGCTGGCCGTGGCGTGGGCCTGCCGCTGGTGTGACGAACGTCCGCTGATCGGAACCTCCGACGGGTCGTCTGTTCACCGGTACGCCCGGTAGCGTTCACCCACGACTGTGTCGTTTCAGACGGAGGAATCAGCGTGGATGCCTCGCTCCTCGTCATCATCGTGGTCGTCACGGCGTTGGCGTTCGACTTCACCAATGGCTTCCACGACACGGCCAACTCGATGGCCACCTCGATCGCGACGGGCGCGCTGCGCCCGCGCACCGCGGTGGCGTTCTCGGCGGTGCTGAACCTGGTCGGCGCGGTGCTGTCGGTCGAGGTGGCCAAGACGATCTCCGGCGGCATCGTGGACGACGCCCTGATCACCCCGGCGGTGGTGTTCGGCGGCCTGGTCGGGGCGATCCTGTGGAACCTGGTCACCTGGTACGTGGGCCTGCCCTCCAGTTCGTCGCACGCCCTGTTCGGCGGTCTGATCGGCGCCACCTGGATCGCCTCCGGCACGGACGCGGTGCACTTCGCCAAGGTGGTGGACAAGGTCGTCGCGCCCGCGGTGGCCGCGCCGCTGGTGGCGGGCATCGTCGCGCTGCTGGCCACCCGGTTGACCTACCGGCTGACCAAGGGGGTCAGCCGGTCGGTGTCCGACCGGGGCTTCAAGGCCGGGCAGATCGCCTCGGCCGCGCTGATGTCGCTGGCCCACGGCACCAACGACGCGCAGAAGACCATGGGCATCATCACGCTGACGCTGATCACCTCCGGGATGCTGGCGCCCGGCGCGGCCCCGCCGCTGTGGGTGGTGCTGAGCGCGGCCATCGCCATCGCGCTGGGCACCTACCTGGGTGGCTGGCGCATCACCCAGACCCTGGGCAAGGGGCTGACCACCATCGAGGCGCCGCAGGGCTTCGCCGCGCAGACCAGCGCGGCCACGGTCATCCTGGCCTCCTCGCACCTGGGCTTCGCGCTGTCGACCACGCACGTCGCCTCCGGCGGCATCATGGGCTCCGGCCTGGGGCGGCAGCCCGGCGGCGTGCGGTGGAGCGTGGCGGGCCGGATGGCGATGGCGTGGCTGCTCACCCTGCCCGCCGCGGGCGTGGTCGGCGCGATGGCGGGCAAGGTGGCCTCCACCGGCACCCTCGGCGTGATCGCGGTGGCCGTGCTGGGCGTGGCCATCGCAACCCTGATCTACCTGCTGTCGCGACGCGAGCCCGTGCGGCCCGAGCACGTGGTGGACGAGATCGCGGCGCAGGCCGAGACCCACAAGGTGGCGGCGTGACGATCGACTGGGCGGCACTGGGCTCCGTGTTCGGCGTGAGCCTCGTGGCGGTGCTGGCGCTGGTGACCCTGTTCGCGGGCGGATTGCGCGCGCTGACGGCGCGGGAGGCGGCGCGCTCGCGCGGCGGCTCCGGCACGGCGGGCACCGCGACGGCCACCGCCTGCCTGACCGCGTGCGTGATCGTGGTGTTGTTCGGGATCTACTTGATCGTGGCCGGCTGAGCCGTCCCCCTCCAGGCCCGGCGGACTACGGTGTTCGTCGATGACCGATCCAGTGCGCATCCCCCTGTCACCCGCCCGGTTCGGGCTGACCGAGGCGCGCGGCGGGGAGCACCTGCGCGCGGCCGGGTGGTGGACCGAGCGCGGCCCCACCGAGGGCAGCGAGCCCGTCCTGGCGGCGCTGTCCCGCAGCCCCGACCCGGACCTGGCGCTGCGCGGCGTCGACCGGCTGCGCGAGGCGCTGGGTGAGGACTGGTCCGAGCTGGCCGAGGCGCTGCGCGAGGACGCGGTGCTGCGCGGCAGGCTGCTCGCGGTGCTCGGCTCCTCCACCGCGCTGTCGGACTTCCTGGTCGCCAATCCCACCCGGTGGCGGTCGCTGACCGACGCCGACCGGGTCGATCCCGCGACCTTCGCGCCGCTGCTGGTCGACGCCGCCGTGAACGGGGACGACGCGGTCAAGTCGCTGCGGCTGGAGTACCGGGGGCTGCTGTGCCGGATCGCCGCGGAGGACCTGGCGCACGTCGTCGAGCCGGAGCTGCCGTACGTGCACTACGACGACGTGGCGGCGCTGCTGTCCGACCTGGCCGACGCGGCGCTGCGGGCCGCGCTGGAGGTCGCCCAGGCGCGGGTGCCGCGCTCGGGGGAGTGCTCGCTCGCGGTGATCGCGATGGGCAAGTGCGGCGCGCGCGAGCTGAACTACGTCAGCGACGTGGACGTGGTGTTCGTCGGCGAGGGCGACCTGGGCGTGGCCACCAGGGTGGCCAGCACGCTGATGCAGGTCGCGGGCCAGGCGTGCTTCGAGGTGGACGCGGCGCTGCGGCCGGAGGGCAAGGCGGGGGCGCTGGTGCGCACCCTGGACGGGCACGCCTCCTACTACCGCCGGTGGGCGCGGACCTGGGAGTTCCAGGCGCTGCTCAAGGCCCGCCCGGTGGCGGGCGACCGGGAGCTGGGGCGGCGCTACCTGGAGGTGGTCCGGCCGCTGGTGTGGACCGCGGCCGAGCGCGAGGACTTCGTGCCCGACGTGCGGGCGATGCGCCGCCGCGTCGAGGACCACGTGCCCGCCGACCGGACCGACCGGGAGCTCAAGCTGGGCCGGGGCGGCCTGCGCGACGTGGAGTTCGCCGTGCAGCTGCTGCAACTGGTGCACGGGCGCGGCGACGAGGAGCTGCGCATCAGCACCACCACGCAAGCGCTCGCGGCGCTGGGGCGCGGCGGCTACGTGGGCCGCTCGGACGCCGCCGACTTCGGCCGCGCCTACCGGTTCCTGCGCACGCTGGAGCACCGGTTGCAGCTGCAGCGACTGCTGCGCACCCACCTGTTCCCCGCCGACGACGACGAGGCGGGCCTGCGCTGGCTGGCCCGCGCCACCGGCATCCAGGCCGAAGGCGGCCTGTCCGAGGCGCAGGTGCTGCTCGCCGAGTTCCGCAGGCGCGCCAACCAGGTGCGCAGGCTGCACGAGAAGCTGTTCTACCGGCCGCTGCTGCAGGCCGTGGCCAACGTGCCCAGCGAGGCGCTGCGGCTGACCACCAAGCAGGCCGCCGCCCGGCTGGCCGCGCTGGGCTACGCCGCCCCGGACGGCGCGCTCAAGCACATCGAGGCGCTGACCAGGGGGGTGTCCCGGCGGGCGCGCATCCAGGGCGCGCTGCTGCCGGTGCTGCTGGACCTGCTGGCGACCACCCCCGACCCCGACGGCGGCCTGCTGGCCTACCGGCGGGTCTCCGAAGCGCTCGCCGAAACCCCCTGGTACCTGCGGCTGCTGCGGGACGAGGGCGAGGTGGTGGAGCGCCTGGCCACGCTGCTGGGCACCTCGAAGCTGGTGCCGGACCTGCTGGTGCGCGCGCCGGAGGTGCTGCGGCTGCTGGCCGACACCGGGGAGCTGACCGGGCGAGACCCGATCACCATCGGCAACCCGCTGCGCAGCGCCGTGTCCCGGCACAACGACCCCGAGCGCGCGGTCACCGCGGCCCGGTCGCTGCGCAGGCACGAGCTGCTGCGGGTGGCGGCGGCGGACCTGCTCGGGCTGGTGCCGCTGCGCACGGTGTGCGTGTCGCTGTCCGAGGTCTGGGTGGCGGTGCTGGGGGCTTCGCTGGACGCCGTGGTGCGGGCGGGCGGCGCGCGCCCGGCGCGGATCGCGGTGATCGGCATGGGCAGGCTCGGCGGGCGGGAACTGGGCTACGGGTCGGACGCGGACGTGATGTTCGTGTGCGAGCCGGAGCCGGGGGTCAGCGACGCGGAGGCGGCCCGCTACGCGTCCTCGGTCGTGGAGCGGGTGCGGCGGCTGCTCAGCGCGCCCAGCCAGGACCCGGCGCTGCAGGTCGACGCCGACCTGCGGCCCGAGGGGCGGCAGGGGCCGCTGGTGCGCACCCTGGACTCCTACCGGGCCTACTACGCCCAGTGGTCCGAGCTGTGGGAGGCGCAGGCGCTGCTGCGGGCCCGGTTCATCGCGGGCGACGCCGACCTCGGGCGGCGGTTCATCGAGCTGGTCGACCCCATCCGGTACCCGGCGGGCGGGCTGGACGCGACCTCGGTGCGGGAGATCCGGCGGATCAAGGCGCGGGTGGAGGCCGAGCGGCTGCCGCGCGGCGCGGACCCGTCCACCCACACCAAGCTGGGCCGAGGCGGCCTGGCCGACGTGGAGTGGACCGTGCAGCTGCTGCAGCTGCAGCACGCCGCCGAGGTGCCGTCGCTGCGCACCCCCTCCACCGTGCGCGGCCTGCGCGCCGCCGCCGAGGCCGGGCTGCTGCCCGAGTCCGACGCGGCGGAGCTGCTGGAGGCGTGGACCCTGGCCACCAGGGCGCGCAACGCCGTGGTGCTGGTCCGCGGCAAGCCCGGCGACCAGCTGCCCACCGCGGGCCGCGACCTGGCCGGTGTGGCGGCGGTGATGGGCCACCCGCCGGGCACCGACCCCGGCGAGTTCGTCGAGCACTACCGCCGCACCGCGCGGCGCGCGCGGGCGGTGGTCGAGCGCGTCTTCTACGGCTCCTAGACACTGGAGCCGTGAAAGCGATCGCGCAGAACCAGTTCGGCGACCCCGAGGTGCTCCAGCTCCAGGACCTGCCCGACCCGGCGATCGGCCCGGACCAGGTGCTGGTGCGGGTGCGGGCCGCCGGGGTGAACCCGGTGGACGCGCTGGTGCGCAAGGGGTACTTGAGAACCGCGATGCCGCACCACTTCCCGCTGGTCCCCGGTTGGGACGTGGCGGGCGTGGTGGAGGCGGTCGGCCCGGCCGTCGAGGGCTTCGCGCCCGGTGACGAGGTGTTCGGGTACCAGCGCAAGGACCACGTCCAGCACGGCACGTACGCCGAGCTGGTCGCGGCCACCGAGCGGGGGCTGGCGCACAAGCCCGCCGCGCTGTCGTTCGAGCAGGCGGGCGGCCTGGCGCTGACCGGCCTGACCGCGGTGCAGTCGCTGCGCAAGGTCGGCGTGGGGGAGGGCGACACGGTCCTGGTGCACGCCGCGGCGGGCGGCGTGGGGCACCTTGCGGTGCAGGTGGCCCGCCTGCTGGGCGCGCGCCGGGTGATCGGCACGGCGTCGCCGCGCAACCACGACTTCCTGCGCTCGCTGGGCGCGGAGCCGGTGTCCTACGGGGACGCCCTGCTGGACAACGTGGCCGACGTGCTCGGCGACGACGTGGTGGACGTGGCGTTCGACTGCGTCGGCGGACACGCGCTGAGCGACTCGTTCACCCTGGTGAGCGACCCGGCCAGGGTGGTGTCCATCGTGGACCTGAACGTGCTGGAGCTGGGCGGCACCTACGCCTACGCCAAGCCGGTCCAGGCGGACCTGCGCTGGCTGGCCGACCGCGCCGAGGAGGGCGCGCTGCGGGTGGAGGTGCAGCGGACGTTCCCGCTGGAGCGCGCCGCCGAGGCGCACCGGCTGCTGGAGGGCGGCCACGTGCGCGGCAAGGTCGTGCTGGTGGTGTGAGGGGGCGGGCGGGCCCGCCCCCTCACCAGGCTCACTCCTCGTCGACTGCGGGCACCGAGGTGAGGATCTCGACGACCCACTCCTCGACGAAGGTGTCGTCGGACTCCTCGTCCGGCACGAGCCGGTTGGACACCCTGACGCCCAGGCCGAGCACGTCGGCGGCGCTGATCGCCTCGATGGCCTCGGCGGCGGAGTCGAAGATGTTGGTGGACAGCACCTGAGCGGTGGTTGCGACGTCATCAGACACGGCGCGACCCTAACCGCCCGCCCCGGCGGGCGCCGCGCAGCCCCGGCGCCCGCCGCGGGTTCGCCTGCTCGCCGCCTGCTGGTCAGGGGGTGTTTTCCCACGCGACGCATTGACTGAGAGTGGTCTTCACGTCGAAACTGTGTCCACTCCTGGGGGAGTGCCCACGCACGCGTGCGCCCGGACGAAGGACGTCATGGACGACGAGAGCCATCGCAAGAACAGCAGTGCCGCGTTGAAGATCGCCTTGGTCGCGCTGGGTGTCCTGGTGCTGCTCGGAGTGGTCCAAGCCGCCACCGCGGGCACCGTCGGCATCGGCGCGCTCAGCATCCAGCTGCGCGACGAGCCCGCCCCGACGACGACCCAGCGCACCGCGCTGCCCGGCGCGGGGCTGGAAGCCGCCCTCGGTGGGGCCACCACCGACGGCGACGTCCCGACCAGCGCCCCGGAGAAGGTGGTCACCGGCTCCTGGAAGCAGGCGCGCGGGCTGCTCACCGTCGAGGTCACCAAGGTGGAGAGCGTGAGCGGGCGGCTGCGGGTGCACGTGACGGCCATAAACGCCAGCACCTCGAAGATGGACATGCCGCTGGCCTCCGTCTCGGCCACCGACGACGCCGGGCTGGACTACACCGCGTCGCTGTCGACCAGCAAGTGGTCGGCGTCGGTGCCCAAGGGCAACAGCACCTCCGGCTACCTGGAGCTCAACCAGCGGCCCGGCCCGGACAGCGGGGTGCTCACCCTGACCTTCGCGGGCATCGTCGGCCAGCTCGCGCCGACCGGCGGCTCGGTGAGCGTGTCGGGCATCCCGCTGCCCAAGTGACCCTTCGCCGCCGGGTCGGGGCCGCTAGGCCAGCGGAGCCGACCGGGCGCAGGCCGCGTCCACCGAGGCGCGGCACCGGTCGGGCTCGTCCCCCGCGCTGACCAGCAGCGCGATCAGCATGGCCGGGCAGTGGTCGAACGCCTCCGAGGACAGCGGACCGGTGGCGACCAGGGAAGCCAGCCCGTGGGCGATGGCCCAGCTCTGCGTGGCCAGGTCGCGCGCGACCACGTCGGCGCGGAAGCGGCCCGCCTCCTGGCCCCGCACGACGGCCCGGACCAGGTAGTCCAGCGTGTCGTCGGCGGCCTGGGCGTCTTCGAGCTCGAAGTTCGCGTCGAACATGACCCGGTACAGGTCGGGGTTCTCCAGCGCGTTGCGCAGGTAGGCGATGACCAGGGTGGCCAGGTCCTGCACCGGGTCCTCGGAGGTCTCCACCGCCGCGAACCCGACCGCCAGGCGGGTGAAGCCCTCCTGGCGCAGGGCCTTCCACATGCCGTCCATGCTGCCGAAGTGGGTGTAGACGGCCATCGTCGACACGCAGGTCCCCGCCACCAGCGAGCGCAGCGTGATGGGCTCGCGCGTGCGCAGCATCTGCGCGGCCCGCTCGATCAGCAAGGTGCGCACCGCCGGGTCCTTCGTCCTGCCCATGGCGTCAGGCTACCGGGGTGATTTGATGCATAGCATTGCAATGCTATAGTTCGGGCAACCGAACCTACGAGGAGTTGGCATGGCCATCACGCTGGTGAACCCCGAAGGACTGCCGAAGGTCGACGTCTACCGGCAGGTCGCGGTCGCCACCGGGTCGAAACTGGTCTTCATGGCCGGTCAGGTCTCCTGGGACGCCGAGGGCCGCACGATCGGCGAGGGCGACCTGGCCGCCCAGGTCGAGCAGTGCTACCTCAACGTCGCCACCGCCCTGGCGGGCGTCGGCGCGACCTTCGACAACGTGGTGAAGCTGACCGTCTACGTCGTCGACTGGACCCCCGACAAGATGCCCCTGTTCCTGGAGGGGGCCTCCCGCGCCGCCGCCAAGCTCGGCGTCACCCCGGTCCCGCCGGGCACCCTGATCGGCGTCGCGGCGCTGGACGTGCCCGAGCACCTGGTCGAGATCGAGGCCACCGCCGTCCTGGACTGAGCGGACGACGTGCGAAGGCCGGGGGCCGGGTGACCGCTGCGGTCACCCGGCCCCCGGCCTTCACGTCCGGTTCGGTGCGGTGTCAGCTCGCCCAGTACGAGATGTGGCCGAACGTCACGGGACCCCTGAGGTCGGACGGCCACGCGATCTTCACCTTGCCCGCCAGCTTGCCCTTGCCCGGCAGGTCGAAGGAAATCCCGGTGGGGGTCACGCTCGGGCCGGAACTCGGCGTCGCGGCGTAGACCACCGCCGAGTGCTGGCTGTTGACCGGCACTTCGACGTACTCGGGCTTGCGGCCGACGGTGAGGGCGACGTCGAGTTCACCCTTGGCGTCGAAGAACCGCACGTTGCTCAGAGGGCCGCCGATCTTGCAGCTCACGCCCTCCTTGGCGGCCAACTCGATGATGAACAGCTTGCTGCCGCTGTTCGGCGAGTGTCCGTCGTGAGCCCTGACGTTCAGATCCGCGTCGGTGCACCACGGGACGTCGGAGTTCGCGGACTGCGCGTTGCCGGCAGAGGCCGCAGAGGTACCCGCGACGGCCAGGAGGGCGGCGCTGGTCAGCGCGGCGGCGGTCAAGGTCTTGCGGAACACGTTCACGTGTCTCCTGAATCTGGTGAATTATTTCCCTTGCACTCCAACTGACGTCTCGGTTTTTCCTGAGGTTGCTGCAACACTAAAAATTAGAGGCATTCGGATCACCGTGTTGGGCTTCTCGGAGCAACCGGGCCCGCGCGTCTGGCTCGGCGCACCGATCACCCGTCACAGCGTCGTCGTGGGTCGACGCTGATCCACGTCTGACGGCCTGGAGACGGCCTGATCACGGAGGAAGGCGTCAGCATCGAGCACTCGCCGAGTACCTGGGCCGCGCTCGACAAGGTGTTCGGGGAGAAGACGGCGTGACCGCTGGAACGACTGAGGGCCGGGTGACTGGTTCAGTCACCCGGCCCTCAGCCCGCACACTCAGCTCAGTGCACCGATCACACGTCGTAGTACAGCGCGAACTCGTAGGGGTTCGGGCGCAGGCGCAGCGGGTCGATCTCCTGCTCGCGCTTGAACGAGATCCAGGTGTCGATCACGTCCGGGGTGAACACGCCGCCTTCGAGCAGGAACTCGTGGTCGGCCTCCAGGTTGTCCAGCACCGCGTCCAGCGTGGCCGGGACCTGCTTGACGTCGCGGGCCTCCTCCGGCGGCAGCTCGTAGAGGTCCTTGTCGATCGGGGCGGGCGGCTCGATCTTGTTCTTCACGCCGTCCAGGCCCGCCATCACCATGGCGGAGAAGGCCAGGTACGGGTTGCCCGACGAGTCGGGGCAGCGGAACTCGATGCGCTTGGCCTTGGGGTTGTTGCCGGTGATCGGGATGCGCACGCACGCGGAGCGGTTGCGCTGCGAGTACACCAGGCTGACCGGGGCCTCGTAGCCGGGCACCAGGCGGTGGTAGGAGTTCACCGTCGGGTTGGTGAACGCCAGCAGCGACGGCGCGTGGTGCAGGATGCCGCCGATGTAGTGGCGCGCGGTGTCGGACAGGCCCGCGTAGCCGGACTCGTCGTGGAACAGCGGCTGGCCGTCCTTCCACAGCGACTGGTGGGTGTGCATGCCCGAGCCGTTGTCGCCGAACAGCGGCTTCGGCATGAAGGTGACGGTCTTGCCCGCCTGCCACGCGGTGTTCTTGATGATGTACTTGAACAGCATCAGGTCGTCGGCGGCGTGCAGCAGGGTGTTGAACTTGTAGTTGATCTCCGCCTGGCCCGCGGTGCCGACCTCGTGGTGGGCGCGCTCCACGGAGAAGCCGTTGCTCTCCAGGTTCAGCACCATCTTGTCGCGCAGGTCGGCGTAGTGGTCGGTCGGCGTGACCGGGAAGTAGCCGCCCTTGTACTTGACCTTGTAGCCGCGGTTGCCGCCCTCTTCCTCGCGGCCGGTGTTCCACCAGCCGGAGATCGAGTCGATCTCGTGGAACGAGGCGTTGGCGGTGGTGTCGAAGCGGATGGAGTCGAAGATGTAGAACTCCGCCTCGGCGCCGAAGTACGCGGTGTCGGCGATGCCGGACTCGGTGATGTACTGCTCGGCCTTGCGCGCGATGTTGCGCGGGTCGCGGCTGTAAGCCTCGCGCGTGAAGGGGTCGTGCACGAAGAAGTTGACGATCAGCGTCTTCTCGATCCGGAAGGGGTCGAGGCGCGCGGTGTAGAGGTCGGGCAGCAGCAGCATGTCCGACTCGTGGATGGACTGGAAGCCGCGCACCGACGAGCCGTCGAAGGCCAAGCCCTCGGTGATGGCGTCGGCGTCGAAGGCCGCCGCGGGCAGCGTGAAGTGCTGCATGACGCCGGGCAGGTCGCTGAACCGGACGTCGACGAACTTCACGCCCTCGTCGGAGATGAACTTCAGGACCTCGTCGGGATTCTTGAACACCCTCGTCGACTCCTCTGCTGCGGTGGGGGCGTGGTGGTGCGCCGCTGCCTGGCGCGGCCTGCCATCGCGGCGACCGTATGACCGCGGTGTTGCCCGGCAATCACCCTGGTGTTTCGCCAGTGTTAACGGGGCGCTCCCACCGGGCAACCCGGCCGCCCGGTCCTCACCCGCTGAGAGCGGCTTACTCTGGAGGGGTGAGCAGGTGGACCGGTTCGTGGCTTTCAGGACCTCGCGCGGCGCTCGAGCCGGGCGCCGACTCCGGTGACGGCACCGGGCAGCGGTGGAAGGGCGAGCGGCTCGGCCTGCCCGAGTCCGGTCCGGGCTCCATCGCCCCCACCGGCCGCCGCGCGCTGGCGATCCTGGTCGACTTCCTGCTCTCCGCGGGCGTCGCGGGCCTGTTCACCTACCCCGAACTGCCGCGCAACTGGAGCCTGCTGGCCTGGTTCGCCATCACCACCATCGCGGTCGCCTTCTTCGGCTTCACCCCCGGCCACGCGCTGTTCCGCCTGCGCGTCGCGCGCGTCGACGGTGTCGCGCTGGTCGGCCTGCCAGGGGCGGCCCTGCGGACCGCCCTGATCTTCCTGGTCATCCCCGCCGTGGTGTGGGACGCCGACGGCCGGTGCCTGCACGACAAGGCGTCCAGGACCGTGGTCGTGCGGATGTGACCGGTCGCGTCAGCGGCGGCGCATGGCGCGCTGGACGTTGCGCATCTTGGCGCCCTGCGGGAGCGGGCCCTTGGGCATCGCCGCACCGCGGCTGGCCAGCGCGGTGAGCCGGTTCTCCATGGTGTCGACCTGGGCGGCGGAGATGTTGCGCGGCAGCTTCATGAGGTGGGCCTGCAGCTTGCGCAGCGGCACCTGGCCCTCCTCGGCGCCCACGACCACGTCGTAGATCGGGGTGTCGCCGACCACCCTGGCGACCCGCTTCTTCTCCTGCGCGAGCAGGCCCTTGACCCGGTGCGGAGCGCCCTCGGCGACCAGCACGACACCGGGCCTGCCGATCACGCGGTGCACCATGTCGCCGCTGGTGGTGCCCGCCACCGCCTGGGTGACCCGCCACCGGCCGCGCATGTTGTCCAGCGCCCACGCCGCCGCGCCGGGCTGGCCGTCGGCCTTGGCGTAGACGTTGCGCTGCACCCGGCGGCTGAACACGATCACCGCGAGCAGCGCGCCCACCGCGATGCCCAGCGGCAGGAACACCCACTGCAGGTCCCAGATCAGGCCCAGCAGGAACGCCAGCGCGATCGCGCCGAGGAACGCCGCCAGCATCCACGGCACCAGCGCCTTGTCCTCGCGACGCTGCACCTTGAACGCCTCGAGGATCTGCCCGCGCCTGGCGCGCGATGCCTCGCGCCGCGCCTTCGCCGCTTCCTTGCGGGCCGCCTTGTCCTGCTTTCCAGCCATACCGCCCAGGATACGGCGAGCCCTCTCGCCCCAACACGGGAGGAGGCGGCGGGAATGCGAGGATGCTGCCCATGGACCGGCTGCTGGAGGGACTCGACCCGGAACAGCGCGCCGCGGTCGAAGCGCCGCGCGGTCCGGTCTGCGTGCTGGCGGGTGCGGGCACGGGCAAGACGCGCACGATCACCCACCGCATCGCGTACCTGGTGCAGCGCGGTCACGTCGCGGCGGGCCAGGTGCTGGCGGTCACCTTCACCGCGCGGGCGGCGGGGGAGATGCGCACCCGGCTGCGCGCGCTGGGCGTGTCCGGAGCGCAGGCCCGCACCTTCCACGCCGCCGCCCTGCGCCAGCTGCGCTACTTCTGGCCGAGGGTGGTCGGCGGCGAGCAGTGGCAGCTGGTCGACCGCAACAAGCTGCGGCTGATCGCCCAGGCGGCCAACCGCGCGGGCCTGTCCACCGAGTCGGACTCGCTGCGCGACCTGGCCGGTGAGATCGAGTGGGCCAAGGCGTCGCTGATCACCCCGGAGGACTACCCGGCCGCCGCGGCGCGGACCCACCGCGACACCCCGGCGCCCGCCGAGCGCGTCGTGCAGGTCTACCAGGGCTACGAGCAGCTGAAGAACACCGCGCAGCTGCTGGACTTCGACGACCTCCTGCTGCACACCGCGGCGGCGCTGGAGGAGCACGGCGACGTCGCCGAGGAGTTCCGCGACCGCTACCGCTGCTTCGTGGTCGACGAGTACCAGGACGTCACGCCGCTGCAGCAGCGCGTGCTGGACGCCTGGCTCGGCGCGCGCGACGACCTGACCGTGGTCGGCGACGCCAACCAGACCATCTACTCCTTCGCGGGCGCCTCCCCGCGCCCGCTGCTGGACTTCCCGCGCCGCTTCCCCGAGGCGACGGTGGTGCGGCTGGAGCGCGACTACCGCTCCACGCCGCAGGTCGTCGCGCTGGCCAACGAGGTCATCAAGTGGGCGCGCGGCCGTCCGGCGGGCTCCCGGCTGCGGCTGATCGGGCAGCGCCCGGACGGCCCGCAGCCCCGGTTCGCCGAGTTCGACGACGAGCCCGCCGAGGCCGCGGCCGTCGCGCAGCGGGCGCGGGCGCTGCTGGACGAGGGCGTGCCCGCCAGCGAGATCGCGGTCCTGTACCGGGTCAACGCCCAGTCCGAGGTCTACGAGCAGGCGCTGGCCGAGCTGGGCATCCCCTACCAGGTGCGCGGCGGCGAGCGGTTCTTCCAGCGCGCCGAGGTCCGCCAGGCGATGATCGCGCTGCGCACCGCGGCGGCGCACCAGCCCTCCGGCGAGCTGCCCAAGGTGGTGCGCGAGGTGCTGGCGGGCGTCGGCCTGACCGACGAGCCGCCCGCGGGCGGCGCGGCGCGGGAGCGGTGGGAGTCGCTGCTGGCCCTGGTCGAGCTGGCCGAGGAGCTGACCACCGCGGTCGAGGGCGCGGACCTGCCCAAGTTCATCGCCGAGCTGGACATGCGGGCCGAGGCCCAGCACCCGCCGACGGTGGAGGGCGTGACGCTGGCGTCCCTGCACGCCGCCAAGGGCCTGGAGTGGGACGCGGTGTTCCTGGTGGGCCTGGTCGAGGGCACGGTGCCGATCCAGCACGCCGACGGCGACGAGGCCGCGGTCGAGGAGGAGCGCAGGCTGCTCTACGTGGGCGTCACGCGCGCACGCGAGCACCTGTGGCTGTCGTGGGCGCTGGCGCGGGCCGCGGGCGGGCGCCGCTACCGGCGGCGCAGCAGGTTCCTGCACGGGCTGGTCCCCGAGGACCACCCGGCCGCGCGGGCGGTCCGGCGCGAGCCGTCGCAGCGCAAGCCGAAGCCGCAGTGCCGGGTGTGCGGCTCGCAGCTGCTGGAGTCCAGGGCGGTCAAGCTCGGCCGGTGCGCGAGCTGCCCGTCGGACCTGGACGAGGAGCTGCTGGAGAAGCTGCGCTCGTGGCGGGCGGGCCGGGCGCGCGAGCTGAAGGTGCCTGCCTACGTGGTGTTCACCGACGCGACCCTGGTGGCGATCGCCGAGCAGCGGCCGACCGACGTCGCGGGCCTGGTGGCGATCGCGGGCATCGGCGCGGCGAAGCTGGACCGCTACGGCGACGACGTCCTGGCCATTGTCCAGGGCAAACGCTGAAATCTCACCCGATCGACAGGTATTTGGAAAAACCGGTTGCACCGTGTACGGCGGGGGTCATAACCTGCTGAGGCCGGGCGCGGAGCGCCCGCTGGGGAATCAAGAACCGCTCGGGACGAGCGCGCGAGGGAGGTGACCGGTCGTGAACGCACTCCAGTGCTTCTGGACGCCCGGTTACCGGCTGACCGAGGGCGTCATCGTCATGCCGGCCGCGGTTCACGTCGCGGGGGACAAGTCTGCCCGCGATCGCCGCGCTGTCAAGAGCGTTGAGCGAGCTCTGCCGATCCTGGTGCAGGCCACCGAGCCGCACGCTGTCCCTACTCAGATCGTTGCGCCGTCCGCGCGAGAGCGAAGTACCTGACACACCTGTAGTCAGGCCACCAGCTCACGAAGGCCGCGGACCCGTAACCGGATCCGCGGCCTTCGTGTTTTGTCCGACAACTGTCGCACGACCAAACCCCATCGCAAGACCGTGACAGGAGTGCACCTGATGTTGTCCGCGACCGTTCCCATAACCGGAACGCTGTCCACCGAGCCGGACCTGGCGGGGCAGGGCGTGGCCGCCCTGATCGACACCGCGCCGGGGGCGGGCTTGGCGCTGCCCTGCCGCACCAACGACCCCGACCTGTGGTTCGCCGACGCACCCGCCGACCTGGAGCAGGCCAAGAAGTTCTGCGCGACCTGCCCGGTGATCGCCGAGTGCCTGGCCGGGGCGCTGGCCCGGCACGAGCCCTGGGGGGTCTGGGGCGGCGAGATCTTCGAGCGCGGCGCGGTGATCGCGCGCAAGCGTCCCCGTGGGCGCCCGCGCAAGGACGCCGCACCCGTTGTTCCCGCGGCGCCCGCCGCGACCGTTGTCCGGGGGGCTACCGACCAGGAGGCCGCCGCGTGACCACGTTCAGCTCCACCACCGCCACCGCCGATGTTCTGACCGCCGACCTGAACCCCAGGGGGAACCCCATGTTGCTCGAAGAAAACCTGGCCAGATCCCGAATGCGCGAGGCGGAGATATCCGCCGAGCGGCAACGGCTGGCCCACCGGCTCGTCGTCGCCCGCAGGTGGCGGCGACTGGCCGGGTGGGCCGAGCGCAGGGCCGCTCTGAAGGCTCGCGCGCTGTGACGCCGTGACGGTGATGCCGTGACGGTGATGCCGTGATGCCGGGTGCCCGCCCTCCCCGTTCCAGTGGAAGGGCGGGCACCGCGCGTCGGTACCGTGCTCGGTGTGGCAGCTCACACCCATGACGGCATCGACTGGTCATCGCGGCTGGTCGCGATGCGACGCAACGACGAACTGGACGCCGAGGCCCTGCACGTGGTCGCGCGCAGGCTCGTGCGCCCTCTGCCGGACAACCCGACCGTGGTCGACGTCGGCTGCGGCGCGGGCGGCATGAGCGTGCCGCTGGTCGAAGCGCTGGCCGCGCGCGGCGGCGGCACCGTCGTGCTGGTGGACGCCGTGCCGGAACTGCTCGACGCGGCGGTCACCGCGGCCCGCGCGGCCGCGACCTACTCCACCGACGCCGCCGTCCGCGTGCGCCCCGTCCTGGCCGACATCGCCACCGAGCGCCCGGCCGAGTTCGCGAGCCCGGCCGACCTCGTGTGGGCCTCTCGGGTCGTGCACCACCTCCCTGACCAACGTGCCTGCGTGCTGGGTCTGATCGACGCCCTCGCCCCCGGTGGCAGGCTCGCCCTGGCCGAGGGCGGCCTGGAGGGCCGGTTCCTGCCGTGGGACCTCGGCGTCGGCGAACCCGGCCTGGAGGACCGCCTCGCCGCCGCCCGCGCCCAGTGGTTCCTGCGGATGCGCGAGAACATGCCCGGCAGCGTGCGGCTGACGGTCGGCTGGAACACCGTGCTGGCCGAGGCGGGCCTGCTCGACGTCACCGCGTTCAGCTACCTGGTCGACCACCCCGCGCCCGCCAAGCAGGCGGTCCGGGACTGGGCGGTGGAGCGCCTGCGGTGGCTGGCCGACGCTGCCGGCGACCTGCTGCACCCCGCCGACCGGCAGTCGGTGCGGCGCCTGCTCGACCCGCAGGACCCGGCGTACGTCGGGCTGCGCGACGACGTGTTCCTGCTGCTCGCGCAGACGGTCCACGTGGGACGCAAGCCGTGACCGCCACCTGCTCCCGCTGCGGGCGCCCGCGCACCGGGGAGCCCGCCGAACTGCTCGCCTGGGTGCGCGAGCGGGACCGGGGCGCCGACCGGTGGCTGTGCCCGCCCTGCGCCCGCGCCCACGTCCGCGACATCGAGGGCAAGCTGCCGGCCGAGTACTGGTGAGCCCGGTGGGGACCCTCAGGGGGCACGGGCGTTCGACTCGCGGGAGGTGAGGGCGCGCAGGGCGGAGCGGGGAGCGGCGGCACCGCGCTTGCTGCCCGCGTCCAGCTCGGCGAGCAGGGCGGGCACGCCGCACAAGCCTGCGCGCACCACCGCGCCCAGCAGCTGGTGCACGCGCAGCGGCTGGGGTTCGCGGCGGACCGCGTCCAGGACCGCCCTGGCCGCGCCCGCCAGCGCCAAGCCGTCGCGGACCACCGCCGTCGGCAACCGCGTGGTGCGCTCCAGGAACACGTAGTCGTGCCCCGTCAACCGCCTGCCCTCCGGTTGCAGCACGTGCACCCGATCCGGCTCGGGCAGGTGTGAAAGGCCCTGTTCGCGCAGGGCGTGAACACCGGTGATGACCGCACCCGGACCGGCGTAGACCAGGGCCGCGCGCAGCCGCTGCGCGCGGGTCGGCGGACCGGCGCTGAGCAGCAGCACCCCCGGCAGGATGCGCTGCCACGGCCCGCCGGGGCGGCACCTGAGGTCGATCTGGTGGCCGGTCACGCCCGCCGCTCGCAGGTCCGCCGTCCGGATCACGTCATCGGTCATGCCCCGATCCTGCGGCGGAGCGGACCCCGTGACCAGCGCCGTCGGTCAACCTGTGGACAACCGGCACCCCTGTGGACAACTGCCTGTGGACAACTCCAGCCGTCGGACGATGTCAGTCGTCGAAGCCCGGCTGCCACTTCGCCACGATGGCCCGCGCGGGCACCTCGGCGTCGAGCTGGCACAGGATGCCCGTCGCGCCCAGCGTCACCCGGTGGATCAGCAGGTACTGCGGCGGCAGGTTCAGCGACCGGCCCGTCTGCGAGTCCGGGCTGCGCAGGTCGCCCACCCGCTCCGCCTGCGACTGCAACCACCGGCGGGTGAAGTGGAACCGCTCGGTGCGCAGCGGCTCGACGAACGGTCCCAGGTAGGCCAGCACGTCCTCGCCGTGCAGCTCGGTGCCCGGCCGGATGAAGTGCTCCGAGCGCAGCAGCTCCACCAGGTCGTCGGGACGGCCCTCCAGCGCCAGCCGGGTCATCAGGCCCAGCGTCTTGGGCAGGCCGTCGGGCAGCCTGGCCACCGCGCCGAAGTCGATCACGCGCAGCCTGCCGTCCGCGCCGAGCAGGAAGTTGCCGGGGTGCGGGTCGGCGTGCAGCAGCCCCGCGCGGCTGGGCGAGGAGAAGTGGAACTGCGACAGCAGCCTGCCCGCCAGGTCGCGCTCGGCCCGCTCGCCGTCGCGGATGATCGAGGCCAGCGGCTTGCCGTCGATCCACTCGCTGACCACGACCTTGGGCGAGCTGGCCACCACCTTGGGCACCAGCACCTCCGCGTCGCCCGCGAACGCCTTGGCGAAGGCCCGCTGGTTGTCCGCCTCGGTGCGGTAGTCCAGCTCCTCGACCATGCGGTCGCGCAGCTCCTCCAGCAGCGGCTTGACCTCCGCGCCCGGCACCACCGCCTGCAGCACCCGGCTGAACCGCAGCAGCTGCCGCAGGTCCGCCTGCAACGCCTCGTCCGCGCCGGGGTACTGCACCTTCACCGCCACGTCCCGGCCGTCGTGCCAGACCGCGCGGTGCACCTGGCCGATGCTCGCCGAGGCCGCCGGGTGGTCGTCGAACTCGGCGAACCGCTTGCGCCAGCCCGCGCCCAGCTGCTCGGCCAGCACCCGGTGCACGGTGCGCGCGGGCATCGGCGGCGCCGCGGACTGGAGCTTGGTCAGCGCCTCGCGGTAGGGCGCGGCCAGCTCGTCGGGCACCGCCGCCTCGAACACGCTCAACGTCTGGCCGAACTTCATCGCGCCGCCCTTGAGCTGCCCGAGCACCGCGAAGACCTGCTCCGCGGTCTTGGCCGAGACCTCGGCGCTGACCTCCTCGGAACTGCGGCCTGCCAGCCGCTTGCCCCAGCCGCCCACGACCCGGCCCGCCACCCCGAGCGGGAGGCTGGCCAGCTTGGCGGTGCGCTGCACGGCCTTGCGCGGGATCTCGTCCACCCGATGATTCTCCCCTCGACCGGGAAGCGGCCGCAGTGCTCCCTCCCCAAAACCTACACACGCGCCCGCGCGGCGATCCCGCTCACCGGCGCGCGCGGCACTCGCAGCGGGGGTGCGCGGGGGCGGGCACCCGCTCGACCGCGCCGTTCCAGGCGTCGACCTCCAGCGTGCCGTCCCAGGTGGCGGGCTGGGCGCGGGTCAGCTCCTCGTGGTCGAGCGCGAGCAGCGCCTGCGCCGCGGCCAGGCCCGCGGTGACGCTGGTGGTGGCCTGGTCGGCGTGCTGGACCCGGTCGGCCAGCTGCGCGGCGATCAGCGGCCACGCCCCGTCCTCGTCGGCTTTGCGCAGGTCGGCGCAGCGCAGGCAGCTCGACCGGCCCGGCACCACCAGCGGGCCCACCACCCCGAGGCCCTCGCGGACCCGCACGGCCAGGTGGGTCGTGCCCTCCAGCACCAGCGCGTGCACCAGGTCCGGTCGGGGTACCAGGGCGTCGGCCAGCACCACCAGGTCGGGCGCCCTGGTCGCGACGCCGGTGCGGACCGAGGCGGACGCCCGCCGCACCACCTCGCGCGCCACCTCCCGCCGGGGCCTGCCCACGTCCGCGTCGGGATAACCGGGTCCGGTGTCCTCGGCGCCGACCTGGCCGTGGGTGGCCACGTGCACCCGGCCCACGCCCGCGGACGCCAGCAGCCCCGCGACGGCCACGGCGAGCCCGCCGTCGCCGTGCACCACCACGCAGCGCTGCGCCCGCGTCGCGGCCAGCTGCGGCGCGGGGCGGCCGGTGCGCAGCGCCCAGCCGGTCGCCTCGGCGGTCAGCCGGGGGTGCGGCGGGGGCGCCGCCTCCTCCAGCAGCCCCCGGCCTGCCAGCCAGCGCAGCACCTCCAGCAGCTCGTCGGCCTGATCGGCGTGCTCGGCGAGGCTTTCGCCCAGCTCAGCGGTGGTGTGCTGGCCGGAGAGGGCGAGCAGGGCGGCGGCCAGCGGCGCGCGCACCTCCTCCACCACGAGCGCGTGCCTGGGGTCGACGCCGATCTGCAGCACCCCGGCCGCCCGGCGCAGCACCGGGATGCCCGGCAGCACCCTGGGGCGGTTGGGAACGTCCATGCCCTCCACCTTGGCGGTCCCGCCGACCAGCGCGAAACGGCTGTCCACAGGCGCGGGCGGCATCCACAGGCAGCGCGACCGGGGGTTGACGGGGTGGCCGGGTGCGCGCTACCCCGGCCACCGCCCGCGTCAGACCCCGGCCTTGCCGAGGATGCGGGTCACCGTGGTCCCGCAGACGGGGCACTTGCCCTTGGCCATCCGGCGGTTGTTGCTCTCGGTCACCTCACCGGTGAAGTCCCGCTTCTCGCGGCACTTCACGCAGTAGCCGTTGTAGGTCTCGGCCACGCCGTCCTCCTGCGATTCGGGAACGCGGCGCATCCACGCCGCGCTCCGGGGCTGCGCAGCACGCTACCTCCGGTGAGCCGATGCCGCTGCACACCGCACCGCGCGTGTCCAGCCGCCTTTCGGAGGAATCCTGTGCGCCACCCCGGACGTGCGGCCACCTGGACGCCGCGCGTTGTCGGTGTCTGGCCTTACCGTGAACGCCATGCCCGAACCGCAGGTGGAGGTGCGGCGCAGCGCCCGGCGCCGTCGCATGGTGAGCGCGTACCGGGAGGGGGACACCGTCGTCGTCCTGCTCCCGGCGCGGATGAGCAAGACCGAGGAGAAGCACTGGGTGGCGGAGATGCTCAGCCGCCTGCAGCGCAGCGAGACCCGCAGGCGCTCCCCCTCCCGCACCTCCGACGCGGCCCTGCTGGCCCGGTGCGAGGAACTGGCCGACCGGCACCTCGACGGCGTGCGCCCCAGCAGCGTGCGCTGGGTGCCGCCGATGCGCACCCGCTGGGCCTCGTGCACGCCCAGCGAGGGCACCATCCGCATCAGCGAGCGGCTGCGCGACGTGCCCGCCTGGGTGCTGGACTACGTGCTGGTGCACGAGCTGGCCCACCTCACCGTGCCGGGGCACGGCAAGGACTTCTGGGAGCTGGTGCACCGCTACCCCCGGTCCGAGCGCGCCATCGGCTACTTGGAGGGCCTCTCGGCCGCCGCGGGCCTGGGCATCACGGAGGAGGATTGAACGACCGCCCGCGCGTCACACGTCCGGGTGCCGCTGACTGACCGCCCGCGACGGCGGGTGGTAGTCAGCGGCACCGGTGGGCGGGACGGGTAGTACTTGCAGACGCGCTTGGGGTCAGGCGTCGTCGTCCTTCTTCTTGTCGTCGTCCTTGTCCTGGAGCGTGCGCTCCAGCTCGGCGATCGGGTCCTCCAGGGCGGCCCGCGTGCTGCCGAAGCGCTCGGCGAACTCCATCGGGTCGTCCAGGTCCTCGGCCGTGGGGATCAGGTCCGGGTGCTCCCACACGGTGTCGCGCACCTCGGCGCCGTGCTGGTCGCCCAGCAGCTTCCACAGCGCCGCCGCCGAGCGCAGCCTGCGCGGCCGCAGCTCCAGGCCGACCAGCGTGGCGAAGGTCTGCTCCGCGGGGCCGCCGGACGCGCGCCGCCGCCGCAGCGTCTCGCGCAGCGCGGCCGCGCCGGGCAGCCGGTCGCCCACGGCCTCGGCCACCACCACGTCCACCCAGCCCTCGACCAGCGCCAGCAGCGTCTCCAGCCGGGTCAGCGCGGCCTTCTGCTCGGGCGTGGTCTGCGGCTCCAGCATCCCGGACTTCATCGCCTCCTCGATGCTGGCCGGGTTGGTCGGGTCGACCTGACCCGCCAACTGCTCCAGCGCCGAGGTGTCGACCTTGATGCCGCGCGCGAACTCCTCCACCGTGTCCAGCAGCCGCTGGCGCAGCCACGGCACGTGGCTGAACAGCCGCTGGTGCGCGGCCTCGCGGGCGGCCAGGAACACCAGCACCTCGCTGGCCGGGCGCTCCAGGCCCTCGGTGAACTTCTCGATGTTGGCGGGCAGCAGCGCCGCGGTGCCCTCCGGCCCCAGTGGCAGCCCCACCTCGGAGGAGGTCAGCACCTCCGAGCCGAGCTGCGCCAGCGCGCCGCCCAGCTGCGAGCCGAACGCCATGCCGCCCATCTGCCCCAGCATCGACAGCAGCGGGCCCGCGGCCTCCTTGGCCTCGGCGGGCATCGCCTCCACCCACGCGCCGGAGACCCGCTGCGCCACCGGGTCGCACAGCCGCTGCCAGGTCGGCAGGGTGCGCTCCACCCACTCGCGCGCGGTCCAGCCCTGCGCGGTGCGGCTGCCCGCGGGCAGCGCGGTCACCGGGTCCAGCCACATCTCGGCCAGGTGCACGGCGTCGGCCACAGCGGTGTTCTGGTCCGGCCCGAAGCCGGTGGTCGAGCCGCCCTTGCCCGCCAGCTGCTGCAGCGCGATCTGCTTGGCCAAGTCGTAGTTCACCGGCCCGGACGACGACCCGGCGCCGCTGAACATGGCGCCGAGCTGGCTGAGCATCGCGCCCAGCTGGGAGAAGTCGAAGGGGTTGGCCCCCTGGTCCCCTGGCTTGCGGTTGCGGTCGTCGGGGTCCTGCGGGCTGAACCCGAAGGGCAGGTCACTCATGCCACCACGGTACGCGGGGTGGGCCTGCCGCGCGGTGCTGGTTCGCCGTGGGCGTGCGGGCCGTACCCTGTCCGGCGTGAGCGACACCGCCGTGCAGCAGGGCACCCCGCCGACCCCGCCGCGCCGCGGCCTGACCCGGCGCACGTGGACGCTGGTGGTCAGCCTGACCCTGGTGCTCGTGCTCGGCGTGCTCGGCGGGTTCGCCAGGGTGCCCTACGTGGCGCTGGGCCCCGGCCCCACCTACGACACCCTCGGCCAGGCCGACGGCACCGACGTGGTGGAGGTGGAGGGGCAGGAGACCTTCCCCACCGGGGGCAGGCTGACCATGACCACGGTGTCGCTGACCGACGACGTGTCGCTGTTCGGCGCGCTCGGGCTGTGGCTCAGCGGCCGCTACGCGCTGGCCCCGCGCGAGGAGTTCTTCCGCCCCGGCGAGTCCGAGGAGCAGGTGCGCGACCAGAACACCAAGGCGTTCGAGGACTCGCAGACCAGCGCCGAGGTCGCCGCGCTGCGCCACTTGGGCTACCCGGTGAAGGTGGTCGCCGCCGAGATCACCAAGGGCAGCGCGGCGGACAACGTGATCCAGCCCAACGACCGCCTGCTCGAGATCAACGGCAAGCCCGTGACCACCGCCGACGAGGTGCGGCCCGCCCTGGAGACGACCAAGCCGGGCGACCAGGTCGAGATCACCTTCCAGCACGAGCAGGACCGCCGGACCGCCCGCGTCACGCTGGGCCGCGCCGAGGGCAGGGACAGCGGCTTCCTCGGCCTGCTGCCGGTGGACCGCGCCGACGTGCCGTTCGAGATCAAGATCAGCCTCAACGACGTGGGCGGCCCCTCGGCGGGGTTGATGTTCGCGCTGTCGATCGTGGACAAGCTGACCCCCGGCGAGCTCAACGGCGGGCAGTCCGTCGCGGGCACCGGCGAGATCAACGAGAAGGGCGAGGTCGGCCGGATCGGCGGCATCGCCTTCAAGATGGTCGCCGCGCGCGAGGGCGGCGCGACGACCTTCCTGGTGCCCGCGGGCAACTGCGACGAGGCCAGGCAGAACGCCCCCGAGGGCCTGCGCCTGGTCAAGGTCGAGAAGCTGGACGACGCCGTCCGCTCGCTGGAGTCCCTCGCCAAGGGCGGCACCGCCCCCACCTGCTGACCCCGAGCCCTCAACGCTCAGTTCGCGCGGTCGGGCGCCTTGACGGCAGGTGACCACCACGCGAGGCCGCGTCGGCCTGTCGGCATGCCTTTCGGAAAAATCACGCCCTTCGATTTTTCCGAAAGGCATGCCGATGGGCCGACTTCCAGGCGGCCGAGCCCGACCCGGCGGAGCCGGGTCAATTCAACTCAGCGTTTCCAGTAGGGCGTGGGTGAGGTTGGGGGCCAGTTCGGGGTGCTCGACGACCTCTTCCGGTCGTTCGGCGTCGCCGCGCAGCCGCAGCACGCACGCGGCCGAGCCGTCCCGCAGCACCGCCGCCACCAGCCGGGCCTCCCGGCGCTGCGGGTGCTCCGCGGCGAACCGGCGGGCCTGCTCGTCGTCCAGGTCCTCCTCGGACAGCTGCGCCTCCGCCTCCGGCGGCAGCACGACGATCTCCTGGGCCAGCGCGCACCCGGCGACGACCTCCGGCCACTGGATGCCCGCCAGCGCCCGGTCCAGCTCGGCGTCGGGCAGCGAGTCCTGCGCGATGGGGGTCAGCGGTGAGGCGGTCGGGTCCAGCTGGTCGGCCAGCTCGGGCTGCTGGGCGAGCAGCTCCGCTGTCGGGACCAGGGCGAACAGCTGCGGGGCCTGGTTCCACCCGGCGGTGGAGACGAAGTCCTCCACCTCGCGGGCGACGGCGGGCAGCATCACGGGCGGGGTATCACTGGCTGGCACGCCCGTCATGGTCGCATCCGGCGGAATCGGATGACCGAACGGGGAACCCGCGGCGGCCTCCGTAGAGTTGGACAGAACGTACGAACGCCACCACCTCGATCCAGGAGCGTGCCCCGTGGCCACACGGCCCCCGGTCGGACTGCCCAGGCTGTCCCGGCGCAGCCGGATTCTGCTCATCGTCGGTGCGGTGGTCCTGGTCGGTCTCATCGCCGGTTCCAGGCTGCTGGGCACCTATGTCAACTGGCTGTGGTTCGGGGAGGTCGGGTTCCGCAGCGTCTACAGCACGATGCTGCTGACCCGCCTCGGCCTGTTCCTGACGGTGGGTCTGCTGGTCGGCGGCCTGGTCGCGCTGAACCTGGCCATCGCCTACCGGGCGCGGCCGGTGTTCGTGCCGGTGTCCGGGCCGGACGACCCGGTGGCGCGCTACCGCGCGGTGGTGACCCGCAGGCTGCGGCTGTTCGGCGTCGGCCTGCCGGTGCTGATCGGCCTGATCGCGGGCACCTCGGCGCAGAACGACTGGCAGCACCTGCAGCTGTTCCTCAACGCCACCCAGTTCGGCATCCAGGACGCGGAGTTCCAGCACGACATCGGCTTCTACGCCTTCCAGCTGCCGTTCTACACCTGGTTGCTGTCGTGGCTGTTCATCGCCACGGCGGTGTCGTTCATGGGCGCGGTGGTCTCGCACTACCTGTTCGGCGGCATCCGGCTGGCGGGCCGCGGCGGCCAGCTCTCCGGGCCCGCGCGCGCCCACCTGGCGATCGTGGCGGGCGTGTTCGTGCTGCTCAAGGCGGTGGCCTACTTCTTCGACCGGTACCAGCTGCTGTTCAGCGACCGCAACGAGAACTTCACCGGCGCCACCTACACCGACCTCAACGCGGTGCTGCCCGCCAAGTTGATCCTGCTGTTCATCGCGGTGTTCTGCGCCGTGGCGTTCTTCGCGGGCGCGGTGATGCGCAACCTCCAGCTGCCCGCCATCGCCACCGTCCTGCTGGTGCTGTCCAGCATCCTGGTGGGCGCGGCGTGGCCCGCGGTGCTGGAGCAGTTCTCGGTGCGCCCGAACGCCAACGAGAAGGAAGCCGAGTCGATCCGGCGCAACATCGACGCCACCAAGAACGCCTTCGGCCTCACCGACGACAAGGTGGAGACCAAGCCCTACGAGGGCAAGCAGAACGTCTCGCTGGACGAGCTGAAGAGCGACCAGGCGACGCTGGGCAACATCCGCCTGCTCGACCCGGCGGTCATCTCCAAGACCTTCACCCAGTTCCAGCAGCTGCGGCCGTTCTACGCCTTCCCGGACAAGCTCGACGTCGACCGGTACAAAGTGGACGACCAGCTGCAGGACTACATCGTCGCGGTGCGCGAGCTGCGGACCGCGGGCATCCCCGAGGGCCAGCGCAACTGGATCAACGAGCACCTGATCTACACCCACGGCAACGGCATGGTCTTCGCCGAGGCCAGCAAGGTGAACTCCTCGGGCGAGGGCGGCGACAGCGGCTACCCGGTGTTCGAGGTGGCCGAGGTCAACCAGGAGGGCAAGGTCACGCCCGGCCCGTTCGGGGTCCAGCAGCCGCGCACCTACTTCGGCGAGCTGGGCTCGCCCGCCGACTACGCCATCGTGGGCGGGCGCGGACAGGGCTCGCCCGGCGAGTACGACACCGACCGGTCGCAGTACACCTACGACGGCAAGGGCGGCGTCCGCATCGGCGGACTGTTCAACAAGCTGGTCTTCGCCGCGTACTACGGCGAGCGGAACATCCTGTTCAACTCGGCGATCGGCGACGAGTCGCGGATCATCTTCAACCGCAACCCGCGCGACCGGGTCTCCGACGTGGCGCCGTGGCTGACCGTGGACGGCGACCCGTACCCGGCGGTCGTGGACGGCCGGATCACCTGGATCATCGACGGCTACACCACGCTGGACAACTACCCCTACGCCCGCAAGACCTCGCTGGGCGATGCCACCAACGACTCGCTGCCCGGCGTGGCGCAGCAGCCGGACCGGCAGATCAGCTACATCCGCAACTCGGTCAAGGCCACTGTGGACGCCTACGACGGCACGGTGACGCTGTACGCGATGGACGAGCAGGACCCGGTGCTCAAGGCGTGGATGGGCGTGTTCCCCGGCACGGTGAAGCCGAACAGCGACATCTCGCCGTCGCTGCGCGAGCACCTGCGCTACCCGGAGGACCTGTTCAAGGTCCAGCGGGACACCCTGGCGCGCTACCACGTCTCCGACCCCGGCGACTTCTACTCGGGCGTGTCGTTCTGGAGCGTGCCGTCCGACCCGACGGTGGACAACGCCACGACGGTCGAGCAGCAGCAGCAGAGCAACCAGCAGCCGCGCGACCAGCAGCCGCCGTTCTACGTGCTGGCCGGTGACCCGACCGGCGACGCGAACAAGGTCAGCTTCCAGCTCACCAGCGCGCTGGTGAGACAGAACCGGGAGTTCATGGCGTCGTACGTGTCGGTGCGGTCCGACCCGGACAACTACGGCAAGATCAGCGTGCTGACGCTGAACAACGAGGCCAAGGGGCCGCAGCAGATCCAGACGCAGTTCCTGACCTCGGCCACGGTCAGCTCGGAGCTCAACGTGCTGACGCTGCAGAAGACCAAGGTCGTCTACGGCAACCTGCTGACCCTGCCGGTCGGCGGCGGCCTGCTCTACGTCGAACCGGTCTACATCGAGCGGGCCAGCCAGAACACCCAGTTCCCGCAGCTGTCGAAGGTGCTGGTCAGCTTCGGCGACAAGGTGGGCTACGCCTCGACGCTGAGCCAGGCGCTGGACCAGGTGCTCAGCGGCGCGGCCCAGCAGGTGCCCGACGAGAACGGCGACCAGTCCGACCAGACGACCTCCCCGTCGACGCCGCCGAGCACCACCACCACGACGCCGCCCGCGGGCGACGGGCAGCGGGGCACGGAGCTGGAGCAGGCGGTGCAGGACATCCAGCGGGCCCTGGAGCGCATCAGGACCGCCCAGTCCAGCGGCAACTTCGCCGAGCTCGGCAACGCCCACCAGGCGCTGGCCGACGCCACGGAGAGGTTCGAGCGGGCCCGCGGCTCGCAGCAGACCTCCTCGTCGGTGCAGCCCTCGCCGACGCCCACCGGCTGAGCTGCCACCGGCTGAGCCACGATCGGGTGGCCTCGGACACGTCGAGGCCACCCGATTTGCACATCACGGCAACCTCCGCGTAGAGTTCGTATTACCGACGCGGGGTGGAGCAGCTCGGTAGCTCGCTGGGCTCATAACCCAGAGGTCGCAGGTTCAAATCCTGTCCCCGCTACAAAGTTGGGAAAGTCCTGTGCAGGTGGTACTTGCACAGGACTTTTTCGCATTTCATCGGGGGCTCAGCCCCTGAACCCCGTGCAGGAGGGCTCTGCCCCCTGCACCCCCGCCGAGGGGCGGAGCCCCCTGGACCCCCATCGGGTGGGTCGGGTCAGCGGCGAGTGCGCTGACCTGGGGTTATGGGGGTTGTGGGGGGTGCTGAAAAGTGGGTTTTCGGGGTGGTGTAGAGTTTGTTTTGTTGGCGGCGCGGGGTGGAGCAGCTCGGTAGCTCGCTGGGCTCATAACCCAGAGGTCGCAGGTTCAAATCCTGTCCCCGCTACTAACGCGAAGGCCCCCTCCTGGTGGAGGGGGCCTTCGCTTTTGCCTGCTCGGTGTGGCTCAGGTCATGTTCTCGGCCCAGTACTGGGCGCAGGTCAGGGAGCAGACCCTGCCCTCGCCGCTGACCGTGCGGTGGCGGCGGATGGGCTTGCCGCAGACCATGCACTCGTCCTTGCCCGCCTGGTCCGGGATGCTGCCGCTGGCCCACGCCCGCGCGCTTCGGACGACCTTGGTGCCCGTCCCCGCCCACTTGATGCCCACAGCTCTCCACTCCCTCTGCCGCTGGTGTCGATCTCCGGTGAAGACAGCCGAACATCCCCCCTGCCACCTGCTGTAATGGTCTCACCACTTGGCGTGTGCGCCAGCCTGCGGGACAGGGATCACCGGGTTGCGCTACCGCCGGGTAGGGGCAGTGCCGCCGGCGAGCGCGGGTGGTGAGGGCGCGGGCTGCCGTTCGGGTGAGCCGTGCCGGGGATTCGGGTGGCGGGCTTGCGCGGATTTCGCGCCGATCGGCTCGGCGTCGCGTGGTTCGGTTGTGCCGCAAGCATTTCCACGTCAGGTGGACACATCGGGTCAAGCGGCTGAAAGTGTGGCCTCGCCGCGCGGCCGGTGACTGAGCGGAGCTTCTCATTGCTCCGCTTGGCCCAACGGCGCTAGGCCGTGATCAGCCACAGTGGACGGAACGGCTGACCATTGTGGACAGCTGTGCTCCGGCGTGGCACCTTGGAGGTGTGTCGGACCTCAATGCGACGGCGGCGGCCCTGCTGGGGCTGCTGCACGACGGACCCAAGACCGGTGGGCAGTTGGTGGCGGAGGCGGGGGAGCGCTTCGGGGCGTTCTTCAGCGTCACCCGCAGCCAGGTCTACCGCGAGCTGCCCGCGCTGGCTGACGCGGGCCTGCTGCGCCTCGGCAAGCAGGGCCCCCGCTCCAGCCAGCAGTACGTGCTGACCGCGGCGGGCAAGAAGGCGTTCAAGAACTGGCTGCTGTCCGAGCCGGGGCCGGACCACCTGCGCAGCCCGCTGATCCTGCGGATGGTGCACGCGGGCTCGCTGACCCCCAAGCAGCGGCAGGGCCTGGTGGACGCCGCCCGCGCCCGCTACAGCGCGGACCAGGAGGCCGCGCGGGCGGCGGTGAAGGGCGCCGAGGACGCCTACTCCAAGGCGGTGGCCGAGTTCGCCCTGGCCCACGCCAAGGCCGTGCTCAAGCTGCTCGACGCCGTCCCCACGGCCTGAGGCTCGCCGACCGGTCGCGCTGAGCGGCCGGTCCTGGCGTAATCTTCTGCCGTGAACCCGGACGTCGAAGCAGACATCAAGGACCTCTCCGCGACGCTGGCCAGCATCGAGGCGGTGATGGACCTCGATGCCCTGCGCGCCCAGGTCGCGGAGCTGGAGGAGCAGGCGGCCCGCCCGGACCTCTGGGACGACCAGGAGAAGGCGCAGCGCGTCACCAGCCAGCTCTCCCACAAGCAGGGCGAGCTGCGGCGCATCACCGCGCTGCGCAGCAGGCTGGACGACCTGAGCGTGCTCCACGAGCTGGCCGAGGACGAGGGCGACGCGGGCAGCCTGGCCGAGGCCGACGCCGAGCGGGCCAAGCTGCGCGAGGAGATCTCCTCCCTGGAGGTGCGCACCCTGCTCTCCGGCGAGTACGACGAGCGCGACGCGCTGGTGACGGTGCGCGCCGAGGCGGGCGGCGTGGACGCCGCGGACTTCGCCGAGATGCTGCTGCGCATGTACTCGCGCTGGGCCGAGCGGCACGGCTACGCGGTGGACGTGTTCGACACCTCCTACGCCGAGGAGGCGGGCATCAAGTCCGCCACCTTCCGCGTCACCGCCCCCTACGCCTACGGCACGCTCAGCGTCGAGCAGGGCACCCACCGCCTGGTGCGCATCTCCCCGTTCGACAACCAGGGCCGCCGCCAGACCTCGTTCGCGGGCGTCGAGGTGGTGCCCGTGGTCGAGCAGTCCGACCACGTCGACATCGACGAGAAGGACCTGCGGGTCGACGTGTACCGCTCCTCGGGCCCCGGCGGCCAGGGCGTCAACACCACCGACTCGGCGGTGCGCATCACGCACCTGCCCACCGGCATCGTGGTGTCCTGCCAGAACGAGCGCTCGCAGCTGCAGAACAAGGCCACCGCGATGGCGGTCCTGCAGGCCAAGCTGCTGGAGCGGCAGCGGCAGGAGGAGCAGGCGAAGATGGACGCGCTCAAGGACAGCGGCTCCAGCTGGGGCAACCAGATGCGCTCCTACGTGCTGCACCCCTACCAGATGGTCAAGGACCTGCGCACCGAGCACGAGGTCGGCAACCCGTCGGCGGTGCTCGACGGCGAGATCGACGACTTCCTGGAGGCGGGCATCCGCTGGCGCAAGCAGCGGCAGTCGGCGTGATCGGTCAAGTCTTCGTCCCACCCACCGCCGACCGGGTGAGACGAAGACTTCACCCGGTCGATGAGTAGACTCGCGCCTCGTGATTCGCCTCGAACACGTGTCCAAGGTCTACAAGACCTCCCCGCGCCCCGCCCTCGACAACGTGTCCGTCGAGATGGGCAAGGGTGAGTTCGTGTTCCTCATCGGTCCCTCCGGCTCGGGCAAGTCCACCTTCCTGCGCCTGCTGCTGCGCGAAGAGGTGCCCAGCAAGGGCCGGGTGTACGTCTCCAACTTCGACGTGGCCAAGATGTCCCGGCGCCGGGTCCCCCGCCTGCGCCAGTCCATCGGCTGCGTGTTCCAGGACTTCCGGCTGCTGACCAACAAGACCGTCGCGGAGAACGTGGCGTTCGCCCTGGAGGTCATCGGCAAGCCGCGCAGCACCATCGTCAAGGTGGTGCCCGAGGTGCTGCAGCTGGTCGGCCTGGACGGCAAGGCCGACCGGATGCCGCACGAGCTCTCCGGCGGCGAGCAGCAGCGGGTGGCCATCGCCCGCGCGTTCGTCAACCGGCCGCTGGTGCTGCTGGCCGACGAGCCCACCGGCAACCTCGACCCCGACACCAGCCAGGACATCATGCTGCTGCTGGAGCGGATCAACCGCACCGGCACCACGGTGCTGATGGCCACCCACGACCACTCGATCGTCGACTCGATGCGCCGCCGCGTGGTCGAACTGGACCAGGGGCGGATCATCCGAGACGACGCGCGCGGCGTCTACGGCGTCGGCCGCTGACCCGCGACACCCTCCCCCCGACCCCCGAGGAACGCTCCCCCCGATGCGTACCAGCTTCGTGTTCAGCGAGGTCGTCACCGGCCTGCGCCGGAACGTCACGATGACCATCGCGATGATCCTCACGACCGCGATCTCGCTCTTCCTGTTCGGCGTCGGTCTGCTCATCGTGCTGATGGTCGGCCGGATGCAGGACGACTACCTGAGCCAGCTGGAAGTCTCGGTCCTGCTGACCAGCGAAGTCAGCGCCAACGACAAGGACTGCACCCAGCAGCCCTGCGCGGGCCTGCGCAGCGCGCTGGAGACCACCTCCGGGGTGGAGTCGGTGGTCTACGAGAACCGCGAGAAGGGCTACGAGCGGTTCAAGAAGATCTTCGAGGCCCAGCCGGAACTGGTGAAGCTGGCCCGCCCGGAGGCCATCCCGTCCACCTTCCGGGTCAAGCTGGAGGACCCCGAGCGCGCCGACGTGATCGTGCAGGCGTTCACCGGCAAGGCGGGCGTGAAGTCGGTCAACGACCAGGGGCAGGTCCTGAGCAGGCTGTCCGACTTCCTCACCGGCGTGCGCGACGGCGTGCTGGCGCTGGCGGTGCTCCAGGCGTTCGCCGCGCTGCTGCTGATCTCCAACACCATCCAGCTGTCGGCCTACACCAGGCGCACCGAGGTCAACATCATGCGCCTGGTGGGCGCGACGCGGTGGTACACCCAGCTGCCGTTCCTCATCGAGGCGGTGGTCGCGGGCATCATCGGCGCGGTGGGCGCGGTCGGCCTGCTGGCGGTGTTCAAGCTGTTCCTGCTGGACCGGGTGCTGGGCGACCTGTTCCGGGCGAACATCTTCTCCCCGCTGAACCTGCTGGACGTGCTGCTGCTGTCCCCGGTGCTGCTCGGCGTGTCGGTGCTGATCTCCGCGCTGACCGGCTACGTGACGCTGCGCCTGTACGTGCGGCTTTAAGCGCTGGCCCGCTCGCGTAGCATTTCCACCATGGTCAAGGAGCGCGGTCAGAAGGTGATCGCGTCGAACCGCAAGGCTCGGCACGACTACACCATCCTCGACACCTACGAAGCCGGTGTGGTGCTGGTGGGCACCGAGGTCAAGAGCCTGCGGATGGGCCGGGCGTCCCTGGTGGACGCCTTCGCCCAGGTCGACGACGGCGAGGTCTGGCTGCACGCGCTGCACATCCCCGAGTACGTGGCGGGGACCTGGACCAACCACGAGGTCCGGCGCAAGCGCAAGCTCCTGCTGCACCGCAAGGAGATCGAGCGGCTGATCGGCAAGACCAAGGAGAGCGGCCTGTCGCTGATCCCGCTGCAGATGTACTTCAAGGACGGCTACGTCAAGGTCGAACTGGCGCTGGCGAAGGGCAAGAAGGCCTACGACAAGCGCCAGGACCTGGCCAAGCGGGACGCGCAGCGGGAGATCGCCAAGGCCCACGGCCGGGCGCTGAAGGGCCGCTACTGAAACGACCGGGGCGGCCCGCCGGTCACCCCAGGTTCAGGTAGGCCAGCACGGCGCGCACCCGCCGGTGCTCGGAGTTGCTGGGCTCCAGCCCGAGCTTGGCGAAGATGTTGCCCACGTGCTTCTCCACCGCGCCGTCGGAGACCACCAGCGACGCCGCGATGGCCGCGTTGGACAGCCCCTGCGCCATCAGGCCCAGCACCTCGCGCTCCCGCTGGGTCAGCGAGTCGACCGGGTTGCGCCGGTTGCGCACCATCAGCTGCGTGATCACCTCGTGGTCGATGCTGGTGCCGCCCTCGGCGACCCGGCGCAGCGCGGCGACGAACTCGGCCACGTCGGCCACCCGCTCCTTGAGCAGGTAGCCGACGCCGTTGGCGCCGCCCGCCAGCAGGTCCACCGCGTAGCGCTCCTCCACGTACTGGGAGAGCACCAGCACCGGCAGGTTCGGGATGCGCTTGCGGGCCTCGATGGCCGCCCGCAGCCCCTCGTCGGTGAACGTCGGCGGCATCCGCACGTCCACCAGGGCCAGGTCCGGCCGGTGCTCCTCGATGGCGACCAGCAGGGCCTCGCCGTCCTCCACCGCCGCCACCGTCTCGATGCCCTCGTCCGCCAGCAGGCGCTGCACACCCATCCTGAGCAGCACCGAGTCCTCGGCGATCACCACGCGCACGGCAACTCCGTCCGGATCACAGTCGGTCCCCCCACCGGGCTCACCACGACGACGACACCGTCAATGGTGGCAGCACGGTCGGCCAGCCCGGCCAGCCCGCCCCCCGGACGGACGACGGCCCCGCCGTGGCCGTTGTCGGTGATCTCCACGACCACGGAGCTGTCCGTGCGGGTGACCTTCACCTGCGCCTCGGTGGCGCCGGAGTGCTTGGCGATGTTGGTCAGCGCCTCGGCCACGGTGAAGTAGGCCGTGCTCTCCACCGCCGTGGGCGGGCGCGGGTCGACCTCGACCGACACCGAGACCGGGATCGGGCACCTCGCCGCCAGCGAGGACAGCGCGGCGTCCAGCCCGCGGTCGCCCAGCACGGACGGGTAGATGCCGCGCGCCAGGTCCCGCAGCTCGGAGATGGCCAGCTTGGCGTCCGCGTGCGCCTCGGCGATCAGCTCCCGCGCGGCGTCCGGGTCGCTGTCGAGCTTGCCGCGCGCCCGGCCCAGCCCCATGGCCACCGACACCAGCCGCTGCTGCGCCCCGTCGTGCAGGTCGCGCTCGATGCGGCGGCGCTCAGCCTCGGCCGCCTCCACACCACGGGCGCGGCTGGCGTGCAGCCGCTGCGCCTCGGCGGAGAGCACGCTGGTCCGCGAGGGCCCCAGCAGCACGCGCGCCAGGGCGGCGTGGCCCCGCGCGACGACCTTGAACAGTGGCAGCAGCACCAGGCCGAGCGCGACCCCCAGCGCCGTCACCGGCAGGCTGGAGAGGAAGTCGTCGACCACCCAGGTGCCCAGCCAGCCCAGGTCCACCTCGAAGTGGTAGGGCAGCCACTGCTGGTAGAACGGCAGCAGGGCCAGCGCCAGCACGGCAGGCCACAGCGCCATGACCATGGTGAACTCGATGATGCCGAGCGGCAGCATGATCACCCAGTACAGCAGGTCCCGCCAGGTCGCCGGGTCGGTGAGCAGACCGCGGGCCTGGCTGAACAGGTTGCCCTCCGGCAGCGGCCGGTACGGTCTGGGCAGGTCCACCCCCAGCGTCACGCGCAGCCAGGAGCGCTCGATGTCGGCGGCGCCGCGCGCCAGCAGCCCGGTGAGCGCGAGCAGGGGCAGCCCCACCCACACCACCGCGGTCCCCACGCTCACCGCGAGCAGCGGGACGAGCAGTGAGAACCAGAACACGCCGGTGAACAGGCTCACCAGGAAGTAGCCGCTGGTGCGTGCGATGTCGGCTCGTGCTCGTGTCATGTCCCCGCCTCAGGTCCGGTGTGCCAGACCAGCATGACGCCGCGCCCGCCGCCGAACCATCAGGTCAGCCCGCGTGCGGGGGGTGGGGACAGCCCTACCGGCGGTATCTGGAATGAACCAGGGGGGTGGAGGCGTTATGATGGGTGCGGAGATCAGCAGGACCCGACCAGGGGGTGAACGGTTTCGACTTTGTGCGTCGATTCAAGGGAAGCGTGCCGGTGCAGGCGAGAGACCACCGCAAGCGTCATCGCAAACCAATAAGCGCCGAGTCTAACGACAAGCGCGCGTTCGCCCTCGCCGCCTGAGGCTAGAGGCAACGCTGTCGGCCCGGAGGTGCCTCCGCTCCGGTCGCCGGCATCAGCTAGGAGGCTCACCGCCGGTCCCGGTCACGGGGACCGGTTGGGACACCCACAGTGACTGGGCCCGTCACGGTGACTTGTCCGCGTGATCACCGGGGTCGAGTAGAGGCGTAGCGGACTGCGCACGGAGAAGCCTTGATGAGCCGGCAGAGGACCCGGGTTCGATTCCCGGCACCTCCACTCATCGCAGCGGCCCCGTCCCGGTTGGGACGGGGCCGCTGCCGTTGCCGGGGCCTTCGCTACCGGTCCAGCCACACCAGGTGCACCCGCCGCGCCCCGGTCCAGTTCGAGCTGAGCTCGAACACGGCGCGGGCGGTCTCGGCGTTGCGGGACTTCAGCGGGAAGTCGCCCTCCACCGAGTTGACCTGGGCGTGGTCGTCGTAGGCCAGGCCGTAGCCCGCGACGCGGGCGTCCTCCCCGTCGCCGTACTCCTCCACGATGGCGAACCGTCGCGGTGGAGCTTCGCGCGCCACCGCGCGGACGACTTCGGGTGCGGTCATCCGCTCGACCGCGCTTCCCCCGGTCATGTGAACATTCCCGTCATGTAGGGCATCGCCAATTCGTTCCGCCGTCCGAGTTATGTGAATATTTGTCGGCCCGTAGCTGTCGGAACCGATGCGACAGGCCGCTGGGAGGTAGTCCGTGGGTCAATCCTCCTGGGTTACTCTGGAATGCATTGCCTGGCGTTGAGGTTGCGAGTAAGGGTGGAATTCCGGTGATGTGATCAACAGGGACACATTGCCGCTCTGGTGCGCCCACAAGGCCGCAGTGGCGCTCCTGACCAGGCGGAATGGGATGGGCTGTGAACAGGGCAACGCCAGGGAGGTCACCCGATGGCGGTAAGGCGGACCGATCTCGCTCGGGCGCGCAAGGCGGCCGGATTCACCCAGGAGTCCTTCGCGGAAGCCATGGGAGTCGATCGCTCCACGGTGGTGCGCTGGGACGCGGGTGAACGCGAACCACTGCCGTACAAGCGTCCCAAGATGGCCAGGCTGCTCAAGGTCGGCATGGAGCGGTTGGAGGAGTTGCTGAAGCCCGTCGATGTCCGGTCGATCGATGATTCTGCGAATACGTGGAATCAGTGCGGCGGTGCGGGTGCTCCTCGATGCGCGGCGGTGATCGGGTGCTGCGCCGTCAGTGAACGCGGAGAACGCGGATTCTTCTCGGACTCGAAGGATGTGAGCGCTGTGGATCGTCGTTCCCTGCTGGGATGTGGGATCGCGGTGGCCGCCCTGGTCAAACTCGGTTCGGAGGAACTGCGCCGAGTGGCGAGCGCGGTGGAGCAGCCTCGCCGCTACCTCGACGGGGAGGTGATCGACCACTTCCGCGATCGGCTCGCCACGTGCAAGGCGAACGACGGCGCCCAGGGCGCTGCCACGGTGCTGCCCGCCGTGCTCGGCATCCTGGGTGTGGTCGACGAGCACGCGCGTGCGGCCACGCCCGCCGTGCGCCGTTCGCTGCTGGCGGTCGGCGCTGACGCCGCGGAGTTCGCCGCGTGGCTGTACCGCGATTCACGCGAGCCGGTCACCGCGAGCTTCTGGCACGACCGCGCCATCGAGTGGGCGCAGGAGGCGGGCGACCTGCCCATGCAGGGGTACGTGCTGCTCAGGAAGTCGCAGATGGCTTATGAGGAGCGGGACGGCCTGCGCGTGCTGACCCTGGCGCGGGCCGCGCAGCACGGCCCCTGGCAACTGCCGCCGAAGGTGCGCGCCGAGGTGACGCAGCAGGAGGCGCTGGGCATGGCGATGCTCGGCGAACCCCTCGCCCTGGTCCAGCGAAAGCTCGACGACGCTCGACGGCTCGCCGATGCCGACGATGCCGGTGACGAGCGGTACGCCCATCTCGGTGTGCGCTACGACGAGGGCGTGCACCGGCTTCGTGCCGCCACCTGCCACCTCGAAGCGGGCAGGCCAGGCCGAGCGGCCACCCTGTTCGGCGAGGTCCTGTCCGGAGGCGGGCTCTCGCGACGTGACGAGGGCTACTTCCGCGCACGGCGCGCGAGCGCCCTCGCGCTCAGCGGGGAACCCGACGACGCGGCCGAGGAAGGTGTGGTGGCCGCGCGACTGGCGACCACAGTGGGCTCGGGGCGGACCAAGCGCGAGCTCGCCCGCGTCCTGGAAACCCTGGCACCCTGGCACAACCGGCCGGGACCGCGTGCTCTTCGCGAGGCTGTGACGTCCTGATCGGCATGATCACGAAGCCGCGGTGAACCACTCCCGGACGGTCCGGATCACGAAGGCTTGCCACTCCCGGCTCCGCGGGTCGCGGTACTCGGGATCTTCATGCACCGCGAACCCGTGCTGGGCGCCTTCGATCTCGACGAGCCGGTGCTGTGCGCGGAGTTGATGGACAGCAGCCCTCGATGTCTCGACCGGGACGAAGGTGTCCTCGGTGCCGTGCACGATCAGGGTGGGCGCGGTGATCTCACCCAGCACCTCGTGAGGCCTGATCCAGAAGACCTCGTTCAATAGCGCCCGGCTGTGCTTCACGGTCGGCGAGTGGTTGATGTAGCCCTTGGTGGCCAACTCCCGCGCCTTGGCGTCGTCCAGGAAGTCGCGCGACCAGTGCGGCTGCTGATCGATGTAGCGGTCCTTGTAGGCGAGCTGCGGGTTCAGCAGGACCAGGCGCGTCAGCTGATCGGGCCGCTTCGCCGCGTAGTAGGCCGCCAGGCCGCCGCCGAAGCTGGCACCGAGCAGACTGGTGGACGACGTGCCGGTCGCCTCCCGAAGGTGGCCGAGAGCGACCCGGATGTCATTCAGATGAGCCGCCAGCGAGGACTCCTCGGGGCGGCCGTCGCTCTCACCGTGCCCGCGCAGGTCGTAACGCAGCGAGGCGACGCCCGCTTCAGCCAGGCCGGCGGCAAGACGGGTGAAGAAGCCGCCCTCCTCGCGGGTGACGCCACCACCATGGACCATGACGACGGCTTGCTCCGCCGGGGTGTTCGCGGTCAGCAGTGTGCCGCGAAGTCGGAGACCGTCCAGAGTCCGGATGCTGACTTGGGAGCTCTGGAGGGACATGGAAACTCCTCGTCATCGGCGGACGAACACACCCTGGTTCCAGCATGCCGTGGTCGCCGCCTGCACCGGAGTCCGCAGCGGCGGTGGCGCATGTCCCTCATCGTGACGAAGGAGGCCCGAGGTGGCTGACGTCGACCAGGTGAAGCGGGTCGCCCGTGAGCGCGTCTGGATGCTGCTCGAACGCGAACGCGTCGTTCCGCCCGGTGTCCACGGTCGCATCCCATCGTTCTCCGGTGCGGGGGAAGCCGCCGTACGGCTGGCCGGACTTCCGGAGTGGCGCGGCGCGCGGGTGGTCAAGGCGGTGCCGGACACCGCCCAGGAACCCGTCCGCGCCCGTGCTCTGCGCGAGGGCAAGCTGCTCTACATGGCCGTGCCGAAGCTGGCCGGGGAGCAGCCCTTCCTCCTGCTGGACCCAGCCATGCCCGCGATGTCGCCAGAGGAGACTGCCGATCGGCGCACCGCGACCAAGGTCGGGCGGCCGGTCGACGTCGACGCGATGCGGGCCGTCGACATCGTCGTGTGCGGCAGCGTGGCGGTGAACCGGCGCGGCGTGCGGCTCGGCAAGGGGGCCGGTTACGCCGACATCGAACTGGCGCTGCTCCAGGAAGCCGGGCTCATCTCACCGGAGACGGCGATCGTGACGACGGTGCACCCGCTTCAGGTCGTGGACGACGACCTGCCCGAGGCCGAGCACGACTTCGGCCTCGACGTGATCGTGACAGCGGAGGAGGTCATCCGCTGCCCGGAGCCGAGGAGGCCGCACGGACTGCTCTGGGAGCGGCTGTCCGCTGAGAAGATCGCGGCGATCCCGGCGTTGGCGGCGCGGCGGGCGGCGATGCGGTCGGACTGAGGTGCCCGCGCGGGCTGTGAACCGACGCGGAGACGGACGACGGACGACGGGTGCGCGGACCAGGGCGTGAGCGCGCTCGCGGCAGCCCTTCAGCCCGCGCCGTAGCGGAGGCCGTCGACGAGGACGGCGACCATGCGCCTGCCGTGCCCCGACTCGCGGCCGGGTACGGGACGGCACAACAACGCGATCGCGTACAGGAGGTCCTCGGCGTCGAGGACGTCGCGGATCGCGCCGTCGGCGGCCGCCGCGTCGAGCAGGGCCGTGAGCGTGGGGCCCAGCCGCTCCATGAAGTAGCCGGGCAGCCCTTCGAACGCCGGATCGCCCGAGTGCAGGGCCGAGGCGAGCCCGCGTTTGGTCTCGAGGAGTTCGATGAACCGGTCGATCCAGAGCGAGAGCGCCCGCGCGGGCGGGTGGGTGGCGCTCAGCTCGGGGCCCGCGTCGGCGACGGCGTCGATCCCGGTCCGCACGACGGCCTTGACCAGGTCCGAGCGCTGGGGGAAGTGCCGGTAGAGCGTGCCGACGCCGACTCCGGCGAGGTCGGTGATCTCCTTGGCCGGGGCGTCCACGCCGGAGGTGTCGAAGACCGTCCGCGCCGCCTCGACGAGGGCCTCGACGTTGCGCTGGGCGTCGGCGCGCCGCCGTCGGGTCTGCTGGGTCACTTCGTCCCTCCCGGTTGCGTAACCGGAAAGCCTTTCCGTATAGTTCCGGAATAGCTTTCCACTTACGGTCAGCGTACGGCATCCGCGCGGATCGGCACCTCGGCGGGAGAGAACCCATGCACTACCGCACCCTCGGCCGGACCGGGATCAAGGTCAGCCCGTACGCGCTCGGCGCGATGATGTTCGCGACGTCCTTCGGCAACCCCGACCCGGACGACTCCGCGCGCATGATCCACAAGGCGCTGGACGCGGGGATCAACTTCATCGACACCGCCGACGCCTACGGCGACTCCGAAGAGGTCGTCGGCAAAGCGTTGCGGGGCCGCCGCGACGATGTCGTGCTCGCCACCAAGTTCGGCCGCCAGGTCGGCGACGATCCGCACCACCAAGGCGCGTCCCGGCGCTGGATCGTCACCGCGGTCGAGAACTCGTTGCGGCGCCTGCGGGTCGACCACATCGACCTCTACCAGCTGCACCGCACCGATCCCACGACCGACGTCGAGGAAACGCTTTCCGCGCTGACCGACCTGCTCCGCGCGGGCAAGATCCGCGCGATCGGCACATCCCAGAGCCTCGCGTCCGACATCGTCGAGGCCCAGTGGGTCGCCGAACGGCGCGGCCTGGCGCGGTTCCGCGCCGAGCAGGCGGCCTACTCCATCCTCAACCGCGGCATCGAACGCGAAGTGCTGCCGCTGGCCCAGCGCTTCGGCATGGGCACGCTGATCTGGGGCCCGCTCGGCCAGGGCCTGCTCACCGGACGCGTCCGCAAGGGCGAGCGGAACGACCTGCGCCGGGCCCACCTGCTCAAGCACCTCAGCGACGAACGCAGGCTCGACGTCGTCGAGCAGCTCGTTCCGCTGGCCGCCGAAGCGGGCCTGCCGATGACCCACCTCGCGATGGCCTTCGTCATCGCCCACCCCGGCGTCACCAGCGCACTGCTCGGTCCTCGGACCATGCCCCAGCTCGACGACCTGCTGGCAGGCATCGAGGTCCGGCTCACCGACGACGTCCTCGACCGCATCGACGACATCGTGCCGCCCGGCACCAACATCGGTGCCCTCGACCAGAACTACCAGCCGCCTGCCGTGCACGACCCCGGCCTGCGCCGCCGCCCGCTCGCCGAGCGCGCCGCGGCCTAGACGAGCGTTGCGCGACCGGGCTGGCGGCCGTAGGCGATCGGGGATCCGGTGATGGTTGGCCGGTGGCGCGGTCGTGCCGGGTGGACCCTGGCAGCAGTTCACCGGGGTGGGGCTCGTGGTCGCATACGGCCATGAGCCCCACCCGTTCGTCGATCTTGACGACGGTGCGCTCGCCTCAAGTCGTGGACGACGGCCTGCCCGAGGCGATCAGGAGCTACCCTCTCCTCCTGCCTGGTCGCCCGGAGTTCGCGGGCCGCTCGTTCAGCAACGCCGCCACCAGTGCGGGCACTTGGGCCGCAGGGGACTTCTCAAGGGCTTTGCAGCCGAGCCGGAACAGCCAGTACTGCCGTATGACGTGCGTTCCCAGCGTGCACAGACCGAGTACGACGCAGGCGTACCACGGCATTCCGGCGACGTACATGGACACGGCCAAGGGGGGAAGGGCGGCCGCGAGAGCTGCCCCACTGCGGATCGACACGGCTCAGCACCTCACCATCACGTCCAGGGCCTTTCGCAGCCTGTTCAGAGCGCGGTGCTGCGCCACCCGGACCGCGCCCTGGGTGGACCCCACAGCCTCGGCGGTCTCCTCGGCCGACAGGCCGACCACCACCCGCAACAAGAGGATTTCCCGCTGCTTCTCCGGCAGGACCTTCAGCAGCTCGGCCATCCGCTGGGACAGCTCGCCCTGCATCGCGCGCTGCTCGGGCCCGGCCTGGTCGTCGGGACCATCGGGGACTTCCGGCACCAGTTCCGCTCGGTTCCGCGCCGTGGTGCGGTGCGCGTCGGCCACCTTGTGGGCGGCGATGCCGTAGACGAACGCCAGGAACGGTCGTCCCTGGTCCCGATAGCCGGGCAGGGCCTTCAGGACTGCCAGCAGGACCTCCTGGGCCACGTCATCGGCCGATGCGAACGAGCGTCCGTGGCCGCCGACCCTGGCGCGGCAGTACCGCACCACCATCGGCCTGATGGAGGTGAGGAGCCGTTCGACCGCCCTGCGGTCACCTGTCAGCGCGTGACCCAGTTGGCTGTTCAAGCCGTCCTGGTCGGTGGACAGGACCGACACCGGTGGCGGGTCGACCGGACCGGGGGGACGCACCCGCGCCGTGCGCTCGACCAGAGCGGAGGCCGCACTGGCCCGCACCCGCCTGGAGAGCCCGCTCGCGGTGGGGTCACCGAGCGACGAGTGCTCCACCGCGTCGGGGTCAACCCTGCGGTGCAAACCGGTCGAGAGGTCAGTCGTGGACATCACCGGCCTCCTTCCACGATCGATGCGCGGGCGGCTTGTCGTGCTCGGCGGAGCCGTCCCTCCACCGCGCGTGGTGTGAGCCGCAGGAGCGCGGCGATCTCCGCGTGCGAGAAGTTCTGGTCGGCGAGGAAGAGCACCGTGCCCGCGTCCTGGCCGACGTGTTCGAAGACGGAGTCCACGACTGCCTGGGCGAGCACGGCGTCCTCCGCCGATCTGCCGGTCATGTGCCGCTCGATGGGCGACCACGCCTCCAGCAGCTGGACGTCCTGCCAGTCGCGCCTGCCGCGTTGCCACTTCCGGTACGCGTTGGGGAAGCTCAGGACGCAGGAGTTCTCGAAGTACTGACGCAACGTCAGGCCACTCGCGGCTGTCCACTGCTTGTCGGTAATGCCGCGTTCGGTGAACAGCGTGAATCCGTCGACCACCACGTCCATGGCCAGTTCTTCGGCATCCGCGGGCAGCACGACCTGCTGGTGCAGGTGCCATCCCCGTCGGCGGCAGCTGGCGAAGATGGCGCCGGATTCGATCAGCGGTGTAACGAATCCCAGACCGTGCACGACAAGCCGGGTGCGGAGAGCTTCCCAGACCGGGTCCGCGAAGCCGCGTTCACGGATGTGTCCGATGATCATCTCATCTGTGAGAGCGGCGTCGCCGGTGCCATCGAGGCAGCGCGCAACGTCGCTGGGTAAGACGGTGCCGCCCGGATCGGCGTCCGGGGGCTCCGCGGCGGTGCCCTTCATGCACGTCCTCATGTCGACGGCGGATGCTGCCCTTCAACCACTCCCATGTCGCTTCGTCGCTCACTACCCACGCGGTTCCGCGAGTGGATCGATTAAGGCCGCCTACTCGCCCGATAAATCCGCAATACTACGGTTCGAATTTCCGCGGTGATCCGCATTGACGCTTTTGCGGCATTGCCGGTGCGACACGGAAAACCGCAGCGGCCGGATGAGTCGGCCGCTGCGGCCGGTTCCACGGCTGCCACCCCGCCGGGAGGCGGAGCGGATACAGCCCCGTTGGGTCAGAAGTCCTCGGCCAGCACGCGGGCGGCGTTGCGCTCGGCCAGCGCCGTGATGGTGACGAACGGGTTCACGCCCAACGAGCCGGGGATCAGCGACCCGTCGGTGACGTACAGGTTCCGGTAGCCCTTCACCCGCCCGTAGACGTCGGTGGCCCGTCCCAGCACGCACCCGCCCAGCGGGTGGTAGCAGAAGTCGTCGGCGAAGGCCCGCCTGCTGCCGAACACGTCGTACCGGTAGGTCGTGCCGTTGGCGTCGTTGATCCGGTCGAACACCGCCTTGGCGGCTTCCAGCCCCGGCGCGGCCTGCGCGCGGGTCCACTGGAGCACCGCCTTGTCCGCCGCGGCGTCGTAGACGAACCGGCCGCGCTCGGGGTTCTTGGTGATCGCCAGGTAGAGGCTGACGTAGGTCTCGATGCCCGCGGGCACGGGCGCGATCTCCGCCAGCACGTCGTCCGCGGTGATGGCCAGCACCGGGATCGACGACTGCTGGAACCCGGTGGGTTCGGTCAGGTGGTTGCCGCGGGCGATCATCACGTTGCCGTTGGGGCCCCAGCCCTCGCCGATCTCGGCGCTCAACGCGGGCAGGGCGCCGGTATCGCGGGCGCGCAGCAGCAGCTCGGTGGTGCCGAGGCTGCCCGCGCCGAGGAACAGGTGCCCGCAGGTGAGGCGCTTCTCGGCGACCAGTTCGCCGTCGGGGGTGATCTCGCGGACGGTGAGGGCGTAGCCGGTGCCCTCGGGCTCGATCCGCACGACTTGGTGCAGCGGCGCGATGGTGACGTTGCCGGTGCCCACCGCGTCGGCGAGGTAGCTCTTGTCCAGGCTGACCTTGCCGTGGTTGTTGCCGTACATGACCTCGGTGGCCAGCGCCGACTTCGGCACCTCGCCGCGCTCCTCGCGCGCCATGTAGTCGAAGGAGTACACGTTGGGCACGAACGTGGTGCCGTAGCCCGCGCGGCCCGCGACCGTGCGGGACAGCCGGGAGAACCGGTAGTACTCGCTGCCCTCGAAGTAGGGCTGGGGGATGTGGTTGACCCGGAGCACCCGATTGGCCAGCGGGAAGAAGCGGGAGTACATCTCCGCGGCGTCGACCTGCGGCAGGATCTGCTCGAAGTAGGCGCGGTCGGGCACCACCGCCATGCCGCCGTTGACCAGCGAGCCGCCGCCGACGCCGCGGCCGAGGTAGACGCCCATGTCGCCGTAGTTGACCCGGTCCAGCACGCCCGCGTAGCGCTGGATCGGGCGGTTGGCCAGATCCAGGAACAGCACCCCGTCCACCGGGGCCTCGGTGCGGTTCTTGAACCACATGGACCGCTTGTCGGGGTTGATCATGTCGCAGTGGACCTCGCCGTCCCAGCCCGGCTGGTTCCACAGCTGCCCCATCTCCAGGACCAGGGTCCGCACGCCCGCTTCGCCCAGGCGCAGGGCGGAGACCGCGCCGCCGTAGCCGCTGCCGACGACGATGGCGGGGTAGTGGGTGGTGGTGGCGTGCGCCCGGCCGGTGGTCAGTGCGGTGCCCGCGGCGAGGGCGGTGAGGCCGATGAATCTCCTACGTGATAAATGTTTCATGTTTTAGCAGATTATGGCGCACCCCCCGTTCCCGCACTTCGAGCGGGCGGCGGTGGGCGGGATCAGCGGCGGGCCGGTGGCGCGGTCAACGGGTCCTCGGGCCAGCGGTGCTTGGGGTAGCGGCCCCGCAGCTCCGCCCGCACCCGCGGATAACCCGTGCGCCAGAACGAGGCCAGGTCACCGGTCACCGCCGTCGGCCGCCCGGCAGGCGACAGCAGGTGCAGCACCACCGGCACGCGGCCGTCGGCGATGCGCGGGGTCTCCGTCCAGCCGAACACCTCCTGCACCTTCACCGGCAGCACCGGCTCCGCGCCCGAGTAGTCCAGCCGGACCCGGGAACCCGAGGGGACCTCCATGCGGTCGGGTGCCAGTTCGTCGAACCGCGCCGCCGCGGGCCACGGCAGCACCGAGCGCACCACCTGCTCACCGCTGATCCGGGCCAGGTCCGCCCGCTTGCGCGCCTCGCCCAGGTCGACCACGTCCAGCAGCGCCTCGTCGTCCACCGGCGGCCACGGGTCACCGAGCACGCGGTGCAGGAACGCCATCCGCTCGCGCGTGCGCAGCCCGTCGGCGTCCCAGCGCAGCAGGCCCAGCCCCTCGGCGCGCAACCCCTGCCGCAGCGCCTCCTGAAGGTGCACCAAGTCGTGCAAAGGCCTGCTGGACAACGTGATCGCGCCCAGCTTGCGCACCCGCCGGGCCACCACGTCGCCGTCCCACCGCACGTCGTCGACCTCGTGCAGCAGGGTCGGCGCGGCGCGCAGCGCCAACTCCTCGTCGGCGCGCGCGGCCAGCCGCACGCGCCCGTGGCTGCGGCCCGGCTCGCGGTCGGCCACCGCCACGGCCAGCCACTCCGCGTCGGCCAACCCGCTGCCCGGCGGCAGCTCCACGGCCGTGCCGCCCGCCATCAGGTACACCGGCGAACCGGGGGAGCGCCGCCGCGCCAGCCGCTCCGGGTGGGCCAGCGCGACCACCAGCGCCGGGTCGCCCCCGCCGTGCCCGCCGTCCCGCACCAGGGCGGCCAGCCTGCGCACCTCGCGCGGGTCGGCCCGGCGGCCCGCCAGCTCCACGCCGTGGCCGCTGTCCTCGTCCAGCACCGCGACGACCTCGGCGGCCCGCCGCGCGCCCACCGCCGCCGCGCCGTCCAGCAGCGCCCGCGCCAGGCGGGGGTGCAGCCCCAGCTCGGCCATCCGCCTGCCGCGCTCGGTCACGCCGCCGCCGTCGAGCGCCCCCAGCGCGCTCAGCACCGAGCGGCCCGCGTCCAGCGCGCCCCCCGGCGGCGCGTCCCACCAGCTCAGGCCGGTCCCGTCCGGCACGCCCCAGCAGGCCAGCTCCAGCGCCAGCCGGGTCAGGTCGGCGGTGCGGATCTCCGGCTCCGGGTAGCGGGGCAGAGTGCTGTGCTCGTGCTCGGGCCAGCAGCGGTAGACGCGGCCGGGCGCCTCGCGGCCCGCCCGGCCCGCCCGCTGGTCGGCCACCGCCGCGCTGACCCGCACCGTGGCCAGGCCGGACAGCCCACGCCGGTGGTCCACCCTGGGCACCCGCGACAACCCCGCGTCGACCACCGCCCGCACCCCCGGCACAGTCAGGCTCGACTCGGCGACCGCCGTGGCCAGCACCACCCGCTCGCGCGGACCCGGCCGCAGCGCCGCGTCCTGCTCGCCGCTGCTCAACCTGCCGTGCAGCGGCACCACGTCCACGCCGTCCAGCAGCGCCGCCGTGCGCCGGATCTCCGCCACACCGGGCAGGAACACCAGCACATCACCGTCCACTTCGGACAACGCGCGGCGGGCGGCCCGCGCCGCGCAGACCTCGATCCGCTCGCCCCGCGCGGGCGGGGTGTGCACGACCTCGACCGGGAACGTCCTGGCCCGGACCTCCAGCACCGGCGCGCCGCCCAGCAGCTCGGCCAGCCGGTCCGCCGCCACCGTCGCCGAGGTCGCCAGCAGCCGCAGGTCCGGCCGCAGCCCGGCGCGCGCGTCCAGCAGCAGCGCCAGCAGCAGGTCCGCGTCCAGGTGCCGCTCGTGGCACTCGTCCAGCAGCACCGTCCCGACCCCGGACAGCTCCGGGTCGCGCTGCAACCGCCGCACCAGCAACCCGGACGTGACCACCTCCACGCGTGTGGCGGAGGACGTCCTGCGGTCGCCGCGCACGGCGTAGCCCACGGTCCGCCCGACCGGTTCGCCGAGCAGGGCCGCCATCCGCGCGGCGGCGGCCCGCGCGGCCAGCCTGCGCGGCTCGGCGACCACCACCCTGCCCCCGCCGAGCTCCCGCAGCGCCAGCGGCACCAGCGTGGTCTTGCCGGTGCCCGGCGGCGCGACCAGCACCGCCGAGCCGCGCGCGGCCAGCGTGGCCACGAGGTCGTCCAGCACCGCGCGCACGGGCAGGTTCGGCAGCTCCACGGTGGACCAGTGTGCCAACGCGGCCTCGCCGCGCGGCGGCGCAGGGGCGGCACGTGCGAGGCTGGACGGGTGGTTGACCCGCTGCGCGACCCCGACGACCCCGACCTGCTCGACCCCTACCGGGCCCGCGAGCTGGCCGTGCTGGTGGAGGCCGCCCGGCTGGCCTCCGGCGCGGTCCGCTACGGCAAGGTCGGCAAGGTCGGCTGCGCGCAGGTGGTGGTCAACCGGGACAACCCGCTGCCCGGCGGCAACCACGCGTGCGCCCTCTACGGCTCCTCCGCCGAGGTCGCGGGCACCCTGATGCGGCTGGAGCGGACCTTCGCCGACGTGGGCCGCGCCGAGGCGGTCGTCTACGCCTCGCCGACCACGGTCGCCGAGATCGAGGGCATCGCCGACGACGCGGGCTGGTACGCGGTGGAGGAGCTGCTGGCCGTGGTGCACCGCGGCACGCCGGTCACCTCGCCGCTGGTGCGGCCCGCCGAGGACACCGACCTGGCGGGCATCGGCGCGCTGCTGGCCGACGACCTGGGCATGGCCGGGCAGGACCGGCTGGTGCGCCACCTCGGGCAGCGGCTGGACGACCCGCGCTGCGTGTTCCGGGTGGTCGACGACGGCGACCGGCTGGGCGGGTTCGCCGCGGGCTTCGGCGAGCGCGGCATGGGGCTGGTGGAGCACGTGGTGGTGCGGCCCGCGCGGCGGCGTCGCGGACTGGGCGGCGCGCTGGTCGGCGAGGTGGTCACGGCGCTGCGCTCGGCGGGCGCGCTGCTGGTCGCCGCGCACGTGGCCGAGGGCGGCGCGGGAGAGCGGTTCGCCGAGGCGTGCGGGTTCGCGGAGGGCTACCCCGTGACGGCGTACGCACGCAGGGTGGACGAGCTGCTCGACTGAATCCCATTTGCCCCGTGACATATCCTTAGCACAGCTAACAGAACCGATCGAGGGGGACAGCTGTGCTGGAAGACGCCGGCGCGACGAAGACCAAGCCCCGGTTGCCCAGCGAGGTGTGGGTGCTGGTCGCGGCCAGCTTCATCATCGCCATCGGGTTCGGCATCGTCGCCCCCGTGCTGCCCGCCTACGCCAACAGCTTCAACGTCGGCAGCACCGCCGTCTCGGTGGTGATCAGCGCCTTCGCCTTCGTCCGGCTGGTCTTCGCGCCGGTCAGCGGGCGACTGGTGAGCAAGCTCGGCGAGACGCGGGTCTACATCACCGGCATCCTCATCGTCGCGGTCGGCACCGGCGCGTGCGGGTTCGCCACCGCCTACTGGCAGCTGGTCGTGCTGCGCTCGCTCTCCGGCGTCGGCTCCACCATGTTCACCGTCGCCGCGGTCGGCCTGCTCATCCGGATCACCCCGGCCCCGCTGCGCGGCCGCGCCTCCGGCCTGTGGGCCACCGGCTTCCTGCTCGGCAACATCGCGGGCCCGCTGGTCGGCGGACTCCTGGTGGGCATCTCCATCCAGGTGCCGTTCGTCACCTACGCCGTCGCCCTGTTCATCGCCGCCTTCGTGGTCTGGTGGTTCCTGCGCAACTCCGCCGTGGCCGCGCAGGACACCACCAAGGCGCAGTCGACCATGACCGTGCGCACGGCGCTCAAGTCCGCGGCCTACCGGGCGTCCCTGCTGTCCAGCTTCGCCAACGGCTGGGCGGTGTTCGGCCTGCGGGTCTCGCTCGTGCCGCTGTTCGTGGTCGAGGTCCTGCACAGCACCGAAAGCGTCGCGGGCATCTCCATGTCGGTGTTCGCCCTGGGCAACGCCGTGGTGCTGACCCTGTCCGGCTGGCTGTCCGACACCATCGGCCGCAAACCGCTGGGCATCGCGGGCCTGGTGTTCTCCGCCGTCGGCACGACCTGGTTCGGCTTCAGCACCGGCGTGCTGGAATTCATGATCGCCTCGCTGGTCGCGGGCCTGGGCGCGGGACTGCTCAACCCGCCGCAGAACGCCGTGGTCGCCGACGTCATCGGCCCCAAGGGCAAGGGCGGCCCGGTGCTGGCAGGCTTCCAGATGGCCGCCGACAGCGGTGCCATCGTCGGCCCGCTGCTGGCGGGCGTGCTGGCCGACAACCTGTCCTACACCGCCGCGTTCACCGTGACGGGCGGCATCATGGTCATCGCGCTGGTGGCCTGGCTGTTCGCCCCCGAAACCCTGCCCCGCCAGGAGAAGACGCACGTCGCCGAGACCGTGGCGGGCGAGTGCGGCACCCTCGACGAGGGGCCGGAGCTCCCGGTCGGCGAGCGCCTGGCGGGCCGCCCGCGTCAGCCGGACGCGTGAGCGCTCAGGTTCCGCTCAGCATCACTCGGTAGCCTGCGGGACGCAGGTCGGCCGGGAAGGACATCGGGACGTGGGTGGCGCTGAGCGCAACGCTCGGAAGAAGAAGCAGCAGCAACGGGCCGCCAAGGCCGTCACGGGGGCACGCGCGGCGGGCGGCGACCGCACCAAGATCATCGCAGGCGTGGTGGTCGTCGCCGTGCTGGCACTGGCCGTCGTCGGCGGCGTGATCTGGACCGGCGCCTCCAAGGACGAGCCCAAGCTCACGCCCCAGCAGGCGCAGAGCATCTCCGCGCCCGTGCAGCGCGAGGAGGGCGTGGTCGTCGTCGGCAAGGACGACGCCAAGGTCACCATTGACATCTACGAGGACTTCATCTGCCCCGGCTGCGGCAGCTTCGAAGAGGCCTACCACGGGCAGATCAAGGAGCGCATCGAGGCGGGCACCCTCAAGGCCCGCTACCACATGCTGCCCATGCTCAACCGCATGTCCGAGCCCCAGGGCTACTCCGGCCTGTCCGCCAACGCCGCCCTCTGCGCGGCCGACCAGGGCAAGTTCTGGGAGTACCACAGCAGCCTGTTCGCCGCGCAGCCCGAGGAGGGCGGCCCCGGCTACACCAAGGAAGAACTGGTCAAGCTCGGCACCGACCTGGGCATCACCTCGGAGGAGTTCAAGACCTGCGTGGACACCGGCAAGCACGACGCGCTGGCCACGGCGGAGCTGGACAAGGCCAAGCAGACGTCGTTCTTCGAAGGCACCCCCACCGTGACGGTCGGCGACCAGCCGGTCGACGTCAGCAACCGCGGCTGGTTGGACGACCTGCTCAAGTGAGCCCCGGCACCGGCGGCTGACCCGCGCTCCACCGGGCCAGCCGCTTCGCCTTGCCCGTCTCGCTGCGCGGCACCACCCCCTCGGCGACCACCTCCACGGCGCAGCTGATCCCCAACCGCTCGCGCAGCGCCCCCGCCAGCTCCCGGCCCGCCTCGGGCGTGCTCTCCACGACCACCCGCAGCTCCGGTCGCGCGGGGTCCCGCCGGTCCTCCACCACGAGGTAGTGCGGGCTGACGCGGGGGTCGGCCAGCAACACCGCCTCGATCTCGCTGGGGAACACGTTGACCCCGCGCACCACCAGCATGTCGTCCCGCCGCCCCAGCACCTTGCTCATCCGCCGCAACGTCCGGGCACTGCCCGGCGCGGGCCCGGCGAGCGAGGCCACGTCCCCGGAGCGGTAGCGCAGCAGCGGCATCCCCGTCTTGGTCAACGTGGTGAAAACCAGCTCGCCCGGCGTCCCGTCCGGCACCGGATTCCCCTCCACGTCCACCGCCTCGACGTAGAAGTGGTCCTCGGCGACGTTGAGCATCCCCACCGAATCCCACGACTCGCAGGCCACCCCCGGCCCGATCACCTCCGACAAGCCGTAGATGTCGAACGCTCTGAGCCCCAGGACCCCCTCCACCTGACCGCGCATCTCCTCCGTCCACGGCTCGGCGCCGAAGATCCCGACCTTGAACGTCGGCTCCACACCCGCCTTCGCCAACGCCTCACCGAGGTGGATCGCGTAGGAGGGCGTGCAGCACAGCACGTCAGGCCGGAGGTCCGCGACCAACCGCACCTGCCGCTCGGTCATCCCGCCCGAGATGGGCAGCACAGCGGCACCCAACCGCATCCCGCCGTGGTGCACCCCGAGCCCACCCGTGAACAAGCCGTACCCGTAGGCGTTGTGGATCAGGCTCCTCCGCGTGACGCCCGCGCCGGCCAGGGCACGCGCCATCACCTGCGCCCAGACGTCCACGTCGTGGGCCGTGTAGGGCACCAGCGTGGGGCGGCCACCCGTGCCCGAGGACCCGTGGACGCACACGATCCGATCATCCGCCTGGAAGCCCAGCGGGTAGTGGTCCCACAAGTCCTGTTTGGTCACCATCGGTAGCCGAGGCAGATCGGCCAGCGACACGTCCCGGTGATCGGTGATGCCCCGCTCCCGCAGCCGCCGCGCCTGCACGCCGTCAGCGTCGAGGAGGCGTCGGACGAGCCGCCGGAGCCCGCGCTCCTGCACCTCCCTCCGGCGCTCCGGGTCGACGCCCTCGGCGCCGGGGTCGGTCAGCGGGTGCGCGTCGGTGCTCACGCACACGGGTCTAGCAGGCCAGATGCGTCAGGGGTACCCCCGATTTTTGTTCCGGCGGGGCGGTGATGTACGGTATTGCCACACGAGAACGGCGGGGGTTCCCGCCGGGGAACGTGAAGCAGTACGGGGCTGTGGCGCAGCTGGTAGCGCATCACACTGGCAGTGTGAGGGTCAGGGGTTCGAGTCCCCTCAGCTCCACAAGTGAACATAGTATGAGAATCGCCCGCTGACCTGCGGTAATGCAGGTGGCGGGCGATCTTGCTTTTCCGTCCACTGTGGACTGCGGTGGCTGGTCTGGAGCGAATCCGGAGCAGGTGGTCGCTCCGGACGAAATGTTGTCAGCTATGTGCTCCAGGTCTCAGTAACTCGGCCGGGTGGTTCTACTGGTGACTTTTCGGCGGACGCAGCGGCTGCGGATGCCCAGCTCCGGTGTACCAAGCTCAAACGTGCCCAGACGGCCGTCAACGGGCGCGTGGGGCCGCGTTGCCGCTAGAAGATGTCGGTCCGCTGCCAGTCGACGCACGTGGGGCGCTTGCCGGTTCGCATGAATTCGTGCAGGAGTTCGCGGAGCAGGTTCAGCGGCAGGGTGGCTTCCTGGGGGAACTCGGTGCGGGTGTCCCTGTCGATGTAGAGCGTCACACCGCTGGGCATCCAGTTCTCTGCTTGTCGGGGCACGGCGATCCATGCCGCGGTGTCGTCCGTGTCACTCGTCGTCTCGGTCGGCAGGAAGTCTTTCGGCCCGGATAGGTGCACTGCGGCGACGTGGTGCTCGGCGTCGAGGTCGAACTTGAGTTGGTGGTCGGGCAACTCGGCCGGCCCGACCGTTGGCCGGTTCTGGGCGTACACCACGGTCGGGTGCGGCTGCGGGTTGGCCAGGATGTCGGCCAAGGCGTCGTCGAGGGCGGTTTCGGAGTCGACGGTGACCGGCTCGTCGGCGCGGTTGTCGCCGGTTCCCGTTCCGGCGCATCAACTTCGCCACGCCGGCGCGGTTGGTGTGCCGGGGAGGTGGCATCGGCATCATGGGTAACTCTCAACTCACCCCAATGAGCCCCACTGTGATCGTGTTCTTGGTGATGACCGACCGCCCCTCCTGGCTGTCGGCAGGTGAAACCACCTACCGCGCCGGCCGTTCCGGACGTTTCACGTGGATGTCGATCCAGGTGATCGCTTCTTCTTGCGCTTGCCGGAGCCCGGCACGGTCCCGGCCTTCGCTCGGGCAGGAGGTTCGGGGTAGGCCTCGATGTAGTTCTGCCCCTCCATGAAGCTCAGGAAGCTCTTCACCACCAAGCGGTGCAGGACGTACAGGAACCCGATGGAAGCAACAGCGAGGATCGCGACGTTCCACGGGGTCACGACCCCGTCCACGACGTAGAACTGTTCCTGCCACTCCTTCGATCCCGTGATCAGCGACAGCGTCATGCCCGACAAGGCGAAGAGTGGCATCACCAGGAAGCCCGCCACGGGAATCAGGCGGTAGGGCCGGTAGTCGGTGCGGTAGTGGACACCGGCGCGGCGCTGGACGTGGGTGAGTGCGTTGGTCCTCCGGACACCGCTTCTCCGCCGCCACTCGTCCTCGGAGAGTTGGCCTTCGTCGACTTCCACATTGGCTGATCGGGCCTCGACCGCACGCAGAACCGCGCGTCCGACCTCGTTCGTGACCGGGACGAGCAGTTCGCGCGCGGTGCCGACGATGTGCAGCGCGGGACCAGGGGGTACATCGAATTCGCGTGCGTGCGCCTGCGGCAGACCGGAGAACACCAGCACCTGGCAGACCGTCTTCTGTTCGACGTTGATCAGCTCGATGAACCGGAGTGCCTGCCACGGCACCGCCACCGCGTCACGTGACCGCTTCCGCCGTGAGGTCAGGCTGTCCAGCACGAGTCTGTCGTGTCGAACGCACAGCCGTGCCTTGAGACCCCTGACGCGGAACGGGATCTCGAGCCGCGACGCGATCAGCCCGTCCGTGATGGGGCAGGTCATGACCAACCGCACCGCCTCGCTCAACGCCCAGCAGGCCGCGATCAACCCCGCGCCGATCGCGAGCGCGATCGGCGCGCTTTTCTTCGACGCGATGGAAAGGCAGATGAAGACCGCGAGGAACAGACCCGGAGTTGTCGCCCAGCGGGCCCAGATCGGCCACATCGTCGTGCGGTGCCGATGCCACCAGAGTCCGGTGCCGATGATCACCCAGACACCGATGCCGCCCAGCAGCATCTTGACCAGGTCGATCGAGGAAGGATCGGCTCGGCCTGCGAGTTCGGCGTCCCACGCGTCGAGGCGCGTGTAGGCGACGACCGGTACGACCGCGGCGAGGGCGACCAGGACCAGCCCGGCCGTCCTGCGCGCGAACGCCTCGATCACAACTCGCCTTCCATGCGCTGGAACCGGTCCGTCCTGCCCGCGTTCCCTCGCTGCTCCTCCCAGTACTTCCGCCAGGCTTCGTCCTTCACGTCCTGCTTGTCCTGGGCATCGGCCTCGCGGTGAGTCTGGTCGCTCCACTCCTGGACCGCCGCGTTGCCGAGGATTTTGGGGTAGTTCGGGAGGCTGACCTCCGGCCGGCCGGGTCCGAGGGAGATCTCTCGTTCGAGCATGTCGCCGGCGTTGTCCAGGCGGGGGGTGCCGGTGCCCATGCGTTCGCGGAGGTTGTCATTGCGCGCACCTGCCAGCGAGTCGATCGCGTCCTTCTTGTCACCTTTCAGCTTTTCGCCCTGCTCGCCGAGCGCTTCCAACCGCTTGACGTCGCTCGCGTCGAGCTTGCCAGCCTGCGCCTTCTTCGCCATGTTCAGCGCCTGGCTGGCGTGTTTCGCGGCGTCGCGGTTGTAGTTCGTGACGGTCTTCTCGAGGTTTCTGGTCGTGCCCTTGAGAATGTTTCGTGAGTTCTTGGCGTCGTCGGCGACCTTCTCGAGCTGCTTGATCACCTTGCTGATCTTCTTGGCGTTCTTGCCTGCCGTGATCGCCCCTTGCGCGACGGTGTCGGCGATGAAGGCTGCCTGTGACGCGCCGAACGTGACCGGTGCCAGCGCGGTCGCCGCTGCGAACTTGATGATCGCGTTGGACACGAACGTCGCGATAGCGTCCCGAACCGCGCCGCGCACGACACCGACGGCCGAGGCGGCCACCGTCATGGCCCTGGCGGCGGAGGTGGCGTGGTCGGCGCCACCCGCGACCACGTTCGAGAAGTCCTGCACGGCCTTGCGGTAGCCGTCGATCGCCGCGCCCTGTGAACCGCTCAGCGTGTCGAGCGTGTCGGAGTACTTCTCGGAGGTTTCCCGCATGCGCTTGGCGATGTTGCTCCACGTCGTCGCCATCGCGGTCACGGCGTCCGGGTCGCCCGCGAGCAGGTCGAGACCTTCCTTGAGGAACCCGATGTGCTCGATGAGCCAGCCGATGCCCGCGGACAACAGGCTGCCCAGCGGGTTGGTCACGAACCCGAGCAGGTCCATGCCGACCGCGGTGAGGTCACCGGCGACGGCGCCCCAGTCGCCCTTGACGCCGTCGTAGATCGTGTTGGCGGCGCTGCCGAAGATGCCGGAGGCGTCCCATGCCTGGGTCGGGCTGTCGAAGTTGGAGAACCCGGTGAGGTCGTCGGCCTTGAACCCCTCGATCGCGTTGAGCGAGTTGAGCTCCGTGGTGTTCTTCTGTTCCTCGTCGGTCACGGTTTGGCTCCGTCCAGGCCTGCACGCAACTTCTCGAACGCCTGCGCCATTGCCTCTTCCTGGTCGGCGTAGGTCTGGCGCATGCGGGCGAAACGCTCCACCACCGCGTCGCCTGCTTGCTTGACCGTGCCGACGTACTCGCTCGCGTCGTCCGTCCAGTTCTTCATCACCAACGCGAAGAACTGGCCGACGACGCCCCATGCCTGCATGTTGCCGAGGTAGCCGGATGCCGCCTCCGCCGCGTTCGGGAGTCCCGCGACGAGTGCCTTGAGCTCGCGTTCGTGTGCTTCGAGCACCGCGAGGTCGACCTGGTACCCACCGGACATCACCAACCACCGTCCTTCTTGAACGGGCCGCGCTGCTCGTAATCGGTGTCGTCGTCCTCGACCGGACGACGCACCGGCCTAGCAGGTGGTGTCTGCTGGGTCGCCGCCGCGTCCTGCTGTTCCTCGTTCACCACGAACTGCCGCTGTGACTGCGGCTCACGGTTGTGCTCGTCGGGGACCTCGATCGGTGGGATCTGCTCCTGGACGAAACGCATCGCGTCGCTGTTGTCGCCGATCACCGGCGCCATGATCGTGGCGATCCGGTCGACGGCCTGGGCCTGGGCGCGCTTCGCCGTGGACATCACCAGTGCGGCCAGGCGTTCCTTCGGCATGTCGTCGGCCTTCGAACCGAACGACAGGCTCACCAAGGCGCCGCCCGCACTGACGCTCACACTCACCGCACCATCGGAGCTGGTGGCGGAGCCGGTCAGCTCGGCGATCCTGGCTTTGGCTTCCTCAGCCCGCTCCAGAAGGGCCGACGTGCGGCTCTCGTAATCTTCGATCATCCGGTGGGGATTGGTCATCGAGCCCTCCTCACGAGGAAATCGTCATGTCGGCGATGCGGCGCGGCCAGCAGGCGGCCCAGCTGTGGTCGCCATCGGCGCTGAATCTGTGGTCGGCGATCAACGCGACCGCCCGGTCACCGTCCCGTCGTCACGCCGTCGCCAATGCACCGAGCCTGCCCGCCATCGTGGTGAAGTCCGCCGGCTGCACCGTCATCCACGTCCCGCCGTTGCCCTCAACGCGGTGGTGCAGGTATCGGCCGGCGGGTGTGTCGAAGTACGTCACCGGCGCGGCGGACCGCACCCGGTTACCGTGCTGGTCCCGACGGCAGGCGTACAACTGGCCACCGCCCAGCCGCGGCGCGGCCAGCAGCCGGCGCAGCTCCTGCACCTGCTGCTGGTGCGGTGTGGTGACCGGCCGGTTGGCCTGGAGGAACGACCCGCCCTCGTCCGGGTTCGTCGGCTTCTCGCTCAGCGCGTCGGCGGGCAGCGAGATCATCCGTCCTCTGCCGGGCGGCGCTTCGGGCAGTGCGGTGATCAGCGCCTGGGCGGCCTCGTCCGCCCGGACGGGCTCGATGGCGAATCGCCGGTCGGGCGTGACCACCACCCGCAGCGCGTCCTCACCCGACACGACGACCAACGCCGAGCGGGTCGGTTCGTCACCGTGGTTGAAGAACGCGTAGAACTCGGTGCTCGCCTCGGCGATCAGCCGCAGCGCACGCGCGAAGTCGTCACGGACTCGGCGTCCACGGGCCAGGCCGTGCTGCTCCAACGCCGCCCAACCGCCGCGGAACACCGCCAATCCGCTGTCGAGGTCGCCCTCGGCGATCGCCTCGCCGTCGACGTCCAACTCCACCATCAGCGCGCGGTGCAGACCCGGCAGACCCTCCGCCTGCCAGGCCACGTACACCGACGCCACAGGCAACACAACCCTGCCGCTCAGCACCGCTCCGACCCTTCGCCGCTACTCACCGATCACCGGTGGCGCGACCATCCGGCCGTCCCCGAACGCCTCGTCGTTGGGCTCGACGTACTTCGTCTTGTGCTCCAGATCGTCGGCTCCCTCACCACGACCCGTGCCCGCGCCGCCGGCCATACCACCCATCGCGCCGGCACCACCGGGACCACGACCGCCCACACCACCGGCAGTCGCACCGCCGGTCGGGCCGAAACCGCGCCCCTGCTCGCCCAGCACACCACTACCGGCACCCGGAGCCATCGGCCCGAACCCACCCGGCAACCGCGGCGCACCACCCAGGCCGCCGACCCCGTGCGGCCCGCCGCCACCCAGCCCACCCACACCACCACGACCCAACCCTGGTGCTGCCGGACCACCGGCAGCACCAGGAGGACGGACACCCGGCGCGCCACCGGGGCGAGGAACGGGCACACCGGACCTACCACCAGGTCCGGGGACACCGGGCCTGGCGTTCGGGCCACCACCCGACCAGGGCCTACCACCCGGCAACGGCACACCGGCAAGCGGCACAGCGGGAAGCGGCGCACCAGGCGGGTTGCCACCGGCCGGCGGCGGATTGCCACCGGGCAGCGTCGGATTCTGCCCCGCAGGGGTCGGAGCATTCCACGACGGCGACGTGGTGCCCGAGGTCGAGCCCAGGGGATAGGACGTGGTGCCCACACCGCTGGTGCCGGTCCGGTCCGTGTGCCCCTCGTACCGGTCCACCTGTTCGACCTGCGGCGGCGGGGTTTCCGCGACGGTGGCCGTCGAGGAGTTGGGCGACTCGAACTTCGGCATCGACGACATGCTGCTGTTGACGCGCTCCGCATAGGCGTTGAGCGCCCGCATGTTCGCCTCGTCCACGGCGCTGCTGCGCTCCACCGCCTCGTCGTAGTCCGTGTCCCACGGAACCACGCCGTTGTACCAAGGCTTATCCGGCACATCCACCGGCCGCTGAACCGAATTCTGCGTAATGCGGAAAGCCTCACTCACCTCCGCCACGGTGGCCGAACCACCGGCGGCACTCGCACCAGCGGCATCAGCCCACGAGGCGAGCGGAGAAGTCGACCCACGCATCGCGTCACCAGCAGAACCACCCCAGGTGGCACCTGAATCCCGCACAGCCTTGCTGACCAGATCGCTGATCTCGGACTGGATCGCGGAGACCTCGGTCCACGTCTCGTGCGCAGTGTCCGTCGTCTGCGCAGGCCCTCTGCCTTCATGAAACCAGCCGTAGACCTTTTTTGCGCACATCGCAGCACCTAGCGGCCCGTGCAGAAAAAGAGTTAGGTCCATATCGATGTCATTGCCATTCGGGTCAGGCACGGACCTTACCCCTTCAGGTTCCCGATGACGGTTGCGGCGACCTTTTCACTGGCGCCGCATGAGTCTTTCCACTCGCTGGACTCCTCATTCTCGTTGAGTACTTGAACGAGAATCGCGCTGACGCTCGACGTTCCCACCGCTGTTGAACATGTACCTTTGCCGTCAGTAATGTCATAGCTGACGGCCGGATAGCCGGATATCTCAGTCTCTTTGACTACCGGCGAACCCTCGACGCTTTCGATGATCGTGTCGATGGTGCTGCCGTCATCGTAGATGGTGATGTCGTAACGAGTGCCCTTGAGCACATCCTTCGCTCCCCAGCCACAACTGGGGCCGATGGCCCCGTTGTCAGGCTCCGGAGCGTCGAATTCCCCCAACTCGGCCAACTGGGCGGGCTTGAGCAGATCGCATGGCCGGTCAGCAAACCTCTTGGGGTCAAGCTCGGGTTCAGGGAAGGCAGACTTGCCAGCGGCCGTCGTTTGAGTTGGCGCGCCAGTGGTTGTCGGAGAGGTCGGAGTGCCGGGACTCTTCTCGGAACAGCCGGATGCGATACTCGCCAGAATCGCCGCAGTAAACAGGACCAGAGTCTTGGACTTCAATTGCTCATCCTTCACTGCTTCAGTGCTTCGCGAGCGGTATCGTCGGTCTTGCGGTACTCGTCGATCGCCTTCTGGATGTTCTCAATCGTATGCTCGAAGGCCTTGCGTGCTTCCCTGTTCGCCCAACCGTAGCCGCCCCCCTCGTCGCCCGCCGATTGACGAATGGCCAAGGCGGTGAAACCGCTATACGGGTCTTTGCCTGGAGATTGGATGCTGCGCAGCGCGGTCGACTTCTGATAAGCCTTGTCAAGCTCCTTAATGGCTTGACTAAGGGTCTCGATCAGCTTGGGCGCTTGATTGATGTCAATGCTGAACTGCGTCTGAGTGGTGTTCGTCCAGACCGCGCCGGCGACTCCTGCCGCCACTTCGCCGACCGTTTCGGCCGCGAAGTTGATGCGTTCACCCGCTTGGGCCCACATCCCGCCGCCCTCTCCAGCCATGTCCGTCCGCGCTCCCCTCGCTCGACTGGCAGACGATGATGGCAGAGCACGGGGTCCACTGTCAGGCAAAGTCGTCACTCAGGTGGCATGGTGCGCTCCGCAGCGTGACAAGCTGGCGACACTGACTTCTCCAGGAGCCTGGTCAGCCCGGTGTGACGGATGGAGGACTTCGTCCGTGGCCGTGGCCGTGGCCGTGGCCGCGGCCGTGGCCGTGGACAGCGCGCATCCACGTTTGTGCTGCTCGGGGGGCTATCCGGTGGCGTCGATGTGGAACACCTGGCGAGTTCAGGCGGTGGAAGCGGCAGGTTCAGACGGTTGCAGCATGTGATCTCGATGTTCGGTGGGGAGGGATCGCCCGCCGTGCGTCGGATGTTGACCCCGCTACCTCGACCAGCGCCCCGCCGAGGCCGACGATCGCGCCGCGCCCGGCCACTGAGAAGGCAACCTGGTGATCGGCAAAGGCAGCCGCAGCGCAGTGGCTACCCTGGTCGAGCGCACCAGTCGGTTTCGGGTCCTGGTCCCGCCGCGCGGACGCGACTCGCTGACCGTCACCGACACGATCATCGTCGCCGTCGGCGACCCCCTGCCTGGAGCACACGCTCCCCGACCTGGGACTGCGGCTCCGAGATGGCCCTGCCCGCTGAGGTCGCCGCCACCGGGCTGCCGGTGTTCTTCGCCCACCCGCACTTCTCCTGGGAATGCGGCGGCAACGACAAGCTCAACCGCATCGTGCGCAAGTTCCTGCCCAAATGCGTCGACGTCCCTTCTGACCTCCGCTACCTCGCCGCCGATATCAACGACCGACCCTATAAGATCCACGACTGGAGAAAACCCGGCGAGGTATTCACCGAACTCCTCGACGCGAATTCTTCCATCGCCTGAACTCGCCCTCACCTACCCCTTCAGGGTCGTAACCACCAAGGTCGCAAACTTTTCGCTAGCCGCGCACGTGTCGCCGTACTCAGGGGAGCTTTCGTTCAACGTAGTTGCGTGCACGACCACGGCATCTTCGCTCGACGTGCCGACCGTCGTGCTGCACGTTCCTTTCCCGTTGGTCTGGTCCGAACTGAAGGCTCGATAACCCAGAACTGTCGTCTCCTTGAACACCGGCTCACTCCTGGCATTTTCCATCATCGACTCCAAGGTATTTCCCTGGGGCGAGAGCGTAACGGCATAAGTAGGCCCTTCGGTGACTTTCTGGGACTTCCAACGACAGCCCGGCCCAAGCGGACTGTCATCCACCTCGGGAGCCTTGAAGGTGCCCAACTGTGAGAGCTGATCAGCCTTGAGCAGATCGCAAGGGCTGTAGGCGAAGTTGCTGAGATCGAGTTCAGGAACGGCTGAGCCAGGTGTCGACTTGCTCCACGAAGTGGTCGTGGTCGTGGTGCTCGCCGTGGATTCTGCTGCGGCCTGGCCGTGGTCTTTGGCGGAACATCCCGTGGTAAGACCGGCCACGGCCACCGTCGCTAGCAAGATAAGTGTTGTGGACTTCAATGGTTCAATCCTTTACGACTTGAGTCCGTCGTGAGCGGTTTGTTGGGTATAGTTGTACTCGTCGACCGCCCTTTGGGTGTTTCGGCGGTATTCGCTGGGGCTTTCTGTGCTTTCTTATCGACCCGGTCGCAGCCGCCCTCTTGATCCCCGGCGGATCCGCGTTCCGTCAATATGGTAAAACCGCTGTGTGGACCTTTTTCGAGTGATTGTGCATTGCGTAGTTCCATCGAGTCCTCGTAAGTGGAGATTGACTATTCGATTGTGTACCGGACATCGCCGGCAATTCCTGTCGCCACTTTGTCGGCTGTCTCGGCCGCGAAGCTGATCCGCTTGCCCGTCTCGGCCAACATGCCGACGTCTTCGGCCATGCCTCTTGCGCTCCCCTCGCTCATGCCCGGCAGACGATGATGGCAGAACGGAGGCTCGCCGTCAGGTGAAGTCGTCACTCTGGTGGCATGAACCTGCTTCGCAGCGTGATCGGCCGTCGACTCGGGATTTCCAGAGGTGGTTAAACGGGCGGCTTCGGTGGCCGATAACCTCGGCATCAACCACGAGACGCTGTGCAACTGGATCCGCCTCGACGACGGGCGACGTACCGGAACGCAACCCAATTGCCCCTGCGACCGTGTCACGTTCTCCGGAGGACGAGAACGCCGCGCTGTGCAAGTGGATCCGTGAACTGCCCTGCGCAAGGTGGCCCGCTATTTCGCGGGCGAGACGCGCTAGTGAACCGTTCCCAGTTCGTTGACAACTACAGGCGGTGTCATGACGTCAAGCGGTTGTGTCAGGTCATCGGCATCGTCCGGTGCGGCTATCACCACTGGGGAATACGGCGTCCGACCAGGCGACCTAGGCCGCAGTTGACGCGCGCTTGGCCGCCCGCATCTGCACCATCCACCATGAGTCGGCGGCTACCCTATGCATCCTGCGGATCCTTCACACTGCGGTATGTGGAGCAGATCTGGAGCAGGCGGCGGAGTCGAACGACGTGCAAGGGTGCCGAACGGCGGTAAACGGCACCGCCTGACGTGCTGGTTCTCTGTTTGTGCTGGTCAGGGTGACAGCCGGACCGTACTGGCAGAGTGAGGCTCAGCTTGTTAGCGGCACTTCGCCGCAGTTGGGATGGACTGGCGGTTGTTGGGCGCGGTTCGTTGATGTAGTGCGGTTCGTACGTGCCAGGTACGACTGCGACGCGCGGATCGTCTGGCGGGACCAGGCCCTGGTGAGGGGCCTGGACCGCACCCTGATTCGCGGGGCGCTGCTCAGGTTGTGGCCTCGGATTCGGTCGATTCGGTAGACGTCGCGCCGGCAGTATCGCTCTTCTCGCCCGCCTCGATGGAGGCGTGGCGTCGCCGTTGGAGCGCGTCGCGTTCAGCGTCCGGGATCGTCATCGACTCGGCGAGCACGGCGGCGAGCGCGTCCACTTGGGTGTTGTCGATGTCGGCGTGGAAGAGCCACCGGATGTTCTCGTCGCGCGTGATGAGGTCGATCGCCAGGCGTGAATTACTGTCCCGTGCGGTCGTTGCCCGGACGTATCGCACCTGGTCGATCGGGATGTCCTGACGGATCTCGGCTTGCTCGAGGAGTGCGTTCGTCTTGGCCATGATGATGCGGCGGTCCGTGACGGCGACCAGTGTCTTCGCTGTGGTCTTGTCCCACGCTGCCGCCAACTTCTCCATCGCTCCGTCGACGATCGTGGAAACGGTGCCGAGGATTTCGAGCTGGTCTGAGGAGCCGAGGGCACGCAGGGTCTCGCCGTCCTCGAAGAGCCATCGCAGAATGCGGAGGTACGGCTCGAGGGCCAGCGATTCGGGTGCGCAGATGACGTCCGGAGCCTCGAGCGGAGGGATCGGCGGGTGGAGGGTGTCGGCGAGAGGCTCGATCTCCTTCAGGAGCCGGGCGGAGATCTCGCGGGCTGCCTTCACGTCCTTCCGCTTGCCCAGCAGCGGCCATGTGTCGGGGTCGGGGAGCTCGGCGGTGATCCGCAGTTCCCGCGTCAGCGCGTCGACCAGGCTCGTCGCCTGGGCGAGGGTGGAGTCGAACTTCGTGCGGGTGTCGCGCGCGATGACCTCGGCGTACTGCGCCTCGGCGGCGTCTTCGCGTCCAGCGGCTCTTGCCCTGGCGGCGCGCAGCGCCTGATATCCGGTCCATGCCTTGAGGGAGGACAGGAGGGCGTAGACGTCGAAGGCGATGACCTCGGCGTTCGTCTGCAGGTATTCGCGGTGGCGGCGTGCGTCGGGCTGGCTGATCCGCCCGACGTGGTCGCGGACGTTCCCCTGGTAGAGGTCGAGCTGCTTCTGCAGCAGCGCTCCACTGCCCGCGACGTCCTCCCACAGGGACGTCGGGACCGACTCGATCTCTCGCGCCTGGTCGACCGCGCGATCGACGGCGGTGACGAGCCCAGTCAGTTCGGCCCACTGTTCCTTGCGGATGGTGGTGAGGACCTGACTTGTCACCGCGAGGTTGTTCCTGACGAGGCCCGAGACCTCGCTCAGCATCATCTGAAGGGCGACCATGGCCAGTGCCGGCCCGATCGAGGCCGCGACAGGCGCCTTGCTCACCGCGGTCACGGGGTAGAAGCGGGCCTGGTGCACGACGCGGCCCGAAGCCATCACCGCTCCGAGGTTCCCGCCGTCCTTCGCGGCCAGCGCAGCGCCGCTGTTCAGCAGGGCCTGTGCCGTGTCGCCGATCCTGTAGAGCCCCTGCACGCCGGCGAACGCGTTTCCGAGGTTGCCCGCCACGGTCGACACGTTCCCGATCGAGGCGAGGATCGCTGAGATCTGCTTGCGGTCGGCAGCGGGCACGATGCCGAAGTCGATCAGGTCGGGCTTCAGCTCCGGCGGGACCTCACCGGCGACGACACCCACCCCTGGGAGCACCTCCACCAGGACCGTCGACGTCGTGGAGTCGATGTCCGAGGCGGACGTCGGATCGTCCGCAGCAGGTGAGTCGGTGTCGCTCCGGCCGTTCTCCTCAGGCTCGGCGATCTCCATCGAGTCCGAAGGGTCCTGCATGCGATCTCCTCCCGCAGCCGCGCGCAACGGCCGGACCTCGTCGGCGCTGATCGCCGAAGTCTACGGCTCAATCGTTCGCAAATCGTGGGGCCGGCGCTGAGGACTGGGCGCGGTGCTGGGGCGGGAGGGCGCGGGACAGGGACGAGGGCTCAGCGATCCGAGCTTGACGAACTGCTTGGCTGAGCGGGCCGGTGGTCGACTTCGACGTGCCTGAGGATCCATGTGCGACCCTGCGACGACACCCGCAACGGTCAGGTCCCCGAAGCGCAGGAGCACTGCTATGACAACCCCGGTCTGGGCAGACCGGCTCCTGCCGGGTGACCAGAAGTCGCTGGCCCGGTTCTACCCGCAGGGACCGGACCTCACCGGACTGGTGCTGCGGTCGGTCCGGTTCGAGCGTCGCGGTCCTGGTTGCACGTTGCGCGTTGACCTGCCGGTCGCTTCGGACGTGCCCGGCTACAGTCGCGTGCAGGCGCACCTGGGGTTTCTGGCGGTCGAGGACGTCCGGCTCTCCGGTGGCACGGTGCTCCCGACCACTGTGTCGGTCGAGTTCGAGCAGCGGCCGAGGGCGAGGCTGGCGGTGTCGGTGACCGGTGAGTCGCTGCGCCTGGCGCTGACGTGCGCCGAGCGGTTCCGCTTCGGCAAGATCAGCGTCCACAACTCGCCGGCGGAGGCGGTGGACGACGGGCCGCATGAGTTCACGAGCAGGCTGGATCAGCGGCTGTACACGGCGGTCCCCGGACCGGAGGTCGACACCTACCATGAGCGCATCTGACCTGTCGGCGTTCGAGCTCTACGCCCTGCACTGGGACGAACGCGGCCAGGCGATCACGGCGTCCTTCGAAGGACCACTGGACGAAGCCGCCCGTCGGACGTGGGAGGCGCCGCCCGAGCACGACTGGGTCCGGTTCCACCTCAGGTTCGCCGCGGTCGACGACGTGCAGGTGCGCGGCTGGAGCTACCAGTTGCCCACCAGGGTGGAGCAGGTGCCGGTGGGGACCGGGTTTCGGTCGCGGTGACGGGGGAGGACACCGACGTCCGGTTCACCTCCGCCCCCGCCGTGCGGGTGGGGAGCCGGACGTCCAAGGCCGGGTCGTTCTGACCTGAAGCCCTGTGAACGCTGGTCCCCCCGAGGCCGGTTCTGTCGCTGATCATGTGATCAACGAGTTCAGGTGGCTGCTGGCAGGTATAGCGGGTATGTGATCGTGACTGGTTGGAAGCCCTGCTTCCGCACCTTGCTGACGTGGTGGTGGAGCGGGTCGAGCCGACTTCGGCGGGCGTGCGGATCTGGGCGTGCACAACGGTGAGGACCGCACGCTGCTCTTCCTGTGGTGTCCGGTCAGGTCGAGTGCACAGCCGCTATGAGGGGTGCTCGAGGTCAACGACTCCCGCTCCGCGGCGTGGTCGTCGCTACGCGACCGTGTTGATCGACGCGATCGCCCACCGACGGGTCGACGTGCTGCCCGACCGCAGGGCCGCGACCGGTGGCCGAGCGAGCATCCCGGCGTGAGGATGGTCTGCCGGGACGGCTCGGCTACCTACCTTGCCGCCACCTGACATCCACCGGGGCGGCCCTCGCAGGAGACCCCCTCGCGGCCACTCGTCTGGCTTCAAGGTTGACTTCAAGGCTGAAAAGTGTCTAGGGTCGATTTCGACATCCTCGGTCGCAGGAGTATCTGGTGAAGCTCGGTATCATGCTGCCCGTATCCGGCGTTCACGCTTCGCCGGCGAACATCACGACCATCGCACTGGCCGCCGAACGGCTCGGCTACGACTCGTTATGGACGTACGAACGTCTGCTGCGTCCGATGGCGCCGTTGCTCCCCGGTCCCGACGGTGAGCTGGAGCGCATCCCCGACGTCTACCGCGTCACCTTCGAGCCCTTGCAGACCCTGAGTCACGTGGCCGCACTCACCAGCCGCATCGCTCTGGGCACCAACATCGTCAACCCGCTGTTTCACCCGCCGGTCGTGCTGGCACGCAGGTACGCCACGCTCGACCAGTTCAGCGACGGCCGGGTCATCGCCGGGTTCGGCCAGGGGTGGATGGCGCAGGAGTTCGCCGCCGCCGCCGTGCCGATGAAGCGCCGCGGTGCCGGCTTCGACGAGGTCATCGCGGCGATACGCGCCTGCTGGGGACCTGATCCCGTCGAGTACGCGGGCCGCTTCTACGCCATCGAAGCCTCCGAGATCAACCCGAAGCCGGTCCGGGGTGACATCCCGATCGTCATCGGTGCGAACACCGATGGCGGTATCGACCGCGCGGCCCGGATCGCCGACGGCATCTCGCCGATAGCCTGGACCCTGGACGGGGTGGTCGCCCATGCGATTCGCTTCCGGACGACGGCCGAGAAGGTGGGCCGGAACCCGGCTGCGCTCACGGTGACAGCGCAGACCAACCACTCCATGCGGCCCAAGCCGATAAGTGGGGATCGGCCGTTCCTCGCGGGCTCGCCGCAGCAGCTCGCCGAGGACATCGAGCGACTGCGGGAACAGAAGATCGACGGGGTCCTGTTCGCGTTCCCGCCGTCTGACGACATGGACACGCAGATCGAGATGCTGGAGGAGCTTCGCGCCCTCGTACCTGCGGCGACGGGCGCATTGTGATGGTGGTGTCGTGGGGGGCTGGACGCTGTCGCGGTGCGGCTGGTGGTGCCATTCGCCCGGGTTAGGGTGAGTGGCGTGGAAGGCCGGAACGAACCGCGTTGGCTGTCGCCGGACGAGCATGATGCCTGGATCTCGCTGTCCTGGCTGATGGTCAGGTTGCCGGGTGAGATCGACACCCAGCTGCAGCGCGACAGCGGCATCTCGTTCTTCGAGTACCTGGTGCTCGCCGCGCTGTCCATGTCACCCGGCCGCCGCCTGCGGATGAGTGAGCTGGCGCAGCACGTGAACGGCTCCGGCTCCCGACTGTCCAACGTCGCCAAACGCCTTGAGCAACGCGGCTGGATCACGCGGGCGCCCTCCGCCGAGAACGGCCGCTACGTCGAGGCGACGCTGACCGACGTGGGCATGGCCCTGGTCGAACGCGCAGCGCCGGGCCATGTTGAGACGGTCCGGCGGTACGTGTTCGACGCGCTCAGTCCCGACCAGGTGACCGCGCTGCGCGACATCGGCAGGCAGATCGCCGACCAGGTGGACGACGGGCGTACGGGCTCGTTGCTGAGAAGAGCTATGCGACGGTCCTGACCTCCTGCCGCCCCGTGGCTACGTTGGTGTTCGGTGGCTGGGTACAACTTGACCAACGAGGCTGTCCCAGCGCATCGGTCGCGCTGGTGTGGGCGTGCCGATCAACGAAGCGCTTGGCTGTGATCATCAGCGCTAATGGCTTAACGGGCGTTATGGGGCCATGACGAGTCGCGGTCGATGCGATTCAGTCGTCAGAGTGATGCTGCCCGGTGAGGCGGGGAAACCTGACACCGGCAGCGTGATCCGTGCTCCGGCAAGCCGTCTTCCGTGAATATCCGCAACTTCTGTCATGCCGACGCTAGCTGAGTTCAAGAATGAAATCAACCTTGAAATCTCGACTTCGGCTGCCTACGATCAGAGCTATGGGCAAATTGGCTGGCAAAGTGGCGGTCATCACCGGTGGATCTGCGGGACTCGGACTCGCCACCGCTCGGCGATTCGTCAGCGAGGGGGCGCGGGTGTTCCTCACTGCCCGGCGGGCCGCGCCGTTGGACGCGGCCGTCGGCGAGTTGGGCTCAGCCGCCACCGGCGTACTGGGCGACGTCACCGACGCCGACGACCTGAACCGCCTGCACGCCGCTGTCGACGCCCACGGTCAAGGTCTGGATGTGCTGTTCGCCAATGCCGGCACCGGGCGGTTCGCCCCGTTCGGGACCACCACACCGCAGGCCTTCGACGAGGACGTCGCAGGCACCCTCCGCGCCACCTACTTCACCGTGCAGGTCCTGCTGCCACTGCTGAAACCGGGCGCCTCGGTCGTCCTGATGTCCTCCGCGGCCGGCTCTGCGGGCGCACCCGGTCTGTCGGTCTACGGTGCTGCCAAAGCCGGTGTCCGGTCGCTTGCCCGAACCCTGGCGGTCGAACTGGGCGAGCGGGAGATCCGCGTCAACGTCGTGAGCCCCGGCTACATCAACACCCACCCGGAAAACGCTGACGCCGTCGCCTACCAGGAAGCAGGTGCCGCCGGCATCCCCCTGCGCCGGGTCGGACAACCCGATGAGGTCGCCACCGCTGTCCTCTTCCTTGCTTCCGGCGACAGCAGTTACGTCACAGGAAGCGAACTGTTCATCGACGGTGGCCGCAACCAGGTGTGACCGTCATCCGCCGTGAGAAACGGGTCGGAATCGGCGGCAGAACCGCTGTGCGGGGGGCGGGACACGGTGCGAGTCGCTCGGCGGCGACCGCGTTGACGACGCGACCGGCCACCACCTGGCGACGCCTCGCTCCAGATGGCGTTTCGTCAGTCCGACGCCATCGCGGCTCTCGAACCTTGACCACGGTCTGTCACGCGTTCCCGGTCCGGACCACCGGGCACGTTCGTCAGGTCGCAGGTTCAGCGGTTCATGCTTGTCCCGGCCGAGGCGGACGTGTCGGGTGCGTACGCGCCGGAGCCGCAGACGGAGAGAAGGTGCCACGTGAGCATGGCCATCTCCGACGGTGTGTGCGGGCAGTCGCGCTGCAGCCAGTCGGTGGCCACCCCGACGAGCGCGCCCGCGATGCGGCGCTGGACGCGGTTGATGACGCGGGCGCTTCCCTGCGGTCCGAGCAAGCCGCGGTACAGGCTGGCGTGCTTGGCGAGAACGGTGAGGAAAGTCTGCAACGACCCTGTCGGGTCCCGCTCTCGGGGTCGTCGCCGAGGACGGTCACCAAGTTGATCAGCTCGTCGATCCTCGTGCGGGCGGTCTCGGCCAGACGGATCGGCGCGCCCTGCAGGGCGGCATGGGTTCGCCGCACCCGCCGATCGCCTGAGGGAGGGCTGCCTGGCTGTTGCCGCCGGCCTGGACGTCGTCCTGAGCAACTCCCGCGGCCCCGAGACCCTCGCCGACCTCTTTGCCGGCCTGGGCGAGCACGCCCGTGCCGGTACCCCCGCCGACGCCGCGCGGGATGGTGACCTCGTGGTGGCGGCCATCCCGCTCAGCGGTTACCGCCTGCTCCCGGCGGAGGCTCTGGCCGGCAAGATCGTGATCGACGCGTTGAACTGCTACCCGCAACGCGACGGCCGCATTCCGGAACTGGACTCGAACGAGCTGACCTCGAGCCAACTGGTGCAGCAGCACCTGGCTGACTCCCTCGTGGTCAAGGCGTTCAACAACATCGCCTGCATCAGCCTCGGCAGCCGGGCGCGACCCGCGGGTGATCCCGACCGCAGTGCCCTTCCCGTCGCCGCCCTTCCCGTCGCCGGCGACGACACCGCTGCCAAGGCGCGGGTGGCCGCGCTGCTGGACACCCCGGGCTACGACGCCGTGGACGTCGGCACCCTCGCTGACAGCTGGCGCAGCGAACCCAACACCCCGGTCTACGTCCAGCCTTACTTGGCCGCAGAGATGCCCAAGGGCCTTGAGCGGGAGGACGCCTTGCGCTGGCACCAGGCCAACCCTGGCGTCCCGGTTCCCGCCGACCAGGTCAGGAAACTCGCCGACACCGCCGTGCGCGGCGTCGCAGGCGGGTACCTGCCCGGACTGAAGCCCGCATGAGCGGCGAGTGGCTGATCGACCAGCTTGAGTTCCGACCTCTGAGCGGCTGGGTGAGGCCCTGGTCGACCAAGGGCTTCAGTCGATCGGTGTGCACCACGCTCGTGACGTCGCCGCGTCCGGGGAGTTGTCCGGCTTCCGGTCACAGCGGCTGCGCACCCGGCCGGAGTGCGCACCGCAGGACGGGCAGGACGCGGTCTCCGCGCTCGTGTGCACCCAGATCCGCACACCCGATCACCCCCGATCACGATCATGAACGCAATCCGGTGCGGGCGTGGAACCGCAAATAATGTAATTCTCTGCCCATTCGTGCGAAGTGACTTCACCGGAACAGGTCAATAGCTCGGTGACGGGCTGCGATTATTTGCGTCCGGTTGGGTGGACTGACTTGGCGTCGAACTGTGCGCTAGGAATTCTGTCGCCGTCGCAGTACGCTCGGCATCGCTGCTCGACAGTGAGCGGTGAACAGTGGGGAAAACCGCCGAAACGGCGCATTCGCGCTGAGGAGCTGAGTATGAGCTTGATCCAGACCGGTGCCCTGAAACTGAATTCGAGAAATGCTTCGGAGACCACTCCGGGTGACCTCTCCACGTTCACGGAAGTCACCTTCCCCACCCCGTTCCCCAGGGGGTCGGACGTGATCGTGACGGCGAACGTGCAGACCTTCAACGGTCCGCACACCCCGGGGCTGCGGATCGCGAACGTCACGGAGGCGGGCTTCTTCATCCGCATGAACGAGCTGGTCGCCCTCGGAAAACCTCTCAGCGACGGGGTGCACGTGGAGGAGACGATCGGTTGGATCGCTGCGACCGTGTGAGGTGAGCCAAGGGTCACGCATCGGTGTCCGGGGTCGTCGAGGTGGTGCGACACGCCTGTCGATCGTCGGCTCCCGGACACCGACGGCGCGGGCGCGGAAATGGCCCTCCGGGTTTCCTTGACGTGGGGTTGTCGAGTCGCAGATTTGGGGCGGTAGAGATCCTGGGCACGGAGACGGATACGTCGTGCCGGAAATCGTCGCGGTGGCCCACTGCAGTGGATGCTCATGTTCATTGAGTGGCTCCCGAAGTTCGGCCTGTCCTTGGGTGATCGCGGCGCCGTGCGGGGCGTTGGGGGAGCCGTGAGTGGTTCACTGGTCGGTCGCCCAGGTGCCCAGGGCGTTGATGGCCGCTTCGATCAGGTCGGGGTCCGTCGGAGCGCGCTCGATGGTGCTGCGGTAGTACATCGGCCCGATGGTCATGGCGGCCGCGTTCCGGCTGGTGAGCGCGAGGGCGATTTCGCCACGCGCCTGGGCGTCGTCGAGGGCGGCGGCGAGCCGGTCCGTGAGGACGCGGGCGAACTGCGCGCGGCGGGTGTCCATGGTCCTGTCCCACAGGGCGGTGTTCGCCAGGGTCGTGGAGACGGCGCGCACGTCGTCGAGGTCGAGCTGCCGGGCGATCGCGGTCAGCTCGCGTCGCAGCCATTCCTTGATGGGCGCGGTGGGTTTGTCGAGGAACGGCATCGGGACCGTGGCCATGGCCTCGACGAGCAGCGGTTCGGCCTGGGGCCAGTGGCGGTAGACCGTCGCCCGCCCCACGCCCGCCCGTTCGGCGACCTGCGCGTGCGTCACCGCGGTGGGGCCACTCTCCAGCAGCAGCTCGCGGGCGGCGTTCAGGATCGCTTCCCGGCTGCGCAGGAAGCGGGGGTCTGTCTCACCGGTCACGTCTCGATTCTATGAGACAACTTGACTCGTAGTGAGGCGGAACCGCATGCTGTCGACTATGAGACAGTCTGTATCACAGGGGGCGGTTGCCGTTCTCGGCGCGACGGGCGCCACCGGGCGTCACGTGGTGTCGACGGCGCTGCGGCGCGGGCACCGGGTGGTCGCGCTGGTCCGCCGGGCCGGGGCGTTCGCGCCGAGGGAGGGCTTGGCCGAGGTTGTCTGGCCCGATGTCGGGGACGTCGCGGCGCTCACCCGTGCGTTGCCGGGCACGAGCGTGGTGATCAGCGCGCTGGGCGGTGACGGGAAGGGCCCCACGACGGTCTGCGCCGACGGCATCCGCTCCGCGATCACGGCGATGGAGGCGACCGGCGTGAACCGTCTCATCGCCGTCAGCGCGCACGGCGTGCTGGAGACGCGCGACAGGTCGCTCTACTCGTTGGCGGTGTGGGCGAACGTGGCCGACCGCATGCGTGACAAGGAGAAGATGGAGTCGCTGATCACCGCTTCCGGTAGCGAGTGGACGATCGTTCGGCCGCCGAAGCTGTCCGACCGCGAGGCGACCGGGGAGTACCGGACCGGGACCGACCTGCGAATCCGGCTGTGGAGCTCCATCGGACGGGCCGATCTCGCCGCGTTCCTGGTCAACGAGGCCGAGACCCCGCGATACGTCCACGCCCACCCGCGGATCACGCGATGAACGCCGACCTGATGAACAAGGTCGCCGTCGTCACCGGCGCGACCAGCGGCATGGGCCGGGTCATCGCCGCCGACCTCGTGCGCACGGGAGCCCACGTGGTCACCATCGCCCGCGACCCCGCTCGTGCCGACGCCCTGCGCGCGCACCTGGGGCCACAGGCGGCGAACCGGCTCGAGGTCGTCACGGGAGACCTGTCCCGGCGCTCGGACGTCGTGGCCTCGGCGAAGACGATCGCGGACCGGCACGACGAGATCCACGTCCTGGTCAACAACGCGGGCGCGCACTTCCCCGAGCACCGCGTCTCGGTCGACGGCGTCGAGATGCACATCGCCCTGGACCACCTCGCGGCCTACGGCCTCACCGCCCTGCTGGACGGACCGCTGCGCCGAGGCCGTGCGCGCGTGGTGAACGTCGCCAGCGACACACTCAACGACACCCGGCAGATCAAGCTCCTGAGCAGGCCCCGTCCGGCCACGCTCGACCTGACCGATGTCGATGACCTCGCGGAACTCAACCCCGCCAACGGTTTCGTGCCCTTCGAGGCCTACGCGCGCGCCAAGCTCATGACCGTCACCGCAGGCTACGCCCTCGCCCGCGACCTCGCCGCCGACGGCGTGACGGTCAACGCCCTGCACCCCGGCATCGTCGCGACCGGCATCGTCGACGACCTCGTGCCGCCGGTGCTGCGGCCCGCGCGCACGTTGATCCGCCGCACCATGCTGACCCCCGCCGACGGGGCGAGGACCGCGATCCGCCTCGCCACCGACCCCGCCCTAGCTGGAGTCACCGGCCGTTACTTCAACCGTGACACCGAATCGAGCACTCCGCCGGTGTCGCACGACCGCGACACGCAGGAGAAGCTCCTCGCGCTCAGCCGCGCCCACTTCGCTGAGCGGGTGCGGTAGCTCGTCCTGCCTGCCGGCTCCGTGTGACGTGTTTCGATTACGTGCTCCAGGCTGTCAGTGACAGGGCCGTTTGTGATCATGCTGCGCCGTGCACCGTTGCGAGCGATTCCGCTGCGCGGCGACCGATCGGGGCATCCCGGACGACGAGGGCACGGGCCCGCCGGGATTCGCGCTGGTGCTGTACGTCCCGGCAGGCACGGGGAGGACGGTGGCGCCTCTACCGCCCGGCCACGACAGCACGAGCTTCTCAACGACGACATCCCGTTGCTCACCCCCGAGGTTCCGCTCTACGCGGAAAGCGACTACCACTACGGGTGTTTTCTGATCAGTCTCGGCAACCTCGCCACCAAGCGCGTCAACGGGCTGCGCTCGCTCACCGAGGGGGGACAGCTCTGTCCGACGAAGTCGGAAGCCTGGCGAGGTCTGGCTGGTCACAGGTTCGCCCGGTTCGAGCGGGTGACGATGCTGGGCTTGTGCGCGTGGGTGTGCCGGAGGGCGGTGCAGAGCCGGGTGAAGTCGTGCAAGCGGTCTTCGCGTTCGGCCAGTGCCCGCGGATCGACGAGGAGCGCGACGGCGGCGTCGTAGTCGGCGGGCTTGCGGGCGGCGATCAGCGCCTCGACGCGCGCCCAGGCGGCTTCCTCGTCCTGCGCCAGTTCGGTCAACCTCCGCTCGCGGGCCAAAGCTCGCTCGCGGTGGGCTTTCCGCCGGCTGCACCCTGGAGGTCCTCGACGAGAACGCGGTGGTGAGCGCGGGTAGCAGCAACCCCAAGGCCCCCGCCGACGGGAGGACCGAGGAGTGCCGGGGACGCGCGCGCGAACTGGCGAGGCAGTTCTACGCCGCTGTGCAGCCGCGGTGATCTGCGGTTGAGCCGCTTCGCCTGTCGTATGGCGGCGACGGCGGGTTGATCGCCGGGGTGAGATCGCGCATTGACCGGTGATCCGTTCCACCGGTCTGCGATCATGCTGCGCCATGGACCGTTACCAGCAATTCCGCCACGCGGCGATCGATCGAGGTTTCCCGGACGACGAGGTCGACAAGTTCGCCGATCAGCTCCGTTTCGCGGTCTGGGCGGGTGCTTGCGGTGACGGTGAGGAGGTTGTCGGGCAGAAGGGAGGGCTGCCCCGGCTGCCGGTGGGTGTGGAGTGGCCGGGCAGCGAGGCCGGGTCCCCGTTGCCGTTCATCGCCTCCGTTGACTGCGCGGCCCTTCCCAGGGCCGAGGGACTTCCCCTGCCCGAGGACGGCTCGCTGCTGTTCTTCCTGCACCACGAGAGCGACTACGAGGAACCGCTCGGCGAGTCGGGGTACGCGCGGGTCCTGTACGTCCCGGCGGGCGCGGAGACGGTGGTGGCGGCTCCGCCGCCCGACCACGACAGCGCGAGGTTCTTCAACGAGAACATTCCGTTCCTGCTCCCCGAGTACCGGCTCACCGCGTGGGTCGAGGCGGTGCTGCCGGATTGGATCGGCGACGAGGAGGAAGCCGAACTCGCGTCGGATCTCGTGAAGGAGATGCTGGCTGACCTGAAGCACCTCGACGAGCTGTGCGAGCTGGTCGACGAGCTCTGGCCGCCGCGTGAGGGGGCCACGTTCTACTTGGGCGGGTACTGCGGGGAGATCGGCGGCCAGGACCCGCCGCGGGCGATCATGGCGGACGCCAACTTCAGGAACCGGCACGGAGCAGGCCCCGACTTCTCGAATCCGGAGCAAGTCCGCCTGTACGACGAGGAGGAGTACCGGTTCACCCGTGAATGGGTGCCGCTCGCCGAGTTCCGCACGAACAGCGATTACTACTACGGATGCTTCATGATCAGTCTCGATGACCTGGCCGCTAGGCGCTTCGACAGGATGCGCTCGTTCACCATGTTCACCGAATAAGCGGTCATCTCGACCGGAGGCGGGGCGCGGCCAGGGGCCGGGACCGGGTGACGCGTCTGGCACTGGACGGGCCACGTCGTGTGGTTACCATCCGTGGGGCCCTCGCGCTGGACGGGCAGGTCGGGAACGCTCCGTCCGCGTCCGGGTCGACCACCAGCGGGCCTACCTCGTCGTCGAGGCGCACGCGCCGGACTGCTCGTCCGAGCGGGGCGGCGCCGAGAGTCCCGGCGCGGAGCACGGCGTCGTGGTGGAGCCGGGGGCCTCACCGTTGTCGATCGAGGACGCGGGTGACCGCGGGAACGGAAACGGGATGCCCGAGGAACGGCTGACCATGCTCGAGCGCGCCGCGCTGCTCGTGCTGATGGCGGAGGCCCGCGAGTTGACCAACGCCGAACTGCGGGACCTGGCGGGCTTCACGCTCGACGGCGCGCACCGCCGCCGCCTCAACGACCTCGGACTGGTCACCAGCACCAAGGTCGGCCGCGCCTACGTGCACGACCTCACCGACGAAGGCGCCGTGCGGTGCCAGGCCGAGTTGTCCGCTCCTCGGCCTCCCAGGGCCGGTTACGCGGGTGGGGCCCTCTACGTGCTGCTGGCGGGCCTGCGACGCCACTTGGAGATCACCGGTGGCACCCTCGGCGGTCTCTTCACGCCGGACCTGCGCCACCGGGTCGAGGCCGCGTACCGCGTGCTGGCTCCCCGTGCCGGCGACTCGGTGTCCCTGCGCGTGCTGCGCGAACACCTGGACGACGTGCCGACCGATCGGCTCGACCGGGCGCTGACGGCGCTGGCGGAGCGCCCGGACGTGCACCTGCGGGCCGAAGCCGACCAGAAGTCGCTCACCGAGGCGGACCGGCGGGCCGCGCTGGTGCTGGGCGGCAGTCCTCGCCACACACTGGCGATCGAGGCGGCCGGATGAACGAGGAGCAGCGCCACGCGCTGTCGTCGGTGCAGTTCGGCTGGGCGGTGACACCGGACGACATCTGGAGTCCCATGCACCACCACGTCGACGGTCTGCACCCGCGTGCCGTCGACGGCATCACCCAGGCCGTCGCCTCCGCCGCGCGACGTCCGCAGGGCAGCCCCATGGGCATCGTGCTGCGGGGCGAGCGCGGCGTGGGCAAGACGCACATGCTCGGCTGGCTCAGGCAGCACGTGCAGCGGCAGGGCGGGTCGTTCTTCCTGCTCAAGCTCCTCGACGGGCACTCGTTCTGGGCGGGCGCGGTGCACGGCGTGGTCGGTGGCCTGCTCGACCGCCAGGGCGGGCAGCTGGGCCGCCTGCTCGGCGAGCTCGCCCGGCTCACCGGCCAGGACCGGGAGACGAGCATGCGCCTCACCGGCACCCTGCCGGTGCGCGGGCAGGACATCGAGGCGCTGCTGGACGGGCTGCGCTCGGTCGACGCCCAGGTCGCCGTCGAGTGCCAGGACACCTTGCGGGCGCTGGTGCTGTACCGGGCGAAGGGCAAGGCGTGGGAAGCGGGCAACGCCTACCTGGTCCTGCCCGAGGGGGTCGAGGCCGCCGACCGGGCGGAGTGGGGGTTCCGCACCTCCTCCCGGCCGCCGCAACTGCTGCTCGGCGACCTGTCCAGGATCTTCGCCCTGGTCGGCCCGGTCGTCATGGCCGTCGACCAGGTCGACAGCGTGATCACCCAGGCCGCCGACTCGCCGGGGGAGGCGGCCCTGGTCGACCGCCTTGCCGACGGGCTCATGCGGGTGCGCGAGGAGACCAGGCGCACCATCGTGGTGGTGGCCTGCCTGCCGCGCTCCTGGAAGCTCATCCAGGACCACGCGGTCAACTCCGCGGCCGACCGGTTCCGCGTGCTCGACCTGCGCACCGCCATGCCCAGCGCGGCCGTGGCCACCGCCATCGTGGAGCGGCACCTGGCGGGCCTCTACGGCGAGATCGGCTTCACGCCGCCGCACGCCACCTGGCCCGTCCACCCGTCGGCGTTCGCCGGGCCGGACGTGGCCCACTGGACGCCCCGACGGCTCCTGCAGCGCGTGGACGAGCACATCCGCTGGTGCCTCACCCACGACACCGTCGAGGAGCTGCGGGACTTCGCCGCCACCGCGGTCGAGCCCGAGGCCCAGCCGACCGCGGTCGCGCGGGAAGCGGACGAGCTCGACGCCCTGTTCGCCCGCCTGCGGGACACCGCCGACGTCTCCGCCCCGCTGGACCACCAGCGGGAGGACGAGCGCATGCAGGCCCTGCTCGGCGCCGCGCTGCACTGCTTGGTGCTCGAACGCGGCGCCAACGGCCCGGCGCTGACCGTCGACGCGCCGCGCGGCGGCAACCCGCCCCTGCACGCCCGGCTGCGCCTGACCATCGACGAGGCGGGCGAGGGCGAGGTCCACTGGAGCTTCCGCGCCATCGCCCACCCCCACCCCCGCGCCGTGCTGGCGCGGCTGAAGTCCGCGCAGCTGGAGGCGGAACTGCGGCAGGGCAACGACAAGCGGCACCTGGTCGTGCTGCGCAACACCGCCTTCTCCGGCGGGCCCGCCACGGCGGCGGCGCTGGCGGCGTTCCGCTCCGCCGGTGGCCTGGACCTGCCGCTCGCCGAGAGCGACCTGCGCCTGTTCAGCGCGCTGGAGAAGATGCGCGACCAGTCGCCGCCGGGATTCCTGCCGTGGTTGCTCGCCCGCCGCCCCGCGTCCTCCTCGCAGCTGCTGACCACGGCGCTGGCCGACCTCGACCACTTCGCGGCCACGCCCGCGTCGGGAGTTGCCCACGACGAGCCCGATCCGGAGCCGGAGTGGCCGGGGATCAGCGGCACGCTGTCCGACGCCCTCGCCGACCACCCCGCCACCTCGTCGGCGCAAGAGGTTGACGCGCCGGGGGATTCCACCGCGTCGGCGCCGGAACCGGCTGCCGGCGAGCCGAGCGTGCGGCTGGGCACCGGCATCGTGACCGGCGTGCCGTTCACCGTCCCGCTCGCCCAGCTGCGCAAGCACACGGTCGTGTTCGCGGGCAGCGGCTCGGGCAAGACGGTGCTGCTGCGCCGGTTGGTGGAGGAGGTCGCCCTGCAAGGGGTTTCCTCGATCCTCATCGACACCAACAACGACCTGGCCCGGCTGGGCGACCCCTGGCCCTCCCCGCCCGCCCTCTGGGAACCCGGCGACGCCGAACGCGCCGACCGCTACCTGCGCGACACCGACGTGGTGGTCTGGACACCCCGCCGCGAGGCGGGCAGACCGCTCACCCTCGACCCGCTGCCCGGCTTCGACCGCGACCCCGACGACCCGGACGAGTTCCGCGCCGCGATCGACGCCGCCGTGGCCGGGCTGATGCCCCGCACCAACCTCGGTGGCCGCAAGGCCACCACCGGCCGGGCCGTCCTCACCGAGGCGCTGACGCACTTCGTCCGGGGCGGGGGCGGCGAGCTGCGGGACTTCCTCGCGCTCCTGGCCGACCTGCCGTCGGGGGTCAGCACCGTGCGCGACGCCACCCGCCTGGCCTCCGACATGGCCGACGGCCTCAACGCCGAGATGATCAACGACCCGGTGTTCGGCGGGGTGGGGGAGCGGCTGGACCCCGGCGTGCTGCTCACCCCCGCGAGGGGCAAGCGGGCCAGGGTGTCGGTGATCAGCTGCATCGGCCTGCCCAACGACGACCAGCGCCAGACCTTCGTCAACCAGCTGCAGCTCGCCCTGTTCTCGTGGATCAAGCGCAACCCCGCCAGGGACCGGCCGCTGGGCGGGCTGTTCGTGCTGGACGAGGCCCAGACGTTCGTGTCGTCGCGCACCACGACCGCCTCCACGCAGAGCACGCTGACCCTGGCGTCGCAGGCGCGCAAGTACGGACTGGGCATGGTCTACGCGACGCAGGCGCCCAAGGCGCTGCACAACGTGGTCTCGGGCAACGCCGCGACCCAGTTCTTCGGCCTGCTCAACGCACCCGTCCAGATCCAGGCGGCGAGCGACCTGGCGCGCGCCAAGGGCGGTCGCATCGACGACGTCTCCCGCCTGCCCGCGGGCCAGTTCTACGGGGCCACCGAGGGCACCGGGCTGACGAAGGTCCGGGTGCCGATGTGCCTGAGCCACCACCCGCCCACGGCGCTGACGGAGGAGGAGGTCCTGGCGCGGGCGCAGGGTGCGGCGGGTGACTCCTCCGCGAACCCCGCTGGAGCGTGATCCGTTCCACCGGTCTGCGATCATGCTGCGCCATGGACCGTTACGAGCGATTCCGTCGCGCGGCGATCGATCGGGGCATCCCGGACGACGAGGTCGACAAGTTCGCCGATCAGCTCCGGTTCGCGATCTGGCTGGGAACCTGCGACGCCGACGAGGAGGTTGTCGGGCAGGACGGAGGACTTCCCCGGCTGCCGGTGGGCATGGGATGGCCGGGCAGCGAGATCGGGTCCCCGTTGCCGTTCATCGCCTCCGTCGACTGCGCGGCCCTTCCGCGCGCCGAGGGACTTCCCCTGCCTGAGGACGGCTCGCTGCTGTTCTTCCTGCACCACGAGGAAGACCATGAAGGTGCTTGCTTCACGGGCCAGTCGGGGTTCGCCCAGGTCCTGTACGTCCCGGCGGGCACGGAGACGGTGGTGGCGGCTCCGCCGCCCGACCACGACAGCGCGAACTTCTTCTGCGAGGACATCCCGTTCCTGCTCCCCGAGCACCGGCTCACCGCGTGGGTCGAGGCGGTGCTGCCGGATTGGCTCGACGACGAGGAGGAAGCCGAGTTCGCGTCGGATGCCGCGAAGCAACTGCTCGACGAGCTGAAGCACCTCGATCAGCTGTGCGCGCTGGTCGACGAGCTCTGGCCGCCGCGCAAGGGCTCCTGGTTCCACATCGGCGGGTACTGCGCGGAGATCGGCGGCGCGGACCCTCCCTGGACGCTGATGGCGCATGCCAACCTCAAGAAGCGGTTCGAAGCCGAACCCGACCTTCCGAGGGCGGAGCGAATCCGCCTGCGGCAGGAGGAGGAGCGCCGGTTGATCCGGGAATGGGTGCCGCTCGCCCAGTTCCCCACGGAGAGCGACGTCTACTACGGGTGCTTCCTGATCAGCTCGGATGATCTGGCCGCCAAGCGCTTCGAGAGGACGCGCTCGTTCACCATGTTCACCGAATAGGCGGGCGCGGGCCGGAAGTGCTCCCGCAACGGCTACGCCATCGTGCGCCAGGAACGAGGCGTCCGGGTGGCCGCGGCCCCGCGAGGGGTGCCGAAGACCTCCATCTCACCGGTCGTCGGGCGGACGAGGCCCGCCACCATGCGTAGGGGCGTGCTCTTGCCCGCCCCGTTCGGACCGACCAGGGGCGACGACCCGGTTGCTCGGGATGGCCCCCGCGCCTCAGATCGCGGCCGGTTCCCTGGCGGACAGCCAGGACCGCACGCCCATCGCCATGGTCGGCACGTGCTCGCGCATCAGCTGCTGGAAGTGCGGCGCGGTCGGGCTGCGGTGGTCCACGGTGAACTCGCCCGCCAGGGAGAACCAGGTGGTCGGAACCGCGCCCGCCTGCACCATGCGCCGCACGGCGGTCTCGTGGGTCTCGGCGGTGACGCTGGCCGAGGCGTCGACGACCAGGTGGACGTCATAGCCCTCGCGCAGTGCGCCCAGCACCGTCTGCAGCACGCACCCCTCGGTGGACACGCCCGCGATCGCGAGTCGGCGGCGTCCGGTGGCGCGGACCGCGTCGGCGAAGCCCTCGTCGAGGAAGGCGTTGAAGTTGCCCCCGCGCTCGATGACGGGGTGGTCGCCGAGGACTTCCCGCAGCTGCGGGTAGAGCGGGCCGGAGGGTTTGGTCGGCAGGCCGTTGGTGACCACCAGTCCGGTGTCGAAGAGCTTGGCGGTTTTGGCCAGGCCGACCACGTTGTTGATGTGGGCGGCGGTGTCGTGCGAGCGCAGCACGTTGGCGAAGCCCACGGCGTGGTCGACCAGCACGACGGTGGTGTTCTGCGGGGTGAGGGGTTCGAGGGACATCGGGTGCCTCCACGTAATGAACGCTTGGTCATTAGTGACCGTACACCCTAATGACCAGCTGTACACTAAGCGTTGTGACCGAAGAGACACCCCGCAAGCGCGTCCGCGACCCCGAAGCGCACCGCGCGGCCATCCTCGACGCCGCGCGCCGCGCCTTCGCCGAGCACGGGTACGACCGGGCGACCATCCGCGACATAGCCGCGCGCGCGGGCGTGACCCACGGGTTGGTCATGCGCCACTTCGGTTCCAAGGAGCAGCTGTTCATCGCCGCCGTGCCCGGCCCGCGCGACCTGGCCGACGTCCTGCCCGGCGACCCCGCCACGCTGCCCGAGCGCGTGGCGGCGGCGTTCGTCGAGCGGATGGAGAACGCCGACCACGCCGACCCCTTCATCACCCTCGTGCGCAGCGCCCCGTCGCGGGAGAAGGCCGCGAAGCTCTACGACGAGATGCGCCGCGCCAGCCTGGCCCCCTACCTGACCGCGGTCACGGGGCCGGACGCGGAAGAGCGCGTCGACCTGCTCGCGGCCCACCTGATCGGCGTCACCTTCAGCCGCTACGTCGTGCGCAGCGAGCCGCTGGCGACCATGTCGCCCGAGCGCCTGACCGACCACCTGGCCAGGACGCTGCGCGCCATCCTCCTCGGCTGAACCGCGCCGCCCGGTTCTCGACCACGGGAAACCGCAGGTCGAACCCGCCTGGCGGAGTTCCGCTATCGCCGTGCCGACCGCGCGACAGCGCGCCTTCCGTCATCGGCGCAAAGCGGCGCGTGTTTCCGCGCGCCTGTGCCGAGTTTCTCCGAAAAAGTGCGGAGAGCCTTGTGATCGCCGTCACTGGCGATAATCAAGCGTGTCGCGCCGGTGAGCTTCAAATGCCATCGGATTGTTATCTCCGGGGTTGTCGACGCGGGTCGTCGCGGCGAAATGCCTGCTAGCGGGCCTGGTCGACCGATGAATGCATAGATTGTCTATGCAACTAAAAACCGGTTCACCCTTCCGGGAAGACGGCGTCGAGCAGCCGGTAACGGATCGCGACGGTTGCTCGATTGACCTCGCGAGGCCCGGATAAGGGATGCGGTGGCGCGGGGGCAATGGCCCGGAGAACTGCTATTGTCCGTCCTCTCTCGTCGCACCGGCCAATGCCTGTTGATGTCATCCGCTGAGGAGAGGCAAGCGTGGGGAATTCCTCGTCCGGCACCGCCGTGACCGTTGCGCCCGGCGAGCTGGGAGCGCTCGGTGCCCAGCTGGGCAGCGGAGGTGAGGCGACGGTGTTCGACCTGCCGGAGCTGACCTGCCCCGACGTGCGGGGAGCGCTGGTCTACAAGCGGTACCGCGACGGCCACGTCGCGCCGGAGAGCCTGCGCCGGGTGGTCGCCGCGCGCAACGCGCTGGACGAGGCCAAGCGGACCGAACTGGACGGTCTGTCGGCGTGGCCCGTGCGGGTCGTCGAGGAGCGGGGACTGGCGGTCGGGATCGTCATGCCGCGCATCCCGGCGCCCTTCTTCGACAGCGTGGTGCGCAACTGCGGGGTCAAGCAGTCGCTGCGCGAGGTGCAGAACCTGTTCATCGACCCCGCTCGCGCCCTCAGGCTGGGGCGGCCCGCGCCGACCGACGAGGAGCGGCTGAGGATCTGCCGCGACTTCGCCGGAGGACTGGCCTTCCTGCACGAGGAGCTCAAGGTCGTCTTCGGCGACATCAACCCCAAGAACGCGGTCTTCCGGCTGGACGCGAGGCCGATGGTGATGTTCCTCGACTGCGACGCCGTGCGGCCCGCCGGGGTGGTCGCCAAGGTCAAGCAGCTCGACGCACCCGACTGGGTCCCGCCGGAGGGCGGCAACCTCACCCTGGCCACCGACCGCTACAAGCTCGGCCTGTTCGTCCTGCGCTGCCTCTCGCCGGGCGCCTGGTCCTCGGTGAACACGGATCCGGCCGCGGCGGCGCGGCTGCTCGACGCCGAAGGGCTGAGCATGCTCGGGCGCGCGTTGAGCGGTGACCCCGAGGGCAGGCCCTCCGCCCGCGACTGGGAGCTGCACCTGCGGCGGCTGCTCGGCGAGGCCGTCGCGCCGCCGGAGCTCGGCGCGGTCGCGGTCGACCGCGAACTCGTCCTGCGCGGGCAGCCCGTCGTCGTCGAGTGGGAGGCGCTGGAGGCCAAGGAGGTCGAGATCACCTCGGGGACGCGGGTGGTGCGAGTGGACGGTCGGCGGGGGCGGGGGCGGACCTCGGTGCCGCTCGACGAGTCCGGCCCGGTCCGCGTCCGCGCGATCAACGACCTCGGCTCCGACGAGCGCCACGTCGGACCGGTGACTGTGCTGCCGCCTCCCGCGCGGCAGCCGCTGACCGTGCCGGTGCCCCAGCTGAGCTGGTCCACGCCGGGCAGCGCCGATCCGCCGGAGTTGGCGCTGCTGCCGCTGCCGCCGATCGGGGTGCGCCCCGAGCTGCCGGACCTGCTGACCGCCGCGGCGCGCACCGCGCCATGGCCGTCCCCGCCCGACCTGCGGGCCGTCGGGTTCCCCCTCGACCTGGAGGCCATGTTGACCGAACTCACCGGGACCGACTTCGGATTCCGCGACAGCGAAGGAGGAAGCCGATGAGCTTCGCCGTGTGGCTGGCCAAGCTGTCCGGCGCCAGGGGCGAGATCCTGCGGAAGGCGCCGGGGGACGTGAACAAGCACGCCGCGATGGGCGGTGTGCTGCTCAGCACCGCCGCTGTCGCCGCCGTGTCGGCGTTCTTCGCGCTGCACTCGGTGCTGCGACTGCCCGTGGTCGCGGCCGCGGTGGCGGGCGTGGCCTGGGGCGTGGTCATCTTCAACCTCGACCGCATGCTCGTGATCACCATGACCCGCGGCAACGGCTGGTTGCTCAACCTGCTCGCGGCGATCCCGAGGGTGGGGCTGGCCGTGGTGATCGGGTCGATCATCTCCATGCCGCTGGTGCTGAAGATCTTCGAGCCGGAGATCAACAGCGAGCTGGTCGCCATGCAGGCCGAGACCACCCAGCGCAACCAGGAGGACTACGACAAGGCCTACGCCCGGATCACCGAGCTGGAGGCGGAGGAGTCCGAGCTGCTGGCGATCCTGTCCGGCCGGTCCTCCGCGACCGTGGCCGACGACCCCGACGTCAAGGCGGCCAAGAGCGCCCTCGACAAGGCGGAGGAGGCATACCAGGCGGCGAACCAGCTGGCGCAGTGCGAGTTCGACGGTACCTGCGGCACCGGTGTGCCCGGCGACGGCGAGTCCTACCGGCAGAAGAAGCGGGCGGCCGACGACGCCAGGAACGCCCGCGACAAGGCGCAGTCCGCACTGGACGAGGTCACCGAGAAGGTCGCCAAGCGCTTGCGGGAGGGCGCCGCCACCGACACCGGGAACGCGCAGAAGCGGCTGCCCGAGGTGCAGGCGGACCTCCAGCGGCTGCGGCAGGACCGCGAGGGCCTGGAGCGGCGGGGCACCGTCGCGACCGCCGCGGACACCGGCCTGCTGGCCAGGCTGGAGGCGCTGGACCGCCTCACCGAGGGCAGGCGCAGCGGTGCGCAGGCCCACTACGCGCTGTTCCTGCTGTTCCTGTGCGTCGAACTGCTGCCCGTCGTGGTCAAGCTGCTGTCCAGCTTCGGCCCCGAGACGCTCTACGACCGGATGGCCAAGCGCGCCGACGAGGCCTCCGACGCCGACGACAAGCTGTGGGCCGATCGGGACCGGGACCTGGAAGCCGACCGGGCCGACCAGAAGCTGGCGATGGAGCGGCAGAAGCTGGACGCGCAGACCCAGGCGCACGCCAAGACCACCCAGCTGGTCGCCGACAAGCAGCTCGGCATGGCCATGAAGGCCATCGACGTCTGGGCGGACCTGGCGCGACTGCGCACCGACGAGGAGCTCGACCGCTGGTACCGGGAGCACGCCGGCGGCGACCAGCGCACCATGCCCATCCCCAGGGTGCACCTGCCGCACACCGGCAACGGCGCGCACGTCAACGGTGCGCACGTCAACGGCAGCACCCCGAACGGCGTGCCCACGCCCAACCCCTCCTGATTGGAGAAACCCCCGTGGAGAGCGACAAGGCCAAGCTCCTGCCGTTCTACCTGGTGATCGACGTGTCGGCGTCGATGTCCGGGAGCAAGCTGGAGCAGGCCAACCAGATCATGCCCAAGGTCGTCGACGCGCTGGCCGACGCGCCGATCCTGTCCGACAAGGTGCGCTTCGGCGTCATCGACTTCGGCAGCGACGCACAAGTCCGACTGCCGCTGTGCGACCTGCTCGACGACGAGGTGACCCTGCCCGCGCTCAACGTGCGCGGCGCGACGTCGTACGCGGCGGCCTTCCGGCTGCTGCGCGCCGAACTGGAGAGCAACGTCAAGCAGCTGAAGGCCGACGGCTTCCAGGTGCACCGCCCCGCGGTGTTCTTCATCAGCGACGGCGAGCCCACCGACCGCGACGAGGAGTGGCGCGCGGCGTTCCGGGACCTGACCGAGAACTTCCCGATCTACCCCAACCTGGTGCCGTGCGGCGTGGACGACGCCAACCCCAGGACCCTGGCCACCCTCATCCACCCGGCCAGCGGTCCCAAGGCGATGCGGATGTACCTGATGGAGCAGGGCCAGAACCCGGCCGACGCCATCGCCATGATCGCCGAGATCCTGATCTCCAGCATGCTCGCGTCCGGGCAGAGCATGGCCCAGGGCAACTCGGGCCTCATCCTGCCCGCTCAGCAGGACCTGCCGTCGGGCATCTCCGCGTACTCCTCGGACGACTTCGTCTGATGGGCGCATCCACCAGGGAGCACGAGGAGTCGGCGGGGTCCGCCGAGCCCGCGGCGGCGCCGGCCTGGCGCGGTCGGGTGGAGCAGTTCGAGGTCGGTGACCCCGGCAGGGCCGCGACGCGGGTCGTGCCGGTGCCCGACGAGAGCGCTTGGGACCGCAGGGACACCGTGCTGGACGGCGTGGCGCTGAAGGACGGCGGGCGCCGGGTCGTCGCCGAGCTGCGCGCGGCCAGCGTGCGCGGCCTGGCGCACCGCGCCTACGGGACGGTGCGCCAGGACGAGTACGGCTACCGGCGCACCCCGGACGGCCGGTACCTGGTCGTCGGAGTCGCCGACGGGGTCTCCGCGGGCGCGCTCTCGCACAAGGCCGCGGTAGCCGCCGCGCGCCGGGGGGTGAACATGCTCGTGCACGCGCTGCGGACCACCGCGCCCGACCGCATGCCGTGGCCGGACTTCCTCCGCGCGGTCGCGGCGGAGATCGAGGCGATCGGGCGCAAGCGGCTGGCCGCGACCGGCACCGCCGACCCGCACGCCGTCCCCCTGCGGGAAGTCGCCAACCTGCTGGCGACCACGGTGCTCTACGCCGTGGTCGACCTGGTGCCGGTGGCCGGGGCGCACGAGGTCCACCTGGTCTCGGTCGGCGACACCTCGGCGTGGGTGCTGCGCGAGGGGGGACGCTGGGAGCCGCAGCAGGCGGTCAAGAACGACGGCGCGGAGGTGCACTCCTCCTCGGTGCAGGCGCTGCCGCTGCTGCCCGCCGCGCTGCCGCCGCCGGTGCGCACGACCGTCGCTCCCGGCGAGGCCCTGGTGCTGGTGACCGACGGGGTGGGCGACCCGCTCGGGCACGGCGCCGGCGCGGTGGGGCGCTTCCTGGCGGAGGTCTGGGCCGCGCCGCCCGCGTCCGGACTGGAGTTCGCCGCTCAGGCCGGGTTCGCGCGCAGGAGCTACGACGACGACCGCACCGCGGTCGCGCTCTGGCCCGTCGCCGGGACATGAGCGGCCACGTCGTCGGCTTGGGCGAGGTCGGCCCGCTCGGCGAGCTGCTCGGCGAGGGCGGGCAGGCCAAGGTCTACCGCGCGCCCGCCGCCGCGCTGCCCGACGTGCCGGGACCGCTGGTCTACAAGCAGTACAAGGCCGGGCACGCACCGCCGCACGGACTGGCCGCGGTGGTGGCGCGCAGGTTGCGCATGGACGAGCCGACCCGGCGGCGGCTGGACCGGACCGCCGCGTGGCCGGTGCGCGCCGTCGAGGAAGCGGGGCAGGTGCGCGGGGTGCTGGTGCCGCTGATCCCCGACGACTACTTCGAGGACCGGGTCAAGCCCAGCGGCGCCAGGGCTCGCACCCTGCGCGAGGTCCAGCACCTGTTCATCGACCCGGTGCGGGCGGCGCGGCTGGGCATGCCCGCGCCGACCGCCGCCGAACGCGTGCTGGTCTGCCGCGACCTGGCCAGCGCCGTGCACCTGCTGCACCGCAACGACCTGGTGATCGGCGACCTGAACCCGAAGAACGCGGTGTTCCGGCTCACCGACCGCCCGTGCGTGATGCTGGTCGACTGCGACTCGATCCGGATCAAGGGCGCCGCGGCGGTGGTGCGCCAGCTCAACGCGCCCGATTGGGAGCCGCCCGAGCGCGTGCTCAGCCAGGCCAGCGACCGGTACAAGTTCGGGCTGTTCGTGCTGCGGTGCCTGAGCCCCGGTCCGTTCGCCTCGATCGCCCGCGACCCCAGCAGGCTCGACGCGGTGCTGCCGGGCGAGGGACCGCGGCTGCTGCGCGACGCGCTCGGCCCGACTCCCGAACGGCGCCCCACCGCGCAGGAGTGGGGGCGCTACTTCGACTCGGTGCTGACCGAGGCGGTGGCCGCCCGGCGCGCCGCGGCACCTGCCACCTCGGGTGGCGGCACGTCCGGGTGGCGGCGCGATCCGAAGACCCGCAGATGGGTTCCGGTGACCTGACGTGTCCGCGAGCACTTGCACCGCGTGCGGCGCGCCCCCCTCGGGCAGGTACGTCCTGTCCATGCACGGCGAGGTGACGTGCGCCCGCCACCCGGCGGACGGGCGGTGCGCGCTGTGCGGCAGGCCCCGGCAGCGGGAGGAGCAGGGCTGGTCCCGGTTCACCGCCACCACCGCCCGCTGCCCGACGTGCGCGGCGCAGTCGGTGGACACCGTGGAGCAGGCGCGATCGCACATCCCGGCCGTGCGGGAGGACATGGCCGCGCTGGGCATCCGGCTCGACCAGCGGGTCAGGGTCACCCTGGTCGACCCCGACGTGATCAACACCGGTGGTCGGGGCGTGTGCCTGGGCCGCACCCTCCAGCGCGTCGAGGAGGGGGGCGCGGTGACCGACGTGGTGGGCATCGAGATCGCCAGGGGGCTGACCTCGACCCACTTCGGCGCCACCGTCGCGCACGAGATCGGCCACGCCTGGTTGGCCCAGAGGGGCGCGCGGGCCCTGGCCCGACAGCTGGAAGAAGGGGTGTGCGAGCTGTTCTCCGGAGCTTGGCTCAAGCGCCGGGGCACCGAGTTCGCGCGCGCGATGCGCCAAGCGGCGCTGGACAACCCGGACGCGGTGTACGGCGCGGGCTACCGCGCGGTGCGCGACTCCGTCGCGGCCCACGGCATCGCGGCGGTGCTCGATTCGGTGTGCGGGCGGGGTCGCCTGCCGTGAACAGCGGGGGAAGGGGAGGGGACATGGGACTGGAGCCGATCAGCCGAGCGGTGCTCGTGGTGGACGTCGAGAAGTCCAGCGAGCGCCACGACCGCGAGAAGGTGGAGCTGCGCGAGGCGCTGTACCAGGTGCTGCACAGCGGGCTGGAGGCCGCCGGGCTGCCCGCCGAGCGGTACCGGTTGGACGACCTGGGCGACGGTGTGCTGGCGGTGGTCGACTCCGAGGTGCTGCCGCTGCTGGACCCCCTGCTGGAAGTCGCGGTCGACGGGCTCGCCCGGTTCAACGCGCGGCGGGACCCGGTGTCGTGGCTGCGCCTGCGCTTCGGCGTCCACTTCGGACTGATCGCCCGCGACGCCCACGGGTGGGTCGGCGACGACGTGACCACCGCCTTCCGGATCGTCAACGGCGAGGGGGTGAAGTCGGTGCTGCGCGCCGCCGCCCGCGCCCAGTCGGTCGTGGTCGTGTCCGACGCGGTGTACCGCTCCGTGGTGCGGCCCGGCTACCGCGGCCTCCGGGCGGCCTCCTACCGGCAGATCCACGACGGTGGCAGGCAGGTGTGGGTGCGCGTGCCCGGCTACGCGGAGCCGCCGGTGCCCGCCGAGGACGCCCGGCCGCCCGCCCCGGTCGCGCTCGCGGCCGAGCAGGCGGCGAAGTCGATCTCGATCAGCACCGCCAACGGCAACGTCTTCACCGCGGACACGATCGGCCACGTCGACGCCCGCACCGGGTTGGGGGGAGCGCCGTGAGCGACGAGCAGCCGGAAGACCCGGCTGAGCGGGAAGCGGAGAAGAAGCAGGAAGCGGAGAAGAAGCGGGCGGCGCCTGAGGCGGAGGGGGAACAGCCCGCGCCCGCGTCGGAGGACGAGGCGCAGGCCGCCCCGGAACCGGAGGCGCCCAACCCCACCACCAACGCCTCGGACCCGGCCAACGCGCGCAAGCTGGACCAGGACGCCCGCGCCATGGAGAACGCGATCGCCGCGCTCATGGGCGTGCGCGGCGGGATCTCCAACGTCTTCGTGGCCAACACCATCGGCCTGGTGGACGCGGGCCCGCCGCGTGCGGGCGGCGCCTACCACGGTTCACTGCCCACCGGACCGGTTCCGCGGCGGGCCATCAGCGCGGTCGTCGAGACCTTCGTCGAGCCCGACGGCTACCGGGGGCTGCGCGAGCGGCTGCGTGACCAGCACCTGGTGCTGCTGCGCGCGCCGGCGGGGTGGGGGCGCACCGCCACCGCGCTCGCCCTGCTGTCCGCGGAGTGCGCCGAGGGCGTGGCCAAGCTCAGCCCCGACACCGACCTGCGCTCGCCCTCCGCACCGGTCGACCTGGCGGGCGACCACGGATACCTGCTGGAAACCCTCGAACCCGACCAGGCGGCGGCGCTGACCGAGTTCGCGTTGAACCTGTGGCGGCGCAGACTCGCCGACGCCAAGGCGCGGATGATCGTCCTCGTCGGCACCGGCACTCCGCTGCGGGAGCGGGAACTGGCGGACTACCTCGTCGACGGTGCCCCGCGCGAGGACGACCGGGCGCTGGTGCTCAGCCACTTCCGAGCCGGGCTGCGGGCCGCCGGGCGGGCATCGGGCGACCTCACCGGCTTTCCGGAGTTCGCGGATCTGGTCGAAGAGGTGGTCGGTCGGGCCATGCGGGCGCAGGACCTGGCCGACTTCGGGCGCGGCCTGTGCGCGGTCGTGCTGGGCGAGCGCGTGGTGGAGGACGTCCGCCTGCAGTACGCGCGCAGCGCCGAGGCCGCGTTCCGGGAGTGGTTCGACTCCCTGCCCGACAACGAGCACCGCGCTTTCGCGATAGCGCTGGCCACGCTGGACGGCATGCCGCTGGCCACCGTCGCCGAGGCCAGCACGACGCTGGCCACGTTCATCCAGGCCGCCGAGGTGCCCGACCAGCGCGACCGCACCCGCGACGTGTTCGCCGTGCGCACGTTGCGCCTGGTCGAGCGGGTCGAGGCGGAGCTGACCTCGGTGGTCGAGGACAGCGACCTGGGCAGCCTGACCACCGAGGTGGTCCGCTACCGCGACCCGCACCGGCCCCGCAAGGTGCTCCAGCACGTCTGGCGCGAGTACACCGAGGCGCACGGCGTGGTGCGCGACTGGTTGTGCGAGCTGGGCAGCTCGCCCGACCGCCAGGTGCGCATCCGCGCGGGCGTCGCGGTCGGCCTGCTCAGCCTGTCCGAGTTCGACCACGCGCGCAGGCACGTGATCGAGCGGTGGGCCGACGAGAACCAGTACTGGGAGCGCCAGGCGGTGATCGGCGCGCTGCGGTTGCCCGCCATGCAACCGGAGCTGCAGCCGCTGATCGCCCGGATGATCGACCGCTGGTTGCCGGGCAAGGCCGCCACCGGTCGCAGGGTCGCCGCGGTCGCCGCGCTGGGCACCCTGCCGATCATGACCACCGACCAGGTGCTCAAGAGGCTGCGCAAGGCCGCCGACACCGACCAGTGGCGCATGGTCATCGCGATCGCCGACTCCATCACCACCCTGTCGCTGGAACTGGACCGGCTGAACCTGGTGCTGGCCGCGCTGCTGCGGTGGAGCGCCTCGCACCGGGTCGAGCTGCGCAACACCGCCCTGAACTGCGTGCTCCAGCTGACCGCCTACCTGCAGGTGTTCGAGGAGGGCAGCACCGACCCGTGGCCGGGACTGCTGTGGGTGGCCGACCTCGACCGGCGCGAGGAGGAGCCCGAGCACCCGGTGGTCGCGGGAGGGCGCGGGATGAGCAGGCGGGAGGCGGTCGTCACGCTGATCGCACGGGCGCTGAACGCCCAGCACTTCGTGCCCGAGGCCATCAAGGTGGTGCACCGCTGGGTCAGGACCGCTCAGCGCGACGCCACGCAGCGCGAACCGCTCGGCGCGCTGCTCGTCGAGGTCGCCGCGGCCACGGGCGACCCCACCACTCTGCGGTTCTACCTGACCGACTGGGCGAGGACCCGGCGCGGCCCCGCCGAGGCGGCCACCGCGCTGCTCGCCGCCCTCAACCACCAGGAGGATCGACCATGATCCGACCTCAGCAGGCGCAGACGGCCAACGAACCCCTGATCACCCGCGTGGACCTGCGGTTCGGCGAGATGTTCAGGAACCGCCCGGTGCCCAGCGACGACCGCGCGACGGTCTACCTGGACCGGCACGGCCGCTACCACCACATGACCGAGCAGGTGCCCATCGGCGGCATCGCGGGCCACCGGGCGCTGTTCCTGGTCAACACCTCCGTGTTCACCCGCGACTTCCAGTTCAAGCTGCCCAGTCGGGAGCAGGCGTACTTCTTCACCGCCAAGGTGGTCGTGCGCTGGCGGATCACCGACCCGGTCGAGGCGGCCAAGACCAACCTGGTCGACGCCCTGCCGATCCTGCGGTACCACGTGGAACGGGCGCTGCGCGACGTCAGCGCCGGATTCCCGATCGAGGACGGCGCGGGTGCCGAGCGGGCCATGGCCGCGGCGTTCGCGGGCACCAGGGGCAGGCAGCCGTTCGCGCAGGGGGTCAGCGTCGTGGACTGCGACGCGGCGCTCACCCTCGATGCCGCCACCACGGCCTACGTGCGCAAGCGCACCGAGGACGCGCGGACGCACGAGATCAACAAGGACGGCTTGGTGCGCTCGGGCATCGAGCAGATCGCGCAGCAGCGGCTGGAGACCCTGCGCAGCAAGCACGAGCTGGAACTGGAGAAGCTGAAGCAGGAGCACCAGCTGCAGCTGGAGTCCCAGCGGATGGAGTTCTACGGCGGCGCCATCGCGCGCGATCCGAACAACGCCATCGGACTGATGCTGTCCAACTCGCCGGACCGGGCGGCCGACGTGCTGGCCATGCTGGTCAAGCAGCGCCAGCTGGAGCTCGACGACGCGCGGGAGCTGCTGGAGACGATGCTCAAGCACGGTCTGGTCAACCGCAGCGACATCGCTGGGATCATGGACCAGGCGACTTCGGTGATCACCCGGCGAGCGGGCGGTGGCGCGCCGCTCAAGCTCGACCTCGACGCCGTGGCGGCCGGGCTCCCGCCCAGCGCGTCGAGTCCCAGCGCGCCGGGTCCCGGTGCCCCCGAGGAACCGCTCACCGCGGAAGTCGTCGCCGACTCGTCCAAACTGCTGTTCAAGCCGCTGGACTTCGATGACGACGACGATGACGACGAACTGTGATCGCTTGATCGGAAGGGTGGGGTGGGCCTCGGCACAAGTCCCGGTCAGGCGCCGCGGGCGAGGCAGTTCCTCGCCGACTCCAGGAAGTGGGCCAGGAGCGGGTTGCGGTCGTCGGCGCGGGTGACGACGGCGACCTGGCAGGGCTCGACGCCGTCGACGGGGATGGTGGCCAGGTCGTCGCGCAGCGTGCTGCGCCGGTCGTCGGCGGGCACGACGGCCACGGCCCGCCCCTCGGCGACGACCTCCAGCTTGTCCTCGAAGGTGTCCACGAGCATCGGCGCGAGCGGGGGCGGGCTGCCGTCCGGGCGGGGGGTGAGCCGCCAGAACCCGGTCCACGCCGCGGCCATGCCCGCGCAGGCGACGAGGGGCTCGTCGGCGAAGTCCTCGGGGCTGACCGACTCCTTCCCGGCGAGGCGGTGGGAGGCGGAGACGAGCAGCACTCGCGGTTCGTCGTAGAGGGCGGTCACGCGCAGGTCGTCGCTCGGGATCGGCAGCGGTGTGCGGGCGACGAGCACGTCGACCCGGCCCTCGGGCAGGGCGCGGGCTTCGTCGGTGTCCAGGTGCCGGGTGCGCACGTGGGCCTCGGGGTGGCGGCGGCGCAGGTCGCGCACGGCTGGGGTGATGACCAGGTCGTCGAGGTAGCCGACGGTGATCGTGCGCGACGGCGCGGCGGCGCGGGCCGCCAGCGCCGCTTGGCCCGCGGTGTGCAGGAGCGCCTGCGCTCGCGGCAGGAACGCCGCGCCCGCCGCGGTGAGCCTGCTGCCCTGGGTGGTGCGCTCCAGCAGGCGCACGCCCAGCACGTCCTCCAAGCGCTGGACCTGGCGGCTCAGCGAGGGCTGGGCGACGTGCAGCGCCGCTGCCGCCCTGGCGAAGTTCAGGTGCTCGGCGACGACCGTGAAGTAGCGCACCAGCCGGAGGTCGAGGTCCACACCGGGACCGGCGGGGGAGGACGGGGCTTCACCGGGCACACGACCACGGTACCCGTCATGCGGATTCTGCATGACGGGGTGCGGAACGGGTCTTGGACGCGCAGGTCGGACGGGTTGTTGACTCGGTGCTGTCCGGCCGGACGCGAACCAGCACACCGATTCCAGAACCGAGAGGTGTCCGACATGGGCAAGTACGGCGAAATCCCGTTCCGCGTCCCGGAAGGGTGCTGAGGTATGACCATCGTCCTCGTCCACGGCGTCCCCGTCACCGCCGCGGTGTGGACACCACTGCTCGACGAGCTGGCCGGGATGAGCCGTGAGGACGTGGTGCGGCTTTCGCCGCCGGGGTTCGGCGCTCCTCTGCCCGAGGGATTCGGCGCCACCACGAGCGACTACCGGGACTGGCTCGTCGGCGAGCTCTCGCGGTTCGAGGAGCCGGTGGACCTCGTCGGCCACGACTGGGGCGGTGGGCACGTCCTGGAAGTCGCGATGACCCGGCCCGACCTGCTGCGCAGTTGGGTCAGCGACACCATCGGCGGGTTCGAACCGGACTTCGCCTGGCACCCGCTGGCGCGCACCTGGCAGACGCCCGGCGACGGCGAGAGCTCCGTCGAAGAGCTCTTCGCGGGCAGCGCCGACGAACGGGCGGCACGCATGGTCCAGTGGGGCATCCCCGAGCCGGTCGCGGGAGACGTGGCGCTCGCGCAAGGCGCGGAGATGGGCAGGGCCATCCTCGCGCTGTACCGGTCGGCCATGCCCGCCGCGCTGCGCGAACGCGGCCGCGACCTCCCCGCCGCCGCTGCCCGGCCGGGTCTGGTGCCCATCCCCACCGAGGACACCACGGTGGGCAGCACCGCCGCCCGCCACCGAGCCGCCGCACGCGCGGGCGCGCGTGCCGTGGAGCTGGAAGGGCTCGGCCACTGGTGGATGCTCCAGGACCCCGCTCGGGTGGCCGGCGTGCTGGTCGAGTTCTGGGACAGCTTGTAGCGGCTTCCGGGAAAGCGGGAGTCTGCGGCGGGAGCACATCGCCTTATGAGGTCCGCCGGTAGCGGGTTCCGCGCCGAGCTGCTGGGGCGCGGGTGTTCCCGCGCCCCAGCAGGCGCGATCAACCGGTGATGTTGATGTAGAAGCGGTCGTTCAGCTCAGGGGACAGGCTGAAGTCGTAGCGCAGGATGCGATCGTCGAAGTAGTAGATGCCGAGCCTGCCGCCCGCGGTGCTGTTCTGGAAGTTCAGGACGGCCCGGACGGAGAAGTCCCACTCCGGGTGCCCGGCGCCCTCCAGAGTCGAGGCGAAGGGGTATTCGTCGCACTCCTCGACACCCTGCTGTGGCGGTTCCGGGAGCCCGAGGTCGACGTAGAGGTCCTTGTACGGCCCGGTGCCGAAGCACGCCCCGTCCTTGTGGTCGCGGTTCTGCTTGTACTCGGGGTCCGCCGGGGTGATCCGGTGGAGCCCAGGGGCGTTGGCGTTCCCGGGGTCATACCTGCCCGGAATTCGCTTGTCCCTCGGTTGGGGATCGGTCGAGGTCAGCTTCGGGTAGGTGGAGTTGGGCTGGTCCTGCGCGATCTTGATGTGTCGGGCGACCTCGCGGACTTCCCAGTCGTCGAGGCCGTACGCCAGCCGTGGGATCACTTCGTTGAAAATGCACGCCTTCTGCTGACCGGCGCGGAAGTCCAGTCCCGAGTCGCACCGCATCTCGCGGCGCTCGCTCTCCGCGCGAGGGCCGATGGTGGTGTAACCCTCTCCCTCGCCCCAGGCTTGCATGTAGAAGTCGGAGAAACTGATCTTGTCGCGCCCGACGCCCGCGTCCTCGTGGCCGTACACGTCCCAGGAGAACCAGTCGTGATTGTTGTCCCAGACGATGAAGGGCATCGTGGCGGGCCCTGGCGACGCATGGCAGACGTCGAGGCCGGCGCCGCACTCCGCCATGAGCGAGAGCCTGATGTCCGGTCCGGTGAACCACTCGTCCCAGGGGTACCTCCAGTCGTACTCCACCGAGTCGTACTGGACCTTGGCCCACACCCGAGCCCGGCGCAACGTGTCGTCCCCCTTGGCGAACAGATCCAGGTTGAACGTGTTGCTGCCCATGTACTCCGGCGGCCGGTTCGGGCTGACCTGGAAGAATTCGAGGGTCCAGTCGTCGCGCCTGCAGAAGGTGAACCGGTTGTAGACGCGCCCGAAACCGTTCTCCGCGTCACGGGTCAGGCAGGCGTTCACCTCGTTGTCGTCGGGCTCTTCGCCGATGGCCCGAGGTTCGACCCGGTCAGGGGTGAACTCCCGGGAGTCTCTCGTGGACACCGAGTTGCGCGCGACCGCGTTTTCCCTGGCAAGTTTCTGTGACTGCTCCGGTGTCCGCTTGGGGGTGTCGGTCGTCGCCCTGGGCGGACGCTGATCGGACTGCGGTGCCAGTGGGACGGTTATCGACGGGCGAGGACGGCCTTCGGCCGCAGCCTTGCGCGACTCCTCCAGGACCGCTTCGTCGATGTACACGTCCGCCGTGCGCGGACTGTTCTGCACCGCTGTGCCGGTGTTGTCCGGTGCGGACGCTTCGGCTGACACGACCACCGGGAATCCCCACAAGAGCGTGGCCGCGATCGTGGTGACTGTCAGCCCGCGCGAGTAGGATCGCTTTTTCAATGTTTCCAACTCCTCCCCAGGTCGGGAAACATCTGCGGCGAACGTACAGAGGGGAGGGTGGGGTGGTCGATCGATTAAGTTGGATTGGGCTGAACGATCAGAATTGTTCACCCATTCGGAGGTCTGCTGCGTCGGGCCAGCGGGAACCGGTTCGAGAACCCGGCCCGCTCCTGCGGATCGCCTCGCGGACGCGGTCCGGATGTCCTACACCCACCACCCAGTCGTCCGCGACAAGAAATTCCTGGTCCAGGAATATTCCAGTGAACACGGAAATCGCGGTCACCATTCGATCGCCGAGGCTCGTCCCGTCATCGGCGTCCGCCAGGATGCCGGTATCGGTCATCCGAGCGAGCATAGCCGGTGATATGGGGCCGTCCAGCTGGCGACGAGAGGGGTGGTAGCGCACGACGCTGTCCGGGGCGGGTACGTAGACGACGCCTTCGTTGTTCGGCGTGGACCACGCGGAACAGGCTGTTGCCCCGTTCGCGGACAGCTCGACGAGGAGATCATCCTGGTTTCCGACGAAGCCGAGCCAGCCGTTGAACTCGACCGCCAGCGACCAAGCCGCGCCGACCGGGCGGACCGCGATCATGTTGACCCGCTCGGCGTCGGCCAGCGAACCGTCGCGCACGACTGGTGCACCGGCCAACTCCAGGACTTCTTCCGCCCAGAGGTCGCGTACGAGCGTCAAGCACCACGTCGATGCTCCGACCACGCCCAGATCGTCCAGCCACATGCGCTTCACTATGTCCCCGTGGCCGGACGCTGAGAAGTCGCGGGGTTCGACGCGCAGGCGCCGCCACCGGTCGACGCGCCCTGGCAGGGATCGCCGGCCGGTGTCGCAGACTGTCGACTCATTCGACTCCGGTAGCGGACCTCTGAGTCGAAAGGTCGGACTTGAGCGCGTCGAGCCAGGCGCGGGTTGCGGTGATGGTGCCCGCGTCCGGTTTTTTGCTGTCGCGCACCAGGAACCGGTCCCCGTGCACGGTGATCTCGACGCAGTCGCCGCCGCCGGTCCCGCCGCTGCCTGAGTAGCTGCTCTTGCGCCAGTTGGTCATCGCCCGTCCCCTCAGATCTGTTCCGCGTAAGTCTTCACCGCTTCCCTGATCACGTCCAGGGAGTCGGTGGCGGACAGGGCTCGATCCGTGAGGATTCCCCAGCGCTCGGTGCAGACGCGGACGTCGGTGCGGTCCTCGATGTAGACGGCTCCGCCCGGTCCTTCCGCGTAGCCGAAGTCCGGGATCGGCTCGGGCAACGTCAGGATGGAGAACGCTCCGTCGAGCGCGGGTGTCGCGCCTGCGGACTTCGGCAGCACCTGCACGGTGATGTGGTCCTCGGTGAGGGTGTCGGCCAAGCGCTGCAACTGGTTGCGCATGATCAGAGCCGATCCGACCGGCCGCTCCAGGATCGTCTCGTCGAGGATCACGTGCAGCCGCAAGGGGTGCGGACGGGTGAGGACCTGCTGGCGGGCCATGCGCGCCAGCACTCGCCGCTCCACGGTCTCGTGGGCCAGACCGGGGTTCGCGCCGTTGATCAGCGCCCGCGTGTAGTCGGCGGTCTGGAGCAGGCCGGGGACGACCGTCGTTTCGAACTGGCGGCGCGCGACCAGGGCCGGTTCGACGTTGAGCAGGTTGTGGAAGTCCTCGGGCAGGTCCTTGCGGATCGCCAGCCAGTAGCCGCGCTCGTGCGCGGTGGCGGCCAAGCCGAGCAGCCAGGCGCGCACGGCCTCGTCGGTGAGTTCGTACACGTTGAGCAGTTGCTCGACCTCGTGGGGCTTCACGCGCTGTTCGCGGTTCTCGATGCGGCTGAGCTTGGAGCGGGACCACTTGCCCGGTTGGCCGTGAAGCTGGTCCATGACGTCGTCGATGGTGTATTCACGCTGCTCGCGAAGCTGACGCAGGGCTTCGGTGAGCTGCCACCGACGCACCGTGGCGCTGGCCGCATTGGCGAATGCAGTACTCATCTGTACCCCAATCAGGTGTAAAAGCAGAATCCCGCTTCTCCTGGCTCAATCTCGCCGGCAGGTTAGCGCAACAGCCAGTGATCGAGTGGTTACGACACGGAGGTACGGCGTGGCGAGTGTGGTCTGGATCAACAGCTACGAGAAGTTCGTGGCGGAGCTGGTGGCCCAGGAGCGCCCCGGCCTGTTCGCAGTCCTGCGGGAGTACGGCGAGCGCGACGACGCCGAGATCGCGGCGTGGGGCCTGGCGTGGCCGGACCACGTGGAGGTCGTGCTGAGCGGCGGCGCGCGGCTGCGCTCGTCCTCGACGGAGCGGGTGGCGAGCCTGGTGGGGCGTGGGCGGAACTGCGGAGTGCGGATCGTCTGGGTGGGTGAGGAACCCAGGGGCGATCAGTCCGCCGAGGAGTGACCGTCGACCAGATCACGCCGTCGACGGTCGTGCCGCGTTCTCCGAGAAGATCCGGCTAGCGAGCAGGCTCAAGGCGCGCTGGGAGGGCGAATCGGGTTCCGCGGTGTAGACGTACAGCGTGGTGTCCGGGTCGCCGGGCGGGGTGAGCGTCTCGTAGTTGACGGTCAGGTCCCCCACGACGGGGTGGCGCAGCCGCTTGGCCCCGTAGGTGCGCTGGTGGACGCGGTGCTCGTCCCACCACCGGCTGAACTCCGGGCTGCGGTCGCGCAGGTCGGCGACGAGCGCGGCGGTCGCCTGGTCGTGGGGGTCGGTGCCGAACTCCAGCCGCAGGTTCTCGACGGCGGCGCGGGCTTGCGGCTCCCAGTCGACGAACAGCTCGCGCGCCGCGTCGTCGAGGAACATCCACCGCGCGTAGTTGCGCTGGTCGGGCCGCAGGGCGTCGAAGTCGGCGAACAGCGCCTTGGCCATCCGGTTGGCGGCCAGCACGTCGGCGCGGCGGCCGAGGACGAGCGCGGGCTCCCCGTCGAGGGCGTCGAGCAGCTGGTGCAGGCCGGGGCGGAGGCGCTGCGCGGCGCGGGGGCGTGGGCGGTTCGCGGTGCCGCCCAGGCCGACGAGGTCCTTCAGGTGGGCCTGGCCCGCCGCGTCGAGGCCGAGGGCCCGGCCGATCGCGTCGAGCACCGCCGGGGTGGGGGTGATGCGGCGGCCCTGTTCGAGGCGGGCGTAGTAGTCGGTGGAGACGCCCGCGAGCAGCGCTACCTCCTCGCGGCGCAGGCCGGGCACGCGGCGGATGCGGGTGTCGGCGGGCAGTCCTGACCTGTTCGGGTCGCACTGGCCGCGGGCCCGCCGCAGGAAGTCCGCGAGTTCCTGGTTCTTCCGCTCCGGCATGATCCCATTGTGCCGGGGTGGGGAACCCGGACCGCGGTCAGGCGCGGGGGGCGATCGTGGCCAGCGCGCGGTCCACGGCGTCGGCGAAGGAGCCCTTCGCGCCGGAGTCGAGCCAGGAGTGCTGGGCGGCCACGAGGCACCCGAACGCGGCGGCGGTCAGGGCGCGAGGGGTCGGGTCGTCGGCGGCGTAAGGGGCGCCCGCCGCTTCGGCGCGCGCCACCAGCTCGGCGACGACGGCCTCCTGCATCCGCTGCAGCCGTTCGAGGTAACCAGCGAGCAGCGCGGGCGCGCCGAAGACCACCCGGTGCATCGGCTCCACCATCTCCTCGTGCCCCGGCGCTCGCGTGACGGCGACCAGCACGTCCACCACCCGGCGCAGCGACGTCCAGACGGGCTCGTCCAGCGGCCGGGCCCGCAGGGCGGTCAGCATGTCGTCGACGACCAGGTCGAACTTGCCGAGGACGATCTCCTCCTTGGAGGAGAAGTAGCGGAAGACGCTGCGCTGGGACATGCCCACCGCCGCCGCGATGTCGTCGATGGTCGTCGCCTCGAAACCACGGGCCTGGAACAGCGCGTTCGCGGCCTGGGCGATCTCCCTGCGCACCGCCCGTCGGGTGCGCTCCCGAAGGCCCGTCCGCGGTTCGCTCATGGTGCGCGGAGTCTACCTGCGCGCGGGGTGCGGCAGCGGCTGACGCCGGGGCTCCGCGGGGCGTCGGGCACCGGACGAGCGTGAAGTGACGGACCGCCTGTCACTCACACGGGTATTCCTCCTCGGTTGGGCACATGAACGACCACATCAGCGGTACCCGTGGCATCTCCACTACCGATCGACCGGAGGAGACGACATGGACAGCGCGAAGCGCCTCATGGCGGCACTCGTCCTCGGTGCGGCTCTGGCTGGTGTGCCTGCGGCCACGGCGTCCGCTGACGAGACCGCGTCGCGGGCTGTGACCGCGGTGATCGCCCAGGACGACAACAACGACGACAGCGGGAGCGGCAACTGGGGTCTGCTGGGTCTCCTCGGCCTGCTGGGCCTGGCTGGCTTGATGCGCAAGAAGCACCAGGCAACCGATCACCGCGTGGCCGGTCGGTGACCTCGGCGGACGGCGGGTCCGGCCGTGCGCTTCGGCAGCACCCGCGTTGAGCTCGCGGGTGGCCGTGCCGGGTGCCTCACCGCGCTGGTGCTCTCGGTGGTGGCATCGCTGCTGCTCACCGTCCTGCTGAACCTCCTGCTGTGATCGACCGCCGGATCGTGGCGGTGGCCTGGTCCGACCACCGCCGTCCGCACCACGGGTGAGAGGCCGTCCACCGACCGGGTGGGCGGCCTCTTGCCGCGCGCGGGTCAGTTCGCGGCGGTGTTCCTGGTCAGCGAGTCCATGAGGAGGTCGATGAGCCGACCTGCCTGCTCCTCGGTGGCGTGCTGGGCGCTGTGGGCGAGGCCGCCCATGAGGAGCAGCACGTCGTCGGGGGTGACGTCGGTGCGCAGGCTGCCGTCCCCGGCGCCCGCTTCGAGGAGGGTGGCGACGGCGTCGGTGAGCAGGGCGCGGCTGTCGGCGTAGGGGTCGGTCCCGGAGGCGATGACCGCGTCGAGCGCCGCGGACATGCCGCTCTTGGTCGTGACGTAGTCGAGGAAGTGCCGCGTCCACAGCCGGGTGGCGGTCGCCGCGGGGTGCTCGGTGACCAGGTCGGCCGCCAGCTCGCAGACGCGGGTGAGCTGGCGCCGGTAGGCGGCGTCGATGAGGGCTTCCCGCGTCGGGAAGTGCCGGTAGAGCGTGCCGACGCCGACGCCCGCCTGCTTGGCGATGGCGGCGGGCGCGGTGTCCAGCCCCTGTTCGGCGAAGACCCGCGCGGCGACCGCGAGCAGGCGTTCCCGGTTCTGCAGCGCGTCGCTCCTGGTGCGGCGGGCGGGCGTGGGCATGGGTTTCCTCCGGAGGCTTGCGTTCCGGAACGCATTCCGGTTAGGTGGTAAGCGGAACGTATTCCGGTAACACCCTAACCCAGGAGCCTCCTGTGCCCACCACCTCGGACAAGACCGTGCGCCACTGGTTCATCACCGGTGCCTCCAGCGGCCTGGGCCGCCACCTCACCCGGCACGTGCTCCAGCGGGGCGACCGGGTCACCGCCACCGCCCGCCGCCCCGAGGCGCTGGCGGACCTGCGCGCGGAGCACGGGGACCGGCTGGTGGTCGAGACCCTCGACCTGTCCAGGCAGGCCGACGTCGAGGAAGTGGTCGGCCGGACCCTGCGCGCCGGGGCGGTGGACGTCGTGGTCAACAACGCCGGGTACGGGGTCCTGGGCGCCACCGAGGAGATGACCCCGGAGCAGATCCGCGAGCAGGTCGAGGTCCTCCTGCTCGCCCCGATGCTGATCACCAGGGCCTTCCTGGGGCCGATGCGCGAGCAGGGCGGGGGTCGGATCATCCAGGTCACCAGCATGGGCGGGCAGATCGCCCTGCCCGCAGGCAGCGCCTACCACGCGGGCAAGTGGGGGCTGGAGGGCTTCACCGAGAGCGTCAGCGGCGAAGTCGCCGACTTCGACGTCCGCCTCACCCTGGTCGAGCCGGGCGGCACCCGCACCGGCTTCGTCTCCGCACTGCACCGCACCGAGGAGTCGGCCGCCTACCGGGACAGCGCCGTCGGCCGGATGCGGCGCCAAGTGGAGAACGCGGACGACAGCGTGCTCATCGGCGACCCGGCCAGGCTGGCCGCCGCCATCTACGACACCACGCGGGACCCGAACCCGCCGCTGCGCCTGGCCCTCGGCCCGGACACCTACGAAGCCGTCCGCGCGGCGCTCACCGAGCGCCTCGCCGCGCTGGAAGCCCAGCGGGACCTCGCGGCGTCCGTCGCCTTCACCCGGTGATCCGGCACTCACCGGTCCACGGCCGCGAGCGAGGCAGGGCTCGCCGCGGTGGTGGCGCTCAGCCCTGGCGGTGGGCGCTCAGCAAGGGCGCGTCGTGAGCTCGTACTTGGTGGTGAAGGTGCCGCTGCTGGACTCCGCCGCGATGAAGCTGCGCCGGGACGGGTCCGAGTTGCCGGGGGAGACCCGCAGCTCGGCGTTGATGTTGAGGTTGCGGTCCGCGCCGCACGGCGAGTAGGCGATGTCCGCCGGGGCCGGGCGGTAGGTCGCGGTCCACTCCCGGCTCATCGGGCCGGTGAACGGGGTGTCCAGCCTCGTGGTGGGCGAGGTGCCCTGGAAGTAGGTGCTGACCCGGTGCAGGGCCGTCGCACCCGCCTCCAGGTGGGCGAAGCCGTTGTAGGACAGCCGGGCCAGGCCGTAGGTGTAGTTCGCGGGCAGGCTGACGCGGATGCTCAGCTGGCAGTTCCTGCGCAGGTGGACGGGGTCCGCCCCGTCGCCTGCCTGGGCGAAGAAGGAGCTGTAGGAGACGGTGAAGGTGCGGCCGGTCGCGGAGACCTCCGCGGTGCCCGCCGGGCAGCCCGACCCGTTGACGGTCACCACGTCGACGCGCGGCGTGGGCGCTTCGGCGTCGGCCGTCGAGCCGATCGGGATCAGTGCGGAAACGGCTAAGAGCGTTGCCGCTGTCGTGGTCAGCATGAGGAGCCTCTCTGGTCCGTGAGCTCGGTGGCGGCGGCAGGACCAGACGGTAGCGGGGAGCCCGCGCGTTGAGACTCCACCGGACAGTCGATCCCGCGTGCTCGCTCGGCCTCGCGCACGACGGGCCCGAACGCGACCCCGGCGACCAGGAACAGCCCGCCCAGCACCAACCAGCCCGGCGTGCCCCAGCCCACCAGCAGCGCGGTCAGCAGCACCGGCCCGACGGTCCGGGCCAGTTGCGGCCCGGTGCCGAAGAAGCCCTGGTACTGGCCCTGCCGGTCGGGTGGGGCCAGGCCGAAGCCGATCTCCCACGCGCCCGCGGCCTGCAACATCTCACCGAACACCTGCACCGCGGCGGCCGTCACCAGGACGACCACCGCCGCGACCGCGCCCAGGCCGCCACCGGACAGCGCGTAAGCGGCGCAGGCGAGCAGCATCAGCCACCCCGCCCGCCCGGTCGCGCGGGTGGCGGTGCGCAGGTCGGTCACCTGCCCGGCCACGCGCACCTGGAACACCACCACGGCCAGCGTGTTGAGCACCAGCAGCAGCGCGGCGACCGGCGCGGGAGCGTCGGTGCGCGACACGACCCACAGCGGCAGGCCGATGCTCAGCAGCGGCATGTTCAGGCACATCACCGCGTTGAGCAGCGTGATCAGCACGTACGGCCGGTCGCGGAGCACGGTGGGGCGCGGTCCGGCGGCGGGCGCGGGAGCTTCGGGCAGGCGGCGCAGCAGCAGCGCGGCGGCCAGGAAACCCACCGCGTCCGCGACGAAGACCGCCAGGTACGCCTGCGCGGTGTCGAAGTGCAGCGCCAGCGCGCCCAGCCCCGCGCCGACCGCCAGTCCCGCGTTGAGCGCGGACTGCAGGCGCGCCCGCGCCCCGGTCCGCTCGGCGGGCGCGACCAGCCCGGCCAGCAGCGCCTGCCGGGCCGAGGCCAGCCCCGCCTGGGCGCAGGCGTACCCGCAGACCACCAGCACCACCAGCGGGAACGACCGCACGACCAGCAGCGCGCCCAGAGCCGCGGCGGTCACCGCGGCCAGCGCCACGGCGGTGCGGCGCGGCCCGAACCGGTCGGCCAGCCGCCCCAGGGGCACCCCCACCACCATGGCGGTCGCCCAGCCCACCGTCAGCGCCAGCCCGACCCGCGTCGCGGACAACCCGACCAGCCGGGTGAAGAACAGCGCCGAGCACGTGTAGAAGGCCCCGTCGCCCACCGAGTTGACCAGCTGCGCCGCGACCAGCACCCGCAGCGGCCCGGTGCGCGGGACGAGCCCGGCCATCAGTCGACGCGGGGGGAGCCGGTGCGGCCCCGCTTGAGCTCGAAGAACCCCGGCGTGCCGGAGACGGCCAGCACCCCGTCCCACAGCGCGCCCGCCGCCTCGGCGCGCGGCACCGGGCTGACCACCGGGCCGAAGAAGGCGTTGACCGCCCCGTCGGGTCCGGTGACGTGGATGGCCGGGGTGCCGAGGTCCTCGCCGACCGGGTCCAGGCCCGCGCGGTGGCTGGTCCGCAGCGCCTCGTCGTGGTCGGCGACCTCGGCGGCGTCGGCCAGGTCGGCGGCCAGGCCGACCTCCGCCAGCGCGTCCGCGCACAGGTCGCGGCCGATCGGTTCCTTCCGGTGGTGGATGCGCTCGCCCATCGCCGTGTAGAGGTCCCGCAGCACCGGTGTGCCGTGCTCGCGCTCGGCGGCGGCGAGCACCCGGACGGGGCCGAGCGTGTCGGCCAGCCAGCGCCGGTACCACTCCGGCAGCCCGTCCCCGCCCTCGTTGAGCAGCCACAGGCTCATGACGTGGAAGCGCACCTCCACCTCGCGGACCCGCTCGACCTCCAGCAGCCACCGCGAGGCGTTCCACGCCCAGGGGCACTTCGGGTCGAACCACATGTCGGCGACGGTCACCGGAACTCCTCGATCGCTCTGTCCTCGGGCGGGGACAGTCAACGACCTCGGATTGGCCCGCAGAAGTGCCAATCTCCGGCAGGTTGATCGGGCCAATGTAGGTTCCGGCGGTGGACCTGCACGTCTCCCTCGACGGCCCCGGCGACCTCGCCTCCCGCATCTACCACCAGGTGCGCGACGCCATCCTGGACGGCAGGCTGCGGCCCGGCGAGCGACTGCCGCCCACCAGGGAGCTGGCGCGAGGGCTCGCGGTCGCCCGCAACACCGTCGCGGTCGCCTACGAGCGGTTGGCGGCCGAGGAGTTCGTGGTCGCCCGCGTCGGGGCGGGCACCTTCGTGGCGACCCCTCGGACGGGTGCCCCGGTGACCGCCCGGAGAGCGCCGGGGGGACGCGGGGTGCGGCCCCGCCCGGTGTGGGACGAGGTCGCCCCGGCGGTCGCCGCCCCGACGGGCGACACCCCGCCGGTCCACGACTTCCGGGTCGGCGCGCCGGACGCGGGCCTGTTCCCGTTCGCCACCTGGCGCCGCCTGGTCGCGGACGAGCTGCGGGCCTCGGCGGTGCGGGCGGTCGCGGGCTACGCCGACCCCGGCGGGCACCCCCGCCTGCGCGAGGCCGTCGCCCGGCACACCGGGGTCTCCCGCTCCGTCCGCGCGGACGCCGAGGACGTGCTGGTCACCCAGGGCGCGCAGCAGGCGCTGGACCTCCTGGGCCGGGTGCTGCTGGAACCCGGTGACCTGGTCGCGGTCGAGGAACCCGGCTACCCCGCCGCGCGGCTGCTGTTCCGCTCGCTGGGCGCGCGGGTGGTCGGGGTGCCCGTGGACGGCGAGGGGCTGGTCGTCGACGCGCTGCCGGACACCGCGCGCCTGGTGCACGTCACGCCCTCCCACCAGTTCCCGCTGGGGGTGCCGATGTCGCCGACCCGGCGCGCGGCGCTGCTGGAGTGGGCCGCGCGGCGCGACGCGGTGATCGTCGAGGACGACTACGACAGCGAGTTCCGCTTCGGCGACCGGCCGCTGCAACCGCTGCAGAGCCTCGACCGCACAGGCCGGGTCGTCTACGTCGGCACGTTCTCCAAGACGCTGCTGCCCCTGCTGCGGCTGGGTTTCCTGATCGCACCGGCCGCGCTGCGGCCCGCCCTGCGCGCGGCCAAGCGGCTCACCGACTGGCACGGCGACCACATCGGGCAGGCCGCCCTCGCGCGCTTCATCGACTCCGGCGAGCTGTCGCGGCACGTCCGCAGGGCCACCCGCGTCTACGCCCAGCGGCGGGAGCGCGTCGTGGCCGCGCTGCGCGCCGACCTCGCCGACTGGTTGGACGCGGTGCCCTCCGCCGCCGGGCTGCACCTGGCCGCCACGCTCAAGCCGGACGTGGACGCGGACGTGGCGGCGGTGCTGGGCGCGGCGCGGGCCTCGGGTGTGGCGGTGGAGAACCTGGCGGCCTACTGCGCCGACGGGCCGCCGCGGCCCGGTGTGGTCCTCGGCTACGGCGCAGTCACCGCCGAGGGCGTCACCGAGGGGCTGCGGCTGCTCGCCGACCACTTCCGCCGGCCGCCCGGCTGACCGGCCGCTCCCGCGCCGGGGCACTACCCTGCACCGCATGTCGCCGGTCTCGCGCGGTCGCAAGGGCAAGAAGGGCAAGAAGGGCAAGAAGAGGGGCGGCTCCGCCCCGTTCGGCTCCTCCGCCGCCGACCAGGCCCTGCTCCGGGACCTGGAGCGGATGGCGGGCCAGGACGAGCCGGAGTTCCCGGAGTGGTTCGAGCCCGCCGCGCTGGCGGTGCTGGACCGGGGCGAGGCCGTCGTGGCGGCGCGCGGACCCCGGCAGCTCGAACAGGCGGTCAGCGAGGCGCTCGGCGCGTCGATGCACCAGGCCGTGGTGGAGGACAGGCAGGGACTGCAGTTCCGCGAGTGGGTCGACGCGCTGGTGACGCTGGCCGTGGACCGGGTGGTCGAGGAAGCCGAGCGGCCGGAGGCAGGCGCGTGGAAGGGGCCGTGGCGGCTGCTCAACGGGCTGCTGTCGATCCTGCCGCACGAGGCCACGGCGCGGGCGCGGGAGGCGGTGGAGCTGTGCGCGGCGCGGCTGGGACCGCTCGCGGAGGTGCCCAGCTGGCTCGACCTGATGCCGCGCGTCAGGGCCACCGGGCGGCGGTGGCGGCTGCGCGACGCCTACGGCACCCGCCGCGCGGTGATCGCCGAGTACACCTACCCCGACCACACCGACCCGTCGGTGTTCCTGTTCGACTACGACGTGAGCGAGTTCGTCGACCTGGTCTCGCCGGGGGTGTTCGACGACCTGGACGCGGCGGTCGCGGCGTGGCGGGCCGAGGTGGGGGACACCGCCGAGCACGCGGTCCCGGCCGAGGTCGAGGAGTCCGACCTGGCGCCGCTGGCGCAGCTCGCGCTGGAGGAGTCCTTCGTCGTCGGAGACGAGAACAGGGAGGTCTTCGACAACTGGTTCCGCGCCCGCCGCAGGTTCGAGGACCTGGCCACCGCGCTCGCCGATCGCGGCCTGGACGTGCCCCGGCCCCCCGACTGGTCCCAGCGGTTCGACCTCGCGGAGATGGCCGCGCCGTTCACCGCCTGGCACCGGCAGACCCACGGCGAGGACCCCGACCCCGAGCTGGTGGACGCGATCGCCGAGCACTGGATGGAGACCACCCTCCCGGAGAGCAGGTACCTGATCTCGCCGCGCCGGGTGGTGATGATCCGGCGCGAGATGCCGCACAGCCTGCGCCTGAACCCCGACGCGCCGCAGGTCCAGCGGATGCTGCCGCGCTGGGTCCGGTGGCTCGGGCAGCGCGCCGGGCTGCCCGAGCACCTGGTGGAGCGGGCGGTCGCGGCGGAGGGCTGAGCAGCGGGCTGAAGCGGCGGGCTCAGCGGTCGGCCGCGTTGGAGAACAGATCCACCTGGGGCAGGTCGTGGCCCAGCCGGTCGCGCTTGGCGGTCAGGTAGCCCACGTTGTGGTCGTTGGCGGGCACCAGCAGCGGCACCCTGGCCACCACGGCGACGCCGTGCCGCTCCAGCGCCTCGATCTTGTCGGGGTTGTTGGACATCAGGCGCACCGAGCGGATGCCCAGGTGCCGCAGCACCTGCGCGGCGGGCCGGTAGTCCCGGACGTCGACCGGAAGCCCCAGGCTGGTGGCCGAGTCCAGGGTGTCCAGGCCCTGCTCGTCCTGCAGCACGTGCGTGCGCACCTTGGCCACCAGGCCGATGCCGCGCCCCTCGTGGCCCCTGAGGTAGACCAGGACGCCGCTGCCCTCGCTGATGATCCGGTCCAGCGCGGCGTCGAGCTGGTCGCCGCACTCGCAGCGCATCGCGCGGAAGATGTCCCCGGTCATGCACTCGGAGTGCACGCGCACCAGCACGTCCTCGGACAGGTCCGGTCCGCCGTGGACGAGTGCCATGTGCTCGTGTCCGTCCACCCGGAACGCCACCGCGCGGAACGTGCCGCGCCGCGTCACCAGGTCCGACTCCGCGATGTCCTCAATGGCTTGCTCGTGCATCCGGTCCCCTTGTCACCAGGCGCCGACCGGGCGTTCACTACGCTCGATCAGTAATTGCACCGTAACCCGATCACCCGTCGGAGGTCACCCTGTTCAGCGTCACTGTTCGCGATCACGTGATGATCGCTCACAGCTTCCGCGGCGCCGTCTTCGGACCGGCGCAGCGCCTGCACGGGGCGACGTTCGTGGTGGACGCGACGTTCAAGCGGACCGAGCTGGACGCCGACAACATCGTCGTCGACATCGGACTGGCCACCGAGCGGCTGCGCGAGGTGCTGTCCGCGCTGAACTACCGCAACCTCGACGACGAACCGGAGTTCGCCGGGATCAACACCTCGACGGAGTACCTGGCCAAGGTCATCGCCGACCGCCTCGCCGACCTGGTGGGCGCGGGCGCGCTGGGCGAGGGCGCGCGCGGCCTGGCGGGCATCGCGGTCACGCTGCACGAGTCGCACGTGGCGTGGGCGAGCTACGAACGTCCCCTGTGACCGTCCACGTCGTCCTGCCCGCCGGGGTGGACGACCCGGACACCCCCAGCGGCGGCAACGTCTACGACCGGCGCGTCTGCCGGGGGCTGGCCGCGCTGGGCGTCGCGGTGCGGGAAGCGGCCGTGGCGGGCGCGTGGCCGCGCCCGGACCAGCGCGCCCGCGCCGAGCTGGGCCGGGTGCTCGCCGAGGTCCCGGACGGCGCGGTCGTGCTGCTCGACGGCCTGGTCGCGTGCGGGGTGCCGGACGTGCTCCTGCCGCACGCCGACCGGCTGCGCCTGGCCGTGCTGGTGCACCTGCCGCTGGCCGACGAGACCGGCCTGCCGCCCGCGACCGCCGCCGAGCTGGACGCCGCCGAGCGGCGGGTGCTGCGCGCCGCGAGCGCGGTCGTGGCGACCAGCCCCAGCGCGGCGCGCGGGCTGGTCCGGCGGCACGGCCTGGCGGCGCAGCGGGTGCGCACCGTCGCGCCGGGCGTGGACCCCGCCCCGCTCGCCCCCGGCACCGACGGCGCGTCGCGGCTGCTCTGCGTCGCCTCGGTGACCCCGCGCAAGGGCCACGACCTGCTGGTGCAAGCGCTTGCCGAGGTCGCCGACCGGTCGTGGACCTGCGCGTTCGTCGGTCCCGCGCCGCAGAGCGCGCACGTGGCGCGGGTGCGCGGGCTGATCGCCGAGCACCGCCTGGGCGACCGGGTGGCGCTGGTCGGTCCGCTGGGCGGCGAGCCGCTGGACCGGGCCTACGCCGCGGCCGACCTGTTCGTGCTGCCCTCGCGCGCCGAGACCTACGGCATGGTCGTCGCCGAGGCCCTGGCGCGCGGCGTCCCGGTGCTGGCCAGCGCCGTGCCCGACGCGCTGGGCGACGCCGGTCCGCTGCTGCCGCCGGAGGACGCGGGGGCGCTCGCGCGGGCGTTGCGGCGCTGGTTCGACGACGCCGGGTGGCGCGGTGAACTGCGCGCCTCGGCGCGGCGGCGACGCGCCGAACTGTCCACTTGGGACGAAACCGCGCGGGCTCTCGCGGAGGTGCTGGCTACTCTGCGCGGATGACTTTCGCTCCGGAGTGGTTGGCGCTGCGCGAGGAGGCCGATGCCCAGGCCCGTGCGGGGGAGCTGGTGGACCCGCTGCGCAAGATCGTTGTGAACCGGACCCCCGTGCTCATCCGTGATCTCGGGTGTGGCACTGGATCGATGGGACGATGGCTGTCCGGGCGGCTGCCCGGCCCGCAGCACTGGGTGCTGCACGACCGCGACCCCCGCCTGCTCGCCCTGGCCGGTGCGACGGTGACCGGCCCCGGCGTGACCGTCGAGACGCGGGAGGGCGACCTCACCGCGCTGCGCGCCGACGACCTGGCGGGCACCTCCCTGGTGACCGCCTCGGCGCTGCTGGACCTGCTCACCGAGGACGAGGTCGGCGCGCTGGCGGCGGCGTGCGCGGGCGCCGGGTGCCCGGCGCTGCTGACGCTGTCGGTCATCGGGCGGGTCGAGCTCGACCCGCCCGACCCGCTCGACGCCGCGTTCACCGAGGCGTTCAACGCCCACCAGCGGCGCACCGAGCACGGCCGCGCCCTGCTCGGCCCGGACGCGGTCCCGGTGGCCGTGGCGGCGTTCCAGGACCTCGGCATGGCGGTGTCCACACGGCCAAGCCCGTGGCGGCTGGGGCCTGGGCAGGCGGAGCTGACCGAGCGGTGGCTGCGCGGCTGGGTCGGCGCGGCCTGCGAGCAGGAGCCGGACCTGCTCCCGGAAGCGGAGGACTACCTGCGGCGACGGCTGGGCGGCGAGCTGCGCGCGGTGGTCCACCACCAAGACCTGCTGGCCCTGCCGTGAAGCGGCGGTGGCCGTGGTTGTGGCCGTGGCTGCGGCTGGTTCCGGCGGTCGGCGTGCTGGCGGCGCTGGCGTGGCGGCTGGGCACCGGCGCGTTCCTGGACGGGCTGCGCGCCGTCACCGCCGGGTCGGCGCTGGCCGCGCTCGGCATCGGGCTGCTGACCACGGTGGCCTGCGCGTGGCGGTGGTGCCTGGTGGCGCGCGGGCTGGGACTTCCGCTGCCGCTGCGCGCGGCCGTCTCCGACTACTACCGGGGGCTGCTGCTCAACGCGGTGCTGCCCGCGGGCGTGCTCGGCGACGTGGATCGCGCGGTGCGCCACGGACGGCAGTCCGGCGACCTGGGGCGCGGCGTGCGGGCCGTGTTCTTCGAACGCGCGGCGGGGCAGGTGGTGCTCGTCGCCATCGGTGCCGTGGTGCTGTTCACCGGACCCGCCCCCGTGCTCGACTTCACGCCCGGTGTCGGGGTCGCGGCGGCGCTGGTGCCCGCTGCGGCGGTGGCCCTGCTGCTGCCGCGCGTGCGCCGGGCGCTGGCGGCGACCTTCGCCGACGGGCGCGAGCTGTTGTCCCGCAAGATCTTGCCCGCCGTGGTGCTGCTGTCGGCGGCGACCACGGCCGGGCACGTCGCGATGTTCCTCGTCGCGGCGCGGGCCGCCGGGGTGGGGGCACCACCCGCGCGGCTCGTGCCGCTGCTGGTGCTGGCGCTGCTGGTGATGGCGCTGCCGGTCAACGTCGGCGGTTTCGGGCCGCGCGAGGCGTTCCTGGCGGTGGCCTTCGGCGCGGCCGGGCTGGGCGCCGCGCAGGGGTTCACCACCGGCGTGGTCTACGGGGTGCTGGCGCTGATCGCGAGCCTGCCCGGCGTCCTGGTGCTGCCGCGCCGGGGCTCACCCGTCCAGCACCGCCAGGTACTGCCCGAACGACTCGACCAGCGAGGCGAGCAGGGCCTCGCCCTTGTCCGCTGAGGCCAGCGAGGGGCGGCCGACGACACCGGAGGCGGTGTAGGGGGCCAAGCCCAGGGTCAGCATGTGCCGCCGGTCGTCGGCCAGGTGGTCGGCGGTCTCGTACCCCGGCTTCACCAGCTCCGGGTGGAAGCGCAGCAGGATCGAGGTCTCCAGCTCGCCCGCGTGCATGTCGCCGCCCGACGGGGTCTCGATCCCGGCGGCGGCGCGGGCGGCGGCCCAGTCCGCCCGGCCGGGGAACAGCGCCATGCCCTCGGCCTCCTGCACGACGTTGGACAGCACGTAGTTGCCGCCGTGCGCGTTGACCAGGACCAGATTCGGCACGCCGGAGCGGCGCAGCGACTCGGCGATGTCGGTCACCACCGCGTGCAGCGTCCGCGCCGAGATGCTCACCGTCCCCGGCCACCCGGCGTGCTCCTGCGAGCACGTGATCGCCAGCGGCGGGAGCAGCTGGACCGGGTGCGCGGCGGCGACCTCCCGCGCGATCGTGCACGCGATCACGGTGTCGGTGGCCAGCGGCAGGAAGGGGCCGTGCTGCTCGTGGCTGCCGATGGGCAGCACGGCCACCCGCGCGCCGCGGTCGCGCACGTCGGCGGTGGTGTCAAGCGGAAGCATGGGCCTGACCGTAGTCAACCCGGTGGCACAGCGCCGGAACTTCCCCGCCCGCCAGTCGCGGCAGCACCGAGGGCAGCTCGTCGAACCGGCTCTGCCCGGTGATCAGCGCGTCGAACGCCGGGTCCGCGAGCAGGTCCAGCGCGAGCGCCATGCGCTGGGCGAACGTCCGATCGGGACGGGCCACCACGCCGACCTGGCTGCCGCGCACGGTGAGCCTGCGCGAGTGGAAGGACTCGCCGAGCGGCAGGCTGACCCGCCGGTCGCCGTACCAGCTCAGCTCCACCACGCGGCCCTCCGGCGCGAGCAGCTCCAGCGACCGCGCCAGACCCGCCTCGGTGGCGCTGGCGTGGATCACCAGGTCGCACTCGCCCCGAGCCCGCTGCGGCGGCGCGAAGCCCACCCCCAGGGCGGCGGCCACGTCCGCGCGGGCCGGGTCGGTGTCGACCAGCTCGACCCGGACGCCGGGGAACCGGGCCAGCAGCGCCGCCGCGGCGCACCCCACCATCCCGCCTCCCACCACGGCGACCCGGTCGCCCAGCAGCGGCGCGGCGTCCCACAGGGCGTTGACCGCGGTCTCCACCGTCCCGGCCAGCACCGCCCGCTCGGCGGGCACCGAGTCCGGCACCGGGGTCACCGCGTCGGCGGGCACCACGTAGTGCGTCTGATGTGGATAGAGGCAGAAAACGGTGCGTCCCAGCAACTCCGGCGCGCCGGCCTCCACCACGCCCACGTTGAGGTAGCCGTACTTCACCGGCCACGGGAACTCGCCCTCCTGGAAGGGCGCGCGCATCACCTCGTGCTGGCTGCGCGGGACGCCGCCGCGCAGCACCAGCGCCTCGGTGCCCCGGCTGATCCCCGACCACAGCGTGCGCACCAGCACCTCGCCGGGGCCGGGCTCGCCGACCGCCACCGGCCTGACCTCGCACTTCCCGGCCGAGGTGAACCAAAGGGCCCTTGCCGCACGTGTCATCTAACAACCTCCGAAAACGGGGCCCACTGCCACGAGGGGCGCGATGACCACACTTCAGCACAACACCGCGGCGGCCGTGCGGGAGCCCGTCGCCTGGGCGGGCGCGCAGGTCCTGCTGCTGGGCGCGCTGGACGTCGCGGTGGGCCTCGGCCCGCTGGGCCTGCTGGTGGGCCTGGCCTACGCGCTGGCCACCCCGGTCCTGCTCGGCCAGGCCGCGCACCGGGCGGGCGCGGTGGCGCTGGGACCGGCCGACCGGGTCACCCTGGCCAGGGCGCTGCTGGTCGGCGGGGTGGCCGCGCTGGTGGCCGACCGGCTCGGTCACGACGTGCCCACGGCGCTGCTGGTCGTGCTCGCCTCGGTCGCGCTCGCCCTGGACTTCGTCGACGGCCGGGTGGCCCGGCGCACCGGCACCGCCTCGCCGCTGGGCGCGCGGTTCGACATGGAGGTCGACGCCTTCCTGATCCTGGTGCTCAGTGCCCACGTGGCGCTGGAGCTGGGCCCGTGGGTGCTGGTCATCGGCGCGCTGCGGTACGCGTTCGTCGCGGCCTCCTGGGGCTTGCGCTGGCTGCGCGGCGCGCTGCCGCCGAGCTTCGCGCGCAAGGCCGTGGCCGCCGCGCAGGGCGTCGTCCTGGTCGTCGCCGCGGCGGGCGTCGTCCCGCACGGCGCGGTCCTGGTGGGACTCGCGCTGGCGGCGCTGCTGTGGTCCTTCGGCCGCGACACCCTGTGGTTGCGGCACAACGCGATGGAAGGGGTCCGTCATGGCTGAGCGAACGGCCACCGCGCGCACCGCGGTCAGCGTTCTGGTGTGGGGGCTGCAACTCGCGCTCGCCGCCTACTTCGCCTACAGCGGCTCGCTGCTGTTCGGCGACGACTTCGTGAACAAGTTCGACCGGATCGGCTTCGGCCAGTGGCTGCGCTACCTGACCGGGGTGCTGGAGGTCGGCGGCGCGGTGGGCCTGCTGGTGCCGCGCCTGTGCGGGCTCGCCGCGCTCGGGCTGATGGGCGTGATGACCGGCGCGGTCGTCACCGAGTTGTTCCTGGTGGACAACGGGGACGCGAGCCTGCCCGCCGCCCTGCTGGGCCTGGCCGCCGTGGTGGCGCTGGTCCGGCGGGACACCGTGATCGCCCTCTACGCCCGGTCTTCGCCGGGGTCTTCTTCCGGGGCTTCCCCTGGGCCTGCTTCCGCACCGCGCTTGGGGAAGTAGCGCAGCACCGCGACGTCCCCGACCCGCGTCACGTCCTCCAGGTGGAAGCGGCGGGCGGGGCCGCCGGGGAACTCGGCGGGGTTGACGAAGCGCGGTGCGGCGGCCTGCCCGACCAGCATGGGCGCGACCGCCACGCGCACCTCGTCGGCCAGCCCGGCGGCCAGGAAAGCGGTGTGCACCGCGCCGCCACCCTCCACCATCAGCCTGCCCACCCCGCGCCCGCCGAGGTCGTCCAGCATCCTGGCCAGGTCGACCTCCGGGCCCAGCGCGACGACCTCGGCCAGCCCGCCCAGGGCGGCCGACGCCCGCCGCGCGCCGGAATCGGTGGTGTAGACGACCTTCCGGTCGCCGTTGTGCCAGAACAGCCGGTCCGGGTCGAGGTCGCCGGTCGCGGTCACGGTTGCCTTGAGCGGGAACTCGGGCAGCCCGCGCGCCAGCCGGGCCCGCCGCCGCCGGGGGTCGTTGACCAGCAGGCGCGGGTTGTCCCGGCGGACCGTCCCGGCGCCGACCAGGATGGCGTCGGACTCCGCGCGCAGCCGGTCCACGTGGTCGAAGTCCTCCGCGTTGGACAGCGGGAAGCGGTGCTCGCTGCGGTCGTCGATGTAGCCGTCCAGGCTCATGGCGACGCTCAGCAGGACGTGCGGACGGGTCACGCCGACACGGTACGCGGTGAACCGCCGGGCGCGATCATCCGTTTACCGGATCAGCCGACGGGTTGGGAGTGATGTGGTGGCACGCCGGGTCGCGGGTCGGGCGATCACCGCCCTGGCCGCGCTGTTCGTGCTGTTCGCCCTGCTGGCGCCCAGCGATCTGGACCTCTTCGCGCCGGAGGCGTTCCTGCGCCTGCCGGTGGAGGCGCTGCTCGGCGTGGTGCTGCTGGTGGTCCTGCCGCAGCGGGCACGACCGGTGGCGGCTCTGGCGGGCGGCGCGCTGCTCGGCCTGCTGCTCGTGCTCAAGGTGCTCGACATCGGCTTCGACCTGGTCCTGTACCGGCCGTTCGACCCGGTGCTGGACTGGCCGCTGCTGCGGCCCGCGGTGGAGTTCCTGGACGTGACCGCCGGCCGGGCGGGCACGATCGCCGCCGTGGTGCTGGCCGGCCTGCTCGTGCTGGCCGTGGTCGTGCTGATGGCGCTGGCGGTCTCGCGGCTGGGCGGGGTCGTCTCGCGGCACCGCCTCGCGGCCACGCGCGCGGTCGCCGTGCTCGTGGTGGTCTGGATCAGCCTGGCCGTGCCGGGGGCGGAAATCGCTTCCCGCGACGCGGTGGCGTTCGTCCACGGCCACGCCCGCCAGGTCCGCGAGAGCTGGCAGGACCAGCGGGCGTTCGCCGTCGACGCGGCCGTCGACGCCTTCCGCGACACCCCCGGCGAGCGGCTGCTGACCGCGTTGCGCGGCAAGGACGTCGTGCTCGCCTTCGTGGAGAGCTACGGCCGCGACGCCGTCGAGGACCCGCGGCTGTCGGCCGGGGTCCGCGAGGTGCTCGACGCGGGCACCCGGCGGCTGGCCGAGGCCGGGTACGCCGCGCGCAGCGGCTTCCTGACCTCGCCGACGGCGGGCGGCGGCAGCTGGCTGGCCCAGGCCACCCTGCTGTCCGGCCTGTGGATCGACAACCAGCAGCGCTACGACACCCTGGTGGCGGGCGACCGGCTCACCCTCAGCGGCGCGTTCCGGCGCGCGGGCTGGCGGTCGGTCGGCGTGGTGCCGGGGATCACCCGCGCCTGGCCGGAGGGGCGCTTCTTCGGCTACGAGCGGATCTACGCCGCGGCCGACCTCGGCTACCGGGGCCCGCGCTTCGGCTACGCCACCACGCCCGACCAGTACACCCTGGCGGCGTTCCAGCGCGCCGAGCGGGCGGCCGCCACCGGCCCGGTGATGGCCACGATCCCGCTGGTGACCAGCCACGCGCCGTGGTCGCCGACGCCGAGGCCGGTCGGCTGGGACGAGCTGGGCGACGGCTCGGTGTTCCACGGCACGGCCTCGGGCGAGGACGCGCCGGACGCGATCTTCGGGCGCGACCCGGCGCGGGTGCGCGCCGACTACGGCGATTCCATCGGGTACTCGCTGAACGCGCTGGTGTCCTACGTCATCGAGCACGGCGACGACGACCTGGTGCTGGTCTTCCTCGGCGACCACCAGCCCGCGCAGGTCGTCACCGGCGCGGACGCGGGCAGGGACGTGCCGGTCACCGTGGTCGCCCGCGACCCGGCGGTGCTCGCGCGGATCTCGGACTGGGGTTGGTCGGAGGGGCTGCGGCCGGACCCGGACGCCCCGGTCTGGCCGATGAACTCCTTCCGGGACAGGTTCCTCACCGCTTTCAGCTGATTTGACCGGTCCTTTGTGGACTGATCACCCCCTGTGGTTCACACCACTGGAGCAATCCTCTACGGTCGGCCGCACCGAATCGCTTCCACTGGGGGTTGGATGAAAACGCTCAAGCGCGGGCTGCTCACCGCGACCGCCCTGCTGACCGCGTCGGCACTGGCGGGCGGGCTCACCTCGGCGACCGGCGCGCCCGCGAGCACCGTCGAGGCCGACGCGAGCAAGCGGCTGGCCGAGGCGCTGCGGCAGGCGATCGTCGCGCAGGACTTCAAGGACGTGGTCGACCTCACCCCGCCGGACCTCTCGGCCGCGGTGGCCAGGTCCTCCCGGACCGGCGCGGCGGAGAAGTACGACTCGACCGAGTGGGGACCGGCCACCCGGTTCAGCACCGCCGCCGCCGAGCCCAGGCCGCTGCACCAGACGCCCAACCTGGACGCCGCGGTGATCGAGCTCGACGACCAGGGCCGACCGGTCGCGATGGCCGACGTGCTGCTCAGCCCGCAGCACCCGCAGGGCGTCGTGGTGCCGCTGGACCGCCGCGGCCTGTCCACCGACAAGGTGCGCTACCGCTGGTGGGACGACACCGAGTGGGACGTCAACGGCGGCCGGGGCAGCAGGGACGTGCTGGCGGGCCGGGAGAACGCGCCCATCGACTTCTCCTCGCCCTACCCCGGCTCGGTGCTCAAGCTCATGGTCGGCTTCGGCGTGCTGCGGCTGGCCGACCAGGGCCGGGTGAACCTGGACGCGGAGTACTCCTACCAGCCGGTGACGCTCAACCCGGCCTGCGGCGGCCCCACCGCCAAGCCGGTGCGGCAGTACTTCGACGCGATGCTCACCATGTCCGACAACGGGTCCACCTGCGCGCTGATCAAGATGCTGCACGACCTGCGCGCGATCGACGCGATGAACGCCTCGTTCGTCGAGCTGGGGATGCCCACGCTGATGGTGACCGGCACCAACCCGGACAACGGCGGGCGCTGGATCGGGTCGAACATGAGCAGCATCGACACCGCCAAGCTGCTGCTGCTGGTCAACGGCGGCCCCGGCACGCTGTGGACCACCCCGGCGGGCAAGCCGGTCACCAGGGACGCGCTCAGCGCCGCCTCCCGCGCCCTGTTCCTCAGGACCCTCGGTGAGCAGGGCCACAACGAGATGCTCTCGACCACCAACTGGTGCGGCCGGGAGTACCCGCAGCAGGGCATCCCGCAGGTCACGCCGAAGCGCTGGGTCGACCCGGCCGACGGCACCATGACCGTGGGCGGCGCGGTGTACGACCGCGACGTGCGGCCGTGCGACGCCGCCGCCGAGGTGACCTTCGCGCACAAGACCGGCTGGGTGGACACCACCGGCAGCGACGCGGGCATCGTCCGCTCGATCCAGGGCGCGGACAAGCGCAACTACGTCGTGGTCGTGTTCTGCAACCTGGGCACCGACTACGTCGACCACCACCGCCCGGCCGACCCGGAGGGCGTTTTCCCCGTGCTCTACACCGAGAAGTACGCCGCGCTGGGCAAGGCGATCGACGGCATCGTCGCCGGTCTGCGCTAGACGAGCGCCCTGAAGGGGGCGGAAGGGGACCGAGCGCCCCTTCCGCCCCCTTTAGCGCGCGTACGATACTTGCTCTGAGGCACGCTTCGCCGCGTTGTGTGCTGGCACCACAACGCCGAGGCGGTGACGGACGTGGTCCTGAACGAGGAGAGGCCACGCCCTGCCACACAGGTGGAGGCGGTGCCCCCGCAACCCCCACCGCAGGAGCCGTCCACCGCTGATTGGGCCATGCGGCTGCTGGACGGCTTCGACCTCGCGATCGTGGTGTGCGACGAGCGGGGCGTCGTCCGACAGGTCAGCGCCGAGGCGCGGCGGCTGGCGCCCGGTGTCGCCGAGGGCGGCTCCCTGACCGACTCCGCCGTGCCCGAGCTGGCCGCGGCCGCCGCGCGCGGCCAGGCGGCCTTCGAGGCGTCGGCGGGCGGTCGCGCGCTGGTGGGGCGGCGGCGGCAGCTGGGCGGCGGATGGACCGCCTGGCACCTGCGGGACGTGACCGCGCGGCGGGCCCGCGACGACGCGATGCTGGCCGAACGGGCGCGCAGCCGGTTCCTGGCCCGCGCCAGCAGGCAGCTGGGGCTGTCGCTGAACCCGACCAGGACCGCGCGGACCGTGGTGGAGCTGGCCGCCGAGCTGGGGCACGCGGCGACCGTGGTGCTGCCCACCGGCGAGTACGTGCACGGCGTGCGCGGGGCGACGCCGCAGGTCGGCCGGTGGACCTCGGAGCAGCTGCCGCCGGCGCTGGTGGAGGCCATGGACGGCACCGCGGGCGGGGTGGAGCGGCACCACGCCGCGCACTTCGGCGCGCACCGGCACGTGGACCTCAGCCGCGCGGTGGAGGCGGTGACCGTGCCGCTGCGCGGCGCCGAGGCCCCCGGCCCGGCCCTGGTGCTGTGGCTGTCGGGGGAGGCGCAGGCGGTCGAGGACCCCGACGGCGAGGTGCTCGAGGAGTTCGCCACCCGCGCGGGCACGGCGCTGGCCGCCGCGCGGGCGCACGCCGAGCAGGCGCGCACCGCCGCCGTGCTCAAGCGCGGCCTGCTGCCCGCGCCGCTGCCCGACGTGCCCGGCCTGGCGTTCGGCGCCGAGTACCGGCCCGCCACCGGCGTGGGCAGCCTGGGCGGGGACTTCTACGAGGTGGTGCCGTCCGGGGCGGGGGCCGCGTTCGTCTTCGGCGACGTGGTCGGCACGGGCGTGGAGGCGGCCGTGACCAGCGGCGTCGTCCGCCAGGCGCTGGGCGCGCTGCGGCGGGTGCCGGTCGAGCCGCGCCGCGCGCTGGAGGTGCTCAACAGCTCCCTGCTGGACAACGCGCCCGTCGACCGGCGGTGGTTCGTCACCGCCGTGCTCGGCGACGCGGAGGTGGGCGTCGACGGGGGCATCCGGCTGGAGCTGACCGGCGGCGGGCACCTGTCGCCGCTGGTGCTGCGCCGCGACGGCCGGGCGGAGTTCGTGGAGGTCGGCGGGATGCTGGTGGGAGCGCTCCCGGCGGCGTCGTTCCGCACCGTCGAGGTCGACCTGCGCCCCGGCGAGGTGTGCGTGTTCTACAGCGACGGGGTCACCGAGGCGCGCGGCGGCGCGGACGGCGCGGAGCTGTTCGGGGCCGAGCGGCTCGCCGCGCTGCTGACCGGCTGCCACGTGATGCCGCCCACGGCCGTGGCGCAGCGGGTGGTGCTCGGCGCGCAGGAGTGGCTGGCGGGCCGCGAGCACGACGACATCGCGGTGCTGGCCCTGCGGGCGGCGGCGTGACCGACCGCGAGGAGCTGATGGCGGCGCTGGCCGCCGCCGACGAGCGCGCGGCCGTGGCGGTGGCGCTGCGGCTGCTGGACCGGGGCGTGCCCGCCGAGACCGTGCTGCTCGACCTGGTCGCCGAGGCGCAGGCCGAGGTCGGCAGGCGGTGGCAGGTCAACGAGTGGAGCGTCGCCAGGGAGCACGCCGCCACCGCGATCAACGAGCGGGTCATCGCGGCGGTCGGCAGCCGCGTCGACGTGCCGCCGACCAAGGGCCACGTGGTCGTGTCGTGCCTGGACGGCGAGTGGCACGCGGTGCCGCCGCGCATCGTCGCCGAGGTGCTGCGCGGCCGGGGCTGGCGGGTCACCTTCCTCGGCGCCAGCGTGCCCACCGCCCACCTGGTGTCCTACCTGCACGAGCACGGCCCGGACGCGGTCGCGCTGAGCTGCACCCTGTCGCGCAGCCTGCCGCGCGCCGACCAGGTGGTCGCCGCCTGCCGCGCCACCGGGACGCCGGTGCTGGTCGGCGGGCGCGGCTTCGGCGCGGACGGCCGGTGGGCCAAGCAGCTGGGCGTGGACAGCTGGGCGCCGACCGCGCCGGCCGCCGCCGAGCTGCTGGAGCACCCGGAGTGGCGGCGCACCGCCCAGCCCGCCCCGCCGCGGCGGGCCGACCCGGAGTACGCCGCGCTGCGCATCCGCCGCGCCGAGCTGATCGGCGCGGCGGTGGACGCCCTGTACGAGCGGTTCCCGCCGATGCGGGGCTACGATGAGCGCAGGCTCGACGCCACGTTGGAGGACGTCGGGCACATCGTGGACTTCCTCAGCGCCTCGGTCTACGTCGACGACGTGGAGCTGTTCGGCGAGTTCATGGCCTGGACAGCCGAGGTGCTCGCCGCCCGCGGTGTCCCGGTGGCCTCGACCGAGGTCGCCATGAGCGCGATGAGCCGGGTGCTGGAGGACCACCCACGGGCGCTGCGCCACCTCGACCACGGTCGCCAGGTCGTCCGGGTAGCTTGACAAGACCCTCGCAAGGGCTGTGACGTTGAGCAAACAGCGGTGCGGTCGCCTGAGCTATTAATCGAAATGGATCGCTATGACGTCTGCACGACGTGTTGATGGGTTGCACACGGAAACCCAGCGGATCGGCGAGGACGTGGTGGTGCTGGCCGCCGCGGGCGAGATCGACATCGCCACCGCCGAAGACCTGCGCAAGCCGCTGATCGAGCTGGCGGGGCGCACCCCGGAGGGCGGCACGGTGGTGGCCGACCTGACCGGCATCACCTTCTTCTCCTCACCCGGCATCGAGGCGCTGCTCGTCGCGCACGAGCGGCTGGGGCAGGTCGGCGGCACGCTGCACGTGGTCGCCGCCCCCGTGGTGCGCCGCGCGCTGACCGCCGTGGGGCTGGACCGGGCGCTTCGGTTGCACGACACTTTGGAAGCGGCACTGAGCCGTTAGGTGTCAACCTGAGCAGATCCGGTCATCCCCGTAGAGACCCATCGCCCCACCCGCGAGGACGCCCGTGCTAGCCGAACCGCCCAACGCCGCGAAACCCGTCTCCGCCTCCGCCGAGGCGGAGGGGTTCGTGCTGAAGATGGAGGTCGACGGCCGCGACCTGGCGGCGATGCGCCAGCGGGTCCGGGCGGCGCTGGCGGAGCTGGACCAGGACCTGGTGCAGGACGTCGAGCTGGTCTGCACGGAGCTGGCGGCCAACGCCTGCGACCACGCGGCCGGTCCGCACCACCTGGTGCTGCGGCACGGCACCCGCGACGGCCTGCCGTCGGTGCTGGTGGAGGTGCGCGACGCGACGCCGGACCGGTTCCCGCAGGTGGGCATGTCGACGCTGGGGCCGCACCGGGGCCACGGCCTGAAGATGGTCCAGTCGCTGGCCGCCGCGTGGGGCGTGCACGGCGACACCACCACCAAGACCGTCTGGGCCGTCGTCACCACCCCCTGACCGCGCCTGCAAGTACTACCCGCCGCGCCCCACAGGGCCGCTCACCACTACCCGGCTCACCGCGGAACGCGGGACCAGCCGGTGCCCGAACCCGAGTAGCAGCCCAGGTGGGCGGGCTGGTCGCGCCCGCGCTGCCTGCCGTGCCGGCGGGGTGCGCGTCTTCACCGCCGACGCGAGCGGCGAGAACCAGGTCAACGGCGTGCGCGCTCACCCGGACCAGTGACAGCCCTTGCGGAGGACGGCGTGCGGCGCATCTGCTTCTTGCTGCGGAGCGCGGGGCGCGGGGCGCGCGAGGTCGACACCCGCCGACCGAGGTCTGCCACCTCGACTGACGACTGACGACTGACGCGAAGGAGGCCGGCCGTGGACGTGACCACCCGCATCGGCGTCGTGATGAACGGCGTGACCGGGCGGATGGGGTACCGGCAGCACCTGCTGCGGTCGGTGCTGGCCATCCGCGAGCAGGGCGGGGTGCCGCTGTCCGACGGCCGCCGCGTGCTGCTGGAACCAGTCCTGGTCGGCCGCGGCGCGACCAAGCTGCGCGAGCTGGCCCGGCGGCACGACGTCGAGCACTGGTCCACCGACCTGGACACCGTGCTCGGCGACCCGCGCTGGCAGGTGTACTTCGACGCGCAGCTGACCAGCGTGCGGCACAAGGCCGTGGTCGCGGCGATCGAGGCGGGAAAGCACCTCTACACCGAGAAACCGGTCGCCGAGACCGCGCGGCAGGTCGTGGAGCTGGCCCGGCTGGCCGACGCGGCGGGCCTGCGGCACGGCGTGGTGCACGACAAGCTGTTCCTGCCGGGGCTGCTCAAGCTCAAGCGGCTGGTGGACGCCGGGTTCTTCGGCCGGGTGCTGTCGGTGCGCGGCGAGTTCGGCTACTGGGTGTTCGAGGGCGACGGGCAGAGCGCGCAGCGGCCCTCGTGGAACTACCGCAAGCAGGACGGCGGCGGAGTGGTGGTGGACATGTTCTGCCACTGGAACTACGTCCTGGAGAACCTGTTCGGCCGGGTCCGCGCGGTGACCGCCAAGGCCGTCACGCACATCCCGCGCCGCTGGGACGAGCGCGGCGAGCCCTACGAGGCCACCGCCGACGACGCGGCGTACGGCATCTTCGAGCTCGACGGCGGGATCATCGCGCAGGTCAACTCCTCCTGGGCGGTCCGGGTCCACCGGGACGAGCTGGTGGAGTTCCAGGTCGACGGCACCGAGGGCAGCGCGGTGGCCGGGCTGTGGGGGTGCCGGGTGCAGCACCGCTCGATGACGCCCAAGCCGGTGTGGAACCCGGACGTGCCCACCACCGAGCGGTTCCGCGACCAGTGGGCCGAGGTGCCGGACAACGCGGTGTTCGACAACGGGTTCAAGGCGCAGTGGGAGCAGTTCATCCGGTCCGTGGCCGGCGACGGCGAGCACCCGTACGACTTCTACGCGGGAGCGCGCGGCATCCGGCTCGCCGAGGCCGGGCTGCGCTCGTCGGCCGAGGGCCGCCGCGTCGAGCTGGAGGAGATCGCCCCGTGAGCTTCCGCAGCCGCATCGCCTTCGCCGCCGCGCACGTCGCCGCGGACCCGGCGGGCGACAACCGCCCCGGTGCCCCCGCCGCGCTGGACTGGGACGCGACACTGGCGTTCCGGCACCACCTGTGGCGGCACGGCCTGGGCGTGGCCGAGGCCATGGACACCGCCCAGCGCGGCATGGGCCTGGACTGGGCCGCCACCAGGGAGCTGATCCGCCGTTCCGCCGCCGAAGCCCGCTCGGTGGGCGGCCGGATCGCCGCCGGAGCGGGCACCGACCACCTCTTACCGTCCACAGTGGACGGTGTACGTGCGGCCTACGAAGAGCAGGTCGAAGTGGTGGAATCCACTGGCGCGCAAGTGATCCTGATGGCCAGTCGCGCCCTCGCCGCCGTGGCGCGCGGTCCCCGGGACTACCACGCCGTCTACGGCGAGGTGCTCCGGCAGGTGCGGGAACCGGTCATCCTGCACTGGCTCGGCCCCGTGTTCGACCCGGCGCTCAAGGGCTACTGGGGATCGGACGACCTGGACCTGGCGACCGACTCGTTCGTCGAACTGGTGCGCGCCCACGCCGACAAGGTCGACGGGGTCAAGGTCTCGCTGCTGGACGCGGCCCACGAGGTCCGGCTGCGGGAAGCGCTGTCCGTGCGCGTCTACACCGGCGACGACTTCCACTACCCGGAGCTGATCGAGGGCGGCAGCGACGCACTGCTGGGCGTGTTCGCCGCCATCGCCCCCGTCGCGGCGCGGGCGTTGCGGGCACTGGACTCCGGCGACCACGACGGCTACCGGGCCGCCTTCGAGCCGACGCTCCCGCTGGCCCGACACCTGTTCGAAGCGCCGACGTACTACTACAAGACCGGCATCGCCTTCCTGGCCTGGCTTTCCGGGCACCAGCCCGGCTTCACCATGGTCGGCGGCCTGCAAGCCGGTCGCGGCGTGCCGCACCTGCGCACCGCCTACCACCTGGCGTCCGGCATCGGCCTGTTCGAGGACCCGGAACTGGCCCAGCGGCGGATGCGGGCGTTCCTGACCGTGGCGGGGGTGGCGTGATGCGACGCCTGTCGCTCAACCAGAGGACCACCGCCTCGTGGAGCGTCCCGGAGGCGGTCGACGGCTGCGTGCGCGCGGGCGTCGAGGCCATCGGCCTGTGGCGCGAGCCGGTCGCCGAGCACGGCCTGCGGCGCACCGCGAAGCTGGTCCGCGACGCCGGCCTGCGGGTGTCCTCGCTGTGCCGCGGCGGTTTCCTCACCGCGCCCGGCGCGCTGGGGGACAACCGGCGCGCCATCGACGAGGCGGCGGCACTGGGCACCGACTGCCTGGTGATGGTCGTCGGCGGCCTGCCCCCCGGATCGAAGGACCTCGCCGGAGCGCGCATGGCCGTGGCCGACGCCATCGCCGAGTTGGCCCCGTGCGCGGGGGAGCGCGGCGTGCGGCTGGCACTGGAGCCCATGCACCCCGTGTACTGCGCGGACCGCGGCGTGCTGTCCACCCTGGAGCAGGCGCTGGACCTGGCCGAGCGGTTCCCGGTGTCACAGGTGGGGGTGGTGGTGGACACCTTCCACCTGTGGTGGGACCCCCAGGTGTGGCAGCAGATCGCCCGCGCGGGCGCGCGGATCGCGAGCTACCAGGTCTCCGACTGGATCACCCCGCTACCCGCCGACGTGCTGCTGGGGCGGGGCATGATGGGCGACGGCCACATCGACTTCGCCGCGTTCACCGCCGCCGTGAACGCCGCCGGGTACACCGGCGACATCGAGGTGGAGATCTTCAACGCCGACGTGTGGAACACACCCCCCGACCAGGTCCTGACCACCGTCAAGGACCGCTACCGCCGCCTCGTCCACACCCCCCGCGAGTAGCCTCCCAGCCCCCTGAGTCCACCCCCCAACCCACCACGCCCGCCCCCGGTGTCACCCACCTATGGGCGTGTCGGGCGTGTCGCCCCCGCGAGTCGAACGCTCAGACACCCCGAATTCAACATTCGCGCACCCCGACTCGCACTCTCGCGGCCCCGACCCGCGCTCTCACGCCCCGCCCCGCACTTTCGCGTCCCGCCCCGCGCTTTCGCGTCCCGCCGCGTGCTTCCGCACCTCGGGTAGTAGTTACCGGCTTCCCCAACCCCGTCGGGTAGTACTTGCCCACGCACCAGGGGTGCGCGCGGAGCGCGCGCAGCGGGGTGCCCGCGAGCGCCGCTTTGCTGGATAACCCAACCCCAACGACGAACTCAGGGGTCCTGAGCGTTCGACTCGCGGTACCTGGGCGTTCGACTCGCCGTGGGTGGGGTCAGGAGGGGGTGTAGCGGCGGAGGGGTTGGGTGGTGCGGAGGAGGGCGCGCAGGTCGGCCAGGGTGCCGTGGACGGCGCCGATGGCGCGGGCTTGGACCAGGACGTTGCCCAGGGCGGTGGCCTCGACCGGCCCGGCCACCACGGGCAGCCCGCACACGTCGGCGGTGAGTTGGCACAGCAGCCCGTTGCGCGCCCCGCCGCCCACCAGGTGCACGACCTCGATCTCCTTGCCGGACAACCGCTGCGCCTGCGCCAGCGTGTCGCGGTAGGCCAGCGCCAGGCTGTCCAGCACGCACCGCACCACCTCTGCCGGACTGGTGGGCACCCGCCGGCCGCCACGCAGGCAGTGCTCGGCGATGCGGTCGGGCATGGGGCCCAGCGAACCGTCGTCCGGCGCCAGGAACTCGGGCGCGTCCGGGTCGATCAGGCAGGCGAACGCGTCCACCGACGCGGCTTGGGCGAGCAGCGGCTCCAGCGCCAGGCCGGGCCACGCCCGCAACGACTCCTGCAGCAGCCACAGCCCCATCACGTTGCGCAGGTAGCGGATCGTGCCGTCCACTCCGGCCTCGTTGGTGAAGTTGGCCCGCCTGCTCTCCTCGGTCAGCACCGGCCGGTCCAGCTCCACCCCGACCAGCGACCACGTGCCGCAGGAGATGTAGCCGAACGCGCTGCCCTCGGCGGGCACGCCGACCACCGCGGACGCCGTGTCGTGCGAGCCCACCGCGTGCACCGGCACCGACCCGGTCGGCCCGCTCCCGGTCGGCCCGGTCCCGGTCAGCCCGGTCTCGGCCAGCACGGCGGGCAGCAGGTCGCCCCGGTGGTCGCCGGGTTCGCACAGGGGCGGGAACAGGGACGGGTCGACGCCGACGCGCTCCATCAGGCCGGTGGCCCACCGGCCGGTGCGGATGTCGAGCAGTTGCGTGGTGCTGGCGTTGGTGCGCTCGGCGGCCACGTCGCCGGTCAGCCACAGGGTCAGCAGGTCGGGGATGAGCAGGAGCCGGTCGGCCACGGACAGCTGCGGGGTGCGCGCCGCGGCGACGAGCTGGAAGAGGGTGTTGAACGGCAGCACCTGCACGCCGGTGGTCGCGTACAGGTCGTCCACCAGGGACAGCACCCGCTCGGCCACGCCTTCGGTGCGGGAGTCGCGGTAGTGCACGGGGTTGCCCAGCAGCGCGCCGGAGCGGTCGAGCAGTCCGTAGTCGACCGCCCAGGAGTCGATGCCCACGCTCGCCAGCGGGTCGCCGGCGGCGCGCAGGCCGTCGAGGACGCCGCGGTAGAGCGCGAGCACGTCCCAGTGCAGCGTGCCGCCCAGCCGCACCGGCCCGTTGGGGAAGCGGTGGACCTCGGTCAGCGCCAGCTCGCCCGCGCCGACCTCGCCCACCACGACCCGTCCGCTGGAGGCCCCGAGGTCCACCGCCGCCACCCGTCGCACCGGCACCTCCTGAAACGTTTTAACACCTCTGCGGGCAGCTAGGATCAAGGGTGCGGCGGGGCGAGGTCAAGAGGGAGGCGCGGTGGGGTCACCGGTGAGCATCCGCGACGTGGCGACGCGCGCGAAGGTGTCCGTCGGCACCGTGTCCAACGTGCTCAACCGGCCCGAGGTGGTCGCCCCGGCGACCCGCGAGCGGGTGCTGGGCGCGATCACGGAGCTGGGCTTCGTGCGCAACGACGCGGCCCGCCAGCTGCGCTCGGGCACGCCGCGCGCGATCGGCCTGGTGGTGCTGGACGTGGGCAACCCGTTCTTCACCGACGTGGCCCGCGGCGTGGAGGACACCGCCAGCGAGGCCGGGCACGCGGTGATCCTGTGCAACAGCGACGAGTCCGCGCGGCGCGAGGCCAGGCACGTGGAGCTGCTGGCCGAGCAGCGCGTGCACGGCGTGCTGATCACCCCGGTGGACACCGACCTGGCCGCGGTGCGCAGGCTGCGCGACCGGGGCATCTCGGTGGTGCTGCTGGACCACCCCACCGACGAGCCGGACCTGTGCTCGGTGGCGGTGGACGACCGCCAGGGCGGCGAGCTGGCGGTGACCCACCTGCTGGCCGAGGGCTACCAGCGGATCGTCATGGTCAACGGGCCCGCGCGCATCCACCAGGCGCGGCAGCGGCACCGCGGCGCGGTGGACGCGGTGCGCAAGGCCGGGCGCTCCAGGTCGGTGCTGGAGGAGCTGGTGGTGCCCGCGCTCAACGTGGCCTCCGGGCAGCGCGCGGCCGAGCGGCTGCTGGCCCGCTCCACCCGGCCGGACGCGGTGTTCTGCGCCAACGACCTGCTCGCGCTGGGCGTGCTCCAGGTGCTGGTGCGGGCCGGGGTGCGGGTGCCGGAGGAGATGGCCGTGGTGGGCTACGACGACATCGACTTCGCCGCCGCGGCGGCGGTCCCGCTGACCTCCGTGCGGCAGCCGCGCCAGCAGATCGGCCGCACGGCGGCGGAGCTGGTGATCGCCGAGACGATGTCGCCCGCCGAGCACGAGCACCGGCACGTGCTGTTCGCGCCGGAGCTGGTGGTGCGCGAGTCCAGCAGGCGGCCCGTTCGTCCCCGGCGTGGGCGATGAACCGTATCCCTTGACGGCCATCGCGCCGGACTGCTGTCATGAACCGGTCCGGGGCGTGGTCCACCGCCGCCTGGGAGCGCTCCCAGAATCGAGGCGAAGGAGCAACGGTGCTCACCAACTCGTTCCGCGCGCGGGTGGCCGCGGCGGCGACCGCCCTGCTGGCGGGCGGCCTGCTCACCGGGCCCGCGCACGCCTGCCCGGCCGACGGCTCTCCGGCCGACGCCTGCCCGGCCACGGCGGAGGCCGACCCCGCGGGCCGCAAGCAGGTCGAGCGGCTGGACCGCGGCCTGATCAGCGTGCGCTCGGGCAGCGGGAACCTGGTCAGCTGGCGGCTGCTGGCCGGTGACCCCCGCAACGTGGCGTTCAACGTCTACCGGGGCGCCACCAAGCTGACCGGCACACCCCTCACCACGTCCACCAACTACCTGGACAGCGGTGCCCCCGCCGACGCCTCCTACACCGTGCGCGCGGTCGTCGACGGCGTCGAGGAACCCGCCTCCCCGGCCTCCCTGGCGTTCCCCGGCGGCTACCGGGACGTGCCGATCCAGCCGCCGTCCAACGCCTACGGCGCCGGTGACGCCGGCGTCGGCGACCTCGACGGCGACGGGCGCTACGAGTTCGTGCTGAAGTGGGAACCCAACAACGCCAAGGACAACTCCCAGTCCGGCACCACCGACGTGGTCCTGATCGACGCCTACCGGCTCGACGGCACCCGGCTGTGGCGCATCGACCTGGGCCGCAACATCCGCGCGGGCGCGCACTACACGCAGTTCCAGGTCTACGACTACGACGGCGACGGCAGGGCCGAGGTGGCGATGAAGACCGCTGACGGCACGCGCGACGGCCGGGGCGCCGTGATCGGCAACGCGAGCGCGGACCACCGCAACTCCAGCGGCTACGTCCTGGCCGGACCGGAGTTCCTGACCGTGTTCGACGGCTGGACCGGCGCGGCGGTGTCCACGGTGAACTACGAGCCGCCGCGCGGCAACGTCGCCTCCTGGGGCGACAACTACGGCAACCGCGTGGACCGGTTCCTGGCGGGCACGGCCTACCTGGACGGCGCGCGGCCCTCGCTGATCATGGCGCGCGGCTACTACACCCGCGCGGTCGTCGTGGCCTGGGACTTCCGCGACGGCAGGCTGGTGCGGCGGTGGACCTTCGACAGCAACACCTCGGGCAACGGCGGCTACGCGGGCCAGGGCAACCACGCGCTGACCGTCGGCGACGTGGACGGCGACGGCCGCGACGAGATCGTCTACGGCGCGGCGGCGATCGACGACGACGGGCGCGGCCTGTGGACCACCGGGCTCGGCCACGGCGACGCGGCGCACCTGGGCGACCTGGACCCGTCGCGGCCGGGGCTGGAGTACTTCAAGGTCTCCGAGGACACCGCCAAACCCGCTTCCTGGTTCGCCGACGCCCGCACCGGCCAGCGGCTGTGGACCACGGCGGCGGGCGGCGACAACGGCCGCGGCGTCTCCGGCGACATCTGGGCGGGCAGCCCCGGCGCGGAGTCGTGGTCGGCGGTGGACACCAGCCTGCGCGACACCAGGGGCGCCGCGATCGGGCGCGAGCCCTCGTCGAGCAACTTCCTGGTGTGGTGGGACGGCGACCCGGTGCGCGAGCTGCTGGACCAGACCCGCGTCGACAAGTACGGCACGGGCGGCGAGACGCGCCTGCTGACCGGCAGCGGGGTGCGCGCGGTCAACGGCACCAAGGCCACCCCGTCGTTGAGCGCCGACCTGTTCGGCGACTGGCGCGAGGAGGTGGTGTGGCCGACGTCGGACAACACCGCGCTGCGCGTCTACGCCACCGGGCACCAGACCGACCGGCGCATCCCGACGCTGATGCACGACACCCAGTACCGGACCGCGATCGCCTGGCAGAACACCGCCTACAACCAGCCGCCGCACCCGAGCTTCTTCCTCGGCGACGGCATGGCCACCCCACCCTGGCCCGACGTCCACTACGCGGGCTGACCCAGCGCCTGCAAGTACTACCCGACCCCTCCGCGAGGGCCGTTAACTACTACCCGACGCGGGTGGTAGTTAACGGCGCGGAACGGGTGAACGGGTAGTACTTGCAGGCGTTTAAAGCTTGGTCTCCCTGGTGCGCCAGAGGACCAGGACGAAGTAGGGCGTGCCGACCAGTGCGATGACCAGGCCTGCGGGGATCTGGGCGGGCGCGATGGCCGTGCGCCCGATCGTGTCCGCCGCGCTGACCAGCAGCGCCCCGAGCGCCGCCGCCACCGGCAGCACCCGCGCGTGCCTGCCGCCCACCAGCGAGCGGGCCAGGTGCGGGGCGACCAGGCCGATGAACCCGACCACGCCGATCGCGGACACCGCGGTGGCGGCCAGCACGCCCGCCGTCACCAGCACCACCAGGCGCGAGCGCTCCACCGGCAGCCCCAGCACGCGCGGCGTGTCGTCGTCCAGGCTCTGCAGGTCCAGCTCCCGGTGCCGGGCCAGCAGCAGCGGCAGGCCCACCAGCAGCGCCAGCGCGACCGGGGCCAGCTGGTCGAGCTGGCGGCCGTAGGTGGAGCCGGACAGCCAGGTCAACGCCTTGGCGGTGTTCCACGGGTCGGACACGACCACCAGCAGCGAGGTCAGCGAGGTGCCTCCCGACCACACCGCGATGCCGATCACCACCAGCCGGTCCGAGCCCAGCCCCGACCGCCGCGCCAGCCCGTAGACCAGCGTGAACGCCGCCAGCGCGCCCAGGCCGGCGGCCCCGGCGACCGACCAGCCGCCCGCCCGCGGCACCACCGTCAGCACCAGCACCGCGCCCAGCCCCGCGCCCGCCGTGATGCCCAGCAGGCCCGGCTCGGCCAGCGGGTTGCGGCTGACCGACTGCACGCCGCAGCCCGCCACCGCCAGCGCCGCGCCCGCCAGCAGCGCGGCCAGCACCCTGGGCAGCCGCTGGTCCAGCACGAACGTCAGCGCGGTGCCGGTGCGCCCGGACACCCAGTTGGCCAGGTCGCCCAGCAGCACCAGCCGGTCGCCCAGCATCAGCCCGGCCAGCGGGGCGGCCACCAGCAGGGCCGCCAGCGCCACGGCCGTGGCCACCAGCCTGCGCCGCGACCCGGCCACCCCGACCCGGCCCGCCGGCGCCTGCCGCGCCGCGCCCCCGGAAGCGGTGCGGCGGGCCAGCCACACCAGCACCACCGCGCCGAGCACCGTGGTCACCACACCGGTCGGCACCGGCACCGCCTCGGCCGCGCCCAGCGCCGCGCGCAGCCCCACGTCCGCGCCCAGCACCAGCACCACGCCCACCAGCGCGGACACCGGCAGCAGCGTCCGGTGACCGGCGCGCGGCAGCAGCAGGCGGGTCAGCACCGGCGCGCACAGCCCGACGAACCCCACCGGCCCGGCCACGGTGACCGCGGCGGCGGTCAGCGCCACGGTCAGCAGCACCGCGCCCACCCTGGTCCGGCGCACCCGCAGGCCCAGCACGGCGGCGTTGTCGTCGCCCAGCGCGAGCAGGTCCAGCGACCGGCCCATGGCCACCAGCGCGGCCAGCGCCACCAGCACCACCGGCGTCATCTGCCCGGCCGCCACCAGGTCGCCCGCGGTCAGCGACCCGCTGCCCCAGGCGAACAGGCCGGTGGTCCGCTGCTCGAAGGTCAGCAGCAGCAGGACGGTCACCGAGTGCAGCGCCAGCGCCAGCGCCGAGCCCACCAGCACCAGTCGGGGGCTGGTGCCCCCGCCGCCGGACAGGCCGAGCACGACCACCGCCGCGCCCAGCCCGCCCAGCAACGCCACCGCGCCCGACGGCAGCGCGGGCAGGTCCAGCCCGAACGCGGCCACCGCCACCACGGCCAGGTGCGCGCCCCCGTTGACCGCGAGGGTGTCCGGCGCGGCCAGCGGGTTGCGGGCCACCGACTGCATCCCGGCGCCCGCCGCGCCCAGCGCCAGGCCCACCAGCAGCGCGGTCAGCAGGCGCGGCACCCGCGCCCCGGACAGCACCGCCTCGGTCTGCGGGTCGGCCTGCCCGAACACGGCGCGCAGCACGTCGAGCACGCCGGTCGAGGAGGTGCCCTGGGTCAGGTGGACCGCGCACAGCAGCGCGATGGCGAGCACCGCGCCCCCGGCCACCACAGCGGTGCGGGCTCCGGTCACCACAGCGGTGCGGGCCCCGGTCACCGGACCGGTGCGGACGCCGGCCATCAGCTGGTGATGGCCTTCACGACCTGCTCGGCGATGTGCACCACGGAGCGCGGGCCGCCGAAGGTCCAGGTGCCCGGCTCGAACCGGGTCACCTCGCCGGAGGCGACGAACGGCAGCCGCTGCCACACCGGGTTCGAGCCGAGGCCGGTGGTGAACACGTCCTCTTCGGAGGCGCTGTAGAACATCGCGGTCCTCGGGTCGGTCAGCGCGGTCAGGCCCTCCACGTCGGTCTGCCCCAGGCCCCACTGCGCGTCGACCTCGCCGGTCCAGGCGTTGACCAGGCCGACCGCCTCGGCCGCGTCGGAGACCAGGGAGCCCTTGCCGAACGGGCGGATGCTGACGGTGCTGCCCGCCATCCAGCCGTCGGCGATGAACACGGGGGTGCCCGCCTTGCCCGCGGCTTCGACGGCCTCGCGCCCGTCGGCCAGCGCCTTGTCCATCTCCGACAGCACGGTCTCGGCCTCGGCGGTCTTGCCCAGCGCCTGCGCGATGACCTTGAAGTCGGCGCGGGTGCGGTCGAGGTTGCCGCCCTCGGTGCCCGCCTTGGTCACCAGCACCGGCACGTACTGCTCCAGCTGCGTCACCAGCGTGGTGTCGCGGGCGGCGGCGACGATCACCAGGTCGGGGTCGAGCGCGACGATGGCGTCCACGCTGGGCTCGGCGCGGGTGCCCAGGTCCTTGACCGAGGAGTCCAGCGGCGCCACCGAGTCCCACTTGGCGTAGTCGGCGGTCTCGGCCGCGCCGACCGGCATCACGCCGAGGGAGACGACCATCTCGGCCTCGCCCCACTCCAGCGCCACGACGCGGCGGGCGGGGGAGTCCAGCTTGATCTCCTTGCCCCGCGAGTCGGTGACCGAGACCGGGCCGCCGCCGGAGGTGGCGGTGGTGCTCGGCGCGGCCTGCTCGGTGGTGCCGCAGGCGGACAGCAGGAGCGCGCCCGCGATCAGGGCAGGGGTCAGCACACGCATGGGTTCGTCTTTCTCTAGTGGTGGATCAGGCCGCGCGCGGCCGGTGCCGCCCCACGGGGCGGCAGTGGACCGAACCGGTCACGGGGTCGTGCGCGACGTGCACGGTGACGCCGTAGGCGCGGGTGAGGTGCTCGGCGGTGAGCACGGAGCGGACGTCGCCGCTGGCCACCACCCGTCCCCCGCACAGCAGGACGACGTGGTCGGCGATGACCGCCGCGTGGTCGAGGTCGTGCAGCACGACGCCGACCGCCACGCCTTCGTCGGCCAGGTCGCGCACCACGTCCAGCACCTCGACCTGGTAGCGCAGGTCGAGGTGGTTGGTGGGCTCGTCGAGCAGCAGCACGGAGGTCTGCTGCGCCAGGCAGGAGGCCAGCCACACCCGCTGCAGCTCGCCGCCGGACAGCTCGTCCACGCCGCGCGCGGCCATCGGCGCGACACCGGTCAGCTCCATCGCGCGTTCGACGGCGGCGGCGCCATCGGGGTCCGCGCCGCGCCAGCCCGCGCGGTGCGGGTAGCGGCCGTAGCCGACGACGTCGCGCACGGACACCCCGGACGGGGTGGGCCGGTGCTGGGTGAGCAGCGTGACGTTGCGGGCGAACTCCTTGCCGGACAAGGCTCCCGTCCAGACCGGCTGCTCGCCCAGGTGCACCTCGCCGTCGCTGGGCCGGTGCAGCCGGGCCAGCGAGCGCAGCACGGTCGACTTGCCCGAGCCGTTGGGGCCGACCAGGGCGGTGACCGCGCCCGCCCGCAGCTCCAGGGACACGCCCTCGACGACCGCGCGGTCGTGGTGGGCCAGGACCAGGTCGCGGCCGGTGAGCAGGACACCCTCAGACATGAGGTGAGGCTAACCTAAGGGTTCCCCCGAACGGGTGTGACCTCGTGCACTTCCGGTCTAGCGGGTCTCGGCCCCCAACGCCTGCTCGCAGCGCCGCACGCCCTGCTCCGCGCGGGTCCGCTCGCCGCTGCGGCCGATGTTCTCCGCCAGCACCAGCGCCTCCCGGTGGTAGGCCAGCGCGCTGCTCAACTCGCCCTGCGCGTGGTGCAGCTCGCCCAGCCCGTTGAGCACCTCGGTCTGCAAGCTGCGGTCGTTGTGCTTCTTCGCCAGCGCCAGCGCCTGGTCCAGGTAGTCCAGCGCCTCCGCGGTCTGCCCCAGCTGCAGGTGCAGCCGCCCCAGGTCGGCCAGCGTGAAGCCCTCCAGGTTGTGGTCGTCGTACTCCCGCGCCACCGCCAGCGCCGCGCGGAAGTGCGCCAACGCCTCCTCGTGCAGCTCCATCCGCCGGTACAGGCTGCCCATGTTGTGCAGGACCGTGCCCTGCGCGAAGTGGTCCTCCGCGTCGTCGGCGTACTTGAGCACCTGCTGGTAGTGGTCCAGCGCCTGCTCGTGCCTGCCGGTGCGCTCGTGGATGATGCCGATGTTGTTGACCGCGGCGTGCTCCAACCTGCTGTCGCCCAGCTCCCGGCCCAGCTCGGCGGCCTGCTCGTTGTACTCCAGCGCCCTGCCGTAGTCGCCCAGCCAGCGGTGCACCGCGCCGAGGTGGCGCAGCGCGTTGGACCGCTGCGCGAGGTCGGTGGCCACCGCCAACGCCTTGCTGTGCACCGAGATCGCGTCGGTGAAGTGCGCCCCCACCACGAAGTAGCGGTGCAGCGTCGTGGACAGCCTGCCGGTCTGCTCCGGGCTGCCCCGGCCCGCCAGCGCCACCAGGTTGTGCCGCTCGGCGTCCAACCACGCCAGCGCCTGGTCGTAGTCCGGCGGCGGCGCGGCCGGGCCCGGCACCTCCGGGCGGTGCAGGCGCTCGTAAGGCGCGATGGCGTCCATCGCCGCCGAAGCCCGCCGCAGGAAGTGCTCCACCAGCCGCTCCAGCGCCGCCGCCAGCACCCGCGGCGGCTCCGTCGACGCGGCGAGGTCCGCCGCGTAGGCGCGCACCAGGTCGTGGATGTGGAAGCGGTCGTCGGGGGTGCGGTGCGCGAAGTGCATCCGGCTCAGCACCGCCATCGCCCGCGCCGCCTCGCCCGGTTCCGCGCCGGTCAGCGCCGCGACCGCGGCCACGTCCAGCTCCGGGCAGTGGCACGCGCCCAGCAGCCGCAGCGCGCGGGCCGCCTCGGCGGGCAGCTCCCGGTAGGACCAGGAGAACGTGGCGCGCAGACCGGTGGCCGGGCCGTCCAGGTCCAGCGCGTCCAGCGAGCGGGCCAGCTCGCGGGCGAAGACCGCCAGCGGCAGGTCCGGCTCGGTCGCCGCGCGCGCCGCCACGATGCCCAGCGCCAGCGGCAACCCGGCGCAGGTGCCGATGATCGCCTCCACCGCCGCGGGCTCGGCGGCCACCCGGTCCGCGCCGAGGTGCCTGGCCAGCAGCTCGCGCGCCTGCTGCCCGGTTAGCACGTCCACGTTCACCGGGCGGGCGCCGTACGTGCTGACCAGGCCGGGCAGCTTCTGCCTGCTGGTGACCAGCACGGTGCCGGTGGCGCTGCCCGGCAGCAGCGGCTCCACCTGGGCGAAGTCGCGGGCGTTGTCCAGCAGCACCAGCATCCGCCGCCCGGCCACCAGGCTGCGGTACAGCCCCACCTGCGCGTCCAGGTCGGCCGGGATCACTGCGGCGGGCACGCCCAGCGCGTCGAGGAACCCGCGCACCGCCACGCCCGGTGGCACCGGCGTGCCGCTGGGGTCGAAGCCGTGCAGGTTGACGTACAGCTGCCCGTCCGGGAAGCGGTGCAGGTTGCGGTGCGCCCAGTGCAGCGCCAGCCAGGTCTTGCCGATCCCGCCCGCGCCGCCCAGCGCGGCCACCACCAGCGCGTCGGCACCCGGCGCCGCGCGGTGCGCCTCGTCCAGCGCCGCCAGCTCGCGCTCCCGGCCGGTGAACGGCCGCGGCGCGGCGGGCAGCTGCCTGGGCACCGGCCGGTCGGTCGGCGCGGGCTTGCGCGACTGGTGCACGTGCTCGGCGACCCGGAACCACGCCTCGCCCCACAGCGCCTGCTCCGCGGGCGAGGCGCCCAGCGCGATCACGATGCGGTCCAGCACGTCGGCGGGCGCCAGCGTGGTGCCGGTGATGTAGGTGTGCATCGTCGAGCGCGGCACCCCGACCCTGGCGGCCAGGTCCGCCAGGCTCACCTTCGCCTTGCCGCTGCCCCGAGCCGCCCGGCCGCGCAGCAGCTCCAGCTCCCGCGCCAGGTCGGCGGGCGTGTGCACCTCCGTCGGGGAGACCCGTCCCTCCCGCCTCGGCGCATCCGCCATCCCGCCCCCCGCTCGTGTCCAGCCGAATCCAGGATTGTCCAGCACTCACTGTGACAACCGCAACGCGCCCCGTTGTTCCCCCGTCACCCGATTACCCCGCTTGAACTGGGTGAACACCGCAAAGCGGCGGCTTGGTAGACCCATTCCGGGCTCACGTGGAAACCCCCTCGCCCGCGAGTCGAACGCTCAGGTCGTGCGAGTTCAACGTTCAGGTCGCGAACTGAGCGTTCAGAACTAAAAGCGGCGCTCGCCGCGCGGCAGGTCGCCAAGGACGGCGCTCGCGAGGGCCTGCTGCGCGCGCTCCGCGCGCGCAGCGGGGTGCGTGGGCAAGTACTACCCGGCGGGTGCGTGTGGGTCGGTAAGTACTGCCCGAGGTGCGCGAATGTTGAGTTCGGGGTGTCTGGAGGTTCGACTCGCGGGGTGGAGGGGGCGACACGCCGGGCGGATGGGGGAGTTGTGACGGGGGTGGGGGAAGGGGAGAGGCAGGTGAAACAGCTAGATGATGAGCAGTGACTTGCCGACGGTGTCGCGCCGCGCCAGTGACACGTGCGCGTCCTTGGCCCGCTCCAGGGAGTAGGTCGCGCCGATGAAGGGGCGCAGCTGTCCCCGCTCGGCGAGTGCGAGCGCTTCGGTCAGCAGTTCGCGCACGGTGGCGTGGTCGGGTGGACCGTCGGCCAGCGGGTTGTGCACGTGGATCCGCCGCTGCTCGGCCACCTGCGGGTCGACCTCGGTGAACCCGTCGGAGGTGCCGTAGGTGACGAACCGCCCGCCCTCGGCGACGGTGTCGAACACGGCCGCGCCGAGCGGGCCGCCCGCCCCGTCGAAGGCGAGGTCGACGGCCTCGACCCGCCGCTGCCAGCCTGCTTCCGAGTAGTCGACGACCTCCTCGGCGCCCAGTTCGCGGGCCAGCGCCAGTTTGCGCTCCCCGCGAGCCGCCGCGACGACTCGCGCGCCCGCGCCCCGCGCGAGCCGCACGAGCAGCGACCCTGCCCCGCCCGCCGCGGCGGCGACCAGCACCCGCTCGCCCGCGCCGACCTTCGCCTGCTTGAACAGGGACAACGCGGTGACGCCGTCGTGGACGAGCGCCGCGGCCACGTCGGAGCCCACACCGGCGGGCACCTCGACGAGGCTGTCGACGTCGGCCACGACCTGCTCGGCGTACCCGCCGGACGCCCGCGCGACGACGTGCCGCCCGACCCAGCCGGGGTCCACGCCCTCGCCCACCGAGAGCACGTGCCCCGCGCCGCCCCCGCCCGGCACGTAGGGCGGCTGGACGGGGAAGAACTCCTGCCCCCAGCCGCCGCGCAGCAACGTGTCGAGGAAGATCACGTCGGCGGCCCGCATCCCGATCACCACCTGCCCGCGCCCGGCGACCGGGGCGGGCACCTCCGCCGCGACGAGCACCTCGGGACCACCGAATTCACGCACCTGGACCGCACGCACCGAAACCACGTCCTCCGTCAGGATCGACTCGACCGCGCCGAACGTAGGAGTTCGAGTTAAGTGGAGGTCAAGGCACGACGCGGGCGGCGGCGATCGGGCGCTGCTCGGTGGTGTGCGCGCCGGTGGAGGCGGTGTTCACGCTCCACCGGTACCGGGCGAACTCACCGGTCCGGTCGGCGGCGTAGAACATCATGTGCCCGTAGCCCGCGCCCTCGGCGCGGCTGCCCGCGTTGAAGACGCGGCTGTCCGGGAAGGCGGCGTAGTCGCCCACCCCGTGCCGCCCGTGCGGCTCGGCGGTGCAGTCGACGACCTCCACGGCGTACTGGGTCTCGCCGGGGAAGTTCAGGCCGCGCCCGGACGCGACGTGGACGCCCTTCACCGACCGGACCATCACGATGTGCCCGGTGTTGGTGTCCTGGTCGTTGCGGTAGTCGATGGCGATCAGGTCGCCGGGCAGCAGGTCGGCGACCCTGGTCACCCGCTCGAAGTGCGGTGTCGCGTCGGCGGCGAACACGGCGCGGTAGTCCCGCGCGAACGGGCTGGCCAGTCCGAAGTGGGCGGTGAAGAACGCGGGCGTCGCCCACCGCGGGTAGGCCCGCTTGAGCACGGCGGTCTGGAACGACGCGCACTGGCTCTGGTTGAACCACGTGGCCGCGTCGCCCGGCGTGCCCCAGGTGACGACGTTGCGCTGCTCCGGGGCTTTATAGGTGTTGTTGGACAGCGGGCACGTCGGCAGGGACAGGTGGTCGACGAGCTGCTCGGCCGCCAGCAGGTGCGGTGTGGACGTCCCCGCGCGCACCGCGACGGCGGTGCCGCCGGAGAACGATCGGCGTGACAGGTCCATCGTCGTGGCTCCCTCTTCGGTGCGGGCCCGCACACCGTAACGACAGCGGGAACGGCGGCGGGCCGTCCACCTCCCACGTGACGGGAAGCTCATCTCGACACCCGCGAGGGCGATTAGGCTCGGTTGGCCGGGAAGCGAGCGTGGAGGCAAGTGGATGCGGAAGTGGCTGGCCGTCGCCGAGGACGTGGCCGCCGGGTTGCGGACGGACGCGGCCGAGCGCGACCGGCGCGGGGCCGAGCCGGTGGCCGAGGTCGCGGCGCTGCGCGCGTCGGGCCTGCTGGGGCTGCGGGACTGGACCACCCAGCAGGCGGTGACCAGGGTGGTCGGCGCGGCCGACGCCAACATCGGGCACCTGCTGGGCTACCACTACCTGCAGGTGTGGCGCGGCGAGCTGTTCGACAACCCGTCCTTCGACCCCGGTGAGGACCTGTTCTGGGCGGGGGTGAGCAACCCGCTGGACGCGGCGCTGCGGCTGACCCCGACCGGGGACGGGTTCACCGTCGACGGCCGCAAGACCTTCGCCACCGGGGCCTCCGTGGCCGACCGGCTGGTGGTCAGCGCCACCCGCGAGGACACCGGGCAGAAGCTCACCTTCACCCTCGACGCCCGCGCCGAGGGCATCACCTACCTCGGCGACTGGGACAACATCGGGCAGCGCCTGACCGCCAGCGGCGGCGTGCGGTTCGACGGCGTGCGCGTGCCCGCCGAGCAGGTGCTGGGCGAGGCGGACGAGAGCAGCCCCCGGCTGTCGCTGGCCGCGCTGGGCTTCCAGCTCGCGCTGTCCCAGCTGTACGTGGCGCTGGCCGAGGGCGCGCTGGACGAGGCCGCGCGGTACACCCGCACCACGACCAGGCCGTGGTTCCTCAGCGGCGTGGACTCCGCCACCGCCGACCCGTACGTCCTGGGCACCTACGGCGAGCTGGTCTCCGACGTGAAGGCGGCCGGGCTGCTGGCCGACCGGGCCGCCGCCGCGCTGGGCGAGGCGTCGGACCTGGGCGCGGACCTGACCGTCGAGCAGCGCGCCGCCGCCGCGGCGGAGATCTCGGCGGCCAAGGTGGTCTCCACCAGGGTCGCCAACCACACCACCGCCAAGGTCTTCGAGCTGTGCGGGGCGCGGGCCACCGCCGCCGGCTACGGCTTCGACCGGTTCTGGCGCAACGCCCGCACGCTGACCCTGCACGACCCGGTGTCGTACAAGGCGCGCGAGGTCGGCGCGTACTTCCTCACCGGCGAGCACGCCCCCCACACCGGGTACAGCTGATGGAGCCGGTGCTGGCGAACAGCGTGCGGCTGGCCGACGACGGCGTGCACGTGCTGGACCGGCGCGGCTTCCCGTTCGAGCGGACGTGGGTGCGCTGCGCGACGGTGGCCGAGGTGGCCAAGGCCGTCGAGGACATGGTGACGCAGTCGTCCGGACCGTACTTCGCCGTGCTGTGGGGCATGGTGCTGGCAGCCCGCGAGGCGCGCGGGCTGCCCCCGGAGCGGGCCGTGGCGCACCTGGAGCGGGCGGGCGAGCTGCTGGTGGCGACCCGACCGACCAACAACCACCTGCGCAAGGCGGTCGCGGCGGTGCTGGCCGGGGTGCGTGCGGCCGTGGCCGAGGGGCGCGACGTGGAGCAGGGTGCGCTGGAGGGCGCGCGGGCGGGCGACGAGCGGTACCGCCGCCGCAGCCGCGCGCTGGGCGCGGCCACCGCCGAGCTGCTGCCCGAGGACGGCGCGGTGCTCACGCACTGCTGGGCGGACCTGTACCTCACCGAGACGGTGGCCGCCGCCCAGCGCGCGGGCAAGCGCTTGCGGTTCTTCTGCACCGAGACCCGCCCCTACCTGCAGGGCGCCCGGCTGACCGCGGAGACGCTGGCCGAGATGGGCGTGGACACCACGCTGATCACCGACGGCATGGGCGCGGCGGTGCTGGCCTCCGGGGAGGTCGACGTGCTGCTGACCGCCGCCGACCGGGTCACCATGGACGGGCACGTGGTGAACAAGGTGGGCACGCTGGGCCTGGCGGTGGCCGCGTCCGCGTTCGGCGTGCCGTTCCTGGCCATGGTGCAGGCCCCGGACCGGCTCGCGCCGACCGCCGCCGACGTGCCGATCGAGCACCGGCAGGGCGAGGAGGTGCTGCACACGCTGGGCAGGCGCACCGCGAGCGACCGGGTGCGCGGGCACTACCCGGCTTTCGACGTCACGCCGCCGAGGTTCGTCACCACGGTGGTGACCGACCGGGGGCCGTACGCTCCCGACCGGCTGGCCGACTACTACGCCGACGAGCAGGGGAACGCGGGATGACTGAATGGGTCGTGCTCGACATCGAGGGCACGCTCAGCGCCACCGACCAGGTCCTGGTCGTGCTGTACGACTACGCGCGGCCGAGGCTGGGGCCGTGGATCGACGAGCACCCGGACGACCCGGCGGTGCGCGAGGCGGTCGCGCAGATCCGCGAGCTGTCCGGTGTGGACGGTGGCACCGAGGAGCTGGTCGCGGTGCTGCACGGCTGGATGGACGCCGACCGGAAGGTCACCCCGCTCAAGACGTTGCAGGGCCTGATCTGGCAGCGCGGCTACGAGGTGGGCGACCTGGTGGCGGAGCTGTTCCCGGACGTGGTGCCCGCGCTGCGCGAGTGGCACGACGACGGCGTGAAGCTGGCCGTGTTCTCCTCCGGTTCGGTGCCGGGGCAGGTGGCGTTCTTCGGCCACACCACCGAGGGCGACCTGACGCCGCTGTTCGAGCACCACTTCGACACGGTCAACGCCGGCCCCAAGCGGGAGGCGGACTCCTACCGCAGGATCGCCGCCGTGCTCGGCTCCGACGACATCACCTTCTACTCCGACGTCCCGGCCGAGCTGCACGCGGCGGCGGAAGCGGGGTGGCGGACGGTCGGCGTGGCCCGGCCCGGCGAGCCCTACGGCGATGCGGACTTCTCCCCGCACCGGACCGTGAGCGCCCTGTGACCCCGGACCTGGCACGGGCGGGGGAGGAGCTGGCCGCCGAGTGCGCCCGCTACACCGCGATGGGGTGGATGCGCGGCACGTCGGGCAACCTGTCCGTGGTGCTCGACCGCGACCCGCTGCGCCTGGCGGTGACGGTCAGCGGCAAGGACAAGGGCGAGCTGACGCCGGACGACGTGGTCGTGGTCGACGCCGACGGCGCCACCGAGGACCCGGTGAAGGTGCCGTCGGCCGAAGCCGGGCTGCACGCGCGCATCGCCGCGGTGGCCGGGGCGGGCGCGGTGGTCCACGTGCACGCGCTGGCCCCCGTCGTGGCGGCCGAGCTGTGGCCGGACGGCGTGGAGCTGCGCGACCTGGAGATGCTCAAGGGCTTCGGCCGGGCCGCGCACGACGACCGCGTGGTGGTCCCCGTGGTGCCCAACAGCCAGGACATGCGGGTGCTCGGCGACGCCTTCGAGGCCGGGTTCCGGGCCGACGTCCCGGCCTTGCTCGTCGCCAGGCACGGGGTGTACGTGTGGGGTGAGGACCTGCGCCGGGCGCGGCACCGGCTGGAGTGCCTGGAGTGGTTGCTGCGCTTCAAGGTCGAGACGAGGAGGCACGCGCCATGACCCTGCTGACCGTGTGGCCGGACGGCGATCCGGGGACCGTGCTGGTCCGCACCTCCGACCCGGAGGAGGTCCAGGTCGAGCTGAAGCGGCTCGGCGTGCGCTACGAGCGGTGGCCGGTGGTGCCGGGCGTGACGGTGGACAACGCCCTGGAGGTCTACCGGGACCAGGTGGCGCGGGTGGTCGAGACCGAGGGCTACATCCTGGTCGACGCCATGGACCAGACCCCCTCCGACGACCCCGAGTGGATCGCCGCGGCGGCCCAGGCGCGGCAGAAGTTCCTCGCCGAGCACACCCACGACGACGACGAGGACCGCTTCTTCGCCCGCGGCGCGGGCGTGTTCTACCTGCACGTGGGCGACCGCGTGCACGCGGTGCTGTGCGAGGCGGGCGACCTGCTCAGCGTGCCCAAGAACACCACGCACTGGTTCGACATGGGCACCCGGCCGGACTACGTGTCGATCCGGTTCTTCCACGACGACGACGGCTGGGTCGGCAACTTCACCGGCAGCGACATCGCCCGGTCGTTCCCGACCTTCGACGAGCTGATGGCGGGTCACCGGGGCTGAGCGACCGCCCTGGCGGCCAGTGCCCAGCACTCGGCCATCAGCTCGCGCAGGGCGAGGTGGAACTCCAGGCCCGCCGCCGGGTAGCGGGCCACCACGGCCGCGCGGTCCAGCAGCCTGCTGCGCGCGGCCGTGGCCACGTCCCAGGCCACCGGCCCGCGCCAGGTGTCCTCGAAGTCGTTCCACACCGGTCCGCGGGCGGTGCCCAGCAGGTTGCCCGCGTGCGCGTCGCCGTGCAGCGGCTGCACCAGCAGCTCCGGCCACCGCGCGACCAGCTCGTCGCGCCGCGCCACCAGCTCGGGCGGCCCGCCCAGCAGCGCCAGCGCGGCGTCGACGTCGTCCAGCGGCCCTCGGGTGGGCAGCGGGCCGGGGTAGTCGCGCAGCTCGGCGTGCAGCTCGGCCAGCAGCGTCGCGAACGAGGCCGGGTCGGGCCGCCAGTCCGGGTCGTGCGCGACGAACGCGGCGAACGCCACCACGACCCCCTCGACCAGGTGCGGACCGGGCGGGGCGTCCGCCGGGTCGCCGACCACCGGCACGCCGCGCGCGGCCAGGTGCCCGCTCACCGCGATCGCCCGCCGGAAGTGGTCGGCCACGCGCGGGCCGCGCACGGCCGCCGTGGTGGTCGCCGCCCGCGCCACCACCGGCGCGGGGCGCAGGTGCACCAGCAGGTTGCTGCCGTCCTTGACGACCACCGGGTCACCGGTGGGCAGCCCCAGCTCACGGGCCAGGGCGAGCACTCGCCGTAGTGCCACGATCACTCCCCTCGGCGGCCTATAACGAATCGGCGACAGGCCGTATCCCCCGAACGCCCCAGCGCGATACGGGTGCGTCCGGAGGAATCAGATCCGCCGGTCAGCCACTTCTCGTCCGATGGAGCTTTCCATGCGCATGACCGCCCGTCGCTTCGTCCTCACCGCCGTGGCGCTGGCCGCCACGACGTTCTCCGCGCTGCCCGCGGCCCTCGCGACGGAGGCCCCCGACCCCGGTGACCCCCGCGCCACCGCCCGCTCCGGCAACCTGGCCTGGGACCACAGGGACTCGTGCCGCACCGCCGGTCTCACCGGCACCGCCTACGAGAAGGGCCTGACCAGCACCCAGACCGCCACGCACCTGACCATCACCGGCTTCAACGGCTACGAGGTCACCGGCGTGGTGGTGAAGGGCGGCAACGCCTACAACGTCTACCCGGTCGACAAGCTGGGCGAGCTGCCCTGGGCGGACCTGCACTCGCCGCTGCTGGCCAACAAGAACGCCGGGGTGCCGGCCATCAGCCACTGGTTCTTCTGCGCGACGAAGAGCACGACCACGACGACCACCACCACGACAACGGTGGTGACCACCACTCCGACCCAGTCCACGACGGACGCGACAACGCCCACCACGACGGCTCCCACCACCACGGCGGAGACCACCGGGGCGAGCACCACCGGTGAGTCGGCCGCGGAGTCGACCACGGCCACGACCACCACCACGCCCGTCGCCGCGGCGTCCCCTTCGGACGACGACCTGGCCAACACCGGCTTCGGCTCGCTGTGGCTGCTCTTCGCGGGCCTGGGCCTGGTGGCCGCGGGCGCGCTCGCCGTGGCCTCGCCGAAGCTGAGGGCCCTGCTGCGCCGCTGACGGCGCCGACGGCGCTGACGCCGCGCACCGCTGACCGGCCCCTGGACGTTGTGACCTGCGCTACCTCGCCCGATCCAGGGGCCGGCCCAGCGACGCCCGCCCGATCAGCGCCGTCTACGATCCGATGAGCCGGTGGCGGTGCGCCGCTGTCCGGTGAAGACAGAACCAACCGTGCAGGAGGCACCGTGACGGCCGTAGCCCCGCAGCCGATCGCAACGCGGCCCTTCGGGACTCGCGAGGCGGTCAAGGGATCGTTCCTGCTGCGGATGTTCCGCACCACGGACCACAAGCAGATCGGGCTGATGTACCTGGTCACCTCGTTCGCCTTCTTCATGGTGGGCGGCGCGATGGCCATGCTGATCCGCACCGAGCTGGCTCGGCCGGGTATGCAGTTCCTCTCGCAGGAGCAGTACAACCAGCTGTTCACCATGCACGGCACGGTGATGCTGCTGCTGTACGCGACGCCGATCGTGTTCGGCTTCGCCAACTTCATCCTGCCGCTGCAGATCGGCTCGCCGGACGTGGCGTTCCCCCGGCTCAACGCCTTCTCGTACTGGCTGTACCTGTTCGGCGGCCTGATCGTGCTGGCGGGCTTCATCACGCCGGGCGGCGCGGCCGACTTCGGCTGGTTCGCCTACACCCCGCTGTCCAACGCCATCCACTCGCCGGGCGCGGGCGCGGACCTGTGGCTGGCCGGTCTCGCGGTCGGCGGTCTGGGCACCATCCTCGGCGCGGTCAACATGATCACCACCGTGGTCTGCCTGCGCGCGCCGGGCATGACGATGTTCCGGATGCCGATCTTCACCTGGAACATCCTGGTGACCAGCGTGCTGGTGCTGCTGGCGTTCCCGATCCTGACCGCCGCGCTGCTGGGCCTGATGGCCGACCGCCACCTGGGCGCGCACGTGTTCGACCCGGCCAACGGCGGCGTGATCCTGTGGCAGCACCTGTTCTGGTTCTTCGGCCACCCCGAGGTCTACATCGTCGCGCTGCCGTTCTTCGGCATCGTGTCGGAGATCTTCCCGGTGTTCAGCCGCAAGCCGATCTTCGGCTACAACGGCCTGGTCTACGCCACGCTGGGCATCGCGGCGCTGTCCGTGGCCGTGTGGGCGCACCACATGTACGCCACCGGCGCGGTGCTGCTGCCGTTCTTCGCCTTCATGACCTTCCTCATCGCCGTGCCGACCGGCATCAAGTTCTTCAACTGGATCGGCACCATGTGGAAGGGGCAGCTGACGTTCGAGTCCCCGATGCTGTTCAGCATCGGCTTCATCGTGACGTTCCTGTTCGGCGGCCTGTCCGGCATCCTGCTGGCCGCCCCCGCCCTGGACTTCCACGTCTCGGACACCTACTTCGTGGTGGCGCACTTCCACTACGTGCTCTACGGCACGATCGTGTTCGCCACCTTCGCGGGCATCTACTTCTGGTTCCCGAAGTTCACCGGCCGGATGCTGGACGAGCCGCTGGCCAAGCTGCACTTCTGGACCACGTTCATCGGCTTCCACGCGACGTTCCTGGTGCAGCACTGGCTGGGCAACGAGGGCATGCCGCGCCGGTACGCCGACTACCTGCCCGGTGACGGCTTCACCACGCTGAACATGATCTCCACCATCGGCGCGTACATCCTGGGCGCGTCCACGCTGCCGTTCATCTACAACATCTTCAAGAGCTACCGCTACGGCGAGACCGTGCAGGTGGACGACCCGTGGGGCTTCGGCAACTCGCTGGAGTGGGCGACCTCCTGCCCGCCGCCGCGGCACAACTTCACCGAGCTGCCCCGCATCCGCTCCGCCCGCCCGGCCTTCGAGCTGCACTACCCGCACATGATCGAGCGGATGCACGACGAGGCGCACGTGACCTTCACCGGCAAGGCGATCTCGCACGAGAAGGCCAAGCCCGCCCCCTCCGAGGTGGCGGCGCGCGCCGTGCAGTCCGGGACGGCTTCGGAGAGCACCGAGGAAGACCACCGCTAACCTGACCGCAGGTTCGACGACGAGCCCCGGCGCCCCCTCGCGGTCGCCGGGGCCGTGGTCTGTCTGGCAGAGGAGCCGGAGTTGAGCAAGCCGAGCGCGACCCCAGTCCTGATCACCGTCACCGGGCCGGACAAGCCGGGGGTGTCCTCGGTGCTGTTCGCCGTGCTCACCAGGCACGAGGTGGACGTCCTCGACGTGGAGCAGGTGGTCATCCGCGGCAGGCTGGTGCTGGGCGTGCTGGTCTCCGCCCCGCACGACCCGGAGGCCATCCAGGAGGCGGTGGAGCAGGCCATGGCCACCGTCTCCATGCACGTGGAGGTGGAGATCGGCGCGGAGTCCCGGCGCGCCGCGCGGCTGGAGTCCAGCCACGTGGTGATCCTGCTCGGCCACCCGGTGACCGCCAGGGGGTTCACCGAGGTGGCCCGCAAGCTGGCCGCCCTCGGCGCCAACATCGACGCCATCCGCGGCGTCGCGGACTACCCGGTGACCGGGTTGGAGCTGCGGGTCTCGGTGGCCGACGACACCGCCGAGGCGGACGGTCAGCTGCGCTCGGCGCTGGCCGAGGTGGCCGTGCGGGTGGGCCTGGACATCGCGGTGGAGCGGGCCGGGCTGACCCGGCGGGCCAAGCGGCTGGTGGTCTTCGACGTGGACTCCACGCTCATCCAGGGCGAGGTCATCGAGATGCTGGCCGCGCACGTGGGCTGCGAGCCGCAGGTCGCCGAGATCACCGAGGCCGCGATGCGCGGCGAGCTGGACTTCACCGAGTCGCTGCGCCGCCGGGTGGCGCTGCTGGAGGGCTTGGACGAGTCGGTGCTCGACGAGGTCGCCGGGTCGCTGCAGCTGACCCCCGGCGCCCGCACCACGGTGCGCACGCTCAAGCGGCTGGGCTTCCGCTGCGGGGTGGTCTCCGGCGGGTTCACCAGGGTGATCCGGCGGCTGGTGGACGAGCTGGGCCTGGACTTCTGCGCGGCCAACGAGCTGGAGGTCGTGGACGGCAAGCTCACCGGCCGGGTGCTGGGCGAGGTGGTGGACCGGCCGGGCAAGGCCGCCGCGCTGCGCCGGTTCGCCGAGGCCGAGGGCGTGCCGCTGGCGCAGACCGTGGCGGTCGGCGACGGCGCTAACGACATCGACATGATCGGGGCGGCGGGGCTGGGCGTGGCGTTCAACGCCAAGCCCGCGCTGCGCGAGGTGGCCGACACCGCGCTGTCGCACCCGTTCCTGGACGCGGTGCTGTTCGTGCTCGGGGTGACCAGGGCCGAGGTGGAGGCCGCCGACGCGGCGGACGGACTGGAGCCGGAACGGCTGTGAACCCGATCCTGGAGATGCTCGTCGGCAGGCACTACTCGACCGACGAGGAGGACCCGGCGGCGGTGCGCGCCATGCCGGTGGTGCTGCGCATCGAGCGGACCGCCCCGCCGTGCCGCACCGACGTGCTGGAGGCCGCCGCCGCGGCGGCCATCGCGGTCTGCCTGGACCCGCGCGCCGAGCCGGGCGGGGAGTGGCACGAGGAGGTCGCGGCCTGGGTGCGGGGACGCATCCGGAAGGTGTCGCGGCGGGCTCGGGGGGTGCACTGGGAGGCCGTCCAGGCGCTGCCCGGGATCACCGTCGAGGTGGGCGGGGCGCAGGTGCGCGCCCTGGTGCCCGGCCGGGTGGGCCAGGCGCCCAAGGAGCTGACCCGGTTGCAGATCTCCGGCAGCGAGCTGCCCGAGGACGAGCCGGGGCCGGTGCCGCCGCACGCCCGGCTGCTGTGGCTGAACCCGCGCGTGGAGATGACCGCGGGCAAGGCCGCGGCCCAGGTCGGGCACGCCTCGATGCTGCTGGCGCCCACGCTGTCCGAGGAGGAGCTCAAGGAGTGGGCCGCGGCCGAGTACCGCTGCGCCGTGCGCACTCCCGCACCAGCCGAGTGGGACGCCCTGACGGCCCGCCCCGACGCCGTCGTGGTCCGCGACGCGGGGTACACCGAAGTCGCCCCCGGAACCGCGACCGTGGCCGTTGCTCCCCGAACGCCCGAGCGCTAGACGCCGAACTCGATCGTGCCGTCGGCGCGGCCCTTGGCGACCATGCGGCGGAAGCCGTACGCCGCCACCGCGAACCAGGCCGCGCCGACGCACACCTCCAGCCCCAGCCCGCCCAGCACGGCGCTCCACGTCCCGCCGTCGAGGAACGCCCGGATCGCGCCCAGCCCGTGCGCCATGGGCAGCACCGAGGTGAGCGCCCCCAACCAGTCGGGCCAGAACGAGATCGGCACGTTCACCCCGCAGAACGTCATCAGGGTCAGGTAGCTGAGGTTCAGGGCCACCCACCGGGCCGACGGGAACCCCAGCACCAGCGAGGCGACGCACGCCCCGTAGCAGTAGCAGGACGCCCCGACGACCGCGATCATCAGCGGCACCACCAGCGCCTGGGGCCACGGCACCGGCACGTCGAACAGCGGGGGCAGCGCCAGGAACGCGATGGTGGAGGCGGCGATCCCGGACGCCAGGTTGGGCAGGCCCCGCCCCAGGTAGGTGACCAGGTGGCTGGCGGGCGCGGCCACCATCAGCGCCAACGTCCCCAGGTGCCGCTCGGTGACGGTCAGCAGCACCACCACGGTCGCGTCGATCGCCATGACCGCCACGACGTTGCCGATCAGCAGGAACTCCACCTGGTCCGCGGACCCCAGCATCCGCCCGATCAGGGCGTAGAAGCAGGCCTGGATCAGCAACCTGCTCAACCAGGTGAACGCCCACGTCCGCCACGTGTGGTACGCGGAGTACTGGACCCAGGCCGCCGCGGTGGCGTGCCGCAGCACCCGCAGCTGGTCACGCATACCGCACCGTCCCCAGCTCGCGCGCCCGCCGCAGCACGGCGGCCAGCAGCAGCCGCCCGGCGACCAGCCCGACCACGCCCAGCACCACGACGGCCAGCAACCGCCACCCCACCGCCGCGACGGGGCCGGGCGACGCGCTGTCCCGCATCAGATCGGCCGCCCACGACAGGAACACCAGGTGCGAGAACGGCCGCAGCGGCTCCGGCAGGTAGGACACCGGCACCATCACGCCCGACAGCACGTAGATCGGGAAGCTCAGGAAGTTCTGGTAGATCCCGCCGTTGCGGCTCAACAGCAGCGCGGCGGCCATCAGCAGGCTCGTGCCGGTCATGGCGAACACCGACGCCGCCATCGCCGCCCAGAACACCCACGGGTGGTGGATGGTCGGCGTGACGCCGAACAGCACCCCGCCCAGCAGCCAGGTCTCGCCCAGCGGGATCACGCCCAGACCCATCACGGCGGCGATGCGCCCCAGGTAGACCGGGTGCAGCGCCCCCGGCGCGGCCATCCCCGGCTCCAGCGTGCCGGACCAGTTGTCGCCCGTCACGACCTCGACCGCCGAACCGGTGGCGAAGCCCCACAGCCCCATCAGCGCGGGCGCCAGGAAGGCGTTGACCACCAGGTCGGGCCGCGCCGAGTGCAGCACCACCGACAGCAGGATGACCGCGGTGAACGGCAGCGTGCACAGGGTCAGCAGGTGGTCGGGCTGCCTGCGCATCACCTCGAACTGCACCCGCAGCCCGGTCAGGAACAGGCGCACCGCTCACACCCCCATGCCGCGCGAGCCGATGATCTCCAGGTAGACCTCCTCCAGGGTCGGTGGCGCGGCGCGCACCGAGCGGACCCCGTTGTCCAGCAGGAAGTCCAGCACCGCGCGGGCGGAGGCGTCGCCGTCGGTCCGCACCCGCAGCACGCCGTCGCGCCGCGCCACCTCGACCACGCCGGGCAGGTGCCGCACGTCCACCTCCGCCTCGTCCGCCTCGACCCAGCGGTGCCGGGCGGACATCCTGGCCAGGCCGCGGGGTCTCGGTGGCCAGCACGCGGCCCTTGTCGATCAGCGTGACGCGGTCGCAGACCTCCTCGGCCTCGGCCATGTCGTGGGTGGTGATGAGGATGGTGCGGCCCTCGTCGCGCAGCTCGCCGATCAGCCCGCGGAAGTCGTGCGCGGCCACCGGGTCCATGCCGGTGGTCGGCTCGTCGAACAGCACCACCTTCGGGTCGCCGATCAGGCCCCGAGCCAGGTGCAGGCGCTGCTTCATGCCGCGCGAGTAGGTCTCCACCAGGTCGTCGGCCTTGGCGGTCAGGCCCAGGCGCTCCAGCAGCTCGTCGGCGCGCCTGCGGGCCACGTCGTCGGGCAGCTTGTAGAGCGCGGCCCAGTAGCGCAGGTTCTGCCGCCCGGACAGCTTCCAGTACAGGCCGCGCTCGCCGCCGAAGACGATGCCCAGCAGCGGGCGGACCAGCGCCGCCTCGGCGACCACGTCGTGGCCCAGCACCGCCGCGCTGCCCGACGAGGGCAGCAGGATCGTGGAGAGGACCTTGCACAGCGTGGTCTTGCCCGCGCCGTTCGGGCCGAGCAGCCCGTGCACCTCGCCGGTCGGGACCTCCAGCGACAGACCGGCCAGGGCGGTGACCTCCGCCCCCCTGGGCCGCCACCCCTTGCCCCGGCGGTAGGTCCTGGTCAGGTCGGAAACCCGCACGCCCATGACGCCCCCCGGTGTTGGCGGACGACGGTAGCGGAAATCCCGCTCCGAGGGCATCGAGTTTGACGCGGGTCGAACCGGGCAAACAACACGGGCATGGGTCTGCTGGACGTGCTCGACGCCCGTCTCGGGGACGGGCTGGAGAACCTGCTGTGCGCGCACCACGGGCGCAGGCTGAACCGGCTGGGCTGGGGTTCGGTGTTCGAGGAGTGCGCGGACGGCTGGTCGCCGCGGCGGCCCGTGCGCGCGGGCAACGACCTGGAGGTGCTGGTCGACGGCCGCGAGGCGCTGCCCCGCATCGCCGAGGCGATCCGCACCGCCCGCTCGCACGTGCACATCGCGAGCTGGTGCGCCAGCCCGGACTTCCGGCTGACCCGCGAGCCGGGCGCGCCGACGTTCCGCGAGCTGCTGGCCGAGGCCGCCGAACGGGTGGACGTGCGGCTGCTGCTGTGGGCCGGGCCCCCGGTGCCCATGTTCGAGCCGACCCGCAAGCGGATGATCGAGGCGCGGCAGGAGTTCACCCGAGGCACCGGCGTCAAGTGCGTGCTCGACTCGCGCGAGCGCACCCTGCACTGCCACCACGAGAAGATCGTGGTCGTCGACGACGAGCTGGCGTTCGTCGGCGGCATGGACTTCACCGCCCTGGAGGGCGACCGGCACGACAGCACCGAGCACCCGCCGCGCCGCCCGCTGGGCTGGCACGACCTGGTGGGCCGGGTGCGCGGCCCGGTGGTCGCCGACGTGGCCGAGCACTTCCGGCAGCGCTGGCAGGAGGTGGCGGGCGAGCACCTGCCCGAGCCGTCGACGCCCGCACCGGCGGGCAACTCCTCGGTGCAACTGGTGCGCACCATCCCCGAGCGCACCTACGACTTCGCCCCGCAGGGGGAGTTCAGCCTGCTGGACGCGCACCTGCGGATGCTGCGGTCGGCGCGGCGGCTGATCTACGTCGAGAACCAGTTCCTGTGGTCGCCCGAGGTGACCGAGATCCTCATCGAGAAGCTGCGCACCCCGCCGGACGACCGGTTCCGGGTGGTGCTGGTGCTGCCGCGCAAACCCAGCAACGGCGCCGACACCACGCGCGGCCAGCTCGGCAGGCTGCTCGACGCCGACGACGGCGGGCGCAGACTGGTCGCGGCGACGCTGATCAGCCACGAGCGGACCCCGGTGTACGTGCACGCCAAGCTCGCCATCGTGGACGACCGGTGGCTGACCGTGGGGTCGGCCAACCTCAACGAGCACTCGCTGTTCAACGACACCGAGGCCAACCTGGTCAGCGACGCCCCGGAGGTGGCTCGCGCCACCCGGCTGCGGCTGTGGGCCGAGCACCTCCAGCGCCCGGTCCAGGACGTCTCCGGCGACCCGGCGGACGTGGTCGACCACTGCTGGCGTCCCGCCCTGGAGTCCGGCCACGAGCGCGTGGCCGCCCTCCCCGGCGTCTCCCGCCGCGCAGGCCGCCTCCAAGGCCCCCTCCGAGGCCTCCTGGTCGACGGCTAACCCCACCACGCCCGCTCCCAGCGTCACCCGCCTATGGGCGTGTTGGGCGTGTCGCCCCCGCGAGTCGAACGCTCAGACACCCCGAATTCAACATTCGCGCACCCCGCACCCGCACTCTCGCGGCCTCGCCCCGCGCTTTCGCGCCCCAGCCCGCGCTCGCGCGCCCGCTTCCGTGCCTCGGGTAGTAGTTACCGGCCTCCCCAGCCCCGTCGGGTAGTACTTGCCCACGCACCAGGGGGCGCGCGCGGAGCGCGCGCAGCGGGGTGCCCGTGAGCGCCGTCCCCGTATGACCTGGGCTCGTCCCGACCACGCGTGTCAAGGGGCCCTGAACGCAGTACCAACCCCGGACACGAGCCGGGGCCCCTTGACGCGTGTGGTTCGCCTCCGGCAGGTCATGCGGGGACGGCGCGACCCGCCATCCTTGGCGACCTGCCGCGCGGCGAGCGCCGCTTTGCTGGATAACCCAACCCCAACGACGAACTCGCGGTACCTGAGCGTTCGACTCGCGGTACCCGAGCGTTCGACTCGCGGTACCCGAGCGTTCGACTCGCGGGGAGGGGGTCAGGGGTTGGCGGCGTCGAGGCGCTTCAGCGCCGCTCGCACGACCTCGGGGTCGTACGTGGTCCAGAACGGCGGCAGGGAGGCCCGCAGGAACCCGCCGTACCGCGCGGTCGCCAGCCGGGGGTCGAGGATCGCCACCACGCCCTTGTCCTTCATCGACCGCAGCAGCCGCCCCGCCCCCTGCGCCAGCAGCAGTGCCGCGTGCGTGGCCGCCACGGTCAGGAACCCGTTGCCACCGCGCGATTCCACTGCCTTCTGCCGCGCCGACACCAGCGGGTCGTCCGGGCGCGGGAACGGGATGCGGTCCATCACCACCAGTTGCAGCGCGGGCCCCGGCACGTCCACGCCCTGCCACAGCGACAACGTGCCGAACAGGCACGTCCTGGGGTCTTCGGCGAACCTCTTCACCAACTGCCCGGTCTGGTCGTCGCCCTGGCACAGCACGGGGTGGTCCAGCTTGTCCCGCAACGCCTCCGTGGCCGCCTTGGCCGCGCGCATGGACGAGAACAGCCCCAGCGTCCGGCCGCCCGCCGCGTTGACCAAGCCCTCCAGCTCGTCCAAATAGGACGGTGGCAGTCCGTCGCGTCCCGGTGGCGGCAGGTGCCTGGCCACGTACAGGATGCCGCTGCTGCCGTGCTGGAACGGCGAGCCCACGTCCAGCCCGGTCCACCGCACCGGGGCCGCGTCCGAGGGCGCTTCCTTCTCCGTGGCCGCGCCGTCGGCCTGCTTCGCGGACGAGGACGCGGGCAGCCCCCACTGCCGGGCCAGCGCGTCGAACGTGCCGCCCAGGGTGAGCGTGGCCGAGGTCAGCACGGTGGTGCGGGTGCCGAACAGCCGTTCGCGCAGCAGTCCGCCCACGCCCAGCGGGGCGACCCGCAGCGACGGGGTGCGGCCGCGGTCGGCGAAGTCGCCGGACACCCACACCACGTCGTGGTCGTCGTCGAAGGCGTCGAGGATTCGCGCCGCGCAGTCGTGCACCTCGTCCAGCAGCGCCCGCGCGAGCTTGCGGTCGGTCGCGCCTTCGACGTCCTCCTTGCGCTCCGGGCCGAGCGCGGTGATGCAGGCGTGGGCGGCGTCCCTGGTCGCGCGCAGCGCGCCCGCCAGCGCCTGCGGCAGCGCGTCGAGCCTGCCGACCGGGGCGTCCTCCAGGATCATCGCCAGCCCGTCGCCCGCCTCGGCCAGCCGGTCGGCCACGCCCTGGTCGACGAGCCTGCCGCAGCGCCGCGCGGCGGCGGTGATGGCGGAGGGGTTCAGCTCCTCGGTGGCCACCGAGGTCACCCGGTCGACCAGGTCGTGCGCCTCGTCGATGACGACCACGTCGTGGTCGGGCAGCACCTGGTAGCCCTCCAGGGCGTCGATGGCGAGCATCGCGTGGTTGGTGACCACCACGTCGGCGCGGCCCGCTTCGGCCCGCGCGCGCTCGGCGAAGCAGTCGGTGCCGACCGGGCACTTGCTCACGCCGAGGCACTCGCGGGCGGTCACCGACACCTGCCGCCACGCCTGGTCGCTCACGCCGGGCACCAGTTCGTCGCGGTCGCCGGTCTCGGTGTCGGAGGACCACTCGTGCAGCCGCTTGACCTCGCGGCCCAGCCGGGAGACCGCGAACGGGTCGAACAGCCCGGCTTCCTCGGGCTCGTCGGGCGCGCCGGTGTGCAGGCGGTGCATGCACAGGTAGTTGCGCCTGCCCTTGAGGATGGCGAAGCGCGGTTCGCGGCCCAGCACCGGGCGCAGCGCCTTGGCCAGCCGGGGCAGGTCGCGGTCGACCAGCTGGCGCTGCAGCGCGATGGTCGCGGTGGAGATGACCACGGTCGACTCCTCGGCGACCGCGTGCCGCAGGGCGGGGACGAGGTAGGCCAGCGACTTGCCGGTGCCGGTCCCGGCCTGCACGGCGAGGTGCTCGCCGGTGCGGATGGCCCGCTCGACGGCCCTGGCCATCTCGACCTGCCCTTCGCGCTCGGCTCCGCCCACCGCCTCGACGGCGACGGAGAGCAGCGTTCGGGTGTCGGGGATGGTGGTAGCGGGCACGGCGAAGACCGTACCCGCCGCCCCCACCGGCACCCCCGGGGCGGCGGTCACCGGTCCTCGCGCCGTGAATCCGCGCGATTTCCCGGTGTAGGGTGCGGCCTGCGCGGCAACCGGGACCGGGACGAAGCGAGGGAAGTGGCCGGGATGAGCACCATGCGGGCGCTGCTGGACAGCGGTGTTCCCCTCGTCGCCGTCAGCTTCTACGACAACGACTGCGCGCGGACGGCCAAGGAGGCGAAGGCCGCCGGGGTCGACGTCGCCGAGTTGCGCGTGGACCAGTTCGAGCGCACCGACGTCGAGCACGTCCTGGCCTGCGCGGCCGAGTTCGGTGACCTGGCCACCCTGGCGACCGTGCGGTCGCGCCGCGAGGGCGGCGAGTGGGGCGGGTCCGAGCAGCAGCGCCTGGAGCTGTTCCGCGCGCTCGCGCCGCACGTGGACGCGGTGGACGTGGAGCTGTCCTCGCGGGAGATCAGGGACGACGTGATCGCCGAGGCGCGGCGGCACGACGCCGTGGTGATCGCGTCGTACCACGACTTCGAGCGCACGCCGGAGCTGGACCGGCTGCGGGCGGTCGTGGCGGAGGCCGGGGAGGTCGGGGCCGACCTGGTCAAGGTGTCGACGATGGCGAACTCGCGGGAGGACGTGCGGCGGCTGGCGACCCTGCTGACGAACGCCCCGGAGGACCTCGGGATGATCGTCATCGGCATGGGCGCCACGGGCACCCTCTCCCGCGTCTTCTTCCCCGCGCTGGGCTCCCGGCTGACCTACTCCTTCATCGGTGACCGGCCGACCTCGGGGCAGCTGGAGTTCGGCGAGACCTCGCGGCTGCTGCGCCAGTTCTACCCGGACTTCGACCGCCGCCGCACCGGCGGCTGACGCGGTCCCCGGTCCCCGCCTGGGCGGGGACCGGGGAGGCTCTCAGCGGCGCTTGACCAGCGCCCACGCGGAGGGCAGCAGGCCCGCCGCCAGCGCGACCTTGAGCGCGTCACCGATCAGGAACGGCAGCACGCCGAGCTGCAGCGCCTTGCCCAGGTCGACGCCCGCGGCGGCCATCAGCCACGGCACGCCGCAGGCGTAGATGACCAGGTTGCCCAGCACCATCGTGCCGATGGTGCGCAGCGGCGTGCGGTCGCCGCCGCGGCCCGCCAGGTGGCCGACCAGCGCGCCCGCCAGCACGAAGCCGACGACGTAGCCCAGCGAGGCGGGCCAGCCCGACGAGCCGCCCTGGAACCAGGGCACGCCCGCCACGCCCGCGACGAGGTAGAGCGCCATCGAGGCGGCGCCGCGCCGCCAGCCCAGCGCCGCGCCGACCAGCAGGGCGGCGAAGGTCTGGCCGGTGATCGGCACCGGGCTGCCCGGCACCGGCAGCGCCACCTGCGCGGCCAGTCCGGTCAGACCGGCCCCCGCGACGACGAGGGCGATGTCGCGCGCCAGCGCACCGGGGACGAGATCGGCGAGGACCGCACGGCGGCCGGGAACGGCGAGCACGGACACGGGATGACCTCCGGGGGATCAAGGGGGTGCTTCTCGGGGGGAGGTTAACCGGCGATCACCGATTCGGTCTTTGGCGAACTTCTACAAAGTTGGCCACGTCACGCGAGCGGGTGCCCGCGTCCCGGAGCCGGGACGACGTGTGCTCGATCGAGTGGCGTGCTTGCTCGGTCGAGTGACGTGGCTGGAGAACCGCCACCACGCGCGCCGCTCCGGCCGATCATCGCCGCGAGAAGTGGGCCCCGAGAAGTGGGACTACCAAGGAAGGTCATGCGATGAGACACCTCCGAGCGCGCCGGACCGCAGCGGTGGCCGCGGCGCTCGCGATCACCCTGACCGCCGCCGCGGCGGCGCCGGCTTGGGCGGCCAACCCACCGGGGGTCGCCTCGGTCGGCTCCGCCGACTTCACCAAGGACGGCAAGCGGGTCCTCGTCCCCGCGCTGGCCGCCTGCGCGGTCGACGACGCGCCGACGGGCTCGTCGGAGCCGGTGGTCGCGTCGGGCGTGCGGTTCGGCGCGGGCTCGTCCAGCTGCGTCAGGGAGGTCGTCGACCCGGCCGGCGGGACCACCAGGACCAGGTCAGAGGCGGTCGGCCGGGACTTCGAGCTGTCCGCGCTGGTGGCGGCGGGCGGCCCGAGGCTGCGCGTCGGCTCGTGGCGGATCTCCTGCTCGGCCACCGACAGGGGCACCGACAGCGCGTGGGAGCTGGGCGGCATGAGCGGCTTCGCGGACCTGCCCGCGCAGCTGCCCGCCAACTACGCGCACGAGGTCAAGAGCCGCTCCGGCGTGGTGCTGGCGGTGGTGACGTTCAGCGAGGTCGTGCTGCCCGACCCCAACGACGGCAGCATGTCGGTGAGCCTCGCGCGCTTCCGCTTCACCCCCGAGTCGCACCTCAGCGGCGAGGTCGTGCTGGGCGCGGCGGCCTGCTCGCCGACGCCGTAACGCCCGCGACACCGCGCGCCGGACACCGCGCCGGACACCGCGCCGGACAACCGCGCCGGACACCGCCCGGCCCACGGGGGAGCACTCCCGTGGGCCGGGTCCGGTCGTCAGCCCACGCGCGGCTCGCCCCGCAGCGCCACGCCCGCCTCCCGCAGCTGGTCCACCGCGGTCGCCACGGTCGGCGCGGCCACCCCGGCGGTCAGGTCCAGCAGCACGGTGGTGGTGAACCCGGCCCGCGCCGCGTCCAGCGCGGTGGCCCGCACGCAGTGGTCGGTGGCGATGCCCACCACGTCCACCTCCTCCACGCCGCGCGCCCGCAGCCACTCCGCCAGCGGCTCGCCCGAGCCCGACGCGCCCTCGAAACCCGAGTAGGCCGCGGCGCGCTCGCCCTTGGAGAACACCGCCTCCACCGCCGTGACGTCCAGCTCCGGGTGGAACGACGCCCCGGCCGTGCCCGCCACGCAGTGCACCGGCCACGAGTCGACGTAGTCGGGCTCCGCGCTGAAGTGGGGGCCGGGGTCCACGTGGTAGTCGCGGGTCGCCACGACGTGGTCGTAGGCGTTGTCCCTGACGTGCGACGAGATCGCCGCCGCGACCGCCGCGCCGCCCGTGACGGCCAGCGAGCCGCCCTCGCAGAAGTCGTTCTGCACGTCCACCACGATCAGCGCTTTGGTCATGTCCAACCCCTCACCGGAACGTCGTCGGGATCGCGGGCTCGCCGCGCGACAGCTTCAGACCCTCCCACGGCACGCTGACCAGCGCCGCGCGCAGCCGCTCCCGGCTCTGGGCCAGGGAGTCCAGGCCCTCGGCGCGGTCGCCCGCGCGCATCAGCGGCACCGGCAGCAGCCGGTCGTGCTCGCCCAGCTCCGGCTGCTCGCCGTGCGGGAACACGACCTCCTCCAGCGCGGTGCCGGTGTCCTTGTGCCTGCGCAGCGCGTTCTTGCGCCCGCCGCGCGACTCCTTGGAGGAGCTGCGCTTGGCCACCGGGCGGCCGTCCACCTCGACCAGCTTGTAGACCATGCCCGCGGTCGGCGCGCCGGAGCCGGTCACCAGCGACGTGCCCACCCCGTAGGCGTCCACCGGCTCGGCCCGCAGCGCGGCGATGGAGTACTCGTCCAGGTCGCCGGAGACCACGATCCGGGTGTTCTTCGCGCCCAGCGAGTCCAGCTGGTCGCGGGCCTGCCTGGCCAGCACGCCCAGGTCGCCCGAGTCGATCCGGATGGCGCCCAGCTCCGGGCCCGCCACCCGGATCGCGGTGTTGATGCCCTCGGTGATGTCGTAGGTGTCCACCAGCAGCGTGGTGCCCACGCCCAGCGCCTCGACCTGGTCGCGGAAGGCGTCCTCCTCGCTGTCGTGCAGCAGCGTGAAGGCGTGCGCGCAGGTGCCCGCGGTGGGGATGCCGTGCCGCCGCCCGGCCTCCAGGTTCGACGTGGCGGTGAACCCGGCCAGGTAGGCGGCGCGGGCCGAGGCGACCGCGGCCTCCTCGTGGGTGCGCCGCGAGCCCATCTCGATCATGCGGCGGCCGTTGGCCGCGCTCACCATCCGCGCCGCGGCCGAGGCGATCGCGCTGTCGTGGTTGAGGATGGACAGCGCCAGCGTCTCCAGCACCACGCCCACGGCGAAGGGGGCCCGCACGGACAGGATCGGCGAGCCGGGGAAGTACAGCTCGCCCTCGGGGTAGCCGTCCACGTCGCCGGTGAACCGGTAGTCCGCCAGCCAGGCCAGGGTGCGCTCGTCGACCACCCCGGTGCGCTCCAGCTGGGCCAGTTCCGCCTCGCCGAACCGGAAGGACTCGATGGCCTCCAGCAGCCGCCCGGTGCCCGCCACCACGCCGTACCGCCTGCCCTCGGGCAGCCTGCGGGCGAAGACCTCGAAGACGCAGTCCCGCTCCGCGGTGCCGTCGCGCAGCGCCGCGGCGAGCATGGTCAGCTCGTAGTGGTCGGTCAACAACGCCGTGGTCGACATGAGGGCAAAGCCTAGGCGCGCGCCACGCCGGATCACACGGGGTGCCCCTATGGGCTCCGCCACGAACCGGGACGTGACACCATTGGCGGTATGACCACGCCCGTCGAGCACGAGCGGACGCAGGTTGACCCGGTCGGCGAGGACGTCGCCTTCGAGGACCGGCCGTGGCAGACGCTGGTCTGGAACGACCCGGTGAACCTGATGTCCTACGTGACTTACGTGTTCCAGAAGCTGTTCGGGTACAGCCGGGACCACGCGACGAAGTTGATGCTGGACGTGCACCACAAGGGCAGGGCGATCGTGTCGTCCGGCTCGAAGGACAAGGTGGAGGCCGACGTGGCGAAGCTGCACGCGGCGGGCCTCTGGGCGACCATGCAGCGCTCGTCGTGAACAAGTGGAGCCGCAGGGGCGGCGCGGTGCTCGGTCGCTTCGACCGCCAGGAGGCCGCCGTGGTGCGCGGTCTGGTCAGCCAGGTCCAGGACATGCTCCGGGCGCGCGCCGACGAGGCGCCGCAGGACGAGCTGGCGCAGCTGACCGGCATCCGCACCGGCCCGTCGACGCCGCCGGACGACCCGATCCTGAGCAGGCTGCTGCCGGACTTCCACCGGCTGGACCCGGACGCCCCGGACCCGGCCGAGGTCGACTCGGCGGCCGCGCTGCGCTCGCTGCACGAGCCCGAGCTGCTGGACCTCAAGACCGGCGTGGCGGGCGTGGTGCTGGCGACCTGCCCGCCCGACGGGGGCCAGGTGCGGCTGTCGCAGGAGCAGGCCGAGGCGTGGCTGGCGGCGCTCAACGACGTGCGGCTGGCCCTGGGCACGGCGCTGGACGTGCAGGAGGACATGCCCGACGAGCTGCCCCCCGACGACCCCCGCGCACCGCACCTGGGCGTCTACCACTGGCTGACCTGGGTGCAGGAGACGCTGGTCGAAGTGGTCATGGGGTGAAGTAGGCCCGCCCGCGCGTTCGACTCGCGCGCGGGCGGGTACACGAGGGCCATGTCGCGACTCATGAGGCTGATGAAGCGGATCGAGGAGAGCAAGGCCCTGGACCGCGCCGCGGGCGCGCTCGCCGAGCTGATCCCGCCCCAACTGCGGCAGCACCGCGTCACCGAGGTCCTCAAGGGCGAGCCGCTGGGGCACGCCGCGCACCCGGTGGTGGTGCTGCTGCCGGTCGGCCTGTACGCGGCCTCGGCCGTGCTGGACCTGATGCCCGGCGAGGGCCGGGCCGCCAAGACCATGATCGGCCTCGGCCTGGCCGTCACGCCCGCCGCCGTGGCCACCGGCCTGGCCGAGTACACCACCCTGGACGAGCCGCAGCGCCGCACCGCGGTGGCCCACCTGACCGCCAACACCGCCGCCGCCCTGTGCTACCTGACCTCCTACCGGCTGCGCAACCACGGTTTCGGCGTGGTCGCCAGGGCGGTGGGCTACGTCGGGATGTCCCTGATCGGCGCGGGCGGCTACCTGGGCGGCCACCTCACCTACCGGCAGCGGGCGGGCGTCGGCAGGTGGGACTTCTCACCGGGCGGGACGACTTCCGCCACCACGTAGGATGGCGGTGTGTTGGTGATTCGCCGTGACCTCGTGGACGCGATGGTGGCGCACGCCCGTCGCGACCACCCCGACGAGGCGTGCGGGATCATCGCGGGCCCCGAGGGCTCCGACCGTCCCGAGCGGTTCATCCCGATGGACAACGCGGAGCGCTCGCCGACCTTCTACCGGTTCGACGCCGCCGAGCAGTTCAAGGTGTGGCGCGAGATGGACCGCAACGACGAGGTGCCGGTCGTCGTCTACCACTCGCACACCGCCACCGAGGCGTACCCGTCGCGGACGGACGTGGCCTACGCGGGCGAGCCCGACGCGCACTACGTCCTGGTGTCCACCAGGGACCCGGAGCAGCACGAGCTGCGCTCCTACCGGATCGTGGACGGCGTCGTGACCGAAGAGCCGGTCGAGGTCGTCGAGTCGTACATGTTCGCCCACACCGGCTCGGACGACACGCCCGACTGTCCCTGACGCGCGTCCCGCCGCACAGCACATCCCGGTTCCTCGGAGGTTCCAGCATGGCCGTCACCGTCTCCATCCCCACGATCCTGCGCACCCACACGGGTGGGCAGAAGTCCGTCGAGGCCAAGGGCAGCACGCTCGCCGAGGTCATCGAGGACCTGGAGGCCAACCACGGTGGTCTGAAGGCGCGCCTGGTCAAGGAGGGCAGCCTGCACCGCTTCGTCAACGTCTACGTCAACGACGAGGACGTGCGCTTCGCGGGCGGCCTGGAGGCCGCGGTCAAGGACGGCGACACCGTGACGATCCTCCCGGCCGTCGCGGGCGGCTGATCCCCGGTGGCCCGCTACGAGTCCCTGCTCGACGCGGTCGGCGGCACGCCGCTGGTGGGGCTGCCCCGGCTGTCGCCGTCGCCGGACGTGCGGCTGTGGGCGAAGCTGGAGGACCGCAACCCCACCGGCTCGATCAAGGACCGCCCGGTCCTGGCGATGATCGAGGAGGCGGAGCGGTCCGGCGCGCTCACCCCCGGCTGCACGATCCTGGAGCCCACCTCGGGCAACACCGGCATCGCGCTGGCCATGGCGGCCAAGCTCAAGGGCTACGGCCTGGTCTGCGTCATGCCGGAGAACACCTCGGCGGAGCGCAAGCAGCTGCTGCAGGCCTACGGCGCGCGGATCGTGTTCTCCCCGGCCGCGGGCGGCTCCAACCAGGCCGTGGCGCGGGCCAAGGAGCTGGCCGAGCAGAACCCCGACTGGGTGATGCTCTACCAGTACGGCAACGCCGCCAACGCGGGCGCGCACTACTCCGGCACCGGTCCGGAGCTGCTCAAGGACCTGCCCACGATCACCCACTTCGTGGCGGGTCTGGGCACCACCGGCACGCTCGTGGGCACCGGCCGGTACCTGCGCGAGCACAAGCCGGACGTGCAGGTCGTCGCCGCCGAGCCGCGCTACGGCGAGCTGGTCTACGGGCTGCGCAACCTCGACGAGGGCTTCGTGCCCGAGCTGTACGACGAGACGGTGCTCACCGGCCGCTACTCGGTGGGCTCCTACGACGCGCTGCGCCGCACCCGGCAGCTGCTGGAGGTGGAGGGCATCTTCGCGGGCATCTCCACCGGCGCGATCCTGCACGCCGCGCTGGCGGTGGCGGAGAAGGCGGTGGCCAGGGGCGAGGCCGCGGACATCGCGTTCGTGGTGGCCGACGCGGGCTGGAAGTACCTGTCCACCGGCGCGTACGCCGGGACGCTGGACGAGGCGTCCGCGCGGCTCGACGGCCACCTCTGGGCGTGACACCCGTGCGGGGACGTCCCCGCACGGGTGCCCACCCGCCAGCCCGTGAGATCAGCCCGCGAAGGCCGGACCCGCGAAGTCTCAGCCCGCGAAGGCGGTCGAGGGCATCCCGCTGCCCACGCCGGGCAGCACCAGCACCGACCCGGACAGCGGGCGCTCGGCCAGCGCGGCCTCGGACAACCCGGTGCGCGCGGTGGTCACGTACAGGTCGGTGAAGTCCTCGCCGCCGAAGCAGCACGCGGTCGGCTGGTCCACCGGCAGCTCGACCTCCAGGTCCAGCTCGCCCGCCGGCGTGTACCGGCGCACCGCGCCGCCGCCCCACAGCGCCACCCACACGCAGCCGTCGGCGTCCACGCACAGCCCGTCCGGCACGCCGCGGTCCACCTCGCACAGCGGGCGGCGGTTGACCGCCTGGCCGCTGTCGCGGTCGTAGTCCAGCACGTCGACCCGGCCCTGCGCGGAGTCGACGTAGTACATCAGCGAGCCGTCCGGGCTCCAGCCCAGGCCGTTGCTGACCGCGACCCGGTCCAGCACCACCTTGGCGTCGCCGTTGGGCTCCACGCGGGCCAGCCAGCCACCGCCGTCGGCCTGGTCGTAGCGGCTGGTGCCCGCCCACAGCCGCCCGGCCGGGTCCACCGCCGCGTCGTTGCCGCGCACCCCGTCGCGCGCCCAGTAGACCAGCCACGTCTTCGCGCCGTCGGGCTCGACCAGCGCCACGCCGTCGCGCAGGTTGAGCACCAGCCCGCCGCGCGAGCGCGGCTTGGCGGCGCCCACGTGCTGCGGCACCACCAGCACCGCGTCGTCGTCGCGGGCGGGCGCGTACCGGTGCACCTCGCTGGCCAGCACGTCCACCCAGAGCAGGGTCGCGCTGCTGTGGTCCCAGGTGGGGTCTTCACCCAGTTCGGCCTGCGCGCGCACGGCTACGTCGATCGACACCGGCACAGCCTAGTCGGGCTGCCCGGACGGGCAGCCCGCCGTGCGGGCGATGATCCGCTCCAGCGGGTCGCCCGCGGTCGCGAGCGTGGCCGACCCGAGCAGCGCACGCCGCGGACGCCCCGCGAGCAGGCCGGGCGCGTTAGCCTGGGGACGTGGACCCCACCGCCGTCCAGCCGTCCCAGCCGCCCAGGCCGCCCAAGGCCGCGGCCAAGCGGGTCATCCCGCCCAAGCCGGTCCTGTCGGCCGTGGTGGTGCTGGGCTTCGTTGCCCTGCTGTACGTGGTGGAGGCGCTGGACGCGGTCCTGCCGGGCAGCCTGGACGACGAGGGCGTGCGACCGAGGGACTTCTCCGAGTGGGACAACCTGATCTGGTACCCGCTGCTGCACGGCGGCTGGGCGCACCTGACCGGCAACGCGGTCCCGCTGCTGGTGCTGGGCTTCCTCGCCTCCTCCGCGGGGATCAAGCAGTTCCTCCAGGTCACCGCGGTCATCTGGCTGACCAGCGGCCTCGGCGTGTGGGTGCTCGGCTCGCCGGGCAGCCACATCGGCGCCTCCGGGCTGGTGTTCGGCTTCCTGGTGTTCCTGCTGGTGCGCGGGCTGTTCGCGCGCAGCGCCTGGCAGATCGCGGTGGCCGTGCTGGTGTTCGCCGCCTACGGCGCGGCGCTGTGGGGCGTGCTGCCCGGCCAGCCGGGCGTGTCCTGGGAGGGCCACCTGTTCGGCGCGCTGGGCGGGGTGCTGGCCGCCTGGGGCGTGGCCCGCGACGCGCGAACTGGTCGGCGCGGGTGAACGCCGACGCGCCGATCGGCGTCTTCGACTCCGGGGTGGGCGGGCTGACCGTCGCGCGGGCGATCATGGACCAGCTGCCCGAGGAGAGCATCCACTACGTGGGCGACACGGCCAACGGGCCGTACGGGCCGCTGCCGATCGCCCGCGTGCGCGAGCACGCGCTGGCGGTGGCCGACCGGCTGGTCGCCGACGGGGTGAAGATGCTCGTCATCGCGTGCAACACCGCGTCCGCGGCGTGCCTGCGCGACGCCCGCGAGCGCTACGACGTGCCGGTGGTCGAGGTGGTGCTGCCCGCCGTGCGCCGGGCGGTGGCCACCACCCGCACCGGGCGCGTGGGCGTGATCGGCACGCAGAGCACCATCACCTCCGGCGCGTACCAGGACTCGTTCGCCGCGGCGCGGGATGTCGAGGTGACCGCGGTGGCCTGCCCCCGGTTCGTGGACTTCGTCGAGCGCGGCACCACCTCCGGCAGGCAGGTGCTCGGCCTGGCCCAGGCCTACCTGGAGCCGCTGCAGCGCGCCGAGGTGGACACGCTGGTGCTCGGCTGCACCCACTACCCGCTGCTGACGGGCGTGCTGCAGATCGTCATGGGAGAGGCGGTGACGCTGGTGTCCAGCGCCGAGGAGACGGTCAAGGACGTGGTGCGCGTGCTCACCGAGCGCGACTTGTTCCGCACGGGCAGTCCCGAGCGCCGGTTCGAGTGCACCGGCGACCCCGAACCCTTCACCCGGCTGGCGCGGCGATTCCTCCCCCAGCTGGAAAATCGCGTCTTCCACGGCCACTGATGAGCCGGCACGCTCCACAGGTGCTGTTGACCATCCTCGGCTGCTCGGGCAGCGTGCCGGGACCGGACGCCCCCTCGTCCGGCTACCTGGTGGAGGCGGACGGCTTCTGCCTCGCCGTCGACTTCGGCAGCGGCGTGCTGGCCGCCCTGCAGGCCCACCGCGACCCGTTCGAGCTGGGCGCCCTGCTGTTCTCCCACCTGCACCCGGACCACTGCAGCGACTTCCCCGGTCTGTTCGTGCTGCGCCGCTACCACCCGAACCCGCCCTACGACCCGACCGGGCGCAAGCTGCCGGTGCACGCCCCCGGCGAGGCGCCGGACCGGTTCGCCAGGGCCTACGCGGAGAGCGCGGAGGAACTGGCCCGCGTCGACCTGGCCGAGGTCTTCCAGTTCCACGCGCTGGCCGAGCGGACCACCCGGATAGGCCCCTTCGAGGTCACCGCGGCGCGGGTGGCGCACCCCTGCGAGGCCTACGCGTTCCGGATCGCCACCGGGACGGCCTCCCTGGTCTACACCGGCGACACCGGGCCGTGCGACGTGCTGCCGGAGCTGGCCTGCGGCGTGGACCTGCTGCTGTCCGAGGCCACCTGGCAGCACGCCGACGAGCGCCCGCCCGACCTGCACCTGTCCGGCAGGCAGGCGGGCCAACTGGCCCGGCAGGCGGGCGTGGGCAAACTCCTGCTGACCCACATCGCCCCCTGGACCGACCCCCACGTCGTGCTCGCCGAGGCGCGCGAGGAGTTCGACGGCCCCGTCGAACTGGCCCGCCGCGGCGGGAACTACCCGATCGGAGCCGACTAGATGGCCGACATCGAGGTGCGCCACACCGGTCAGCACAGCTTCGAGGCGACCAACGACCGCGGCGCGTCGGTGCGCATCGGCCGCAAGGACCAGCCCGGCTCGTTCTCCCCGGTCGAGCTGCTGCTGGCCGCCGCGGCGGGCTGCGCGGCGGTCACCGCGGAGACGCTGATCACCAGGCGGGTCGGCGACGGCTTCACCGCCCGCGCCGGCGACGTGCGCCCCGAGGGCGCGCACCAGCTCGACGAGGTGCCGGTGACCCTGGACTACGACCTGTCGGCGCTGGACGAGGACCAGCGCGCCACCCTGGAGACCGCCGTGCGGCGAGCCGTGGAGCAGCTGTGCACGGTCACCAGGACCCTGAAGAAGGCCACCCCCGCCCCCCTCCACCTCCCCGCGTCGGCAAGTACCACCCGCCATCCGCCAGAGGGCCGGTAACCACTACCCGCCCCCGCCCGGACGCCTGGGCGTCAGCTGGTGCCCACCCCGTCGTAGACGGCGGTGGAACCGCTGTGGCCGATGCGGACCGTCTGCACGGTCGCCGCCGCGCCCGCGGCGACCACCAGCACCGACAGCACGACCGCGGCGCGCCGCCACGTCCTGGGCACCTCGGTGCCGTCCTCCGCCGAGGCGGCCCGCTCCCGGTCGGCCAGGCGGTCCGCCACCAGCAGCGCCACCACGGCCACCCCGAAGCCCAGCGCGAAGGGCAGCAGGTCGTTGCCCAGCTCGGCGTGCCGCTGGATCAGCGGGTTCTCCAGGGCGGCCAGGCGGGCGTAGAGCTGGTCACCCGCCGCCTGGGCCGCCGGGACCGCGCCCACACCCAGCAGCGTCAGGCCCAGCAGGGGCCAGGCGTAGCGCTGCCGCCAGCGCGGGACCAGCGCCACCGCGGTCGCACCCACCGCGGACAGCGGCAGCAGCACCACGACGGCGTGGACGAGCAGCGGGTGCGCCGGAAGACCGAAGACGGTCACCAGGTCGTCTGCGAGTGCCATGCCTCTCCCTACGCCGGTGGGCCGTGCCCTGGTTCAGCGCCTTAGGGTAGTGGCGTGCTGAGGAGCGATGGCAGGAACGACGACGTACTGCGCGAAATCCGGATCACACGGGGCTTCCAGCAGTGGCCCGCGGGGTCGGTGCTGATCGAGTTCGGCAACACCAGGGTGCTGTGCGCGGCCAGCGTGACCGAGGGCGTGCCCCGGTGGCGCTCCGGGTCGGGACTGGGCTGGGTGACCGCGGAGTACGCGATGCTCCCGTCGGCCACGCACACCCGCAGCGACCGCGAGTCGGTCAAGGGCCGCATCGGCGGCCGGACGCACGAGATCAGCAGGCTCATCGGCCGCTCGCTGCGGGCGTGCATCGACCTGGCCGCGCTGGGCGAGAACACCATCGTCATCGACTGCGACGTCATCCAGGCCGACGGCGGCACCCGCACCGCGGCCATCACCGGCGCCTACGTGGCGCTGGCGGACGCGGTGACGTGGCTGGCGGCGGCCGGGCGGCTGGCCGACCCGCAGCCGCTGTCGTGCGCGGTGTCGGCGGTGTCGGTGGGCGTGGTGGACGGCCGCGTGCGCCTGGACCTGCCCTACGAGGAGGACTCGCGCGCCGAGGTCGACATGAACGTGGTGGCCACCGACGCGGGCACGCTGATCGAGGTGCAGGGCACCGGCGAGGGCGCCACCTTCGCGCGCTCCACCCTGGACAAGATGCTGGACCTGGCACTGGCCGGGTGCGCCGAGCTCAACCGCCTCCAGGCCGAGGCGCTCGCCCAGCCCTACCCCGGTGTGCTGCCCGAACCCAAGCCGAGGAAGTCCAAGTGAAGCTGCTGCTCGCGTCCCGCAACGCCAAGAAGCTCGGCGAGCTGCGCCGCATCGTCGCCGCCGAGGGGTTCTCCGTCCTGGGGCTGGACGACGTGCCCGCGTTCCCCGAAGCCCCGGAGACCGAGCCGACCTTCGAGGGAAACGCGCTGGCCAAGGCCCGCGACGCCTTCGCCGCCACCGGGCTGCCCTCGGTGGCCGACGACTCGGGCATCTCCATCGACGCGCTGAACGGGATGCCGGGGGTGCTGTCCGCCCGCTGGTCCGGGGCGCACGGCAACGACCAGGCCAACCTGGAGCTGGTGCTGGGGCAGCTGCGGGACGTGCCCGACGAGCGGCGCGGCGCGGCGTTCGTGTGCGCGGCGGCGTTCGCCGGGCCCGGCGGCGAGACCGTGGTCCGGGGGGAGTGGCGCGGGACGATCATCCGGGAGCCGCGCGGGGAGAACGGGTTCGGCTACGACCCGATCTTCGTGCCGGAGGGGTACGAGGTGACCTCGGCCGAGCTGTCGGCGGAGGAGAAGGACAAGCTGTCCCACCGGGGGCGTGCCCTGCGCCTGCTGCTGCCCCACCTGCGGGAGCTGGCTCAGTAGTACTTGACCTCCACTCGTGGGTCGAGTTCGTCCAGGCCGATGTGCTGATCCGAATCCGACAGGCCGAGGGTGCGCAGGGGCATGTCCCGCAGCGGCCGGAGGTCGATCGGGCGGTCATCGGACCACTGGTACAGCTGCAACTCGCGCAGGGCGGTGAGACCGGTGATCATCCGCAAGTCGCCGGTCGACGGTCCGATCAGCGTCAGTTCGGTGAGGTGGCGGATGTGCGGCGCGATGTCCGCCAGCAGGTGCGCCGGTACGCGTGAGCTGAGCGCGAGCCAGGTGAGGTTCGGCAACCGCTCCAGAACATCGCAGTGGCGCAGCACATCCGCCTGGTTGATGACCAGCGTCTTCAGCTTCCGGTGGGCTTTCAGCGGCCGGAGGTCCACTTCGCCGCGCAGGTGCACGAAGAGTTCGATGAGATGATCGACACCGGTGAGGAACGCGAGGTCTGCCTGAGGCTCCTCCATGCCGAGGTCGATCGTGACCCGTTCGAGCCTGCGCAACACGGACAGGTGCTCGATGTGGGACGACTTCCTGATCATGATCCCGCCGTTGTGCAGCGGTGCGTCGGCCAGCACCTCGTGCGCGTAGCGCTTCGGCTCGAAGTACTCCCACGCCTGCTCCAACTGGCGCTGGACGGCCAAGCGGCCATCTGGGGCGTAGCGGGCCAGGCGGGGGATGGCGTCCGCGTCCCCGGTGAGGGCGACCGCCCGGACCGTGGCCGCCGCTGCCGCCTCGGACAACCCGTCCAGCGTCTCGGGCAGGTAGTGCAGCACCCGTCGGCCCACGGAGGCCAGGGAGCGGGTCTCCTTGATGCTCCTCGGCGGTACCAGGTGCTCGCGGATCACGTGGTCGACGCGCTCGTGCACCTCCGGGGCCACGTCGGTCACCGTCTCCAGGCAGGCCGCGGCGAGCAGGCGCAGCTTCCGCGCCCGCTTGGGCTCCGAGTCGGCCCGGTCGAGGACCTGGGTCAGCAACTCCTTGGTCTGCGAACGTTTTCCGTGCCCGCACGCCATGACGACGGTCTCCCGCCAGGTGTCCAGGTGCGCGTTGCGGACCAGCGTCTCGACCCGGTCCTCCTCGGTCGCCTCACTGGCCGCCAGGTACTCCTGGAACGTCCGGTGCACGAAGTCCACCCGCCCCGGCACCGGCTCCCGCAGCACCCCGCTGCGCTCCAGCAGGTGAGCCAGGATCGCCTCCGGTGACCCGCTCACGTTCGGCATGGACTTGAGCTTGCGCGCCACGAACCCGATCACCCGTTCCAGCGGGAACTCGCTGCGGCCCGCCTCAGTCAGCCGCCACGCCAAGTCCCGCAGCAGCACCGTCTTCTCGCCGCCGGTCAGCATCCCGGCGATCCGCCGCTCGGCGTCGCGCAGGTCCAGCAGCATCGTCAGCGCCGCCCGGTACAGGTCCATCCTGCTCTGCGGCAGGTCCGACGTCCGCCCCAGGTTCAACGCGCACAGCATCGCGCACAGCAGAGGACTCGCCGCCAGCGCCCGCAGGTGCGGCCGGTTGTCCAGCTGCCGCAACAGCCCGCGCTCCGCCTCGGGCAGGTCCTCAGGCGCGCAGGGCAGGGACTCGGCGTCGCGCGCGGCCTCGTGCCAGCGCTGGAGGAACACCCGCACGTCGCCGGGCGTCATCTGCTCCAGCAGCACCGAGCCGAAGCCCTCGTGCTCCAACCACCGCTGGTCCGCCGCCGCAGGCCGGGAGGTGACCACGACGCGGGCGTCCGGGAACGCGGTGACCAGCTCGCGCAGCCACTCCCGGACGAACCTGCGCCGGTGCGCGGGCACCTCGTCCACGCCGTCCACCAGGACCAACGCGCGGCCGGAGCGCAGCACCCGGTGCACCCAGCCGTCCGGCATGAGCCCGACCAGCCAGCTCGCCGCGTGGTCGAGGAACTGCTCGGGGCGCGGCAGGTCCGAGTCGGCGTAGCGGCGCAACCGGACCACCAGCGGCACGCAGCCGTTCCACGACTTCAACTGGTCGGTGAAGGCCTCGCGCGCGGCCGTGATGGCCAGCCAGTCGAGCAGGGTCGTCTTGCCGGAACCGGCCTCACCGCGGACCAGCGTCCGGGAGGCGTTGCCGATCGCCGCCTCGACCCGGAGGGAACCGCCGCGGTCGACGCCGAACCAGCGGTCCACCGGCGAGGTGCGGGTGTCGCCGCCGGTGACGCTCAGGCTCAGGTACGCCACGCTCAACGCCAGCTTGGGGCGGTCGCGCATGGTCAGGCCGAGCAGTTCCAGCCGGTCCAGCGCACTCGCGAGGTAGCGCAGGTACTCGTCGCGGAAGTCGTCGTCGGTGCCGCGCGGGGCGTGCAGGCTGGTGCGGGGCAGCCTGGCCAGCACTTCGTCCAGCGCGGCGGTCTGCGCGCTCGCCCGGCTCAGCACCTCGGCCAGCGCGCGCGGCTGGAACGCGGGCAGGTGCCGGATGACCTGCACCAGGTACCGGCACGCCTGGTCCAGCGCCACGTCGTAGAGGCGGGTGGCCAGGTCGGACAGGCCCGCTTCGCGGCGGACGGACGCGCGGACCTGGCGGGCCAGGGCTTCCGGGTCGGCGTCGGCGGCCAGCAGCGCCTCGTCGGACAGGTCCAGCGAGCCCAGCGCGTCCACCACGGCGTCCAGGGCCGCGGTGACCTCGTTCGGCGCCAGCGCGTCGAACTTCGCGGCCAGCAGCGGTTCGAGCTGGTCGCCGACCTGGTGGCCGATGCCCCGCACGAGGTGGTCCAGCCGGTCCCGCTGGCGCGTCGAGGACAGCTCCTCGGCGGCCAGCTCGGCCAGCGACGCGGTGCGCTGCTCGGCCTTGCGGCGGCGCTCCAGCCACGACTTGGCCGCGTGCTGCGCGACGGCCTGGCCGAGCTTGCCCGCGACGGCCTCTAAACCGGTGATGGCGGCCTCCCGGTGATCAGGCGGGCAGTTCGCGCAGCAGCTTGGCGACGTGGCCGGTGGCGCGCACGTTGTACATCGCCTTGGCGATCTTGCCCTGCGGGTCGACCAGGAACGTGGAGCGGATCACGCCCTGCACGACCCGGCCGTAGTTCTTCTTCTCGCCGTACGCGCCCCACTCGGCCAGCACCCTGCGGTCCACGTCGGACAGCAGCGGGAAGCGCAGCCCCTCGGCTTCGGCGAACTTCGCCAGCTTCTCCGGCTTGTCCGGCGAGATGCCGATGACCTCGTAGCCGGAGCCCGCCAGGTCGGCCAGGTTCTCCTGGAAGTCGCACGCCTGCTTGGTGCAGCCCGGCGTGCCCGCCGCCGGGTAGAAGTAGACGACCACGGAACGGCCGAGGTAGTCCGACAGCGAGACCGGCTTGCCCTCGCTGTCGGGCAGGGTGAACGCGGGGGCCTGGTCGCCGGGGGAGAGGCGGTTCTGCTCGGTCATGGCGGCAGACGCTACCGGGTCAGGCGTTGCCCTCGAACGTGGCGCCGAGGTCCTCGCCCGCGATGTTGGGCTCGACGACCAGGCACACCCGCACGGGGTTCTCCGGCACCGCGTAGGCCAGGGTCAGCGCCGTGTCGCCGCCCGGCGGCAGCTCGGTGATCGCGGCGGCGGCGCCGTTGAGGCCCTGCACCGAGTCCAGCACCTCGGCGGCGGGCTGGCCGTCGACCAGGGCGCGCACGGAGAGCTGGCTGGTGCGGTAGGTGGTGTCGGTGCCGTTGACCAGCGTCACCACGAACACCGCGGTGCGCGGCGCCTTGGGGAAGGAGGTGTCGCTGGGCTTGAGCGACTTCGGCTGGGCGACGGTGATGGAGATGCCGTTGGCCCACACCCGTTCCGCGCCGAAGGACGTCGGGATCGGGGCGGACGACGGCGCGCGGTCGGCGCGCTGGACCGCCGCGGGGCTCTGCGCCGCGCTCGCGGGCGCGGCGGAGGAGGCGTCGGTCGGGTCCGCGCACCCCGTCAAGGCCAATGCCAGGCAGATGCCGACGGCCTGTCGGGTGAACCTCACGAACCTCCCCTTCCCGCCCCGGCGGTGGGCTTGTTGCGGCTGCCACCAACCATGACGCGGCGAAAGGGGGAGCGGGGAATGATCCGGGGCCTTGAGTCGCACCTGGTGCACGGCTGTGGCCGGACCGTGATTCCGCACGGCGGCCCGCGTGGGCGCCGCCACACCGGGCGGCGCCCACGCGGATCGCGGCGGCGGCCGTGCGTCAGGCGGCGGACCGCCTGGGAGCTAGGGAGCGCGTCGGGGGGCGTGCGCGCTCACCTTCATCATCGCGCGCATTAGGCCGACTGCTACACCTCAACTTCAGTCTTCACTCGATCGGGTGAATGGAGGGCGGCCAGCAGTTCGTAGGAGCGCAGCCGGTCGGACTGGTCGGCGACCATGGTCGTGACCATCAGCTCGTCCGCCGCGGTGTCCGCCAGCAGCTGCTCGAGCTGCTCCTTCGCCGTCTCCGGGGAGCCGATGACCTGGTTGGCCATGCGCTCCTCGAAGATCAACCGGTCCAGGTCGGTGTACGGGTAGTCGGCGGCCTCCTGCGGCGTGGACAGCGGACCGGGCCGCCCGCTGCGCAGCCGCACGAACGACAGCGCGCCCGGACCCGCGATCCAGCGCGCGTGCTCGTCGGTGTCGGCCACGATGACCGACGCGCAGACCATGGCGTACGGCTTGTCCAGCACCGCCGACGGCTGGAACCGCTCGCGGTACAGCCGCAGCGCGGGCAGCGTGTTCTCCGCGCTGAAGTGGTGCGCGAACGCGAACGGCAGCCCCAGCAGGCCCGCGACCTGCGCGCTGTAACCGCTGGACCCCAGCAGCCACAGCGGCGGCTTGTTGCCCTGCGCGGGCACCGCGTGCAGCTCCTCGGTGCCCTCGAAGTAGCCCATCAGCTCGGTCAGCTGCTGCGGGAAGTCGTCCACCGACAGCGGGCCCGCGGTCCGCCGCAGCGCCTGCGCGGTGCGCTGGTCGGTGCCCGGCGCGCGGCCGATGCCGAGGTCGATCCGGTCCGGGTGCAGCGCCACGAGCGTGCCGAACTGCTCGGCCACCACCAGCGGCGGGTGGTTGGGCAGCATCACGCCGCCGGAGCCGACCCGCAGCGTCTTCGTGGCGCTGGCCACGTGCCCGATGACGATCGCGGGCGACGAGCTGGCGATGCCCGGCATGTTGTGGTGCTCGGCCAGCCAGAAGCGGGTGTAGCCGAGGCGCTCGACGTGCTGCGCCAGCTCGGTGGTGTGCCGCAGCGCCGTCCTGGCGTCGGTCTGCGAGGTGACCGGGGCGAGTTCGAGGACGGACAGCGGTACGTCACTGAGTCGGCTCATACGGGGCACAACGCGCGCATCCCCGGATGCCTTCCAGGTGGCGGTGTGACCGAGCGCTCAGGGGTGCAGCACGGCCGGGTCGAAGGTCACCGGCACCGGTGCGGCCGTGATGGTCACCGGCGAACCGGGGCCCGCCGTCAGCTCCTCCACGTACTCGTCGTCCTTGAGCCGGTAGGCGGTGATCGACGACGCCCCGAGTCGGTCCTGGCGCACCACCCAGTAGAACGGCACGCCCGCCGCGGCGTAGCCCGCCATCTTGGCGGCCTGCTCCTGGCGGCTGTTGCCCGGCGAGACCACCTCGACGGTCAGTTCCAAATCGGCGGCATGGGCGGCTTTGCCGACCGGGCGCGTGCTCAACACCGCCACGTCGGGGATGAGAGCGGTGCGACGCTCGGTGCTGATCTCGGTGCCGATGCCGGTGACGACGTAGAGGTCGGTCCGACCCGCTTCGCGCAGCGCGGCCTTCAGCACCGCCCGGAGTTCGTCGCCCGCGTACTGGTGGTGCATGGATGGAGGTGGTGTCACTTGGAAATGTCCCCAGACGAGTTCTAGGCGGGAGCCGTCGGGACGTGGCGTGAGCGCGTGCCAGTCCTCGACCGTGAACGGACCGACCGGGTGATGCGCGAGTGCGGTCACGGTGCTGCCTCCCTGCCTCGACTCCGGTTCAGTGTCGCACGACCGTAGCGGGGGTCGGGGGTCACAAAGCCGCCCTGGAAGATCGGGTCCCCCGAAGGTGTTGATATGCACGTGAACACCGACGTCGTCGTGATCGGCGCGGGTCAAGCGGGCCTGTCCAGCGCCTACTTCCTGCGCCGCGCGGGCCTGGACCACGTCGTCCTGGACGAGGCCGACGGCCCCGGCGGCGCGTGGCGGCACCGCTGGCCGACGCTGCGCATGGCGACCGTCCACGGCATCCACGACCTGCCGGGGATGCCGTTCGAGGCCCCGGACCCCGACGCGCCCGCGAACCGGGTGCTGCCCGCCTACTTCGCCGACTTCGAGCGCCGCAACGACCTGCGCGTGCGGCGGCCCGTGCGGGTGCTGGCCGTCCGCGACCGGGGTGGCCTGCTGCGGGTGGAGACCGATCGGGGCGTCTGGGACACCAGGGCGCTGATCAACGCCACCGGCACGTGGACCCGCCCGTTCTGGCCGCGCTACCCCGGCCAGGAGCTGTTCCGGGGCCGTCAGCTGCACTCCTCGCAGTACCGGGGCCCGGAGGAGTTCGCCGGGCAGCACGTCGTCGTGGTCGGCGGCGGCACCTCGGCGGTGCAGCAGCTGCTGGAGATCGCCCGCCACGGCACCACCACCTGGGTCACCCGGCGCGAACCGGAGTTCCACGACGAGCCGTTCACCCCGGAGCTGGGCCGGGCGGTGGTGGCGCGGGTGGAGCAGCGGGTCCGCGCGGGCCTGCCGCCGCGCAGCGTGGTGAGCGTGACCGGGCTCAACCTCACCCCGGTGGTGCGGGAAGCGCTGGCCAGTGGCGTGCTCGCGCGCAGGCCGATGTTCGAGCGGTTCACCGAGGACGGCGTGGTGTGGCCGGACGGCCGCCACGAGCGCGCCGACGCGATCCTGTGGGCGACCGGTTTCCGCGCCGCCATCGACCACCTGGCCCCGCTCAAGCTGCGCGCACCCGGCGGCGGCATCCGGCTCGACGGCACGCGGGTGGTGGCCGATCCGCGCGTCCACCTGGTCGGCTACGGGCCGTCGGCGAGCACGGTCGGCGCCACGCGCGCCGGACGCGCCGCCGTCAAGGAGATCAAGCACCTGCTGGCCCCCGCCGCCGCCTGACCCCGCCTGCAAGTACTACCCGAGGGCTCCCGCCGAGCGCACAACTACTACCCGCGCGGTGAACGGCCGTGGGCCGGGTAGTAGTCACCGGCCCGTTCCCGTGGGGCGGGTGGTACTTGCGGGCGACTTGGGGTGGGGCGCCGATAACCTCGGGGACGTGGGGAGGGCCGTCCGGGTTTTCGCGGGGTTGTCGCTCGGCTCGGCCAGCGCGCTGGCGGGCCTGCTGGCGCTGGTGTTCGCGCGCCCCCTGCTGCCCCGGCTGGCCGACTGGGAGCGCCGCCGCGTCCGGTGGGCGCTGGGCGTGGACAGCGCGCCGCCCACCCCCGAGCAGGCCGCCCGGTACGTCGCGGTGCGCTCGGCGGTCGGGCTGCTCGGCGGGCTGGTGCTGGTCTGGCTCTACTACGGCTTCTACGTGGCCGGCTACCTCGTCTGGCTGATCGCCGAGGACGGGGCGCCCAACGTGGACTGGCCGGAGGTCGCCTGGAGCTGCTTCATCGGCCTGGTGCTGCTCTACATCGAGGTCCAGGGCGTGATGGGCGTCGCGGCGCTGGAGGCCAAGGTGGCCCGGCGCTTCCTCGGTCCCAGCGAGGCGGAGCTGCTGCGGCAGCGGGTGGAGCAGCTCTCGGCCAGCCGCGCGGGCATCGTGGCGGCCGTCGACGCCGAGCGCCGCCGCATCGAGCGCGACCTGCACGACGGCGTGCAGCAGCGGTTGGTCGCGCTGGGGATGCTGCTGGGCCGGGCGCGGCGGCACCCCGACCGCGCCGAGGAGCTGCTGCGCCAGGCGCACGAGGAGTCCCAGCAGGTGCTGGGCGACCTGCGCGAGGTGGCGTGGCGGGTGTACCCGACGGCGCTGGACACCCTGGGCCTGCGCGAGGCGCTGGAGGCCGTGGCGGACCGCTCCGCCATCCCGGTGCGGATCGAGTGCGCGCCGGGGGACCTGCCGCCGCAGGTGGCCACCGCGGTCTACTTCGTGGTGTGCGAGGCGGTGACCAACGCGGCCAAGCACTCGGGTGCGACGATGATCTCCGTGCGGGTGGCGGACGGCGACGGCGTGGTGCGCGTGCTGGTGGAGGACGACGGCGTGGGTGGCGCGGACCCGGAGGGCGGCGGGCTGGCCGGGCTGTCCCGGCGGGTGCTCGCGCTGGACGGCCGCTTCGCCGTGCGCAGCCCGGCGGGCGGGCCGACCGCGGTCACCGCGGAGGTCCCGTGCGGGTGATCCTGGCCGAGGACTCGACGCTGCTGCGCGAGGGCCTGGTGCGGCTGCTGGCCGAGGAGGGCCACGACGTGGTCGCCGCGGTGGGCGACGCGGCGGCGCTGCTGTCCACCACCGCCGCCCACCTGCCCGACGTGGTGGTGACCGACGTGCGGATGCCGCCCACGCACACCGACGAGGGGCTGCCGCCCACGCACACCGACGAGGGGCTGCGCGCCGCGCTGGAGATCCGCCGCCGCTTCCCCGGCGTCGGCGTGCTGGTGCTGTCGCAGTACGTCGAGCAGCGCTACGCCGTCGACCTGCTCACCGAGCACGCCGACGGCGTCGGCTACCTGCTCAAGGACCGCGTGGCGCAGGTGGAGGAGTTCCTCGACGCGCTGCGCCGGGTCGGCGCGGGCGGCGCGGCGTTCGACCCCGAGGTGGTGCGCAAGCTGCTGGCCCGCAGCGCGCACCCGCTGGGCGGGCTCACCGACCGCGAGCGGGAGGTGCTGGCGCGCATGGCCGAGGGCCACACGAACAACGCGATCGCGACCCGCCTGCACATCTCGCGCAGCGCGGTGGAGAAGCACGTGAACTCGATCTTCGACAAGCTGGAGTTGTCCGGTGTGGACGGCTACAGCCGCCGGGTGCTGGCGATCCTGCGCTACTTGCGGGCGTGAGAGCGCTTCTTCACCCGCGACACCACGAACCACACCACGGCCAGCGCGGCCACGCCGAGCACCACCTTGGACAGCACGCCCGCGTAGTTCTCGACGACGTGCCAGTTCTCGCCCAGGAAGTAGCCCGCCATGATCAGGGCGGTGTTCCAGATGAGGCTGCCCGCCGCGGTCAGCGCGACGAACAGCGGCACCGGCATCCGCTCCACGCCCGCGGGGATCGAGATGAGGCTGCGGAAGACCGGGATCATCCGCCCGAAGAACACGGTCGACTTGCCGTGCTTGGCGAACCACTCCTCGGACTTGTCCACGTCGGAGACGTCCATCAGCGGCATCCGCTGCACGATCCGGCGCAGCCGGTCGCGACCGAGCAGCGCGCCGAGGTAGTACAGCAGCAGCGCGCCCGCGACCGAGCCCACGGTGGTCCACAGGATCGCCGCGAACAGGCTCATGCCGCCCTTGCTCGCGGTGAACCCGGCCAGCGGCAGGAAGACCTCGCTGGGCAGCGGGGGGAACAGGTTCTCCAGCGCGATCGCCAGGCCCGCGCCCGGTGCCCCGAGCGAGTCCATCAGGTCGGTGATCCAGGTGACGTCCATGATTGCCACGTTACGAACGCGCCGAGGGCACCCGCCATGATGCTCGCCTCACGCCGGGGTGCGGAAAACCACACCCGGTGCTCGACGTCGGGCGGCCAACCCCCTGGCGTGCCTGCGGATCACCCGCTGGAGCGCGGGCGGTGGGACCACCCGGTGGTCGCGGATAGCGAGGCCCGGCAGCAGCACGTGGCTGGCCCTGCGGTTCGGCGCTGGCTCGACCACCTCCTCGCCTCCGGGGTTCCCGCCGACGGCGGTCGGGAAAACCTCCCGATCCCCGCCGACGGCGGCTGGTGGACAATCCGGCCCGTGAAGACGCCGGTGATCGTGGTCGCGGGCTTCCTGGGCTCGGGCAAGACCACGCTGCTCAACCACCTGCTCGCCACCGCCCGCGGCACCCGCGTCGGCGTGGTGGTCAACGACTTCGGCAGCATCGGCATCGACGCGATGAGCGTCGCGGGCCAGGTCGGTTCGACGCTGTCGCTGAGCAACGGCTGCCTGTGCTGCGCGGTCGACGTGAGCGGCCTGGACGAGCTGCTGGGCAAGCTCGTCGGCCAGGTCGACGTGATCGTCATCGAGGCCAGCGGCCTGGCCGAGCCGCAGGCCATGGTCCGGCTGGTGCTGGGCAGCGAGCACCCCGGCGTCGGCTACGGCGGCCTGGTGCTGCTGGTGGACGCCGCCGAACCGCCCGCCGACCTGGCCAGGCACCTGCGCGTGGCGGACCTGGTGGTGGTCAACAAGGTCGACCGGGTGCCCGACGCGAGCGGCCTGCTCGCCGAAGTCGACCGGCTCAAGCCCGGCGTGCCCGTGGTCGCCGCGACGCACGGCCGCGTCGACCCGGCGCTGCTGTTCGACCCGCGCCCCCGGCAGCGCTACGGGCAGCTGTCCTTCGACGACCTGGCGGAGGACGACGAGCCGCACGCCCACCAGGCGTACGAGAGCGTGTCGTTCACCTCCGCCCAGCCGCTGAACCCCACCCGGCTGATGGCCTTCCTCGACGACCGGCCCGCCGGGCTGTACCGGATCAAGGGGTTCGCCCACTTCGACGTGCCGGGGCACCGGCAGAAGTTCACCCTGCACACCGTGGGCGCCTACCTGCGGTTCAAGCGCTCCGCGTGGGCCGCCGACGAGCCGCGCCTGACGCAGCTGGTGCTGATCGGGGTGGGCCTGGACGCCGAGGCCGTCACCAAGGCCCTGGAGCACTGCGTGGAGCCCGACCCGGCGTCGGTGGACCCGCAGTCGATGCTGGAGGTCCTGCGCTACCTGTAATACCGCGGTGGTCCGAGCGGACTACTGGGGTAGGAGAGGGGGTGCGCGGTGGTCGACGGGTCCGTCGTGGTGATGATCGCATTCGCGGTGCTGGCGGTGGCGGCGTTGTTGATCGCGGCCGGTGTCGCCGCGGACCGCAAGTACCGCGCGACCGTCTCGGCGTGGGCCGCCGCCCAGGGGTGGCGCTACCGGGAGGGCGGCGGTGGACCGTGGACCGCCTGCCTGCCACGGGGGGACGCCCGCAAGGTGCGGTTGCAGGTCGAGGGCTTCCGGCACTACCCGGTGACCGTGGCGCACTACCAGTACGACACCACCAGCACGTCCTCCAAGACCGACATGAACGGGCAGAGCACCCGGTCGACCTCCACCACGACCCACCACCTGACGGTGCACGTCGTGCACCTGCCCTTCACCTATCCGCCGATCGCGGTGCGGCGGCGCGGCCTGGGCTCGCGGATCGCCCGCGGCGCGGGCTACCGCGACGGCAAGGCCACCGGTGACGAGGAGTTCGACCGGCGGTTCCGGGTGCGGGTCGACGACCCCGCCGTGGTGCCCGCGCTGATCACCCCGGCGCTGGTGCGGGCGCACCTGGACGGCGTCGTGCCGGAGTGGAGCCTGGCCGGGGCGGACCTGGTGAGCACGAGCACGGGGCGGATCAGGGTGGAGTCGGTGTTCAGCGGCCTGGACCCGCTGCTGCGGGTGGCCGACCTGCTCGTGCGGCGGTGAGGGGGAACGGCCCCCTTCACCTGGCGGGCGCATCGGATGAGGCGTATCCTGAATCAAGTCTTATGATCATGATTCAGTCTGTGAGGTGCTGATGGAGCCGCAGGTCGGCGCGCTCATCGAACGCGCCCGCATCGTCGCGGGGTTCAGCCAGCGCGCTCTCGCCGATGCCACCGGCATTTCGCAGTCGACCCTGTCGCGGATCATCTCGGGGGATCGTGCGGCGAAGATGCCCGAGGTGGTGGCGATCGCGTGGGCGACCGGCCACACGGTCGCCCAGCTCACCGGGGTCGGCGCGGTGGCCGATCGGGCGCAGTGCGTGGCGCGGGCTACCCGTGACTCCGGCATGGAGCACATGCGTGAGGCCCTGCTGCACTTCCTGGAGTTGAACGACTACCTGGACGATCAAGCTGTCCCGGCGATCGTCCGGGACGGGCGCGGGGCGCTGAGCGCGGAAACCGAGGGGCGTGCCGCTGCCGAGCGGTTCCGCCAGGAGCACCACCTGGGCACGCAGCCGCTGGGTGATCTCGTGGCGCTCATCGAGCAGACGACCGGCATCGACGTCGCGGTGCTGGACGCGGGACCGGACGAGCACGGCTTGACGATGCGCGACCCGACGCGTGGTGCCGTGTTCATCGGCGTCGCGCGCACTCAGAACCCGATGCGACAGCGCAGCACACTGGCCCACGAGCTCGGCCACGTGCTGTTCCAGGACTGGAGGGACAGCACCGCGGGCAACTGGAGTGAGCGGACCCCAGCCGAGGTCCGAGCCGATGATTTCGCCCGGCACCTGCTCGTGCCGATCGACGGCCTCCGCGAGTTCCTCGGGGCGCGGGAGACCATCACGCGATCCGACTTGTCCGCGATTGTCCAGCGCTTCCTGGTCTCACCGGCCATCGCCGCCATCGCGCTGCACCAAGCCGAGTACATCGACACCGCCACCAAGCAGGAGTGGATGGCCCTGTCCGCGCCTCACCTGGCCATCCGGTTCGGGTGGGGGGACCAGTACCGGGCGCTGCAGGTCGAATCCGATCAGCGCAGAGCGCCGCAACGGCTGCTGGCCCGCGCGATCAGGGGCTATGTGGAGGGCGTGCTCCCCGTGCAGGCCATAGCCACCTTGCGTGGTGTCGAATCCGCCGTTGTCGAAGCGGACCTGGGGGAGGCGGGCGTGGTGCCCGTCGAGCGGCCGGTGGTGTGGGCCGATCCGGCGGAACTGCCGGACGTGCACGTGGATCTGGAGGCGTTGGACGAGGCCCTCGACGCGCTGGATGGCGATCCTCCCGACGTTCGGGACGCTGGATGAGCCACCGGCCGATCATCGACGCCGGACCCGGCCTGAATTTCTTCTCCATCAACAAAGAACGCCTTCTCATCGGTGTGCTGGGCAGGCTCAGCGCCCCGGAGACCGTGCAGGAGGAGGTTTTCCGCAAATCCCGGCAGGATGAGAGGTTCCGCCCCGCCGCGGCGGTCTGGCGGAAGCTCACGCCCCATTGGGTGGAGGTCCTCTCCGACGACCAGACACCCCGAACTCGCGGCCGTCGTCCACCGGATCACCCGGCAGTCCTTCGCGCAACGGGTGAGGGATCGCAAAGACCTGGGTGAGACCATGGTCATCGCGCACGCGGTGGTCGCCGCCGAGTCGGGTGACAAGGTCACCGTGCTGATCGATGACGGCGCTGGAGCGCGCATCGCCACCTCGGAGATCAGCAGGCTCGAACGGCTCCGGATGAGCGGTTGTGCTGTGGGATCGATCACCTTGGTGAACACGCTGACAGTTCTGGCGTGTGCGGCGGGTGGGCAGCACATCCCGGACAAAGCCGCGATGCGCGCCGTTTATCAGAAGTTGCGGCACCTCGATGACGGACTGCCGCCCCTTGAAGCGACTCCCCTCCTGTCACCTGCCCTCTGGGCTTGACCCGCGCACCGGGCGGCCCGCTCGTGGCGGGCCGCCCGGTGGGGCGATCTCAGCGGAAGTCCGCCGCGTGGTCGGTGGCCCACTCGCGGAAGGTGCGCGCGGGCACCCCGGTGACCTCCTCCACCGTGGACGTGCGCGGACCCGGTTCGGCCACCAGTCGGGCCTGCGCGCCGAGCATGACGTCGACCACCGCCGCAGGCCACTGGTCGAGCATCCGCTGCCGCGCCGCTTCCGGCGTGATCTCCTCCCAGCGCAGCGGGCGGCCGATCGCCTCGCCGATGACGCGCACCTGCTCGGCCTGCGTCAGCGCCTCCGGGCCGGTGAGCACGTACCGCTTGCCGACGTGACCACCCTCGACCAGGGCGCGCACCGCCACGGCCGCGATGTCCGCCTCGTGCAGCAGGGGCATGGCGGCTGCCCCGTAGACGCCGCGCACCACGTCGCCGTCGCGGATCTGCGGCGCCCAGGCGAGGGTGTTGGTGGCGAAGGCGTGCGGCCTCAGGAACGTCCACTCCAGCCCGGACCGCTCGATCGCCCGCTCCACCTCCGCGTGCCACGCGCCGATCGCGTTCTCCTGCTCCTCCAGGTCGTCGCGGACGGCCCCGGAGGACAGGAAGACGACTCGGCGGACGTGGCGGGCGAGGGCGTCCAGCACCGCGGGGACCACGTCGGTGGTGGGGAAGGGCCACATCAGGAAGGCGACGTCCGCGCCCTCCGCGGCGGCGGCCACCGTCTCCGGTGAGAGGAGGTCGCCGCGCCGGACGTCGACGCCGTCCGGCAGTGCGGCGGAACCGGGGTCGCGGACCAGGGCCCGTACCGGCGTCCCCGAAGCGCGCAGCTGCGCGACCACCTGCCCGCCGACCGCGCCGGTCGCGCCGGTCACCAGGACCTGGGGTCGGGACGGGGCGGAGAGGCCGCGCAGCAGGTGGTACCGCCGGAACTCCCGGCGACGCACCGGGAAGTCCAGGACCCGCCGCCACTGCGGCGCGGACCCCACGGTGCCCTGGCCGGACTTGGCCATGGCGTCGCGGTGGGCCCGCGCGTCGGTCCACTCGGCGTAGTTGATCAACCGGGTGCCGTCGGTGCTCAGGTGGAAGTTGGCCGAGATCAGGCCGGCAGGCGGTGCGGCCTCGCTGGTCAGGGCGTCGAAGACGGTGTCGACCCAGCGCCGCTGCCGCTGCTCGTCGGGTCCGTCGAACTCGACGCTGACGACGACGGCGCAGCCGGGAGCCGCCGGGACCTGCCTGCCGGTGCTGCGGTAGAGCCGGTACTCGACCGGTTCGGTGCCGGTGAGCCGCTCGAAGAACGCGGGGTCGGCCGCCCCAGCCGCCCACTGGGTGTAGGTCAGCGCCGTCGCGTCCTCGGCGCCGACGAACGCGTTGACCGAGAGCAGCCCGTCCGGCCACGGGGCGCGCTCCAGCGCGGCGAACACCTCCGCCGCCCCGGCGGGGGTTTCCGCGACCAGGGCGGTGCCGACGTCGGGACGGGTGATGTCGGGCCACTGACTTGCGGACATGGGTTCTCCCTCGAACTCGATCACCGCTCCGACACCAAGAGCGTCAAACTTGAACAAGGGTTCAAGTCAACTGGGAGTGATCCACATGGCACCGGTGCCCGCGCAGGCCACCGAGATCACCATCGGCGAGCTGTCCGAGCGCAGCGGCGTCCCCGCTTCGGCTCTGCGCTTCTACGAGCGCAAGGGGCTCATCCGCAGCAGGCGCACCGCGGGCAACCAGCGCCGCTACCGCCGGGAGGTGCTCCGGCAGGTGGCCTTCATCCGCGCCTCGCACCACCTGGGCATCCCGCTGTCGGTGATCGGCGACGCCCTCGCCAAGCTGCCCGAGGGCCAAGCGCCCACCCGCGAGTTCTGGGCCAGGGCGTCCGAGTGCTGGAGCGCCGAGCTCAACGCCCGCATCAAGCGGTTGGAGAACATGCGGGACCGGTTCACCGAGTGCATCGGCTGCGGCTGCCTGTCCTTCGAGCAGTGCGGGCTGGTCAACCCCGGTGACGAGCTGGGGAGCCGGGGTGCTGGCCCGTACCGGCTGTTCGACTCCTAGGCCGCGTCCGGTGCGTCCGGGGTGCCGATACCCATGGTCAGGTGGCGTTCCACCCCGGCCAGGACTTCCTGAGCGTGGGTGAGGCCTCGGACTCGCGAGGCCAGAGCTGGAGGCGGTAGTCGTCCATCCCCTCGACGTCCGCCCTCAACTGGTCGTAGCCGCGACCCGCGATCCGGGCGCGGTAGGCACCCGAGGGCACGGCGCACGGAATCGGGGGGCGACCGCCCGAGCCCTGGAAGTGGAGGGTGTCGTCGGTGATGTCGAGGTCGACGTCCACGACGTTGTCCCAGTTGTCGTCATCAGGCGGCGGTTCGGCGGTCCAGACCTCGACCCGCATGGGGGCGTTGAAGTTCCAGTGGGTCGGGACGACGAGGTCGACCAGGCCGGACGAGACGCCCACGTACCGGCCCGAGTTCTGCGCGTCGTCCAGCGCGTGCAGCATCGCGTTGGCCTGGTTCGGGTCGGTGCGCCACGGCGGGGCCGAGTAGATGTAGACCTGTCCGTGGTTGATCTCCACTTCGAGGTCCCCGTGGTCGACCAGGTCGCTCAACCGCACGTCCCCCTGTCGATGGCGATGTCGACCCCCTGGTAGTCGCCCGTGGCGATCTGTCCGGGGTTGGTGATGACCACGAGGTAGTCGTCCCCGTCGTTGATGCCCCGGATGATCTGCTGGGCGTTGATCGTACCGCCCTGGCAGCGGTTCTCGCGTGATGGAACCTCCGTCTCGCGCGCTCCCTTCCCGCCCTGCCGCGTGCTGGCGAAGGGGTATTCGTCGCATTCGCCGCCGTGCGGCCGGGGAAACGACTTCGTGCAGACGTACTTGCGGTTCTGCGTTTCAGCATTCGATTCCTTCGTGAGCACACCCGGCTTGCCGGACTGCCAGGCCTCGGAGACGTTCCTGCCGATGAACGGCATCTTCGCCGCGTCGAGAACGATGAACTTCAGCTCCTCGCAGGCGCCGTCGGCAAGACTCTGCCGTGGTGTGCACCGGTGGACCTGCGATGAAGCGGACGCGGCCACCAGGAAGCTGTGCTCACCTTCACCGATCAGTTCGACACCGCCGGTTGCGCCACCGAGGATGTCGCTTGCTCCGTCCTCGATCTGCGGCCAGAAGAAGACACCTGCCGCGACCAGTGCCAGCGGCAGCAGAAATCCGGTTCCCGATTTGGTCGCCACGCTTCTCCCTCATGCGCTCATCTGCGGCGAGGGTGGCACCACGGGCGTGCTCGGGGCAATGACTTCCGCACCGCGGCAGCCGAATGGGGGCGCAGGAAAGTCGAATGCAGCCGCGAAATTGCGGAATGCGACGTCATGGCCTTCCCGGTGACCCGACCTGCTGGTCGGACCACCGGGGCCGCGCGGGAGGTGCCCACCTCAGGAGGTCTCCGCGCGCGGGTCCTCGGTGGGGCCGGAGAGACTCGAACTCTCACTGGCACGGACCTAAACCGTGTGCCTCTGCCAATTGGGCTACGACCCCGTGGTGCCAACCCTATCGGCCCGGCGGGGAGGGTGGTCCCGTGGGACACCACCCTCCCCGGACCGCCGGAAGGCCACGCCGATCACCGCGCGCGGCGGTGGCCGACTACCTTGGTGGCCCTGACCGCTGCTAGGAGGAGATGTGGCTCGCGACCCCGACACCATCCAGCGCGAGATCGAGCAGGCTCGCGACGCGCTGGCCGCGACGCTGGACGAACTGGGCACCAGGGCCAACCCCCAGCGCTTCGTGGAGTCCGGCAAGGCCAGCGTGCGCGCGAAGCTCGACGAACCCAAGATCCGGTACTCGCTGATCGCGGTGGCCGTGATCCTGGGGTTCGCGCTGCTGCGCAAGCTGTTCCGCTGAGCGGAGTGCTACTGCCCCCCGGCCACGAGGGGCAGTAGCACCTGGTCCACCACCCGTTCGACGAACGCCACGTCCAGCGGGTCGCCGGTGAGCATCAGCCGGTAGATCAGCGCCGCGCCCGCCAGTTCCACGGCCAGGCCGCGCGGGGCCTCCGGGCGCAGCTCGCCGCGGTGGTCGGCGCGCTCCAGGATGCGGCGCAGCACGTCCCGCTGGGCGATCAGGAAGGTCTCGCGGAACGCGGTGGCCAGCTCCGGCTCGTGCGGCAGCTCGCCGACCAGCGCCTGCGCCGCCTTGCCGACGGGGCCGGACAGGAACGCGGCCAGCGAGCTGAGGAACTCGCGCAGGTCGCCCGCCAGCGACCCGGTGTCGGGCTCGGGCAGGTTCTGCGAGGCGAGCTGGGTGCAGGTGTCGATGACCAGGTCGAGCTTGGACTCCCAGCGCCGGTAGATCGTCGCCTTGCCCGCCCGCGCCCGCGAGGCCACCGCGTCCATGGTCAGCGCGCGGTAGCCGACCTCGGCCATCACCTCCAGCGCCGCCTGGCGCAGGGCGTCGTCCCGGCTCGCGTCCCTGGGTCTGCCTCGCTGCGGAGCTCTCGCGCCCCCGCTGTACACCGGTGTAGCCATGCCTGCGCTCCCGTCGCCGTTGGCCGGACATCCTAGGCGTGCATGATCGCGATCGACGGCGGAACACCTGCTCATGAGGGGTGCTCGGATCGACGCGACGCTCACACAGGGGTTATCGCTCGCGGGCCGCCGGGTTGAACGCCCGCTACGTGGAATCGACCTGGCCGCGTTCGGTTCGTGACCTTCGCGACGCCCCGTGCGGGTTCCGCGGCGGGTGCGGCATCCTCGGCGCGTGCCGCGCAAGACGCTCATCGCCCTGACCGCGCTCCTGGTGGCCGCGTGCTCCTCGCCCGCGCCGGGGGCCGCCCCGGTGACCACGTCCGCCACCGCCTCGACGTCGTCCTCGTCGGTGGTGGGGGAGCGGCAGGTCGACATCACCGTCCCCTCGGCCGCGCTGGGGCGCGACGCCGAGGTCCGGCTGCTGCTGCCGCGCCGCTGGCACGAGCAGCCGGACCGCACCTGGCCGGTGCTGTACCTGCTGACCGGCTGCTGCGGCAGCCACCTGTCGTGGACCGGCTCCTCGTCCGTGGCCGAGCTGACCGCCGAGGAGGACGTGCTGGTGGTGATGCCCGACGGCGGTCCGGCGGGCTTCTACTCCGACTGGCGCTCCGGGCCGGGCTGGGAGACCTTCCACCTCACCGAGCTGCCCGCGGTGCTGGAGCGCGACTACCGGGCGAGCCGGACCCGCGCCGTGGCCGGGTTCTCCATGGGCGGGTTCGGGGCGCTGTCCTACACCGCCCGCCATCCCGGCTTCTTCCGCGCCGCCGCCTCCTACAGCGGCGTGCTGCACACCACCATGTCGCAGCAGTCCCGCGACCTGGTGGCGCAGATCGTCACCCAGGCCGGGCTGGACCCGAACGCGCTGTGGCAGGACTGGAGCGCGCACAACCCCTACGACCTGGCCGAACGGCTGCGCGGCACGCCGCTGTACATCTCCTCGGGCAACGGCGCGCCCGGCCCGCTGGACGTCGAGGGCAAGCAGCCCGACTGGCTGGAGGAGCTGCTGGGCAGGCAGAGCGCGGCGGTGGTCGCGCGGTTGGGTGAGCTGGGCATCCCGGTCACCGCCGACCTGTACGGGCCGGGCACGCACGTGTGGGAGTACTGGGACCGCGCGCTGCGCCAGTCGATGCCGATGCTGCTCGACGCGCTGCGGGGCTGAGCGGGAGGGCTGAGCGGGCGACCGGTCAGCCGGGGGCGTCCGCGTCGAGCCGCCGCGCGATGCCGCGCCAGACCACGCCCATGGCGTAGTCGGTGGCCAGCGCGGGCCCCACCTCGGGCCTGCGCTCGCACCACAGCGCCAGCCGCTCGGTCGCGCCGACCACGACCTCGGCGAACACCTCGGCCTCCAGCGGGTCGATCCCCCGCGCGAACCCGGACAGCACCGCGGCGATCAGGTCGGTCTGCTGCGTGCGGATGGACTCGACCTCCGCCACCGCGCCGGGCACGGTCACCGCCGCCTCCTGCCGCAGCATCGTCCACGACCGCTTGTGCTCGGCGATGAACTCGAAGAACGCCAGCAGGCCGCGGCGCAGCACCTCCTCGGGGGTGCCCCCGCCCGCGACGGCCCGCTGCGTCCGGTCCAGCAGTTCGGCGCGGGCGCGGTGGACGCACCCGATGAGCAGGCCCTCCTTCGAGCCGAAGTACTCGTAGAGCATCGGCTTGGACACGCCCACCCGCTCGGCGATCTCGTCCATGGACGCGGCCAGGTAGCCGCGCTCGGCGAAGACCCGCTCGGCCACGTCGAGCATCTGGGCCTTGCGCTGCGCCTTGGGCATCCGCCTGCGCGGCTGCGGGGTGGTCACGGCGAGAGGGTACTACCGCGAGTAACTTACTTCGAGTAACCTACTCGTCGGTATGCAGCCGGACCGGGAGGAAGCGATGCGCCGAGAGGTCGAGGTCCTGGTGGTGGGCACGGGCTTCGCGGGCCTGGGCATGGCCATCGAGCTCAAGCGCGCCGGGCGGCGCGACTTCGCGGTGCTGGAGAAGGCGGACGACCTGGGCGGCACCTGGCGGGACAACTCCTACCCCGGCTGCGCCTGCGACGTGCCCTCGCACATGTACTCGTACTCCTTCGAGCTCAACCCCGGCTGGTCGCGCACGTTCGCGCGGCAGTCCGAGATCCGCGACTACCTGCACCGGGTGGCGGACAAGCACCGGCTGCGCGAGCACATCCGGTTCGGCTGCGCGGTCGAGGCCGCGCGGTGGGACGAGCACGCCAAGGTCTGGCACGTGAGCACGTCGACCGGCGACACCTACACCGCCAAGGCGCTGGTCTCGGGCATCGGCGCGCTGCACGTCCCCAGCGTCCCGGCGCTGCCGGGGATCGAGCGCTTCAAGGGCAGGACGTTCCACTCGGCCCGGTGGGACCACGACTACGACCTCACCGGCAAGCGGGTCGCCGTGGTCGGCACGGGCGCGAGCGCGATCCAGTTCGTGCCGAGGATCGCCGACCGGGTGAGCGCGCTGACGCTGTTCCAGCGCACGCCCCCGTGGGTGCTGCCCAAGTCCGACCGCGAGATCACCCCGTGGGAGCGGCGGCTGTTCCGCGCGCTGCCGTTCACCCAGCGGCTGTACCGGGACTTCGTGTACTGGCTGCGCGAGTTCTCCGTGCTGGGCTTCGCGGTGCACCCCGGCATCATGCGGGGCGCCGAGCACCTCGCCGGGAAGCACCTGCGCGAGCAGGTCCCGGACCCGGAGCTGCGCGCCAAGCTGACGCCCGACTACACCCTGGGCTGCAAGCGGGTGCTGCTGTCCAACGACTACTACCCGGCGCTGACCAAGCCGCACGTGGAGGTGGTCACCGACGGCATCGCCGAGGTCCGCGAGCACGGCGTGGTGGACGCCGCCGGTGTCGAGCACGAGGTCGACGCGATCATCTACGGCACCGGCTTCCGCGTCATCGACTCCTTCGACGAGCTGGACATCACCGGCAAGGGCGGCCGGGACCTGGCGCGGAGCTGGCGCGAGCGGGGCGCGGAGACCCACTACGGCATCACCGTCTCCGGTTTCCCCAACCTGTTCTTCCTGCTGGGCCCGAACACCGGCCTCGGCCACAACTCGGTGGTGTTCATGATCGAGTCGCAGATCCGGTACGTCCGGCAGTGCCTGGAGCTGATGGACCGGCACGGGGCCGACGAGCTGGACGTGCGCCCGGAGGTGCAGGCCCGGTTCAACCGGGAGCTGCAGCGCAAGCTGAGCCGGGGCGTGTGGACCCAGGGCGGCTGCAAGAGCTGGTACCTCGACGCCCAGGGGGTCAACCGGACCGTGTGGCCGGGCTTCACCTGGCGGTACTGGATGCGCACCAGGAAGGTCCGCGCGGCGGACTTCGCGCTGGTCCGCGCCCGCCGCGACAGGGTGTCCGCCTGACGCGCGGCGGCCCCGAACTCCTCGGGGCCGCCGTCGGCGTCACCGGGTGGCGCGGGCCGCCGCCAGGATGATGTCGGCCACGGCATCCGGCCGGGACACCGACACCGCGTGCGAGGCGTCCACCCGCTCCACGTGCGAGGAAGCCCGCTCGGCCATGAACTCCTGCGCGGCGGCCGGGATGGCGTTGTCCCCGGTGGCGACCAGCGCCCACGACGGCAGCCGCCGCCAGGCGGGCTCGCCCTCCAGCGGGGTGGTCAGGGCCCGCTGGACGACCGGCCGCTGGGTGGCCGCCAGCACCGCGGCCTCGGGCACGTCGGCGGCGAAGACCTCGCGGAAGTCCTCCGCCTTGATCGACAGCTCCGGCTCGCCGTCGTGCACCAGCACGTCGGTGGTCTCGGGGCCGAGCTTGCCGCCGGGGAACCGGGTGGACAGCTCCAGGGCGCTCTCCCCGGTCTCGGGCTGGAACGCGGCGATGTAGACCAGGGCTTCCACGTTGGGCGTGCGCCCGGCCGCGTGGGTGATCAGCACGCCGCCGTAGGAGTGGCCCGCCAGGACCACGGGGCCGGACACGCTGTTGACCACGTCGGCGACGTAGGCGGCGTCGGACTCCAGGCCGCGCAGCGGGTTGGCCACGGCCAGCACCGGGTGGCCCTGCCGCTGCAGCCGCTCGACCACGCCGTTCCAGCTGGAGGAGTCGGCGAAGGCGCCGTGGACCAGGACGACGGTGGGCTTGGTGTCGGTCATCGGGAGCTCCTCGGTGAGAGAACGATCGGTCTTTCTGAGAGAAAGACTAGTCGTTCTCTCTGGTGGTGCAAGGTGGCTTGGATCACCGTGCAGAACGACTGGTCTTTCTCTAACGTGGGCCCATGAAGACTGCTGCGGACCGCGACCTGCACCCCAAGGACCGGCTGCTGCGCACCGCCTCACGGCTGTTCTACGCCGAGGGCATCCACGCGGTGGGCGTCGACCGGCTGGTCACCGAGGCGTCGGTGACCAGGGCGACCTTCTACCGCCACTTCCCGACCAAGGACCACCTGGTGGCGGCCTACCTGGCGGAGTCGAGCCGGGGCATCCGCGAGGCCGTGCGGGCCACCAGGCGGGAGCGGCCCGCGCGCGAGGCGCTGGTGGACGTCATGGCCATCATCGGCGACGCCACGCGGGCGGAGGACTTCCGGGGCTGCCAGTTCCTCAACGCCGCGGCGGAGTACCCGGACCCGGCGCACCCGGTGCGGGTGGTCATCGACGAGCACCGGAAGTGGTTCTTCGAGGTGCTGCGGGAGCAGGCCGAGGCGGTCGGCCACCCCGACCCCGAGCACGCGGCGCGCGTGCTGGTGCTGCTGCGCGACGGGGCGCTGCAAGGAGGGGAGCTGGACGACCCGGAGACGGTCCGGGAAACCCTGCGCCGCGCCGTCGAGGACGTGCTCCCCACCGCGCCCGCAAGTACTACCCGACAGCCCCGTGAGGGCCGGTAACCACTACCCGTGAACGCGAAAACGGGGTGCGGCTCGTGAGGACCTCGACGAGCCGCACCCCGGCGAGCTCAGACCCCGGCGGCCTTGGCGCGCTCGGCGCGCAGCTGCGTCACCGCGGGCAGCTCCAGCGGCGCGGGCTTCTCCCCGGTGGCCCACTCGATCAGCAGGTCGGCGATCTGCGGGTTGCGCGGCAGCACCGGACCGTGCAGGTAGGTGCACAGGATGCGGCCCTGCACCGCCCCCTCCACCTGCCCGTCGTTGCCCGTGCCGACCTTGACCCGCGCCAGCGGCCGGGCCGACGGCCCCAGCACGGTGCGGCCCTGGTGGTTCTCGAACCCGGTCAGCAGGCCCTGGAACAGCCCGTCCACCGGCTCGGCGATCACCTCGCCGATGGCCCGGCTGCCGCCCGCGTGGCTGGTCGAGTCGATCAGCCCGAGACCGGGGTGGGTGACCTGGTCGGCGCGGGTGAAGTGCTCGCCGAAGATCTGGATGCCCGCGCACACGCCCAGGATCACCGCGCCGCGCGAGGCCGCCCGCTGCATGCCGGGGTGCTCGCGCAGGTGCCGCACCGCCAGCGTCTGCGCGGTGTCCTCACCGCCGCCCACCACGTAGATGTCGCACGAGTCCGGCACCGGCTCGCCGAAGTTCACCGTGACGATCTCGGCCGGGATGCCGCGCCAGGTCAGGCGCTTCTCCAGCACCACCGCGTTGCCGAAGTCGCCGTAGGTGCCCAGCAGGTCGGGCAGCACCAGCGCGATCTGGACCTTGGAGCTACTCACTGGCGGACCTCGCGTTCAGGTCGCGGAAAGCCGTGTAGTTGGCGATGACCTCCACCGGCCCCTGCGGCATGGCGTCGATGGCCAGCAGCGGGTCGGGGACGATGGTGTGCTCGACCTCCGCGTAGGTCAGCCGCACCGCCAGGTCGGTGGCCCGCTCGCCGGAGGCGATCACCTGCCGCCCGCGCAGCTTCTCGAACGGCACGTCCCACAGCCAGGACAGGTCGCGCCCGTCGGCCTCGTGGGCGTTGATCACCAGCACCGCCGGGTGGTCGGCCTCGCGGACCACGGTCAGCGTCTCGCTCCAGCCCGCCGGGTTCTTCGACAGCAGCAGCCGGGCGCGGTGCCCGCTGCGCTGGATGGTCCGGTAGCGGCCCGCCACGTTCGACACCGCGCGCAGCCGCTGCACGGCCTCCTCGACCGGCACGCCCAGCGCCGCCGCGGCCGCCGTCGCCATCACCGCGTTGGCCTGGTTGAACTTGCCGGGCAGGCGCAGCGACAGGTCCACCTTCACGCCCTGCGGGGTGATCAGGAAGCCGTCGCCGGTGATCCAGTCCGGCCTGGGCCTGGCCAGGTCGCAGCCGGTGCAGTGCCAGTGCTCGCCCTGCCAGCGGATCGGGTCGCCGCAGCGCGGGCACGACGCGGAGTCGTTGTGCCAGCCGGTCCCCGTCGCCACCCAGACCACGCGCGCGCTGTCGCGCGCCGCGGAGGTGACCATGATGTCGTCGCAGTTGGCCACGACCGTGCCCTGGACCCCGGCCAGCGCGGTGCGCAGGCTCTTCTCGATCGTGCGGACCTCGCCGACCCGGTCGAGCTGGTCGCGGCTGAGGTTGAGCAGCACCGCCACGGCCGGGTGGGCCGCCCGCGCCACCTCGGGGAAGTACCCCTCGTCGACCTCCAGCACGGCGTAGGGCGCGTCCGGCTGCTTGCTCAGCGCCGTGACGTGCCCGTCGGGCATGTTCGCCCCGCCGTGGTTGGTCGCCACCTCGCCCAGCGCCGAGACCGCCCGGCTGAGCATCATCGTGCTCGTGGTCTTGCCGTTGGTCCCGGTGACCAGGGCGACCCGGCGGCCGGTGGTGAGCCGGGCCAGTGCCTGCGGGTCGAGCTTGAGCGCCACGCGGCCACCGATCATGCCGCCCGCGCCCAGCCCCATCTTCTGCGACAGCTTCGAACTCATGTTGCCCAGTCGCACGGCCGCCGCGGTGCGCAGCGGCAAGCGGGCTGGGTCTGCACCTGGAGTGTTCGGCAACCGACTTCCTGCGTCCGTAGAACGAATGCGCCGCCCGCGATGCTACCGGGGGCGGTTGTCCAGCTCCCGCAGGGTGCGGATCAGCTCGACTGTGCTGAGCTGGCACAACTGGGCCATGTGCTCCAGCGCCGACAGGTCCAGGTGGACGTCGGTGGAGCGGTGCGGCGGCAACTGGGCCAGCCTGCCCCGCGCCCAGCGGCGCAGCGGCGCCAGTTCCGGCCTGCTGTCGGCGACCACGGCGGACAGGTCCACGGTCAGGTGACCGGACGGCGCGTCGCCGAACACCCGTTCGTGGACCCGTGCGAGCACCTGGTGCGCGGGAACACCCAGCGCAACGCAGATCTCCACCAGCCTCACCACCGAGCACTGGCGCGTGCCCAGCTCGTAGGTCGCCAGGGTCTGCAGCGAGATGTCGCTCTGCAGCCTGCTGTTGAGCTGCTTCCTGGTCCATCCGCGCTGCTTGCGCAGGGTGCGGAGTTCGTCCCCCAGGACCCGCTGATAGGTCTCCGTGTCGATGTGCACTGCCTGCCCTCCCCGTCTTCGGTCAACGGAGGTGAAAAGTGCAAATGCACGTGCGCTTACGCGGGTCCGTCTTATATCGCTCGATCGGGCTAGTCCCTGCTACGCAGAGTGTTCACTCAGTCGCGCAGCGCTCGGGTCACGCCGTCCTCCTCCGGCCCCAGGAAGCGCGGGTCCGGCTTGGCCACCAGGCCGTCCCACACGGCCTTGATGCTGGCGACCGCCTCCCGGAAGTGGCCGTAGGCGGTGGTGACCGCCCAGGCGCGCGAGGTCTCGTGGCCGACGCCGAACGCCTCCAGCCCGGCCGACCGGCACAGCGCCACCGCGCGCGGCAGGTGGAACTCCTGGGTCACCACGGTGGCCCGCCGCACGCCGAAGACCCGCTTGGCGCGGGTGCACGAGTCCCACGTGTCCAGCCCGGCGTAGTCGGCGACCACCGCCCGCTCCGGCACGCCCCGGCCGATCAGGTAGGTGCGCATGGCCGTGGGCTCGTCGTAGTCCGGGGTGCTGTTGTCGCCGCTGACCAGCAGCACCTCGACCTTGCCCCGGTGGTAGAGGTCCGCGGCCACGTCCAGCCTGCCCGCCAGGAACGGCGTGGGCCTGCCGTTGCGGATGCCCGCGCCCAGCACCAGCGCCACGGGCGCCTCCGGCACCTCCGCGGCGGTGTGCCGGTACGGCGCGCTGGAGGTCCGCACCCACACCCACGGCACCGACGCCAGCACGGCCAGCAGGCCGACCACGACCAGCACCCGCTTCCAGCGCACCCGCCGGAGAAAAGCCCCCATCGATCCCCCTGCTCGTTCGGCCGACGCGCCTGGGGGCACGCGGCTCTCAGTTGACGCAGCGCACCCCGTCGGCGGTGATCGGCTGCTCGGCGGTCCCGCTCGACGGCGGCTGCCGCCGCGCGCCGTCCAGGCCCACCAGCGGCGAGCCCTTCAGGTTCTGCGCGCCGGGGCCGTCGTAGTCCGGACCCAGCAGGACCCGCACGCTGCCCGCCGCGACGGTGCCGTCCTGCTCGGTCGGCAACCCGTCCAACGCCTCGGCGACCGCTTTCGCTCCCGCCTCGCCGCCCTGGCCGTAGCGCACCACGGAGGCCGCCACGTCCTCGGTGGCGTTGCCCGAGCCGCCGTCGGCGAACTTCTCGGCCACCAGCGCCGCCAGCACCCGCCCGGCCAGGCCGGTCGACCCGGAGCCGTTGAGCACCTGCACGGTGACCGTGGCGGGGTCGACGCCGCTGTCCGGGGCGGTGGAGGCGTTGGGGTCCTTGCCGAGCTGGTCGAAGAACCGCCGGACCTCGCCCTCGACCACCTCGACGGCCTGGCCGTCCTCGGGCGTCTCCAGCTCGGGGTTGCCGGTCGGGATGGTCTTGAACTCCAGGTTCCCGCCGGTCATGTCCTTCATCTGGGCGGCGAACTCGAGCACGTTCCAGCCGGGGTCCAGCACGATGGACTTGGTCAGCGCGTCGATCAGGGCGTTGAGCTTGCGGGGGTCGGACAGCGTGCCCGCGGACAGGATCTTCTTGGCCAGGCCCGCCATGAACACCTGCTGGCGCACCACGCGGTCCAGGTCGCCGCGCAGCAGCCCGTGCCGCTGCCGGACGAACGCCAGCGCGTCGCGGCCCTGCACGGTCTGCGGGCCCGCCTTGAAGTTCGCCCCGGAGAAGTTGTCCTTGGTGGCCTGGGTCAGGCACACGTCCACGCCGCCGACGGCCTTGGTGATCTCGTAGAAGCCGACCAGGTTGATCTCGGCGTAGTGGTCGATGGTGACGTCGGAGAGGTTCTGGATCGTTTCGATCAGCGTCTTCGCGCCCGCCTGCTTGGACTGCTGCTCCAGCTGGGCCTGGTCGGTGAGGCCCTCGGCCTTGAGCTTCTCCAGCGCGGCGGTCTTGCCGTAGCCGTACGCGGAGTTGATCTTGTGCCTGCCGTAGTTGCCCGCGATCTTGACGTAGGAGTCGCGCGGGAACGACACCGCGACGGCCTTGCCGCTGTCGTTCGGGATGTGCATCAGGATCAGCGTGTCGGTGTTGAGCCCGCCCGCCTTCTCGTCGCCCGCCTGCAGCTCGCGCAGGATCTCGGCGGGCAGCGGGTTGCCCTTGGCGTCGGTGCGGCTGTCCATGCCGACCATGAGGATGTCGATCGACCCGTCCGCCGGGCGCTCGCCACCGCCCCCCGCGCCGATCACGTCGGTGGTGGTCAGGTTGTCGTTCAGCGACTGGAAGTTGGCCCAGGCGTAGCCGGTGCCCAGCAGCACCACCACGGACAGGAACGCCACGACCACGCGGCCCGCCGCGATCCCGGCGCGCGCGGTGCCCGCCCGCGGGTGCCTGCGCGGCGCCGGTCGCCTCGCCGGTCGCCTCGCCGGGCGCGCGGCCGAGGGGCGGGGGCGCTCGCCGGAGCGCTCCGCCGCGGGCCTGCGCGGGCGGCGGGCGTCGTCGGAGTCGCCGGGCCGGGCGCGGCCGGGGGCGTCCGCCGAGCGGCGCTCGGCCTGCTCGGCCGCGCGGGCCCGGCGCTCGGCGAGTTCGGCGGCGCGCGCCCGGCGGTCCGGGTCGACCGGGCGGGACCCGCGGTCACCGGACTCCCCACGACCCGCGTCGGCGGGCCGCACCGCGCGCTCGGTGGGCTGCTCCGCCGGTCGGGCCCGCAGATCGGGGGCGCGGTCGGGGGCGCGGTCGGCGCGGCGGGGGATGCCGGGGGGCACCCGCCGCTCGCCGGAATCGCCCCGGCCCGGCTGACCGGTCGGCCTCGGCGTGGGCGGGCGTCCCTCGACCGGGGAACGTCGTTCGGGTGGTGGCTGCCTGCGCGGCGCGGGCGGCTGCCCCCCCTCCGAGGGGCGCGGCCTGCCCGCGGCGGGACCCCGAGGGGGAACGGGTCGCCTGCCGAACCCGTCGGGTTCGCCTGGTCTCGGCGGCCGGTTGTCCACTCCCACTCCCTCCCCTGTCCCGGTGCTCGCTGGTCAGACGCACCGGAAGCCCTCCAGGTTGCGCACAGCGTCGCACAGCGCCCGACGACCACGTCGTGATACCGGACGGGTACCCGTTCTGACCAGGGATGAGGCCCGATTGTGAGGTGCGGCCTCCACCGTTCGTAAACTGCCCCGGTGCTGACCATGCAGGACGCGCTGCTCGCGCTGACCAGGTACTGGACCGACCGGGGCTGCATCGTCGTGCAGCCGTACAACACCGAGGTCGGGGCGGGCACGCTGAACCCCGCGACCGTGCTGCGGGTGCTCGGCCCGGAGCCGTGGCGGGTGTCCTACGTGGAACCCAGCGTGCGGCCCGACGACGCCCGGTACGGCGAGAACCCCAACCGGCTGCAGACCCACACCCAGTTCCAGGTCATCCTCAAGCCCGACCCCGGCGACCCCCAGGAGCTGTACCTGGGCAGCCTGGAGGCGCTGGGCATCGACGTGCGCGCGCACGACGTGCGGTTCGTCGAGGACAACTGGGCCTCGCCCGCGCTGGGCGCCTGGGGCCTGGGCTGGGAGGTGTGGCTGGACGGGCTGGAGATCACCCAGTTCACCTACTTCCAGCAGGCCGGTGGCATGTCGCTGGACCCGGTGTCGGTGGAGATCACCTACGGCATCGAGCGCATCATGATGGCGCTGCAGGGCGTCTCCCACTTCAAGGACATCGCGTACGCGCCGGGCATCTCCTACGGCGAGGCGTTCGGCCAGTCCGAGTACGAGATGAGCCGCTACTACCTCGACGACGCCGACGTGGAGGCCAACAAGCGGCTGTTCGAGGAGTACGCGGCCGAGGCGCGGCGGATGCTGGACGCGCGGCTGCCCGTGCCCGCGCACAACTACGTGCTCAAGTGCTCGCACACCTTCAACGTCCTGGACGCCCGCGGCGCGATCAGCACCACGGAGCGGGCGCGGGCCTTCGCGCGGATGCGCGGCCTGGCCCGCGAGGTCGCCCAGCTGTGGGCGGCCCGCCGCGAGGAGCTGGGCCACCCGCTGGGCCTGGTCGAGCCCGCCGCGCCGGCCACCGCGCCCACCGGCTTCGCCACCGTGGACCAGCCGCGCACGCTGCTGTTCGAGATCGGCACCGAGGAGCTGCCGCCCGCCGAGGTCACCCGCACCGTCGAGGCGGTGCGCGAGGCGGTGGCCGCCAAGCTGGGCGCGACCCGGCTGGCGCACGGCGCGGTCCAGGCGCACGGCACGCCCCGGCGGATCGTGGTGCTGGTCCCCGACGTGGCCCCGCGCGAGCCCGACGCCGAGCGGACCGTGCGCGGGCCGCGGGTCTCCGCCGCGTTCGGCGCCGACGGCGAGCCGACCAAGGCCGCGCTGGGCTTCGCCCGAGGCCAGGGCGTGGACGTCGCGGCGCTGGGCCGGGTCACCGAGAACGGCGTCGAGCACGTCGCGCTGGTGCGCACCGACGTCGGCCGCGGCGCGGTCGAGGTGCTCAGCGGGCTGCTGGCCGAGGTCGTCGGCGAGCTGCGCGCGGAGAAGAACATGCGGTGGAACGACCCGAAGCTGTCGTTCACCCGGCCGATCCGCTGGCTGCTGGCGCTGCTGGGCGACACGCCGGTGCCGGTCGCGGTGTCCGCGCTGGCCTCCGGCACGGTCACCCGCGTGCACCGCACGGCCGCCGAGCCGGTCGTCGAGGTGCCCGGCGCGGACGGCTACCTGGACTTCCTGGCCGGTCACGGCATCACCGCCGACGCCGACCGGCGGCGCGCGGAGATCGTGCGGCGGGCCGAGGAGCTGGCCGCGTCGGTGGGCGGCGTGGTCGACTTCGACGGCGTGCTGGACGAGGTCACCAACCTGGTCGAGCGGCCGACCCCGATCCTGGGGTCGTTCTCCGCCGACTACCTGGAGCTGCCCGCCCAGATCCTGACCACGGTGATGCGCAAGCACCAGCGGTACCTGCCGGTGCGGTCCGCCGACGGCGCGCTGCTGCCGCACTTCGTCGCGGTGGCCAACGGCGCGGTGGACGAGGACTTGGTCCGCGCGGGCAACGAGGCGGTGCTGCGCGCCCGCTACGAGGACGCCGCGTTCTTCTGGCGGGCGGACCTGCGCACCCCGCTGGAGCGGATGAAGGCGGGCTTGGAGAAGCTGACCTTCGCCGACAAGCTGGGCTCGATGGCCGACCGGGCCGGGCGCATCGCGGCGCTGGCCGGGCGGCTGGCCGAGGTGGTCGGCGCGGCCGACGACACGCTGCGGCGCGCGGGCAAGCTGGCCAAGTTCGACCTGGGCTCGCAGATGGTGATCGAGCTGTCCAGCCTGGCGGGGGTGATGGCGCGGGAGTACGCGCTGCGCGCGGGCGAGACGCCCCAGGTGGCCCAGGCGCTGTACGAGATGGAGCTGCCGCGCTCGGCGGGCGACGCGCTGCCCGGCTCCACGGCGGGCGCGCTGCTGTCCCTGGCCGACCGGTTCGACCTGCTGGCCGGGCTGTTCGGCATCGGGGCCAACCCGACCGGCAGCTCCGACCCGTTCGGGCTGCGCCGGGCCGCGCTGGGCGCGGTGAGCGTGCTGCGGGCGTTCCCGGAGCTGCGCGAGATCACCCTGTCGCGGGCGCTGGAACTGGCCGCGCGGGACCTGGCGGTGCCGCGGGAGGCGCTGGAGGCCGCGCGGGAGTTCGCCGTGCGGCGCTACGAGCAGCAGCTGCTCGACGCGGGCCACGACCACCGGCACGTCAACGCCGTGCTGCCGCTGGCCGACGCGCCCGCGGTGGCCGACGAGACGCTGGCCGAGCTGGTCGCGCTGGCCGACGACGAGGGGTTCACCGCGCTGGTGGCGGCGCTGCAGCGGGTCCGCCGGATCGTGCCGGCGGGCACGGCGGGGGAGTACGACCCCGGCGCGCTGCGCGAGCCCGCCGAGCTGGCGCTGCACGAGGCGTTCGCGGCCGTGCCCAGGGGCACCACCGGCCTGGCCGCGTTCGTCACCGCCGCGAGCGGGCTGACCGGGCCGGTCAACACCTTCTTCGACGAGGTGCTGGTGATGGCCGAGGAGCCGGGGCTGCGGGCCGCCCGGTTGGGCCTGCTCGCCGCGATCCGCGACCTGGCCGCCCCCGTGCTGGCCTGGCAGGAGCTGCCCTCCTGACACCGCGTCCCTGCGGTACCGCGTCGGCAAGTACCACCCGACCCCTGTCGGGTGGTACTTGCCGACGTCGGGGCGTTACAGGAAGCCGCCGCCTCGGGTGACCGCGCCGTAGGCGTCCACGATGCCGTAGCCGTAGAAGCCGTTGAACTTGGTGTCGCCCTCGCAGGTGGCGTCGAACTCCGGGGTGCGGCCGACCGGCACGTAGGACACCGTCCTGGGCACCGGGCAGGCGCGTGGCGAAGCCGTCCTGGTCAGCACCTTGAGCACCTTGTCCGGGTCCAGCGTGAGCGTGCCCTGGTGCGCCTTGTCCTTCTTGCCGTACTGGCTGACCACCAGCGCGGCCACGCCCGCGGCGTGCGGCGCGGCCATCGAGGTGCCCTGCAGGTACTGGTAGTAGCCGCAGGAGTCGGCCCGGCAGTCCTTCTTCACGCCCGCCGCCTCACCGGCCGGGGTGATGTTGCCCGCCTCGTCGATGGCGCCCTCGGCCAGCGCCACGTTGCGCGGGTAGGTCGACAGGATCAGGTTCTCGTTGGTCCGGTACCAGTCGGTGCCCAGGCCGTCGCGGAAGTAGCCGCCGGGCGCGGACAGCGTGGTCTGCTCGGTGCCGTAGTTGGAGTAGTCGGCCTTGCCCAGCGACGGGCCCAGCGCCGAGATCGAGATCACGTGGTCGCCCTCGGTGGGCAGGGTCAGGCAGCTGTTGTCCACCGGCCGGGGCCGGTTGTGGCCGGGCGGGTAGTTCGGGCTGGCCGTGTCCGGCCGCGGCTTGCCCAGGTCCTCGTGGTTGTTGCCGCCCGCGCCGATCAGCGTGACGCCCTTGCGGTGGGCGTAGTTCAGCGCGCGCTGGACCGCGGCGATCGTGGTGCGCTGCGCCAGCTGCTCCTCCGGCGTGGCCGTGGGGTCGTTGACGCAGTTCATGTACCAGGGGTCGACGTAGAAGGACATGTTGATCACGTCCAGGCCCGCGTCGGCGCCGTAGGTGATCGCGTCCACCACCGGCTGGAGGAAGAACGAACCCGAGTCCTGACCGGCGCGGATGTTGACCAGCGACACGTTGGGCGCGACCCCGGACAGGCCGGAGCCGTTGGCCGCCGCGCCGATGGTGCCCGCGACGTGCGTGCCGTGCCCGTTGTCGTCGTGGTCGGCCGGGTCGACGCAGCCTCGGAACTCGCACGGCCCGTCGAACGCGCCGCCGTCGGGGTCGGTGGGCATGTCGATGGTGAAGTTGCGGGACAGCCCGCGGTCGAAGTTCGGCGCGATGTCCGGGTGGGTGCCGTCCACGCCGGTGTCGATGATGCCGACGTGGACGCGCTTGTCACCGGCCTGCTTGGCGCGGGCGATGTCCGAGCGCACCGTCCGCAGGCCCCAGAGGTAGCTGTCGAGCGGGTCGCTGCCCGCCGTGCTCGCCGGGGCGGACTTGCGGGCGGCAGCGGCGGCACCAGCGGTCGCGGCGTTCTCCTGCTCGACCTCCCGCCAGTCCCGGTTGCCCGGCCCGCTGGCGGTCGGGGCGTGCCCGACCGGGCGCACCGCCGCCGCGCCGAGCACCGCCTCGGAAGCGGAGACCCGCTGCGCGAAGCCCGACACCGGGGCCTGCACGGTCAGCAGACCGACCGCGGTGTTCTCCTTGGTCACGCGTCCACCCGCGGCGCGGACCGCGGCCAGCGCGGCGTCCCGGCCCGCGCCGTCCTCCACCAGCACCGTGTACTCGGTGGTCTCCTGCGCCGCGCCCGCGGGCTGCGCCAGGGCGCCCGCCAGCGCGACCGCGCCCGCCAGCGCCAGCGCGGGACGGACCGTTCTGCGTCTTCTCACCGGTGTTCTTCTCCCTCACCCGCGATGATCAGTCGGCGACACACTGACACAGGAAACCGTGCTCGCGGCAGGCGTCATTAGTTGGATGATGCTGAGTAGTTGAATGTGGACTGAGAGTGAGTCGGTTGCCCTGAGTGACGCCGTGACCAGCGCTTCGTCGCCAAAAAATGATCAATAATCGCGGCTCGGACACCATTCGGCCGCTACCGGGCCGCGCGGCTTGACGAACCACCCCTGGAAGGGTTGAACTTTCGCGTCCCGTTTTGCGACCGCGGTTCCCCGGAGGACCGCCTGAAGGACTGAGCGATGCGACGCTTTCAAAAAGCCGTGTCCGGCGTTGTGCTGCTCGGACTGCTGACTTCCTGCGGGGGAGGGGGCGGCGCGGAGACCGCGGTCAGCACCGCCAAGGAGCGGCCGCTGGTCGGTGTGATCCTGCCCGACCGCAAGAGCTCGGCCCGCTGGGAGGAGCAGGACCGGCCCCGGCTCAACCAGGCCCTGGGCTTCGCGGGCATCGAGGCGATGATCGACAACGCGGACGGTGACGAGGCGAAGTTCGCCAGCATCGCCGACAGCATGATCCAGCGCGGTGTCAAGGTGCTGATGACCACGCCGCTGAGCCCCGAGGGCGGCGCCGCGGTCGAGCGCAAGGCCAAGCAGGCGGGCATCCCGGTGATCAACTACGACCGGATCACCATCGGCGGCCAAGCCGACTACTACGTCTCGTTCGACAACATCAACGTGGGCGAGCTGCAGGCCGAGGGCCTGATCGGCTGCCTGGGCGACCGGCCGGGCGCGGACATCATCGAGATCGAGGGCGCGCCCACCGACAACAACGCCACCCAGTTCGCCGACGGGCACCGCCGCAAGCTCGCCGCCAAGTACGACAGCGGCGCCTACGACCTGGTCGCCACCCAGGCGATCGAGCAGTGGGACCCGGTGCGCGGCAAGGCCGTGTTCGAGCAGCTGCTCAACGGCAACGGCGGCCGGGTCGACGGCGTGGTCGCGGCCAACGACGGGCTGGCCGCGTCGGTGATCGAGGTGCTGCGCGCCAAGGGCCTGGCGGGCCGGGTTCCGGTGACCGGCCAGGACGCCACCCTGGAAGGGCTGCGCGCGATCCTGCGCGGCGAGCAGTGCATGACCGTGTACAAGCCCATCCGCGACGAGGCCGAGGCCGCCGCCTGGCTGGCGGTGTCCCTGGCGCGCGGCGACATCAGCGGCGCCGACGACCTGGCCACCGGCAACACCCGCGACCCGGTCTCCCGGCGGGACGTGAAGTCGGTGCTGCTGGGCGCCGACCTGATCACCAGGAACAACCTGCGCACCCTGGTGGACGACGGCATCGTCAGGCCCGCCGACCTGTGCGCGGGCGACGTCGCCGCCGACTGCGCCGAACTGGGCATCAGGGTCGGGTAGCGCGCCTCCGCCGCGGCCTCGCGGGTGCCCACCGGCACCCGCGAGTCGCGCGTTCGGACACCGCGAACTGAGCCTTCGGGACGCGAGTCCCGGGTGTCGGGTAGTAGTCAGCCGCCCCGATGGGGGTGTCGGGTAGTACTTGCCGGTGCGGTCAGCCTTCGAGGTCGTGGCGGCCGGAGATGAACTCCTGGACCCGGATCTTGGCGCGGATCAGGGGCTGGCGGATGCGCGCTTCCCGGCGGTAGGCGCGGCGCAGCTTGCGCGAGCCCTCCGGGTAGCGCCAGCGCGCCCACGGTGAGCCCGGCCGGGCCAGGCGCACCGCCCCGATCTGCGGCAGCCCCAGCACCAGCAGCCCCAGCAGCCCGGTCCACACCTTGCCCTTGAGCAGCGCGACGATCGCGAAGCCCAGGTTGACCAGCACCGCCAGCACGCGCAGCAGCATCCCCTCGCCGAAGAACCCCTCGTAGCCCAGCGGCCGGGCACCCAGCAGGAGCAGGCCGGTCATCCCCACGGCGAGGAACACCGCGTCCACCGACAGCCGCCCGTCCTTGGTCCAGTACACGTCGCGCAGGTGCAGGATCAGCGCGAACTCGTCGAGCACCAGCGCCGCGCCCACGCCGAGCAGCGCCGCCGCGGCCACCCGGAGGCCGTGCTGGTCGTCCGGCACCGCCAACCCGGTCACCCCGCCCAGCAGCATGAACACCGAACCGGGCACGACGTGGTGGATGTGCGTGCCGCCGGGGGTGATGTTGCCCGGCCACCAGCGCACCTTCGCCCGGATCAGCCGCACGCTGATGCGGATGAACACGAAGGTCAGCACCAGGCCGAGGAAGAAGAACTGCAGCCGGGTCTGGGGCAGGTCGAGCGTCGACACCACGCCATCTTCACCCTTGCGGGCTATCGGAAGGTCACACCGCCCTGGATGTCGCCCGCCTGCACGACGGTGCCGTGGACCGGGGCGGTGACCTGGTTGACCACCCCTCCGGTGCCGGTCGCCGAGGCCCGCTCCCACTCCCGGCGCAGCTCCCGGCCGAACGCCGGGTCCTGCCGCTCGGTGTTCTCCAGCACCTCGCCCAGCGCCGCCACGGCGGGCGAGCCCGCGTCCGCGCCCCGCGCCGCGGCCAGCGCGGCACTCGCTTCGGGGTCATCCGCTAACCGGGTTCTGACCAGGTCGTGCAGCCTCGCGAACGCCCTCGTGGCCAGCGCCGAGGCGATGCTCACCAGCACCGGTTCCGCCATGTCGGACTCCTTGTGATCGTGGTCACCCACGGTAGCAGCGAGACTTACCCCCGTCTGTTGCTCGACGGCCGGCCCACTGTCGTGGTTGACTGTTCTCGGTCGTACCTTTCTGTGTTCGTGTTCCACCACGCTCGCGGAACGGAGTGGCGGGCGTGGCTTTCCTCGCGGTACCGGCGTCGAAGTCCCGCCCTAGCTGACCCGGTGGTCGCAAGCGCGATCCGGCACCCGTTAGAGGAGAAGTAGCAAGATGGCAGTTCAAGGCACCGTCAAGTGGTTCAACGCGGAGAAGGGCTTCGGCTTCATCTCCCCGGACAACGGTGGCGCCGACGTGTTCGTGCACTACTCGGAGATCCAGTCCAACGGTTACCGCACCCTGGAAGAGAACCAGCGGGTGGAGTTCGAGATCGGCCAGGGCCAGAAGGGCCCGCAGGCGCAGGCGGTCCGACCGCTCTGATCTTGATGTGAGTCGAACCTGACTCGTCCGGGCCGTCACCCCCTCGGGGGTGGCGGCCCGGTTCGCTGTCCAGATCCGCTGGTCAGGGCGGGTTCACCCGGCGTGCGTCGGGTGACCGCCGTAGACCCGCTTGCCGACCAGGCTGGCCCCGTCGAAGACGAAGAACGCGCTCATCCGGGTCCGCACCGGGCGCCCGCTGTCCGGGTGCGTCCCCGCGACGTCCACCTCCACGATCACCGCCTCGTCGGCGTGGTGCAGCCGGACCAGCCGGGAGCGCTGGTCGGGCCAGGTGAAGCGGGCGTAGTACGCGGAGAGCCCGTCCGGGCCCTCGAAGACCTCCCCGGTGGCCGCGACCTCGTAGCGCGGGCGGTCGAAGGCGCCCACCGTGGTGGCGAAGTCGCCCTCGTTCTCCGACTCCAGGTGCTCCAGCACGAGGGCTTCACGCAGGGCCCGCAGTGCTCCGGACGCGGTCATGCGGCGGCTTCTCCTCGCTCCAGGGGCGCGTCGGTGATGATCGACCCAACACCGCTGCGTGACCGCCAGTCAAGACGCTTCACCCGACTGACCGGTGGCGGACTGCGGTCCGCCACCGGTCGATGACCTGCTGTGCGCTCAGTCGCAGGTGATCGAGGCGTCCGCCCAGTCGGCGTGGTCGCTGTTGACGCCGTTGCCACCGTCGGTGACCACCAGCCGCACGGTGGTGGCCCCGGTGATGTCGGCCGCCAGCTCCTCGGCCGGGTCGGCGGTGGTGAGCACGCCGCTGTCGGCGGCCTTGCGGCCGTCCGCCCACACCTCGAACGACACGGACCCGTCGGTGGCCTTCTCGTCGTCCACGCCCACCTCCGCGCGGAACGCGGAGCACCGGCCGCCGGTGAAGTACTCGACCCGGCTGTGCGCGTGCACGCCCAGCCCCTTGGCGTAGGTCACACCGCCGATGGTGATCGGCCCGCCGTCACCCGCGGCCTGCTCGCCGTTGCTGCGGTCCAGCTCCACCGGACCCCAGCCGTTGCTCGCGCGCAGCCAGGGCAGGTCGCTGACCTGCCTAGCGCCCGACGGCGGCGAGGTGGGCAGGTAGGCCTCCGCGGTGAACGACCAGCGGCCCGCCGCCGAGCCGATCGCCGCGGTCACCGGGTAGCGGCCGGGCGGGTCGTCGAGCGGCGGGGTGACCTCCCACGTCGTGGTGAACCGCTGCCCGCCCGGCAGCACCGCCTTGACCGGCGGCGAGGTGGGGCGGGCCCGCCAGCCCTCCGGCAGGCGCAGCTCGACGTGCACGGCGAGGACCGGAACCCGGCCCGCGTTGCCGACGCTGGTGGTGAACTTCGCCTGCTTGCCCGGCGTGACCAGCGGCAGCGCGCCGGGGTAGGCGGGCTCGGGGGTCACGATCGCGTCCACCGCGGGCGGGTGGCGGAACCAGTGGTGGTCGGGGCTGACCCGGTACACCGCGGTGCCGTGCGGCGGCACGGCCGCGTCGATCGCACCCGCCGTGTGGGTGTCGGTGTGCGCCCACAGATCCCGCAGCCGGTACCCGCTCGCGGCGGGCAGTCCGATCTCGCGGGCGGTCGTGCCGATCCGGGCGGGCAGGTCGGTCTCGTTGAACAGCGCCACCGCCCGGTCGCCGTTCTCCAGCGGCTTGACCAGCACGTGCAGGCCGTTCTCCGCGCGCAGCAGCCGGGCCTGCGCGCCCAGCCGGTCCTGGTCCAGCGCGATGATCTCGCGGTTGGTGAGGATGTCGAAGGTGTCCTCGCCGACCTCGCGCAGGTCCGCGCCGATCAGCAGGGGAGCGGCCATCATCGCCCAGAGGCTGAAGTGCGTGCGGTACTCGGTGTCGGTCATGCCGCCGTTGCCGACCTCCAGCATGTCCGGGTCGTTCCAGTGCGCCGGCCCGGCGTGCTCGGCCAGCGTCATGTTGAACTTGGCGATGCCGACCATGCTGTCCCAGTTGTCGCTGATGTCACCGGTGGTGCGCCACAGGTGGCCGACGCCCTTGGCCCACTCCCACGGCCGGTTCTCGCCCCACTCGCAGATGGAGAAGACGATCGGCCTGCCGGTGCGGTTCAGCGCGTCGCGCATGGTCGTGTAGCGCAGCCTGGCGTCCACGCCCTGGTTGTTGCAGTTGTCGTACTTGAGGTAGTCCACGCCCCAGGAGGCGAACAGGTCGGCGTCCTGCTGCTCGTGGCCGAGGCTGCCGGGGAAGCCGATGGTGCTGCACGTCATGGTGCCCGCGCTGGTGTAGATGCCGAACTTCAGGCCCTTGGCGTGCACGTAGTCGGCCAGCGCCTTGATGCCGTTGGGGAAGCGCACCGGGTCGGGCACCAGGTTGCCGTCCTGGCCGCGCTGGGGCAGCGCCCAGCAGTCGTCGATGTTGACGAACTCGTAGCCCGCGTCCTTGAGCCCGCGGGAGACGAAGATGTCCGCGATGCCCTTGATCATGTCCTCGTTGAACTCGGCGTCGCAGTGCGTGGTGTTCCAGTTGTTGAAGCCCATGGGCGGGGTCAGGGCGAGCCCGTCCGCCAGCGGGCGGACGACCGGCTGGGCGGCGGCCGCCGGGGTCGGACCGGTCACGGCCAGACCCGCGGCGGCCAGCGGCACGACCAGGGCGACCGCCCACCCGCGTCGCGGTGATCTGCGTTGATGCACGCGCACTCCTCGTCCGGATGGGCAGCGTCGCCCCATCTCCGGTGGACGTCATGTCCACCGAGCGAACCCGGTGAAAATGGCACCAGTCAAGAGTGCGGATGGGTGCTCACCAACGAGTTCCCCCGGTGGGGTCAGGGGTTCATCTCGTAGGCGCCGGACAGCGCGGCCACCCGCTCCCACACGCGGGCGGACCGCTCGCCGTCCACCACCGGCTTGCGCACCCGCGCCAGCGCCCACCGCTGCTGCGCCTCGGTGGAGGAAGACTTGCCGTGCAGCGCCACCGCGTACTCGGAGAAGTCCCGCACGAGCACGTCGAAGACCTGGTCCAGCACGTCGCGGTCGAACTCGGTCAGCTCGGCCTGCTCCAGCACCAGCTGGCCGTAGACGACCAGGGTGAACAGCTGGCCGAGGGTGAGCAGGAAGTCCAGGTCCTCCTGCTGGCCCTCCTCGACGCGCAGCTCGCGCAGCGCCCGCGCCTGCTCGTGGAACAGCGCCGCGTTGGGCACGTCGGCGAACTTGGCGTAGGCGGTCTCCCAGTCGTGGAACCGGATCGCGCCCAGGCCGCGGGCCGGGCCCTGCCGCCAGAAGAACTCGTCGTCGGCCGGGTCGTGCCGGGTCGGCACCTCGGCGTACTCGGCCGGGTGGAACAGGTAGTTGGGCAGGAACTTCAGCACCAGCGCCAGGTTCACGTGCACCGTGCCCTCCAGCTTGGGCAGGGCGCGGATGTCGCGGGCGGCCATCGAGAAGTAGGTGTCCTTCTCGAAGCCCTTGGCCGCGATCACGTCCCACAGCAGGTCGATGACCCGTTCACCCTCGCTGGTGACCTTCATCTTGGTGATCGGGTTGAACAGCAGGTAGCGGCGGTCGTCGGGGGAGGCGCTGCGGAAGTAGTCCACCGCGCGGTCGGCGAACAGCTTCATGGCCGCCAGGCGCGCGTAGGCGTCCACGAAGTTCTGCCGCACGTGCGGGAAGTCGGTGACCCGCTTGCCGTACAGGACCCGGTTGTGGGCGTGCGTGATGGCCTCGTAGAACGCGTGCTCGTTGATGCCGATGGACGCCGTGCAGAGGTTGAACTTGCCGACGTTGACGGTGTTGAGCGCGGCGCTGAACGCCTCGGGGCCGGTGTGCAGCAGGTCCTCGGCGCGGACCGGGTAGTCCTCCAGGCGGAACTCGCTGACGAACATCTGCGAGTTCACCACGTTCTTGACCAGCTTGAAGTTCGGGTGCTGCGAGTCGACGGCGAAGAAGACGTAGGCGTCGGGGCCCTCGACGTCGGCGCGGCGGCCGAACACCGAGACCATGCCCGCGACGTTGCCGTTGCCGATGTAGTACTTGCCGCCGTTGGCCCGGAACCCGTCGCCGTCGGGGGTGAGGACCATGTCGGTGGAGTAGACGTCCGCGCCGTGCTCCTTCTCCGACAGCCCGAACGCGAACACCGCGCCGTCGTCGAGCAGGTCGGCGGCGCGCTCGCGGGCGGCGGCGTTGCCGCTCATCCAGATCGGGCCGAGCCCCAGCACGGTGACCTGCCAGGCGTACCAGTACTGCAGGCCGTAGAAGCCCAGGACTTCGCTCAGCGCGGCGTTGCGGGCGGCGTCCCAGCGCTTGTCCGGGTGGCCCTTGGCCTGCGCGGCGGGGGTGCAGAAGGTGGCGAACAGCTTCTCGCGGGCGACGAAGTCGAGGAACTCGGTGTACCAGACCCTGGCCTGGTCGTCGGCGATCAGCCTGCGCTTGCCGCGCTCCTCGAACCAGTCGATGGTCGCGCGCAGCAGGCGGCGGCTCTCGGCGTCCAGGTGCGCGGGGTCGTAGCTGGTGGGGTGGAACAGCACCGGGTGGCTCCCTTCGTCGTCCACCGCACGTTACCAGTGGGTAACTTAGCTGCCCTCCGCGATGGCCCGGTAGAGCGGGCGCAGCAGTTCCGGCACCGACCGCCCGGCCGCGGTGAGCGGCCCCAACTCGTCCAGCACCGCCTCCGGGTGCCGCTCGGCGACCTGCCCCAAATCGGATTGCCCGAGATCGGACACCGTCGCGACCTGCGGGCGCTGCCAGAACGACTCGAGGCAGTCCTCCAGCGGGAACTCCCGCCGCGGCTCGGGCTCCTCCGCCCGCATCGGGTCGCGCAACGCGCGCAGCCGGTCCAGCAGCTCCTCCCGCGACCGACCACGCCAGGCGAAGATCTCGAACGGGTCGGTGTCGAAGGACTCGGCGAGCAGGTAGCAGGTGGCGGCCAGGTGCTTGCACGGCACCTCCCAGTCGGGGCAGGTGCAGTCCATGCTCAACTCGCGGGTGGTGCGCGGGAACAGCGACAGGCCCAGGTCGGCGAAGACCTCCTCGACCTCCTCGGGCATCTCGCCCGCGAGCAGCCGCGCGGCGAACACCGCCCGGTCGGCCAGCGCGTGCTCGACGCGCCGCCACTGCTCGTCGGTGAACTTGCGCACCGCCACCCGTGCCCGGTACGGCCTCGGCTGCGACCCCATGACCAGCGCGACCACCAGGCTGCTCGACAGCGACAGGCTCATCACCTGCCCGGAGCGCGCGTAGGCCCGGCCCCTGGTCAGCCGCCCGCCCATGCCGAAGGACTCCAGCACCTCCAGGAACCGCCGCGACCACCACGTCCGGGCGACGTCGCCGCGCTTGCTGCGCAGCGTCAACCCGCCCTCGACCCGGATCGGCCGCGACGGCGGCCGGGACCGGTACCAGCGGTCACTCACCGACGGCCTCCCCGGACAGCGCGAGCAGGTCGCGCAACTCGGCGGTGGACAGCTCGGTGAGCCAGTCCTCACCCGCCCCCACCACCAGCTGCGCCAACCCGCGCTTCTCCTCGATCATCCGGTCCACGCGCTCCTCCACCGTGCCGACGCAGACGAACTTGTGCACCTGCACGTGCTTGCGCTGCCCGATCCGGAACGCCCGGTCGGTGGCCTGGTCCTCCACCGCCGGGTTCCACCAGCGGTCGAGGTGGACGACGTGGTTGGCGGCGGTCAGGTTCAACCCGGTGCCGCCCGCCTTGAGCGAGAGCACGAACAGCTTCGGCCCGTCGGACCGCTGGAACCGCTCCACCATCGCGTCGCGCGCCTTCTTCGGCGTGCCGCCGTGCAGGAACAGCACGTCGGTGTCGAAGCGCGCGGCCAGGTGCGGCACCACCAGCGAGCCGAACTCGGTGAACTGGGTGAAGCACAGCGCCTTGTCCCCGTCGGCCAGCGCCTCGTCGAGGATCTCCTCCAAGCGGGCCAGCTTGCCCGACCGCCCCGCCACCCGCGACCCGTCGCCGAGCAGCTGGGCCGGGTGGTTGCACACCTGCTTGAGCTTGGACATCGTGGCCAGCACCAGCCCCCGGCGCGCCATGCCCTCGGACTCGGAGATGCGCTGCAGCATGTCGTCCAGCACGGCCTGGTAGAGCGAGGCCTGCTCGACGGTGAGCGTGCACAGCTGCTTGACCTCGATCTTGTCCGGCAGGTCGGAGATGATCCGGGGATCGGTCTTGATCCTGCGCAGCACGAACGGCCCGGTGACCCGCCGCAGCCGCACCGCCGCGTCCTCGTCGTGGTGCCGCTCGATGGGGACGGCGAACCGCGCGCGGAAGGTGTTGACCGAGCCCAGCACGCCGGGGTTGATGAAGTCCATGACCGACCACAGCTCGGCCAGCCGGTTCTCCACCGGCGTGCCGGTGAGCGCGACCCGGTGCCGCGCGGGCAGGGAGCGCACCGCCTGGGACTGCCGCGTGGCGCTGTTCTTGACGTTCTGCGCCTCGTCCAGCACCACCCGGTCCCAGGTGACCTCGCGCAGCAGCGCCGCGTCCCTGGTCGCCACCGCGTAGGTGGTGATCACCAGGTCGTGGCCCGACCGCAGCGCCTCGGCGTCCCGCGCGGCCCCGTGGTGGACGTGCACCCGCAGGCCCGGCGTGAACCGCGCGGCCTCCCGCTGCCAGTTGCCCACCACCGACATCGGGCACACCAGCAGCGTGGGCGGCCGCGTGCGGTCCTGGCGGCACAGCGCCTCCAGCGCCAGCAGCTGGACTGTCTTGCCCAGCCCCATGTCGTCGGCCAGGCAGGCGCCCAGCCCCAACCGGTCCAGGAACGCCAGCCAGGACAGCCCGCGCAGCTGGTAGGGGCGCAGCACCGCGGTCAGCCCGCGCGGCGGCTCCACCGGCTCCAGCTGGTGCTCCACCTGCCCGGACAGCAGGTCGCCCAGCCACCCGACGCCGCTGACCGCCGTCACCGGCAACGGCAGTGCGGCGTCGTCCGGGCGCAGGCCGGAGTGCAGCAGCACGTCGGCCACGGCCATCCGCCCGCCGCCCCCGCGCTTGAGGAACGCCAGCCCCGCCGCGAGCTGCTTCTGGTTGACGTGCACCCACTGCCCGCGCACCCGCACCAGCGGCACCTTGGTCCTGGCCAGCGCCGCCAGCTCGGGCTCGGTCAGCTCCTCCTCGCCCACCGCCAAGTCCCACCGGTAGTCGACCAGGACCTTCAGGCCGAGCTCGCTCTCCTTGGCCACGGCGCCCGCCGTGCCCGGCGCGGACGCGGTCAGCTTCAGCCCGAGCTGCCGGGGCGCCCGCCACCACGACGGCAGCAGCACCCCGAAACCCGCCTGGGTCAGCAGGGACGACCGGGTCAGGAACTCGTAGGCGCCCTCGACGTCCAGCTCCAGCTCGGCGGGCCGCCGCTGGGCCAGCGCGCGGTCCAGCGCGGGGTAGAGCCTGCTCGCCCGCCCCAGGTCCGCCAGCAACACCTCCTCCGGTCGCGGCACCCACCGCCGCAACACCTCGTCGCGACCCCACAGGTCGCCCGCCGGGACCAGCACGCTCGGCTCGTCCACCGCCTGCAGCAGGAACTCCAGCCGCCACCCCTCGCGGGGGCCGCCACCGGAGGCGCCGCTGACGTCACCGCCCGGCTCGTCCTGCTCGGGCGAGCTGAGCCGGAAGCAGGTGCGCACCGGGCTCTGCCGCAGCAGGCTCGCGTGCCACCCCGCCAGGGCGCGGCGAAGCCCGTCGACCTCCTCGGCAGCGGCGTCGAACCGCGGGTCGCCCACCAGCGCGCGCACCCAGGCCCCGACCACCGACCGGTCGGCACGAGGTGCCCGCGCCACCCTGGCCCGGACCTCCCGGTCCACCAACCCGTCCAGCGCCAGCCGCAGCAGCTCCTCCGGCTGGTCCCGCACGTCAGCGGCGCGGAACGCGGGCGGCATCCCGTCCCGCAGCGCGGCGAACCGCAGCGAGTCCACCCCGGACAGGGCCGCCCGCCACCGCGCCTCGGCGACCTCGTCCGCGACGGAGGCCAGCACCCGCCCCCGGCTCACCAGGTCCTCGGCGAACCGCACCAGGTCGATCAGGTACCGGGCCGACGCCCCGAGCCGCGCTTCGGGCAGGTCCTCGGGCACCTCCTCGCCCAGCCACCCGACCGGGACCAGCCACTCCCGCAGCCGCAGCGCCCCGCGGGGCCTGGGCCCGACAGCGGCAGGGTCCCGCACCAGCTCCGGCGACGCCGAGGGCGCGGACGCGAAGGACGGCAACCTCAGACCGAGCACGCCGACCTTGCCGCCGAGCAGGTCGCCCAACCCGTCCTCACCCACCGCGAACGGGTGCGCCACGGCCGCCCGCCCGAGCCGCTTCCCCGTTCGCGCGGGCAACCGGGAGTCCTCGGCCCACCACCCCAGTCGACCGTCGGTCGCGCACACACCGTGCAGCACCAGCACGGGAGGACTCTATGTGCCCCCGCAGCCCGAGGTGTCCAGGGGCGCGGCACGCCCGAGCCGGACCCGAAGCGCCCCCCGCCGCAGTGGTCAGTCCAGCGGTGGCCAGTCCAGCGGTGGCCAGTCCAGCGGTGGTCAGTCCAGCGGTGGCCAGTCCAGCGGTGGTCAGCCCAAGTCGATCAGCTCAGCTGGCGGCTCCTCCGCTTGGCCAGCGCGGTCACGCCGACACCCGCCAGCCCCACCTGCAGGGCCAGCTCGATCCAGTCGATGCCGTCGGTCTCCGCCACGCCGATGACCGACGCGCCGAAGGTGCCCACCAGCGCCGCCGCGATGCCGACCAGCACGGTCAGCAGCACCGAGATCCGCTGCTTGCCTGGCACGACCAGGCGCCCCAACCCGCCGATGAGCAACCCGATGAACAGGGCCGAGATGATGCCGGTGATCTCCACGGGAGGTCCTTCCCCTCAACGCCAACCGTCCACCGCGAGCATCACCCCTCCTCCCACCTCGGCGGATCGGGTTTGTCCCCGAGCCCACCCTGATCCCGACCCCGAACTCCCAGCACCGCCGCCGCCTCGGCGGACAGGGGCCGCCCCGGCACGTCCGGGTCGCAGCCGACGCGCGCCAGCCGGGAGCGGATCGAGGTCGGGGAGCGCTCCATGCGCAGGGCGATGCCGCGGATGAGGTCCGCGGTGGGCGCGTCCGGCTCGGCCGCCAGCCACGCGGTGCGCAGGTCATCGTCGAGGTCGGCGGTCCACGGCTGGTTGGCGTTGGCGGGCCGGGAGCGGGCGGCCGGGCGCGGCGCGCCCAGCTTCGCCATGGCGTCCAAGACCTGGCCGAGCACCTTGCCGACGGCGCTGCCCGCCTCGGCGGGCAGCCGGAGCTCGCCCTCGGCGACCAGCGCCCCGGAGAGGTCGCTGCCGGAGAGCCGCACCACCAGGTCGGGGTCCGCGGTGGCCAGCAGGCGGTACTCGGTGGAACCGATCCGGACCGCGCTTTCGTACGTGGCTGTCGTCATGGCGATGACGCTACGGACGAGGTCCGACAATTCCGGGCCCGCTAGCGGCACAGCGGGCAGTGATCACCTGAAGGAGTGACGCCGGTGAGGTAGGGCTGGAGGTGCCGGGCCACCGCCATGGCCAGCAGGGGCGGCACGGCGTTGCCGATCTGCCTGGCCACCTCGGTCTTCGTGCCGCACCACTCGAACTCGTCCGGGAAGCTCTGCAGGCGCGCGGCCTCCAGGTGCGTGATCGGGCGGTCCACCCGGTGGCCGTCCTCGCCCGGCTCCCACTGCGGGTGCAGGTACTGGCCCTTCTCGGGCTTGTAGAACTCGGTGCGGATGGTCAGCGACGGCTGGTCCCACCGCATCCGGCCCATCACGTCCGTGGTGCCGGTCTTCTTCTCCCGCCAGCAGCGCGGCAGCAGCTCGTCCGGCAGGTCGAACCGCCCGCCACCGGGCGGGATGTGCCGGTAGCGCCGCACCGACAGCGGCGTCGGGTTGCGGCCGACGTGCAGGTCCAGGCTCTTGAAGCGGCCGGGCAGCTCGGTGCCGAAGAACCGCGCCGTCGACTTGGGCAGCGCCGTCGTGGCCGGCCGCTCGGGCAGACCGGCCAGCACGTCGCGGACGGTGTGCCAGCTCCCGCGCGGGTGGGTCGGCTCGGGCAGCGGGATCGGGCCGATCCGCGAACCGATCACGATCGCCCGGCGCCTGCGCTGCGGCACGCCGAAGTCCGCCGCCATCAGCAGCCCGGAGCTGAGCTGGTAGCCCTCGGTCTCGGCGCGCAGCAGGGAGAACTCGGCGGAGCTGAGGAACCGGTCCACGTTCTCGATCACGAACACCGCGGGCCGCGCCACGCGCACGAACCGCAGGTACTCCCGCCACAGGCCGTTGCGCGGGTCGTTGACGTCGCGCGAGCCCAGGTTGGAGAACCCCTGGCAGGGCGGACCGCCGATGATCAGGTCGGCGCGCGGGATCTCCCGGTCGGGGACGGCGGCGATGTCCGACCAGCGCATGTGGTCCTCGCCGAAGTTGGCCGCGTACGTCGCGGCCGCGTGCCGGTCCCACTCGACCGCCATGACCGGCCGGTAACCGCCCGTCGCGACGAAGCCGGAGGTCATGCCGCCGCACCCGGCGAACAGGTCGATCATGGACAGCACCCGCCCAGGCTACCGATCGCGCCGCGCCCGCACCGCCTCCCGCACCCGGTCCGCCGCCGCGGCCGGGTCCTCGTGCTCCCACACCCGCACCGCGAGCCAGCCCGCGTCGGCCAGCACCCGGTCGGTGTCGGCGTCGCGCGCCTGGTTGGTCTCGATCTTGGCGCGCCAGAACTCGCCGTTGCGCTTGGGCCACGTGCCGTGCTCCGGACAGCCGTGCCAGAAGCAGCCGTCGACGAACACGGCGACCTTGGCGGGGCCGAACACCACGTCGGCCTCGCGGCGCACGGTCCGCACGGGGCGCTGGTGCACCCGGTAGCGCAGGCCCAGCCGGTGCAGCTCGCGGCGCAGCGCCACCTCGATGCCCGTGTCGCGGGAGCGCTGCTTGCTCATCCTGGCCCGGACGTCGTCGGTCGTGTCCAGCTTCCGCACCGCGCCATGATGGCCTACGCGGGGTGCGGGACGCCGTGCGACCTGGTCGCGGTCAGCGGTCGACGCTCAGATCCGCCCGGTCCGCGGCGGCCCGGCCCGCGTCCCAGCCCGCCGCGCTGCGCACGCGCGTGGACTTCGAGGTGGTGCTGGCGAACAGGGTGCCGAACAGCTCGTCCACCGCCTTCTTCCGCTGCGCCAGCACGGGCAGCAAGCGGTCGTCGTCCACCTGGTTCACCGCCCGCAGGCGCTCGCCGACCCGGTGCGCATAGGACAGCAGGAAGGACTTCCGGTAGCCCAGCGACCGCGTCTCGTCGCCCTTCGGCGCGCCGTCGCCCGCCGCCACCATCGCCCGCGTCGCCTGGACCAGCAGGGAGGTGGACAGCAGCTCGACGATCTCCAGGTCCAGCTCCTCGCCGACCAGCGCCACGAACCCCAGGTCGTCGTACACGACCGCGCGGGCGCGGTTGGCCTCGGCGACGACGTGGACGATGTGCGCCTTGCCGTCGAAGTACCGCTTGTCCAGCCACATCCGGCGCGACGTCGCGGCGGGCGCCTCGGTCGGCATCCGCTGCAGCGCGTGCCGGTTCACCAGCTCCTGGGCCTTGGCCGACAGCGCCTCGGCCTCCTCGGGGAACAGCGTGGACTCCGCCTTGGCCAACAACCCCCGGACCCGGTTGAGGACCTTGCGGTCCACACCGTGGTGGTCGACCTCGGCCAGCGGGCTGCCCGGTTCGGGGATGATCCGCGGCAAGGCGGGCAACGTCATCAGCCGGGCCAGCAGCGCCACGACCACGGCCACGGCGTCGTCGCGCCGCTCGATGTGCCTGGTGGCCCACTGGTCCAGGTGCGGCTGGTCGCGGTCCCACCAGACCTCGGCGCCGACCTCCGCCAGCTGCTCGCGCCACCGGGGGTGCAGCACCGGGAACCGCTCGGCGTCCGCCGCCAGCGAGTCCACCAGGAACGACAGCACCCGGTCGTCCTCGTTGCGCCGCACCACCTCGTGCACGTCGTAGGGCAGCCAGCCGTTGCCCCACAGGTGGTCGAACGCGCGGCGCAGCACGGCCCGGGCAGCATCGTCCACTTCGGTCGCGGACAGCTCCGACGTGGGCGGCAGCGGGGCCCGGCGGTTGGCCGCGGCCCGCCACATCGCCTGGCGCAATGACTCCACGACACGGCATTGTCCTCTTTCGGGTGTGGTGACGCGGAACCCAGCCCCGGCCGTGCCAGCCTCGACCCGGTGAGCCGGAAGACGCACTGCCCGAAGCGGTGGCCGATCGCGCCGGTAGGCCGTCCACACGGGACGCCGCTGACCCTCGCTCAGCGGGAGGTCGTCCGGCGCTGCCGGGCGCTGCCGCAGCTGACCGACCCCCTGGAGATCGAGCTGGTGGTCAGCCACGCGGTGTCGGACGTGCCCGTGGACGAGGAGTTCTGGGCGGGCGTGATCGAGCACGCGGTGTCGTTGCCCACCAGGCGCAACGAGGCGCTGCTGCGCGCGCTGGCGGCCCTGCTCACCGGGCGTCCGCGCGAGTGGGCCGCCCGCGCGGCGCCCCCACTCCCGCCCGAGCTGGTGGTGGGTGAGGCGTGGATCTGCGACCGGTCCATCGACGCGGGATACCTGGCCCTGATCTGCTCCTACTCGTACGGGGTGCGGGAGCACGCCATGGTGTTCCTGGTCGACGAGCTGGCGGGCGGGATGGTGCGCAAGGCGTTCGTGACGCGGGACGTGGCGGTGGCGCTCGTCCGGTTGAGCGAGCAGGGGCCGCTGGAGCGGGTGGCGCCCGCGGCGGCGCACTGGCTGTTGTCCAAGTCCTACGACCGGCTGGACCGGCAGGCCGACCTGGCGGTGGACGTCGAGGTGTGGCGCACGCGCCTGCTGGCGGGCAGGCGGATAGCGCTGGCCTTCGGCTGAGCGCGGCGAAGCATAGTAACTAGCATCGGAACAAGGGCTAGTTACTATGGTTGTTACTATGCTATGAAGTGGCCGTGCTGGACAGCGAACTCGCCGAAATCGTCGAGAACCTCCGGGTTCTCGGCGCCGATGTCGCGGACATCGAGGTCAAGCGAGCTGAGCGGAAGCTCCCGGCGTCGGTGCGGGAGACGCTGTCGGCCTTCGCCAACACCAGGGGTGGCGTCCTCATCCTCGGGCTCGACGAAGCGACGGGCTTCGCCGCGACCGGTGTCCAAGAGGCGGCGAAGGTGGCCGCTGATCTTGCGTCGTGGTGCTCGACGGAGATGGAGCCGCCGCTGCGTCCGCTGATCAACGTGCACTCGTTCGAGGGGGTGGATCTCGTCGTCGCCGAGATCGCGGAGCTGGAAGCCGCGATCAAACCGTGCTTCTACCGCGGTGCCGGAATCACCCAGGGAAGCTACGTGCGCGTGGGCGACGGTGATCGCAAGCTCAGCAGCTACGAGGTGCAGATGCTGCTGACCAAACGAGGCCAGCCGCGTGACGACTTGGAGCCCGTTCCGGGTACGAGCGTGCAAGACCTCGACCGCAGGTTGGTGGCTGAACTGCTCGCGCGTCTGCGGGTGAGCAGGCCGTACGCCTTCTCGGAGCTGGACGAGACGACGGCGCTCCGGCGTGCTCGCGTGCTGGTCCAGGACGGCTCGGGGGAGCTGGTGGTGTCGTTGGGAGGGCTGCTCGCATTGGGGACATATCCCCAGGAGCACTTTCCGCAGCTGATGTTGTCCTTTGTGCACTACCCGACGGTTGACGGGGCCGATGTGGTGTCAGGACAGCGGTTCCTCGACAACGTCATGCTCGAAGGACCGATTCCGGTCATCGTCCGCGACACTCTGGCCGCGTTGCGGCGCAACATGAGTAGACGTGCTGTCGTCATCGGTGCGGGACGGCAGGACGTGTGGGAGTACCCGGAGACGGCCCTGCGCGAGGCGATCGTGAACGCCTTGGTGCACCGAGACCTTTCAAGCGCATCCCGCGGTGCTCAGGTTCAGGTCGAGATGTATCCCGATCGACTGGTGGTGCGAAACCCCGGCGGGCTCTACGGGCCGGTGACCGTGGATCAGCTCGGTGATGAGGCCGTATCGTCGGCGCGCAACTCGATGCTCATCCAGGTGCTGGAGGACGTTCCGGTCCCCGGCGGCACCAGAACGGTGTGCGAGAACCGCGGTTCTGGCATCCGCACCATGGTGAAGGCGTTGCGGGAAGCGCGAATGAGCGCCCCGGAGTTCGTGGACCGGATCAGTTACTTCAGCGTGACGTTTCCGAACCACACGCTGCTGGGTGATGAGGTTGTGGCCTGGATCAACTCGTTGGGGGAACACGGGTTGTCGGACAGCCAGTGCGTCGCGCTGGCGTTGTTGCGGGATGGCAAGCTGCTGGACAACCAGACCTACCGGGCCGCTGCGGGGCTCGACTCCCAAGTCGCCCGCGCTGAACTCCGCGATCTCGTCGCCAGAGAACTCGTGGTGCAGCACGGTGGCCGCCGCTGGACGCGCTACGCACTGGCGCCGGCTCTTGTCGCGAACACCAGAACCGCCGGGCTGGGCGCTCGTCGGGCGGACCGCCGCGAGCAGTTGCTCGACATCCTCGGTGACGGGCAGCTGTCCCGCGCGGAGTTGGTCGAGCGAAGCGGATTGACCGCTCCTGCCGTCACCCGGTGGTTGCGCCTCATGCGCAAGGAAGGGCTGGTGGAGGTGACTGAAGAGTCGATCAGGAGCCCGCACCTGCGATATCGACGATCCCGGCAAGCCTTCATGGAAGAAAGGGAAGGGCCTGTGTAGGTGCGCCAGCCGGAGCCGGGAGCGTTCGGACGCTCCGGTGAGCGAGCTGCGCGTCCTATCGACTCGAGCGGGCGTCAGGTCCACGTGGTTGGTGAAGGAGTGCCAGTGGGGCAGCTTCAAGGGCGACTCGGCCGTGCTTATAGAAGTACTTCAACACGTTTCTCCGCACGACGAACCGGGGCATCAACCAGCCGGTGTTCCGCCTGCTCGCTGCCGCGCTGGATCCGCGGATCGCTCCGCGTACTGCGATAGCGAGATCGCTGTGGTGCGCGCCGCCGGTAATCGCGTCATCCTTGGGCTGCCTTTCGAGAACGAGGCGCTGGGCAAGGAGTACAGCGGACCTGCACGTTGTCCTCCAACAGCACCACGTGGGCGGAGTTGACGGCGGGGGACCACCGCCTGCTGTACTTCGCGCGACTGATGGGTATCCGATGGGCGTTAGAGGAGGACGAGTGGGGTGACGAGGTGGAGCCGCTCGTGCCGCAGGGCTCGGCGCGCTGCACAGCGTCGTGAAATTCTCGCAGGGCGCTGCAGACCTGCTCGCCGTGGCGGTTGGGGACGGTTCTGCTCTGCTGGTGCGCGACCTGTTCACCTCGGCTGCGGCGCGGCGGTGACGCTTTCGTTAAGATCTCTCGTCGACTTGGTTCTGGCGCATGGCCGAGCGTGGCTGGGCAGTCGACCCCAGCCACGCTGGCGACCTCGACGTTATGGCGCCTGGTTCGATTCCGGACAGGGTGTGTCGTGCTGGATCGCGCTGCGGCATCTAGTCGCCGTTAAACGCTTGATGCATAATCTTAACATTGGTCGATCCCTCCGAGTTGAACCGAGGTTCAGCGCTTGTTGGCGATGACCGTGGACGTCTTGTCCGGGTTGACGTCGTTGATGATTCCGGTCCAAGCCAGGGCGGCCGCTGGGGTGGACACCAGGAAGCCGATGGCCATCACGGTGGCAACGACCGCTTTCCGTCCGCCCGTCAGGGGGTTGTGATCAAACACGGTGTCATTCCATCACACCCTGGAAAGCTCACACTGACGGGGGTCCTCCGGTTGGGCGTAGGGGCGAGCGCGCTAAGCGAACGCTTAGCGGGTTACCCGGTGTTCAACCGCCGTTTCGACACTTCTGGGAGCGCTCCCGTGAAGGGAGTGAAAGGTCTAGACCGCAGAAGTGTGCCTTCGCTTCAGTGAAATAACGACCGACAATGTCCACCGGTGTCACCTGAAGGGCATCCTCCGTGCTGCTCTCAGTGGTTGTGCTTGGTCGACTCGGCGGCTGGGCGTTCCGGAGTTCCGTCAGTAGCGATCCGTGAATTGGGAATGGCGAGTTGGGCTCGCAGGGCGGTCAGGTGGTTGTGCACCACGTCCGCTTCTGGCGTGGTCGAACTGCTCTGGAAAATCTTATAAGCTTCCGACCAGCAGCGCTCGGCGTCTTCCAGCAGCTCTAGTTTCAGTAGGGCGTGACCCAGTACGTGCAAGGCGCGTGCCTGCTGGTCGCGTGCGCCGATGTCGGATGACAGGGAGGCGGCCTGTTGCGCGTGCGCGACTGCCTCTTCGAATTCGCCGAAGTCGAAGTTTATCTCGGCGATGGCTACCAGCGCTTCAATGGTGCGCGGTCGGTCGCCAGTGCTCTGGTTGATATCGACCGCCAATGACAGGCGCTTCAACGCCTCGATGTGCTCGCCGCGTTCGAAGAGGAGTCGGCCTAGTTCTGTCAGTGTGGTCCCCTGCCCTCTTCGGTGGCCTATTTCTTCTCGTATGTGCAATGCCTTGAAGTAATATTCAAGGGCGATGTCGTCATTTCCTAGGCGGTGGTACGCAGTACCCAGTTGGTCCAGCGTCGACGCCTCGATACCTCGGTCGCCGAGTTTCCTGGTCAACTCTAGGGCTTGTCGGTACCTGGCTATCGCACCGCTGGTCTCACCTTGTTCCAGTAGTATGCTGGCCAGGTTGTGAATGCAGATCACTTCAAGTTCGCGGAGACCTAGGCGGCGCACAATGTCCAGAGATTCCATCATGTATTGCGTTGCCTGCTGGTACTGGCGCAACCTGAAGTGCGTCATACCTAGATTGCTCAGCGTTCCGCCGTGCGCTTCGGCATGACCGAGCACGCGAGCGGATTTCAACGCTGCTCGGTGGCTCAACAGTAGGTCGTCGTAGTACCCCAAGCGGTCGAACGCTTCGTGCATGTTGGCGGACAGACGCCAGGCGTGTTCGTGAAGAGTGTGGCGAACGGCGTGCGGAACTGTCATGACGAGGTTCATGCGCTCACGGGTGAACCACGCCAGACCGTCGTGCTCGTCGTGGAGGTCGGGCTCCGGTGAAACCGACATGCCCACCAGTGGGGGCACCGGGGACCGATGGGGGTTCAAGGAGCGTGCGGCCGCGCTTGTCCAGTTCAGATACCAGTCGAGCAGGCGGGTCAGCGCAGACTTCTGTGATTGCGGCGACTCCTCGTGCCGCACCAGGTCAACGGCGTAGCCGTGCAGCAGGTCGTGCAGTCGGAACCGCCGCGATGTTCCGTACTGCAGCAGGTTGACCTTCGTCAGAGTTCGCAGGTGCCGGTTCGTGGCGGCATCGTGCTCCCCGAGCAAGGCACTCGCCGCAGCGGTGCTGAACTCGGCTGTGGGGTGCAGGCCGAGGAGCCGGAACAGCCTCGCGGTTTCCGGCGACAGCGCGCGGTAGGACCAGGAGAAGGCGACGGGCAAGGTGGCGTTTTCGTCGTCGCTGTCGTCCACAGAACCCAGGATGCCGAGCCCTTCCTGTTCCTTGAACTCGTTCACCAAGTCGGCCACGGGTGTCTCGGGCCGATGGGCGACGTGCTGGGCAATGATGCGCAATCCCAAGGGGAGGCCGTCCAACCTGCTGGCAAAATCCCGCAGAGCTGCGGGGTCCTCATCTGCGCGTTGATCGCCGATTTCGTTCCGCAGCAACAAGATCGACTCGTCGTGGGACAGCGGTGGAACGAGGATCACGTCGACGTTGTCCCGAACTGGCAATCCCCAGGGGCGGGTTCGGCTGGTGACGATGGTGAAGCAGCTGGGAGTGGCGGCGAGTATCGGGCGCACTTGGTTGCTGCTCTGCGCATCGTCGAGCAGGACGAGCATCCTCCGGTTCGCCATGAGCCGGTGCAGCTCGACCCGGCGCTCATCTCCCGTGGCGGGTATCCGATCCGCCCCCAACGACCTGAGCAGGATGGCGAGAGCGTCATCGGGGGTCATGGGTGTTCCGGGGCTGAATCCGCGGAGTTCGAGGTGGAGGTGGCCGTCCGGGAACCGGTCCGCGCGGAGGTTGGCCCAGTGGGCGGCCAAGCGGCTCTTGCCCACGCCCGGCATCCCGTGCAGTGCCACGACGTGGCCACGCTCTCCGCCGGTGGCGTCGTGCAAGGCGTCAAGCTTGGCCAGGAGATCCTGGCGACCCGCGAAGTTTTTGGCTGGTAAGGGAAGTTGGCGCGGTGGCGCGAGTTGCGGCGGAGCGGTGGATGTGCCGGTGCCCGACTGCTTGCGCAGGATGCTCTGGTAGAGCGTCCGTAGGACCGGACCCGGTTCGGAGCCGACGTGGTCGAACAAGTTCTGACAGAAGCGCCCGTAGAAGTCGAGTGCAGTGGAGTACTTTCCCAAGCCGTCCAAGGCCCGCAGGTAGAGGCTCGCCGTTGCTTCCTCGGGGATCTGGTCCTCGGTGAGACGGCCCGCCACCGCCATCACCTCGGCATGCTCGCCGAGGTGCAGTTGGCTGTCCAGCAGCATGTGCAGAGCGGGGAGCCGGTCATACGTCTCCATCTGGTCCCGGAGCCGTTCCGCCCACATCCCTTCCAACTCCTGCAGCGGGCGGCCGCTCCACAACGACAAGGCTTCACGCAGCAGTGATTTCGCCACGCGGTGATCACCGCGAGCGGCAGCGGCCCGCCCCTCGGTCGCTAACTTGTGGAATTGATGGAAGTCAATCCGCACAATTTCGGGCAGGAGCAGCCGATAGGCGTTGCCCTCCTTGAGGATCGAGCCACCCGACTGGGACTCCCGCAGGACCGCGCGCAACTTGCTGATGATCGGTTGCAGCGACTTCCTGACGTCGTTCGCCACACTGGCCGGCCACAGCACCTGGGCCATCGTGTCCACCTGCACCGGACGTGGGAAGTAGTACAGCAGCATGGTCAACACGCCGCGTTGCCTGGCCGGACCTAGATCGAAGTCATTCCCATCGATGCGTAATCGGGTCTTGCCTAGGATCTTGAACTCCACCAGCGCCGCCCCTTTCGCTGGTCCAGCGTATTCGGTGGATACAGTGTGCTTCACTGCGGCGACTTCCCGTAGGTGAGCCGCGCACATCGATCGGATATTGGTCCGAAGCGACGACCGTCCCACCCGACGATTGGCCGTGTGCAAGCGGACTGCAAGTTCACGGCAAACCCCGCCGTCACTCTCTTGGCACGGGAGAGAGTACGAGGGGGATTGCATGACACGTCCAGAGTGGCTTCACGTGCCCATCGGCATCGACGCGCACCGGTGGGTCAGCCGCGACGAGTGCAGGTCGGTGCTCGCCGTGGTGCACACGATCGTCAGCGGGCAGCGGTTGCTGGAGGCGATCGAGCTGATCGAATCGGACCCCAGGGTCCAGGTGGTGTTCAGCCAGGCGCCGGACACCTTCAGCAACGGCGTGGCGGACTTCCTGCGCGCCACCCGCGGCGTCGTGCTGCCCTGGGAGCAGGCGGTCAGGGAGGAGTTCGACCTCGCGGTGGCCGCGTCCTACGGGAGCCTGCACCAGGTTCACGCGCCCCTGCTGGTGATGCCGCACGGGGCGGGCTACGGCAAGTCCTTCCCAGCGGGCGGTTCGCCGGTGGTCTACGGATTGGACGCCCAGCGGTTGCTGCACAACGGCAAGCTGCTGGCCAAGGCGCTGGTGCTGGCCCACGATGAGGAGCGCGAAGTGCTGCGCAGGCAGTGTCCGGAGGCGCTGGAGGCCTCCGTGGTCGTGGGGGACCCCTGTTACGACCGGATGATGGCGAGCCTCCCGCAGCGCGACGCATACCGGACCGCGCTGGGAGTCCGGCCGGACGAACGCGTTCTGGTGGTCAGTTCCACGTGGGGCCTCGATTCGTTGTTCGCCCGGTTCGAGGATCTACTGCCGAGGCTGCTGGAGGAGTTGACGCCGATCGGTTACCGCGTGGTGGCGCTCGTGCACCCCGCGGCGTGGTTCGGCCACGGGCGGCGCCAGGTGGAAGCGTGGCTGGCGGACTGCCGTGACGCCGGGCTCGTCGTGGTTGACCCTCACGTCGACTGGCGCGCGGTCATCGTGGCCGCCGACTGCGTGGTCGCGGACCACGGCTCGGTCGGGGTCTACGCGGCCGCGGCGGGACGACCGGTGGTGCTGGCGGATCCGCCGGTGAGCATCGCCACCAGCACTGGTTCGGCGCAGGACTTACTGCGGCGCATGGCTCCACGACTGGTCATGGGGGAGCCACTGGAGCAGCAGCTGGTACGCGCCGCGACCGTGGCGCCGCACATCCGCGACCAGGTGCGGAAGCGGTTGACCTCACATCCGGGGCGGTCCGCTGCCGAACTGCGCAAGGCCATGTACCGGCTGCTGGGGCTCGTCGAGCCCGGCAGGCATCGGCAGGTCGCGCCGGTGCCGCCGCCCACCGAGAGCGGGCGATGGCCTTGACCGGTCCCCTCGTGTGGTGGAGGGCAGCGGGCCACACCGGTGACGGCCTCGCGGACGTCGTCCTCTGTGCCGCGCCCGAGAAAGCGGAGATGGACTTGCTGTGCTCTTTGGCACGCCGCAACCCCTTCGCCGCGTTGATCGTCGTGGTGTCGGAGGGGCGGTTGGTCGTGAGGAGCGGGCAGCAGGTGATGGAACTGGACCGGGTCACCACTTCGTCGTGCCTGTCGTGGGGTGACGCGGTCGGCTCCGCCATCGAGTCGCTCTACGCCTGGTGGACGGCGCGGCTCGACCTCGCACTGCTGCGGCGGCATGGGTTGCCGCTGTGGTGCCCGACGCACCGGACCGCGAGTTCACCCGCCTGTGGGTGGTTCCAGCGCGCGCAGCCGCTGCTCGACGTGGGCGGCGCGTGACGAGCCGATCTTGGTGAGGAGCCGCAGGGCCTGTTGCCAGTGCTCTGCGGCTCCGTCGGCCGAGCCGGACCGGTGAGCGGCCTCTGCCAGCACCTCGTGCGCCTGCGCCATGCCGTGGTCGGAACCCAGCTGCCGCATGGCTTGCAACGCCCGGTGCCCCACCTCGGCCGCCAACCTCACCTCGTCCGCGCCGAGGTGTACCTCGGCTTGGGCGACGGTCACTCGCGCCGAGTTGTACGGGTCCGGTTCGGGGAGCGCGGCCATCAGCTCGTCCGCCTCGCGCAGGGCCGCCAAAGCTTCCGCCGCACGGCCCACCTTGGCGAGGGTGCGGCCGAACGTGATCAGGGTGAGCGCCAAGGCGCGGTCGGCGCCGAGTTCGCGGTTGTCGCGCACCAGTTCCCCGAATCGGGCGACCGCGTCGGCGAGCTGACCGCGGTCCAGCCTCAGCAGCGCGATGCCCTCGCGCGCGTCGATGGCGCCGCGCCGGTCGCCGATGGCGTTCGCGCACGCCTCCGAGGCCAGGAAGTGCTCCTCAGCCTCTTCGAAGCGGCGCAGCGTGCTGCACGCCAAGCCCAAGCGCTTGAGCATGTCCGCCTCGGCGAACCGGTCGCCCCACCGACGAGCGGCCTCGACACCGCACTCGTAGATCCCCAAGCGGTCGCGGTAGTGCTTGTGGTGCAGCAGGAGGGGCCACAGCACGTCGCAGAGCTGCCAAGCCAGTCGCGGCCACCCGTGTGCCAGTGCTTCGCGGCCCGTCGCGATCAGGTTCGCCCGCTCGGTCTCCAGCCAGGCCAACGCCGCTTCGGATCCAGTGAAGGAGGGGACGTCAACCGGCGGCGGGTCGGCGAACTCGTAGGGCAGCCGCCGCCGATGCGGCGTGACCACGCGGTCCGCGGCCTGCGCTCCGGCCAGGTACCACTCGGCGATCCGCCGCACGGTTCGGGCGCGCTCGTCGTCGCCGTCCTCCGCGGTGGCCTTCTCCCGCGCGTGCAACCGCAGCAGGTCGTGGAAGCGGTAGCGGTCCTCCTTGATCTCCTCCACGAGGCTTCCCTCCACCAGTTCCTCCAGCGCGGCCCCCGCACCGTCGTCGAGCACCGACAGCGCTATCGAGGAGCCGAAATCGTGTCCTGGGTGCAGCGCCAAGCGGCGGTACAGCGCCGCGGCGGATGGGTGCAGCGCGCGGTAGGACAGGTCGAACGTGGTTTGCACGGACAGCTCGTGCGACGGGGATAGCACCGAGAGCCGACCGCGTTCGTCGCTCAGCTCGGCGACCACCCGCTTGACCGACCACCGGGGCCTGGCCGCCAGCCTGGCCGCGGCCACGCGGACCGCGATCGGCAGACCGCCGCACATGACGACGAGCGCCCGTGCGCGGTCCTGCTCCTCGCTGACTCTCGTGCCGCCCACCGCTCTGTCCAGCAGTCGCACCGATGAAGAGGCCGTCAACGGCCCTATGTCGACCAAGCGGGCACCGTCGGCCACCAACCCGGTCAGCCTGCTGCGGCTGGTCACCACCACCGCGCTGGTCGCGGAGCCGGGTATCAGCGGCCGCACCTGAGCCGCGGAGAACGCGTTGTCGAGCAGAACGAGCAGGGCCTTGTCCGCGGTCAACGACCGGTAGAGCGCGGCCTGCTCGACAAGTTCCACCGGGACGCGGCCGGGTGGGACACCCAGGCTGCGCAGGAACAGGCCTAGCGCCTCGTCGGGCGGCACGGGCTGGTCGCCGCTGAAGCCCGCGAGGTCGACGTACAGCTGGCCGTCGTGGAACCGGTCCCGCGTCCTGTGCGCCCAGTGCAGGGCCAGCGCGGTCTTGCCGACGCCGCCCGGCCCGCTCAGCACGGTCACCATGCGTTCTCCACCATGCAGCGACCGTGCCAGGGCATCGTCGAGCTCGGCCGCTTCCCCATCCCGGTTGGTGAAATGAGCGGGTGCCGCGAGCAATTGCCGGGGAACGACCGGAGACGGGGGTGGATCGTGGTGGAAGTGCACGCCTCCGTGCACGACGCCGGCTTGGAGCGCGGCACCGGCTGTCCCCGACAAGGTGTTCGTCACATTCGGTGGTGGTGTCCACCGCTTGCCGCCCGCCTCGGCCATGGCACCCCCCGCGCGACGCCAGTAGGACGGAGACGACCGTACGGCGGGGAGAACGCCGTCACGGCGGTGTGGCCGGAGAACCACACCAACCGCACCGGAATTCGATCGATCAGTGCATCGGAACCGCGCCTCGGCACCTGCGATCGGCTGAGCCTGCTCGGGTCGGTTCGGACCAATCGGACTCGAGCGCCCATGGGCGGCAAAAGTGCCGGTAAAAGCGATGAGGCGGTCACCGGAATGGTGACCGCCTCATCGTGGAGTGCGCCGCCAGGGACTCGAACCCCGAACCCGCTGATTAAGAGTCAGCTGCTCTGCCAGTTGAGCTAGCGGCGCTCGGACTGTCTTGCTCCGTCCGACGTGGAGAACATTAGCACAGCGTCCTCCGCAGCTCCCAATCGCCTGGTCAGGGCGGGTGCGACCACCCGAACCGGGGGGAACTTCGCGGGATAACGATCCAGCATCCCGAGCAACGTCGTCAACCCTTGGGGCGTCCCCTAGACGGGGGACGCTGAACCGATGGTGTGCAGGTGCTCCTAGTAGTCGGGGACGTGGAGTGGACGGAACGGGGATGAACATGTTGGGCAACAGGGGGGCGCTGCGGATCGCCGCGCTGGGAATTGTTGCGACGTTGGTCACAGCGTGCTCTTCCGGTGGGGCAGGCGGGTCCGACGGGGCGGGGCCCGTCGAGACCTCGTCCGCCCCACCGGCCAAGCCGGTGTCGCTCAGCCTGGGCGTCACCGACCAGGCCGTGGACGTGGCGCCGGGCCTGCCCGTGGTGGCCACCGCCGCCGACGGCAAGCTGACCGAGGTCTCGCTCACCAACGCCGAGGGCAAGGCGGTCTCCGGGCAGCTCAGCCCGGACGGTCTGCAGTGGACCAACACCGAGTCGCTCGGCTACGAGAAGCGGTACACCCTCTCGGTGACCGGCCAGGGCTCCGACGGCAAGCCCGTCACCAAGACCTCGACCTTCACCACGGTCAAGCCGCGCACGCTGACCTTCCTGTCGATCAACCCGCTCGACGGCACCACGGTCGGCGTCGGCCAGCCGCTCGGGTTCTACTTCGACGAGCCGATCGCGGACAAGGCCGCCGTCGAGTCCATGATCTCCATCACCACCGAGCCCAAGGTCGAGGGCGCCTTCTACTGGTTCAACGAGAAGGAGGTGCACTGGCGGCCGCAGAACTTCTGGACGCCGGGCACCAAGGTGACCATCGACGCCCGCATCTACGGCAAGCACGTGGGCAACGGCATCTACGGCCAGGAGGACCGGCACGTCACCACCACGATCGGCGACGCGGTGATCCACGAGGCCGACGGGCAGACCCACCAGGTCGTCACCAAGGTCAACGGCCAGGTCGTGCGCACCATGCCGACCTCCATGGGCGATGCGCAGAACCCCACCCCGGTGGGCACCTACGTGCTCACCGAGAAGCACTCCAACATGGTCATGGACTCGCGCACCTACGGCCTGTCGCTGGAAGCGGGCGGCTACGTCACCCCGGTGGACTGGGCGGTGCGCATGTCCAACAGCGGCATCTTCTTCCACAGCGCGCCGTGGTCGGTGGGCGACCAGGGCCACCGCAACGTCAGCCACGGCTGCCTGAACCTGTCCCCGGAGAACGCCAAGTGGGTCTTCGACAACGCCAAGCAGGGCGACGTCGTCGTGGTGACCAACTCCGGCGGCCCCCGGCTGGAGGCGTGGGACGGCTTCGGCGACTGGCAGGTCCCGTGGGACCAGTGGGTCAAGGGCAACCGCTGACAGCGCGGGGGATCACCGGTCCGTGACGCGACCCGCCGCCACCTCCAGGCGGCGGGTCGTGCGCACCGCGTCGAGCATCCGCCGGTCGTGGGTGACCAGCAGCAGCGTGCCGGTGTAGGACTCCAGGGCCGATTCCAGCTGCTCGATCGCGGGCAGGTCCAGGTGGTTGGTCGGCTCGTCGAGCACCAGCAGGTTCACCCCGCGCGCCTGGAGCAGCGCCAGCGCCGCGCGGGTGCGCTCGCCCGGCGACAGGGACGCGGCGGGGCGCAGCACGTGGGCCGCCTTCAGGCCGAACTTCGCCAGCAGGGTCCGCACGTCGGCGGGCGCCATGTCCGGCACCGCCGCGCCGAAGGCGTCCACCAGCGGCTCCCCGCCCAGGAACAGGCCGCGCGCCTGGTCGATCTCGCCGACCACCACGCCTGGGCCCAGCGACGCGGTGCCCGAGGTCAGCGGCACCCGCCCCAGCAGCGCGCCCAGCAGGGTGGACTTGCCCGCGCCGTTCGCGCCGGTGATGGCGATCCGGTCGGCCCAGTCGACCTGGAGATCCACCGGGCCGAGGGTGAACGAGCCGCGGGTGACCACGGCCCCGCGCAGCACCGCCACGACCGCGCCGGAGCGGGGCGCGGCGGCGATCTCCATCCGCAGCTCCCACTCCTTGCGCGGCTCCTCCACCTCGTCCAGCCGTTCGATGAGGCGCTCGGTCTGCCGCGCCTTGGCGGCCTGCTTCTCGGTGGCCTCGGTGCGGAACTTGCGGCCGATCTTGTCGTTGTCCGACGCCTTGCGGCGGGCGTTCTTGACGCCCTTCTCCATCCACGCGCGCTGGGCGCGGGCGCGCTGCTCCAGGGCCGCCCGCGTGGTGGCGTACTCCTCGTAGTCCTCGCGCGCGTGCCGCCGGGCGATCTCGCGCTCCTCCAAGTACGACTCGTAGCCGCCGCCGTAGGTGCGCACCTGCTGCTGCGCCAGGTCCAGCTCGACGACGCGGGTGACGGTGCGGGACAGGAACTCCCGGTCGTGCGAAACCAGCACGGTGCCCGCGCGCAGGCCGGTGACGAACGCCTCCAGCCGCGCCAGGCCGTCCAGGTCCAGGTCGTTGGTCGGCTCGTCGAGCAGGAAGACGTCGTAGCGGCTGAGCAGCAGCGAGGCCATGCCCGCGCGGGCGGCCTGGCCGCCGGACAGCGAGGTCATCGGCTGGTCGAGGTCCACGGTCAGGCCCAGGTCGGCGGCGACCTCCTCGGCGCGCTCGGCCAGGTCGGCCCCGCCCAGCGCCAGCCACCGCTCCAGCGCCTCGGAGTAGCCCTCGTCCACGCCCGCGGTCAGCGCCTCGGTGGCCCGGTCCAGCTCCGCCTGCGCGGCGGCCACGCCGGTGCGGCGAGCCAGGAATTGCCGGACCGTCTCGCCGGGCCGCCGGTCCGGTTCCTGCGGCAGGTGCCCCACGGTCGCCGTGGTGGGAGAGAGGCGAATCACACCCCGTTCCACGGGGAGCAGCCCGGCGAGGGTGCGCAGGAGGGTGGACTTGCCCGCGCCGTTGACGCCGACCAGCCCCACCACGTCGCCGGGGGCGACCACCAGGTCCAGCCCGGAGAACAGCACCCGGTCGCCGTGCCCGGCGGCCAGGTCCTTCGCGACCAGCGTGGCGCTCACCTGGAAAACCCCCTCCGACGTGACAAAACGCCCCCCGGCCACGAGGGCCGAGGGGCGTTCGCCTGGGGTGAGTGACGGGACTTGAACCCGCGACACCTGGGATCACAACCCAGTGCTCTACCGGCTGAGCTACACCCACCATCACCGGCTGACCCGGCGGCAGAAGCATACAGTGCCACCCCGCCGGGACTGAAATCGACCCTATTCCGGCCGGTCGGCGGCGAGCAGTTCGGCGGCCACGGCCTGCGCCTGCTCCGAGGTCGGCCCCGGCTGGGGCACGAACGCGGTGCGCCGGTAGTAGGCCAGCTCGCGGATCGACTCGCGCACGTCGGCCAGCGCGCGGTGGGCCAGGCCCTTGCCCGGCTGGGCGTAGTAGATCCGCGGGTACCAGCGCCTGCACAGCTCCTTGATCGACGACACGTCGACCATCCGGTAGTGCAGGTGCGCGTCCAGCTCCGGCATGTCCCGCGCGATGAACCCGCGGTCGGTGGCGATGGAGTTGCCCGCCAGCGGCGCGGTGCGCGGGTCGGGCACCCACTGCTTGATGTAGGCCAGCACCATCGCCTCGGCCTCGGCCAGGGTCGTGGTGGACCGGCGCACCTCCTCGGTGAGGCCGGACTTGGCGTGCATCTGGACCACGACCTCGGGCATCGCGTCCAGCGCTGTGTCATCGGCGTGGATCACCACGTCGACCCCCTCGCCGAGCACGTTGAGCTCCGCGTCGGTCACCAGCGCCGCGATCTCGATCAGGGCGTCCTTGCCCAGGTCGAGCCCGGTCATCTCGCAGTCGATCCACACCAAGCGATCCATCACCGTTGCGAGCCTAGTCGCCGGGTCCATCGTGGACGCCGTCGCTTCGGGTGGTGCCGGTTACCGATCCGGTCACGCCCGCGCCACCGCGACCGGCTCGACCACCGGCGAGGGCCTGCGCACCCGCGCCGACAGCAGCGCCGCGCCGATGCTGAGCACCCCCGCGGCGTACCAGGCCGGGGCGTAGTCGCCGAGGTGGTCGCGGACCAGGCCCGCGCCGGTCGCCGCGATGGCCGCGCCGACCTGGTGCGAGGCGAAGACCCAGCCGAACACGATGGCGCCGGAGGCGCCGAACACCTCCCGGCACAGCGCCACGGTCGGCGGCACGGTGGCCACCCAGTCCAGGCCGTAGAAGATGATGAACACCAGCATGCTCGGCTGCACGTGGTCGCCGAACAGCTGCGGCAGCACCAGCAGCGACGCGCCCCGCAGGGCGTAGTAGACGGCCAGCAGCAGGCGCGGGTCCACGCGGTCGGTGAGCCAGCCGGACAGCACGGTGCCCACGATGTCGAAGACGCCCACCAGCGCGAGCAGGCCCGCCGCGGTGGTGGTGGGCATCCCGTGGTCGTGCGCCGCCGGGATGAAGTGGGTGCCGACCAGGCCGTTGGTGGTGGCGCCGCAGATGGCGAAACCGGCGGCCAGGAACCAGAACGGGCCGGTGCGGGCCGCGGTGGTCAGCGCGGTGACGGCGCGCCGGGCGGCGCCGGTGCCCACGGGCGGCACGGGGACCACCTCGTCGCCGCCGTAGGGCGGGATGCCCAGGTCGGCGGGGTGCTCGCGGAGCAGCAGCAGTGCCAGCGGGACCACGGCGAGGGCGGCGCAGGACACCACCAGCGACGCGGTGCGCCAGCCGGAGGACTCGGCCATCGAGGCGACCAGCGGCAGGAACACCAGCTGGCCGGTGGCCCCGCCCGCGGTGAGCACGCCGGTGACCAGGCCGCGGTGCTTGACGAACCAGCGGCCGGTGATGGTGGCGACGAACGCCAGCGCCATCGACCCGGTGCCCAGGCCGACCAGCACGCCCCAGCACAGCACCAGCTGCCAGCTGCTGGTCATGAACACCGTCAGCCCGCTGCCGACCGCGACCAGGGTCAGCGCGCAGGCGACGACCACGCGCACGCCGAAGCGCTCCATGAGGGCGGCGGCGAACGGCGCGGTCAGGCCGAACAGCAGCAGGTTGGTCGAGACGGCCAGGCCGATGGTGCTGGTGGACCAGCCGAACTCGCGCTGCAGCGGTTCGATCAACGCGCCGGGGGCGGCCCGGAAGCCCGCCGCGCCCACCAGGGCGACGAACGCCACGCCCGCGACCACCCACGCCCAGTTCTGCTTGCTCCTCGTCACGACCGAAGCGTGCGCGATGGGCCCGCGTTCGGGGAAGTGGCCCGTTGGCCATTATGTGAAAGTATCCGGCCATGAGACCGCACCAGGTGGCCGTCCTCGCGCTGGACCAGGTCGTCGGCTTCGACCTCGGCACGCCGCCGCAGATCTTCAACGCGGCGCGGGACGACCGGGATCGGCGGCTGTACCGGGTGCGGGTGTGCACGCCGGGGACGAGGCCGGTGCGCAGCTCATCGGGGTTCACGGTCACGCCCGACCACGGGCTGGAACTGCTGGCCGAGGCCGACACGGTGGTCGTGGCGGGCATCAGCTACGGCGCGCGGGTGCTGGCCGACGGCACCGTCGAGGACGAGGTGCGCGACGCCCTGCGCGCCGCCGCGGCGCGCGGCGCGCGGGTGATGTCCATCTGCACGGGGGCTTTCGTGCTCGCCGCGGCCGGGCTGCTGGAAGGCCGCCGGGCCACCACGCACTGGATGCACGCGGACAACTTCCGCGCGCTGTTCCCGTCCGTGGACCTGGACCCGGACGTGCTGTTCGTCGACGGCGGCGACGTGCTCACCTCGGCGGGCGTCGGCGCGGGCGTGGACCTGTGCCTGCACCTGGTGCGCAACGACCACGGCAGCGAGGTCGCCAACCGGGCGGCGCGCCGCTGCGTCGTGCCGCCGTGGCGACCCGGCGGGCAGTCGCAGTTCATCGTCCGACCGGTGCCCGAAGTGGCGGGCACGTCCACCGCGCCCGCCCGCGCCTGGGCGCTGGAACGGCTGCACGAACCACTCGACCTGCGCGCGCTGGCCGACCACGCGCGGATGAGCGTGCGCACGTTCACCCGCAGGTTCCGGGAGGAGACCGGCGTCAGCCCCGGCAAGTGGATCGCGCAGCAGCGCGTGGAGCGGGCGCGGCACCTGCTGGAGACCACGGACCTGCCGGTGGACCAGGTGGCCCGGCACGCCGGGTTCGGCACCGGCGCGGCCCTGCGCCAACAACTGGCCGCCGCCCTCGGCGTCTCCCCGACCGCCTACCGGGCTGTGTTCAATGGCCCCGGCTCCGCCGGGGCGGCTCGGCCGCCTGGAAGTCGGCCCATCGGCACGCGTTTCGCGGAAAATCGAAAAGCGTGATTTTCCGCGAAAGGCATGCCGACAGACCGACGCGGCCTCGCGTGGTGGTCGGGGCGTCTGCAAGTACTACCGGGGGTGGGGCTGAGCGACGCTTGCTACTACCCGGCGTCGGGGGTGGGTTCGAGGAAGGGGCGGAGGAGGTGCGGCACGGCTTCGTCGGCCAGTGCCAGGCCGTCGGTCTCGCCGACGTCGGTCACGTGGTAGGCGCTGTCGCCCGCGGCGGTGGTGGCGGAGATGGTCAGCAGGCCGGAGCGGCGTTGGAAGAACGACTGGGAGATCCGCCAGCCGATGATGCCGGTGCGTTGCAGCGCAACGGTTTCCCGCAGCGCCGAGCCACCGCGGCTGAGCAGGTGGCGCTCGGTCAGTGCGTGCCCCAGCGAGCGGTACCGGTCCCAACCCAGCCACGCCGCGAACGGCAGCAGCGCCAGCGCCGCCTGCCACGCCCAGTCCGGCGCGAACACCGCCAGCACCGCGGCGAGCACCAGCACCGGCGCCAGCGCGCGGACCATGCGCCGCCGCAGCGCCGCGCGCGGGTGCCGCCGCAACGGGGTCAGCGTCGGCGACTCCGGCACCCCCAGCACCTCGGCGGCCACCCGGTGCGCCTCGCCGACCGGCGCGGGCGGCAGCAGCAGGTTGCTCTCGCCCTTGCTGCCCAGGCCGGTGGTGACGGAGGTGGCCTGCGCGCCACGACCCGCCCGCAGCAGCAGCGGCTCCTTGATCTCGACACCGCGCAACCGTTGCTCCGCAACGGAAACCGAGCGCGTGGTGAGCAGACCGCGGCGCACCCGCACGGTGCCGTCGGGCTCGCGGGTCAACTGGTAGTTCCAGTACTGCACCAGGTACAGCAGCAGCGAGCCCAGCGTCGACAGCACCAGCACGACGAGCACTGACACCGCGATGGTCAGCCCGAGGGGCCGCTCCACCACCCAGTGCGCCGCGTCGGTCATCGGCTCCAGCACCTCGATGTCCAACTCGCGCGCGTAGTTCATCACGATGCCGAACAGCGCGCCCATGCCCACCAGGCCGGACAGCGTCAGCGGCGCGTAGCGCAGCCAGCTTCTGTCCAAAGCGGACAGCACGGTGCTCGGACGCGGTGGCGCGGCCGGGGCGGATTCCTCCGCCGGGGCGTGGTCCAGCAGCAGCAGGCGCAGCCGTTCGGCCTCGGCGGAGGACACCGCGTCCAGCGTCAGGCCGTCCTCGCCGGGCGTGTCGCGCCTGCCGGTGCCGACCCGGATCGCGGACAGGCCGAACAGGCGGTGCCCCAGCTTCGCGGTCAGGTCCACGGTGCGGATGCGGTCGCGCGGCACGGCCAGCCGCTTGCGCACGAACAGCCCCGTGCGCAGCTCGACCTGCTCGGTGGTGATCCGGTACCGGGTGGTCAGCCAGCGCAGCAGGCCCAACCCGACGATCAGCGCGATGACCGCGATGCCGCTGACGAACCGCCAGGTGTCACCGTTGCCGAGCACGAGCAGGCCGACCAGCACCGGGACGAGGTTGATCAGCTCGTTGAGCGGGCGGACGACCAGCATCCGGCCGTCCAGCCGGTGCCAGTCCACCACCGGCTCGGCGTACTCCGGCGCGGCGGGCAGCTCCGGTGCGCCCTGCGGAGCCGTCTCGGGGTTCACGTGGCATCACCCGGCGTGGCCTGGGTGGTGCTGGTCAGCTCCTCGGCCAGTCGCACCGCCTCGTCGTGGTCGAGGCCCTCGATGTGCACCGGGCCTGCCGCCGAGGCGGTGGTGACGGTCACGGTGGACAGCCCCAGCATCTGCTGCAGCGGGCCGCGCTTGGTGTCCACGGTCTGGATGCGCGACACGGGCGCGATGCGCCACTCCTGGTTCAACCAGCCGGACAGGGTGTAGACCGCTTCGGGCGTGGACTCCCAGCGGTGCACCCGGTAGCGCCAGCGCGGCATGACCGCGGTGTGCGCGGTGCCCAGCGCCAGCGTCGCGACCGCGACCGGCAGTTGCCACGGCCATGGCTGGTCCACCAGCAGGAGCAGCACGCCCTGCGGCACCAGCAGCACGAGCCAGCCGATGACGGCGTGCAGCGTCCAGAGGGTGATGGCCTTGCGGCTCACCCGGTGCCTCGGCGCACGCAGGCGCAACACGTCGGTGCTCACGCCCCCACTGTGCCGCAAGGCCGGGCCCGCTGTGCGCGCGGACCCGGCCTCGCGTCCACTTCCTAGGGCTGCGTGTAGGGCGGCGTGAAGGTGCAGGAGGCGGTCTGTTCCACCGCCGTCCCCTCCTGGCAGGGCGTCCCCGCGTTCGCACTCGCGGTTGTGGCCGTGACGACTCCGAACGACGCGCAGAGGGCCGCGGCGGCCAGGAGTCTGCGGAGAGAGTGCACAACCATCGTCAAGCTCCGTTCGACCAGGGGACAAGCGTCCAAGCGGAGCATGGCACACCGAAGATGTCCAGCTCATCACCCAGTTTGCCCGCACTGGGGTAGGTAGAACCCCCGACTTTCACGGCTGGGCGGTCGCGTCGTCCAAACCGATCCACCACACGGCCGCCCCCGCCCGGTCCCGCACGCCCAGCGTCCGGTAGATCCGCTGGAGGTGGTTCTGCACGGTCTTCGGCGACAGCGCCAGCTCCTCGGCGATCGCGCCGGTGCTGGCCCCGTCGGCCACCCGCCGCAGCACCTCGATGCCGCGCTTGGTCAGGCCCGCCTGCAGCGCCCGCGCGATGCGCCGGTTGGTCTGCTCGGCGGTGGTGCCGCTGCGCAGCGGCCGGTAGCCGCGCGGCGGGGCGAAGGTCCGCTCGCGGTGCGGCTCGAAGCGGTGGTGCGCCAGCTGTTCCGCCAGCCGGGCCGACGGGTCGTGCTCGCGCATCCGCAGCAGGTCGCGTCCCTCCTGCAACTCCCACAGCCGGTGCTGCTCCAGCTGCAGCCGGGCGTGCCGCAGCGCCTGCCGCAGCTGACCGGCCCGCTCGTGGGCGGTGCTGAGCGCGCCGTGGGCGCGCACCGCGACCTCCCGCGCCAGGCAGCTCATGGCCAGTTCGGCGGCCTCGGTGAGCTGCGCGATCTGGTCGGCCAGCCGGTTGCGGCTGCCGCTGCAGCGGGCCCGCGCGATGAGCAGCTCCGCGCGCAGCACCGGCCGGTCCCGGCCCGCCAGCAGCCGCTCGGCGCGGCGGCACGCGCGCTGTGCCCGCTCCACCTCGCCCAGGTCCAGCCGGACGTGCGCGACCAGCAGGTTGACCCGCGCCATGAGCAGCGGCTCGTCCAGCTGCTTCCACCGGTCGCGGGCCTGCCCGCACAGCGCTTCGGCGCGGCGCAGCTTGCGCACGCAGGGTTCGCCGTCCAGGCTGCACCGGGCCCCGTCGGTGCGGGTCATGCAGTGCTCGTGGTACTGCGTGCGCATGAGCTTGGCCTGCTCGAACAGGATCGAGCCGGTCAGCTCGGCGTCGCCGGTCAGCTCGGCCAGGCCCAGCGCCCTGGCCAGCGAGTGCAGCGACCGCTCCCGCGAGTCCAGCCGCAGCTCCACCACCGCCCGCGAGAAGCCGCACCACGCCTGCAGCAGCGCGTGCCGGTTGGCCGAGGCGATCCGCTGCACCCGGTCGATGGTGTCCAGCGCGCCGGGCAGCAGGCCGCGCTTGCCCAGCGCCACCGACTGCGCCAGCACGCCGAACGCCACGCCCTCGGCGTCGTCGAGCCAGGAGAACGCGGCCACCGCCTTCTCTGCGGACTCCAGCGCGTCGCCGGGGCGGCCCTCGTCCAGGGCCATCCGCGCCTCGCGCAGGTTGGCCACCGCGGTGGCGCGCGGATCGGCGTTCACCACAGCACACCCCGTGCCCGTGTGCCCCGACCGTGATTGCGCACGGCCCCGATAGTGGCACTACCTACCCACGAGTAGGAAGGGCGCGGGTGAATCCGGTCAGCTCTCGGGGGTGTCCGAGGCGTTGACCACGGCGTCCCGCAGCGCGGCCCGCAGCCTGCCGACCTCCAGCGGTGTCAGCACCGCGGCCTCACCCGGCGGCACGGTCACCACGACGTGCCCCTGGCTGACGAAGACGGTCATGTCGCGACGACGGGATGCGATGTCCCGGCAGGCGATCTGCCACTCCTTGGCTGTGCTCACGTCCCCCTACCTCCCACTTCCTCGACACGGGTGCTCGGACCAATCCGGGCGCTCGCGGGGGTGGAGACGCACGCGGACTGGTGGCATGACGGGAGTTCCGCCAGGCGACCGTGCCGAGCCGCCATAGCGTCGCACAGCGTGTTCATCTTGGTCACCTGGAAGAGGGAAAAATGGCTAAACCGCAACGGATCGTGATAATCGGGTCAGCCCCGGTCGGTGGCCGCGCGGCCGGGTCGGTGCTGCTCCGGCAGGTCGGTCCTCTTCGGCCAGTCGGCGCACGGAGCCCCGGAAATGCCTGATACGCAGGGGAAATCCGCCTTGGCAACCCCGATGCCCCGAACGCCCGCAGGTGCTGCCCGATCCGCGCGCCGCGATTCCCCCGGCTCGGACCTGCGGTAGACGTCATCGCGCTCTGTAGGGCCGAACGGGTGATCATTTGCTCACATGGAGTAAGGCAAGATCATTGTTGATCGGGAAACCACGTGGGCGCTGTCACACTGATCGGCGTCGTCCGGGAGGCGCGCGTCCGGGAGGTGCGATGTCCGAGCCGATCACCACCGCCGTCGTGCGGGCCGCCGAACTCACCGCCAGCGGACTCCCGCACCGGGCGATCGCCCTGCTGCGGCCCGCGCTCGCGGCCGACCCGCTGCACCCCGAGGCGTGGTGCGGGCTGGCCGCCGCCCACCTCGACGCCGGTGAGCCCGACCCCGCGCTGGAGGCCGCCAAGCGGGCGCTGGTGCTGGGCGGCGACCAGTCCTGGGCGCAGCGGCTGACCGCGCTGGCGCTGAGCGAGCTGGGCAGGCACACCGAGGCGGCGGTCGCGGCCAGGGAGTGCGCCCGACGCGCGCCCGGCGACTGGCGGTGCCTGGTCGTGCTGGCCGAGGTGCTCGCCGCCGACCCCGGCGGACGGCGGGAGGCCGTCGCGGTGGCGCGGGAGGCCACCCGGCTGGCGCCCGAGCAGGCGCGGACGTTCCAGGTGCTGGGGGACGCGGCGCTGCGCGTGCGGGACTGGGGCACCGCCGAGCACGCCTACCGCACCGCGCTGCGGCTGGACCCGTCCGCCGAGGACGTGCGGGCCAACCTGGCGACCGTGCGGCGCAAGCGCGGCGCACCCGCGCCCACCGCGTCCCCCGCGGCCGAGGCGCTGGCCGCCGCGCACGCGCTGGTGTGGCCCGCGTTCTCCCGGCTGGCCGCGGTGCTCGTCATCGGCGGGCCGCTGCTGCTCCTGGCGGGGATGCCGAGGCCGACCCCGGCGACCGGCGCGCTGTCCGGGGCGCTGGTGCTGCTGTGCGCGGTGATCGTGCTGCGGCCGGCGGCGCGGGGGCGCGCGGTCCGCAGGGCCCTGCTGCACCTGCCCCGGCACCGCCCCGAGGTCGCGGTCGTGGCGACCGCCTTCGGGCTGGCGCTGCTGGTGCTGGTGGGCTGGACCGCCGCGCTCCTGCTCGGCGCGAGCACGGTGCAGCCGCTCGTCGTCGCGTGGCTGTGCGCGCTCGCGGGCGGAACCGTCGTGGTGCTCGGCCGCACCGGTTAACCTGGTTGTCGGAAGGGGGGCGGATGACCCGACGCGCGGTGCTCGTGATCATGTCGTTGATCGCGGGCTTCGTCGTGTTCGGCCCCGTCGCCCCGGTCCACGTCGGCGCGGTGGCCGCGGTCGCCACGCCGATCGACGCGGCGCACCTGCCCAGCGCCACCAACCGCACCCCGGCGGCGCACCCGGTCCAGCACCTCGGCCACCTCGGCAAGCCGCTGGACGGCGTGCAGCCCGCCGTGCACGTGCCGCCCCAACCCGTGGTGCGCGCCGACGTCGTCGACCCGACCCACCTCGCCCCCGAGGGCCTGAGCCAGGTCCCGCTCGGCGAACGCGCCCCTCCCCGCACCTCCAGGTAGCCGAACCCACCCCGTTCGCCCTCACCCGGAGGTCCCCTTCCCATGCCGCGCCCACCGGCGCGGCGAGAGCTGCTCGTCCGAGGACTGCTGTCCTTGGGCGTTCTCGCCGCGTCCGCTTTCCTGCTGCTCACCAGCCAACCGCGCCTCGGCCTCGACCTGCGCGGCGGCACCCGGATCGTCTTGGAAACCCCGCCAGAGGCCACCGCCGAGGCCACCGACCGCGCCCTGGAGGTGCTGCGCCGCCGAGTCGACGAGCTCGGCGTGGCCGAACCCGTGCTGGCCCGCTCCGGCGACCGGCGGATCGTGGTCGAGCTGCCCGGCGTCCAGGACCCGGCCGAAGCGGTCGAGGTGCTCGGCCGCACCGCCCAGCTGGCCGTGCGCCCGGTCACCGGCCCCGGCCAGGAGCAGTCCCCCGACGGAGCCGGACTGGCCCTCGGACCGGTGGCGATGACCGGCGAGGGCATCCGGGACGCGCGGGCCACGCCCAACCCGGCGGGCGTCGGCTGGCAGGTCACCGTCGACTTCCAGGGCGACGCCCCGTCGACCTGGCAGCGGATCACCGCCGAGGCCGCCTGCGCCGCGCCCGGCGACCCGCGCAGGCAGATCGCCTTCGTGCTCGACGGCGACGTCGTGTCCGCGCCGCAGGTCGACCCGTCGGTGCCCTGCCGCACCGGCATGATCGGCACCAGCACCCAGATCACCGGGCAGTTCGCCCAGGCCGAAGCCGAGGAACTGGCGCTGGTGATCCGCTCCGGCGCGCTGCCGGTGCCCGTCGAGGTGGTCGAGCAGCGCACCGTCGGCCCCACGCTGGGCGCCGAGGCGATCGAGGCCAGCAGCCGCGCGGCGATCATCGGCGTGGCGCTGACCAGCCTGTTCCTGATCTTCGCCTACCGAGTGGCGGGCCTGGTCGCGGTGCTCGCCCTGGCCGGGTACGCGGCCGTGGCCTACGCGGCGCTGCTGGCCGTCGGCGCGACCCTGACGCTGCCCGGCCTGGCCGGGTTCGTGCTGGCCATCGGCATGGCGGTGGACGCCAACGTGCTGGTGTTCGAGCGGGCGCGGGAGGAGTACGCGCGGCGCAAGCGCCTGCCCCGGTCGGTCGACCTGGGCTTCCGCGGGGCGCTCAGCGCGGTCGCCGACTCCAACGTGACCACCCTGCTCGCCGCCGGGCTGCTGTTCTGGCTGGCCACCGGGCCGGTGAAGGGCTTCGGCGTGACGCTGGCCATCGGCGTGCTGGCCTCGATGTTCAGCGCCCTGGTGCTCAGCCGCGTGCTGATGCGGCTGGTGGTGCCGCTGCTGGAGAAGCGGCCCCGGTGGAGCGGCCTGCACGACCTCGGACGGGTGCGGACGTGGCTGACCGCGCGCGGCACGCGGCTGTTCCAGCGGCCCCGCAGGTGGCTGCTCGCGGCGGGCCTGCTGGTCCTGGTGGCGCTGTCCGGGCTGCTGGTGCGGGGGCTGGAGCTGGGCGTGGAGTTCACCGGCGGGCGGATGTTCGACTACACCGCCGCCGCGGTGGACACCGGTCGCGTGCGGGCGGAGCTGGCCGCGGCCGGGTTCGGCGACGCCGTGGTCACCACCTCGGGGGCGGACGGGATCTCCGTGCGGACCGGACCGGTGGACGAGGCCGCCGCGGCCCGGATCGGCGCGGCGGTGGACCGCGCGACCGGTGGGGCCGAGCGGGTCGGCAACGAGCTCATCGGCCCCAGCCTGGGCGCGGAGCTGCGCCGCGACGCGCTGATCGCGCTGGCCATCGCGGTGGCCGCGCAACTGGCCTACCTGGCCGTGCGGTTCGACTGGCGGCTCGGGCTGGCGACCGTGGTCGCGCTGGTCGCCGACGTCGCCGTGCTGGTGGGCGCGTTCGCCTGGCTGGGCAAGACGGTCGACGGGGTGTTCCTGGCGGCTCTGCTGACGGTCATCGGCTATTCGGTCAACGACTCGGTGGTGGTGTTCGACAGAGTGAGGGAGTTGCGCCGCGCGCAAGGGGACCAACCATTCGCGACAGTGGTCGGCAACGCTGTCCTGCAGACCGTGCCACGCACCGTGAACACCGGGATCGGGGTGCTGTTCGTGCTGGCCGCACTGCTGGTGCTGGGTGACGGGTCGCTGGCCGACTTCGCCACCGCCCTGCTGATCGGCCTGGTCGCGGGCACCGCCTCGACCGTCGTGACCGCCGCTCCCGTCGCGATCGCCCTGGAGCGCCGATGAGCACCGGGCACGCGCTGCTCGCGGTCGGCGGGGCCTTCCTCGCCGCGGGCCTGATCGCGCGGGCGGGCGTCCGGATCGGACTGCCGACCATCCCGCTGTTCATGGTGGCCGGCATCCTGTTCGGACCCAACACGCCGGGGCTGTCCCTGGTGCGCGATCCCGCCGAGATGGGCGTGCTCTCCGGGCTGGGCCTGGTGTTCCTGCTGTTCTACCTGGGCCTGGAGTTCTCCGTGGACGACCTGGTCTCGGGCGGGCGGAAACTCGCCGTGGCCGGGACCGGCTACCTGCTGCTCAACATCGGCGGCGGGCTGGCGTTCGGGTTCGCCCTGGGCTGGGGCACGCGGGAAGCGCTGGTCGTCGCGGGCGCCATCGGCATCTCCTCATCGGCCATCGTGACCAAGCTGCTGATCGAGGCAGGCCGCATGGGCAACCCCGAGTCACGGCTGATCATGGGCATCATCGTGATCGAGGACCTGTTCCTGGCCGTGTACCTGGCGGTGCTGCAGCCGGTGCTCGGCGGCGCGGACGGCTTCGGCGCGGCGGTGCTGGACTTCGCCAAGGCGCTGCTGTTCCTGCTGGCGCTGGCCGCCGTCGCGCGCTGGGGCGGCCGGGTGGTGACCGGGCTGTTCGGCTCGGCCGACGACGAACTGCTGGTGGTGTGCTTCGTCGGCGTCGCGGTGACCGGCGCGGCGGTCGCGCACGAACTGGGCGTCTCCGACGCGATCGGCGCGTTCATGGTCGGCGCGGTGCTGGGCGGTTCCGGGGTCGCGCCGAGGGTGCACAAGCTCGTGCTGCCGCTGCGGGACGCCTTCGGGGCGCTGTTCTTCTTCATCTTCGGGCTCAGCATCGACCCGCGTGCCGTGGGGCCGGTCGTGGTGCCGGTGCTGCTGGCCGTCGTGGTCACCATCGCGCTCAACCTGGGCGCCGGGCTGTTCGCGGCCAAGCTGCACTCGTTCGACCGGCAGCAGGGCGTCGACATCGGCCTGACCGTGCTGACCCGAGGGGAGTTCTCGTTGGTCCTGGCGTCGATGGCGGTGGCGGCGGGGCTGGACTCGCGGGTGGCCCCGTTCGTCGCGGGCTACGTGCTGCTGCTGGCGGTGATCGGGCCGCTGGCCGTGCTGCGGTCGCACGAGCTGACCTGGCTGCTGCCCGCGCGGCTGTTCGCCAAGGCCGGAGCACGCCACTGAGGCGGTGTGCCGGGGCGGGTTCCCCCGTCCCGGCACCGCACGTCAGTCCAGGCAGAACTCGTTGCCCTCGGGATCGGCCATCACGATGTGGCCCGCGCTCAGCGGGGGAGCGGGCTCGTGGCGGCGCACCCGCTTCGCGCCCAGCGCCACCAGCCGGTCGCACTCGACCTCCAGCGCCGCCATCCGCTCCTCGCCCCGCAAACCGGGAGCCGCGCGGACGTCGAGGTGGACGCGGTTCTTGGCGACCTTGTCCTCGGGCACCTTCTGGAAGAACAGCCGTGGGCCGACCCCGTCCGGGTCCTCCACCGCGGAACTGTCGTTGCGCTGGTCCTCCGGCACGCCGATCCGCGCGAGGAACTCGTCCCACGCCGCCGGCACGTCAGCGCCCTCGGGCAGGTCGACCCCCGGAGGGGAGGGGTGGACGTAACCCAGCGCGTCGCGCCAGAAGGACGACAGCGCCGCCGGGTCGTGGGCGTCGAAGGTGATCTGGACCTGGAGGCTCATCGGGTCGTCCCGTTCCTGTGCAGGTGCAGGTCGCGCAGCAGGCAGACCTCGGACAGGTGGTGGATCAGCTCGCGCTGGATGTGCAGCACCAGGTCCGCCATGGGCGCTTCGGGGAAGGGCTCCTTGTCCCCGACCGGGGCCCGCAGCCCGGCCTCGTCGAGAGCGCGCACCCCGGCCGTCCACCGGTCGAGCTGGGTCTCCAACTGCTCCAGCGCCGTGGTCGCGTCGCCCGCGTAGTCCCAGGTCTCGTACGACGCCTCCGGCGCGCCGAAGTGCGCCGCGTTGCGCATGGCGAGCACGCCGACGATGACGTGGCCCAGCCGCCAGGCGATCGTGGTGAAGGGCGGCGGGACCGGCTGGGGGAAGGCGAAGTCGATGGTGAAGTCCCCCGAGCCCCCCTGCGCCGGCGCGGTCGAGGTGCCGCGCGGGCGCACGCTCCAGGCGTCCGGCACCGGTGACCAGAAGTACTCGTCGTCGGTGAGGCCGTCGAGCCTGGCCCGGAGCTGGTGGTCCCAGTGGAACTCCCACTGCTCGCGCAACGTCCGGTTCCAGTCGAAATCGTTCATGGGGACACCGTGACACCCCTAGCGGACAGGATCGTTCCGCTATCTCTGGCAGGGTGGTCGCATGGCGGAGGAGCGGGGGACCACGGAGCGGGTGCTCACCCTGCTCTCGCTGCTGCAGCAGCGCCAGGTCTGGACCGGCCCGGAACTCGCCGACCGGCTCGGCGTCACCTCGCGCACGGTGCGCCGCGACGTCGAGCGGCTGCGCGCGCTGGGGTACCCGGTGCAGGCCTGCCAGGGCGTCGGCGGCGGCTACCAGCTCGGCCCCGGCCAGGACCTGCCGCCGCTGCTGCTCGACGACGAGGAGGCCATCGCCACCGCCGTCTCGCTGCTGGCCGGAGCCGGTGGCGCGGTCGCGGGCGCGACCGACGCGGCGCTGCGGGCGCTGACCAAGCTGGACCGGGTGCTGCCCACCCGACTCCGGCACGAGGTGCGCGCCCTGTCCGGCTCGGTGGAATCCTTCGGCGGAGGCCGCACACCGGTGGACCCCGAAGTGCTGATGACCCTGGCCAGGGCGTGCCGCGCGGAGGTCGAGGCGGGTTTCGGCTACCCGTCCGGCGGCCAGGTGCGGCAGCGGCGGGTCGAGCCGTACCGCCTGGTCGCCTCCGACCGGCGCTGGTACCTGCTGGCCTACGACCTCGACCGCGACGACTGGCGCAGCTTCCGCGTCGACCGGATGACCGACGTGTCCGCGCGGACCTGGCGCTTCCGCCCGCGCGCGGCACCCGACGCGGCGGCGTACGTGCAGGAGGGGGTGGCCAGCCGGGTCTACCGGCACCAAGCGCGCTGCCTCGTGCGCGCGTCGGCCGAAGTGGTGCGGGCGCAGATCCCGGCGTCGGCGGCCGTCGTGCACCCGCGCGGCGAGCACTGCGAGGTGGTCAGCGGCGCGGACAACCTCGACTTCGTGCTGATGCACATGGTCCTGCTGGGACACGACTTCGAAGTGCTCGACCCGCCGGAGCTGCGGGACCGCTGCCGCGTGCTGGCGCAGCGCCTGCTGGCCGCCGGTGCGCCCGTGCTTGCGGGTGGCGCGGGCCGGGAAGAGCATGATCGGCGGACCGTTGGCCGAGTGGATGATGGTGTGGGATGACGAGCTTCGCCGCGTACCAGAACGAGATCTACCTGCAGGGCCTGGCGGACAACAAGCCGCCCTTCACCACCAACCCCGACGAGCTGGAGGCGTCCGCCCGTGAACGCCTCGGACCGGGGCCGTTCTGGTACGTGGCGGGATCGGCCGGGACGGGGGCCACCGCGCGGGCCAACCGGGAGGCGTTCGACCGGTGGCGGATCGTGCCGAGGATGCTCACCGACGCCACCACCCGCCACCTGGGCACCTCGCTGCTGGGCACGGAGCTGCCCGCGCCGGTGCTGCTCGCGCCCATCGGGGTGCAGTCGATCCTGCACCCCGAGGGCGAACTGGCCACCGCGCGGGCGGCGGCCGAGCTGGGGGTGCCGTTCATCCTGTCCACCGCCTCCTCGCACACCATCGAGGACGTCGCCGAGGCGGCCGGGGACGCGGCGCGCTGGTTCCAGCTGTACTGGCCCAACGACCCGGACGTGTGCGCCAGCATCCTGGACCGGGCCCGCCAAGCCGGGTTCACCGTCCTGGTGGTCACCCTCGACACCTGGACGCTGGCGTGGCGCCCCCACGACCTGGACCAGTCGTACCTGCCGTTCCTGCGCGGGGTGGGCACCGCGATCCCGTTCAGCGACCCGGCGTTCCGCGCCGGACTGGCCGCGCCACCGGAGGAGGACCTGCCGATGGCGATCCTGCGCTGGGTGCAGCTGTTCACCGGCACCGACCGCGGTTGGGACCAGCTGGCCTTCCTGCGCGAGCACTGGGACGGGCCGATCGTGCTCAAGGGCATCCAGCACCCCGACGACGCGCGCAAGGCGGTCGACGCCGGGGTGAGCGGCATCGTGGTGTCCAACCACGGCGGCAGGCAGGTCGACGGGGCGGTGGCCTCGCTGGACGTGCTGCCGGAGATCGCCGAGGCGGTGGGGGAGCAGGTCGAGGTGCTGTTCGACTCGGGCGTGCGCTCCGGCGCGGACGTGGTCAAGGCGCTGGCGCTGGGCGCGAAGGCGGTGCTGCTGGGCAGGCCGTTCGCCTACGGGCTGGCGCACGGCGGTGAAGTCGGCGTGCGGCACGTGCTGCGCGGCCTGCTCGCCGACTTCGACCTCACCCTGGGCCTGTCCGGGCACCGCAGCCCGGCCGAGCTCAACCGGGAGGTGCTGCGGCGTCGCTGAGCAGGCGCAGCCTGGCCGTCAGCGCGGCGGGGCCGCCGGGCTGCACGGTGATCCACGCCGTGCCGTCGCGGCCCGTCGAGGGGGTGGACAGGTAGCGGCCGGTCGTCGTGTCGAAGAACGTCAGCGGCGCGGCGCACCGGTGCTTGCGGCCGAACCGGTCACGCCGCGCGGCGAACAGCTGACCGCCGCCCAAGCGCTGCTCGGCCAGCAGCTTGCGGACCAGCCCGGCCTCGACCACGTGGCCGCCGGTCCGGTAGTTGGCCTGGAGGAACGACTGCTCGCCGTGGTCGGAGCCCGCCCGCTGAGGTCCGTTGTCCCGCAACGACTCCGCGGGCAGCGAGATCACCCCGCCGCGCCCCGGCGGCATCTCCGGCAGCGCGGCGACCAGCGACCGCACCGCGTCCTCCGGCCGGATCGGCTCCAGCGCGAAGTGCCGGTCCGGCAGCAGGACCACGCGCAGCGCGTCGTCCCCGGACACCACCACCAGCGCCGACCGGGTGTCCTCGTCGCCCTGGTTGAAGAAGGCGTAGTACTCCGCGCCCGCCTCGGCGACCAGCCGCAGCGACCGGCCGAGGTCCGGGTGGACCCGCCCGCCGCGAGCCAGCCCCGCCCGCTCCAGCTCGGCCCACCCGGAGCGGGCCAGCTCGGCGAGCCCGCCCACGTCCCCCTCCGCCAACCGGTCCTCGTCGAACTCGACTCGCGTCAGCAGCGCGTTGTGCAGCGCGGACAGGCCCTCCGCCTGCCAGGCGTTGTACAGCGCCACCGCCGGGACCACGACCCTGGTCCGCAGCACGTTCCCCCCTTGGTGGTCCTACTCGCCGATGACGGGCGGGGCGACCATCGTGCCGTCGCCGAAGATGTCCTCGGTCTCCTGCAGGTACGACGCGGACTTGTGCTCCTTGTCCTCGTCGCCCTGCCCCCGGCCCGCACCGGCGCCCACGCCGCCGGCACCCATCCCGCCCGCGCCCATGCCGCCGGGACCTCCGCGCCCCGCCGCCGCGCCGCCGCCCGGCCCGTGCGCCAGCGCGCCCGTTCTGCCGCCGGGGACCACGCCGGTGCCACCCGTGCCAGGGCCGCCGGTACCAGGACCGCCCGTGCCGGGAATGCGCGGCACGCCCCCTGTGCCGCTCGCACTCCGGCCGCCCGCACCACCACCGCCACGCCCGCCGGGCCGGTTGCCGGGGTTGTGCGTGGCGTGGGGACCGAACGCGGGGACGTCCGACCCCCACGGGCGCGGGTCGCTCGGTCGCAGCGCAACGTCCGAGCCCGGCAGGTCGACCTGCGGCGGCCCGAGCGGCCGGTCCGGGACCACACCGGACCGGCGGGTGCTGCCGTCGTCGCCGCTGGGCGGCGGAGCACTCGGACCGGTCCAGGACTCGTCGGTGCCCCCGCCGACCCGGTCGTCACCGCCGCCGGGCCGGTCCACCGGGTACCAGGGGTGACGCGGCGGGACGACCGGCGGAGTGATCGGCGGGGGTGGAGCGGGCCTGTCCCCGCCGATCTCGTCGGGCGGCCGGAACGTGGGCAGCCCAGCGCTCGCCGCGTTCGCGGCGCTGCCGTAGGTGCTGAACACCCGCATGTTGCGGGAGTTGACCTGCTGGCTCTTCTCGACCGCGTCGTCGTAATCGGTGTCCCACGGGACCGCGTCGTTGCACCAGGGCTTGTCCGGGACATCGACGGGCTTCTCGACCTCGTGGTAGGCCCGTCGGAACGCCTCGCTGAGGGAACCGGTGCGGTTCGCGGCCACGGCCGCGTCGGACGCCACCGCCTCGGACCAGGTGGCCAGCGGGATGGTGGAAGCGCGGGCCTGGTCGCCCGCCACGCCCTCCCAGACCGCACCCGAGTCGCGAACGGCCTTCCTGATCAGGTCGGCGATCTCGCTGTGCAGGTCGGCCAGGTCGCCCCAGTTCCGCTGACCCGCGTCGGTGGTCTGACCGGGGCCCTTGCCCTCGTGGAACCACCCGTAGATCTTCTCGGCCCCGACGCCCACTTGCAGGAGGGCGAAGCCGCCGAAATCCATGTCCACGTCGCCGGGAGCCACGACCTCAGCCCTTCAGGTTCGCGATGACGGTTCCGGCCATCCGCTCGGTGGCCTCGCACGCCTTGCCGTAGTTGGGGTCGTCCTGGCCCGCCGTGCTGATCTGGATCATGATCGCGTCCTTGCCGGAGGTGCGGATCGCGGTGGTGCAGCTGCGCAGCCCGTCGATGGCGTCGCTGCTCATGATCGGCACGCCGGAGACATCGGACTGGCTGAAGGTCGGGTCGGATTTGCTGTTGTCGACGATTTCCTCGTAGGTGCTGCCGTCGTTGACGAAGATGATCTCGTAGGTCGAGTCCTTGAGCACGTCCGAGCCCTCGTAGGTGCAACTCGGTCCGCTGGCGCTGGTCCCGGTCTCCAACTCCCGGAACTTCCCCAGCGCGCTGACCTGGTCGGCTTTGAGGACGTCGCAGGGCACGTCGAAATACTTCGAGATGTCCAGCGCGTCACCGCCGGTCGGCGTGCTGCTCGGGACGCCCAGGGCTGTGGTGGTGGTCGCGGGGTTCGGCGTGCCGCCGACGTCGGAGCACGCGGCCAGTGCGACTGCCGCGGCGGTGCCCGAGAGGAGGACTCGCGGAATGCGCTTCAAATACTTCATCCCTCCGGCTTGAACGCGTCGGTGAGCGCGGATTCGGCTTCTGGTGTCGGGTCGGCTGGTCGTTGATGTCGCGAAGCCGCTCTGGTCCACGCCCGCGTTGCCCGGAGCCATGACCTCAGCCCTTCAGGTTCGCTATCACCGTTGCGGCCAGCTTTTCGGTGGCCTCGCACGCCTGGCCGTTGTTCTCGGCGTCGTTCTTGGCGATGTCGGCTTGGACGAGGATCGCGTCCTTGTCCGACGTGCGGATCGCGGTGGTGCAGCTGCGCAGCCCGTCGATGGCGTCGCTGCTCATGATCGGCACGCCGGAGACATCGGACTGGCTGAAGGTCGGGTCGGATTTGCTGTTGTCGACGATTTCCTCGTAGGTGCTGCCGTCGTTGACGAAGATGATCTCGTAGGTCGAGTCCTTGAGCACGTCCGAGCCCTCGTAGGTGCAACTCGGTCCGCTGACACTGGTCCCGGCTTCCGGCTCCCGGAACGTGCCCAGCGCGGTCACCTGGTCCGGCTTCAGGATGCCGCAGGGAGCGTCGACGTACCGGGAGATGTCCAGGGCGTCTCCACCGGGCGGGGCGCCGCTCGTCGCGGGCGACGGGTCCGAGGTACCGGTTTCGGCGCACGCGCTCAGCACAGCCGCAGCGGCACTGGTGGCCAGGAGGGCTCGGATGATGCGCTTCAAGAATCTCATCCCTTTGGCTTGAACGCGTCGGTGGCCGCGGACTCGGTCCGCTGGTACTCCTCCAACGCATTGCGGACGTTCTCGATCGTCTTTTCGAGCGCTTCCTTCGCCTTGAGGTTGGCCCACAGGTAGCCTCCCTCGTTCTGCCCCGCGACCTGCTGGAGGGAGATCGTGGCCATCCCGCTGTAGACGTCCTTGCCGGGTGAGCCGACCCGGTTGATCTCGTCGGCGGAGCGCCGCGCGGCGATGAGGTGCCGCAGCGCCTCCTCCAAGCCGACGATCAACTTCTGGGCCTGGTCCGGGGCAACGGTGAACCGCGTCCGCGCCACCGGACCGGCGGCATCCATCGCGACGTTCTCGGCCACGAAGCCGATCCTCTTGGCCGCTCCCTCGGCAGCGTCGAACACGATTGCGCTCCCCTCACGCACCGCCCCCCGCGAGCGATGATCGCACGAGGTTTGGGGCATATCGGCCGCGTCGACCCACATGCGCTCGTTCGAGTGACAGGTGTCCGATTCGTTCAAGACCCGATGGGGTGAGCACGCCTAGGGTCGCCGCATGATCGAGCGAGCACGGACCTTCCTGTGGCACCACGCCCGCGTCCTGGAGCAGCGGCGCTTCGCGTTCCTGTTCGACGGCGGGCCAGCCGAGCCGGTGGTCGCGGCGGTGCTGGCGCACCGCAACGCCGACGGCGGGTACGGGCACGCGCTGGAGCCGGACGGTCGGGGGCCGAGCAGCCAGCCGCTGCACACGCGCACCGCGCTGGAGCTGTTCGCCGAGGTGGGCGCGCCGGAGCACGCGCTGCCCGCGTGCGATTTCCTGGCCTCCGTGGCCAATCCCGACGGCGGTGTGCCCAACGCGCTGGGCACGGCGGCGGAGCACCCCAGGGCACCGTGGTGGGTGATCGATGAGGGCAGCGACCTGCTGATGACCGGCCTGCTGGCGGGCGCGCTGCACCGCCTGGGCGTCGAGCACCCGTGGCTGGACCGCGCCACGGAGTTCTGCTGGGACCGCGTGGAGAACCTGACCAAGAGCCACCCCTACGAGGCCAACGCCTGCCTGGTCTTCCTCGACCGCGTGCCCGACCGCCCGCGTGCCGAGCGGGCCGCCGCGCGGCTCGGGGAACTGGTGCGGGAGCAGGGTTTGGTGGACTTGGGCGAGGGCAGGGCGCACGAGGGCTACGCGGCGGGCGAGACGCACAAGCCGCACGACTACGCCTCCCGACCGGACAGCCTGGCGCGCCGGTGGTTCACCGACGAGGAGATGACGCGCGATCTGGACGCTCTCGTTGCGGCGCAACGGGAAGACGGCGGCTGGACGTTCCCGTGGCCGGTGTGGACGCCGGTGGTCGAGCACGAGTGGCGGTCGATCGTGACCATCGAGGCACTGCTGACGTTGCGCGCCTACGGACGGATCAGCTGACCCAGCGGGACTCCCGCGAGCTCGCGGACTTCACGGGACAGGTGGGCCTGGTCGGCGTAGCCGGTGCGGTGGGCGATGTCGGCGAACGGGACTCCCCGCCAGGCAAGCGACATCGCCTCGTCGAAGCGCAGAATCCGTTGCAGCGCCTTGGGTCCGTAGCCGAACGCGGCCAGGCTCCGCCGGTGCAGTTGGCGCGCGCTGAGTCCGAGCCGGTCGGCCAGGTCGGCGACGCCGCAGGTGCGGACCGCTGTGGCGATGGCCTGCGTGAGCGGGTCGGGCGGCGTGGCGCGCAGTCGTTCGACCGCGACGCGGGCGAGCACCGCCGACGGGTCGGGTGCCGAGGAGAGTTCTTCGCACAGCCGGTCCGTGCGGCCCCACAGCTCCGCCAGGGGGACGCGCAGGTCGCGCAGCGCGTGGGCGGGTACGCCCAGCACCGCCGGGCCGACGCCGGGGTCGAAGCGGACGGCGTGCAGGTCGGTCGGCCCCATCTCGGTGACCTTGCCCGAGGTGTCCGGTCCGGCCACGAACACCTCGCCGCCGGTGGCCGAGAAGATGATGTCCGTGCAGCCGTCCGGCACCACCCGGCCCACCTCGGCGGTCGTGGAGGAGCGCCGCCACCGGCAGCGCAGACCCGCAGGAGCGGGCAGTTCCTCGTACACGGCCCCAACCTAGCGCCGCCCCACCCAACAAACACGTCTGCAAGTACTACCCGTGCGGCTCCTGGGAGCGCGTAACTACTACCCGCGTTGTGGGGCGGGTAGTAGTCAGCGGCCCGTCGCGGCGGGGCGGGTAGTACTTGCAGACGCTGGGGTCAGCCGAACTTGATCCAGTCGACGCTGGTGAACGGTGCGGGCTGGCCGCTGGTGAAGGTGATGTAGACGTCGTGCGTGCCGGTCACCCCCGCGATGTTCGCGGGCACCGTCCGCCAGCTCTGCCAGCCGCCGGTGTTGGCGATGGCGAAGCTGCCCACGGGGGTCGCGGTCGGGCTGTCCAGCCGCACCTCGACCAGCCCGCTGACGCCGCTGGCCGCGCCGGAGGCCACGCGGGCGTTGAACTGCGTGGCGGTGCGGCTGCCGAACCGGACGCCGGAGAACTTCAGCGAGTTGCCGTTGCCCAGTTGCGCCACGGCCTGCCCGCCCTCGACGGTGCCGCCGGAGCGGGACGTGGCCTGCTCGGCCTGGATCTCACCGTAGGCGTCCCAGCCGCTGCCGCCGGGGTTCTCGCCGCCGCCGTTGCCGCTGGACCACACCGCCACGTAGTCGACCACCAGCGAGTGACCGGGCACGGTGGCCGCGGTGGGGGTGTTGAAGCCCGCCACGCCGTTGGGGAACGCGCCGCCCATGGCCAGGTTGAGCAGGATGAAGTAGCCCGCGTGGTTGGTCATGTTGTTCCACGTCTCCGCGCCGAGCTGGCTCTGGCTGACGGTGTGGAACTGCTGGCCGTCGACGTACCAGCGCAGCTCCTTGGCGCCGTCGTCCCACTCGAACCGGTAGGTGTGGAACGCGGACTGGCAGGACGAGCCGGGGCAGGCGCGGCTGGCGCCGCGGCCGTTGGTCTCGTCGCACGGCCCGCCGGGGTTCACGCCGCAGTGCAGCACGCCCCACACGGAGTTGAGGCCGTTGACGTTCTCCATGATGTCGAACTCGCCGATGGCGGGCCAGTTCCAGTAGTTGCCCCGGTAGGGCGAGCCGAGCGCCCAGAACGCGGGCCAGTAGCCCAGCGCGGCATCGCCGGTGACGTTGGGCATCTGGATGCGGCCTTCGATGGCGAGCTTGCCGCCCGCCGGCGGCTTGAAGTTCGACCGCTGCGTCTCGATGCGGGCGGAGGTCCAGTTGCCCGCGCCGTCGCGCAGGGCGGTGATGCGCAGGTTGCCCGCGCCGTCGAGCTTGATGTTGTTCGGGCTGTTGGTGTAGTTCTGGATCTCCCCGGTGCCCCAGTTGGCGGGCCCGCCGGGGTAGTTGTGGCCCAGGTCGAAGATCCAGTTCGACGACGAGGGCAGGCTGCCCGCGGCGCCGGTGAAGTCGTCGCTCCACTGCAGCGTCCAGCCCGGCGGGGTCGAGGGCACGGACGCGTTGGCGGGCGTGGTGACGGCGACCGCCGCCGGCGCCGCGGCGAGCACGGCCGCGGCGGCGACCAGCGCGCGTCGGGCGCGGTTGCTTCGGGGCTCCATGCGCGGGTGACCTCCTTGTCACGGTGTTGCACTGCGAGCGCTTTCATGAGAGCGCTCTCACGGCCGGGTCTCAATCACCCGAACGGCGCAACGACCCCTATTTCGCGTCGGCGTAGCTGTCCACCGGCACCGCCTTGAGCGGGAACCGCACCGGCGTCGCCCCGAACACCAGCCGGGACGCCTCCTCACCCGCCGCGGTGATCTGCGCGCACACCTGCTCGGCCAGCGGCGCCGGGCAGTGCACCAGAACCTCGTCGTGCTGGAAGAACACCAGGTGCGCCTGCGGGGAGACGGCGTGCAGCCTGCGCCGCAGCGCCCCCAGCAGCGCCGCGGTCCAGTCCGCCGCGCTGGCCTGCACCACGAAGTTGCGGGTGAACCGGCCCCAGTCCCGCGCGGCCCGGCGGGAGCGGCGCAGCGAGTCCTCGTCGTCGTCGGCGCTGCCGGTCACCTCGCGCCACGCCGCCGAGGGCGGCGGGCTGGTCCGGCCCAGCCGGGAGCGGACCATCCGGCCCTGCTCGCCCGCCACCGCCGCGGCCTCCACGTAGCCGACCGCCTCGGGGAAGCGGCGGCGCAGCACGGCCAGCAGCGCGGCGGCCGGACCGCTGGTGCCGCCGTACATCGCCGACAGCATCGCCGTCTTCGCCTTGTGCCGGTCGCCCTCGAACGCCCCGGCCGCCAGCGCGGTGTAGAGGTCGTCCCCGGCGGAGGCGGCGGCCAGCTCGCGGTCGCCGGACAGCGCGGCGAGCACCCTGGGCTCCAGCTGCGCGGCGTCGGCGGCCACCAGCCGCCACCCCGGATCGGCGCGCACCGCCGTGCGCAGCGTGCGCGGGATCTGCAGCGCCGCCCCGCCGCGCGTGGCCCACCGGCCCGACACCACGCCGCCGACCACGTAGTCCGGCCGGAACCGGCCGTCGGCCACCCAGGCGTCCAGCCACGACCAGCCGTGCGCCACCCACAGCCTGGCCAGCTCCTTGTAGGCCAGCAGCGGCTCCACCGCCGGGTGGTCCACCGACTTGAGCACCCAGGCCCGCGCCGACGGGATGTCGATGCCCTCCCTGGCGAACGCCCGCACCACGCCCGGCGGGTGGTCTGGGTTGACCGGCTTGCCGCCGAACGCCTCGGTGATCCGGTCGGCCAGCTCCGCCAGCCGCGCGGGCCGCACGCCCGGCGCGGTGCGCGGCCCCAGCAGCTGCGCCAGCAGCGCCTCGTGCACGTCGGCCCGCCACGGCAGCCCGTGGTGGGTCATCTCGGCGGCGGCCAGCGCGCTGGCCGACTCGGCGGCGAGCAGCAGGCGCAGCGGATCGGCGTGCGGCAGGGTCGCGGCGACCCGCTGCTGCGCGGCGTGCACCGCCACGACGGCGTCGAGCGGGTCCGCGCCGCCGGGCAGCGGCTCCTGCTCGGGCTCGAACAGGGTGGGCTGGGCGTCGCGCTTGCGCGGGCCCCGGTCCTCGGGCGGCGGCAAGCCCGCCAGCCTGGCCACTGCGGCGGGCAGCTCCTTGGGCTCGTGGTGGCGGCCCTGGTAGGCCAGCAGCAGCGACTCGGCGTGGTGCAGGTCCAGGCAGCGCTCCACGCGCACACCCCTGGCCAGCAGGGCCGGGTAGACCTCGGCGGTGGCCGCCCACAGCCAGCGGGGGCGGTGCCTGGCCTCGTGCTCGGCCACCGCGCCCGCGAGGTCGGCGGTCTCCACCACGGGCCCCTCGGGCACGCCGGAGTCGGAGAGCGGCCGGAGCCGACCGGCGTTCTCCGCGTGCGACACGAGGGCGATGAGCACAGCTCATCTTGCGCCACACCCCCGACAATTCCGGTGGCGAGCACCGGGCGCTCGCGACGTCGGGTAGTAGTTGACGGCCCTGGTGGACACGTCGGGTAGTACTTGCAGGCGCGGGGGGTGGGCCCGTTGGGGTGGGGCCGGGGATCTCTTTCGTGGCGGCTGTAGCTGGGGACCATGGGCGCGTGGATCGGACGCCGTCTGTCGCTGAGCTGCTGGACCCGCGACGCGAGGTCGTGCCCTTCCACGGCCGGGAGGCCGAGCTGGACCGGTTGAGGCGCTGGCGCGACGCCGACAGCCCCTGGTCGCTGCTGCTCCTGCACGGTCCGGCCGGCTCCGGCCGGACGCGGCTGACCGGGGAGTTCGCCGCCCGCGACGCCGAACCGGACCGGGTGCTGGTCGTGGTCGACGACGCCGACCGCTGGCCGTGGCCCGCGCTGCTCCGGCTCCTGCGGGAACCCGTGACCACGCCCGCCGCGCACGTCCGCGTGCTGCTGACCGCCCGCGCCGCGGGCTGGTGGTGGTCGGCGCTGCGGCAGCACGCGGGCGAGCTCGACTACACCACCGCCGAGCTGGTCCTGGCGCCCTCGCCGGAGGACCCCGCGACCTCGTTCGCCTCGGCCTGCGAGCACTTCGCCGCCGCCCTGGACCTGCCCGCGCCCACCGGCCCCGCCCCCGCCTCGGCCACCACGTTCGACCTGCACCTGGCGGCGCTGGCCGCGGTGCACGGCGCGAACGCCCACGCGGGCGGCCAGGAGCTGGTGCGCTGGCTGGTCAGCGTCGACCCGGCCCCGCCGCCGCCCGGCAAGCTGGCCGAGGACGTGCTCGCGGTGACGCTGCTGGACGAGCGCATCGAGCCCGAGCGCTCCCCGGACGCGCTGGAGACCCTGCTGCGCGCCGCCGAGCGCTGGCCGCACGCGCGCCGCCGCGTCGAAGCCCTGTTCAGCGCCGAACCGGACCTCGTGCGCACCGCGAGCGGCGCCACCCTCGTCACCCTGGCGCAGTGCCCGGCGATCGCGCGGGCCGTGGCCGGGCACGTGTTCCACGACGAGCGGTTCCACCGCGACCCGCTGCCCGCCGTGCTCACCCGCACCCTGCTGCGGGAACGCGCGCCGCACGCGGACCGGCTGGAGCTGGCCGAGCTGCACCGGATGCTCAGCGCCCGCGCCGCGCTGGCCTCGCTGCGCGAGGAGGCGGTGGAGGCGTCGCGACGCGAGGTCGCGCTGTACCGGGAGCTGGTCGCGGCCGACCCGCGCGAGCACCGGGGCGCGCTGGCCGACGCGCTGGACGAGCTGGGGCTGCGGCTGGTCGCGGTCGGCCGCGAGCAGGACGCGCTGGCGGCGGCCGAGGAGGCCGTCCAGCTGCGCGGCCAGGTCGCCGAGGACGGGGACGGCACGCCCGAGCTGGCCGCCGCGCTGGAGCGGCTGAGCGCCCGCTACGCCGCGGTGGACCGGCGCGAGGACGCGCTGACCGCGCTGACCAGCGCCTCGGTGCTCTACCAGCAGCTGGCCAAGGACGACCCGACGCGGTTCCGGCTGGACTTCGCCAAGGCCAGCCACCACCTCGCGGTGCGGCTGTTCGACGTGGACCGCAAGCGGGAGGGGCTGGGCGCGGCCGACGCGGCCGTGCGGCGGTGGCGCAAGGTCGCGCAGGCCGACCCGCGCTACGAGCCCGAGCACGCCAGGACGCTGGTCTCGATCGCCGCGCTGCTGTCCGGGTTCGGGCAGTGCGAACGGGCCCGCAGCGTGCTGCGCGAGGCGATCGGGGTGCTGCGCAGGCTGGCCGAGGCCAACCCGGCCGCGTTCGAGCCGGAGCTGGCCGGGGCGCTGGAGGCGCTGGGCGCGGTCCTGCTGCGCTCCGAGCGCATGGGCGAGGCGCTGAAGGTGTCGCGGGAGGCCGTGGCGCTGCGGCGGCGGCTGGCCGGGGACGGCGAGCCCGCGGCGCGGGCGGAGCTGGCCGCGTCGCTGGTCGCGCTGGTCGACGCGCTGCCCGAGCCCGCCGACCGGGTGGCCGCCGCGGAGGAGGCGGTGCTCCTGGCGCGACCGCTGGCCGCCGAGCACCCCGTGCGGCACGAGGTGGACCTGGTCGTCGCGCAGGCCCGGCTGGCCAGGCTGCTGCTGGTGGCCGGTCGCGAGTACGAGGCGGGCGCGCTGGTGGAGGAGGTGCTGGCGGCGCAGCGGCGGCTGCCCCGGCGGCTGCTGATGACCCGCGCGGGCGGGCTGGCGGGCGCGCTGCACGCCCTGGCCACCGCGCTGGCCGGGATCGAGCACCACGGGTGGGCGCTGCGGCTGGCCGAGCAGGCCGCGGACATCTGGCGCGACCTGCTGGGCCACCACCGCGGCGCGCCCATCGCGTTCGCCATGGCCGTGCACCACACCGCCGTGCTGCTGCACGGCGCGGCGGACCCGAGGGCGCTGCCCCGCGCCCGCGGCGCCCTGCTGCTGTGGCACCTGGCCCGCACGCCCGAGCAGCTGCGCACCGAGCTGCGCTACGCCGACGCGCTGTCGCTGCTGGCCCGGCTGTGCGCCGAGACGGGCCGGGAGCTGGACACCGCGCTGGAGCTGGCGCACCGGGCGGTGCTGGTGCTGCGCACGGCCAGGGCCACCCCGGACCGGTTCATCCGGGCCGTGGCGGCCGCCGACGAGGTGGTGCGCGCCCACCCCGACCCGGAGGCCGCCCGGCGGCGGATGCGCGCCATGGCCGCGCGCGACCAGCCGGAGGTCAGCTCGTCGTGACCAGCGACCGCAGGAAGAACCCCACGTTCGCGGGACGCTCGGCGAGCCTGCGCATGAAGTAGCCGTACCACTGGTCGCCGTAGGGCACGTACACCCGCATCCGGTTGCCCTCGGCGGCCAGCCTGCGCTGCTCCTCGGGCCGGATGCCGTAGAGCATCTGGAACTCGTAGCCGTCCTTGGCGCGGTCGCGGGCCAGGTCGGCGGCGATGGCGATGAGCCTCGGGTCGTGCGAGGCGACCATCGGGTAGCCCTCGCCCGCCATGAGCACCTTCAGGCAGCGCACGTAGGACAGGTCCACGTCCGCCTTGTCCTGATAGGCCACCGAGGCGGGTTCCTGGTAGGCGCCCTTGCACAACCGCACCCGCGACCCGGCGTGCGCCAGGTCCCGGCAGTCCTGCTCGGTGCGCTTGAGGTAGGCCTGCAGCACCGCGCCCACCCACGGGAAGTCCACCCGCAGCTCGCGCAGGATGCCCAGGGTCGAGTCGGTGGTGGTGTGGTCCTCCATGTCCAGGGTGACCGTGGTGCCCGCCGCGCCCGCCGCCGCGCAGATCCGCCGGGCGTTCTCCAGGGCGATCTTCTCCCCGTCGGTGGGCAGGAACTGGCCCACCGCGGACAGCTTCACCGAGACCTCGGCGCGGTCGGCGTACCCGGCGTCGGACAGCCTGCCCAGCAGGTCCAGGTAGGCGGTGACGGTGGCGTCGGCCTGCTCGGCGTCGCGGGTGTCCTCGCCGAGGTGGTCGAGGGTGACCAGGCGGCCGTCGGCGAGCACCTCGCCGGTGGTGCGGATGGCCGCGTCCAGGTCGTCGCCCGCGATGAACCGGCGCACGACCGGCCGGGTCAGCGGGGTGCGCTCGACCAGCGAGCGCGCGGCGGTCGACCGCGAGGCGGCCAGCAGCGTGGAGCGGAGCACGGTCATCACCCCTGGTGCGGGTAGCGGTAGGAGGTCGGAGCCACGAAGGTCTCCTTGATCGAGCGCGGGCTCACCCAGCGCAGCAGGTTGTGCACCGAGCCCGCCTTGTCGTTGGTGCCCGACGCGCGACCGCCGCCGAAGGGCTGCTGGCCGACGACCGCCCCGGTGGGCTTGTCGTTGATGTAGAAGTTGCCCGCGGCGAACCGCAGCCGCTCCTGCGCGTGCGCGATGGCCGCCCGGTCGTTGGCGATGATCGCGCCGGTGAGGCCGTAGGGCGCGGCGCTCTCCATCTGCGTGACCACGGTGTCGTAGTCGGCGTCGTCGAACACGTGCACCGCCAGCACCGGGCCGAAGTACTCGGTGGTGAACACCTCGTGCTCGGGGTTGCTGCCCAGCAGCACGGTCGGCCGCACGAAGAAGCCGTCGGTGTCGTCGGCGGTGCCGCCCGCGACGACCTCCAGCGAGGAGTCCGAGCGCGCGGCGTCGAGCACGCCGGAGAGCTTGTCGAACGAGCGCCGGTCGATCACCGCGCCCATGAAGTTGGAGAAGTCGGTGACGTCACCCATGGTCAGCGACTCGACGTCGGCCAGGAAGGCGTCCTTGACCCGGTTCCACACCGAGCGCGGCAGGTAGGCGCGGGAGGCCGCCGAGCACTTCTGGCCCTGGTACTCGAACGCGCCGCGGACCAGCGCGGTGCGCAGCACGTCGAGGTCGGCCGACGGGTGGGCCAGCACGAAGTCCTTGCCGCCGGTCTCGCCGACGATGCGCGGGTAGGCGCGGTAGCCCGCGATGTTCGCGCCGACCTGGCCCCACAGGTGCTGGAAGGTCCTGGTGGAGCCGGTGAAGTGGATGCCAGCCAGGTCCGGGGAGTTCAGCGCGACCTCGGAGACCGCCAGCCCGTCACCGGGCAGCAGGTTGATCACGCCGGGCGGCATCCCGGCCTCTTCGAGCAGCCGCATGGTCAGGTGCGCGGCGAGGGTCTGCGTGGGCGAGGGCTTCCACAGCACCACGTTGCCCATCAGCGCGGGCGCGGTGGGCAGGTTGCCCGCGATGGCGGTGAAGTTGAACGGCGTGATCGCGTAGACGAAGCCCTCCAGCGGGCGGTGGTCGGTGCGGTTCCACACGCCGGGGCTGGACTGCGGCTGCTCGGCCAGCAGCTGGCGTCCGAAGTGGACGTTGAAGCGCCAGAAGTCGGCCAGCTCGCAGGCGGCGTCGATCTCGGCCTGCACGGCGGTCTTGGACTGGCCCAGCATGGTGGCCGCGTTGAGCGTGGCCCGCCACGGGCCGGACAGCAGCTCGGCGGCGCGCAGCAGGATCGCGGCGCGGTCGTCGAAGGACATCGCCCGCCACGTGGGCGCGGCCTCGCGGGCGGCCTTGAGCGCGTCCTCGGTGTCCCGCTGGGTGGCACCCCGGAAGGTGCCCAGCACGGCGCGGTGGTTGTGCGGCTGCACCACGTCGAAGCGCTCGCCGCCGCCGACGCGCTGCTCGCCGCCGATGGTCAGGGTCAGCTCCAGCGGCTCCTTGGCCAGCTCGGCCAGCTTCGCCTGCAGCCGCGCGCGTTCGGGCGAGCCGGGCGCGTAGGTCAGGACGGGCTCGTTCACCGGTGCGGGCACCTTGGTCACGGCATCCACGAGCGGCTCCCTTCGACGTGCTTGCGGTACCCAGAACGGTAGGTCTCCACCCCCGGCTGCCCGTTATCCGCGCGACTAGGCTTGCGGCACCGCCGTTGTACGAATGGACAAAAGCCGTGAGCCTGAGTCAGGTCCTGGTCGCGCTGGGTGACCCGCTGGTGGAGGTCCAGGTGGCCCCGCACGGCCTGGCGGTGGACGTGCTCGACGTGGTGATCCTCGACCCCGACGACGCCCCCGACGTGCGCCCCGGCGACTTCGCGCTGGTCATCGGCGCGCGGGGGCGGGCGGCGCTGCCGCTGGTGCGGGCCGCCGGGGCCGCGGGCGCGGCGGCGGTGGCGGTCAAGGTCGACGCGCCCGCGCCGGTGCTGCGGCAGGCCGCCGCGGACGCGGGCGTCGCGCTGCTGGCGGTGCGCCCGGACGTGCGGTGGGAGCACCTGGAGTCGCTGGTCAGGGCCGTGGTGGGCAGCGCTCGGCTGACCGCCGACGCGGGGGAGGTCTCGGGCGACCTGTTCGGGCTGGCCCAGACCATCGCCGCGCTGACCGGCGGCATCGTCAGCATCGAGGACACCGCCAGCCGGGTGCTGGCCTACTCGCGCTCCAGCGACGAGGTCGACGAGCTGCGCAGGCTGTCCATCCTGGGCAGGCAGGGCCCCGAACCGTACCTGGCGATGCTCCGCGAGTGGGGCGTCTACCAGCGGCTGCGCGCGGGCGAGGAGGTCGTGCGCGTCGACGAGCGGCCCGAGCTGGGCATCCGGCGGCGCATCGCGATCGGCATCCACGCGGGCAGCAGGCCGCTGGGCTCGATCTGGGTGCAGGAGGGCGCCACCCCGCTGACCGAGCAGGCCGAGCGGGCGCTGCTGGGCGCGGCGCGGGTCACCGCGCTGCACCTGGTGCGGCAGCGCGAGCCCACCGCCGCCTTCCGGGAGAACCTGCTGACCGCCCTGCTCGACGGCCGGGTGGACGCCGCGTCGGCGGCCGACCAGATCGGCGCGGACCCGGCCAAGCCCGCCGCCGTCGTGGTGTTCGCGCTGCGCGGCGGCGACGGTGCGGACCGCACCCAGGTCGAGCTGCGCCGCGCCGAGATGACCGGGCTGATCTCCGTGCACGCCGCCGCCTACCGGCGCAGCGCCCTGGTCAGCCAGTCCGGCGGGCGCACCTACGCGTTGCTGCCCGACCTGCCGCCCGGCGTGTCGCTGCTGCCGCTGACCAGGGAGATCGTCGCCGCCGCGCGCAGGCACATGGGGCTGCGCGTGCAGGCGGCCATCGGCTCGACGGTGCCCTCGGTGGACGAGGTCGTGCTCTCCAGGGGCGAGGCCGACCGGGTGCTCGACGCGATGGGCCGCGACCTGGACGCCGAGGTCGCCACGCTGGCCGACGTGCGGTCGCGGGTGCTGGTCAGCGAGACGCTGGCGCTGCTGGCCGAGCACCCGCGCGTGCGCGACCCCCGGCTGACCGGGCTGCCCCCCGAGCTGGCCCGCTCGCTGCTGGCCTACCTCGACGCGTTCGGCGACGTGCGGGCCGCGGCGGCGGGCCTGCACATCCACCCCAACACCCTGCGCTACCGGGTGCGCCGCGCCGCCGCGCTCGGCGGGTTCGACCTGGACGACCCCCTGATGCGGTTGTTCGCCCAACTGCAACTGCGCCTGTCATGAAGCCGCGGCGGCGAGGCCGTAGTTTGTGAGGGGTGACTCCCGAAGCACCGAGCAGGCGTGGCAGCGACTTCGCCGAGCTGTCGCGCGAGGTCAAGCAGGCCGGCCTGCTCGACCGGCGAATCCCCTTCTACCTGTGGCGGCTGGGCGGCGTGCTGGCCGCCCTCGCCGCGACCGGCGTGGCGCTGGTCCTGATCGGCGACTCCTGGTGGCAGCTCGCGGTGGCCGCCGTGCTGGCCGTGGTGTTCACCCAGATCGCCTTCCTCGGCCACGACGCGGGCCACCGCCAGGTCTTCGCGGGCAAGCGGGCCAACGAGACCACCGGCCTGCTGCTGGGCAACCTGCTCATCGGCGTGGGCTACGGCTGGTGGATGGGCAAGCACAGCCGCCACCACGCCAACCCCAACCACGAGGACGAGGACCCCGACGTCGACATCGCGGTGCTGGCGTTCAGCGCCGAGCAGGCGCAGCGCAAGCGCGGCTTCTTCCGGTTCGTGGTGCGCAACCAGGCCTGGCTGTTCTTCCCCCTCCTGCTGCTGGAAGGCTTCTCCCTGCACGCGATCAGCACCGCCGCCGCGGTCCGCCGCTCGGTCCGCGGCTGGCGGCTGGAGCTGGTCCTGCTGGCGGTGCACGTCGTGGGCTACCTGACCGCCGTGTTCCTGGTGATGTCACCGCTGAAGGCGGTGGCGTTCATCGCCGTGCACCAGGGCCTGTTCGGCGTCTACATGGGGTGCTCCTTCGCGCCCAACCACAAGGGGATGCCGGTGCTGTCGGCCGGGCACCAGCTGGACTTCCTGCGCAAGCAGGTGCTGACCTCGCGCAACGTGACCGGCAACTGGTTCACCGACGTGCTGCTGGGCGGGCTGAACTACCAGATCGAGCACCACCTGTTCCCGTCGATGCCCCGGCCCAACCTGCGCCGGGCGCAGGTCATCGTGCGCGACTTCTGCGCCCGGCACGCCATCTCCTACGCCGAGTGCGGCCTGTTCACCTCGTACGGGCACGTGCTGCGCCACCTGCACGAGGCGGGAGCTGAATTGCGCGGTGCAGCAGCGCTCGCTCCAGCAGCGTCCAAGTAGTGGTGGTCAGCAGGTAGACGCCCGCCGCCAGCGGCAGCACGGCGGCCACCAGCACCGTGCCGAACGGCAGCAGCCGCAGCAGCCTCGCCAGGGGCAGCTGCGGCGCACCGCTGTCCGCGGCGATCCCGGCCTGCCAGCGGAAGGTCCCGTAGGCGACCGCGGTCAGCGCGGCGAACAGGGCCAGGAACACCGGGGTGTGGCCGAACTCGCCCAGCCAGTGCGCGCCCAGCGGCGCCCCGAGCAGGGTGTCCTCCAGCAGCGGGCTGGGCGTGGTCACCAGGCGGTACATGATCATGAAGAACGGCGCCTGCACCAGCGCGGGCAGGCAGCCCGCGAACAGCGAGGTGCCCGACTCCCGGTACAGCTCCACGGTCTTCTCCTGGAGCTTGACCGGGTCCTTGCCGTACTTCTCCTGCAACTTCCGGACTTGCGGCGCCAGCGCCGCGCGGGCCTTCTCGCCGCGCACGGCGGCGCGGGCCAGCGGGTGCATCAGCAGGCGGACCACGGCGGTGAACAGGACGATGGCGAGCGCGGGCGCGGCGAACGAGGACAGGGCAGAGCCCAAGGCGTGGAACATGGGGAACTCCGTGTTGGATCGACCCGGCTCCGCCGGGTCTTCACGTGGTCAGGGACCGGCGGCCACTGCCCCTGCCGATCACGCGAACCGCGCGTTCGAGCACCGCGAACCGAGCGTTCGCGCACTCTGAACCGAGCGTTCGGGACGTCGACTAGACAGCGGCGGGGCCGAGCCCCGGCGCTCGGGGACGGGGGCGCCCCGCCGCGTCGGGGTCGCGCAACCGCAGGAAAGCGGCGCGCAGCGACCTCTCGCGCAGCGACAGGGACCTGATCCACGCGGGCGCGCTCCGCACCGCGGGTGTGGCGGTGAGCAGCAGCACGACCACCGCCACGGCCGTCACGGCGGCCAGCAGCTCGGCGGGGGAGTGCAGCAGGGTGAGCGCGAAGAGGCCCGGCAGGTGCAGCGCGAAGAGCAGCTGGAGCCGGGTCACCCCTCCACTGTACCCACGAGCGCGGGCCGGTTGGGGTGGTCGTAGCGCACCACGAGGTCCGCCTGCGGCTCGTAGTCGTCGTAGGCGGGCAGCGTCCACTGCCACTCCGGCGGGGTCCGGCGCCGCAGAGCGCCCGGCGACAACCACAGGTGCACCGCCAGCTCGAACGGCAGCCACTTGTCCAGCAGCAGCGTGCCGTCCAGCAGCAGCACCCCGCCGGGGGCCAGCGCCACGTAGTCCGCGCGGCTGGCCCGGTCGGTCTCGGCGTTCCACAGCGCCGGCAGGACCCGGCCGCTGCCGCCGGGGTCCAGCGGCTCCAGCACCTCGCGCAGCAGACCGCCGGTGTCGGTCCAGGAGTGCCGGAACGACTCCGGGTCGGTGCGGCCGTGCTCCAGCCGCACCGACGCCGGGCGCAGGAAGTCCTTCGCCGACACGCGCAGCACCGGGCGGCCCAGCGCGCGCAGCGGGTCCACCAGCGCGTCGGCCAGCTCGTGCGGGTTGGTCGCGGTGGCGCCGTCGACGACCACCCGCGCGTGGCCGTCGCGGGGCAGCGCGTCGATCCGGTCGACCAGCTCGGCGACCAGGGTTTCCGGGGACAGCGGGGTGACCTTCACGGCTGCGGGTAGTCCTCCCAGCCCTCGGGCAGCACCGGGACCGGCCAGTCCGGGTCCGGCTCCCACCGCGCCCACGCCGGGTCCCACCACGTCGTCCCGGCGGTCAGCATCGCCACGATCTCCCGGCCCGTCGCGCGGATCGACTCGGCCTGCTCGGCGGAGTACTTGCCCTCCACCACCTGCCGCTCGAAGTCCTCGCGGTCCAGCTCCTGCCAGGTGCCGTCCGGGGCCACCTCGTAGTCCAGCTCGTGATCGAGGGTGTCGAAGCCCTCGGGGGTGCGGCGGAACGGGTCCTGCAGGTTGAGGTACCAGCCCGCGAATCGGCGCTGCGGGCCGTGCCAGAACAGGTCCACCGAGTAGGCCAGGTCCGGGCGGTGCAGCTGCAGCCTGCCGTGGCCGCGCCAGACCGTGTTCCCCTTGAGCTGCCAGCCGTGCGGGCGGTGGTGCGGCGGGAAACCCAGCACCGTGCCGGGGACGCTGAACGTCACCAGCAGGTCCGGCCCGTCCTCGACGACCCGCAGCGGCATCACCGACCAGGGCCTGCCGTGCAGCACCTCGCGGCGCAGCACCACGTCACCCGGCGAGAAGTAGCCCATGCGGCCCAGCCTAGGCGGGGCCGGTTTTGTGGACCGGAATGACCACGCGGGCGGATTCGGCTCCGTAGCGGCGGTGGTCGCCGCGTCCGTCATCCGGGTCCACGGCCAACCACCAATCGCGCCTGCAAGTACTACCCGTGGCCCCCTGACGGGCGCGTAACTACTACCCGGCTCGGCGGACCATGAGGCGGGTACCGGGGTTTGATTATGGGGTTGATGGGGTGGGGTCGAGGGTGAGGCCGGTGTGGGTGAGGAAGCCGGCGAGCAGGGCGGGGTGGCGTTGGATGTGGCGTAGTCCGCGGCGGGCGGCGTGGGTGAGTTCGGGGAGACTGCGGGCGGCCAGGTTGGCCAGGCTGGTGTTTTTCAGGTGTGCCCAGACGCCTTCGGTGGGGTTGAGGTCGGGGGCGTAGGCGGGCAGTTGGACCACGGTCAGCCAGGCGGTGTTGTCCTTGGTGTATTGCAGGGTCTTGCCCGACAGGTGTGCCGAGAGGTTGTCCCAGATCAGCACGATGGGGGCGTTGAGGCGGCGGTGCAGTCGGGTGAGCAGGGCGGGGAAGGTGGTGTTGGTGAAGCTGTGCTCGCGGGTGGCGTAGAGCAGTACCGGTGCCCGGTCGGGGTGGTAGCAGCAGATGCCGGCCAGGCTGATGCCGTTGCGATGTCGTCCGGCGATGCGCAGTTCGGGGGTGCGGCCCACCGGGGACCAGGTGCGTCGGGTGGGTGGGGTCATCGAGGCGCCCGCTTCGTCCTGGAAGCAGATCCACGCTGTCTGGCCCGCGGATGTTTTACCCGCGGCCACACCTCGGTGCGCCAGGCGGTGATCACCTCCTCGTTGCGTTCCAGGGCGCGGGTGCGGGGCATCTGCCAGGACCAGCCGATGCGGCGCAGCAGGCGCCAGATGCCGTCGGGGGCGGCATAGACCACGCCGGTGGTCTCGGTGATCACCCGGCCGATGCGGGCCAGGGTCCAGCGCTGGTCGGCCCAGCCGTGCGCGGCCGGGCCCTTGTCCAGTTCCCGCAGCACCGTGCGGATCTGCTCGTCGTCGAGGTAGCACCGCGCACCCGACGGGCCTGCCGAGAGCAGCCCGTCGACACCGTGTTCGGTGAAGTGTTTGCGCCACTGCGACACCGCCTGCGGGCTCACGCCCAGCAGGCGGGCGATATCGGCCTGGGACATCCCCTGGTCGAACAGGTCCGCCGCCCTGAGCCGGACCTGTTCACGCTCCTGACGCTCCGGGCCGGTCAGACCACCACCCAGCCTCATCGTCCCGGCTTAACACACCGACGGCCATTCCGCGACCGCAACCAGCCACATCAACCCCAAAAACAAACCTCAGTAGTAGTCAGCGGCCCATTTCGGTGGGTCGGGTGGTACTTGCAGGCGCGGTTCTGTGGTTGAGCTACGACTTGACCCACAGCAGGTGCAGCTTCACGTCCTCGCCACCCTTGAAGCGCTCGAAGGTGGCCAGCGCGCTGTCCGGGTCCTTGGCCGTGGCGCGGAAATCGCCTTCGGTGGACACGACGTCGGCGCGGTCGGCGAAGGCCATGCCCCACGCGGCGATCCAGCCGTCCTGGCGGGTGCCGTACTCGTGGGCGATGGCGAACAGCCGTGGCGCGTCGTCCTGGGCGAGCCCCTGGAGGAAGTCGGCGAACCCGGCTTCGTCCCACAGCGGTTCCTGATCGGCGAGCTCGTTCATGCGGTGTGCCTTTCGGTAGTTGTGGAATCAGGCGGCTCGTCGGTGCCTGCCGCTGGCTCGCCCGACGCCAGCTTGTAGTGCGGCTCGAACCTCGGTGCGCACTAGTTGGTGCACTCTGCGAGCCACCAGGAGGGGAGCGATCGTTGCCGCGACGGTGAATCCGGCGATTGCGCCCATAACCAAGGTGATCCAGAACTCGCCGTCCACCTGCACCTCCATGTTCGAACCCGAAGTAAGGCCTGATGGTCAGAACCTCACCTCGGTTCCTCGCGGGAGGTAGTGGAGCAAGGTGAGCGGCCAGACGAAAATGTAGCGTCAGGAACGTCGCGTGGGGAACATATCGTTCGAGTGAACCCGTTCTCCATCAGGTGATCAGGACCGGCAGACTGGGGTGCGTCCTGATTCGAGGAGTGCCATGACCGCTGAGCCGAAGCCGGCACCGCCGATCCGTCGCAGGCAGCTGGCCTACCGCCTTGCCGAGTTGCGTGACGAAGCGCGCATGACCCAGGACGATGTAGTCAGGGCGACCGGTCTGAGTCGATCGACCATCTCGAAGATCGAAAACGCGGAGCAAGCGATCTTGGAGAAGAACGTCCGACTCTTGGCGGGTGCCTATGGCGTGGCATCCCCGGAGTTGGACATGTTGCTACGGATGGCGAGGGAGAGCAACCAGCGCGGTTTGCTGGTGGCTCATGCCGACGTCGTGGCTGATTTCGCCAGGGACTACGTCAAGTTGGAGTCGTACGCCACCGAAGTCTGGACCTTGGAGACGGCGTTCGTCGCTGGACTACTACAAGTGCCCGAGTACATCAGGGCTGTACGGTTGATATCGAAACCGGATGCAACTGAGACAGAGCTGCGACAGGCAGTGGAGTTGCGTGCTGAACGTCAGCGCCGACTGACCGGTGCGAACCCGCCGCGCCTGCGAGTGATCCTCGATGAAGAAGTCTTCGGCAGGGTTGTCGGCAGTCCTCAAGTGATCGCGACACAGATCGAGCACTTGATCCTCATGTCGAGGTTGCCGCACGTCAACCTCCAACTCATGCCGAAGTCGGCTGGTCCTTACCGAGGCATGGGGTATGCCTTCTCGGTGCTGCGGTTCGATCCTGCGCCGGGCATGGATGTCGCCTACGCCGAAGGGTGGCTGTCCGCTACGTACTACGAGAAGCAGCGTGAGGTCCAAGCCCACGTCGACCTATTCGAGCAGATCAGTGCTGCTGCACTCTCACCTGTGGACACACGGACTGCGCTGGATACGCTGGCGGCCGCAGCTCGTAGCGACAACTGAAAGGGGCTGGTATGACCGGCTTCCCCTTGGTGTGGCGCAAGGCCGGCAGGTCGGGTGAGAACGGCAATTCGTGCGTCGAGCTCGCCTGGCCCGGTGGGAGGTTAGCCGTGCGGGACAGCAAGAACCCCGACGGGCCGGTGCTCGCCTGGACGCCTGCCGCCGTGGGAGCGTTCTTCGCCGCTGTGCGGAGTGGGCGGCTCGGCTGAACCGTGGCCCCGGTAGCCCGGCTCGGGGACGCCGGGGCCGCGTTCGCACTACCTGAACGTAGAACTCGCGGTACCTGGGCGTTCGACTCGCGGGGGAGTGGGCGTCAGGGGGTGGTGAGGAGGCGGCGGAGCTTGGTGGTGGCCAGGGCGTGCCGGGGATCGGTGCGCGGGAGCAGGTGGGCCAGGCGGTCCAGGACTTCCGCGTCGTCGGCGACGCTGGCGTAGCACCACAGCGCTTCCACGTCGCCCGAGTCGAGCACGCCCCGGCGCACCGCCGCCGCCAGGTCCTCGCGCTCCTCGCGCACCACCGGCGCGTCCGAGCGCGGCAGCAGCTCGCCGTGGTACGCCGCCGCCGCGCGCGGCACGTCCCGCGCCCGCAAAGCCTCGCGCACCGCCAGGAAATCGCCGCGCACCTCGGCCAGCAGCCGGTACGGCCGCGTCAGCAGCACACCGCCCAGCTGGGCGCGCAACCGGTGCAGCTCGGCCCGCACCGTGGTCGGGTTGCCGCGCTCGCCGTACAGCTTGAGCGCCAGCTGCTCGGCCGACAGCCCGCGCGGGTGCAGCGCCAGCGCGGTCAGCAGCTCGGCGTGCCGCAGCGTCAGCACCAGCTCCCGGTCCTCCAGCCGCCCGGCGGGCTCGCCCAGGAACCGCAGCGACAGCACCGGCCGCCGCACCGCCCGCCGCGGCACCCGCAGCAGGTAGCCCTCGTCCAGCGGCTCCACCACGGCCTCGCGGCCGTCGGCCAGGCGCACCCGCTCCGCGTCCACGTCCACCCGCGAGGTCAGCAGGCCGTGCGGCTCGGCGGCGAGCACGCGGCCGGTGGGGCTGAGCAGCGCGCCGGGCTCCCCGTGCAGCGCGATCAGGTGCCGCATGTTGACCGACCTGAGCCGCTCCTCCCGCGCCGCCAGCCGGGCCCGCAACTGGGCCTCGGCCAGCCGCGCGGCGGCCGACACCAGCGCGGCCGTGGCCGGGTGCACGCTGGTCAGCGGGCCGCTGACGTCCACGACGCCGAGCGTGCGGCCGGTGTCCGGGTCGTGCACCGGGCTGGCCGCGCAGGTCCAGCCGTGGTAGGTCCGCACCAGGTGCTCGGCCGAGTGCACGGTCACCGACGAGCCGGTGGCCAGCGAGGTGCCCATCGCGTTGGTGCCGATCGCGTCCTCGCTCCACCGCGCGCCCTCGCACAGCCGCACCCGCTCGGCCAGCTCGCGCACCCGCGTCGAGCCCTCGCACCACAGGACGCGCCCCTCCGCGTCGGTGACGAGCATGACGTGCACCGCCTCGTCCGCGATGCCGACCAGGGTTTCCCGCAGCACCGGCAGCGCTTCGGCCAGCGGGTGCCCGCCGCGCAGGTCGGCCACCTCGTGCGGGTCCAGCACCACCGGCGGCTCGTGCCGGTCGGGGTCGATGCGCGCGGCCAGCGAGCGCCGCCAGGACTCCACGATCAGCGGCCGGGCACCCGGCGCGGGCGATCCGCTCAGCACCGCTTCGCGCAGGCGGGCGAGCTCGCGCGCGTCGTTGTGCATCCTCTGCCTCCCAGGGGGACCAGGATGGCCGGAGCACGGGCCGCGTGCCAACCTCCGATGTAATCCGTTCGGGTGCAACGCGGCTGCAACGTAGGTTCACCTAACTTCCCGGCATCCGACGCGGCGAAGCGGGGAGGGCCGACCAGATGGCGAAGTACGCGGCACCAGGGCGACCGGGCAGCATGGTCAGCTACCGCGAGCGGTACGACCACTTCATCGGCGGCGAGTACGTGCCACCCGCCGAGGGCGGCTACTTCGAGAACCGGACCCCGGTCACCGGCGAGGTGTTCACCGAAGTGGCCAGGGGCACCGCGCCGGACGTGGAGCGGGCGCTGGACGCGGCGCACGGCGCGGCCCGAGCCTGGGGCCGCACCTCGGCCGCGGACCGGGCCAGCGTGCTCAACGACATCGCCGACCGCGTCGAGGACAACCTCGAAGCCCTCGCGGTGGCCGAGACGTGGGAGAACGGCAAGCCGATCCGCGAGTCGCTGGCGGCGGACCTGCCGCTGGTGGTGGACCACTTCCGCTACTTCGCGGGCGTCATCCGCGCCCAGGAGGGCGGCATCTCGCAGATCGGCCACGACCTGGTCGCCTACCACTTCCAGGAGCCGCTGGGCGTGGTCGGCCAGATCATCCCGTGGAACTTCCCGCTGCTGATGGCCGCCTGGAAGCTGGCGCCCGCGCTGGCCGCGGGCAACGCGGTGGTGCTCAAGCCCGCCGAGCAGACGCCCGCGTCGATCCACGTGCTGGTCAACCTGATCGCCGAGCTGCTGCCGCCGGGCGTGGTCAACGTGGTCAACGGCTTCGGCTTGGAGGCGGGCAAGCCGCTGGCCTCCAGCCCCCGCGTCGCCAAGGTCGCCTTCACCGGGGAGACCAGCACCGGCAGGCTGATCATGCGCTACGCGGGGGAGAACATCATCCCGGTGACGCTGGAGCTGGGCGGCAAGAGCCCGAACATCTTCTTCGACGACGTGGCCGCGCGCCGCGACGCCTTCTACGACAAGGCGTTGGAGGGCTTCACCATGTTCGCCCTCAACCAGGGCGAGGTGTGCACGTGCCCGTCCCGCGCGCTGATCCAGAGCTCGATCTACGACCGGTTCCTGGCCGACGCCACCGAGCGCACGAGGGCGATCAGGCAGGGCGACCCCCTCGACACCGAGACGATGATCGGCGCGCAGGTCAGCGTCGAGCAGCTGGAGAAGATCCTCGGCTACATCGACGTCGGCAAGCGCGAGGGGGCGCGGCTGCTCGCCGGCGGGGAGCGCGCGGACCTGGGCGGCGAGCTGTCCGGCGGCTACTACGTCACCCCCACCATCTTCGAGGGCGACAACAAGATGCGGGTCTTCCGGGAGGAGATCTTCGGGCCGGTGGTGTCGGTGACCCGGTTCGACGACTTCGACGACGCCATCAAGATCGCCAACGACACTCCGTACGGGCTGGGCGCGGGCGTGTGGTCGCGCGACGGCGGCGTGGCCTACCGCGCGGGCCGGGAGATCCAGGCGGGGCGGGTGTGGGTGAACAACTACCACTCCTACCCGGCGCACGCGGCGTTCGGCGGCTACAAGCAGTCCGGCATCGGCCGGGAGAACCACCGCGCCATGCTCGACCACTACCAGCAGACCAAGAACCTGCTGGTCAGCTACTCCGAGAACGCCCAGGGGCTGTTCTAGCCCGCACCCCCGGTGGGGCGGCAAGTACTACCCGGTCGGGTAGTACTTGCCGCCCCACCGCACCGGTCAGGACTGCCAGGGCACCTGGGCCGAGGCGTAGAAGTTCACGCCCGCCGCCCGCCAGCGCGGGCCCTGCGCGGCCAACCGCTCCCGGAAGCCGTCCCAGCCCAGCGCGGCCGACGGGGACCAGCCCAGCTCGGCGATGGCGGCCAGGCGCGGGAAGGCCATGTACTCGATGTGCGCGGACTCGCTCAGCGTCTCCGACCACAGCGGGGCCTCGACGCCGTGGATCGCCGACTCCGGCACACCCCGCAGGTAGCTGCCGGGGTTCCAGTCGTAGGCGTCGCGCACCTCGACGTACCCGGCCCAGCTCAGGCCCAGCGGGGTGTCCTTGTGGTACTTCATGTCCAGGTAGGCCCGGTTGGCCGGGGACAGCACGATCCTGTTGCCGCGCGCGGCGGCCTCGACCAGGGTGGGCGCGTCCGGCGAGGTGCCCCAGAACTGCGCCACCGCCGACGGGTCCGGTCCGGTCTTGACGAACTCGTGCCAGCCGGTGGCGACCTTGCCGTGCTTGGCCACGATCGGCAGCACCCGGTCCATGAACGTCTGGTAGTCCGGGTCGGTGGTGGCGTGCGCCTCGTCGCCGCCGATGTGGATGTACCGGCCGGGCGTGATCGCGGCCAGCTCGCCGATCACGTCGTCGACGAACTGGTAGGTGATCTCCTTGTCGATGCACAGGGAGCTGAAGCCGACCTCGATGCCGGTGTAGAGCGGCGGGGCCACGCCGTCGCAGTTCAGCTCGGCGTAGGAGGACAGCGCGGCGTTGGTGTGGCCCGGCATGTCGATCTCCGGGATCACCGTGATGTGGCGCGACTGCGCGTACGCCACGATCTCCTTGTACTGCTCCTGGGTGTAGAAGCCGCCGGGACCGCCGCCGACCTCGGTGCTGCCGCCGTGGGTGGTCAGCCGGGGCCAGCTCTTGATCTCGATGCGCCAGCCCTGGTCGTCGGACAGGTGCAGGTGCAGCCGGTTGACCTTGTACGCGGCGATCTGGTCGACGTAGCGCTTGACCTCGTCGACGGAGAAGAAGTGCCGCGACACGTCGAGCATCGCGCCGCGGTGGGCGAAGCGCGGGTAGTCCAGCACGCTGCCGCCGGGCACGGTCCACGGCCCCGGCTGCGGGGTCCTGGCCTCGACCCGCGCGGGCAGCAGCTGGCGCAGCGTCTGCACGCCCGCGAACAGCCCCGCCCCGGTGCGGGCGCGGATGAACACCGCCTTGCGGGTCACGTCGAGCTGGTAGCCCTCGGCGCCGACGCGGTGGTCCGCGCCGACCAGCAGCAGCACCACGCCCTTGCCCACCAGGCCGGGCGTCACCGGCAGGCGGTAGCCGGTGGACGGGCGCAGCACGCCCGCCAGGTGCTCACCGGCCTTCCTGGCCTCGGCCGAACCGGGCTGGGTGAGGATCTTGGCATCCGGCTCCAGCGCGAAGTCCGCCCCCGGACGCGGGGTGACCTGCACGGGCGCGGGCACGATGGTGCGCAACGGCGACTCCGGGGCGGCGGCGTGGGCGGGCACCGCCGTGCCCGCGACGCCGCCGACGAGCAGCAGCGCGGCGAGCACCCGGCCCAACCCGGCTCTGATTCCTGTGGGGACCACGACATCCTCCTGGCGGCGCGGTGGCAGCGGGCGGCGGCGAACCCACCGTGTCAAGCCGCTCACCCGGTGTCAAGGTCTGGACCAATCAGGAGAGCTTCGGCCTGCCCAGCGCCCGCCACGCGGCGGGGAAGCGCTCCTCGGCGTGCCGCGCGCGACCCTGCTCCAGCCCGTGCAGCAGACCGAACGCGAACGCGTTCTCGTTGTCGCGCTGCGCCTGCGCGCCCAGCTCCCGCAGCACGGGCCGCGCCACCACGCTGTCCTGGTGCTCGCCCAGCAGCTCCTGCAACGCCTTGAGCCGCTTGCGGTAGCGGGTGGCGCGCTTGCCGAACAGCGGCTCGACCGCCTCCACCGCGTAGCGCAGCCGCTTGGCCGCCTTGCGCGTCTCGTGCAGCGCGGTGTCGTCGTCGCCGATGTGGCGGGTGGCCTCGGCGGCGCGCTTGGCCAGCCTGCGGTAGGTGCGCTCCACCAGCGAGGGCAGCACCTTCACCGCCTTCCTGTCCGCCAGCGGCGTCAGCGGCGGGTCGGCCAGCAGCGCGTCCACCGCGTCCAGCAGCGCGAAGTAGCGGGAGCTGTCCAGCGCGGCCACCAGCGCCCGCTGGGCCTCGGTCTCCAGCGGCGCGAAGTGCCGGGTGAGCCGGGCCGCCACCGGTCCGGGCACCAGCTCGGGCTCCAGCCCGGCGACCACGCCCTCGAACCGCCCGCGCAGCACCTCCAGGTCGCGCGCCTGGCCCAGCACCCCCGCCAGCCACTTCAGCTCGTCGGTCAGCTCGCGCGTGCGGTCCCGGTCGACGATCGAGCCGAACGCCTGCAACGCGCTGCGCATCCGCCGGGTCGCCACCCGCATCTGGTGCACCGCGTCGTCCTCCTGGCGGCGCACCCTGGGGTCCTGCCGCTTGAGCGCGTCCGCCTGCTCCCGCAGGTAGGCCAGCACCACACCGCCCGCGGTCCCGGCCGACCCCGGCGCGGGCCCCGGCGAGGAGAGCCGGTCGGCCAGCAGCCGGGTCAGCTTCGCCGACGAGGTCGACCGCCGGATGCCCGCCTCGGCCAGCAGCCGCTCCACCCGTTTGAGCAGCTTCGGCTCCCCGCCCTCGCCCAGCTCCACCTCGATCTCGCGCCAGGAGTCGGCCCCGGTCCCGTCCGGGACGGCCTGCGCCGACACCAGGTCCTCCACCACCTCGGCCAGCAGCTCCCCGTGCGCGTCCACCAGCTGCCAGCGCTGCCGCGTGGTCTCGATGCGCGCCACCGGGCCCAGCTCACCGCCCCTGGCGTGCACCCGCACCAGCGCGCCCAGCTCCTCCGGCGGGTGCTCGGCCGCCTCGCCCACCGGCAGCCGCACCTCCTCGCGGGTGTCGCCGCCCACCGGCAGCTTCAGGTGCCAGCCCGCGTCGTGCCCGCCGGTCCGCCTGCGCAGCGTCAACCCGGCGCGCGCCAGGCGCAGGTCCGGGGTGTCGTAGTAGACGGCCTCCAGCCGCTGCTCCTCCGGACCCGCCGCGGCGGCCACACCCGGCAGGCCCGCCAGGTCCGGCAGCGCCGTGCCCGCAGGCGCTTCGTACTTCCGCTCCGTTTCCCGCACCGACGTCGCCATGCCCCAGGCATACACCGATCACCACGTGTTCATTCACTCACTGTGCGTAGTGGGTGGTTGACCTGCACGGGCGTTGGCGTCAGCCCGTCCGCGTGGTTTTCCCGCCGACCACCTGGACTGGCGCGTTCCGTCGGGTTGGCTGGGGGGCGTGGCCCCCACCGAGAAGGAGCGGCTCGACGCGGTCGAGCCGGTAGTCGCGGAACTCGTCACCGCGACCCAGGAGCTCGCCGCCGAACTGGGGCGGGTGAGCGCCCGGCTGCTGGTGCTCGAGCGCAGGCTGGCGGGCGCGGGCTCCGGACCGGACGAGGACCTGGACCGCGTCGACGACGAGATCGCCCACGTCGTGGCCGCGCTGCGCGCGGCCTGGGACGCCGAGCAGGAGCTGCTGGCCGACTCGGTGCGGGTCGAGCTGCGCAACGAGGTCGCCGACTTCGAGGAGCTCAAAGCGCGCCGCGCGAACGCCAGCACCCGGTTGTCGGGCAGGCGGATCACCCGCATCGAGCGCGACGCGCTGGAGCACGAGGTGCACCAGCTGGGCTGGAAGATCGGCGCCCGCGAAGCCGACGCGGCCACCGCGGTGCGCAGGCTGGAGGCCGACCGGCACGCGAGCGAGGAGAGCTGGCGGCGTGAGGCGGTCATCGCGGGGGAGAAGGCCCGCGAGGAGATCCGCGACGCGGCGCGCAGGCGCCTGGACCGCGCACTGGCCGCGGACACCCGGCTGCCGGTGTGGTTCCGCGTGGGCACCGGCGAGATCACCAACCCCGACCCGACGCCGTGGCTGCGCGCGGCCACCGGCCTGGTCGCCTACCGCCTGGAGTACGGGGTCACCGACCCCGTCTCGCCGCTGGGCGAGGTCCCGTCCACCGCCTCGGGGTCGGCGGCCTGGGTCCGCCGCGCCGAGGTCTACGCCGACCTGGCCGAGCAGCTGCGCGCCCTGCGCCCCTGAGGACGCCCGTCCCGGCCTGCGCCGATCAGCCCTGGCACCCGGCGAGCAGGGAAGCCAGGGCGTCGTGCTCGGCCTGGTCCACGGTCAGCTGGTAGTTCGCCTTCACCGCGACCCAGTTGCGCGCGTAGGCGCACAGGTAGTCCCGGTTCGGCGGCTGCCACTTGGCCGGGTCCTGGTCGCCCTTGGCGCGGTTGCTGCGCGCCGTGACCGCGATCAGCTGGAGCCCGCCCAGGTCGTTGGCGAACTCCTCGCGCCGCTGGTCGGTCCACTTGTCCGCACCCGACCGCCACGCCTCGGCCAGCGGCACCACGTGGTCGATGTCCAGCGCGCCCGCGTCGGTGACCACCTCGCCGTCGTACACGCTGGTCCACGAGCCGGAGACGGCCTTGCAGGCGGAGTCGGTGCGCACGTCGGCGCCCTGCCGCTGGAGCACGACCTCGCGGGTGTCGCACGAGTTGCCCTGGCCGCTCCAGTGCGGGAACCGGTCGCGGCTGTAGCCCGTCATCTTCCCCTCGGGGGCCACGGTCAGCCCGGCCAGCTGGGCGGCGGCGTCACCGGTCGGCGCGGTCGTGGGCGGCGCCTGGTCCGGCTGCGACTCGCGGTACTGGGTCAGGTAGTAGCCCGCGACGGCCAACAGGATCAGCACGACGAGGCCGGTCAGCGTGGTGGACCGCGTTCGGCTCATGGACCAATGATCAGCGATCGGCGCCACCGCCGGGCCGCCGCCCCCACATCGTGTCAGCGGAATCGGATGATCCGGACGGGCTGGTTACTCTCCGTCGCACGATCCTGCCCGCTGCGGTGACCGTGTCCTACCCGCTGGTGGTCCACGCCGCGCTGGTGTTGTCGGCGTGGACCTGCCTCGCGGTCGACCGCGCGCCCGGCGGTCAGGGGCGGCTGGTCAGGGGCGGCTGGTCAGGTACCCGCCCATGTGCGTGAAGTACTCGGTCGCGCCCATCTCCACACCGTCCTCGGTGCGGACTCGCTTGACCAGCAGGGCGTGGTTGCGGCCCCGCCGCGCGTCGGCGCCCGCGACGATCACCACGCCGTCGCCCTCCCGGTAGAAGATCCGGCCCGGCGTGCCGCCGTAGCGCGCCCGGGACACCTCGGCCTCCACGATCTCCAGCCGCTTGCCCCGGTGGAAGGCGAACGCGCTGGGGTAGGGCGCGGACTGCGCCCGCACCAGCCGGTCCAGCTCCTCGGCCGACCAGGTCCAGTCGATGCGCAGGTCCTCCTCGGCGCGCTTGTGGAAGAAGCTGGCCTTGCTGCGGTCCTGAGGGGTGAAGTCGGTGCGCCCCTTGGCGATCTCGGCCAGCCCGTCGACGGTGATCGGCCCGAACAGCTCCAGGGTCTTGTGGAACAGGTCGGTGGCGGTGTCCCTCGGCCCGACCGGCACCGAGCGCTGCAGCACGATGTCACCCGCGTCCAGGGTCTCGTCCATCATGTGCGCGGTGACGCCGACCTCCTTCTCGTCGTTGAGCAGGGCCCAGATCAGCGGGGAGAAACCGGCGTAGGCGGGCAGCAGCGAGTCGTGCACGTTCAGCGTGCCGTGCTTGGGCAGGGTGAAGATGTGCGGCGGGATCCAGGTGCGCCAGTTCGTCGCCACGATCACGTCCGGCTCGACCGCCTTGAGCCGGGCCACCAGCTCCTCGTCGTCCGGGCGCTCGCGGACCAGCACCTCGACGCCGTGCTCGGCGGCCAGGTCGGCGACCGAGTCGCTCCAGATCCGCTCGTAGGCGTGGTCGCTCTTGGGGTGGGTGACGACCAGCGCCACCTCGTGCTCGGAGTCCAGCAGGGCCTGGAGCGTGCGGTGCCCCCACGTCTGGTAGCCGAACATGACGACCCGCATCGGGTTCCTCCTCGGATTGGCAAGCCTTGCCTAACTTAACCGACCCTAATCCAAGCATGGGCTAGCCTGCGCGAGTGATCCTCGATCTCAAGCTGACCGGCGGCCGGGTGCTGACCATGGCCCCCGACCGCCCCGCCGCGAGCACCGTCGGCGTGTGGCGCGGACTGGTCGTCGGCCTGGACGAGGAAGTGGCGGACCTGCCCGCCCGGCGCGAGGCCGACCTCGACGGCGCGGTGGTGCTGCCGGGGTTCGTCGACGCCCACAACCACCTCGCGTGGGCGGGACGCGCCGCGCGGACCCTGGACATCTCCGGGTGCGCCACGGTCGCCGACATCGTCGACCTCCTCGCGGCCGACCGCGGCACGGGCTGGCTGGAGGTGGCGGGCTACGACCACCGCGCCCTGGACCGCCCGCTCACCGCCAAGGACCTGGACCGGATCGGCAGGCCGGTCTACGTGCAGGACCTGTCCGGCCACGCCTGCGTGGTCGACAGCGCCACCCTGGCCGCGCTGCCCGCCGAGGCCCTGCACGACGTGCAGCGCGACGAGCGCGGCGAGCCCACCGGCTTCCTCGCCGAGGCGGCGCAGACCGCCGTGCGCGCCCTGCGCCTGCCGTACTCGCTGGACGACGTCGTCGCCGACATCGAAGCCGGAGCCAGGCAGTGCCTGCGGCAAGGCGTCGTCCTGGCCGCCGAGGCGGGCGTCGCGGGCGGCCTGATCGGCAGCACCCCGCTGGAGGTCGGCGCCTACCAGCGCGCCGACCTGCCCATCCGCGTCCAGCTCATGGTCGCGGCGGACCAGCTGCGGCCCGTCGCGGCGCACCGCGACGACCGGCTCGACCGCGCGGTGGCACTGGGCCTGCGCACCGGCCTTGGTGACGCGAAGCTGTCCATCGGCGCCCTCAAGGTCTTCACCGACGGCGGCATGATCGCCCGCACCGCCGCGCTGACCGAGCCCTACGAGGGCATCGGCGGCCGGGGTCAGCTCCAGGACGACCCCGAGGTGATGCGGGCCTCGATCGTCGACGGCCACGCCGCGGGCTGGCAGCTGGCCGTGCACGCGATCGGCGACCGGGCGATCGACTTCGCGCTGGACGCCCTCGCCGAGGCGGTGTCCCGGCGACCCCGCCCCGACGCCCGGCACCGCATCGAGCACTGCGGCCTGGTCCGCCCCGACCAGCTCGACCGGATCGCCGAGCTGAACCTGATCCCGGTGGTCCAGCCCACTTTCCTGTGGGCCTACGGCGACGACTACTCCGGGATCATGGGCCCCCGGCGGGCGCCCTGGATGTACCGCGGCAAGTCGTTCCTCGACCGCGGCATCCCGATCGCGGGCAGCTCGGACCGCCCGGTCGCCGACGGCAGCCCGCTGCGCGCGATCCAGTTCATGGTCGAGCGCCTCTCCAGCACCGGCCTGCCGGTGGGGCCGGACGAACGGCTCACCGTCGAGCAGGCCCTGTCGGCCTACACGGCGGGCTCCGCCTACGCGTGCAGGCGGGAGCACGACCTGGGGTCGGTCGCACCGGGGAAGCGGGCGGACTTCGCCGTGCTGGAAGCCGACCCGCGGACCACCGAGCCGTCCAGGATCGCCGACATCGCCGTCCTGGCCACCGTGGTGGCGGGCGAGTTCGCCCACAACCCGGCGGGCTTCCCCGGCTGACCCGCACGCCCCCTCAGGCGCTCATCCGCCAGTGCACCACGTACCCCGCGGCCTCGGCCGCGATCAGCGCGTCCAGCTTCGCCAGGTTCGTCCGCCGGGACATCCGGAACGCCCGGCCCCGCCGCGCGTCCAGCACCAGCGGCTCCGCGCCCGCCAGCGTCAACGGCATCGTGTGCTGCAAGATCCGCAACCCGACGTTGGCCACCTCCTGGGTCATCGGCTGCTCCTTGACGTACACCAGCACCGCCGCGGTCGAGCCGTCCGGCCCCAGCAGTCCCAGGTGCGGCCGCACCTTCAGCGTCAGCTCGCCCGCCGACCAGCGGGTCGTGCCGGTCGGCACCCCGGTCGCCCGCGTGGACCGCAGCCACGGCAGGAACCCGTCGCGCAACTCCTCGAACGCCCGCAGCTGGCCGTTGAGGCTGGCCGACCGGACGGCCCGGTCCAGTTCCGCCTCCGGGTCCGGCGAGTTGGCCGCGCGGCGCATCGCGTCGCGCATCGGGTTGTAGAAGCCGCACACCCACCGATCCGCGGTCAGGTAGATGCTGCGCTGCTCCGACACGATGTTGATGCGGCCCCGCTGACCGCTCATGACGTACTCGGTGAAGGACAAGGCGGTGACGCTGACCGGCTCCACGGCAGGCTCCCCTCGCAGCGGTCGAACTCGTGTTCGATTCTACCGGCGGGGTACGACAATTCCGTGGTCCGAAAGGGGCTTGCTCACCTCCTCTGAAGAGCACGTTCGGGTGAGTTCGCTCGGCTGGTCCGACCGGGTGTTGTAGCTTCTGGTGCGGCGGTCGCGGCCGCCGTCGAGGCTCCTCCTGACCCGGAAGGAGCGGGTGCCTCCAGAGCGCGCGTCCGCGCACCGCGACCACCCAGCACCACCTTCGGACTGGGCTTGCCGACCGGGCGGCACCCGCGGAGGTCGTCGTGCCAGCCAGCTTCCCGCCCACGCCCCTGGTGAAGCGCTGCTGGTGCACCGGCGAGACCCAGAACACGGTGCGCAGGCGGGGCTCGGCCACCGGTCCGCTGGTGCCCTCGGCGGCGACCGGCGCCCAGCGGCGGTTCGAGGCGGCGCTGCTGACCGCCGTGCACCGGGCGATGGCGCGGATGCGGCGCCGGAGGGTCGCCGTGCGGCCCACCGCCCTGATCGGCTGCGTGCAGCTGGACGAGCGCGTGCTCGGCCTGCGGGTGCACGACGCCGCCCTGGACCACCTGCTGGCCGAAGCGCTGCCGTCGCTGGCGGGCGGAGAACTGCTGGGAGTGCCGGGCCTGCGCGCCCACCCCGGTCGCGACCACCTCGACCTGCGGGCGCCCGGTGGCGAAGTGCGCCTGCTCGGCGTGTCCCGGCAGCGGTGGCGCCAGGCCAGGACCGCGGGACTGCCACCGGGACCGGGCGAGCAGCTGCACCCGCTGGAGCGCCGCGCCCTGCGAGCCCAGGCCGCCCTGCCCGCCGAGCTGATGAGCGGCGTGCTGCGCAGGCTGCCGCTGTGGCGGGGCGCTGCCTGGCTCGACGGCGTGGTCGTGGGCGACACGGTGGAGCTGTACTGGCGCGGCGGCCCGCCCGACGACTCGGTGGCGGCGATCCTGGCCGATTCGTCGTGCGGCATCCCCGGCACGGTCGCGCTGCCGCACGGCGTGCACGACGCCATCCGCGGTGTGGTGCTGTCCGCCGTGCCCGAGGTGCCGCACCGGCCGGAACCGGAATGGGCCTGGACCAAGTGGTTGGCGGGCACGGCTCCCGGACCCGCGCTCACCGAGCACGCGGTCCTGGCCCGCGAGGTCGACCTGCCCGACGTGTGGGAGCAGCCCGCCGTGCGCCAAGCCCTGGCGCACCGCGACATCTCCTCGGTCTACCGCGTGCTCGTCCGCCACGGCGTGCCGCCCGCGCGGATCGCCGCGCTGACCGGGCAGCCCGAGGTCGAGGTGCTCGACGTCGTGGCGGGCAAGGCGGTCGAGGTCTACGACACCCTGGTCGGGATCGCGCGCGGCCTGGGCGTCCCGCTCGGCTACATGGGGCTGGCCCACGACGAGCCCGTGCCCGCCCCCACCACCTGCGAGTGCGCCCTGCTGGACGAGCGGGACAAGCGGGAGAGGTTCCTCGCCCACGCGGCGCTGATCTCCATCGGCTCCGCCGCTGTCGACTCGTCGAGGTGGGGCTGCCGGTCGCGGTCCTGCCGGACCGCTCCGCTGTCCGACGCGGCGATCCTGATGTGACCACCCGGCGCGGGAAAGGCGACCACTGCCCACGAGGCGAGCGTGGTCCCGCAGCCACCTCAGCAGCGGTGCGAACCGCGAGTCTTTGTCCATGGGCTGAACGCTATGGGCGCACCCGACCGTCCACAATGAACGAACGGCCAGAGGTGTCCTTGTCTTTCGGCAGGTCGGCCGACCTGCCGAAAGGCCAAAGACTCCACCGCGAGGCGACGCGCCGGTAGGTTCGCGGAGTTGGCCGGAATCCGTTGAAGGTTGGCGATCCAACCACTGCTGACCCGCGCCGGTCGTAATTAGCGTTGCCCACATGCGTGCAGAAGTGGTGTTGTTCGACGGGTTCGATCCGCTGGACGTGATCGCCCCGTACGAAGTGCTCGCAGGCGCCGCCATGGTCGCCGACGAGGGCGTGGACGTGGAACTGGTCTCGGCCGAGGGGCCGCGCGAGGTGCCCAGCGGGATCAAGGGGGTGGCGTTGCGCGCCACCGCGAGGCTGGACCCGCGACGGGCCGACCTGGTCGTCGTGCCCGGCGCGCTGGGCAGCCTGCCGGAGCCCGACGCCGAGGACCCCGCCGAGGACAGCATCCCGGTGCTGCTCGGGCGCACCCTGGAAACGGAGTTGCCCGCGCTGCTCAAGGAGGCCCTGGACCGCGAGGGGGTCACCGTGGCCACGGTGTGCGGGGGATCGCTGGTGCTGGCCATGGCCGGGCTGATCGAGGGGCGTCCGGCGACCACCCACCGGATGGGCCTGGACCTGCTGGAGGCCACCGGCGTCCGGATGCTCGACGTGCGGGTGGTCGACGACGGCGACCTGGTGACCGCGTCCTCGGTCACCTCGGGCCTGGACCTCGGGTTGTACCTGCTGGAACGCGAACTCGGCCCCCGCGTGGCCATCGCGGTGGAGAAGCTCATCGCGCACGAGCGCCGGGGCACCGTGTGGCGGGGCACCGGGGTCGCTTCGACGGTGGGGGTGTGAACGTGGCCGAGCCCGCCGTCACCGGGACCTGGCGCCTGGTCATCGACACGCCGATCGGCAAGCAGCACGCCGTTCTGGAACTGTCCACCCAGGACGGCGTGCTGCGCGGCGTCGCCAAGGACGACAAGCACGGCGACGAGATCGCGCTCACCGACCTCGCGCTGGACGGCGACCGGCTGACCTGGGCGCAGTCCATCCGCAGGCCCATGCGCCTCAACCTCACCTTCGACGTCACGGTCACCGGCGACGAGCTGACCGGCCGCGCGAAGGCGGGCAGGCTGCCGAGCTCGAAGGTCAGCGGCCACCGGGTCACCCCCGTGTGAACGCGGTGACCGACCGCGTGGCTTCCCCGCTCGCTCCGGAGCGAGCGGGGAAGCCACGCGCTCAGGCCGTCGCGGCGGTCCGGCGGTCCAGCACGTGCGACACGGCGTCGAGCAGGCTCTGCTCGGGTGAGACCGCGAACGCGTTGAACCTGTCGACCAGCGCGGTGCCCGCGCTCTCGGGGGAACCGGCGTCGAACGGCGGGGCGGGGGTGTACTCCATGGCGAGCTGCGCCAGCTTCGCGGTGTCCTCGCCGCGCAGGTGCGCCACGAGCGCGAGGCCGAAGTCGATGCCCGCGGTCACCCCGCCGCCGCTGATCCTGTTCCGGTCGACGCACACCCGCTCGGTGGACACCTCCACGCCGAGCCGGGCGAGGTGGTGGCGGGTGGCCCAGTGCGTCGCCGCCCGGTACCCGTCGAGCAGACCGGCCGCCGCGAGGACGAGCGACCCCGTGCACACCGAGGTGATGTAGGGGGTGTCGGCGCGAGCGGTCAGGAAGTCCAGCTTCGCGCGGTGGCGCATGGTCGGACCGACGTGCCCGCCGGGCACGAACAGCACGTCCAACCGCTCGGGGCAGTCGTCCAGGGTGGTGGTCGGCAGGACGCTGACACCGGTGTCCCCGACGACCGGGTCGAGGGTGTCGGACACCAGGTGGACCGCCATGCCCGCCGAGGCGAAAGCCGTGTGCGGACCGATGAAGTCGAGGAATGTCACCCCGTCGAACAGGAGCATCCCCACTTCCAGCGGACGCCCGCTGGCCACCTGCTCGAAGTCGAACTCGGGAATGTCGGACAACTCCGCCACACCTCCGCGTTTCCGGGAACGGCTGCTTGCACCACCTCGATGCTCTCGGTCCGCGGTGGTCACGAGAACCGGCATTTCCGCCACGTCGCAACGGGTTGTGGCCAAACCCGCACGGATGGCGACGATCAGGGGCCGCTGATCGTCTGCGCCGCGCAGGTCAGCGCGAAGGCGAGCTGCTGCGCGTGGAACGCCGCGCCGACCCTGTGGTAATCGATGGCGTGCCCGGCGGCCGGAACGGCGGCGGCGTCGATCCACGGCGAGGACTCGAGCCCCGCGACGAACTCGGGGATCTGGTCGTCGGCGTCGCCCCACAGGGGATCGAACCGGCCGTGGCGGAGCTGGACGGGGACGGTGATCTCCGGAGCGAGGTCCCGGAAGGACTTCTCCCACCCCGCCCCTCCTGTCAGCTCGGCGGTGAGAACGGGGACGTTGGCGAAGAAGCTCGCCCGCGGCATGTCGTCGCGGCGAGTCCACTCGGGACCGAACATCAGCTCGGCCTTCTCCTCGACGGAGACGTCGAGGTAGGTGCCGGGGGCGGCCGCCCAGGTCTCGGCGAAGCCGTCGCCGTGCCGCAGCAGGCAGCCGGACACGGACAAGCCCAACAGCGGCCAGCGGGGTCTCCCACCCGCGATCGCCAGCGCGACCTGAGCTCCGATGGAGTGACCGACCAGCACGATCCCCGCAGTGCCCGCCCCGTGGGTTTGCCACAGCTCGCCGATCAGGTGGTCCACCGTGGCTGCGTTCGCCAGGTACGGCGAGTCGCCGAGCGGGACCGGGGTGCTACCCCCGTAACCCGGCCGGTCAACGGCGATGACCGGCACGCCCGCGCCCGCCGCGCGGTCCAGCAGCGAGTAGCCGGGCACGTCGAAGTAGGCGGAGGTGTAGCCGCCCCCGTGCAGCGCGACGATCAGCGGGACGTCGTGGGTGTCGCCCGAGGTCCGGCGCAGACCGGTAAAGACCATCCCCCGACCCGCCCCGGTGGAGGTCACCTCGTGGGTGAAGCGTTGAGCGGTGGTTGAGCGCACGGTGATTTCCTTTCGCGGTGCTGGATTCGCTTCGTCAGGTTCGTTCGGGCGAAGCGGTGACCGAGAGGCGGTCGGCGTCGCTTCGAGGGGCTCGGCGGAGCAGGACGAGCACGGCGGGGCAGGCGAGGGCAGCGGCGATGCCGGAGACCCACAGCGTCCAGCCGACGCCACCGGCCGAGGCGGCGCGCAGGGCGGAGTCGAGGGCGGTGCGGCCGCCTTCCTGCGTTCCGTCGAGCAGGACGGGTGCCCGGCCTGCGGACAGGACCCGCGACGTGCCTGCCGGGTCGGGCACGCCGCGGGTGGACAGGACGTGCCCGGCCCTGGCGGAGAAGACCGCGCCGAGAACGGCGACGCCCAAGGCCAAGCCGAGCTGGCGGGCGGTGTTGACCGCGCCTGCCGCCATGCCGCCGCGCTCCGCGGGCACCGAACTCATCGCCGTCGAGCTCAGCGCCGGGGCTGCCACGCCCGCGCCGACCCCGGTGAGCACGTGGCCAGGGACGAGCACGTCCCAGCCCGCCGGGCCGTGTAGCAGCAGACCACCGACGATCCCGCCCGCCCCGATCAGCGCCAGACCGCAGGCGATCACCGGTCCCGGTTCCGGTTCCGCGGAGTGCAGCAGCCGACCGACCGCGACCGAAGCGGCGAACGAGGCGATCGTCAGCGGTGAGCCGGCGAGGGCGACCTCGATCGGGCTCATGCCGAGCACGGACTGGAGCCAGACCGACGTGTAGGTGAATCCCGCGAAGGCGCTGAACGACAGGAAGAACGCGGCGAGCAGGACGCCCGCGAACGAGCGGTCGAGCAGAAGGCGCAGGTCGAGCATCGGGTGGGTGGCCCTCAGCTCGACGGCCGCGAACAACGCCAGCAGCACCGGACTGGCCGTGATCCAGGCCCACGCGGCCGGGTGGCCCCAACCGTCCTCGTTGGCGCGGATCAGGCCGTAGACGAGGGCGGCGACCGCGGCGGTGAAGGTCACCACGCCGAGCACGTCCACGCGCCCCCTCGTCGACGCGTGGACATCACCGAGCACGACGGCGCCGAGCGTGATCGCGATGACGCTCAGCGGGAGGTTCACGAAGAAGATCCAGCGCCACGAGACGGCTTCGGTGATCAGGCCGCCGATGATCGGGCCGACCGAGGCCGAAATGCCCGCGACCGCGCCCCACAGGCCGTAAGCGGTTCCCCGGTCGCGGCCGGAGTAGTTGCCGTTGAGCAGGGTGAACACGGTCGCCAACATCGCCGCCGCCCCGATGCCCTGTGCGACTCGGGCCGCGATCAGCGCCTCGGGGCCCGGTGCCAGGCCGCAGGCCAGCGAGGACAGCGCGAACACCGACAGACCGCCGAGGTAGGTGCGGCGGTGGCCGAGCAGGTCGGCGATGGAGCCGGTGCCAAGCACGAGCGCGGCGAGCACGAGGGCGTAGGACTCCACGACCCACTGCAATGAGCCGAAGGACGTCTTGAGATCCCCCGCCACGGCGGGCAGCGCGACGTTGACGACGGTCACGTCGATCAACAGCATGAACGTGCCCAGCAGGACAGTGGCCAAGGGCAACCACTTGCGCATTGTCGGATCTCCCGGTCGAGGTGGCTGTGGCCAGTGTCTCGACCCGAGGTGAGGGGGACGGCCCAGTCGGCGGCGCGCGTGTAGATTTTCGACGTGAATTCGTCTCCAGCGCCGAAATCAGTCACGCTGGACTCCTTGGACAAGCGAATTGTCCGCGGCTTGCAGATCAGTCCGCGGGTTCCGTTCCGGAGGCTCGCGGAAGTGCTCGACGTCTCCGAGCGCACGGTCGCGCGGCGGTACAACGCCCTGTACCGGGCCGGGACGCTGCGGGTGGCGGCGAACGTCGACCCGACCGCGCTCGGTGAGAGCGACTGGATCGTGCGGGTGCGCACCCGGCCGGACGCGGTCCTCGATCTGGGCAGGGCACTGGCGCAGCGGCGGGACGTGGCTTGGGTCGCGGTGACCGCAGGCGGCGCGGAGGTTGTCTGCTCGGTGCGGTCCCACACGCAGGAGCAGCGCGAGCACCTGCTGCTGGGACGCCTCCCGCGCTCCGGGGCGGTCCTCGACGTGGCGCTGTCGGTGGTCCTGCGCCGATTCGTCGGAGGCAGGGCGACCGACCTGATCGGGGACCAGGACGTGCTGACCCCCGACCAGGTCGAGCGGCTCGCCCGCGACATGCCCACCTCGCGACGGGCGACCAGCCGGGTCATCGGCTCCCTCGAACCCGTCGACTACGCCATGCTCAAGGCCCTCGGCCGGGACGGACGGGCGTCGATCGGAGCTCTCGCGCGGGCGGCGGGGATCTCCGAGGGGCGTGCCGCGCGACGCCTGGAGACGCTGCTGACCGACGGCGTCGTCTACTTGCACGTCGACCTGTCCGCCACGGCGCTGGGCTACCCGGTTGAGGCCTACCTGTGGCTGACCGTCCAGCCCGCCGCGGTCGAAGCGACCTGCCGGGCGCTGTCCGAGCACCCGGAGACGTTGTTCGTCGCCGCCGTCACCGGTCGAACCAACGTCATCGCCTGGCTCACCTGCCGCAGTCTCGACGACCTCTACCGCTACATCACCGAGCGGACGGGCGGGCTCGACGGCGTGCGCGAGGTCGAGGTCGCCCCGGTGCTGCGCAGGCTCAAGCAGTCCGGCACCCGCGTGGACGGCACGCGCTTGGAGATCCCCGGCTGACCGGTCGGGCTCCTCTTCCCAGCGCCCCCGGCAGGCGGTCGGTCACCCGTCGTCCGATCGCTGCGGGCGCAGCCGGTCGGCTCCCCAGAGGGCGTACTGGGACCGCGCGGGCGGCGCGGACGGTTCGGTGGTGTTGCCGTAGACGAGCAGGCTCTGCGCCAGAGGGCCGTGCTCGCCACCGAAGCGGACGTGGGAGATCCAGGTGTCGCCCAGCAACAGCCGCACTCCGCTCGCCCCGGCGGTGATCTCCAGGGACTTCAGGACGCCGAGCACCCCCGAACCGCCGTCGGCGGGCACCGCGTGCTCGCCGGAGCCGAGGGTGAGCACCTGCCCGATCGAGGCGTCCAGCGGCAATCCGAGGTCGACCATGGTGTCGACCGCAGCGCGCAGGACCTCCACACCCGAGGCCGGATCGCGCAGCGGTCCCGGCATCCCGCCTGGCTCGGCAGGGCGCTCCAGCAGGGTGTGATCGGGGATCTGGGGAACGATGCGCAGACCCCACAGCAGGAACAGCAGGTAGCCGCCGCTGTCGTGGTGGCAGTGCCGGTCCCAGGCCGTCAGCACCTCCACCGCGGCGCGCAGGTCCTCCCGGCCCGCGGCGGCGGCGAGCAGGTCGTCGAGGACGAGATCGGCCAGCAGCGCACGGCTCGTGTACTTGAGCCCGAGCAGCTCGTCGGGGGTGATGCGCTCCCGCCCGACCAGCCTGCCGCGGGAGGCGTACGCACGCAGGTCGTCGATCGTCCAGACCGACGGGGCGATCGACTCCGGGTACGCGGACGGGTCCAGCGGCGGGTCGGTGTAGAGCCACGGCGTCTCGTTGCAGTTCTGCACCCACCCGCACTCGGGGTCGAGAACCCTCGGCATCGACGAGGCCGGGTGCACCGCGTCCCAGAGCCACGCCGGGTCGTGGCCGGGCAGCCTGCGCTGCAGGTCGGCATGGCTCGCGCCGGGCAGGACCGGTGGGGTGCCGCAGTAGAGCGCCCCGATGGAGCCCGTCGAGTCCGCGGCGATCACGTTGAACAGCGGCAGCGGCGACGCGTCGTGGATCGCGAAGAGCTCCGCCACACCGCCCGCCTGCGACATCCGCCACCACCCCTCCAGCGCGGAGGTCGCCGGGTGGTGCAGCGTGCCCGCCATCCGCACGGCGACCTCGGCCCCGTCCGGGGCGGTCACGATCGGCCCGTGCACGCTGCGGCGCTCGGTGACGGTGGTCGCCGCACCGCCCGCCACCTCGATCCGGTGCTCGACGGTGGTCACCGGACGGCGTTCGCCGTCGAACAGGTAGGTGCCGTCGACCAGATCCAGCTCGTAGGCGGTCAGGTTCGGCACCGGGTTGACGGTGTGCCCCCACGCCACGGCCGGGCTGCAGCCGATGTTCTGCCACGGCAGCCCCATCAGCTGGACCCCGTGGAAGTCCCGTCCGGGGTGGACGGTGCGCACCTCGAACCAGCGGTGGTAGCCCTGCCAGCCCAGGTGCGGGTTGATGATCAACTGGGCGTGCCCGGTCGAGGAGAACCCGCCCGACACCGCCCAGCCGTTCGACCCCGCCGCGTCGACGAACGCGTCCGGGGCGAAGGCCCGCCCGGTCGCGTCCACCGTCGAGAAGCGCACGAAGGTCCGCAGCGCGTGGGCCACCACGTCGCGGGGGGTGACGGGGAGCGCTTCCCGCCGGCCCGCGCCCAGCGCCGGGTCTTGCGCGCACGCGGCGTTGAAGCCTTCGCAGAACGCCGCGATCCTGTCGATGGTCTCGGGCGACTGCGCGTCGAACCAGACATCGCTCTGCGCGTCCAGGCCCAACCGCGCGCCGAAGGTGTCCTCGGCCAGGAACTCCGCCCCCCACAGCGCCGCCGCGCACCCGCGGGCGATGCCGTAGAGCTCCAGCACCAGGCCCGCGTTCGTCCGCGCCTGGGCGTAGCCCACCCCGAAGGTGACGTCGAGTTCGTCATCGGCGACCACGGTGGGTACGGCCCACTCGTCCCAGCTGATCTCCACGGGCTCGTCCGCGCGCCGGATGCGGTGGACGTGTTCCGCCGACCCGCCGCTCATGAACGCGGGTTCCCGTCGCGAGCCGCGGCTTTTCGCTCCCGGTCCTCTTTGAAGCCCCGCACGGCCGCTCGGAACGACACCAGCACGACCAGCCCCAACGTGATCCACAGGGCGTAGTCGTCGATCACCAGCACGACATCGACCGCGTGCTGTCCCACCCCGTAGCCCAGCCCCGCGACCAGCCCAGCGACCGCTCCGGCGCCGATCGCGTCGGCGATCAGGAAGGGGACCAGGCGCATCCGGCTCAGTCCGGCCAGCGCGAACACCGCGGGTGCGGGAACGCCGGGGAAGGCGGCCACGACGACGGCGAGCGGGATCGTCCACCGGGGCCACGACCGGATCCGGTCGACGAACCGCTTCGCGCCCGCCCCCGGAGCCCACAGCGCGATGATCTTCATGCCCCAGCGGCGGCCCGCCAACCAGAACAACCAGTCGAACTTGACCATCCCGAACGCGCCGACGACGATCACCCACCACAGCTCGCCCTCGCCGATCCTGGCGAACGCCGCGCCCGCGCCGATCGCGGACAGGCTGCCGGTGACCGCGCTCAGCGCGATCGGGTGCGAGGCCACCAGGAACGGCCGCACCGGCATCGAGGCCAGCATCAGGAGCACGACGCCGAGCGTCGAGAACACCAGCACCTTGTCGCCGCGGGTCATCGGGTGCTCCCACGGCACGACCTTCCGCCAGGCCTGCTTCGCCTGTTCGCGCTCGGCCGCCGAGTAGTCGCTGTTCCGCCACCGCGACCCCGAGCGCCGACCGGCTTCGGGGGACTGCCCCGCCGCCGCGACCGAACGCGCGGCGGCGGGGATGCGAACGGTGTCGGCCTCCGGCCTGCGGAGCTGTTGCCGTCCTGGACCTGTTCCAGCCATGGACTTCCCATCTGAGCTGCGGTTACCGGCCTGCGTGACGAACGGGCGGTGCGGGCGACGCGCGGCGGGGCGGGCAACGCGCACTCCTTCGCCGGTGCCGCGCCCGATCGCGCCACTAGTACAACGTACCAGTACAACGTGCTAGTACAAAGTGCTAGGGGAGCTCGGCGGTTCGTCCGGGGTAACATCCGGTCCGGGGTGCTGCGGTTCGCCGCTGGTTTCCGCTGGTCGGCGGCATCGCCGACGCGCTGGTGTCCACACCGGACCGCCTGCCGCCGCGACCGTTCGTCCGCCCCGCGCCGACGAGAGGACAAGGAGATCTATGCCCGGCCGTCGACGGCAGGAGATCGTGGACGCGGCGAGGGCGCTGCTGGCCGAGGACCCGGAGGCCACGCTCACCGTCCGGGCGGTCGCCGAGCGGGCGGGCATCGGGGCCAGCACCCTGCGCCACTACTTCCCCACCCAGCGGTCGCTGCACCAGGCGGTCTTCGCCGCGGCCCTCGACGGGACGCCGTCCGACCTGCGCATCCACGACACCTCCCTGCCCGCCGAGGTGCGGCTCCGCGAATGCCTCGCGCAACTGCTCCCCCCGCTGCAACCCGCAGACCAGAGCACGGCCGACAAGTGGCTGAAGGTCTTGAACGCGGCTTTCGGCCCCGGCGGTGGCACCGAAGCGCGCAACGCGTGGGCGTCCTACACGGCCAGGGCGCTCGACGCCATCGCGGGCTGGCTCCGCGTTCTCACCGAGCAGGGTGCCGTTCCGGAAGCCGACGACAAGCGACGTGCCCGTTTCCTGCTCACGGTCGTCGAGGGCATCGCCCTGACCCGGATCATCCCCGTCGCGCGGCCGGGTGGCGGCGAGGAGGAAGCCGTCCTCGACGACGCCGTGTCGGCCGTCTTCCACGCTCCCCGCGTGGACAACCGCACGGCGTGATCGTCCACTCGGGACGTTCGATCGGTCGGTCGGGATGTCAGCGGGCCGCGGCGACGCGGCGGTACTCCAGGACGGTCGCGAGCGCGTAGCCGCCACCACCCGCGAGGGCGAGGACCCAGAACGTGCCGGGGGTGGCGAGGAAGAGCGCCGCGGTCGAGATCAGCGTGAGCCAAGTGCCGAGCAGGTAGTGCAGGACGTTGCGGCGGGCGGCGCCCTCCGCGAGGTAGAGCAGTCCGACGACGAAACCGGAACCGGTGGGCCACAGCGTGCTCTGCAGATCCGGCATGCCCGGCACAGCGGTGAGCCCGGTGATCGCGAGGAAGAGCCCGATGAAGGCGGTGATCCAGGACGCGCCCAGCAGCTTGCCGGTCACGGCCTCGGGTCCGTCGGCGTCGCGCTGGGCGCGGGTGGCGGCGAGAGTGGCGAGGACGGTGCCCGCGCCGAGACCGGAGCCGAGCAGCGCCACCGGCAACCAGGCGGGGAGGGCGACCAGCGGGTCGGCGCCGCTGGAGATCGCCCTGCTGCCGTGCCCGAGAAGGTAGGCCAGCCCGAAGCTGATGTAGGTGGTGCGGTTGTCGACCCCAACCGCGCGGGCGACGATGCTGGTGGTGCTCGTCGGGACGGGCAGTTCGGTGGTGGTCACGACTGGTGCCTCCGGGTGAGTGGGCAGGGCGATGTCGGCCGGTGGTGGCCGGTGTGGCGGCGCCGGGGCGTTCGCCGCTAGGGGACGATGACGATCTTGCCCGCGGTGGTGCGCGACTCGGCCAGTTCCAGTGCCGCGGTGGTCTCGGTCAGCGGGAACTCCGCCGCGATCTGCGGGGTGAGCGCACCGTCGGCCACCAGGCGCAGCACCTCGGTCAGGTCCTCGCGCATGCGGGCCCGGAAGGCGTCGGGACAGCGCTTGCCCGCCCAGAGGTTGTAGAAGTGCGCGCTCTTGCCGTTGGGCAGGTAGTTCCAGGCCGCGAGACGGCCGAAGGACTTCAGCACCGGCAGTTGGGAGTTGCCGGTGTCGTTCTTCGCGGCCGCCGTGCCGTAGGACACCAGCGTCCCGCCACGCCGCACCAGCCGCCACGACTCGGCCAGGTCGGAGCCGACGTGGTCGAACACCGCGTCCACGCCCTCGGGCGCCAACTCCCGGATCTTCCGGTACATGTCGGGGTCGCGGTAGTCCACCGGGCTCACGCCGATCTCGCGCAGCATGTCGTGGTGCCGGGCCGACGCGGTGCCGATCACCGTCATCCCGGCGTGCAGGGCCAACCGCACCAGGAGGGAACCGACACCTCCGTTGGCGCCCAGCACCACGATCGTCGCGCCCGGTGCGACCGCGGCGGTGCGGTGCAGCATCTGCCAGGCCGTGATCCCGTTGACCAGGACGGCCTCCGCCTCGACCGACCCCACCTCGTCGGGCACGGCCACCAGGTCGGCCGCCTCCAGCAGCAGGGAACTCGCCCAGCCGCCGATCATGGTCACCGCCGCGTACCGGCGGCCGATCATCGCGACGTCCACGCCCTCGCCGACGGCGGTCACCGTGCCGACCACGTCGTAGCCGGGCACGAAGGGGAACGCAGGCTGGTCGTAGTACCTGCCCAGCCGCATCTGCTGCTCGGCGAAGCACACGCCGGTCGCCTCCATCCGCAGGACTACCTGCCCCTTGGCGGGTGGGGGCAGCTTGCGGGACCGCACGCGCAGGCCGTCGGGCTCGACCTTGCCCGGCATGACGACCTCGGTGGCGGTGATGGCGTTCATGGCGTTCCTCCGGTACTCCCGTTTGCTTACATCCGTAAGGCTACAGCTGTTAGCTTGTGAGGGGCAAGAGGACCCGCGGAAGTTTTCGGACGTGAGGTGATGACGTGGCGAACGACCAGGCCCCTCCCGCTCGTGCCCGCAACCCCAGGGGCGGGGGAACGCGCCTGCGCGAGCGGATCGTCGCCGCGGCGGCGGAACTGCTCGACGAGACCGGCGACGGGACCGCGATCAGCCTGCGATCGGTCGCCCGCAGGGCGGGGATCGCGGCGCCGTCGATCTACCGCCACTTCCCCGACCGGTCGACCATCGTGCTGGCGGCGGTCCGGCGGGCCTTCGCGGAACTGGAAGCGGCGCTGCGCCACGGCCTGGCCACCGCGGGCGACGACCCCCGGCACCGGTTGTTCGCCGTCTGCGACGGCTACCTGGACTTCGCCCGGTGGCACCCCGAGCGCTACCGCGCCATGTTCGGCAGAGCGCGGATGCCCGCGTCCAGCGGAACATCACCGACGGCGGCGGACCTGGCGGCACTGGGCGATGGATGTCTGACCCTGCTCCGCGAGGTGCTGGAGGAATGCGCCCGCGCGGGGCACACCACCAGCGCCGAACCCGCCACCGGTGCGGTCGCGCTGTGGCTCGGGCTGCACGGCCTGGCTCACCAGTCGGCCGTGAGCACCAACTTCGCGTGGCCTGCGGGCACCGCCCGACGCGTGATCACCGCACTGGCGCACTTGGACGACACGGGAGCGCGGAGCCCGCGTGCCGCGACGGAGATCGAACCGCGTCGTCCATAGGCTTCGCGCTGTAAGCTGACGCAATGGCAGAAGACGGGTCGACGACGCGCACCCGTGCCCGCAACCGCCGTGGGGAAGGCGCTCGGTTGCGCGAGGAGATCGTGGCCGCGGCGGTCGACCTGCTCGAGGAAACCGGTGACGAGAGCGCCATCACCCTGCGCTCCGTCGCTCGCCGCGTCGGGATCGCGGCCCCGTCCATCTACCGCCACTTCCCCGACCAGCCCGCCATCATGCTGGCCGTGACCCGCGACGCCTTCGCGGAACTGGACGAGCGGCTGCGGGCGGACGTGAACGCCGCGGGCGACGCGCCCCGCGCACGGCTGCTGGCGCTGTGCCACAGCTACCTGGAGTTCGCGCGGACACGTCCCGGCCGCTACCGCGCCATGTTCGGGGGAGTCTGGACGCCCGACCTGAGCACGGCGTCGGTGACCGAGCAGGACATGGCCACCCTCGGCCGGTCGAGCATGCTGCTGCTCGCCGAAGCCTTGGCCGACTGCGTCACCGCGGGCTGCTCGACCAGCACCGACACCTTCGCCGACGCGGTCGCGCTGTGGCTGGGCCTGCACGGCCTGGCCGACCAGCGAGTGGCCGCCCCCGCCTTCCCCTGGCCGCCCGACATCGCCGAACGCCTCATCACCTCACTGGCGCGCCTCACCGACCGCTGAGCACAGCCGCCGCTGGAGGGCGACCGGACGGACCGCGCCCCTGGCGTCCCGGACATGACGTTGCCCCTAGATGCCTCTAGGCGAGCCGTTGTCCATTAGTGGGCGTGCGGCCATGTGCGACGCTGTAGCACGATGCAATGCGAAGTATTACACTGGTCAAGTGCGGGAGATCCACTGGACAGACGAGTCCGAGGCGCACATCGCGCGCCATCAGGTGTCTCCCGACGAGGTGGAACAGGTGGTCTACACCAGACCACGCTTGACGCGGCGAGGCAGGGAGGACGTCACTGAGGTGTACGGCCAAACGGATGCTGGTTGCTACCTACTGGTGATCCTCAGTGAGGCGCTGGTGGGCGGTCACTTCGTGGTGACCGCTCGTGACATGACCCAACAGGAACGTCGCACATTCGACCGGAAGGCCAACTGAACGTCCACTCATCGAAGGGCACTCGCCATGAGCAGAATCCAGGATCTTCGCGACTACTATGACTCGCACGACACGAGTGAAAGCATGGAAGAAGGTCAGTGGGAAGTCGACACCGTCGACGATCCTATGGTCACGACTTCCCTTCGGCTCCCCAAGTCGCTGCTTGATTGGGTTCGCGAGCGCGCTAACGCCGAGCACATGAAGCCGAGCGCGTGGATCCGGACGCTGTTGGAGCGCGCCCGTGATGGGGACGGGAGCTTGGAGCAGCGTGTTGACGTGCTGGAGCAGGCAATTCTGACGGTGGTCGGCCAAAGAGTGCCTCCTCCGCCGAGTCGATCCACTGGATCTAACCGCAGCGGAGTCGAGGGAAGGCAAAAGCGGCAGCGGGCGAGCACGGGTAAGTTCGTGAAGGTCGTCGCGAGCGGAAAGACCTTCAAGGGCAAACGCATGCCCGAGATCGCCGCAGGCGTGCTCAACAAGGTCGCGACAGGCGACCGACTTACACCGAGGGCGAAGGCCAGGAGTAAGTAGCACCGTCTCGCTGATCTTGCGGAACATACGTGTGTTGCGGCGGCTGCCAGGTCGTGCGTGCCTCCGACCGCCGGTAGGTGTGGGTGCCGGGGTGGGCCTCGCGCCCTTGCCGCGCGGCCTGAGGCGCAGCGGCGCGTGTGGCCTCGGCAGGGGCCGCCTTGATGAAGAGAAAACTTTGAACACGTGTGCGCCGCTGCTGCTGGACGGCGGGCTAGAGCCGGGGCCGGGTCCAGACGACTACGGCCTTGTCGTCGTGGCGCTTCGAGCGAGGTAGGGCTATGCCGTCGGGGTCGTCGACTGCTTCCCAGCGGTGCAGTTCGGCCAGTAGTTCGGCCAACTCGGCGGCGCTCATGTGCGCAATGTCCGACCATCGGATACCGAGGTGATCCACTGGGCGTTGAACGCCGTCCGTGGCCAGAACGCACCAGTCGACCTCGGAGAGCGGGGACGTTCGCAGGACGGCTTTCTCGGCGGCTCGCTCGTCGGCCTCTGCGATCCAGTAGCCGCCAGAAGTGTTCCGTGCTGTCAACTCCTGCTCCTGGAGCTGCCGCAAGAGTCGACGGTGTGTGTCGTCATAGCCGACGCCAGTAGTCAGCCTCGATTGGTACTGGCGTCGGATGTCGTGGCCTACTGCGGCTAGTCGGTCGTCGGTGATGCGGTCGACCTCTCCGTTCCGCGACACCACGGCGGTGCTGTCGCCGAGTGCGAGAACGTCAAAGTTGTCACCGCGTTCCCTGGCTATGAGTACCGTGGATGACGGTGACTGTCCGCGTTGCAGGGACAACCGGCCTGCCACTGCGGCGATGCAGCTACCGAGAACGTCGACCAGGTCGCCCTCGTGGCCGCGTAGTCGGTGGGCCAGCTCGGCGCAGAGCTGGTCGACGTAGTGCGTCGCGTCCACGACGGCGGGGGTGAAGCTGGATGCCCCGTCGAGCACGACCGCGCTCGTGCCGCAGTCTGCCCAGCGGTCCTGACCGCCATCGGGAGAGCCGCTGCCAGCAAGGCTCGCACCGCGGAACACGGTTAGGCCCACTTCCGTGGTGGGACGAGAACCTTCGGTGTCTCGGGCGTCAGGCCGTCGAACTTGGTCGTGACCGCCATGCTGAACTCGGAGTCGCCGAACTCGGAGAACAGGTCAGCAACGGTGCTGGTGATGTGGTGGGCCGCGCCGATCGAGCCGAGCGCGTGCAGGCAGGCGATGTGCACGATGACATGGTTACTCCCAGCGCCGCTCTGGACGTGGACGGACTTCAACGCCTCGGCGGTGGCGCTGGAAGGCACGGTCATCCGGGTGGCCGGTGCGGGCCTGGTGGTGCGGGAGCGCACCAGGCCCGCAGGGATGCGCAAGCGCAAGATCCCAGGTGAGCATGACCCAAGACGTCTACATGAACCGCCGGGCGGTCGGCACGGCAGCCGCGGCGGCACTGGACAGGCTCCGACCGCAGAAGTGAATCATGTGGGTTTGACGTGGGCCGATCATGACCAGTGATCGGCCCCGGACGTCCTACCAGCACTCATGCGCCCCCGGCAGGATTCGAACCTGCGACCTCGGGATTAGAAGTCCCTCGCTCTCTCCACTGAGCTACGGAGGCTGGAGGGGCGTCGACCACGCGGCGTAGCAGCGCAGCCGCCCCACCGGACACATCGTCCGGAAGGCCCGAACCGTTTCCACTTCTGGCCGGTTGTCCGCTCAACAAGCCGCAAAAGTGGGGTAGATCACGTGTGAAGCGCGGTCGAGGCGCGTTCCACCAGCGTGACGGCGAGCCTGGTCGGTGGCCCCGGTCTACCGCCGTCGAGCAGTCTCAGCGCCAGCTCGCCCGCGTGGCGCCCCTTGTCGACCAGCGGTTGACGCACCGTGGTCAGCGGCGGTTCGGCGTGCTCCGCCGCCGGGACGTCGTCGAAACCCACCACCGACACGTCCTCCGGCACCGCCAGCCCCAGGTCGCGGGCCGCCTGCAGGACGCCGAAGGCAAGTTCGTCCGAGGCGCACAGCACGGCGGTGGGGCGGTCGTCGCCCGTCAGCAGGGTCCTGCCCGCCGAGCGGGACAGTTCGCGCCTGCTCCCGGAGCACTCCCACACCGGCACGTCCACCACGCCCGCCGCGCGCAGCTCGGACAGGTAGCCGGTCAGCCGGTCCCGGCTCACCCGGAACGTCGCCTCCGCCAGCCGGGCGGGGGAGGCCGGGCCGTTGCCGCCGTCGGGGCGCAGGCTGAACGTCACCACGGCGAACCGGCGGTGGCCCAGCTCCAGCAGGTGGGCGGCGGCCAGCCGGGCGCCGCCCGCGTCGTCGACCTCGACCCGCGCGGTGTCCGGCAGCACCGGTTGGTCGATGACCACCATGGGCAGCCCCCTGGCGCGCACGGCGGCGAGGGCGGGGGCGTCGTCGGGCAGGGAGTAGGCCACCACGACGTCGGCCTGGGCGCGGGCCACGGTCTGCGGGCGCGGGCCGCCCCGGTCCGCTCCGCCCGGCATGAGCACCAGGCAGTGGTCGTGCCCGTCGACCGTCGAGGCGAGGCCGTCCAGCACGATCGACAGCGCCGGGTCGGAGAACGACGCGGACAGCTGCTGGCCGAGCATGAAGGCCACCGCGGCGCTGTGCCGGGTCGCCAGGCTGCGGGCGACCGGGTCCGGGCCGGGGTAGCCCAGGGCCGCCGCGGTCTCCAGGATGCGCTCGCGCAGCGCCGCCGACAGCTGGTCGGGGCGGTTGTAGGCGTTCGACACGGTGGCGCGCGAGACCCCGACGGCACCGGCGACGGTGTCGAGGGTCGGCTTGCGCGGCCGGTCGACGTCCACGTGAGGAGACTAACGAGATCGGCGAGTGGCTGTTCTGAAGCGCTTCAGTCACACTGCTCCGCATGGCTACTCCACGCGTCGCGGTCTTCGCGATCTTCCTGTTCAACGGCGCGGTGTACGGCTCATGGGCGGCCAGGATCCCCGCGCTGGCCCAGCAGGTCGGCGCGGGCGAGGGCGTGCTGGGCCTGGCGCTGCTGGGCGCGAGCCTCGGGCTGGCGCTCACCGCGCCCTTCGCCGCGCGGGTCTGCGCGGCGGTCGGCTCCCGCGCGGTGGTGCTGGGCAGCGGCGTGCTCAGCGCCGCCGTGCTGCCCGTGGTGGGCCTGGTGGGCACGCCGCTGCAACTGGGCCTGGTGCTGTTCGTCCTGGGCTCGGCGGTGGCCGCGCTGGACGTCGCCATGAACATCGCCGCGGTGTCGGTGGTCCGCGCCCTGGAACGGCCGCTGATGCCGCAGTTCCACGCGGGCTTCAGCGTCGGCGGGCTGGTCGGCTCGGTCGGCGCGGCGGCCGCAGCCGCGGCGGGGTGGAGCCCGTTGCGGCACTTCGTGGTCGCCGCGGTGGCCGGCCTGTTGCTGCTGCTCGCGGTCGCCGGGGCGGTGCCGGGCGGTTCCCCGGAGCGCGGTCGTGAGCAGGTAGCCCAGCGGCCGGTGCTGCGCCGCCCGGTGCTGTGGCTGCTGGCGGGCATCGCGCTGTGCTCGGCGATCGCCGAGGGCGCCTCGGCGGACTGGTCCGCGCTGTTCTTCGTCCGCGAGCGCGGCATCGGCGAGGGCGCGGCGGCCGCGGCGTACGCGGGGTTCTCCATCACCATGGCGGCGGCCCGGCTGCTGGGTGAACCCGCGCAGCGCCGCTTCGGTCCGTACCGGCTGCTCGCGGGCGGCGCGGTGGTGGCCGCGGCGGGACTCGCGCTGGCCGTGCTGGTGCCGCTGCCCGCCTTGGGCTACGCGGGCTTCGCGCTGGCCGGGCTGGGGCTGGCGTTCTCGTTCCCGGTGGTCATGGACCTGGCGGGCGAGGCGGGGCGGCGTGCCGACGGCACCGGCGGCGAGCGCGAGATCGGCCTGGTGACGACGGTGGCCTACACCGGCTTCCTGGCCGGGCCGCCCATCGTCGGCGGCCTGGCGCACGCCAGCTCCCTGTCGGTCTCCCTGGGGTTCGTGGCGGTCGTGATCGCGCTCATCGTGCCCGCCGTGTGGCTGGCCGCCCGCGCCCGCGCACGCGAGCTCACGCCGGGGGAAGTCGGTTCAGCGCGGACCTGACCAGCGGTCGCATCACCGCCAGCATCCGCTCGGCCGCGCCGCCGGGCTGGGTCATCGCCACCAGGACGCTGCGGTTGGCGTTAACCGCGATGGTCACCGTGCAGGCCATCTCGTTGCCGCTGAGGTCGCACAGCACCCAGGCCGAGTGTCCTTCGAGCACCTCCTCGCTGCCCTTGGCCTGGCGTGCCCGCACCTGCTCGTACTTCTGGTAGAGCGCGGTCACCACGGTCCGGCCCGCGGGCGTGCCGTCGTCGAGCACGTACTGGCAGGACTCCGGGATCACGTCGTCCTTGCGCGCGGGCTCCTTCTTCGGCGGTCCGATGTCGGCGAGGTCGCCGGTGGTGAGCAGCGAGCACGGGTCCACGCCCGCCACCGAGCGCTGCCTGCCGATCTTCGGCGGCGCGTCCGCCGAGGACGTGGCGGGCGCGCTCGGCGGGGCGGACCCGGCCCCCGGCAGCGGGGTGCCGTTGACGCTGTAGCTGCAACCGGTGAGGGCCAGCGCGGTCAGCGCGAGCGCGGTCCACGTGCGGGAGCTGGTCACGACGCGCAACCGTAGCCGGTGTGATCTGCGCACGTCCGGCGGTTGCCGACGGCTTTGCCGGGCCGCCTACTCTCGACTCGTGACTTCCACCCAGGTCCAGCCGACCAGCGCCCGCCCGGCGCGCACCGGCCTGATCCCCCTGCTGGTCGTCGGCACCGCCATCGCCGCGTTCCTCGCGGCCGGTCTCGCCGCGCTGACCGGCGAGGCGGCGTCGGGGATGCTCGTGGTGCGGGTGCTGGCCGAATCCGCCGCCGTGGTGACCATCGGCTCGCTGCTGCTGGCCGCCTTCCTGGTGCCGCCGCAGGCGTCCGGGACGGTGGCCGCCGACGGCTACGCCGCGCTGCGCACGGCGGGCTGGTCGGCGCTGGTGTGGACGCTGGCCGCGCTGCTGGCGGTGCCGTTCACCGTCGCCGACGCGCTGGGCCAGCCGGTGACCTCCCTGCTCGACCCCCCGGTGCTGCTGCAGCTGGTCGGCCTGCTGGAGCAGGCCAAGGCGTGGATGATCACCGCGGTGCTGGTGGCGCTGCTGGCGCTGGGGTGCAGGCTGGTGCTGTCCTGGGGCTGGACCGCGGCGCTGTTCTTCCTGTCCGTGTTCGCCCTGGTGCCGGTGGCGGTGACCGGGCACTCGTCCGGCGGCGGCTCGCACGACCTGGCCACCAACAGCCTGCTGTACCACCTGGTCGCGGCGGCGCTGTGGGTCGGCGGCCTGGTGGCGCTGCTGGCGCACGGGCGGCGCGGCGGCGCGCACCTGGGACTGGCCACCTCGCGGTTCTCCAAGCTGGCGCTGGTGTGCTGGGTGGTGATGGCCGTCTCCGGCGTGGTCAACGCCTGGGTGCGGCTGCCGCTGAGCCAGGTGTTCACCAGCGACTACGGGCTGCTGGTGGTGGCGAAGACGGCCGCGCTGGCCGGGCTCGGCGTGATCGGCTACTTCCAGCGCGCCAAGGGCGTCCGGCAGGTCGTGGAAACCGGCTCGGGGCGGGCGCTGCTGCGGCTGGCGGGTGTCGAGGTGCTGCTGATGTTCGCCACGCTCGGCTTGGCCTCGGCGCTGAGCCGCACGCCGCCGCCCGCCGAGGGCCGGGCGCTGCCCAGCACCGTGGAACTGCTCATCGGCTACGACCTCAGCGGTGCCCCGACCGCGGCCCGGCTGCTGTTCGACTGGCGGTTCGACCTGGTCTTCGGCACCGCGGCGGTGGTGCTGGGGGTGCTGTACGCGCTGGGCGTGCGGCGGCTGCGCAAGCGTGGCGACGCCTGGCCGGTCGGTCGCACCGCGGCGTGGCTGGCGGGCTGCCTGACGCTGCTGCTGGCCACCTCCTCCGGGCTGGGCCGGTACGCGCCCGCGATGTTCAGCGTGCACATGGAGAGCCACATGCTGCTGTCCATGCTGGCGCCGATCCTGCTGGTGCTGGGCGGGCCGGTGACGCTGGCGCTGCGCGCGCTGCCGACGGCGGGCAAGGGCAACCCGCCCGGTCCGCGCGAGTGGCTGCTGGCGTTCGTGCACTCCCCGGTGTCGCGCCTGCTGACCAACCCGCTGGTGGCGCTGGCGCTGTTCGTCGGCTCGTTCTACGGCCTGTACTTCTCCGGCCTGTTCGACGTGGCGCTGGGCTACCACTGGGCGCACCTGGCCATGAACGCCCACTTCATCCTGGTCGGCTACATCTTCTACTGGCCGGTGATCGGCATCGACCCGGCGCCGCACCGGCTGCCCCCGCTGGGCAGGCTGGGGCTGCTGTTCGCCTCGATCCCGTTCCACGCCTTCTTCGGCATCGTGCTGATGAGCTCGCAGACCGTCATCGGGGAGAACTTCTACCGCTCCCTCGGCCTGCCCTGGGTCTCCTCGCAGTTGGAGGACCAGCGGCTGGGCGGCGGCATCGCGTGGGCGGCGGGGGAGGTGCCGCTGCTGGTGGTGATGGTGGCGCTGCTGGTGCAGTGGGCCCGCTCCGACGCCCGCGACGCCCGGCGGGCCGACCGCCGGGCGGACGCGGACGGCGACGCGGACCTGGCCGCCTACAACGCCATGCTGCGCAAGATGTCGGGCAAGGGGTGAGCGCAGGCCGGGTCAGGGCGACAGCGGGCGGCGGAAGCCGCGCACCGCCAGCACCCAGCCGACCGCGGCCAGCACCGTGGTCGTCCCCAGTGCGCCGACGACCCCGGTCACCGGGTGCGCCAGCGCCAGTGCGCGGGCCGCGTCCACCGCGTAGGTCAGCGGGTTGACCTCGGCCACCGCCTGCAACCAGCCGGGCAGGCCGCTGACCGGGACGTAGGCGCTGGAGGCGAACATCAGCGGGAACATCGCCAGGAAGCCGACGGTCTGCATCAGCTCGGCGTTGCGCAGCCAGGACGCGATGGCCAGGAAGATCCAGCCCAGGCCCCAGCCCACGGCCAGCGCCAGCGCCAGCGCCGCGGCGGTGCCCGCGATCCCGCCCGCCGGGGCGAAGCCGAAGACCAGCACCGCGAACAGCAGCATCAGCAGCAGCTGCGCGGCGGTGCGGACCAGGTCGGACAGGCTGCGCGCGACCAGCACCGAGCCCAGCCGGATGGGCAGCGAGCGGAACCGGGCCAGCACGCCGTTCTTCATGTCGGTGACCAGCCCGACGCCCGCTTGCAGCGCGGCCTGCATGGCCGTGTTGACCAGGATCGCGGGCATCAGGAAGTCGATGTAGGCCACGCCCTGGGGGAAGCCGGGCGTGTTGGCGATGCTGCTGAAGATCTGGCTGAACAGGGTCAGCATGACCAGCGGCTGCAGGACGCTGAACACGATCATGCGCGGGTCGCTGACCAGGGCGCGCAGCGAGCGCTGGGTCAGCACGAGCACCTGGGTGCCGAAGCCGGTGCCGCGCCAGCGGGTGCGCGGCGCGGCGGGGATGGCGGTGGGCGCGGTGGTGAACGCGGTGGTCATCGTGGGCTCCTGTTCACGCCGCGTGCTGGGCGAGGGTGAGGTAGACGTCGTCGAGGGTCGGTTCGCCCAGCGCCAGCTCGGCGGCCTCCAGGCCGACCTCGTCCAGGGCGCGGACCACCACGGCCAGCTCGCGCGACGAGGTGACGGGCGCGGTCAGCGCGTGGTGCGCGGCGTCGTGCACGGGGTGCATCCCGGCCCGCTCCAGCGCCCCCAGCGCGGTGGTCGCGTCGGCGGCGGTGGCCATGGTCACCGTCACGGTCCGCTGACCCACCTGGGCCTTGAGCTCCGCGCTGGTCCCCGAGGCGACCACCCGGCCCGCGGCCAGCACGGTGATCGAGTCGGCCAGCCGGTCCGCCTCGTCCAGGTACTGGGTGGTCAGCAGGACCGTGGTGCCGTCGGTGACCAGGCCTTGGACGATCTCCCACAGCCCCAGCCTGCTGGCCGGGTCCAGGCCGGTGGTCGGCTCGTCGAGGAAGATCACCTCGGGGTGCCCGACCAGGCTCGCGGCCAGGTCCAGCCGCCTGCGCATGCCGCCGGAGTAGGTGCGCGACGGCCGCTTGGCCGCGTCCCGCAGGCCGAACAGCTCCAGCAGCTCGGCCGCGCGGGCGCGGGCCTCGCGCGGGCCCGCGCCCAGCAGGCGGGCGATCAGCACCAGGTTGTCCAGGCTGGACAGCTGCTCGTCCACCGCGGCGAACTGGCCGGTCAACCCGATCCGGCTGCGCACCTGGTGGGCTTGGCCGACCACGTCGAACCCGGCCACCCGCGCGCTGCCCGAGTCCGGCGGCAGCATCGTGGTCAGCACGTTGACCAGGGTCGTCTTGCCCGCGCCGTTGTGGCCGAGCAGGCCGAGCACGGTCCCCCTCGGCACCGCGACGCTCACCCCGTCCAGCGCCTTCTGCGCGCCGAACGCCTTGCCGACGTCGGTCGCCTCGATCATGAAGTCGTTCACCGGTCTCCCCTCAGAACCCCGTGCAGGAACAGCTCCACCAGCTGGTCGTTCTCGGCCTGGGCCTCCCCGAAGCCCTTGCCCTGCATCCGGTTGGTGAACACCAGGCCCAGCAGCAGCCGCGCCGCCAGGGCCGGGTCCACCCGCAGCCGGTCCGCGTCCGGTTCGAACAGCGCCGCGACACCGCGGGAGATGCGCTGCATCTGCTGCTCCGGGCCGGGGCGCTCCTGGTCGTGCTCGTGGCGGTCGTCGTGCGGGTGGTAGCCGGAGTCGCGCAGGACGCTGGCCAGCGCCCAGACCCGTTCCAGGTAGCCCGACACCGCGCTGATGGCCCAGGACAGCCGCTCGGGCAGCGGCCGCGCGGGCTCGATCCGCTCGATCAGGTCCAGTTCCGCGTCGGCCGCCAGCGCCGTGTGGACGCAGGCGCTGATGAGTTCCTGCTTGTCTTTGAACGCCCGGAAGACGGTGCCCTCCGCGATGCCCGCCGCTCGCGCGATCTGACTGGTCGTGACGTTGGCGCCGTGCTGGTAGAGCAGCGGCGTGGTGGCCTGGACGATCGCCTCGCGGCGGTCTTCGGGGCTCATCGCGGGTGCGCGTCGACGGGATGGGGAGGTGTCCGCGGGCATGGGGCCAGCGTATGAGTGAGTTCTCACTCATGTCAACGAGTGAGGGCTCACTCATTTCCGCTCATAGCAGAACGGTCCGACAGTTCCCGGTTCAAGATCGTCTTTGATCCACAGGGCACCCGGTTGTCCACAGGTCCGGCCGGGCCGCTTTCCCCGCTGGTCCGCACTCTGGAAGCTGGTCCCACGACCAACGCGAGGAGGCGGGCATGAGCTACAACGAGACCAGGGTGACGATCGTGGGCACGGTGGCGGGCGAGGTCGCGCACGGCCTGACGAGCGCGGGGGTCAGCCGCGCCCACTTCCGGATGCACACCGCGGAGCGGCGGTGGGACGGGGCCAGCGAGCAGTTCGTCGACGGCAACCGGATGTTCATCGGCGTCACCTGCTGGCGCGATCTCGCCGACGGCGTCCACGCCTCGCTGGGCAAGGGCGACCCGGTGGTGGTGACCGGGCGGATGAGGGTGCGCGAGGCGGACCACGAAGGCACCAGGCGGACCTACGTGGAGGTGGATGCGCTCGCGGCGGGCCCGAACCTGCGGTGGTGCACCGCGACACCGCACCGCGGCCGCGCCGCGCCGGACGGCGAGGACGAGCCGGTGGCGGTCGCGGCCCACCCGCCGGAGGAGGTGGCCGAGCCGCCGTTCTGAACGAGGCGGGACAGCCGGGGCGCGAACGCGTGCCGCAGGACGTTCGGACAGCGGAGAATGGACGGCGGCAGTCGCCGTCAACGGACACCGGAGGAGGGAGGTCGTGGACCGGGCACCGGGCGGGCCCGTACGCAGGCAGGGGGCTTGACACCCCGAAGAGTTCGCGCATTCGACCGGACCCGCTGGTCACAGCGTCGCGGCAGCACAGCCCCGACACCCTGTTGCAAGTGTGGGTGACACCCGTTCGCGTCAACTCCGGAGAGTTACCCGAGCCGTTGCCGGCGTCCGAGGTTCTGGCCCGATCGGCACCGCTCTACGATCGCGGACATGGCCGAGTTCATCTACACCATGAAGAAGGTGCGCAAGGCGCACGGGGACAAGGTCATCCTCGATGACGTCACGATCATGTTCTACCCCGGTGCGAAGATCGGCGTGGTCGGCCCCAACGGGGCGGGCAAGTCGAGCGTGCTGAAGATCATGGCCGGCCTGGACACACCGGGCAACGGCGAGGCGTACCTCTCGCCCGGCTACACGGTGGGCATCCTCCAGCAGGAACCGCCGCTCAACGAGGAGAAGACCGTCCTGGGCAACGTGCAGGAGGGGCTCGGCGAGATCAAGGTGAAGCTCGACCGCTTCAACGAGATCGCCGAGAAGATGGCCGTCGACTACTCCGACGAGCTGATGGAGGAGATGGGGCAGCTCCAGGAGGAGCTCGACCACGCCGACGCGTGGGACCTGGACTCCCAGCTGGAGCAGGCGATGGACGCCCTGCGCTGCCCGCCCGCCGATGCCGAGGTCAAGCACCTGTCCGGTGGCGAGCGCCGCCGGGTCGCGCTGTGCAAGCTGCTGCTGAGCAAGCCCGACCTGCTGCTGCTCGACGAGCCCACCAACCACCTGGACGCCGAGAGCGTGCTGTGGCTGGAGCAGCACCTGGCCCAGTACCAGGGCGCCGTGCTGGCCGTCACCCACGACCGGTACTTCCTGGACAACCTGTCCCAGTGGATCCTGGAGCTGGAGCGCGGCCGGGCCCACCCCTACGAGGGCAACTACTCCACCTACCTGGAGAAGAAGGCCGAGCGCCTGGCGGTCCAGGGCAAGAAGGACCAGAAGCTGCAGAAGCGGCTCAAGGACGAGCTGGAGTGGGTCCGCTCGGGCGCCAAGGCCCGGCAGGCCAAGTCCAAGGCCCGTCTGAACCGCTACGAGGAGATGGCCACCGAGGCGGAGAAGACCCGCAAGCTCGACTTCGAGGAGATCCAGATCCCGCCGGGCCCGCGCCTGGGCAACGTCGTGGTCGAGGTGGAGAACCTCAAGAAGGGCTTCGGCGACCGGGTGCTGATCGACGGCCTGTCGTTCAGCCTGCCGCGCAACGGCATCGTCGGCGTGATCGGTCCCAACGGCGTGGGCAAGACGACGCTGTTCAAGACCATCGTGGGCCTGGAGGAGCCGGACGCGGGCACGGTGAAGATCGGCGAGACGGTCAAGCTGTCCTACGTCGACCAGAACCGCGCGGGCATCGACCCCAAGAAGAACGTGTGGGAGGTCGTGTCCGACGGGCTGGACTACATCCACGTCGGCAACGTCGAGATGCCCTCGCGCGCGTACGTCAGCGCGTTCGGCTTCAAGGGGCCGGACCAGCAGAAGCCCGCGGGCGTGCTGTCCGGCGGCGAGCGCAACCGGCTCAACCTGGCGCTGACCCTCAAGCAGGGCGGCAACCTGATCCTGCTCGACGAGCCCACCAACGACCTCGACGTGGAGACGCTGGGGTCGCTGGAGAACGCGCTGGAGCAGTTCCCCGGCTGCGCCGTGGTCATCTCGCACGACCGCTGGTTCCTCGACCGCGTGGCCACCCACATCCTGGCGTGGGAGGGCACCGACGAGAACCCGGCCCAGTGGTACTGGTTCGAGGGCAACTTCGAGGGGTACGAGAAGAACAAGGTCGAGCGCCTCGGCGCGGACGCGGCGCGTCCGCACCGGGTGACCTACCGCAAGCTCACGCGCGACTGAGCCGGGCGGGATTCGTGGCGGCGAGGGGCGAGGTGGAAGCGGACGCCGAGGTGAGCACGCTGGTCGTGCCCGCCTGGCGGCTGCGGTGGCGCGCACCGGAGTTGGCCCTGGTGCTGGGCGAGCGCGCGGTCGCGCTCGCCTCGGCCCGCCGCGACGAGGTCGACCGGTTGCGCGCGGAGTCGCTGGTGGTCTTCGCGAGCAACCAGGTGGGTCGCGGCGTGCGGGTCGCCGAGCGGGCGCTGGACGCGCTGAGGGCGGCCGAGTCCGCGGCCGAGCACGAGACCGCGTGGCGGCTGCGGGTGGAGCTGGCCGACAGCGCCAGGTCGGTGGGCGCCCCGCTGACCGGGTTCGCGGCGGTCCGCCCGGTGCTGGAGGCCGACGACGTGCCCGAGAGCCTGCGCGCCACGGCACTGGTGCAGGCCGCCGAGTGCCTGGTGTCGGTGGGCCGGGGCACGGCGCTGACCGAGGCGCTGGCCGAGGCCGACCGGCTCTACCAGGCCGACCCGGTGCTCGACCACGACACCAAGTCGCTGCTGCGTGGCCTGCTCCGCGCGGCGGCGGCCGGGCAGCAGCGCCGCTGGGGCGATCTGGCGGCGGCGATCGCGGCGGGCCGCGAGGGCTTGGAGCTGCTCGACCGGCTGGAGGACCCGGCCGCCGACAGCGGGCTGGTGCGCGGCAGGCTGACCTTGGAGCTGGTGTGCGCCCTGCTGGACGCCAACCAGCCGAAGGAGGCGTCGGAGGTCGGCTCGCCGCTGCTGGACCGCCCGGTCCGCGCGCCATCGGCGGCCACCTCGGGCTGGCTGCGGCTGGCACTGGCCACCAGGGTCCACCTGCCTGCCGGACGTGTCGACCAGGCTCACGACCTGCTGCGCGACGCGGCCGACAGCGCGGAGCGCCACCAGTTGGACACCCTGCTGGCGGAAAGCCTGCTGGCCTTGGCGCACGTGCACGAGGTCTCCGGCGAGCTGACCGAGGCGCTGGCGGACCTGCGCTCCGCGCACGCCGCGGAACGGCGCAGAGCCCGCGCGGTCTACGCCGTGCGGGCGCGTCTGGCGGCGGAGTTCGCGGGCGTGCACCGGCAGCCGACCGGCCTGCACGACCTGCTGGCGGCGCTGGTGCGGGGCGAGAAGGTCGACGCCGCGGCCCAGCCCTCGCTCGCGCCGGAGCTCAAGCAGCAGTTGCGGCAGTGGCGGCCGGTCCAGGTCCAGCGGGGCGAGGGGGCGCGGGTCAAGCGCCCCCGCAGGGCGGGCGAGGACATGACGGTGGAGGGGATCTCCGCCGCCAGAGCGCACGCGGCGGACCGCTGGCGGCTGGCCCAGCCGTTCGGCGAGACCTCACCGGAGGCGGCTCAGCCCCCGGCTGCCCAGGCCCCCGGTGCCCAGTCGCCAGTGGTCCAGTCGCCAGTGGTCCAGTCTTCGGCGGTCCAGTCTCCGGCGGTCCAACCGCCGGCCGCGACCGCACCCGCTTCGCCACCGCAGGGCTTCCCCGCGCCGGAGAACACCGGTGCCGTGCAGGCGGCTCCGGAGGCTCCGGCCGTCGCGCAAGCCGCGCCGACCCCGCCGCGAGCAGCGCAGGCCCAGCCCGCGCCGGGAGTTCCGGCCGCCCCGGCTGTGCCGCCTCCCGCACCGAATCCCGTGCCTGCCGCCGGGACGCACCCTGGCACGCAGCAGGGAATGCGTCCGGCGGACCAGCGCACCGCGCAGGTCCAGCCGCCCGCGCCCGGTCGCCCCACGCCGGAATGGGCCCCGAGCACCCCGGCGCGTCCCGCGCAACCGGGGCCCGAGTGGCCCTCGGCGCAGGCGCGCGACCTGACGCCCGGTGCCCCTGAGCGGACCACTGGCGAGCCGGGGCGCGCGGCTGCGCCGATTCCGGAGAGCGATGCCGAGATCACGCAGGTCGGCATCGGCCTGCCGCCGATCGGCCGCGGTCCCGAGGCGGACCAGAGCGGCCCCAGGACGGACCAGGGTGGCCCCGCGCTCGACGCGCCACGGGGGCCTGCGGGCGCGGACGCCGGGACGATCAGGATCAACCGGGCCGACCTGGTGCCGGACCCGACCGGCCCGGAAGCGGGCCAGCGGCCGGAACGGCCGGCCCAACCGGCCGCACCTCAGCCTGCCGCACCTCAGCCTGCCGACACCGGGTCTACGGCCGCCGAGCCCATCGCCGAGCCCATCGTCGAGTCCGCCGGTGAGGCCACCGGTGAGTCCGCTGATGCCCGGAGCGTCGACCGACCGGTCCCCGCTGCCGGGTTGATCGCCGCCGCGGGTGCCGTGCGCAGCGGGCGCAGGAGGGCGGCTAGGGAAGCCTCCGAGGATCAGGCGGAGGACGGCGGTGGTGTCCTGGAATCGCTGAAGGCGGCGGGGCTGCTCAAGCCGCAGGGCGCGGGCGGGCGCAGGCGCGCCCCGGACGCGGATGACTCGGGCGAGCCCGAGACGCCGCCCTCGCCGCCCGCCGACGTGCCGTGGCGGGTGCGGCCCCCGGCGCGGCTGCGGGCCGACGAAGCCGAACCGCCCGCGCGGACCACCCCGGAGGCGGCCCCCGACGTGCCCCAGGACGCGCCACGGGACGTGACCCCGGACGTGCTCCCGGACTTGGGTCCGGACTTGGGTCCGGACCTGGACCCGGACGCGCCGGGGGATGTGGACATGTTCGACTCGCCCACGATGGTCCAGCCGATCGTCGGCGCGGACGGGCTGCCCGTTCAGCCGCCCACGGGGCTGGGCGCCGCGTTCGCCAAGGGACCGCTGATCCCGACCGCGCGCGTGCCCGAGCCGTACCCCGCCGAGGAGCCGCCCGCCGCGCCGGGACCGGCCACCGAGCCGGAACCGGACAACGTCCCCCCGGCGCCCGAGCCCGACCAGGTCCCGCCGGTTGCCGTGCCGGACCCGGTGCCGGACCAGCCGATCCCGATGCCAGACCCGATCCCGCGTCCGCCGACGCACTTCGGGTTCGACCTCGGCGCGGGGTCCTTCCTCAGCCCCGCCGACGTCGAACCGGACGAGGAAGCGCCCGCGCGGCCGACCCCGCCCGCTCCGCAGGCGGAGGAGCCGGAGGAGCCGAAGGAGCCGTTCGTGACCTCGGTGGTGGTCGGGGGCCGGTCGATCGAGCTGCCCCCGGTGGTCGAGCCCGTGCCGGACTCGCCCAGCGCCACCCGCGCTTCGCGGCGGCCCAAGAGCGACCTGAGCCTGGCCGAACTGCTGGCCGAGGCGCTGGTGGCCTACGAGGCCGGGCGGCGTGAGGAGGGCGAGCGGGAGGAAGGCGTCCCCGCCGATCCGGACAACGAGACCACCGCGCCCATCCAACGCCTGGACACGTGGACTCCGCCCGAATCCTGAGAAATGATTTGAGGTTTTAATAAGGTTTCCCGCTGGTAACCGGCAGCCGGCTCGTCGGATAACGCCGCCGGTAGCCGGTTTCCGCTTTTCCGGCAAGTGGCACGATTCAGTGCCAGGGGTATAGCGGGCCGCTTCCGCCGATCTGGTTAAGTGGTCCGCGGACCCGGTACACAGAGGTGCCGGATAGCGTGGAGTCGCCTGAACATGACCTCGACTGGAGCCCCGATCCGATCCGAGTTCGCCGCTGGCCAGCAGGCCGGCGCGAGCCGAGCGGCCAGTCCCGAGCAGATCCGTGACGAATTGGTCGAACGGGCCGCGGCCAATGCTCCCGAACTGGCCGACCTGATCCGCCTGTACTACCGGCACGTGCCCGCCGAGGAAGTCATCGCCGACGACCCGGTGGACCTCGTCGGCGCGGTGCGCTCGAACCACCGGCTCGCCGAGACCCGCGTGCCGGGCCGCCCCCTGGTGCGCATCCTCAACCCCACCCGGGGGGACGACGGCTGGAGCTGCCCGGCCACCGTCGTGCAGGTGGTCACCGACGACATGCCCTACCTGGTCGACTCGGTGGCCTCCGAGCTGGCCCGCGGCGGCGTTCAGGTGCAGCGGGTGATTCACCCGATCGTGGTGGTGCGGCGCGACCTGGTCACCGGCGCGCTGCAGGAGGTGCTGCCCGACGCCGACCCGGCCGACCCGCCCTCGGACGCCATGGCCGAGTCGTGGATGTGCATCGAGGTCGACCTGCTCACCGACCCGGAGCGGGCGCGCGAGCTGGAGACCCGGCTGCACACCGTCCTCAACGACGTGCGCGAGGTGGTCGAGGACACCGACAAGATGGCCGCCACCGCGCGCCAGCTGGCCGACCAGCTGCTGGCCTCCCCGCCGCCACTGCCCGAGGACGAGGTGCACGACGGCGCGAAGCTGCTGCGGTGGCTGGCCGACGACCACTTCACCTTCCTGGGCTACCGGCAGTACGAGCTGGTCAGCGACGACCCGGCCACCGACGGGGAGCCCGCGCTGCGCGCGGTGCTGGCCAGCGGGCTCGGCGTGCTGCGGCAGGACAGCCTGGCCGCGCGCAGCCTCACCGCCGGCCCGGACGTGGGGGCCGCGGCGCTGTCGGACGAGCTGCTGGTGCTGACCCAGGCCAGCGCCCAGTCCAGCGTGCACCGCTCGGTCTACCCGTACTACGTGGGCGTGAAGAGCTTCGACGCCGAGGGCAACCTGGCGGGTGAGCACCGGTTCCTGGGCGTGTTCTCCACCAGCGCCCTGCACGAGGACGTGCTCGACATCCCGGTCGTCGAGCGCCGCGTGCGGGAGGTGATCCACCGCGCGGGCTTCCCGCTGCACTCCTACTCGGGCCAGCGGATGCTGGAGGTGATCCAGAACTACCCGCGCACCGAGCTGTTCTCCGTCGACGGCGAGACGCTCTACCAGACCGTCACCGGGGTCATCGCGCTGGCCGAGCGCCGCAGGCTGCGGCTGTTCCTGCGGCGCGACCCGTACGGCCGCTTCTTCTCCTGCCTGGTCTACCTGCCGCGCGACCGGTACACCACGACCTCCCGGCTGGCCATGCAGGAGGTGCTGATCGACGAGCTGGGCGGGGTGAACCTGGAGTACAGCGCCCGCGTCGGGGAGTCGGCGCTGGCCCGCGTGCACTTCACCGTGCACACCGACCCGAGCAGGCGGAGCGCGGCGGAGACCGGGCCGGACACCGCGCGCATCCAGCAGCGGCTGGCCGAGGCGGTGCGCAGCTGGGACGACCGGATGGTCGACGCCGTGCTGGCGGAGCGGTCCGACGGGCTGGGCGGGCTGGGCGCGGAGTCGGCCACCGAGCAGGGGCAGCGGATCGCGGCGGCCTTCCCGGAGGCCTACAAGGAGGACTTCACCGCGGCCGAGGGCCTGGTGGACTTCCGCCGCGTCGAGGCGCTCGCCGAGGGCGAGCTGGACATGCAGTTCTACGTGCCGCGCGACGCCGAGCCGGGCGAGCGGCGGTTCAAGCTGTGCCTGGCGGGCCACCGGCTGACGCTGTCGGAGGTGCTGCCCATGCTGCAGCGCATGGGTGTGCTCGTGGTCGACGAGCGGCCCTACGAGCTGCTGCGCGAGGACGGCGTCGCGTGCTGGATCTACGACTTCGGCCTGCGCATGGACCAGTTCACGCTGGAGCGGCTGGCCGACGAGGACCTGGAGTCGGTGCGCACCCGCTTCCAGGACGCCTTCGCCGCCGCGTGGCGCGGTGAGGCGGAGGTCGACGGGTTCAACACCCTGGTGCTGCGCGCCGGCCTGACCTGGCAGCAGGCGGCCATGCTGCGCGCCTACGCCAAGTACCTGCGGCAGGCGGGCACGCCCTACAGCCAGGACTACATCGAGGACGCCGTGCTGGGCCACACCGAGGTCGCCACGGCGCTGGTGCGGCTGTTCGAGGCGCGGTTCGACCCCGGCCTGTCCGACGAGCAGCGGGCCACCCGCACCGAGCAGCTGGCGGGCGAGATCACCGCGCTGATCGACGACGTGACCAGCCTGGACGCCGACCGCATCCTGCGCAGCCTGCTCAACCTGGTGCAGGCCACGCTGCGCACCAACTACTTCGTCCGCGACGCGGACGGGCGCGCCCGCCCGTACCTGGCGGTGAAGCTGAACCCGCAGGCCATCCCGGACCTGCCGCAGCCGCGTCCCCGGTTCGAGATCTTCGTGTACTCGCCGCGGGTGGAGGGCGTGCACCTGCGCTTCGGCCCGGTGGCGCGCGGCGGGTTGCGCTGGTCGGACCGGCGCGAGGACTTCCGCACCGAGATCCTGGGCCTGGTCAAGGCGCAGGCGGTGAAGAACGCGGTGATCGTGCCGGTGGGCGCCAAGGGCGGCTTCGTGGTGAAGCGGCCGCCCGCGGCCACCGGGGACCCCGGTCTGGACCGCGAGGCGTTCCTGGCCGAGGGCGTGGCCTGCTACCGGATGTTCATCTCCGGCCTGCTGGACCTGACCGACAACCTCAGCTCGGGCGCGGTCGTCCCCGCGCCGCAGGTGGTGCGGCACGACGGCGACGACACCTACCTGGTGGTGGCCGCGGACAAGGGCACCGCGTCGTTCTCCGACATCGCCAACGAGGTGGCCGCCTCCTACGGCTTCTGGCTGGGCGACGCGTTCGCCTCCGGCGGTTCGGTCGGCTACGACCACAAGGCCATGGGCATCACCGCCAGGGGCGCGTGGGAGAGCGTGAAACGGCACTTCCGCGAGCTGGGCGTGGACACCCAGTCGCAGGACTTCACCGTGGTCGGCGTCGGCGACATGTCCGGTGACGTGTTCGGCAACGGGATGCTGCTGTCCGAGCACATCCGGTTGGTGGCCGCGTTCGACCACCGGCACATCTTCATCGACCCGGACCCCGAGGCCGCCTCGTCCTACGCCGAGCGCAAGCGGCTGTTCGAGCTGCCCCGCTCCTCGTGGGACGACTACGACCGCTCGCTGATCAGCGAGGGCGGCGGGGTGTGGCCGCGCACCGCCAAGTCGATCCCGGTCAGCGAGCGGGCGCGGGTGGCGCTGGGGCTGCCCGAGGGCGTGGTGAAGCTGTCGCCGCAGGAGCTGATGAAGGCGGTCCTGCTGGCCCCGGTGGACCTGCTGTGGAACGGCGGCATCGGCACCTACGTCAAGGCGTCCACCGAGTCGCACGGCGAGGTGGGCGACAAGGCCAACGACGCGATCCGGGTCAACGGCGCCGACCTGCGGGTCAAGGTCGTCGGCGAGGGCGGCAACCTGGGGTTGACCCAGCGCGGCCGGATCGAGTTCGCCCGCGCGGGCGGCAAGGTCAACACCGACGCGCTGGACAACTCCGCGGGCGTGGACTGCTCCGACCACGAGGTCAACATCAAGATCCTGCTCGACGAGCTGGTGCGCGACGGCGAGCTGGACCGCGATCGGCGCGACGAGCTGCTGGGCCAGATGACCGACGAGGTCGGCGAGCTGGTGCTGGCCGACAACTACTCGCAGAACACCGTGCTGGGCGTCAGCCGGGCGCACGCCGAGGGGATGCTGTCGGTGCACGCCCGCCTGGTCGCCGACCTGGAGGAGCGCGGGGCGCTGGACCGCGCGCTGGAGGCGCTGCCCAGCGCGGCGGAGTTCAAGGCGCTGGAGAAGCAGGGCCGGGGCCTGACCTCGCCCGAGCTGGCCACCCTGCTGGCGCACGTGAAGCTGGCGCTGAAGGAGGAGGTGCTGGCCAGCGACCTGCCCGCGCTGGACACGGTCGCGCGCAAGCTGCCCGACTACTTCCCCAGCGAGCTGCGCGAGCGGTTCGGCGACGCGGTCGCCCGCCACCCGCTCAGCCGGGAGATCATCACCACGGTGCTGGTCAACGAGGTGGTGGACGGCGGTGGCATCACCTACGCGTTCCGGTTGGCCGAGGAGCTCAGCGCCTCGGCGACCGACGCGGTGCGCGCCTACGCCGCGGTGACCGAGATCTACGACCTGCCCTCGCTGTGGCGGGAGATCCGGGCGCTGGACACGGTGATCCCGACCGAGGTGCAGGACGAGATGGTGCTGGAGACCCGGCGCCTGCTGGACCGGGCCTCGCGCTGGCTGCTGACCAACCGCCCGCAGCCGCTGGCGGTGGGCTCGGCCATCTCCCGGTTCGCGGGCGTGGTGGCGCGGCTGGCGCCCAAGACCCTGGACCTGCTGCAGGGCCGGGAGCGGGAGTCGGTGCTGGCGCACGTGGAGCGGCTGGAGTCGCAGGGGGTGCCCGCGGAGCTGGCGCGCCGGATCTCGGTGATGCTCTACACCTACGCCCTGCTCGACATCACCGAGGTGGCCGAGCTGGCCGAGCGCGAGGCCGACGAGGGTCGCGGCGTGGGGCCGGAGCGGTCGCACGAGGAGACCGCGGAGCTGTACTTCGCGTTGTCGGAGCACTTGGACGTGGACCGGATGCTCAGCTCGGTCAGCGGCCTGGAGCGCGGCAACCGCTGGCACGCGCTGGCCCGGCTCGCGCTGCGCGACGACTTCTACTCGTCGCTGCGGGCGATCACCGTGGACGTGCTGCGCTCCAGCGACCCGGAGGACAGCTCGGCGGAGAAGATCGCGGCGTGGGAGCAGGCCAACGCGTCGCGGCTGGGTCGGGCGCGGTCGGCGCTGGAGCAGATCAACCGGGCGAACCGGCTCGACCTGGCCACGCTGTCGGTGGCGGCGCGGCAGGTGCGCAGCATGGTGCGCTGAAGGGCTCGCTGAAGGGCTCGCTGACGTCAGGAGTGGGGCGGGTTCCGCGCGGAACCCGCCCCACCGGCGTCATGCCCGGCGGTTGCCGCCGCTTTCCCGCGTCACCGTCCCGTCCATGAACGGGGTCGCGCCCACGCGGGCGTTGACGTGCAGCGCCAGGGCGGTGCCCGCGCCCAGGGTGGCGGTGAAGCGGCCGGACGCGTCGACGGTGACCGCCGCGCACCCGTCGCGCTGCACGTCGCAGTAGGTGCCGGCGGGCAGGGAGGTCTGGAAGGTCCGGGTGATCGGGGAGGTCTCCCGGTTGATCGCCACGAACCCGCGCGAGCCCCGGCCGAACGCGATGGCGTCGGCGCCGTTGTCCCACCAGTTGGTCACCGCGGTGCCCGCGACGGTGTTGCGGAAGCCGACCATGCCCGCGATCTGGGTCCACCGGTGCTGGCACTTCCAGCCGCTGGTGTAGCACTCGCCGGGCGGCGGCGGACCCGCGTCGCGGTCGGAGAACTCGTACCCGGAGTGCACGTTGGGCGCGCCGTAGGGCCAGGCCAGCATGAACACGTTGGCCAGCGTGTAGGTCGAGCCGTCCTTGTAGCTGAGCGTGGAGCCGTTGCGCTCGGTGTCCCAGTTGTCCACGAAGGACCGCGCCTGGTTGCTGGGCAGGTAGCCCCACACCTGGCCGAAGTTGCTGAGGTAGGCCAGGTTCTCGTTGGTGAACACGCGCTTGAGGTCGTAGGCGTAGCGGAACTCGTCCACGTCGCCCGAGCCGGTGTACTCGCCGGGCTGCACGGCCTCGCCCGCGCCGTAGATGACCTCGTGCACCCAGAACACGTCGGGCTTGCTCAGCCTGGACTTGATCGCCGCCAGGTCGGCGGCGGCGATGTGCTTGGCCGCGTCGATGCGGAAGCCGTCCACGCCCATGGCGATCAGGTTGTCGAGGTACTCGGCGATCTCGTCGCGCACGTAGTCGCTGCCGGTGTCGAGGTCCGCCAAGCCGACCAGTTCGCAGTTCTGCACGTTGTCGCGGTCGCGGTAGTCGCTGATGTCGGTGCGGCAGGAGTGGAAGTCGGGGTCGCTGTAGTGGCCGGGGTAGTCGTACTTGCGGTAGCCGGAGCCGCCGGTTCCGGTGCCCGAACCCGCGGACATGTGGTTGACGACCGCGTCGGCGATGACCTTCACGCCCGCCGCGTGGCAGGTGCCGACCATGTTCCGGAAGGCGGTCTCGTCACCGAGCCGCCCGGCGATCCGGTAGCTGACCGGCTGGTAGGAGGTCCACCACTGGGAGCCCTGGATGTGCTCGGTGGCGGGGGAGACCTCGACGAACCCGTACCCCTCGGGGCCCAGGGAGGTCGTGCACTCCGCGGCGACCCGGTCGAAGGACCACTGGAACAGGGTGGCGGTGACGTCCTTCGACCCCGGCGGGGCGGCCTGGGCGGTCGGCGGGACGGGGCTGGACAGGCTGAGCAGGAGCGCCGCTGCGACGAGCAGCGCGCGAGGCGCTGAGGGGACCACGTTGTCTCCTGGAGCTGGCAGGGATGTGCTCTAGGTCATACCAGTCGAGGGACTTGCTGAAAACCCTTGCAAGGTCTTTCATCCCACTCGACCCACCCGCTTCGCCGAGGAGACCCATGAGCCAGGACTGGTGGCGCGACGCCGTCATCTACCAGGTCTACGTCCGCAGCTTCGCCGACTCCGACGGCGACGGCGTCGGCGACCTGCCGGGCATCCGCTCCCGCCTGCCGCACCTGGCCGGGCTGGGGGTGGACGCGCTGTGGATCACCCCCTTCTACGCCTCGCCGATGGCCGACGGCGGCTACGACGTGGCCGACTACCGGGCGGTGGACCCGGCGTTCGGCACGCTGGCCGACGCCTCGGCGCTCATCGCCGACGCGCACGCCCTGGGACTGCGGGTGATCGTCGACCTGGTGCCCAACCACACCTCCGACCGGCACCGCTGGTTCCAGCGGGCGCTGGCCGCCCGGCCCGGCTCGCCGGAGCGCGCCCGCTACCACTTCCGCGACGGCCGCGGCGAGTTGCCGCCCAACGACTGGGAGTCGGTCTTCGGCGGCCCGGCCTGGACGCGGGTGCCCGACGGCCAGTGGTACCTGCACCTGTTCGCCCCCGAGCAGCCCGACCTGAACTGGGACAACCCCGAGGTGCGCGAGGAGTTCCTCGACGTCCTGCGGTTCTGGCTGGACCTGGGCGTGGACGGGTTCCGGGTGGACGTCGCGCACGGCATGGTCAAGGCCGACGGCCTGCCCGACGTGGGCAGGCCCGACCACATCGCGCTGCTGGGCACCGAGGCGCTGCCGTTCTTCGACCAGGACGGGGTGCACGAGATCTACCGCGACTGGCGCAAGGTGCTCGACTCCTACGACGGGCCGCGCGTCGGCGTGGCCGAGGCGTGGACGCCCAGCCCCGAGCGCACCGCGCTGTACCTGCGGCCGGACGAGCTGCACCAGGCGTTCAACTTCCACTACCTGACCACCGACTGGGACCCCGCGCGGCTGCGCGGGGTGATCGACGACTCGCTGGCCGCGTCGGCGCTGGTCGGCGCGCCGACCACGTGGGTGCTGTCCAACCACGACGTGCGGCGGCACGTCACCCGGTACGGGAGCGTGGCGCGGGCCCGCGCGGCGGCGCTGCTGATGCTGGCGCTGCCCGGCTCGGCCTACCTCTACCAGGGCGAGGAGCTGGGCCTGCCGGAGGTGCTGGACCTGCCCGACGAGGTGCTCCAGGACCCGGTGTGGGAGCGCTCCGGGCACACCGACCGGGGCCGCGACGGCTGCCGCGTGCCGATTCCGTGGACCACCGACGGGCCGTCGTTCGGCTTCGGCGACGGCGGTTCCTGGCTGCCGCAGCCCGCCGACTGGGGCGCGCTGAGCGTGGCGGCCCAGCAGGGCGACCCCGACTCGGTGCTGGAGCTGTACCGGTCGGCGCTGCGCGTCCGCCGCGAGCACCCGGACCTGGGCGCCGGGTCGGGCGTGCGGTGGCTGGACGCGCCGGAGGGCGTGCTGGCCTTCGAGCGCGGCCGGTTCGCCTGCGCGGTCAACTTCGGCCCGGAGCCGGTGCGGCTGCCGCTGGGCGGCGAGGTGCTGCTGGCCTCCGGCCCGGTCACCACCGAGGGCGGCGACGCGCTGGTGCGGGCGGACACGACGGTGTGGTGGCAGCGCCCGTAGAGTCACCGGGTGTGACAGCTCGGCTCAGTGACATCGCGGCCCAGGCAGGAGTGAGCGAGGCGACCGTCAGCCGGGTGGTCAACGGCAAGCCGGGCGTCTCCGCCGCCACCCGCCAGGCCGTGGTCGCCGCGATGGACGTGCTCGGCTACGAGCGGCCGCCCAAGCTGCGCCAGCGCAGCCAGGGGCTGATCGGGCTGATCATCCCCGAGCTGTCCAACCCGATCTTCCCGGTCTTCGCCCAGGTGATCGAGCAGGTGCTGACCAGGGACGGGTACACGCCCGTGCTGTGCACGCAGACCCCCGGCGGCTCCTCGGAGGACCAGCTCACCGAGATGCTGGTCGACCGGGGGGTCAACGGGATCGTCTTCGTGGCCGGGCTGCACGCCGACACCACCGCCGACATGGACCGGTACGTGAAGCTGGCGGGCCGCGGCGTGCCGTTCGTGATGGTCAACGGCTACACCGACAGGGTGTCGGCCCCGTTCGTCTCGGTCGACGTGCGCGCCGCGGTCCGGCTGGCCGTCACCCACCTGGTGGAGCTGGGGCACGAGCGGATCGGCCTGGCGCTGGGCCCGCGCCGGTACGTGCCGACCCAGCGCATGGTCGAGGGCCTGGCGCTGGTCCGCCCGCAGGCCGCCGACCTGGTGGAGCACTCCCTGTTCAGCGTCGAGGGCGGCCAGGCCGCGGCGGCCAAGCTGCTCGACCGGGGCTGCACGGCGATCGTGTGCGGCAGCGACCTGATGGCCTTCGGCGCGATCCGGGCCGCCCGCCAGCGCGGGCTGCACGTGCCGCGCGACGTGTCCGTGGTCGGGTTCGACGACTCGCCGCTGATCGTGTTCGCCGACCCGCCGCTGACCACGCTGCGGCAGCCGGTGGACGCGATGGGGCAGGCGGCGGTGCACGCGCTGCTGGAGGAGATCGGCGGCACGCCCGCGCCGCACGCGGAGTTCGTGTTCCAGCCCGAGCTGGTGGTGCGCGGGTCCACGGGGGCGCGGCCCCGGTGAACGCCTCCGGATGCCGCCTTAACGTGGCCGTAGCGCGTGGCTAAGGTCTGGGACATCGACGATGCGGGAGGCGCGTTCAACTTGGGTGTGTTCGTCACGGGCGTGCGACCGAGGTGGTCGGACATGGACGCGTTCGGCCACGTCAACCACGCCAGCACGGTGACGCTGCTGGAAGAGGCGCGGATCGGCCTGCTGTTCACCGAAGCCACCCGGCACGGCGTGCCCGCCATGAAGGAGGGCGTCGTGGTGGCCCGCCTGGCGGTGGAGTACCTGGCCCCGCTGCTCTACACCGGCGACGACGTCGTGGTGGAGATGTCGGTGCGGGAGCTGAAGTCGGCCTCGTTCACCCTCGACTACGCCGTGCGCAGCGGGCGCCAGGAGGGCAGCCCGGTGGTGGCGCGGGCGGAAACCCTGATGGTCCCCTACGACCTGGCGGCCGGGCGTCCCCGCCGCCTTCTCGAAGCCGAGCGCGACTTCCTCGCGGGCTGGCGTGCCGGAGGTAATGGTGCCTGAGCTGGTTCTGGCCGACCCCACCGAGCGGGACGACCTGGGCGCGTTCGTCGCCCGCGCGGTCCGACTGGACGCGCAGGTCGTGGTGCGGCTGCGCAACCGCCCCTCCGGGGGCCTGCTCGACGCGTGGGTGGCGACCCCGTTCGACGCGCTGGCGACCCGCACGGTCGCGGGGGAGGTGCGGCCGGGGGACGTGACGGTGTCCGGCTCGGACCTGCTGACCGGGCTGGCGGTGGTGCGCAGCGAGACCGTGGACCCCGGTCCGGCCAAGGACCTGATGTGGCGCTCGGCGCTGCCGCCCTCGGACGGCTGGCTGCCGGTGGACCGGCTGCCCGGCAGCGTGGTCTCCGAGCTGGCCGAGCAGGGCGTGGCCGTGGCGCGGGAGAACACCGGCCCGCACGGCACCCCGCCCGCCTCGCTGCTGGACCAGACCGTGCTCACGGTCAGCGGCTCCGGGCTGGACGTGAAGGTGCCGCTGCGGTGCCTGTTCGCCTTGTCCGGCATGGGTTTCCTGGGCGGCGACGACGTGCGGGTGACGGCCACCGACTCCTGGCTGCGCATCGACGCCCGGTTCGGCGCGGTGGTCCGCCGCCGCCACTCGATGCTGCCGCTGCTGGTGTGACACCGCCGGTCCGAACCCGCTGGTTCGGACCGGGACAACCCCGGTGCGGTCCGGGCGTCCCTTGATCACGCCCCGGCGGCACCCGGATCATGAGGCTGGTGCGAGGGGCTGGGCTCAGGGGGGTTCATGGAGTTCCGCGTTCTCGGACCGGTCGAGGCCCGCGTCTCGGGCAGACCGGTCCAGCTCGGTGGTCCGAAGCCGCGCACGCTGCTGGCGATGCTCCTGCTGCACGCGGGCCGGGTGGTGTCGTTGGCCCAGCTGGTCGACGCGGTGTGGGGGCAGGACCCGCCGGAGCGCACCCGCGCGGCGGTGCACACCTACGTCTCGACGCTGCGCAAGGCGCTCTCCGACGGCGCCGAGCTGCTGACCCGCGACGCGGGCGGCTACCTGCTGGCGGCCGACCTGGACCAGGTGGACGTGCACGTGTTCACCCGCGAGGTCTCCGCGGGCCGGGTGGCGCTGGCCGACGGCGACCTGGAGGAGGCCGCGGCCCGGTTCGCCGCCGGGCTGCGGGTGTGGCGCGGGCCCGCGCTGGGCGGCGCGCGGGGCGAGTGGGCCGAGCAGGAGCGCGGCAGGCTGGAGGAGCTGCGGCTGGCCGCGCTGGAGGACCGGGTGGACACCGACCTGGCCATGGGCCGGGGCGAGGCGGTGGTGCCCGAGCTGGTCGCCGCGGTGGCCGAGCACCCGCTGCGCGAGCGGCTGCGCAGCCAGCTGATGCTGGCGCTGCACCAGGCGGGCAGGCAGGCCGACGCGCTGGCGGTCTACCAGGAGGGCCGCCGGGTGCTGCTCGACGAGCTGGGGCTGGAACCGGGTCCGGCGCTGCGCTCGACCCACGAGCGGGTGCTGCGCGAGGAACCGGCGAAGCCCGCGCGGGCCGAGGCGGCGCCGCCCGCGCCGCGGCCCAGCCAGCTGCCCGCCGACATCGCCGACTTCACCGGCCGCGCCGCCGAGCTGGACCAGCTCTCCCGCGCGCTGGCCCGGCCCACCGGCGCGGTGCGGGTGTGCGCGATCTCCGGCCAGGCGGGCTCGGGCAAGTCCACGCTGGCCGCGCACGTGGCGCACGCGGTGCGCGAGCACTTCCCGGACGGCCAGCTCTACGCGGCGCTGCACGGGGTGCACCCGCACCGCGCCGACCCGGCCGAGGTGCTGGCCGGGTTCCTGCGCGCGCTGGGCGTGCCCGAGCAGGGCATCCCCGCCGACCTGGCCGAGCGCGCCCAGCTCTACCGCACGCTGCTGGCCGACCGGCGGGTGCTGGTGGTGCTCGACGACGCCGCCGACGAGCGGCAGGTCCGCCCGCTGCTGCCGGGCGAGCCGGGGTGCGCGGTGCTGGTCACCAGCCGGGAGCGGCTGGGCGCGCTGAGCGGGGCCGCGCAGCTGGACCTGCGGGTGCTGCCCGACCGCGACGCGCTGGCGCTGCTGGACCGCCTGGTCGGCAGCGACCGGGTGGCCGCCGAGCCGGAGGCGGCGCGCGAGATCGTGCGGCTGTGCGGTCAGCTGCCGCTGGCCGTGCGCATCGCCGGGGCCAGGCTGGCCGCCCGGCCGCACTGGCGGCTGGCCCGGCTGGCCGAGCGGCTGGGCGTGCAGCGGCGGGTGCTGGGGGAGCTGACCCTGGGCGACCTGGAGGTGCGCGGCAGCCTGGCGCTGAGCTACGCGGGCCTGGCCGAGCGGGAGCGCGCCGCGCTGCGCGGGCTGGGCCTGCTGGACGTGTCCGGCTTCGGCGGCTGGCTGGTGGCGCCGCTGCTGGACTGCGACCGGGACGAGGCCGAGGAGGTGGTCGAGCGGCTGGTGGACGCGCGGCTGGTGGACGTCTCCGGTGAGGAGGGCGGGGTCCTGCGCTACCAGGTGCACGACCTGACCCGCGCGTTCGCCCGCGAGCGCGGCGAGGCCGAGGAGACCCCGGACGGGGTGCGCGCGCTGTGCGCCCGCGCCGCCCGCGCCTGGCTGGGCTTGGTCGAGGCGGCGGGGGCGACCCCCGAGCCCGACGCGGAGCCGGTCGAGGTGCCGCACCTGGACCGGGAGGTCGTCGCCGAGCTGCTGGCCGATCCGCGGGCGTGGTTCGACGCCGAGCAGGCCGAGCTGGTCGGCGTGGTGGAGCGGCTGGCCGAGCTGGACGAGGCCGGTCTCGCCACCCGGCTGGCGACCGCGCTGGCGGCGTCCTGGTTCTCCACGCGCAACCTGTTCCACCAGTGGTGGCGCACCCACTCCGCCGCGCTGGCCGCCGCCCGCCGGGTGGGCGACCGCGCGGACCAGGCGCGGCTGCTGGCCGGGCTGGGCTGGCTGCGCTACGAGCAGGACCGCTTCGGCGAGGCCGAGTCGTACTACGAGCAGTCGCTGGCGGCCTGTCAGCAGGACGGCGACGAGCGCGGCGAGGTCACCGCGCTGCTGGAGCTGAGCACCGTGCAGCGGGAGCAGGGGATGCTCGCGGCGGCACGCGCGTCGTTGGACCGCGCGCTCCTGCGGCTGCGCGCCCTGGACGAGCCGAGGCTGGTCGTCAGCGCCGTGCACGGCCTGAGCCGGGTGCTCACCGAGCAGGGCGACCTGGCCGGGGCGCTGCGGGCGGGCGAGCGGGCCCTGGCCGCCCACCGGCGGTCGGGCGACGTGCGCGGCGAGGCGCTCTCGCTGCGCACCATCGGCATCGCGCACCGCGCGGCCGGGCGGCTGGACGAGGCGGCGCGGGCCTGCGAGCGGGCCGTGGAGCTGCTGCGCGGCAGCGGCGAGCGGCTGATGACCGCCTACGCGGCGCAGTCGCTGGCCAAGGTGCGCATCCGGCAGGGCCTGGGCGACGCGGTGCGCAGCGAGCTGCTGGAGTGCCTGGGCACCTGCAACGACATGCAGGACGGCTTCGGCCAGGCGCTGATGCTGCGCACCCTCGGCGAGCTGGAGCTGTCGGTGGGCCGGGCGCGGGAGGCGCTGCGCTACCTGGAGCGGTCGCTGCGCTGGTGGGACGCGCTGCGGCTGCCGGTGTGGCGGGCTCGGACGCTGCGCGACCTGGCGGGCGTCCACGAGGCGCTGGGCGACCCGGCCCGCGCCGACCGGGCGTGGACCGAGGCGGTGGAGATCTTCACCCGGCACAGCTGCCGCGAGGCGGGCGAACCCCGCCCCGCGAGCGTGCCCGTCAGCGAGGTGCCCCGAGCGGGGTGAGCGTCGGCGTCCCACGGGGTGGCGCACCACCCCGTGGGACGCCGGGCTAGACCAGCCAGGCCGCGGTGTCCGGGGGCAGCTGGTCGCCGTCCATCGGCCCGCTGGCCAGCAGCACCCGGCCGGGGGGCAGCGGCACCGAGCCCGCCGAGGTGTTCAGCGCGCAGATCAGCCCACCACCCTTGCGCCGGAACGCCAGGCAGCCGGGGGGCGCGCCGTACCACTCCAGCTCGTCCCCGCCGATGGCCGGGTGCGTCTTGCGCAGCTCCAGCGCCTGCCGGTACAGCGAGAGCATCGAGTCCGGGTCCTCCAGCTGCCGCTCCGCGGTCAGCGGGCCCCACTCGTTGGGCTGCGGCAGCCAGGTGCTCGCGCTCTGCGAGAACCCGTACGGCGGCGCGGCGCCCTCCCACGGCAGCGGCACCCGGCAGCCGTCGCGGCCCCGGTCGGTGTGCCCGGAGCGCAGCCAGGTCGGGTCCTGCAGCGCCCACTCCGGCAGCTCCACGTTGGGCAGGCCCAGCTCCTCGCCGTTGTAGAGGTAGACCACGCCCGGCAGGGCCAGTTCGACCAGCGCCATCGCGCGGGCCCGCCGCGCGCCCAGGTCGCCGCCGCCGTAGCGGGTCACGTGCCGCACCACGTCGTGGTTGGACAGCGTCCAGGTCGGCGGGGTGCCCAGCGGCCGCACCGCGGCCAGCGAGTGCTCGATCGCCGCGCGCACCGCCTCGGCGTCGAACTCGGCCTCCACGAGCCGGAAGTTGAAGCCCAGGTGCAGCTCGTCGGGCCGGACGTAGCGGGCGAACCGCTCGTCGTCCTTGACCCAGATCTCGCCCACCGCCATCCGGCCGGGATAGGTGTCGATGACCTTGCGGATCATCCGGTGGTACTCGTGCACGCCGTCGTTGTCGAAGCGCGGGTCCAGCGCGTTGTCGTGCAGCACGCCGGGGCCCCGGTCGACCCGCAGGTCCATGTCGGGCAGCCCGAACGGCTTGGCCATGCCGTGCGCCACGTCGATGCGGAAGCCGTCCACCCCGCGGTCGAGCCAGAACCGCAGGGTGCGGGCCAGGTCGGCGGGCACCTCGGGGTTGTCCCAGTTCAGGTCGGGCTGCTCGGGGGCGAACAGGTGCAGGTACCACTGGCCGTCGGGCACCCGCGTCCACGCGGGCCCGCCGAACACGCTGGTCCAGTTGTTGGGCGGCTGGGAGCCGTCGATGCCGCGCCCGTCGCGGAAGATGTACCGGTCGCGCTCGGGGCTGCCGGGGGGCGACTGGAGCGCGGCCTGGAACCACTCGTGCCGGTCGCTGCTGTGGTTGGGCACCAGGTCCACGGTGATCCGCAGGTTGTGCTGGTGGGCCTCCTCGACCAGCCGGTCGAACGCGGCCAGGTCGCCGAACAGCGGGTCCACGTCGCGCGGGTCGGCCACGTCGTAGCCGTGGTCGGCCATCGGCGAGGTGTAGAAGGGGGTCAGCCACAGCGCGTCGACGCCCAGCAGCTCCAGGTAGCCCAGCCGGGAGCGGATGCCGTCGAGGTCGCCGACGCCGTCACCGTTGGAGTCGGCGAAGGAGCGCACGTAGATCTGGTAGAAGACGGCGTCACGCCACCAGGCGGACTCGTCGGCGATCTCGGGTCGGCGGTCGGAGGATCGTCGCACGAGGAGTCATCCTGCCATTCGTGGTGAGGTGGTCCGCCCCGTCCGGGGGATCGGGGATCACGCCCAGGTGTTCACGAGGCTGTTCGCGGCCATCTCCAGGTACCCCCACAGCTGTCGCCGATGCTCGGGTGAGAGATCCGCCTCGTCCACCGCGACCTTGATGCAGCGCAGCCAGGCGTCGCGCTGCTCGGGGCCGATGGTGAAGGGCATGTGCCGCATCCGCAGCCTCGGGTGGCCGCGCTGCTCGGAGTAGGTGTGCGGGCCGCCCCAGTACTGCATGAGGAACAGCCGGAAGCGCTCCTCGGCGGGGCCGAGGTCCTCCTCCGGGTACATGGGGCGCAGCACCGGGTCCTTGGCGACCTCTTCGTAGAAGCGCGCGACGATCCGGTGGAAGGTGTCGTACCCGCCCACCGCTTCGTAGAAGTTCTCCGGAGTGGTCACACAACCATCCTGCCTGGCTGGGGAATGGGGCGGTGCGCGAGGGTCGCGGCCCGCGCGCCCACCGTGGTGAACGCGCGGGCCGCGCCGGTTATGCCTTGAGGGAGACGCCCGCGTCCTCCAGGGCCGGCATGAGCTTGGCGCGCAGGGCGCGCTGCACCGCCCACTGCCGCCCCGGCCGCACCTTCACGGTGACCCGCATGGTGATCCCCTCCGGGGTCACCTTCTCCACGCCGAGCACGTCCGGCTCGGCGATCACGTCCTTGGCCAGCTGCTCCTCCGCGGTCGCCGACTTGGCGGCCCTGGACAGCACGTCGGTGACCTCGGCCAGGTTCGCGCCGTAGCCCAGCGGCAGGTCCACCACGGCCACCGCGAACCCCTGCGAGGAGTTGCCCACGCGCTGGATCTCGCCGTTGCGCACGTACCAGACGGTGCCGTTGGTGTCGCGGATCGTGGTGATGCGCAGGCCCACCGACTCCACGGTGCCCGTGGCGGGCCCGAGGTCGACGACGTCGCCGACGCCGTACTGGTCCTCCAGCATCATGAACATCCCGGACAGGAAGTCCTTGACCAGGTTCTGCGCGCCGAAGCCGATGGCGACGCCGAGGATGCCCGCCGAGGTCAGGATGGGGGCGACGTTCATCCCGAGCTCGGTGAGCACCTGGATGAACGCCACCCCGAACACGACGAACGTGACCATGGACTTGAGCACCGAGCCGATGGTCCTGGCCCGCTGCTCGCGCCGCTCGGAGACCAGCACGCCCAGGGCCTGCGGCGCGCGCTCGCGCAGCGGCTTGAGCAGCCTGGGCTTGCGCCCCTCGCCGGAGCCCCTGGTCAGTCGGTCGATCAGCCGCCGCAGCAGGAACCGGACCACCACCGCGATCACCACCGTGAGCGCGATGCGCAGCGCGCCCTCGGCCATCCTCGGCCCGTTGGTCAGCCACCACTCGACGGCGAGCGTCGACTTCACGTCCACGTGCCCAGTCCTCCAAACTCCCGACTACAACTCCGGCCCGGCCAGGTCCGGCCCGGTCAGCTCCAGCCCGGTCGCCCAGGCCAGGAAGGTCAACTGGTCCACGGCCAGCCCGACCGACCGGCTCACCGACCGCCCCGCGTGCCCCACCTCGGTCTCCCGGCGCAGCAGCACCGGGTGCTTGGTCGGATCGCTCGCCGTGGCGTGCTGCAGCGCCGCGCACATCTTGCGGGCGTGGTTGGGGTCCACACGGCTGTCCGACTCGAAGACCGTGAACAGCACCGAAGGGTACTCAACCCCCTCCCGCACCCGGTGGTACGGCGAGTAGGACAGCAGCCACGCCAACTCCTCCGGCACGCTCGCGCTGCCGTACTCCTCAGCCCACAGCCGCCCCAGCAGGAAGTTCTCGTAGCGGACCATGTCCAGCAGTGGCGCTGAGCACACCACCGCCGCGTACAGCTCCGGGCGCTGGGTCAGCGCGGCCCCGACCAGCAGGCCCCCGTTGGACCCGCCCATGATCGCCAACTGCTCGGGCGTCGTCCACCCCTGTCCCACCAGGTGCTCGGCGGCGGCGTGGAAGTCGTCGAACACGTTCTGCTTGTGCTCGCGCATCCCGGCCCGGTGCCACTGCTCGCCCTCCTCGTCGCCGCCGCGCAGCGACGCGTGCGCCCACACCCCGCCCGCCTCGACCCAGGCCAGGGTGGTGGCGCTGTAGCCGGGACCGCGGCCGACGGCGAAACCGCCGTAGCCGGTCAGCAGCGCGGGCCGGGGCAGGTCGGGGGTCCGCCTGCCGGACACCACGAACATCCGCACCGCGGTGCCGTCCGCGGAGGTGTACTCGACCTGCTGGGTGGTCACCTCCGGCAGCTCCACCGCACCGGGGTTGGCCTCGTGCAGCGTCGTCTCACCGGTGGACAGCGAGAACCGGTGCACCGACAGCGGCGTGACGAAGTCCGACCAGCCGAACCACAGCACGTCCCGGTCCGCGTCGGTGGCCGGGTCGGTGGTGGACCAGCCGTGCAGCGAGCCGGTGCCGGGCAGCGGGACCTCGCCGAGGTGCCGCCCGGTCGCCGGGTCGTGCAGGTGCAGCTCGGACACCGCGTGCCGGGTGCGCAGCAGCACCAGGGAGCCGTCCAGCCAGGTGGCGGCGTCGAGCACCGAGTCGGGCTGCTCGGCGACCAGCTCGGTCCACTCGGTGGGCCGCTCGGGGTCGGCCACGCACAGCCGGAACCGCGGCGCGTCGAGGCTGGTGACCAGGTAGAGCCTGCCGTCGCGGCCGACCCAGGCGGTGCACTGGGCGCCCGCGTCGGCGGCCAGCACCTCGCGCGGCACGCCGTCGCCGCGCAGGTCGGCGATCCACACCGAGTCGCGGCGGACCGTGCCGGGCGAGCCGTTGATCAGCAGCCACCGCTTGTCCGGCGACAGCGACACGCCGTAGTAGTACGTGTGGTCCAGGCCGTCGCCGTGCACGGTGACGTCGGTGGCCGGGTCGGCGCCCACGCGGTGCCGGTACACGCGGCGGTGGAACAGCCGCTCGTCCTCGGGCAGCCCGGCCGGGTCGAGCCTGCGCACGTAGAAGAACTCCTCGCCGCCGGGCAGCCAGGCCACGGGGGAGTAGCGGCACCGGTCGATCGGGCCTTCGAGCACCTCGCCGGTGTCCACGTCCAGCACGTGCAGCAGGGAGTGCTCGTCGCCGCCGACGGAGACCTGGTAGGCCAGGCGGGTGCCCTCGGCGCTGGGCGACCAGGCGTCCAGCGTGGTGCGGCCGGACGGGTCGAGCGCGTTCACGTCCAGCAGCACGCGCTCGGAGCCGTCGCGTTCACGGACGTGGAGCACCGGGTGGTCTTGCTCGGGGTCGCGGCGGGTGAAGAACGCGCGGCCCGCGCGCCAGTGCGGCGCGCCCACCGCGCCGGTGCGCATCAGCTCGGCCAGCCGGGAGCCGAGCCGGTCGCGGCCGGGCAGCGCGTCGAGCCACGATCGGGTGAGGTCGTCCTGGGCCGCGGACCACTCCCGCGTGGCGGGCGAGGCCGGGTCTTCCAACCAGCGGTACGGGTCGGCCACGAGGTGCCCGTGCAGGTCTTCCACGAGGTCCTGACGTGGTGCGGCCGGGTAGGTGGTCGTCGCAGGCAGCGCTGCGCGGGAGGGCTGGGTCACCTCGCCGAGGGTACCGCCATGATGAAAACCATCACCGATAGGGAGTCGGTTCGCCGAATGTTCGGCCACGACTGCATGACACGTCACATATCACAGGTGATTTTTGGGGGTGATCTGTGGTCTGCTATGCCTGAACCGGTGGAGGTGGTCGCGTGCCAGACCGACAACCCACCCCGATCGGCGCCCTGGCGAACGCCGGGCTCGCGCCGGTGGCCCCGTCCGGCCAAAAACAGCCCGGTGTGCACGCTGTGGTCGACGGGGAGGGGAGCGGTTCGGCGAAGCCGGTGGTGTTCCCCTGGGGACGGAGAAAAGTACTGCTCCTCAACGCCACGTTCGAGCCGCTGACCGCGCTGCCGCTGCGGCGCGCGGTGGTGCTGGTGGTGTGCGGGAAGGCCGAGGTGGTGCACGGCGACCCGGCCGGGGCCGTGGTCCACTCCTCGACCTCGCAGGTCGTGGTGCCCTCGGTGATCAGGTTGAGCAACTACGTGCGCGTGCCGTACCGGGGCCGGGTTCCGCTGACCCGCGCCGGGCTGATGCACCGGGACCGGTACCGCTGCGCCTACTGCGGCGGGCGGGCCGAGACCATCGACCACGTGGTGCCGCGCAGCCGGGGTGGCCCCCACTCCTGGACCAACTGCGTGGCCTGCTGCGCGAAGTGCAACCACCGCAAGGCCGACAAGCTGCTGTCGGAGCTGGGGTGGCGGTTGCGCGTCGTGCCCAGCGCCCCGCGCGGGCCGCACTGGCGGCTGCTGGCGGGCGTCGCCGAGGCCGATCCGCTGTGGCTGCCCTACCTGGGGGAGCCCGCGGCGTAGCTCACGCGGCCAGTGCCAGGTCCTCGCGGTGCGCGGTGATGCGGACCGAGTCGCGTGCGGTGATGCGCACGGAGTCGCGTGCGGTGATGCGCACCGAGTCCCGTGCGGTGATGCGCACGGAGTCGCGTGCGGTGATGCGCACCGAGTCCCGTGCGGTGATGCGCACGGAGTCGCGTGCGGTGATGCGCACCGAGTCCCGTGCGGTGATGCGCACGGAGTCCAGCGCGCCGGTGATGCGGACCGAACCGAACGAGGTAATCCGAACGGAGTCGCGCGCGGTGATGCGAACGGAGTCGCGTGCGGTGATGCGCACCGAGCCGGATGCGGTCACGGAGCGCTGAACAGACGCGCCGGGCTGCGCCATTCGGGTGTAAGACGAACGAGTGAGGACAACGGCCTGAGCGGAGTTCGTGGTGTACATGTCGTGTCCTCCGAGACTCGGTGAGTGATAAATAGGATTCAGGAACGAATGCGCAAGACCCGTACAGGTGAAAAGCTAGAAGGCGGGGCGGCGGAGGACAAGACGCCAAACCGGCCGCCGTTCGCCTCCGTCCGGGTGCAGTCCGTCAGGGGGTACCCACTGCGACGGCGGAGCGGTTCCGTTCCTGCTTCCGGTTCGCCTCGGCACGCTGCGTAACATCGCCTGATCCGGGAGTAGCTCACGTCATAGCGAGGTAGGCGGTGGAAGAACCGCTCCAGCGCACGGGGATCGGCACGCCGGGTTTCCGGCTGCTCACGGGCGCCTGGATCACCTCGCTGGTCGGCGACGGCGTGCGCACCGTGGCCCTGCCGCTCTACACCGCCGTCAGCACCCGCAGCCCGTTGGCCGCCTCGGCCGTGGCGGTCGCCGTGGCGCTGCCCTGGCTGGTGGTCGCCCTGCCCGCGGGTGTGCTGGTGGACCGCTGGCGCCCTGGACCGGTGCTGGCCGCCGCGCACGCCTTCCGCGCCGCGGTCACCGGGCTGCTGGCCTGGGCGGTGTTCGCCGACCGGGCCTCGGTCGCCGTGCTGTGCGCCGTCGGGTTCGTGCTGACCAGCGCCGAGTCCTTCGCCGACAGCGCCTCGCAGGTGCTGCTGGTGGAGCTGGCGGGCCCGGCCGACCTGGAGCGCGCCAACGGCCGGTTCGTCACCGCCGAGACCATCGGCATGGACCTGGCCGGGCCGCTCGCGGCCAGCGCCCTGTTCTGGTGGGAGCCCGCGGCCTGCTTCGCCCTGGACGCGCTGACGTTCGTGGTCGCGGCGGTCTGCGCGGCCCGGTTGCCCCCGGTCCGGCTGCCCCCGGTCGGGCCGCTCCCGGTCGGAACGCGGCGCCGCACCGGTCTCGGCGCGATCCGCGCCCAGCTCGTCGAGGGCCTCGCGCACCTGGCCCGCCACCCCGGCCTGCGGGTGCTGGTGCTCGCGGTCGGCGTCACCGCGCTGTGCGCCGCCGCGGTCAACGCGATGCTGGCGCTGTACGCGATCAACGTGCTGCGGCTGCCCGAGGCGGTGATGCCGTGGCTGGTGGTGGTGATCGCGGTCGGCTCGCTCGCGGGCGCGCGGCTGAGCCCGGCGCTGGCCGCCAGGCTGGGCGGCGGCCGGGTCATGGTCGGCGCGCTGGTGGTGCTCGGCCTGGCGTTCATCGCCTTCGGCGCGACCTCGGCGCTGCCGGTGGCGATCGCCGCGGTGCTGCTGTTCGGCCTGGCCGCGGCCACCTGGAACGTCCAGTCGGCCACCCGCAGGCAGCGGCTGACCCCCGCCCCGATGATGGGCCGGGTCACCAGCGCCTACCGGGTGCTGGCCTGGGGCCTGTCGCCGCTGGGGGCCGCGCTGGCGGGCCCGCTGGCCCAAGCGGTGTCCCTCGGCGCGGTCTACCTGGTGGCGGGAGGGGTCGTCGTGCTCACCGCGGTGGCGCTGGCACGCCCCCTCGCCCGGACGTGACGACGGCGATCGGTTACCGTAACCGCCGTGACGATCGTGGAGACCTTGCTCGTCTTCGCGCTGATCCCGCTGGCCATCTACGGCGTGATCGCGCTGCTGACGCTGAGGCGGAAGGCGACCCGCATCCAGCGGTACCGCCCAGGGCAGGAATGGGGCTACGCCCCGGTGTGGTGGAGCGCCAACCCGGCCGGGCTGCCGCAGACCCACCACGCCGTCGTCGTGGACACCCCGGCCGAGGGCCGGACCGCCAAGGGAGGCGCCCGTGGCAACTGGTGAGGTCATGCGCGCGGCGGTGGACCCGTCGCAGCTGGGGGTCGGCGAGGCGGTCACCGCCAGCGGCCGGATCTCCGTGGCGAGGATGCACACGCCGCAGGCGCCCACCGTGCCGTTCACCCCGGTCCAGCTGTCCAGCCTGGACGAGGCGCTGACCCTGGCCAGCCGCACCACCGGCCTGGACTTCAGCGTCTACCTGGGCGAGCTGGGCGGCGACACCCGCGCGCAGGCCGAGGCGCTGCACGCGTCCACCGCGCGCCCGACGCACGCGGTGCTGGTCGCGGTCTCGCCCGGCGAGCGCGTCGTGGAGATCGTGACCGGCGAGGAGTCGCACCGCAGGCTGCCCGACCGGGGGGCCAAGCTCGCGGTGATGAGCATGGTGGCCAGCTTCAAGGAGGGCGACCTGGCGGGTGGCCTGGTCAGCGGTCTGCGGATGCTGGCCGACCAGGCGGGGCACGCGCCGCGCTCCTGAGCGGATTTCCGCTGAAGGCCCCGGTGCCCGTCGCCGGGGCCTTCAGCGTGTTTCAGAGCAGGGCGAGCTTGCGGAAGTGCTCGGTCAGCTCCCACGGCGAGTTGGTGACCGCGTTCGCTCCCGCCGCGATGGCGCGCGCGCCCAGGGTCCGCTTGGCCCTGGCCCCGCAGTAGACGACGATGGGCACCGTCGGGTCCAGCTCGCGCAGCGCGGTCGCCAGCCGCACGCCCGCGTCCACCACCTCGGCACGCGCCATGTCGGTGACCACCAGCCGGTACCGGTTGGTGGCGAACAGCTCCAGCCCCTCGCGGGTGGAGGTCGCCGAGTCCACGCGGACCCCGTTGTCCTGGAGCTGCGCGATCTCCAGCACGTTGTTCTCCGGGTGGTCGTCCACCCACAGCACGCGCAGCGGCGCGGGCTCCTCGTCGGGCACCGCGGCCACGGCGGGCGAGCCGACCTGACCCGACGCCTCGCCGAGCGCCTCGCGCAGCGCGCTCACCTGCTTCCGCAGGTCGGCGATCGCCTCGTTCTGGGCCCGGTTCAGCACGCCGAGGGTGACCCGCTGGCCACCGATCTCCAGCGAGATCTCGCGCTCCCGAGCGGACCGCACCACCTCGCGCAGCGGGGTGCGGAACAGCAGGAGCAGCAGGAGCAGGATCAGCGGCCATAAGAGACTCGCCACCGCGTTGAGCATCTCCGCCATCCGCCGGAGGCTAGCGGTCGGTGGCACTGCGCGAGGGGATGAGCGGGCCGCGTCCCCCGAAAGAGGGACGCGGCCTCGGCGCAGCAGGTCAGGAGCGGTCGAACTCCTGCGCCGCCAGCGCCCGCACGATGCCCGCGCGGCCCTCGGAGACCAGCCTGCGCAGCGCGGGCGGGTGGTCGCCCGCCAGCCACTGGTCCGCCGCGGTCACCGTCTCCGGCCGGATCGACCAGGACGGGAACAGCCCGATCACCACCGACTGCGCGCGCTCGCTGGAGCGGCGGTCCCACACCCCCGCCACGTCGGCGAAGTAGCGCTCCACGTACGGCTGGAGCAGCTCCTTCTGGCCGGGGTGCTGGATGCCCGCGATGATCGCCTCGCTGACCGCGTTGGGCAGCTCGTCGTCGTTGACCGCGCGCTCCCACGCCTCGTCCTTGGCCTCGCGGGTGGGGCGCAGCGCGCGGGCGGACTGGGCGCGGCGGTGGCCGGTCGCGGTCGGGTCGCGCCGCTCCTCCGCCTCGATCTCGGGCAGGTCGGCCGCGCCGTGGGCGACCAGCGCCTGCAGCAGCCGCCACCGCAGGTCGGTGTCCACGTCCAGGCCGGGCAGCACGTCGGTGCCGTCCAGCCAGCCGCGCAGCACCGCCAGGGTGTCGGCGTCGAGCACCGAGGTCGCCAGCGCGTTGACGAACGCCAGCTGGTGGTCCGAACCCGCCTCGGCGGCCCGCGCCAGCTCCAGCGTCCTGGCCGTGAACCGCCGCCAGCCCTCCGCGCGCCAGGAGGCGTCGGCGTAGGAGGACAGCGCGGTCTGCGCCTGGAGCAGCAGCCGCTGCACCACGCCCACCTCGGTCTCCGCGTGCAGGCCGCCCAGCACCAGGTTGACGAAGTCGCGCGCCTTCAGCTCGGCCTCGCGGGTCATCTCCCACGCCGCCGACCAGCACAGCGTGCGCGGCAGCGGCTCGGCGATGTCGGCGATGTGGTCGACCAGCGCGGCCAGCGAGTCCGGGTCCAGCCGCATCGTGCAGTAGGTCAGGTCGTCGTCGTTGACCAGCACCAGCTTGCCGCGCGGCACGCCGACCAGCTGGGGCACCTCGGTGCGCTCGCCGGACACGTCCAGCTCCACCCGGTGCTTGCGCACCAGCTTGCCGCCCTCGTCGTCGTACACGCCGATGGCCAGCCGGTGCGTGCGCAGCTCGCCCGCGCCCGGCCGCGCGCCGCCCTGCAGCACCGCGAACTCGGTGAACCGGCCCTGCGCGTCCACGCTGAACTTGGGGCGCAGCAGGTTCAGGCCGGTGGTCTCCAGCCACTGCGCGCTCCACCACGACAGGTCGCGGCCCGACGCCTCCTCCAGCGCGCCGAGCAGGTCGGCCAGGGTGGCGTTGCCCCAGGAGTGCTTGGCGAAGTAGACCCGCAGGCCCGCCAGGAAGTTCTCCAGGCCGACGTAGGACACCAGCTGCTTGAGCACCGAGGCGCCCTTGGCGTAGGTGATGCCGTCGAAGTTGACCTCGACCGCCTGCACGTCGGGGATGTCCGCGGCCACCGGGTGGGTCGAGGGCAGCTGGTCCTGCCGGTAGGCCCAGGACTTCTCGATCTTGGCGAACGTGGTCCACGCGTGCACGTACTCCGTGGCCGACGCCTGGGCCAGCACCGAGGCCCAGGTGGCGAACGACTCGTTCAGCCACAGGTCGTCCCACCAGCGCATGGTCACCAGGTCGCCGAACCACATGTGCGCCATCTCGTGCAGCACGGTCTCGGCGCGCCGCTCGTAGAGGTAGCGGGTGACGCGGCTGCGGAAGACGTAGTCCTCCAGGAAGGTGACGCAGCCCGCGTTCTCCATCGCGCCCGCGTTGAACTCCGGCACGAAGCACTGGTCGTACTTGCCGAAGGGGTACTTCACCCCGAAGGCCCCGTGGTAGAAGCCGAAGCCCTGCTTGGTCTCGGTGAACAGCCGCTCGTGGTCCATGTGCGGGGCCAGCGAGGCGCGGCAGTAGATGCCCAGCGGGATGGTGGTCTCGCCGTCGGTGTACTCGTCCCGCCACTCGGCGTAAGGGCCCGCGACCAGCGCCACCAGATAAGTGGACATCGGCTTGGTGGTGGCGAACACGTGCCGTTCCGCGCCGCCGGGGGCGTCCTCAGTGGATTCCACCGCCGCGTTGGAGATGACCTTCCAGTGGCTCGGCGCGGTCACCGCGATGTCGTAGACCGCCTTGAGGTCGGGCTGGTCGAAGCAGGTGAACATGCGCTTGGCGTCGGCGGTCTCGAACTGCGAGTACAGGTAGACCTCGCCGTCGACCGGGTCGACGAACCGGTGCAGGCCCTCGCCGGTGTTCATGTACCGGCAGTCCGCCTCGACGGTCAGCTCGTTGTGCTCGGCCAGGTCGGGCAGCCGCAGGCCCTCCTCCTCGCGGTACCCCGAGACGTCCAGCTCGACGCCGTTGAGCACGGCCCGGTGCACCGTCGCGGCCACGATGTCGACCCACGTGGAGGCGCCCGCCGAGCGGCTGCGGAAGGCCACCGTCGTGGTGGAGCGGAACGTGTCCGAGCCGGGCTTGCCGCCCCCGTCGGTCAGGTCCAGCTCGATCCGGTAGGAGTCGACTTCCAGCAGCTGGGCGCGCTGCTGTGCCTGGTCGCGGGTGAGGTTGGGTGCCGCCACTGGTCACCTCGTCTGTCGTCGCCGGCAGGACTCGGCGCCGACGTCGTCGGTACGGGGATGGTGTCGCGTCGGTGAACACGACAGTCGCATCCAATCACGAGCCGCGGGGGGAAGTGGACTCCCTTCCGCGGGAACGCTGCGCGGGTGCCCGTCCTCGGCGACGATGGAGCCGCAGGGGGCGGAGTCCGCCACCGCCCGACGCCAGAAGGGCAACGCACCATGACGGCTGAAGGAGCCACCAAGGTCAACTTCTACTTCGACCCGGTCTGCCCGTTCGCCTGGATCGCCTCGCGCTGGATACTGGAAGTGGAGTCGCAGCGCGACATCGACCTCGACTTCCACGTGATGAGCTTGTCAGTGCTGAACGAGGGCCGCGACCTGGACGAGCGCTACCGCGACGCGATGGACCGCGCGTGGGGCCCGGTCCGGGTGAGCATCGCCGCTGCCAAGCACCACGGCGACGCGGTGCTGCGCGACCTCTACACGGCGATGGGCACGCGCATCCACAACGAGGGCAACAGCGACTACGACGCCGTCATCGAGCTCGCCCTGGCGGACGTCGGCCTGCCCGCCGAGCTGGCCGAGGCCGCGCGCTCGGCCGAGTACGACGAGGACCTGCGGGCCAGCCACCACCGGGGCATGGACCCGGTGGGCATGGACGTGGGCACGCCGACCATCCACATCGACGGGGTGGCCTTCTTCGGGCCGGTGCTGAGCAGGATCCCTCGCGGCGAGGACGCGGTGAGGGTTTTCGACGGCGCTCGGGCGCTGACCAGCTTCCCGCAGTTCTTCGAGCTCAAGCGCACCAGGACGGGGACGCTGGACTTCTCGTTAGCCCTCGGGGCAGGATGTGACACGTTGGGCCGTTCAGGGCTTCGAAGTGTTACATCCCGTCGGGAGGGGTCGTGCTCCAGGTCGTCAACCCGACCACCGAGGAAGTCATCGGCGAGGTCGCCGAGGGCACGCCCGAGGACGTCGACGCCGCGGTGACCCGCGCCGCCGCGGCCTTCCCTGCGTGGGCGGCGACCCCGGTCGACGAGCGCGCGAAGCTGGCCAGGCGGGTCGCCGAGGAGCTGGCCGCGCGCGCCGACGAGTTCGCCGCCACCATGACCGCCGAGATGGGCACGCCCACCATGTTCGCCACGCGGGTGCAGGTGCCCAACCCGGTCGGCATCGCGCGCGGCGTGGCGGCGGCGCTGGAGGCGGGCTACTTCGCGGGCGAGGAGATCGGCAACTCGCTGGTGCTGCGCGAGCCGGTGGGCGTCGTGGGCGCCATCACCCCCTGGAACTTCCCGCTGCAGCAGATGGTCGCCAAGGTCGTGCCCGCGCTGGCGGCGGGCGACGTCGTGGTGCTCAAGCCCAGCGAGCTGGCGCCGGGGACGGCGGACCTGCTGGCCGAGGTGCTGCGCTCGCTGGACCTGCCCGAAGGGGTGTTCCAGGTGGTCCACGGCCTCGGGCCGGTGGTGGGGGAGGCGCTGGCCGCGCACCCCGCCGTGGACGCGGTGTCGTTCACCGGCTCCACCCGCGCCGGCCGCCGGGTGGCCGCGCTGGCCGCCGGGACGGTCAAGCGGGTGGCGCTGGAGCTGGGCGGCAAGTCCGCCAACGTGGTGCTCGACGACGCGGACCTGGCGCGCGCGGTGAAGATCGGCGTGGCCAACGCGTTCATGAACAACGGCCAGGCGTGCAGCGCGTGGACCCGGCTGCTGGTCCCCGCCGACCGGCACGACGAGGCGGTGGAGCTGGCCGTGGCCGCGGCGGCCAAGTACGAGCCGGGCGACCCGGCGCTGCCCGCGACCCGGCTCGGCCCCGCCGTCTCCGCCGCGCAGCGCGAGCGCGTGGTCGGCCACATCCGGTCCGGGATCGAGCAGGGGGCCCGGTTGGCCCTCGGCGGCGTGGAGCGGCCCACCGAGCGGGGCTTCCACGTCGCCCCCACCGTCTTCGGCGGCGTCACCCCGGAGATGTCCATCGCCCAGGAGGAGATCTTCGGCCCCGTGCTCTCGGTGATGCCCTACGCCGACGAGGACGACGCGGTCCGCATCGCCAACTCGACGATCTACGGGCTGGGCGGGGCGGTGTTCTCCGCCGACGAGGACCGCGCCCTGGCGGTGGCCAGGCGCCTGCGCACCGGGCAGGTCGACATCAACGGGGCGGCCTTCAACACCAGCGCGCCGTTCGGCGGCTACCGGCAGTCCGGCAACGGCCGGGAGTTCGGCCGCTTCGGGCTGGACGAGTTCACCGAGGTGAAGTCCATCCAGCGGTAGGGATCAGCGGGCGAGGTCGGTGAGCACGCCGTCGGCGAGCACGGGGACCGCCCGGCTCGCCCCGACCTCGCCCGCCAGCGCCACGTCGGCGGCGTGACCGGCCGCGGCCAGCTCGCGCCCGGACACGCACCCGGCCAGGAACTCCGCCACCGCGGCCCGCTCGAACACCCCCGCCGCCAGATCGGCCTCGACGGAGAGCGGGCCGTGCTCGCGCAGCGACGCCACCACGGCCCCCGCCCCCAGCAGGTCCTCCGCGCTCGGCCGCAGCGGGCCGCCGGAGGCGTCGGCGGCGATGCCCACCCCCCACCGCTCGCCCGCCGGGACGACCCCGATCGGGCGGTCCCCGGCGATCGCCCCGGCCGCGCGGGCCACCGCCTCCGCGTTGCGCAGGCACCCGACCAGCACGGTCGCCCCGGTCCCCGCCGCCAGCCCGCACAGCGTCGCGCCGTTCGGGGAGGGCAGCTCCACCACGGCCCCGGCGGGCACGTCCACCAGCGAAGACGGCCGCAGGTTCCACCGCGACGGCGGCACCGCCGCCCGGTCCGACCAGGTCACCGGCCGCACCTCGGCCCCGCGACCCACCGCCACGTCCACCGCCGTGCTGAACGACAGCACGTCCACCACGACGAGCACGGCGCACTGCTCGCCCAGCGCGGCCACGCCCTCACCGCCCCACTCCAGGCGGACCCGGCTGCCCTGTTGTCCGAACACGCGCGCCAGGATGGCAGACTCCTGTGACGTGCGCGTCTACCTGGGATCGGACCACGCGGGCTTCGAGCTGAAGTCCCACCTCGTCAAGCACCTGACCGCCGCGGGCCACGACGTGGTCGACGTCGGCCCGGCGGTCTACGACGCCGAGGACGACTACCCGCCGTTCTGCATCGAGGCCGCCCGCCGCGTGGTGGCCGACGAGGGCAGCCTCGGCATCGTGGTCGGTGGATCGGGCAACGGCGAGCAGATCGCCGCGAACAAGGTGCCGGGCGCGCGCGCCGCGCTGGCCTACAGCGTCGAGACCGCCCAGCTCGCCCGCCAGCACAACAACGCCCAGCTCATCGGCGTGGGCGCGCGGATGCACTCCACCGAGGAGGCCACCGCGATCGTGGAGGCGTTCCTGGCTACCCCGTTCTCCGGGCAGGAGCGGCACGCCCGCCGGATCGACATGCTCAGCGAGTACGAGCGCACCGGCGAGGCCCCGGCCCTGCCCTGATGGCCTCCCTGCGCGAGCTGCTGTTCCGCGACATCGACGGCAACGGCACGACCGAGCCGTACGCGGTGATCGACGCGGGCGTCACCGACCGCCGCTACCTCGACCGGATTCCCGGCCTGCGCGAGGTGCTGGCCGACGACGCGGCCGAGGGCTACCACCGCTTCCTGGCCGTGGTCGCGCTGGCCAGCTGGGGCCACGCCCCGGTGTACCCGGTGGTGGCCGCGATCGCCGAGGCCGGGCGGCGCTCGCCCTGGTTCGGCCGCGTCACCGACGGCCGCGACCGCGACTACAGCTTCCCGACGCTGGCCGGTGCGGTCGCGGAGGGGCGCGCGCTCACCGACGATGAGCCCGCGCGGCTGACCGCGGTGCGCGCGTTGACCCGGAGGGCGGACGAGGTGTTCTTCCACTGGCAGCTGGCCTACGCGGCGGACGACCCGGCGCTGGCCGACGCCGTCGCCGAGGTGGTCGACCGGGGCCTGGCCCGCGACGACGAACCCGACTTCGACCGCTCCGTGCAGCTGGCCGACCTGTGCGCGGTGCTGGCCAGGCACGACCGGCCACGCGCCGAGGAGCTGGCCCACCGCCTGCTCGCGCGGGACTCCCGCACGGTGACGCGCACCCACCTGTGCTCGGTCGTGCCCTTCCGCGAGGTGACCGGTGCCTGAGGGCCACACGCTGCACCGGCTGGCCCGGCTGCACCACGAGCGCTACGCGGGCCACGTCGTCGAGGTCTCCAGCCCGCAGGGCCGCTTCGACGCCTCGGCGGTGGACGGCCGCGTCATGGTCGAGGCCGAGGCGCACGGCAAGCACCTGTTCCACGTCTACGGCCCGGACGCGGTCGTGCACGTCCACCTGGGCCTCTACGGCGTGTTCACCGAGTTCACCCACCCGGTGGTGGACCCGGTCGGCCAGGTGCGGATGCGCGTGGTCGGCCCGACGCACTGGACCGACCTGCGTGGCCCCAACCGGTGCGAGGTGCTCGACGAGGCCGCGGTGGACCGCCTGCGCGGCAGGCTGGGCCCGGACCCGCTGCGCGCCGACGCCGACCCCGAAGCGGCCTACCAGCGCGTCTCCCGGTCCAAGCAGTCCATCGCGCAGCTGCTGATGGACCAGGGCGTGCTGGCGGGCGTCGGCAACGTCTACCGCGCCGAGGTGCTGTTCCGGCACAACCTCGACCCGTTCACGCCGGGCGACCGCGTCGACCGGGCGCTGTGGGGGGAGCTGTGGGCCGACCTGGTCGCGCTGATGAGCGACGGCGTCCGGGACGGCTACATCGACACCGTGCGGCCCGAGCACCGGCCCGAGGTGATGGGCCGCCCGCCCAACCCGAACCGGCGCGGCGAGGTCTACGTCTACCGGCGCACCGGTGAGCCCTGCGTGCTGTGCGGGACGCCCGTGGCGACCGCGAAGCTGGCCGGGCGCAACCTCTACTGGTGCCCGAACTGCCAGAAGCCCTGAGACGGACGAAGGGGGGAGGCCGCGGCGGGCCTCCCCCCTTCTCCTCCCCCTCGACAATCGCTCAGAAGTCGAACCCGCCGAAGTCGCCGCCGAAATCCCCGCCGAAGTCGCCGCCACCGAAGTCGCCGCCCGCGTCACCACCGGCGTCACCACCGGCGTCGGCTCCCGCGTCACCGCCCGCGTCGCCACCGTCGGCGTTCATGCCGTCGGCGTACCCGTCCGCGTAGGCGACCCCGGCCATGCCCGAGAACATCGCGTTCATCAGCAGGAACGAACCCACGCCCCAGGCGCCCGCGACCAGCGCGGGCTTCCACCACGGCTCGCTGTACCAGCCCTGCGGCACCGGCCGCCCGGCCACCATGCCGCCGGGGTAGTAGTGCGGCGTGGCCTGACCCGGCCGCGGCGAGGCGGCGTAGTGGTGGCCCTGGACGTCGACCTGGCGCTCCTCGGTGACCCGCCCCGCGCGGCTCTGGCCGGTGAGGTCGGGCAGCTCGGGACCGGGGTCCATGCCCATCGCGGTGCGCGCCGCGCGCACGTAGTACAGGCCCTCCATGGCGGTCTGCGTGACCAGCCGGGCCTGCTCCACCGTCCGCGCCTGCTCCATCTGCGAGCCCGCCGCGGTGAACCGCTCGGAGGCGTCCGCCAGCGCCTGCTGGGAGGCGGTGTCGGTGCCGGTCAGGCTCATCACCTGGCCGCCCAGCCGCTCCACCCAGCGGCGGGCGTCGGCCTGCGCGTCCTCCAGCTCCCGCTGCCGGGCCGCGGCGCGGTTGCGGGCGACGAGCAGACCTGCGCCGACCACCACGACGAGCAGCACGAGCAGCACCAGACCGGTGCCCACGGTTCCTCCCGGAGATCGGGGCGGCTACTCGCCGCCTTTGTCCGGAACAACGCCGAGGCCCCGCACCGGGTTCCCGGAGCGACCTAGAACACCTCGGGGCAGTGCGGCTCGCGGTCGCCGAGGAAGGCGTGCGACAGCGCGGCGAGAGCGCCCGCCGACCGCTCGTGCACGGCCTGCGCCGCCCCCAGCACCGTCAGCCGGGTCCCGCCGAGGTACGCCGCGCCCAGCGCCCGCACGTCCATCGCCAGGTCCGGCGCGTCGGAGGTGCGCCGCACGACCGCCTCACCGCCCTTGACCGTCATCCGCCAGGTGCCGGCGTTCCACGGGCACAGCTCGTCGGAGACCTCCAGCACCACGTCCACATCGGACTGGTAGCGGCGCAGCGCCAGCGCGCGGTCCACGTCCACCAGCCGCACCCACAGCGAGTCCGCGCGGCTGCGCAGCGCCAGCCGCGAGTCGGCCAGCAGGTGCACCACCGGGTCGTCCGCGGCGGTGAACAGCTGGAGCTCGCCCACCAGGTCCACGTCCAGCAGGTAGCGGTAGAGCGCGGCGAAGGCCACGGCGTCCTCCGCGGCCAGCTCCCGCACGTACAGCTGGTGCCGAGGACCGCGCTCCTGCCAGTCCTGCGTGACCCGGTAGACCGCGTAACCGCGCGGGTGCAGCACGTAACGGTAGGCGCTGCGGCCGTGTCGGTCCCGCTCCTCGTCCCTGAGGCGGTACTCCCACATCGCGTCGTCGCGGCTCAACCAGCCCGTGCGGTGCGGCCGGACCCGCTCGTACAGCTCCTTGATCACCGGCATGGCCTGCTGCCGGGGCGCCTCGCGCACCCGCTCGTCCCCGACCGAGACGTGCGGCAGGAACTCCGCGCGCGCGGGCACGGACAAGCGCAGGAAGTCCACCGCATAGCCGTAGCCGTAGCGGCCGTAGATGGCCGCTTCGGAAGCCCACAGCGCCGCCAGCGGCTCACGCGCCTGCTCGTGCAGCCCGTGCAGCTGGGCCCGCATGACCATGTTCAGCACGCCGCGCCTGCGGTGTCCCGGTCTCACCACGACCGAGGTGACCGCCGCAACCGCTTGCGGCCCGACGCCGGGCAGCGTCATCTCCCGGCTCTGGATGCCACCGCCGCCGATCAGCTCGTCGCCGTCGAAGACGCCGTGGTGCCGCTCGGCCTCGAACAGGCCGTGCCACCGGCCGACGTGCTCCTCATCGACATCGGATAAGAACGCGGCGTTCACCAACCGCTGGAACCGTGCCGAGTCATCGGGGACGAGAGTGCGGATGGTCAGACCCATGCGGTGTTCATACGCCCCGAGGCAGGCAACCGCGACCGAGTTTCGGAGGCACCTCCTCCCCGTGAGTCGACCCCTCGGGTGCCGCGAGTTCAACGCCCGGGCCGCCCGTCCAGGTCGTTCAGTCCGACACGAAGCAGAACTCGTTGCCCTCGGGGTCGAGCATCACCTGGAACCGCCCCTCGGCGTCCGACTGGACCTCGCCCCGCTTCACCGCACCCAGCTCCAGCGCCCGCCGCGTCGCCGCCCCGATGTCGTCCACCTCGACGTCGAAGTGCAGCCGGTTCTTCACCGACTTGCCCTCCGGCACCGGCTGGAACGCCACCCGCGGCCACCCCTCGGCCTCGACGTGCGACCACCCCGACGGCCGGTCGACCGGCTCCGCGCCGAGCAACGCCGCCCAGAACCGCGCGAGCGCCGCGGCGTCCGAGCAGTCCACCACCACCTGGTCCAAACCCATGCGCGTCATGGTGGAGGACTACCCGCGCGGCGCGTACATGATCAGGCCGACGCCCACCAAGCACACCACCGCGCCGATCACGTCGAACCGGTCGGGCCGGAACCCGTCGACCACGACACCCCACACCAGCGAACCCGCCACGAACACCCCGCCATACGCGGCCAGGATGCGCCCGAAGTTGGCGTCGGGCTGGAGCGTGGCCACGAACCCGTACGCGCCCAGCGCGAGCACGCCCAGCCCCGCGAACAACCACCCGCGCTGCTCCCGCACCCCTTGCCAGACAAGCCAAGCACCACCGATCTCGGCGATGGCGGCGAGGACGAACAGGATCGCGGAGCGCAGCACGGTCATGCCCGTCAGCCTGCCATTGGGCCGACCCCGCTTGTCCGGAGTGGACTCGCTGGAGGTCCGCCCCGTGCGGATGGACCTACTCCGAGCCATCTCCACGCAGCTCGGACAGCCATTCGGAAACCTGGTGGAGGTCGTGCAGGTACTCCCCGGCGGGGCCGGCGGGGAGATCGATCCCGTGCAGGCGACCAAGGGCGCTCCACACCAGCGGGTCCGCCACGTCAACGTCCTCGGTGAAGTACCGAGCCGCCCACCGGTCGACCTCCTCCCGGCCGGCCGCACCGCTCAACAGCCGCTCGAACTGCCTCTCGACATCAGCGCGCGAAGGCGGCTTCAAGCTCATGGTCGTCGAGTGTGGCAGCTGATCGGCAGCGGATCACCGAGCAACCCCAGCGCGCGGGCCGGTCTCAGCGGAACGCGTCGACGTTGCGGGCGGCCCAGTCGGCGAAGGTGCGCGGGGCACGGCCCAGGACCCGCTCGACGTCCGGGCTGACGCGCAGCTCGGCCGGACTGGGGGAGCTGAGGATGTCCAGGGTGTCGTCGGCGAGCTCCCCCGGCATGGTCCGCACCATGCCCGCCTTGGCCTCCTCGCGGGTGAGTTCGTGGAACCGCACCGGCGAGCCCAGCGCGTCGGTGATGGCCTCCGCCTGCCCGCGCGGCGAGATCAGCTCCGGACCGGTCAACTCGTACACACCGCCGTTGTGCCGGTCCTCCAGCAGGCAGGCCGCCGCGACCTCGGCGATGTCCGCCGGGTCGATCAGCGGCACCGCGATGTCACCGAAAGGCGCGGCGACAACCCGCCGCGTGCGCACGGACTCGGCCCACCACAAGGCGTTGGAGGCGAAGCCGCCCGGCCGCAGGACGGCCCACTCCAGACCGGACTCCCGCAGCGTGTCCTCCAACTGGCGCATCGCGACCCGCGTCCGGCCGAAGGGCCTGGTGACCACGCCCAGCGTGGAGAGCAGGACGACCCGGCGGACCCCGTTGGCCACCGCTTGGCCGATGATGTCGGTCGGCTTGGCTTCGGGGGCGTGCATGTCGCCGGACAGCAGCAGGAACAACGCCTCCGCGTCGGCCAGCAGCGGTTCCAGGACCGCGGGCTCGGCCAGGTCGGCCGTCACGTGGCGGACGCCGTCCGGCACCTCCGCCGCGTGCCGCGACACCGCCGTCACCTTCTGGCCCGCCTCAGCCAGCGCCCGCGTCAGCGGCTTGCCGATGTTCCCGGTAGCACCGGTCACCACGATCATGAGCAGCTCCTCGCTCGATCTCCTCTTGTGGCGGCGACGCTAGGAGCTGGGCTAACTATTGGTAAGGACGTACCTCTCGGTAAGCTCAGTACATGACGGGAGGTGTGCAGCTACCGCAGGCCGAGGCGGACCAGCGGTATGAGGTGTTTCACACCGACTGCCCCGCGCGCACCGTGATCGACCACGTGACCAGCAAGTGGGGCGTCTGGGTGCTGATCTCCCTGCGCAGCGGCGACCTCCGGTTCTACGAGCTGCGCGAGAGCATCCGGGGCATCAGCGAGAAGATGCTGGCCCAGACCCTGCGCGGGCTGGTCGAGGACGGCCTGGTCCGGCGCGAGGTCGAACCGGCGTCGCCACCCAGGGTCACCTACGGGCTGACGGAGTTCGGCCGGGAGGTCAGCGAACCGCTGGGCGACCTGCTCGACCGGATCACCCAACGGCTGCCGTCGCGCGGTGAGGGATAGTGCGGTCACTGAGTGACCTGCGGTGCGGAATGTGAATCGCTGAAGATCTGAAAGGTATCCCGCACAAACCCTGATGAGAGCGTGGACGCTGCCATCAGGACTGCATCGTGTCCTCGACTGGTCGCTCTGGGCCCTGGGATGGGGAGGGGGCGATGAGCTGCGGATTTCTCTGCCTCGAGAGGCTGACGTGATCATTTCCGCTCATCGTTCACCATAGTTGATCAATGCTATTCCGTGTCCGGTGGCCTGATCGCGGGATCCGTCGCCTTTGCTCAACTTGAACCAGTGCTGACCGCTCGAACGAGTGTAGTGGCGACTACGGTTCGACAACGTCATGTGATGGCGGCGATGATCATGCGTTGTGAGGTAGGATCCCGTATGTTGCCTGAATCGACGGGAGTGTGTCAATGGGTGACGGTGATGGGCGAGGCTTAAATGAGAACAGCGTGGTGAACGTTTTCCATGGAAATGTTGTACAGGCTGTTCATGTCGGCGCACGGGCAACTTCGAACCCGGAGGGCGACGGATACTCTGAGCGCCGCCAGTCATTTCTTTTCAACTTCTACAACCAAGCCTTCAAGCAGGCGGAGATCACGTTCCGCATGAGCTTGGTGTTTATGGGTATAGGCGCAATTGTCGTGCTCGCGGGTGGCGGATTGGCACTTCTGCGCGGGAGTGGTCCTGGGCTTAACTACGCGGCGCTGGTTTCAAGCTTGAGCGGTGCCATCATTGGGACGTGCGGTGGAGCGTTTGCGTTGCACGCCAATCGGGCACGCAGGCACTTGACCGAACAGGTTGAGAAGATCGAAAAGGAGTTGCAGTCTGATCGTCGACTGCAGCAAACGCTTCAGCTTATCGAGCAGGTTGATGACAGCACACTGCGGGACCGACTTAAGAGCGTGACCGCCATGCGCGCTCTTGATGTCGAGCCCGATGCTCAAGCTGTAACCAGTCATCTCTTGGCGGACAGTACCACGGTGACGCCTAAAGCGCTGCCACGGGATGGGCGGCGCAAACGGTGATGGAATAATAACTCCAGGTGGGGCGGCGAATATTGTGGCCATGTCGTTCGTTGACGAAGTGGCGAAGCTGTTGTGGTCGGAAGCGACTTGGTGGCAATTCGCCTCTCCGTGGCACACGGCCTTTCAGGGCGCAGGAACCTGCTCCGCGTGACTGCTTGGTGGAACGGAACGCGGGCCCAGTGGCAGCGATGCGGGGAGGCTGTGCAAATGTGAGGCGGGGTTGGCCGCATCGCGGTAGTCGACCGTACTGATCTCAGAGAGCCGTATTCGGCAACTGTGAGGGTTCAATCCCGATGCCCGCCTGCACCAGGGAGAGCAGCGGTTCGGCAATGCTTGGTGCGGCAGCGATGGTATGGGTGGCGGCCGAGGTGTGTTCGCGGCCGGTGCTGTCGAGTGCGATGGCTCCGGCTTCGCGGGCGATGAGGACGCCTGCGGCGATGTCGTGGGTCTTGTTGGACATGATCACGGCGGCGTCGATGCGGCCTTCGGCCAGCCAGGTGAGGTCGTGGGCGGCGGATCCGAACATGCGGATGCGTTCGACTTGGGCGGCCAGTGCGGCGGTGAGGGCGATGCGCTGCTTGTTCTTCTCGTGGGAGTCCTCGCCGGTGGCGTGGTCGCCGATGGCGACCATCGCCTTGGACGGCTCGGCCGTGGTGCTCACTCGGATGGGGCGACCGTTGACGTACGCGCCGCGGCCGTGGGCGGCGGTGTAGTGCAGGTCCGCGTAGGGCAGGGCGATGGCGGCGACAATGGCACGGTCTCCCTGCATGAGTCCGAGGGAGACTCCGCACAGTGGCACGCCGTGGACGAGGTTGGCCGTTCCGTCGACGGGGTCCAGTGACCAGTGAAGGTCGCTGTCGGCGGTCTGGTCGTCCGCTCCCCCTTCCTCGCCGATGAAGCCGATCTCGGGAGTGATTTTGGCCAGATAGGCGCGTATCTCGTGTTCGATGCGTAGATCGACGTCGGTGAAGGTGTCTCGGTCGGCCTTCTCGATGACTGTTTGCGGCCTGGTGGTCTTGATCAGGTCGGTTCCGATGGTCACGGCCTGACGTGCGATCTCGGCCAGTCGGTCGGGCGAGGGCGTCACGCGGTCTTCTTGGCGCGGTTCCACATCGGGTCGAACACCAGGAGGAGGTGGCGAACAGGCCGGGCTCGGCGTCGTCCTTCCCTATGAGGAGTGTGAAGGACTCGACGCCTCGGCACTGCACTCGGCCTGATCGGTGATGGTGATGTAGTGGCGGATTGGCTCGTCGTAGGCCCTGGTAGCCACCCCCCGTGCAAAGCCGCGCCCCATCTGGGTGCGGCCCTCAGAGGGTGGGGTTCCATGCGAGCCACTGTCCTATGTGGACAGACTGCGTGATCGTGTCGGGCCACCTGGTGATGCTGGCTCTGCTGTCCCGCTGGCCGCCTTGGCGGTGTGGGTGGGGCTGCACCCCGGGCCGCTTGGCGGCACGGCCGGTCATCGAGTGGCAAGGGTGACGGTGTACGTGCCCCTTGGGTCGGCGATGCGGCTGGCGGATCTGGGCAAGCGGAACCAGGGGGTACCGCACCAAGCTGCGGTGGTTCAGCAAGGTGATGGGGACTGCCCGAAAGGGCACAGAAGAGGGCACGCGAGGGGCGCGGAAGATCCACGGAAGCGAGAAGACCGTCCACGGAGGACGGTCGGCAAGCGATCTACCAGCGGAGCAAGACGAGAGCGGGTGACGGGAATCGAACCCGCATGACCAGCTTGGAAGGCTGGGGCTCTACCATTGAGCTACACCCGCATCGCACCCACGGGGTGGGTGCGGAAACAGCTTAGCGTGTCACGCTAAGGTGGTAAGGACCGGGGCGTGGCGCAGTTTGGTAGCGCACCCGCTTTGGGAGCGGGGGGTCGCAGGTTCAAATCCTGTCGCCCCGACTGGGCGGGGCCTACCAGCGGAAACGCCGGTAGGCCCACTCAGCTCGGCGGTCACCGGTGGCTCAGGCGATGAAGTACTCGCCGCCGCACGCCTCGGCCAGCGAGCTGCCGAACAGCGCCGCCGGGGTGTGGAAACCCGGCTTCCCCTGGCCCGTCAGCAGGCGGTGGACCACTTCGGCGGGCACCACGCCGGTCCACGCCTGGGCCTCGCCGACGCGCAGCCAGCCCTCGCGTTCCGTGCCGTCCGCCCATCGGACTACGGCGTGACCCCACGAGTACTCGCGGGGCTGTGGCCTGGCCTTGATCTTCACCGCGGCCAGTTGCCGCTTGGCGAGGGTCCGCACGGGCCCGATCGCCAGCAGCGACATGGCCAGTCGCATGATCGTCCGCGCCACCGGAGATGACGGGACTTCGCTGGACGCGGCGAGCACGTCGGGTGCGCCGCTGGCGCGTTGAGCGGCGACCAGTTCGCCCAGTGGCATGGCGGAGGTGGTGACCGTCGCTCCGTCGGGGAGCACGAAGCGGGTCGGCTCGTCCCCCAGCCGTGCCGGGGCCAGTCGCCCGTCCCGGTACCGGCGGCCCTGGTACCGGCCGCCGCCCTCAACGCCGGGAATCCCCTCGACGAAGGTGCCTGCCAGCGCTTCCCCGACGACGCCTTCCTCCATCGCGAGCGAGGGGATCATGTCCACCCGCACCTGCTCGGGCGTCGGGCGTCCCTCGCACAGCTTCACGACCACGCTCTCGGTCGCGGTCACGCCGAACCCGGCGCCGGTCACGATCGTGCGGCCCGCCGTGGCGGCGGCCTCGTCGAGGGCGAGCGTCGTGGAGAAGGAGGCCAGGTCGTTGGCCAGGTCGAGGTAGTGGCTCGCGGGCAGGCACGCCCGCGCCAGCGGTGCCGCCGTCGTGCTGAACGGGCCGACCGTGTTGACCACGACGGCGGGGCGCTGCCTGCTGATCTCGGCCGCCATCTCGTCGACCGACGCCGCCACGACCACGCGGTCCCCCTCGGCCGCGGCGGCCAGGCGGTCCGCGTCCCGGCCGACCAGCACCGGCCGGATGCCGCGCTTCCTCAGCTCGGCCGCGATCGCGCGCCCGCTGCGGCCCGTGCCGCCCAGAATCCACACCTCGGTCATGGCAGTTCCACTCTCGCTCCGCTGCCGCCACAGTGACGACACGCAATGTCATCACCGTACAGTGCCATGACATCGCGTGTCATCGCATAGGCTGGTGGGGTGGGGAGATGGCGACCGGACGCGCGCGAACGCCTCCAGCGGGCGGCCTTCGAGCTCATCTCGGAGCGGGGGTTCGCCGCGACGACCGTGCCCGAGATCACCGCTCGGGCGGGTCTGACCACCCGCACGTTCTTCCGGCACTTCGCCGACAAGCGCGAGGTGCTCTTCGCCGAAGACGCCGGGGTGGCCGCGATCGTCACGGAGCTGATGGCGCGGGTGCCCGCCTCCGCCGCCCCGCTGGCGGTGGTCCGGGAGAGCCTGCGGCTCATGGCGGACACCTACTTCGAGGAGCGCAAGGAGGTGCTGCGCCAGCGCCGCGAGCTGGTCCGCTGCGACGAAGGGCTGCGCGAGCGCGAACTGCGCAAGCGCGCGGCCGTGTCCGACGCGATCCGGGAGGGTTTCCTGGCTCGCGGCCTCGACGCCACCCGCGCCACCCTGCTGGCCGAGACGTGCGTGACGCTGCTCGGCGTCTCCATGGCCGAGTGGCTGGACGACGACGACTGCTACCTCCGCGACATCGTCCGCGACACCTTCGAGACGCTGCGCGCGGAACTCGGCGCGGACGGGAGCGGGGAGTCGAACGGGTGACACGGCGGGTGGCGCGGGGTACCCGCGTGGCATGACGACAGCGCCGTTCGAACCCGATCCGAGGTTCCGCGAGGACCGCATCGCCGCCGCCGACCCCGGACCGGGCGGGCCCGAGCCCGCGGAGGGGTTCGGGGTGGAGGCCGAGGAGCCCGACCTCGTGGAGGACGACGAGTAGGGTCAGCCGCCCTGCAGGTCGACGACCGTGGAGATCGCGGCGGCGTGCTCCTGGAGCTGCCGGTCGTCGGCGTCCTCGCGGACGCCCCTGGCGAGCAGTTCGTCCCGCGACGTCAGCAGCAGCGCGCCGCGGAGGGCATCGGTGTCCAGGTCGTCGACCTTGACCACCTCGACCCTGCCCTCCACGAGCACCAGCGTCGGGTCGGGCAGGTCGGAGGTGAGCAGTTTTCGCAGGTCCTCGGCCGCAACGGTCATACCGCCTGCGGTACCCGCGACGCGGCCCCGCCAACCCTGTGGCCGTTCTTGAGCACCCCGCGGCTCAAGAACGGCTCCACAGGGTCACGGGTGGGCGGCCACCTGCTCGCTGACCACCTGTGCTGCGGCCGACACCAGGGCCGTGACCGACGGGTTGGCCGAGTTGTCCCGGCGCCACGCGAACTGGGTGCAGACCCGGAACGGCGGGGCCCACGGCAGTCGGCGCAGCCTGCCGTCGGCGAGTTCCGCGGCGACGGTCACCTCCGGGACCAGCGAGATCCCCAGGCCCGATGCCACCGCCCGCTTGGCGGCGTCGAGCGAGTCCAGCGCCAGCACCGGTGACCGGGACTCGGCGTCCCGCAGCCCGAGCGCCTGCTCGAACTGCTCGTAGTAGCTGGCGCCGTTCTCGGCCCGGATCAGCGTGCTGCCGCGCAGGTCCTGCTCGGTGATCACCGGGCGGCGGGTCAGCGCGTGGGTCGGCCCGGCGACCACGACCAGCGGCTCCTGGCACAGCACGGTCGTCTCCAGCCCTTCGTGGGCCTCGATCGGGCCGATGAAGAACGCGCAGTCCAGCCGTCCCTCGCCCACCTCGGCCAGGTTGGTCCTGGTGTTGCCGGAGTGCAGCGAGATCTGGACGCTCGGGTAGCGCCAGCACATGTACTCGATCAGCGGTAACAGCCTGTAGTCGGTGAGGCTCTGGGCGCTGCCGATGACCAGCTTGCCGTGCGGTTCGCCGTTCATCGTGATGGCTTTTCTCGCCTTGTCGGTGAGCGTGATGATGTTTCGCGCGAAAGGCAGCAGCTCGACCCCGGCGGAGGTCATCTGGATGCCGCGCGGAAGGCGGCGGAACAAAGGCACTCCGAGAGTTTCCTCAAGGGCTTTGATCCGCGTGGTGATGGTCGGTTGCGAGCAGTTCAGGGTGGCGGCTGCCTTGGTGAAACTGCCCGTCTGGACCACAGTCGTGAACGCCAGGAGTTGACGTGTTTCCATGGAACTCCCCAACGGTGCGTGAAGAGGGTGGGCCACGGGCGCGGGGCGTCGTGGGCCGGGTGCGTGGCGGCGGTCGGGCCTGGTCGTGCGCGTCCTGCGGGCGCGCGGTCAGGAGGCCGTCAACATCGCCGTGCTACCGCGTGGGGCGGGGCTCGGTGGGCGAGGTCCCCCGTAAGGGTCTCCACCGGTGGTCGTGCTGGTTCGTTCGGCAGCGGCGGAATTGATCTCATCGGGTCATCGGCACCTTTTCTGGTAGGTGGTTAAAGAGCTCGATGACATCGTCTGGCTCTTCGTCGCCGGCTGCGTCCGCTGCTGACCCCCCAGAACGTCCGGCGACTATTTAATTGAGTGGACCTCCGGGCGTGCGGGTCCGGGCGTTACGTTACCTGAAGCTCGCACTAATGGGCTACGGCGAGTGGAGTCATCTCGACAAGTGAAAACTTTCCACCCCTGGTTGCTCCGAACGGCCCTTGGTCACTCCTTTGGGCTAGTTGTCGACCGGCTGTGGTTGCCGAAGGTCAATCGCTGTTGCGACATCCGGGTGATGCTGGCGGGCTGCCGCCGATAGGCGGTTCTGTTCCGTCCGGCAGAGGCTGTGGCAGCCGGTCCGGTGAGCCTGTCCGTCCTCGACGCCGAGGCCGCGACGCGCGTCGACCCGCCGTCGTGACCTGTGGTCATAGGGCCTTCCGATGGCACGGGAGGCATCCACCGGGGTGTGCCCGTTCCGAAGGGGTGGGGCTTGGACGAGTGAACCATCTCCGTGGAATCGCTCTCACGATCCCGCCGGTAATTCCATCGGGTGTCGAAACAACTCCGGATATGGCGTCCTGGGTGACTCGAGGTTATTCGCCGGGTATTCACGCAGCGCTACCGCCGCGCCGCGGGCCGGGCGCCGGGCGGCCCCAGTCGGGGGTCGGCCCCCCTCGGAGTCCGGCCTCGCCTAGACTCGGGCGGAATCCCGACGCCAGTCCAGGTGTTCTCGGGATGTTCCGCACGTCCTGCCCGTTACGAGGAGACCACGTTGAAGAGCACCGTCGAGCACCTGAGCCCGACGCGGGTCCGGATCAACGTCGAGGTGCCGTTCGACGAGCTCAAGTCGGACTTCGACCGCGCCTACCGCAAGCTGGCCAAGCAGGTCCGCATCCCCGGCTTCCGCCCCGGCAAGGCCCCCGCCCGCGTGCTGGAGAGCCGCATCGGCCGCGCGCCGGTCCTGGACGAGGTCGTCCAGGAGGCCATCCCGGCCAAGTACCTGGAGGCCGTCAACTCCGGTGAGCTGCGCACCCTGGGCCGGCCGGACTTCGAGGTGACCAAGATCGAGGACGGCGAGTCGCTGGCCTTCACCGCCGAGGTCGACGTCCGCCCCGAGATCACCGTGCCCGCCTTCGGCGAGCTGTCGGTCACCGTCGACGACCAGGAGGTCACCGACGAGGACGTGGCCACCCAGCTCGACGAGCTGCGCGCCCGCTTCGGCACGCTGACCGGCGTCCAGCGGCCCGCCCAGCAGGGCGACTTCGTCGTGGTCGACCTCTCGGCGACCGTGGACGGCGAGGAGGTCGAGGAGGCCAAGACCACCGGCCTGTCCTACGAGATCGGCTCCGGCCAGCTCGTCGAGGGCATCGACGACGCCCTGATCGGCGCCGCCGAGGGCGAGACCAAGACCTTCACCACCACGCTGGTGGCGGGCGAGCACGCGGGCCGCGAGGCCGAGGTCTCCGTCGTGGTCAACAGCGTCAAGGAGCGCCAGCTGCCCGAGCTGGACGACGAGTTCGCCCAGCTGGCCAGCGAGTTCGACACCCTCGACGAGCTCAAGGACGACCTGCGGGTGCGCCTTGGCCGGGTCAAGAAGATGCAGCAGGGCGTCCAGGCCCGCGACAAGGTGCTGGAGGCGCTGCTGGCCAGCGTCGAGGTGCCGCTGCCCGAGGCCGTGGTCAAGGGCGAGATCGAGGCCCGCGAGCACGACGCCGTGCACGCCTTCGACCACGACGAGGCGCGCTTCGCCGAGTGGCTGGCCGAGCAGGGCCAGACCAAGGAGCAGTTCGACACCGAGGTGCGCGAAGCGGCCGAGCAGGCCGTGAAGACGCAGCTGGTGCTCGACGCCATCGCCGACGCCGAGCAGCTGTCGGTCTCCGACGCCGAGCTGACCGAGCGCATCATCTACCAGGCGCAGCGCTTCGGCGTCAGCCCCGACGAGTACGTCAAGCGGGCCCAGCAGTCCGGCCAGCTCGGCGCCATCTTCGCCGACGTGCGCCGGGGCAAGGCGCTGGCCTCCGTGGTCCGCCAGGCCACCGTCACCGACGCCGCGGGCAACGCCCTCGACCTGGACGAGCTGTTCGGCGAGGCGAAGTCCACTGAGGAGACCGCCGCGGGAACCCCCGCGGAATCCCCGGCCGGGGAGTGAAGCCCTGAGCGAACGCGGGCGGTGTCGGGAAGGCGACGCCGCCCGCCTTCGTTAAGGTCGTTGCTACGAGACTCTTTTCGGCAAAGTTAGGCAGGCAGACGTGACGCAGCACTCCTTCCCGACGCCCGAGATGCGGTCGGCCACGGGGATGAACCTCAACGACTCGGTCTACGAGCGCCTGCTCCGCGAGCGGATCATCGTGCTGGGGTCGCAGGTCGAAGAGGGCATCGCCAACCAGATCACCGCCCAGCTGCTCCTGCTCGCGGCCGAGGACCCCGAGAAGGACATCACCCTCTACATCAACTCGCCCGGTGGATCGGTGACCGCGGGCATGGCGATCTACGACACGATGCAGCTCATCGAGCCGGACGTGGCCACCTACGCGATGGGCCTGGCCGCCTCGATGGGGCAGTTCCTGCTCTCCGCGGGCGCTCCCGGCAAGCGGCACGCGCTGCCGCACGCGCGCATCCTGATGCACCAGCCGTCCGCGGGCGTGGGCGGCACCGCGGCCGACATCGCGATCCAGGCCGACATGCTCTCCCGGACCAAGCGGGAGATGGCCGAGCTGATCGCCGAGCACACCGGTCAGCCGGTGGAGCGCATCATCGCCGACTCCGACCGCGACCGCTGGTTCACCGCCCAGGAAGCCCTGGAGTACGGCTTCGTGGACAAGGTGATCAGCCGCGCCAGCCAGGCGAACTCCAACTGACCGGCGAGCACAGGACCAGGAGAACCACAGTGAGCCAGTTCCACGCGCCGCAGTCCCGGTACGTGCTCCCGTCGTTCGTCGAGCGCACCAGCTACGGCATCAAGGAGTCCAACCCGTACAACAAGCTGTTCGAGGAGCGCATCATCTTCCTCGGCGTGCAGGTGGACGACGCGTCGGCCAACGACGTGATGGCCCAGCTGCTCGTGCTGGAGTCGGAGGACCCCGACCGCGACATCCTGATGTACATCAACTCGCCGGGTGGCTCGTTCACCTCGCTGATGGCCATCTACGACACCATGCAGTTCGTCCGCCCGGACATCCAGACCTACTGCCTGGGCCAGGCGGCCTCGGCGGCGGCGGTGCTGCTGGCGGCGGGCACGCCGGGCAAGCGGCACGCGCTGCCCAACTCGCGGGTGCTGATCCACCAGCCCGCCACCGAGGGCGTCTACGGGCAGGTCTCCGACCTGGAGATCCAGTCCAACGAGATCCAGCGGGTGCGCAGGCTGCTGGAGACCACCCTGGCGCGGCACACCAGCCGCTCGCCGGAGCAGGTTCGCGACGACATCGAGCGCGACAAGATCCTGACGGCCGAGGAGGCCAAGGACTACGGCATCGTGGACAGCGTCCTGCCGTACCGGAAGCTCTCGGCCAAGGGCTGACGCGGACCCCCGACACGCCGAGCCGGCCGGGGTGCCGCTCGGATCGGCGGGTCGGGGGCACGCTGGTCCTCCCGCGCAGGCGGGTGGGACAGGTACCGTCGAGGGGAACGCAGCGCGACCCCGCACCCAGCGGGCTCCGCGCCGAACCAGCAGTCAGGCGCTGCACACCAGGTGTGCGCCGGAGGGGACAGAGGTCAGCGGTCATGGCACGTATCGGTGACGGCGGCGACCTGCTGAAGTGCTCTTTCTGCGGCAAGAGCCAGAAGCAGGTGAAAAAACTCATCGCCGGCCCCGGTGTCTACATCTGCGATGAGTGCATCGACCTCTGCAACGAGATCATCGAGGAAGAACTCGCGGAGGCGGGCGACGTCAAGCTCGACGAGCTGCCCAAGCCCGCCGAGATCCACGACTTCCTCGACCAGTACGTGATCGGCCAGAACGAGGCCAAGCGGACTCTCTCGGTGGCGGTCTACAACCACTACAAGCGCATCCAGGCCGGTGACCGCGGGCGTGAGGGCCGCGACGACGGCGTGGAGCTGGCCAAGTCGAACATCCTCATGCTCGGCCCGACCGGCTGCGGCAAGACCTACCTGGCCCAGACGCTGGCCAAGATGCTCAACGTGCCGTTCGCCATCGCCGACGCCACGGCGCTGACCGAGGCGGGCTACGTGGGCGAGGACGTCGAGAACATCCTGCTCAAGCTCATCCAGGCGGCGGACTACGACGTCAAGCGGGCCGAGACCGGGATCATCTACATCGACGAGGTCGACAAGATCGCCCGGAAGAGTGAAAACCCGTCGATCACGCGCGACGTCTCGGGCGAGGGCGTGCAGCAGGCGCTGCTGAAGATCCTGGAGGGGACCACCGCCTCGGTGCCCCCGCAGGGCGGGCGCAAGCACCCCCACCAGGAGTTCATCCAGATCGACACGACGAACGTGCTGTTCATCGTGGCGGGCGCGTTCGCCGGTCTGGAGAAGATCATCCAGGACCGCGTGGGCAAGCGCGGCCTCGGCTTCGGCGCCGAGGTGCGCACCAAGGCCGAGGTGGACGCGGCGGACTACTTCGCCGAGTCGATGCCCGAGGACCTGATCAAGTTCGGCCTCATCCCGGAGTTCATCGGCCGACTGCCGATGGTGGCCAGCGTCACGAACCTGGACAAGGACTCCCTGGTCCGCATCCTCACCGAGCCGAAGAACGCGCTGGTCAAGCAGTATCAGAAGCTGTTCGAGATGGACGGCGTGGAGCTGGAGTTCACCCGGACCGCGATGGAGGCCGTCGCCGACCAGGCGATCCTGCGCGGCACCGGCGCGCGCGGCCTGCGGGCGATCATGGAGGAAGTCCTGCTGCCGGTGATGTACGACATCCCCAGCCGCTCGGACGTGGCCAAGGTCGTCATCACCGAGCAGACGGTCAAGGAGAACGTGAACCCGACCATCGTGGCCCGCCAGCCCAGCCGCCGGGAGCGGCGCGAGAAGTCGGCGTAGGGCGTTGTCGCTGCCGCACGTCCTGCTCCTGCACGGCCTGACCGGGTCGGGGCCGACCCACTGGCAGAACTGGCTGGCGGGCGAGCTGGCGCGGCACGGGGCCCAGGTCGACCTGCCGGAGTTCAGCTCGCCCGACGCGCCGGAGCTGGACGTGTGGCTGGCGGAGCTGCGCGGCCACCTGGCCGCCGCACCCCCTTCATCCGAACGGGTGGTCGCGGCGCATTCGCTGGGCAGCCTGCTGTGGCTGCACCACGCGGCCGCCGACCCGGACCCGGCGTTGCGGGTGGACCGGGTGCTGCTGGTGGCCCCACCCAGCCCGCACTTCACCGGCGAACCGCTGATCGCGGACTTCCTGGACTGCCCGCTGGACCCGGCGGCGGTCCGCGCGGCGGCGGGCGACACGCGGCTGGTGGTGGGCCAGGACGACCCGTACTGCACGCTGGAGCAGGCCAGGGAGCTGGCGGCGGCGCTGCGGGTGGAGCTGGACGTCATCGCGGGCGGAGCTCACCTGAACGTGGCCGCCGGCTACGGTCCGTGGCCCGCGGTGTTCAAGTGGGTGCGCAGCGACCGGGTGCCGCTCACACCGCGCTGACCAGAACGCGCTGATCAGAACGCGCCGACCCAGGACGCGCTGATCACGATCGGGGGGTGCTGACGCGCCTGCCGAGGAAGCGGACCACGTCCGGGGTGACCTTGTGGTAGAACACGTCGTCGTGGCCGCCGGGGATCACCGAGGCCACGGCGGGCCGGGCGGCCGCGATGAACCGCCGGGTGCCCACGATGAACCGGTCCCGGTCGCCGATCCACACCCCGATCGGCGTGGGCCCCAGCTCGTCCACGTGCCGCAGCGGGTCCAGCGACGCCCACTGGGCCTGGTCGGCGAACGCCTTGCGCTTGGCCATCTCCGGCCACGAGGTGAGCAGACCGGGCGCCATGGCGGCCACCGCGCGCAGCGCCTCCCGCCGCTGGTGCCTGCGCCGGGCGTAGACCAGCGCGCCGAACCCGCCCATGGACGCCCCCGTGCAGGCGAACACCGGTCCGAAGCCGCGTTCGGCCAGCCACCGGGGCACCTCCTCCAGCAGCATCTCCATCGGGTCGTCGCCGGGCACGTTCTCGTGCCAGTAGTGGTCGCCCCCGTCGACCGCCACGAAGCCGAACGGCGGCACCGCGCCCCGGCCGACCGCGGAGACCAGCACCTCCGGCAGCCCGCCGACGGCGGCCCAGCGGGCGCTGCCGTGCAGGCCGTGCAGCAGGATCGACATGGGCAGGCCCCTGGTCGGCACGCCCGGCGGGACCATGGTCAGGAAGTCGACCTCCCGCCCGCGCGCGGCGGAGAACACCCGGTCCACCTTCACCACGGCCCGCTTGCCGCCGGGTTTGGGACCGGCCACGCCCAGCGCGTAGCGCAGCGCCTCGCTCATCGGCGCGTTGCCGTGCAGCCCCAGCGCGATCCCGGTCGCGCCCAGCCCGGCCGCGCCGAGCGCCCCGAGCACCGAGCGCCTGCTGACCATCCGCCCCCTCCGCCCGCTTCCCCCTGTGCCATCGCCGACGACCCGCCGCGCGTTTCGGCCGCACCACGGCGTTCACGCGGAGTTCGGTCATCCGTCGCCGTTACGACGCGCGGCACCGGAGGGAGGTTGCACAGCGCCACGCCCGCGCGCGGTTCACCCCTGGACCCGCTCCGCACCCGCGTAGACGTTCATCGAGTCGCCGCGCAGGAAGCCGACCAGCGTCACGCCCTGCTCCTCGGCCAGCTCGGCGGCCAGCGAGGACGGCGCGGACACCGCGGCCAGCACCGGCACGCCCGCCATCGCCGCCTTCTGCACCAGCTCGAACGACGCGCGCCCGGACACCATGAGCACCGTCCCGGCCGAGGGCACCCGCTTGTTCAGCACCGCCCAGCCCAGCACCTTGTCGACCGCGTTGTGCCTGCCGACGTCCTCGCGCACGACCAGCGCGTCGCCGTCGGCGGTGAACAGGCCCGCCGCGTGCAGGCCGCCGGTGGACGCGAACACCTTCTGCCTCTCGCGCAGCGCGTCCGGCAGCGCGGCCAGCACGTCGACGGTGATCCGGCAGTCGTCGGCGGCCGGGGGGAAGCGGGTCTTGAGCTTCACCGCGTCCAGCGCGGCCTTGCCGCACACCCCGCACGAGGAGGTGGTGTAGAAGTTGCGCTCCACCCCCGTCTCGGGCGGCGCGACGCCGGGGGCCAGCGCCACGTCGAGCACGTTGTAGGTGTTGCGCCCGTCCGGGCCCGCGCCCTCGCAGTAGCGCGCCACGGACACGTCGTCCAGCCCGCCGATGACACCTTCGCTGAGCAGGAAGCCGTGAGCCAGTTCCACGTCGTGACCGGGCGTGCGCATGGTGACGGCCAGTGCTTTGCCGTTCACCCTCAGTTCCAACGGCTCTTCAGCCGCCAACAAATCCACCCGTTTGCGTTGCGTTCGGCGCGAATAGGTGACCACTGGGCGACGGACAGTGACTCGACCCATCGTGGACTCCTTGCTCCAGGCTAAGTTTTTCGTGGCTCGCCAACCAGGTTACGGAGGTGCACGGCCAGTGGGTTTCCTCGACCGCTCGCGCACGGTGGCCCCGCCCGACTGGAACCGCTGGCTGGTCCCGCCCGCGGCGCTGTCGGTGCACCTGGCCATCGGCCAAGCCTATGCCTGGAGCGTGTTCAAGCCCCCGCTGGAGAGCGCGCTCGGCCTCACCGGCACGCAGAGCGCGCTGCCGTTCCAACTGGGCATCGTGATGCTCGGCCTGTCGGCGGCCTTCGGCGGCACGCTGGTGGAGCGCAACGGCCCGCGCTGGGCCATGTTCGTCTCCGCCACCTGCTTCTCCACCGGCTTCCTGGTCTCCGCCCTGGGCGCGTGGACGCAGCAGTACTGGCTGGTGGTGCTGGGCTACGGCTTCATCGGCGGCATCGGCCTGGGCATCGGCTACATCTCGCCGGTGTCCACGCTGATCAAGTGGTTCCCGGACCGGCCGGGCATGGCCACCGGCATCGCGATCATGGGCTTCGGCGGCGGCGCGCTGATCGCCTCGCCGTGGTCGGCCCAGATGCTGGAGTCCTTCGGCCGCACCCCCGAGGGCATCGGCCAGGCGTTCCTGGTGCACGGCCTGGCCTACGCGGTGTTCATGTCCGTCGGCGTGCTGCTGGTGCGGGTGCCCGCGCACGTCCGGGAGCGGGAGGTGGTGCGCTCCGCGGTCAACGTCTCCGCCCGCAACGCCCTGCGCACCCCCCAGTTCTGGTGCCTGTGGGTGGTGCTGTGCTTCAACGTCACCGCGGGCATCGGCATCCTGGAGAAGGCGTCGCCGATGATCGTCGACTTCTTCAAGGACACCGCCACACCGGTCGCGGCGGGCGCGGCGGCCGGGTTCGTGGCGCTGCTGTCGCTGACCAACATGGCGGGCCGCATCATCTGGTCGTCCACATCGGACCTGGTGGGGCGCAAGAACATCTACCGCCTGTACCTGGGCGTCGGCGCGCTGATGTACCTGCTGCTGGCGCTGGCGGGCAACTCCTCCAAGCTGCTGTTCGTGCTGTGCGCCATGCTGATCCTGTCCTTCTACGGCGGCGGGTTCGCCACCGTCCCGGCCTACCTGAAGGACCTGTTCGGCACCTACCAGGTCGGCGCGATCCACGGCAGGCTGCTCACCGCGTGGTCCACCGCCGGCGTGCTCGGCCCGCTGATCGTCAACGCCATCGCCGATGGCCAGAAGGCGGCCGGGAAGTCCGGCCCGGACCTCTACACCACGTCTCTGTTCATCATGATGGGCCTGCTGGTGGTGGGCTTCGTCGCCAACGAGCTGGTGCGCCCGGTGGCGGCCAAGTACCACGAGCCGGAGCTGGAAGGAGCGTCCCGATGAGGCGCGGCCTGGTCGTCTTCGCCTGGCTGTGGGTGGGCCTGCCGCTGGCCTACGGCCTGTTCGAGCTGATCCGCAAGGTCACCGCGCTGTTCACCGGCTAGGGTCGGCCGGTGGACTCCTACGACGTCGTGGTGGTCGGCGGCGGGCACAACGCCCTGGTCGCCGCGGCCTACCTGGCGCGGGCCGGGCGCTCGGTGCTGGTGCTGGAGAAGCTCGACCACGTCGGCGGCGCGGCGGTCAGCGAGCAGGTCTTCCCCGGCGTGCCCGCCCGCCTGTCGCGGTACTCCTACCTGGTCAGCCTGCTGCCCGACCGCGTCGTCGCGGACCTGGGGCTGAGGTTGTCGCTGCGCTCGCGCGCCGTCGCCTCCTACACCCCGCACGGGCGGGGCGGCCTGCTCGTCGAGCGGACGCCGGGCGAGGCGACCGCGGCCTCGTTCCGCGAGCTGACCGGTTCCGACGCGGAGTGGCGGCGCTGGCGGCGCTGGTACGACGAACTGGCGGACCTGGCCGGGGTGCTGGCGCCGACGCTGCTGGAACCGCTGGAGTCCCGCGAGCGGACCCGCCGCCGGGTCGAGGCGGCGGGGCTGGCGCGGGTGTGGGAGCAGGTCTTCGAGCGCCCGCTGGGCGAAGCGCTGCGGGAGCTGTTCACCGACGACCTGGTGCGCGGCGTGGCGGCGACCGACGGCCTGATCGGCACGCACACCTCGTTGGACGACCTGAGGGCCAACCGCTGCTTCCTCTACCACGTGATCGGCAACGGCACGGGGGAGTGGCGCGTGCCGGTCGGCGGGATGGGCGCGGTGACCGCGGAACTGGCCCGCGCCGCGCGGGAAGCCGGGGCCCGGATCGTGACCGGGGCCGAAGTGTCCCGTGTGGACGCCGACGGCGTCAGCGCCGAGGTGGAGTTCGGCGACCGCGTGGTGGGAGCGCGGTTCGTGCTGTCCGGTGTGGCCCCGGCGGTGCTGGACTCGTTGCGGGGCAAGGAAGTCCGGCGGGTCGCCGAGGGCAGCCAGCTGAAGGTCAACATGCTGCTGCGCAAGCTGCCGCGGTTGCGCGGCGGCATCGACCCGCGCCTGGCGTTCGCGGGCACGCTGCACCTGGCCGAGTCGTACGGGCAGCTGGAGACGGCCTACCGGGAGAGCGCGGCGGGCCGGGTGCCGTCGGTGCTGCCCGCGGAGATGTACTGCCACACGCTGACCGACCCGTCGATCCTCGCGCCCGAGCAGGCGCGGCGGGGGTGGCACACGCTGACCCTGTTCGGCCTGCACACGCCCGCCGCGCTGTTCGAGCGGGACAACGACGGGCTGCGCGAACACCTCGTCGGCCGGTACCTGTCCGCGTTGGACGAGCACCTGGTGGAGCCGATCGAGGAGTGCCTGGCCGTCGACGCGGACGGCAGGCCCTGCGTCGAGGCGCGCACACCGCTGGACCTGGAGGCCGAGCTGGGACTGCCGCGCGGCAACATCTTCCACGACGAGCTGGCCTGGCCCTTCGCCGAGACGCGGGACGAGGTCGGCCGGTGGGGTGTGGAGACCGACGTGGCGAACCTGTTGCTCTGCGGCTCGGGCGCGCGGCGCGGCGGCGCGGTCAGCGGCATCGGCGGCCACAACGCCGCCATGGCCGTCCTGTCCCCCCAACCGCGTCGGCAAGTACTACCCATGCCCCCTCCGGGGAGCGCATGACTACTACCCGTCCCGGCGGACGGGCGGGTCGGGTAGTAGTCAGCGGCCCCTGTCGGCGGGTCGGGTAGTACTTGCCGACGCGGACGGGGTCAGCGCTTCTCCAGCCGCACCACGATCGACTTGGACGTGGGCGTGCCGGACACCTCCGCCGTGGACTCCAGCGGCACCAGCGCGTTGGCCTCCGGGAAGTAGGCCGCCGCACACCCCGCCGCGGTCGGGTAGGACACCACCCGGAACCGCTCCGCCCGCCGCTCCACCACCCCGGTCGGGTCCTCCGGCCACTCGCTGACCAGGTCGACCACCTCGCCGTCGGCCAAGCCCAACCGGGCCAGGTCGGCCGGGCTGACGAACACCACCCGACGACCGTCCTTCACCCCCCGGTACCGGTCGTCGAGCCCGTAGATCGTGGTGTTGTACTGGTCGTGGCTGCGCAGCGTCTGCAGCAGCAGCCGCCCCTCGGGCACCTCCAGCACGGTCAGCGGGTTGGCGCTGAAGTGCGCCTTGCCGGTGCGGGTGCCGCTGAACTCGCGGGCGTCGCGCGGCGCGTGGGGCAGCACGAACCCGTCCGGCCGCCGCACCCGCTCGTTGTAGTCCTGGCAGCCCGGCACGACGCGGGCGATGCGGTCGCGGATCAGGTCGTAGTCCTTCTCGAACTCCTCCCACGGCACCGGGTGCTCCGGCCCGAGCACCGCGCGCGCCAGCCTGCACACGATCGACACCTCGGACAGCAGCTGGTCGCTGGCGGGCTCCAGCCGCCCCTGCGACCGGTGCACCACCGACATCGAGTCCTCCACGGTGACGAACTGCTCACCGCTGTGCTGCAGGTCGCTCTCCGTGCGTCCCAGCGTCGGCAGGATCAGCGCGGTCCGCCCGTGCACCACGTGCGACCGGTTGAGCTTGGTGGACACCTGCACGGTCAGGTCGCACCGGCTCATCGCCCGCGAGGTGACCTCGGTGTCCGGCGACGCGGCCACGAAGTTGCCGCCCACCGCGAAGAACACCCTGGCCCTGCCGTCGCGCATGGCCCGGATCGAGGCGACCGTGTCGTAGCCGTGCTCGCGCGGCACGGAGATGCCGAACTCGGTCTCCAGCGCGGACAGGAACTTCTCCGGCATCTTCTCCCAGATGCCCATGGTCCGGTCGCCCTGCACGTTGGAGTGACCGCGCACCGGGCACAGACCCGCCCCCGGCTTGCCGATCATGCCCCGCATCAGCACCACGTTGGCGATCTCGCGGATCGTGGCCACCGAGTGCCGGTGCTGGGTCAGGCCCATCGCCCAGCACACGATGGTGCGCTGCGACTCGGCGAACATCCGCGCCAGCAGCTCCACCTGGGCGCGCGGCAACCCGGTGGCCCGGTCCACCGCGTCCCAGTCCAGCGCCCGCACGTGCTCGGCGTAGGCGGCGAAGTTGTCCGTGGAGCGCTCGATGAACTCGTGGTCCAGCGCGTCCCACCGCAGCAGCAGGTTGCCGATCGCCTGGAACAGCGCCTGGTCGCCGCCGAGCCGGATCTGCAGGAACTCGTCGGCCAGCTGGGTGCCCGCCCCCACCACGCCGCGCGCGTTCTGCGGGTTCTTGAACCGCAGCAGACCGGCCTCGGGCAGCGGGTTCACCGCGACGATCTTCGCGCCGCCCCGCTTGGCCTCCTCCAGCGCCGACAGCATCCGCGGGTGGTTGGTGCCGGGGTTCTGCCCGACCACCACGATCAGGTCGGCGCGGGCGAAGTCGTCGATGCCGACCGAGCCCTTGCCCACGCCGGTGGTCTCCGACAGCGCGGCGCCGGACGACTCGTGGCACATGTTCGAGCAGTCGGGCAGGTTGTTCGTGCCGAACGAGCGCACCAGGAGCTGGTAGAGGAACGCGGCCTCGTTGCTGGTCCGGCCGGAGGTGTAGAAGACCGCCTCGTCCGGGCTGGCCAGGCCGTTGAGGTGCTCGGCGACCAGCGCGAAGGCGTCCTCCCACGAGATCGGCTCGTAGTGCGTGCCGCCGGGGCGCAGCACCACCGGCTCGGTCAACCGGCCCTGCTGACCCAGCCAGAAGTCGGTCTTGTCGGCCAGCTCCGCCACCGGGTGCGCGGCGAAGAAGTCCCGCCCGACCCGCCGCCGGGTGGCCTCCTCGGCCACCGCCTTCGCGCCGTTCTCGCAGAACTCGGCCAGCTTGCGGTGGCCCTGCGGCTCCGGCCACGCGCAGCCGGGGCAGTCGAAGCCCTCGCGCTGGTTGAGCAGCCGCAGGGTGGTGACCGTGCGGGCCACACCCATCTGCTCGACACCGCGCTTGACCGACACGGCCACGCCGGGCAGCCCCGCCGCCCACCGCTTCGGTCCACTGGTCTCAAGTCGCGACTCGTCGACGTCGTGCTGGGGAGGGTTGCGGGTCATGCGCCCATTGTGCCGCCGGCACGCCCCGCGCGAGCGTGCCGGCGGTGGAGCGATCGTCCGGGGTCCCAGGCGACGCGCGGTCCGCTGCCACGGGCCCCAAGGGGTTGCGGCCGGCCCGTGGACCCGGCGCTGTGACCTGCGACGACTCGGTGATCACCATTGATTGTGATCGCGGTCACTCAGGTCGGTAATCGTCCTTTCGGGTGAGAGGGGCATTCGGAGATCCTGAGTTGAGCGTTCGGGCACCGCGAACTGAGCGTTGGGGCACTGTGAGGCGAGCTTTGGGGGCTTCAAAAGCGCGCTCGCCGCGCGGCAGGTCGCCAAGGACGGCGCTCGCGGGCACCCCGCTGCGCGCGCTCCGCGCGCGCCCCCCTGGTGCGTGGGCAAGTACTACCCGAGGGGCGTCCGGAGGGCGGTAACTACTACCCGAGGGGCGTCCGGAGGGCGGTAACTACTACCCGAGGGGCGCGGAAGCGCCGGTCAGGGCGCGAAAGTGCGGGTCGGGGGGCGTGAACGTTCGGTTCGTGGTGTCGGAACGCGCGACTCGCGGGGGCGACACGCTCAACACGCCCATAGGTGGGTGACACCGGGGCGGGCGTGGCCGTTCTGAGCGTTGAACTCGGGGGTTCTGGGGGTTCGACTCGCGGGTTACCTGGTGCAGCCGTCGGTGGTGGGCATGGGACGGTTGGGGTCGAAGTAGTCCTCGGAGGGGCCGAACTCGCCGGGGGTGCCGCCGTTCATGGCGCGGTCGGCGACCCAGGGAGCGAGGAACCCGCGCTCGGCCGCCTCGCAGGAGATCGAGTACCAGTGCCCGTCGGTCTCCTCGGCCCACAGGCCCTGGCTGCCCTCGCGGAACCCCTCACCGGAGCGCAGCACGTAGTCCACCGAGACCCGGCTGACCGCCACGATGTCGTACGGGCTGGTCAGCAGCGCCGGGGAGCCGGTGAAGGCGTAGGCGACCAGGTAGTCGGTGTGCACGACCAGCTCGCCCGGCTCGCCCGCCTCGGCCCGCATCGAGCCGTTGACCTTCGGCGCCACCGGCAGCAGTTCCGAACCCCTGGCCACCCGCGTCACCACCAGGCTCGCCTCCGGGTCGTTGCCGCCGTCGAACAGCGGTCGCATGTGGTCCTGCAGATCGGGGGCCAGCAGCGCCAGGTAGGGCTCGACGTCGTGGTCCCGCACCACCCGCAGGTCCAGCCGCGCGGTGATCACGGCTTGCCGCACCCGCTCGTACGCCTGCGCGACCTGCTCGGCGGAGAACTCGCCCACCGGCTGCGCCGCCGGGGCCACCACGCCCGCCTCGCCGTCCGCCCACGCCTCGGCGGGGGTGTTCGCGAACGGCTCGTCCAGGTCCACCGGCGCGGCCGCGGTCTCAACCGAGTCGGCCACCGCCTGGCCGACACCGTCGAACTCGCCCGCCCGGTACAGGCCGAACAGCAGCGCGGCGATGGCCACCAGCGCCACCGCGGAGACCGCCTTGCCGCCGTGCGCCCGCAGCCGGGCACGGCGGCGCGCCCGTCGGATGTCGCGCTTGGCCCGGCGGTTGGCCGCCCTGATCCACGCCTCGTCGCGCAGGTCCGGGTGGTTGTCGATGTCGTCCGCGGTCACTTGCCCCCCTCGTCGATGGTGCCGCTCACTCGATCGGAGTAGGGGGTGGCGGCGTTAGCAGGTATCTGGTTCGAAGTCGACACCCGCTCCTCCGTAGACTTCCCACGTGACTGAGACCCCCACCGCACCCCAGCGAAACGAACTCCCGCCGGCGTGGAACCCGGCCGAGGTAGAGGCCGGGTTGTACCAGCGGTGGGTCGAGCGCGGGTACTTCACCGCGGACGCGAGCAGCGACAAGCCGCCCTACACGATCGTCCTGCCCCCGCCCAACGTCACCGGCAGCCTCCACATGGGCCACGCCCTCAACCACAGCGTCATGGACGCGCTGACCCGGCGCCGCCGGATGCAGGGCTACGAGGTGCTGTGGCTGCCCGGCATGGACCACGCGGGCATCGCCACCCAGAACGCCGTGGAGCGCTCGCTGGCGGGCGAGGGCCGGTCCCGCCACGACCTGGGCCGCGAGAAGTTCGTCGAGCGCGTCTGGGAGTGGAAGGCCGAGTACGGCGGCAAGATCCTCGACCAGATGCGCCGCCTCGGCGACGGCGTCGACTGGAGCCGCGAGCGCTTCACCATGGACGAGGGCCTGTCCCGCGCGGTCCAGACGATCTTCAAGAAGCTCTACGACGACGGCCTGATCTACCGCGCCGAGCGCATCATCAACTGGTGCCCGCGCTGCCAGACCGCGCTGTCGGACATCGAGGTCGACCACTCCGACGACGAGGGCGAGCTCGTCTCCATCCGCTACGGCTCCGGTGAGCGGTCGATCGTCGTGGCCACCACGCGCGCCGAGACCATGCTCGGCGACACCGCCGTGGCCGTGCACCCGGAGGACGAGCGCTACCAGCACCTCATCGGCACCGAGGTCGAGGTGCCGCTGACCGGCCGGTACGTGCCGATCGTCGCCGACGAGCACGTGGACCCCAAGTTCGGCACCGGCGCGGTGAAGGTGACCCCGGCGCACGACCCGAACGACTTCGAGATCGGCCAGCGGCACGACCTGCCCGCGCTGACCGTGATGGACGGCCGCGGCGTGATCACCGCCAAGGGCCCGTTCGAGGGCCTGGACCGGTTCGAGGCGCGGCCCGCCGTCGTGGCGGCGCTGCGCGAGCAGGGCCGGATCGTGGCGGAGAAGCGCCCCTACACCCACGCGGTCGGCCACTGCTCGCGCTGCGACACCGTGGTCGAGCCCCGGCTGTCCATGCAGTGGTGGGTCAAGGTCGAGCCGCTGGCCAAGGCGGCGGGCGACGCGGTCCGCGACGGCCGCACCAAGATCCACCCGGCGGAGCTGTCCAAGCGCTACTTCGACTGGGTGGACAACCTGCACGACTGGTGCATCTCCCGCCAGCTGTGGTGGGGCCACCGCATCCCGGTCTGGTACGGCCCCGGCGGCGAGGTGGTCTGCGTCGGCCCGGACGAGCAGCCGCCCAGCGGCGAGGGCTGGGTGCAGGACGAGGACGTGCTGGACACCTGGTTCTCCTCGGGCCTGTGGCCGTTCTCCACCATGGGCTGGCCCGAGCGGACCGACGAGCTGGCCAAGTTCTACCCGACCAGCGTGCTGTCCACCGGCTACGACATCCTGTTCTTCTGGGTCGTCCGGATGATGATGTTCGGCCTGTACGCGATGGACGGCAAGCAGCCGTTCGACGACGTGTTCCTGCACGGCCTCATCCGCGACCAGTACGGCAAGAAGATGTCCAAGACCCGCGGGAACGGCATCGACCCGCTGGACTGGATGGACACCTACGGCGCCGACGCCACCCGGTTCACCCTGCTGCGCGGCACCAGCCCCGGCTCGGACCTGGCGGTGGCCGAGGAGTGGGCCGCTGGCTCGCGCAACTTCACCACCAAGCTGTGGAACGCCACCCGGTTCGCGCTGGGCAACGGTGCCACGGTGGCGCGCCCGCTGCCGCCCCGCGAGGCGCTGACCGACGCCGACCGGTGGGTCCTGGACCTGCTCGACGAGCTGGTCACCGAGGTCGACGCGCACTTCGAGTCGTTCCAGTTCGCCAAGCTCAGCGAAGCGCTCTACCACTTCACCTGGGACGAGTTCTGCGACTGGTACCTGGAGCTGGCCAAGGTCCAGCTGGCCGAGGGCGGCGTGCGCGCCGAGGCCACCCAGTCGGTGCTCGGGCACGTGCTCGACGTGCTGCTGCGGCTGCTGCACCCGCTGACGCCGTTCATCACCGAGACCCTGTGGACCACGCTGACCGGCGGCGAGTCGCTGGTGGTCGCGGACTGGCCGCAGGCATCCGGTGCCGAGCGCGACGCGGTGGCCGCCGCCCGGATCGAGGGGCTGAAGAAGCTGGTCACCGAGATCCGCCGATTCCGCTCCGACCAGGGCCTCAAGCCCGCGCAGAAGGTGGCGGGCAAGGTCCGCGGCGCGTGCTGCGTGGACCTGCTCGACCAGGTGCCCGCGGTCCGCGCGCTGACCAGGATGACCGAGCCCGGCGAGGACTTCGCGGCGACCGTGTCGCTGGAGGTCGGCCTGCCCAAGGGCACGGTGACCGTCGAGCTGGACACCTCCGGCGCGATCGACCTGGCCGCCGAGCGCAAGCGGCTGGCCAAGGACCTGGCGGTGGCGGAGAAGGAGCGCGCCCAGTGCGAGGGCAAGCTCGGCAACCCGTCGTTCACCGACAAGGCCCCGGCCGAGGTGGTGGCCAAGATCCGCACCCGCCTGGAGGCGGCCAACGCCGAGATCGAGCGCATCCACGCCCGCCTGGAAAGCCTGCCGCAGTCATGAGCGGGTTCGAGCAGGGCGCGCTGGAGCAACTGCGCCAGGTCGAGGCGGAGCTGGACACCCGCTGGCCGGAGACGAAGATCGAGCCCAGCCTGGAGCGCATCCGGTTGCTGGTGGACCTGCTGGGCGACCCCCACGAGTCCTACCCGGTGGTGCACATCGCGGGCACCAACGGCAAGACGTCCACCTCGCGCATGGTCGACGCGCTGTTCACCCGCGTCGGCCTGCGCACCGGCCGGTACACCAGCCCGCACCTGCAGCTGGCCACCGAGCGGATCAGCGTGGACGGCGCGCCCATCAGCCCCGAGCGCTACGTCGAGGTCTACCGCGACATCGAGCCGTACGTGTCCATGGTGGACAGTCGCGGCGACGTGCCGATGAGCAAGTTCGAGGTGCTCACCGGCATGGCGTTCGCGGCGTTCGCGGACGCCCCGGTGGACGTGGCGGTGGTCGAGGTCGGCCTGGGTGGCTCGTGGGACGCCACCAACGTGGTCGACGGCCGGATCGCGGTCGTCACGCCCGTCGGCATCGACCACGTCGAGTACCTGGGCGGCGACCTGGCGGGCATCGCCGCGGAGAAGGCGGGCATCGTCAAGCCCGGCTCGATCGCCCTGCTGGGCCCGCAGCAGCCCGCCGCCGAGCAGGTGCTGCTCCAGCGGTGCGCCGAGGTCGAGGCCACCGTGGCGCGGCAGGGCGTGGAGTTCGGCGTGCTGAACCGGGACGTCGCGGTCGGCGGGCAGGTGCTGCGGCTGCAGGGCCTCGGCGGCGTCTACGACGAGATCTTCCTGCCGCTGCACGGCGCGCACCAGGCCGACAACGCCGCGCTGGCGCTGGCCGCGGTCGAGGCGTTCTTCGGCGCGGGCGCGCAGCGGCAGCTGGACGTGGAGGCGGTGCGCGAGGCGTTCGCCTCGGTCACCTCGCCGGGCAGGCTGGAGCGGGTGCGCTCGGCGCCGACCGTGCTGGTCGACGCCGCCCACAACCCGCACGGCGCGGCGGCGCTGGCCAAGGCGCTGGACGAGGAGTTCGGCTTCCGCAAGCTGGTCGCCGTGGTCGGCGTGATGGGCGACAAGGACGCCGCGGGCATCCTGTCCGCGCTGGAGCCGGTGGTCAACGAGGTCGTGCTGACCGCCAACTCCTCGCCCCGCGCGATGGACCCGGACCTGCTCGCGGGCGAGGCGATCCCGATCTTCGGCGAGGACCGCATGGTGGTGCAGCCGCACCTGGTCGACGCGGTCGAGGAGGCCATCCGGCTGGCCGAGGAGACCGACGACGGCGTGGTGTCCGGCGCGGGCGTGGTGGTGACCGGTTCGGTGGTCACCGCCGGTGAAGCGCGCGCCCTGTTCGGCAAGGAGCCCTCATGAGCACGGCCCCGGCGCCGCGCAAGGACCCGATGAAGTCCTTCCGCGGCATCATGGCGGGCACCCTGATCCTGGAGGCCATCGTGGTGGCCCTGGCGCTGCCGGTGGTGGCCAACCTCGGCGGCGGGGTCGGCACCGGCACCGGCTACCTGGTGCTGGCGCTGATCGTGGCGCTGCTGGGCACGTGCGCGCTGCTGCGGTTCCCGTGGAGCGTGTGGGTCGTGGTGGCGCTGCACGTGGCCATGATCGCGGGCTGGTTCGCGATGACCGCGCTGGGCGTCATCGGCGTGGTGTTCAGCCTGGTGTGGACCTACCTGCTGTGGCTGCGCCGGGACGTGGCCAAGCGGATGGCCGAGGGCCGGTTGCCCAGTCAGCAGCAGTAGCCCTCCCGCAGCTACCAGCCAGGCGGCTCGGACAGCCGGTCGTACCACCAGGGGTCCGGTCGCGGCCCCCGCAGCCGCGACGACGGTGGCCTGCGCGCGGCGACCCGGCCGGGTCAGGAACGCCTGGTACCGCCGCAGCGCGAGGGCGGTCGCGCCGGGGCGGACGTAGTACTCCTCGGAGCGGCGCTCCACGTCGCGCACGGCGAGGGTGGTGCGGTGGGAGAGCCCCGGCAGGTGCCCACTCGCCGGGAAGCCCTCGGGACGGGAGCGCTCGGCGCGCAAGGCGCCCGGTCGCTTACGCGGCATCGGCCTTTCGACAGGTGATCACGCGGCCATCGTGCCGGCCCTGGCAAGCGGTTACCCGCGCTGCCGGAGCCGTTGACGCCGCTTGGCGACAGCTCGATCGCTTAGAGTGAATCCGGTGTGGGACAACGACGACCTCCTGTCCGACTCCTGGCTGCCCTGGGCGGTGCGGCGGGCAGCGGGTGCGGAGGGAGTCCGGGCCGAGGTCCGACAGCACCGGTTGGGCGAAGTCGTGCTGGTCGACCGGTCGTCCGGGCCGGTGAGCGGGGTGCGCGGCAGGCGGCAGATCGCGGCGACCGACGGCGACTTCCTCGTGGTGCGCATCGTGCGCGAGGGCGAGGAGCTGTTCGAGCAGGACGGGCGAACGTGGTTGTTGAAGGCCGGGGACGCCGTGCTGTGGGACAGCGGTCGCCCGGCCCGGTTCACCGCACCCGGCCCGATCGCCACGCGCAGCGTCGTCGTGCCGCGCCGGGGCCTCGTCGAAGTGGGTTGCCCGCTGGTCGCCGGAGACCCGCTGCCCGACCGGGTGCCCGCGGTGCACCTGCTCACCGGCTACCTCGACGCCCTGGACGCGACGCTGCCCGCGTTGACCGGACCTGCTGTCGTGGCCGCCCGCAACGCACTGATGGAACTGGTGTGGGGGGCGCTGAGCCCGGCCACGCCGCTGGACCCGCAGGCCGTGCGGCCTGCCCGGTGGGCCGCGGTCGAGCGCTACCTGGACACCCACCTCGGCCGCGGTGACCTGTCGGCCGAGTCGGTGGCCGCGGCGCACGGCATCTCGGTGCGCACCCTCGCCCGGCTGTTCGCCGAGCACGGCAGCACCCTCACCGGCGTGCTGCGCGCCAAGCGGATCGGCAGGGTGAGCGAGGACCTGCTGACCGGCGAGGACACCGTCGAGGCGCTCGCCAGGCGCTGGGGCTTCTTCGACACCAGCCACCTCAACCGGACCTTCCGCGCCGTGCACGGCACCTCCCCGCACGAGTACCGGCTGCGGCACCGCGAGCCGACGCGCGTTGGCTGATCCGTACCCCTCGATGGCACGCCGGTACCCGGTGTCACCACCCCCGCCCGGCCCAGACTCGCCACGAACGCCCCGAACCAGTGGGCGCGAGCGAAGGGGAACACCATGACCGCGCTGCCCAACCGCGCGTTCCGGCTGCGCCACCGTCCCGAGGACCCGGCCGGGCGGGCACCGCTGGAGCTGGTGGAGGAGGACCTCGCGCCGCTGGCCGACGGCCAGGCGCTCGTCCGCACGCTGGTGCTGTCCGTGGACCCGGTGAGCCGCGTGTTCATGAGCGACATCCGCAGCGACCTGCCACCGGTCGGCATCGGCGAGGTGATGCGGGGCGTGGGCATCGGCCGGGTCGTCGACTCGCGCCGCGCGGACCTGCCGGTCGGCGCGCACGTGCTGGGCTGGACCGGGTGGCAGGACTACCAGGTCGCCGACGACGCGGTGCTGGAGGGACCGTTCGCCGTGCTGCCCGACCCGCTGCCCGCCGCGCCGGAGGACCTCCTCGGCGTGCTCGGCATGACCGGCATCACCGCCTGGCTCGCCGTGGAGATCGCCGACCCGCGCCCCGGCGACACGGTCGTGGTCTCCGCTGCCGGTGGCGCGGTAGGCTCGATCGCGGGCCAGCTGGTCAAGGAGCGCGGCGCCCGCGTGGTCGGCATCGCGGGCGGGCGGGAGAAGTGCCGCTACGTCGTCGAGGAACTCGGCTTCGACGCCTGCGTGGACCGGCGCTCGCCGGACTGGCGCGACCAGTTCGACGCGGCCACCCCGGACGGCGTCGACGCGGACGTGGAGAACGCGGGCGGCGAAGTCCTCGACCACCTGCTCACCCGCATCAACACCGGTGCGCGCATCGCGCTGTGCGGGATGATCGCCGACTACAGCGCCGACCCCGCCCAGCGGCACGGGCTGCGCAACGTGGTCGAGGTGCTGGAGCAGCGCGCCACCATCCGCGGCTTCCTGGTCAGCGACCACGCCGACCGCTACGACGGGATCACCGCCGAACTGGCCGCCCGCCTCGCCGACGGCCGCCTGACCCACGCGCGGGTCGTCGTGGACGGCCTGGAACGCGCGCCGGAAGCGCTGGAGCGGATCTTCCGCGGCGACAACCGGGGCAAGGTCGTGGTCAGGGTCGCGCCGGACAGCCGCTGAACGACCGCGTCGCCGAAGCTCTGACGAAAGTCAGGGCTCCACCCTTCCTTTCGGGTCCTGTCTCCCACTCCCGGAATTCGTAGCGTCACCGATGTCGTGGACGGGACGATCGGGAGTGCGCTGTGAAGCATTGGCATCCGGTGGTGGCGGCGGTCGCGTTGGTCGCCGTCCTCACGCCGAACGCGGCGGCAGCGGGGGAGCCGGACAGCGCCGCGATGGACCGCTTCGTGACGGAGTTCGCCGAGAACGCGGGCTACCCCGGCGTCGCCGTCGCGATCACCAGGGGGGACCGGGTCGTGCACCTCGCGGGCTACGGCCGGAGTTCCGACGGCTCCGGGATGACCCCGACGACCCCCATGCCGGTGGCGTCGGTCAGCAAGTCGTTCACCGCGATGGCCGTCATGCAGCTGGTCGAGCGGGGGAAGCTGGCGTTGGACGATCCGGTGGCCGACCACCTCCCGGATTTCCGGCTGGCCGACCCGCGCGGCGCGGGCATCACGGTCCGCAGGCTGCTCGACCAGACGTCCGGGATCACCGACGGCACGTTGCCGGAGAAGAGCCTGCCGCAGCCGCACTCCCCGGCCGAGGCCGTGGTGCGCGCCAACGGCGCGACGCTGGCCGCGGAACCCGGCACCGAGCACCACTACACGAACACGAACTACCACCTGGCCGCGCGGCTGGTCGAGCAGGTCAGCGGCGAGCCGTACGCCGACTACCTGCGCCGCCACGTGTTCGAACCGGCGGGCATGAGATCGACGACCACGATCACCCGAGCGCCGGGCGGCTTGGCGAAGGGCCACGTCTACGCCTACGGCGTGTCCGTCCCCGTGACCGAGCCCGAGCGCTTCCTGGCGGGCTCGGACGACGTGATCACCACGGCGGAGGACATGGCGCGGTGGCTGGTCGTGCAGTCCAACGGCGGGCGGGCCGCCGACGGCACGAGGCTGCTGTCCCCGGAGGGCATCAAGGCCATGCACACCTCGTCGGACCCGCGCTGGACGTACGGGATGGGCTGGAACACCGCCGACGGCGGACGTGTGCGGCACAGCGGGATCTGGTTCACCTACTCAGCGGGCCAACTGCTGCTGCCCTCCGGCCACGGCATCGCGGTGATGGCCAACAGCGGTGTCTCGCTGGGCAACGAGGGCACCGGTCAGTTGGAGGACGGTCTGGCCACGCTCCTGGAAGGAGGTGCCCCGGATCCCGACTCCTCGCCGCGGCTGATCACCGACCTGGTCCTGGCCGCGTTGACCTTGTCGAGCCTGGTGCTGGGCGTCCTCGCCCTGCGGCGCAGCGCCAGGTGGGTTCCGCGCCGCGCCTTGTGGCAGCAGGTGCTCCGGCTGCTGCCCCGCGTCGTCCCGCTGGTCGTGCTGGTGATGCTGCCCGACCTGACGGGGGCGGTGTTCGGTGGCCGGGACATCTCGCGGGCACAGCTCGTCCACTTCTCCCCAGCCCTGGTCACGTGGCTGCTCGTGTCGAGCGTCCTGAACGCCTCCGTGCTCGTCACCCGCGCGGTGGCACTGCTGAGGTTGCGCACGTCCTCGCAGGTCGCGGGCGGGTAGCATCGATGATCGTGATGGGGATCCCGCGGTGGTCGGTGGCCCTGCTGGTGGCGTTGCTGACGGTCGTGGCGCTGTCCCGCGCCGACATGAGCGGTTGGGCGTACGCCTGCGCGCTCCTGGCCCCCGCGTCGGCCCTGGGGCTGCTCGTCCTGTCACCGTCCGCGTCCCTGGCCGTGTGCGCGGTGGCCGCCCAGGCGATACCGCTGGTGGTGGGCGACGCCGTGCCGCCGTGGAGCGTCGCCCTCGGCGCGGCGCTGGCCGTGACCAGCTCCCTGGCCGGACGGCGATCGGCCCGCGTCGTGCCCGCTGTGGTGGCGTGCGCGGTCGTGGCGGTCCCGTCGGGCCTGGTCGACGTGAGCGCTTGGACGACAGGTCCGCTGGTCGTGGCGTTGGCCGTGGCGCTGCCGTGGCTGGTCGGCCGTTCGGCCCGGCAGCAGGCGGATCTGGCGGCTGCCGCCGTGGAACGCGAGCACCTGCGGGAGCGCACCCTCATCGCGCACGACGTGCACGACACGCTGGGGCACGAGCTCAGCCTGCTGGCGTTGCGCGCGGGCGCCCTGGAGCTGGCACCGGACCTCGCCGAGCACCACCGGGCGGCCGTGGCGGACCTGCGGGTCGCCGCCGCGACCGCGACCGAACGCCTGGCCGACCTCGTCACCGTCCTGCGGCAGGGCGAACCCGTCCCGCTGCACCCTGCGTCGGAGGACGTCCGGGCCCTGGTGGACCGGGTCGCTCGGGCGGGCGTGGTGGCGACCCTGGACTGGACCGGCCCGGCGGAGCTGCCGCCGTTGACCGGGCTGACCGCCCACCGGGTCGTCCGGGAAGCGCTGACCAACGCGACCAAGCACGCCCCCGGCGCGGCCGTGCGGGTCCGGGTGGCGAACACGGGGAACGCGACGACGGTGGCCGTGACCAACGCGGTGCGGCCGGGCGCACGGCGCGGTGCGGGCGCACGGGCGGGCCTGACCGCGTTGCGGGAACGGGTGCGGCTGGTCGGCGGGACGTTCGAGGTCGACCAGGACGACGGCGCGTTCCGGGTCACCGCCACACTGCCGCACACGGGGGAGTCGTGATCCGGGTACTGCTCGCCGACGACGAGGCCATGATCCGGGCCGGGGTGCGGACCATCCTCGCCACCGACCCGGACATCACCGTGGTGGCCGAGGCGGTGAACGGCAGGGAAGCCGTGGACCTGGCCATCGCGCACCGGCCGGACGTGGTGCTGCTCGACATCCGGATGCCCGTGCTGGACGGCCTGGCCGCCGCCGTCGAGATCGCCGCGGTGGCCCCTTCGGCGGCGGTGGCGATCCTGACCACGTTCGGCGACGACGAGTACCTGGCGAGAGCCCTCGACGGCGGGGCGGCGGGCTTCCTGCTCAAGTCCGGCGACCCGCGCGAACTGGTGGCGGGCGTCCACGCGGTGGCGGGCGGCGGCGCCTACCTGGCGCCGAAAGCGGCGGCACGGGTGATCGGCCAGCTCCGCGCGGGCGCCTTGACCCGCGCCACCACCGCGCGGGCCAGGACCGACATGCTGACCCCGCGCGAGCGGGAAGTCCTGTCGCTGCTCGCGGCGGGACTGTCCAACGCCCAGATCGCGACCCGTCTCAACCTCGTGGAGGGCACCGTCAAAGGCCACGTGAGCACCATCCTCACCCGCCTGGACCTGGCCAACCGCGTGCAGGCCGCGATCCTCGCCCACGAAGCGGGCCTGGTCTGATCCTCAGCCGGTTGGCCGGAGGTTGGTCGCCCGGTCGGTGGCGGCCGTTCACCCGCAGTTAGTCCGTGCCGGTTAGAAACCGGGCATGAGCGAAGGTGTGGTGAACCGGCGGACGCTGCTGCGCGCCGGGACGATCGGCACGGCCGCGGCGCTGCTGCCCGCGGGTGTCGCGCTGGCGCACGGCAACCGGCCGGTGCTGACCCACGGCGTGCAGTCCGGCGACGTGGCCTCCGACGGTGCCCTGGTGTGGACGCGGGCGGACCGGCCGTCGCGGATGCTGGTCGAGGTCTCCGCCGACCCGTCGTTCCGCGGCGCGCGCAAGCTGCGCGGGCCGCTGCTGACGCCGGAGACGGGCGGCACCGGCAAGCTGCGGCTGCGTGGCCTGCCGCCGGGCCGCCGGGTGCACTACCGGGTGGTCGCCGAGGACCTGGACGGCCGCACCCGTAGCGAGGCAGTGGTGGGCAGCTTCCGCACCGCGCCGCTGGGCCGCGAGACCGTGCGGTTCACCTGGTCCGGTGACGTCGCGGGGCAGGGCTGGGGCAGCAACCCCGACCTGGGCGGGATGCCGATCTTCGGCACGATGGCCGCCCGCAGGCCCGATTTCTTCATCCACAGCGGGGACACCGTCTACGCGGACGGGCCGATGCAGGAGAAGGTGACGCTGCCCGACGGGCGGGTGTGGCGCAACGTCGTCACGCCGGAGAAGCTCAAGGTCGCCGAGACCCTGGACGAGTACCGCGGCCAGTTCGCCTACAACCTGCTGGACCCGAAGTTCCGCGAGTTCGCCGCCTCGGTGCCCGCGTTCGTGCAGTGGGACGACCACGAGGTGACCAACAACTGGTACCCCGGCGAGATCTTGGACCTGCCGCAGTACACCGAGAAGCGGGTGGACGTGCTGGCTGCGCGGGCGTTCCGGGCCTTCCACGAGTGGCAGCCGGTCGACCCGACCCGCGCCGTGGACGGCCGGGTGTACCGCAAGTTCTCCTACGGCCCGCACGTCGAGGTCTTCATCCTGGACATGCGCTCGTATAAGGACGCCAACACCTCGCCGCGCGACGGCGTCGGCCGCGTGCTGGGGGAGCGGCAGGCCCGCTGGCTGGTCGAGTCGCTGCAGCGCAGCCGGGCGACGTGGAAGGTCATCGCCGCGGACCTGCCCATCGGCCTGACCGTGCCGGACGGCGCGGACATCGAGGGCGTGGCCAACGGGCTGCCGGGCGCGCCGGGCGGGCGTGAGCACGAGCTGGCGTGGGTGCTGCGGGAGATCCAGCGGCGCAAGGTGCGCAACACCGTGTGGCTGACCGCCGACGTGCACTACACCGCGGCCCACCACTACTCGCCGCAGCGCGCGGCGGTGCAGGACTTCGACCCGTTCTGGGAGTTCGTGTCCGGTCCGCTGCACGCGGGCGCGTTCGGGCCCAACGCGCTGGACCCGACGTTCGGCCCGGAGGCGGTGTTCGTGCACGCCCCTCCGGCGGCGAACACCTCGCCGCTGGAGGGGTTCCAGCACTTCGGCGAGGTGGAGGTGGACGGCCGCAGCGGGGAGCTGACGGTGTGGCTGCGCGACAGCGCGGGCGTTTCGCTGTGGTCGAAGACGCTCCGCCCGGCCAGGTGATCTCCCGCCGCGTCGGCAAGTACTACCCGTAGAGCCCCGAGGGGCGCATAACTACTACCCGCCCCGGTGGACGGGTAGTAGTTAGCGGCCCGTTCTGGTGGGGCGGGTAGTACTTGCCGGTGCGGATGGCGGGGCTGGTCAGGTGATCGCGCCCACCAGCATCGGCAGCGACCGGTGCAGGGCGCGTTCCCAGTAGGGCCAGATGTGCCTGCCCGGCCCGTAAAGATCCGCGTGGACCCGGACGTGCTCGGCGCGCAGGCGGTCGACCACGGCCGCCGACTGCTCGTTGAGGATCTGCTCCAGGGAGTCGAACTCGGCGTCCGGCGGGTCCAGCGGGCCGGGCTCGCCGTTGCCGCTGGAGATGTACACCGGGATGCCGCGCAGCCGCTTGGCCAGGTCGTACGGGTTGTGCGCGGCCCAGATCCGGGCGTGGGTGACCGGGTCGCCCCACAGCGCGTCGGGGTCGTCACCCAGGGTGCTCAGCACCCACTCGACCACGTCCGGGTTGGCGGTGGTGTGCACCAGGCCGCTGTAGGACGCCGCCGCCCGGAAGAAGCCGGGGTGCCGCGCGGCGTAGGACAGCGCGCCGAAGCCGCCCATCGACAGGCCCGCGACGGCCCGGCGGTGGCCGGAGCGGTACTCGCGTTCCAGCAGCCCGCGCAGCTCGGTGAGGTGGAAGGTCTCCCACTTCGGGCCGGACAGCCAGTTCGAGTAGAACCCGGTCGGACCGGCTTCCGGCATCACCACCAGCACGTTCGTGCGCGAGGTCAGCTCGGTGACGTCGGTCTTGTCGGTCCATGACCGGTAGCCGGTGTCGCCGTCGCAGCAGCCGTGCAGCAGGTACAGCGTGGGCCAGTCGCGGCGCGGGTGCTTGCGCCAGTCCGGTGGCAGGAGCAGGCGCACGCCCACGTCCCGGCCCACGGCGGTGGAGTGAACGGTCAGTTCGAGCAGGCGGTCGCTGAGCTGCTCCTCGCGGACCACCCACGCGCCAGACTTGGTGGGCGTGGCCGTCGCCGTGGCGGGCAACGTGACCAAGAGGTTGACCAGCAACATCAGGGTGAGCAGGAATCCCCGGACTCGCATGCAGGACCTCCGTTGGTCTGGAGCCCCCATCTTCCTAGCTGCATAACGTGAGAGCAACGCCACTCGGCGTAACCGCCGCCGCGCCTGCAAGTACTACCCGATGCCCCTCTCCGGGCGCTCAACTGCTGCTCGCCGGGGCTGGTGGTAGTTAGCTGCCATGCAGGAGGGGGCGGGTAGTACTTGCAGATGCGGCTTCTGGAAGAAGTTGCAAGGATTTGCGGTCTTTGAGGGCTTGTTCGGCCCGGATTGTCGTGGTTCGGTGCCCTGAACCGGTGTTGCGCCGGGTTGGGCTGCAAGTTCTTGCGACAAGGAGGTCGCGCGATGCGTCGGGCCGTCGCCGCGTTCATCGCCATGGCCGTTGTGCCGTTCCTGCCACCGCCCGCCGGGGCGGCCCCGTCCACCGAACGGCTCGCCGTCGGGGCGGTGACCGACCTCGCCCCCGGCGTCCGCGACGGCGACCGCGCGCTGGCCAAGGACGCGCTGCGCGCCGACCTGGCGGGCGAGCGGTTCTACTTCGTCATGCCCGACCGGTTCGCCAACGGCGACCCGCGCAACGACCGGGGCGGCAGCACCGACCCGGACCGGCTCAGGACCGGCTTCGACCCCACCGACCGGGGCTTCTACCACGGCGGCGACCTCAAGGGCCTGCGTGACAAGCTCGACTACCTCGACGGCATGGGGATCACCGCGATCTGGATGACCCCCGTGTTCCGCAACCGCTGGGTGCAGGGCACCGGCGCGGACGCCTCGGCCGGCTACCACGGCTACTGGACCACCGACTTCACCCGGCTCGACCCGCACTTCGGCACCACCAACGAGATGCGGCGGCTGATCCAGGACGCGCACCGGCGCGGCATCAAGGTCTTCTTCGACATCGTCGCCAACCACACCGCCGACCTCATCGACTACGCCGAGGGCGCGCACGACTACGTCAGCACCGGTGCCGCGCCCTACCTCGACGCCGACGGCAAGCCGTTCGACCTCGCCGCGGTGGCCGGGCAGCGGGACTTCCCGGAGCTCGACGCGAAGACCTCCTTCCCGTACACGCCGGTGGTCGACCAGGCCACCGGGAAGACGCCGGACTGGCTCAACGACCCGACGCTCTACCACAACCGGGGCGATTCGACCTTCAGCGGCGAGTCCGCCGAGTACGGCGACTTCGCCGGCCTGGACGACCTGATGACCGAGCACCCGCGCGTGGTCGCCGGGATGAAGCGGATCTTCACCAGCTGGATCGACACGCTGGGCATCGACGGCTACCGCGTGGACACCGTCAAGCACGTGAACATGGAGTTCTGGCAGGCGCTCGCGCCGCACGTGAAGGCGTACGCCGCGCAGCGCGGCAAGAAGGACTTCTTCGTGTTCGGCGAGGTCTTCGACGCCGATCCGGCGTTCACCTCCGAGTACACCACCACCGGGCGGATGCAGGCCGCGCTGGACTTCCCGTTCCAGAGCGGCGCGGCGGAGTTCCTGTCCGGTCGCGGCGCGTCGCGGCTGGCCGACGTGCTGCTGGGCGACGACCGGTACACCGACGCGGACTCCAACGCCTCGTCGCTGCCGACTTTCCTGGGCAACCACGACATGGGCCGGATCGGGTGGATGATCCGGCAGAACCGGCCCGGTGTGGCCGAGGCCGAGCTGCTGGACCGGATGGAGCTGGGCAACGCGCTGATGTACCTGTGGCGCGGCAACCCCGTCGTCTACTACGGCGACGAGCAGGGCTTCGCGGGCGGCGGCGGGGACAAGGCGGCCAGGCAGGACATGTTCGCCAGCAGGACGCCCGAGTACGCGGCCGAGGACCTGGTGGGCAGCGACCGCACGGGCGCGCAGGACAACTTCCGCACCGACCACCCGCTGTACCGGCAGCTCGCGTCGCTGGCGGAGTTCGCCGACTCGGACCCGGTGTGGCGCGAGGGGAACCAGCAGCTGCGCTACGCGCAGGGCGACGTGCTGGCGTTCACCCGCACGTCCGCGCGCGACCGGGTGGAGCACCTCGTGGTGGCCAACGCGGGCACGGCGGCGGCGACGGTCGACGTGCCGGTGGGCGCCTCGGCGCTGCGCCGGGTGTGGCCTTCGGCGGGCGAGCGGGTCTCGCGCGGCGCGGACGGGAAGGCTCGGGTGACCGTGCCGCCGCTGTCCGCGCTGGTGTTCGAGGGCACGGGCCGTCTGGGCGCGGCCACGCCGACGCCGACGCTGGTCGCGCCCGCGACCGGAACCGTGCTCGACGACCGGGTGGAGCTGCGCGCGGACGGCATCACCGCGCCGTTCGCCCAGGCGACGTTCGCCGCCAAGGTCGAGGGCGGCCGCGAGTGGACGGTGCTGGGCACCGACGACGCCGCGCCCCACCGGGTGTTCGCCGACCTGGCGCGGCTGCCCGGCGCGGCGGTGGGCAAGCAGGTCGAGCTCCGCGTCGTGGTCAAGGACTCCGGGGGAGCGCTGGGCGCGGACGGCGCGCGGGTGGCCCTGGTCGCCGCGCCGCCGGTCGACCAGCCCGGCACGCGCAGCCCGGACTGGCTGGTCGTGCACTACAACCGGCCCGAGGGCGACTACGACGGCTGGGGCCTGCACGTGTGGGGCGATGTGGCGAGCGAGCCGACGTGGCAGCAGCCGCTGCCGTTCGCGGGCGAGACGGCGTACGGCCGGTTCGCGTGGGTGAAGCTGAAGCCGGGAGCCGAGCAGGTCGGGATCGTCGTGCACAAGGGCGATGAGAAGGACACCACCGCCGACCGGTTCGTCGACCCTCGTGCCACCCCGCAGGTGTGGCTGGAGCAGGGGCAGCCCGCCGTGCACGCGAGCGAGGTGGCGGCCACCGGGCAGGTCCTCGTGCACCACGAGGGCGACACGACCGGCCTGGCGGTGCGCGCGGCCGGGCAGGACCACCCGTTCGACGGCTCCACCGCGCGCGTTCCGGCGTCCGCCCCGGTGGACTTCTCCGTGGTGCGCGGGGACACCGTGGAGGCGTCCGGGCGCACCGCCGGGCAGGCGTGGGTGAAGCCGGGCGATCCGAAGGCGTACCCGACGCGGGCGGCGGCGCGGAACCACGCGGTGATCCACTACCACCGGCCCGACGGCGACTACACCGACTGGACGCTGTACCACTGGACCGGGTCGCTGGAGCCCAGCCCCGGCTGGAACCAGTCGCGCGTGCCGGACGGCCGTGACGGGTTCGGCGTGCTGTGGTCGGTGCCGCTGGCGCCGGGCGCGCCGGGGCTGAGCAACATCATCCACCGCGGGGACGCCAAGGACCCCGGCCCGGACCAGTTCCTCGACGTCACCGGCACCGGCCACGAGGTCTGGTACGTCTCGGGCTCGGTCAAGCCGGACGGGGCGGCCTCCTACGTGCTGCCACCCTCGGGAGGACCGGCCGTGGACGACGACCTGAGCAAGGCCAAGGCCATCTGGGTCACCGGAGAGCTGGTGGTGTGGGACGTGCCGGTGGCGCGTTCCGACGGCTACCGGTTGGAGTACGGCGGCAAGGTGCTGCGGCTGACCCCGGACTCGGCGGCGGTGCCGGAGAACTTCCCGCACCTGCGCGGCAAGCCGGTGTTCCGGGTCCGCGACACCGACCGGGTCGACGAGGCGCTGCGCGGCGCGCTGTCCGCCGTGCACGTCGACGCGGGAGGTGGTCTGCTGCACCGGACCGGCGTGCAGATCGCGGGCGTGCTGGATGACCGGTTCGCCGCCGCCGCGTCGAAGCTGGTCTACGGCCCGTCCTTCAGCGGCGACCAGGTCACCGCGCGGCTGTGGGCGCCCACCGCGTCCTCGGTGAAGCTGCGGCTGTTCGACCGGCCCGCCGGTGAGCCGACCCGCGTGGTGGACCTGCGTCGCGACGACGCCTCCGGCTCGTGGGCGGCCTCGGGGCCGTGGAAGGACCGCTACTACCAGTACGAGGTCACCACGGCGGGCCGCACGGTCGTGGTCACCGACCCGTACTCCGTGGCGCTGGCGGTGAACTCGACCCACTCGCAGTTCGCGGACCTCTCCGACAGCCGCACGATGCCCGCGGACTGGCGGCAGCACGTCGCCACGGGCTTGGGCGCGAACCCGACCGAGCACGGCATCACCGAGTTGCACGTGCGGGACTTCTCCATCGGCGACACGTCCGTGCCCGAGGCCGATCGCGGCACCTACCGCGCGTTCACGCACCGGGACTCCACCGGCATGGCGCACCTGCGCTCGCTGGCGTCGGCGGGGCTGGACACCGTGCACCTGCTGCCGACGTTCGACATCGCCACCATCCCCGAGCGGCGCGCCGACCAGCGCACTCCGGCGTGCGACCTGCCGTCGCTGCCCGCCGACTCGCCCGCCCAGCAGGAGTGCGTGACGGCCGTCGCGGGGCAGGACGGCTTCAACTGGGGCTACGACCCGTTCCACTACGACGTGCCCGAGGGCTCCTACGCCACCGAGGACGCGCAGACCGGGTGGGCGCGCAACAAGCAGTACCGCGAGATGGTGAAGGCGTTGCACGACAACGGAAACCGCGTGGTCGTGGACGTGGTCTACAACCACACCGCGGCGGCCGGTGACGCGGCGACCTCCGTGCTGGACAAGGTCGTGCCGGGCTACTACCACCGGCTCGACGCCGACGGCGCCATCGCGAACTCCACGTGCTGCGCCAACACCGCGCCCGAGAACGCCATGATGGGCAAGCTCGTCGTGGATTCGGTGGTGCGCTGGGCGCGGACGTACAAAGTGGACGGTTTCCGGTTCGACCTGATGGGCCACCACCCCAAGGCCAACATCCTCGCCGTGCGGGCGGCGCTGGACGCGCTGACCGTGGAGCGGGACGGCGTGGACGGGCGCAAGATCCGCGTTTACGGCGAGGGCTGGGACTTCGGCGAGGTCGCGGGCAACGCCCGGTTCGTCCAGGCGACGCAGGCGAACATGGCGGGCACCGGCATCGGCACGTTCAGCGACCGCCTGCGCGACGCGGTGCGCGGCGGCGGCCCGTTCGACGAGGACCCGCGCGTGCAGGGCCTGGGCTCCGGTCTGGCGGGCGACCTCAACGGCACGCCCGCCAACGGCGACGTGGCGGCCCGGCTGGCCAACCACAGCGACCTGGTGAAGCTCGGCATGGCCGGGAACATGGCCGCCTACCGGTTCCAGTCCACCGCAGGCGGCGTCGTCACGGGCCGGGACGTGCGGTACAACGGCTCCCCGGCCGGCTACGCGGGCGGGCCCGCCGACGTGATCACCTACGTCGACGCCCACGACAACGAGACCCTGTTCGACGCGCAGACCTACAAGCTGCCGGTGGGCACGTCGATGGCCGACCGGGTGCGGATGCAGAAGGTCGCGCTGGCCCCGGTGCTGCTCGGGCAGGGGCAGCCGCTCCTGCACGCGGGCAGCGAGTTCATGCGGTCGAAGTCGCTGGACCGCAACAGCTACGACTCGGGCGACTGGTTCAACCGCTACGACCCGTCGTTGCGCGACAACGGCTTCGGCCGGGGCCTGCCGCCCGCCGCCGACAACCGGGACAAGTGGCCGTTCGCCGCGCCGCTGCTGGCCGACCCGGCGCTGAAGCCGTCGGGCGAGCACCTGCGCGCCGCGCTGGCCGACACCCTGGAGCTGCTGCGGATCAGGCGCTCGTCGCCGCTGTTCACGCTCAACGACGCGGACCTGGTGCAGGCCAAGCTGTCGTTCCCGGTGGCCGAGGCGGGTCTGGTGGTGGCGCACCTGGACGACACGGTGGGCCCGGACGTGGACCCGGCGCGGGGCGGCGTCCTGGTCGTGATCAACCCGTTCCCGGTGGAGAAGACCGTGGCGGCGGCAGGGGAGTGGCGGGCTCACGAGCTGAGCGCGGACGCCCGCCGGGCGAGCATCGGCGGCGGCGCGGTCACGGTGCCGCCCAGGTCGGTGGTGGTCCTGGAGCGCTGACCACCAGCGACCCGCATACGCGTGCAAGTACTACCCGACCCGTCGGAGAGAGCCGTTAACTACTACCCGCCCATCAGTGCGGGGAGTAGTTACACGCGCGACGAGGCGGTACGGGTAGTACTTGCACACGCCGACGACTGTCCACGTGGGGGGGCAGCGGTTCGACGGCCCCGGCTACCCTTGTGCGCCACATCCCCTGTTCCGAAGGAGTACCGACGGCCGTGAGCGAGCGCACCCTGGTCCTGGTCAAGCCCGATGGCGTCAGCCGTGGACTGGTCGGCGAGGTGATCTCCCGCATCGAGCGCAAGGGCCTGAAGCTGGCCGCGCTGGAGCTGCGCACCGTGGACCGCGCGACCGCCGAGCAGCACTACGCCGAGCACGACGGCAAGAGCTTCTACAACGACCTGGTCGAGTTCATCACCGGTGGTCCGCTGGTGGCGGCGGTGGTGGAGGGGCCGCGGGCGATCGCGGCGTTCCGCCAGCTGGCCGGTGGCACGGACCCGGTGGAGAAGGCGACGCCGGGCACGATCCGCGGCGACTTCGGCCTGGAGGTGCAGTTCAACCTGGTGCACGGGTCGGACTCGCCGGAGTCGGCCGAGCGCGAGATCAAGCTCTGGTTCCCCGCTCTCTGAGCCGACCAGCCACGACGGCCCGGACCGCTCAGCGGTCCGGGCCGTCGTCGTCAGAGCGGGCGTCGCGCTCTGGCCAGGTTGGCGATCAGCTCCTCGCGGGTCTGGTGGGCGTGCGCGATCCAGGCGGGCTGGCCGGGAGCGGTGCGCCAGGACTCGCTCAGCGGGCTGTTGTCCACGGTGTCGAAACCGAACTGGTCGTACAGCCGCGTCACCAGCTCGACGGCTTCGGGGAAGTCGCTGGAAGCCGAGAGCGCCAGCCGGTCGGGAGCCCCACGGGGGCGCCCCGCGGTGGTGATGCGGGGAGCCTGGATGTGGGTGAACGCCTTGACGACCCTCGACGCGGGCAGCTGCTCCTGGCGCAGCTCGTGCACCGTCTTCTCGCCCGATTCGACGACCTCGAAGCGGCCGTCGCGCCAGGCCATGTAGTTGTTCGTGTCCAGGACGACCTTGCCCGCGAGCTCGTCGACCGGCATGTCGTTGACGAGCTTGAGGGGCACGGCCACGACGGCGAAGTCGCCTGCCGCGGCGGCCTCGGCGGCGCGCGCGGCGCGGGCGCGCGGCCCCAGTTCGGCGATGAGGTCCGCCAGGGTCTCGGGGCCCCGCGAGTTGGCGATGACGACTTCGCAGCCGTTGGCCAGCGCGGCGCGGGCGATCTGGCTGCCGACCTCGCCCGCGCCGATGATCCCGATCGTTGTCACAGGTGGTCCCACCTCGGGAGGTCGGGGGTCAGACCTGGCTGGCCCCACCGTCGACGTAGATCTCGGTACCGGTCATGAAGGTGCTGCGGTCGGAGGCGAGGAAGACCACGGCGTCGGCGATCTCCTCGGGACGGCCGAGGCGGTTCATGGGGACCTGGGTCCGGAGGTCCTCGTGCAGCTGCTCGACGGCTTCGGCGTTGGCCGCGAGGCCGTTGAGGCCCGGCGTCTCGGTCGGGCCGGGGCCGACCGCGTTGACCCGGATGCGGCGGTCCGCGAGCTCGGCGGCCCAGCTGCGGGTGAAGGACCGGATGGCGCCCTTGGTGGCGGCGTACACGCTCATCGCCGGGCTGGCCTTCACGTCGATGTTGGAGCCGCACAGGATGACCGACGACCCGTCGGACAGCAGCGGCAGCGCCTTCTGGACGGTGAACACGACGCCGCCCACGTTGGTGTTGAACGTCTTGGTGTAGTGCTCCCAGGTGATCTCGCCCAGCCGCGCGAACTCGCCGATGCCCGCGTTGGCGAACAGGACGTCGAGGCCGCGTCCGCTGTCCCGGATGGTGTCCATCACCCGGTCGAGTTCCCCGAGGTCGCTCACGTCGGCGCGGATGCCGGTGGCGGCGTCGCCGATCTCCGCGACGAGCTGCTCCAGCGCCTGCTGCCTGCGGCCGGTCACGAAGACGAAGGCCCCCTCGGCCGCGAGCGCCTTGGCGCTGGCCAGGCCGATGCCGGAAGTGGCGCCGGTGACGAGGGCGGTCCTGCCGTCGAGCTGTCCCACAGTCGCTCTCCTTTTGTACTGATCGGTTGCGAGGCAACGCTAGCAGGTTTTGTACCGATCGGTTAGTGATCTGGTTCACCATCTGTACCGAGCGGTAGAGTGGAGTCGTGAACGCTGAGAAGCCCACCGTCGGACGGCCGAAGGCCTTCGACGAGGAGATCGTCCTGGACCGGGCTGTCGAGGTCTTCTGGCGCCACGGCTACGAAGGCACCTCGCTGAGCGCGCTGACCAGCGCGATGGGCATCAACCGGCCGAGCCTGTACGCCACGTTCGGCAGCAAGGAGCAGTTGTTCCGGCGCGCCTTCGACCGCTACCGGGAAACCCGGCTGGCGCACGTCCGCGTCGCGCTGGAGCAGCCCACCGCGCGCGCCGTCATCGAGAGCTACCTGCGCCTGAGCATCGACGCCCTCACCAGCGGCGACCACCCGCCCGGCTGCATGTCCGTCCAGGGCGGCCTGGTCTGCTCGCCGGAGAACACCCGCGTCTCCCAGGTGCTGGCCGAGGGCCGCGCCCAGGGCGAGGCCGCTCTCGAAGCACGGCTGTCCCGCGCGGTCGACGAAGGCGACCTCCCCAGCGGCGTGGACACGCGGGCACTGGCGCGTTTCGTGGCGGCCCTCGGCGAGGGGCACGCCGTGCACGCCGTGGCCGGGGTCGGCCGCGAAGACCTCCACGCCTCCGTCGACATCGCGATGCGGGCGGTCGAGGCGCTGGTCCGCTGAGGTGGAGGACGCCCGGCCCACGCCCGTAAACCACTTCGGATCGTCACGCCGCCCCGGCTAGGGTCGTGATCGTGACCACGCCGCTCGTCGAGGCCAGGGGCCTGACCAAGTCCTTCGGCTCCTTCGAGGCGGTGCGGGGCATCGACGTGGAAGTCCACCCCGGCGAGGCGTTCGGCTTCCTGGGGGCCAACGGCGCGGGCAAGTCCTCCACCATGCGCATGGTCTCCTGCACCTCCCCGCGCACCGGCGGCGAGCTGCGGGTGCTGGGCATGGACCCGGACCGCGACGGGCCCCGGATCAGGGCCCGCATCGGTGTCGTGCCGCAGCTGGACAACCTGGACACCGAGCTGACCGTGCGGCAGAACCTGGAGGTCTACGGCCGCTACTTCGGCCTGTCCCGCGCGCACGTGCGGGCCAAGGCCGTGGAGCTGCTGGAGTTCGCCCAGCTCGCCGAGCGCGCCGACGACGAGGTGGAGCCGCTGTCGGGCGGCATGAAGCGCAGGCTGACCATCGCCCGCTCGCTGGTCAACGACCCGGACCTGCTGCTGCTGGACGAGCCCACCACGGGCCTGGACCCGCAGGCCCGCCACCTGCTGTGGGACCGGCTGTTCCGGCTCAAGCAGTCCGGCGTCACGCTGATCATCACGACGCACTACATGGACGAAGCGGAACAGCTGTGCGACCGGCTGGTGGTGATGGACGGCGGCCGGATCGTCGCGGAGGGCTCACCGGGCGAGCTCATCCGGCGCTACTCCACGCGCGAGGTGCTGGAGCTGCGGTTCCCGCCGGGCGAGCAGGACCCGGAACCGGTGCGCGACCTGGCCGAGCGGGTCGAGGTGCTGCCAGACCGGCTGCTGCTCTACACCGCCGACGGCGACGCCGCGCTGGCCGCCGCGCACGCGCGGGGCGTGCGCCCGGTGTCGAGCCTGGTGCGCCGCTCCACGCTGGAGGACGTCTTCCTCCGCCTCACCGGCCGAACCCTGGTCGACTGATGGCCGCCCGCGTCGTCGGACCGCTGCGCGCCGCCCTGCTCGGCGTGGAGGCGCAGTGGACCTGGTACCGCCGCAACTGGCGGGCCACGGCGATCACGAACTTCCTGCAACCGGTGCTGTTCCTGCTGGCCATGGGTCTGGGCTTCGGCTCGCAGGTGCGGCCGGGAGAGGCCACCGGCGGGGCCCCGTACGCGGTGTTCCTGGCTCCGGCGTTGCTGGTGCTCACCGCCGTGCAGAACGCCATGTTCGAGTCCACCTACGCGGTGTTCTCGGCGTTCAAGTGGCAGAAGACCTACCTGGGCGTGGTGGCCACGCCGATCACCCCCGCGCAGATCCTCTACGGCAGGCTGCTGTGGATCGTGCTGCGGCTGCTGTCGGGCGCGGTGGTGTTCCTCGGTGTGGCGACCGCGCTGGGCGCGGTGACCAGCGCGGGGGCGGTGTGGGGGGTGCCCGCGGCGGTGCTGGCGGGCATGGCGTTCAGCGCCCCGGTGGTCGCGTTCACCGCCACGCGGGAGAAGCCGGAGGCGTTCAACGGCCTGTACCGGTTCGTGCTGGTGCCGATGATGCTGTTCGCGGGCGCGTTCTTCCCGCTGGACCAGCTGCCCGCGTGGCTGCACCCGCTGGCCTGGCTGACCCCGGTGTGGCACGGCGTCGAGCTGGCCCGCGGCGCGGCGTTCGGCACGCTGGGCCCGGCCGCCGCGCTGGGCCACGTCGCGTACCTGGCCGCGCTGGTCGCGGTGGGCGTGCTGCTCGGTCGGAAGTACTTCCAGCGCAGGTTGGCGGTGTAGCGGTGACGCGGGTGGTCGAGCGACCGGCGGGGGCGGGGCTGCTGCTGCGGGTGGTGCCGCCGGGGCTGTACGCGGGGCGGGCGCGCGTGCTGGTCGAGCGCGCCTACCTGGTCAACCGCCGGGCGTGGCTGTCGCTGGTCTCCGGGTTCTTCGAGCCGGTGTTCTTCCTGCTGTCCCTGGGCTACGGGTTCGGGCAGCTGGTCAGCGCGGTCGACGGCGTGCCCTACCCGGCCTACGTGGCGCCCGCGCTGCTGGCCGCCTCGGCGATGAACGGCGCGATCTTCGACGCGACCTACAACCTGTTCTTCAAGATCAAGTACGCCCGGCTGTACGAGGCGGTGCTGGCCACGCCGATGGGACCGGTGGACATCGCGGTCGGCGAGGCGTGCTGGGCGCTGCTGCGCGGCGGCCTGTACTCGGCGGGTTTCCTGGCCGTGATGCTCGGGTTCGGACTGGTGTGGTCGCCGTGGGCGGTGCTGGTGCTGCCCGCGTGCCTGCTGGTCGCGCTGGCCTTCGCCGCGGTCGGCATGGCGGCGACCACCTTCATGCGCTCGTGGCAGGACTTCGACCTGGTCCAGTTGCTGGTGCTGCCGCTGTTCCTGTTCTCGACCACCTTCTACCCGCTGTCGGTGTACCCGGCGTGGCTGCGGGCGGTGGTCCAGTGGACCCCGCTGTACCACGCGATCGAGCTGACCAGGGCGCTGACCACCGGGCACGTCGGGTGGGGGCTGCTCGGCCACGTCGGCTACTTCGCGGTGATGGCGGCGCTCGGCGTGGCCGTGGCGGCGCGCAGGCTGGGCCGCCTGCTCACCGCCTGAGCCGACCACCGGGGGAGTCGTTACCCTGGAGCCGTGAGCGTCGAGTCCGTCTTCCCCGCGTTGGAACCCCTGCTGCCGAGGGTGTCCAAGCCCGTGCAGTACGTCGGCGGGGAGCTGAACGCGACCGTCAAGGACTGGGACTCCGCCAACGTGCGGTGGGCCCTGATGTACCCGGACGCCTACGAGGTCGGGCTGCCCAACCAGGGCGTCATGATCCTGTACGAGGTCCTCAACGAGCAGCCGGACGTGCTGGCCGAGCGGACCTACGCGGTCTGGCCGGACCTGGAAGCGCTGATGCGCGAGCACGGCGTCCCGCAGTTCACCGTGGACGCGCACCGGCCGGTGGGCGCGTTCGACCTGCTCGGCGTCAGCTTCGCCACCGAGCTGGGCTACACCAACCTGCTCACCGCGCTGGACCTGGGCGGCATCCCGATCCACGCCGCCGACCGCACCGACGACCACCCGGTGGTGGTGGCCGGTGGGCACGCCGCGTTCAACCCGGAACCGATCGCGCCGTTCATCGACGCCGCGGTGCTGGGCGACGGCGAGGAAGCCGTCCTGGAGATCACCGACATCGTCCGCGCCTGGAAGGCCGAGGGCCGCCCCGGCGGGCGCGACGAGCTGCTGACCCGCCTGGCCGAGACCGGCGGCGTGTACGTGCCGCGCTTCTACGACGTGGAGTACCTGCCCGACGGCCGCATCCAGCGCGTGGTGCCCAACCGCGAGCGGGTGCCCTACCGGGTGTTCAAGCGCACCACGATGGACCTGGACGCCTGGCCGTACCCGAAGCAGCCGCTGGTGCCGCTGGCCGAGAGCGTGCACGAGCGGATGAGCGTGGAGATCTTCCGCGGCTGCACCAGGGGCTGCCGGTTCTGCCAGGCGGGCATGATCACCCGCCCGGTGCGGGAGCGCTCCATCGAGGGCATCGGCGCGATGGTGCAGCGCGGCCTGGAGGCGACCGGTTTCGAGGAGGTCGGCCTGCTGTCGCTGTCCAGCGCGGACCACTCGGAGATCGCCGAGATCACCAAGGGCCTGGCCGACCGCTACGAGGGCACCAACACCAGCCTGTCGCTGCCCAGCACGCGGGTCGACGCGTTCAACATCGACCTGGCCAACGAGCTGTCGCGCAACGGCCGCCGCTCCGGCCTGACCTTCGCGCCCGAGGGCGGCAGCGAGCGCATCCGGCGCGTGATCAACAAGATGGTGTCCGAGGAGGACCTGATCCGGACGGTCAGCGCCGCGTTCGCCGCGGGCTGGCGGCAGGTGAAGCTGTACTTCATGTGCGGCCTGCCCACCGAGACCGACGACGACGTGCTGCAGATCGCCGAGATGGCCAAGAACGTCATCCGCGCGGGCCGGGAGGTCAGCGGGCGCAAGGACATCCGCTGCACCATCTCCATCGGCGGGTTCGTGCCCAAGCCGCACACGCCGTTCCAGTGGGCCGGGCAGTGCGACCCGGACACCGTGGACAGCAGGCTGCGCAAGCTGCGCGAGGCGGTCAACTCCGACCGGAGCCTGGGCCGCAACATCGGGATGCGCTACCACGACGGCAAGCCGTCGCTGATCGAGGGCCTGCTCTCGCGCGGCGACCGCCGCGTCGGGCTGGTCGTCGAGCGGGTGTGGCGCGAGGGCGGCCGGTTCGACGGCTGGTCCGAGCACTTCTCCTACGAGCGCTGGGTGGACGCCGCGCGGGTCGAGCTGGAGCCGCTGGGCGTGGACCTGGACTGGTTCACCACCCGCGAGCGCGAGGAGCTGGAGGTCCTGCCCTGGGACCACCTGGACTCCGGGCTGGACAAGGAGTGGCTGTGGGCGGACTGGCAGGACGCCCTGGACGAGCGGGAGCAGGACGACTGCCGCTGGACGCCCTGCTTCGACTGCGGCGTGTGCCCGGCCATGGGCACCGACATCGAGGTGGGTCCGACGGGGCGCAAGCTGCTGCCCATCTCGCCGGTCGGCAAGGGCTCACCGGTGCGCAACCCCACCCTGGTCAAGGGCTGAACCCACGCACCCAGCGTATGTGTGATGCGTATCACACGCATTGTGGGTCGATAACCTGGGCGAGTGTTCGGGAACGGCGTAGGGGATATGGATCGCCGCCCGGTCGTGTAGTACGTTCACGCTGACTCTTTTGTTCTGCGGGTGCGTTCGACCGGGTCGGCGCACCTTCCCCGCCGCACGAACTCCAGGAGGTCCGGTACGCATGGGTGCGCTGGGCGGGATGTGGGCGGGCGTTGGCCGGGGGTGTCGCGCGGTCGGTGGACCGCACCCCAGGAGGTCGCGCTGACCAGCCAGGACTCCGCACCCGCCGCCGACGGGATCGAGCGCGGGCTGTCCGCGATGGCGCTGCGCGAGGCGGTCGGCAAGCTCGGCGAGGAGTACCGCGAGGCGATCTGCGAGACCTACCTGCGCGGCCGGACCGTGCGCGAGGCCGCCGCCGCGCTGGGCATTCCCGAAGCCACCGTGAAGTCCCGCGTCTACCACGGCATGAAGATCCTGTGCCGGGCCCTGCGGGAGTGGGGCTGAGCGGGCGGGCGCGATTTGCCCGCAGGCGTGTGAATTCGGAGAATTCGCACGCCCGGTCCCGCCGAGGGTATTTCCGGTAAATCGGCGCGACTACTCCTGGACCGCCGCCGCGGCGTCGACCATGCCGTGCCCGTAGAAGCCGTTGTACTCCGAGTAGCCGGTGCAGTAGGCGTCCTGCACACCGGTGCCGTTGAGGTCGTAGTCGGCCGGGCAGGGCAGCGTCTCGGCCTGCGCGTTGAGCATCCGGCTCAGCTCGTTCGGCGTCGCCTCCGGGTGGGTGGACGCCAGCAGCGCCGCCACGCCGGACACGTGCGGCGCCGCCATCGACGTGCCGCACGAGTAGCCGTAGCCCGACGGCACCGTCGACAGCACGCAGGGCTGCTGCTGCTCCTCGTCGTTGGCGGGCTCCTGCTTGCGGTCGCCACCGGGCGCGGTCACGTCCACCGCGCCCAGGCCGTAGGAGCTGTACCCGGCCTTGACCTTCGCCGCGCCCACCGACGACACCGCCACCACGTTGCGCAACTGCGCGGGCAGCACCAGGCAGGTGCTGTCCACCGCCCGCGGCTTGGCGTCGGCGTTGGTGGGGCTCTGCGCGTCCCGGCCCGGCTTGGACAGGTCCACGGCGCCGTTGCCCGCCGCGGCCACGGTGAGCACGCCCCGGCCCGCCGCGTGGTCGACCGCCCGGCGCACCGCCTCGTAGACCACCGACTGGCCCACCTTGTTCTGGCAGGTGAACACCCACGGGTCGATGAAGTAGCTGTTGTTGGTGATGGTCATGCCGCGGGTGGCCGCCCACATGAACCCGCACACCGCGTACTCGGGGTAGATGTACCCGTCGTCGTCCACGACCTTCACCGACGCGATCCGCACGCCCGGCGCCACGCCGGTGGTGCCCCGGCCGTCGTCGGCCGCCGCGATGGTGCCCGCCACGTGCGTGCCGTGCGCCGACCTGGTCGGCGACCACGCCGCCGGGGTCGGGTCGGCCACGCCGGTGGTGCAGCCCGCGGACAGCTCCGGGTCCAGCGCCCCGACCAGGTCGGGGTGCGTCGGGTCGATGCCCGAGTCGAGCACGCCGACCACCACGTCCCGGCTGCCGGTGCTGATCGCGTGCGCCTCGGCGGCCCGGATCAGGTCCATGTCCCACTGCTCGGCCGTGCGGTCCACCGCGCCGCCCCCGGTCCCGCTCGCGCGGGAGGAGGCGACCTCGTCCCTGCGCGCGGGCGGGGGCGCGGCCAGCGCCTCGGCCTGCGCGCTGTAGGCCCGGTCCAGGCCGAACTTGCGGCCGAAACCGGGATCGGCCGAGGTCACCACGGCCACCGCGATCTCGGGGTGGTAGGCCGCCACCTCGCCGCACGCCGCGGCCACCTCGGCACCCGCCAGCGGCTCGCTGGTGCCCGGCTCCAGCACGACCAGGTAGCGCAGCACCGGACCGGGCTGGATGCAGTCGGAGGAGGTGGTGACGTCGTCCGGGGCCGCCCAGGCGGGCGTGGTCACCGCGGCGCAGCCCGTGGCGAGCAGCGCGGCGCTGACCGCGACCGCTCGGGCGCGGCGGAGCAGAGGCACGGGGGACCTCCAGTGCTGGGCTGTCCTTCTGTCCACGGGGGTTGACCGCTGTCGCCGGACGGTAACCAGGAGGGACGAACCAGACAAGCTCAACGGTGCCGAACGTCACCAAGGTACCGTCCTGCTGGAGCAGGGAAGTGGACCGTTGGGGGGCTCTCACCCCATCGTGGTCGCCCTATTACCCGAGGGGAGTAGCACTGAGCCGCCAGCAGCAGCCCAACCCGTCGGCCGCACCGGTGCAGAAGCTCCGGCTGCGCTACGCCAAGCGCGGCAGGCTGAGGTTCACCTCGCACCGCGACGTGGCCAGGACCTTCGAACGCGCGCTGCGCAGAGCGGGCGTGCCGATGGCCTACTCGCAGGGATTCAGCCCGCACCCGAAGGTCTCCTGGGTCGGCGCCGCACCCACCGGCGTGGCCAGCGAGGCCGAGTACGTGGAGGTGCAGGTGGTCGAGGCGGTCGACCCGGAGGCGCTGCGGGTCGCGCTGGACCAGGCCCTGCCGCCGGGGCTGGACGTGCTGGAGGTCGTGCAGGCGGCGGGCGGCAACCTGCCCGAGCGCGTCGAGGCCAGCGCCTGGCGGATCGAGCTGCCCGGTGTCTCACCCGATCGGCTCAGCGAGGCGGTGGCCGCGCTGCTGGCCGCCGAGTCCGTCGAGGTGGAGCGGCTGACCAAGGACGGCAAGCGGATCGTCGACGTGCGGCCCGCCGTGCTCTCCGCCGAGGTGTCCGCGCAGGTCACCAGCGCTTCGAGCGACGCGGAACACGATGCGCCTGATTTGTCACGACCATGTGGGATACTCATGACGGTCGTACGGCAGTCAACCCCTACTGTGCGGCCCGACGACGTGCTGAGCGCGCTCCGAGCCGTCGCCGACCTGGTTCCGCCGGTGCCCGCGAAGGCGACCCGGATGGCGCAGGGGCGGCTCGACGACGAAGGCCGCCTGGTCGACCCGTTCGCCCCGGACAGGGCGGCGGAGATCGGACCGGGCTCCGGGAGCGGCGCTGACGGCGTCGTCGGAGACAGGACCTGATCCTGCCGCGGGTTCGTGCCCGTGCGCAGGCAGAGGCAAGGATTCCCGCCGCCAGCCGCGGCGGAGAGTGGACAAGAGAGGCCCCTGCGCGGCCGCGTCCCCAGTGGACGCGCCCGGGGGCGGAGGAGCTGCATGTCGAACACGGAAAAGCCCGCCGGTCCCGCCGGCGGGGGTAGCGCCACACCCGTGCACCCCGCGCTGGCGGACCTGCCCGAGAAGCTGCGGGTGCACGCGCTGGCGAAGCTGCTGGGAGCCAGCAGCAAGGACGTCATCGCCGCGCTGGCCGACCTGGGCGAGCCGGTGCGCAGCGCGCAGTCCAGCGTCACCCGCGACCTGGCGGTCAAGGTCGCCGAGAGCCTGCTGGCCTGGGACGACATCGTCACCGGCGAGGTGGACGAGCAGACCGAGCCGGAGGCGGTGCCCGCCAGGGAGGCCGCCGCGCTCACCCCGCTGTTCGCCCCGCCGTCCGCGGTGTTCCTGCCGCCGTCGCCGGTGGTCGCCGAGCCGGAGGTCGAACCGGAGGTCGAGGACGAGGCCGACGAGCACGTCGCCGACGACGAGTCCGGCGACGAGGCCGACGGCCGCCGTCGCCGCCGCCGGGGCCGCCGGGGCCGGGGTCGCGGCAAGGGCATGGGTGACGAGGCCGCGGGCGACGAGGCGCACGCCGAGGAACACGCCGAGGCCGAGGCCGGGGAGCCGGAGGCCGCGGAGGAGCCGGGCGCGACCGACGAGGAGGACGGTGGCGGCAGCCGCCGCAGGCGTCGTCGCCGTCGCCGCAAGGCGGGCGCCGACGACGAGGCCGCGCCGAGCGAGGACGACCCGCCGAACACGGTCGTGCACGTCCGCGACGTCCGCGACGCGCGCGACGACAAGGCCGACTCCGAAGCCGCGCAGAACGAGGTCCGCAGCGTTCGCGGCTCGACCCGGCTGGAGGCCAAGCGCCAGCGCCGCCGGGACGGCCGCGAGGCGGGCCGCCGCCGCGCCCCGGTGCTGTCCGAGGCCGAGTTCCTGGCCCGCCGCGAGGCCGTCGAGCGCACCATGGTCGTGCGCGAGCGCGGCGACCGCACCCAGATCGGCGTGCTGGAGGACGGCGTGCTCGTGGAGCACTTCGTGACCTCCTCCGGCACCGGCTCCCTGGTCGGCAACGTCTACCTCGGCCGGGTGCAGAACGTGCTGCCCAGCATGGAGGCGGCGTTCATCGACATCGGCCGGGGCCGCAACGCGGTGCTCTACGCGGGCGAGGTCGACTGGGACGCGGCCGGCCTCGAGGGCAAGGCGCGCAAGATCGAGCAGGCCCTCTCCAGCGGCGACAGCGTGCTGGTGCAGGTCACCAAGGACCCGGTCGGGCACAAGGGCGCCCGGCTGACCACCCAGATCAGCCTGCCCGGCCGCTTCCTGGTCTACGTGCCCGGCGGCGGCGCCACCGGCATCAGCCGCAAGCTGCCCGACAACGAGCGCAAGCGCCTCAAGGACATCCTCAAGCGCGTGGTCCCCGAGGACGCGGGCGTGATCATCCGCACCGCCTCGGAGGGCATCGCCGAGGAGGAGCTGGCCCGCGACGTGTCCCGCCTGCAGGCGCAGTGGCAGGTCATCAAGGACAAGGCGAGCACCCCCAAGGCGCAGGCCCCGCAGCTGCTCTACGAGGAGCCGGACCTGCTGGTGAAGGTCGTCCGCGACCTGTTCACCGAGGACTTCTCGGCGCTGATCGTGCAGGGCGCGGACGCCTGGGACACCATCGACGGCTACGTCCGCCACGTCGCCCCGGACCTGCAGGAGCGGCTGCGCCGCCACGTGGGCAACAACGACGTGTTCGTCGAGCACCGCATCGACGAGCAGCTGCTCAAGGCGCTGGACCGCAAGGTGTGGCTGCCCTCGGGCGGCTACCTGGTCATCGACCGCACCGAGGCGATGACGGTCATCGACGTCAACACCGGCAAGTTCACCGGTTCGGGTGGCAACCTCGAGGAGACCGTCACCCGCAACAACCTGGAGGCGGCCGAGGAGATCGTCCGCCAGCTGCGGCTGCGCGACATCGGCGGCATCATCGTCATCGACTTCATCGACATGGTGCTGGAGTCCAACCGGGACCTGGTGCTGCGCAGGCTCACCGAGTGCCTCGGGCGCGACCGCACCCGGCACCAGGTGGCCGAGGTCACCTCGCTGGGCCTGGTGCAGATGACCCGCAAGCGGGTCGGCACCGGCCTGCTGGAGGCGTTCAGCACCACCTGCGAGCACTGCCGGGGGCGCGGCCTGATCGTGTCCACCGAGCCGGTGCACTCGCACGGCCCGTCCGGCGGCTCCAACGGCCAGCAGCAGAACCAGCAGCAGGGCGGCGGGCGCAAGTCCCGGCGCAAGGCCGCCGAGGCGGCCGCGGAGCCGGTGGCGGTCGTGGAGGAGCCCGCGCGCGCCGAGGAGCCCCCGGCTCCGCGGCCCGCCGAGGAGACCGCCGCGCCCACCCCGGAGCCGGTCCCCGAGCCGACCCCGCAGGCCGTCGCGGAACCCGCCGCGGAGCCCGTGGCGGAGTCCGTCGCGGCGTCGGAGACCGCTTCGGAGGCCGCTGCCGACACCGCTGACACCACCGCCGACACCGCTGTCGACACCGCCGCCGCGGACACCGGCAAGCGGGAGCGCCGCCAGCGCCGCAGGGCGCGTCGCGAGGCGGGGGCGGCGGTCAAGGAGTCCGAGTCGCCCGGTCCGGTGATCCAGGTCCCCGCGCCCGCCGTGGACTCGGTGGAGTCCGCGGTCCGCCAGCCGGTCCCGCAGGCGGTGCAGCAGCCCGCGCAGCAGCCCGAGCCCGTGCCGGTCGGCGCGGGCGGCGTCGAGCCGTCCGGGGCCCAGGCGCCCGCCGAGCCGGTGGTGACCACCCGTCGCCGCCCGGCCCGCCGCGCCGCCTCCCGCCCCGCGGGCCCGCCGCTGGGCGGGGTCAAGGAGAGCTGATCCGCACGGGGTGCGGCTCCGTCGTCACGTCGGAGCCGCACCCGCGGTGAGCTGGGACTTCCGCACAGGACCACCCCGGTTTGACCCCGCTGACCGCCGCAACGTAACCTGATAAGCGGCCCGCCGTCCGGTGGGCCCTGTCGTGCGAAGCCCAGTCCACGCGCAAACCAGTGGAGCTGAGGCGCGCGTGGCCCAGTCCCGTCGAGTAGCAGGAGACTTCCGTCCCGATGTACGCGATCGTCAAGACCGGCGGCAAGCAGTACAAGGTGGCTGTCGGCGACGTCGTCGAGGTCGAGAAGCTCGAGGGCGAGCCGGGCACCGAAATCACCTTCCCGGCGCCGCTTCTCGTCGTGGACGGCTCTGACGTCACGGCCGACGCCGACGCCCTGGGTAAGTTTTCGGTGACCGGCAAGGTCGTCGAGCAGACCAAGGGTCCCAAGATCCGCATCCACAAGTTCAAGAACAAGACCGGCTACCACAAGCGTCAGGGTCACCGCCAGAAGCTGACCCGCGTCGAGGTCACCGGCATCACCGGTAAGTGAGGATCTGACTAGCCATGGCACACAAGAAGGGCGCGTCCAGCTCCCGCAACGGCCGTGACTCGAACCCCCAGTACCTCGGGGTCAAGCGGTTCGGTGGTCAGGTCGTCAAGGCTGGCGAGATCCTGATCCGCCAGCGCGGCACCAAGTTCCACCCCGGTGTGAACGTCGGCCGCGGCAAGGACGACACGCTGTTCGCGCTGGCTCCCGGCGCGGTCCAGTTCGGCGTGAAGCGCGGCCGCAAGACCGTGAACATCGTTCCGGCCGAGGCTGCCTGAGTTTCCGACCCCTGGGCGCCGTGGTCCGCTGAAACGCGGAGCACGGCGCCCAGTGGCGTTTTCCGGGGTTAACCCCATCGAGTGAGGAAGTGGTTTCCGTGTCCCGTTTCGTCGACCGGGTGGTCATCCACGTCGCGGCCGGTGACGGCGGCAACGGGGTGGCCTCCGTGCACCGCGAGAAGTTCAAGCCGCTGGGTGGTCCGGACGGCGGCAACGGCGGCAAGGGCGGCGACGTCGTCCTGGTGGTCGACTCGCAGGTGCACACCCTGCTGGACTTCCACTTCCGCCCGCACGCCAGCGCGGGCAACGGCAAGGGCGGCCAGGGCGGCAACCGCGACGGCGCCAACGGCGCCGACCTGGAGCTGCGCGTGCCGGACGGCACCGTGGTGCTCACCCCGGACGGCGAGCTGGTCGCCGACCTGGTGGGCGAGGGCACCCGGCTGGTCGCCGCCAGGGGCGGGCGCGGCGGCCTGGGCAACGCGGCGCTGGCGTCCAAGGCGCGCAAGGCCCCCGGCTTCGCCCTGCTGGGCGAGCCGGGCGAGGCGCACGACCTGGTGCTGGAGCTGAAGTCCGTCGCCGACGTGGGCCTGCTTGGCTTCCCCTCGGCGGGCAAGTCGTCGCTGATCTCGGTGCTGTCCGCGGCCAAGCCGAAGATCGCCGACTACCCGTTCACCACGCTGGTGCCCAACCTGGGGGTGATCACCGCGGGCGAGACGGTGTTCACCATGGCCGACGTGCCCGGCCTGATCCCCGGCGCGTCCGAGGGCAAGGGCCTGGGCCTGGACTTCCTGCGCCACATCGAGCGCTGCGCGGTGCTGGTGCACGTGGTCGACTGCGCCACCTACGAGTCCGGCCGCGACCCGCTGTCCGACATCGACGCGCTGGAAGCCGAGCTGGCCAAGTACACCCCGTCGCTGGCCGACGACCTGGCCGAGCGGCCGCGCGTGGTGGTGCTGAACAAGATCGACGTCCCCGAGGCCAGGGACCTGGCCGAGATCGTCCGCCCGGACGTCGAGGCGCGCGGCCTGCCCGTGTTCGAGGTGTCCACGGCCAGCCGGGAGGGCCTGCGGGAGCTGACCTTCGCCCTGGCCAAGGTGGTCGAGGAGTACCGCGCGGCGCGGCCGGTGCAGGAGGCCACCCGGATCGTGCTGCGGCCCACCGCGGTGGACGACCAGGGCTTCACCGTGGTGGAGGACCCGAACACGCCCGGCGGCTTCATCGTGCGCGGCGCGCGGCCCGAGCGGTGGATCAGGCAGACCGACTTCAGCAACGACGAGGCGGTGGGCTACCTGGCCGACCGGCTGGCCCGCCTGGGCGTGGAGGACGTGCTGGTCAAGATGGGCGCGGTGCCCGGATGCCAGGTCACCATCGGCGACCTGGTGTTCGACTGGGAGCCGTCCACGCCCGCGGGCATCGCGGCGACCGCGCTGACCGGGCGCGGCACCGACGTGCGGCTGGAGCCCAACAACCGGGTGGGCGCGGCCGAGCGCCTGGCCGCCAAGAAGGCCCGCAGGCTGCCCGGCGTGTACGAGGACGACGAGGACTTCGAAGAGGACGAGTGAGCGCTCCGGTGGCGGTCTCGCAGGCCCGGCGGGCGGTGTCGGCGGCGGGCCGGGTCGTGGTGAAGGTCGGTTCGTCGTCGCTGACCACGGCCGAGGGCGGGCTGGACCCGGCGCGGCTGGACGCGCTGGTCGACGCGGTCGCGGCGCGGTGTGCGGCGGGCAGCCAGGTGGTGCTGGTCTCCTCCGGCGCGATCGCGGCGGGCCTGGCCCCGCTGGGCGTCACCCGCCGCCCGCGCGACCTGGCCACCCAGCAGGCCGCCGCCAGCGTCGGGCAGCTGGCGCTGGCGCACGCCTACGCCAACTCCTTCGGCCGCTACTCGCTGACCGTGGGGCAGGTGCTGCTGACCGCGGACGACGTGGTGCGGCGGGCGCACTACCGCAACGCCCAGCGCACGTTCTCCCGGCTGCTGGCGCTGGGCGCGGTGCCGGTGGTCAACGAGAACGACACCGTGGCCACCGAGGAGATCCGGTTCGGCGACAACGACCGGCTGGCCGCGCTGGTGGCGCACCTGGTCGGCGCGGACGCGCTGTTCCTGCTCTCCGACGTGGATGCCCTCTACGACGGCGACCCGCGCCGGGCCGGGGCGCGGCGGATCACCGAGGTGGCCGGGGCTGCCGACGTGGCCGGGGTGCGGGCGGGCGCGGTCGGGGCCTCGGGCCTGGGCACCGGCGGCATGGCCTCCAAGCTGGCCGCCGCCCGGCTGGCCGCCTCGGCGGGCATCCCCGTGCTGCTGGCGGGCGCGGCCGACGCGGTGCGCGCGCTGGGACCGGCGGACGTGGGCACCGCGTTCGCCACCACCGGCCCCCGCCTGTCGGCGCGGCGGTTCTGGCTCGGCCACGCCGCCGACGCCACCGGCAAGCTGTGGCTGGACGACGGGGCGGTGGCCGCGGTGGTCGACCGCAGGCGGTCCCTGCTGGCCGCGGGCGTGACGGCGGTGGACGGGGCCTTCGAGGCCGGTGACGTGGTGGAGCTGGTGGACCCCGCGGGCGCGGTCGTGGCGCGCGGCGTGGTGGCCTTCGACGCCGCCGAGTTGCCCGGCCTGATCGGCCGCTCCAGCCACGACCTGCCCGCCGAGCAGCGGCGCGAGGTCGTGCACGCCGACGACCTGGTCCCCCTCCGCACCTGACCCACCCGCGAACCGAGCGTTCGGGAACCGGGCGGTGTTCACCGGCCCGCGCGCCACTCCGAGGCCAGCAGCCCGAACAGCAGGTCGTCGGTCCACTCGCCCCTGTGCAGCGTGCTGGCCACCCGGTGGCCCTCCAGCCGGAACCCCAACCGCTCCAGCAGCCGCGCCGACCGCTCGTTGCGGGCGTCGCACTCCGCGGCCACGCGGTGCAGCCCCCGCTCGGCGAACAGGTGCTCCAGCACCCGTCCGACCGCCTCGGTGGCGTACCCCCGGCCCTGGTGGGCGCGCGCGAAGGTGTACCCGATCTCGGCCTGCTGGAGGTTCTCGTGCAGGTTGACGCCGATGTCGCCGATCAGCTCGCCGCGCAGCTCCACCGCGTACTGGAACCACCCCGGCGCCGCCGGGTCCAGGTCGGCGAGCTCGCGGACGAACTCCACCGCTCGCCGCACCGGCAGCGGCGGGTCCCACCCCTGGTACCGCGCCACCTCGGGGTCGGACCGGTAGGCGGCCAGCGCCTCCGCGTCCGAGTCCTGGAAGCGCCGCAGCACCAGGCGGCGCGTCACCAGCCTCACGCCCTCACCCGCCTCACGCCGTCACGGCCAGCGCGAACGGCAGCACCGCCCGCGCCCCGCCGCGCCGCAGCAGCCGGGCCGCGACCGTCATGGTCCACCCCGTGTCGACCTGGTCGTCCACCAGCAGCACCGGACCGTCCACGGCGGACAGGTCCGGCGCCTGCTCCGCGCGCACCAGCCCGGCCAGCCGCTGCGCGCTGTTGGCCCGGCGCGGCGCCTCGCCCAGCCACACCTGGCCGAGCAGTGGCAGCCGCCCCACCTGCGAGATCCGCTGGCCGAAGCTGCCCACCAGGGCCGGGCGGGTGCGCGAGCCGACCGTGACCACGCCGACCGGGCGCTGCGCCCAGTCCCAGGCGGACAGCACCTTCACGCACGCCGCGAACACCTCGTCGGGGATCTCCCGGTCGTCCTCGGCGAACAGGGCGCGCAACCGGTTGCCCCAGCCGATGTCGGTGAGCCTGCCCAGCGCCCGCCCCGGTTCGGCCGCCTCGCCCGCCGGGATGCGCCCGGACAGCGGCACGCCGACCGCCGCCATGCCGGTCGGCCACTGCTTGCGCGGCGCGATCTCGACGCCGGGCCGCAGCAGCCGCTCCCGCGCCGCGGCCGCCGCGCTGTCGGACACCTCGGCCGACGGCCGCTGCCCGGTGCAGTTGTCGCACCGCCCGCACGGCGCCGCGTGGGGGTCGTCCAGCTGCCGCAGCAGGAACTCCATCCGGCACCCGTCGGTGGACAGGTAGTCCAGGACCGCCTGCTGCTCCACCCGGCGCGCCTGCTCGATGCGCCGGTACCGCTCGGCGTCGTAGGACCACGGCTGCCCGGTGGCCTCCCAGCCGCCCCGCACCCGCCGCACCGCGCCGTCCACGTCGAGCACCTTGAGCACCACCTCCAGCCGGGTGCGCGACAGCTCGACCAGCGGCTCCAGCGCGGCGGTGGACAGCGGGCGGTCGCCGAGCGCGTCGAGCACCTGGCGCACCACCCGTTCCGGCGGGAACGCCAGCGACGCGAAGTAGGCCCAGATGTCGCGGTCCTCCGGGCCGGGCAGCAGCAGCACCTCGGCCCGCTCCACGCCGCGCCCCGCGCGGCCGATCTGCTGGTAGTAGGCGATCGGCGACGGCGGCGCCCCCAGGTGCACCACGAAGCCCAGGTCCGGCTTGTCGAAGCCCATGCCCAGCGCGGAGGTGGCCACCAGCGCCTTGACCCGGTTGGCCAGCAGGTCCTCCTCGGCGCGCTGCCGCTCGGCGGGGTCGGTGCGGCCCGAGTAGGCCGCCACCTCGAACCCGCGCTCGCGCAGGAACGCCGCCACGTCGTCGGCCGAGGCCACGGTCAGCGCGTAGATGATGCCCGAGCCGGGCAGCCGCTCCAGCCGCTCGGCCAGCCAGCCCAGCCGGGCTTCGGCGGTGGGCAGCCGCACCACGGACAGCCGCAGGCTCTCGCGGTCCAGCGGGCCGCGCAGCACCAGCGTGTCCGATCCCGCGTCCGCCCCGGCGCCCAGGCCGAGCTGCTCGGCCACGTCGCGCACCACCCGGTCGTTGGCGGTCGCGGTGGTCGCCAGCACCGGCACGCCGGGGGGCAGCTCGGTCAGCAGCGTGCGCAGCCGCCGGTAGTCCGGCCGGAAGTCGTGGCCCCAGTCGGAGATGCAGTGCGCCTCGTCGACCACCAGCAGTCCCGCCGACGCGGTCAGCGAGGGCAGCACCGAGTCCCGGAAATCCGGGTTGTTCAGCCTTTCAGGTGAGACGAGGAGCACGTCGACCTCGCCTGCGGCGACGCGGTCCTGCACCTCCTGCCACTGGTCGGTGTTGGCGGAGTTGATCGTCGCCGCGTGCACGCCCGCCCGCGCCGCCGCATCGACCTGGTTGCGCATCAGCGCCAGCAGCGGCGAGACGATGACCGTGGGCCCCTCGCCGAGCTGCCGCAGCAGGGCCGTGGCGATGAAGTACACCGCCGACTTGCCCCACCCCGTGCGCTGCACGACCAGCGCGCGGCGCCGCCGCGCCACCAGGGCGTGGATGGCCGTCCACTGGTCCTCCCGCAGCACCGCCCCCGGACCGGCGAGCGCCCGCAGCCGTTCCTCGGCCAGTTCCCGCAGTGCGTTGTCGTCCACGCCGACCACCATGGCAGGTGGGTCCGACACCGCGCTTCCAGCCCCTGATATGGCCACGACACGGCAGGCGGCTGACCGTAGGCTTGCCCCCGTGACTGACGACCTGCGCGAACAGGTGCACGCGGCGGCTCGGCGCGCCCGCGTCGCCGCCGACGAACTCGTCCTGGCCACCCGCGAGCGCAAGGACGCCGCGCTGCACGAGATGGCCGCCGCCCTGCGCGCCCGAGCCCACGAGGTCCTGGAGGCCAACGCCAAGGACATCGAGGCGGGCCGGGCCGCCGGCCTGGCCGAGAACCTGCTGGACCGCCTCGCGCTCACCCAGGGGCGCGTCGAGGGCGTCGCGGCGGGGCTGGAGGTCGTGGCGGGCCTGCCCGACCCGATCGGCGAGGTGCTGCGCGGCTCGATCCTGCCCAACGGGCTGGAGCTGCGGCAGGTCCGCGTTCCGATGGGCGTGGTCGGCATGGTCTACGAGGCGCGCCCCAACGTCACCGTCGACGCCGCGGGCCTGGCGCTGAAGTCCGGCAACGCGGCGCTGCTGCGCGGCTCGTCCACCGCCGAGCACTCCAACACCGCGCTGGTGGCGATCCTGCGCGACGCGCTGGAGGCCGCGGGCCTGCCCGCCGACGCGGTGCAGCTGCTGCCCTGCCACGACCGCGCCTCGGTCACCCACCTGATCACCGCGCGCGGCCTGGTCGACCTGGTGATCCCGCGCGGCGGCGCGGGCCTGATCAACGCGGTCGTGCAGCAGGCCACGGTGCCCACCATCGAGACCGGCGTGGGCAACTGCCACGTGTACGTCGACGCCACCGCCGACCTGGACATGGCCGAGCGCATCGTGCTCAACTCCAAGACCCGTCGCAGCAGCGTGTGCAACGCGGCCGAGTCGCTGCTGGTGCACGCCGACATCGCGGACGAGTTCGTTCCCCGCGTCACCGCGGCGCTGCAGAAGGCGGAGGTGACCGTCCACGGCGACGACCGGTTCGCCCGCGCCGAGGGCGTCGTCGCGGCCACGGACGACGACTGGGACACCGAGTACCTGTCGCTGGACATCGCCGCCCGCGTGGTGGGGTCGCTGGACGAGGCCATCGCGCACATCGCCGCGCACGGCTCCGGGCACACCGAGGCCATCGTCACCAACGACGTGCGGGCCGCGCGCCGGTTCACCACCCGCGTGGACGCGGCGGCGGTCGTGGTCAACGCCTCGACCGCGTTCACCGACGGCGGCGAGTTCGGCATGGGCGCGGAGATCGGCATCTCCACCCAGAAGCTGCACGCGCGCGGACCGATGGGCCTGTCCGAGCTGACTTCGTCCAAGTGGGTGGTCTGGGGCGAGGGGCACGTCCGGCCCTCGTCGTGAGCAGGCGCGGGGACGCGGCGGCGACCAAGGCCGCGCTGCTGGACGCCGCAGCGCGGCTGTTCGCCGAACGCGGGTTCGACCGGACCACGGTCCGCGACATCGCGGCGGTGGCCGGGGTGAACCAGGCGCTGCTGTTCCGCTACTTCGGCAGCAAGGACGCGCTGTTCGCGACCGTGCTGGCCTCCAGGGGGCGGGAGCTGATCGAGGAGTCGCCCGCCGAGCAGCTGCTGTGCCGGATGCTGCTGCGGCTGACCGGGAAGACGGCGCGTCCCGAGGACCACCCGCTCTACGCGGCGCTGCGCTCGGCCCACCACGACACCGCCGCGGCGGTGGTCAACCAGCAGCTGGGCGAGGACTTCGCGCGGGTGCTGCGGTCGCTGACCGACGCGCCGGACGCGGAGCTGCGCGCCGACCTGGTGCTGGCCTGGGTGGTCGGCATCGGCGTGCTGCGCTCGATGTTCGCCAAGGAACCGCTGGCCAGCGCCGACAACCGCGCCGTGGCCGAGCTCGTGCTCAAGGCCACCTCGGTGCTGCTGGAGCGCGTCGACCGGGTTTGACCTCGGGTAACGATCTCTCTACTGTCTGTGTAAGCAAACGCTTACCCAGGGGGACCCGTGGAAGTCCGTTCTTACCCGTTCGGCGAGGCCGTGGAGCTGCGGCCCGACCCGACCATCCTGCGGCTGCAGCGCGAGGAGCCCGTGTCGCGGGTCCGCCTGCCCTTCGGCGGCGACGCCTGGCTGGTGACGAAGTACCGCGACATCAAGACGGTGCTCGCGGACCCGCGGTTCAGCCGCGCCGCGGTGCTGGACCAGAGCCGGGAGGTGCCCAGGGCGGTGCCGCACCGGCAGACCCAGACCAACATCCTGAGCATGGACCCGCCCGACCACACCCGGCTGCGCAAGCTGGTGGCCAAGGGGTTCACCGCGCGGCGCACCGAACTGCTGCGCGAGCGGGCGCAGCGGGTCGTCGACGGGCTGCTCGACGACATGGAGGCGCAGGGGCCGCCCGCCAACCTCGTCGAGGCGCTGGCGCTGCCCCTGCCCATCACCGTCATCTGCGAGATGCTGGGCGTCCCGGTCGAGGACCGCGACCAGTTCCGCGCCTGGTCCGACCAGGCGCTGGCGATCACGGCGTTCACCCCGGAGGAGATCGTCGCGGGCGGTCAGGCGCTGGCCGGCTACATCGCGAGCCTGGTCGCGGCCAAGCGCGCCCACCCCACCGACGACATGCTCACCGACCTGGTGGCCGCGCACGACGAGGGGGACCGGCTCACCGAGGACGAGCTGATCGGCTTCGGCGTGGCGCTGCTGGTGGCGGGGCACGAGACCACCGCCAACCAGATCGGCAACTTCACCTACACCCTGCTCACCCACCCGGACCGGCTGGCCGAGCTGCGGCAGGACCCGTCGCTGGTGCCCGTGGCGATCGAGGAGCTGCTGCGGATCACCCCGTTGAGCGCCTCCGCGGGCTTCCCCCGCATCGCCACCGCGGACGTCGAGCTCAGCGGCGTGACCATCCGGGCGGGCGAGGCGGTGTTCATGGAGTCCGGGGTGGCCAACCGCGACCCGGAGGTGTTCGAGCACCCGGACGTGATCGACTTCCACCGGTCGGCCAACCCGCACATCGCCTTCGGTCACGGCGCGCACCACTGCCTCGGCGCGTCGCTGGCCCGGATGGAGCTGCAGGTGGCGCTGGGCACCCTGCTGCGCCGCTTCCCGGCGCTGGAGCTGGCGGGCGAGGTGGAGTTCAAGAAGGGCAGGCTGCTGCGCGGCCTGGAGAAGCTCCCGGTGAGGTGGTGAAGGTCATGGGCAAGTGGACCGTCGAGGTGGACGGCGGCACGTGCATCGGCAGCGGGATGTGCGCCGCGAGCGCGCCGGACCACTTCCGGCTCGACGGCGCGACCGCGGTGCCGGTCAACGCCACCGTCGAGCCCGCCCAGGCGGTGGTCGACGCCGCCGACTCGTGCCCGATGGAGGCGATCCTGGTCCGCGACCAGGACGGCGCGGTGGTGGCCCCCACCGAGTAGCGCCGCCGGGCAGGACCGCCGGGCAGGACCGCGGAATAGGGGTAGCGACACGGGTGGCCGTCCGGGGACCGGACGGCCACCCGAACTACGCTCACGTCCTATGACCAACCGGCGGATCGGCGTCATGGGCGGCACCTTCGACCCGGTGCACCACGGCCACCTCGTGGCGGCCAGTGAGGTCCAGGCCAGGTTCGACCTCGAAGAGGTCGTCTTCGTGCCCACCGGGCAGCCGTGGCAGAAGAGCGAGCGCGAGGTCAGCGCGGCCGAGGACCGGTACCTGATGACCGTCATCGCCACCGCTTCCAACCCGCGGTTCTCGGTCAGCCGGGTCGACGTCGACCGCGACGGGCCGACCTACACCGTGGACACGCTGACCGACCTCAAGGCGCTGCACCCGGACGCGGACCTGTTCTTCATCACCGGCGCGGACGCGCTGGAGCAGATCCTGTCCTGGCGGCGCGCCGAGCGCGTGTTCGACCTCGCGCACTTCATCGGCGTCACCCGACCCGGCTACGAGCTCAACGGAGCCCACCTGCCACCCGGCGCGGTGTCGCTGGTGGAGGTGCCCGCGATGGCCATCTCGTCCACCGCGGTGCGCGCCCGCACGGCCGCCGGCCTGCCCATCTGGTACCTCGTGCCGGACGGTGTCGTGCAGTACATCTCCAAGCGGAGGCTTTACTCCGTGCCGGATTGACGGCGGACGCCGGTACCCTCATTGACTCGTGCGGGCGTAACGCGGCGTCCGCCGAGGTGATGAGGAGAAACGTGGCAGCCACCGACGAGGCACGACGGTTGGCGCTGGTCGCCGCGAACGCGGCGGCGGACAAGAAGGCGCACGACGTGATCGTGCTCGACGTGTCCGACCAGCTGGTGATCACGGACGTGTTCGTGATCGCGTCCGCTCCCAACGAGCGGCAGGTCGGCGCGATCGTGGACAACATCGAGGAGAAGCTGCGCGAGGCCGGCCGCAAGCCGGTCCGCCGCGAGGGCGCGCGCGAGGGCCGCTGGGTCCTGCTCGACTTCGTGGACGTGGTCGTGCACGTCCAGCACGTGGAGGAGCGCAGCTTCTACGGCCTGGAACGGCTGTGGAAGGACTGCCCGCGCATCGAGTTCGACGCCGGGCCGGTGGCCGCGGAGGGCGCCGAGGCATGACCCTGAACCGGCTCGTGCTGTGGCGGCACGGTGAGACCGACTACAACGCGACCGGCCGGATGCAGGGCCACTACGACTCGGCGCTGACCGAGACCGGGTGGAACCAGGCGCGGTTCGCGGTACCGGTGCTCGCCGGGTTCGCGCCCGAGCTGGTGGTGGCCTCCGACCTGCGCCGCGCGCGGGACACCGCGACGGTGTTCACCAGCGTCATCGGCGTGCCGCTGCGCGTGGACCAGCGGTTGCGGGAGACCAACCTGGGCAAGTGGCAGGGCCTGACCACCGCCGAGATCGAGGCCGAGTGGCCGGGGATGCTCCAGCGGTGGCGCAGCGACGGCACGGTGCCCCCGCCCGACGGCGAGACCAGGGTGGAGGTCGCCCAGCGCGCCGCCGCCGTGGTGACCGACGTGGACCGGGAGTTCTCCGGCACCGTGCTGCTGTGCGCACACGGCGGCCTGATCAGCGCGCTGACCGGGTGGCTGCTGGACCTGCCGGTGGACCGCTGGGGCCTGCTCGGCGGCATCGGCAACTGCCACTGGACGGTGTTCACCCGCAGACCCGGCGGCGACGGGCGCTGGCGCCTGTCGTCGTACAACGCTGGCACCACGCGGTGAGGCTGCTCGTCCTCGGCGACTCGCTGACCTTCCACGGTCCCCAGGGGCCGCTGCCCGCCGACCACCCTCGGCTGTGGCCCAACATCGCCGCCGCCGAGCTGGGCGGCCACGCGGAGCTGGCGGCGGGTTTCGGCTGGACCGCGCGGGACGCCTGGTGGGCGCTGACCGGCGACCCGCGGGTGTGGTCGCTGCTGCCCCGCACCGACGTGCTGGTCTTCGCGGTGGGGCACATGGACACGCTGCCGTCACCGCTGCCCACCTACCTGCGCCACGGTCTGCGCCACCTGCGGCCGGACGGGCTGCGCAGGCGGGCGCGGGCGGCGTACCGGGCCGCCCAGCCGGTGCTGTCGCGGCTGCTGGGCGGCAGGCCGGTGGCGCTGCCGCCGCACCTGACCGAGCGCTACCTGACCGATTCGCTGCACGCCGTGCGGCAGTTCCAGCCGGGCGTGCGGGCGATCGGGATGCTGCCGTCGGTGCACTGCTCGCCGCTGTACGCGGGCGTGCACACCGGCCGCGCGGCGGGGGAGCGGGCGGTGCGCGCGTGGGCCGACCGGGCGGGCGTGCCGCTGGTCGACGTGCCCGCCCTGGTGGGCGAGCACGTGCGGGCGCGGCGCGGCAACCCGGACGGGATGCACTGGGGCTGGGAGGGGCACCGGCTGGTGGGGACCGCCGTGGCGCGGCTGGTCAGCTCCGCGGCGGTCGACGATCCCGGTCCGGCGGGGACGTAGTCTCGGCACCCGTGTCCACCACGATCGTCACCGACTCCACGGCCTACCTGCCGGAGGGGTTCGCCGAGCGGCACGGCGTCCGGGTGGTCCCGCTGCACGTGTCCGTGGAGGGCCGCGGCGGGCTCGACGGCGCGGACTTCGGCCCCGCCGAGCTGGCGGGCGCGCTGGGGGAGCACCGCAGGGTGACCACGTCCCGCCCCACCCCGCAGGAGCTGGCCGAGGTCTACCGGTCGGCGCTGGAAGGCGGAGCCGACGGCGTCGTGTCGGTGCACCTGTCGCGCGAGCTGTCGGGCACCTGGGAGGCGGCCCGGCTGGCCGCCGCCGAGGTGGACGCCGAGGTGGGCGCCGGGCGGGTGCGGGTGGTCGACTCGCGGTCCGCGGGCATGGGGCTGGGCTTCGCGGTCCTGGCCGCCTGCGCGGCGGCCGACGACCCGGAACGCGCGGAGCGGGCGGCGGTGGAGGCGGCGTCGCGGGTGCGCGTCTTCTTCTGCGTGGAGACCCTGGACCACCTGCGCCGCGGCGGCCGGATCGGCGCGGCGGCGGCGCTGGTGGGCACGGCGCTGGCGGTCAAGCCCCTGCTGCACGTGGACGACGGGCGGATCGTGCCGCTGGAGAAGGTGCGCACGATGGGGCGCGCGGTGGGCAGGCTCGTCGACCTGGCCGCCGAGGCGGCGGGGCGCGGGCCGGTGGGCCTGGCCGTGCACCACCTGGCCGCGCCGGAGCGGGCGGCGGAGCTGGCGAGCAGGCTGGACGACCGCGTGCCGGGGTCGACGGGGTGCCTGATCTCCGAGGTGGGCGCGGTGATCGGGGCGCACACCGGCCCCGGTGTGCTCGGTGTGGTGGTGCTGCCGGGCGGGCTCCAGTAGCACACGCCACCGACAACTCCACTCCGACAGCGCGGAGTTGTCCACAGCCCTCCCGGTTGTCCACAGGTGTCGATCATGAGCTGGTGGGCGTGGGCCATTCGGCCTAGCGTCGTTGCCATGTCCGATCACCAGCCCGAGGACCCGACCGCCCGGCTCAAAGCCCTGATGTCGCAAGGCGAACGGCCCTCCGACGACGGCCCGCTCGTCGTGTTCGCCTCCGCCGAAGGGGGCGCCGATCCGCCCGGCAGAGCGCGCCCGCTGCTCCGCCGCTGGCTGCCCGCCCGCTGGCTGCCCGCGTCGCCCGTCGCGCGCCGAAGGCTGGCACTGCTGGCCGGGGTGGGCGCCGGAGCGGTGCTGGCAGCGGTCTTCGCGCTGCACCAGCGCGGCCCGGCAGCCGAAGCACCGCCGCCGGACCTCGCCGTGGCCGAAGCCGCGGCGGTGAGCAAGCCGCCCGAGACCGTGGTGGTCAACGTGGTCGGCGAGGTGGCCAACCCTGGGCTGGTCACCGTGCCCAGCGGAGCCCGCGTGGCCGATGCCGTGCGGCAGGCGGGCGGCCTGAAACCGGGCGCCCCGCTGCACGGCCTCAACCTCGCCCGCAAGCTCGCCGACGGCGAGCAGGTCGCGGTCGGCGTGCCCGCGCCCGCCGACGAGACCGGCCCGGTCAACCTCAACACGGCCACCGAGCAGCAGTTGGACGACCTGCCCGGCGTGGGCCCGGTGACCGCGCAGCGCATCATCGACCGCCGCCTCAAGCGCGGCCCGTTCACCTCGGTCGAGCAGCTGGGCGAGATCGAGGGCATCGGCGGTGCGAAGCTCGCCCGCCTCGCCGAGCTGGTCCGCGTCTGACCGGCGTCCGGTCCGCACCCGTGAACCCGGAAGGAGGAAGACGTGCGCTCCCGCCTGCACCTGGTCCCGGCCGCGTTGGTGGTCTGGTCGACCGCACTGGTCGGGCTGCTGTGGACGTGGTGGGCCGCCGCGGCACTGGGTGTCCTGGCGGGACTGCTCGGTGCCGCGGCGCACCGCCGGTGCGCGCCCGCGGCGGTCGCGGTGATGGTCACCGGCCCGGTCGCCGCCTGCTGGATCGGCTTCCAGGTGCACCAGTCCACCCACCACCCGCTGCGCGCGCAGGCCGAGCGCGGTGCGTCGACAACCGTCCACTTCGAACTCGTCGACCGCCCGCACCCCTTGCGGACGACCGGATTCGGCTCCCGTCCCGGCGGTGTCGACTCGGTGGTGGTGCGAGCGGAACTGTCCGACGGCGCCGAGATCGCCGTGCTGGCGCCCACCGCGGCGTGGCGGGAACTCCTGCCGGGACAACGGGTCGCCGCGAGCGGCACCTTGGCACCGCCCCTGCGCGCCGAGCTGACCGTCGCGGTGCTGCGGGTTCGCGGCCCGCCGCTGGAAGTCGGGCGGGCGCCGGTGTGGCAGCGCGCCGCCGAGTCGCTGCGCGCGGGGCTGCGCCGGGCCAGCGAGCCGCTCGGCCCGGACGCCGCCGGGTTGCTGCCCGCACTGGTGGTGGGCGACACCGACGGCGTGTCGACCAGGGTGGTCGAGGAGTTCCGCACTGCGGGCCTGTCGCACCTGCTGGCGGTCAGCGGGGCGAACCTGGCCATCCTGTGCGGCGCGGTCCTGCTGGTGCTGCGGCTGCTGCGGGCCGGTCCGCGCGGCTGCGCGGCGGGCGCGATGGCCGCCCTGGTCGGGTTCGTGGTGCTGGCCGGTCCGGAGCCGAGCGTCCTGCGGGCGGCGGTGATGGGCGCGGTGGCGCTGCTGGCACTGGTCCTGGGCCGGGAGCGCTCGGCACTCCCGGCGCTCGCGGCGGCCGTGGTCGTGCTGGTGCTCTACGACCCCGCGCTGGCCGTCGCGCCGGGGTTCGGCCTGTCGGTGGTCGCGACGGCCGCATTGGTCCTGTTGGCCCCGCGCTGGGCAGCCGCGATGCGGGACCATGGCGTACCGGTGGGCGTGGCCGAGGCGCTGGCCGTGCCCATGGCCGCGAGCCTGGCGACGGCCCCGCTGGTGGCGGGGATCTCGGGCCAGGTGAGCTTGGTGGCGGTGCCCGCGAACCTGGTCACCGGGCCGGTGGTCGCGCCCGCGACGGTGCTGGGCGTGGCGGCCGCGGTGCTGGCCCCGGTGCACGCGGGGGCCGCCCGCGTCGCGGCGGCGGTGGCCGGGCCGGAGATCGAGTGGCTGGTGCTGGTCGCCCGCACCGCCGCGGCGGTGCCCGGCGCGGCGGTGCGCTGGCCCGGCGGCTGGGGCGGCGGGGCACTGCTGATCGGGGTGCTCCTGCTGGCCTGGGCGGTGCTGCGGCTGAAGCGGCTGCGCGTGCTGGCGGTGGCCGCGCTGGTCGGCGCGGGCCTGGTCCTGGTGCCGCTGGAGGTGGCCGCGCCGCGCTGGCCGGTGCCGGGCTGGTCGGTGGTGGCCTGCGACGTGGGGCAGGGCGACGCGGTGGTGCTGGCCACCGCGGAGCGGGACCGGGCGGTGCTGGTCGACACCGGGCCGGACCCGGTGCCGGTGCTGGCCTGCCTGCGCGGGCTGGGCGTGCGGCGGGTGCCGCTGGTGGTGCTCAGCCACCTGCACGCCGACCACATCGGCGGGCTGGCGGCGGTGCTGGCGGAAGTGGGCGTCGGCGCGGTGGCGGTGGGGCCGTCGCGACGTCCGCGATGGGCTTGGGAGGAGGTGCGCGAACGGGCGCGGGCGGCCGGTGTCCGCGTGGTGGAGCTGGTGTCCGGGCAGCGGCTGAGCTGGCCGGGGCTGGAGCTGGACGTGCTGGGCCCCCGCGCGGGCCCGGTGGAGGACGCGAACACGGCGGTCAACGACGCCTCGGTGGTGCTGCGGGCTTCGACCGGGGCAGGCCGGGTGCTGCTGACCGGCGACATCGAGCTGGCCGCGCAGGCCGGTCTGCTCGGGCGGCACGCCGACCTGCGGGCCGACGTGCTCAAGGTGCCGCACCACGGCTCGAGGTACTCGTCCGCGGCGTTCCTGGAGGCGGTTCGGCCGAAAGTGGCGTTGATCAGCGTCGGAGCGGGCAACCGCTACGGACACCCCAGCGGGGTGCTGCTCGACGCGCTGGCTAGCCGGGGGGCGCTGGTGCTGCGCACTGATCAGGACGGCGACACCGCCGTCCTGCTGGGCCCGGAGGGGCCGCGGATCGCCCGCAGGGGCGACCCGCCGGGGAGGAACTGACAAGGGGAGGAACCGTGAACGACGTCTGGATCCGGCTGCACACCGGATGGGCGCCCAACGACGACCACCAGGCCGTGGCGTGGGTGCTGTGGCAACTGGGCTACAAGCCGGAGCCGTGGCCGCCGCAACTGCGACCGGGGTTCGCCTACTACGTGTGCGAGCACCTCAGAGCGGGCGGCCGGGGCATCATCGCGCGGGCGACCGTGACCGACGTGCTGAGCCCCACCCAGGTCGCTTCGCCCGAGGAGGCGTACCGCGTGGTCGCCGACCGGCTGTTCGACGACGAGCTGACCATCCCGGTCGAGGACTGGCGCGCCCGCGCCTACAACAAGATCAAGGCGGACGCGCCGTGGCCGCAACGGGTGATCGCCTGGCGCATCACCACCGAGCAGGTCGGGCCGTACGTGCTGCCGGAGCTGGCGAGGTTCCCGCGCAGCGGGTGGCTGCGCTCGTCCAGCATCGCCCTGTGATCGCGGTGGGCAACCCTGCGGGCTTGCGCACCACCTCCAGCGGTGCGCAAGCCGTGAGGGGGTGGATCAGTCGGCGAGGGCCTTGATCACGGCGTCGGCGCTGGGCGGCACGGTGGCGCGGGGGCCGACCCGGTCGCCCAGGGCGTCCAGGGTCTTGAGGCCGTCGCCGGTGATCAGCAGGACGGTCTCGGCGTCGGGGTCGAGCTGCCCGGTCTCGATGAGCTTCTTGGCCGTCGCCACGGTGACCCCGCCCGCGGTCTCGGCGAAGATGCCCTCGGTGCGGGCCAGCAGCCGGATGCCCTCGACCACTTCCTCGTCGGTGACGTCCTCGATGGCCCCGCCGGTGCGGCGGACCGAGTCCAGGGCGTAGGGGCCGTCGGCGGGGGCGCCGATCGCCAGCGAGCGGGCGATGGTGTCCGGGCGCACCGGGGTGACCGTGTCGTGGCCCGCCTTGTACGCGGTGGCCACCGGGGAGCAACCGGTCGCCTGTGCGCCGAACACGCGGTAGGGGGTGTCCTCGACCAGGCCGAGCGAGGCGAACTCGCGGAAGGCCTTGTCCACCTTGGTCAGCTGGGAGCCCGAGGCGATGGGGATGACGATCTGCTCGGGCAGGCGCCAGCCCAGCTGCTCGGCCACCTCGAAGCCGAGGGTCTTGGAGCCCTCGGCGTAGTAGGGCCGGACGTTGACGTTGACGAACGCCCAGTCCTCGTGCTCGGCGGCCAGCTCCTGGGCGAGGCGGTTGACGTCGTCGTAGTTGCCGTCGACGGTGATCAGCGCGCCGTCGTAGACGGCGGTCATGAGGATCTTGGCGCGTTCCAGGGAGGAGGGCACGAGCACGACCGACCGCCAGCCCGCGCGGGCCGCCGCGGCGGCCACGGCGTTGGCCAGGTTGCCGGTGGAGGGGCAGGCCAGCACCTTGAAGCCGAGTTCCCTGGCCGCGGCCAGGGCCACGCCGACCACGCGGTCCTTGAAGGAGTGGGTGGGGTTGCCGGTGTCGTCCTTGACCCACACCTTGCGCACGCCCAGCGCCTTGGCCAGGCGGTCGGCCTCGACCAGGCGGGTGCCGCCGGGCTCGGTGTTGGGGTGGGACGTCACGGTGGAGGGCACGGGGAGCAGGCCGCGGTAGCGCCAGATCGACCGGGGACCCGCCTCGATGTCCTCGCGGCGGATCCGACCGAAGTCGTAGGCCACTTCCAGCGGCCCGAAACACTCCAGGCACGCGTACTCGGCGGCGAGAGGGGTCTGGTGGCCGCACTCACGACACGACAGAGCCCGAGCGGGACCGAGGTCGAAGGAGGTGGTGGGCGAAGGCGCACTGACAGCAGTCATCGCGAGGTTCTCCTCATCTTTCCCGCTGCGCGGGTCGGAATTGGCACCGTGGTCGCCCAGCGCGAGCGCTGGTGACGGGTTGCCGGGGCTTCTTCGGGCCGATCCCTCTGCCCCTCTGGATGAGCGGTATTCGGTTGTGGCGTTCACGCTACGACACGATCCCGAGCCGTGGCCAGCGAAGTCCACCATGCGGACGTGGCAGGATCGGACCGTGAGCGCGACCGCAGCCAGCCAGCCCGATGCCGTGCACCTGGTCGTCGGCGAGGAGGAGTTGCTGGTCGAACGCGCGGTGCGGTCGGCGCTGGAGACCGCGCGGGCGGCCGACCCGCAGGCGGACCTCACCCGCGTTCGGGTGACCGACCTCACCCCGCCGGAGCTGGCGGAGCTGGTCAGCCCGTCGCTGTTCGCCGAAGGGCGGGTGATCGCCCTGGAGGCCGCGCAGGAGGTGAGCAAGGAGATCGCCGACGCGGTGCTGGCCTACGCCAAGGCGCCTGCGGACGGAGTGACCCTGGTCGTCGTGCACACCGGCGGCGGGCGCAGCAAGGCGGCCAAGGAGCTGCCCGCGGCGCTGCGCAAAGCCGGGGCGCGGGTGGTCGAGTGCCCGAAGATCACCAAGGCCGCGGAGCGGGAAGCGTTCGTGCGCAACGAGATCCGCTCGGCGGGCGGCAAGGCCGACCCGGAGGCGGTGGCCGCGCTGATCGAAGCGGTCGGGTCGGACCTGCGGGAGCTGGCCGCCGCGGCGTCGCAGCTGGTCGCGGACACCGGCGGGAAGGTCGACGCGGAGGCGGTGCGCCGCTACCACCGCGGCCGGGCCGAGGTGACCGGGTTCGCGGTGGCGGAGAAGGCCGTCATGGGCGACCGGGGCGGGGCGCTGGAGGCGCTGCGCTGGGCGATGCAGCTGGGCGTGCCGCACGTGCTGGTCGCCGACGCGCTGGCCGACGCGGTGCGCACGGTCGCGCGGGTGTCCGCGGTGGGCCGGGGCGACCCGTTCAAGCTGGCGGGCGAGCTGGGGATGCCGCCGTGGAAGGTCAAGAAGGCCCAGGGGCAGGCGCGCGGCTGGGACGGCGACGGGCTGGCCAGGGCGATGTCGGTGGTGGCCGGGCTGAACGCCGACGTCAAGGGCGTCGCGGCGGACTCGGGTTACGCGCTGGAGCGCGCCGTCCTGGCCATCGTCGCCGCCCACGGCCGCTAGACCACCAGCGCCCGCCCACATCCTGACTTGAGCGTTCGGGCACCGCGAACTGAGCGTTGGGGGTTTTAAAGCGGCGCTCGCCGCGCGACAGGTCGCCAAGGATGGCGCTCGCGGGCCCCCCGCTGCGCGCGCTCCGCGCGCGCCCCTGGTGCGTGGGCAAGTACTACCCGAGGGGCGTCCGGAGATCGGTAACTACTACCCGAGGTGCGCGGAAGCGCGGGGCAGGGCGCGAAAGCGCGGGTCGGGGTGCGCGAACGCTCAGTTCGTGGTGTCGGAACGCGCGACTCGCGGGGGCGACACGCCCAACACGCCCATAGGTGGGTGACACCGGGGACGGGCGTGGCCGTTCTGAGCGTTGAACTCGGGGGTTCTGAGGGTTCGACTCGCGGGACGAGGGTGGGGCCGAACGCGGCGAGCGCCGCCTCCCGCGTGGGGAAGCGGCGCTCGCGGAGGCTGCTGGGCAGCCGGTGCTCAGAGCTGGTTGGCGCGCTTGGCCAGGGCCGACTTCTTGTTGGCGGCCTGGTTGGCGTGGATGACGCCCTTGGAGGCGGCCTTGTCGAGCTTGCGGGAGGCCTCCTGCGCCAGCGCGATGGCCTTCTCCTTGTCACCGGCCTCGGCGGCCTCACGGAACTTGCGGATCGCGGTCTTCAGCGAGGACTTGACGGCCTTGTTGCGCAGCCGCGCCTTCTCCGCCGTCTTGATCCGCTTGAGCTGGGACTTGATGTTCGCCACGCGAAAGCCACCCTTTTCCTCGGTTCGGAGTCGTACCGCGCCTTCTCGTCGGCGCCGCCCGGTCAGGGGCGGTTTCCTCCACAGCGGAATGCCGCGCGGTACGGCGGACAAGAGTATCAGGCCAGTTCACCGCACCGTGAAACCGGCCCGCGCCCCGCCCACCACGACCTCGTAGCGACCAGTGGCGACCTCCCGCGACCCGGAGGCGTCCACGTCCCCCGGCGTCACCGCGAGCCGCCGCACGTCGAAGGCCACGGTCACCGCGCGCTGCTCGCCCGCGGCCAGGGCGACCTTGGTGAACCCGACCAGCCGCTGGTCGGGCACGAGCACCTTGCTCACCGGCTGGTGCACGTACACCGGCACGACCAGCTCGCCCGCCCGCGAGCCGGTGTTGGCCGCGGTCACGGTGACCTCGACGCGGCCGTCGCGGCGCACCTCGGTGGCTTTCAGCCTGGGCGCGGAGGTGGTGAAGGTGGTGTAGGACAGGCCGTGGCCGAACGGGTAGGCCGGGTCGTAGGAGGAGCTCTCCCCGCCGTTCGGGCCGGGCAGCTGGTCGTAGGAGAAGGGCTGGTCGCCGACGGTCTTCGGCCACGACACGGGCAGCCTGCCGCTGGGGTTGACCTTGCCGAACAGCACGTCGGCGATGCCGTGGCCGCCCTCGCTGCCCGGCAGCCAGCCCGCCACCAGCGCGCCCGCGTCGGCGGCCGCGCCCAGCACCAGGGGCCTGCCGGTGAGCAGCACCACGACCACCGGCTTGCCGGTGCCCCGCACCGCGTCCACCAGCGCCTGCTGCTCGCCGGTCAGCGCGGGGTTCTCGGTGTCGGCGACGCCCTCGGCGGCGGGGGCCTCGCCCAGCACGACGATCACGGCGTCCGCGTCGCCCGCCTGGGCCACCGCGTCGGCGGCGGTCGGGGCGCTCACCACGTCGGCGGTGGGCGCGGCGGCGCGGACGCCCTGCAGCACGGTGGTCGCGGGCGGCAGCGGCGAACCGTTGGGAACGCCCTGCCAGCCCACCGTCCACCCGCCCAGCTGGCGCGGCACCGAGTCGGCGGTGTCGCCGGTCACCACGAGCTTGCGCGCCCCGGTGGACAGCGGCAGCACGCCTTCGTTGCGCAGCAGCACGGCCCCCTCGGCGGCGGCGCGGCGGGCCAGGTCGCGGTCGGCGCCGTTGACGATCGCGTCGGCCTTGGCGGGGTCCACGAACGGCTTGTCGAACAGGCCGAGGTCGAACTTCAGCTTCAGCACGCGCCGCACGGCCTGGTCGACCCGCTTGCCGCTGATCGCGCCGCGGCGCACGCCGTCGACCACGCCCTTGGTGAACTCGCCCGCCTCCGAGGGCTCCATGGCCACGTCCACGCCCGCGTTGACCGCCATCGCGACGGCTTCGGGGTAGTCGGCCGCGACGCGGTAGCGGGTGACCAGGTAGCGGATGTCCTCCCAGTCGGTGACCGCGACGCCGCGGAAGCCCATCCGGTCGCGCAGCTGGGTGGTGAGCATGTGCTTGGAGGCGTGCACGGGCACGCCGTTCACCGCGCCGGAGTTGATCATCACGGTGCCCACGCCCGCGTCGAACTGGGGTTGGAAGGCGGGCAGCACGGTGTCCTGGAGGTAGCGCACGGGCAGGTGGGCGGGCACCCGGTCGTGCCCGTTGGCGGGCTCGGAGTACCCGGCGAAGTGCTTGGCGGTGGCGGTCAGCCGCGCGGTCCCGTCCGGGGCGCCCTGCTGGCCCCGCACGTTCGCCGCGGCCAGCATTCCGGCCAGCACCGGGTCCTCGCCGTAGGTCTCGTAGTAGCGGCCCCAGCGGGTGTCGCGGGCGATGTCGGAGACCGGTGCGAAGTTCCAGAACGCGCCGGTGGCGCGCATCGCCTTGGCGGTGGAAGCGCCCACCTGCTCGGCCAGCGCCGGGTTCCAGGTGGCGCCCACGCCGATCTGGTGCGGGAACATGGTGGCGGTGAGCACGTTGTTGTGCCCGTGCACGCCGTCGGCGCCGTAGAGCACCGGGATCTTGAGCCGGTTGTTGTCCAGCGCGTACTTCTGCACGGCGTTGGTCATCTCGGCCCACGCCCGCGGGGTGTTGGTGATCGGGGCGTCGCCGCCGCCGGACAGGATCGAGCCGACCTTGGCGTCGACCAGGACGGCCTTCATGCAGTCCTCGCGCAGCGGGCCGTTGGTCCACTGGCAGTCGCCGCGCAGCTTGCCGACCCGGATCTGGGTCATCTGCCCGGCCTTCTCCTCCAGCGTCATCCGCCGCAGGAGGTCGTCCACGCGCCGGTCGGTCGGGGCGCTCGCGTCCAGGTAGACCTGCCGCCGGTCATCGGGTTCGGCCGTGCTGCTGGCCTGCGCGAGGGTGCTGACCAACGCCAGTGCCGCCAGCGCGCCGCCCAGCGTGCGCTTTCGCGAGTGCCACACTGCAACCTCCTGCGATCGGGTGCGCCCAGGTCCTCCACCCTGACCAGGTGAGCGGCCTCACGCCAGACCTGAACGGCCGATTCCGGTAGCGCTCCCAGAAGGAATAGCAATACGGATGTCCTATTAGGCTGTTCGAGTGATGACAGCCCTCGACTGGCCGGGGTTCGGCCACGTCAGCCTCGCCGGACTGCTGTTCCTCTGCCTGGCCGCCGCGCTCGCCGGGGCGGTGGACGCCGTGGTCGGCGGGGGCGGGTTGATCCAGCTCCCCGCCATGCTGCTGGTCGGACCGGGCGGTCAGCCGCTGTACTCGCTGGCCACCAGCAAGGTGGCCGCGGTCGTCGGCACCACCGCGGCGGTGCGCACCTACACCGCGCAGACCTCCGTGGACTGGTGGTCCGCGCTGCCGATGGCGCTGGCGGCTTTCGGCGGGGCGGTGGGGGGTGCGGCGTTCGCGGGTTCGCTGGCGCCCGACGTGCTCAACGCGGTGGTGCTCGTCGCGCTGGTCGGCGTGGGCCTGTACACGTGGCGCAAGCCGCGGCTGGGCGTGGGCGAGGTACTGCGGTTCGCGCGGTCCGCGCAGGTCGCCGTCATGGCGCTGGGTGGCGCGGTGATCGGCTTCTACGACGGCCTCGCCGGGCCGGGCACCGGGGCGTTCCTGGTGTTCCTGCTGGTCGGCCTGGTCGGGTTCGCGTTCCTGCGCGCCTCGGCCACGGCCAAGGTGGTCAACGTCGCCACCAACCTCGGCGCGCTGATGTACTTCATCCCGGCGGGCAAGGTGCTGTGGGGCCTGGGCCTGCTGCTGGCCGTGTGCAACACGACCGGCGCGGTGTTCGGCGCCCGGCTGGCGGTGCGTCGCGGGTCGAGGTTCGTGCGCCGGGTGTTCCTCACCGTCGTGGTGGCGCTGGTGGTCAGCCTCGGCTGGAAGGTGGCGGCTGGATGACCCGGAACGTCGCGCCCAGCGGGTCGCCCAGCGTGGTGAACCAGCCGAACGGCGAGCGCACCACCTCGTGCACCACCACCCCGCCCAGCTCGGCGGCCCGCGCCGCGGCCGCTTCGGCGTCGGGGACCGCGAAGTAGGTCATCCAGTGCGGCGGGATCTCCGGCGGGATCTCCGCGTCCATGCCGAACACCCCGGCCACCGGGTGCCCGCCCAGCGCCAGCCTGCTGTACCGCATCCCCGGCTCCGGCTGGGGTTCCAGGCCGAACACGTCCCGGTAGAACGCCGACGCGCCCGCCAGGTCCCTGGTGGCCAGCTCGTTCCACCACAGCGCGCCAGGCTCGCGCACCAGGTACGCGCCGATGTGCGTGCCCGCCTCCCACAGCCCGAACGACGCGCCGGTCGGGTCGACCGCGACCGCGCCGCGGCCGGGGCCGCCGGTGTCGAACACCGGCACCAGCTCCTGGCCGCCGTGCGCGGCCACCCGAGCCAGCGACTCGTCCAGGTCGTCGGTGGCCAGGTAGGAGGTCCACACCACGGGGAACCGGGCGTCCGGGGGCATCCGCGCGACGCCCGCCACCGGCTTGCCGCGCACCAGCGCCATCGCGTAGTGCCCGGACTCCGCGCCGCCGACCTCGAACTCCCAGCCGAGCAGGCCCGCGTAGAACTCGGCGGTGACCCGGTGGTCGGTGCTCATCATGTCGACCCAGCACGGGGCGCCCTGCGGGTACGGCTCGGTCAGCTCGGTCACGGCGCCTCCTCGGCGGGCTCCTCGGTGGATCTCCCGGCGGACTCCTCGGCGGACTTCGCGGAAGACCGTGTCACCCGCTCGGCGGTCCCGCCACTCGAACCGCTGTCCCGGTCGCCGTTCGCGCTCTTGCGCGGCCTGCCCCGGCGCGGCTGGTCGGCCGCCCCGGAGGGCAGCCGACCGGCCTCGGCGAGCGCGCGGCGCAGCAGGAACTCGATCTGGGCGTTCGTGCTGCGCAGCTCGTCGTTGGCCCACCTGGTCAGCGCGTCGTGCACGGCCGGGTCCAAGCGGAGCAGGACGCTCTTGCGCTCGACCACGTCAGTGGTACAGCGACCCGGCGTTGACCACGGGCTGTGTGGCCCGATCGCCGCACAGCACGACCAGCAGGTTGGACACCATCGCCGCCTTGCGCTCCTCGTCCAGTTCCACCACGTCGTGCGCGGCCAGCCTGGCCAGCGCCAGCTCCACCATGCCGACCGCGCCCTCCACGATCCGCTGCCGGGCCGCGACCATGGCGCCCGCCTGCTGCCGCTGGAGCATCGCCTGCGCGATCTCCGGAGCGTAGGCCAGGTGGGTCAGCCGCGATTCGATCACCCTCACCCCGGCCGACTGCACCCGCGCGGCGATCTCGATCGACAGCGTCTCGGTGATCTCGTCGGCGTTCTCGCGCAGCGACAGGCCCGCCTCGTCGTGGTTGTCGTACGGGTAGCTGGTGGCGATGTGCCGCACCGCGGTCTCGGTCTGGATGCCCACGAACCGCACGAAGTCGTCCACCTCGAACTTGGCCCGCGCGGTGTCGTCCACCTGCCACACCACGACCGCGGCGATCTCGATCGGGTTGCCGTCGGCGTCGTTGACCTTCAGCGTGGCGGTCTCGTGGTTGCGGATGCGCGTGGAGACCTTGTCCTTGGTGGTGAACGGGTTGGCCCAGCGCAGGCCGTCCTGGCGCACCGTGCCGGTGTAGCGGCCGAGGAACTGCAGCACCCGCGCTTCACCGGGCGCGACGGTGAACAGCCCGCCCAGCCAGACCGAGCCCGCGGCCAGCAGCAGCGCGCTGACCACGAGCAGCGGCACCGACGGGTCGGAGGGCTCGGGGAGCAGGGCGAGCAGGAGCGCCGCCACGCCCAGGGCGATCACCCCGATCCCGATCAGGAAGCCGGTGACCCCCGGCAACCCGGTCGCCTCGCGCTCCCGCACCGCGGGAGACGGCATCCGCACAACGGCCTCGGTCGTCGTCGCGCTCATGTCCCACCCCTGTCGAAGTCCCGGCGGCCGCCGTGGCCGCCTAGCAAAGTGATATCACTTTGCTAGGCGTCGGGGCAAGCCGCACGAGGCAACGCCGACCGCCCTCGCGCGTCCACGGGTAATGGGGAACATCGACATCAGGCCGCCCACGGCGGCCGACTCGCCGGAGGTCGTCGAGGTGCACGTCCGCGCCCGGCGCAGCTACTACGAGGGCCACCTGCCGGAGTCGGAGCTGGCGGAGTGGGAGGCCGCGGCGCGGTCCAGGGGCTACACCTTCGCCGGTGCCGACCTGATCTGGCTGTGCGCGGAGCTGGACGGCCGGATCGCGGGCTTCGCCCTGGCCACGGACGCCGGGGAGCTGCTGCAGCTCCAGGTCGACCCGGCGCGCTGGGAGCACGGCGTCGGCGACGCGCTGCACCGCGCGTGCGTCGAGGCGTGGCGCGGGCGCGGGGTGAGCACGGCGCACCTGGACGTGTTCGAGCCCAACACCCGCGCCCGCGAGTTCTACCGGCGGCGCGGCTGGCGCGAGGTCGGCCTCTCCGACGGCGAGCCGGTGCACGTGCGCATGGCGCTCGCGTTGTGACGGGCAGGCGCGCCCGCTGCGATCAGGCCGTGCCGAACAGCTGCACCGAGGGCGGGGTCAGACCGCCGTGCTGCTGCAGCGAGGTCCGCACGTCGCCGAACCCGGCCTGCTCCGCCTCCTGGATCAGGGCGTACTCGGACACGTCGAGCTGCCAGCGCTGCACCGACACCAGCAGCCGCCCGCCCGGCCGCAGCACCCGCCGCAGCTCGTGGAACGAGGCGGGCCGGTTGTCCCACAGCTGGAGGTTGTCCACCGACACCACCGCGTCCACCGAGTCCTCGGCCTGCCCGGTGCGCGCGGCGGTGCCCTCGCGCAGCTCCACCCGGCCCGAGGCCACCAGGTCGGCGCAGCGCTGCCCGGCCTCGGTCAGCATCACCTGCGAGGGGTCCACGCCGATCGCCTTGAGCGCGCGCTCGCCCACCAGCCGCAGTCCCACGCCGGGACCGGGGCCGACCACCAGGACGACCTCCTGCGGGGTCGGTCGCAGCACATCCACGACGTGCTGCTCGACCTTCGCGTTCACCTTGGCCATGACCCGGCCGCCCAGCTCGCCCACCTTGCCGCGGGGGTGCCCGAACGCCAGGTCCAACGCCCTGCCCAGCTTGCTCGTCATGGCTCCAGGGCACCACCGCGGGCCGCGCGCCGCATCGGGGATGCCCCGGAGATCTCCCCCGACCGCTCAGCGCCAGCCGTGGCGCTCCCGCAGCGCGTCCACCACCAGCGAGAACCGCTCCGGCTCCAGCACCGAGCCCTCCCGCCGGATGTCGTCCTCGGCCAGTTCGAACACCCGGTCCAGCCGCAGGTAGGAGCGCCTGCCGTCGCGGTCCCACCGGCCCACGCCCAGGTCCAGGCTGTCGCCCGCCTCCCACCGGTCGGGCGCCCTGCTGGTCAGCATGAGGGCCAGCAGCGCCCGGCGGCGCCTGCCGACCACCAGCAGGGGGCGGTCCTTGCCCCGGCTCGGGTCCTCCTCGTAGGGCACCCACGCCCACACGACCTCGCCAGGATCGGCCAGGCCGTCCAGGTCGGGGGAGTACTCCAGGGTCGCCGCGGCGGCGGCCGAGTGGATCTCGCGGACCGCGCCCTTCGCGGGGCGGGGGTCCTCACCGTTGGCGTGCACCCGCGCAGCTTAAGGGCCACGCGGGACCTCCACCCCGCGCGACGTGAGATGATGAGGCGATCCCCCGTCCTTCTTGTGCGAGGAACCTGAGTGAGCACGTTCGCCGACCAGACGTTCACGCCTCCGGAGCTGATCCGGAACTTCTGCATCATCGCGCACATCGACCACGGCAAGTCGACCCTGGCCGACCGGATGCTGCAGCTCACCGGCGTGGTCGAGGCACGGGCCATGCGCGCGCAGTACCTCGACCGCATGGACATCGAGCGCGAGCGCGGCATCACGATCAAGGCGCAGAACGTGCGCCTGCCCTGGCAGCTGGACGGGCAGGACCACGTGCTGCACATGATCGACACGCCGGGCCACGTCGACTTCACCTACGAGGTCTCCCGCGCGCTGGAGGCGTGCGAGGGCACGATCCTGCTGGTCGACGCGGCGCAGGGGATCGAGGCGCAGACGCTGGCCAACCTGTACCTGGCGATGGAGAACGACCTCACCATCATCCCGGTGCTCAACAAGATCGACCTGCCCGCCGCCGACCCGGACAAGTACGCCAAGGAGCTGGCGCACATCGTCGGGTGCGAACCGGAGGAGGTGCTGCGGGTCTCCGCCAAGACCGGTCTGGGCGTGGAGGCGCTGCTGGACGAGGTGGTGCGGCGGGTGCCCGCGCCGGTCGGGCAGGCCGACGCGCCCGCCCGCGCGATGATCTTCGACTCGGTCTACGACACCTACCGCGGCGTGGTCACCTACATCCGCGTGGTGGACGGCCGGATCACCCCGCGCGAGCGCATCCGGATGATGTCCACCAACGCCACCCACGAGCTGCTGGAGGTGGGCATCATCTCCCCGGAGCCCAAGCCCAGCGCGGGCCTGGGCGTCGGCGAGGTGGGCTACCTGATCACCGGCGTGAAGGACGTCCGCCAGTCCAAGGTCGGCGACACGGTGACCGCGGAGCGCAAGGGCGCGACCGAGCCGCTGGCCGGCTACCGCGAGCCCAAGCCGATGGTCTACTCGGGCCTGTACCCGGTGGACGGCTCGGACTACCCCGAGCTGCGCGAGGCGCTGGAGAAGCTGCAGCTCAACGACGCCGCGCTGACCTTCGAGCCGGAGACCTCCGCGGCGCTGGGCTTCGGCTTCCGCTGCGGCTTCCTGGGCCTGCTGCACCTGGAGATCACCCGCGACCGGCTGGAGCGCGAGTTCGGCCTTGACCTGATCTCCACCGCGCCGAACGTGGTCTACCGGGTGGTCATGGAGGACGGCTCCGAGCACGTGGTGACCAACCCGTCGGACTGGCCGGAGGGCAAGCGGGCCGAGGTCTACGAGCCGGTCACCAAGTGCACCATCATCGCGCCCAGCGACTACATCGGCGCGATCATGGAGCTGTGCCAGTCCAAGCGCGGCCAGCTCGGCGGCATGGACTACCTCTCCGAGGACCGGGTCGAGCTGCGCTACACGATGCCGCTGGGCGAGATCATCTTCGACTTCTTCGACGCGCTGAAGTCCCGCACCCGCGGCTACGCCTCGCTGGACTACGAGGAGGCGGGCGAGCAGAGCGCGGAGCTGGTCAAGGTCGACATCCTGCTGCAGGGCGAGGCGGTGGACGCCTTCAGCGCCATCGTGCACAAGGACCACGCCTACGGCTACGGCACGAAGATGGCCACCAAGCTGCGCGAGCTGATCCCCCGGCAGCAGTTCGAGGTGCCCATCCAGGCCGCGATCGGCTCGCGGGTCATCGCCCGCGAGACGATCCGCGCGATCCGCAAGGACGTGCTGGCCAAGTGCTACGGCGGTGACATCACCCGCAAGCGCAAGCTGCTGGAGAAGCAGAAGGAAGGCAAGAAGCGGATGAAGATGGTGGGGCGCGTCGAGGTGCCCCAGGAGGCCTTCGTCGCCGCGCTGTCGACCGAGGACTCCGGCAAGGACAAGGGCAAGAAGTAGTTCAGGCGTCGAGGATCGCGCGCACGGCGGCGGCGGTGGCGGTGGCCTTGTCGACGCCGAGCGCGCGCAGCACCGGTCCGGCGATCGCGTCCAGCTCCAGCGGGCGGCCGGAGCGGAAGTCCCGCAGCATCGACGACTGCATGGTGTCCGGCATGGCGTGCAGCCGGGCTTCCACGGCGTCCGCGTCCACCACGACGGACCGCGTCGCGGCGGCTGCCGCCGTCTCGTCGACCAGGGCGCGCAGCGCGCCGCTCTCCCTGACCTCGCCGATGGGCGCGTTCGCGCTGGTGGTGGCCAGGGCCAGCGGGGCGAGGAAGGTCAGCTTGCGCCACAGCACGGTCACCTCGTCCGGGTGCTCGGCCACGGTGAGCCCGGCGGCCCGCAGCAGGCGGGCGACATCGGGGTCGGCCACCCCGATGTCGGCCATCCCGGACAGCTGCTCGACCACGCCCGGCCGGTGCCGCACGGCCTCCACCGCGATGCTGGCCGCGACCACCCGCGCCGCCGGGTAGAGGGCGCGCAACAGCTTCGGGTGGTCCACGCCGTTGAGCAGCGGCACCAGCGTCGCGCCGCCGAGCACCGCGGCGGGCACCCGCTGCAGCGCGGGCAGCAGGTCGGTCGCCTTGACCGCCACGAACAGCACGTCCACCGGCTCGGCCAACCAGGGCCGCGCCGAGGGCCGGGTCACCGACTCGCCGTCGGGCGCGCGGAGCACCAGCCCGCGCGCGGTGATCTCGGCCGCCGTGCGGTCGGTGGCCACCACGGTCACCTCGTGGCCCGCGGTGCCCAGCCGTGCCGCCAGCACCCCGCCGACTCCGCCCGGTCCGAGCACGCCGATCTTCGCCACAGTCGCCTCCCAGTCGCTTCCACTGTGGAAGTGACCTTAGCGCGGTACAGTGGCTTCCACAACGGAAGTCGAGGGGTTCGCCGTGCGGCACAAGAGCTTCGGGGACATGGACTGCCCCACCGCGCAGGCGCTGGACCAGGTCGGCGAGTGGTGGAGCCTGCTGGTGGTGCGCGATGCCCTGCACGGGCTGACCCGCTTCGACGAGTTCCAGCGCAGCCTGGGCATCTCCCCGAACTCGCTGACCCGCAGGCTCACCGAGCTGGTCGACGCGGGCCTGCTGGTCCGCCGCCGCTACCAGGAGCGCCCACCGCGCGACGAGTACGTGCTGACCGACCGGGGGCGCGACCTGCAACCGGTGGTGGAGGCCATGGCCGCCTGGGGGCGGCGGCACGCGGACCGTCAGGGCGCCGTGCGGCTGGTGGACGCGGCCACCGGGCAGGTGGCCGACCCGGTGCTGGTCGACCGCCGCACCGGCAAGCCGATCACCCCGGACGAGTTCCGCTACGCGGCCACGGAGCGGGCGCACCCCGCCAAGCGGGACCGGCTGCCGCCCGCCCCCGCCTGAACATGCGAAAGGGCCCTCAGGACGTCCCTGTCCTGAAGGCCCTCACAAGTGCGGCGATCAGCTGTGGTCGCGGATCAGCCGGTCCTGAGCCTGGCGGCGGAGGATCGCTTCGAGCTCCCGCGCCTCGTGCGCCGAGTGGCGGGCGAGGATGGCTTCCAGGTCCATCCGGGCGCTGGGGGTGTCGTAGGCGGCCAGCTCGCGGGCCAGCTCCGCGTGACGCCTGCGGAGTGCCCGTCGCGTGGCGAAGTACGTGCGAACGGTCTTGAGAGCCGTGGTCATGTCGCCTTTCGGGTCGATCTATCTGGATCGGTTCACCTCCATGATGCCGCACTTCAGGGGCTTGGGTGGCGATCTCGGACGTGACTTCCGCCGCAAAGGTCACGAGCAGGTGTCGAGCAGTTGAAGCGCACGTGCGTACTTGTCGCGCAGGCGTGTCCGAGTCGCCGCGTCGAGCCGCGCCATGCGCTCCGGGGAGGTGTTGTCGGCGATGTCCGCGCGCTTCACCACGACGGCCACCGGGTCGGCGGCCACGCGGGACAGGTAGTCCTCCTGCGACTCGCCGGGCAGGTGGGTCAGCGCCACGACGGTGTCGACCACCGGCCTCGGGCAGCCCGCGGCGAGCAGGTCGGCGGCGCTGACCCCGGTGTCCTCCACGACGTCGTGCAGCACGGCGGCCATCCGGGCGTGGTCGCCGGTCACCCGCTCCATCACGCGCAGCGGGTGGCCGATGTAGGGGCGTCCGGACTTGTCCACCTGTCCCTCGTGCGCCGCTCGGGCGATGCGGACCGCGTCCGCCACGGTGAAAGCCATGCCGACCATGGTCACACCCGCTGCGCGGGTGGGGGCGGGACCGCCCGGTTCCGGTTATCGTCTGGCCATGCTGGACCAACTGAGGGTGCCGGTCATCGCCGCGCCGATGGCGGGCGGCGCGTCCACCCCGGAACTGGTCGCGGAGGTCACCCGCGCGGGCGCGTTCGGCTTCCTGGCGGGCGGCCTGCTCACCGCCGAGGCGCTCGCCGACCAGATCGCCGCCACCACCGCGTTGACCTCCGGGCCCTTCGGGGTCAACCTGTTCGTGCCCGGCACCGCGTCGGGCGCGGACCTGAGCGGCTACCGCGAGCGGGTGCGCGAGACTGCGGGCACCGAACCGGGCACGCCGCACTGGGACGACGACGAGTACCCGGCCAAGCTGGAGCTGGTGACCGCGCTGCGCGTCCCGGTGGTCTCGTTCACCTTCGGCCTGCCGCTGGTGCGGGAGGTGGCCAGGCTCAAGGCGGCGGGCTCCCTGGTCGTGGTCACGGTCACCACCGCCGCCGAGGCCGCGCAGGCCGCGCGGATCGGCGCGGACGTGCTGTGCGTGCAGGGCGCGGACGCGGGCGGGCACCGAGGCACGCTGGCCGACGACGGCGTCTCGCCCGGCGGCGGCGAGCTGCTCGGCGTGCTCGCCGCGCTGCGCCTGGTCCGCGCCGCGGTGGACCTGCCGCTGGTGGCGGCCGGTGGCCTGGTGCACGGCGCGGACGTGGCCGCGGTGGTCACCGCGGGCGCGGTGGCCGCCCAGCTGGGCACCGCCTTCCTGCTCTGCCCGGAGGCGGGCACCTCCCCGCCGCACCGCAGGGCCCTCGTCGACGGCACCCGCCCCACCGCGCTGACCAGGGCCTTCAGCGGCCGTCCCGCGCGCGGGCTGGTGAACCGGTTCCTGACCAGGCACACCGGGCAGGCGCCCGCCGCCTACCCGGAGGTGCACCACCTCACCAAGCCCGTGCGGGCCACCGGCGACCCCGAGCTGATGTCGCTGTGGGCCGGGCAGACCTACTCCCTGGCCCGCCCGGCGCCCGCCGCAGAAGTCGTACAACGGCTGCACCTTGAGGCGCGCCAAGCCGTTTCCGATGCAATCACGCGGATTTCACCGCTGTAGCAACGGTTCCTGTGGTCAGAATGTCGGGATGACCACAGCGCGCGAGCTCGCCGACGACCTGTTCACGCTGGTGCTGGACGACAACCCGATCATGGCCACGCTGATCGGCGTGCCCGGCTGGGACGACCGCCTGCCCGACCCCGGCGCCGAAGCGGCGGCGTCGAGCAGGCGCAGGGCCCTGGAACTGGCCCGGCTCGCCGAGGCGGGTGACGACGACCCGGTCACCCGCGCCGTGGTGGCGCAGCAGGCGCGCGGCGTGGTGGGCGAGCTGGACGCGCGGCTGATCGAGCACACCTACGCCGAGGGCCTCAACGCGCCGGTGCCGCTGCTGTTAACGGGCATGTCGCTGGTGCGGCCGCGGCACGAGCGGGCCAGGCGCGACTACCTGACCAGGCTGGCCGCGATCCCGGACTACCTGGACGCGCTGGGCCGCAGGCAGCGCGCGTCCGACCGGCGGCCGCTGGCGCACCTGGTCGCCGCCGCCGTCGCCCGCTTGGACCGCTACCTCGCCGACCCCGGTGGCGACCCGCTGCGCAAGCCGGAGCTGGACGAGGGCTCGGCGCGCGAGCGGGACGAGCTGCTGGCGGGCGCGGTGCGGCCCGCGTTCGCCCGCTACCGCGAGCTGCTGGTCACCGAGATCGCGCCGCGCGGCCGGGGCGAGGACCAGCCGGGCCTGTGCTGGCTGCCCGACGGCCGCGAGCGCTACGCCGAGCTGGTCCGCGTGCGCACCACCACCGAGCACACCCCCGAGCAGCTGCACCGCACCGGGCTGGAGCTGCTCGCCGCGCTGGACCGGGAGTACGAGCAGATCGGGGCGCGGGTGTTCGGCCCGGTGCCCGCGGCGCGGGTGCGGGCGCGGCTGCTGGCCGACCCGGCGCTGCGCTGGGCGGACGCGGCGGAGATGCTGGCGCTGGCCGAGCGGGCCATCGCGCGCGCCGAGCTGGTGGCGGTGGACTGGTTCGGCCGGGTGCCCGGCGCCCGCTGCGCGGTGGCGGCGGTGCCCGAGGACGACGCGCCCAACGCCCCGCTGGCCTACTACGTCGACCCGGCGCTGGACGGCAGCCGGCCGGGCACCTACTTCGTCAACACCCACCAGGCCGAGCTGCGCGACCGGTTCAGCGCCGAGGCGACCGCGTTCCACGAGGGCGTGCCCGGCCACCACTTCCAGATCTCGCTGGCCCAGCAGCTCACCGAGCTGCCGCTGCTGCGCCGGTTCGCGGCCTTCGAGGCCTACCTGGAGGGCTGGGCGCTCTACGCCGAGCGGCTGGCCGACGAGATGGGCCTGTACAGCGACGACGTGGCGCGGCTGGGGATGCTGTCGGCGGACTCGCTGCGCGCGGCCCGGCTGGTGGTGGACACCGGGCTGCACGCGCTGGGCTGGTCGCGGCAGCGGGCCGTGGAGTACCTGCGCGCCAACGCGGTGATGCCGGAGGTGGACATCCGGTCCGAAGTGGACCGCTACATCGAAGCCCCCGCGCAGGCGCTGTCGTACATGGTGGGGCGGCTGGAGCTGCAGCGCCTGCGCGGGGACGCCCAGCGGCGGCTGGGCGACCGCTTCGACATCAGGGCCTTCCACGACGTGGTGCTCGGCGGCGGCCCGCTGCCGCTGGGCGTGCTGGCCGACGTGGTCGACCAGTGGTGCCGGTCAGTCCCGTGACGACCGCTCCAGCAGCGAGTGCCGCTTGCCGTAGGCGAAGTAGACCACCAGGCCGATGGCGAACCAGACCGCGAACCGCAGCCACGTCTCCGGCGCGAGGAAGGTGATCAGCCACAGCGAGAACACCACGCCGATGACCGGCACCACCGGCATGCCCGGCGTCTTGAAGGTGCGCGGCAGGTCGGGCCTGCGGTAGCGCAGCACGATCACCGCGACGCAGACCACCACGAACGCCAGCAGGATGCCGATGTTGGTCAGCTCGGCCGCCTCGGCGATGGGCAGGAAGCCCGCGATGACCGCCGACGCCACGCCCAGCGCCCACGTGGTGCGGGTGGGCACGTGCTTGACCGGGTGGGTCCTGGCGAACCAGCGCGGCAGCAGCCCGTCGCGGCTCATCGAGTAGCCGACCCGCGCGGCGCCCATGAGGAAGGTGAACAGCACGGTGGTGATGCCCAGGATGGCGCCCACGGAGATGACGATGCCCAGCGCGGGCAGGCCGACGTCGGCGAACGCGGAGGCGAAGGCGCTCTCGCTGTCCACGTCGGTGTAGTTGACCATGCCGGTGAGCACCAGGCAGGCCAGCACGTACAGCACCATGGAGATGGCCAGCGAGTAGATGATCGCCTTGGGCATGTGCCGCTGGGAGTCCTTGGACTCCTCGGCCGCGGTGCTCATCGCGTCGTAGCCGAAGACGGCGAAGAAGACCGTGGCCGCGCCGGTGAGCGCGCCCGAGACGCCGAAGGGGAAGAACGGGTCGTAGTTGTCGGTGTTGATGTGGAACGCGCCGACCACGATCACCAGGAGCACCACGGCGACCTTCAGGTAGACCAGCGTGGTCTCGAAGCGGGCGGCGTTCTTCATGCCCGTGTTGAGCACGAACGCGATCAGCAGGCACAGCAGCGCGGCGAACAGGTCGACCTTGTAGCTGCCCGAGGCGACCCCGTCCGGTTCGGTGCCGGGGGCGCCCATCATCCAGGTGGGCAGGTGCAGCCCGAGCAGGTCGAGCAGCTCGTTGAAGTAGCCGCTGATGCCGATGGCCACCACGGCCACGATGGCGGTGTACTCCAGCAGCAGGTCCCAGCCGATGAACCAGCCGACGATCTCGCCGAGCACCGCGTAGCCGTAGGTGTAGGCGCTGCCCGCCTTGGGGATCAGGCCCGCGAACTCGGCGTAGGAGAAGGCCGCGGCGGCGCTGGCGATGCCCGCGACCAGGAACGAGATGAGCACCGCGGGCCCGGCGGTCTTGTTGGCCACCGCGCCCGCGAGGGAGAAGATGCCCGCGCCGATGATGCCGCCGATGCCGATGGCCGTCAGCTGCCACAGCCCCAGCGTCCTGCTCAGCGACTCGGAACCCGCGGCCTCGTCGCCGATCTGCTCGATGGGCTTGCGGCGGAACACGCCACTGCCCCGGCCGAAGCCGCCCTGCACGGAGGTCATAGCCCGCTCCTCGGTGAAGTGGTGTGCGGCGAACCGTACGCGTGCGGATTCTCACCGTGTTTGTGCGGTTGGACCACCCGGCGGGGCGTTCGTTGTCCGATCAGCCGAAGATCAGCGGGTGAAGACGATCTTCCCCGCGGTGTCGCCGTCCAGCATGGCCCGCAGGCCCTCCTCGGCCCGCTCCAGCGGCAGCTCGCGGCCGATCCTCGGGCGCAGCCCGTTGAGGTCGCAGAAGGACAGCAGGTCCGCCAGCTCCTCGCGGGTGCCCATGGTGGAGCCGACCACGCGCAGCTGCAGGAAGAACAGCCGCTGCAGCTCGGCGGCGGTGGCGTCGCCGCTGGTCGCCCCGGAGATCACCACGACGCCGCCGGGCTTGAGCGACTTCATCGAGTGCGACCAGGTGGCCTTGCCGACCGTCTCGAACACCGCGTCCACCCGCTCGGGCAGCCGCGCGCCGGACTCGAAGGTCGCGTGCGCGCCCAGCGACTCGGCCAGCGCCCGCTTCCGCTCGGTGCGGCCGGTGGCCCACACCCGGAAACCCGCCGCCCGGCCCAGCTGCACCAGCGCCGTGGCCACCCCGCCGGAGGCGCCCTGCACCAGCATCGTCTGCCCAGGGCGCAGCCCCGACTTCACGAACAGCATCCGGTACGCGGTCAGCCAGGCGGTGCCCATGCACGCGGCCTCGGCGAAGCTCAGGCCCGCGGGCTTGGGCAGCGCGTTGCGCGCGGGCACGACCGCGTAGTCGGCGAAGGTGCCCTGGTACTTCTCGGTCAGCAGGGTGCGCTTGGGGTCCAGGGTCTCGTCGCCGGTCCACGCCGGGTCGCCGATGACCGAGTGCAGCACCACCTCGGTGCCGTCGTCGAGCACGCCCGCGCCGTCGCAGCCCAGGATCATCGGGAACCGCTCGGCCTTGATGCCCACCCCGCGCAGCGTCCACAGGTCGTGCATGTTCAGGCTGGCCGCGCTGATCCGGACCCGCACCCAGCCCTCGGGGACCTCCGGGTCGGGGCGCTCACCCACGCGCAGTGCTGCCAGTGGGTCCTGCGGGCTCGGCTCGGCTGCGTAGACGGCGAACATGCGGCCGAACCTACCGGTGCCGGGCGGCCTCGCGCGGTGAGCCGCGCCACGGGACTAGGCTCGGGGTGTGCTGGACGGGATCGCGCAGTGGTGGGACGGGGTGGAGCTGTGGCTCGCCCAGCTCGCGTTCCCCTTCCAGTTCGCGCTGGTCATGGCCGTGCTGCTGCCCGCGTGCCTGGGCGTGGCGCGGTTCATCGACCGGGTGGTCGACGACGCTTCGGCGCGGATCAGCGGCGACCCGCAGGCCGAGCCGCCGGTGGGCGCCTCGCCGGAGGACGTGCGGGAGCCCCGCCAGGCCGACGCCGGGAGCCGTTCGTAGGCTGACCGGGTGACTCCCGCTCGCCGCCTCACCGTCGCCCTCGTCGGCCTGATCGCCCTGGTCGTGGTCGGGTACTTCGCCAGGGACGTGGGCGGCGGCAGCACCGCCCCGACCTCCGCCCCCGCCACTTCCGCCCCGGCATCCGGGGTGCCCGGCGCCGACTCCGGGCTGCCGGTCGAGCCGCTGTCGCGGCTGCCCGCCGAGGCCGCGCGGACCTGGCAGCTGATCGGCCGGGGCGGCCCGTTCCCGCACCCGGAGCACGACGGCGCGCGGTTCCACAACCGGGAGCGGCGGCTGCCCGCCAAGTCGGGTGAGTACTACCGCGAGTACACCGTGCCCACGCCCGGCAGCCCCGACCGGGGAGCGCGGCGGCTGGTCACCGGCGAGCGGGACGAGGTGTACTACACCGGTGACCACTACGAGTCGTTCGTCGTCGTGGACGTGACGCGGTGATCCACCGGCACGTGGTGCGGCGGGGCGCGCTGGGCCGGGCCGAGGCGCTGGCCGCGATCGGGGAGGCGCTGGAGTTCCCCGACTGGTACGGGCACAACCTGGACGCGCTCTACGACTGCCTGACCGACCTGTCCTGGCTGCCCGAGGGCGAGCACGTGCTGGTCTGGGAGCGGGGCGGCGACCCGGCCGTGCGGGCGGTGCTGGAGGAGGCCCGGCACCGCCTCGCCGAGGTGGCGGCCAAGCGCACGCTGACCGTGGCCGACCGCTGACCTCTCGCCCGGATCAGTCCGCGGGCACCCATGAGGGCTTGCGCTTGGCGACGAAGGCCGCGATGCCCTCCTGCCCCTCGGGGCCGCCGAAGTGCCTGGCCGACAGCTCCAGCATGTCGGCGAAGGCCGGGCCCAGCTCGGCGGGCCGGGGCTGCTGGAGCATCCGCTTGGTCGCCGCCAGCGCGCCGGGCGCGCCCAGCGCGAGCATGCCGGTGTACCGGTCGACCTCGGCGTCGAGCCGGTCGGCGGGCACCGCGGAGTTGATCAGGCCGATGGCCGCGGCGCGGTCGGCGGCGAAGGTCTCGCCGGTGAGGAACAGCTCGTGCGCGGCGCGGGGCAGCAGGCGGGGCAGCACGGTCACCGAGATGATCGCGGGCACCACGCCGATGCGCACCTCGCTGAACGCGAAGGTGGCCGTGTCGGCGGCCACCGCGATGTCGCACGCGGCCACCAGTCCCACGCCGCCCGCGCGGGCAGGGCCCGCCAGCTTCGCCACCACCGGCTTCGGGCTGGTCCACAGCCGCTCCAGGATGGCCGGGAACTCGTTGACGCCCTGCCGCTCGGCGTCCGCGCCCGCGGCCTCCTTGAGGTCCATGCCGGAGCAGAACACCGGCCCGGTGTGGGTCAGCACGACCACGCGCACGGCGTCGTCGTCGATCGCGGTCCGCAGGCAGGAGGTCAGCTCCCGGCGCAGCCGCGCGGACAGGGCGTTGCGGTTGTGCGGGGAGTCCAGCGTGATCGTCGCGACGCCGCGCCGCACCTCGTAGTGGACCAGCTCGTCTGCCATGGGCCGCACTCTACGAGGCGCACGATCAGTTCACCCGCCCGTGCATCCCCTTCGAGGCGGATCATGGGGTAAGCTCGTGTCAGCCTTCCCCAGTAGGGGGAGGAAGTGAGCCCAGGTGCGCTTCCGGACGGTTGCTGCCTGGGCTTCGCGCTTTCTCAGCCGACTTCAACCACTTCCGCGATGAGCGGGTTCACCCGTCGCCGCCAATCGCTTCCCGCTCCGTGGCACCAGGCCACCGCGTCGCTGATCCACAAGGCGGGTTCGGCGGAAGCCTGGATGTGCTCGTAGACCAGTCCGGCTTCCCTGGCCTTGGTCCGATTGGCGATCGCCACCCGGTCCCGCTTGTTGCTCGCGACATCTCGCGAGTCCAGCACCAAGCGGGTCACGCCCAGCGCGATGGCATCGGTGACCAGGTGTTCCAGCACCTCCGCGCGCACCGCCTCACCCCGCCCCGGTCGCGTGTACAGGCGAACGCGGAAACCCGCTCGCACCAGTTGGGAAACCACGACCTTACGTCGTGAATCCTTTTCGGATTTGAAGTGCACCCGGCGTTCGCCCGGCAGCAGGAGTCCGCGCATCAACGTCCTCGTGGAATGCAGTGCGAAAGGCTCCAACAAGGTGCCCACCAGGCGGTAGCCGTTGCGCTCGGACTCGTCGACGAACATGTGCATCCACAAAGGATCGCACCTGCGCCTGCACTGCTCGTAACCGGTCGTGCACTCACCGTCAAGCCGACCTGGTGTGCCGCTCCCCGGTCAGCGCCGCCGCGTACCGGTGCAGCACCAGCTCCGCCACCTCCGGGTCGGCCCCCAGCGGCTCGGCCACCACCGCCTCCGGCCCGGCCAGCGCGGCGACCCGGTCCGGCAGCCGCCCCGGCGCCAAGAACCACGAGGCGACCGCGATCCGCCGTGCCCCCCGCTCCCGCAGCCGCGCCACCGCCGAGGGCACGTCCGGCGCGGCCGACGCGGCGAACGCGGGTTCCACCCCGGCCCACCCCGACCCGGCCGTCCAGCGCGCCGCGATGGCGGCCACCGCGGCGTTGGCCGGTGCGTGCGAGGACCCCGCCCCGGCCAGCACCACGCCCAGGTCGCGGTCCCCGAACCGGACGCCCCGCGCGGCCAGCCGCCGCAGCGCCGCCGACTCCAGCCGGGGGTCCGGCCCGAGCACGTCGGCGATGGTCACCTCCAGCGCGGGCAGCCGGGCCTCGGCCACCGCGCCCGGCACGTCCACCCGCGCGTGGTACGCCTCACCCAGCAGCAGCGGCACCACCACCGCCGACCGGTGCCCGTCGCCGCGCACCGCCCGCAGCACGTCACCCAGCCGGGGCGCGGACAGGTCCAGGAACGACCCGCGCACGTCCAGCGCGGGCCGCAGCGCCCGCACCACGTCGAGCAGCTCGTGCACCGTCGCCGCCGAACGCGGGTCGCGGCTGCCGTGCGCCACGGCCACCAGGGCGGTCACTGCAGCGCCCCGGTCAGCCCGCGCGCCCGCAGCACGGCCCGCTCCAGCGGCCGGAACACCAGCAGCTCGATGCCCACGCCCACCAGCAGGATCAGGAAGATCGCCGCGATCACCATCGAGATGTCGTTGAGCGACGCGCCGTTGTGCAGGTACTGGCCCAGGCCCTCGCCCAGCTGCGGCGAGGTGGCGATGATCTCCGCGGCCATCAGCGAGCGCCACGAGAACGCCCACCCCTGCTTCAGCCCCGCCAGGTAGCCCGGCAGCGCGGCGGGCAGCAGGATGTGCCTGGCCGCCGCGAGCTTGCCCGCGCCCAGCGCCTGGCCCACCCTCGGCAGCAGCGGCGGGATCTGGTCCACGCCCGAGACCAGGCCGTTGGCGATCGAGGGCACCGAGCCCATCAGCACCACGAAGTAGATCGTGGCGGGGGTGGCGCCGAACCACAGGATGCCCGCGGGCACCCAGGCCACCGACGGCAGCGACTGCAGGCCGGTCAGCAGCGACCCGATGGCCGCGCGGACCACCCGCACCTTGGCGATCAGCAGCCCTAGCGGGGTGGCGATCACCACCGCGGTCAGGAAGCCGAGCACCGCCCGGTGCACCGAGGTCCACAGCACCTCGAACGCCCGGCCGCTGCGCACCGCCTCGGTCACCGCCGCCCACACCGCGGCGGGCGCGGGCAGCTGGTACTCCGGCCAGAACGCCAGCGCCCACAGCGCCTGCCACACGCCGATCAGCAGCGCGAACGCGATGATCGGCGGCAGCGCGGTGCGCAGGAACCGCTTGCCCGGCGACGCGCGCTGCTCGCCCGGCGGCGCGTCCAGCGCGTCCAGCCCCGCCCCGACCGCGGCGAGGTCGTTGTCCACGGTGTCAGGCTGCGGCATGACCGCTGATCACCTCGCGCAGGTGGGCCGTCACGTCGGAGATCAGCTCGGCCTCGTCGGCTGCCCCGGTGACGCCCGCGGTGGACCACTCGCGCACCACGCGGCCCGGTCGTGAGGACAGCAGCACCACGCGCTGCCCCAACCGCACCGCCTCGCGCACGTCGTGGGTGACGAACAGGATCGCCGTGGAGGTCTCCCGCCACACCCGGACCAGTTCGGCCTGCAGCACGTCGCGGGTGATCGCGTCCAGCGCGGCGAACGGCTCGTCCATCAGCAGCAGGCCGGGCGTGCCGTCCTCGGCGCTGCCCAGGGTGGAGGCCAGGGCGCGGGCCAGCGCCACCCGCTGGCGCATCCCGCCGGACAGCTCGTGCGGGCGCTTGCCGCCCGCCTCGGCCAGCCGCACCAGCGACAGCAGCTCGCTGGCCTTGGCCCGGCGCGGGCCGCGCTTGAGCCCGGCCAGCCGCAGCGGCAGCTCCACGTTGCGCGCGGCGGTCAGCCACGGCATCAGCGCGGCCTCCTGGAACATCACCGCCGGGCGCGAGGTGGTCAGCTCGATGCTGCCCGCGGTGGGCTGGTCCAGGCCCGCGACGAGGTTGAGCAGGGTGCTCTTGCCGCAGCCGGACGCGCCCAGCAGGCACACGAACTCGCCGGGGGCGACCCGCAGGTCGACGCCGTCGAGCGCGGTCACCGCGTGCGCGCCGTGGCCGAAGCTCTTGCGCACCCCCGACAGGGTCACCGCGGCCGCGGTGTCGGACTGGGCGGTCGGGGTGTCGAGCGTGGCGGTCATGGTGTGCCTGCCTTCCTGCGCCGAGTCACTTGGGCCTGAGTCACTTGGACCCGAGTTACTTCTTGTCCAGTCCGGCGGTGTCCACGGCGGGCTTGCCCGCCGCCGCCAGCACCTTGTTGAGCAGCGTGAAGTCCGCGAGCCCGGCCACGTCGGCGGCCTTGCCGGACACGCCCGCGGTCACCGCGTCCTGCGCCAGCCGGGGGAAGCTGGCGGCCTGCGGGTCCGCGGTCAGCTCGATGTTGCCGAAGGCGCGGTCGAGCACCGCCGCGCCCAGCGCCTTGCCGGTCAGCTTCTCCAGCGCGGTGTTGACCACCCGCTTGGCCTCCTCGGCGTTGGTCCCCGCGTAGTCGATCGCGGCGACGTGCCCGCGCAGCAGGGCTTCCACGGTCTGCGGGTGCTGCCGCAGGAACTCGGTGCGCACCAGCAGCACGGTGGTCGGGAACCTGCCGCCCTCCCACAGCGACTTCTCGTCCACCAGCACCTTGGCCCCCGCGTCGACCACCAGCCGGGAGGACCACGGCTCGGGCGCCCACGCGCCGTGCACGTCGCCCCTGCGGAACAGGTCCAGGCTCTGCGAGTTCTCGATGTTGGTGACGGTCACCGCGTCCGCGCCCTCGCCCGCGGTGAGCTGCTGGTCGGCCAGCCACTTCTTCAGCGCCACGTCCTGGGTGTTGCCCAGCTGCGGGGTGGTGACGACCTTGCCCTTGAGGTCGGCGGGCGCGGTGATCTCCGGCTTGACCACCAGCTGCGCGCCGCCGGAGGTGGCGCCCGCCACCAGCCGCACGGCCTCGCCGCCGGACTTGGCGTAGGCGTTGATCGCCGGGCCGGAGCCGATGAACGTCGCGTCCAGCGACCCGCCCAGCAGCGCGTTGACCGCGTCGGGGCCCGCGTTGAACGTCTGCGTGGTCAGCTTGGTCCCGCCCAGCTCCTCGGCGAAGAAGCCCTTGTCCACGCCGATCAGCGCGGAGGCGTGGGTGACGTTGGGGAAGTACCCCAGCCGCAGCTCGGCGGCGGCGCCCTGGTCCCGCGCGCCCGCGGCGTCCTCCCCGCGATCGATGCGGGAGCACCCGGACAGTGCGGCCAGCGCGACCAGGGAGGCGGCGAGGAGGCGACGTCTGGTGATCAAGGTGACCTCTTTCAGGGGCCGGGGGAGACCAGGGCGTGGCTGTCGGTGTCGTCGGCCGCCCCGTCCAGCTCGGGCAGCGGCGCGCCGACCAGGCCCGCCGCGAGCGTGCCGCCGTCGGCGGCGTCGATGACCAGGAACGCGCCGGTGCGCCGGTCGCGGGTGTAGTCGTCCACCGGGACCGGTTCGGCGGTGCGCACCGCGACCTGGCCGATCTCGTTGAGCCGCAACGACTCCGGGTTCTCGGTGCTGGCCAGCCGCTGCTCGTCGAAGCGGGTGCGCAGCTGGGTGACGATGGCCTGGACGGTGCGCGTGCCGTGCTTGACCAGCACCCGCGCGCCCGGCCGCAGCGGCTTGTCCGACAGCCAGCACACGGTGGCGTCGAACTCGTCGGTCACCCGCGGCGGGTTGGCCGAGGTGGCGATCAGGTCGCCGCGGGAGATGTCCAGCTCGTGCGCCAGCAGCAGGGTCACCGACTGGCCCGCGACGGCCTCGGCCAGCGGGCCGTCGGCGGTGTCGATCCGCTCCACGGTGCTGCGCAGCCCGCCGGGCAGCACGGCGATCTCGTCGCCCACCCGCACGGTGCCGGAGGCGACCTGGCCCGCGTAGCCCCGGTAGTCCGGGTGCTCGGGCGTGCGCGGACGGATCACGTACTGCACCGGGAAGCGGAACGGCGCGTCGTGCGGGTCCGGCTCGACCGGCACGGTCTCCAGGTGCTCCAGCAGCGTCGGGCCGGAGTACCAGGGGGTGTTGGCCGAGCGCTCCACCACGTTGTCGCCCGCCAGCGCGGAGACCGGGATCTCCAGCACGGCGTCCTCGGGGAAGCCCAGCGCGGTGGCGTGCGCGGTGAACTCCTTGGCGATGCGGGAGAAGGTGACCTGGTCGTAGTCGACCAGGTCGATCTTGTTCACCGCCAGCACCAGCCGCGGCACGCCCAGCAGCGCCAGCACCGCGGCGTGCCTGCGGGTCTGCTCGACCACGCCCTTGCGCGCGTCGACCAGCAGCACGCCCAGCTGCGCGGTGGACGCACCGGTGACCGTGTTGCGGGTGTACTGCACGTGGCCCGGCGTATCGGCGAGCACGAAGGAGCGGCGCGGCGTGGCGAAGTAGCGGTAGGCCACGTCGATGGTGATGCCCTGCTCGCGCTCCGAGCGCAGCCCGTCCACCAGCAGCGACAGGTCCGGGGTGGTCAGGCCGCGGTCGGCGCTGGCCCGGTGCACCGCGTCCAGGGTGTCGGCCAGCACCGACTTGGTGTCGTAGAGCAACCGCCCGACCAGCGTGGACTTGCCGTCGTCCACGCTGCCCGCGGTGGCCAGCCTCAACAGGTCGCTCATCTAGAAGTAGCCCTCCCGCTTGCGGTCCTCCATGGCGGCCTCGGACAGCCGGTCGTCGGCGCGCGTGGCGCCGCGCTCGGTCAGCCGCGACGCCGAGACCTCGGCGATGACGGCCTCGATGTCCGCGGCGTCGGACTCCACCGCGCCGGTGCACGAGCCGTCGCCCACGGTGCGGTAGCGCACCGTCTTCTCCACCAGCGCCTCGCCCTCGCGCGGCCCGCCCCACGGGCCCTCGGCCAGCCACATGCCGTCGCGCAGGTAGACCTCGCGCCGGTGGGCGTAGTAGATCGAGGGCAGCTCGATGCGCTCGCGGGCGATGTAGCGCCACACGTCCAGCTCGGTCCAGTTCGACAGCGGGAACACCCGCACGTGCTCGCCCGCGCGGTGCCTGCCGTTGTAGAGGTTCCACAGCTCCGGGCGCTGCCTGCGCGGCTCCCACTGGCCGAAGGCGTTGCGCAGGCTGAAGATCCGCTCCTTGGCCCGCGCCCGCTCCTCGTCGCGGCGGCCGCCGCCGAAGACCGCGTCGAACCGGTGCTCGGTGATCGCGTCCAGCAGCGGCACGGTCTGCAGCGGGTTGCGCGTGCCGTCGGGCCGCTCGGTGAGCCTGCCGTCGTCGAGGTAGTCCTGCACGCGGGCCACCTCCAGGCGCAGCCCGTGCCGGGCCACCACCCGGTCGCGGAACTCGATGACCTCGTCGAAGTTGTGCCCGGTGTCCACGTGCAGCAGCGGGAAGGGCACCGGCGCGGGCCAGAACGCCTTGATCGCCAGGTGCACCAGCAGCGTGGAGTCCTTGCCGCCGGAGAACAGGATCACCGGCCGGTCGAACTCGCCCGCCACCTCGCGGAAGATGTGGATCGCCTCGGATTCCAGGCGGTCCAGGGTGTCCAGTGCGGTGGTCATCCGTGCAACCCGCATTCGGTCTTGGCCAGGCCTGCCCACCGGCCGCTGCGCGGGTCGGCGCCCGGCAGCGGCTTGGCGGTGCACGGCGCGCAGCCGATCGAGGGATAACCCGCCTGCACCAGGGGGTTCTCCAGGATTCCGTGCTCGGCGATGTAGGCGTTGAACTCGTCGTCGGTCCACGCCGCGATCGGGTTGACCTTCACCAGCCCGTTGCGCTCGTCCCACTGCACGATCGGGGTGCCTGCCCGCGTCGGCGCGTCCGTGCGCCGCACGCCGGTGACCCAGGCGTCGTAGTCGGACAGCGTGCGCCGCAGCGGGATCACCTTGCGCAGCTGGCAGCAGCGGTTGGGGTCGGTCCGGTGCAGCAGCCCGAACTCGGCCTCCTGCTCGGCCACCGACCGCTCGGCCGCGGCGTTGACGATGCGCACCTCGGGGTAGACCAGGTCCACCGCGTCACGGGTGCCGATGGTCTCGGCGAAGTGGTAGCCGGTCTCCAGGAACAGCACGTCCACGTCCGGCTTGACCTTGGTGGCCAGGTCGATCAGCACGGCGTCCTGCATGTTCGACGCGACGATCCAGCTCTCGCCGAACGTGCGCGCGGTCCACTCCAGCGCTTCCAGCGCGGTGGCCTCGGCCAGTTCGGCCGACGCGGCCTCCGCGATCACCCTGAGCTCGTCGGCCCTCGTCGGGGCGGTCATCGCTGCACCTCCTGGGGAAGGTTGAGACCCACGAACTTGACGCTGAACACCCGGCGGCAGGAGGCGCACAGCCAGGCGTGGCCGGGCTCCTCCTGAGGACGCAGGTCCTCGTCGCCGCAGTACGGGCAGTAGAACGGGGTCGCCCGCTCGCTCACCGCAACGCACCCTCTTCCGCTCGGGCCACCCACCGCGCGAAGCGCTCGTCCGGTTCGCGCTGGGCCAGGAAGTTGCGCACCACGCGCTCCACGTAGTCGGGCAGCTCGGCCGCGGTGACCTTGTGGCCGCGCAGCTTGCGGCCGAACCCGGCGTCCAGGCCCAGCCCGCCGCCCAGGTGCACCTGGAACCCCTCGACCTGCCTGCCCTCGGCGTCGGTGACGATCTGCCCCTTGAGCCCGATGTCCGCGGTCTGGATGCGGGCGCAGGAGTTGGGGCAGCCGTTGATGTGCACCGAGATCGGCGCGGTGACCCCGGCCACCACGTCGGCCAGCCTGGCCTCCAGCGCGGCGACCAGCTCCACCGCGCGGGCCTTGGTCTCGACGATGGCCAGCTTGCAGAACTCGATGCCGGTGCAGGCCATCACCCCGCGCCGCCACGGCGAGGGCTCGGTCTGCAGACCCAGCTCGGCCAGGTCCGCCTGCAAGGCGGGAACCTCGGCCTCGGGCACGTCGAGCACGACCAGCTTCTGCTGCGGGGTCAGCCGGACCCGCCCCGACCCCGCCCGCTCGGCGGCCTTGGCCACCTCGACCAGCGTCGAACCCGACACCCGGCCCGCGACGGGCGCCGCGCCCACGTAGTGCAGGCCGTCCTTCTGGCGGTGCACGCCGATGTGGTCGCGCGGCACGTCGGGCACCTCCGGCGCGGGGCCGTCGACCAGCGGGCGCTTGAGGTACTCGGTCTCCAGCACCTCGCGGAACTTCTCCGCGCCCCAGTCGGCCACCAGGAACTTCAGCCGCGCCCGGTTGCGCAGGCGGCGGTAGCCGTAGTCGCGGAAGACGCTGATCACGCCCTCCCACACGTCGGGCACCTCGTCCAGCGGCACCCACGCGCCCAGCCGCTTGCCGATCATCGGGTTGGTGGACAGGCCGCCGCCGACCCACAGGTCGAAGCCGGGGCCGTGCTCGGGGTGCACCACGCCGACGAAGGCCACGTCGTGCACCTCGTGCGCCACGTCGGGCAGCCCGGAGATCGCGGTCTTGAACTTGCGCGGCAGGTTGGCGAAGCGGGGGTCGCCGATGTAGCGGCGCAGGATCTCGTCGATGGCCGGGGTGCCGTCGAGCACCTCGTCCTCGGCGATGCCCGCCACCGGCGAGCCGAGGATGACGCGCGGGCTGTCGCCGCACGCCTCCATCGTGGTCAGCCCCGCCGCCTCCAGCCGCTGCCAGATCGTCGGCACGTCCTCGATGCGGATCCAGTGGTACTGGATGTTCTGCCGGTCGGTGATGTCGGCGGTGTCGCGCGCGTAGGTCTGGGACAGCTCGCCGATCAGCGCCAGCTGGGCGGTGGTCAGCCCGCCGCCGTCGATGCGCACCCGCAGCATGAAGTACTCGTCGTCGAGCTCCTCCGGCTCCAACGTGGCCGTGCGGCCGCCGTCGATACCGGGCTTGCGCTGGGTGTAGAGGCCGTACCAGCGGAAACGGCCGCGCAGGTCGGCCGGGTCGATGGAGTCGAAGCCGCCGCGGGCGTAGATGTTCTCGATCCGCGCCCGGACGTTGAGCGGGTTGTCGTCCTTCTTGCTCCGCTCGTTGGGGTTGAGCGGCTCGCGGTAGCCCAGCGCCCACTGCCCCTCGCCTCGGCGCTGCCTGGCGCGCTGGGGCGTCGTCGTCGGGGGGACCATGTGTCGTCCTCCGGGATTTCGGGGCGCCGGCGCGCGTGCGAGTCCCGGTGGAACCGTGGTGGGGTCTCGTCAGCGCACCCGGCGCCGACGGGAACAGAAGGTGGCGCGGGTTATGCCGAGCGGCGGCACATCGCGCTGGAGACGCGCCGGAAGTCCACGTGGCGGCGGACCACCAGGCGCACTCCGTTCGACGTCATGCCAGTCAGCGTGCCACGCGCCCACTGCGTGGTCCACCGCCATCCGAATGGTGGGACGGACTCGCCGCGCCTGGTAGATGGGACAATGGCGGCCATGCCCTCCGCTCTGCCCGCGGGTGATCCCGCGCCCCCCGACGGCTCGCTGCCCCCGGCCGCGCTGACCGGTCTGGGCGCGCGCCCGTTCGGCGTCTACGTGCACGTGCCGTTCTGCGCGACCCGCTGCGGCTACTGCGACTTCAACACCTACACCGCCGGTGAGCTGGGCACTTCCGCCTCGCCGCAGTCCTGGCTGGAAGGTCTGCGGCGCGAGCTGGACCTGGCCGCGCGGGTGCTGGGCACCCCGCCCGCCGCGCGGACGGTGTTCGTCGGCGGTGGCACCCCGTCACTGCTCGGCTCCGCCGGGTTGGCCGACGTGCTCGACGCGGTGCGCTCCTCATTCGGCCTGGCGCCCGGCGCGGAGGTCACCACCGAGTCCAACCCCGAGTCCACCTCGCCGGAGTTCTTCGCCGAGATCCGCCAGGCCGGCTACACCAGGGTGTCGCTGGGGATGCAGTCCGCGGCCCGCCACGTGCTGGCCGTGCTCGACCGCGCGCACACCCCCGGCCGCCCGGTGGCCGCCGCCCGCGAGGCCCGCGCGGCCGGCTTCGACCACGTCAACCTCGACCTGATCTACGGCACCCCCGGCGAGTCCGCGGACGACCTGCGGGCGTCGCTGGACGCGGTGCGCTCGGCGGGCGTGGACCACGTCTCGGCCTACGCGCTGATCGTGGAGGAGGGCACCGCGCTGGCCCGCCGCGTGCGCCGCGGCGAGCTGCCCATGCCCGACGACGACGTGCTCGCCGACAAGTACGAGCTGATCGACACGGCCATGACCGAGCAGGGCCTGAGCTGGTACGAGGTGTCCAACTGGGCGGCCTCCGCCGAGGCCCGGTGCGCGCACAACCTGCTGTACTGGCAGGGCGCGGACTGGTGGGGCGCGGGCCCCGGCGCGCACAGCCACGTCGGCGGCGTGCGCTGGTGGAACGTCAAGCACCCGGCCAAGTACGCCGCGGTGCTGGCCTCCGGCGGCTCGCCCGCCGCGGGCCGCGAGGTGCTCTCGGCGCAGGACCGGCGGATCGAGCGCGTGCTGCTGGAGCTGCGCCTGGCCACCGGCCTGCCGGTGGAGGTCCTCGACGACGACGGGCGGGACCAGGCGCGGCAGGCCGCCGCCGACGGCCTGCTCGACCCGGACGCGCTGGCGGCGGGCCGCTGCGTGCTCACCGACCGGGGCAGGCTGCTGGCCGACGCCGTGGTGCGCCGTCTCACATGAGCCGTCTCACATGAGCGGTCTCACCACCGCTGCGGAGCTTGGAGGATCCACCACTGCCCTTGAGCGCGTACCGCTCCGTAAACTTGTGGTGAAGCGGGGAAGGTGGAGGTGACGAGGTGAACGCGGACGAGCGCAGGTTCGAGGTCTTGCGCGCGATCGTCGCCGACTACGTCTCGAACCACGAGCCGGTCGGCAGCAAAGCCCTGGTCGAGCGGCACAACCTGGGCGTGTCCAGCGCCACGGTGCGCAACGACATGGCCGCCCTGGAGGAGGACGGGTACATCACCCAGCCGCACACCAGCGCGGGCCGCGTCCCCACCGACAAGGGCTACCGGCTGTTCGTGGACCGGCTCAGCGAGGTCAAGCCGCTGTCCCAGGCCGAGCGCAAGGCCATCCGCAACTTCCTGGAAGGCGCCTACGACCTCGACGACGTGCTGCGCCGCAGCGTGCGGCTGCTGGCCCAGCTGACCCGCCAGGTCGCGGTGGTGCAGTACCCGGTGCTCAGCCGCTCCACCGTCCGGCACCTGGAGGTGCTGGCCATCACCCCCGCCCGGCTGATGCTGGTGCTGATCACCGACACCGGCCGGGTCGACCAGCGCTCGGTCGACCTCGGCGACGTGATCACCGAGGACAACGTGGCGCGGGTGCGCACGATGCTCAACTCCGCGATGGTCGGCAAGCCCCTCTACGACGCCTCCGCCGAGGTCGCCAAGCTGCCCGAGCAGGTGCCCGGCGAGCTGCGCGACGTGGTGACGAGGGTGAGCACGGTGCTGATCGAATCGCTGGTCGAGCACCCCGAGGAGCGCCTGGTGCTGGGTGGCACCGCGAACCTCACCCGCAACGTGGCAGACTTCCCCGGTTCGCTGCGCCAGGTGCTGGAGGCGCTGGAGGAGCAGGTGGTGGTGCTCCGGCTGCTGGCAGCGGCGCGCGACCCCGGCACGATCACGGTCCACATCGGCGAGGAGAACGAGGCGGCCGAGATGCGCAGCACCTCGGTCGTGTCCATCGGCTACGGCAGCCAGGACAAGCTCCTGGGCGGCATGGGCGTGGTCGGGCCGACCCGGATGGACTACCCGGGGACCATGGCGGCGGTGCGTGCGGTCGCCAACTACGTGGGGGAGATCCTGACCGCACGCTGACCGGCGGGAACAGCCCGCACCCGCAGGACGTTTCGCAAGCGAGCGAGCGCGTGCCCGGCGCGCGCGCCCGCAGGAGGACACACGGTGGCGAGGGACTACTACGGCACGCTCGGGGTCTCCAGGAACGCGACTCCCGAGGAGATCAAGCGCGCCTACCGCAAGCTCGCGCGGCAGCTGCACCCGGACGTCAACCCCAACGAGGAAGCCCGCTTCAAGGAGGTGACCGCCGCCTACGAGGTCCTGTCGGACCCGAAGAAGCGGCAGGTCGTCGACCTGGGCGGCGACCCGCTGGAGCCCGGCGGCGGTGGCGCGGGCGCGCGCGACCCGTTCGCGGGCTTCGGTCTCGGCGACATCATGGACGCCTTCTTCGGCGCGGGCTCCGGCGGCGGCGGGCGCGGCCCGCGCAGCCGCGTGCAGCCCGGCTCCGACGCGCTGATCCGGCTGTCGATGACGCTGGAGGAGTGCGCGGCGGGCGCCAACCGCGAGCTGACCGTGGACACCGCCATCCTGTGCGACGTCTGCGTGGGCAGCGGCACCGCCAAGGGCACCTCCCCGGTGCGCTGCGACACCTGCGGCGGCCGCGGCGAGGTGCAGTCGGTGCAGCGGTCCTTCCTCGGCCAGGTGGTCACCGCCCGCCCGTGCCCGGTGTGCCGCGGCTTCGGCGAGGTCATCCCCGACCCGTGCGGGCAGTGCGCGGGCGAGGGCCGGGTCCGCTCCCGGCGCACCATCTCGGTGCAGATCCCGGCGGGCGTGGCCGAGGGCATGCGGGTGCGGCTGGCGGGCCAGGGCGAGGTCGGCCCCGGCGGCGGCCCGGCGGGCGACCTCTACGTCGAGGTCGAGGAGGTGCCGCACGAGATCTTCGAGCGCGACGGCGCCGACCTGCACTGCTCGGTGCGCATCCCGATGACCACCGCCGCGCTGGGCGCGGTGCTGCCGCTGCGCACCCTCGACGGCGAGGAGGAGCTGGAGATCGAGCCCGGCACCCAGCCCGCCACCGAGCTGGTGCTGCCCGGCCGGGGGATGCCCCGGCTGCGCTCCAACGGGCGCATCGACGGCCACGGCGACCTGCACGTGCACCTGGAGGTCGTGGTGCCGACCAGGTTGGACGCCCGGCAGACCGAGCTGCTGCGCGAGCTGGCCGCGGCGCGCGGCGAGGACCAGCCGACGCTGGCGCACAACGGCAAGGGCAGCGGCGGGCTGTTCTCGCGGCTGCGCTCCGGGCGCGGGCACCGGTGACGCTGCCGGTCTTCCTGGTCGACGCCCTGCCCGCCGGTCCGCACGCCGTGCTGGACGGCCCCGAGGGGCGCCACGCCGCCACCGTGCGCAGGCTGCGCGCGGGGGAGGAGCTGGTGCTCTCCGACGGGTCCGGCGAGCAGGTGCGCTGCGTGGTGGACGAGGCGCTGAAGGACTCGCTGCGGCTGCGCGTGCTCCAACGGTGGACCGCGCCCGAGCCCGCCGTGCGCGTGGTGCTGGCGCAGGCGCTGGTCAAGGGCGACCGCGGCGAGCTGGCAGTGGAACTGGCCACCGAGGCGGGCGTGGACGCGGTGCTGCCGTGGCGGGCCGCCCGCTGCGTGGCCAAGTGGGAGGAGGGCCCGCGCGGCGCCAAGGCGCTGGCCCGCTGGCGCGCCACCGCCCGCGAGGCGGCCAAGCAGGCCCGGCGGGCGCGCGTGCCGTCGGTGGGCGAGCCGGTCACCACCCGCGACCTGGCGCGGCTGGCGGCCTCCTCGGCCGCCGCACTGGTGCTGCACGAGTCCGCCAAGGTGGGCATCGGCTCGATCGGGTTGCCCCCGTCGGGTGATGTGCTGATCGTGGTCGGCCCCGAGGGCGGCATCACCGACCAGGAGCTCGCGGAGTTGGTCGAGGCGGGCGCGCGCGCCGTCCGCCTCGGCCCCACCGTGCTGCGGGCCTCCACCGCCGGAGCCGTCGCGCTGGGCGCGCTGGGTGTGCTGACCGATCGCTGGGCGTAGTCGACCTTGCTCCCTTCTGGCGAACGCCAGGAGTAGGGGTTACGCTTTTGCCGCGAGGGATCGCGAGGGCACGCAAGCCCCTCCGGCGCTCCCTCCCCGAGGCCGCCGGACACCTCCCCCCTCGGTCCGGCGCCGCCGCGTCGCGGTGGGGCGACCCCCAGGTCCCACCGCGACGCGGCCCTCCTCCTCCACGGACTCCGCTCAGCCCGCCGCCACCGATCCACGCGCCAGCAGCGCCCCCAGGTCCACCGCCTGCGCCATCGCCGCGGTGCCCGCGTCGTTGGGGTGCAGGTGGTCCCCGCTGTCGTAGGCGGGGTCCAGCGCGGTCGGGTCGCCCGGCGCGGCCGTGGCGGCGGCGAAGTCCACCACCCCGTCGAACTCGCCCGACGTGCGCACCCAGTCGTTGAACTCGCGCCGCACCGCCTCGCGCTCGGCGGTCCACGCGACCGAACCCCGGAACGGCAGGATCGTGCCGCCGTGCACCGCCACCCCCGCCGCCCGCACGGCGGCGATGAGCTCGCGGTGCCCGGCGACCAGCTCCGCGGCGGTCGCCCCGTACCCGATGTCGTTGACACCCAGCAGCGTGATCACCGCCGCCACCCCGCTCTGCGCCAGCACGTCGCGCTCCACCCGCTTGAGCGCGGCCACCCCGTAGTACGGCTCGCCCTCCCGGTCGGCCAGCAGCCGGTTGCCGCCCAGCCCCGCGTTGACCACCGACAGCGTGCGCCCGCGCACGGCGTCGAGCCTGCGGGCCAGGAAGTCCGGCCAGCGGCGGTTGGCGTCGCCGGTGGTGTTCGCGGTGTCGGTGATGGAGTCGCCGAAGGCCACCACCGCCCCCGCGACCCGCCGCGACGGCACGACGTCCACACCGCTGACGAACATCCAGCACGGCGTGTCCCGGAAGTCCCCGGACACCGCCCCGCTGAGGTCGCCGTCGGCCAGGTAGTTGCCCTGCGCGGTGAACGGGTGGTTGGTGATCGGCCCGGTCGGCCCCGGCACGTGCACGCTGACCAGCAGCGTGGACAGCGACCTGACGCCCAGCGCCACCGGGTCGCTGAACAGCTCCCGGCCCGGCGGCACGGTCACCGACCGCGAGCCCCGGAAGGTCAGCACCCGCACCGTGCCCTCCTCGGCGGTGGCGCCGGAGCCCCGCACGGCCACCGACGCGCCACCCACCCGCAGCGGGCGCGTGCCGAAGGCGTTGGTCAGCCGGACCCGCACCGCCCTGCCGCCGGTGCTCACGAAGACCACGTTGCGCACGGTGGCGTCCCGCAGGCCACCGCCCGCCGGGCAGCTCGACCAGGGGATCTCGCTGCCGACCACCGGGCTGGCCGCCCAACCGGCCACCCAGCCCCGCTCCGCCCCCGCCGGGAGCACCCCGCCGACCAGGGCGACCAGCACCCCGATCACCACCACCGGTCCCGCGCGCCGTCCTCCGCGCCGTCCTCCGCGCCTCATAGCGGCCTCCTCCTCGTGCCCGTCGTCGGCGGCGACCCCTCGACGCTGGCGCGCTGCCCTTAAACGGTCAAGCTGCCATCGGCGGAGCGATCCACCGCAGACGCTGAGCTGTTCTGATCAACCGATTAAGCACGCCCGGCGGAACACGGGAGGCGGCGCGTTGGCATCCTCGACCGCGTGCGGCGCATCCCCTACGGCCCCGACCCCAGCCAGTTCGGGGAGCTGTCCGGCAGCGGCCCCGTCGTCGTGGTGATCCACGGCGGCTTCTGGCACCAGCGCTACGGCCTGGAACTGGGCCGACCGCTCGCCGCCGACCTGGCCGCCCACGGCCGCACCGCCTGGAACATCGAGTACCGCCGCGTCGGCGGAGGCGGCGGCTGGCCGCGGACCGGCCACGACGTGCTGGCCGCCATCGACGCCCTCGACGACTCCCTCGGCCCGGTGGTCACCCTGGGCCACTCCGCGGGCGGCCACCTCGCCGTCTGGGCCGCCGCCCGCCACCCCCGCGTCACCGGCGCCGTCGCCCAGGCGGGCGTGCTGGACCTCCTGCTGCACCCGCAGATCACCCGCCGCGCCGCCGAACTGCTCGGCGGCACCCCCGACCAGGTCCCCGACCGCTACGCCGACGCCTCCCCGGCCGCCCTCCCGCCCATCGGCAAACCACTGGTCCTGGTGCACGGCGACGCCGACGAGGACGTGCCCTTCGAGCAGAGCGAGACCTTCGCCCGCGCCCGCGGCGCCCGACTGGTGCGCATCCCCGGCGCGGGCCACATGGAGCTGATCACACCCGGCACCGAAGCCTGGGCGGCCTGCCGCGAAGCCGCCCTCGACCTGAGCCGGACCCACCTCCAGCGGCCCCTTCAGTAGCCTCTGCCCATGGACTGCCTGTTCTGCCGCATCGCCGCCCGCGAGATCCCCGCCACCGTGGTCCACGAGACCGACACCACCCTGGCCTTCCGCGACATCTCCCCGCAGGCGCCCACGCACGTCGTGGTCATCGCCAAGCGCCACGACACCGACGCGGTCGCCCTCGCCAAGGCCGCCCCCGGCGTGCTCGACGACCTCTTCCTCACCGCGGGCGAGGTCGCCAAGGCCGAGGGCATCGACGACAGCGGCTACCGACTGCTGTTCAACACCGGCCCCGACGCGGGCCAGACCGTCTTCCACGCCCACCTGCACGTGCTCGGCGGACGCCCCCTCGGCGCCCTGGCCTGACCGAGCCGAACACCGCGCCGAACACCGCGCCGAACACCGCGCCGAACACCGAGCCGAACACCGAGCCGAACACCGCGAACCAAGCGTTGGGACACCACGAACCGAGCGTTCGAGCACCGCGAACCGCGCGTACGCGCATCCCGGGTAGTGGTTACCGGCCCCGCGGCGACCCTCGGGTAGTACTTGCAGGCGTCCGGGAGTGCTGCGGGAGGAGGGCGCTGGGGCCTGCGCACGCGCTAGCCCAAGGCCTGCATGACCGGGGAGAACAGCCGGCCCCGGTCGCCGGGCAGCTCGGCGGCCCCGCGCACCATCAGGTCGACGGTGTGCCGGGGCACCACACCGTGCTCGGCCAGCCACCCACCCAGCTTCGGCTCCGCGACGTCCACCCGCACGGTCACATCGGGGGACATGTCCGCCACCAGGTCCCGAGCCACCCCCACCGACGGCGCCACCACCCCCACCGTCTCCACCTCCCCCTCGCGCCACGACACCGCGTGCCCCTCCGGCACCACCCGGACCTGCGACGCGAACTCCCACAGCGCCGACCACAGCGCCGACCGGTCCGCGCCGAACGCGGCCGCGTCCTGCGCCACCACCCGCGCCCGGTCCGCCTCCCCGGCGGGCCGCGACACCCCCGGCCGAACCCCCGCGAACACCCCGAAGTGCGCGGTCACCCGACCCACCGACCGGAACCCCAACCGCTCGTACAGCGGCCTGCCGAACTCCGTCGCGTGCAGCGACACCACCGGCGCCGAGGTCACCTCCAGGGCGTGCTCCACCAACCGCCGCCCCAGCCCCCGACCACCCGACCGCGACGCCACCAGCACCATGCTGACCGCCGCGTGCTCGGCGCCGAACGGCGTGACGATCGTCGTCCCCACCAGCTCATCCCCGTCGAACAGGCCGAACCCGGTGCCCACCCGCAGCAGCAACCGCCACTTGCCCTCCTCCCGCGACCAGCCCCGGTCAGCCGCCAGCGCCAGGCAGGCGGGCACGTCGTCCACGGTCAACTCGCGCAAGGTCTCCACACCCCGAGTACACCGCCCACGTCCAGCGGGTTCCATACTTCGATGCGGACTGTCGGTTGCTGCGGCTAGCATCGAAGGGCCAGTACCCGAGTGGCGCGAACGCGCAGGAAGCAGGCCCGAGGCCACGTGGCCGACACCGCTGACAACAAGCCGCACACCGCGGCTGACGCCCAGTCCAAGTTCGCCGTGCCCGACGGCGCGGTGCTCGCCCTGCTCGGCTCTCGCGACGAGAACCTCCGGCTCGCCGAGGAACTGCTCGACGCCGACGTGCACGTGCGCGGCAACGAGATCACCCTCTCCGGCCAGCCCGCCGACGTGGCGTTCGCCGAACGGGTGTTCACCGAGCTGATCACCCTGGCCAGCCGAGGCCAGCAGATCGGACCGGACACGGTCCGCCGCACGGTGGCCATGCTGTCGGCGGGCACCGGCGAGTCCCCCGCCGAGGTGCTCAGCCTCGACATCATCTCCCGCCGCGGCCGCACCATCCGGCCCAAGACGCTGAACCAGAAGCACTACGTCGACGCCATCGACAAGAACACCGTGGTGTTCGGCATCGGCCCCGCGGGCACCGGCAAGACCTACCTGGCCATGGCCAAGGCCGTGCAGGCGCTGCAGGCCAAGCAGGTCAACCGGATCATCCTCACCCGCCCCGCGGTCGAGGCGGGCGAGCGGCTGGGCTACCTGCCCGGCACGCTCTACGAGAAGATCGACCCGTACCTGCGCCCGCTCTACGACGCGCTGCACGACATGGTCGACCCGGAGTCCATCCCCCGGCTCACCCAGGCGGGCACCATCGAGGTAGCCCCACTGGCTTATATGAGGGGAAGGACGCTGAATGACGCGTTCATCATCCTGGACGAGGCGCAGAACACGACGCCCGAACAGATGAAGATGTTCCTCACCCGATTGGGGTTTGGCTCCAAGATCGTGGTGACCGGCGACATCACCCAGGTGGACCTGCCCGGCGGCCAGCGCAGCGGCCTGAAGGTGGTCAAGGACATCCTGGAGGGCGTGGACGACGTCCACTTCTCGGTGCTGACCAGCAACGACGTGGTGCGCCACCGGCTGGTGGCCGACATCGTCGACGCCTACGAGAAGTGGCAGGTCGAGCAGGACGAGCGCGAGGTCGGCGACCGGCACGGGCAGCACGCCGGGCCGGGTGCCAGGTCGCGCGGTCAGCGCCGGGGACGATAGGCGACGATAGGCGCCGTGAGCATCGAGATCGCGAACGAGTCGGGTGTCAGCGTCGACGAGCCGTCCATCGTCTCCGCCGCCCGGTTCGCGCTGGACCGGATGGGCGTGAGCCCGTTGGCCGAGCTGTCCGTGCTGCTGGTGGAGCTGGACGTGATGGCCGACCTGCACCAGCGCTGGATGGACCTGCCCGGCCCCACGGACGTGATGGCCTTCCCGATGGACGAGCTGGACTCGGCCCGCCGCCCGGACGCGGCGGGCCTGGGTCCGGCGCTGCTGGGCGACATCGTGCTGTGCCCGGAGTTCGCCAAGGACCAGGCGCGCAAGGCCGGGCACAGCCTGCTGGACGAGTTGCACCTGTTGACCGTGCACGGCGTGCTGCACCTGCTGGGCTACGACCACGCCGAGCCCGCGGAGGAGCGGGAGATGTTCACGCTGCAGAACCGCATCCTGGGCGACTTCCGGGCGGCGGCGGCCGAGGCCGAGCGCAAGTCGGCGCAGCGGGAGGCCGACTCGAAGCTGCTGGGCGCGGTCGGCTTGGAGGACTCGGACCGCTCCGAGCCCCCGGCCTGAGGCGGCCGAGGTGGTAGCTGGTTCGACCGGCCTGCTGGTGCTGGCCGCGGTGCTAATCCTGGCCGCGGGTGCGTTCGCGGGGGCGGACGCGGCGCTGGGCACGGTGTCGCGGGCGCGGGTGGAGGGGTTGCAGCGGCAGGGCCGGGCGGGCACCCGTCAGCTGATGCTGGTGCTGGCCGACCGGCCGCGGCACGTCAACCTGCTGCTGTTGCTGCGGTTGGGCTGCGAGCTGGCGGCGACGGTGCTGGTGACGGTGGTGTGCCTGCGGCTGATCGCCACCGGGTGGGTGGCCGTGCTGGTGGCGGGCCTGAGCATGCTGGTGGTGTCGTACGTGCTGGTGGGCGTGGGCCCGCGCACGATCGGGCGGCAGCACCCGTACGCGGTGAGCCTGCTGGCGGCCGGGCCGATCCGGGTGCTGGGCCGGGTGCTGGGGCCGCTGAGCAAGCTGCTGATCCTGGTGGGCAACGCGATCACGCCGGGGCGCGGTTTCCGGGAGGGGCCGTTCTCCTCGGAGGTGGAGCTGCGCGAGCTGGTCGACATGGCGCAGGAGCGCGGCGTGGTCGACGAGGGCGAGCGGGAGATGATCCACTCGGTGTTCGAGCTGGGGGACACCATCGCGCGCGAGGTGATGGTGCCGCGCACCGAGATCGTGTGGATCGAGCAGGCCAAGTCGGTGCGGCAGGCGCTGGCGCTGTCGCTGCGCACGGGCTACACGCGGGTGCCGGTGATCGGTGAGAGCGTGGACGACATCCTGGGCGTGGTCAACCTCAAGGACCTGGTGCGGCTGACGCTGTCGGAGGAGCCCAACGGCAAGGTCGTGGCGGACGTGATGAAGCCCGCGACGTTCATCCCGGACTCCAAGCCGGTGGCGGACCTGCTGCGGGAGATGCAGCTGTCGCGCAACCACCTGGCCGTGGTGGTCGACGAGTACGGCGGCACGGCGGGGCTGGTGACCATCGAGGACATCCTGGAGGAGATCGTCGGGGAGATCACCGACGAGTCCGACACCGACGACCGGCCGCCGGTGGAGCACCTGGACGACGGCGCGGTGCGGGTGAGCGCGCGGTTGCCGGTGGACGACCTGGACGCGCTGTTCGGCACGGAGCTGGACGACCACGAGGTGGAGACGGTCGGCGGTCTGCTGGCGCAGCGGCTGGGGCGGGTGCCGCTGCCGGGCACGGAGGCCGAGATCGCGGGTCTGCGGATGCGGGCCGAGGGCGGCAAGGACGAGCGGGGGCGGATGCGCATCACCACGGTGCTGGTGCGCCCGCTCGGCGGTGAGGACGAGGAGGAGGACAGCGGTGGCTGAGCTGGGTCCGGAGGACGCCAAGATCGTGACGCTGGCCAGGTCGGCGCGGGCGCGCACCGGGGCGGCGGAGGGGGCGGCGGTGCGCGACACCGACGGCCGGACCTACGCGGCGACGACGGTGGCGCTGCCGTCGTTGCGGCTCAGCGCGCTGCAGGCGGCGGTGGCGGCGGCGGTGTCCAGCGGGGCGGAGGGCCTGGAGGCCGCCGCGGTGGTGACGGCGGCGGACGAGGTGGACGCGGAGTCGCTGGCGGCGGTGCGCGACCTGGGCGCGGACGCCCCGGTGCTGCGCGCCGACGCGTCGGGCGAGCTGCGGGAAACCGTCTGACCGGTCGCGGGCGCGGACCTGGCGAGGGGCGGTCGAGGGGACCGGGGACAATAGCGGGATGGATGGTTACCGCTCCGGGTTCGCGTGCTTCGTCGGTCGCCCCAACGCGGGCAAGTCGACGCTGACCAACGCGCTGGTGGGCACCAAGGTCGCGATCACCTCCAGCAAGCCGCAGACCACCCGGCACACCATCCGGGGCATCGTGCACCGCGAGGACGGCCAGCTGGTGCTGGTGGACACCCCCGGTCTGCACCGGCCGCGCACGCTGCTCGGCCAGCGGCTCAACGACCTGGTGCGGGAGACCTGGTCGGAGGTCGACGTGGTGGGCTTCTGCGTGCCCGCCGACCAGAAGGTGGGCCCCGGTGACCGGTTCATCGCCGCGGAGCTGGCCAAGATCGCCAAGCGCACCCCGGTGGTCGGCATCGTCACCAAGACCGACCTGGTGGGCCAGCAGCAGGTGGCCGAGCAGCTGCTGGCGCTGCAGGGCGTGATGGAGTTCGCCGAGCTGATCCCGGTCTCGGCGGTGGACGGCTTCCAGGTCGACGTGCTGGCCGACCTGCTGGTGGGCAAGCTGCCGGAGGGGCCGCCGCTGTACCCGGACGGGGAGCTGACCGACGAGCCGGAGCAGACCCTGGTGGCCGAGCTGATCCGCGAGGCGGCGCTGGAGGGGGTGCGCGACGAGCTGCCGCACTCCATCGCCGTGGTGGTGGAGGAGATGCTGCCCCGCGAGGGCCGCGACGACCTGGTGGACGTGCACGCCAACCTGTTCGTGGAGCGGCCGTCGCAGAAGGCGATCATCCTGGGGCACCGGGGTGAGCGGCTCAAGCAGGTGGGGATCACCGCGCGCCGCCACATCGAGAAGCTGCTGGGCAGCCGCGTCTACCTGGACCTGCACATCAAGATCGCCAAGGACTGGCAGCGCGATCCGAAGCAGCTGCGCAGGCTCGGGTTCTAGATGGCGAACCTGTACCGGGACACCGGGGTGGTCCTGCGGGTGCAGAAGCTGGGGGAGGCCGACCGGATCATCACGCTGCTCACCCAGCGGCACGGCAAGGTGCGCGCGGTGGCCAAGGGCGTGCGTCGCACCTCGTCCCGGTTCGGGGCGCGGCTGGAGCCGTTCGGGCACGTGGACGTGCAGTTCTACCCCGGTCGCTCGTTGGACGTGGTGACGCAGGTGCAGACGGTGGACGCGTTCGGCGTCGGCCTGGTGGGGGACTACCAGCGCTACACCGCGGCGTGCGCGGTGCTGGAGACCGCCGACCGGCTCACCGCGGAGGAGGGTGAGCCGGTGCTGCGGCTGTACCTGCTGGTCACCGGGGCGCTGCGGGCGCTGGTGGAGGGGCAGCGGGACCCGTCGCTGGTGCTGGACGCCTTCCTGATGCGCGCCATGGCGTTCGCGGGCTGGGCCCCGGCGGTCGACGAGTGCGCGCGGTGCGGTGAGCCGGGTCCGCACCGGGCGTTCAACGTGCAGGCGGGCGGTGTGGTGTGCGCCCGCTGCCGCCCGCCGGGCTCGGCCGCCCCGTCGGGGGACACGCTGCGGTTGCTGACCGCGCTGCTGCACGGGGACTGGGACGTGGTGGACGGTCTGCCGCACGGGGCGCGGCGGGAGGCCAGCGGCTTGGTCGCCGCGCACCTGCAGTGGCACCTGGAGCGGTCGCTGCGGTCGCTGCCCTTGGTCGAGCGCAGGCCGTCCGCGGGCGAGGGCTAGGCTCGCCCGTCGCACCAGAGTTCTTCGAGAGGACAGCCCCATGCTCCGCCGACGGCGGGCTGAGCGCGAGCAGCGCGTTCCCCGACCCCCGGACCCGCACCCCTCGGGCGCCAAGCCCCCCGCCATCCCGGCGGACCTGGTCCCCCGGCACATCGCGATCGTGATGGACGGCAACGGCCGCTGGGCCAACCAGCGGGGCCTGTCCCGCGTGGAGGGGCACAAGCGCGGCGAGGCGGTCGTGGTGGAGGTGGCCAAGGGGGCCATCGAGCTGGGTGTGAAGTGGGTGTCGCTGTACGCGTTCTCCACCGAGAACTGGCGCCGCAGCCCGGAGGAGGTGCGCTTCCTCATGGGGTTCAGCCGCGACGTGATCCGCCACCGCACCGAGGAGCTGGACGAGCTGGGCGTGCGGGTGCGCTGGGCGGGTCGCAGGCCGCGGCTGTGGCGCAGCGTCATCAACGAGCTGGAGGTCGCCGAGGAGCGCACGAAGGACAACGACGTGCTGAACCTGGCGATGTGCATCAACTACGGCGGGCGCGCCGAGGTCGGCGACGCGGCGCGGGAGATCGCCCGGCTGGCCGCCGAGGGCAGGCTCAACCCGGACAAGGTCGACGAGCGCACCATCGCCAAGTACCTGTACCAGCCCGAGATGCCCGACGTGGACCTGTTCATCCGCCCGTCGGGCGAGCAGCGCACGTCGAACTTCCTGCTGTGGCAGTCGGCTTACGCGGAGCTGGTGTTCCAGGACATCCTGTGGCCGGACTTCGACCGGCTGGACCTGTGGCGGGCCTGCGAGGCCTACGCCCGGCGGGACCGCCGCTTCGGCGGCGCCGTCGACAAGCCCGACGTGGAGGAGACCCCGTGACCGATGAGGACGCCGCGGTCACCGCGACGCTGCTGACCTCCGCCCGCGAGGCGCTGGAGATGTTCCACGAGGTGCACGTGGACGATGACGGCGCGCTGAGCTTCCGGCACGGCGACGTGCCGTGCGCGGTGCAGGCGATGCGGCTGGCCGAGGGGCTGACCGTGCTGAGCCTGACCTGCGTGGTGGCCTGGGACCTGCCCGACGACCGCAACCTGGCGGTGTCCGCGGCCGAGCGCGCGGGGCAGGGCCTGTTCGGCACGCTGGGCGTGGTGCACACCGGGCGGGGCATGGACGTGACGCTGCGGTACGCCTTCCCCGCGGAGGGACTCAAGCCCGAGCCGCTGAGCACGCTGCTGATGCTCGTGGTCTCGACCGCCTCGCAACTGCGGGGCGAACTGCTGGCCAGTGTCGAAGGAGGCGCCTGAATGGGCGGCGTGGTGGTCTACGAGCCCGACGACGAGACCGAGGTCGAGGGGCTGCCCTGGGCGGTGACCTTCGAGGCGTCGTCGGGGGAGGAGTGGGCGTCGTTCGTGTGCGGCCCCTACGAGCGCGAGGACGCGGTGGGGCTGGCCGAGGCGGTGGTGTCGCAGCGCACGGGTGTCTCGGCGATCGTCGAGCCGCTGCTGCCGGTGGAGGACGTCGCCGACGTCCTGGCCACCATCGACGAGCTGCGGGAAGAGGAAGACCCGGAGTAGTGCCCGCCACCACGGCCCCCGCGCGCCCTCGCCGCGCGGGGGCCGTGGTGCGCCCGGAGGCGTTCAGGCCAGGCCGAGCTGCCGGTTGAACGTGAGGTTGTCCCAGAACAGGAACTCCTCGCTCATCGTGCCCTTGCGGTTCCAGATGCCGATGGTGGCCATGCTGATGGCGTACTGGCGGCCGTTGGGCGGGATGGAGCCGCCCGCGCCGTCGGGCATGGGGCGGGTGAAGGTGCCGCGCATGACCCCGACCACCGCGGTGAACTCGTTGTGCGCGACCCGCAGGGGGTGCTCCTGGATGCGGGTGTCGGGAGCCCAGGCGAACATCGCCTTCAGGTCGGCGATGTGCGGTTCGATGCCGTCGGTGTAGTGGCCGTCGGGCCAGTGGACGCGGATGTCGCGCGCGTGGCTCTCCCGCAGCCGGTCCCACCGGGCGTGGCTGAACACGTCGAAGTCCAGCTCGTCGAAGGTGATCAGGTTCCGGTGCTCCTGCGGGGTCAGGCCGTGCGGCAGCGGTGGGTTGGGCACCGGCGTGGTCGCCGGGTCGGGCAGCGGCTGGTGGGCGGCCAGCGCCTGGGCGGGGGAACCGCCGCCGAGGAACGCGCCGAGCACGGTCGCGCCGAGCGCCGCGGAGCCGCTCGCGCGCAGGAACGCACGTCGGTCAGTCATCTGGGTTCTCCTCGCACATCCACATTCCGGTTACTTCTAGAAACTAGTATCAGTAAGTAACCGCAGCGTCAACGGTTACCATGAACCGGTGGAATCCGAGGACGTGGCCTACGACGTCTTCTCGCGCACCTGCCCGTCCCGCCCGGCGCTGGACGTGCTGACCGGGCGGTGGGGGATGCTGGCGCTCAGCGCGCTGCGCACCGGCCCGATGCGGTTCAACGAGCTGCGCCGCCGCATCGACGGGGTCAACCAGAAGATGTTGGCCCAGTCGCTGCAGGCGCTGGAGCGGGACGGCTTCGTCGACCGCCGCGCCCAGGGCGTGTTCCCGCTGCACGTGCGCTACAGCCTCACCCCGCTCGGCGAGGCCGCGGCGGCCAAGGTCCAGGAGCTGATCGCCCTGGTCGAGGGCCGGATGCCCGAGGTGCTCGGCGCGCAGCGGCGCTACGACGAGCGCGCCGCCGAGTCCTGACCCCGGCGCGCGGGGGTTGCGGTGGCCGGCATCATCTCGGAAGTGACAATCACTGGCGAGATCCGGGCTCCGCGCCCGCCCCGCCCGCCCGCGCGGTGGCGCGTCACCTCCCTGGAGGTGCTGTGCGCGCTGCTGGTGCTGGCCCTGCTGCTCCAGGACTGGCTGGTGGGCGTGCTCGACGTGCCCGTCCTGCGCACCGCGTCCACGGTGTTCGTGGCGATCTGCGTGCAGGCGATGCCGTTCCTCGTGCTCGGCGTGCTGATCAGCGGCGCCATCGCCGCGTTCGTCCCGGCGAGCGCGCTGCGCCGGTTGCTGCCCAGCCGGACCGCCCTGGCCGTCCCGGTCGCGGGCGTGGCGGGCGTGGCGCTGCCCGGCTGCGAGTGCGCCTCGGTGCCGGTGGCGCGCAGGCTGATGCAGCAGGGCGTGGCGCCCGCGGTGGCGCTGTCGTTCCTGCTGGCCGCGCCCGCGGTGAACCCGATCGTGCTGGTCTCGACGTTCGTGGCCTTCCGCGACACCCCGTGGATGGTCGCCGCGCGGTTCACCGGCTCGCTGCTCACCGCCGTGGTCATGGGCTGGCTGTGGACCCGGTTCGGCAAGGCCGGGTGGATCGCCGAGCGGGCGCTGCGCGCGCTGCCCGAGCGGGAGGGCACCTCGCGCTGGGCGGTGTTCGCCGAGACCGCCCGCCACGACCTGGTCGAGGCGGGCGGCTTCCTGGTGCTGGGCGGGCTGTTCGCGGCGGCGTTCAGCGTGCTGGTGCCGCCGGAGTGGATGCAGACCCTGGGCTCCCAGGTGGTGCTGGGGGTGCTGGTGATGGCGCTGCTGGCCGTGGTGCTGGCGCTGTGCAGCGAGGCCGACGCCTTCGTGGCGGTGTCGATGTCGGCGCTGCCGCTGCTGCCGCGCCTGGTGTTCCTGGTGGTCGGCCCGGCGGTCGACGTCAAGCTCATCGCGCTGCAGTCGGGCGCGTTCGGCAAGTCCTTCGCGGCCCGCTTCGCCCCGGCCACCTTCGCCGTGGCGATCGCGAGCGCGCTGGTGGCGGGGTGGGTGTTCCTGTGAGGCGCGAGACCCAGAACGTCCTGCTGGTCCTGCTCGGCGGCGCGCTGCTGAAGCTGGCGCTGACCGGCACCTACCTGCGCTACGTCAAGGCGTCGCTGCAGCCGTGGCTGGTCGTCACCGGCGTGGTCATGGTGGTGCTCGCGGCCGTGGCGATCGTCCGGGACCTGCGCGCGGGCGGGCGCGGGCACGAGGGCGACCAGCACGGGCACGACCAGCACGAGCACGCGGCGCGCAGCACGTGGATGCTGCTGCTGCCGGTGCTGGCGGTGTTCCTGATCAGCCCGCCCGCGCTGGGCTCGGACACGGTCAACCGCTCCGACCGCAACGCCGCCCAGGAGTCCAAGGTCGCCAGCGGCTTCGCCCCGCTGCCCGACGACGAGGTCATCCCGCTGACCATCACCGAGTTCGTCACCCGCACCGCCTGGGACGACAGCGGCTCGCTGGACGACCGGACGGTGAAGCTGACCGGCTTCGTGGTCCGCAAGGGCGACGACGTCTACGTGGCCCGGCTGGCCATCTCCTGCTGCGCCGCGGACGCCTCCCCGGTCAAGGTCCTGATGACCGGCCTGGACTTCAGCCCGCTGCCCGACGACCAGTGGATCGAGGCCACCGGCAGGGTCGTCCCCGGCTCGGCCACCAAGGAGACCGCCTACGTGCCCACCTTCACCGTCTCCGGCGTCACCCCGATCACCCCACCCGAGGACACCTACGAGAGCTAGCGCCGCGGGGATCCTCGCTGGACATGCATCGCACCGTTGCTATTTGCAACATTGCAATTCCATGATCACTTGGAGATACTCCTTCGGACCGGTCCCGGAGGAGGGCGCTTTCATGGGCAGGACTTCCCGTTGTCTGTTGACCGCGGCCGCTGTCGTCGGCCTCTCCGCGACCGCGGTGCCCGCGGCGAACGCGACCCCCGGATCCGGGGTCAGCGGCGTCACGATCCTCCAGAAGACCATCGGCGACACCGAGTACATCGTGCAGCGGGTCACGATCCAGCCCGGCGGCACCTCGGGCTGGCACTACCACACCAGCGACGCGTTCGGCATCGTCGAGCAGGGCGAGCTGGTCCACTACTCGTCGGACTGCGCCGTCGACGGGGTCTACCGCCAGGGACAGGTCATGCGGGAGCGAGGTGGGCCCGACAGCGTGCACTTCGGTCGCAACCCGGGCTCCACGCCGGTCGTCATGCTGGCGTTCTACTACGAGCACAAGGTCGGCACGCCGCTGACCGTCGACGCGCCCAACCCCGGCTGCGACTTCTGACCCAACCCCGGCGCGGGGTGCGACGGTCAGCCGACCGAGCACTCCGCGCAGGTGCCGAAGATCTCCACGGTGTGGCTGACCGCCGTGAACCCGTTCTCCGCGGCCACCCGGTCCGCCCACTTCTCCACCGCCGGGCCCTCCACCTCCACGGTCCGCCCGCACGAGCGGCACACCAGGTGATGGTGGTGGTGCGCCGAGCAGCGCCGGTAGATCGCCTCCCCGGAGTCGGTGCGCAGGACGTCCACCTCGCCCGCGTCGGCCAGCGACTGCAGGGTGCGGTACACCGTGGTCAGCCCGATGCCCTCGCCGCGCTTGCGCAGCTCCTCGTGCAGCTCCTGAGCGGACCGGAAGTCGTCGAGCTGGTCCAGCAGCTTCGACACCGCGGTGCGCTGCTTGGTCGAGCGCAAGCCCGGAACCGCGGTGTTCGGGCGTTCGCTAGTGGTCACAGTTCCTCCGTCCCGGATGCCCGGTCGTTGATACCACGCGCCCCCTCCTCCACGTGGGTGACCGCGTCCACCACGATGTGGGCCAAGTGCTCGTCGACGAGCCGGTAGACCACCTCGCGGCCGTGCCGCTCGCCGTGCACCACGCCAGCGGCCTTGAGCACCCGCAGGTGCTGGCTGATCAGCGGCTGCGCCACGCCCAGCGCCTCGACCAGCTCGTGCACGCACCGGTCGGCGCCGCGCAGTTGTAGCACGATCGCGATGCGCACCGGCGCGGCCAGCGCCCGCAGCAGCTCGCCCGCGGCGGTCAGCGTGCCCGCGGGCCGGGACGGGGCGGGGCGGCCCGCGCCGCGCTCGGGGGAGTGCACGTGATCGCCCCGGACTCCTACCGCCACGGCGCCTCCCACGTGGTATGGATTTTCACCACCGATACTAAGGGGTGCTCCAGTGGGGCACCTCGAACGGCGGATCGCGGCTACAGCGTGGAAGCGGTCACCAGCACCAGGACGCACAGCACCAGCACCCGCAGCACCCGCGCGCTCGGGGTGAGCAGCCGCCAGGTCGCCGCCAGCAGCCCCGCCACGGCCAGCACCAGCACGCCCAGCAGCGCCGCCCCGACCGGGCCGCGCACCCACACCCCCACCCCGAACAGCGTCAGCACCAGCAGGAACACCGCGGGCGCGGGCACCCGCGACAGCGGGCCGCGGCCGGGGACCAGTGCGCGCTTGAAGTCGTTCGCCACCCTGGCATCCTTGCACCGTGCTGCTCGTCTGCCGGTTCACCGTGCCCGATGCCCGCGCCGAGGACTTCACCGCCCGCGCGGGTCGGGCGCTGGAGCTGCTCACCGCCCAGCCCGGCTGCCTGCGCGGCGGGCTCAGCCGGGCGCTGGACGAGGCGGACCGGTACGTGCTCACCGTCGAGTTCGAGTCGGTGGTCGCCTACCGGCGCGCGCTGTCCCCGTTCGAGGTTCGCGAGCACGTCGTCCCGCTGCTGTCGCAGGCCGAGACCGACGCGCCCGCGGCCTACGAGCCGCTGCTGAGCGCCGAGGGAGGCGCCACCAGCAGGCACACCAGCCTGCTCGCCCGCGACGCGGCCACCGTCCGGCTGGGCGAGGCCGCCGGGCCCGCCACCCCGCGCTGACCCCGGTCCGTGGTCGCCCGATGGCGCGACGGGCGGCAGGACTACCCTGGTAAGCCCCCTTTGTTCGCCTCCGTTGGAGTGTCCGTGGCAGCCGATCGCATCGAAACCGTCGTCAGCCTGTGCAAGCGCCGTGGGTTCGTCTACCCGTGCGGTGAGATCTACGGCGGCACCCGGTCGGCCTGGGACTACGGGCCGCTCGGCGTCGAGCTCAAGGACAACATCAAGCGCCAGTGGTGGAACTTCATGGTCCGCGGGCGCGAGGACGTGGTGGGCCTGGACTCGTCGGTGATCCTGCCGCGCGAGGTGTGGGTGGCCTCCGGCCACGTCGAGGCGTTCGTCGACCCGCTGGTGGAGTGCAACTCCTGCCACAAGCGGTTCCGCCAGGACACCCTGGTCGAGGAGTACGCCGAGCGCACCGGCAAGCAGGTCGCCGAGGGCGACGCCTCCGACGTGCCCTGCCCCAACTGCGGCACCCGCGGCCAGTACACCGAGCCGAAGATGTTCAACGGCCTGCTCAAGACCCACCTGGGGCCGGTGGAGACCGACGAGGGCCTGCACTACCTGCGCCCGGAGACCGCGCAGGGCATCTTCACCAACTTCCTCAACGTGCAGACCACCTCGCGCCGCAAGCCGCCGTTCGGCATCGGCCAGATCGGCAAGTCCTTCCGCAACGAGATCACGCCGGGCAACTTCATCTTCCGCACCCGCGAGTTCGAGCAGATGGAGATGGAGTTCTTCGTCGAGCCGGGGACGGACGAGGAGTGGCACCAGTACTGGATCGACGAGCGCACCCGCTGGTACACCGAGCTGGGCATCTCCAAGGAGAACCTGCGGCACTACGAGCACCCCAAGGAGAAGCTGTCGCACTACTCGAAGCGGACCGTGGACATCGAGTACCGCTTCCGCTTCGGCGGCCAGGAGTGGGGTGAGCTGGAGGGCATCGCCAACCGCACCGACTACGACCTGACCACCCACTCCAACCACTCGGGCGTGGACCTGTCCTACTTCGACCAGGCGACCAACTCCCGCTACCGCCCGTTCGTGATCGAGCCCGCGGCGGGCGTGGGGCGGCCGATGATGGCGTTCCTGCTGGAGGCCTACACCGAGGACGAGGCGCCCAACGCCAAGGGCGGCGTGGACAAGCGCGTGGTGCTGCGGCTGGACCGGCGGCTGGCCCCGGTGAAGGCGGCGGTGCTGCCGCTGTCGCGCAACGCCGAGCTCTCGCCCAAGGCGCGGGACCTGGCCAACGCGCTGCGCAAGCACTGGAACGTGGAGTTCGACGACGCGGGCGCGATCGGGCGGCGCTACCGGAGGCAGGACGAGATCGGCACGCCGTTCTGCGTGACGGTGGACTTCGACACGCTCACCGACCAGGCGGTCACGGTGCGGGAGCGCGACACCATGTCGCAGGAGCGGGTGTCGATGGACCAGTTGGAGGGCTACCTGGCGGCCCGGCTGATCGGGGCCTGACCCGCCCGCGGGCGAGCAGGCCACCGGTGCTGGCCCGGCGCGAGGTGATCGACTTCACTGGGGGCATGTTCTCCACGCTCATCGTGATCGCGGCTCTCGGCAGCGCCCTGGTGGCGGGCGCGTTCTTCGTCTTCTCGGTGATGGTCATGCCGGCGCTCCGAGCGGTCGACCCGGCCGAGGGGGTGGCGGTGATGCGCTCGATCAACGCCGCCGCGGTCCGGCCGGGCTTCCTCGGGGTGTTCGCGGGTACGGCGGTGGTGTCGGTCATCGCCGCCTTCTCCGGGCGACCGGGGGCGGTCGCCGGGGCCGCGTTGTACGTCGTGGGTTCGTTCCTGCTCACGGCCGTGGTGCACGTGCCGCGCAACAACGCCTTGGAGCGCGACGGTTCCACCGAGTTCTGGAAGCGCTACCTGGCGGTCTGGACGGCGTGGAACCACGTGCGCGCCCTGGCCGCGCTGGGAGCGACGACGGCGTTGTTCCTCGCGGTCTGAACCCCGCCCCCGTCATCGGAGCCGAAGCATTTTCATACTTCATCTCTCCGCCGGACGGGGCGGAAAGGGGCCTGTGGTATGCATAGCCGACCTTACGTAGAGTGATATTCATACGATTGAATGACGTAGATCACGAACAAACGAGTGAATATTAGTCGGGATCCTCCGGCGGGCGGGTGCTCTTAACCTCCACGTCACCGGTTGCTGTGACACTGAATGCACGGCTCCATTCGTCGGGGGGTGTCATGGTGCGTTCAGCGGTGCTCATCACCGCGCTGGCGATGCTGGCCGCATTCCTCCCCGGCGTGCGGCACGACGTGCCCCCCGCCGTGGTGCCCGCGAGCCCCGCGCTGGCGGCGCCCGCCGAGGAGCACGCGCCGCGGGAGTCCCGCGAAGCGCCCCCCACCCGCGCGGGAGCCCTTCCCGACCAGCGGATCGACAGTCCACGCCGGTCGGACCGGGCGCTCGCCCGCGTCCCGTCCCGACCGCCGCACCGGTTCGCGGTCCCCGACGTGCGGCCCAGAGCGCCCGCCTGCGCCATCTGGACCTCACCCTGCGCCCTGCAGGTGTTCCGCCACTGATCCCACGTGGTCCCGCCGCCGTCCGCAGCAGACCACACGCGATCAGTGGAGAAATTGAATGGAATACAAGTCCTCGGTTCGGCGTGCCCGCGCACGCCTGACCCGACCGTCCCCGAAAATGTTCCGCGGATTCGCGGCGGGGTGGTCACCGCGAGTCCTGTCCACCGCCCACGCCGATTCGCGAATCGCGCCCGGCCCGATCGGAGCGCGGCCGTGACCGGGCAGTTGGAGCGTTCCGCGCCGCCCTCGCGCGGGTTGACCTGGCGGCAGTCGTGGACCAGCGACCTCGGCGCGTCGCTGGTGGTCTTCCTCGTCGCGCTGCCGCTGTGCGTCGGCATCGCCGTCGCCTCCGGCGTCCCCGCGGAACTGGGCATCGTCACCGGCGTGGTCGGCGGCATCGTCGTCGGCCTGCTGCCGGGCAGCAGCCTCCAGGTCAGCGGCCCGGCCGCCGGGCTGACCGTGCTGGTGGCCGACACCGTCGCCGCGCACGGGATCGGCGCCCTGGGCGTCATCGTGCTGGGCGCGGGCCTGCTCCAGGTCCTGCTGGGCCTGCTGCGGCTGGGCCGGTGGTTCCGGGCGATCTCGCCCGCGGTGGTGCAGGGGATGCTCGCGGGCATCGGCCTGGTGCTGATCCTGGGCCAGCTCTACCCGCTGGTCGGCAGGCAGCAGCCCGCCACCACCGGCGAGAAGTTCGCCGGACTGCCGGGCCTGGACCCGCTGACCGCCTCGGCGGCGCTGGGCCTGCTGACCATCGTCGCGATGGTGCTGTGGCGCCGCGTCCCCGGCCCGGTGGGGAAGGTCCCCGGCATCCTGGTGGCCGTCGCCGCGGCCAGCGCCGTCGCCACGGTGCTCGACCTGGACGTGCCGCGCATCGAGGTCGGCTCGCTGACCGGCGTCGTCTCGCTGGTCGACTTCTCGGTGCTCGACGCGGGCGTCGTCGGCGCCATGCTCACCTTCGCCCTGGTGGCCTCGGCGGAGAGCCTGTTCAGCGCGGCGGCGGTGGACCGGATGCACTCCGGCCCGCGCACCCACTACGACAAGGAGCTGGTCGCCCAGGGCGTCGGCAACGCGGTCTGCGGCGTGCTGGGCGCGCTGCCCATGACCGCCGTGATCGTGCGCAGCGCCGCGAACGTGGACGCCGGGGCGCGCACGAAGCTGTCCCGCGTGCTGCACGGCGTGTGGCTGCTGGTGTTCGTGGTCCTGCTGCCCGGCGTCCTGTCGGCGGTGCCGCTGGCGGTGCTGGCCGCCCTGCTGGTGCACGCCGGGTGGAAGCTGCTGGACGTGCGCGGCGTCGCCCGGCTGGTGCGCGCCGACCGCGCGGAGGGCGGCGTGCTGCTGCTGACCGCCGGGCTGATCGTGCTCACCGACCTGCTCACCGGCACGCTGGCGGGTCTGCTCGCGGCGGTGGTGAAGACCGCCTGGGACGTCTCCCGGCTCTCGGTGGTGGTCACCGACCACGGTGAGGACCACCACCACGTGGCGGTGCGCGGCAACGCGACGTTCCTGCGCCTGCCGAGGCTGCTGGAGACCCTGGAGGCGCTGCCCGACGGGCGCGTGCGGGTGGACCTGAGCGACGTCCGCCACCTCGACCGCGCCTGCGGGCAGGCCATCGAGCAGTGGGCCGCGCAGCGGGTCGGGGTCGAGCTGATCAGGCCGCGGGAGCGGTCAGGAACGGGCTCGCCCGATCGACGTAGGACACCCGCAGAGCATCACGAGCACGAGTAGCGGCGACGAACAGCAGGCACCGCTCGCGGAGGACGTCGTGCTCGTGCGCCACGGCGTCCTCCTCGGCGGGGGGGGGGGGGGTGATCGCGCAGCGCTTCCCAGGTAGTGAGGTGGTTGCCCGCCGAACCCCTGGCGGATCCGTTTCCGCTGTCCGCGAGCCGGGGCAACCGGCTCACAGCACCGCGCGCACGATCGCGGCGCTGCCGAAGAGCAGCACCAGGGCGACGAACAGCCAACCGGCTCGCGCCCCCAGCAGACCCGCGCCGGGGTCGGCCGTGGCGCGGGCTCGCGCGTTGAGCGCTTCGGCGCGCAGCACGCAGGCGAGCGCGCCCGTCCACAGCGCGAACGCGACCAGGAACACCCGGTGGGCCACAGCCCCGGCGATCAGGAAGCCGATGAGGAACGGGGCGAACACCGCGATCCACGACCACCGGAACAGCAACCCCCAGCGGTAGGTCCCGCGCGGCGGCTGGTTCCCCATCCGGGTTCTCCTCCCCGAAAGCGTGCTTGCTCCTGTTGATGATCCGCTGCTTCGCGTCACGGCTCCAACACCACCGCCGTGTCCGACAGCCTGGTGAGACTGGTGGAGGTCTTGATCAAGCAGTCAAGGGAGCCAGCCGAGCTTGAGCCGCTCGTCCTGAGCCGCGATGGGCGTACCTGATCGTGTAATAGCCTGATCGAACGCCTGTTCGATAGCGTGGGTTCATGGATCTCTCGCCCGCCCTGTTGACCGACGATGGCCTGTTCGCCGCCGTCGCCGAGGTCGAGGCGTGGGCGCGCGAGGTGCACGTGAAGCGTTTGCGCCTGCTCGCCGAGGTGGTCCAGCGGGGTCTGGACGTGCGCTCCTACCAGCAGGCCACTCGGGCCAACCCGGCCGAGGTGAAGAGGTGGCTGACCCAGGCGCGGCTGTTCCTGCCGGGACGAGGGCCGACCGGGCAGCCCGTGGAGGCGGCGGACCCGGTGGTCGCGGCGGCGGTGGAGGAGTTGAGCGACGGCCACCTGACCGAGTTGGCCCGTGCCGTCGGGCTGCGGCTGCCGGAGGGATCGCAGGAGATCCTGGTGACCGCGGCTCGCTCGGTGGAACCGAAGGCGGTGCGGCGGTTGGCCGACCGCATCCACGACCAGGTCGTCCAGGACGGCAAGGACGAAGTCGACGAGGACGCGGCCGACCAGGGCGATGTGCTGCGGCTGCGGGATCTGCCCGGCGGGCGGCTCGAGTTCTGGGGCGAGCTGTCGGCGCGGAGCGGGGCGCGGTTCAAGGCCGCGCTGGAGCCGCTGTCCCAACCGCGTCCCGAGGGACCGCGTGATCGGGCGCAGCGCCAGGGGGAGGGCTTCGGCGACCTCCTGGCCCTCGTGCTGACCTCCGGTGCGCTGCCGGTCGAGGCGGGGGAACGCCCGCACGTCAGCGTCACCCTCGACTACGACACCCTGCGGCGCGGAGTGGGCCACGCGCTGCTCGACGGCGGCGCGCACCTGAGCGCGGCACAGGCCCGACACCTGGCCTGCGACGCCAAGATCATCCCGGTGGTGCTCGGCGGTGCGTCCGAGGTCCTCGACCTGGGTCGCACCCGGCGCACCGTCAGCGTGGCCCAGCGCAGGGCGCTGCACGCCCGCGACCGGGGGTGCGCCTTCCCCGGCTGCCCGCGACCCGCGAAGTGGTGCGACGCCCACCACGTGGTCCACTGGGCCGACGGCGGCCCCACCGACCTGGACAACCTCCTGCTGCTGTGCCGTCTGCACCACAGCCTGGTGCACCACTCGCGGTGGCGCATCACCATCACCGGAGGTGTCCCGGTGTTCATCCCGCCCCGCCACATCGACCCCGCCCAACAGCCCCGGCAGAACCTGCTGCACCGACAACCCACCCGGCACGCGGCCTGATCTCACGGGTCGGTGAGAGCGTCGACCACGGTCCTGGCGATGGCGGTGACGTTGTCGCGGGCCGTGGCGGTCGCCACGCCGGTCTGCACCGACAGCAGCGCCACGGCGTACCGGTCGCCGACCACGCCCGCGCTGTGCAGGTACAGGTCGGCGGGCAGGTAGTACATCCAGCCCTGCTTGGTGTAGCCGCCCAGCCCCAGCAGCCCGAACCCCTGGTCGAACCCGTCCGCCGCGGTGGTCGGGGCAGACGACAGCGCGGAGACGATGAAGTCCCGCGCCTCACCCGGCAACTCCCGCAGGACGTACTGGTAGAGCCGCACCACGTCGACCGCGGACATCTCGACCTCGCCCCACTGCGACGGGTCGGCCGGGGCGGTGGTGTTCCGCAGCCCCGCCCGCTCGGCGACGCGGGTGATGGCCCCGATGCCGTCGTGCAGGACCCACAGGGCGTTCATGGCGTTGTCGTCGCTCACGCTCAGCGCCCGCTGCAGGTAGTGGCGGTCCTGGTCGGAAGCACCCGCCCCGAGCACGTCCACCGCGACGACGAGCTTGCTCAGCGACGCGGAGCGGAAGGGCGTGTCACCGTTGTGGCCTGCCAGCGCGCCGGTTGCCAGGTCGAGCACGGCCAAGCCGAGGTCCACGCCGGTGGCCGCCGCCGCGCGGTCGACCGCCTCGGCGATCTCGGCTTCCGACGGTCCGGGCGGTTCGGAGCCGGGCGGTTCGGAGCCGGGTGGTTCGGAGCCGGGCGGTTCGGAGCCGCGCGGCACCGCGGCGTGCGGGGTTGCCTCGGGGTTGGGCTCGGGAGCGCCGTCGCTCGGTGGGCAGCCCAGCACCAGCGCCACTGCCAGCGCGCTCACCGTCGTGAGCGCCGCCACCAGCCACCAGAGCCTTCCCACACCTCAACGGTGCTGCTCACAACCGCCTGATGTCGAGCGAATCCTCCTGTGCGGTACCTGAAGATTCGTCCCGCCGCACCACGTACGCGCCGCCGCTGCCGCGCTCGGACACCGCTTCCACCAGCTCCGTGCCCCGGTACAGCAGACCCGCGCCGTCGTCGGTGCAGTAGGTCAGCGGGAGCGTGCCCGCCGCGACCGCCTCGTGCACCGCGGGCCTGCGCGCGGCCTCGGTGTCGTAGTGCACGCCGTTGCCGTAGGGCAGCAGCGCCAAGCCGTTGTCCACCACGCGCAGCTCGGGGCCGAACGAGTCCGTGGTGCCGCCGACGTGCCAGCAGATGGACCCGGCCGAGACGCCGCCGAGCACCACGCCCGCCTCCCACGCCCGGCGCATCACCGCGCCCAGGCCGTGCACCTGCCACACCGCCAGCAGGTTGGCCACCGAGCCGCCGCCGACCCACACCACGTCGTGCTCCAGCACGAACCCCGGCACGTCGTCGGTGGGCGGCATCGTGAACAGGTTCAGGTGCGACACCTCCCACCCGGCCAGCTGACCGGCCTCGGTGATGTGGGCGTTGAAGTGGCGCTGGTCGCCGTTGGCGGTGCCCACGTGCAGCAGGCGGGGCTTGCGGCCTTGCACCCCCGCCAGGTCCACGGCGAAGCGGACCAGGCCGCCGAACTCCAGCATCGTCCGGTGCCCGGCGCGGAAACCGCCGGAGGTGGCCAGGATCGTCGGTTGCTCTGCAGGCATGTCGTGATCCTCGCAGCGTGGTCGGAGCGGCGGTTGTGGAAACATTCACCTTGTGCGACCCACCACTTTCCTGTCCAGGCTCCGCCGTGTCGTCCAGCGCGTCGTGCTCGGGGGGATCGCGGTAGCGGTGCTCGTGGTCGGCGGCACGGCGTTCCGCGTGTGGCAGGTGGCGCGGGAGGACGACCGGACGCACGCGGACATGGCCATCGTCCTCGGCGCCGCCCAGTACAACGGCGTGCCCTCCGACGTGCTGGCCGCGCGGCTGGAGCACGCGCGGCGGCTGTTCGCCCAAGGGGTGGTCGGCTACATCGCCACCACCGGGGGCCGCCAACCCGGCGACAACTACACCGAGGGCCAGGCTGGCCGGATCTGGCTGGAGGAGCGCGGCGTGCCCGCCGACCGGATCATCGAGGTCGGCGAGGGCTCCGACACGCTGGGCAGCATCCGCGCGGTGGCGGCCAAGGCGCGCGAGAAGTCCCTGGAGACCGCGGTGATCGTCAGCGACCCCTGGCACTCCCTGCGCGCCCGCACCATGGCCGAGGACGAGGGCCTGGACGCGTGGACCTCGCCGACCCGCAGCGGACCCAACGTGCAGACCCGCGCCACGCAGCTGTTCTACATCCGCCGCGAGACCGGCGGCCTGCTGTACTACCACCTGATGAAGGCGCCGGCGGGCGCGTTCGACGGCATCGTGCTCTAGCGTTGGCCCGATGAGCACGGGCTACACCGAGCACGACCGCGCGCGGCTGCTGCCCGAACGGCCCAAGACCGCCGTGCTGCCGGGCGCCCGGCCCGAGCGGCGCGGCGCGTTCTCCCGCGACCGGGCCCGCGTGCTGCACTCCGCCGCCCTGCGCAGGCTGGCGGGCAAGACCCAGGTGGTCGGGCCGGGGGAGGGCGCCGAGGTCACCGGCGTGCCGCGCACCCGGCTGACGCACTCGCTGGAAGTGGCCCAGATCGGCCGCGGCATCGGCGAGGAGCTGGGCTGCGACCCGGACCTGGTGGACACCGCCGGGCTGGCGCACGACATCGGCCACCCGCCGTTCGGGCACAACGGGGAGCGGGCGCTCAACGCGCTGGCCCAGCCGTGCGGCGGGTTCGAGGGCAACGCCCAGACCCTGCGCATCCTGACCCGCCTGGAACCCAAGACCGAACGCGGGCTCAACCTCACCCGCGCCTGCCTGGACGCGGCCATGAAGTACCCGTGGCCGCGCCGCCCCGGACTGGTGAAGTTCGGCGTCTACGAGGACGACCTGGACGTGTTCGGCTGGGTCCGCGAGGGCGCCCCGCAGCGGCGGCGGTGCCTGGAGGCGCAGGTCATGGACTGGGCCGACGACGTGGCCTACTCCGTGCACGACGTGGAGGACGGGGTGCTGGCGCACCGGATCAGGCTGGCCGCCCTCGGCGACCCCGCCGAGCGGGCGGCCATCGCGGAGCTGGCCGCCAAGCACTTCTCCCCGGAGCCGGTGTCGGCGCTGGAGTCGGTGGCCGACGAGCTGCTGCGGCTGCCGGTGATCGCGCCGCTGGCCGAGTACGACGGGTCGCTGGGCGCGCAGGTGGCGTTGAAGCGGCTGACCAGCGAACTGGTGGGCCGCTTCGCCTCGGCGGCGGTCGGCGCGACCCGCGCCGCGCACGGCGACGGCCCGCTGACCCGCTACGCCGCCGACCTGGTGGTGCCGCCGCGGGTCGCCGCGGAGGTGGCGCTGCTCAAGGCGGTCGCGGTGCGGTACGTGATGAGCGACCCGGCCCGGCTGGCCATGCAGCAGCGGCAGCGGGAGCTGGTGGCCGAGCTCGTGCACGCCCTGCTGGACCGCGCCCCCGACGCGCTGGACCCCGCGTTCGCGCCCGCGTGGCACGCCGCGGCCGACGACGCCGCCCGGCTGCGCGTGGTGGTGGACCAGGTCGCCCTGCTCACCGACGCCCAAGCGGTGGCCTGGCACGAGGCGCACGCCCGGCCCGCGTGATCGGTGGCACACTCGGGACGCGGGTGGCACGACCCGACAGCGGTGAAGGAGTCCCTGTGCCCGACCGAGCGCCTGACCGAGCGCACCTGACGTTCGCACTGACCCTGCACGACGCCCTCGCGCCCGACCGCGGGGTGAACGCGTGCTGGTCGCCGTACTCGGTGGCCAGCGCGCTCGGCATGACCGCGCAAGCCGCGCGGGGCGCCACCGGGGAGGAGATCGTCGCCCTGCTCGGCGAGGACAACGCCGAGGTGCTGCGCTCGGCCGCGATCGCCGACGAGGAGGCCGAGTTCGCCGTCGCCAACACGCTGTGGGTGTGGGACGAGCTGCCGCTCGACCCCGACTTCACCGCCGAGCTGGCCCGCTGGCCCGGCGCGAAGGTGCGCTCCGCGCCGTTCGCCACCGACCCCGAGGCGGCGCGCAAGGCGATCAACGCCGACGTCGCCGAGACCACCCGCGAGCTGATCCCCGAGCTGCTCAAGTCCGGCTCGGTGCACGAGGACACGGTGGCCGGCCTGGTCAACGCCCTGTACCTGAAGGTGGCCTGGACCGAGGAGTTCCCGGAGGGCGACACCGAGCCGCGGCCCTTCCACGCCCCCGGCGGCACCGTCGAGGTGCCGACCATGCGCAAGGAGGCGACCCTGCGCTACGCCGCCCGAGCGGGCTGGCAGGCGGTCGCGGTGCCCGCGCGCGGCGGTGTCGAGGCGGTGGTGCTGCTGCCCGACGGCGAGCTGGGCGACACGGCGGGCGTGCCGGAGGTGCTGGCGGCGCTGGACTTCGAGCGCGTCGAGCTGCACTGGCCGAAGCTGTCCCTGACCTCCTCGGCGCTGCTGGCCGACCCGCTGCGGCGGCTCGGCGTGCGGACGGTGTTCACCGCCGAGGCCGACCTGACCGGGCTGAGCCCCGACCCGAGGCTGACCGTCGACGAGGTCGTCCACGAGTCCGTGCTGCGCGTCGACGAGCAGGGCTTCGAAGGAGCCGCCGCGACCGCCGTGATGATCCGCGCGGTGTCGCTGATCATGCACCCGGACCCGCGCGTGGTCCGCGTCGACCGGCCGCACCTGGTGCTGATCCGGCACGCGGGCAGCGGTGCGATCTTCTTCCTCGCCCAGGTCGCCCAGCCCTGACCCGGTCCTGGTCCCGGTCTGTCACACCCCGGCCCGCCCTCTCGTCCCCACGACGAGAACGAGAGGAGCGAGGACCCATGGCGAGGATTCCGCTGGTGTCGACCAAGGACGCCAACCCGCTGCTGAAGCTGGTCTACCGGTTCGCCAAGCGCCGCTACGGCGCGGTGCCGGAGCCGTTCGCGGTCACCGCGCACCACCCCAAGCTGCTGATGGCCAGCGGCCGCCACGAGCTGGCGGTGCAGCGCGCGGCCACCGCGCTGCCGGTGTCGCTGCGCGAGCTGGTGGTCTACGCGGCGGCGGTGAAGCTGGGCTGCTCGTGGTGCGTGGACTTCGGCACGATGCTGCAGAAGCACGAGGGCCTGGACGTCGACCGGCTCAAGGAGATCGGCTCCTACCGGGAGTCGGACAAGTACACCGAGCTGGAGAAGCTGGCGCTGGCCTACACCGACGCGATGACCGAGACCCCCACGGCGGTCACCGACGAGCAGGTCGCCGAACTGGTGGACCGCCTGGGGCACGCGGGGGTGGTCGAGCTGACCTACCTGATCGCGCTGGAGAACATGCGCGGCCGGTTCAACTCCGCCTTCGGCATCGTCGACCAGGGCTTCACCTCAGGGGAGGCCTGCCGGGTGCCGATGCCGTGACGCGGTGCGGCGGGTGGCGGCGCCGCGCGGTCACCCGCCGAAGTCCACGTGGCCGAGCTTGTCCGGGTTGACCACGTCGAACATCGCCGCGATCCGGCCGTCCCGCACCGCGAACGCGCTGACCCGAGCCGACAGCGGCCCCCGCTGCGGGTACAGCAGCCCGAGATCGCCGTTGACCAGCGCGGGCGTGCTGTCGGCCAGCAGCTCGCCGTACTTGCGCCGCAGGCCGAGCAGGAAGCGGGCCACGCGGTCCGCGCCCTCGATCCGGTTGACCGCCGTGCGCGCCTTGCCGCCACCGTCGCCGACCAGCACCACGTCCGGGTGCAGCAGGCCGAGCACCGTCCGCACGTCGCCCGCCGCCAGCGCCGCCGTGAACCGGGCCAGCACCTCGCGCTGCTCCTCCAGCGCCACCCTCGGCGGGGGCGCCGCGTCGGCCACCGCGCGCCTGCCGCGCGAGGCGTGCTGGCGCGCCGCGGCGGGCGTCACGCCCAGCGTGGCGGCGATCTCGTCGAAGGGCAGCCCGAAGGCGTCGTGCAGCACGAACGCCACCCGCTGCTCGGGGGTGAGCCGGTCGAGCACCACCAGCGCGGCCATCCGCACCCCGTCGTCGCGCACCACCGCGTCCAACGGGTCGTCCTCGCCCGTGGTGACCAGCGGCTCGGGCAGCCACTGCCCGACGTAGCGCTCCCGGCGCACCGCGGCCGAGCGCAGCCGGTCCAGGCAGATCCGCCCCACCACGGTGGTCAGCCACGCCCGCACGTCCCGGATGGCCTCCCGCGACTGGTCGGACAGCCCCGACAGCCGCAGCCACGCCTCCTGCACCGCGTCCTCGGCGTCGGCGACGCTGCCGGTGAGCCGGTAGGCCACCCCCACCAGGTGGGCGCGGTGACCGGTGAAGGTCTCGGCGAGGCTCTCCTCGGCGGTGGTCACGGCGCCCAGTCTGCCGGCACTAGACTCGGCGGACGTGGCAGGACGCATCCGGGAGAGCGACATCGCACTGGTGCGCGACCGGAGCCGCATCGACGAGGTGGTGGGCGACCACGTGTCGCTGCGCCGGGCGGGCGGCGGCGCGCTCAAGGGCCTGTGCCCGTTCCACGACGAGAAGTCGCCGTCGTTCAACGTCCGCCCCACCCACGGCACCTTCCACTGCTTCGGCTGCGGCGAGGGCGGCGACGTCATCGCGTTCGTGATGAAGATCGAGCACCTCGGCTTCGTCGAGGCGGTCGAGCGGCTGGCCGACCGGGCGGGCGTCCAGCTGACCTACGAGGGCGGCGGCGCGACGATCCAGCGCGACCGGGGCACCCGCAGCAGGCTCATCGAGGCGCACCGGGCCGCCGCCGAGTTCTACGCCGAGCAGCTGGCCACGCCCGAGGCGATGCCCGCGCGCGAGTTCCTCGCCCAGCGCGGCTTCGACGAGGCCGCGGCCAGGCAGTTCGGCTGCGGCTTCGCCCCCGGCGGCTGGGACCGGCTGACCAAGCACCTGCTGGGGCGCGGGTTCGAGCTGGCCGAGCTGATCAAGGCGCAGCTGACCAAGGAGGGCCGCCAGGGCCCCATCGACCGGTTCCACCGCAGGCTGCTGTGGCCGATCAAGGACCTGGGCGGCGACGTGGTGGGCTTCGGCGCGCGGCGGATCTTCGACGACGACCCGATCCAGGCCAAGTACCTCAACACCAGCGAGAGCCCGATCTACAAGAAGTCCCAGGTGCTGTTCGGGCTGGACCTGGCCAAGCGGGAGATCGCCAAGCGGCGGCAGGCCGTGGTGGTCGAGGGCTACACCGACGTGATGGCCATGCACCTGGCGGGCGTGCCCACCGCGGTGGCCTCCTGCGGCACCGCCTTCGGCGCCGACCACATGAACGTGCTGCGCAGGCTGCTGATCGACGACTCGCTCAACGGCGAGGTGATCTTCACCTTCGACGGCGACGCGGCGGGCCAGAAGGCCGCGCTCAAGGCATTCGAGGGCGAGCAGCAGTTCTCCGCCCAGACCTACGTGGCGGTGGCACCCGACGGCATGGACCCGTGCGAGCTGCGCCAGGTCAAGGGCGACGTGGCCGTGCGCGACCTGGTGGCGCGGCGCACCCCGCTGTTCGAGTTCGCCATCAAGGCCCAGCTGCGCGACTACGACCTGGACTCGGTGGACGGCCGGGTCGAGGCGCTGAAGAAGATGGTGCCGTTCGTGGCGCAGATCAAGGACCGCGCCAAGCGCGACGGCTACGCCACCAAGCTGGCCTGGTGGGTCGGCTGGGAGGACGAGGCGACCGTGGTGCGGCGGGTCAGGGAGACCGCGAACGGGCGGGCGCCCGCGCCCCGCGCCCGGCGCGCGGCCGTGGACCCCAACCAGGGCGCGCTGGCCGTGGACGTGGACGGGCCGCCGCGGCCGGACCCGCGCGACCCCCGGCTGTGGCACCAGCGGGAGGCGCTCAAGGCGGCGCTGCAGCTGCCGGAGATGGCCGGGCCGTACTACGACTCGCTGCCCGACGAGGCGTTCACCCACCCGACCTACCTGGCGCTGCACCGGGCGGTGCGGGACGCGGGCGGGGTCTCCTCCGGGCTGTCGGGACCCGCGCTGCTGGACGCGGTGGGCCAGGCGTGCGGGCCGCAGTCGGTGCGGTCGGTGCTGACCGAGCTGGCCGTGGAGCCGCTGCACGTCAAGGGCGACGAGTACCGGTACGTGCAGAGCGTGCTGGCGCGGCTGCAGCAGATCCTGGTCGCCGCGCAGATCACCGAGATCAAGTCCAAGCTGCGCAGGGTCTCGCCGATCGAGGAGCCGGACGAGTACCGCGCCCTGTTCGGCGACCTGATCGCGCTGGAGGACTACCACAAGGCGTTGGGCGAGCAGGCGAACGGAGCCCTGTGATGGGTGCGGTGGGAGACCTGCTGCGCAGGCTGTTCGGCTCGGGGGCCCCCGAGGGGTTCACCGGGGCGCTGGAGCCCGCGGAGCACGTGGTGGCCTCGGCCGCCACCCGCGACGGCTGGCTGGTGGCCACGTCGCTGGGCCTGTGGCTGCCCGGCGCGCGGCCCCGCAGGCTGGGCTGGCACCTGATCAGCAAGGCGACCTGGTCGGGCGGTGCGCTGAGCGTGGTCGAGGCGGTCGAGGACGGCGCCGTGGGTGAGGTCGTGGTGCTGCGCGACCTGCCGCCGCGGCGGTTCGCCCTGGAGGAGCCGGGCAAGCTGCCCGAGGCCGTGCACAAGCGGGTGACCGGGGCGATCCGGTCCCGGCACCGCCACGAGTCGCCGGGGGCGTGGTTCCTGCGCCGCCGGGTGCCCGGTCGCGACGGCCTGGTGGTCCAGGTGCGGCCGGACGATGGCGAGGACGTGGAGCGCGTGAAAGAGATCACACCCGCGTTCGTGGCCTCGCTCCCGCCTCCGCCGGTGGACTGATGGCATGTGGGATCCAGGCAAGTACCTAGCGTTCGCCGACCACCGCTCCCGCCCGTTCCACGAACTGGTGGCACGGGTGCGGGCCGAGGCGCCCCGTCGCGTGGTCGACCTGGGCTGCGGCCCCGGCAACCTGACCACCACGCTGGCCGAGCGCTGGCCCGACGCGGAACTGGAAGCCCTGGACTCGTCGCCGGAGATGGTCGCCGCGGCGCGGGAACGCGGCCTGGCCGCGAGTGTGGGGGACATCACCGAATGGCGGCCCGCCCCGGACACCGACGTGGTGATCAGCAGCGCGGTGCTCCAGTGGCTGCCCGACCAGGACGCGCTGCTGCGCCGCTGGACGACCGAGCTGTCCTCCGGCGCGTGGCTGGCGCTGCAGGTACCGGGCAACTTCCAAGCCCCGTCCCACGAGCTGCTGCTGGAGGTGGTGCGACGGTCGTGGCCGGAGCTGGAGGACCTGCTGAGGTTCCACGTGTTCACCCCGGCCGGCTACGCCGAGGTGCTGGAGGGCTGCGAGGTCGACGCATGGGAGACCACGTACCTGCACGTCCTGCACGGTGAGAACGCGGTGCTGGAGTGGATCACCGGAACGGCCCTGCGGCCGATCCGCGCGGCTCTGGGCGACCAGGAGTGGGCGGCGTTCCGGGCCGAACTGGCCCCGCTGCTGGCGCGGGCGTACCCACGGCGGACGGACGGGAGCACGTGGTTCCCGTTCCGCCGCGTCTTCGCCGTGGCCCGCGTGTCCTAGGTGTCCTAGTTGGCGCGCGGGATGACCGGGTCCATCCGGTGCCCGTTGGCGTCGGAGGGGGCGGTGGTCGTCCGCGACCTCCGCCCGAACCCGGTCTTCTCACCGACCTTCGCCCGCACGATCCCGGCCGCGCCCTGGACCGCGGGGTGGTCGACCATCGCCCGGTACGCCCGGACGATCTGGTCGTACCGCTGCCGACCCGCGCGCGCCCCCAGCACGTAGCCGACGGCAGCGCCGAACATGATGCCCTTCATCAGCAGGTCCTCCTCTCATCGTGCCTGGTCACACCCCATCCTGCCGGAACAGGAGGGGGGTGTGCGCGAGCACCTCCGACGATGCGCTAGAGTTATGACCTGTCAGGCCGACCAGGTCAGGCGGAACAACTGAACAATCCCCCATAGCTCAACGGCAGAGCATTCGACTGTTAATCGAAGGGTTACTGGTTCGAATCCAGTTGGGGGAGCGCCTTGCCGGATCGGCCCCCGTCCACTGCGGACGGGGGCCGATCCGTATCGGTCCTGCCCCACGCGAGACCCACGCTTTCGGCACGATTCACTCTTCCGTCGCGATCAGGATGGCCGCTGCCGTCCCGCCCGAAACCTGATCGCCCACACGGGTGGCACGCGCGTCACGGGGTGTGGCACTTGTCACGTTCTCCGTCACCCTCGGAGGATGGCCGACCGCTTCGCCAACGTGCGCCGCATCACAGCCCTCGACCCGGAGCGCGACGCGCAGGAAATCCTGCGCATCTCGACCGCGTACGAGTTCCCCTGGGACTACCTGCGGGCCCTGGAGTTCGCCCTGTTCCGCACCTACTGCGTGCCCTCCGTCTCCGCCCTGCTGGCGGCCACCGGCGAGTTCGAGCGGCGCCCCCAGAAGCGCTACGACGACACCGCGCTGCTCATGGCCGAACTGGTCGACCACGGCTACGACTCGGCGCGCGGCAAGGAAGCGCTGCGCGTGATCAACCGGCTGCACGGCCGGTACGACATCGCCGCCGCCGACATGCGGTACGTGCTGTCCACGTTCATCTACGACCCGATCGAGTGGATCTCCGCCTACGGCTGGCGCGACCTCACCGACCACGAACGCCAGGCGGCGTTCCACTTCTACCGGGCCGTGGGCGCGCGGATGGGCATCCGCGGCATCCCCGACTCCTACGAGGCGTTCCTGGCCTTCAAGCGCGACTACGAGGCCGAGCACTTCACCTACGCGGACTCCAACCGCCAGATCGGTCAGTACACCCTGGACCTGTTCTGCTCGTGGTACCCGGCGTGGACGCGCCCCGCCGTCTCACTGGCCGTGCGGAGCCTGCTGGAGTCCCCCATGCTGGCCGCTGTCGGTTTCACCCCACCGCCCCGCTGGATCGGCGCTCTGACCCGCCTGGGCCTGCGCATCCGCGCCCGCGTGGTCCGCCACCTGCCGCCGCGCGAAGTGCCACGGCTGACCAACGACCCCGGCAACCGCACCTACCCCGGCTATCCGGGCTCGCTGAGCCCGTCCGACCTCGGGGCTCCGTAGCACGGGTTGGTCACGTGCTGCCGGGTTGCTGAGACGCCTGGGCGGTTGATCGGTACTCTCCAGAACCGCACGTCAGGGGGCGGTAGCTCAGCCGGTCAGAGCAGCGGACTCATAATCCGTCAGGTCGTGGGTTCGAACCCCACCCGCCCTACCTAGTTCACCTGCGAAAACGTGACCTGCCGGAGATCATGCTCCGGGTGGCTGTCCATGGTCTTGCCCATTGACGGCGGTCCGATCATGGCCACATGGGCACCGAGAGCAACGCCGAGGAGCGCCGCAGGCAGGGCAGCGACGTGTCACGCCGCCGTTCCGTCCCTGCTGAGCACCGTGCCGACGTCTTGATGTTGTGGGACTACCACGACATGAAGCACCGGATGCGTCCCGCCGATGTCGGGATCGGTCTGGGCAGCCATGACATCGGTGTGGCGGTTCGGGCCGTCGAGCTGTACGACGCCGGAACCGTTCCACTGCTGCTGTTCACCGGCGCGAACGCCCCAACGACCGTCAAGCGTTTTCCCCGTGGCGAAGCCGTTCACTACCGGGAGTACGCCCTAGAGCGCGGCGTGCCGGACGAGGCGATCGTCATCGAGACCGAGGCGACCAATACGGCCGAGAACTTCGAGTTGAGCCGGAGGGTGTTGCAGGCTCAGGGGATCGAGGTCTCGTCGGCTGTCCTGGTGTCCCGTCCGTACCAGGAGCGTCGCGCCTATGCCACGTGTCGGAAGCTCTGGCCCGAGCTGGACGTCATCTGCACCTCGCACCGTCCGCCGATCGATGAGTACGTGGTCGGGATCGGTGATGTCGACTTCGTCATCAGCATGTTGGTCGGGGACACGCAGCGCATGACCGTCTTCGCGGATGCCGGGTACGCCATCCCTCAGGAGGTGCCCGCCGAGGTCCAAGCGGCCTACGAGCGACTTGTCAACGCCGGTTACACCAGCCGACTCATCCGGTAGTCGACCCGCCAGGCGTGGCCCCGGCGCTCCTGTGTTCAGAGTTTCTTTTCTTCGTCAAGGCGGCCCGTCCGGGGACCGCGAGGAGTAAGAGCTGCGCTCGCCGCGACAGCTTTCTAAAGGGGCGGACAACAGTGCACGCTTGTGCACCGGCGGAGTCTCTCCACCGGTACAGGGGACTCGTGGCCGCTTTCGGTACTCTAATGGAGGGAGAACAGAGCTCCTGGCCTCTCGCGGTCGATTCCGTGACGATCTGTGACGATAAGTTCGACCCGGTCGGGGGTTACGTCGGGCCGCACGTCCCACACGAAGATCCCGGTTTCCTGATCGCCTGGTTGAAGTTTGGCCTCCAACAGTCCAGCGGGTGAACAGCCCCCCAAGGGTTCCGACTCGTATCGACGGGTGTCATCGTAAAGCGACTGGTTGGCGTTAGTGGTCAAGGTGACGGGTTCAGTGCCTTCGTTGACTACCTTGACCTGCACGGCAACCCACTTTCCGTTACTCGCTGGGATTGCGGGCGGACAAAATTCACTGTCGGTGGGCAATTCGGTGGACTCCTTGAACTGCAACACTGTGAACGCGATCTCAGGATAGTAGCGATGGCCAGTGTCCCGGCGTGACTCGCCGAGCTTGGCGGGTTCGATGGTGGAGGCGGCAGGTGTGCTCTGCGTCGGCTCGTTCCGCGGAGGAGTCGCGGGCTGGTCGGAGGTGCCACACCCGATCAGCGCCGCAGTGCTCAATGTGACAATAATCTTCATGTTACGTGCCTTTTGGCTGTTTTTGACGGTTGGTCACTGTATCGAAATTTTCGCCACACCGCAGGAACGTATTCGATCATGCAAAGGTCGAGCATGATATTTGATCAGTGTTCGTGCTCAAAAGGGGCGCTCCGCTTTGTGTAACCGCAAGGTCCGCTGCAACGGTCACGACCGTGTACCGCACCGGGAGTCGCGATGCGTGATGAACGCGAGGAGGAGGGAGACTGCGGGTTGCTGGTACTGCGGTGGTCGCGAGCCACCGAAGTTGCCGAACGCAGTTCGGGCAAGCGTCAAGTAGTTCACCAGGGCGGTGGTTGGGGCGCTCGGCTGTCGCACCTGTGGACAGCTCCGCGGACGCTGAGCGGACTGATAGTGGCGGGTGCTGGCAATGGTCGGCAGGCGACGGGGAAGGCGGCCAACGATCTGTCGGATCGCGGGTCAATCGCGACGCTGGACCCGGCGTGCCGCGCGGAACGCGCGGTGGAGCTCGGTGCGCCGAGTCGGGTGGCAGCGGGCCAGGCGTCGCACTGTCGCGCGTCTGCCCCACCAGCTCAGGTCGTCGCAGATCAATGTTGCCAGGCGCACCAGCCGCGCGGCGCTCGTCGGTTTCCACCGCGACTCCACGGCCAGCGCGGAGAGGCGGTTGATGGCGACGTCGCCGAACTGGTCGTCGCCCATGACCATATTCGCCAGTGCCCGCACCTGGCGGGGGTGAGTGGCTTCGAGGTGGAGGTCCTCCAACCACCGCGGCCTGTGCGCGGGGAAACCCGCGATCCACAGGCCCAGCGCCAACGACACGGGGCGCAGACCGTTGCGGCGGCCCCGGCCCGAGGTCCACGACACGACCTGGTCCAGCACCGCGGTGTGGAGGTGACGGTCCTCCAGCATGCTCAGCACCGCGTACACCACCCCGTTCTGGGCGGCGTAGTTCGTGGACTCGGCGATCCTGCCCAACCGGGCGAGCGCGTGGTGCACGTCGCGCCTGCCGAACGGTGAGCCGTAGACCCATGCCGCGGTCCACTGGCGGTAGGGGGAGCCCTTGTTCTTCGTCCAGGACTCCAAGGCCTGCTCGACCAGCGGAGCCAACCTGTGGTCGTCCGCCAGGTGTTGCAGGGTCGACGCGATCAGAGGTTTGTAGGTAACGCCACCTCGCGCGGCGAGGTTGTCGAGCACACGCAGCGGGTCGTGGGCGGGGACCTCGGTGATGAACGCGCACAGCGCGCGTCGCGTGGCCTCGCGGAACCGCCTCAGCATCGCGGGGGCGCACATCCACTCGCACAGGATTTCCTGCGCCATCGGGTACTCGCGCCACAGGCGGCGTAGCACCACCGCGGCCCAGCCCTGGCGCTCGAAGCGGACCGTCTCCTCACGCAGGCCGTCGTGCTTGGGGTGCTTGCGCACCACGGTCGTCGCGCCCACGTCGCGCAGCAGTTGCTCCTTGGAGGAGTCGAACACGCGCCTCGGCCGCAGCTTCTTGTCCTCGGGCAGCTCGGCTTCGCGGATCTTCTTGTCCAGCGCCAGGGCGTGCGTGACCACCTCGTCGTACGGCTGGTTCTCCAGCAGGGCCACGGCGAAGGAGAACGAGTACTCCAGCGTCGACCACTCGCGCAGCCAGTGCGCGACCGCGTCCTCGACGTCTTCCTCCAGCTGTGCCAGCGCCTCGGAGGCGGTCAGTTCGCCCAAGCAGACGCGGACCGCCAGTGCCGCCGCGCGGACCGCCTTCTCCGGCGGGTCTCGGTCGGCCAGCACCGGTGCCAAGTCGGACTTGAGCACCATGGTCGGCCCTTCGACGGCGTCCGGGCTCAGCTTGCGGATCGTCTCCTGGGCGACTGCCAGTGCATTGGGCGCGAGCAGCGTGACCACGTGGTCGGCGGCGGCCGAGGGGGCTTGGGTTCGGCGGTCGACCACGATCACCAGGTGGCACCCGACCGATCGCACCACGCCCAGGCACTGCGTGAACTCGCGGTCGGTGAACGGCCGCTCGCCCAGCTCGGTGGCGTCCCAGACGTATCCCTCGCCGCTGCGCAGCTCGTCGGCTTGGAACGAGCCGAGTGGGCGGTCGCGGTTCGCGTCGACCACGGCGGTCGCACCGAGGTCGACCAGCAGCCTGCGAGCGGTGTAGGTGCGACCGGTGCCCGGACCGGCCAGCACCACGACCCGCTTGTCGATGAGCGCGCGGCCGGCGTCGCGGAAGTGCCCCGGCGGTTCGAAGTGGTGGCGCACCTCGTTGATCTCGTCGTCGGTAGCGCGCAGCACCCGCAGGTCCGGTTGGCTCGCCACCCCGTTGTGGATGGTGATGTTGCCCGTGACGGTGCCGACCTGCGCGCCGGAGACGCCACCGTGCGCGGTGTTCGCGGTGGTGGGGATGAGCCGGTGCTCCGGTTCGACCTTCTCCGCGTCCTTGTTCTCGGCGGGCGCGGCTTCGCTCATCGCGGTCCGCCGATGTGCACGCCGCCCGTGATGGTCCCGGCCTGCACCCCGTTCATCGTGCCGTGGACGGTGTTGGTCACGCTGTGGGGCGTCGCTGGGGACTCCCGGGGCTCGGCGCGTGCGGCGAACTCGCGGATGCTGCGGGCGTCGAAGCCGGGCACGCGCACCCACGCCGTCTCGGCGAACTCCTTGTGCCGCACCGGGACCGGTGCGAAGTCCGATCGGCGCGCGTACCTGGTGTAGCCGCCGCCGAACACCGCGCGCAGCGCCTGCTCGGACAGGATCAGGCAGGTCGTGGTGTCGGGGTTGTGCTCGGCGCAGCGGGCGAACAGCTCCTTGAACGCGGGTGCGCCGAGCAGCCGGGCGTGGGCGATCTTGGGTTCGTAAAGGCCGGGCTGCGGGCCGACGGGGCCGACTTCGACGGCGATGCGGAACCGGATGTCCGGCTTGTACCAGCGGTTGTGCTCCTCGGCGATGGTGTCCAGGTGGTGCGCCACGTCCAGCAGCGCGCCCAGCCACCCGCTGGGCAGGGTGAGCAGTGCGCCGTCGCCGGTGGTCTCCCACTCCAGCACGTCCGCGGAACCGATGCCGCCGCGGCGCAGCGCCTGCTCGACCATCATGTCGACCGCCTGGCGGACGGCGGTGAGGTGGTGGCCCTCGTTCCGCGCCGCGCCCACGACGTCGACGCCGAACAGCGCCCGGTGCTCAGGAATCCGGTTCACCGGTGTACCTCCCCAGGGGTGAAGTCGTAGGGAGGCGAGTCTGGGGCCATCCGGGCGGCAGTTCCCCGCTCAATTGCGGAGCCAGCTGGCGGGCCCCTCCTCCGGGATGCCGAACCGCCGGGCCAGCTCCTCGGGGTGGGGCAGCACGTACCGCAGCCTCCTGGTGCGCAGCAGGCCGCTCTCGCGCAGCGACTTGAGCAGGGTCTCGACGCGCCGCTCGGAGGCGTTGACCGCCTGTGCGATCTCCCGCTGGCTCAGCCCCTCCAGCACCAGGCCCTCCTCGGTGCGCCTGCCGTGCTGGGCGCTCCACCGCAGCAAGCAGCCGACCACTCGCGGGAACACCCCGCGGGTCTGCGCCAGCTGCCGCGCGTCGTTGTCCACTTGGCGCTGGTAGGCCGTGTACTCCACCAGGGTGCGCACGTCTTCGTTCTCCTGGCGCAGGCGCATGAAGACGCGCGCCGCCAGGTAGGCGGCCTCGCCGTCGCGCAGGGCGATCACGTGCGCGCTGCGCGGCTGCTGCCAGATCAGGCCCAGCTCGCCGACCAGCGTTCCGGGGCCGACCAGGCTGACCAGCGGGTCGTGCCCGTCGCACGGCAGCACGACCTTGAGCAGCCCGCTCTCGATCAGCAGCGCCTCGTCGCTGGTGTCGCCCGCGGTGATGAGGATGTCGCCCTTGCGGAAGCGCCTTCGCCGTCCCGCGGCGGCGCGCAGCGCGTGCAAGCCTCGTTCAGCAGGGTTTTCGGACACGGGGACATGGTCCGGCGTCAAGTCCTGCACGCGGGTGACCGCCGTTGGATTTCACGCTTTCAGCCGAGCAGGTGTCCAGAGTGGCCCCGATTTATCGGGTTTGGAAAATGCCGGTCGGGCCGCCCGGTGACGGGCGGCCCGACCGGTCCGGTTCACTCCACGACGCGGATCGCGCCTGCCGGACACAGGTGTGCGGCTTCGCGCGCCTTCCGCTGGTGCTCGCCGGAGGGCGACGGGTCCAGCAGCACCACGGTGCCGTCCGCCTCGTCCTGGTCGAACACCTCGGGGTCGGTCAGCGCGCACATGCCCGCGCCCGCGCAGCGCTCCTTGTCCACCTCGACCTTCACGAGAACGCCACCGGCAGGCTGTGCACGCCGTAGATGCCCATGTCCGTGCGCATCGGGATCTCCTCCACGGGGACCGCCAGCCGCAGGTCCGGGAACTCGCGGAACAGCGCGTTGAACCCGACCCGCATCTCGATGCGCGCCAGCTGCTGGCCGAGGCACTGGTGCACCCCGTGGCCGAAGCCGAGGTGCCCGCTGGCGGACCGGTGGATGTCGAACTCGTCGGGCCGCTCGAAGCGGTCGGGGTCGCGGTTGGCCGCGGGGATCGACAGGATCACCGTGCTGCCCGCCTCGACCAGCTTGCCGCCCACCTCCACGTCCTCCAGCGCCACGCGCCCGGTGCCGAACTGGATGATGGAGGCGTACCGCAGCAGCTCCTCGACGGTGTTGTCCACCAGCGACGGGTCGGCGCGCAGCGCGGCGAGCTGCTCGGGGTGGCGCAGCAGCACCAGTGTGCCGAGGCCGAGCATGTTCGCGGTGGTCTCGTGGCCCGCGACCAGCAGCAGCAGCCCCATGTTGGCGACTTCCTCGTCGGTCAGCTCACCGCTGTGGACCAGGCCGCTGAGCATGTCGTCGCCGGGCTGGTCCCGCTTGCGCCGGGCGAGGTCCGCGACGAACCGCTCGACCCGTTCGAGGGCACCCATGATCTCGTCGAACGGCACGTCCAGCGACAGCATCTTGCCGGTGTCGCGCTGGAACCTCTCCCGCTCCTCGTAGGGCACGCCCAGCAGCTCGCAGATGACCAGCGACGGCACCGGCAGCGCGAAGTTCGGCACCAGGTCGACCGGCGAGCCCAGCGCCCGCATCCCGGCCAGGTGCTCGGCGACGATCTGCTCCACGCGCGGCAGCAGCTGGTTCATCCGCCGCACGGTGAACTGCCCGGTCAGCAGCTTGCGGTAGCGGGTGTGGTCGGGCGCGTCCATGTTGATGAACATGCCGGGCTTGGCGGGTGGCTGGGTGGGCACCACCTGGCCGCCCACGGTGATCGGCGCGTGCTGCAGCTCTGCCCGGTTGCTGAACCGGCGGTCCGCCAGCACCTCGCGGACCAGGTCGTAGCTGGTGACGAGCCAGCCGTGGTGGCCGTCGGGGAAGCGCAGCTCGCTGATGGGCTTCTCGGCCCGGAGCGCCCCCAGCTCCGGCGGCGGGTCGAACGGTGTGCTGCGCGTGGTGGGCAGCACGGGGTGCAGCGTTTCGGTCATCTCGCACACCTCCCAGTGCGTTGGCGAAGACCTCTTCGCAAGGTACAGAAGATTCACGAACTTGTGAAGGCGATTAAGCCGATGGAGAAGATGTCGGGTTCCTTCGACTACCCGTAGTAGATGTGCTACACAATGCCGGAGAGGTCGGACGAGGGGGTGGGGACAGTTGGTCATAGAAGTGCGCGACCTGCGGATGCGCTACGGGACCGTGGACGTGCTGCGAGGGATCGACTTCACCGCGCGGCGCGGTGAAGTCGTGGCGCTGCTCGGGCCCAACGGCGCGGGCAAGACCACGACGATCGAGATCCTGGAGGGCTTCCGGGCGCCGTCGGCGGGACACGTGCGGGTGCTGGGCGTGGAGCCGGTCCACGGTGACGAGGCGTGGCGGGCCCGGCTGGGCGTGGTGCTGCAGTCCTGGCGCGACCACGGCCGCTGGAAGGTCCGCGAGCTGCTGCACCACCTGGGCCGGTACTACCAGCCGTACGGCACGCCGGAGCGCTCCCGGCCGATGGACACCGACGAGCTGATCAAGACCGTCGGGCTGGCCGAGCACGCGGACAAGAAGATCGCCAGGCTCTCCGGCGGCCAGCGCCGCAGGCTGGACGTGGCCATCGGCATCGTGGGCAAGCCGGACCTGCTGTTCCTGGACGAGCCGACCGCGGGCTTCGACCCGCACGCGCGCCGGGACTTCCACGACCTGGTGCACCGGCTGGCCGACCTGGAGGGCATGACGATCCTGCTCACCACGCACGACCTGGCCGAGGCGGAGAAGCTGGCCGACCGCATCCTGGTGCTGGCGGGCGGGCGCATCATCGCCGACGGCAGCCCCGACCAGCTCGGCAGGCAGGTGGCGGGCCAGTCGGAGGTGCGCTGGACCAGCGGCGGGCAGCGGCACGTGCACCCGACCGAGGACGCCACCCGGTTCGTCCGCGAGCTGCTCGCCGGGGACGACGGCGTCACCGAGCTGGAGGTGCGGCGCAGCACCTTGGAGGACACGTACATGGCTCTCGTGCAGCGGTTCGAGAGCGGCCAGGGGGAGGAGGTGGCCGCACTGTGAAGGGGCACACCGCGCACGCGGCCCGGCTGGGGCTGGAACGCGGCCTGCGGGAGTTCCGGCACACGCTGCTCAGCGCGGACCAGACGTTCAACCTGTTCGTCATGGTGGCGTTCGTCGTCGTGCTGGTCCTGCAGCGCGATTCCACCGTGGAGGGCACCGCGCTGTCGCTGGCGGCGGTGACCATGCCCAGCTCGCTGGGCATGATCGTGGCGTTCAACGGCCTGGTCGGCCCGGCCGGGCAGCTGGCGGTCAACCGGGAGGACGGGACGCTGCTGCGCGCCAAGGCGGTGCCCGGCGGCGTGGTCGGCTACCTGGTGGGCCGGATCACCCAGGTCTCCCTGGACGCCCTGATCAGCGCGACCTGCGTGCTGGTGTCGGGCCTGATCGTGGTCAGCGGCCTGCTCGGCGGCACGAACTGGCCGCTGCTGGCGGCGGTGTTCGTGGCCGGGCTGCTGGCCACCATGCCGTGGGGCGCGGTGGTGGGTTCGCTGACCCGCAGCCCCCAGGGCGCGATGGGCCTGACCATGCTGCCGATGATGGGGCTGACCGCGATCTCCGGCATCTTCTACCCCATCTACGGGATGCCCCAGTGGGTGCAGGGCGTGGCCCAGGTCTTCCCGGTCTACTGGGTGGGGCTGGGCACCCGCTCGGCGATGCTGCCCGACGAGGCCGCCGCGGCCGAGATCGGCGGCTCGTGGCGGCACCTGGAGACCTTCGGCGTGCTGGGGGTGTGGGCGCTGCTGGGCTTCCTGCTGGCGCCTACGATCCTGCGGCGGATGGCCCGCCGGGAGTCGGGGGCCGACATGGAGCAGCGCCGTCAGGCGGCGCTGCAGAGGGGCTCGGTGTGAGCGAGACCGTCCACAACCGGATCGCCATGCTGCGCGCGGAGCGAGGGGTGTCGCGCAGGCAGCTGTCCGAGGCGCTGGGCATCCACTACCAGACGGTGGGCTACCTGGAGCGGGGCGAGTACAGCCCGAGCCTGTACCTGGCCCTGCGCATCGCCCAGTACTTCGAGGTCCCGGTCGAGGTCGTGTTCTCCACCGAACCGTTCCCCCGGCTGGGCAGCGGGGAGAGATCGGCGTAGCCGCCCGCGCCCCGGTGCTCGCCGGGGCGCGGGCTGACCCGCCTCGCGGTCGTGACTACAGCGTCGTGGCTACAGCGTCGTGACTACAGCAGGGACTCGATCACGTCGGCGGCGGCGCGGGTGCCGCCCGCCGCCCGGATCTCCCGCTGGAGCTCCGCCAGCCGCGTGGCGACGGCGGGATCGGAGACCAGTTCGGTCACGGCCGCGCGCAGCCGTTCGGGGGTGGCCTCCGGGTGCGGCAGGTAGCGCCCTACGCCCAGCTCCTCCAGCCGCGCGGCGTTCATGTGCTGCTCGCCCAGCGTGGGCACGCCGACCATGGGCACGCCGTGGTGGAGGCCCTCCATGGTCCCGCCCATGCCGCAGTGCGTGATGAACGCGCTCGCCTTGGCCAGCACGGCCTGCTGCGGCACCCAGGCGTGCAGCTCGACGTTGGCCGGGACGGGGCCGAGGTCGGCGGGGGAGACGTGCTTGCCGATGCCCATCACCACGTGCCACCGCGTCCCGCCGAACGCCTCCAGGCAGCGCCGGTAGAACTCCGGCCGGTCGGTGTAGGCCGACCCCAGCGAGATCAGCAGCACCGGCGCGGAACCGGGCGCCTCCCAGTCCCCCTCGTGCGCCCGCCGGTCCAGGCACGGCCCCACGAAGGTGTACTTGGGGTCGACGGTGTCGCCGTTGATCTGGAACGAGCGCGGGATGCTGACCACCGCCCGCTCCGGGTGCCCGACGTAGGTGCGCCCGTCCACCGCCGAGCCCTGCTCGCGCAGCCACGCGTCGAGCTGGTCGAAGAAGTCCAGCACGTCGGGTTGGGAGTACACCTCACCCATCTGCTCCTCCCAGCCCTCGTAGGTCACGAAGGTGGGGGAGAACTGGATCGCGGGCACGCCCCAGCGCTGCGCCAGCAGCCGCGCGGTCCACGCGCCGATGTCGTAGACGACCAGGTCGGGCCGGTCGTCGGCGAAGGCGGCGGTCAGCTGCGGCAGCACGGCCTTCGCCTCGGCGAGGAACAGGTGCATGGCCGGGGCGAGGTCGGTGGGCCACACCTGGTCGGCGGCGGGCAGCGTGGTCTCGTAGCGCACCGGCGTGGCGCCCGCGCGCTCGACGGCGGCGGCGAAGGTGTTGTCCACCGCGTAGCCGACCCGGTGGCCGCGGGCCACCAGCTCCGCCACGACGGGCAGCGTCGGGTTCACGTGCCCGTGGCCGGGGATGTTGAGGAAAGCGATGTGGGACAAGGTCGTGCTCCTGTTTTCCGGGATGACTCGGGCCCCGTCGCGCGGTGCGCGCGGGTTGGCGGTCAGAGCCGGAAATCAGAGGTAGATGACCAGGAATCCCCACATGCGCTCGACGGTAGCGCGGGTGCGGACGGACCGGCCACCGAGTTGTCCGCCACCGCGGGCGGCGCGGCGCGCGACACGGGAAAACCGAGGGTGATGTAAATCACGGGTCATCGGTGTGATTCCGGCGGGTAACCATCCGATAGTCCTTGTTTCCGCAGGACTTCCACCCACTCACCCGATCGGGCACATACGGTGCGAGGCCGCTTGCGCCCCGTGTCGGTCGCCCGGTGCCCGGCGGGTCTGTGCGAGGTCCGCGAAAGTGCAACTACGGTGTCCCGTCATGGCCCCCGTTCCCCTGTGTCCGGCTGAAGCCATCCCCCTGCGTGCCGAGCCCTTCGTGGACATCGCGGAGGCGGAGGACTTCATCCGGCTGCACCACGCCGAGCACCCGGAGGCCGGTCCCGTCGAGGACCGGCTGGCGCGGGTGCGCGCCGAGATCGCGGCGACCGGCACCTACCGGCACACCCCCGAGGAGCTGACCTTCGGGGCGCGCGTGGCCTGGCGCAACAGCGCCCGCTGCATCGGCAGGCTCTACTGGCGCAGCCTGAAGGTCCGCGACCTGCGCGACCTGCGCGACCCCAAGGAGATCGCCGACGAGTGCGTCGAGCACCTGCGGCTGGCCACCAACGGCGGCAAGATCCGGCCGGTGATCACGGTCTTCGCGCCGGACGAGCCCGGCGCGAAGGGGCCGCGCATCCACAACGAGCAGCTGATCAGGTACGCCGGGTACGTCGGCGCCGACGGCGGCGTGCTGGGCGACCGGCGCAACGCCGAGCTGACCGCCGAGGCGGTGGCGCGCGGCTGGCGGCCGCCGCCCAAGCGCGGGCCGTTCGACGTGCTGCCGCTGATCGTCTCCCGCGCGGGGTACGACACCACCATGGTCGAGCTGCCGCGCGACGCGGTGCTGGAGGTGACCCTGCGCCACCCCGAGCTGCCCTGGCTGGCCGACCTGGGGCTGCGCTGGCACGCGGTGCCCGCGATCAGCAACATGCGGCTGCGCATCGGCGGCGTCGACTACCCGGCCGCGCCGTTCAACGGCTGGTACATGGGCACCGAGATCGGGGCGCGCAACTTCGCCGACACCGACCGCTACGACCTGCTGCCCTACCTGGCCCGGCGGATGCGGCTGGACACCTCCTCGGTGCGCACGCTGTGGAAGGACCGGGTGCTGGTCGAGCTGAACCGGGCGGTGCTGTACTCCTTCGCCGCCGACGGGGTGACCATCACCGACCACCACACCGAGTCCGACCGGTTCCTGACCCACGTGCAGCGCGAGGAGGCGGCCGGGCGGTCCTGCCCGGCCGACTGGTCGTGGATCGTGCCGCCGATCTCGGGCGGCGCCACCAGCGTGTTCCACCGGTACTACTCCAAGGAGGAGTTGCTGCCCAACTTCTTCCCGGCGGGCACCACGGGGGTCTGCCCCATGATCAACTGACGGCGGTCGGGTGAACGGGTTCACCGTGAACGGCGCGGTGTGGCCTGCGTCACCTTTGATCGACTAACGTGGTCCCCCGTGAGAGTGGGCATCCCCGCGGAGTCGCGGCCCGCCGAGCGCCGGGTGGCCGCGCTGCCGGAGACGGTGGCGCTGCTGACCGGCGCGGGCCTCGCGGTGGACGTGCAGTCCGGGGCGGGGCGGCACGCCCACGTCCCCGACGCCGCCTACCAGGCGGCGGGCGCGACCGTCGTCCCCGACCACCCGGCGGGCGCCGCCGAGGTCCTGCTGTCGGTGCAGCCGCTGGACCCGGAGCGCGCCCGGCTGCTGCGGGAGGGCGACATCACCATCGGCTTCCTGCCGCCCGCCGCCGAGCTGGACCTGGTGCGCGTCCTGGTGGAGCGCGGCGTGACCTCCTTCAGCCTCGACCTGCTGCCCCGCGTCACCCGCGCGCAGGGCATGGACGCGCTGTCCTCCCAGGCGCTGGTGGCGGGCTACCGGGCGGTCCTGGTCGCCGCCGAGCGGCTGCCGAGGTTCCTGCCGATGTTCACCACCGCCGCCGGGACCGTGCCGCCCGCCAAGGTGCTGGTGCTGGGCGCGGGCGTGGCCGGGTTGCAGGCCATCGCCACGGCGCGGCGGCTGGGCGCGGTGGTGGAGGCCTACGACGTGCGGGCGGCGGCCGCCGAGGAGGTGCGCAGCCTGGGCGCGCGGTTCCTGGAGCTGTCCCTGGAGACCCAGTCCGGGGTCTACGCCGCCGAGCAGTCCGAGGACTTCCTGGAGCGGCAGCGCGAGCTGATCGCCGAGCGGGTGGCCGCCTCGGACGTGGTGATCTGCACCGCCGCCGTGCCGGGGCGGCGGGCGCCGGTGCTGGTCACCCACGACATGCTCAAGGCGATGGCGCCGGGGTCGGTGGTGGTGGACCTGGCGGCCGAGTCGGGCGGCAACTGCGCCGCCTCGACCCCCGGCGAGGACGTGCGGGTCGGCGAGGTCCTGGTGCACGGGGCGCTGAACCTGCCCAGCTCGCTGCCGGTGCACGCGAGCAGGCTCTACGCCCGCAACGCGGCCAACCTGCTGCTGGCGATGACCGAGGACGGCGTGGTGCGGCCCGACCTCGACGACGAGGTGATCGGCGGCTGCTGCCTGACCCACGCCGGGCGCGTGCGCCACGGACCCACCGGGGAGCTGCTGTGATCGACCTGCTGACGATCTTCGTGCTGGCCGTGTTCGTCGGGTTCGAGGTCGTGTCGAAGGTCTCGACCATCCTGCACACGCCGCTGATGTCCGGCGCCAACGCCATCCACGGCGTGATCCTGGTCGGCGCGATCCTGATCACCGGTCGCGCCGAGGGCGGTCCGGAGCTGGCGCTGGGGCTCGCGGCGGTGTTCCTGGCCACGGTCAACGTGGTGGGCGGGTTCGTGGTCACCGACCGGATGCTGGAGATGTTCAAGGGGCACAAGCGGTGAGCCCCACCTGGGTCCAGCTCGCCTACCTCGTCGCCGCGCTGTGCTTCGTGCTGGCGCTCAAGGGGTTGAGCACGCCCCGGTACGCGCGGCTGGGCAACCTCGTGGGCGCGGCGGGCATGGCGCTGGCGGTGGTCACCGCCTACGCGCACGGCGCGGTCCACAACGGACCGCTCATCCTGCTCGCGGTGGCGGCGGGCGCGGTGGTCGGCGTGCCCGCCGCGCGGTCGGTGAAGATGACCGCCATCCCGCAGATGGTGGCGCTGTTCAACGGAGTCGGCGGCGCGGCGGCGGCGCTGGTGGCGCTGGTGGAGTTCGTCGAGGTGGACGGGTCGGCGCTGTTCGACGTCGCCACCGTGCTGACCGTGCTCATCGGCGCGGTGAGCTTCTCCGGCAGCGTGGTCACCTTCCTCAAGCTCCAGGAGGTGATGACCACCCGCCCGGTGCTGCTGCCCGCGGGGCGGTTCGTCGGCGCGGGTGTCGCGCTGCTCGGCCTGGCGCTGGCGCCCGCCGTGGTGGCGACCTCGTCGGTCCCGCTGCTGGTGGCGCTGTTCGCGGTCGGGCTGGCGCTGGGCGTGCTGTTCGTGCTGCCGGTGGGCGGCGCGGACGTGCCGATCGCGATCTCCCTGCTCAACGCCTTCACCGGGTTGGCCGTCGCCGCGTCGGGCTACGTGCTGGGCAACACGCTGCTGATCGTGGCGGGCACGCTGGTCGGCGCGTCCGGCACCATCCTGACCCGGCTGATGGCGCAGGCGATGGGCAGGCCGCTGGCCAACATCCTGTTCGGCGCCTTCACCGCCGCACGGGCCACCGCCGCGGGCGGCGAGCAGCGCACCGTGCGGTCCGGCACGGTCGAGGACGTGGCGATCCTGCTGGGCTACGCGCACTCCGTGCTCGTCGTGCCCGGCTACGGGCTGGCCGTGGCGCAGGCCCAGCACGCCGTGCGGGAACTGGCGCAGCTGCTGGAGAAGCGCGGGATCAGGGTGGACTACGGCATCCACCCGGTCGCCGGGCGGATGCCGGGGCACATGAACGTGCTGCTGGCCGAGGCCGACGTGCCCTACGAGAACCTCAAGGAGCTCGACGACGTCAACCCCGGCATGGGCAGCGTGGACGTGGCGCTCGTGGTGGGCGCCAACGACGTGGTGAACCCCGGCGCGCGCGACGACCCCGCCAGCCCGATCTACGGGATGCCGATCTTCGAGGTCGACCACGCCAAGGCCGTGGTGTTCATGAAGCGCTCGATGCGCCCCGGTTTCGCGGGCGTGGACAACGGCCTGCTCTACCACCCGAAGACGACCCTGCTCTTCGGCGACGCCAAGGACTCCCTGACCAAGCTGCTCACCGCCGTGAAGCAGCTTTGACCCCCGCGAGTCGAACCCCCAGAACCCCCGAGTTCAACACTCAGGACGACCACGCCCGCCCCCGGTGTCACCCACCTATGGGCGACTCGCGAGGCTAGAGCTCGTAGTCGGGCACGGGGGCGCCCAGGGCTTCGCCGAAGGCGTGGTCCGCGCCGACGCCCGCCCACCACGTCCGCTGCTCCTCGGTGTCCACGCCGGGCACGGTCACCGCCACCCCCGACGCGCGGATCTCCCGCAGCATCAGGCCGATCGCGCGGTGCAGCAGGCCGGGTTCGCGTCCGGCCAGCCTGCGCACCACCGAGGGGGCCAGCACCACCGCGTCCACCGCCAGCTCCTCCAGCAGCGCCAGCTCCGCCTGGCCGCCGTTGAACGCGGCCAGCCCGGTGGCGATCCCGCTGTCCCGCAGCACCCGCGCGTTGTCCTCGCCCTCGGCCACCAGCATCGACCGGGTGTCCAGGTACAGCCGCAGCGCGTCGGCGGGCAGCCCGGACTCGTCCAGCGTCCGCTTCACCGCGCCGACCAGGTCCTCGTCGCTGGACTGCATCGGCGACAGCTCCACGTGCAGCGCGCCCGCGTCCCAGCCCGCCGCCGCGGTGGCCGCCTCGCGCAGCGCCCACCGCGCCAGCCGCAGCGACAGCCCGGTGCGCTCGGCCAGGTCCACGCACTCGTCGTGGCCCAGCTCCGCCCACCGCAGCCGGGCCAGGTGGCCGGTCACCGAGCCGTCGGCCAGCGCCACCACCGGCTGGTACTCGACCTCGATCTCGCCGCCGTCCAGCGCGCCCGGCATCCGCGCGGCGCGGGCGAACCAGGTGCGCGCGCGGTCGTCCTCGTACCGGTCGTAGGGCAGCCACTGCCGCGCGCCCCGGCGCTTGGCGCGGTGCAGCGTGGCGTTGGCCGCGCGCAGCAGCTCCGCCGCGTCCCACCCGGTCGGGGGCCGGTCCACCACGCCGATGCCCGCCGACAGCGCCACCCCGGCCCCGGTCGGCTCGGCCAGCGCCGCGTAGATCCGCTCCACCATCGCGGGCACCCGCGGCGTGGTGGGGGAGTTGTCCACGACGATGGCGAACTCGTCGCCGCCCAGCCGGGCCACCAGCGCGCGCTCCTCCGCGACCACGCGCTCCAACCGCCGCCCGACCTCCCTGAGCAGCTCGTCGCCCCCGGCGTGGCCGAGACCGTTGTTGACCACCGAGAAGGCGTCCAGGTCCAGGTGGTACAGGGTGATCCCGGCGCCGGAGGAGCCGTGCAGCGCCTCCAGCCGGGTGGTGAAGTGCTGCCGGTTGGGCAGCCCGGTCAGCGGGTCGCGCAGCAGCTGGTGGTCCAGGTGCGCGCGCAGCAGGTGCAGGTCGCTGATGTCCTCGACCACGGTCACCTGGTAGGCGGGCCGCCCGTCCTCGTCGCGCAGCAGCGACACCGCCACCCGCACCCACAGCGCCTCGCCGTCGGCGCGCCGCAGCCTGCGCTGCTCGCGTTGCCGGTGCTCCAGCTCGGGGCCCCGCGCCGCCGCGTCCACCGGCTCGAACAGCGCGGCCACCTCGCGCCCCACCAGCTCCTGCTTGGTCACCCCGGCCATGGTCGCCATCGAGTCGTTGGCCTGCAGGCAGATCCCGCGCAGGTCGCTGACCGCGATGCCCAGCGCGGAGGCGTCGAAGACCTCGTGGAACCGCGCCTCGCTGACCCGCAGCCCCCGCTCCGCGCGCTGCTTGGCCGACAGCAGCGCCCAGGTGATCTCCTCGTGCTGGTCGAGGGCGTCGTGCCGCACCGCGGAGGCGAAGCTCGCGCCGAGCACGCCCAGCACGGCCACCACCTTCCCCGGCAGGTCCGCCACCCCGGCCAGCTCCGGGGCCTCCAGCAGGGCACGGCCCAGCACCTCCACCGTGCGCTGCAGCGCCTCGTGGTTGGTGAAGCGGGCCCGCACCAGCTCCTCGCCGACCGCGCCCGCCGGGTCCGGGCGGAACGGCTCCGCGCGCAGCGCGTCGACCACCACGCCCACCAGGCCGAGCAGGTGCCGCTCGACCTCGGCGGAGGACATCGGCACGTACGCGGTCTGGTACACGGCCCGCGTCCACGCGCGGGCCAGCAGTTGGGCGGAGTGCTCGTGCACGGCAGGCGCACCTCCCACTGCTCGGTCGCGTGGAGGTTACTGACGGACACGACCACTGCGGCAGGTGTGGAACGCTCTTGACCCCGATCGGCCTAGCGGCTGGGGTCAACACACCCACTGCCAGCCGCCGCGAGGGCGAAATCCGGACCCTTGCGGGTGATCCGCGTCCGATGCGGGATGCTCCACTCCGGACACCCCGCCGCGGCCGTGGATCAGTACCCTTGGCCCATGTCGGACGAGGCTCGCACGCTCACGGACGTGGTCACGCGGCTGCGCCGCGCCCTGCGCACCAGCATCCGCTCGGAGTGGCCGTGGGACGCGCTGCCCATGGCGCGGGTGGAGCTGCTGCAGACCCTCGCCGAGCGCCCGCCGATGCGGGTCGGCGACCTCGCCGCCGAGCTGCGGCTGGCCCCCAACACGGTCAGCGGCCTGGTCGGCCAGCTGATCGACGGCGGGCTGGTGACCCGCGCGGGCGACCCGACCGACCGGCGGGTGGCGCGGCTGTCGGTGACCCCGCTGGGGCACGAGAAGCTCGCGGTGTGGCAGAGCGCGCACGAGAAGCGCATCGGCGCGGCGCTGGACCGGCTGGAGCCGGGGGAGCGGGAGGACGTCGTGCGGGCGCTGGCGGCGCTGGACCGGCTGGTCGACCACCTGCGCACGAGTTGACCGCCCCGCGCGGCGCGCTCGCCGCGGTGGCGCTGGGCGGCGGGTTGGGCGGGCTGGCCCGGTACGGGCTGGGCCTGCTGGTGCCGGGACCGTGGGGGACGCTGCTGGTCAACGTGCTGGGGTGCGCGCTGATCGGCGTGCTGATGGCGTTCGCGCCGCGCGCGCACCCGCTGGTGCGTCCGTTGCTGGGCGTGGGGGTGCTGGGCGGCTTCACCACCTTCTCGGCCTACGCGGTGGACGCGGTGCGGCTGGGCGGCGCGGTGGCGCTGGGGTACTTGGGCTTGACGCTGGTGGTCGCGCTGACCGCCACCGGGGCGGCCCTCGCGGTGACCAGGAGGCTGCTGGGGTGACCGCCCTGCTGGTGTTCCTGGGCAGCGCCGCCGGGGCGTCGCTGCGCTACCTGGCGGACCGGTTCGTCCGGTCGCGGTACCCGTCGCCGCTGCCGTGGGCGACGCTGGCGGTGAACGTCGCGGGCTGCTTCGCGCTGGGGTGGCTGGTCGGCGCCGAGCCCGCGGTGTGGGCGCTGGCGGGCACCGGGGTCTGCGGCGGGCTGAGCACCTACAGCACGTTCGGCTACGAGACCGTGGCGCTGCTGGAGCGCGAGCGGTACGGGTGGGCGCTGGCCAACGTGCTGGCCAACGTGGTGGTCGGGGTGGGGGCGGCGGCGCTGGGGTGGTGGATCGGCCGCTGACGCCGCCGCCGCACTCCGCTAGGCGGGGGTCAGCCTGCTCAGCACCGGCGGCAGGTCGTCGGTGTGCAGCACGCCCAACCGCTGCGTGGCGCGGGTCAGCGCCACGTACAGGTCGCTGGCCCCGCGCGGCGACTCGGCCAGGATGCCGCTGGGGTCGACCACCAGCACCGAGTCGAACTCCAGGCCCTTGGCGTCCACCACGCCCAGCACCACCACGGGCGCGTCCAGGTCGTCGGTGGCGTCGGGGACCGCCGCGCGCAGCTGCGCCAGCCGGGCGGCGGGCACGATCACCGCCAGCTTGCCGTCGCCGATCGCCGCGGACTCCTCGGCCACCGCCGCGGGCAGCGCGGCGGTCAGGTCGGCCACCCGGCGCGACCACGGGGCGTGGCCGCTGTCGCGCACCGAGGTCGGCGGCACCAGCTCCGGGTTCACGCTCGCCAGCACGTCCGCCGCCACCGCCATGATCTCCGAGGGCGTGCGGTAGTTGACCGTCAGCTCGGTCAGCTTCCAGCGGTTCATCACGTAGGGCGAGAGCACCTGGTCCCACGACGTGGCGCCCGCGATGTCGCCGGTCTGCGCGATGTCGCCGACCACGGTCATGGACTTGGACGGGCAGCGGCGCATCAGCGTCCGCCACGCCATCGCCGACAGCTCCTGCGCCTCGTCCACGATGATGTGGCCGAAGGTCCAGGTGCGGTCCGCGGCGGCGCGCTCGGCGGCGGTCTCGTAGCGCTCGGCGCCGTGCCGCTCGGCCAGCCGGTAGGCGTCGACCAGGTCGGTGGCCATCAGGATGTCCGGGTCGGCGTCGTCCTCCAGGTCCAGGATGTCCAGCACGCCCTGGGCGTAGTCGACGGCCTGCCTGCGCTGCCGCTCGGCGCGGGCCTTGGCCTCGGTGTCGTCCTCGCCCAGCAGCTCGGCGGCCTCGTCCAGCAGCGGCACGTCCGCGGGCGTCCACGGCGAGCCCGGCTCGCGCACCAGCAGCGCCCGCTCCTCGGCGCTGAGCTTGGGCGCGGCCTTGGCGATGCGCTGGGGCGAGGCGAACAGCTCCTCCAGCAGCCGCTGCGGGGTCAGCGTGGGCCACAGCCGCTCCACCGCGGCCCGCACCGCGTCGTCCTCGCGCAGCTCGCGGCGGATGTCGTCGATGTCGGCCTGGTCCAGCAGGTGCCTGCCGAGCCTGGCCACGGCCTGCGCGGCCAGCGCGCTGATGATCTCCCGCTGGAAGGTGCGGCGGGCCTCGTTGTGCGGCCTGCGGGTGCGCCGGGCCCGGCCGCGCGCGTCGGAGATCATCCGCCGGTCCAGTCGCAGCACGTCCTGGTCGAAGGGGATCTCGACCAGCGAGGGCGCCTCCTGCCGGTCCTTGATCGCGCGCGCCACGACGTCGGCCATCTCGATGCGGCCCTTGAGCGCCGCGGTGCGGGCGGGTTCGCGCCCGGTGGCGGTCAGGCCGGGGAACAGCTCGCCCACCGTGGACAGCAGCACGCCGGTCTCGCCCAGCGACGGCAGCACCTGGCCGATGTAGCGCAGGAACGTGGAGTTCGGGCCGACCACCAGCACGCCCCGCTTGGCCAGCTGGCGGCGGTGGGTGTAGAGCAGGTAGGCCGCGCGGTGCAGGGCCACCGCGGTCTTGCCGGTGCCCGGACCGCCCTGGACGACCACCACGCCGTTGAGGTCGGTGCGGATGATCCGGTCCTGCTCGGCCTGGATGGTGGCGACGATGTCGCCCATCTGGCCGGTGCGGCTGGCGTTGACCGCGGCCAGCAGGGTCGCCTCGCCGGTCAGCCCCTCCCGGCTGTGCCTGGCCTCGGCGGAGTTGATGTCGAGCACCTCGTCGTCGAAGCCGACCACCTTGCGCTGCCTGGTGCGCAGGTGGCGACGCCTGCGCACGCCGTCCGGCGCGGCGGCGGTGGCCAGGTAGAACGGGCGGGCGGCGGGCGCGCGCCAGTCCATCAGCAGCGGCTCGTACTCCTTGTCCTCGTCGAACAGCCCGATCCGGCCGATGTAGAACCGGTCACCGGTGTGGAAGTCCAGCCGCCCGAAGCACAGCCCGTTCTCCACCGCGCTGTACTGGGCGAGTTGATCGGAGTACATGGCCACCGAGGTGTCCCGCTCCGACCTCATCTGGTGCGTTCCGCCGGTTTGCCGGAGCGCGCCCGCCAGGCGCTTCGAGCTCTGCTCGCGCAGGTCGTCCAGCCTGCCGTACAGCATCGACACGTATTCCTGCTCCGATTCGATTTCCACGAGTCGGAGGTCGTCGGAGGGGCTTGACAACGTGCCTCATTTCTCGATACCGTCGTTTGTCAGGCAGTTACTTTTTCGCCTGTCGCTGTTCTGCGCGCGCGCAGAACGACTAATCTACACGTTCCCCGGCCCTTGGCCGACCCCCTCCGGCGCAGCGATCCCGCCCGGTCCTCACCCGTCCGGGTGAGATCCCGGTCGGTACCCGCGGTGAGCGCGTTCCGCCTGTTGAGGGGCGTGCGGCGGGCACGCGGGTGAAACCCGGCGGTGGGCGCCGCGTTCGCGGGCAGGCTGGGACGGGTGAAGGAGCAGCGCCAGGAACTGGTCCGGCTGTGCCGGTGCGCGGTGGCCCGGCCGCGCTGGCAGCTCGTCGCCGCGGTCGCGGTCTCGCTGTGGTCGGCGGCCTGGGTGCTCGGCCAGGTCCGCGGCGCCCCCAGCCCGCTGGACGTGCTGCGCGCCCCGGTGGCCTGGGCGGGCGCGCCGACCGGCTGGCTGGAGGCCGCGTCCGCCTGGTGCGAGGGCCGCACGTCGTTCCTGGCGGTCGTCGGCGGCCTGCTGTGGGCGATGACCACCGAGCGCCAGCAGCTGAGCGCGCTGCTCGGGTGGGTGGCGGTGATGCTGGCCGCGGAGTCGACCGGCTACGGCGCGGTGCACCGGGCGCTGCTGGCGCTGGCCTGCCTGCTGGTGGTGCTGGGCGTGGCGTCCATCCCCGGCAGGCGGGCGTTCGTGGTGGACCGCGTGGCGCTCATCCCGCGCGACGTGCTGCGCGCGGGTTCCACCGCGCTCGCGCTGTCGGCGGTCGTGCCGCTGGTGGCGCCCGGCCTGGCGGTGGCCGCGCTGCTGCGGCCCTACGTCACCCGGCCGCCGCGTCCGCGCCAATGGAGTTCCGCAAAACCGCGCTCGGAAAGCGTCGAACCGGTCGGGGTGCCCGCGCCGCGCGGTTGATCCGGCGCGCGGGACCGTTATTTAGCGGACTGGCATGTGAGTGGTGCTCATGTGCGGATCACGTTATCGAGTCTTTGTTACCCGGCGTTTGGCTTACTCGTCCGTATACCGCAAGATGACCCGCGTGCATGACAATCCCGCCGAAAACCGCTTAGCCAAGGTGATGCGCCGTCAGCCCGTTCAGCAGCGGGGCGCGGCGACCGTCACCGCCATTGTCGACGCCTGCGCGGCGCTGCTGAACGAGCACGACTACGACGACATCACCACCGCCCGCATCGTCGAGCTCGCGGGCGTGCCGATCGGTTCGTTCTACCAGTACTTCCCGGACAAGCGCTCCGTGGTGCACGCGCTGGCGCTGCGCGGCATGGAGGACTACCTGGCCCAGGTGGAGGAGCTGTTCGCCGACGACGGGCCCGCGCCGGACTGGCGGGAGGCGATCGGCCAGGTCGTGGCGGTCTACCTGCGGATGCTGGTGGAGGTGCCGGGCTTCGGCCGGGTGCGGTTCAGCGACCTGCTCGACGGGCACCGCCTGGACGCCAGCATCGACCAGTACGAGCTGATGGCCGAGCGGCTGCGCGAGCTGTTCTGCGGGCGCTACGAGGTGCGCGGGCCCGCGCCGGTCATGCTGACCTTCCGGATGGCCGCGCAGACCGCGGACGCGCTGTTCAAGCTCGCCGAGCGGGTGGCCCCCGACGAGCGGCAGCACGTGCTGGAGACCGCGAACGGCATGATCTTGAAGATGCTGGCCGGGGTGTTCGACCCGGAGTGACTTGCCGCGCCGGTCCCGGTGGTGTGGGGTGGACCGGTGACGGGCGACGACTTCGACGTGATCGTGATCGGCGGCGGCCCGGTGGGGGAGAACGCCGCCGCCCGGACCGCCGCGGGCGGGCTGCGGACCGCGCTGGTGGAGCACGAGCGCCTCGGCGGCGAGTGCTCCTACTGGGCGTGCATGCCGAGCAAGGCGCTGCTGCGCCCCGGTCACGCGCTGGCCGCCGCGCGCCGGGTGCCCGGCGTGCCGGTGGGGGAGCGGCTCGACGCCGCCGCCGTGCTCAAGCGGCGCGACGGGTTCACCTCGGACTGGGACGACAGCGGTCAGGTCGCGTGGGCCGAGGGCGCCGGGCTGACCGTGGTGCGCGGTCACGGCGAGCTGGTCGGCGAGCGTCGCGTGGACGTGGGCGGCCGGGTGCTCACCGCCTCCCGCGCGGTGGTGGTGTGCACCGGCAGCGTGGTGCGCACGCCGCCGCTGGAGGGGCTGGCGGAGGTGCCCCACTGGACTTCGCGCGAGGCGACCTCGGCCCAGGAGGTGCCCACGTCCCTGGTGGTGCTGGGCGGCGGCGTGGTCGGCGTGGAGATGGCGCAGGCGTGGGCCAGGCTGGGCTCGGCGGTGACCCTGGTCGTCTCCGGGGAGCGGCCGCTGCCCGCCTTCGAGCCCTTCGCCGGTGAGCTGGTGCTGGAGGGGCTGCGCGCGGACGGCGTCGAGGTCGTCACCAACGCCAGGGCCAGGTCGGTGTCCCTGGTGGCGGGCGGCACCCGCCTGAGCGGTGATGGCGTGGACGTGGTGGGCGAGCACCTGCTGGTGGCCACCGGGCGCAGGCCCGCGACCTCCGGCCTGGGCGTGGAGCGGTTCGGCTTCACCGCGGGCGAGGCGCTGCCGGTGGACGACACCGGCCGGGTGGCCGGGCTGGACTGGCTCTACGCCGCGGGCGACGTGACCGGCCGGGCCCCGCTGACCCACCAGGGCAAGTACGCCGCCCGCGCGGTGGGCACCGCCATCGTCACCGGCGCGGTGTCGCCCGAGCCGTGGAGCGCGGCCGCGGCGACGGCCGACCACACCGCCGTGCCGCAGGTGGTGTTCACCGATCCCGAGGTGGCCGCGGTGGGGCGCACCGCGGCGAAGGCGCGCGAGGCCGGGCTGGAGGTCCGGGTGGTGGACCTGGACATCGCGGTGGCCGGGTCCGCGCTGCACGCCGACGGCTACCGGGGCAAGGCCCGCATGGTGGTCGACGAGCGGACCCGCACCCTGGTCGGCGTGACCTTCGCCGGGCCGGACGTGGCCGAGCTGATCCACGCGGCGACCGTGGCGATCGTGGGCGGGGTGACCGTGGACCGGCTCTGGCACGCGGTGCCGTCCTACCCGACGATCAGCGAGGTGTGGCTGCGGCTGCTGGAAGCCTACGGCCTCTGAGGCATTCCCCTGGGATGACCCCGATCAATTTGCCGCGGCTGTTCGGAATTGCCGCGGCGGGATTTCCCGGTGCGCCGGGAAATCACGATCCGGTGTCACTTGCCGGGGCGACGCGCGCGCGGTGGCGCTGGTCGGACCCGGCCAGTACTCTCCACAGTGGACGGTCCGGCGGGCTGGGTGGGTCCGCCGGAATGCATATGAACCCTTGTGGGGTGCGCGTGCACATTCCCGAAGAAGACCGCACCGCCAATCGACGCGCGGCCGTACCGCCGAATGGTGGTCGGTCGCCGAAAAATGCGGCTTACACTGCAGAGGTGACCAGGGGGACCGTCGTCGTCACGGGCGCCGCGGTGGCGTGGTGCGCCTTCGTCCTGATCACCACGCTGCTGCCCGACGGCCCGGCGCTCGCCCCGACCGCGGTGTACCTGCCGGGCTTCCTGGTCCTGCCGGTGGTGACCTACACGCTGCACCGGGCGCGCGAGAACGCGCTGCTGTGCGTGGCCCACGTGCCGTGGCCGGTGCTGGTGGCGGGGTCCGCCGTGGCCGTGATCGGCTGGCTGTTCTCCTGGGGCGGGCTGGTGGGCAGGCCGGGCACCGAGACGCTGAGCGCGGTGGCGGGCCTGGTCATCGTGCTGCACGTGGCGTTCGGGCTGATCGCGATCGGACTGGCCCGCACCGACTACTGAGCGCCCGCCGACCGCCTCGCCGACCGCCTCACTGCCCGGCGGGCAGCCGCAGCGCCTCCTCGGCCACCGCGGCCAGCACCGGGTCGGCGGGGTCGGACCCGTCCCGCGCCCACACCGCCTGCGCCACCCGCACCTTGGCGCCCTTGGCCACCACCCGGATCGCCGAGCGGTCGAACGAGCTCGGGCCGCCCTCCCAGGACTTGCCCTCCTTGACCAGCGCGGTGATCCCGCCCGTGCCCGCGGCCGAGGCCAGGCCGTGCAGCTCGGCGGCCCGCGCCGGGTCCGGCAGGCTCAGCTCGGCCACCGCCACGCCGACCGCCCGCCCGTCCACGGCGGTCTCGTACTGCGCGCGGCGCAGCTCGGCGCACTCGTGGTCGGCCAGCCACGCCTGCACGTCGCCGAACGCGTGGGCCGCGCAGTCCTCGCTCAGCGCGGCGCCCCTCGGCGTGAAGTTGCGGCCGTCCACCACCACGGTGGTCGGCTCCGGCGGCGCGTCGGCAGGCGGCGAGGCGTCCGAGGCGTCGCCGGAGGACACCGCCACCACGATCGCGACCAGCGCCAGCAGCCCCGCCACGGCCACCGCGGCGATGGGCAGCCACTTGCGGCGGCGCGCCGCCGCGGGCCCCACCTTGGGCAGCAGCATGGTGCGCGCCGAGGCCAGATCAGCGGCCGCGTCGGAGAAGCCCTCGGCCCGCAGCTCGGCCGGGCCGGGCGGGGAGCCGGTGGGCGCGAGCACGGCGATGAGCCTGGCCGCGTGCTCCACCGAGCACGGCCGGTCGCTGGTGGCCAGCTCGCGCGCGGCGGCCAGCAGCGTGGTCGGCTTGGGGTGCAGCACGCGCAGGCCCCGGTTGAGGTCAGCGGTGGGCTGCACGACCTGCCCCACGTACGGGCCGACCGCCACGACGGTGGTCACCGGCAGCGGCTCGCCGCGCATGTCCTGGATGCGCCGGGCCACCGCGGTGGTGGCCGTCAGCGCCTCGGCGGCCGGGCTGACCGCGCCGTCCGGGCGGATCAGCGGCCAGCCGTCGGTCTTCCACCGGTCGCCCAGCGGGGCCTCCAGCCGCACCGCGGGCTCGGGCAGGTCCACGCCCACCACGACCAGCACGCCGCGCGGCAGCACGACCACCGCGTCCAGCGGGCGGGGGCAGCCCGGCGGCTGGACGCCGAGCAGGGCCACGCCGCCGAGCACGGAGCCGCCCGCGCCCCAGGCGGTCAGGGCGGCGCGCACGTCGGCGCCGACCGCCGAGGGCTCGGTCCCCAGCCTGATCAGGCGCACGCGATCACCCCGTTCCACACGATCGGACACGGTATCGCCGTCCGCCGGGACGCGACGGCGGACCTGGGCGGTTCGTGCGATCGACACGGGTGACCACCGTCACCAGGGGCATGTGCCCATCACCCGACGGTGTCGTTTGACCTCGGAAAGTGACCCGGCGGTCCGCCGCTTGGACCGTTGAGCGGCACATTAGGGTCGAAAGTCCTGTATCCGCCCACCCGAGTGATGCACGTGCTGGTTCTTCTGGCGGACTTCTCCCGCAGCGGGCAGAATGACCAAGTCGGGAATTCGCAAGATCGTCCGCTGTCGAGAGGTCGTAGGGGAAGACGTCCCTCGTCGAGTAGCGGAGGTCAGCTGTGAGCACCCGTGGCAGCACCAGTGGCGTGGTCTACGTCCACTCGTCGCCGTCTGCGGTCTGTCCGCACGTCGAGTGGGCGATCTCGGGCACCCTCGGTGAGCGAGTGGACCTCAGGTGGGCGGCGCAGCCCGCGGCGCCAGGGCAACTGCGCGCCGAATGCGCCTGGACCGGCGAAGCCGGGACGGGCGCCCGACTCGTGGCCGCGTTGAGGGCGTGGCCGATGCTCCGGTTCGAGGTCACCGAGGACCCCAGTCCCGGTGTGGACGGCGTGCGCTACTGCTTCGCGCCGGTGCTGGGCCTGTGGCACGCCCGGACCAGCGCCAACGGCGACATCGTGGTCTCGGAGGACCAGCTGCGCGCGCTGGCCGCCCGCAGCCGGGGCGGCGAGTCCTTCGCGCACGGCGTGGACGAGATCCTGGGCGCGGCCTGGGACGACGCCCTGGAGCCGTTCCGCAGGGCGGGCGACGGCGCGCCGGTCACCTGGCTGCACCGGGTGGGCTGAGCCCGCCGGTCGGCTCAGCCGGTCGGCTCAGCCGGTCGACGCGGGCTGCCAGGCCGCCATCAGGTCCGCGTAGGCGGGCGAGGCGGCCAGCAGCTCCTCGTGCGCGCCCAGCAGCGCGGGCCCGCCGTCCATGACCAGCACCCGCCGCGCCCGCAGCGCGGAGGACAGCCGGTGGGCGATCACCACCAGCACCCCGCCGCGCGCGGCGAACGCCTCCTCCACGCGCGCCTCGGCCGCCGCGTCCAGGTGCGAGGTCGCCTCGTCCAGCACCACCACCTCGGCCGGGGACGCGTGCACCCTGGCCGCCGCCAGCAGCTGCGCCTCCCCCGCCGACAGCCCGCCGCCCGCGTGGCCGACCGCCCCGTCCAGCCCGCCCAGCCGCCGCACCACCCCGGCCGCGCCCACCGCCTCGACCGCGCGCAGCAGGTCGGCGTCGGACGCCTCGGGGGCCAGCAGCGCCAGGTTCTCCCGCACGGTGCCGGTGAACAGGTAGGTCTCCTGGGGCACCAGCGCGATCCGCCGGTGCCGCACCGACGGGCGCACCAGGTGCACCGGCACCCCGCCGAACCGCACCTCGCCCGCCTGCGGCGCCACCAGCCCGGTCACCAGCCCGGCCAGCGTGGACTTGCCGATGCCGCTGGGCCCCACCACGGCGAGGTGGTCACCCGCCCGCAGCACCAGGTCCAACCCGCGCACCACCGGCTCGGCGCGCGCGCCCCAGCCGAAGGTCGCCCCGCGCAGCTCCAGCCCGCCGCCGGACGGCTCCAGCCCGCCCGGCGGGGCGGCGGGCGGGGGCGCGGCCTCGGCCAACCGGCGCAGCGCCACCACCAGGCGCAGCACCACCGTGCTGGTGGTGTCGGCCAGCCGCCGCAGCGCGGGCTGCACGCTCGTGCTCAGGTACACCACCGCGCCGAGCACCTCGCCCGCGCTCAGCGCGCCCGAGGCCACCATGCCCGGCGCGACGACCAGCAGCAGCACCAGGGGCGCGAAGCCGCCCAGGGTGATCACCACCCCGCGCAACGCGCTCGCCCACGCCATCCGCACCGTCGCCGCCGCCTGCCGGTCGACCCGCTCGCCCACCTCGGCGGCGGCGCGCGCCGCGCCACCGCAGGCCACCACGTCGCGCAGCCCCAGCAGCGCCGCGCCCGCGACCTCGGCGGCGTCCTCGTCGGCCAGCACCAGCTCGCGCTGCCCGCGCGCCAGCGAGGGCAGCAGCAGCCCGAACAGCACCAGCGCGGCCACCACCGGCAGCACCACCAGCCAGGCCAGCTCGGCCACCGAAGTGGCCAGCCCGACCAGCGCCGCAGTCGTGGTCACCAGCAGCGCGCGCGCCTGCACCAGCACCCCCGCCGTGGCGTCCCGCACGACCTCCACGTGCCGGGTGATCCGGGCGACCGCGCTCGCGTCGGGCAGCCCGCGGTGCGACCGGCCGTCGTGCAGCACACCGCGCACCACGGCGGTCACCAGCGCGTCGCGCATCGGCTCGACCACCCCGCCCAGCCGGGTGAACACCTGCCGCAGCCCGAACCCGCCGAGCACCGCGACCAGCGCGAACAGCACCAGCCACAGCACGCCCGAGGGCACGTCGCCCACCGCGAACCCGCGGTCCACCGCCAGCCCCACCAGCCGCCCGCCCAGCAGCGCGGGCACGCCCTCCACCACCGACCAGCCCAGCAGCACCGCGACCTCGCGCTTGCGACCCGCCAGCGCGCTCCAGTAGGCGTTCACCCGAACACCGCCCGGTACTCCGCGTCCCGCCACAGGGCGGAGTGCGGGCCGACCGCGCGCACCCGCCCGTCCTCCAGCCACACCACGGCGTCCGCCCGCCGCGCGGTGGCGGCCCGGTGGGTGACCACGATCCGGGTGCGCCCCGGCAGCGCCGTGCGCAGCGCGCGTTCCACGGTGGCCTCGGTGACGGTGTCCAGGCTCGCCGTGGCGTCGTCGAGCACCAGCACGTCCGGGTCGCGCACCAGCGCCCGCGCCAGGCCCAGCCGCTGCGCCTCCCCGCCGGACAGCGGGGTGTCGGCCAGCGGCGTGCGGTAGCCCTCGGGCAGCCGCACCACCACGTCGTGCACCTGGGCGGCCCGGCAGGCCCGCTCGACCCGGTCGGCGTCGGCGGTCGCGCCGTGCTCGAAGACCCCGTACCCGACGGCGTCGGCCACCGTGGCGCCCAGCAGCGCGGGCCGCTCGAACGCGCACCCCGCCGAGCCGCCGCGGCGGACCTGCCCGGACGAGGGCGTCACCACCCCGCCGATCACCGCGGCCAGCGACGACTTCCCCGCCCCGGAGCGCCCCACGACGGCGAAGAAGGCGCCGGCGGGCACGGTCAGGTCCACGTCGTGCAGCGCGTCGGGCACGCACACCCCGCGCAGCCGCACCTCACCCGGTGGCGCCGATCCCGGCGGCACCACCTCGGGCACGGGCACGGCCAGCACCTCCTCCAGCCGTCGCGCGCTCGCGCGGGCGCGTTCCAGCGCGGTCAGCACCGCCGCCTGCCCGACCACGGCCATGCCCAGCGCCACGTAGCCCAGCGCGGCCAGCACGTCGCCGACGCTCAGCCGCCCCGCCACCACGCCGAACCCGGCGGCGGTCAGCACCGCCAGCTCCACCGCGGGCAGCAGCAACCCGGCCCGCCAGATCATCCGCGCCTGGGTGCGCCACATGCCCACGCCCGCCAGCGCCAGCCGGGGCAGCGGCCGCAGCACCCGGTGCGCCTCCTGGTCGGCCGCGCCCGCCGCGGCGATCGTGCGCAGCCCGCCGACCGCGTCCACCAGCCGGGCCGACAGCTCGCCGGAGACCTCCTGGTAGGTGGTCACGTCCTCGGCGGTCAGCCGCAGGTGCGAGCGCACCAGCAGCAGCGCGGGCGGCACGCTGAGCAGGAACACCGCCGCCAGCCGCCAGTCCAGCAGCGCCAGCGCCAGCACCGCGCCCGCCGCGGTGAGCACCGTGATGCCCAGGTTGACCAGCAGCACCGCCACCCCGCCCGCGATGGCGCTGTCCCCGGTCAGCCTGCTCACCGCGTCCCCGGCGGCGAACGGCGACGGGTGGCCCAGCGCCAGCAGGTGCTCGGCCAGCCGCCGCCGCAACCAGCTCGCCCCGCGCGCGGTCAGCGACGCGGCCAGCACGACGCCGACGGCGTCGCCCACCAGCTCGACCCCGGCCAGGCCCGCGAGCGCCAGCACGGTGCCCGCGTCCAGCCGCCCGGTCAGCGCCGCGTCCACCGCCCGCGCCAGCGCGGTGGGCAGCAGCAGCCCCGCCGCGGTGGCGACCAGGGCGTTGATCCCCAGCAGGAGCCACCGCGGGTCGCGGCGCACAACGGTGCGGAGCAGCATTCCGTCCTCCAGGGAAGTGGGCGCATCATGGGGCGAGGGCCCGACGGCCCCACCGAGTGGAGTCGGTGGGTGCCGTCGGACCCTCTGCGTGGCCCGCTGAGCGGCGCACTTCGCCTGCGCCGCTCAGCGGGAGGCCCTCTTCAGGGTTTTCAGCAGGCCAGCAGGCTCACGGTGGAGTGGCTGCAGGGCAGCAGCAGGCTCGCGTTGGAGGCGGTGGTGCTGCCGCCGCCGCCGCTGCTGCCGCCGCTGGCCATCGCGTTGGACTGGGCCTCGGGGACCTCGAGGTCCTGCAGGTCGAGGATGAACTCCATGACTACTCCTCTTCGGGGATCGAACGGGGTTGTGCCCACCGGCCCGTGCGGGCCGGAGCTCTGAGGAACGGCAGCGCGGGGACTCCGTCCACGGCGGCGGCGATGGCGAGCAGCACGCCCGCGCCACCGGTTTCGAGGTCCATCGACAGCCGTCGCAACTGGATGCCGGGGAAGGCCACCCCGCCCTGGTGCGGCACGGCGTGCCAGGCCAGGGCGGACAGGTGCTTGTCGACCGCGGCGCGCGGTCCGCCCGCGTGGACCAGCGCGGCCAGCAGGCCCGCCCGGCCCAGCGCGAGCGCGGGGTGGATGACGAACTCGCCGGTGCAGGCGTCCACCAGCTCGGGCAGCCGCCCGACGACCGGCCGGTCCGGCGCGACCACGGCCAGCTCGTTGAGCGCCAGCGCGATGCCCGCGCTGCCGACGCCCACGTAGGGCAGCGTGCGGAAGTTGCCGTCGCGCACCTGCGTCGAGCCGTCCAGCGCGGTCATCGTCTCGGCCAGGTCGCGCTCGACGGCGCGTTCGGCCAGGTCCAGCCAGTGCCGCTCGCCGGTGTGCTCGAATAGCCGGGTGAACAGCAGCGCGGGCCCCGACCAGCCGTGCAGCAGGCCCGCCCTGGCCTTGCCGCCGGGCGGCGCGGCCTGCGCCAGCGCGGTGGCCAGCCGCTCGCCCAGCTCGACCGCCCGCGCGGCGTGCGCCTGCTCGCCCCGCGAGTCGGCGAAGTGCAGCAGGTTCAGCGCGATGCCGGACAGGCCCGAGGCGAGCCCGTGGTCCCGCGTGCCCGGCAGCAGCGCGGCGTAGGAGTCCACCAGCTCGCCCGCCAGGTCGTGGTGGCCGAGGTTCTCCAGCACGTGCGCGATGCCGTGCGCGCCGGTGAAGAAGCCGGGTTCCTTGGGCGGGTCGCGGCGCACCGCCTCCAGCAGCCACCGCTCGTGCTCGGGGTAGCGGCCCTGGCCCGCGACGTCCAGGGCGTGCAGCACGCCCGCCGCGCCGTAGGCGAAGCACGCGCCGCCGACCTCGAACTGCTCCACGTCGCCGGGGAACAGCCGGTCGTGGCGGTGCGGCGTGGCGCTGGCCAGGATCGCCGCGGCGATGGACTTGCGCACCACCGCCCAGTCCGGCTCCGGTTCGTCCAGCGGGGTGGCCGCCGGTCCTCCGGGCGCGGCGTCCCTGGGTTCGAGCACCTCCACGATGCGGGCGCAGTACTCGCGGGGCAGCCCGAACCGCTGCTCGATGAACGCCACGTGCGAGCGCAGCTTCACCGGCGAGAGCTCGACCACCGCGTTGAGCGGCAGGAAGACGTAGAGGCGCAGCGCGGCCAGCGCGTGCTCGTCGATCTCGAAGCCCTCGCGGTCCGGCGGGGCCTGGAAGCCCGGCGCGCCCAGCGTCGGCCTGCGGCCCTCCTCGATCCCGGAGGCCAGTTCGAAGTCGATCAGCGACACCGAGTCGTCGGTGTCCACCAGCACGTTGAGCGGGTGCAGGTCGCCGAACACCACGCCGCGCTCGTGCACGGCGGCGAGAATCCGCTCGACCTCGCCGACCAGCTTGAGCGCGCGCTGCGCGTAGGCGGCCAGCGCCTGTTCGTCGACCCGGTGGTGGGTCAGCGGGTAGTGCCGGCCCAGCCACTGGCCCAGCGGGATGCCCGGCACGTGGCTCATGGCGACGAACTCGTGCTCCCAGGCGGTGAACCGGTCGAGCACCGCGGGCACGCCGGGCACCCCGGCCAGGCGGGTCAGCACCCGGTGCTCGCGGACCAGCCGGGCGACCGCGTCAACGTTGTCCCGGTCCAGGCCCGCGTGCGGCCTGGCCTCCTTGAGCACCACCCGCGCGCCGTCGGACTCGCGCTCGGCCAGGTACACGCCGCCGCCGTTGGAGAAGTGCAGCGAGCTCAGCACGTCGTACGAGAACGAGCCCGCGTCCCCCGCGCGGCGCGCGGCCAGGTGCGGCTCCAGGCAGGCGGGCAGGGCCACCCAGTCGGGGGTGGAGAACGTCGGCTTGCGGCGGTCCGGGACCAGCGCGCCGTCGGGGCCCTCGATGGCCAGCACCCGCTTGCCGTCCTCCTCCAGCCACTGCTCGACGAACCCGCCGTAGCGCACGTGCAGCGGGCCCGCTCCGTAGCGCAGGTCGCTGAGGATGTAGGGGCCTGCCTGGCCCCGCAGGACCTCGGACAGCTCGCGCAGCGTGCTCTCCAGCTCCGCCTCGTCGGCCGGGTAGACGGTGATCAGCTTGCCGCTGCCCTCCCTCGGCGCGTATTTCGAGTTGCGCGCCAGCACGATCGACCGGGTGCGCAGGTACTTGAAAGGAATTCGCTTCGGGACCAGGTGCTCGAAGGTCTCCAGGAGCACTCGCGCGGCGTTGAGCACGGTCGCCGAAACGTGGATCTTCCAGCCCTGCTTCGGCAGTCGGACGCCGTCCGGGTGCAGGTGCCGCCAGATGTTCCTATCGGTCTCGGTCCAGCCTTCCGGCAGGGCCGGGAGGATGTGCGAGAAATCGTCGTCAGCGGTTTCCGACGGACTTTGCACGTCGTAGAAGTGACGGTCCGCGAAGCAGTAAGCCTCGTAGCGGAGATCCATCGGAATTCGCCTCCCTGGACTTTCGACCGGCATATTTCCGCACGTCGCAGCCTGCTGGGCCAATCCGCCAACCAGGGGAAGTTGCCCCAACCGTTAGGGCGGGGTGAGCGGGGTCGACTCCTACTGTCGGTGTTATACGCGGTGTGCTGATCACTCGAAAGAGGTGTTTAAAGCATATCGGACAGGTGAAAAAGATGTTCGCCCGCTAAACGGCACTGTTCAGTTCAGCGGGATGTGCGCGGCTCAGCTGCGGATTCAACGGCACCCCCTGCGAGGGTGCCCGGAAAGCTACTGTCAGTGGGTCCGCGGCGTTGTCGGACGGCAACGGCACCATTCGGTTCCGAGTACGTCCGGGAGGTGCCGCAAATAAGCGCCCGGAACCGGGTGGTGGTGCTGCTCCGGGGGGACGCCGCGCCGGGTCGGCTGCGCGGGGCGCGGGCGCTGTGGCACTCTCGTCGCGTGTCGCCCCGCCTGCTGCTGCCCGTGGTGCTCGTGGTCGCCGCCGCCTCGGTCGGCGTCGGGCTGCTCGCCAGGGACCTCTACCACCGCCCCGCCGTGGCCAAGGCCGACCAGATCGCGGTGCCCAGCTCCGCGCCCAGCTCCGTGCCGCGCAGCGCCCAGCCCGGCGACCCCACCGTGCGGCTGTCCGTGGACGCCGCGCAGCACCCCGACGGCGCCCGCGTGCGGACGGTGCTCCAGGAGTTCTTCGACGCGATCAACGCCCACGACTACGACCGGTGGAGCCGCACCGTCACCGCCGAGCGCTCCACCACCACTCCGCGCTCGCTCTGGATGTCGGACTACGAGAGCACCCGCGACGGCACCATCCTGGTGCACCGGGTGGAGAGCGCCGCCGACGGCAGGCTGCGCGTGCTCATGACGTTCACCAGCGTCCAGGACATCGCCAAGGCCCCGGTCGGCATGCAGTCCGACTGCATCCGCTGGCGCGTGGTCTACCCCCTCAAGGAGGAGGGCGGGGAGCTGCGGGTGGACTCGGTGGGCGTCAACGGCTCCTCCTCCCAGCTCCAGCCCTGCTGACGCGAGGAGGGGGCCGCCCGGTCCGCGGGCGGCCCCCTCCTCGGTGGCGTGGGAGGTCAGGCCTGGGTGAAGACCAGCGAGACGTTGTGCCCGCCGAACCCGAACGAGTTGTTCACCGCGGCGACCAGGTCGATCTTGCGCGGCTCGCCGGTGACCACCTCCAGGTCCACCCTGGGGTCCTGGTTGACCAGGTTCAGCGTCGGCGGCACGATGCCGTCCCGGACCGAGAGCAGCGTGGTGATCGCCTCCACCGCGCCGGACGCGCCCAGCAGGTGGCCGTGGTTGCCCTTGGGCGCGGTGAGCACCGGGTGCTCGCCGATGGCCCGGCGCACGGCCAGCGGCTCGATCACGTCGCCCACCGGGGTGGACGTGGCGTGGCAGTTCACGTGGCCGACGTCGGCGGGGTCCACGCCCGCGTTGCGCATCGCCGCGGCGATGGCCCTGGACTGGCCGAGGCCCTCCGGGTCGGCCGCGGTGATGTGGTGGCCGTCGGAGCTGGTGCCGATGCCCGCGAGCCTGCCGTAGACGCGCGCGCCGCGCGCCCTGGCGAACTCCTCGCGCTCCAGCACCATGATCCCGGCGCCCTCGCCGAGCACGAAGCCGTCCCGGTCGACGTCGAAGGGGCGGGAAGCCCTCTCGGGGTCGTCGTTGCGGGTGCTCATGGTCCGCGCCTGGATGAAGCCCGCCATGGTGATGGTGGTGATGCACGCCTCGGCGCCGCCCGCCACGACCACGTCGGCCTCGCCCGACCTGAGCATCCGCCACGCCCACGCCAGCGCCTCCGCGCCCGAGGCGCACGCCGACACCGGCGCGTGCACGCCCGCGCGGGCCTTGAGGTCCAGGCCCACGTGCGCGGCCGGGCCGTTGGGCATCAGCATCGGCACGGTCAGCGGCGAGACCTTGCGCAGGCCCGCGGACTCGATCAGGTCGTCCTGGTTGAGCAGCGTCATCGCGCCGCCGATACCCGTGCCGACCACCACGCCGAGCCGCTCGGGGTCCACCCCGTCCTCGCCCAGCCCCGCGTCGGCCCACGCCTGCCGGGCGGCGACCACCGCGACCTGCTCGCACCGGTCCAGCCTGCGCGCCTCGACCCTGGGCAGCACGTCGGTCGGCTCGACCGCCAGCTGCGCGGCGATCTTCACCGGCAGCTCGAACCGCTCCACGAAGTCGGCCGTGATCGGCTTGACACCGCTGCGGCCCGCCAGCAGGGCGTCCCAGGTGGAAGTGACGTCGCCACCGAGCGGGGTGGTGGCACCCAGCCCGGTGACGACGACGTCGTTGCCAGTGGTCATGCGCTGGCGGCGATGTACTTCACCGCATCGCCCACGGTCTTGAGGTTGGCCAGCTCGTCGTCGGGGATCTTGACGCCGAACTTGTCCTCGGCCTGAACCGCGATCTCCACCATGGACAGCGAGTCGATGTCCAGGTCGTCCACAAAGGACTTGTCGGCGGTCACGTCGTCGGCCGCCACCCCCGCGACCTCCTCGACGATCTCGGCGAGCCCCTTCTGGATGTCCTCGTTGCTCACTGGAAGTCCCTTCCTTCTCCACGCTCCGCCGGCTGGGCTGTCCCACCGGGGTCTTGATGTGTCACGGGCAACGGACGACCTGTCCCGCGTAGGACAGCCCGGCGCCGAAGCCGACCAGCAGTGCCACGTCCCCGCTGGAGATCTGGCCCGCCGCGCGCATGTGGTCCATGGCGAGCGGGATCGACGCGGACGAGGTGTTGCCCGATTCCACGATGTCGCGCGCGACGAGCATGTCCTCGCGCGCGCCGTTGGCGCGCAGCCTCTTGGCGATGGCCTCGATGATGCGCAGGTTCGCCTGGTGCGGCACGAACACGTCCACGTCGGACAGCGTCAGGCCCGCCGCCTCGACCGCCCGCTGGGCGACCGGCGCGATCTGGGTGGTGGCCCAGCGGAACACCGACTGGCCCTCCTGGAAGATGAACGAGTTGCGGTCGGCGATGTGGATGGTGTCGACCAGGTCGCCCGCGCTGCCCCAGGCCACCGGGCCGATGCCGGGCTCGTCGGCCGGTCCCACCACCGCGGCGCCCGCGCCGTCGGCGAAGATGATCGCGGTGGACCGGTCCACCGGGTCCACCCAGTCGGTGAGCTTCTCCGCGCCGATCACCAGCACGTGGTCCGCGCTGCCGCTGCGGACCATGTCCGAGGCGGTGCCCAGGGCGTAGCAGAAGCCCGCGCAGGCGGCGTTGAGGTCGAACGCCGGGGCGGCCTTGACCCCGATCCGGTCGGCGACCTGCGCCGCGGCGTTGGGGATCGGCGAGGGCATGGTGCAGGTGGCGACCACGACCGCGCCGATGTCCGAGGGGGACAGGCCCGCGTCGGCGACGGCCTTGGCGCCCGCCTCCACGGCCATGTCGACCAGCTTCTCCTCGGGCCGGGCGAAGCGGCGGTTGACGATGCCCACCCGCTCGCGGATCCACTCGTCGGAGGTCTCCATGCGCTGGGCCAGGTCGTGGTTGCTGACTACGGTGTCGGGCTGGTAGCTGCCCAGGCCCACGATGCGGGTGCCCGCGCGACCGGCAGGGGTGGCGAAGGTGCTCACGCGTCGGCCTCCGTCCGGTTCGCGCTGATCAGCTCGACGACCTGGTCGACGTGCTCGGGGGTCTTCATCGCCACCGCGGGGGTGCCCTTCAGCTCGCGCTTGGCCAGTCCGGTCAGCGTGCCCGCGGGCGGCAGCTCGACCACGGCGGTCACCCCGCGCTCGGCCATCGCCGCCTGGCAGGAGTCCCACCGCACCGGGCGGGTCACCTGGGAGACGAGCCTGCGCAGCACCTCGTCGCCGTCGGTCAGCACCGCGCCGTCGGCGTTGGACAGCAGCGGCAGCACCGGGTCCTTGACCACGACGCCCTCGGCGCGGGCGCGCAGCGCCTCCTGCGCCGGGGCCATGTACTCGGTGTGGAACGCGCCCGCGACCTGGAGCTTGCGCACCTTGGCGCGCTCGGGGGGCTGCTCGGCCAGTTCGTCCAGCGCCGCCAGCGGACCCGCGGCCACGATCTGGCCCGCGCCGTTGCGGTTGGCGCCGACCAGGCCCAGCTCGGCCAGGCGGGCCAGCACCTCGTCCTGCTCGCCGCCCAGCACCGCGGCCATGCCGGTGGGCGTCAGCGCGCAGGCGGCGGCCATCTCGGCGCCGCGCACCGCGGCGAGCGCCACGGCGTCGTCGCAGCTGAGCGCACCCGCGACGGCGGCGGCGGCCAGCTCGCCGACGGAGTGCCCGGCCACCACGGTGTCCGAGGGCAGCTCGACCCGGCGGCGCAGCTCCTCGAACGCCAGCAGGGCCAGCGCCACCACCAGCGGCTGGGTGATCGCGGTGTCCTTGATCTCCTCGGCCTCGGCCGTCGTGCCCAGCCGCACCAGGTCCAGCCCGGTGGTCTCCGACCACGCCTCGACACGCTCGCGCGCCCCCTCGACGTCGAGCCAGGGGGCGAGCATTCCGGGTGCCTGGGACCCCTGTCCAGGGGCGAGGAGCGCGATCACCCGCTCACTGAACACGGTGACCGGCGTCCGCCGGGATGCCGCCGCACACGAAACGACAGGACTCGGTTTGTAGGGTTCCGACAATCGCGACTCGGCGATGAACGTCGAAGGACGTCAGGTGTTGTCGGAAAGCGCCCATACCGGTCCGGTGAAGTGCCTGTGGTTCTCACCACAGGCCGCGGGCGCGGGCCAGCCTGCCCACCGACAGCGCCACCCGCAGCACCAGCGCGTCGCGCGGGTCGTTGGCGTTGCGCCCGGTCAGCTCGGTCGCCCGGCGCAGCCGGTAGCGGACGGTGTTCGGGTGCACGAACAGCTTGCGGGCACAGGCCTCCAGCACCCCGCCCACCTCCAGGAACGCGTCCACCGTCTCCAGCAGCGAGCCGCCCGCGTCCTCCAGCGGCCGGGCGATGCGGTCCACCAGCTGCCACTCCGCCTCCGGGTCGCCCGCCAGCGCCCGCTCGGGCAGCAGGTCCAGCGACCGCACCGGGCGCGGGGCGGCGGGCCAGCCGACCACCGCGCGCAGCCCGGACAGCGCGTCGCCCGCGCTGCGGTGCGCCTCGGCCAGGCTGCCCACCGTGGGCCCGGCCACCACCGGGCCCGCCCCGAACGCCTCGGAGATGCGGCCGAGCACGTCCCCGCCCGACTCCCCGCCCAGCACCACCACCAGCCGCGAGCCCTGCACGCTCAGCAGCACCTGGCGCCCGCTGCGCGCGGCCCGGCTGCGCACCTCGAACACCACCGCGGGCGGGTCGTCCGACGGCGGGTTGCCCACCAGCACGGTCGCCTCGGCGGCCGGGTCCCAGCCCAGCGCGGTGGCGCGGGACAGCAGGGACTCCTCGGCGTCGCCGCGCACGATGCCGTCGACCACCAGCGCCTCCAGCCGGGCGTCCCACGCGCCGCGCGCCTCGGCCGCGGCGGCGTAGGAGGTCGCCGCGGAGAAGGCGATCTCCCGCCCGTAGCGCAGCACGCCCTCGGTGAGCAGCGCGCGCTCGGCCTCGTCGGCGGCCACCTGCGGCAGCCGCTGCTCGAACAGCTCCAGCGCGATGCGCACCAGCTCCACGGTCTGGCGCAGGCTGACCCACCGGGAGATGTCCTTGGGCGCGGACCGGAACGCCTCCGCGGTCAGCTTGATCGCCTGCTGCGGGTCGTGCAGCCAGGAGACGAAGCCGTTGACCCCGCTCTGGATCAGCATCAGCACGCTGGCCCGCTGGTCGGCGGGCATCCGGCGGAACCAGGGCAGCCGCCGCTCCATCTCGGCCACGGCGGCCGCCGCCAGGTCGCCCGAGGCGCGCCGCAGATCGCGCAGGGTGGTCCGGGACAGGGTGGTCCGGGACGAGGCGGCTGAGCTGCTCATACCCCCACCTTCGCACGTCGCCCGGTGGACGACCCGAAGGAGTGACTCAGCCTGAAGCGCGGGCGCGCTCCCCCTAGGTTCGGAGCACCCCGGTCCCGCGAGCCACCTGGAGGAGCCCTTGCGCAGGTACGTGTCAGTCGGACTGGTGGTCGCCGCGGTGGCGGCCACCGCCGCGCCCTCGTCCGCCGACCCGGACCCGCTGGCCGAGTTCCACGGCCAGCAGCTGAGCTGGACGCCGTGCCGGGACGGGCTGGAGTGCGCCACCCTGGTGCTGCCGCTGGACTACCGGCGGCCCCAGGAGGACCGGATCTCGGTCGACATCAGCCGCCGCAAGGCCACCGACCAGGCCCGCCGCCGCGGCATCCTGGTGGTCAACCCCGGCGGGCCGGGCGGCTCCGGCATGAACATGCCGACCCACCTGGCCCGCACCGGCGCCGCCGAGGTCTACGACGTGATCGGGTTCGACCCGCGCGGCGTCGGCGGCTCCACCGCCCTGACCTGCCAGGCGGTGCCGGACCTGGCCACCGCCGACACCCGGCCGACCGACGCCGACTTCCCGAAGTGGGCGGCCGAGGCGCGCGCCGCCGAGGACGCCTGCCGCCGCAGCGCGGGCGGCATCCGGCCGTTCATCAACACCGCCAACACCGCGCGGGACATGGACGTGGTGCGCGCGGTGCTCGGCGAGGAGAAGCTGAACTACCTGGGCTACTCCTACGGCACCTACCTCGGCGCGGTCTACGGCAGCCTGTTCCCGCAGCGGATGGGCCGCAGCGTGCTGGACTCGGCGGTGCACCCGGAGTGGGTGTGGCGCGAGCAGTTCCGCGCCCAGGCGGTGGCCTACCGGCGCAACGTCGAGGTGTGGGCCGCGTGGGCGGCCCAGCACGACGCCGTCTTCGGCCTCGGCGGCACGGCCGCGCAGGTGCTGGACACCGTCGAGGCGGTGGCCGCCGCGCTGGCGGTCAAGCCGGTGGGGGAGCAGACCCGCACGGTGTTCGACGGCTCGGTCGGGGTCGGCGCCCGCTACCGTCCACTGTGGTCGGAGCTGGCGAAGGTGGTCATGCGGCTCAAGGCGGGCGGGCCCGCCGAGACCAGCGAGGCCATGGCGCTGGCGGCCCGCCAGGAGCTGCGCTCCGGGGTCTTCGACACGGTCACCTGCGAGGTGGACTGGCCGACCGACGTGGCCACCTACTTCGAGGACATGCGGATCTTCCGCGAGCGCTACCCGTACGGCTACGGCGTGCTCCGGGCCGCGCCCACCACCTGCGCCTTCCGCTCGTTCACCCCGCCCGAGCCCGCCGTGGAGCTCAAGCGCGACGGCTACCAGGTGGGCGTGGTCGTGCAGGCCGAGGGCGACACCCAGACGCAGTACGAGAGCGGCCCCGCCATGGCCACCCGGCTGAGCCACAACCTGATCACCGTGCTGGACGAGGGCAGGCACGGCCTCTACGGCACCGGCAACCCGTGCGTGGACAAGCTGGTGGACCGCTACCTGGTCGACGGCGTGCTGCCGCCCAGCAGCGCCACCTGCCAGGGCACCCCCCGCCCCGCCCCCACGGCGACGTCCTCCGCCCAGGAGGTCCAGTCCTACCTGGACGGACTGCGCATCGGCGTGGCACCCGGCCCGAACAACGCCGGGTAGTGGCGAACGGCCCTCGCCGCCGCCCCCGGTAGTACTTGCCGACGCGCCAGGGCCGCCTTCCCGACCAGCGTTCGACGGCCGCGCCGGAGGCGCGGCCGTCGAACGCGAGAACGCCCGGCGCGTCGTGCGCGCCGGGCGTTCTCCTCTCCCCGGTCCCCACCGGTCCCTCCACTCTGGACCGTCGCGCGGCGGAGCGCCACGTCAGTCACCCTTTCGTGCCACGGCTTCGGGTTGCCGGGGTGCGGGGGGCGGGAAAGGATCGCCGCGACGGCATCGCGCGGACACCGCCTGGAGGAGTCGTGGGCACGCGGATCACTGACGGGATCGGCCAGGCGTGGACCGCCACGGCGACGTTCGTGCCCAGGCTGGTCGGCTTCCTGCTGGTGCTGCTGGTGGGGTGGCTGGTGGCGGTGGCCGTGGCCAGGCTGGTCGGTTTCCTGCTGCAGCGGGTGGGCTTCGACCGCCTGGTGGACCGGTCCGGGTTGCGCGGCGCGCTGGCGCACGTCCCGGTCGAGCCCAGGGCGTTGCTGGCCAAGCTGGCGCACTACTTCGTCCTGCTGATCGCCCTGCAGCTGGCCTTCGAGCTGTTCGGCGCGGGTGACGTGGTCGGCGCGCTGGTCGCCGCGATCACCGCCTACCTGCCGAGGGTCGCGGTGGCGCTGGTGCTGGTGCTGGTCGCCGCGGCGGTCGCGCGGGCGGTGCGCCGCCTGGTGGCTGGCGCGCTGGGCGGGCGCGCGGGGGCCAGGCCCGCGGCGGTGGCCGCGCACGGCTTCGTGGTGGCGCTGGGCGTGGTCGCGGCGCTGAACCAGCTGGGCATCGCGGCGTCGGTGACCACCCCGCTGCTGATCGCCGTGCTGGCCACGGTGGCGGGGGTGGTGGTCGTCGGGGTCGGTGGCGGCCTGGTGCGCCCGATGCAGCAGCGCTGGGAGGTCTGGCTGGAGCGGGCGGCGGAGGTGGGGCCGCCCCCGAAGCACGCCGAGGCGCCGGGCACGCGGTCCTGGGAGGCCGTGCGGGTGGACGCCACGCCGACTCCGCCGATCGGGTTGCGCATCCCGTCCCGCGACGCCTGACGGCCCTGCGCTGTGCCCCAGGTCACCTCTGGTGGGGGAACAGGTCCGTGCGGGACGATGTTCTGCGGCAGTAGAGACATGCGCTCCGGGGCTCGGTGAAAGTCCGAACCGGCGGTACAGCCCGCGACCCGCCGCCAGGCGGTTGATCCGGTGGAACTCCGGAGCCGACGGTGAAAGTCCGGATGAGAGGCGCGCAGGCGGTCCGCCGCCCCGCCATGCCCTGGAACGGGGATGGAGGACGCGGTGCACGTGTTGTTGGAGCACGGGTTTTCACTGCTCGGGCAGAAGGTGTCGTGGGCCGAGTTCATCGGCCAGGTCGGCGCGCTGGTGGTGGTCTTCTTCGCGCAGCGCCGCTCGATCATCACCTGGCCGGTGCAGTTGGCGTCGGTGGCGCTGCTGTTCGTCGTCTACACCTCGGCCCAGCTGGGCGGCCTCGCGTCGCGGCAGGTGGTGATCGCGGCGATCACGGTGTACGGCTGGTGGGCGTGGACGCGCAGGCGCGATCCCGCGTTCGGCGTCGTGGTGCGCAAGGGCACCCCGCGCGAGCGGCTGGCCGTGGCGGCCGCGTTCGTGGTGGGCACGGTCGCGTTCGCGCTGGTGCTCGACGCGCTGGACGCCTCGTGGGCGCCGTGGCCGGACGCGGCGATCTTCATCGGCACCGTGCTGGCGTTCGCCCTGCAGGGCCTGGGCCTGGTCGAGTTCTGGCTGGTGTGGCTGGTGGTGGACGCGATCGGCGTGCCGCTGCAGATCCAGTCCGGGCTGTGGTTCAGCGCGCTGGTCTACGGCGTGTTCGCGGTGCTGGTCGTGCGCGGCTGGATCGACTGGAACCGGGAGGCCAAGCGCTCGGCGGTGGCCGCCGCCGCTACCGCTCGCTGAGCACGTCCTCGACGTCGGCGGCCAGCCGGTCCAGTTCGGCGTCGACCGACCGGGGGTTGCGCAGGGCGTTGTGCAGCGCCCGCTGCATCACGCCGGTCAGCTCGTCGTAGCGCTTGGACTGGGGGCGGTTGCGGGCGTTCTCCACGCTCGCCCGCAACACCCCCAGGTGCGGCAGCCGCGCGTTGAGCTCCGGCTCCTGGTACAGCGACCGCAGGGTGGGCGGGAAACCCGCCTGCTCGGCCAGCTCGCGCTGGCTGGCCTCGGAGGTCAGGAACCGGACGAAGGCCCGCGCGGTGGCCTGCCGGGTCGAGCACCGGGACACGGCCAGGTTCCAGCCGCCCAGCGCGCTGACACCGGGCCGCGCGTCGACGCCGGGCAGCGCGGTGACGGCGAACCCGTCCCGCACCGGCGAGTCCGGCGCGGCGAACAGCTGGCGCGTGTAGGGCCAGTTGCGCATGAACAGCACCCGTCCCTCGCGGAACTCCCTGATCCCCTCCTGCTCGCTGTAGTCCAGCGCCTCGCGCGGTATCCAGCCCTGCTCGACGCCCTCGGCGAGCATCCGCACCCCGGCCTTGGCCTGCGGCGAGGCCAGGTCCCGCGCGTCGCCGCCGTGGGCCCACACCGCCTCCAGCGCGTTCACGACCAGCCCCTCGAACTGCTGGAACTGGCCCACGTACCCGGCCAGGCCGTGCTTCGGGGCGACCGCGCGGGCCTGCGCGGCCAGCTCCTCCCAGGTCCGGGGCGGCTCCAGCCCTTCCCGCGCCAGCACGTCGGCGCGGTAGTAGAGCAGCCCGGCGTCGGCCCGCCATGGCACCGCCCACGTCCGGCCCCCCGCGCGCACCGACTCCACCGCCGACGGCAGGAACCGGTCGTTGTCGAACCCGGCGTCGAACTCGGCCGGGTCCAGCGGCTCCAGGAAGCCCGCGTCGGCGAACTCGGCGGTCCACACCACGTCCAGGGTGACCACGTCGTAGCACTGCGACTGGTACTGGCCGCCGCGGCCGGCCGCCAGGTCCTGCGCCCTGGAGGTGAGCTGGGCCCGGTAGGCGTCGGTGGCCGTGGGCATCCGGACGAACGTCACCTGCTCGCGCGAGCTGCTGCGCGCGTTCCACTGCTCGACCAGGTCGGCGATCCGCTGCCCGGCGGAGCTGTCGGAGCTGTCCACGAAGGTGATCGGCCCGGTGCCATCGCTCTCCGGGTCGTGCTGCGGCCCCGCGCAGCCCGCCGCCACGACCACCGCCACCACCGCCAGTGCGGTCCTCACGCGCGTCATCGGCTCCCCCACAACCCGCCCGCCACGCGGTCCAGCGCGACTCGGACGTCGTGCTCGGTGCTGTCGAAGCAAGTGCCGCCGTAGGCGGCTCTGATCGCGCCCAGCTGGGTCACCGCCGAGCAGGAGCCCGCGGTGAAGCCGACGCCGTGCACCCGCACCGGCGGGCCGCGCACGGGCTCCAGCGGTTCCGAGACCGGCCGGGGCCGCTCGACGAGCACGACGACCGGGACGCCCGCGCCGCGCTCGGCCACCGCCTCGGCCACCGCCGAGGGCAGCCGGTCGGCGGAGAACTCCCGCCGGCGCACCTCGCCCCGCCCGCCGACCAGGTCCTCCAGCCGGTCGGCCAGCTCCGCCGCCTTCGCCGAGCCGTCCACCGCGAGCACCACGTCCACCGCGCGGCGCGCGGACTCCCACGCCTCGCGCACCGCCGCCACGTCCACCGCCGCGTCGAGCTGGGCGGGTTTGTCCGGCCGGACGTCCTCGCGCCACGGCGGCACCCAGTTCAGGTCCCGGAAGCCCTCCCAGCGGAACGTGCCCTGCGCCGAGGGCGCGCGCAGGTAGTCCAGGAAGCGGCCGACCACGGCCTGCCTGCGCTCGTTGGGCGGGGTGCTGGTCCGCCGCACCTCGACGAACGGGTGGTCCAGGTGCAGCGTGCCCTCCGACGGGTAGAGCACCTTCAGGCACGGGTGGTCCTTGAGCACGGCCTTCTCCGAGGCCAGCACCATCCGGTCGGCCGAGGGGCAGGCGGGGGCGGGTTCCCCGGCGGTGCGCAGGGCGATCTCGCGCAGCCTGCGCGGCACGTCGTCGCCCGTCAGCGCGGCGGTGTTCGCACCACCCAGCGCGGTGTGCACCAGCGCGGCCGCGGCCGCCGCGCCCGCGCCGGTGCTCCGGGCGTCCACCCCGGCCAGCGGCAGCCGGGCGTTGGGCACGTCGCGCCAGCGGAACTCCTGGTTGGGCCACCCCGACCACTCCGCCGCGGGCACGCCCAGCACCAGCGGCGAATAGGCCACCGGGCCGCGGTCGGCCAGCCGGACGTCGCGGTCGTCGGCCCGCAGCGCCGCGGCCACCTCCGCCACCTCCCAGGAGGTGTCCGGCAGCCACACGTGCGGCTCCGGCCCCCGCGCGGCCAGGTCCTGGTCCGGCCAGCCCCGGCTCAGCGCCCGCACCACCTCGTGCGCCGACCCGTCCACCCCGACGTGCACGTTGACCAGGCGGCAGCGCTCGTCGCCGTCGACCCCGCGCGAGTCCCGCTCGAAGTCCACCGCCAGCCCGCGCAGCGCGGTGGCCTTCTCCGCCGAGGTGAGCACGTTGAGCTGCACCGGGGCCGGACATGGCGGCACGGCGGGCGGCACGGCCAGCAGCGCGTCACCGGGCAGCAGGAGGACCAGCAGCAGCACCAGCAGGACGGCCGACCGCTTCGGGCGCGGCAACCGCGACCACCACGGCGGCCCGGCGGGCTCCGCCCGCGCCGGGCTGCCGTACAGCCGCAGCCACGCCGCGGTGTGCACCTCCTTGTGGTCCACCTCGACCCGGTGGTACAGCTCCGGCTCGCACGCGGGCTCGTCGCGGATCACGTCGTCGAAGAACCGCTCCGACACCACCAGCCCCAGCACCGCCCCGGAGCGGGCCAGCTCGGCGCGCAGCGGCGCGGAGTCCAGCAGTCGGAACGCCAGCACCAGCTCCGCGCCCACCGCGCCGTTGCCGTCGTGCGCCACGTCGCCCGCGGTGACCGCGGCGCGCAGCTGGATGCGCGCCTGCGGCACCAGCATGGCGTTGTACCGGCGCAGCTCGCCGTCGAGCAGGTGCAGCAGCGCGCTGACCACCCGGCGCTTGGCGACCCCCGGCGGCAGCAGCACGAACAGCCCGTCCCCGCGGTCCTCCCGGTAGGTGCCGGGCCAGTCGCCGCCCCAGGGGATGCCGCACTCGTCGAACGCGTGCTCCAGCGCGCTGTACAGGCCGCGCCGGATGACGTCCTGCTGGGGCCTGCTGCGCTCGCCGAACGCGACCACGTCGACCGCGACGATGGTGCGGTGCACCGCAGGCTGAGGCGTCCCCATTGATCCCCTCGTCGGACGCGGAGTCTTGTCCGATTCTATGGGGTGGATCACACGGACCGGGGCGGAATGAGCACGGGGCGCTTCCCCCGTGTGGGGGAAACGCCCCGTGCCGGACCTCCGTCAGGTCCTCCGTCCGCGCCCCTGGATCAGGCCAGGCCCGCGTCCGAGGTGGACGGGCCCGCCGCGCTCACGTCGTCGATGCGGTACTTGCGGGCCGCCTCGACCACCTTGGACCGGTCGACCTCGCCGCGCCGCGCCAGCGCCGCCAGCGTGGCCACCACGATCGACTCGGTGTCGACCAGGAAGTGCCGCCGCGCCGCCGGGCGGGTGTCGGAGAAGCCGAACCCGTCGGTGCCCAGGGTCGTCATGTCGGTGGGCACGTACGGCCGGATCAGGTCCGGCACCGCCGTCATCCAGTCCGACACCGCCACCACCGGGCCGGGCGCGCCGGACAGCGCCTGCGTCACGTACGGCACGCGCGGCTCCTGGTCGGGGTGCAGCAGGTTGTGCCGGTCCACCTCGACCGCCTCGCGGCGCAGCTCCGAGTACGAGGTGGCCGACCACACGTCGACCTGCACGCCCCACTCCTCGGCGAGCACCTCCTGCGCCTTGACCGCCCACGGCATGGCCACGCCGGAGGCCAGCAGCTGCGCGCGCGGACCGTCCTGCCCCCGCGCGGGCTGGTACCGGTACAGGCCCTTGAGCAGACCGTCCACGTCGAGCTCGGCGGGCTCGGCGGGCTGCTGGTAGGGCTCGTTGTAGACGGTCATGTAGTAGAAGACGTTCTCGGCGTTCTCGCCGTACATCCGCCGCAGGCCGTCCTTGACGATGTGCGCCACCTCGAACGACCACGCCGGGTCGTACACCACCGCCGCCGGGTTGGTGTGCGCCAGCAGGATCGAGTGGCCGTCCGCGTGCTGCAGGCCCTCACCGGTCAGCGTGGTGCGGCCCGCCGTGGCGCCCAGCACGAAGCCGCGCGCCATCTGGTCCGCCGCCGCCCACAGGCCGTCGCCGGTGCGCTGGAACCCGAACATCGAGTAGAAGATGTAGATCGGGATCATCGGCTCGCCGTGCGTGGCGTAGGACGTGCCCGCCGCGGTGAACGAGGCCGTGGAGCCCGCCTCGTTGATGCCCTCGTGCAGGATCTGGCCCTGCTCGGACTCCTTGTACGCCAGCATCAGCTGGGCGTCCACGGAGGTGTAGAGCTGCCCGTTGGGGTTGTAGATCTTCTGCGCCGGGAACATCGAGTCCATGCCGAACGTGCGCGCCTCGTCCGGGATGATCGGCACGATGCGCGGCCCGATCTCCGGGTCCTTGGCCAGGTCGCGGACCAGCCGGACGAACGCCATCGTGGTGGCGACCTCCTGCTTGCCCGAGCCCTTGCGGATCACGTCGTAGACCTTGTCGCCGGGCAGCACCAGCGCCTTGGACTTGGCCCGCCGCTCCGGCACGTACCCGCCCAGCTGCTTGCGCCGCTCCTGCAGGTACCGGATCTCCGGGGCGTCGGGGCCGGGGTGGTAGTACGGCGGCAGGTACGGGTCGAGCTGGTCGTCGGGGATCGGGATGCGCAGGCTGTCCCGGAAGAGCTTGAGGTCCTCCAGGGTCATCTTCTTCATCTGGTGCGTGGCGTTGCGCGCCGCGAAGTGCGGGCCCAGGCCGTAGCCCTTGATGGTCTTGGCCAGGATGACCGTCGGCTGCCCGTGGTGCTCCACGGCCGCCTTGTAGGCCGCGTAGACCTTGCGGTAGTCGTGGCCGCCGCGCTTGAGGTTCCACACCTCGTCGTCGGTCATGTTCGCCACGAGGTCCTTCGTGCGCGGGTCGCGCCCGAAGAAGTGCTCCTTGACGTACGCGCCGTCGTTGGCCTTGTAGGTCTGGTAGTCGCCGTCGGGCGTGGTGTTCATCAGGTTGACCAGCGCGCCGTCGCGGTCGGCGTGCAGCAGCGCGTCCCACTCCCGGCCCCAGATGACCTTGATGACGTTCCAGCCCGCGCCGCGGAAGAACGACTCCAGCTCCTGGATGATCTTGCCGTTGCCGCGCACCGGGCCGTCCAGGCGCTGCAGGTTGCAGTTGACCACGAAGGTCAGGTTGTCCAGCTGCTCGTTGGCGGCCAGCTGGAGCAGGCCGCGCGACTCCGGCTCGTCCATCTCGCCGTCGCCGAGGAACGCCCACACGTGCTGGTCGGAGGTGTCCTTGATGCCGCGGTCGTGCAGGTAGCGGTTGAACCGCGCCTGGTAGATCGCGTTCATCGGGCCGAGGCCCATGGAGACGGTCGGGAACTCCCAGAAGTCCGGCATCAGCCGCGGGTGCGGGTAGGACGGCAGGCCGCCGCCGGGGCCCGCGTGCGAGAGCTCCTGGCGGAAGCCGTCGAGCTGGTCGGCGGTCAGCCTGCCCTCCAGGAACGCGCGCGCGTACACGCCGGGGGAGGCGTGGCCCTGGATGAACACGTGGTCGCCGCCGCCGGGGTGGTCCTTGCCCCGGAAGAAGTGGTTGAAGCCCACCTCGTAGAGGCTGGCGCTGGAGGCGTAGGTCGAGATGTGGCCGCCGACGCTCACCCCCGGCCGCTGGGCGCGGTGCACGGTGATCGCCGCGTTCCAGCGGATCCAGGCGCGGTAGCGGCGCTCCACCTCCTCGTCACCGGGGAACCAGGGCTCCCGCTCGGTGGGGATGGTGTTGACGTAGTCGGTGCTGGTCAGCGACGGCACCCCGACGTGGCTCTCCCTGGCGCGCTCCAGAAGGCGCAGCATCAGGTAGCGGGCGCGCTGCTGCCCGCCGCCCTTGAGCGCGGCGTCGAACGACTCCAGCCACTCCGCGGTCTCCTCCGGGTCGATGTCCGGGAGGTGGGCGGCCAAGCCGTCACGGATGACGCGCACCCGCTCGGGAGTGGTGCCGTTGTTCTGCGGGGCCAAGGGATCTCCTCGTTCCTGGGTTCTCTAGCTCCATCGTTGCCCGCCGGACACCTTCCCGTCACCACTACCGGTCGGTAGTTCTGGATCGTGTCCATCGCGCGCGCGCGAATAGGAGGTATGTAGAGCCTGCCTCATCGGGGTAGGGGAGCGCATCCCGGGGTACCCGATGCGGCGTGTCCTGCCCCTTACGGTTGCGCGTGGCACGGGTGACAGTGTTCGCTAACCGCGACTGGTAGGAGACACCGCGCGGCAGTCGACCCCCGGCTGCCGCTTGTTGCATACTTGGAGGAGTGGAAACCGTGGTCGCCGCGGAAGACGCCGGCAAGGTCGGCGTCGCCGACAGGCTCGGGATCGAACCGGGCATCGTGGTCCAGGAGATCGGCTGGGACGAGGACGTCGACGACGACCTGCGCGCCGCGGTCGAGGAGCGGATCGGCAGCGATCTGCTCGACGAGGACGACGATGAAGTCGTGGACGTGGTCCTGCTGTGGTGGCGTGAGGACGACGGTGACCTGGTGGACGCCCTGATCAACGCGACCTCGCCGCTGGCGGAGAACGGCGTGATCTGGGTGCTGACCCCGAAGACGGGGCGGCCGGGGCACGTCGAGCCCAGCGACATCGCCGAGGCGGTGCCCACCGCGGGCCTGGCGCTGACCTCCAACATCAGCGTGGGCGACGACTGGACCGGCATCCGCCTGGTCTCGCCGAAGAACGCGAAGTCCAAGCGCTAGGCATGGCGGTGGGAGTCGGCGGGCCCGCCCCGGACTTCACCCTGGAGGACGTCCACCGGCGGCCCGTCGCGCTGTCGTCGTTCCGCGGCGAGCGCAACGTGCTGCTGGTGTTCTTCCCGTTCGCGTTCAGCGGCACGTGCACCGGCGAACTGGGCCGGGTGCGCGACGAGATCGCCGTCTACGATGACGGGAACGTCCAGGTGCTCGGGGTCTCGGTGGACACGCCGTACAGCCTCAAGGTCTGGTCGGAGCAGCAGGGGTTCCCGTTCCCGCTGCTGTCGGACTTCTGGCCGCACGGTGAGGTGGCCAGGGCCTACGGCGCGTTCCACGAGCGCGCCGGGGTGGCGACGCGGGGGACGTTCCTGGTCGACACCGGGGGCGTGGTCCGGTTCGCCGAGGTCCGCGGTCCCGGTGAGCCGCGGGACCAGGAGACGTGGAAGAGGGCCGTGGCGGCACTGCGGGGGTAGCCCGCCCGCCGGGGCCCGCCCGACGGGCGCGTAGCTCAGTGGAAGAGCACTCGGTTTACACCCGAGCGGTCGCAGGTTCGAATCCTGCCGCGCCCACCACCCACCCCGTCACGAAAATGTTCCGAACTATTCGCCCGTGGTTTCGAACCATTGATTCCAAATTCCACGAAGAATGGTCGGAGTAGCTCGAACGGGGGTTGCGTTGCTCCGGCGCAACGGTGATTCTGTGGGGCATGAGTCACCTGGAGCTCCATCTCAAGCTCCCGCCCGACTTGCCCCCGCAGCACTACGACGGCATTCGGCACGCCGTGGCCAGCCTGCTGGAGCTGTGGGGCGTTCCGGGCGTGTGCCCGCTGCTGATCGGCGTGGTCGGGCAGGTGTGCGTCTGCGAGGCGGAGCTGGAGCGCTGCGGTTAGCCGACCGGGAGTGACGCCCGTCACTTCTGAAATGCGGTGATCAGTCCAGGTCATTTCCACCGCTGAATAGCGCACGATCGTGGTATTGCCCTCGCGTGCGCGTGACGGCAATGCTGGGGCGCATGGATCGTCCGGAGCTGCGGGTGGAACTCCCCTCCGGGCTGCCCGACAGCCGCTATGCCGACATCGCCCGCGCCGTGTCGAGCCTGCTGGAGTTGTGGGACGTCCCCGAAGCCTGCCCGGAACTGGTCGACCTGGTCGACCTGGTCGAGGGCGGTTCCCAGGGCGATAGCCTGCGCGCGTGGATCAACCGGGTGTCGGCTCCAGGGTTCTGATCGCCATCATCGGCTTGGTGGTGGCCGGCCTTTGTGTGGCCGTTGTACTCGCCACCCTGGCGGTCCTGGACGACACCGACGACCGGTCGTCGCCGTTCACCGCCGCGCTTCGCGCGCCGACGTCTCAAATGGTGCGGATCGCCGAACTCGCTGAGCGCGTCGTAGCGCCGTCACCGATCGGGGCGAGGAACCGCGTTCCCACGTCGACCGGTGGTCACTTGCGGCATTCGGCCCGTTAGGGGACGACGGTTCACCCCCTAATCCGTCAACCCCCTAGGCGATCGGCATCACACATCGTAATGTTGCGCCATGTCGCCCAGGACGGTCACCGCGGTGGTCGGCGCGGCCTTTCTGCTCGCCGGTTTGTTGATCATGCTCCTGCCGCTGGAAACCGATTCCCCCTCGGGGCTTTCCGTGTCCTGCGGCAACAGCGTGGGCATGGGGTACGACGACATCGAGCTGGAAGCCGAGTCCGAAGCATTGCCCGAAATCTGCGGAGAACTGCGCGCCGAGCGGCTCGCCTGGGCGGCGCCGGTGGCGGTGCTCGGCCTGCTGCTCCTGGCAGGCGGAGCGATCGCCCGACGCCGCTCCGCCTCCTAGTCCACCCCGCGAGTCGAACCCCCGGACACCCCGAACTCCGCGTTCGCGCACGTCGGGTAGTAGTTACCGGCCCTCCCGGCCCCGTCGGGTAGTACTTGCCGAGGCATCGGGTGCGGGTGGGCGGTGTTCGGCACGCCGTGCTACTCGCTGGTAGCTTCCGGGGCATGACGTGGATGGTCTACGGCGCCAACGGCTACACCGGCGCGCTCGTGGCCGAGCGCGCCGTGGCGGCGGGGGAGCGGCCGGTGCTGGCGGGCCGCTCCCGCGACAAGCTCGAACCCCTGGCGCGCGAGCTGGGCCTGGAGCACCGCGCGTTCGACTTGCGGGACGCCGCCGAGCACCTGCGCGACATCGACGCCGTGGCGCACTGCGCGGGCCCGTTCTCCGCCACCTCCGCCCCGATGGTGCGCGCCTGCCTGGACACGCGCACCCACTACGTCGACATCACCGGCGAGATCGACGTCTTCGAAGCCGTCGCGCGCCGCCACGACGACGCGGTGGCCGCCGGGGTCGTGCTGCTGCCCGGTGCCGGTTTCGACGTCGTGCCGACCGACTGCCTGGCCGCGCTGCTGCACCGGGCCCTGCCCTCGGCCACGCACCTGGACCTGGCCTTCGTCGTCGGCGGCGGGGCCAGCGCGGGCACCGCGCGGACCGCCCTGGAAGGAGCCGGGAGCGGTGGCAGGGCCCGCGTGGACGGCGAGATCCGCGCCGTGCCGGTGGGGCACCGCAAGCGGGTGGCGGGGTTCCGGTCGGGGCCGCGCGAGGTGGTCGCCATCCCGTGGGGCGACGTGAGCACCGCCTACCGCTCCACCGGCATCCCGAACATCACCACGTTCACCGCGCTGCCCGGTTTCGCGGCCGTCGCGCAGGGCGCGCTGGCGCCCCTGCTGCGCCTGCCACCGGTGCGGGCGCTGGGCAAGGCCCTGCTGGGACGGGTGGTCGGCGGTCCCGGCGCGAGCACCCGCGCCAAGACCCGCGCCGAGGTCTGGGGCGAGGTCCGCGACGATCGCGGCAACCGCGTGCAGGCGGCGCTGACCTGCCCCAACCCCTACAGCCTCACGGCGGACTCGGTGGTCCGCGCGATCACCGCGCTGACCCGCGGGCCGGACCGGGTCGAACCCGGCTGCCACACGCCGTCCAGCGCCTTCGGCGCGCACTACGCGCTGGAGCTGGACGGCGTGGTGCTCAGCGAGCCGAGAGCAGCGACGTGACCTCCTGCGCCGCGCCGCCCGCCTCCAGCAGGTGCCGCAGGTTCTCCGGCAGCGCGTCGCCGCGCTTGGTCACCGCCTGGGCGTAGAGCCGCCCCGCGCGGTAGGACGAGCGCACCAGGGGGCCCGCCATCACGCCGCTGAAGCCGATCGACTCGGCGGTCTCCTTGTGCACCAGGAACTCCTCCGGCTTCACCCAGCGCTCGACCGGGTGGTGCCGCGGCGAGGGCCGCAGGTACTGCGTGATGGTGATGATCTCGCAGCCCGCCCCGTGCAGGTCGCGCAGCGCGGCGGTGACCTCCTCCGGCGTCTCGCCCATGCCCAGGATCAGGTTGGACTTGGTCACCAGGCCCGCCTCGCGGGCGCGCGTGATGACCTCCAGCGACCGCTCGTAGCGGAACGCGGGCCGGATGCGCTTGAAGATCCGCGGCACGGTCTCCAGGTTGTGCGCCAGCACCTCGGGCCGGGAGTCGAACACCTCGGCCAGCTGCTCGGGCACCGCGTTGAAGTCCGGGATCAGCAGCTCGACGCCCGTGCCGGGGTTGAGCGCGTGGATCTGGCGGACCGTCTCGGCGTACAGCCACGCGCCGCCGTCGGGCAGGTCGTCGCGGGCCACGCCGGTCACCGTCGAGTAGCGCAGGCCCATCGCCTGCACCGACTCGGCGACCCGGCGCGGCTCGTCGCGGTCCAGGTCGGCGGGCTTGCCCGTGTCGATCTGGCAGAAGTCGCAGCGGCGGGTGCACTGCTCACCGCCGATGAGGAACGTCGCCTCGCGGTCCTCCCAGCACTCGTAGATGTTGGGACAGCCCGCCTCCTCGCACACCGTGTGCAGGCCCTCGCGTTTGACCAGGCCCTTGAGCTCCCGGTACTCGGGACCCATCTTCGCCTTGGTCTTGATCCAGGAGGGCTTCTTCTCGATGGGCGTTTGGCTGTTGCGCACTTCCAGGCGCAGCAGCTTCCGACCCTCAGGTACGACGGTCACGGGTCAACACTACGTCACGCCGGGTCGGGCGCGACGCCCGTGAGCTCGGCGGTGAGGTCCCACAGCCGGGCCGCCGCCAGCTCGTCGCGGGAGGCCGCGCTGGAGGTCGCCGGGGCGGGGTGGCCGCGCATCCCGCGGAACCCGTCAGGGCCGTAGTAGCCGCCGCCCTCGGCTCCCGCCGCGGTGGCCGCGTAGAGCTGCGGCAACGCGCCCACCTCGACCGGCTGGGAGAACCGGCCGATGATCTTGTTGCCCAGTTCCATGACGCTGCTGCCGTGCGCGCGGGCCGTGTTGGCGCTCAGCTCGGTGGCCGTGGTGCCGGGGTGCGCCGCGACGGAGGTCACGTCCAGCCCGGCGGCGCGCAGCCTGCGGTCCAGCTCGCGGGCGAACAGCAGGTTGGCCAGCTTGGACTGGCCGTAGGCGTGCCACTGGCGGTACTTGCGCACCTCGTAGTTCGGGTCGGCGAGGTCGAGCGCGCCGACGGAGTGCATCAGGCTGGACACGGTCACCACGCGCGCGCCCGGCCGGGCGCGCAGCGCGGGCATCAGCAGCCAGGTCAGCGCGGCGTGCCCGAGGTGGTTGGTGCCGAACTGGAGCTCGAAGCCGTCGGCGGTGCGGCGCAGCGGCCCGCCCATCACGCCCGCGTTGTTCACCAGCAGGTCCAGCGCGTCCCCGGTCAGCTCGCGCACCGAGGCGGCGGCCGCGCGCACGGACGCCAGGTCGGCCAGGTCCAGCCGCACCAGCTCGGCCTCGCCGCCGCCCGCCAGCACGCGCTCCAGCGCCCGCTGCCCGCGCTCGGGGGAGCGGCAGGCCATCAGCACCCGCGCGCCCCGGCCGCTGAGCACCTGGGCCGTGCGCAGCCCCAGCCCCGAGTTCGCGCCGGTCACCAGCGCGGTCCGGCCGCTCTGGTCGGGAATGTCCGCCTCAGTCCACTTCGCCATGCGTCATGATTACCAGCCGGGAGCCGCTCCCCGATCGGGAGCCGAATCGCGATCTCGCGGTCGACGCCGTTAGCTTGGGGGCGTGGAACTCCGGATCTTCACCGAGCCCCAGCAAGGGGCCTCCTACGACGACCTGCTCCGCGTGGCCCGCACCGCCGAGGACGCGGGCTACGGCGCGTTCTTCCGCTCCGACCACTACCTGAAGATGGGCTCGGTCGACGGCCTGCCCGGCCCCACCGACCCGTGGATCACCTTCGCGGGACTGGCGCGCGAGACCCGGACCATCCGGTTGGGCACGCTGATGACCGCGGCCACGTTCCGCTACCCCGGCCCGCTGGCGATCAGCGTGGCGCAGGTGGACCAGATGTCCGGCGGCCGGGTGGAGTTCGGCCTCGGCGCGGGCTGGTACGAGGCCGAGCACACCGCCTACGGCCTGCCGTTCCCGCCCGTCCGCGAGCGGTTCGAGCGCTACGAGGAGCAGCTGGACATCATCACCGGGCTGTGGGGCACGCCGCTGGGCGAGACGTACTCGTTCCAGGGCAAGCACTACCAGCTCACCGACTCGCCCGCGCTGCCCAAGCCCGCGCAGGCCAGGATCCCGGTGCTGATCGGCGGCCAGGGCGTCAAGCGCACGCCCGCGCTGGCGGCCAAGCACGCGGACGAGTTCAACCTGCCGTTCGTGGGCATCGACTTCGCCGTGGAGCAGTTCGCCCGCGTGGACGCCGCCTGCCGCGAGATCGGCCGCGACCCGGCGGAGATCACCCGCTCCGCGGCGCTGGTGGTGGCGGTGGGCAAGGACGACGCGGAGGTCTCCCGCCGCGCCGACGCCATCGGCCGCGAGGTCGACGAGCTGCGGCTCAACGGTCTGGCGGGCACGCCCGCCGAGGTCGTGCAGCGGCTGGGCGAGTGGCGCGAGCGCACCGGCATCAGCCGGGTCTACCTCCAGGTGCTCGACCTGTCAGACCTGGACCACGTCGAGCTGGTCGCAGGCGAGGTCGCGCCTCAGCTGCGCAGCTGACCCGCCACGTCGGAGGCCGCGGTGAGCAGGACGAGCACGGGCACCACCGCGCCCGCGCGCAGCCGGTAGCTGCCGCGCTTGTCCTGCTCCACCACGCCCGCCGAGGTCAGGGCCTTGAGGTGGTGGTAGAGCTGCCCGGTCGACCCCAGCCGGGCGGCCTCCTGCAGCGCCGCGGCGGGCTGTCCGCCGCGGTCCAGCAGCGACCGGACGATGTCCACCCGAGCCGGGTGCGCCAGCGCGGCCAGCACCTCGACGCGCGGCCGGTCGTCCAGCGCCAGCACGGACTCCTGCGCCAGGTCGATGCGCCACTCCACCTGGCCCTCGGCCAGCGTCACCCGGCCCCGGTAGCCGACGGCGCCGCCGTCCCCGGCCTCGGGAGGCGTGGCGACCTCGCGCCCGCCCTCCAGCGCGGCGACGCGCTCCTCCAGCTCGACCAGTCGTTGCAGCAGGTCCACCGTGGTCATCCTAGGAGAGGACGACCTGGAACTCCCGCAGCGCGGCCTGCTCCAGCAGGGCCCGCAGCACCAGGTCGAACAGCTCCCCGACGGCGGCGAAGCGCTCCTCGTCGACCTCTTGGACCAGCACGGCGGCCGAGCCGACGCGCCCGTCCGCCCACCGCACGGCGCAGCCGAGGGTGAGCACGCCCGCCAGCGACCCGCCCTTGAGCCCGATGCCCGCGACCCCGTCGGGCAGCTGCCTGCCCGCCTCCAGGTGCGCCCGCGCGCGGGGGAACCGGCCGCCCGCGATGGCGCGGTGCGTCTTGTGCAGCCCGGCGGCGGTGCCCCGCCAGGTGGTCCGCGCCCACGGCACCTGCCCCTGGTAGGTGGCCGGGATGTCCGGGAACCGGCCGATGACCTCCAGTTGCAGCTGGGGGTCGCGCAGGTACCGCTCGACGCTCACCGGCCTGCCCAGGACCAGCCGCAGCATGTCGCCCAGGACCCACGGCGCCGGGGCGTCCGGCCAGCCGCACCGCGCCGCGGCGGCCCGCAGCGGGGTCTCGCCGAGGCGGTGGCGCAGGTAGTCGGCGGCGGCGTTGTCGCTGTGCCGGATCATCGCCGCGACCAGGTCGTCCAGCCGGACCTCGTGGTTGGGGTCGTCGGCGGTCATGCCGTTGGTGGCCGGGATGCCCAGCTCCGCGAGCGCCGCCGGGTGCGCGCCCCCGTCCAGCGGCAGGTAGTACCGCTCCCAGTCGCCGACCCGCACCCGCTCCTCGGGGTCCAGGCCCGCCAGCTCGTACCCGGCCAGGTGCACGACCTTGACCGCGGAGGCGAGGGGCTGCGGCTCATGCGGGCGGTGCGCTACCCGGCCGCCGCGGCCGTCGTCGAGCACGACCGCGACGTCGCGCGGGTGCGCGCGGAACCAGCCGAGCCAGTCGTCGGGCGCTGCCCCCTGGGGGGCGGCGAGGACGGGTGCGGCGGGCAGCAGCAGCGAGGCCCCCGCCGCACCGCACGCGGTGAGCAGGTGCCGTCGGGTGATGGGCACGACCGGTCTCCCCTCTGGTGGTCCGTAATTCCGGAACTCTAGAGGGGGAGAGGAGGTGTTGTCAGCCGGTCCGCACCGCGAACGTCACACCCGCGGCGGCGGGCTGGGGGCGCTCCAGCGTCCGGTCGGTCAGCGGCAGGTCGCCGTTGAGCGCGTCGATGACCGCGTCGCGCGCCATCGGCAGCACCTCCGCCACGGTCACGTCGCGCTCCAGCTCGTGCGACAGCGAGGCCACGCCCGCGTCCCGGATGCCGCACGGGATGATCTCCCCGAACGCGTCCAGCGAGGCGTTGCAGTTGATCTCGAAGCCGTGCGTGGTCACGCCGCGCTGCACCCGGATGCCGATCGCGGCGACCTTGCGCTCCACGCCCCGGTCGTCGGCGGGGATCCAGACCCCGCTGCGCTTGTCCACCCGCCCGGTGCGCACGCCCAGCTGGTCGCACACGTGGATGATCGCCTGCTCCAGGCGGCGCACGTAGTCGACCACGTCCAGCGGCTCGGTCAGCTTCACGATCGGGTAACCGACCAGCTGGCCCGGACCGTGCCAGGTGATCTTGCCGCCGCGGTCGACGTCGATGACCGGGGTGTCGCCGCCCTTGGGGCGCTCGTCGTCCTCGGTGCGCTTGCCGCAGGTGTAGACCGGAGGGTGCTCCAGCAGGAGCAGGGTGTCGCCGATCTCGTCGTCCGCGCGGGCGGTGGCCAGCTCGCGCTGGAGGTCCCACGCCGCCAGGTAGTCGATGGTGCCCAGCACGCGCACGTCGAAGGGGGCGGTCGAGGCGCGGCAGGAGGAGTCAGTGCTGCTCACCCCTCGACCCTACGCCCGGCGGCAGCAGCCCCAGCGCCAGGCTCGCGACCAACCCGACGCCCGTTACGGCCAGCACCGACCCCACCGTGTCGGTGAACCAGTGCATCCGCAGCACCACCCGGCTGGCCGCCGTCAGCGCCACCGCCGCCACCGCCAGCGCCACCGCCCGGCCCAGGTGGCGGCGCGCCAGCCAGCCGCACAGCACCACCCCGGTGAACGCCACCGCGGTCACCGCCGTGACGTGGCCGCTCGGGTAGCTCCACTTCGGGAAGTCCACCGGCCGCACCCGCTGGTAGCCGTGCCGCGCCAGCACCGTGCTCCAGCACAGGCCCAGCAGCACCGCCCCCTTGACCAGCAGCACGTCCCTGGCCAGCCACGCGCGCAGCGCCAGCGACACCAGCACGATGGTGGCCAGACCGGGGCTGAGCACGAAGCTGACCACCGCGCCCGCGTGCTCGAAGCCCGGCCCCAGCCGCAGCGCCGCGTCGTGCAGCCCGCGGTCCACGCCGGGCTCCTCGCCGCGCACCAGCAGCCCCAGCACCACCGATGCCGCCGCGAGCAGCACGCCGACCAGCGCCGTGAGAACCGCCATCACCCCCGCACGGCCGCCGCCACCGCGGTGCCCAGCGCCGGGTGCAGGAACCGGAAGCCGTGCCGCTCCAGCACCTTCGGCACCGCCCGCTGACCGGCCAGCACGCCCTCCTCGGCCAACTCGCCGAGCACCGCCTTCAGCGCGAACGCGGGCACCACCCACGGCGCGGGCCGGTGCAGCGCGTGCCCGAGGGTGCGGGTGAACTCGGCGTTGGTGACCGGGCTGGGCGCGGTCACGTTGACCGGGCCGCGCACCGCCTCGTGCTCCACCGCGAAGCGAATCGCGGAGGTGGCGTCGTCCAGCGAGATCCACGGCATGTACTGGGAGCCGTCGCCCAGCCGCCCGCCGAGGAAGAACGAGAACAGCGGCTTGATCCGGCCGAACAGCCCGCCCGCCGGGCTGATCACCAGCCCGGTGCGCAGCCGCACCACCCGGATGCCGCCGCGCTCGGCGACCACCGCCGACTGCTCCCAGGCCCGGCACAGCCCGGCCAGGAACCCGCCGCCGGACGGGGTCGACTCGTCGACCAGCGCGTCCCCGGTGTCGCCGTAGTAGCCCACCGCGCTGGCGTTGACCAGCACCGGCACCCCGTGCTCGACCGCCGCGGCGGCCAGCACCTCGGTGGGCACCGTGCGGCTGTCCAGCAGCACCTGCTTGCGCGCGTCGTTCCACCGCTTGTCGGCCACGCCCGCGCCGCACAGGTTGACCACCGCGTCCGCGCCGTCCAGCGCGCCGTCGTCCAGCCGCCCGGCGGGCGGGTCCCAGCCGCGCTCGTCCGGCGCGGCGGGCCGCCTGCGCACCAACCGCAGCACCTCGTGGCCCCCGCCGCGGAGGGCGGCGACCAGGCTGGTGCCGATGAGGCCGCTGGAGCCTGCGATGACCACGCGCATGGGGTTGATCGTCTCTCAGCGGCGGCCCGGTTGCACAGCGGTCACCGTGTTGGTCGCGCCACGTACCCCGAACGCGACCCTCCCGAACGCGACAGGGCCGCTCCCGTTTCCGGGAGCGGCCCTGTCGAACACCACGCGAGGAGCGCTACAGGCCCAGGTCGGCCTCGAACGCACCCTCTTCCAGGCGGTTCTTCACGGTGGTGAGGAACCGGCCCGCGTCCGCGCCGTCGACCAGCCGGTGGTCGTAGGTCAGCGCCAGGTAGGCCATCGACCGGATGGCGATGGTGTCGTCGCCGTTCTCGTCGGTGACCACCACGGGGCGCTTCTTGACCACGCCGACGCCCAGGATGCCGACCTGCGGCTGCTGGATGATCGGGGTGTCGAACAGCGCGCCGTTGCTGCCCAGGTTCGTCAGCGAGAACGTGCCGCCGGTCAGCTCGTCCGGCGTCAGCTTGTTCGCGCGGGCGCGCGAGGCCAGGTCGGCGATCTTGTGCGACAGGCCCGCCAGGTTCAGGTCGCCCGCGTTGTGGATCACCGCGTTGAGCAGGCCGCGCTCGGTGTCGATCGCGATGCCCAGGTGCTCGGCGCCGTGGTAGACGACCTCCTTCTTCTCCTCGTCGATCGAGGCGTTGAGCACCGGGTGCTGCTTGAGCGCCTCGACCGCCGCCTTGGCGAAGAACGGCAGGAAGGTGAGCTTGGTGCCCTCGCGCTGCTCGAACGCGGCCTTGGCCCGCGAGCGCAGCCGCGCGATCTTGGTGACGTCGACCTCGAAGACCTGGGTCAGCTGGGCCGAGACCTGCAGCGACTCGCGGGTGCGCTGCGCGACGATCTGCCGCAGCCGGGGCAGCTTCTGCACCGTGCCGCGCTTGCCGCTGGTGTCCACGGCGGGCGTGGAGGCGACCCGCTGGGCCGGGGCGGACGCGGCCGGGGCGGCCTGCTGCGGGGCGGGGGCCGGGGCCTTGGCGGCCTCGACCGCGGCCAGCACGTCCTGCTTGCGGATGCGGCCGCCGACGCCGGTGCCCTTCAGCGTGCTCAGGTCGATGTTGTGCTCCGACGCGAGCTTGCGCACCAGCGGCGTGACGTACGGCGCGCCGCCGCCGGTCTCCTCGCCCGCCTGCTGCTTGGGCGCCTGCTGCTGGGGAGCTTCCTGCTTGGGAGCTTCCGGCTGGGGCTTGGGGGCCTCGGGCTGGGGCGCGGGCTTGGGCGCCTCCTGCTTGGGGGCTTCCTGCTGCTTGGGCGCCTCCGGCTGGGGCTTGGGCGCCTCCTGCCGCGCGGGCGCGGGCGAACCCGACCCGATGACCGCGAGCTGGCCGCCGACGTCGACGGTCTCGTCCTCGGCCGCGGTGATCTCCAGCAGGGTGCCCGCCACCGGCGACGGGATCTCGGTGTCGACCTTGTCGGTGGACACCTCCAGCAGCGGCTCGTCCACCTCGACCGAGTCGCCGACCTGCTTGAGCCAGCGGGTCACGGTGCCCTCGGTGACGCTCTCGCCCAGCGCGGGCATGGTCACCGGGGTGCCCTGGGCGGAACCGCCCGAGGACGGGGCCGCGGCGGGCTCCGGGGCGGGCTCGGGCTCGGCCTGCGGCTGCTCGGCCCGCGGCGTCGCCTCCTCGGCCTCCTCGGACGGCGTGGCGCCGCCGGTGGAGGACGAGTCGCCGGACCCGGCGTCGTCGGAGCCGTCGCCGATCACCGCCAGCTCGGCGCCGACCTCGACGGTCTCGTCCTCCTGGGCGACGATCTTCTGCAGGACGCCCGCCGCGGGCGACGGGATCTCGGTGTCGACCTTGTCGGTGGACACCTCCAGCAACGGCTCGTCGACCTCGACGCGGTCACCCTCCTGCTTCAACCAGCGGGTGACCGTGCCCTCGGTGACGCTCTCGCCGAGTGCGGGCATTTGGACGGAGAAGGCCATCGTTCGCTGACTCCTCGTGCGTAAGTCGGGGATCGGCTGACTGGGGTGCGACGGTCAGCCGTGCACGTGCAGCGGCTTGCCGGCCAAGGCGAGGAAGGCCTCGCCGAGGGCTTCTGTCTGGGTCGGGTGGGCGTGGATCAACGGCGCCACGTCCTCGGGGTGAGCCTCCCAGCTGTAGATCAGCTGGGCCTCACCGATCAGCTCGCCGACCCGCTCGCCGACCATGGTGACACCGACCACGGGGCCATCCGGCGCCTTGACCAGCTTGACGCCGCCCGCGGTCTTCAGGATCTGGCTCTTGCCGTTGCCCGCCAGGTCGTAGACGAACGTCTCGACCGAGCCGTACTTCTCCTTGGCCGCGGCCTCGGAGAGGCCGACCGAGGCGACCTCCGGCTTGCAGTAGGTGACGCGCGGGATGCCCGCCTCGTCGATGACCTTCGGGTTCTGCCCGGCGATCTCCTCGGCCACGAAGATGCCCTGCTGGAAGCCGCGGTGGGCCAGCTGCAGGCCGCGCACGATGTCGCCGACCGCGTAGACGTTGGGCAGGTTGGTGCGCAGCCGCTCGTCGGTGACCACGAAGCCGCGCTCGATGGCGACGCCCGCCTCCTCGTAGCCGTGGCCCGCGGTGTTGGGGCCGCGGCCGACGGCCACCAGCAGCAGGTCCGCCTCCAGCACGTCGCCGGACTCCAGCGAGACCGACACGCCGGTCTCGGACTGGGTGGCGCCGGTGAACTTCACGCCGGTCTTGAACTTGATGCCGCGCCTGCGGAAGGCCCGCTCCAGCTGCTTGGACGCGTACTCGTCCTCGGCGGGCACCAGCCGGGGCAGCGCCTCGACGATGGTCACGTCCGCGCCGAAGGAGGCCCACACGCTGGCGAACTCCACGCCGATGACGCCGCCGCCCAGGACGACGACCTTCTCCGGCACGAAGTCCAGGTTCAGCGCCTGGTCGCTGGTGATGACCCGGCCGCCGATCTCCAGGCCGGGCAGGCTGCGGGCGTAGGAGCCGGTGGCCAGCACCACGTTCTTGCCCACGTAGCGCTGCCCGTCGACCTCGACCGCGTTGGGCGCGACGAAGGTGCCCGCGCCCTCGACCAGGGTGACCTTGTTGGCCTTGGCCAGGCCCTGCAGGCCCTTGTAGAGCCTGCCGATGACGCCGTCCTTGTAGGAGTTGACGCCCGCGATGTCGATGCCCTCCAGGGAGCTCTTGACCCCGAACTGGTCACCCTCGCGGGCGTTGTCCGCGACCTCGGCGGCGTGCAGCAGCGCCTTGGTCGGGATGCAGCCCCGGTGCAGGCAGGTGCCCCCCAGCTTGTCCTTCTCGACCAGGACGACGGACAGGCCCAGCTCCGCCGCGCGGAAGGCGCAGGCGTAGCCGCCCGATCCGCCACCGAGGATCACAAGGTCGGCGGAGGTGTCGGTCACGGGATCTCCCTGGAGAGCTTGATGCCTTACTTCGCGCGGGTGCGCGCGGGTATCGCCATCTTGTCATTAGTCCGGCGGCGGCGATGACGCGGTGTCCTCTTGGGAGGATTTGGCCACCCCTTAACACCCCGCCTGGCACCATGGTCGCTTCGAGTCGGCGCAGGAGGTGGCCGGATGGGTCTTTTCGACCGTTTCCGCAGGAAGCAGCGCCCTGGCGTGCTCAGGGCGGCCACGTCCACCGACACCGGGCACCTGGAGCGGTGGGCGGCGCAGCGGCGTGGTGTGGAGGCGTACGTCGAGCCGAAGACGACCGTGACGGAAACCACGGTGGTGTTCGTCGCGCACGACGGCGAGTGGACCCGGCGGCGCGTCGAGGGCACCGAGGGGGCGCGCAAGCTGGCGCGCAAGCTCGGCATCCCGATCTACGACGCGGGCATCGTCGGCTACCCCAAGCGGATGCGCGAGTACTCCCGGCGCAAGTCCGCCGGGCAGGGCTGACCCCGGCGCTCACCCGCGCGGGTGAGCGCCGGGGCGCGGGTCAGCCGTTGGCCGCGATGTCGGCCAGCACGGCGGCCAAGGTGCGCACCGGGACACCGGTGCCGCCCTTGGCGGTGTAGCCGTAGGGGCCGCCGGTGTGGTACGCCGGGCCCGCCACGTCGATGTGGGCCCACTGCACGCCCTCGGCCACGAACTCGCGCAGGAACAGGCCCGCGGCGAGCATCCCGCCCCAGCGATGGCCGGTGACGTTGGCCAGGTCGGCCACGCGGGAGTCCAGGTCGCCGCGCAGCTCCTCGGGCAGCGGCATGGCCCACGCCTGCTCGCCCACCGCGCGGCCCAGCGCGGCCACCCGGTCGCGGAACTCGTCGGTGCCCATCACGCCCGCGGTGCGCTTGCCCAGCGCCACCACCTGCGCGCCGGTCAGCGTCGAGGTCTCCACCAGGTAGTCCGGGTTCTCCTCGCAGGCCCGCGCGATGGCGTCGGACAGGATCAGCCTGCCCTCGGCGTCGGTGTTGAGCACCTCGACGGTCTTGCCGCCGTACATGCTCAGCACGTCGCCGGGCCGGTAGGCCGAGCCGCTGGGCATGTTCTCCGCCATCGGCACCCAGGCGGTGACCTCCAGCGGGTACTTCAGCTTCGCCGCCAGCACCACCGTGGCCACCACGGCCGCCGCGCCGCTCATGTCCGAGGTCATCTCGTCCATGCCCGCGGCGGGCTTGATGGAGATGCCGCCGGTGTCGAAGGTGATGCCCTTGCCGACCAGCGCCACCTTCTTGGCCGCCTTCGGGCCGCGGTAGGTCAGCCGGACCAGCCGGGGCGGGCGGGCCGAGCCGCCGCCCACGCCGAGGATGCCGCCGAAGCCCTGCTTGCGCAGCGCCTTCTCGTCGAGCACCTCGACCTCCAGGCCCTCGCCCTTGGCCAGCGCGGCGGCGCGCTCGGCGAACGAGGCCGGGTACAGGTCGTTGGGCGGGGTGTTGACCAGGTCGCGGGCGGTGGTGACGGCCTCGGCGATCGCGGTGGCGGCCTTCAGCGTCGCCCGGTGCGCCCTGGTGGTGCCCTCGGCGGGGGCGACCAGGTCGACCCGCGCCACCGGCCCGTCGCCCTTGGCGGACTTGTAGGCGGTGAAGGTGTAGGCCCCCAGCAGGGTGCCCTCGGCGGCGGCGGCCAGGTGCAGCGCGGACAGCGTGGTCACGGCGCGCTTCTTGCCCGCCAGCACGCGGGCGGCGGCGCCGGAGGAGCGGCGCACCTGCTCCTCGGTGACCGCGCCGTCGGCGTCCGGCTTGCCCAGGCCCACGGCCAGCACCAGCGGGGCGGCCAGCTTGCCCATGGTGGGCACGGCCACGACCTCCTCGGCCTTGCCCGACGCGCCCAGCGCACCCAGCACGTCCAGCAGCGTTCCGTCGAACGCGGCGTTCACCGCCTCGGCGGAGGACACCAGCGCTGGGCCGTCCGGGCCCTGCAGGACGCCTACCACCACGGCGTCGGCGGTGGCGGTCAGATCACTGTCGGTGATGGCCAGCTTCGGCGCGGTCACTGCGGCTCCTCGGCGCTTCCTCCCGGCACTTCCTGGTCGTGCGACGGGAACGGAGGTGGATCAGGTCGAATGCTAGAGGTCCGCCGGAGCAGGCCGGTCGGGGCACCTTCGATAGCTCGGAGTAACAATTAACACGAACAGGTGTCGACCGTGCGGCCGTTCGCCAGCGGCCGCTCCATCTGGAACTGTGGAGCGGTGACAGTGACGCCCCGCGCGAGCGCCGCGGTGCTCGCCCTCGGCGCGATGCTGGGAGCCGGGATCTTCAGCGGGTTCGCGCCCGCCGCCGCGCTGGCGGGCCCGTGGACCCCGCTCGCCGCGGCGGTCGCCGCCCTGGCCGCGCTGTGCTGCGCCTTCGCCACCGCCGAACAGCACCGCGCCCGACCCGACGCGGCGGGCGGCTACACCCACGTCCGCGACCACCTCGGGCCGTGGCCCGCCCGCATCGCCGCCAGCGCCCACCTGGTCGGGCGCGCGGGCGTGGCCGCCGCGCTGGCGGGCGCGGTCGCCGCGCACGCCTTCCCCCAGCACCGGCCGCTCGCCGCGGTCGCCGTGGTCGTGGTCGTCACCGGGCTGCGCGCCACCGGGCTGCGGTGGAGCGGGAAGCTCACCGCGGTGCTCACCGCTGTGGTGGTGGGCACGCTGGTGCTGGTGGTGGCCACCTGCTTCGCCCTGCCGCCGCCCGAGACCGTCCCGGCCTCGGCGGGACCGGGCCTCGACGGCCTGATGGGGGCCGCCTGCCTGCTGTTCGTCGCCTTCACCGGCTTCGAGCGCGTCACCGCCCCGCACCCCGGCGACCGCGTGTTCACCGCGCGGCAGCTGCGCGTCGCCGTGCCGGTGGCGATCGGCTCGGTGCTGGCGCTGTGCGTGGCGGTGGCCGTCGCGCTGGACCGCCAGCTCGGGCAGTGGCGGCTGGCGCTCTCGCCCGCGCCGCTGCGCACCGCGCTGACCGCGGCCGACGGCGCGTGGCTGCTGCCGCTGCTGGGCGTGGCCGCGGTGGCGGCCGGGTGCTCGGCGCTGTGGTTCGTGCTCGCCTCGGCCGGCCGCACGCTGGGCGGCATGGCCCGCACCGGTGACCTGCCGCCGGTGCGCGGGCGGTGGCCGCTGGAGGTCCTCGCGGGCGCGCTGGCCCTGTCCGGCCTGCTCATGACGCCGTCCGCGGCGCTGGCCGTGGGCGCCTGCGGCACCGCCTTCCACTACGGGTTCGGCAACGCCGCCGCGCGCGTGATGCTCACCGACGGCGGCACGTGGGCGATGCGCGGCGCGTGCCTGGGCCTGGCGCTGTCGGTGCTGCTGGCGATGAGCGCGCCCACCGGCGCGCTGGTGGTCACCGGGGTGGTGATGGCCGTCGGCACGGGCCTGTGCGGGCTGTCCGGGTGGGTGACCGGACGCCGGTCCACCCCTCGGCCGGATGGTGGGACGTCCGAGCGTCGGGACGGCGATTTTCTGAGGTCGAAGTGAGAGCTACTGTGCTCGCATGACGACCGCGTTGCCTTTCAGCCGGATCCCCGCCCCGCAGCCGGCGACCCCGGAGCGCGTTGCGGAGGTACTCGCCAAGCCGGGCTTCGGGCAGCACTTCACCGACCACATGGTGACCATCCGCTGGGGGCGCGACCAGGGCTGGCACAGCGCCGAGGTGCGCCCCTACGGCCCGCTGGAGCTGGACCCGGCGGCGATGGTGCTGCACTACGGCCAGTCGATCTTCGAAGGGCTCAAGGCCTACCGCCAGCCCGACGGCTCGATCGCGTCCTTCCGCCCCGAGGCCAACGCCGCGCGCTTCCGCGCGTCGGCCCGCCGCATCGCCATGCCCGAGCTGCCCGACGAGGTGTTCCTGGAGTCGCTGCGCGAGCTGGTCGCGGTCGACGGCCGCTGGGTGCCCTCGGACGCGGAGGCGTCGCTGTACCTGCGGCCGTACCTGTTCGCCACCGAGAAGGGCCTGGGCGTGCGCCCGGCGGGGGAGTACCTCTACGTGCTCATCGCCTCGCCCGCGGGCTCGTACTTCGCGGGCGGCCTGAAGCCGGTGACGGTGTGGCTGTCCACCGAGTACGTGCGCGCGGCCCCCGGCGGCACCGGCGCGGCCAAGTTCGCGGGCAACTACGCGGCCTCCCTGGTCGCCCAGGCCCAGGCCGCCGAGCAGGGCTGCGACCAGGTGGTGTGGCTGGACGCGGTGGAGCGCCGCTGGGTCGAGGAGATGGGCGGGATGAACCTGTTCTTCGTCCTGGGCTCGGGCGAGGGCGCGCGCGTGGTCACCCCCGAGCTGTCCGGCTCGCTGCTGCCCGGCATCACCCGCGACTCGCTGCTGCGGCTGGCCGCCGACTTCGGCTACGCGGTCGAGGAGCGCCGGATCTCCACCGAGGAGTGGGAGAAGAAGGCAGAGTCGGGTGAGCTGACCGAGGTCTTCGCCTGCGGCACGGCGGCGGTCATCACCCCGGTCGGGCACGTCAAGCACGCCGACGGCCGGTTCAGCGTGTCCGGCGGGGCGACCGGCGAGGTCACCATGAAGCTGCGCGACCACCTCACCGGCATCCAGCAGGGCCGGGTCGCCGACCCGCACGGCTGGATGGTCAAGCTCGGCTGACCGCCGCGAGCGCGATCGCGGCGCGCGCCAGCAGGACGCCGACGACGGTCCCGATGCCGTTCATCACCCAGTCGTTGGTGTCGCACGCGCGGCCGATGACGGGCACCAGGGCCTGCAACGCCTCGATCGCGGCGGACAGGCCCGCCCCGGCCGCGAGCACCAGCAGCGGACGCCGGGTGGCCAGCGTGGCGAAGAAGACGAGCGGGAAGAACAGCGCCACGTTGGCCAGCAGCTCCACCCTGCCCGGCGCCGGGAGGGCGAACTGGACCGTGCAGCCCACGTAGTCCGCTTGGCCGGTGGCGGTGGGGACGAGGGTCAGCGCGAGGACCGGCAGCGCGGACAGCGCCACCAGCGCCCACATGATCCGCTGCCCGTGCCGCCTGGCGCGCAGGAGCAGGTGGCCGACGCCGAGGCAGACGAGCGCGACCAGGAGCAGCGCCACCGGGACCAGTGCCGAGTGGTCGAGCAGGAAATCGGTGATCATGAGAGAGCCGATCATACGGCCCTCGCGGGCGGTCGTCGCCGATCATCCGGTGCTCACGGGCGTGCTCACGGGCGCACTCACGGGGCCAGTGCGCACACCGCCAGCACCGCGAGCGTGGCCGTCTCGCACGCCGCCCCCAGCACGTCCCCGGTGACACCGCCGAAGCGCCTGCGCACGTGCCGCAGCAGCAGCACCACCAGCAGCGCCGCCAGCGCGACCCCGACCGGGCCGCGCCACGGGTCCACCCACCACCCGGCCACGGCCAGCAGCACCCACCAGGCCGCCGCGACCAGCGGCGACTGCGTGCCCGCCACCAGCGCGCCCAACCCCTCCGGCCGCGCCGCGGGCACACCGCGCACGCAGCACAGCACGAACGCGGCCCGCCCGGCGGTCAGCGCCAGCACCACCGCGCCCCACCGCACCTCGCCCAGCGCCACGGCCTGCGCGCCCAGCACCACCACGAGCGTGACCACCGCGAACGGCCCCGCGCCGCCGTCCTTCATCACCGCCAGCGCGCGCTCGGGCGGGCCGTAGCAGCCAAGGCCGTCCGCCGTGTCGGCCAACCCGTCCAGGTGCATCCCCCTGGTGGCCAGCCCCAACCCGCCCACCACCAACAACCCGGCCAGCAGCCCCGGTGCGCCCAGCTGGGCCAGCGCGGTCAGCGCGCCCGCCGCCACCGCACCCAGCAGCACGCCGACCAGCGGCGTCAGCGCGATGGCACGGCGGGCGGCGCGCGCGTCCACCGCGCCCACCCGCACCGGCAGCACGGTCAGCCACGACAGCGCCAGGCGCATCAGGCGGGCCCGGAGACGCCCGCGCCCTCGAAGGTCGCCATCTCGGCCAGCACGCGGGTCGCCATCACCACCAGCGGCAGCGCGACCACCGCGCCGGAACCCTCGCCGAGGCGCAGGTCGAACTCCAGCAGCGGCTCCAGCCCCAGGTGCCCCAGCGCCAGCGCGTGCGCGGGCTCGGCCGAGCGGTGCCCGGCGACCCACCACTCCCGCGCGCCCGGCGCCAGCTCCTCGGCCAGCACGGCCGCCGCGCCCGCCACCAGGCCGTCCAGGATCACCGGCGTGCGCCGCACCGCGGCCTGCGCCAGGAACCCGGCCATCGCCGCCAGGTCGGCCCCGCCCGCGGTGGCCAGCAGCCGCACCGGGTCGCCCAGCACCGGCCGGGCCCGGCGCAGCGCGTCCCGGATGGCCGCGGTCTTGCGCATCCAGCCGCGGTCGTCCACGCCGGTGCCGCGACCGACCACGGCGACCGGCTCCGCGCCGGTCAGCGCGGCGATCAGCACCGAGGACGGGGTGGTGTTGCCGATGCCCATGTCACCGGCGATGAGCAGGTCCGCGCCGCCGTCCACCTCGTCGTCCACGACGCGCCTGCCGACCTCCACGGCCCGCTCGGCCTCGTCGAGGGTCAGCGCGTCCTCGCGGTCGATGGACCCGGAACCGCGGCGCACCTTCAGATCACTCACCGGGGTGTCGGAGTCGACCGCGACGTCCACCACGCGCACCGTCGCGCCCGCCGCGTTGGCCAGCACGTTCACCGCCGCGCCACCGGCCAGGAAGTTGGCCACCATCTGCCCGGTGACCTCGCTGGGGTAGGCGGACACGCCGTGCCGGGCCACCCCGTGGTCACCCGCGAAGACGATCACGCGGGGCCGGGTGAACGGCCGGGGCGGGCACTCGCCCTGGCAGGCGGCCACCCAGCAGCCCAGCTCCTCCAGCTTGCCCAGCGAACCGACCGGCTTGGTCAGCACCGCGTGCCGGGCCACGGCCTCCCGCCGCGCGCTCTCGCTGGGCGCCTCGACGGGTGGGAACTCGACGGTCATCGGGTGCTGCCTCCTCAGGCTCCAGGCGGTCTCACTCGCGCAGCTTCAACGGGATGCCCGCCACGACCAGCAGGACCTCGTCGCACACCTCCGCCAGCCGCGCGTTGAGCGTGCCGAGGTGATCGCGGAAGAGCCTGCCAGAACGGGTGCTGGGCACCACGCCGAGGCCGACCTCCGCGGAGACCAGCACCAGCCGGGCGCGCACCGCGGCGACGGCCTCGACCAGCGCCGCGCACTCCCGCTCCACCTCGCCGACGCCGCGCCCCTCCCAGGCGTCGACGTCCTCCATCACGCCCACCAGCCACGTCGCCAGGTCGTCGACCAGGATCGGCGGGTCGCCCTCGACGGCCGCGCCCAGCAGGGAGATCAGGTCGTTGGGGGCGGGCGCCTCGACGGTGCGCCACGCGGGGGGCCTGCGGGCCACGTGCTGCGCGATGCGCAGCCCCCAGTCCGGGTCGTCGGGGTAGCGCCGCGCGGTGGCCACGTAGGTCGCCGCGTCGGCCGTGAGCAGCCCTTCGGCGTGCGCGGACTTCCCCGACCGCGCGCCGCCCAGCACGAGTGTCCGACGCGTCACACCAAGCCCCACCGTTTCTCCCGCGCGACCTAGCCTGGGCGTCGAACGTTACCCGGACGCAACGCGGGAGGCCGTCGTGGAGTACCGCTGGCGGTACCAGGACGAGCAGGGCCGGGAGGTCGACACCTCCGGTTCGGACACCTTCGCCGACCAGGTGGACGCGGAGGACTGGCTCAGCGCCCACTGGCCCGAGCTGCGCGCGGCGGGCGTGGCCAGCGTGACCCTCCTGCACAACGAGTCGGAGGTCTACGGCCCCATGTCCCTCTCCCCCGCCGACTGACCCCACCCCTCGCTCCGCGAGTCGAACCCCCAGAACCCCTGAGTTCAACGCTCAGGTCGTGTGAGTTCTACGTTCAGGTCGCGCGAACTGAGCGTTGGGGCTCGGGAGGTGCGCTCGCCGCGCGGCAGGTCGCCAAGGATGGCGGGTCGCGCCGCCCTGGTGCGTCGGCAAGTACTACCCGAGGGGCGTGCGGGGGTCGGTAACTACTACCCGACGTGCGCGAATGTTGAATTCGTGGTGTCTGGAGGTTCGACTCGCGGCTTGGAAGTGCGCGACACGCGGACCAATGGGTGATGTGTGACGGGAAGGAGGGGCTGGGGAGTTGGGGGTTTGACGTGGGTCAAGTGGTGGGGGAGGGGCGTTCGAAAGTCACCGTGCCGAACTCGCCGATTCGCAGCACGGTGGTGTCCGGCAGCGCCTGACCGCGCTGCGCGGCGTCGCGCAGCCGCTCGACTTCCCGTGCGAGCGTGCTGCCGCAGGTCACCCCGTCGAGTGCTCGTGCGAAGTGGACGAGGGCGGTGTCCCGATCGCCCCGCGCCAGGGCGGTTCGCCCCAGCAGCACGCGGCACTCCGCCAGTTCCGATGAGGTCTCGGCGTCTTCGCCGTTTTCGAGGTACAGCTGCTCGGCGCGGCTGAACTTCGCCACCGCCGCGTCCAGGTCACCCGCCAGCAGGTCCAGCGCGCCCAGTTCGCGCACGCCCCACGCCGCGCCGCAGGGGTTGGCGTGCTCGAACTGCACGTCGATCAGCTCGACCAGGCACGCGGTGAACTGCTCGGTCATGCCCCGCAGCCGGTAGACGCTCGCGAGCGTGTCCAGCGCGAAGGCGTGGCTGTGGAGGGTGTCCTCGGTTGGTTCCTCCCGGCACAGCGCACGTGCCAGCGTCACCATGCGCGTCGCGACTTCGGTGGCGGTCGTGAGGTCTCCCGCGCGCACGTACGCGCCCACGGCTTCGCGCAGAGGAAGCGGGACCGACCGCGAGAACGGGAAGCGGTCCGCCAGATCAAATGTCACGCTCCGCAGTTCATCTTTGGTCAGCTCCGGGTTGTTCGGCAGCAGCACCCACAGGAACTGGAGGAGCTTGGCGGCGGTGTCCGGGTCGTCCTCGGCCATGAGATGCCGAGCGGCCAGCAGCGCTTCCCCAGGTGAAGTCATACGAGGACTCCTTTTTGCGGCGGTGTTGCCGGGACCATATCGTTTGCGATCTCAGAAGACGCTTACGCAATAGAGTGGTGTCGCGCGTCGGAGTGGCTACGGAGAGTGGCTAGGGTGACCGCATGGCGGTAGGAACCACGCGCGCGAAGCGCAAGCTGGGGCGGCACGTGCGGCCGATCCTCGAACGAACCGGGTTGAAGACCACCGAAGTCGCCAAGCTCGTGAAGACGTCGAGAGACACGGTCGACCGCCTGGTGTCAGGAGCGCACCTTCCCCGCTACCCGACCTTCCTGGCGATCATGATGATCATCAAGGCGACCCCGGAGGAGTTCGCCGAGGGCATCGCGCTCTGGGAGCGGGCCGACAAGGACGCGGTCGTCATAGAGCACGCGGCGACCTTGCCGCCGAACTACCTGCGATTCCGCATGGACGAAGGTGAAGCGGCAGGCGAACGGACGCTTGATCAGCAACTCATCCCCGGACTTCTCCAACTCGGCGGCTATGCCGAGGCGCTCTGCCACCGGGCGCAGGCCATGACCTTCGGCACGGGGTGGACGGAGAAGGCGGCCAATGAACGCCTCAGTAGGCAGGAACTCCTGAGCAGGGAGTCCGAACCGCTGCAACTGCACGCCTTGATCGACGAGGCGGCGCTTCACCGGGCTGTCGGCGGGCGGGATTTGATGGCCGAGCAGCTGACGCACTTGCTGTGCGTCGGCGAGCAGAACAATGTCACTCTCCGGGTCCTGCCGTTCGGTGCAGGTGCCTACGGCGCGCACTTCGGAGCGTTGACCCTGCTCGACTACCCCGAACCGGACGAGCCGCTGTCGGTGTACATCGAGGGACACGATGGAGTGAGGGCAGTGGAGGATGAACGTGCGGTAGGCGTGTTGACCGCTGCGTGGGATGACGCGGCTCAGCTCGCGCTCAGCCCGGAGCGGACCGCGAAGCTCATCCGAGAAGTGAGGGACACCCGGTATGCCTGACCAGCAGTGGCGCAAGTCCAGCTACAGCTCCACCAACCCGCAGTGCGTCGAACTCCTGGTGGGGCTCGGCTCCACCGCCGTTCGGGACTCCAAGAACCGCGACGCCGGGACGCTGAGCTTCAGCCGCGCGGCGTTCGCCGCGTTCCTGGTGGGGGTGAAGAAGGGCTGACCGGAGCGGGGGCGCTCGTCCGAGCGCCCCCGCCGGGTGTCACGGGCTGACGGTCAGCCTCGGGTCGGTCTCCACGACGCCCTCCAGCACGGCGTCGATCTTCTCCAGCAGCTCGGCCTCCAGCTTCACGCCGACGGCCTTGACGTTCTCGGTCACCTGCTCGGGGCGGGAGGCGCCGATGATGGCCGAGGCCACGTTCGGGTTCTGCAGCACCCAGGCCACCGCGAGCTGCGCCAGCGTCAGGCCCGCCTCCTCGGCCAGCGGCTTGAGCTGCTGAACCTTCTCCAGCACCTCGTCGCGCATGAACCGGGAGATGAACTTCGAGCCGTTCTCGTCGGTCGCGCGCGACCCGGCGGGCGGCTGCTGACCGGGCAGGTACTTGCCGGTCAGCACGCCCTGGGCGATCGGCGACCAGACGATCTGGCTGATGCCCTCGCGCTCGGAGGTGGGCACCACCTGCGACTCGATGACCCGCCACAGCATCGAGTACTGCGGCTGGTTGGAGATCAGCGGCACCCTCAGCTCGCGGGCCAGCGCCGCGCCGCGGGCGATCTGGTCGGCGTCCCACTCGGAGACGCCGATGTAGAGCGCCTTGCCCTGGCGGACGATGTCGGCGAAGGCGAGCATCGTCTCCTCCAGCGGCACCGTGCGGTCGAACCGGTGCGCCTGGTAGAGGTCGACGTAGTCGGTCTGGAGGCGCTTGAGGGAGCCGTCGATGGACTCCATGATGTGCTTGCGGCCGAGGCCCTTGTCGTTGGGGCCGCCGGGGCCGGTGGGCCAGAACACCTTCGTGAACACCTCGATGGAGGCGCGGCGCTCACCCTTGAGGGCGCGGCCGAGCACCTCCTCGGCCTTGGTGTTGGCGTAGGCGTCGGCGGTGTCGAAGGTGGTGATCCCGGCGTCGAGGGCGGCCCGGATGCAAGCCGCCGCCTGCTCCTCCTCGACCTGCGATCCGTGGGTGAGCCAGTTCCCGTACGAGATCTCGCTGATGTTCAGGCCACTGCGGCCAAGACGTCGGAACTCCATGCCCGAGAGCCTAATACGAAGTCTTTCGTCCTGCTAACGAGTTGGCGCTCAGACCTTGGCGCCGGGGGCGACCCTGGGCTTGGGCACCCGCAGCTTGCGCAGCTGGCTGGCCCGGATGAACGAGTACCAGCCCACCGACAGGCCCTTGACCGGTTCCTTCGGGAACTTCGCCCGCACCCGCTTGGTGACGAAGCGGCCCAGCACGAAGCCCTCCACGATCATCGCCAGCAGCATGAACGTGGTCAGCAGCGTCGCGTACTGCTGGATCAGCGGGGAGGGCACCAGCAGCGCGACGAACACCACGATCGCCAGCGGCATGAACAGGCCCATGAGGTTGCGCCGGGAGTCCACCACGTCGCGGATGTAGGCCTTGACCGGGCCGCGGTCGCGCGGCAGCAGGTACTTGTCGTCGCCCGCCATCATCCGCTGGCGGCGCTCGGCCGCCGCGGCGCGGCGCTCCTCCTTGGAAACCTTGTTGCCGCGCATCCGCTTGAGCGCCTCGCGCTGGGTGCGGGGCGGCGGCGGGACCGGGCCGCGCCGCTTGCCCTCGGCTTCGCGGCGCTTGGGGGTGGGCCTGCCCTTGCCGGGGGTGCGCGACGGGTCGACCTGGGTCACCTCCGCGGGGGTGTCCTCGACGGTCTCGGTGGCCTCGGCGGTGTTGCGGCGCAGGAACCTCACGGGACCAGGGTAGGAGATGCCCGGTTCCGTACCCTTCGCCAGGTGCGAATCGTGATAGCGCCCGACTGCTTCGGCGGCACGCTGACCGCCAGGGAGGCCGCGCAGGCCATCGCGGAGGGGTGGCGGCGGACCGCGCCCGGTGACGAGCTGCTGCTGCGCCCGCTGGCCGACGGCGGCCCCGGCTTCGTGGACGTGCTGCACGCCGCGCTGGGCGGGACCGTGCACCGGGAGACCGTGACCGGCCCGCTGGGCGACCCGGTGACCGCCGAGTGGCTGGAGCACGACGGCACCGCCTACGTCGAGTCCGCCCAGGCGTGCGGGTTGCACCTGGTGCCCGCCGAGCTGCGGCCGCAGGTGTGCGAGACGACGACGACCGCCGGCGTGGGGGAGTTGATCGCCGCCGCGAAGGGGGTGCACACCGTCGTCGTGGGTCTGGGCGGGTCGGGCACCACCGACGGTGGCGCGGGGATGCTGGCCACCGTGGGCCCGGTGGACGCCGCACTGGTGGCCGCCTCCGACGTGGAGAACCCGCTGCTGGGGCCGCACGGCGCGGCGCGGGTGTTCGGCCCGCAGAAGGGGGCCTCGCCGCAGGCCGTGGAACGGCTGGAGGCCCGCCTGGCGGCGATGGAGGAGCTGGCCGGGGTGCGCGACCGGCCGGGCGCGGGCGCGGCGGGCGGTCTGGGCGCGGCGCTGATGGCGCTGGGCGCGGAGGTGACCTCCGGCGCGGGCCTGGTGCGGCGGCTGACCGGCCTGGACGCCGCGCTGGACGGAGCCGACCTGGCGGTCACCGGGGAGGGCAGCTTCGACTGGCAGTCGCTGCGCGGCAAGCTGGTCACCGCCGTCGCGGCGGGCGCGGCCGAGCGCGGCCTGCCGTGCCTGGTGCTGGCGGGCCAGGTCACCGCGGGGCGCCGGGAGGCCGCGGCGGCGGGCGTGCAGGAGTCCTACGCGGTGGCCGAGCACGCCGGGTCGGTGGCGGCGTCGCTGGCCGACCCGGCGGGCACGCTGGCCGACCTGGCCGCGCACGTCGCGAAGGGGTGGTCCCGGCGGTAGTGGCGGTCACACCCCGCTACCGCGAGGTTGTGCGACCATGGTGGGAGGAACAAAGCGGGTGCAGCCCGTGTTCGCTAGGGATAGTTGCCCGCAAAGGACCTCTGAGGGAGAGCCATGACGACCGCTCAGGATGCAGCCACCTCGACCCCTGACGCGCCGCCCACCCACGGCGTGACGTTGACCGACGCGGCGGCTGTGAAGGCCAAGGCGCTGCTCGACCAGGAGGGTCGCGACGACATGCACCTGCGCATCGCCGTCCAGCCCGGTGGTTGCGCGGGCCTGCGCTACCAGCTGTTCTTCGACGAGCGCACGCTCGACGGCGACGCGCTGCGGGACTTCAACGGTCTCAAGGTGGCGGTCGACCGGATGAGCGCGCCGTACGTCGACGGCGCGGTGATCGACTTCGTGGACACGATCGAGAAGCAGGGCTTCACGATCGACAACCCGAACGCGGGCGGTTCGTGCGCCTGCGGCGACTCGTTCCACTGATCGAGCGCGAGAAAGGCCCCCGGTGCGCGCACCGGGGGCCTTTTCGCGTCCACGGGCCGAAAAGCGGAGGACCCCCGTCCGCTCGACGGGGGTCCTCGGGTGCTCGGGTCTCAGACGTAGACCTCCAGGTCGGCCACCTGCTGGTAGCAGCCCTCGTCGACCTCCCACGGGGCCGCCGTGCGCCCCTCGGGCAGCGACGCCGGCGCGGGGCGCAGCTCCGCGGGCAGTTCGGTGCAGTCCTCGATCAGCTCGGCCAGCGTGTCCGGCTCCTGGTTCGTCACGCCATTGACCGTATGCGGTGAAAACGCTTGACAAAAGCCCTACCGGACGGTACTACCGCCCGGTAGGGCTTCTTGGTGGCGTTTCCGCAGGTCAGAGCTTGACCGGGTAGTGCGGCTCGGGCACCGCGGGCCGGATGCGGCCCTCGACGAAGATCCCGTGCCAGATCATGAACACCAGCAGCGCCCAGATGCGGCGGCTGTGGTCGGCCGTGCCCGCCCGGTGCTCCTCGATCAGCCGCAGCACACCCGCCTTGTCGATGTACTGGTCGGTCTGCGACTGGCGCACGTGGTCGATGGCCCAGTCGTGCATCTCCTCGCGCAGCCAGTGCCGGATCGGTACCGGGAAGCCCAGCTTGCGCCGGTTGAGCACGTGCGCGGGCACGATGTCGCGGATCGCCCTGCGCAGCGCGTACTTGGTGGTCTCCCTGGTCAGCTTCAGCTCCGAGGGGACCTGCGAGGCGACCCGGAAGACCTCCGGGTCCAGGAACGGCACCCGCAGCTCCAGCGAGTTGGCCATGGTCATCTTGTCGGCCTTGACCAGGATGTCGCCGCGCAGCCAGGTGAACAGGTCCACGTGCTGCATCCGGGTCACCGGGTCCCACTGCTCGGACTCGCGGTAGGGCTGCGCGGTGACGTCCATGTGCGACACCGCCGGGTCGTAGGTGCGCAGCACCTGCCGCAGCTGGTCGTCCAGGAAGATGCGCGCGTTGCCGTAGTAGCGCTCCTCCAGCGTCAGCGCGCCGCGCCGCAGCAGGTCCTTGCCGCGCACGCCCTGCGGGATCTTGGTGGAGACCTTGCCCATGGCCTTGCGCAGCGCGCCCGGCACCTTGTCGAACGGCGCCAGCGACAGCGGCTCGCGGTAGATCGTGTAGCCGCCGAACAGCTCGTCCGCGCCCTCGCCGGAGAGCACCACCTTGACGTGCTTGCGCGCCTCGCGGGCGATGAACCACAGCGGCACCAGCGCCGGGTCGGCCACCGGGTCGTCCAGGTACCAGGTGATCAGCGGCAGGGACTCCATCATCTCCTGCGCCGTCACCGCCCGCACCACGTGCTTGACCCCGATCGCCGCGGCCGACTCGGCGGCCACGTCGATCTCCGAGTACCCCTGGCGCTCGAACCCGGTGGTGAACGTGACCAGGTCCGGGTTGTGCTCCTTGGCCAGCGCCGCGACCACGGTCGAGTCGATGCCGCCGGACAGGAACGAGCCGACCGTCACGTCCGCGCGCATGTGCTTGGCCACCGAGTCGCGCAGCGCCTCGGTGATCTCGTCGTAGAGCCGGTTGGCGTCGGCCTCGCCGTGCACCACGCGCGGCCGGAAGGTGGCCGGGAAGTACCGCTCGACCACGGGCCGCCCGCCGGGCGCCACGGTGAACGAGGTGCCGGACTCGATGCGGTGAATCTCACCGTGCATCGACTCCGGTTCCGGCACGTACTGCAGGATCAGGTAGTGCTGGAGCGCCTTGCGGTCCAGCTTCGGCTGGATGCCCAGCGCCGGGGCCAGCTCCAGCACGCTCTTCTTCTCGCTGGAGAACGCCACGCCGCGCGGGCCGGTGGCGTAGTACAGCGGCTTGATGCCGAACGGGTCGCGCGCCCCGAAGACCACCTTGCGGTGCGAGTCCCAGATCAGGAACGCGAACATGCCGCGCAGCTTGGCCACCGAGGCCGGGCCCAGGTAGTGGTAGGCGGCCACGATGGTCTCGGTGTCGCCGTCGGTGCCGAACACCGCCCCGTGCCGCTCCGCCAGCTCGGCGCGCAGCTCCAGGTAGTTGTAGATCTCGCCGTTGAACAGGATCGTGTACCGGCCGGGCTGCTCGGGCGGGCCCCAGTGCAGGGGCTGGTGCGAGTGCTCGATGTCGATGATCGACAGCCGGTTGAAGCCGAACACGACCTCATCGCCCTGCCAGGTACCGCTCTCGTCGGGGCCGCGGTGCCGCATGCAGCGCAGGGCCCCCGCCACCGCCTGCCGCGCGTGCACGGCGTCGTTCTCGCTAGGGCAAACCAGTCCCACCAGGCCGCACAAGGCGCAACACCCTCCGTGTCGTGTAGATAAGTCCCCAGTATGCCGGGGGCCCGTCCTGTGACCGAAACTGCACCGCACCCCGCTGCCCCCGAGGGGTGGCACGCGCCGCGCTGAGCTACGCTCCCGCATGATCCGGCAAGGGCGAGTTCCACCCTTGCCTGCGAGCTTTCAGCAGCGAGGAGGCGGCGAGCAGTGGGCCTGAAGGAGGGCACCAGGGCAGCTCGGCTGGCGAAGGTCACCGGGCTGGTCGGCCTGGTCGGCATCGGGGCCACGGGTTGCTCCACGGATGAGGTGCTGCGCTTCGGCTGGCCGGTGGGCGTGACGCCGCAGGCGGACCGGATGCGCGAGCTGTGGACCTGGTCGGTCATCGCCGCGCTGGTGGTCGGCGTGATCGTGTGGGGCCTGATCCTCTGGTCCGTCGCGTTCCACCGCAAGAAGAGCGAGGACCTGCCCCGCCAGGTGGCCTACAACCTGCCGCTGGAGCTGGTCCTGCTGGTCGTGCCGACGATCATCGTCGCGGTGCTGTTCTACTTCACCGCGGTCACCCAGAACTACGTCACCGACAAGTCCGAGCAGCCGGACGTGACCGTCGACGTGATCGGGTTCCAGTGGAACTGGGAGTTCCAGTACCCCGGCTACAAGACCGAGGAGAGCGACCTGCCGGTCACCACGGTCGGCACCTCCAACGAGATCCCGCTGCTGGTGCTGCCCTCGGACAAGCGCATCCGCTTCACGCTGCGCTCCACCGACGTCATCCACTCGTTCTACGTGCCGGAGTTCCACTTCAAGCGGGACGTCTTCCCGAGCCCGGAGAAGAACAACCAGGACAACTCGTTCCAGATCGACCGGATCGACCGGCCCGGTTCGTTCGTCGGCCGCTGCGCCGAGCTGTGCGGCACCTACCACGCGGTGATGAACTTCGAGGTCCGCGCGCTGGAGCCCGCCCTGTTCGACCGCTACATCCAGCTGCGGCAGCAGACCAACGACAAGACCGGGGCGCCCTACACCGCCGCGGAGGCGCTGACCGAACTGGACTGCGGCGAGCTGTGCACGCCGCACGCCGTGACCACCAAGCCCTTCGAGACCGACCGGACCGTCCGCGAGGCGTCCGGCGACGGCAGCAGGTAGGAGAGCGCCCACCATGAAGGTCGAAGCACGCATTTTTGACTTGGTGACCGTGTTCTCGTTCCTGGTGGCCGTGGTCTACGGCTACTGGACCTGGGCCGACACCGACCACGTGGAGCCGGTGGGCGTGGTGGCGCTGGCGCTGACCGGTGGCCTGGCGCTCATCGTCGGCACCTACTTCCGGTTCGTCGCCCGCCGCATCGAGGTGCGGCCGGAGGACAACCCGGACGCGGAGATCAGCGACGGCGCCGGTGAGCTGGGCTTCTTCAGCCCCGGCAGCTACTGGCCGCTGGGCCTGGCGGCGGCCGCCGCCGTGGCGGGCGTCGGCCTGGCGTTCTGGCACGTGTGGCTGCTGGTGATCGCGGTCGTGCTGATCCTGATCGCCGTGGGCGGCCTGGTGTTCGAGTACCACACCGGTCCCAACCACGAGTGACCTGCTCAACGGCGGAGGGGCGCTACCCGGTCCGGGTAGCGCCCCTCCGCCGTTTCGCGTCCTCTCAGGACGACTGGGGCCGCCGCAGACCCCGCAGGAGCAGCTCCACCAGCCTGTTCGGGTCGTAGTCCGGGTTGCTCTCGTGCCCGACGCACAGGTTGCCCACGCCGCGCATCAGCTCGTAGGCGCGCGTGCCGGGCTCGATCTCGCCCGCGTCGACCGCGGCGTCGAGCAGGCGCGCGCAGACGGGCACCAAGCGGTCGAGGAAGTACGCGTGCAGCGACTCGAAGCCGCTGTCGTCGGACTGCAGCGCCTTGGCGAGCCCGTGCTTGGTGACCAGGAACTCGACGAACAGGTCGACCCACCGGCGCAGCGCCGCGAAGGGCGAACCCGCCTCGGCCAGCAGGGCCGCGCCTGCCTCGGCGCACGCCTCGACCTGGTGGCGGTACACGGCGACGACGAGGTCGGCCCTGGTCGGGAAGTGGCGGTAGATCGTCCCGATGCCGACGCCCGCCCTGGCCGCGATCTCCCGGATCGGCGCGTCCACGCCGGAGGTGACGAACACCGCGGCGGCCGCGGCCACCAGCGCCTGCTGGTTGCGCAGCGCGTCGGCCCGCTTGCCGCGGACGGGCACATCGGCGGACCGGCTCCCAGTGGACACGCGCTCTCCTCCCGCGGCGACGACCGACCAAGCGGAGCGCGGTTCCCGTCGCTCGCGGAAGGGCGCTCCGCTTCAGTGTGACCCATGGGCGACCCGGCCGGGTGGCCTGGCGGGCACCGGGAGCAAGCCTACGAAGTCGCCCGACCCCGGTCGATCAGGCCGCTTCCTGGCCGGAGGAAGCCTGGTAGGAATCCACGTAGTCCTGCCCGGACAGCTCCAGGATGCGGTAGACGATCTCGTCGGTGACCGACCGCAGCACCGGCAGCGAGTCCTGCATCCCCGCGTAGCGGGAGAAGTCCAGCGGCTCGCCGAACCGGATGGTCACCGGGCAGATCCGGGGGATCCTCGAGCCGACCGGCTGCACCTTGTCGGTGCCGATGATGCCGACCGGGACCACCGGTGCCCCGGACTCCAGCGCGATGCGCGCCACACCGGTGCGCCCGCGGTGCAGCCTGCCGTCCAGCGACCGGGTGCCCTCGGGGTAGATCGCGAACGCCTGCCCCGCCGCCAGCACGGCCGCGGCGGTGTCCAGCGACGCCCGCGCGGCCCGGCCCAGCCCGCGGCGCACCGGGACGTGCCCGAGCGAGGAGAAGAAGTACCGCGACAGCGCGCCCTTGACCCCGCGCCCCTCGAAGTACTCGGCCTTGGCCAGGAACGACACCCGGCGCGGCACCACCATCGGCAGGACGACGCTGTCGATGAACGACAGGTGGTTGGGGGCCAGGATCACCGGGCCGGTCGTGGGCACGTTCTCCAGCCCTTCGACGGTGGGCCGGTACACCAGCCGCGCCGTGGGGGCAACCAGCCGCTTCATCACCGTGTAGAGCATGGGAACAGCATGACCTCCCGTTGTTGCCCCGTGGTGAAAAGGTGGTTCACACCTCAGGGGGCATTTCAGGGGTACCCCGAGCCGTCGGCCGGAAGCACCCCGGACGTGTGGTCCGGGGGCTTTCGAGGGGTCACTTCCCGGCCAGCTCGGCCTTCAGCCGCGTCGAGCGGGTCGCCCAGCGGCGCAGCAGCTCCGCTGCGGCGCCCGAGTCCACCGCGGTGGCCGCGCGCTCCATCCCGGCCGCCAGGTCGGCGCGCAGGTCGCCGGACAGGCCGCCGTGGACCGCGATGGCGCCCGCCGCGTTGAGCAGCACCGCGTCGCGCACCGGACCCGGCTTGCCGCCCACCAGCTCCCGCACCACCTCGGCGTTGACCGCCGCGTCACCGCCGCGCAGGTCCTCCGGTCGGGCCGGGGCGATGCCCAGCTCGGCCGGGTCGACGCGGTCGGTGCGCACCCGGCCGCCGTCGACCACCCACACCGACGTGGTGGTGGTCGTGGTGATCTCGTCCAGGCCGTCGTCGCCGCGCACCACCAGCGCCGTGCTGCCGCGCCGGGCGAACACGCCCGCGATCAGCGGGGCCGCCGCGGCGCGGGCGCAGCCGATCAGCCCCACCGCGGGCTGGGCCGGGTTGGTCAGCGGGCCCAGCAGGTTGAACGAGGTCGGGATGCCGATCTCCCGCCGGGGCGCGGCGGTGTGCCGGAACGAGGGGTGGAACACCGGCGCGAAGCAGAAGCCGACGCCCAGTTCGGCCACGGTGGCCGCGACGCCGTCGGGGGGCAGGTCGATGGCCACCCCCAGCGCCTCCAGCACGTCCGCCGTGCCGCACTTGGACGAGGCCGCCCGGTTGCCGTGCTTGACCACCGGCACGCCCGCCGCGGCCGCCACCAGGGTCGCCATCGTGGAGATGTTCACCGACCCGGAGTTGTCGCCGCCGGTGCCGACGATGTCCGCCGCCCGCCCGGCCACGGTGAACAGGCGCGCGTGCCGCAGCATCGCCCTGGCCAGGCCGTCGACCTCCTCGGGCGTCTCGCCCTTGGCGCGCAGCGCCACCGCGAACGCGCCGATCTGGGCGGGCGTCGCCGCGCCGGACATGATCTGGTCCATCGCCCAGCCGGTGTCGGCCTCGCTGAGGTCGACACCGTCGATGAGCCGGTTCAGCAGCAGCGGCCAGGTCTGCTCGGCCATCGCGCGCTCAGCCGCGCGTGGCGGGCAGCACCGCGGAGCGCAGCACCTCGGCCACGGTCTCGGCGGCGGCCAGCGGGTCCAGCGGGTGCACCAGCACCGCGTCCGCCTGCGACCAGGTGGCCAGCCAGCGGTCGTCCTTGCGGCGCACCGCCACGACGATCGGCGGGCAGTCCGCGATCTCGTTCTTGAGCTGGCGGCACAGCCCCATGCCGCCGGTCGGCTGCGCCTCGCCGTCCAGGATGGCCAGGTCGACGCCGCCCTTGTCCATCTCGTAGAGCACGTCGGCGATCGCACCCGCCTCGACGTAGTCGACGCGGCCCAGGTCCGGGGCGGGCCTGCGCCCCACCGCCGTGATGATCGTCTCACGCACCTCCGGGCGGTGGCTGAACACCAGGATCCTGGTCGTCTGCGTGCTCATCTGCGCGGTCCTCCGACGGGTCGGGTGCCAGGTGCCGGTGATGCTATCGGGCTAAGCGGGCGGGACCTGCAGTGCGTCCCACCCGATCCAGTCGCCGCCCAGCCGCTGGGCCAGCCCGGCCATCCTGGCCCGCTCCTGGGCGCAGTGCAGCGCGTCCAGCCGCTGCACCCGCAGCGCGTGCACCGGCCGCTCGCCGCGCAGCTCCCAGCCGTCCGGAGCGAGCAGCCTGCGGGCCTGTTCCACCTGGTCAGGGGGCAGTTCGAGGTGGTGGCGCAGCACCGCGGGCCGGTCGCCGCGCCAGCGCGGCGAGCGCGCCAGCGCGGCGGAGTCGGCCTCGGCGAGGTCGAACGCCTCGACCACCACCTCCAGCCCCGGCGAGTCGACCCGCAGCGCGGGAACCCGGCGCTCGGCGCGCCGCTGCCTCCACCGGGCCAGCCATCCCACCGCGCCCTCACCTCCCTGTGACCTGGACAACGACGCCCACCTGCCCCCGACCCGATGGGCGGAGCGAAAACGCCCAAGCAATAATGCGTCGTGTGACCACGGCAGCGCCCTCCATCGGCCAGCGCGTGCACTCGCTGAACCGCCCGAACATGGTCAGCGTCGGCACGATCGTCTGGTTGTCCAGTGAGCTCATGTTCTTCGCCGGGCTCTTCGCCATGTTCTTCACGGTGAAGGCCCAGAACGAAGGGCACTGGCCACCAGAGCCGACCCACCTGAACGTGCCCTACGCGCTGTTCTTCACGATCATCCTGGTGGCCTCGTCGTTCACCTGCCAGTTCGGCGTGTTCGCCGCCGAGCGCGGTGACGTGTTCGGCCTGCGCCGCTGGTACGTCGCGACGCTCGTCATGGGTGCGATCTTCGTCGCGGGCCAGGCGGGGGAGTACGTCAACCTCGTCCACGAGGGCACCACCATCGCCGGCTCGGCGTTCGGCACGGTCTTCTACCTGACCACCGGCTTCCACGGCCTGCACGTGATCGGCGGTCTGATCGCGTTCGGGTACCTGCTGGTGCGCACGAAGCTGAGCAAGTTCACCCCGGCCCAGGCGACCTCCGCGATCGTCGTGTCCTACTACTGGCACTTCGTCGACGTCGTCTGGATCGGCTTGTTCGCCGTCATCTACATCGTGCCCTGACCAGCCGAACCCCGAACTCACTAGCAAGGGTTGCCGCACACATGACCACCACCAACACCACAAGGGCCCGGAAGCGCGGCACCAAGCTGCGGCGGCGGATCTCCGGCCTGCTCGCGCTGGGCTTCGCGCTGCTGAGCGCCGGGTTCCTGTTCAGCGCACTGGCGCCGCAGCCGCAGACCGCGCAGGCGCAGGAAGACCCGGCCCAGGTGCGGCTGGGCGAGCAGCTCTACAACAACACCTGCATCTCCTGCCACGGCAAGAACCTCGACGGCGTGGAGGGGCGCGGCCCCAGCCTGATCGGCGTGGGCGACGCGGCCGTGTACTTCCAGGTCTCCTCCGGCCGCATGCCGCTGGCCAGGCAGGAGGCCCAGGGGCAGCGCAAGCCCACCAAGTTCACCCCGGAGCAGATCGACGCGCTCGGCGCGTTCATCCAGTCCCGCGGCGGCGGCCCGGTCAGCCCCGACGAGGGCGGCCAGGCGCTGCGCGGCGACGACCCGGCCCGCGGCGGTGAGCTCTTCCGCCTCAACTGCAGCTCGTGCCACAACTTCACCGGCCGCGGCGGGGCGCTGTCGTCCGGCAAGTTCGCACCCCAGCTGGACGGCGTGACCGAGGAGCAGATCTACACCGCGATGCTCACGGGCCCGCAGAACATGCCCAAGTTCTCCGACCGGCAGCTCACGCCGGAGGAGAAGGAGGACATCATCGCTTACATCAAGTCGGTGACCGACGGGAACAACAACCCCGGCGGCGCCCCCCTCGGCGGCCTCGGGCCGGTATCGGAGGGTCTGATCGCGTTCATCGTGGGGATCGCCGCCCTGGTCGGCGTGACCCTCTGGATCGGAGCCAAGGCATGAGCGGCGAGAAGCCGGACAACCTGCCCAGCGAGGCGGAACTCGCGGACATGAGCCGGGACGAGCTGGTCCGGCTCGGGACCAAGCTCGACGACGTCGAACTGGTCCACTACGAGGAGCGGTGGCCGGTCAAGGGCACCAGGGCCGAGAAGCGCGCCGAGCGCTCGGTCGCCCTGTGGTTCCTCATCGCCGCGCTGTCGGGTCTGGCGTTCCTGGCCGCGTTCCTGTTCTGGCCGTGGAAGTACGAGACGCCCAACACCGACGCGCACTTCCTGTTCAGCCTCTACACCCCGATCATCGGCCTGACCCTCGGTCTGTCCATCACCGCCCTGGGCGTGGGCGCGCTGCTGTACACGAAGAAGTTCCTGCCCGAGGAGCTGGCCGTCCAGCAGCGCCACGAGGGCGGCTCCTCCGAGGTGGACAAGGCCACCGTGGTCGCCGAGCTGGCCGACGCGGGCGAGCGCAGCGGCCTCGGCCGCCGGTCGCTGATCAAGCGCACCGCGGGCCTGGGCGCGGGCGTGTTCGGCCTGGGCGTGCTGGTGCTGCCGCTGGGCGGCCTGGTGCGCAACCCGTGGGCGGACAGCGACTCGAAGGACTCGCTGTGGCACACCGGCTGGAAGTCGGAGAACGGCGAGAAGGTCTACCTGCGCAACTACACCGGCGACCCGCACGAGGTGCAGCTGCTGCGCCCGGAGGACATCGAGGCGGGCGGCTTCCTGACCGTCTTCCCGTTCCGGGAGTCCGAGCGCAACGACGAGCACGCGCTGATCATGGCGACCAAGCGGGCCGACAACCCGGTCATGCTGCTGCGCTTCCGCCCCGGTCAGCAGATCGTCAAGCGCGCGGGCCAGGAGGACTTCAACTACGGCGACATCTACGCCTACTCCAAGGTGTGCACCCACCTCGGGTGCCCGGCCTCGCTGTACGAGCAGCAGACCGGGTTGCTGCTGTGCCCGTGCCACCAGTCGCAGTTCGACGTCTTCCACTACGGCAAGCCGCGGTTCGGCCCGGCCACCCGCGCCCTGCCGCAGCTGCCGATCACGGTCGACGAAGACGGTTATCTGATCGCCCGCAGCGACTTCATCGAGGCTGTGGGTCCGGCGTTCTGGGAGCGTAAGTCATGAGCGGCATCACCACGCCGACGAGGCGGCAGGGCCTGGGGGCCCGCGCGGCGGGTGGCGCCGCCAAGTGGGCCGACGACCGGCTGAGCATGGCCAGCGGTCTGCGCAGGCAGTTGAACAAGGTCTTCCCGACCCACTGGTCGTTCCTGCTCGGTGAGGTCGCGCTCTACAGCTTCATCGTGCTGCTGCTGTCGGGCACCTACCTGGCGCTGTTCTTCGACCCCTCCATGGAGGAGGTCATCTACGACGGCAGCTTCCAGAACCTGCTGGGCATCCCGATGTCGCGGGCCTACGAGTCGTCGCTGGAGATCTCCTTCGACGTGCGCGGCGGCCTGTTCGTGCGCCAGGTGCACCACTGGGCGGCGCTGCTGTTCATGGGCGCGATCGTGGTGCACATGTTCCGGGTGTTCTTCACCGGCGCGTTCCGGCGCCCGCGCGAGATCAACTGGGTCATCGGCATCCTGCTGTTCATGCTCGGCGCGATCGAGGGCTTCCTCGGCTACTCGCTGCCCGACGACCTGCTCTCCGGCACCGGCCTGCGGGTGATGGCGGGCCTGCTGATCTCGTTCCCGGTGATCGGCACCTGGCTGAACTGGACGCTGTTCGGCGGCGAGTTCCCCGGCACCGAGATCATCCCCCGGCTCTACACGCTGCACATCCTGGTCATCCCGGCGGTCATCCTGGCGCTGGTCGCGGTGCACCTGGGCCTGGTGTGGTACCAGAAGCACACCCAGTTCCCCGGTGTGGGCCGCAAGGAGAGCAACGTCGTCGGCGTGCGCATCATGCCGGTGTTCGCGGCCAAGGGCGGCGGCTTCTTCGCCATCGTCGTCGGCGTCACCGCGATCATGGGCGGCGTGTTCCAGATCAACCCGATCTGGAACTTCGGCCCGTACAACGCGGGCCAGGTGTCCGCGGGCGTGCAGCCGGACTGGTACATGGGCTGGACCGACGGCCTGATCCGGCTGTGGCCCGCGTGGGAGCTGTACCTGGGCAACTACACGGTGCCCGAGCCGTTCCTGCCGTTCATCCTGGGTCTGCCGCTGCTGACCGGCCTGGCCGCGGTGTACCCGTGGATCGAGCGCAGGATGACCAAGGACCACGCGCACCACAACCTGCTCCAGCGGCCCCGCGACGTGCCGGTGCGGACCTCGCTGGGCATGATGGCGATCGCGTACTTCATGGTGCTGCTGATCTCCGGCGGCAACGACATCATCGCGATGAAGTTCGACATCTCGCTCAACGCGATGACCTGGGCGGGTCGCATCGGGATGCTGCTGGTCCCGCCGATCACCTACTTCATCACCTACCGGATCTGCATCGGCCTGCAGCGCGCCGACCGCGAGGTGCTGGAGCACGGCGTGGAGACCGGCATCATCAAGCGCCTGCCGCACGGCGAGTTCATCGAGGTCCACCAGCCGCTGGGCCCGGTGGACGAGCACGGCCACCCGCTGCCGCTGGAGTACCAGGCGGCGCCGGTGCCGAAGAAGATGAACAAGCTGGGTTCGGCGGGTCACCCGGTGCCCGGCAGCTTCCTGACGCCGGACGCCCCCGAGGAGACCGCGGCGCTGGCCCGCGCCCGCGCCAGCCGGGGCGTGTCGGCCGACGCGCTGACCGGGGAGAACAAGCCCGCCGAGGAGCTGCCCGCGGGCAAGCCCGCCCAGCCTGAGGCCTGAGCGCGACACGAGAGGGGCCCCGCACCGATCGGTGCGGGGCCCCTCTGCTGTGCGGCCGCCGGTCAGGCGTCGTCGAGGCCGATGGAGAAGGCGGCTTCGGTGTCGCGCTTGGAGTACGAGCGGAACGAGATGTGGGTGTCGGTGTTGAGCACGCCCGCCACCTTGCTGATCCGGCCGGGCACCAGGTCGGCCAGGTCCTCGTGCCGGGCCACCTTCACCAGGGCGATCAGGTCGACGTCACCCGCGCAGGAGTAGACCTCCGTGACGCCCTCGATGTCGGCGATCGCCTGCGCCGCGTCCGGGATGGTGTCTGCGGCGGCCTGGATCAGCACGATCGCGGTGATCACAGCGGTCCTCCATCGTCGTCGGGTTCGACCTGCTCACATGCTAGTGGCCGGTGAACCGGTACTGGTCGCGGCCCGCGTCGGCGAGTTCCGCCCACGGCCGCCAGCTGCCCGCCGCCCCGGCGGGCGATGACCACGGCGTGTCGCAGCGGACCAGCCGGGTGCCCGGCCGCTCCAGCCAGCGCAGCACCACGCCGACCTCCTCGGCGGGCGCGCCGCGCAGCGGCCCGGCCGACGGCACCACCGTCTCCGCCGCCGCCACCAGCGCCTCCACCACCGGCATCGGCGGCGTGCCGCGCCGGGCCACCCCGGCGCCGGCCAGCCTGCCGTGCCGCACCACGGCGAACTCCCAGCCGCCCGCGTCGTCGGGTCGGGCGGCCACCAGCTCGGGCAGCGCGGCCAGGCCCGCCAGGCGCTGCCCCCGGTCCAGCGCGCGCACCAGCCGGGCCAGGCGGTCGCGGCGCGTCGCGGCCTCCTCGAACCGGTGCGCCAGCGCCAGTTCCGCCAGCTGCTCGGCCGCGTCGCGCAGCGGGGCGGTGCTCACCCCGGCCACCAGGTCCCGCAGCGCCCGCACGGCCGGGGCGTAGTCCTCCGCGCTCTGCCGCCCCGCGCAGGGGGCTTTGCAGCGGCCCAGCTCGAACAGGGCGCACGGGCTGCCGGACGGGGCGCGCGCCGGGATGCGCTGCGCGCACGCCCGCAGCGGAACGGCCTCCAGGAGCGCCTCCATGGCCTCCTCGGCGGCGCGCCGGGTGCGGAACGGCCCCACCGCCCCGTCGCGCGGCGTGCGGACCAGGGACAGCCGTGGGAACGCCTCGTCGGTCAGCGCCAGCCACCACGCACCCTGGTTCTTGGACCTGCGGTTGTAGGCGGGCTTGTGCGCGGTGATCAGCCGCAGCTCGCGCACCTCGGCTTCCAGCGGGTGCGCGCACGGCACCGCGTCGACCCGGACGGCCAGCGCGACCATCTCGCGCAGCCGCTGCCTGCCCTCGCTGGCGGTGAAGTACTGGCGCACCCGGCGGCGCAGGTCCGACGCCGTGCCGACGTAGAGCACCTCCTCGTTGGGGCCGCGGAACAGGTACACGCCGGGCGCGTTGGGCAGGTGCGCGGCCAGTTCGCGCTTGCGGCGCTGCTGCGGCGTCACCTCCGGCAGATAGGCCAGCAGCTCCTCGACCGAGTGCACGCCTACCGAGCCGACCCGCTCCAGCAGGCGGTGCAGCACCTCGACGGTGGCGCGGGCGTCGGTCAGCGCCCGGTGGTTGGGCGTCACCGGCACCCGGAACAGCTCGGCCAGCGCGGACAGCTTGCAGCTGGGGGCCTCCTCGCGGCTGAGCACCCGCCGGGCCAGCCGGACCGTGCACACCACCGGGGGCTTGGGCCAGGGGTAGCCGTGCCGCTCGCAGGCGGCCTTGAGGAAGCCCACGTCGAACCCGGAGTTGTGCGCCACCAGCACCGCGCCCGCGGCGAACTCCAGGAACGCGGGCAGCACCGCGGCCAGCTTGGGCGCGTCGGCGACCATCCGCTCGGTGATCCCGGTCAGCGCGGCGACCTGCGGCGGGATGCCGCGCTCGGGGTCGACCAGGGTGCCGAACTCGCCCAGCACCCGCCCGCCGCGCACCTTGACCGCGCCGATCTCGGTGATCGCGTCCTCGGCCGCGCGGGCGCCGGTGGTCTCCAGGTCGACCACCACGAAGGTGGTCTCGCGCAGCGGGGTGCCCAGCTCGTCGAAGGAGAGCTGGGCCGGGGCCGCGCCGGTCGCCGGGGTCGTCATCGCGGGCACCGTAACCGCTGCCCCCGACATTTTCGGTAACCGGACCACCTGGCCGTAGCCTGTACGGGTGCAGGACCCGATCGCGCCCGCCGACGAGGCAGCCGACCCGGTGGCCGAGGAGCCCGACCCGGTCGCCGAGTCCACTGTGGACTGGGGTGCGCTGCCGGAGCCGCTGCGCGCCCGGCTGGCCGAGCTCAGCGCGGACGCGCTGGGCGACATGGCCAAGGTGGACGTGCCGCAGCAGCTGCGCGCGGTGGCCCGGTTCGCCCCGACCAAGCGCGCCCGGCTGGGCAGCGCGGTGCTGCTGGCGTGCCTGAAGAGCTCGTCGAACTTCCGCGCCGCCGTGGTCGAGTGGCTGCGCCGCAACCGACCCGCCGCCCTGGAGGTCACCGCGCCGGACCCGGTGGCCGCGGGCGCGGCGGCGATCCTGCAGGGCGAGGAGGTCGCGGCGCACTTCGCCGAGCTGGTCGCCCGGCGCGCCGCCGACGCGGCGCTGCGCGCCGAGCGGGACGCCGCGGTGCAGCGGGCCGAGCGGCTGGAGCTGGAGCTGGAGCGGCTGCGCGCCGAGCGCGCGGAGTCCACCGGCGTGGCGGACCGCATCCGCGCGGAGGCCGAGGTCGAGCTGGAGCGGCTGCGCAAGCGGTTGCGCGAGCAGGGCGTGCGGGTGCGCGAGGCCAAGGACCGCGCGGAGTCGGCGGCGGCCGAGGTGGCGCGGGTGCGCGCGGAGGCCGAGGCCGAGGTGCGCAGGCTCACCGCCGAGCGCGACCGGGAGCGCGAGCGGGCCGAGACCGAGCGCGCCAAGGCGCAGCGGGCCGAAGCCGACGCCGAAGTCGCGCGCCAGTCGGCCAAGGAGGCCAGGCAGGCCGACGAGGTGCGGCTGGCGCTGCTGGTGGACACCCTCGACGGCGCGGTCAACGGGCTGCGCCGCGAGCTGGCGCTGGGCGGCGCCGGGCCCCGGCCCGCCGACCTGGTGCGCGGCGCGAGCGCGGCGCAGGGCGCGGTGGGGCGGGTGGAGGCCCCTGCGGCGCTGGACCGGCTGCTCGCGCTGCCCGCCGTGCACCTGATCGTGGACGGCTACAACGTCACCAAGACCGGCTACCCCGAGCTGTCGCTGTCCGACCAGCGCGACCGGCTGGTGCACCAGCTCGCCGTGCTGGCCGCGCGCACCGGCGCGGAGGTGACGCTGGTGTTCGACGGGGCGGGCGTGGTGGCGGTGCCCGCGGCGGCCCCGCGCGGGGTGCGGGTGCTGTTCAGCGACCCCGGTGTGCTGGCCGACGACGTGATCCGGGCGCTGGTGACCGCCGAACCGGAGGGGCGGCCGGTGGTGGTGGTGACCTCCGACCGCGCGGTGGCCGACTCGGTGCGCCGCCGGGGGGCGCACCCGGTGCCCTCCGCGGTGCTGCTCGCCCGGCTGGGCCGGGTCTGACCCGAAGTCGCCACCGTGCGTGTTCTTGGCAACACTGTTGATCACACCCCGAGGTCACGCCTGCCGGAGCGCGGGGATTGTGATGAACCTGAGAGCTTTTCGGGGGTCAGCCGGTAGACGTCAGCGGCCACTCCTCGTAACCTGACCGAGATCTCGCGGCGGGCCGTCGCCCACCCTGGGCGGCGACGCGAGTTCACCGCCGAATCGGCGCTTCGGGGGAGCCGAGCCGGAACACGCGGACCTGCACTTCGGGCAGTGGCGGCGCACCGCGCCCAGCGTCTTCCTCGGTAGGCGGTTCACACGAACGGAGAAACGCGCGACTGTGGCGTCGCAACGACTCAAGCGCGGTGTGCGCGGAGCGCTCGCGGCCACGGCGGTGGCCGCTGCGGCGGTGGGCGTAGCGCCCGTACCTGCCGGTGCTCAGCCGAACACAGCTTCCGATGCGCTGAAGAAGTACAACGAGCTGGCCGAGCAGGCCACCAAGCTCAACGAGGAGCTCCTCCAGGCGGAGGAGAAGCACAAGGCCAACCAGGCCGAGCTGGACAAGGCCACCGCCGAGCTGGCCCAGGCCAGCCAGGCGGGCGACCAGGCCAAGGCCGACGAGGAGCAGTTCCGCGGCCAGGTCGACCTGCTCACCGAGGCCTCGTTCGAGGGCGCGCGGTTCAACCAGCTCTCCGCGCTGCTGGTCAGCGACTCGCAGCAGGACTTCCTGGACCGCATGTCCGCGCTGGGCATCCTGGCCGCGGACAACGGCGAGGCGCTGGACAAGCTGTCCGGGGCGGTCGACGCGGCCGAGGCCGCGCGCACCAAGGCCGCGGACGCCCAGAACAAGGCGCGGACCGCCACCGAGGAGGCCGCCAAGATCGCCGAGGACGTCCGGAAGCGCAAGGGCGACCTCGAGAAGCAGATGACCGAGGTCAGGACCCAGCTCAACCGGCTGACCGCCAGCGAGAAGAGCGCGCTGACCAACCCCGGCGACACCTCGCAGATCTCGGTCCCCGCCAGCAAGGCGGGCGAGGCGCTGGCGTTCGCGCTGGCGCAGCGCGGCGACATGTACCAGTACGGCGCCACCGGCCCGGACCTGTGGGACTGCTCCGGCCTGACCATGAAGTCCTACGCGGCGGCGGGCGTCAGCATCCCGCGCACCAGCAACGGCCAGGCCACCGCGGGCAGGGCGGTCACCCGCGCCCAGGTCACCGCGGGCGACCTGATCATCTACAACGGCGGCAACCACGTCGGCATGGCCGTGGACAACGCGCGTGTCGTCCACGCGTCCACCGACGGCGTGCCGGTGAAGATCGTCCCGCTGGAGAACCCCGGCACGATCTACGCGATGCGGCGCATCGCGGGCTGACCCCGCGCGGCGGGGCCACCTCGTGCGCCATCCTGGCGGGGTGGCCCCGCCGACGACTTCCCGGAGACCCGTGAGCCGCTACCGGGTGCCGCTGGCCGTGGCCGTGGCCCTGACCTTCCTCACCGGGCTCGGCCTGGCCGTGGCCCCCTCGGACCAGCCCACTCCCGCGACCGCGGCCCCCACCGCCGCCCCGGCGGCCGACCAGGCCCTGCGCGAGCTGCTGGACCGCCGCGCCCGCGCCGTGCTGGAGCGCGACGAGGCCGCCTTCACCGCCGACCTGGACCCGCGCGCCGACCCGGAGTTCCGGCGGCGGCAGCTGGACCTGTTCCGCAACCTGGCCGCCGTGCCGCTGGCCGAGTGGACCTACCGGGTCTCCGAGGCGACCCCGCTGGACTCGCTGGACCTGCCCGCCGCCGACGAGCACCGCGCCCCCGGCGTGCGGCTGGCCTACCGGCTGCGCGGCGTGGACGTCGCACCCAGCAGCCAGCCGATGGGCTACCTGTTCAGCCGCCGAGGCGAGCGCTGGTACCTGTCCTCGGACACCGCGCTGGAACCGCTGGGCAAGCGCACCTGGCGCGGCCCCTGGGACTTCGGCCCCTGCCGGGTGCTCGCGGGCACCGGCGGGTTCGTGCTCAGCCACCCCGGCGGCGAGGCGCTGGCCGCCCGCGTGCTGGCCGAGCTGGACGGCGCGGTCGCGGCGGTGACCGACGTGTGGGGCGAGGCGTGGCCGCGCCAGGTGGCGGTGCTCGTGCCCACGGGCGTGGAGGAGATGCGGGCGCTGGTCGGCGACGGCTTCGCCACCGGCGGCATCGCGGGCGTGGCCGTGGCTGACCGGGTGGACCCGGTCACCCGCACCGCGCTCGGACAGCGGGTGGTGCTCAACCCGACCGCCGCCGGGGCGCTGCCCGCCGAACCGCTGCGGGTGCTGCTGCGCCACGAGATCACCCACGTGGCCACCCGCGCTTCGACCGTGGACGGGGCGCCGATGTGGCTGCTGGAGGGCTTCGCCGATTACGTGGGCTACCGCGGCAGCGGCGTGCCGGTCACCCGCGCGGCGCCCGCGCTGGCTGCCCAGGTGCGCGCAGGCCTGCCCACCGCGCTGCCCGCCGACGCGGACTTCCGCGGCGACCGCATGGAGCTGGCCTACCAGCAGTCCTGGTCGCTCAACCGGTACCTGGCGCGGCGGCTGGGCGAGCCGGGACTGGTCGCGCTGTACCGGCGGCTGGCGGGCATGGGTCGCGCACCCGAGTCCGAAGTGGACGGGGTGCTGCTGGAGACCATGGGGGAGAGCCGGGTGGAGCTGCTGGCGGGCTGGCGGGAGTTCCTGGCCCAGGAGTTCACCCCCTGACCACCCGCAAGTACTACCCGACCCACCACAACGAGCCGTTGACTACTACCCGGCCCGCGCCCCACCGGGCACGGGTAGTGGTTACGCGCTCGGTGGGGCTGTGCGGGTAGTACTTGCAGACGCGGGTGGGTGGGGGTCGGCTAACCTCGGCGGGTGCGTCGGACCCTGCTGGTGACCAACGACTTCCCGCCCCGCCCCGGTGGCATCCAGGCGTACCTGCACGCTCTGGCCACCCGGCTGCCGGACCTGGTGGTCTACGCGCCGTCGTGGCACTCGCCCGCCGGGTCGCACCCCGAGTTCGACGCCGAGCAGCCGTTCCCGGTGGTGCGCCACCCAGGCACCCTGATGCTGCCCACGCCGGACGTGCTGCGGCGGGCCGAGGACGTGATGCGGGCCGAGCGCTGCGAAGCGGTGTGGTTCGGCGCGGCGGCCCCGCTGGCGCTGCTGGCCCCCCGACTGCGCCAAGCGGGCGCGCAGCGGGTGGTCGCCTCCACCCACGGGCACGAGGTCGGCTGGTCGATGCTGCCCGGCGCGCGGCAGGCGCTGCGGCGCATCGGCTCCACAGTGGACGTGGTCACCTACGTGAGCCGGTACACGCGGTCGCGGTTCGCCGCGGCGTTCGGCCCGATGGCCGCGCTGGAGCATCTGCCGTCCGGTGTGGACGTCGACGTGTTCGCCCCCGACGCGGGCGCGCGGGAGGAGATCCGCGCCCGGTACGGCCTGGGGGACCGGCCGGTGGTGGTGTGCGTGTCCCGGCTGGTGCCGCGCAAGGGGCAGGACGTGCTGGTGCGCGCGCTGCCCGAGATCCGTCGCCGGGTGCCGGGCGCGGCGCTGCTGCTGGTCGGCGGCGGTCCGTACCGCGACCGGCTGCGCGCCTTGGCCGAGTCGGTCGGGGTGGCCGACGACGTGGTGCTGACCGGGTCGGTGCCGTGGGCCGAGCTGCCCGCGCACTACAACGCGGGCGACGTGTTCGCTATGCCGTGCCGGACGCGCGGGCGCGGACTGGACGTGGAAGGGCTGGGCATCGTCTACCTGGAAGCCTCGGCGACCGGCCTGCCGGTGGTCGCCGGGCGCTCCGGCGGCGCGCCGGAGACGGTCCGCGACGGCGTCACCGGCCACGTGGTCGACGGCCGCGAGGTGGCCGAGGTCGCCGACGCCGTCGCCGGTCTGCTGGCCGACCCTGGGACCGCCACCAAGATGGGTCGGGCGGGCCGCGAGTGGGTCTCCACCCAGTGGCGCTGGGACACCCTCGCCACCCGCCTCACCCACCTGCTCACCTAACCCGCCAGCAAGTACCACCCGCCCCGCCCGTCGAGGCCGGTAACCACTACCCGACACCGCACGAGTCATCGCCGCGTCAGCGATACGTCAGCGGCGTGGGGCAGTCTGGGTACCGGACTTCTCGTCCGCGTCACGCGGAACGACCACTGGGGGTCGGGTGGCCCGCATCCGGATCGGGTGCGGGCCACCCGTCTGCACTGGACGGCCCCGCCTCCGGCACGGCGGGCTCGCTTCGCACGAATAGAAGTGCTGTCGCGTGATCTTTTGGGGCTGGTGCGCCCCGAGCTGACTGCTAGCTTCCCCTTGGCGCTACGCAGAGTAACGCGAACGTGTCTTGAAGTGGCCGACCCAGGGGGGAAGCATGAGGTCACCTGTTGTTGTGCTGTTAGCAGCCACCGCCGTCACCGCGATTGCGACCGCGGGCACCGTGATGGCGCAAGCTGAACCGACCACCGCCGCTACCGATGACGGGCAGGTCCCAGCGGTGGAGGACTTCGCCTACCCCGACGCCGACCGGATCTTCACCGAGACCGGGGTCCGACTCATCTCCGGTGATGGCCACATCCTCCTCGCTGACTGCTCGACCCAGCCCGTCAACGGCATCGGTGTGATGCGGGTGCGGTCGTCCGAATCCGTCGGCGTCAATCGGGATGGCCGAGTCTGCTTCAGGATCACCGGCACACCAGGAGTGCTGCAACTCCGGCTGCCTGCCGTCTACGAAATTCGCGGCGACGGATACGCGCCGGACGCGGGGCACGTCGTGAAGGCGCTGCTGACCACCGACTCGGGGACGCAGACCACCGTAGACGTCAACCCTCGCGCCAGCACGCCGGTCGGTGTGGGCATCAGTCCTGGCAACCCGCCCACCACGCTGCTCCAGCTGACCGCCAGCTCCTGATCCGGCTCCGCCCGGAAGCGAACGCTCCACTGCGTTGAAGCACGTCCTCCGACCGAGGGCGTGCTCCTTGTCACGTCGGGTGCCGCTGGACGGCGCCCTCAGAGGGGGAAGACAACCGATGAAATCGGTGAGAAGAGAGCACCGGCTGCTGCGCGTCGGCTTAGTGGCGGTGCTGACCTCCGCCTTGCTGGCCCAGGTCGGCACCAACCAGGCCACCGCTGGACCGGTCGAGCGGACCGCCTCCGGCGTGGAGACTTCCGCGGACCGCCCGCTGACTCCTCGCGCCAAAGCGCTGATCCTCTGGCGGAGCGGCGGCGACCAGGTCAAGGCTGCGGCGGAGAAGGCGCTGCTCGGCTCCGACGCCGAGGTCGAGGCGTTCCTGAACCAGAAATTGGACCGCCTGGTCGAGCTGGACGATCGGATTGCGGTCAACCGAATCCTCGCGGCGGGCGGACCTGCGACCAGAAGCGCGGCGCAGGCCGCGTTGGACGCCGGGGACACCGACCCGGACGTGCTGCGGGACTTCCTGATCACGGGGTGGAGCAATGCCTCCAACACCGATCTGCGCATCCGGGTCAACCAGATCTACGCGGCTGGGGGCGCGCAGGTCCAGAGGGCCGCGCAGGCCGCGCTGGACGATGGCTCACCCGAAGCACTGCGGAACTTCCTGGAAGTCACCTCGGTTCAAGCGGCGAACACCGATCTGCGCATCAGGGTCAACCAGATCTACGCGGCGGGTGGTCCCGCGGTCCGCGCGGCGGCACAAACCGCGCTGGACGCCGAGACACCCGAAGCGCTGCGGCTGTTCATCAGCCGGGAGTGGGAGGTCGCCGAAGCACGGGACCAGGAAACCGCGAGCATCGCGCAGCTGGTCGCCGCTGCGAAGCTCGCGGGCGAGCAGGCCGCCCAGGAGACCCAGGCCGCCAAGGACAGCGCGGACAAGGCGCTGAGGGAAGCTGACCTGGCTCGGCAAGCGGCCGAACTGGCCGCCGAAGCAGCCGAGGCGGCCAAGAACAACGCAGCAGGCGCGGCCGAGGCGGCCAACCAGGCCGCGACCGCCGCGAACCGGGCGGCGAGCGCGGCCACGACCGCGATCGGCGCGGCCAACGCCGCCACCACCGCCGCGCGAATCGCCGCCAACGCCGCCACCCGCGCCGCCGCTGCGGCGACCAAGGCAGGGCAGGCGTCCAGCACCGCGTGGAACTTCGCGGCTGCCGCACGGGTGGACCGAGGTCGGGCCGGAGACGCGGCGCGGGCCGCGATCGGCGCCTCGAACGCTTCCAACGAGGCCCAGCAGGCCGTGCAGGCCATCGACTTGGCCCAGAACGCGCTGAGCCGGGCGCAAGAAGCCGTCAACGCGGCCAACTCGGCTGGTTCGAACGCGAACCAGTCGGCGGAGGCGGCGCAGGAGGCCGTGCGGTGGGCGCGGTCGGCCGGTGCGGACGCCAGCGCGGCCGAGGCCGCCGCAGCCAGATCTCGCGCGCAGGCCGGTCTGGCCAACCGCGCGGCGGCGTCCGCACGCGCCTACGCGGTCGAAGCCGCGGACGCGGCAAGCCGGGCACGGGAACTGGCGGCCAAGGCCGTGATCGACGCGCTGCTGGCCTCGGCAGCGGCGGATGAGGCGGCCCGGCGCGCGGGTGAGGCCGAGAACGCGGCCCGGTTGGCCACGGAACACGCCAACGCGGCCAGCAACGCGGCGCAGATCGCCGTCGACTCCGCCGCACAGGCCGCGCGACTCTACAACGCGGCCCGGCAGGCCGACAGCGAGCGCCTGACCATCCAGGCGGAGCAGGCTGCCCTCGCCGCTCGCCAGGCCAACCAGGTGAGCGACCACCTCGGGCTCGTCCGCCGCTGGAGCGCCCCGCAGCAGGCGCAGCGCGACGCGCAGACCAACCAGTGGCTGGCGGAAGCGACCGCGCCCGGCGCCGACCCGGCCCTGGTCGCGGCCAACGGCCGCAAGATCGCGCTGAAGCTGGTGGCCACGAGCGGTCCCTGGAGCAAAGCCGCCGCCGCGAGCGCCCTTTCGGGGGCGGACCCGGAGGTCCGGGAGTACGTCCGGACGGGCATCGCCCAGGCAGCGGCTCTGGACGACCGCGAGACGGTGCAGCAGCTGATCGCCGATGCCCCCCAGAGCAAGAAGAACGCGGGAAACGCCGCCCTCGCGGGCAGTGACGCCGATGTCCGGCGGTTCCTGGAGTCCCCCGACTACCCGGAGCGCGGCACCGATCTGCGCATCGAGGTCAACCAGGTGCTGGCCGCCGCCCGCGACGCGGGCGACGCCACGGTCGCTGCCGCAGCCCAACGGGCGCTGGACTCCGGCACCGTCGCGGCGTACTCGGAGTTCCTGGACACCGGCCAGAACAGCGCCCGTGAGCACGACGACCGCATCGCCATCAACCAGCTCATCGCCAACCCGAACACCGGTCCGGAGGCCCGGCTGCTCGGGCAGGCCGCGCTGGAGGGACCGCCGGAGCTGATCCGGCAGTACCGGCACGGCGGCCAGCACATCGCCATCCGGCACGATCGGGAGGCCGCCGCGCACAACGCGGTCGTCGCCGCGATGGTCGCCGAGGCCGCCTCGGTGGCGTCCACCGCGTTGCAGAACGCCGCCACCGCTCAGTCCGTGGCCGCCACCGCGCGCAAGGCAGCCGAGGAAGCCGCCGGTTACGCCCGGCAGGCGGCAGGTCACGCCGATGCCGCGGCCAGGTCCGCGAACGAGGCCTTGGCCTCCGCCGAGGAGGCCAAGGCGTCCGCCGAGCGCGCGGCGCGGTCGGCGGAGACTGCGGTCCAGGCCGCGGCGCGGGCCTCGCAGTCCGCCGTGCGGGCGGCCCGGTCGGCGGTGTCCGCCAGGAGTTCGGCCAACATCGCCGCAGGCCACGCGACCAGCGCCATGCAAGCCGCGCACCAGGCGTACCAGGACGCCGTTGACGCGGGCGCGGATGCGGAGGCGGCCGTCAACGCCGCGAACGAGGCGCGTTCGAAGGCGATCGACAAGGCCAACCGGGAGATCGCCGCGGAGAAGGCCCGGTTCGCCGAACAGGTCAACAACGCGTGCAACAACGTGCCCCCAGGACCGGAGCGGGACGACTGCGTCACCCGCGCGCAGCGGATGATCGCCGACCCCAAGGGCGAGTCCGAGCGCAACGTCGCGATCTGCAACCAGCTCAAGCAGGGCAGCGAGCAGGCGTTCAACGAGTGCCTGAAGGGCGCCTACAACCCCGCGCTGACCTACATCATCAACAAGGCGATCGCCGACGCCGAGAGCGAGGCCGAGGCCGAACGCTGGTGGACCATCGCGGGTTTCGTGGTGGCGGGCGCCGTCGTCATCGGCGCGGGCATGTTCTGCGCGCAGGTCTGCACCGCTCCGCTGGCGGGTGCGCTCATCGGCGCCGAGGCGGGGTTCCTCGCGACAGCGGCGGGCGCGGGCATCGAAGTGGCCATCGGCGCGGAGTTCCTCACCGGCGTCGTCGCGGACTCGTTCCTGGCCTCCCGGCTGGGCGCGCTCGCCGAGGTCAACTTCCTCGGTGGAGTAGCGGTTCGCGGCGCGCTGGTCCACCTCGACCTGAACGTGATCAGGCAGGCGGCCGGCTCGTGCGTCACGAGCCGGGTGGCGATCGCCACGTCGCTGTGTCTCATCGCGGTCCAGTACTGGGCCAGTGATATTGCCAGGGTCGCGTATGACTTCCGTCGCGTAGTCCCCGCGCCGAGCCCAGGGATCAACGTGGCCGTGGCCAAATTGCCAGGCTGGAACGACCCGGTGTTCAAGGATGACTACATTCGCGCCCTCAGCGGTGAGCGCATGCACTCAGAGCAGCGGATCATCGATACCATCAAGAAGCGGAACGAGGGGTTGCCGGAGGGGCAGCGATTCGACCCGAAGGAGATTACCGAGTTTTTCACCGAGCGCTCGCCCTGTTCGGACCCGTGCCAGCCGTTGCTGCGGACAGAACTGTCGCCCGAGGCGAAGATCTACTATGTCGTCCAGTACGTGGGCGGCAATTCCAAAGAGGAAGCCCAAATGCTCAATGAACTGCTATCCATCATGGCGGGTGGCGGGTTTTGAGATCGGGCAGGAGAGTCGCGCGGGCGGTCCGCACGCCTTTGTTTTCACGCTTCGTGTGTCTGATAGGATCGAATTCGTGACTGACCCTTTTCTCTTTTATCGAGAGTTGCACCTTGCGGGCGATCCGACTTACCGGGCGCCGCGGGATGCCGTCGATTCGTGGCGTGAATTGGCGGAGCAGGCTCGCGCGGAACTGGCCCGCATGGGGTTTCCGGTGACCGTCTTCTCCTATGAAATGTCGGAATTGCAGCCGGTTGGTGGCTACGTGCTGGTGCACGAGATGGAGCCGTTCGGCGTCGCCCTGGACTGGCGCGCCCCCGTACGGAATAGTCGGAGCTACATCGAGAAAGCGATCGCCCAGGAGCGCGAGGGGCTGATCAGGTACGTGAGCGCCGCCACCGAAATCATCACCAAGGCGATGTTCGACGTGCTCGATGAGGCAAGTTTTCGAGTGTTAATCGACCATCAGGAGCGTGATTACTACCTGTACCGAGTGCTGGAAGCGCCCAGGTTTCCTATCAAGTGAAGAACGGTCGCCGGGAATTCCGGCGACCGTTCTCTGAATCTGCGCTAATGCGGGCTTAACCTTGGAAAGGCGTGGAAATATGAGAAAAGCGGTTGTTGTCGCCGCCTCTGCCGCCGTAATGGCGGCGCAATTCGGCATCTCGGCCTCGGCGCTGTCCAGCGGTACGACGGTCCCCCTGGGAACGTATCGATTCATTGCCAAGGTGAACTCCGCCGTCACCGGCTGCTCGGGAGCCCTGATTTCCCCACAGTGGGTGGTGACCGCAGCCTCTTGTTTCCCCGGCAACCCCACCGGCGGAATCCCGACCAGCGAGACGACAGTCGCGGTGGGAGATGTCAACGTCGGAACCGGCACCGGCCGGGTGGCCCGCGTGTCGACCTTGGTGCGCCGCACCGACCGCGATGTGATGCTGGCCAAGCTGGATATCCCGGTCATCGACGTCGCACCGGTTCGGATCTCATCTTTGGCTCCTACACCCGGCGAGGTGCTGCGCGCCGCGGGATTCGGCCGCACAGCAGCCGAATGGGTTCCCGATCGCCCGCGCACGGCCCTGTTCTCGGTCGACGCGGTGACCGCCACCACCGCCGCGATCACCGGCGTCGACGGCGTGGACATCTGTAAGGGCGACGCAGGCGGTCCGGCGTTCCGCGAGACGGACGGAGTGGTGTCCCTGGTCGCGATCAACAGCACCTCCTGGCAGCACGGATGCCTGGCCGTGAACGAAACCCGCCAGGGCAGCACCGAGGCCAGGCTGGACGACATCACCGATTGGATCACCCGGACGACCGACGAACCCTCACGGTTGGTCAACGACCTGAGCGGGTGGTGCCTGGACCAGGAATACCCGCAGGGAACCGACGGGCCCGCCACGAATACGGTGGGAGCCTGGCAGTGCAACTCAGGGGACAACCAGCAGTGGCGATGGGAATGGGCCTCGCCCGACACCGTCCGCTTGGTCAACGCTCTCAGCGGGTGGTGCCTGGACCAGGAGTACCCGCAGGGAACCGACGGGCCTGCCACGAACAAAGTGGCAGCCTGGCAGTGCAACGGGGGCGGCAACCAGCAGTGGCGGATCGAACCCACCGCCTCGGGACGCAGGGTCCTGCTGGTGAACAAGCAGAGCGGCTGGTGCCTGGACCAGGAGTACCCGCAGGGAACCAACGGACCAGCCACGCACATCGTGGCCAGCTGGCAGTGCAACGGCGGACGCAACCAGCAGTGGCAGGTCTCTTGAGCCGGTCTGCCACCGTGTCGGACGCGATCGGGCCGTCCATACCTGCGATCACGCCGACCGGGGCTCTGGTCCGTAGTCGGTGGTGACGTGAAGTAATCAACCGTCACCATGATCTTGTGGTGGATGTCGATTCCCTTGGAGGGGACGGTATCTGTTGGGTTGTCGGCGTTGCTCGTCGAGGACGTAAAGGACAGCGGCGGCATGGTTATGCTCACGGACCGCAGTCGGGACGGGGCCGTGCCGTGTCCGATCTGCAGGACCGCCACGGTGAAGGTGCACGGGTATCACCACCGGACGGTGAAAGACGTGCCGGTCGACGGTCGCCAGGTCGTCGTGCACCTGTGCGTACGACGGCTGGTCTGCCCGGTTTGGAGCTGTCTGCGGCCAGACCTTCCGAGAACAGATTCCGGATCTCCTGGAACGCCACCAGCGCCGCACGGTGCGGCTCGTTCGGCGGATATCGCGGATGACGCGGGAGTTGTGCGGTCGGGCGGCCGCACGCCTGACCGGTCTGTTGGCCGTGCCGGTGTCCCGCAGCACCGCGTTGCGCCGTCTGCCGCTGCCCGAACAGTCGGTTCCACGAGTGATCGGCGTGGACGATTTCGTTCTGCGCCGACGCCGCTGCTACGCCACGGTCAGCATCGATGCCGAGACTTGTCGACGTGTCGCGGTTCCGCCAGGCCGCGACGCGGCCACCCTGTGGTCCTGGCTGCGCGAACATCGCGGCACCCGAGGTCGTGGTCGTGTGCCGGGATGGTTTGGTCACCTACGCCGAGGCCGTCCGTCCGTCCCACCCTGCCCGACGCGATTCAGGTCAGCCTGGCATTGTGGCGAGATTTCTACGACAAGGTCCTGCTCGAGGCCCGCGCATGCCGGGTGCCAGGTCACCGTCAACCCGCCCTGCCTCAGAACACGCTATGCCCGCATGCCCGATCCCCAGGTCCTGCGCATCGCCCCCACCTACCGCCCAACCCTCCTGACCCCCTACCGCGATCATCCGCTCGCCCGATGTGTGGCCGACCCCGTGTTCCCATCACGCACTTGCTCGCGGAAATCCGAGAGCTGGGCTACCTCCACCGGCAGTGCGAACCTATCGGTCCGCTACCTCAACCAGGGCCGTGTCGAAGGCGAGCGACTGGCCACGCCCTGCCGTCACACCAGCTGCCTCGTGCTTGCTCGCCACACTCGAACATTTCGGAAAACATGCCCTACGGGAAGTGGGTATGAAAATTGAGTGCAAACAGTTCGATTGTGCTCGGAGATCGGGCTCTCCTCGTGGCTGGTGGTGTCGGTGTTGAGTGGGCGGATCGCACGAGTGACCCGCCCTGATCTATTGCCATAGTGGGGCGACTTGAGTAGGATTCGAGCCTGTGACCCATCCGTTTCTCTTCTACAAAGAGGCCCATGCTGCCGGTGATCCGACTTATCGGGCACCGCAGGACGCCGTTGCATCGTGGCGTAACCTGGCCGAGCAAGTTCGTGCAGAACTGGCACGCATCGGACTTCCGGTGACTGTGCTCTCCGCTGAGGCGTCAGAATCGAAACCGGTGGGCGCGCACGTGCTCGTGCACGAGACGCAGCCTTTCGGGGTGACGGTGGACTGGCATACCCCGGTGGAGAACAGCGAAAGCTTTATCCAGAAGATCGCCAACCAGGATCTCGATGGCCTGGTCGGCTATGTGGGCAACGCCAATAGAATTATCACAAGGTTGTTGTTCGATGTTCTGAAAGAGGCGCACTTTCGAGTTCTGATTGATTATCAGGAGCGCGGCAAATATTTGTACCGGGTGCTGGAACCTCCTCGGTTCCCTATGGTGTGAGGGATGCTCGCCGGAATTTCGGTGGCTGTTCTGGAGTTGAAGTTGCTTTGATGGGGGGCTCGTGACTGATCCGTTTCGCTTTTATCGGGAGCTTCACCTCGCGGACGATCCGGCCTATCGGGCGCCGCGGGACGCCGTCGATTCGTGGCGTGAATTGGCGGAGCAGGTTCGTGCGGAACTGGCCCGTATGGGGTTCCCGGCGACCGTCCTCTCCGCTGAGATGCCGGAATCGAAGCCGGTTGGTGGCCACGTGTTGGTGCACCAGATGGAGCCGTTCGGTGTCACCCTGGACTGGCACGCCCCCGTGCGGGATGGTCGGAGTTACATCGAGAAAGTGCTCAACCAGGAGCAATATGGCCTGATCATGTATGTGAGCCTCGCCACCGAAGTCATCATCAGGGCGATGCTCGGCGTGCTCAAAGAGGCGGGTTTTCGAGTGTTGATCGACCACCGGGAGCACCACTCGTACCTGTGCCGAGTGCTGGAGCCGCCTCGGTTCCCTATGGTGTGAGGGATGCTCGACGGAAATTTCGGTGGCTGTTCTGGAACTGAAGTTGCTTTGATAGGGGCTCGTGACTGATCCGTTTCGCTTTTATCGGGAGCTTCACCTCGCGGACGATCCGGCCTATCGGGCGCCGCAGGACGCCGTCGATTCGTGGCGTGAATTGGCGGAGCAGGTTCGTGCGGAACTGGCCCGTATGGGGTTCTCGGCGACCGTCCTCTCCGCTGAGATGCCGGAATCGGAGCCGGTTGGTGGCCACGTGTTGGTGCACCAGATGGAGCCGTTCGGCGTCGCCCTGGGCTGGCGCGCCCCCATACGGAATAGTCGGAGCTACATCGAGAAAGTGATCCGTCAGGATTACGACGGTCTGATCATGTATGTGAGCGCCGCCGCTGGGGTCATCATCAGGGCGATGTTCGGCGTGCTCGAGGAGGCGGGTTTCCGAGTTTTGGTCGACCACCAGGAACGCGATTACTACCTGCACCGAGTGTTGGAAGCGCCCAAGTTCCCCATCACATGAAAAACACCCTCCTGGAATCTCGGCGGCCGTTCCCCGAATCCACGCTCACGCGGGTTTAACCCGTTGGGGTAGAACTGCGCTGGCACACTTCGGTGGAATCCAGGCTCGCCAGAGGCGAGTTGCGCGAGTGATCCGTTTTAATTTGTTGTCATAGTGCGACGACTTGGGTAGGGTTCGAACCTATGACCGACCCGTTCCGCTTCTACAAAGAGGCTCACCTCGCGGACGATTCGGTGCTCGTTTATCGAGCTCCGGTGGATGCGATCGAATCATGGCGTGAATTGGCGGAGCAGGTTCGTGTGGAACTGGCCCGTATGGGGTTTCCGGTGACCGTCCTGTCCGCTGAGATACTGGAATCGGAGCCGGTTGGTGGCCACGTGTTGGTGCACGAGATAGAGCCGTACGGCGTCGCCCTGGACTGGCACGCCCCCGTGCAAGATAGTCGGAGCTTTACCGAGAAAGTGCTCAACCAGGAGCCCGAGGGTCTGATCAGCTACGTGAGCGTCGCCGCTGAAGTCATCATCAGGGCGATGTTCGGCGTGCTCGAGGAGGCTGGTTTCCGAGTGTTGGTCGACCACCAGGAGCGCAATTACTACCTGCACCGAGTGCTGGAAGCGCCCAGGTCCCCCATCACGTGAAAAACGGCCGCCGGATATTCCGGCGGCCGTTCCTCACTCGACGCTCACCTGGTGTAGATGGCCTCGATGTCCTGCTTGTAGGTGCTGGCCACCACGGAGCGGCGCAGCTTCAGGCTGGGGGTCATCTCGCCGCCCGCCTCGGTGAAGTCCACCGGCAGGATGCGGAACTTCTTGATCGCCTCGGCCTTGGAGACGGCCTGGTTGGCCTCGTCCACGGCGGCCTGGATCTCGGCGCGCAGCGCCTCGTCGTCGACCAGGTCGGCCACGGTCGCCGACTCCGGCTTGCCGTTCTGCTCCTTCCACGCCGGGAAGAACTCCGGGTCGATGGTGATCAGCGCGCCGATGAACGGCTGCGCGTCGCCGACGACCATGCACTGGCTGATCAGCGGGTGCGCCCGCAGCCGGTCCTCCAGCACGGCCGGGGAGACGTTCTTGCCGCCCGCGGTGACGATGATCTCCTTCTTGCGGCCGGTGATGCTCAGGAAGCCCTCGTCGTCGAGCTTGCCGAGGTCGCCGGTGTGGAACCAGCCGTCCTCCAGCGACTCCTTGGTGGCGGCCTCGTTGTTCCAGTAGCCGCGGAAGACCACGTCACCCTTGATCAGCACCTCGCCGTCGTCGGCGATGCGGACCGACGTGCCGCCCACCGGCTTGCCGACCGTGCCGACCCGGAACGCGGACTTGGTGTTCACGCACGCCGCCGCGGTGGTCTCGGTCAGGCCGTAGCCCTCCAGCACCGGCACGCCCACGCCGCGGAAGAAGTGCGCCAGCCGCTCGCCCAGCGGGGCGCCGCCGGAGACCGCGGCGATGCACCGGCCGCCCAGCGCGGCCTGCAGCTTGCTGTAGACCAGCTTGCCGAACAGCGCGTGCTTGAGCTTGAGGCCCAGGCCGGGGCCGCCCGCCGAGAGCGCTTCGCTGTACTGCACCGCGGTCGCCTCGGCGGCGTCGAAGATCTTGCCCTTGCCCGAGGCGTGCGCCTTCTGCTTCGCGCCGTTGTAGACCTTCTCGAACACCCGCGGCACGGCCACCACGAACGTGGGGCGGAACGTGCCCAGGTCCTCGACCAGGTTCTTCACGTCGGGGGTGTGGCCGAGGGTGACGCGGGTGTAGACGCCGCACAGCGCGATCACGCGGGCCAGGATGTGCGCCAGCGGCAGGAACACCAGCAGCGAGTTGCCCGCCTGCATCAGCTGCGGGAACGCGGCGATGTCGGAGCGGATCTCGGCGAGCAGGTTGCGGTGGGTCAGCTCGCAGCCCTTGGGCCTGCCGGTGGTGCCGGAGGTGTAGACCAGGGTGGCGGTGTCGTCCGCGCCCGCCAGCCTGCGCCGGGTGTGCACGTCCTCGTCGGAGACGTCCGCGCCCAGCGCGGTCAGCTCGTCGACCGCGCCCGACGCACCGGCGGCCGGGCCCTCGACCTGCCACACGTGCCGCACCTCGGGCAGCCCGGCGACCACCGAGTCCACGGTGTCGCGGTGCGCGGCGGTCTCCACGAACACGGCCTTGGCCCCGGAGTCGGACAGGATCCACTCGACCTGCTCGGCCGAGGAGGTCTCGTAGATCGGCACGACCACGCCGCCCGCGTGCCAGATCGCCAGGTCCAGCAGCGTCCACTCGTAGCGGGTCTTGGACATCAGGCCGATCCGGTCACCCGGTTCCAGGCCCGCCGCGAGCAGCCCCTTGGCCACCGCCATCACCTGCGCGGCGAAGTCTCGGGCGGTGACGTCGACCCAGGTCCCGTCCACGCGGCGGCGGAAGCTGACGGCGTTGCCGAAGCGCTCCGCGTTCGCCCACACCATGTCGGTGAGGTTCTCCTCGGGAGCCACAGTGGCGGTGGCGGGGACGCTGAACTCGCGCACGTCGACCTCCGGGTGTCGTTTGTTACCGGTGGGGAAACTTAGCTTGTGATTCCGGCGATACACCAGGCCGGGGCCCTGTTCCGTGACCGTGTCGTGGCACTCTTGCCAGCTGTGCCGAGCGTGGACGTGGTGGACGAGACCTTTCTCGCGGTGCCTCCGGAGGCGGTCGCGGCCGCGTTCGCCCCACCGGAGGCGTGGACGCGGCTGTGGCCGGACCTCATTCTGGACGTCTACCTCGACCGGGGCAGCCAGGGGTTGCGCTGGACGGTGGGGGGCGCGCTGGTGGGCACCATGGAGGTGTGGCTGGAGCCGGTGCTGGACGGCACCCTGCTGCACTACTTCCTGCGCGCGGACCTGCCGGGGGAGGCCTCGCCGCGGCGGGTCCGGCGGGAGGTGCGCCGCCGTCAGCTGGCCGCGAAGGGCGTCTCGCTGGGGTTGAAGATGACCTTGGAACGGGGTCGCGAGCCCGGTGTGCCGCCCGCGCTGCCGTAGATTCGCGGGGGTGCGGGTTCACGTCGTGTCCGATGTCCACGGCAACGCCGAGGCCCTCGCCCGCGCGGGCGACGGGGCCGACGCGCTGGTCGTGCTGGGAGACCTGGTCGACTTCGTCGACTACCACGACCACGGCGGCGGCATCCTGGGCCGGGTCTTCGGCGCGGAGAAGGTCGAGGTGTTCGCCCGGCTGCGGCGCGGCCGGATGGGCGAGGCCTCGCACTACATCCGGTCGCTGTGGGCGGGCTTGGACAACGCCGCCGAGGTGGTCCGCGAGGCCGTGCTGGAGCAGTACACCGAGCTGTTCGCGGCCATGAGCGCCCCCACCTACGCCACGCCGGGCAACGTCGACAACCCCGAGCTGTGGCCGCTGTTCGCCCGCGAGGGGCTGCACATGCTCGACGGGGAGACCGCCGAGATCGGCGGGCTGCGGTTCGGGTTCGCGGGCGGCGCGATCCTGGCGTCCGGCTACGTGCGCCGCCGCGGCGGCCCGTGGCACCCCTACCTGCGCACCGAGGAGGAGTTCGGCGCGGCGCTGGCCGGGCTGGGCGAGGTGGACGTGCTGTGCACGCACGTCCCGCCCGCGGTGGCCGAGCTGACCTACGACGTGGTGGCCCGCCGGGCCGAGCTGGGGTCCACCTCGCTGCTCAAGGTCATCGAGCGCGACCGGCCCCGCTGGTCGGTGTTCGGCCACGTGCACCAGCCGATGGCGCGGCGGGTGCGGATCGGCTGGACCGAGTGCGTCAACGTCGGCCACTTCCAGCGCCGCGGCACGCCCCACGTGCTGCGCTGGTGATCCCGCCGCACCGGGTAGCCTGCCCGGCATGGCCGACGAGTCCACCCAGTCCATCGTCATCGACGCGGCGCCGGAGCAGGTGCTGGCGGTGATCGCCGACTTCGCCGCGTACCCGGAGTGGGCCAACGGGATCAAGCGCACCGAGGTGCTGGAGACCGGGCCGGACGGCCGCCCCGCGCAGGTGAGGTTCAACATCGACCAGGGGCCGATCAAGGACGAGTACGTGCTGGCCTACCGGTGGGCCGACGACGGCGTGTCCTGGGAGCTGGTCCGGGGCACCATGCAGAAGTCGCAGCAGGGCAGCTACCGGCTCACCGCTCGGGGCGGGGCGACCGAGGTGACCTACACGCTGTCGGTGCAGCTGGTGGTGCCGATGATCGGGCTGTTCCGGCGCAAGGCCGAGAAGATGATCATGGACACGGCGCTCAAGGAGCTCAAGCGCCGGGTGGAAAACGCTGGATGAGCGCGCGTCTGCTGCTGTTCACCGGCAAGGGCGGGGTCGGCAAGACGACCCTGGCCGCCGCCACCGCCGCCCGGCTCGCCGCGGGCGGGCGCAAGGCGCTGGTGGTGTCCACCGACCCGGCGCACTCGCTGGGTGACGCGCTGGACGTGCCGCTGGGACCCGAGCCCACCGAGGTCGACCACGGCCTGCACGCCGCGCTGGTCGACCCCCGCGCGCTGGTCGACGGCGCCTGGCGGGAGCTGCGCGGGCACCTGCGCACCGTGCTCGCGGGCGCGGGCGTGGACGAGCTGGACGCCGAGGAGCTGACCGTGCTGCCCGGCGTGGAGGAGCTGCTGGCGCTGGCCGAGGTGCGGCGCCTGGCCGAAACCGGGCCGTGGGAGGCGGTGGTCGTCGACTGCGGCCCGACCGCCGAGACCCTGCGCCTGCTGGCCCTGCCCGAGGCGTTCGCGGGCTACCTGGAGCGGCTGTTCCCGACCCACCGGCGGGTGGTGCGCGGGCTGCTGGCCGGGGTCGCGGGCAGCGGCACCGCCGAGCGCTGGGACGCCACGGCGGACGCGCTGGGCAGGCTGGCGGAGAACCTGGAGCGGCTGCGCGACCTGCTCACCGACCCGACCACGGCGGTGCGGCTGGTGCTGACCCCGGAGCGGGTGGTGGCCGCGGAGACCCGCCGCACGGTCACCGCGCTGGCGCTGCAGGGCATCCGGGTCGACGGCGTGGTGGCCAACCGGCTGGTGCCCGATCCGGGGACCGGCGCGGGCCCGGCGGCGGACTGGCTGCGCACCCGGCGCGCCGAGCAGCACGCCGTGCTCGCGGAGCTGGCCGACCTGGGCACCGGCCGGGTGCGCACGGTCGAGCACCGCGCGGCCGAGCCGGTGGGCCTGCCCGCGCTGCTGGAGATCGCCAGGGGCCTCTACGGCGACGACGACCCGCTGGAGGGCGGCGGTCCGCGCACCCCGCTGGTCGAGCTGGTCCGCGAGGACGACGACTACGTGCTCAGGGTCGCGCTGGCGGTGGGCGACTCGGAGCTGGACCTGGCCCGCGTCGGCGACGACCTGGCCATCACCCTGGACGGCAGGCGCAAGCTGATCGCGCTGCCCCCGCTGCTGCGGCGGTGCCTGGTCACCGGCGCGGAACTGGACGAGACCGGGTTGGCGGTGCGCTTCGCCCCCGACCCAGAGCTGTGGATGCGGTGAGCCCCGTGGCCGATGCCAAGCTGGTGGAGGAGCTGCGGCTGCTGCTGGACGCCGCCGCCGAGCGGGCGCAGCCGTGGCTGCACCGGGTGGCCGAGGGCGGGCACGACCCCCGCGCCTGCGGGTGGTGCCCGCTGTGCAACGCCGTGGCGCTGGTCCGAGGCGACCGCTCGGAGCTGGCCGCCAAGGCCGCCGAGCACCTGTCGGGGCTGATCGCGGTGCTGCGCGCGGCGCTCGCCGAACCCGCGCCCGACCCCGCCGGTCCCGAGTCCGAGGCCGCCCAGTCGCGGCGGCCCAGGGTGCAGCACATCCCGGTGGTCCGGACCGCGCGCGCCGGGGGCGGCCGGTGCTGACCATCGGCATCGACGTCGGTGGGACCAGCGTGCGGGCGGGCGTCGTGGACGGCGACGGCGCAGTGCTGGACACCGCCCGCGCCGCCACCCCCAGCGGCGAGGAAGCGCTGGAGGAGGCCATCGGCGCGGCCGTGGCCGAGCTGGCCGGGCGGCACCGGGTCAGCGCGGTGGGCCTGGCGGTGGCCGGGTTCGTCGCCTCCGACCGGCGCACCGTCCGGTTCGCCCCGCACCTGGCGTGGCGGCAGGCCCCGGTGGCCGAGCGGATCTCCCGGCGGGTCGGGATGCCCGTGGTGCTGGAGCACGACGCCAACGCCGCGGCGCTGGCCGAGCACCGGTTCGGCGCGGCGCGCGGCGCGGGGGTGGCCGTGCTGGTCGCGCTGGGCACCGGCATCGGCGGGGCGCTGCTGGTCGACGGCGAGGTCTTCCGCGGCGCCCACGGCGTGGCCCCCGAGCTGGGCCACCTGCGCCTGGTGCCCGGCGGCAGGCCCTGCCCGTGCGGCAAGAACGGCTGCTGGGAGCGGTACTGCAGCGGCACCGCGCTCAGCTCCACCGCGGTGGAGCTGCTGGCCCGCCACCCCGGCATGTCCACCGTCATGGCGCGCGAGGCGCTGGGCGACTACCGCGCCATCACCGGCCGCCGGGTGGCGGGCGCGGCCCGCGACGGCGACCCGCTGGCCCAGCGCGCGATGGCCGACCTGGCCCGGTGGCTGGGCGACGGGTTGGCGCTGGTGGCCGACGTGTACGACCCGGAGGTCGTGGTGATCGGCGGCGGGGTCTCGGAGTCCGCGCCGCTGTTCCTGGACGACGCGCGGGAGCGGTACGCGGCGGTGGTGACCGGCGCCGGGCACCGCCCGCTGGCGCGCATCCGCACCGCCCAGCTCGGCGACGACGCGGGCATCGTCGGCGCCGCCACGCTGGCCCGCGACGTGGCGGGCAGGCCCGCGCGCGACGCCCGCGCCCGTTGATCCGGTACTACGCGCGAGTAAGATCGGTGCAATGCGCACGGCTGGCGTCCTGGACGCCGTTCGAGGACTTGGCCTGCACGACCACGTCTGCTGGCCCTACGACGACCCCGCGGACTTCCGCCGCCGGGCCGTCGAGTTCCTCGCGGACGGCCTGGCGCTGGGCCAGCGCGCCTGGTACGTGGCGGACTCCGACGACGAGGTCATGCGCGGTCACCTCGACGAACTGCCCGGCGCGGCGGAAGCGCTGGAGCGCGGCGCGCTGCAGCTGCACCCCATCGGCGAGACCTACCGGTCCGGTCAAGTGGTCACCCCCGCCGACCAGGTCGCCGCCTACGCCGCCGCCACCGATCAGGCGCTGGCCGACGGCTACACCGGCCTGCGGGTGGCCGCGGAGGCCACGCCGATGGTGCGCACCGAAGCGAGCCTGGAAGCGTTCTGCCGCTACGAGCACCAGGTCGACCGGTACATGGCGGGCAGGCCGTTCGCGGCGATGTGCGCCTACGACCGGCATGAGCTGTCCGAGGAAGCCATAGGGAACCTCGCCTGCATGCACCCGGCCAGCGGCCCGGACGCGCCGCCGTTCCGGCTGTACGCGACCTCGGCGTCGGAGGTGGCGCTGGCCGGGGAGCTGGACCTGGACAGCCGGGAGCGCTTCCCCGCCGCGCTGCGCCGGGCCGGGCTGCGCCCGGTCGGCGGGGAGCTGGTGCTGGACGCGCGCGAGCTGGACTTCATCGACCACCGCGCGCTGTTCGCGCTGGCGGGGGAGGGGCTGCGCACCGGTTCCGAGGTGGTGCTGCGCACCGCCCTGTCGTCGGCGGCTCGGCTGGTGGAGCTGCTGGGGGTGCCCGGAGTCCGGGTGGAGGCGGCCTGATGCGAACGGGTGCGGCCCGCGATCACGTGGGCTACTTCCACGAAACCGCGTTCTACCGCGACGACGAAGACTTCCTCGGCCTGGTGGTGCCCTTCCTGGAGGAGGGCCTGCGCGCGGGCGAGCCCACCCTGGTGGCCTGCGGCGCGGCCAACGAGCGGCTGCTGCGCGCCGCCCTGTCGGACGTGCGGGGGATCACCTTCCTGCCGGGCGCGGACCAGTACGCGCGGCCCACCGAGGCGATCCTGAACTACCGGCGGATGTTCGCCGACCACGCGGCCGCGGGCGTGGCGCAGATCCGGGTGATCGGCGACGTCCCGCACCCCGGCACGGGCGCGCCGTGGGACTGGTGGGCGCGCTACGAGGCGGCGGCCAACCGGGTGTTCGGCGAGTTCCCGCTGTGGGGCCTGTGCCCGTACGACCTGCGGACCACGCCCGCCGAGGTGGTGGACGACGTCCTGCGCACCCACCCGCACGTGGCGCGGCCCGACGGGCAGCACCTGGCCAACCCCGGCTTCGACCCGTTCGGCCGCTGGCCAGCCTGGCGACCGCACCCGCTGCAGTCCCGGCCACCGAGGGTGGAGCTGCTGGACCCGAGCCCGGCCGAGGCCCGGCGGGCGGTGGAGCGGGTGTGCGACGGCGTGGCGCTGGGCGAGGACGAGCGCGACGACATCGTCTACGCGGCCAGCGAGGCGGTGACCAACGGCCTGTGCCACGGCAAGCCGCCGGTGCGGCTGCGGGTGTGGGCCGACGCGGCGCGCGTGGTGGTCGCGGTGACCGACGGCGGACCCGGTCCCGAAGACCCGCTGGTGGGCCTGGTGCCCACCGAGGACAGCGCGTCGGGCGGCCTGGGCCTGTGGATCGCCCACCGCACCTGCCGCGACGTGGCCATGACCCACGACGAAGAGGGCTACACCATCCGCTTCACCGCGGGCGTTCTCTAACCCCCGATCGAGCGCACGGGTAGTGGCAACGGGCCCGATCGCGGGCGTCGGGTAGTACTTGCCGACGCGGTGGGGTCAGGTCAGAGCTGGGCGCCGTCGTCCCAGCCGGAATCCGGCGGCGGGCCGTTGCGGATGCGCAGGATCAGCCACGCCACGCCCGAGCACAGCACCACCAGCGCCAGCGGCGCGCTGATCCGCGCGGGCACCCCGAACAGCCCCGGCACGATCAGCAGCGCCACGCCGAGCAGGACCACCGCCAGCGCCGCGATCGTCCCCGGCCGCAGCGCGGGCAGCGGGGGCGGCTCCGGCGGCACGTAGTGGTCGTCCGGGTCGTCGGGGACCTCGTCGGGGTCGACCTCGGCGGTGGCCACCGCGGGCTGACCCTCGGGGCGGATCGGGGCGGGCTCGGCCTCGTCCTCGTCCGGCTCGTCGGGCCAGTCGCGGCCCACGCCCTCGCGGGCCAGCCCCGCCGCGATCTCGGCGAAGGCAGCGTCCACGTCCTCCGGACCGTCGGTCGAGTCGCGTCGGGAGTTCATCGGCGTGCCCAAGCCCTCCGGTCGTGAAGGCGAAATCCCTGCCGCCGTCCATCGTCGCACGGGACCCGCGTGTTGCGGACCACTCCGGCGGGCAAGGACGGGGCTTCGTTGTGCCCCACGCCTCCGGCTCCGTAGGCTGGCGCGGGGATCACGGTTGTCGAGGAGGCGCTTCCAGCGGTGCTCTACTGGTTGTTGAAACACATCTTTCTCGGGCCGTTGCTGAACCTGTTCTTCCGCCCGCGCATCATCGAGGGCGCGGAGAACATCCCGAAGGAGGGCGGCGCGATCCTGGCGAGCAACCACCTCGCCGTGTCCGACTCCTTCTTCCTGCCGCTCAAGCTGTCCCGGCGGGTGACCTTCCCCGCCAAGATCGAGTACTTCACCGGCAAGGGCGTCAAGGGCGCGCTGCAGCGCTGGTTCTTCTCCGGCGTCGGCCAGGTGCCCATCGACCGGTCCAGCGCCTCGGCCGCGCAGGGCGCGCTGGACACCGGCGTGCGCATCGTCCGCGAGGGCAAGCTGCTGGGCATCTACCCCGAGGGCACCCGCTCGCCGGACGGGCGGCTGTACAAGGGCAAGGTCGGCGTGGCCTGGATCGCGCTGGAGTCCGGCGCCCCGGTCATCCCGGTCGCCATGTTCGGCACCGACAAGGCCAACCCCATCGGCTCGAAGATGTGGCGCCCGTACCCGATCCGCATCAAGATCGGCAAGCCGCTGGACTTCTCCCGCTACGCCGGGCTGTCCGGCGACCGGTTCGTGCTGCGCTCCATCACCGACGAGATCATGTACGCGCTGATGGAGCTGTCCGGTCAGGAGTACGTCGACGTCTACGCGGCCAAGGCCAAGGAGGCGGGCGGTCCGGAGCAGGCGCGGGCGGCGGATCGGCTGCCCGAGTCGAAAGCGGGCTGACCGGCACCCCTAGGCTGGAGTGGTGCGGTTCTTCTACGACTGTGAGTTCATCGAGGACGGGGTGACCATCGACCTCGTGTCCATCGGCGTGGTGGACGAGGAGGGCCGCGAGTTCTACGCCGTCTCCACCGAGTTCGACCCGGAGAAGGCCGGTCCCTGGGTGCGCGCCAACGTGCTCAACCAGCTCCCGCCGCCCGCCGACCCGGCCTGGCGCAGCCGCAAGCGCATCCGCGAGGACCTGCTGGAGTTCCTCGGCGGCGCCAAGGCCAACCGGGACGACATCGAGCTGTGGGCCTGGTTCGCCGCCTACGACCACGTGGCGCTGGCGCAGCTGTGGGGCGCGATGCCCGCGCTGCCGCGCAGCCTGCCCCGGTTCACCCGCGACCTGAGGCAGCGCTGGGAGGACGTGGGCAAGCCCCGGCTGCCCGCCCCGCCCGCCGACGCGCACGACGCGCTGGCCGACGCGCGGCACAACCTGGCGCGCTGGAAGGTGATCGAGCAGGAGCGGCTGCGCCGGGGGTTCGCCGTCCGCTGAGCGGGACCCCCTGTTGCTGCACCGATCCAGGCCGTGACAGTCTTGGGTGACCAACGCCACTAGAGAGATTGGGCTAAGCAGATGCGCATCGGTGTGCTCACCGGCGGTGGTGACTGCCCAGGGCTGAACGCGGTGATCCGCGCGGTGGTCCGCAAGGGCATCGAGGTCCACGGCTGGGAGGTCGTGGGGTTCCGCAACGGGTGGCAGGGACCGATCGAGGGGCTGACCCGGCCGGTCGGGCTCGATGACGTCGAGGACATCCTGACCAGGGGTGGCACCATCCTCGGCTCGTCGCGCACCAACCCGTACAAGGTCGAGGGCGGTGTCGACAAGATCCGCGCGGTGCTCGCGGACAAGGGCGTCGACGCGCTGATCGCGATCGGCGGCGAGGACACCCTGGGGGTGGCCAAGCGGCTGACCGACGACGGCATCGGCGTCGTGGGCGTGCCCAAGACCATCGACAACGACCTGGGCGCGACCGACTACACCTTCGGCTTCGACACCGCGGTGCACATCGCGACCGAGGCCATCGACCGGCTGCGCACCACCGCGGAGTCCCACCACCGCGCGCTGGTCGTGGAGGTCATGGGCCGCCACGCGGGCTGGATCGCGCTGCACTCGGGCCTGGCGGGCGGCGCGAACGTCATCCTGGTGCCGGAGCGCAAGTTCAGCGTCGACAAGGTCGTCGAGTGGGTCAAGAGCCGCTTCGAGAAGCAGTACGCGCCGATCATCGTGGTCGCCGAGGGCGCCATCCCCGAGGGCGGCGGCGAGGTGCTGCACTCCGGTGAGAAGGACGCGTTCGGCCACGTCCGGCTGGGCGGCATCGGCACCTGGCTGGCGGAGGAGATCGCCCAGCGCACCGGCAAGGAGTCGCGCGCGGTCGTGCTGGGCCACGTCCAGCGCGGCGGCATCCCCACCGCCTACGACCGGGTGCTGGCCACCCGCTTCGGCCTGCACGCGGTGGACGCGGTGGCCGAGGGCGACTTCGGCGTCATGGTGGCGCTGCGCGGCACGGACATCGTGCGCGTGAAGCTGTCCGAGGCGACCGCGGAGCTGAAGACGGTGCCGCTGGAGCGCTACGCCGAGGCCGAGGTCTTCTTCGGCTGACGCGCCCGTGGTGAGGGGGCGGCCCGCCCCCTCACCACGCCGCGCTCAGCACGCCCCGAGGTGCAGGTAGGCGGCGAACGTGCCGAGCCAGTGCTCGGCGAAGTAGCCGTGCCCGAACACGTACCGCCAGCCCGCTTCCCGGTGCGCCCCGGCCGCGACGGCGGCCAGTTCCGCGTAGCGGTGCCCGGCGGGCAGCGCCGCGGCGATGGCCTGCCACTGCCAGGCGCGCGAGAGCGCCAGCCCCACCAGGTGCGAGCCGTACGGGTCGTCGGGCTGGTCCACCGGCACCGGCTCGCGCAGCACCTTCCAGCGCGCCTCCTCCAGCGCGGGCAGGAACGCCTCGAACCACCGGGTGAACTCCGCGGGCGGCAGCACCCGGCGCACCAGGTCGGCCTCGGTCAGCGCGGGGGACAGGAAGTCGCCCGCGCTGGGCTCGAACCCGCCGTAGCCCACGTCCTCGCGGTGCCACCGCAGCGCGGCCGCCGCGCAGGCCGCGGCCAGCTCCTCGTCGCCCACCGCGCGGGCCGCGTCGAGCACCAGGCCCAGCGCGAACGCGGTGTTGCCGTGCGTGCCGGTGCGCACCGGCAGCCGGGCGGAGCCCAGCCAGGCCAGGAACCGCTCGCGCAGCACCTCCGCCAGCGGCCGCAGGGGCGCGGCCAGCGGGGAACCCCACGTGCGCAGCTCCGCGTCCAGCACGAGCAGCCACGCCCAGCCGTAGGGGCGCTCCCAGTAGCCGCCCTGCGGACCCCGGAAGAACTCCGCCTCGACCTCGCAGCCCTCGGGGGTGATCAGCGCCTCCAGCGCGGCGCGGGCCGCGTCCGCGCCGGGCAGGTCCGGCCGCAGCCGCAGCAGCCGCACCGCCAGCCACGCCTGGTGCACGCACGAGTGCCAGTCCAGCGAGCCCGCGAACACCGGGTGCAGCACCCGCTGCGGCACCAGCGCGGCGTCGTCGGGGATCACGTGCGTCCAGTGCACGGGGTAGTTCCGCTGGACGTTGTCCACCGCGGTCGCCAGCAGCCGCGCCGCCGTGCCGTCATCCCATCCGGTCTCGACCATGGGCCACATCATGCCCGGGCAGACCCGAAGCCGTCTCTGAGTGTGGACGGCCTACTCTTTAACACGTGAACTGGACCGTGGACGTGCCCGTTGACACGCTTCCCGAGCTCCCGCCCCTTCCGCCCGAGCTCCGCTCCCGCCTCGACGACGCGCTGGGCAGGCCCGCCGCCCAGCAGCCGGAGTGGCCGGACGCCGAGCAGGTGCGCCGGGTGCGCGCGGTGCTGGAGAGCGTGCCGCCGATCACCGTGCCCGCCGAGATCGACCGGCTGCGCGAGAACCTCGCCGAGGTGGCCCGCGGCGAGGCGTTCCTGCTGCAGGGCGGCGACTGCGCGGAGACGTTCGCGGACAACACCGAGCCGCACATCCGCGCCAACGTCCGGACCCTGCTGCAGATGGCGGTCGTGCTGACCTACGGCGCGAGCCTGCCGGTGGTCAAGATCGGCCGCATCGCGGGCCAGTACGCCAAGCCGCGCTCGTCGGGCATCGACGCGCTGGGCCTGCCGTCCTACCGGGGCGACATCGTGAACTCGCTGGTGGCCACGCCCGAGGCGCGCGTGCCGGACCCGTCGCGGATGATCCGCGCCTACGCCAACGCGGGCGCGGCGATGAACCTGCTGCGCGCGATGACCACCGCGGGCATGGCCGACCTGCACCGGCTGCACGACTGGAACAAGGACTTCGTGCGCCAGTCGCCCGCGGGCGAGCGGTACGAGGCGCTGGCGGGCGAGATCGACCGCGGCCTGCGGTTCATGTCCGCCTGCGGGGTCAACGACACCTCCCTGCACACCACGGAGATCTTCGCCTCGCACGAGGCGCTGCTGCTGGACTACGAGCGCGCCCTGCTGCGCCTGGACACCAGCGGCGAGCAGCCCAAGCTCTACGACCTGTCCTCGCACTTCCTGTGGATCGGCGAGCGGACCCGGCAGCTGGACGGCGCGCACATCGCGTTCGCCGAGCTGCTGGCCAACCCGATCGGCCTCAAGATCGGCCCGACCACCACGCCGGAGATGGCGGTGGAGTACGTCGAGCGGCTCGACCCGCACAACCAGCCCGGCAGGCTGACGCTGATCAGCCGGATGGGCAACGGCAAGGTGCGCGACGTGCTGCCGCCGATCGTGGAGAAGGTCACCGCCTCCGGGCACCAGGTGATCTGGCAGTGCGACCCGATGCACGGCAACACCCACGAGTCCTCCACCGGCTACAAGACCCGGCACTTCGACCGGATCGTGGACGAGGTGCAGGGCTTCTTCGAGGTGCACCGCAGGCTGGGCACCCACCCCGGCGGCATCCACATCGAGCTGACCGGCGAGGACGTCACCGAGTGCCTGGGCGGCGCCCAGGAGATCTCCGACACCGACCTGGCGGGCCGCTACGAGACCGCCTGCGACCCGCGCCTGAACACCCAGCAGTCGCTGGAGCTGGCGTTCCTGGTCGCGGAGATGCTCCGCTCCTGACCTCGTTCGGCTCGCGCGTCCACCCCCGTGGACGCGCGAGCCGAACGCCCAGGACCCCGGGGTTCGACGCGCGCGGCGCGGTGCTACACCGCGATGAGCACGACGCGGGTCTTCTCGGGCACCCGCGTCCCGCCGCGGATGGACTGGTTGAACACGGTCGCCCGGTCGCGGTTGTTGAACTGCACGTCGACCTCCAACCCGGCTTCCTCCAGCTCCTTGCGGGCGTCCCGGACCCGCTTGCGCTCCACGTCGGGCACGGTCACCGCGTTGGACACGATCACGGTGACCCGCCGCTGGCCGGGGGGCAGGTTCGTGCCCACCCCCGGATCGGTGCGCACCACCCGCCCGTTGTCGACGGTGGGGGAGAACTCCGCCGGGCCCTCCACCGGCTCGAAGCCCAGCGAGGTCAGCTCGGCGAACGCCTCGTCCTTGGTCCTGCCGGTCAGGTCGGGCACCGGCTTGGGCTGGGAGCCCTTGCTGACCACGATCGTCACCGTCGCGCCGACCGAGACCTGCGATCCCGGCGGCGGGTCCAGGGTGACCACCTTGCCCTTGGGCACCCGGTCGCTGAAGGCGTCCTTCTGCTCGTCCAGCCGGGCGCTGAGCCCGACGGACTCGATCTCCTCGCGCGCCGCGTCCACCTCGATGCCCGCCTGGATCTGCGGCACCACCGGCTTGCCGCGCGAGACCACCAGGCGCACCAGGTCGCCGCGCCGCGCCTCGGCGCCCGCGGCCGGATCGGTGCGCAGCACCTGCCCGACGGGCGCGGTGTCGCTGGCCTCCAGGCTGACCAGGTTCTTCAGCGAGGCGTCCTCCAGCAGCGCCAGCGCGACCTCCTCGTCCTGGCCCACCAGGCTGGGCACCGTGGTGTACTGCCCGGCTCCCAGCCACCAGGTGCCCATCCCCACCAGCAGCACCGCGGCGGCCGCCACGGAACCCCAGGTGACCAGCCTGCGCCTGGCGCGCTTGCGCTGCTCCTCCAGCAGCTGCTCGGGCGTCTTGCGCGGCTTCTTCGGGCGGGGGCGCGGCTTGACCGGTGGGGCGGCGGGCACCACCTGCTCCACCGGCGGCGGCGCGAGTGCCGTGCGCGGCATCGCCATGGTGCCCATCGGTCCCGCCCCGACCGGCGGCGTTGGCCGCTGGACCCGGACGGTGGCCTCGGTCGCGCCCCCGGTGGTGCCCCCGGTGGTGCTCCCGGCCGGAGCCGGGGGAACGGCCGTCGGGGTGGCTGCGGGGGCGGCTGGCGGTGCCGGGTCCACCCGCACCGGCTGCACCCGCACGGTCCTGGCCTCCAGCCCCGACGCGGGCACCGGCACGTCCTCGCGGGTGATGCCCAGCTCCGCGCGGGCGGCCTCCACCTCGGACAGGAACGCCTCGGCGTCGGCGGGCCGTAGGAACGGCTCGCGGCGGGTCGCCCGGCGCACCAGCTCGGCCACCTGCGGCGGCACGTCGGGCACCGCGGGCACGTCGTCGTTCACGTGCCGGTAGGCCACGGAGACGGCGTTGTCGCCGGTGTAGGGCGGGGTGCCGGTCAGCATCTCGTAGAGCAGCACCCCGGCCGCGTAGACGTCGCTGCGGGCGTCCGCCGCGCCGGTGGTGACCTGCTCCGGCGACAGGTAGGACACGGTGCCCAGGATCGTGCCGTCGGTGGTGATGCCGGGGCCGGACATCGCCCGCGCCAACCCGAAGTCGGCGACCTTGACCACACCGCCCCGGCCGATGAGCACGTTCTCCGGCTTGACGTCGCGGTGCACCAGGTCGGCCCGGTGGGCGGCGGCCAGCGCCGCGAGCACCCGCTCCAGGACCGTCAGCGCCAACGGCACGCCCAGCGTGCCGCGCTCGGCCAGCAGGTCGCGCAGGGTGCCGCCCTCGACCAGCTCCATGACCAGGAACACCCGGTCCTCGTCCACGCCCTGGTCGTGCACCGCAACGACACCGGGGTGGTGCAGCTTGGCCGCGGCCCGCGCCTCGCCCTCGAACCGGGCCACGAAGGCCGGGTCGGCGGAGAGCTGCGGGTCCATGACCTTGATGGCCACGGGCCGGTCCAGGCGCGTGTCCACGCCCCGGTAGACGGTGGACATGCCGCCTCGGGCGACCAGGGCGCCAACCCGGTAGCGCTGTTCGAGCAGCCCGCCGATCACATTAGTCGCCGACCTTTCCACAGCCGTGGATCGTACGGTGGGGCTGGAACCGGACCGCCCCGTGCGCCGAGCATCGTCCCCGGCACGTGGGATTGACGTCAAAGCCGCGCTGAACCGGGAGAGAAGAGGGGGTGCCGCGCAACCGGCCGACCGGTGTACCCGCCACCACCCGGTTGGCGCAGGGCGTCCCTCCCGGCGTTGTGGCATCGTGACCCACGTGAGTGCGATTCCTGCCGCTGCGGATGTGCTGGCTCCCGACCTGGAGGTCCTGAACCTGCCCGAGGTCGCCGAGCGACTTGGCCTGCCGATCAACCGCGTCCACCAGCTGCTGCGCGACGGTCAGCTGCTGGCGGAGCGCCGGAACGGCGTCCTCGTGGTCCCCGCCCAGTTCCTCGCCGCCGGAGGCGTGGTCAAGGGACTCCCCGGCACCATCACGGTGCTGCGCGACTCCGGCTTCTCCACCGACGAGATCCTGCGCTGGCTGTTCACCGAGGACGACACGCTGCCCGGCACGCCCATCGAGGCGCTGCGCGGCGACCGCGGCCGCGAGGTCAAGCGGCGCGCGCAGGCCATGGGCTTCTGACTCGGGTTCTCCGACGACCAGCCGCAGACCACCGACGACACCGGACGTCCGGGTGGCCCCGCGCGGGGCCACCCGGCTCGGCCTCAGCTGTAGCGGCCGGACAGCTTGAGCGGGTCCGGCTTGACCAGCGACACCGAGGCCAGCGCCGAGACCAGCACGGTCAGCGCCAGGTAGCCCCACGAGTACAGCGCCGTGTCGCCGTTGGGGAAGGTCACCAGCAGCAGCCACACGGAGAAGAAGGCCATGGCCCGCAGCCCGGTGGCCGTCCAGGCCAGCCCGGCGCCCAGCAGCAGCGGCCAGCTGAAGTACCAGGGCAGCGTGGCGGGGGAGAGCAGCGCCACGGCCAGCATGGTGATCGCCGCCCGGCGCACCGCCTCCGGCCCGCCGTCCTCGGCCACCCGCCACTGCCGCCAGGCGATGTAGACCAGCAGCACCGAGCCCAGGCCCCTGGCCACGGTCATGAACACACCCGGCTCCACCCGGACGAACAGGTTCACCGCAGTGTGCGCGAAGTCACCCACCGCGCTGGGCAGCGACAGCCAGTTCACGATCATCGACGAGGTGCGCAGCGCCGGTATCCAGCCGAGGTCGCGCCCCGCGAGCAGGGTGGTCGCGGTGAACACCGCGAGGAACACGGCCACCGAGGCGCCCATCGCCTTGCCCAGCGCGGCGCGCCGGGGACCGGGCAGCCGGGCCGCCCAGACCAGCACCAGGAACGGCAGCGCCACCGCCGCGGTGGCCTTGACCGCGAACGCCAGGGTGACCACCGCCACGCCCAGCACGTGCTTGCCGTCCAGCACGAACAGCACGCCCACCGCCATCAGGCCGACCATCAGCAGGTCGTTGTGCGCGCCGCCGATGAGGTGCACCAGCACCAGCGGGTTCGCCGCGGCCAGCCACAGCGCCACCGCGGGCCGCCCGCCCAGGTGCCGCGCCAGGCCCGGCAGCGACCAGCACACCAGGGCCAGGCCCACGGCCAGCACCAGCCGCATCAGCACCACGCCGCCGATGACGCCGCCGCCGGTGGCCCACACCACGCCCTCGGCCAGCACCATGAACAGCGGTCCGTAGGGGGCGGGCGTGTTCTGCCACACCCAGCTGACGTTGTCCGACAGCGGGCTCTGCAGCACCGCCGGGCCGACCGTGTACGGGTCGAGGCCGTTGAGCGCCAGCTGGCCCTGCGCCAGGTAGCTGTAGATGTCCTTGCTGAACAGCGGCGGCGCGAACAGCAGCGGCAGGGTCCAGACGACCACGGCGGTCAGCACGGCGGTGCTGCCCACGTGCCGGTCGCGCACCATCCGGCCCAGCCGCGTCCACGCCCAGATGACCAGGCCCAGGCCCAGGTACAGCACGGCGGTGGCCAGGTCGTGCCCGTGGCCGTAGCGGATCCAGCTCAGCGAGGTGTCGGCCAGCAGCGGGTCGCGCTTGAGGATGGCGCCCGCGCCGGTGCCGCCGAGCGCGATGAGCATGACGCCCGCCACGCCGAGCAGGATGGTGCGCACCGGGATGCCACCGGGGTCCGGCTGATCGGCCGCGCCCGGTGTGCGGGTAGCGGCGGACCGCACCGGCTCGACAGGGGCGGCGCTCGATCGGGGAAGGGACGGTGTCGCGGCCATCGCGCCAACATCGTCGCACAGCGCGGACGGCTGTCGGCACGCCACGGTGGCCACGCGTCACAGGCTCGTAACAGCCGAGGAAGTCCTCGCACGTCGGAGATCACTCGGGTGAGTGATCGCGTGGCGTGTCCGGTGCGGGGCGAGCCGCGACCGTGCCCTCAGGAGGCCGGCGAACGGGTGGGGCGACAGCTCAGGGTGTCCGCCACACGGGCCGTTTCACCCGTGTGGCGGGTTCCGGCGCTCACGGCCGCGGGGTGCGCGCCGAGGGCCTGGCCGCCCGGCGCGGCGGCCGCGCGCCCGCGGCCCCGGTGATCCGCTGGGCGGCCAGCTTCCCGGAGACCAGCACCGGCGGCACGCCGACGCCCGGCGTGGTGCCGCAACCCGCCAGCACCGCGTTCGCCACCCCGGAGACCAGGTTGCGCGGGCGGAACGGGCCGGTCTGGGTGAACGTGTGCGCGGCGGAGAACGGCGTGCCGGCCGCCAGCCCCATCGCCGCCCAGTCCCTGGGCGTGACCAGCCGCTCCACCTCCACCGCCGCGTCGAACCCGGTCAGCCCGCGCCGCTCCAGCACGCCCACCAGCTCGTCCCGGTAGGCCGGGCCCACCCGCTCCCAGTCGATCGGGCCGGTGCGCAGGTTCGGGCACGGGGCCAGCACCACCATCGCCTGGTCGTCCTCGGGCGGGCGGGTCACCAGCAGCGACGGGTCGCTCATCAGCTCACCGGTGCGGGTCAGCTCGTCGAAGGTGCGGTCCCAGGCCCGGCCGAACAGCAGCGTGTGGTGGGCCAGCTCCGGCCACCGGCGCCGGGTGCCCACCTGCAGCACCACCGCCGAGGGCGCCCAGCGCACCGGCAGCGGCCTGCGCGGGCGGTGGCCCAGCAGCCGGTAGGACACCGGCAGGTCGGGGGTGAGCACCACCGCGTCGCACGGGATGCGCTCGCCCTGCGTGGTGCGCACCGCGGTGACCCGCTCGCCGATGCGCTCCAGCCAGGCGACCTGGGTGCCGTAGCGGATGTCCGCGCCCGCGTCGACCGCCGCCGAGGCCAGCGCGTCCGGCAGCGCGCGCATCCCGCCGCGCGGGTAGTGCACACCCGCGATGGTGTCCATGTAGGCGATCACCGCGTACGCCGCCAGCGCCCGGCGCGGCGCCACCCCGGCGTACAGCGACTGGAAGGAGAACACCCGCTGCAGCCGCTCGTCGGTGACGAACCGGGCCACCGAGGGGGCCAGCCGGGCGAACCCGCGCAGCGCGGCCAGCTTGGCCAGCCGAGGGGTGAGCAGGTCCAGCGGCGAGTCGAAGTTCGCGCCGATGAACGCGTCCCGCTCCACCTCGTGCAGCTCGGTCAGCCACGCCCGCAGCGCCCGGTAGCCCTCGGCCTGCGCGGGACCGGCGAACCGGCGCACCTCCGCCTCCATCGCCTCGGCGTCGGCGTGCACGTCGAGCACGCTGCCGTCGGCGAAGCGCGCCCGGTAGGCGGGCTCGACCGGGGCCAGCTCCAGCCGGTCGGCCAGCGACTCGCCCACCGCGCCCAGCGCCTCGTCCACCAGCTCCGGCATGGTCAGCACGGTCGGCCCGGTGTCCACCCGGTAGCCGCCCAGCTCCAGCCGCCCGGCCCGGCCGCCGGGCACGGCTTCGCGCTCCACCACGGTCACCCGGCGGCCCGCGCCGAGCAGGTGCAGCGCGGCGGACAACCCCGCCAGACCCGCACCCACCACCAGGACGTGGTCACTGGGACCGGAGACCCGCCGCACGTCAGCGCGTCCGCTTCGTCGCGCTGACCGCCAGCTCGGCCAACCGCTCGGCGGCGACCGGATCGGCCATCGGGGTGCGCTCCAGCGCCTCCAGCGCGGACCGGGTCAGCGCCGAGATGCGCTCCTCGACCGCCCGCACCGCGCCGACCTCGACCAGCCGGGCCCGGCAGGCGTCCACGGTGGCCGCGTCCAGGTCCGGGCGGCCAAGCGCGTCGTGCAGCACGTCCGCGCCGAATTCCACGCCCAGCGCCACCAGCAGGGTGCGCTTGCCCTCGCGCAGGTCGTCGCCCGCGGGCTTGCCGGTCACCGCCGGGTCGCCGAACACGCCGAGCAGGTCGTCGCGCAGCTGGAAGGCCACGCCGATGTCCGCGCCGAACGCGCGCAGCCCCGCCACCAGCTCCGGCGAGCCGCCGCCGATGGCCGCGCCCATGTGCAGCGGGCGCTCCACGGTGTAGGCGGCGGTCTTGAGCCGGTCGATGCTCAGCGCCGCGCCCGGCGAGCTGTCGCCGCGCGCCTGGGTCAGCACGTCCAGGTACTGGCCCGCCAGCATCTCGGTGCGCATGTCGCGCCACGGCAGGCTCAGCCGCTGCAGCGCGTCGGTGGGCAGGCCCGCGGCGAAGAGCATGTCGTCGGCCCAGGCCAGCGCCACGTCGCCGATCAGCACCGCGGCGGCCAGGCCGAACCGCTCGGACGCGCCCAGCCAGCCCCGCCGCCGGTGCTCCTCGGCGAAGCGCACGTGCACCGTCGGCATCCCGCGGCGGGTCTCCGAAGCGTCCATCAGGTCGTCGTGCACCAGCGCGCACGCCTGGATCAGCTCCAGCGAGCTGACCGCGGTCAGCACCCGGTGGGCCAGCTCGCCGTCCGGGTCGCCGCCCGCCGCGCGCCACCCCCACCAGGCGAAGGTGGGGCGGACGCGCTTGCCGCCGCCGAGGACGAAGTCGGCCAGCGCGTCGACCGCGCCGGTGAAGCTCTGCTCCATCCGCTCGCCGAGCGCCCGCCGTTCGGCCAGGTAGCCCGCCAGTGCGGCGTCGACGTGCTTGGGCAGTTCGAGGTCCAACGGGTGGAGCGGCACCCGCCTATCGTCACCTCTGCCGCGGCGGAGGTGCCAACCGGGGGCCTGGTTCCATCAAGTGAAAGAGTTCTCCCACGCAACGGACCGACCTCTACCCTAGGAAGCATGACGTCGGTGGTCGAGCGGTTGAGCGGGCGGGCTCCCGCGTTCTCCGTCGAGTTCTTCCCGCCCCGCGACGAGGCAGACGAACTGGTGCTGTGGCGGGCGATCCGCGAACTGGAAGCGTTGGACCCGGCGTTCGTGTCGATCACCTACGGCGCGGGCGGCTCCAGCCGGGACCGGACCATCCGCACCACCGGCCGGGTGGTGCAGGAGACCACGCTGGTGCCCATGGCGCACCTGACCGCGGTGGACCACTCGGTGGCCGAGCTGCGCAACGTGATCGGCTGGTACGCGGCGGTGGGCGTGCGCAACATCCTGGCGGTGCGCGGCGACCCGCCCGGCGACCCGCACGGCGAGTGGGTGGCCCACCCGCAGGGCCTGACCTACGCCGAGGAGCTGGTCCGGCTGTGCCGGGAGCTGGGCGACTTCTGCGTGGGCGTGGCGGCGTTCCCGTACGGCCACCCCAGGTCGGCCGACCTGGACACGGACACCCGGTACCTGGTGCGCAAGCTGCGCGCGGGCGCGGACTTCGCCATCGCGCAGCTGTTCCTGGAGGCGGAGGACTTCCTGCGGCTGCGCGACCGGGTCGCCGCGCTGGGCTGCGACGTGCCGCTGCTGCCCGGTCTGATGCCGCTGACCACGCCGCGCACGCTGGCCAAGACGGTGGAGCTGTCCGGCGCCCCGGTGCCCCCGGCGGTGGCGCGCAGGCTCGAACCGTGGGCCGACGACCCGGTGGCGTTCCGGCGCGCGGGCGTGGACCTGGTGACGGAGATGGGGCAGCGGCTGCTCGACGAAGGCGTGCCGGGGCTGCACTTCTACACGTTCAACCGCTCCAAGGCCACCAGGGAGGTCGTGGGCAGGCTGGGCCTGGTCCCCGCCCGCGCCTGACGCCCTCGCGAGTCGAACGCTCAGGTACCGCGAGTTCGTCGTTGGGGTTGGGTTATCCAGCAAAGGGTGCGCTCGCCGCGCGGCAGGTCGCCGAGGATGGCGGGTCGCGCCGTCCCCGCATGACCTGCCGGAGGCGAACCACACGCGTCAAGGGGCCCCGGCCCGGTGGTGGGCCGGGAGTGCGTTCAGGGCCCCTTGACACGCGTGGTCGGGACGAGCCCAGGTCATACGGGGACGGCGCTCGCGGGCGGTCCGCTGCGCGCGCTTCGCGCGCGCCCCCCTGGTGCGTGGGCAAGTACTACCCAACGGGGTTGGCAGGGCCGGTAACTACTGCCAGGGGGGCGCGGAAGCGCCGGTCAGGGCGCGAGAGTGCGGGTCGGGTGCGCGAATGTTGAGTTCAGGGTGTCTGAGCGTTCGACTCGCGGGGGCGACACGCCCAACGCGCCCATAGGTGGGTGACACCGAGGGCGGGCGTTGCGGTCAGAGGTCCTTGGCCAGGGCACGTTCGGTGCCCATGTCCAGGGTCACGCCGAGTCGGTTGAGCGCGTTGATGGAGATGATCAGGGCCACCAGGTCGGCGAGCTCCTTCTCCGACCACGTCGCGCTCGCACGCCGCCACAACTCGTCGGGCACCCCGTGCTCGCCGAGCCGGGTGACGGCGTCGGTCAGCTCCAGCGCCAGCCGCTCGGTGTCGGTGAAGAAGCGCGACTCCCGCCACACCGACACCGCGAACAGCCGCTGCGCGTTCTCACCGGCCTTGAGCGCGTCCGCGGAGTGCATATCGACGCAGAACGCGCAGCCGTTGAGCATCGACGCGCGCAGCTTCACCAGTTCCAGCAGCGTGCGGTCGACGTGCCGGGAGGCGTAGGCGTCGAGCTGGATCAGCAGTCGGTAGGCGTCCGGGGCCACTTCGGCGAAGTTCATCCTCATGCACTGGGGACGAGACCGGGCCGGGAGGTGTGACAGACCTCAGGCGACCGCGCTGCGGCGGTGCGACACGGCCGCGAGCACCACGACGATCAGCGCCGCGCCGCCGGTCAGGCACGCCACCAGCATCGCCCACGGGAACCAGGACTGGGAGTTCGCCCCGGCGTAGCGGACCGTCGCGGTGAGCATCGACGCCTGCCCCGGCTTGGGCGCCCACGCGACGACCGAGTCGTCCTCCTCGCGGCCGTTGGTGTTGATCACCTCACCGGGGAAGCCGATCTTGACCTGCACGTCGGCCCGCTGGCCGGGCACGGCGGTCAGGTCCACCGAGCCCGACAGCGTGACCAGGTCGCCGGAGCGGCGGAAGTTGAGCTGGTAGCGGCTGTTGGACGCGCTGGTGGCCACGGACAGCGCGCGCACCTCGTCGAAGGTCAGCCCGTTGAAGAACAGCTGCGTGCCGGTGTAGTCGTCCACCCGGTAGGGCTGCGTGGTGACCCGTCCCGCCAGCTCCTCGGGCACCTTGAGCTGGGGTCCGGGGTCGTTGTCCTGGGTGGGCGGGGTGGCCGCCACGATCTCGCCGGAGACCCGGTCGTCCGGGGACAGCGCCATGGCCGCGTGCAGGCGGACGCAGCCCGTCAGCGCGAACGCGGCGAGCAGGAGCACGGGCAGGAGGAGCGCGGAGGCCCTGGGCACGGGAGCAATCCTGCCGGCAGGGTCAAAAGTTGACCCGGTGAAGCCTGTCGTGAGCCTCGCTAAAGAGCTGTCGACGACCGGAGCCGGGCCGGTAGCGTGCGGTGCATGGGCACTACTCCGGCCGGCGTGCACGGCATCAGCGACCAGTACGTAGCCGACTACGCGGCGGTCGACCCGGTGGCCGCGACCTTCATGGGCGTCCCCGGTCACGAGGACCGGCTGACCGACTACTCACCGGAGGGACACGCCGCCCGCGTCGAGCTGTCCCGCCGGGCGCTGCGCGAGATGGCGGCGACCGAACCCGCCGACCGCTCCGAGGCCGACGCCAAGGCGGTGTTCCTGGAGCGCGTCGGGCTCGACGTCGAGCTGTACGAGGCGGGGCTCGCCGAGTCCTCGCTCAACGTGATCGCCAGCCCCGTGCAGAGCATGCGCGAGACGTTCGACCAGATGCAGACCGACACCCCCGAGCAGTGGGCGCTGGTGGCCAAGCGGCTGGCCGCGATGCCGGACGCGGTGGCCAACCTGCGGGCGGGTCTGGCGCACGCCGCGGACCGCGGCCACGTCTCGGCGCTGCGCCAGGTCAGCCGGGTCGCCGAGCAGTGCGACACCTGGGCGGGGCTGTCCGGCGGCGGCTCGTACTTCGCGGGCCTGATCGCAGGCGCACCGGGTGACGGGGCGCTGCGCACCGACCTGGAGGCGGGCGCCAAGGCCGCCGCCGAGGCCTACGCCGACCTGGCCGCGTTCCTGCGCGACGACCTCGCTCCCAAGGCGCCCCGCGAGGACGCCGTCGGCGAGGAGATCTACCGGCTGTCCTCCCGCTACTTCACCGGCTCCCGGCTGGACCTGGCCGAGGCCTACGAGTGGGGCTGGGCCGAGTTCACCCGCATCGAGGCCGAGATGAAGCAGGTCGCCGGGCGGATCAAGCCGGGAGCCTCGCTGGCCGAGGCCGCCGCGGCGCTGGACGCCGACCCGCGCTACCTGGTGCACGGCCAGGACGGGCTGCAGGCGTGGATGCAGGAGCTGTCCGACAAGGCCCTGCGCGACGTGCGCGGGGTGCACTTCGAGCTGCCCGACGAGCTGATGCGGCTGGAGTGCCGGATCGCTCCGCCCGGCGGCGGCGTCGGCGCCTACTACACCAGCCCGACGCCGGACTTCTCGCGTCCGGGGCGGATGTGGTGGTCGGTGCCCGCGGACAAGCAGGAGTTCTCCACCTGGCGCGAGGTGACCACCGTCTACCACGAGGGCGTGCCGGGCCACCACCTGCAGATCGCCACCGCCGTGTACCAGGCGGACAAGCTCAACGCCTTCCAGCGGCTGATGTGCTGGGTGTCCGGGTACGGCGAGGGCTGGGCGCTGTACGCCGAGCGGCTCATGCGCGAGCTGGGCTACCTCGACGACGACGGCGACCTGCTGGGGATGCTGGACGCGCACCTCTTCCGCGCCGCGCGGGTGATCGTCGACATCGGCATGCACCTGCGGCTGGAGATCCCGCGCGGGACCGGGTTCCACGAGGGCGAGCGGTGGACGCCCGAGCTGGGCCTGGAGTTCATGCTGACCCGGACGATCACCGAGCAGGCGCACGTGCGCGACGAGATCGACCGGTACCTGGGGTGGCCCGGCCAGGCCCCCTCGTACAAGCTGGGCGAGCGGCTGTGGCTGGCCGCGCGGGACGAGGCCCGCGCCCGGCACGGCAGCGCGTTCGACCTCAAGGTGTTCCACAAGCAGGCGCTGGAGATGGGCGCCATGGGCCTGGACACCCTGCGGGAGCGACTGGCCGAGCTGTGAGCGGGCGCGTGGGGTCCGGCGCGCGGCCGGACCTCACGCCCTCCCGACCGGGGACAGCGGCAGCGTGCGGCCCAGCACCGCGAACGGGCGCGGGTCGCCGGTGAACTGGTAGTGGCGCAGCACGTCCTCGAAGCCCACCCGCCGGTACAGCCGCCATGCCCGGCTCGGTCCCTCCGGAGTGGACAGCAGCACCCGCGAGGTGGTGACGCCGCCCAGCAGACCGCGCAGCAGCGCCTCGCCGATGCCCCGGCCCTGCGCCCCCGGCAGCACGTGCAGCTCGGTCAGCTCGAAGTAGTCGCGCATCCACTCCTCGACCGCGCCCGGCCCGGCCACCATGGTCAGGCCGTGGCGCACCTGCTCGTGCCACCACTGGCCGCTGGCGCCCCGGTAGCCGTAGCCGATGCCGACCAGCTCGTCCCGCTCGCCCAGGGCCACCACGCAGCGCCAGCCGGGGCGCGTCATGTGCGCCAGCCACATCGGGGCGCGCTGCTCGGCCGTGCCGGGCGGGTAGTTCATCGCGCTGACGTACAGCGCCAGCGCCTCGTCCAGGCGCGGGTTCAGCTCCTGCGGCGTCAGCTCCACCAGCCGCCGCGACGGCGCGGCGGTCACCGGGCCACCTCGGCGGGGGTGCCGCCGGTCAGCTCGACCAGGCCAGCGCAGGTGGTGGGGAAGACCGCGTGCGGGTGGCCCGCCGCGGCCCAGACCACCTCGTACCGCGCCAGGTCCCGGTCCACGAAGGTGCGGATCGGCGCGGGGTGGCCCAGCGGCGAGACGCCGCCGATGACCTGGCCGGTGTGCTCGCGCACGAACGCGGGGGTGGCGCGCTCGACCGAGTCGACGCCGGCCAGCTCGGCCAGCAGGCCGGTGTCCGCGCGGTGCGCGCCGGAGGTCAGCACCAGCAGGGGCGCGGCCACGCCGCCGGTGACGGCGGCGAAGACCAGGCTGTTGGCGATGGCGCCGACCGGGACGCCCACCGCGGCGGCCGCCTCGGCGGCGGTTCGGACGGCGTCGGCCAGCACGCGGATGCCTTCGGCCGCCTCGTGGTGACCCGCTTCGGACAGGGCCGCGGCGACTTTGCGGATACCGGGGTGGTCGGGTGCGCTCACCCGTTCATGAGACCACGCGCGATCGGGTTGAGGACTGCCGGGCCGACGGGATAGGCTGATGTTGCTCGAACAGCTGTTCGAGCTATGCCCTGGTGGTGGGGTGGGGGAAGCACCCCACCACCAGGAGCCGCCGTCTCCCCGCGGCGGTCGTCGACGTTCCGACGCCGCGAGGAGGCCGCCGATGTCAACTCCGACCGACTCCCCCCAGCCGGACAGGCCGACGCACGAGGGTGGGCAGTGAGCCGGGGACTGGTCGAGTACGACACCCTCGTCGAGGTGATCGCGTCGGAGGCCGAGCGGTTGGCGCGCGCCACCGAGGGGCAGCGCCCGGAGCGCCAGGTCCCCGCCTGTCCCGGCCTGAACCTGGGCGAGACCGCCCGGCACGTGGGCAGCACCTACCGCATGGTCCGCGCGTGGCTGCGCGACGGTGCGCGGCCACGGGTGTGGCAGCGGGAACCCCGACCGGGGCAGGATTTGGCCGACTACGTCCGGGAGGGCGTGGCGCCGCTGGTCGAGCGGCTCGCCGCGCAGCGGGCGGACGACCCGTGCGACACCTGGTGGCCCGAGGAGCGCAACCACGGCTTCTGGGCGCGCAGGCTGGCCCACGAGTCCACTGTGCACCGGATGGACGTGCAGTCCGCGGCCGGGCTGACCCTGGACCCGGTGGCCGACGCCGTCGCCGAGGACGGCATCGACGAGGTGCTGTCGCTGTGGCTGGGGCACCGCCTGGACGTGCTGGGCGTGCGCGGCACCAAGCGGAGCGCGGTGGCGATCCGCGCGGGCGGTCGCGTGTGGACCGTCCGCACCGGACCGGAACCGGCCACCGCGCGCCTGTCCGCGCCGGGGGAACCGGCCGACGGCGAGGTGGCGGGCTCGCCCGTGCTGGTCTACCGCTGGCTGTGGGGGCGCATCCCGGACCGCGAGGTGGAGACCTCCGGCGACCACGACGCGATCGCCCAGCTGTGGGCGCTGCTGCGGCTGGCCACCAAGTAGCGCTACGGCGCCGAGTTCTACGGCGCCGAGTCCTACGGCGCCGGCTCCTGCAGCGCCGGCTCCTGCAGCGCCAGGTCCGCGACCTCCTCCAGGCCGTTGTCCGCCCGCGCGGTCTCCAGTCGGAAGCGCGCCGCGCGGCCGTCGACCTCCAGCAGGGCCACCGAGTTGCCGAAGTGCGGGCCGCTGAGCTTGGTCCAGCCGATCGGGTCGGGTGAGATGCCCGCCCGGTCGGCGAGCCGCCGCAGCAGCCGCGCGATCGGGCGCGACCACGACAGGCGGAACGCCGGGCGGAAGATCCACGGTGGATCGTTGTGCACCGGCGAGCACACCAGCTGCAGCACCGCGGACCGCAGCGGCGCGGTGTAGTGCGCGCGGGCGGCGTAGCTGTGGTGCACGTCCCCGGACAGCACGCAGATCGTGCTCGGCGCGTCGGGGCGGCTGCCGATGCGCAGGATCATCCGCGCCAGCCGCTCGAACGACGCGCGGAAGGCGGGCCAGTGCTCCAGGTCCGCGACCTGCCGCACGGTCTCGGCCAGCTTGCCGCGCAGGCCGGGCTTGGCCGCCGCGTTCTCGTTGAGCGACTGGAAGTGGCTCAGCCCGTGCGGCATCAGCCACGGCAGCGACGAACCGATCAGCAGGTGGTCGAAGTCGCCCTCGGTGGCGTTGCGCTCGATCCAGGCGAACTCGTCGTGGCTGACCATCAGCCGCTCCGGGCCGTCCAGGATGCGGCCGTTGCGGGTGTCGATCACCAGCAGCCGCACCCGGCCGAAGTCGCGGCGGTAGCTCCACCACGTCGACTTGCGCCCGTCCAGCTCGGCGTCGGCGCGCTCGGCGAAGTCCTCCAGCAGCGGCCGCACGTCCCCGCCCGCCGCCACCACCTTGCCGTACAGCTCGTCGCCCGCCAGCTGCTCCGGCCCCAGGTTGCCGATGTGCTGGTACACCCAGTACGACGCCAGCCCGGCGCGGATGCGCTGCCGCCACCACGGCCGGGCCGCCATCTTCTCGCGCCACGCGCGGGAGGTGTTCCAGTCGTCGCGCACGTCGTGGTCGTCGAAGATCATCGACGTCGGCACGGTGGACATCAGCCAGCGGATCTCGGGATCGCTCCACGACTCGTGGTACAGCTCGGCGTACTCGCGGAACTCCACCACCTCGCCCACCGGTTCGCGGCCGTCGCGCCGCTCGGCCAGCCACCGCTTCACGCGCGGCGTCGGCTCGTCGGCGTAGACCTGGTCGCCCAGCAGCAGCAACGCGTCCGGCCACTGCTCCTCGGGCTGGTCCTTCATGCGCAGCGCGAAGGCGTCCAGCGCGTCGGGGCCCAGCTTGTCCGGCCCCGGACCGCCGTGCTTGGCCGCCCGGCACGAGCCGAACACCAGCCGGTGCGACAGGTCGTCCTCGGCCTTGGTGCGGATGCGGCACGGCGGGAACGGCGAGTCCGGCTCGGGCCACACCACCTCGCCGTCCAGCCGCACGTCGTAGGGCGTGGAGGTGCCCGGCGCCAAGCCCTCCACCACGACCAGCGCGAAGTGCTGGTCGCCGACCTGGAACGTGCGCGCCGCGTGGCCCGCCACGACCACCTCGCACGAGGTGTCGGTCTCAACCCACACGGTGGCCGTCGTGCCGTTGACATGTCTCAGCACAGGACCGAGGACCAGTTGCGCCATGCCGCAGACGTTACCTTTGCCGCATGGGGACCAGGTTGTGCAACATCGTCGTGGACTCGGCCGACGTCACCGCGCTGAGCGGCTTCTGGTCGGCGCTGCTCGCCCTGCCCGCCGTTCCGGCGGACAGCGGCGAGGTCGACCTCACCGTCACCCCCGAGCTGGACGTGGTCTTCGTGCCGGTGTCCGAGCCGAAAGCGGTGAAGAACCGCGTGCACCTGGACCTGGCCAGCGCCTCGCCGCAGGACCAGGCGGCCATCGTGGCGCGGGCGCGGGAGCTGGGCGCGCGGCCGGTCGACATTGGCCAGGGCGAGATGCCGTGGGTGGTGCTGGCCGACCCGGAGGGCAACGAGTTCTGCGTGCTGGAGCCGAGGGAGGAGTACGCCGCCACCGGCCCCGTGGCCGCGGTGGTGCTCGACGCGGCCGACCCGCGCGGCCTGGCCGCGTTCTGGGCCGAGGCGACCGGGATGCCCGTCGTGCGCGCGCACGAGGAGTTCGCCTCGCTGCGCCCGACCTCCGGGCCGTACCTGGAACTGGTCAAGGTGCCCGACGCCAAGACGGTGAAGAACCGCGTGCACCTGGACGTGGCGCCGCACGCGGACGGGCGCACCGAGGACGAGATGAGGCGCTTGGAGGCGCTGGGCGCGCGGCGCGTGGACCTCGGGCAGGGCGACGTGCCGTGGGTGGTGCTGGCCGACATCGAGGGCAACGAGTTCTGCGTGTTGACGCCCCGCTGACAAACGACCCTGGTGCTCCAGCAGCACCACTGTCTACAGTGCTGATATGCAATATATCAGTCGGGCGCTCTACCGGGACCAGGCCCTGACCGCCATCCGCGAGGCGATCATGGTCGGCGCGCTCGCCCCCGGCTCCCCGATCAAGGACGTGGAGCTGGCCGAGCGGCTGGGGCTGTCCCGCACCCCGGTCCGCGAAGCGCTGGCCCGACTGGCCGACGAGGGGCTGGTGGAGTCCAAGCCGCACAGCTACACCAGGGTCACCCCGCTGGACACCGCCGCCGTGCGCGACGCCCACGCCGTCGTGCAGGCCATGCACGCGCTGGCCGCCCGGCTGGCCGTGCCGAAGATGACCCCGGCGGACCTGGCGGCCATGCGCGCGGCCAACGCCCGGTTCGCCACCGCGCTGGCCGACCAGGACGTGCCCGCCGCGCTCGCCGCCGACGACGAGTTCCACGAGGTGGCCGTGCGGCGCAGCGGCAACTTCGCGGTGATCGCCACCATCGAGCGCTACACCCCGCTGGTGCGCCGCCTGGAGCGGCTGCGCTTCGGCACCCCACCCGGCCGCCACTCGGTGGCCATGCACGAGGAGATCGTCGCCGCCTGCGCCGCCGAGGACGCCGACCTGGCCGCGGCGCTGGTCGAGCGCAACTGGGCGACCTTGGCCGAGCTGCTGGAGGAGAACTGACATGGCGCTGGACGACTTCGCCCGCTTCCCGCTGACCTTCGGCCCCTCGCCGGTGCACCCGCTGGAGCGGCTGACCGCGCACCTGGGCGGCGCGCGGGTGTGGGCCAAGCGGGAGGACTGCAACTCCGGCCTGGCCTACGGCGGCAACAAGACCCGCAAGCTGGAGTACCTCGTCGCCGACGCGCTGGCCACCGGCTGCGACACCCTCGTCTCCATCGGCGGCGTGCAGTCCAACCACACCCGCCAGGTCGCCGCCGCGGCGGCCCGCGCCGGGCTGCGGTGCGTGCTGGTGCAGGAGAGCTGGGTGGACTGGTCCGACCCGGTGTACGACCGGGTCGGCAACATCCTGCTCAGCAGGCTCATGGGCGCCGAGGTGCGGCTGGTCGAAGCGGGCTTCGGCATCGGCGTGAAACCCGCGTGGGAGCAGGCGGTCGAGCAGGTCCGCGCCGAGGGCGGCAAGCCCTACGCCATCCCGGCGGGCGCCTCCGACCACCCGCTGGGCGGCCTGGGCTTCGCCGGGTGGGCGGCCGAGGTCCAGCGGCAGGAGCGGGAACTGGGCGTCCTCTTCGACACCATCGTGGTCTGCTCGGTCACCGGCAGCACCCAGGCGGGCATGGTCGCCGGCTTCGCGGGCAGCGGCCGCCGGATCATCGGCATCGACGCCTCCGCCAAGCCCGCCGAGACCCGCGCGCAGGTCACCCGCATCGCCGAGAACACCGCGGCCCTGCTCGGCGTCGAGATCGCCGACTCCGACGTGGTCCTCGACGACCGCTTCCACGAGGGCGTCTACGGCGTCCCCGGCGAGTCCACCGTGGAGGCGATGGAGCTCGGCGCCCGCCTGGAGGGCATGATCACCGACCCGGTGTACGAGGGGAAGTCGCTGGCCGGACTGGTGGAGCTGGTGTCGTCCGGGGAGATCCCCCGCGACGCCACCGTCCTCTACGCCCACCTCGGCGGCCAGCCCGCCCTCAACGCCTACAGCAGCCTGTTCACCTGACCACGCCCCGCGAGTCGAACTCCCAGAACCTCCGAGTTCAACGCTCAGGACCACCACGCCCGCCCCCAGCGTCACCCACCTATGGGTGTGTTGGGCGTGTCGCCCCCGCGAGTCGAACGCTCAGACACCCTGAACTCAACATTCGCGCACCCGACCCGCACTCTCGCGCCCTGACCGGCGCTTCCACGCCCCTCGGGCAGTAGTTACCGGCCCTGCCAACCCCGTCGGGTAGTACTTGCCCACGCACCAGAGGGGCGCGCGGAGCGCGCAGCGGACCGCCCGCGAGCGCCGCTTTCAGTTCTGAACGCTCGGTTCGCGGTGTCCGAACGCTCAACTCACACGACCTGAACGCTCGGTTCAGCATGTGGACGCGTCCCGACCCCGTGGCTCAGGCTCGGAGGCGCAGGCCCTTGGGGGTCGCGCGGAAACCCGCCTCCTGGAGGATGCCCGCCAGCCTCGTGCCCAGCGCCACCTCCCCGTCCGCCCGCTGCACGGCCAACTGCCCCAGCCAACCGTCGCGCACCGCTTGGCCCAGCGCGTGGGCGGCGGCCCGCAGCGCCTGCTCGTCCTCGGTGAACGACACCAGCGACCGGCCACCGCGCTCGACGTACAGCGCCGCCACGCCGTCCACCAGCACGGTCAGCGCGCCCGACTTGCGCCCCGGCCGGTGCTTGCCCTCGCCGACCGGGTCCGGCCAGGCCAGCGCCGCGCCGTAGGGCTGGGCCGGGTCTGCGGCGGCCAGCACCACCGCCTCCGGCGCGTTCGCGTGGTCCTGCCCCGGCGGCCGGGACAGCGCGCGCAGCCGGTCGACGGCCCCGCGCGCGGCGAACTGCGCGGCACCCAGGCCCTCGACCACGTACCCCCGCACGACCTGCCCGGACTCCTCCATCGCGCGCAGCACCCGGTACACCCCGCTGAACCCGCCGGTCACCCGCTCGGTGTCCAGCGCGCCCCTGGTCAGCACGCCGTGCCGCTCCAGGAACGCCTCGGCCCGCGCGTGCGCCCGCCGGGTCGGGTCGGTCGCGGGCACCACGGCCAGCGACCACCGGCCTGCCGCGGTCGCGGGCCCGGTGCGGCTGGGCAGGTCCGGCCTGCCCGCCCGCATCCGCGCGTACCGGCCGCGCGGGGCCGACCGGCGCGGTTTGTGCGCCGTGCCGCCGCCCGCGACCAGCGCCCGCAGTGGGGCCAGCGTGTCGTTGGTGACCACACCCGCCCACACCAGGTCCCACAGCGCGCCCACCACCTCGGCGTCGGTGGTCGGGCCGTGCAGCGACACCCGGTCGACCACCTGCCGGAAGAACAGCGCGCCGCCCGCCAGCGCCTCCACCACGGCGGTGTGCAGCGACGAGTCCGGCGCGGCCTCCGGCACCAGGTCCGGCAGCAGCAGGTCGGCCACGTCCGAGGGGGCCAGCGCGATCCAGCCGTCGCCCCCGGCCAGCGCGCCGCACCCGGTCCAGGTGACCTCGCCGGACGCGGTCAGCTCGTCCAGCAGCGCCGGGGTGTAGCCGGGCAGCCGGGCGGGCAGCACCAGCGACTCCACCGCGCTGGCGGGCAGCGGCGCGCCCGCCAGCTGTTCGACCACCGAGTACACGTCGTCCACCGTCGGGGCCGCGCGCAGCCGCCGCCCGATGCCGTGCCAGCCGGGCAGGAACCGGCCCAGCGCGGCGGGCTCCACCGGTTCGACCTCGGCCCGCAGCCTGGCCAGCGACGCCCGCCGCAGCCTGCGCAGCACCTCCGCGTCGCAGTACTCGGTGTGCGTGCCGCCGGGCCGCAGCTCGCCGCGCACCAGCCGCCCGGTGCCCGCCATCCGCTCCAGCACACCGGTCACCACCGCCACGCCCAGCCCGAACCGCTCGGCCGCCCGCGCCGCCGGGAACGGGCCGTGCGTGCGGGCGTAGCGGGACAGCAGGTCGCCCAGCGGGTCGGCCACCGGCTCGGTGAACACCTCCGGCACGCCCACCGGCAGCGCCACGCCCAGCGCGTCGCGCACCCGCCCCGCGTCCTCGATGGCGATGACCCGCTCCTGCCCCGCGATGCGCACCCGGATCGCCCGCCGCTGCGCCACCAGGTCGGCCAGCCACTCCGGCCGGATGCCGCGCGCCAGCCCTTCCTCCTCGGACAGGTCGCCCAGCAGCCGCAGCAGGTCCGCCGCGCCCTCCGCGTCGCGCGCGTGCCGGTCCGGCGCCAACCGCTGCAGCGCCAGCTCCACCTCCTCGACCACCTCGGGGTCCAGCAGCTCCCGGATCGCCTCGGAGCCCAGCAGCTCGGCCAGCAGCGCCGAGTCCAGCGACAGCGCCGCCGCCCGCCGCTCGGCCAGCGGCGCGTCCGCGTCGTAGAGGAACATGCCGACGTAGCCGAACAGCAGGCTGCGCGCGAACGGCGACGGTGACGGCGTCTCCACCTCCACCACGCGCACCCGCCGCGCCCGCACGTCGGTCATCAGCTCCTTGAGACCGGGCACGTCGTAGACGTCCTGGAGGCACTCGCGCATCGCCTCCAGGACCACCGGGAAGCTCTCGTACTTCGCCGCCACCGACAGCAGCTGCGCCGCCCGCTGCCGCTGCTGCCACAGCGGGGTGCGCCGCCTCGGGTCGCGCCGGGGCAGCAGCAGCGACCGGGCCGCGCACTCCCGGAACCGGGCCGCGAACAGCGCCGAGCCGCCCACCTCGGCCACCACGACCTGCTCGACCTCCTCCGGGTCCAGCAGCACGTCCTCGGCCCCGACCACGACCGGCGCGCCGTCCTGGTCGACCGCGTCCGGCAGCCGCACCACGATCCCGTCGTCGGAGTGCGCCGCCTGCGCCTCGACGCCGCGCCGCTCCCGCAGCCGGGCCGCGATCGCCAGCGCCCACGGCGCGTTGACCTGGGCCCCGAACGGGGAGTGCACCACCAACCGCCAGTCGCCCAGCTCGTCGCGGAACCGCTCGACCAGGACGGTGCGGTCGCTGGGCACGTGCCGGGTCGCCTCGCGCTGCTCGCGCAGGTAGGCCAGCAGGTTCGAGCTCGCCCACGCGTCCAGCCCGGCACCGGCGGCGCGCTCGGCGGCCGCGGCGTCGTCCAGCGCGGACACCTCGCGCAAGAACTTCCCCAGCGCCCGTCCCAGCTCCAGCGGGCGGCCCGGCGCGTCGCCCTTCCAGAACGGCATCCGCGCGGGCTGACCCGGCGCGGGCACCACGATCACCCGGTCGTGGGTGATGTCCTCGACCCGCCAGGACGAGGTGCCCAGCAGGAACGTGTCGCCCACCCGCGACTCGTAGACCATCTCCTCGTCCAGCTCGCCCACCCGCGAGCCGGGCCGGTCCTCCGCCGCCGGGGTCATCACCGCGAACAGCCCCCGGTCGGGGATGGTGCCGCCGGAGGTCACCGCCAGCCGCTGCGCGCCGGGGCGCCCGCGCAGCTCGCCGGTGACCCGGTCCCAGGTGATCCGGGGCCGCAGCTCCCCGAACTCCTCGCTGGGATAGCGGCCCGCCAGCATGTCCAGCACCGCCCGCAGCGCCGACTCCGGCAGCGCCGCGAACGGGGCGGCCCGGCGCACCAGCCCGGCCAGCTCCTCGACCGGCCACGGCTCCAGCGCCACCATCGCCACGACGTGCTGGGCCAGCACGTCCAGCGGGTTGCGCGGGTACCGCACGGCCTCGATCGCGCCGTCGCGCATCCGCTCCGCCACCACCGCGCACGACACCAGGTCGCCGCGGAACTTGGGGAACACCACCCCGCGCGAGACCGCGCCCACCTGGTGCCCGGCGCGGCCCACCCGCTGCAGCCCGGACGCGACCGTGGGCGGCGCCTCGACCTGCACCACCAGGTCGACCGCGCCCATGTCGATGCCCAGCTCCAGCGAGGAGGTGGCCACCACGCACGGCAGCCGCCCGGACTTCAGCTCCTCCTCGACGGCGGTCCGCTGCTCGCGCGACATCGAGCCGTGGTGCGCGCGGGCGACGACCGGACCCGACTGGGTGGTGACCCCCGACTGGCCGACCGCCTCGGCCGGGAACCGGTCCGCCTGCCCGCTCTCCTGCGCGCTCTCCTCCGCCAGCTCGTTGAGCCGGGCGGTGAGCCGCTCGGCCAGCCTGCGCGAGTTGGCGAACACGATGGTGGACCGGTGCCGCCGGACCAGCTCCAGCACCCGCCGCTCGACGGCGGGCCAGATCGACGCCCGCTGCTGCGCGCCCGCCGCCGAGCCGGACACCTCGCCGGTCGGCTCGCCCAGCACCGACATGTCCTCCACCGGGACCTCGACGCGCACCTCGATGGTCTTGGCGGCTTCGGGCCGCACCACCCGCACCGGTCGGCCGCCCGCCAGGAACGAGGCGACCTCCTCCACCGGCCGGACCGTGGCGGACAGGCCGATCCGCTGGGCGGGCCGCTCCAGCAGCGCGTCCAGCCGCTCCAGCGACAGCGCCAGGTGCGCGCCGCGCTTGGTGCCCGCCACCGCGTGCACCTCGTCCAGGATCACCGTCTCCACCCCGCGCAGCGAGTCGCGGGCGGCCGAGGTGAGCAGCAGGAACAGCGACTCGGGGGTGGTCACCAGCACGTCCGGCGGGGTCCTGGCGAACGCCCGGCGCGCGTCCGCGGGCGTGTCGCCGGTGCGCATCCCCACCGTGGTCGACGGCTCCGGCAGGGACAGCCGGTGCGCCGCCTGCCGGATGCCCGCCAGCGGCGCCCGCAGGTTGCGCTCCACGTCCACGGCCAGCGCCTTGAGCGGTGAGACGTAGAGCACCCGGCAGCGCCGCTTCGGCTCGTCGGGCGGCGGGGCCGAGGCCAGCCGGTCCAGCGCCCACAGGAACGCGGCCAGCGTCTTGCCCGAGCCGGTGGGCGCGATGACCAGCGCGTGCTCGCCCGCCGCGGCCGCCTCCCACGCCCCGACCTGGGCGGCGGTGGGCGCGGCGAAGGCCCCGGCGAACCACTGCCGGGTGGCGGGGGAGAACTGCTCCATCACATCCACGGCACCATCCTGACCCGGACCACCGACAGTTCCGGCCCGTCGGGAGTACCCGGAAGCCCCGGAGTCGCCTCAAGGAGTGAACCGGGGGACCGGTGCGAACCGAACTAGGCGGCCGAGGCGTGTTGGCGGGTGTGGGACGATCACCCGGCTCGTGGACGGGAGAGGTGGACATGCGCGTCCTGTCGGTTGACCTGGGCACTTCCAACACCGTGGCGGTGCTGGCCGCACACGGCCGGCCACCCAGGGTGGTGGAGGTGGACGGCTCCGCGACCATGCCCTCGGCCGTCTACTGCGAGGAGGACGGCACGCTGGTGGTGGGTCGCGACGCCGAGCGCCGCGCCCGGCTCGACCCGTCCCGCTTCGAGCCCAACCCCAAGCGCCGCGTGGACGAGGGCGCGCTGCTGCTGGGCGACAACGTCGTGGCCGTCACCGACGCGCTGGCCGCGGTGCTGCGCCGCGTGCTGGAGGAGACCACCCGCCAGCTGGGCGGCGAGCGGATCGACGAGTTCCGCCTCACCCACCCCGCCGAGTGGGGGCAGCCCCGGCGCAACGTGCTGATGTCCGCGGCCCGGCTGGCGGGGGTGGACGGCGAGATCGTGCTGGTGCCGGAGCCGGTCGCGGCGGCATCGCACTACGCCTCGCTGTCGGTCGGCCAGGCGCTGGCCGTGTACGACCTGGGCGCGGGCACGTTCGACGTGGCCATCGTCGGCGCGACCAAGCAGGGCTTCACCGTGCTGGCCGCCGACGGCCTGCCGGACCTGGGCGGGCTGGACGTGGACCAGGCGCTGCTGGAGCACGTCGGCCGCCAGGTGGCGCACCGCGACCCGGCCCGCTGGCAGCGGCTGCTGCGCCCGGAGTCCACCGCCGACCGGCGGGCCCGGCGCGCGTTGCAGGAGGACGTGCGGGCGGCCAAGGAGTCGCTGTCCCGGCACCCGCACACCGAGGTGCCGATGCCGGAGCCGTTCGAGGACGTGCTGGTCACCCGCAACGACCTGGAGGCGCTGGTCCGGCCGAGCATGCTGCGCAGCGTGGAGCTGCTGGCCGCGACCATCCGCGCGACCGGGTTGACCCCCGAGCAGCTGGCGGGCATCTACCTGGTCGGCGGCTCCAGCCGCATCCCGCTGGTGGCCACGATGATCGCCGAGCAGGTGCGGGTCGTGCCGACCAGCCTGGACCAGCCGGAGACCGCGGTGGCGCTGGGCGCGCACCACGTGCCCAAGGACGGCGTGTCGGTCGCCGGGCCGCTGCCGGTCAGCGAGCAGCCGACCGTGGTCACCCGGCCGGTCGGCCCGACGGTCAGCGGGCCGCACCCGGTCGGCTCCCACCAGGTGAGCCCGGCCGTCAGCGGCCCCCACCAGGTGAATCCGGCGGTCAGCGGCCCCCACCAGGTGAATCCGGCGGTCAGCGGCGCGCACCAGGTCAACCCGGCGGCCAGCGGCCCGTACCAGGTCAACCCGACCACCAGCGGGTCCTACCAGGTCAACCCGGCGGTGAGCGGCCCGTACCAGGTCGGTTCCCCGGCGCCGCAGCAGTTCAACTTCCCCAGCGTCACCCCGCGCGCCCAGCAGCGGCGGCGGCGCGAGTGGCCCAACCGCACCGTGCTGCTCGCGGCGGGCGCGGCCGTGGTGCTGGTGGCGGCACTGGTGGGCGGATTCATCGCCTTCTCCGGGCCGGACGTGCCCAGCGCGCAGGACTGCAAGACCGACGTGGCGCAGGACGACAAGGGCTTCACCACCTGCCTGCGCCAGCTCGCGGGGGCGGTGGCCGACACCGCCGACTGCAAGGCGGGGAGCGACCAGGGCGTGTCCGGCATCAGCGCCATCAAGGGCACCGTGGTCAGCTGCGCGGTCAAGGACGACTACTCGGTGCAGTACATCCTCACCGAGACGGTCACCGGTGCGCAGCAGGGCGCGGACGCGGTGGTCCGCTCGCTCAAGGCCGACGTGGTCGAGGCGCAGTGGGCGGGCAACGGCCTGGTGGGCAAGTACCGCGCTTCGGCCGACGGCGGGTTGGGGCTGCTGGTGTTCACCGCGGACGAGCGCCCGCTGCTGGGCATCGTGACCAAGAGCGGCGAGGAGGAGCTGACCGCCGACGCCATCGCCGACTTCTTCGAGAACACCCTCCAGCCGGGCACCTGACTCCCTGGATGGGCGCTTGGACGGCCCGGTCCGGCGTGCCACGATCAGTGATCATGGTTGTCGTCGTCGAAGTCGTGCAGCGCCGCGTGCTGCGGGTGCTGGCGGTCTCCCAGGTGCTGGGGTCCGCGGGGATCACCATCGGCTTGACCCTGAGCACGCTGGTCGCGGCGGCGCTGGCGCACTCCGACGTGGTGGGCGGCCTGGCGCAGACCGGCGCGGTGCTGGGCGCGGCGCTGTTCGCCCTGCCCGCGGCGCGCGTGGCGAACCGGTACGGGCGTCGCCCGGCGCTGGTCGCGGGCTACGGCATCGGCGCGGCGGGGGCGCTGGTGGCCGCGTGCGCGGTGGTGCTGGGTTCCTGGCAGCTGCTGCTGCCCGCGCTGGTGCTGTTCGGCGCGGCGGGCAGCGCCAACCTGGCCGCCAGGTACGCCGGGGCCGACCTGGCACCGCCCCGGCAGCGGGCCCGGTCGCTTGCGCTGGTGGTGTGGGCGGCGACGTTCGGGGCGGTCCTCGGGCCGAACCTGGCCGAGCCCGCCGGCCGGTGGGCGGTGCTGCTGGGGCTGCCCGTCGGCGCGGGGCCGTACCTGCTGTCGGCGGTCGTGTTCGCCACGGCCGCGGTCGTGGTGCTGGGGTTCCTGCGGCCTGATCCGCTGGTGGTGGCCCGGTCCGCGCCGGTGGCGCCCGCGCACTGCGCGGGCGGGGGTGTGGTGGGCACGCGCGGCAGCGCTGAGGTGTGGCGGTCGCTGCCCGCCGCGGGCAGGCTCGCGCTGGGCGGGGTCACCCTGTGCCACACCGCGATGGTCGGCCTTATGTCGATGACCCCGGTGCACATGGACCACGGCGGCTCGTCGCTGCGCGTGGTCGGCCTGGTGATCAGCCTGCACGTGGCGTCGATGTACGTGGCCAGCCCGCTGTTCGGGTGGGTGGCCGACCGGTGGGGACGGGTGCCGGTGCTGGCGATCGGGACCGCGCTGGTGGTGGCCGCCGCGGGCGTGGCCGGGATGGCGCCCTCGCACGGGGCACCGCAGCTGGCCGCCGGGCTGGCCCTGCTCGGGTTCGGCTGGTCGGCGGGCCTGGTGGCGGGTTCGGCGCTGCTCACCGAGTCGGTCGCGGTGGCGGACCGGCCCGCCGCGCAGGGCCTGTCCGACCTGTGCATGAACGTCGGCGGCGCGGTGGGCGGGGTGGTGGCGGGCGTGGTGATCACGGCGTGGTCCTACGCCGCGCTGGGCCTGCTGGTGGGGTTCGCCGCCCTGCCCCTGCTGGTGATCTGCCTCTACACCTCGGCGCAGCGGGCGGGCTGATCGGCGCCCGCTCAGGCGGTGCGGGGGCGGCTGGGGTCGCGGGGCGGGCGGCGTCGCGGATCGGCCCCCGGACCGGCGACGGCGACCACGTCGGTCGCGGCGGGCTCCTGGCCGCAGTCGTCGCAGCGGGCGTGCACGTGGACCGGCCCGCCGCAGCCCTCGTGCTCGTACAGGACCGGTGGCCCCTGCGGCGCCGCCCACCGGTCGCCCCACTCGGTCAGCGCGACGATGACCGTGCCGAGTTCGCGACCTTTCCGGGTGAGCACGTACTCCCGGCCTTCGCGGCGCTGCATCAACCCGTCGGCCACGAACCCGTCCAGGCGCTTGGCCAGGACGTTCGGCGCGACCCCGAGCCCGCGCTCGAAGTCGGAGAACCGGGTCATGCCCGCGAACACCGCGTTGCGGATGATCAGCAGGCTCCAGCGCTCGCCGACCAGTTCCAGCGCGCGGGCAGCCGAGCAGTTCTCGCGTTCGTACGTCCGACCAAGCACGGGGCCGATGGTCCGTGATCCGCTTGTGTGATGCAAGTAGACCCCTTAGCTTACTTGCATCACACAAGTTCAAGGACCGGGAGGCCGTCGTGGACCGACCGCAGGTGGTGACCAGGGACGAATGGCTGGTCGCCCGCCGGGAGCTGCTGGCCAGGGAGAAGGAGCTGACGCGGGCGCAGGACGCGCTCAACGCCGACCGGCGGCGGCTGCCGGTGGTGCGGGTGGCGAAGGACTACCGGTTCACCGGCCCGGACGGCGAGGTCGGGCTGCTGGACCTGTTCGACGGGCGGCGCCAGCTGGTGCTGCAGCACTTCATGTTCGACCCGTCCTGGGACCAGGGCTGCCGCAGCTGCAGCGCGATGGCCGACGACCTCAGCGAGGGCGCGCGTGCCCACCTGGCCGCCCGCGACACCGCGTTCGCCGCCGTCTCGCGCGCGCCGTACCCGAAGCTGGCCGCCTACCGGCAGGCCAAGGGGTGGACCTTCCCCTGGTACTCCTCGCACGGCAGCGACTTCAACTACGACTTCCACGTCTCGCTGGACCCGGCGGTCGCGCCCAATGAGTACAACTTCCGGAGCGGCGACGAGCTGACCGCCGCCGGGCAGGGCTGGCTGATCGACTACGTCGGCGAGCAGCCGGGGGTCAGCGCCTTCCTGCGCGACGGGGACGAGGTCTTCCACACCTACGCCGCCTACGGCCGGGGCGTCGAGGTGATGATGCACGCCTACCGGCTGCTGGACATCACCGCGCTGGGCGCAGCGAGGAGTGGGAGGAGCCGAAGGGCGGGCTGGCCGCCCCGCACCCCGCCGACCCCGGCTTCACCAGCTGATCAGCGCTTGCGGTTGTACCAGAGGGCGCGCAGGCCGACCACGATCGCCGCGACCAGGCCCGCGATGACCAGCACGGTGCCCAGCGGCGACGACAGGCCGGTCGGATCTTGCTGGAGCAGCAGCATGCTTCGAGGCTAGCGCGCCGCCGCGGCGAACTCGCGCACGCGCGCGGTTTCCGCCGAAGTGCGCCAGACCAGGCCCCACCGCAGCGCCGGGGCGTCGCGGAAGGGCACGAAAGCGACCCTGGGGCGGGCGAAGTGCTCGGCGGCGTGCGCGCCCAGCGGGCACACGCCCTCGTCGGCCGCGATGGCGGTCAGCAGCTCCTGGAACGTCGCGGGCGACCTGGCCGCCCGGACCGGCAGGCCGCCGGGCGTGCGATCCAGCCAGAAGGCGGCGCGGAACACCGGCGCGCGCGCCAGGTCCTCCAGGGACACCGAGGCCAGCTTGGCGAACGGGTGGGTCGCGGCCACGGCCAGCACCAGCGGCTCCCGCCACAGGACCGGCCCGGTGGTCAGGTCGGGTTCGTCGACCGGGAACAGGGCCACCAGCGCGTCCACCTCGTCCGCGCGCAGCAGCGCGAGCGGGTCGGCGAAGTCCGCCTCCCGGATCAGCACCTCGCCGGGGTGCTCGGCGCGGAACCGGTCGATCACGTCCGCGACCAGGTCCGCGACGGCCGGTGCCTGGAAGCCGACGCGCAGCCCGCCGGTGCCCCGCGCCGCGGCCACCGCCCGCGCGACGCCCGCCACGATCTGCCGGTAGGCGGGCGCGAGGTCGTCGCGCAGCCGCTGCCCGATGGGGGTCAGCGCGACCCGCCGGCTGGTCCGCTCGAACAGCGGGGCGCCGATCCGCCGCTCCAGCCGCTTGACCGTCTGGCTGACCCTGGCCTGGGAGACCCGCAGCCGCTCGGCGGTGCGGCTGAAGTGCAGCTCCTCGGCCAGGGTGAGGAAGACCTCCAGGTCGCGCCGTTCCATAACGCCCAGGTTATCGTTCCATTCGATCTTCGTCGTTGTTCGGGCCCGGCCGGACGACGATCGTGAAGCGCATGGACAACACCCTCCTGGTCCGCGCCGCGGCCGCTGAAGCGCTCGACGCCGACCCCGCCGCCGTGGTGACCCTGCTGGCCGACCTCGACGGCCTGACTTGCAACCGGTCCACCTTCCGCCAGGGGGCCGACGGCGCGCCGCCGCACTTCCACACCCGCGCCTCGGAGTTGTTCTTCGTGCTCGACGGCTCGCTGGAGGTGCTGCTGGGGCAGGAGGTGGTGGTGCTGGAGCGGGGCGACTTCCTGGTCGTGCCGCCGGGGGTGCCGCACGCCTTCGGCGCGGCGGGCGGCGCGGACGCCGACGTGCTGTTCGTGTTCACGCCGGGGATGGGGCGGTTCGACTACTACCGCCTTCTCGATCGGGTGCAACGCGGTCAGGCGAACGCCGAGGAGATCGCCGCCTCCCAGGACCGCTTCGACAACCACTACGTCGACAGCCCGGTCTGGAAGGCCGCCCGCGCGCGCTAGCCTGGGTCCGATGCGCAACACGGTGTTCCGCAAGCTGATGGCGAACGAGTTCGGCCAGGTCAGGGCGGAGATGGTGGCAAGGGACCACGTGATGTCGGCGCTCGGCGGGCGCACTGCCGACGAAGCGCTGGAAGCAGGTGTGCCCGCCAAGGAGGTCTGGCTCGCGGTCTGCGACGCGTTCGAGGTGCCCGAACACCGCCGGTGAGGGCAGACGTGTCGAAGACGCGATCGAACACCTGTTCGGCTACACTCGTTGACCACCACCGGGTGAGAACAGCCCGCTGGTCACCGGGTCGCCGCCGGAAATTGTCGTACCCCGCCCGTACCGTCGGCCCCGACACCACAGCGACCCAGAGACAAACCGAGGTGGACTCGAAGATGGCACCCCAGGCACCCGACCGGGACAAGGCCCTCGAACTGGCCCTGGCCCAGATCGACAAGCAGTTCGGCAAGGGCTCGGTCATGCGGCTCGGCGAGGAGGGCCGCGCCCCGATCGAGGTGATCCCCACCGGCGCCATCGCGCTCGACGTGGCGCTGGGCATCGGCGGCCTCCCGCGCGGCCGCGTGGTCGAGATCTACGGCCCGGAGTCCTCCGGCAAGACGACGGTGGCCCTGCACGCGGTCGCCAACGCCCAGCGCAACGGCGGCATCGCGGCGTTCATCGACGCCGAGCACGCGCTGGACCCGGACTACGCCCGCAAGCTGGGCGTGGACACCGACGCCCTGCTGGTCTCCCAGCCCGACACCGGCGAGCAGGCGCTGGAGATCGCGGACATGCTGGTCCGCTCCGGCGCGCTGGACATCCTGGTCGTGGACTCGGTGGCGGCGCTGGTGCCGCGCGCCGAGATCGAGGGCGAGATGGGCGACAACCACGTCGGCCTCCAGGCGCGCCTGATGAGCCAGGCGCTGCGCAAGATCACCGGCGCGCTCAACGCGTCCAACACCACGGCGATCTTCATCAACCAGCTGCGCGAGAAGATCGGCGTGATGTTCGGCTCGCCGGAGACCACGACGGGCGGCAAGGCGCTGAAGTTCTACGCCTCGGTCCGGCTGGACGTGCGGCGCATCGAGACCCTGAAGGACGGCGGCGAGCCGGTCGGCAACCGCACCAGGGTCAAGGTCGTCAAGAACAAGGTGGCCCCGCCGTTCAAGCAGGCCGAGTTCGACATCCTCTACGGCGTGGGCATCAGCCGCGAGGGCTCGCTCATCGACATGGGCGTCGACCAGGGCATCCTGCGCAAGTCCGGCGCCTGGTACACCTACGAGGGCGACCAGCTCGGCCAGGGCAAGGAGAACGCGCGCAAGTTCCTGCGCGAGAACCCGGACGTGGCCAACGAGATCGAGAAGCGGATCAAGGACAAGCTCGGCATCGGGGCGACCCTCGACGCCGACGACACCGCGCCCGCTCCGGTCGACTTCTAGCCCGCGGTGGCGGGACGAGGCGGTCGGGGTCGCGGGGCACCCCGCGACCCCGAGATCGCAGCCGAGGTCGAGGTCGACCCGGTCAAGGAGCAGCGCAGGGCGACCGACCTGTGCTACGCGCTGCTCACAGCCAGGGCGCGCACCAGGGTGGAGCTGCGGGACGCCCTGCTGCGCAAGGGCATCAGCGAGTCCACCGCGGAGCTGGTGCTGGCCAAGTTCGACCGTGCGGGCCTGATCGACGACGCGGCGTTCGCCGAGGTGTGGGTCAGGTCGCGGCACACGCACCAGGGCCTGGGCAGGCGGGCGCTGGCCCTGGAGCTGCGCCGCAAGGGCGTGGCGGACGAGGTCGCGGCCGAGGCCGTGGCGGCGGTGGACGACGAGGCCGAGCAGGAGCGGGCGCGCGAGCTGGTGCGCAAGAAGCTGCGGACCCTCGGCGGGGTGGACGACACGACCAAGATCCGCCGCTTGGTCGCCGCGCTGGCCCGCAAGGGCTACGCCGAGGGCATGGCCTACCGCGTGGTCCGCGAGGAGCTGCGCCGGGCGGGCGAGGAGGCCGACGAGTTGGACGGCCTGCTGCCGGACTGACCTCGCCCGTGCTCGCGGTCAGTGCTCGCGGTCAGTGCTCGCGCAACCGCCAGAACTGGCGCTTGCGGTCCTCGCGCACCACGACTCCGAGCCTGCCCAGCTCCTCGCGCAGCTGGGCCGCGTCCTCCGCGTCGCGCTTGCGCAGCGCTTCGGCGCGCACCCGGAGCAGGGCGTCCGCGCCCGGCGGCAGGCCGGGCACGCCCTCGACCCAGCGCCGGTACTCGTCGCGGTGCGGGTCGCCGTCGGGCAGCCACGGGTAGCCGTGGGACTGGAAGGCGTCCGCCAGCTCGTCGGCGTCCAGCTCCGCGTCCTCCCTGGTCAGCTCGCCGCCGTCGAGCCCGAGCAGGACGAGCTTGCGGCCGTCGAGGAACACGCCCGCGATCCGCGTCCGGTCGAACTCGCGGGTGGTGCCGTTCCCCCTGGTGAACACCACGCGGTCGTCGGCCACCTCGACGGCGAGCCGTTCGAGCGCGGCGAGGACGGAGAGCACCAGGCCGCCCAGCGCCCCCACCACCAGCGCGCCGACCGTGGCGTGCGGTTCGGGGATCGAGGCGACCAGCTGGAAGGGCCCGCGCATCGGCGCCCACGGCAGGGCTGCCACCCAGTCCGCCACCAGCACGACCAGCCACAGCAGGAAAGCACCCAGCACCGGGAAGCCGACCCACACCAGGGTGGTGGTCTGCTTCGACTGGGTCACCGTCGTGCGCCGTGCTTCCATCGCTCCCCTCCCGTGCGGCACCGGACCACTGCCCGACCATGATCCACGACGGCCGTCGCGCGGGAGACCACCCCTCCGTGTAGCGACCGTTCCGGTGGTTGACCGGATTCCGGGCGCACTGCGGTATCTGGCGTGACCCGAGTCACTCCTGAGGGGCGTACGCCGCCTACTCCAGGAGTCGCACACCATGAGCCAACCCACACCGCCCCCCGGACCGAGATCGGTCCGGCTGGTCTTCACCTACGAGGACGACCAGGTCCGCCTGGTCCTGCAACAGCCCGTCGACCTGGCCGTGACCGGCTTCGACCTGCCCCGCGAGGCCACGCCGGGCGACCACGTCGAGGTCCGCGACGCCGAGGGCAACGCGCTCAGCCGCGTCCCGATCCGGGTGGGTCTGTCCGCCAGCGCCGAGGTGTTCCCCGAGCACCCCGGCGAGCCGATCACCCGCACCGACCTGCCCAGGGCCCAGGGTGCCTTCACGGTGGTCGTGCCGGTGGACGAGGTCGCCGACCACGTCACGGTCCTGCGCGTCCCGGCGGGCGACGTGGGTGTCCAGTCGGTGACCGAGCTGGCCAGCTTCCCGCTGGAGGGGCGATGACCACCTCCGACGGCGCGGTCATCGGCACCACGCAGATCTTCGGCTCGGCCCCGCGCAACCGGGCGTTCAACATCGTGCTGCTCGCCGAGGGCTTCACCGCCGCGCAGCAGGGCGCCTTCAACACCGCCGCGGCCTCGTTCGTCACCGCGCTGCTGGGCACCCCGCCGTTCGGGGACCTCAGCCCGGCGATCAACGTCTTCCGGGTCAACGTCCGCTCCACCGACTCCGGCGCCGACGACCCGGCCTCGGCGGGCGGCACGGGCGCGAGCGTGCGCACCTACTTCGACGCCACCTTCGGCGGCAACGGCATCCGCAGGCTGCTGCTGGTCAACCAGACCACGGCGCTGCAGGTGGCGACCGCGCAGGTGCCGGAGTTCAGCCTGGTGCTGGTGGTGGTCAACTCGACGGTCTACGGCGGCGCGGGCGGCTCGGTGGGCACGTACTCGCTGGCGGGCGGCGCCACCGAGATCGCCATCCACGAGGCCGGGCACACCGCGTTCGGCCTGGCCGACGAGTACGCCTACTACGCGGGCGGCAACGAGACCGGGCACGACCACCACCCGGCCACCGAACCGTCCGAGCCCAACGTCACGATCAACCGCGACCGCGCCACGCTGAAGTGGCGCTGGGCGGTCAACGCCGCCACCGCGATCCCCACGATGTCCAACCCGGACTGCTCCAAGGTGGACACCCGGCCGAGCCCGGTGCCCGCGGGCACGGTGGGCGCGTTCGAGGGGGCGCACTACTACCACTGCGGCGCGTACCGGCCGGAGCACGGCTGCAAGATGCGGGACCTGGGCGTGCCGTTCTGCCGGGTCTGCCGCCAGGTGATCTGGAACCGGATCGGTCCGCTGACCACGTTGTCCGCGCGGGCCCGGACGCCGATCAGCGTGGTGGCGCGCTTCCCCGAGCACCTGGACGTGTTCGCGGTGGCGGACGACGGCCGCACGATGAGCGACTGGTGGAGCCCCGGCACGGGCTGGGCGGGCTGGTTCCACGTCTCCGGGGGCCTCGCCTCGCCGGGTGGGGCGGGTGCGCCGGTGACCTCCATCGCGCGCAACCCCGACCACCTGGACCTGTTCACCGTCGGCACCGACAACCGGGTGTGGAGCGCCTGGTGGGACGCCGCGTCGGGCTGGTCGGGGTGGTTCCAGGTGGGCGGCCTGGTGTGCAGGCCCGGTTCCACGGTGACGGTGGTGGCGCGCAACCCCAACCACCTGGACCTGTTCACCACCGCCTCGGACGGCCGCACCATGTCGACGTGGTGGGACGCCGCGACCGGGTGGGCGGGCTGGTTCCACGTGTCCGGCGGCGTGGCAGCGGCGGGCGCGCCGGTCACCGCCATCGCGCGCAACCCCAACCACCTGGACCTGTTCACCGTCGGCACGGACAACCGCGTCTACAGCACCTGGTGGGACGCCGCGACGGGGTGGGCGGGCTGGTTCCGGCTCGGCACCCTGACCTGTCGCCCGGACTCGGCGGTGACCGTGGTGGCGCGCAACCCGAACCACCTGGACCTGTTCACCACGGCGTCCAACGGCCGGGTGATGTCCGCGTGGTGGGACGCCGCCAGCGGGTGGGCCGACTGGTTCCACGTGTCCGGCGGTGTGGCCTCGCCGGGGTCCTCGGTGAGCGCGGTGGCGCGCAACCCCGACCACCTGGACCTGTTCACCCTCGGCACGGACAACCGCGTCTACAGCACGTGGTGGGACGCCGCCAGCGGCTGGGCGGGCTGGTTCCAGGTCTCCGGCGGCGTGGGCCGCGCGGGCGGGCACGTCGCCGCGATCACCCGCAGACCGGACCACCTGGACCTGTTCACGGTGGGCACGGACAACCGCGTCTACAGCACGTGGTGGAACGCCGCCAGCGGCTGGGCGGGCTGGTTCCAGCTCTCCGTGTCGTGAGCGAAAGGGGGCGGCCGGCTTCCCCGGCCGCCCCCATCACACCTGCAAGTACTACCCGGCGCCCGCCAGTGGGTCGTTATCTACCACCCGACTCGGCGAACGCTGCCCGAACGCGTGACCCGCGAGCGCCGCGGCGCGGGCTACAGGGCCGCGGCGGCGCGGGCCAGCGCCTCGACGCGGTCGAAGTCGCCCGCCGCCAGCGCGTCCTTCGGCGTCAGCCACGAGCCGCCGACGCAGCCCACGTTGGGCAGCGCCAGGTAGCGCGGGGCCGACTCGGCGGTGATCCCGCCGGTCGGGCAGAACCGCAGACCGGGCAGCGGGCCGCCGATGGACTTGAGGTAGTCCACGCCGCCCGCGGCCTCGGCCGGGAAGAACTTCAGCGCGGTCAGGCCGCGCTCGGCCAGCCGCATCGCCTCGGACACGGTCGCCGCGCCGGGCAGGAACGGCAGCCCGGTGTCCTCCGCGGCGTCGAGCACCCGGTCGGTCGAGCCGGGGGTGACCAGGAACGCGGCACCCGCCTTGGCGGCCTGCTCGGCGTGCTCGGGCGCGGTCACCGTGCCCGCGCCGATGACGATCTCGGGCACCTCGGCGGCCACCCGCTCGATCGCGGCGAGCGCGGCGGGCGTGCGCAGGGTCAGCTCGATGACGCCGATGCCCCCGCGCAGCAGCGCCCGCGCCAGCGGCACGGCGTGGGCGGCGTCGTCCACGACGACGACCGGGATGACGGGGGACAGCGCCAGCAGATCCGCGCTGGTGGTCACCGGCTCACCTCCTGGTTCCTCTGCCCCGCGAAGTGCGAGGCGGCGATCGGGCCGAACACGCTGGCGCCCCGGTCGGCGGGGCCGACCGACCGGCGCAGCGCGGCGAACAGCTCACGCCCGGTGCCGGACCACGCCTGCGCGTCCGGCGGGAAGTCCACCAGGTCGCGCGCGGCCAGCTCCGCCGGGTCCACCAGCGCCTCCAGCGTCCCCGTCTCGGCGTCCACGCGCAGCACGTCGCCGTCGCGCACGCGGGCCAGCGGGCCGCCCACGGCCGCCTCGGGGGTGAGCTGGATGGCGGCCGGGACCTTGCCCGACGCGCCGGACATCCGGCCGTCGGTCACCAGCGCCACCCGGAAGCCGCGGTCCATGAGCACGCCCAGCGCCGGGATGAGCTTGTGCAGCTCGGGCATCCCGTTGGCCTGCGGGCCCTGGTTGCGCACCACGACCACCACGTCGCGCTCCAGCTCGCCCGCCTTGAACGCCGCGCTGAACGCCTCCTGCGAGGTGAACACCCGCGCGGGCGCCTCCACGACGCGGTGCTCCGGCTTGACCGCCGAAACCTTGATCACCGCGCGGCCCAGGTTGCCCGAGATCATGCGCAGGCCGCCGTCGGCGGCGAAGGGGGTGCCCACGGGCCGCAGCACCTCGGTGTCCAGGCTCACCGCCGGGCCGTCGCGCCAGGTCAGCTCGCCGTCGACGAGCACCGGCTCCTGGCGGTAGCGGTCGAGGCCGTCGCCCGCCACGGTGCGCACGTCGCGGTGCAGCAGCCCGGCGTCCAGCAGCGTGCCGACCAGGAACTGCACGCCGCCCGCGGCCTGGAAGTGGTTGATGTCCGCGCCGCCGTTGGGGTAGACGCGGGCCAGCAGCGGCACCACCGAGGACAGGTCGGCGAAGTCGTCCCAGCTCAGCTCGATGCCCGCGGCCGAGGCGACGGCCACCAGGTGCATGGTGTGGTTGGTGGACCCGCCGGTGGCCAGCAGCGCGATCACGCCGTTGACCACGGCCTTCTCGTCGACCACGTGGCCGATGGGGGTGAACTGCTCGCCGCGGCTGATGGCGACGGCCCGGCGCGCGGCCTCCTCGGTCAGCGCCTTGCGCAGCGGGGTGCCCGGCGGCACGAAGCTCGCGCCGGGCAGGTGCAGGCCCATCACCTCCACCACGAGCTGGTTGGAGTTGGCGGTGCCGTAGAACGTGCAGGTGCCGGGGCTGTGGTAGGAGGCGGCCTCGGCTTCCAGCAGGTCTTCGCGGGTGGCCTTGCCCTCGGCGAACAGCTGCCGCACGCGGGCCTTCTCCGAGTTCGGCAGGCCCGAGCTCATCGGGCCCGCGGGCACCAGGATGGCGGGCAGGTGGCCGAAGGACAGCGCGCCGATGAGCAGGCCCGGCACGATCTTGTCGCACACGCCCAGCAGCAGCGCGGCGTCGAACATGTCGTGGGACAGCGCGATGGCGGTGGACATCGCGATCACGTCGCGGCTGAACAGCGACAGCTCCATGCCCGCGCGGCCCTGGGTGATGCCGTCGCACATGGCGGGGACGCCGCCCGCGAACTGGCTGATCCCGCCCGCTTCCCGCGCGGCCGCCTTGATCCACGCCGGGTACTCGTGCATCGGCTGGTGCGCCGAGAGCATGTCGTTGTAGGCGGACACGATCGCGACGTTGGGCCTGCGCAGCGCCCGCAGCGCGGCCTTGTCACCGCCGGTGATGCCCGCGAAGCCGTGGGCGAGGTTGCTGCACGCCAGGTCACCGCGCACGGGGCCCTCTTGGGCGGCGGCGTTCACGCGGTCGAGGTAGGCGGTCCGGCTTGCGGCACTGCGGGCGGCGATGCGTGCCGTCACCTCTGCGACGACGGGGTGCAGGTCGCTCATGGCGGCTGTCTCCGGTGGTGATCACGGGCTGTGATGGCCCAAGTGGACGGCAGCGCTGACGTCGCACGTACGGACGTGACTGCCCACACAGTAAGTGATGACCCCTCAGGATCACAAAAACGATTCAGTGTCTGGAACGCGAACACACGCCGTGTGGTCCTTGTCACAGCGGCCGCGAGCGGGCAGAGTCGGCTGACGGAACCCAGGGAGGTGCTGCCATGACGTCCTCCGAGATCGTGGAGCTCAGGCGTGCGCTCGGCCAGCTCCGCCAGTGCGTCGGCTCGCTGCGCACCCGCTACGGGGACGTGCCCGCGGTGCTGCGGCTCGCCAACGACGTGGAGCGGATGGACATCGACGCGAGCGAGCTCGTCGAACTGGACGGTCCGCCCAGGCCCCGGCAGGCGCCGCGGGTGGAGCGGGAGGTGGTGGTCGTGCCCGACACGCCCTACGACGCCTCGTTCTGGCAGGACGCCGACGACGAAGGTCTCGGCGGCTACCGCCACCGCACCTGACCGACCACGACCGGCCCCCGCGCACCGCGCGGGGGCCGGTTCGGTTTTCCCCGCGCATCCGCCACGACGACGTGGAACCCGAGGTGAGGCATGAGGGCCCAGATCGCCCACCGCACGCTGCGCACCGACCGCTGGTGGCTGCCGCCGCTGGCGACGTTCACGGGACTGCTGCTGATCTCGGTCTACGCGGCCGTGCGCACCTTCATGGGTGACTACTACTGGGTGGACGAGCACCGCTACCTCACGCCCATGTACTCGCCCTGCCTGAGCCAGGAGTGCCTGCCGGGGGCGGCGCACTTCGGCAGGCCGCTGCCCGCGCTGCCGGGGGTGCTCACCCCGCCGGTGGTGATCCTGCCGTTCCTGCTCGGCTTCCGGGTGACCTGCTACTACTACCGCAAGGCCTACTACCGGGCGGCGTGGCTGTCCCCGCCCGCGTGCGCGGTGGCCGAGCCGCACGCCCGCTACACCGGCGAGACCCGCTTCCCGCTGATCGCGCAGAACCTGCACCGCTACTTCTTCTACGCGGCCTCGATCCTGCTGCTGATCAACACCTACGACGCCTTCTACGCGCTGACCGCCGGCTTCGGGCTGGGCAACGTCGTGCTGCTGGTCAACGTGGCGCTGCTGGGCGCGTACACGCTGTCGTGCCACTCGTGCAGGCACATCGCCGGGGGCAGGCTCAAGCACTTCTCCCGGCACCCGGTCCGCTACTGGATGTGGACCCGGATCTCCAAGCTCAACGCCCGGCACATGCAGCTGGCGTGGGCCTCGCTGATCTTCGTGTGCGTGACGGACCTGTACGTGGCACTGGTCTCCGCCGGGGTCATCGGGGACCTCCGGTTCATCGACTAAGGAGCGGGTCTTGCCCGAGCTGGAACGGCATTCGTTCGACGTCCTCGTGATCGGCGCGGGCGGCGCGGGCCTGCGCGCCGCGATCGAGGCCAGGGAGCACGGGATGCGCACGGCGGTGCTGTGCAAGTCGCTGTTCGGCAAGGCGCACACGGTGATGGCCGAGGGCGGCATCGCCGCGGCCATGGGCAACGCCAACCCCAAGGACAACTGGCAGGTGCACTTCCGCGACACCATGCGCGGCGGCAAGTTCCTCAACGACTGGCGGATGGCCGAGCTGCACGCCAAGGAGGCGCCGCAGCGGGTGTGGGAGCTGGAGACCTACGGCGCGCTGTTCGACCGCACCGAGGACGGCCGGATCAGCCAGCGCAACTTCGGTGGTCACGAGTACCCACGGCTGGCCCACGTCGGCGACCGCACCGGGCTGGAGCTGATCCGCAGCCTCCAGCAGAAGGTCGTGTCCCTGCAGCAGGAGGACCACGCGCGCAGCGGCGACTACGAGTCCCGGCTGCGGGTGTTCCAGGAGTTCACCGTCACCGACCTGGTGCTCGACGGCGGCGCGGTGGCCGGGGCGTTCGGCTACTGGCGCGAGACCGGCCGGTTCGCCCTGTTCGAGGCGCCCGCCGTGGTGCTGGCCACCGGAGGCATCGGCAAGTCGTTCAAGGTGACCTCGAACTCCTGGGAGTACACCGGCGACGGGCACGCGCTGGCGCTGCGGGCGGGCGCGTCGCTGATCAACATGGAGTTCGTCCAGTTCCACCCCACCGGCATGGTCTGGCCGCCCAGCGTGAAGGGCATCCTGGTCACCGAGTCGGTGCGCGGCGACGGCGGGGTGCTGCGCAACTCCGAGGGCAAGCGGTTCATGTTCGACTACATCCCCGAGGTGTTCAAGGACAAGTACGCCGACAACGAGGCCGAGGCCGACCGCTGGTACACCGACCCCGACAACAACCGCAGACCCCCGGAGCTGCTGCCGCGCGACGAGGTGGCCCGCGCGATCAACTCCGAGGTCAAGGCGGGGCGCGGGTCCGAGCACGGCGGCGTGTTCCTGGACGTGTCGAGCAGGCTGCCCGCCGAGGAGATCCGACGCAGACTGCCGTCGATGCACCACCAGTTCAAGGAACTGGCCGACGTCGACATCACCGCCCAGCCGATGGAGGTCGGGCCGACCTGCCACTACGTGATGGGCGGGGTGCGGGTCGACCCGGACACCGGCGCGTCGTCGGTGCCGGGGCTGTTCGCGGCGGGCGAGGTCTCCGGCGGGATGCACGGCTCCAACCGGCTGGGCGGCAACTCGCTGTCGGACCTGCTGGTGTTCGGCCGCCGCGCCGGGACGGGCGCGGCGGACTACGTGGCGGGCCTGGCGACGCGGCCCGCCTGCTCGGCCGAGGCGGTCGCGCGGGCCGAGCGCGTGGCGCTCGCGCCGTTCGAGCGCGAAGGCGGGGAGAACCCGTACACGCTGCACATGGAGTTGCAGCAGGTGATGAACGACCTCGTGGGCATCATCCGCAAGGCCGACGAGATGGACCAGGCGGTCAAGCGGCTGGAGGACCTCAAGCGGCGCGCGGCGGCGCTGACCGTGGAGGGGCACCGCCAGTTCAACCCCGGCTGGCACCTCGCGCTGGACCTGCGGAACATGCTGCTGGTCAGCGAGTGCGTCGCGCGCGCGGCGCTGCTGCGCACCGAGAGCCGAGGCGGGCACACCCGCGACGACTACCCCCGCATGGAGGCCGAGTGGCGGCGCAAGCTGCTGGTGTGCCGGGCCGCCGGGGACGGCGTCGAGGTCGTCGAGGAGCCGCAGCGGCCCATCCGCCCGGACCTGCTGGAGCTGTTCGAGTTCGGCGAGCTGCAGAAGTACCTGACCGCGGACGAGCTGGAGGGCTGACATGGGGTACCGGGGGCACTTCCGGGTGTGGCGCGGCGACTCCTCCGGCGGCGGGCTGGAGGACTTCACCGTCGAGGTCAACGAGGGCGAGGTGGTGCTCGACGTGATCCACCGCCTGCAGGCCACCCAGGCCGCGGACCTGGCGGTGCGGTGGAACTGCAAGGCGGGCAAGTGCGGCTCCTGCTCGGCGGAGGTCAACGGCAGGCCCCGGCTGCTGTGCATGACGCGGATGTCGGTGTTCGCGGAGGACGAGACGGTCACGGTGACGCCGATGCGCACCTTCCCGGTGATCCGCGATCTGGTGACCGACGTGTCGTACAACTACACCAAGGCGCGGGAGATCCCGGCGTTCCAGCCGCCCGAGGGCGTGCCGCCGGGGGAGTACCGGATGTCTCAGGTGGACGTCGAGCGGTCGCAGGAGTTCCGCAAGTGCATCGAGTGCTTCCTGTGCCAGAACACCTGCCACGTGATCCGCGACCACGAGGAGAACAAGGAGGCGTTCGCCGGGCCGCGGTTCCTGATGCGCGTGGCGGAGCTGGAGATGCACCCGCTGGACGAGGGGGACCGGGTGGGCGCGGCCCAGTCCGCGCACGGCCTTGGCCTGTGCAACATCACCAAGTGCTGCACGGAGGTCTGCCCCGAGCACATCAAGATCACCGACAACGCGCTGATCCCGATGAAGGAGCGGGTGGCCGACCGGCGCTACGACCCGATCGTGTGGTTGGGCAACAAGCTCTTCCGCCGTTCCTGAGCCCACCGCAAGCGCACGAGTCGTGCCAAGGACACCGCGACGCACCCGCACGTGGCGGTGACGAGCAGCACCATGAACGTCGGGTAGAGGTAGACCACCTGCACCCAGGCGACGTCACGCCCCCGGTAGAGGAAGCCGACCACCTGGTCGATCGTCGCGCACAGCACCGGCGCGATCAGAAGCGGGAGCAAGCGGACCGCGGTGCGCAGGGGCGAAGTCCGAGCGGCGGCCCAGCGGCGGGAACGCAGCACGCCGCGTACGGCGAGCACGACGGTTCCGAGGGTGAGCACCAGCAACACCGCGTCGACGAGGAGGAGGGGCGAACTCGGCGGCGGCACAGCGGTGTTCTCCAGCAGCGCGATGAGCCGTTCGGCGATGGCCTGGGCGTCGCCGTGGGCCAGCCCGGTGTTGGCCATGACCGCGACCCCGTAGCCCGACCCTGGCAGCAGCGCCTGGTGGGCGGTGGAGGTGAACAGGTCACCGCTGTGCTCGATGACGGGCGCTCCGGACGCGGTCGTCCCGACCGACCACCCCAGGGCGTAGGAGCCCGAGTTGGCCGAGGGGGTGTGCGTCCGGGCGATGCTCGACGCGGAGGCGACCTGCCCACCGTTCGGGCCGCGGCCGGAGTTGTTCTGCGCGATCAGCCACGCGGCCATGTCGTGCGCCGAGCTGAGCACCCCGCCGGAGCCGTTGCCGAAGGCGGGCGGCTCCGGCACCGCGATCGGCACGCCGAGCACCACGAGGTGGCCCCGCGCGCTCGGCGGCAGGTCGCGCTCGGTGTCGGCGGTGCGGCTGTCGACCATGCCGAGCGGGCCGAAGACGTGCCGCCGCAGGTAGTCGTCGAACGGCAGGCCGCTGACCACTTCGACCAGCCGGGCGGCCACCTGGTAGTTCGGGTTGTGGTACTCGTGCCGGGCGCCGGGGTCGGCGGCCAGGCGGGCCGCGCGCATCCCCGCCACCGCCTCGGCCAGCGAGTCCGGCTGCGGCCTGCTGAAGGCCGGGAAGGTCGTGTCGGACATCCCGGAGGTCTGGTCGAGCAGTTGGCGCACGGTGATCCGGTCGGCGCGCGGGTCGGCCATGGTGAACTCCGGCAGGTGCTCGCGCACCGGGTCGTCGAGGTCCACCCGGCCGGCCTCGACCAGTTGCACCACAGCGAGCGCGGTGAACGACTTGCTCACCGAGGCCACCGCCATCGCGGTGTGCTCGGTGACCGGGTCACCCGCCGGGGTGTGGCCGTACCCGGCCGCGCGCACCACCTCGGTCCCCCGCGTCACGGCCACCGCCGCGCCGGGCAGCCCGGTCGCGTCGCGGTACTGCTGGACCACGGCGTCGATGGCCGCTGGGGTGGGCGCTGCGTCGGGCGCGGACAGCCCGAAGAGGGCGGCGACGCCGGGCAGGACGAGCGTTCGGATCAGCACGCCGAGGATCTTCCGGTGGTCCGCTCCCCGTGGGATCGGACCACGATCCGAATTCGGGAGTCGGACCGCGGTCCTACCCGCGCACTGAGCTGTGATCGATCGCCTCGTCCCTGCTCATCACGGCCACCTCGGACCCGTCGAGGCCGACGCGCGTGATCAGCACGTCCACGAGGTCGGCGGGCAGGGCTGCCGCAGGCGGCTCAGGTGTCCCGTGAGAGGGTCCGGTTCGGCCCCGGCCGGGAAGTCACCGCGCGGCACCGACAAGCCAGTCGCGTAGCCGCTCGTCGTCGCTGAAGCTGATCAGCTGCACCAATCCCCAGTTGTCACGGTGGTTCGGAGCGTCGAGCAGGCGTTGCTGCCAGTCTTGTGCGTACTCGCGCAGAGCGTCGGTCATCTCGGTGATCGCTTCGTCGAACGACGCGCCATCAGCCGCCACTGGCAGCCCTGGGATGAACACCGACCAGCCGCCTGCCTCCGGGACGACCTGGGCGCGCGACGGAACGATCGATGTGAGGAGGTGGCGCAACCGCTTGACATCCACGACGGCTGTCGTAGCTGAGCCACGTCGAACCGTGGCGACTCGCCCCTTCTCCGCGGCGTCCAGCAAGTCCTTCAGATGTGCGCGAGCCTCGGTGTAGCTGTCGTAGTGAACAGCGGACATGCCGTCCTCCCAGGGGCGTGCCAGAGCCGGGGCAACCCGTTGCCCCGGCTCTGGCCAGGTGATTCACCTGCTAAAAGCGCTCAGGGTCAGCTGCAACCGGAGGTCGAGCCGCAGCCCTCGCACAGGTAGCAGGAGCCTGCGGGCCGCATCTTGGTGCCGCAGGTCATGCACAGCGGCGCGTCGGCGGTCGTGCCCAGGTGCAGTTCCAGCAGCTCGGTGGAGCTGCCCACCTTGACGTCCTGCGGCTTGGGCTTGTCCTCGGCCGCCGACTTCGCGGACTTCTCGACGGCCTTCTCCGGCGTCGCCTCCACCGAGGTGCGCAGGCCCTCCAGGTCCACGTCGCCGCCGCCGTAGTTGTCGGCCACCTGGGCGGTGCGCTCGTCGGCGGTGAAGATGCCCAGCTGGGCCCGCTTCTCGAACGGCAGGTAGTCCAGGGCCAGCCTGCGGAACAGGTAGTCCAGCACGCTGGTGGCGATCCGCACGTCCGGGTCGTCGGTCATGCCCGCGGGCTCGAAGCGCAGGTTCTGGAACTTCGAGACGTAGAACTCCAGCGGGATGCCGTACTGCAGGCCCACCGAGATCGACATCGAGAAGGCGTCCATGACACCGGCCAGGGTCGAGCCCTGCTTGCCCAGCTTGACGAAGATCTCGCCGAGGCCGTCGTCGGGGTAGGAGCCCGCGTGCAGGTAGCCCTCGGCGCCGCCGACCGTGAACGACACGGTCTGCGAGGGGCGCTTCTTCGGCAGGCGCTTGCGTACCGGGCGGTACTCGACCACCGTCTCGGGCTTGGTCTCCGCCGAGGCCGACGCCTTGGCGCCCTTGCCCGCCGACAGCGGCTGGCCGACCTTGCAGTTGTCGCGGTAGATCGCCAGCGCCTTCAGGCCCAGCTTCCAGCCCTGGTAGTAGATCTCCTCGACCTCCTCGACGGTCGCCGTCTCCGGCATGTTGACCGTCTTGGAGATCGCGCCGGACAGGAACGGCTGCACCGCCGCCATCATCCGCACGTGGCCCATCGGCGCGATCGAGCGCTCGCCCATCGCGCAGTCGAACACCTCGTAGTGCTCGGGGCGCAGCCCCGGCGCGTCGACCACGTGGCCGTGCTCGGAGATGTACTCGACGATGGCCTCGATCTGCTCCTGCTGGTAGCCCAGGGCCTTGAGCGCGCGCGGCACGGTCTGGTTGACGATCTGCATGGAGCCGCCGCCGACCAGCTTCTTGAACTTCACCAGCGCCAGGTCCGGCTCGATGCCGGTGGTGTCGCAGTCCATCATCAGGCCGATGGTGCCGGTGGGGGCGAGCACGCTGGCCTGCGCGTTGCGCCAGCCGTTGACCGCGCCGACGCGCTGGCACTCCTGCCACTCCCTGGTGGCCAGCTTGACCACCGCGGCGTCGTTGGCGTGGTAGGTGCGCAGCAGGTCGTTCGCGGCCGAGTGCTTGCGGATGACCCGCTGGTGCGCCTCGGCGTTGCGGGCGTAGCCCTCGTACGGGCCGACCACGCCCGCCAGCTCGGCGGAGCGCCGGTAGGCCACCGCCTGCATCAGCGAGGTGATCGCCGCGGCCAGCGCCCGACCGCCCTCGGAGTCGTAGGCGTGGCCGGTGGCCATCAGCAGCGCGCCCAGGTTGGCGTAGCCGATGCCCAGCTGGCGGAACTTGCGGGTGGTCTCCGCGATCGGCTCGGTCGGGAAGTCCGCGAAGCTGATCGAGATCTCCATCGCGGTGATGACCAGCTCGACCGACTTGGCGAACAGCTCCGCGTTGAAGGTGCCGTCGTCAGAGAGGAACTTCATCAGGTTCAGCGACGCCAGGTTGCAGCTGGAGTTGTCCAGGTGCATGTACTCCGAGCACGGGTTGGACGCGGTGATCCGGCCCGACTCCGGCGTGGTGTGCCAGTCGTTGATGGTGCCGTCGTACTGGATGCCGGGGTCGGCGCACTCCCACGCAGCCTTGGCCAGCTTGCGGAACAGTTCCCTGGCGTCGACCTGCTCGATGACCTCGCCGGTCTGCCGGGCGCGCAGGCCGAACTGGGCGCCGTTCTCGTAGGCGTGCATGAACTCGTCCGACACGCGCACCGAGTTGTTCGCGTTCTGGTACTGCACGGACACGATGTCCTTGCCGCCCAGGTCCATGTCGAACCCGGCGTCGCGCAGCGCGCGGACCTTGTCCTCCTCGCGCGCCTTGGTCTCGATGAACTCCTCGATGTCGGGGTGGTCCACGTCCAGCACGACCATCTTGGCCGCGCGGCGGGTCGCGCCGCCGGACTTGATGGTGCCCGCGGAGGCGTCCGCGCCGCGCATGAACGACACCGGGCCGGAGGCGGTGCCACCGGAGGACAGCAGCTCCTTGGAGGAGCGGATGCGGGAGAGGTTCAGACCCGCGCCGGAGCCGCCCTTGAAGATCAGGCCCTCCTCCCGGTACCAGTTCAGGATCGATTCCATCGTGTCGTCGACCGACAGGATGAAGCAGGCGCTGACCTGCTGCGGGGAGCTGGTGCCGACGTTGAACCAGACCGGGGAGTTGAAGCTGAACACCTGGTGCAGCAGCATCCAGGTCAGCTCGTGCTCGAAGACGACGGAGTCGGCCTCGGTGGCGAAGTAGCCGTGCTTGACGCCCGCCTCGACGTAGGTGCGCACCACCCGGTCGATCAGCTGGCGCAGGCTGTGCTCGCGCTGCGGGGTGCCCACCGCGCCGCGGAAGTACTTGCTGGTGACGATGTTCGTCGCGTTGACCGACCAGAAGTCGGGGAACTCGACGCCCCGCTGCTCGAAGTTGACCGAGCCGTCGCGCCAGTTCGTCATCACGACGTCGCGGCGCTCCCAGGTCACCTCGTCGTAGGGGTGCTTGCCCTCGGTGGTGTAGACGCGCTCGACCACCAGGCCAGTCCGCTTGTCCCCCGCACCGTCGCGGGCAGCCGCCGTCTTCTTGCTGGAGCCGCCAACGGTCTCCGTCATGAACCGGTCCCTCTCCCTGATGTCTGGATGTTGTGGCACGACCACGTCCGGGTCCCCGTCCGAGGCGGTCGCGGAAATCTGCTGGTCCCTAGTCGCGGGTCTGCGCGGAGCGCAGGTCGGCGATCTCCTTCTCGAAGTCCTCGACCGAGGAGAAGGACCGGTACACGCTGGCGAAGCGCAGGTAGGCCACCTCGTCGAGCTCGCGCAGCGGCCCGAGGATCGCCAGTCCCACCTCGTGGCTGGGGATCTCGGCGCAGCCGGTCGACCGGATGGACTCCTCGACGCGCTGGGCCAGCTGCTGGAAGGCGTCCTCGTCGACCGGCCTGCCCTGGCACGCGCGGCGCACGCCGTTGACGACCTTGTCGCGGCTGAAGGGCTCGGTGACGCCGGAGCGCTTGACCACCGCCAGCACCGCTTCCTCGACCGTGGTGAACCGCCTGCCGCAGTTGGAGCAGGACCGCCTGCGGCGGATCACCTGGCCCTCGTCGACTTCGCGCGAGTCGACCACACGCGAGTCCGAATTCCGGCAAAAAGGACACCGCACGCCTGCTCACCCCTCCCCGGCGCAGCACTCATCGCGTCAACCCACCTGACGGGGAAATCCCCAATCTGTGGGCCAACTCGACGGTGTAACCACTAGATGTGGGGGTCAACCTATGCCGGATGCCTACCGCGCGCAAATCTTGAACGGCGTGTCGCGCGGGCGACCCGGCCGAGCGGGCGGGGCGCGGCGCGACGGCGGTGGTGAGCCGTGCCGCGCGGTCCGGGAGAGGCTACTGTCGCCGCCGCCACCCCACCACTCGGCGACCTCGGCTCGCGGGTGCTGTCGGCAGTCGGCGGTGTCGGTCGGTGTTGTCAGTCGGCGGTGTTGCCGTCGGGGACGAGGAGGGACTGGCCGGGGACGACCGCGGTGTCGGTCAGCCCGTTCAGCTCGCGGATGCGGGCCACCACGGCGTCCGGGTCGCTGTTCGGCGCGGCGCGACGGGCCACGTCCCGCAGCGTCTCGCCGACCTGGACGTGCGCGGTGTCGACGCGCTCGGGCACGCTCGTCCCGCCCGAGGCGTGCAGGTAGAGCGCCGCCAGGCCCACCGCCACCGCCGCGGTCGCCAGCGCGGAGGCCAGCAGGCGCAGCGCGGGGTGCTGTCGGGGGCGCACCTCGCACGCCGCGACTTCCGGGACCGTGGTCACCGCGACGGGCCGCCGCCTGCCCGCTGGTCGGCGGTGGTCGGCGACGTCGAACCGGCGCAGCACCCGCGGGCCGGGGTGCGGCCCCCGGCCCAGCGCGACGTCGTCGGCGCCCGCGCCGTCGACCAGTGCGAAACCGTCCCGCGTGCCGATGACCACTGCCATGACGTTCCCTCCACCGCAGGTCAACGGGTCATGATCGAACAGGAGTTCGATCGAACTGCTGTGCGAATGTCTACCACCTCCCCGCGCGAAAGTGGAGCGACACGCCGGTGTTTACTTCGAACAGGTGTTTGATATGGACACCGACTGCGACTACCTTCGGCAGTTGAAGATCGACGGAGAGCCGGCCTGGGCGATCGGGACCGGTGAGGAGGAAGCACCGTGGCACGCAAGACCAACGACGACCTGCGCATCGCCGATGTGCCCTCCGCTGCGCCCGCCGCCGCGCCTCCCGCGCCGGAGGCCGCCTCCGCGCCCGCGGAGATCGCGGGCAACGCCGGGCTGACCCTGCGCCAGCGCAAGGTGCTCGACGTGATCCGGGACTGGCTGGACCGCTTCGGCTACCCGCCCAGCGTCCGGGAGATCGGCGAGGCGGTCGGGCTGACCTCCACCTCCTCCGTCGCGCACCAGCTGCGCGCCCTGGAGCGCAAGGGCTTCCTGCGGCGCGACCCGAACCGGCCGCGCGCGGTGGGCGTGCTGCCCACCGAGATCGTCTCGGGCCTCGACCCGGCCGCCAAGCCCACCCCGGCCTACGTGCCGATGCTGGGCCGGATCGCCGCCGGTGGGCCGATCCTGGCCGAGGAGGCCATCGAGGACGTGTTCCCGCTGCCGCGCGACCTGGTCGGCGAGGGCGAGGTCTTCCTGCTCAAGGTGGTCGGCGACTCCATGGTGGACGCCGCGATCACCGACGGTGACTGGGTCGTGGTGCGGCAGCAGCCCACCGCCGACAACGGCGACGTGGTGGCCGCGATGATCGACGGCGAGGCGACGGTCAAGACGTTCAAGCGCAAGGACGACCACGTGTGGCTGATGCCGCACAACCCCGCCTACCAGCCGATCCTCGGCGACGAGGCGTCCATCCTGGGCAAGGTCGTCGCGGTGCTGCGCAGGCTCTGACCAGGTCCGGGGCGGCTGGTCAGCGCGACCGGCGCGACCGCCGCACGAGGGCCGCGACCAGCGCCAGCGCGAAGGCTCCGCCGCCCACCACCAGCCAGGCCGGAGGTCCGTCGGACAGGGGCGGTGACGGGCTCGCGGTGGTGTCCGCGGGCGCGGACTGCTGCGTCGCGGTCGGCTCCGCGCTCGGCTCTGTGGTCGGCTCCGCGGTCGTCGCTCCCGACGACGCGGCCAGCCCAGCGGCGCCCGCGACCGCCCGGATCACCGAGCTGCTGCCCGCGTCGCCGAACTCCGAGGCGGACAGCAGCGTGCCGTCCGGCTCGAACGCGATGGCCTCGCCCTGCGGCTCGTTCGGCAGTGGCACGCGCACCGGGTCGCCCTCCAGCGCCGCCACCAGGTCCCCGTCCGGCACCTGGTAGAGGTAGGCGTCGGTGTAGGTCCGCAGCGCGGCGACCCGGCCGTCCGCGGACACCGCGCCCCCGGTCACCAGGCGGGTCACCACCGTGCTCTGGAGCGGGCCGCCGGGGGTGTCGGTGGTGTCCAGGGACACCGCGGCGACCTGCTCCATCGGTGTCGGCGCGGTCTCGGACAGCTCGCCGGTCGGCCGGTAGACCAGTGCGCGGCCGATGGTCTCCTTCGTCACCACGTGCGGCACCCCGCGGCCGTCGAAGAGCACGGCTTCCGCGTCGTGCCTGCCGTCCGGGTAGGTCAACCGGTACAGCTTCGCCGCGCCGCCGGGCGACACGGCGTGCAGCGCCACGGTGTCCCGCGTCCTGCCGTTGTCGCCGGTGTCGGCCAGCCACAGCGTGCCGTCCGGGGTCAGCGCCAGGTCCTCGACGTCGAACGGGTTGGCGGGCGCGGTGATCGTGCGGGTGACCGCGCATGTCCGCGACAGCACCCGGATCTCCACCCGCCCGTCGTCGCTGTCGTTCACCGCGAACCACTCGGCGCCGTTGGACGCCAAGCCGGACAGCTCGGCCAGGCTGCTGCCGGTCACCCGGCACACGTCGACGACGGCGGGCTCCGCCGCAGCGGAGCCCGCCGTCAGGACCAGGGCCGTGGTGACCAGCAGGGCGCGCACGCTCAGGCGCGGCTTCCGTTCACCGCGTACCGCTCCAGCGCGCCCGCCAGGTCCGGGCGGACGCGGGCGCTGAGCTCGGTGCCCTCCTCGGTGTGGCGCTCCTTGAGCACCTCGCCCTCGCGGTGCACTCGCGCCACCAGCTCGCCGCGGGCGTAGGGCACCAGCGCGTCCACCACGACCTGCGGCCGGGGGATCATGCCCGCGATGCGCTCGCGCAGCTCGGCGATGCCCTCGCCGCTGTGCGCGGACACGAACTGCGCGGTCGGGAACAGGTGGCGCAGCCGGGCCAGCGTCAGCTCGCCCACCGCGTCGACCTTGTTCACCACCAGCAGCTCCTGCGGCATCGGCTCGTCGCGGCGCTCGCTGATCTCCGCGATCACCTCGCGCACCGCCGTGACCTGCTTCTCGGGCATCCCGTCGGAGCCGTCCACCACGTGGACCAGCAGGTCCGCGTCGGCGACCTCCTCCAGGGTGGACCGGAACGCCTCGACCAGCTGGTGCGGCAGGTGCCGGACGAAGCCGACCGTGTCGGTCAGCGTGTAGGGCAGGCCGTCCGGGGTGGTCGTGCGCCGGGTCGTCGGGTCGAGGGTGGCGAACAGCGCGTCCTCCACCAGCACGCCCGCGCCGGTCAGCGCGTTGAGCAGGCTGGACTTGCCCGCGTTGGTGTAGCCCGCGATGGCCACGCTGGGCACCGCGTTGGCGACCCGGCGACCGCGCTTGGTCTCCCGGATGACGCCCATCGCGGCGATCTCCCGGCGCAGCTTCGCGATGCGCGCGCGGATGCGCCTGCGGTCGGTCTCCAGCTTCGTCTCACCGGGGCCGCGCAGACCCACGCCGCCGTTGCCGCCGCCCGCCCGGCCACCGGCCTGCCGGGACAGCGACTCGCCCCAGCCGCGCAGCCGCGGCATCAGGTACTGCAGCTGGGCCAGCTCGACCTGGGCCTTGCCCTCCTTGGAGCTGGCGTGCTGGGCGAAGATGTCCAGGATCAGCGCGGTCCGGTCGATCACCTTGACCTTGAGCTTCTCCTCCAGCTGCCGCAGCTGGCCGGGGGAGAGCTCGCCGTCGGCGATCACGGTGTCCGCGCCGGTCGAGATCACGATGTCGCGCAGCTCGCCGACCTTGCCGGAGCCGATGTAGGTGGCCGGGTCGGGCCGGTCGCGCCGCTGCACGAGCCCTTCGAGGACCTCGGAGCCCGCGGTCTCGGCCAGCAGGGCCAGTTCGGCCAGCGAGGCCTCCGAGTCGGCCGCCGTGCCCTCGGTCCACACGCCGACCAGCACCACCCGCTCCAGGCGGAGCTTCCGGTACTCGACCTCGGTGACGTCCTGGAGCTCGGTGGACAACCCGGCGACGCGCCGCAGCGCCGCGCGGTCGGCGAGGGCCAGCTCGCCGGTGGACAGCTCGGCGTCGTGGTCGAGCCAGTCGTTGGTGCTGTACGTGTTTTCCGTCATTTGCCCTTCATCGTCCCACGTCCCGCCTCTGCGACCGAGTGGTTAATCCCCCGGTGGGTCGGCGGCCTGCACGAGGAACAACGCTCGAGCGGGCCGATTAAGTTCCCGCGACACGACCCCGATGCGGTCGACACCCCCCATCACCCTCGGACACTTCGGGGATGTCCCAGCGGTCACACCGCGCCTTCCGGCTGTTCTGGGCGGGCGACGCGGCCAACCAGTTCGGCAGCGCGGTCCAGGACGTGGCGCTGCCGCTGGTGGCGGCCACCGCGCTGGCCGCCTCACCCGCCCGGATGGGCCTGCTCGCCGCGGCGGGCACGGCCGCGTTCCTGGTGGTCGGGTTACCGGCCGGGGCGCTGGTGGACCGGGTCCGCAAGCGCCCCCTGATGGCCTGGACGACGACCGCGCGGGCGGCGCTGCTGCTCACCGTGCCGGTGGCGTGGTGGCTGGACGCGCTCACCTTCACCCACCTGGTGCTGGTGGCGCTGGGCGCGGGCGTGCTGACGGTGTTCTTCGACGTGGCGTCCCAGTCCTTCCTGCCCGCGCTGGTGCCGCGCGCGGAGCTGCCCGCCGCCAACGGCAGGCTCACCTCGGTGCAGCAGGTGGCTCGTCTGCTGGGCAGGCCGGGCAGCGGTGTCCTGGCGCAGGCCGCGGGCAGCGCGAACGCCGTGCTCGGCGTGGTGGCCGCGTACGCTTCCTCGGCGCTGCTGCTGCGCGCGGTCGATCCGCAGGAGCGGGTTCCCGAGCGCAGCGGGCGCAGGCTGTGGACCGAGATCGGCGAGGGCCTGCGGTTCGTGCTGCGGCACCGGCTGGTGCTGCCCACCGTCCTGTGCACGGCCACGTGCAACTTCTTCCACGGCGCGTACAGCGCGGTCAGCGTGCTGTTCATGGTCCGCGACCTGGCGCTGCCCGAGGGCGCGGTGGGCCTGCTGCTGGCCGTGGGCGGGGCGGGCGGGGCGCTGGCCGGGGCCACCTCCGGCTGGTTCGTGCGGATCGGCCAGGTGCGGCTGATCTGGGTGTCCATGCTGTGCACCCAGCCCGCGTGGCTGCTGGTGCCGCTGGCCGAACCGGGGTGGAAGCTGTCACTGCTGGTGGTGGGCCTGCTCGTGACCTCGGTGGGCACCGTGCTCTACAACGTCGCCCAGGTCAGCCTGCGCCAGGCGCTGTGCCCGGACCACCTGCTGGGTCGGATGAACGCCAGCGTGCGCTGCATCGTCTGGGGCGCCATGCCGCTGGGTGCCCTGACCGGGGGCCTGCTGGCCGAATCGCTGGGCGTGCGCGGCGCGCTGTGGGTCGCCGCCGCGGGGCTCAGCAGCGGTGTCCTCTGGGTGCTCGGCTCACCCCTGCGGCGTATGCGCGATGTGCCGTCGATCACTACGGTCGAGGGGCATGGCTGACACCACCGTGCTGCGCGACGATCTCCGGTTCGGCGAGGGGCCACGCCACGGCCCCGACGGCAGGTTGTTCTACTCCGACTTCTACGACCACCAGGTGCGCGCGCTCGACCTGGCCACCGGTGAGCAGGAGGTCGTCTGCGAGGTGCCCGAGCAGCCGTCCGGCCTGGGCTGGCTGCCCGACGGGCGGCTGCTCGTGGTCTCCATGCGCGACCGGGCCGTGCTCAGGCTGGAGCCGGACGGCACGCTGGCGCCGCACGCCGACCTGAGCGGTATCGCCACCTTCCACGCCAACGACATGCTGGTCGACGACCGGGGGCGCGCCTACGTCGGCAACTTCGGCTTCGACCTGCACGCGGCGATCGCGCAGGGCGGCGAGGAGGCGCTGCTGGACCCGGAGTGGGTGCCGCCGGGGACACCGCTGGCGCTCGTGCGGCCGGACGGGACCGCCGAGGTGGCCGCCGACGACCTGAAGTTCCCCAACGGGATGGCGTTCCTGCCCGACGGCACCCTCGTGGTCGCCGAGACGCTGGCGTTCGGGCTCACCGCGTTCGACGTGGCGGAGGACGGCGCGCTGACCAACCGGCGGCCCTGGGCGGCCCTGCGCGAGCACTCCGTCGCCCCGGACGGGATCGCGGTGGACGCCGAGGGCGGCGTCTGGGTCGCCGCCGCGCTGCAGCCGTGCGCGGTGCGGGTGGTGGCGGGCGAGGTCGTCCAGCGGGTCGAGACCACCCAGACCTGCTTCGCCGTCGCCGTGCTCGGCTCGCGCCTGGTCTGCTGCACCGCGCCCACCTCGCAACCGGAGGTGGTGGCCGGGGCCCGCCTGGGCAGGCTGGAGGTCTGCGACCTCTGAACGCGTGAGTCGCGCGTCCGGACACCGCGAACCGGGCGTTCAGGCACCGCGAACCGAGCGTTCGGGCACTTCGGGTAGTGGTCACCGGCCCTTCGAGGCCCGTCGGGTGGTACTTGCCGACGGGGCGTTCGGAGGGTCAGGTCAGGCTGTCCCACCAGGACTGGTCCAGCTCGCCGCGGGCCAGCAGCACGGCCGGGCCGGTCAGGGTGGCGGTCTCCTCCTCGACGACCACCGAGAGCTGTCCACCCAGGACGTCCACAGTGGCCTTGCCGGTGCGCTGCCCCGTCCCGTGCAGCCACGCCGCGACCGCCGCGACCGTGCCCGTGCCGCAGGAGCGCGTCTCGCCCACGCCGCGCTCGTGCACGCGCATCCGCAGCGCGCCGTCGCCCAGGACGTTGACGAACTCCACGTTCACCCCGCGCGGGAACACCGCCGGGTCGTGGCCCGGCGCGTCGTCCAGGTCCAGCTCCGCCACGGGCGTGTCGGTGACGCACGCCAGGTGCGGGTTGCCCACGTCCACCGCGAAACCGGTGAACGCCGCGCCGCGCACCGAGGCCGTGGACGCGCCGGTGACGCGGGCCGGTCCCATGTCGACGGTGACCGTGCCGTCCTCGTGCGCCACGACCTGCCGCCTGCCCGCGCGGGTGCCGATCTCGAACTCGCCGGTCGGGACCAACCCGGCCTCGACCAGGTAGCGGGCGAACACGCGCACGCCGTTGCCGCACATCTCGACGATGGAGCCGTCGGCGTTGCGGTAGTCCATGAACCACGGCCCCATGTCCGGCCGCACGACCCGCAGCACGCCGTCGGCGCCCAGGCCGCGCCTGCGGTCGCACAGCGCCCGCACCCGCGCCTCGGTCAGGTCCAGCACGCCGTCGGGATCGGGCAGCACCACGAAGTCGTTCTCGGTGCCGTGGCCCTTGAGGAACTCCACGCCCATGCCCACCAGGCTACTTGCCCAGCAGCGCCAGCACGTCGCCGACCAGGCCGTCGCGACCCGCGTCGAACCAGGTCACCCGCTGGTCGCGGCGGAACCACGAGCGCTGCCGCCGGACGAACCGCCGGGTCGCCCGCGCGGTCTCCGCCGCCGCGTCCGCCAGGGTGAGCTCGCCGTCGAAGGCGGCCAGCACCTGCTGGTAGCCCAGCGCCCGCGACGCGGTGCGGCCCTCGCGCAGGCCACGCGCCTCCAGCGCGCGGACCTCGTCCACCAGGCCCGCCTCGAACATCCGGTCCACCCGCAGGTCGACCCGCTCGTCCAGCTCGGACACCGCGCGGTCCAGGCCGACCAGCACCGCGCCGTAGCGGGCCGGACCGGGCTTGGGCATGGTCGCGGAGAACGGCCGCCCGGTCAGCTCGATGACCTCCAGCGCCCGCACCACGCGCCTGCCGTTGCTGGGCAGGATGGCCAGCGCCGCGGCCGGGTCGAGCCCGGCCAGCCGCTGGTGCAGCGCGGGGGCGCCCACGACGGCCAGCTCGTCCTCCAGCCGGGCGCGGATGGCCTCGTCGGTGCCGGGGAAGACCAGGTCGTCCAGCACGGCCTGCACGTACAGCCCGGAGCCGCCGACCAGGACGGGGGTGCGGCCCTGGTCGAGCAGCCGCTCGACCACCGCGCGGGCGTGCCGCTGGTAGGCGGCCACCGAGGCGGTCTCGGTCACCTCCAGCACGTCGAGCAGGTGGTGCGGCACGCCTCGGCGCTCCCGCTCGGTGACCTTCGCCGTGCCGATGTCCATGCCCCGGTAGAGCTGCATCGCGTCGGCGTTGACCACCTCCCCGCCAAGGCGCAGGGCCAGCTCCACGGCCAGGTCGGACTTGCCGGTCGCGGTGGGGCCGACGACGGCGACGGGAACGGTCACGCCCCAGTTTCCCAGACGGCGACGTGGTAGCCGACGCCGAACGGGGCCAGGAACCGCGACCTGGCGCACCGCCACGGTCCCCGCACGCCCGCCAGCACCTGCCAGGCCGCCCGGCCCCGCGCGCCCAGCTCGGCCGCCAGCGCCGGGTCGACCGCGCGCAGCGCCGCGGTGTCCGCCGCCGCCAGCGCGCGGTGGACCGCATCGTCGAACGGACCGGCCCGGTCGTCGGCTCGTCCCACCGCCAGCTCGCCGTGCCGGTGCGAGCCGTCGCCCAGCACCAGCAGGGCGTCACCCGAGGCGGTCAACCGCTCGCCCAGCGCCACGCACCGCGCGGTCGGCAGGTCCGGCGGCACCAAGTGCACCCGCACCCGACGCGCCCCGACCCGCTCCCGCAGCCAGCCCGCGACCAGGGCGGGCAGCGGCAGGTCCGCCACCACGCGGGACGGCGCGTCCGACAGCGCCACCGGCACGTCCACCCCGAAACCGCGGAAGGTCCCGGCCACGTCGGACAGTTCGCGCGGCGCTCCCGGCGCCACGCCGACCGCCACCCACTCGTCCGCGCACGCGGCCAGGTCCGCCGCCGCGGCCAGGCAGGCGGCCCGCACCGGCTCGGTCTCCGCGACCGCTCCCGCGACCAGTTCGGGCACCAGCAGGGGCGGGTGCGGCACGACCGCGACGCGGGAGATCATGGACTGGACGTTACTCATCTCCCACCACCAGTACCGGCTCGAGCCCTGACCTGTTTGAATGCGCGCGGGGTACTGGGGACCGGTCGAAGGTCGCGGTACTCGGGTGCTGGGCCCCGCCACTGGCGGGGCGCCCGTGGTCGGCACGGGCACCATGAAGCGGGCAGGCGAGGAGGAAGCCGGCGATGACGGAGCACGAGACGACACCGGGAACCACTGGCGACAGTGGTGCGGGGGCGGTGGTCGAGGAGACGCAGGCCGGGACGCAGGCCGGAGCGCAAGCCGGAGCGCAAGCCTCGGTGCCTCCGCCGGTGCCCGCGGCGTCGGACCACCCGGAGCGCTGGGGGCGCGTGGACGAGGAGGGCACCGTCTACGTCAAGACCGCGGACGGCGAGCGCGTCGTCGGCTCCTGGCAGGCGGGCGAGCCGGTCGAGGGGTTGGCGCACTTCGCCCGCCGGTTCGACGACATCCGCACCGAGGTCGAGCTGCTGGCCACGCGGCTGTCCTCCGGGGCCGGTGACCCCAAGCACGCGCTGACCAGCGCCAAGCACATCCAGGAGAGCCTGGCCGACGCCGCGGTGGTGGGCGACCTCGCCGCGCTGGCCGCCAGGGTCGAGCACGTCCTGGCCAAGGCCCAGGAGGCGCTGGAGCAGGCCAAGGTCGCCAAGGAGGAGGCCAGGGCCGCGGCGGGCGCGCGCAAGCTGGAGCTGGTCGAGGAGGCCGAGGCGCTGGCCAACGAGTCGACCCAGTGGAAGGTCGCGGGCGACCGGCTGCGGGCGATCCTGGACGAGTGGAAGACCATCCGGGGCGTCGACCGCAAGACCGACGAGCAGCTGTGGCGGCGGTTCTCCAAGGCGCGTGACGCGTTCAACCGGCGGCGCGGGTCGCACTTCGCCGACCTGGACCGCCAGCGCGGGGTGGCCAAGCAGCGCAAGCAGGAGCTGGTCGAGGAGGCCGAGAAGCTCGTCGACTCCGACGACTGGGGCCCCACGGCCGGTCGCTACAAGGAGCTGATGGTCGAGTGGAAGGCCGCGGGCCGCGCGCCCAAGGAGGCCGACGACGCCCTGTGGCAGCGCTTCCGCGCCGCGCAGGACGCGTTCTTCGCCCGGCGCTCCGAGGCCTTCAGCGAGCGTGACGCGGAGTTCGCCGCCAACGCGAAGCTGAAGGAGGAGCTGCTGGTCGAGGCCGAGCAGATCGACCCGTCGCACGACCTGGAGGCGGCCAGGCAGCAGCTGTACCGCATCCAGGAGCGGTGGGACGCCATCGGCAAGGTCCCCAGGGAGCGGGTCCGCGAGCTGGAGGGCAAGCTGCGCGCGGTGGAGGAGAGGGTCCGCGGCGCGGTCGACGCCCAGTGGCGCCGGTCCGACCCGGAGGCCGAGGCCCGCGTGGCGCAGTTCCGGGAGCGGGTCGAGCAGTTCGAGTCCCAGGCGGCCAAGGCTCGCGCGGCGGGCGACAAGCGCCGAGCCGAGCAGGCCGAGGCGCAGGCCAAGCAGTGGCGCGAGTGGCTGGCCGCGGCGGAGCAGGCAGTCGCCAGCCGCTAGTCACCGGAACGGGGAAGGGGCGTGCGCGACCACCGCGCACGCCCCTTCCCCCGCACTGGCTCCCGAACGCTCGGTTCGCGGTGTCCGAACGCTCAGTTCGTGCGATCGGGTGGCTGCGACGCCACCGGCGCGGCAGTCAGATCCGGCTCATGGCTATGCGGAGCCACTTGGTCAGGAGGACGACCACCGCGACCACGGCGAGGACCAGGCCGAGGCCGGGACCTGGGCCGGGGTGGTGGCCGGTGGTGGTCTGGGTGGTCCAGATCGACAGCACGCCCGCGACCGATCCGGCGAAGCACAGCAGGGCGCACACCCAGGCCAGCGCCCACCGCCGCAGCGCCAGTGCCAGCGCGGAGCACAGCACGCCGCCGACCAGGGCCACCCAGGAGAACACCCTCGGCAGCACGGGCGAGTCGCCCAGCAGCACCTCCAGGCCCGTGCTCGGGCCCACCCAGGGCAGCACCAGCGACAGCAGCACCGCCAGCACCGCCACCGCGATCACCATCGCGCCCGCGCCGGGGTCGATGCGCTTGGCCGCCGCGCGGCCGACCTGGTCGATCTCCCGCCGCAGGCCCGCCAGGTCGTCGTTGTCGCCGCTCATCCGACCGAGCACCCGCCCACGGCGGCCGGCTGCGGGGCGGGGGCGCCGAACGCGGGCAGGCCCAGGGAGACACCGGGCGTCTTCGGCCGGATGCCCGCTTCCGCCCGGTCGCCCGCCTTGGTGCGGCGGTGGCTGAGCAGCGGGCCGTCCGCGATCAGGTTGTGCGGCGCGGCGTAGGTGATCACGGTCTCCACCACGTCACCCGGCCGGACGGCCGCGTCACCGGGGGTGAAGTGCACCAGCCTGCCGTCGCGGGCGCGGCCGGACAGCCGGTGCGTCTCGGCGTCCTTGCGGCCCTCGCCGCTGGCCACCAGCACCTCGACGGTGCGGCCGACCAGTGCCTTGTTCTGCTCCCACGACAGCTCGTTCTGCAGCGCGACGAGCCGGTCGTAGCGCTCCTGCACGACCTGCTTGGGCAGCTGGTCGGGCAGCTCGGCGGCGGGCGTGCCCGGCCGCTTGGAGTACTGGAAGGTGAAGGCGCTGGAGAACCGGGCCTGCCGCACCACGTCCAGGGTGGCCTGGAAGTCCTCCTCGGTCTCGCCGGGGAAGCCGACGATGATGTCGGTGGTGATGGCCGCGTCGGGCATGGCCGCGCGCACGTCGTCCAGGATGGACAGGAACTTGGCCGACCGGTACGAGCGGCGCATGGCCTTGAGCACGCGGTCGGAGCCCGACTGCAGCGGCATGTGCAGCTGGTGGCACACGTTCGGGGTCTCGGCCATGGCGGCGATCACGTCGTCGGTGAAGTCCTTGGGGTGCGGCGAGGTGAAGCGCACCCGCTCCAGGCCCTCGATGTCGCCGCAGGCGCGCAGCAGCTTGCCGAAGGCGTGCCGGTCGCCGAACTCGACGCCGTAGGAGTTGACGTTCTGCCCGAGCAGCGTCACCTCCAGCACGCCCTCGGCCACCAGCGCCTTGACCTCGGCCAGCACCTCGCCGGGGCGGCGGTCCTTCTCCTTGCCGCGCAGCGACGGCACGATGCAGAAGGTGCAGGTGTTGTTGCAGCCGACGGACACCGACACCCAGCCGGAGTGGGCCGAGTCGCGGCGCGCGGGCAGCGTGGACGGGAAGGTCTCCAGCGCGTCGAGGATCTCGACCTGGGCCTCGCGGTTGTGCCGGGCGCGTTCCAGCAGCACCGGCAGCGACCCGATGTTGTGGGTGCCGAACACCACGTCCACCCACGGGGCGCGCTTGACGATCTCGCCCTGGTCCTTCTGCGCCAGGCAGCCGCCCACGGCGATCTGCATGTCCGGGTTGGCGGCCTTGGCGGGCGCGAGGTGGCCGAGCGTGCCGTAGAGCTTGTTGTCCGCGTTCTCCCGGACGGCGCAGGTGTTGAACACCACCACGTCCGGGGCGGTGTCGCCGTCGGCAGGCGTGTAGCCCGCGTCCTCCAGCATTCCTGCCAGGCGCTCGGAGTCGTGCACGTTCATCTGGCAGCCGAACGTGCGGATCTGGTAACTGCGGGTCACTGCACCTAATCCTTCCGTCGGGTCCAGGGTAGAGGCTGGACGTGCGACGATGCGCGGGTGTCGGGAACGCTGCTGCGAGTCCACGCCCTCGGCGCCGCGCTGGCCGTGGCCGCGCTGTCGCTGACCGCGTGCGGGGACGACTTCGACCACGTCAAGCTCACCGTGGCGGCGGGCGTGCGCGGCGGGGTGTACCACCAGCTCAGCACCGCTCTGGCGGAGGCGTGGGCGGCCGATCCCGGCGTCGAGCGCCCGCAGGTGGCGGAGACGCGCGGGTCGGTGGACAACCTGACCCGGCTGCGCACCGGGCAGGCCCAGGTGGGCTTCTCCGCCGCCGACGCCGCCGACGACGAGCTGGCCCGCAGCGGGCCCGGCCACCGGCTGTACGCGCTGGCCAGGATGCATGACGACTACCTGCAGCTGATCGTGCGCGACGACGTGCAGGCCACCAAGCTGGCCGACCTGCGGGGCAAGCGCGTCTCGATCGGCGCGGTGGACTCCGGTGTGATCCTCATCGCGCAGCGCCTGCTGGAGAGCGCGGGCCTGTCCACCGGGGACCTCCAGGCGCGGCACCTGGACCCCAACGACTCGGCCGAGGCGATGCGGCGGGGCGAGCTGGACGCGTTCTTCTGGTCCGGGGGCGTGCCCACGCACGCGGTGACCGAGCTGGCCGAGACCGTGCCGGTGCGGATGCTCGACCTCGGCGACGTGCTGCCCGACCTGCGCGACCGCTACCCCATCTACGGCTCGGCCACCCTGCCCGCGTCGGCCTACCAGCTGCCCGGTGGGCCGATCACCACGCTGGTGGTGCGCAACTTCCTGCTGGTCACCGACCAGATGTCCGCCGAGGTGGCGGAAGCGCTGCTCAGGGGGCTGTTCCGGGCCCAGCCCGCGCTGGTGGCGGCCAACCCGGTGGCCCGTTCGATAGAGGTCCGCTCGGCGATCGAGACCACCCCGGTCGAGCTGCACCCCGGCGCGGTGCGCTACTACCGCGACGTGAAGGTCTGACCGCCTCCGCTCAGAGCGCGGGGAACTCGACCACCACCCGCAGCCCGCCGCCCTCGGGCAGCTCCAGCCGCACCGCGCCGCCCACCCGCTCCACGATCCGCCGCACGATCGACAGCCCCAGCCCGGAGCCGGGCACGTTCTGGTGCAGCGGGCTGCGCCAGAACCGGTCGGTGGCCCGCTCCAGCTCGTCCTCGGCCAGCCCCGGCCCGCCGTCGCGCACCGACAGCCGCACCACCCCGTCGAGCCTGCGCACGTCCACGCGCACCAGCGACCCCTCGGCGGTGAACTTCAGCGCGTTGTCCAGCAGCGCGTCCAGCACCGCCTCGACGCCCCTGGGCGGGGCCAGCACCTGGCCGCCGGGCTCGCCGTCGAGCACCAGGTGCACGTCGCGGGAGGCGGCGGCCGGGGTCCAGGCCGACAGCCGCCCGGCCACCGCCCGGTCCAGGTCCACCGGCACCGGGTCCACCGACGAGGACTCCGCCCGCGCCATGGACAGCAGCTCGTCCAGGATGCGGTTGAGCCGGTCGGCCTCGGCCAGCGCGGCCAGCTGGTGCTCCCTGGCCTCGCCGGAGACGTGCCCCTCCAGGTTGGACAACCGGAGCTTGAGCGCGGTCAGCGGGTTGCGCAGCTGGTGCGAGGCGTCGGCCACGAACGCGCGCTGGGCGGCCAGCACGTCGCCGACGTTGGCGGCCATCTGGTCGAACGACCGGCTCAGCTGGCGCAGCTCCGGCGGCCCGTCGGAGGAGCCGACCGGCTCCACGGCGCGGCCGGACTGCACCGCGGCCAGCAGCGCCCCGGTGGCGTCGTCGAGCCTGCGCACCGGCCGCAGCGTCCAGCGGACCAGCGGCAGCGCCGCGAACACCGCCAGCACCAGCGCGAACAGCCCGCCCAGGGTGATCACCAGCCACCACAGGGCCACTTCCGCCCTGGTCTTGGCGGTGGGGGAGAGGGTCACCACGGCGCCGCGCACCTCGCCGTCGACCAGCACCGGCTCGGCCAGCACCAGCAGGGCGTCCTCCCACGGCATGAACAGCTCCGGCGTCGCGGGCAGCCGCCCGGCCAGCGCCTGGTCCACCGCGTCGCGCACCGGCGCCGGGGACAGGTCCAGCTCGGAGGAGCCGACCAGCACCCGCCCGTCCGGTCCGAGCAGGCCGACCTGGATGCCGTAGAGCTGCTCGTAGCGCTCCAGCGAGGGCTCCAGCAGGTCCGGCCTGCCGTGGATGATCGGCTGCTGGGCCACCGAGGCGAACCGGCTGGTGTCGGTCAGCCGGTCGAGGAACATCTCCTGCTGCTCGGTGGCGGCCACCCCGCGCCCCAGCGGCACCCCCATCCCCACCAGCACCAGGACCACCAGCGCCAGCACGATCCCGAGCAGCCGCGAGCGCACCTAGACCGCGCCCAACCGGTAGCCGACGCCGCGCACCGTCTCCAGCAGCGAGGGCCTGCCCAGCTTGGTGCGCAGGGTGGCCACGTGCACGTCCAGGGTGCGGTTCGCGCCCGCCCAGGTGCGCCCCCAGACCTCGGCCAGGATGCGCTCGCGGGTGCACACCGCCCCGCCCGCGGCCATGACCAGAGCGAGGACCTGGAACTCCTTGCGCGACAGCGCCACGACCTCGCCCGCCACGGTCACCTCGTGCCGCCCCAGGTCGACCCGGACGTCGCCCGCCTCGAACACCTCGGTGCCCGTGCCACCCGCCCCCACCGGGTCGCCGCGGCGGCGGCGCACCGCGTGCACGCGGGCCACCAGCTCACCCACGTCGTACGGTTTGACCAGGTAGTCGTCGGCGCCCGCGTGCAGGCCGAGGATGCGGTCGTCGATCTCCCCGCGCGCGGAGACCACGATGATGGCCACGTCACTGGCGGCACGGATGTTGCGACAGAGGGTCACACCGTCCACATCGGGCAGGCCCAGGTCGAGCAGCACCACGTCGACCCCGGCCAACCGGTCCAGCGTCCCCCTGCCGGTGGCCTGCCGGTCCACCGTGAAACCGCGTCGCGTCAGCGCTGGGACCAGCGCTTCCGCTACGCGGTCGTCGTCCTCGACGAGCAGCACCCGCACCGCGGTCCCTCCCGAAACAAGTGTCGTCAGCCTGTGACAGAGTTGAGACCCTAAGTCTTGCTCAACCGCCTGGACTGGTGTGGTGCTCCACACCTAGGTTTCCGCCATCGCACGAGAACCCCTCTGGAGGAACGGATGACCGGCCCCACCCCTGCTCCGCCGATGATCCGGATGACGGGCGTGGACAAGTTCTTCGGTCCTCTGCACGTCCTCAAGGGCGTCAACCTGGAGGTGCCGAAGGGCCAGGTCGTCGTGGTGCTGGGCCCCTCGGGCTCCGGCAAGTCCACGCTGTGCCGCACGATCAACCGCTTGGAGCCCATCGACCAGGGCACCATCGAGGTCGACGGCCAGCCGCTGCCCGCCGAGGGCAAGGAGCTGGCCCGGCTGCGCGCCGACGTGGGCATGGTCTTCCAGTCGTTCAACCTGTTCGCGCACAAGAGCATCGTCGACAACGTGATGCTCGCCCCGCTGAAGGTGCGCAAGACGCCCGCGGCGGAGGCCCGCCGCACCGCCATGGAGCTGCTGGAGCGGGTCGGCATCGCGAACCAGGCGGAGAAGTTCCCGGCGCAGCTGTCCGGCGGACAGCAGCAGCGCGCGGCCATCGCCCGCGCGCTGGCGATGCGGCCCAAGGTGATGTTGTTCGACGAGCCGACCTCCGCGCTGGACCCGGAGATGGTCCAGGAGGTGCTCGACGTCATGACCACGCTGGCCAAGGAGGGCATGACCATGCTCGTGGTGACCCACGAGATGGGCTTCGCCCGCAAGGCCGCCGACCGCGTGATCTTCATGGCCGACGGCGAGGTCGTCGAGGACTCGACGCCGGAAGATTTCTTCTCCGCGCCGAAGTCCAACCGCGCGAAGGACTTCCTTGGCAAGATCCTGACCCACTGAAGTCCCCGGAACGCGGCGCTGAGCCTGGCGCCGCTCGACCCCACGAGAGCAGGAGAAGGACGATGAGGGTTCGCACCCTTGCGGTGGCGCTGCTGGCAGGCGGCCTCGCCCTGACCGCTTGCGGCAAGGAGGGGAGCCCCAGCGACTCCGGCTCCGTGCCCAGCCAGGCGGTCGCGACCGACGTGAAGGTCGACGGCTCGCCGACGTTCGAGAAGATGAAGAGCCGGGGCAAGGTCGTCATCGGCGTCAAGGAGGACCAGCCCGGCCTGGGCATCAAGGACGCCACGACCAACAAGTACAGCGGCTTCGACGTCGAGATCGCCCGCCTGGTCGCGGCCAAGCTGGGCTTCGGCGAGGACAAGATCGAGTACAAGGCCATCGCCTCCGCCGGTCGCGAGCAGGCGCTGATCAACGGTGACGTGGACTACTACGTCGGCACCTACACGATCAACGCGGGCCGCAAGGAGAAGGTCGGCTTCGCGGGCCCGTACTACACCGCGGGCCAGGACCTGCTCGTCCGCAAGGACGACACCTCGATCACCGGCAAGGACACCCTCAAGGGCAAGAAGGTCTGCTCGGCCACCGGCTCCACGCCGATCAAGCGGATCAAGGACGAGAACCTCACCGAGCCCGAGAACATCATCGAGTTCCAGAACTACTCGCAGTGCGTGGCCAAGCTCGCCGAGGGCGCCGTGGACGCGGTGACCACCGACGACGCGATCCTCAAGGGCTACGCCGCGCTGGAGTCGGACAAGTTCAGGGTCGTCGAGAAGCCGTTCTCGGTCGAGCCCTACGGCATCGGCCTGCCCAAGGACGACAAGGCGCTGCGCGACAAGGTCAACGACATCCTCGACGAGGCCATCAGCGGCGGCAAGTGGCAGGAGATCTACGACGCCACCCTGGGCAAGTCGGGTTCGTCCGCCCAGAAGCCGGTGATCGAGCGCTACTGATGCCGTGAGCGGTGGCCGGTGATCCGCGCGCGTCGCGGCGGGTCACCGGCCACTTCCGTGAAAACCACCGGCGAGGAACCCCGATGAGCGTCCTTACCAACTACTCCGACCTGTTCCTGAGCGCCTTCCTCACCACGATCCAGCTCTTCCTGCTGTCCGCGGTCGGGTCGTTGGTGCTGGGCACGGTCCTGGCCATGCTGCGGGTCAGCCCGGTCCCGGTGCTGCGCGCGGCGGCCACCACCTACGTCACGCTGCTGCGCAACACGCCGCTGACCCTGGTGTTCTTCTTCTTCGCGTTCGCCTACCCGCTGCTGAAGATCCTGGAGCTGGACCCGTTCATGGGCGCGGTGACCGCGCTCACCCTCTACACCTCGGCGTTCATCTGCGAGGTGGTCCGCTCGGGCATCAACACGGTGCCCGTGGGCCAGGCCGAGGCCTCCCGCGCGCTGGGGCTGACCTTCGGCCAGATGCTGGCCAACGTGGTGCTGCCGCAGGCCATGCGCTCGGTGGTGCCGCCGCTGGTGAGCACGCTGATCGCGCTGCTGAAGAACACCACCGTGGCGGCGGGCTTCTCGGTCGGCGAGGCGGGCGCGATCTCCTACCGGCTGTCCGAGGAGGGCGCCAACATGCTGGCGGGCCTGTCCTGGGTGGCGGTGTTCTTCGTGGTGCTGGTGATCCCGCTGACGCTGGTGCAGCGCGGCCTGGAGAAGCGCTGGAGCGTGGCCCGATGAGCTCGGTCCTGTTCGACGTCCCCGGTCCCAAGGCGCGGGTCCGGCACGGCATCGCCGCGGTGGTCGGCATCGCCGCCGTCGTCGCCCTGCTGGCCTACGTGGGCTACCGCTTCTACGACAGCGGCCAGTTCGAGCCGCGCATGTGGGAGTGGCTGCAGTACGAGACGATCCAGATCCAGCTGCTGGAGAAGATCGGCGCCACGCTGCGGGCGTTCGCGCTGGGCGCGGTGCTGGCCCTGCTGTTCGGCGCGGTGTTCGCCGCGGGCAGGCTCTCCGAGCACGCGTTCTGGCGGGCACCCTCCAACGTGGTGGTGGAGTTCTTCCGCGCCATCCCGCTGCTGATCATGATGTTCCTGTTCTACTACGGCCTGCCGACGGTCGGCATCAAGATGTCGCCGTTCGCCGCTGTGGTGCTGGCGCTGATGCTCTACAACGGCTCGGTGCTGGCGGAGATCTTCCGCGCGGGCGTGAAGTCGCTGCCGCGCGGCCAGGCCGAGGCGGCCTACGCGCTGGGGATGCGCAAGACGCAGGTGATGGTCCTGGTGCTGCTGCCGCAGGCGCTGCGGGCGATGCTGCCGACGATCATCAGCCAGCTCGTGGTGCTGCTCAAGGACACCGCGCTGGGCTTCATCATCACCTACGAGGAGCTGCTCTACTACGCCCGCTACCTGGGCTCGCAGGCCCAGTTCGGCAGGCCGCTGGTGCCGCTGACGATCGTGGTGGCGGGCATCTACATCGCGATGTGCCTGCTGCTGACCTGGCTGGCGACCTACCTGGAGAAGCGCAACCGGCGCAACAAGAGGGTCATCGAGCTGGAGAACAAGGACGCCGAGAACGTCGTGCTGGCCAACTCGGCGACGGGCGTCTGATCGCGCGTCGTGCGGGGCCCGGCCGTCGTGCCGGGCCCTTCGCGCGTCCGGGGGCGTTCACGCGAGCCGCTTACGTGTGCCGCAGCAGCGCCCCCACACCCTCGGCCAGCTGGGTGTCGTCGACGACCAGCACCTGGGCCCCGATCGCGGCGGCCGCGGTGGGCAGCGCCTCGTCGGCGCGGTGCTCGCCCGCGTGCTCCACGCCCATCGCCCGCAGGTCGGACTCGGCCAGCGCCAGCTGGGCGGGCTCGTCGCCGGTCCACACCGTGCGGTCGCCCAGCGCGGGGTCGGCCACCAGCAGCGCGGCCACGTTGGCCTCGCGCAGCGCCGCCACCACCGGCTCCAGGCCCTGCACCGCGCGACCTCGCGGCCGGTCCCGCTCGGTGGTGAACTCCTCGACCACGTCGTTCTCCAGGTCGGCCTGGTACTGGGCGACCAGGGAGCGCACGGCGCTGTCGAACGCCTCGTCGTCCGAGCCCGCGGCCAGGCCGCCGCTGTCGACCTCGATCAGCACGTCGCGGCAGCGGGTGCTGAGCTGGTCCTTGACCCCGGTGCGCGCCTGCACCTCGCCGCCGAGCACGAGCAGGCGGGCGTTCAGCTCGCCCACCAGCGCGTCGGCCGCCTCGGCCACCAGCGCCGCGTTGCGCCGGGCGGTCTCCTCGACGTTGTTCTGCAGGCGGCGGTGCGAGTAGCCGCCCCCGCCGACCTTGTTCAGCGGGTGCCGCGCGCCCTGCACCTCCTGCTCCACGTGCCGCTGGCCGCTGTAGCCGTGCAGGTCGGCGCCCGCGCGGTCGACCAGCACCACCACGTGCGGCACGTTGGTGGTGGTCGAGTTGGCCAGCGGCAGCACGTGCGGCAAGTTCGACCAGCGGGCGCTGTCGGCGGCGGGCGGACGGGGCAGCACCAGGTCCAGCAGCACCCGGCCGTGCGCGGCGATGACCGCCCGGCCCGCCTTGCCGACCGCCGGTCGGGTGACCCGCTCGTCGATGGCGGCCAGGGTGTCCGCGTCCGCGCCCTGCCGCTGGAGGTCTTCGCGCAGCCCGCGCCAGCGCAGCTCCAGCGCCTTGGCCGCGTCCTCGGTGTCGTGCGAGGCGTCCAGGTACAGCGACGCGAACGGGCCGCGTTCCCGGATCAGCCCCGCCAAAGTGGACATGTCCATGAGCTCTCGGCTACCCGCCCGCGCGCCGCGTAACCTCGGGGCATGGTCGAGGAACCCGGCACCCTTGCCAAGGCCCAGCAGGGCATGGTGGACCAGTTGCTCCGGCTCGGCATCGACGGTTTCGGACCGTTCAAGGGCGCGCGGCGCTCCGCCGAGGACGCCGTGGACAAGGGGGGCACCCGCGAGCAGGCGATCAAGCTGCTCATCCGCAACCACGTGGCGGCGGCGGGCGCGCAGGGCTTCGTCACCAACCTGGGTGGCCTGGTCACCCTCCCGGTGACGCTGCCCGCCAACATCACCGCGTCCTACCTGGTGCAGACCCACCTGATCGCCTCCATCGCCGCCGTGCAGGGCTACGACCTGGACAGCGAGGAGGTGCAGCTGGCGATCCTGGTGTGCCTGCTGGGCAACGCGGGTGCCGAGCTGGTGAAGAAGGCGGGGGTGAAGGTGGGCGCCAAGCTGACCATGCGGCTGGTCGAGCGCATCCCCGCGCAGCTGATCCGGGAGATCAACCGGCGGGTCGGGTTCACCCTGCTGGCCAAGCACGGCACCGCGCGGGCGACGGTCACCCTGGCCAAGGGCGTGCCGATCGTGGGCGGGGTCATCGGCGGCGGCTTCGACGCGGTCGCCACCAGGGCGGTGGGGGCGTTCGCGCAGCGGTTCTTCACCGACCGCGCCGACCCGCCGCTGGTGGTCGACGGCAAGGTCATCGAGAGCTGAAACCAGCCTTCCGGGTGAGCCTCCACGTCCAGCCGGTCGATCACGAGCGGCGCCGCACCGGCCCGGACGAGGGCCTCGATAAATCAGTTGGCAACGACCGGGGCGCACGCTAACGTCTCGGCCATGTTCTTCAACTGAGGACTTCTTCCTCCACCGCGCCGACGGCCTCGCTGAGCCGCGCGCCTTCTCCCGGATGCCCTCGCGGGCACTGTCGACGACCCCTCACGCGGGTCGCACTCCTTTGCACGCCTCGAACACGAGGAGGCGGTCGTATGCGCACGCCCTTTTCCGACCCGTCCGAGCCCCAGCCCGGCAACCGGCGCGAGCGCCGCGCCGGGAAGCCGGGCGCCGTCCAGCCGCGCTTCGGCGGCGGGCGCGTCGTGGTCAACCCGCGCCAGTACGCCATGCGGCGTCGCTGAAGCGCACCCCGCTGAAGAGCACCCCCGCTGAAGAGCACCCGTCGAAGAGCACCAGGAGGCACCGATGACCGACCAGAACACCCCCGAAGCCAACGACCAGCAGGAGCCCGAGGTCGTTCCCAACCGCCGCGAACGCCGCGGTCACGGCAAGAAGAACGCCGGTGTGCAGAAGGCGCTGGGCGTTCCGCACCAGTCGAACTTCGTCGGCAAGCGCGTGTTCCGCCGCACCGGCGGCTGAGCGCGGCACCCCGAGCAGCCCGTCCGACCTCGTCGGGCGGGCTGCTCTCATCGGGTCAGGCTCCTCCCGCGCAGGGGCCGCCGAGAACTAGCGTGGTCGGGTACCGCCGGATCTGGCCGGAGATCGGGAGGCACCACATGAGGATCACGGACGTGTTGCGCACCAAGGGCACGGCCGTCGCGACGGTCGGGGCCGACGCGACGGTGGCCGAACTGGTCGCGGCGCTGGCCGAGCACAACGTCGGGGCGCTGGTCGTGCTGGGTCAGGACGGGATCGCGGGCATCGTGTCCGAGCGCGACGTGGTGCGCAGGCTGCACGACCGGGGCGCGGACCTGCTGACCGCCAGGGTCGCGGAGATCATGACCACCGGGGTGCTCACCTGCGGGCCGCAGGACTCGGTGGACAGCCTGACGGTGCTGATGACCGAGCGGCGCATCCGGCACGTGCCGGTGGTCTCCGACGGCGAGCTGGTGGGCATCGTCAGCATCGGCGACGTGGTGAAGAGCCGGATCAGCCAGCTGGAGGAGGACCAGGACCAGCTCACCGCCTACATCGCCCAGGGCTGACCGCGCCTGCAAGTACTACCCGCCCCCTCCGCAGGGACCCATAACTACCACCCGACGACCCGAGCGCTGGGGGCGGTTGTCGTGCGTTGGGCACGAGGGGGGCAGCGCAGGTGACGCCGGGTAGTGGTTATCAGCCCCATCCGCCGCGTCGGGTAGTACTTGCAGGCGCTAGGGGTGGGTGCGGTGGTAGTGCCTGCTGACCCTGGCGCGGTTGCCGCACGAGGGTTTGCACCACTGCTGCTGCGGGTGCGCTTTGACGAAGTACCGCACGCACCTGGGAGCGGGGCACGCGCGCAGACCGGAGCGCTCCCCGCTCGCCAGGAACTCGATCGCGGCCGTGGCTAGCGACGCCAGCAGCCGGTCGCCCTCGTCGGCCGAGTCGATCCTGCGCACTCGCGGCTCGCCGTCGTGCCAGTCCAGCTGGACGGCCGAGGGCACGCGCGCGGCGGCCTCGTTGACCAGGCGCAACGCCGTGTCCAGGTCCGGCAGCCGGGGCGTGTCCAGCCGCTGCTGGGCGCGCGTGGCGTGGGCGAACAGCGCCCGCACCGCCCAGCGCAGCTCCACCAGACGCCGCCGCAGGTCCTCGTCGGGCGCCGTCGAACCGGTCCAGCGGGCGAGTCCGCCCGGTGTGGCCAGCTCGTCGGAGAGCCCGCCGCGCCCGTCGCCGTGGACGGTGGCGGCGAACTCCAGTGCCGTGTTCACCTCCGCCACTGTAATGGACTTCCTGCGATCTCCCCGTTAAGTTGCTGCCTAACGGGTTGAATGAGCAAAGTCATTAGGGGGAGCTGTGACGATCGCGGAGCGGGTGCTGGACGCCCACCGCAGGCTGGCCGCGCTGATCGAGCCGGTGACCGACGCGCAGGTCGCGCGGCCGTCCGCGCTGCCCGGCTGGACCAGGGGGCACGTGCTGGCCCACCTCGCGGGCGCCACCGACGCGATGGCCCGCCAAGCCGAGCACGAGGGCGAGCTGATCGAGGTCTACGACGGGGGTCGCCCCGGTCGCAACGCCGACATCGAGGCCAACGCGGGGCGCACGGCCGACGAGCACCGCGCCGCGATCGCCGCCGCCGTGGCACGGCTGACCGCCGCGTGGGCCGGTGTGTCCGACTGGGACAGTCCGGTCACCTACCGCTCGGGAACCCTGCGCGACACCGCTCTCGCGCTGTGGCGCGAGGTCGAGATCCACGCCAGGGACCTCGACCTCGGTCCGTTCGCGTGGTCACCGGAGTTCTGCGAGCACGCCCTGGACTTCCTCGCCGCGCGCGTGCCCGACGGGGTGCGGCTCACGCTCGCGGCGACCGACCACGATCGCGAGTGGACCTTCGGCGAGGGTGAGCACGTGGAGCTGAGCGGCGCGCTGACCGACCTCACCGCGTGGCTCGCGGGTCGGGAGTACGCGGGACCGATCAGCGGCCCGAAGCCGGAGCTGAAGCCGTGGCCGTGAACTCGTCCCGACCTGCTACGGCGCGGACCGCGGGCGTATAGGTTCAAGTGGTGCCGCACGAGATCACCGAGGCCGCGCGCGGTTTCCTCGCCCTGCTCGACGAGGGGCAGCGTGAGACCGCGGTGCGCGCGGTGGACGGCGACCTGCGCAGGCGCTGGGCGTACACGCCGGGGCAGCGCCCCGGCGTGCTGCTCGGCGGGTTGCGCCGCGACCAGCGCAAGGCCGCGCACCGGCTGCTGTCCAGCGTGCTCAGCCCGCACGCCTACGCGCAGGCCGCGGCGGTGATGGCGCTGGAGGACGTGCTCGACGACAGGGAGGGCGGCAGGCGCGACAGGCACCAGGGCGACTACTGGGCGGTGCTGTTCGGCGAGCCCGGCGACGACGCGCCGTGGGGCTGGCGGCTCGAGGGCCACCACCCGTCGGTGAGCGTGGTGGTGGCCGACGGGCGCGTGTCGGCCACCCCGCTGTTCCTGGGCGCGAACCCGGCCCGCACCGCCTACCTCGGCCGGACCGTGCTCCACCCGCTGCGGCTGGAGGAGGAGCTGGCCAGGGAGCTGCTGGAGCGGATGGGGCGGGCGGGCCGCCGCCACGCGATCGTCGCCGACACGCCCCCGCCGGACCTCTACACCCGCAACGCGCCGCGCGTGCGGGACGTCGAGCCGCGAGGCGTCACATCAGCGCAGCTCGATCGCGGCGCGCGGGAGGCGCTTCTCGCGCTGGTGCGCTACTACTGCGACCGGCTGCGCGGCGACCTGGCCGACGAGGAGTTCGCGGCGCTGGACCAGGACCGGCTGCACTTCTCCTGGGAGGGCTCGACCGAGCGCGGCGAGGGCCACTACTACCGAGTCCAGGGCCCCGAGCTGCTGATCGAGTACGACAACACGGCCAACGGCGCCAACCACGCGCACACCGTGTGGCGCAGGCGGTCCGGCGACTTCGGCGAGGACCTGCTGGCCGCCCACCGCGCCTCGGTGGAGCACGGGTGACGCCGGAGGAGGCCGTCGCCGAGCAGGAGCGGCTGCGCCCGCTGGTCCGCCCGGTCGCCGACCCCGACCTGGACGTGCGCTACGCCGCCGGGCTGGACGTGGGCTACGCGGCCGACGACCGGCTGGCCGCGGCCGTGGTGGTGCTGGACGCGACGACGCTGGAGACGGTGGACACCGCGGTGGTGCTCGGCCGGGCCGAGTTCCCCTACCTGCCGGGGCTGTTCGCGTTCCGCGAGCTGCCGCCGCTGCTGCGGGCGCTGGAGCGGCTGGACGTCACGCCGGACCTGCTGGTGTGCGACGGCCAGGGCCTGGCGCACCCGCGCCGCTTCGGCCTGGCCTGCCACCTCGGCGTGGTGACCGGCCTGCCCAGCGTCGGGGTGGCCAAGACGCCGATGGGCCGGTTCGACCCGCCCGGCCCGGAGCGCGGCGCGAGCACCGACCTGGTGGACGGCGGCGAGGTGGTCGGCCGGGCGCTGCGCACCCGCGCGGGCGTCAAGCCGGTGTTCGTCTCCGTCGGCCACCTCGTCGACCTCGACCGGGCGTGCGCCGAGGTGCTGCGGCTGTGCGCGGACTTCCGGCTGCCGGAGACGACCAGGCGCGCCGACGCGCTGGGGCGGCGTCAGCTCAAGTAGGCGTCAGCTCAAGTAGGCGTCAGCTCAAGTAGGCGTCAGCTCGAGTAGGCGTCAGCTCAAGTAGGCCAGCTCGGGGTGCCGGGAGAGGTAGGCCTCGAGCAGGCTCCGCGCGACCGACACCGAGTCCACCAGCGGGTGCAGCGCGAACGCCTTCAGCGCGGCGGTCCGGCTGCCCTCCAGCACCAGCCGGTCGACCGCCTTGACCGAGGTGACCAGACCGGCGGCGTGGTCGGGCAGCGGGCTCACCGGCAGCGGCCGGGGGCCGCGCGCGTCCACCCCGCACGGCACCTCGACCACCGCGTCGCCGTCCAGGTGGGGCAGCGTGGCGCCGTTGCGCACGTTGAGGATCAGCGTCGCCCGCTCGTCGTCGGCGATGGCGTGCATCAGCGCCAGGGCGACGTGCTCGTAACCGCCGCCCTCCAGCGAATCGCGCTCGCCCTCCCGGTCGTGCGCCATGTAGGTGGCCTCCCGCTCCAGGCGGGTGGTCTCCCAGTCGACCGAGCCGTTGTAGAACGCCTCCTGCTGGCGCAGCAGGAAAGCGCCGCGGTCGCCGCCCATCGCCTCCCTGGTGGCGTAGTAGTAGTGCAGGTACTCGTTGGGGATCATCCCCAACGCCCGCAACCACTCGGCGCCGAACAGCCTGCCCTCCTCGAACCCCAGCTTCTCCGGGTCGGCCAGCAGGCGCGGCAGCAGGTCCACCCCGTCGACGCGCACCGCCTGCAGCCAGCCCAGGTGGTTCAGGCCCGCGTAGTCGAACTCCGCCCCCGACGCGCCGAGCGCGTGCGCGACCCGGCGGCACAGGCCCACCGGCGAGTCGCAGATGCCGATGACCCGCTCGCCCAGGTGCTCGGCCATGGCCTCGGTGACCAGGCCCGCCGGGTTGGTGAAGTTGATGACCCACGCCTGCGGCGCGATCTCGGCGACCCGCCGGGCGATGCGCCGCGCGACCGGGACGGTCCGCAGCCCGTAGGCGATGCCGCCCGCGCCCACGGTCTCCTGGCCCAGCACGCCGTGCGCGTGCGCGACCTCCTCGTCCACCGCGCGCCCGGCCAGCCCGCCGACGCGGATCGCGGAGAATACGAAGTCCGCGCCGCGCAGCGCCTCCTCCAGGTCCGTGGTGGCGGTGACGCGCGGGCCGCCGCGCAGCACCGCGCGGATGGCGGCGAGCCGGTGCCCGTCGACGTCGTGCAGCACCAGCTCGTCCACGCGCCCGTCGCCGACCAGCGCTTTGTGCACCAGCGGGACGCGGAACCCGCCCCCGCCCAGGATCACCAGCCTCATGCGCCCCATCCTGCACCGGCCACCCCGTCCGGTCGCGCTGAGTCAGGTCCCTTCGGCCACCGCGTCGATCTCGGCGAGGATCTTGGCCTTGAGCTCGTCGGGGGCGAAACTGGCGCGCACCCCGGCACGGGCCAGGTCGGCCAGCTCCGCGCGGCCGAGGCCGAACCGCTCGTGGCACAGCAGGTACTCGCGGTTGAGGTCGGTGTGGAACATGCCGGGGTCGTCGGTGGCCAGGGTCACCGGCACCCCGGCCTCCAGCAGCCGGGGCAGCGGGTGCTCGGCGAGGGACCGGACCGCCCCGGTGCGCACGTTCGAGGTCGGGCACACCTCCAGCGCGATGCCCCGCTCGGCCAGGTGGCGCAGCAGCGCCGGGTCGCGCACCGCGCTGGTGCCGTGCCCGACGCGCTCCGCGCCCAGTTCGGTCAGCGCGGCCCAGATCTCCTCCGGCCCGGTGGTCTCCCCGGCGTGCGGCACGCAGTGCAGCCCCGCCTCGCGGGCCAGCGCGAACGCCCGCCGGAACGCCGCGCGCGGCGCGTCGGACTCCAGCCCGCCCAGGCCGAACCCGACCGTGCCCGCGGGCCGGTGCCGGGTGGCGTAGATGGCGCTGGTCATCCCGGCGTCGCGGTCCCACACGCCGGGCACGTCGAACACCCAGGCCAGCTCCACGCCGTGTTCGACGCGGGCGCGGGCGCGGCTGCGCTCCAGCGCCTCGTCCAGCTCGTCCGGCGCGATACCCGCCCGCAGGTGGCTGGTCGCGGTCACCGTCACCTCGGCGTACCGCACGGCGTTGCGGGCGAGGTCCTCGGCCAGGCCCAGCACCAGCGCGGCCACGTCGTCACCGGTGGTCACCAGGTCGCTGACCTTGGCGTAGACGTCGATGAAGTGGTCGAAGCCGGTGAACTCGTAGAACTCCAGCAGCTCGGCCTCGTCGGTGGGCACGCCCCCGTCGGGGTGCCTGCGGGCGAGGGCGAGGACGGTGGCGGGGGAGGCCGACCCGACGAGGTGCACGTGCAGCTCGACCTTGGGCAGCTCGGCGATGAAGGAACGCATGGCGGCGGGAAGTCTGCACACCCGGTGCGCCCTGGTCAAGCGCCGGTCGTCGGGTTCCCCATCGGTCCACTGTGGACTTGGGTCGTCCTTGACAGGCCCGTGACGGGCGGAGAGGGTCAGCAGACCTGTCCCACGCATCTTGGGGGTTCCTGTGAAGGGTGCTCGGAGAGCCGCGACGCTGGCGGCTCTGGTGACACTGCCGTTGGGGGCCGTCCCGGCCGTGGCCTCGGCCGCGGCCGATGGCCCGCTGTTCACCGACGGCGAGGCGCAGCCCGTCTTCAGCGCGACCGACGTGGTGCGCGAGAGCCTGTGGGTGCGCGCGCCGGTCGACAGCGACCGCGACGGCCGCGACGACGAGGTCTACACCGAGGTGGTCCGGCAGAAGGCGACCGACCGCGGCCTGAAGGTCCCGGTCGTGTTCTTCAACAGCCCGTACTTCTCCGGCGGCAACGACGTGGCCAACCACAACGTCGACGTGGAGCTGTACGTGCCGAACAAGCGCGGCGGGCACGACCGGCGCGACGGCTCCGTGCTCAAGGCGCAGGCCGACGAGCGCATCGCCGCCGCCGTGGGCTCGGCCGCCGGGCCCAACGCGGGGCCGATCACGTCGGGCCGCTACGAGGCGTACTTCATCGAGCGCGGCTTCGCCGTGGTCTACGCCGAGTCGCTGGGCACCGGCAAGTCCACCGGCTGCCCCACCTCGGGCGGACGCAACGAGACCATCGGCTCCAAGTCCGTGATCGACTGGCTCAACGGCCGCGCGCCCGCCCGCGACGCGGCGGGCAGCCCGGTCAAGGCGTCCTGGAGCACCGGCAAGGTCGGCATGATGGGCGTGTCCTACAACGGCACCCTGCCCAACGCCGTGGCCTCGACCGGCGTGCGGGGCCTGGAGACCATCGTGCCCATCGCGGCGATCTCCAGCTGGTACGACTACTACCGCGCGGACGGCGCGGTCGTCGCACCCGGCACGTTCCAGGGCGAGGACCTCGACGTGCTCGCCGAGTACGTCTACACGCGCGAGGACCGGGAGATCTGCAAGCCGGTCATCGCCGAGGTCGCGGCCAAGCAGGACCGGGTCACCGGCGACTACAGCCCGTTCTGGGACGAGCGCAACTACGTCGACGACGCGCACAAGGTGCGCGCCTCGGTGCTGGCCGTCCACGGCCTGAGCGACTGGAACGTCAAGGTCAAGCACGTGGCGCAGTGGTACGAGGCGCTGCGGCGCAACGGGGTCGAGCACAAGATCTGGCTGCACCGGGCGGGCCACACCGACCCGGACACGCTGCGCTCGCAGGAGTGGCGGCGCACCCTCAACCGCTGGTTCAGCCACTACCTGTACGGCGTGGACAACGGCATCGAGCGCGAGCCGAAGTCGACCGTCCAGCGCGAGGACGGCTCGTGGGTCGACGAGGCCGACTGGCCCGCGCCGGGCACCGCCAAGGCCGAGCTGTTCCCGTGGGCGGGCGGTTCGGCCAAGGGCGCGCTGCGCACGTCGCAGCTGCCGGGACGCCCGGTGGTGGAGTCGCTGCGCGACGACTCGTCGAAGACCGCCGAAGCCCTGGCCGACCTGCCCAGCTCCGGCAACCGCCTGTCCTACGCCACCCGCGCGGCCACGACCCCGCTGCGCCTGTCCGGCACCGCGCGGGTCGACCTGGCGATCTCGTTCGACCGGCCCGCGGCGAACGTGACCGCGCTGCTGGTCGACCGCGCGCCGGACGGGAGCAGCCACGTGATCACGCGCGGCTGGACCGACCCGCAGAACCGGGCCAGCCCGTCGCGCACGAAGCCGATCCGGCCGGGTGAGCGGTACCGGGTCGAGGTGGAGCTGGAGCCGCAGGACTACGTCGTGGCCGCCGGGCACAGCCTGGAGTTCGTGCTGATCTCCAGCGACTACGACTACACGCTGCGGCCGAAGCCGGGCGCCGGGCTGTCCATCGACCTCACCGGGACCGCGGTGGAGCTGCCCGTAGTCGGTGGCACCGCTTCACTACGGGAATCGATCGGTTAGGTAGTAATTCACGAAGTACTGGAGTTGGTGACTATTCCACTTCGCTGGCTGGGTGTGGTCGGATCACCGCACCCAGCCAAGGAGGTGGCACATGTCCCGACCCAAGAGCGCCGCACTGCTCGTCTCCGCCCTGATCACGCCGCTGCTCGGACTCGCCGTCGCGCAGGGCGAGGCCGTGGCGGCCCCCAACTTCCAGGTCCCCTTCCCGTGCAACCAGGTGTGGGAGGGGCAGACCCGCACCAACCACCGGCCCGCCAACTCGGTGGACTTCAACCGCGCGAACGACGAGGGCGACCCCGTCGTGGCCTCCGCCGCGGGCACCGTGTCGCGGGTGGCCAACGAGGGCTCCACCAGCTACGGCCGGTGGATCGAGATCGACCACGGCGGGGGCTGGAAGACCAGGTACGCCCACCTGTCGGCGCAGCGGGTGTCGGTCGGCCAAGCCGTCGCGCTGGGCCAGCGCATCGGCGACGTCGGCAACACGGGCGGCTCCACCGGGGCGCACCTGCACTACGAGCAGCTGCTCGACGGCGCCGACCAGAAGGTGAAGTTCAACGGCACGACGGCCTACTACTGGGGCACCCGCAGCTACACCAGCCGCAACTCCTGCTCCGGCACCGGCTTCACCGGCACGGTGGGCACCGACAGCGGCACCGGGGTGACCATCCGCTCCGGTCCGGGCACCCAGTACGCGGCCGTGGGCGCGGTGGCCGACGGGGAGACCGTGACGATCAGCTGCCAGGCCGAGGGCGAGAGCATCACCGGCAAGTACGGCACGACCGTGCTGTGGGACAAGATCGGTCCCGGCTACATCTCCGACGCCTACGTCTACACGGGCTCGGACGGCCAGGTCGCGCCGGACTGCTGACGCGCGGCTGAGCGGTCGCCGCCCCCGCGAGGGGGCGGCACCTTAGCCCCCACCCCCGACAATCCCGGTCGCCCTCACCCGTGCGAGCGACCCGATCCATCCACAGCCCGTCCCCCTGTCCACAGTTGTGGATCTTGACCGTGACTCCGCGGTCGAGCCGGTCCAGAGTCGCCCCCATGACGACTCCCGCACCGCTGACCACCCCGCTCCGCGATCCCGGCGACCTGATCGCCGCGGTCCCGCACCTGCTCGGCTTCCACCCCTGCGACTCGGTGGTCGTCGTGCTGGTGGAGGGCTCGGCGGTGGCCATGACCCTGCGCGCCGACCTGCCACCACCCCAGCACACCCGCCGGGCGGTCGAGCAGCTGCTGCCCGCGCTGTCCAGGCAGGCCGGCGCCACGGCGGTGGTGGTCGTCGTCGGCGGACCACGACCGGACCCGCCGGAACGGCTGCCGCGCGAGGACCTGATCACCCACCTCGACGCCGCCTTCGACGCCGTGGGCATCCGACTGGCCTGCGCGGTGTGGACGCAGGCCGCGGAGAAGGGCACGCCCTGGTTCGACTACTGGGACCTGGGCAGCGCGGGCACCACCCCCGACCCGAGGGGCACCGCGCTGGCGGCGGCCTCCGCCGCCATGGGCTTCGTCACCTACCCCAGCCGGGACGCGATGGTCCAAGTGCTGGCCCCGGCGCCCGAGCAGGTGCTGGCCCGCCGGTCCGAGGCGCTGGACCGCCTGGTGGCCGAGTCGCAAGCGGTGCCGCCGCGAGACGCGGCACGACACGGCCGCGCCTTGGTCCACCAGGCGGTCACCGCGGCGGCGGATCGGACGACCCCGCTGGCGGACGAAGAAGTCGTGCTGCTCGCCCACGCCCTGTCCGACCCCTGGGTCAGGGACGCCAGCCTGAGCTACGCGGTGGGTGAGCACGCGATCGGGGCCGAACGCCTGTGGACCGAGCTGACCAGGGCCTGCCCACCGCCCGAGCGAGCCGAACCCGCCACCCTCCTGGCGTTCTCCGCCTACCTCAGGGGCGAGGGCGCGCTGGCCGCCGCGGCGCTGGAGCGGGCCCAGCAGGCGCACCCTGGCCACCGCCTGGCGACGCTGCTGCGCACCGCGCTGGAATCCGGCGTACCCCCCGAGCGCATCCGCGAGTTGTGCTGAGCGGTACCACCCGACCGCGCGAGTCGCGCGGTCGGGCACCACGAACCGAGCCTTCAGGCACCGCGAGTCGAGCGTTGGGGTGGGAGTTGTGTCATCACAGCAGGTCGGGGCGCTGCCAGGGCTCGCCCAGCACGTGCTCCGCGAGGAAGGCGAAGATCGTCTCGTACCACAGCTTGGCGTTGCCGGGGGTGAGGATCCAGTGGTTCTCGGTGGGGAAGTACAGGAACTTCGCGGGCACGCCGTGCCGCACCAGGTCGAAGTACAGCCGCTGCCCCTCGCCGACGGGCACCCGGTAGTCCTTGTCGCCGTGGATGACCAGCATCGGCGTCTTGATGTCGGCGACCCGCAGGTGCGGGGAGTTCGCCAGCACCCGGTCCTGCTGGGTCAGCGGGTCGCCCATCTCGCGCAGCCAGTAGTACGAGTCGTCCGTGGTGCCGGTGAAGGCGTCCAGGTTCCACAGCGACGCGTGCGTCACGATGGCCTTGAACCGGTCGGTCCGGGTGGCGATCCAGTTGGCCATGTAGCCGCCGAACGAGCCGCCCATCGCCGCCGTGCGGCTCTCGTCGATGTCGTCGCGGCGCTCGGTGACGTCGGTGATCGCCATCAGGTCGGTGTACGGCTTGGCCCCCCACGACCCCCACCCGGCGCGCACGAAGTCGCGGCCGTAGCCCAGCGACAGCGCCGGGTCGGGCAGCAGCACCGCGTACCCCCGCGCGGCCATCAGCCACGGGTTCCAGCGCCAGCTCCAGCTGTTCCAGCTCATCACCGGGCCGCCGTGCACCCACAGCAGCAGCGGCGCGGGCCGCTCGGCGGAGCAGCCGTCGGGCAGCACCAGCCACGCGCGGACCGCGCGGCCGTCCTCCGCGGTGGTCTCGACCTCGGTCAGCGTGCCGGGCAGCGACTCCACCGCGCCGGGGGCGGGCAGCCGCACCGGCTCCTGCTCGGCCGCCGCCGCGTCCAGCCGCACCGGCTGCGGCGGGTGGTCCACCGCGGCGCGCAGTGCGTACAGCGTCGCGCCGTCCGGGCTCACCAGCACGTCGGTGTAGGCGCCGGAGGCGGTCAGCCGGACCACCTCGCCCGAGGACAGGTCCAGCCGCCACACCGGCTGGTGGCCGCGCAGGCTGCTGGTGAAGTACACCGCGTCGCCGGTGGGGCTCACCACCGGGTGCTCCGGCTCCTCGGGGAAGTCCGGGGTCAGCTCGGTGACCTCGCCCGACTCCAGGTCGATGCGCACCAGCTCGCAGCGCCACGGGCTGTCCGAGGTCGAGTCGAACGACTCGATCGCCACGATCCCCGACGAGTCCGGCAGGAACACCGGTTCGCTGTAGGAGTAGCCCTCGCGGTCGGCCAGCACCCGGTCGACGCCGCCGTCCGCGCCGCGCAGCCGCAGCCGGACCCGCGAGCCGTAGGCGGCGCTGACCGGGACGCGCTCGACGTGCACCACCCAGCGGCCGTCCGGGCTGATCGCGGACTGGGAGCCCACGTGCCCGTCCGCGCCGGGGGTGAGGTCCACCAGCCCGGCGGCCGGGTCGAGGCGGTCGCTGTCGGCGTCCACCGGCCCGGTGGTGACCAGCTGCCGGGGGTAGGTCGGTCCCAGGTCGGCGTCCCAGTACCGGATGGGGTAGGACTCGTGCAGGATGCCGGTCACGCCCGCGTCCTCGCGCGCCTTGCGCAGCGCCTCGTCCGGCTCGCCGAACTCGGCTGTGGGGTGCGCGTCCGCCACCAGCAGCACGGTGCCCGCCTCGCGCGCCACGGCGAACCGCCCCACGCCGCCCGAGGGCCGGTACAGCTCGCGCGCCTCACCCGCGGGCGGCAGCAGCCACAGCGCGGTCTTGTCCTTGGGCTTGCCGTTGGCGGGCTTGGCCTCCTGGTCCGGGCGGGCGGACAGGAACAGCAGCGCCCCGTCGGGGGTGAACACCGGGTGGGAGTCGCCCTTGGCCGAGCGGGTCAGCCGCCGCGCCGGGCGCCGCCCGCTGGGGTCGACCTCCCACAGCGAGCCCTGCCAGGTCTTGCCGTCCGGGGACAGCCCCGCCACGACGGTCACCAGCCGGGTGCCGTCCGGGGACAGCGCCAGCGAGGAGAGCCTGGGCAGGGCCGCGAAGGCGGACAGGTCCGCGAAGTCCGCCGCTGTGCCGGTCATCCGCTCACGCCTCCTGACGGGACCGGGTGAACTCCCAGGCGTCGCGCACGATGCCCGCCAGGTCCACCCGCTCGGGCGCCCAGCCCAGCTCGGTGCGCGCGCGCTCGCTGGAGGCGACCAGCACGGCCGGGTCGCCCGCCCGACGGGGCGCGACCGCGGCGGGGATCGGGTGGCCGGTGACCTCGCGGCAGGCGTCGATGACCTGCTTGACGGAGAAGCCGGTGCCGTTGCCCAGGTTGTAGACGCGGTGCTCGCCCTTGGTGGCGTGCTCCAGGGCCAGCGCGTGCGCGTCGGACAGGTCGACCACGTGGATGTAGTCGCGCACGCAGGTGCCGTCCTCGGTCGGCCAGTCCTCGCCGTAGACCTGGATCTGCTCGCGCTGCCCCAGCGCGACCTGGAGCACCAGCGGGATCAGGTGGGTCTCGGTGGTGTGCCGCTCGCCGTACCTGCCGTAGGCGCCCGCGACGTTGAAGTACCGCAGGCTCACCGCGGCCAGGCCGTGCGCGGCGGCGTAGGAGGTGATCGCGTGGTCGATGGCCAGCTTGGTGGCGCCGTAGGTGTTGGTGGGCCGGGTCGGGGAGGTCTCCGCGATCGGCACCTCCTCCGGCTCGCCGTAGGTGGCGGCGGTGGAGGAGAACACCAGCCGCGGCACGGCGTGCCTGCGCATGGCCTCCAGCAGCCGCAGCGAGGTGACCACGTTGCCCTGCCAGTACTTGGCCGGGTCCACCATGGACTCGCCGACCAGCGACTTGGCCGCGAAGTGCAGCACGCCGTCGAAGCCGTCGGCCAGCACCTCGTCGATCACGTCGTTGATGTCGCCTTCGACGAACCGGGCGCCCTCGGGGACCGCGTCGGCGTGCCCGGTGGACAGGTCGTCGAGCACGACCACCTCGTGGCCCGACTCGACCAGCCGAGCCGCGCACACGCTGCCGACGTACCCCGCACCGCCCGTGACGAGCAGCTTCACCGTGTTCCCCGCTTTCGTGTCGGTTGTCTCATTCGTCCCGGCCCGCGCCCGCCGAGGGCACGGCCGTGAAGGTCCGCGGCTTGGTCCAGCCGCGTTCGGCGTAGGCGTGCAGCACCCGCCGGACGACCTCGTCGTGGCGCTCCACCGGCACCAGCGCGATGGCCGAGCCGCCGAAGCCGCCGCCGACCATCCGGGCGCCCAGCGCGCCCGCCGCCACCGCCGCGTCGACCGCCACGTCCAGCTCGTCCACCGAGACCCGGTAGTCGTCGCGCAGGCTGGCGTGCGAGGCGTCCAGCAGCGGTCCCAGCCCGGCCAGCTCACCGGAGCGCAGCAGCTCCACCGAGCGCAGCACCCGGTCGTTCTCGGTGACCACGTGCCGCACCAGCGGGCGCAGCCGCTCCGGCAGCTTCTCCAGCGCCGCGCCCAGCCCGTCGGCGGAGACGTCCCGCAGCGCGGGCACGCCCAGCAGGTCCGCGGCCTCCTCGCAGCCCGCGCGCCGGGCGGCGTAGCCGCCGTCGGTGTGCGAGTGGCTGGCGCGGGTGTCGATCACCAGCACCTCCAGCCCCCGCGCGGCGGCGTCGAAGGGCACCTGCTCGGCCTCGCCCGAACGCACGTCCAGGAACAGCACGTGCGCCTCCGTGCAGCGCAGCGACGCGGTCTGGTCCAGCAGACCGGTGGGCGCGCCGACGAAGTCGTTCTCCGAGCGCTGCACCCACCGGGCGATCTCCGGCAGCGTGGGCGAACCGGGCCCGCCGTCGGGGGAGCGGCCCGCCAGGCCCAGCAGGGCCAGCGCGACCGCGCACTCCAGCGCGTGCGAGGAGGACAGCCCCGCGCCCGCGGGCACGTCGCCCGCGATCACCAGGTCCGCCCCGCCGGTGACGCCCACCTCGCGCAGCGCCCAGGCCACGCCGCTGGGGTAGGCGGCCCAGCCCTCGACCGCGCCGGGCGCCAGGTCGGCCACGGCGACCGGCTCGGCGTGCTGGGGCTCGCCGTCCGCGCCCAGGGTGGCCACCCGCAGCAGGCCGTCCGCGCGCGCCGCGGCGGCCACCGCGGTGCGGTGCGGCAGCGCGAAGGGCAGCACGAAGCCGTCGTTGTAGTCGGTGTGCTCGCCGATCAGGTTGACCCGACCGGGAGCGGACCAGACCCCCTCCGGGGCGGTGCCGTGGAGCTGGGTGAACGCGGCCGCGGCGCGGTGGCCGGGTCTCACCGGGCCTGCACCAGGACGGCGTGCGCGACGGACGGGCTCAGCTCGGTGGTGGTGCCGTTGCCGCGCACCTGGATCACCTTGGCGCCCGCCATCGAGTCGACCTCCACCGTCCCGCCGGGCACCACGCCCGCGGCCTTCAGCTCGGCCATCAGGTCCGGGTCCATCTGCACGTGCTCGGCGATGCGCCGCACCTCGACGCGACCGCCGCCACGCCGGGCCACCTCGTCCACCCGGATCAGGTCGGCTTCGGCGGCGGGGGCGGGTTCGCCGTCGCCGAGCTTGTCCAGACCGGGGATGGGGTTGCCGTAGGGGGAGGTGGTGGGGTTGCCCAGCAGCTTGACCAGCTTGCGCTCGACGGCCTCGCTCATCACGTGCTCCCAGCGGCACGCCTCGCTGTGCACGTGCTCCCACTCCAGGCCGATGACGTCGACCAGGAGGCGCTCGGCGAGCCGGTGCTTGCGCATCACCGCGACGGCCAGGCTGCGCCCCTGCTCGGTCAGCTCCAGGTGCCGGTCGTCGGCCACGATGACCAGGCCGTCGCGCTCCATCCGGCCGACGGTCTGGCTGACCGTGGGGCCGCTCTGGCCGAGGCGCTCGGCGATGCGGGCGCGCAGGGGCACCACGCCCTCTTCTTCGAGCTCGTAGATCGTGCGGAGGTACATCTCCGTGGTGTCGATGAGGTCGTTCACACCCGCTCCCCTTCGTATGCCCTCATGCTAGTCGCACCGTTCGACGGCGCGTCCGGCCATCAGCAGGTCGGTGGACCGCCCTGGGTGCAGGATGGTGCGGTGCACCCACTGATCAGCACCGAAGCACTCGCTTCCGCGCTCGCGGGCGCGGAGCCCCCGGTCGTGCTCGACGTCCGCTGGCGCCTGGGCGGCCCGTCGGCCAGACAAGATTACGAGGTCGCGCACGTCCCCGGCGCCGTGTACCTGGACCTGGACCAGGACCTCGCGGACCCGCCCGGCGAGGGCGGCAGACACCCGCTGCCGGACCCCGAGCGCCTGCGGCGCGTCCTGCGCGCGGCGGGCGTGCGCCGGGGCGGGCCGGTGGTGGCCTACGACAGCGGTGACGGCTCGGTCGCGGCGCGTGTCTGGTGGCTGCTGCGCTGGGCGGGCCACGAGGAGGTGGCGGTGCTGGACGGCGGGTTCGCGGCGTGGACCGCGGAGGGCCGCCCGGTCACCGCGGAGCCGCCGCGGCCGGTCGAGGGCGACGTGGAGGTGCGCCCCGGCGGGATGCCGGTGCTCGACGCCGAGGGCGCGGCCGAGCTGGCGCGCACCGGTGTGCTGCTGGACGCGCGGGCGGCGCAGCGCTACCGCGGCGAGACCGAGCCGGTCGATCCGCGCGCGGGCCACATCCCCGGAGCGGTGAACGCGCCCTCGGCCGAGCACGTGGGCGCGGACGGGCGGTGGCTGGGCGCCGAGGGGCTGGCCGCGCGGTTCGCGGGCCTGGGCGTGCGCCCCGACCGGCCGGTCGGGGCCTACTGCGGGTCCGGCGTCACCGCCTCGTCGGTGGTGCTGGCGCTGGAGGTGGCCGGGGTCACCGCCCCGGAGCGGCCCGCCGCGCTGTACGCGGGTTCCTGGTCGCACTGGTGCGTCGATCCCGACCGACCGGTGGCCACCGGACCGCAGCCCGGCTGAGCCCGCCCGGTCGAGCTGCCCGGTCGAGCTCAGGCGTTCGGGATCTTCTCGAACGCCTTGGTGACCAGCTTGCGGGCGATGTCGCAGGTGTCCGCCCCCTCGACGGGGGTCACCGTGGCGATCAGCGCCGGGGTGATCGCCTTAGGGTCGTCGGTGAGCATGACCATGACGGTGCAGTCGCCCTGCTCGTCGATCTCGTAGGCGGTGTTGCCGCCGAGCTCGAACGGGCGGGCGGCGTCGTTGTGGTTGGCGACGGTCACCATGAGCAGCACGACGACGAACGGGTCCTCGGTGATCTGCACGCAGCCCTTCTGCCCCGCCTGCCGCGCGCCGATGGTGGAGGCCACCTCTTCGGGGGAGAGGATGTCGCAGTCCTCGAAGCCGGTGGTCTTCTTCCGCTGCGTGATCTTGACGCCGGTGGGCTGCCCGCTGCCGGTGGGGGAGCCCTTCGCGCTGGTGGTGGGCCGCTGCTCGGCGGAGTCCCCGGTGGGCCGCGCGGAGGTCCTGGTGGGCGCCTTGGCCGAGCTCCCGGTGGGGCTGGGCTCGTCGACCGCGGACTCCCTGGCCGCCACCGGGTTGCCCGCGACCTGCTGGGCGCAGGCGCCCAGGCCGAGGGCCAGCACCGCGGTCACGGCGGCCAGGGTGGAGACTCGTCGCAGCTGCATGGCGCTTGGACCCCGTTCCGACCAGCGGGGTTCCATCTTCGAATGGCGTTTCCCGACCCGCTGTCGCGGCAGACTCTAAGCGCACTTCACGCGCGCTGCGCCCGGAGACCTACCACCGCGTGGGTTAGGTTGCGGGCATGGGCGCCAACACCGCCGCCAGTCCCGCCGTCAGCACCGCGGTCAAGGCCGCCGTCGTCTGGGACGAGGCGTTCCTCGGCTACGACCTGGGCGGGGACCACCCGCTTAACCCGGTCCGGCTGGACCTGACCGTCCGGCTGGCCGCCGAGCTGGGGGTGCTCGACGGGGTCGAGCTGGTGCGGCCGGCGCGGGCCGACGACGCCGAGATCGAGCGGGTGCACGAGCCGGGCTACCTGTCCGCCGTGCGGGCCGCGCCGAGCGCGGGCTGGGACGTCGGGCACGGCCTCGGCACCCCGGACAACCCGGTGTTCGACCGGATGCACGAGGCGTCCGCGCTGGTCGTCGGCGGGTCGCTGGCCGCGGCGCGGGCCATCGCCTCGGGCGCGGTCGACCGCGCGGTGAACATCGCGGGCGGGCTGCACCACGCGATGCGCGACCACGCCGCCGGGTTCTGCGTCTACAACGACTGCGCCGTGGCCATCTCCTGGTTGCTGGACAACGGCTTCGACCGGATCGCCTACATCGACACCGACGTGCACCACGGCGACGGCGTGCAGGCGGCGTTCTACGACGACCCTCGGGTGCTGACGGTGTCGCTGCACCAGCACCCGCTGAGCCTGTGGCCGGGCACCGGCAGGCCCGCCGAGCTGGGCGGGCCGGGCGCGGAGGGCACGGCGGTGAACCTGGCGCTGCCGCCGGGCACCTCCGACCGGGGCTGGCTGCGCGCCTTCCACGCCGTGGTGCCCTCGGTGCTCAAGGCGTTCCGGCCGCAGCTGCTGGTCACCCAGTGCGGCGTGGACACCCACCGGGAGGACCCGCTGGCGGACCTGTCGCTGACCGTGGACGGGCACCGCGCGATCTACCGGGCGCTGCGCGAGCTGGCCGCGACCACGGCGGGCGGGCGCTGGCTGGCCCTGGGCGGCGGCGGGTACGAGCTGCTGCGCGTGGTCCCGCGCTCGTGGACGCACCTGCTGGCCACCGTGCTGGACCGCGACCTGGACCCGGAGACGCCGCTGCCCGCGGGGTGGGTGGCGCGCACCAGCGCGCTGGCGCCGCACCGGCCGCTGCCCGCGTCCATGACCGACGGCGCGGACGTGGCCCACGAGCCGTGGGGCGGGGTCACCTCGCAACCCGTGGACACCGCGGTCCTGGAAACCCGGCGCGCGCTGTTCCCGCTGCACGGCCTGGACCCCGAGGACCCGAGGGACTAGCCGTGGACCCCTTCGACTACCCCCGGCACTGGGAGGCCGACGTCGTGCTCAGCGACGGCGGCACGGTGCACCTGCGCCCGATCACCCCGGACGACGCCGACCGCCTGCTGGCCTTCCACGGCAGGCTGTCCGAGCGCACCCGCTACTTCCGCTACTTCGGCCCGTACCCGCGGATGCCCCAGCGCGACCTCCAGCGGTTCAGCACCGTCGACCACGCCGACCGGGTGGCCTTCGCGGCGCTGCTGGGCGACGACATCGTCGCGGTCGGCCGCTACGACCGGCTCGGCGACGGCGGCTCGGCCGAGGTGGCGTTCGTGGTGCGGGACGACCACCAGGGGCGCGGCCTGGGCTCGATCCTGCTGGAGCACCTGGCCGCGGCGGCGCGCGAGCGCGGGCTGAGCCGGTTCACCGCGGAGGTGCTGGCGGAGAACGGCCAGATGGTGCGGGTCTTCCGGGACGCGGGCTACTCGGTGCGCCGGGCCTTCGACGAGGGCGTGCTGCACCTGGAGTTCGACATCGACCCCACCGAGGAGTCGGTGGTGGTCGCCCGCGCCCGCGAGCAGGCCGCCGAGGCGCGCAGCGTGCACAACCTGCTGCACCCCCGCTCGGTGGCGGTGATCGGCGCGTCCACCGACCGCACCAAGATCGGCCACGCGGTGCTGGCCAACCTGCTGGCCGCGGACTTCCACGGACCGGTCTACCCGGTCAACGCCGAGCACCGGTCGGTGCGCGGGGTGCGGGCCTACCCGTCGGTGCTGGACATCCCCGACGACGTGGACCTGGCCGTGGTCGCGGTGCCCGCGGCGGGCGTGGACGAGGTGATGGACGCCTGCCTGGCCAAGGGGGTCAAGGCGCTGGTGGTGGTCTCGGCCGGGTTCGGCGAGACCGGTCCCGGCGGGCTCAGCGCCGAGCGCAGGCTGGTCGCCGAGGCCCGCGCGCACGGCATGCGGGTGGTCGGGCCGAACGCGCTGGGCGTGCTCAACACCGATCCCGCGGTGCGGCTGAACGCGACGCTGGCGCCGCACCTGCCCGCGCTGGGCCGCACCGGCTTCTTCTGCCAGTCCGGCGCGCTGGGCACCGCGATCCTGGCCACCGCGGCGCAGCGCGGCCTCGGCCTGTCCACGTTCGTCAGCGCGGGCAACCGGGCCGACGTCTCCGGCAACGACCTGCTGCAGTACTGGGAGACCGACCCGGCCACCGACGTGGTGCTGCTGTACCTGGAGTCGTTCGGCAACCCGCGCAAGTTCGCCAGGCTGGCCCGCAGGCTGGGCCGCAGCAAGCCGATCGTGGCGGTGAAGTCGGGCAGGCACGCGGTCACCCCGGCGCTGGCCGCGACCTCGGTGCCGGTGGACGAGCCCAGCGTGCAGGCGCTGTTCGAGCAGGCGGGCGTGATCCGGGTGGAGTCGCTGGCGCAGCTGTTCGACACCGCGCTGCTGCTGGCGCACCAGCCGCTGCCGTCCGGGCCGAGGGTCGGCGTGGTGGGCAACTCCACCGCGATCGGCCTGCTGGCCGCGGACACCGCGCTGGCGCAGGGGCTGGAGCTGGCGGGCGAGCCGGTGGACGTGGGCGCGCAGGCCACGCCGGAGGCGTTCGCGGGGGCGGTGCGCCGGGCCTTGGAGGACGAGGGGACCGACGCGCTGGTGGTGGTGTTCGTGCCGCCGCTGGCGGTGCCCGGCGCGGAGTTCGCCCGCGCGCTGCGCGAGGTGGTGGAGCAGACCGGCAGCGGCAAGCCGATCGCCTCGACGTTCCTGGCGGTGGAGGGCGTGCCGGACGAGCTGGCGGTGCCCGGTCCCGGTGGCGCGCCCGGCCGGGGTTCGGTGCCGTCCTACCCGAGCCCGGAGCGGGCGGTGGCCTCGCTGGCCCGCGTCACCCGCTACGCCCGCTGGCGGTCCGCGCCGCAGGGCCGGTTCACCCGGCCCGCGGGCATCGACCCGGAGGCGGCGCACCGGCTGGTCGCCTCGCTGCGGCTGGACGAGGGCGGCGAGCGGCAGGTCGACGACGACACCGCGGTGCGGCTGCTGGCGTGCTACGGCGTGGAGGTGGTGCCCTTCCGGGTGGTGGGCGACGCGGACGAGGCGGTGGTGGCGGCGGCCGCGCTGGGCTACCCGGTGGTGCTCAAGTCCACCGCCGAGCGGCTGCGGCACCGCACGGACCTGGTGGGCGTGCGGCTGGACCTGGCGAGCGCGCAGGCGGTGCGCACGGCCTACGAGATGCTGGCCGAGATCTCCGGGCAGTCCGACGTGTACGTGCAGCGCATGGCCCCCAAGGGCATCTCCTGCGTGCTGGGGCTCCAGGACGACCCGTCGTTCGGCACGCTGGTGTCGTTCGGGTTGTCCGGTGTGGTCAGCGACCTGCTGGGGGACCGGGCGTACCGGGCGGTGCCGCTGACCGACGCGGACGCGGCGGCGCTGGTGCGCGCCCCGAAGGCGGCCCCGCTGCTGGCGGGCTACCGCGGCGGGGAGTCCGCCGACCTGCCCGCGCTGCAGGAGCTGGTGCTGCGGCTGGCGGCGTTGGCCGAGGACGTGCCGGAGGTGCGGGAACTGGCGCTGGAGCCGGTGCTGGCCAGCGCCGCCGGGGCCTACGTCAGCAACGCGCGGATCACCCTGGGGCCGCCGCCGTCGCGGCACGACAGCGGTCCGCGCAGGCTGCGCTCGCCCGGTGGGGTGGCGTGATCCGCACCCCACTCCGCTGGCGGTCTGGCGGGCGCGTTCGGGCACGTAGGCTCGATTCCGTGACCGCATCGCACCCCCTGCCCCAGTACCGCGCCCAGTACCGCGCGGACGGACCGGTCCGGGCGGGCATCCCCGAGCACGGCCGGGTTCCGCGCTACTACGCGGTCAAGACCGAGCTGCTGTGGCTGGTCGACTCGCTGGGCGAGGGCGCCGCGCTGCCGTCGGAGCGGGAGCTGGCCGAGCGGTTCTCGGTCTCGCGGGTGACGCTGCGCCAAGCGGTCGGCGAGCTGGTCATGGAGGGCAAGCTGCAGCGCCGCCAGGGCAGCGGGACCTACGTGGCCCCGCCGAAGCTGGTGCAGCCGCTGTCGCTGGTCAGCTACACGGAGGGGATGCGCAGGCAGGGCGTGGCGCCCGCGCGCAGCGTGATCACCGTGGAGCACCTGCCCGCCGACGAGGTGCTGGCCCGCGACCTGGCCATCGGCCACGGCGACCAGGTGGTGCACCTGGAGCGGGTGCTGCTGGCCGACGACGAGCGGGTCGGCCTGGAGTCGACCTACCTGTCGGTCGAGCGGTTCCCGACGCTGCTGGAGGTCCTCGACCCCACCAAGTCGTTGTACGAGTGCCTGACCGGCAAGCTGGGCGTGGTGTTCGGCGAGGCCGAGGAGCGGGTGGAGACGGTGCTGGCGACGCCGCGCGAGGCGCTGCTGATCGGCACCAACCCGGCGCTGCCGATGCTGCTGCTGCACCGGGTGTCCCGCGACGCCCAAGGCGTGCCGGTAGAGCGGGTGCGGTCGCTGTACCGGGGGGACCGGTTCAGCTTCACCGCCCGCCTGCGGCCCGACCGGTAGCGCTCCCGCGGTCCTCAGAGGACCGCGGGGGATCGGCGCAGGGGATCGGCGCAGGGGATCGGCGCAGGGATCGGCGCAGGGATCGGCGCAGGGGAGGGTCGCTGCTCCGGGTGGCTCAGCCCGTGCCGTCCTCCGGTGCGCCAACGGCGTCGCGTACCGCTGAACGTCAGCAGATCGCAACCGGATAGCGGCCGTTGGCAGGCACGCGTACCTGCCCTTGCGAAGGTACCGTTGGTGCTGGACGTGAGTCCTCCTCACCCGCAAGGGCGCGGGGGAAGCGGGGTGGTTCGCCGTGACCTTCAAAGAGGAGTTCCTGCAGGAACTCGAGGACTGCCTGCGCGGGTACGGCGCGGTGCCCGTCCTCAACCACAACGCGCTCGCGCGGTTCGTGGACTTCGTGCGCGCGCTGCCCGAGGACGACCTGCGGCTGCGCTGCCTGACCAACGTCGACCAGGGGTCCGGCTCGTTCTGGAACAACCCGGCGGTGTGGTGGGAGCTGGTGCCGCGGTTCGGGGTGGCGCACTGCGACTGCGGCGGGCTGCTGGACCGGATGCTGGACGAGGCCATCAGCGACGAGATCGACGTGCTGGAGATGGAGATCCGGGAGCTGCCGGGCTGATCGGCCCGGCAGCTCCCGCCCCAGGGGGTCGTCACCCGTTGTGCACCCGGGTCGCCGGACGCACAACGGGGTGCTGGGTGGGGTGGGCTCAGACCGAGGTGAGGCGTTCGAAGAAGGAGCGGTAGCGCCGCAGCGCCAGGCGCAGCTCCTCGGTGTCCACCCGCTCGCCCTCCTGCCACTGGCCCTCCAGCGAGCGCTTGTGCTCGGCGAAGGTGGTGGCCAGGCTCTGGATCACCTGCGCGACGAGTTCGTCGGCGCGGTGCACGGCTTCGCGCGGGCTGTCGACGAAGTCGACCTGCAGCGCCCGCCACTGCTCGCGGAACCGGTCGACCTCGTCCTCGGTGAACAGCTGGACGTCCGGTTGCCGGACCTCCTCGACTTCCCCCGGCTCGGCGTACTCGGCCTCGACGGCGTAGTCGCGCTGGTCGTAGTCGGACTGGACGTGGTCGGCCCGGTCGTGGTCGGGCTCATTCCCGCGCGGGCGCGCGGGGTTCTCGGTGACGAGCACCCGCTCGTCCGGCCGCTGGTGGTCGGTCATCACCGCGCCCCTTCCCGGCGCCTGCCCAGCAGCTCCTCGAACAGCGCGCGGTAGTGCACCATCGCGTTGCGCAGGTCCTCGGTCGTGGCCTCGCCCCTGTCCTGGCGCTGCGAGATGGCGTGCGCGGCGCGGTAGTCCGCCAGCGTCCGCGCGTGCTCGACCGACAGCAGCGACATGCGCTGCTCGTAGCCCTCGGTGGGGTAGCCGCGCTCGGCCATCAGCGCGGTCACCAGGCGATCGGCCTGGCCGACCGCCTCGGCGGGCGCGTCGACGAACATCTCCTGGACCTTGGCCCAGTTCTGGACGTAGTTCTCGCGCGTGCCCTCGTCGAGGGCGCGCAGGTCCAGCTTGGCGTGGGCGCGTTCCCGCTCGGCCAGCTCCCGCTCGGCGGCCATGCGGTTGCCGTTGCGCTCGACCGCGCGCTGGTACTCGGGGCCGAACTTCCGGCGCAGGTGCCTGCGCTGCAGGTAGGTCTTCAGCAGCACCGCGGCCACGGCCAGTGCGACCAGCACGGCGACGACAACGCCGATGGTGGTGCCGGTGGACATCTCCGCCTCCTAGGGTCTGGATGTCCACCGGGTTGCCGTCACGTGCCGGGCACAAACCTGGACGACCTCGCGCGCGGACCGCCCCGCCACCGCGACGAGCGCCGATTTTCCCGCTGTGGCAAGGAGTTTCAGCGGCTGACCGCCTTGCGGTACTGGCGGGTCGCCAGCGGCACGAAGACCAGCAGCAGGACCACCGTCCAGAGCAACGTGGTCAGCACCGGGTGCCGCAGCGGCCACACGTCGGGCGCGGGGAAGGCGGGGTTGGTGTTGCCGAACAGCTCGCGCGCCGCCGCCGTCACCGCGGAGATGGGGTTCCACTGGGCGAAGGTCTTCAGCGGTCCCGGCAGGTTGCCCTCCTGCACGAAGGTGTTCGCGATGAAGGTCAGCGGGAAGATCACGATGAAGCTGGCGTTGTTGAACACCTCCGGGCTGCGCACCAGCAGGCCCACGATCGCCATGCCCCAGGACACCGCGTAGGCGAACAGCAGCAGCAGCGCGAACCCGGCCAGCGCCTCCCCGAACGACGAGTGGATGCGCCAGCCGACCAGCAGACCGGTCACCGACATCACCACGATGACCAGCGCGTTGTTGACCAGGTCGCTGGTGGTGCGGCCGATCAGCACGGCGGAGCGGGCCATCGGCAGCGAGCGGAACCGGTCGATCACGCCCTTCTGCATGTCCTCGGCCAGGCCGCTGCCGGTGATGGTGGCCCCGAAGATGACCGTCTGGGCGAAGATGCCCGCCATCAGGAACTCGCGGTAGTCCATGCCGGGGATCTCGATCGAGCCGCCGAACACGTAGGCGAACAGCAGCACGAACATGATCGGCGAGAGCGTGGAGAACACCAGCAGGTCCGGCACCCGCTTGATCTTGATCAGGTTGCGCTTGGCGACCACCGCGCCGTCGCCGAGCGCCTGCGTGAACGTGCTCATGCCCCCCGCTCCTCCTCGGCCCGCTCCTCGGCGCCGTGCCCGGTCAGCGCGAGGAAAACGTCATCCAGCGTCGGCCTGCGCAGGCCGATGTCGAGCACCTTGACCGCTTCCGCGTCCAGCCTGCGGATGCCGTCGACCAGCACGTGGGCTCCGCCCGAGACGGGCACGGTCAGCCGGTGGCCGCGCTCGTCGAGCACGATCTCGCCGATCGCCAGCGGGGCCAGCGCCGCGCGGGCCGACGCCGCCTCCTGCGCCGAGCCGACCGACAGCTCCAGCCGCTCGCCGCCGACCTGGTCCTTGAGCTCGTCGGCGGTGCCCAGCGCGATGACCCGGCCGTGGTCGATGACCGCGATCCGGTCGGCCAGCCGGTCGGCCTCCTCCAGGTACTGGGTGGTCAGCAGCAGCGTGGTGCCGCCCGCGACCAGCTCGGCGATCACGTCCCACATGCCGAGCCTGCTGCGCGGGTCCAGGCCGGTGGTCGGCTCGTCCAGGAACAGCACCGACGGCCTGGCCACCAGCGCCCCGGCCAGGTCCAGCCGCCGCCGCATCCCGCCGGAGTACCCCTTCACCGGCCGGTCGGCCGCCTCGACCAGGTCGAACCGCTCCAGCAGCTCCCGCGCCCGCTCCCGGCTGCGCGCCCGGCCCAGGTGGTACAGCCGCCCCACCATGTCCAGGTTCTCGAAGCCGGTCAGGTTCTCGTCCACCGCCGCGTACTGGCCGGACAGGCCGATCCTGCCGCGCAGCTCGCGCGCGTCGGCCACCACGTCGAGCCCGGCGACCCGCGCCGTGCCCCGGTCCGCGCGCAGCAGGGTGGTGAGCACCCGCACCGCCGTCGTCTTGCCCGCGCCGTTCGGGCCCAGCAGCCCCATCACGGTGCCCTCCGGCACCGCCAGGTCGAGCCCGTTCAGCGCCACCACCGACCCGTAGCGCTTGACCAGCCCCTCGGCCAGGATCGCCTCCGCCATGCGCGCCATCATGAACGAGGGGACCGACAATTTCGCGCCAATTACCCGACCGCCCACTGAGGACGCGAGAAGTTGCGCATTGGGCAAAGAATGTGGTGCTGTGCGCGGTGTGCAGATCCGCCGGGCCACCCCCACCGACCTGTCCGCGCTCCTCACCCTCGTGGGTGAGTTCTACCGAGCGGACCACCACCACTACGACGAGCAGCGCGTGATCCGGGCGCTGGAACCGCTTCTCGTCGACGACAACTACGGGCAGGTGTGGTTGTTCGACACCGGTTACGCGGTGGTCACCTGGAGCTACTCACTGGAATCGGGTGGGCGCGACGCGCTGGTGGACGAGTTCTACGTGCGCAATCGCGGTCGGGGAGTGGGCGGTGCGGTAATGCGAGCACTGCTCGGGAAATGTCGTGAAGCAGGCGCGCTGAAGGTCTTCCTGGAAACCGAGGAGCACAACGACGCGGCACGCCGGTTCTACCGGCGGCACGGGTTCGAGGTGGAGCGGTCCACCTGGCTGAGCCGGGAGCTGTGAACCGGCGGGCGCCTCGCCGGTTCGGGTCGGGCTCAGCAGCAGCCCGCTGAGCAGCAGTCGGCCGAGCAGCCGCACTCGTCGTCCATGGTCGTCACCTCCCCTCCGGTGGGCACCAGTCCCCCTGGTCCAGCTCCGGGCAGCGCCCGGACGGCAGGCCGCCGACCAGCTCGACCAGCTCCGCGCGCAGCGCGGACAGCCGCGCCAGCTCGGCGTCCAGCTCGGCGATGTGCCGGTGCAGCATGGTCTCGGCGGGCTCGCACGGGCACACGCCGGTGTCGCGCACCGCCAGCAGGTCGGCGATCTCCTTCAGCCGCAGCCCCAGCTTCTGGCAGCCGCGCACGAACCGCAGCCGGTCCACGGCCTCGGCCGGGTAGCGGCGGTAGCCGGAGGCCGACCGCGGTGGCGGCGGCAGCAGCCCCGCCCGCTCGTAGTACCGGACGGTGTCCGGGCGCACGCCGACCGCGTCGGCCAGTTCCGCAACGCGCATGACCCGACGGTAGACCTTGGAGCGGACTCCAAGGTCAAGCCGCTGTTCGGCAGGGCGTCTCAGGGAAGCGGATACGCACCCGCACGTGCTCGATCGAAGGAAGCGCTCCTGCTCACTACTGTGGTCAGCAGTTCCGTGTGCGAGGTGAGGAGCGAACCCGATGGCAGCCGTCCAAACCCGCCGCAAGCGCAAGCTCGGGCAGTTCCTGCACGCCCTGCGCAAGCGCGCGGGCAAGACCGAGGCCGACTACCACGCGCTGACCCGCAAGACGCAGTCGACGCTGTCCCGGATGGAGAACGGCTACATCAGTCCCAGTTGGACCGAGCTGGGGGCGCTGCTGGGGCTGTACGGGGCCAGTGAGAGCGAGCGGCGCGAAGCCGAAGCGCTCTGGGAGGACGCCAAGCAGGACGGCACCCGCCTGGTGCACGCCGCCGCGTTCACCCCCGAGGCGCGCACCTACGCGCGGCAGGAGGCGGACGCGACCGAGGTGCGCACCATCGAGATGATCGTGATCCCCGGCCTGCTCCAGACGCCCGCCTACGCCGCGGCGATCCGGCTGGCCGGGCGGCGCTTCCTGGACCCGTCGGTCTCGGTGGAGCAGGCCATCGCCGCGCTCGCGGGCAGGCAGCGGAGGCTGCCCCAGCTGACGCTGCACGCGGTGATCGACGAGGCGGCGCTGCACCGGGTGGTCGGCGGACGGGAGGTGATGCGGGCCCAGCTGCTGCACTTGTTGGAGGCGGCCAAGCAACCCAACATCACCATTCGGGTGATCCCGTTTGGAGCAGGGGCCTACGGAACGATGTCCGGCGGTGGTGCCACGGCGTTGCGTTTCGAAGAGGACGATCCCTCGGCCGTGTACTTGGAGTACGCAGGCGGGGGTAAGTGGGTGGACAATCCTGCGGACGTGCAAAATTACCTGCTGCACTTCGACGAGATCATCACCGAGGTCGCCTTGTCGCCCAAGGAGTCGGCCTCCCTCATCCGCACACTGGCTACCGCACTGAAGGAAACATGACCAACAACGAGACGTGGCGCAGAAGCTCCTATTCCGGCGCGGGCAACAACTGCGTCGAGTTGGCCGTTGACCGAACAACGACACGGGTGCGCGACAGCAAGTGCCCCGGCCCCGAACTGACCTTTGCGGACCGTCCTTTCCGAGCTTTCCTCACCGGACTCGCGACCGCCCCGCGCGCGGCCGCCGGGCACCCGGTCCGGTAACCGGCACCACCGACCCGCCGTCGCCCCGGCGTCGCGGTCACCGTGCCGCCGTGGGCGACGACGCCGACCCGCCCACCGCGCCACCAGCCGCCCGGTTCTGAAAACGATTGCACCCCTCCGGCCCCGCCCATCGCGGAGGAGGAGGACCCCCTCGCAGTGCTCGCCCGCTTCCACGTGCGGACAGGTGTGCGCGAAGCGATGAAGCGGTAGCCAGGAGGGGCTACCGCTTCGCTCCCGACGGGGCCGCCCGCCTGCGCTGATCGGTCAGTGCGTGCCGAGCACGCCGTCCACGCGGCGCGGGATGCCCAGCGGGTTGTCCGCGCGCAGCTCGGCGGGCAGCAGGGCCTCCGGCCACGACTGGTAGGTCACCGGGGCCAGCCAGCGGCGGATCGAGGTCGCGCCGACGGAGGTGTGCAGCGGGTTGGTCGTGGCAGGCCACGGCCCGCCGTGGTGCATCCCCCACGCCACGGCCACGCCGGTGGGCCAGCCGTTGAAGACCATCCTGCCCGCCACCTGGCGCAGCGCCGCGGCGGCCCGGCCCGCCAGCTCGTGCTCGGCGTCGTCGGCGTGCACGGTGCCGGTGAGCGTGCCCGGCAGCTTCGGCAGCACCGCCAGCAGCCGGTCGACGTCGTCGTAGGTGACCACCACCCCGGTCGGGCCGAAGTGCTCCTCGCTCAGCCGCTCCAGGTTCTCGGCAAAGGTCTCCAGCCCGACCTCGAACAGCCGGGGCTCGACACTCCACCCCCCGTCGGGCGCGGTGCCGCGGGCCACCTGCCGCACCAGCTCGGACGAGGCCAGCTCATCGGTGCCCGAGCGGTAGGAGTCGCGCATCCGCTCGTTGAGCATCGGCCCACCACTGGCGGCGGCCACCGCCCGCGCCAGCGCGGGCACCAGCGACGGCGGCGTGAACAGCAGTCCGGGGTTGGTGCAGAACTGGCCCACGCCCAGGGTGAGCGAGTCCGCGAAGCCCCGCGCGAGCTCCTCGGGCCGTCGCGCCGCCGCGCCGGGCAGCACCACGGCCGGGTTCACGCTGCCCAGCTCGCCGTAGAAGGGGATCGGGTCGGGCCGGGACTGCGCCAGGTCGAACAGCGCCCGCCCGCCGCCGGTGGAACCGGTGAAGCCGACCGCGCGGATCGCCGGGTGCCGCACCAGCGCCACGCCCGCCCCGGTGCCGTGGACGACGCCGAAGACGCCCTCCGGCAGCGCGGAGGCGAGCACCTCGGCGGTGGCCCGCGACGTGCCGGGGTGCGACGGGTGCGCCTTGAGCACCACCGGGCAGCCCGCCGCCAGCGCCGAGGCGGTGTCCCCGCCCGCGGTCGAGAAGGCGAACGGGAAGTTGGACGCGGAGAACACCGCGACCGTCCCGAGTGGACGCAGCATCCGCCGCAGCTCGGGGCGGGGCGGGATGGTGTCCGGGTCGGCCGAGTCCAGCACCGCCTCGACGTAGCTGCCCTCCCGCAGCACCCCGCCGAACAGCCGCAGCTGGTTGGTGGTGCGCTTGAGCTCGGTGGTCAGCCGGGGCACGCCGAGCGCGGTCTCCGCGTCGGCGATCCCGACCAGTTCCGGCGAGGCCGCGTCCAGCGCGTCCGCCAGCGCGTCCAGCGCCGCCGCGCGCTGCCCGGCGGACAGCGCAGACCAGGCCGGGAAGGCCGCCGCGCCCGCCTCGGCGGCGGCGGCCACCTCGGCGTCGGTGCTCTCCTGGACCGGCTCGCCGTGCGCCCGCCCGGTCCGGGGGTCGTAGCCCTGCACGCTCACCGGCCCGCCTCCTGAACCGCCGTGTCGAACTCCGGGCCGCACCACAGGCCGCCCACGTGCTTGTGCGCCAACGACTCCGGGTCCGGCTCGCCCTGCTCGGCGATCAGCTCGGCGGCGAAGACCTCCGAGTCGTCCTCGGGGGCGTAGCCCAGCGCGCGGGCCTCGTCGAGGGAGAACCAGCGGCGGGTGTTGTCCGACACGCCCCACACCACCCGGAAGCCGGGGGAGGGCGCGGACAGGCACGCCTCGAACAGCCGGGCGCCGTCGTCGGGGGACAGCCAGGTCGACAGCATCCGGGTGTCGCGCGGCTTCTCGAAGCACGAGCCGATGCGCACCGCGATGACGTCCAGGCCGTAGCGGCTGGAGTACATGCTGCCCAGCGCCTCCATCGCCACCTTGCTCACCCCGTAGTAGCTGTCCGGCCGGGGGAACAGGTAGTCGCCCGCCTCGCCGCGCGAGCGCGGGTGGAAGCCCACCGCGTGGTTGGAGCTGGCCAGCACCACCCGCCCGACGCCGCGGCGGCGCGCGGCCTCCAGGACGGTGTGGGTGCCGTCGATGTTGACGTCGAGGATCTGCGCCCACGGCCGTTCCAGGCTGTGCCCGCCCAGGTGGATCACCGCGTCGACGCCCTCGCAGGCCGCCTCCATCGCGGCCTGGTCGGTCACCGACGCGGTGACCAGCTCGACCCGCTCGCCCGGCGCGGCGGGCGGCATCTCGGCGATGTCGAGCAGGCGCAGGACGCGGTCGGGCGCGGCCAGGCGCGGGCGCATGAGCGTGCCGACGCCTCCCGCCGCGCCGGTGATCAGGATGCGTGCGGTCACTAGTGGCCTCTCCGTGGGTCGACGGGTCGTCAGCGGGTCAGCGGCCGAACTGGCGCAGCAGCTCGGTGATCGTGCGGGCCGCGTGCAGCAGCGCGTCCACGACCTGCTTCTCGTGCTCGGGGTCGAGCCTGCCCAGCGGCACCGAGCAGCTCATCGCGTCGAGCACGGGGCTGCGGTAGGGCAGTGCGACGGCGAAGCAGCCCAGGCCGGGCGTGTTCTCCTCGCGCTCGTGGGCGTAGCCCGCCGCGCGGAAGCCCGCCAGCTGCGCGTGCAGCGCGGCGCGGTCGGTGACCGTGTTCGGGGTCAGCGGGTGCAGCCGCGCGGGCAGGAGCGCGTCCACCTCCTGCGGGTCGCGCGCGGCCAGCAGCGCCTTGCCCAGCGACGTGGAGTGCGCGGGCAGCCGCCTGCCCACGCGGGAGACCACCCGCAGGTGGTGCTCGGACTCGCGGCTGGCCAGGTAGACCACGTCCGCGCCGTCCAGCCGGGCCAGGTGGACGGTCTCGTTGACCTCCCGCCGGACCTGCTCCATGACCCGGATGGCCACCCGCACCACCGGGTCGTGGTCGAGGTAGGAGGTGCCCACCAGCAGCGCGCGCACGCCGATGCCGTAGGTGCCCCTGGTGGCGTCCAGCTCCACCCAGCCCCTGGCCACCAGCGTCTGCAGCAGCATGTACAGGCTCGACTTGGGGTAGCTGAGCTCCCGGTGCAGCTCGGTGAGGGTGAGCGGGCGGTCCGAGGCCGAGAGCACCTCCAGCAGCTCCACCGTCCGGTCGGCCGACTTCACCGCGTTCGGCCGTGCGGGTGACGCGGCTCCAGCCACCTGGACCTCCACGGAAACGTTGTGGCACCACGGTCTTGACACGTCGCTGTGGCGATTCTTACAGTCCGCCCAACGGGTTCACAAGTACGACTGCTGTTCACGGATGTGAACAGCCAGGAGTGAGGCCATGCGCAGCTCCCGCCGCACCGCAGGGGTTCCCGACCCGTCGGGAACGGCCCGGTGAGGGCGAGGCGCATCGCCGCGAACGTGGGGGTGGCGGCTAGTGGCGGCGGTGCCGCCCACCCCCACCCCGTGGGACGGCGCCGCGCGCCGTCCCACGGGCCCGCGCCCGTCCGGTCGTCCCCACCGCGGCCGGGGCAGGCGCTGCCCCCGCAGGAGTCCTTCCCGCGTGGGACCACCACCGGGGCGATCGAGGGGTGAAGGTCTGGTATGCAACTCGACGGGGTGCTGTTCTTCCCGGTGACGCCGTTCGACGCCGAGGGCGGGATCGCCGAGCGGGTGCTGGCCGAGCACGTGCGGCGGGGGGTGCGGGCGGGTGCGGGCGGGGTCTTCGCGGCCTGTGGCACCGGTGAGTTCCACGCGCTGGAACCGGGCGAGTTCGAGCGCGCGGTGGCCGTGGCGGTCGAGGCGACCGCGGGTCGGGTGCCGGTGTTCGCGGGCGCGGGCGGCCCGCTGCCCAGCGCGCGCCGGTTCGCCGAGGCCGCGCGCCGGGCGGGCGCGGACGGCCTGCTGCTGCTCCCGCCGTACCTGGTCGCCGGCCCGCCCGGCGGTCTGGTCCGCTACGTCACCGAGGTGGCCGGGGCGACCGACCTGCCGCTGATCGTCTACCAGCGCAACAACGCCGTGTTCACCCCCGACGCGGCGGTGGAGGTGGCGCGGCTGCCCTCCGTGTGCGGCTTCAAGGACGGCCTTGGCGACATCGACCTGATGCAGCGCATCGTGCTGGCCGTGCGCGAGTCGGTGGACAAGCCGTTCCAGTTCTTCAACGGCCTGCCCACCGCGGAGCTGACCGTGCCCGCCTACCGGGGGATCGGCATCGACCTGTACTCCTCGGCGGTGTTCTGCTTCGCGCCGGAGGTCTCGCTGGGCTTCTACCACGCCGTGCGGGCCGGGGACGCCGAGCTGGTGCGGCGCTACCTGGTGGAGTTCTACCGGCCGCTGGTCGAGCTGCGCGACCGGGTGCCGGGGTACGCGGTGGCCCTGGTGAAGGCGGCGGTGCGGGCGGGCGGCCTGGACGTGGGCGGGGTGCGCCCGCCACTGCTGGACCCGACCCCCGAGCACCTGGCCGAGCTGGCCCGGATCGTGGCCGCGGGCCGGGCGCTGGCCGGGGCGCGGCCGGTCGCGGCCGGGGCGGAGCTGGCCGGATGAGGATCAGCGGCATCACCGTCACCCCCGTCGCCTTCCCGGACCTGCCGCTGCTGAACTCCGTGGGCGTGCACGAGCCGTGGGCGCTGCGGACCATCGTCGAGGTGCGCACCGACGAGGGGATCTCCGGGCTGGGCGAGACCTACGGCGACATCGGGCACCTCAACCGGGTCAGGACCGCCGCGCCCGAGCTGATCGGGCTGGACGCCCACGACCTGAACGGGATGCGCGCGCGGGTGGCGCGGGCGCTGGGCGGCGAAGCGGGCTCGGACCGGCACGGGCTGACCGGGCGGCTGACCGTCGAGTCCACGGTGGACCGCGTCTTCTCCGCCTTCGAGGTGGCCGCGTGGGACATCCGGGGCAAGGCGCTGGGCCGTCCGGTGGCCGACCTGCTCGGCGGGGCGGTCCGCGACGCGGTGCCCTACAGCGCCTACCTGTTCTACAAGTGGGACCGGCACCCCGGCGGCGAGCCGGACGAGTGGGGCGAGGCGCTGGACCCCGGTGGGGTCGTCGAGCAGGCCCGCGCGATGATCGACCGGCACGGGTTCGGCTCCATCAAGCTCAAGGGCGGCGTCTTCCCTCCGGAGCGGGAGGTCGAGGCCGTCCGCGCGCTGCGCGAGGCCTTTCCCGACCACCCGCTGCGGCTGGACCCCAACGCCGCGTGGACACCGGAGACCTCGCTGCGGGTGGCCGCCGAGCTGGAGGGCGTGCTGGAGTACCTGGAGGACCCCGCGCCGGAGATCGAGGGCATGGCGCGGGTCGCCGCCGAGGCGCCGATGCCGCTGGCCACCAACATGTGCGTGATCGCGTTCGAGCACATCCCGCCCGCGGTGGCGGCGGGCGCGGTCCAGGTGATCCTGTCCGACCACCACTACTGGGGCGGGCTGGCGCGCTCCCGCGAGCTGGCCGCCATCTGCCGGACCTTCGGCATCGGGCTGTCCATGCACTCCAACTCCCACCTGGGCATCAGCCTCGCCGCCATGACCCACCTCGCGGCCGCCACGCCCGACCTCGACTACGCCTGCGACACGCACTACCCGTGGAACCGCGCCGACGACGTGATCACCCGGCCGTTCACCTTCGTGGACGGGGCGATCCCGGTGCCCGACCGGCCGGGCCTGGGCGTGGAGCTGGACCGCGACGCGCTGGCGCGGCTGGCGGAGAACTACCGCGGGTGCGGCATCGTCCAGCGCGACGACACCGGCTACATGCGCACCGTCGACCCGACCTACGAGAGGAAGCGACCGCGGTGGTGACCAGCGTTGCCCACGCCTACCCCTGGGACCTGGTGGGCGACCCGGACGCGGCGGCGCGGATCGCGTCGCTGGGCGTGGACGCCGTGGCGCTGGCCGCGTCCTACCACACCACGCGCGCGGCCACCCCGTTCCACCCCGCCCACCGGTTGGTCGACGCCCGGCACGCGGCGTTCTACCTGCCGGTGCGGTCGGGGCGGTGGGGGCGGCTGGTCCCCGCCGAACCGTCCTGGGTGGACGGTGGCGACTCCTACGGGGAAGCCGCGGGGGCGCTGCGGTCCGCCGGGCTGCCCGTGCACGCGTGGATCGTGCTGACGCACAGCAGCAGGTTGGGCGACCTGCACCCGGACCTGGTGGTGCGCAACGCTTTCGGCGACCGGTACCCGTACGCGCTGTGCCCCGCCAACGCCGATGTCGTCGAGTACGCCCGGACGCTGGTGTCCGAGGTGCTGGAGCTGGGCGGGCCGGACGGCGTGGTGCTGGAGGCGTGCGGCCCGCTGGGGTTCGCGCACGGCGGGCACCACGAGAAGACCGACGGCGCGGACTGGACACCCGCGCAGCAGAAGTTGCTGTCGCTGTGCTTCTGCGCCGCCTGCTCCGCGCGGTACGACGATCCCGGCGCGGTGCGCGCCGCCGTGCGGGTGGGCGTGGACGACGGGGCCGCCTCGGTCGAGGAAGCGCTGGGGGAGTTGGCCGCCCACGTGCGCGAGGTGCGCACCGGCATCGCGCGCGACCTGCGCGCCGAGCTGGTCGGGCTGGTCCGCGCCACCGCGCCGGGCGTGCGGGTGACCGTGCACGCCACGGCCGACCCGTGGGGCACCGGGCCGTTCGCCACCGTGGCCGACGGGCTGGGCGCCGAAGTCGACGTGCTGACCACGACCTGCTGGCCGGGACCGGAGGCGTCGCTGCCCGCCATCGCGGCGCTGCGCGTGGCCGCGCCGTCGACCCGGCTGGCCGCCTACGTGCTGGGGCTGCCGCCCAAGCCGGTGGACGGCGCCGCGCTGGCGGGGGAGTGGCGGAGCTACCGCGAGGCGGGCGTGGCCGAGTTCCACCTCTACCACGCGGGTCTGGCCTCACCCGCCCGGTTGGACGCCTTGCGGCAGGCCGTCGCGCGGCTCGACGGGTAACTGTCAACGAAGGGCGGAGCAACCCGCTCGCGCGGCCGTTCCGTCCTCGGGGCATGAGAAGCCTAGGAACCGCGGTCGGAGCAGCGGCCCTGCTGGTGGCGCTGGTCGGCTGCGCCACGTCCCAGCCCGGTGGCGACGCCGGGGCGGGGCCGACGCTGACCACCGCGCCGTCGTCGCCCTCCAGCGCGCCGCCCTCGGAGGAGTTCGAGAGCCCCGTCCCGCCCGGCGGCACGGCCGTGCCCGAGGCGCGGGTGGACGCCACCGCCCTGCCCGAGGGCAGCCCCCGCGCGGTGTGGACCGAGGCGGACGGCAGCGTGCTCGGCGTGATCGGGCAGGAGGCCGGGTGCGGCCGGGCCGGTGTCGAGGTGGCCGAGCAGTCCGCGCAGGTGGTGAAGGTCGTGCTGGTGGAGACCCTGCCGAAGGACCAGCAGGTCTGCACCATGGACATCCGGTACCCGCCGCTGACCGCGAAGCTGGACGCCCCGCTGGGGGAGCGGTCGGTGGTGCTGAGCACCCGGCAGGAGCAGCGGTAGCGAGCGCCGGGGTGCCCGGCCCGCCGGGCACCCTGCAACCGCTCCGGGGCGGAGTACCGTCCTAGCGGTATGAGGAACGTCAGAGTCGCCGTGGCCCTCGCCGCGCTCGTGCTCGCCGGGTGCGGCAGCACCTCCGAGCCGTCTTCCCCGCCGTCTTCGGGCTCGTCCACGACGAGTCCGACAACGTTGTCATCCGCGTCTCCCGAGCCGTCCGCGCCGGGTGCCGTCCCGCCCTCGTCCCCCGGTTCGCAGCCGGGTTCGCAGCCGGGGCGGACCGGCTCGGCGCAGCCCCCGCAGACCAGCGCCGCGCCCGTGCCCGACGCCTCCGAGGTGCCCGCCGACCGGGTCGACGGCAGCACCCTGCCCGACACCTACAAGCAGCGGGTCCTGGTCTCCGGCGACGGCCGGACGCTGCAGGTGATCGGCCTGACCGGCGGCTGCAAGAACGCCTCCGCCGAGGTGACCGCCCAGTCCGGCGATTCGGTGCTGATCACCCTGGTCAGCACCTACTACCCGCCCGAGGGCGGCGGCATGTGCAGCCAGGAGCTGCGCGACATCCCGCTCACCGTCACCCTCGACGCCCCCCTCGGCGACCGCCGCGTGATCCTGGAAGCCCGCGAGCAGACCGCCTGACCGCGAACCGGGCGTTCCGACACCGCGAACCGGGCGTTCCGACACCGCGAACCGGGCGTTCGGGCACCTCCGGCCCGAACGCCCGGCTCGCGCGCTACTTGCGGAACGAGATCTGCAGCGTCGGGGCGGAGGTCTCGGCGAAGAAGTCGTTTCCCTTGTCGTCCACCACGACGAACGCCGGGAAGTCCTCCACCTCGATCTTCCACACCGCTTCCATGCCCAGCTCGGGGTACTCCAGCACCTCGACCTTGCGGATGCAGTCCTGCGCCAGCCGCGCCGCCGGGCCGCCGATCGACCCGAGGTAGAAGCCGCCGTGCTGCTTGCAGGCGTTGGTCACCTGGCGCGAGCGGTTGCCCTTGGCCAGCATCACCAGCGACCCGCCCGCGGCCTGGAACTGCTCGACGTAGGAGTCCATCCGGCCCGCCGTGGTGGGCCCGAACGACCCCGACGCGTACCCGTCCGGGGTCTTGGCCGGACCGGCGTAGTAGACGGGGTGGTCGCGCAGGTACTGCGGCATCGGCTCGCCCGCGTCCAGCCGCTCCTTGATCTTGGCGTGGGCGATGTCGCGCGCCACGACCAGCGGTCCGGTCAGCGACACGCGCGTCTTGACCGGCAGCGCCGACAGGGTCGCCCGGATCTCGGCCATCGGCCGGGTCAGGTCGACGCGGACCACCTCGTCGGAGAGGTCCTCGCCCTGCACCTCGGGCAGGAAGCGGGCCGGGTCGCGCTCCAACTGCTCCAGGAAGACGCCTTCCGGCGTGATCTTCGCCTTCGCCTGCCGGTCCGCCGAGCAGGACACCGCGATGCCCACCGGGCAGGACGCGCCGTGCCGGGGCAGCCGGATCACGCGCACGTCGTGGCAGAAGTACTTGCCGCCGAACTGGGCGCCGATGCCGAATTCGCGGGTCAGCTCCAGCACCTGCCGCTCGAGGTCCACGTCGCGGAACGCGTGGCCCAGCGCCGAGCCCTCGGTGGGCAGCCCGTCCAGGTAGCGCGCCGACGCCAGCTTGGCGACCTTGAGGTTCTGCTCCGCCGACAGCCCGCCGACGACCACCGCCAGGTGGTACGGCGGGCAGGCCGCGGTGCCCAGCGAGCGCAGCTTCTCGTCCAGGAACTTCGCCAGCCGCGACGGGTTCAGCAGCGCCTTGGTCTCCTGGTACAGGAACGTCTTGTTGGCCGAGCCGCCGCCCTTGGCCATGAACAGGAACTCGTACTTGGGCGCGGTGCCGGGCGCGGCGAACAGGTCGATCTGCGCGGGCAGGTTGGTGCCGGTGTTCTTCTCGTCCCAGAACGTCACCGGGGCCATCTGCGAGTACCGCAGGTTCAGCTCCTGGTAGGCCTCGAAGATGCCGCGCGAGAGGGCTTCCTCGTCGGTGCCGCCGGTCAGCACCGACTCGGTGCGCTTGCCCATCACGATGGCGGTGCCGGTGTCCTGGCACATGGGCAGCACGCCGCCCGCCGAGATGCACGCGTTGCGCAGCAGGTCCATCGCCACGAACCGGTCGTTGCCGCTGGCCTCCGGGTCGTCCACGATCGCGCGCAGCTGCGCCAGGTGCGAGGGCCGCAGCAGGTGCTGGATGTCGCGGATCGCCTCCTTGGCCAGCAGGGTCAGCGTCTGGGGCTCGACCTGCAGGAAGGTGCGCCCGGCCGCCTCGACGACCGACACGCCCTCGGCGGTGACCAGGCGGTACTCGGTGTGTTCGTCCTCGGCCAGCGGCAGGACGTCGGTGTGCTGGAAAGTGGTGGGCACTGCGGGCACGTCGCGGGCTCCCTTGCGCGCGTTCGGGTTCCGCCGAACTTATACCGATTCGCGCGGTGCGTCCGCCCGGTCGTGGTGTGATTCGCGTCGTGGTCGACAGCCTCACCAAGCGCCGGCTCACCACCGCCGAGCTCGACGCCGTCACCCGTCGCGCGCTGGGCGCGCCGCTGGCGGAGCACGTCGAGCTGACCGACGGCATGTTCAGCACCGCCTACCGCCTCACCGCCGCCGACGGGCGGCAGGCGGTGCTCAAGGCGGCCCCGCCGCCGGACGTGCCGCTGCTCACCTACGAGCGCGACCTGATGCGCACCGAGGTGCTGGCGCTGCGGCTGATGGCCGCGCGCGGGCTGCCCGTGCCGGAGGTCCTGCTGGCCGAGGACGGCCTGCTGGTGATGACCGCGCTGCGCGGCGAACCGTGGTCAGCGGCGCGGGAGCGGCTCACCGACGACGAGCACCGGGCGCTGCGGCGCGACCTCGGCGCCATCACGCGCGAGATGCACGGCATCACCGGCGAGGTGTTCGGCTACCCCCAGGGCCCGAACGCGCCCACGTGGCGCGAGGCGTTCCCGGCCATGGTGGAGGCGGTGCTCGCCGACGCGGAGAGGTTCGGCGTCGCCCTGCCGGAGGTCCGCCCGGCCATCGCGGCCGGGGCGCCCGCGCTGGACGAGGTGACCACGCCCGCGCTGGTGCACTTCGACCTGTGGGAGGGCAACGTCTTCCTGCTCGACGGGCGGATCGAGGGCGTCATCGACCCGGAGCGCGCCCTGTTCGGCGACCCGCTGGCGGAGCTGGCGACGGTCTGCGTGTTCGCCGACCTCGACGAGGACTTCCTGGCGGGCTACGGGCTCGGCGAGATCACCGGCGCCATGCGCACCAGGATCACGCTCTACCGCGTGTACCTGTGCCTGATCCTCATCGTGGAGGGCGTGCCGCGGGGCTACCGGGGCACGGAGTGGGACGTGCACGAGCGGTTCTTCCGCGAGCAGTTGGCGGTCTACCTGGACCTGCTGTGAGCCCTCTGCCGCGACCCCCGCTGCGAACACGCTCCGCGAACGCGCGGAAGGCCGGGCCGGCCCCCGACCGCCCCGACCTTCCTCAGCGTGCGACCACCTCCACCGGAGGTGTCGCGTGGCTCGTGTACCGCACGACCGTGCCGTGACCGGCCTCACAAGTCAAGCCGGTCAACGGGTGACGCGGGTCAGCTCGCGTAGGCCCGCAGCTTGGCGGCGCGCTCGCCCTGGCGCAGCTTGGACATGACCTCGCGCTCGATCTGCCGCACCCGCTCGCGGGACAGGCCGAACTGCTTGCCGATCTGGTCCAGCGTGCGCGGCTGGCCGTCCTCCAGGCCGTAGCGCAGCCGGATCACCGCCTGCTCGCGCGGCTCCAGCGTGGCCAGCACCCGGCGCAGGTCGTCCTGCAGCAGGCCGGAGATGACCGCGCTCTCCGCGTCGGTGGCGTCGGAGTCCTCGATGAAGTCACCCAGCGGGGCGTCCTCCTCGGCGCCCACCGGCATGTCCAGGCTCACCGGGTCGCGCGCGTGGTCGAGCAGGTCGACGACCTTGTCCACGGACAGGCCGGACTCCTTGGCCAGCTCCTCGTGGGTGGCCTCGCGGCCCAGCTGCTGGTGCAGGTCGCGCTTGATCCTGGCGAGCTTGTTGACCTGTTCCACCAGGTGCACGGGAAGGCGGATGGTGCGACCCTGGTCCGCCATTCCGCGGGTGATCGCCTGCCTGATCCACCACGTCGCGTACGTGGAGAACTTGAAACCCTTGGTGTAGTCGAACTTCTCGACCGCGCGGATCAGACCCAGGTTTCCCTCCTGGATCAGGTCCAGCAGCGGCATTCCACGTCCGGTGTACCGCTTGGCCAGCGAAACGACCAGGCGCAGGTTCGCCTCCAGCAGGTGGTTCTTGGCCACGTGCCCGTCGCGGATCAGCGCGCGCAGCTCGGCGCGGCGCTCCGCGGGCAGGTCGGCCGCGGTCTCCAGCATGTGCTGCGCGAAGACCCCCGCCTCGATCCGCTTCGCGAGCTCTACTTCCTCCGCCGCGGTCAGCAGCGCTGTCTTGCCGATCCCGTTCAGGTAGACCCGAACCAGGTCAGCGGCCGGTCCCTGGGCGTCGAGGTCCAACTCGGCGCTCGTGACGGTCATGTCGTTCCCGACCTCGCGGTCGAGGACCTTCGGGACGGTCATGGAGCTCCCTCCCCCTTTTTCGCGGGCTGGCGTGCGGTCGCGTCACACACCCGCGCTGCGTCGCGCGGCGAGCCTTTCGGCGGTCGGAGCCAACCGATCGCTGCTTGGCTGGACACTGGGGGAAACGTTCCGCCGGTCTAAATGGTTCCCGCTTCCCGAACTTGAAGACGTCACTGCCGTCACAGCGGTTGCGCGCGCAATCCTGAGGATTGGCTGAGAAGGATCTACAGTTCCACCAACACGGTGAACGGACCGTCGTTCACGCTGTGGACGGACATCATCGCGCCGAACTGCCCCGTTTCCACCCGAGCGCCCTTCTCGCGCAGTTCTCGCACCACCGCGTCGACCAACGGCTCGGCGTGCTCGGGACGGGCGGCGGCCGTCCAGGACGGCCGCCTGCCTTTCCTCGTCTCGCCATAAAGTGTGAACTGACTCACAACGAGAAGGGGTGCGCCGGTGGTGGCGCACGACTGCTCGTCGCGCAGGACGCGCAATTCGTGGAGCTTGCGGGCCATCAGCGGCGCCTTGTCGGGCGTGTCGTCCGCGTGCACCCCCAGCAGCACCAGCAGACCGGGCTCGTCGATCGCGCCGACCACCTCGTCGGCGACGACCACGCGGGCCTCGGTCACCCGCGCGACGACCGCCCTCACGCGGGCACCACCATGCCGTGCCGGACCAGGTCCCGCACCACCGGCAGGGCCGCCTCCACCAGGGCGTCCACCGGCAGGTCGTGCGCGTACGCCAGCAGCGTCACCAGGTCCTCCAGCGGCAGCGCGCCGCGGAAGCCCGCCAGCAGCGCGGCGGCGGTGGCGTCCACCTCGTGCTGCCAGCCGGGGCCGTCGGTGCGGTGCAGCCTGCGCACCACCGCCTGCCAGCCCTCGTCGGAGGGCTCGGAGACCTCCTCCAGCACCACGGTGTCCGGCACGGTGAACCGGGTCGCCAGCAGGCTCTCCGCGGAGCCGTTGCGGCGCAGCCAGTCCACCCGGTCCAGCCAGGCGGCGGTCTCCGGGCCCAGCGGGTCGTCGTAGGCGTGGCGCAGGTCCTCGCACACCACCTCGGGGTGCTGGGCGTCGGTCCGGCGCAGCGTCACGAACCCGAAGCCGATGCCCTCCACGTCGTTGTCCGCGAACCAGTCCAACCACGCGGCCGCCTTGGCCCGGCCCTCCGCCGAGCGCGGGTCCACCCCCGCGTCGCGCAACCAGGTCCCGACGTACAGCGTCGGATCGGCCACGTCCCGCTGCACGAACCAGGCGTCCACGCCGCCGCGCGGCAGCCACGAGGCCACCCGGTCGGCCCAGTCCTCGCCCCTGCGGTGCAGCCAGGAGGCCAGCAGCTGCCCGACGCCGCCCTCGTTGAGGAACGACGGCAGTTGGCGCACCACCAGCGCGCTGGCGTCGTCGCCGCCCAGGCCCGAGTCGCGGTAGACGTAGTCCACCCTCGGCGGGCCGACCACGAAGGGCGGGTTGCACACGACCTGGTCGAACCTGCGCCCGCGCACCGGCGCGAACCACTCGCCGCGGCCCAGCCGCACGTCGACCTCGTTGAGCCGGAACGTGCCCGCGGCCAGGGCGAGCGCGCGTTCGGACAGGTCGGTGGCGGTGATCGACCTGGCGTGCCTGCTGGCGTGCAGCGCCTGCACGCCGCACCCGGTGCCCAGGTCCAGCAGGGTGTCCACCGGGCGGCGGGAGGTGGCGCGGGCCAGGCTGATCGAGGCGTGCCCGACGCCCAGCACGTGGTCGGCCGGGACCGGTCCGCCGCGCTGGTCGGAGTCCAGGTCGGCGACCACCCACCAGGAGCCCTCGTCATCGCCGTAGGGGCGGATGTCCAGGCCCGCCCGCAGCGCGTCCCCGTCGGGGCGCAGCACCTCGGCCTTGACGGCCTCGTCGAGGTCCAGCGGGGCCAGCGCGCGGCGCACCTCGGCCTCCGGCTCGGCGTCGCCGAGCAGGAACAGCCGCACCAGGGTGCCCAGCGCGCCCGCGTCGCGGGTGGCCCGCCGGGCGGCCTCCGGCTCGCCGCGGCCCAGCGCGGCGTGGGCCTGCGGCCCCAGCGCGTCGACCACGCCGTCGGCGTCGTAGCCGGCGGTCCGGAAAGCCTCGCGCAGCCGCGCGGTCAGGTCTGTGGAGAGATCAGGCAGCACCCGCACATGCTCCCAACCCGCCGACCGCGCCGCGCGGCCAGCCCTCATCCGCGAGTCGCGCGCCCGCGCACCGCGAATTGCGCATTCGGGCACTCCGAATAGCGCGTTCGGGCATTTCTCCGCCACTTCACCGGCGTGCGCGTCGACGGTGGACGGCCAATGCGATCGCCATGGCCAACCGCTGTTCCGGGTCTTCCACCGGCAACGCGGTCACCTCGGTCATCCGCTGCAACCGGTACCGCAGGGTGTTCGGGTGGACGGAAAGGGTTTTGGCCGCTTCGCGGGAGTCGCCCTGCGCCGCCAGCCACGCCTCCAGCGTCGCCGCGTAGTGGGTGCCGTGCTCGGCGTCGTGCCGCACCAGGTCGGCCACCGGGCCGCGGGTGGGCAGCCTGCCCGTCTCGGCCACCGCGGCCAGCCTGCGCAGCAGCACGCGCGACCAGGCCCGGTCGTAGACCACCGGCTCGGCCGCCGTCACCTCGCCCGTCGCGGGCTCGGCCACCGCCAGCGCCAGGCACTCGTCGGCCTCCGCGCGCGAAGCGGGCAGCTGCGCGGCGTCGGCCACCCCGCCGACACCCGCCACCACGGTGGCCTCCGCGGGCAGCTCGCGCTCCAGCGCGCGGACCCACTCCAGCGCCGCCGCCGCGTCCTCCCCGCAGGGCAGCACGGTGTAGAGCACGTTGCCGAACAACGCGCTGCGCCCCGGCCGGGACCAGCCGAAGCCCGCGGTCGCGCGCTCGAACGCCAGCAGCGCAGCGCCGTGCTCGCTCTCGCCCGCGTGCGCCTGCACCGCGATCACCCGCAGGTCCGCGGCGGGCAGCCCGAGCCGGGCCAGGTCCGCGGGCAGCCCGGAGTCCAGCACGCCGATCACCAGGTCCGCCTCGGCCCGCCGCTCCAGGTCCGCGCTGGCCCGCGCGCGCAGCAGGTGCAGCGCGGCGGTCCGCGCCCCGTCCACCAGCGCCGCCCGGCGGGCCTGCCCGACCTCCTGCTCCACCTCCACCCACACCGACCCCAGCAGCTCCCGGCCCGCCCGCACCGCCGCCACCAGCCTGCCGCCCAGCTGCTCGGTCAGCTGCGGCACGAAGATCGGGTCGTCGGTGCGCGCCAGGTGGGCGAACACGCCGTGCGCCTCCAGCGCCGCGCGGGCCTCGTCGGGCACGCGGCGGCCCAGGATGGTCTGCACCCGCACCGGGTCGACGTCCTGCTGCCGGTAGGAGTAGGCCAGCACGCGGGAGCGCTGGTCCTCGATGGTCACCGGCCCGCCCACCACCGCGGCGATGGCGTCGGCCACCGCGAACAGGTCGCCCGAGCCCTCCCGCTGACCGCCCAGCACCAGCGCCTGCACCACCCCGGCCAGCTGCCCCCACGGCACCTCCGGGTCCACCAGCAGCACCGCCGCGCCCGACCGCTTCGCCGCCGCGCTCACCCGCTCGTCCAGCGGCGGCCTGCCGTGCAGCACCACGGCGGCGGCCCCGGTGGCCGCGACCAGCCGCGCCGCCGCGGCGGCCGACCCGACGCCCAGCCCCAGCAGCACCTCGTCGGGCGCGGCCCCGGTCCGCTCCACCGGGTCGTGCAGGGCCACGCCGCGCAGTGGCACGTCCCGCCCGCGCGGCGCGCAGCACAGGTGCGTGCCCAGGCTCGCGAGCACGTCCACCAGGCGGTCCAGGGGCACCACGGTCGGATCGTACGGTCCGCCGCCGGACACGGGTCGCAATTCACAACCCGGTCGGCTGTCCCAGCGCCCCCGGCGGTGGGACCATGGGGTTAACAGGAGGTGGTGTCGTGGGCAACCCGGACCACGCGGTGCTGATCACGGAAGCGGCGCCGTCTTTCGAGGAACAACACGCCGCGCGCAAGCGCAAGTACGCGATCATGATGGGTGCCCGCATCCCTTGCCTGGTCCTGGCCATGGTCTTCTACCAGACGTGGTGGCTGGCGCTGGGGTTCCTGCTGCTGTCGGTGCCGCTGCCGTGGATGGCGGTGCTGATCGCCAACGACCGGCCGCCGCGCAAGGCGGAGAAGGTCAGCAGGCACGAGCGGCGGCACCGCGCGCTGGAGGCGCGCGGCCACCAGGTGATCGAGGGCTGAACCCCCCGCCCAGCGCGTCGGCAAGTACTACCCGAGGCCGCCGCGAGGGCCGGTAACTACTACCCGACCCGCGCGATGGCGCGGGTCGGGGTGCGCGAACGGTGAATTCGTGGTGTCCGGAGGTTCGACTCGCGGGGGCGGGTCAGGAGCCTGAGGGCTGGGCGCCCACGGAGGAGATGGCGCGTGCCGCGGCGCGGACGCCGCCGAGCAGCGATTCCCGGCGGGAGGCGCCCGCCAGCCACGCGGCCAGCAGCCCGGCGTCGAAGGCGTCGCCCGCGCCCGTCGAGTCCACGCACTCGGCGGGCTCGGCGGGGACCGAGACGACCCCGTCCCGGTCCACCCAGCTGGCCCCGTCCGCCCCCGAGGTCAGCGCGACCGCGCCGACCACGTCCAGCAGCGACTCGGCCGACGCCGCCGAGGCCGAGCCGGTCAGCGCCACCAGCTCCTCGGTGTTGGGCAGCAGCAGGTCCACGCCCGCGACGTCGTCGAGGAACCCGTCGTAGAGCAGCGCCGCCGCCTGCGGGTCCACCGACGTGGTCAGCCCGGCCACGCGGGCCTGGCGCAGCACCGCCAGCCCGGCGGGGCGCGACGAGGCGTCCAGCAGCACGTAGCCGGACAGGTGCAGGTGCCGCGCCCCGGCCAGCAGCTCCGGGTTCAGGTCGCCGGGCGCGAAGCGGGCGTTGGCGCCGCGGTCGGGCAGCATGGTCCGCTGCCCGGTCTCGTCCACCAGCACCACCACGCAGCACGTCGCCGCATCGGTGTCCACGGCGAACGCGCACCGCACGCCCACGGCGGTCAGCTCCGCGTGCACCTGCCGCCCCGCCGAGTCCGCGCCGACCCGCGTCACCAGCACCGGCTCGACGCCGCAGGCGGCCAGCCACACGGCGGTGTTGGCGCCCGCGCCGCCCGGCTCGATGGTCACCGACGCGCGCGAGTCGCCGCCGTGCACGATGGGGCCGGAGTGCCGGGCCACCACGTCCAGCCCGGCGTCCCCGACCACCACGACCTGCGTCACGCGCGAGCCCCGGCCAGTTCGACGGCGACCCGCGCGGCCAGCGCGGCGTTGGACAGCACCAGCGCCTCGTTGGCGTCCAGGCTCACCCCGCCGCTGGCGGTGTGGAAGTGCTCCAGCAGCACCGGCGTGACCTCCTTGCCGTGCACACCGCGGGTGCGCAGCAGCTCCAGCCCCTCGGCCAGCAGCCGGTCGTGCAGGTCGGCGGCCATCTCGAACTCGCTGGGGATCGGGTTGGCCAGCAGCACGCCCGCGCCGCCGGGCACGTTCCGGTGCGCGGCGACCACGGCGGCGGCCTGGCGCGGGTCCTCCACCCGCCACGGCACCTCGAACTCCGACTCGCGCCGGTAGAACGCGGGGAAGCGGTCGGTGCGGTAGCCCAGCACCGGCACCGAGCGGGTCTCCAGCAGCTCCAGCGTGGCGCCCATGTCCAGGATCGACTTCACGCCCGAGCAGACCACCAGGATCGGCGTCTGGGCCAGCACGTCGAGGTCGGCGGAGACGTCCCAGGTCTCCCGCGCGCCGCGGTGCACGCCGCCCAGCCCGCCGGTGGCGAACACCCCGATCCCGGCCGCGTGCGCCAGCGCCGCGGTGCCCGCCACGGTGGTCGCCCCGTCGCGGCCCAGCGCGAACGCCGCGCCCAGGTCGCGCCGGGACAGCTTCTCCAGCTGGTTGGCCGGGTCGCAGACGTAGTCCAGCTCGGCCTCGGTCAGGCCGACCTTGGGCACGCCGCCGAGCACGGCGATCGTCGCGGGTACGGCGCCCGCCTCGCGCACCGCGTCCTCCACCCGCCGCGCGACCTCGCGGTTGCGCCCCGGCGGCAGGCCGTGGGACAGGATGGTGCTCTCCAGCGCGACCACCGGCCGGTTCCCGGCCAGGGCGTCGCGTACCTCTTCAGTGGTGCTCGGCGTACTCACGAGGGGCCATCATCCCAGGTAAGCTGGGCGCGTGAGCACGCAGACCCTCCCTGACGTAGAGACCCGGCCGGAAGGCACGGACCACACCGGGGACGACACCCCGAAGATGTTCCACTACGTGCGCAAGGCCAAGATCGCCGAGAGCGCGGTCATGGGCACGCACGTGGTGGCGCTGTGCGGCGAGGTCTTCCCGGTGACGCGGTCCCCCAAGCCCGGCTCGCCGGTGTGCCCGGAGTGCAAGAAGATCTACGACAACCTGCCCGCCGGCGGCGAGTAGACCTCCCACCCCGGTCCCGGCGCTCCCCGTGGGCGCCGGGATGCGCGTGCGGGCGCTATCCGCCCGCCGAGGGCTGCTGCTGCGGGTCGGCCTCCCGCGGCGCCGGGTTCGTGGGCGCGGCCTGCCCGTTGCGCTGCTCGGAGCGGATGCGCTCGGCCGCCCGCTCCAGCTCCAGCCGCCGCCACCGGCGGCGCTGCCGCCGGGTCATCCGCGCGGGCCACATGTCCTGGATGGCGCTGTTGAAGTACGCGCCGATGGTGATGGCCAGCCCGATGAAGAAGGTGAACAGCAGGAACGCGATGGGCGTGGCCAGCGCGCCGTAGGTGTAGCCGGTGGTGGTGATCCACCGGATGTAGAGCCGCAGCCCGATCGACGACAGCAGGAACACCGCCATCGCCAGCACCGCGCCGGGCACCAGCCGGTGCCACGGCAGCTTGCGCGGCAGCGACAGCTTGTACAGCGTGGCCAGGGCGAGCACCAGCAGCACGCCGATGCCGGGGTAGTAGAACCCGCTCAGCCACGACTCGATGGTCGGCTGCCAGCTGTCCGGGAAGACCTCGGGCAGCAGCTCGGGCCCCAGCGCCAGCACCGGCAGGCCGACGATCAGCAGCACCAGGCTGGCCATGTAGAGCAGCAGCGCGAAGATCCGCTGCCACACCTCGTTGCGCACGCCGTACTGCCCGTGCGCCACGGTGATCGCGTCGACGAACGACGACATGGCCGACGAGCCCGCCCACAGCGAGATCAGGAAGCCGACCGAGACGATCTCGCCCTTGCCGGTGGTCAGGATCTGGTCCACGGTCGGCGCGATCACCCCGTTGACCACGTCCTGGCTGAAGATCGTGCGGCAGGCGGAGATGATCTGGTCCTTGACCGCGCTGACCACCTCGGGGCCCAGCCAGTCGCCGATGTAGCCCATGCTGCCCAGCAGGCCCAGCAGCAGCGGCGGGAACGACAGGGTCTGCCAGAACGCGGCCTCGGCGGCCTCGGAGAAGATGTTGCCCTCCCAGGCCTTGGACAGCGTGCGCGCCAACAACCGCCACGGCCCCTTGCGGGGTGCGCCGCGTGCCGTCCGATCGGTTGCCGACCCCATCGCACCACCCAGCATGGTGCATCGTGAGCGATTTCGCGGCATCGGCGGCGGAGTGGCCCATCCGGAGCGGGTAGGCTGTGCGAGCCCTCGACGGTCGCCCGCAACGAGGGCATTCGCATGTCCGACGCCCGCGAGCTGCCCGAACGGCGAACGCAGAGAGGATCGCAGGTTGTCGCTCCCGCAAGGCGCACCCTCCAGGCCGCTGCGCGCGTGGCAGCGGCGCGCGTTGACCAAGTACCTGGCTTCCGGCCCCAAGGACTTCCTCGCGGTCGCCACGCCCGGCGCGGGCAAGACGACCTTCGGGCTGCGGGTGGCCGCCGAGCTGCTGGCCGACCGCACGGTCGAGGCGGTCACCGTGGTGACCCCGACCGAGCACCTCAAGCACCAGTGGGCCAAGGCCGCCGCCGAGGCGGGCATCGCGATCGACTCGAACTTCCGCAACACCAACGCGGTGACCTCGCGGGACTACCACGGCGTGGCGGTGACCTACGCCCAGGTGGCCGCGCACCCGACGCTGCACCGCGTGCGCACGGAGAACCGCAAGACGCTGGTGCTGCTGGACGAGGTGCACCACGGCGGCGACGCCAAGTCGTGGGGCGACGCGATCCGGGAGGCGTTCACGCCCGCGGTGCGCAGGCTGTGCCTGACCGGTACGCCGTTCCGCAGCGACGACTCGCCGATCCCGTTCATCACCTACGAGCCCGGCCCGGACGGGGCGCCGCGCAGCCGCGCGGACCACGCCTACGGCTACGCCGACGCGCTGCGCGACGGCGTGGTCCGGCCGGTGATCTTCCTGGCGTACTCGGGTGAGGCGAGCTGGCGGACCAGCGCGGGGGAGGAGTTCACCGCGCGGCTGGGGGAGCCGCTGACCCAGGAGCAGACCGCGCGGGCGTGGCGCACCGCGCTGGACCCGACCGGCGAGTGGATCCCGTCCGTGCTCAAGGCGGCCGACCTGCGGTTGAGCCAGCTGCGCGCGAACGGCATCCCGGACGCGGGCGGCCTGGTGATCGCCACCGACCAGACCACCGCCAAGGCGTACGCGGAGATCCTCAAGCGCACCACCGGCCACGACGCCACGCTGGTGCTCTCCGACGACCCGAAGGCATCCGGCCGCATCGCGGAGTTCTCCGCCTCGAACGAGCGCTGGCTGATCGCCGTGCGCATGGTGTCCGAGGGCGTGGACGTGCCGCGGCTGGCGGTGGGCGTGTACGCCACCAGCGCCTCCACGCCGCTGTTCTTCGCCCAGGCCATCGGCCGGTTCGTGCGGGCGCGGGCCAAGGGCGAGACGGCCAGCGTGTTCCTGCCCAGCGTGCCGGTGCTGCTGGGGCTGGCCAGCGAGCTGGAGCAGCAGCGCGACCACGTCATCGGCAAGCCGCACCGGGAGAAGGACGGCTGGGACGACGAGCTGCTGGCGCAGGCCAACCAGGTCCAGGACGAGCCGGGCGAGGAGGAGCGGGCGTTCACCGCGCTGGGCGCCTCGGCCGAGCTGGACCAGGTGATCTACGACGGGTCGTCGTTCGGCACCGCGGCGTTCGCGGGCAGCGAGGAGGAGCAGGAGTACCTGGGCCTGCCCGGTCTGCTGGAGCCCGACCAGGTGCGCGAGCTGCTGCGGCAGCGCCAGGAGAAGCAGCTGGTGGAGGCCAGCAAGCGGCAGGCCGCAGCGCCCGCGCCCGCCGCCCCGCCGCCGCCCGCGCGGCCCGCGAGCGTGCAGGAGCGGCTGGCCGCGCTGCGCAAGGAGCTCAACACCCTGGTGGCCATGCACCACCACCGCACCAAGAAGCCGCACGGCAAGATCCACAACCAGCTGCGGGAGTACTGCGGCGGTCCGCCGACGGCGATGGCGAGCATCGAGCAGCTCGAAGAGCGGATCGCCACCCTGCGCTCTTGGTGACGCAGCGTGCTCGACTACGCCGATCGGCGTAGATGTATTAATGCGGAGTTACCTCGTCGTTAGCGCATCGTGCTGCCTTTATCGGTCAAGTGTGCTTCCGGTCACCGCATGTGCGGGCATACGTTGTGCGCCACAACATTCTCTGCCCACCAGCAGACACAGCGCAGTGAAAGGGATGGCGGATGCGCAGCAAGAGCCTTGCTCTCATCGCCGTGAGCACCGGCTTGGCCGTGGCCATGACGGCGTGTGGCGCCAACACGTCCTCGGGTGGCAGCAGCACCTCGGACACCAACACGAACAGCGGCTCGAACGGCGGGGAGAAGGTCGGCGTCATCCTGCCCGAGACCAAGTCCTCGGCCCGCTGGGAGGGCTTCGACAAGCCCCTGCTGGAGAAGGCGCTCAAGGCCGAGGGCCTGGACCCCGACATCCAGAACGCCCAGGGCGACGTGCAGAAGTTCTCCACGCTGGCCGACGGCATGATCAACGCGGGCGTCAAGGTCCTGATCATCGCCACGCCCAACAGCGAGGTCGGCGCCACGGTGGCCAAGAAGGCCCAGGCCCAGGGCATCAAGGTCATCGACTACGACCGCCTGAACCTGGGCGGCACCTCGGACTACTACGTCTCGTTCGACAACACCAAGGTCGGCGAGCTGCAGGGCCAGGGCCTGGTCGACGGCCTGGGCAAGTTGGCCGCGGGCAAGAAGCCCGCCGAGGTCATCGAGATCGAGGGCGCGCCGACGGACAACAACGCCACCCTGTTCTACAACGGCCAGCAGAACGTCCTCAAGCCCAAGTACGACTCGGGCGACCTGAAGCTGGTGCAGTCCCAGCCCATCGAGGAGTGGGACAACCAGAAGGGCGGCCAGACCTTCGAGCAGATCTTCACCGGCAACGGCCAGAAGGTCGACGGCGTCGTCGCCGCCAACGACGGCCTCGCGGGCGCGGTGATCACCGTCCTGAAGAAGTACAACCTCAACGGCAAGGTGCCGGTGACCGGTCAGGACGCCACCCCGGAGGGCCTGCAGGCCATCCTGCGCGGCGACCAGTACATGACCGTGTTCAAGCCCATCGACGAGGAGGCCAACGCCGCCGCCAAGCTGGCCGCCGCGCTGGTCAAGGGCGACACCGCCGCCGCCGACGCGCTGGCCAACGGCGTGGAGAAGGACCCGAAGGGCAACCGCGAGGTCAAGTCCGTGCTGCTGACCGCGCAGCTGATCACCAAGGACAACGTCAAGGTGGTCGTGGACGAGGGCTTCGTCAAGGCGTCCGAGGTCTGCGTCGCCGACCTGGCCGCCACCTGCGGCGAACTCGGCATCAAGTAGTCACCGCTCGCCGCGGCGGGGTGCGCTGGCCGCACCCCGCCTTCGGCGTGCCACCCACGGAGGGAATGCAGTGAGCGAGCCGATTCTCGAACTGCGCGGCGTCAACAAGAGCTTCGGACCTGTGCACGTGCTGCACGACATCGACTTCACCGTCCGCGCGGGCGAGGTGACGGCCCTGGTCGGCGACAACGGCGCGGGCAAGTCGACGCTGGTCAAGAGCATCGCGGGCATCCACCCGATCGACTCCGGCGAGGTCGTCTTCGACGGCAAGCCGGTCACCATCAACGGCCCCCGCGACGCGGCCGCCCTGGGCATCGAGGTCGTCTACCAGGACCTCGCGCTGTGCGACAACCTCGACATCGTCCAGAACATGTTCCTGGGCCGCGAGCGCGGCAAGGCGGGGATGCTGGACGAGACCGACATGGAGCAGGCCGCGCGCAAGACGCTGACCTCGCTGTCGGTGCGCACGGTCAAGTCGGTGCGCACCCAGGTGTCCTCGTTGTCCGGCGGTCAGCGGCAGACCGTGGCCATCGCCAAGGCCGTGCTGTGGAACAGCAAGGTCGTGCTGCTGGACGAGCCGACCGCCGCGCTGGGCGTGGCGCAGACCCGCCAGGTGCTCGACCTGGTCCGCAGGCTCGCCGAGCAGGGCCTGGGCGTGGTGCTGATCAGCCACAACATGAACGACGTGTTCGAGGTCGCCGACCGCATCGCCTGCCTGTACCTGGGCCGCATGGCCGCCGAGGTGCCCACCAAGGACGTCACCCACGGCCAGGTGGTCGAGCTGATCACCGCGGGCCGCTCCGGCGAGCTGGGCATCGCCCGACCCGAATCCGCCACCATCTGACGCCGCGCCAGCGAGCCAGAACCGAGGACTCCCGCATGACCAACACCACCAGCGAGAAGGCCTCCCCCGAGGGCGCGGCCATCTCCGACTTCGGCATCGACACCACCTCCAAGTCCACCGGCGAGGCGTTGCGCGACTACGTGGCCCGGCTGCGCGGCGGCGAACTGGGTTCCCTGCCCGCCCTGCTCGGCCTCGTGGTGCTGCTGATCGTCTTCAGCTCCCTGTCGGACTCCTTCCTGACCCTGGGCAACATCGCCAACCTGCTGGCCCAGGGCGCGGGCACCACCATCATCGCGATGGGCCTGGTGTTCGTGCTGCTGCTCGGCGAGATCGACCTGTCCGCGGGCACCGCGTCCGGCGTCGCCGCGTCGGTCATGGCGCTGCACCTGGTCAAGGGCGGCAACCTGCTCGGCGGCATGGGCGACACCGTCTTCTACGTCTTCTGCGGCCTGCTGGTGCTGGCCGTGGTGCTTGCCGCGCTGATGCGGATCTGGGCGGGTGCCGCGCTGGCCGCGGTCGCGCTGGTCATCGCCGCGGTCGGCGTGCCCGCGAACCCGTGGGTGGAGATGCTGCTGGCGATCTGCGTCGGCGCCGCCATCGGCTGCATCACCGGCTTCCTGGTCGCCAAGGTCGGCATCCCGTCGTTCGTGGTGACCCTGGCGCTGTTCCTGGCCTGGGGCGGCGTGATCCTCCAGCTGATCGGCCAGGGCGGCACCCTGGGCCTCAACGACGACGTGCTGTTCAAGGTCGCCAACGGCAACCTGAGCACCGCGGGCAGCTGGCTCCTGTTCGTCATCGCCGCGGGTGGCTACGCGGCGGTCGTGCTGACCAGGCACTTCTCCCGGCTGCGCAAGGGCCTGGTCGCCCAGCCCACGCCCATGGTGCTGACCAGGGTCGGCGCCGTCCTCGTGCTCGGCGCCGCCGCCACCTACGCGCTGACCCTCAACCGCTCGGTGAGCAACGTGGTCGTCATCACCGGCGTCCCGTACGTCGTGCCGCTCGTGCTGTTCCTGCTGGTGGTGGGCACCTTCGTGCTCGACCGCACCCGCTACGGCAGGCACGTCTACGCCGTGGGCGGCAACAAGGAAGCCGCCCGTCGCGCGGGCATCAACGTCCCGCAGATCCGGATGAGCGTGTTCGTGATCGCCTCCACGGCGGCGGCCATCGGTGCGATCGTGTACTCGTCCAAGGTCGGCTCGGTCGACCCGAACGCCGGTGGCGGCAACACGCTGCTGATGGCGGTCGGCGCGGCGGTCATCGGCGGCACGTCGCTGTTCGGCGGCAAGGGCCGCCTGCGCGACGCGGTCATCGGCGGCGCGGTGCTGGCCACCATCACCAACGGCATGGGCCTGCTCAAGCAGCCCGCCGCGGTCGTCTACATCGTGACCGGCCTGGTGCTGCTGCTGGCCGCCAGCATCGACGCGCTCTCCCGTCGCCGAGCGGCGGCGTCCACGCGCTGACGTGGCGACACCAACAGCGGGAGCCCGACCGGACGAGGTCCGCAGGCACAACCGCACCGCGCTGCTGCGCAGGCTGCACGTGGACGGGCCGTCCACCAGGGCGTCGCTGGCGGCTGAGCTGGGGCTCAACCGCAGCACGATCAAGGCGCTGGTGGACGGCCTGGCCGAGTCCGGTGTGGTGGCCGAGCGCCTGCCCGCGCAGCGCACCGGCGCGGGCAGGCCCTCCCTGCTGGTGCTCCCGCAGCCGCAGGCCGCCGTCGTCATGGCCATCGACGTCCGCGTCGAGCAGGTGGCCATGGCGATGGTCGGCCTGGGCGGGGACATCCTGGGCAGGCACAGCTGGAACCTGCACCGCCGCACCCGCGAGCCCGGTGAGGTGATCACCCACATCGCCGACTCGGCGAAGCTGCTGGCCGACGAGCTGGACGTGACGGCGGTCGGCGTCGGGGTGTCGGTGCCCGGCGTGGTCCGCCGCGCCGACGGCATGGTGCACGAGGCGCCCAACCTGCACTGGACCGACGTGGCGCTGGGCGCCCGGCTGACCGCCGTGCTCCAGGCGCCCGTGCACGTCGGCAACGACGCGGAGCTCGGCGCGCTGGCAGAGCACCTGCGCGGGGCCGCCCGAGGCTCCTCCGACGTGGTCTACATCTCCGCCGACGTGGGCATCGGCGGCGGGGTCATCTCCAGCGGGACGCCGCTGCGCGGCGCGGGCGGTTACGTGGGCGAACTGGGGCACATGGTGGTGCGGCCCGGCGGGCGGCACTGCTACTGCGGCTGCCAGGGGTGCTGGGAGACCGAGATCGGGGAGGCCGCCCTGTGCCGGGCGCTGGCCCTGCCCGAGGACGCCCCGCGCGGGGCGGTGGTGGCCGAGCTGCGCTCGCTGGCCGCGGACCCGTCGTCGGTGACCCACCGGCTGGGCGAGTTCACCGAGTGGCTGGCGCTGGGCCTGGTCACCGTGGTCAACATGCTGGGCCCCGAGCTGGTCGTGCTGGGCGACCTGTTCACCGCCCTGCCGCAGGTGGTGGTGGACCGGGTGCGGGCCACCGTGCAGCAGCGCAGCCTGGTCTCCAGGGCGGTGGGCGGCACCCGCATCGTCAGCTCGCCGCTGGGGCGCGACGCCAAGCTCATCGGCGCCGCCGAACTGGCCTTCGAGCCCGTGCTCGGCCTGGTCTGACCGCCGCCGAAAAGCAGGGGGACGGGAACCCGTGAGGGTTCCCGTCCCGGACGGCTAGGGTGCTTGCGGGCGGCACGGCCCGCGATGATCAGCCCTGCTGCAGTTCGGCAGCGAGCTCGCGCAGCTTCGTGCTGTGCTCGCGGGCGTGGTGCCCGCAGAACAGCAGCTCGCCCCCGGAGGGCAGTACGGCGCGAACCTGGGCAGCAGCCCCGCAGCGGTCGCAGCGGTCGGCAGCGGTCAACGCGGGGCGGGTGAGCGTCGTGGTCATGGAAATCTCCCTCCGTCCCGGCACCGGGGATCGGTGCCCTACTCAAGCTGCGACCACCCCACACCTGGCTGGCACGTCGTGTTCGCTGGCTCCACTCTTGCAGACGCACGGGCGTAAGTCAGTGTTCCCTGGGCCGTGGCGACCCGCGTCACTCAGCATTTACCCCCCGCTCCGGCCGTTCGAACCTGCCGACTCCACCGGTTCGCCACGCGCGCAATCACTTTCCGCTGTCGTGGCAACGGTTTCAGACCAGCGAGAACAGCGGCTGAGGCACTCTCGCTGCTCCGTCCGGTGGAAGTTGCGGGGCCGCTAGTGTGATCGCCGACACAGGCGTCAGCCCAGAGCGAACAGCCCGCCGAATTCCACCATGCGGACGCGCGAAGAGCGCCGGCACCCGAGTGGGCGCCGGCGCTCTTCGCGCGTTCGCGACTAGTCCAGGTAGTCCCGCAGGACCTGGGACCGCGACGGGTGGCGCAGCTTCGACATCGTCTTCGACTCGATCTGCCGGATGCGCTCGCGCGTCACCCCGTAGACCTGGCCGATCTCGTCCAGCGTGCGCGGCTGGCCGTCGGTGAGGCCGAACCGCAGCCGCACCACGCCCGCCTCGCGCTCGGACAGCGTGGCCAGGACCGACTGGAGCTGGTCCTGCAGCAGCGTGAACGACACCGCGTCCACGGCCACCACGGCCTCGGAGTCCTCGATGAAGTCGCCGAGCTGGCTGTCGCCCTCGTCGCCGATGGTCTGGTCCAGCGAGATGGGCTCCCTGGCGTACTGCTGGATCTCCAGCACCTTCTCCGGGGTGATGTCCATCTCCTTGGCCAGCTCCTCCGGGGTGGGCTCGCGGCCCAGGTCCTGGAGCAGCTCGCGCTGGATGCGGCCGAGCTTGTTGATGACCTCCACCATGTGCACCGGGATGCGGATGGTGCGGGCCTGGTCGGCCATCGCGCGGGTGATCGCCTGGCGGATCCACCACGTCGCGTAGGTCGAGAACTTGTAGCCCTTGGTGTAGTCGAACTTCTCGACCGCGCGGATCAGACCGAGGTTGCCCTCCTGGATCAGGTCCAGGAACGCCATGCCGCGGCCGGTGTAGCGCTTGGCCAGCGACACCACCAGGCGGAGGTTGGCCTCCAGCAGGTGGTTCTTGGCCCGCTCGCCGTCGCGCACGATCCAGCGCAGGTCGCGGCGCAGCTGCGGGGTGAGCTTCTCGTTCTCGTCCTCGGCGCGGCGCACCCGCTCGGCGGCGTAGAGGCCCGCCTCGATCCGCTTGGCGAGTTCGACCTCCTCCTCCGCGTTGAGCAGGGCGACCTTGCCGATCTGCTTGAGGTAGGCGCGCACCGAGTCCGCCGAGGCGGTGAGCTCGGCGTCCTTGCGGGCCTGCCGCAGGGCCTCGGACTCCTCCTCGTCCCAGACGAAGTCACCTTCGCCGGGCTTGGCGTCCTCGGCTTCCTCCGGCTCCTCCTCGACCGGCTCGTCGATCAGTTCGACGTCGTCGACCAGGTCCTCGTCACCGGGGGCGCCTTCCAGGTCCTCGGGCTCGTCGCCCTCGGTGGCCTTCTTCGCCTTGGCGGGGGCGGCGGCCTTGGCGCCCTGCTTGCGGGGTGCCCGAGCGGTCTTGCCCGCCGCGGCGGTCTTCGCTGCCGGCTTCTTGGCCGGAGCCTTCCTCGCCGAGGTGGCCTTGGGCGTCTCCTCGGCGTCAGCCTTAGCTGCCTGAGTCGTCTTCGCGGCTGCCACGTACGCCCTTTCGCGACTGTCGATCAAGGCAAACCGAAGCGCGCGATCCTCGGTCGCCGGAGTACGGGGGAGAGCCCGCCGGCCTTGGCGTCAGCGGGGCACCGTTCCATTGTAACGACGAGAACCGGGTGCGGTTGCGCCCCGTTGACATCCGGGGCGCAACCGCGGACTTTTCCGCAGCTGGGAGGGCCGGGAAGTCAGTGCCGGAGGCCCTGCGCGGCGGCCACGGCCGCGCCCACGATGCCCGCGTCGTTCTTCAGCGCCGCGGCGACCACCTCGGTGCGCACCTCCAGCAGCGGCAGCCACTTCTCCGCCTTCTTGCTGACACCGCCGCCCGCGATCACCAGGTCCGGCCAGATCAGGTTCTCCAGGACGCTGATGTAGCGCGAGACCCGCGGCGCCCACTCGGACCAGGACAGCCCCTTGTCCTCCTTGACCGACGCCGCCGCGCGCTTCTCCGCGTCGTGGCCGTCGACCTCCAGGTGGCCGAACTCGGTGTTGGGCACGAGCTGGCCGTCCAGGAACAGGGCGCTGCCGATGCCGGTGCCGAAGGTCAGCAGGACCACCAGCCCGTCCCGGCCGACGCCGGAGCCGAACCTCATCTCCGCGATGCCCGCCGCGTCGGCGTCGTTGAGCACGACCACGTCCTCGGTGCGGCGACCGAGCCTGCGGGCGAACAGCGCGGCGGCGTCGGTGCCGATCCAGCCCTTGTCGACGTTCGCGGCGGTGTGCGCGACACCCTTCTTGATGACGCACGGCAGCGTGATGCCCACCGGTCCGTCCCAGCCGAACTTCTCGACGATCTCGGCGACCACGTCGGCCACCGCGTCCGGCGTCGACGGCTGCGGCGTGGCGATGCGCAGGCGCTCACCGTCGAGCCCGCCTGCCTCCAGGTCCACCAGACCGCCCTTGATCCCAGAGCCGCCGATGTCCACGCCGAACCCGCGGGTCATGCCCATCCCCGTGGCCTTCCTACTCGATTCAGTGACCGTGGCCGCAGACACTAGCCTGAGCTCGTCCGATAGTCCCGTGAGAGTGACGCAGGAGGAACAGTTGCGCTCGGATCCGCGCTCGTTGGTGGACGTCGCCGTCCAAGTCGCGGGACAGGCCGCCGACCTGGTGAAGTCCACCAGGGAGTCGGCGGTGGCGCGGATCGACACCAAGTCGAGCATCACCGACGTGGTGACCGCCGCGGACCGGGAGTCCGAGCGGCTGGTGCGCGCGCTGCTGGCCCAGCTGCGGCCGGGCGAGCCGGTGATCGGCGAGGAGGAGGGCGGCACGGCCGCGGTCGAGGGCCTGACCTGGGTGGTCGACCCGATCGACGGCACGGTCAACTACCTCTACGACATCCCCCACTACGCGGTCTCGGTGGCCGCCCAGCTCGACGGCGAGTCGGTGGCCGGGGCGGTGGTCGAGCCGGTCTCCGGCCGGGTGTGGACCGCGGCGCGGGGGCACGGCGCGTACCTGGACGGCAGGCCGCTGCGGGTGTCGTCGGAGACCCGGCTGGAGGTGGCGCTGCTGGGCTACGGCTTCGCCTACCGCGCGGAGCGCAGGCAGCGGCAGGCGCGCACGTGGGCCGGGATGGCCACGCGGGTGCGCGACATGCGCCGGGCCGGGGCGGCGTCGCTGGACCTGTGCGCGGTGGCGGCCGGGCGGTTGGACGCCTACGCCGAGCACGCCCTGGGCCGCTGGGACTGGGCGGCGGGCGCGCTGCTGGCCCGCGAGGCGGGCGCGGTGGTGCTGCTGCCGGGCGAGGCGCCCGAGCTGGGCGCGGACGCCACCCTGGCCGCCGCTCCCGGCATCGCCGACGCGCTGCGCGCCGCCCTCGTCGAGTGCGGCTTCGGCGAGGTCTGACCCCACCCCCGTTCCCGCGAACCGAGCGTCCAGGCACCGCGAACCGAGCGTTCGGGCACCTCTCGGGTGCCCCGACGTCCGGTTCGCGGGGTCAGCAGTGGACGTCGCGCGCCGCGGCGAGGTTGGTCGGGTCCAGCGAGGGCGCGGCGGCCTCCGCCACCTGGCCGCCCTGCCGCTCGGGCTGCTGCTCGGCCCACGCCGCCAGCTGGTCCATCACCTTGCGGGCGTCGCTGTTCGGCTTGATCTCGTTGAACTTCTTGCCCACCGCGATGTCCACCGTCGCGTCCTGCCGGTCGTCGCGCACCAGCTCCAGGCACGGCTCCAGCAGGCTCAGCGTCCGGGCGGCCCCCGCGCCGGGGGCGCCGAACCGGATCTGCCCCCGGCAGTTCATGTCCTGCGCCGGGTACACCGGGTCGTTGTCCGGCTCGGCCGCCTGCCGCAGCCCCATTTCGACCAGCGTGGTGGCCACGAACCGCGCCTGATTGCGCTGCGTGCTGGCGTTGAACACCCGGAAGTGCACCTCGTTCACCGGAACGGGGTCGGTCCGGTCCAGTGCGTCGTGCGCCAGCACGGTCCCCAGGGCGGGCGCAGGAGCGCCGTCGCCCGCGGCGGTGGCCGAGGTGGAGGCGGGGGTGTTGCCCGGCGGGTTGCACCGGATCGCCGCGTCCACGTCGCCCGCCTGCTCCAGCACCCGCGACCACACGAACACGGCCGTGACCGCCAGCACGACGAACAGGATCAGTGCTGGTAGCGGTCGCCTCCGCCGGTACCGCGACGACCCGCCTCCGCTCGGAACGCTCGCGGATCCCACGCCGACCTCCCCTGGGCGTTGTGGAGCTTGTGTGCTGATCAGGCTATGCCGTCGCCGAGCGCCGCGCGTCTCGGGCGAGCCGCGACGGCGCGCAACCACCCGATTGCGGAGGGTGCTCCCGCTCGCCGGGGGAACGCCCCGTTGCCAACGGAGGCGGCAAAGCCGCGCCAAGCCTATCGGGCCTGCGTGCGAAGGTCCTCTCACCCGTCTGCTCAATTAGGGGGAACCCGCTGCGCGGGTGCCCGATCCGTGAGCTACCCTCTGCGCGCTCCGCGCACCGCCGGGCATCTGCTACGCGTCGCCGCACAGGGGGTTGGCGCTCGGCGGTGGGGCGAGACCTCCGTCACCCAGTCGGAGGGCACAAACAGGAGCGCTGGTGCGTTAACCAGCGACACGAACCAGTCTCCGTTGACCGCAGGGGTGTGAAAGAAGATGGCGACCGACTACGACGCTCCGCGTCGCAGCGAGGCCGACGAGCTCGCCGAGGACTCCCTCGAGGAGCTGAAGGCGCGGCGCAATGAAACGCAGTCCGGGGTCGTCGACATCGATGAGGACGCGACCGCCGAGAACTTCGAGCTGCCGGGCGCCGACCTGTCCGGCGAGGAGCTCACGTTCAAGGTCCTGCCCAAGCAGGCCGACGAGTTCACCTGCTCCAAGTGCTTCCTCGTGCACCACCGCAGCAGGCTGGCCGAGGAGCACAACGGCCAGTACATCTGCCGGGACTGCGCCTGACGCGGGCAGGCAGCAGCGACGACCCCCTGGGCGCGCACCTCACCCGAGGTGGCGCCCAGTCGTCTTTCCGGGCGCGTCCCGGCGGCGGGGCTCACGCCCGCGCGGCCCGCAGCACCTCGGCCAGCCGCCGCGCCGAGCGCACGCTGAACAACCAGTAGGGCGTCGGGTCCTGCGGGTCCCGCAGCTCCACCTTGACCATCGGACCGACCCAGCCGCGGTGCGCGACGAACGCCATCGGGTCCAGGTGCGGTCCCATCGCCTTGCGCTTGCCCTTGGCATCGAACACCTCGACCTCGCCCAGCAGCTCCAGCGGCACGTGCGCCTCGCCGACCCGCAGCTCGCCCCCGGAGACCTCGACCTTCAGCGAACCCAGCCGCACCAGCAGCAGCAGCGCGATCGGCACCGTGATGACGTAGGGCAGCCACGACCGGACACCGGGGAAGCCCATGTGGATCTCCGCGGCCAGCAGCACCGCGGCGCCCAGCGGCAGCGGCCAGCCCCACCACGGCACGAACAGCCGCTCGCGGAAGGCGGTCGGGGCGGTCACAGCACTCTCGCTCACGGCTCCAGGGTAGTCTCGCGCGCCGTGCCCAGCGTCGAGGTCCTGCTCTCCCGGCTCGATCCCACCGTGCCGATGCCCGCGTACGCCAGACCGGGTGACGCGGGCGCGGACCTGGTGACCACCACCGACGTGGTGATCGAACCGGGCGAGCGCGCCGTGGTCGGCACCGGAGTGGCCATCGCCCTGCCGGAGGGTTACGCGGGCTTCGTGCACCCCCGGTCGGGGCTGGCCGCGCGGGTCGGGCTGAGCGTGGTCAACGCACCGGGCACGATCGACTCCGGCTACCGGGGGGAGATCAAGGTGTGCCTGGTCAACCACGACCTGCGCGAGCCGGTGGTGCTGGCGCGCGGCGACCGGATCGCGCAACTGGTGGTGCAGAAGGTGGAGCACGCGGTGTTCCGCGAAGTCGACGAGCTGCCCGGTTCCGAACGCGGCACGGGCGGCTACGGCTCTACTGGCGGGCACGACGTGCTCGCCCGGACGGAGGGGTGAGGCGATGTTCGGACGGCGCCGCAAGCGCGGGAGGCACTCCGCGAACCGGGGGACGGCGCAGCCGGAGACCGGCGTCGAGGGCGGCGAGGAGCTGCCCGAGGAGGGTCCGTTCGACGAGTCGCAGGCGCCCGACGACGGCCTGACCCGGCTCGACCTGGGGTCGATCCGGGTTCCGGTGCCCGAGGGCGCGCAGCTGCAGGTGGAGATGGACCCGGCGGGCGCGGTGCGCGCGGTGCACCTGCTCACCGGCGTCGGCCAGCTCACCGTGAGCGCGTTCGCCGCGCCGAGGACCGACAAGCTGTGGCCGGAGGTCGGCGCGGAGCTGATCGCCCAGCTCAAGGGCGACGGCTTCCGGATCAACCGGGAGAACGGCCGCTGGGGTGAGGAGATCTCGGCCCGCGGCAGCGAGGTGCACCTGCGGTTCGTGGGCGTGGACGGGCCCCGGTGGATGCTGCGCGGGGTCGCCGCCGCGCCCAGCGAGCCCCAGGCGGACCAGGCGCTGCTCGCGCTGCGCGAGCTGATCAGCGACACCGTCGTGGTGCGCGGCACCCAGCCGATGCCGGTGCGCACGCCGCTGCCGATCGAGCTGCCCGAGGCCATCGCCCGCCACATCTCCCAAGCCCAGCAGGGCGGCCAGCGCTGACCGCACCGGCAAGTACTACCGGCCCCGCCCGTCGGGGCCGGTAACCACTCCCCGACTGTCCCGAACGCGCGACCGGGTGGCTCCGTCGGCACCGGCCCGGCTCTCCAGCAGAGCGGCAACGGCGGCGCGGCCCAGTGCCGTCCGGTCGGCGCCCAGCTCGGCCAGGGTGGTGGTGCGCAGCGCGCCGCGGGGCAGTGCGGCGGCCCACTGCTGGGCCACCGCGAGCGGGTGGACGGGGTCGTCGGTGCACGCGGCCACCCCGGCGGGCACGTCCAGCGCCGCCAGTTCGCCGAGGGTGGGCGCGGCGGTGCTGGACGCCGCGCGCAGCACACCGGCCAGCGCCGCGCCGTGCCCGCGCCAGGCGCGGGACAGCTCCGCGCCCAGCCACCCGTCGACACCCGCCAGCGCCGCGTCCACCCCGTCCCGCTCGACCACTTCCGCGCTCACGGCCGCGGCCAGCGCGGCGGGCGCCCCGGCGGCCGGGCCGCTCCACGCGGGCAGCGCCAGCAGCAGCCCGGCGCACCGCTCGGGCGTGCGCGCCGCCCACGCCGCGGCGACGTGCGCGCCCAGTGAGACGCCTCCCACGATCAGTGGTTCACCCAGGTACGCGGCGTCCAGGGCGGCCAGGTGCTCCTCGACGGTCGCCCCGGACGGGGTGATCAGTGACAACCCCGCCGAGGCCAGCGGGGCGGCGAACACCGACCGCACGAACACCCCGTCCGACGCCGTCCCCGGCAGCAATACCGCGCGTGACGAACCCACGACCCCACATCCTCCCCCAGACGGATACTCGATCGGGTGGACCCGGTTACGCTGGTTTGAGGACGGGCTTCGCTGTCGAGGCCCCTCAAGTGGCCAGGAGTCGGGGATGACCAGTTCTGGGGGCGGCTACTGGCGCCGCCTCGTGCGTCGGCTGACGACCGATGTCAGCGAGTTGGACGCGGACGACCTCTCGCGGAAAGCCGAGGAGGTCGGCGCCGTCCGGGCGTGCGACTGCAGGTCAGGCGAACAGGTGACGGTCATGGGCCGGGTGCGGAGTGTCGAGTTGTGCCCCCGCGACGCGGTCGCCACCCTGGAGGCGGAGCTGTACGACGGCACCGAGGGCGTGACCCTGGTGTGGCTGGGTCGCAGGCGCATCGCGGGCATCGAGCCGGGCCGCACCATCAAGGCCAAGGGCCGGATCGCCGTCCGCGACGGCCGCAAGGTCCTCTACAACCCCTACTACGAGCTGCAGAACGCTTCATGACCTCAGTGAACGAGTCGGAGAAGCAACCCACCCTCCTGGAGCAGATGGGCGGCGTCAGCGGCCTGGTCTTCTCCTCGCTGCCGGTGGTGGTCTTCGTCCTGGTGAACGCCTTCGCGGGCCTCATGCCCGCCATCTGGAGCGCGTTGGCTGCGGCGGTCCTGATCGGCGTCTACCTGGCGATGCGCAAGGGCTCGGTGCAGCCCGCGGTCTCCGCCGTGTTCGGCGTGGGCATCGCGGCCTTCATCGCCTACCGCACCGGCTCGGCGAAGGGCTTCTTCCTGTTCGGCATCTGGCAGAGCCTGGTCTACGGCGGCGTGTTCGTCGTCTCGATCCTGGTCCGCTGGCCGCTGGCGGGGGTGATCTGGTCGTTCCTCAACGGCCAGGGCACCGGTTGGCGGCAGGACCGCGCCTCGGTGCGCGACTACGACATCGCCACGCTGGTGTGGGCGCTGGTGTTCGGCGCGCGGTTCGTGGTGCAGCGGTGGCTGTACGACGAGGCGTCGGTGGGGTGGCTGGCCTTCGCCCGGCTGGCCATGGGCTACCCGCTGATGGCCGTGGCCGTGGCCGTGACGGTGTGGGCGGTGCGCCGCTCGGACCGGCGGCTCAAGGCCGCCCAGGCCCGCTACGAGGAGGAGAACCGGGCCGCCGAGGAGCGGCTCCGGGCGCAGGCCGAGGAGAGCTGAACGGGTGGGGCCCGCGAGCCCCACCCCGCTAGTAGCCCAGCGCGGACCTGATCTCCCGCTCCACGTCCGCCGCGGCCACGAACAGCAGCTCGTCGCCGCCCTCCAGGGTGTCCTCCGGCGTCGGCACGATCACCCGGCCGCCGCGCAGGATGGTCACCAGCGCCGCGTCACGGGGCAGCTCCAGCGCGTTGACCGGCGAACCCGCCAGCGGGGTGTCCTCCGGCAGCGTGATCTCCACGAGGTTGGCCTGGCCCTGGCGCAGCGTCATCAGCCGCACCACGTCGCCGACCGTCACCGCCTCCTCGACCAGCGCGGACAGGATGCGCGGGGTGGACACCGCGACGTCGACGCCCCAGGACGAGGTGAACAGCCACTCGTTGGCCGGGTCGTTGACCCGCGCCACCACCCGGCGCACCGCGAACTCGGTCTTGGCCAGCAGCGACACCACGAGGTTGACCTTGTCGTCGCCGGTGGCGGCGATCACCACGTCGCACAGCTGCATCCCGGCGTCCTCCAGCGAGGACAGCTCGCAGGCGTCGGCCTGGACCCAGTCGGCCTGCTCCACGGTGTGCGGCTCGAAGTGCGCCCGGTCGCGCTCGATGAGCATCACCTGGTGCCCGTCGGCCACCAGCTCCTGGGCGATGGAGCGGCCGACCGCGCCCGCCCCGGCAATCGCGATACGCACTCAGCTCTCCTCGGGTGCCTGTGCCGCGGCGGCGGCCACGTCGGTGACCGTCCCGGACAGCGCCGCCACGTAGACCACGTCGTCGGCCTGCAGCAGGGTCTTGGAGTCCGGCAGCACGCCAGTGCCGAACCGCATGATGAACGCCACCCGGCAGCCGGTGGCCGACTGCAGGTCGCGCACCGAGCGCCCGATCCAGTCCTCGTGCAGGTCCAGCGGCAGCACCGCGACCGTGCCGGACGGGTCGCGCCAGGCCGTGGACGCGCCCTCGGGCAGCAGCATCCGCAGGAACCGGTCGGTGCTCCACGGCACGGTGGCCACGGTCGGGATGCCCAGCCGCTCGTAGACCGCGGCGCGCTTCTCGTCGTAGATGCGGGCGACCACGGCGTCCACGCCGAAGGTCTCCCGCGCCACCCGCGCCGAGATGATGTTGGAGTTGTCCCCGCTGGACACCGCGGCGAACGCGCCCGCGCGCTCGATGCCCGCCTCCACCAGCACCTGCCGGTCAAAACCGTTGCCCACCACGTGCTGCCCGTGGAAGTCCGGCCCCAGCCGCCGGAACGCCTGCGCGTCCTTGTCGATGACCGCGACCTGGTGGTCCAGGCGCTCCAGGGCCTTGGCCAGGGACGACCCCACCCGGCCACAACCCATGATCACCACGTGCACGAGTTCCTCCTGAACGACGCCTTGGCCAAACCTACCGATGATTAGTCCGACCAGGGGAGGCAGACCCCTTACCCTTTCCACTCGTGTCCAAGCTCGCAACAGCGGCCAAGCGCCTCGTGGTCGGCAGGCCATTCCGGAGCGACCGACTCGCTCACACACTCCTGCCCAAGCGCATCGCGCTACCGGTGTTCGCCTCGGACGCGATGTCCTCCGTGGCCTACGCCCCGGAGGAGATCTTCCTGGTGCTGTCGGTGGCGGGCCTGTCGGCCTACGCGCTGGCCCCGTGGGTCGGCGTGGTGGTCGTGGTCGTCATGCTCACCGTGGTCGCCAGCTACCGGCAGAACGTGCACGCCTACCCCTCCGGCGGCGGCGACTACGAGGTCGCCACGGTCAACCTGGGCCGCCGCGCGGGCCTGACGGTGGCCAGCGCCCTGCTGGTGGACTACATCCTCACCGTCGCGGTGTCGATCTCCTCGGCTGCGGCCAACATCGGCTCGGCGATCCCGTTCGTGGCCACCCACAAGGTGGAGTTCGCGGTCGTCGCCATCGCCCTGCTGACCGCGGTCAACCTGCGCGGCATCCGCGAGTCCGGCAGCGCCTTCGCCATCCCCACCTACGCCTTCATGGGCGGCGTCCTGGCCATGATCGGCTACGGGCTGGTGCGCGCGTTCGTGCTCGGCGACCAGATGCGCGCCGAGTCCGCGGGCCTGGAGGTGCGCGCCGAGGACGACCACCTGATGGGCCTGGCGTTCGTGTTCCTGGTGCTGCGCGCGTTCTCCTCCGGCTGCGCCGCGCTGACCGGCGTGGAGGCGATCAGCAACGGCGTGCCCGCGTTCCGCAAGCCCAAGTCGCGCAACGCGGCCACCACGCTGCTGATGATGGGCCTGATCGCGGTCACCATGCTGATGGGCCTGATCGTGCTGGCCCAGCTGACCGGCGTGAAGATGGCCGAGGACCCGGCCCACCAGCTGGTCGGCGCCCCCGAGGGCTACGAGCAGAAGACGATGGTCGCCCAGGTCGCGGGCGCGGTGTTCGACGGCTTCCCGGCCGGGTTCTTCTTCATCACCGGGGTCACCGCGCTGATCCTGGTGCTGGCCGCGAACACCGCGTTCAACGGCTTCCCGGTGCTGGGCTCGATCCTGGCCCAGGACCGCTACCTGCCCCGCCAGCTGCACACCCGCGGCGACCGGCTGGCCTTCAGCAACGGCATCCTGTTCCTGGCGGGCGCGGCGATCGTGCTGGTGGTCGCCTTCGAGGCCGAGGTCACCAGGCTCATCCAGCTCTACATCGTGGGCGTGTTCGTGTCGTTCACGCTCAGCCAGAGCGGCATGGTGCGGCACTGGAACCGGCTGCTGGCCACCGAGGAGGACCCGGTCGCCCGCCGGCGGATGCGCCGCGCCCAGTCGATCAACGCCTTCGGCCTGGTGATGACCGGTTCGGTGCTGGTGGTCGTGCTGATCACCAAGTTCACCAACGGCGCCTGGATCGCCATCGCCGCGATGGCCGCCATCTACGCGCTGATGACCGCCATCCGCAAGCACTACGACCGGGTCGCCGAGGAGCTGCGCCAGCAGGAGCGGCAGAAGCTGCTGCCCGCCCGCAACCACGCCATGGTGCTGGTGTCCAAGCTGCACATGCCCACCCTGCGGGCGCTGGCCTACGCCAAGGCCACCCGGCCGGACGTGCTGGAGGCGGTCACCGTCAACGTGGACGACGCGGACACCCGCAGGCTGGTCCGGGAGTGGGAGAAGGAGAACTTCAAGGTCCCGCTCAAGGTCATCGAGTCGCCTTACCGGGAGATCACCAAGCCGGTGCTGGACTACGTCAAGCGGGTGCGCACGGACAACCCGCGCGACGTGGTCACCGTCTTCATCCCCGAGTACGTGGTGGGCCACTGGTGGGAGCAGCTGCTGCACAACCAGAGCGCGCTGCGGCTGAAGGGCAGACTGTTGTTCCAGCCCGGTGTGATGGTGACCAGCGTGCCGTGGCAGCTGGCCTCGTCGAAGAAGGTCACCGACAGGGACGTCGTCGCGCCCGGAGCGATCCGGCGCGGCCTGGACAAGCGGGACGGCGCGTGAAGGCCACCTGGGAGCAGCGGCTGATCGAGGTCGAGGTCGGCGCGGTCGCCCACGGCGGGCACTGCGTGGCCCGGCACGAGGGGCGCGTGGTGTTCGTCCGGCACGCGCTGCCCGGCGAGCGGGTGGTCGTGCGGATCACCGAGGACTCCGGCGGCTCGTTCTGCCGGGGGGACGCGGTGGAGGTCCTGGTGGCCTCCGACGACCGCGTCCAGCAGCCGTGCCCGTTCGCCGGTCCGGGGCTGTGCGGCGGCTGCGACTGGCAGCACGCCACCCCGCAGGCCCAGCTGGAGCTGAAGGCCGCCGTGGTGGCCGAGCAGCTGCGCAGGCTGGCCGGGCTGGAGCGGCGGGTCGTGGTGGAGCCGCTGCCCGGCGGCGCGGAGGACTGGCGCACCCGGATGCGGCTGGCGGTCGACGCGGAGGGCCGGGCGGGCTTCCGCAAGCACCGCAGCCACGAGGTCGTCCCGGTGGACCACTGCGTGATCGCCGTGCCGGACGCGCTGGACGACGTGGTGGACCGCACCTGGCCCGCAGGGGCGGAGCTGGTGGTGACCAGGGACGCGGGCGGGCAGGTGCACCTGACCGAGGTCGGCCCGCCGGAGCGCCGCAGGGGCCGCCAGGTGCCCGGACCGGCGCGCAGGCGCCGGGGCAGCGGCACGGCCACCGAGCTGGCCGCGGGCCGGGCGTGGAACCTGCGCGCCGACGGCTTCTGGCAGGTCCACCCGGCCGCCGCGGACACCTTCGCCAAGGTGGTCGCCGAGTGGGCCGACTGCCGCCCCGGCCAGCGCGCCTGGGACCTCTACGGCGGGGTGGGCCTGTTCGCCTCGGTGCTGGCCGAGCAGGTGGGCGCCACCGGCTCGGTGGCGGTCGTGGAGTACTCCACCCGCGCGGTGCAGGACGGCAGGCGCAACCTGTCGGACCTGCCCCAGGTCAGCTGGTACGCGGGCAAGACCGAGGAGGTGCTGCGGACGCCGGAGTTCACCGACCTGCCGCCGGACGTGGTGGTGCTCGACCCGCCGCGCAAGGGCGCGGGCAGGGCCGTGGTGACCGAGATCGCCCGCAGCCGCCCCGAGCGTGTGGTCTACGTCGCGTGCGACCCGGCCGCGCTGGCCCGCGACATCGCCTCCTTCGCCCAGCGAGGGTACGATTTGGCCCAGCTCAGGGCCTTCGACGCGTTCCCCATGACGCACCACGTGGAGTGCGTGGCGCTGCTGGAGCCCGCTCGCTGAAGCACGTCTCAGCCGGTGGTCCGTAGACTTCGCGAGCGAACGGGGTGCGAACCACTAGGGCGAGGTGAGCGGTGACGCTGCTGGAATCCGTGCACGGACCGGCCGACCTGAAGCGGCTGGACCACGACGAGCTGGTCAGGCTCGCCGAGGAGATCCGGCGCTTCCTGGTGGAGAAGGTCTCCCGCACCGGCGGGCACCTGGGCCCGAACCTGGGCGTGGTCGAGCTGACCATGGCGGTGCACCGGGTGTTCGACTCCCCGCGCGACTCGGTGGTGTTCGACACCGGCCACCAGAGCTACGTGCACAAGATCCTCACCGGCCGCCGCGAGGGCTTCGACACCCTTCGCCAGAAGGGCGGCCTGTCCGGCTACCCGTCGCGCGCCGAGAGCGAGCACGACGTGGAGGAGAACAGCCACGCCTCCACCGCGCTGTCCTACGCCGACGGCCTGGCCAAGGCCTACCAGCTCGGCGGTCAGCGCAGGCACGTGGTCGCGGTGGTCGGCGACGGCGCGCTGACCGGCGGCATGTGCTGGGAGGCGCTGAACAACATCGCCGCGGGCACCGACCGCCCGGTGGTGATCGTGGTCAACGACAACGGCCGCTCCTACTCGCCGACCATCGGCGGCCTGGCCGACCACCTGTCGTCGCTGCGCCTGCAGCCCGGCTACGAGCGGGCGCTGGAGCGCGGCAAGACCGCCCTGCAGGGCACCCCGATCGTCGGCAAGCCGCTGTACGCGGCGCTGCACGCGACCAAGCGCGGCATCAAGGACGCGCTGGCCCCGCAGGCGATGTTCGAGGACCTGGGCCTGAAGTACATCGGCCCGGTCGACGGCCACGACGTGGTCGCGCTGGAGTCGGCGCTGCGCCGGGCCAAGTCCTTCGGCGGGCCGGTCATCGTGCACACGGTCACCCGCAAGGGCAACGGCTTCGCGCCCGCGGAGAACCACGAGGCCGACCAGATGCACGCCACCGGCGTCATCGACCCGATCACCGGCGAGAACGTCGGCCCGTCCAAGCGGACCTGGACCCACGTGTTCGCCGACGAGCTGGTCGCCTTGGGCGGCGAGCGGCCGGACCTGGTGGCCATCACCGCCGCCATGCGCGGCCCGACGGGGCTGGACAAGTTCGCCAACGCCTTCCCCGACCGCTGCTTCGACGTGGGCATCGCCGAGCAGCACGCGATGACCTCGGCCGCAGGCCTGGCCATGGGCGGGATGCACCCGGTGGTGGCGATCTACGCCACGTTCCTCAACCGGGCCTTCGACCAGCTGCTGATGGACGTGGCCCTGCACAAGCAGGGCGTCACGGTGGTGCTGGACCGGGCGGGCATCACCGGCCCGGACGGCGCCTCCCACCACGGCATGTGGGATCTGTCCATCCTGGGCCTGATCCCCGGCGTCCGGGTGGCCGCGCCGCGCGACGCGGGCTCGCTGCGCGAGGAGCTGCGCGAGGCGGTCGAGGTGCGCGACGCCCCGACCGTGGTGCGCTACCCGAAGGCGTCGGTGGGTGCCGACCTGCCCGCCCTGGAGCGGGTGGGCTCGGTCGACGTGCTGCGGCGCGACGGCGAGGACGTGCTGCTGGTGGCCGTCGGCGCGTTCGGCGAGCTGGCCGTGGCCGCCGCGCAGCGGCTGGCCGACCAGGGCATCGGGGTGACCGTGGTGGACCCGCGCTGGGTGTTCCCGGTGGCCCCGGAGCTGGTCGACATGGCCGCCGGGCACCGCCTGGTGGTCACCGTCGAGGACGGCGGCAGGCACGGCGGCTTCGGCTGGGCGCTGGCCGCCGCGCTGCGCGACGCCGACGTCGCCACCCCGCTGCGCGACCTGGCCATCCCGCAGACCTTCCACGACCACGGCGAGCGCGCCGAGGTGCTGGCCGACCTCGGGCTGACCGCGCAGGACGTGGCCCGCCGGATCACCGAGTGGGTCGTCGCGGCCGAGCCCGCGGAAATGGGCGCGACGGTCGAGAAGTAGCCGGGCTACCCTCCTCCAGCCCGGTCAGCGGCCCGGACGGCGGTGCCGGTCCGGGTCCCGCGATCCAGCCGGGCAACCGCATGGAACGCGTTCACCGCGAGGGTTCGATCCCCGAAGCCGCGACCCCGGTCGACCACGGGGCGGCGGGCCTTGCGAGCTCAGGCTCCCGCCCGCCGTTCCACGGCCGGGGTCGCGGTGCGCGCGGGACGGGAGGAGGGGACGTGAAGCACACGCTGATGCCGTGGGAGCGCGGCGTGGTGTTCCGGCGCGGCGCCCTGCTGGAGGTGCTCGGCCCCGGCAGGCACCGGTTGCGCTGGCGCGACGTCGTGCGCCGCGTGGACGTGCGGCCCCGCTCCTACGCGCCCGCCTGGCAGGACGTGCCGACCGCCGACGGCGTGCTCGTGCGCGTCACGGTGGTGCTGAACTGGGAGGTCGTCGACGCGGCCGCGTTCGTGGTGGCGGCGGCGTCCCCGTTCGACGAGCTGCACCTGGCCGCCCAGCTCGCGCTGCGGGCGGCCGTGCTCACCCGCTCCCACGACCGGGTGGACGCCGAGCGCGGGGCCATCGCCGCCGAGGTGCTGTCCGGGATGCGGCCCCGTGCCGCCGAGCTGGGGGTCGAGGTCCGCGCGGTCGCCGTGCGCGACGTGGTCATGCCCGCCGAGCTGCGCAAGGCCGCGTTGAACGAGATCGTCGCGCGCAGCGAGGGCCGCGCCGCGCTGGAACGGGCGCGCGGGGAGACCGCGGCGCTGCGCTCGCTGCTCAACGTCGCCCGACTGGCCGAGGAGCACCCGGCGCTGCTGGAGCTGCGGGCGCTGCAGTCCGCGCACACCGTGGTG
>NZ_JAGINV010000001.1:752500-2165000 GCF_017876325.1 Saccharothrix coeruleofusca
AGCGTCGTGTGTTTCGTGCCGGAGGTAGAGCACTGGATGGTCTAGGGGGCCCACAAGCTTACCGAAATCAACCAAACTCCGAATGCCGGTACGTGAGAGCGCGGCAGTGAGACTGCGGGGGATAAGCTTCGTAGTCGAGAGGGAAACAGCCCAGAACGCCGGCTAAGGCCCCTAAGTGTGTGCTAAGTGGGAAAGGATGTGGGGTCGCCCAGACAACCAGGAGGTTGGCTTAGAAGCAGCCATCCTTTAAAGAGTGCGTAATAGCTCACTGGTCAAGTGGTCCTGCGCCGACAATGTAGCGGGGCTTAAGCACACCGCCGAAGCCGTGTCATTCGAGCATACAGATCCGTGCAGCCTTCGGGTTGTGCGCAGTCGTTCGGATGGGTAGGGGAGCGTCGTACAGCCAGTGAAGCGGCAGCGGAAGCTAGCCGTGGAGGCTGTGCGAGTGAGAATGCAGGCATGAGTAGCGAAAGCAGAGTGAGAAACTCTGCCGCCGGATGACCAAGGGTTCCTGGGCCAGGCTAATCCGCCCAGGGTAAGTCGGGACCTAAGGCGAGGCCGACAGGCGTAGTCGATGGACAACGGGTTGATATTCCCGTACCCGTGTGAACGCGCCCATGGCGAGGCTTGTGATGCTAACCGCCCAAAGCCGCTGGTGGACCTTCGGGTTTGCCGGTGTGTGGAGCGCGGGAACCGAACTTGTAGTAGTCAAGCGATGGGGTGACGCAGGAGGGTAGCTCCGCCAGTGAGTGGTAGTACTGGTGTAAGCGTGTAGGGAGAGCTGTAGGCAAATCCGCAGCTCACGTATCCTGAGACGTGATGCATAGCCGATTGAGGCGAAGTAGGGTGATCCCATGCTGCCGAGAAAAGCCTCTAGTGAGTGTTCATGCGGCCCGTACCCCAAACCGACACAGGTGGTCAGGTAGAGAATACCGAGGCGATCGGGCGAACTGTGGTTAAGGAACTCGGCAAAATGCCCCCGTAACTTCGGGAGAAGGGGGGCCGAGGGATTTGAAGCCCCTTGCGGGCTAGGATTTTTCGGCCGCAGAGACCAGCGAGAAGCGACTGTTTACTAAAAACACAGGTCCGTGCGAAGTCGCAAGACGATGTATACGGACTGACGCCTGCCCGGTGCTGGAACGTTAAGGGGACCGGTTAGCTCTTCGGGGCGAAGCTGAGAACTTAAGCGCCAGTAAACGGCGGTGGTAACTATAACCATCCTAAGGTAGCGAAATTCCTTGTCGGGTAAGTTCCGACCTGCACGAATGGCGTAACGACTTCTCGACTGTCTCAACCACAGGCCCGGCGAAATTGCATTACGAGTAAAGATGCTCGTTACGCGCGGCAGGACGGAAAGACCCCGGGACCTTTACTATAGCTTGGTATTGGTGTTCGGTTCGGCTTGTGTAGGATAGGTGGGAGACTGTGAAGCGGCCACGCCAGTGGTTGTGGAGTCGTCGTTGAAATACCACTCTGGTCGTACTGGATGTCTAACCTCGGTCCGTGATCCGGATCAGGGACAGTGCCTGGTGGGTAGTTTAACTGGGGCGGTTGCCTCCCAAAGGGTAACGGAGGCGCTCAAAGGTTCCCTCAGCCTGGTTGGCAATCAGGTGTCGAGTGCAAGTGCACAAGGGGGCTTGACTGTGAGACCGACGGGTCGAGCAGGGACGAAAGTCGGAACTAGTGATCCGGCCATGGCTTGTGGAAGCGTGGTCGCTCAACGGATAAAAGGTACCCCGGGGATAACAGGCTGATCTTGCCCAAGAGTCCATATCGACGGCATGGTTTGGCACCTCGATGTCGGCTCGTCGCATCCTGGGGCTGGAGTAGGTCCCAAGGGTTGGGCTGTTCGCCCATTAAAGCGGTACGCGAGCTGGGTTTAGAACGTCGTGAGACAGTTCGGTCCCTATCCGCCGCGCGCGTAGGATACTTGCGGAAGGCTGTCCCTAGTACGAGAGGACCGGGACGGACGGACCTCTGGTGTGCCAGTTGTCCCGCCAGGGGCATTGCTGGTTGGCTACGTTCGGAAGGGATAACCGCTGAAAGCATCTAAGCGGGAAGCTCGTTCCTAGATGAGGTATCCCACCCTTTGTGGGTTAAGGCCCCCAAGAGACGATTGGGTTGATAGGCCGGAGATGGAAGGTCGGTAACGGCTGGAGTTGACCGGTACTAATAGGCCGAGGACTTGTCACGAAGACGCTACGCATCCACTGTGCGGTTCTGAAGGAACCGAACCGACCATCCGGTCGTCCTCCTGTGGGAGGCGATGGGGTGCTGTGGGTTGGTTATCTTCATAGTGTTTCGGTGGTCATGGCGGAGGGGGAACACCCGGTCCCATTCCGAACCCGGTAGTTAAGCCTTCCAGCGCCGATGGTACTGCACTCGTGAGGGTGTGGGAGAGTAGGACGCCGCCGAACATTCTTTCCCTGTGGGGCACCCGGTTTTTCCGGGTGCCCCACAGGGCTTTTCGCGTTCCTGGGCCGTTCCGGCGATCAGGCTCCTCGGCCACGTCACGCGGACGGCCTCCGCTCACTGCGGCTTCAGCCCGCCTCCGTATGTCGCTGCCGCTGTCCGGGCGGTCGACTCACGGCGACCGAGTGATGCGCTGCCTGTCGTCCCCCGCGGTCCTTACGTTCGTAGTCATGAACGTGAGGAGCAAGCACGCGGAGTGGGCCGAGGAGGACTTGGTGCCGTGGCGGAGACGCAGGCGACAGGGCAGGCACGCCCGAGCACGACCGTCCGCTGACCTGTCCACCTGGGCTCCGGTGATCCTCGGCATGGTCGTGCTCGTGGCGCTGATCCTGCTGCTGCTCACCTACCTCTGAGCGGTTAGCGCGACTGCAAGGCGTCCAGGGCCACCGCCATGGCGATCACCAGACGGCGGTCGATGGTCGGGTCCTGGATGCGGATCAGGTAGTGGTCGCGCACCCAGGTCTTCTTGTCCACGGAGAACACCGGCACGCCGTCGCGGGCGATGTCGAAGTGGTAGCGCATGGGGAACGGGAAGTTCTCCACGAAGGGCAGGAAGTTCCAGATCCGCCGCAGCACGGCGACGGCCTGGCTGCGTTCGCGGCCGGTCATCGTGCCCTGAACGCCGTAGGGCTCCAGGTGCCACGTCGAGTTGACCAGCGACTTGCCGAAGTCCTTGCGGAACAGCCCGATCGACTGGCCGTTGGCGTCCACCACGTCGTACCCGCTGCCGAGGTCGATGACCTTGCGGGCCTTGAACCCGGCGAGCACCTGCTGCTTGCTGGAATCGGTGTAGATCGTCACCTGCTCCTTGAAGGTCATCCGCTTCTGCTCGGCGAACGCCACGGTCGGCCCAGGCTCACCGGAGCCGTTGTCGGCGAAAGCCTCGTAGCGGTTCACCATCATGGTGACCTTCTGGTGCAGGTGAAGGGTGTGCAGGGACTGCAGGTCCATGTCTCCTCATTCGACGGGCCGGAGGTCTCCGGTCGGGAAGCGCCGTTCGTTGCGCTCGATCTTGGCGAACGCCGCCTCGACCAGGTCCACGTCGAGCTTGTCGGCGAGTCGCACGAGGTAGTGCATCACGTCGGCGAGCTCGTCGCGCACGTTCCGGGCCAATTCGGGATCATCCATCGCGCGGGCCGCCTCCTCGGGGGTCAGCCACTGGAACAGGTCGGTCAACTCACCGACCTCACCTGACAACGCCATCACCAGGTTCTTGGGGGTGTGGTACTGGTCCCAGTCCCGCGCGGCGGCGAACCGGCGCAGCGCATCCCTCAGGTCCTCCAGGTTGCTCATGCCCGCAGAGCTACCACACGGCCGGTGCGGGCGCTCAACTCCGGGGCGGCACCAGGGACAGGTCCGCCCTGCCCCGGCGGCGACCCGTGGCCGCGCCCGGCAAGGCGGTGAACACCAGGCCGAAGACCAGGCTGTTCAGCTCTTCGACGTCGAACAGCAGTTCGTGGGCGACCTGGTGCGGGGTGATGCCGCGGTCGCGCAGTGCGCGGAACACCTTGGTCAGCAGCTGCGAGTCCTCCCGCCGCGCCATGCCGTCCGGCTCACGCCTGCTCAGCTCCGCGCACACCACCTGGTACTGGCGGACGGTCAGCAGACCGAGGTCGCGCAGCCGGTAGGTCAGGGCGAGGGCCGACACGTGCCACCGCTTGCCCTGGCCGATGACGTGCCGGGTCACCGCGGCGGCGGGAACCGAGGCGAGCACACCCGCTCGCGGCAGCAGGAAAGCACTGGCGAAAGCGTTTGCGTCCCCCTTGGGCAGCACCAGCCTCCCCAGTTCGCGCGCCGCTTCGAACCGGCCGCGCTCCGGCGTGGCCGTGGGGTCGAGCAGCACGTGCGGGGTGCCCGCGTGCCAGAACGAGAAGGTGCCGACTTCGGCGCAGTCGGTGGGCAGCGAGAAGACCCTGACGCCGTGGGCTTCGAGCAGGTGCACCACGTTGGGAGCCGGTCCGGAACCCATGCCCCAGCGCGCCCGGACCATCCCCGCCGCGGTCTCCGGGTCGGGGTGCTCCAACCTCGGCACATCGGTGGCGGGCAGTGCGAACGCGCGCGCCAGCCACCTGCCGAACTCGACCGCCAAACGTCCCGCGCTGATCGCTGCGGCCCGCCGTGACTTGGGAGCCGCGTTGCTGAACGCCACCGCACCTTCCGCCAGCTCCGCGGCTTCCGGGGCGGACAGGAACGCGACCGGGAATCCCAGGGCCGCCGCGAGCGCGGTGACCGTGGCCTCACCGGGCTGGCGCCGTCCGCGCTCGTAGTCGCCGATGCTGCGCGGGCTCACCCCGGCCTTGCGCGCCAGTTCGGTCGCGGTGAGTCCGCGGCGCGTGCGGGCGAGGGCGAGGCGCGAGGGCGTGAGCATGATCGCGCCATTCTCGTCTCCCGGCGCTCCCGGACGCCATCGCCCCCACCCGTCCCGCCGAAGTCGCGAGCCGAACGTCCAGCACCCCTGAGTTCACCACGCGCGCCCCAAGGCGCCGGGTAGTACTTGCAGGCCCGGATGTACTACGAACAGGTGAAGGGCGTATTTCTCGGCGGCTCCGCTCCACCACCTTGACGAGCGGAATCCCTCGGGAGGTGCCACGGTGAAGCGATGGGCTGCGAGCGCGGTGCTGGCGGCATCGTGCTTGGTGGGATGCGGGACGACAGGGCCGAGCGAGTCCCCCGGTGATGAGACCTCTGAGCAGAGGACCACCGAGGTGACCACGACGACCGGTGGGGACACCGAGCAGGGGGACCAAGGCGAGGAGCCGCCTCCGGAGCCGCCACCCGACCGCCTGCCCGGCGTGCCAGGGGGGCCGATCGACTACGACAGCAGCAAGACCGGCCTTCCCCCGGACGAGGCGCAGATCTCGGTGCGCGAGGACCTGAAAGGGCTGTGCGGTCGGGACAGCTGCGGGATCGACGTCGTCATCTCGGGGAAGGGGAGTTGCACGTCGCGCATCAGCCCCGACCCGGTGCCGCGCAACGGGACGATCACGATCACCGCGAGGCTCTGCGACGGGGAGGGGACCACGAGCGAGGAGACCACCGAGGAGACGACTGAAGAGACGACCGAGGAGACCGCGGAGCTGACCGGCGAATCCGTTCCCACGACATAGGGGGGAGCAGTGCCTCCTCGCACGCGGCTTCTCCGCCCGCGTCCAACGCGCCGCGCGGCATCGGTGCCGGCACCGGTGTCCGGCAGGGAGGGCGCCACGCCTGCACGCGCGGTCAGGGTGGTCGCCTCCGTGGCCGCGAACACCACGCTGTTCACCGCGTTGCTCTACTTCTTCGGGCTGCTCTACACCCAGGTCTACTTCGCGTACTTCCGCGTGCACTACACGCTGCTGGACCAGTCGGTGCCGGAGATCCTGATGCGCGGGGTGAACGGCCTGCTGCTGCCGCTGGGAGGCGTCGGGTTCGCGTGCCTGGTCGTGCTCGGGGCGCTGCGGGTGCTGCGGGCGTGGTTGTCCGAGCGGTCCTGGACGCGGGTGCTGCGCGTCTGCGCCCCGGTGGCCGCCGTGGCGGGGGTGGTGCTGGTCGGCTCGGCGGCGTTCATCGCGGTCGACCCGGCCCCCTACCGGGACCTCGCCGGACTGCCGGGACTCGGCCTGGCCGTCGGCGCGCTGCTGCTGGTCTTCGCAGGCCGCCGGTGGGGGTGGGGCGGGGGCGTCCGGCTCGGTCCGTGGTTCGGGGTGGCCGAGTGGCTGGTGACCTACCTGCTCGTGGCGTTCGGCCTGTTCTGGGCGGCGGGGGACTACTCGAACGGGGTGGGCGTCCGCGAGGGGGCCCGGATGGAGGCGAGCCTGTCGTCCCGGCCCACGGTGACCGTCTACAGCGCACGCAGCCTGAACCTGCGCGCGGCAGGTGTGCGCGAACTGGTGTGCGGGGAGGCGGACACGGCCTACCGGTATCGCTACACGGGGTTGAAGCTGCTGCTCCAGTCCGGCGGCCAGTACGTCTTCGTGCAGGAGAACTGGCGGCGCTCCACCGGCACGGCCTTCGTCATCCCGCGCTCGGACGCCCTGCGCCTGGAGTTCACCCCACCCCGGACCACTCCGCCGCAGACCTGCTGAGCGGCGCCGGTCCTAGCCGCGGAAGGTGACCGTGAAGTCCACCGGGGCCGGGCCGGAGGCGTCGCGCGGCGCGGGCACGGGGCCGAACACCACGGGCGGCAGCGTGATCCGCCGCGCCCAGCGGTCGACCACCTGGCCCTGCGGCGTGGGCTCCGGCTGCGCCACCTCGCGCAGCACCACCATGCGGTCGCCCTCCTGGTGCGGGTAGGTGACCAGGAACCACAGCTTCCACTCGTGCGTGTGCAGCGAGTCGAAGAGGGTGAACTGGTCGTGGTCGTTGCCGCGCATCATCGCCGCGATGGCGGGGCCCTTGGCGTAGTCGCTGCGCAGGGGCGCGCCGAGGGTGCCGGTGTGCCGGTTGCCCTGCAGCGTGCCCAGCACGATGGGCTTGCTCGGGTGCTGCACCAGGCCCGCGTTCCACTTGTCCAGGCGCACCCACCCCTCGTCCACGAGGATCTCGCGCAGCTTGCCGACCCGGTGGATCCAGTCCAGCAGCCCCGGCCCGTTGGTCGGCCCCAGCGGCGGGGCGGACAGGCGGGCGTTGATCCCGGCCCAGATCGCGTCGTCCAGCTGGTCGACCCGCAGCCCCAGCTCGGCCAGCTGGGTGTGGTGGTCAGCGGTCAGCTCGGCGGCGTGCGACATCCTCATGACCTGCACGGTAGCCGCGACCACCGACAATTCCGCGGCTCGCGGTGCTCGCCCTCAGCGTGCCATCGCCGCCAGGTACTCCTGCGTCTCCGGATCGGTGGAGTAGACGCACACCCCGCGCATCCCCCGCGTCAGCAGGACCTTGTAGGTGTTCCGGACGAGGGCGTGGAAGTGCTCGTCGGTGGCCTTCTTCACGGCGGGGTCGTGGGAGAACTGGCGTCGCGCGACCCACTCGCCATCGCGGCGCACGAAGTCGTCGCCGAAGATCACCCCGGCCCAGTCGTACTCGAAGCCCTGGGCCGTGTAGACGCAGCCGACCTGGCCGAACCCGCGCTCGTCGCTGGCCCAGTAGTGGGATTCCGGGGCGTCGGGCACCCGCTTGTCGGGTTTGGCGTTCCACGGCCGCTCCCAGTCGCCGATCTTCACGTCGGGCACGAGCACCTTGACGCCGTTCACCACGACGGGGTCGCTCCACCGCCAGCAGTAGCCCGCGGCGATGCGGGCCGTGCCGCCGAGTTCCGACTGCTGTGCCCGCAGCCATGCCTCCAGCTCCGAGGGCGATCCGGCGGCGTGAACCACGAAGTCCTCGTCGCTGCGGGTGACCAGGTCGGACCACGGCGTGGCCGGTCGGCGGCCGACGCCGAGCAGTCCTTCGCTCCAGGCGTCGAAGAACTCCGATCCACCGCAGCGGTACTGGCCCGCCAAGCGGACGACGTCCACGTCGCAGCCCAAGGCGTCAGCGGCGGCGGTGATTTCCTCCAGGGAGCCCATCTCGCCCGGTCGCACCACTTGGTGCTCGTCCAGCAGGAACACCGGAACCAGTGCGGCGTCGATCAGCTCCTGCACCTGCCTGCGCGCCCGCTGCCGGGCTTCGGCCTTGGTGTACCGGTTGACGCTGGTTTCCCGGATGCGGTGCGCCTCGTCGCAGATCAGCACTTCCAGTTCACGCGGTGGGGAATCCATGAAGTTGTTGAAGTACTTGAACATGCTGCGCACCCGAGGCGCTCGCGCACCGGCCAGCTTGCGCATGGTGTTGGTGAAGGCGCTGGACCCGGTGGCGTGGTAGACGCTGCGGCCGCGCCGCGCGAGTTCGCCGAGCAGGCTCAGCGCGATGACGCTCTTCCCGGAGCCCGGACCGCCCAGCACGACGACCACGGTCTGCCGTCTGCTCGCGCGGGCCCGTTCGACGGCCTGCACGACCAGGCTGTAGGCCACCTGCTGCTCGTCGAGCAGCACGAACTGCTCGCGCTCCCTGATCTCCCGCGCGGCGAGGTTCAGCAAGGGCTTCGACGGCGCGTGCCGGAAGTTGAGCAGGTCCTCCGCCGCCTTGCTCGCCGCGTCGCGGCTGGACGGATCGGTGTCCAGGAGCGACCGCAGCCGGTCAACCATCTTCGAGCGGCTGTCCAGCGTGTAGAGCTGTCCGTAGTCGTCCATCTGGTATTGGGTCAAGCGCCAGACGCCGTGCTGGAGGGCGTTGTGCAGATAGGCGAGTCCGTGCACGGTTCCGGGCTGTTCCGCCAGCGCCGGGGTCGAGTCGACCAGGTACTGGCAGTAGCGCCGCACCTGCTCGACCGGGTGCAGGACGGGCTCGCTGTACTGGGGGACCTTCACCAGGTCGCCGCCCGCTGGTTCGGCGCTGGACCACTGCTTCAGCTCGACCAGCACGTACGACGGCGTGCCGCGTCGCGGGTGCGTGCCGCAGAGGATGACGTCGACGCGCTTGGGATTGTGCGGCAGCTTGTGCTCCAGCAGCACTTCGACGTGTCCCAGGCCCGCGTCCACCACGTCGGTGAGGAAGGCGGGCAGGCTGTTCTGCCACGAGCGCACCTCGGCCGCGGCCACGCCGGACTCGAACTGGATCCTGGCTTGCTCCTCCAGCACGGTGTGCAGCCGGTCTACGGAGTCGAGAAGGGCTTGAGCGCTGCGGCGGACAAGAGCCACTGGTTGATCCCCCACCTGGGCACGCGGAATACACGTGCGGGTGGGGGCAGCGACGAGACGTACTCGGTGCCCGGCGGGCCGCGCGATGAGATTAGCGCGCCGCACCGACAGCCGGTGTCAGGGACGCTCGGCGCTCTCCCGGACATGACGGCGTTGTTCCGTGAGCACGTGCCGAACACCGTCGTGGTCGACCAAGCGCTCCGCGACGGTCGCCCTGGCCAAGGGCTCGGGTAGCGCCGCGGCGAACTTGAGACCCGCCACCGCGCTGTCGTTGACCTCCGGCAGCCGGATCTCGACGGGACCCGCGAGCGCCGAGGTGATCTCCTTGTGCTTGAGGTCGGGGAAGAGCCGCACGGCGCGGTCGTCTATGCGTTGGCGTCGGTCCACCACACCGGGCAGTGATGCGTGCAGGGTGCGGTTGGTCGCGGCTCCTGCCCAGGTCCACCAGTGCAGGTCCCCGTTGGGGGAGCGGACGACCAGCGTGCCGTCGGCGGCGACGTGACCGCTGTGGTGCTCGCGCAGGTCGGCCAGCGCGGTGCGAGCGCGACGGGTCAGGACCACCCCCGGCGGGTCCGCGCCGAGCAGCACTTCCCGCATGCCGCGCGTGATGGCGAACGACAGGCCGCCGCTCCCGCCGCCCCAACGTGCGCGTCCAGGCAGGTCGGACGGCTCCACGTAGCACCGGCGGCGCGGCCAGTCGACGTGGGTCACCTGCCAGGTGCGCCCGCCGAGCAGCAGCACCCGCGGTCCTTCTACCTCCACCAGCAGGGCTTCGTCGCCGACCTGGCCGATTTCCTCGCGTCCGAACAGGACCAGGAACTCGGGGGCGGCGGTGAACACGGCGGTCAGGTCCGAGAAGTGGCGCCTGCCGAACTTGCGCTCGGCTTGTGGTCCGATGAACGCGAGGTCGCCGTCCCGGTCGAGGAATCCTTCGGCCAGCAGGTGGGTCATGATCCGGGGTGCGTCCGGGCCGAACAGGGGCAGTCCGCCCCACCGCTGCCGCCACGTCCGCACACCGATGGTCTTCTCCTGCAGCGCCGACGCCAGCAACTGCTGAGCGATGATGTGCCGGGGTGAGGGCGGTGCGCTGATGGGCTCGACCCAGCCCTGGGACCACCGCTGGAGCAGGCCGGCCGCGTGCAGGAGCGAATCGCGTTCCAAGCACAGGAACAGGCAGTTGCGGCTGCTGCCCGCCCGTCGCCCGGTTCTGCCCAGCCGTTGCAGGAACGACGCGACCGTGCGCGGCGCGTCGATCTGGATGACGCGGTCGAGATCGCCCACGTCGATGCCCAGTTCCAGGGTGGACGTGGCGACGATGACGCAGTCCCGCGCTTCGCTGAACGCTTCCTCGGAGCGCCGCCGCTCGGCTGCCGACAAGGACGAGTGCGACAGGAACGTGGTGACGTCGCGGGCGCGGAGCGCGGCGCCGAGTTCTTCGGCGCGGCGTCGGCTGTCGACGAACACCAGGCGCTTCTCGCCGCGGTGCAGGGTGGCGATCACCGTGGCCGCGTTGTCGATCGTGCCGACGTGGTCGAGGGTGACTTCCGCGGTCGCCGCGGCGGCGACCGCGGGTGCCACCACCTGCCGGGGGCGGTCGTGATGGCCGCCTTGGAGCCAGGTGAGCAGTTCGGCGGGGTTGCCGACGGTCGCGGACAGCCCGATGCGCTGCAACTGCCGACCCGCGACCCGCGACAGGCGTTCGAGCACGGCCAGCAGGTGCCAGCCGCGGTCGTCGCCCGCGAAGGCGTGCACTTCGTCCACGATGACGGCGCGCAGCTCGCCGAACGCGCGCTGTGTGTCCACATTGACCGACACGAGCATCGCTTCCAGCGATTCCGGCGTGGTGAGCAGGACGTCCGGGCGTTCCCGCAGGATGCGCTTGCGCTGCGCCTGGCCGGTGTCGCCGTGCCAGACCTCGGCGCGGCGTCCCAGCCACTCCGCGTAGGAGGCCAGCCTCGGGGCGAGGTTGTTCAGCAGCGCGCGCAACGGGCACACGTACAGCACCGAGGTGCCGGTCCAGCCTTCGGAGGCCATCCGGGACAGCACCGGGAAGGACGCCGCCTCGGTCTTGCCTCCTGCGGTCGGCGCGAGCAGCAGGCAGTCGGCGCCGGACAGGACCGGCTCGACCGCCTGCGCCTGCAGTGGTCGCAGCCCCGGCCACCCCAGGGTGTTGACCACGTGGTGCTGGATGACGGGGTGCAGCGAGGTGAGCGCCCGCAGACCGGCGTCAGACATCGAGGTCGATGTCGTCCGGGCTCGTGGCGGCGGCTTCGCGCTCGGCGTCGGTCAGCTCGCCCCGGTCGATGGTGGGGGAGTAGTCGCGGCGGGGGTCGAAGTCGGGGTGCTGCTCGACGGTGTCGAGCACGTTCAGCACGAGCTTGCGCAGGAACAGGCGGGGCGCCACGCCCACCTTGCCGCCGAGCCCACCCGCGACCTTCGAGGCGAACGCCGCCAGGAAGTCGGTGTCGATGAGGGAGTTCACCCGGTCCGCGGCGGGCGAGCCCGCCGCGTAGAGGTCGCGCACCCGGCTGCCCAGCTCGACCAGGCGGTCGAGGGTGAACCCGGTCAGCCGGATCTGCGGGGCGCGGGCGTTGTCGAAGCGGGTGTCCGGTCCGAAGTCGGTGTGCAGCCGTCCCGCCAGCGGGGGCAGCAGCTGCACGCCTTGGCGGCCGTCGAAGAACGCGGGGGTGCCGGTGACGAGCAGGTACAGGCCGGGGAACCGGCCCTTGTCGATCTCGTCGATGAGTTGGCGCAGCGCGTTGAGCGCCTTGGTGCGCGCGTCGCTGCGCACGCGCTGGAGGGTTTCGACCTCGTCGAGCACGAGCAGCAGACCGGGGTGGCCCGCGTCGCGCAGCACGGTCAGCAGACCTTGCAGGAACCCCAGCGCCTGGAAGTGGTCGATGTCGCCTTTGACGCCCGCCACGCGCTTGGCGGACGCGGCGACGTGCGGCTGTCCCGCCAGCCACGCGGCCAGCCCGTCGGCGGTCTCGACGTCGCCGTCGGCGACGGCCTTGCGGTATCCGCGCAGGCCCGCCGCGTAGCCGGGGGTGGTGCGGGCGATGGCACCCAGCCGCAGCTCCAACAAGGCGTCGACGGCCTTGCCGAGCTGCTCGGCGTCGGACCCGTCGACCTCGCCCTCGGCGAGCACGTCCTCTTCCAGCGCGAACAGCCAGCTGTCGAGCACGGAGCGGAAGGCGCTGGGCGGGCTGACCGCCGTGGTGAGGTTCTCGCACAGGCGGCGGTAGACCGTTTCCAGCCGGTGCAGGGGCGTCTCGGTCTCGGACACCTGCACTTCGCTGACGGCCATGCCGGTGGCTTTCGCCCGTTCCGCCAGCCACCGCGACAGGAACGTCTTGCCCGCGCCGTACTCGCCCCGCACGGCCTTGAACTCCGCGCCGCCCGCCGCGCACGAGGCGAGTTCCTCGTCGAGGGTGGGGGCGAACCGGTCGAGACCGACGGCGAACAGGTCCAGGCCGCTGTCGGGCACGGTGCCGCGCCGCAGCGCGGCGAGCACCGCCCGCCTGCGTGCCGGGCTGACCGCCGCCATCAGGACTCCTTCGGGAACTGCTCGTCGAGCAGCTTCTCATTGATCACGACCGTGCGCCCGTTGTCGATCAGGTCGACCACCGGGAACTGGTCGATGTTGAGCACCCGGCCCAGGGCCGCCACCAGGCCCCGCGGGTTGCGGCCGGGCGTGCCCGCAGCCTGCAGGACGTCGGCGACCGGGAGCCTGCCGCCCGCGGCCAGGACCGCGTCGACCACGTCCCGGAACACCTCCGGTTTGAGCACCCGGTTGGCGGGCTGGTCCTTGTGGGTGTTGACGAACGTCTTCGACTGGACGAGCTGGGCCCCGCGCGACTGCGACGGCGTGTCCGAGGCGAAGAGGTCGGGTTGGTCCGGTTGCTGCTTGGCGGCTCGCTTGGTGAGCTTGACGGGCTTCGCGGTCGGCGGTGCGGCCGGGCGGGCGCCCTGACGCCCGGTCCACCAGTCCGGCGGGCCTTGCGAGTGCACCGCCCACCCGTCGAGTTCCTCCATCCCAGGGGGGAGCAGGACGATCAGCGGGATCGCCACCTCGGCCAGCGCGGCTCCGCCGTGGTAGCCGCGGCTGTTCGCCCCGTACCGGATGCGGTCGGTGGTCGCGAGCACCGCGGTCCCCTCGGGGACCAGCACGCGAGGTCCGGACAGGAGCACCTCGTCGGCGTGGACCTCGCCCTCGGGAAGCCTCCAGCGGGCGGTGCCCGTGGGGGCCGGTCGGCGTTCGGAGCCGTCCTCCAGCACGTGGCCGTGGTCGCTGGTGAGCACCACGACCCATCCGCTCTCCGCGGCTCGGTCCAGCAACTCGGGCAGGTAGGCGACGTCCCGGTAGTTCCACGCGGGGTCCTCGGACTGCCTGCCCTTGCTGAGCGCGTCGTCCACGGTGTTCAGCACCACTCCGACGACCTGCGGCTCGTCGCGCGGAGCGAACTCCGCGTCCAGTTCCGGCCCGAGGTCGAATCCCGCCGACGCGGTGACGCCCGCCTTGTGCACGAGCACCGCGTGCGTGCGCGGTGGCCAGAAGGTGTGCCGGGGGAAAGCCCTGCGCTCGTCGTCGGCGGTTCCACTGGTCAGCGACGCGGTCAGCAACGCCGTGCGGCTGTAGGTGGTCTCGGTCGGGAACGCGGCCAGCACGGCTTCGCGCCCGCCGTCGGGGGAGCGCACCACCTCGGTCCACCCCAGTCGCGGGTTCTCCGCGATCGAGTGGGCGATTTCGGTGGCCGCCGCGCCGGACATGCCGTCGACCACGACCAACAGCACCTTGTGCTTGCGCACCAGTGGGGCGACGACGGTGGGCAGGAAGGTCTCGACCGAACAGACCTCGTCGGGGTGCCTATGGGCCGCTTCGGGCAACGCGCGGGCGAACCGGCGGTCCAGTTCGGCGCGTTGCCGTACCACTTGGGCCTTGACGCGGTCGAGCGCTCGGGCGACGGCGGGGTTGTTCGCGCCTTGGCGCACCTGGGCGAGTTCACTGTCCACCCAGGCCAGGTCGCGGGCGTGGGCGCGCAGCGCCGCGGGCAGCGTGGTGACGTCGGCCGGGATCGAGTCGAGCCAGCGCCGCAGCCGGACCGCCGCGCGCAGCCTGCGCACCAGCGGGGCCTTGTCGGTGGCGGCGTGGTGCTGCTCCACCGCCCGCAGGTCCGCTTCGTCGAGCGAGCTGGCGGCCTGCTCCACGCGGAGGGCGAATCCGCTGGGCAGCACGCGGCTGCGGTGGGCCAGCGGGGTGGCGTTGAGCTGCGCCAGCAGGGCGTCCGCCTGCCGGATCTGCCGCCAGGTCTGCTGTGTGTCCACCCGCGTGGTGATCTCCACCGCCTGCGCGGCGGCGGCGGCCAGCTCGGCCCTGGGCGGTTCGTCGGAGCCGAACCGGGAGTGGGCGAACGCGCCGAACGCGCGTTCGGCCTTCAGGTCGTCCTCGGGCGCGCAGGCCAGCACGTCGGCGACGAGCAGTTCGGCGACGACGTCGTCGCGGGCGGCGGCCAACCGCAGCACCACCTCCGCGGGGCGTCCCAGGCGTTCCACGAGGTGGTCGGTGATGCCGCGGCGCTCGTCGTCGCCCAGGTCGCGCCACCGGGACCGGGTGGTGGGGTCGTCGAGAGCGGTGATCAGCCCGCTGAGGTCGAGCGTCGCCGGGTCGACGGAGAGCCTGCTGCGCACGACGTGGCCGAGCGCGACCTCCCGCCCCAGGGACCGGCCCGTCGTGCTGGGGAGCTGCCCGGCACGCGCGAGGTCGACCAGGGCGTCGACGAGCCAGGCGTTGTCGCCGCCGCGCAGCCGCGGGTCCAGTTCCCTGGCCCGCAGGAGGTCCTGCAGCAGGGTGTACTTGCTGACCTCGTAGAGCCTCTCCCGGTGCAGCCGCGCCATCACGGCGTCGCCCAGCTCGCTCCGCTCGTCGCGGTCGGTGAGGATCACGAGCACGCTGTAGGTGTCACCGGCGGGTGGCTCCTGCGCGAGGGCGTCGAGCACCGACAGCACGGAGGGGCAGGCGGCGTAGCGGACGGGGTGGCCCTCCACGGTGCCTTCCGGGTCACCGCTCCACACCGGTTCGCCGCGGGTGCGGATACCGATCACCAGCGGCCCTCGGACGGAGTGCGGGCCGTGCTCGGCGTCGAGCGTGCGCACGATGTCGGTCACCCGGCTGGTGACCGCGTTCTCGACGGCCGAGCCGAGGTCGGTCGCGGTCATCCGCCCTCCACCACGCGGAAGGTCACCTCGATGGTGGCGCCGGGGTGCTCCTGACCGAACTCCCGGAGTTCGGCCAAGACCTCGTCGAGCCCGCCTCGGGCGTGGCGGACCGGTCGCGTTTCATCACCGTCCGTATCACCATCACCACCATCCGTGCCGCCACCGCCGTCCGTACCACCACCGCCCTGACCGGGGGGCGGCGGGCGCAGCAGGTCGACGAGCTGGCGCTTGGCGTTGTCCAACGCCGTGCGCATGCTCACCGCGTGCTCGTTGGCGTTCGCGTTCTCCCGCAGCTGCTCCTTGATCGAGACCGCGGCGGGGTTGTCCAGCCAGTCGAGGATGGCCCAGTCCGCCGAGCGCAGCGCGTTGGTCACGTCCTGGGCGGTTTCCAGCGACCGGCTCAGCACCAGCGGCTCGATCCCGCCGAGGTCGTGCCGGGCGAGCGCCTCCACCAGGGCGGTGGGCTCGCCGATCGGGTGCAGCCCGGTCAGCAGGTCGCTGGTGACCGCCGCCACCCGGTAGCGCCCGGCGGGCCGGTCGATGTCCAGGCCGAGCCGCTGGGCGTGCTGGTCGAGCACCTCGACCAGGTCGACGGCGGGCAGTCGCAGCTTGTCGATCTTCTCCTTGACCACGCGGAAGAAGCGGGCCACCGCGCGCGGCGAGATGACGGCGGTCCGCAACTGCTCACCGGTCAGCACGGAGGCCCGCGCGCAGGCCGTCTCCCAGTCCTGTGCGGACGGCAGGGCTTGGCGGTGCAGCACCATGTCGTCGGCGATCGCGTCCGGCGTCTCGGGCGGGTCGATGCGACGTTCGCCGCGCATCCACGTGCGATGGGTCAACTCGGCGAAGGCTGCGATCACCAGGTTCTCGACCCGGCGTTCCATGCCGAACTCGCGCAGCCACCCCCGCACGGTCCGCACGGCCAGCCCGGCCTCGGCGTCCGCGGTCTGCGCCGCCTTGCGCTCCAGCTCGTTGGCCCAGTGCCTGCTCAGCACGAACGGGCCGTTGTGCTCCTCGCCGAGCTTGAGCGGGTGCGCGATGCGGCGCAGCGCCTCGCGGTGCTGCCGCTCGACCTCGATCCGCCCCTCCGGCTCATCGGCGGCGGCGCGCAGGTGCTTGAGCGTCGTGCGCAGGTCGGCGTCGCGGACGACGTCGCCCTTGCGCTGCGGGTCGAAGTCGGGGTGGTCGGGGTAGGTCGCCGCGTAGAGCTGGTCCGCCAGGGACCGCAGCGCGTCGGCGAAGGAGCGGCCAGCGTCGATGCGGGGGGTGACCGACGCGTCGAGGCTGACCAGGTGGTCGTGCCAGTCCTGGACGATTTCTTCCTTCGGGCGGCTGATCAGGCCGTAGGCGTTCTTCAGCGCCTCGCGCAGCTCGCTGCGCAGTGAAGTGCGCAGGTTGGTCAGCAGGTCCTTGGCCCGTTGGCGGTCCTCGGCGCCGATGGTGCGGGTGTGCTGTTCCAGCCGGGTGCGGTCCTGGAGCAGGTACTCGACCTTGATGAGCCTGCCGAGCTTGTCCAGCACGTCCGAGGTGAAGAAGCCGGGAAGCCAGGCCACGGCGGCGCGGTTGCCCACCTCCTCGCGCAGCTTGTGCACGCGGGTGCGGTCGTCCGCGGCGGAGTGGGTCTCGGCGTCGAACGGGTAGTCCAGCAGCAGCCGCCAGCGACCGTCCTGCGACGGCTCGAACATCTCGTCGCGCAAGTCGTGGTGGTCGCGCACGTTGCCGTACACCACTTCCAGCGTGCGCCTGCTGCCCCGCCACGCCACGGGGTGCTCCACCGGCATGGTCCCGGTGTCGTTGACGCCCAGTTCGGCGAAGAGCAGTTCCCGCACCAGCTTGCGGCGCGCGGGCTGCTGGTCCAGCGACACCACGCGGTCGAGGATCGCGTTGACGTTGACCCCGACGAGGTTGAGCCGCACGCTGGGGTCGTTGCCCTCGCCGACCTGGAGCTCGGCGACCTGGCTGGCCCACCTGCGCAGCCTGCGCACCACTTCCCCGACCTCCTGGCCCGCGATGGGGGTGGTGATCGTGCCGTGGTTGAGCGCGGCCAGCCTGCGGGCGGTGAGGTCGCGGAGCACGTCGACATCCGGCGCGAGGGCGGCCAGCAGCAGCGTCTTGATCAGCCGGTCGTCGCTGCGGAACGCCTTGAGCACGCTGGGCTCGGCGTCTGCCTGCCCGGCGACCTGGTCCTCGCGCAGGCCGCGCTCGCGCAGCAGCATCGGCCGCAGCGTGCGCTGGTAGAGGACGCGGGCCTCGTCGAACTCGTGCTTGAGCTTCTCGGTGAACGGCTGGTCGGCGCCGTCGGCGACCGCGTCGAACAGGTCGCCCAGCGGCACCAGTTGGCCGAGGCGGAACTCGTCGCGCCGGTTCACCAGGATCTGCTTCATCAGCAGCAGCGCGGTGCGCTCCCGCTGCAGGGCCGAGGAGACGTGCACCAGGGTGTCCATGAACGCCGGGCTGAAGGGGTAGGTCAGCGCGAAGGCGTCGCCCTCGCCGGTGCCGATCAGGACGTCGCGCACCCACCCCGGCAGCGCCGAGGTGCGTTGGAACGCCTGCCGCAGCACCGGCTCCTTGTCCGGCAGGGGCTTGAGCACGCGCTCGTGGGCGATCAGGGGGAGGTTGCGGTCCTCCAGGGTGATGCGCTCGATGCGCCCGTCCCAGTGGTTGAGCCGGTCGTGGAATGACTGCAGCTCGGCGCCGGTGCGCTCGGCGCCGATGCCCAGTTCGCGCAGGTCGCGCTGGCGGGCGATGAAGCTGATGATGGGCGCGGGGCGGTTGGCGTCGCCCGCCTCGACCAGCTTGGCGACCTTCTCGGTCTCCCTGCTGATGAACGCCTGGTCGCCGATCTTGCCCGCCAGCCACAGCACCAGCTCGTCCAGGAACAGCACGACGCCGTCGTAGCCCAGGCTCTTGGCGTGCTTGCTGATCTCGGACAGCCCCTGGTCCAGCGGCCGGAAGGCGTTGGCCGCGCCGCGCACGGAGTCGACGTAGTTGGGGAAGTACGCCTGCACGACCTTGGCGATCAGCTCGTCCGAGGCGGGGCTGCCGATCGGCGCGGCGAAGCCCTCGTCGAGCTTCTCGGCCGTCATCGCCTGCCCCAGGTCGCCCCAGCCCGCGTCGGCCACGTTGGGGAACCCGGCCAGGAACTGCGCGTCGCCCATCTTCTCGCGCAGCCGCCGCGCGTCGTCGAGCAGTCCCTGCGCCCGGTAGACCTGGGGGATGGGCTGGTCGGGGTGGTGCTGCCGGACGTGGTCGACGTAGCCGCCGAGGATGGCGGCTTCCAGGCTCTCCGAGCCCGTCAGGTGGTAGGGGATCAGCAGGAAGCGCCGTGAGCCCAGCCACTGGTGGCGGGCGACCACCTCGGCCAGGTCGGTCCGGTCCAGCGCGCCGGGGTGACCGTCGAGCAGGGCGTGCAGCACCGCCATGAAGTGGCTCTTGCCGGAGCCGAAGGACCCGTGCAGGTAGGCGGCCTTGGAGCTGTGCTCGTCCACCGCGGTCCTGATCAGGTCCAGCGCCTCGCCGAACGCCACGCGCAGCTGCGGGGTGACCACGTAGTTGCGCAGCGCCTCGTCCCGCTTGCCGTCGACGCCCTCGGTCAGCTTGAGGACGAAGTCGCCGCGGTGGACGCTGGACGGGATGCCGATGAGGTCGCGCAGCAGCGGTGCCGCGTTCGGTCCGGCGATGGTCACGCTGGTGAACCCCCTGGTTCGCAGTCTGTGGGAACCGACCGTAGCCCTCACCGTAGTGGGCGCGTCGGAGCCGGTCGGACCTCTGATGCTCCGGTGGTGTTTGTCGTATCAACGGCGCTCGGCGTTTCAGCTACTCCTCGGACCCGCGTGGCGTTCCGGTGCCGCCGTCGAAACCGGTCTGTCCCGGAGTTTTCTGCACCGACCGTGATGATTTGACTACCACCAGTATGCTGCGGGTCGGCACTGGGGGACGGGTGCGATTGGCAGGGGAGGGCCAGTGGCGTTTGCGGTGCAGCCCGCCGCTCTGCGCGGGTGCGCGGAGCTGTTGAGCGGTCAGGTCAATGAGGCCGGGACCATGCGGTCCTACGCGCAGGCCGAGATCGACGCGAAGATCGGCTGGGGTGGTCTGCTCGCCGTGCTCGGCGAGGTGTACCCCACCGTAGTTGACGAGCTGGGCGATTCCTTGAACAAGACCAGTCACTTGCTGAACAGCTCCGCGGCGGCGTTGACGAGCACCGCGGAGATGTACGAGTCGACTGATCACAACTCGGCGGTCGCGCTCGACTCCACCATGCCGGGCAAGGAGCGCGGCGCGGTCTTACCCGCCGACCAGCGGGAGCCCGCCACTCCGTTCACCCCGCGTCGGGATCCCAGCGGCAGACTGGCGGCACCGGGGGAGTATTCCGGCCAGTTCCGCTGGCAGATGGACATCCTCGACGCCGTGGGGCTGAGCATTACCGCGTTTGTCCGGCAGACCCTGGTGTCCACGGCCGGCTGGGATCCGTTCGAGCCGGTCATGCGGGACTGGACAGGCGACTGGGCGAAGATCCGTTCGGTGGCCGACGCCTGGCACAGCGTGCGCTCCGGCTTCGAGGACCTCTCGGTGAACGTCGTGCAGGCCGCCCAGGACCTCTCGGAGCAGTGGACCGGCAACGCCGCGGGCGAATGCCTCACCTATCTGCAACGCTTGTCCGAGTCCTTGTACGGGCAGGCGGAGTTCTGCCGGTACGTGCGGGACAAGCTGGTGGAGGCCGCCGACGGTGCGGCCGAGATGTACAAAGCGGCGTCGGGGCTGGTGAGCACTGCGATCGACTGGGCGATCACCGCCACGGTCGCCGCGGGTGCGGGCACCGCGACCGTCCAGTTCTACGGCATCGGGGTCGCGGGCTGGGTGCTCGCCGGCATCGCCGTCGAGCGCGTCATCACCATGATGGCCAGAGTCGCCAACATGATCAGCAATTTCAAGAACACCCTCGAGGGACTGGCGGGATTGCTGAAGAACATCCAAGGAACGTCCTTCGACGGCTACCGGGTGGCACACCTGCCCCTCGAGCCCTACACCCCACCGGGGAGGTGACCCTCGTGGACGATTTCCAGTCGGCCATCCGGCACGCGGTCCTCGAAGCGCTGGCCGCCGAGCGGCGTTCGCCTGCCGTGGCACGATTCGCGCAGGAAGTCCTCGACGGCCGTACGGACTTGCGGCGCACACTGGCCGAGGCGGGCGGTCAGGATTTCGAACTCGCTCTGCTCCGCGGCGTCGAGGACACCGGAGCCGCATTGCGGAACGTGTCGCCAGAGGATCTCGCCGCGATGAAGAACGCGGTCACCGACGCCTACGAGAACCGATTGCGCCCTGCCCCCGCGCAGGATTACGGGCCGGCCGACGACGGCGACTTCAGCGACGACACCTACCTGCGATGAACCACCCGAGTTGGCTGCCGCGCAAGCAGAGGTGGCCGGTCTACTTCGTCGTCGTCCTCGCCCTCGTGGTGCTGGCCGGGACACTGCTGCGCATTCTGCTCGACGGCGGTGAGCAGGAGCGGCTGCGGTCGGTCGACGAGCGGCTGCGGTCGGTGTGCGAGCGCGACCCGGCGTTGACCGAAGTGAGCGCACTGGTGGGGCCGATCGTCGGCCGCTACCAGGACGGCAAGGGATGCGTCTGGCGCGAGGGGGCGACGAGCACCCAGCTCGTCGCCCGCCGCGCCTCGATGTCCTTGGACAGGTGGACCCGGTCCATGGAGCAGATCGACCTGACCACGCGCTCACCGCGTGCCGTGGAGGTCAAACTCGTGCACCGCGCGGCCTACTGCACAGCGGCGTTCGACAACACCGCGGGTGGTGTGATCGAGGTCGAGGCGCTTACCGAACTGGACAACGACTGCCGCCGCACGGCCGCGGCGGCAGTCGCGATAGCCGACGCCATGAGGTGACGGGATGGGCTGGCGGCCGGCTCGGCCGCCAGCCCATCGCGCTCAACGCCCGGCCACCTCGTATCGCGTGCCCCGGCCCTGCCCGGTCTGCACGAGGTCACCGCGCTCGACCAGTTCCTTGAGCAGCGCCCGCGCGCTCGGCGCGGGCAGCCCGGCCACCTCGGCGGCCTGGGCCGTGGTGATCGGCCCGTTCGCCGCGAACTCGACTACCACCTGGTACTGCTCGGAAGTGAACGCGATGTCCACCTTCGTGCGCGGCGCGGCCTTCCGGGGCTTGCCCGCCTTGCGGGGCAGCGGCGAGACGTCCACCCGACCGGTGGGCCTCCAGGCCGCCAGATCCTCGGACGCGATCTGCAGCTCGCCGAGCTGCCCGTCCAGGAAACCCTGGTAGATCGCGTAGGGCGACTCACCGAAGACCGGGTCGACCTCGCTGTGCCACTGCTTCACCCACGGCAGCACCTCGTGCAGACCAGCCAGCAGGGGCAGCAGTCGGTCCCGTTCCCAGCCCTCTTCGCCCTGGCGCTGGCTGATCAGCACGGCGAGCGCGTGGGCCTGGTCGCGGTGGTTCCACCCGGCCCAGCCGAGCAGCAGGCTCCCGTCGCCGTCACGGGTCGCCGCCGGGTAGGAGATGAACCGCTCCTTCGGCACGTCGAGTTTGCCGCGGTGTCGCCAGTAGGAGTTGCGCAGGAAATCACCCGAGCCGTACTTCGGAGGAACCGGGATGTCACCCAGTTCCTCCTTGACCTTGATCCGCACGGCCGGATCGGTGACTTCCTTGCCCATGCTGGCCGCGATCGCGTCTTCCTGGCGCTGCAAATCCCACACGTGCTCCCAGTCGGCGCGCTTGCGCAGACCGGCGGGCTTGTAGCGGTAGGCGGGGAGGAACGGGACGTGCTCCTCGTCCACGAGCGCCGCGACGATTTCGGCCAGGTCGGCGTCCTGATTGCCCAGCGCGTCGGTCGCCCACAGCCGCGCGACTTCGGTGAAGTCGGTATCGCCGCGCATCAGGTCGGTCAATTCCGACACGGATCGCACGGTGGGCTGTTCGAGGCCATTCGCGTCCTCGGCATACCAAAGGTGGCGGGCTTCCAGGCGGTCCTGAAGCCACTCGCGCAGCGCCCGCTCCTGCTGCTTCTCCCACGGCTCGGTAGCCCAACGCCGCTTACACTCCGGCCGCTCGATCAGCGCAATATCCCGACGCTTTTCGATCAACGCGATACGCGCCTCGACCACGCGCCGGTATTCCTCGGGCCAGTGCGCGGGAAGCTCAGTGATCGGCGTCGAGCCGTGCCTGGCGAACCATTGCGTCTCCACCTTGCCCTCAGCCATCTTGCGAGCGAGCACGATCTCGAAGGCGCGCTCGCCCAGGTTGAGGCCGGGAACGGTAGCAGGGTCGGGGATGACCACCTCGGCCGCTTCGGCATCGGATAGCAGGCCGTAGCGCTGATAGACGTCCCAGTCCAACTCCTCCTGCTCGGCAATCATCCGAGCACGGAGTTCGGTGTACTCGATGCGTGCTTTGGACAATGAACTGCGATTTGGTGTGAAATGCTTAGTGATGACCGACGGCGTCTGGGTAGACAAATTCTGGGCGAGATCATCCAATCTGCGAGCTCGTGACAGGGGGGATTTATCTGGCAGCGGAAACTGCTCGAGCTTCATTCCGGTAAACTCATAACTAAAAGACCAAGGTTGATCCGATGAGCCGCCTCCTGACTGCACAGCTCCGCCTTTTTTCTGGCTTACTTGTTTTAGCCAGAAGCAGGCCGTAGAGGAGTTCAATGCGCCAAGCAGGCCAAGGTAGTCGTCAATCGACGATCCTTGGGTAAGTTTAATTACCGGTGCAGATCTATTGAATACTTTCCCGCCGCGATCTAGAGTAAAGTGATTATGTGTGGACACGAAAGCGAAAACGATGGAAATGGGCGTTTTGTAGCGGTTGGCGAAAAACATGCTGTGGTCGAACCAGCGAAGGCCGCGTTCGTGAGGGCGTTGACCGAAGTCGATGCGCTCACGTAGGTTGTTTCGTAGAGGCCACAAGTGTTGTACGAAGACGGCGGTCGGCGACTTCGAGGTGCCATCTTCATTATATGGGAATAGTGTGACCGTACGATTGTTCAAACAGTAGTCTCGGGTGTTGTCGCCCAATATTACCGGAACTGTTTCGTTGGAAAGCTGCAATCGTTTAGTGGCGTCGGGTGGCAAAAAGAAAGCTTCATCAAGGCCGGTGTGCGTGGTTCTTCCTGTATCAATTTCTAGTGACGTCAGGCGTTGGTTGACGCTTTCGATCCTCCGTAGGAGTTCATCTGAGCCGCCACCGCTAAGTGACCAGGGGTGGCTATGAAGTTGATTGGGATAAAAGTCGGTAACGCTTACCCAATCCGACTCGCTATCGACGACTTCAATTTGATTTCTGATCGCCTGCCACACCGCGCCTTCGGCGGGATTATTCGGCTGGGAGGGTTCGCCGCGTATCCCTAGAACTACGCGCACTTTACGTGAGGAACTTGGCATTTGGCGAAGTCCTATTAGAATTACGGTCGGTGTGCCATGTCCGGGAATGAAAGCGCCAGACGTATCAATAACGTGCGTAAGATCAACGGTGGGAAAAAACTTCTCTATAAGCTTAGCTCCAAATTCACGTTTCATAAAGCCGTTTGATGTAATTTGACCGACGAATCCTGCGCCACGACGATCTGCGCCTGCCCGTCGGGCAAGTTCAAAGAACCTTTGAGCAAATGGCACTGTGAGTTGATACTGACGGTAACAGGTCGAGTAGTAAGTGCGGTATTCTCGATTAAGTGCCGGATCGCCTACGGTGATGTATGGAGGATTCCCTACAACCACATGGTAGGAGCCCTCGTCAAGAAGTGAAGGGAATTCATCAACGTCTTCTGATGCGAGTTTGAGGCCAACGAACTCGTCTATTTCTTCGAAGGTTTCACGTTTCTTTGCGAGCAAGGAGTCGCCCGTAGCTACCGTCACTGCCCAGCGCTGGTTTGCGGCCTGTTCGATACGGTATACACCTGCTACGCGCCAAGCTGCCAGGATGAGTCGAAAGCGGGCGATAGCAACGGCGAAAGGGTTCAAATCTACGCCGTGTATGGAATCGAGTGCTCGACGGGCTACCTCCGTATCGCTTAGTCCCGGAGCTTCTTCGCGCCATGCATCTACGAGCCTGTGAAATGCGCCCAGTAGGAAGTGTCCGGAACCGCAGGTCGGATCAATGAGGCGAAATTCATTAAGGTTAAACTCGCCGAGTGCAGAGTTTAGAGTGTAGTCGAGAATAAATTCCTCGATGAAATGTGGCGTTTGAAGAAGCGCATACTTATCCTTTGCCGACTGAGACATATCTTGGTACAGATCCCCCAGGAAGCGGGTATTCCAAGATTTGTCATGAAAGTCGTGAACTAGCGGACCTTCCGGGTGTCGAATGCGCCAGAACCTAATTAGAGCCTTAGCTCCGTCGTGTGATAGTGGGATGCGGTAGGCAGGATTGTTGCGGCGATCGAACAGCATCGCGCCCGCATCGCTGCGCCTGAGCGAGTTGAAACTTTGTTTGATCCAGTCCGCGTCGGTAGCGTGAGGCTGCTCTCGGAAGAATGCGCTGTGCGCGTCTTCCGCTTCGGTCAAGCGATTACCAGGACCCGATAGCATCGGGTCAATCAGTCCGTTGTCCTCGCACCAGCGCACGAACACCGTGCCGAGTACCCATGCAACAGCAGCTTGAGTGATCTCATCAGCGAGGAAGGAGTTGAAGGTGGCAGCGGTGCGCTGAGCCTTGACTGCCTTCTCGTAGTCAGCTTTGAGTTTGGCCTTGACCTCGGGCAGTCGATCGACCTGCTCTCGTAGGTCTTCCTCCAAGGCCAGCACCTGCTTCTGCAAGTCGGCGAGCAACCTGGAACGATCAAGGGAGGGGGACGTCACGAGGAGTCAGGGTAGGCGAGTGGGACGGCTCGTGAGCCGTCCCACTCCGAACAACTCAAACGGCGATCTTCAACGATCGCACGAAGGCTTGGAAGGCGCTGGTAGAGATGGAGAGATGACCGGCGGCAGGACGCTTCGAGTCCCGCACGCCAGCCGTGTCGCTGCCTAGCGCGACCTCCACGCAGTTGCTGTCGTTGCCGCTGTAGGTGCTCTTCCGCCAAGTAGACGCGCTCATGCGCTCCACCTCACTCTCGGTCGAGGTCGTGCGCGATGGACGTCATCAACCGCACCGAGTCCTGCTCGTCCAGCGCCACGTCCGTCAGCTTCTCCACCGTCAGCCTATAGAGCGAGACCTTCGCTGGGTCGTCTAGGAACAGACCGGTCGTGCGGTCTTCGATGTGCACGACCGGTCGATCGCTTGCGAAGTCGAAGATGACGAACTGACCGAGTAGCCCGGCGTAACCAACGACTGCGCTCGGGATGACCAGGATCGTCACGTTGGCCCGATCGGTCAGGTCGATGAGGTGCTTGACCTGCCGGGCCATCACCTTGGGGCCGCCGATCGGCAGGCGCAGCGCCGCCTCGGTGATGATCAGGTTCAGCTCTGGTGGGGTGCGTCGCGCCAGGATCGCCTGCCGGGCCATCCGGCGGCCGACGCGAACCTCGATGCTCGGCTCCTCCTCGTCCACCTGGATGGCGGAGATGACCGCGTAGGCGTACTCGGGAGTCTGAGCCAACCCTGGGACGAGCATCAGCTCGAAGTCGGTGATGACGGTCGCCCTGGTCTCGAAGTTCGTGTAGGTGCGGCTCTGCACGGTCGGGTTGCTCGCTTCGAGCAACCCGGAGCCATCGCCACCGCGCGCCCGGTCCAGCAGACGGTTGCGCTCGGGGCCGATGACGCCGATGACCGCCAGGATGGCGGAGACCTCCTCCGGCGTCGGCTCCCGCTTGCCGTTCTCCAGCCTGCTGATAGTGCTGGCCGAGACGCCGAGCCCGTTGCCGACATCTTGCAGGGTCAGCTTGGCGGCTGTTCGCAGGCGTTCCAACTCGAATCCGATTCCCCTGGTGATAACGCCGGACTTCTGCCTCGTCACGATGACCTCCTTGCATGGTGTGCACGCATCGAAGCAGAGAAACAGCTTCTACCTGCGGAAAGTCACCCCATTGAGGTAGATTCGAGCCTTGCTCTGGATCTTGTTTTGCTGCAATTCTCGGCGCTGTGAACGGTTCTGAGGTGGACAAGGTGCTCCGCCAGCACCTGGCAATGCTGCTGATCGGCATCGAGTGCGGCGAGGACGCCGACGTGCTGCGGCTGGCCAGGGCGGAGACGCACCGGCTGATGGGCGCGCTGCTCGCATGCCTCCGCGCGCACGCGCTCGACCAGTCCGGTTCGTGCACCGCGTGCCGCGTTCGCCGGAATGCCTGCTCCGCAACGACATCAGCCTCGCCCTGATGCCCGTGGCGCAGGCTCCTCACGGCGGCGGCGCGGGTGGCGCTCCTCCTAGCGCTCTCCCCTCCCGCGCCGCCGTCCTCGGATAAGGAGAACGCCGTGCTGCTGCGTCACGAGCGGGTGGCCCTCGCTTCGCAATCGCTGTTGTCGAGGACCGCCCGCATGTCTCCGGAGCAGCGGCACACCTTGTGCCGCCACCTCGCCGCGACGAGCCCGGTGCTCGCGTTCTGGGTGCGGTGGACGGTGCGGTTCCCCGTGCTGTTCACCGCCGGGCTGCTGGCGCACCTGGCGGCGTTGCTGGCGCTCGCCTTCGACCTGGCCGTGCTCGCCTACGCCTTCATGCTGCCCGGCATGGTGCTGCTCGCGGTCGCGGGCGTCCGGCTGTGGCGGATCTGCTCGCAGGCGCTCGACATGGCCGTTGGCGCCTGCCTCCCGGAGAGAAGGACCAGTGACCCCTGACAAGCCGATCGAGGACATGACGATGTCCGAGCTGCTGACCAACCAGCTCGACCAGGAGCCGTTCGAACGCGAGGAAGCTCAGCCGGTCCGGCCCAGCAGTTCCGACACCGAGTGAACCAGCCGCGCGTGGTCGGCCGGGCTGAGCGTGGACCACGCGCGGCCGTCACCGGAAGGGCGGCGGGTGAACTGCCACCGCCCTTCCGGGGTGTCGTAGAAGGTCACCGCGTAGGGGCCGCGCTTCCTCGGCCCCGGCCTGCCGTACTGGGTGGGGCGGACGGCTGTGCCGAACTGGCCCATCCGCATGACGCTGCCCAACACCGAACTGACCTTCTGCGCGTCGGGACGCGGCAGACCGCTGTCCCGCAGCGCGGCCTCCATCCGGGCGGCCGACTCGCCGGCAGCGGCCGCCGCGCGCTCCAAGTCCGCCGAGGGCAGGTTGATCGAACGGGACCTTGGCATGGGGTGGGAAGGGATCAGCGACACCACCGACGCGGCGAGCGTGCTCTCGTCGATGTCACGCAGGTGCAGTGCGTCGGCGGTGAGGACGGCCAGCACCCCATGACCGCGACGGGCAGCGGCCACCGCGCGCACCCGCGGTCCGGCGTCCAGCCGCAGCCTGGCGTCGACCTCGCGCTCCGGGCGGGCCAACAAGTCCAGTTGCCCCGCCAACCGCGCGTCGAGCCGGCCGCGCTCGGCCAAACCCTTGGCTTGCAGCGCCCGCCACGCGTCCTGGAGCAGGACGCGCCGCTCCTCCAGCGTGGCACCGTGCGAGGGAATGGACAGGATGGTGGGGAGTTCGCCCAGCCCGAGGTGCTCCCAGCACAGGTCGAACTCCAGCCGGGACAGCGTGCACGTCACGACTGGTCGTCCCCGATCACCGGCGGGGCGACGCGCGGGATGTCGTCCTGACCCCACACGTCTTCCAACTCCTCCAGGTAGGGGGCGGCCTTGTGCTCCAAGTCATCCTCGCCCTGGCCCCGCTGCGGCGCGCCCGCGATGCCACCCATGCCCGGTGCACCGGCTGCGCCCCGGACACCCGCCGCGGCAGATCCCGGCGTCGTTCCGGGACGTCCAGTGTGGACATCGCCGCCGCCGATCCCGGACGTCGGACCGGGAAGGGGCGGCTGGCCGGGAAGGGAAGGCTGGCCGGGCAGACCACCGAACCTCGGTGCGACGCCGAAACCCCTGGGCGAGCCGACGCCCGTGCCCTTGGCAGGTCCCGAGCCAGGGCCGTTCACGCGGGAATCCTGGTTGCCGATCCGGTCTCGTCCCGGCGGCATCGGCTTCGGCGGCACCAGCCCAGGCGGCATCGGGCCGACGATCGGCGGCCCGCCGATCGGGGGCGGCGTCGGGGTGGGGGAGGGGACAGGCGTGGGGAGCGGACCCGGACGCGGCACCAGATCCGGACGCGGCCCAACGGCGGAGGTGTCGGTGGTGTCCTGGTCAACCGGCGTCAACGCCGGCGGCGTGCTCACCTGCTGCTGAGTCGGTTGCTGGGTCGTCTGTCGGGTCGACCGGCTCTGCTCGGTGGCCGACGTGGTGCTCCACTGGCCGTCCGAGAACTGCTGCGAGTACTGCCGCTGCGCCTCGGGCTGCTCGAAGTGCGGCTCGGCCACCTCGGTGGTCACCCGCGGCGGCGGGGTGAACGCGCCCAGCGCCGCGACCGCGGAGGAAGCGCCATCGCGGTAGCCGTCCATCACCCGGACCGCTTCGCGCTTGGCCTCGTTGGCCTGCTGCTCCTGGATGTCCTGGTCGGTCTGCCCGCCCACCAGGTGCGTGAACCCGGCCGGGATGCCCAACCAGTCGTCATTCGCCGTCGAGGACACCTGCACCGGCTCGGGCATCCTGGTCACCGCGCCGGTGTAGTACGACTGCTGAGCCTGGAAGGACTGGTGCGTCGCCACCCCGGCCTGGCGGGCGTCCTCGGCCCACTGGACCAGCGGGGCTGCACTGCCGGTGAACTGCTCGCCCGCCGCGCCCACCCACACCGCGCCCGCGTCCCGGATCGCGGCTTCCAGCTCCGCCTTGGCGTTGGCCATCACTGCCCGGAAGCCGTTCCACGCGTCGTCCACGGCCTGCGCCGCCGAGGAACCCGGCCCGCCGTGGATCTTGTCGTAGAGCTGCTGGTGCGACTGCGCGTCGAAGTTGTGGTTGCCGATGCCCATCGACGCTTCCCCCTTACTTCAGCAAGTTCTGCATGGCGGCTTCGGCGAGCTGCCGCGCCCCGTCGCACGGCTTCGGGAAGCGGTCCTGGAAACTCGGACTGACCGAGAAAGCCACGGCCAGGTACTGCCCCTCTGCGGTGTCGATCATGAGGTCGCAGCGGTTGGGACTGCCTGGGATGGCGACCGTGATCGTCGGAAAACCCGCGACCGGCTCTGCATCCACCGGTTGCCCGGTCCGTTTTCCGCTGGTCCACGCCTCGATTCCCTCGTGCAGCACGGGAACGAGGATGTTGTTGGCACCCGTGACGGTCCACGTGCACCCGGTCGACTTCAGTGCTTCGAACTCGGATGAGCGACCCTCCTGGTCGACCCCCAGCTGGGCCAACTGGTCGCTGGTGAGCAACTCGCACGGGTTCCTGCCATCGAGCCTGATCGAACGAGGACGTGTGGAGGACGGCTCGGACGATGCTGTCGTGGTCCGAGCATCGGCGGTGGTGGTCTCAGGCTTGGGCGTACCGCCTTCGGCGCTGCAACCTCCAGCCGCGAGGAGCGCGACCATGACGGCTAGCGGAATTCGGCGCATGGCGTTCAGATGCCCCTGTTCTGCTGCTGCATGGTGTTGTGGTTGGCGTCGTCGACGAGGTTGTAGGTCTTCGCGGCCTGGTCGAGTTGGTCGATGTTCAGGTTCAGCTCATCGATGAAGTGCCTGGTGACGTCGATCGCCGCGGTTGCGTTCTCGGCGAAGACCCCGGCGGCGTCCTTCGACACCTCGTCGTCCGCCAGCGGCTTGGCGATCAGGTTGTACTCCTGGCCGTCCAGGAAGTCCTGGATCATGTTCCGTACCGCCGTGTAGCGGGCTTTCAGAGCGAGGATTCGCCCTGGCTCGACCTGCATGGTCACTCCGCTGGCGGTGCTGGCGGTCCCGCCTGCATCACCGCTGGCCAGGAACGGCATGAGACTCCCCTTCTCCTGCCTGGCAACTCAACGCTCATGAGACGTCGCTGTGCGTGCACAGGTTCCCACACACCGGTACGTCCGGTCCCGAGATCTGCTGGATTCAGCTCGCCTGGGGGCGGAGTATGTCAGCGGGCGGCCACGGGGACCGGGCGATGATCCATTCCTCTGGCGTGTTCACCCGGACGACGTACCCGCCGATGCGAGGGGCCTGCGTCTCGTCCCCCACCGGACACAGCAGCACCAAGGCATCCAGCTTGGGCGACATCCACGGCCTGCGCCGCCGAGGAACCCGGCCCGCCGTGGATCTTGTCGTAGAGCTGCTGGTGCGACTGCGCGTCGAAGTTGTGGTTGCCGATGCCCATCGACGCTTCCCCCTTACTTCAGCAAGTTCTGCATGGCCGCTTCGGCGAGCTGCCGCGCCACGGCGCACGGCTGTGGGAAACGGTCCTGGAAACTCGGGCTTACTGTGAAGGCAGCGGCCAGGTACTGCCCCTCCGCGGTGTCGACCATGACGTCACAGCTCAGCGAGTCCGACTCCAAGGTGACGGTGATCGCCGGGAAACCCATGACCGGCTCGACCGCGGTCGCCTTCCCAGTGCGCTTGCCGCCGGTCCAGGCTTCGATGCCTTCTCTGGTCACCGGCACCAGACTGTTGCTCGCGCCGGTGACCGTCCACGCGCACCCCGTGGTCTGGTACGCCTCGCTCTGTCGTGGCCTGCCCTCGCGATCGATCTTCAGCGCAGGCAGTTGCTCGGAGGTGAGGAGTCTGCACGGGTCCTGGCCGTCGAGTCTGATCTCACGAGGTCGCGCCGACGTCGGCTCAGCCGAAGTCGGCGTCGTGGTGGAAGCGCCAGTGCTGGCGTTCGATCCGGCCTTGGGGGTGCCGGGTTCGGCGGTGCAGGCCGTGATGAGGGCCAAGGCAGCCAGCGTCAGAACCAAAGGTCGCCTCATGGCGTTCAGATGCCCCTGTTCTGCTGCTGCATGGTGTTGTGGTTGGTGTCCTCGACCAGGTTGTAGGTCTTGGCCGCTTGATCGAGTTGCTCGATGTTTAGGTTCAGCTCATCGATGAAGCGAGTGATCACGTCTATGGCGGTGTCCGCGTTCTTACGGAAGACCTTGGAAGCATCCTTGGACACTTCGTCGTCGCCGAAGGATGAAATCTTCAAGTTCTCCCGCTGAGCCCAGTAGAAGTCCTGGACCATGTCGCGGACCGCCTCGTAGCGGGCTTTCAGAGCCAGGATTCGCCCTGGCTCGACCTGCATGGTCACTCCGCCGGTGGTGCCGGCGGTCCCGCCTGCATCACCGCTGGCCAGGAACGGCATGAGACTCCCCTTCTCCTGCCCGACAACTCAAAGCACATGAGACGTCGCTGTGCGTGCACAGGTTCCCACACACCGGTACGCCCGGTCCCGAGATCTGCCGGATTCAGCTCGCCTGGGGGCGGAGTATGTCAGCGGGCGGCCACGGGGACCGGGCGATGATCCATTCCTCCGGCGTGTTCACCCGGACGACGTACTCACCGATGCGAGGGGCCTGCGTCTCGTCCCCCACCGGGCACAACAGCACCAAGGCGTCCGGTCCCGCCAGGCCGCCCGTCCCGGCACCGTACCTGGCCCGCGCCGCGAGCCGCTCCAGCAACTCCTGCCCGGCCGGGTAGCGGCCCAGCGGGGTGAGGCCGTCCAGCGCCAGCACCGGCCCGGCCGTCCACCGCTCCTCCAGCAGCCCGCACGCCCGCTCCACGACCCGGTGCAGGTTGAGCTGGTCGTTGCTGCCCGGCGCCGCCGCGTCGGCGCGCAGCACCCGGTCGAAGTCGGGGATGTTCAACTGCCGCGACACCTGCCGCACGGCTTGGACGAACGCCGTGGTCACGTCGACGACGGGGAGCTCCAGCGCCGCCTCCACCGCCGAACGGGCCTGCGCCCAGCGCTTGCGCCGCACGGTGATGATGCGGACCCCGCCGTGCCGCACGACCTCCACCAGCCTGGCGTCCACGTCGCTCGCGGCCGTGCCCTCCACCAGGGGACGGCTGATCGAGCCGGTGGACGGGGCCTGCGAGGAGACCGCGGTGGTGGGCGAACTCTGCCGGGGGCGGTAGAACTCGCCGTCCCAGATCAGCGGGAACCCCGCCTCGCCGAGCAGCTTCTCCAACTCGCGGCCGACGGGCAGGCGCTCGAGGCCGGGGAAGCGGTTGTCCACCCGCTGCTGCACGGCTTCCGCGCGCAGCCCCTCCTCCGGCAGCCCCGCACCGGCCTGCGCCAGGCGCAGCGCCCGCACCAGCGGCAGGTCCTTCGGGTACAGCTCCAGCCGGACGTTGGCCAGCACCGAGCCCGAACCGGCCGTGGCCAGCCTGACCAGGCGCTTCTCGTCGAAGACCTCCCCGGTGGGCTCGGCGCACCCAGCCAGCGCGCGCACCACTGCGGTCGGGGTGGGCAGCGGGTCCTGGGCGGCCAGCTCCTCGGCCTCGCGCGCCAGCCGCACGGCCAGGTCCAGCAGCGATTCGTCCGACGGCGTGTCCACCGGGTCGCGGGAGCCGACCTGCAACGCCAGCAGCACCCGCCCGTGGTGCCTGCGCAGGGACAGGCGCTGCTCCTCGCGCTGCCAGTCGAGCTCGAACGCGGCCCGCAGCACCGCGTGGGCGTAGGCGTGGCGCAGCCGGGGGTCCGTCACCTCCGCGCAGCCGTGCTGGGTCAGCAGGTGCTCGGCCAGTTCCTCGGCGGCGGCCACCCGGCGCAGCGAGACGAGGGTGTCCACCACCTCGTCGAGCACTTCGTCGAGCACGTCCAAGCCCGACCACGCCTTGCGTCGCCCGGACAGCACCTGGGCGATCCGGCCCTGCGTCAACCCGGTGATCCCGGCGACCTCCACGTTGGTCGGCCACCGGGAAGCGGGCAGCGCCCCGCTCTCGTCGGGGAGCCCGAGCAGCAGGCGGGAGATCGTGGCCTGCGTGTCGTTGCGCCGCTTGGCCTTCGGCAGCAGCAGCGCGACGATCGAGTCCAGCGGCAGCCGCGACCCGTCCAGGTCCGCGGGCAGCGGGACGGTCCTGATCGCCCCCGGATCGGTCACCAGCCTGGTGCGCCACGCGGTGATGCGGTCGATGAGCTCGGTGCGGGTCTTGCGGCTGAGCCCGCGCGCCTTGCGCACCTCGTTGAGCCGCAGGTCCAGCAGGTCGCCCACGGTGTTCGCGCCCAGCCGGTGCGCCACCGCGACCGCCCGCAGCGTCAGCCCGGCCGCGTCCAGCGCGGTGTCCAGCGTCGCCCGGTCGGCGGCCTCCTGCCGCAGCTCCACCGGGTCGTCCGAACCGGAGGACGACACCGCCGCCGGGCCTGTCTCGTCCAGCGCGGTGAAAACCCGCCGCCACGCCTCACGCATCTGCGCCGCGGAGGAGAACCGCTGCTCGGCGTCGCGGTGCAGGGCCTTGCTGAAGAAGGTGCGCAGCGGCTCCCGCAGCGGCGCTTCGAACAGCTCGCTGGACAACGTCACGGGCTGGTCGAGGAACTGCGGGTTGGTGCCGTCGTCCCCCCACGAGGGCAGCTCCAGGCTGGCCATCTCGTGCAGCGTCACCGCGGCGGCGTAGCGCTCGGCGTGCGCGTCGTAGTCCGGGCGGCGGTCGCTGCCCAGAAAGGGGTCGATGTAGCCGCGGGTGCCCGCCTGGACGTCCTTGAGCGGAGCCCCCGCCAGCGAGAAGTCGAACAGCACCAGACCCTGGCCGTGCCGGGGGTGGTTGCGCACACCGAGGTTGTCCGGCTTGATGTCCCGGTGCAGGACGCCCTTCTTCTCCAAGTACGACAGCGCGTCCAGCAGTTGGTCGCCCAGCAGTTGCAGCTTGTCGGGCAGCAGCGCGCCCTCTTCGCGCAGCACCTTCGCCAACGACCGGTCGCCCGCGTAGTCGATCTCGATCGCCTGGCGGTTGCCCAGGGGGAACAGGTTGCGCCGCAGCACCACGATGTGGTCGTGCCGCAGGTCTTCCAGAGCCTTGGCCTCGTCGTCCAGGCGGCCTTCCGCCTCAACCGACCTCGACACCTTGACGACCGTGTCGAGGCCGTCGTGAAGGGTCAGGAAGGCCCGCGCCGTCGCACCCGTGCCCAGTACGCGCTGCACGACGTAATCGCTGCCCGCCAGCCGCTCGCCCTTCGCGGCGTCCCACGGGTCGACGTGCTCGGTGTCGGGCTCGGTGGGCCGCTGCGCGGCGCTGAACTCCTCGAGGAAGTCGGCGACATCGGTGAACCGGTCGCTCACCACCGGTGCGGTCGCCAGCGCGACGACGGCGTCCAAGTCGTCGGGGATGCTGTCGTCCACCGCGCGGGGATGCAGGCCGCCCTGCCGCTGGAGCCGCTCGGCCAGCTCCGAACGCGACGACGCGGGCGGCTGACCGGTGAGCACCAGGTAGGCGATCGCCCCGACGCCGAACACGTCGATCGCGACCGTGCCATCCGGCTCGTCGGTGAAGTCCGGCGCCAGGTAAGGGCCTGCCGTGGTCTCGACGTGCGCGGCGGCCCCGGAACTGGGGCGCAGCCGGTGGTCGGTCGAAGGCCCGGACAGGCCGCGGGCCGCCGCCTGCCACTCGCCGACCTGCAGGCGCGGCTTGGTCCAGTCGCCGCCGGTCGGCTGCACGATCACCGCGCGCGGCGACAGCGCGCGGTGCACCAGCCTGCGCTCGTGCGCGTAGTGCACCGCCTCGGCGAGCTGGCGCACCATGTCCAGCTTCGTCGGCAGGTCCAGCTCCGCGTGGTGCTGGGCGAGGAAGTGGTCCAGCCGCTGCGCATCACGCGGTTGTTCGATGAGTAAAGCGGGCCCGGCCTCGTGGTCGACGAAGTCCACCGGCCGCAGCAGACCGGGGTGCTGGATGCCCTGGCAAGCCCGGAACTCGCGTTCGGCGGCGGCCCGGATCGAGCGCTGCTTGTCCGGGTCGGCCTCGCGCTCGTAGAGGTAGATCCGCACCCGGCGGTACTCCGCGGGCATGTCCTCGCGGGTGGCGTGGTGGTCCTGCCAGGTCGGGCCGCTGTCGTAGGGGCGGGGCTCGATCTGCCACTGGCCGACCGTGACGCTGCGCTTGGTGCGGTGGATGCCCACCCGCTCCAGCAGCCGGGGCAGCGCCCGGAAGAACTCCGGCCCGATCGGCGACCTGCTCACCGGCCCGGTGAGCAGGTCGGAGCCGATCTTGCGCAACGAGGTGCCGTTCTCCGGGCCGTACACGCCGTGGCGCTGGCTGTCGTCCAGCTGGCACACCATGCCCGCCTCGGACAGGAAGACGGCCGCCGTGACGAACGGGATGGCGATCCTGTCCCGCTGCGCGGCCCGCCCGAGCAGCGACTTCAGCTCCTTGGCCTTCTGGTTGGCCAGGATCAGGGGGTTGTCGAAGGTCCGCGGGCCGCCGTTGGCGCGGTGCTGCACCCACGTGCCGTGGCGGTTGGTGAGCCTGCCGCTGAGGCTCTTGATCTCGATCAGGTGCAGGCCGCTCGGCGTGGCGACGAGCAGGTCCACTTCCCTGATGTGCCCGTACTGGGAGATGAAGGTGAAGTTCGACCACGCCTCGTAGGGGTGCCGATCGGGCAGCAGCTCGCGCACGTGCCGCAGCGCCGCCCGCTCGTGGCGGAAAGCGGATTGCGTGATCTCGTGCCACCTGTTCGACTGCTCGTCCACCCCGTCCCCTCCTGCTCGACGCTCCATCCTGCACCATCGCGCACTCGGATCGAGCGGTTACCGGATGTGGCGCTTTGGGTGTCGTCGGAGGTGGCCGAGCCGCGTCCCTCAGGGGATCACGACCGCACGATCACGCAGCCGGTCCCACGTGCTCACGTCCAGGTCGGCGAAGACCAGCAGTTCGTCCACCGAGCCGAACGGGACGGGGTGCCGCCGCCGGGCGTCCTCGATCTGCTGGGCGGCTGTCGCGTCGAGCTCGCACACGGCCGCGATGAGCTGGGGCGGGGCGGTGTTGATGTCCAGCAGGCCGCCGTCGTCGTACTGCCTGGGCAGGTCGGGGCGGCCGATGCGCAGGTCCCGCGCCAACACCGGATCGCTCGCGGCGAGAGCGCGTGCCTGGTCGCGCTTGGCGCGCATCGCCAGCGCGGCGGCGACCGCCGGGTCGGACGCCCACGGGTCGGCGGGCCTCGCGGGCGGCAGGACCGGCTCGGGGAGCGCGTAGACCTCGCGCCGGACGCGGCTGAGCTGCAGGCAGGCCGCGACCACGGTCGCCACGGCGACAGCGCCGACGACCGAGCTGAGCACGTCCTGGGCCGACCCCTCGGGGTGGTCCACCTCACTGGGCGGAACGATGATCATCAGTGTCGTTCCGAGAGCCGCGTAGGCCGCGGTCCACAGCCACAGGGCCTTCCTGCGCAGCCGGTGGGCGGCGTGCGCGAAGGGGATGGCGGCGAACAGGCCCACGCTCGCGATCACGACGACGAAGTACCACTTGCCGGGGCGGCGCGGGCGGTTCACGGTGCCTCCACTGAGCGTCAGTCCGGGTGCAGTGGAATATCGGCTCCGCGTCGCCGATCGTTTCAGCAGGTGGTCAAGCCTTGACCAGGACCTTCGCGCGCTTGGCCAGCCGCTCGTCGACGGCAGCCAGGTCGAACGCGGCCGGGTCGAAGCCCTCGGCGCTGTCCAGTCCCAGCCACTGCAGCATGTCGGCGTGCTCGGGGTCGGCCGGGTTCGCCACGACCTCGCACAGGTGCTCGTAGCCGTGGACGCCACCGCAGTCCTCCGGGGGAGCGGCGCGCTTGCCGGTCAGGCAGCGGGGGTAGGCGACACCGGGCTCGGCGTCCAGGACGTCCTCCACCACGATGCGGTGCTCCCAGTTGTCGCCGAAGTCGTAGAGGTACAGCAGGCGGGCCTTGACCTCCGGGGTCACCTCGGAGAGCTTCTTGGTGGCGGCGCTGCGGTGCCCCAGTTCGCGGTCGGAGCGGGGGCCGTACTCGCCCACGGGCGTGGAGAAGACCCACAGGTGGTAGTCCTCCCACGCGAAGGCCTCCTGGATCGCCTGGTGCAGGTGCTGCAGGGTGATCGTGGACGGCACTTCCAGCCTGCGCCAGATCGGCGGCTTGCTGCCGCCGAGGGTGATCTTCAGCCGGTGCACGGTCGCCGCGGGCACGGCGGCGGAGCCGGACAGCAGTGAGACCCGCTGGCACAGCAGCGCCATGCTCAGGTGCACGTCCTCGCGCTGGTCGGGATGCTCCGCGCACACGTCGTTGCCCAGCGCCCGCTCCAGCCGCGCCCTGGCCTCGTCCGGGCTGTACTCGACGTAGGCCGTGCCGAGCTGCTCGGCGGCTTCGCGGTAGCCCTCCTGGATCAGGTCCGGGCGGTCGCTGACGAAGCAGTCCTTCACGCCGCCGCCCAGGCTGTGGTCGATCAGCACGACGACGGCGTGCGACTTGCGGCCGTAGGCGAACGTGATGGCGATGCCCTCCTGCGCGCCCACCGGATCGGCGTAGCCGAAGCAGGTGCTCACCGCGGGCTTGCCGACCTCCTTGGCCCACGAGGGGGTGCGCACCCCGGCGGCGACGAGCCGGTCGGCGGCCTCGGCGGCGGCGCGGGCGCCACCCGGCGGGGCGAGCGCGGCGAGCACGCGCAGCATCGCCAGCGCCCGTTCGTCACCGACGACCTCGACGCCCTCGATCAGGGAGGCCAGCGCGGCGGGGAAGTCGTCCTCGGCCACACCGTTCGCCAGCGCGGCGAAGAACTCCGACCCGAACAGCTCCACGCCCAGCGGGGTGATCCCCGGCTCCAGCAGCTGGGCGAAGTCGTCGAGCATCTCCTCCACGGACTCCTCCGCGGAGAACACCACACCCGCCTCGGACAGGCGGTCGACGGCTTCCTCCGCGTCGCGCGAGCTGTCGACCAGCCGCAGCAGTTCCCGATCGGCGCCCGCCTCGACCAGCGCCGCGCGGATCTCGGACAGGGTGGGCAGGTCCGTGCTCGACACCCGGCTCATGGTGCCAGGGCGCTCAGGGCTCCCACACCTGGATCGCCCTGACCACGAACGGCGCGTCGGGCACGAACGTGCCGCCGCCGGGGTAGGTGGTGAAGTCGGCCTCCGTGGAGCAGTTCGCCCCCTGGTAGACCGAGGTGTCCCGGCTCAGGCGGTTGGCGAACGACCGGGCCACGAAGCCGTCCGGCAGGGGGATGCACTCACGCGGGTTGGCCGTCTCCAGGTCCAACCGGTGCGCCGCGCCGGTGTAGTCCACGCCCGCCCACGCGCAGAACTCGCCGCGGTCACAGGGGGAATCCGTCGCCGCCGCGCTCCCGGCCGCGCTCCCGGCCGAGGCCAGGAACAGGGGCAGGGCCAGGACGGCGAGCAGTGCCTTGTGCATGCCTCCAGATTCCGCACTTCCGATCAAGCAGGCGACGATCTCCGCAACGCTTCACCACATCGTGTGGTTTCACCGCACCCGTCGGCGCAACCTGCGCAACTGCCCCTCCAGGTACGGGCGGGCGCGGCGCTGGCCGCCGCGTTCGGTGATGGCGTCGTCCAGGTCGGTCAGCACCCGCTCCACGCGGTCGGCGTCCGGGTGCCAGCCGCGCCGCTCGCACTCGGCCAGCCAGTCGACCGGGCTGAGGTGGCCGCGCTGCCGGTTGCAGCGCTTGCACGCGGCCACCTCGTTCTCCAGCCACGACGGGCCGCCCTTGACCTTCGGCACCAGGTGGTCGGTCGTGGGCGCCACCCGCTCGGAGAAGACGCGGCGGCACCACGTGCAGTCGTCGCCGTCGCGGAGCATCGCCAGCGCCAACCGCGCGGCCCGGTCCGGTGCGGTGTCAGGCATCGCGCAACCGCGCGGCCAGCCGGACGGCGTCGTGCGGGGCCGCGGCGTCGGTGTCGTTGTCGAAGTACACGTAGACGTCGTGGTCGGCCGACCACGCGCGGACCTTCGCGGCCCAGGCGTCGAGCTGCTCGTCGGTGTAGCTGCCGACGTAGAGGGCCTGGTTGCCGTGCAGGCGCACGTAGGCGAAGTCGGTGGTGACGTCCTCCAGGTAGGGGAAGGTGCCCGCCGAGTCGGAGACGACGAGGGCGATGTCGTGGGCGCGCAGCAGGTCGTGGAAGTCCGGGGTGAGGAACGTGGGGTGGCGGACCTCCAGGGCGTGCCGCAGCGGCAGGTCGACCTCGGTCGTGGTCCACGCCCGCTCCTCGGGCAGGCGCTCGTCGTGCCCCTCGGCGAGCTTGGCCGCCGCCGAGGTGGTGCGCGGCAGCAGGTCGAAGAAGGTGGTCAGGCGCTCCTCGTCGTAGGACAGCCGGGGCGGCAGCTGCCACAGGAACGGACCCAGCTTCGCCCCCAGGGCGAGCACGCCGGAGGCGAAGAAGTTCGCCAGCGGCGTCTCCACGTCGCGCAGCTGCTTGAGGTGGGTGATGAACCGGCCGCCCTTGACCGCGAACACGAAGTCGTCGGGGGTCTGCGCCGCCCACGCCAGGTAGCTGCTCGGGCGCTGCAGCGAGTAGAACGAGCCGTTGAGCTCGACCGAGCTGAGCAGGCCGGAGATGTGCTCCAGCTCCCGCCGCTGCACCAGGCCCTGAGGGTAGAACGCGCCGCGCCAGGTCGGGTAGACCCAGCCCGATGTGCCGATCCGAACATCACCCGTCACCTCGAACGGATACCCGTTCGAGGTCCAGTGCACTCGGAGGGCGAATTCCGGCCACCATGGTTCTGTGACGCTCGCCGACCGCGTTCTCCGGCTGCTCGCGGAGCACCCGGAAGGGCTGACCGATGCCGAGATCGCGTCCGCGCTCCACGTCGTCCACCAGCATGTGAACAGCTGCTGCCGCTCGCTGGCGGACAAGGGGCAGATCGTTCGGGACGGCTTCGCCCGACCCATCCGCAACCGCTTGCCCGGTGAGCAGGCGCTCCCACCACCCGCTCCGGAGGTGAAGGGCGGCGTCGAACGCGGTGAAGGTCTGGTGCAGGGGGAAGTGGTCACCTGGCTGGTGGCAAGCGGGTGGAGCATCGGTCGAGTCGCCGAGACGGCCAGTCGTGAGCGGGGCATCGACATCGTGGCCGAACGGGCCGGGGTGCGGTTGCACGTCGAGGTGAAGGGATTCCCCTCGAAGTCGTACGCCGACCCGCGTCGCGCGGGTGAGGTCAAACCCACTCAGCCCGCGACGCAAGCGCGGCACTGGTTCAGCGCCGGGCTGATGAAAGTCCTCCAGCTGCGCCAGGACTACCCGCAGGACGCCGTCGCGCTCGCGCTGCCCGACAGGGGCACGTATCGCCAACTGCTCGCCACCGTGGACAGCACGATCCGCACCATGCGCCTGGCGGTGTTCCTGGTCCGGGATGACGGTTCGGTGGAGGACCGGTGGCCCGCCCCCTGAACGGCTACCCGACCGGCACGGCCAGCCGTTCGGCCAGCGCCAGCGCGTTGTGCGGCGCGGCCCCGTGCATGGTGTTGTCGAAGTAGACGTAGACGTCGGTGTCCCACTCCCGGATGCGCTTGGCCCAGCCGTCCAGCGCCTCGGGGGAGTAGTCGCTGACGTACAGCTCCTCGTCACCGTGCAGCCGCACGTACCGGAAGTCGGTGGTGTCGTGGTCGAGCACCGGGAAGCGCCCCGGCGGCGAGTCCGACAGCACCAGCGCCACCTCGTGCTCGCGCAGCAGCTCCAGCAGCTCGGGGGTGTCGAAGCTGGGGTGCCGGACCTCCAGCGCGTGCCGCACCGGAGGTCCGGGCAGCAGCTCCAGGAACTCGGCCAGGCGGGCGCGCTTGAACGGCAGCCACGGCGGCAGCTGCCACAGCACCGGGCCGAGCTTGGGGCCCAGGTCGAGCAGCCCGGAGTCGAAGAACTCCGCCACGTCGTCGGCCACGTCGCGCAGCCGCCGCTCGTGCGTGACGATCTTGTGCGCCTTGACCGCGAACAGGAAGTCGTCGGGGGTGCGGTCGGCCCAGCCCCGGTAGTCCGACGGCTTGCGCAGGCCGTAGAACGAGCCGTTGATCTCGACCGAGTTCAGCTTGCGCGAGAAGAACTCCAGCTCCAGCCGCTGTTGCAGCCCTCGGGGGTAGAAGTCGCCGCGCCACTCCGGGTAGCGCCAGCCCGCGGTCCCGATCCTGGTCTCACCCACCGTGACCGGGTGGCCACCTCGGGGCTCGCCGAAACCTCAGAACCCCGCTCCGTCCAGCGCGCCGCGGACCACCGCGTCCACCTCGGCCTGCGGGTCGCGGGCCAGCGCGGCGGCGCAGGGGCACTGCGCCAGGTCGCTGCCGCACAGGTAGACGCCCAGCACCCGCAGGCTGCGCGCGGTCTGCCGCAGCCGGGCCGCCCCGCGCAGCCGGACCTGCCCGTACACGGCCCTGGCCAGCTGGTGGGGCGCGCTGGGGCCGAGGTCGACGCAGGCCTGGCTGTCCAGCTCCTCGGCGACGTGGGCGATGGGGCGGCAGCCGCACGCGCGCACCGAGCGCACCAGCCGCTGGTCCAGCCGCGCGACCAGGCGGCGGTGCACCTCGTCGCGCCACGCCCGGTCCTGGCGCAGGAACGACACCAGCTCCTCCACCCGCACGGGGTCGGGGCGGCGGCTGCGGCAGCGTGTTCTTCGACGGTGGGAGCTCATGCCACCCAAGATCGGTCACCGGACACGTCGGGGAGCGCTCCCTCACTCCTCTGCGCGAGTGCGTGACCCCGCCGCAGCAACCGGTGAACGCGGTGCGGAGCGGTCGTCGTCGCGGCGTTGCGCGCGGTGAGCGGCGGTTGTCGTCCGTTGGCTCGCCCTGACCCGATCGGCCGTACCGCGTGAGTGGCCACAGCAACGCGCCCGGCCCCCGCGAGGGGACCGGGCGCGTGCGGACGAGCGGGGGTCAGGCCGGGACGGAGGCGACTCCGGGAGCCAGGAACCGCTTGCCGGTGACCTTCTCGGAGATGCCCGAGCGGTCCAGGTACGGGGTGATGCCGCCCAGCCAGAACGGCCAGCCCGCGCCCAGGATCATGCACAGGTCGATGTCCTGCGCCTCGGCGACCACGCCCTCGTCGAGCATGATCCGGATCTCCTCGGCCAGCGCCTCCAGGGCGCGGGCCTTGACCTCTTCACCGGTCAGCGGCTTGTCGCCGAACTGCCAGAGCGCCTGGACCTCGGGGTCCACGGTCTGGTTGCCCTGCGCGTCCCACTGCCAGACGGCGGTCTTGCCCGCCTTGACGAACGCGGCCATGTTCTCGCTGACGCCGAAGCGGTCCGGGAACGCGCCGTGCATGGTCTGCGCCACGTGCAGCGCCACCGCCGGGCCGACCAGCTGCAGCAGCACCAGCGGGCTCATCGGCAGGCCCAGCGACTCGGTGGCCTTGTCCGCCACCTCGAACGGGGTGCCCTCGTCGATGGACTTGACCACCTCGCCCATGAACCGGGTGAGCAGCCGGTTGACCACGAACGCGGGCGCGTCCTTGACCAGCACGCTGGACTTCTTCAGCTGCTTGCCGACCGCGAACGCGGTGGCCAGGGTGGCGTCGTCGGTCTGCTCGGCGCGCACGATCTCCAGCAGCGGCATGACCGCCACCGGGTTGAAGAAGTGGAAGCCCACCACGCGCTCGGGGTGCTTCAGGCCCGAGGCCATGTCGGTGATCGACAGCGACGAGGTGTTGGTGGCCAGCACCGCCTCGGCCGAGACGTGCTCCTCGACCTCGGCGAACACCTGCTGCTTGACCTTCAGGTCCTCGAACACGGCCTCGATGACGAAGTCCGCGTCGGCGAACGCGGCCTTGTCCAGCGACCCGGACACCAGCGCCTTGAGGCGGTTGGCCTTGTCCGGCGACACCCGGCCCTTGCCCAGCAGCTTGTCGATCTCGCCGTGGACGTAGCCGACGCCCTTGTCCACCCGCGCCTGGTCGATGTCGGTGAGCACCACCGGCACCTCCAGCCGCCGCGCGAACAGCAGCGCCATCTGCGAGGCCATCAGGCCCGCGCCGACGATGCCGACCTTGGTGACCTTGCGGGCCAGCGACTTGTCCGGCGCGCCCGCCGGCCGCTTGGCCCGCTTCTGCACCAGGTTGAACGAGTACAGGCCCGCCCGCAGCTCGTCGGTCATGACCACGTCGGCCAGCGCCTGGGTCTCGGCCTCGTAGCCGCGGTCGAGGTCGTTCTCGCGCGCCAGCTCCAGCAGCTCCAGCGCCTTGAGGGCGCCGGGGGCGGCACCCTTGGTGCGGCCGTGCACGATCGCCTTGGCCCGCGCCACGGCGGCGTCCCAGCCCTCGCCGCGGTCGATCTCCTTGCGCGCCGGGGTGATCTCGCCGCGCACCACCGAGGACAGCCACAGCAGCGACTGCTCCAGGTAGTCGGCGGAGTCGAACAGCACGTCGGCGATGCCCAGCTCCAACGCCTTCTTGGGGTTGAGCATCTTGTTCTGGTTCAGCGCGTTCTCGAAGATCACGGTGACCGCGTCGTTCGCGCCGATCAGGTTGGGCAGCAGCTGCGTGCCGCCCCAGCCGGGGAACAGGCCCAGGAACACCTCGGGCAGCGCGATGGCCGCCGCGTTGGCGGCCAGCGTGCGGTAGTGGCACGACAGCGCCAGTTCGAGGCCGCCGCCCATGACCGCGCCGTTGACGAAGGCGAAGGTCGGGATCGACGACTCGGTGAACTTGCGGAACACGTCGTGGCCGAGCCTGCCGATGGTCTCGGCCTGCTCGCGGGAGCTCGCGCCCTCCACGGCGGTCAGGTCCGCGCCCACGGCGAAGACGAACGGCTTGCCGGTCACCGCGATGGCCGCGGGGGAGGCCGCGGCCGCCTCGTCGAAGGCCCGGCCCAGGCTCACCAGGCCCTGCGGGCCGAAGGTGGACGGGCGGGTGTGGTCGTGGCCGTTGTCGAGGGTGATCAGCGCGACCGGCGCGGTCAGGCCCGGCACGGTGATCAGCCGGGTCTTCGCGTGCGTCACGACCTCGTCGGGGAAGAGGGCCTTGGCCTCCTCGGGGGTCAACGCGGTCACTTCGCCTCTCCCGTCCAGTTCGGGTTCTCCCAGATCACGGTGCCGCCCATGCCGATGCCGATGCACATGGTGGTGATGCCGTAGCGCACGTCGGGGCGCTCGGCGAACTGCCGGGACAGCTGGGTCATCAGCCGCACGCCGGAGGAGGCCAGCGGGTGGCCGGTGGCGATCGCGCCGCCCCACGGGTTGACCCTGGGGTCGTCGTCGGCGATGCCGAAGTGGTCCAGGAACGCCAGGACCTGCACGGCGAAGGCCTCGTTGATCTCGAACAGGCCGATGTCGTCGATGGTCAGGCCCGCGCGCTTGAGGGCCTTCTCCGTGGCGGGCACCGGGCCCACGCCCATGACCTCGGGCTCGACGCCCAGGAAGGAGTAGCCCACCAGCCGCATGCCGATGGGCAGGCCCAGCTCGCGGGCGGTCTCCTCCTCGGCCAGGATGCAGCCGGTCGCGCCGTCGTTGAGGCCCGCGGCGTTGCCCGCGGTGACCCGGCCGTGCGGGCGGAACGGCGTCTTGAGCTTGGCCAGGTCCTCGACCGTGGTGCCGGGGCGCGGCGGCTCGTCGGCGGTGGCCAGGCCCCAGCCGTGCTCGGCCGAGCGGGTGGCCACCGGCACCAGCTCCGGGCCGATCTTGCCGTTCTTGACCGCGTCGGCGTACTTGGCCTGCGACGCCGCCGCGTAGGCGTCGGTGCGCTGCTTGGTGATGGCCGGGAACCGGTCGTGCAGGTTCTCCGCCGTGGAGCCCATCACCAGCGCGGACGGGTCGACGATCTTGTCCGACAGGAACCGGGGGTTGGGGTCGACGCCCTCGCCCATCGGGTGGCGGCCCATGTGCTCGACGCCGCCCGCGATCACCACGTCGTAGGCGCCGAAGGCGATGCCGCTGGCCGAGGTCGTCACCGCGGTCATCGCGCCCGCGCACATGCGGTCGATGGCGTAGCCGGGGACCGACTTGGGCAGGCCCGCCAGCAGCGCGGCGGTGCGGCCGATGGTCAGGCCCTGGTCGCCGGTCTGCGTGGTGGCCGCGATGGCCACCTCGTCCACGCGCTCCGGCGGCAGCTCCGGGTGGCGCCGCAGCAGCTCGCGGATCACCTTGACCACGAGGTCGTCGGCGCGGGTCTCCGCGAAGATGCCCTTGGGACCGGCCTTGCCGAACGGCGTGCGCACGCCGTCCACGAAGACCACGTTTCGAACGCGTGCCGGCGCTACGGGTGCGGCCACGGCGTCTCCTCCACTTGTGGTGACGAATCCAGCGACCGGGGGGCGCGACTCCCTACCGGTCGGTAACACAACTCTAGCCCTCGTTACTCCTCGGTAACCACAGTGGTCGCCCTGTCGGGTGCGTCACACGCCGCCCGGATGGCCAGGAACACCGCGAAGCCGAACGGCGAGAGGATGATCGTGAACACCAGCAGCGGCCCCATCAGCAGCGGGTGCAGGCCCAGCCGCCTGCTCTCCCGGTACATCCAAGCGCCGATGAGCAGGTCCCACGCGATCACCTGCGCCCACACCGCCGAGGCGCCCCACGGCGTGGTCGTGAACTCCCGCAGCGTGGTCAGGTCCGGGGCGCTCATGGTCGACCACAGCTGCGGGAGGTGGCCCACGACCAGCGCCGTGTAGACGACCAGCGGTGGCACGGCGATCAGCGGCGAGGAGACGACGCGGGGCGTCCAGCGCCAGCGCGGCGCGAAGATCATCAGCCCCCAGAACGGCACGGTCAGCCAGAAGGTGATCCCGAACAGGAATCCGGTCACGCGGGCTGCACCGCCTTCTCGGTCCGGGCGGTCCCGGTCGTCCTCCGGGTGGGCGCCCACGCCACGACGGCCGTGGCCAGCAGCACCGCCGCCAGGCCCGCCAGCGTCAGCGCGTCCGGCTGGAGCAGCGGTTGGCCGCGCAGGGCCTGCCAGGTCACCAGCGCGGTCAGCCCCCCGTACCCGGTGGCGGCGGCCCACACCGCGCGCACCGTGGCCCGCGAACCGAGCAGCATGACCACCAGCGGCAGCACCTGCAGCGCGTGGATGCCCACGAAGTGGGGGATGCGCAGGTCGCCGCCCGTGGTGCTCCAACCGGTCACCGCCATTTGCGGGCCGCCGTCGGGCACCCCGACGCTGTGCGCGCCGACGATGCCGTCGGCCGGGTTCTGACCGGGCTTGGGGCGGGTCATCAGGGCGCCCAGCGCCAGGCCGACCAGGGAGATGGCCATGCCCAGCCGGACCGCCCACCCGGCGACGCGGTCGGTGAAGCGGGTCAGCAGCAGCGACGCGGAGATGATCGCGTGCATGGCCCACACCACGGTGATGGTGACGGCCATGACGGCGAACACGGCGGCGTCGAACGAGGTGGCGACGTTGAAGTGGCTCTGCCTGCCGCGCACCACCTGGCCCACGATGGCCACCATCTCGACGGTGCCGCCCACGGCCAGCACCGTGCCCGCCCACCAGGTGAGCTTGCGCCACCGCGTGGTGAACTTCAGCACCCAGGCCAGCGTGAGCCCGTACAGCACGAGCGAGATGAAGAACTTGAGCGGCTTGAGCCAGATCGGCGACCCGGCCAGCACCCGGTCGTCGACCGCCAGGCCGACCAGCGACACCGGGATCATGGCGGCCATGAGCAGGGAGAACAGCACCAGTGGCCGGTGCAGGTGGAGGAGGCGGGTCATGGTGTCCCCTTACATTGGATAGCGGCACTTTCTACTATCGGATAGCTACAGTATCCACATTGAGTGCTTCCTCGGGAAGGGGATTGCGTGCGCATCGCGGAGTTGAGCCGTCGCAGCGGCGTTCCGGTGCCGACGATCAAGTACTACCTGCGGGAAGGGCTGCTGCCCGCGGGCGAGCTGACCAGCCCGAACCAGGCCCGCTACGGCGAGGGGCACGTGCGCAGGCTGCGGCTGGTGCGGGCGATGGTCGAGGTCGGCGGGCTGTCGATCGCCGCGGTGCGGGAGGTGCTGGGCGCGCTGGACGACCCCGAGGGGTCGATGCACAAGGCGCTGGGCACGGTCGAGGCCGCGGTGACGCCCGAGTTCCCGGTCCAGTCGCGGGAGGACGAGGTGGCCCGCGAGCAGGCGACCGAGTTCGTCGCCCGCCGGGGGTACTCCTGCGCACCCGACTCGCCCGCGTTCCAGGCGCTGGTCGGCGTGCTGACGACCGCGCGCGAGGTGGGGCACGACCGCTTCGCGGACCTGCTGGACGACTACGCCGACGCGTGCGACCGGGTGGCCGAGCGGGACCTGGACTACGTGTTCACTCTGGGCGCGGGAACCAGGGAAGAGGTGCTCGAAGGCGTCGCGGTCGGCACCGTGCTGGGGGACACGGCCCTGGCCCTGGTGCGCCGGATGGCGAGGCAAGCGGTGTCCGAACGCCGTACGGGGCAGTCCGGGGACGACGGGGCGCGGTGATCCCACGCCCGGACGCGCGGCCGGAACCCACCGCGCGTCCGGACGCGGGTGCGATCAGGAATCCGAGGTCAACGCCCCGCTCAGGACCTCGGCGGTGAGCTGGACCTGCCAGTCGCGGGCGCCACCCTCGCGCAGCGCCGCGGCCACGCCCTCGGGCGAGGTGTCCGCGGGCGGCTGCCAGCAGGTGCGCCGGACCAGATCCGGCAGCAGCAGGTTCTCCACCGGCAGCGTGTGCGCCTGCGCCACGGCGGTCAGCGCCGCGCGAGCGGCGGTCAGGCGGGCCGCGGCGGCCGGGTCCTTGTCGGCCCAGCGGTTCGCGGGCGGCGGCCCGTCGTGCGGCTGCGAGGTCTCGGGCAGTTCGCTGCGAGGGAGCGCGGCGGCCCGCTGCAGGGCGCCCAGCCAGACGCCCACCACGCGACGCTGCGCCCGGCCCCGGAAGACCGGCAGCGCCAGCAGCGCGGCCTCGTCGGCCGGGTTGCGCACGGCTGCCTCGACCAGCGCGCTGTCGGGCAGCACGCGACCGGGCGCGATGTCGCGCTCGCGCGCGATCGCGTCCCTGGCCTCCCACAGCGACCGCACCGCGGCCAGCTGCCGCGGGTTGCGGATGCGGTGGATGCCCGAGGTGCGGCGCCACGGCTCGGAGCGAGGGCGCGGCAGGGGAGCGGTGCGGGCGGCCTCGAACTCCTCCAGCGCCCACGCCAGCTTGCCCTGGCGCTTGAGCTCCTGCTCCAGCACGTCGCGCAGCTCCACCAGCAGCTCCACGTCGAGCGCGGCGTAGTTCAGCCAGTCGGCGGGAAGGGGGCGGCGCGACCAGTCGGCCGCGCCGTGCCCCTTCTCCAACCGATAGCCGAGCAAGCGCTCCACGAGCGTGCCCAGAGCCACCCGTTCGAACCCGGCCAGCCTGCCCGCCAGCTCGGTGTCGAACAACGCGCTCGGACGCAGACCGAGTTCGGCGAGGCACGGCAGGTCTTGCGACGCCGCGTGCAGCACCCACTCGGTCCCGTCCAGCGCTTCGACCAGCGGGTCGAGCCGACCGCCGAGGGCGATCGGGTCAACCAGCCAGGTCCCGGCGCCTTGCCTGCGCAGTTGCACCAGGTAAGCGCGTTGCGAGTAGCGGTAGCCCGAGGCTCGCTCGGTGTCCACCGCGACCGGACCCTCGGCTCCGGCGAGCGCGCTCGCGGCTCGCCGGAGTGCCGAGGCGTCGGCCACCACCGGCGGAACCCCGTCAGCGGGTTCCGTCAGCGGCACCGGATCAGCTCCGGTTGGTTCGGTTGGCTCGTCGGCGGGTACGTCCACGGCGGATGACCCTACGACGAACGCACCACTCGCGGGTGTGTTCGGCCGGTTCAGTGTGCCGACCTGCTCAGCGGATCACGCCGGCGCGCATGGCCAGCGCCACCATCTGCGCCCGGTCCCCGGTGCCCAGCTTGCGGCCGATCCGCGAGAGGTGAGACTTCACCGTCAGCGCGGACAGGCTGAGCGCTTCGCCGATCTCCTTGTTGCTCTGGCCATCGGCGACCAGCTGGAGGACCTCGACCTCACGCGCGGACAGCTCCCGCGGCGTGTTGTCGGTGCCCGGCACCCTCGTCCCCGCGGCGAGCACGGGGGCGACGCTGGGATCTGCGTAGACGCCGCCGTCGAGGACCCTGCGCACCCCGTCGGTGACCACCATCGGCGAGGCGGACTTCAGCAGGTACGCCTGGGCGCCCGCTTGGAAGGCCGACCTGACCGCGTAGGGGTCGTCGGAGGACGCGAGGACCACGATGCGGGGCCAGCCCTGGGCACGGAGTTCCGTGACCAGGTCGATGCCGGTGCCATCCGGCAGACCCAGATCGAGGATCGCGAGGTCGCACGGTCCGGTGGCGAGAGCCCGCGCCCGAGCTTCCGCGACCGAAGCCGCCTCATGCACTGTCCCGGCTCCCATCTGGGTGAGCCGAGCCGATATCGCCTCCCTCAGCAGCGGGTGGTCGTCGACCACCAACACCGAAAAAAGCTCCTCCCGCGGGTGCGGGACCATGTTCGCCGGCAACGAGCCGGCTGGCGTGGTACGAACGGCCTGACCTAAGCCGACGGCAGCCACGTCACTACCTCCCTGGAGTCGGTCGTGCCCCCCGACCGGCACCGGGACTTTCGTCCAATCAGCCGCGCCACTGATCGACCGAAAGTGGTGTCGTCTGGGGCAGCGTAGCCGCCCAAGCGGGTCTACGGGACGATCAATCGGGTATCTATCCCGAATGAGTTGTCACCGTTGGGCCCCGATGTCACACGATCGGCTGACAAACCGTCAGGGTCCGTAACGCGAGTCCTTCTCGCAACGACACAGAGGAGTTGCCTGTGGCGAGCACCCAGGGGCGAGCCCGCGCGGCGGAACTGCTGGCACGGGCCCCGCTCGTCGACGGGCACAACGACCTGCCGTGGGCGCTGCGCGCCCTGGTGTCCCCCGACGGCGCGGAGCAATTCGGTGAAAAGTCAACGTCGGTCGACGTCTTCTCCGCGGCCGCCGAGGTCGACCTGACCACCCGTCAACCCGCGCTGCAGACCGACCTCGTGCGGGTCCGCGAGGGCCGGTTGGGGATGCAGTTCTGGTCCGTGTGGGTCCCGTGCGCGCTCGCGGGCGACGCAGCGGTCACCGCCGTGCTGGAGCAGGTCGAACTGGTCCGTGCGATCGCCGCCCGCCACCCCGACCACCTGGCGCTGGCCACGACCGCCGACGAGGCCGAGGCCGCGTTCGCGGCGGGCCGCGTGGCGTCCCTCATCGGCGCCGAGGGCGGCCACTCGATCAACTCCTCGCTCGGGGTGCTGCGGGCGCTGCGCAGGTTGGGCGTGCGCTACATGACGCTGACCCACAACGAGAACACCCCGTGGGCGGACTCGGCCACCGACGAGCCGGTGCACGGCGGGCTGACCGACTTCGGCCGCGAGGTCGTGCGCGAGATGAACCGGATCGGGATGCTGGTCGACCTCTCCCACGTGGCCCCGTCCACCATGCGGGACGCGCTGGAGGTCGGCGATCGCCCGGCCATCTTCAGCCACTCCTCCTGCCGCGCCGTGGCCGACCACCCGCGCAACGTGCCCGACGACGTGCTGGCCTCGCTGGCGGCGAACGGCGGCGTGTGCATGATCACCTTCGTGCCGCAGTTCGTCTCCCAGCGGTTCGCCGAGTGGGACGCGGGCCTGCGCGAGGCCATGGAGGAAGCCGGGCAGAACCACAACGACCTGGCCGTCCGGGAGCGGTTCATCCGCTCCTACGTCCAGCGCGTGCCCACCCCCGAGGTGACCGTCGAGGACGTCGTCGCCCACTTGGAGCACGCGCGCGAGGTCGCCGGGGTGGACCACATCGGGATCGGCGGGGACTACGACGGCGTGCGGGCGCAGCCGCGCGGGCTGGAGGACGTGTCCTGCTACCCGGCGCTGTTCGGCGAGCTGCTGGACCGCGGCTGGAGCGAGGACGACTGCGCCAAGCTGGCGGGCGGCAACATCCTGCGCGTCCTCCGGGATGCCGACGCCTGACCACCCCCGCGAATCGAGCCTCCGGACACCCCGAACCGCGCGTTCGCGCACCTCGGGTGGTAGTTAGCGGCCCCCGTGCGCTCGTCGGGTAGTACTTGCCGACGCGGGTGGGGTGGTCAGCGCAGGGTGGTGACGCCGACCGGGGGGAGGCCGATGGCGGTGGCCATGAGGTCGTAGAAGGCGGTGCCGTGGGCGGCCAGCTCGGCGTCCTCGGCGGTCCACGACGCGCGCAGCTCCAGGTCGTCGGTGCGGGCAGGCCCCGCGATGTCGCCGAAGCGGGCCGAGGAGGTCTGCGTCACGGTGCCGCCCAGCGCGGTGAACCGCGCCCCGGACTGCTCCAGCGCCTCGGTCAGCCAGCTCCAGCCCACCTCGGGCAGCAGCGGGTCGGCGGCCAGCTCCGGGTCCAGCTCCACCCGGACGTAGGCGACCAGCCGGAACACCCCGCCCCACGCCTCCACCCCGTCGGGGTCGTGCAGCAGCACCAGCCGCCCGGTGGACAGCTCGTCGGCAGGGCCGGTCACCTCCGCGGTCAGGGCGAAGGCCCACGGCGCCAGCCGCTGCGGCGGGCGCACCTCGGTCAGCTCCACCTCTGGTCGGGTTCGCACCGACTTCAGGGTCGCCACCGCCCGCCGGAACTGTTCGGGCTCCCCCGCGGCTCCGGTCACGGACCGACTCTAGGCCCCACGGCCCCGCCGCGCGGGCAAGCCACGCCGGACCGCGCGGCACGGCTTTCCCGGCCCGTGGGACCATGAGGGGGAGATGAGCGACAAGCCGAACCCCGCCCTGGACGCAGCTCCGCTGCTGGTCGCCGCCCGCGGCGGCACCCCATCCCGCACGCCGGTCTGGTTCATGCGCCAGGCGGGCCGCTCGCTGCCGGAGTACCGGAAGCTGCGCGCGGGCACCGCCATGCTCGACGCCTGCTTCGACCCGGAGATGGTCCGCGAGATCACCATGCAGCCGGTCCGCAGGCACGACGTGGACGGCGCCATCCTGTTCTCCGACATCGTGGTGCCGCTCAAGGCCGCCGGGGTCGACCTGGACATCGTGCCGGGCACCGGCCCGGTGGTGGCCAAGCCGATCACCACCGCCGCCGACGTGGCCGCGCTGCCCGAGCTGCACGCCGAGCAGGTCCAGCCGGTGGTCGACGCGATCGGGCTGCTGCTGGACGAGCTGGGCGGCGTGCCGCTGATCGGGTTCGCGGGCGCCCCGTTCACCCTGGCCTCCTACCTGGTCGAGGGCGGCCCCAGCAGGCACCACGAGCGCACCAAGGCGCTCATGCACGCCGACCCGGAGCTGTGGCACGCGCTGCTGGGCCGGATCGCCGACATCACCGCCGAGTTCCTGCGGGTGCAGGTCGCCGCGGGCGTGTCGGCGGTGCAGCTGTTCGACTCGTGGGCGGGCGCGCTGTCCGAGCGCGACTACCGCGAGTTCGTGCTGCCGCACTCCCGGCGGGTGCTGGGCTCGGTCGAGGGCGTGCCGCGCATCCACTTCGGCGTGGGCACCGGTGAGCTGCTGCCCGCCATGCGCGAGGCGGGCGCGGACGTGGTCGGCGTCGACTGGCGCACCCCGCTGGACGTGGCCGTGCGCAGGCTGCGGGACGCCGCACCGGACCTGCCCCCGCCGGTCGTGCAGGGCAACCTCGACCCGGCGCTGCTGTTCGCCGGGCTGCCGGTGCTGGAGCGCGAGATCGACCGCATCGTGGCGGAGGGCCGCGCCGCGGCGGGCCACATCTTCAACCTCGGCCACGGGGTGCTGCCGGACACCGATCCGGACGTGATCACCAAGGCGGTCGAGATGGTGCACCGGCAGCGATGAGCCGACCGCACGTCGCGGTGGTCGGGGGCGGAGTCTCCGGCCTGGCCGCCGCGCACCGGCTGCGCCGCCTGCTCGGCCCCGACGCCCGCATCACCGTGCTGGAGCAGGCCGACCGGCTCGGCGGCAAGCTGCGCACCGCGCGGGTCGGCGGCCGGGCCTGCGACGTGGGCGCGGAGGCGTTCCTGCACCGCCGCCCGGAAGCCGCCGACCTGGTCGCCGAACTGGGGCTGACCGACGAGCTGGTGCACCCGACCGGCGTGGCGGCCTCGATCCGCGCGGGCGGTGAGATCCGACCGGTGCCCTCGGGCACCGTGCTGGGCGTGCCCGCCTCGGCGGAGGCGGTGCGCGCGGTGCTGTCCGAGGACGGCCTGCGCCGGGTGGCCGCCGAGCCGGAGCTGCCGCCGATCCGGCTGGACGGCGCGGACGTGGCGGTCGGCGCGCTGCTGCGCGAGCGCTTCGGCCCCGAGGTGGCCGACCGGCTGGTCGACCCGCTGCTGGGCGGCGTCTACGCGGGCCGCACCGCGTCGCTGGGGCTGCGCGCCACCATGCCGCGGCTGGCGGGCGAGCTGGACGCGGGCGCGGGCTCGCTGCTGGCCGCCGCCGCCCGCGCGCTGCCCGCACCGCCCCCGCCGGGCGCCGCCCGCCCGCCCGTGTTCGGCACCCTGCGCGGCGGCCTGTCCACGCTGGTCGACCGGCTGGCCGAGGTCGCCGCCGCGGAGCTGGTCCTTGGCCAGCCGGTGCGCGCGCTGACCCGCACGGCGCGCGGCTGGCGGCTGGAGATCGGCTCCGCCGCCGCGCCCACCGCGCTGGAGGCCGACGCCGTGGTGCTCGCCGTGCCCGCGCCATCGGCCCGCAAGCTGCTGGACGGGATCGCCCCGCTCGCCGCCGCCCGGTACGCCGAGGTCGAACTCGCGTCGATGGCGGTGGTCGCGCTGGCCCTGCCGCCGGGCACGGCGCTGCCGGAGCGCTCCGGCGTGCTGCTTGCCGAGCACGAGCGGCACGCCGACGGCACCCCGTTCACCGCCAAGGCGTTCACCTTCTCCAGCCGCAAGTGGGCGCACCTGGGCGGCGACGAGCCGGTCCTGGTGCGCGGCTCGGTCGGCAGGCACGGCGAGGTGGAGTCGCTGCGACGCTCCGACGAGGAGCTGGTGGCCGCGGTCCGGGCCGACCTGGCCGAGCTGACCGGTGTCACCGCGCCGCCGGTGGACGCCGTGGTGACCCGCTGGGGCGGGGGACTGCCGCAGTACGGGGTCGGGCACCTGGACCTGGTGGCGGGCGTCGAGCGGGCCGTCGAGCAGGTCCCCGGCCTGGCCGTGGCGGGCGCAGCGCTGCACGGCGTGGGCATCCCGGCCTGCGTCGCCACCGCCGACAAGGCCGCGGCACGTGTGGCGGCACACGTCTTCAGCCGGGTGAGATGAGAGGAAGATGAGGGCATGTCCCGCCTGAACTACACCGAGTTGAACGACACCATCCGCTACACCATGTGGTCGGTGTTCCGGGTCGAGCCGGGCAGGCTCCCCGAGGACCGCGGCCCGGCCGCCACCGAGGCCCAGGAGTACCTCGACGGCCTGGAGGCCAAGGGCGTGGTGGTGCGCGGCGTGTACGACGTGGCGGGCCTGCGCGCCGACGCGGACTACATGATCTGGTGGCACGCCGAGGAGATCGAGCAGGTCCAGGCCGCCTACACCGGCTTCCGGCGCACCGCCGTGGGCCGCGCGTCCACCCCGGTGTGGAGCCAGGTCGCGCTGCACCGCCCGGCCGAGTTCAACCGCAGCCACATCCCGGCGTTCCTGGCGGGCGAGGAGGCGCGCAAGTACGTCTGCGTCTACCCGTTCGTGCGCTCCTACGAGTGGTACCTGCTGCCGGAGGAGGAGCGTCGCAAGATGCTTGCCGACCACGGCAAAGAGGCGCGGGACTACCCGGACGTGCGGGCCAACACGGTGGCCTCGTTCGCGCTGGGCGACTACGAGTGGATGCTCGCCTTCGAGGCCGACGAGCTGCACCGCATCCTGGACCTGATGCGGCACCTGCGCGGCACCGAGGCGCGCAGGCACGTGCGCGAGGAGACGCCGTTCTACACCGGCACCAGGGTGCCCGCCGCCGAGCTGGTCACCAACCTGCCGTAGGGGCTGTGCACTAGCCTCGACCGGTCACAGCGGCACGGGGGATCGGGGCGCCATGAGGGAAGAGCAGGTGCGGATCGACGCGCTGCGGGGGCAGCTGGACCGGCTGCGGGTCACCCGGCGGTCCCCCGACGGGCTGCTGACCGCGACGGTGACCGCCACCGGGCAGCTGGTCGACCTGAGCATCGACGACCGGGCCCTGCGCAGCGGGCGGGAGCTGGCGGCGAGTCTGCTCTCACTGGTGTTCGAGGCGTCCTCGGCGGCGGCGCAGCAGGCGCGGGAGCTGGCCGCGCCGCTGCTGCGGGACGGCTCGGTCGACCCGACGCGGTTGGGCATCACCGCCACCCCGCCGGTCGTCCACGCCCCCGCGCCGCCCGCCCAGCCCCAGCACCCCACCCAGCCCGTCTACCCGCCGCAGGCCCCGTACCGGAGGGGCGCCCGCTGATCGCGAACGCCCCTCCCCCCGCGCCTGCAAGTACTACCCGAGCCGTCCGCGCGGGCCGGTAACCACTACCCGGTGTCCCGAACGCTCGGTTCGTGGTGCGCGAACGCGCGACTCGCGGTGTCGGAACGCGCGACTCGCGACGTGGGCGCGGGTCAGATCTTGCTGAGCTTGTAGGCGCGGATCACGGTCTGCTCGAACGCGTTGCCCCGGCTGTCGGTGCCCTTGACCCGCAGCGAGGCGAACTCGCCCGGCGTACCGGTGTTGCGCACCAGTGCGGTGCGGCCCGCCACCGGCACCTGCGACCAGCTCCCGCCGTCGTCGAAGGACACCTCGACCCGGACGCGCCCGACCCGGCCCGCCGGGCCGTCCTGCTGCACCACCAGCGGCACGCGCAGCACCCGGCCCACCGGGGCCGCGCCCGCCTCGTCCAGCTCCGGCGCGAACCGGACCACCGTCATCGGCAGCGTCCGCGCCTGCTCACCGGGCACGGTGTCGGAGCGGAACGTCCAGCTGCCGCTGACCCGCGTGCTGAACTCCGAGACGCCGGGGGTGCGCTCGGCGGTGGTCTCCACCGTGAACCCGGCCCGACCGGCGGGCACCTCGAACCGGCCGTTGCCGGGGGAGGTGGTCTCGCCGACCTTCACCCCGTCGCGGTGCAGGGTCGTTCGCGCCGACGAGACGGCGGAGGACCCGACGTGGCCCGCGCCGTCGCCGAACAGCGGCAGCGAGAGCCGGACCTCGTCGCCGAGCCTGGACAGGTACGGGTAGGACGACTCGGGCATGGCGGGGCCGAAGACGGGGCTGTTGAAGTCCTCCTGGTACGAGCGGCCCGCCTGGTAGGCGCGGCCGTCGTTGCCGAGCATGGCCTCGACGCCCTGCGGGCTGCTCTGCATCAGCGTCCAGTTCCACTTGACGTCCGAGGTCAGGTAGTCGATCGCCGAACCGGGTGCGGGCACCCTGGGCAGCACGCTCCAGCTGGCGAGGCCCTCGACGGACGGGTTGGCGCCGTACCCGTGCTGCTTGCCATCGCCACCGCCGCCGAACCGGGTGCGCACCTCGGCCAGTTCGGACCGCGCGGGCGCGCGTTCGAAGCCGGTGGGCACCTTGCCGTGCCACAACCAGGCGAACCGGTAGTGCACCGGGCTGTCGGCCACGGGGGTGCCCCGCAGCTGCGTGCCGATCAGGACGGCCAGCTCGTCGGCGGGCAGCTCGGGACCGCTGTGCCCCAGGGACATCCGCTCGTAGAAGCCGTCGAGGAAGGCGGTGCTGAAGCCGTAGCTCCGACCCTGGTGCTTCAGGCCCAGCTCGATGTCGCCCAGCAGGGCCGTGGCGGCCGGGTCGGGCGCGCTGACCTTGAGCGGCTTGGCCTCGCGCGCGTCCAGGTTCACCGGGGTGCCGTCGGTGATCCGGAACTTCGGCCGGTACACCAGGGCGAGGTCGCTCTCGTCGGTGGTGATGTCGGAGGCCGCGTAGTAGTCGCCCACGGGCAGTCGCACCGTCGAGCTGCCGTCCGGCTCGGACAGGGGGACGAAGCGGAAGTCGGCCAGCCTGATGAGCATGGTGGCGGAGTTGCCGGTGAGCTCGCCCCTCGCGTCGAGGTGGTTGAAGGTGACGTCGTAGCTCTCCACCTCGCGGTCGACGCTGATCGGCGTGCGCACCGCCGACGAGCCCGCCGAGGCGACGAGCGCCCCGCCGAACGTGCCGTCGAGGGAGCCCGCCCTGGTGTCCGCCGTGACGGTGGTGGTGGCCGTGCCGCCCGCGGGCACGGTGAGCCGGGTGGGCGTCACGGTGAACATGCCCGCCGGGGCGGGCTCGCCGTTGGGGCCCTTGACGTCGACCGACAGCTCCAGGGTCACCGGCTCGACGCCCGCGTTGCGGTAGGTCAGCTCCTTGGCCACCGGCGCGTCGTCGGTGTGCGGCCAGCTCTGGCTGCCCATGGCGAGGTTGGCCGGTTCGCTGGTGACGGTCTGGGTGATGGCCTTGGCCAGGTCCACCCGGCCCGCGCCCTGGTCGAACTCGGTCAGGGCGGGGTTGCGCTTGGCGGAAGCCATCAGCGCGGCCTTGATCCGCGCGCCGGTCCAGTCGGGGTGCTGCTGGGCCAGCAGCGCCGCTGCGCCCGCGACGTGCGGGGTGGCCATGGAGGTGCCGGACATCGAGACGTGCCTGTCGTCCACCGGGTCGCCGATGGTGCCCTTGCTCGCCTTGGCGGCGGCGATGGCCACGCCGGGCGCGGTGATGTCGGGCTTGACGGCCCCGTCGCCCACGCGCGGGCCACGGCTGGAGAAGGGCGCGATGCCGTCCTGGCGGTCCACCGCGCCCACGGTCAGCGCGGCGTCGGCGCTGCCCGGCGAGCCGACGGTCCGGGGGCCGCCGGAGTTGCCCGCCGCGATGACGAACAGCGCGCCGGTGGTGGCCGACAGCGTGTTCACCGCCTCCTCCAGCGGGTCGATCTGCGGCGTGTCGCCGCCGCCGAGGCTGAGGTTGACCACATCCGCGCCCTGGTCGGCGGCCCACTGCATCCCGGCCAGGATCCACGACTCGGCGCAGCCCGCGTCGATGCAGACCTTGCCGTCCAGCAGCTGGGCCCCCGGCGCGACGCCCCGGTACTTGGCGTCCACGCTCGCGATGGTCGCGGCGACGTGCGTGCCGTGGCCCACGGCGTCGACGGCGTCCGGGTCGTCGGTGAAGTTCCGCTCGGCGATCTCCCGGCCCGCGAGGTCGGGGTGCTCGCCGTCCACGCCGGTGTCCAGCACGGCGACCTTGACCCCCTCGCCGGTGTACCCGGCCGACCACGCGGCGGGCGCGCCGATCTGGGCAGTGCTGCGGTCGAGGGTGGGCTGCCGCAGGCCGTCGAGCCAGATCTTGCGCACCCCCGGATCGTCGAGCAGCGCCCGGTAGGCGGCGGTGGCGCCGGACTTGGCGACCCGGCCCGCCACCGCCCGCACGGCGGGCAGCTCGCGGGTGGCGGTCAGCACCGAGGCGCGCAGCGGCTGGTCGCCCTCGCGGGTCACCACCAGCGGCACGGTGTCGCGGCGCGCGTCGTCGTACCCGGCCTCGACCAGCCCGGTGACGTCGAACAGGCGCGGGTCCAGCCTGCCCTCGGCGAGCCGGGGCACGGCGTCGCGCGGGACCACGTGCAGGTGGCCGTCGCGGTGGAACGTGTGGAAGACGGTCTTCTCCCGGCCGGGACCGCCGATCAGCGAGCCGGGGCGGTCGCCGTCGAGGATCACCCGGTCGCCGGTGATCAGGGTGACCGCGACGCTCGGTCCGCCCGTCCTCGGCGCGGGGGTCTCGGGAGCGGCGAACGCCTGCCCGCCCGCCGCGACCAACCCGGCCGCAATCGTCGCCGCTGCCAGGGCGAGCCCGCGCCTTGGTGCTCTGGAACCCAACACAGACACCTCCAGTCCGGTGGTTGCGCGCTGGACGCGCGCGGCCGGAAGGCGTCGTGCCCCCCACGGTGGCGGCGGTGTACCGGAAGTGGTGAAGCCCCCCAGCACCTCGAAGCTAGTCACCCGCAAGGGGGAGGGCAGCGGCTCTTCGGTGGTAGTTCCCCTCTCGAACAGGCCAACGGTTAATCACCCGCAGTGAGCCCTGTTCGGGCAGGGGCGCCCGGACCGACCGGACGCCCCCGTCCCCGCTCAGCCGATCCGATAAGCCCGGACCACGGTGTGCTCCAGCGCGTTGCCCGCGCTGTCCACGGCCTTGACCCGCAGCGACGCGAACCCGGCGGCCGGGTTGTCCACCCGCGCGACCCCGTCGGACACCGGCACCGCGCGCCAGGTCCGGCCGTCGTCGAAGGACGCCTCGACGTCGATCCGGCCCAGCTGTCCCGCACCCGCCAGCTGCTGCACCACCAGCGGCACCTCCAGCGGCCCGACCGGGGCCGCGCCGCGCTCGTCGAGCACCGGGGCGAACCGCACCACCGACAGCGGCAGCGGCCGGAACTCGCCCTGGGGCACGGTGTCCGAGCCGAACGTCCAGCTCGACCGCACCTCGGCGCTGAACTCCGAGATCCCCGGCGCGCGGACCGCCGAGGTCTCCAACCGGAAGTCCGCGGCCCCGCCGGGCACGTCGAACAGGCCGTTGCCGCCGTTGGCGGTCTCGCCCACCAGCACGCCGTCGCGCCACAGCGCGGTGCGCGCGGAGGTGGCGTTGGTGCTGCCGCCGTTGCCCGCGCCGTCGGCGAACAGCGGCACGGCCACGCTGATCCGGTCGCCCGAGCGGGCGACCTGCGGCGAGCGCGAGCGGGGCAGCGCGGGGGAGAACACCGGGTCGTTGAACCGCTGCGCGCTGCTGGTGCCCCTGCCGTAGGTCCGCTCCGGCGAGGTCAGCGACGCCTCGACCGCCCCGGACGGGGTGAACTGCAGGAAGCCCCAGCTCCAGCTCAGGCCGTCGACGGTGACCAGGTCGACCGCCTCACCCGGCGCGGCGACGTCGGGCATCCACGCCCAGCCGCCGATGCCGTCCGGGGTGATCGGGTTGCCGCCGAGGCCGCGCTTCCCGTCGGCCGGTGCCGCGCCGAACCGGGTGCGCACCTCGGCCAGGTCGGCGCGGGTCACCGAGCGCTCGAAGCCGGTGGGCAGCCTGCCGTGCTGGGTCCAGGACAGCCGGTAGGTCAGCGGCGCCTCGCCCATCGGCGTCCCGCGCAGCTGCGCGCCCAGCAGCACCGTCATCTCCTCGGTGGCCAGCTCCGGGCCGGAGTGCGCGATGGAGATGTCCTGGCCGAAGCCGCCGAGGAACGCGGTGCTGAAGCTGGCCAGCCGGTCGCCGTGCCTGCGCACGATGGTGATGTCGCCCAGGGCCTCCTGCGCGGCAGGGTCGGGCGCGGTGATGCGCAGCGGCCTGGCGGTGCGCGCGTCCACGGTGACCGTGGTGTCGGCGGTGACCGACAGCGCTGGCCGGGGCAGCAGCGCCAGCTTCTGGTCCCCGGTCGTCACGTCGGCGTTGGCGAAGTAGTCGCCCTTGGGCAGGCGCATGGTGAACGCGCCGTCCTCGTCGTAGGGGAAGGCGAAGACGTCGTTGTCCAGCCCGATGACCGAGGCGTAGTAGTCACTGGCGGGCGCGCCGTTGGCGTCGACGAACGAGAACGCCACGTCGTAGCTCTCCACCTCGCGGTTGACGCTGATCGCGGTGCGCAGCGCGGTCGGACCGCCGGTGGCCACCACCGAGCCGACGTAGAGGCCGTCCAGCGAGCCCCGCCGGGTGTCGGCGGTGACGGTCACCGACGCCTGCCCGCCCGCGGGCACGGTGACCTTGGCGGGGGAGGCGGTGATCAGGCCGCTGGGCGCGGCGGCCCCGTCCGGCCCCTTCACGTCGGTGGTCACGGTCAGCGCCACGGCCGCGCTGCCGGTGTTGCGGTACACCACGGTCCTGGTCACCGGGACGTCGTCGGTGTGCGGCCACTTCTGCAGCCCCATGGCGAGGCTGGCGGGCTCGCTGGTGACGGTCTGGGTGATGGCCTTGGCCAGGTCCACCCGGCCCGCGCCCTGGTCGAACGCGGTCAGGGCGGGGTTGTTCCTGGCCGAGGCGACCAGCGCGGCCTTGATCCGCGCGCCGGTCCAGTCGGGGTGTTGCTGGGCCAGCAGCGCCGCCGCGCCCGCGACGTGCGGGGTGGCCATGGAGGTGCCGGACATCGACACGTGCCTGTCGTCCACCGGGTCGCCGAGGAAGCCCTTGCTCGCCTTGGCCGCGGCGATGGCCACGCCCGGCGCGGTGATGTCGGGCTTGACGGCCCCGTCGCCTACGCGCGGGCCACGGCTGGAGAAGGGCGCGATGCCCTCCTGCCGGTCCACCGCGCCCACGGTCAGCGCGGCGTCGGCGCTGCCGGGGGAGTTGATCGTGCCGGGGCGCGAGGAGTTGCCCGCGGCGATCACGAAGAGCGTGCCGCTGCTCGCGGACAGCGTGGCGACCGCCTCCTCCAGCGGGTCGGTCTCCGGCGTGTCGGTGCCGCCCAGGCTGAGGTTGACCACGTCCGCGCCCTGGTCGGCGGCCCACTGCATGCCCGCCAGCACCCAGGACTCCTGGCAGCCCGCCACCGTGCACACCTTGCCGTCGAGCAGCCGCGCGTCCGGCGCGACACCCCGGTACTTCGCGCCCGTTCCCGCCACGATCGAGGCCACGTGCGTGCCGTGGCCGACGGCGTCGGTGTTGTCCGGCTCGTCGGTGAAGTTGGCCTGTGCCGCCTCGCGGCCCGCGAGGTCCGGGTGCTCGCCGTCCACCCCGCTGTCCAGCACGGCGACCTTGACCCCCTCGCCGGTGTACCCGGCCGACCACGCGGCGGGCGCGCCGATCTGGGCAGTGCTGCGGTCCAGGCTGGGCCGGCGCACCCCGTCCAGCCACACCTTGCGAACGCTCGCCCTCGACACGAGCGTGCGCCAGGCGTCCGCGGCCCGGTCCTTGGCCACCTGCGCGGCGTACGCGCCCACGGCGGGCAAGTCGCGGGTGGTCCGCAGGCCCGCCGCGGCCACCTCCTCGTCGGCCCGGTCGCCGGCGACGACCAGCGGCACGGTGTCCCGGCGCGCGTCGTCGTACCCGGCCTCGACCAGCCCGGTGACGTCGAACAGGCGCGGGTCCAGCCTGCCCTGCGACAGGGCGCGGGCCGCGTCGCCCGGCACCACGTTGAGGTGCCCGTCGCGGCGGAAGCTGCGGAACACCACCCGGTCCCGGCCGGGGCCTGCGACCACCGAGCGCACCCGGTCGCCGTCGAGCAGGACGCGGTCGCCGGTGATGAGCGTGACCGAGCGGGCGACGCCGTCCGCCCGAGGGGGCGGGGGCGGGCCCGCGGCGGTGGACACCTGCGGGCCCGCCGCGCTCAGGACGAGCACGGCCGCCGCGGCCGTGCCCGCCAGGCGTGTGCTGGGACTCAAGATCAACCTCCCGGTGCGTGCCGCGCTGCGCGGCCCGAGGGCGCGCATCCCCGCGGACGCGGCGGAGTGCCGGGAGCGACGTCGCCCTTGACGCCACCGACGCTAGACAGGTGGAGCAGTGGCGGCAGCCACTGATTGGTCGGTCGCTTCTTGGCCGGTTCAGTCCAGTAACCGGTTACTCAGCGCGCAACTGTTACGCCGTCCGATGTGATCGACACACCGGCTTGCGGCCCACCGGATGGGCAATCCGGACCGTTGGGCAGCACCATCGCGGGGGTCAGCGAGATCCGCTCGTCCAGCACGCGCGTCCCGGATTGGTCTGACAACCGCAGGGTCACCACGACCGGCTCGGCGGGCAGTTCCGGCACGCTCGCGAACCCGTGCTTGCCCCCGGACGGCTCGGAGCGGGCGGCGCACACGTCGTCCGGGGCCGTGCCCGCGCAGGTCGTCCCCGCCACGCGGCTGGACGGGAACAGCTCCAGCGGTGGCCTCACGCAGGCGCCGTCCCAGCACACCTCGATCTCGGCGGCGACCACGTCCGGGAGCGCGACGTCCACGCCGATGCCCACCGGCACGCCGATCCCCGTGCACACCGCGCCCGCGTCCGAGCGCGCGCCGCACGCCGTGGCCAGCAGCAGTCCCAGCGGCACAACGGATCTCCACATGTGGCGAGGACGTGACCGGGGGCCGCTCAGGTTGCCCGCCGCTGCCACCAGCGCCGCTTGCGCGGCGGTTCCAGCTCCCCGCGAGCGGCGGCCCACTCGGCGAACTCGGCGGCGTCCTGCCGCATCCGGGTGCCCTCCCGCCGGGGGTGGGCGCGGGCGTAGTCGTCGAACAGCGGGCGGAACCGCTCGCCCAGCGCCTCCACCAGGTCCGGCCGCAGCGCGGCGACGATGCCGCGCCGCTTGTTCAGCAGCGCCCTGGCCTCGATCCGCAGCCGGTCCCGGTCGAAGCCCGCAGGGGGTTCGCCACCGGCCAGCAGCGCGCGCAGCAGCTCCGCCTGCGCCGCGGCCAACCGGTCGCGCTGCGGCCCGGTCACCCCACCACCGCGCGGATCGCGGCCAGCTCGGCGGCCAGTTCGGCGTCGGCGGGGTAGTCGTCGTCGCGCTCCAGCAGCACACCCGGCGGGTCCACGCGCTCGCGCAGCCGGGCGAGCACCTCCAGCACCTCCGGGCGCACCGCGTGGGCGTGCGTGTCGTGGTAGACGCCCTGGTGCTCCACCCCGCCCGCGACGTGGACGTAGGCCAGGCGCTCCAGCGGGATCTCGTCGAGGAACCGGTCCACGTCGGTGCCGAGGTTGCGCGCGTTGGCGTGCAGGTTGGCCACGTCGACCAGCAGCAGGCAGTCGGTGCGCGCCACCAGCTCGGCCAGGAACCGCCCCTCGGTCAGCTCGCCGCCGGGCCAGTCCAGCAGCGCGGCCACGTTCTCCAGCGCCAGCGGCACGGGCAGGTCGGCCTGCGCGGCGCGGACGTTGGCCACCAGCACGTCCAGCGCCTCGCGGGTGCGCGGCACCGGCATGAGGTGCCCCGAGTCCAGCCCGCCCGCCCGGACGAAGCACACGTGGTCGCTGACCAGCGGCGCGTCCAGCACCTCGGCCAGCGCGCCCAGGTGCGCCACCCGCGCCGGGTCCACCGGGTCCGCCCCGCCCAGCGACAGCGACACCGCGTGCGGCAGCACCGGGACACCGCGCTCGCGCAGCAGCACCACCGACTCGGGGAGGTGGTCCGGGCGCAGGTTCTCCGCGACGACCTCCACGAAGTCCACGCCCGGCAGCCGTTCCACGGTCAGGTCGATCTCCGGCCGCCAGCCGATGCCCACACCGAGCCGCTCCATCAGTCGCCGCCCCCTCCGCCGCAACCGCCACCGCCGCCGCACGACGAGCCGCTGCCGCACGAGGACCCGCCGCCGCACGAGGACCCGCTGTCCGAGGCGCAGCTGCCGCACCCGGCGCCGTCGCCGGAACTCCCGCCCTTGCGCTTGCGCAGCGTCGCGGCGGCGGCGGGCTCGATGCCCACCACCTGCCACACCCGCTGCCGCTTGGTCACCCGGCCGAGCAGACCCCGGTGGGCCACCAGCGTCACCGGGTCCGAGGTGACCGCGGACGCGACCAGCCCGCGCACGGCCAGCCGCCCGGAGCGGGTCAGCGGCTTGCCCAGCGACCCCACCAGGGCCCGGACCAGCAGCAGCGCCAGCGCGGTCGGGATCGTCACGCCCAGCGGCAGGTCCGCCGGGCCCGACGCCACCACGGCGCCGATCGCGAGCAGCAGCGCCAGCAGCCGCACCACCGAGACGGTCCGCCTGCGGGCGGGCGAGGTCAGGTAGCCCCGCGCGACCAGCTGCTCCCGCAGCGCGCGGGTTTCCAGGCTTCCGGCGACCGCCGCGATGGCGTCGCCCAGGTCGCGGCCCGCGGAGCGCAGCACCGCGCCGTGCAGGGGACCTTCCGGCCGCGCGCCCCGCGCGACCGCGGACAGCACGCCCGCGCGCGAGATCCGCACGGCCTGCGCCCGCAGCGCGGCCACCAGCGCGGTCTCCGCCGCGCGACCGGGGCCGCCCGCCAGCAGCGCCAGCTCCTCGACGCGCAGTTCAGACCTCGAACCCGCCGAAGTCGACGTGATCGCCATCGCCACCACCTTCCAGCAACTCCGCGGCCAGCCACCCGCCCGCGAACCACCCACCCGCCACCAACCAGCCGTTGCGGCGCTGCCAGCGCCGCGGCTCGATGACCACGGCGCGGCGGCGGCGCGGCAGTGGCTCCTGTGACGTGCCGGGGAAGTCGATCGGTTCCACCCGTTCGCCGTCGAACACCGCCGTGTCGGCCCGCGCGGGCTCCGGCCGCCGCTCGGACGCGGACGGGCGGGCGAACCCGTGCCGGGCGGTGACCTCCGCCGGGTCGACCGGCGCCAGCCCCGCGGTGGCCCGCTCGTGCGCGAGCGCGCCCTGCCTGGTCAGCACCGGCGGCGGACCCAGCAGCAGCACCACGGCCAGCGCCCCGGTCACCGCCAGCCCCGCGACGCCCCAGGCGTCCGCGCCCGCGAGCACCAGCCGCACCAGTCCCGTCGTCGCCACCACCGCCAGCGGCAGGACCGCCAGCAGCGCCCGCCGCAGCCGCCCGCGCGGCGGCACCAGCAACCCCGCGGCGACCAGACCGCGGCCCAGGTTCCGGGCGGGTGCGCTGGTGGCCGCGACGGCCAGCAGCGCGTCCAGGTCGCGGGGACGGGCCAGCGCGGTCAGCAGCACGCGCTGCAGCGGCGTGGTGGCCGTGCCGGGGTCCGGGCCGCCCACGGCGGTGACCGCGGCGGCGGAGACCCGCGCCCGGTTGTCGGCGACCAGCCCGGCCAGCGCCACCTCCGCCGCGCGCACCGGTCCGCCGCCGAGGTAGCCGATCTCCTCGAAGGACAGCCGCCGCGCGGGCGGTGTGCCGGTGACCCGCTTGAGCCACAGGCCCGCCGCCACCGCCAGGAGCAGGCAGGCGCCGTAGGCCAGGGCGAACACCGTGTCGGACATGGCGGTCAGCCTAGGTGCCGTCAGGTGCCGCCGCCCCCACATCCGCCGCCCCCGCAACTGCCGCCGCCGTCGCCGCCGCCGTCGCCGCCGCCGTGGCCGCCGTCGTTGAAGTGGATGATGCCCGTCGAGGTGTAGCCCGCCGCGCCCGCCGAACGCCTGCTCGGCCGTCGTCCTCCCGCGCTGGGGAAGGCGGGCTTGTCCATGCTCGCGCGCAGCACCGCGTCGGAGTGCGCGCTCATCCCGTCCAGGGCGACCGACTCGGCGTCGCTCGTCGAGCCGGTCGCCCGCCACCCCCCGGTGAACTCGCCCGCGCGAGCGCCTGCCACCGCCGCGGAGCCCTTCGCGGTGCGGGTCAGCGGAGCCGCCTTGCCCAGCAGGGCGATCAGCACGCCGGTGAGCGCCAGCAGCAGGGTCAGCCAGCCGACCGGCACACCGGCCAGCAGTTCGCCGACCCAGCGCGCCACGCCCACCACGAGCAGCAGGGCCATCGGCGCGACGCCGAGGCGCAGCTTGGACTTCGCCACCTCCGGTGGCACCAGCATGTCCACTTCGGACAGACGTGCGGCCAGTGCGCGCACCGCCTCGTGCTCGCAGACCGAGGGCACCAGCAGCGTCAGCGTGCGCTTGCGGTAGCGGCCCGCGTCGGCCAGCACCGCCTGGTCCACCGGGTCCGCCGGCACGGGCGAGCCGACCACCTGCACGGTGTTGTCACGTGTCAGGCGCAGCGCGCCGGTGTCGATCAGCCTGGCCACCGAGGTCTCGACCGCGCGCCGCGGACCGCCGCTCAGGTAAGCCAGTTCGTAGAGCCCTGGCGCGCCTGCGGGGGCGCTCGCGCGCGTCCCCCGCAGGCGCACCCGGAGCAGGAGCGCGAAAGCGGTCACCACCGCCAGCGCGATCCAGTACAGATCCAGGAACTCCGGGCCGGAAAGCCCCCACGGTCGCTGCATCGGTCCACCCCCTGTGGCCCCCTGGTGGAACGAGTCCCACCTGCCGAGAGCCAATGGTGTGCGATGGACCACACCCCGACAAGGGTGCTTGAGCAAGCCTTAGGGTTGCCCCGACCTGCGGCTCAGGAGCTGGAGGCGCCGTCGACGCCGCCGGAGCCCTCGCCGTCCGTGCCCTTGAACAAGCGCATGATCCCTCCCAGGTCTCGCTCTGCGGATGTGCCCTCAGTCTGCTGGACCGACCGGCTTCTCTTCCAGGCGCAAGCTGATGGAGTTGATGCAGTAGCGCTGATCGGTCGGGGTGTCGTAGCCCTCACCTTCGAAAACGTGCCCCAGGTGGCTGTGGCACGTGGCGCAGAGCACTTCGGTGCGGACCATCCCGTAGGCGCGGTCCTCGCGCAGGATCACCCGGTCCGCGGCCAGCGGCGAGAAGAACGAGGGCCAGCCGCAGTGCGAGTCGAACTTGGTGTCGCTGCGGAACAGCTCCGCGCCGCACGCGCGGCAGGTGTAGACGCCCTCGGTCTTGGTGTCGGTGTACTCACCGGTCCAGGCGGGCTCGGTGCCCGCCTCGCGCAGCACCGCGTACTCCTTCGGGGTGAGGATCTCCCGCCACTCCAGCTCGGAGTGAACCACCTTCGGGGTGGCGCCGACGACAGGTTCCATACCTCCACGTTAGTCGAACAAGATGGCGAGGATCTCGCCCACGCCGAACCACACGCTCACCGCCACCCCGAGCAGGATCAGCAGCACCACCAGCACCGCGCCCTGCCTGCGCAGGCCGCCCGCCCGGTTCGCGGAGTCGGCGAACTCGGACACGCCCTCCAGGTAGCCCTCCACGGTGAACGCGGGGCGCTCGCGCCGCATCCGCTCCAGGTGCTCGGCGAACGCCCTGGTCTCCGGGTCGTCCGGGTCGAGCCCGATGAGCTCGTCGTCGAGCCGGGGGCGCGGCTCGTCGTCCGGGCTGTCGGCGGCTCTCGAACTGGCCATGGCGCCAGGGTAGTGCGAGTGCCGGGCCCGCCGCGCCGATCCGCCGCGCCGATCCGCCGGGTCAGCCCGCCAGCGCCACCGCCGGGCGCACCGCGCCCACCTGCCTGCCGTGGCCCAGCACCGGGAAGGTCGCCAGCTCCTCGGGCGCCCGCACGCCCAGCCTGCGCAGCGCGGCCACCAGGACCACCGCCCGCGCGCGGCTGGACCCGTCGGCGATCTTGCACGCCACCGCCGAGCCGTCGGGCAGGCCGATGGCGTAGACGCCCTCGGCCCCGTCCTTGGCCACGGCGCCGGGGATGCCGCGCATCAGCGCCGTCACGTCGCGACCCGTGCCGCCGACCCACTCCGGGTGGCTCCTCATCGCGGTGGCGACGCGGTGCTCCACCGTGCCGGGCGCGGCGCTGGCCAGCGCGCCGAACGCCCTGGCCAGCCCGACCAGGCTGATGCCGAACAGCGGCGCGCCGCAGCCGTCCACGCCGACCGCGCCCACCGGCTCGCCCGCCAGCTCCTCCAGCGCGTCGCGGACGGCCAGCTGGAGGGGGTGCTCGGGGTCGAGGTAGCTGTCGGTCGGCCAGCCCGCGGCCACGCAGGTGGCCAGCATGGCGGCGTGCTTGCCGGAGCAGTTCATGTACCGGGGCTCCGGACCCCGGCCCGAGGCCAGGTGCGCGACCCGCGCCCGCTCGCCCAGCGGCAGGTCGGGGGTGCACCGCAGGTCGTCGTAGGTCAGGCCGGCGCGGGCCAGCACACGCCCGACGCCCGCGACGTGGAAGTCCTCGCCGGAGTGGCTGGCGCAGGCCAGCGCGAGCAGCTCACCGTCGAGGTCGAGGCCGTGGCGCAGCATGGCCAGCGCCTGGATCGGCTTGTTCGAGGAGCGCGGGTAGGTGGTGTCCTGCGGCCGTCCCACCGCGAGGACCTGCTCCCCGTCCCCGTTCAGCGCGACGACCGAGCCGTGGTGCACGGACTCCAGGAACTCGCCCCGCCAGACCTCGGCGACCAGTTCGTGCGCCATCCCGACCCTCCTTAGCAAAGCTCACCATCGGTGGTCGCCACTCTAAGTGCTGGTTTCCGAGCTGCTGGACCGGGTGAAGCGGATCGGGTGCCGGACACCGTCCACCGGTGCCACCGCCATGCGCCCTAGCCTGGCGTGATGAAGTGGGATCTGGACGAGCTCGTCGCGAAGCACGACGTGCCGGGCGCGCAGGTCGCCGTGCTGGCCGACGGGGAGATCCAGGACGAGGCCGCAGGGGTGCTGAGCCTGCGCACACGGGTCGAGGCCACGACCGACTCGGTGTTCAAGATCGGCTCGATCACCAAGATCTGGACGGCCACGCTGATCCGGCAGTTGGTCGACGACGGCGCACTGGACCTCGACCGCCCCGTTCGCGACTACCTGCCCGGCTTCCGGCTCGGCGACGCGGCCGCCACCGAGTCCCTGACCGCCCGCCACCTGCTCACCCACACCGGCGGTATCGACGGCAACCACTTCACCGACACCGGGCGCAACGACGACGCGATCGGGAAGTTCGTCGCCACCCTCGCCGAAGCGGAGCACCCCTTCCCGCCCGACACCGTCTTCTCCTACTCCAACAGCGGGTACGTGGTGCTCGGCAGGCTGGTGGAGGTGTTGCGCGACAAGCCATTCCACGACGTGCTCCGCGAACGACTGGTGGTACCACTGGGTTTGCGCACCGCCGCCACCGATGCCTACGAGGCGATCCTGCACCGCGTCGCGGTCGGCCACACCCGGACCGGAGGAGAGGTCGTCCCGGTGAAGGAGTGGGCGGTTTCCTACTGCGCCGCGCCCAGCGGTTCGCACCTCGCGATCAGCGCACGCGACCTGCTGGAGTTCGTCCGCCCGCACCTCACCGACCGCGCGCTGGCCGCACTGCGCGAACCTCAGGTCGACTCCGTCCCGGACTTCGGCGGCGGCGTCATCGGCTGGGGGCTCGGCTGGATGCTCTACCGGGACGGCGTCGTCGGCCACACCGGTGTCGCCAAGGGGCAGAAGGCGTTCCTGCGCGTGGTCCCCTCGGCGGGGGTGGCGGTGGCCGTGCTGACCAACAGCACGGGCGGTGAGCCGCTGGCCCACGAGATCTTCGGCGCCGTGCTCAGGGACCTCGCCCGCGTCGAGACGGCACCACTGCCCGTGCCGCCCCCAGACCCCGGCGGGATCGACGCGGGCCGCATGTGCGGCACGTACCGCTCAACGCTGTACGACATCACCCTGACCAGCGAGCAGGGTCGCGCGTTCCTCACCTACCGCGCGCGAAATGACATCGCCCGGTCCTTCCTCGGCGGGGCGGAGAGCCGCGTCGAGGTCGTCCGCCTCAACGACGACTCGGTCATCACCGCGGAACCGAAGTCCGGCGTCCACCAAGTCCTGTCCCTGGTCGGCTCCGACGGGCACGGCCGTGCCCGCTTCCTGCACAACGGTGCCGCCGCCTGCCGGATCGCCTGACGGGGCACAGCGAGGAGGTTGACCGCGTGGGCGCGTGGGGTGCCCGTGGCGGGTCCGCTCGGGGGCGTTCAGTGCGCGGCCAGGTGGTCCAGCAGGTGCGCGGTGGTCTCCTCCTCGGCCTCCTCCGGCACGAAGCGGCCCACGCCCGCCAGCGCCTCGAACCGGTACGGGCCGGTCACCCAGTCGGCCGTGCTCCGCGCCGTCTCCGGGCTCACCACGCCGTCGTCCTCGCCCCACAGGAACCGCGTCGGCACCGGCACCGGCTGGTAGGACTCGGTGAAGTCGTTGGCCCGGTACCAGTTCAGCGCGGCGGTGAGCGCGCCCGGCTCGCTGAGCCTGCGCACGTAGTGGGTGACCCGCTCGTGCGGGATGGACTCCGGCCACCCCGCGCGCAACCGGGCCGCGCCGTGCGCCAGCAGCTCGCGCTCGGCCCCCGGTGCGCGCAGGTGGTCCAGGTACGCCCACCGGCGCCACTGGCCGGGGTCGGTGCGCAAGGCGTGCGCGAACGCGCCCGGGTGCGGCGCGGACACCGCGGTCAGCGTGCGCACGCGCAGCGGGCAGCGGGCCGCGGCGATCCACGCCGCGCTCGCCCCCCAGTCGTGGCCGACCAGGTCGAACCGCCGCCAGCCCAGCTCGTCGGCGATCTCCGCCACGTCCCGCGCGGCGTGCCCCAGCCGGTAGCCGTCCACCAGCCGGGGGCGCACGCCGGGGGAGTAGCCGCGCAGGTCGGGCGCGACCGCGCGGTAGCCGTGCGCGGCCAGCGCGCGCAGCTGGTGGCACCACTCGGCTGCGCACTCCGAGGCGCCGTGCAGCAGCAGCACCTTGCGGCCGGCCGCCGGACCGGCGGCGACCGCGTCGAAGGTGCCCGCCCCGGTGCGGATGCGCAGTCGCGTCAGGTCTGCCTCGAAGAGCGCGGATCGGGATGACATGCACCCATAGTGCTGATCCGAACGCGGAGAGTCCCTGCGGTGCGCACCCGACCTCCGGCGGGTGCCAGCCTTACCTCCTTCAGTGCACCGTTACCCGAACGGGTGAGAGCCGGGTCAGCCCAGCGATCCGGTGACCTTCGCGTGGCCCTTGATGAGGTTGCGGGCGATGGTCCGCCGCTGGATCTCGTCGGTCCCCTCGTAGATGCGCAGCAGCCGCAGCTCCCGGTACCAGCGCTCGATCGGCAGCTCGCGGGTGTAGCCCATGCCGCCGTGGATCTGCAGCACCCGGTCGACGATCTCGTTGGCCTTGACCCCGCCGTACAGCTTGGCCATGGACTGCGCGTGCCGCGAGTCCGCGCCCTGGTCGACCAGCCACGCGGCGTGCAGCACCAGCCAGCGCAGCGCCTCGATCTCCACCGCCGAGTCCGCCAGCATCCACTGGATCGCCTGGTACTCGGCGATGGGCTTGCCGAAGGTGACCCGGTTGCGCGCCTGCTCGATGGCCATCTCCACCAGCCGCTCGCACGAGCCCAGCGCGCGGGCGGGCAGCAGGTAGCGGCCCTGGCCGATCCACTGCATGGCCAGCGTGAAGCCGTGGCCGACCTCGCCCAGCACGTTCTGCTCGGGCACCCGCACCTCGTCGAACACCAGCGCGGCGGGCCCCCACTGGCCCATCGTCGGGATGGGCTCGGACCGCCAGCCCATCTCGCGGTCGACCAGGAAGCAGGTGACGCCGCCGTCGGCGCCCCGGTCCTTGTCGGTCACCGCGAACACCATCGCGAAGTCGGCCTCGTTGCCCTGGGTGATGAACGTCTTCTCGCCGTTGATCACCCACTCCGCGCCCTCCTTGCGGGCGGAGGTGCGGATCGCCTTGGCGTCCGACCCCGCGCCGGGCTCGGTGATCGCGAAGCAGGAGGTGCGCTCGCCGGAGATGGTCGGCAGCAGGTAGCGCTGCTTCTGCTCCTCGTTGGCGTGGTAGAGGATGTTGTCGGCGTAGCCGCCGAACCGGAACGGCACGAAGGTGCGGCCCAGCTCCGCCTCCAGCAGCGCGGCCATCAGCGCGCCCAGGCCCATGCCGCCGTACTCCTGCGGCGTCAGCACGCCGAAGAACCCGGCCGCCTTGGCCTTGTCCTGCAGCTGCTTGAGCTCGTCGCGGGTCAGGCCCGGCTGGTTGGCGCGCTCGCGGCGCAGCACCTCCGGCTCCAGCGGCAGCAGCTCCCGGCGCACGAAGGTGCGCACCCAGTCGCGGATCTCCCGCTGCTCCTCGTCGAGCGTGAAGTCCATTGGCGTGCCTCTCTACGCGAACGCGTTGACGCCGGTCAGCGCCCGGCCGATGAGCAACTTCTGGATCTGGCTGGTGCCCTCGTAGAGGGTGGTGACGCGGGTGTCGCGCAGGTACTTGCCGACCGGGTACTCGTCGACGTAGCCGTACCCGCCGAAGACCTGGATGGCGTTGTTGGCCACCCGGACCGCGGCCTCGCTGGCGTAGAGCTTGGCCATGGACGCCTCGGTGCCGAACGGCTCGCCCCGGTCGGCCAGGTCGGCGCAGCGCCAGGTGAGCAGGCGGGCGGCGTCGGTCTCCACGGCCATGTCCGCCAGCAGCTCCTGCACCAGCTGGAACCCGGCGATGGGCTTGCCGAACTGCTCGCGCTGCTTGGCGTAGGCGATGCTCGCCTCCAGCGCGCCCCGCGCGGCCCCCACGCAGCCGGCGGCCACCGACATCCGGCCCCGGTCCAGCGCGGCCATGGCCAGCTTGAAGCCCTGCCCCGGCTCGCCCAGCCGGGCGCTGTCGGGCACCCGCACGCGGTCGAGGACCAGCTCGGCGGTGGCCTGGCCGCGCATCCCGAGCTTGCCGCGGATCTCGGTGGCCTGGAAGCCGGGGGAGTCGGTGGGCACCAGGAACGCGGTGATGCCGCGCGGGCCGGGGCCACCGGTGCGGGCGAAGACCAGCGCCACGTCGGCCCACGTCCCGTTGGTGATGAACACCTTGCGCCCGGTGATCAGCCAGTCGTCGCCGTCGCGCTCGGCCGAGGTGGCCAGCGACCCGGCGTCGGAGCCGGTGCCCGGCTCGGTCAGCCCGAAGCAGCCCAATGCCTGGCCGGAGCACAACCGAGGCAGCCACCGCGCCTTCTGCTCGGCGGTGCCGTGCGCGGCGATGGTCTTGCCGACCAGGCCCAGGGAGACGGAGATGATCCCGCGCACCGCCGAGTCGCCCGCCGCGATCTCCTCCAGGACCAGGCAGTACGCCAGGTTGTCCCCACCGGAGCCGCCGTCGGCCTCGGGCACGCCCAGGCCGAGGAAGCCCACCTCGCCCAGCGCGGGCACCAGGTCGCGGTCGATCGCCTCGTCGCGGTCCCAGCGCGCGGCGTGCGGGACGATCCGCTCGCGGGTGAACCGCCTGGCCAGGTCCACCAGTTGCCGGTGTTCCTCCGGAACGCGCAGATCCACCCGGCCGACCTCCTGAACGAACAGTGTTAGGTTATCTAACGTAGGCGCGGAGCCGACCACGGGCAAGGGGAGCGCCATGCCGAGGAGTCCGATCCTGAGCGCCGCGCGCATCCGGACCACCGCACTGGACATCATCGACCGGGACGGCCTGGACGGCCTGTCCATGCGCAAGCTCGCCGCCGAGCTGGGCGTCCAGGCCGCCTCCCTCTACGGGCACGTGAGCACCAAGGAAGACCTGCTGCACGAGGTCGCGGGCGAGATACTGGCGGAGGTGGACGTCAGCGGGTTCGTCCGCGGCGACTGGCGGCACGGCCTGCGCAGCACGGCCCGCTCCTACCGCGCGGCGCTGGCGGCGCACCCCAACATCGTGCCCTTCCTGGCCTACGGCCCGGCTCACCGCGAAGCGTCCCTGCGCAGGCTCGACACCGTGCACGGCGGCCTGGTCGCCGCGGGCTGGTCGCGGCGCGAGGCCACCATGATCGCGGCGGCGCTGATGTACCTGGTGTTCGGCTCGGCGCTGAACTCGTTCTCCAGCGGGTGGGACGCGCGGGAGTACGGCGACCGGTACCCCAACCTGGACAAGGCCCACCTGCTGCCCGCCGTGGCGCGGGAACTGGACCACGACAGCTTCGAGCTGGCGCTGGAGGCGCTGATCACCGGCCTGTCGGCGCGAGCGCCTGGCTGATCCGCCTGGCCAGCCCGTCGTGGTCGGCCGGGGCGACGGTCAGCCACTCCCGGCCGGTGCCCGCGTACCGGCCGCGCGGGGTGTCGATCCAGCTCACCGGGGCGGCCGGGGGCCGCCCCTCGACGGTGACCGAGAAGTGCCCGGTGCCGGTGATCGGCCCCGCCAGCATCGCCAGCAGCGCCCGGACGTCGTCGTCGGCGCTGCCGCGCACCGGCCGCGCGAACCCCTCACGGGGAGCCCTCGGCCCGAGCGCGGACGCGGGCACCGTGACCGGCCTGCCCGGCCCCGGCCGCTGCCTGGGCAGCACGCTCACCGCGGCGGCGGCCAGGCTCACGTCGCGCAGCGGCTCCAGCCGCACGACGTCGCCCCGCTGCACGGCCAGCACCGCGTCCCCGCCGCGCGCCGCCACCAGCGCGCGCAGCAGCTCCTCGGTGGCGGCGTCCGGCATCCCCATGACGGTGATCCGGACCTCCGGTTCGGCCAGCAGGCGCAGCGCGTTCGCCAGCTCCGGCTCCGGGCCGCCCCGGCGGACCAGCCCGCGGCGTTCCAGCCCCGCGTGCACGTCGGCCCTGATCCGGGCGCGCTCGTCCAGCGTGAGCCCGTGCTGGGCGATGCCGAACGGGTAGGGCACCGCCCCGGCCCGCAGGTCCTCCCACAGCACGTCGAACTCGGGCAGGGACAGCGTGATCGCGGCGCTCATTCGCCACCGATCGTCGGCGGGGCGACGAGCCGGTCGTCGTCGAAGTACTCGTCGGTGGGGATCAGGTACTTCGCCTTGTGCTCCTGGTCCTCCTCGCCCTGGCCCTGGCCTGCCCCGACGCCCGCGCCCGCCACGGGCGCGCCCCCGCGAGCCGCCGCCTGCCCGGCCGCGCCACCACCGGGCTGCCCGGCACCTGTCGGGCCGAAGCCCGTGCTCGGCCCGCGTCCGGGCGCGACGCCACTGCTCGTGCCGGGAACCCCGCCCTTCGCGCCACCGGGGAGACCACCCGGAACCCCGCCGCGCCCCGCTCCGGCCGCACCGGCACCGCCCGCGCCCCGCCCGGCGGAACCGCCGCCCGGACCTAGCCCCGGCCGCGCACCGGGCGGCAGCGGCCTGCCGCCCGGCGGCACCGATCCCGGCCCTGGCACCGGTCCTGGTCCTGGTCCTGGCACTAATCGCCCGTCCGCAGGCGGCCTGCCGCCACCGGAAGGTCCGGGAACCCAGCCCTGCGGAAGCGTGGACGGCCCCGGAGTCGGGGGAGCCGTCGGCGGCGTGCCGGGCGGTGGTGTGCCGGGAGGCGGCGGCGTGACCGCCGGTGGCGGAGTCCACGACGCGCGCGTGGTGTCGCGGGCACCGTCGGCGTCGCGGGCACTGTCGCGGGCGCTGTCGGCGACACCCGTGGGACCGACGCGGTCGTTGATCGTGGCGGTGCTCACCGACGAGGTCTGCGTGGAGGAGGTCGCCACACCCTGGTCCTGCGTCACCACCGGGATCTCGGTGAACCCCGGCATCGAGCCCACCGCCGCCCGCATCCCCTCGTCCCGGTCCCGCATCACCTGGACGGCCTGCGCCTTGGCGCTCTCCGACTGCGCCCACCGCAGCGGCATGGTCACCGGCAGCGCGGCGATGCCGACGATGCCGCCACCCATCCCCTCCAGGAACATCCGGCCGGGGTCGAACTCGACCGGTTCCGGCATCCGCGCCTTCGCCTCGGCGGCGACGTCGGTCTGCGCCTGCAGCGCCGCCCCGGTGGCGGTGAAGTGGTCGCCGGTCATGTCGCTGAACTCGCCGACCTTGGCCAGCGCGGCGCGGGCCCCCTCCGCCGCGCTCCCCGTCCACCCCGCCTGCGACCCGTTGACGATGACGGTGAAGTCCACCGCCAACTCGGTGAACGTGGCCCCGATGGCCTTCCACTCGTCGGCGATCTGCCCCGCCACCGCCGGGTCGAACTTCTCGTTGACCTGCCGCTGCATCTCCGCGTGCTCGTGCGCGGGGTAGTTGGCGGTGGGCGTGGGCGCCACCGGTCGCTCGTAGGTCATGTCATCCCCCCTCGGGACATGCGCCGGTCAGGGCAGCTTGGGCGCTATCAGCTCGGCGGCCTTGGTGGTCCGCTCGCACGCCGCCGCGGTGTCGGTGGAGGTGGACTTCAAGTTCCCCACGACTTGGACGGATGCGGAGTCGGAGACCGGGATGAGGACTTCGCAGGAACTCCTGGAACCGCGAGGTGCTTCCACCTTGACCGCCTCGTACTTGCCGACGGTGGCCGAGATCGCCTTGTCCCGGTCGTAACTGATGTCGTCCAAGCCCGCTTCGGGGCGGACCCCGACGATGAGCCCGCCGTTGCCGCTCACGCTCCACTGGCAGGAGTCGGTGCCGCCGATGTTGTCGGACTCGCCGGGGTTGGTGAGGCCGAGGCTGGTGACCTCGTTGCCGGTGAGCAGGTCGCAGGGCCGCACGTCGGCCAGCGCGCTACCCCGCTCGGCGGTGCCGCTGTTCGAGGTGCGGCTGCTGTTCGAGGTGCTGGCACCCGCGCCCGCGGTGGGAGTGCCCACCTCCTCACTGGTGCAGGCGGTGGCCAGCAGTGCGAGCCCGGCGACGCAGACGACCGGGATGCGGGCGAGTGTGGGGTTCATGGGGTGCGTCGTCCCGTCACAGGTTGTCGAAGGTCTTGCCCTTGGCCTCGTCGACGTTCTGGTAGGAGGCCCGGCTCTTCTCGATCTGGGTCTTGAGGTCTTCGATGGCGGCGACCATGTCGGGGATGACCCCGGTGATCGCCTGCTCCCCGAGCTGTCTGTTGACCCGGCCGATCTCCTCGGCGTACCCGCCGCCCAGCGGGGTGTTGGCGCTGAGCACGTGAGCCCGTCCGACGGCCTGGTCCAAGGCGTCCTGCATGTCGGTGAGCTTCTTGAGCATCGCGTCCACCACGTGCGGGTCCACCGACAGGGCTTGGGCCTCGGTCGCGGCGGCCAACGCCTTGGCGGCGGCGACGACCTGACCCACGCCCAGGGTGAGCAGACCGGCGAGGCCCCCGCCACCTTGTTGTTGCTCCCGGTACTGCTCCATCGCGTACTGGCCGACATCGCTCGTCGAGCCCGCATCGGCACTCACAGTACGAACCTCCCCCGGTTGCGCTCTGTGGTCAGCCGGGGACTGTATCGGCCTGGCGGCGGGGATTTGGCGGAAAACCGCTATCTATAGCCGATTGGGCGAACTGTCCGTAGTAAAGCGGCGAGTGAAGAGCAGTTCACCCACTTGTCCAATCCGAATGGAATTCCACTGCGCATCGCGAGGTGGCGATCAGGGCAACTTGGCCGCTACCAACTCGGCGGCTTCGACAGCCCGTTCGCACGCTGCCGCGGTGTCGGTGGAAGTCGCCCTGAGGTGCGCGGCGATCTGCACACTGGCGGAGTCGGCCACATCGATCACGACGTGGCAAGTGCCTTTGCCGCCGTTGGGTGCTTCGACCCGGACCCCGTCGAACTTGCCCAACTCGACTGGTGTGGTCGGATCGCCCGTGTAGTCCAGGTCGTCGAACCCCTGCTCGGGGCGGACTCCGACGGTCACCCCGCCCTTGCCGGTCGTGCTCCAGAGGCAGGTGTCGGCGCTGCCGACCTCATCGGCTTCTCCGGAAGCGCCGAGTCCGAGCGACTCGGCTTCGGCGCCTGTCAGCAGGTCGCAGGGCTTGACGCCCACCAGGGCATCGGTGTCCGGCCTGGTGCTGGCACCGCCAACGGCCGCGCCGGTGCTGGGAGGGGGCGTTGCCGTGCTAGGCCCACCGGAGCAGGCAGTGGAAGTCAAGGCGAGTCCGGCGGCGCAGCCGGTCAGGACGCGGACGAGCGCGTGGTTCATGAACGTGTGTCGTCCCATCGGGGAGTCGGCGTCCGGCCGCTGTACGCCACCGTCGAATTGTCCCGGCACGTGCCCTGGTCGACGCCAGCGGTCGAGTTCGAGTCAGCCGGGGACTGTATCGGTGATTGCGCGGGGATGTGGTGCGCTATTGCTCTCCACGTCCGATCAGGTGAACTTTCCGCAAGAATGCGGTGAAGGTCGCGGGCGGGAAGGAGAGTTCGCCTGCGGCGGGGTGCTTGGAGTCGCGGACCCCGACCTGAGCGGTGGTCATCGCCACCTCGACGCAGTTCTCCTGAGTACCGCTGTAGCTGCTCTTGCGCCAGCCCTGTCGTGTGGTCATCCGGCATTCACCTCCAGTTTGCGTGCCTGTTCGGCGATCACCCGGATCGATTCTTGCGGATCCAGGGCATGCTCGCCCAGCGCCCGGATGGCTGTCTCGTAGGTCTTGATCTCGTTCGGCTCTTCGAGGAAGAGGCTTGAGGTCAGGTTCTCCAGGAACACCACTTTGTGCCCGCTTGACCTGCGGATGAGGCTGAACGCGCCGTTCGCGCCCGCATGGCCGCCAGCGTTCGGCAGCACGCGGAGGATGGTGTTCGGCTCCCGCGCAGCCTCCACCAAATGCCCCAGTTGGCGTCGCAGCACGTCCACACCGCCGATCGCTCGGTGAAGAACCAGTTCGTCGATGAACGCGATCAGCTGTGGTGCATCGGGTTTCAGCAGCACAGCGTGCCGCTGCATCCGCGTCACCATGCGGCCTTCGACCTCGGCTTCCGGAATGATGCCGCTCTCGATCATCAACGCGCGTGTGTACTCGCCGGTTTGCAGCAATCCCGGCACGTTCATCCCCTCGAAGCTGACGATCAGGTCGGCCCTGGCCTCCAGGTTGATCAGCGTGCGCTGGCGGTGCGCGAAGTCCGGCTTGGCGCGCTGCCACCAGCCGAGCCGGTCGACCCCGCGCGCCAGGTCCAGCAGTTCCGCCCGCTTCGACCCGACGCACCGGTACACCGCGAGCAGCGCGGCCACGTCCTCGGACGAGCCGCCGCACTTGCCGGTCTCGATCCGGCTGACCTTGGCGGCCGACGCGGAGATCCGCTCGCCCGCCTCCTCCAGGCTCAGCCCGTTGGCCTTGCGCAGCGCGCGCAGCTCCGTGCCGAGTTCTTCCGCCCTCACGGTCGGGTTCATGCGCAGATGCTGGCGAGGGCGGACCTCCGGCGACAGTGCGCCATCCGATCGATCACCCGACGGTGGGACGCCTTGCGCGGGTGGACAAACCGATCGGGCTCATCTGCCGCCTCGGCGCGAATCGCGTCGCCGGCCCGGTCAGTGGGGTTAGGCTCCCGGAGTGGCCCAGGCTCTGGAACTGACCGTAGGCGAGCGCGTGGTGCGGGTGTCCAACCCGGACAAGGTCTACTTCCCGTCGCGGGGGATCACCAAGCGGCAGGTCGTGGAGTACTACCTGGCCGTCGCGGAGCCCCTGCTCGGTGTGCTGCGCGACCGCCCCACGACGTTGAAGCGGTACGTCGACGGTGTGGAGGGCGAGCCGTTCTACCAGAAGCGCCTGCCCAAGGGCGCTCCCGAGTGGGTCGAGACGGCCCGCGTGAAGTTCCCCTCCGGCAGGCCCGCGGACGAGGTGTGCCCGACCGAGCCCGCCGTCCTGGCGTGGGCGGCGAACCTGGGCACCTTCGACTTCCACCCGTGGCCGGTGCGCAGGCCCGACACCGACCACCCCGACGAGCTGCGCGTGGACCTGGACCCGCAGCCGGGCACCGGCTTCGCCGACGCGGTGCGGGTCGCGCAGGTGCTGCGCGAAGTCCTCGACGAGCTGGGCATGACCGGTTATCCCAAGACTTCCGGCGGTCGGGGTGTGCACGTGGCAGTGCGCATCCGACCGGAGTGGGACTTCATCGACGTGCGGCACGCGGTCATCGCCCTGGCGCGCGAGGTGGAGCGCCGGGCCCCGTCGTTGGCCACCACGTCGTGGTGGAAGGAGGAGCGCGGTGAGAAGGTGTTCCTGGACTTCAACCAGGCCGCCCGCGATCGCACGATCGCCTCGGCGTGGTCGGTGCGAGGCACTGCTCGGGCCACTGTCTCCACGCCGGTGACGTGGGATCTGCTGTCCACTGTGGACCCGGATGACTTCGACGTCTTCACCGTGCCGCAGTACTTGGAAGAGCACGGGAACCCGCACGCCGCGCTGGACTCGGAGGCGTTCGGGATCGAGGCGCTGCTGGAGTGGTACGCCAAGGACGAGCGCGGGGAGATGCCGTACCCGCCGGACTACCCCAAAATGCCCGGCGAGCCGATGCGCGTGCAGCCGTCGAAGGCGCGCAAGGCGGAGTGAGTCAGGCCAGTTCGAGCCGCATCCCCACCCTGCGGTCCGCCGGGATGTCGTGGGCTGTCAGTTCGACGATCGACCGCCCCTTCCGGGGTGCGAACACCGACAGCGCGTAGTTGTCCACGTCCTCGCGCAAGTTGATGGGCTGGTGCTTCAAGCGAGTGCCCGCGGGCAGCGCGAGGCGGTAGGTGAGGTGGGCCAGTGGGCGGCTGAAGCACACGGTGAACTCGTCGGGGGCACAGCGCATCAGTGGTGCTGCCTTGCCCGGCCACACGATCTCCATGTGCAAGCGCACCTCGTCGCCCTTCCTCGGGGGCGACGACACGCAATGCGCCAGGATCTCCAGTCTGCCGTCCACGCGCCAATAGGTCGTGTCATGCCACTGAGTGCTTCCGGGGCGATCGACTTCGACTCCGGTCGTCGTCACTCGCACTCTCCGCCTGACATGCTCGGACTGCTGCCACCCCGAGCCCAGGCGCAGTCGGAGGAAGCGCAGTTCCTCGCTGGTCACCGTGGCGCGCACGGTGATGGAGACGATGGCGTCCCCGTTCCGGGCGACCGTCAACGACTCGTGCCAGTGGTGAATGTGCCATTCGGGACCGATTTGGCCGGTCAGGTCGTCGCAGCGCAGGGCGAGCAGATGCCGGTCGTGGTCGACTTGCGCCCGCAACGCGCGGTTGCGAGCGGTCGAGAGGGCCAGCAGGCCGAGCAGGCACAGGCAGGTGGCCACCACCAGGCTCGCCTTGATGGCCGTGCTCCCCAGAACGACGCTCAGCACGCTGCCGAAGGTGAGGATTCCCACCGCCGCTCTGATCAGGCCGGTAATTCCGGAACCGTCCAGGTGCTTCTCCAGGAATTCGATGAAGTCCCGCAGCACGAGGTACCTCCAGTGTGCTTCGAATGTTCCATGGTGCGCTCGATGAGCCGGTGGTCAATCCGATGCGTGCATGATTCGTCCACATCGGGTGGGATATGCGCTGATGTCGAGGTCGGCGTGTTGTTGTCGGGCGGGCGTGGTCCGTGCTCGTCCGGGTTGGTTCGGTGCTGCTCCGACCGGCTAGTAGTTTCCGCAGCTCGGGGCAACCGCGCTGGGCCTCTCGTACCATGGGTGGTGACGTCGGGAGAGGGAGGTCGGAGGATGACGCACGCTTACGTGGTGCGCTTCGTCGGCGGCCCGCTGGACGGGCGGGTCGACTCCTTCGACCGTCCCCAGGAGGAGCCGAAGACGACGCTCACCCATGTCCACCTGCACGAAGGTCCCAAGATCGTGCACCACTACGACCTGCGGTACGCGGTGGAGTACGGCTGCGAGTACCACCTGCGCGTGGTCGAAGCCGAGGGCTGAGCGTAGACATCGAGCAAAGCTCGGTTTACCGTTCACGCCGTGAGAGCGCTCTCACAGTCGAGAGCGCCCTGGCTGGAGGTCCCTGTGCGCTCGATCCGCCCCCGCCTCGCGGCACTGGCTGTCGCCATCGTGGCCGCCGCCGCGGTCCCCTTCGCCCTGCCCGGCTCGGCCAACGCGGTCACCGTCGGAGCGGGCAGCTACGCCGCCTCCCGACCCGCCGGGACGGTCGGCCCCTCGGACGGCAACGGCGCCGCGCTCACCCCCAAGGTGACCGCGCGGATGGCCGGGAAGCCGGTGCCCACCAACGACTGGTGGTCCTCGCTGGTGTTCCAGCGCTACCCGGCCAACCCGTACTCCGAGAACATGTACGCCCACCCGCTGACGTTCCACGCCGCCGCCCAGGGCCTGGGCGTGGGCTACCCGACGTCGCCGAACATCACGCCGGACGGCCGGTACTACGAGTTCATGCACCGCGACGACCTGTTCGTCGGCGTCAGCGGCCTGAACGCGCCGCGCACGCAGGTCGACGGGTGGTCGGACTGGACGGTCAGTCCGCTGTGGACCGACGGGTCGCGCACCCTGCGCACGACCATCGGCCACGGGTCCCCGTACGTCTACGCCGAGGCCACCGGTGGCAACGCGCGGGTCGCGTTCAACGGTCCCACCTCGGTGTGGAGCAACAACGGCGGCACGCTGGGCGTGACGGTCAACGGCGTGGACTACGCGCTGTTCTCGCCCGCCGCCTGGTCGCTGGTCGGCACGGCGGAGGCCACCTCCCCGGCGGGCTTCTTCTCGGTGGCCGTGCTGCCCTCCCGCGACGCGCTGTCGCTGTTCCAGCGCTACGCCTTCTCCTTCGTCACCGACACGAAGGTCAGCTGGAGCTACGACTCCGCCAGCGCCCGGATGACCGCCACCTACACGGCGACGACCACGGCGAAGCAGGGCACGCAGACCGGCACGCTCCAGGCGCTGTACCGGCACCAGTGGCTCAACTCCACCGACACCACGACCGCTTACCGCTACACCTCGCCGCGCGGTGAGATGCGGCTGCGCGAGGGCGCGTCCTTCACCACCCGCAGCACCTTCAACGGTGTGCTGCCGGCCCTGCCGCTGTCCCCGTCCGCGGACAAGAACCGGCTGCGCGCGGAGATCGACCAGGAGCTCAACGCGGCCGACCCGTGGAAGGGCGCCAGCGACACCTACTGGACCGGCAAGGCGTTGTGGCGGCTGGCCGCGCTGGCCCGCGTGGCCAACCAGATCGGCTACACCGCGGGCCGCGACCGGCTGATCGGCATGGTGCGCGACCGCCTCACCGACTGGCTCACCGCCTCCCCCGGCGAGACCGAGCGGCACTTCGCCTACGACGCGACGTGGGGCACGCTGATCGGCTACAAGTCGGGCTACGGCACCGACGCCGAGCTCAACGACCACCACTTCCACTACGGCTACTACGTGCTGGCCGCCTCGGTGGTCGCCCAGCACGACCCGGCGTGGGCCTCCGACTCCCGCTACGGCGGCATGATCAAGCTTCTGGTCAAGGACGCCAACAACTACGACCGCGGCGAGACGCGCTTCCCGTTCCTGCGCCACTTCGACGCCTACGCGGGCCACGGCTGGGCCTCCGGGCACGCGGGCTTCGCGCACGGCAACAACGAGGAGTCCTCGTCCGAGGCGATGATGTTCGCCACCGCCGCGGTGCTGTTCGGCCAGGCGACCGGTGACACCGCCCTGCGCGACGCGGGCATCTACCTGCACACCACGCAGGAAGAGGCGATCGGGCAGTACTGGTTCGACAAGGACAACGCGGTGTTCCCGGCCTCCTACGGCCACGACACCCTGGGCATCGTCTGGGGTGCGGGCGGCACCTACGGCACGTGGTGGACCGCGAACCCCGAGGAGATCCACGGCATCAACATGCTGCCGATCACCGGCGGCTCGCTGTACCACGCGGCGTGGAAGAACGACATCATCGGCAACGTCAACGAGCTGCGCGCGGCCAACGGCGGCACCGAGGTCGAGTGGAAGGACATCATCACCCAGTTCCTCGCGCTGGCCGACCCCGCGCAGGCGCTGGCCAACTACGGCGGCGGACTGGCCCCGGAGGACGGGGACTCGCGCGCCCACGCCCACCACTGGATCACCTCGCTCAGCGCGTTCGGCACGCCGGACGTGTCGGTGACGGCGAACGTGCCGACCCACGCGGTGCTGAACAAGAACGGCGCCCGCACCTACGTCGCCTACAACCCCGGCACGGCGGCGACCACGGTGACGTTCTCCGACGGGCAGACCCTGTCCGTGCCCGCCTCGTCGACCGCATGGCGCGGCCCGGCAGGCTCCGGGGTCGACGGTGGCACCGGCGGGGTCAACCCCACGACCACCACCACTACCACGACGACCACGACGACCACCGCTCCGCCGGTCAGCCGCAACGCCTTCGGCACCATCCAGGCCGAGTCGTTCGACCAGCAGAACGGGCTCATCGTGGAGGGCACCTCGGACACCGGCGGCGGCCAGAACATCGCCGCCATCAACAACGGCAACTGGGCGCTGTACCGGGGGGTCGACTTCGGCACGCGCACCGGCACGCAGTTCGTCGCGCGGGTCGCCAGCGGCGCGGCCGGCGGCGTGAGCGGTCTGGTGGAGGTCCGCCTCGGCAGCCCCACGGCCACCCCGGTCGGCTCCTTCGCCATCGGTAACACCGGCGGCTGGCAGAGCTGGCGGACGGTGCCCGCCAACATCTCCGGCCTCACCGGCAAGCACGACGTGTACCTGACGTTCACCAGCGGCCAGCCCGCCGACTTCGTGAACGTCAACTGGATCACCTTCCAGTAGCCGACCGGAGCGCGAGGGGCGGGAGGGCGTTGCCCTCCCGCCCCTCGTGTCCTTTGTGGATCATGGTGTCGCGCGACGGGAACGGGCATGATCGACCGATGGAGCGCAGGACTGTCGAAACGCGCGCACTGGTCGCACTGGTCGTCGTCGCGGTGGCGGCGTCGGCCATCCGGCCCAAGAGCTACCCGACGTGGCTGCTGGAGGTCGCCCCCATCCTCATCGGGCTGCCGCTGCTGGTGTGGACGCGCCGCCGGTTCCCGCTCACCATGCTGGCGCACTGGCTGCTCTTCGGCCACGCCCTGGTGCTCGCGCTGGGCGCGCACTACACCTACGCCGAGGTGCCGCTGGGCGAGCTGCCGTGGACCGACCGCAACCACTACGACAGGTTCGCCCACTTCGTGCAGGGCTTCGTCCCGGCGGTGGTGGTGCGCGAGGTCCTGCTGCGCCGCACCCCGCTGCGACCGGGCGGGTGGACGTTCACCCTCGTCTCGGCCACCTGCCTGGCGATCAGCGCGTGCTACGAGTTCGTCGAGTGGGCGGGCGCGCTCATCGGCGGCGAGGCAGCGACTGACTTCCTTGGCACGCAAGGAGATGTGTGGGACACCCACTGGGACATGCTGCTTGCGCTGACCGGCTCGTTGGTCGCACAGTGGGTGTGGGCTCGTGTGCACGACCGGCAGCTGGCCGGGTTGTCGGTGCCATAGGGCAAGCTGCACGCGACCGTGTGCGCAGTCGTGGAGGTGCCCGATGGCCAAGGCCAAGCAGAACTCGTTGTCCCCCCAGGACCTGGACCACCTGCGCGAGGAGCTGGCCGCGGGCCGCCAACCCGCGGTGTGGTTCACCGCCGCGGCGGTGGGCGTGGAGGCCGGGCGCTCGGCGAAGGTGCTCGCCTTCACCGAGCCCGCCGAGGGCGACTTCATCCAGGTGCGCCCGACCGGGGCCAAGGACGAACTGTCGTTCTCCCCGGCGGAGCTGACGCTGGAGAAGCCCGCGCCGCGCAAGCGGACCCCCGCGCCCCCGCCCGCTCCGGCGCCCGCCGAGCCCGCTCCGATCGAGCACATCTACACCCCGGAGCCCAAGCCGGTGGTGACCAAGCCGAAGCCCGCTCCCGCTGCGGCGCCCGCGCAGGCCCCGGCCCCCGCCCGCCCGGCGCGCAAGCAGGCCAAGCCCGCCGAGGTGACGGTGACGCTGACCTCCACGGCGGAGGGCGAGTGGACCGTGGACGTGCAGACCGGCAGCAAGCGCACGCTGCGCAACGCGCCGGTCCAGGCGGCCGCGGTGGCCCAAGCGGCCAAGCACCTGCTGCCCGAGGTGGCCGAAGCGGTGGAGGCGGTGCTCAGCGCCGCGCGGGAGCGCCACCTGGCGCGGGTCGAGCAGTTGCGCGCGGAGCTGGAGGCGGCGCAGCGGGCGCTCGATGAGCTGACCGCGTGAACGCGCGGTGCTACATCCAGTTGATTGCGGTGTCGCGATCGAGTGAGGGGGCTTCCCACGCCCGGCGGTAGGTCCGACGGTGAGGGGGGAAATACCTTCTGGATGTCCGCACGAGCACGGGGAGGCCGAGATGTCGGTGGAGATCGAGACGGTGGAACAGCCCCAGGCCGGTAGTTGCGGTTGCTGCGGCGGCTGCACAGGCCCTGGATGCGGGTGCTGTTCCAGCTGTTGACCCTGGCTGCCGCGGCCCCGTGAGCGCTTCAGCGCTCACGGGGCCGACGCGCGTCACGGGGGGCAGAGCGTGCCGTGGGTGGGCACCTTGGCGTTGACCAGGAACTCCTGCGCCAACCCGGTCGCGCAGGACGACTGGCCGAGCGCGCCGTGACCGCCGCCCTGCCAGCCGACCACCACGCCCGCGGGCAGCGCCTGCGCGGCGCGCTCGGTGCCCGCCTGCGGGGTCACCGGGTCGGCGGCGGTGCTCACCACGACGATCGGGGGCGCCCCGGTCAGCTGCGGCGGCTTCGGCACCTGCGGCACCGGGAACGGGCCGCACCGCAGCAGCTCGCGCGCGTACCAGGCGCCGAACACCGGGTGCTTCTCCCGCCAGTCCGAGGTCAGCCCCGCCACCCGCTCCGGCGGCACGCGGGTCGTCGTGTCGTTGCAGGTGGTGATCAGGTCCGCGTCCAGCCGCGGCGGGCTCTCGTCCTGCTCCAGCACCAGGGGCGCGACGAACGCGTTCAGCGGTCCGGCGTCGCCGGACTCCGCCGCCACCAGCGCGTCGGCCAGCGCGGGCCAGCGGGAGCGGTCGGCCAGGCCGATCAGCACCGCCTGGGTGGCGGTGCCCGGCGTCAGGTCGAAGTCCAGCCCCCGGATCGGGGCGGCGCGCAACCGGTCCAGCAGCGCGGCGAACCGCTGGCCCGCGTCCGCGCCCAGCGGGCAGCGGCGCACCGCGCAGTCCTCGCCGAACGCCTTGAGCGCCTGCTCCGCGGCGACCGCCTGGCCCTCGGCCACGCCCATCACGTCCAGCGTCGGGTCCGGCGCGCCGTCGAAGACCATCCGGCCGACGCGGTCGGGGAAGCGGCTCGCGTAGAGGGTGAGCACCTTGGAGCCGTCACCGATGCCGATGGCGTTGAGGTGCGCGGTGCCCAGCGCCTCGCGCAGCTGCTCCAGGTCCGCCGCCGTGCGCCAGGAGTCGACCGCCTTGAGCCGGTTCTCCAGGTCGAGCACGCACTCCTGGCTGGCCCGCCCGAGCGACTCCAGCAGGTCCTCCTGGGACTCGTCGGCCGGGTCGGCCTCCAGGATGCCGGTGCGCGCCGCGTCCGGCACGCACCGCACCCCGTCGGACTTGCCGGTGCCGCGCCGGTCGATGCCGATCAGGGTGAACGTGCTGAGCACCTGCGGCGGCAGGCTCGCCGCCAGCCGCGCGGCCTTGAGCGTGCCCGGCTCGCCGTCCGGGTCGCCGACCACGACCAGCGCGCTGGTGCCGCTGCCCACCCGCAGCACGGCCAGCCCCAGGCTGCCCCGGCCGGGCCTGCTCGGCGCGTCCAGCCGCGCGGTCAGCCGCGCGCACTCGTACTCCTGGTCGCCCTGCGGGGCCGTGCCGCCCATCCTCAGGCGCGTGGCCTCGGTGCACGGTGACCACGACAGGCCGGTCGAGCGGTACTCCTCCAGCGGTGGGACCTCGCGCGGCCCGGTGGGGGCCGCGGCCTGCGACTGCTCCTGGTCACCGCCGCGCACGGCGATCACCGGGCGCGTCGAGGGGCCCGCGCTGCACGCGGCCAGCGCGCTGAGGGCCACCAGCAACAAGGCGGCGTGACGCCGACGCGGCACAGTCGTCCCCCTGCCTCTTCCGTCTCGGGTACCGCAGAGCCTCACACAGTCCAAGTGAGACTTCGGTGAGCAGGCTGGGGGAGGATGGGGACGTGGTCATGGTGCACGTGGAGCGGGTTCCCAGGCGGAGGTTGTCCGAGACGGGGCCGCTGGCCCTCGCGGCCAGGGCGTTCGGCGCGATCCCCCCACCCGCGCTGGTGCTGCTGGGCGTGGTGAGCGTGCAGATCGGCGCGGCCGTGGCCAAGCAGCTGTTCACCCTGGTGGGTGCGGCGGGCACGGTCACCCTGCGGCTGGTGCTGGGGGCGGTGGTGCTGCTGGCGGTGTGGCGTCCGTCGCTGCGGCTGGACCGCCGCACGCTGCTGGTCGTGGCGAGCTACGGGCTGGTCCTGGGCGCCATGAACCTGACCTTCTACCAGGCCATCGAGCGCATCCCGCTGGGCGCGGCGGTGACCATCGAGTTCCTCGGCCCGCTGGCGGTCGCCGTGCTGGGGTCCCGGCGCTGGGTCGACGGGCTGTGGGCGCTGCTGGCCGCGGTGGGCGTGCTGCTGCTGACCAGGGCCGACGGCGGGCTGTCCTGGGTGGGGGTGGCGTTCGCGCTGGTGGCGGCGGTGTGCTGGGCGGGCTACATCCTGCTGGCGACCGCGATGGGCAGCCGCACCTCCGATGGTCGCGGGTTGGCGCTGGGACTGGTGTTCGGCTCGCTGCTGGCCCTGCCCTTCGGCGTCGCCGAGGCCGGTGCCGCGCTGCTGGACCCGGTGGTGCTGATCGCGGGCGCGGCCGTGGCGCTGCTGTCCTCGGTGATCCCGTACTCGCTGGAGCTGGAGGCGCTGCGCCGCATCCCGCCGCGCGTGTTCGGCATCCTCATGAGCCTGGAGCCGGCGGTCGCCGCGCTCGTCGGGCTGATCGTCCTGCACGAGGCGCTGCGGCCCGCGCAGTGGGTCGCGATCGGCTGTGTGGTCCTGGCGTCGGTGGGTGCCACCAGGAGCGCGCGCCCGGAGGTGTAGTCCCGGAGGTCGTGCGCGGTGGTCACGCCGCGGGCTGCTCCCGGCGCGCGGCGTCCTCGGTGCTGAGCTGGCCGTCGAGCAGGTCCATCCCGCGCGCCTCGAACACCGCGGCGTAGGCGGCCGAGTACTTGTCGTACACCGCGGCCGGGTCCGACGCCCTGGCCACCTCGCCGCGGAACTCGTCGCGCAGCCTGCGCATGGTGTTGACGTCGCTGCGCCGCTTGCGGCTGTGCAGGTACGGCTTGAACGTCACGTTCAACCCGCCCACCACGGCCGCGACCAGCAGCAGCGCCTTGCCCAGCCGGGTCTCCGACGAGGCGAAACCGGCGGCCAGCAGGGCGGGCACCAGGATCAGCACGACCGTGTAGACCACGCCGGTGGTCCGGTGCACCACGCGCCACATCGACAGCCGCCCGCAGTCGCGCAGCATCCGCTGGTCCAGCTCGGCGATCAACCCGTCCACGTCGACCATGCCACCATCCTGGCACCGCCAAGGCACCGGGTGCGGCGGGTTCGCACCCGGAGCCGCTAGGCGGGCCGGACCTCTCCGCGCAGCACCGACTCCACGTCGTAGCGCGCGGGCTGCTCCAACTGGTCGTAGCCGCACGAGGCGGGCTCGCGGTCCGGGCGCCACCTGCGGAACTGCCCGTTGTGCCGCAGCCGCGCGGGCGCCGCGCCCTCGGTCTGGGTGTAGGCGATCTCGATCACCCGCTCGGGGCGCAGCGGCACCCAGTCCGCGTGCTTGCCGCGCCACCGGTTGATCTCGCCGGGCAGCCTGCGCCCGTCCTCGTGCCCGACCCACGGGTGCTCGCCGGAGGTGATCAGACCGCTCAGCTCCCGTGCCAGCTCGCGCCGCTCGGCGGCCTTGAACGAGCCGACCACGCCCACGTGGTGCAGCACCCCCCGGGCGTCGTGCAGGCCCAGCAGCAGCGACCCGACCGCGCTGCCGGGCTCGGTGTCCTTGTGCCAGCGCAGCCCGGCCACCACGCACTCGGCGGTGCGGGCGTGCTTGACCTTGACCATCACGCGCTTGCCGGGCACGTACGGGCCGTCCGGCTTGCCGATCACCCCGTCCAGGCCCGCGCCCTCGAACAGCTCGAACCACTGCCGGGCCAGTTCCGGGTCCGCCGTCGACGGGGTCAGGTACACCGAGTCACCCGGCGTGATCAGGTCCTCCAGCACCCGGCGGCGCCGGTGCGTCGGCTCCTCCAGCAGCAGCCGGTCACCGAGCGCGAGCAGGTCGAACGCCACGAAACCGGCCGGGGTGGTCCGCGACAGCAGCGCGATCCGGCTGGCCGCCGGGTGGATGCGCTCGGACAGCGCGTCGAAGTCCAGCTTGTCGTCCTTGGCCACGACCAGCTCGCCGTCCACCACGACCCGGTCGGGCAGCCCGCGCCGCAGCGCCGCCTCGGCCTCGGGGAAGTACCGGTTGAGCGGCTTGCCGCTGCGCGACTGCAGGACCACCTCGTCGCCGTCGCGGAACACCAGGCAGCGGTAGCCGTCCCACTTCGGCTCGAAGACCAGGTCGCCGCCGGTCGGGATCGCGTCGACGGCGTTGGCCAGCATCGGCTGCACGGGAGGGGTCAACGGGAGCGCCACGGGGGACATCCTGCCTGGTCGAGGGCTGCCGCGCAGCAACCGCCGCGCCCACGGACCGGCGCGGTCCCGGATCGGCGCGGCCCGGTCGCGGTGCTACCGGAGGCCCTGGACGGCGCCGCTGTAGATCAGCGTCGTGATGTTGGCGCGGCTCGGGTCGGCTTCGACCACCCTGGCGACGAACTCGGCCAGGCTCGGGCGCGGGTCGGCGCTGAGCAGCTCGTCGCCGAGCTCGACGTACTCGATGGTCTTGGCCAGCGAGCCCGCGTCGTTGACGGCGTCGGCCTTGCGGTGGGACGCGATGACGACCCTCGGGGCGCGGCTCTGGATCTCCCGCAGGGTGGCGATCCAGCCCCTGCGGGCCTCGGAGCTGCTCTCGAACAGGGGGACGTGCACGTCGTTGTAGGCGATGTCGCCGACGACGGCGGCGGACAGCTCGGGCACCCAGGCGTAGGAGGACTCGCTCAGGTCGGACTGGCCCGTCGGGACGCCGATGATGTCGTGGCCCTCCAGGTCGATGCGGCCGTCGGCGGGCAGCGCCTCGGGGATGACGATTTCCCCGACGATGTCGTCGGCGAAGATCGCGGCGTAGGCCGTGGTGTCCCGCCTGGTCTTCTGCTCCTCGGCGATGAAGCGGGCGGTGGCAGCGGTCGAGACGACCTTGACGCCGGGGAACCTGGCCTTGAGCGCGGCGGTGCCGAGGTAGTGGTCGACGTGGGCGTGGGTGATGAAGACGTGCGTGAGCCGCTTGCCGCTCGCCTCGATCCAGTCGGCCAGCTCGGCGGAGTCCTCGACGGTGGGCAGGGTGTCGATCAGGACGGCGTCGTCCTCGCCCGCGATCAGCGTCACCGACGTCGGCGGCCAGGTCCAGCCACCCTCGGGCGGGTCGATGGGCAGCGGGATGTTCAGCGGCCGGGCCGGTGCGTCGAAGGTGCTCATGGTCAGGGTGGTGCCCATGACGTTTCTCCAGGGGTGGTGTGAGCCGGAACAGATTCTTGACCTGCGGGTACAAAATGTGGGCGGGCGGGAAGGCGAGCGGTGGGCCGTCGTGTCAGAGCAGCGCCAGCGTCGTGTCGACGACGCGGGTCAGGCGGTCGGGTCCGGGTTCCAGGCGCGACAGGACGAGGAGCCCGGTGGCGGTGTTGAGCAGCACGCTCGCCAGCGCCTTCGCGTCGACGTCGCCCCGGATGTCGCCCTCGCGCTGGCCTCGGGCGACAAGCGATGCGAAGACGCCCTCCACCCGGTCGAACAAACCTCGGACCTGCGTGGCCACGGCCTCGTCCAGGCGGCCCAGCTCGACGGCGCTGTTGATCGCCAGGCAGCCGCGGCGATCGAGGGTGTCGGGGTCGCTGCTCAGCAGGAACAGCAGTGCCTCGCGCAGTCGGTCCTTGACCGGCGCCGTTCCTTCCAGCCAGTGCGCCAGGCCCTCGACGCGGAGATCGAGGTAGTGGCGCAGGGCGAGGTCGAACAGCTGGCGCTTGCCCCCGAAAGCGTTGTAGAGGCTGCCCTTGCCGATGCGCAGCCGGTCGGCCAACTGCTGGGGTGAGGTCGCGCCGTACCCCTGCGTCCAGAAGACCTCCATCGCCTCCGCGACGGCGCGCTCGGGGTCGAACTCCTTGGGGCGGCCCATGGGGACGAGCATGCCTTGTTCTTGACCTGCAGGTCAAGAACAGGGTCCGGTCGGCGGGCCGGGGCGTGAACGATCGGGGCTAACCGCGGCGGCGGTACCTCAGCAGCAGCGCGCTCTCGTGGTGCAGCACCGAGGACAGCTCCATCGCCAGCGGCGCGGGTGGCACCGGACCGGTCGCCACGCGCCCGGCGTCACCACCCGCCAGCAGCGGCGCGACCGTCAGGCACAGCACGTCCACCAGGTCCTGCTCGATCAGCGCGCCGAACAGCACGGGGCCGCCCTCGCAGTCCACCCGGCGCAGGCCGCGCTCGTCCAGCGCCCGCAACGCCGCCCGCACGTCCACCGCCTCGTCGCCGGTGACGACCACGTCCGCCCCGGCGTCGGCCAGCGCCCGCCGCCGCTGAGCGGGCGCGGCCTGTGCGGTGAGGATGATCGGCGGCACCACCGCGTCGGTGACCAGGGGGGAGGTGGGCTCGATCGAGCACCGCGCGGTGACCACCGCGATCGGCGGCACGGCGGAGAGCCCCAGCCGGGCCCGCCGCTGCGCGCGCACCTCGGTCGCCTTCACCCCCCGGTAGCCCTCCGCCAGCGCCGTGCCCGCGCCGACCAGCACCACGTCGGCCAGGTCGCGGCCCAGCCGGAACACCTCCTTGTCCGCCGCGTTGCCCAGCCCGGCGGACTTGCCCGCCACCGACACCGCGCCGTCCGCGCTGGCGATGAAGTTGACCTGCACCCACGGCCGGTCCAGGTCGGCGGGGTAGTCGTAGAGCCGTTCCAGCTCGGCCTCGGTGACGGTGGTCTCAGCGCCCCGTGGCGGCCACAACATCTGCACGAACCCATCCCAGCACGCCGATAGGCTTCGGCCATGCCCGCCCCTCGCCTGTCCGACCGCGATCCCCACGTCGACGCGGACGAGCTGATCGGGGCGCTGGTCCCGCCGCCCCGGTTCGACGACGTCCGGTTCGCCACCTACGTGCCCAACCCCGACGAGCCCAGCCAGGCCGCGGCGGTGCGGGAGTGCCAGGCGTTCGCCGAGCGGGTCTCCGGGGCGGGCGAGCGGGGCTGGCTGGGATCGCTGTTCCGCAAGCAGGCCGAGCCGGGCAAACCCGGCCTGTACCTCGACGGCGGCTTCGGCGTGGGCAAGACCCACCTGCTGGCCTCGATCTGGCACGCCGTGCCCGGTCCGAAGGCCTACGGCACGTTCGTGGAGCTGACCAGCCTGGTCGGCGCGCTGGGGTTCCCGGAGACCGTGCGGCGGCTGTCCGGGCACCGGCTGCTGGCCATCGACGAGTTCGAGCTCGACGACCCCGGCGACACCATGCTGGTCACCCGGCTGATCAAGGAGCTGACCGCGGCGGGCGTGGCCATCGCGGCGACCTCCAACACGCTGCCGGACAAGCTGGGGGAGGGGCGCTTCGCGGCGGCGGACTTCCTGCGCGAGATCCAGTCCATGGCCGCGAAGTTCACCGTGGTGCGGGTCGACGGCCCGGACTACCGCCACCGCGGCCTGCCCGACGCGCCCCCGCCGATGAGCGACGAGGAGCTGGTGGCCAAGGCGGAGAGCACGCCGGGGGCGACGCTGGACGACTTCGCCGAGCTGTGCGCGCGGCTGGCCCGGCTGCACCCGTCGCGCTACGGCAGGCTGGTCGACGGGGTGACCGCGGTGCACCTGCGGGGCGTGACGCCCGCGCCCGACCAGGCGGTGGCGCTGCGGCTGGTCGCGCTGGGTGACCGGCTCTACGACCGGGACATCCCGGTGGCGGTGTCCGGTGAGGCGCTGTCGGAGCTGTTCACCCCGGAGATGCTCAACGGCGGCTACCGGAAGAAGTACCTGCGAGCGGTGTCCCGGCTCGTAGCGCTGTCCCGCTGAGCGGGTGTTTACCGCCCCGCGCACGGGTACTCCTGCTCTGCTGCCTTGGGGAAGTCGGGAGGAGTGGGCGATGCTGAGCGAGTCGGAACGCAGAACGCTGGACGAGATCGAGCACCGGCTCGCGGTGGAGGAACCGGCACTGGCCAGCGCGCTGGTGGAGGGACGCCCCCTGCACCCGGTGGTGCACTACGCGCTCGCGGGCGTGTTCGGCGGCCTGGGCGTGCTGCTGCTGGTGCTGGGCGTGGTCGGGCCAGCGCTGGCGTCGATCGGCTTCGGCTCCCTGCTCATGCTGCTGCGCGGTTACACCTGGCGCTGACCTCCCGGAATTCACTCGCTTCCCGGCCCGCGCGCGGTCACCATGCCGCACGTGGGTTTTCTCGACGCGAACGGCCTCGCCTTCCGCCTGCCCGACGGGCGCGAGCTGTTCCACGACGTCTCGTTCAAGGTCGGCGCGGGCTCGGTGGTGGCGCTGGTGGGCGCCAACGGGGTCGGCAAGACCACGCTGCTGCGCCTGCTGTCCGGTGAGCTGACCCCGGCCGCGGGCAGCGTCCGGGTGCAGGGCGGGCTGGGGGTGATGCCGCAGTTCGTCGGCTCGGTCCGCGACGACAGCTGCGTGCGCGACCTGCTGCTGGCCGCGTCACCGCCCGCGCTGCGCGCCGCGGCGGCCGAGCTGGACGAGGCCGAGCTGGCGATGATGGAAGCCGACGACGAGCCCGCGCAGCTGCGCTACGCCGAGGCGCTGGCCGGGTGGGGCGAGGTGGGCGGCTACGACGCCGAGGTGCTGTGGGACACGGTGACCGTGGCCGCGTTGGGCGTGCCGTTCGACCGCGCGCGGTTCCGGGAGGTGCGCACGCTCTCCGGCGGCGAGCAGAAGCGCCTGGTGCTGGAGGCGCTGCTGCGCGGCCCGGAGCAGGTGCTGCTGCTCGACGAGCCGGACAACTACCTGGACGTGCCCGGCAAGCGGTGGCTGGAGCAGCGCCTCGCCGAGACGCCCAAGGCCGTGCTGCTGGTCAGCCACGACCGCGAGCTGCTGGCGGTCGCGGCCACCCACGTGGTCACCGTCGAGGCGCACTCGGCCTGGGTGCACACCGGCTCGTTCGCCTCGTGGCACGACGCCCGCGCCGCCCGGATCGAGCGGCTGGCCGAGCTGCACCGCCGCTGGGACGAGGAGCACGCGCGGCTGCGCGAGCTGGTGCGCACCCTCCAGGTCCAGGCCACCATCAGCGAGGCCATGGCGGCCAAGTACCGCGCCATGCAGACCAGGCTGCGCAAGTTCGAGGAGGCCGGGCCGCCGCCGGAGCTGCCGGTGGACGAGAAGGTCACCCCGAGGCTGCGCGGCGGTCGCACCGCGGTGCGCGCGATCACCTGCCAGGCGCTGGAGCTGACCGGCCTGATGAAACCGTTCGACACCGAGGTCTTCTTCGGCGACCGGGTGGCCGTGCTGGGCTCCAACGGCTCGGGCAAGAGCCACTTCCTGCGCCTGCTGGGCGGTGACGAGGTGGCGCACGAGGGTGCGTGGCGGTTGGGCTCGCGCGTGGTGCCCGGCCTGTTCGCGCAGACCCACCAGCACCCCGAGTGGCATGGCCGGACGCTGGTGGACATCCTCTGGCACGGCGACGCGGGCCGCCCCGGTCGCGACCGCGGCGCGGCCATGGCGGCACTGCGCCGCTACGGCCTGGACCAGCGCGGCGACCAGCGGTTCGAGAGCCTGTCGGGCGGCCAGCAGGCCCGGTTCCAGGTGCTGCTGCTGGAGCTGTCCGGCGCGACCCTGCTGCTGCTCGACGAGCCCACCGACAACCTCGACCTGACCTCGGCCGAGGCGCTGCAGCGGGCGCTGGAGGAGTTCACCGGCACGGTGGTGGCGGTGACGCACGACCGCTGGTTCGCCCGCTCGTTCGACCGCTTCCTGCTGTTCCGCTCGGACGGCGAGGTGGTCGAGGTGGACGAGCCGGTGTGGGACGAGGCACGGGTGCGCAGAGCCCGCTGACCCGCGTCGGCAAGTACTACCCGACCCGCCCCAGCGGGCAGGTGACTACTACCCGGCCCCTGGGTGCGAACGTCGCACCCAGGGGCTCGGGCGTCGGCTCGCGCGCTAACGCGTGCGCAGCTCCACCAGCACCTGCGGCACCTCGTCGAGCAGTTCGCGCGCCAGCATCCCGGTCAGGCCGGTGCGCGGCACCAGCCGCTGCCCGGCCATGGCGTGCACGTGGCCCGCCCAGCAGGCGGCCAGCGCCAGGTCGGGCGAGCGGGCCAGCAGCCCGCCCACCAGACCCGCCAGCACGTCGCCGCTACCCGATGTGGACAGTCCGATGTGGCCGGTGCTGTCCTGCCACAGCCGCCCGTCCGGCGCGGCCACCACACCCATCAGGTTGACCACGGCGTCGTGCTTGGCGGCGATCTCCCGCGCCGCCGAGACGTGGTCGTCGACCTCCGCGTCCAGCAGGTAGCCCGCCTCGACGTCGTTGGGCGTGAGCACCATGCGGCCCCGCACCGGGTCGCCCAGCGAGGGGTGCGTGCCCAGCGCTCCGAGCGCGAAGGCGTCCAGCACCACCGGGCTGTCCGGCGCGACCATGGGCAGCAGGCGCTCCAGCAGCGCGGCGGTCTCGTCGACGTCGGTCAGCCCCGGCCCGATCACCAGCGACTGGGCCTTGGGCACGAAGTCGGCCAGCACGTCGGCCGCGTCGCGGGACACCGCCCCGGAGGACGCCTCGGGCAGCCCCACCACCAGCGCCTCGGGCACGGCCAGCCCCAGCCCGCCCGCGTGCCGCTCGGCGGTGGCCATCTGCAGCGTCCCCGCACCGGTGCGCAGCGCCGCGATGCCGCTGAGCAGCACCGCGCCCGGCACCCGGCGCGACCCGCCGACCACCAGCACGGTGCCGCGCTCCTCGTGCTCGGGCAACCAGTCGCGCAGCAGCGCGGAGGTGACCGGCTCAGGCTGAGTGCGCTGCTTCATCCTCGGACTCCGTGGGCCGGGCGCCGTGGGCGCGCAGGTGGTCGGTGACGTGCTCGTGCTCCAGCTCGAACCCCCGCTCGCCGCGCACCCACGAGGTGAGCGAGCCGTTGGGGACCACCGTGTTGTGGGCGATGGCGAGGATGTCCCGCTCGGGGACGCACTCCAGCAGGTAGCGCAGCAGGTGGGCGGTCACCTCGTGGGCGAACAGCAGCACCCGCCGCCCCCGGTGCACCCGCTCCAGGTCGCCGAGCAGCGCCCGCAGCCGCAGCGCCACGTCGGCCCAGGACTCACCGCCCGGCGGCCGGTAGTAGAACTTGCCCAGCCGCCGCTTGCGCGCCAGCTCCTCGGGATAGCGGGCGGCCACGCCGTGCGTGGTGAGCAGGTCCAGCACGCCCAGCTCGCGGTCCCGCAGCCGCTCGTCGACCAGCATCAGCGGGTGCCCGCGCAGCGCCGTCCTGGCGGTGTCCAGCGCCCGCAGGTAGGGCGAGGACACCACCACGTCGGGCCACTGGGCGCGCGGCAGCTCGGCGAACCAGCGGGCCAGCGCCTCGGCCTGCCTCCTGCCCTGTTCGGACAGCGGGACGTCGGCGTCCCGCTCCGCGATGTCGATCACCTCGTGCCCGCCCGACTCGGCGACCTCCCTGGCCACGTTGCCGGTGCTCTCGCCGTGCCTGATCAGTCCGATCCACGCGAAGTCCGTCACCCCCGGCAACGTACCCAGAGCCGGGCGCGGCTACTCGACCAGCGCCGGAACTCGACCCGACCGCACCGCCGCGACCAGCGCCTCGTGGTCGGCGCAGGTCTGGTCGGCGTAGTCCAGCGCGTACTTGGCGAACGCCTCGTCCAGCTCCTCGCCGTCGGCGCAGTACCCGGCCAGCAGGCGCGGGTCCAGGGAGCGGCTGTGCGCGCGGGCCAGCAGCGCGCCCGCGAACCGGCCGTAGTCGTCCAGGTCGTCGCGCTTGAGCGCGGTCGCGTCGATCTCGCCCTTGCGGTTGCGGAACTGCCGCACGATGAACGGCCGCCCCTCGATGGTCGTCCACCCCAGCAGGATGTCGGTCTCCGCCTGCACCAGCCGCGCGCCGTGCACCACCCGCTTGCCCTCGTGCTTGGCCTCGGGCACGTCCAGGAACGGCGCCAGCGCGGACCGCCTGGCCTCCTTGGCCTGCAGCACCAGCGCCTCGTCGCCGTTGCCGCGCAACAGGATCAGGTAGTTGCGCAGGCCCACGCTGCCGGTGCCCACGACGCGGAAGGCCACGTCGACCACGCCGTAGCGCATGATCAGGTTGAAGCGGGACTCGCGCAGGGTGTCCACGTAGGCGGGCAGCGCGCCGACCACGGCCCGTGCGGTCGCGTCGTCGACGCGGGTCAGCACCGGCGGGTCGGGCACGAACCGCCAGTGCTCGCCGTCGCGCCGGGTCCACCGGGCCGCGACCCGCGCGGCTGGTGTTCTTGCGCGCCTTGGCCGCGGCCTTGGTGAACGCGCCGGTCAGGTCGTCGGCCTTGGCCTTGGACAGCACCGACTCGTCGCCCAGCGCGCCCCACGACTCCAGGAACGGCATCCCGGCCAGGTGCCGGACCGCGCCGCGGTAGGCGCGCACGGCGTCCTCGGCGGCGTCCCGGCAGCCCTTGTCCGACACGCCGCCCTCGCGGCCCGCGAGAACCAGCGAGGTGGCCAACCGCTTGAGGTCCCACTCCCACGGGCCCGGCAGCGTCTCGTCGAAGTCGTTGACGTCCATGATGATCTGCCCTTCGGGCGTGCCGAAGAGGCCGAAGTTGGCCGCGTGCGCGTCGCCGCACAGCTGGGCGGTCAGGCCGCTGCGGACGCCCGCGGCCAGGTCGCCCGCCATCAGGCCCGCGCTGCCGCGCAGGAACGAGTAGGGGGAGGCGATCATCCGGCCGACGCGCAGCGGCACCAGGTCGGGCAGCCTGCCCTCGTTGGTGCGCTCGACGTACTCGACCACGGAGGGCCGGTCGGCGGCGAGCAGCACCTTGCGGTGGGACTGGTGCCCCACCGCCGCGCGCAGCTCGCGACCCCGCGCGCGGACCTCCTCGGGCGCGACCCACCGTCCCAGCGCGACGGCCGCTTCGGCCCGCTTGCGTTCACCCATGGCCGCCATCATGAACGCCGCGTCGGCAAGTACTACCCGTGCCCCGTCATCGCGCGCGTAACTACTACCCGGTGCGACGAGGTACCGGGTCGGGTAGTGGTCAGCGGCCCCAGTGGGCGGGTCGGGTGGTACTTGCCGACGCGGTCAGGCGCTGGCGACAACCTGGGCAATTGCGTCAATACCCCGGTCCAGCTCGTCCCTGGTGATCACCAGCGGGGGCGCCACCCGGAGCGTCGTGTCGTGGGTCTCCTTGCACAGCACACCGCGCTCGGCCAGCGCCTCGGACGCCTGCCGCCCGCGCGGGCCGCCCGGCGCGATCTCCACGCCCGCCCACAGCCCGCGCCCGCGCACCTCGGCCACCCCGCGCCCGACCAGCTCGCCCAGCCGCCCGTGCAGGTGCGCGCCCAGCTCGCGGGAGCGCTGCTGGAACTCGCCGGTGGCCAGCAGCCGCACCACCGCCCGCCCGACCGCGCAGGCCAGCGGGTTGCCGCCGAAGGTCGAGCCGTGCTCGCCGGGCCGCAGCACGCCCAGCACCGCGCGGCTGCCGACCACCGCCGACACCGGCACGATGCCGCCGCCCAGCGCCTTGCCCAGCGTGTACAGGTCGGCCCGGACGCCCTCGTGGTCCAGCGCCAGCAGCTCACCGGTGCGTCCCAGCCCGGACTGGATCTCGTCCGCGATCATCAGCGCGTTGTGCTCGTCGCACAGCCCGCGCACGCCCGCCAGGTAGCCCGAGGGCGGGACCACCACACCCGCCTCGCCCTGGATCGGCTCGATCAGCACCGCGGCGGTGCGCTCGGTGATCGCCCCGGCCAGCGCGGCCAGGTCGCCGTAGGGCACGACCTTGAAACCGGGCGTGAACGGGCCGAAGTCGGCGCGCGCGGTGTCGTCGGTGGAGAAGGACACGATGGTGGTGGTGCGGCCGTGGAAGTTCGACCCGGCCACCACGATCTCGGCCGTCCCCTCGGGCACCCCCTTGACCCGGTAGGCCCACTTGCGGGCGACCTTGATGGCCGACTCGACGGCCTCCGCGCCGGAGTTCATGGCCAGCACCATCTCGGTGCCGGTCAGCTCGGCCAGCTCCCGGCAGAACGGGCCGAACTGGTCGTGGTGGAACGCGCGGCTGGTCAGCGTGACCCGACCCAGCTGCGCCACCGCGGCGGCCACCAGTTCCGGGTGCCGGTGGCCGAAGTTCAACGAGGAGTAGCCGGACAGGAAGTCCAGGTAGCGACGCCCCTCGACGTCGGTCACCCACGCGCCCTCGCCGTGCGAGATCACGACCGGCAGCGGGTGGTAGTTGTGCGTGCTCCACTCCTCGTCGAGTGCGATGAACTGCCCGGTGCTGGGAGCGGCGATGGCGGTCATACCACCAGGCTAAGGGGCTTGAGGTAGCGATTTCAGCCGTCGAGTGTTGCGCCTTGGCTAACTTCGTTGCGCAATTCCGCTCATCTCCGATGATCCGTTGCGCGGGGGATAGCGCCTGGTCGGTCCGGCTACCCTACGACGGTGGTGAACAAGTCCGCGCAGGTCCGTTCGGCCCGAGACGTGTTCCTGGTCGACCCGGCGGAGTTCGACCTGGCACGGGTGGACCCGGCGGCAACCCCGGTCGGCCCCCTCGCCAAGCGGGCCGCGGCCGAGGCGATGACGAGCATCGGCGAGCAACTGGACCAGCTGCAGGAAATCCTGTTCGCCGAGGGGCTCGGCGGTGGGCGCAGGCGCGTGCTGCTGGTGCTGCAGGGCATGGACACCTCCGGCAAGGGCGGCACCATCCGGCACGTCGCCGGCCTGGTCAACCCGCAGGGCCTGCGCATCGCCTCGTTCAAGAAGCCGACCGAGGAGGAGTCGCGGCACGACTTCCTGTGGCGCATCCGCCGCGAGGTGCCCCCGCCCGGCTACATCGGCGTGTTCGACCGCTCGCACTACGAGGACGTGCTGGTCCCCCGGGTGGAGGAACTGGTGCCCGAATCCGAGTGGCGCGACCGCTACCGGCGGATCAACGCCTTCGAGCACGAGCTGGCCGAGCAGGGCGTGACGATCGTGAAGTGCTTCCTGCACATCTCGCCCGAGCGGCAGAGGGAGCGGCTGATCGCGCGGCTGGAGAACCCGGTCAAGCGGTGGAAGTACGATCCGGGCGACCTGGCCGTGCGCGGGAAGTTCTCGCTCTACCAAGCGGCCTACTCCGACGCGCTGCGCGAGTGCTCGACCGCTGTGGCGCCCTGGTACGCCATCCCCGCGGACCGCAAGTGGTACCGCAACTGGGCGGTGGCGCAGGTGCTGCTGGAAGCGCTGCGCGACCTCGCGCCGGTCTACCCGCGGCCGACGTACGATCCGCGGGTGGAGCTGGCCAAGATCAAGGAGCGCGATCCGCTGCGCTGAGCGCGGTCTTCGGCGCACCCCTTGTCGGGTCGGAAAGGTCTAGGCCACTGTGGTGACCGCCGCGGGCGAGCTGAGCGGAGGTCGGTGCGTGGTGCTGAACAGGCGACGGTTCCTGGGAGCCGTGGGAGCGGGGTTGTTGATGACGGAGTCGGTCGCGCAGGCGCAACCGGGGGCGCGGGCCTACCTGGGGACGTACACCTCCTGGGAGGGCGGGGGAACCGGGATCGGGCTGGCGTCCTACGACCGCGCCACCGGGCGGCTGCGGGCCACCGGCGTGGTCGCGGGCGTGCCCAACCCCTCCTTCGTGATCCGCGAGGGCCGCAGGCTCTACGCCGTCAACGAGCAGCAGGACGGCGCCGTCACCGCGCTGTCGATCGGCCCCGACGGCGTGCCGCAGGTGATCAACACCCAGTCCACCGGCGGGGCCGACCCCTGCCACCTGGCGCTGCACCGCGGGTTCGTGCTCTCGGCCAACTACAGCTCCGGCAGCGTGTCGGTGCACCCGGTGCGGCCCGACGGCGGCCTGGGCGAGCGCGCGGACCTGGTCCGGCACGAGGGCTCCGGCCCCGACCCCGAGCGCCAGGAGGGCCCGCACGCGCACCAGGTGCTGCCCGACCCGACCGGCGAGTTCGTCCTGGCCGTGGATTTGGGCACCGACTCGGTGTTCAGCTACCGGCTCGGCGACGACGGCAGGCTGTCGCCGGTCGACGAGGCGAAGCTCCAGCCCGGCGCGGGGCCCAGGCACCTGGCGTTCCACCCCGGCGGCAGGCACGCCTACATCGCCAACGAACTGGACTCCACGATCGTGGTGGCCTCCTACGACCGGGGCGTGCTCAAGCCGGGCCAGGTGCTGAGCACCCTGCCCGCGAACGCCCCCACCACGCCCCGCAACTACCCGGCCGAGGTGCTGGTGTCCCCGGACGGCCGGTTCGTCTACCTGTCCAACCGCGGCCACGACAGCGTCGCGGTGTTCGCCGTCGAGCACGGCGGCGCGCGGCTGCGGCTGGTCGAGGCGACCCCGGTGGGCGGGCGCTACCCCCGGCACATCACCCTCGACAGCACCGGCGGGCTGCTGTTCGCCGCCAACCAGAACTCCAACGCCGTGACGACCTTCGCGGTCGACCGCGAGTCGGGGCGGCTGCGGCTGTCGAGCACCTTCACGACCCCCATCCCGGTGTGCGTGGCGCTCTGACGGGTTAACCGCCTGGGGCGGCGGGCCGCCGGGTGGTACGCCGGATGCCATGAACCTGGTGGCAGCGGTCCTGCTGGTGGCACTGGTACCCGCGCCCGCCGCGCCGGAGCACGTCGCGCTGGGCGACTCCTACGCGGCGGGCACGGGAGCGGGCGGGGAGAGCGGCGAGTGCAAGCGCAGCGACGGCGCGCACCCCGCGCTGCTCGCCGCCGCGCGCGGTGCCGCGCTGCTGTTCGAGGCGTGCGCCGGGGCGACCACGGCCGAGGTGGCGGGGCAGGCCCAGCGGGTGTCCCGGCACACCGCGCTGGTCACCATCACCGTCGGCGGCAACGACGCGGGGTTCGTGGACGTGATGACCACGTGCGTGCTCCGGGGCGAAGAGGCGTGCCTGCAGCGGGTCGAGGTCGCCGAGCGGTTCGCCCGCACCGACCTGCCGGGCCGACTGGCGGGCCTGTACGCGGCGGTCCGCGCCCGGACCGCCGCGCGGGTCCTGGTCATGGGCTATCCCAGGGTGTTCGAGCCGGACCCGTGCCCGCTCGGGCTGGGCGAGCGCAAGCGGCAGGCCCTCAACCGCGCCACCGACGCGCTGGTCGAGGTCACCGCGGCCGAGGCGGGGAAGGCGGGCTTCGTCTTCGTCGACGTGCGAGACGAGTTCGCGGGGCACGGGGTGTGCGGCGATTCGCCCTGGGTGCACGGCGCGCGGCTGCCGGTCGGGGAGTCCTACCACCCCAACCGCGCCGGCCAGGAATCCGGCTACCTGCCCGCGCTGGCGGCAGCCGCCGGGTGAGCACCCGCCCGCAACCGGTTTGAGCCCGCCGCCGGGGGGCGGCCATGATTGCGCCCCGTGAACCACACCACCGGGCTGCGCACCGTCGCGGCCACCCGCTACGTCACGCCCCTGCGGGAGGGCGGCTCCCTGCCGGGGCTGGTCGAAGCCGACGACCTCGGCATGTACGTGCTCAAGTTCCGCGGCGCGGGCCAGGGCGTCAAGACGCTGGTCGCCGAGATCGTGGTCGGTGAGCTGGCCCGCAGGCTGGGCTTCCGGGTCCCCGAGATCGTGCTGGTGGAGCTGGACCCCGAGCTGGCGCGGGCCGAGCCCGACCAGGAGGTGCAGGAGCTGCTGCGCGCCAGCGGCGGCCTCAACCTCGGGTTGGACTACCTGCCGGGCTCGTTCGACTACAACCCCGTGGTGCGCGAGCCGGGCCAGGAGCTGGCGACCAGGCTGCTGTGGCTGGACGCGCTGGCGCTCAACGTGGACCGCAGCTGGCGCAACCCGAACACGCTGCTGTGGCACCGGCAGGTGTGGCTGATCGACCACGGCGCCTCGCTGTACTTCCACCACTCGTGGCGGCCCGATCGCTTCCCCGCCAAGGAGTACCGCTTCGACGCCGCCGACCACCTGATGCTGCCCTTCGCGGGACCGCTGACCGAGGTCGACCGCGAGCTGTCCGCGCGGGTGACGCCCGAGCTGGTCGCCGAGGTGCTGGCGCTGGTGCCCGACGCCTGGCTGGACCAGGACGAGGCGTTCGGCGAACCGGACCGGGTCCGCGCCGCCTACCAGGAGTTCTTCGCGGCCCGCTTGGCGCGGCCGCGGACGTGGGTCGAATCGTTGGAGGCCGCTCGTGCCGCACGTGTTTGAGTACGCGCTGCTGCGCGCGGTGCCGCGGCAGGAGCGCGGCGAGTTCGTCAACGTCGGCGTGCTGGTCTACTGCGCCGCGCTGGACTTCCTGGGGGCCAGGGTGCACGTCGACGAGCGGCGGCTGCGCGCGCTCGACCCGTTCGTCGACGTGGAATCGCTGGAGGCGAGCCTGCGCCACCTGGGCGTGTCCTGCGACGGCGCGGCCGAGGCCGGGCCGGTGTCGCGGACCTCGGCGGGGCAGCGGTTCCGCTGGCTGACCGCGCCGCGCAGCACCATCATCCAGACCTCGCCCACGCACACCGGGCTGACCGACGACCCGGCGGCCGAGCTGGACCGCCTGCTGACCGCGCTCGTGCTGCCCCTGGAACACTAGGGTGGCAACCTCTTCGCTCGCACCGCGTCTACTCCAGTGCGAGCAAGTCACTGACACGGATCGGGGTCGCGCATGAGCGCTGGATACCACCACGGGTACCAGCAGAACGCCGGGTACCGCCCGGCGCCGCAGCGCCGCAAGCCCAGGGTGGGCCGGATCGTCCTGCTGGTGCTGGTGGTGCTGCTGGCCGCCGGGATCGGGTTGTGGGTGTACGTGGACTCGTCGCTGCGCCGCATCGACGCCCTGCCCGACTACGAGGGCCGCCCGGCCGACACGCCGGGCACGAACTGGCTGCTGGTCGGCTCGGACGCCCGCGACGACCTCAGCGAGGAGCAGAAGGCCGCGCTGTCCACAGGGGACGCGGGCGGTCGTCGCACGGACACCATCATGGTGCTGCACATCCCCGAGGGCTCGGGGAACTCCACGCTCGTGAGCGTTCCGCGCGACTCCTACGTCGACATCCCCGGCAACGGCAAGAACAAGATCAACGCGGCGTTCGCGATCGGCGGCGCGCCGCTGCTGGTGCAGACCGTCGAGGGCGCCACGGGCCTGCGCGTCGACCACTACATGGAGATCGGCTTCGGCGGGTTCGCGGGCATCGTCGACGCGGTCGGCGGTGTGGAGATGTGCATCGAGGAGCCGATGAAGGACCCGCTGGCGGGACTGGACCTGCAGCCGGGCTGCCAGGAGCTGGACGGCGCGCAGGCGCTCGGGTTCGTGCGCTCCCGCGCGTTCGCCACCGCGGACCTGCAACGCGTGCAGAACCAGCGCAAGTTCCTCGCCGCGCTGTCGGACCGGGCCACCAGCGCGAGCGTGCTGGCCAACCCGTTCCGCGCGTTCCCGCTGCTGTTCGCCGCCACCGACTCCATCTCGGTGGACGACGACGACCACCTGCACAACCTGGCCGGGATGGCGTTCGGCATGGGCGGCGGCGTGGACACCGCGACGGTCCCGGTCGGCGGCACGCCCACGGTGCCCGGTGCGGGCTCGGTCGTGCAGTGGAACCGGGAGAACGCGCTGCGCCTGTTCGGCGCGCTGGAGAAGGACGAGCCGGTTCCCGCGGACCTGCTCCAGCAGCCGAAGTAGCGGCGGTCGTCGCCGCGCGGCGGTGCGGCCGACGGGCGGCGTGGAAAGCCTGATCGCGCGGACGGAGGGGGTGGGGCGGTGCCGCGCCACCCCCTCTTCGGCTCATCGCGCGTCCGGGTCCTCTCGACCGCGCTGACGCATCGGTGGAGTCCGCCCACGAGGTGGAATTAGCCCTGCGCTTCGGCGGGCTGCTCGTCGGGGGTCGGTGCCGCGTCCCCCTCGACGGCCGGCGCGACTCCGACGATGTCCTCGAACTCGCGCATCAGGTCGTCGTAGATCGGCGTGAGTGACACTTGGTAACTCCCGTAGTCGGTTTGGTCCCCCGATCGGACCAAGGCAGCGTACTGCGGACTACCCCGCACCTTCGCCCGGTATTCACGAAATCCTGCTCCGCACGCTGTGCGTTGGCTAAACGCGCATGATCAGCGTCACTCGTGCGGGTTGTTCACATGATCTTGAACAGCCCGGAGCACGCCCTGTTCTCCCTGCTGCGGAAGGTGGTGCCGCCATTCTTCCGCCGTCCTTCCAGCACCGGCCACCGCACGCGCGTGACGGGATCGCCGACTTGTGATCAACATCTCCGGCGCTTGCCGGCAGGGCTTCCCGCCGTCTGACGGGCCGGTCCTCAGCGGGGCGGGACCGCGTCGGTGCCGCCCTGCCGATCGGCAGGGCGGCACACCTGCCGGTCGGCAGGGTGAACACTGGGCACCCGGCAGGTGTACGTCCATGATCCATTCCGTACGGTCGGGCCCATGTCGGAAGTTCCCCTCCTCAGCGCTCACCTGTACCGCTTCGTCATCGGTCTCGCCCTGGCCACACCGCACCCCGTGCAGGTGTTCGCCGAGATCGCCACAGAAGGCGTGATCGTCCTGTTCGGGCTGTTGTTCGGTGTCGTGGTGTGGCGCGGGTGGCGCGGGTCGCCGCTGGAACGCGCGCAGGCGCTGCTCGCTCCGGGCGCGGTGGTGGTGGCCTACCTGCTCAGTGAGGGGGTCAAGGCGGTGTGGCAGCAGGACCGGCCGTGCCGGGCGCTGACCGTGCTCGCGGAGTGCCCCGAGCTGGGCGACTGGTCCTTCCCCAGCAACCACTCGACCATCGCCGGCGCGTCGGCGCTGGCGCTGTGGTGGTGCCAGCGCAACTGGGCCTGGTTCCTGGTGCCCGCGGCGCTGGGCGCGGCGGCGTCGCGGGTGTTCGTGGGCGTGCACTACCCGCACGACGTGCTGGCGGGGTTGACGCTGGGCGCGGTGGTGGCCGCCGTGCTGCTGCCGATGATCCGGTTCCTGCCACTGGCGAAGGCTCGCCGGTGAGCTGGGACCTGCGGCCGTCGCTCTGGGTGCTCGCGGGCATTCCCCTGCTGCTGGCGACCGTGGAGCGCCACTTGGCGGTGTGGGAGACCGCGCTCCACCTCGTGGTGATCGGCGTGGCCCTGACCCTGGTGAAGACCCGGCCGATCCCGGCCCTCGGCCTGGGGTGCGCGCAGTGGCTGCTCGGGTTCGTGCTGGGGGTGCTGGCTTCGAGTGCGGAGGCCTCCTTCGCCCCCGCGGCCGGGCTGCCGGTGGTGGCCTACCTGGCGGGCCGCCACAGCACCGGAGATCGCGGCCCGCTGGTGCTGGTCGCGGTGGTGTCCACGGTGTTCGCGCTCTGCCTGGCGCTCGGCGGGCTGGACACCGCCCTGCTGGCCACGGCGGTCGTCGCCGCGCTCGCGGTGGTGCCGTGGACCGTCGGCCGGTACCGGTTGCGGCACGCCGAGCTGCTGCGGCTGGGCTGGGAGCAGGCCGAGCGGCTGGAGCGCGACGTCGAGCGGGGCAGGGCGCGGGAGCGCACCCGCCTGGCCGCCGAGCTGCACGATCTGATCGGTCACGAGTTGGCCAGGGCCGCGCTCGGCGTCGGGGCGCTGGAGGTCGACCCGGCGCTGTCCGAGCAGCACAGGGCCACCGCGTCGGCGGCCCGCCAGGCCGTGACGGCCGCGGCGGAACGGCTCGCCGACGCGGTGCGGCTGCTGCGCACCGAGCCGGACGAGACCGGGTCGGTGGAGCGGCTGGTGGCGCGGGCCAGGGAGTCCGGGGTCGCCGTGGAGCTGGTCGGCCGGAGCGGCGCGCTCGACCCGGTCATCGCCCGCACGGTGCACCGGGTGGTCGCCGAGGGCATCACCAACGCGGTCAAGCACGCGCCGGGTTCGGCGGTCGTCGTGCAGCTCAGCGGGACGACCGTGCGGGTGCGCAACGGGGAGGCCCAGACGCGCGCTTCACCGCCGGGGAGCGGCTACGGGTTGATCGGCCTCGCCGAGCGGGTCGCCCTGGTGGGCGGCACCTTCACCGCCGAACCGCTGCCCGACGGCGGTTTCGAGGTGACCGCGGTGCTGCCGCCCCAGCCGATCACCTCGGCCGCGCCGACCCGCGTCCGGCGGGAGCTGGCCGAGGAGCAGGTCCGCACGGGCGTCCGCCGGATGTTCCTGGCGACACTCGGGGTGAGCGCGGCGGCCGGGCTGGCCGCGATCGGCTACATCGTGTTCGACGCGGCGACCTCGATGCTGCCCGAGGCGGAGTTCGAGCGGCTGCGGATCGGCCAGCCGGAAGCGGAGATCCCCCTGCCCTGGCGTGCGCGGGTGGACGACCCCGACGACGTCACGCCCGTCGATGCGGTGTGCCGCTACTACAGCACCCGTGCCAACCCGTTCGACGAGCGTGGCCGCGACCTGTACCGGCTGTGCTTCCGAGACGGCGTGCTGGTGGACAAGACCCTGCTGCGGCGAGGCGGCTGAGGGAGGCGAGGATGGCGGCGTGATCAGGGTGGTGCTGGCCGATGACGAGCCGGTGGTGCGCGTGGGCGTGCGCGCGGTGCTGGCCGCGGCGGGGGACGTCGAGGTGGTGGCCGAGGCCGAGGACGGCCGCACGGCGGTCGACCTGGTACTGGCCCACCGCCCGCAGGTGGCCGTGCTGGACATCAGGATGCCCGTGTTGACGGGGCTGGAAGCGGCGGCGGAACTGCGGCGGCGGGACACCGGCACCGCCGTGATGCTGCTGACCACCTTCGCCGACGACGCGAACATCGCCCGTGCGCTGGGCGCGGGCGCGTCCGGGTTCGTGCTCAAGACCGGCGACCCGCACGAGATCATCGCCGGCGTCCGCGCGGTCGCGACGGGGGCGGCCTACCTGTCGCCGCTGGTGGCCAAGCGGGTGGTCGACCACCTGTCGGGAACCGGTCCCAGGCTGCGTGAGAACGATCGCGTGGCGGGGTTGACCGACCGGGAGCGCGAGGTGCTCGGCCTGCTCGGCGCGGGACTGTCCAACGCCGAGATCGCCGCCTACCTGCACGTGGCCGAGGGCACCGTGAAGATCTACGTCAGCACGGTCATCAAGCGACTGGGGGTGCGCAACCGGGTCCAGGCGGCGGTGGTGGCCCACCAGGCCGGGCTCATCCCGGACACCACGTGCTGACGATTCGGTCGCGCCCTGTCCGCGATGAGTGCTCACACCTGGCCGCGTCCGGCTCATGTGGTGGGCGGCTATGTCGGTGCTGTGGCGCGGAAGCGATGACGAGTGTGGCGGACACCGTGACAGGCTTCCCTCATTCGGTCTACTGCGATAGCGAGGGGTCACCGCTTGCGGAAATCCGAACCCTCACCGGAATGGGCCGGAGAAACGGGTGGGGCTTGATACCGCTACTGCGCAATGCGGCACGACAACCGCCTGTGCGCTCGGCGTGAACGCTTGCGCCGCGTGGTATCCAGCGTACCTCGGCAACCTGTAGTCGCCCGATTGTGGCGTTTTTCCGGATGACAATAGGGGTAGCTGAGATGACGCAGTGAATATCGCACTGCCAGGTGATTTACGTTCACCTGCCGTGAGGTGTTCGCTTCCGGGGTGACTGAGCAACGGCGCTCGCCGCCCTCCGACCAGCAATTGGACCTCATCCGCCGCATCCAGAGCTTGGCCCAGCGGGCCGAGCGCACCGCCCACAACCGATCGAACCTGGTCGGCCCCCCGCCGTCCCAGGAGCACCTGGACATCCTCGCGGAGATCCGGGCGCTGACCGAGTGGGCGGTGGAACGAGCGGTCGCGCAACGTCGCGTGGCCGAGCGGAGTGCGGCGCACAAGAAGAAAACCAGGACCGCGGTCCCGGATCAGGGACCGCGCCCGGTGGAGAAAACCCTGGACAGCAGGCTCGTCGCGGGCAACTAGGGAAGCGGCCCCCAGCGGGATGGGGGCCGCGCCCGACCGCCTCGGCGCCGCTGCGGCATCGCTCCAACGCCGCTCCAACGCCGCTCCAACGCCGCTCCAGCGCCGCTCAGCGGCGGCGGACCAGCTTCACCAGGCCCTTGAAGGTCTCCTCCAGACCGGAGGAGAACGGGTTGTCGTTGATCAGGTAGGTCCACGTGGTGTTGGGCCGCTGCACGCCCGCGTCCTCCAGGTGCGCGCCGTCGGCGTCGATGACCACCTTGGCGAAGGTCTGCTCCGCCTCGTCCCAGGAGTCCGGCACGATCCGCTGGTATGCCGGGATGGCCTCGCGGTGGAACTCGTCCAGCGGGTTCTGCCGCGCCAGCGCCCGCAGGTGGATGCCCTCCCGCAGGTCGGTCAGGAACGTCAGGTGGTCGCTCCACCGCTGGTCCAGGTGGTGCAGGGCGATCAGCCGCGCCGCCTTCACCAGCACCTCGTGGTCGATGTCGGCCAGCTCCTCGGCCCGCTCGGGCCGCCGCTTGGACAGCTCCTCCCACGCCAGCTCGGTGGTCAGCAGCTGGTCGCGGTGCTGGAGCAGCAGCAACCGCTGGTGCTCGATGAGCTTGTTGTACCGCCAGGTGTTGCGATGGATCTCCAGGTGCACGCCTTCGGCCACGCGCTGCGCGTGCTCCATGGTGTGCAGGGCGCCGCTGTCGGTCACCCGGCCGTCCTCGGCCACCTCGATGGCCTCGTCGTAGTCGGGCACGTACTGGGCGAACAGGTCGTCCTGGAGGCTGGAGAAGAACACCGAGCCACCGGGGTCGCCCTGGCGGCCCGCGCGGCCGCGCAGCTGGTCGTCCAGCCTGCTGCTGGCGTGCCGCCCGGTGCCGATGACGTAGAGGCCGCCCAGCTCGGCGATGCGCTCGCGGTCGGTCGAGTCGTGGCCGCCCAGCCGGATGTCGGTGCCGCGGCCCGCCATCTGGGTGGACACGGTGATGCGCCCGAACGAGCCCGCGTCGGCGATGATCGCCGCCTCCTCGGCGTCGTTCTTGGCGTTGAGCACCACGCACTCCAGACCCGCCTGCGCCAGCTTGCGGGACAGCCGCTCGGACTCGGCCACGTCCAGGGTGCCGACCAGGATCGGCCGCCCGGTCTTGTGCACCTCGGCGATCTCGGTGACGATCGCGGCTTCCTTCTGCTCCAGCGTGGCGTAGAGCCGGGGCTGTTCGTCCTCCCGGACGCAGTCCACGTTCGAGGGGATGACCAGCACTTCCAGGGCGTAGAAGGTGCGCAGCTGCTCGGCCACGGCCACCGCGGTGCCGGTCATGCCGCAGACCTCGGGGTAGCGGTTGAGCAGCGCCTGCACGGTGATCGAGTCCAGCACCTCGCCCGCGTCGGTGGTCTGCACGGCCTCTTTGGCCTCCACCGCCGCCTGCAGGCCGTCCGGCCAGCGCTGGAGCTTGGCGATCCGGCCGCGGGTGTCGTTGATCAGGTGCACCTTGCCGTCGCGCACGATGTAGTCGACGTCGCGGTGCAGCAGCCACTGGGCGTGCAGCGCCACGTTGACCCTGGTCAGGGTGGTCGACACGTGCTCGTCGGAGTACAGGTCGATGCCGCCCAGCTCGCGCTCCACCAGCTCGCTGCCCGCGCCGGTGAGGTAGACGTTGCGCTCCTCGTCGTCGACCTCGAAGTGCAGGTCGCGGCGCAGCCGCTTGACCAGCTCGGCGAGCTTCGGGTCGGCCGCGGGCCCGGAGGTGGAGCCTGCCAGCACCAGCGGCACGCGGGCCTCGTCGACCAGCACCGAGTCGGCCTCGTCGACCAGGGCCACGGCGGGCTCGGGCACGATCCGGTCGGCCTCGTCGGTGGCCAGCCGGTCGCGCAGCACGTCGAAGCCGATCTCGCTGACCGAGGCGTAGGTGATCTCGGCCTGGTAGGCGGAGCGCCGCTCCTCGGGCTTGGAGCTCTGGCTGAGCCAGCCCACCGACACGCCCAGCAGCCGGTACAGCGGCCCCATCCACTCCGCGTCGCGCTGGGCCAGGTAGTCGTTGACCGAGACCACGTGCACGCGCTTGCCCTGGATGGCGAAGCCGGCGGCGGCGATGGCCCCGGCGAGGGTCTTGCCCTCACCGGTGGCCATCTCCACCACGTGCTTGTCCAGCAGGCCCAGCGCGCCGAGCACCTGCACGTCGAACGGCCGCAGGCCCAGCGCCCGGTCGGCCGCCTCGCGACCCAGCGCGACGATTTCGACCAGGTCGGCCTTGGTGAACTCGTCCTTGCCGCGCAGCGCGGCGGCGGCCTCGGTCAGCTCCTCGTCGCTGAGCTTCCCGATGTCCTCGGCGCGTGCGTTGACCTGCGTGAGCAGCGCGCGGTAGGGCGTCAGGTCGGCCGAGCCGGGCTTCTGCGCGAACCGGCGCAGCCGCTGCTTGAAGCGTCCCAGGAGAGTGGTCACGGACGGGCAACGTACGGCACGCCTCCGACGTTCCGCACGTCACCCGGTTGACTGTTCACTCAGCCGCCGTGGAGCTCTCCTTCACGGTGTCCGGGCGAGGGTGACCACCAAACCAGCCGAGCGACTGCTCGGTATGTGACCACCGTCTCATGCCGGTGGCTCAGCTAGGTCTTCGTCCAGGGGCAACCGACCTACCCGGAGGGACGTCGAAGGGGGACACTGCCCGCACAAGCCGTCCGGGAGGGCCACCGTGGTGTTCAAGAGGTTCCTGCGCGCGTTCGGAGTCGGTGGGCCGTCGGTGGACACCGTGCTGGCCAACCCCGCCGTGCGCCCCGGCGAGGTGCTGACCGGCGAGGTGCGCATCGCGGGCGGCGACCACCCGGCCGCCATCGACCTGGTCAAGCTGTCCCTGGTCACCAGGGTGGAGGTGGAGAGCGGGGACGACGAGCACAACCGCACCGTCGAGTTCGAGCGCGCCGTGGTCGGCCAGGGCGTCCAAGTCGGGCCGGGGCAGAACCTGGCGCTGCCGTTCCGGTTCCCGGTGCCGTTCGAGACGCCGCTGACGGTGGTGCACGGCCAGCCCTTGCACGGCATGACCATGGGCCTGCGCACCGAGCTGGAGGTGCGCGGCGCGGTCGACCCCGGTGACCTGGACCCGATCTCGGTGCACCCGGTCCGCTCGCAGGAGCACGTGCTCAACGCCTTCGGCGCGCTGGGCTTCCGGTTCACCCGCGCGGACAACGAGCGGGGCCGCATCCACGGCGTGCCGCAGCGGCTGCCGTTCTACCAGGAGATCGAGTTCCTGCCGCCGCAGCACTTCCTGGGCAAGATCAGCCAGGTCGAGCTGACCTTCGTCACCGACCCGCACCACCTGTACGTGGTGCTGGAGGCCGACCGCCGCGGCGGGCTGTTCCGCCAGGGCGGCGACAGCTTCGGCCACTTCGCCATGACCCACGACGACGCGCTGCGCACCGACTGGGCGGGACTGGTCCACCAGTGGATGGACCAAGTCGCCGGGCGGCGCTCCGCGCCCGGCTTCCACGGTCGGGGGCACGGTCACGGCCCCGGTGCGGGCGGCGTGGTCGCGGGCGCGGCGGCGGGCCTGTTCGGCGGGATGGTCCTGGGCGAGGCCCTCGACGAGATCGGCGACTTCTTCGAGGGCGAGTAACCCCTTCCTCCCCGCGAGTCGAACCCCCAGAACCCCTGAGTTCTACGTCCAGGTCGCGAGTCGAGCTCAGGCACCGCGAACCGAGCGTTGGGGTGCGGAAGGTGCGCTCGCCGCGCGGCAGCTCGCCAAGGATGGCGGGCTCGCGGGCACCCCGCTGCGCACGCTCCGCGCGCCTCTGGTGCGTCGGCAAGTACTACCCGAGGGGCTGGCGGGGGCCGGTAAGTACTGCCCGAAGTGCGCGGAAGCGCGGGCCAAGGCGCGGAAGTGCGGGTTGGGGTGCGTGAACGCTCGGTTCGTGGTGTCGGAACGCGCGACTCGCGGGGACGAAACGCCCGACACGCCAATGATCGGGTGACACCGGGGGCGGGCGTGTGTGTCCTGAGTGTTGTATTCGGGGGTTCGGCTCGCGGAGGGTGGGCGGGCAGGAGGTCAGGTCAGCATCCGGAGCACCAGGTCGGCGTACAGCTCGCCCACCTCGACCGGGGTGCGCGGGCCGCCTGGGCGGTACCAGCGGGCCACGTCGATGCACAGCGACAACACCGCCAGCGTGGCGCCGTCCACGTCGGGCACCTTGAACTCGCCCGCCTCGACACCCGCCTCGACCATCTCCCGCACCACGGCCTCGATCCGCCGCCGCAGCCGCACCACCTCGGTCCGGTGCTCCGGGGTCAGCGCGTTCAACTCGTACTGCACCACGCGCGCGGTGGTGTGGTGCTTCGCGTGCCACCCCGCGAACGCCGCCACCGCGGCGGTCATCCGCCGCACGGGATCGGCCTCGGGCACCGACGTCAGCACTTCCAGTGACGTGGTGTGGCCGATCCGGCTGATCTGGAAGAGCAGTTCTTCCTTGGAGCGGTAGTGGATGTAGACCGCGGCCGGGCTCATCCCGGCCTGCGCGGCGATGTCCCGCGTGGTGGTGGCGTGGTAGCCCTTCTCCGCGAACGCCCGCGCCGCGGCGACCAGCATCCGCCTGGCCGCGTCCGGGGTGACCTCGCTCCAGGTCTGTTCAAGCAGGTCGAACTCGCCTCGGGTGCTCGTCATGGGGCCTCCTTGACAGTGCGGGAGAGCGTACTGCACGCTAAGCACACGCTTAGGTCTAAGCAACCGCTTAGTATGTCCGAGGAGGGCCCAGTGCGCCGCACGCTGTTCGACGCCGACCACGAAGCGTTCCGGGAGTCGGCGCGCGAGTTCGTCGACCGGGCGGTCCGGCCGCACTACGAGAAGTTCGTGGCCCAGCGGTTCATCGACCGCGAGGTGTGGCTGGAGGCGGGCAGGCAAGGCCTGCTCGGCCTGGGGGTGCCCGAGGAGTACGGCGGCAGCGACGCGGGGGACTACCGGTTCAACGCGGTGCTGGGGGAGGAGTTGGCGGGGTTCAGCGCGGGCGTGGCCTCCTGCCTCGGCATCCACGCCGACGTGGTCGCCCCCTACCTGGTCGACCTGTGCACCGAGGAGCAGAAGCAGCGCTGGCTGCCCCGGTTCTGCTCCGGCGAGCTGACCACCGGCATCGGCATGACCGAGCCCTCCGGCGGTTCCGACCTGGCGGCGCTGCGCAGCACCGCCGTGCGCGACGGCTCGGACTGGGTCCTCAACGGCTCCAAGACCTTCATCACCAACGGCTACTCCGCGGACATGGTCGTCGTGGCGGCCCGCACCAACCCGGACGCCAAGCCCGCCAAGGGCATCACCCTGTTCGCCGTCGAGACCGGCATGAAGGGCTTCGAGCGCGGTCGCAAGCTGGACAAGGTGGGCCAGCCCGAGTCCGACACCGCCGAGCTGTTCTTCGACAACGTCCGGCTGCCCGCCGACAACGTCATCGGCGAGGTCGACCGCGGCTTCGTGCACATGATGGAGCGGCTGCCGCAGGAGCGGCTGGGCGGCGCGATCTCCAACCTGGCGCACGCCAAGCAGATCCTGGTCGAGACCATCGCCTACGCCAAGGAGCGCAAGGCGTTCGGCCAGGCGATCGGGTCCTTCCAGCACAACAAGTTCGTGCTCGCCGAGCTGGTCACCAAGGTCGACGTGACGCAGGCGTTCGTGGACCAGTGCACCCTGGCGCACACCAGGGGCGAGCTGAGCGCGGTGGACGCCGCCAAGGCCAAGTACTGGAGCGCCGACGTGCAGAACGAGGTCATCGACGCCTGCGTGCAGCTGCACGGCGGCTACGGCTACATGACCGAGTACCGCGTGGCGCGCGCGTGGATGGACGCCCGCGTGACCCGGATCTGGGCGGGCTCCAACGAGATCATGAAGGAACTCATCGGCCGCGACCTGGGCCTGTAGTCGTCTCTTCCCGCGAGAGGTTCAACTGATGTCGATCCTGGACAAGTTCCGCCTGGACGGCCGGGTGGCCATCGTCACCGGCGCCTCCTCCGGTTTGGGCGTGGCCTTCGCCAAGGGCCTGGCCGAGGCGGGCGCCGACGTGGTGCTGGCGGCGCGCCGGGTCGAGCGGCTGGAGGGCACCGCCGAGCTGGTGCGGGAGGCGGGCAGGCGCGCGCTGGTCGTGCGGGCCGATGTGGCGCGGCCCGAGGACTGCCGCGGAATCGCTCAGGCCGCGGCCGAGTTCGGCCAGGTCGGCGTGCTGGTCAACAACGCGGGCGTGGCCTCGGCCGTGCCCGCGAGCAAGGAGACGCCCGAGCAGTTCCGCGGCGTGCTCGACGTCAACCTCCACGGCGCGTACTGGATGGCCCAGGCCGCCGCCGCGGTGATGACCGGCGGCGGGTCCATCATCAACGTCTCCAGCGTCCTGGGCCTGGTCTCCGGCGGCCTGCCGCAGGCGGCCTACTCGGCGTCCAAGGCGGGCCTGCTGGGGCTGACCCGCGACCTGGCCCAGCAGTGGACCGGTCGCAAGGGCATCCGGGTCAACGCGATCGCGCCGGGCTACTTCGCCTCCGAGATGACCGACCAGTACCCCGACGGCTACCTGGAGTCGCACATCTCCCGGATGCCGATGGGGCGCGTGGGCGACCCCGAGGAGCTGGCCGCCGCGGTGGTCTTCCTGGCCTCCCCGGCGGGCGGGTACGTCACCGGCGCGACCTTCGTGGTCGACGGCGGCGTCACGCTGGGCGGGTGACCGAGCTGTAACCCGCTGTGCGGGGCGATCGATCTACCCTGTGCAAGGGGGCGTCGCCGTCGCACGGGGGAGTTCGTGGCCGCGAGTCGCACGTTCGAGGAACCAGCTCTGACCGTTCTCGCGCCGCCGAGACCGGTGCTGCGGCGCAAGCGCTACCTGCTGCCGTTCGGCATCAGCGCGGCGGTGGCACTGGTCGGCGCGATCGCGCTGTTCGTCAGCGGCACCGTCGCGCTGCCGTTCAAGCAGGTGCTGGTGATCACCGGCAAGCTCGCCTCGAAGTCGGAGTTCTTCACCGACGACGTGGTGCGCCGCCTCCTGATGGCCCAAGGGGTGCAGGTGCACATCACCAGGGCCGGGTCGCGGTCGATCGCCACCAACGACATCGACAGCTACGACTTCGTGTTCCCGTCGGGGCAGCCCGCCGCCCTGCTGATCCGCAACCAGCGGCAGCGGGAGTCGAAGTACGCCAAGGTGCACAAGCCGTTCTTCAGCCCGATCGTGCTGGCGACCTACCGCGACTACGCCGAAGCGCTGCAAGCCGTGGAGCAGGGCGAGCCGGACAAGTCGCTCTACTACAACCTGCCGATGACCTCGCTGGTCGAGCACATCAAGGAAGGCCAGACCTGGAACGAGCTCTCGCACGGGTTGAACAACGGCAACAGGGTGCTGGCGCAGACCTCGGACATCTGCTCGGCCAACTCGGCGGCCACCTACCTGGGGTTGATCGCGTTCGTGGAGAACGGCAACCAGATCCCGCAGGACGAGGAGTCCGCGCTGGCGCTGGCCGACCGGATCAAGCCGCTGCTGACCAGCCAGGGCCTGCCCGGTGACGACATGTCCAAGCAGTACCTCGCCCCCGAGGGCAAGGGGCTCGCGCCGGTCGCGGTGATCTACGAGCACCAGTACCTGGCCCACCAGATCCGGCTCAAGCAGCAGACCGGCGAGATCGACCGCAACCGCGTCCTGCTCTACCCCGAGGCGCAGGTGCAGACCGTGCCCGAGCTGATCGCGCTGACCCCGGCGGGCGACCGGCTCGGTGAGATGATCACCAACCACCCCGGACTGCGCAAACGCGCGTTGGAGCTGGGTTTCCGCGTCTTCGAGCCGGACGGTTCGCTGTCCCAGGGCCAGCTGACGGGGTTCCTGAAAGCACTGGGCATCGACGTGCCGAGCACCGGTGTCGGCGACACGGAGACGTTCCTGCCCTCCCTGCCGCTGCTGGAGAAGATGATCGAACGAGTCGGGGACTGCCCGTGAAGCGCCTGGCGGCGGTCCTGCTGGCGGCGCTGCTGGCGGCGAGCTGCTCGGCGGAAGCGCCCCCACCGGCCAGGCTGACCGTGCTGGCCTCCCCCGAACTGGCGGACCTGGGGCCGGTGCTGGAGCGGCTGCGTCGCGACACCGGTGTCGAACTGGTGCTGGAGCACCGCAACACGCTGGAAGCCACCGCCGCGCTGGCCTCCGGCGGTGCCGGGCACGACCTGGCCTGGCTGTCGTCGGACCGCTACCTCAAGCTCAGGGGCGCCCGGCCGCCGCTGTCCACCAGCACGATGGCCTCCCCGCTGGTGATCGGTGTCAAGAAGGGCGTGGCGGACCGGGTGCGCGGCGGCACGTGGGCCGAGGTGGCTGACCGGGCGGCGGCGGGCGAGCTGCGGTTCGGCATGGCCGACCCGCACCGGGCCGCCAGCGGGCTGGACGCGCTCGTCGGAGTGGCGACCGCGGCAGCGGCCACCGGATCGGCGCTGCGGCCCCAGGACGTCACGTGCGACAAGCTGGGAGGGTTCCTCACCGGCCGGGCTTTCAGCGCGCCCACGTCCACGGCCGCCGCCGACGAGTACGTGCGCACCCAGGACGACGTGGACGCGCTCATCGGCTACGAGTCGGTCCTGTTGTCCCTCAACGACTCCGGCAAACTGCGCGAGCCCCTGGAAATCGCTTACCCACGTGACGGGATCGTCTTGTCGGACTACCCGCTGATGCTGCTCAAGCCCGAGCGGCGCGATGCCTACGACCGGGTGGTGGACTGGCTGCGCGGCGAGCGGGGACAGCGGCTGCTGATGGAACGCGGGCGCAGGCCGGTCGAACCGGACCTGCCGCGCCCGCCGCGGCTGAGCGAGCCGATCGGCAACGCGCTCTACTTCCCCGACCGACAGGAGGTCCTGGACACCCTGTTGGCCGCCTACGACCGCGCGGCGGCAGGCGAACGCGGGCGGGTGGTGTTCGTGCTGGACTACTCCACCTCCATGGCGGGCGCGCGCATCGCCGGACTGCGGGAGGCGTTCGCCACGCTCGGCGGCGGGGGAGGGTTCGACCGGTTCGCCGTGGGGGAGACCATCACCGTGGTCCGCTTCGCCGGGCGGGTGCTCCAGGAGCACACGGTCACCGTGCGGGGCCAGGCCGACCTGGACGCGCTGCGCGACGTGCTGGCCGCCGACGACCTGGTCGACGGCACCGCGATCTGGTCCGCCCTGGACCGCGGCCACCGGCTGGCCGAGGGCGGCGCGGTGGTGCTGATGACCGACGGCGAGAACAACGCGGGCATCAGCGCTGAGGAGTTCCTGCGCGCCCTGCCCGACCCGCCCGCGCGCACCTACGCGATCCGGTTCGGCGAGGCCGACCCGGTCGAGCTGGACCGGGTGGCCAAGGCGACCGGTGGGCGCGTGGTGGACGCGGCGACCGGGTCGCTGCTGGAAGCGGTGAAGGAGATCCGTGGCTGTCGATAGGGGCCTGTGGTGGTCGGTGTGGTGGCCCTGGGCGGCGGTGTGGCTGACCACCGCGCTGGCGCTGGTCGTCGCCGCGGTGGTGCTCGTGCTGGCCTGGCGCGCCCGGCACCGCTACGCGCCGAGGGCCGAGGTGCCGGGGCTGACCCTCTACCTCGACGAGAAGGCCGTCATGGATCTGTACCAGGTCGGCGGGTACGGCGACGCGATGGCCAAGGAGGTCGTCGACCGCGTCGGCGTCACCAAGGACGGCAAGATCGCCCTCAAGGGGCTGGACATGGGCCTGGAGGGGGCCCGCGCGTCCGGCCGCGAGGTGGTCAAGACCTACATCGAGAACTACGAGCCGATCGCCGTGGTCGGCCTGCTGCTCGACGCGCTGGAGTCCGGCGACGGCGTGGTGCACGTCGACCTGCGCGACCGCACGGTCCGCGGCACGCCCGCGCTGGTGCGGGCGCTGGGCGAGGAGAGCGCCAGGACCGCCCGGCTGAGGCGGATCGACACCTACGTGTCGGTGCGGGGCGTGTTCCGGGTGGCGGAGGAGGGCAGCGGCACCACGGTGCTGCTGGCGCCGTTCGGCGACCCGGACGACCCGGAGGAGGGCCCGCAGGTGCGGGTGGAGTGCCAGAGCGCCGGGCTGCGCGACGACGTGGTGCCCGACGGCGTGTTCAACGCCCGGTGCCTGGGCAAGGTGCAGTCGTGGAAGGCGCGCGACGGGGAGCTGGTGATCCGGCCGATCGCGGTGTTCCAGTGAGCGCCTGCCCGATCTGCGATCCTGGTGGCATGGCATCGGTTCCGGAGCGGCTGGTCGAGGCCGCGACGCGGTTGTTCGCCGCCAAGGGCTACGACCGGGTCGCGGTGCAGGAGGTCGTGGACCTGGCGGGCGTCACCAAGGGCGCCATGTACCACTACTTCGGCTCCAAGGACGACCTGCTGCTGGAGATCTACGGCAGCCTGCTGCGGATGCAGACCGAGCGGCTGGAGCGGTTCGCCCAGGGCGGTGCCCCGGTCGCCGAGCGCCTGCACGCCGCGGCGCTGGACGTGGTGGTGACCAGCGTGGAGAACTTCGACCAGGCCAGGGTGTACTTCAACGCCGCGGATCACCTGCCCGAGGCCAAGCAGCGCGAGGTGCGGGCCGAGCGCAGGCGCTACCACGAGCGGTTCCGCTCGCTGGTGGAGGAGGGGCAGGCCACCGGCGTGTTCCGCGCCGACGTGCCCGCCGACCTGGTGACGCACTACTTCTTCGGCTCGGTGCACCACCTCGGGCAGTGGTACAGCGCCGAGGGGGCGCTGTCGGCCAAGCAGATCGGGCGGCACTACGCGGACCTGTTGCTCAGCTCTTTGCGCACGGCCTGAACGGCGGCGTCCGGGTTGTTGGCGTGGAACCGGACGCGCCGCCCGTCGGTCAGCTCGACCACGACGTTCGAGGTGGCGGGTCCGATCCGCAGCGCCGCGCCGTCGTTGCTGTCGACCTCCCGCCGCACGGCCGCCACCTCCGCCAGCGCGACGGCGGTGTCCTTGAGGAACCCGTGGCGCAGCCGCAGCTCCCGCGGCCCGACCAGGTGCGGGTGGGTGCTCAGGGAGAGGTAGAGGGCGGTGATCCACACCAGGCCGTAGAGGCCGAGCACCAGGAGCACGACGCGGGCGGCGAGCCAGGGCAGGAGCACGTCGACCGCGATGATCTCCACGATGGACAGCACCACCATGCACAGCAGCACCGCGCGGTCGTCGTCGTAGGGCACGGCGGTGGTTCCGGGCGGCACGTCCCGCTTCCCGGTGATCCCGGCCCGCAGCGCTGCCCACATCCTTCGTTCCATGCGGGCAGGGTGGAGGCCTGACGCTACGTCAGGGCAAGCCGTTCGCCGATGGCGGCCATCACCCGCTGCTGCGCGGTGGTGTAGGAGCGCAGCAGGTCGGCGAGCAGCTTGTCGGCGGCCGTGCCCGCGCCGGTGCCCGCGCCGGTGCCCGTGCCGGTGGCCGCGGGCCTGGGCAGCATGGCGGCGAACCGGTCGGCCAGCGCGTCCACGTCGGCCTGGTCCGCTCGGGCGTCGAGGTCCTGGAAGGCGAGCACGGCCTCCAGCCACACCTGGAACGCGTCCGGGTCGTCGAGCACCCGGCGGCACAGGCGCTCCAGTTCCCCCAGCGCTTCCGGGGCCAGGGCGAGCATCATCAGCACGGCCTGGCGCTCCCCGGCCAGCAGGGCCTCGCGCACGCCCGCCTCGGCGAACCGGCGGTGCGCCTCCTCGACGGCCTGCGGCACCACCAGGTCCGAAGTGGACTGCTTGAGCTCGGCGATCCGGCGCCTGCGCTCGGCGATCTCCTCCTGCTGCGCCGCGAGTTCGGCGTCGAAGGCGTCGAGCAGACCGGGCAGGTCGCCGGTCAGCGCCTGCGGAATGCGGTCCAGCGGCAGGCCCAGCTCCCGCAGCCGTCGGATGCGCAGCAGCCGCACCAGGTCGGCGGCGCTGTAGCGGCGGTGGCCCCACTGGTCGCGCTCGGGCTCCTCCAGCAGACCCTCGGCGTGGTAGTGCCGGACGGCGCGCACCGTGGTGCCCGCCAGCCCGGCCAGCTCACCGATGCTCAGCACACCCGCAGGCTAACTCCCGGACGCCTGTCGGGGCACCAGCAGCACCACGGTCTCGGCCACGCAGCCCGGCTTGGCCGCGCCCTCGATCTCCACGGTCACCTTGACCACCGCCTGCTTGCCCGGCGGCAGGTCGGTGACCTCCACCAGTTCCGCCCCTGCCCGCACGCGGGAGCCCACCACCACGGGGTTGGGGAACCGGACCTTGTTCAGCCCGTAGTTCACCCCCATCGACAACCCTTGGACCTGGTAGATGTCGCGCACCAGCAGCGGGATCAGCGACAGCGTCAGGTAACCGTGCGCGACCGGGGCCCCGAACGGGCCCTTCGCGGCCTTCTCCAGGTCCACGTGGATCCACTGGTGGTCGCCCGTGGCGTCGGCGAAGAGGTTGATCTCCTCCTGGGTGACCTCGTGCCACTCGCCGTACCCCAGGTGCGTCCCCTTGGCGGCGGCGAACTCGTCGAGGTTCGCGAAAGTCCGCAACGCCATCAGTCCTTCGGCCCGCCCGCCACGTAGACCACCTGTCCGGACACGAACCCGGCCCCGTCGCTGACCAGGAACGAGGCGGTGTGCGCGATGTCCTCGGGCACGCCGACCCGGCCCACCGGGATGGTCGCCGCCGCGCCCTTCTTGAAGTCCTCGAAGTCCACGCCGATCCGCGCCGCGGTGGCCGCGGTCATGTCGGTGGCGATGAAGCCCGGCGCGATGGCGTTGACCGTGATGCCGAACTTGCCCAGCTCGATGGCCAGCGTCTTGGTGAAGCCCTGCAGCCCCGCCTTGGCCGCCGAGTAGTTGGCCTGACCGCGGTTGCCCAGCGCCGAGGTGCTGGACAGGTTGACGATGCGCCCCCAGCCCGCCTTGGTCTGGAACCTCTGCACCGCCCGGCTCATCAGGAACGAGCCCCGCAGGTGCACGTTCATGACCGCGTCCCAGTCGTCGTCGGTCATCTTGAACAGCAGGTTGTCGCGCAGGATGCCCGCGTTGTTGACCAGCACGACCGGCGGGCCCAGTTCGTCGGCCACGCGCTGCACGGCCGACTCGACCGAGGCGCTGTCGCTGACGTCCACCCCGACGGCCACGGCCCGACCGCCCGCGGCGGTGATCTTCTCCACCGCCTCGGCGCAGCTGTCCTCGGTGAGGTCGAGCAGCGCCACGGCGAAGCCGTCCTGCGCCAGCCGCGTGGCGACGGCGGCGCCGATGCCGCGCGCGGCACCGGTCACGATCGCCACCCGAGCGTCGGTCTCGGCCACGTCTGTCCTCCTCGGTCCACAGGCTAAGCAAGCGCTTAGAAACGTACCGGCCCGACTAGGCTTGACGCCAGAGTCGTCCCGCCAGGACCATACCGACTGGTCGGAATGTAATCGACGAGGAGGGGTCTTGGAATTCGACGGCAAGGTCGCGCTGATCACCGGCGGGGCGAACGGCATCGGCGCGGGCGTCGCGCGGGCACTGGCCGAACTGGGTGCGCGCGTGGTCGTGGCCGATGTCGACCAGGAGCGCGGCAAAGCGGTCGCCGACGAGGTGGACGGGGTGTTCACCCACTGCGACGTCCGCGACCCCGAGAGCAACCAGGCCGCCGTCGGCTTGGCCGAGCGGCAGTTCGGCGGACTGGACATCGCGGTGCTCAACGCGGGCATCGCCACGGGCTTCGGCCTGGGCGAGGACTTCGACCCCGAGCGCTACCGCACCGTCATGGGCGTCAACCTCGACGGCGTCGTCTACGGCGTGAACGCCGCACTGCCCGCCCTGAAGAAGCGCGGCGGCGGGCACATCATCGCCACCGCCAGCATGGCCGGTCTGGTGGCGATGCCGCTGGACCCGGTCTACGGCGCCAACAAGGCCGCCGTCGTCGGACTCGTGCGCGCGCTGGGCCCGGTGCTCTCCGCGGACGGCGTCACCGTCAACGCGGTCTGCCCGTCCTTCGCCGAAACCGCCATCATCACCGGCTTCAAGGACACCATCCAAGCGGCGGGGATGCCCGTCATGGACGTGCGCGAGGTGGTGGACGCCTTCCTCGCCGTGCTGCGCCGCGGCAAGGGCGGCGAGTGCTGGTTCGTCCAATCAGGACGCCCCAGCGAGCCGTTCGCCTTCGGCACCCCGCCCGGCCCGCGCACCGCCGACGGCGAGCGCGTAGCCGTGCGGAGCGACCGGCTCACCACAGACCAGGAGGCGTGAGACCCGTGCGCGCCATCCAGATCACCGAGTTCGGCGGGCCCGAGGTCCTCACCGAGGTCGAACTGCCCGACCCGGTGCCCGGTCCGGGCGAACTGCTGGTGGAGGTCAGCCGCGCGGGCCTGAACTACGCCGATACACACCAGGCCGAGAACTCCTACCTGGCGAAGATGGAACTGCCGCTGGTGCCCGGCGGCGAAGTCGTCGGCCGCACCCCCGAAGGGCGCCGCGTGGTCGGGCTGACCTCCTCCGGCGGCTACGCCGAGAAGGCCGTGGTCCCCGAGGCCACCGCCTTCGACGTGCCCGAGGGCGTGGACGACCTCACCGCGCTGAGCATGGTCGTGCAGGGCTCCACGGCGTGGCTGCTGCTGCGCCGGAGCGTCCACTTGGAACCGGGCGACAGCGTCGTCGTGCACGCCGCCGCGGGCGGTGTCGGATCACTGGCCGTGCAGCTGGCCAAGAAGTGGGGCGCCGGGCGGGTCATCGCCACCGCCAGCTCCGCCGACAAGCGCGCGCTGGCCTTGGAGCTGGGCGCGGACATCGCGATCGACTCCACCACCGAGGACATGACAGCGGCGCTGCGCGAAGCCAACGGCGGCCGCAAGGTGGACGTGGTCCTGGACATGACCGGCGGCGCGGTGACCGACCAGAGCATCGCGGCGCTGGCCCCGTTCGGCAGGCTCGCCTTCTACGGCATGGCCAGCCGGGAGAAGCCCACCCCGGTGGAGCCCGCCAAACTGCTGTCGCACTCCACCGCCGTCGTGGGGATGTGGCTGCCGCACGCGTTCCGGCTGCCTGGTCGGGTCGTGCACCGCGCCATGGCGGAGCTGTTCGACCTGGTGCTGGCGGGCGAGCTGCGCGCGGTGCCCGGCGGCGAGTACGGCCTGTCCGAGGTGCGCCGGGCGCACGAGGACCTGCGGTCGCGCCGCACCACCGGCAAGCTGGTCCTCGACCCCAAGGGCTGAGCTGTGCTGAATTGCCGCGCCTCCGGCGCGGCCTCGCGCGGTGGTCGCCAGGCTGGCGCCGGGGCTGTTCGGGCTCGCGTGACCGGGGCGGCTGTTGCGCGGAAGCGGCGAGGCAGGCCGTGGGCCTGCCTCGCCGCTGTGGAACGAGGACCGCTGGTCAGTCGCTGAGCTCGGCCAGCGCCTGCTTGACCTTGGCCAGCTCGGCCTCCAGCTCCTCCATGCGGGTGCGGTGCTGGGCGCGGGCGGTCTCGATGACCTCGTCGATGCCCCCGGCGATGTCGTCGTGCAGCTCCTTGGCCGCGCGCGACACGGCGGCCGCCGAGATGCTCAGGCCCGAGACGACCCGCTTGGTGCCGTGCACCAGGTCGGCCTGCCACTCGCCGTCGGCGGTGCCGGTGACGGTGAGCGTCAGCTCGACCGTGCGGGTCTTCTTCGCCGTGCTCTTCACCCGCTTCGCGGGCTTGGGCTCCTCGGCGACCGGTGCGGCGACCGGTGCGGGGGCCGGGGCGGGAGTCGCCGCGGGCGCCTCGGCGGCCTTGTCCGCGACCTCGGCCGCGGCCCCCGCCTCGGGAGCCTGCCGCACGGGTGCGGCGGACGCCTCGGCGCCCACCTTGTCTTCCTGTTCCACGAGCGTGTCCGCCTGCACGTTCTCGTTTCCTCTCTGCGCGTCCGGCTCGACCCGGCGTGATCTTAGAACACTTGTTCGAAAATGGGTCGAACGCCCCGCACAGCGTAGGGGTAGCGCGATCGAGAACCGGTGGCGGGACGCCCGCCCCCGCGTCAGGGAGCCTGCACCAGACCCGCACCCACATCGGTGGAGGGCAGCCCCAGGCGACGACCGGACTGCATCAGCCGCGCCCACAGCTCCCAGCCGCGCGCGTTGTACTTCTGGGAGATCAGCGCCGCCACCCCCGCGACGTGCGGGGTGGCCATGCTGGTGCCGCGCAGCCTGCGGTGCCACGGGTCCTTGTTCCACGAGGAGTGCACGTCGACACCGGGGCCGACCAGGTCCACCTGGCCGACGGTGTCCACCGTGCCGCAGGAGAACTCGGCGATCGCGCGGTGCACGTCGATGGCGCCCACGGACAGGATCGACGGGCAGTTGGCCGGGTGCCCGACCGGCGCGACGACGCCGGGGCGGGCGCTCTCGTTGCCCGAGGCGGCGATGATGAGGGTGCCCCTGGCCAGCGCGCGCTCGGCGGCCTGCTCGAAGATCTGCGAGTACGGGGTGCCCGGCCGCACGGCCGCGCCCAGCGACATGGAGATCACCGCGCAGTTGTTGGCCACCGCCCACGCGATACCCGCCAGGATGCCGCCGTCCGTGCCGGTGCCCGCGTTGCTGAGCACCTTGCCCGCGTAGATGTCGGCCTCGTGGGCCACGCCGTAGCCGGGCCCGCCGAGGGAGGGCTTGCGCGGTCCGCACGCGCTGCCCACGCAGTGCGTGCCGTGCCCGTGCGCGTCGTCGACCGACTCGCCCGCGACGAACGAGTTGGTCAGCACGGTGCGGCCCGCGTAGTCGCCGTGCGCCGGGGTGAAGCCGGTGTCCAGCACGGCGACCCGCACGCCCTTGCCGGTGGCGGTGCTCAGGTTCGCGCCCACCGCCTGCAGGCCCCAGGTGAACACGCTCTCGTCGACCGCCGCGGCGGCCTGCTCGGCGGTCACCGCGTAGGCCCGCACGACCCGCTCCGGCTCGACCACCGCGATCGGGCCGGGAGCCTCGGCGGCGCGGGCCAGCAGGCTGACCTGCTCGGGCACCGCGTCGACCACGGCGATGCCCAGGTCCTGGAAGATGACGCCGTCGGCGGCGGCCAGCTCCTCGCTGGTGGCGGAGTCGGCCGTGCTGGCCGCGTTGATCCCGGCGACCCGGTTCAGCTCGCGAGCGCCCGCGGCGGTGGAGTTGTCGTCCATCAGGACGAGGTAGCGGCCGGTGGTCTCGGCGCCCGTTGGTTGCGACATGACGACCCCTTCGGGGTGTGGCGGCAGTCAGTGGTGACGCGGACCGCGCCGCCGGGACGCGGTCCGCTTGCCAAGACTGAGGTCCCTGAAGGGAGCCAGATACCCCGATCAGACCGCCGCGACCTCGCTACCACGCTTTCGGGTGAACATGGTGGCCAGGGGCTCGACCACCCGCGCCGCGACCGGACCCAGCACCGCCATCAGCAGCACGTACGCCGTGGCCAGCGCCGCCAGCCTGCCGTCGACCGCGCCGGAGGCCACGGTGAGGCTGGCGATGACGATGGAGAACTCGCCCCGCGCCACCAGCGCCGCGCCCGCGCGGGCGCGCCCCATCCGGCCCACGCCCTGCCGCCGCGCGGCCCACCACCCGGTGGCCACCTTCGTCGCCGTGGTCACCACCGCCAGCGCCACCGCGGGCACCAGCACCGGCGGGATCGACGCCGGATCGGTGTTCAGGCCGAACACCACGAAGAACATCGCCGCGAACAGGTCGCGCAGCGGCTCCAGCATCCGGGTGGCGTTCTCTGCGGTGGACCCGGAGATCGCGATGCCCAGCAGGAACGCGCCCACCGCCGCGGAGACCTGCAGCTGCGAGGCCACGCCCGCCACCAGCAGCGCCGAGCCGAGCACCTTGAGCAGGAACACCTCGGGGTCCGGGCTGTCCACCACCGCCGAGACGTAGCGGCCGAACCGCAGGGCCACGACCAGCACGACGGTGATCGCGGCCAGCGAGATGCCCACCGCGCTCAGCCCGCCCAGGAAGCTCACGCCCGCCAGCAGCGCGGTCAGGATCGGCAGGTACACCGCCATCGCCAGGTCCTCGAAGACCAGCACGGACAGCACCACCGGGGTCTCCCGGTTGCCGAGCCTGCCCAGGTCGCCCAGGACCTTGGCGATGATCCCCGAGGAGGAGATGTAGGTGACCCCCGCCATGGCCAGCGCCCCGACCGGGCCCCAGCCCAGCATCAGCGCCACCACGGCGCCGGGGGTGGCGTTGAGCACGATGTCGACCAGCCCGGCGGTCCAGGACCGCTTCAGGCCGGTCATCAGCTCGGCCGCGGAGTACTCCAGGCCGAGCAGGAGCAGCAGCAGGATGACGCCGATCTCGCTGGCGAGGTGCGCGAACTCCTCGATGCCCGCCAGCGGGATCAGGCCGCCGTGCCCGAAGGCCAGGCCCCCGATGAGGTAGAGCGGGATGGGGGAGACGCCGATGCGCCACGCCAGCTTGCCGAGCAAGCCCAGGCCGAAGAAGACCGCCCCCAGTTGGACCAGTGCGATCGCTGTTGTGTGCAAAGGGGTCAGCCACCACCCAGGAGATCGGCGCTCTCCCGCAGACCGTCGGCGGTACCCACCACGACGACCAGGTCACCGCCCGCGAACACGAAGTCCGGCCGCGGCGACGGGTGCACCGTGCCCGCCCGGAGCACGGCCACGATCGACGCGCCGGTGCGGGTCCGCAGCTCGGTCTCGCCCAGCGTGCGGCCGTCGTAGTGCGAGCCGGGCACGATCGGGAACTGGCGGGTGGTGACGCCCGCCACGTCGCGGTTCTGCTCCTCCAGGTGGGCCACCAGCTGCGGCGCGCCCAGCAGGCCCGCCAGCGTGCCCGCCTCGGCGGGGGAGAGCGGGATGGACGCCGAGCAGGCGTCCGCGTCCCCCTCCTTGGACACGATCAGCTCGAAACGGCCGTCGCGGTAGGTGATCACTCCCAGCCGCCGCCCCGCGCGGATCATGAAGTCCTGACGGGTTCCTATCCCTGGCAAGGGCGTTACCTCGACGTTCATGCGTGCGATCGTAGCTTCCGTGGTGGAACTCGTGCGTCCGGTTCGCGTAGGTTGGGTGGTTCGGGACCAAGTGCCCGGACCGGACGTCGACGAGTTCGCCGAACCGGAGCGGGTGATCGCGGCACTGGCCCGCGCGCGGACGCGCACCCTGCTCGCCGTGCAGCACCCGCACCGCACCCCGCAGGCGCTGGCGCGCGGGTTGAGCCTGGTGGACGCCCTGCCCCACGCCCGCGACGAACTGGCGGTGCTGCGCCACACCGCCTACCGCCGGGTCACCGACGTGGTCGCGCCCTACCGCGTGGACGGACCGGACGGCACCGCGCACGGGCTGCTGTGCGTGGTGGACCCGACAGCCGTCGGGCACACCGAGGAGGTCTACCCCGAGGTGGTCGCCGAACGGGCGCGCGTGCTCTCCGACCTGGGCTGCGCGACCAGCGCCGCCATGCTGGTGCCGGTGGCCGAGCGGGTCGAGCTGACCGAACTGGTCGCGGAGATCGACGACGAGCCCGCGGCGAGCGTGGTCGACAGCGGCGGGCGCAGGCACCGGCTGTGGCTGGTCGGTCCCGGAGCCAGGCAGGACGCCCTGCTGGCCGCGGCGGGCGCGCACCCGCTGATGGTCGCCGACGGCAACCACCGCGTCGCCGCGGCCGCCGCGGCCGGGCTGGACGGCCTGCTCGCCCTGGTCACCGCCGGACCGGCGCTGCGCGTCGGCCCGATCCACCGGGCGCTGACCGGAACCGGGCTGGCACTGCCCGACCTCGCCCGCGCATGGCGCGCGGTGGGCCTGCGGGTGACCGAGGTCGACGCCGCGCACCGCCCGTCGCGCGGCGTCGTGATCGCCAGGGCGGGCGGCGCGGCGCTGCAGGTGGAGCTGCCGGGCCGGGGCGCCGACCACGTGGCCGTCGAGCGCGTGCTGCTGGAGCGGGCGCTGGGACTGGACCCGGAGAGCCGACAGGTCCGCCCGGTCACCGACGAGGACCAGCCCGATGCCGACGCGGTGCTGCTCATCGCCCCCGTGCCGCTGGCCGACGTGCTGGCCGTGCACGCCGAGGGCGGCCGGATGCCCCGCAAGAGCACCTACTTCACCCCCAAGCCGCGCAGCGGCCTGCTGCTGGCCGACCTCGGCCGCTGATCCGCCCCTACCACCGGCCGGTTCGGTTGTGACCGGCCGCACCCGGCACAATGGAGCCATTCGGCGGCTTGGAGGAGGAAACCCGGTGGGACACGGTGAGCTGCGTGGCGTGGTGGCCCTGGACGGGCCCTCCGGCACCGGCAAGTCCTCCGTCGCGCGCAAGCTGGCGGCGGCACTGGGCGCCCGCTACCTGGACACCGGCGCGATGTACCGGGCGGTGGCGCTGGCCGTGCTGCGCGCGGGTGTCGACCCCGCCGACGCCGAGCGCGTCGCCGCGGTCGCGGCCACCGCCGACCTGGTGCAGACCACCGACCCGGAGGCCTCGACCACCACGCTGGACGGCGCCGACGTCGGCGCGGAGATCCGCGGCCCCGAGGTGACCACGGCCGTGTCACCGGTGTCGGCCGTGCCGGAGGTGCGCGAACTGCTGGTCGCCGAGCAGCGCCGGATCATCGCCGAGGCGCTGGAGCAGGTGGGCGGCATCGTGGTCGAGGGCCGCGACATCGGCACCGCCGTCGCCCCCAGCGCCGAGTTGAAGGTCTACCTGACCGCGGACGCCCACGCACGTGCCCAGCGGCGATCCCGGCAGGACGCCGCGTCCGGCCGCGCGGCCAGCCTGGACCAGACCCTGGCCGACGTGCGCCGCCGCGACGACTACGACTCGACCCGCGCGGTCTCCCCGCTGCGCCCGGCCGAGGACGCCGTGGAGCTGGACACCACCTCGCTGGACCTGCCCGCCACCCTGGCCGCCCTGCTGGAGCTGGTCGAGGAGCGCGGGCTGCGGGTGGCCGCGCAGCCGACCGGACGGGTGGGCGGGTGACCGACCAGCTCCCCGAAGGAGCCGTGCCCCGGCTGGTCGACCTCGGCCGGTGGATCGCGCGAGTACCCTTCCAACTGCCGTTCCGGGTGCGGGTGCGCGGCCGCGAGCGGATGCCCGCGACCGGCCCGGTGGTGGTCGTGGCCAACCACAGCTCGATGGTGGACGGCCCGCTGCTGTTCGGCGAACTGCCCCGCCGGGTGGTGTTCCTGATCAAGCAGGAGATGTTCCGCGGCCCCGCGGGCTGGTTCCTGCGCCGGATCGGCCAGCTGGCCGTGCGGCGCGGCGAGGTGGACCGGGCGCCGCTGCTGGCGGCGCAGAAGGTGCTCAGGGCGGGCGGCGTGGTCGGCGTGTTCCCCGAGGGGACCCGCGGCTCCGGCGACGTGGCCAGCGCCCAGCAGGGCGCGGCCTGGCTGGCGCTGTCGGCCGACGCGGTGGTGCTGCCCGTGGCCTGCCGGGGCACCCTGCGACCACCGGGATCGCGCAGGCGGTTCCGACCCGTGGTGGACGTGCTGATTGGCGAGCCGTTCGCGCTGCCGCCCGGCCGGGGCAGGCAGGCGCTGGCGGCGGCCACCGAGCAGGTCCGCGACCGCTTGGCCACGCTGGTGGCCGAGCTCGACGACAAGCGAAGCGCGAGTGGAGAAGCACGATGACGGACTTGGACGGCACGTGGACCGACGAGTCCGAGTGGTCGGAATTCGACGACGATTCGTTCGGCGGTGACGAGGGCGGCGCACCGCCGCAACCGGTGCTGGCCGTGGTCGGCAGGCCGAACGTGGGCAAGTCGACGCTGGTCAACCGGATCATCGGCCGCCGCGAGGCGGTCGTGCAGGACGTGCCGGGCGTGACCAGGGACCGGGTGGCCTACGACGCGCTGTGGAACGGGCGCAAGTTCACCGTGGTCGACACCGGCGGCTGGGAACCCGACGCCACCGGCATGATGGCCGCCGTCGCCGCGCAAGCCGAACTGGCCATGAACACCGCGGACGCGATCCTGTTCGTGGTCGACGCCACCGTCGGCGCGACCACCACCGAGGAAGCCGCCGTCAAGGTCCTGCGCCGCTCCAAGCGCCCGGTGCTGCTGGTGGCCAACAAGGTCGACGACGAGCGGCTGATGGCCGAAGTGGCCTCGCTGTGGTCGCTGGGCCTCGGCGAGCCGATCCCGGTCAGCGGCCTGCACGGCCGCGGCTCCGGCGACATGCTCGACAAGATCCTCGAAGCGCTGCCCGAGACCCCGCGCGACACCTTCGGCGCCGCAACCGGCGGCCCCCGCCGGGTCGCCCTGGTCGGCAGGCCCAACGTGGGCAAGTCCAGCCTGCTCAACCGGCTCACCGGCGAAGACCGCGCGGTCGTCGACTCGGTCGCGGGCACCACCGTGGACCCGGTCGACTCGCTGGTCGAGCTGGACGGCGAGGTGTGGCGGTTCGTCGACACCGCCGGACTGCGCAAGCGGGTCAACTTCGCCAGCGGCGCCGAGTACTACGCCTCGCTGCGCACCAAGGCCGCCATCGAGTCCGCCGAGGTGGCCATCGTGCTGCTGGACGCGGCCGAGCCGATCAGCGAGCAGGACCTGCGGGTGCTGACCATGGTCGTGGAGTCCGGGCGCGCGTGCGTGCTGGCGCTGAACAAGTGGGACCTGGTGGACGAGGACCGCAGGCACGCCATGGTGCGCGAGCTGGAGCGGGGCCTGGTCCGGGTGCCGTGGGCGGAGCGGGTCAACATCTCCGCGCTGACCGGCCGCGCCGTGCACAAGCTGGCACCCGCCCTGCGCACCGCGCTGAACTCGTGGGACACCCGCGTCCCCACCGGTCGGCTGAACTCGTGGCTGTCCGACCTGATCGCCGCCACCCCGCCGCCGGTGCGCGGCGGCAAGCAGCCCAAGGTCCTGTTCGCCACCCAGGCCGCCACCCGACCGCCCACGTTCGTGCTGTTCACCACCGGGTTCCTGGAAGCCGGGTACCGCCGCTTCGTGGAGCGCAAGCTGCGCGAGGAGTTCGGCTTCCAGGGCAGCCCCGTGCGCATCTCGGTCCGGGTGCGGGAGAAGCGCCAGAAGAAGTGACCCGGTTGCTCCGGCAGGCCTGATGCGGTTGCCTGGCGTCGTGCCGGTGCGATTGGTCCTCGCGGACGACGAACCGCTGCTCCGCCGGGGGCTGCGGGTGCTGCTGGAAGCCGACGGGCGGGTCCAGGTGGTCGCCGAGGCCGCCGACGGGGCCGCCCTGCTCGACGCCGTGCGGGCCACCAGCCCCGACGTGGCGCTGGTCGACGTGCAGATGCCGGGAGTGGACGGCCTCACGGCGCTGCGCACCCTGCTGAGCAGACCCGACCCGCCCGCCGTGGCGGTGCTGACCACGTTCGACCTGGACGACTACGTGGCCACCGCGCTGGACCTGGGCGCCCAGGGCTTCCTGCTCAAGGACGCCGAACCCGAGGCCCTCATCCGCGCGGTCGTCGACCTGGCCGCGGGCGGAGCCGTCCTGGACCCGCGGATCACCGCCCGCCTGCTGCCCAAGCTGCGCGGCGGCAGGCTCAAGTCCAACACCCAGCTGGACAGCCTGAGCACCCGCGAACGCCAAGTCCTCGCCCTGGTCGCCGACGGCCACCCCAACGCCGTGATCGCCGCCGAACTGGGCCTGAGCGAGGCGACCGTGAAGAGCTACGTCTCCACGGTGCTGATGAAGCTGGGCGTGGACAACCGCGTCCAAGCCGCCCTGGTCGCCCACCGGGTGGGCGGCACGTGGTGATCCTCGGGGAAGTGCTGGCCGTCACGGTGCCCGCCGCGATGGCGCTGATGGCGGGCACCGCCCCGTACGAGTGGTCCCTGCCCGCCGCCCTCTTCGCGTGCATCGCGCTTCCGCTGCGCCACCGCCGCCCCTGGCTGTCCCTCCTGGCCTGCCTCCCGGCCCTGCTCGGCGGCCTGGGCTGGCCCGCGACCGTGGTAGCCCTCTACCACATCGGCCGCACCTCAGGCGTGCGCAGCATGGCGGCATGGGTGGCGGTGACGACGCTGACCCCGGCCACCCTGGTCGTGATCAACGAATCCCTGCCGCCCAGCAGAACCCTCCTCACCTACGCCTTCACCCTCTTCGTCTCCGGCGCCCCCACCGCCCTGGGCGCCCTGATCACCACCCGCCAGGAGCTGACCACCACCCTGGCCGAAGCGCAGCGGGCCCGCGCGGCCGAACTGGCGGCCAGGGAGCACAGCGCCCGAGCAGCCGAACGAGCCCGCATCGCCCGCGAGATCCACGACGCCGTCGGCCACCACGCCACCCTGATCGCCGTCGAATCAGCCGCCCTGGCCGCCACCACGGACGAACCCGAGACCCGCGCGGCGGCACTGCGGCTGAGAACGTCGGCCAAGGAAGCGCTGAACGAGATGAGAGCAGCCCTGGCCCTGCTCCACGCCGAGCCGCCGCGAAACCACGACGGCATCCCCACCCTGGTCGAACGCGCCCGCGCCGCCGGCGTGAAGGTGACCCTGGACGACCAGAGCGGCCCCATCCCGCCCGCAGTGGGCAGGGCCGCCTTCCGCGTCGTGCAGGAAGCCCTGACCAACGTGACCAAGCACGCACCAGGAGCCGAGGTCCACGTGCGACTGTCCCAGCGGGACGGGACGCTGCGGATCAGCGTCGTGAACGGACCACCCACGGCAGCAGCCGCCGAACCGAAAGGCGACGGCATCGGACTGCACGGCCTGGCCGAGCGGGTGCGGCTGGCGGGTGGCACCCTGCGGTGCGGCCCCTCCGGCGATGGGTTCGCGGTGGAGGCAACCTTGCCGATCAGCTCGTCGGAAGACGGCGAGGAAGGCGCGGGCTCACGCGGTGCCCGTCGTGGTCAGGCCAGCGCGTAGCGGGAGGTCCGGCCGGCGGAGGCCGGTGGTGGCTGATTTTCGCTGTTTTCGCAGGTAGGGGCGATGAGGGACCCCGGTGTCGGGGGATCTTCGCGGGATGCGCTAAGCTATGCGCGCACCCCCGGAGACGGGGATGTGGCCGGGACGTGGCGCAGTTTGGTAGCGCACTTGACTGGGGGTCAAGGGGTCGCAGGTTCAAATCCTGTCGTCCCGACGGTCGAAAGAAGCCCGCTGACCTGGGATGTTTGCCCAGGTCAGCGGGCTTTTTCGTGCGCTGATGTCGATCTTTGCGTGGTCACGGAACGGTAACTTTTCGATCTTGGTGAACGCTGTTTAGGAGCGAAATCGGGAGCGGGTGGCTCCGGATCTTTGACCAGGACCAAATGGGGTCGCCTCGAACGGGTGAATGTCGCCAACCGACGTCAAACGTCACCCGGTGGTGGTGACCGGCTGCGGGATTCGTCAAGTGTTGCGGATCGGCGTCGGTGTGTTGCGGAAGGCGGCCTGGCGTCGGGTAAGGGCGGGAACGGGCTCCGGTTGCGCGTAGCGGGCCGTTGGGCGTCCCGATGACATTCCTTCTGCGGTGTCGGTGTTGGTCGCGTCATGGCCGGTCGGTGAGGTCGTTGCGGTGATGATGAGTGGTCCTGTGGGGTTGCCGGATGGCGTGTGGTGTCGTGAAGAGACGGTGGTTGTCGGGGTGGTCGGTTCGGAGTCGGTGGTCGTGCTCGGGTGTGAGGGGGTCGGGTTGGTGACGTTGGACGGGGTGTCGGACTGGTGGGCGGAGGTGTGTGGATGTGTGATCGGGTTGGCTGGCGGGTGCAGAAACGGAGTGAATGAGAAACGCTGTTCTGGTTGATAGAGTTCCTGGTCATCAAGCCTCGACCCCGCGCACGCGGGGGTGTTCACGCGACACGGGCGATGTGGTGGTCCCAGCCGTACTCGACCCCGCGCACGCGGGGGTGTTCAGCTTTCGCCGCGGGCTTGCTGGGGGCGGCGAGGCTCGACCCCGCGCACGCGGGGGTGTTCCCGTCGAGGCCGTACCGCACGATGACCCCAACGGCTCGACCCCGCGCACGCGGGGGTGTTCCGCTGTGCCAGACCAGCGCCCGATCCCGCATCGCCTCGACCCCGCGCACGCGGGGGTGTTCCCACCGGCCGGTGGAGGCACCCCGTGTTCGGCAACTCGACCCCGCGCACGCGGGGGTGTTCCGGCCACTGTGCCCATCTGGGGACGGATCACCCGCTCGACCCCGCGCACGCGGGGGTGTTCCCGCGGACTGCTGGTGCACGTCGACGCCTACCACCTCGACCCCGCGCACGCGGGGGTGTTCCGACCAGCCTGATCCACCGCAAGCGCGCCCGGATCTCGACCCCACGCACGCGGGGGTGTTCCCTGTATCCCAGACTCGCTATCAGGTCGTTCAGCCTCGACCCCGCGCACGCGGGGGTGTTCCTCCGAGTGTGCGGAAGAACCCGCCGTATTCCTCCTCGACCCCGCGCACGCGGGGGTGTTCCGCGTCGCGTCGTGACGCGCACGGCGACCGGGCACTCGACCCCGCGCACGCGGGGGTGTTCCGGTGTTGGGGGTGTGGCCGCGCGAGTTCCGGCGCTCGACCCCGCGCACGCGGGGGTGTTCCGGCGCACGAGACCGAAGGCCCGTGGAAGGCGGCCTCGGCCCCGCGCACGCGGGGGTGTTCCGACGAGTTCGAGGTCGACCACCGTGCCGCCGGTCTCGACCTCGCGCACGCGGGGGTGTTCCGGCCGACGCCGACACCATCCCCACGGAGACCTACTCGACCCCGCGGACGCGGGGTGTTCCGCCGGTGGCAGCCACGTCAGCCTCGGGGCCAACCTCGACTCCGCGCACGCGGGGGTGTTCCGGTGCTGAGCGGGATGCCTGCGGCCGCTGTTGCCTCGACCCCGCGTACGCGGGGGTGTTCCCGATAAGGGCGGCCGGTCGCTGACGATCGACAGCGCGACCCCGTGTACGCGGGGGTATTCCGGCCTGCACGGTTTGGTTGCTGGCTGCCGGGCCTCGACCCCGCGCACGCGGGTGTGTTCTGTTCGGCGGCCCCGGCCACCATCCTGACCAACCAGGCCAGGTCAACCCGAAGAAGCAGTTCGTGGAATCGCAGGATTTCCAGGTGGCAGTCACTGAGGCGGTCATCGACAACCGGGAGGCCCACAACACCATGGCCGACTACTTCTTCAGCGACGGACCTGGCATCGGCGCTGTCATCATGGTCCTCGCGGATGCCTTCTACGAGGTCGTGATCGATCAGCAAGTGGAGGCTCGACTCTGCGCTTTCAGTCAGAAGGGGGTCCACTGCCAGGGGCGCTTTATGTCGCCTTGTAGACAGGCCAGGCGGTGGTTGGCTTCGTTCGCCGCGTGGGGGTCGGTGTTGGCTTTGCCGAGGATGAAGGCGGTCCAGCGGAGTTCTGTGGTGGTGGCCAGTGTGCGGTAGCCGGGCCAGGTGGTCACGTCGTAGCCGCCGTAGGCGTTGACGAACGCGTCGTACTGCGCGGGGGTGATGCGGGCGAAGTCGGTGTGGTCGACGGCCAGGGGGATCAGGTCCCATTCGCGGGGGCCGAGTCCGACGTGGTCGAGGTCGAGTAGCACGGGGGTGCCGTCCTCGGGGACGGCGAGGTTGCCTTGCCAGGCGTCGCCGTGGATGACGTGCCGGGACAGTTCGGATCGCAGCTCCGCGTATTCGCGGCGTAGTCCGGCCTGGAGGTTCGTGAGCCAGGTGCGGTCGCGGTCGGTGATCGTGGTGGCCGTGGCGATGGCCTCGTCCAGTCCGTTGAAGGGGTCGAGCGGGGGCAGTGGCGGCCAGTCCGGTGCGGTCAGTGCGTGGATTCGCCTGAGGGTCGCTCCGAGTTCGGCGGGGCTGGCGTGTCGGTGGTCGGGAAGTCGTATCCACCAGGTGACGGGCCGATTGCCGACCATGGTGGGCTGGGGTACACCGTTTAGGACGCGGACGGCCGGCACGTCGGTGGTGGCCAGCCAGCGCGAGATGCGAAGCAGGTGGGCGGCGGTGTCGTAGGAGCCTGCCGGGCCGATGCGGGCGACGATCCCACCGGGCAGGTGGTAGAGGACGTTGACGCCGTCGCGGATCAGTTCCGCTCCGGCTGTCGGCACACCCGCTTGGGCGCCTGCCCTGGCGAGAATCTCGTATGCGGGGTGGATGACCGGCATGCCGGGCGCCTCAGACATCGGCAGCGGCCGCTGCCAGGGAACGTGACAGATCGGCCACCTCGGGGATCGACAGGTGCCGTTGGCTGGCACGCATCAAGGTGTGCAGCTCCTGGCTCATCCGCCGGGACTGCAACCTCGCGGCGTCCGTGACCGCCCGCTGCCCGAGTACTGCGGCTTCATGTGGATCGCCCGCGATCATGTGCAAGGTGGCCAGCCGCGTCGTGGAGAATGCCCGCGATCGCGGATAGGCATCGCTGTGCAGGCGGATCGCCGCGCCCAGGCGTTCGGCGGCCTCCCCCGGCCGTGTGCGGGCCACAGCGACGGGCAGCAACGCTCGGGCGCTGCTGCCCGCGTGCTCGGCTTCGTCGTAGTAGAGGAGCCAGGGCGGATCGGTGGCCGCCTGGCGCTCGGCGAAGTGCGCGTCGGCGCGGCCCACCTCCGCCGCGGCCTCGTCGTGACGGCCCAGCATGGCCAGTACCCTGGCGCGGACCACTGCGGTCACGGCCCTCGCCGTGGCCGTCAGCCGGTCGCCACGGACCTGGGCGAACTCGACCAGCGACAGGGCCTCGTCCAGGTCACCCAGATAGAGGGCGTGGCGGGCCATGTCGGTCAGAGTGGCCGCCCGCAACTCCCACGAACCACCCTGCTCGGCACACCACAAGGCGATCCGGAAGCACCGCGCCGCAACCGGGTGGTCACCGACGTCGAAGGCCGAGAACGCCACCACCTCGGCCAGGTTCCCGACGGCCTCGAACAACGACGGTGTGATCGCCGAATCTGACTGCGCCTCCACCATTCGGCACGCCCACCGCAGGTGGGTCATACCGGCCTCGCCCGCCATACCGCCGCCGTAGAGGTTCTCGCTGGCCGCCAGCGCACCGGTCATCAGCTTGACCTGCTCGACCTCGGCCCCGCCCGACTCACCGCCGGGGCGGCGAGTCGAGCCTCAGGCCATCAAGCAGTTGGTTCCCGTCGAACTCCGCGACCACAGGTACGTTCGGTCCTTGTCCTGTAGACATGAATGATGTCGGTTGCCCGTGGGCTTGCTTGGCCGCCGATTTCCGGCGCAACTGCTTTTGCTCGCGTTTGCCCTGGTCCCGTAGCGCAATCAAAGTTCCGCTGGCACCGAGTGCGTCGTCGAGGGCCTTGACGATCTCGGCGGAGGGCAGGTTGTGGTCGGCACGCTCGGCCAGCGAGACGTACTGCCTGGTGTAACCGATCCTCTTGGCCAGTTGTGGCTGGCTGAGTCCTGCCTGGTCGCGGAGGCGGCGGATCTCTCGGGCCAGCCGAACACCGGCCGGCTCGTGTTCCTGGTCCTGCTCGTCTTCGATCACGTCGCCTCCGCCTGCGCTAGGGGGCAAATAGGGGGCAAATATCGTATGTCAGTGGTTTGCGTTGCTCCGCTATCGTAGGCGGATCAGGTGGAATCGGTGTGCACGCGTTTCGGTGAATCGCGGCAAGTCTTTCCTCGGTCGAGTGGTCCGTCGGCGTGTTGTCCTCGGTGGGCATACGGCGGATGGGGAATGTGGTTCAGAAGACGTCGGTGTCCTGCCACTGCACGCAGGTCGGGCGTGTGCCGGTCTTCAGCAGCTCGTGCAGGGCTTGCCTCCACAGGGGCAGCGGCACCAGGGCGTTGGCGGGGAACCGCGTCCGGGTCGCCTTGTCCATGTACAGGGCGGGCGTGTCCTCGGGGAGCCGGTCGGTACGGTCCAGGGTGATCCAGCCGCCGCCGTGATCGCCGGAGGTGTCGGTGTCGGGTGCGAAGTCGGCGGGGCCGCTGCACAGCATCGCCCCGACACCGGCGCGGCGGTCGGCGTCGACCTTGACCTCGTGGTCGGGATAGCGGCCGTCCAACAAGCGGGGCCGGTCGCGCACGGTGATCACCGGCGGATGCGGCTGGGGATGGTCCAGGATGTAGTCCAACACCTGGTCCAACGCCTCCGGCGTGGTGACGACCTGCGGTTGGTCCCCGGCGCCGCCGTCGTCGCGGTAGTACCAGATGTTCAACGCCGCACTCACCGCGGACTCCTTCCCTCGAACACCAGTGGCCGGTCCTCGGTGGGATCGTGCACCACCAGGGTCTGCCCTTCGTGCAGGATGTCCTCGACCAGCTTGCGGCAGGACAGATCACCTTGGCAGACCTTGTTGTTGATCACGAGTTCGACTCTGGCCCGGCCGCTGGTGCGCATCCTCCAGGCCACCTTCGGCTCCACGTGCATCGCCACGAACGGCATCCCCGGCCTGGGCAGGATGCCCGCCTCGAACAGGTACCGGGCGATCTGCGGCGATTCCGGTCCTTTGCCGCTCTGCACCAGCACCGGCTGCCCCGCCTCGTCCTCGTAGCGCCCGGAGGTGATGTAGTCCGGCAAGTCCCGGCGCTGCCAGGCCACCCGTTCCGCACCTGGTGTGTCGGAAGCCGGCGTCGCCGATCGGGAAGGACTCGACGTCGGGCGGGACGCGCCGCCGTCTCCGAGCAACCGGTCCAGCAGGCCCTGCAGTCGGGCGTCGAGATCGGCCAGTCGCCGGGCGAGTGCCTCAACGCCGTCAACCACCCCTGTCCACTGCTGGACCACCTGCGCTGCCTGATCCTCCAGCGCCACCGCACCCTGGCAGGCACCGTGGAGCACCTCCAGGGCATCGTGTGCCAGCTCCCCAGCCTGCCGCACCGCCGCGGCGCACTCGCCGGTCTTGTCCCTGGCCTGCTGGACCTGCCGGGCAACCTCCCGCACGCTTGCCACCGCACCCCTCCTCCAGGGGCATCGTGGCAGTCGGACCGTCGGAACCCGCTCACGACACAAGGATTCCGCTCTACAAGGGCTCCGCTCCGCCGGGAAGGCCGACTCCCGACACGCCCTGCCGAGGCATGCTCGTCCAGCTTTGCTACTGGCCGAAGTGCAGTTGCGGGACGTCGTAGAGGTCGGGGTTGCGGCGGCGCAGCAGTGCTGGGCTGGCGACCTCGATGACGAGCATCTCGGTGAGGAACTGGACCTGTGCTCGCAGCAGGTGGCTGGTGTAGCCGGTGGCGCTGTGTTCCTTGAGACCGACCGCGACGTGGATGTGGGGGTGGACCTGGTCGGTGGTCTCGTCGTAGGCGAGGGTGCCGCCGCCGAAGGCTTCGACGTTGGTGAGGTGGACCTTCGACCAGACCGGCGCCTCGGGGTTGTCCAGCCTTTCGCAGGTGCCGACGATGTCGACTTCGCTGAAGCTGGCGATGAAGCCGGGGATGTAGGCGTGGCGGACCCGATGTTGTGTGCAGAAGTGGGTCAGGGCGGTGAAGAAGTCCTCGCCGTGGTCGAAGGCGACGCCGAAACTGCGGCCGAGGGTCAGTTCGTGGCTGCGGATGACGGGCTCCTCATCGGGTCGCGATCGTCGGGGCGGGTCGGTCGTCGACTGTGCCAGCGGGCGCGCCGTATCCGCTGGCGGTGCGGAAGGTCGTGGCGATGGTGGTGGTGTCGGCGCCCGCGGTGAGCAGTCGGTGGAGCAGGATGCGGGCTTTGAGCGGGTCGAGGAAGCCCGCCCGGATGAGTCCTCGGTCCAGCAGGTCGCGTTCGGAGCCGGGGAAGGCGTAGGTCCGGGCCAGCACCGGGCCTGAGCCGGTGCGGGAGGCGAGCACGACCGGGATCCGTGCGGCGAGGTGCTGCAGGGGTGTCACCCAGGCGGTGGGAACGTGGCCGACGCCGAAGGCGGCCACGACCAGTCCGTCGAGGTGGTCGGCCAGGCCGTGCAGCAGCTGTCCGTCATCGCCGAGGGTCGCGGTGACCAGTCCGACCCGAATCTCGGCTGGTGTGTCGGTGCCGAGGGCGGGCCGCGGTGGGCGCTCGGGCGGCCGGTTGAGGATGTGCGGGTGGCCTTCGACGAGGTAGCCCAGCGGGGCCGCGTTGGCCGATTGGAAGGTGGAGCCGCTGGTGGTGTGGGTTTTGCGGATGCGGTAGGCGGCGCAGATCTCGTCGGCGAACACCACCAGGCAACCCAGGCTGCGGGTACCGCCCATGCCGATGACGACCACGTGAGCCGGGGAAACAGATCCCGACGCAGCAGACACGACGGTTCTCCTACGAGTACTGGGGCCTGGACGGTGATGGCGTCGCATCGACCTGCACCCATCCCTGAGCCGCGTCGACCGCGGCGATGTCGAACCCCTCGGGCAACAACGTTGACCCTGGCGCGCCCACCCCGGAAGCAGCGGCGGGAACCGCGTAGCACACGATCCGGTCGACCAGGCCCGCAGCCAACAGCCGCCGCGCCGCATCAGGATGGCAGGCAACCAGCACCGAACGGGTCCCACCGTCGTGAAGAGTGGCCAGTACGTCGTTGGGATTCCCGGTCATGGTGGCCGCGGACAGGGTGAACGCTGTGGGGCCGTGGGCATCCGGCCTGCCTTCGGTGATCCGGTCGTGCACGTCCACGACGGCGTCCACGCCCGTCCGGTGCCGCTGGACGAGGAGTTCGCCTGGTGAGGTGATCCGTCCGTGTGCGTCGACTTCGTACAGCCAGGTCACGTGGGGGCGCTTGGTGGTCAGCGCGTGCAACCACGGGTGCAGCACCTGCCGGACGGCCTCGGCGAGGACACCGACCTCGACCTCGACACCGGCGGCCCGCAGCCGGGCCGCGCCGCCCTCCTCGCGGGAGGTGGGATCGAGCAACCCGATGACCGTGCGGGTGATGCCCGCGTCCAGGAGGGCTTGGCGGCATGGGGGTGTGCGGCCGTGGTGGTTGCACGGTTCCAGGGTGACCACCGCCGTGCCGCCTCGGGCGTGGTCACCCGCCGCGGTCAGGGCGTGAACTTCGGCGTGCGCCTCGCCTTTGCGTTGGTGGTAGCCCTCGCCGACGACGTGGCCGTCGCGGTCGAGGATGACGCAGCCCACCGGCGGGTTGGGGCTGGTGGTGCCCAGGCCGAACGCCGAGAGCACGATCGCCCGCCGCATGGCGCTGGTCTCGATCTGCGATGCCGTGGTCACAGGCCTGCGTCCAACGCCATCTTGGCGCGGAAGTCCGCCACCGCCGCTACCGAGTCGTAAGGGGCCAGTGCGGCGGCGAGGCCTCGCAGTTCGTGCTTGGTCCGCACCGAGCCGGAACTGTGGGCGATGTCCAGCGCTTCGTCGGCCAGGTGGGCGGCGCGCTCGGGTTCGCCGACTGCCGTGGAGGCCATGGCGAAGCGGCTCAGCGCACTGCCCCGATCCCGCCGGTAGACCACAGGCAGGCTGGGTAGGACCGCCTCGTACAAGTCGACGGCTTTGCGGGGCTGTCCGAGCCGCAGCCAACAGTGCGCACGTTGCAGCTCGATGTAGCTCGCGGTGCAGAACGACCCGTGGCCGCTGCGTGCCTCACCTTGCGTGTCCGCTGCCGCCCACGCGTGCGCCTGATCCAACGTTTTCTGCGCGGTGAGCGCGTCCCCGTCCAGGGCATGACCATGTGCCTGCTGTTGGGTGATGGCCGCCCGCATGGGTGCCGGCAGTGCGGGGCCGTCGCGGTGAGCCGCCTCGGCCATGCCGAGGGTCCCGGCGGGGTCGTTGCCCGCGGTGGCCTGCTGACTGCGCCGGAACAACGTCCAGGCCAGCATCAACCGGTCGTCGGCTTCGTGTGACCACTCCATCGCCCGCCCGGTCCAGTGGTGGGCGGCCGACGGTTCACCGGCGTCTTCGTGCAGCCACGCGGCCGACTCGGCGTACTGCGCGGCCAAGCGCACTATCTCGCGGCGTGCCGCACCCCGAGCCGATCGAGCCAGTCCTGCCAGCAACCGCAGGTGCTCGTGGACCGACCCCAGTGCGAAACGCGGCCCGAACAGGTTGTCGGTCTTGACCAGCAGGTGCCACTGCTCGCGCAGATGATCGACAAGATCCGGGATGTCCGCAGGGGCCAAGCCACTCAGCAAGGGCAACTCAGCGTCGTGGCTGCTGTTCTGTCCCGTCCTCTTCTTCTGCAGGCCTTGCCGATGCAGGGATTGTTGCTCGCGCTTGCCTTGTTCGCGTAGTGCGACGAGGTGATTGTCCGCGTCGAGTGCCCGATCGAGCGCCCGGACCAGTTCCGCTGAGGGGAGATTGTGGTCCAAGCGCTCCGCGAGTGACACGTATTGCCTGGTGTAGCCGATCTTCCGGGCCAGTTGCGGCTGGCTGAGCCCTGCCTCCTGGCGTAGACGACGGATCTCGTGCGCGAGTCGGACACCTGCGGGCTGAGGTTCGCAGGAGCGCTCGTCTTCGGTCATGTCGCCTCCGCTTGCGCCAGGGGCAAATAGGGGCAAATGGCGTGTCCGACTGGTTTTCTTGTCTGCCGATCGTACACGGTCTGACCGAAATACATCCGTACGGATTTCAGCAGGCCGAGAGGAGTGGCCGGTGAACACCGACAATGTCGGAGCACACCCCCGATCGGGTGTGCGACTGCTCGACGAGGACGGGCGGGCGGGGTTGCGGCCGGAGTTGCGGGAGGTGGTGGAGTACCGCAAGTCGGGGTTGAGCCTGAACTGGATTGTCGGGTGTCCGTTGGATTGCGGGTACTGCGTGCGGCACCTGTTCGGCAACTTCGACATGAAGGTGCCCCGCGCGCTGACCAGCGACGAGGAGGCGGTAGATGCGCTGGTGTCCCACAGGTTCTTCCGGCCGCACCTCACACCGGTGCAGTTGCTCAACCGGGCGACGGATCCGATGCTGCCTGCGGTGAAGCCGCACCTGATGCGGGTGCTGCGGATGCTGGACGAGCGTGGTTTGACCAATCACGTGCTGGTGATCACCCGGTGGCGGGTAACACCGGAGGACTGCGCGGTGTTGAACGCGCTGCGGACCCTGAAAGTGACGTTGTTGATCACCTATTCGGGTATCGAGGACACGCGGATCGAGCCGGTGGACTCCGCCATCGCCGCCGCGTCGCTGAAGACGGCGTTCGAGCACGCCGATCGGTATCGGGTGGTGTTGTACTGGCGGCCGATCGTGCCGGGTCTCAACGACAGCGACGCCCACCTCGACCGGGCGCTGCGGCTGGGCGTGCACGCGCACGCCACGGTGTTCACCGGCTTGTTCTACCGGGACCGCATCCGCGACTACTACCGCTCCCACGGCCTGCCCGAGCCGTACGGCGAGGTGGCGCGGCGCAAGGTCTTTCCGGAGACGCTGGAGCGACGCATCCTGGCCGCCGCCGGGCGGTACGAGGGTGGCGGGCCGTTGTTCCGCAAGACCTCCTGCGGCGTGGCCTACGCCCACGGTGTGGCCGACTACAACGGACACTTCGGCATCCGCGAGCTATGCGACATCTGCCCTGCTGCTCAGCAGGCGCGCTGCGCCGCAGGGTGGAGCAGGCCGCATCCCGTTGTCGTGCAGGGGATGGCCACCCGGTTGGGTGGGGCGTTGGTGGAGGTCACCGACCGGGCGGCGGTGGTGGCCGGGTTGGACGAGCAGCGCCGGTACCTGATGCAGCACGGCCTGGGGTTCCAGGTGCACGACGTGACCCGGCCCCACCTGCCGCGCCGTCACGGCCGCGCCGACCTGGAATGGCCCACACCGCCCGCACGAACAGGAGAGAGCGCATGACGCCCCCGTCGCCGCCTGCAGCGCTGGCCGGGCACCCGCTGGCCGTGGTCGACCTGGAGGGCAACGGTGCCCAGCCGCCGGAAATCGTGGAAATCGCGGTGCTCACCGTCGATGCCAGCCCCGACAGCCGGGACGAGGACCTCGTGGACGAGGGCGCCGTGGACGAGGGCCCCGTGGACGAGGGTGCGGTGGACGAGGGTCCCTTGGGCGGGGCGCGGGTGCGGTCGTGGTTGGTGCGGCCCACGACACCGGTGACCGCGATGGCCCGGCGCGTCCACGGCATCACCGACGACGAGCTCGCAGGCAGACCGTTGTGGTGCGGGGTGGCGCGCGAGGTCGAGCCGCTGGTGACCGGTCGCGCCATGGTGGCCCATGCCGCCGCCGGTGACTACCGCGTCCTGCGCGCGCATCTGCCCACGTGGCGGCCGCCGATGGTGCTGGACACCCTCACCCTGGCCCGTCATCTCTGGCCGGGTCTTCCCGCCTACGGGCTGGGCGCACTGGTGCGGCACGCCGGTCTGGACACCAGCGGTCCGCGCGAGCGGCGTGCGCACCGGGCCGGGTTCGACGCCTGGTGTGCCTGGCTGCTGCTGTGCAGGCTCGTGCGTGACGGCGGGCTGTCCTGGGAGGAGTTGGTGCGGGTGGCCGCGCCAGCGGAATTCCGGCCGCCGGAGGCGGGGCTGTGGTGAGCGTGGCCGGGGTGGAGAAGCCAGTCGTGATCGGTGTGGTGGGCACCCACTCCACGGGCAAGAGCACCTTCCTGGCGCGGCTGGCCCACGAGCTGCGCCGCGGTCAGGTGCAGGTGGCGACGGTGGCCGATCTGGGTGAGCAGGCCCAGCGGATGGGGTTGCCGATCCTGGACAACCACACCTGGGCTTCCACGTTGTGGTTTGTCACCCGCGGCATCAGCGAGGAGTTGGAAGCCTGGTCGCATGCCGATGTCGTGCTGGTCGACCGGGCGGTCCCCGACGCGTTGGGCTACTACCGAGCGGCACTGGCCTACCGCGACGAACCCCTCGACCCCCAGGCTTGCGCACTGCTGGAGATGTTGGTGCGGCGGCACAGCGTGCACTACGACCTGCTCTTCCACACCACCCTGGAACCGGGCATCCCGTTAGGGCAGGACAAGACGCGCAGCAGCGACCAGCGGTTCAGGCACCTGGCCGGGCAGCACATCGACCGGGTTCTGCACGAGTTCGGCCTGGCACACGAGAACTTGCCCGCCGACGGCCACGACCACGCGCTGCGCACCGCCGTCCAGTTCGCCACCGCACACCTGAGCGATCCCACCACGGTGGTCGAATCCTGAACCGGCAACCCCATCGGAGGACGCGCTGCCGACCTCCGGCACCACAGCGAGCACCACCTCCGCCCGCATCCTGGAGTGTCGCAATGGGACGGGACTTCCGCTGGCTGCCCCACACCGGACGACGCCACGCCATCAGCACCGACCTGCTGCCCGGTGACACGGGCCAGACGTTGTGCGCGCTACCGCTCATCGTCCCCCGCCACGCACCGCCCAAGACCGACTGGTGCTGGCCGACCTGTCCGGACTGCGATCTGCACTGGCGTCGACACGAAGGCATCCCGCCCTACCCCCGACCGCACGGCAACACATCCACGCAAGCCCCGCAGGGGGCACCCGCGCCACGACAACCGACCACCCCGACACCCCGCGTTTCCCCTAACGAAAGGCGCACCCTCATGACCGAGCCGACCCACGACCCGGACCAGAACCTGACGCGGGCACTGACCCGACTCGCCCAGGACACCGCGCCCAGGCTGTTCGCCATCGCCACCTACGACACCGACACCGAGAACGACACGATCGCCGCCTGGGGACTGGCCTTCCCCGACCACGCCTACGCCGTCGCCACCGACAGCACCTTCCAGATCCACACCGACACCCCACAGGGAGCACTGCGCCACTTCGACGACGGCGACACCGCCCCGCGATTGGTCTGGCTCCCCGACAACACCGCAACCCCGACCCGCTGAGGCCGACCAACCGCCGCGTCGGCGCAGGGTATCCCACACCGGTACCCCGCGCCGACGACGTCCCCCGGCCACCGCCGCGGCCAATGGCACAACCACCGCCGTCCATGAGGGTTGTGGTGCGAACAGGGCACACATCATGAGCCGCTTCAACGACACACCCCGACCGGATCACCACGGCGGCAGCGACCGCCGGAGGTTCACTATCCGGCTGCGCCGCTCGGACTTCCTGGCCGCCATGGCCGACGCAGGTCTGCACTCCGAGTACGCGCTGGCCAAAGCGATGGGCATCAACCGGTCCACCGTCAGCAGAGTGCTGGACGGTTCCCTGCAACCAGGCGCGGCGTTCATCGGCGGCGCCCTGGCCGCGCTGCCCACCTCAACCTTCGAGACCTTGTTCCAAGTCGTGCCACACTCATCCGGAACAGCGACACCACCCGACGGGCGACCTCGAACAGCCACTCGCAGATTGTCGGACACGGCCCGATAGCCCTAGAAGGGGTCGTTCGTGGGCGTCCTCGACGAAGTGCCCGGACGAGCCGAGCCCGTGCGGTCCGGCTGCATCAGGTTTGACTGATCGCGGTCAATGCCGCCGCTTTGAGGTTCCCCCGGTAGCTCGGAGACTTCAAGCATGGTCCGATAGGATCTGAAGGGAGTCGTCCGTGGCAGCACCGAAGAAGTACCCCGATGAGCTGAGGGCTCGAGCGGTCCGGCTGTACCGGGAGTCGGATCCCAAGCCGGTGATCCGGCGGCTGGCCGAGCAGCTCGGGGTGCATCACGAAGCACTGCGTAACTGGATCCGGCAGGACGAGGCCGACCGCGGCGAGCGCGACGACCGGCCGACGACCAGCGAGTCGGAGGAGCTGCGCCGGTTGCGGCGGGAGAACGCGGAACTTAAGCGTGCCAACGAGATCCTCAAGGCCGCGAGCGCTTTTTTCGCCTCGGAACTCGACCCGACCCGGCGACGGTCGTGAAGCTCGTGCAGCAGCTTCGCGGCCGCTTCGGGGTCGAGCCCATCCTCCGGGTCCTTGGTATCGCCTCCTCCACCTACTACGGCTGGGTCCAGCGCCAGACAGACCCGTCACCGCGCCAGCGCCAGGACGAGGAACTGGTCGCCGAGATCGTGGACATCCACACCACCTCCGGCGGCACCTACGGCAGCCCGCGGGTGCACGCCACCCTGCGCCGCCGCGAGATCCGGGTGTCGCGCAAGCGGGTCGAGCGGCTGATGCGCGGCCACGAGCTGCAGGGCGCGTTCCTGCGCAAGAAGTGGCGAACACCCTCGACCCGCCGTGATCCACCAGTGGCGCCGGCGCCGGATCTGGTCAACCGGGATTTCACCGCCCCGGCCCCGGACCGGCTGTGGGTGGCCGACGCCACCCGCATCCCCACCGGCGAAGGCGTCTTCTGGCTGGCAGCTGTCCGTGATGCCTTCTCCAACCGGATCGTGGGCTGGAAGACCAGCGACCGCTGCGACACCAGCCTCGTGCTCGGCGCGCTGGAGTACGCGATCTGGTCCCGCGAGGTCCGTGACGGGCAGCTGATCCACCACAGCGACCGAGGCTCGACCTACACCTCGATCCGCTTCGCGCAACGCTTGGAGGACAACGGAATCCTGCCCTCGATGGGCTCGGTCGGCGACTCCTACGACAACGCGCTGATGGAGAACTTCTTCTCCACGCTGAAGATCGAGCTCGTGTACCGGAACTCGTGGCGCACCCGCGACAAGGCCGAGAACGCGATCTTCAGCTACATCGACGCCTGGTACAACACCCAGCGCATCCAGAAAGAGCTCGGCTGGCTCAGCCCCGACGAGTACGAGGCCACCTGGCACGCCGATCAACTCGAGCCATCTATCATCCCCGCGTCCCCAACCGGAGCCAGGTAATCAACCCTCCGAGTTATCGGGGGAACCTCAGCTACGACGAGACAGGCGACTACGTCATCACCCCGTACAAAGGCAAGCACGAGCCGCAGTCCCAGAAAGAGGCCAACCGCGCCCACGCCCGCCTGCGCGGACCGGGTGAACGCGCCAACGCCCAACTCAAGACCTGGCGCGTCCTGCGCAAACTCCGCTGCTGTCCTTACCGTGCTGGCCGCCTGGCCAAGGCCATCCACGCCCTACAGAACTACGGGACCACCGCAGGATGAAAAAGGTTCACTGTTCGGATCCGTTCGACCAGGTCCTGCGATGCGCGCACCACGCCTTCCGGTACCAGCACCACCACCGGCTTGTCGGTGAACACGTCATGCCGAATGACCTCGGGGATGCTGCTCACGGCCAGAACGTGCAGGGTGGACGCGCCTTGTTCGGCCAGGGCGACGCGGATGTATTGGCTGGACTCTCCGCGCTTGAGCACTGCGGGGCGACGCCGCTTGTCGCTGGCCATCGCGGTGGCCAACTCGACTATCCGAGCCCTGGTTGGCGTATCGGAGCCCCTGGAGACGAGGTGGCGGACATCCGACTTCGCCATGTCCACGGCTACAGCGTGGACACACGGGATGGCAGGAAGCGGTGCATACTCTGCGGCAGCAATTGGATAACCGATCCTAATGCGTCGGTTGCCTTGTGCTGAGATGCCCAGAGGACCCATCGATGCCGGACAACCCGTGATGGCGGTGCTCGTGGGCTCCGGCGACTAGAAGGCCGAAGGGAGCACTCCGGTCGTGGTGGGATCGCTGGCGCCCCGGAGCGCTTCCATATTCTGGCCTGCCCTGGGTTTCGTAAACTGGGTTGCTCATGGAGATGGCTGTGCGGCTGGTTGGGAACCTGGAGCGTGTCACGACACGCCGGGAGGTTCTGAAGCTGCGGCTCGCGTGTCGTCTCGGATTTTGGGATGTCGGGTGGTTCTGTGGTTGGTGAGTATGGGATTGTGCCTGGTCAGGCAGCGCAGCGCTGGGACTCGCGTCCCAGCGGGGATCGCAACACGGTCATGCCGCGACCGCCTCGCGCACCCCGGCCGCAGCGCTGGGACTCGCGTCCCAGCGGGGATCGCAACGACAGCCGGGCCGGACAGCAGCAGCTGACCGATCGCAGCGCTGGGACTCGCGTCCCAGCGGGGATCGCAACAGGTCCTCCGCGGGCACCTCATCGGCCAGCAGGAACGCAGCGCTGGGACTCGCGTCCCAGCGGGGATCGCAACAACGACTGGACCCAACCCGGCACCTCCCGGTTGCGGCAGCGCTGGGACTCGCGTCCCAGCGGGGATCGCAACACCACCTGGGCGGGGTTGGCGCCGAGCCGGATCGGCAGCGCTGGGACTCGCGTCCCAGCGGGGATCGCAACCGGGCTGCCTGCAGAACCCGTGCGGCGCGCATGACGAGCAGCGCTGGGACTCGCGTCCCAGCGGGGATCGCAACGAGTGGGTGGGCTGCGAGTCCGGCTTGTCTCGTGCGGCAGCGCTGGGACTCGCGTCCCAGCGGGGATCGCAACTACGGCGAGCCGATCCACGTCTACACCCGGGCGCAGGCAGCGCTGGGACTCGCGTCCCAGCGGGGATCGCAACCACCGCCACCCCGTCCGGTGCGCCGACGGCTCGCGGCAGCGCTGGGACTCGCGTCCCAGCGGGGATCGCAACAACGGCTGGGGACCGGCCCCCGTGCTCGGCGAATGGCAGCGCTGGGACTCGCGTCCCAGCGGGGATCGCAACACCGCGTAGGCGCCGTAGCAGTAGCCGGTGCCGCTGGCAGCGCTGGGACTCGCGTCCCAGCGGGGATCGCAACATCGCCAACGTCCTCCAGAGCTTCGCCGAGATGGAAGCAGCGCTGGGACTCGCGTCCCAGCGAGGATCGCAACGTGGCCAGGTCGCCGATTTGGTAGGTGTAGACCGGCAGCGCTGGGACTCGCGTCCCAGTGGGGATCGCAACAGCGTGGTGCGCTCGCTGGGTGTGCCCATCCCGGTGGCAGCGCTGGGACTCGCGTCCCAGCGGGGATCGCAACGCCGCGGGGATCGTCGAGGAGGCCCGGCTGGCGGGCAGCGCTGGGACTCGCGTCCCAGCGGGGATCGCAACATGGGCAGGCGGATCGGCGAAGAACTGAAGAATATGCAGCGCTGGGACTCGCGTCCCAGCGGGGGGCGCAACCGCGCTGCCACGCGCGACCTCGCCGACACCAATTTGAGACCTACTCGCTTACCGTGTCCGGATTCGACATAAAAGAAGCCTGTTTCCAGGGCCTTGGCCGCCCCCGCCACTGGGGCGGGGTTGCAACTTGTTCTGTCTGTCTGGCCGTGGCAGCGGTGAGCGCCTGTTCGCCGGAGATGGTGGTGAGTAGCCACCTCCGGCGAACACTGCTCCATTCGGGTGTTCTCAGACGCCTTCGGGGAGCCGGGGATCGGTTTTTGTCGGTGGAGGTCTCTAGCCTCGCGTCGTTCGTCGGGGGACGACGATGTGAAAGGTTTTCGTGGTGTGGGCGCACAGTCCCAGTGGTGTAACCGGTCAGTGGCATGGGCTGGCCGATCATGTCCGTTTGACGGCGCGATTGGCCCGTGTTTTTGCGGAACCGTTTGGTGCGGGGGAGTTGGCGTGGAGCCTGGGGCTTGTCCATGACGCAGGCAAGTGCGCAATCGACTGGCAGGACAAGTTGGCGCGGGTGGCGTTGACGGGTGCGCGGGTGGGCATCGATCACAAGCGTGTTGGCGCGTTGCTGGTGCGTGATCGGGCGCTCGCGGCGGCAATGGCCGTGTTGGGCCATCACGGCGGACTGGGTCGGCCGCAGTCACTGGTCGAGTTGTCCCCGGAGCCGCAGGACACCGAGACGCTGGAGCGGTTCTTCGCGGAAGTGCCCGAGGCCAGGACGTTGACGACGGGGCCGGAGTTGATGCCCGCAGGGTGGTCGGAGTTCCCGCTGGTGGGCGAGATGGGTATCCGCTTGGTCTTCTCGGCATTGGTCGACGCCGACCACCTCGACACCGCCGCTCATGCCGAAGGGTTGACAGCGCCGCGCCTGGCTGCACCTGCGGACATGGACGAGTTGGTCCGTCGGTTCGAGGTCAACCGCCGTGCCCTTCTGGACAGGCGCGGCACGGAAGTCAGCCCATCCGAGGTGGATGTCGTGCGCGCGGCGTTGTACGAGGACGTGGTGCGACTGGCGCTGCAGGAGCCGGGGATCTATCGGCTTCCGGCACCTACGGGGTCGGGCAAGACGATGACCGCGGCGGGATTCGCGCTGCACCACGCCGCAAAGCATGGCAAGGCGAGGGTGGTCGTGGCGGTGCCGTTCACGACGATCACCGAGCAGAACGCGGGGGTCTACCGGGATCTGCTCGGTGACGAGGTGGTGTTGGAGCACCACTCGAACGCCGAGTTGGACGACCGACGCTTGCGGCTGGCGGCGGAGAACTGGGACTCCCCGTTCGTGATGACCACGACGGTGCAGTTGTTCGACTCGCTGTTCGGGCGCAGGCCGGCCCGGTCGCGCAAGCTGCACCGCCTGTCCAACGCGGTGGTGGTGCTGGACGAGGTGCAGGCGTTGCCGGTGCCGTTGCTGGTGCCGATCCTGGACGCGTTGCGGGTGCTGTCCACGCACTTCGGGACCACGGTCCTGTTGGCTTCGGCGACCCAGCCCAGCTTCGAGCACCTGAGGGTGTGGAAGTCGCTGGACATCAAGCCGTTGGTGCAGGCACCGGTGGAGCTGTTCACCAAACTCAAGCGGGTGCGCTACGAGTGGCAGGTCGACCCGAAACCGACGCTGGAGCAGATCGCCGACCGGATCGCGGGGCACAGGCAGGCGCTGGCGATCGTCAACACCGTGGGCCAGGCCCGCCGGTTGTTCCGGATGGTCGCCGAGCGGGCGCGGGTCGAGGTGGTGCACCTGTCGACGCGGATGTGCCCGCTGCACCGCGAGGCGACCCTGGAGCGGATCCGCGCGTTGCTGGGCGCCGACGAGCCGGTGTTGGTCGTGTCGACCCAGCTGATCGAGGCCGGGGTTGACGTGGACTTCCCCGTGGTGTTCCGCGCGCTGGCGCCGGCGGAGTCGTTGCAGCAGGCGGCGGGGCGGGCCAACCGGGAGGGCCGGTTGCCCGGACCGGGGCGGGTGGTGGTGTTCGACGCCTCCGACGCGCCGGTGCCGCGGTTCTACCGGGCAGGTGTGGACAAAACTCTGGCGATCTTCGGGCCAGGGCGGGATCCGGACGACCCGGTGCTGCTGGACCGGTACTACCGCTCGCTCTACACCGGGTTGAACCTTGACGAGGCCGAACACGGCAACGTGATCCAGAAACACCGTGCGGATTTGAACTTCCCGGCCGTGGCCGACGGGCCGGAACGCGACGGCGCCGGCTCGCCGCGCGACCGCCGGTTGGCCTTCCGGATGATCGACGAGGACCCGGTGACGGTGATCGTGGCCGATTACGACCCACAGGCACAGGTCACCGCCATGATCAACCAGTTGCGGGCCGGTACCGGGTCGCTGGGGCAGGTGTTGCGAGAGCTGCGCGGCCACATGGTGTCGCTGCCTCGCTCGGTGGCCGAGGCGCCGCACGTGCGGGCGTTGTGCGAGCCGGTGATCGCCGGGCAGGGCGACCTGTGGGAGTGGAAGGGCGGCTATGACGCCCGTGTCGGGGTGGACGAGGAAGCGATCGGAGAGGACACGGTGTGGTGAATCTTGGACTGCGTCGGTCGGCGTCGGGTGCGTCGCCGGTGGTCGTGCAGGTGTGGGGGGAGGCGGCGCTGTTCACGCGCCCTGAGCTGAAGGTCGAGCGGGTCTCCTACCCGGTGATGACGCCGTCGGCGGCGGTCGGGGTACTGGAGTCGATCTACTGGAAGCCGCAGTTCCGGTGGGACGTGGTGGCCATCGAGGTGCTGGCGGAGATCAAGCAGTTCACGCAGCGTCGCAACGAGACCACCGACCTGGCATCGCTGGCCGAGGCGGTCTCCGGGCGTCGCCGCGTCGACACGGTGGCCAACCGGGTGCAGCGCAACGCCGTGTGCCTGCGCGACGTCGCCTACCGCATCCACGCCCACGCCGTGCCCGACAAGAACTCGGACAAGCCCGAGGCCGCCTACCGGGACCAGTTCCGCCGCCGCGTCACCCGCGGCAGCTGCTTCTCCCAGCCCTACCTGGGCGTCCGTGAGTTCAGCGCGTTCTTCGGCGATCCCGACGACCGGCCCGCCCAGCCGATCACCGAGAAGCTCGGGCTGATGCTGCACTCGGTGGACCACTCGACCACGCCACCGTCGTTCACCTGGTTCGACGCGGAACTGGTCAACGGTGTACTGAGGGTGTCCGAACAGGGCATCCCCGCCACCGGGGCCGCCTGATGCTGGTCAAACGACTGGTCGACCACGCAGCCCAGGACCCGTCGGCCAAGCCGTTCCACCGCGCGTTGCGTTTCGACCTGGAACTGCGCCTCACCGCCGACGGAGCCCTGGCTGGTCGAGGACTGGAATCGCTGGTCGCACCGGATGCGGCCGGACGACCACGCGGTGCCGAGCACACCGTGCCCGCGGTGGTCCGCACCGTCGGCGTGGCCCCCAACCTCGCCGCCGATGACGTCCAGTACGTGCTGGGCTGGGCCGACGCCGACAGCAAACCGCACCGCGTCAGGCAGTGCCACGAGGCGTTCGTCGACCTGACCCGACGCTGGGCCGACAGCCCGGAGGGCCGCGACGACCCCATCGCCCGCGCCGTCGCCGCCTTCTACACCTCTGGCGCATCGGCGGACCTGACGCCGGACCCGGCCGTGGCGTCCAAACAACGGGTCCTGATCACCGTCGACGGCACCCCCGCCTACCTGGCCCCCTCGGTCGCGTCGTTCTGGGCCGCCGAAGTCGCCCGCCGTAAAGGCGGCGGCCGCGAAGGCTTGTGTCTGGTGTGCGGCAGGACTGCTCCACTGCTGGACACCCTGCCGGGCAAGGTCCCCGCCCGACTGGTTCCCGGAGCCTCCAACGACGCGGCACTGGTCAGCATCAACGAACGCGTCTTCGGCTACGACCTGACCACGCAGCTGGCCTGCTCCCCGATCTGCATCACCTGCGGCGAAAGGTTGTCCGCCGGCCTGGTCCGCGTCCTGGACTCACCCGACACCGCATCCTTCGGCGGCCAGGACAGCCGCCTGGCCTGGTGGGTCACCAAACCCGTCGAACGCAACCCCATGAGGCTGATCCTCGACGCCGACCCGCAACAGGTGGCCGACCTGATCCGCTCCGTGCGCACGGGCAACAGAGCTCCCGAGATCGACAAGACCAAGTTCTGCGCCCTGACCGTCGGGGGCAACGTCGCCCGCGTCATGGTCCGCGACTGGCTGGAGATGCCGCTGACGACGATCGAGGACAACGTCGCGGCATGGTTCACCGACCTGGAGATGGTGACCCTGCACCCCGACGAACCCGACCACCAGAGCCTGGAACGCCTCGTCCGCGTCACCGGCAGATGGCTGCGCACCGAGAAGCGCTACGCCTTCCTCGGCGCCAAGGGCGCCGACCGCCCCGACGGCGTGCAGCGCGACCTGCTCCATGCCGCGATGCGCAAGATCCCCCTCCCACCCTCCCTGCTGACCCACCTGCTCAACCGGGTCCGCACCGACGGGCGCCTGGACACCCCACGCGCGGCACTGATCCACCTGGCGCTGATGCGCTCGCCCCACACCCCGGAGAAACCCATGCCCGGACTCGACCCGACCAACACCGAGCCCGCCTATGTGGCCGGGCGGCTGTTCGCCGCGTTGGACGCCATCCAGCACGACGCCTTCGAAGGCAAGCTCAACACCACCTACGCCAACCGCTTCTTCGCCGGAGCGGTGACCAACCCGCGCTCCGCCCTCATCTCCGGCCGCAAACTCGCCGACGCCTGGCTGCGCAAGTTCCGCGGCACCCGCCGCGGCACCGGCGTCAACCACCGACGCGATCTCGACGAACTGTTCGGCCTGCTCGACGCCGGCACCGGCATCCCCAGCCACGCCACCCCCGCCCAGCAGGCCCTGTTCCTGCTCGGCTACCACCACCAACGCGCCCACCGGTTCAACACCCTGCGCCGCCGCGCCGAGGAACGCGCCACCGGCACCACCCCCGACCAGACCACCCCCGACGCAGCCCAGGAGATCTCCGCATGACCACCCAGCCCCACCTCGACCCCACTGTCCGCCACGACATGGTCTTCCTGTTCGACGTCACCGACGGCAACCCCAACGGCGATCCCGACGCCGGCAACCGCCCCCGCACCGACGACGAAACCGGACAGGGCCTGGTCACCGACGTCGCCCTCAAGCGCAAGATTCGCGACACCCTTGCCCTGGCGGCGGGCGACGATCCCCGCTACGGCATCTTCGTCCAGGCAGGACACGCCCTCAACCCACGCCTGGAAGCCTCCTATCAGGCCAACGGCCTCAAGCTCGACAGCAAGAGCAAGATCAGCCCGGAGCAGGCCGACCAAGCCCGCGCCTGGCTGTGCGATCGCTACGTCGACATCCGCCTGTTCGGCGCCGTGCTCTCGGTCGGCAAGACCGGAGCCCTCGGCCAGGTCCGCGGCCCGCTGCAGGTCGGCATGGCCCGCAGCATCGACCCGATCGTCCCCGCCGACCACGCCATCACCCGCGTCACCCAGACCAAGCAGGAAGACATCGACAAGGGTGAGACCACCGAGATGGGCGGCAAGTGGACCGTTCCCTACGGGCTCTACCGCGTTGAGCTCTACTACTCCGCCACCCGCGCCACCAAGACCGGCGTGGACGCCAAGGACCTCGAACTGCTCTACCGCACCCTGGAAATGATGTTCGATCACGACCGCTCCGCCACCCGCGGCACCCTCACCCCGCGCGGCCTCTGCGTCTTCACCCACCCCGACGCCTTCGGCGCCGCCCCCGCCCACCGCCTCACCGAACGCGTCACCGCCCTGCCGGCCAAGCCCCTCTCACCCGACGAGCCCACCACGCCCGCCGCCCCGCCCCGCGCGTTCAGCGACTACGTCGTCTCCGTCGACGACAACGACCTGCCCCACGGCGTCACCCTCACCAAGCTCATCGCCTGAGGCGGAACGCCGTGCACGACCGACCGATCGACACCGCGACCAGCATCCCGATCTCCGCACTCGAGCACTACGCCTACTGCCCGAGGCAGGCGGCGCTGATCCACCTCGACGGCTACTTCGAATCCAACATCGACACCGTCCGCGGCGACCTCGCCCACGCCGCAGTCGACAACACCGGAACACGAAATGACCGCCGAGGCCGCAAGATCTGGCACTCACTACCGGTGTGGAGCGACACGATCGGCGTGCACGGCGTCTGCGACACCGTCCAGTTCACCGACGACGGACCCACACCCGTCGAACACAAATCAGGCCGCTACCACCCCGGCGGCCCGGCCGACCTGCAAGTCGCCGCGCAGGTCATCTGCCTGCGCGAGATGTTTCAAGCACCGGTCCCGTACGGAGCCGTCTTCTCCGGGCGGGACCGGCGCCGCCACGACGTACTCCCGGGGTTTGATTATGGGGTTGATGGGGTGGGGTCGAGGGTGAGGCCGGTGTGGGTGAGGAAGCCGGCGAGCAGGGCGGGGTGGCGTTGGATGTGGCGTAGTCCGCGGCGGGCGGCGTGGGTGAGTTCGGGGAGACTGCGGGCGGCCAGGTTGGCCAGGCTGGTGTTTTTCAGGTGTGCCCAGACGCCTTCGGTGGGGTTGAGGTCGGGGGCGTAGGCGGGCAGTTGGACCACGGTCAGCCAGGCGGTGTTGTCCTTGGTGTATTGCAGGGTCTTGCCCGACAGGTGTGCCGAGAGGTTGTCCCAGATCAGCACGATGGGGGCGTTGAGGCGGCGGTGCAGTCGGGTGAGCAGGGCGGGGAAGGTGGTGTTGGTGAAGCTGTGCTCGCGGGTGGCGTAGAGCAGTACCGGTGCCCGGTCGGGGTGGTAGCAGCAGATGCCGGCCAGGCTGATGCCGTTGCGATGTCGTCCGGCGATGCGCAGTTCGGGGGTGCGGCCCACCGGGGACCAGGTGCGTCGGGTGGGTGGGGTCATCGAGGCGCCCGCTTCGTCCTGGAAGCAGATCCACGCTGTCTGGCCCGCGGATGTTTTACCCGCGGCCACACCTCGGTGCGCCAGGCGGTGATCACCTCCTCGTTGCGTTCCAGGGCGCGGGTGCGGGGCATCTGCCAGGACCAGCCGATGCGGCGCAGCAGGCGCCAGATGCCGTCGGGGGCGGCATAGACCACGCCGGTGGTCTCGGTGATCACCCGGCCGATGCGGGCCAGGGTCCAGCGCTGGTCGGCCCAGCCGTGCGCGGCCGGGCCCTTGTCCAGTTCCCGCAGCACCGTGCGGATCTGCTCGTCGTCGAGGTAGCACCGCGCACCCGACGGGCCTGCCGAGAGCAGCCCGTCGACACCGTGTTCGGTGAAGTGTTTGCGCCACTGCGACACCGCCTGCGGGCTCACGCCCAGCAGGCGGGCGATATCGGCCTGGGACATCCCCTGGTCGAACAGGTCCGCCGCCCTGAGCCGGACCTGTTCACGCTCCTGACGCTCCGGGCCGGTCAGACCACCACCCAGCCTCATCGTCCCGGCTTAACACACCGACGGCCATTCCGCGACCGCAACCAGCCACATCAACCCCAAAAACAAACCTCAGTCGTCGACGACGCCATGGTCGACAAGGTCGACCGCACCGCCCAAGCGGTCCGCGCACTACTCGAGGACGGCGTTCTCCCGCCGCCGGTCAACGACAAGCGATGCCATCGCTGCTCACTACGGCCCGGCTGCCTGCCCGACGCCGCCACACCCGCAGGCGCCGACCTGTTCACCCCACGCCCCGACGGAGACTGGCTTGACTGAACTCCTGCGCACCCTGTTCGCCACCACTCCCGGCACCAGCCTGCACCTCGACGGCGACGCCCTGCGCATCGCACACCCCGACAAGCCGGGACGTCGCCTCCTGCCCCTGGTACGCCTGGACCACATCGTCGCCTGGAACGGCGTCTCCCTGACCGAGGATCTCCTCCACCGCTGCGCCGCCGACGGCCGCTCCATCACCTGGATCACCAGAAACGGCCGATTCCTCGCCCGCACCAGCGGACCCCACACCGGCAACCCCCACCTCCGGCTCGCCCAAGTCCGCACCCACGACAACCCCGAACCACGCCTCCACCTCGCCAAGAGCTTCGTCGCGGGCAAGCTGCACAACTACCGGCAACTGCTACTCCGAGCCGCCCGCGACACCACTGCCACCAGACAACAACGCCTGCGCGACACAGCCCACGACCACGCCCAAGCCCTCACCCAACTCGCCGAAGCCACCACCCTGTCCCAAGTCTTGGGCGTCGAAGGCCAAGCCGCACGCACCTACTTCCAAGCACTCGACCAACTCACACCCGGCGTGGCCACCGGCCGAACCCGCAGACCACCCACCGACCCTGTCAACTGCCTGCTGTCCTTCGGCTACGGCATGCTCCGCGTCGCCGTCCACGGCGCCCTCGAACAAGTCGGACTCGACCCCTTCATCGGCTACCTCCACGGCATCCGGCCAGGCAAACCGGCACTCGCACTCGACCTCATGGAAGAACTGCGACCACTGCTGGTCGACCGCCTCGTGCTCACCCTGCTCAACCGCGGACAGATCACCGACCGACACACCCAAACCCTGCCCGGCGGCGCCGTCCAACTCACCGAAGACGGACGCAAGACCTTCCTCGAACACTGGAGCAAAGCCCGCGAGCGAACCTGGCCACACGCCACCCTCGGACGCGACATCCCCGCAGCCCTCATCCCACTCGTCCAAGCACGCCTGCTCGCCCGCCACCTGCGCGGAACAACCGACACCTACCAACCCTGGACGCTCACCTGATGGAACTGCTCATCACCTACGACGTCGACACCACCACACCCGAAGGCGAACGACGACTGCGCCGCGTCGCCAAAATCTGCGAAGGCATCGGCCACAGAGTCCAGAAATCGGTCTTCGAAGTCGTCTGCACCCCACCCCAGAGACTGCACCTCGAAGCACACCTCCAAGCCACCATCGACCCCACCCTCGACTCGGTACGCATCTACCACCTCGACCGCGGCACCTTCCACACCGCCAAACACCTCGGAGCAGCCATCGACGCAGCACACCACGACCCGCTGATCATCTGATGACAGCCACAGCCCTCCGACTTCGGAACCCCAAGCGTGTTCCGACACGCCGCCAGGTCTCGAACTTCATCACGGCGTGTCATCTCATTCAGTGGGAAGTGAGAGTGTTCATGGCAGCTTCCAAAAGCGTCATCGCTGCTCAGGCAGCGCAGCACCAGCCCTCCGGAGCTGGTGGGGATCGCAACCTCGCGGAGCTGACTGGAGATGCAGCTCATGATGGCAGCACCAGCCCTCCGGAGCTGGTGGGGATCGCAACCCGATCCTGGACTCCCGCTACCCCCTGGTCGTCTCGCAGCACCAGCCCTCCGGAGCTGGTGGGGATCGCAACTGTGGGTCAACTCGACACGGCCGGAGACCACGACTGCAGCACCAGCCCTCCGGAGCTGGTGGGGATCGCAACACCTCGGCCTGCAACCGGCTGATCTGGTCGCGCAAGCAGCACCAGCCCTCCGGAGCTGGTGGGGATCGCAACCGAGGTCCGGCACGTGAACGGCCCGGATGCCGATCGCAGCACCAGCCCTCCGGAGCTGGTGGGGATCGCAACGCTGATGGCGGTGATGACGTCGATGGGCAGCAGGGCAGCACCAGCCCTCCGGAGCTGGTGGGGATCGCAACCGCAGGGCCTCAACCATCGGCGTGCCCTCCTGCCTGGCAGCACCAGCCCTCCGGAGCTGGTGGGGATCGCAACGGACTACTCCGGTGGACGCGCGGCACCTCATGAGTCGCAGCACCAGCCCTCCGGAGCTGGTGGGGATCGCAACATCCCCTCGAAGCTGTCGGACAACCCGCACGTCAAGCAGCACCAGCCCTCCGGAGCTGGTGGGGATCGCAACGGCGCGGCGGTGCGGCGGTGTAGAGCTGGACTCGGGCAGCACCAGCCCTCCGGAGCTGGTGGGGATCGCAACGAGCGCCACTGGTGCGACGACAGCCCCAAGCGGGGCAGCACCAGCCCTCGGGAGCTGGTGGGGATCGCAACCCTGCTGTCGGGAGTGGCGTCCATGGTGGTCCCGCGCAGCACCAGCCCTCCGGAGCTGGTGGGGATCGCAACGCGATGGTCTCCGGCGTCACCAGCTTGGTGCTGGGGACAGCACCAGCCCTCCGGAGCTGGTGGGGATCGCAACCCAGGCCTCGCGTCCGCCGTCCTCCACGTGGTCGAAGCAGCACCAGCCCTCCGGAGCTGGTGGGGATCGCAACGCGGGGCGCCGAGAGTACGACGAACTGCTCTACGGCAGCACCAGCCCTCCGGAGCTGGTGGGGATCGCAACATGGTCGGTGGCGCGCTGTGGCGGTGGCTGGAAAGCAGCACCAGCCCTCCGGAGCTGGTGGGGGATCGCAACAGCGCGCCGAACAGGCTGCCCATCTGGCCGTCGCTGGCAGCACCAGCCCTCCGGAGCTGGTGGGGATCGCAACAGCGCCGTCAGCGACGGTGGTTCGTGCGTCATGGAAGCAGCGCTGGGACTCGCGTCCCAGCGGGATCGCAACTCGCAGTCCAGCACCAGCACCCGGAACCCGTCAGGGCAGCGCTGGGACTCGTGTCCCAGCGGGATCGCAACCAGCAGATCGTGATGGTGCTGGCCGGGGGCACCGGCAGCGCTGGGACTCGCGTTCCAGCGAGGATTGCAACTCACCGGGGCTGGCCTCGTCGCCGGGGCCACTCTCGGACAGCGCTGGGACTTGCGTCCCAGCGGGATCGCAACTGCATGAGCGCGATCTGCTCGGCCGGGGAGATCACGGCAGCGCTGGGACTCGCGTCCCAGCGGGATCGCAACTGAGATGGGTTCCGCCGGGCGCCGGGCGCCCAGGACGGGGTCAAACGAGCGGTGTAACTCGGGTTAAAGAGGGTTACTTGCGTCCGGCGGCCAGGCGGCCGTCGAAGGCGATCTCGAAGGCGTTGAGCGCGGGCTTCCAGCGGATCATCCAGCGTTTGCGGCCGGTGCCGGTCGGGTCCAGGCTCATCACGGCCAGGTAGACGCACTTGAGCGCGGCCTGTTCGCCTGCGGAAGTGGCCTCGGGCTTTGACCGCGCGGCGGATGCGGGCGTTGACGCTCTCGATGGCGTTGGTCGAGCAGATCACCCTGTGCTTGCCGAAAATGTCGTCCGTGCTGGTCAGGCTGCGTGGTGGTACTCGTTGAGGATGCCGCCCAGTCGTTGCCGTCGGCGGATGTCGAGGTGGGTGAGGGGTGCCTGATCGGGGGCTGGCTGTGGCAGTGGTTGTAGTGGTCGGGCGTTGGCGATGCCTTGGTGGGGCCGGTGGGTGTTGTAGAAGCGCTCGTACTCGCGCAGCACGTGGAGCAGGTGCTGTTGGTTCCAGATCAGTGTTCGGTCGAGCAGTTCCCGTCGGCAGTTGTGGATCCAGCGCTCCATGATCGCGTTCATCCGCGGGATCCGGACTCCGCTGAGGACGACCTGGATGCCCGCGTCGGCGAGGATGGCGTCGAACAGTGCCGGGAACTTGCCGTCCCGGTCGCGGATCAGGAACCGCACGGAGCTGTCTGCGTCGTCGAGGTCCATGGCGAGGTTCCTGGCGGCTTGGGTGACCCAGGATGCGGTGGGGTGTGCGGTGGCGCCGAGGACGCGGATCCGGCGGCTGGCGTGTTCGATGACCGCGAGCACGTACAGGCGGGTTCCGTTCAACGTGCGGGTCTCGAAGAAGTCGCAGGCCAGGAGCGCCTCGGCCTGCGAGCGGAGGAAGGTGGACCAGGTCGTCGAGGTGTGCTCGGGGGCCGGACCGATCTCGGCGTCCTGGAGTATCTGCTACACCGTGGAGGCGCCGATCTTGATGCCGAGGACGAGGAGTTCGCCGTGGATGCGGCGGTAGCCCCAGGCGGGGTTTTCCTGTGCCAGGCGCAGTACCAGGAGTCGGATGGAGCGGATGGTTCGTGGTCGGCCGGGCCGCTTGGGGCGGGATCTGGCTGCGTGGCGACGGTCGATGAGGTCTCGGTGCCAGCGCAGGACTGTCTCCGGGCGTACCAGTAGTCGGAGTCGATGAAGCGTTTGCGTCGGGAGTCGGTGCAGCAGGGCGGCGAGGAATGCCCGGTCGGCGGGGGAGAACCGTGGACGGGCGTCTCCGAGTTGGCGTTGCAGGACCATGATTTGGTGGCGCAGCGCCAGGATTTCCGTGTCCTTGTCCCGGTCCCTCATGGGCAGCAGGCGCAGCAACGCGAAGGCGTTGGTCACGCCGAGGTAGGCCAGTCGGAGCAGCACAGCCGGTCATCATGCCGTGCCGGCCGACGTCACAGCGCATGGCAGCCGTGCTCGCGAACGCTCGACTCCCCTTGGGCTTCGTACGTCCTCTACCTGCATGGATGAGGTTATCGGCAGGCACAGTGCCAGGCCAGCAAATCCAGCTCCAAGCGCAGCGCGTAGTCCTTGCGCAGCAGCCACACGGGCCACAGCCCGTTGACCAGGTGCCAGGCCCGCTCGAAGTACCCGAGCGCGTACAGGCGCCGCGCGTAGGCCGCGACGGTGCCGGTGTGATCGAGCAGCCACCGCCGTGCCTGGCCCTCGGTCGGCACGGCCGGCTCGGGGACCGGCACGGGGTAGCGGCCGCGGTGCTGGTGCAGGGTCAGGCACAGCCCGGCGGCCAGCACCGCCGGCCACACCCGCAGGTCCACCATCCGCAGCAGGGCCTGCCGCTGCGCAGCCGGGTCGTCCTCGGCTGCGGCGCGGTCGTGGGCGAGGTCGCGGGCCGGCGGCGGGATCGTCCACCACCGCGTCGACCGGTCCGTGCCGTACTGTCCCGGCCCGCGGGACTGCCCCGGGGCGCTGTCCGGGTGCGGATCGGCGCCGGAGTGCGGCGGCCGGGCCTGCAGCAGGCCGGCCGCGACGAGTTCGTCGATCAGGGCCCGCGTCCACGTTGTGCGGCGCGCCGCCGAAGCGGACGGGGCAGGTGGGACGGGGCAGGTGGGGCGTCGGGGGCGTGCTGCGGTGGTGGCGCGGCGAGGCAGATGATGTCCGCCTCGCTGAGGTGGTCCACCGGCAGCGCGTCGAGCAGGCGCACCAGCCGCTGTGCGGCCGGTGAGAGCCCGTTGTAGGCCGCGAGCAGGGTTTCGCGCACTTGTGGTCTCCGTGGTCGTCCAGGGCCGCCGAGGGGCCGTGGTGCAGGTCCTGTGCGGGCGGTGTCGCGTCGGGCCGGGCGTGGACCGCCCTGGTCCGCGTGCCCCCCTTGCGGGGCGAGCACGGCCGACCGGGGCGGTCCACGCCGGGGTCAGGAGGTGGACTGGGCGACGCGGTCGGGCAGCTCCACCGGGTCGGTGGTGGTGAACCCGATACGCGGGTGCGGGATCGGTCCGCCCTGGGCGGGGGTCAGCGGCAGGTCGGTGCGCACCGTGCCGTGCACCACCGCCTCGATCCACGGGCGGTAGTAGGCGATGCCGGTGTTCGCGTCGGGGCTGATGCCGCACGTCGGGGTGCTGGCGCGGCTGACCAGGGCGGTCAGCACCCACCGGTCGCCGGACCTGCCGTAGAGCGGGCCACCGGAGTCGCCGTTGCAGGCCCCGAACTGCTTCTCCTGGTCGCCGGGGTTGCCGGTGCACACGTCGTGGCGGGTGATCACCGCGGCGGCGCAGCGTTCCGGCGGCAGCGCCGCGGTCGTCAGTTGGGAGGCGGTGGTGGGCGTGGCGGCCGAGCCGTTGGACGTCCGGCCCCAGCCCACCACCGTCAGCGTCGATCCGGGTCGGGGTTCGGTGGAGGCCAGCGTGGCCGCGGGTACCCGCACCGGCGCGGCCAGCCGCAGCAGGGCCAGGTCGGCGCCGGGGGCGGTCTCGATCGGCTCGGCGGTGTCGGGGATCCACTGCCACCAGGGCGGGATGACGAACGCGGCGATCTCCAGCGCGGGCACCTGGGTGCGGTCCAGCGCCCCGGTGCGCAGCTGGAAGTTCTTGTCCTGCACCGGCACCACCAGCGGCGGCCCGTGGGGAGCTCCTGACCGTCCGTCGGCGCGTCGGAGGTCCGCGTCCCGGAGGGCGGGTTGGTCACGCAGTGGGCCGCGGTCAGGCCCCACTGGGCCCAGCCGGTCCCCTCGGTGTCGATCAGAGTGGCGGTGCAGGTCGTGTGGTCGTCGCGGGGCGGTTGGGTCGAGGTCTGGCCCTACACAGGCTGCTGACCCGTCCGTTCGGCACTGACCCGTCGCGCCAGTCGGCCCTGCATGCCGCTAAGCACCGACAAACTGGGCTGCCAACAAGAACGCACCCTAGCGGGGCGTGATGAACAGTGAAGAAGACCACCCGAGAGGACCGTCGGGCACTCACCCGCCGTCCGGTGGCTTTACGTGATCAAGCCGACCTATTCCCTCCCGCTGGCCGTTCCTCTACCCTTAGCTCGTGAATTACCAGGGAGACCTCTTGTCCAGATACACGCTGCGGGCGCTGCGGGCCCAGACACGCCCGTGCACGTCGCTGTGGCGACTCTGCTGCCGGCAGCGCCACCACGGCCGCCAGCGCGGTCCGACGTGCCGCCCACCGACGTTGCGCCCAGTCCGACGTGCCAGCCACCGCGAGTTCGACGCCAACGTGGTCGGCACGTCAGGGGTGGAGGGGGGGGGGGATGGCGCCAACGACGGTGGGCTGCACGTCGGACAGTACTCCAACGCCGACAGACCGGGGTAGTAGCGGGTGGCCGGACGCCCGCCGACCACGTTGGCGTCGAACTCGCCGGTGGGCGGCACGTCGGAGGGCGCAACGTCGGTGGGCGGCACGTCGGACCGCGCGGCGGCCGTGGTGGCGCTGCCCGGCAGCAGCGCCACAGCGACGAGCACGGCGGTCAGCGCCCGCAGCGCCCGCAGCGTGTATCTGGACAAGAAGGTCTCCTGGCTCCCGAGCGGGTGGAACCGGCCAGGGCGTGGATCGCGACGATCACGTGCCCGGACGGCGTGAGGCCCGACGGCTCACCGGGTCACGCCGCAGGGGTGCGTGTGCGGTGGGCCACGGGCACCTGTAGCCAACCGGGATCACGGTGCGGTGACCAGATCGTCTGCCCGGTCGATCACCCGGTCGACCGGTGTTCCCCCCAGGCGTCGCGTGACCGGTGATCCGGTCGCGACGCGACCAGATCATCACTCGGACGAGTGGTGATCAGGCGAACCGGGCGTTCACCGGCCACACGGCCGCTACGATGCGCGCCCCTTGCCGGGGCGTGGTGGATTGCCGTCGCGTCGGAGGCTCCTCGGGTGGTGTCGGGACCGACGGGCGTCGGCAGGTGCCAATCTTGACCGCGTGAGTCCCCACCGCGCGCCCTCGCCCCGGCGTCCCCGGCCCGCAGGAATGCCTCCGCGCATCGTCCGCCCCGGCGGTCTGCGCCCTGCTCCCCGTCGTCGGCGATGGCGGGGAGGGCGGCGCGGGTCGTGGAACTGGACCGCGATCGCGGCACTGCTGGCCGCCCTGGCCTCCGCTGCGGGCGTGTACTTCACCGGCCGGTCGTTGGAGGCCACTCGCACGCAGGTCGCGGTGGCCGAGCAAGGGCAGTTGACCGACCGGTTCACTAAGGCCGTTGATCAACTCGACCGCGCCGGGGCCGACCATCTGCAGGCCCGCCTGGGCGCCATCTACGCGCTGGAACGCCTGGCCCGTGACTCGTCCCGCGACCAGCCGACCTTCGTCGAGGTCCTCTCCGCGTTCATCCGCACCACGACACCACAACCCGTCCCTACCCCCACAGGTACCACACCGCCCGCCGACGCCTGCCCCCGGCAAGCCGTCGCCCCCGACATCCAAGCCGCGCTCACCGTCCTGGGCCGACGCGACAGCACCCACGACCGGGCGGCCCGCATCGACCTGCACGGCACCTGCCTGGCCGGCGCGGATCTCCACCGCGCGGACCTCGGCGGCGCACTCCTCCGCGGCGCGGACCTCCACCGCGCGGACTTCAGCGGCGCACTCCTCCGCGGCACGATCCTCAACGGCGCGAACCTCTACAGGGCGGACTTCTACAGGGCGGACCTCCACAGGGCGCATCTCAGCTTCGCGGTCCTCGACGGCGCAGGTCTTCACGGCGCGAACCTCCACAGGGCGGACCTCGGCGGCGCGGACCTTCGGCGCGCGAATCTCAACGGCGCGGACCTCAGGGACGCGCGCCATGACGAACAGACCGACATCACCAACGTCACGATCGACCAGGACACCCGAGGTCAGTGGTGGTGACAGCCGCTGGGACGCGCCAGGGGAACGGGTACCGGGATGGCGTCTCAGAACTGGTGCCAGCGTCCGCTGTCGCCGGCGCGGGAGCCGTCGAGGCGCTGTCGCAGGGCGCGGGCGTGTTCGGGCGAGTGCCGGGCGTGGCGCAGCGGGCCGCTGATCTGGACCAGGTCGCGCATCTGCATCAGCAACCCGAATCCGGGTGAGATGGCCAGGTCGTAGCCGTAGCGGTCGGCGAAGCGCAGCGCCCAGTCGGGTTCGCTGCGGTAGCGCCGTGCCGCGTGCCAGGAGGGTGCCAGGTCGACCTCGCGGGGACCCCATGCCACGGAGTCCCAGTCGCCCAGCAGGGCGGTCGAGGAGGCGGGATCCCACAGCAGGTTGCCCGCCCAGGCGTCGCCGTGGATGAGCCCGGTGCCCAGTGGCCAGGTGATGGCGTCGAGTTCGTCGCGCAGCCGCGGGATGCGCTGCAGCAGCCATGTCCGGTCCTCGGCGGAGAGCACGCTGGAGGTCTGCGGGTCGGCGACCCCGCGTTCCAACGAGTCCAGGGCACGCCAGCGGGGCAGCCGGATCGGGCACTCCCGCACCTGGTGCAGCCGGCGCACCAGCTCGCCCAGCACGGCCGAGTCCAGCGGCGGGTGGTCGAGCTGGAGGTAGTAGCGCCAGAACGTCACCGTGCGCCCGGACACCAGCACGGCGTCGGTCCCGGCCAGGGGCAGCGCCAGCGGGTATCCCCGCTCGGCCAGCCAGCGGGTCACCGCGAGCACGGTGCGCGCGGCCGCCAGCTGGTCGCCGACGGCGATGCGGGCCACGGCGTGCTCGACGGGCAGCACGGCCACGGTGGTGGCGTAGTCGTGGACCACGTGCGCGCCGGTGGCGTCCAAGTCGGCCGCGGCGCACGCGGCGCGGACGACCTCGTCGTGGTCGGGGGAGGCGACCCGGTCCGGGGCCGGGGGTGCGCACCGACGGCCCGAGCCGGGTCCGGGCCGCGCGGGATCGTGGTCGGTCACACCGTGGTCGCTCACACAGGGATTGTGCCCGCGGGCAGCGCCCGGACACCGCTGTGCTCGGCGATCTCGTCGCGCAACTCCACCGCGCAGCGTCCCCGCAGTCGAGGGTGGCCCAGCTGAGCGGCCAGTCGTCTCAGCGACGGGACCAGCGGTGCGATCAGGTCCGCCTCGTCCAGGGCCAGCACCGGTCTGACCGAGTCCACCGCGGCGTCGACCCGGCCGCAGGCGGCCTGGGCGGTGGCCAGGTCCAGCTGGGCGATGGCCAGATCCCCACGGGATCGTTCGTGCTCGGGGCCGTTTTCGTAGGCCGTGATCGCCGCGGTGGCGGCGCGCTCGGCGAGCCGGGGGGCGCGGCACAGGATATGGATGCCCGCGTCGAGAGCGGACTGCTTGGCGGGCTCGAAGTGCAGGATGCCCCCGACCGCGTCGAGATCACTGCCACCGGCTCCCACGGCATCGCGCACCTGCATGGCCCTGGCCTGGGCCTGCCGGGCGACCTCGACGGCACCGGCGTGCGCGGCGAACCGGGCCTGATAGGTCCGCAGGCGCACCAGGGCGGTTCCCGACGACCGGCCTGCCAACGCCAGGGCCTGCTCCACCAGGTCCAGCGGCCGCGCGTCGATGGGCGATTTCTGCTCCAGCGAGTCGATGATCAGCGCCCTGGTGCCCAGCGCCCACGCCTGCAGCTCGGGATGCCCGATCGCCGAGGCCAGCGTCTCGGCGGTCCGGGCGAGCACCAGCCCCTGGTCGCGGCTGCCCACGACGTGACAGCCGTGCGCGAGCACCACGCTGGTCATACCGCCCAGCAGGTACAGGTCCTTGGTCTGGCGGGGATGGGTGCCCGCCTCCAGCACCGAGCGCATCTGCTGCCACAGGCCGGCCAGGGGCCGGAACCACACGGTGGCCGGCCGGTGCACGAAGTCACCGGCCTGTGGGGTGCCAGAAGTCGGCCGTACGGGACTGAGCTGCGGTTAGGCGGCTGTGGGTTCGTACTCGTTGATGAGGCCACCGAGGACTGCTCGGCGGCGTATCGAGGTCGAGGTGCGGCCCGGTTCAGCGATCGGCTGGTCTGGTCGTGGTGGCGCGAGTTGCAGTGCTTGGTGGGGTCGGCGGTGGTTGTAGTGGCATACGTAGCGGTCGAGTACCGCTCGCAGGTGGTGTTCGTTGAGGATGAGCAGTCGGTCGGTCGCCTCGCGTCTGATGGTGCCGACGAATCGTTCGGCGTGGGCGTTGGCTCGTGGAGACCGTGGTGGGATCTTCACGACCTGGATGCCCGCGCCGGAGAAGACCGCGTCGAACGAGGCGGTGAACTGGCTGGCCCGGTCGCGAATGAGGAACCGGAAGCTGTCGGCTCGGCCGTCGAGATCCATGAGCAGGTTGCGTGCTTGTTGCGTGGTCCATGTCCCGTCGGGGTTGGTGGTGGTGCCGAGGATGTGGACGTAGCGGGTGGCGACTTCCATCACGAAGAACACGTACACGCGCTTGAGGGTGACGGCGCAGTCGACGTGGAAGAAGTCACAGGCCAACAGGCCGGCCGCCTGGGCGCGAAGGAACTGTCGCCAGGAGGTGTCGGTGTCACGCTGGGGTGCAGGCGGTACCCGCAGGCGCTTGAGCACGCGGCGCACGGTTGAGGCGGCTACGCGGTGGCCGAGCTTGAGTAGCTCGCCTTGGATTCGGCGGTAGCCCCACCCGGCGTTCTCCTGTGACATCCGTTCGATCAGCGCCGCGACGGTGTCGTCGATCGGCGGTCGGCCGGTGCGGTTGGGGTAGGTCCACTTCCGCGCGACCAGACGTCGGTGCCACCGCAGGATGGTCCCCGGTGTCACCAACCGGTGTTGCCGTAACCAGTCGGGTAGGTGTCGGATCAACGCGGCGAGCACCGCGCGGTCGGCCCAGTCCAACCGCGGGCGGGGGTTGGTCCGGCGCAGTACGGCGACCTCGTGCCGCAGTACCAGCAGCTCCACGTCCTTGGCCGCCGTCGATCGGCCGAGCAGAATCAGCTGGCCGATGTGCCGGGCGAAGATCAGGTACAGCAGTCGTAGCGCCACGCCCCACGATCATGCTCCTACAGCTACTTCTACGCGATCACCGCAGCTCAGTGCCTCAGTGCAGAGTTTTGGCACCCCACAGGGCGATGAGCCGGGTGCGATCCGCGGTTGTCCCCTGCGGTAACAGATGTAACCGTATGTAGCGATGAGATGGGCATGGGAGTGCTGCGGGACCCGGTCAAATGGCGCGAAGTGATAGATGCGTACCTCGAGCTCCGCGACCGCCCCCACATGACACCCCAACGGCGGGGCCAGCAGTTTAACGGCCTGATCGCCGACCTGTTCACCTGCTTCGGGCTCACCGCCAAGCCGGACCAGCAGGGCGACGCCGGTGAGATCGACGTGACCTTCGGCGTCGGCAACCAGCGGTTCATCCTGGAGGCCAAGTGGGTGGACAAGCGGACCCCGATCGACCCCATCGCCAAGCTCCAGCGCCGCCTGGACCAGCGCATGCGGAACGTGACAGGCGTGTTTCTCTCCATGTCCGGCTACACCCCCGGCGCACTCACCGGGGTCGACAAGGGCCGCCAGCTGGACGTGCTGCTGCTCGACCAGGAGCACTGGGAGGCGATGCTGTTTGGCCTCGTGCCACCGACGGAGATGATCGACCTCCTCACCGACGTCGCGTCGTACCAGGGGCAGGCCTACACCCTGCTCGGCACCCTGCTGCGCAACGACGTCCCGGTGCCACAGCTGAGCTTCCCGCCTGCCGCCGTCTCGGTCTGCGCTCCCTTGGCCGACCACGTGCGCACCGAGGTCGTACTCGGCGGCGTCCGGTCGCGGACTGCGGGCCTCACCCTGACCGGGACGGACTCGATGCTGCTCACTACCGACGACGGCGTGCTGAAGGTCGATTTCACCAGCCGAGCGGTGTCCTGGGCGGTGCCTGTGCACGGCTGCCACGGGCGTGCCGTCGAGCAGGGCGACGCGATCCTCGTGCAACGCGGGGTTGGCACCGGCCTCTACCGCAACGGGCAGCTCCGACCCGTCCAGCCGGCCGACCTCGTCGCGACCGCACCGGTCGCGTTGTCCCCCAACGAAGTCGCCCACGTCGACGACACCACCCTGCGCGTCGCGGACCTCGGCACGGGGCGCAGCGTGGACCTTGCGCACGTCGATGGTGTGATCGTCGGCGTGGCCGCGGGGAACAAGGCGAAGTCCCTGTATCTCGCGGTTCAGGACAGCGGCGACCGGATCACGGTCGTGCGCGTCACCGCCACCAAGGCGTGGCTGCACGAGGTGAAACAGGTTCCTGCGCCACGCCCGGCGGAAGCAGCCCCCGTTCCGGTGGCACAACTCGTGATGCCGCTGCCGGCGCCGGCCGCACCCCAGGATTCGCGTGCGATCGAGGAACAGCAGGGGTATCGCGACGGCCAGTCGATCGCGGGTGATCTTCCGTTGTTCGCACTGGACGCGGCGGCCACGGTGCACTTCGACATCGCGCGGTGGCTGGAACCCTTCCGAGAGACCTGGCGGCAGCTCGTCACCCGCGAGGCACCCGCGGGCACCGAACTCCTGCCGTGGCTGCCGCAGGTGGCGCGCAAACTCGGCTCACTCGCCGCGCCCGACCGCACCGCGGAAGCGCACTTCGCTCCGTCGCCCGCCTACGTCGCCGGATTCGGCAACGGTATGCGCGAGGCCTGGCACAGCGCGGTTCGACGACAGGCCGTGCCGTACGACGCGCAGTTCCGCCAGCAGTGGTTGCGCGAGCCTGTCGGCAAGCGCGCGGTACTGCGCGGCGCGTTGACCCTGACCGAGCTGCGCACGTCGATGCTCAAAGGGCAGGCGGCGACCACCTCGAAGTGGTTCGGTCGCGTCGTCTTATGGCTGGTGACGTCCGTGCTGGGCCTGTTCGAGATCGTGGCGATCATCATCGCGGCGACCGGCGGGTGGCCTGGCATCGGCCAGACGATTGCCGGACTGCTCGTCTTCACCGTGCCGTTCCTGGCTTTCCTCACCTGGACGGTGCTGGACCTGCGTCGTTTTCGGAGATTGCGGCGCACCGCTTCCGCCTCGCTCGTACGTCCCTGAACCTCGTACAGCTCAAGCGCCCGAGCCCACTGCTCCCGCGCTTCCCCAACTACCCGCATGCCGCGGGCACGTCACCGAGGTGGTGCAGCACAGTGGCTTCCTCGGAGGGGTCGTCCAGCTCCCGGTACAACATCAGCGCCTCGCGCAGCCCGACGACCGTTCCCATGATCATTGTGACGGATCGAACTACGGCGCTGTACTCCCTGGCCACCACCGTCGAGTCGGACGCGATCGGGCCATCAACCGTCACCACCGGGGGCGTCGACCTGAAAGTTGCCCTCGATCACCAACATGCCGCTGGAAACCGCTGGTCAAGTCCGGAACCGTCTGCGTGTAGCCCTGCCCAGGAGAACGAACCTGCGCGTAATGAAATGTCTTCCTGTGAGCCGCTTGAAGGGAGCGCCACGTGGACGCGAGCGGCAGAACACAGGGCCGTAGGGCTGAGTGAGTGCCGTATGTGCCGCACACGGGACTCTGACGCACACCCGCGTCGTCGCCGCGCTCCACCGAGGACCACTTGATCCTTGTCAAGGGAGTCGACAAGGAGGAGCAGGAGGAGGAGAATTCGTTGTGCCGCAACGGGTTCCGCCTGCGCCGAACTACGCTCAACAGAGCCGTTCTAGGTGCCGCTAAACCTGTTTCGGGACTGTAAAACACGAGCGGCTCTGACCCGTAGTCGGTGGTGACGCTGTGTGTCTGTCAGGGTAGGAGGATGCGGTGGCGGAGGAGGTCGAATCCGGCGCGTCCGTGCATCTGTCTCATGATCCTTTTGGTGCTGGTGTTGACGCCTTCGGTGCGGCCGTTGTGATAGGGCAAGGTAAGGGCGGCGTCCACAGCAGACCGGTCGATCTCGAGGCCGTTGGTGAAACTGCGCAGGTGCGGCAGATTCGCGGTGCGGGCCTCCGCGATCCACTCGCTGAGTTTCGCGTCGTTGCCCGCGGCCGGTGTCAGCAGGGCGGCGAAGCCGCGCACCAGGTCGGCGAGTGCGGTCATCTCCGGGCAGGCCGCGGAGATCTTCTCCAGCAACTCCGTGTCCTTCGGACGCAGATTCTCGGGTCTGGTGAGCAGGAGGCTGCTGGCGTGGCGGGAGGTGGTGACTGGGCGCTCACCCTCGGCACGCCCCTGGTTGAGATAGCGGACCAACAGGTTGGCGCTGCCGGTATAACCCAGCTCCCGGATCTCGGCGAGCAGGCCGGTGACCGGGACCGCGGGATCGGCGGCGCGGCGGGCGCGTAGATGCTCGCGATAGGGGTCGACCAGCGTCGGGCGGTAGGTCGGGGCGATACGCAGAGTGTGGGGTTCGGGCATGCGGACGTAGCGTTTGACGGTGTTCAGGGCCACGCCCAGGCGCCGTGCGCAGTCGAGCAGGCCGACGCCTTGATCGAGCAGCTCGTGGACCTTGTTCCAACGTTCGCGGACGGTCTGCTCGTGAACCCCGCCGGGGCGGGACGGGTTGACCGTGGCCCAACATCCGGCGTGCGCACGGACCTCCACCAGGACTTTGTCGCAGAGATTCCGCCACAAATGCCATCGATCGCTGACTTGCACCGCGCCGGGCAGGGCACGGCGAATCGCTTCGGCGTAGGTGGCCGAGCCGTCGCGGCACACGACCCCAGGCACCGGAATGCCCGCGCAGCCACGATTCCAGGGTGGCGGCGTCGCGGCCGGGCAGGACCGCGACACGGCGACCGGTCTCGGCGTCGATGACGATCGTGGCGTAGCGGTGGCGGCGGCGCAGGGCGAAGTCGTCCACGCCGATCACCCGCGGAACCACCAGTTCTGGCAGCGGCAGGCGCCACAGGTGGCGCAACGCGGTGCTGCGGGACACCGGCACGGCCAACAGTCCGGCCAACCGCGCGGCCGCCCTACCGCACAACTCCCGCGCCACCTGGGATGTCTGCCGCACGAGCCGCACCGTGCGACGTTGGTGGCGCTCCACCAGGCCGGAAACCTGTTCCCGGAAGGTCTGCCGCGGGCAACCCCGAGCCGCGCAGACCAGCCGCCGCACGCGCAGGTGCACGACCACCTGACGGCTGTCGACCGGCACGTCCTTGAGCGTCCGATGGTGGTAGCCGTGCACCTTCGCCGTCGCGGTCCCGCACACCGGACACGGCACGGCCGCGTCCCGGGTACGGGCCGTGACCACCACCATGCCGCCACCGTCCGCCACGTCCTGGACGACGAGCGCCGACAGCCCGGAAAACACCGTCCCCACAAGGGAACCGACATCCATCACAAGATCATGATCACGGATGGTTACTCGACGTCACCACCGACTACGGGTCAGAGCCGCTCGTTTGACACACCCTGAGGATCTTCCAGTTCTTCAAGTGGGATATGGCCTGTTCGACGGCCCAGCGGATCTGTTTGATGCCGGTGTTCCACACCTCGTCTTCGGGGGTGTGGGTCTTGTGTCCGGGGCGTTTGCGGCGGGGTCGGATGGCCGGGGTGCCCTGGTAGCCCAGGTCGCCGATGGTCGGGGTGTCGGCCGGCAGGGTGTCGTAGCCGGCTTCGGTGAAGGCCAGTCGGTCGTGGGTGCGTCCCGCCACCGGGGCGGCCACGTCGAGCAGGACGGCTGTCGAGGGTGGCCAGTACCTGCACGCCCAGATTGGCCTTGTGGCGCTTGCCGTTGTAGTTCTGCTTGTGCCCGGCCCGGTTGCCGGTCGGGATCAGCGCGGCTGTCCACCAGCACCACCCGTCCGGTCAGCGCTGCGGGCAGGGGTGGAGTGTGCAGGCACAGCGCCTGCTCGATCAGGGGTGTGATGCGCCGGAAGACGCGGGAGACGGTGGGCTGGCCGGCCCCGAACCAGTCCGCGGCCACGGTCTGGGACAGGTTCTGACGCAGCAGCACCAGGGTCAACTGCACCTGCCGGTACAGGCCCAGCAACGGCGGCCGCCCCACCGGCGGTTGGCGGGAGTGGACGAGCTGGTGGACACGGGCGACCAACTCCCGGATCTGATCATGGTCGAGCCCGGTCGTAGACTGGTAGCGCAACAGCCCTGCCTCGTGGTGGATCGTTTCTGTGGAAGGAAACCGACCCTACCCGGACAGGGCTGTTGCGCTATCAGCCCAGCTCAGACGCTATGAATAACGATCAACGACTCAGGTCGGCGTGCATCGATTGGAACTATTCCGCCTGAAGTACCGACTAAGAGTCCGTAGTACACAGGCCAAATCGTGTGGGTCTCCATGAGGGAGGCCGGACGTCGCCGGAAGTGGCGATCTCGGTGCCCCACCGCCACCCACCCTTGCCACGAAGGAACGGATGCCATGCCCGCTGTTCTCACGCCCCGCGCCACGAAGGCGGCGACTCTCCCTGGCTTAGGACGCGCTGCCCTCGCGCTGACCGTAGCTGCCGCACTTGTCAGTGCAGGCCCGTCCCTCGCAGCCGCCGCCGAGCCGTCTTCTGATCCCACCATGCGCGACGTCGCCAGCCAGGTGCTGGACAGCGGGGTGCCCGGATATGCCGCACGAGTTGACGACGGCCGACGCATGACCGTCACCGCCGCGGGGGTGGCGGACCGGGCCACCGGACGACCGATGACGGGCCGCGATCAATTTGAGATCGGTAGCGTCACCAAGGCATTCACCGCAACGCTCGTGCTGCAACAGGTCGACCGCGGCCGAGTCGACCTCGACGCTTCCATCGATCGCTACCTGCCAGGCGTCGTGCCCGGCGGCGGCGAGATCACGGTCCGGATGCTGCTCAACCACACCAGCGGCTTGTTCCAGTACATCGCAGACCCTGGCTACTTCGTCCGGATGGAACAGGACCCCTATCACGTCGCGACCGAGCAGGAGCTGCTCGACATCGCATTCGCCCATGGGCCCGTCTTCCCACCCGGCCAGGGGTGGAACTACTCGAACACCAATTACGTCCTGCTCGGCATGCTGCTGCGGCGGGTAACCGGTCAGACCATGCCAGACCTGGTACGCCGGAACATCGCCGTGCCTCTCGGCCTCAGGCACACCTACTATCCCGACCCGTACGCGAAGAACACCGGCCCCGGATATGCCCGCGGCTATTCCGTCTCGTTCGGCGATCCCGCTCCCACCTACGTGGACGTGTCCGATCGGCCGCTGGGCGGTTGGGCCGGTGCCGGCGGCGCAATTATCTCTACCCCTGACGAGGTGTCCCGCTTCCTGTCCGCGCTGCTGCGTGGCAGGTTGTTCTCACCGGCGGCGTTGACCCAGATGAAGACCACAGTCCCACTCCCGGAGGAAGTCGGCGTTCCGGGCGGCTACGGCCTAGGCCTGTTCCGCCTCGACACGGTATGCGGCACCGTCTGGGCCCACGGCGGCACCACCCGAGGCCATCACACCAGGGCCACCGCCACCGAGGATGGCAAACGCACCGCCGTCGCCGATGTCACCGCCACGCCTGGCATCACCGCGACACCTCAAGGCGAAGCCCGCTACACCCAGGTCGTATCCGACGCCGACACGGCACTCACCTGCCGGATGCTCAATCGACCGGTTCCGCACACCGTGACTCGATCCCACACCAGCTGAACCTGCATCGGACGACCCGGAGGCGGTCGAGCCGTGGCGGCTCGCGCCCGTACGCCCCTGTCCGCGTGAACAGCATGTCGATCGTAGAACCCACTCAGCGCCGCCGCTACCCGGCTGTGGAGCTCCACAGCCGGGCAGCGGCGGCGTGGTGACGCATGATTTCGGGGTTCGGGCCATGACCCTAGGCCACGATGCACGAGGTGAACAACGGGTGACTTGTGCCGAGGGCGACGTCGCGCCAGAAGCCCTGAAGCGGATTGTCTGCCGGCAAGGCGATCTTGGACCGGCCTCGATCATCGAGGTCGCCACCGCCGGCTCGGTGCCCCATCCGCCGTACGCCGAACTTCGCGTCGCGACGAAGAGTGCGGTGAGCGCGCTGGCACTGGTCGCCGCGAAAGGGTTCGCTGCACGAGGTACCCGGGTGAACGCAATCGCGGCCCCCTGAGTCCCGCCCGCATCCGGCCGCATCCAAGGCGCTGCCGGTCACTGCGGCCTTCGAGCACGGTACCGGGGCACCGGGCTGCGGTGTACGCGACGAGCGTCAGCGACCACAGCGGACGGCTTGCCGGTTGCAGCGCTTCCCTGCGTGCGGGCTGGTTGCCGTGCGCCTCGACCTGACGATCCGCACCTGGCTTGCTGATCCTCACCGGGTCAGCAAGCCACCGTCGATGAACAGGTCGTGGTATGGCGCCAGCTGGCCCTGGACTGAGGTTGTCCCCGAGCACCGGGCGCCGGATTTCATGCCACGAGGATGAGACATTGACCATAGCCGATACGGACTTCGTGCGGGGTGCGGCAGTCGAGTGTCGAATGTAGACGGTCGTGGTTGTAGTAGCCGAGGTAGGAGAAGACGTCGCGTCGGGCGTCGTCGCGGGTGTCCGGACGGTGGTGCCGATCTCGGTCTTGAGTGTGGCGAAGAACGATTCCGCGACCGCGTTGTCGAAGCACGACCCGGTCCGCCCCACCGACGGGCGGATGCAGTGACCGGCGAGGGCGGAGCGGAACAGTCCGGAGGTGTATTGAGTCCCGCGATCGGCGTGAAAAATCGCGTCATCGCTGATCAGGCCGCGTCGGACGGCGAGGTCGAGGGCGTCTCGGACCAGCTCGGCGCGCATGTGGTCGGCCATCGCGTGCCCGATGACCTCGCGGTTGTGCAGGTCGATCACCGTGACCGGGTAGAGCCACCCCTCCGGCGTGGGCAGGTAGGTGATGTCCCCGACCAACCGCCTTCCCGGCGCAGGGCGGTGAAGTTCCGGCCGATCAGGCCCGGCATCGGGGCCGCAACCGCGTCGGGCCTGGTCAGCGACCTGCGCCGTCTGCGGGTGAGCCCGACGACCTCGCGCTCGCGCATGACCCGCCCGACCCGTTTGTGGTTCACCCGACGGCCCCGGCGGCGTAGCGCGACGACGATCCGCGGACGCCCGTAGGCGCCCCGGCGACCCGCGTGGACCTCGGCGATTTCGGCGATCTCGGCGGCCAGGCGCTCGTCCGCCTTCGCCCGCTGTGTCCTGGTCGGGGCGGCGGCGAGCCATTCGTAGAAGCCGGGGCGCCGAACGCCCAGGACCCTGCACAGCCGGGTGACGCCGAAGACGGCGCGATGGGCGGAGATGAACCGGTAGCTGCGGGTCAACGACCCATCTCCTGCGCAAAATAGGCGGCGGCCTCGCGCAGGATGTCCTTCTCCAACTCCAGTTCGGCCACCCGCTTGCGCAGTTCCCGCAGCTCTTGGCGCTCATCGGCCGACACGCCGCCCACCGGCGCAGCGGCCTGGGTCTGTTCGGCGGTGCGGACCCAGTTGCGCAGCGTCTCGTGGTTCACGCCCAGTTCGCGGGCGACCTGCCGCAACGGCCGGTCCGAGGAGCGGGCCGGCTCGACGGCGTCCCTGCGGAACTGCTCGGGGTACTTCGACTTGCCTGACACGGAGGGCATCCTTCTCCCGGACCGCTGTCTGGGATCAAGGCGTCCGCTTCAAGGGGACAACATCAGAGCGCTCCAAGGTCTTGGGCTTGGTGTGCCCTCTACCTGCGTGGATGACGTTATCGGCAGGCACAGCGTCGGACCACCGCGGTGAGAACCGCGCGATCGGCCCACCCCAACCGGGGGCGGGGGTTGGTGCGGCGCGATACGGCGACCTCGTGCCGCAGCACCGGCAATTCGACGTCCTTGGCCGCGGTGGACCGTCCGAGGAGCACCAGCCAGTCACCGAGTCGAACGAGGATCAGGTATAGCAGTCATAGTGCCACGTTCCACGATCATGCCCCCACGGCACATGATGGGCGATCACCGCAGCCCAACGTCCGAGTGCGGAGTTCTGGCAACCCCACGGGCCCACAGGGTCAGTAGTAGCGCAGAAGGGCGTCCTCGAGCTCGTCGGTGACCTCGACGTCCTTGGGCGTCCGGTAGTCGCGGGCACGGACGTGTTCGAGGAAATCAGGGTCGATCGGCAGACCGTGTGCGGCGAGGTGCCGAATCGAGTCGGTGCGCCAAACCCACACCCCGTCGGTCACCAACGACGAGCCACTCCTGATCTTCGTGGTGCCGTCGACCAGGTCCACGGTCACGTCGAGCACGTCGAATGCCGGCGTGACCGCCCGCATGTAGTCGACGACTCGTGCGCGGTCGGCGATCTCCAGCGGATGCTGCCGGACCGAAGGCAGATCCGGCCTGGGCCGGGCGTAGGACTCGGCGTAGATGCCCACAGGGCGAAGCTCAGCCACGAAATCCATCATCCATTGCGCTCGGTCAACTCCCACTGTAGTTCGGCAGGAACCAGCGCCGGCCCTCGCCCGGTTCGTGTCCGCGCACCCTGGCGATGGAGTCGGGCCTGAGGGCGACACCGACCGCGTCCACCGGGGCCATGACCGGCACGCCGAGCCGGTCCGCCACGTGCTGAGCCCCGCCCACGTCGTTGCCGCTGTGACAGGCCAACAACCGAATTGGCTGGTTGGGATCGCGGTGCGGGTTGTTCCTGATCGCCTCGACGATCTGCTCCGGGGGGGTGCCCGTGCCCTGGGGCCGGCCAGCCGTCGGACGAGCCGTGCACGACCACGTCGTGGTGTCCCTCGTTGCGGACGTTGTCGCGCACCCGCTGGGTCTCCGGGTCATCGCCGATCGACATCCGGTCATCGCGGTAGACGATGCCCTGGTCGTTGGCGAGGTAGTTGTCGTAGTACGGGCAGTGCGGTGGCGACGGCGTCCGCGGCGGCGACCAGCAGGTGGTGACGGCCGTTGAGGTGGGCTCGCTCGCGGTGCAGTACGGCTTCGACCTCGTCGGGGGTCAGGTGGTGGTGCAGGCCTTCGGTGGCGACAACGACGCCGGGCTTGCCTGCGAGGTGAAGGCAAGAGGGCGGTCGTGGTCGAGCCACAGGGTCGGATGTGGACCGGCCTGCTTGCGTCCGGCCAGGCGGAGCACCGAGAGGTGGTCCTCGCGGACGCGGGCACGGCGTCGTGCGCTGCGGGCGCCGATGACCGCCAGGCGAACGAGGAGCGCGGCCAGCAGTGCGCCGCCGGTCAGGCCGCTGACCACTTCGATCATGGGTGTGGTGCCGTGCTGCACCGCGTCCCAGCAGTGGTGCAGGGAGTCGAGGACGCCGAGGCCGTGCTCGGGCACCACGAGCAGTACCACTGCGGTGGTCGAGGTGGCCACGACGGCGATGACCGAGGTGATCCACGCGACCAAGGCGACCAGGGGGTCGTTGAGCCGACACAGCACGCGCGGCGCGAGCCAGCCCATCACGGTGGACCCGAGCAGCAGCGCCAGTGCGACCGTCATCGCCCCGAGGCCTTCCTGCGCAGCGCTCGACGCAGCACCGCAGACTCCTCCTCGGTAGCGGACTGCGCGAAGTGGAGCAGCGCCGCTTCCGGGTCGCCGGAGGCGATGAGCACCTCGCGCAGGGCGTTCGCGGCGGCTTCGGCGCGGCTGACCCTGGGCTGGTACCGGTAGGCGTTGCCCTCGAACTCGCGCGTCACCCAGTTCTTGCGGTGCAGGTTGTCCAGCACGGTGAGGACGGTCGTGTAGGCGAGCTTCTTGCCGGTGTCGAGCCGTTCCAGCACCTGGCGCACCTTGAGTGGTCCACCGTCGTGCCACAGCACGTCCATCACTGCGGCTTCGAGCTCACCAAGCCCGTGCATCACTCACGTCCTTCCAGCAGAACGAGAAGTATGCCTGCCCACCGAGGCGGCATCCTAAGTTGAACATAACTGTTCGACTTGTGGTCGCGCATGACGTAACTTAAGTCGAACAGAGGTGTTCAAGTTGAGGGGTGAGCATGAGTCAGACGGTCGTGCGGGCGAACTGGTGGGTGCTGGTGTTGCTGTGCCTCGCCCAGTTCATGGTGATCTTGGATGTGACGGTCGTGAACGTCGCGCTGCCGGTGATCGCGACTGAGCTCGATCTGGACCGCGAGGCGCTGACCTGGGTGGTCACCGCGTACACGCTCTGCTTCGGCGGGTTGATGCTGCTCGGCGGCCGGCTGTCCGACGCGATCAGCAGACGGGGCGTGTTCCTGGCCGGTCTGGCGGTGTTCACGGTCGCGTCACTCGCTTCCGGGCTGGCCGAGAGCGCCACGGCCCTGGTCGCGGCGCGCGCCGTGCAGGGTGTGGGTGCGGCGATGCTGTCGCCCGCGGCGATGTCGATCATCACCACGACCTTCCACGGGCCGGACCGGAATCGCGCGCTCGGCGTGTGGGCCGCGATCGCCGGAGCGGGTGCGGCGGTCGGTGTCCTGCTGGGCGGCCTGTTCGCGGCGGGCCCCGGCTGGGAGTGGGTGTTCTTCATCAACGTGCCGGTCGGGGTTTTCGTGGCCGCCGTGCTGCCTCGGCTCGTGCCCGCCGGCCGAGGCGAACGGTCTCGGGGCAAGGTCGACGTTCCGGGCGCCTTGATCGCGGTGCTGGCGGTCGGTGCGCTGATCTACGCGCTGGTGCGCGCGGGTGACACCGGTTGGAGTGGTGGGAGCACGCCCTACGTCCTGGTGGCGGGCCTCGTTCTGCTCGTGATGTTCGTCGTCGTCGAGCGCAAGGTCGCCGAGCCGCTGGTCCGGCTGGAGCTGCTGACCCGGCGTCCCGTTGTGGCAGGCAACCTGGTCATGTTGGCCGCGTCCGGTCTGTTGCTGGCGAACTTCTTCTTGAACTCCCAGTACCTGCAGCACGTCCTGCGGCTCGACGCGCTCGAGACGGGCCTGATCTTCCTGCCGGTGGCATTGGTGATCGGAATCGGCACCCACGTTGGCGTTCGTGCCGTGAGCCGGTTCGGTGGACGACCCGTCGTCGCCGCCGGCTTCGGCCTGGCCGCAGTGGGTGCGGTGCTGCTGGCACAGGTGCCGGACTCGGGAAATGCGGTGTTCGCAGTCCTCCCCGGCTTTGTGGTCTCCGGACTCGGCCTGGGTGCCACGTTCGTCACGGCGACGACCACCGCGATGGCGCACGCCGGACCGAATGACGCCGGGACGACCTCCGGCCTGATCAACACCGGGCACGAGTTGGGCGCCACCCTCGGCATCGCGGTCGTGTCGACCATCGCGGCCCTGGGCTTGCAGGGCGGCGGAGATGCCGTCGGAGGCTTCGCCGCGGCCTTCACCGCGACGGCGGTCGCCGCTGCCGTCATCGCGGTCGGCGCGACGCTGCTCGTGCCCGCGGGGCGCCCGCCAGCGACGGACGGTCCGGTGTTCGCGCACTGATCGGCCGTAGGCTTCGGTCGTGGCCACCACGCAGACCCGGCGCCGCGCCGACGCCGAACGCAACATCGCCGCCATCCTCGACGCGGCTCTGGCGGTCTTTACCGAGGAGCCGCAGTCGAGCATGGCGGCGATCGCGCGCGCGGCCGGCGTCGGCAGAGTCACGCTCTACGCCCACTTCGCGTCCCGCGAGGTGCTGCTGGAGGCGGTGCTGGACCGGACCATCGCCGAGGCGGGCGTGATCATCGCGGAAGCCGAGTTGGCCAAGGGCTCCGCCGTGGAAGCGCTCCGGCGGCTGTTGCGGACGTCGTGGCACGTGCTCGACCAGCACCGCAAGCTGTTCGACCTCGCCCAGCGCGAACTCGGCTCGGTTCAGCTGCGTCAACGCCACCGCGAGGTCGTCGACCACGTCGAGGGGCTCCTCGCACGTGGGCAGCAGGAGGGGGTGATCCGGGCCGACCTGCCGATCAGCTGGCTCGTCACCACCGTCTACAGCTTGCTGCACGCAGCGGCCGAGGACGTGAACTCGGGGCAACTCAAGGCGGAGGAGGCGGCAGACGTGCTCGAAGCCACCCTGCTGCCCGCGCTCAGATCCTGAGTCCGGTGACGCCCCGAGGTTTGTAGACCGCGAGGACCAGCGCGACGACCAGCACCACGAGCGCGCCGGAGGCGTGCAGCACGAGGGTCGGTGACCGCAGGGGCGTGACGTCCGCTGTCGGATGTGGCCGTGCCGAAGCTGTGGGACGAGACGATCGAGGCGCACCGGCTCGAGGTGCGGCGGGCGATCCCGGCCACGACCGCGGCGCTGGTGGCGGAACGCGGCCTCCTGAACGTGACGATGTCGCGGATCGCCGAGCAGGCAGGCATCGGGCGCGCCACGCTCTACAAGTACTTCCCCGACGTCGAAGCGATCCTCCGCGCCTGGCGCGGTGAGCGCATCGCGCACCACCTCGCACACCTGACGGCCGTTCGGGACGGCGCGAGCGGGCCGGTCCGACGTCTCGAAGCGGTCCTCGAAGCGTTCGCGGCCATCTCGCACGGCTCGCGCGGCCACTTCGACGCCGGCCTCGGGGCGAAAAAGGGCGACATGACCGGGCCGAACGCGGTCGACCGGGGCAGGCCGGGCTCGAAGATCCACATCGTGTCCGACCGCGCCGGACTGCCGTTGGCGGTCGGGGTCTCGGCCGCGAACCCGCACGACAACCAGGCGCTGGAAGCCCATGCTGATGGCCATCCCGCGCATCCGCTCCCGCCGCGGGCCGCGCCGGTTTTCGGCCCGCGAAGCTGCACGCCGACAAGGCCTACGACATCGACGATCTCCGCCGATGGTTACGCCATCGCGGCATCGTCCCGCGCATCGCCCGCGAGGGCGTCGACTCCTCCCAGCGGCTGGGCCGCCACCGCTGGGCCGCCACCGCTGGGTCGTCGAACGCACCATCTCGTGGCTGACCGGCTATCGCCGTCTGACCATCCGCTACGAACGGCGCGCTGACAACTACTGCGGCCTCCTCACCCCCGCCGCAGCCCTGACCTGCTTCAAACGACTCACGGGACAGACCACGTGAGATGTCGTCTTAATACGATCTTGTTTCGTGCGAATTCAATACCAGGCACCGACTCGTGCAGGTGGCCGACAGGTAGCATTCGAGCACGCGAGCGACTTGAGCAGGCTGACCGCGTGCCGCGGTTGTTGTTGCGGTACCGAGAAGAAGCACACCGGCTTCGACCACGAAGGTCAGCTGCGCGCGTTGCGCGAGGCGGTGGGGGAGGAGCGGGTGCAGATCGCTGACTGCCTTGACTCGGCGACTTCTCCAACGTCCTGGTGGTGCGGCCGTCGTTGTCCGCGCGTGCGGACGGCGTGAGGCCGGTGTTGTTTGGCGGTCTGCTGAGCGACGAGGTCACAGGGCAGGTCGTCGCGTGGGTTGCCGCGGGCGGCCCTGGCGGGGTCGCGGTGCCTGCTGAGCTCGCGAGCAACGTGCTCGACCCGGCGAAGCGCGAGGACGAGGACCTCGACGCGGAACCCGCGTCCTAGCGGACCAGAAACTCCGTGATGCGGTGGGACCAGGTCTGCACGTCGGCGACCGTGCTCGACACGTGCAGCGTGGAGTCCGCGAGCAGTTCGTGGAGTCGTTGCGCGGTGGAGACGGGGTGCAACGGGTCGGTGTCCCAGGTGAGGATCAGCGCCGGTTGGGACAGTGCCGCGATCGCGTCCTGTGCGGGCAGGTCCGACTCGCCGATACCGCGCAGGATCGGGGCGAGCAGCTCGTCGGGGATGTCCGGCGCCAGGGTGAACGCCGGGTAGTCGGCGAAGATCGGCAGCGGCGGCTGCTGTGCCCATTCCCGCCTCCACCGCGCCGGGCCGCTGGACTCGATCGCCTCGGCGCTGTCGGTGTACCACCGCCGCGCTTGACCGGGCCCTTCCTCCCAGGCAACCGGGGGGATTATCAGGACGAGGCGGCGGAAGCGGTCGGGGGCGGTGATGGCGGCGCGCAGTGCGACGTCGCAGCCCAGCGAGGAGCCCATGAAGTCGATCGGCTCGTCCACGTCCAGCTCGTCCAGCAACGCGAGCAGGTCGAGGGTGAAGTTCTCGAAGCGGTAGTCGTCGGCGATCGGCCGGCCCGTCGAGTGGCCGTGGCCGCGCTGGTCGTAGGTCAGCAGCCGACGACCGGCAGCCAGGGCGTCGAAGTCGAGCAGATGAAGCCTGCGCACAGCCGCGCGGCTGAGGAACACGCCGTGGGCGTAGCCGAGAACGGGACCGGACCCGGTGATCTCGTACGCGATCTTCGCACCGGCCCTCGTGACGTACCTGTCCTGCACCACTGCCCCCTCAGCGTGGACGTGGTCCGGCTCGCGGGTGCGAGCCGGACCACGGGATCAGACGGTGTCCTTGTTGGCGCTGCGGAAGCCCCGCAGGCGCAAGCTGTTGCTCACGACGAACACCGAGGAGAACGCCATCGCGGCTCCGGCGATCATCGGGTTGAGCAGGCCGAGCGCGGCCAAGGGCAGGGCGGCCACGTTGTAGGCGAAGGCCCAGAACAGGTTGCCCTTGATCGTGCCGAGCGTCCGGCGCGCCAGCCGGATCGCGTCGACAGCGGCCCGCAGGTCACCGCGCACCAGCGTGAGGTCGCTGGCCTCGATGGCCACGTCCGTGCCGGTGCCCATCGCGAGCCCGAGGTCGGCCTGGGCGAGCGCGGCAGCGTCGTTCACGCCGTCGCCGACCATCGCGACGACCCGCCCTTCGCCCTGCAGGCGCTTGACCACGTCGACCTTGTCCTTCGGCAGCACCTCGGCCACGACCTCGTCGATGCCGACCTCGGCTGCCACCGACCTCGCCACGGCCTCGTTGTCCCCGGTGAGCAGCACCGGGCGCAGACCGAGCAGGCGCAGTCCCGCGATCGCCTCGGCCGAGGTGGGCTTGACCGTGTCGGCGACGACGAGAACGCCGCGGGCTTCCCCGTCCCACGCCACCAGGACGGCCGTGCGGCCCTTCTCCTCGGCCTTTTTCCTGGCGGTCGCGAGGTCCTCGCCGAGCCGGACGCTCCACTCGTCGAGCAGGCGGGCCCGGCCCACCAGGACGGCGTGCTCGCCGACGACGCCCCGCACGCCGAGGCCTTCCAGGTTCTGGAAGCCCTCCACCTCGGGCAGGTCGCCGACCCGCTCGGCGGCCGCGGCGGCGATGGCCCTGGCGATCGGGTGCTCGGAGGCGTGCTCCAGAGCACCGGCCAGGCGCAGCAGCTGCTCCTCGTCCACACCGTCGGCGGCGTGTACCTCGGCCAGGCTCATCTGGCCGGTGGTGACCGTGCCGGTCTTGTCGAGCACGACCGTGTCGACGCGCCGGGTCGACTCCAGCACTTCCGGGCCCTTGATCAGGATGCCCAGCTGTGCGCCGCGACCGGTGCCCACCAGCAACGCGGTGGGCGTGGCCAGGCCGAGTGCGCACGGGCAGGCGATGATCAGCACCGCGACGGCGGCGGTGAAGGCCGCCGAGGCGCCCGTGCCCGCGCCCAGCCAGAACGCCAGCGTGCCGACGGACAGCGCGATGACGATCGGGACGAACACCGCGGAGATCCGGTCGGCCAGGCGCTGCGCCTCGGCCTTGCCGTTCTGCGCGTCCTCGACGAGCTTGGCCATCTGCGCGAGCTGGGTGTCCGCGCCGACCCGCGTGGCCCGCACCACGAGCCGCCCGCCCGCGTTGACCGTGGCACCGACCACGCCGTCACCGGTGGTGACCTCGACCGGCACCGACTCGCCGGTGATCATGCTCATGTCGACGGCGGAGCTGCCCTCTTCCACCACGCCGTCGGTGGCGATCTTCTCGCCGGGACGGACGACGAACCGGTCGCCGGCCCGCAGCTCGTCCACGCCGATGCGGACCTCGCGGCCGTCGCGCAGCACGGCGACGTCCTTGGCCCCGAGCTCGAGCAGTGCACGCAGAGCCGCACCGGCGCGACGCTTGGACCGCGCCTCGAAGTACCGGCCGGCGAGGATGAACGTCGTGACGCCCGCCGCGACCTCGAGGTAGATGTTGCCCGCACCCGACATGCGCTGGACGGTCAGGTCGAAGCCGTGCGTCATGCCCGGGACGCCCGCCGTGCCGAGGAACAGCGCGTACAGCGACCACAGGAACGCCGCCCCCACGCCGAGGGAGATCAGCGTGTCCATCGTGGCCACACCGTGCCGCAGGTTGGTCCAGGCGGCCTGGTGGAACGGCCACGCGGCCCACACGACCACCGGGGCGGCGAGCGTCAAGGACAGCCACTGCCAGTACTCGAACTGCAGTGCCGGGATCATCGCCATGGCGATCACCGGCACGCTCAGGAGGATGGAAATGATCAGCCGCTGCCGCAGGGGCAGGGTCGGGTCCGCTTCCTCACCTTGCTCGTCGGCCTTCGGGGAAGCGGGGAGCTCGGCGGTGTACCCGGTGTTCTCGACGACCTTCACGAGGTCCTCGGCGGTCAGCGAGTCCGGGAAGCTGACCCGCGCCTTCTCCGTGGCGTAGTTGACGGTGGCCTGGACGCCGTCGAGCTTGTTCAGCTTGCGCTCGATCCGCGCGGCGCAGGAGGCGCAGGTCATGCCGCCGATGGACAGTTCGATCTCACTTGCCGGTGAGCTCATGGAACGCGCCTCCTCTTCGATGGTGTCGTGCTCAGCCACCGTGACCACCGTGGTCGTCGGCGTGCGTGGGCGAGGCGGTCGTGGGTGCGGGCGCGGGTGCGGTGCCGCTGGTGCTGAGGGTGAAGCTCGCGGTGCGAACCTCGCCGCCGTGCTGGAAGTCCAGGAACAACCGGTACCGGCCTGCGGTCGGCACCTCGACCGCGAACTTCACGTCCGGACCGGCGTCGGGGCCGTCCTCCGGGTGCACGTGCAGGTAGGCGAGGTCGGCCGCGCGCAACGCGACCAGGTGGCCGTTCGCGCCGAGGTAGGGCTGCAGGTCGGTGACCGGCTTGCCGTCCTTGGTGACCGTGGCTGTCACGGTGGACCTGCCGCCGGCCTTGAGCTCGCCGCTCAACCGGACGACGTAGCCGTCCACGGCGGACTCACGGGCGTCCTCAGCGAACTGCTGCGGTTCGTAGCCGCCGGCAACCTGGACCTCCGCTCCCAAGGTGGTCTTCGCACCGTTCGTCGGCTTGAAGTCCGCGAAAACGCGGTAGCTCCCGGCAGCGGGGAAGGAGAGCGGGACCGACCAGGTGCCGTCCGCGGCCATCTCCGGGTGCACGTGCTGGAAGCCCGAGCCGTCGCGGCGCACCAGCACCAGGTGGAGCTTCTTCTCGTGCTCCACCTCGAACTCGGTCACGGTGCCGCCGCCGACCTCCTCGATCTTGAAACTGAAGGTCTGCTGCGTCTGCGTCGGCAGGGTGTTCTGCGCCAGGTCGAGCACGTACCCGTTCTCCGCGGCCGAAAGTCCTGGCGGGAACTTGCTCACGGCGTTGGTCCCGCCGGAGGCGGGCTGCTCGGCGCCGTGCTCCACCGCGTTCGGCCTGATCTCCTCGCCGAACGGTCCGGCGGCGGCGCCGGCAGCCCACGCGCCGCCGAAGACGATCGCCAGCACACCCGCGTAGGCGGCCACCTTCGTGGCGGTGTTCATCCGGCTCTCCTTCAGCTGTCGACCAGCGTGTAGCCGGCCTCGGTGACGGCGGCCCGAACGTCGTCCTCGGCGACCGGCAGGGCGCTGGTGATGGTGACCTTGCCGCTGTCGAGCTCGACGGCCACGTTCTGCACGCCGTCGATCCGGCTGATCTCCTCGGTCACCGAGCTGACGCAGTGCCCGCAGGTCATGCCGCTGACGGTGAAGACGGACTCGGACATCGGGTGCTCCTCAGATGTGGTTGGAAACGTCGGAATCAGGAGCGGACCAGGCGGGCGATGGCGTTGCTGGCCTCGGCGATCTTGTCGTCCGCGGTCGTGCCACCCTCGGCCACCGCCTGGCTCACGCAGTGCTTGAGGTGCTCGTCGAGCAGGTTGAGCGAAACCGACTGCAACGCCCTGGTGGCGGCGGAGATCTGGGTGAGGACGTCGATGCAGTACTCGTCGTTCTCGACCATCCGTGCCAGCCCGCGCACCTGACCCTCGATGCGCCGCAAGCGTCGCAGGTGGTCGTCCTTGTTGTCGGTGTAGCCGTGCATCTACCGCTCCTGTCGATCGGTCCGCCGCGCGGCCGGTCGAGGAGGACCGGGGGAACGGCGGGCGCTTGCCTCATTTATACCCGTGGGGGGTATAGGTGTGCAAGAGGTTCAGCGATACAGGTAGGGGGTATGTGCGCGGTGTCGCTCTTGGTGTCCGGTCGAACGCGGTGCGTGAAAGGTGTTGGTCGCATGTCGAGTGTGCGAACTGCTGTGCATTCTACTATCGGATATAGTAGAAACCGGCTGGTATCCCCCTGCCGGCCAGTTGCCTCGCCGTGGTTCCCCGCTGCGGGGAGAAGAACGCCGGACGGAGCGTCGAATCCTCCGTCCGGCGTTTCACCACCGGGGCAGCTCTACTTCAGCAAGCCTCGCATCTCGGTGATCTCGGCCTGCTGGGCCTTGACGATCTCCTCGGCGAGCTCCTTGGCCTCGGTGCTGGCACCCTCGCCCTGCTCCGTCTTGGCCATGGCGAGCGCGCCTTGGTGGTGCTTGATCATCATCTCCAGCCACATGCGGTCGAAATCCGCACCGGTGGCACCGTTGAGCTTGGCCATCTCCTCGGCCGTCATCATCCCCGGCATCGAACCGTGGCCAGTGCCGTGACCTGCACCGTGGTCCGTGTCCGGCGTCGACGTCGAGGGAGCGGCGCCCCACTTCGCCAGCCACTCGGTCATCTTCTTGATCTCGGGCTCCTGTGCCGCCGCGATCCGCTTGCCGAGGTCGGTGACCTCGCGGTTCGTGCTCTTGCCCGGCACCATCGCCGCCATGTCCAGTGCCCGCTGGTGGTGGCCGATCATGTCCTGCGCGAACTTGACGTCCTGCTCGTTGTGCCCGTCCTGCTGAGCCGAAGCGGCGGGCGGCGACGTGGTGGTCGTCTCGTGCTGCATGCTCGCCATGTCGTTGCCGCCGCAGCCTGCGAGGACTGTGGCCGCAGCAACGCCGGCGACACCGAAACCGATCAGGGACTTCCGCATCGTGTGCAACTCTCCGTGCCGTGGGTGTGACCGACTGTGGAAGGGGTGCTGATCACAACCTCAGTACGCACAAGGAGTCCAGGAGCGTGCGGCCGCCCAGCGGAGGGGATCGCTGCGGTGCGCGGAGCAGGCCCGGTCTGATGGGGACCCTGCTCTGGTCGGGGCGCATCACGCGCAGCAGCAGCCAGCCGAGCAGCAGTAGCGAGACCGCGGTGCCGAGGATCGCCATGCACAGGTGCAGCACCTCGTGCGCGGGCGAGGGGCCTGGTTTGTCCGGTGCGTGACCATGAGGGCTCGTTGTGGAAGTCATGGCCACGTGCCCGGCTGGCATCTCGATGTCCACGTTGACGTGGTGCATGCCGATCATGCCGAGGAAGAGCAGGCAGGGCAGGGCCCACTGGGCCGCTGTTCGCTGCATGCTCTCACTCATTCCACTATCGTACCTAGTAGATCCCATCGCCGACGTTTGCGAGTCTCCGCTCCGCGTGGCCCACCCTGAGCGTGCAGATCGGTGTTGACACCCCTGGGGGGTATGGTCGTAACCTGCTCACCGAGATACCCCCTAGGAGTACCCGACTCGAAGGGGAAAGTCATGGAGCACGGCAGCGCACAGCAGAGTCTGACGAGGTTGGCCGTTTCGGCGACGTTGCACTGCCTCACCGGCTGTGCCATCGGTGAGGTGCTCGGCATGGTGATCGGTACCGCGCTCGGCTGGTCCGACCTGTCGACCATCGTGCTCGCGGTCGCCCTGGCCTTCGTCTTCGGCTACGCGCTCACCATCCGCCCCGTGGTCAAGTCGGGCCTGCCGCTGCGCGCCGCGATCGGTGTGGCCCTCGCCGCCGACACCGTGTCGATCGCCGTCATGGAAATCGTCGACAACGGGGTGATGCTGCTCGTGCCCGGTGCGATGGAGGCGGGACTGGCGAGCTGGCTGTTCTGGGGCAGCCTCGTCTTCGCGCTCGCCGTGGCGTTCGTCGTGACGGTCCCCGTCAACCGCTGGCTGATCTCGCGGGGCAAGGGACACGCGGTGGTGCACCAGTACCACGGTGGCGGCCACGAAGGTCACCACCAGCACTGAGTGGCAGGTGGCCGTGAGAGCTTCGCGGTCACCTCCCTCCTCGATCTTGATTTTGCCGGGGTAAGCGCATTCGCGGACATGGCGCACATCTGTCCTGCCCATACCCCTTACCGGTATTGAGTATCAATATGTCTAGTGTGGATCAGTCGGCCCGGCGCAGGTGGTGGGGGCTCACCCTCATCGCCGCGGCTCAGTTCATGGTCATCATGGACACCTCGATCATCGGGGTGGCCCTGCCGCGAATCCAGGCGGATCTCGGCTTCTCCCAGGAGAACCTGTCCTGGGTCTTCAACGCCTACGTCGTCGCCTTCGGCGGCCTGCTGCTGCTCGGTGGCAGGCTCTCCGACATGCTCGGTGCCCGCCGCATGTTCGCCACCGGGTGGCTCGTCCTCCTCGTGGGCTCTGTCGTGGCCGGTGCGGCGGGGGAGATCTGGGTCGAGCTGCTCGGTCGCGCGGTGCAGGGTGCAGGAGCGGCGCTGATCGCTCCCTCGGCGCTGACGCTGCTGATGATGCTGTTCGGCAGCGAACCCGCCCAGCTCGGCAAGGCACTCGCGATCTACGGCGCAGCGGCTCCCGCCGGTGGTACCGCGGGGGTATTCCTCGGCGGCGTGATCACCGAGTACCTGAGCTGGCCGTGGGTCTTCTACATCAGCGTTCCGATCGCGGTGCTCGCGCTGGCCGTCATCCCGACGCTGATGCCGGTGGGCGTCGCCCAGCGCGGTTCCATCGACCTGCTCGGCGCGATCACCGTGACAGCCGGTCTGGCGGTGGCGGTCTACGCCGTCGTGCGCGCGCCCGAGGCTGGATGGGCCTCGGTCGAGACCATCGTCGCCGTGGTGCTGCTCGGAGCGTTCCTGCTGGTCCAGGCCAAGCGGAAGGCGCCACTCGTGCGGCTGGGCATCTTCCGCACTCCGCAGCTCGGCGCGGCCAACATCGCGCAGCTGCTGCTCGGCGGTGCGTGGATCCCGATGTGGTTCTTCCTGAACCTCTACCTGCAGCAGGTGCTCGGTTTCGGGGCCTTCGCCAGCGGCTCGGCGCTGCTGCCGATGACCACCGCGATCATGCTGCTGATGGTCGTCGTCGCACCCCGCCTCACCGCGCGGTTCGGCGTCAAGGCCATGGTGGTGAGCGGCCTCGTCCTGCTCGCCGCCGGTCTCGGCTGGCTCGCGCTGGTGCGTCCGGACGGCAACTACTGGGTGGACGTGCTGCCCGCATCGCTCGTGGCGGCGACCGGCATGGCCCTGGCGTTCGTCCCGTCGCTGGGCACCGCGATCTCCAGCGCACGCCCGGAGGAAGGCGGCCTCGCCTCGGGCATCGTCAACACCAGCTACCAGATCGGGTCCGCCCTCGGCCTGGCGGCGATGACCGCGCTGGCGGCCTCCTACGGCGCCGGTCAGCTCGGGGACGTCGAAGCCCTGACAACCGGCGTGTCCGCCGCGTTCATCGGTGCCGCCGGCATCGCCGTCGTCGGCGCGCTCATCGCGAGTGGCACCCTGCGCGGTCGTCGTGCAATCGCCGCGGATGCCGAGCGCGAACCGGTGAACGCCTGACCGGCCCCTCCTCGGTGACCGCTCGCCCGCGGCAGGGCGAGCGGTCACCTGTTACCCCAAGGAGCTCCCGATGCGCATTCCCGCTCTCGCTCCGGCAGGTGAGGTTCACCCCGAGCAGCGGACACCGAGTCAAGTGGATAGGCAGGAGGGAGCGGATGGGCTTGTCCCGTTTTGACGGACATCCGAGATCAGGGGGACGCGGGTCTCCGGAGGGATGTCCCATCGTGGAGCCCATGGGCAGAAGGCGCAGATCGTGGAGTTGTGCCGGGGGGTGACCGGTCGGTCAGGTCGCCACGGACTTCGATCTGACCGAGACCGCGGTGCGGCAGTGAGTGGTGCAGGCCGAGCGTGACGCTGGCACCCGGAGCGACGGGTTGATCACCGACGAGCGGGAGGAGCCCGCGAGGCTGCGGCGGGAGAACCGCCGTCTGACCGAGGACGTGGAGATCCTCAAGCGCGCCACGGCTTTCCTCGCGAAGCAGATCCGGTGAACGTGTATCCGTTCATCGAGGCGGAGCGAGCGGGCGGCGGCAACGTCCATCGGGCGTGTACGCTGCCGAAGGTCTCCCGGTCCGCCTGCTACGCCCGCCGCACCGCCGCGTCCACCGCCTGTGCACGACAGGACGCCGAGTTGACTGCGGAGGTCGTCGCGATCCACGACGAGTCGCGGGGGCACCTGTGGCGCGGCCGGGGTGCACGCCGAGCTGCGGGCACGAGGTCGTCGGCATTCGCGCAAGCGCGTCGCCCGGCTCCGGCGCGAAGCGGGACGCGCGGGACGCGCCCCCAAGCGGTGGCGCACCACCATCACCACCACCGTCGCCGATCCCGCCGCGACCGCGACCGTGCCCGCGGATCTGATCCGGCGAGGCTTCATCCTGCGCCGCCATGGATGTCGACACCCGGTGGTGCGGGGACACCACCCGCATCCACACCCAGGAAGGCCGGCTCCACCTGGCCACAGTGATCGACATCGCCGCACGCCGAGTGGTCGGCTGGGCCGCCGCCGACTGTCTGCGCACCGGCCTGGTCGCCCAGGCCCCGGACAACGCCGTGCGCCACCGCCGCCCCGAACCCGGCGTGATCTTCCACGCCGACCGCGGCTGCCGGTACACCTCCGCGCAGCTCGCCACCCTCGCCGGAGAGGGGTCACGTTGTCCGCGCGCGAGCCCCCACCGTGCGGTCGACGTGCAGGGACAGCAGCTCGTGGAGCGTCTCGTGGACCGGCGCGCTCCGGCCCGCCCGGCCGGCGAGGCGGACGACGGCTCCCGCCCAGGAATCCAGTTCGGACGGTCGTCCCGCGACGATGTCCTGCTGGAGCGAGGTGGTGACGTCGGGGTGCTGTCGGTCCATGAGCGCGGTCGCGGTGGTCACCGCGTCGTCGGGCAGCGCGATCCCCAGCGCGACCCCGGTTTCGAAGACCTCCCGCATACCCGCCACCAGCAGCTGCCTGGTGCCCGGTCGCGATCGGAGTTCGCCGACGGTCGCCCCGGTGGCCGCGCCCAGGCTGCCGATCGGTGCCACCAGGAGGAACTTCAGCCACAGTTCGGCCCAGATGTCATCCGGCTCCGTCGCGGTCACCCCGGCGTCGCGGAGCGCCGAGCGGAGCCGCGCCACCCGCTCGGACCCGCCGCCGTCCCACTCCGCGAAGCCGAGCACGGCGGGGCCGCCCACGTGCCGCACCTGGCCGGGCCCGACCGCCGTGGCGACGACCCGGACCACGCCGGGGAGCACGCGTTCACGGCCGATTGCGGCGGCGACCCGGTCGGGCGCCTCCACCCCGTTCTGGACCGTGACCACGACGGTGCCCGGACCGATCACCGGGCCCAGCGCGTCGACGGCCGCAGGTAGCTGCGGCGTCTTGACGCAGAGCAGGACGAAGTCGACCTCGCCGAGGTCACGCGGGTCGTCCGACGCCCGCACCGGGGGCACGGACCACCCAGTCGAGCCGTTGGTGACGCGCAGCCCGTCCCGTCGGAGCGCGGCGAGGACGTCGCCGCGCGCCAGGAAGCGCACGTCGTGCCCCGCGGCGGCGAGCAGGCCGCCGAGGTAGCCGCCCACCCCGCCCACGCCCACCACGGCGACCCTCGGTCCCCCGGTCATCGTTCCCCGCTTCCCGGGCCCGCCACCTCTCGCACCGCACCGCTCGGAGATGCCGTCATCGGGGCAACCGCCTCCCCACGCGCAGGGGCAGGGCCTCCAGGCCGCGGCTGAGCGAGCTGTCGGAGAGCCAGGCGATCTTCTCCGGGGGCACCGCGAGTTCGAGGTCCGGCAGCCGGCGCAGCAGCGTGGTGAAGGCGATCTCGCCCTGGAGCCTGCCCAGCGGGGCGCCCAGGCAGAAGTGGGCCCCGTGGCCGAACCCGAGGTGGCGGTTCGGCGAGCGGGTGACGTCGAAGCGCTCCGGGTCGTCGTACGCCTCGGGGTCGTGCCCCGCGCTGGACAGCGACAGGTGCACGAAGCTGCCCCTGGGGATCTGCACGCCGCCCAGTTCCAAGTCGTCGGCCGCGACCCGCAGCGACGCCCAGGACGCGGACCCCTCGTAGCGCAGGATCTCCTCGACCGCCGAGGGGACCAACTCCGGGCGAGCGCGGAGCAGGTCGAGCTGCTCGGGGTGGGTGAGCAGCAGTGCCGTCCCGTTGCCGATCATGTTGGCGACCGTCTTGTGCCCGGCGATGATCAGCAGGAGGGTGGTCGACAGCATTTCTCGCTCGCTGAACACGCCCTCGTCGCGGGCCCGGACGAGTTCGCTCATCAGGTCGTCGCGCAGGTCCGTGCGTCGCCGCTGGGCCAGCTCGGTGAAGTAGTCGACGAACTCGTCCGTGGCCGCCTTCAGCTCCGCCTCGGGAGTGTGGAACGGGTCCTGGCTGAGGACGTAGCCCCACTTCTGGAACAGCGGTCGGTCCTCGGTCGGTATGCCCAGGTACTCGCAGATCACGATGAGCGGTAGGGGCAGGGCGTAGGCGTCGAGCAGCTCGACCTCGCCGGAGGAGGGAAAAGCGTCGATGAGGTCGTCCGCGATGTCCTGGATGCGCGGTCGGAGCTCGGAGATCCGGGCGGGCAGGAAGGCCCGGCTGATGGGCCTGCGCAGCCGGGTGTGTGCGGGCGGGTCCGCGAAGCCGAGGTTGCGGACCATGAGGAGGCTGGACTCTTGCGCCTTGTCCCGATACGGCGCGGGGAGGTTCTCGACCTCCTTGGACAGGCGCGGGTCGCCCAGGGCCTGCTCGACGACGTCGTGGCTCAGGACGGCGTACGCGTGCGTGCCGGGCGGGTAGTCGAGCTGGTGGACCGGGCACTTCGCCCTCAGCGCCGCGTTCGCCGCGTGCGGTGAACGGCCGGGACTGGTGAAGAACTCGGGGGGCAGCACGTCCGTCATCGCACCTCCCCAGCCGCACTCGGGCCGCTGCCGCCCGCGATCGCCGGCAGGATCCAGATGACGTCCTGGTGCCCGACCTCGGTCTCCAGGCCGTCGAGGCCGCGGATGTCGTGGTCGTTGCGGTAGACGTTGACGTAGCGCTTCACGGCGCCCTGCTCGTCCACCAGCCGCGCTAGCACGCCGGGGCAGGTCCGGTCGAGGTCGGAGAGCACCTCGCGGACCGTGCCACCCTCGACCGGCACCTGCCGTCGCCCGCCGGTCAGCGCGTGGAAGGCGGCGGGGAGCTTGACGGTCACCACGCCGCGCGAGTCGTCGGGCATGTTCTCTGCCTCCTCAGCAAGGTCACTCGGGTTCCGCCCGGTCGGCGTGGCGGCCGTCACCGGGAGATCGGCGGCGCGAGGGCGAACTCGTCGGCGATCGCCCGCGGCAGCCGCACATCGAGCTGCTCGCACCGCTCCGGGCCGGGGCGCCAGCCGGCCACGCGGTGGGTCGCGCCGGCGTCCCCCCCGCTCACGTACCAGATCACGTTCACGGGCCAGCGGAGCCGGCGGAAGAGGTAGTCGTCCATCTGCGTGGGGTTCTCGCTCAACCGCAGGCGGCGCTCGTGCGGTGGGCCGATCCGGTGCCAGTCCGGGTGGGAGTGCACCGACCCCAACAGCTCCAGGCCGTTGTCGGCTTGGCGCATGACGGCCCGCAGCACCTCTCGCTCGTCGCACCAGAACCCGCGCTCGGGGTTCCGGTACGCCTCGCCGAACCTCGGGACGATCTCCGCCTCGAACTCGGCCACGACCGTCTCGTCGCTGCTGCGGATGTTCGGCACGAATTCGACGCCGCCGATCGTGATCTCCGCGCCGCAGACCTGCCCGAACAGCAGGGCCGACGCGCGTGGCCGGTGTGTGGGCACCCCGTCGTCCCCCCGGCTGTCCAGGCACATCCGGTACTGCCGCGCGGCGTCCTCTGCGAAGCGCCTGGCGGGTTCGAGCTCGAAGTTGACGACGTCGGGCAGCGCGGCGGACGTCGCCGCGCCGGTGGCGCGCGTGCGCCCGCCGTTCATCGTGTCGGTCATCGGTCGACGTCTCCGATCGCTCGTTCAGAGTCTTTCCGGTGCGTCCTTGGACCCCGCCGAGGCCAGGGTCCCGCCCAGCAGGACCGTGCCGATGGGCCACGAACGCATGTGGATCGGCAGCGTCACGCAGTGGTCCCCGACCCGCAGGACCAAGCCGCGGTCGACCAGCTCGCGCACCGCGGCGGCGTGGGCCGAGTCCTGGGTCACCTCGTCCCACGCACACCCCGCCAGGCCGCGGGAGAAGACCTCGATCGCTGTCCGGTCGACCAGGACGGTCCGGTCGGTGGGCCCGGACCGCCGGTCGAGCACAGACAGGAACCCAGGTCCCCGGCGGAAGTAGAAGAGGCCGAAGGCAGCCGAGGAGCGCCACTCGCGGACACGTCCGGCCCCGCCCCCGCGCCCGTGCACCGCGATCCCTGCGGGGGCGGGCAGGTGGTCGAGCTGCCGGACCACGTCGAGCCGCTCCGGGCTCAGTGCCAGCGACCAGGTGACCCTGGCGCCGATCGAGGAGCACTCGCGGATCAGCGCGACGGCCCGTGAGATCACGTGCCCAGGCAGGGTCGAGAAGTCGACGGGGGCCGTCAGCCGCACCTCGGAGACCGGCACTCGGGACAGCAGCGCCGCCAGCTCGGTCACGGCGGGGAGCCCCGACCAGTCGGGCCCGAGGGTCAGCGTCGCGGACGCGGGCCGCCCACCGGCCGGGCCGCCCGCGGAACGCGCCCGGAGTTCGCCGATGTCGATCGCCGCGCTCATCGCGACGCCGCCACCTCTCGGCCGTCGACCAGCTTGCGCCGGTACGGGTCAACCTGGAGGGCCAGGCTCACGTAGCGGCCCTCGTCCTCGAAGACCAGGCCGCGGTCGACGAAGTAGCGGAGCAACCCGTCGAGCCGGTCCTCGTTGACCGCGTGCCCGCGCTCGGCCAGCCGTCGGCGCACGCCCTCGCGGCCCGCGCCCTGGAACATGCCGAGGTACACGTTGCTCTGGACGTCGTCCAGCTCGATCACCTCCTCCGGCCAGCTGGCTCGGGAATCCTCCACGACCACGCGGCCGCGGTCGTCGACCCAGTAGGCCAGGGTGCTGCTCTTGTACGCCTCGGCCCATTCGTCGACAGCGAGCTTTAGCTCGTCCTCGATGGGACCGACGATCCCCGCGTCGTTCGTGTCGAAGAGGTAGACGAGGTCGTGCAGTTCATCGCGTGGAATCTGGTAGATGAAGTCGTAGATGTCGGCGGGGTGACGGAACATGAATCCCAGGCTGGGGTCTTCAAAGTAAGGGCTGAACCGCTCCAACGCTATTCGCCACGCCCCGGTCGGCGGTTGCAAGTGTTCCAGGGCGGAGGCCCGGCAGAGGAGTTTGCGGTAATCCTCCTCGGTCTCACCGGGAAAACCGTAGAGGATGTTCCAGGTCACGTTGAGGCCAAGATCCTCCGCGTCTCGCAGCATGCGCACGTTGTGTGCGCCGCTGACCCCTTTGTCCATGAGTCGGAGCACATGGCTGCTGAGGCTCTCGATACCCGGTTGGACGAACAGCACATTGGCTTCTTTGAGCCTGGACAACTGCTCTCTCGTCATGTTGGACTTGATCTCGTAATGGATCCTCAGGTCGCAGTCGAGCGCGGCCAACTCCGGCATGGCGGTGTCGAGGTACTTCATGTCGAGGATGTTGTCCACCATGATCAGGTCGAGGACCCGGTACCGCTCGGCGAGACCTCGGACCTCGTGCGCGATGCGTGCCGGGGCCTTGCTGCGGAAGTTGATGTTCGACCCGTTCAGGCCGCAGAAAGTGCACTGGTGGCGTTCCCCCCACCAACAACCGCGGGAGGTCTCCAGCACCGTCATCGGTCTGACTTGGTGCCGGACGTCGGAAGCGCCGAGCGCGCGGAAGTAACCGTCGTAATCGGGCGCGGGCACCGCGCCGAACGGCAGCGCCGCCTTGCTCGGCGGGTTCGCCACCACCCGGTCGCCGTCCCGCCAGCTCAGCCCCGGGACGTCGGCGAAGCCCGCGCCGCGGGCGACGCGGTCCAGCAGGGCGGGCAGCGCCCGCTCACCTTCACCGCTGACCACGAAGTCGAGCTGCGCGAAGTTCCGGTGCAGGGCGGCCCCCTGCGGCCCGTCGCAGTTGCTGCCGCCGAGCACCGTCAGGATGCCCGGCGCGACCCGCTTCAGCTCCTTGGCCAGCGCCAGCGAGGGCACGTTCTGCATGAAGGTGCTGGTGAACCCGACCACGTCGGGAGGGTCGGCGGCGATCTCGGCGGCCAGGTCGCGGACGAACGCCCTGGCGTGCCCCTGCATCCGGACCGGGACCGCGGGGTCCAGGGAGCGCCGCCTCAGGAACTCGGCGAACTCCTCGGCGCGGTAGCCGTCGACGTCGTACAGGGCCGGGGTGAACACCCAGTCGCCGACACCGTGGAAGACCTGGCCCGCCACGTTCTGGTAATCCTCCGCCGTGATGGACCCGCGGCTCTCGCGCATGAGGTGCTCGGCCCATCGGAGGTTGGCGTACAATTCATCGGCGGTCCAGCCCGGGGCATTCTCGCGGATACACGGTCCGAGGACTCCCAGAGCGCTGGAGGGAGTGTCGAGCCCTTGCCACGGCATAGCGATCATCAGGATTTTCACAGCATGCCTGCCTAGGATGTCTGTCGGTGGCGGGAGGCGGGCGCGGTCGGTTGACCGCCGACGCCGCCTCGACTGCGGCGAACCACGCGGGACCAACCCCTCATTACTGGATTGGGCGAAGGTGCGCCAGCGGGGGTTGGAATCCCTCGGCGATGCGCACGGTCGATTCCCCTTGTCGTCACGATCCAATGCGTTCGCAGTCTGGTGTGGCGAGCACCTGGTCAATACCGATGCGTTCGCCACCGTACAGAAACATCCAACGGAAATCGACACAACTCGGCCAACTGCACTCATTCGGCTCAGGACGACAACGGGCGGGCCACGGTCGGCGACGACTCCCCGATGATCACGAGGTGCATATTCACCATTCTGGACCAATGACTGGTGCCGCACCGTAGCAATTCCATCTCGAACGCCCCCGAAGAAGATCGAGAAAGCGTCGACTGCGACGTTCGGGGAAAGATTCCACGTTTTCTGGAATCATGAGTCCGGGCTGACCCCCATCGGCCCGCGCTGACCGGGAAGTCCGAAGTGTCCGCAGTGCGCGCCTGCGATTCCGTCGAACGAATCGATTGCGCGAAGACCTCGGCCCGACCCGCGTGCCGCCTGCGAGCCGCGATCGACGTCCCCCGTAGACTCCAGCGACATGGATCACCCCGAGAACAATGCCGTGGACGGCGAGCTGACCGACCGATCCTTCGCCGACGCCGAGGCCCGCAGCGCCCGGCTGGAGGAGGAGCTGCGCACCGACCCGACGGCGCACCGGATGCTGACCGGTGACCGGCCGACCGGTCCGCTGCACCTCGGGCACTACTTCGGGACGCTGCGCAACCGGGTCCGCCTCCAGGACCTCGGGGTGCAGATGTTCGTACTGGTCGCGGACTACCAGACCATCACCGACCGGGACAGCCCGCGGTCACTGCCGGAGGACGTGGACGCGTTGCTGGCTGACTACCTCTCCGTAGGCATCGACCCGGAGCACACCACCATCTTCGCGCACTCCCAGATCAGCGGGCTCAACCAGCTGTTCCTGCCGTTCCTGAGCATGGTCAGCGTTGCGGAGCTCAACCGCAACCCGACGGTCAAGGACGAGACCGCCGCCGCCGGGCAGGCCGCCATGTCCGGCCTGATGTTCACCTACCCCGTGCACCAGGCAGCGGACATCCTGTTCTGCAAGGGAACCGTGGTGCCGGTCGGCAAGGACCAGCTCCCGCACCTGGAGGTCGCGCGGGTCATCGCCCGCCGGTTCAACCGCCGCTACAGCCCGAAGCGCCGCTACTTTCCCGAGCCTGCGGCCCTGCTCAGCGAGGCGCCCGTGCTGCTGGGCACCGACGGCCAGAAGATGAGCAAGAGCCGCAACAACGCCATCGCGCTCAGCGCGACCGCGGACGAGACCGCGCGCCTGCTGTCGCGCGCCAAGACCGATGCCGAGCGGCACATCACCTACGACCCGGTGAGCCGGCCCGACGTGTCGAACCTGGTCCTGCTCGCCGCGCTGTGCCTGGAGCGGCAGCCGGAGGCGGTGGCCGAGGAAGTCGGCGCGGGCGGCGCGGCCGCGCTCAAGCGGCTGGTCACCGAAGCCGTCAACGAGCGCTTCCGGGACATCCGCAAGCAGCGGGCCGAGCTGATCAACGACCGCGCCCAGCTACGCCGGATCCTGGCTGCGGGCAACGAGCGGGCCGCGGAGATCGCCGACGCGACCCTCGCCGACGTCAAGCGCCTGATGCACACCGACTACGGGAGCTGACGCGGGTCCGGTGCGCCCGCTTCGCCTCGGCAACGTGTACGGCTGTTCGGGCGATTCGTACTCAGCCGGCACCGCCCAGGGCGTCATGGCATAGACCGATTGCCTGGACCACGGGTTGGTCATGCAGGGGATCACGATCCGGGTGCCGTACGACAGGCAGGTGCCGGGCCTGCCCACCCGTCCGGTCGCGGGGTCGTCGGTCTCACCCGCAGGCGACGCAGGTCATTGACCAGGCACGATGCCGTCACAGCACCGGTGCCGAACCTGACCGGTCGGGACTTCACCGCGCCGGCGCCGGGCCGGCGGCTGGTCGGTGACATCACGTGCCTGCCCACGCCGGAGGGGTGGCTCTACCCGGTCACGGTGATCGACCTGCACAACCGCGAGGTCATCGGGCACGCGATGGCCGACCACATGCGCGCCGAACTGGCCCGAGACGCCCTCAGCTTCGCCGTTGAACGCGGCCTGATCAGCGGTAATGCGGTTTTTCACGCCGATCGCGATACACCTCCGGGCTGTTCCGCTCCGGCGCTTGCCGGGCACTGCATCCGGACGTCGGTGGGGCGGACCGGGTCGTGCTTCGACAACGCGGTCGCGGAGTCGTTCTTCGCCACACTCAAGACCGAGATCGGCACCACCGTCCGGGACACCCGCGACGACGCCCGACGCGGCGTTTTCGCTTACCTGGGCTACTACAACCACGACCGTCTACATTCGACACTCGACTATCGCACCCCGCAGGAGGTCCGCGTCGGTTGTCGTCGAGGTCTGGCCCTCGTGGCATGAAATCCGGTGTCCGGTCTTCGGGGACAACCTCACACTCCGCACGCGCTGCCTTCCCGACGGCCAGCCACGCCACGCCCACCAGGCACCCGAACTCGATTGCCCCGCCGGCAGGTGTCCGCCATGCTGCCGACATGGCACACGGCACCGTCAAGTTTTTCAAACCCGAGAAGGGATGGGGAGCGATCGCCTCGCCCGACCTGCCGGCGGGCTGCGACGCGTAGGTCCACTTCAGCGCGATCGAAATGGACGGCTTCCGCGCCCTGGAAGCCGGCGACCAGGTCGAGTTCGACTACGAAGCAGCCCAGCAGGACAGCTTCCGCTTCCGCGCGACCCGCGTTCGCAAAGCCTGACCCTCGATCTACGACCGAGCTCGACAAGTACAGAGAAACCCAGTCGGGTCGAAGAGCGAGGACGACGGCGAGGAACGCGGGCCAGAGCCATCGGGGGTCCTCGGTGCCGCGCTCAAGGCCTGCGTCACTGACGGGTTGGCAGGGGAATCGACCGGCGACGAGGTGGACCCGCGGTCGGGGCTTGGAGCGCCGCCATCGAACAGCGGTGCGGACATCGTCATGGCGGTCGACCTCCGGCCAGTGCTTGGCGAGTACGGCGCGACAGAACGGATCGATCTCGACTTGCCCGACCACGCGCATCCCGGCGCGCTCCGGGCCCAGCGACAGGCCGCCGATCCCGGCGAACAGCTCCAACACGTTCACGCCGCACCCCGTCGCGTCGGGGCGGTGCGGGGCTTGTCGTGGCCGGCCTGGATGCCCCGGCTGATGACGCGGCGCACTTCGCGGTCAGTGCACCCGCACTCGCCGCTGATCATGTGGGTGGCGGCTGCGTAGAGGGTGTCTTCGGCTCTAGACGAGGGGAGCAGTTCCCCGGCGACGAGTTGTCCGAGGGCGACGGCGGCGGTGTATAGCACGATGTCGTGAGCCGACGACCCGGACGAAGACCGGGTACAGCAGTCGTAGCGCCACGCCTCACGATCATGCTCGGTCGAGCGGGCCCTGGCCGTCGAGCTGGTGCGGGCGTGAGGGCCGGTCCTGGCCGGGCGCCCGGCCAGGACCGGCCGTCGTCCTACGGCTCCAACCGGGTCGGCCCGCGGAACAGGAAGGTCGACTCGCGGATGCTGTCCAGGCCGAGCATGACCATCAGGATGCGGCTCAGGCCCGCACCCAGGCCGCCGTGCGGCGGGGTGCCGTACCGGAACGAGGTCAGGTACGAGGCGAGTGGTCCGGTGTCCACGCCCTTCTCCTCGGCCTGCTTGACCAGCACGTCGTAGCGGTGCTCGCGCTGGGCACCGGTGGTGATCTCGATGCCCTTCCAGAGGAGGTCGAAGCTGTGGGTCAGGGTGGGGTCGTCGGCGTGCCGCATGTGGTAGAACGGCCGCACGCTGGCCGGGAAGTCCGTGATGAACACGAACTCGTGGCCGTGGCGCTCGCGGACCAGGGCGGAGAGGGAGCGCTCGCCCTCGGGGTCGAGGTCGCCTTTGTTCTTCTCCGGCTTCCAGCCCTGCGCGGTGAGCAGCTCGATGGCCTCGCGCATGGCGATCCGCGGGAACGGCAGCTCCGGCACCACGACCTCGACGCCCAGCAGCTCGCGGATGGCGTCGCCGTGCTTCTCGGCGACCGCGGCCAGCACGCGCGCCAGCATCCGCTCCTCGAAGCTCATCACGTCCTCGACGCCGTCGATCCAGGCGAGCTCGACGTCGATGCTGATGAACTCGGTCGCGTGCCGCGAGGTGAACGACGGCTCGGCTCGGAACACCGGGCCGATCTCGAAGACCTTGTCGATCCCGCCGGACACCGCCATCTGCTTGTATAACTGCGGCGACTGCGCCAGGTAGGCGAACCGGTCGAAGTACTTGACCTTGAAGACCTCGGCGCCCGACTCGGACGCGGTGCCCATGAACTTCGGCGTGTGCAGCTCGGTGGCGCCCTCGCCGTAGGCGAATTCGCGCATGGCCTCCTCGACCGTGGTCTGCACGTCGAAGATGAGGTGCCGCGCCGGGTTGCGCAGGTCCAGGAAGCGCCATTCCAGCCGCTGGTCGATGCCGGTCTGCTCGTTGATCGGCAGCGGGGCGACCGCAGCGTTCACCACTTCGACCGAATCCGGGACCAGTTCCAGGCCGCCCAGCTTGACGACCGGGTTCGCCAGGACCGTTCCGCTGATCTTGACCGCCGATTCGATGGAGGTGGACTCCAGCGCTTCTTCGACGTCCGACGGGGGCTCCGTGCGCTTGTTGGTGACTTGGACCATGCCGGTGTGGTCGCGGAGCACGATGAACTGCATCTTCCGCTGGAGGCGGGCGGTGTTGATCCACCCGTAGACGGTCACCCGCTCACCGATGTGCGCGGCAAGATCCTTCACGAGCGTCCTGGGCATGGCACATCCTTGTCAGTCGTGTCCTGGCCTGGTGACTGATCGAGCCTAGGTCGTGTTTCAAAGGTGGCGTAGCCAGATATTGATGGCGGCGATGTCGATGGTGGCCCGGTGGCGGACGACGAGCTTGTCGTATCGCGTGGCCACCGCTCGGTGCTGCTTGAACAGGCTGATGCCGCGCTCGACCGCGTGAGGGACTGTAAAACGAGCGGCTCTGGCCCGTAGTCGGTGGTGACGCTGGGTATCCGCCAGGGCAGGAGGACGCGGCGGCGGAGGAGGTCGACCCTGATGCGTCCGTGCATCTGCCTCATGGTCCTCTTGGTGCGGCTGTTGACGCCTTCGGTGCGGCCGTTGTGGTAGGGCAGCGTGACGGCGGCGTCCACAGCGGACCGATCGATTTCGAGACCGTTGGTGAGACTGCGCAGGCGCGGCAGATCGGCGGCGCGGGCCGCCGCGATCCACTCGGTGGGTTTCGCGACGGAGAATCAGGTCGAGACGAATCTCGACCTGATTCTCCGGAGTACGCCGTCGGGACGGATCACCGGCGCGCCCATGGCCAAGAACGCGCCGGACGCCGTGTCGACGCCCACGCGTCCAGTTTGCCCGCATCGGTGAGGCGCTGGCCCCGCATCTTCGGCGAGCACCGAAGTCCTGCTCAGAGGTCGCGCACAGCGCCGGCGAAGAACAGCAACGGGCTGTCGCCGCACAGGGGGTGCAGGTGCTGCACGGACATCAGCACGATGTCGTGGTCCCCGGCCGGGATCACGCGCTCCGCCGCACATTCCAGTGTCACCAACGAGTTCGGCAGGAGGGGAGCGCCGGTGAGTCCCGGTTGCCACTCCAGGTCGCCGAACCGTGAACGACCGGGCCGGGCGAACTGCTCGCACACCTCCTCCTGGCGTGCGGAAAGCACGTGCACGCCGAAGTGTGACGCCGACGCGAACAGGGGGTGCAGCTGGGATCGGTGTCCCACGCAGAACAACAGCATCGGTGGCGCCAGCGACACCGAGCACAGCGAGTTCACCGTCATGCCGATGGGGGCGCCGTCCACGAGCGTCGTCACCACGGCGACGCCGGTTGCGAAGTGGCCGAGCGCGGTGCGCAACTGCCGTTGGTCGACGGTGTCGACGAGCTGGGTCATGCGAACACCTCCTGCCGTTTGTTCAGGAGACCCAGGGCGGGCGTGGTCAGGACTGTGGTCAGCAACGCGACCACCACGAGGATCGCGAACATCGTCCCGTCGATCAGGCCGAGGCCGAGCCCGAGGTTCGCGACCACGAGCTCGGTGATGCCGCGGCAGTTCATCAGGACGCCGAGGACGCCGGCCTCGCGCCGGTCGAGGCCGGCCAGCCGTGCGCCCAGCGCACCGCCGATGAACTTCGAAGCGACCGCGACGAAGAGCACCAGCAGGAGCAGGCCCCACTGGCCGGAGATCGACTGCAGCGACGTGTTCATGCCGATGTAGGCGAAGAACAACGGCAGCAGCACTGCGACCGTGAACCCCTTGATGCGCTGGGTGGTCGCCTCCTGGTCCACCGAACGGCGTGGCATCACCAGCCCGAACAGGAACGCGCCCAGGATCGAGTGCAAGCCCATCATCTCGGTGATCGCCGCTGTGCCCAGCGCGCCCGCGACCGCGACGGTCAGCACCGCCGACTGGGATGCCGTGCGCAGCAGGACGTCCAGCAGTGGCCGGGCCAGGAACACCAGCACCGCCACCAGGGCGACACCGGCGGCCAGGGTGAGCAACGGCGAGCGGGAGTGCTGGCCGGCGAACGGCAGGATGGCCGCCAGCACGGCCCAGCAGGCCGCGTCGTCGAGCACCGCGGCGCTGACCGCGATCCGGCCGAGCCGTGTCTCGGCCATCCCCACGTCCTGCAGGATGCGGGCCAGCACCGGTAGCGCGGTGATGCTCAGTGCCAGCGCGAGGAAGAACGCGGTCGGCAGCGCGGGCATCAGCGGCACGCCGATCAGCAGCCCCGAGCCGAACGGGATCACCAGGCAGGTCGCCGCGACGACGGTGGCGGCCCGTCCGGACGAGCGCAGGTTGCGCACGTCCTGTTCCCAGCCCAGCAGGAAGATGAACGCCACCAGCCCGAGCTGAGCGGTGAGCTGCACCGCCGACTTCACCGGTGCGGGGAAGAGCCACTCCTGCAAGGAAGGTGCGAGCAGGCCGAGCACGGACGGGCCGAGCAGCAGGCCCCCGAGCACCTCGCCCACCACGGGCGGCTGCCGGAGCAACCGCACGGCCCGGCCGCACAGCTGGCTCATCAGCAGCACCAGCGTCACCGTGATCATGAACTTGCCCGTGGTGTCCACGGTGGAGCCGGAGTCACCGCCGAGCGCCCAGACGAGCAGGGCGACGGCTCCGAGTCCGAGCGCGATCGTGGCCGTACCCCGCAGGGAATCGGTGCGCGCAGTCGTCGCCATGACGGCCTACCGTGCGCCCGGACGCATGCGCGTGAAGTAGTCGTACTGGGTGGGGAGCGCCTCGATGAGCTCACTGCCGCGGTCACGGATGTACTGGAACTCCTTGAGCGCGGCGGTGTCGTCGGCGAGTGCCAGGGCGGCGGATGGCTTGAGGGCGATGCCGCCCATGCCGAGCAGGATGCACATGTACGAGTACGGCGGAAGGCCGTGGTAGTACGGGAAGACGTTCTCGCTGTCGGGCAGCTGGACCTGCCAGCGCTCCAGCCGCTCGGCGAGGCCGTCGGGCAGTCGGCGGGTGTTCGTGTCCTTCCAGTACTGCGTGTCGTCGCGGGCCGCGGCGAGGTAGTGCAGGCAGAGGAACTCGCGGACGCCGTCCATGACGTGCCGGATGGCGTCGTTGAACATCGTGCGCATCGTCGGCTCCCAGCCAGGGCCGGGGAAGTACTTCACGAGCTGCTCGATGGCGTGATGGATGAAGAAGATGCCGGTCGACTCCAGCGGCTCGACGAAGCCGCTGGACAGGCCGATCGCGACGCAGTTGCGGGTCCACGCGTTGCGGGTGCGGCCGATGCGCATCCGGATGTGGTTGGCCTCGACCTCGGCGGCGGCCGGGCCGACGAACTCGCGCAGCACCCGCTCCGCCTGCTCCGGCTCGAGGTAGTCGCGCGCGTAGACGTAGCCGGTGCCGATGCGGCCGTACAGCGGGATCGTCCAGATCCAGCCCGCGTCCTGCGCGGTCGCCGTGGTGCACGGACGGATGCCGCGCTTCTCCATGTCCTGCGGCACCTGCAGGGCCACGGCGCTGTCGTTGGGCAGCACGTCGGAGTAGGAGATGAACGGCTCCTCCAGAGCCTTGTTGATGAGCAGGCCGCGGAAGCCGGTGCAGTCGATGAACAGGTCGCCGTGCAACGCGCCGTGCTCGGCGGTGAGCACGTGGTCGATGTCGCCCTGCTGGTTCAGCACGACGTCCTCGACGTTGCCGACGAGGTGCCTCACCCCGCGGTCGACCGCGAACTTCGTGAGGAACTTGGCGAGCAGCGCCGCCTCGAAGTGGTACGCGTACGGGAACTGCGTCTTGCCCTGGTGCTCGGACATCGTGAGGCCGGCGAACTCCTCCGCGTCCTCGGAGAAGCCCTGGCCGATGAGCCTGCCGTCGAGGTGACGCGGGTTGCGCTCCTCGTCGCACAGGGCCGCCATGACGAAGCAGTCACGGTCGAAGCGGTCCGTCGGGCCGTTCCGCAGCCACCAGTCGGCGAGCGGGAACCCGTTGACCGACCGCATCTGCTCGAAGGGGTGGTAGAAGTGGTGCCCTGGGCGGCGCCAGTTCTCGAATCTCACGGCTAACTTGTACGTGGCGTTGCAGGCGGGCATCCAGTCCTGCTCTTCCAGTCCGAGGAACTGGAAGAAGTGCCGGATGTCGCTGAACGTCGCCTCGCCCACACCGACGGTGTTGACCTTGTCCGACTCGATCAGCGTGATGTCGACGCCCGCACCGAACGCGGTCCTGAGGTAGGACGCGGTCATCCACCCCGCGGTGCCGCCTCCGACGATGACGACTTTTCGGTTGCGCATACCGGCTCCCTAATTTTCTCCCGACGTGTGGCGAGCTGAGCCTAGGTCTCCGCAATTGCGTCGGCCATGCTCTTAAGCGGTCGCGAAATGACGTCTCCCAGCCACATTTCGGCTGGGCCTAATCATCCTGTTCAGTCGGCGTATGGGCAGGTGAGAGCCCCTTTGATTGCTTGACTGCCAGTTTCGTCACTGCGATCGTCGCTTTCGGTCGGGCGATGAGGGGAATCGGTGGATGATGATTGATCTGACGCGTCGCGCCAATGCCGTCGAGTTGTTGCGAGAACACGTGGACGGGCATCCGGAGCAGGATGCGCTGATCTGGGTCGGCGAGGACCTCGCGGCCATCCGGCGGCTGTCCTGGGCCGAGGTGGACACCGAGGCGCGGGCGATCGCGGCCCGCCTGGGCGAGCTCTTCCCGCCGGGGTCCCGCGCGTTGCTGCTGTACCCGCCGGTCGAGTTCATCGTCGCCTTCCTCGGCTGCCTCTACGCGGGTGTGGTCGCGGTGCCTGCGCCGTTGCCCGGCCGTTACCCGCACGAACGCCGCAGGGTGCGCGGGATCGCCGCGGACGCGGACGTGTCGGTCGTGCTCACCGACACCGCGAACGCAGGCACCGTCCGGGAGTGGGCGCACGCCGAAGGCATCGGCCACCTGCCGGTGCTCACGACCGACGAGGACCACTTCGGTGACGCGTCCCGGTGGACCGCGCCGCGTGCGGACCACGACACGATCGCGTTGCTGCAGTACACCTCCGGCTCCACCGGCGACCCCAAGGGCGTCGTGGTGACGCACGGGAACCTGCTCGTCAACGCGCACACGATGATCACCGCGCTGGAGATCCCCGCGGACACCCGGTTCGGCGGCTGGGCACCGCACTACCACGACATGGGCCTGATGGCGCAGACTCTGCCCGCTCTCTTCCTCGGCACGACCTGCGTCCTGATGAGCGCCACGACGTTCCTCAAGCGACCGCACCAGTGGCTCGCCATGATCGACCGGTACGACATCGGCTGGTCCGCCGCGCCGAACTTCGGGTACGACCTGTGTTGCCGCCGGGTCACCGACGAGCAGATCGCCGGGCTCGACCTGTCCCGCTGGCGCTACGCGGTGAACGGCTCGGAGCCGGTGCACGTCGCCACGATCACCGCGTTCGCCGAACGGTTCGCGGCCGCGGGTTTCCGGCAGGAGACGGCGTGTCCGTGCTACGGCCTGGCCGAGTCGACGGTGTTCGTCTCCGGTACCGGATCACGGCCGCCGAAGACCACGGTGATCGATCCGGAACGTTTGGCGCACAACGACTTCGTGCCGTCTTCCACCGGACGTGCGCTGGCAGGCAACGGCGCCGCGCCGCTGAGCGACGTGCGCGTCGTCGACCCCGGAACGCGTGAAGTCCTGCCGGACGGCAAGGTCGGCGAGATCTGGCTGCGCGGACCCAACGTGGCACGCGGCTACTGGCGCAAGCCCGAGGCGACAGCGCGGACCTTCCTGGCCGAGACGGCTTGTGGTGACCAGGGTTTCCTGCGCACCGGTGACCTCGGCACGGTGCACGAGGGTGACCTCTACATCACCGGGCGGCTCAAGGACATGATGATCGTCCGCGGGCGCAACCTCTACCCGCAGGACATCGAGCACGAGCTGCGCGCGCAGCACCCCGAGCTGGGCAACGTCGGCGCGGTCTTCACGGTCGACACCGAACTCGTCGTCACCCACGAGGTCCAAGGCCGCCAGGACGAGGCGGCGTTGCGCGACCTCGCTCAGCGGATGAAGCAGACGGTCGCGCGCGAGTTCGGCGTGCAGGTGGGCGGGCTCGCGCTGCTGCGCCGCGGCGGAGTCCGGCGCACCACCAGCGGCAAGGTCATGCGCTCGCAGATGCGCGAGCTGTTCCTCCAGTCGGATCTGGATGCGGAGTACCAGGCATGAGCGACGTCAAGCAGTGGCTGACCGACCAGGTGTCGGTCCACTTGGGACACCCGGTGGTGCGCTCGGACGTGCTGCTCGCCGAGTACGGCCTGGACTCGGTGCACGCGATGGGTCTGGCCGCCGCGATCGAGGACGAGTGGGGCCTGGTCGTGGACCCCGCCGTCACCTGGGACCACCCGACCATCGACGAGCTGGCCACCTTCCTCACCGGTGAGCTGAGCCGGACTGCTGACGAGAGCGCAGGCTGAGATGAACCTGACCGATGCGCAGCTGGGGGTGTGGCTGGCTCAGCAGAAGGCGCCGGAGAGCCCGCTGTACAACTGCGGTGTCTGCTTCGAACTCGACGGGCCGGTGTCGCCGTCGCTGCTCGCCAGGGCGGTGGCGCGCGCCGTCGATGACACGGAGTCGATGCGCGTGCGGTTCGTCGAGGACACCGGCGGGGTGCGCCAGGTGCCGCTCGCCGACGTCCCGGAGCTGCGGTTCGTGGACCTCGGCGACGCGGAGGACCCGGAGAGCGCGGCCAGCCGGTGGATGCGCGGCGATCTCTCGGTCGCGGTCGACCTCGCCACCGGGCCGCTGTTCGCGCACGCGCTGATCCGCCTCGACGCACAGCGGTATCTGCTCTACTTCCGGTACCACCACATCGTGCTCGACGGCTGGGGCCAGACCCTGCACTGCCGTCGCATCGCCGAGGTCTACACCGCGCTGTCCGACGGCGAGGACGTGCCCGCCGCTGGATTCGGCGCGCTCGCGGACGTAACGGCAGAGGCGGAGAAGTACGGGGCGTCCCAGCGGTACGACCGCGACCGCGCCTACTGGCTCGACCAGTTCGCCCACGACGCCGATCCTGTCACTCTTTCCGACCGGCAGGCCGCTCCTGGGCACAGCGACCTCACGCTGACGACCTGGTTGTCCGACCCGCGGTCCGAGCTGATGCGCGAGGTCGCTGCCGGGGCGCGCACCCGGTGGACGACTGTGTTCGTGGCGGCGATGGCCGCCTATCTGCACCGCATGACCGGCCGCACCGACATCGTCCTCGGCCTGCCCGTGTCCGCGCGGACCTCCCCTCTCGCGCTGCGGACACCGGCGATGCTGGCCAACGAGGTGCCGGTGCGGCTGGTCGTGCGGCCCGCTGCGACGTTCGAGCAGCTCGTGGAGCAGACCGCCGCACAGCTCACCGAGGCGGTGCGGCACCAGCGGTACTCCGGTGACGAGCTGCAGGCCGCACTGGGCGGCCCGGTCACCGGACCGGTCGTGAACCTCGTGACATTCGATCAGACCGTCGACTTCGCGGGCCAGGCGGTCGTCGCCCGGCAGCTCTCCACGGGCCGGGTCAAGGACCTCTCCGCGCACGTCTACGGGACCTCGGACGGCGTGAGCGGCCTGCGGGTCGACTTCGACGCCAACCCCGGCCGCTACACCCGCGACGAGGTGCGCGCGCACCGCGACCGGTTCCTGCGCTTCCTCGACGGCGTGCTCGCCTGCTCCACCACGCCCATCGGCGCGGTCAGCCTGCTCGACCCCGCCGAACTGCACCGGCTGCTGGTCGAGTGGAACGACACCACGCGCCAGGTCCGCCGGACGACGCTGCCCGAGCTGCTGGCGGAGCAGATCGCGGCGACGCCGGACGCGACCGCGCTGGCCTGTGGCGAGGACAACCTGACCTACCGCGAGCTGGGCGAGCGCGTGGACGACCTGGCCAGGCGGCTGGTCGCACGCGGTGCCCGCCCCGGCACGTTCGTCGCGGTGGTGCTGCCTCGATCGGTCGACGCCGTGGTGACGCTGCTCGCCGTGCTGCGGTCCGGTGCCGCGTACCTGCCGATCGAGCCTGGCGAGCCCGCCGAGCGGATGCGGTACGTCCTCGACGACACCGATCCCGTTCTCGTGGTGACGCCGGACGTGCTGGCGGGCATGACCGAGCCGGCGGAGGCCGAGCTGTCCTTCCCGTTGCGCGGCGACGCGGCGTACGTGATCTACACGTCCGGGTCGACGGGCAGGCCCAAGGGCGTCGTGGTGGAGCACCGATCGCTCGGCGACTACCTGGTGCGGGCCCGCGAGGTCTACCCGGCCGCAGGCGGGTCGTCGCTGCTGCACTCGCCGCTGTCGTTCGACCTCACGGTCACCGCGCTGTACACGCCGCTGGTATCCGGTGGTGCGGTGCGCATCGCCGAGCTTACCGAGGACGGGGTGCGCGGAGCCGACCCGACGTTCATGAAGGTCACGCCGAGCCACCTCGGGATGCTGGAGTCGTTGCCGGACAACGCTTCCCCGAGTGGGATGCTGGTGATCGGCGGTGAGGCCCTGACCGGGCACAAACTCGCCGGGTGGCGCGAGCGGCACCCGGACGTGGTGGTGTGCAACGCCTACGGCCCGACCGAGGCGACGGTCAACTGCCTCGACTTCCACCTCCCTGCCGGTGCCGTGGTGCCGGACGGGCCGGTGCCGATCGGCAAGCCGTTCTGGAACACGCGGGCGTACGTGCTCGACGGCTGCCTGCAGCCCGCGCCCATCGGGGTCACGGGCGAGCTGTACGTCTCCGGCGCTGTGCTCGCCCGCGGGTACTGGCGGCGGCCTGGTCTGACGTCCGAACGGTTCGTCGCCGACCCGTTCGGCCCGGAGGGCGCGCGGATGTACCGCACCGGTGACCTCGCGCGCTGGACCGCGGCCGGTGTCGTCGAGTTCGCCGGGCGAGCGGACGACCAGGTGAAGCTGCGCGGGTTCCGGATCGAGCTCGGCGAGATCGAGGCCGCGCTGATCGCGCACCCGGACGTGCTGAGCGCCGCGGTGGTCGTCCGCGAGGATCGACCGGGAGATCAGCGGTTGGTCGGGTACGTCGTCGGCGAACCCGGCGATCTGCGCGAGTGGCTCACCGCTCGGCTGCCGGAGCACATGGTGCCGTCGGCGCTGATCACGCTGGACGGGCTGCCGTTGACACGCAACGGAAAGCTGAACCGGCGCGCCCTGCCCGCGCCGCGGTTCGAGGTGGCGGGTGGTCGTGCGGCGAGCACTCCGCGCGAAGAGGTGCTCTGCGCGCTCTTCGCCGAGGTGCTCGGTGTCCGGACCGTGGGCGTGGACGCCGACTTCTTCCAGCTCGGCGGGCACTCGCTGCTGGCGACGCAGCTCATAACCCGGATCAGGTCCACTTTGGACGTCGAACTGCCGCTGCGGCAGCTGTTCGCGACGCCGACCGTGGCCGCGCTCGCGCAGGCGCTGGGCGAGGAGTCCAGTTCCGTGCCGCGGCTCACCGGACCGTGGGAGCGCCCGGACCCGCTGCCCGTGTCGTTCGCGCAGCACCGCTGGTGGATCCTCGACCGGCTCGACGAGACCGGTGCGACCTACAACATCCCGGCCGCACTGCGGATCTCCGGCCGGCTCGACCGGGAGGCCCTGCGGGCCGCGCTGACCGACGTCATCGCCCGGCACGAGGCCCTGCGCACGGTGCTGCGTGACGGTACCGACCTGACCCAGGTCGTGCTGGACCCGTTCGTACCGGAGCTGCCGGTCATCGAGTCCACGAAGGACACCGTGCTGGACGAGGCACGTACGGCCGCGCGCAGGCCGTACGACCTGACCGCAGACACGCCGCTGCGCGCGTTCCTGTTCGCGCTCGGTGACAACGAGCACGTGCTGCTGCTCGTCGTGCACCACATCGCCGGTGACGGCTGGTCGATGGACCGGCTCGTGCGCGACGTCAGCACGGCGTACGCGGCCAGGTCCACCGGTGCGGAGCCGGGCTGGGCGCCACTGCCGGTGCAGTACGCGGACTACGCGTTGTGGCAGCGCGAGGCGCTCGGTTCCGACCGCGACCCGGACAGCCTGATCAGCAAGCAGATCGAGTTCTGGAAGACCGCGCTCGCGGGGGTGCCGGACGAGCTGGCCCTGCCCGTCGACCGGCCTCGTCCCGCCGTCGCCTCGCACCGCGGCCGGCGCATCGAGTTCGAACTGCCCGCGTCATTGCACGGTGCCGTCACCGCCCTCGCCAAGGAGACGAACACCAGCGTGTTCATGGTGTTGCAGGCGGCGATGGCCGTGCTGCTCACCCGCATGGGGGCGGGCACGGACATCCCGATCGGATCGCCGATCGCGGGACGCACCGCCGACGTGGTGGAAGACCTGGTCGGCGTGTTCGTCAACACGATCGTCCTGCGCACCGACACGTCGGGAAACCCGCGGTTCCGCGAGCTGCTGGCACGGGTGCAGGAGACCAACCTGGCCGCGTACGCGCACCAGGACGTGCCGTTCGAGCAGCTCGTCGAGGTGCTCGCGCCCGACCGGTCGCTCGCCAGGCACCCCCTGTTCCAGGTGATGCTCAGCTACCAGAACACGTTCCGCCAGGACGGCATCAACGCGCTGAACGCGTTGCCCGGCCTCGAGGTCTCGCTGCTGGACGCCGACCCCGGCGGCGCGGAGTTCGACCTGTCCATCGATCTGGGCGAGAACTTCACCGCAGGCGGCGATCCCGCCGGCATGAACGGCGGCATCCGGATCAGCACCGACCTGTTCGACCCGGAGACCGCACTGCTCCTCGTGGACCGCCTGGCCCAGGTGCTCGGTTCGGTGACCACCGACCCCTCACGGCGCGTCGGCGACATCGACGTGCTGCTGCCTGCCGAACGCAGGCTGACGGTCGAGGAGCGCAACGACACGGCACGTGCCGTGCGGGTCCGACCGCTGCCGGACCTGTTCGCCGAACAGGTCCGGCTCGGTCCGGAACGGATCGCCGTCGAGCACGGCGCCGTGTCGCTCAGCTACGCTGAACTCGACGAGCGTGCCGCCTGGATCGCCAGTCGGCTGGCCGCCGCGGGCGCTGGGCCGGAGACGGTGGTGGCGCTCTCGTTGCCGCGGTCGGCCGACCTGATCGCCGCGGTGCTGGGCGTGCTCAAGACCGGTGCCGCCTACCTGCCGATCGACCCGGACACCCCGGCGGGCCGGGTGCGCACGATCCTCGAGGACGCCGGACCCGCGTTGACGATCACGCCGGAGTGGCTGGCGGAGAGCGCTGAGACCACTGCGGGCCAGATCATCCGGCACGATCCGCGGCACCCGGCGTACGTGATCTACACATCCGGCTCGACGGGCAAGCCGAAGGGCGTCGTCGTCTCGCACGTCGGCCTGTCGAGCCTCGCCGCCACGCAGATCGAGGCGTTCGGCGTCACGCCGGACAGCCGGGTGCTGCAGTTCGCGTCCATCGGGTTCGACGCGTCGGTCTCCGAGATCTGCATGGCGTTGCTGTCCGGCGCGACGCTGGTCGTGCCCTCGGCGGACGAGCGCGCACCCGGCGAACCGCTGGCCCGGTTCCTCCGCGAGCGCCGCATCACGCACGCCACCATCCCGCCCGCCGCACTCGCGGTGATGTCACCGGACGACGTGCCGGCGGGCCTCGCGGTGATCGTCGCCGGTGAGGCGTCGAACCCCGGCCTGGTCGCGCGCTGGGCGGCGGCGCACCCGATGTTCAACGCCTACGGCCCCACCGAGAACACTGTCGACGCGACCTGGTCCCGGCTGCGGCCGGAGGGCCGGGTGACGATCGGCACGCCGTCGGCCAACACACGGGTGTACGTGCTCGACGAACGGTTGAGGCCGGTGCCGCAAGGGGTTCCCGGCGAGCTGTACCTCGCGGGACTCGGGCTGGCGCGCGGTTACCTCCGCCGCCCGGCGCTGACCGCGGAACGGTTCGTGGCCAACCCGTTCGCCGAGGGCAGGCTGTACCGCACCGGTGACGTCGTGCGCTGGGACCGCACCGGGGAACTGGAGTACCTCGGCCGCGCCGACGACCAGGTGAAGCTGCGCGGGTTCCGGATCGAGCTCGGCGAGGTCGAGGCCGCGCTCGGTGCGCACCCCCACGTCCGGCAGTGCGTCGTCGTGCTGCGCGAGGACCGAGGTGAGCGCAGGCTCGTCGCGTACGTCGTCGCGGAGGGACCGCGGCCCGCGGTCTCGCAGCTGCGCGAGCACCTCGGCGGGGTGCTGCCCGATCACATGGTGCCCGGCGCGTTCGTGTTCCTCGTCGAACTGCCGGTCGACCTGTCCGGCAAGGTGAAGCGCGCCGCGCTGCCTGCGCCCGAGGTGACCGCCACCGAGGGGCGCGGACCTCGCGACCCGCGCGAGGAGATCCTTTGCGGACTGTTCGCGGAGGTGCTCGGCCTGACATCAGTGGGCGTCGACGACAACTTCTTCCACCTCGGCGGGCACTCGCTGCTCGGCACCGCGCTGGTGGCCCGGATCCGCACGGTGTTCGGCGTGGAGCTGACGATCCGCCAGCTGTTCAAGACACCGACCGTGGCCGGGCTCGCGGCCGTGGTAGGGGAGAGCGCCGGGTCGTCGCGGCCGCGCATCGGCTCGCTCGCGCGGCCGGAGCGGTTGCCGTTGTCCTTCGCCCAGCAGCGGCTCTGGTTCCTCGACCGGCTGGAGGGTCCGAGCGACACCTACACGATGTCGTTCGCCCTGCGGGTGTCCGGCACGCTGAACGCGGACGTGCTGGAGTGGGCCGTTCGTGACGTCGTGCAGCGGCACGAGGTGCTCCGCACCGTGCTGCGCGAGGACGCGGAAGGCCCGCACCAGGTGATCCTCGATCGCCGGGACGTGCCGTTCTCCGTCGTGCGGGCGGCGAAGGCCGAGCTCGCGCGACTGGTGTCCGCGGCCTGCGCCGAGCCGTTCGACCTGACCTCGGACGTCATGCTGCGCACGCACCTGTTCGACCTGGGGGGCGAGCAGCTGCTGTTGTTCGTGCTGCACCACGTCGCCGGTGATGGCGCTTCCCTGCCGGTGCTCGCGAACGACGTCGCCACGGCATACAGCGCGCGTTCGGCGGGCGTGGCCCCGCAGTGGTCGCCGCTGCCCGCCCAGTACGCGGACTACGCCGTGTGGCAACGGGAGCTGCTCGGCTCCGAGGACGACCCCGCGAGCCTCGCCTCGCGTCAGGTGGCGTACTGGGCGGAAGCGTTGCGGGGAATCCCGGTAGAGCTGGAGATCCCGGCTGACCGGCCGCGCCCGGCGGTGTCGTCGTACCGCGGTGGCCGGTTCGAGTTCAGCGTGCCCGCCTCGGTGCGGTCGCGGATCGCCGAGCTCGCGCGGTCGTTCGACGCCACCGAGTTCATGGTGGTGCAGGCCGCGCTGGCGGTGCTGCTCGGCCGGTTGAGCGGCGGGACGGACGTCCCGATCGGCACGCCGGTCGCCGGTCGCACCGACGAAGGGGTCGAGCGGCTGGTCGGGTTCTTCGTGAACTCGCTCGTGCTGCGCACCGATCTGTCCGGCGATCCGACGTTCGGCGAGCTCGTGGCCAGGGTCAGGGAAGGCGACCTGGCGGCGTTCGCCCACCAGGACGTCCCGTTCGAGCGCCTGGTCGAGGTGGTCGCACCGGAGCGCTCGATGTCGCGGCACCCGCTGTTCCAGGTGATGCTGACGTTCGACAACTCCGACCAGGACGGCACCGCGGCGGCGCTGAGCGACCGACTGGGCACGAAGATCCGGCCCGAGGTCACCGATGCGGGCGTGGCGAAGTTCGACCTGCTCTTCGGCTTCGGCGAGCAGCAGGACGGCGGCCTGCGCGGAGTCCTGCTGTACAGCACCGATCTCTACGACCGGCTCACCGCGCAGATCTTCACCGAGCGGCTGCTGCGGGTGCTGGAGGCCATCGCACCGGACGTGCGGATCTCGCGGATGGACGTGCTCGCGCTCGGCGAGCGCACGCGGTTGCTGAAGTCGTGGAACGCCACCGCGCACCGCGTCGCCATGACGACGCTCGCCGACCAGTTCTCCGCTCAGGTAGCCAGCACGCCCCGCGCGCCTGCGCTGGTGTTCGAGGACACCACGCTGAGCTACGCGGAGCTGGACCGGCGAGCGAACCGGCTCGCCCGGCTGCTCGTCGCGCGCGGAGCGGGGCCGGACGCGGTGGTCGCGGTCGCCGCGCCACGCTCGCCCGAGCTGGTCATCGCGTTGCTCGCCACGCACAAGGCCGGTGCGGCGTACCTGCCGATCGACCCCGGCCACCCGGCCGACCGCAACGCGTTCGTGCTCGCCGACGCCAAGCCCGCGCTGGTCGTCACGACCTCGGCCGCGCCGATGGACGGCGCGCTCATGCTCGACAGCCCGGCCGTGCGCGACGAGCTGCTGGCGCAGGACGACTCGCCGGTGCGGTCCGACGTGCTGCCCGGCAACGCGGCCTACGTGATCTACACGTCCGGCTCGACCGGCAGACCCAAGGGCGTGGTCGTGCCGCACTCCGGCATCGTGAACCGGCTCGCGTGGATGCAGCACGAGTACTGCCTGACGAGCGTGGACCGCGTGCTGCAGAAGACCCCCGCCGGGTTCGACGTGTCGGTGTGGGAGTTCTTCTGGCCGCTGATCACCGGTGCCGTGCTCGTCCTCGCGAAGCCGGACGGGCACCGCGACCCGGCGTACCTCGCCGAGATCATCAAGCGGGAGCGGATCACAACCGTCCACTTCGTGCCGTCGATGTTGCAGGCGTTCCTCGCCGAACCGGCCGCCGCGTCCTGCACCGGGCTGCGCCGGGTGATCTGCAGCGGTGAGGCGCTGTCCGGTGAGCTGCGGGCGCAGTTCGACCGGGTTCTGGGCCGGGGGCTGCACAACCTCTACGGGCCGACGGAAGCGTCGGTCGACGTCACCTATTGGCCGTGCACCGCCGACACGGGACTCGCGCCGGTGCCGATCGGCCGTCCGGTGTGGAACACGCGGGTCCACGTGCTGGACCGGCACCTGCACCCGGTGCCGCCGGGTGTGCGGGGCGAGCTCTACCTCGAGGGTGTGCAGCTCGCGCGAGGGTACGCCGGACGGCCGGGGCTCACCGCGGAGCGGTTCGTCGCATCGCCCTTCGGTGGCCGGATGTACCGGACCGGTGACCTCGCGCGCTGGAGCACCGGCGGGTACCTGGAGTACCTGGGACGCACCGATGACCAGGTCAAGATCCGCGGTCAGCGGGTTGAGCTGGGCGAGATCGAGTCGGCGTTGCTGCGGTCGCCGGGGGTGACCGAGGCCGCGGTGGTGTTGCGGGACGGCGACCGGCTGGTGGGCTACGTCGTCGGCACGCCGCCTGCGCGGGAGTCGCTGCGCGAGGTGCTGCCCGACCACATGGTGCCGTCGGCGTTCGTGGTGCTGGACGAGCTGCCGCTGAGCGGGAACGGGAAGCTGGACCGCAAGGCGCTGCCTGCGCCGGAGATCCACGTGGGCACCGCGGAGCCGCGTGACAGCAGGGAAGCGGTGCTGTGCCGGGTTTTCGCCGAGGTGCTCGGGGTGCCGTCGGTCGGCGTCGAGGACGACTTCTTCGCGCTGGGTGGGCACTCGCTGCTCGTGACGAAGCTCGTGAGCCGCCTGCGCTCGGTGTTCGGGGTCGAGGTGCCGATCCGCAGCCTGTTCGAGCACACGACCGTCCGTGCGCTGTACGACGTGTTGCCGTCCGAGTCGTCCGATCGTGCAGCGATCGTGCGGCGGCAACGGCCGGATCGCGTGCCGTTGTCCGCTTCTCAGCAACGTTTGTGGGTGCTGCACGAGCTGCACGGCCCGAACCCAGGCTACAACATCGCCGCCGCGCTGCGGTTGTCCGGTGACCTCGACCGGGCCGCGCTGGAACTAGCGCTCAGTGACGTCGTGTGGCGGCACGAGACGCTGCGCACCGTGCTCGTCGCCGACGATGGGGGCGCGCACCAAGTCGTGCTGCCGTCCGTGCGACCGGTGCTCGACGTCGCGGAGGTGACCGGTGAACAGCTGGACGCGGAGCTCGTCGCCGCCGCCCGGTACGCGTTCGACATCACCTCCGAACCGCCGGTGCGGGCCACGGTGTTCACCACCGGGCCGGACAGCCACGTGCTGTTGCTCCTGCTGCACCACGTCGCCGCTGACGGCTGGTCGCTGCCGGTCCTCGCCGGTGAGCTGACCGAGGCGTACGCGGCGTACCGTTCGGGTGGTGCGCCGCAGTGGCGACCGCTGCCGGTGCAGTACGCGGACTACGCGCTGTGGCAGCGCGAACTGCTCGGTTCCGAGGACGACCCGGCGAGCCTGGTCTCGCGGCAGCTGACGTTCTGGGCGGACGCGCTGCGCGGCCTGCCTGCCGAGCTGTCCCTGCCCGCGGACCGGACGCGTCCCGCCGTGCCGTCCTACCGCGGCGGCCGGGTGGAATTCGTCCTGCCCGCCGGGGTGCGGGACCGGATCACCGCCCTCGCTCAGGCCGAGGACGTCACGCTGTTCATGGTTCTGCAGGCCGCGCTGGCCGTGCTGCTCTCACGACTGGACGGCGGCACCGACGTGCCGATCGGCACCCCGGTCGCGGGCCGGACCGACGAGGCCGTGGAGCACTTGATCGGGTTCTTCGTGAACTCCCTGGTGCTGCGCAACGACCTGACGGGCGACCCGTCGTTCCGCGAACTGCTGGCGCGGGTGCGGGAGACCGACCTGGCCGCGTTCGCGCACCAGGACGTGCCGTTCGAACGCCTCGTGGACGCGCTGGCGCCGGAGCGGTCGATGTCGCGGCATCCGCTCTTCCAGGTGATGCTGAACGTCGACGGCGCTGACCGGCGCACCGCCATGGAGGCCGTCCGGCGGCTGCCGGGGCTGGACGTGACGCGGTACGACCTCGACCTGGGCACGGCCAAGTTCGACCTGACGTTCAACGTTCGCGCGGACGACCTGGACGGCGAGCTGGTCTACGGCACCGATCTGTTCGAGCACACCACCGCGCAGTCCGTCGTGGATCTGTTCGTGCAGTTGCTCGATCGGTTGGTGGCCGAGCCGGACGAGGCGGTGAGCGCCTTCACCGCGGCCGAAGTCCCACAGCAGCGGGCTCGTGCGGACGTCCCGCGACTGCCGCTGCCCGGCCTGTTCTCGCTGCGGGCACCGGACGCGGTGGCGGTCGAGTGCGGTGACGTCACCCTGACCTACACCGAGCTGGACGCACGGGCGAACCGAGTGGCGCACTGGCTGATCGGTCAGGGCATCGGCGCGGAACAGCTGGTGGCGCTCGAGTTCGGCCGCACGGCGGACGCGTTCGTCGCGATGCTCGGTGTGCTGAAGGCAGGCGCCGCCTATCTGCCGCTCGACCCGGAGTACCCGGCCGAGCGGATCGAGTTCATGATCGCCGACGCGCAACCGGCCCTCGTGCTGCGGGAAATCCCGGACGTGAGCACGCTGCCCGGCAGTGCACCTAGCGTCCACATAGGACTTGACCAGCCCGCGTACGTCATCTACACCTCCGGCACCACCGGGTGGCCCAAGGGTGTCGTCGTCACCCACCGCGGGTTCGGCAGCCTGCTGACGCTCGCCGCCGAGCACGGCGTGGACGCCGGCGGCCGCGTGCTGCAGTTCGCCTCGTTCAGCTTCGACGTGTCGGTGCTGGAGATGTGGACGGCCTGGTCGACCGGCGCGACGCTGGTGGTGATGCCGGACCGCACCGACCTCGCGGACTTCGTGGCGAGCAACCGGATCACCTACGCGAAGTTGCCGGTGTCGGTGGTGGCGGCACTCGGTGATGACGCCGAACTGCCCGTCTCCACGCTCGTCGTGGGCGGCGAGGCGGTCTCGCAGGACGTGGCGCGGCGCTGGTCGGCGGGCCGCACGATGATCAACGCGTACGGCCCGACCGAGACCACCGTCAACGTGGTCACGAGCGCCCCGCTGACCGGCGAGGAGATCCCGCCGATCGGCAGGCCGATCGCGAACGTCGGCGTGCACGTGCTCGATCGCCACCTGCGCCCGGTGCCACCGGGTGTGACCGGTGAGCTGTACGTGTCAGGCCCCTCCCTGGCTCGTGGCTACCTCGGCAGGCCGGGGCTGACCGCGCAACGGTTCGTCGCCTCACCGCACGGTCGCATGTACCGCACGGGCGACCTGGTCCGCCCGACCGCGACCGGCCAGCTGCGGTTCGTCGGCCGCGCGGACGACCAGGTGAAGCTGCGCGGGTTCCGGATCGAGCCCGCCGAGATCGAGTCGGTGCTGCGCGAGCAGGTCGAGCAGGCCGCCGTGGTCGTGCGTGACGGCAGGCTCGTCGCCTACGTCGTGGGCGGCCTGCCGAGCCGGACGAAGCTCGCGAAGACGTTGCCCGGTCACCTGATCCCGGCCGCGTTCGTGGTCATGGACGCGTTGCCGCTGACCGCGAACGGGAAGCTGGACCGCGCGGCGCTGCCTGCACCGGAGTTCACCGGGGCCGGGTTCCGCGAGGCAGGCGACGACACCGAGGCGTTGCTCTGCACCCTCTTCGCGGAGGTGCTGCGGACCGGCCGGGTGGGCGTCGACGACGGCTTCTTCGCACTCGGCGGCGACAGCATCATGGCGATCGGGCTGGTGAGCAGGGCCCGCCGCGCGGGTCTGCGGTTCACCGTCAGGGACGTGTTCGAACAGCAGACCGTCGCCGCGCTGGCACTGGTGGCGCAGGACGCGCGTCAGCCCATCGCGCAGGAACCCGGCACCGGGGACCTGCCGCTGCTGCCGATCGTGCACAGGTTCGCCGAACGCGGCGGGCCGATCGGCCACTTCAGCCAGTCGTACCTGCTGCGGGTGCCTGCCGAGGCCACTGAGGAGCAGTTGCGGCAGGTGTTGCAGGCGCTGGTCGACCACCACGACGCGCTGCGGATGCGGCTGGACGTCGCGGGTGATGGGGGAGGCGAGCCCGCTGCGCTGCGATCCGCCGGTTCCGGCGCCGGTGGCGGCTGGTCCCTTCACATCGACGCACCCGGCACCCAGGTAGAGCTGCGCCGAGTGTCCCGTGCGGACATCCGGGACGAGGCCGTTGCGGCACGCCGGCGCCTCGATCCGCGGGCCGGCGTGATGGTGCAGGCCGTCTGGTTCGAGGACCGGCACCAACTGTTGCTGGTGCTGCACCACCTGGTGGTGGACGCGGTGTCGTGGGGTGTGCTGCTGCCCGATCTCGCCGAGGCCTGGCACGCGATCAAGTCCGGCGTGGCGCCGCGGCTCGCACCGGTCGCGACCTCCCTGCGCGGCTGGGCGAAGGCCCTCGCCACGCAGGACCGCGTGGCCGAGTTGCCGAGGTGGGTCGAGACGCTGAGGCCGGAACCTCTGCTGGGGTCACGTGCGCTGGACGGCGACACGCGCGCCGAGTCGGGCAAGGTCACGGTGACGTTGCCCAAGCACCTCACCGACGCGCTGCTCACGGCGGTGCCCACGGCGTTCGCGGCCGCCGTGGACGAGCTGCTGCTCGCTGCGCTGGTCCAAGCGGCCGGGCGATCCGTGCTGGTGGACGTCGAGCGGCACGGCCGGGAAGAGGAGCTCGTGCCGGGTGCGGATCTCTCGCGCACGGTCGGCTGGTTCACCACGGTGCACCCGTTGCGGCTGGAGTTCGCCGCCGACGCCGTGACGCAGGTAGGCCTGGTCGGGGAGCAGGTGCGGGCACATCCGGATCACGGCATCGGCTTCGGCGTGCTGCGTCATCTCGACGCGGACACGCGGGCTGTGCTGGAACCGCTGGCCCGACCGCAGATCATCCTGAACTACCTGGGCCGGTCCTTCCCCGCCGAGGACGCCGACTGGTCGCCGGTATCCGATGTGGACACCGGACCGGAGCACGATCCGGCCATGCCGCTGACGCACGTGCTGGAGATCAACACCGGTGCTCGCCACGTCGGTGACGGCTCGGAACTCGTCGCCACCTGGACGTACGCGACCGGGGTGCTGGACGAGGCGGAGGTCCGTGCGCTCGCGGACTCCTGGCTGCGCGCGCTGGGCGAGTTGGTGGCCCGTGCGGAGCAGTCCATCGACGACCAGATCGATGACTTCGAGGCAGAGCTCGAGAACGAGTGGGAGACGTTGACGTGATCTCCCCGCTACCACAGATCGGAGTTCCGGTGAGCCGACAGTCCCGAGTGGTCCAGGACGTCCTTCCGCTCTCGCCGCTGCAGGAAGGCCTGCTGTTCCACCACCGGCTCACTGGTGAGGGCACCGACCTCTACGCAGGCCAGGTCGTGATCGACCTCTCCGCTCCCGTCGACGTGCCGGTGGTGCGCAGGGCCGCGCAGGCGCTGGTCGAGCGGCACGACAGCCTCCGTGCCTGCTTCCGGCCGCGCAAGTCCGGTGAGCTGGCGCAGCTCGTGGTGCGCTCGGTTCCGCTGGCCTGGCAGGAGGTGTCCGCGTCGGCCGCGGAGTCGGAGGCGCTGATCGAGGCCGAACGGCGGCGCCGGTTCGACCTGGCCACGCCGCCGCTGCTGCGGTTCCTGCTGATCCGCGTCGAGGACGGTTACCGGTTGGTGCTGACGTTCCACCACGTGGTGGTGGACGGCTGGTCGCTGCCCGTGTTGGTGCGCGAGTTCCTGGCGCTGTGCGGGCAGACGGCGGCACTGCCGAGGGCCCGCCCGTTCGGCGACTACCTGCGCTGGCTCGGCGGTCAGGATCGTGAGGCCGCGCTGAGGGCGTGGCGGGACGCGCTGGGCGACGTCGACGAACCCACTCTCGTCGCGCCTGGGGTGTCGACGCAGGCGGTGCTGCCCGAGCAGGTGCACCGCGAGCTATCCGAGGAGGACACAGGCGCCCTTACGAGGTGGGCGCGTGTGAACGGGCTGACGCTGAACACCGTCGTGCAGGGCATCTGGGGTCTCGTGCTCGGCGGCTTCACCGGCCGCGACGACGTCGTCACCGGTATCACGGTGTCCGGCAGGCCACCGGAGCTCGACGGCGTCGAGTCGATGGTCGGCATGTTCATCAACACCGTACCGCTGCGCGTCTCGCTGAACCCGCGCGAGGAGCTGCTCGGCCTGCTGAAGCGCCTGCAGGCGGAGCAGTCCGCCCTCCTGCCGCACCAGCACCTCGGGCTCAACGACAGCCAGGGCGGCCGCGAGCTGTTCGACACGTTGTGCGCGTTCCAGAACTACCCGTCGAGTGGATCCGTCGTGGAGGGCGGGCTCGCCGTCACCGGCATCGTGGCGCGCGGCGGCGACGCGACGCACTACCCGCTGACGTTCATCGTCGGACCGGGCCGCACGCTGCGGTTTCACCTCGACTACCGGCCGGACGCGCTGGACCTCGCGACCGTCGAGTCGCTGGCGGACCAGGTGCTGCGGCTCTTCGCGCTGGTCCCGGAGTCCGCCGACGTCCCTGTCGGTGCCGTGCGGCTGCTCGGCGACGCCGAGCTGGCGAGCCTCCAGCGGCGTGGCGAGGGCACCGGTGATGTCGCCGACCTCGGTGCCACGATTCCCGAGCTCTTCCAGGCTCAGGCGAGCCGCACACCGGACGCCACCGCGGTGGTCTGCGGTGGGGCGGAACTGTCGTACGCCGCGCTGAACGAGACGTCGAACCGGTTGGCACATCACCTGATCGATCGCGGTCTGCGGGCGGGAGCCGTGGTGGCACTGCTGCTCCCGCGTGGGCCCGAGCTCGTCCCCGCAGTGCTCGGCGTGCTCAAGTCCGGGGCCGCGTACCTGCCGATCGACCCGGTGCAGCCGGTCGACCGCATCCGCTTCCTGCTCGGCGACGCATCCGCGACCGTGCTGCTGACGGTGCGCTCGCAGGCCGGGCGGTTGCCCGCCGACCTGCCTGCGGACGTGGTCGTCCTGGACGACGAGGACCTGCTGATCCACCACCCCGCGACCGATGTCGTGGACCGGACCGCCCCGTTGCTGCCGCAGCACCCCGCGTACGTCATCTACACCTCGGGTTCCACCGGCGAGCCGAAGGGCGTCGTCGTCACGCACGAGAACGTCGTCCGGCTGATGACGGCGACCGAGCGTCACTTCGGGTTCGCCGAGACCGACGTCTGGACGTTGTTCCACAGCTACGCCTTCGACTTCTCGGTCTGGGAGCTGTGGGGACCGCTGCTGCACGGCGGCAAGCTCGTCGTGGTGCCGCACGACGTCAGCCGTTCGCCGGAGGACTTCCTCGCACTGCTCGCCGAGCAGCGGGTGACGTTCCTCAACCAAACGCCGTCTGCGTTCTACCAGCTCGCGCAGGCCGATGCCGAGAACCCCGGCCGCGAGCTCGCGTTGCGGCACGTCGTGTTCGGCGGCGAGGCGCTCGATCCGGCCCGCCTGGCCGATTGGTACGCGCGGCACCCGGACGGCCCGTTGCTGTCCAACATGTACGGCATCACCGAGACGACCGTGCACGTCAGTTACGTGGCGCTGGACGACACCGTGTCGCGCAGCATGATCGGCGGGCCGATCGCGGACCTGTCCGCATACGTCCTGGACGACAACCTGCGGCTGGTCGCACCCGGTGTCACGGGTGAGCTGTACATCGCGGGTTCCGGTCTGGCCCAGGGCTATCTGAACCAACCGGGCCGCACGTCGGCCCGGTTCGTCGCGAACCCCTTCGGCACCGGCCGGCTCTACCGCACCGGCGACCTGGCGCGCTGGACGGCCGACGGGCTCGAGTACCTCGGCCGGTCCGACCACCAGGTGAAGGTCCGCGGGTTCCGCATCGAGCTGGGCGAGATCGAGACGAAGATCGTCACGCAGCCGGAGGTCACCGACGCGGCCGTGGTGCTGCGGGAGATCAGCGCGGGCGACGAGGGATTGGTCGCCTACGTCGTCGGGGACGTCGACGTGGCGGCGTTGCGCGACCGGCTCACCGGTGCGCTGCCCGCGTACATGGTGCCGGCCGCGTTCGTCGTGCTGGACGCGTTGCCGTTGACGGTCAACGGAAAGCTCGACCGCAAGGCTCTGCCCGCACCGGAACGCGCGACGTCCGCCCGCTCCCGTGCGGCGCGAACCCCGCGCGAAGAGATCCTGTGCGGCCTCTTCGCCGAGGTGCTCGGGGTCGCGGCGGTCGGCGTGGACGACGACTTCTTCCTGCTGGGCGGGCATTCGCTGCTCGCCGTGCGGCTCGCCGGGCGCATCCGGTCGACGCTCAAGGCCGAGCTGTCCATCCAGCAGATCTTCGGCAACCCCACACCTGCCGGACTCGCGGCCTGCCTGGACGGTGCGGACGAGGCCCGCGCGGGCGTCGTGCCCGTGCGGAGGCCGGCCGAGGTCCCGTTGTCCTCCGGGCAGCGGCGGTTGTGGTTCCTGCACCGCTTCGAGGAGCCGAACGCCGTCTACAACCTGCCGATGGCGCTGCGCGTGTCCGGGCGGCTCGACGTGGCACGGCTGCGGCAGGCGCTCGCGGGTGTCGTCGCGCGGCACGAGGTGCTGCGGACCGTCTACGAGGAAGGCACCGGCCAGCCCGTGCAGGTCGTGCTCCCGGACGCGACCGCGGCGCTGGAAGTGGTGCAGTGCGAGGAAGACGAGCTCGCGAGCAGGCTCGCCGAAGCGTCGGGGTACGTGTTCGACCTGGCCGCGGAGTGCCCGGTGCGGGTGACCGTGTTCGAGACCGGCGACGAGTCCGTGGTCCTGGTGCTGCTGCACCACATCGCGGGCGACGGCTGGTCGGTTTCCTTGCTGCTGCGTGAACTGGGTGAGCTCTACGCGGGCCGGACGCTGCCGTCGCTCGACGTGCAGTACGCGGACTACGCGCTGTGGCAGCGGGAAGTGCTCGGCGCCGAGGACGACGCGGACAGCCCGGCGGCCCGCCAGCTCGGCTACTGGCGCGATCAGCTGGCCGGACTGCCCACCCAGCTGGACCTGCCTGTCGACCGGCCACGACGGGCGGTGGCGTCCTACCGGGGTGACCGCGTCGAGTTCGACGTGTCAGCCGAGCTGCACGCCGCGTTGTCCGCGCTCGCCCGCGACACGGGGACGAGCGTGTTCATGGTCGTGCAGGCCGCCCTGGCGGTCCTGTTGTGCCGCATGGGCGGTGGCACGGACATCCCGATCGGCACGCCTGTCGCGGGTCGAGTCGACGAGGCCGTCGAGGGCCTGGTCGGGTTCTTCGTGAACTCGCTGGTGCTGCGCACGGACCTCTCCGGTGATCCCGCGTTCGCCGAGCTGCTGGGCCGGGTGCGCGACACCGACCTGGAGGCGTACGCGAACCAGGACGTGTCGTTCGAACGGCTCGTCGAGGTGCTGAACCCGGAGCGCTCGCTCAGCAGGCACCCGCTGTTCCAGGTGATGCTCACGTTCGACAACGCGGGCCTCGGGCTGACCGCGGGCGAACTCGGCGGGTTGTTCGGCGCGGAGGTCGTACCGCAGCCGGTGCGCGCGGCGGCGGCGAAGTTCGACCTGCTCTTCACGTTCAACGACCGGGAAGAGGGGCTGCGCGGCGCGTTGCTGTACAGCACCGACCTGTTCGAGCCTGCCACTGCGCGCAACCTCACCGACCGGTTGCTGCGAGTGCTGGAGACCGTCGTCGCCGCACCCGGCCGCCGGGTCGGCGAGATCGACGTGCTGCTGCCCGCCGACCGGTTCGCCAAGTGGAACGACACCCGCGTGGACGTGCCGTCCACCACGCTGGCCGCACTGTTCAGCGAGCAGGTGCGCCGGACGCCGGACGCTCAGGCGCTGGTGTTCGAGGACGAGTCGCTGTCCTACGCGGAACTCGATGAACGGGCCACCCGGCTCGCCCGCGTGCTCGTCCGGCACGGTGCCGGGCCAGGTGGGCTGGTCGCCGTCTCGTTGCCGCGCTCGCTCGACCTCGTCGTGTCGCTGCTCGCCGTGCACAAGGCGGGCGCGGCCTACGTGCCGGTCGATCCCGGCTACCCGGCCGAGCGGATCGCCCACGTGCTGGCGGACTCGCAGCCGTCACTGGTGCTCACCGAGGACTTCCTCGGTGAGCTCGACCTCGCGGCCGAGGACGCCGCCCCGTTCGACTCCGGACTGCTGCCTGCGCATCCGGCGTACGTGATCTACACGTCCGGTTCGACCGGCAAACCCAAGGGTGCGGTGATCCCGCACGCGGGCATCGTCAACCGGTTGCTGTGGATGCAGCACGAGTACGGGCTCACCGCCGACGACCGGGTGCTGCAGAAGACGCCCGCCGGGTTCGACGTGTCCGTCTGGGAGTTCTTCTGGCCGCTCATCACCGGCGCGACGCTGGTCGTGGCCAAGCCGGACGGGCACCGTGACCCGGCCTACCTGGCCGGGCTGATCCAGCGCGAACGGATCACCACCGTCCACTTCGTGCCTTCGATGCTGCAGGAGTTCCTGGCGGAGCCGTCGGCCGCTCGGTGCACCGGACTGCGTCGGGTGATCTGCAGTGGTGAGGCGCTGCCCGACTCGGCCCGCCGCCGGTTCGCCGAGCTGCTGCCCGCCGGTCTGCACAACCTGTACGGCCCGACCGAGGCCTCGGTCGACGTCACGTACTGGGAGTGCAGGCCCGATGGTGAGGACGCGGTCGTGCCGATCGGGCGGCCCGTCTGGAACACGCGGGTGCACGTGCTCGACCGCTTCCTGCGCCCGGTGCCCGCCGGTGTTCCCGGCGAGCTGTACCTCGCGGGAGTCCAGCTCGCGGACGCCTACCTGAACCGTCCTTCCCTGACCGCCCAGCGCTTCGTGGCCGGGCCGGAGGGACGCCTGTACCGCACCGGTGACCTGGCGCGCTGGAGCCCTCAGGGCTACCTGGAGTTCCTCGGCCGCACCGACGACCAGGTCAAGATCCGCGGCTTCCGGATCGAGCTGGGCGAGATCGAGTCGGTGCTCGCGAGCCACCCGGCGGTGGACCACGTCGTCGTGCTCGCCCGCGAACTGCGGCCAGGCGATCTGAGCCTCGTCGCATACGTCGTGGGCGACGCCGACTTCGGTGACCTGCGGGAACACGCGAGCACGTCATTGCCGGAACACATGGTGCCGTGGACGTTCGTGCGAATGGACGCCCTGCCGGTGTCCGCGCACGGCAAGATCGACCGCAAGGCGCTGCCCCTGCCCGAGGCTCCCGCCAGCGCGGGCCGTGCGCCACGCACGACCCGCGAACGCGAGCTGTGCGCGTTGTTCGCCGAGGTCCTCGGCGTGCCCGAGGTCAGTGCGGACGACAACTTCTTCGAGCGCGGCGGCCACTCGCTGCTGGTGGCACGGCTGGTCAGCCGGATGCGGCAGGACCTCGGCGCCGAACTCACGATGCGCCAGGTCTTCGAGTCACCGACACCGGAGTCGCTGGCGCGTACGGTCGGCCCGTCCACGCGGCGGCTGGAGCTGACCGCGGACCAGCGGCGGTTGTGGCTGCTGCACAACCTGCAGGAGAGCTCTGCTCTCTACAACGTGCCGGAAGCGGTGCGGTTGCGCGGAAAGCTCGACCTGCCCCGGTTGCGCGGCGCGCTGAGCGCCGTCGTGGCCGCCAACCCGGCGCTGCGCACACTGCTCGTGGACGAGACGCACGCCCTGCTGCTGGACGAGGTCGAGCTGGAGATCGCCTGCCTCGCGGAGCTGGAGGACTTCGCGCTGCGGCCGTTCGACCTGACCTCCGAGATCCCGGTGCGGGCTGGGCTGCTGCGGCTCGCGGCGGACGACCACGTGCTGCTGCTGGTGATGCACCACAGCGCGGGCCGGGGGTGGTCCTCGTTCTCCGGCCAGCTCGCCGCCGCGTACCGGGGCGAGCCGGTGCCGCCGATCGCGGTCACGCCCGCCACGGGCGAGTCCGCCTGCCACTGGCGCCGCGTGCTGGCGGACCTGCCCGACGAGCTGAGCCTGCCGACCGATCGGCCGCGACCGCCCGTCGCCACGCATCGGGGTGACGCGATCGACTTCGAGTTGCCCGAGGGCACCGGCTTCGCCGAGGCGCATGCGGCGCTGCTGACCGTGCTGCACCGGCTCGGCGCGGGCACGGACCTGGTGCTCGGCACGCCCGTCGAGGGGCGCGCGGACGACGCTGTGGTGCTGCGCACCGACATCGAAGGCGCCGGCACGTTCACCGAGCTCGTCGAGCGCGCGGCCGAGACGCTGCGGATCGCCCGCGAGCACCAGGACGTGCCGTTCGAGCAGCTGGTCGAGATCGCCGACCCGGTGCGCTCGCGAGCACGCCACCCGTTGTTCCAAATCGTGCTGTCCGCCGCCGACGACCTGGAGTTCGACGGCCTGGAGACCGCCCGGTACCCGGTGCACACCGGGACGTCCCGCTTCGACCTGCACCTCACCGTGCGGCCGGGTGGTGCGACGCTCGAGTTCAGCACCGACCTGTTCGACCGCGCCACCGCGCAGTCCTTCGTGGGCCGCCTGCGGAAGGTGCTGACCGAGCGGGGCGTGCTGGCCGGCATCGAGCTGCTGACCGGCGAAGAACGCCGTCACCTGCTGGAGACGGTCAACGACACGGCCGTCGCCGTCGAGGCGGGGTCGATCGTCGAGTGGTTCGAGGACACCGCCGCCCGCCAGCCGGACGCGCTGGCGGTGATCGGCCGGGACGACTCGCTGACCTACCGCGAGCTGGACGAACTGGCCAACGGCCTCGCGCACTGGCTGATCGCGCGCGGCGCAGGCCCGGAGGACCTGGTGGCGCTCGCGCTGCCGAAGTCGGAGCAGACGATCGTCGCGGTGCTGGGCGTGCTGAAGTCGGGCGCCGCGTACCTGCCGCTGGAGCTGACCCATCCGGCGGACCGGCGGCGGGCCGTGCTGGACGACGCGCGGCCCGCGTTCACCGTCACGCCGGAGGACCTCGCGGTCGTCGAGCCACGCGCGGACAGCCCGCGGGTGACGTGCTCGGGGGAGCATCCGGCGTACGTGGTCTACACGTCCGGTTCGACGGGCAAGCCCAAGGGCGTCGTGATCTCGAGGCACGCCTTGCTCAACGCGATGACGGCGTTCGCGCCGATCTTCGGCCTCGGTCCGGGCGACCGGATGGTCGCGGTCGCCCCGGTCGGGTTCGACATGGCGAAGCCCGAGCTGTTCCTTGCGGTGCTGTCCGGCGCGATCTTGGTCGTCCCGGACGCGGACGAGAGTCGCGACCCGGCGGTGCTGCGCGAGCTCCTGCGCGACGCCACCGTGCTGCAGGCGACGCCCAGCCTCTGGCAGGCGTTGCTGGGTGAGATCGAACCCGGCGAGCTGAGCGGGATCCGGGCGTTCATCGGGGCAGAGGCGCTGCCGGTGGACCTGATGCGCCGGTTGCGCGCCGAGGTGCCGTCGCTGACGAACCTCTACGGCCCCACCGAGACCACGGTGTGGTCGACGTCGTCGGAGATCGGCCAGGACGCGGTCGCGCCTGCGATCGGCCGACCGCTCGCGAACACGCAGGTGTACGTGCTGGACTCCGCGCTGCGGCCGGTGCCCCCCGGCGTTCCCGGCGAGCTCTACATCTCCGGCGACGGTGTCGCTCGCGGCTACCTGAACCGGCCGGGGCTGTCGGCGGAACGGTTCGTCGCCAACCCGTTCGGACCGAGCCGGATGTACCGGACCGGCGACCTGGTGAGCTGGGCCGCCGACGGGGAACTGCGGTTCATCGGCCGGGTCGACCACCAGGTGAAGGTGCGCGGGTTCCGCATCGAGCTGGGCGAGATCGAGGCCGCGCTGGCCGCGCAGCCCGGCGTGCGGCAGTGCGTCGTGCTGGCGCGCGAGGACCGGCCGGGTGATGTGCGGCTGGTGGCGTACGTGGTGGGCGAGCACGACGCGGCCGGCCTGCGCTCGGTGCTGCCGGACTACATGGTGCCCTCGGCTTTCGTGCGGCTGGAGTCGTTCCCGCTCAACGTGAACGGCAAGGTCGACCGCAAGGCCCTGCCCGCGCCGGAGTACGGGTCCGCGACCGGGCGTGCGCCGCGCACGCCGACCGAGGAGATCCTCTGCGGACTCTTCGCCGAGGTGCTCGGCGCCGCGGAGGTGAGCCCCGAGGACAGCTTCTTCGAACTGGGCGGGCATTCGCTGCTCGCAATCCAGCTGCTCAGCCGGATCCGGTCGACGCTGAACGCGGAGATCTCGGTGCGGCAGCTGTTCGAGACGCCGACCGTCGCCGGGGTCGCGGAGGCGGTGCGGTACGCCGAGACCGGCCGCGTGGGCGTGCGGCCGGTCGTGCCGCGGCCGGAACGCGTGCCGTTGTCGTTCGTGCAGCAGCGGTTGTGGTTCATGAACCGGGTCGAGGGCGCGAGCGCGACCTACAACATCCCGCTGACCTTGCGACTGTCCGGTTCGCTCGAAGTGGCGGCGCTGCGGCAGGCCATCGGTGACGTCGTCGAGCGGCACGAACCGTTGCGCACGGTCTTCGCCGAGGACGGCAAGGGTGCTTACCAGGTGGTGCTCGACGCGGTCGAACCGCCGCTGCTGGTCGTCCCCGCGACCGAGGAGACCCTGGAGGCACAACGCGCTGAGGCCGCGCGGTACGCCTTCGACCTCGCCAACGAGGTCCCGGTGCGGTCGTGGCTCTTCGAACTGGGCGCGCAGGAGCGGCTGCTCCTGGTGCTGATCCACCACATCGCCGGTGACGGCTGGTCGATGCCGGTGCTGGTGCGCGACCTCGCCACCGCCTACGCCGCGCGCAAGGCAGGTGAGTCTCCACAGTGGACTCCGCTGCCGGTCGCCTACGCGGACTACGCCCTGTGGCAGCGGGACCAGCTCGACGGTGGTGCCATCGACGACCAGCTCGGCTACTGGACCGAGACGCTGGCCGACCTGCCGGTCGAGCTGCAGCTCCCGCTGGACCGGCCGCGCCCGGCCGTGCCGACCTACCAGGGCGGGCGGATCGAGTTCGCGTTGTCACCCGAGCTGCACACTGGTCTGCTGCGGCTCGCGCGGCAGACCAGGGCGAGTCTCTTCATGGTGGCGCAGGCCGCGGTCGCCACGCTACTGACCCGGCTCGGCGGCGGCACGGACATCCCGATCGGTTCGCCGGTCGCGGGCCGCACCGACGCCGCGACCGACGACCTGGTCGGCCTCTTCATCAACACGCTGGTGCTGCGCACCGACGTCTCCGGCGACCCGACGGTGGCCGAGCTGGTCGAACGGGTGCGGGAGACCGACCTGGCCGCGTACGCGAACCAGGATGTGCCGTTCGAGCGGCTGGTGGAGGCGCTCAACCCGGAACGGTCGCTCGCGCGGCAACCGTTGTGCCAGACCGTGCTCACGGTCGACAGCACCGACCAGCAGTCCGCGACCGCCGAGGTCGAGGAGCTGCTCGGCGTCACGATCACGCCCGGCACCACGGAGACCGGCGTCGCCCGCACCGACCTGCTGTTCGGGCTGGCGGAGAAGCGCGGCGAAAACGGCGCTCCCGCCGGGGTGCGGGGTGCGTTGCTCTACAGCGCCGACCTGTTCGACGACGACACCGCGCAGAGCATGGTGCGCAGGTTCGTGCTGGTCCTGGAGGCGATGGCGGCGGCGCCGGACCGCCGGATCGCCGAGATCGACGTACTGGACCCGGCCGAGCGGCACCGGATGCTGGTGGAGTGGAACGACACCGGCCACGAGGTCGTTCCCGCCACCCTGCCGGAGCTGTTCGCCCGGCAGGTCGCCCGCACGCCCGGCGCACTCGCCCTGGTCGAGGGCTCGGTGGAAGTCACCTACACCGAACTGGGTGAGCGCGTCCGCCGGTTCGCGTCCGTGCTGGCGGGGCGGGGAGTCGGCAAGGGGTCGCTGGTCGCGATCGTCATGCCGCGCTCGATCGACCTCGTGGTGGCGATCATGGCGGTGACGTGGGCGGGCGCGGCGTACGTGCCGATCGAGCCGGACTACCCGGCCGAGCGCATCCGCTTCACGTTCGACGACGCGAAGCCCACGCTGGTGATCACGGCGCCGGACGTGGTGCTTCCGGCCGGGCCCGAGCAGATCTGCGTGACCGACGACGGAGACGCGGGATTCACGTCTCCGGAGCTGTCGCCGCTCGATCCGGTGTACGTGATCTACACGTCCGGTTCGACGGGACGGCCGAAGGGCGTCGTGATCGAGCACGGGCCGCTCAACCTCTACCTGTCCTATGCGGCCGAGAACTACCCGAGCGTCGCAGGCCGCACGTTGCTGCACTCGCCGGTTGCGTTCGACCTGACCGTCACGTCCCTGCTCGCCCCGCTCGTCACGGGTGGCTGCGTGCAGGTCGCGCCGCTGGCCGAGGACGCGGAGGTGCTGCGACCGACGTTCCTCAAGGTCACGCCCGCGCACATGTCGCTGCTGCTGGCGCTGCCGAACCAGTTCTCGCCGACCGGTGAGCTCGTGGTCGGCGGCGAGGCCCTGATGAGCGAGGTCGTGCGGCAGTGGCTCGCGCGCCACCCCGGTGCCACCGTGATCAACGAAGGTGGCGCGACCGAGGCGACCGTCGGCTGCATCGTGGAACGCGTGCGGGTCACCGATCCGCTGGCACCCGGTGAGGTCCCGGTGGGCAGGGGCACCTGGAACACTCAGATATACGTGCTCGACGACGCGTTGCAGCCGGTGCCGCCGCGGGTGCGCGGTGAGCTCTACATCGCGGGCGACATGCTGGCGCAGGGCTACCTGAACCGGCCGGGCCTGACCGCGTCCCGGTTCGTGGCGAACCCCTTCGGCGCGGGAAGGCTCTACCGCACCGGCGACTGGGCGCGCTGGAATGACGACGGCAGGCTGCTGTACCTCGGGCGGGTCGACGACCAGGTCAAGGTGCGTGGCTACCGGGTCGAACTGGGTGAGGTCGAGACCGCGGTGCTGTCCGCCCGCGGGGTCGCCCGCGGCACGGTGATCGTGCGCGAGGACAACCCCGGTGACCGCAGGCTCACCGCGTACGTGGTGCCGGAACCCGGTGCGACCGTCGACCCGCAGGCGATTCGGGACGAGGTCTCGGCCTCGTTGCCGGAGTACATGGTGCCTGCGGCGGTGCTGGTGCTCGACGACCTGCCGCTGACCGGCAACGGCAAGGTGGACCGGGCCGCGCTGCCCGCACCCGACTGGGGTGCGGCCGCAGGCGGCCGGGCACCGCGGACCCCGCGCGAGGTGGTCCTCTGCGGGCTGTTCGCCGAGGTGCTGGGCGTGGCCGAGGTCGGCGCCGACGACGACTTCTTCGCACTGGGCGGGCACTCGCTGCTGGTCACGAAGCTGGTCAGCCGGGTGCGCGAGAGCCTGTCCGCCGAGGTGTCGATCCGGCAGCTGTTCGAGACTCCCACCGTCGCGGGTCTCGCCGCCGCGCTGGACGGCGCGTCAGGTGCGCGGGCCGGGGTCAGGGCGGTCACGCCGCGACCGGAGCGGCTGCCGTTGTCGTACGCGCAGCAGCGCCTGTGGTTCATGAACAAGCTCGAAGGGCCGTCGCCGACCTACAACATCCGCGGTGCGATGCGGATGGAGGGTCCACTGGACCACGACGCGTTGCGGCAGTCGCTGGTGGACGTCGTGACGCGGCACGAGACGCTGCGCACGGTCTTCGGCGAGGACGCCGATGGTCCGTTCCAGTGCGTGCTGCCGGAGGCACGTCCCGGTCTGACGGTCGTGCACACGACCGAGGACGAGCTGCTGGGCGAGCTCGACCTGGCGTCGCAACACGGGTTCGACCTGGCGGCGGAACCGCCGCTGCGCGCGGTGCTGTTCGTGACCGGGCCGCAGAGCCACGTGCTGTTGTTGCTGCTGCACCACATCGCGGGTGACGGTTGGTCGGGTCCGCTGCTCAGCCGCGACCTGACGACGGCGTACGCGGCCCGTGCGGCAGGCGAGGCTCCACCGTGGACGGAGCTGCCGGTGCAGTACGCGGACTACACGCTGTGGCAACGGGAGGTGCTGGGCGACGAGGACGACCAGGACAGCACGATCTCTAAGCAACTCGCCCACTGGAAGGAGGCGCTGAACGGGCTGCCTGCCGAACTGGCGCTGCCCACCGACCGACCGCGTCCCCCGGTGGCGAGCTACCGCGGCGGCACACTGGAGTTCGAGGTTCCCGACGAGCTGTACGCCGCGTTGACCGAGGTGGCGCGGCAGACCGGCGCGACGTTGTTCATGGTGGTGCAGGCCGCGCTGTCGATGTTGCTGAGCAGGCTCGGCGCCGGCACGGACATCCCGCTCGGCTCGCCGATCGCGGGCCGCACGGACGAGGCACTGGCCGGGTTGGTCGGGTTCTTCGTCAACACGCTGGTGCTGCGCACGGACGTCTCCGGCGACCCGACGTTCGCCGAGCTGGTCGGCCGGGTCCGCGACGTCGACCTGGGCGCGTACGCGAACCAGGACGTGCCGTTCGAGCGGCTCGTGGAGGTGCTCAACCCGGAGCGGTCGCTGTCGCGGCACCCGCTGTTCCAGGTCACGTTGTCGCTCAACAACGTCGACCGGGCGGTGGACGCCTCCTCGACCCCGACCGGGCTCGCCGTCCGCGGCCTGGTCGTGGACGACGACACCGCCAAGGTCGACCTCGGCGTGTACCTGCAGGAGGCGCACGGCAGGCTGACCGGAGCCATCGAGTTCGCGACCGACCTGTTCGACGAGGCGACGGCACGCTCGCTGGCGGCGCGGTTCGTGCTGGTGCTGCGGGTGGTCGCGGCCGACCCGTCGGTGCGGGTCAGCGAGGTCGACGTGCTCTCGGAGCCGGAACGGCACCTGTTGCTGGTGGAGCGCAACGACACGGCGCTGCGGCTGCCGGTGTGGTCCTTCGCCGAGATGTTCGAACGCCAGGTAGCCCGTACCCCGGACGTGATCGCCGTCGAGTTCGAGGGCATCGGGCTGACCTACGCGGAGCTGAACCAGCGCGCGAACCGGCTGGCGCACCTGCTGATCGACCGCGGCACCGGTCCGGAGTCGCTGGTGGCGCTGGCGATGCCGCGGTCGGAGGAGTGGATCACCTCGATGCTCGCGGTGGTGAAGGCCGGAGCGGCCTACCTGCCGCTCGACCCGAGCCAGAACGAGGAGCGGATGCGGCAGGTCCTGTCCGACGCGCGGCCGTCGATCGTCCTGGTGGACAAGGACTCCCGCGGCGCACTGGAACAGCTCGTGACCGAGCCGCTGCTGGTGGTCGACGACAACGACACGGTCGCCGAGACCGAGGCCATGTCCTGCTTCGACCCACCGGTGCGGACGACCCGCGACAGCCTGGCGTACGTGATCTACACGTCCGGCTCGACCGGGAAGCCGAAGGGCGTGGCGGTCAGCAACTCGGGGCTGGCGAGCATGCTGCACAGCCACGTCGACAAGCTCGGCATGGCACCGGGCGCCCGCGCGTTGCAGCTGCTCTCGCTGAGCTTCGACGCGAGCGTCGCGGACGTCGGCAGGACGCTGGTGTCCGGCGCGACGCTGGTCCTCGGGCCGTCCGCGCGGGAGCTGGACGGCAGGCAGCTCACGGAGCTGATCCTGGAACAGGGGATCACGCACCTGATGCTGCCGCCGCCGTTGCTGGCGACGATCAACGCCGCCGAGGTGCCCGGCGTGCGGTCCGTCTGCTCCGGTGGCGAGGCGATGACGCCGGAGCTGGCGCGGCAGTGGACCCGCGGTGGGCGGCGGCTCGTGATCGGGTACGGCCCGACCGAGACGACAGTGGCGCCGACGATGACGCAACCCCTCGGCCCGGAGGAGGTTCCGCACATCGGGCGGCCGGTGCCGAACACGCGGGCCTACGTCCTGGACGAACGGCTGCGCCTGGTCCCGGACGGCATGACCGGTGAGCTCTACCTCGCGGGACACGGCCTCGCGCGGGGTTACGTCTCGCAGCCGGGGATGACCGCGGAACGGTTCGTCGCCTCGCCGTTCGGCGGCAGGATGTACCGGACCGGTGACCTGGTGCGCTGGAACCGCGCGGGCAACCTGGAGTTCGTCGGCCGGGCCGACGACCAGGTGAAGGTGCGCGGGTTCCGGGTCGAGCTGGGCGAGGTTCGGAGCGTGCTCGCGGCCGGTCCGGACGTCGAGCAGGTCGCGGTCGTCGTGCGCGAGGACCAGCCCGGTGACCGGCGTCTGGTCGCGTACGCGGTGCCTGCGGACGGTGCCGTGCTGCGGCCGGAGGACCTGAAGCGCCGTGCGGCGGAAGTGCTGCCGGACTACATGGTGCCGTCCGCGGTCGTGGTCCTGCCGGAGCTTCCGCTGAACGGCAACCACAAGGTCGACGTGCGGGCGCTGCCCGCGCCGGACTACTCGGCGTCGTCCTCCGGACGGCTGCCGCGCACCCCGCGTGAGGAGATCCTCTGCGAGCTGTTCGCCTCGGTGCTCGGCGTCGAGCGGGTCGGTGTCGACGACAGCTTCTTCGACCTGGGTGGCCATTCGCTGCTGGCGACCAGGCTGGTCAGCAGGATCTCCGCGACGCTGGGCGGAGACCTGGGCATCCGGCAGGTGTTCGAGTCACCGACCGTCGCCGGGCTTGCCGAGGCGCTGGAGTCCGGGCGGAGCGTGCGGTCGCGGGTGCGCCGCATGTCGTCCGACGGCGAGCTGCCGTTGTCGTTCGGCCAGCGCAGGCTGTGGTTCGTCAACCAGATCGAGGGACCGAACGCCACCTACAACATGCGACTGGCGCTGCGGCTCAACGGCCCGTTGGACCGGGCCGCGCTCGCTGCCGCGCTGTCCGATGTGGCCGGTCGGCACGAGTCGCTGCGCACGGTGTTCGCTGAGAGCGACCACGGCCCGGTGCAGGTCGTGCTGCCGGAACCGGCCCTGCGGCTGGAAGTCGTCCCGGTGGCTGACCTCGACGAGCAGGTGCGCGAGGCGGCGTCGCTCGGTTTCGACCTCGCGTCGGAACCGGCGATGCGGGCGTGGCTGTTCGCCTCCGGACCCGAGTCGCACGTGTTCTTGCTGTCGATGCACCACATCCTGGTCGACGGCTGGTCGATGTCCGTGCTGTCGCGCGACCTCGTCCAGGCCTACACCGCGCGGTGCGCGGGTGCGGCACCGGAGTTCGCGCCGCTCGACCTGCGGTACGCGGACTACGCGCTGTGCCAGCGGGAAGCGCTGGGGTCGGAGGACGATCCGGACAGCGTGATCTCCGCTCAGCTGGCGCACTGGACGTCGAAGCTGCGCGACCTGCCTGCCGAGCTGCGCCTGCCGCTGGACCGGCCGCGTCCGGCGACCGCGTCCTATCGGGGCGCACAGGTGCACTTCACACTGCCCGCCGAAGTGCACGCCGGTCTCGCCGCGCTGGGCAGGTCCAGCGGTGCCAGCATGTTCATGGTGCTGCAGGCGGCGGTGGCCGCGGTGCTGAACAGGTTCGGCGCTGGCGTGGACGTGCCGATCGGCACGGTCGTGGCAGGCCGCACCGACGACGCGCTCAACGACCTGGTCGGGTTCTTCCTCAACACGCTGGTGCTGCGGACCGACGTCTCGGGCGATCCGTCGTTCGAGCAGCTGGTGGCACGGGTGCGCGAGACCGATCTCGACGCGTTCGACCACCAGGAGCTGCCGTTCGAGCGGCTGGTGGACGCGCTGGCACCGGAACGCTCCATGTCGCGGCACCCGCTGTTCCAGGTGTTGTTGTCGCTCAACAACACCACCGATCCGTCCCTGGCCGTGCCCGCGCTGCCGGACGTCGAGGTGGCGCCGTACGAGGCGGCGCTCGGGGTGGCGAAGTTCGACCTGATGTTCGCGTTCGACGAGCTGCCAGGGGGTGGTGTCGCGGGCACGATCGAGTACGCGACCGATCTGTTCGACCAGGGGACCGCGGCTCGGATCGCCGACGGGTTCGGGCGCATCGCCGCCGCGGTGGCCGCCGAGCCGTCGACGACGATCAGCGCGCTGGACTTGCTCGACGCGGACGTGCGCGCCTGGCTGGAGGCCAGCCCGGACGGCGCGCCCGACAGCACCGTGCTCGACCTGTTCGCGGCGCAGGTGGCGCGCACGCCGGACGACATCGCGGTGTCCGGCGTGCGCGAGCTGACCTACCGGCAGCTCGACGCCGCGGCGAACGCCTTGGCCCGGCGCCTGCTGGCCGAAGGCGCCCGGCCCGACCGTCCGGTGGCGCTGCTGCTGCCGAGGTCGGTCGAGTACGTGGTGGCGGTGCTCGGCGTCCTCAAGGCCGGATCCGCCTACCTGCCGGTGGACGTCAGTGCACCGGAGGACCGCGTGCAGCGGATCCTCGCCGCCGCCGAGCCGGACGTCGTGGTCCGCGAGGTCGACGTGACCGCCGCGGCGGCGGCACCGGACGTGCTGGTCCTGCCCGATCAGCTGGCGTGCCTGATGTTCACCTCCGGATCGACCGGTGAGCCGAAGGGCGTCGGAGTCCGGCACCGCGACATCGCGGCACTGGCAACGGATTCACGGTTCGGCACGGCGCCCGACGTCGTTCCGCTGCACTCGCACGTCGCGTTCGACGCGTCGACCTACGAGCTGTGGGTGCCGTTGAGCCGTGGCGGCCGGGTCGTGGTGGTGCCGGGTGACCTCGATGCCGCCGCGATCGAAAGCCTCGACGTCACGGCGTTGTGGCTCACCGCGGGCCTGTTCCGGGTGATCGCGCAGGAATCTCCGGAATGCCTGCGCGGCGTGCGGGAGGTGTGGACCGGTGGTGACGTCGTGCCCGCCGCCGCGGTGCGGGCCGTGCGCGAGGCCTGTCCGGAGATCACGGTCGTCGACGGCTACGGGCCGACGGAGACCACGACGTTCGCGACGTCGTTCCGCATCGCGCCGGACGATGTCGTGCCGGACCGCGTCCCGATCGGCAAGCCGCTCGACGGCATGGTCACGTACGTGCTGGACGACTCGCTCGGCGTGGTACCGATCGGTGTCGTCGGCGAGCTGTACGTCGCGGGTGCCGGCCTGGCTCGGGGCTACGTCGGCAAACCCGCCGCCACGGCGGAACGGTTCGTCGCTTCGCCGTTCGGTGGTCGGATGTACCGGACCGGTGACCTGGTGCGCTGGACCGCCGACGGACAGCTGGAGTTCCTGGGCCGTGCCGACGACCAGGTCAAGATCCGCGGGTTCCGGGTGGAACCGGGTGAGATCGAGACCGCGCTGCGGCAGCTGCCGGGGGTCGCGGAGGCGGCGGTCGTGGTCGGCACCGGCGAGCACAAGCGGCTCATCGGGTACGTCGTCGGTGACGTGGACGGGATCGAGACCAGGCAGGCCCTGGCGCGTGTCCTGCCCGGCTACCTGGTGCCGGCGGCGGTCGTCGTGCTGGAGGTCCTGCCGCTGACCGCCAACGGCAAACTCGACCGCAAGGCGTTGCCCGAGCCGGGCTTCACCGCGAAGGCGACCGCGCCGCGTAGCGAACGCGAGGAGCTGCTGTGCCGGCTGTTCGCCGAGGTGCTGGGCCTGGAGGAGGTCGGTGCCGACGACGAGTTCTTCGCGCTCGGCGGCGACAGCATCATGTCGATCCAGCTCGCCAGCCGGGCCCGCCGGGCCGGTCTCGCGCTGACGGCCAAGGACATCTTCGAGCACAACACCCCGCAGGCGCTCGCGCTGGTCGCGGAGTCCACTGTGGAGGAGCTGATCGAGGAGCCTTGGTCCGGCGAGGTCGAGCTGACCCCGATCATGAGGCACTTCGTCGAGATCGGTGGTCCGATCGAGAAGCTCAGCCAGTGGCGGGTGGTGCAGGTGCCCGCCGGATGCACCGAGGAGAAGCTGACCAGGACGATCCAGGCCCTGGTCGACCACCACGAGGTGCTGCGGCTGCGGATCGGTCGGGACTGGCGCGCGGAGGTCGTGCCATCGCTGCCCGTGCGGATCACCCGCGTGGAGACCGACGATCCTCGCGAGATGGCCCGGCACGCCACCGCCGCGCGCGACCGGCTGGCACTGGACAACATGATGGAGGCCGTCTGGTTCGACCGAGGTGCCGAACCGGGACGGCTCTTCCTGATCCTGAGCCACTTCGCCGTGGACGGGGTGTCGTGGCGGATCCTGCTGCCGGACCTCGCCGAGGCGTGGGCCGCGATCGACCGCGGTGAGCAACCCGCGCTGCAGCCGGTGCGCACGTCGTTCCGAGGCTGGGCCAAGCGCCTCGCCGAGTGGGGCGCGCGCGTGCAGGACCAGGACTACTGGCGTGAGGTCGTGGCCGTACCACCGCTGTTCGACCACACGGGCAGGGACACGATCGACGACGCGAAGTCGTTGTCGCTGACGCTGCCCGCCGACGTCACGGCGGCGCTGCTGACGACGGTTCCCGAGGCGTTCTCGGCGCGGATCAACGAGGTGCTGCTCGCGGGTCTCGCGATGGCCGTGCGCGACCTGCGGTCGGTGCCGAGCTTCCTCGTGGACCTCGAAGGCCACGGCCGCCACGACGAGCTCGTCGGCAAGGTCGACACCTCGCGGACGATGGGCTGGTTCACCAGCATGCATCCCGTTCGGCTCGATCCCGGTGTGTTCGACCACCGCGACGCGTGGGCGGGCGGGCCGGCCACCGGCCAGATCCTCAAGCGGGTCAAGGAGACCCTGCGCGGGGTGCCGGACCACGGACTCGGGTACGGGTTCGCCGGCGTGACCGGACGGGCCGAGATCGGGTTCAACTACCTGGGCCGGTTCTCCGAGTCGTCCACCGCGGACGCCGGCGACTGGTCGGTGCTCGGCGACCTGGCCGGAATCTGCGGCCAGGACCCAGGGCTGCGGATGCCGCACCCGATCGAGGTCGCCGCGGTGACCAGGGACCGCGCAGACGGCCCGGTGCTGGTCGCGGAGTGGGTGTGGTCGGGGCGACTGCTGACCGAGGACGAGATGCGCGCGCTCGCCACGAGGTGGTTCGACGCGCTGATGGCGATCGCCAAACACGCGGAGAACCCGGACGCCGGTGGCCACACCCCGTCCGACGTGGCACTGACCGAGCTGAGCCAGGCCGAGATCGATCTGCTCGAGGAGGAGTACTGACATGAGTGGGCTGCAGGACATCCTGCCGCTGTCCCCGCTGCAGGAAGGCATGCTCTTCCACCACGTCTACGACGGAGCCGGGCCGGACGTCTACGCCGTGCAGCTCGTCGTGGAACTCGCGGGCGGGCTGGACGAGACGGCGATGGAGGCGGCGCTGAACGCCCTGCTCGCGAGGCACGACAGCCTGCGCGCCGGGTTCCGGCACGAGGGGCTCAGCCGGCCGGTGCAGGTGATCCCCAACGCGGTCACCGTGCCTTGGCGGGTGGTGGACGTGCCGGACGAGGCCAAGGCGAAGGAGATCGCCGCCGAGGAGCTGGCGGAGCGGTTCGACCTCGCGAAGCCGCCGCTCTTCCGCAGCGCGCTGCTGCGGTTCGACGAGCGGACGCACCACCTGGTGCTGACCTTCCACCACATGCTGGTGGACGGCTGGTCCATGCCGATCGTGCTGCGCGACCTGGTCGCGCTGTACTCCGGCAGGGGTGACCTGCCGCCGGTCCCGGCGTTCCGCGGCTACCTGGAATGGCTGGGCAGGCAGCGCAAGGAGGACTCCGACGCCGTCTGGAGCGCCGCGCTGGACGGGGTCGAGCCGACGATCGTCGCACCGGAACCCGGCACCGCCGCACCGGTGCAGCTGCACCGGGAACTGGCCGAGGACACCACGACGGCGTTGACGCGGTGGGCGCGGGCCCAGGGGCTGACGCTCAACACGGTCGTGCTCGGCGCGTGGGCGGTGGTGCTGTCCCGCCTGACCGGCCGCGACGACGTGGTCACCGGCATCACGACGTCGGGGCGTCCTGCCGAGATCCCCGGTGTGGAACGCATGGTCGGGTTGTTCATCAACACCATGCCGATGCGGGCCCGCACCCGCGGCAGGGACACAGTCGCCGAGTACCTGAACCGGTTGCAGGCGGACCAGCTCGCGTTGCTGGCGCATCAGCACGTGAGCCTCGCCGACGTCCAGCGGCTCGCCGGGCACGGCACGTTGTTCGATACCGGGTTCGTCTTCGAGAACTACCCGACCGGCACCGGCGGCGGGTCCGCGCCGCGGGGCGAGCTGAGGGTGACGGACGTGCGGGGCCGCGACGCCACGCACTACCCTCTCGCGTTCGTGGGCGCGCCGGGCCGGAAGATGGCGCTGCGCCTGGACTACCGGCCGGATGTGTTCACCGCCGAGGCCGCGGAGGACGTGCTCGACCAGATCGAACGGGCGCTGCTCGCGTTCGCTGCGGACCCGGACCAGCGGCTTGCGGACGTGCAGCTGCTGAGCTCCCAGACGCTCGCGCGCTTGGCCGAGTGGGCACGCGGACCGCAGGCGGACGTCACCGCCGGCACGTTCGACCAGCTGTTCGCCGACGTCGTGCAGCGCACGCCGCACGCGCCCGCGGTGGACTTCGCCGGCGCCGTCACGTCGTACGCCGAACTGGACGCACAGGCGAACCAGGTGGCGCACCTGCTGCTCAGCCGCGGGGTGAGCGCGGACGACCTGGTCGCGGTCATGATGCCGAGGTCGACCGGTCGCGTTGTCGCATCGCTGGGCGTGATGAAGGCCGGTGCGGCGTACGTGCCGGTCGACGGCGACTACCCGCAGAGCCGCATCGACTACATGCTGAACGACGCCCAGCCGCAGTGCGTGCTCACCGAGGCCGATCTCGACGAGGCGGCCTCCCTGCCTGCGACGCCCGTCGCCGTTCCGCAAAGGAGCGACGGACTCGCTTACGTCATCTACACGTCCGGGTCGACCGGGCAGCCCAAGGGCGTCGCGGTGACGCATCGGGGCATCGCGGCACTGGCCCACGCCCAGCACGCCCAGATGAGGACGGGGCAGGACAGCCGGGTGCTGCAGTTCGCCTCGCCCAGCTTCGACGCCGCGTTCTTCGAGATGACCGCCGCGTTGCTGAACGGCGGATGCCTGGTCGTGGGCACGGCTGAGCAGATCGCACCGGGCGAGCCCCTGTCCGAGTTCGTGCGCGAGCACCGGGTCACGCACCTCGTCCTGCCGCCGATCGCGCTGACCGTGCTGCCGGAACTGCCGCACGGCACGACGATCCTCGTCGCCGGTGAGGCGCCGCCCCCCGGTGTGGTGGAGACGTGGTCACGCGACCACGTGCTGGAGAACGGGTACGGCCCGACCGAGACCACGGTCGCGGCCACCCTCAGCTCGCCGCTGTCCGGGCAGGACGTCCCGCCACCGCTCGGCCCGCCGGTCACCGGCACGACGCTGCACCTGCTGGACGCGAACCTGAAGCCGGTGGCGCCCGGTGTGATCGGTGAGCTGTACGTGTCCGGGCCGGGACTGGCCAGGGGCTACCTCGGTCGTCCCGGTCTGACCGCGCAACGGTTCGTGGCCACGGCGCACGGTCGCATGTACCGCACCGGCGACCTGGCTCGGTGGGACTGCGCCGGGCGGCTGTACTTCGCAGGAAGGGCTGACGACCAGGTCAAGATTCGCGGGTTCCGGGTGGAGCCGGGGGAGGTCGAGACAGCGCTCGGCCGGATCGTGCCGCAGCCCGTCGTGCTGGTGCGCGAGGACGTCCCCGGCGACAAGCGGCTGGTCGCGTACTACGTGGCAGCGGACGAGCCGGCCGAGGTGCGGGCCAGGCTCGCCGAAACGCTGCCACCGCACCTCGTGCCGGACGCGTTCATGCGACTGGCCGAGATGCCGCTGACCCCGAACGGCAAGGTGGACCGCAAGGCGCTACCGGCACCGGTGCGGGCAGCCACCGCGTCACGGACTCCGCGCAGCCCCAGGGAAGAGGCGCTGTGCGGGATGTTCGCGGACGTGCTGGGGGTCGGCCCGGTCGGTATCGACGAGAGCTTCTTCGACCTGGGTGGCCACTCGCTGCTGGCGACGAGGCTCGTCAGCCGGGTGCGGTCGACGCTCGACGCCGAGCTGTCCATCCGCCAGCTCTTCGAACGGCCGACCGTCGCCGCGTTGTCCGAACTGCTCGACCACGCCGGGCCGGGACGTCCCGCGCTCACGCGCCGCGAGCGGCCGGACCGGATCCCCCTGTCCTACGCCCAGCAACGGCTGTGGTTCCTCAACCAGGTGGAGGGCCCGAACCCGACCTACAACATCATCGTGCCGATGCGGTTGTCCGGCACGCTCGACGAGGACGCGTTGCGCGCCGCGCTGGTCGATGTGGCCGACCGGCACGAACCGTTGCGCACCGTGTTCGGAGAAGACGCCGAGGGACCACACCAGGTCGTGCTGCCGGAGGCGGAGCCGAACCTCACCGTCGCCGACCTGACCGAGGCGGAACTGCCGCAACGCCTCGCGGAGATCGGTGCTCACCGGTTCGACCTCGTCGGGCAGAACCCGTTGCGCACCTACCTGTTGCGGCTCGGCGAACGGGACTTCGTGCTGGTGCTGCTGATGCACCACGTCGTCGGTGACGGCTGGTCGATGCCGTTGCTGGTGCGGGACCTCACGATCGCCTACGCCGCCCGCGTCGGCGGTGAACCCCCGGACTGGGCGCCGTTGCCGGTGCAGTACGCGGACTACACGCTGTGGCAACGGGATCTGCTCGGCACCGAGCTGGACCGGCAGCTGGAGCACTGGCGCACGGCGCTCGCGGGCCTGCCGGAGGAACTGCGGCTGCCCGCGGACCGCCCGCGGCCCGCGGTGTCGACCAACCGCGGCGGTCTGGTCGAGTTCGAAGTTCCCGCGCAGCTGCACACCGCGTTGCTGAACCTCGCCCGTGCGACGAAGGCGACGCCGTTCATGGTGTTGCAGGCCGGTCTGGCAGCCCTGCTGCACCGGTTGGGCGCCGGCACGGACATTCCGATCGGCACGCCGATCGCGGGCCGCACCGACGAGGCGCTGACCGATCTCATCGGCTTCTTCGTGAACTCCCTGGTGCTGCGCACGGACGTCTCGGGCGACCCGAGGTTCCGCGATCTGGTGGCACGGGCCCGCAGTGCGGCGCTCGGCGCCTATGCCAACCAGGACGTGCCGTTCGAGCGGCTCGTCGACACGCTGAACCCCGCGCGCTCGCTGTCGCGCCACCCGCTGTACCAGGTGCAGCTCACGGTCAACAACAACGACGATTCCGCGGCGACCCAGGCACACGGCAAACTCCCAGGGCTCACGGTGACCCGCGAGCAGACCGACCTCACCTCGGCGAAGTTCGACCTCGTGTTCTCGTTCGTCGAGCGACGTCGGGAGGGCAAGCCCGCCGGCATGCTCGCGGCCGTCGAGTACAGCCGCGACCTGTTCGACGAGAGCACCGTGCGGCAACTCGCGGAACGGCTGGTGCGGTTGCTGGACGCGGTGGTGAGCAACCCGAACGTGAAGGTCAGCGGCATCGACCTGCTGGGTACCAGGGAACGTCACCGGGTGCTGACCGAGTGGAACGACACCCGGCGCGACCTGCCGTGGCGTTCGGTGCCGGAGCTGTTCGAGGCTCAGGTGAAGCGGGATCCCGACCGGCTGGCGGTGATCTTCGGTGACACCAGCCTGACCTACGGCGAGGTGAACGCGCGAGCGAACCGGCTGGCGCGTCACCTCATCGCGCAGGGGCTGGGGCCGGAGGACTACGTCGCCGTGGCGTTGCCGCGGTCGCCGGAGCTGATCGTCACCGCACTGGCGGTGTTCAAGTCGGGTGCGGCGTACGTGCCGATCGACGTGAACTACCCGGCCGATCGCGTGCGGTACATGCTCTCCGACGCCAAGCCCGCGATCGTGCTCGACGCCGAACTGCTGGATGGCCTGCGGCTCGATCAGCCCAGCGAGGACGTCACGGACGCCGAACGCACGGTGCCGCTGAGGCCGGAGCACCCGTTCTACGTCATCTACACCTCGGGATCGACCGGCAGGCCCAAGGCGGTCGTGCAGACCTCGCGCGGGCCGCTGAACCTGGTGATCTGGCAGGACGAGGTGATTCCCCGGCACGGCCGCAAGGTCACCGCGCAGTTCGCGCCGATCAGCTTCGACGGTTCGATCCAGGAGATCTGCTCGGCGCTGTTGTTCGGCAAGACGCTCGCGGAGTGCCCGGAGGAGACCCGGCGCGACTCCGAGCAGCTGGTGCGCTGGCTGGACCGGCACGGGGTGCAGGAGTTGTACGCGCCGAACCTCGTCGTGGACGCGGTCTGCGACGCGGCGAACGAACGCGGTCTGGTGCTGCCCGCGCTCGTGGACGTCGTGCAGTCCGGTGAGGCGCTGGTGCCGAGCGCGGCGATGCGGGAGTTCTTCGCGAAGGTCCCGCGCCGCCTGCACAACCAGTACGGCCCGACCGAGACGCACGTGATGACGGCCAGGATCCTGCCGGAGAGCCCAGCCTCGTGGCCGGTGCCGCCGCCCATCGGCGGACCCATCGCGAACGCCCGGCTGTACGTGCTTGATCCAGGGCTGAACCCGGTGCCACCCGGTGCGATCGGCGAGCTGTACATCGCGGGTGCCGGGCTGGCCCGCGGTTACCTGCGCAGGCCGGGCATGACCGCGGAACGGTTCGTGGCTTGTCCGTTCGGCGAAGGCCGCATGTACCGCACCGGCGACCTGGTGAGCTGGACGCCGGACGGCGAGCTCAGGTTCGCCGGTCGGGCCGATCACCAGGTCAAGATCCGCGGGTTCCGGATCGAGCCCGGCGAGATCGAGGCGACGATCGCGCGGCATCCGGACGTGGCCCAGGTCGCGGTGCTGGCGCGGGAGAAGCGGCTCGTCGCGTACGTCGTGCCGAAGGGCGATCGGGTCGACGGCCGGGCGCTGGCCAAGCACGTGGGGGAGAGCCTGCCCGACTACATGGTGCCTGCCGCGTTCGTCGCAGTGGAGTCGTTCCCGTTGACACCCAACGGGAAGCTGAACCGCGACCTGCTCCCGGACGCGGAGACCGAGACCACCCGCGGTCCCCGCACGCCGGAGGAAGAGGTCTTGTGCGGCCTGTTCACCGAGTTGCTCGGCCTGCCGGAGGTCGGGATCGACGACGACTTCTTCCGGCTGGGCGGGCACTCCTTCCTCGCGACGAGACTGGTGCGCCGTATCAGGGATGTCTTCGGCGCGGATCTTTCGGTGCGCAGCGTGTTCGAGGCGCCAACCGTGGCCGCGCTGGCCGCGGAACTGGGTTCGGACGTCGAACGAGATCCGTTCGAGTCCCCGTTGCCGCTGCGGCGCACCGGGGACGGCCCACCGCTGTTCTGCGTCCACCCCGGGTCGGGCACGAGCTGGTGCTACGCGGGTCTGATGACCTTCGCCGACCAGCCGATGCACGGCCTGCAGGCGCGTGGCCTGGACGGCTGCGGCACGTTGCCGTCGTCGATCGGGGAGATGGCCGACGACTACGTGCGGCAAGTGCTCGCCGTGCAACCGGAAGGGCCCTACCAGCTGCTGGGCTGGTCCTTCGGCGGCCTGGTCGTGCACGCCATGGCGACCCGGCTGGAGCGGCTCGGCCACGAGGTGTCGCGGCTGGTGGTCGTCGACGCGTATCCGCCCGTCGCGGGCCACAGCGACGAGGACGTGCCGGAGCACGAGCTGTTCGCGAGCGCGTTCGTCGCGGACTTCGAGCTGGACCCGGCGGAGCTGCTGGTCGACGCCGATGCCGTCGTGACGCGGTACGTGCGGTATCTGACCGACCACAACCACCGGCTTGCGACACTCGGCGAGGAGCGCATTAAGTCGTCGATGAAGGTGTTCGCGAACAACCATCGGCTGATGCGAACGTTCAACCCGGAGACCTTTGGCGGAGACCTCGTGTTCTTCACCGCCACGCGGCCCACGCCGGGTGTCGTCGTGCCGGAGGAGGTGGCACGCCTCGCGACCGCCGAGGCCTGGCAGCCGCACGTGGCGGGTCACGTCCGCAACCACGACGTCGACGCGACCCACGGCGACATGCTGTCCGACCCGGCCGCGGTCGCCGCCATCGGGCGCGAGCTCGGCAACCACTGAACTGAAGGAGAAACTCCATGTCCACCAACCCGTTCGAGGACAACGACGGCATCTACCACGCGCTGATCAACGAGGAGGGCCAGTACTCCCTCTGGCCGTCGTTCGTGGACGTGCCCGCCGGGTGGACCATCGAACTCGAGTCCGTGTCCCGCCAGCAAGCACTCGACCACATCGAGGAGAACTGGACCGACATGCGTCCCGCCAGTCTCGTCCGTGCGATGGCCGAAGCAGGCCGCAACTGACCTGGGCGCAGCACGCGAAGGCCGCCTCCGCTGACCGCGCGTCGTGGAGGCGGCCTGCCCGGCAGTCGGATCACACAGGGGAGAGGCAGGGGAATGAGGCGCGTTCTGAAGGTGTGCGCCGTGGTGGTCACGCTGGTCGCCGGGCTCGCAACACCTGTGCACGGCCGTCCGATCGGTACCACGATCCGTTACACCGAACACGGCATCCCGCACATCATCGCGAGCGACCACCTCGGCCTCGGCTACGGCTACGGCTACGCAAGCGCGCAGGACAACCTCTGCGTGCTCGCAGACACCTACCTGACGGTCGAGGGGAAGCGGTCACTCCACCTCGGACCGGACGGCCCGGTGAACTCCGGGGTGGGCTCGGTGAGCACCAACCTCAACAGCGACCTGTACTTCCAGCGGATCAACGGCAGCGGCGTGATCGACGGCTACGCCCGCTCCGTCTCACCACCGGTGCGGGATCTCGTCCACGGCTACGTCCGCGGCTACAACCGCTACCTGGCCCAGAGCGGGCAAACCTGTAACGGCACGGCCCGGCCCATCGCGGAACGGGACGTCTACCGGCACGTCTACGCGATCACCCTCGTCTCCGGCAGCGGCGCGATGATCGACGGACTGGTGAGCGCCCAGCCACCCGCCGCGGTGACCGGCCAGGCGCCGGTCGAGGCGGCCGCACTGGTCCAGCGCCTCCAGCCCGACTTCAGCCTGGGCAGCAACGCCATCGCAGCCGGCTCGGAGGACGCGGCGAACGGCGGCAGCGTGCTGCTCGCCAACCCGCACTACCCGTGGCAGGGCGTGCGCCGGTTCTGGCAGGCCCACCTCACCATTCCCGGACGCCTCAACGTCTCCGGCGCGTCGCTGCTCGGCATCCCGGTCCTCGCGATCGGCCACAACGAGGATGTCGCGTGGAGCCACACGGTGTCGACCGCGGTGACCGCCGGGCTCTTCGAGGTTCCCACGGTGCCGGGCGCGCCCACCGAATACCTCGTGGACGGCGTGCGGAAGAAGATGACCTCGCAGGAGGTCGTGGTCGAGGTGCGGCGGCCGGACGGTTCGATCGGCGCGGTCACCCGGACGCTGTGGGCCACCGAGTACGGGCCGGTGCTCGCCGGGGTGTCGGGAGTGCCGTTGCCGTGGGGCGCGACCGTCTACGTGCTGCGGGACGCCAACGCGACGAACTTCCGGCTGCTCGACACCTGGGCCGGCCTCAACCGCGCGGGCAGCGTCGGTGACCTCCGCGAGACGCTGTCGAAGACGCTGGGCCTGCCGTGGGTCAACACGCTCGCCGTCGACCGTCGGGGAAACTCCCTGTACGCGGACATCCAGGTCGCGCCGCATGTCACCGACGAGCATGCGAAGAAGTGCAGCACCCCGCTCGGCGCCGTGGTCTTCCCGCAGAGTGGCACGTCCATCCTGGATGGATCACGCGGCGAGTGCGCCTGGGGCTCCGACCCGGATGCCAGGGAACCCGGCCTGCTCGGACCTGGCCGCCTGCCGGTGCTGATCCGCAGGGACACCGTGGCGAACGCGAACAACACCCCGTGGATCGCCAATCCGGACGCGCCGCTGACGGGCTACCCGCGGGTGCTCGGCACGACGGCGACCGAGCTGTCGATGCGCGCGCAGGAGTTGCAGCTCGAGGTTCGCCGGCGGGTCGGTGGAACGGACAGCCTGCCGGGCAGGGGGTTCACCAACGAGACCATGCGCTCGCTGTTGTTCGCCGACCGCAGTCGGGCCGCCGAGGTGGTGCTGGCAGACACCGTGCGGATGTGCGAGGCGTTTCCTGGTGGCAAGGCACCGTCGGGCGCAGGCCCGGTCGACGTCACGGCCGCCTGTGCCGCGCTCGCGCGATGGGACGGCACCTTCCGGCTCGACAGCAGTGGAGCGGCTTTCTTCAGCCGCTTCTGGCTGAGGGTGCGGTCCTCTCCGGGGCTGTGGAAGGTCCCGTTCGACCCGGCCGAGCCGCTCAGCACCCCGAACACACTCGCCGTCGACCTGGCCGAAATCCAGCAGGCGTTCGGTGACGCGGCACAGGAGCTGACCGCCGCAGGGGTCGCCCACGACGCGCCGCTGGGCGCGAGCCAGTACGTGACCCGTGCCGGGCAGCGGATCCCGATCCACGGGAGCCAGCACGAGCTCGGCGTGCTCAACGTGATCACGCCGGTCTGGGGCGACGGCGGCTACACCGACGTGGTCTACGGATCGAGCTTCGTGCAGGTCGTGGAGTTCCGGGCCGGCAGGCCCCCCGAGGCTCACTCGCTGATGACCTACTCGCAGTCCACCGATCCGTCATCACCGCACCACGCCGACCAGACGGCGTTGTTCTCCAGGGGTGACTGGGTGCGGGAACGGTTCACCGAGAAAGACATCCACTCCTCGCCGGCGCTGCGAATCGTCCGGCTCGTCGGAAACCTGAGGTGAGGCATGCCGTTCGCGCCGGTCAACGGGATCCACCTGCACTACAGCGACACCGGCGGCGGTGATCCGGTCCTGCTGCTCATGGGATCGGGCAGCCCCGGCCGGGTGTGGCACGCGCACCAGGTGCCGGCCCTGCTCTCCGCGGGTTACCGCGTGATCACCGTCGACAACCGCGGCATCGAGCCGTCATCGTGCCCGGACTCCTTCACCGTGCACGACATGGTCGGTGACGTCGTCGGGCTGATCGACCACCTCGGGCTCAGCGGCGTGCGGGTCGTCGGCACGTCGCTCGGCGCCTACGTGGCGCAGGAGCTCGCGCTGGCCCGGCCCGACCTCGTGCGCCAGGTGGTGCTGATGGCGAGCCGGGCGCGCAGCGACGCGTTCCGCACCGCCCTCGCCCGCGCCGAGATCGAGCTGTACGACTCCGGCGTGCGGGTCCCCGCCGCGTACCGTGCCGTGATCACCGCGCTGACCTCACTGTCCAGGTCTACATTGGACGACCATGGTGAGATCCGCGACTGGCTCGACCTGTTCGAGCTCGTGCTACCGGACGGACCCGGCGTGCGGGCCCAGCTCGCCCTCGAACCGATGCCGGACCGCACCCCGGCCTACGGCGGAATCCGGGTGCCTTGCCACGTGATCGCGTTCTCGGACGACGTCCTGACACCTCCCGCCCACGGAGAGGAGCTGGCCGGGATCATCCCAGGGGCGACGTTCGAGGTCGTCGCCGGCGCAGGCCACTACGGCTACCTGGAGAGGCCGGAAGCCGTCAACGACAGCATCGTCAAGTTCTTCCACGCATAGGAGCCGGCATGTCCCGATACCTGCTCGCACCCTTCCCACTGCACGGCCACGTGGTCCCGATGACCGCCCTGGCCGCGGAGCTGGTCGGCAGGGGCGGCCACGTCACCGTCGCGATCAGCGCCGCCTTCGCGGACGTCTTCCGCGACCTCGGCTGTGAGATCGTCGAGCTCGACATCATGCCGCGCTCCGCGGTGGCCGAGGAGAGGTCCGTCAAACGCAAGTTCGGCCGGCTGCGCTGGATGCGCGACGTGTACCGCGAACGCGTCCGACTCAGCTCGTTCCTCAAGGCCCGCATCGCAGAGCTGCGCCCGGACGTCGTGGTCACGGACATCATGTCGCTCTGGGGAGTGCACGCGGCCGAGGCGGCGGGCGTGCCCTGCGCGGCGTTCCACGTCACCTACGCGGTCAACGAACAGGTGCTGCTCGATGACGTGCGCCGCCTCGCGGGTCCCAAGATGGCGGCGTTCGTCAAGTGGTCGGGCTTCGCCAAGATCCAGCCGGGGCTTCGCCGCCGAGTGCACCGCAACGCCGCGCTGGCACTGGTGAACGTCATCGAGGAGTTGCAGCCTCACCGCGAGACGTTCGACGAGCGCTTCCACTTCGTGGGCCCCCTTCGTCCTGAGCCCGACAGGGGCGACTCGGATCTCCCCTGGGACCGGATCGAGAACGAGCGCACCCTCTACGTGTCGACCGGCACGTTCTTCACCCGCGGCGCGTGGTTCTTCCGGAAGGTGGCCGAAGCGTTCGCCGGCGACGACTGGTTCGTGGTGATGGCCACCTCGCACACCGACCCGGAGGAGATCGGCCACCTGCCCGCGAACGTGGTGGCGCGCAGGTACGTGCCGCAGTCGGCGGTGCTGGAACACTGCGAGGCGTTCCTGACCCACGCGGGCATGAACTCCGCGATGGAGGGTCTGTTGCTGGGGCTGCCCATGGTGATCGTGCCCAGGGCATCGGATCAGAAGGAGATCGCGCGCAAGCTCGTGGCTCTGGGCACCGGCGTCGTGGTCGATCACCAGGCCGGGCCGGAGGAGTTCCGCACTGCCCTGGACCACGTGGTGAACGACCCGGCGATCAGGACCGCGCTGGCGGAGAACGCGCAGCGGCTGCGGCAGTCCAACGGACCGGCGGCCGCGGCAGACCAACTGGAGAAGTTGATCGTCGGGGGAAGAGCGGCGTGAGGTCCCGGGTTCGCTGGGGCCTGAGCGCCGCCGTGGTGGCCGCGTTCCGCCTCGGAGTGGCAGGGACGCCGGACGGCCACGGCTAGGGGATGCGCGGCTGTGGCACGACGGAGGACTGGCGTCGCGCTGCGTGGACTGGTCGCTGCCGTGAGAGTGGTTGGGGTGCGGGGATCTTGCGAGGAGTTGGCGACATGAAGACCTTCGGCCGCAGAACGTTCCTGCGCGGCGCTGCGCTGCTCGGCGCTACCGCGGTGGGAGGGAGCTGGTTGACCTCGACCGCGTCGGCCGGGCCGCCGATCGGGCCGCACGAGGCGATCGTGCGCGACGCCGCGATGGTGTGGCACGAGCTGCCGCTGGAGCAGTGGGCGGGGCCGTTGCTGGGCAACGGGTCGGTGACCACCCAGGTGTTCGGGGACCAGCGCGGCATCGCGTTCACCGACCTGGTCCGGCTCGACCTGGCAGGCACGCCGACCGGCGCACGCTGGCAGCTCGACTTGTGGAACGCCGAGCTGACCGGCACCGTCACCACCACCCGCGGCGCGGTCGAGCTGTCCGCGCTGGTGCACCGGCAGACCGGGGTGCTGATGGTGACCGTGACGCCGAGCGGGGGTGAGGTCGCCGCTCGGTGGGCGGGCAAGGTGGTGGGACGGCACGAGGTGTTCCTCGTCGGCGGCACCGGCGATCCGCAGCACTTGCTCACCACGCACCGCGCGTGGTGGAACCGGCTGTACACCAACAGCTTCGTCTCGTTGCCGGACACCTCTGTGCAGCGGTTCCACGTGATTCAGCAATACCACGCGGCCGCGACCGTGGCGCCCGGCACCGCGCTGGCGTCGGTGCCGTCCATGCTCGCGGGGGCGAACCAGGTGGCGTTGCTCGTGAACGTCGACACCGCGCCGCCGTTGTCCCTCGCCGCGATTCCCGGCACGGGCTCGAAGGGTGGTGCCGCCGAGAACTCCGTGATGGCGTGGAACCTGCCCGCCCTGTGGTCGTTGCACGAACACCGCGGCGACTCACCGGACGCCGCCATTCCCCTGCTGCGCAGGGCGGTCGACTTCTACCGGGCGTTCCTGGTACGGGGCAGCGACGGCTTCCTGCACCTGCCCGTCACGCACTCGCCCGGTCATGGCGACGTCGCGGACTGCACCTACGACCTGGCGCTACTGCGCTGGGCGGCCGGCCTCCTCGGCGAGCACGACCTCGTGCGCGACCTGGTGCCGTACCACATCGGGCCGTCAGGGCTGATGCTCGGCGCCGGTCGACCGCTCACGCGCTCGCACCGCACGGCCGCTCATCTCGTCGGCTTGTTCCCGCTGCACGACAGCGGCATCTCGCGCGACGTGGCCCAGCGCAGCTATCGACACTGGGCGAGCATGCGCGAGGACTGGACGGTGGACTCCCACGTCGCCGCCGCGTCGCTCGCCGCCCGTGTGCGGGAGCCGAACGCCGCCGCCGGGCACCTGCGCCACGTGCTCGACCTCAACGCCTGGTCGGTGCCGTTCGGCGTCAGCCAGGCCGTGCTGGACCTCGTGGTGCACGGCCGATCCGGTGCCGTCGACGTCTTCCCGTCCATCCCGGACGGCTGGGACGAGGTCTCGGTGGAGTCGCTGCGGGTGCCCGGCGCGTGCCTGATCGACGCCTCGCGCAGCCGCGGCCGCACGGACTGGGTCAGGATCCGGGGGGCAAAGGGCCAGTCGCTGCTCGTCGGGCACGACATCGAGGACGTCCGGGTCACCGACCCGAACGGCACACCATTGCCTGCTGTGGCCGAGGAGGCCGGGATTCGAGTGACGCTGCCACCGTCGGGTGCGGTGGTGCTGAGCCGCCGTGGTCATGTGCCCGACCTCCTTCCTCGTGTCGTCTCGAGGTCACGGACGGCGGACGCCACGAGCAGCAAGGCCTAACCCGGCCACCAGCAACACCGAGCTGACCCCGAGCGCCGCGGCGAGTGCGGGCCACGCGGCTGCGCCGAGCGCGAACCCGCGGGCCGCGTCGACCGCGTAGGTCAGCGGGTTCACCACGGCGACCGCGCGCAACCAGCCAGGCAGGTTGCCCACCGGCACGAACGCGCTGGAGGCGAACATGAGCGGGAACATCGTGGCCATGCCGATGGTCTGCAGCAGTTCGCCGTTCTTCACCCACGCCGCGAGCGCCATGAACACCGCGCCGAGCCCGGTGCCGACGACCAGCGCGAGCACCAGCGCGCCGAGGCTGCCCAGCACCCCGCCCGGCGGGTGGAAGCCGAACAGCAGCATCGCGGCCACCAGCAGCGTCAGCAGTTGCAACGCGCTGCGCGTCAGGTCGAAGAGGCTGCGCGCGGCCACGACCGCGACCATGGTCACCGGCAGCGTCCGGAACCGGGCCAGCACACCGTTCTTGAGGTCGTTGGCCAAGCCGCCGCCCGCCCACACAGCGGCCTGCGCGCCGGTGGTCACCAGGATCGCGGGCATCAGGTAGTCGAGGTACTCGACGCCGGGCGGGAATCCGGGCGCGTTGGCCATGGTCCTGAAGACCTGGCTGAACAGCGTCAGCATGATCATCGGCTGGAGCAGGTTCATCACGATCATCCGCGGATCGCGCAGCCCCAGCAGGGAACGACCGGTCAGCACGCCGACCTGGACGAACGGGCTCGCCGGCATCGTCGTCACTGGAGCACTCCTCGTGGTTGCGCGGCGAGGGCGAGGTAGACGTCGTCCAGGCTCGGCTCGGTGACGGTCAGCGCGGCCAGGTCGACGTCCGCGTCCGTGAGCAGCCGCACGACGACGGCCACCTCGCGGGTCGCGGACACCGGCACGTGCACGGCGTCCAGCTCGCGGCACACCTCGAACCCGTTGCGGGACAACACCTCGGAGGCGAGTGCCGGGTCGGACGGCGTGATGGTGACCGTGCGCCGGCCGAGTCCGGCCTTCAGCTCACCTGCCGTGCCGGACGCGACGACGCGGCCATGCGAGAGCACCGTGATCGCATCGGCCAGCCGGTCGGCCTCCTCCATGTACTGCGTGGTCAGCAGCACCGTCGTGCCCTCCTCGCGGGTGAGCCGTTCGACGGTCTCCCACAGTGCGATCCGGCTCGTCGGGTCGAGACCGGTGGTCGGCTCGTCCAGGAACACCACGTGCGGCCGACCGACCAGGCTCACCGCGAGGTCCAGCCGTCGTTTCATGCCACCGGAGAACTTGCCTGCTTTGCGGTCGGCCGCGTCCACGAGGCCGAACGACTCGAGCAGCTCGGCGGCGTGCCTGCGGGCGTCGCGGGACGAGAGGCCGAGCAGCCGGGCGATCATCACCAGGTTCTGCCTGCCGGTCAGGTCCTCGTCGACCAACGTGTACTGGCCGGTCAGACCGATGCTCGAACGAACCTGGGCGCCCTCGGCGACCACGTCGAAGCCCGCCACCGAGGCCGTGCCGCCATCGGGCGGCAGCACGGTCGTGAGCACGTTGATCAGCGTGGTCTTGCCTGCGCCGTTGTGGCCCAGCAGGCCGAGAACGGTGCCTCGCGGCACCCGCAGCGTCACCCCGTCCAGCGCGGTGTGCGTGCCGAAGGACTTCACGACGTCCTCGGCGTGGATCATCAGGTCAGTTGGCACGATCCCCCCACCACAGGTCCTCCGCCGACACCGCGCCGGCCGAGTACTTCCCGAGCGCGCTGACGAGCAGGCGCAGCTCCAGTTCCAGGCACCGCACGAGGTTCTCGAGCCCGTGCACGGGATCCGTGTCCGCCGCGAGCAGTGCCGCCCGGCCGAGACCGGCCGCCCGCGCGCCCAGCGCCAGGCACTTCACCACTCGGGTGCCCTCCCACATCCGCCCGGAGACGAGCAGGTCGCCCGCGGATTCGCCGAGGCGGCGCAGGCATTCGGCGAGCGGCAGGCCGACGTGGGCGAGGAACCCGGTCGGTGCCCAGCCCGTCCCGCCCTCGGCGCCGTCGACCGCCACCGCATCCGCACCGGCCTCCCACGCGGTCCGAGCGGCGTCGGCCACGTCCCTCGCAGGTGGCAGCTTCACCCACACCTTGGCGCGGGGGTAGTTGTTGCGCATCAGGCGGATCTGCTGCCTCAGGATCTCCTGCGTGAACGTGCCGGGGCTGGCGCAGCGCAGCACCTCGTCCGTGCCGAAGACCGTGTCGACGTGGAACCGGTCGGCCACCGCCGAGGTGCTGTCCAGCACCGACATCCCGCCCAGGCCGGGCTTCGCACCCTGGCCGGTCTTCAGCTCCAGGCCCAGCCGCCCGGTGTCGAGCAGCGGCTGGGTGGCCGGGTCGCTGTAGACGAGGTTCCACACCTCCGCGTCGGCGTCCTCCGTGGACTGCTGCACGACGACGCCACCGCTGTGCTCGCCCAGTTCCTCACCATAGGCGCGAATCCGGGCCAGCAATGACTTCTCGGTGGCGCCATCGATCCGGCCGTAGCCGTTGACGGGCACGACGTTCTCACCGATCACCAGCGGGATCCCGAGTCGTCCCGCCTGCCTCGCCGCGGCCACACCGAGATCGTCCGACGCCACCCTGGTGGAGCCGAACGCCGAGACGTAGAGCGGCAGTGCGGACTGGAAGCCGCCGACGGACGTGGTGAGGTCCACCGCGTCGTACATCGGTTCGCGGCCCAGTTCGATGAGCTTCTCCAGCCGCCGCGGCATGAAGGACGGCGGCACCAGTCGTGCGGAGTCCAGCCGGTCACCGGACTCCGCGACCGCGCCGAACAACGTGGTCCCGTACTCCGTCAACTCGGGGAAGATCGCGGCCGGGCCGTGGGTGGCCCGCACGCGCACGTCCTGCTCGGGGAAACCCGGCGCTCGCAGCGTCACGGCGACGCCACCCCCGGCAGTTTGGGGTAGGCCGATGCCTGCCAGACGTTCTCCAAGCCGCACAGGTAGCGGGTGAGCCGCTCCAGCCCGATCCCGAACCCGGCGCTGCTCGGGATGCCTTCGCGGACCATGTCGAGGTACCAGCCGTACTTGACCGGGTTCTCCCCGGTCTCCCGCATCCGCGTGACGATCTCGGCGTACCGGTGTTCGCGCTCGCTGCCGCTGCACAGCTCACCGAAGCCCTCCGGCGCGATCAGGTCGAAGTTGCGCAGCACACCGGGATTCTCGGCGGACTCGCGGTCGTAGAAGCCGCGCGAACCCTTGGGGTAGGAGGTGATGAAGAACGGCTGCGTGGCGCGCGAGGACAGCAGCACCTCGGCCTGCCAGTCGATCTCGCCGTCCGGATTCTGCTCGTGCCCCAGCGAGTGCAGTTCGGTGACGACCGACGCGTGCGTCCGGCGCCCGAACGCGCCGTTCGGCACCGCGTTCAGCGTGTCGACGTCCCGGCGGAGGAGGACCAGCTCCGGCATCGTGACCACGGACTTCACCACGTGCGACAGGAGGTTCTCAGCCAGGTCCATGGCCTCGCCCACGCCCGCACCGGCGATCTCCACGTCGATCTGGTGGAACTCGGCGAGGTGTCGGGCGGTGGTCGAGGTCTCCGGTGGCTCGAGTCGCACGTTCGGCGCGATGCAGAAGATCCGGTCGAACGCGGTCAGCGATGCCTGCTTGTACAGGATCGCGCTCGTCATCAGCTTGTAGCGGTGGCCGTAGTAGTCCACGTCGACCTGTTTGGCACCGCGCGCACCCGGATCGGTGACCGGGCCGATGACGGGCGGCAGCAGTTCGGTGAAACCCTGCGCCGACAGGAACTCCCTGGTCGCGGCGAGTACCGCGTTCTGCACCCGCAGCACCGCCCTGGTGACTGGTGAGCTCAGATGTTCCCTGGGACTGGACGGTGTGCTGTCCAACGCGATCCTCCTCAATTCGTGTCGCACCGTCGCTCCATGTAGGACAATGCGGCCAGCAGGTCGGATGAGGTCATGTCCCGGCGGTGCGTCGAGGGTCCGCCGATGGGTAACGAACCGGTGGCGGACCAGCGCAGCTGGCCGTCCTGGTCGAGGTAGCTGCGGGCCCGGCCCGCGTTGTCCGGGTGCAGGCAGAACGGCACATCCAGGTAGCCCGCGGAGAAGCCCTTGTCGAGCGCGATGCCGACGTCCGCGTCGAGGTCCAGGACGGCGTCGATCATCGCCCGCGCCTCCGCGTAGGTCTCGGTGTCACGGCCGTCGGCGGGAGCGGGCGTGCACAACGCGGCGACGTCGCCCGCGTGCTCCAGCGCCGCCACGTTCTCCGCCACGGACGGGATGCGGTGCACCTCGGCCTCGGTCTTGACGATCAGCCGCGCCGCGCCGGTCGTGACCGCGAGCCGTGCGGCTTCGGCCATCAGCCGCCGGGCGCCCGCCGGGGTGCGGGGGAAGACGCCCATGTACGCGTAGATCACCACATGCCAGTCCACATCGGGTAGTAGTTCGCCCGCCAGGCTCGTCAGCGCGGCCACGGCCTCGACGTCCTGCGCCGGGCTGGTCTGCTGCGCGTAGCTCAGCGAGATGCTGCGCAGCCCGCGCTGACGGAAGAACAACGCCTCCAGCACGGTGATCGCGACCAGCACGCTCGGCGGGCACAGCTGACCCATCATGCAGCCGCCGAACGTCTCCATGTGGTGGTCCGGCACCGCGGCCAGCCGTTCGGACGCGCGAGTCCAGTTCTCCACCGAGTCGCGCAACGGGAGCCGGCTGTACGGCAGGCAGTACGACACCGGCCCGCCCTCCGTCGCGTGCATCCCCGCTGCGACCAGCGCGGACACGATGTCGCCTGGCATCGCGGAGCCGTGCCGCACCTGGACCGGGAACCCCAGACCGTGCAGCACCCGGCGGGTTGTTCGCCTGCTGTGCGCTGTGATCGGGTAGCCGTTCATCGCCGAGCCGCGGGCCAGGGCCAGCGCCGCGCCGGTGTTGTCACCGACGCGGGTGTAGCTGTCGACGGTGATCGTGCCCACCGTGGTCGCCGCCGCGTCGCGGGTCGCGAGCAGTCCGGCGCGCATCGTCGCCGGGTCGCTCATCCCCATCCGCGGTTGCACGACGAGCCGGCCTCGGGCTCTGGCCGCGCGGACGAAGCCGCCGAACGAGATCATCGGCGCACCAGGACCAGTGAGTCGAGGAACCCGCGGAACCTGGCCAGCTCCGGATCGTCCTCGAACAGGGCGTCGTACCCCGCTTCGAGCAGCTCGCCGTGCACCCCGGCGGTGCCGCAGATGCCGAGCTTGCCGCCGATGACCACCGGCAGTCCGCGCAGGTCGTCGCACGAGCGCAGCGCGGTGATCAACCGCAGGCCGTCGGTGAACCCGTGCCCGTTGACACTGCTGACGACCAGCAGGTCGGGCCGCCGCCTCAGGCACTCGTCGACGACCTCGTCGTCGGGCACGCAAGCACCGAGGTTGTGGACCCGGTGCCCGGCCTCTTCGATCGTGAGCTGCAGGTACACCAGGTTCCACGTGTGGGAGTCCGACGCCGTGCTGGTCACCACGACGTCGAGCTGCTCAGGAGACCGAGCGGCGCGCATCAGGCGTCTCCCCGGTCGCGTTCGGCTCGATGCCCCTGCTGTTCAGCAGCGCGAGCCCCAGCGGAGTCAGCGAGTGCAGCACGGTGTTCTGCTTGCGCCGCGTGATGATCAGACCGGCTTCGCGCAGCACGGCGGTGTGCTGGCTCGCGGCCGCTGCCGAAACGCCGACCCGCAGGCCGAGCTCACCGGTGTTGTGACTGTCGACCAGAGTGCGCAACACCTTCGCCCGCGTCCGGCCGACCAGCGCTCCCAGCGCCTTGTCGGTTGAGGGAGCCAGCTGCCACAACGAGTTCGCCGTCGTGCCGTTGACCGGCACCGGGTAGACGAGCACCGGGGGGGCGTCGGGCCGCGACGCCGGCGGCTTGATGACGGTGACCTGGTCGAACAGGAACAGCGAGGGCACGATCAACAAACCCCGGTTGTTCAGGTGGATCTCCGGTCCGGTGGGGCTCGCGGTCTCCAGGACCGGTGCGTTCCAGGTGATCATGGGCTGCAGGCTGCGCAGCATGCCCTCGACACCGTCGTTGAGGATGACGCGGCCCCGGTAGGAGCGCTCGGCCTCGAGGTAGCCGCGAATCCCGTTCCAGTACGGCACGATCGCGAGCGGGTAGAAGTGGTTGGTGATGTAGGCGATGTCCTCGCGCTGGTAACCCGCCTTGACCAGGGACAGCCCGAAGTGGCCACCGGCTGCGCTGGAGGTGAAGAAGTCCGAGGAGAGTTGGGCTGAGCGGAACAACCGCTGCTGTGCGGAAGGTGGCGCTCCGAGCCGGCTGCGCACCGCCGTCTGCCACCTGCGGAACGACTGACCTCCTCCACCGTTGCCGAGCAGCCTCATCGCGAGCAGGGTTTCCGCGGTGGGCGTGTCCACGGTGCAGAACTTTGTTCGCGCCAGGTCCTCTACCGAAAAATGAATGCGTGTCACTTGCTCCCCCATGGAGTGGGCACGATGCGACCCAGAAGACGAATCCGGTGAGCGAAAGGGATGCCGACGGCCCCTCACGAGACCGGGAAGACCTTCGACGAGCGACCGGCTGGTGCCGGTGCGGTGAACGACGGCCGACGCCGCCCAGCACGGGGCAACGCTGCCGGTCACGGCACTAGAAGCGCAGGCCGGGGGATTGGAAGGCGGGACCGAGCACGGCGTCCGCCTCGGTCGGGGCCGGAGTGTCGTACAGGGCCTTGGCCTGCAACTGGATCTGGTACATCAGGCCGACCGTGTTGTCGAACTCCTCCGGGTGGCCGTTGAACAACCGGTTGAGCGCGGTGAGCAGGTTCGTGTACGACTCGTCGCAGGCCTCGGACGACCGGCGCGGCTGGCCGCCCGCCGGGAGCCGGAACGTGTCGGCGTCGTCCACCACCTGGTAGACGCCCTCGGGATCGAACGGGATCTCCGGCCCCTCGTACTTCCACTCCCCGCTGGGGGTGCGCACGAGCTGACGGCCCTCGACGATCTCGGCGAACCGGTAGTAGTGGCCCAGTTCGTCCGGATCGGCGAGGTCGTCGCCGTCGAGGTCGTGCGGGCTGCCCTCGCCCTGCTCGACGATCTGGTAGATCGCGAGCAGCGCGGACCTCTTGTCCGTGACGCGGTAGAGCACGCCCGGCGCGTCCGGCCAGCTCACCTGCAGGTTCGGGTCACCGGTGAAGAGCTGGCCCTCGCGGTCCAGCTTCGAGATGCCGCGTGCGATCCGGTCGTAGAACCAGCCGATCGTCATCGGCGTGTACTCGGCCTTGTTGAACCAGTCCTCAAGCGCGCGGATGTCACTCGCGGGCACCGATTTCACGTTTCCCGCGTTGTCCAGCTGGACGTTCTCCGGCTTGATGACCGCGCCCTTGAACTCCTTGCCGTCGACGGTCGGGTGGTCGGGCTGCTCGATCGCCATGAAGCAGTTGCGGACGTGCTCGATCGACAGGCGGCGCAACCGCACGACGACGTCCGGCATGACCGGTCCAGGCAGCTTGCCGGGGTAGGTCGGCACGAGCGCCGGTCTGCCGATCTGCGGCTTGCCGCCGACCGCGTTGAGGATGTTGCACACCTGGGCCAGGTGCTGCATCTCCTCGATCACGACACCGCGGATCAGCTCGGCGATCTTCACGTTATGGCCGGGTTTGATCGAAAACAGCGTCGCGAGGTACGGTGGGATCGTCGCCAGCTCCACCAGCAGCGCCTGCTGCAGCGCGCCGCGGAGGTCCTCGACGGTCTCGATCTCGAGGATCGGTGGAGCCGGCTTGGTGTCCAGCCACTCGACGATCATGTCACGCCTTCCTGGTGAGAGATCACGCGTGACCGGCATGTGGTTCGGCGATTCCGGTGGTGCCAGCATGGTCCGCCGGATGTAGGTCTGGTGCCGGATGACGTGGTTGTAGTTGCCGAGATCCAGGATGGCGTTCATGGAGGGGTAGAGGTTCGAGTACTGCTGGAGGATCGGTTGAACGTCGCGAACCCAGGTCGGCTTCGCCGGGCGCGGGCACGGGTCGAAGATGCGCACCGCGAGCTGACCCTCCGGCTCCTGTCCGTTGGCCGTGAAGCCGTAGGGGCACTCGACGGCCACGCCGTCGACCCATTTGCGCGGGTTGCCGGGGTCCTCGCCGCTCAACGAGATCAGCGCTCTGCCGTCGGCCCCGGTCGTCACCTTCTCCGGGTAGCCGAACGCTGCGGGCTCCTTGCCTGTGCCCAGGAATACCTCGACCCCGGCGGCGGGTCCGCCGAATTTCGTCGCGTGCACGACGGTGGTGGCGGTCGCCTGCGACTTGCCGGGGTGCAAGCGGAAGACGACCTGCTCGCAGCGCAGGTAGGTCGCGTCGGCGTTCTCGGCGAGCAGGGTCTCGCCGGTGCCCGCCTTGCGGATCGCGAGAGGGGTCTTCTTCGCGATCTCGAGCTGTTCTCGAGTGAGCTTGGCGACCGCGATGCCCGCGGTGCGCTCGTACGCGGCCGGTTCGGTGCCGGTCAGCGGCGCCAGCACCACCGGGTCTCCACCCAGTGCCACGAGATTGAGCGGGCCCAGGTCGACGAGCGGTCCGCCGCGCGCAGTCGTCGGGGTGCTGTTGCCCAGATCGACGAACACCGCCGACGCGGCCTCGTCCACCCGGCACGGGGCGGGGTTGAGCGGGCTGCCGGCGGTCTTGCGCAGGCGCCGTCCGGCGACGAACTGGCAGGGCTCACCGGCCAGGTGCGGGCCGATCGAACCGACGAGCCTGCCGTAGGTCACGTTGTCCGGCCAGTGCTCGACGCCGTCCTCGACGCTGTCCATGACGAGTTTGACGGACAGCACGTCGTCGGTGGTCGTTGCGCGGATCGCCTGCAGGGCGGGTGATCGGACCTCGCCCCACACCAGGCCGGTGAGGACGGACTGGTAGCTGCCCGAGGGGTCGCCGCGGCCGGACGGAAGCCGGGCTCGCAACCACACGTCATCCACGGGGGAGGGGGCGAAGTCGCCGCGCAGCACCTCGTTGCCCTCGCTGTCGAGGATGCGCATCCGCAGGCCGTACAGCTCGGACACCATCTGGTTCTGCGGGTCGAGGTCGACGAACTTGCCGTGCGCGCGCAGGTCGTCGTCGGTGACTCGGCAGCCGACGAGGGGGTCCTGCGCCCTGGTGGTCAGCAGCGTCCCGTCCGGCAGACTGCCGCTGGTGATCCGCAGGTCGGTCAGTCTGATCGCGTTGCTGCCCTTGGGGTGCCACAAGCCGTTGTAGTCGGGCATGCTCATCCGCCACTGGAACCGCGGCTCGAACATGTTGTTGTCGTAGTACGGCGGGATGTTGTTCACCGTGCAGATGTCGGACTGGAACGTGCCGGCGAAGTTGAGCCGCGGAAAACCCAGATAGGACACGAGTGCTCCCCCAGGCGGAACCTGACGTGGTCGATCGCGAGTTTGGCACCGGCTGACGGAGTTGATCCAGGTGTTAAAGAAGCCGTTCAACAGTCCGAAGTAGACGCACGATTCAGTTCGTGCTTAAACACGAAGGACCCGGCGCCGCGAGGAGGGGAGTCCTCCGCGGCGCCGGGTCCCGGTCGGTGAGCACCTCATGGGGGGTGAGGGTCACCTGGCCTCTCTGGCGGCCTGCAACGCGAGCCTGGCGGGCAGCACGCTGGCGATCAGTGCCAGCAGGAGGCAGATCGTGACCACTGAGAAGATCACACCCCACGGCATCGTCATGGAGACCGTCGTGCCGAGCTGCTGGGACAGTCCGGTCTTGATGCCGAACAGTGCGATCACCGCGACCGTCAAGCCCAGCAGGGTACCGATCCCGACGACCAGCACGGACTCCGCCGCGACGGTCTTCAGCACCTGCCTGTTGGTGGCACCGGTCAGGCGCAGCACCGCGAAGTCGCGCTTGCGGTCCGCCGTGGCCATCATCAGCGTGTTGGCGATCGCCAGTGCGGTGTAGCCGAGCGACATGCCGATGAGCATGATGATGAAGATCCGGACCAGCCGGTCCTCCTCGGCGTCGACCGCCGCGGCGTACGTGGCCATGTCCATCACCTCGGCGCCGAGCTCGGCACCGATCTGCGAGGGAGCCGATCCGACGATGTACACCGCCGAGGTGAGCGCGGACGGGTCGTGCTCGCGGACGGTCTGGCGGGGCAGCAGTGCCTGTGTGGCCGCCGAATTGTCCGTGATCACCGCGACCACCTTCAAGTCGACCGTCTTGCCGTCCTCGAACGTGAGCGGGGTGGATTGTCCGGTCTGGACGTTCAGCCGCTTCGCCGTGGACTCGTTGAGCACCACGCTCTCGCTGCCCTTGAGGTCGTCGAGGGAACCGGAGAGAACGGTGAGCCTGCTGCGTGCCTTGGTGAACTCCTCCGGCGTGACACCGATCGCGCCGAAGTGCGAAGCCTCCGGACCGTAGAGCTCGGTCGGCAGCAACGAGGTGCCGGGGATCGCCTGCACCGCCGCCGCGCTCAGGCCGGGCGTGCCCTGCGGGACCACCACGGAGTCGGCTCGCGTCGACACCGCCTCGTCCAGTGCGTACCCACTCGCCCTGGTCTCGAACATGCCGGCGATGAGCACCGCGAGGCCGACCGTGACCAGCACCGGAGCCGCAGTGGAGGCGGTGCGCCGCACCGCGGCCAGAGAACCCTCGCGGACCAGCATGCCGACCGCGCCGTCGCGCCTGGCGAGCGGCAGGGTGAACGTCCGGACGACCGGCGGGATGATCACCGGTGCGAGCAGGGTCATGCCCACGATCAGCGCCATCGCCGAGTAGAGCGCGTTGGTGATCATGTCCTCGGACGAGGACAGCATGGTGACCAGCAGCAGCAGGGCACCGATGCCCGAGACCGCACCACCGGCGATCCAGCGAGCACGGGTCATCGGCTTCTTGTCGACCGCGGCCTCACGCAACGCTTCCAGCGGACGGATCTGCGAGGCGCGTCGACCCGCCGCCCAGACACCGGCGACAGCGACGGCCAGACCGGCGACGAACGATCCCAGCAGAGGAGCGGCCTGCGTCTTCACCGCGAAGTTCGCCGGCTGCAGACCCGCCGAGACCAGGAGGTTGCCCAGCAAAGGTGCCATGGCGGTGCCCAGGATCATACCCGCGATGCCCGCCACCACGCCGATGGCGATGGCCTCACCGAACATCATTCGCTTGACCTGCTTCGGCGTGGCGCCGATCGTGCGGAGCAACCCCAGTTCCCGGCGGCGCTGCACGACGCTGAACGCGAACGTCGAGGCGACGACGAAGATCGAGACGAAGCCGCCGAGGCTGCCCATCGCGACCAGGATCTGCTGCCCGATCCAGCGGACCCGCTCGTCACCCTTCAGTTCGAGTCCGGTGCGTGCGGCACCGGCGAGGACTCGGCCGTCCGTGCCCTGAGCGGCCTTGGCCGCGGATTCCACGGCAGCGAGGTCGGCGTCCGGTGCCGTCACGAGACCGATGATCCGCACACCGCTGGCCAGCTTGGCCGCGGTCGCGTCGGTGACGTAGAAACCAGGCGCGTCAACCGTTCCGGTGACGGTGAAGTCCTTCGGACCGTCGCCGGTGAGCAACGAGATCTTCGAGCCGGGGGAGACCCCCAGGGACTTCTCGACGACCACGTCGTCCTGCTTGCTCGGTGGGTTGCCCTCGCTGATCGAGTACGGCGCGAGTGCCGCGCTGGACCACGAGTGGCCCTGCGGGTTACCGGAGTCCTGGTCACCGACGGGCTTCCCGTCGATGACCGCCTGGGCGTAGAAGTTGCGGTCCGGCACGGCCTTCTGCACGCCGGGGATGGCTTCGAAGGCCTTGACCAGTTCGGCGGTCCGCTCCGGGGACCACGGCTTGGTGTCGGTGAACGTGCCGTCTTCCTGGCCGACGGCGGCGCTCTGGGCGTAGACCTGGGTGCCTGCGTACCGCTCGGGGATCTCCGGCTGGGCCGACATCAGCACCAGGCCGGTCATGGAAAGAATTGCCACGCCCAGGAAAACGGCGACGAAGGTGCCTGCGAAGCTGGTCCAGCGGGACTTGAGGGTGGCGATGCTCAGCACGGCTGCTCCTGACGGTTCGCCATGGCGGTGGCGATGGACTCGGCCGTGAACGGGCCGTAGAGCTCGTCGGTGACCCGCCCGTCGGCCATCAGCAGGACGCGGTCGGCGTACGCGGCGGCGGAGGGGTCGTGGGTCACCATGATCACGGTCTGCTGGTGGCGGTCGACGATGTTGCGCAGAAGCGCGAGGACGTCGCGGGAGGTCTTGGTGTCGAGCGCACCGGTCGGCTCGTCCGCGAACACGGCGGCGGGCCTGCTGATCAGGGCCCTGGCGACGGCGACGCGTTGCTGCTCACCGCCGGAGAGCTCGCTGGGCCGGTGGCCGCCGCGCCGGGCGAGACCGACCTCGGCGAGCGCGGCGTTGACCTGCTCGCGGCTGGGCGCCTTGCCTGCCAGGCGGCCCGGCAGCGCCACGTTCTGCTCCGCGGTCAGCGCCGAGACGAGGTTGAAGGACTGGAAGACGAACCCGATGCGATCGCGGCGCAGCAGGGTCAGCTGCGTCTCGTCGAGGGTGCTCAGGTCGACATCACCGACGAGGATCTTTCCGCTGGTGGGTCGGTCGAGGCCGGCGGCGCAGTGCAGCAGGGTCGACTTGCCCGAACCAGACGGCCCCATCACCGCGGTGAAGGTGCCTGCCCGGAAGGAGGTCGTCATGTTGTTCAGGGCAGTCACCGACTGCGCTCCGGAACCGTAAACCTTGGAGACTGACCACATTTGGACGCTGTCTGTCGTTGGCATGGCACAAATTCAACCGGCTGGCGGGGCCACCAGCAATCGTGCTGAAACGACATTCCGGGGTATACCCAGCACTACCGTCGTACGGCGCCGGGCCGCTACTGTCGATGCGTGTCCGATCGCACCGCGCTCACCGCGCTAGCCAAGAGACCACTGAGTTTCCTCACGTCAGGGTGGCCTTGGAGGTCCATCGCCTACCTGTTGTCGAGTGCCGTGCTGGGCTCCGTCGCGCTCACCGTGGTGGCCGCCGCGGTGGTCGAGACCGCATTGCCCACCGGTGTCGCGGTCGGTGCCGCGGTGGTGTTCGCACTGTTGTTCTGCTGGCTCGTCGCTCCGCATTTCGAATTGTTCAGAACGCGGCTGGTGGATTTAGACCTGGCCGGTGATGCGCGCAGAATGCGCCACGGCCGCGTGACCGTTCGCGAACTCGGATATGCGCTCGGTTCGTTGCTGGCGCTGTGGTGGATGGACCTGGGCGTCGTGGCCGTCGCCCTGGGCGTGCCTGCCGCGTTGCTGACCGCGCCGCTGCAGCCGACCGTCGTGCCCGCGATCGCCTACACCTTCGCGGCGGGCGGCCTCATGCTCATTCCCGTCGCCGCCTACCCGATCACGGCGTGGGCGGGTGCACGGGCCGTGGTGGCCAGGGCGATCCTGGCGCCGCCCAAGGTGACGCTCGGTGAAGTCGTGCAGTCCCGTGCGCGGCTCGTCGACGCGTTCGAGGCGGAACGGCGGCGCATCGAACGGGATCTGCACGACGGCGCGCAGCAACGGCTGGTGGCGCTCAGCATGAAGCTCGGTTTGGCCTCGATGGACGCGCCGGACGGACCGTTGCGCAGGGATCTGGAGGAGGCGCACGAGCTGGCGAAGCTCGCGTTGACGGAGCTGCGCGAACTGATTCGCGGCATCTACCCGCAGGTGCTGACCGACCGCGGCCTGGGCGCCGCCATCCGCGACGTGGCGGGCCGCTCGACCGTCCCCGTCGACGTTGATTTCGTCCTGGACGAACGATTTCCCGCCACCATCGAGGTCGCGGCATACTACGTCGTGTCCGAGGCGCTCACCAACGTCGCCAAGCACAGCGGTGCGGCTAAGGCCATGGTGCGCGGCTCGAAGTCCGGCGAACTGCTGGTGATCGAGATCGTCGACGACGGGGTCGGCGGCGCGGACATCAACGGCGGCAGCGGCCTGCAGGGGCTGGCCGACCGCCTCGCCGTCGTGGACGGCACACTGTCGATATCGAGTCCGGCCGGTGGGCCGACCCTGCTTCGAGTGGAGATCCCGTGCCTGCAGACCGTCACCTCCGAGTAGCCATCGCCGATGACGCGGTGCTACTGAGAGAAGGGCTTGTGGGCCTGCTGCAACGGTTCGGCCACACCGTAGTCGCCTCGGTGGGTGATCCGGACGCCCTGCTGGAGGCCGTGCCTCCGGGTTCTGCGGACATCGTGGTCACCGACGTGCGCATGCCGCCGACCTTCACCGACGAGGGCATGCAGGCGGCGCTGAAGCTGCGCCGCGCGCAGCCTGGCCTGCCGGTTCTCGTGCTGTCGCAGTACGTCGAGCAGACCTACGCCGCCGAACTGCTCGACTCCGACCGCGGCGCGGGCATCGGTTATCTGCTCAAGGACCGGGTCGGTGACGTGGCGCAGTTCGCCGACGCCGTGAGCCGGGTCGCGGAGGGCGGCACGGTGATCGACCCGGAAGTGGTGCGGCAGCTGGTGTCGCAGACGAAACAACCGCTGGACCGGCTGACGCCGAGGGAGCTCGAGGTGCTCGGGCTCATGGCGGAGGGCCGGGCCAACGGCGCGATCGCCGCGGCGATGTTCGTCAGCGAGGCAGCGGTGGCCAAGCACATCGCGTCGATCCTGACGAAGCTGGATCTGCCGCAGGGCAAGGACACCCACCGGCGCGTGCTCGCGGTGCTGGCCTACCTGCGCGACCCCCGCACCCGGTGACCCGTGGCCGGCGTGGCGTCCGGCGCCACGCCGGCAGTCGTCAGCCGCACGTCACGGGCAGGGTCTTGAGGAAGCGGAAGTTGATGCTGTCCATCCAGTCCGGATCGTCGTTGACGAGCTCCAGTCGCGGGTAGCGGGTGATCAGCTCGGACAGCGCGATCTCCATCTCGGCAACAGCCAGCGAGGCGCCCAGGCAGTAGTGGATGCCGTGCCCGAAGCTCAGGTGGTCGCTCGCCTTCCTGGTCACGTCGAGCCGGTCGGGATCGGGGTAGCGCAACGGGTCTCGGTTGCCCGCGCCGAGCACGAGCGTCACCGAGTCGCCTCGGCTGATCCGCTGCCCGGCCACGGTGAAGTCGTCGAGCGCCATCCTCGTCGTGAACTGCACTGAGCTGTCGTACCGGATCAGCTCGTCCACCGCGTTGCGCGTCAGCGAGGGATCGGCGCGCAGCAACGCGAGCTGCGCGGGGTCGCGCAGCAGGGCGAGCACGGCGTTGCCGATCATGTGCGTGGTGGTCGCCTGGCCTGCGTCGATCAGCAGCAGGAAGTTCGCGAACACCTCGTCGTCGGTAAATGAGTCGCGTTGCAGCTGGTCACTGATGATCTCGCTGAACAGGTCGTCGCTGGTGCCCGCGCGGCGCCGCCGCGAGTTCTCGTCGAACGCCTCGCGCAACTCCTGGATGCGCCGGGTCTGTGCGCTGGACTGCGTGAAGAACTCGTGCAGCAGGCCCTGCCAGTCCTCCAGCAGGTGCGCGGCGTCGGGACCGACACCGGCGATGCGGGCGATCACAGTTCGGGACAGGGGTTCCGACAGGTCGCCGATCACGTCCAGGGCGGGACCGGCGCGGTCGAGCAGATCGGTGGTGACCGCGAGGATCTCCTCGCGCATCGACCGGATCAGCCTGGGGGTGAGACCGGGACGGATCAGCTTGCGCAGCCTGGTGTGCCGTGGCGGCTCGTTGAACAACATCATGTCCGCCAACGCCTTCGCGAGAGGCGCCATGCGGCCCTGGGACTCCGCCGGCAGCTGCCGGTGGAACTCGTCGATGCGGGCGCCGGACAGCTGTTCGTGCTTGGACAGCGCGGCCACGTGCTCGTGGCTCAGCACCACCCAGGTGCGCATGTAGTCGTCCCACAGCACGGGACCGCGGTCACGCAGCACCCGGTAGAGCGCATAGGGGTCGTTGGACCACTCCGGCTGGAAGAGATCGAGCAGGCTCGAGGGTTCCATGCAGCGGAGTGTGGCACGGGCGCGTGAGGGGGAGGAGTACCTGCAAGCTCGGCTAAAAAGGTCCTATGTGCACCTCGTAGTGTTTGCGCCACAACTGAATGAGGATGACCTCAGCAGCGGACGTTCCTAGCCTGAACTGGTCGGGTTGCTTCCGAGGCACGAGATGAGGACCCAGATGGCCGATGTGCTGACGCCACCACTGCTGGACATGAGCACCAACGCCTCGCCGATCTTCACGCTGTTCGAGAGCGAGGTCGTCGACGAGATCACGGCCGACCACCTCCTGCGACTCGCGTCGGGCGTGCTCGGCGCGGTGAGGGTGCGCGGCTTCGGCACGGCCGAGCAGTGCGCCCGGATCATGTCGGCGCTGGACGACCACCCGATGGGTGGCTATGACGAGGCGGTCGTCTATCCGCCGGTCGCGAAGCTCGGTCCGGCGGCGTACGACTTCTACGGCGCGCATGAGCTCAACGCGGACTACTGGCAGCAGGCCGCCGAGGCCGCGAGGATCCGTTCGACCCTGCTCGGCGGCGCGGACCCGCTCGATCACGCGATCAGCGAGCTGGGCAAGGCGTGGCGCGGACCGATGACGGCCGCGACCTCGGGCGGGCGACCGCTGTTCGCCGGCATGATCCGCGAGACCACGACCGGCATGAAGATGCACTTCGACGAGATCGAGCGGGAGCTGCCCGGCGCGCTCGACCTGCGGCCGGTCTGCCAGCTCGCGTTCAACTGGTACGTCTCGATGCCCGACGGCGGTGGCGACACGTTCGTCTACCGGCGCCGCTGGACGCCCTCCGACGAGGCGCACCGGGACGGTTACGGGTGGGCCGAGAGCATGGTCGACGGGGTGCCGTTCGCGACGGCGCGGCCGGAAACCGGCGATGTGATCATCTTCGACCCCCGCAACTACCACGTCGTGCGGCCCAACACGGGTGACGGCCGCCGAGTCAGCCTGTCCTTCTTCCTCGGCGTCACCGGCCGCGGGGAACTCGTCTACTGGTCGTGACCGACCACTGGAGGTATCAGCCGTGCGGCTCACCGAGCAACAGATCGACCAGTACCGCGGAGACGGTTACCTGGTCGTGGAGTCACTCTTCAGCCAGTCCGAGGTAGACGACCTGGTCGACGCGCTGCACCGCGACGCTGCCGATCCCGGCCCGCACCGCGTGCTGGAGGACGACGGGCGGTTGCGTGCGATCTACGCCTCGCACCAGCGCTCGGCGGAGTTCGCGGGCCTGGTCCGGTCGCCGCGCCTGCTCGACCCGGTGCGGCAGCTGCTCACCGACGACGTCTACGTCTACCAGTTCAAGATCAACGCCAAGCCGGCGTTCGGTGGCGGCAGGTGGGCGTGGCACCAGGACTACATCGCCTGGAAGATCGCGGACAACCTGCCCCACCCCGCGCTCGTGAACGTCGGCCTCTTCATCGACGACGTCACCGAGTTCAACGGCCCGCTCATCTTCGTGCCCGGATCGCACCGCTACGGGCAGTTCCGCGAGGACCGCGCCGACCAGGCGGCGTCCGAGCAGCACCTCGACCCGGACGACATCGCGCTCAAGCCCGCGCAGATGACCGCGCTGGTACACGAGCACGGCATGGTCTCGCCCAAGGCGAAGGCCGGCTCCGTCGTGTTCTTCCACCCCGAGATCGTGCACGGCTCGGCGCCGAACATGTCCCCGTTCCCGCGCCGGCTGCTGATCGCCACCTACAACGACGTGACCAACGAGCCGCGCCCGGTCGGTGACCCGCGACCGGAGTACGTCGTGGGCCGGGACACCACACCGCTGCGCCCGCTCGGCCCCGCACTCGAACAGGTGCCGGCATGACCACCGGCCGTGCCGTCGTGCTCGAACGGTTCGGCGCCCCGCTCGAGCTGCGGTCGTTCCCGGTGCCGGAGGCGGGACCGGGCGAGATGGTCGTCGCCTCGCGCTACGGCGGCATCTGCGGTACGGATCTCCACCTGCACCAGGGTCATCTGGACATCCCGACCCCGCTCGTGCTGGGCCACGAGGGTCTCGGTGTGGTCCACTCGCTCGGCGTCGGGACCGACTCCCAGGGCACGCCGCTGGAAGCAGGCGACACCGTCATGTGGGCCTCGTCCATCGCATGCGGACAGTGCGTGCCGTGCCGTGCCCACCGCGAACCGACGTTGTGCGAGAACCGGCAGACCTACGGCGTGAACCGCCCGGTCTCGGCCGGTCCGCCGCTGTCGGGCTCCTGGGCCGACTACATCGTGCTGCGGCCGGGAACCGTCGTGGTGAAGGTGCCTGCAGGCATCGACCCGCTGGCCGCGATGTCGCTCGCCTGCGCCGGTCCGACGATGATCCACGCGCTGTTCGAACGACGCCCGGTGCGCCTCGGTGAAACCGTTGTCGTGCAGGGTGCAGGCCCGGTCGGGCTGGCCGCCGCCGCACTGGCGCAGCTCTCCGGCGCCGCCAGGGTGGTCGTCGTCGGCGGCCCCGCCGACCGACTCGCGGCGGCGAAGGCGGCGGGCATCGGGGACGAGCACGTCGACATCGCCGAGGACGGCTTCCTCGACCGCGCGCAGGCGATCGGTGCCGACCTCGTGATCGAGTGCACCGGCGTGCCCGCGGCGGTCGCGCAGGGCGTGCGGTTGCCCAGGCGCGGCGGCTCCTACCTGATCGTCGGCCAGTACACCGATGCCGGTGACACGCCGATCAACCCGCACCAGATCGTGTACCGGCAGCTGGACATCGTCGGCTCCTGGGCGTTCACCGGGGCACACCTCGTCGAGTACGTGCGACTGCTGCCCGCACTGGTGCGCCGGTTCGACCTGAGGTCGCTGACCACGCCGTACCCGCTGGCGTCGTACGCCGTGGCCATGTCGGCGGTCGCGAACGGCGCGGTGCTGAAGGCCGTGCTGGTGAGTGCGTCGTGACGACCGGGGTCTGGCTGATCGGCGCTCGCGGTTCGCTCGCGACCACCGTCGCGTGTGGACTCCTGGGACTGCGGCGCGGGCTCGTCGCACCCACCGGCTGTACGACGTCGGCGCTCGACCTCGGTGAGGTGTTCCCGAACTGGGACGACCTGGTTCTGGGCGGGCACGACGTGGTGACCACACCACTGGAGAAGCGAGCCGAGCAGCTCGTCGACGGCGGCGTGGTGCCGCAGCACGTGTTCGCCGCGGTGCGTGCGGAGCTGGCCGAGGTGGAACGCGCGCTGCGACCGGGCTACGACCCGCTGACCTGGCCGGGTTCGCAGGCGGACGCCGTCGCACGACTGGCGGCGGACATCGAGGGGTTCCGGGTGGAGCACGACCTGGACCGCGTGGTGGTCGTCAACGTGTCGTCCACGGAGGCCCCGGTCGTGCCACGCCCGGAGCACGCTGACCTGGCCGCGCTGGACCACCTGCTCGCCGACCCCGGCGAGCGGGTACTGCCACCGAGTTCGATCGCGGCGTACGCGGCCTTGCACGCAGGGTGCGCCTATGTCGACTTCACGCCGTCGACCGGCATCCGGATCCCGGCGCTCACCGATCTGGCTCTGCGCGAGGGACTGCCGTACGCCGGATCGGACGGCAAGACCGGGCAGACGCTCGTGCGCAGCGTGCTGGCCCCGATGTTCGAGGCCCGTGCGTTGCGGGTGCGATCCTGGGCGGGCACGAACCTGCTCGGCGGCGGCGATGGCGCGTCGCTCGCCGCACCGGACAGGGCCGCGGCGAAGCTCGCCTCCAAGTCGGGTGTGCTGGCGCCGGACATCGAGGCACCACTGCACATCGACAACGTGCCATCGCTGGGCGAACGCAAGATCGCTTGGGACCACGTGGCTTTCGAGGGGTTCCTCGGCGCGCGGATGAGCCTGCAGTTCACCTGGGAGGGCTACGACTCCGGGCTGGCCGCCCCGCTCGTGCTCGACCTCGCCCGGCTCGTGGCGGGTGCGCACGCGGCGGGCGAGGCGGGTCCGCTGAGCCGGCTGGGTTTCTTCTTCAAGGACCCGCTCGGCGGCACCGGGCACAACCTCTTCGCGCAAGCCCGTGAACTGGCGGAGTGGGCGGAATCGCTGGAAGGAGGGGGAGACAGGTGCTGAGGGCGGTGGCAGAACCGGCGCTCGGACCAGCGGCGTTGACGGCGCTCGGTGACACGGTCGCCGGTTCGGCCACCGCAGGCCTTCCGCTGGCGGGGCGGGCGGCTCGTGCTGCCGCTCGCCCCGGTGGCGTTCCACTGAGCCGGCATGGCGCTTAACGACTGGGCGGACCGCGAGCTCGGCGCGGACGAACGCCCCGAGCGGCCCCTGCCGTCCGGACGCATCCGGCCAGGCCAAGCGCTGGGTGCCGCGACCGGCCTGACCGCGGCGGGCCTTGGCCTGCCGGTGCTCGGTGGCGGACGTGCCGCGCCGAGGACCGCGGTGCCGCTGGCCGCAGCCATCTGGGTGTACGACCTGCTGACCGGGATCGCCGGAGCTCGGCCGGGTACGGAGCCGTCTCGCATGAAACCACTCGTCCTCGTCGACGTCGGTCTCACGCCCCGCTTGCTCGGCCACATGCCAAACCTGACCGCCCTGGCGCGCAAGGGCCGGCAGTCGAACCTCAGCGACCTCGGAGAGATCCACCTGTAGCGCCGGCACGACGCGCTCGTGCGGGGCGACAAGCTTTGGGACGGCCTGAAGGTCGCGAACCACTGCTGGTGGTACGCCATGGCACGTCCTGCGCGCCGAACGCCCCGACCTCACGCGTCCACCTGCCGCACCTCGACTACGACCTGCAGCGGCACAGCTCGCACTCCGCGGAGGCCGTGAGGGCGGCCGGACAGGTCGACGCCGACGTCGCGCCGCTGCTCGCCGAAGCCGAGTCGGCCGGGGCGACCGTCGTGGTGCTGAGCGAGTACGGCATCACCCCGGTTAGCCGCCCTGGCGACCTCAACCGCGTGCTGCGCGCGGCGGGGCTGCTGGAGTTCTGCACCCAGGGCGGCATGGAATACCCGGACCCGTGGACCTCCTGGGCGTTCGCCGTCGTCGATCACCAGGTCGCGCACGTCCACGTCCGGGACGAGACCGGCCTTCCGCGCGTGCGCGACCCCCCCCGAGTCGACACCGCTAGGTCCTCGGGAGGGGCCGACCAGGCACGTCACGGTCTCGACCACGACCGTTCGGGGAAGTTGGTGATCACTGCGGACCCCGACTCCTGGTTCACGCACTACTACTGGCTTGACGGCGACCGGCCACCGGACTTCGCCCGGACCGTCGAGATCCACCGCAAGCCGGGCTACGACCCGGCGGAGCTGATCCACGACGACCCGGCGAAGGGGTGCCTGAAGGCAGCGATGGCGCCAGCGCGCAGGAGGGACGGCCTCCGCTGCACGATGGGCGTCGTACCGCTGGCCCCCTCGCGCGTGCGTGAGTCCCACTGCGGGATCCCGGAGAGCCCGCTCGACGGGCCCGTGCTCCTGTGCTCCGACCCGGCCGCCCCCGGCTGGGCCGAAGCGCGCAACGGCCTGCGTGCCACCGATGTCCGGCCCTTGGTCGAGCAACTCCTGCGCGTGCCGCAAAAATACCGGGCGGTCGGTTTTCAGTTCTTGACAAAACCGACCGCCCGGTTTTGTATGAGAGCTGGCGGGCACCCGCCACGGACGCAGGGGGAGTCGAGATGGACATCAACGTCTTAGGGCCGCTGACAGCGAGCATGAACGGCATGTCGATCACACCGACCGCCCCGAAGCCCCGCAAGGTGCTCGCCACGCTCGCCGTCTACGCCAACGAGATCGTGCCCGTGGCGATGTTCCTCGAAGAACTCTGGGGCGAGGACATCCCGCGCAGCGCGACCACCACTCTGCAGACCTACGTGTTCCACCTGCGCAACCTGATCGGGCTCGGGTGCGGTGACCCGAAGGACGTGCTGCAGACGCAACCGGGCGGCTACCTGCTGCGCACCGATGGCGGTGAGGTGGACGCGCTCGAGTTCGAACGGCTGGCCGCCGCCGGTCACCGCGCCAGGGAGGCGGGTGACTTCCACGGTGCGGCCGACAGGTTCCGCGAGGCGCTGGGGTGCTGGAACGGCCCGGCGCTCGTCGACGTGCAGCAGGGCGACGTCCTCGAGGTGGAGGCGCAACGGTTGAGCGAAGCGCGGCTCAGCGTGCTGGACCGCCGCATCGACGCGGATCTGAGGCTCGGCCGCCACCACGAGATGGTCGGCGAACTCACCGCGCTGGTCGCTCGCAACCGCACTCACGAGGGGCTGTGCGGGCACCTGATGGTCGCGCTCTACCGCTCAGGACGTCGTGGCGAAGCCGCGGACGTCTACCGCAGGACGCGTGCCTGCCTGGTGAACGAGCTGGGGCTCGAACCATCACCGGCGCTGCACCGGCTCCAACGCCTGGTGCTCGCTGCCGACCAGAACCTGGCGGCGGCCGACGACGCCGACTGGCTCCTGAATGCGGGATAGCAGATGACCAAGCAAGTGAGATCCGAACACACCCGCGCCCGGCTCGTGCGCTCGGCGGCGGAGTTGTTCGACCAGCACGGGTTCGCGGGCACGAACATCAGTGACATCACCAGGGTGGCCGGGGTGACCAAGGGAGCTCTGTACTTCCACTTCCAGGCCAAGGAAGAGCTGGTGGAAGCCATCCAGGAGCAGAGCTGCGCGAAGCTCGGCACCGCGGTCGCCGCACTGGAGGGCGAGTCCGCGGTGCAGGCACTGATCGACCTGACCCACACGCTCGAAGGCTGGCTCGCCACGGATCCCATGGTGCGCGCGAGCTTCCGCGTCGCCCGCGAGTGCGCCGACCGGGGCGCGCCGTTCCTGGACTTCTCCGTGTCCTGGTCGGCCGCGGCGACCAGCCTGCTCACCAAGGCCGCCCGCGACGGTCAGCTGGCCGAGGACATCTCGGTCCCGCTCGTCGTGGTCACCGTCCTGGCGCTGTCGGTGGGCGCGGAATCGCTGTGCTCGTCAGGTTTGCCCGGCATGGACAGCACGACGTTGCTCGCCGACGTCTGGCGGCTGTTCCTGCCGGGGCTGGTCGGTGAGACGCGGGTGGCCGAATTCGTGCCGGAGGGCTCGTTCAGGCCAATCCCTCAGGACTGAACCTGGCCCGCCGCCGCGGCGGCACCAGGCCGGGCAGGATGATGCGCCACATCGTCGTGACGCGCTGCGTGACGTCCTTGCGCTGGGCCAGCACCTCGGAGCTCACCTGCACGCCGGTGAACGAGCCGATGACGTAGGTGGCGACCTCGTTGGCGTCGAGACCGTCGATCAGGTCGCCCTTCGCCTGTGCCTTCACCAGGCACGACTCCACGACGTTGATCCACTGCAGGTAGGTCTTCGGAGCGGGGTCGGCGAACGTGCCCTGCTCGATCACCAGCCGGATGCTGGCCCGCACCCGGACGTCCTCCTGGAGCCTGCGCGCCATCGCGTGGGTCAGGTCGATCACGGTTTGCAGACCGATGTCCGGGAGGTCGCTCAGAGGTTGCCAGACGGCGAACTGCTCGTCGATCAGAGCGTGCGCGATCTGTTCCTTCGACTGGAAGTGGAAGTACAGCGCACCTTTCGTCACGTTGGCGTGCAGGAGGATGTCAGAGAGCGTGGCGCCGTTGAAGCCGTGATCGTCGAACACCTTGGCTGCGGCGTCGAGGATGGCGGCCCGAGTGCGCTCCGCACGTTCCTGCTTGGCCAACGGTGGTTCCTCCGATCGGACGGACGGTTTCGAACCTGAAGCATAACTTCAGGAAAAACCCTCGAAAAAAAACCGGGCGGTTAGTATGTTCTTGTCGTCAGGATGCCACCACCCGCCGGGCAAGTTCCACTTGGAGGTAGAAGATTGTGCTGACCGGCCGTACCACCCTCACTGTTGCGGAAGAGCTGCCTGTTGACCCGCCGAGTCGCGGACAAGTCCTCTACGACCAGACCGTTCCCCGCCACCTGGTTCACCGGGCCGCTGTGTCCGAGGTGTTCCTCACCGATCTGAGAGTCATCGACGACACGACCTTCAGCGTCGGGGCCCAGTGGCCCCGCGACCACAGCTTCTACCGGTTACCCACACCGCACCGGCACGACCCGATGCTGCTCGCCGAGACGATCCGGCAAGCCGCACTGGTGATCGCGCACCAGGTGTTCGGCGTTCCGCTCGACTGGAAGTTCATGTCCCACGAGACGAGCTACCAGATCACCACCGCAGGGCTCGCGCTCGGCGCGCGTCCCGCGGACATCCTGCTCTCCGTCACCTGCCGCGACATCAAGCGGCGCGGCAACCGGGTGGCAGGCATGGGCATGGACATCACGTGTCACCGGGACGGGCGCCAGATCGGCTCGGGCTCCGTCAACTGGAGCTGCGTCACCTCCGCCGCCTACCAGCGGTTGAGGGCGGGCAAGATCGAGCAGGGCGCGGTGCCGGAGGAGCCACCGCCTCCGGTCGCCAAGGTGCAAGTCGGCCGGGACCGCTCACGCGATGTCGTGCTGTCGCCGCTCGACAGGGCAGGCAGCTGGTTGCTGCGGGTCGACCGGCACCACCCGGTCCTCTTCGACCACCCGGTCGACCACGTGCCGGGGATGGTCCTGCACGAGGCCGCCCGGCAGGCGGCCGCACTGCTGATCAACTGGCCGGGGCTCGTCCCGGTCGCCTGCCGCTTCACGTTCGACAAGTACGTCGAGTTCACCTGCCCGGTCGTCGTGACGCCGGTCCGGTGCGCGCCGACGACGAGCGGTGCTCTCGGCGTGGGAGTGAAGATCGAACAGGACGGTCAGACCGTCGCGCACGGCCTCATGGACATGAGGATCGTCGACTGATGTCGGCGCCTGGGGGCAACTGGGGTTTTCGCACTGGGGTGAATGACTTCTGGGGGGAAGATCATGGTAGGAAGACGATCGGGAAAACGATCCTGGTGACCGGGGGCACCGGTTTCATCGGCGGCGCGGCCCTGCGCGCACTGGCCGATTCGGAGCCCGGCACCAACATCCGGGTGCTGTCCCGGCAACCGCTACCGGAATCCCTGCGGACTGGCGAAGTTCTGCACGTGCACGGGGACCTGACCGATCCGTCCTCGCTGCGAGGGGTGTGCGAGGGTGTTTCGACGGTGTTGCACCTCGCCTCTCACGTCGGCCGGGATCCTGAACTGTGCGATGTGGTGAACCGGCACGGCACGACGGCTCTGCTCGCCGATGCACGCAGGCACGGCGTCTCGCGGGTGGCCTACATGAGCACCACGGCCGTCTACGGACACGGCGTCCACAGAGGACTGACCGAGACAGGCGTGAATCCGCTGCCCGTCTCACCGGCCTCCCGCAGCCGGCTGTTCGCGGAGCAGGCGGTGCGCGGGTTCGGTGGGATCGTGCTGCGGCCACACCTGGTGTACGGAGTCGGTGATGTGTGGTTCATCCCCACGTTGCTGAGGCTGCTGAACAGGGTGCCGTCCTGGATCCAGGACGGTGCGGCCAGGGTGTCCGTGGTCTGCGTCGACATGCTCGGAGAAGTGCTGTCGGGACTGACGAGGATTCCGTGGCGCGGAGGAGAGACCTACCACGTCAGCCATCCGCGATCGACCAGCTTCCGGTCGATCGTGCGGACGGTGTGCTCCACGCTGCGCCTCGACCTCCCATCGCGGTCGTTGCCTGTCGCCGAACATCGGGAGATCTCTCGCGGGATGATGCCGGAGCTGACCGACCACCAGCACGAGCTGCTCGCGTCGGACCACTGGTACGACAGCAGCCGGATCTGGAGGAAGGTCAGGCAGTGTCCCGGTCCGGGCTTCTCCAGCAGGTTCGCTCGGGCGGCCGACTGGTACCGGGACCTGCTGCCGATCGGGTAGTCCTGTTCGGACAGCCGGCCTGGTGAGAGCGGTCCGGTGAGGTGGAGTTCGTTGATCCGACTTGCGCGCGGATCATCGGACTCCACCTCGCACGCCGCCGATCAGCGGCTGAAACCGGTGCAGCCAGGGGTGACGTGAGCGATGCGAGCGTGTTGCGGGTGGTGGCCGGCCGGTGCGGAGACGACCCGTCCGGCCAGTGCCGAGTGCCGAGTGCCGTTTGTGCGCCGTGACGAGCGGGGCCTGCTACGGGCGGGTGTGTCAAACGAGCGGCTCTGGCCCGCGGTCGGTGTGAGCAGGGCGGCGAAGCCGTGCACCAGACTGGCGAGTGCGGTCATCTCCGGGCAGGCCGCGACGATCTTCTCCGGCAGGGCCGTGTCCTTCGTGCGCGGGTTGTCGGGTTTGGTGAGCAGGAGTCGGCTGGCGTGATGTGAGGTGGTGACGGGGCGCTGGCCTTCGGCGCTGCCCTGGTTCGGGATAGCGGACCAGCAGGGTGGCCCTGCCGGTGTAACCCGGCTCCCGGATCTCGGCGAGCGGCAGGGTGACGGGGACCGCGGGGTCGGCGGCGCGACGGGCACGGCTGATGGTCGCGGTAGGGGTCGACCAGCGTCGGGCGGTAGGTGGGGGCGATGCGCGAGGTGTGGGGTTCGGGCATGCGGGCGTAGTGCATGCCGGTGTTCAGGACCACGCTCAGGCGACGCGAGCAGTCCAGTGAACCGACGCCCTGGCCGAGCAGATCGTGGATCTTGTTCCAGCGTTCGCGGATGGTCTATTCGTGAACTCCGCCTGGGTGGGGTGGGTTGACCGTGGCGCAGCATTCGGTGTGCGCGCGGACTTCGAGCAGGACCTTGTCGCGGAGGTTGCGCCACAGGTGCCATCGATCACTGACCTGCACCGCGTCGGGCAGGGCGCGTCAACCGGTCTCGGCTCGATGACAACCGTGGCGTAGCGGTGGCGGCGGCGCAGGGCGAAGTCGTCCACGCCGATCACCCGCGGAACCGACTGCTCAGGCAGTGGCAGGCGCCGTAGACGGCGCAACGTGGTGCTGCGGGACACCAGCACGGCCAACGAGCCGGCCAGGCGCGCGGCCGCCCGACCGCATAACTCCCGTGCCACGTGGGATATCCGTTGGACGAGCCGCACCGTGTGGCGCTGGTGGCAGTCCGGGGGTCTGTTCCCGGAAGGTCTGCCGCGCGCAGTTCCGAACCGGGCGGACCAGCGCCGACAATCCGGAGAACACCGTTCTCACAAGGGAGTCGACATCCATCGCAAGATCGCGATCATGACCGGTTGCTCGACGCCACAGCCGACTACGGGACAGAGCCGCTCGTTCTGCAGTCCCCGGAGGAGCGATTTGCAGTCCCTTTGAGCATGGGCGACTCGTCTGAAACTGCCTGCGATCGCGTCAATATTGTCCTTTCCGCTTTGGGGTGATCGTTCTGCTGGCTCATTCCTGCAGCTTTCATGATGGTTGACCACTGCTGATGACGCTTTTCCTGGTGTAGTTGACCGCTGGCGTTGGTGCCTGGCTTGGCGGCGGTGGCGCGGCGCGACTCGCGGAGGGACGGCTTGCGCATAGGCCGATGACCGGTATATACCGTTAGTGTGACTGCTGCTTTGCGGGAACCCACGTTCCTGATACTCACCGCGCTTGCCGAGGAGCCCCGGCATGGCTACGGGATCCTGCGCGATGTCGAGCGGATCTCCGGGGGGCGGGTGCGGCTGCGGGCGGGCACCCTCTACACCGCGCTCGACCGGCTGACCTCGGACAAGTGGGTGGCCATCGACCGGGAAGAGGTGGTCGAGGGCAGGCTGCGGCGGTACTACCGCCTGACCGACCGGGGGGCGGCCAGGCTGGCGGAGGAGATCGAGCGGGTGCGGGCCACCACCCGTGTCGCGGAAACACGTCTGCGCGCACGGCTCATCGGAGGAACGGCGTGAGCGAACTGGAGAAGCGGTACCGGTGGTTGCTGGGCTTCTACCCGCGCGAGCACCGCGAACAGCACGGCGAGGAGATGCTCGGCGTGCTGATCGCCGACGCGGGCGAGCGGACGACCCCTGGCTGGCGGGACACCGCCGACCTGCTGTGGGGCGCGTTCCGGTTACACGTACGGCGTCTGCTCGCGGCCGACGTGCTGGCGATCGTCGGCCTGCTGGGGCCGATCGCGGTCCTGGCGGGTGCGACCACGAGCCTGCACGAGCTGGCCTGGTGGATCCGGGCGGGCTCGGTGCCGCCGTTCCAGCAGCTGCCCGACGCGCCGGTGTGGTTGGTCTGGCTCGCGGTCGCGATCCTTGCCGTGGCGGGCAAACGCAGCGCGGCCGCGGTCGGCGCCTGGGTGGCCACCGCCGGGCTGATCGTGGTCATGCAGCTGCCGTTCGCGGGCTGGCAGTGGTTCACCGACAAAGCGGGCTGGGTGCTGCTCAGCGCGGTCACGGCCTTCGCGCTGTCGGTGTCGGACGGGCGCGGGGTCAGGGGCAGGTCCGCGATCGTCACCATGGCCGTGACGGTTCTGGTCACCGTGGGGCTGGGGGTGTTCGGCCACCGGGAGGTGATCGCCGAGTACGCGGCGCTGGTCGTCCTGTTCGCCGGTGCGGCGCTGGCCGCCGGCATCAGGTCCGCCGCCGGGCGGCGGGCCGCGCTGGTGCTCTCGGCGCCGGTCGCGACCGCGTTGCTCGCGCGGCTGGTGGACGCCGTGCACCAGGGACCGATCAACGACACGGTCTCCGCGCTGATCTTCTTCGGCGCACCGCTGGTGTTCCTGGTCGCCGTCGGCGGGCTGGTGCGCCTGCCCCGGCGCACGAGCGCCAGCTAACGCCCACGCCGATGCCCGTCATCGAGCGGCCCTCCGGCTCGTCGGATCTCTCGGTGACGGCGCGGTCGGTGACGGCGCGATCGCGGCCGAGCACCGCGTCGCCGGGGTAGCCCGGCAGGAACGACAGCGGGATCGACACGAGACCCGGATCGCTCAGCGGGAACAGGTGGAAACCGATGCCATCGATGATCGGGTCCGGGCCGCTGGGAACACTGGCAAGGACACGATCGGCAGCAGGCACGAGCCCGCCGTAGATGAAGAACAGCGGCCCGGTCGCGTTGAACCTCCGCCAGAACAACGTGTGGAGGATCGTCGGCAGGTTCGCCGAGGCGAGTACCTTCCGCGCAGAGATGAGCAAGTGTGAACACGTGGCCCGGTGTTTCCGTACGACTTGGTCGGCTCGGAAGCGGTCGGTGGCCGCGCCACTTGATCACTTCTCCGCCTGGAGGGTGCGATCGGTCGGCGGCATGAGCGGACGTTGGCGTCCGGACGGCTGTCGGGCTGGTTGCCGTGGCATCCAGGGGGTAATACCCGTTGTCCCCCTTGAGAGCTACACGAGTTGTTGTCCCCAGCGGGATTCCATGGCTGGCCCGCCCTCTTAATCTCTGCGTCGCACAAGGAGATCACCGCAGAGAGGACGAGGGAAATGGTTCAGTCGAGGGAAGTGGGGCAGCTGCGCAGGTATCGGTTCCCCGTGCTGCTGGTCACGTTCACCATCGTGATGCTGGCGAACGCGGTCATCATGCAGCTGGTGTCGCCCGTTGCGCTGCTCGCCCTGCCGTTGGGGATCGGCTCCGCGATCGCTGTTGCGGCCGGTTATCGCAAGCTGTCGCAGGTCGTGGAGCAGCGGGCGGATATCCCCGAACTCGCCAAGGTGCGGATGTGGTCCCAGCTGCGCAGTGGGGCGTTGCTCGGGTCCGGGCTGTTTGTCCTGCTGATCCTGCTGATCGGGGTGTTCGGCGGCTGGCAGGACATGTCGTGGGGTTCGATCTGGGGCTGCCTGAGCACTGCCGGGCTGGTGGCGAGCGTCGCGGTCACCGAAGAGGTGCTGTTCCGCGGTGTGCTGTTCCGGATCATGGAGGAGCGCACCGGGACGATGGCCGCGCTGATCCTGTCGTCGCTGATCTTCGGTCTGACGCACTCGATCAACGCCAACGCGACGCTCTGGGGCGTGCTGTCGATCGCCCTGACGGGCGGGGTGCTGACGACCGCCGCCTATGTCGCGACCCGTTCGCTGTGGCTGTCGATCGGCGTGCACTTCGCCTGGAACTTCACCCAGGCCGGCATCTTCGGCGTCGCGATCTCCGGCTCGGCCGAGGCGTCGCACGGGCTGCTGCAGACCACGCTGTCCGGTCCGGCCGTGCTGACCGGTGGCATCTTCGGACCCGAGGCGAGCCTGATCGCGCTGCTGGTCTGCGTTGTGCCCACCGTTGCCCTGTTGCGCCGCGCTGCCCGCACCGGCCAGATCCAGCGCCGTGTCGAAGCCGCGGCCTGACCAGTACGCTCGCGCGGTGCTCCTGTGGTGGCAGAGACTATCCCCGTCCACTAGGGATAGTGCGTTCGCACTGACTCTCGTGGCCCTGGCGTTCGTGCCGACCGTGTCGACCATCGGCCCTCAGCTCGGCGACCTGCCGAAACGCCCGGTTGACGCGCTCGCGCTTGTGCTGGTCATCGCGCAGGCCGCGCCGCTGGCGGTCAGACGGCGCTGGCCTGCCGGCTGTCTGGCGGTCATCGGTATCGCCTTCGCGCTGCACCAGTCGTTCGGATACCCGGACACCATCGCCGGCATCGGGTTCTACCTGGCGCTCTTCGCGGTCGGGGCGCACCAGGTCCGGTACCGCCGGGTCACAGCGGCGACAGCGACCGCGGGCTACACCGGGCTGGCGGTCACGTTGCACCTGCTGGGTTCGCCCAGTCAGCTCCAAGTCCTCGTTGTGTTCTACCTGACGCTGGTGGTGATGTGGATGGCCGGGACCGCGGTGCGCCGGTGGCGAGCCGAGGAGGCGGAGAACCGTCGGCTGAGTGTCGAGGTGGCGACCGCCGGAGAGCGGGCCCGTATCGCACGGGACCTGCACGACGTGGTGACCCACCACGTGACCGCGATGGTCGTCCAGGCGGACGCGGCGCAGTTCCTGCTCGACGGGCCGCCCGAACACGTGGGGAAGGGGCTCAACGCGATCAGCGACACGGGCCGTCGGGCGTTGACGGAACTGCGTCACCTGCTCGGCGTGCTCGAGGCGACGGGTGACTCGGCGACGGTCGACCGGTCGCCTGCCCTGGGCCGGGTCAGTGACCTCGTCGAGCAGGCTCGGTTGTCCGGTCAGCCGGTCGAGCTGAACAGGCGGGGCGACCAGCGTGAGCACGCGGTCGACATCGAGCTGGCGGCGTACCGGGTGGTGCAGGAGGCGCTGACCAACGCGATGAAGTACGCGACGGGACACAGGACCCTGGTCGAGATCGACGATCACGACGACCGGATCGAGATCGAGGTGACGACGGATGGGACCGCCGCGGGCGCGCCTGCGCTCGGGTCGGGTGGACGCGGCCTGAGTGGGCTGCGGGAGCGGGTGCGGATGCTCGGTGGTGAACTGGTGGCCGAGGCCCGGCCCGAAGGCGGGTTCCGGGTGCACGTTCTCATCCCGTCACGGAGGTAGGCATGACTGTCCGGGTTCTGGTGTGCGAGGACCAGGAACTGGTGCGCGCCGGGTACACCACGATCTTCTCGGCGCAACCGGACATGGAGGTCGTCGGCGAGGCCGCGGACGGCAGGCAGGCTGTCGAGGAGACGCTGCGGTTGCGCCCGGACGTCGTGGTGATGGACATCCGCATGCCCATCCTCGACGGTATCGAGGCCACTCGCCTGCTGGCCGGGCCCGGCGTGGACAACCCGGCGAAAGTGTTGGTGGTCACCACTTTCAACGTCGACGAATACGTCTACGAGGCGCTCAAAGCCGGCGCCAGCGGGTTCCTGCTCAAGGACGCGCCACCGGCGGAACTGGTCAAGGGCGTGCGCACTGTCGCCGCCGGGGAATCGCTGGTGGCCCCAGCCGTCACCCGCACCTTGATCGGCCACTTCGCCGAGCGCCTGCGCCCCACCGACACCGCCCGACCTGGCCGGGACCACGTTCGGCAGACCCTCGCTCGCCGGGAACTCGAAGTGCTCGAACAGCTCGCCGCGGGCCTGTCGAACGCGGAGATCGCCGAGGAGCTGTGCATCGCCACGGAAACCGTGAAGACCTACGTCTCCCGAATCCTGACCAAACTCGATCTGCGTGACCGCGTGCAGGCGGTTGTCCTTGCCTACCGGGTGGGGCTGGTCGTCGCCGAGTGAAGCCCGCACACTCCGAGCAGGCCGTGAACCGCGCCGCGGCTGGGTCGGCGATCAGCGTGACGCCGGTCAGGGCGGGGATCAGTTCGCGGCCGGTGGTCCGCATCGGGGCGGCGGCGCCGGTCAGCCTGCCGTCCGGGCCGACTTTGTACGCGCCGAGCAGCGTGGGGGTCGGTGCGCCCTCGATGTAGCGCGGGTCGATGTCCGGGTCGGCGCACCACACCCAGCCGTCCGGGTTCCGCCGCGCCTCTTGGCGCATCGCGTCGGTGACCGGCGGCAGGCCGGGGTGCCCGCTCAGGTCGTCGACCTGGCCTGTGGCCAGGTAGCCCTGGACCGGTTGCGGCAGCACGTGGACGCGGTCGCCGGTCGGAGTCACCGCTGTCACGACGTTCCACATGCCCTTGAGCCGGTAGCGGTGGAACGGGTCGTCCGGGGCGGTCTCCTTCGTCTTCGTGCCCGCGTTGTCCGCGGCCGCCGCGGCCTTCCTCGGCCTCGCCACCTGCATCGCTACCGCACGCCCGACGATTTGTTAGAACCTCTCAGGCGGATCCACCCGGCGCGGGTGGTGCGTCCGGTCCGGAGGCGTGATGTCGCTTTCGCGGTGCGGCCGGCTGCTGGCGGATCAAGAAGGCGGTCGCGGCGATCACGCCACCGACCACAGCCAACGCCGGACCGCCGGGGAGTCCGATCAGCGCCACCGCTGACACGAGCACGGCGGTGGTGAGGAGCCAGGTGGCCCTTCGGCTGCCCGTGCGGTCCAGGGCGCGGAAGCGCTCGGCGAATTCGGGGTCCTCGGCCGCCAGTCGTTTCTCGATCGCCAAGAACCGACTGGCCGCCTCACCGGAGGACTTGGCCGCCGCATACGTGCGCATCACGGAGGGTGGGGGTGAACGTGCGGACGGGACTGTCCACGGCGTCTACGTCGACGAGCGCGGACGGCCCGTGAAGGCGCCCCCGTCCGCCTACGACCCGGCGGCCCGCGAACGCCTGTGGGCGGTCACCCAGGCCCTCACCGGCAATCCGTCGTGGGCGTGGTGGGACGACAACCCGTGACGGGTGATGAGGGGTGCTTCCGGGCCGGAGGGCATGTCCTAGTCCTCTGGTGCGTCCTCTGGTGCCAGGGCCGCGAACGCCTCGTCGACCAGTGAGCGGAGGTCGTCGGAGCCCTCGCCCTCGACCCACGAGGTCAGGGCGGTGGTGAGGGCCGCGGTGGCCGCTGCGGCGATGACGCGCAACCGCAGGTCGACCGGTCGCCCCGCGCGATCGGCGAGGGCGGCGGCGAGCAGGTCGCCGGTGGCGGCGGTGTTGTGCCACTGGCGCGCTCGCAGGGCGGGGGTGGTGACGATGAGCCGGGTGCGGGTGTAGACGGCGTCGCGGTCGGTGTCCAGCACCGCGTCCAGGCCGGTGCGCAGGGCGGCGCGCAGCGCCTCCAGGGGGCTCTCCCCGGTGGGGCGGGCGCGGATCAGGTCGGCGATGAGCGGGTCGTAGTCGTCGTCCTCGACCACGGCTTCCTTGGTGGGGAAGTAGCGGAAGAAGGTCATGTGCGACACCCCCGCCGCGGCGGCGATCTGCTCGACCGTGGTCTGCTCGTAGCCCTGGTCGAGGAACAGTCGCAGTGCGTGCTCCTGGATCGCGCGGCGGGTGCGCGCCTTGCGCTGCTCGCGCAACCCGCCCCGGCCTGCCTGGTTCGTCACCGGTCAAGCATGACCGCCAGCGCTCGGCCCAGTGCGGCGGGTTCCGGGGTGCCGCGCCATGCGAGGTGGCCGTCCGGGCGCACCAGCAGCGCGTCGCCGTCGCGGCGCGTCCACCGGACGTCGCCGAGCGCGTCGCGGGCGATCGCGGCGCAGCCGTCGTCGCGTGGTCCGGCGAGGGTCCAGCCGAACCGGCCGGTCGCCGCGAACTCCGGCACCCGGTCGCCGACCCTGGGCCGCTTGCCGAAAGGCGAGCGGGCGTAGCTGGTGCGCAGCTGCGACGCCCGCTCCCAGATCAGCCGCTCCACCGCTGGCAAGCTCATCAGGGGGAACAGCACGCGGTCGCGCACCAGCCGGGCCAGGCGCGACTCGCCCAGCACCAGACCGGTGAGGCCGCTGGTGGCGCCCAGCACTTCTTCGGCGACGGGGCGGCGTTCGTCCTGGTAGCCGTCCAGCAGCCGCTCGCCCGCGCGGCCCGAGGACACCAGGGCCAGCCGCCAGGCCAGGTTCTCGGCGTCACCGAGACCGGTGTTCATGCCCTGTCCGCCGAACGGGCTGTGGATGTGCGCGGCATCGCCAGCCAGCAGCACGCGGCCGCGCCGGTAGGTCTCGGCCAGGCGACGGTGGATGCGGAACACCGAGGTCCACGCCCACTCCTGGCCCGGCTGGACGCGCACGCCCGCGTGCCGTTGCGCGGCGCGGGTCAGGAACGCCGGAACGTCCCGCACCGAGGTACCGGGGGCGGGGGCCATGAACCGCCACACGCCTTCCGGCAGTGGGAAGGCGGAGAACATCTCCTCGCCGAGCACCCACACCCCGACCGCGTCGCGGGGCAGCGGCAGTTCGGCCCGCACGTCGCCGAGGACGAAGCCCTCGACCAGCGGGACGCCGGGGAATCCGATGCCCGCGGCCTTGCGGACCGCGCTGTGCGCGCCGTCGCAGCCGACCACCCAGTCGGCCCGCACCGGACCGGCCGGGGTGGACAGCACCGCGCTGTGCCCGTCCTGGGCGATGTCGGCGACCGGGGTGCCCCACTCCACCCGAACCCCCAGATCCGCCAGGCGTGCCCGCAGTCCGGCTTCCACCTCGGCCTGCGACACGAGCAGGCCGGGGCGGCGGACCAGCGCGGTGGGGCGGCCGACCCGCAGCTCGCCGGAGCGGCGACCGCCGACGTGGACCACCACCCGGCGGATGCCGACCGACCGGGACGGCAGGTCGCCCAGCGCGCCGAGCCGTTCCAGCACCTCGCTGCCACGCGGTTGCAGGCCCAGGGCCCGCGAGGTGGTCGCGGACCCTGGTGCCGCGTCCACCACCCGCACCCGCACGCCGTGCAGGCGCAGCGCGCACGCCGCCGCCAGACCGGTGGGACCCGCGCCGACCACCACTACGACCACGAGCCGTAGTGTTAGCCACTAACATAAGTTAGTCAATAACATTTCGTTGGTGGACGTCCGGGACGCCGTCGTGGTCCGCGTCGCGCGTCTCCTCCTCGTGGATGCGTCGGTAGACGCGGTTGCGCGCGCGCAGGATCACCGTGGCCACCAGCGCGGACAGCAGCGAGCCGAGCAGAATGCCGATCTTGGCGTCGTCGTAGGGGCGGCTGCCCTCGCCGAAGGCGAGTTCACCCACCAGCAGTGAGACGGTGAACCCGATACCGCCCAGCACCGCCAGGCCGACCACGTCCACCCAGGCCAGGTCGCCGTCCAGTTCGGCCTTGGTGAACCTCGACACCAGCCACGTGGCGGCGGTGATGCCGACCACCTTGCCCAGCAGCAGGCCGGCGACGATGCCGAGGGTGACGGTGTCGGTCAGCGACGAGGTCAGGCCCGCCAGGCCGCCGATGGACACCCCGGAGGCGAAGAAGGCGAATACCGGCACCGCCACCCCGGTCGACAGCGGCCGCCAGCGGTGCTCGAAGTGCTCGGCCAGCCCCGGCCCCTCGCCGGGGGCGCGGCGGATGACCGGCACGGCGAAGCCCAGCAGCACCCCGGCCACGGTCGCGTGCACCCCGGAGGCGTGCATGAGGCCCCAGGTCAGCGCGGCCAGCGGTAGCAGCAGCCACCACGAGCGCACCCGCCGCTGCACCAGCACGGCGAACAGCGCCAGCGGCACGGCCGTGAGCAGCAGCGGCACTGCGGCCAGGTCGTCGGTGTAGAACACGGCGATGATCACGATGGCGATCAGGTCGTCCACCACGGCGAGCGTGAGCAGGAACGTGCGCAACGCCGTGGGCAGGCACCGCCCGATCACCGCCAGCACGGCCAGGGCGAAGGCGATGTCGGTGGCGGTCGGGATCGCCCACCCGGACGCCGCGCCCGGCGTGCCGAGGTTGACCAGGGCGTAGATCAGGGCGGGCACCGCGACCCCGCCGAACGCGGCGGCCACCGGCACCGCCGCCCGCCGCGGGTCGCGCAGGTCACCGGCCACGAACTCGCGCTTGAGCTCCAAACCCGCGACGAAGAAGAAGATCGCCAGCAGGCCGTCGGAGGCCCAGTGCCCGACGCTGAGCTCCAGGTGCAGCGCCGCGATGCCGACCTCGAACTCGCGTAGCGCCTCGTAGGCCGGTGCCCACGGCGAGTTGGCCCACACCAGGCCCAGCAGCGCGGCGACCAGCATGATCACCCCGCCGACGGTCTCCAGTCGGAGGATGTCGGCGATCCGCTTGGCCTCGGGCCAGGTGCCCCGGTCGAACAACTTCACGGCACGGCGCTGCACGGGCGGCTCCTCGGGGTCGGCTGGACACGTCGCCGACCAGGCTTCCCGGCACACCATGCCCGCACACGGGCAACACCCCGACCGTACCCCGGGGCCGGCACCCACGCGCGAACGCGAGGATCACACCGCGGTGAACGACCGACGTCGCCCGATCAACGGGGACGACGATGCTGAGCCGGTCCCACCAGTGTGCGCTGCCCACCGGCCCTCGAACCGCGTGACCACCCGGCCCGACACGGCAGGCAGCCCGGCGGCTCCACGCCGAGCGCCTTGGCCACCGGGACGTCGGTGGAGGAGTGCGGGACGGTCGACAGGGCAGTGGGTGGCGGTGGTCAGGAGGACGAGCACGAAGGGCAGGGCCGGCCCGTCGTGTCGGCGCGGCCGACGATGGCCGAGGCGGACACCGGGTCGGTGGGGAGGCCCGAGTGCTGCCGCTGCTGGCGGAGGCGCTGGAACCGGTCGAGCAGCTCGGTGCGGTGAGGGGCCTCGCCGAGCTGGCCACACGGGCGGGCGGCATGGAGATCCATGTCCGGCACGCAACGGGGGGCGGCGACCTCGCTTGCGCGGTGACCTCCGGCAGGTCCGCCAGGAGTGCGCGGCCGCCCCGTGGGCTGTTCACGTTCCAGGCGGCGCGGGACCGAAGCATGATCGCGCTGGGGCGGGTCGGCGAGGCAGGGGGAGCGGTCCGGGAAGCGGCCGGGCTCCACCTGAGCGCGATCGCGTCCGCTGTGGACAGGGGTGATCTGGCTGCCGCCGCGCCTGCTGTGGAAGGTCTCGCCGGGGTCGCGTTGCTCGACGGCGGCCGTCCGCGCCGACCTGGGCGTAGTCGGCTACGAGACGGCGTACGCGGCCGGAGCGGCGCTGAGCCACCTCGGCGCGCTCGCGCCGGCTGGCGTCGCGAGTGACCGGCGCACGGCCGCTGACGGTGTGCCGGGACGCTGCCGGCGATCGGTGCGTGACCGGTCAGCGCACGGCGGCACTGTGGGGACCGTGAACGAAATTTCCATCGTGGCCGGTGGCCGCGACGACTTCATGACCGTTCGGCACCTGGTGGTCCGGGGCGACCACACCGCGATCGGCGCGGCGCTGGCAGAGGAGGCCCACGCCAGCGCCGGATGGGTGCCTGCCGAGATCGACCCCGTGGTCAACCGGGCGCGCTGGACGTGGTTCGAGCGCAACTGGCCGCAGCAGCACGCGCGGATGTCCGGGGCGGCCGCCGTGCTCGGGGTCGACCCGGACGACGACCGGTACTGCGTCGACGGGATGCCCACGCTGCCGTCCGGTTCCGGTTGCTCGGCGGTGTGGTGCCCGCCGGGGCTGTCCACCGACGGCCGTGGCCGCTTGGCCCGCAACTACGACCTCTTCACGCTGAGCGAGCAGGCCCTCGCGGCCCTGGCCACGGGCGGTGACCCGACGTCGGCAGGTGGGCCGCCCATGGCCTCACGCCCCTGCGTGGTCACGACGCACCCCGAGGACGGGCTCGCCTCGACGGCTGTCACGATGTCGGAGCTGGACGGCTGCACCGAGGGCATCAACGAGGCCGGGCTGTGCGTCGTGCTGCTGCTCGCGGAGGTGGTGGACAGCGAACCACCCACCGCGCCGATCGGCCCCCAGGTGGGGCTCAACGTCACGCAGGTCCCCCGCTTCCTGCTCGACACCTGCGAGAACGTCGAGCAGGCCAAGCAGGCGCTGCTCGGCGCCAAGCACTACAACCAGGGCGTGCCGTGCCACTACGTCGTCGCCGACGCTTCGGGCCAGGCGTTCGTGTGGGAGCGGGGCCGGTTCGACACCGAGCACGTCCTCCCCGCAGCGGAGGGCGCGCTGTGCGCCACCAACCACCTGCTGCACGTCCACCCTGACGTCAACGACCTGCCGCCGGACACCGAGAGGTCGTTCCACACCTACGCCCGCGCCCGCACCCTCGCCGAGCGCACCGCGGCGCCGCTGTCCGCCGTCGCGCTGCGGGAGGCGCTCGACGCGGTGGCCATGCGGGCCGTGCCGGAGGAGCCGTGGCGGACCATGTGGCGGACCGTGTTCGACGTCGCGGACCGCGCCATGTCAACCCGCTTCTACCTTGGCGACGGCGAGCACGGACTGGCCCGCTACTCCGCCGAGGTGACTTTCCGGGCCACCGGGTGAGTGCGTCGCCGGACGGAGCGGGGGTTGGGCCTCGTGTGGGAGTGCTGCGGCGTTCAGTCCCTGAACACGGTCCGGTGATGCGTTCGGCGACTGTGGCCACGAACCGGGTGGCAGCGCGAACCGGAGTGCCGGAGTGTTGGGACCGGCGTCCGCGTCGATGCGGTGTTCGGCGCTGTCACTGGTTCGGGGGCAGCGTGGTGTGCCGGGAAGTCCGGTCGGCGATTCCCTCGTGTGGTCCAGTGGGGTGCCCGCACTCGCCGGTGCTGGCTGGCCCCGGTGGCCGCCCTGCTGCTCGCCTTCCACGAGGACCGGGGCTCGGGAGCGGACGTGGGCGACCCGGCAATGCCGCGAGCCCTGGTCAGGTCAAGTCGGCGAACGCCTCCACCTGCCGGGTGCGGCCCGCGACGATGAGGATGTCGCCGCGTTCGACGACCGTGTCGGCGGTGGCGTAGGTGAAGTCCCGACCGGGCCGCTTGATCGCCACGACGGTGATGCCGTGGCGGGTGCGCAGCCTGCTGTCGGCCAGGGGCACGCCGATGGCCCGGGCGGGGGCGGTGGTCTTGACCATGGCGTAGTCGTCGTCGAACTCGATGTAGTCCAGCATGCGGCCGGTCACCATGTGTGCGACGCGCTCGCCCATCTCGTGCTCGGGCAGCACGACGTGGTGGGCACCCATGCGCTGGAGGATGTGGCCGTGGCGGCGGCTGTTGGCCTTGGCCCAGATGTGGGGGACGTCGAAGTCGACCAGCAGCGCGGTGGTGAGGATGCTCGCCTCCAGGTCCGAGCCGATCGCCACGACCGCGCGCCGGTAGTCGTGGACGCCCAGTTGCCGCAGGGCGGTCTCGTCGGTGGAGTCGGCGACCGCGGCGTGGGTGAGGTCGTCGGCGTAGCGCTGCACGAGCGCGGGGTCGGAGTCGATGCCCAGCACCTGCGAGCCGTGCGCGGTCAGCTCCCTGGCCAGGGAGGAGCCGAAGCGGCCCAGGCCGATGACGGCGATGCGGTTGGGGCGGGCGGTGTCGTGGTCAGCCAACGATCGGTCGCTCCTCGGGTAGTTCGTAGCGGCGGGCGCGCTCACGCAGTGCCAGCGCGGAGGCCAGGGTGATCGGGCCCAGGCGCCCGATGAACATCAGCACCACGAGCACCAGTTGTCCCGCCGGGGGGATCGTGGCGGTGATACCGGTGGACAACCCGACGGTGCCGAACGCGGAGACGGCCTCGAACAGGACCGCGTCCAGCGGCAGGCCGGTGATCAGCAGCAGGGCCAGGGTCGCGGAGGCCACGAGGCCGACGCCGAGCAGGGCCACGGTCAGCGCCTGGCGCTGCACCTGAGAGGACAGGCGGCGCCCGAGCACGTGCACGTTGGGTTCGCCGCGGACCTCGGCGGCGATGACGAACGCCAGCAGCGCGAAGGTGGTGACCTTGATGCCGCCCGCGGTGCCTGCGCTGCCGCCGCCGACGAACATCAGCGCGTCGGTGACCAGCAGGGATGCCGGGGTCATCTGGCCGACGTCGAGGGTGTTGAACCCGGCGGTGCGCGGGCTGACGCCGTGGAAGGCGCCGATCAGCAGCTTTCCCCACAGCCCCTGCGCGCCGAGCGTGCCCGGGTTGGACCACTCGACGGCCGTGATGGCCACGACACCCACCACCGTCAGGGCGGCGTAGGTCAGCAGCGTGATCCGGGCGTGCAGCGACCAGCGGAGCAACCGCCCCCGCAGCCTGCGGCCGATCTCGAACAGCACCGGGAACCCCAGGCCGCCGGTGACCAGGGCGACCGTCACGGGCACCACGACCCAGGCGTCGGTGGCGAACGGGGTCAGGCTGGTGGCGTAGAGGGCGAACCCGGCGTTGTTGAACGCCGAGACCGAGTGGAACGCGCCCTCGTAGACCGCCCGGCTCCACCCCATGTCGTAGCCGGTGGCGAACCGCGCGGTGAGCACGGCGGCTGTGACCGCCTCCACGGCCAGGCTCACCGCCAGCACCCGCAGCACCACGTCCTTGACCTCGCCCAGCCCGAGAGTCTTGGTCTCCGCTTGGGCGGTCAGCTGCATCCGCAGGCCCATGCGGCGCGCGACCAGCAACCCGAGCAGCGAGGCCAGCGTCATCACACCCAGGCCGCCGACCTGGATCAGGCCCAGCACGACCAGTTCGCCGAAGGTCGACCAGTGGGTGGCGGTGTCGACCACGACCAGGCCGGTCACGCACACCGCCGAGGTCGCGGTGAACAGCGCCGTCAGCGCACCGGTGGCCCGCTCGTCCTCGCTCGCCGCAGGCAGCATCAGCAGCGCCGTGCCCACCAGCACGGCGGCCCCGAACCCGAGCACGACCAGCCTGGCCGGGTGGCCGACGCCGACGGGGCCGCCACGGCCCCGCCACCACCGAATCCCGCTCACCGGACCACCCGAACGACCACGCTCGACCCCGACGCCATGCTTCCCACGATCACACATCCCACCAGCGGGTGATCATGCGCCCTCGCACGTTGACTCGTTCTTGACGCGGTCGTGGAACAACGCAGGCGGAACCGCAAAGACGGCGTAAAAATCCACCTCCGAACATGGCGGTTTGCTGAACATGTGTTCAATACTATGAACATGTGTTCAGCCAAGTCGGACCTGACGGCGCGGGCCCGCATCCGGGACGCCGCCTTGGTGCGCTTCGGTGTCGACGGGGTGGCAGGTGCTTCGGTGCGCGCCATCGCCGCGGACGCCGGGGTCTCGCCCGCGTTGGTGGTGCACCACTTCGGGTCGAAAGAAGGACTGCGGCAGGCGTGCGACGAGCACGTGCTGGCGGCCATGGACAGCGGCGACGACCTGCGCGGGGAGGCGCTGGCGGAAGTGCTGGCGGCGGCGACGCCGGTGCGGCGCTACCTGGCCCGCGCGCTGCTGGACGGCGCCGACGCCGCGACCGCGCTGTTCGACCGGATCGTGGAGCGCACCGAGCGGTGGCTGGCCGAGGGCGAGACCGCCGGGTGGGTGCGCCCGACGGCGGACTCGCGGGCGCGGGCCGTGGTGTACGTGTCCTGGCAGCTCGCGCCGCTGCTGCTGGGCGAGCAGGTCGGTCGGCTGCTGGGTGGCGACCCGGCCGAGGCGTCCACCGCGACCCGCGGTGCGCGGGCCGGGCTGGAGATGCTCACCGGCGGGCTGTTCACCGACGACCACTGGCTGCGCACCTTCACCGAACTCGACCGGGGTGGGCGGCGGTGAGGGCGCTGCTGGTCACCCACGGCACGCGCGGCGACGTCCAGCCGGTGCTCGCGCTGGCCGTGGCGCTGCGCCGCGCGGGCCACGGCGTCCTGATGGCCGCACCGCACTCCGCCGCCGCGATGGCGGCCGAGCACGGGGTGGAGTTCGCCGGCTTGGACGAAGGCCCCAACCGACTGCTGGACGACCCCCTGCTCCGGCAGGCCGTGGACGGCGGCTACCGCGGCTTGCGGGGCAAGGTCACCGCCGTGCGCACGGCGCGCCGCATCAAGCCGCTGATGGCGGAGGTGCTGCGCGACCTGGGCCGTATCGGGCGCGACTCGGCCGCCGACGTGGTCGTGCACACCCCGGCCCTGCCCGCGCAGCACGTCGCCGAACTGCTGGGCGTCCCGGCGGTGCTCGCCGCGCTGCAACCGGGCTGGGTGCCCACCGCGGCGTTCCCGTGCCCGATGCTGCCGCTGCCCCGGCTGCCGAAAAGCCTCAACCGCGCCACCTACTTGCTGGTGGGCGCGACGCTGCGCGCCTACGCGGGCATCGCCGACCGGTGGCGGGGCGACCAGCTCGGCCTGCCGCGCCGCCGCGGCGCCCACGACCCGCTGCGCGACGAGCACGGCCGCGACCGGCTGGTGCTGCAGGCGTTCAGCGCGCTGATCACCCCCGTCGCCCCGGACTGGGCGGCCGCCGTGCGCACCACCGGCTTCTGGTTCCTGCCCGAGGCGTCGTGGACGCCGCCGCCGGACTTGGAGCGGTTCCTGTCCGCCGGACCGCCGCCGGTGTACCTGGGCTTCGGCAGCATGGCAGGCCGCGACACCGCGCGCACCGGCCGGATCGTCGCCGAGGCGGTCCGCGCGGCCGGTGTCCGCGCCGTGCTGGCCACCGGTCGGGGAGGTCTCGCACCACCGTCCACGCCGGGTGTTCACATCATCGACCAGGTTCCGCACCAGTGGCTGTTCCCCCGCGTGAGCGCGGTGGTGCACCACGGAGGAGCGGGGACCACCGCGGCCGCGTTGGCCGCAGGCGTGCCGCAGGTGGTGTGCCCGTTCGTCGCCGACCAGCCGCACTGGGCGCAGCGCACTCACGCCGTCGGTGTCGCACCACCACCGGTCCGCCAACAACGACTCACCGCCACCGCGCTCGCCGAAGCCGTCACCGCCGCCGTGCACGACACGGCGATGCGCCGGCGCGCACGGGAACTCGGCGCCGACATCCGCGCCGAGGACGGCGTCACCCAGGCGGCCGCCGCACTCGAACACCTCGTCCGCTAGCAACCCGTCCCCAAAGAGGAAGCACCATGGACGTCACCGACCGGATCGCCAAGACCTTTCACATGGACGACGAGGCGTGGCGGCGCCACGCCAACCCCTGGAGCGTCTGGACCCGATTCGCCGCCGTCCCGGCCCTGCTGGTGGCCGTCTGGAGCCGCACCTGGATCGGCTGGTGGAGCCTGCTGCCGATCGGTGTCGTGGTGGCGTGGCTGTTCGTCAACCCGCGGGCGTTCCCGCCGGTCGAGCACCCCGAGAGCTGGGCTTCGCGCGGCATCTACGGCGAACGGGTCTGGCTGCGCGACCGCGACCGCGTCCCGCCCGACCACCGCGCCGTCCTGCGTCTTCTGGTGCTCCTGGGCCTCGTCGCGTTCGGGCTGATCGTGTGGGGCCTGGTCGCCCTGCGGGTGTGGCCCACGGTGTTCGGCGCCACCGTGCTGATCCTGGCACAACTGTGGCGCATCGACCGCTTCACCCGCCTGTGGGAGAACGCCCGACCCGGTGCGGCGGGTGGCGCGGGCGCAGCGACGCGCTGATCGACAACACGAGTGCCACGAACCGCTTTCAGGTGTCAAGCCGCGGTGGCTCCGAGAGAGGGGCACCGGAAGTCGGCGCGGTCGATCGGCTTCACGCTGGCCGGGACTTCGAGTAGATCCCACGACCGGGGGTCGCGGTCAAGCCGAAGGCGACGACGTTGACCGCGACGGCCAGCGTGCCCGCGGCGAACAGGCGCGGATCGTTCACTCCTTCGTGCAGGCTGTGGGTCAGGTAGAACACACCACTGACGCCGATGGGGCCGAACCAGCCGGTGAACGCCGCGTCGCGCCACGTCAGACCCAGCGGCCGGGCCAGCACGAGGACGAAGGGCAGGCGGCGGATCAGCAGGACCGCAACGGCGAAGAGGACGGCGGCGGGTCCGAAGTCGACCCATTCCCGCCATGGCAGGACCGCGCCGAGGACGAGGAACAGCGGTAGCACCGCGTAGCGGTTCACCGCCTCGTCGATGGCGTCCTGGGGGCCTCGTTCACGCCGGCCGACCACGCGGTTGTAAGCGAGCCCGGCCACGAAGACCGCCAGCACGCCGTCGGTGCGCGCCAAGCGAGCGACGCCGAGCACCGCGATGGCCAGCAGCAACGTGAACACCAGTTCCGGGCCTCGCGCCAGGCTCTGCTGCCGGACGGCGGCCCGCACCGCCCGACCGGCGGGCACGCCGAGCAGCAGCCCGACGAGCACGCCGCCGAGCACCTCCCAGCCCAGCCGTGCCGCCGCCTCGGCGAACCCGGTGGCGGGCAGCACGGACACCAGGGCGAGACCGACCAGGGGCAGTGCCAATCCGTCGTTCGCACCGCTCTCCGCGGTCAGCAGTCGGCGGAGGCGAGACGGCAGGTCCCGTTCGGCGGGCTCGCCGGTGACCACCGAGGCCGCCAGGACGGGATCGGTCGGCGACAGACAGGCCCCGAGGAGCAGGGCGAGCGCGAGCGGCAGGCCGAGCACGAGGGCCGCGGCACCCGCCGCGACCGCTGCCAGCGGCATGACGAGGAGCAGGAGCAGCACCAGGGGACGTGCCAGGGCAGTCAGCGTGGTCGCCGGGAACCGCAGCGCGGCCGCCATCACCGAACCCGCCAGCAGCAGGCGCGCGCCCTCCAGCAGCAGCGGGTCCCGCAGCTCCCGCTCGATCTCCAGCAACCCCAGCAGTTGCGGACCCAGGACGACGCCCAGCAGCAGGACGACCAGCGGCTCGCTGAGCGGCAACCGATGGATGGAGCGGCTGACCAGCGCCAGCGCCGCGCCCGCGATGCCGGTCACGGCGAGCACCAGGTACAAGCGGTCCACTTCGACCACACCACCTTCCCGAGGAGCGGCGAAGTGGCACCACACCCGCAGCCGCACGGTCGTGAGAATGAGAACACGCCCGGCAGACCGACGCAGTCCGCGCCGTATTCGCCTTCGCGGCGTGCGCGGAAAGGGAGCGACCGAGTGGCGGGCGGTTCCCGCCCCCGCCGTCCGGTCCGGAGCGTCCGGACGGCGGGAGTAAGCCCCGACTGGCGGCGAGCGTCGCGAACACCATCGCTGAGCACCTGGCGAGCAGCACGTCGTGCAACGCGGTGCCGTAGCGCTTCTCGACACCGGTCACCGCCAGCAGTTGACCGCAGGCGAGCACGACCACGGTCGAATTCCCGGACGAACACCGACCACAGCGCCCGACCCGCCGCCAGGACGTCGGCCAACCGCTGCCACCGCCGGTCCCGCCGTTTCGCGTTGTCCCATCCCGGAGGCGTACCCATGCCCATGCCGTGCGGGCGTGTTCGTGGCCTCCGGCGAACGTCGTGGACATCAACGCCTTCGTCGAGGCCGCAAGCAGGCAGCGGGTAGCACATCGGTGGTGCGCAGTGCTGCCGGGAGGGGAACGATGTTGGCACGTCAGCGGAAATCCGGACCTCAGCGGTGGTCGCGCGCGTTCATGGCCGCCTGCGTGGCGCAAACAGCCGTGTTGGCGGGCTGTGGCGGCGGAGGTGACGACCGCGGAACAGGTCTGCCGACCGCGCTACTTCGACGGCGAGGCCCATCTCGGCGGGCGGGTGACCATCGTGGGCAAGGCGGTGGAGGACCTGCCGGTGACGCCGTGGTGTTCAACGCGGCCGGTTACGGCGATGATTTGCTGCTGGTCCTCGTGCCGAGGGGAAAGGACGTCGGGGACGCCGCGGGTGGGACCACGGTTGCGGGGACGATCGGACGGTTCTCCCACGCCGAGCACGCCAACGAGTTCGGCCTGTCCGAGCGGTCGGTGTAAGAGGCTTGCCCCAGCGAGGAATTCCTGCTCGCCGAACGGGTCGTGGCCGCGCCGAGCGGCGTTCGCTGACGTCGCTGTGCCGCCGAATCCGGAACCGGTCCGGTGGCACAGCGATCGTGCGGGTGCCGTGGTCGTACTGGAGCTGAACAGCATTCACGGACACTGACGTGGTGGAGTGCCGTCCCGCACCGGTCGGAGCCGGCCGTGATCCGCTCGCGGGCGGGGGCGCCGTCAGCCGCCGGTCCGCAACCGGTCGAGTCGGTGGTGCGCGAGGTGGTGCAGCATCTCGGCGAGGGCTTCGCGGGCGACCTGGCCTTCGAGGTCGCGGCGTGCGGCGAGCACCGTGCCGGTGACCACCTCCTGCGGCAGGACACCGCGGAATTCCGCGGTCAGCCTGCCGAGCGCTTCCCGGCAGTACTGGTCGGGTTGGCTGTGTTGAGTGATCAAAGGACCCTCCGACTCTGTGGTTCCCTCCTCCAAGGATGCCGCCACCGCGGTGCGTTCGACCTGACGACTGACTGACAATGACGCGGGGGTGGTGCGGCCGATCGGCCTCTTTCGGCGTGACCTCGCTCCGGTGAGCGAGGTGTGCGGCCCGGGGGAGCTCGAGAAGCGGCGCGCTCCGGTCCGCTGAACCTTGCGGTTGCCTGACGACGACGCCCGTCGGGGTCCGCTGTCCGCACACCGGGTAGCCGGGGAGCATGGACAGGATCGGCACTCTGGGAATCGCCGCTGCGTCGGTGGCCGCGGTGCTGGCCTCGTGCGGTGAGCCGCAGCAGGAGTTGAAGAGCGGCACCATGGGCACCAACGCCCAAGTGGGTGACGTGGTGTTGCGCAACGTCTTCGTGCGGGCACCCGAGGACCACTCCTACCAGCCCGGTGACGACGCGGTGGTGCAACTGGCTATGTTCAGCCGCTCCGACCGGCCCGACGCGCTGCTGGGAGTGCGGACCTCGGACGCGGACGAAGTGCAACTGCGCTCCGACCGGGACTGCGACGGCACCAGCGAGACCGTGCCCCGCATCCCCGTGCCCGCCGAGGGGGCCGTCGGGGAGCCGGGCAGCGTGGACTTGACCTACCACCTGCGCGTCGTGGACTTCTCCGACGAGGTCCTCGCGGGCACGACCGTCCCGCTGACCTTCATCTTCGAGAACGCCGGGGAGACCACGGTGGAGGCGATGGTGGAGGCGGGCGGCGACGGCGACGTGCCGCCCCCCACCCGCTGTCCCACGACCACCGGGAGTTGAGACGTGGCGCTCAACCGCATGGCAGCCGCCGCGGCGCTCGTCGTGGCCACCGCCGCGTGCACCACCGGACCGGGCGGCACCGGACCGGGCGGCACGACGTCCTCGTCGACCTCGGTGCCCGCGACCGCGGCGGCCGAATCGTCCTACGCCGACCTGGTGGAACGGGTCGCGCCGCACGTGGTGACCATCCGCACCGATGGCGGCCTGGGCAGCGGTGTGGTGTTCCGCTCCGACGTGGTGGTGACGAACCAGCACGTCGTCGGGGGGCGGAAGGGCGTCATGGTCGAGTACGCGGACGGGGAGAGGTCGTCGGGAGAGGTGCTGGCCACCGACGAGATCACCGACCTGGCGGTCGTGCGCACCGAGCGCAAGGACCTCCCGGTGCCCGAGTACCGGGAGGACTTGCCCCGTCCGGGTGATGTGGTGCTGGCCATCGGCAGCCCGCTGGGGTTCGAGAACACCGTGACCGCCGGGATCGTCTCGGGACTGCACCGGGAGATCCCTGGGACGACGGCGCGGACGCAGGCGCTGGTGGACCTCATCCAGACCGACGCCCCGATATCACCGGGCAACTCCGGCGGCGCGCTGCTGGACACCGCGGGCCGGGTGGTGGGGATCAACGAGGCGTACATCCCGCCCGCCGCGGGTGCCGTGTCGCTGGGGTTCGCCATCCCGTCGTCGACCGCGGTCGACGTGGCCGGACAACTGCTGGACGACGGCACCGCCACCCACCCCTACCTGGGGGTGTCGCTGGGCAGGCTGACCGAGGGCATCCGCGAGCGGTTGGGCGTGGAGGCCGATCAGGGCGCGCTGGTGCTGCGACTGGACGAGAGCGGCCCGGCCGCAGGCGCCGGGGTGCGCCCCGGAGACGTGATCGTCGGACTGGCCGGGCAGGACGTGCGCGGCGTCGAGGACGTGCTGGGCGCGCTGCGGGGCACCGAACCGGGGCAGCGGATCGGCCTGGTGGTCGTGCGGGACGGGCAACGGCAGGAACTGGAGGTGGAGGTCGCGGCGCGCGGGCGCTGACAGCGGAAGTGGACCGACTCGTGGGCGAGAGCGCGAAATGTCCCGAGCACCGACGAGACGGTGGCGGTGACGAGCGCGGCCCTCGCGCTCGTCACCGCGATGACCGGATGTGGCACGGATACGGCAGCGACGACAATCCCATCGCTGATGGCGGCGCGAGCACCGTGGCCATGGACGTCACCGATGGATCGATCGTGCTGAACGCGGACGCCTACGGTGACGACGATCTGCTGGTGTTGTTCCAAGAAGGCGAGGAGGTGCCCTCACCCACCACCTGCGCAGCGTCTCCGGCCTCACCCACCACCTCGCCGCCGCGACCGGGAGCCGAGGTCGTCGTCGAGGGCGCGGTCCGACCGAACCGGGTCACTACCTGCCAACAGGGGACGCCGTTCGCCGTTGCCCAGGCGCGGACCGCCCCTACCACGCGCTGAAGACGGCCCGATCCCGCTGCCGACCGCAGCAGCGAAGCCGGGGCGAAGCACTCGTTCGCGTCGTTACGCTGGTGGGTGTTCCGCGCGTCACCACGCTGTGTCGATCGCTGTCGCCGTTGTCGAGGACCGCGCTACAGAGCGCTGGAGCGCGGCAGGAGGCCAGCTCACCGCCCGTGACAGTCGATGCCCCGCTCGGGGACCGTCGCGGTGAGGCGGTGCCTGTGCTCGTCGACAACCTTTCGGTTGTGTGACGGAGCGCGTCCGCCGGCACTCCTTCCCCCCGTCATGGGTACCCGGTGCACGACCAGGAAGCGCATCCCGTCCTCGCGGTGGCGCTGAAGAGGTAGGCGTTCCCTGAACGCCGGGTCGTCGACCACCGCGGTCGTGTCGTGCCGCCGATGCCGGACGCCCGTCCGGCACGGTTCGACTGAGCCGCCGGCCAGAGGCCAAGGGCGGTCTCGGCGTCGAACCGGGCTGTCACGCCCTCGCCACCGCCTGCGGGCGGTACCTGCTGAGTAGAGGTGATCCACAAGCCCGCCCGCAGGGCACCCGTTCGCGGTGCGAGAGTCCGCGCCATGCCGGAAAGCGGCCAGGGGATGCCACGAGAGCACCGGACAGGAGTGGGCGATGTTGTTCCGATCGATGACCAGTGCCGCCGGGATGGCGGCGGGGGTGTGCGCCGCGGGGCTGGCGCTGTGGGGCTGCGGTGCGGAGGTGACCGGCCAGGTCGCCACGCCGCCCGCGGGCTCGCCCTCGGCCACCTCCGACCAGCGCGCCGTCGGCGCACCACAGGACGACCGGTGTCGCACCGCCGACTTGGACGTCGGCTTGGGCTCGGAGGCGAACCACGACATGCGGGGAACGCACTTGCCGTTGCAGTTCACCAACACCGGTTCCCAGGCGTGCACCTTGCACGGCGCGCCAGGGGTCTCCTACGTGACCGGTGAGGGCGGCGAGCAGATCGGGTTGCCCGCGACGCGGGAGACCGACGGGCCGGTGGTGACGCTGGCACCGGGGCAGACCGCGTCGGCAGGCTTGTTCGAGTCCAGCGCGCCGTTGAAGACGCCGGACTGCCGCCGGGTGGACGTGGGCGGTCTTCGGGTATACCCGCCGGGCAGCACTGATCCGGTGTTCGTCGCCGAGGACGCGGTGGCGTGCGAGCCGCCGATGAACGGACCGTTCCTGGGGGTGGGACCGGTCGAACCAGGGCCGGACAACACCGGCCTGTGACCGCAGCCGGGCTCGGGGGTGCCGGCTGGGAGAAGTTCATTCCCGAATCGAAGATCGAAGGAGGAAGGTTGACCTGACTACGACGACCATGTCGATGCTGGAGACCTATCCCGCCGAGATCACCCTGGACCGGGCGGAACTGGCGGGGCCATCGACGCGCTGATCGCGTGCGCCGAGGCGTGCCGGGCGTGCGAGACCGCCTGCCGCGACCTGCTCGCCGTCATCAGCTGAGCAGCGAGTGCCACCGGGGGAAAGATTTTTCCGGTACGTGCTCGTGATGGAGACTCAGCACCTCCTCTGTGCCGCAGTGCCCCCGATGCGCGTAGGAGGACCCCAGCGGCCAGTGATCCCAGACTTACGACAGTGCGAGCCAGTCGCCAGATCGGACCGGTCGAGGCGAGCAATCGGGTATCGAGGTCGCCTGCTGTCCTCTTCGGACAGTCGCTGTCGGAGGTTGGTGGCACCGGTATCTCCGGTGTTCTCTGCGGGAAAGCGGTGCCCACCACTCCGGGCTGGAGATGCCGTAGGCATCGGACCTTTGCGACAGTTCACCCGACGAATGCGATCAGGTGGGCGAGGATTCCTGCCGTACTGCGTGCATGGCGGGGATAGCGCCGGGTAGCCCGGAGGTATGCGTGCACTCACCGTCGTCCCCGGCACCGCGGGGTCGTTGCAGTTGACCGAACTGCCCGATCCCGAACCGGGGGCGGGGGAGTTGCTGGTGGAGGGCCTGGCGGTCGGCGTGTGCGGGACGGACAGGGAGATCGTGCGCGCCGAGTACGGGTGGGCTCCGCCGGGACGGGAGCGGTTGGTGCTGGGGCATGAATCGCTCGGTCGGGTGAGGACCGCGCCGGAGGGCAGCGGGTTCTCGGTCGGGGACCTGGTGGTGGGAGTGGTGCGGCGGCCCGACCCGGTGCCGTGCGGGGCGTGTGCCCGGGGCGAGTTCGACAACTGCCGCAACGGCCGCTACACCGAACGCGGCATCAAGGGGATCGACGGCTACGGGGCGCAGCTGTGGTGCGTCGAGACCGACTACGCCGTTCGCCTCGACCAGGCGTTGGCCGACGTCGGGGTGCTGGTGGAGCCGACCACGGTGGTGGCCAAGGCATGGGAGCAGGTGTGGCGGGTGGGGGAGCGCGCCTGGTACGAGCCGAAGCGGGCGCTGATCACCGGCGCCGGGCCGATCGGCCTGCTCGCGGCGATGATCGGCGTGCGGCAGGGCTTGGACGTCCACGTTCTCGACCTCGTGACCGAAGGGCCGAAACCGGCGCTGGTCGAGCGCCTGGGAGCCACTTACCACCACCGGGGCATCGACGAGGTGGCGGGGAAGCTGGAGCCGGACGTCGTCATCGAGGCGACCGGGGTGGGCAGCCTGGTGTTCTCCGCGATGCGCAACACCGCCCCCTTCGGCGTGGTGTGCCTGACCGGCGTCTCCTCCGGCGGACGGCGGATCGAGGTGGACGCCGGGGGTGTGAACCGGGAGATGGTGCTGGAGAACGACGTGGTGGTCGGCTCGGTCAACGCCAACCTGCGCCACTACCGGCAGGCCGCCGAGGAGCTGGCCGCGGCCGATCGCGACTGGCTGACCCGCCTGATCACCCGGCGCGTGCCGCTGGAGTCGTTCGCCGACGCCTTCGACGCCCGGCCCGACGACGTGAAGGTCGTCGTCGAACTGGAAGGAGGCCGCTGACCGATGCCCTCGCCGATCGAGGACTACGCACTGCTGGGCGACCTGCACACCGCCGCGCTGGTCGGTCGGGACGGCAGTGTCGACTGGCTTTGCCTGCCGAGGTTCGACTCGCCCGCCTGCTTCGCGGCGCTGCTCGACGACGTCGACGCCGGGCGCTGGCTGCTCGCCCCCGCTGGTGGTGGTCACGCCACCCGACGCCGCTACCGCGGTGACACGCTGGTGCTGGAGTCGGAGTGGGACACCCCGCACGGCACGGTGCGCGTGGTCGACTGCATGCCGCCGCGCGGCGAGGCCGCCGACGTGGTGCGCGTGGTGGAGGGCGTGTCGGGCAGCGTGCCGATGCGGATGGACCTGCGGCTGCGGTTCGACTACGGCAGCGCCGTGCCGTGGGTGCGCCACCACGACGGTGCGCTCGGTGCGATCGCCGGACCGGACGCGGTGTGGCTGGAGGCGGGCGTGCCCGTGCACGGCCACGACCTGACCACCACCGCGGAGTTCGAGGTGCGCGCCGGGCAGCGGGTGCCGTTCGTGCTCACCCACACCGCCTCCCACCTGCCCCGACCGCACGCCGTGGACGCCGAACGGGCGCTGCTGGAGACCGAGGACTTCTGGACGCGGTGGATGAGCGGTTGCACCTACACCGGCCCGTGGGGGGAAGCGGTGCGGCGTGCCCTGGTCACGCTCAAGGCGCTGACCTACGCCCCCACCGGCGGCATCGTCGCCGCGGCCACCACGTCGCTGCCCGAGCAGTGGGGTGGCCCGCGCAACTGGGACTACCGCTACTGCTGGCTGCGCGACGCCACGTTCACCCTCCAGGCGCTGCTGGGCACCGGCTTCGTGGCCGAGGCCCGAGCCTGGCGCGAGTGGCTGGTGCGGGCGGTGGCGGGCGACCCGGCGAAGCTGCAGATCATGTACGGCCTGGACGGCAGCAGGAGGTTGCCGGAGCAGGAACTGCCGTGGCTGTCCGGCTACGAGGGCGCGACACCGGTCAGGGTGGGCAACGCCGCGGCCGACCAGTTCCAACTCGACGTCTGGGGTGAGGTGCTCGACGGCCTGCACCTGGCGAGGGAGGTAGGGCTGCCCACCACCGATACGGCGTGGGACCTGCAGCGGGCGCTGCTGGACCACCTGGAGGGCCACTGGGCCGACCCGGACAACGGCCTGTGGGAGGTGAGGGGGCCGCGACAGCACTTCGTGCACTCGAAGGTCATGGCGTGGGCCGGGTTCGACCGGGCCGTGCACACGGTCGAGAACCACGGCCTGGACGGGCCTGCCGACCGATGGCGCGAGGTGCGCGACCGCATCCACGCCGAGGTGTGCGAGAAGGGCTTTGATGCCGAGCGGGGCACGTTCACCCAGTTCTACGGTTCACAAGGACTGGACGCCGCTCTGCTGCTGATCCCCAGGGTCGGATTCCTGCCCTGGGACGATCCGCGCGTGCGCGGCACGGTGGACGCGGTGCGCCGCGAACTGTGCCAGGACGGCTTCGTGTTGCGGTACCGCACCGATGCCGACGGCGGCGTGGACGGTCTGCCGGGCACCGAGGGCGCGTTCCTGGCCTGCACGTTCTGGCTCGCCGACGCCCTGCACGGCACCGGCCGCGTCCACGAGGCCCGCGAACTGTTCGAGAAGCTGCTCGACCTGCGCAACGACGTCGGCCTGCTCAGCGAGGAGTACGACACCGCCACCGGCCGCCACATGGGCAACACGCCCCAGGCGTTCAGCATGGAGGGACTGGTCAACACCGCCCGCCAACTCGGCGGTGCCTCCGTCAGGACCTCGGCGGGGAAGGCTGAGCAGGCCCTGTGACCCCGCTGGCTGCTGTTCCACCGGGATGGGGTCTGCCGAACGAGCGGTTCTGTCGCTGATTGAGTGATCAACTTGTTGGGCTGGCCGGCGCTGCGTGCTGTCCGTTGTCGCGCACCGCGTTGGAGCGCATCGGATTGGCGTTGGCGAGCCGGAGCGGAGCACACCTGGCCGCCGGTCTCGGGTTGCCGACGAGTCGAAGCACGCTGCTGCGGTTGGTGCACGACCTGCCTGATCCACCGGTGGCAGCGGTGCGGGTGCTCGCGGTCGACGGCTTCGCCCTGCGGCGTGGTCGCCGTTACGCGACCGCGTTGATCGACGCGGTCACCCATCGCCGCGTCGTTGTGCCGCCCGACGGCAAGGCCGCGACCCCGGCCGCGTAATTGGGCGGAGATCCCGGCGTGGGCATGGTCTGTCGGGACACCCTCTGCCACCTGCGCCGAGGCCATCCGCCAGGGCGCTCCGGGCGCGGTCCGGATCGGTGACCGCCTGCGCATCCGGGACGACCCCGTCCCGGCGGTGGAGAAGACCGCGACCGCCCACAGCACGTGCCGGTATGCCGGACCGGCACGGCGCACCAGGACCGCGCGAGGAGCGGCCCCCGCAGCGGCACGCCGCGGTCCACCACCTGCTCGGCCAAGGCGTCGGGCTGCTGGAACACCCGCGACGACTCGGCATATCGCTCAACACGGTCAAGCGCTACGCCCGCGTCGAAGGACGCACCGAACCCGAGCGCGTCCTACCCTCCCTGCGGGGCCTGCCGATGACGGTGCTCGCCCAGCGGATCCGCGAGTTCGCCGTGCTCCTCATCCACCGTCGACGCCGTGGCCTTCACCTCGAGTCGTTGATCACGCAATCAGCGACGGAACCGCTCGTTTGACAGATCCCGCCGGACCAGTCGTTCGCGGAGTGTGCAAGAAGCCGTTCGCCCTGACCCGCTGAGTCCGTTCGCCCAGATCTCGGCGATGCGGTGACGTCGGAGGGCATCACGGCGGCCCGACGGCGTGGTGGTTGACATCGCCAAAGCGGCGGGGGTGTATGCAGTCGCCGTCGACCGCATACACCCCCGCGTGATGATGCTTCCGGGACTATCCGTTCACCGATCGGTGTGCGTCGTCGGCGACCGGAGTCAGCGACTGTTCGACCGGGAGCGCTGGACAAGAAGCAGAACGACCCCCACAAGGACACAGCCCAGCAAGGCGAACACCGCCGCGCGCATGTCCTGCACAACAGCCGTACCAACGACCAGCACGAGTGCGGCCAGAATGAAGATCGCGACTCTACTCGGCATCGTCACTCCTGTCGTCAACCCCACTACCGGCCGTCACCAACGTCATGGCCCACAACAGGCGCGTTCTCATGCCACCTTGATGACCACCTTGCCCGAAGTGTGACCGCTCTCGACGGTGGCGAGGGCGGCCGGGGCGTCGGAGAGCGGGTGGATCGCGGTGATCACGGGTGCGAGAACTCCGTCGAGGGCCAGCCGGGCGGACCGCTCCAGGTTCTCGCGGTCGAGGCGACGCTCGACGACACGCCCACCGAGATCGGGCACGGACATGTCGCCCACGGCGATGACGTTGCGGGGATCTCGGGCCAGCGGAGCGACCGTCCGCAGCGAGGTGCCTCCGACCAGGTCGACGATCCCGTCGAAGCCGTCCGGAACCAGTTCACGTGCCGCGGCGACGACGTCCTCGGCGGTGTAGTCGACGAACCGCACCCCGATGGCTTCGGCGTGCTCGCGCTTGGCAGCACTCCCGGTGCCGATCACCCGCAGCTCGCGACTGATGGCCAGCCGGGCGACGGCGAGTCCGACCCCGCCGCCGACCCCGTTGACCAGGATCGCGGCACCGGCCGGAAGGCCGAGCTGGTCGAGCGCGTCCACCGCGGTCGTCCCGGCCACCGGCAGCGTTGCCGCCACGGTCGCGGACAGACCCGCCGGGATGCGCGCCGTGTTCGGCGCGGACAGCACCGTCGTCTCGGCGTAGGTGCCGCCACCGGTGAGCGCGAAGCCGAAGACCGCGTCACCCACCTCGAGTCCGTCGACGTCCTCGCCCAGGGCGAGAACGGTTCCCGCCGCCTCCATGCCCAGCACGCGGGGAAACGCACGCCCGCCGTCGAGCCCCTGGACCAGACCCGAGCGCAGGAGGTGATCTAGGGGGTTCACGCCGGCGACCTCCACCCGGATCAGCACCTCGCCGCGACCGGGGACGAGATCGGGACGATCGAAGAACTCCTGCACCTCGGGCCCGCCATGCCTGCGGAAACCCCACGCCTGACCCATCTTCTGCCGCCTCCCGGCTGACCGACCCGGTGGTTCCGGGCTCTGCGGCCATCGTCACCCTTCACGTCAATGTCAGGGGCAAGAGGCTGAGGCGCGGGTCACAGCCTCAGGCCGACCGGGTCACCGGTTCCAAGGTCGTGGACAGCTCCGCCCGGTGCCTGCTGTTGGCCTTGATCAGCACGTCGAGCGCATCCCGGGTCTCGACCAGGTGAGCGATGTCGGCGTCGATGCGGTCGCGCTCGCGTGTCATCGCCGTGAACGTCTCCTCGGCGACGTCCAGGTCATCGGGGACGTCCACGCACGGCAGCACAGTCGCGATCACCCGGCTGGACATACCCGCGTCGAACAGCTGTCGGATGAGCGACACGCGCTGGACCGCGGCATCGGAATAGTGACGCTGTCCCGCCTCGGAGCGTGAACTGGTCAGCAGACCCTGCTCCTCGTAGTACCGCAGTGCGCGCGGACTCACGCCCGTGCGCTTGGACAGCTCGCCGATTCGCATTCGTCGAGCCTATGTCCGCTCGAGGAGTTCGGTGAACACCTCGCTGGGTTTCTCCAGTCGTGGGTCTCGCGGGGTCGGCCGTCGGCCTCGGCGGGGCGTTGGTCGAGGTAGCGGGGTTCGCGGATGCGCGGCACGGGTGCCGGACGCGGTCCGCGACGACCGGCTGCACCTGCTGATCAGGAGTCCAGGTCCAGCCACTCGCCGACGGCGAGCACGCGAGCGCGTTCTCCCGCCTGCTCGCGGAACTCCTTCGCGGGGTCGGCGACCTCGACGTAGCCGCTGATCTTGAACGGCTGCTCGACCTCGTAGTGGATCGGCACGGCGTGCCGGGCGCCGAGGATGTTCGCGGCGACGGCGGCCTGCCGCGGGTTCATGGCGGCGGTCAGGGGACTCGGTGGCTGCAGGTGGGGTGCGTCGACGATCGCGCCGTTGGCGGGCAGGAAGACCGCGTCGAACGGGCTGAAGCGGCGTGCGATGAGCCACCACCAGCCGTGGAACATGGTGTCGCCGCCGTGGAAGACGCGCTGCCCGTCCGCTTCCACCACCCAGCTCACCTGTGGATCTCCCAGGCCGTCCAGGGACGGCACGGCGGTGACCTTGAACGGTCCGAACTCGCGGGAGGACCAGGTGTCCACGACCTCGGTCGGCAACCGGTGTTCGACGATCTCGTGTTCGCTCAGCGACGTTCCCGCGTTGTCCACCTCATCGCCGTAGCCGGGTGCGGGCCGGAGCAGGGGGACACCGGCAGGCAGGACGTCCACCAGCGCTGCCGGATCGATGTGGTCGCGGTGCAGGTGGGTGACCAGCGCTGCGTCGACCTTCCCGCTCGGAGCCGCCAGGCCGATGCCCGGCAGCCAGCCGTTGAACAGCGGGGTCATGTCCCGCACGTAGTCGATCACCAGTCTCTTGCCCGCGGCCTCCACCTCGAGGCCTGCCCAGCCCAGTCGTCGTGTTCGCATGTCGCGCTCCTTCGTGAAGTGGTGTTCGAATCCGGCAACGCGCTCGCCGTGCGGTTGAGCGAACGCTCCAGCCGCGAGAGGCGTCAGCTTGCGGTGATGTCAGCGCACTTGGCGAACCTTTCTCGAACTGACGGCAACCGAAGGGAGCATGAGGAACGCGGCGCAGGCCACCAGTGCGAATCCCGCCATGGCCGCAGCCATCGGCAGCCCGGACGTGGTGTCGCCGAGCCCCGCCAGTGAGGCGCCCAGTCCGCCGCCGAGGAACTGGACGAACCCGAAGCCCGCGGTGGCTGTGGCCACCCGGGACTTCTGGTTCTCGAGCGCCAGGGCGATCGCGTTCGGCTGTGCGAACGCGATGCTCGCCACCGCGACGAACTGGGCCGCGAGCAGTGCGGGCAGGCCGAGGCCCCCAAGAACGACCACGAGGAGTGCGGCACCGCCCAGTGCCCCGCTCGCCAGGCTCGCACCGAGCAGTGTCCGCACCGCGCAACGGCGAGCGAGGAGGCCGCTGGCGTAGACCGCCACTGCCATGCCGATCGCGTTCATGGAGAAGACCACGCCGTACTGCTGGGCAGACATGCCGTGCGTGTTCTGCAGGACGAACGGCGAGCCCGTGAGGTAGGCGAACAGCGCACCGAACACGAAGCCGTTGACGAGGGTGTACCTGACCAGCAACGGGTCGCGGAGCAGGTCGAGGTACCGGGTGCGGGAGCGGCGGCCACGCAGGCCGGGCGGAAGTGTCTCGGGCATGGCGGCCACGGACCACGCGAGCACCGATGCCGACAGCACGGCGAGCCCCGCGAAAACCGCTCGCCAGCCCGCGAGCCCCAGCAGCAGTGCGCCGGTCAGCGGCGTCAGCACGCGGACGATTCCGACCTGCAGCATTACCGAGGAGAACGTGTGCGCCGCGGCAGCGCCCGTCTCACGATCCCCGATGCAAGCGAGCGCGATCACGGTGGTGAACGCACCGGCCACACCGTGCAGTGCGCGGAACGCCACCAGGCTGGTCGCGTTCATCGCGACGGCGCACAGCACGCTTGCCAGCACGTACAACCCGAGCCCGACGAACAAGGGCCTGCGCCTGCCCAGCGCGTCGCTCAGCGGCCCGGCGACGAGCTGTCCCACCGTCAACCCGATCAGGCACGCGGTCATGGTGAGCTGCGCCGTCGACGTGCTCACCGAGAGGTCGTCGGCGATCTCCGGCAGTCCGGGCAGGTAGGCGTCGGTCGACAGGGGACCGAGGGAGGACAGTGCTCCGAGGAGCAGGACCGCCGACCGCGCGCCTTTCGGGATCACGAGGCCCGGCTGGCGCGCACGACGTCCTCCAGGGACCTCGGCGCGCGCCCGGTGAGGTCCTGGACCGTTGTGCTGACGGTGGAGAGGTAGCCGGCGCGCGCGGAGGCGCCGAACGAGGTCACGAGCTCGGCCGCGGGCAGCGGAAGCCCTGCCCGCTGGAGGTGGGCGATCATCTCGCCGTCCTCGACCTGCACGACCTCGACCGCACCGTCGCCGACTTCGGCGGCGAGGGCCGCGAGGTCGTGCGCCGTCACCGCTCGCGGCCCGGTGATGTCGTACGCCTGGTTCTCGTGTCCACCCCCGGCCAGGATGGCGGCAGCTGCTGCTGCGCAGTCTTCCCGTGCGACGTACGCGGTCGCTCCGCTGCCGGAGTTCGTCACGAGCCGCCCGGCCGCCGCTGCTCCCGCGACCGTCGCGGCCTGCGTGTGGGCGTACAAGTTGTTGCGCAGCATGGTCCACTGCGCTCCGCTCTCCCTCAGCGTCTGCTCCGTGCCCGCGTGGTCGGGGACCACCACGGCGGGGTTGGCGGGCACCGGCTCGGGCAGCGAGGTGTAGACGATGTGGCCGACTCCGGCGGCGACCGCGGCCGCGATGGCAGCGCGCTGCGGCTCGAGGCGCGCGCCGATGGCGTCCAGGGAAATCAGCAACAGCCGCTCGACGCCGTCGAACGCCGAGGACAACGTCTCGGGCTCGGTGAAGTCCGCCCTGCGCACCCGCGCGCCCCGCGCCGCGAAGTCCGCGAGCGAGTCGGGTGAGCGCGTCGTGAGCACGACCTCGCGCGGGTCGACCTGCTCCAGGAGGAACTCCGCCGCTGCGCGTCCCAGTGGGCCGGATGCGCCGGTGATGGCGATGGTCATCGACAGCTCCATTTGTAGTCGTCGTGGTTACAGTTGAACTGTAGTCACGATGGTTGCGATAACGCAAGCCGGGTGCCCCGCTGGGCTGCTGTCGCCTGGTGTGCGGCGGGAAACGTAGCCATAACGATGGCGGTAGGTCACCATGGAGGGATGGCTCGATCGACAAACACCCGGTTCGCCGTCGCCGTGCACGTCCTCACGCTGCTCGCGGGTGTGAACGACGGCCGCGTGGTCAGCTCCGAGGAACTGGCCGACAGCGCGGGGGTCAATCCCGTACACGTCCGCCGAGTGCTCGGCCCTCTTCGTGAGGCCGGCCTGGTGCGCTCGCATGCCGGAGCGCGCGGTGGGTGGGAGCTCGCCTGTCGTCCCGAGGGGATCTCACTCGGCACGGTCTGGCGGCTGCTGCAAGGTGATGACCACGTGCTCGGACTGCACGGACCCAATCCCTCCTGCGTCACGGGGGAGGGCGTCCAACGGGCGCTCACCGTGCTCGACGCCGCGATCGCCGACGCCTTGGTGGCCCAGCTCGAGAGGTTCAGCGTCCGCGACGTGCTCGACGGCAAGATCACTGCGCAGTTCGCGCAGGCGGCGCGATGAGCGGTTCGGGAGGAGCCGGAAAGGGGCGGCAGGCGGAGTTCGTCCGCCCGCGAACCCGGCGCTTCGAACACGTTCCACGGCGCCCGCGAGACGCAACGTGGTGACGTCGTCGCAGGGTCGGCCGACGACCCGGACGACTTCCGCGCGCGATGAGTGCCCGCGCCGGCTCCACAGAGGACAGTCGGTGGGACCCGGACAGTCCAGGGCTGCCTGGCTCGGACCGGGCCGCCCTCGCGCCACCACGATCGGAGCAGTCGCCATCACCGGCTGAACCTCTGCAAGTGCCGTGGGAATCTCCGGATGTCCCGGCAGGCAGGCGCACTGCTCCCGAATCGGCGCTAGGACCTCATCACCGAGGTGCGTGACGCTCAGGCCAGGGGAGACCCGGCGACCGGATCGAGCAGCAGTTCCTCGACGTCGACGATGTCGCCGATGTCGAAGCCCCACATGTCCTCCGACAGTTCGGGGCTCGCCAGGTAAGCGGCGGTGAATTCGGCGGGGTCGATGCCCTCCTGGAACGAGAGCAGGGCGATCAAGCGGTGCGCGCCTGCCTGGTGCTCGGTCCAGAAGCCGTGCACGGTGACGCCGAACGAGGGCATGCTGGTGATATGGCGCGGCCAGTGCACGGTGGCGTACTGCCGGAGCGCTTCTGCCGTGCGCAGGGTGTAGATCCTGATCTGGTACATGACCGAATTCCGTTCGGGATGTGGGCCGGGCGAGGACGATCAGACCCTGGGGCAGGAGGGCCACGCCCTGCGGCACTGTCCGCGGAACGATGGCACTGTTCCGGTCCGGCTGCAGGGCGTGGGCGTCAGTTGGGATTCGTGGGCGTCGGCGGCCGCGGTGGGCGCACGGTTGATCGGTGCGCTAAGCACGCGGGTGAAGCGTGTGCTGACCCGCAGAAGGGGTAGCGGTCACACAGTGCTACGCCCCTGTGGCGGTCGTCTTGGCGGCCTCGATCGCCGACTTGAAGTCGGGGGTGGCTCCGATTTGAGCGAGCAGCACGTTCGCCGCGTTGTAGCAGTTGAACCTCTCGATTTTCCCCGCCCGGAGGTACCACAGATCCGCTGCGGGCACGTCGATGCGGTTGCCGGTCGGGGGGATGTTGCCGATCGGCGTCGGGAACTCGCCGAGATGCGTTCCCTGAATTCGCAGTTCGACGGCGACGACATCACCGAGCACACGCACTTCGAGCAGTTCGCGGTGGACGTCAGGAAAAACGCTGGCGAAGCCCGCCAACGCCTGAGGGATCTCGTCCCCGCGGAAGGTCTGCGAGTTCGGCACGTCGTTGAAAGTTCCATCCTCGGTGAACAAGGCGCGAAAGCCCTGCCCGTCGAGGACGTTCCCCTCCGACAGTCGGTATGCCTCGCGGACAATCTCTTCATTGCTCTTCACTTCTGCTCTTCCTTGGGGCTCGGTGTCGTTGCGGCAGATAAGTTGCCGTCGCCCGGCGGGCGTCGGGTGGCGACGCCGCCCTCTGGTCGGCGATGCCTCCGACGTGGCCTTGCCGAGGCGCTCCCGACCAGGCTAGCAGCTTTTTGACTGACTGGTCAATAAGTTGTGCTCCGTCGGGTCGGGTCGGGTCGGATCGGGTCGGGGAGGGTCGAGGGTGGCCCGACATGCGGCATGCGCGCGGACTTCGAGCAGGACGTTGTCGCGGAGATCGCGTCACAGGTGCCATCGGTCGCCGACCTGGATCGCGTCGGGGCGGGGCCTGACGGGCGGCTTCGGCGTGGGTGGTCGAACCGTCCCGGCGCAGCTCACTCCTCGCCGCTCGAACCACCGCGCCCCGCCGGTTCGACAACCGGTGTCCATGATCGCCGCGCACGAGCACCACCGGGGCGGTGCCCTTCCCGCCCGAGTCGCAGCCGGGGCGGGAAGGGCGCTGGAGCGGAAACCGTTCAGCACGCTCAGCGCGGGCTGAACGGCAGGCCGAGCTCCTTCCACAACCCGTCGAGGATGGCGGCCAGCGACCGCACCTCGTCAGGGGTGTGCGTGGCGTCCGGCGCGATCCGGAGGATCTCGTGCCCGGCCGGGATGCTCGGCCCGGCGATCGCCTGGATGTAGATGCCGTGCCGGTCGAGCAGCAAGGCGGCCAGCTCGCGGCAGGCCGAGTCGCTGCCCACCAGGACCGACACGATGTGCGTGTGGTCGGAGAGGAACGGGATGCCCGCAGCCCGCAGTTGCTGGTGCAGCACCCGTGCGTTCTCCTTGAGGCGGTCCCGTTCCACCTCGGAGGTGCGCAGGTGCCGGACGGCGGCCAGGGCACCGGCCGCCACCGCGGGCGGCAGGGCCGTGGTGAAGATGAACGGCCGGGCGAACGCGCTGACCGCCTCGACCACCGCGGTGGGACCGGCGATGTAACCGCCGGTCGTGCCGAAACCCTTGGCGAGCGTGCCCATCACGACCGTGAACCGGTCGGCGAGGCCGTCGCGGGCGGCGATCCCGGCACCCTGCGGCCCGTACATCCCGACGGCGTGGACCTCGTCCAGGAACGTCATCGCGCGGTAGCGCTCGGCCAGGCGGGCGATCTCGGCGAGCGGCGCGATATCACCGGTCATCGAGTACACCGACTCGATGACGATGAGCTTCGGGCGGTTCGGGTCGGCGTTGGCCAGCAGTTGCTCGAGGTGGCCGGTGTCGTTGTGCCGGAAGACGTGCTTCTGCGCTCCGCTGTGCCGCAGACCGTCGATGATGGACGCGTGGTTGAGCTCGTCGGAGAAGACCAGGCAGTCCGCCGCCTGCCCGGCCAGCACGGTCAACGAGCCGTCGTTCGCCATGTAGCCCGAGCTGAACAGGAGCGCGCTCTCCTTGCCGTGGAGCTCCGCGAGTTCGCGTTCGAGCAGCATGTGGTAGCGGTTGGTGCCCGCGATGTAGCGGGACCCGCCCGCACCCGCGCCGAACTCGTCGACGGCTTGCTTCGTCGCGGCCAGCACGGCCGGGTGTTGCCCCATGCCGAGGTAGTCGTTGCTGCACCAGACGTCGATCTCGGCGGTGGTGCCGTCCCGCCAGGCCGTCGCCACCGGGAACCGGCCCGCTCGACGTCCGAGCTCCAGGAACTTCTGCGCCGAGGCGGCGACGAAGTCGGGCTCCCGCACTCGCCGCGCAAAGACGTCAAGCAATTCTGTCACGGTCGAAGTCTCCTCATTCCTGTTGTCCGCGCCAGCGTGTCTCGGCAAAGAGTCCTCGACGGACGTCCGGTGATCGGTCATTGTCCGCCAACGGACGCGAGGTGCTGCGCGTTCGGTGTATCGGGTGGCCAGCGCTCGACATCGCTCCAACCGGTTGGAGCAACCTTGCCGCGGCGTTCCGGTGCCGGTGGACGTCCTCGTCGATGCCGGGTGGTCGTCCGCCGCCTTCCGCCACCAGCGGCAGGACCACGACAACCACAGAGGACTCGGTAGTACTGCCGACTCAGGTCAAGCCGTCGGAGATCATCGCAGTCCTGCCGGTGCGGTTCGGAGGCACCGCCGACCGAGGTGCGCGCCTGGCCCTGTCCGGCAGGCGTGCGCTGCCGGAGCCGTGCCCGAACCACGGGCGGACGCCAACAGCGCCAAGCCGCCTGCGAGTGCCGCGAGCTCGCCGGTCACACCGATCGTCACGAAACGTCCTTTGCGCGAGTGAGCTGGTCAACGGCACGTTAGAGAGCCTGAACACGTTGTTCGTCACTCTGCGCGGTGATTCTCTCTCCCCCTGCGGGGGGAGGGCGGGCAGCCGTGTATCCGGGCGCGACGACCGGACGATCAGCAGCGCGACGGCCATCGGGAGGGCTGCGGCCCGGCGGATGCTCCAGTCGGGACCGATCAGCCGCAGGCGCGTCCGCTGAGGGTGACCGCGCAGCCGACGGGGGAGTCGGCGCGTCAACGCTGCCAACGCCGCACGATCGGTCCACTCCGGGCGCGGAGGAGAACTGGTCCGGTGCGGTCCGCTGGGCAGTCCCGCCTCAAGCGTCCGGGCTTCCGGTCCGGGCGCGTGGCTTCGTCGGGACCGGGGGCCGGTGTGCCGGTGGCGACCAGCGATGGATCTTTCCACGCCACCGGCACACCGGCTTCGGGGCTCAGGCGAACCGGCGCTGAAGGCGTTGGCAGGCGAAGCCCGCAGCCGCCCCGATCGCGGTGGCGGCCCCCAGGGTCAGCAGCGCGGGACCGATCTCGTCGGAGTGGGCGGCGTAGAACGCGATCAGACCCAGGAACCAGGCGAGCATGTTGTTCAGGACCGGCGTCGTGCGCAGGCCCACCACGACGAGCGCGAGGACGAAGACGGCCAGTGGCAGTGCCGCGGGACCCGCCACCGGAGCCAGCGCCCCGGCCAGGAGCTGGCCCGATGCGGCCAGGACCAGGCCCAGCCAGAGGCAGACCATGGCGTGCGCGCCCTGCACGGGGGAGGTGGGACGGCTGAACCAGGCGACCCAGCCGACGAACATCGCCCAGGCGGGGAAGCTCAGCGAGTCGGCGGCGAACGCGGCCACGGCGGCGACGGCTCCCGCGATGACGGTGAAGACGACGAACCGCGAAGTGGTCTGCGCGGTGACGGCGTGCTGGGACATCGGTTCCTCCGGGGGAGTCTCAGTGCTGGGCGGGGACGAGGAGTTCGCTGTAGCCCATGCGGGTCACGAAGTCCTCGCGAGCGAGTTGAGCCGTCTCGTTGACCTTGTCCACGCCGGACTCGGTGTCGTCGACGACGGTGCGGAAAGGCTTGTGCCCGAACGGAAGCGCGAGGACGCGGGAGATTTCACGGGCGACGCCCTCCGGTCCGGAGACGACTCCCGGCGGGAACAGCCCCATGGTCGCCTCCTCGTTGCGCGCGACGAGCGGATCGAGCTCGGCATAGGCTGCCGTGACCTCGTGGTCGGTCGCCTGGGCCGCGTCGGGGAAGTGCTGGGTTCCCCGCACGATGACGCCGGGCATGACGATGCTGGTCTCGATGCCGAACGGGTGCGTCTCGTAGGAGGTGACCACGGCCAGCGCGTCGAAGGCGGCCTTGGCGACCACGTACGGGCCGAGGAACGGTGGTGTGGTGACACCGATGGTGCTGCCGACGTAGAGCAGGACTCCGGACCTCATCTCTCGCATGTGCGGCAGCGCGGCGCGGTTGACGCGGTGTGCGCCGAGTGCGTTGATGTCGATCAGGTGCCCGACGTCCTCGACCGGGAACGCTTCGACGTAACCGATGGCGAGGTGCCCGGCGTTGTGGACGACGACGTCCAGCCTGCCGGTGGCATCCAGGATCGCCTGAACGGCTTTGTCGGCGGACTCCTGGGACGTCACGTCCAGTGCGATGACCCGCAGGTCGACGTATTCCCGTTCGGCGAAGGCGATCGCTTCCTCGGCGTGTTCGGCGTCGCGTCCCCACGGATCCCGCATGCTGGCGTAGACGGTGTGGCCGTCGACGGCCAGCGCTTTGGCGGTGTGGTTGCCGATGCCGGTGGCGGCTCCGGTGATCAGTACGACGGACATGGTGATCCTTCCTCGGACTATCGGGCGGGAACGAGCTCGACGCGCAGGAGGCGGTCGTCGCCGTTCTTGGGGGCGACGCCGCCGAGCGTCGTGCGATCGGTGTTGGAGGTGGTGATCCACAGCGCGCCGTCGGGCGCGACGTGCACGGCTCGCAGGCGGCCGTACTGCTGGACCAGGTAGGGGGTCGGATCGCCGGTGCGAGTGCTCCCGTCCACCGGCAGGCGCCACAACCGCTGGCCCCGCAGGCACGCGACCCACACCGCGCCGCCCGCGTACGCGATGCCCGACGGCGACGCCTCGGTGGGCCGCAGCGCGAAGATCGGCCGCTCGCCCCCCTGCCCGTCCGGGCCTTCCGAGCCGGGCCAGCCGTAGTCGGCACCCGCGCGCAGCACGTTGAGCTCGTCCCAGGCGTTCAGACCGAGCTCGGCGGCGTAGGCCGTGCCGTCTTCGCCGAAGGCGATGCCTTGCACGTTGCGGTGCCCGGTGCTGAAGACAGGTGTGCCGAAGGGGTTGTCCGGCGGGACCGTCCCGTCCGGACGGATGCGCAGGACCTTGCCGTTGAGCGAGTCGCGGTTCGGTGCGGTCGCGGTGTCGAACGCGTCACCTGTGCCGATCCACAGGTTGCCGTCGGGGCCGAACTGCAGGCGCCCGCCGTGGTGGCGGTTGCCGGTGCCGATGCCGTCGAGCACCACTCGCTCCTGGTGCAACGACCGGAAGTCCTCGGCGACCCGCAGCGCGACGACCCGGTTGGCAGGGGATGACGACACGTAGGCGAAAACGGTGCGGTCGGACTCGAACGCGGGCGAGGCGGCCAGCCCGAGCAGCCCGCCCTCCGCGCTCTGGGTGGCGCCCGGCACGGAGCCGACCAGTGCCGCTTCGCCGCCAGCGGCCGGGATGCGGCGAATCTCGCCGGACACCCGCCCGGACACCAGGGCCGAGCCGTCGGGGAGGAACGTCAGGCCCCATGGCATGTGCAGGCCGCGAGCCAGCTCGGTCACCTGTCCCGGCACCAGTCCCGCCGCGGTGGGCGCGGTGGGCGCGTTGGGCACGGTGGGCGCGGTGGCCGCCGGGTCGGGGGACGGTGAACAGGCGACCAAGGTCGTGATGAGACATGCGACAGCAACTGTGCTTTTCACAGGAATTTCCACCGTTCCTGCCGTCGTGGCGGCGACTGATGTGGATGGCGGCAACGCTAGCGACGGACCGGCTTTTCTGGGTCGCCCTGCCGGACCGGGGATGAGGAGGGCGCCCGTGGCGGGGCGGAGTGCCCGCAGACTGGGTCCCACGAGGCGGCCCGAGGTCGCCGAAACCGACGCCCGAAAAGGAAAACAATGACTCTGAAGCAGCACGCCGTCGGCAGCCGTGGACTGGTGTCCTCCGTCGAGGGCCTCGGCACGATGGGCATGACCGCGATGTACGGAACCCCTGACGACGCGGAGTCCGTCGCGACCGTGCACCGCGCCGTCGACCTGGGTGTCACGATGTTCGACACCGCCGACATGTACGGCCCGTTCAGCGGCGAGGAACTCCTCGGGCGCGCCCTCGCGGGCCGCCGCGACCAGGTCGTCGTCGCCACCAAGTTCGGCGGGCTGACGCTCGACGACTCCGGGCGGATCGTCGGCGGCCCCAACGGGAGGCCGGAGTACCTGCGCAATGCGGTCGACGGGTCGTTGCGCCGCCTGGGCACCGACCACATCGACCTCTACTACCAGCACCGGGTCGACCCGGACGTGCCCGTCGAGGAGACGTTCGGAGCGCTCGGCGAGCTCGTCGCCGCGGGCAAGGTGCGGTACCTGGGCATCTGCGAGGCGCTGCCGGAATCGATCCGCGCCGCGCACGCCACCGCGCCCCTCTCGGCGGTGCAGACCGAGTACTCGCTGTTCACCCGCACCGTCGAGACCAACGGCGTGCTGGACACCGTCCGGGAACTGGGCATCGGCTTCATCGCCTACTCGCCGCTCGGCCGCGGCTTGCTCACCGGCGGGCTGCGCGGAGTCGAGGACCTGCCGGAGAACGACTTCCGCCGCACCGCGCCGCGGTTCGCGGGCGAGAACCTCCAGCACAACCTCCAGCTGGTGGACCGCGTGCGGGCCATCGCGGACGAACTGGGCGTCACGGCGGGTCAGCTGGCGCTGGCGTGGGTTTTGGCCCAAGGTGACCACGTGACCGCGATCCCCGGTACCAAGCGCCGGACGTACCTCGAGCAGAACGTCGCGGCGGCGGGCGTCGTCCTCGATCAGGCCACCCTGAAGGAGATCGACGGGGCCGTGCCCGCCGACGCCGTCGTCGGCCAGCGCTACGCACCCCCGGCGATGGCGTCGATCCAGGAGTGATCCCAGTCGGAAGGCAGCTCATGGCGGACAACGACCTCGGTGGCTTCCTGCGCGCCCGGCGGGAGGCGTTGCGCCCGGAGGACGTCGGCCTCGTCCCCGGCGGACGCAGGCGCACACCGGGTCTGCGGCGGGAGGAGGTGGCGATGCTGGCGAACCTCTCCGTGGACTACTACGAGCGCCTGGAGCGGTCCAAAGGCTCGCACCCCTCGGAGGCGCTGCTGGCCAACCTGGCCCGCGCCCTGCGGTTGACGGTCGACGAACGCGACTACCTCTACCGGCTGGCGGGCTACCCGCCGCCCGCGCGCCCCGCGCACGGCGGTTACGTCGACCCCTCGATGATGTTCCTCCTGGACGCGCTCACCACCGTGCCCGCCCACGTCATCGACGATCTCACCAATGTGCAGGCGCAGAACCCGTTGAGCCGCGCGCTCATCGGGTCCTGGGCCGAGATGGAGGGCCGGGACGCCAACGTCACGTGGCGCTGGTTCACGGAACCGGGGTCGCGTGCGTTGAACACGCCCGAGGAGCACGAGGAGATCGGTCGCGGGTACGCGGCCGATCTCCGCGCCGCCACCGCGCGGCTCGGCTCCGACCGCACCGCGCAGCGGCTGGTCGACGACCTCCTCGACGCCAGCGCCGAGTTCGCCCGGTACTGGCAGGACATGCGCGTCCAGCCGCTGCGATCCACCCCCAAGGTCCTCCTGCACCCGAGGGCGGGCCGACTGGAGGTGCAGTGCGATGTCGTGCTCAGCACCACGACCGGACATCGATTGGTGATCTTCCGGCCGCAGCCGGGCTCCAGCACGGCGGAGAGCTTCGACTTCCTCCGCGTCCTCGGTCAGCAGGCGTTCAACGACTGACGACTGCCGCCACCGAACGGTGAACCCCGGCGCGGCGGGTGTTCGCCGATGCCGGGTCGCGCCGCTCGCGGCTCCTGCGGCTGATCCTCCCATCGACGCCGCCGAGCACCCGCGCACCGCGCTGGAACCCCGCGACCTCCCGCCTCGCGGCGGCATCCGGGTGCGCCTGGACGTTCCCCGATGCCCGGCGGACCGGGGCTGCCCCGGTCCGCCGCTAGCGGAGTCCGACGAGGATGCGTTCCTGGAGGTCCTGCCAGACCACGCCCGCCTCGGTGAACCCGGCGTCGAGGAGGGCGGCCTCGTTGAACCGGTGCGAGGCCCCCGTCCAGTCCCGCGCGCCTTCGGGCCACAGCGTCGCACGTCGCGCGCAGCCTGCTGCCGGGAGGGTGCGGCAGGTAGTCGGCGTTGAGCAGGACCCCCTGGGGGCGCAGCAGTCGAAACGCGCGCCGGTAGGTCGAGACCAGGACGGCAGGGTCCAGCCAGTGCAGCGCCGTGCTGGACAGCACCGCGTCGAAGGTGCCGTCCGCGCCGTCGGCACCGAGGGCGGCGGGCCAGTCCGGGTCGCGCAGGTCGGCCCGGACCCACCGCAGCCTGCCGTCCACGTCGCCGACGGCGCTTTCGCCGATCGACAGCAGCACCGGGTCGACGTCGACGGCCACCGACCGGGCCTTGGGCAGCCGGGCGAGCAGACGGCTGCTGATCGCGCCGGGACCGCAGGCCAGGTCGAGCACCACGAGGTCCTCGGCAGGCCGCAGGTGGGTCAGCACCTCGAACATCACCTCGTACACGCGGTCGCGGTCGGCGATGTAGGCGCTCTGCTGGACGTCCCACCTGGTGAGCAGGTCGAGCCACGGGTCGGTTCGGTCGGTCGCGGTCACGGGTTCTCCTCTCCGGGGCCTCGCGATGTCGGCCTGCGCGGCACGGCGGGCTGCCGCCTCATCCCCGCTCCTGCCCCGGTCCCGCCGCGCTCGCGACGGCGTCGTCGTTCGTGGTCGTCTCGGCCAGGCGGGAGAAGCCCAGGTGCACCTGCCCGGTGTCGGGGTCGACCCACCGGTGCGACCGGACCCCGAAGACCTCGGCGACCAGCTCGGGGGTGAGCACCTCGGCCGGTGGCCGACATCCCGGTCATTCCGGCGGAATCCACCGTCCCGACCATCGTTCCGAGGGCGCGGGGACAGCTCGCCGCGGACATGGCGCTCACCCGGTCGATCCGGCCGTGGCCCGGCGCCGTGCCGCCCGGCCACGGCGCGGCTCTCGTCAGCCCGCTCGGGCGGCGGCGAGGAAGAGGTCGATCTGACGGCCCGCCACGGCGGGCCAGTCGTCCACTCCGGGGAGGGGCACGGCGATCAGCGAGCCGAAGATGATGACGTCGTGCGCGGTCAAATCCGCGCGCAGCGTTCCATCCGCGATGCCGTGCACGACGAGCTCGTGCACGCCGTCCCACACCCCCTTCTCCAGGCGCAGGTACTCCGGATCGCTCGTCTTCGGCGCACCGTGGTAGGACAGGAAGAGGTCGGGGCCGTGCCGCACCGTGCGGACGAGGAACTCGTGCACCGCGTCGATCCCCGACAGGTCCCGCGAGAGGATTTCCTCCACCAGCGCCAGAACCATGCTGATGGACCGCACCTGCAAGGCGGCCAGCAAGTCGTTGCGATCGCGGAAGTGCCGGTACAGCGTCCCGGCACCCACCCCGGCTTCCTGCGCGACAACCGCCATCGGCGCGGTCACGTCGCGCTGCAACGTGCGCAAGGCCGCCACGAGGATCTTTTCCCGATTCGCTATGCCGTCCTTGCGCGGAGCGCGGCTCACCGCTCACCCCGGCGGGACGACGCGTTCATGACCGGCATTGTATGCGTTCGCCCCGCGAAGGAACGCGAGGAGGCGCTCGACCACTTCGGACGGTCGTTCCTCCGCCAGGAAGTGACCGCTGCCCGCGATGACCGCGCTCTGCACGTGCGGCGCCGCGGAGCGCAGGCTCGTGGCGAGCCGGTCGCCTGCCGCGAGCTCCCCGCCCGCGGCCAGCACCGGCATCGTGAGCTGGTTGCCCGCCGCGGCCCAGGCCGCGTTCACCTCGGCGTCGTCGAGCAGGGTGCGGTAGTGGCCGAAGCTCGACCGCAGGCGCTCCACGCCGCGGTAGGCCTCGGCGTAGCGGCCGACCTCCTGTGGTGACAACGGGTTGGCGTCCCCGGCCAGCTGTGCGTACCAGAGCGCGAAGAACTCGTCCTCGTGGCCGTCGATCAGCAGTTCGGCCACCCGCGGCGCCATGAAGAAGCCGAAGTGCCATCGACCGCCGCGGGCGACGTCCATCGCCCGTTCGAGGCCGAGGCCGGGTACGGCCAGGTCCAGCAGAGCCAGACCGCGCACCTCGCCGGGGTGCAGCCGTGCCCAGGAGAAGGCGACCATGCCGCCGATGTCGTGTCCGACCACGTGCGCGGCAGGTCCCAAGCCGAGCGCGCGGAGCACGCCGCGGAGGTCCTCGACCTGGTTGTCCTTCTCGAACCCGCGGTCGCTCAAGGCGGAGCGACCGATGCCGCGCAGGTCGGGCACGACGATGGTGTGACCGCTCTCGGCCAGCGCGGGCAGGACCGGGAGCCAGCAGTCGCCGGTCTGCGGCCAGCCGTGCAAGAGCACCAAGGGCTCGCCGCGGCCCCCGTGCAGGACGCTGAGCTCTGTTCCGTTGGTGGCGATCGCGGAGCGCGTGAAGCCGGGCACGGTCGTCATGGCGGGGTCAGCTCCCCTGCGGGATCAGGCTGCCGACGATGGGGATCAGGCTCTGCCCGGCCGGTGAGCTCCAGTCGCGGGCCAGTTCGGTGAGCACCATGTTGGTGGAGGCGATGCCTGCCCCCGCGAGGCGCATGCGTTCGACGGCGATGTCGTCGGCCACCGCGCTCATGGACCCGCCCGCGTCCGCGACCACCTGCACGCGGTAGCCCTCGCGCAGCGCGCTCAGCGTGGGGTAGACGGTGCAGACGTCGTTGGTGACCCCGGCGATGACGAGGTTCGACCGCCCGGTGGCCGTCACCGCGGCGGCGAAGTCCGGGTCCTCCATCGCGTTGACCATCCCGGACCGCCGGACGCGCGACTCGTACTCGCGCGGCGCGACGTCGCGCAGTTCGGCGATCAGCGGCCCCTGCCGCTGCTCCTCCAGCGACGAGGTCAGCACCAGCGGCATGCCGAGCGCGGTGGCGGCCGCGGCCAGCGCCACGGCGTTCGCCTTCACGTGCTCGACGGGGGCCGAGCGGATCCAGCTCATCGTGCCGACCTGGTGGTCGATCAGCAGTACCGCGGTGTCCTCGGGGGTGAACAGGTCGAGCGCCATCACGACTCCTTCCCATCGGGGCTACCATACCGGAGAATATCGTCCGTTTAAGCGCGCCGCTGTTCGGCAACGCAAGAGGTGTCCACGACAGCCCCGTCCCCAGGAGGTGCGATGAGCGGTTACTCGGGCAAGGTCCTCGCGGTGGGAGCCGCCGGGGAGTTCGCAGGCCTGGTCGTGCCCGCCCTGGCGAAGCGCGGCGTCCGCGTTCGCGGGCTGGTCCGCCGGGAGGAGCAGGCCGCAGGCGTGCTGAGCAGGGGCGCCGAGGAGGTCGCCGTGGCCGACCTGACCGACCGCGACAGCGTGCGGAAGGCGTTGGCGGGCGTCGACCGCGCCTTCTACATCGCACCGGCCTTCGCCCGGCACGAGGCGGACATCGGCCGCGCGTTCGTGGCGGACGCGGTGGCGGCGGGCGTCACCAGGATCGTCTTCTCCTCCGTGGTGCACCCGGTGCTGTCGGCGTTGATCAACCACGCCGCGAAGGCGCCGGTGGAGGAAGCGGTCCTCGACGCCGGCCTGGAATTCACCTTCCTGCACCCAGCGCTGTACTTCCAGATGTTGCGGCGCGGCTGGCGGTCCGCTGTGGACACCGGCGTGCTGGCCGAACCGTGGTCCGCGGACACGCGGTTCTCCCGCGTCGACTACCGCGACGTGGCCGAGGTCGCCGCCCGCGCGCTCAGCGGCGACGACCTGCTGTCGGGAACCTTCGACCTGGCCGCGCCGGGCGAGCTGTCCCGCCACGACGTCGCCGCCCTGATCACCGAGGTGACCGGCAGGCCGGTCCGGGCGGAGCGCGCCGAGCCCGGCCCCGGCACCCCACCGCCGATGCGGGCGATGTTCGAGCACTACGACCGCATCGGACTGACCGCCAACCCCCTGCCCCTGCGCGCCGCTCTCGGGCGCGAACCCCGTTCGCTGCGCGCCTACTTCGAAGAACTCGCCCAGGAGGAGAGCCAGGCATGACCACCGACGAGCACACCGGACCCGCCATCCCGGACGACGACCTCACCCGGTCGCTGACGGTGGCCCACCCCGACGCCCCCGGTACCACTCACCTCTCCATCGCAGGCAACACCTACACCGTGCTCATCACCGGTGAGCAGACCAACGGGCAGTACTGCCTGATCGACATGCGCGTGCCCGACGGCGGCGGCCCGCCCCCGCACCGGCACGACTTCGAGGAGATGTTCACCGTCCTCGAAGGCGAGATCGAGTTCACCTTCCGCGGCGAGAAGCGCGTCGTGAAGGCCGGGTCCGCGGTGAACGTCCCGGCCAACGCCCCGCACAACTTCCGCAACGTCTCCGGCGCACCCGCCCGCATGCTCTGCGTGTGCGTCCCCGCAGGCCAGGACGAGTTCTTCCGGCGCGTCGGTGACGAAGTCGCGAGCAAGGACGCACCCCCGCCGCAGCTCACCGACGACGAGCTGGCCGAGCGCGGGCAGCGGGCGATCGCACTGGCCCCGGAGTACCGCACCGAGATGCTGTGACGGCCACCGGCGGAGCCCGCTCCGGGCGGCAGCGACCGAAGTCGCAGCCGGTCCCTCGGCCGACGTCGTCATGGGTGCCGCACCCGCATCCCGCCGCTGACACCGGTGACGACCTCAGCCCCGTTCCCGATCATGCGGATGTCTCCTCGACATCGGGACCGGGGACGAGTTCGGACCAGGGCGCGACGGTCGCGAACAGCGCGCTCATCGCGACGAGCGAGGGTGCCTTGAACCCGTCGTAGGCGGCGGTGGCGTCGCTGGCCACCGCGACGTCGAAGCCGCGTTCGAGCGCGGAGCGCACGGTGGACTCGACGCACACGTTGGTCAGGACGCCGGCGACCAGGAGTCGTTCGACTCCCAGTCCGCGCAACGCGTCTTCGAGGTCGGTGTAGAGGAAGGCGTCGTAACGGTTCTTGTCGACGACGACCTCGTCCACCGCCGGAGCGAGCCGATCGATGATCCGGGCGTCCCAGCTGCCGTGGCTGAGCATCCGCGGTTCGACGGCGAGGACCGGTGCCGCGGCCTCGCGCCACCGGGGGGACATCTCGGGCCCGCCCTCGCTGATGACGTGTCGGGTGTAGAGGACGGGCAGGCCGGACGCGCGAGCGGAGGCGAGCAGGCCCTCGGTCGCGCGGATGGCGGGCTCGGCGTCCGGCAGGCCCATCCCGGCTCGGGAGAGGGACCCTTCCGGGTGCAGGAACCCGTTCTGCATGTCGACGACGAGAACTGCCGTAGTGGACACGGGCAGGAGTCCTTTCGGAGGAAGGCGACGTGGGGTTTCCCCCGGTGGTGGTCAGAAGATCGCGACGGGGTTGCCTGCGCTGGAGGTGACCCCGACCATGCGCCACGGCAAGGCGGCGAAGAAGAACTCCCACCTGTGCTCGCCGCGGCACACCGCGGCGAGCTCGGTGAGTTCCATGTTGTCGATGAGCCAGAGGCCGAGGGCGACCAGGCCCACCGTGTGCACGGGCCGGGTGAGGTCCGGGCCGTAGCCGGACGGCTGCACGTCCTGCACGCCGTCGTTGCCCAGCACGGCGACGTCACGTTCGCGCAGGAACGGCAGGCAGCTCGCGTGCAGTCCGGCCTGCCGGGCCGCCGGGCCGACGGCGTCGGGTCCTTCGTGCAAGATCCTGGCCACGTTGCCGGTGTGCACCAGCAGAGCGTCGCCGGGCCGCACCGTGACGCCCTGACGTCGTTCCGCGGCGGTGAGGTCGTCGGGGGTGACCGGCTGGCCGCGCTCGAGCCAGTCGACGCCGTGCAGCGCCGCGATGTCCAGCAGCACGCCCCGAGTGAGGAAGCCGTGGGCGGCGTGGTGGACCGACAGCCGTCGCGCTCCGCCGAGCGAGGTGGTCTCCGAGGCGGGGAAGCCGTTGTAGTTGCGACCGTCCCACGAGTAGTGGGCCAGGCCGTCGACGTGGGTGTTCGAGCCGTGCGCGGCGATGCCGACGAACTCGGTCACCGCGTCGAACCGCAGTGGCCGCCCGAAGTGCTCCTCGACCTCGTTGGTCCCGGTGAACCGCTGCACCACGGAGTTGCCGGACGCCAGGGGGTCCGGGGCGCGGGGGTCGATGTCCCGGGAGAGCGACACCGCCCGCCCGGTGCGTATCGACGCGGCGGCCGCCGCGCGGACCTCGTCGGTGATGAGGTTCAGCGTGCCCAAGCGGTCGTCGTCGCCCCAGCGACCCCAGTTGGACAGCGAGGTGAAGAAGTCGAGCACCTCGCCCTCGGCGAGGTCCGTGCCCTCGCCGCTCATCGACGCGCCCCCCGTGGCTGCGCCGAGGCCAGCAACCGGTGCAGCCCGTCGAACAGCACACCTCGATCACCGGCGAGGGTCACGGTCCGCGAGGCGGTGGTCGCGAGCCCGTCGAACTCCCATGCCGCGTTCGCGACCACGTACTCGATGCCCGCGTCACGGCAGGCGCGAACCACGCGGTCGTGCATCTTCCGAAGCTCGTCATGGGCCACGTCACCGTCAAGACCACAAGCCATGCTCAGATCGAACGGGCCGAAAACGAGTCCGTGGACGCCCGATCGCGACGCGATGGCCTCCACGTTCTCCACCCCTTCGAGGTCCTCGATGAGCCCGAAGACCAGCACGTCGTCGTCGGCGCGCCGCCGGTCACCCGCCCAGTCGGTGGTGACGTGCCCGACTGACCGCACCGCAGGACAGGCCCCTCGCCGTCCGGCGGGCGCGTAGCGAGCCGCCGCCACCAGCGCGGACGCCTGCGCGGGCGTGCACACGTGCGCGGCCATGATCCCGGCCGCACCCAGGTCGAGGACGCGCTGGATGAACGACGGGTCGTGGTCGGCCACACGCACGATCGCGTCGATCCCGACGGCGTCCGCACCGCGGATCAACTCGCGGATCTCCGCCAGCGACAACGACCCGTGCTCCGCGTCGATCCAGGCGTAGTCGAGCCCGGCCTGCCCCGCGATCTCCACCACGTCGGGGCTGGGCAGTTGAACCGCGACCCCGTAGGCGGTGGTTCCCGCTTCCCAGGCCGCGCGAATGCGCCGAGGTCGGTTCGCCAGCATGCGTCGCTCCTGTCAATGATCATGTTCGGCGCGTCATCACCGCAGGTCGTGCCTGTGCTTGACCGTGGTGCCGACAGCGTGTCGACCACTTGACGGTAGATCCGGAACAAACGACGGACTTTCTGTATTGTCGAAACTTGTGTCCACCCCACCCCACCGCGGTGGGCGCGGAAGACCGACATGAAGCCCCAGCTCGTCCACATGCAGGTCTTCCTCGCCTTCGCGCGGACCGGCAGCGTGACCGCCGCGGCCCGTCAGCTGCACCTGGCGCCGTCCAGGGTCAGCGAGCGCGTCCGGGAACTGGAGTCCGAGCTGGGCGTCAGCCTCTTCGACCGCTCGACGCGCCCGGCGACCCTGACCGCGGCGGGCCAAGCGCTGCTGCCTCGCGCACGCGCCATCGTCACCGAGTTCGACCTCGTCGACACGATGTTCCGCACCGCGCACGCGCCCCCCATCCGCGTGGGCGTGCGCTCGTTGCCCGCGGACTTCCGCGAATCGCTCCTCGCGCGCACCATCCGCCCCGCAGTCGGGCGGTCGTCCCTGTCGTTGCGCCCGCTGGACTCGCGCCAGCAGGTCGAGTCGCTGCGCTCCCGAGACATCGAGCTGGGCCTGGTGTGGCACCAGCTCCGCGAGGACGAGGACCTCGAACAGCTCCCGCTGCTCGAGGAGCGCTTCGTGATCGCGCTGCCGGACACGCCGCGTTTCCACCGCCTCGATCGGGTCCGACCCGCCGACATTGTCGGACTGCGCCTGGCCACCAACATCGACCCCTGGACCTTCCCCGACGTCCTCCACCCCTACCTGGCGATGCTTCCGCTGGTGGACCAGGTCAACGCCGCGGTCGAGGACGGACTGCTGATGCTGCTGTCCGACGGGACGCACTGCTCATTCGTGCCCGCCTCCTGGCACGACCACAGCCACTTCTCGGCACCGCACGGCGAACGGGTCGTGCTGCGCCCCCTGCACGATCCCCAACCCACCATCGTCACCTACCTGACCTGGCGCCGGGACCGCCGCGACGAAACCCCGATCGACCGGGTCCTCGACCGGGCACACCGGCAGTTCCCCCAGCCCATCAGACGATGACGATGTCGTGCCCGCCAGGTCGAGCCGCAGGCGGGTCCGTCGACCGAGTGGTCCTGTCGCTGTTGCCGACCTCGAACGCGAAGTGCGCGAGTCGCGCGGCGAACGAGATCCTGAAGGCGGCGTCGGCGTATTTCGCCAGGGAACTCGACCCCGAACCGCCGCGCTGGTCGGGATCACCGCGGCGCCGGGCCGGGAAGGGGGAATCCGCAATAACACCTCGTCCGCGAATTCACGGCGAGCGGCGCGGGCGCCGCGGCGGCAGCGGTAGGATGCAGTGCGTTCGGGTCATCCGATGCCGCGAGGTGGACGAACCTCGGGTGGCCCGTGGGACCGGGGCGGTCGTGGCTGCGCGCGACCGTCGGCACGGAGCCGGGATTCCGCACTGGAGGTCATGGTGGGCAATAGGGAGCGGATTGTGCTCGAAAGCCTCCGGCTGTTTAACGAGAACGGCTTCGACTGCGTCACCACGAACCAGATATCAAAAGAGCTGGGAATCAGTCCCGGAAACCTGTACTACCACTTCCGCAACAAGGAGGAGATTGCCTCCGAGCTGTACTCCCGGATGACCGACGAGGTGCGCGCGAATGGATCCTGGGATTCGCCGGCGACGGCCGCCGGGGTAGCTCGCGTATACGTGGTTTCTCTGGACATAATCCAGCGGTTCCGCTTCATCTTCGCGGATTCGACGACTCTGGCGCACATGAGCCCCGCCATCGCTTCGCGGCACCGGGAGTCCCTGTCGTGGGGGACCGGCCGCCTGATCGCGTTGTTCGAGGAACTGCGAGCGTCCGGGCACTTTCGGCGGCCCGATCTCGCGGCGAGCGCTGTCGCGCGCTGCGCGGCGACCACCGCGGTGGTGTTCGTCGGCTGGTGGCAGTACCTGGGAACGGTCTACGGGGAACGAGCGGCCGGGCACGACCACTTGGAGGAGGGTGCCCGTCAGGCGTTCTCGATCGTGGAGCCGCATTTGACTGACAGCTTCGCGGGCGAGGTCACGTCCGAGATCGGGCGGATCGCCGCCGGCGAGGTGATCAGCGGAGCGCGACGGGTGCGCTCTTAGCTGTCCACCATCGACAACTTCGGGCTGGTGGGGTCCGCACGGGCAACGCCGAGTGCGGCTTCCGCAGCTAGATGTCGAGCACGATGACGTCGTCGTCGGCTGCGCGGAACACGCAGGGGAAGCAGACGTCGTCGGCGCGGGTCGTGCCGACGAGGCTGTCCCCGTGGTCGGTTCGCCCGGCGATCAGGGGAGTTTCGCACGTCCCGCAGATACCGGCCCGGCAGGACCACGGTATGTCGATTCCCCGCTCTTCGAGGGCGTCCAGGACGCTCACGCCGTCGGGAACCCTGATCCTGCCGCCGGACCGATTGAGCTCGACCTCGAAACTCCCGCCCAGCTCGGTGGTGGCCGTGAAGCGCTCGGAAAGGACTCGCACGTCGTCCCGGCCCGAGAAATCGCTGGAGACCGACTCGACCAGCCCGGCTGGTCCGCAGCAGTAGAGGGCGGTCGACGCCCCGTCGATCCACTCGCTCACCACGGCGGGGACGTCCGGTCTTCCGCGCGACGCCGTCTCCCACACGGTCACCCTCTCCCGGACACCCCGGAGGTGCTCCAGGAAAGCCATTTCCTGGCGGGACGAGCCGATGTACAGCAGGTGCCAGGACGCCCCTCGCTCGGCGAGTTCGAGGGCCATGGCGAGTATCGGCGTTATCCCCACGCCGCCGGCGATCAGAACATGGTTGTCACTGGTCGGGTCGATCTCGAACGTGTTCGACGGCGGGCCGGCCGTCAGGGAGGTGCCGACCGCGGCATTGTCGTGCAGCCACCGCGCGGCTCCGTCCTCGCGATTCCTCACACCCAGTCGCCAACGATCGTCGGCTGGTCGGCCGCACAGCGACAAGGAACAGGAACCGGCAGGGGTGTGAATCGTGACGTGACTGCCGGGAGTCCAACTCGGCAGTGTGTGTTCTGAATCCGAGCTCACTTCCAGGGCCAGCACGTGACGTGCTGCGGTCCAGCTCGCTGTCACAACTACGGGAAAGCTCGGTGTTGGCAAAGAAGCCTCCTCGCCGAGAGGGAGCGGTTGACCGCCGGTTGCCCTAGAGCTTAGACTCTAGACGTCGCTGCGGCAAGAAGAGGTCACCACGCCCGTCTCGTGGCGGGTGCGTGTCCTGAACGCGGAAAGCGCAAACCGAGGATAGGAGCGCGCAAGTGACGACAACGCAGGGGAAGCAAGCCCGTGAGACAGTTCCGCAGCGTCGGCTCAGGGGGAGGGGAATACCGGCGGAAGGTGACGGGGGTGTTTTCAGTGAGAGCTGGTTCCCGGTCTGCCTGAGCTCCGACGTCCCGGAGCGGGGCGTGCACGGCTGCGATTTCCTCGACGGGCGCGTGATCGTTTCACGCGATCGGCACGGGGATATCCGCGTGTTCAGCGCGTACTGCCTGCACGTGGGAGCGGACCTGTCGATCGGGCAGGTCACCGACTCCGGCAACATCCGGTGCGCGTTCCACGGCTGGGAGTACGACGGTGGGAGCGGGCGGTGTGCGCACCTCCCGTCCGGAGACCCGGTCCCGCCGCGAGCTTCGCTCTACCGGTTCCCGGCGGTGGAGCGGTACGGCGTCGTCTTCGCCTACAACGGCTCGGAGCCGCGCTTCTCGGTGCCGGACTTCGACTATCCGGAAGATTCCTTGGTGCTCAGGTCGGGAACTTTCCCCGATCGGTTCTCCGTCGACCCCTGGGTCGTCTGCGCGAACACCCCCGATCTGCTGCACGTCACCGAGTTGCATCAGTTCGAGATGCGCAACGATCCGTACGAGGAGGCCACCTGGCAGGACTACTCGGCCACCTTCCCCATGCATGCGCTGACGCCGGCCGGGGTCGTTCTCGACATTCGTCCGGAGATCCACGGGACGAACTTGTTCCACCAGAACGGAACGGTCGACGGCCGCTGGTTCGGGTGGTCCTCCTGGATGGGCATCCCGACGCCCGGTCAGACGACCGTGTTCTACACGATCTGCGCGCGACCGGAGCCGGGGGAGACGCCGGAGCAGACCAACGAGTTCCTCGACTACGTCCTGGACCTGGAGATGTCGATCGCCAGCGAGGACCTGCCGGTCTTCGCCGGTATGCACTACACCCCGGGAAACCTCACTCGTGGCGATCGAGTGCTCGCTCGCTTCTTCGAATACCTGCGGACCTATCCGCGATCGCACCCCTCCGCCGATTTCGTGAACTGACCCGATTGTCCAAGCCCAGGCGTCGTCGCGGTGGACTTCCGCCACCTCGACGCGGTGCTCGGCGGGTGCCTGTACGCACTTGTGTCGCTCGTACACGGCACCCGCCGCCCGCGCGTCAGCACCGCCAGGCGCGCGACGCCGCCGAGCCGGGCAGCGCGGTGCGCCGCAGCACGGGCAGGGACTTGACCAGGAGGTACCCGAGCACGGCGCCCAGCGTGTTCGCGAGCAGGTCGTTGATGTCGACGCTGCGCCCGCTGCGCGCCACCACGTAGATCAGCAGCTGCGCCGCCTCGATCGAGGCGCTGACCGCCAGTGACAGCACAGCCACCCGCCCCGCGCTCGCCGCTGCCGACGACACCAGCGGGAGCAGCACGCCGAACGGCACCAGCATCACCACGTTGAGCACGAACGACGGCACGTCCGCCGTCAGCAGCGGGAACCAGTTGACCTGCTCGTACCACGCGGCCTGGTTGGCATGCGGGCCCCGTTGCACGTCGATCGGGAACAGCGTGAAGTGCACGACCCCCGCTGCGTACGCTCCGACCGCCGCCCGGAGCACCCAGTGGCGCCCCGTCCACCCCGGCCGGCCGCGCACCGCACGCGCCACGAGCAGCGCGCCCCACAGCGCGAGCGCGGGCACGAGCACGTACCACGACTCGATCCCCACACCCGCGTAACCGACGTCATCCCACACCTGCGGACCTCCTGACTGGACTCGACGCCAGCGTGCGCCGAAGCGCGCCGCGCGGACCTCCGTCCTCAGGCGGGTCTTGCGGGTCCACCTCCTCCTTTCGGCAGACCCTCCCGCGAGCGATCCGCCGATCGCGTCCGGTCCTTACGCTGGCCGGGTGCGGTTCTTCCTGCGAGCAGCAGTCCCTCGGCTGGCCGCCGCGTGCGCGCTGGCCGCCTTGGGCGTGGTCGACCTGTGGCTGGGCGAGTTCAGCGGTCAGGGCAACACGCGCCTGCCGTGGGCGGTGGCGATGGTGGCGGTGGCCTTGTGCGCCGGTTGGCCGGGCCCGCGCGGTCTGCCCGCGCTCGCGGCGGCGCAGGCCGCCTGCGCGGCGGGCATGTGGTGGACGACCCGCCACGACCAGACGGTGGAGATGCCCTTCACGCTGTCCGCGACCGCTGCCGCGCTGGGCGTGCTCGCCCTGCTGGTGTGGCGGGGAGAGCCCCGGTGGACGGCCCTCGCGGCTCCCGTCCTGGCGGTGTCCGTCCTGGCCCAGCCGCTGCGGGGCGACGCCGAAGACCTGCGGACGACGGTCGGGGTGCTCGTGCTGGCGCTCGGCGTCGCGGTCGCCGTGACGGCCGGTCTGGTGGCGCGCTCGGCCACCGTCGCCCGGACCCGGCAGGTGGAGCGCGCCCGCGCCGCGCAACGCGCCGAGTTCGCCCGCGACCTGCACGACTTCGTCGCCCACCACGTCGCCGGGATCGTGGTGCACGCCCAAGGCGCGGCGGCGGTCGCCCGCACCGACCCCGAACTCGTGCTGTCCGCGCTGCGGGAGATCGAGCACGCGGGCACCGAGGCGGTGGACGCCATGCGCCGCATGGTCGGCCTGCTGCGCGACGCCGCCGACGACCGGGCACCAGGGGTCGTCGAGGTGCCGACCCTGGTGGAGAGCTTCCGCCGCACGTCGGGCCTGCTGGTGGGGCTCGACGTGCGCGGTCCGTTCACCGACGTGCGCCCCGACACCTCCGCCGCGGCCTACCGCGTGGTGATGGAGGCGTTGACCAACGCGCGCAAGCACGCGCACGGTGCCAGCGCCGTCGAGGTGTCGGTCCACCGCACCGGCGGCCACCTCGAAGTCCGCGTGATCGACAACGGCCGTCCCGCTCCCGAGCACTCCGGCGGGTTCGGTCTGCGCGGCCTGCGCGAACGCGTCGTCGCGGCCGGTGGCACCCTGTCCGCGGGGCCGGCCCCGCGCGAGGGCTGGGCGGTCGAGGCCAGCCTGCCGGTCGGGGAGGACGCATGACGATCACCGTCCTCATCGCCGACGACCAGGCGATGGTCCGCACCGGCTTCCGCATGATCCTCTCCGCCGAACCGGACATCGAGGTCGTGGGCGAGGCCGTCGACGGCGTGCAGGCCGTGGCGCTGGCGCGGGACATCGCACCGGACGTCGTGCTGATGGACCTCAGGATGCCCCGCATGGACGGCCTGACGGCGCTGCGCCGGATCAGCGGCCCGAAGGTCGTCGTGGTCACCACCTTCGACGACGACGAGCACGTGCGCGAAGCCCTGCGCCACGGGGCGTCCGGTTTCGTGCTCAAGACCTCGGGCGCGGCCCTGCTGGTGGAGGCGATCCGCGCCGCGGCCTCGGGTGAGGCGCTGGTGAGCCCGGCGATCACCGTGCGCCTGCTCCGGCAACTGGCGGGCCGACGCCCCGAGCCCCGCGACATGCCGCTCTCCCGCCGGGAACTGGACGTGGTGCTGCTGGTGGCACGCGGTCGCACGAACGCCGAGGTGGCGCACGCCCTGCACGTCACGGTGGGCACGGTCAAGACGCACTTGGCGGCCGTCCAGGCGAAGCTGGGCGCCCGCAACCGCGTGGAGATCGCCGCCTGGGCGTGGGAATCGGGTCTCCTCGACGCCGAGGGATGAGGCAGGCCGTCGCTGGTGATCCGCCTCGACGCCGACCTCACGCGCGAGCCCTCGCGCTCGTGGCGAGTCGTCCGCGACGACGATTTCTCAAGCGGCACGAGGCCGGGACCGGCTCAGTACTGCTGTTCGCACCGGAGATCTCCCCAACGGCCGGTGGCGATGTCCTCCCTGGTGCCCACGACCAGGTTCAGCGTGTACAGCCGGTGGTCGACGGCGTTCCCGTCCAGCTGGGCCAGCAGCACCAGGCCGTCCTGGTCGGGTGGCACCTGCCACTGGTTGGAGAAGCCGCCGATCTGCGCGACGGCGTGGGGTGCTGATTCGCCGTGAACGCCGGCCACGATCGCTTTCACGAGGTTCTCCACCGCCTCGTCCCGGTCGGAACCTCCGTCTCGGAACGCCTCCACCGCCGGTGCGGCGCGCCAGTCGTGGTCGATGGTCGGTCCGGGCACGGCGTACAGCGGGTGCGACTCGTAGGGCGCGTTCTGCGCGGCGTCCACCCCCTCCGGCCACGGGCGCTCCTCGGTCGGGACGCCGGCGGGGACGTGGAGGACGACGGAGTCCTCCGGCTCGTAGACGAAGGTGGTGAAGAACAGCAGCTGCCCGTCCGGCGGCAGGCCGATGTCGAGGTGGTGGCGGGACAGGGCCGCGCAGTCGACTTCCAGCACGAAGGGGACCGTCCCGTTCGGCCACCCGACGCCCTCCGGCAGCCGGGGCAGTCCTCCCGCCCGCGCGGCAGGCCGGGTGCCCGCCCGGCCTGCCTCCGGCAGGTCCTCGTACCGCACCAGCAGGACGCAAGGCCGCAACAGCCCCGCCAACTCCCGTGCCACCTCATCGGGGACACCGTGTTCCCCGGCCAGTTCCGCGACGGTGTGCTCGTCGATCGGCGTCATCCCGCGATCGTGCCACCAGTCGGAGACGGTGCCGCGATCGGTCCACGGTCACCAAACCGCCGCTCGGCTGTCCGGTGGCGCTGACCTCCGGTCGGACCTCCGGTATGTCCAAAGTGGACCACGGCCGCCGACCTCAACGGCACGTCCGGACCGGTCGCGTCGCGGCTCTCGACCAACCGCATCAGCGCACATGCGGGCGAGCGCACGTCGGCTCAGGCAGCGGCGGTTACGCTGGGCCGGTGACCACTGCGGAGATCGACTGGGGCGGGCAGCGCGAGGGTGGCGCGACGGAGGCCGAACTCGCCTTCGCGATGTCGTTGAACGGGTTGGTCCCCGGACTGGATTACTGGCTGCACGCCGATGACGACGGCACCCCCTGGCTCCTGGTGTCCCTGGACTCGATCGAGGACCGCGCTGTGCGCGACACCTTGCGCCTGGACTTCGACGAGCGCGGCATTCGCGGCGGCTGGAGTCCGTCCTGCCTCAACTGGGACGGTGGGGTGAGGGCTGAGGAAGCCCTGATCGACCTGTCGGGACCAGACGGTCTGGTCCACCCGGCGGACGGGTCGTCCGTCGAAGACCTCGCCCGCCGCGCCGCCGAGTGGTTCACCGCGCCGAAGAGGGGACGGTGGGCCGACCACCCGGCACCGTGAACCGAGTCCGGTCATCACCGATCCACGGTGTCCTCCCATGCCGCGCTCGGACCGGTCGGGCATCGGGTGCGGGAGCGGAGCGTCGCGTACAGCGCGTGGGGCAAGGGGGTGGCGGGTCCTGGCACCGGATGTCGGACACGGGGTTGTCCGGCGTGGGCAGCGCAGCCGGCATCGGTAGCAGGCGCGGTGCAGAGCACCCGTCGCCGTGCTCAGCGCGCTGACGTCCGGTCGTCGTACTCCCGCTGCGCGGCCATGACTTCGCCGCTGTGCTCGACGGTCCAGGTGTACAGGCACAGGAACGGCTCGCGGAACGACGCGCCCAGCGGTGTGAGGGAGTACTCCACGCCGACCGGTGAGGTTTCGAGCACCCGGCGCTGGATCAGGCCGTTGCGCTCCAGCCTGCGCAGGGTCTGGGTCAGCACCCGTTGCGTCACGCCGTCGAGCTGCCGCTTGATCTCGTTGAACCGCGTCGGCTGTTCCAGGACCGCCAGCGCCATCATCGACCACTTGTCGGCGACCTGGTCGAGGATCGGGCGGCTCGGGCAGTCGACGTTGAATCGCGGGGCGTCGGTGGGCGTCGGGGTCGGCGTAGTGGTGTCCACGGGGATCCTTAGTGCTCGAAAAGTGCGTTATTGATCATTCTTGGCGCTCGGACCAGGGTGGGTATGCGTTGCAAACCTACCTGCTCATCGACAACCTAGGGGCACCCGTGGACCCGAACGCGCACAAGACGCTGAGTGTCGGCATCGACGCCGGAGTTGCGTGGATCACGCTGGACAACCCTCCCGTCAACCTTCTGAGCGCGACCCTGATCCGTGAACTGCACGAGGTGCTCGGCGCGCTGCGCGAGGAGAGTTCGGTCCGCGTCGTCGTGTTCTCCAGCGCGAACCCGGAGTTCTTCCTCGCTCACGTCGACATCCACATCCTCGAGGAGATGGACGGACTGCGGGAGATCGCCGACCGGAATCCCGACGCCAACCTGTTCCAGGGCGTCGGCGAGCTGCTGCGCCACCAGCCGCAGGTCACGATCGTCAAGCTGGCGGGCAAGGCCCGTGCGGGCGGTGCCGAGTTCGTCGCGGCGGCCGACATGGCCTTCGCCGCCCGCGAGACCGCGGGCTTGGGCCAGAGCGAGGTGCTGATGGGCATCGTCCCCGGTGGCGGGGGAACGCAGTACCTGCGCGAGCGGGTCGGGCGCAACCGCGCTCTCGAACTGCTGCTCACCGCGGACCTGGTGGACGCCGACACCGCCGCCGCCTACGGCTGGATCAACCGCGCGGTGCCCGCGGCCGAACTCGACGCGGTCGTCGACGAGGTGGCGCGGAAGATCGCCGCGCTCCCGCCGGAGATCATCGCCGCGGCGAAGAGGCTCGTCCCGCCGACGGATCTGGCGGATGGCCTGAAGGCCGAGCACGACGCGTGGGCCGAACTGGTGAGCGGAAGCCTGCCCGCGCAACTCATGGCGCGCGCCCTGGAGCAGGGCGCGCAGACCCCGGAGGGCGAACGCGACCTGGAGTCGGTCATGCGCGGCATCGCCGCCACCCTCTAGCGCCATCCACATCAGGACGATTGAGGAACCCGGAACGATGAAGGCAGCTTTCTTCGACACCAACGGCCCCGCGAAGACCGTGCTGCGGGTGCTCGACGTCGCGCGACCGGAACCCGGTCCCGGCCAGGTGCGCGTTCGCGTCGCGCTCTCCGCGATCAACCCCGGCGACATGTGGATGAGGACGAACTCGTCACCCGAGGACTTCGGACCTGTCGGCGAGCTCCGTGGCCGCATTCCGCACCAGGACGGCACGGGTGAGATCGACGCGGTCGGCACCGGTGTCGACCCGAGTCGGATCGGCGAGCGCGTGTGGATCTGGATGGCGGGCTCGGGCACCCCGTGGGGAACCGCCGCCGAGTGGACCGTGGTGCCCTCCGAACAAGCTGTCCGGCTGCCGGAGGGGGCCTCCGACGAACTGGGCGCCGGTCTTGGCATCCCGGCGATGACCGCGCACCGGTGCCTGCACGCCGACGGATCGCCGAAGGACCGCGCGGTGCTCGTCGCGGCAGGCGCGGGCGCCGTCGGCCATTACGCGATCGAACTCGGCAAGATCGCCGGGGCTCGAGTCGTGACCACCGTCAGCGGAGCTGAGAAGGCGGCACTGGCCCGTGCGGCAGGCGCGGATCTCGTCGTGAACTACCGCGACGCCGACGCCGCGCGGCAGATCCTCGACGGTGTCGGACCCGTCGACCGGATCATCGAGGTCGCGCTGACCGACAACCTCGACCTGGACCTCGCCGTCGCCGCGCCGGGGGCGACGATCGTGACCTACGCGGCGCAGCCGGTGGACCCGACGCTGCCGGTGTTCCGGCTGTTGTGGCCGAACCTCGTGCTGAGGTTCGTGCTGTTCCTCACCACGCCACGGGACGCGCTGCTGCGCGCGGCGGCCGAGATCACCTCGGCGCTGGAGCAGGACCTGCTCTCACCTCTGCCCGTGCACTCCTTCGGCCTCGACGACGTGGCGGCCGCGCACGAAGCGGTGGAGAGCGGTGTCACCGGCAAGGTCGTGCTCGACCTGCGCTGACGAGCGGCGACTGCTCGGTCACCGCGATCCGGTCATGGACGATGCCCGGCCACACCGATGGGCACACGGTTTGTGCGATCCACGCGGGCGTCGGGCATCGTCCCCGTGCGGAAGCCCCACCTCGACGCCGGGTGAGGCTGGAAGCGGCTCACGCACACCCCGACCGGGTCCGGGTTACCCGAGTTCGACGGTTGTGCGGTCATGTGGCTCTCCGCACGGGCACGAGAACGCCTCCGGTGGCCTCTGTGACCGCGTGCTCCGTGATGGTCGCGCCGTGCTCAGGGCACGGCGCGCGACAGCGGTGAGCCGGCTCCACACCGACAACGGATCGTCTGTGATCTCGGTCCTGGCGTAGAGCCACACGCCACGCACAGCGATGCGCGCTGCCGTCGCCCAGGCACGCTGCTTCGCGTGCAGCACCAGTAACTGCGCCAACAGCAGCAACTCGGCGCGGGGCCCGATGTGCGCACGACTGACCTCGATCCCGCGCCGGAGAATGCGCTCCGCCTTCTCCAGTTCGCCCAGACGCACGTGGAAGCGTGCCCAGGTGCTGTCGAGGACCGCCGACCCGACGCTCACCTCCCCGAGCCGGGCGAACGTCTCGCTGGCGGTGATCAGGTGGTGCGCCGCTTCGCTGACGGCGCCGCGTTCCACCAGCAACTCGGCGATCCGCTGGTGGTAGAAGCCGTGACCGTGGAGGAAGTCGTCCGACAGCTCCTCGGCCCGCACGTAGAACCGGATGGCGAGCACGTGATCGCCGTCATCGGCGGCGAGGCGACCCAGGTAGTGCAGGGCCGTGGCCACCGGCTGATCGGTGGGCCCGCCGCTACCGCCGTCCCGCCATCGCGAGACGACCGCCTCGAGCAAGCAGCGGCTCCGGGCCGGGGCGGTGTAGTAGTACAAGACGCCGGTCGTCACCTCGACATCGGTGGCGTGGCGCTTCGCCGCTCCGGTGGCCAGTACCTCGCGGCACAGCGACAACTGCTTGCGCGCCGCCCGGTACTGGCTGGTGTCGATCCGGTACTTGGCCAAGGTCAGCCGAGCGGCAACCAGTTCGTCCGGGGTCGTGGCGGTGTCGACGGCGCGTTCGATGAACCCGCGCCTGCGGGCGGTGCCGTTGCTCAACCGCGCCTGGAACCGCGCGGCGGACAGCAGCAGGGCCGAGGTGGCCGCACCGCGCTCGTGCAGGACGTCGATCAGCGCCAGCGCGTTGGTGAGGAACTCCCGGTGCTCGCTGAATCCGGTGCCCGAGCCGGTGGTGAAGAAGGTGCTGAAGGAGAGTTCGACCAGACCGGCGAGGACATGCGATTCGACTGCCTCGGGTGCGACCAGCGCTCCGCGCAGCAGCGTGGCCAGTCGCGGCACGTTCTCACTGCGTCGGTAATCGTCGGAATTCGCCACGGCGTCGACGATCTTCTCCGGGAACCGCTGCCGGGCACGGGCGGCGAACTGCGACTGCCACTTCGACCGACCGGGGACTTCGACGTCCACGTTCAAGCCCCCTGACGCTGCCACGCCAGCGGACAGGTGTACTCGTAGAGCAAGCTGTGCACGGAGTAGCGGCGGTTGCGGTCCGAGGGACGCACCAGGCTCAGCCTGCACGCCGTCTCCAGCAGGCTCTCGAAGCGGTCGTCACTGGCCACGCCGCTCTCGGCGCGGAGTTCGTGGTAGGTCAGCGAGTCGCCCCGCCCGCTCGCGCAGAACGAGAACAGCAGTCCGACCGCGTCCTCCTGGGAGAATCGCGCGCTCAACTCGTCCAGCGATCGGTCGAACAGCCACGTGCGCACACGCCCCCCGAGCTTGCCGTCGGCCACCGAGCGCAACTCCGAGATGACTCGCTCCAGCGACCGCCCGGTGACGATGAAGCGCCGCGTGATCAGCTTGATCAAGAACGGGTTGCCCTCGGTGATCCCGAAGACGGGTGCGAGGTCCTCGTCCTGTGCGGTGCCCAGGTCCGACCCGGTGTCGGCAGCCAGCAGGCGAACCAGGTCATAGGTCTGCGCGGGCGTCAGGGGAACGATCCTGAAGTCGCGGACATCGGTCCCCTCGTCGACGACGGCCCAACGGCTGGTCACGACGACCACGTGCGGATGCCGCAAACCCAGTGCGCCGAGCCGTTCGAAGACGCGGTCGGCGGCGTGGACGACTTCCAGGTTGTCGACCACCACCAGCGCGCGCGTATCAGCGGGCGCACCGGCCAGGTAGTCGGTCAACTCCTGCTCCCACAGCGCCTGGTTCGGGGAGAGGGGGCAGTTCAGTTGAGCGGCGATCATGCGCAGCACGTCGTGCCAGTAGATCGAGTCGACGGAGGCGTCGCCCTGGCCGGCGTTGGAGAAGCGCGTGTTCTTGGCCGACGCCCACACCACGTGGGTGAAGTGCTCGCTGGTCGCCACCTGTTGCACGGCGGCGTGCGTGATGGCCGTCTTGCCCAGTCCTCCCGCTCCGGAGACGCTGATCGCGGCGGTGGAGGTGGGATTGGCGATCGCACGGGCGAGCTCGGCGACGACTTCCTGAACGTGCACGAGTTCCTGCGGTTCGACCAAGGCGTGCGATTGCCACGTCGACAACGATCTGTGGGGATCACCTGGTGAGCTTTCCGCCGGCGGTCGTGCCCGAGGAGGCGCGGGCGTGTGTAAATGCACTTGTTCGATGTGCCCCGCCTGCACCGAACCCCCGATGTTGTCGACCACGTTGTTGCCGGTCGTGTGCTCGTGGGGAGCTGAACGCCGAGCCGCCCAGCGGCGCAGGGAGTTCCACATGGGGGCATCATCGCGCGGTGAACGCGCCGTTGGTGGGAGCCGTCCGGGTGGATGCTCCGTTCAGGTCAAGGACCTGGATCATCCCGCGTGGTCCCGGACTTGGCGCGGATCTCTCGGAGCTCGGATCTCGAGGTCCTGCCAGCACTTGGACGCGGTGTCGCTGCGCGGCTCTCCGCGATCACGGAAAAGTGTACTTGCAGGTACATTTTCGCGGACATAGCTTCGGCCGCATGAGAGCGGTAGTGGTCAGCGAAGCGGGAGGACCGGAAGTGCTGCGGCTGCGGGAGCGGCCGACACCTCGTCCGGGCCCTGGAGAAGTACTGGTGGACATCCGGGTGGCAGGCGTGAACTTCTTCGACGTCGGTGTCCGCCGGGACCGGTTGGCCGAGGTGCCGGGCATGGAGGGCGCCGGCGTGGTGGTGGAGACGGGCGAGGGCGTGCACGAGTTCGCCCGGGGGGATCGGGTCGCGTGGCTGACGGCCGACACCCATGCCAGCTACGCGGAGCGGATCGTGCTCCCCGTCGCCAACGTCGTCGCGGTACCCGACGCCATCGACGACGAGACAGCCGCGGCTGTGCTGTTGCAGGGCCTGACCGCGCACCACCACTCCACTGTCTGCCACCCGGTGCGGCCAGGGGACATCACGCTCGTGCACGCTGCCGCCGGTGGCGTGGGGCTGCTGCTCACCCAGTTGATCAAGGCTCGTGGCGGTACCGTGATCGGTCTCGTGTCGCGGCCGGAGAAAGTCGAGATCGCCACGGCTGCCGGTGCCGATCACGTCCTGGTCTCCACGGGTGACGCCTTCGTCGAGCGGGTGCTGGAGCTGACCGGTGGCGAGGGGGTGCACGCGGTGTTCGACGGCGCGGGTGGGCCGACGTTCTCCGCATCACTTCAGGTATTGCGCACGCACGGCACCATGGTGTTCTACGGGCCGCTGATCGGCGATGTGCCGACCATCGCCATGAACGAGATCCCACGCAGCACCCGCCTGACCTACGGCACGCTCCCCGACCACATCCGCACTCACGAGGAGCTCACCGCGCACGCGGCTGAGCTGTTCGGGATGGTCGAGAGGGGAGAGCTGGTCGTCCGGATCGGCGGCCGCTACCCGCTGGCCGAGGCGGCGAAGGCCCACGCGGACATCGAATCGCGCACGACGACCGGGAAACTGCTGCTGTTCCCGTGACCGGTTCCCGCAGGGGCAACGGAGTGGTGTGAGCGCGGTCACGAAAATTCCGGCAACCGGATCGACGGTCGAGGACTGGGGAAGAGATGAAGCACCACCCACGAGTGGTGCGCCTACTGCCAGGAGAGTGATCAGTGCGAGCACGATTCATCGCTGCGGCAACCCTCGGTCTGACGGTGGTCGCCGGTCCCGCGATTGCCTTCGCGAGTGCCGGAACGCAGAGCACGTCGGTTCCCTCGCCGACGCACCAGCTTCCGGCGGAGCCCGTGCAGCGGCCTGCTGAGCCCGTGCAGCGGCCTGCCGAGCCGGTCCAGCGGCCTGCCGAGGGCGACGAGGCGGACCCCGCGAACACCACGCAGCTCCCCGCACAGCCGGTGCCCGGTCTCTGACCGGAGCCGCGGGGAGCATTCCCCATGCTGTCCACTCCGGACGACGCGGAGTTCAGCCGCTGCTACAGCGAACACGTGGCGTCGTTGACGACGACCGCGTACCTGCTGTGCGGTGATCGTCATCGGGCGGAGGACCTGGTTCAATCCACGTTCCTCGCGCTCTACTTGGCGTGGGACCGGGTGGACGGACGCGAGCGGCTGGGCAACTACCTGCGCACTCTGCTGCTGCGCAAGTACGTTGCCCAGCGCCGCGCCTCGTGGTGGCGGCGTGAGCGCACCGCCTCCGAGCTGCCGGACGTGCCCGCGCCGCCGCAGGACAAGGGGGAGGACCAGATGGTGCTCTGGCCCGCGATGGCGGCGTTGTCCGCCAAGCAGAGCGCGGTGCTGGTGGCCCGGTTCTGGCTGGACCTCGGAGTGGACGACGCCGCGCGAGCGCTGGGCTGTTCCCCAGGCACGGTCAAGAGCCAGACGGCCTCACGGTGCGGCTGTCGTCCGCTCCGGTCGAACCCGCCACACCTCCACACCCGACGACGACCACGTCCGCACCCACCGGACAGCGCCCGGCGTCGCCCGTCAACCCTCCACCGCAAGGACGGTGACATCCCTGTGCTCGTCGGGAACGGCGTCCGTGCGGGGCCGGCGCGATCAGCCGCGATCGGGAGCGGGCTCGCTCGACCGGGCCCGCCTGCCCGCGAGGACGCCGTCGAGACGGGAGCCGACTTCAGCGCAGTTGGCGCGGACCACGTCCAGGAACGCGGCGAGCACCGGGGAGTCGTCGGCCGCGCGGAAGGACAATTGCAGGTCCGGCAGGCGCAAGCGCGGGGCGACGTCGCAGAACCAGATGTCCTTGCGGCTCGCCAGCCGCATCCGGGACGGGCCGAGGCCCACGCCGACGGCGCAGGCCGCGAGGCCGGTGATCGTGTGGATGTCGCGCGACAACGTGGCGGTGTCCAGCGCCGTCGCGTCGACGCCGAACAGGCCGCGCAGGTGGGCGGCCACGGCCGGTTCCTGCTCGGGCGCCGCCACGATCAGCCGCTCGGCGGCCAGTTGCTCGAGCCGGATCTCCGCGCGGCCCGCGAAGGGGTGCCCGACACCGACGACGGCGACCAGGTGGTCGGCGCCGATCGGGACGGTCACCAGACCTTCCACGCCCGCGCCGCGAGGGGCGCCGCGGCTGACCGCGACGTCGAGCTCGCCCGCGACCAGGGCCGCGGCCGACTCCGGGCTGCTCATCTCCCGCAGGTCGAGCCGCACGTCCGGCCGGGTCCGGCGGAACCGGCCCAGCACCCCCGGCAGCGGGTCGAGCAGGGCCGAGCCGATGAAGCCCATCCGCAGCCTGCCGGTTTCACCGCGCGCCGCGCGACTCGCCTCGACCGCCGCGGCCGTCATCTCGCAGAGCGCCCGCCGGGCCCTGGCGAGGAACGCGACGCCCGCGGCGGTGGGGAACACCCCGTGGGGGGTGCGGTCGAACAACCGCTCGCCGATCTCGCGTTCGACCGCCGCGATCTGCGCCGACAGCGGCGGCTGGGAGATCCCGAGGGACGCGGCCGCGCGGCCGAAGTGCTGGTGCTCGGCGAGCGCCAAGGCGTACCGGAGGTGACGCGACTCCATACTCTGAAGATATCGCGTGCGGGTTATCGAGATATGAAAGTGGATGACCGATGCCGAGGCGCGGTGCAGTGGAGCTCGTACCGCACTCCCTCCGAGAGGTCGTCATGAGCGCAACCACCGCCTGCGTCTTCGTCCACGGTGCCTGGCACTCCTCGTCGCACTGGGCCGCGACCCAGCGAGCGCTGGCCGCCCACGGCGTGCCCAGCGTGGCCGTGGACCTGCCGGGGCACGGCGTGGCCGCGCCGATGCCGTCGGGGTACTTGCGCCAGGGGCAGCCCGGCTTGGCCACCGAACCCTCCGCGCTGACCGGGCTCACCACCGGCGTGCTCGTCGACGCGCTGGTCGCCGAGCTGGCCGAGGTGCGACGCCGGTTCGCACGGGTGGTCCTCGTCGCCCACAGCGCGGGTGGCGGCCCGGCGTCGGCCGCCCTGGAACGGCAGCCGGACCTGGCCGAGCACGTGGTGTACCTGTCGGCGTTCGTGCCCGCGGGCAGGCCGCGCTTCATCGACTACGTCAGCGCGCCGGAGAACGCCGACGCCGCGCCTTTGCCCTACTCCGGTGATCCCGACGTGATCGGTGCGCTCCGGATCAACCCGCTCTCGTCCGACCCCGCCGAGGTGGAGGCCATCCGGCGGGCGTTGCTGAACGACTGGCCCGCGGACCGGCCCGGCTGGCGCCTCGCCCTCCACCCCGACGAACCCCTGGTGTCGCTGCTCGGGGAGTTCGCGGTCACCGCGGGGCGATGGGGCCGGGTTGCCCGCAGCTACATCCGGCTCGGCGACGACCTCGCCCTGCCACCGGCCACCCAGGACCTGATGATCGCCGAGGCGGACCGGATGGCACCGGACTCCCCGTTCGCGGTGTTCTCCCTGCCCGGCGGCCATTCGCCATTCCTGACCCGGCCCGACGAGCTCGCCGAGCTCGTCGGGCGGATCGCGAAGCAGGCATGAGGCCCGCCGCGCAAGCGGTGTTGCTGTCGGGGACGTTCGTGCAGCTGATGAGTGTCACCGTCATGCAGTTGGCCGTCCCGCGCATCCGCCACGACCTCGCCGCCTGCTCGGGCGCGGGGCAGCTCGCGCTGGCGGGCTACACGCTGACCTACGCCTGCGTGTTGATCACCGCCGCCCGGCTCGGGGACCGGTTCGGCTACCGGCGGCTGTTCGGGATCGGCACGACCGTGTTCACCGCGGCGTCGTTGGCCGCGGCCGCCGCGCCGGAAGTGGGGACGCTCGTGGTCGCCAGGCTGGTGCAGGGGGCGGGCAGCGGCTTGGTGGCACCGCAGGTGTTGTCGCTGATCCAGACCGCGGTGGCCGCCGACCGGCGGGCGGGCGTGCTGGGCCGCTACGGAGCGACGATGGCCGTGGCGTCGCTGGCCGGTCCGCTGTGCTGCGGCGTCCTGCTGCACCTCGACCCGTTCGGATCCGGCTGGCGGGTGGCACTGGCCTTGCCGGTGCCGGTCGGGCTCGCCGCGCTGGCCGCGATCCGGCTCCTGCCCGAGGGACGCGGACCGACGGGAGCCGGCCGGGTGGACCCCGTCGGCGCCGTCTCGTCCCTGACCGGACTGGTGCTGCTCGTGCTGCCGCTGACTCTCGGCCAGGACGCGGGTTGGCCCGTGTGGACCTGGCTGAGCCTGGTGCTGGCCGTGGGGCTGCTCGTCGCCTTCGGCGCGTCACAGCGGCGAGCGCGGCACCCGCTCGTGCGGCCCGAAGCCCTGACGGCGGCGACGACCCGCTGGGGCATCGGCGCGGTGCTGCTGTTCAACGCGGGCATCCCGTCGTTCAGCCTGCTGCTGTCCCTGCACCTGCAGGGCGCGCTGAACCGCGAACCGCTGGTGACCGCGTTGACGGTCGCGCCGTACGCGGTCGGCGCCCTGCTGGGCAGCCGGGTCGCCGAAGCCGCGGCGTGCCGGTTCGGCGCCGCCGCCCTCACTGCCGCGTCCGGAGGGCTCGCCGTGGTGTCGTTGCTGGTCATTCCGGCGCTGTCCGGTTCGGCGCCGGTCCTGTGGGTGGTGCTGGGCGCGGGCGGGTTCGCGTTCGGCGTCTTCACCGCGTCGGCGTTCTCCCTGGTGCTGCGGCGAGTGCCCGCGCACGCGGCCAGTTCGGTGTCGGGGCTGCTGCCCACCGCGCAGCAGCTCGGCGGCACGTTGGGGGTGGCCCTGGCCGGAGCCGTCTACACGGTGGGGGCGATGGGCGCGGCGATGGTCTACGAGGCCGTCGTGTTCCTGCTCGCCGCGGCGTCCACGGCCCGCCTGCACCGGCGGTGTCCCACCGTTGAAATCCGACGGTCGTATCGTCGGACCCGACGAGCACCGCTTGGTCGCGAGCAGGAGCGGCATGGACAAGAGCTTGGGCGACAACCTCGTTGAAGCGCGCTATCGGGCCTACCTCGACTGCCTCAACGAGCGACGGTTCGAGGGTCTCGCCCGTTCGTGCACGACCCCGTCGTCCACAACGATCGACGGCTGGCGCTGACGGAGTTCCAGGACCTGCTGCGGCGCGATGTCGTGGAGATGCCGGATCTCCACCACCAGGCCGGCCTCGTGGTGGTGACCGCAGACCTGGTGGCGTGCCGATCCTCTTCGAATGCACGCCGAAGTCCTTCCGGGGGATGCCCGGATCGGGCAAGGAGGTCTCGTGCGCCGAACACGTCTTCTCCCGGTACCGGGAGGGTCGCATCGCGCGCGTCTGGTCCGTGATCGACGTGGCGGCGATCCGCGATCACCGCGTTTCGGCTCTGGGCAGCATCCGGATCGCTCCCTCGGCGATGGCGTCCAGCACCGCGCGGTCGACGCCGCCCTTCCCGATCGCCTCCATCCCGCGCGTGACGGCCAGCAGGACGCCCGCCAGTTGCTCCGGGTCGGCGCTCGGGTCGATACCGCCTTCCGCCTGGGCGGCGCGGACGCAGTCGACGATGGCTTCGTGCAGCGCGAGGTAGGCCGCACGTGTGCGTTGTTGGACGTCCTCGTCGGTTCCGGCGAGCTCGGCGGTGCTCTTGGCGAGCATGCAGCCCCTGGTGTCGTCCGCGAACGCCGCGGCCGTGTTCCGCATCAGCGCCTCGAGCCTGTCGGTGGCCGGGCCCTCGCCCCGCAGCGCGACGCGAAACGCGTCGATCGACTGGCCGCAGTAGTCGTCGAAGGCCCGGAGGAACAAAGCGTGCTTGTCGCCGAAGGCCCCGTAGAGGCTGGCCCTGGCGAGGCCCGTCGCGGTCATGAGGTCGTCGATCGAGGTCGCGGCGTAACCCTTGTCCCAGAACTGGTCCCTCGCCGCCCGGACCGCGTCCTGCTCGACGAACTTGCGCGGCCGTCCCATCTTCGCCATGGCCCCATCTTATTGACGGAACGGTCCCGATGTCGGGTCCGGTTCGCGGCTGGGATGACGGGGCCGCCGCCCTGGCGCGCCACGGCGGGCGGAACGGCGGGCGGGGGCACCGGGTCGAGTCCTCATGCTCCGTCTTTGCGGCGGCGAGGAGCGGCCGAGCGGGGCGGCGTCGAGCGCATGTGCTCGCGCACCGGTGCCAGCAAACCGGCGAGGGTCTTGACGTCGTCGCGCGACAGCGGTTCGAACAGCAGGCCGCTGACCACCTCGATGTGGCCCGGCAGCACCTTCGCCAGCAGTGCCCGTCCGGCATCGGTGATGGTGACCGTGACGCTCCGCTCGTCGTCCGGGGAAGGGGCGCGCACGACCAGCCCCGCCTTCTCGAGCAGACCCGCCTGGTAGGTCAGGCCGCTGCGGCTGTAGACGACACCGTCGGCCAGGTCGGTCATGCGGTGGCTGCCCGTCGGCGAGTCCCCGAGGCGGGCCAGCAGTTGGAACTGCACATAGCTGAGATCGCCCGACTCGCGCAACTGCTGCTCGACCGCGTGTCGGAGCAGGCTGGTCACCTCGATGAGGTCGAAGTAGGCACCGAGCTGCACGGGGTCGAGCGACGGCGAATCGGACATGACCCCAGTGTACTGCTTCGAATTCGAACATCGCACTGTGCCGGGTGGGGTTTCGCGGGTGTCGGTGCGGGCGGTGTCGGGCGTGGGCGGGCACCGCGCGGTGTGGTGACCGCCGCACCTTGCTTCGAATTCGAAGCTGATGTACTGTCGCCGACAGGTGCTTCGACTTCGAAGCAAAAGACGAGAGTGAGAGTCCGATGAAGGCAGTGCGTTTCCACGACTACGGCACCCCCGAGGTCCTGCGCTACGAAGACGTCGAGCAGCCCGTTCCCGGTGCCGGGCAGGTTCGGGTCCGCGTGACGAGCACGTCGTTCAACCCCGTCGACGGCAACATCCGCGGCGGTTTCATGCGGGGCCCCATCCCCGTGACGCTGCCGCACACCCCCGGTTTCGACGTCGCGGGCACGGTCGACGCGCTGGGCGAGGGCGTCGAGGGCCTCGCGGTCGGGGATCGGGTCGTCGGGTTCCTGCCGATGACGGAGGACGGTGCGGCGGCGGAGTACGTGCTCGCACCGGCCCGGGTGCTGACGCCTGCGCCGAAGCGCGTCCCGCTGGCCGACGCCGCCGCGCTGCCGTCGGTGGGCCTGACCGCGTGGCAGGCGCTGTTCGACCACGGCGGGCTGGCGGCCGGGCAGCGCGTGCTGATCAACGGCGCGGGCGGCGCGGTCGGCGGCTACGCGGTGCAGCTGGCCAAGTGGGCCGGTGCGCACGTGATCGCCACGGCAAGTCCGCGCAGCGGCAAGAGCGTCCGGGACTGGGGGGCCGACGAGGTCGTCGACCACACCGCCACCGAGGTGGTCGAGGCGGTGGACGAGCCGGTCGACCTCGTGCTCAACCTCGCGCCGATCACCCCGGAGCGGCTGGCCGCGCTGGTCACCCTGATCCGTCCCGGCGGCACCCTGGTCAACACCACGGTGTGGATGCCCGCGCCGTCCGACGAGGACCGCAGCGTGCGCGGCGTCGACGTGTTCGTCCGCAGCGACGCCGAACAGCTGGCGCAGCTGGTGGAGCTGGTCGACCGCCACGAACTGCACATCGACATCGCCCGGCGGGTGCCGCTGGCGGAGTTGGCGTCGGTCCACGCCGACGCCGCCGCGGGCACGCTGCCCGGCAAGGTCGTCGTCCTCGCGCCCGGCGCCTGACTCCCCGCGTCCACCGATCCCCGAAGGACGCAGCCATGTCTTTGGACCCGGACCCCGAGATCGCCGAGGCGTTGGCCCCGATGGCGGACGCGATGGCGCGGACCACCCCGCCCGCGGTGGGTGACGTCGCGGCGCGGCGCGCCCTGTGGGAGCCGATCATCGGCGCCGCCGGAACGGCCCAGCCGATCCCGACCGACGTGACGATGAACGACCGCCACGTGACCACGGACGACGGTGCGCGGATCACGGTGCGCTGATACGCCAAGCACGGTGCCGCACCGGGTTCCGCCGTGCTGTTCTTCCACGGCGGCGGGTACGTCCTCAGCCACATCGACCTGTTCGACGGTCCTGTCGCCCGCTACGTGTCCGCCAGCGGCGTGCCGATGCTGTCGGTGGAGTACCGCCGCACCCCCGAGCACCCCTTCCCGACGCCGCTCAGGGACGCCTACGCCGCGCTGCGCTGGCGATCCTCGCCCGCGAGCGCGGTGGGCCCTGGATCGCCCGGCAGATCCTCGTCATGCCGATGCTCGACGACCGCACCACCACCCCCGACCCGCACGTCGCGCCCCACGCGCTGTGGTCCTACGACGACAACCGCACCGCGTGGCCCGCCCTGCTCGGCGACGCCGCAGGCGGGTTCGACGTGCCCGCCAGCCCGGCTGGAGGACGCGAGCGGGCTGCCCCCGGCCTACATCGAGGTCGGCCAGCTCGACGTCTTCCGCGACGAGGACACCGCCTACGCCACCAAGCTCAGCCGAGCCGGGGTGCCGGTGGAGTTCCACCTGCACCCCGGCGCCCCGCACGAGTTCGGCTCCATCGCCTTCGAGTCCGACCTCGCCCGCCGCGCCATGGCGGACCGCGTCCGAGTCCTCAAGTCCATCTGGGCTCGCGCTGGCTCCCGCACCGTCACCGTCATCGGCGCTGCCGCTGTCAGCGGTCCCGAGGCGGCCTTCGGCTCGCGGGCGGGCCGGTCTCAGTCGGACGGGTCGGCCTCGCGGACGCCGGGCCGGATCGCGTCGACCAGCATGCGGACGAGCTGGTCCACGCCGACCCCCCACGTCTCCTTCGACAGGTGACCGCTCAGCTCCAATCCGGCGATACCGTGCGCGCTGGACATCAGCAAGGCGAAGTAACGTTGCGCGTCGGACTCGCCCACCACGTCCGCGACGAGGGTGAAGAACTCCTTTTCGAGGCGACCGGCGGCCTCGGCGGCGGCCGGTGTGTCCGCCGGAGTGCTGAACATCAGCGCGTATCGGTGCGGCCGCCGTCGGGCGACTCCGATGAAGGTCAGGATGGCCTGCTCGAGCCGCACCTGCGCGGGAGCACCGGCATCCGCGCGGAGTTTCCCGACCTCGTCCGCCAGCTCGCTCCACTCGTTGATGGCGAGCTGCGTCAGCAGGTGCTCCTTGTTCTCGAAGTGCCCGTAGGGCGCGCCGCGCGAGACTCCGGCCCGGGCCCCCACCTCGCGGAGGGTCACCGCGCCGGGTCCTCCCTCGTCGAGCAGCTCGGTGGCAGCGCGGACAAGAGCTCGTCGCGTGGCTGCGGCGCTCTCGGCTCGGGTCATGCGGACAGCTTAGTTGACAACGTCAGGTGAAGCGGGGACGGTGATTCATATGACGTTGTCACATGAATTGTCCGTCAACGACGCCCCTCTGGATGACCGGGAACTTCGGCATTTTCCAGAGCGCCTTGGCCCACTAGCGGTCCTCCCCTGAGCGGGGCACCTCCTCCGGTGCCCGATCCCTTCCCGAGCGGCAGTCGGGAAAGCGTCCCGACATCACGGCCGACCCGATGCGCGGCGCCGCGTCGGCCACCTCGCTCGGCGACACCACCCGTACAGGAGACGTGGCCAGTGGTGCCATCGCACGAAGTCCTACCCGATCTCGCGGGGCGCAACATCCTGGGACCTGCCGCGCTGACCTGGCTGCTGATGCCCGCGTTGCGGGCAGCGGGAACCCCCGAACGGCCGTCCAGGGTGGTGACGACGTCGAGCCTGGCGCTCGACCGGCGGTTGCGCCTCGCCGGTGATCTGGTGCTGTCGATCGCCGCCCACTCCGGCCTGACGACATCGGAGACCCTGTCGCCCAATTGCATGCGGCATGAGCGAGCTCGGGCCCGGCCACGTAGGAGATTCGGGCCGGTGCGAGTGGTGTTCCGTTCCACCAGGCGTCGAGTCGGATCAGGGTGACGGCGGCGGCGGTGAAGACGTGCGCGAGATGCGTTTTGGCCAGGCTTGTGCGGCGTGAGCGGCGTACTCCGGTGACGGTGACGGCTTGGTGGATGGTGCCCTCGACACCGGCACGGGCGGCGTGGCGTTGCTCCCACTCCTGGGCGGCCTGCTCGGCCCGGACGCGTTCGAGTGGAGCGTTCTGCTCCTGAGGACGGACGGTCAGTTGCCTGCCGCAGCGGTGTGAGCTGGTGCACTGGTTGCGCACAGGGCAGGGCGCGCGGGTGCCGGTGGCGAACCGGATCCGGATCGCCGGACGCTTGCCGCTGTCGAAGCCTTCGGCCCAGCACTTGCTGATCGCTCCGGCGGACACGTGGCCTGTCCGCCCGACCGGTCGATCTCGAAGGCTTCCGCGAAGTGTTCGTCGGGAAGTGGCCGGTAGCGGTCGAGGTTGGGGTACCGAGCGGCTCACCTCGGATCAGGCGGTAGCCATCGGCAGCCCGTACCGCCGGCAGGGCGGAAGAGGGGAGGTGCTCGGGCCTGGTTGCGTGGAATCGCGCTGATCGCGAGCCTCGTGCGACCTTTTTGCGCTATGGACAACATATTCTTCGCCAAGCGTGCCTCTTCGTGCCCGGTGGAAACCGTGGCGGAACGTCGAGAAGGGCTGCTAGCCTCGTCTTGGGGCGCGCGGTTTGGCGTTCCGGGTGACACACGCTTTGGGGGGGCTGTGTAGTGCGATGGGGGTTCATCGGTGCCGGGGGAATAGCGCAGAATTCACTCGGTCCCGCAGTGCACGCCGCGCGTGGCGCGGTGTTACGGGCATCTTCTTCTCGGTCACCCGTTCGGGCCGCTGCGCTGAAGCCTGAAGTGGTACACGATGATTATTTGTCCCTGCTGAACGATCCGACAGTGGACGTCGTTTACATAGCGCTGCACAACAGCGCCCACGAAGAATGGGTCCTCCGATCGCTTCGCGCAGGCAAGCACGTGGTGTGCGAGAAGCCACTGGGCTTGAACGCCGCCGAGGTGGCGCGCATGGTGGACGCCGCCAGGCGGAGCGGTCGGTTGCTGGTCGAGGCGTACTGGAACCAGTGGCACCCGAGGTTCCGGGAGTTGGCGCGGATCGTGCGTGACGGTGAATTGGGCGAGATCCGCTCCGTCCGGGCCCGTTTCCGCGGCGCGCAACCCGCTGCGGGCGACTACCGCACCGACCCGGCCCTGGGCGGTGGAGCGCTCTACGACGTGGGGTGCTACGCGATCGCCGCCACGCTGACCGCGTTCGGGGGTCGGGAACCGCTGGAGGTGACGGCGGAGCAGGAGACGACCGATCGGGGCGTGGATGCGGTCACTCGAGCGGTCTTGCGCTTCGACACCGGCAGTGCGTTTGTCGAGGCGTGCCTGAGGGGTGATCGGGATGAGGAACTGCTGATCAAGGGCGATTCCGGCGAGGTGGAGTTCACCTATCCGGTCTTCACGGCCAAGGATCAAGTGTCGTTGCTCCTGCGATCGGCACAGCGGGAGAGCATTTCGACCTTTCCTCCGGTTGATCCGTACCGACTGATGGTCGAGGAGGTGTCGGCGGCTGCGCGAGGGGAAGATTCCTTCGCCTTCCCCGTCGAATCCTCGCTGCTGGTCGCGCGCGTCATGGACGCCGTGCGCGCCGCAGCGATCGGCACCTCCGCGTCGAGCGGGTCGGGGACGGACGACTCGATTTCACTCAGCGGTCCGGATTTGAATTCCGCGAATTTCTCCTGAATTCGCTGACGTTGAACGGTTTCGGAACACGTTGACATGGGGGTCCTGTGCGCGCTTATCAGATCGAAAGACCGGGGAAGATCGACCCGGTGTCCATTTCGGTGCCACCGTGCGGTGAGGACGAGGTGCTGTTGCAGACCGAGGCGGTGTCGATCTGCTCGACCGATGTGTCGTACTACCGCGGCCACCTCGAGCCGGCGCGGTGGCCGATCACCCCTGGCCACGAGTACGTCGGGCGGGTCGTGCGGGTCGGTTCTCGGGTGACCGGCGTCGAATGGGGGGATCGCCTGGTCTACTGGGGCCAGACCGACTTCGACGGCCTGGCCGAATACCGCGTGATCCGGCCGCTGCTCCCCAACCAACCCGGACAGACGATTTGGTACACCGAGCGAAACTTCTACGACTCGCACCAGGCTGCGGCGGTTGTCGTGCCGGACGGCCTGGCCTCGGGCCTGGCCACCATGGTCGAGCCCCTCACGTCGATCCTGCGTTGCCTGCTGGTCAACCCGCCGAAACCGGGCGACGTGTGCGTCGTGCTTGGCTGCGGGCCGAGTGCGCTACTGGCGGTGCAGTTGCTGAGCCGGGTGCTCGGAGCCGCACGCGTCCTGGTCATCGAACAGGACGCGCGTCGGATCGCGCTGGCTCGCCGGTTCGGTGCGGACAGCAGCTTCAACATCGTCACGCAGGCGTCCGAGCTGGTCGAGTTCGTCCGCGAGCACCACGACAGCTTCGCCGACTACGTTCTCGACGCCCTGCCGCACGTGGCTCCGCGTGGAGAGGGCCCCGACGTGCGCTCGCTCGCCATGGGGCTGCTCAAGCCCGGCGGCGAGTACGTCTTCTACGGTGCGACCATGCTGCCCCAGCCGGTGAGTACGTGGCACGTGCTGGCGAAGGGGTTGCACCTGCGCGCCACGCCGTTCGACGTGCGCGCGTTCCCGATGACGCGCTCCGCGCACTGCGCCCGGACCGCGCTCGCGCTGATCAGCCAGGGCGTGGTCGAAGTCGAGCCCCTGATCACCAGGACGCTGAGCTTCGACGACGACGGCGGTGTGCGGGACGCGTTCGAGAATTACGGTGCGGACGGGGGCTTGAAGACCTCGATCGTCTTCGAGCATGCACTCGAGCTGCCGTCGGTCCCTCGCGTGGACGCGGTGGTGACGGGTGTCGGCTGACAACGGCGTGGTCCTGGGGTTGGCGGAGAAGGCCTCGGCGCACGCGGTCGCCGTGCTGGACGGCAACCGCAGGCGCGGGCGGTCGGTGGAACCGCCGGCCGAGTTCGACTTCACCTGCCCATCGCCCACCACGTACCCGTTCCAGTGGTTCTGGGACAGTTGCTTTCACGCCATCGCGCTCACCCACGTCGACCATCGGCGGGCCAAGGCCGAGCTGTCCACGCTGCTGCTCGGCGCGGATTCGAGCGGCTTCATCCCTCACATGCTGCTGTGGCAGGACGACCTGCGCGCACAGGCGGTGGCGGATTTCCGCATCGCGCTGTGGGACGACTGGAGGACGCCGACGATCGGACCGCCGGTGTTGGCACGTGCGGTGCAGCGGGTCTACCGGGCGACAGGGGACCAGGAGTGGCTGCGGGGTGTGTTGCCTGCGGTCCTCCGGCACTTCGCCTGGTTGGACGCACGGCGTGTCGGGCCGCACGGTCTGCTGCTCATCTTCCAACCCGATGAGTCGGGCCTGGACAGCAGCCCGAAGTACGACTCCGCGCTGGGGCTGGACCCGACATCGGCGACGGTGGGCGCGGAGTGGCACGGCGCGATGAGGCGGTTGATCGGCGACCCGGCCATCCGCCGCGATCCTCACCTCGGCGCGGACGGACGCACCTTCGCCTGGATCGACGTCCTGGTCAACACGATCTACGCGGACGGATTGCGGTGCCTCGCCGAGCTGGTCGGCACGGGGGGTGAGGTGTTCGCCCGCCGTGCCGACGCGGTACTGGTCGGCATGCTGGAGCACTGCTGGGACGACCGGCGCGGCGTGTTCTCCGACGTCGACGCGGTCACCGGCCGCCGCGTTGACGTGCTCACGGCCAGCTCGCTGTTCCCGCTCGTGCTGGCCGACCTGCCGGACGCCGTCGTGCGACGGCTTGTCGACGACCACCTGCTGGACGAGTCCGAGTTCTGGCTCGACTTCCCGGTGCCCAGCGTCGCAGCCACCGAGCCGTCGTTCGACCCGGACTTCGCGACCGAGGCGATCTTCCGCGGCTCGACGTGGGTCAACCTCAACTGGTACCTGCACTCCGGCCTGCGCGCCCACGGCAGGCACGACGTGGCGGACGAGTTGGCGCGGCGCACGATCGACATGGTCGCCAGGTCCGGCCTGCGAGAGTGCTACGGGCCCTTCGACGCGGCTGGGCACGGCGCGGAGCGGTTCGGGTGGAGTTCGCTGGTGCTCGACCTCCTCGACCGGGTGCAGTGATCGGGATGACCACGAGTGCCACCTCCCCGTTCGTCCGGAGCAGGACCACGGTCCTGGGCTACCTCACGATCGCCGTGTTCGGCTACTGCCTCTACGCGCTGGGGCCAGTGTTGGCCGTCGTGCAGCGGAATTTCGGCATCTCGTACTTCCTGATGAGCGCCCATTCGAGCTTCTGGGCCGTGGGGACCGTCGTCGCCGGGTTGACCTTCGCCCGGCTGGCGCGGGTGCTCGGCAGGACTCGGCTGTTGCGTCTGTGCTTCGTCGCCACCGCCTCGGGAGCGGCCCTGTTCGCGGTCGGGAACCACGTCGCGGTGACGCTCACCGCGTCCGCACTGCTGGGCACGGCGGGCTCGCTGCTCCAGACGTGCACGTTCGCGGTGCTGTCGGACCACCACGGCTCGCGGCGCGATCGAGCGCTCGTGGAGGCCAACATCGGTGCCAGCGCGGCGGCTGTGCTGGCACCACTGGCCCTGGGAGGGTTGGCGGCGGGCCCGCTGGGGTGGCGCGCGGTGATGGCATTGCCGGTGCTGGCCCTGATCGTGCTCGGCCTGGTATTCCGGCGGGTCGAGCCGCCGCGCTCGGCCACGCCGACGCCGGGGACGGGCTCGGCGGACGGGCGCATGTCCACGCGCACGTGGTTGCTCTGCGCGCTGGTCGGCATCGTCGTCGGCGTCGAGTTCTGCCTCGTGTTCTACGGGGCGCAACTCCTGCACAGCACGACGGGCGTGGACACGGTGTGGGCAGCGACCGCCATGGCGCTGTTCTTCGCCGCCGAGCTGCTCGGCCGGGTCGTGGGCAGCGGCCTGACCCGTCGGCCGGGACGCAGCCGGCGCCTGCTGGCGGGCACGTTGGTTCTGTCGATAGCGGGCATGCTGTTGCTGTGGCTCTCGCGCGACCCGGTCGTCGCGCTGGTCGGGCTGATGGCGGCGGGGCTGGGTATCGCGAACCTGTTCCCGCTGGCGCTCACCCTGGCTCTGGCCTCCGCCCAGGGGCTGACGGACCGGGCCGCAGCGAGGTCCCAGTTCTTCGTCGGCACGGCCATCGCTCTCGGCCCACTCGTGTTGGGCTTGCTATCGGACCGGTGGGGGGTGCAACGTGGGTTCCTCACCGCCCTGCTGCTCGCCGCGGTGGCACTGGCGCTGCTCTTTACCGGGGGAAGTGATGGGTTCCCCCGCCGCAGGAGGAAGGTCGATGTCAAACAGCCCGAGTGAGCTGCGCTGGCGTAACCGGACGAACCTGCTGCGCCACTTGCACCTGCATGGCCCGGCGACCAGGGCAACCCTGACCACTCACCTGCGGCTCAACCGCAGCACGATCAAGGCGCTGGTGGACGAGCTGGCCACGGACGGGCTCGTAGTCGAACGCCTACCCGACGGACGGGAAAGGCCGGGTCGTCCATCGCCGCTGGTGATCCCGCAGCCCGACGCACTCGTCGTGCTGTCCGTGGACATCCGGGTGGACGAGGTCGTCGTCGGCTTGATGGGGATAAACGGCCGGGTGTTCACCAGGCGCCGATGGGACCTGCGCAGCGGATGGCCGGTCGAGCACGTCCTGGTCGACATCGCCGAGTACGCCAGACTGCTGATCGGGGAGAGCACACGCCCGATCTGCGGTGTAGGCGTGGCAGTCCCGGGCATAGTCCGGCTTGACGACGGCATAGTGCACGACGCACCGAACCTGCACTGGAACGACGTGGCACTGCGCGAGTGGTTCGAGAACGAGCTGCGACTGCCCGTCGACCTGGGTAACGATGCCGAACTGGGCGCACTGGCCGAGAGCACCCGCGGCGTGGCGCGCGGCGCGCACGACGTGGCCTACGTCTTCGTCGACGTGGGAGTCGGCGGCGGAGTCATCTCCCGTGGGGCGTCGCTGCTCGGCACGAGGAGCCACGTGGGCGAGTTCGGGCACATGGTCGTGCGCACCGGTGGTAGGGAGTGCTACTGCGGTTGCGAGGGCTGTTGGGAGACCGAGATCGGCAGAGCCGCGCTCGCCCGCGCGTTGAACCTGCCGGAGAACTGCGGCCGAGAGGAGGTCGCCGCCGGGATGCGCGCTCTGCTGCAGGAGCCCGTCGCGGTGCGGCGCGCACTCGGCGAGGTCGCGGAGTGGCTGGCGGTCGGCGTCTGCAACCTGGTGAACCTGCTCGGCTCCGACCTCGTGGTGCTCGGCGGCCTGCTGGCCGAACTGCCCGCCGAGGTCGTGGCACTCGTCGAGGAAACCGTGCAACGTCGCAGCATTGTGAGTCGTGCGGTCTGCGGCGTCCGCGTCGAGCAGTCCTCCCTGGGCCAGGACGGCCCGCTGGTCGGAGCGGCGGAAATGGCATTCCAGCGGGCGTTGTCCGCCCCGCGCGCCGCCTTCGCGGGTACCAAGCGCCGAAACCCCGCTGCGAGCCTGCACGTCGAGTCGTCTCCGGTCCGATCTCGTTGACAGTGCCGCTCGGAAACGCATCGCTGTTAGCCAAGAAGTGGGCTTGTCCCGTGTTGACGGACATCCGAGATCAGGGGGACGCGGGTCCCCGGAGGGATGTCCCATCATGGAGCCCATGGGCAGAAGGCGCTGATCGTGGAGTTGTGCCGAAGGTCTCCCGGTCCGCCTGCTACGCCCGCCGCACCGCCGCGTCCACCGCCTGTGCACGACAGGACGCCGAGGTGACCGCGGAGGTCGTCGCGATCCACGACGAGTCGCGGGGGCCCTGTGGCGCGGCCGGGGTGCACGCCGAGCTGCGGGCACGAGGTCGTCGGCATTCGCGCAAGCGCGTCGCCCGGCTCCTGCGCGAAGCGGGACGCGCGGGACGCGCCCCCGAGCGGTGGCGCACCATCACCACCGTCGCCGATCCCGCCGCGACCGTGCCCGCGGATCTGATCCGGCGAGGCTTCATCCTGCGCCGCCAAGGATGTCGACACCCGGTGGTGCGGGGACACCACCCGCATCCACACCGGGGAAGGCCGGCTCCACCTGGTCACAGTGATCGACATCGCCGCACGCCGAGTGGTCGGCTGGGCCACCGCCGACCGTCTGCGCACCGGCCTGGTCGCCCAGGCCCAGGACAACGCCGTGCGCCACCGCCGCCCCGAACCCGGCGTGATCTTCCACGCCGACCGCGGCTGCCAGTACACCTCCGCGCAGCTCGCCACCCTCGCCGACGACCTGGGCGTGCGGTTGTCATTCGGCCGCAAGGCAGGAGCAGAACGCTCCACTCGAACGTGTCCGGGCCGAGCAGGCCGCCCAGGAGTGGGAGCAACGCCACGCCGCCCGTGCCGGTGTCGAGGGCACCATCCACCAAGCCGTCGCCGTCACCGGAGTACGCCGCTCACGCCGCAGAAGCCTGGCCAAAACGCATCTCGCGCACGTCTTCACCGCCGCCGCCGTCACCCTGATCCGACTCGACGCCCGGTGGAACGGAACACCACTCGCGCCGGCCCGAATCTCCTACGTGGCCGGGCTCGAGCTCGCTCATGCCGCATGCAATTGGGCAACAGGGTCATCGGAGCTGTTGAACAACGCCCTCACCCGCCGGAGCACGTGGCGAGCACGCCTGCTCGTGCTGCCGGACCGGTGGCAGCTACCTGGGGCCCACCGGCCCGTTCGAGATCCGCGGTCCGGCAGGGCCCGCCCGCCGCTCGGCGACCGCGCAGGACCCGGTGCTCGCGCGCGACCTCTGGCGGGTCACGGCCTCCGCCACCGGAGTCGCCCCGGACCCCGACCTCGTCCAGGCGTGACTCCGCCTCGTTCCGGAAAGCGTGGCCGGGTGCGGCGCCTCGCGTTGTGACGGCGGCCGGGACGGCGCGCCACCGGCCGTCCCGAGAGCTGGGGACTTCCCGGAGACGATGCGCGGCGTGCTTTGATGACGGCTGACGCCGCGGAGGACGCACATGAAGCAGGCGACGGCCGGACGGCAGGCCCAGCCGGTCCACGAGCCCGGCGCGAGGTCGGTCGCCGCCGCGCCGACCGGTTGGTCCAGGCCCTGTCGCGAAGGCCGTCGATGCGCGAGGTGCGCCGGTGGCCGCGACGGGGGAGGCCGCGCGGAGGATTTCCCGCTGTGACACGGGTCGACTCGATGACGTTCGCGCTCCAGCACGTGGATCTCCTCCGTGCGCGGGCGGCGGCGGTGGACTTCGACCCGCACCTGCATGACACGTACTCGGTCGTGGCCGTCACGAGCGGAACCGCGCACATCCGGTCCAGCCGCTGGAGCGGGACCGTCCGCGCGGGCGACGTGTTCTTCTTCAACCCGTTCGAAGTGCACGCGGGCAGCAGCGCGGGGGGCCCCGCGCGGTACGACGTCCTCTACCCATCGGAGGCGTTCCTCGACAGCTGCACCGGTCCGGTCCGGCCGGGCGAGATCCGAACCACGCGCACCGGTGTGGTGACACGAAGCCGAACGACCCGCGAGCTGGTCGACGCGCTGTCGGCACCGATCGCCGACAGCGCGTCGATCGAGGAATCCCTCCGGCGGCTGCTGCGGGAATGCAGTTTCTCGGTCGAGTCCCCCGCGTCGACCCCGATGTCGATCGCGCGAATGGCGTGCCTGCTCATCAGGCGGGGCGACGCGCGCTCGACTCGCACGGACGACCTCGCGCGCCAGATCGGGGTCAACCCGAGCCACCTCGCCCGCTCCTTCAGGCAGACGATCGGTGTTCCCCCGCAGACCTACGCCCGTCAGGTCCGCGTCGCCCGTGCCAGGGAGCTCATCTGCGCCGGGTTCGGGCTGAACGACGTCGCGCAGATGGTGGACTTCTCCGATCAACCACACCTCACCCGCGAGTTCAAGAAGGTGTTCGGCGTGCCGCCGGGAGCGCTGTCGCGCGGCGTGGGCCGCTCCAGCCGCTGAGCGGCCGTGGCGCACATCCTGTTCAAGACTCCGGACTCGGCCGTGCCTACCGTCGACCTTCCTGAAAGGTGGTCACGATGTCGCACAGCAGCAACCACGTCAGCCGCTCTCCCGACGCCAATGGCTACTACGGGGATTTCGGCGGCAACCACTGGCCTGAGCGCATGAGGCCCGCGCTCGAGGAACTCACCGGCGCGTACGAGGAACTGCGGGCATCGCCGGAGTTCCGGCACGAGCTCGACACCGTCCGCGTCGGTCTGCAGGGCAGGCCCACGCCGGTGCACCACCTGGAGAACACCTCGAACCAGCTGGGTGGCGCCAGGATCTACGTCAAACGCGAGGACCTCAACCACACCGGTGCGCACAAGATCAACCACTGCGTGGGGTTCGCGCTCCTCGCCGTGAAGATGGGCAAGCGCAAGCTGATCGCCGAGACGGGCGCGGGCCAGCACGGCGTCGCGCTCGCCAGCGCGGCAGCCCGTTTCGGGCTCGAATGCGAAGTGCACATCGGCGCGGTCGACGCCGACAAGGTGAACGCGAACGTGAGCCTCATGCGCCTGCTGGGGGCACAGGTCGTCCCGGTGGCCGCCGGTCAGTCGACTTTGAAGGAGGCCAGCGACTCGGCGATGCACGCTTACGCCGAGCAGCACGCCCACGCCCTCTACGGGATAGGTTCGGCCATCGGACCACACCCGTTCCCGATGATCGTTCGCGACTTCCAGTCGGTGGTCGGGCAGGAGGCGCGTGCGCAGTTCCTCTCGATCACCGGCGGAGCGCTGCCCGACCACGTCGTCGCGTGCGTCGCAGGCGGCTCGAACGCGCTCGGGCTGTACTCCGGTTTCCTGGACGATCCCGAGGTCGCCCTGCACGCGGTCGAACCCCTCGGCAGGAGTGCCGAGCCCGGTCAGCACGCGGCCACGCTGACCTTCGGGCGTCCGGGGACCTTGCACGGGGCCTCGTCCGTCGTCCTGCGGCGGGACGACGGTGGACCCGCCGCGGTGATGTCGATCGCCTCCGGGCTCGCCTACCCCGGTGTCGGCCCCGAGATGGCCATGCTGAGCAAGTCCGGCCGGTTGTCCGTCGACACCGTTTCCGACGAGGAAGCAGTCGCCACGTTCCTCCGCGTCGCACGGTCGGAGGGGATCGTCCCGGCGCTCGAGAGCGCGCACGCCCTCGCGTTCGCGATCCGCCTGGCAGCAGGCAGGCCGCCCACCGAACGCATCCTGGTCAACCTGTCGGGGCGCGGCGACAAGGACGTCGACTTCGTGCTGACCCGGTACGACGGCAACGAGTCGCTCCGGGGCTGATGGAGACTCCGCACCGGCGTCCCGTGGGAGCTGTCAGGCGGCAGGGGCGCTGATCTGCGCGCTCACGACCGCCACCGGCAGGCGGGCGGGCCGCTGGCGCGACCGCAACCTCAGGACGAGCAGAAACGCGGTCGCGGCACTGCCTGCCATGACCACCGCGGTGGCGGTGCTGTCGCCGCCGAGCACGCCGACCAGGGGTGCGATGGCTGATCCCAGTGCGAACCGGATCGCTCCCAGCACCGATGCCGCGGTGCCCGCGGCTTGGCCGTGGCCCGAGAGCGCCAGTGCCGTCGCGTTCGGCGTGACGAGCGCGATGCTGCCGATCACGACGGCGAGCGGGACGAGCAAGCAGGCCAGTGATCCGGGCCGCACCGCCGTGGCGAAGATCAGGACGCAGGCAGCGGTGGTCGCGACGACGGTGGCGGAGGACATGATGCGCAGAGGCGTGAACCGGCGCAGCAGCAACGGGTTGAGCTGCGTGCCGCCGACGAGCGCGACGGCGCCGAGGGCGAACACCAGGCCGAACTCCTGTTCGTCCAGGCCGTACTGGTGCCGCAGCACGAACGGTGCCCCGGAGATGTAGGCGAAGATCGACCCGAAGGCGAGTCCGGCCGCCAGGGTCAGCAGGACGAAGTCGCCATCGCGCAGAACGGTCCGGAAGCCCTGGGACACGGAACGCGGCGCAAGGGGTTTCCGGCGCTGCGCGGGCAGGGTCTCCGGCACCGCGAACACCGCCACCGCGATCAGCGCGGCGCCGATGAACGCCAGCGCGCCGAACACCCACCGCCAGGACCCGGCGAGCAGCACCGCGCTGCCGAGCGAGGGGGCGAGAACGGGGGCGACGCCCGTGACGAGCATGAGGTGGGCGATCATCCTCGCCGCCGTGCTTCCCTCGTGCAGATCGCGGACCATGGCCATCGCCACCACCGTCGTGGCCGCGGCGCCGAGGCCCTGCGCGACGCGGAGGACGGTGAGCGTGGTGATGTCGGTGGTGAACGCGCACAGCACCGATGTGAGCACGTGCAGGACCGTGCCCAGGACGAGGGGGAGGCGCCTGCCGACGGCGTCGGAGTACGGGCCCGCGAGCAGTTGCCCGAGCCCGAGGCCGAGGAGGCTGCCGGTCAGCGTCAACTGGACCGAGGCCGCCGTGGTGCCGAGGTCGTCGGCGATCGAGGGCAGCGCGGGCAGGTACATGTCGATGGTGAGCGGTCCGAGGGCGACCATCGCACCGAGGGCGATGATCAACCGCAGTCCGGAGTACCGGCTCGGCCGGGTGGCGGTCATCGGAGTTCCTTCCGGGGAGGGGGTGAACGCTGTGGCGGCGCCCGACCGGTGGGGCCGCCACAGCGTTCGCCTGCGGGTGAGATGGGCATGCGCAAGACACCCCGGAATTCGCGGGTGTTCACCGAAATCGGTATGCGCGCCGGAAGAGCGCGGATGGGAGCGGCCGGTTCGAGCTGCGCCGGTGCGCCTTCGGGCGGGTTCGGCCTGATCCGCGGACTTCGCGGGACTGCAGGGGACTTGGCGGAACTACAGGGCGACGACGACGGCCTTGGACTGGGTGTAGGCGTCGAGGACTTCCAGACCGCCCTCACGGCCGAGGCCGGACTGCTTGTAGCCGCCGAAGGGGAGGTTGCCGGTGCTCATCTCGCCCCACGTGTTCACCCAGACCGTGCCCGCCTGGACCGCCGCGGCCATGCGGTGCGCGGTGGTGAGGTCGGTCGTCCAGATCGACGCGGCCAGGCCGTACTCGGTGTCGTTGGCCTTCGCGATCGCGTCGTCGACATCGGTGAAGGTCATCAACGCGCCGACCGGCCCGAAGATCTCCTCCCGCACCACGCGCATGTCCGGGGTCACGTCGTCGAGCAGGGTCGGCGCGATGAAGTAACCGCGGTCGCCGTAGCGGGTGCCGCCGGTGACCACGTTCGCGCCTTCCTCGACGGCGAGCTCCAGGTACGAGCTGACCCGGTCGAACTGGGCCCTGGTCGACAGCGGCCCCACCACGGTCCCGGACGACAGCGAGTCCGCGGGGGTGAACACGGTGGTCATCGCCTGCTTCAGCAGCTCGACGAACTCGTCGCGGACGCTCTCCTGGACGAAGATGCGCGTCGTCGAGACGCAGGCCTGGCCCGCGTTGCCGAGGAATCCGGCGGCGACACCGCGAGCGGCGCGCTCGAGGTCCGCGTCGGCGAACACGACGGAGGGCGACTTGCCGCCGAGTTCGAGGGTGACCTGCTTGAGCGTCTCGGTGGCGGTCTTCTGCACGTGCTTGCCGGTGGCGGTGGAACCGGTGAAGGCGATCTTGGCGACGTCCGGGTGCGCGACCAGCGCCTGACCGGCCTCGTCACCTCGCCCGGTCACCACGTTGACCACGCCGTCGGGCAGGTCGGTGGAGGCGAGCAGCTCGGCCAGGCGCAGCGTGCTCAGCGAGGCCGTCTCCGCGGGCTTGAGGACGACGGTGTTGCCCGCGGCCAGTGCCGGGGCGAGCTTGCCGGGAAGCTGGCCCATCGGGCCGTTCCAGCCCCAGATGACGCCCACCACGCCCAGCGGTTCCTTGCGGGTGTAGGCGAGCCGGTCGCCACGGGTGGGGACCTGCGTGCCGAAGAGCTTGGTGGGCCAGCCCGCGTAGTAGCGGAAGACCTCACCGGCCTCGGCCAGCATGGTGCGGGTGATCAGGCGCGGCGCGCCCATGTTCACCGAGTCGATCGTCGCGAGCTCTTCGGCGTGCCGCTCGATGACGTCGGCGATCTGGTTGAGGATCCGGCCACGGCGGTCGGGGGTCATCTCCGCCCAGGACGGGTCCGTGAAAGCCTTCTTCGCCGCCCGCACCGCCGCGTCGACGTCAGCGGCATCGCCGCGGGGAACGGTCGCGAGGGGGTGCTCGGTGACCGGGTCGGTGTTGGGCAGGGTCCGGCCGGACGCCGCGGCCACCCACTCGCCGCCGATCCACATCCGCCGGTCGCCGGAGAGCACGAACTCGGGCACGTCTCGACGGGCTTCCTCGGCGATCGGCGGGGTGGTGGCGACTGCGTCCAACGGCTGAACACTCATCTCCGGTCCTCTCGTTCTCGGGGCGGAACCGCTGCCCGACGCAAACGGACAGCCTCTCCACAAAGTATCGGAGAGGCTGTCCGTTTGCAAGAAGACTGCGCAGTGAGGGTCTCTACCTGCGAAGACCGTCGAACAACACCTGGATCATCGAGGTGTTCGAGGTCGGATCTTCGCGGACGCGCTCAAGTGCGACGATGGCGTCGAGGACTTGGCCCGGGGACACGTCGTCACGCACCTCGCCGCTGGCCGAGGCCGCGTCGAAGAGGGGCTGCGCCGCGGCGATCACGCGTGACCGGCTCTCGTTGAGCACGGCGCTGTCGCCGTCGGAGTCCTCCAGCAGCAGCGTCGCGAGCGGACCCTTGCGCGCTCCGGCCGCGTGGAAGCGCCTGAGCCAGGAGAACAGCACCTCACCGGGGGTGTCTCCGCCTGCCGTCCTCGCCGAGGCGCAGATGTCGTCGACCTGCGAGCGGTACAGCTCCTCGACCAGCTCCGGCCGTCCGGGGAAGTTGCGGTAGAGGGTGGCCATGCCGACCCCGGCCCGCCGGGAGATCTCCGCCATCGACGGGAGGTCGCCGGTCTCCGCGAGCGCCTCGCGGGCGACGTCGAGAATCCTGGCGCGGTTCCGCCTGGCGTCGACCCGCTTGCCTGTCGCGAGCTCTTCGGTCATGTGCAACGCCTCTTCCGGTCGAGCTTCGGGGCAGACCTCCAGTTTAGCGGATAGCCTGTTCGTTTCGCGGCCGCGGGACGTGCGCGGACGCGAACCCGGCTGAGGCCGCGTTGTCGTCGTCGGCAGGAGATCGCACCGGCTCGACCGGGCCGGGCGCGCCCGTGGCATGAACCGCCTTTGGGAGGGCAGGCGTGTGCCTGCCCTCCCAAAGGCGGTTCAGCGGGAGATCAGATCTTGCCCGCGGCCACGTCGGCGAGGCTCACGCGGGACGACTCGTAGCTCACCACGGCGTGCTTCGACGGCTGCGGCGAGTCCTTGGCCGGGAAGACCTCGTCGCGGATGGGCAGGCCGTTGTCGGCGTTGAGGGTCAGCACCGCCGAAGCGTTGCCGCCCAGGATGTCGGGGCTCGCGGTGATGGTCAGCACGCGCTGGCCGTCGAGGTCGGTCTCGCCGACGGTCACCTCCTTGATGGTCGCGAGCAGCTTCAGCACACCCGCGCGGACCTCCGTGTTGGCGGCACCGACGACCAGCGCGTACGTGGCATTGCTCCAGAGGTGGTTGTTGATGCGGTTCTCCAGCTCCTTGCCCGTCGGACGCGGCCTGGGCGCGGGAACCTCCTTGCCGAGCTTGCGGAACGTCTCCGCGACCTCCGCTTGGGTGTCCGCCCATGCCTTGTCCGCCGCGGCGGGGTCCAGGCCGACTCCCAGGGCGTTGTTGGCGGCGGTGATCATCGCGATCCTGGCCTTCTCCACGTCGCCGTTCGCGGCTTCGCGGGCGGCCGCCATCACCTTCGCGTTGTACGGCGTGGCCTGGTCGTCGTTCCTGGTCACCGAGGACGCCAGGGTCGTCGAGTCCCCCGTGAAGATCTGGCCCTTGTCGGTGTAGAGGGTGTAGTAGACGTGGCGCGAGTTGTCCGGCGCGGTCTTCGTGGCGATGACCAGCGAGGAATCACCCGGCTGCGCGGCGGCGGCCTTGACCTCGGAGGCCAGTTTCACCAGCGGTGACTCGACCACCGGCGAGGCCGCCTCGGTGGAGGTGCCGGTCGGGGCGCTGCCGCCCGTCACGCCCATCACCACGGTCGCGGCGACGGCCGCCGCGCCCACGGCGGCGACGCCCGCCCTGGGCCAGGAGAACCAGCGCTTCGGTCGCACGACGGTGTCCACGGGTTCCGCCACCGCCGTCTCCAACACCGCGCGAGCGCGGTCGTAGGCCTCAGGACTGGGGGATGGCACATCGCTCAGCTTCTTCATCAGATCCATTTCGTCCATGTGTCGTCTTCTCACGTCGTCGGGACTTGCAGCAGCGCGGCCACTTCCGGAGCCTCTCGCAGCGCCTTGCGAGCTTGGTGCAGCAGGCGGCGAGCCGTGCCCGCCGGGATGTCGAGCACCCGCCCGGCCTCCGCGACGGTCAGGTCCTCCCAGGCGACCAGGCCCAGGACTTCCCGCTCCTCCGGTTTGAGCCGGGCCAGAGCCCGGCGCAGCGGCGCCTGCACGTCCACGCGGGCATCCACCGCGGGCCAGGGATCCCAGTCGTGCGCCACGCGGGTCAGGTCCGGCGTGGGTTCCTCGGCGGGTTCGGACCGCCAGTGCCGCCGCAACCTGTTCAGCGCGACCCCGTACAGCCAGGGCCTGGCTCCGGGGTACGAGCGGTCATAGGTCGCCCTGGACTCGTAGGCCGCCACCCACACGTCGCCGAGCACGTCCTCGGCGGCCTGGCGGCCCACTCTGCGCGCGAGGTAGTTCCCGATCGCCGTCTCGTGACGCCTGATCACTTCCACGAAGGCACTGGTGTCTCCGCGCAGTGATCTGTCGATCAGTTCCGCGTCTGACGACATGAAGCTCCTCGGTTCGCTTCGCCCTTGCACCCCGTCTTTGCCAACGCGCGGCGAAAGTGTTCAGGTCGTGCCGAACCCGCTGCTCAGAGGGCATACCGCCAGCCGGTTGGGTGCGCAGTCGTCGGTCCGGCACCACTGGCAGGTGGTGCTCTTCGGCGATGAGCGGTCAGTCGGCGGCTTCGCGCCTGACGGGGTCGAGGAACCGTTCCGCACGCAGCGGGCGGGCGCGGCGTCGGCGAGTTCGAGGGACACGTCGAGTGCGGCACGACAGGTGATCACGAGGAGCCCCCGGCTCGGACTCGATCTTCGCGGATCCGGCCTCACCAGGGGCTCCTCGTCCTCCTCCGGGGCTGACGGCTACGCGCCCCATATGCTCCACTGCTGCGCGACGCCGTTGTTGGGGCCCCACAGTTGCAGTTGCTGCCCGGCGGCGAAGTTGGAGTTCGGCACGTCGAGGACGAAGGCCCGATCGGTGTGCGTGGCGAGTTCGTAACCGCCCGCGCTGTGGATGAAGAAATGCCAACGTTGGGAGGCGCTGCCGTCACAGCGGTTGACCTTCATCGGCACTCCCCAGCCGCGGTCTCCGTCGAAGTCCAGGCACAACCCCCAGTCGTAGGACGGGTGGAGGTAGTTGCCCCCTTCGCGTGCGTTCTCCTGCACCCACACCTGGGCGGCGGTGCCGTTCGACGGCCACAGTTGAACGGCGCTGCCATGTCCACCGGAGTTGGCGGCGTCCATGACCAGGCCGTTGTACTGGGCGTGGAACCGCCACCGCTCGCCGGTCAGCGCGGAGGGCTGGGTCACGGCGGACGCGGGCGTGACGACTGCTGTCGAGAACAAAGCCGCAATCGACGCCACGGCGCAAGTGATGAGCAGTTTCACGCTGCAACCCCTCTCTGATGGGTCTGTCGGAATATCGCGGTGACGCCCGGCCGACTGCGAGCGGAGTCGTGGGTTCGCGCTCGCCGCAGCGCACTGACCTGCTCAACCTCGCGCGACGCATCGGTCGACGGCACTTCGATGTCGGCCGTGACGTCGTTGCCTGCCGGGGCGATGCTGTCCCCGCGCTCTGGGGAAAATCTCGGGGGGATCTGGACCGCCGTCGCCGAACAGGACGGCGGTGCACCGGTTCGTCGGGGCGGCGATGCGTGAGTAGAGGTCCACCCCGACGCTGCCCTCCGCTGTCCGAGCACGGCGAATGCCCGGCGTTGAACTGGTCACCCGTGAGGTCATCGGGCGCGCGATGGCCGACTACTCCCGTTCGCGCCATGACTGGTGCGTCTGCGCTCGTGGGGTACTCGCTTTTGCGGCTTCGGCAACAGAAATTCACGATCTTTCGCCGCCGTGGCATGGTTGCCCCGTCGGAGGTGGTGGAGCCGGACCAGCGAGCGGGACCGGCGATCCGGGAAGCGTTGACGCGGTCGCGGCCGACGGGGCGTCGACAGGTACGGGTGAATTCTCCACGCCGACGCGAGCGGATCGGTTTCGGTCCCGGTGTCGTGGTTGCGGGCGATCCGCGGACCGGTCGACGACGTCGGGTGCCGGACCGCTCCGTGAACGTTGGACGGCAGATCAAACTGACAAAGAATCGAGTGGTTGCATGACGTCGGCTATCGGTGACCATGTGGTCGACCGCATCACGATCAGCGATCTGGTCACTTCGCTGGCGTATGCGCAGGACGAGCGCGGCTGGGACCTGTTCCCGCGCATCTTCGCCTCGCAGGTGGTGGTCGACCTGTCCGCGCACCTGGGCTCCCCGCCCAGGGAAGTGGCCGTCGAGGAGTTGGTCGACGGGGCGCGCAACGCGCTGGAGGGGTTCGACGCCACCGACCACGTGGTGTCCAACATCCGGATCGATCTGGAAGGCGACCTCGCGCGTTGCCAGGCGTATGTGCTCGCCTATCACCACTTGCGGGACGCTCCGGGGCCTGTCGACTACTGCGCCATGCGCGGGAAGTGGCAGCTGGAGCTGATCCGCACCGAAAACGGTTGGCGCATCAGGAAATGGGTTGTGGGGCGAACCGGGCCGATCGACGGCGACAGCGGCCTCTACGAGATGGCCGCCGCGCGCGTGGCCGGTGGGGAAACCGGCTCGAAGCCCTCCGGTGAGAACGACATCAGGGGCTCGCGGGCATGAGGGCCGCAGGAGGGGGCGGGACGGAAGAGGCGTCGCCGAACGATGCCGCCGAGAAGTTCTCCTCGGGACAGCGGAACGTTCTGGGGGTGCTCTGCACGACGATGCTCTTCGAGGGGATGAACCTCGCCAACGTCAACGTGCAGCTACCGCAGATCACGGCCGACCTCCGGTTGACTCCTGACGCCTCCCAGCTCGTCGCGAGTTCCTACCTGGTGGCGTTCGGCGGATTGCTGCTGCTGGGCGGGCAGCTGGCCGACGCGGTCGGCCGTCGGCGCGCCTTCCTGGTGGCCGTCGGCATCTTCGGCCTGGGATCGCTCATCGCGACAGTGGCCGTGAACCCGGTCATGCTCATATCCGGCCGCGTCGTCCAAGGGATCGGGGCCGCGTTCACCGTTCCGGGAGCCATGGCCATCATCACGACCACCTTTCCCGAAGGGCCGGTGCGAAACCGCGCACTGGGCTTCTGGGCGGCGGTGGGCGGCAGCGGCTACGCCGCCGGGCTGATCGTCACGGGCGGGCTGACGCAGTTGTTCGGCTGGCGCTCCGGGTTCGCGATCTTCGTCGTCATGGCGCTGCTCATCCTCGGCACCGGGTACTCCGTCCTCCCCGACGACAAGGACAACGCGACCGGTCTGCGGCCGCGGTCCCTCGCCAGACCGCTGATCAGCACCATGGCGCTGCTCGCGGCTGTCCACGGCATCGGCTCGATCACGGCGCATCCGGTGGTCGCCGCGGCGTGCCTGGCAGCCGCCCTGGCCCTGACGGTCTGCCTCGTGGTCACCGGGCGAGTACGTGGAACGCGGCAGCTGCCACGAGCCCTCGTCGGTTCGCGGAGCGTGCAGGCGGCCAACCTCGTGGCGTTCACGTTCTTCGCGGGCGTCTCCGCGGCCATTTTCATCGTGTCCTCGTACCTGCAGGGAATCGAGCACTACGGACCGTTCGCCGCGGGCGTCGTCTTCCTGCCGACCGCGGTGCTTTCCATCATCGCCTCGCCGAGAGGGGCCCGACTGGTCACTCGGTCGGGAGCGCGGACGGGACTCGTCCTGGGCTCCGCGCTGGTGGCGACCGCCACCGCGACGTACGCCCTCACCGGGCTGGTGGGGCCGGTGCTCGCGGTGATCATCCCGGCTTCCCTGGTCATGACCTCGGGCATCGCCCTGGCTTATCCGGGAGCCACGATCGCGGCCATGAGCGGTGTCGGCGAAAGCATGCACGGAGTGGCATCGGCCCTCGTGATCACCATGCAGCAGATCGGTGGCGCTGTGGGCGTGGCTCTCGCGACGGTGGTCGCGTCCGCGATGAACGGCGGAACACTGGCCAACGGCGTGGAAGACGCGCCGGGCTTGCGCATGGGTCTGCTCGCGTGTGCCAGCCTCTCCGCTCTGGGGATGGCCGCAGGGATCCTCCTGCGCGGTCGCTGGGCAGGTGTCGGACAGGGCCGGGGCACGCCCGAGGCGTCGGTGGCGCGGTAGGCCACCGGACACCGGTGACGGACCCACGCGGTCCGGATCGAGTCGAGCGACTACGTCGCACCAAGGAATCGAGGATTCAGGAGCCGAATGTCCACCGCACTCACCGATGAGCAGTTGGGCCACCTACGACACTTCGACAACCTCTCCCGGCGCCAGCCGAACGACTGGTCCCTGATGCAGGGAAAGGGGGCCAACCAGGAGGACTTCGGCGGATACCGCTTCCAGCTCGCGTACATGGCCTACGCCCTCGCTCTGACGCACCGGAACCGGCTCCCGGCGGCGCCGGGTCTCTTCCAGCCCGTGATCCAGCGGCTCATCGACAAGATCCTGCTCCCCGAGGTCTGGATGTACTGGAGGGATGTGGGGCGGGGCGGCAGCGTCTTCAACGCGGCACTCGCGGGTTCGCTCGGTGAGGAGTGGGATCCGGTGGCGCGGGACAACATCATGTACAGCGCCTACGTCCAGTCGATGGCGCTGCTGCACGACTACCTGTTCGACAGCGACCGGTACGCGTCCGAGGGATCGCTGACGTTCCAGTACTGGTCACCGTTCTGGGGTGGGGAACGCAAGCGTTTTCCCTACGACCGGGAGAAGCTCAACGAGCACATCTACTGGCAGATGGTGAGCAACGGCTACCTCGGGGTGGCCTGCGAGCCGAACTGCGTCTTCCAGATCTGCAACCAACCCGCGATCCTGGGCTTCCGGCTGCACGACCTGATCACCGGCGGAAGCCGTGCGGAGGAGGTGGTCGCGGGCTACGAGAGGGCGTGGCGCGACTTCGGCCGCTTGGACTCGAACGGGCACTACAACATGATGATCCTGCAGGATTCCCGGCAGGTTCTTCCCAACGCTCTCAACGCGCCGTGGGTCGACGCGTGGTGCGGTGCGCTGATGAACATGTGGAACCGCGGGTTCGTGCGCTCCAACTACCCCCACCAGATCACGAAGCTGGTGGCGGTGGGCCCGGAAGGAACCTTGTTCGTGCCCTCGTCGCCGCCCGAGGAGATGATGGGGGAACCCGTCGTCGTCGACAGCTGCGACTTCGGCTGGGTCGCGGCGTGGGCATCGGAGATGGGCGACGAGAACACCTCCGGCGGTCTGCTCGACCACGCCGACAGGTTCATGAACCCGAGCAGGCGGGACGGCGGCCTGTACTACCCGCGCAACGACGCGCTGACCGACGAACGCGGCAACCGCACGGAGATCGAACCCATGAGCGGGAACGTGCTGTTGGGCTACGCGCGGTTGAACGTCCAGGACGGCTTGTGGACCCTGTTCAACGAACCGTGGGACCGCGATCGTTTCCGGCAGCCCGCGCTCACGGCGGTGGACCGCGATGTCGACGTCAGCCGGGCCGAGTTCGTCGACGGCTCGCTGCGCGTCCGGCTTCGCCGAGTAGCCGGGGTGCCGGGTGACGGCACCGTGGCGGTCTCGCGCGTCCGCGGGAACGGCCGCTGGACCGTCAGCACCGACGACCGCGTGCTCGCCACCATCGAGGACGCCGCCGTGTCGACGGAGCAGCACGAACCGGTGGACCTCTGGACCGATGCCGCCGATGTCATCCTCAGATCCCCCTACCAACACCAGGAGTTCACCTTCAAGCGGGTGTCATGAGCGCGCCGACCAATCCGAGGTTCTCGCTCACCGACCACTTCGGACAGCACGTGACCGAAAGGGACTTCCAGGGCCGGTGGCGTCTCGTGCTCTTCGGGTTCACCCACTGCAGATCGGTTTGCCCACGCGCCCTGCGGCGTTTCTCCGCGATTCTGAAGGACCTCGGTGATCTGGCCGATCGGGTCGACGCCCTGTACATCACGGTGGACCCGGACCGGGACACACCCGCCGTGATGAGGGAGTTCCTCAGCTCCTACCCCGGCTTCACGGGGCTCACCGGGACCACGGCGGAAATCGAGTCGGCCATGCGGGAGTTCCGGGCGTTCGCCGCCCGCGTGGACGATCCCGAGGAGGCGGGCGGGTATCGGGTTCCGCACACCGCGATGAGCTACCTGATCTCCCCGTCGGGGCAGTACGTGACGCACTTCCCGGACGCCACACCCGAGGAAGTCGTCTCCTCCCGGCTCCGACTCCACCTCGCTTCCTGACCAGGGCGCAGGCGGACGCCGGTGGCCTCCTCTGACCACGGAGGTGGCCCCGGCCCGCCTGGGGCGGTCCAGCGCGGGGGAGTGGCCGCACCCCGGCACTTGCCGCACGCCGTCGTAACAACTATCGTTACGACCAGGAGTGGCGAACGGGGAGGTGGAGCGCGACGTGAGCGCCAACAGTCGGCTGACCATCGCGGCGCACGCCCTGACGTGGATCGGGCTGTACCGGCGGCGTGGCCACGAGGTCGCCACCTCCGAGCAGATCGCGACGAGCGTGAACACCAACCCGGTGGTGATCCGCCGACTGCTGGCCGAGCTGCGCAAGGCGGGCCTGGCCGATTCTCGCCGGGGCGCGGGAGCGGGGTGGATGCTCACGCGGGACCTGGCGGCGATCACCCTGCTCGACGTCTACCGGGCGATCGAGCCGGGGCCGCTCTTCGCCCTGCACCCCGCGACGCCGGACCCCGAGTGCGTGGTGGGTCACGGCATCGGGCCGGTGATGGCCGCCGTGTACGACGAGGTGGAGGCCGCCCTGCGCGGGGAGTTGGCCAAGACCACGCTGGAGGACGTGCTGCGGGACGTCCTGAAGGCCGCCTGACCTCGGAGCACTGACTCCCCTGGTGGGGGAGTCGTGTTCCGCGCTCGTCGGTGTAACAAAAATAGTTACGTCAAGGAATGGGAGAGTCTCATGGGACAGCTGGACGGCCGGAACGCCCTCGTCACCGGCGCCACCGGCGGCATCGGCCTGGCGATCGCCCGCCGTTTCGCCGCCGAGGGCGCGACCGTCTACCTCACCGGCCGCCGCGAGGCCGAGTTGGACGCCGCCGTCGCGCAGGTCGGCCCCCGAGCTGTGGCCGTCCGGGGCGACGTCTCGGACCTGGGCGACCTCGACCGGCTCTTCGCCGAGATCGCGGACCGCAGCGGTCGCTTGGACGTCGTGGTGGCCAACGCCGGGGTCGGGGAGTACGGCCCGCTCGGCACGATCACCGAGCGGGAGTACGACCGCACCACCTCGATCAACCTCAAGGGCACGATCTTCACCGTGCAGAAAGCGCTGCCGCTGCTGACGGCCGGTGCCTCGGTGGTGCTGCTGTCCTCCAGCGCGGCCCTGCGGGCCGTTCCCGGCCTGGGGGTCTACGCCGCCACCAAGGCCGCGATCCGCAGCCTCGCCCGCACCTGGGCCGCCGAGCTGGCCGACCGGGGAATCCGCGTCAACGCCCTCACCCCCGGCCCGGTCGAAACTCCTGGCGGGGACGAGCTCCGCGCCGCTCTCCCGCACGGCGACCGGCCCACCACGGCCGAACCCGCCCCGCTGAGCCCGCTCGGTCGCGTGGGCCGTCCCGACGAAGTCGCCGCCACCGCCCTCTACCTGGCAAGCGACCAGAGCGCTTTCACCACCGGCGCGGAACTGCTCGTCGACGGCGGCGTCACGCAGCTGTAGGCAGGACTGTTCCCGGTTCGCTGTCCGGTCCGGCGCGCGAGGCAGGGAACCAGCCTGGGTGGCGTCGCGGGCGCTGCCGCGCTTCGGGCGTTGAGCCGCAGGTGTTCGACCCGGATGTCGTCGAACGTCTTGACGACCTGGGGGCTTCCCCACCGCGATCATGGCCACCCGGCTGGCGAACCTCACCGCCGAAGCCGATCCCCGCCATCCCCGTCGACGGACCCCTCACGAGGTAATCGGTTTCAGCCCGGAGTACCGCAGGCGGAATCCGTCGGAGGCGACCTCTCCGGACGTGACTCGGTGTGCGAACCTGGCACGACCGGTCGTGGCCGCGTGGTTCTGCCGCCTAGACGTGCTCGTGGGCGATGCCGGGGTCGCGAGGGCCTGCCCGGCCGCGCTGAACGTCTTCGCGGACGAACCCGTCCACATCGGACAGTTGCCGCACCGCGGTGACCACTTCGCCGGAAGTTCCTACCGGCCTTCGCTCACCGCCCAGTAGGTGATCAAGGGCTCAACCTCGGCCTCGGTGGCGCGTTGAACCTGGGATGGAAACTCGCCGCCGCCGTGCGCGGACACGGGCCGGACGGGCTGCTGGACACCTACACCCGCGAACGCCACCCGATCGGGGCGCAGGTGCTCGACTGGACGCGCGTCCAAGTGGCGGTCATCCAGCCGGGTCCTTACGCCCAAGCGCTCCAGGGCGTGCTCCGCGACCTGCTCGCGACCCGCGACGGGGCGACCTACGTCTACGGCAGGCTGTCCGGGCTGTCGATCCGCTACGACCTCGGCAGCGACCAGCCCGTCGTCGGCCGCGACGCCCCGGAGTTCCGCTCGGCGGACGGCACCCGCCTGGCCGACCTGCTCCGGGGCGGACGGGGTGTCGCCCTGGACTTCACCGCCGACCAGCGCTTGCGAGGGTCGGTGACGGGGTGGGCGGACCGGGTGCGGTACGCGGCCGGGCAGGCCGGGGACGACCTCGGTTTCGCCGCCGTGCTCGTCCGTCCCGACGGCGTCGTCGCCCGGGCGGGCGAGCACGGGTTCGACCGCGCCGCGTTCGTCCAGGCCGCGGCCGACTGGTTCGGCGACTCGGCTCCCGCTCAGGGGGCAACCATCTCGACCAGCTCGACGATCGGGCCGTTGGCGAGTCCTTCCAGGTAGACGAAGCGACCCTGGCCAGGGATGACGGCGTCGAACAGCACGTCGACCGGCTCGCCCGCGTCGCGCAGGCCGCCCAGGTAGGCGTCGATGCGGGCGACGAAGTAGGCCAGGTGGTGAACGCCTTCCCCGCGTCCTTCGAGGAACTCGGTGTACGGCGACGACGACGAGAGCGGCTCGATCAGCTCGATCTGCGAGGCGCCGGAGTCGATGAAGCGGTATCGCGCCGAGACGTCGGTCGGCACGCCGCGGAACAGCGCTTCCGACAGGTTCAGGTCGAACGGCTCGCCCGCGGTGACACCCCATCGGCGTGCGAAATCGGCTGCGGCCGCCGCGCTGTCGGGCACGACGATGCCGATGTGGTGCAGGGCGGGGAGGGTGATGGGCATGAAGATCACGTTACTCGCGTCGTCGGTCGAGCGTTCTCCATCGCGCCCGGTCAGTCCCCGGCGAGGCGGCGCAGGATGCGGCCGAGCGCCGCCGCCTCGTCGGGGTCGAGCCGGTCCACGAGGTGCTTGCGCGCGGACTTCTCGAGGCCGGGCACCGATGCTTGGAGCACCGCCTGCGCCGGGGGGAGCAACGTGACCTCCACGCCGCCCGCGACCTTCTGCCGAGCGACGTACCCGCGTGCTTCCATCCTGGTCAGCAGGTGCGACAGGCGTGTGCGGTCCCAGCCCAGTCGTGCGGCGATCGCGTTCTGGCGCAGGGTGCCGCCTGCTTCGTCGACCTTCACGATGACGGTCAGCTCGGGCTCGGAGACTCCCGTCTGCGCTGTCATGTCGCTGATGACCCCGGCTCGGATACCCTCGCTGACACGTTTCCACAGCAGCCAAAGGGCAGTTGCCTCCCCCGGCTTCCATGTTGACATGTCAACACCCTCCCTCTACGTTGACGCGTGACTCAGCCGCTGGACGACCGTGGAAGGCATCGCCGTGCTCAGCTCCGACCGTGAATACCTCGGCTTCCGGACCATCGCAATTCTGCCCCTGCTGCTGTTCCTGCCGCCGCTGGTGTCCTTCTTCGTCGACCCCGGCGCCCGCTGGGCGGAGTACCCCGGCGTCCTGTTCCACCTCGCGATCCTGTTCCTGATCTCCCGCATGGACGCTCCGATGTGGGCCAAGGCGGCGGGATTCGGCTGGATCACCCTCGACGTGCTGGCCGGTGCGCTCCTGATCAACGAGGTGCCCGCCGAACTGCCCGACCAGATCCGCCTTGGCGGCCACATCCTGGCAGGCCTCTGGATCGCGACGGCGTCCCTGGTGCACCGGGTGGCGGTCGTGCGGATCGTGGGCGCGATCACCGGGACGTGGCTGGGCGGCTACACCTTCGTGGCGCACTCCCTGCCGGAACCGTACCTGCGCCCGGCGGCCATCCTGCTCATCGTGTGGCTGATCCTGCTGGCCACCACCCACCGCCCCGCCACCGCGGTTCCGGAGCGGGCAGGCGCGGCCACCGCGCCGAGCGCCTGACGCTGACGCGCGTCCAACTCCTGTGGCTTCGAACCACGCCGGACCACTGGAGCGACGAGTTCAGGAAAGGTCCGCCTCCACCGGCAACCGGTCCTCGCGGCGCGCACGACCGGCTCTCGGGCCGAACTGGGCGGCCTGGATCTCGTAAAGGCCGCGGAAATGCCCCTCGGGCAGCTCCAACAGCTGGTCCGGCGTGCCCGATTCGACGAGCCTGCCCCGGTGGAGCACGTGCACCAGGTCCGCGTGGCGCACGGACGCCATCCGGTGGGTGATGAGGATGACGGTCTGCCCGCCCTCGGCCAGTCCGCGGATCTGGTCGAACACCCGCTGCTCCTCGCGGGCGTCGAGCGCGGCGGTGGGTTCGTCGACGACGAGGACGGGGGCGTGGCGGTAGTGGGCCCTGGCGACGCCCAGGCGCTGCCACTGGCCGCCGCTGAGCTGGTGGCCGCCCTTGTACCCCCTGGCCAGCAAGGTGTCCCAGCCACGGGGCAGGCCCTCGATCACCGGGGTGGCCCCCGCCTGGTCGGCGGCGGCGCTGAGCCTGCCGTCGTCGTCGGGAGCGCGGGGGGCGCCGATGGCGACGTTGACCCTGGCGGTGAAGGGCCAGCGCTTGAAGTCCTGGGCCACCATGGCGATCCGGTCGAACACCTGCTGCCGGTCGGCCTGACGGGTGGGGACGTCGTCCCACACGACGCTGCCGCTGTCCGGGAGGTAGAGGCCGGCGAGCAACTTCACCAAGGTGGACTTGCCCGAGCCGTTCTCCCCGACCAGAGCGGTGATCCGCCCCCTCGGGATGGTGAGCGAGACGTCGTCGAGCGCGGGCTGCGCCGCCGGACCGGTGCCGGGATAGCGGAAGGTGACCTGGTCGAACGTGATGCGGCGGGGGTGTTCCGGCACGTCCAGACCACCGGCCGGGATGGCCCACTCGGCGGCTCGGGCGCGCAACCGCTGGAGATCGGCGATGAACAGGCTCTCGTCGTACAGCTGGTTGACCGCCTGCACCATGCCGCCGAGGCCGCTCGTGCCGGTGCGTATGGCGAGCACAGCGGTCCCCGCGACGGACGTGGCGATGGCGCCGTTCCAGGCCAGGGCGCCCAGGGCGAGGTAGGTGGCGGCGGTGGCGAGCCCGGTCCAGGAAGCGACCCACAGGCCGGTGCGGGCGTCCAGCCCGGCCAGTCGGGTCTGCTCGGCCTCGGAGGCGGCGGACATGTTGCGGAAGTGCTCGAGCAGGAACGGGCCCACCCGGTGGACCCGGATCTCCGGCGCGGCCTCGAAGGCGGTGAGCTCCGTGCTGAGGACCCGGCCCGCGCGCGTGTGCTGCACCCAGGTCTGGAAGCTCTCGTAGCGGCGGCGGGCCATCACGAGCGTTCCCCACGTGTGCGGGACGATCACCAGGGCCAGCAGCGGCAGCAACACCGGGTGCAGCACGGTGAGCACGCTCCCGGCGGCGGCCGTGGAGAGCAGCGCGGTGATCACGCGCGTGCAGTGGTCGACCATTCGGCGGGCGGCGGTCGCACCGTACTGGGCGGTGTCGAGCAGCCTGCGGAACTGGTCGTCCTCGAGCGCGGCCAGCTCCACGCGCGAGGCGCACGCCAGGTACTGCTCGGTGGCGGCTCGTTCGACCTTGGGCTGCAGCCGCCCCGAACCGTAGGTGGAGGCGGCGGTGAGCGCGGCACCGAGCACCGCGGTGACCGCGGCCACCACCAGCGACGGCGCGGCCTGGCTCAGCCAGTCGGTCGCGTCGCCGCCTGCCAGCACAGCGGCCAGCACGGCGTTGACGGCGACCAGACCGACCGCCTGCGCGACGCCGCGCCCGATCTGGGCGCAGGCGACCAACCACACCGCCGCGGCGTCGACCTCCCCCGCGAGGCGGACGGTGGTGCGGACGAGCGGGGGCAGGGCCCGCACCACGGACCACAGGCCGAGCCGGGTCGAAGCGCCGTCATGGGTGTCGGAGCCGTCCAGGTAGAGCAGGCGACCACCGAAGAGGAGCTGTTCCGAGGAGGAGGTACCTGACGCTGGGCGGGTCGTCACCGGGACCTCACGACATCGGGCGGGGTGGCCCGGCGGGGAACGGCGGTGCCCCCGTCACGAGTTCCGCACCATGATGTCGACGAAGGCCTGCATGAGGCGCAGCTGTGGCACCCATTCCTGGACGAACAGCCACTGGCCGTTCGGGTTCACCTCCAGGAAGACGTGCTCGTCGTCGGGCGTCACGATGAAGTCGAAAGCCCCGAAGCGCAGGTCGAACTCGTCGAGCAGCTTCAGGCAGGCTTTCGCCACCGAGTCGGGCAGCTCCCCGGCGGTCGCCCTGGGCAGCGAGTCCTGGCGACGCCAGTCGTGCCGGGTGAGCTCGTTCTCCTGGGACTCGATCCGGCAGGTGAAGATCTGGTCCTCGAAGACGGTGACCCGCAACTCGTGCTTCTTCTCCACGAGCTCCTGGAACATGCAGGCGCTCTGCCGCACGCTGTCGACGTGCTCCATGTCCTCGTCGGTGAACGGTCGGACGAGCGGCATGCCGGGTACGAAGGTCTCGGGGATGTACTCGTCCTCCACCTCCCCGGGCAGCAGGAACGGTCCCGTCATGGACTTGAAGACCATCTTGCCGGAGCACTCGTCGTAGAACCTGCGCACGTCCTCGGGATCGTTGGTGATGATGGTCTTGGGCGAGGTGAGGCCGTGGGCCGCGCCCTTGGTCATCTGGACCATCTTGTTGCCCGCCTTGCGGATGTTGTGCGGGTCGCTCATCCAGTAGACCTCGGGATCGCTGAGGAGCAGCTCCCACAGCCCCCTCGTGGCGTACTCGCTCTCCCGCCTGGCGTAGGGGAACTCCACCCTGGAGAGCGACTTCGACGGACGGGACACGTAGGGCTTCCGCCACCAGACGGCCTTGATGTCGTCGAGGTCGATCAACCCGTCTTCGGTGTGCAGCTTGTTCGACCACTTCCCCTGTCGGAACACCGAGTCGATCCGTGCGCGCAGCGGGATGTCCTCGGGGTAGAAGAAAGCCGACTCCCGGCCGTTCCTGCGCAGGATCTCGGCCGCGGCGTAGGCCGTGGTGTCCCACCTGGACGTGACAATCAGAATCGTCGCCTTGCCCATGACGTCACCCTCGTCCCTTCGATTGGAAGACTTCGCTGTCGAGTGGGCGAACCGGGGTGGGCCGCCGGGTTCCGCGGAGACCCGCCCCGGTTCGGTGGGCCTCCGGAGTTGCGCACGCTGGGATCAGCGTGTGCCGGAGGTCGCCTCAGGAGTGTTCAGCGGACGGGTGGATCACTCGTCGTCCCACCGCGATTCGGTGTCGCTGTCCGCGTCGGGAATGGTGTTGGTGTTCGAGGGACCCGTGTCGGTGCTGGTGTTGGTCTGGGTGGACATGCCGACGGTCACGAAGGGTTCGCTCGGCTCGGGGTCCACGAGGTAGTCGACGAGCCGGTCGAGCTGCTGCCGCGCGCCCTCGTCCGCCAGGACGTCCATGGTGCCGTTGAGCGGCTCCACCTTGCTCAGCAGGTGGCCCGCCATGACCTGCGGTGCGGTTTCCATTCAAACCTCTTCTCGTGCGTCCGGTTCTTGGGTCGAGTCCTTCCCGGGTGTCCTCGATAGGCGTTTCCCTTCGTCGGGCTTCAGCCGCCTGCGACGGCGGCCAGGATCATCACGGTGCTGCCGGGGGCGACCGCGGAGTCCGCAGGCCCCAGGTCGCGCACGTCCTCGTCGCCGACGTAGACGCGGACGAAGGGCAGGGGGCGAAAACTGCCGTCGACGACGCGCCCGGCGAGGAGCGGAAACGCTTCGTGCATGTTCTCCAGCACCTGGCGCACCGTCGCCCCGCGCACGGAAAAGCGCCGGACGCCTCCGGTGAACTGCGCCAAGGACGAGGGGAGAGCGATGTGCACCTCACTCATGGGATCACCTCGGACGGGTATGGGGCGGATGTGACCGGAAACCTCCGCGCGGCTCAAGCGGGAGTCTTGGCGGGCATGGCTCTGGGAATGCTGTTCCCGCCTCCGCGGGGGTAGTCCAGACCGGGGCAGACCACCCTGACCACCGAGAAGACATCGGATCGGGTGGACATGTCGACCACGACGGGTGGCATCCCGGTGAGCCTCTCGACCCGGCCTGCGACCTCCCGCAGCTCCGCGTCGAGGTCGTCGTGGGTGGCGCCGTACCCCTCGGTCACGTCGGCGAGGGACCGCCCAGCGCCCGCGGACAGCCGGGGATCGAACACGTGAGGCGGTTGGTAGTCGGACGGCAGGTTGTCGCGAGTGGTGCAGATCCGCGTGAGGCGTGTCTGGACCGCCTCGGTTATCGCGCGGCTCATGGCGACGGTGACGTCCATGTGGGCGCCGGAACCCGCCGCGACGAGCGGGTAGAGAGGTGACCAGATGAACGCCACGAACACGGGGATCGACAGCTCGTTGGGGATCATGGCCACCTCGCACTGCGTGCCCGCGCCGGCCAGCCGGTCGAGCAGCGACACGAGGTGCTCGTCGTCGACCGTGGACAGGTCGACCTGCGCGCGGGAGTCCACGTGGGAGGAGCTGAGACTGGCCAGCGCGTGGCGTTCGACCACCTCGTAGATGCCGTGGAGGCACGCCTCCGGGAAGGAGTTGCCCGATGCGAGACCATTGGACGTGTCCCTGAACAGGTGGGGCTCCCAGAGGCTGCTGCCGACGAACGACAGGCGCAGCAGTTGAACCGGGAGCGGCACCGGGTCACCGCCGACCACCGTGCGGCCGCGCGTCCAGCTGAGCCGCACGCGTTCGAGCGGCTGCTTCAGCGGTGGGACGTTCAGCGCCCGGATCGGGTAGGGCAGTTCGAGGTCGTGCGCGGTCGCTTCGAACTGGGGGCGGTCGAAGTTCTCCGCGTGCCACATCTCGATGGACTCCATCGCCGCGGATATCCGGGCCAGCAGCGGGGTGGCCCCCTTGCCCTGGGAGGTGCCGTAGGTCTCCGACAGGGGACGAACCGCGATCATCACGGGGATGCCGATGTGGTCCAGGTGGGTCACGTCCGCGACGCGGGTGATGCCGAAGTCCCCCAGGAGCGGCTCGATGCGCGACCACGTCACTTCGGGCGGTACGGCGCGGTGCGTTCCCCTGAGCACGATCTTCCTCGTCATGCCGATTCCGCCCGCACGTGCTTCCGCTCCTTTATGGTTCCGACGATGAACGGCTGGAGGATGCCGACCGCTGTCCTGGCGTTGGGAATGCCGCGGCTGCGGTACTCGCGCGACAGCTGCTTGAGCGGGACCCCCCATATGTCGCACAGCAGGATCTTGCTGGCCTCCGCGGAGAGCACGGTCGAGATCTCCTGGCCCAGGGGACCACTGTTCCGGCTGCTGAATTCCCGCATCTGCCGGAGGTACCGGGCGACGGTCTCGACATCCGACGGCTCCTCCGCGCCGAGCAGGAGTTCCACCTCGAACGGATCGCTCAGGTCGGGCATCGGGCAGATGAAGTCGTGCAGCCAGCCCTGCTGCTCGCGGGCCGCCGAGAGCGGAAACCCGGCCGCGCCGATCCGCTCGGACAGCGATTCCGCCAACCCGCGCGCGGGCCGCTCGGCGCAGTCCCGGTGGTCGCGCTTGTGGACTTCCTCCAGGTAGCGTTCCCAGACGCGCGGGTAGTGGGGGTCGAAGATCTGCTGGTAGGCGATACGCCGAGCCAGTGGCGGATCCCCGGCCATGCCGATGAAGTGGTTCGCCCACGCGCGCAGGAACGTGGTCTTCCAGTCGGCGCCCTCCGCTCCCACCACCCGTCCGACGGCACCGGCGGCCACGATGTGGTGCGCCACGTCCACGGCGGCGAGGCAGTCCCTGCGCTTCTGGTCGAAGACGTGCGGGTCGTCGGCCACCTGCCGCTCGTACCACTGCGCCACCTCGGGCAGGCCGGTCCGGCGCAGGACGTGGAGGACACGGGCCTGCGTCCGCGTGGGGTAGTACTCGCGGCGGAGCGCGGAGATGACGATGTCGACGTCCTCCGCTCGCAGCACTCCCGCAGCGCACGCGGCCCGCGCCGCCGTGTAGAGGTTCACCAGGGGGACGCTCAAGCTGGAGTACGGCGCTTCGTCCTCGTGCGCCACCGCCACCGCGTCGTCGCCGTCGAACACGCCGGCGCGGTAGAGCTCGTAGACGGTTCCGACGCCGCGCATCCCGAAAGCGCTCAATTCCAAGGCTCGGAGGGCTCCTATGCTCGCCGCGCCGATCACGGTGACACCCCGGTCCAGGGCGTACAGGTATTCCTTGTGGCGCAGTCCCAGCCTGTGGTGGTAATGACCGTCGACGACGACTGCCGCGTCCCCGGAGCCGATGTCGGCGGAGAAGAAGTCCCCGTGGGACGCGGGCGGGTGAACCACTGCTCCGGGGAACCGCTGGTGCAGCTCATCTGCCGAGCACGTCGGGCCGACGTAAACGTGGACCGTTCCCTTTGTCATCGGTCATCCCTCTTCCAGGATTCCGCCGCATCCTGGGCAGGCACAACTCAGGAATGGTCGCCTTCGGTGCGCGAGTGCCTGCCCAAAAGCGACTCTAGGGGAGCTGGAAAGGGGCTCCCTGATCAGGATTGCGCGATCCGTGACAGATGTTGCGAGCAACTCCGCGCTCGGGTCGGCGGGGCGTGATCGCGGAACACGGACTGCCCGCGGGGACGGCAGGCGGCTGATTCCCGGTCGGTACCCGCGCTGCGGAGGAGATCCACGTGCTGGAGTGCGAACGTCATCGAGTCGACCCGTGTCACAGCGGGAAATCCTCCGCGTGGCCTCCTCCGTCCTCTGCCGAGCGACGTACCCGCGCGCTTCCATCCTGGGCCTGCTTCGTCGACCCCGGCGCCCGCTGGGCGGAGTACCCCGGCGTCCTGTTCCACCTCGTGATCCTGTTCCTGATCTCCCGCATGGACGCTCCGATGTGGGCCAAGGCGGCGGGATTCGGCTGGATCACCCTCGACGTGCTGGCCGGTGCGCTCCTGATCAACGAGGTGCCCGCCGAACTGCCCGACCAGATCCGCCTTGGCGGCCACATCCCGGCAGGCACCGGGACGTGGCTGGGCGGCTACACCGCCACCCCGATCCCGGAGCGGGCAGGCGCGGCCACCGCGCCGAGCGCCTGACGCTGACGCTGTTCGGGTGGTGGAGCCCCGGCGGGCACCTCGACGAGGGGACTCGTCCGGGCCGTCCTCTCCGGCGAGGGCGGTGATCCGCCCCTTGGGCGAGGGGTGGTCAGCGCGGCGTGATGGTGGAGGCGTCGATGACGAAGCGGTAGCGCACGTCGCCTGCCAGCACGCGCTCGAACGCCTCGTTGATCCGCTCGGCGGGCACGACCTCGACGTCGGCGCCGATGCCGTGCCGGGCGCAGAAGTCGAGCATCCGCGCGGTCTCGGCCATGCCGCCGATCTGGGAGCCCGCCAACGTCCTGCGGCCGGGCAGGAGGGAGAACACGCCCACCGACAGCGGCTTCTCGGGGATGCCGAGGTAGACCATGGTGCCGTCGGTGTCCAGCAGGGACAGGTGGGCGTCCACGTCCAGCGGGGCGGAGACCGTGCACAGGACGAGGTCGAACGCGCGGGCCAGGGCCTCGAAGGTGCCGGGGTCATCGGTGGTGCGGTAGTGGTCGGCGCCCGCGCGCAGGGCGTCGTCCCGCTTGTCCGGCGATCGCGACAGGACGGTGACCTCGGCCCCCATGGCGTGGGCGATCTTGACGGCGAGGTGGCCGAGGCCGCCCATGCCGAGCACGGCGACCCTCGTGCCCGGTCCCGCGTTCCAGCGCCTCAGCGGCGAGTAGGTGGTGATGCCCGCGCACAGCAGCGGGGCGGCCTGTTCCAGGGGGAGGCCCTCGGGGATGCGGTGGGCGAAGTGCTCGCCGACGACGATGTGGGTGGAGTAGCCGCCCTGGGTGGGCTCGTCGCCCCGGTAGTGGTCCAGGTCGGAGTAGGTCTCCACGGAACCGCCCGCGCAGTACTGTTCGAGCCCCCTCTCGCAGTTGCGGCACTGGCGGCAGGAGTTGACGATCACGCCGACACCGACGCGGTCGCCGACGGCGTGGCGGGTCACCTCGGCGCCGACCTCGGTGACGATTCCGGCGATCTCGTGCCCCGGCACCATCGGGAACAGGCCCTTGCCCCAGTCGCCGCGCGCCTGGTGGATGTCGGAGTGGCAGATGCCGGTGTAGCGGATCTCGACGGTGATGTCGCGAGGGCCCGGTTGGCGCCTCTCGATCGTGGTGCGCGTCAGCAGTGAGCCAGCCGCGCTGGCGGCATAAGCGGCAACGGTGGCCATCCGGTCCTCCTCTGCTTATCGGCCTCGCGTCCCTGTCCTTTGAGGACTCCGAATCGTGTGCAGGCGGTGGTGGTCACTTGGTGGCGCGGGTGGCCGACAGGGCGTCGAGCAGCGCCCGCGCGAGTTCGGGGCGGCAGATCAGCAGGTCCGGGATGCTCGCGCCCCGGTTGCCGTAGACCAGCGGCGAACCGTCCACTCGGGACGCGTGCGCCCCTGCGGCCCTGGCCACCGCGACCGGTGCGGCGCTGTCCCACTCGTACTGGCCGCCGTCGTGCACGTAAGCGTCCACCGCACCCGTGCACACCGCGATCGCCTTGACCCCCGCCGAACCCATCGGCACCAGTTCCACGTCCAGCACCTCGGCCAGCGCGTCGACCAGGGGCGGGCGGTGGCTGCGGCTGACCGCCACGCGCGGGCGGGTGCGGCGCCGGGGCTCGGGCAGCGGCGCCGGATCGGCGGTGTCGTGCGTGCGGCCCGAGGCCGGGGCGACGGCACCCGCCACGAGTTCCCCGCCGTCGGCCAGGGCGACGTGCACGGCCCAGTCGTGGCGTTCCCGGTCGCGGTACTCGCGGGTGCCGTCGAGCGGGTCCACGATCCACAGCCGCCCCGAGCGCGCCCCGTCCGGCACACCGTCGCCCTCCTCGGACAGCACGGCGTCTTCGGGCCGGTGCTCGCCCAGGGCGCTGACCAGGAGGGCGTGGGCCCGGCGGTCGCCCTCCCGGCCCAGTTCCGCGCCCTCCAGGTCGGTCCTCTCCCGGCGCAGCCGCAGCAGCAGGTCGCGGGCGCTGTCGGCGAGGCGCCGGGCCAGCACGTGGTCGTCCACCGGTCAGCCCTCACCGGGGACGGTCAGCGCGACCCGGTCGCCCACGACCTCGAAGCGCACGTGCGACAGGTCCGGCACGACCACGTCCGCCGCCAGGTCGTTCCCCAGGCCGAGGGTGGTGCAGCCCGCCGCGCGCCCCGAGGTCAGACCGGCGGCCGTGTCCTCGACGACCAGGCAGCGCCGCGGATCCACGCCCAGCATCCGCGCGCCCAGCAGGTACGGCGCGGGCTCGGGCTTGCCCCGGTCCACGTCGTCGGCGGTGACCAGCACGTCGGTCGTCGGCAGGCGGGCCGCGGCGGTGCGGGCGGTGGTGACGTCGCGCGTGCAGGAGGTCACGATCGCCTTGCGGTCACCCACCGCCTCGGTGGCCTCCCTGGCGCCCGGCAGCACGACCACGCCCTCCAGGTCGTGCGTCGCGATGTGCGAGTAGTGCGCCAGCGCCTCCTCGTGCCGCTCCGGTGGCAGCAGGGACGCCACGATCTCCTTGGCGGGCTTGCCCTTCGTCCCGGCGAGCCGGGCGGGGTCCACGCCCTCCTCCTCGGCCCAGCGCCGCCAGGCGCGGCGCACGGCCTCCGTCGAATCGATGAGGGTGCCGTCCAGGTCGAACAGCACCGCGTCGAACTCCAGTCGCATGATCATCCCCTCGCGGCAGCGGTTGCGGTTTCCCGTTGCGGCTGCGCGGCCTCGGCGCGGGCCACCTGGCGCACCAGCAGCACCACGAAGCCCAGCGCCACCAAGCCGAGCGCGCCGCCCAGCACGGCCACACCGGACAGGCCGCCCTGGTCCAGCGCGATGCCGCCGAACCCGGCGCCCGCCACGATGCCGATGTTGAACGCCGACACGGCGAAGGACACGGCCAGCTCACCGCCCTTGCCCGCGGCCTGGAACAGCGCGGCCTGCACCGCGGGCACGAACGACCACGCGGCCAGCTGCCACACCGTCACCAGGACGATGACCTGCACCGCGCCGGTCGACAGCGGAAGCACCGCGAGCAGCGCCGCCGCGGTGACGCCCGCGGTGGTCAGCAGCGTCAGCCGCGAGTTGGCGTCCGCGCCCTTGCCGCCGACGACGTTGGCGACCACCGCGCAGAAACCGGCGATGAACAGCACGATGATCACCATGGTGCCGCTCAGGCCCGCGCGCTGCTCCAGCAGCGGAACCAGGTAGGTGTAGACGGTGAACGACGCGCCCCAGAACACGGTGATGGCGGTGAGGCCGATGACCACCGGCATGGCGCGCACGGCGCGCAGCCGCTCGCCCAGCGACGGCGCGGACTCGTCCGCCCCGGTGGGCGGCAGCGCCGCGGCGATGAAGACCATCGCCAGCAGTGCCATGCCGCCGATCACCAGCATCGGGGCGCGCCAACCCATGTTGTGGCCCAGCAGCGTGCTCAGCGGCACGCCCAAGGCGGTGGCGGTGCTGACCCCCGCCTGCACGACGGCGATCCTCGACGCGCGCCGGTGCTCGTCGCTGAGCCGTGCGGCGGCGCCGATGGCGGTGGCCAGGTAGAGACCCATCATGCCGCCGGAGAGGATGCGCGACCCCAGCAGGACGGGGTAGTTCGGCGCGAGGCCCGCGGTGAGGTGCCCGAGCGCGAACACGGTCAGGCAGCCGAACAGCACCTTGCGGCGGTCCACGCGGTGCAGCACGGCGGACAGCACCGGCGCGCTCACGGCGAAGGCCACCGCGTTCAGCGTCACCAACTGCCCCGCCACCGCCTCCGACACGTCGAGGTCCCGCGCGATCTGGGGCAGCAGTCCGACGACGGCGAACTCGGTGCACGCGACCGCGAACGCCCCGGCGAACAAAGCCCACATCCAGAACTTCTTCACTGCGCCCTCCAGGATGAACGGGATTGGGGATCGTCATCAGGGTTGACGTGTCGCGCGGCGGTCATGTGCTCGACCCGATCGGGACCGCGCGGTCACGCGGTTCGCGAATGCTCGTTTTGTCTGCAAAGAAGTCCCCGGCCCGCCGGTCCCGCACACCGGGATCGGTGCGGGATTCACTGGATCGGCGCAATGCGGAACGGGGTCCCGAAGCGTCGCCCGATGGAGCTGAGGGGGTTGACCGCGCATGCGGTAAAGCAGGTGCGTAGCGGGTGGACGCCGGACACGTGTGCCCACTGCTATGACGCCTGGGGAGGAATTGACGTGCTGGACGACGGTGTCGGCAGACCACATTCCGCGTCCCCTGGTCGATCGGCGGAGCACGCGCGGCAGGCAGGCCGTGAAGCGGTCGACTCGGCGTTCGGCGCGCTGGCCGAGAACCGCGGGCGCGTCCTGATCGCCGAGCACCCCGGCGTGCTCGGGCGCAACGCCGTCGTCGAGCGGGTTCGCGCCGAGGCCGCGCGGCGGGGCGTGCGGGTCGCCTACGGCCGCGCCACCCGCCTGGACCGCGTGGCGCCGCTGTCGACCCTGGTCGCCACGCTGACCGCGGGCGGGGCGGTCGGGCAGACCAGCCTCGGCGAGCTGGACGGCAACCAGCTCACCACGCTGGCGCGGCTGCGCTCCGCGCTGCTGGGGGCGGCCGCCGGGCAGGGGCTGCTGGTGTGCCTGGACGACTTCCACCACGCCGACGAGCTCACCGCGCTGACCCTGCGCGTCCTGGTGCCCGCGCTGGCCGACGCGCCCGTGCTGTGGCTGCTCGCCCTGCACCCGCCGCTGGCCGGGGCCGCGGTCCGCGGCGTGATCGACGTGCTGCTGGAGACGGGCGCGCACCGGGTGCCGCCCGAGCGGCTGACCGAGGCCGCGGTGCGGGGGCTGTGCGGGGAGGCGCTGGTCGCGGAAGCCGGGCCCGGTCTGGTGGCGCTGGCCTCCGGGGTCGACGGCGACCCGGAGCTGGTCGCCCACGTGGTGCGGGCGCTGCACGCCGCGGGCCACGTCGAGGTGCGCGACGGCGTGGCCGAGGTCGCCCCGGACGCCGGGCGCCGCCCGCTGCCCGACGCGGTCGTGCGCGCGGTCCGGGCGCGGCTGACCGACCTGCCCGAGCCGGTCACGGCGCTGCTGGAGGCGGGCGCGGTGCTGGGCAGGCCCTTCACCGTGCACGAGGCGGCGGGCTTGACCGGGAAGCCGGTCGCGCAACTCGCGCGGGCCGCGGGCGACGCGGTCGAGGCGGGTGTGCTGGCGCCGCGGCCGAACGGGCTCGGCTTCGGCCACGAGCTGATCCGCCGGGCCGTCTACGCGGGGCTGGCGGAACCGGTGCGCGCGGCGCTGCACCGGGAGGCGGCCGACGTGGTCGCCGCGGAGGGCCGGGCCCCGGACGAGGTCGTGGAGCACCTGGAACGCGCCGGGCACACGGGGTCCGCCACCGTGGTGGAGGTGCTGCACCGGGCGGTGCGCGAGCGCGCGGCGCGGGAACCGGGGGTGGCGGCCGACCTGGCGCTGAGGCTGCTGGACCTGCTCGGCGACGCCCACCCCCTCACCGACGAGCTGACCGTGGTGGCGGTGCACCTGCTGACCGCCACCGACCGGGGCGAGCGGGCGTGGGAGCTGGCGGTGCGGGCGCTGCACCGCGACCTGGACGCCGAGAGCGAGACGCGGCTGGTGTGCGCCCTGGCCGAGCTGGCCGACCCCGCGCACGGCCGGGGCGACGACCACGCCGTGGTGGAGTACGCGGATCGCGCGCTGGCCCGTGCCGATCTCGCCGAGCACCACCGCGCCGAGCTGCGGGCCGTGCAGGCCTACCGGCTGGCCTCGACCGGGCGGAGCACCGCCGCCGACGTCGCCGCCGACGAGGCGCTGGCGGCGGCCGGGAGCGGGCGCGGCGAGGCCGTGCTGCTCGCCTCGGCGGCCAAGGGCCTGGCCGCGCTGCGCCGGGGCGAGTTCTCCTCGGCACTGGAGCGCACCCGCGCGGCCGTGCGCGAGGCCGACCGGCTGGGACCGTTCGTCCGGCGGCGCCACGCGCGGCTGTGGTTGTGCCCACCGCTGATCGCGCTGGACCGCTTCGACGAGGTCGACTCGACGCTCCTGCTGGTGGAGGGGGAGTCCAGGCAGCTGCGGACGTCCTGGGCCACCCCGCAGTGGCACTACTACCGCGCCCGCGTGCGCGCGGCCCGCGGCGCGCTGGCCGAAGCCGAGGCGGAGGTGGAGTCCGGGGTGCGCGCCGCCCGCGAGGGGACGGCGCACGGTCTGCTGGGCGAGCTGCTCGGGCTGCGGGCGGAGATCCGCACCACCCGCGGCGACCTCGCCGCCGCCGAGACCGACCTGCACGAGGTCGAGCTGCTGCCCGGCCGCGGTGCCGACACAGCGCGCTTGGCCTGGTGGCGCGCGCTCTGGTTGTGCGCCGCGGACCGGGAGGACGAGGCGGCGGAGGTGGTCGCGGGCCTGCTCGCCACGACCGACCTGGTCGCGTTCACCGCCACGCTCGCCGCACCGGCCGCGCCGGTCCTGGCCAGGCTCGCCCGCCTGCGCGGTGACCAGCGGGGCGCCGCCCGGCTCGCCCGAGTCGTGCGGGAGTTGGCCGACCGCAACCCCGGCGTGCCGTGGACCGCCGCCACCGCCGCCCACCTGCGAGGCCTGGACGAGCGCGACCCGGCCGCGATCGTGTCGGCCGCCGAGCTGTACCGGATGAGCGGGCGGCGGCCCGCCCGCGCGGCGGCCCTCGTCGACGCGGGGGAGCTGGCCCGCGAACTCGGCGACCAGGACCGGGCCGAGGAGCTGCTGGCCGAGGCGGAGCGGGTGTGGCTGTCCTGCGGCGCGGAGCCCGCCGCCCGACGGGTGGCCCGCCGCCTGGCCGGAGTGCGGTCGCACGGCCCGCCCGCCGACGGCGTGGTCCCGCCCCCGTCGCCCGAGCAGTGGGCCAGCCTCACTGAAACCGAGGTGCGGGTGGCCCGTCTGGTCGCCCGCGGCCTGACCAACAAGGCCATCGCCACCAGGCTCACCCTGTCTCCCAACACCATCGGCACGCACGTGCGCAACGCGTTCACCAAGCTCCGCGTCACCAACCGCGTCGAGCTGGCGCTGCAGGTCATCGCCCACGATCGCGCGCGGAGCGCCCACGACCGGCGCTGAGCGCCCTCCAGGACCACCTTCCCGTGACGCCCGCAGGTGCTCCGCCTGCGGGCGTCGGCATTCCGCCGGTCCGCCTCGCCCATTCACGTGAGCCCGCACAGCCCGTCGGGCGGCATTCCACGCGATGCCGCTCCGCGAGGTTCATGAATTTGCGCGAGCGAGAACGCGCGACGGGCCGGGAACCCGGTCGACGACGGAAATGAGCCCACGGACGCATCCGGGCCCGGACCGCGCCGCGGACGTCGAAATCCCTCGGAATTCCCCGAACGGAGTGGCATGGAAATCCGCATCCAGAAGTACGGCGGCAGTTCCCTGGCGCACGACGTCCAGGTCGCCGAAGTCGCCCGCCGCGTCGCGCGCCTCCGCCGCACCGGGGCCGCGGTGATCGTCGTGGTCTCCGCGCGCGGCAGCACCACCGACGAGCTGGTGCGCGCGGCCACCGCGGTCAGCCCGGCTCCGGACCCGCGCGAGACCGACAAGCTCCTCGCCACCGGCGAGCTGGCCTCCGCGGCGCTGCTGGCCATCGCGCTGCGGGAGCTGGGCGTGCCAGCCGTGTCGCTGTCCGGGCCGGAAGCCGGGCTGCGGGCGGTGGGCAGGCCGGGGGCGGGCGTGATCGCCTCTGTCGACGTCGAACCCGTCCGCTCCTGGCTGGCCAGGGGCCACGTCGCGGTCGTCGCGGGCTTCCAGGCCCTGGACCGCGACGGCGAGGTCGTCACGCTGGGCCGCGGCGGGTCGGACACCTCGGCGGTGGCGCTGGCCGTCGCCCACGGGGCTCGCGTGTGCGAGATCTGCACCGATGTCGACGGCGTGCGGCGGGCGGACCCGCGGGTGGTGGCGAACGCGGGGCTGCTGCGCGAGGTCCCCGCCGCCGTGATGACCGAGATGGCGTTCTCCGGCGCGCGCGTGCTGCACCCGCGCTCGGTGGAGCTGGCCGCGGCCCACGGCGTCGACATCGTCGTCCGCGACGCGTCCGGGCCGGGCGCGGGAAGCACCATCTTCGGGAGGGAACGACCCATGCTCGACTCCGACGTCCTGGAAGGACGCGCCGGTGTGATCGCGGTGACGCACGACGACCGGGTGACCCAGGTCGTCGTCGAGGCGCGGTGCGCGATGGGCGCGGGCGCCGCGCGGGTGCTGGACGCGGTCGCGCGGCGGGAGATCTCCGTCGACGCGGTGACCTGGTCGGCGGACAGCGGATCGCCGCTGCGGATGGCCTTCTGCGTGGCCGACGACGCGGTCGACGACGCGCGGGCCGCGGTGCTGGAGGAACTGGCCGCGCACGACTGCGCGGTGACCGAGCGCCGCGACATCGGCCGGGTCTCCGCCGTGGGCACCGGGCTGCTGAGCAGGCCCGGTCTCACCGCGCTCGCGCTGAGCGCGCTGTCCGAGGCGGGCATCGCGGCCGACTGCGTGCTGTGCAGCCAGACCAGGAGCAGCTTCCTGGTGCCGCGCGACCGCGTCCACGACGCGGTGCGGGTGCTGCACGAGCGCTTCTGCCTCGACCGCTCGGACACCGACGCGGCCGCGTCCGCGGTCCCGGCATGACAAGAGGGGAGTCCAACCGTGAGCCAGCCCCAGTCCTTCGGCGCGCGCCTGCGCCTGGACCGGATCAACCGCAGCGGGGACGGGAAGCTGATGATCGTCCCGCTGGACCACTCCGTGGCCGATGGACCGGTCACGCCCGACGACTCGCTGGACGAGCTGGTCGGTGAGCTGGCGGGTGCCCGCGTGGACGCGGTGGTGCTGCACAAGGGCACCGTCCGGCACATCGACCCGAAGCGGTTCGTCACCACGTCGCTGATCGTGCACCTGAGCGCCAGCACCTCCCACGCACCCGACCCGGACGCCAAGTACCTGGTCACCAGCGTCGAGGCCGCGCTGCGGCTGGGTGCGGACGCGGTGAGCGTGCACGTGAACATGGGATCGCGGCAGGAGGCGGCGCAGATCGCCGATCTGGCGCGCACCGCGGAGGAGACCGACCGCTGGGGCGTGCCGCTGCTGGCCATGATGTACGTGCGGGGCCCGCGGATCAGCGATTCCACCGACCCCGAGCTGGTGACGCACTCGGCCACCCTGGCCGCCGACCTGGGCGCCGACATCGTCAAGGTCAGCTACCCCGGCTCGGCGAACGCGATGGCGGAGGTCGTGCGGGCCTGCCCCATCCCCGTCGTGGTCGCGGGCGGACCACCGGTGGCGGACAAGAAGGTCCTGCTCAACCGGGTCGCCTCGGCGGTGCGCGCGGGCGCGGCGGGCGTGGCGATGGGCCGCAACATCTTCCAGCACCCCAAACCCGGCAGGTTGGCCCGAGAGGTCGGCGACGTCGTGCACGGCCGCATGGCGCTCGCCGCCTGACCGGGCGCCCGACCCCCTGACCACTCCCGCGACACCCCTGGAGAACCACACCGCCCGCCCGGCGGGGGCAGGCGAGGAAGGCAGTGATGACAACCCAGACCAGCTCCCCGATCACGCAGACCCGGCAGTTGTTGGCCGACCCGGCGATGACCGAGAGCACCCCCGGCTCCGAGTTCGCGCAGGCCGCCGCGCTCGGCGGGAGCGACGACGTCACCGTGACGTTCCGGGCCTACCTGCCGACGGCGTTCCCCCTGTTCGCGGAACGACCCCGGTACACCGTGCGCCAGCTGATGAAGATGGCCACCGTCCGCGACGGCGACGCCTCCTACATACACGAGCCGCGCCCGCGCGCCAACCGGCGCGAGTTGTCCGGCACCACCTTCGACACCACGCCGGAGGCCCAGTTCCAGCTCGAACTGGCCGAGGCGAGGCTGACCGACATCGGCGTGTCGCTGCCGGTGCCGCCCGGCCTGCTCGACCAGCCGCGACTGCTGGCGTCGTTCATCGACTACCGGCTGCTGGTGCGGTTCGGCACCACCGAGAACCAGGTCCTGCTGCGCGGCAGCGAGGACGGCACCGTGCCCGGCCTGCTGGAGCTGCCGGACCTGCGGCGGATCACCACCGAACGCGACCCGTCCGAGCTGCTCACCAGCGCGGCCGCGCTGGTGGAGGAGACCGGCGGCTCGTGCGACGGCATCGTGGCCCACACCGCGGTGTACTGGCGGGCGGTGGAGACCGGGCTGCTGGGCAGGCTCGCCGAAGCGGGCGTGCGGATCGCCCGGACCCGGATGATCCCGAAGAACCAGGTGCTGCTGGGGGACTTCCGCGCGGCGACCACGTTCCTCGACCCCGGCGTGGCCGCGCTGAAGCTGCGCCGCGGGGCCGCGCCCGACGGGAGCGACCTGCTGGAGGCCAGCAGTCGCATGGGCCTGGCCGTGCACCTGCCGCAGCACTTCGTCCTGCTGGAGCAGGAGGGGGCGGGCTGATGCGCGTGCTCTACATCACCGGCATGATGCGCTGCGGCAGCACCATGATCGGCAACGTGCTCGGTGAGGCCGCGCGCACGCTGCACGTGGGCGAGCTGCACTTCCTGTGGCGCAACGGCGTGCTGCGCAGCGGGACCAACTCCAGCTGCGGCTGCGGCGAGACCGTCACCCGGTGTCCACTGTGGTCGGCCGTGCTGACCACCGGTGTCGCCGCGGACCCGCACGCCGCCGCGGCCGTGGAGGCCGTGCAGTCGGCCCGGCTGCGCGCGCGGCACACGCCCGCCCGGCTGGCCGAATCCCTGGGCCTGCGCCGCACCCCGCCGGACGTCGAGTGGTTGACCGGCGTGACCGCGGACCTGTACCGGGCGGTGGCCGCCGCCTCGGGGGCCGACGTGCTGGTGGACGGCTCGAAGTTCCCCGCCGAGGCGGCGGCTCTGCTCGGTCGCGACGGCACCGACCTCGACGTGCGGGTGCTGCACGTGGTGCGCGACGCCCGCGCCACGACGTTCTCCTACCGCAAGGACAAGAGCTACGTCACGCGCATGAGCGCCCACCGCAGCACCGGGTACTGGGCCGCGGTCAACGCCGCCTCCGACCTGCTCGCCCTGGCCGGGCGCGACCGCTACCTGCGGGTGCGGCACGAGGACTTCTCCGCCCGCCCCCGCGAGGTCGTGCAGCGGATCATGGCGTTCGCGGGCATCCAGGGGGCCAACCCGGTCGCCGAGGACGGCACCGTCGAACTGGGCGTCAACCACACCGTCACCGGCAACCCCGACCGGTTCCACCGCGGCCGGGTGCCCATCCGCTCCGACGGCCGGTGGCGGACCGAGCTGGACTGGAAGCCCAAGGCGCTGACCACGGCCGCGGCGGGGCCCCAACTGCTGCGCTACGGCTACCGCGTCCGCGCCGGGAGGGGGAGCTGATGGACCTGGGACTGGACGGCAGGGTGGCCATGGTCGCCTGCGCCAGCAGCGGGCTCGGCCTGGGTGTGGCCAAGGCGCTGGCCGCCGAGGGCGCCGACGTCTCGATCTGCGCCCGCGACGCGGAGCGGCTCGCCCAGGCGTGCGGCAAGCTGGAGGCCATCGGCGGCGGCCGGGTGCGCGGCCAGGTCGCCGACGTGGCCGACACCGCCGCGGTGCGGCGCTGGGTGGCCGACACGGCGGCCGAGTTCGGCGGCGTCGACATCGTGGTCGGCCACACCGGAGGTGTCGTGCAGGGCCCGGTCGAGGACTTCGGGCCCGACGACTACCGCCAGGCGGTGGACACCGCGCTGATCCCGCACGTCGCCCTGGTCACCGCCGCGACGCCGCACCTCAAGCGCGGCGGGTGGGGCCGGGTGCTGCTGATCACCTCCGAGTCGGTGCGCCAACCGATGCCGCACAACGTGCTCTCCGGTGTCGCCCGCATGGGCGTGCTGGGGTACGCGCGCAACCTCGTGCACTCCTTCGGTGACAGCGGCGTGACCGTGAACGTGCTGGCACCCGGCTACCACGACACCCCCGCGCTGCGCGGACCGTCCGGTGAGGACACCGCCGCGGCCGCCGCCGAGGTGCCCGTCCGCAAGGTCGGCGACCCGGACGACTTCGGCGCGCTGGTCGCGTTCCTGGCCGCGAAGCAGGCCGGGTTCGTCACCGGGGCGCTGCTGCTGGTCGACGGCGGCAACACCCGAGCCGCGGTCTGACCACGAGTACCGAGACGACCCACGGGAGAACCACCATGCTGGAACAACCACCGGTGCACGACCACGCCGGGAAGTACCTGGCGCAGGGGTGGTGGCGAGCCGACGAGACGCTGGTCGACGACCTGCGCCGGGCCGCTCGCGAACACCCGGACCGCACAGCGGTCGTGGTGTGGCACACCGACGGCAGGCCGAAGGAATCCCTCACCTACGCCGAGCTGGAGCGGCGGGTCGAGCGCATCGCCGCAGGCCTCGCGGGCCTGGGCGTCGCGCGCGGCGACGTCGTGACCCTCCAGCTGCCCAACTCCTGGCAGCTGCTGGCCACCTCGCTGGCCTGCTTCCGGATCGGGGCGGTCGCCGGACCCGTGCTGCCCATCATGCGCAAGCGCGAGCTGTCGTTCATGACCGGGCTGACCGGCAGCTCCGTCTACATCGGACCGGCGCGGCACCGCGGCTTCTCGCACGCGCAGCTCAGCGCGGAGGTGGCGGACGAGGTCCCCACCATCCGGCACCGCGTCCTGGTCGGCTTGGCCGAGGAGTCCGAGGACGCCCCCGGCCTGGCGGGCGCGCTGGACTTCGACACCGCGCTGCTGGGCGAGCCCGGCGCCGAGGGCGCCGTGTTCGGCGACACCGGGGGGCGCGAGGCGCGCCCGGACGACCTGGCCTACGTGATGTTCACCTCGGGCACCACCGGCGAGCCCAAAGGCGTGATGCACAGCCACAACACGCTGCACGCCACCAACCGGATGCAGATCGACGCGCTGCACCTGACCGGTGACGAGGTCACCGCGATGGGCTCGCCCACCACGCACAACGCGGGGTGGACGTGGAACTTCACCATGCCGCTGCTGCTGGGCGCGACCTGCGTGCACATCGACAACTGGGACGCCGACCTGATGCTGCGCGTGCTGGAGGAGGAGAAGGTCACCTTCTTCATGGGCGCCCCGCCGTTCCTTGTCGACCTCATCGACCGGCAGCGCGCGCAGCGCCGCGACCTGTCCCACCTGGCGGTCTTCGCCACCGGCAGCGCGCCGATCCCGCCGGTGCTCGTCGAGCAGGCCCGCGACGTGCTGGGCTGCAGGCTGTACGCGCTGTGGGGCATGACCGAGAACGGCGCGCCCACCATCACCCGGCCCGAGGACCCGGAGATGCGGGCCGCGGAGAGCGACGGCTCGCCCGTGCCCGGCATGGAGGTCCGCATCGTCGGGCAGGACGGCGGGCCGGTGCCGCCGGGCGGGACCGGCAGGCTCCAGGTGCGCGGCGCGACCCAGTGCCTCGGCTACTTCCGGCGGCCCGAGGTCTACGCCGACAACGTCACCGACGACGGCTGGTTCGACACCGGCGACCTGGCCCGCGACGACGGCCACGGCGGCATCCGCATCGCGGGCCGCGAGAAGGACGTCATCTCGCGCGGCGGCGAGAAGGTTCCCGTCGTCGAGGTCGAGGCGGCGTTGCTGCGCCACCCGAGGATCAAGGACGTCGCGGTCGTCGGCTACCCCGACGACCGGCTGGGCGAGCGGGCGTGCGCGGTGGTCGTGCCGCAGGGCGAGCCGCCGAGGCTGCCCGACCTGCGCGAGCACCTCGACGCGCTGGGCATGGCCAAGCAGTACTGGCCGGAGCGGGTCGAGCACGCCACCGAGCTGCCCAAGACGCCCAGCGGCAAGGTCCAGAAGTTCAAGCTGCGCGAGCAGCTGGTGCACGGCTGAGGAGGTGGGACGTGGACTTCGGGTTCACCGACGAGCAGCGGGCGCTGGCGCGCAAGGTGCGCGACTTCGCCGAGGAGCGCATCGCGCCGGGCGCGGCCCGCAACGACCGGGAAGGCACGTTCCCGCCCGGTTTCTTCACCGAGCTGGGGCGCGCGGGCCTGACCGGCCTCGGCATCCCGGAGCGGCACGGCGGCCGCGGCCTGGGCGCGGTCGAGGTCGGCATCGCCGTGGAGGAGCTGGCCAAGGCCGAGGTGACCGCCTGCTACCCGGTGCTCAACGCGGCGCTCATCGGCGGCATCATCGACCGCAACGGCACCGAGGAGCAGAAGGCGGCCTGGCTGCCCGCCGTGGCCGCGGGCGAGGCCGTGGTGGCACTGGTGCTGACCGAGCCGGAGCACGGCACCGACGCGGCCGCCATCGAGCTGCGCGCCGAGCGCGACGGCGACGGCTGGGCGCTCACCGGCACCAAGACCTCGATCATGCTGGGTGCCCACGCCACCCACGGCCTGGTCTTCGCCCGCACCGGAGAGGGCGGGGCGCGCGGGGTCACCGCGTTCTACGTGCCGCTGGAGCGCGAGGGCGTGCGCCGCGAGCGGTTGCCCGACCTCGGCGCACGCGCGGGCGGGCGCGCCACCATCGTGTTCGACCGCTGCGCCGTGCGCGCGGACGAGGTCGTCGGCGAGGTGGGGGAGGGGTTCGTCGGCGTCATGCGCGGCTTCGACCACTCGCGCGCCCTCATCGCCGTGATGGCCGCGGCGTCCGCGCAGGCCGCGCTCGACGAGGCGATGGCCTTCGCCCGCGAGCGCACCGCCTTCGGGCAGCCCATCGGCAGGCACCAGGGCGTGGCCTTCCCCCTGGTCGAGCACGCCACCAGGGTGCGGGCGGCGCGCCTGCTCGCCTACGAGGCGCTGTGGCGCAAGGACGCGGGCCTGGACCACCGGGTCGAGGCGAACATGGCCAAGTGGTGGGCGCCGCGGGTGGGCGTGGAGGCCACCCACCAGGCGCTGCTGACCTTCGGCCACCGCGGCTGGCACGACGAGCACCCGATCAGCCGTCGCATGCGCGACGCCATCGGGCCCGAGATCGCCGACGGCACCGAGAACGCCACCAAGCTCGTGGTGGCCCGACAACTGCTGGGCCGCGAGCACGCGCCGTAGACGGGCCGGAGCGGCTACCGACAGGACGAGGAGGAGGAAGACCTGTGACCACCACGCTGTGGTTGACCGGGCTGCCCAGCTCCGGCAAGTCGACGCTGGGCCGGGAGCTGGTCGCCCGCTACCAGGGGCAGCGGGCCGTGCAGCACCTGGACGGCGACGCGATCCGCCGGGAGTTCTTCCCGGAGCTGGGGTTCGCCAAGGAGGACCGGATCGAGAACGTCCGGCGCATCGGCAGGCTGGCCGCGATGCTGGCCGCCCAGGACGTGCTCGTGGTCGTCTCCGTCATCGCGCCCTTCCGCAGCGCCCGCGCCGAGGTGCGCGAGCTGCACGAGAGGGCGGGCCTGACGTTCGTCGAGGTGCACGTGCACGCGCCCGTGGAGGTGTGCGCGGAGCGCGACGTCAAGGGCCTGTACGCCAAGGCCGAGCGCGGCGAGGTGCCCGGCATGACCGGGGTGAGCGACGTCTACGAGGCGCCGACCACCCCCGAGGTGCGCGTGGACACCTCGGAGTACGGCGTCGACCAGTGCCTGGAGCTGATCGACCGCGCGCTGCGGCGCGCCGAGCAGGACAGCCGGGCGGTGGTGCTGCGATGAGCGCGCCGACGACGGAACGCGCCGCCACCGGCGTGGCGGTCCTGGAGGCCGAGGCCATCCACATCCTGCGGGAGGTGGCGGGGGAGTTCGACCGCCCCGCGCTGCTGTTCTCCGGCGGCAAGGACTCCACCGTGCTGGTGCACCTGGCCGTGCGCGCCTTCGCGCCGGTGCCGCCGCCGTTCACGCTGCTGCACGTCGACACTGGGCACAACTTCCCGGAGGTGCTGCGGTTCCGCGACGAGCTGGTCGAGCGGTACGGCCTGCGGCTGCACGTGGCCGAGGTGCAGGACTGGATCGACCGCGGCGCGGTGCGGGAGCGCCCCGACGGGCTGCGCAACCCGCTGCAGACCGTGCCGCTGCTGGACAGCATCTCCGAGCAGCGCTACGACGCCGTGATCGGCGGCGGTCGGCGCGACGAGGAGCGCTCGCGCGCCAAGGAGCGGGTGTTCAGCGTCCGCGACGCCTTCGGCCGGTGGGATCCTCGCCGCCAGCGCGTGGAGCTGTGGAACCTGTACAACGGCGCGCACAAGCCGGATGAGCACGTCCGCGTGTTCCCGATCTCCAACTGGACCGAGCTGGACGTCTGGCGGTACGTGGCCGAGCGCGGCATCGAGCTGCCCTCGCTGTACTTCGCGCACCGCAGGCAGGTCTACCAGCGCGACGGCATGTGGCTCACGCCCGGCCCGTGGGGCGGGCCGGACGACGACGGCGAGCTCGTCGAGAAGGTCGTCCGGTACCGCACGGTCGGCGACGGCTCGTGCACCGGCGCGGTCGAGTCCGACGCGGCCACCGTCGAGGACATCATCGACGAGATCAGGACCAGCAGGCTCACCGAGCGCGGCGCCAGCCGGGCCGACGACCGCATCTCCGAGGCGGCCATGGAGGACCGCAAGCGGGAGGGGTACTTCTGATGGCATCAGACTTGTTGCGGCTGGTGACCGCGGGCAGCGTGGACGACGGCAAGTCCACTCTGGTCGGCAGGCTGCTCTACGACACGAAGTCCGTGCTCAGCGACCAGCTGGACGCGGTGCTGCGCAGCAGCGCCGAGCGAGGGCTGGCCGATCCCGATCTGTCACTGCTGGTCGACGGCCTGCGCGCGGAGCGGGAGCAGGGCATCACCATCGACGTGGCCTACCGGTACTTCGCCACGTCGCGGCGCACCTTCGTGCTCGCCGACACCCCCGGTCACGTCCAGTACCTGCGCAACACCGTCACCGGCGCCTCCACCGCGGACCACGCGGTGCTGCTGACCGACGCCCGCAAGGGCGTGCTGCCGCAGACCCGCAGGCACCTGGCGGTCATGGCGATGCTCGGCGTGCCCGGCATCACCCTGGCGGTGAACAAGCTGGACCTCGTCGACTTCGACCGCGGCACCTTCGAGTCCACCCGCGACGAGTTCGTCGCGCACGCGACCTCGCTGGGCTACCGCGAGGAACAGGTCACCGCGGTGCCGCTGTCCGCCCTGGCGGGCGACAACGTGGTGGCCGCGTCCGACCGCACCCCCTGGTACGACGGGCCGACGCTGCTGGAGCACCTGGAGACGGTCGTGCCCGACCGGCGCGGCTGCGACGTCGGGTTCCGGATGCCGGTGCAGTACGTGCTGCGCGACGGCGCCACCGACTACCGCGGCTACGCCGGTCAGGTCGTGGCGGGCGAGGTGAGTCCCGGCGACCCCGTGGTGGTGCTGCCCGACGGCGCCACCACCACCGTGGTCGAGGTGGGCACGCCCGACGGCCCGGTGGACCGCGCCCGCGAGGGCGAGCCGGTGACCCTGGTGCTGGCCGACGAGGTCGACATCACCAGGGGCGACCTGATCGCCTCCGCCGACCGCAGGCCGCGGGTCGACGACGAGCTCGACGCGACGGTGTGCTGGCTGGCGGACGAGCCGCTGCGGCCCGGCGCGCGGGTGCTGCTCAAGCACGGCACGCGCACGACGACGTGCCGGGTGCTGGACCTGCCCACCCGGTTCGACGAGCAGGAGCTGGCGCTGGAGGACGGCCCGCAGGAGCTGTCGCTCAACGAGATCGGGCGGGTGCGCCTCCAGGTCGCCGACCCGCTGCCCGCGGACGACTACGCCGACTGCGTCGCCACCGGCGCGTTCCTGCTCATCGAGCCGAACGACGGCAACACGCTGGCGGCGGGCCTGCTGGGCGACGCGCTGTCGGTGATGGCGTCGGGCGGCGGGGCGCGGGATGACTGAGCGGGACGGGGACCTGCTGCGGGTGGCCGTCGTCGGCGCGGGCGCGAGCGGCACGCTGGCGGCGGTCCACCTGCTGCGGGCCGCCGCGGACCGGGGCAGGCCGCTGCGGCTGGTCCTGGTCGACCGCAGCGGCGAGTTCGGCCCCGGCCGGGCCTACCGCACCGCCGACCCCGAACACCTGCTCAACACCCCGGCGGGGCGGATGAGCGCGTTCGCCGACGACCCGGACCACTTCGTGCGCTGGAACCTGGGGCGGGGCCGGGACGTCGACGGCGCGGCCTTCCTGCCGCGCGGCGACTACGGCCGCTACCTGACCGAGGCGCTGCTCGCCGAGGAGCGCCGGGCCGGCGGCGTCGCGGTGGTCGAGCGGGTCGCGGCCACCGCGACCGGGCTGTCGGCCGACGGCGCCCGAGTGGTCGTCGAGCAGGCGGAGCGGGCCCCGCTGCGCGCGGATCTCGTCGTACTGGCGACCGGTGTGGGCGGCGGCGACCCGCTCGCAGGACTGCTGCCCACCGGGGCGCCCCGCTACGTGGCCGACCCGTGGGACGGCGCCGCGGCGATCACCGACGACTCGCCGGTGCTGGTGCTGGGCACCGGTCTGTCCATGATGGACCTGGCGATCTCGGTGACCCGCGCCCATCCCCGCGCCGAGGTGCACGCGGTGTCCCGGCACGGCCTGCTGCCCCGGCCGCACCGCACCGGGGGCGCGTCGGTGGCGCCGCCGCGCGGACCGCACCCGCCCGAGCGCGTCGGCTCGCTGCGCGACCTGCTGGCCTTCGCGCGCCGCGGCGTGGCCGAGGACCCCGACCGGTGGCGGGAGTTCGTCGACCGGTTGCGGCCCCACGCACCGCGCCTGTGGCAGCAGCTCGACATCCCCGAGCGGCGGCGCTTCCTCGACCGGGTCAACCGGTACTGGGACGTCCACCGCCACCGGGCCGCGCCCGCCACGCACCGGCGGGTGCGGGCGCTGATGGGCGCCGGGCGGCTGCGCGTGCACCGCGGCCGGGTGGCGGGCCTGCGCCCGGTGCCGGACGGCTTCGAGGCCGATCTGGTCACACGGGCGGGCCGCCGGTCGCTGCGCGTCGGCTGGGTGGTCAACGCGACCGGGTTCAGCGGCGAGGTCACCGACCGCCCGGACCCGCTGCTGCGGCGGCTGCTCGACGACGGCACCGCCCGGCCCGACCCCCTGGGTCTGGGCCTGACCACCGGGCCCGACGGGCGCGTGCTGGACCGGCGGGGCGCGCCGCGGCCGGTGTTCGTGCTCGGCGCGCTGCGCCGGGGCGAGCTGTTCGAGAGCACCGCGGTGCCGGAGATCCGCGCCCAGGCCGCGGCCGTGGCCGCGACCGCGATGGCGATTCCCGGAAGAGAGGTGACGACATGAGCACGCGTGAACCCGTGATGCACCCCGCGTACATCGGCGGCAAGGACGTCGAGCACCCCGAGGGGAAGTACGTCCACACGGTCGCCGCGCGGGCCGTGCTGGAGGACACCTTCCCCGCCATGGCGCTCAAGCGGGACCTGGACGCCGGCCTGGTCGACGCCCGCTCGGCCGGACCCGCGGTGGTCGGCGGCTGCGCGCTGGCCGACGAGGACATGGCCAGGTACGCGCTGGAGTCGGCGGCGCGGGCCGCCCCCGAGTGGGCCCGCGTGCCGCTGCACGAGCGCATCGCCGTCGGCGTGCGCATCGGCGAGCGGCTCCGCGAGCGGCGCGACGACATCGTCGACCTGCTGGTGGCCGAGGGGCAGCCGCGCGACCTGGCCGGGCCCACCCTGGACGAGTACTGGTACGCCGACTACAGCCGGGAGACGCTGCACTGGTGCGCCTCGCAGATGGGGTGGACCCACCACCGGGGCAGCGGGCGGGCCGTGGTCCGGCGGGTGCCCGACGGGGTGGTGTGCGTGAACCCGCCGCAGAACGCGTCCACGCCCAACGCGCTGTTCGGCGTGTCGGCGCTGCTGGCGGGTAACGCCGTGGTGGTGCGCGCGCCGCGCGGCGTGCCGCTGGCCACCACGCACGCGCTGCGCGAGGTCGTCGTGCCGGTGCTGGAGGAGGCGGGCGCGCCGCCGGGCGTGCTCAACGTCCTGTGTGGACCGCCGATGACCCGGCTGTGGCTGGAGAGCCCGCACGTCGACGACATCGTCTACGTCGGCGGCAGCGCCAAGGGCCTGGAGTTCGAGCGCGCCGCGGTGGCGGCGGGCAAGAAGCCGGTGCTGGAGCTGGCGGGAAACGACTGCGTCGTGGTGTGGCGGGACGCCGATCTCGACGGCGCGGTGCGGGCCATCGCGGAGAACTTCCGCCAGTCCGGGCAGATCTGCAACATCCCCAACCACGTGGTGGCGCACCCGGCGATCGCCGACGAGCTGCTGGACCGCCTGGTGGCCGAGGCCGCCGAGGTCCGGCCCGGCTACCCCGACGAGCCCGGTGTGGTGCTCACGCCCGTGCTGATGGCGGGGGCGCACTTCGCCAACATCGCCGACGCGGTGGGCCGGGGCGCGAAGCTGCTGCACGGCGGTCGCCGCCTGGAGGTGGACGGCTCGCCGTCGGACACCGGCCTGTTCGTCGAGCCGACCGTGCTGCGCGTCGACGGCCTGGCCGGGGCGCGGGACGTGCCCGCCGTGCGGGAGGAGACGTTCTCCCCGCTGGTGCCGGTGGTGGTGCCGGAGCAGGACGACGACGAGGCGCTGTTCGACGACGTCCTGCGGTTCGTCGGCGAGAACGCCTACGGGCTGCGCACCTCGTTCTGGGTGCGCGACGAGCGGCTGGTGCACCGGATCGTCTGCGAGGTGACCCACGGCGGCGTGGTCAACGTCAACGACTCGCACTCGGCGTTCCGGCCGTTCCTGCCCACCCACGGCGGCACCGGCCTGACCGGTGGCGCGTTCGGCGAGGCGAACTACCTGATGCTCAGGACCACCCGGCTGCAGGGCGTCAACATCGTGCGAGGAGGATCGTGGTGACCAGCGAGCACACCGTTGTCCTGACGACCCCGGCGCCCGCGGGCGAGGTGTTCGCCGCGCTGCGGCGGCAGGAGCGGTTCCCCGAGGTCTCCGCCGACATCCTGGCGGTCACGGCCGAGGGGGACGACCGCTACCGCTACGAGTTGCGCTTCCGCGGCGGGGTGGCGCGCTGGGTGCAGCGCGTCGAGGTCGACGACGCCGCACGGGTGCTGCGCTTCGAGCAGGTCGAGGGGGACTTCGCGGCCCTCGGCGGTGCCTGGGAGGTCACCCCGACCGGTGACGGCAGCGAGGTGGCCTACCGGGTGTCGTTCCGCACCAGCATCCCGCACCTGGCCGGGGCGATCGACCCGATGATCGCCAGGGTGCTGCTGCGCGCGGCGGTGGCCGTGGTGACCGGCCTCGTCGATCGGGCCCAGGTCGTCGACGACGCCGCGGCGCTGCGCGACGAGCTGTCCGTACTGGGGTGAGGCCCGCCGGGTGAGGGAGCGGCCACCGGGTGTGGCCGCTGCTGCCGGGGACCGCGCGCCCGTCACCGTCGGGTCGTCCGGTGACATGGTCGACGCGGGCCCCGGCAGCTCGGCCGGCCGCGGTGCCAGGGCGGCGGAATTCACCTTTTCGTGGCAGTGAGCGGATTGTTTGACGTCCTCGCCACCGCGCAACCCGGTGGTGTGACTCGTGAGCAGGGACCCACCACCGTCAGCCACCGGACCGTCGACGTCGACGGCATCGAGACCTTCTACCGCGAGGCGGGCCCCGAGGACGCGCCGGTCGTGCTCCTCCCGCACGGCTACCCCTCGTCCTCGTTCCAGTTCCGCAACCTGATGCCCGCCCTGGGCGACCGGTGGCGGTGCGTCGCCCCGGACTACCCCGGCTTCGGCTACAGCGCCACGCCCGCCCCGGACCGGTTCTCCTACACCTTCGCGGGCTACGCCGACTTCCTGTGCCGGTTCACCGAGGTGCTGGGCCTGACGCGGTACGCGATCTACCTGCACGACTACGGCGCCCAGTTCGGGCTCAGGTTGGCGATGCGCGCGCCCGAGCGGGTCACCGCCCTGATCATCCAGAACGGCGACATCTACGAGGACCAGCACGGCCCGAAGTACAAGCCGCTCAAGGACTACTGGGCCGACCCCACCGAGGAGGGGCGCGCCGAACTGGCCGCCGCGGTGAGCGAGGAGGGCTTCCGCGACGAGTTCGTCGGCGAGATCCCGGAGCACCTGGCCGACCGGGTGAGCCCCGACCTGTGGCGGCTGTCCTGGTCGCTGATGAACCGGCCGGACCGCCGGGAGAACCTGGTCAACCTCATCGCCGACCAGGCCCGCACCCTCGACTGGTTCGCCGAGGAGCAGGCCTACCTGCGCGAGCACCGGCCGCCCGCGCTCATCGTCTGGGGCCCGCACGACGGCTACATGCCGGAGGGCGCGGCCCGCGCCTACCTGCGCGACCTGCCCGACGCCGAACTGCACCTGGTCGACGGCGGGCACTGGGCGCTGGAGACCAACCTGGACGAGGTGGTGAGCCTGGTGCGCGACTTCCTGGGCCGCGTGCTGCCCACGCGGTGATCCGGTCGCCCTGGCGTCCGCCAGGACCGACCGATGACTCCCCCGCGACGCGGGTTCGGCTGTCGTCCCTCGGGAGTGGCGGCGAGGGCCGAACCGGTGCGGCCGCCGCGACGAGCAGCTTCGCCGTCGCCAGGGCCAGTCCGGAAGTCGCGCCGGTGATCACCGCGACCTTGCCGTCGAGCTTCGCCATGCCACTCACCGAGTGAAATGAGGGTGCTCTCATCTGGTTCGTCGACCATGGCGAGGATGAGGGCACCCTCAAAGTCGAGGCGTGTCACATCCCGGTGTCGTGTCCCCGTGCTCGCGGGCGAGGACCCGTTGCCCGCTCGCCTCAGGCGGCTGGCATGGGGAACTCGACGCGGGTGAGGCGTTCGGAGACTTCCCACAGCTCGCGCGCGATCCCGTCGTCGAGTGCTTCGCCGGACAGTTCCTCGAGGGCGGCCGGGCCGCGCACCCCGAACCGGCTGGGCCCGCAGAAGCCCGCACCGGGAACGTCGCCGACGGTGGCCAGCAGCACCGGCCGCGCTCCGCCTTCGGCGGTCTGGGCCAGCAGCCGCGTCGCCAGCGCGAGGGTGCGGTCGAGCAGGCGCTTGCCGGTGGTCATGGTGAACCCGGTCGCCGCCCAGCCGGGATGCGCCGCCGTGGCCAGCACCGGGGAGCCCGCCTCGTCGAGGCGGCGCTGCAGTTCTCGGGTGAACAGCAGGTTGGCCAGCTTCGTCTGGCCGTAGGCGCCGAACGGCCGGTAGGGCCGCCGCTGCCACTGCAGGTCCTCGAAGTCGATGTGCGCGTTGCGGTAGTTGGTGGAGGACACGGTGATCACCCGCCTGGTGACCCGGCCCAGCAGCAGGTTCGTCAGCGCGAAGTGCCCGAGGTGGTTGGTGCCGAACTGGCTCTCGAAACCGTCGGCGGTGTGCCGCAGGGTGCTGGTCATCGAGCCCGCGTTGTTGATCAGGTAGTCGACGGGCGCGTCCACCGTGTCCGCGAACTCGCGCACCGAGGCCAGGGAACCGAGGTCCAGCGGGCGCGACTCGGCCAGACCGCCCATCTCCGCGGCGGCCGCACGGCCCCTGTTCTGGTCGCGCACGGCGAGGATGACCCGCGCGCCCTTCGCGGCCAGCGCCATCGCGGTGGCCTTGCCGATGCCGCTGCTGCCGCCGGTGATGATCGCGGTCCGGCCGGTTTGATCGGGGATGTGCGTGGTCATGACGTGATGGGCTCTTTCCGTGGACGTGTTGCGCGGTGGCGGCACCGGTGGTTCCGGACAACCGCCCCTGTCGGACGGTTCGGTGAACGGGGTGTCCACACCGCGGAGGTCGCCGGGACGCCGCGATGGAGGACAGCGGTCACACCGGTATGACAGCAACGGGTCGGCCAGCGCGTCCAAGACCTGTTTCGCACGTCGTCATGCTGGAAGTGCATAACGAGGCGTTGCGGGACCCGATCCGGCGGTTTTGGAGCTCGCGCGCGGTTCCGCGGAGGAGCGGGGCGCGGTTCTCGCGGACGCGGCCCGGCGGGCCAGGCGAAGGTGACGCGCCGATCGGCGGCAGGCCCCGCTGATCGGCGCCGGTGTCAGCCGCGGACGGCGGCGATCATCTGGTCGTACAGGGCGAACGGGTCCGCCTTGCCCCCCTGGCGAACCCACAGCTCCGACGCGGCGTCAACGCACGCGAACACCGCGGCGATGACGCCCACGGCGCGCGGATCGGGTGTCGGACCCGGCTCGATGCCCATCCGGGCCTCGATCACGGGCACCAGCGCGGCCTGCCACTTCAGCCGCTTCTCGTGGTACCTCGACCGCAGCGGAGGGTTGTCGAAGATCAGCGTGGTGATCTCCAGCACCTGCCGCGAGGTGTGCTCGGCCGACGCGATGGCGGCGAACCCGGCGCGCAGCGCGTCCCACGGCGACATCCCGGCGGGCTGGGCCTCGACGGTGCTGACCAGCAGTTGCCCCAGGCCGTCCTGGTCGCCGCAGACCAGGTCCTCCTTGGTGCCGAAGTAGCGGAAGAGCGAGCGCTGCGACACACCCGCCTGCTTGGCGATCTGCCCGACGGTCACGGCTTCGTAGCCGTGCTCGGTGAACAGCGCCAGCGCGGTGTCGACGATTTCCGCGACAACGGCCTGTCGTGACCGGTCCCACAGCGTGGTCGGCTGGCGCGGTGTGTCCATTGCTCTCAATCGCGGTTCACGGCGGTGGTGGCGACCCTGTCCGGCTCGTCCGGGGCGAGTACATGATGTCCCGCTCGACGGTTGAAGTCGAACGCGCGGGGGAGTCGCGACTCGGCTGCGGCGGTGGCGAGTGCGGTGGTCACGACTTCCTCCGCTGTCCGCACGCGGGAACCGCCTGCGGCCCAGGACCCCACGAGCATGTCGCCGATCTCCGCGTCGCCGGCGTTGTTGCCGATGTCGCGGACCGCGATCCCGGATTCGGTGACGCGGTGTGCGGCGAGCGGTACGGTCGCCCTGTTCCTGCACGCGGCCGTGCGGCCGCGTTTCGGCCGGTTGGGGCCCAGGGGAGTGGATGTCTGGCAAAGGTTGGTCGCTGTTCGCCGTCATGTCCGTGCTCTGGGGGGTGCCGTACCTGTTCATCCGCGTGGCGGTGCACGAGGTCGACCCCGTGTTCGTCACCTTCGCCCGCGTCGGCATCGCGGCGCTGGTGCTGCTGCCCGTGGCGCTGCACAGGGCAGTGATGTCGCGGCTGCGCGGCCGCTGGGCGGCGATCACCGTGCTGGCGCTGGTGCAGATCGTCGGACCGTTCACCCTGATCGGCATCGCCGAACAGCACGTCTCCTCGTCGCTGGCCAGCCTGCTGATCGCGGCGGACCCGCTGCTGGTCGCCGTGTTCGCGATCTGGCTGGACCGCTCGGAGCGGGTGACGGGCGGCCGGATGGTCGGTCTGCTGGTGGGACTCGTCGGCGTGCTGCTGCTGCTCGGCTTCGACGTCGGCGGTGACGCGCGGGTGCTGTTCGGCGCGGCGCTGGTGGTGCTCGCGGCGGCGGGCTACGCGGCCGGGGCGCTGATGCTGAAGCGACCGACGTACGCGTCGCTGCCGAGCCTGGGCGTGGTCACCGCCGAGTGCGCGATCGCGACGGTCGTCATCGCGCCGTTCGCGGCGTTCCGGGTTCCCTCGCACGTTCCCTCGCTGGAAGTCGTGGGCAGCCTGGTCGGGTTGGGCGTGCTGTGCACGGCCCTGGCCTGGTTGGCGTTCTTCGCCCTCATCACCGAGGTCGGCGCCAGCCGGGGCACGGTGTTCACCTACGTCAACCCGGCGGTTGCCGTGGTGCTGGGCGTGGTGCTGCTGGACGAGCCGGTGACCGCGTGGACCGCGGCCGGGTTCCTGCTGATCGTGCTGGGGTCCTGGCTGTCGACGGGCGGCAGGCCGCCGACGGCGCTGCCGGGTGGGCTGACCGGTCGGCGGCGGGGCGAGCGGCGGATTCCGCCGGCGGCGGCCGCGGACTTCCTGGGGGTGCCCGCGACCGGTCCGTCGGCGGGGACCTTCTTGCCGCCTCGGTGGATGGCGGCCCCGATCCGGCGGATCACCACGTAGTTGTCGGAGGCATCCGCCCGCACCGGGTCCCCGGTGCGGTAGCAGTCGTCGGGGACAACGAAGACCAGGTCCTGCCGCGGTGGTGCTCGGCGACGTCACGGGCACTGGTCAGCTCGGCGGTTCCCGCTCCCTCGTAGCCGAGCCGACAGAGGGTCGGCATCGCCTTGTTCAGCGCCACGTCGGCGTCGAGCCCACGCGGTCTGCCGATCCGTGGTGTCGCCACCGCGTCATCGCACTTTGGCACCGATCGGTGCAGAAGTGCTAGCATCAAGTTCAGTACCGATCGGTGCATAAGTGGCCTCGAGTGCGCCCTGCCGGCCGGTGGCGAGACAGGAGAGGACGATCCCGTGACCGACAACGGCCTGCGTGACTGGTACATGCGGTACATAGAGGCGCTGAACGCCCACGACTTCGACGGCATGGACGAGTTCATCAACGACGAAGTCCTGCTCGGCGGCGTGCCGGGAACCCGTGACGACGTCGTCAACACCTTGAAGGGGATCGTCGACGCCGTTCCCGACATCCACTGGGAGGTCGACGAGCTGCTGTTCGACCGCGACGGGATCGCCGTCCGCGCGATCAACACCGGTACTCCCGCCAAGGAGTGGCTCGGCGTTCCGCCGTCCGGCGCGTCGTTCGAGATCGTCGAGTACGCCATCTACAAGGTCGCGGACGGCCGCTTCGTGCAGATGACGAACTTGCACGACTCCGCCGAGATGCGGCGGCAACTCACGACCTGAGCGCGGGGGTTCCACGTCTGCCGCGCGTTGGGGCAGGGCGTGGACGGCATTCACGTCGCGATCACGGGGCGCGAATGCCGGTCCGTCCAATGGGGACCGCAGGTGAAGTGGCGGTGGCGGCGGGGAACGACCGCCAGGGTCGCCGCTTCTTCCTGTTCGCGGATCGCGCGGTGGACGTCCTGGTTGGGCTGCTTCCCGGTCGACGAGTGCGACCGGGACTGTGGCCGCGAACACAGTGTGCCATGTCCCTATTAAATGATAGCGTCTTCTCACATAAGAGCTTGTTGGGACTCTAAGGGTGGGCGCGGACGCGCTCGCCCGGCTCGGGAGGGGACGATCGTGCTGTCCGATACTCATCCGAACGCCTTGTGGCTGGCCCAGTTGTACCGGGGCGGCGCGGCCATCACCGCCGATCCGACCCTCAGCGAGGACGAGCGGCTCCGGCGGCAACGGGAGCACATCGGTGAGGTGATGCAGCGGATGTCCCCCGACCTGGTGATCCACACCGGCGGCGTGCGGCTGGCGGCGACCGGGGGGAGGGACTTCTTGGACCGCTACGTGAAGCGGCGGGCGAGCCTCGCCGACGCCAACGTCGAGCCTGTCGAGTTCGACCAGATCCTCGCCGACGACCACTACGGCATCGTCCACGGGACCTTCCGCACGTCGCGCGGTGACTGGAACTGGACTCGGGTCGGCATGGGCGCGTGGCGCTTCAAGGACGGCGTGGCCGTCGAGCACTGGGAGCTCTCCGACGGGCCGACGTGGGATGAGTTCTTCCTCGCGGGCGACCCGACGCCGTTCACGGGATCGGCGGAGGAGTTCTGGACCCGCGGCGTCTGACCGCGCGGTCGGTTCCGCTCCGCGCTCCTTGTGGCCGGAGGTCGGGAGAGTTATGGTCGCCTTGTTTGAGAGAGACGTATCATTTAATGATAGGGTATTGATATGTATATTGCCGCGGCGACCGACCGCGTGTCCATCGCCCCAGGTTGGTCTCGCGCGGCAGCGGCGGAGATCCACCGCTTGGGCGAGGTGCCCGCGGCCAACGTCGGTGACGCGCTGCAGCGGATGACCGTGGTGGACGGCGGCATCCGGCTGTTCACCGGGCACGCCGCGCTGCTGGGGAACGCGCTGACGGTGGACGTGCGGTCGGGTGACAACCTGGCCGTCCACCGGGCGCTCGACGAAGCCCGACCGGGCGATGTTCTGGTGGTCAACGGGCACGGCGACATCACCCGCGCGCTGATCGGCGACCTCATCGGCGAGATCATGGTCAACAACGGCGTCGTCGGCGCTGTGGTCGACGGCGCGGTCCGCGACGTCCGGGCGCTGTCCGCGATGGGCCTGGCCGTCTACGCGCGAGCGGTCACCCCCGCCGGGCCTTTCAAGGACGGACCCGGCGCCATCGGTGTCCCGGTGGCGGTCGGCGGCGTGGTGGTGGCGGCCGGTGACGTGGTCGTCGGTGATGCCGACGGCGTCGTCGTCGTTCCGAGGCACCGGGTGCGGGAGGTCGTCGACGCGGTCGACGGGATCGGCGAGATGGAGGAGGCGCTGCGGCGGCGCATCCTCGCGGCCCGCCCCGACCGCCCGGTGGTGACCGGATGACCGCCGCACCGCGGATCGAGCAACTGCGCCGCTTCTCGCGGCGCCCGGCCCTGACCCCGGCTCCGCCGGGCGCGGTCTCCCTCGCCATGGGCGAGCCGGACTTCCCGACGCCGCCACCGGTGGTCGAGGCCGCGGCGGCCGCGTTGCGCGCGGGGCACACCCACTACGCGGACCAGAAGGGGCTGCCGGAACTGCGCGCCGCGCTCGCCTCCCGGTTGCCCTCGCACCCCGGTCGGACGTGGAGCGCGGACGACGTCGTCGTCACCCACGGCGCCACCGGTGCGCTGGCGGCGGTCGTGCTCGCGATGGTCGGCCCCGGCGACCGCGTGGTCATCCCGGAGCCCGCCTACTCGCTGTACGCCGACCTGGTCGTCCTCGCCGGGGGCACCGTGGATTTCGTCCCGCTCGCCCCGGACCTGCACTGGGACCTCGACGCGCTGGCCGCCGCGCTCCCCGGCGCCACCATGGTGATCTTCTCCAACCCCGCCAACCCCACCGGGATCGTGCACAGCGAGCAGGAGCTCAAGGCCCTCGGGGATCTCCTCGGCGGCTCCGACGTCCTGGTCGTCAGCGACGAGGCGTACCACCGGCTGGTCTACTCCGGACACGAGGCGACCCCCGCGCTGGCGGTCGACTCGCTGCGGAACCGGACGGTGTGCGTGCAGACGTTCTCCAAGACGTACGCGATGACCGGCTGGCGGGTGGGGTACCTGGCCGGACCGCGCGAGGTGGTGGACGCGGCGGCGCACATGCACCGGACCTTCAACGGCTCGGTGAACACGGCGGTCCAGCGCGCCGCCATCGCCGCTCTGGATCTGCCGGACGAGGTCGTGGACGTCATGGTCGACACCTACCGGTGGCGTCGGGAACTGGTGGTCGAGCGCCTGTCGGGCGTCCGGGGCCTGCACCTGGTCCCGCCGGAGGGCGCGTTCTACGGATTCCTCCGCTACGACGCCGCTCGCCCCTCCGAGGAGGTCGTCCGCGAGCTCGCCGAGCGGAAGGTGCTCGTCCGGGCGGGGGCGGAGTACGGGCCATCGGGCGAGGGGCACATCAGGATCTCGTTCGCGGCCTCGGAGGACGACCTGCGGATCGGGTTGGCCCGCATCGTGGACCACCTCGGCACCGCGTGATCCCGACGGGGCGGGACGCGCGCCGCGCGCGTCCGAGCGGTGGAACGCGCCGCGGCCGGAAGCGTTACCCTTTGCCCGCACTTCTACGAGCGGAGGAGGCCCGTGTCCGATCGGCAGGCCGCCCCACGTGGGGGGCGCAAGTTGCGCAGTGACACCCTCCGCAACCGCAGGCGCCTCCTCGAGGCCGTCGGCGAACTGGCCAGGGAAGCGCCCGACGAGCTCACCATGCAGGCGATCGCGGCCCGCGCGGAGATCGGTCCGGCCACCGCCTACCGCTACTACTCCTCGATGGAGGAAGTGCTCGCGGCCTACGTGCTCAGCGTCGTCGAGGAGCTCAAGGACTTCACCGCCAAGTCGACCGCACAGGGGCGCCCGCTCTTCGACGCCGTCGTGGACAGGTGGGTGGACCTGCTCGCCGAGCACGGCCCGGCGCTGGTGCAGCTCCGGTCCCGGCGGGGCTACCTGGAGCGGCTCCACGACGGCAACGAGATCATCGCCGCCATGCGCGACGCCTGGGGTCCGCCCGTGCGGGGGCTGCTCGCCGACATCGGGCTGCCCGAGGAGATGCTCGAGCACGCCCTGTTCCTCAACAACATGATCTTCGACCCGCGCGAGGTCCAGGACCTGCTGCGGGAGACGAGCCTGTCCCGCCGGGAGGTCATCACCCGGCTGACCGAGGCTTACCGCGGCGCGTTGCGCGGGTGGGCACGGGCGGGCTGATCGCTCCGCGCGGGCGTGGTGCCGCGTCCGCTTCGCACGCGGCAGCGCCACCGGTGAGAAGGCGCGTGGCCGCCGGACAACGCCCCGATTTCCGTCATCCACCGCACGTCGAACTCGGGATGCCCGACGGGCGGAGCCCGAGTTCGACGTGCGGCGACACCTTCCTCCGCCGCTGACGCGGTAGCCCCGCTCCTCCCGCGGGCAAGAGAATTTCGGGGAACACCCGGCCGTCCCGGAGCGGACTGGGGTTGTCGACGCCCCGACGCTATCTGATAATGTTGTCTCAAATCATACTTTTGTTACACATCGCATCAGTCAAGGAGTGGCGATGGCACTGCGGCAGGAGCGGCCCGAACCCGGTTCGCCACGCTCCACTCGCGACTCGGCGACGGCGGTCGACGCGGGCCGCGAGGTCGCGGACCGGATGGCGGAGGCGGCCGCGGCGTGGCTGGACGCCCTGGACGCGGACCAGCGCGAGGTGGGTGCGGGACCGGCGCCGGGTGTCGACGGCGAAGCCGAGGCCGAGCGCACCCGCTGGTACTACACGCCCACCGATCACGGCGGTCTGACCTTCCACCAGCAACGCCCCGCCCAGCAGCGCTTGGCGATGCGGCTGGTCGCGAGTGGACTGTCCGAAGCGGGCTACACGACCGTCGCCACCGTGCTCGGCCTGGAGAACGTGCTCGACCGCGTCGAGGGCTTCTCGGTGAACTGGGGCAGGGAGCGGACCCGCGATCCCGGCATGTACTACCTGCGCGTCTTCGGGCGGCCCGGCGGGGACCTGCCGTGGGGGTGGCGCTTCGGCGGCCACCACGTCTCGATCAACAACCTCGTGGTGGACGGGCGGGTCGTCGCCACCACGCCGTGCTTCCTGGGCGCCGACCCGGCCGCCTCACCGCTGCTGGGCGGCGCGGCGCTGCGTCCACTGGGGACGGCCGAGGACCTGGCCAGGGAGCTGGTCCGCTCCCTGCGGCCCGAAGCGGCCCGCCGCGCGGTGCTGCTGTCCCGAGCCCCGAACGACGTCGTGGCGGGCAACAGCGCCAGGGTCGGCGACCGGGTGGTCAAGCGCGCCGAGCTCTGGCGCCCCGGCCCGCACCTGCCGGACCGCGCCGAGCACCCGGTCACCGGCCTCGACGGCGCCGACCAGCGGGCGCTGGCCCTCACCCCGGCCCCCAGGGGCGTGCCGGGCGCCGAGCTCGACGCCGCGCAGCGGGAGCTGCTGCGCGCCCTGCTGGGCACCTACCTCGGCCGCGTCCCGGACGGGGTGTCCCCGCTGTCGCGCTACGACGACCCGGCGGCGCTGGACGCCGTGCACCTCGCCTGGGCCGGGTCGACCAGTGCGGGCGAACCGCACTACTACCGCCTGCAGGGTCCCCGCCTGCTCATCGAGTGGACCAACGTCCACCGCGGTGCCAACCACGCCCACGCCGTGTGGAGGGACCCCGAGACCGACTTCGGCGGCGACGTCCTGGCCGCCCACCACGCCGCCCACCACGCGCGATGAGCCACCACGTCTTACCGGAACGGAGTGCGACGCACATGGCCGGTCAACAGCCGCCACCGACCGATCCCTCCCCCCACACCACGCGCCCCACGCTGCGCGGGTCCTTCGGCATGTGCGCGTCGACGCACTGGCTGGCCTCCGCGACGGCGCAGTCCGTGCTGGAGCGGGGCGGCAACGCCTTCGACGCGGCCACGGCGGGCGCCTTCGTCCTGCACGTGGCCGAACCGCACCTCAACGGGCCCGGCGGTGACCTCGTCGCCGTGCTCGCCACCGCGGCGGACCCGTCCCCGCTGGTGCTGGCGGGGCAGGGGCACGCCCCGCGAGGGGCCACGATCGAGCACTTCGCGGCCGAAGGGCTGGACCACGTCCCCGGCGCGGGGGCACTGGCCGCCGCCGTGCCGGGCGCGGTCGACTCCTGGCTGTGGCTGCTCGCCGAGTTCGGCACCTGGGAGCTCGCCGACGTGCTGGCCTACGCGATCGACTACGCCGAGCGCGGGGTTCCCGTGGTGCCCCAGCTGGCGCGCGTCCTGGCGACGGTCGAGGACCTCTTCCGCGCGCACTGGCCGACTTCGTACGCGCTGTGGATGCCAGGGGGAGAAGTCCCGCAGCCGCACACCACGGTCGTGAACCCGGTCTACGCCCGCACCCTGCGCCGACTGGTCGCCGCTGGCGCGGGCGGGCGGAGAACGGCGCGGATCGAGGCCGCGCGCGACGCCTGGCGAACCGGTTTCGTGGCCACCGCCGTGGCCGAGTTCGCGGCCGTGCCGCACCGGCACTCCTCCGGCGGGGACCACGCCGGGGTGATCACCGCCGCCGACTTCGCCGACTTCGTCCCGTCCCTGGAACCCGCGGTCACCGCGCGGTTCCGGGGGACCACGGTGGCGAAAGCGGGCTTGTGGTCCCAGGGGCCCGTGCTGCTGCAGGCCCTCACCGTGCTCGACCACTTCGACGACCGGCGGATCGACCCGTCGACCGCCGAGGGGATCCACACGATCACCGAGGCCCTGAAGCTGGCCATGGCCGACCGGGAGGCGTTCTACGGGCACCTGGACCCCGCCGACGCTGAATCGGTGGTGCGCCGCCTGCTGTCCCCCCGCTACAGCGAGCAGCGCGCCCGCATGATCGGCGCGGTCGCGTCGACCGAGTTCAGGCCCGGCGACATCGGCATCGCGCCGTACACGCCGCCGCTGGTCCCCCGTCGGCACGCCGCCCAAGGCGGGGGAGTGGGCGAACCCACCGTGCAGCAGACGGGGGAGACCAGGGGCGACACCTGCCACATCGACGTCGTCGACCGCTGGGGCAACATCATCTCCGCCACGCCGTCGGGAGGGTGGCTCCAGTCGTCGCCCGCCGTGCCGGAACTCGGTTTCGCGCTGGGCACCCGGCTCCAGATGACGTGGCTGGACCCCGCCGCACCGTCGCGCCTGGCACCGGGGCGGCGACCGCGCACGACGCTGACGCCGACCCTGCTGCTGCGCGACGGCGAGCCGGTGGCCGCGCTGGGCACACCGGGAGGCGACCAGCAGGACCAGTGGCAACTGCTCTACCTGGTGCGCACGCTCGCGTTCGGCTTCGAGCCGCAGGAGGCGATCGACGCCCCCGCGTTCCACACCACCGCGGTGCCCAGCTCGTTCTGGCCGCGCACCTGGACGCCGGGCGGGTTGGTGATCGAGGAGCGCGCGGGCGAAGCGGTCATCGGCGAACTGCGCGAACGCGGCCACGACGTGACCGTCTCCGGACCCTGGAGCCAGGGCAGGCTCTCCGTCGTCACGCGGGACCCGGCCAGCGGCACCCTCCAGGCGGCGGCGAACCCCCGCGGCGCCCAGGGCTACGCGGCAGGGCGATGAGCGCCTCCGCGGCCCGCGCGGGCGGTTCGCCGGTGCGAAGGCGTGCGACGCCGCTGGGACTGATGCTCGCGCTCACCTTCGCGACGGGCGTCGTCGACGCCGTCGGGTACCTGCGCCTGGACCAGGTGTTCGCGGGCAACATGACGGGCAACGTGGTCATCCTCGGGATGGCCGTCGCGGGCGGGACGGGACTGCCGGTGCTCGGTCCGGCCGTGGCGCTGCTGTCCTTCCTCGTCGGCGCGGTCGCGGCCGGACGGGTGCTGCGCACCGCCGCCGAGGGCTGGAGCCACCGGTGCACCTGGCTGCTGGGCGGCGTCGGCCTGGTGCTGGTCGCCACGGCGCTCGGCCTGGCCGTCGTCGGCGTGGGCGTCCCCGGTGTCCGCGCGGTGCTCGCGTCGTCGCTCGCGCTGGCCATGGGAGCGCAGGCGGCGACGGCCCGCCACCTGGCGGTCAAGGACGTCACCACGGTGGTCGTCACCTCCACGCTGACCGGTCTGGCGGCCGACTCCCGGCTGGGAGCGGCCCGACCTCAGGCAGCGCTGCGACGAAGCGCGGCCGTCGCGCTCATCGTCGTCGGAGCGCTCGCCGGCGCCGCGTTGTGCCACGCGCACCCCGGCCTCGCGGTGGCGGTGGCGGCGGTGGTCGTGCTGGCCGTCAGCGGCCTGGGCCACGCGTCCGCTCACGCCGCGGACCGCGCCGCGACAGCCACAACCGGGTCGACCACCTCCCCATGAGCGGTGCCGTGACGGCACCGCCGACCACTCGCGCGGGCTGCGGCACGCGCACTTCCCCACAGGGCCGCGGCTTCGCGCACGCGGCCAGCACCTCACGCACCACGCAACGACGAAGAGGACTTCTATGACCACAACCCTGTCCCGACCGGTCACCATGAGCAAACCCGCTCTCGCGGCCCTCAGCGTGCTGGCGCTCGCCACCGGGGCTCTGGAGTCGGTGGTGACGCCGACGCTCCCGCTCCTGCAGCGCGAACTCGACATGACCCCCGCCGAAGGGGCGCTGCTCAGCATCGTGCTCCTCATCACCGGCGCGCTCGTCACACCGCTCGCGGGCAAGTTCGGCGACCGCTACGGCGGAAAACGGGTCATGATCCGGCTGATGGCGGTGGTGGGCGCCGGTGGCGTGGTCTCCGCCCTGGCGCCCAGCATGCCCGTGCTGCTGGTCGGCCAGCTCCTGCAGGGGGCGATGGTGGGCGCGCTGCCGCTGTCGTTCATCCTCGTGCGCAAGCACCTCCCGGTCGACAGGTCGAAGGTGGCCATCGGGGTGGTCAGCGGGATGTTCGTCGCGGGCGGGATGGCGGGAATGCTGTCCGCCGGACCCGTGGCCGAGCAGTTGTCCCGGCACTGGATGTTCGCCCTGCCCACGATCGTCGTCATCGGGGCGACCCTGCTGGTGCACCGGTTGATGCCGCACGACCCGCCGGACCGCTCGGACGACGCCGGGATCGACTGGCCCGGCCTGGTCCTGCTGAGCGGGGTGCTGGTCACGCTCATGCTCCTGCTCGCGCTGGCGCCCAGGCTCACCTCGCAGCCGCTCGTGCTCGTCGCCCTCGTCGTGCTGCTGGTCGCCATGGTGGCGGGATGGGTGGCCGTCGAGCGCCGCGCGGTCTCGCCGATGGTCGACCTGCGCATGCTGGCCCGGCCCGAGGTGTGGAAGTCGTGCGTGCTGACGTTCATGATCTGCGTCGGCACCGCCTGGGCCAGCCACCTGGTCCCGCAGCTGTTCGCCGTTTCCGGCGACGGGTACGGGTTCGGGGCGGGCGCGACCCAGATCGGTCTTTTCATGCTCCCCGGCACCTTGGCCGCTTCTCTGGCCGGGCCGATCGCCGGGATCGGGGCGCGGCGTTTCGGCTCGCGCGCCGTGGTCGTCGTCGGGGCCGTCATGATGGCCTCCTCCCTGGTCGTCCTGGCCAACGTGCACACCGAGGTCTGGCACCTCGTCGTCGGCAAGGCGCTGATCGCGCTCGCCAACAGCTTGTGCATCACGGCGATGGTGAGCGGCGCCGCCACCTCCGTCGACCGGGCCGACACGGGCATCGCCACCAGCCTGGTCCTGGTGACGCGCGTGCTCGGCCTCGCCGTGGGCATGCAGGTCAGCGGCGCCATCCTCACCGCGGGAACCCCTGTCGGGTCGAAGGTCCCGGTCGAATCGGCCTTCGTCACCGGCTTCCTCATCGCAGGCGCCGTCACCGCGCTGGCCCTGCTGTTCACCCGCACCACGAGCGAAGGAGTCAAGCGATGACCCGCACCACGCGGACGGCACTGATCTCGGGGTCCAGCATCGCGGGCCCGACCCTCGCGTTCTGGCTCAACCGCTGCGGATACGCGGTCACGGTGGTGGAGAGGGCGAGCGCGCCGCGCAGTGGTGGCTACCCCATCGACGTGCGCGGCACCGCGCTCGAAGTCGTCCGGCGGATGGGCATCCTGCCCAGGCTGCGGGACGCGCACATCGACCTGCGCAGGCTGACCTTCCTCCACGAGGACGGCAGCGAAGTGGCCTCGATCCACCCCCACACCGTCACCGGCGGTGTCGAGGGGCGCGACCTGGAGGTGCGGCGCGGGGACCTCACCGACGCCCTCCACGCGGCGGTCCGCGACGACGTGGAGTTCCTGTTCAACGACTCGATCGCCACCCTCGACCAGCACGCCCACGGCGTCGACGTCACCTTCCGAGGGGGCGGCGCCCGGTCGTTCGACGTGGTGCTCGGCGCGGACGGAATCCACTCCGACACCCGCGAGATGCTGTTCGGCCCGGAAGACCAGTTCCACCACTACCTGGGCTACTGCTTCGCAGTGTTCACCATGCGCAACACCTTCGGGCTGTCCCACGAGACCGTGATGTGGAACGCCCCCGGTCGGGCCGCGGCGCTCTACGCCGTGGGGGACGACGACGCGGTGCACGCCTTCTTCACCTTCGCCCGGCCGGAATTGCCGTTCTCCGCGTTCCCGGACCCGGCGGCCCAGCGGGGACTGGTCGCGGAGGTCTTCGCCGACGCCGGGTGGGAGGTCCCCGGAATGCTCACCGCCATGCGCGACGCGGACGACCTGTACTTCGACGCGGTCGGCCAGATCCGCATGCCCCACTGGTCCAGCGGCCGGGTCGCGCTGGCGGGCGATGCCGCCTACGCGCCCTCGTTCCTCACCGGGCAGGGCACCAGCCTCGCGCTCGTCGGCGCGTACATGCTCGCCTGCTCCCTCGCGGGGCGGGACCACACCGAGGGGTTCGCCGCCTACGAGGACGGCACCCGCGAGTTCGTGTCCGCGAACCAGGCGCTGGTCGGCAAGGGCGGTGCCACGCTCTTCCCGACCACCGCCGAGGCGCTGGCGCAGCGCAACGACAGACTGCGCCACCTCGGCGCCACGCCCCCCGCGCAGGGGCGACCGGCCCACTCGGCGCTCACCCTGCCGGAGTTCCCGCCCACGAGCTGAATCCGGCACGCGCGTCGCCCCCGTCCGAGGTCGAGCGGCGCTCGCGGCACCCCGGTGGCGATGCGGACGGCACGTCCTGGCCCCGGTCGGCAGTGCTTCGCCGTCCTCGTCGGGCTTGCCCACTCGGATCAAGCGAAGTCCGGACGCGGTCGTTGTCCAGCACTCGACATCCGGCCTCCTCGCGGGTGCGCCACTTCCCCGGTGGCCGATTCACCCGACCGGAGCGGTCGAGCACCAACTGATCCACAGTGGATTTTCATTCGGCGCGCGCTCGCACGATTCGCTGCCACGACACCGAAGTCCGGTCGAGCAACGGCGACGGGTTCACGCCTGCGCGGGTGGACCCGTCGCCTCGGCCTGCACCGCCTCAGCGGCGAGTCGACGAATCAGGGCACCAGGTGGCCGGTGGTGGCGTCGATGTGGTCGGGCACCTCGTCGTGCTCGTCGCCGACCGTGACGGTGCCGGTCGGCTCCACGAGCAGCACCACCGCGCCCTCCTCCGACGACGGCTTGTGGAACACACCGCGGGGCACCACGAAAGCCGATCCCCTCGGGAGCGTGACAACCCTCTCCCCGCCCTGCTCGCGGAGTCCGATGTGGACTGTTCCGTCGAGCACGAGGAAGAACTCGTCGGTGTCGTGGTGGACGTGCCACACGTGTTCACCCGCGAAGCGGGCCAGGCGGACGTCGTAGTCGTTCACCTGCGCGACGATCCTGGGGCTCCAGGGCGCGGTGAAGCCCGCCAGCACGGTTTCGAGGTCGATGGGTTGGCGCATGCGCTCATCCTCACGCTGGTGGCCACTCCGCGCGAGTGCTAGGAATCGCACATGTCGAAAGGATTCTCGCACCGCGTGGTGGTGATGGTCGACGAGGGCTCGAACCCGTTCGAGATGGGGGTGGCGACCGAGCTGTTCGGGCTGCGACGGCCCGAGCTGGAGCGGGACTGGTACGACTTCACGCTGTGCGCCGCGCGACCACGCGTGCGGATGCACCTGGGCATGTACACGATGACGGGGATCGCGGACCTGACGGCGGCGGACAGCGCCGACACGCTCGTGGTGCCGAACCGGCCCGACCCCCGGCGACCGCCCGACCCGGCCGTGCTGGCGGCCATCGCGCGGGCCGCCGCCAGGGGCGCCCGGCTGGTGAGCTTCTGCACCGGCGCGTTCACCCTCGCCGAGGCGGGCGTCCTCGACGGCAGGCGTGCCACCACGCACTGGCGGTGGGCGGACGAGTTCGCCGCGTGCTACCCCGCCGTCCACCTCGAGCCGGACGTGCTGTTCGTCGACGACGGCACCGTCCTCACCGCCGCGGGCAGCGCCGCCGCGCTCGACCTCGGCCTGCACCTGATCAACCGCGACCACGGCGCCGAGGTGGCGAACGCCGTCAGCAGGCGCCTGGTCTTCACCGGACACCGCGACGGCGGGCAGCGCCAGTTCGTCGAACGGCCCGTGCCCGAGGTGCCCGACACCTCGCTCGCCCCCGTGCTCGAGTGGGCGCGGGGGCGGCTGGGCGGGCCGCTCACCGTCCCCGACCTCGCCGCTCGCGCCGCGACCAGCCCCGCCACCCTGCACCGCAGGTTCCGCGCCGAGCTGGGCACCACCCCGCTGGCGTGGCTGACCGGTGAGCGCGTGACCCTGGCCTGCCGCCTGATCGAACGCGGTGAGCTGCGCCTTGACCGCGTGGCCGAGGCCAGCGGACTCGGCACCGTCGCCAACCTGCGCGCGCAGCTGCGCCGTCACACCGGTCTGTCGCCATCGGCCTACCGCCGCCGCTTCGGCCCCACGGCCTGATGCGCGAACCGCGGCGGCACGACGTCCTGGTCGGTCGCGGTACCGTGGCCGAGGGGACCCTGACGCGGTCCGCGCGCCGATCGCACGGCACAGGAGGCAGGCGTGACCAAGCGCATCCGCGCGCTGGTGCGAGTGGTCATGGCGCTGCAAGTGGTGGCGCTGATCGGTCTGCTGGCCCAGTGGCCGTTGACCGCGTACTCGTGCCACAACGCCAGGGACTGGGCGCCCAACGGCCTGGGGGCCTCGGAGCTCGGAGTCACGACGGTGTCGTGCGTTTTCGTTGACGGGAGCAGGCCGTACTTCATCCTCGACGTTCAACTGCTCCCCGTCGCGTTCGCGACGCTGGTGGTGGCGGTGGGCGTGGTCGTCACGGCGGTGGTGCTGCGCGCCGACCGCCGGACTCGGCTTCCCCGATGAACTGGGCCGCCAGTTGCGGGGTCGAGCCCTTGACGAACGCGAGCGCTTGGCGGGTGCTCGCGTCCGGCAGCACGTAGTGCCGCTCTCCCGCCGGGGTGGGAATTCGCACGGTCACCCGCCGTCCCAACCGCTGCGGGATCGACTGGCGCAGGGTCCAGCCGATCACCGCGCGGTGCTGGAGCGCCACCGTGGACCGGTTGACCGCCCCGCGCCGGACCACCAGGTACGAACCGCTGAGCGCGTGACCGAGCGCCAGGTAGGAGAACACGGCGGCGAACAGGGTCACCGGCCAGGCACCCACCCCGACCAGCCACGCCCGGTCCGGCAGGACATCGGTCCTCCCGAGCCAGAACAGCACGCCCGTGACGACCGCCGGGCCGCAGGCGGCCCAGACCAGGCGCCGGGTCAGCGCACCGCGCGGATGGCGCCGCAGGGGCGCCTCCAGCGGGCTCGGCTCGCCGGTGAGCACCCTGGCGGCCACCTCGCGCGCCTCCCACATCCGCACGCGGGGGAGGACGCCCGCCGCGGAGTCCTCGTCGGGGCCCTGCCGTAGTCCCGTGGTGATGACGCTCGTCCTGGTGAGGCCGAGCCAGCGCCACAGCAGCGGTTCCCGGAAGGTGATGCCGCGGACGCGCGTTTCGTCGCGGTGCACCGTCCGGGTGCTGAGCAGCCCTCGCCGGGTCAGCAGCACCGGGTGGCCCTTCGCGGTGGTGCGGACGAGCGTGAAATTCCAGTGGCTCATCACGAAGGTGAGGGCGAGGCCGATGAAGCCCAGCGGGTAGGCCACCGCGAGGCAGAGCGCGAGCGACCACCAGAACCCGCGGCGCTCGTAGTCGACCAGCTCGCCGACCAGCTCCAGGAGGTCGACGCCGAACGGCTGGAGCAACCAGTGCAGGCCGAAGGCCGGACCGGTGACCACGAGCACGGCCCAGACGCTGAACATCTGGTAGAGGACCCAGGGCTTGCGGAACCGGGCGATGACTTCCTCGTGCGGTCCGGGTTGCGGCCCGAGGGCCTCCCGGCCCGCTTCCTCCTCCGGTTCGCCCGCCGCGTCCGGCATCAGCTCGCGGCGGAGTTCTTCGGCGGTGGCGGCGGTGAGCGCGTCCAGCTTGAACGAGGACCGCGCCTCCCCGGACCCGATGTGGACCACCCGCACCCCGGCCAGGCGGTGCCGCAGCCGCGCGCTGCTGTCCACGCTCCGGACGCGGTCACGGGGGACGTAGCGGTACTTGCGCACCAGCAGGCCGGTCGTGCGCTCGACGCGTTCGCCGGTGACGCGGTAGCGGGTGCTCAGGAAGCGCAGGCAGGCCAGCGCGGTGGCCGAGACGCCCACCGCGCTGGCGACGAGCAGAGGCCACGCGGGGCCGGTCGGGGTGTCCAGCACGGCGGTGGCCAGCACGCCGGGGACGACGGAGATGACCAGCCGCACCAGGTTGATCCACACCATCCGGGCGCTGAGGCGTTCCCAGGGGATCTCCGGATGGCTCTCGGGGCCGGGCGCGGGTTCAGCGGTGGTGTCGGGGGTGGGGTTCCCGGCGGTCACGTGGCGTCGCCAGGGGTGGCTTGGGTGATCCTGTTGAGGTGGCGCACGGTCTCCTCGGCGACCCTGGCGTCGAGCCCCTCGATGGTGATGCCGCCCTCGCTGGACGCGGTGACCACCTTGATCGTGGCCAGGCCGATCACCTGCTGCAGCGGGCCGCGCTCGGTGTCGATCCGCTGGACCCGCGAGATCGGGATGATCCGCCACTCCCTGGTGAGCCAGCCCTGCAGCACGTAGACCGCTTCGTCCGAGGTTTCCCAGCGGTGCACCAGGTAGCGACAGGTCGGCATGATCGCGAGGTTGACCAGGTAGATGGCGCCGACGACCAGGGTGATCGGCAGCAGCCACGTCCGGATGCCGTCGAGCAGCGCGCACAGGGTGACCAGAACCCCCATCACGCCCAACGCCCAGAACAACGTGTTGAGCGTGCGCCAGAGGATGAACCGGCGGTCCACCCGATGTCGGGGAGGGTGGATGACGAGCTCTTCCGAATCGGGGTCCGCCGACGCCGGAGGGGACGTTTCGGTCATGATCCCATGCTCCGGCAGTGGGTGGGCCGGGGCAACGGAATCGGCGGGTCCGCGCCCCCGCGATGGGCATCACGCCGTGGCGTCGTACGGCTCGAGGAGTCTCTTGAGCAGGCGTGCCGCCTGGTCCCGGTCGGTCGGGCCGAGTGGTTCGAGGAACCGCTCGTCGGCGGCTAGGACGGCGGTGAGCGCCTCGTCGGCGAGCCGGGTGCCGCTGTCGGTGAGCCGGACGAGCACACCGCGCCGGTCGGTGGGGTCGGGGGCGCGCTCGACGAGCCCGGCGTTGGCCAGCCGGTCGAGCCGGGCGGTCATGGCGCCGGAGGTGATCAGCGAACTGCGGGCGAGCTCGCGCGGGTTGGTGCCCGACGGCGCGCCGATCCGCCGCAGCGTGTTGAGCACGTCGAAGTCGCCGAACGAGAGGCCGAGCGGTTTGAGCGCGGCGACCAGGGCGCTCTCCAGGTGGTGGGCGCACAGCAGCAGGCGGCCGACCACCTCCAGCGGGCTGGTGTCCAGCTCGGGGCGCCGGGCCCGCCATGCGTCGACCACGTGATCCACGGAATCCACCGGAGCAGTGTAGCTTGGTATCAAGTAGTTCAATGCCAAGCTATTGGGAGAGGTTATGGCGTTGCTCAGGGGTTTGTTCGCGTACCTGGTGCCGGGGGCGGATCCAACGTCCCAGCGGGTCGTCCGCGAGGACGCGCTGACCCGCATCACCCTCGTGCCGGTTCCCTCCGCCGAGGCGGCGGCAGCGGTGGCGGCGGAGCTGCTGGCGAGCGAGGGCCTCGACCTCATCGAGCTCTACGGCGGGCTCGGCCCGAAGGCGGCCGCGAAGGTGCTGGCGGTGACCGGTGACGGCGCCGTGCCGGTTGGTCTGGTCGGCGTGGAGTACCCCGCGCCGGAGGGGAACATCGCGGCGGTGTTCGCCGCCTCGGGCGCAGATTCGGCCACCGACCGGTGGGTGTTCGAGCACGAAGCGGGCCGGGTGACGGTCGTGGTGGTGCCCTCGACGGCCGACGTGGCCCCGGTCGCGCGGGAGCTGGTGGCCGAGGGCGTGGAGCGGATCGAGGTGTGCGGCGGGATGGGGCCGGTGCCCGCCACCGAGGTGATGGCCGCCACCGGCGACCGCGTTCCGGTGTCGGCGGTGCTGTACGGCTTCGAGTCCCTGCCCGCCGTGGCGGCCTACCGGGCCCGCTTCGAAGCCGCGGCGCGCGGACTCGCCGGATGAGGGCAGGCGGGCGTGGCCGACCTCCGGGCCCGGCGGCCCTCGGGGGCGTCAGCCCCGGCCGCGCCCGTGCGTGTCGTGGCGCGGCAGCCAGACTTCCTCGGCGCGGGCACTGGCTCGCGGGGTGAAGTAGTCGCCGGTCGTGAGGTCCTCCAACAGCGTCGCGTGCTCCGGGCGCCAGCCCAGGAGCGCCTGGGTGTGCCTGCTGGAGACGGGCACGTCGAGGGAGAAGAACCGGGCCAGGAACGGGTTTGCGAGATGTTCGGCGGCCTGGTCGAGGGTCAGCGGGGCGATGGGGACCTGGAGCGCCCGCGCGATCCGCTCGGCGATGCTCCGGATCGTGACGGCGCTTTCGCCGACGCCGTGCAGGACGCTGCCCGCGGGAGCTTCCTCCAGCGCCAGCCGGAAGAGCCGGGCGGCGTCGCAGCGGTGGACGGCGGGCCAGCGATTGGCGCCGTCGCCGATGTGGGCGGAGACGCCCGCCCTGCGCGCGGCCGCGATGAGGGCGGGGATGAACCCGTGGTCGCCGGGGCCGTGCACCGTCGGCGCGAGTCGCACGACGCAGGCCCGGACTCCCCGGTCGGCGAAGCCGAGGCAGGCCCGTTCGCCGGGGATGCGGAAGGCGGCGACCGAGTCGGGGTCCGGCTCGTCCCGCTCGGTGCTGACCCGGCCTGCCCGCATCACCAGCGTGCCCGAGGTGCCGACGAGCGGTTTGCCGGACCCGACCAGCGCTTGGCCAAGGGCCTCGATCGCGGCGCGGTCGCGGCGGATGAGGCCGTCCGGATCGGCGTAGTCGCCGCCGTAGGCCATGTGCACAACGCCGTCGGCGGCTTCGGCGCCGCGGCGCAGGCTGTCGAGGTCGTCCAAGCTGCCGCGGTGCGGTGTGGCGCCCAGCGACCGCAACCGGGCGGCGGCGGTGTCCGAGCGCGCCAGGCCGGTGACGGTGTGGCCCGCCGCGATGAGCTCGGCGACGACGGCGGGACCGGTCTGACCGGAACCGCCGGTGACGAAGACGTGCATGACGCCCTCCGAATGATGTCAGTGACTGGCGCTACTTAGTGCCAGTCACTGACTCTACGCTTAATGTCAGTGACTGGCACAACGTGACGCCAGTCACTGGCGCAATGGGGTAGCCTCGGCGGGTGCCACGGAGCGGAGCGGAAGCGCGTCACCGCCTTCAGCGGGCGGCCCTGGAGCTGTACCTGGAACGGGGGTTCGACCAGACCACCGCGGCGGAGATCGCCGCTCGGGCGGGCGTCAACGAGCGCACGTTCTTCCGGCACTTCCCGGACAAGCGGGAGGTGCTCTTCGACGGCGAAGCCGACCTGCGCGCCGCGCTGGTGCGGGCGGTGGTCGACGCCCCCGCCGGACGAGGGCCGTTCGAGGTGCTGCTGTGCGCCTTCCGGAAGTCCGCGCGGAACCTGGAGGACAACCGCCCGTTCTCCGAACCGCGGTGGAAGGTCATCGCGGCGACCCCGGCGCTGCGGGAACGGGAACTGGCCAAGCACGCGTTGCTCGTCGACGCCGTGGCGGAAGCGCTGCGACAGCGAGGTGTCGGCGACGGCCTGGCCGACCTGGCCGCGCGGACCGGGTGGGCCGCCTATCAGCACGCGACCCAAGCCTGGGTCGACGATCCCGCCCAGAGCTTGGACGCGCACCTGCTGCGAGCGTTCGAAGACCTGCGCGCTCTGTCGGCAACCGCTTTCCCGGAACGTGCTCAGGCTGAGAGCTGAGACCCGGCTCGCGGTTGTCGGTGGTCGCGTCCGGCCCCCGCGAGGTGAACCTCCGCGCGTGGTCCGCGCGAGGGACGAGGGGCGCCGCGGGTCAGGCGTCGGCCCGCATGTGCTCCCGCGCCCACTGCTCGAAACTGGTGAGCGGGATGCCGAGGTCGCGCGCGTGCTGGGGACGGCCCGCCATGCCGACGGCGTTGATCCACTCGTGCGCGACGCCCATCGGCGGCATCCCGGCGGCGGTGGCCTGTTCCACGGTCATGTCCGGTGCGGACAGCGGCGTCCCGAGCGCGCGGGACAGCACCTCGGCGATCTCCGCCATGGACAGGCACTCGCTCGCCAGCTCCAGCTCGACCCGGTGGAACCGCTCCGGCTCGACGATGGCCGCGGCCGCCGCCCGGCCGATGTCCCGCGCCGCGACCAGTGACAACCGGGTGTGCGGCTTCAGCAGGGTCACCAGGCCGCCCGCGACGCCGCGCGGGAACAGGAACGCCGCCGAAGGCAGGAAGTTCTCCATGAACAAGCCCGGCTTGAGCAGCGTCCAGTGCTCGAAGCCCGCCTCGCGGAGCCGGTCCTGGAGCTCGGCCTTGGCGTTCAGCGTCGGTTTCATGAACTCCCAGCGACCTTCGGCCCAACCGGGGGTTTCGGTGTGCCGGCCCGCGCCGTCCACCGAGGTGTGCACGAACTGCCGCACGCCCGCTGCCTTCGCGCCCTCGATGAGGTTGACGCCCTGGGCGACCTCCCCGGTGAAGTCGACGCCTGCCGCGGTCAGGGGTGTCTGCACGGAGAAGACGGCGCGAGCGCCCTCGGCGGCTCGGATCACCGCCTCCCGGTCGTGCAGGTCGCCGGTGACCAGTTCCACGCCGAGCGCGGCGACGGCCCTGGCGCGGTCCGAGGCGGGATCGCGCACGAGCGCGCGGACGGGCAAGCCCGTGGCACGCAGGGCGCGAGCCGTGGCCCCGCCTTGTTTCCCGGTGGCACCGGTGACGAGAACGGGCATGGCTGTTGCGGACATGGTTCTCCTCTGATTCGAGTGCGCGGCCACAAAGGACTCAGAGCGCGACGAGCGGGTCCGGCGATCCCGAGGTGCCCCGCCGCCGTGGACCGCGCGGTCCTCCTCTTGTGACTGTCCGCGCGGGTCGAGCGGTCGCCGCTGAGCGGGGGTGGGTCGTGCTCCGAGTCGAGGTGGGCGAGCGCGGCCGTCACTCGGGTCGGGGCGGTACCCGGGAGAGCGTTCTCCGGCACGGCACCTCGTCGGACCTCAGGCGGTGAGACTAGTCGAGATAGTTGGTCTTGCCAACCAAGCGTGCCGTGAGCTGATGTGGGGGTGCTCACGCGCGTCGCGGTGGCCGTCGGCTTTCCGGCCCGGTTCGACTCGGCGAAGTCGAGGGACGTGTTCCACGTCGGTGGGAAAAAACCGTTGCAGGACAACAGAACCGCGACAGTGCGGCCTGTGCGCGCGCCCGCTGTTGCGCCGCGAGCCGTGTGGTGGGCGACACCCGATCGCGCTCGGGGTTATCGGGCAGACCGTTGCCCGAAAGACCCCACTCGTTCCCCCGCCCTTCCGGTCGGGTCCGGCATGGGGTTGAATCTCGCCCGCACCGGTCGATAAATCCAGTTGCGCTCGTCCTTGCTGTCGACCGCGGTGTTCTACTCAGATCAGTCGCTTGGAGCATCCGAGAGGTGGGCGGTTCATGCCATCTTGTTTCGCACGCGCGCGCCGCTTTGCCCGCGCGCCGCGCGGCGGGTCCGCCCGCCAAATGCTCCTGCCGCTCTCGGCGGTGCTGCTGCTCCTGTTGTTCCCCGCCGCCTCGGTGGCGGCGGGCCAGGAGAAGGGCGCCGCGCCGGAGCGGGCGGGGCAACCCGCGGTCGACTTCGACCCGGTTCGCGGCGATGACAACACCGCGGACTGGGACACCCCGTGGGGGCCGTTGTCCCAGTACGACCGGAATCTGCTCATCAACGTCCGCTGGGCGAACCTGTGGGAGGGGCCGACCAGCGAGCAGATGGCCCAGCGGTCGACGAACCCCAAGGTCAAGGCGGTCGCCGAGCAGCTGTCCAAGGAGCACCACGTGCTGGACGTGATGGTCGCCGAGACCGTCGCGAAGCTCGGCGTGCCCCTGCCGGACTCACCGACGCCGCTGCAGCAGTCGTGGATCGACGAAATCCTCGGCAAGAGCGGCAGCGCGGCCGACGACGCGTGGTCCAACATAACCAGGGAAGCCCACGGCTCCATTTTCATGTCCATCGCGCAGGTCCGCACGGCCACCCAGAACGACCTGATGCGCGAGTTCGCACAGATTGCCAATGAATACGTTCTGCGGCACATGACGTTGCTCGAGAGCACCGGCCTGGTCCGGGCATCGTCCCTCTACGTCGGGTCCACCGACGGCGCGCCGCACCAAATCATGCCGAGTTGGCGGGAACTGGTCCTCGGCATCGCGCTGGCCTGCCTGGTCGTGGTCCTCACGTTCCTGGCCGTGCGGATGGGCGCCCGTTACGAACCGCGGACCGCGGCGGAATGAGCGGAAGAGAGAGAATCCGACGTGCTGCACTCCGTTGACCTGGTCTTCGCGGCGGGGATCAGTCCCCACGACAACGGCGTCCGCCAGATGGCCGCGCTGTCCGCGCGCCTGGCTTACCTGATGATGTGCCTGACCCTGTGCTGGGGCGTGCTGACCGCCACCGGCTGGGTCCGCCGGGTCACCGGTCACCAGGCCCTGCGCGGCGGCCACATGATGCTCGCGGCGTTCACCCTGGGCGCGGCGGCCACCCACGCGCTGGCCTTCCTGTTCCTCGACGAACGGGTGCTCACCGGCCTGGAGCTCGTCGTCCCCTTCATGAACGGCCAACTCCGGCACGCCCTGGGCATCATCGCCTTCGACCTCATGGTCGCCATCGCGATCACCGCCGGGCTGCACCGGTTCTTCCGCTACCGCAACTGGTTGCGGTTCCACCAGTTCGCCTACGCGGCCATCGCGCTGGGCGTCGCGCACTCCTGGTGGGGCGCTTGGGCCAACAGCGACATCGACCTGTGGTGGATCGGCGGGCTCACCGCCGCGGCGCCCGCGCTGGTGCTCACCGCCATGCGGGTGGCACCGCCCGCGTGGCTGGTCCGCGCAGGTCTCATCGACGGCGAGACCGGCACCACCAAGCGCCTGGACAAGACCGCGCCGATGGTGGTGAGCGTGGACAACCAGCGCTGCCACCGCTACGGGTTCTGCCAGGCGGAGGCGCCGGACGTGTTCCAGCTGCGCGAGGACGGCAGGCTCCAGTACCGGCAGCACCCGGACGTCGCGCGCAACCAGGACGTCCGCTCGGCCGCCCGCGCCTGCCCCATGCGCGCCATCCAGCTGCAGGGAGCGGAGAAGTGAGCCGCATCGCGGTCGTCGGGGCCGGGCTGGCCGCGCTGCGCGCGGCCGAGCGCCTGCGGGAGCTCGGGTACACCGACGAGATCGTCATCCTCGGCGCCGAGCACACCATGCCCTACCACCGGCCCGCGCTGTCCAAGCAGTTCCTCACCGGTGCGCTCGCCGCGGCCGAGCTGGAGATCGAGCCGCTGGACGAGCTGGACGCGGTGTGGCGGCTGGGCACGCCGGTGTCCCAACTGGACACCGGCCGCCGCGTGCTGCACCTGCCCGGCGGCGAGGAGCTGAGCTACGACGGCCTGATCATCGCGACCGGGGTGGACGCGCGCCGGACCAACGGCGGCCAGCACGGCCACCAGCGGGTGGTCACCCTGCGCACCCTCGCCGACGGCAAGCGGCTGCAGCGCGCGCTGGCGGGCAACCGCTATCCGGTGGTCGTGCTGGGCAGCGGGTTCACCGGCTGCGAGATCGCCTCCAGCCTGCGCTCCATGTCCAGGGAGGTGGTGGTCGTGGGGCGCGGCGACAGCCTCATGGCCAACCTGCTCGGACCGGAGCTGGGACGGCAGCTGACCGACCTGCACCGCGCGCACGACGTCACCCTGGAACTGGGGACCACCGTCGAGGAGTGGGCGCCGGGCACCAAGAGCGTGCGGCTGCGGCTGACCAACGGCCGGGCCTACGAGGCCGCGTGCGTGGTCGTCGCGGTGGGCTCGGTGCCGACCGTGTCCTGGTTGCGCGACGCGGGCCTGCGGCTCGACGACGGCGTGGTGTGCGACGCGACGTGCCACGTCGTCGGGCTCGAGGACGTGGTGGCGGCGGGCGACGTGGCGAAGTGGCCGAACCTGCGGTTCGACGAGCGACCGCGACGGGTCGAGCACTGGACCAACGCCATCGAGATGGGCCGCGCCGCCGCCGAGAACCTGCTCGCGGGCCGCGCGTCCGCGACGCCCTTCATGCCGGTGCCCCGGTTCTGGTCGGAGCAGCACGGGCTGCGCATCCAGGCGGCCGGGGTGCCCGCGCTGGGACCGGAGCGGGTCGCCCTGCGGCCCAGGAACACCAGCGGCAGGTCGGTGACCGGGTACGTGCGGGACGGGCGGCTGATGGGCGTCGTGGGCTTCGACAGCTCCGCCGCGGTGCTCGCCTACGCCGACCAGCTGGTCGACCGCCCGCCGGTGACCGCCGCGACGAGCGCGCCCCGACCCCAGCGCCGGGTGTCGTTCCTGCAAGCCGTGCGCGCGGGCAACCGCTGACCGAGGAGGAGACCACCGATGAGGATCAGGTTGGTGCTGCTGCTCGCACTGGGCGGTGTCGGTGTCGCGGCGCTGTTCGCGGTGCAGCAGATTTTCGACGCAAGGACCGTCACGGCCGACGACCGGGTGGTGCAGGCGCCGCCGCTGCCGTCGGCGGGCGGCGATCCGGCAGCGGGGGAGCACCCCTCGCACGGGGAGGCGCCCTCGGCGCAGCCGGGCGGTGCGCAGCAGGTGGCGGGCACCTCCGGCACCGCCGTGGGCTTCACCGTCGTCGGCGGCCGGTTCTACCTGGTCACGGCGAACGACGCGAGCGCCGTCGCGGCCTACGCCTCGGCCGTCGCCCGTGGCGGGGCGTCGTTCCGGTGTGGCCAGTCCGCCCAGGGGACGAGCCCGTTCACCGCGTGGGAGCTGCGGGGTCAGGGCGGCAGCGGCGCGCTGCCCCCGATGTCCCCCGACGGCGGCCTGCTGACCGCGTCGCCGGACGGCGCGCGGCTGGCTTGCACGGTGCCGAATGCCTAGCCAAGACCGAGCAGCACCAGCGAGGAGCCAGGGGTGAGCACATCCAATACGCAGCGAGATCGGTTCGGCGGGTGGGCCGACTACGGGGAGTGGGCCGACCGCGACTTCCGGGTCAGGACGCCCGCGGACGAGACGGGGACCGGCGGCTCGCGCACCACCGTGGTGGAGGTGCTGACGCAGCTCTCGCCCGTCGCGCTGCCCCGCTGGTTCGTCGAGGGCAGGACTCAGGACGGCAGCGACCTGTGCCGTTTGACGCCGGGTGAGGACGGCACCCCCGAGTGCGTTCCGGAGGGTGAGGACGCCACCGTCGTCCGGCCCTACGTCCGCGCGGGCGGCCGGGCGGAGGCGGCGCACGACCTGCAGTTCGAGACCGTGCTCACCGCGACGGGGCTGCACGAGGAGTGGCCGGGCGAGCGCGAGCTGGACGAGGACCAGATGCGCATCTGCCGCCAGTGCGAGTCGCCGCAGTCGGTCGCCGAGATCGCGGTGGCGATCGACGCCCCGATCGGCGTGGCCAAGGTGCTCATCGGCGACGCGCTCGACCTGGGCCTGCTGGTGCCGCACGACACCGCGCCGATCTTCGACGGCAAGCCGCCCCTGGCGCTGCTCAAACGCGTGCACGCCAGCCTGGCGAAGCTCGCCTGAGAACGGGGGAAGACCTTGGCCACCACAGGAAGGGTCCGCGCGCTGCTGGCGTGGCGCGACTGGACCCTGCCCCTCAAGATCGCCGCCGTGCTCGCGCTGCCGCTCGTCGTCGCGCTCGCGGCGGGCACCGGCCTGCTCTGGCGCGGTGCCGACGCCCTCGGCGCCCACCGGACCGACGAGCGCGTCGTCCAGGCCGTGCGCGGCGCCTCCTCGGCGCTCGCCGCGGTCCAGGACGAGCGCGAGCTGGTGGCGGGCCAGACCGGCGGCGAGCGGCTGACCGCCGCCCGCGCCGGGACCGACGCCGCCGTCGCCCAGCTGACCGGCGCGCTCGCGCAGGTGGCCGACCCCGGCCGCGCGGCGGAGACCGCCCAGGCCCGGCTGGCCCGCCTGGACGAGGTGCGCGCCATCGCGGTCCCCACCCAGGCGGTGGCCGAGTACTCCGCGGTCACCGGGGCCCTGCTGGACCTGCACGCCGCGCTGCTGCCCGCCATCGCGCGGGCCGAACCCGCCCACCGGCTCTCCACCGCGCACGACCTGGCGCGGGCGAACGAGCACCTGTCGCAGCAGCAGTCGTTCATCGCGCTCGGCCTCGCCGCGCGCGCCCTGCCCGAACCGCAGCTCGGCCAGGCCCGCGCCGCCACCGCGCTGGCCACGGCCTGGTTCGGCCGGTTCAGCTCGGCCGCGTCGGGTGAGGCGCAGGCGCTGCTGTCCTCCACCGTGGTCGCGACCGCCGTCGACGCGCGCGACCAGCTCGCCGCGGCCGTGCTGGGGCCCGACGGCGTCTTCCGCCCGTCGGTGTCGGCACCGCAGTGGCTGACGGTCTCCCAGCCGGTCATCGACCAGGTCGGAGAGGCGCTGGCCCGGCTGACCGACGCGGCGGTCGACGAGGTGGGCGCGCACGCCGCCGACGCCGCGGCGACGCAGCGGAACCTGGTCGTCGGGCTGGTGGCGGCAGCGCTGCTGGCCGCCGCGGTGGCTTTCGCGGTGCTGCGGCACGTTCGCGGGGCGGTCGGCGCGCTGCGGGCGGCGGCGATCGACATCGCGGGCGACAAGCTGCCCGCCGCGCTGCAGCGGGCGCGGGACGGGCGCGCCGCCGAGCGGCCGTCGATGCCCGCGCCCGCGGGCGGCGAGTTCGGCGCCATCGCGGCGGCCTTCGACACCGTCTGCGGCGAGGCCGTGCAGGCCGCCACCGAGCAGGCCAAGATGCGCTCGGGCTACGCGGAGGTGTTCGTCAACATGTTCCGCCGCAGCCAGTCGCTGGTGCAGCGGCAGCTGCAGCTGGTCCAGCAGCTGGAGCAGGAAGCCGACTCGCCCGACCAGCTGACCAAGCTGTTCCAGCTCGACCACCTGGTCACGCGCACCCGCCGCAACAACGAGAACGTCCTGGTGCTGTCCGGCACCGAGCTGGTGCGCAAGACGGGGATGCCGGTCCCGGTGGCCAACGTGATCCAGGCCGCGATGTCCGAGGTCGAGCAGTACCAGCGCGTCGAGGCGGTCGACCCGCCCAAGGCGAAGGTGGTCGACTCGGCCGCGGGCGACCTGATCCGGATGTTGGCCGAGCTGATCGACAACGCCACCGCGTTCTCCGCGCCGGACACCGCGGTGACCGTGCAGGCCCAGGTGCTGCGCGACGGCAGCCTGTCGATCGCGGTGGCCGACAACGGCATCGGCATGTCCGACGAGGAGGTCCGCGCCGCCAACGAGCGGCTGACCCGGCTCGGCTCGCTGGAGCTGGCCACCTCCCGCCGGGTCGGCCTGCTGGTCGTCGGCAGGCTGGCGGGCAGGCACGGCTTCGGCGTCGAGCTGCTGGGCGGTGAGAACTTCCCCGGTGTCACCGTGCTGGTCTCGGTGCCCGCAGACTTCGTGGTGGAGGCCGAGCGGCCGGGGTGGGCCGACCGCAGGCACGCGATGAAGGCCGCGCAGCTGCGCCGCGCCCAGTCCGACGAGCCCACCGGCGGCACGAAGCCGAGGCGGCTGGTCTCCGTCGGCGGGTCCGACACCGACACCCCGGCGCGCACCGGGGCAGCGACCGCGACCGCGGTCCGCTCCTCCCCCGAGGAGCGCGCGCGGGAGCTGGTCGAGCAGGCCCACGCCGACGTCCCGGAGGAGCTGCCGCTGCGCAAGCCCAACCGGGTCATCGGCAAGGCCGGTGCGGTCAAGAGCCCGGCCGAGCGCGCCGCGTCGGCGTGGTTCCGCGCCCGCGACACCGCCGAGCAGCCGAGGGCGGTCTCGGTCGCCCCGAGCGCACGGGACCGCGAGCGGCCGGAGAACTGGCAATCGGTGGTCGACGACGACTGGAACGTCGTGGAGACGATGTCCAGGCCGGAGAGGTACGCCTACACCGAGGACGGCCTGCCCATGCGCGAACGCGGCGCCCAGCTGCTGCCGGGCAGCGCCGGGTCCGGTGCGGGCCGTCGGGCGCAGCCGGTGGAGCGCGACCCCGAGCACACCAGGCTGCGGATCTCCAGCTTCCAGCGGGGTGTGCAGCGGGCCAAGAAGACGTCGGGCACGCGGTCGAAGCGGTCCGGCGGGTGGAAGGCCATGGGCAGGAAGGGCGACGGCGCGTGAGCGCGCCGCGCCACGCGGACCCGGCGCGAGCCGGGGGAGTGGAGGAAGAAATGGCCGAGAAGTCCGCGCAGGACAACGATTACGACTGGCTGATCAACGACTTCGCGGAGCGGGTACCCGGTGTCGCGCACGGCATCGCGGTGTCCGCGGACGGCCTGCTGCTCGCCGCGTCCGACAGCCTGCCGGAGGACCGCGCCGACCAGCTCGCCGCCGTGGCCTGCGGCCTGGTGAGCCTCGCCGACGGCGCGGCGCAGTGCTTCGAGGCGGGCAACGTCAACGAGACCATCCTGGAGATGGACGCCGGGACCATGCTGCTGATGTCGATCAGCGACGGCTCGTCCCTGGCGGTGCTGGCCGATCCCGGCCACGACGTCGGCCAGATCGCCTACGAGATGGCCCTGCTGGTCGACCGGGTGGGTCGGACGCTGACGCCGGACGAGCGGGTCGCGGTCAACGAGGGCGCTGGCGCGTGACCGGGCGACCGGTCGCGGTGGAGAGGGGTTGGGCATGACGGACAACGGGGCGCGGGCCGACCGCGCCGCGCGCAAGGCGCAGCGCAAGGCGGTCACCTCGGTCAAGGTCGTGGTCGCGGGCAGCTTCGGCGTGGGCAAGACGACCTTCGTCGGCTCGGTCTCGGACATCAAGCCGCTGACCACCGAGGCGATGATGACCGCGGCCAGCACCGACTTCGACGACACCAAGCGGGTTCCCCTCAAGGGCACCACGACGGTGGCGATGGACTTCGGCCGGGTCGAGCTGGAGGACGACCTGCTGCTGTACCTGTTCGGCACGCCGGGGCAGGAGCGGTTCTGGTTCATGTGGGACAACCTGGTGCGCGGCGCGATCGGCGCCGTGGTGCTGGTGGACACCCGCCGCCTGGCCGACTCCTTCACCTCGGTCGACTTCTTCGAGAACCGGCAGATCCCCTACATCGTGGTGGTGAACACCTTCGACGGCATCCTGCACCACTCGCTGGACAGCGTCCGCAAGGCGATGGCGCTCGACCCGTCGATCCCCATCCTCCGCTGCGACGCGCGGGTCCGCGAGGAGGTGAAGCAGACCGTGCTGGGGCTGCTGGAGCACGTGATGGCCGGTGCGGAAGACCCCGCGTCGGAACCCTCCCTCATCTGATGATTGGCCGCTGACATGCCGGACGACACCGCGGGCCTGATCGAGCTCCGCGCGGAGGACTTCGAGGACGTCCTGGCCGGGAACGACTTCCTGGTCATCAACTTCGGTGCGTCCTGGTGCGGCCCGTGCCGGGCCTTCCGCACCGCCTACACCGACACCGCCGACGAGAACCGCGACATCACCTTCGCCCTGGTCGACGTCGAGAAGCAGCCGGAACTGCGGACCGCCTTCGACGTCGAGGCGATCCCGAAGATCGCCGTCCTGCGCGGTGGCGCCCTGGTGTTCGCGCACGAGGGCGCGCTTCCCGAGGAGGCGCTGCAGGACGTGCTGCGCCAAGTCCGGGAGCTGGACGTGGAGGAACTCCGCCGGGCCGCCGCCGCGAGCCGGGCCTGAACCGGGGAGTGGCGATGCCGGTCACCGTGCGCCGCGTTCCGGTGGTGCCCACCGACGTCCGGGTGGACCGCAGGTTCCTCGGCGCGGCCCGGACCTCGTGCGCCCCACCGCCGCCGGACCCCAGCGCCCCCATCCGGCCCGTGCCGCTGCTGGTGGCGTCGGCGCTGGCGGTGCTGGTGACGGCGGCCGTGGCCGTCACCCACGGCGCCAGGGAGGGTGTCTACCTGGCGCTGGGACTGCTGCTGGGGATGGCGCTGTTCCACTCGCGGTTCGGCTTCGCCTCGGCCTGGCAGCGGCTGGTCGCCGTCGGCAACGGCCAGGGGCTGCGCGCCCAGGCGCTGCTGCTGGGCACCGCCGCGACGGCCGTCGCGGCGATCTCGGCGGGTGGGCTGGGGCTGTTCGGCGCGGTCCCGCACGCCCAGGCGGGGTCGCTGGGCGTGCCGCTGCTCCTCGGGGCCGCCCTGTTCGGCGTCGGGATGCAGCTCGCGGGCTCCTGCGCCTCCGGAACCCTGTTCGCGGTGGGGTCGGGGCAGAGCACGATCGTGCCCGCGCTGGGCGGTTTCGTGGCGGGCGCGGTGTTCTGCACCTGGCTGATGCCGCTGCTGGACCGGCTGCCGCAGACCGGCGGCGTCCTGCTCGCCGACCACGTCGGCTGGTTCGGCTCGTGGGCGATCACCGCGCTCGCGCTGCTCGGCGTCGTGGCGGCCACCCTGGTGGTGCAGCACCGCCGCAACCCGCCCCCGGTCGTGCCGCCGCCGACCGCGCACGGCCTGGCCCGGCTGTACCGGGGCTCGTGGTCGGTGTTCGCCGGAGCGATCGTGCTCGGCCTGCTGGCGGGCGTGGTGTTCCTGGTGTCCGGTCAGGTGTGGGGCGTCACCGGCGCCTACTCCTTGTGGGGCGCGAAGATCCTCCAGCTCTTCGGCGCGCACCCGGAGCACTGGCCGTTCTGGCGGGAGGGCGAGCAGGCGGCGGCGCTGGCAGGCTCCGTGCTGGCCGACCGGACCAGCCTGACCAACATCGGCATCGTGCTCGGCGCGGCCGTGGCCGCCGCCGCGGCGAGCACCTGGCGGTTGCACAGCCGGGTGGCGTGGCGCACCGCGCTGGCGGCGCTGCTGGGCGGCTTCCTGATGGGCGTCGGCTCGCGGATGTCCGGCGGCTGCAACATCGGCGCGCTGCTGGGCGGCATCTCCTCCGGCAGCCTGCACGGCTGGATCTGGGGTGTCTGCGCGCTGTGCGGCGCGTGGCTGGGCGTGCGGTGCCGCCCGTTGTTCGGCCTGACCAACCCCAAGTCCGACGACGGCGTGTGCTGACCGGTCGGCGAGTTCCGCGTTATCGGTGCCGGGTCAGGCGATGAACCCGCCCGACCCGGTGGCAGGCCGACGTCGACAGGGTCATGCGCACCGGCAGTACAGCGTGCCCGGTGCGGTGGTGCTGTCGGAGAAGAAGTCGCGCCACGAACTGACGTACTCGTGGCGGCTGATCCGGCCGTCCCGGTCCGTGTCGAGCCTGGTGAACACCTCCATGGTCGCCGGGCTGTCGATCTGCCACACCTGCAGGAACCGCCTGAACTCCTGCTCGTCGATCATGTCGTCGTCGTTCCGGTCGATCACGTCGAAGACGGCGTTGGGCATGGCCATCAACAAGTTGTCGCGGTTCGTCTCCACCAGCATCTGCAGGAGAGCGGACACGTACTCCTGTTTCGACACGCGGTCGTGGCCTTGAGCGTGCCGCACCACCTCCGAGTAGAGCATCATGTGGGCTCCCAGCAGCTCCTGCCCCTCGGGCGACTCGGGGTCGACCTCGAACAGGGTGTTGTACCGGTCCACGACGCGTTCGTAGTCGCTCCGCTCGACGCACCCGCTGCCGTCGCGGTCGATCGCCTTGAACAGCTTCTCCAGCCGTGCTTCCAACTGCGGCGATCCTTCCAGGGGCATGTCCTTCTCCGATCCCGTGGTTTCCCGACGCGCTCTCCGAGCGGTCGAGGAGGAACGTGCCGCACCGACCGCCATGGCGCCGGATCGGTGGTGGGTGCGGAGCCGGTGAGGGCGGTGTGTGTCGACATCCGCGAGCAGTGCCGGGAACACACCTCGCGACCTGTGCGCCGCCCATCCATTCGGATCACATTCACGTGCTCACCGACGGCGACAGCGCGTTCGTGCCGTGATGGCAGGGTGCCAGGTCTCGTGATTGGTTTCGATATAACGCGGCTCAACCGGTGTAGCCGCCCAGCTTCGTCGATTGCCGATCGCCGCGAACCCGACCGTACAACCCGCCGGAGTCGTCGGGCAACTTGTTCTTATACGATCACCCGATGGAAAGAGCACGTCTGCCGTCGACGAGGAGCCGGGTCGACTGTCGGTGTGTTGACCAGGACCGATCGTAGGTCACTTCACCCGATCCCGGTAATGCTCTTGATAGGAGCGACACGGACAGCAGCGGCCTCACGTCATCCCGACTGGGTCGTGCCAGGACACCCTGAGCAGCCGCCGGTGGAATGGTCTGATCGCGGTTTCCGCACTGCTCGGGTGGAACCGCTGCTCGGCGGTGTCGGTAATCTCGTGATCAATGGCGTGTCAACGGACGTGATCGCGGATATCGCCATCCGGTGCGGGCCGGAGCGCACGTCGAGTCGAATTACTCGTCCATGATCGCCTCGGCGTCCGGGTGAGCCGTCGCACCGGGAGGGGATTGCCGCCGCGCTGAGCGGGCGGCGATCCCCCTGGTCGGGTTACAGCGTCAGGCTCCACCGGTCGAGGGAGCCCGGCCCCGCCCAGACCACGTTGTGCACCCGCAGCCGCCAGGTGCCGTCGCGGGTCTCGTAGGGCAGGCCGACGGTGAAGGTGCCACCGGGGTCCGGCTGACTGCTCGTCGGCTGGTGCTGGAGGCGGTAGGTCGTGCCGTCCGGCGCGATCAGGTCCGGGGTGGTGATCGGCGGACCTCGTGGGCGCTCAGCAGCACCCGGTAGGCCAGCAGCAGGACGATGTGCAGCAGGTACAGCCACAGGCCCAGAGCGGCAACCGCGCCCACCACCTCCAGACCGGCGAACGGGAACGCCCAGTCCACCGGGATGGCCAGGAACAGCAGGAACCCGTGCAGGAACCCGGTCAGCACCGCGCCCGCGCAGAACCCGCCGACGACGGCGAGCGCGCGGGGCAGCAGGCTGGGGCCGGTGGCCAGGAACACCAGGCAGGTCGCCACCGACAACGCGACCCAGTCGACGTGGAACGACACCACGACACCCCACACCGCCGACCAGCCGCCCGCCCGGTAGTCGGGGGCGACCGACGGCGCGAGCGCCAGCGGCGCGGCCACCAGCAGGGGAGCGGCGAGCAGCACCGGCAGGAAGCCGATCCGACCCAGCCAGCCGGTCTTCGCGCCGGACGGCTCGCCCGCGATCTGCAGCAGGCCCCGGCGCAGTCCCTCGCCGTAGAGGCTGGCGGGCAGCAGGGTGGACAGCAGCACCGGCCACGACGCGCCCAGCGCGGCGTCGGTCAGCGCGCGCAGCGCGGGCCCTGGCGCCTGCGCGTCGGGCAGTGCCCCGCTCAGCAGCCGCACGCCATCGGTGACCAGGTCCGGTCCGAAGAGGACCGCCGCCCCGCGCAGCGCCAGCAGCAGCACCGGCACCACCGCCAGCGCCGCGAAGAAGGTGATCCCGGCCGCCCACAGCGCCAGGTCGCGTCCGCGCAGTGCCGCCAGGGCGTGCCGCAGCACCGCACGGACCGTTCGCATGGTCGGGTGTACCCCGCGACCGGCGGGCGCACACCGGCCGACCTACGGTGGTGCGGTGGACGAGGTGCGGGGTTGGTCACGGCTGCACGGGCACGACGTGTCCGGCAACCGCCTGGCGGTGGGGTGGATCAGGCTCGTCCACCTGCTGGCGAAGGGGCTGCTGCGGGTGCCGCCCGACGCGCTGTCGGCAGCGGGCGTGGTGATCGCCGCGGGCGCGGTGGGCGTGGCGGCGGCGGGTGGGCGGTGGGCGCTGCTCGCGTGCGCGCTGGTGGTGCTGTCGGGGCTGCTCGACGGCGTGGACGGGGCGGTGGCCCTGCGCACCGGCCGCGCCCGCCCGCTGGGGGCGGTGGTGGACGCGGTGGCCGACCGGCTCGGCGACGTGTGCCTGGTGCTGCTGCTGGTGGTGCTGGGCGGGCCGGGGTGGCTCGCGGCCGCGGTGGGCGGGTCGCTGTTCCTGCACGAGTACGCCCGCGCCCGCGCCCAGGGCGCGGGGATGACCGGCGCGGGGGCGATCACCGTGGCCGAGCGCCCGACGCGCGTGGTGATCGCGGCGGTGGCGTGCCTGGGTGCGGGGCTGTGGACCGGCGGCACGCCGTGGACGGGCTGGTCGTGGGGGGCCGTGTGCCTGGTGCTGTGGGCGGTGGTGGCCGTGGCGGGCGGCGCGCACCTGGCCGTCGCGCTGCGCCGGGAGCTGCGCGACCGCGCCGCGCCGGAACTCGCGCCGGACCTCACGCAGGGCCGATGAGGTCGGCGGCGATCTTGGCGGACATGGCCACCAGCGGCAGCCCGCCGCCGGGGTGGGCGGAGCCGCCGACCAGGTAGAGGCCGGGCACGGGGCTGCGGTTGGCCGGGCGCAGCAGCGCGGCGCGCGCCCCGTTGGACGACGAGCCGTACAGCGCGCCGCCGACCGATCCGGTGTCGCGCTCCCAATCGGCCGGAGTGCGGACCTCGCGCCACAGCAGCCGGTCGCGCACGTCGTGCCCGCGTTCGGCGAGCACGTCCAGCACGCGGTCGACGTACCCCTCGGCGACTCCGGGCGCGGTCCAGTCCACCTGGCCCTGGCGCGGGGCGTTGACCAGCACGAACCACGCCTCGTGCCCCTCCGGGGCGACGGTCGGGTCGTCCGGGGAGCACACGTAGACCGTCGGGTCGGGCACCGGTCGCGGGTCCGGGCCGAACAGGGCGTCGAACTCGGCGTCGTAGTCGGCGGGGAACAGCACGCGGTGGTGGTAGGGGCGCGGCGAACGCCCGCGCAGCGCCAGCAGCAGCACGAACCCGGACAGGGACGGCACCGCGCGGGCCAGCGCGCGGCGGGGGGCGCGGGCCCGGCGGTCGGTGAGCAGGTGGCCGTAGAGGTGCCGCGCGTCCGCGTCGGAGACCACGACGTCGGCGGGCACCACCGCGCCGCCCTCCAGGGTCACCCCACCGCCCGCCGCGCGCACCGCCGTGACGCGGGCCCCGAACTCGAAGCGCACCCCGAGCCCCCGGCAGTGCGCGAACAGCGCGTCGCCGAGCCTGCGCAGGCCGCCGCGCACGTACCAGCCGCCGTAGCGCTGCTCGACGTAGGGCACGACGGTCATCAGGCCGGGCAGGCGGCGCGGGTCCGAGCCGCTGTAGGTGGCGTAGCGGTCCAGCAGCATCCGGGCGCGCGGGTCGGACAGCCGCCTGCCCACCGCGCGCAGGGTCCGCCACGGCGCCAGCGCCCACAGGTCGCGCACGCTCGCCGAGCGCCGCACCAGGTCGCCCACCCCGTTGAGCGGGCGCTGCAGCACGGACTCGCCCACCAGCTCCCACAGCCGGGCGGCGTCGGCCATCAGCTCCGCCCACTCCCGCCCGGCGCCCGCGCCGAAGGCCGCCTCCAGCGCGCCGGGCACGGCGGCCGGGTCGTGCGGGAGGTCCACTTCGGACCCGTCGGCGAACCGGTAGTGGCAGGTGGGCTCCACCGGCACGACTTCGACCGCCGCGTCCAAGTCGCCGCCGGTCTCGGCGAACAGGTCGCGGTAGACCCGCGGCAGGGTCAGCAGCGACGGCCCGGTGTCGAACGCGAACCCGTCGCGCCGCAGCTCGCCGAGCTTGCCGCCGTACGTGCCGGACTGCTCCAGCACGGTCACCCGGTGCCCGGTGGCGGCCAGGCGCGCGGCGGCGGCCAGCCCGCCCATGCCCGCGCCGACCACGACGACCCGCGCCATCAGCGGCTCCCGTGCAGCGGTCGGCCCTTCCAGGTCAGCGTCCCCGCGCGGCGGGCCCGCCACGAGCGCGCCAGCAGGCGCAGCAGCACGCCGACCGACACCGGGTGCGCCAGCGCGTCCGGCCACGCCCGGCCACCGGTGCGCCGAGCCGTCACCGCGCGCCCCAGCACCGCCGCCGCGTACCCCAGCAGCCCCACCCGCGACCCGGTCAGCGCGGCCACCGGCGGCAGCACGAACACCCACCCCAGCAGGACGGCGAGCAGCACCGCGTTCAGCGGGCTGCCGGTGGCCGCCCACAGCGACTTCTCGTAGCCCGCCGCGACCTCCGCCCACCCCCGGTACATGCGGCACCGCGCCACGCCCGACCCGTCGGCCACCGCCCCGCGCCCACCGGACCGCTTCACCGCCCGCATGAGCGCGATGTCGTCCAGCACGGCGTCGGCCACCGCCTCGAACCCGCCGCAGCGCCGCAGGGCGTCCGCGTCCACGGCGAAGAACTGGCCGTTGGCCGCGCTCAGCGACTCGCGCGGGGACCGCTCGGCCAGCCGCAGCGGCAGGAACACCAGCCACGACCACTGCAGCAGCGGCTGCACCAGGCGCGTCGCCGCGTCGTCGGCCAGCTGGCGCGGGAACGGCGACACCGCGTCCAACCCCGCCGACCGCAGCAGGTGGACGGTGGCCGCCACCGCGTGCGGCTCCAGCACCACGTCCGCGTCCACGCACACCAGCACCCGCCCGCGCGCCTCGGCGGCCAGCCGCGCGCACGCGCCGGGTTTGCCGGGCAGGCCGTCCGGGGGAGGGGAGCCGGTGATCAGCCGCACCCTCGGGTCACCCGCCGCCACGGCGCGCACCACGTCGGCGGTGCCGTCGGTCGACCCGTCGTCGCAGACCAGCACCTCCAGGTCGGGCACGCCCCGCTGCGCCAGCAGCGACCGCAGCGTCGGCGTGACGCGGTGCGCCTCGTTCCTGGCGGGCACCAGCACCGACACCGGTTCCGCGCACGGCGGCGGGTCGGCGGGTGGCGTGCGCACCAGCCGGGCGTTGACCAGCGCGTGCGCCGTGCCCAGCGCGGCGGTCGCCGACCCGCCCGCGACCAGCGCCCCCAGCAGCCGCCTCACCGGTGCGCCCGCCACAGCGCGACCGCGAACGGCACCGCGACCGCGCCCATCAGCAGCCCGCCGACCAGCGACGAGCCGGGCCGGTCGAAGAACGCCGCGTGCGCCCACACCGACGAGCCGTAGGTCCACAGGTACAGCGCGGGCGCGGGGCCGCGACGCGGGTCCACGCCGGGGTCGTGGTCCAGCAGCGCGTGCAGCGCGCCGGTGATCAGCGCGGCGACCAGCAGCCAGCCCGCGAAGTTGGTCAGCGGGACGCCCGCCACGCCGGGCAGCGCGGGCGTCGGGTGCGCCCACGTCCAGTGGCCCGCGTCGACCATCTGCGGGTCCAGGAACACGTCCCACGACGCCAGCGCCCACGTCGCGACCGGGACCACCGCCCGGCCCCCGCCCGGCAGCCGGTTCCCCAGCGCCCGTCCCACCAGCACCGACGGCCAGGCCATCATGATCCACGCCATCGGCACCACCACCGGCACGCCCAGCAGTTGCGCGCCCAGCGCGTCGGTGTAGGCGTACTCGCCGAACGGGAACCCGGTGCGCACGCCCACCGCCTCGGCCAGCAGCCCGCCGCCACCGGCGACCAGGACCAGCAGCCCGGCCGCGCGAGCGCCCGCGCGGCGGGCCGCGTCGAGCACCGAGGCCGCGCAGAACAGCGCGACCGAGAGCACCGTGGTGAAGATCCGGTCGGCGGGGTCGGTCATCGAGTAGACGATCTGGGTGAGCACCACGCCGAGCGCGAGGACCCAGGCGGCGGCCGGGACCGCGCGGGTGGGAACGCGGAGGACCTGGCGCGTCGACATGTCACGCAACCCTAGCGGCGCTCACCCGATCGGACCGGATGAGCGGGTCGCGCTCCACCGGGCGAGGGCGGTGCGGCGGTGCCAGGATCGCTGACATGACCACCACCCCCGGCCTGCCCCTGTTCCTGCTCACCGGCAGGCAGGGCCCGCCGTCGGGTCGCGACCGCCGCGCGCGCCTGCTGCCAGGACGCCCCGGCCGGGCCCGCGCCGAGAGCGGGCGCGAGCCGCGCGTCGCCGTCGTCGGCGGCGGCATCGCCGGGGTGGCCGCGGCGGTCGCGCTGGCCGAGCGCGGCGTGCGGGTGGTGCTGCACGAGCGGCACGACGAGCTGGGCGGCCGGGTGCGCGGGTGGACCACCCGCACCGGGGAGACGATGACGCGCGGCTTCCACGCCTTCTTCCGGCAGTACTACAACCTGCGGGCCCTGCTGCGCCGCGCCGACCCGGACCTGGCCCGGCTGCGGCCGGTGGCCGACTACCCGCTGCTGCACGCCAACGGCACGCGGGAGAGCTTCGCGCGGCTGCCGCTGACCCCGCCGTGGAACGTGGCCGGGTTCGTGCTGCGCAGCGAGACGTTCACGCTGCGGGACCTGGCGCGGATGGACACCCGCGCGGCCACCGCGCTGTTCGACGTGTCGCTGCCGCGCACCTACGCCGAGCTCGACGACGTGGACGCGGACGGGTTCCTGCGCGGCATCCGCTTCCCCGACGCGGCCCGGCACCTGGCGTTCGAGGTGTTCTCGCGCAGCTTCTTCGCCCACCCGTCGAAGCTGTCGGCCGCCGAGCTGGTGACCATGTTCCACATCTACTTCCTGGGCTCCAGCGAGGGCCTGCTGTTCGACGTGCCGCGCGACCCGTACCCGGCGGCGATCTGGGAGCCGATGCGCGAGCACCTGGCGGCGCTGGGCGTGGAGGTGCGCACCGGCAGCGCGGTCGAGCGGGTGACCCGCCGCGCCGAGGGCTACCGGGTGGTGGCGGGCGGCGCGGAGGACGTGGACGCGGTCGTGCTCGCGGTGGACGTCAACGGCCTGCGCGCCCTGGTCGAGGCCTCACCGGAACTGGCCACCCCGCAGTGGCGCGCGCGAGTGGCGGGCCTGCGCACCACCCCGCCGTTCCTGGTGAGCAGGCTGTGGCTGGACCGCCCCGCCCGGCCCGACCGCGCCCCGTTCCTGGGCACCAGCGGCTTCGGGCGGCTGGACAACGTCAGCGTGCTCGACCACTTCGAGGACCAGGCGCGCGCCTACCGCGACCGCACCGGCGGCTCCGTCGTGGAGCTGCACGCCTACGCCCTGGACGAGGACTGCGACCAGGACGAGGTGGTGGCCACCCTGGTGCGCGAGCTGGAGGCGGTCTACCCGGAGCTGTCCGGCGCGCGGGTGCGCCAGGAGGAGCACGTCCTGTCCGCCGACTGCCCCCTGTTCGCCCCCGGCTCGTTCACCACCCGCCCCACCGTCGCCACCCCCGACCCGACCCTGGTGGTCGCGGGCGACCTGGCCAGGGTGGACCTGCCCGTCGCGTTGATGGAGCGCGCCGCCACCACCGGTTTCCTCGCCGCCAACAGCCTGCTCGGCCACTGGGGCCTGCACGGCCACGACCTGTGGACGGTGCCCAACCGCGGTCGCTCCGCCCTGCTGCGCCGCGCCGCGACCAGGATCAGGGCGCGGGCCTGAGGCGCGTCAGCGGACCGGCGAACCCCGCTCGGCGCGCCGGACCAGGGCGACCGCCACGACCACCGCCACGGTGAAGACCGCGAACCCGAGCCACACCATCCACGGCAGCACCGACAGACCCGCGCTGTGGTGCGCGCCGGGGGTGCGTCCGCCGTCCCGGCCGCTGACCACCACGGCGACCAGCGCGCCGATCGCGCCGACGACCGCCAGCAGCGCCACCGCCCGCCTGCCGGTCACCAGCACGCCCCTGGTCCGCCCGAGCCGCTCGGCGGGGCGCGCCGGGGCGAGCAGCCGGGCCAGCAGCAGCGCGGCGACCGGCAGCTGCAGGACCCACAGGGTGGTGCGGGGCCAGCCGTCGAACCAGACGTTCGTGCCGTACAGCAGGGTGTGCCAGACGCTGAGGACGTAGACGGCGATCACGAACCGGTGCAGCGCCCGCCACACCCGAGCGCCGGTGCGGGCGCGCAGGTAGTAGGCCAGCCCCAGCGGGATGGCGAGGTAGAACGCCAGCAGCCCGAGCAGGATCGCGACCCGGCCGGTGCCCGACTGGTACCCGCCGGGCACGAACACCTCGACGAACGCGGTGCCGAACCGGCCCGCCCAGTCCAGGCCGTGCTCGTTGGAGCGCACCAGTTCGGCGAAGAACCAGAAGGCGTGGGCGAACATCAGCCCGATCGTGGTCAGGCTGGTGGCGCGGTGCCACCGCTCGACGGCGACCGGTGACAGGCGCGACCACGCCGGTCGGGCGCTGGAGCGGACCAGCCCCAGCACGGTCGTCAGCCACGCCCACAGCAGCGCCGTCCAGCCGAACGCCTGGCACAGCCAGTACATCAGGTAGGTGTCGGCGTCGGCGAGGTACGGCATCACCGCGAGGGTCGCCGAAGTCCCGGACCGCACTCGCGCGTAGAGCCACGCGAAGATCGCCGCCGTGATCAGCAGCGCGGCCGTGGCGTCGAGCACGGCTGTTCGCAAGTCCGCCCGCAGCCCCGGCCCGCGCCGGGCGCTCTCGATCGTCGCCTCCACCTGGATCATCGTGCTGGCACCTCCGCGACCGGGATGACGCCGATGCGCCTCCTCGTCAGAGAGTCGGACGCGCGGGGTGGAAAGTTCCCGCGCGATCACGCGCCGGGGACCGGGTCAGCCCACCGGCCGCGCGTTCGCGGCGAACAGGTGGTCCAGGCAGAGGTCCAGCGCGACCTCCAGGTGCGTCGCGGAACCGGTGGAGAGCAGCACGCTGACGCCGCCCTGGATGGCGGTGATCACGGCCGCGGCCGTGCGGTCGGCGTCGAGGTCCGGGCCGATCCCGCCCGCCGCCCGCGTGGCCTCGATGCCCGCCCGCACAGCCGCCTGCCACCGCCGGATCAGCTGCGTCGTGACGGCCTGGGCGGCCGGGCTGTACCGGCCCACGTCGGCGATCAGCACGCCCAGCGGGCAGTGCGGCCCCTGGTCGCGGCAGGTCTCGACGATGGCGTCGCGCCACGCCTCCCACGCCGTGCGCGAGTCGAGCTCGTGCAAGTACGGCTCCTGGTCCTGGAACACCCGCTCGGCCTCGAACTCGGTGACCGCGAGCAGCAGCTGCTCCCGGCCCTGGGGGAAGTAGTGGAACAGCTGGCTCTTGCCGGTGCCGCTGCGCCTGCACACGTCGTCGAGGGTGGTGGCGATCGTGCCGCGTTCGCGGATCTCGGCCGCGGCGGCCTCCACGATGCGCAGACGGGTGGCGGCGCCCTTGGGGGTGGTCACACCGTCAACTGTACTCTTCGGTACATTTTTCCGGTCTCGACGCGACGGGCAGCGCTGGTGGCGGGCGTCCCGGCGGAAGGGATCACGCGGCGTTCTTGGCCAGTTCCGCGGCACCGAAGGAGACGTCGAAGCGGTCGCACCAGATGGTCACGCTGGAGTAGCGGTCGAGGTCGAGATCGGCGGGCAGTTCGTAGTTCTGGCTGCCCTTGTTGCCCTTGAGCTTCCCCGCGCTCACGTAGGCGCCGTCGTCGAACACGCCCCAGCCGTCCTTGCCCGGCTTGACCGGTGCGTCGGTGACCCAGACGTGGAGGTCGGGCCCGTTGCTGGTGCTGATGTCCTCCAAGCGCAGCACCAGCGCCCCGTCGGGCAGCCGCACGATCCGCACGGTGCCGCTGGTCTCGTGCTCGTGGCTGATCAGCGCGCCGGTCGCCAGCGTCCGGGGCTCGGACGGCGTCGGCGACACCGCCGAGCTCGGCGCGTCGGACGGGAGCTGGTCCTCCGCCTGCTGGGTCCGGCTCGGCAGGGCCAGGTCCTCGTGCACCGCCTCGTCCACCCAGAGCTTCCACGGCTGGAACCAGTACATCCCCGCGGCCAGCACGACGAGGCCGACCGCCAGGACCCCGATCACCCAGGACCTCGCCCGCCCGCGCCGGGTCCAGTTCATTCCGTCCTCCCGACAACCCGTTGTTCCCCCCGACATCCAACCGGACGGCCGGTCGTGCGCGGCGGGATTGCCGGTTACCGAGTTCTTACGGGATCAGCGTTCCCGCGGGACAGCGGAGGACTCGCCCCGTCGGTCGCGGCTGGCGGCCAGCGAGCCGAGCAGGCCCAGGGCGTCCGCGCTGGGGCTGTCCGCCGGGGCGTGGTACACGACCAGCAGCAGGCCGGAGGAGCCGCGCACGTCGAAGGTCTGGTAGTCCAGCGTCAGCAGGCCGACGTCGGGGTGCCGGAACCGCTTGGACTCCCTGGTCTTGCCGCGCACGTCGTGCCGCTGCCAGAGGTCGCGGAACGCCGTGCTGCCGGTGGTGAGCTCGTCGAGCAGTTCGAGCAGCCTCGGCTCGCGGGGGTCGTGGCCCTGCGCCAGCCGCAGGTGTCCGGTGGCGGAGTGCGCCATTACCTCCCAGTCCGCGTAGAAGTCGCGTCCGGCGGGGTCGAGGAAGGTCATCCTGGCCAGGTTGCCGGTCTCGGCGAAGCCCGAGTGCAGCGCCCGCCCGAGTTCGTTCTCGGCGACGACGTCCAAGGTGCGGTTGATCACGTAGGCGGGCGTCGTCAGCCACATCTCCAGCAGCGCGGGCAGTTCGGGGCCGATCCGCCCGCCACTGGCGGCCGGGGTGCCCGGTGCGGTGCGGTTGGCCAGGCGGTAGGCGTGCGCCCGCGCGTCGGCGTCCAGGTCGAGGGCGCGGGCCAGCGCGTCCAGCACCTGCTCGGACGGGTGCCGCTCGCGACCCTGCTCCAGCCGGGTGTAGTAGTCGGCGCTGAGGCCGGCGAGCACCGCGACCTCCTCGCGCCGCAGCCCGGACACCCGCCGGTACCCCGATCCCGTGAGAGCCGCCGGATGCGGCCGGGCCGCCGCCCGGCGTGCCCGCAGGAACGCTCCCAACCCCTCGTCGTCCACGCCCCCGAGGCTACTTCGCCACCGCGCCGGGTTCCTGGGTGCGCCGCACCCGGGAAGTCGCCGGCCTGGTCGCCGCCCGCGCGGCGGGGCAGCGTGGGGGCTGCGGGCGAGCTCTCGCCACGCCTTCCCGATCGGCACTAACACGAGGGACATCCATGCGCTACACGCTTCTGGGCCGCTCCGGCATCCGCGTCTCCGAGTTCGCGCTCGGCTCCATGACCTTCGGCGAGGACTGGGGGTGGGGTGCGCCCGCCGAGACCAGCAGCAGGATGCTGGACCTCTACGCCGACGCGGGCGGGAACTTCATCGACACCGCGAACGTCTACACCGGCGGCACTTCGGAGTCGATCATCGGCCGCGCCCTGCGGGGTCGTCGCGACCGCTTCGTGCTCGCGACGAAGTACACCGCGCAGACCGCGCCCGGCGACCTGAACACGGCGGGCAACCACCGCAAGAACCTGGTCACCTCGCTGGAGGCCAGCCTGCGCCGTCTGGAAACCGACTACGTCGACGTCCTCTGGGTGCACGCCCGCGACACCCTCACCCCGCTGCCGGAGCTGATGCGCGCGCTGGACGACCAGGTCCGGGCGGGCAAGGTGCTGCACGTCGGGGTCTCGGACTGGTCGGCGTGGGAGATCGCGCAGGCGAACACCCTCGCGGAGCTGCGCGGCTGGTCGCCGTTCGTCGGCGTCCAGCTGCGCTACAACCTGCTGGCCCGCTCGGTCGAGTCCGAGCTGACGCCCATGGCGCAGGCCCACGACCTCGCCGTCGTCGCCTGGGGCCCGCTCGCCGAGGGACGGCTGACCGGCAAGTACCTCGACGGCGCGCAGGGCCGCCTCACCCGCGGCGGCTGGGACTTCAGCGGTGAGCGCGGCGACCACGTGGTGCGCGAGGTCGTCGCCGTCGCCGAGGCCGGTGGCTGGACCCCCGCCCAGGTCGCGCTCGCGTGGCTGCGCGCACGGCCCGGCACCGTCATCCCGCTGCTGGGCGCCACCAGCGAGCAGCAGTTGGCCGCCAACCTCGGCGCGCTCGAGGTCGCCCTCGACGACGAGGTCCTGCGCGCGCTCGACGAGATCAGCGCTCCCGAGCTCGGCTTCCCGCACGACGTCATGGCGGAGGAGGACATGATCGGTCTCGTCTACGGCGACCAGTGGCGGCAGGTCGCCGACCGCAGGCGGGCCTCCCGCCGTCCCGTCAACGACGACCACCGGCTCGTCTGAGGGCCGCCGGGGCTCATCCGCCGCCCTGGCCGCGCCAGCCGAGGAGGATCGCGCCGAGCGCCTGCTCGGCGAGCCGCTGCGCGCGTTGGCCGCCGATGGTGTCGAAGTGGCCGAGCGAGGCTATGCCGTACAGCGTTCCCCACACGATCTCGCAGGCGTCGGCGTGGTCGGCCAGCACCACGCCGTGCGCGTCCGACCAGGTGGTGAGCAGCTCCAGCAGGAGGTCGACGGTCGGCTGCGCGGCGCGCCTGCGCGCGTCCGCGTCGACCGCGCTGTCGTTCATGGCCTGGTAGAGGGAGGGGTGCTCGCCCGCGAACCGCACGTACTCGCGGGCCACGCGCAGCACGCGCCGGTCGACGTCGGGTTCCTCGTCGGCGATGCGCCTGGCCTGGGCCAGCATCAGGTCGTAGCCGTGCGCGATCAGCTCCAGCACGAGCGCGTCCTTGTTGGCGAAGTGCTGGTAGACCACCGGTGCGGTGTACTCCACCTCGGCCGCGATGCGCCGGATCGTCAACGCGGCGGCGCCCTCGGTTTCGAGGACGTGCAGCGCGACCTCGACGATCCGGTCGCGGGTCCGCGCCCGTTCGCGGGCGCGTCGTGTGCTGCTGGGCATGTCCCGTCACTCCGCTTCGCTGGTTTCCCAGGACAGTAGTCGCCCCTTCCTTGACAGCGTCGCCGCGCCGCCGTTAGGTTAACGACGTTAGAAGATCTAACGTCGTTAGAAACGAGGCGGGCAGTGATCTACCACATCAACCGGGCCAAGGTGAAGGCGAGCGCGACGCCGGAGCAGATCGAGGCGGCGCTGGAGGGGTGGCGCGCCCAGGGCCGCTCGATCCCCGCGGTCAAGTCCTTCGTCGTGGGCCGCGACCACGGCGGCGACTTCCAGTACAGCGCGGTGTTCGTCGTGGAGGACCTGGACGGGCTCTTCGAGTACCTGACGCACCCGACGACCTACCACACCGACAGCATCGGGCTGGACCTGGCCGAGGAGCTCCACATCTTCGACGTCAGCGACGACGACGACCCCGAGCTGAACGCGAAGATCCAGCAGCTGCACCGGCGCCGCAACGCGCACAACCCCAGGGTGGCCGAGCTGCTGGCAGGCGTGCCCGCCTACCAGGGCTCCGGTGTGGACGACTGACCGCGCCCGGAACCAGCCCACGTCAACCGAACCACCGCTCAGCGGCGTCGCGCTCGCCCGCGATGCCGCCCACGCGGTCGCCGCTCCCGGCGAGGAGCGGTCATCCCGGAGGAAAGCCAGCCATGGCTCAACACGTCATCATCGGGGCCGGGTCCATCGGCACGAACGTCGCGCGGCTGCTGGCCGAGCGCGGCGAGAGCGTCCGGATCGTCACGCGCCGCGGCTCGGGCCCCGAGCACCCCCTGGTCGAGCGCGTCGCCGCGAACGCGTCCGACGCGACCCGCGCGATCGAGCTGTCCCGCGGCGCCAAGGCGATCTACCACTGCGCGAACCCGCCCTCGTACACCTCGTGGGAGCGCGAGCTGCCGCCACTGCAGACGGCGCTGATCGCCGCGGCGAAGGCCAACGACGCGGTCCTGGTCCTCACCGCGGGCCTGTACGCCTACGGCGAGCAGCCAGGGGGGCGGATGGACGAGCGCACCCCGATGGCCGCCACCGGGCGCAAGGGCCGCCTGCGCAAGCGCCTGTGGGAGCAAGCGCTTGCCGCTGGCATCCGCACCGTCGAGGTCCGGGGCGCCGACTACGTCGGCAAGGACGCGGTCAGCCTCTACTCCCTGGTCCTCGGTCCGGCCATGGAGAAGGGCCGCGCCGCCTTCATCCCGGGGAACCTGGACGTGCCGCACACCTTCACCTGCAACAGCGACATGGCCAGGGCGCTGGTCACGCTCGCCCTGGACGAGCGGGCGTGGGGGCGGGCCTGGCACGTGCCGTCCCCGCCCGCCATCACCATCCGCGAACTCGCCCGGCGCTACGCCGCCGCGGCGGGCAAACCCCCGATCAAGCTCGTCCAGCTGCCGCGCTTCGCCATGCGCGCGGCCGGGGTGCTCGTGCCGATGGCCCGCGAGATGGCCGAGATGGACTACCAGTGGTACGCCCCGTTCCACCTGGACGCGACCGAGACGGCCCGCACCTTCGGCCTGACCGCCACCGACATCGACGTGGCCATCCGCGAGCAGGTCGGCGCGGTCCGGGTCTAACCGGGGGCGGGACTGCTCGCGGCGTCGGGGGCGGGCAGGAGCCTGCGGGCGCCGATGGTGAAGCCGATCGTCGCCCCGCCGCCCGCCCGGTTCCTGGCGAAGGTCGTCCCGTCGTGGGCTTCGGCGATACCCGCCACGATGGCCAGGCCCAGACCGGAGCCGGGCAGCGATCGCGAGGTGTCCGCGCGGTAGAAGCGGTCGAAGATCCGGTCGAGGTCCCCGGCGTCCAGGCCGGGGCCGCGGTCGGACACGGCGATCGTGCCCGCGCGGACCTTGACGGTGATGGCGCCGGTGCCCCCGGTGTCGAACTTCGCCGCGTTCTCCAGCAGGTTGCCCACGGCGCGCTCCAGCGCGAGCCGCTGCCCCCGCACCCGCGTCCGGTCGGAGTCGACGTCGATCTCGCGCTCGGTGCGGCGGCGCGCCCGCGTGGCCGCGCCGCGGACGACCTCGGCGAGGGCGACGTCGCTGTCCTCCTCGTCGACCCCCCTGGCCAGCGCCAGCGCGATCAGCTCGTCGACCAGGTGGGACAGCTCCCTGGTCTCGCCCTCCACGTCGGCGAGCAGCCGCGCGCGCGAGTCCGGCCCGAGCCGGTCGAGGCGGCGCAGCACGCTGGCGTTGGTGCGCAGGCTGGTGAGGGGCGTGCGCAGTTCGTGCGCGATGTCCTGGATCAGCCGCTCCTGCGCTTCCCGCGCGTCCGCCAGCCTGCGCAGCATGGTGTTGAACGACGACGACAGCCGGGCCACCTCGTCCCGCCCCCGCACCGGAACCCCGCCCGCGCCCAAGCCGGTGGCGCTGACCTCCTCGGCGGTCGCGGTCAGCCGCACCAGCCGCCGGGTGATCCGGCGGGCCAGCACCCAGCCCAGGCAGGCGGCGACCGCGGCCACGAGCAGGGCCAGCACGGCGATCTCCTTGGCCAACCCGCTCATCACCCGCCGGGACTGGTTGATGTCGATGCCGACCTGCACCGCGCCGCCGCCGTCCCCCAGGGACGTGGTCAGCACCCGGTAGGTGTCGTACCGCACGATCACCTCCGCCATGCGCGTCGCGCCGCGGTCGGCTCCGGCGGCGAGCGCCCGGTCGGCGGCGCTGACCGGGAAGGTCACGGCTCGTCCGCCGAGCGGCGTGGTGGTGCCGTCGGCTGCCACGCGCTGCGCGGTCAGCGGCAGCGGCTCCTTCCCGCCCTCGCCGTCGGTGGCGTTGGTGACCGGGTGGTGCAGCACCGCGTGGTGCCCGTCGATGACCGCGGCGGCGGCCGTGCGCAGGCCGCGCTCCACCTCGCCGCTGACGCGCTCGACCGCGGAGCGGAAGCCGAGCACGCCGACCACCGCCGCGACGAGCGCGGCGACGAGGGCGAAGGCGAGGGCGAATCGGGTCGCGAGGTTCACGGGCACCGCACCGCGTAGCCGACGCCGCGCACCGTGTGGATCACCGACGAGGCTCCCGCCGCGGCCAGCTTGCGCCGCAGGTATCCGACGTAGACGGCCAGGTTCTTGGAGTCCCCGCCGAAGTCGAAGCCCCAGATCCGCTCGTAGACCGTCGAGTGGTCGAGCACCACGCCCTCGTTGCGCATGAGCAGCTCCAGCAGGTCGAATTCGGTCTTGGTCAGGTTCAGCTCGGTCGCCGCCCACCACGCGCGGCGACTGGCCGGGTCCAGCCGCAGCGCGCCCACCGACAGGGCGCGGTCACCGGTGTCCGCCGACGGCTCGGCCCTGCGCAGCAGCGCGCGCAGCCGGGCGAGGAGCTCGTCGAGCTCGAAGGGCTTGGGCAGGTAGTCGTCGGCGCCCGCGTCCAGACCGGCGACCCGGTCGGAGGTCTCGACCATCGCGGTGAGCATCAGCACCGGCACCTGGTCGCCCTCCGCCCGCAGGAGCCGGACGACGCCGAGCCCGTCGAGCCCCGGCATCAACACGTCCAGGACGAGGACGTCGAACCGCTGCCCGCGCGCTCGGGTCACCGCCTTCACCCCGTCGTCGACCTCGACCACGGAGTAGCCCTCCAGCTCCAGCGCGCGGACGAGCGACTCGCGGATCGCGCGGTCGTCATCGGCGATCAGCACGGTGCGGGTCATCCAGTTCCTTCCCCCCGTTTCGACCGTCGCCGGTGATTCTCGCCGAGGTTTTCACCGCACAGCACCGGAATCGGCACTGAGGACGGTAGGAACCTGGTGAGAATCCGCCTGCCAGGTCGCGGCACGCGCGGTGAAACCCGCGGCGGACCATCGTGTTCGCGGTCGGGGCGTCCGCATCGTCGCAGTGCTCGCTCGCCCACTGCCCGCGCAGCGGCACGTCGACCGGCCACAGTGGACAATCGAGCGTGGTTGAGGCGGTGGCGAGCGGGCAGAGGTCAGTGGCCTGGTGCTGTCGTTGCTCCCGATCCGCTGTGCCGCGGCGGTCCGGTGGGGCTGGGAAGCGCACTCGCACCGGGCTCACGGCGCGTTGAGCCACCTCTCCTCGTCGCTGTGCCCCGAGTTGCCCGCGATGGTGTCGAGCAGGTGGGTGAGCAGGTGGCGGTCGGCAGGCTCCAGGCGGTCGGTGAAGGGCGCGAGGGTCGCGTTGACCTCCTCCTGCAGCCGTTCGGCGAGCTCACGCCCCGCCGGGGTGATGGTCACGTCGACCACCCGGCGGTCCTCCGGGGACTTGCCCCGTGCCACCAGGCCGCGCCGCTCGGCGCGTTCGACCAGACCGGACATCGTGGACTTGTCCAGGCCCAGGAAGGCCGCGAGGTCGGTCATGCGCGGCCTGCGGTCGCGCAGCAGGCCGAGCAGCCGCAGCTGCGTCAGCGACAGGTCGTGCTCCGAGCCGATGCGGGTGAGCACGGCCATCACCCGGAAGGACACCCGGACGAGGGCGTCCTCGAGCGCGTCGTCAGGTTTCATGCCGTGATCCTACTTGACATGGTTTGTACTACCAACCATCCTGGATATAGTTGGTAGTACAAACCGATTTGAGGAGTGATCCGTGCACGCCGCAATCGTCACCAGCTTCGACACCCCGCCCCACTACGGCGAGCACCCCGACCCGGTCGTGGGCGGCGAGGGGGAGATGGTCGTGGAGGTCCTCGCGGCCGGTCTGCACCGGCTGGTCAAGGCGCGGGCGACCGGGCAGCACTACAGCAGCACCGGCACGTTCCCGCTCGTGCCCGGTGTCGACGGCGTCGTGCGCGACCAGCAGGGCAACCTCAGGTACGCGGTCGTGGAAGGCGCCGCGGGCACCTTCGCCGAGCGGACGGTGATCGACCCCAGGCGCAGCGTGGTGCTGCCGGACGACGTCGACCCGGTGCGCATCGCTGCCGCGATGAACCCGGCCATGTCGTCCTGGGTCGCGCTGCGCCGCCGCATCGCGTTCCAGAAGGGCCAGAGCGTCCTCGTGCTCGGCGCCACCGGCAGCTCCGGGCGCATGGCGGTGCAGATCGCCAAGCGGTTCGGCGCCGAGCGCGTGATCGCCGCCGGGCGCGACGCCGCCCGGCTCGCCCCGCTGACCGACCTGGGCGCGGACGAGACGGTGACCTTCGACCAGGCCGACCGCGCCGCCGACGTCGACGTCGTCATCGACTACGTGTGGGGAGAGCCCGCCGCGCTGGCGATGGCCGCGATGATCACCACCCGGCGGGACCGCCGAGCCCCGCTGGACTGGATCCAGATCGGGTCGGTGGCCGGGCAGACCGCTCCCGTCGACTCCGCGCTGCTGCGCGCCTCCCGGCTCCAGCTCTGCGGCAGCGGCATCGGGTCGCTCTCGCCCCGCGACCTCCTCGAGGAGCTGCCGGAACTGGCCGTCGCGGTGCACAGCGGCGAGATCGAGGTGCGGTCGCGGCCCGTGCCCCTCGCCCGGATCGCCGAGACGTGGGACGCGCGGACCGACGACCGCATCGTCTACGTCCCGTAGCGGTTGCGTGCAGGCCGCGCCCGTCCGCCCGAAGGGGGATTACGCCTTCCTCGTTGAAGCGTTGCCTCGTCGTCGGTCTCGGCATCAGCGGTCTGGCCGCCGCCATCCGGCTGCGCCAGGTCGGCTGGGAGCCGGTGATCGTGGAACGAGCGCGCGCCCGCCGGTCGGCATCGAGCAGGACGAGACCGGGGTCGAAGTCGCCCTGGAGCGCGGCGGCGCGGCCGTCATCGAGCGGTTCGCCCTCGTCGTGGGCGCGGATGGGCTGCGGTGCCCCCTGTCGCCCCTGGCGGAGCTGCGCGCCGGGCTCCACGCGGCGTAGCCCGCGCGGTTCGGCGAGCAGGTGTCCACGGGGACGGCTACGAGACGGCTCCCAGCGGCAGGTCGTCGCCCCGCCAGGCGGCGGCCAGCTCCTGCACCGGCAGGCCGAGCGCCTCGCCGAGGCAGACGATGGTGCCGAAGCCGGGGGAGGGCAGCCGCCCGGTCTCGATCTTGCGCAGGGTCTCCGGCGAGACGCCCGCCGCGTGGGCGACCTCCGCCAGGTCGCGTCCGGCCCGCGCCCGGCGCAGCCGGGCACCCAGGCGCCTGCCTGCTTCGACCTGCTCGGGCGTGAGCGGTTGGCGGACCATGCCCCCAGGATACGACTGGTATTACTATACCGGCAAGTGCTAGCGTCCGGTATAACTATACCGACCACCGTGACGCGAGGTAATCGTGATCGAGCTGAAGACGCCTGCGGAGATCGAGCGCATGCACGTGACCGGGCGGTTCGTCGCCGAGGTGCTCTCCGAGGTCGGCCGACTCGCCGACGTGGGCGTCAACCTGCTCGACCTGGAGCACCACGCGCGCGGCATGATCGCGGAGCGCGGGGCCGAGTCGTGCTACTGGGACTACGCCCCGTCCTTCGGCAAGGGCCCCTTCCGCAACGTCATCTGCCTGTCGGTCAACGACGCCGTCCTGCACGGCCTGCCCCACGACTACGTGCTGCGCGACGGCGACGTGCTCAGCGCCGACCTCGCGGTCAGCATCGACGGCTGGGCGGCCGACTCGGCGCGCACGATCGTGGTCGGCACCGCGGCCGAGGAGGACCTGCGGGTCATCCGCGCCACCGAGGAAGCGCTGGAGGCGGCGATCGACGCGGCGCGTCCGGGCAACCGCCTGGGTGACATCTCGGCGGCCATCTGGGCGGTGGCCCGCGATCACGGCTACCCGGTCAACACCGAGTTCGGCGGCCACGGCATCGGCCGCACCATGCACGAGGACCTCCACGTGCCCAACAAGGGCAAGCCGGGGCGCGGCCCCCGGCTCCGGCCGGGGCTGACCCTCGCCCTCGAACCCTGGTTCGCCCGCACGACCGACCGGATCGTCTACGACGCCGACGGCTGGACCATCCGGTCGGCGGACGGCTCGCGCGCGGCCCACTCCGAGCACACGGTGGCCATCACCGAGGACGGCCCCCTGGTGCTCACCCGACGTGAGTCGGAGACCCCGGCCACGCGGGCTGGCCGCGCCATCCGATCGTCCACGGCGGACGCTTAGAGCGCCCTCGGCCGACCGCGGTCAGGTGCGGTCGCGCCTACGATGTGCGCGGCGCACGGCGGCGGCCCTGCGCGGTGCGAGGAGGTGCGCGTGCCCGAGGCCGGGCCGGCCAGGCCCTGCGCCGCGAGGTCGAGCTGACCTGGCGCGGGCTGGAGGAGATGACGGTGCGCGGCCTCGACGACGACGAGCGGGTCGCCGTGCGGCAGGTGCTCGAACGGCTGGAGGGCAACCTCGGCCGGGCGCTGGGCGAGGACGACGGGCCGGTGTGAGCGCCGGTCGCCGATCTCCGGTCCGCCGCGCTCCCGCGTCGGGGACGGGAGCGCGGCGGACCGGAGATCGCGAGTCGGTCAGGTGGCGAAACCGCCGTCCACGTTCAGGGTCGCGCCCGTGATGAAGCCCGCGTCCGGCCCCGCGAGGTGGGCGACCAGGCCCGCGATCTCCTCGGGCACGCCGTAGCGGCCCAGCGGGGTCGCCACGCGCATGATCTTGGCGTCCGCCCCGTCGGCGGGGTTCAGGTCGGTGTCCACCGCGCCCGGTTGGACCAGGTTCACGGTGATCCCCCTCGGCGCGAGCTCGCGGGCCGCAGCCTTGGTGAACCCGACCAGCGCGGCCTTGGTGGCGGAGTAGCCGACCATGCCGGGGACGAGCGCCCGCTCGGCGAAGACGCTGCCCGTGGTGATCACCCGCCCGCCGCGGTCGAAGTGCTTGATCGCCTCCCTGGTCGCCGCGAAGGTCCCGCGCACGTTCACCCGGTACAGCTGGTCCAGGTCCTCGTCCGACAGCTCCTCCAGCGGCGCGGGGGCGCCGATGCCCGCGTTGTTGACCAGGACGTCCAGTCGGCCGAACAGCTCGACCGCCCGCGCGACCGCGGCCCGCACGGCGTCGGAGTCGGCGTTGTCGGCCTGCGCCGCCGCCGCGCGCCCACCCCGCTCGTTGATGCCGTCCACGACTCGCCGCGCGGCGTCGGCCGACGAGGAGTAGGTGATCAGGACCGCGGCGCCGTCCCGCGCCAGGCGGTTGGCGACGGCCGCGCCGATCCCCCGCGAGGCGCCGGTCACCACGGCCACCTGGTCGGCCAGTGCGCCGGTCATCGGGAGAGGAACGGGTAGTCCGTGTACCCGTGCTCGTCGCCGCCGTAGAAGGAAGCGGGGTCCGGGGCGTTCAGCGGCGCGCCCGTGCGCAGCCGTTCGACCAGGTCGGGGTTGGCCAGCGCCTGTACGCCCACGGTGACCACGTCGGCCAGGCCCGAGCTGATGTCCCGCACCCGCGTGTCGATGTCGGCGCCGGGCCGGTTGAGCAGGAAGGCCGTCGGCCACAGCTCCCGCAGCTCGCGCACCAGTTCCGCGTCGTCGCCGTGCACCACGTGCAGGTAGGCCGGGTTCACCGGGGCCAGCGCCCGCACCAGCGCCGAGTACAGCTCGCGGGTGTCGTCCTCGGCGATGTCGTTGTACGGGTTGCCGGGGGACAGGCGGATGCCCGTGCGGTTCGCGCCGATCTCGTCGGCCACGGCCTCCACCACCTCGACGGCGAAGCGGATGCGGTTGGCGATCGAACCGCCGTAGCGGTCGGTTCGCCGGTTGGTGTTGCTTGCCAGGAACTGGTGCACCAGGTACCCGTTCGCGCCGTGGATCTCGACGCCGTCCGCGCCCGCCTCGATCGCCTTGGCGGCGGCGGCGCGGAAGTCCTCGACGGTGGCCGACACCTCGTCAGTGCTCAGCTCGCGGGGCTCCGGCATCTCCTGGGCGCCCTGGAAGGTGAACATCACACCCGCCGGGCGCACCGCCGACGGCGCCACCGGCTGCCTGCCGTGCGGGGTGTTCGCCGGGTGCGCGATGCGGCCCGCGTGCATGAGCTGGATGACGACGTGCCCGCCCGCGTGGTGCACGGCGTCGGTGACCCGCCGCCACCCCGCGACCTGCTCCTCGGTGTGGATGCCGGGGGTGAGCAGGTAGCCCTGCCCGTCCGCGGAGGGCTGGGTGCCCTCGGTGATGAGCAGTCCCATCGAGGCGCGCTGGGCGTAGTAGAGGGCGTTGAGCTCCGTAGGCACCCCTTCGGGTGTCGCCCGGTCGCGTGTCATGGGTGCCATCGCCAGGCGGTGCTCCAGCGAGATGTCCCCCACCTTGACCGGGGTCCACAACTGCTCGTCCATCGGTTTCCCTTCATCGTGTGGTCGACCACATGATGCGCCGGATTTTATGTGGCCGACCACATTATGTGGCGCGGATCTCCGCCGGACCCGACCGGGGGACGGGTCCGACCGTCAGCCGAGCTGGTCGACCACCTTGGCGGCCAGCGCGACGAACTGGCGGCGCTCCTGCTCGGTCAGCCCCCGCGTGGTGGCCTCTTCGAGCTCTCGCCACTTGGCCTTGGTGCGCTCCTCAAGCGCGCGTCCCTCGGCGGTGAGCGAGACCACCTTCACCCTGGCGTCGGACTCGTCGGCGGTGCGGACCACCAGTCCCGAGTTCTCCAGCCGCCGCACCGACTTGGCGATCGTCGAGTGGTCCAGCTTCAGCGCCTCGACCAACTGCTTCTGCGACCGGCCGTCCTGCTCCCACAGCTGCATCAGGATCAGCTCCTGCCCTGGGAACAGGCCGCAGTCGGCCAGCAGCGCGGCGGCCAGGGCGCGGTGCTGGCGGGCCAGCGCGAAGATCGCGAAGCTCACCGGGTGGTGACGCGCGAGGGGGTCCTCCACGAGGGCCCGGCTGGGCGTTGTCATGCCGCGACCGTACCCACCGCCCGCGGTGGTCGCCGCCTCCGGCGGGCTCAACCGGTGTCCCGGAGAAGTCGAGCAGGACGGCGGCCTGCGCGTTCGCCTTCACGGCCTCGAACGGGGTGCAGCGGACCCGGCCCATCGTGCCGACCTGGTGGTCGATCGGCGGGACAGCGGTGTTGCCGACGTCCAGGTGGGTGACCGGCATGGTGCCTCCGCTTCCGTCCGTTGTGGACTCCTGATGACCGGTGTCGGCAGAGTCCCGTCGAGGACCGCCCGTGACGCACTCAGGCGGAGCGCATGATCACCTGTTCGAACAGGTAACTAACCGAGGTCGTGCTTTGTCGCGCCCCAGGTGACCTGGATCGCGACCTGAGGTGTTGCGCCGGTTGGCCGGCACGATTCGGTTCACCTGGGTCACCGGGTGGGCCGAGGTTCGCGACTCAGACCGGGAAGCTGCTCGATCAGCTGTCTCGTCGGCTCGCTTCGACGGGCCTGCGGAGCCGGGCGGCAGGCTCAATTGCGTTCCGGTAAATCACTTCTTGCCAATCTTGCATTTGATGTGAATTGAAGATTTCTCTAGCGTTTTCGGCATGCACCTCATCGTTCTCGCGGCTTCCGGCCGCACCGGTCTCGCGATCACCCGACGAGCGCTGCGACGCGGTCACACCGTCACCGCGATCGCCCGCAGACCCGAGCGCATCGCCCTCCCGGACGCCGCCTGCCTGCGCAAGGTGGCGGCCGACGTGAACGACCCGGCGAGCGTCGCCGCCGTTGTCGACGGGAATTCCGTCGTCCTGTCCGCCCTCGGCGCGGACCGACCGGGAATTCTCACGGCGGGGGCCAAGGCGGTCGTCGCGGCCGAACCTCGGCGCGTCATCTGGCTCGGCGCGTACGGCACGGGCGAGTCCGCCGCCGCGGCCGGAGCGGCCGCCGCAATCCTCGTGGAACTGCTGGGCGACCGACTGCCGGACAAGGTCGAGGCCGACAACACCGTCCTCGCCGCCGGGGGCACCGTCTTCCACGCCGGGGTGCTCGACGACGGACCGGAGAGCCCCGACCGGCGCACGGTCGGCCTGGACGCCGCGCCGCCGTTCGACCTCGGCGCGAAGGTCAGCCGGGAAACCGTCGCCGCGGCCATGCTCGACGAGGCCGAGGCGCCCCGCTTCGCGGGCGCGGTGGCGCTGCCGCTGGCCGCTTAGCCCGCGACGACCTCCGCGAGGCAGGTCCGCACCTGGTCGCGCAGCCAGGTGTGGGCGGGGTCGGAGTCGTAGCGCTGGTGCCAGGTGCAGTTGATCGCCGCGGCGGGGAACTCGACCGGCAGCGGTCGGGTGATCAGCCCGAACGCCTCGGTGAGCGGACGGCTCAGCACCGCCGTGGTGGTGACCAGGACATCGCTGCGACCCACCACCTGCAGGGCCATGGGCACGGTCGCCACGGCCGCGACCACGCGGCGGCGCAGACCCTCGGCGGCCAGCAGGTCGTCGATCGGCGCGGTGAGGCGGCCGCGCCGGGAGACCAGCACGTGCGGCTGCGCCGCGTACGAGCGCAGGTCGAGGCCGTCGGCGCAGGGGTGGCCCGGACGCATCACCACGACGAGCGGGTCGTGGCCGAGGACCTCGGACCGGAACTCGGGCAGGTCCGGCGCGTCACCGCCGAGCGCCAGTTCGATCCGGCCGTGCCGCAGGTCGTCGGTGTCGCCGGAGTGCTCGGCCAGCACCCGCAGCCGCACACCGGGGGCCTGCTGCTGGAGCCTGCCGATCAGCACCGGGACCAGCGTCGTGGCCAGCACGTCGTGGCACTGGATCGTGAAGGTGCGCTCCAGTTCCGCGAGGTCGAGCCGCCTGCTCGGGGAGAGCAGCCGGTGCGCCTGGCCGACCAGCCGGTGGACGTCCTCCCGGATGGCCAGCGCGTACGGCGTGGGGGTCATCGTGTGGCCCGTGCGCACCAGGATGTCGTCGCCGGTCGCGGAGCGGAGCCGACCGAGCGCGCGGCTGACCGCGGGTGAGGACAGGTGCAGGCGCTCGGCCGCGCCCATCACGCTGCCCTCCTCCAGCAGGGCGTCGAGCACGGTGAGCAGATTCAGATCTGCTTGCACAGCGGCAAATCCTACCCAACCGAAGAACCACCGAACCTGAGGACAGGGGAAGCAGATGACCGAAGACCTGCTCGCGGCCACCACCGGGGCCGTCCGCCGCGCCGGAGAACGACTGCTGCGGCGCTACTCCACCAAAACGCGCCAAGCCGGGCTCGCCGAGCTCCTCGCGGCCGCCGAGGACAACGACGCGGCCGTGGTCGACGCGCTGCGGCCCGCGCTGGCGCGGATCCTGCCGGAAGCGGGCTGGCTCAACGACGAGCACGGATCGGGTCCGCTGGACACCGGCCAGTGGTGGCTCATCGACCCGGTCGGCGGCAACATCAACGCGGTGCACGGCATGACCGACTGGAACGTCGGCGTGAGCCTGGTCCGCGACGGGCGCCCGGTGCTGGCGGTGCTCTACTTCCCGCTGCTGGACCAGATGTTCACGGCCACCGAGGGCGGCGGGGCGTTCCTCAACGGTGTGCGGCTGCGGGTGTCGGACAAGACGTCGCTGGAGGGCGCCCTGGTCGGCACCGGCCAGGCCAAGCCCGGCCAGGACGCGGGCGTCGCGGAGCGGATGGGCTCCTCCTTCGCCGCGATGGTGAAGGCGGCCATCTACGTGCGCGTCTCGGTGCCGGTGACCCACCAGCTCGCCCAGGTCGCCGCGGGCCGGATGGACCTGCACTGGCAGTTCGACCAGGTGCGCTCCCACGTGGCGGGCGTCCTGCTGGTCCGGGAAGCGGGCGGCGTCGTCACCGACCTCCACGGCGAGCCGTGGCGGCTCACCAGCCGGGACTACCTCGCCGCCGCGCCCGGCGTGCACGCCGCCGCGCTGGAAGTCCTCGCCGCCTGACCGGCGTGCCGACCGAGTGATTGTCGAGAACACCATGAACAGCAATGATGTCGCCTTCAAGGCGCGCCCACGACGGATCTCCCACGAGGAGGTGCGGGCCAGGATCGGGGAGCCCGAGGACCTGATCAAGTCCAAGGTCCACGACCGGATCGACCGGCACTCCCGCCGCTTCATCGCCCACGCCCCGTTCCTGGCGATGGCCACCTCGGACGCCACCGGGCTGCCCGACTGCTCGCCGCGCGGCGACTACCCCGGCTTCGCCAAGGTGCTCGACGAGCGCACGCTGGCGATCCCCGACCGGCCGGGCAACCAGCTCGCCGACTCGTTCCGCAACCTCGCCGAGAACGACGGGATCGGGTTGATGTTCATCGTCCCCGGCGTGCGGGAGGTGCTGCGCGTCAACGGCCGCGCGTATCCCACCGACGAACCGGACGTGCTCGCCCGGATGCGGACCGAGGGCAAGGCCGCGCGGCTGGCGATCGTCGTGGAGGTGGCCGAGGTCTTCTTCCACTGCGGGCGCGCGCTGATCCGCTCCCGGCTGTGGGACCCCGCGAGCCAGGCGCTGGCCGCGGAACTGCCCTCCGTGGGCGAGATCGCCGCCGAGCAGATGGGGCTCGACATCGATCCGGCGGTCGTGACGCGGATGCTCGAAGCCGAGTACCGGGAGCTGTACTGAGGTGACCACCATGCAACGAGCGGTTCTCGAACGGGTGGAACCCGTCGCAGAGGGCGCCGTCTCGCTCGTCCTGCGCGGTGACGGCGGTCCGCTGGCCGCCTGGGAGCCGGGCGCGCACGTCGACCTGGTGCTGCCCAACTGGCTGACCCGGCAGTACTCGCTGTGCGGCGACCCCGCCGATCGGGACAGCTACCGCGTCACCGTCCGCCACGACCCGCTCAGCCGGGGCGGCTCGGAGTACGTCCACCTGTACCTGCGCACGGGCCGCACCCTGGAAATCTCGTTGCCGCGCAACAACTTCCCGTTGTCGCCTGCGGCGGAGTACCTGTTCATCGCCGGTGGGATCGGCATCACGCCCATCGTGCCGATGCTGGCCTCGGCGGTCGAAGCGGGAGCCGCGGCGAGGTTGGTGTACGTGGGCAGGTCGACGGCCACCATGCCCTTCGCCGACGAACTCCGCGCCACCTACGGCGACAGGGTCCGCATCCACACCACCGACGAGCACGGCAGGCCGGATTTCGCCGCGCTCGCGGCCACGCTGAACCCCTTGGCGCTGGTGTACTGCTGCGGTCCGGCGTCGATGATCGACACGGCCGAGGCGGTCTTCCCGCCGTCACGGCTGCGCGTGGAGCGCTTCCGCCCGGCGGCCAAGCAGTTCGCCCCCGACTCGGCGTTCCTGGTGGACTGCGTCCGATCCGGGCGGACGGTCGAGGTCGGCGCGGAGCAGTCCGTGCTGGACGCCTTGAACCACGCCGGTTTCCCGGTGCCGTCCGGTTGCCGGGAAGGCGTGTGCGGCAGTTGTGAGATTCCCGTCGTCGGCGGGGAACCGGAGCACCGCGACGACATCGGCGCTCCGCCCGGCCGCATGTACTGCTGCGTCTCCCGCGCCCTGTCGCCCCGACTCGCCGTCGACCTCTGACGACCGGACCCTCCCGGAGGAATTCCCCATGACGACCCACTCGCGGCCGATGACGGGCGGCGGCCGGTGATCGACTGGCTCGAGCTCGCCGAATCGCTGATCACCTCGCCGTGGCTGTACGCCGTGCTCATCGCGGTGTCCTTCCTCGACTCCTTCCTCCCGCTGATCCCGAGCGAACCGGTCGTGATCCTCGCGGGCGTCTACGCCGCCACCGGGCCGACCGACATCGTGCTCGTCATCGCCGCCACGACGCTCGGCGCCTTCCTCGGCGATCTCGTCCCCTACTCCGCCGGGCGGCTGCTCGGCACGCGCGTGCTCAAGCGGCTGCCGCCGGGGAGCAAGCGGCGAGCCGCGCACGACTGGTTCGCCCGCGAGCTCGACGCCCGTGGCGGCTTCATCCTGGTGACCACGCGGTTCATCCCGGTCGGGCGCTACCTGGCCACCTTGTCCACCGGGCTGGTCGACTACCCGCTGGGCAGGTACGCGCTGTTCATCGGGGTCGCCACCAGCACCTGGAGCGCTTACACCGCGCTCACCGGCTACCTCGGCGGAGTCGTGTTCCAGGACAACGCCCTGCTCGCCTTCGCCGTCGGCATCGGGCTGGCCTTCCTGGTGACCGGGATCGTCGAAGGCGTGCGCCGTCTCCGCGGCGGCAGGACCGCCACCGCCCCGGAGTCGGCCGTCGACTGACGCGCCCGCGAGGCGACTTCCCGAGTGGAGCGGCAGGACCGAGCAGCGCTGCCGGTGCCGCGTACAGGGCAACTCCGGCGGGGCCGATCAGCCGAACATCAGTTAAGACGGCTGTGACGCCACGTTCACACTTGCTCCTCGACCTCCCTCGCGGTGCGTGATCGCCGCAGTTCAGCCGCCTGACGCAGGAGGGAAGGCGGCCGGTTGCCCGACGACGCGCGGAACAGCTCGTAACCATCACTCAATGTTTCGTTGAAGTTTCGTAGAGTGACGTATAGGCTGACGATGCGCTGGGAGCGCTCCCAATATCGATTACCGCCGCTCAGACACCCGAAGAGTGGAGGCCCATTCATGCGTATGCGCAGTACCTCGGGGTCCGTTGCCAGGCGCCCGGCCATCATCGCGCTGATCGTCAGCACGCTGGCCTGCATGTTCGTCTGGACGCCGACGGCCTCGGCACACGGCACCATCGTCAGCCCTGCCACCCGTGCCTACCAGTGCTGGCAGACGTGGGGCAGTCAGCACACCAACCCCGCCATGCAGCAGCAGGACCCCATGTGCTGGCAGGCCTTCCAGGCCAACCCCGACACCATGTGGAACTGGATGAGCGCGCTGCGGGACGGCCTGCGCGGGAACTTCCAGGGCTCGACCCCGGACGGGCAGCTGTGCAGCAACGCCCTGTCCCGCAACAACGCCCTGAACACCCCCGGCAACTGGAAGACCACCAACGTCGGCAGCAGCTTCACGATGCGCCTGCAGGACCAGGCCAGCCACGGTGCTGACTACTTCAAGGTCTACGTCAGCAAGAACGGGTTCGACCCCACCACCCAGCGCCTCGGTTGGGGCAACCTGGACCTCGTGACGGAGACCGGCCGGTTCGCCCCGGCGAAGGAGATCTCGTTCAACGTCCAGACCTCCGGCAACTACCGGGGTCACCACGTCGTGTTCACCATCTGGCAGGCTTCGCACCTGGACCAGGCCTACATGTGGTGCAGTGACGTGAACTTCGGCTGAGGCGCGGTCGATCGACCGGAACGCCGAAGTGGCAGGCCCGACGCGAGCGGTACGGCGTCGGGCCTGCCTTTTTCCGTTCACGGCGGAGCCGTGGACGTCGTGCGGTCGCGGGCATGGCAGGAGGACGGCTCCGACAGGAGCGCGCCGCCCGTGGAATCGGGTTGCGGCCCCCGCCCCGGCTCGACAGGCTCCACCCGAGGCGCGACCGGGTGGAGGAGGGGCCTGTGGGACTTCTTTTCGTCACGCTGGCGGGCCACGGCCACATCACCCCGACGCTGGCCCTGGTCGAGGAGTTGGCGGCGCGCGGTCACCGGGTCGACTACGCGACCGGGCCGGAGAACGCCGGGACCGTCACCTCGGCAGGCGCGAACTGGGTGGAGCTGCCGGGGCTGCGGCCCTTCCGGCCCGTGGGCGCGGACGTCATGGCGGCCTGGTTCCGGCACTACTTCGCGGCGATGCGGGCGGCCTACCCGGTCCTGCTCGACCGCTGCCGGACCCACCGCCCCGACGTGATCTGCTACGACGCGACCAACTGGCCCGCGCGGTTGGTGGCCGGGGAGCTGGGCATCCCGGCCGTGCGGTGCGTGCCGCACCTGGCGTCAAACGAGTCCTTCGCGCTGCCGGTGCCCGACGCGGCGCACGTGGTCGCGGACGACTGCGCGGAGTTCGCCACCCGGTACGGGGTCGACCTCGACGTGCGCGGCACGCTCGACGTGCCCGAGGAGGTGAACCTGGTGTTCGTGCCCAGGCGGTTCCAGCCCGCCGGGGAGACCTTCGACGAGACGTTCCACTTCCTCGGTCCGCTGCTCGGGCGCCGCGCCGACGAACCCTGGTCGCCCGAGCACCCCGACCTGCCGCTGCTCTACGTCTCCCTCGGCTCGATCATGACCGATCCCGCGTTCTACCGGGCCTGCGTCGCGGCATTCGGCGACGGGACGTGGCAGGTGGCCATGACCGCTCCCGACGCGGGCCCGGTGCCTGCCACCGTGGAGGTCCGGAGCTGGTTCCCGCAGCCCGAGGTCCTGCGGCGGGCACAGGCGTTCGTCACGCACGCCGGGATGAACTCGACGATGGAGGCGCTGTACTACGGCGTCCCGCTCGTTGCGGTCCCGAGGACACCCGAACAGGCCGCCAACGCCGACCGTATCCAGGAACTCGGCCTGGGCGAGCGCTTGACGGACGTGGCCGACCTGCGGGCGGCGGTCGAGCGGGTCAGCGCGGACAGCGCCGTCCGGGGCAACCTCGACCGGATGCGCGCCGCGATCCGCGCGGGCGGGGGCGCCCGGCGCGGTGCCGCCCTGGTCGGCGGCCTGGCACGCCCACCAGGGCGAAGCGGCTGACCCGCGCGGCGGAGCACCGGCGAGAGCGACCGGCCGCAGTGGTGTGACCGAGCTAAATTTGATTAGTTCCAGTCAAGCACCTTATGGTCATCGTGTGACGTCCGACTTCGAGGCGCGGCTGCGGGCGGCCTCGCTGCGCGTGACCCGCCCCCGGTTGGCGGTGCTCGCGGCGTTGCGCGACCACCCGCACGTCGACACCGAGACCGTGATCGAACTGGTGAGGGTGGACCACCCGAAGGTCTCCCACCAGGCGGTTTACGACGTGCTGCGAGCGCTGACCGACGCGGGCCTGGTGCGGCGCATCCAGCCCGCGGGCGCGACCGCCCGCTACGAGTCCCGCGTGGGGGACAACCACCACCACGTCGTGTGCCGCTCCTGCGGCGAGATCGCGGACGTCGACTGCGCCGTCGGCCCCAGCCCCTGTCTCACCGCCTCGGACGACCACGGCTACGTGGTCGACGAGGCGGAGGTCGTCTTTTGGGGCACCTGCCCCGACTGCGCGGCCGAACGAACCGCCAACGAACCGCCACCCGGAAGGAAGTAGATGAGCGACCCCAGGACCACGCCCCCGTCCAGCGCGCAGGGCGTGGACCAGAAGGCCGCGGCCGGCTGCCCGGTCGCGCACGACTCCGTGACCGCGCACGGCAGCGAGAGCGAGAACCCGGCGATCGACTCGCCGACCCCGAAGACCGGCGGCCGCCCGCGCACCAACCGGGACTGGTGGCCCAACCAGCTCGACCTCTCGGTGCTGCACGCCCACTCGTCGAAGAGCAACCCGCTGGGCGAGAAGTTCCAGTACGCCAAGGAGTTCGCCAAGCTCGACGTCGAGGCGCTCAAGCGCGACATCGTCGAGGTGCTCACCACCTCGCAGGACTGGTGGCCCGCCGACTTCGGCCACTACGGCGGTCTGATGATCCGCCTGAGCTGGCACGCCGCGGGCACCTACCGCATCCACGACGGCCGCGGCGGCGCGGGCGACGGCGGTCAGCGCTTCGCCCCCCTCAACAGCTGGCCCGACAACGCCAACCTCGACAAGGCGCGCAGGCTGCTGTGGCCGGTCAAGCAGAAGTACGGCCAGAAGATCTCGTGGGCCGACCTGCTCGTGCTGGCGGGCAACGTCGCCCTGGAGTCGATGGGCTTCAAGACCTTCGGCTTCGGCTTCGGCCGCGAGGACGTCTGGGAGCCCGAGGAGATCTTCTGGGGCCCGGAGGACACCTGGCTGGGTGACGAGCGCTACCTCTCCGACAAGGAGATGGCGCCCGAGGTCGGCGCCACCGAGATGGGCCTGATCTACGTCAACCCGGAGGGCCCGCGCGGCAACGCCGACCCGCTGGCGGCGGCCCACTTCATCCGGGAGACCTTCGGCCGGATGGCGATGAACGACGAGGAGACCGTCGCCCTCATCGCGGGCGGCCACACCTTCGGCAAGACCCACGGCGCGGCCCCCGCCGACGGCAACGTGGGCCCGGAGCCGGAGGGCGCCCCGCTGGAGGCGCAGGGCCTGGGGTGGCTGAGCACCCACGGCAGCGGCAAGGGCGCCGACACCATCACCAGCGGCCTGGAGGTCACCTGGACCGACAAGCCGACCCAGTGGAGCAACCGCTTCTTCGAGATCCTCTTCGGCTACGAGTGGGAGCTGACCACCAGCCCCGGCGGCGCCAAGCAGTGGGTCGCCAAGGACGCCGAGGAGATCATCCCGGACGCCCACGACCCGTCGAAGAAGCACAAGCCGACGATGCTCACGACCGACCTGTCGCTGCGCGTCGACCCGGCGTACGAGAAGATCTCCCGCCGCTTCCTGGAGAACCCCGACGAGTTCGCGCTGGCGTTCGCCAAGGCCTGGTACAAGCTGCTGCACCGCGACATGGGTCCGGTCAGCCGCTTCCTGGGCCCGTGGGTGCCCGAGGCCCAGCTGTGGCAGGACCCCGTGCCCGCCGTGGACCACGAGCTCGTGGGTGAGGCCGACATCGCCGAGCTCAAGGCGAAGGTCCTCGAATCCGGCCTCACCACCGCCCAGCTGGTCGCCACCGCCTGGGCCTCGGCCGCGAGCTTCCGCTCCACCGACAAGCGCGGCGGCGCCAACGGCGCCCGCATCCGCCTCGAGCCGCAGCGCAACTGGGAGGTCAACCAGCCGGAGCAGCTCGCGAAGGTCCTGGAGGTCCTCGAAGGCGTCCAGCGCGAGTTCAACGAGGCGGGCGGCGCGAAGATCTCGCTGGCCGACCTGATCGTGCTGGCGGGCTCGGCCGCCGTCGAGAAGGCCGCGCGCGACGCGGGCTTCGAGGTGACCGTGCCGTTCCGCCCCGGCCGCACCGACGCCACGCAGGAGCAGACCGACGTCGAGTCGTTCGAGGTCCTCGAACCGCGCGCCGACGGCTTCCGCAACTACGTGCGCGCCGGTGAGAAGCTCCAGCCCGAGGTGCTGCTCGTCGACCGCGCCTACATGCTCAACCTGACGGCGCCCGAGATGACCGTCCTCGTCGGCGGCCTGCGCTCCCTCGGCGCCAACTACGGCGACGCCAGGCACGGCGTGTTCACCGACCGGCCCGGCGTGCTCACCAACGACTTCTTCGTCAACCTGCTCTCGCCGGGCACCCGGTGGAAGGCGTCGGAGTCCGAGGAGAACGTGTACGAGATCCGCGACGCGTCCACCGACGAGCTGAAGTGGACCGCCACCGCGGTCGACCTCATCTTCGGCTCCAACTCGCAGCTGCGGGCCCTGTCGGAGGTCTACGCCAGCGAGGACGCCCGCGAGAAGTTCGTGGCGGACTTCGTGGCGGCCTGGACCAAGGTCATGGAGCTCGGCCGGTTCGACCTCGCCTGATCCGCGTCACCGGACGAGCCCGGCCGATCCACAGCGATCGGCCGGGCTCGTCCTTTTCGCACCGCACCCGCGTCAGACCGGGGCGGGCGGGTGGGCCGGTGCGGCGCGCATCCGGTCGAGCAGGCCGAGGATGGCGTCGACCTGGGGCAGGAGGAGGTCCGGGGCGATCCGGCCGTGCTCGACGGTGTAGGCGAATCCGGCTTCGAAGGTCAGCGCGAACGGCATCGCGCTCGTGCCGGGAGAGCCGGTCCGGTCGAGCATCCACTCGACGACCTGGGGGGTGAACATCCGCCGCACGGTGGCGGGGTCGGTGCTGAAGACGGTGAACTCCCGGTCCAGCGCCTCCGGCAGCACGACGCGCAACCACTGCTGCTGGTCCCGCTCCGCCGTCAGCGGTGGTTCGCCTGCGGGGCCGACGACTTGGACGTTCTTGAACAGCCATGTGCGCCTGGACTCGGGGTAGACGCGCTTGCAGATCCTCGTCGCGGGCAGAGGCGAGGTGGCCACCTCGATCCTGTGCTCGTAGCTGATGGTCGCGCCTGCTGTCACCACGTGCTGCTTGACCGACGCCTCGCTCACCCGCACCGACCACTCGCCCCGCTGGAAGTCCACGGCGGTTTCGAAGCGGGGCTGCCGGATCGTGCCCAACCAACCGAAGAAGCCCTCGGTTGCGGTCTTCATCGGTGGCAGGAGGTCGGCCGACCACGCGCGGGACTCGCTGCGGCCGACGACCGACTTCCCGCCGAGGCTGTCGGCGAGCGCGGCCAAGGCGTTCACGTGTTCCCGCTCCTCCGCGCGGTCCCTGCGCCACCCCCACCAGTACACCAGGCCGATCAGGGCCAGGCAGATGGCTACGAACGGCGCGAGGTCCCAGTAGAAATCCGCCATGATCAGATGTCCAGGTATCCCTCGGTCTGCTGCTTCGACTGGTCGGTGCCGGTGTCGTCGTAGTCGAACGCCTTCTGGCCTGCGCCGTAGTTGCGCAGTGGCTTGTCGATACCGGCGTTGGTGCCCGTGCCGATTCCCGCTTGCGACGCCGCCGCGTCAGTAGTCGCTGTCCACACGGATTTGCCGAACCCGTCCTGCACCCGCTGGCCGAGCATGCCTTTCTCGCCCCAGAGCTTCACCATCGGGGAGTTGCTGCCGGGCAGCTTCTTCGCCTGCATGTCGACCGCGGTGGCGTGCCTGACCTGCTTGTTGGCCATGGAACGCTGGAACGCGGCCCTCACGTTGCCGACCCGGCTGCTCAGGTTGCGCAGGAAGTCGAGAATCCTGCTCAGGAAGTCCTTGAGCTTGGCCACGATCCGGGCCACTCGGCTGCCGGTGGCCGCGACCCGCACGCCGGTCGCGGCGCCCGCGGCGGCGGTCGAGGCACCGAAGCTGGGCACGGCCGCCGCCAGCGCGGGTATCCAGATCATGATCAGCCAGGTGATCAGCTCGGTGAGGATCGCCTTGATGAAGTCCTCGACGATGGTCATGATCATGCTGGAGATCTGGAGGATCTGAGCGATCTCACCAGCCTGGCCGGCGACGCCGTCGATGCCGCTGGCGAACTCGCCGAGCTTCGTGCCCGCCGCCTCGGACGCGGGACCGCCCCAGTTCGTCACCGAGTTGCGCAGGTCCTCGTCGAACTTCTGGCGCAGTTCGGCCACGCCCTTGGCGATGGCGTCGAAGTTCTCGGCCGCCTGGGCCAGCGCGGGGCCGTCGCCGCTGACGAAGTGGATCGCGTCCTCCAGCGGCTGCACGACGCTGATCAAGAAGCTCAGCCCCTGCCCGACCAGCCAGCCGATCGGGTCGGTCGCGATGCCGTAGGCCGACGTGCCCAGCGCTCCGATCAGGCCGGTGGCCTCGGAGGCCAGGCCGGTCACCTCCGCGCCGCCGTCCTGCTGGGCCTTGCCCAGCGCCTCCGCGGTCTTGAGGTAGTTGCCGTAGAAGGGAGCGGCCTCCGCCATCTTCTGGCTGGTGTCCTTCTCGCCGACGGTGATCTCGACGCCGCCCGCCGTGGTCTTCACTTCCGCCACAGTGGATGCCCCGCCCCTACTTGCCGTCCAGCTCGACTTGCAGACCGCTCAGCAGTCGCTTGACCGCTTCCTCCTGGTCCGCGTAGTCCTGCGCCGCGCCCCGGAACTTGTCCGAACCGGACCGCAGGCCCTCCTGCATGGCGGTGAACAGATCCTCCAGGTCGTTCAGCATCCGGGTGTAGCGGTCCTTGACGAACAGGCCGACAACGCCCCACGACTTGTCGCCCACGTCCGACTTGGCCACGAGGCCCGCGATCTCGCCCGCGGTGCCGCGGTGGCCGTCCAGCTTGTCCGCGAACGCCCGCAGCTCCTCGGGGCTGACGTGGAAACCGCCGCTCATCGCGCGCTCCTTCGCCGGTCGCGGGCGGAGATCACATGTCCTCCTCGTTGTAGAGGTTGAGGAAGCGGTCGTCCTGCTTCTGGGCGGGGCCGGGTGGTGGCGGTGCGGGACGGTCGTCGTCGCGGAGGAACCGGCGCTGCGAGAAGTCCTCCGGTTCCTCGACCGGCGCGGGTCGGCGCGGAGGGGCCGGTCGGGTGGGCGGAGGAGGCGGCATCCGGTGCGCTCCCGGTCCCGCCGCCGGGGGACCGAGCGGCGGAGGGGGCGCCACCGGCGGCGGACCGACCGGCGGCGGCACCTGGCCCGGTGCCTGCTCGGTCATGGCGCGCAGCTCCTGCGGCGTGACGCCGAACAGCTCGGCCTGCGTTTCCAGCACCTGGTCGGTGAGGCGCATGTCGTCGCCCAGCGCGTTCTCCACGATCGCCGCTTGGCGGCGCGCGGCTTCGGCCACGGCTTGGCGCAGGGTCGCCATCAGCGCCGAGGCCAGCGCCTGCGGCGGGCGGCGCATGGCGTGGTCGGCCAGCCGGATGTCCTTGATCGCCCCCGACGGTCCCGCCACCACGGTCACCGCGCGGTCCGGCGAGATGGCGACCGCCTCCAAGGCCGCCAGATCCCGCCGCATCTCCCCGATGCCGTCGACCTGCTGGTCGACTCGGTGCAGCTTGGCCTGGAACTGCTCGAACTGGGCGACGAGTTGGTCGAACTCGGCCGACACGACAAGACCTCCGCGGGTTTCCGGCGCGGCGGCGCGCACGCCGCCGATGAGCGGCGACCATAGTGGCAAGAGATCATCCCGCCGTGTGCCGGAACCGGGGAAGAGCGACGGAGATCAGCGCCCGGTCGTGCCGTCGATCAGCTCGCGGAGGATGTCGGCGTGACCCGCGTGGCGGCCGGTTTCCTCGATCATGTGGGCGAGCGCCCAGCGGAGGCTGGGCGTCGGGCGGCCCGCGCGTGCTCGGGGGAGCGGGGCGCTGGGATCGGCGCACCCGTCGATGACGGCGTTCGCCTGTTCGACCGCCTCGCGGTAGCGGGCGACCACCTCGGCGACGCCGTCCTGCGGTGCCGCCCGGAACGTCGCCTGCCAGTCGGTGACGTCCTCGGCGAGGAACATCGCGCGTTCCACGTGGGTCAGGTGGTTGAGCAGGCCGAGCAGGTTCGTGCCGGACGGCACCGCCGGGGCCCGGACCTGAGGTTCGGGTGTCCCGTCGACCTTCGCGGCGATCGAGGTCCGGAGGTAGTCGAGGAAGCCGCGCAGGACCTCGATCTCGCCGGTCCCGGTTCGGGGTGGTGGGGTGTCGCGGCGGTGCTCGGTGGGCATGGTGGTCGCTCGCGTGCTCAGGCGGTGCGGCGGATGAGCAGGACGTGGTCGACGACCTCGGCGGTGCGCCCGTCCGGTCCGGTCGCGATCCTGCGGGGCGCGTCGGCCCGTTCGACCGTCCAGCCCGCCGCGTCCAGGGCGATGTCCCCGGCGACCTCCTGCGGGCTCGGGTAGTGGGCGTCGGGGTCCTGGTTCCACGACCACGGCGCGGTCGAGCCGTGGTCGACCACCAGCAGCCGCCCGCCAGGGCGCAGCGCGTGCGCGGCCGCGCGCAGGACGGCCGCCCGGTCCAGGGCGAAGGGGGTGTGCAGGTAGTGGGCGCAGATCAGGTCGAACTCGCCCTCGGGGAAGGCCCCGCCCAGGTCGTGCCGCACGGCGGTGACGCGGCCGTCGAGCCCGCGTGAGCGGGCGAGGTCGGCCAGCCGCTGGACCGCGACGGCCGAGATGTCGACGGCGGTGACCCGCCACCCCCGGTCCGCCAGCCACAGCGCGTCACCGCCGTTGCCGCACCCGAGGTCCAGCGCGTCGCCGGGCGGCAGGTCCGCGACCACTTCGGTGAGGCGGGCGTTCGGGCGCGGCCCGGTGGTCGCCGGTCGGGACGCGTGCATGTCGTCCCAGAACGTGACCTCGTCGGTGGCGTTCATCAGGGCTCCTCCTCGTCGGTGTGCGCCCCAGTCTCACCGCGAGTCCCCCGATTTGGCACGAAAACTTGCGCTTCTGGCAAGATGGGCTCGTGGACCCCGAGACAGGCGACGTGCTCGACGCGGTGGGGCCGCGGCTGCGCGCGTTGCGCCGCCACCGCGGCATCACCCTCGCCGAGCTGGCGACGACCACGGGGGTGTCCGAGAGCACGCTGTCCAGGCTGGAGAGCGGGCAGCGCCGGGCGACCCTGGAGCTGCTGCTGCCACTGGCCCGCACCTACGGCGTTCCGCTGGACGACCTGGTGGGCGCCCCGCGCACCGGCGACCCCCGCATCCACCTCACCCCGATCCACCGGTTCGGGATGACCTTCGTGCCCCTGTCCCGGCGACCCGGCGGGGTGCAGGCGTTCAAGATGGTCATCCCAGCCCGGCCGCAACCCCTCGAACCGACCCCGCAGACCCACGACGGCTTCGAGTGGTTGTACGTGCTCAACGGGCACCTGCGGCTGCTCCTGGGCGAGCGCGACCTGACCCTGCCGCCCGGCGAGGCGGCCGAGTTCGACACCTCCCTGCCGCACTGGCTGGGCAGCGCCGACGGCGGCGCGGTCGAGCTGCTCATCCTGTTCGACCCGCAGGGGATGCGCACGCACGTCCACGGCGACCCGCACCAGCGCTCCCGAGGCGCGGCCCGGCGCTGAACCGCGGGCAGGCGCCGGTCGGGGTCAGCGCCAGCCCAGCGCCGGGGCGACGTGGGTGAGGATGCTGTCGAGCACGTGGATGTTGTAGTCGACGCCGAGCTGGTTGGGCACGGTCAGCAGCAGCGTGTCGGCCTCGGCGATCGCCTCGTCCCCGGCCAGCTGCTCGACCAGCTCGTCGGGCTCGGCGGCGTAGGAGCGGCCGAAGATCGCCTTGGTGTCGGCGTCGATGTAGCCGATCTGGTCGGAGCTGTCGCGGTCGCCGCCGAAGTACGCGCGGTCGAGGTCGGAGGTGATCGCGAAGATGCTGCGGGAGACCGAGACACGCGGCTCGCGCTGCCACCCGGCCGCCGACCACGCCTCGCGGAAGGCCCGGATCTGCTCGGCCTGCTGCACGTGGAACGGCGCCCCGCCCTCGTCGTTCTTCAGCGTCGAGCTCATCAGGTGCATGCCCTGCTCGGCCGCCCAGACGGCGGTGGCGTTGGAGCCCGCGCCCCACCAGATCCGCTCCCGCAGCCCCGGCGAGTGCGGCTCGACGCGCAGCAGCCCCGGCGGGTTGGCGAACATCGGGCGCGGGTTGGGCTGGGCGAAGCCCTTGCCCCGCAGCACGGTCAGCAGCACCTCGGCGTGCTTGCGGGCCATGTCGGCGTCGGTCTGGCCATCGCCGGGCTGGTAGCCGAAGTACCGCCACCCGTCGATCACCTGCTCCGGCGATCCCCTGGAGATGCCGAGCTGGAGCCTGCCGCCCGCGATGAGGTCCGCCGCGCCCGCGTCCTCGGCCATGTACATCGGGTTCTCGTACCGCATGTCGATCACGCCGGTGCCGATCTCGATGCGCTCGGTCTTGGCGCCGATCGCGGCCAGCAGCGGGAACGGCGAGGCCAGTTGCCTGGCGAAGTGGTGCACCCGGAAGTAGGCGCCGTCCGCGCCGAGCTCCTCCGCGGCCACGGCGAGGTCGATGGACTGCAGCAGCGTGTCCGACGCCGTGCGCGTCCGCGAGTGCGGGCTGTCCGACCAGTGTCCGAAGGAGAGGAAGCCGATTTTCTTCACACCCCTGGAACGCGCCACCGGGCTGGTTGATTCCTCAACTAAATGTTCGTCGCGCCACCCGCTCCGCGCAGCGGGTGCCCGAGCCCCGCACCGCGCGCGGCCGCGTCGTCGGCGGAGGGATCGTCAACGCCGCACCGGCCCGCCGGGCCGTCACCGCTCGACACGGGAATCGGCACCGAGACCGGCCCGGCGGTGGCCCCGGTGCGCCGGGTGCCCGCCGGGACCGGACGCGGTCCAACTGGCGAGCAGGTCCATGGCCCGCCGCGAGGGCGAGTCCGCCTCGGTGGTGTAGACGTACAGGGTGGTGTCCGGGTCACCGGGCAGGGCCAGGGTTTCGTACTCGACGGTCAGGTCGCCGACGAGGGGGTGCCGCAGGCGCTTGGAGCCGTGCGTGCGCTGGTGCACCCGGTGCTGCTCCCACCACTGGTCGAACTCGCGGCTGCGTTCGCGCAGCTCGGCCACGAGCGCGGTGGTGCGGCTGTCGTCGGGGTCGCGGCCGACTTCGAACCGCAGGCTCTCGACCGCGGCGCGCGCCTGGTCGGGCCAGTCGACGAACAGCGACCGCGCGTCCTCGTCGAGGAACATCCAGCGCGCGTAGTTGCGCTGTCCGGGCGGGATCTCGTCGAAGTCGGTGAACAGCGCCCTGGCCATCCGGTTGGCGGCGAGCACGTCGGTGCGGCGCCCGAGCACGAGCGCGGGTTCACCGTCCAGCGCGTCGATGAGCTGGTGGAGACCGGGGCGCACGCGCTGGACGCCGCGGCGGCCCCGGCGCGACGCGGGGGCCGAGGACAGCCCGATCAGGTCCGCCAGGTGCGCGCGGCCCGCCGCGTCGAGCCCGAGGGCGCGCCCGACCGCCTCCACCACCGCAGCGGAGGGCGTGATGCGGCGGCCCTGCTCCAGCCGGGCGTAGTAGTCGGTGGACACCCCGGCCAGCAGCGCGACCTCCTCGCGGCGCAGGCCGGGCACCCGGCGGACCCGGCCGTCGGGTGGCAGTCCCGCCCGTGACGGGTCGACCTGGCTGCGCGCCCGGCGCAGGAAATCGGCGAGTTCGCGGTTCGTCCCGGCCATGGACCCGATTGTCGCCGCACTCGCGCGCCGCCGGGTGGACCGCTGAGTCCTAGGTTGCCCCGTCCGAGTCCGCGGAGGGCCTGAAATAAGCGCCCACGCCGATTTCCGGTGTCCTACGGTTATGTCATGCCGGCACCGGGAAATGCCCGGTCCGAGATTTTCCGAAATCATGAGAGGACACTGAGATGGGTTTTCCGGCGGATCGGCCCGCGACCTGGTTCGTGACCGGCACCTCGCGCGGTCTCGGGCTCGAAGTCGTCAAGCAGCTGCTGGCGCGGGGCGACAACGTGGCCGCGACCACGCGCTCCACCGAACGGCTGCTCGCCGCGCTCGGCGAGGGCGTCGACACGACGCGGCTGCTGCCGCTGGCCGTCGACCTGCGCGACGAAGCGGCCGTCGGCCAGGCCGTCGCCCGGACGGTGGAGCGCTTCGGCGGCCTCGACGTCGTGGTGAACAACGCGGGCTACGGCTTCCTGGCCGCGGTGGAGGAGACCACCGACCGCGACGTCCGGGCCATGCTCGACGTCCAGGTCGTCGGCGTGTGGAACGTGCTGCGCGCCGCGCTGCCGGTGCTGCGCGAGCAGCGCGGCGGCCACGTCGTGAACGTGTCGTCGGTGCTCGGGCTGACCGCCGTGCCCGGCTGGGGCCTGTACTGCGCGGGCAAGTTCGCCCTGGAGGGCCTGAGCGAGGCGCTCGCCGCCGAGGTCGCCGACTTCGGCGTCGGGGTCACCATCGTCGAGCCCGGCTACTTCCGCACCGACTTCCTCACCCGGGACTCGCTGGCGCTGCCCGCCGCCACCACGGACGCCTACCCGGCCATCCGCGAGATGACCGCCAACCACCTCCAGCTGCAGGGCAGCCAGCTCGGCGACCCGGTCAGGGGCGCCGAGCGGATCATCGCCAACGTGGTCGAGGGCGGCGGGCCGCTGCGCCAGCTGCTGGGCTCGGACTCCCACGCCTACGCCACCGCCAAGGTCGACGCGCTGCGCGCGAACCTCGACGCCGCCGCGGCGACCTCGCCGGCCACGGACTTCCCGGCCGCCTGACGCGCCGCCCGCGCGGCGGGCCGGACGCCGCGACGAATTCACGCCCCGGAATCGGTCGGCGATTTCCGCGAGACCCGATTCCGGGGTGTTCCCCCCGAACGACACGAAATCTGTGGAGAACGCTCATGAGCAAAATTCTGATCGTCATGTCCGCCGCCGACACCTGGGTCCGCACCGACGGCTCGGCTTACCCGACCGGCTACTGGGCGGAGGAGGTGGCCGCACCGCACGAGAGGTTCGTCCAGGCGGGCCACACCGTCGACTTCGCCTCGCCCGGCGGCGTGCTCCAGCCGCTGGACCGGCACAGCGCCGACCCGGCGATCGCCGGACCGGACTGCGCGCACCACGTGGCGCACGCCGAACGCGCGCTGCGCGAGTTCGGGCCGCTGCTCAAGCTCGACCGGGTCGACGTCGACGACTACGCCGCCGTGGTGCTGCCCGGCGGCCACGGCCCGGTGGTCGACCTGTACCAGGACGCCGACCTCGGTCGGCTGCTCACCGCCGCGGACGCTTCCGGCAAGCTCATCGGAGCCGTCTGCCACGGGCCCGCCGGCCTGCTGTCCGCCGTCGACGCGGACGGCCGGTGGCTGTTCGCCGGTCGGGAGATGACCGCGTTCACCGACGAGGAGGAGCAGCTGTTCGGCACCGCCGAAGGCGCTCCGTGGCTGCTGGCGGCCACCCTGCGGGAGAAGGGGGCGCGGCACTCGCAGGGACCGGCCTACCAGCCGCACACCGTGCGCGACGGGAACCTGTTCACCGGTCAGAACCCGGCGTCGAGCGCCCCCATGGCCGAAGCCATGGTCGCCGCGCTCGCCCAGTGACCGTTGCCGCAGCCGTTGCCGCACCGACCGGTTCGCAGAGAGGTGGGTTCCATGCCCGAGCACGACGTCATCAGCCGCGTCCCGAAGGGGGTGCTGGTCAACGGGCGCAGCCGACCGGCCGCCCGCGGCGGGACGCTGGTCGTGGAGGACCCGGCGACCGGGGAGCCGCTGTGCGAGGTGGCCGACGGCACGCCCGAGGACGGGATGGCCGCGCTGGAGGCCGCCGTCGCCGCGCAGGAGAGCTGGGCCGCCACGCCCCCGCGCCGCCGCGGCGAGGTCCTGCGCCGCGCGCACGACCTGCTGGTCGAGCGCGCCGAGGAGTTCGCGCTGCTGATCACCCTGGAGATGGGCAAGTCGCTGGCCGAGTCGCGCGCCGAGGTCGAGTACGGCGCGAACTACCTGCGCTGGTTCGGCGAGGAGGCGGTCCGGATCGACGGCAGCTGGAAGGTCGGCGAGGACGGCACCGCGCGCGTGCTGGTCACCCGGCAGCCGGTCGGGCCGTGCCTGCTGATCACGCCGTGGAACGCGCCGCTGGCGATGCCCGCCCGCAAGATCGGGCCCGCTGTGGCGGCGGGCTGCGCCATGGTCGTCAAGCCCGCCCCGCAGACCCCGCTGACCACCCTCGCGCTGGCCGAGCTGCTCGGCGAAGCCGGGCTGCCCGACGGCGTGCTCAACGTCGTCCCCACCTCGCGGGCCGCCGAGGTCACCGAACCCCTGCTGCGGGACGGCAGGCTGCGCAAGCTGTCCTTCACCGGGTCCACCCCGGTCGGGCGGCTGCTGCTCGCCCAGGCGGCGGGCACCGTCCTGCGCACCTCGATGGAGCTGGGGGGCAACGCGCCGTTCATCGTCTGCGACGACGCCGACCTCGACGCCGCGGTCGACGGCGCGATGATCGCCAAGCTCCGCAACATCGGCGAGGCGTGCGTCGCCGCCAACCGCTTCCTGGTCCACGCCGACGTCGCCGAGGAGTTCAGCGAGAAGCTCGTCGCGCGCATGGGCGAGCTCACCGTCGGCGCGGGCACGGACCCCGCCTGCGACCTCGGCCCCCTGATCGACCAGCGCCAGCGCCGCCGCGTCGCGGACCTGGTCGACGACACCGTCGTCGCGGGGGGCCGCCTGCGCGCCGGGGGCGTGCTGCCCGCCGGGCGGGGCTACTTCTACCCGCCGACCGTGCTCACCGACGTCCCCGAGGGCTGCCGGATCACCGAGGAGGAGATCTTCGGCCCGGTCGCGGCGATCCGGACGTTCACCACCGAGGCCGAAGCGCTGCGCGCCGCCAACGACACCGAGTTCGGCCTCGTCGGCTACCTCTACACCCGCGATCTGGACCGGGCGCTGCGGATGAGCGAGCGGCTGGAGACCGGCATGGTCGGGCTCAACCGGGGCTACATCTCCGACCCCAGCGCGCCCTTCGGCGGCGTGAAGCAGTCCGGCATCGGCCGCGAGGGCGGCGACAGCGGCATCGACGAGTACCTGGAGCAGAAGTACGTCGCCATCAACGTGGCGACCGGCGGTGCCCGGTGAGCGCGGCCACGGTCTTCGACTCGTTGCTGTTCCGCGATATGTTCGGCACTCCGGAGATGCGGGAGGTGTTCTCCGACGAGTCCTATGTGGACGAACTGGTCCGGGTCGAAGTGGCGCTGGCGCGCGTGCAGGCGCGCGTCGGGATCATCCCGCAGGAGGCGGCGCGAGCCATCGCCGCCTCCTGCGACGCCGCCCGGCTCGACCGCGAGCGGCTGCGCCGCGACACCGGGAACGTCGGCTACCCGGTGCTCCCGGTGGTCACCCAGCTCGCCGAGCAGTGCGGTGACGCGGGCGGCTTCCTGCACTGGGGCGCCACCACCCAGGACATCATGGACACGGCGACCTCCCTGCGGTGCGCCGAGGGGCTGGAGCTGATCGCCGCGGCGCTGGACCGCCTGCGGGAGCACCTGCGGCGCTTGGCCGCCGCGCACGCCGACACGGTCGCCGCCGGGCGCACGCACCTCCAGCACGCGCTGCCCATCACCTTCGGCTACCGGGTGGCGGTGTGGCTGTCGGCGCTGGACCGCCACGCCGAGCGGCTGGCCGCCGTGCGGCAGCGGGACCTGATGGTGCAGTTCGGCGGCGCGGCCGGGACGCTGGCCGCGCTCGGTCCCGGCGCTGACGGCCTGCGGGTGCGCGCGGAGCTGGCCGCCGAGCTGGGCCTGCGCGACCCCGGGATCACCTGGCACGTCGCCCGTGACGGGTTGGTCGAGATCGTCGGGCTGCTGGCCGCGATCGGCGGGTCGGTCGGCAAGATCGGCGTGGACGTCGCCATGAGCTGCTCGACGGAGTTCGGCGAGCTGGCCGAGCCGTTCGCGCCGGGGCGCGGGGCCAGTTCCACCATGCCGCAGAAGCGCAACCCGGTCGGCAGCGAGCTGATGGTCGCGGCCGCGAAGCTGCTGCGGGACAAGGCCTCGGCCATGCTCGACGCGATGGTGCAGGACTTCGAGCGCGCCACCGGGCCGTGGCACGTCGAGTGGGCCGTGCTCCCGGAGGCGTTCCTCCTGCTGTCCTCGTCGCTGGCCCAGGCCGCGCACGTGCTGTCCGGCCTGCGGGTCGACGCGGCGCGGATGCGCGCCAACCTCGACCTCACCGGGGGGCTCGTCGTCGCGGAGGCGGTCATGATGGCGCTCGCGCCCGCCCTCGGCCGCCAGCGCGCCCACGACCTCGTCTACGCCGCCTGCGGCCGGGCGATCGACACGGGCAAGGGCCTGGTGGCCGCGCTGCGCGCCGACCCGGAGGCCGTGGCGGTGCTCGGCGACGACCGCGTTGAAGAGCTCTGCGGCCCCACCGCCTACCTGGGCAGCGCCGCGGCGATGACCCGGTCGGTGGTGGCCGGGGCGGCCACGCGGGCTAGGGACGGCGGAAGATCGTGATGGAGTGGCCGACATCGCCGATCCGCGTGCTGCTGCGGATCAGCGCCCGCAAGCGGTCATCGGCCTTCGCGATGGAGGAGTCCGACACGACGAGCAGCCCGCGCACCTGATCGGGGGGTGCGGCGAGCGGATCGGCGGCGTCGATGCCGTAGTAGGAGGGCAGGCCGCTGCCCTTGTAGACGAGCCAGATCCGCTCGCCCCGGTGGTGCCGCCTCAGGTGGTCGGCCAGCAGCCCCAGGTCCTGGCCCCAGTCGACGTTCGAGTCGTGCAGGCGCAGGTGCGTCTCCGACGGACCGCCGAACGCCTCGTTGGAGTACGGCAGGTAGTGGGGGAAGGCCCGCAACGAGCTGATCGCGGTGAAGGCGACCAGTGCCGCCACCGCGCCGTGCGCCCACCGCCCGCGCACGGCGAGCACGCCCGTCGCCGCGACCGCCAGGAACACCGGCACGAAGATCGCGTACCGGACGCCGAGGTCGCGGTCGCCGGTCATGGCCGCGGCCAGCAGCACGGCCGTGGGGACGAGGACGTAAGGCGCGGCCGGGCGCAGCCGGGGCAGCGCCACCACCGCGGCGGTGCCCGCCAGCCAGAGCACCAGCGCCCCCAGCGGCGTCTTCACCAGCAGCGCGGCGGGCAGGTAGTACCACAGCGAACCGAGGTAGTGCCTGCCGAACAGGAAGCCGCCCCACACCCGGTCCTCGAAGCCGAACTGCAGGCGCATCCCGGCCCGGTACGGCTCGGGGAACGGCAGCCAGGCGACGAGCGCGCGCGGACCCTCGACGATGGGCAGGTCCGGCGGCGCTTCCCAGCGCAGCCGAAGGTCCACCGCGAGGTAGGAGGCCCACACCACGGCGATCGCGATCAGCGCCACGGCGGCGATGGCCGCCCCGTGGTGGCGGAGCCGGGCGGTCCTGTCCGGGGCGGGGTCGCACGTGCGGTGGGCGTGCCGCACGGACAGCACGACCAGCAGCAGCGCCACCGGCACCGCCGCCAGGGCGCTCATCTTCGTGGCGAGGGCCGCGCCGAGGGCCAGTCCCGCGAGGGGGAGGTGGACCAGGGGGCGGCGTCGGGCCCGCCACAGCAACCAGACCGACGTCAGCAGGAAACCGGCCGTGGGCACGTCGAGCGTGGCCAGCGACCCGTGCGCGATGACGTCGGGGGAGAACGCGTGGAGGGCGAGCGCCACCACGCCGCCCGCCGGGCCGACCAGATCGCGCGCGAAGGCGAACACGACCAGCCCGAACAGCAGGGTGAGCGCGATGACCGGCAGCCGCGCCAGCAGCAGCAGCCGTCCGGGGTCGTTGCCCGCCTCGTACAGCACGTGCCTGCCCAGTCGCGTCTGGTCGCCCGCGAAGGCGGGGTCCAGGCGCGCGTCGGCGAAGACCAGCCCGGCCGCCATCACCAGCTTCCCCAGCGGGGGGTGCTCCGGGTTGTACCGCAGGCTGTGCTGCTCCAGGTGGACCACGGCCGTGCCCACGTACACCGGCTCGTCGATGGTCGGGGTCTGCCGCACGGCCGCTGTGATCATCGCCGTCGCCATCCAGGCGAGCAGCGCGACCACGACGGGGGCGAACCACCACCGCCGGTGCCGGTGGAACCAGCCCGGCGGCCTCGCCCCGCCTGTGCTCGGTAATCGACTCGCCGAGGTGGACAACTCCCGGTCCTTCCGTGTGGGCAACGCGGTCCGCCACTACGGCACGGCTCGCCCGGTGCGCCGAGCGGGCGCGGGCGTCGCGGCCGACCGGTCCGCGTGCCGCCGGAGTTCGGCGAGGTAGGCGGCGACGGCGTCGCGGTTGCGGGTCAGCACGTCGATGCGCTCGGACAGCCGGTCGCGCTCGCGTTCCAGCGCCGCCACCGTCTCGGGGGTGACGCCCTCGAAGACGATGGGGGCGCGCGGCGACCGCAGGCACGGCAGGAGCGCGCGGATGACCTGTGTGGACAGACCGGCGGCCAGCAGTTCGCGGATCTGCTCGACCCGCCCCAGCGCTACCTCGTCGTAGTCGCGGTAGTTGTTGGGACGGCGGGTCGAGGTGATCAGGCCGCTGGCCTCGTAGAACCGCACCTGCCGGGTGGAGACACCCGCTCGCGCGGCCAGTTCCCCGATACGCACGCCACGACGCTAGCACTTGACCTTGACACGGGTGTCAAGGTTGGACGCTGCGGGCATGACCGAACCGAGCGGAACCACCAGCGCCTCCTTCGAACCAGTCCGCGACGCCGTGGCCGACCAGCTGCGCCGAGGCGCCGAGGTGGGCCTGTCGCTGGTCGTCGACGTCGACGGGGAGAAGGTGGTGGACCTGTGGGGCGGGCACCGCGACGCGGCGCGCACCCAGCCCTGGCAGCGCGACACCATCACCAACGTGTGGTCGATCACCAAGACCGTGACCAGCCTGGCCGCCCTGCTGCTGGTCGACTCGGGCGAACTGGACCCGCACGCGCCGGTCGCCCGCTACTGGCCGGAGTTCGCGGCGCGCGGCAAGCGGGAGGTCGAGGTGCGGCACCTGCTGTCGCACACCTCGGGCGTGTCCGGCCTGGCGCACCCGGCCCGGCTGGAGGACCTCTACGACGTGCGCGCGGCCGCCGCCCGGATGGCCGCCCAGGAGCCGTGGTGGCGGCCCGGCACCGCGTCGGGCTACCACGTGCTCAACTACGGCCACCTCGTCGGCGAGCTGGTGCACCGGCTGACCGGCCTGTCGCTGCGCGAGTTCGTCGACCGGCACATCGCCGCGCCGCTCGGCGCGGACTTCCGCATCGGGGTGCGGGAGGCCGATCTCGACCGGGTCAGCGACGTCATCGCACCGGCCACCGACTTCGACCCCTCGGCGCTGGACCACCGCACCGTCGCCCACAAGACGTTCACCGGCCCCCCGTTCGACGCGGGCGCGGCCAACACCCCGGCCTGGCGCGCGGCGGACCTGGGCGCGGCCAACGGGCACGGCAACGCCCGGTCGGTAACCGAGGTCCTCGCCCCCATCTCCCGCGCGGGCGACGCGGAGCGCGGGCGGCTGCTCAAGCCGCGCACCGCCGAGCTGATCTTCCAGGAGCAGTCCAACGGTACGGACCTGGTCAACGGGCTGCACCTGCGGTGGGGCATCGGGTACGCGCTGGCCGACCCGCGCACCGCCGCCTGGATTCCCGAGGGCCGCGTCGCCTTCTGGGGCGGCTGGGGCGGCTCGATGGCGATCATGGACCTCGACCGGCGGGTGACCATCGGCTACGTCATGAACAACATGGGAGCCGACATCCTGGGCTCGGCGCGGGCCGCGGCCTACGTCAGCGCCGTCTACCGCGCCCTCGGTGTCGGCGACCGGTCCTGACCCGCCGGAGAGGGGGCCGCCTGCGCGGGGCGGAGCGCGGCCGGGGGCGGGGGAAGGATCGGTCTGCTCGGTCGCGTGTCCTGACTCGTCCTGAGCGCCCCCGTTCAGCCGGTAGGTCAATCGGGTGCGTCATTGCCCCCAACCGGGGTAGCCGAAGGGGCGGCCGACCCCGACCACCCGTGTCGATGACACGCCCCGTCCTCGGGGACGGCCACCCGACCGAACCCGCGCGTCCCGGTTCCCCGGTGCGGACCGGAGTGCGTGCGGGGCCGCGACGAAGGAGAAGAGCATGACCAACGCGACCCGTGCGCGCATCACCCACTGGATCGGCCGCGACGTCCGCGACCCCGTCGGCGAGAAGATCGGCAGCGTCGAGCAGTTGTGGTTCGACGACGAGGACGGCAGCCCCACCTGGGTGTCGGTCAGGACCGGCCTGTTCGGGCTGCGGCAGTCGTTCCTGCCGATCCAGGGCCTGACCGAGGGCCCGGACGGCGAACTGCGCACCACCTGCACCAAGGACCAGGTCAAGGACGCGCCCAGCGTGGACGCCTCCGACGAGCACCTCGACCCCGCCGAGGAGCAGCGCCTCTACAGCCACTACGGGGTCACCGGCGGAGCCGGGCGGCAGGAGCGTGCGGACACCGGCCGTGCGGACACCGGGCAGCGCGCCTCTGCGGGTCACGACGTGTCGGGCCCGGACACCGACGACGCGATGACCCGCTCCGAGGAGCGCCTGCGCGTGGGCACCGAGCAGCACGAGGCCGGGCGGGTGCGGTTGCGCAAGTACGTGGTCACCGAGACCGAGCAGGTCTCCGTGCCGGTCAGGCGCGAGGAGGTGCGCGTCGAGCGCGAGCCGATCACCGGCGCCAACCGCGGCGCCGCGCTGTCGGGGCCGGACATCTCCGAGGAGGAGCACGAGGTGACGTTGCGCGAGGAGCGCCCGGTGGTCGAGACCGAGGCCGTGCCGGTCGAGCGGGTGCGACTGGCCAAGGAGCAGGTCACCGACACCGAGACCGTCTCCGGCGAGGTCCGCAAGGAGCGCATCGACACCGAGGGCGACGTGCCGGGCGCGCGCCGGGACAGCGGGCGCTGACCCGCCGCTGGGCCGGTCCTGCCCCGGACCGGCGACGCCGGGCCCCGATCGCGTTCGCGCGACCGGGGCCTTTTGCCGCGCTGGCCATCGGCGGTGGAGACCGGACCACCTGGACGTGTCGTGGTGGTGCCACCGTTATGCCAAGTTGAGCCAAAGTGAGCCATGAGTGATTGCCAATGGCATCAAGGTGTGCCAAAGTGGTGCCATGGACCTGACGCCGTATGTGGACTCCCTCGGTCGTGAGCTGTTGACGGTCGCCGAGACCGGAGGGGACGACGCCGGTGCGCTGATCGAGCGGCTGACCGTGGCCATGGAGTCGGCGATCCGGCTCGCGCTGCTCGAAGCGCTGTCGGCCGCCGCCGACGAGATCACCCGCGAACTGGCCCCCGGCTCGGTCCAGGTGCGCCTGCGCGGTCGCGACCCGCAGTTCGTGGTGTCGGTCCCGCAGCCGGAGCAGTCGCCCGAGGACACCTCGGATCGCGACGCGGCGCGGGCGGGTGATGTCGTGGCGGGCTTCGAGGACGGCCCCGCGGTGCGGATCAACGTCCGCCTCCCGGAGCAGCTCAAGACCGCGGTCGAAGAGGCGGCGGCCCGCGAAGGCCGCTCGGTCAACGCGTGGCTGGTCCGGGCGGCCGCGGCCGCGCTGCGGAACCCGGAGACCGAGCACGACACCGCTCCGCGCGGCAAGCGCAACACGCGCAGCTACACCGGCTGGGTGCGCTAGCGGGCGCACCTCCCGCACTTCACCTCCTTCGCCCCGCTCACCTGCGGGGATGTTCTTGCGACTCGTTCTGAGGGGACATCCATGCCAACTTTCGCCACTCCGGAGCCGATCTCCGCGGTGATCGAGCTCTACGCCGGGGACGTGCGGATCGTCGCGAGCGACCGGGCGGACACCGTCGTCGAGGTGCGGCCCAGCGACAAGTCGGACGAGTCCGACGTCAAGGCGGCCCAAGCCACCCGCGTGGACTTCGCCGACGGCACGCTGACCGTGCGCGGGCCGAAGCCCCGCATGATCGACTTCTCCAAGCGGAGCAGGTCGGTCGACCTGCTGGTCAAGCTGCCCGCGGGCTCGCGGCTGCACGTCGAGCTCTCGCTCGGCGACTGCCACGGCACCGGGGTGCTGGGGGAGTGCCGGGTGAAGACCGCGGCGGGCAACGTCCACCTCGACCGGACCGGCCCGCTGCGCCTGGACACCTCCGCGGGCCACCTCACCGTGGAAGAGGTCGGCGGCGACGCCGAGATCGCCACCGGCGGCGGGAAGGTGCGCGTCGGCGTGGTCGACGGCGGCGCCGTGGTCAAGAACTCCAACGGCGGCACCGAGATCGGCGAGATCACCGGCGTGCTGCGGGTGCGCTCGGCCAACGGCGACATCACCGTGGACCGGGCGGGCGCCGAGGTGGAGGCCAGGACCGCCAACGGCGACATCCGCGTCGGCGAGGTGGCCCGCGACGTGGTCGTGCTGAACAGCGGGTACGGCGATCTGGACGTGGCCGTCCCCGAAGGCGTCGCGGCGTGGCTGGACCTCAACACCGGGCACGGCCGGGTGCGCAACTCGCTGGAGGCCGTCGACCGCGCACCGGACGAGTCCGAGCAGACGGTCGAAGTCCGCGCGCGCACCTCCTTCGGCGACATCACCGTCCGCCGCTCCTGAGAACCCGAGGAGATCCCCGATGACCACCCCACCCCCACCGGCGATCGCCGCCATCGGGCTGCGCAAGTCCTACGGCGACCACCCCGTGCTCGGCGGGATCGACCTGCGCGTGCCGAGGGGAACCGTGTTCTCCCTGCTCGGCGCCAACGGCGCGGGCAAGACCACCACGGTCAAGATCCTCTCCACCCTGATCCGGGCGCACGGCGGCAGCGCACGCGTCGCGGGCCACGACCTCGCCACCGATCCCGACGCCGTCCGCGCGGCGATCGGCGTCACCGGGCAGTTCTCCGCGGTCGACAACCTGCTGACCGGTCGGGAGAACCTGCGGCTGATGGCGGACCTGCACCACCTGGGCCGGGCGGCGGGCAGGCGCCGGGTCGCCGAGCTGCTGGAGCGGTTCGACCTGGTCGAAGCGGCCGGGAAACCGGCGGTGACCTACTCCGGCGGGATGCGGCGCAGGCTCGACCTGGCGATGACCCTGGTCGGCTCGCCCGAGGTGATCTTCCTCGACGAGCCCACCACCGGCCTGGACCCGCGCAGCCGCCGGGCCATGTGGCGGATCGTGCGGGAACTCGTCGCGGGCGGCGTCACCATCTTCCTCACCACCCAGTACCTGGAGGAAGCCGACGAGCTCGCCGACCTGATCGCGGTGCTCGACCGCGGCGCGATCGTCGCCACGGGCACCGCGGACGAGCTCAAGCGGCGCATCCCCGGCGGCCACGTCCTGCTGCGCTTCGCCGATCCCCGCGACCTCGACGCCGCCGCGCGCGTCGTGCGCCACGCCGCCCGCGACGGTGACGCGCTCGCCCTGCGGGTGCCGCACGACGGCAGCCCCCGGTCGCTCAAGGCCCTGCTCGACCTGCTCGACGAGAACGCGGTCGAGGTCGACGCGCTGGACACGCACACCCCCGACCTCGACGACGTCTTCCTCGCCCTGACCGGCAACCCCGACCACGAGAAGGTGACCGCGCGATGAGCACCGCCACCCTGGCGCTGACCGACTCGGCGACGATGCTGCGCCGCAACCTCAAGCGGATGCTGCGCTACCCGTCCATGACGGTGCTGCTGATCGGGATGCCGATCGTCTTCCTGCTGCTGTTCGTCTACGTCTTCGGCGGCACGCTCGGCGCGGGCCTCGGTGATCCCTCCGGCGGGCGCGCCGAGTACGTCGACTACGTCACCCCCGCGATCATCCTGATGGCGATCGCCTCCGCGGTCCAGGGCACCTCCGTCTCGGTCGCCATGGACATGACCGAGGGCATCGTCGACCGGTTCCGCACCATGGCCATAGCCCGCGTCTCCGTCCTCACCGGACACGTCGTCGGCAGCGTCATCCAGGCGGTGCTGGCCGTCACGGCGGTCATCGGTGTCGCGCTGCTCATCGGTTTCCGGCCGTCGGCGGACCTCGGCGACTGGTTCGCCCTCGCCGGGGTGCTGGTGCTGATGTCCTTCGCCCTGGTGTGGCTGTCCGTCGCGCTGGGCCTGGCGAGCGGGAGCGTCGAGGCGGCGAGCAACGTGGGCATGCCACTGGTCCTGCTGCCGTTCCTGGGCAGCGGGTTCGTCCCGACCGACTCGATGCCCACCGCGCTGCGCTGGTTCGCCGAGTACCAGCCGTTCACCCCGTTCACCGAGACCCTGCGCGGCCTGCTGATGGGCACCCCGGTCGGCGCCAACGCCGCCCTCGCGCTCGGCTGGGGCCTGCTGATCGCGCTCGTCGGCTACCTCTGGTCGAAGAAGCTGTTCAACCGCGAGTCCACCCGCTGAGCCACCGACCCGAGGAGAGGAGGGGTGATGCGCCAGGTCCCCGCCGTGGAGTCGCTGCCCACCACCCGTCCCCAGGGGCGTCCCCTGGACCCGCCCGAGGAGCTGGCCCGGCTCCGCGGGGAGAACCCGCTGGTCAGGATGACCTACCCGGACGGGCACGTCGGCTGGCTGGCCACCGGCCACGCCGTGGTCCGCGCGGTGCTGGCCGACCCGAGGTTCAGCTCCCGGTACGAGCTGCTGCACCACCCGTTACCGGTGCCCGGCGGCGCGGAGGCACTACCACCGGCGCCGGTCGGCGACCTCACCGGCATCGACGCGCCCGAGCACACCCGCTACCGCAAGCTGCTCACCGGCAGGTTCACCGTCCGCCGGATGCGCCTGCTCGCCGAACGCCTCGAGCGGATCACCGCCGAGCACCTGGACGCGATGGAGGAGCAGGGGCCGCCCGCGGACCTGGTTCTGTCCTACGCCCAGCCCATCCCGGCGATGATGATCTGCGAGCTGCTCGGCGTGCCCTACGAGGACCGCGCGACCTTCACCCGCCACGTGAGGGCGATGACCGCCGCGGACGCCTCCTAAGAGGACATGTACGCGGCCTACGGCGCGCTGCAGGGCTACGTGCGTGAACTGGTCCCGGTCAAGCGCGCGAACCCGACCGACGACGTGCTCAGCGAGCTGACCGCGACCGACCTGAGCGACGAGGAGGTCACGGGCCTGGGCACGTTCCTGCTCGCCGCAGGCCTGGACACCACCGCCAACATGATCGCGCTGGGCACCTACGCCCTGCTGACCCACCCGGACCAGCTCGCCGCGCTGCGCGCCGAGCCCGACGTGGTCGACCGCGCCGTGGAGGAGCTGCTGCGCTACCTGAGCGTCACCCACACCGGCGCGCGGGCGGCGCTGGAGGACGTCGAGCTGGCCGGGCACGTGATCGCGGCGGGTGAGACGGTCACCCTGTCCCTCCAGGCGGCCAACCGCGACCCGGCGCGGTTCGCCGACCCGGACACCCTGGACCTGCGCAGGTCCGCCACCGGGCACCTGACCTTCGGGCACGGCGTCCACCAGTGCCTCGGCCAGCAGCTGGCGCGGGTCGAGATGCGGATCGCGTTCCCGGCGCTGCTCGCCAGGTTCCCCGCCCTGCGCCTGGCTGTCCCCGCCGAGGACGTGCCGATGCGCCACGGCATGAGCATCTACGGCGTGCACCGGCTCCCGGTCACCTGGGCCTAGGCCCGCGCCTCCCGCCGCCGCCTGCCGACGCGCGGGCAGGCGGGCGACCACCGCTGTTGCGCTGAACGCCCGACTCGTGGTGCCCGAACGCGCTCGGACCACGTCGGTGCCACCGGCCGTCACGACCGAAACCACTGCTGCGGAAGGAAATCGCGTGAACCAGACCATCCCCGTCCCGCTCGGCCTGCCCGTGGACCGCGACGCGGGCCCTTTCGACCCGCCCAGCCTGATCACCCGGCTGCGCGACGCCCGTCCGGTCAGCCCGCTGCTGTTCCCCGACGGTCACGAGGGCTGGCTCGTCACCGGCTACGACGCGGTGCGCCAGCTCATGGCCGACACCCGGTTCAGCTCCCGCCAGGACATCGGCATCCTCCACGTGCCGTACGAGGCGTCGAGGATGCCCGCCGCCACCGAACCGTCCCCGCAAGTGCCGGGTCTGTTCATCACCATGGACCCGCCGGAGCACACGCGGCTGCGGCGCATGCTCACCGGGGCCTTCACCGTGAAACGCGTGAAGCAGCTCGAAGAGCGCATCGCCGACATCGTCGAGCGGCAGCTGGACGAGCTGGCGCGGCTGACCCCGCCGGTCGACCTGGTCGCGGAGTTCGCGCTGCCGGTGCCCTCGTTGGTGATCTGCGAGCTGCTCGGCGTGCCCTACGCCGACCGGCGGGACTTCCAGGCCAACTCCGCCAAGTTCCTGGAGAAGGACATCTCGCTGGACGAGAAGGTGGCCGCCTACACCGGCCTGACCACGTACCTGGCCGAACTGGTCACGGCCAAGCGCGCCGCCCCCGGCGAGGACCTGCTGTCCGACCTGGCCCGCCGCGACGAGCTGAGCGTCGAGGAGCTGACCGGCATCGCCTTCGTGCTGCTGTTCGCGGGCCACGAGACCACCGCGAACGTGCTGGCGCTGGGCACCTTCGCGCTGCTGGAGCACCCGGAGCAGCTCGCCGAACTGCGCGCCGACCCGGAGCTGCTGCCCGGTGCCGTCGAGGAGCTCATGCGCTACCTGTCGGTCGTCGACGTCCTCTACCGCTACGCCACGGAGGACCTCGAACTCGGCGGCGAGACGATCGCGGGGGGATCGACCGTCGTCGTCTCGCTGCTGGCCGCCAACCGCGACCCGCGGCGCTTCGACGACCCCGACACCCTGGACCTGCGCAGGGAGGCCCGTGGCCACCTGTCCTTCGGCCACGGCGTGCACCAGTGCCTGGGCCAGCAGCTGGCCCGCATCGAGATGCGCGCCGGTTTCGCGGCGTTGCTGCGCCGGTTCCCGACCCTCGCGCTCGCCGTCCCCGCCGGTGAGGTGAGGCTCAAGACCGACATGAACATCTACGGCGTCCACGCGCTGCCGGTCACGTGGACGGACACGCCCCGGTGAGAACCGTTCGCGCCTCGCCCGCGTCTTGCCGGGCATGGAGAACAACACCACGATGGACGACAGCCGTCACGACGAGATGCCGCCCAAGGGTGCCCGCGCGGTGGTGCGGGTGTCCCCCAACCCCACGACCGAACGGCGGCAGCGGGTGACCATCACCGGCGACTGCGGTGGCGGAACCGGGTTGCGGGCCATCACCAGCGGCGTCGGGGGCCGCCCCGTCCTGGAGGACATCACCATCGTCGAAGCGGGTCCGGACCGGTTCGAGGCCACCGCCCGGCTCCGGGAGGGCCTGGGCAACGGCGTCGGCCCGGTCTTCGCGCACTGCGGGGGCGAGGTGGGCGTGACGCTCCTGGTGACCCACGTGTCCGACTGACCGCCCGTGGGCGGTGAGCGTCGCGCGGACGGGGCTGGGACACTACGACGACCGCCCGCGCGATGAAGGACTGACACCGTGGCACTGCCCTACACCCCCGATGACGACCAAGCCGCGGCCCGGTTCGTGAACGAAGCGCTGCGCGGCCAGGACCCCGAGGTGTGGCGGGACCTGGCCGCCGACGCCTACGTCGAGCAGACAGACCGGGTGCTGCTGGCGATCCTGGACCGGATCGCGGCGGACCGCGCGCACCGCAACGCCGAGCGCGACACCGCGCGGGCGCGGTTGGCGGCGGGGGAGATCACCAGGGCCGACCACGACCGGGAGCGGGCCGAGGGCGGCGAGCGGGCCAAGCGGACCGCGCACTTCGAGGCGCTGGTGCGGGAGCACCACCGGCTGATCGCCGCCAAGGCGCGCAGGCTGCGCGGCGACGACGTCCGCGACGAGCTGATGAGCCTCGTGATCGCCCTGGGGACCGCGATCGACGGCCACCGCTCCGCCGTGCTCGGTGGCGGGGGCGAGCCCACCGGGGCCGACCGCGCGCTGTGGGCGCGGCTGGCGGAGCTGGACGTGCCCGCCGTGCCCGGCACGGCGGGCCGCACCTCGTTGGCGGCGCTGGTCGAGCGGCACACAGCCGGCCAGGACCACCTCGGGAGCGTGTTGGCGCGGATCGTCCTGGACCTGGCCGGTGACGCGGCGTCGGTCGCGCGTGCCGACCTGCTGGAGGTGTGGAAGAGGAAGGTCGCCCCGACCCTGACCGCCGAGGAGAAGGCGGATTTCGCGGCCAGGGGCAAGGGGTCGCTGGTGACCGAGCGGCTCAGGAAGGCGGTGGCCCTGCTGGAGCGGCGGGGCCTGCTCGCCCGGTCCGAGCAGCGACTCGACCTGCTCGACCGCCCCGGCCTGGCGGAGCTGGCCGCCGCGCGGACCCCCTGAACGCGCCAGGCGAATCCCGCCACGCCTGCGCGGAAGCGCGTCTTCACGAGGGAGGACCATGGCCGACGGGTTCGTGCACCTTTACCAGACCGGTTGGTCGCGAGTGCGCGCCGCGCTGCGGATCACCTCCCTGGGATTGGCCGGAGCGGCACTGGCCAACCCCGCCACCGGGAAGATCCACACGGGGGAGTGGGACGACCGGGACAGCCAGGACTTCAAGTACTGGCTCGACGCGGACACCGACATCTTCTGCACCGTGCGCCGGGTCACGCCCGACGTCGTGGTGGAGGAGTTCAGCCTCGACGGCTTCGGCGGGCCCTGGTACGAGCCCAGGCAGGACCGGGTGATCCACCTGATCCTGCCCCAGCTGCGCGAGACCGGCTCGTCGGCCGTCGGACTGGTCGCCGATCGGCGGGGCAGCTCGTTGGCGACGGATGTGGACGGCATCGTCCTCGGCGGTCCGACACCGGTCACCGTCCTGCCCGAACTGCTGATCCTCGAACCGGGCGCAGCGGATCGGCGTCCGGAGCCGGCCGACTGGGGGCGGCGGCCGGGGAGCGGTTCGAACTCGTAGGTCCAGCGGATGAGCGTGCCGTCGCCGTCCACATTCTCACGGGGTGACCGGCAGCGCGGTCACCCCGTGGATGCCCGTTCCTGCCCGCAGCGGGACGTCATCAGAGGGGGAACACCCAGGCGCAGGCCGGGAAACCGGGGCACCAGCGCGGTGGAGGTCACGTGCATCTCCACCCTGGCCAGGTGGTGGCCAGGGCACAGGTGGGGGCCGTGGCCGAAGCCGAGGTGGCCCGAGGCGGCGCGGCGCGGGTCCAGGGCGTCCGGGTCGGTGAACTCCGCCGGATCGGGGTGCCGCAGCAGCGCGAAGGTGCCCAGCGCGATCATGTCGGCGGTGGTGTCGAGGCCCGCCGCGAGGAGCAGCCCGCCCATCTGGGCCGGTTCGCCGTCGGTCAGGTCGCCTGCGGTCAGCCCGCCAGCACGACGTCGACCCCGGCGAACCCGTTGATCACCACGTGGGGGTGCCGCACCATCCGGTCCACCGGGATCGCCGGGCGGGCCTTCGGCCAGCGCACCACGATCTCGCGCACCGCGATCGCGGTCTCCATCATGGCCAGGGCGCTGCCGACGCAGCGGTGCCAGCCGTTGCCGAAGCTCAGGTGGGAGCGGGCGGTCCGGGTCCGCGAGGGCAGGAACCGGTGCGCGTCGGGGCCGAACGCCGCCGGATCGCGGTTGGCGGAGCCCAGGTTGACCACGGCCAGCGCGCCCTCGGGCAGGGTCGCGCCACCGCCCAGGTCGACCGGCTCGCGGACCAGGTAGTGCGGGACGTTGCGCACGGGCGGGTCGAAGCGCAGACCCTCCCGCACCACCTCCGGGACCGAAGCGGGCGCCGCGGCGACCGCGGACCACTGCCCGGTGCGCAGCAGCGCCGCCAGGGTGTTGCCGATCGCCGCGGTGGTGGTCTCGTGGCCCGCGGCGATCATCAGCACGGCGGTGGTCAGCACCTCGTCCGGGGCCAGCCGCTCGCCCTCGTGCTCCCCGTGGGCCAACGCCGACAGCAGCCCCTCGTCCGGCCTGGCCCGCTTGTCGTCGACCAGGGCGGCCAGGTAGTCGACCATCGCCGCCGAGGCGGGCTCCTGCCGCTCGGGCACCTCGGTCATCATCGCCGAGGACCAGGCGGCCAGCGCGGCCCGGTCCGGCGCGGGAACGCCCAGCAGTTCGCAGATCACGGTCAGCGGCAGGGGCAGCGCCATGCCCGCCACCACGTCGGTCGGGTGGTCGGGGTCCAGTCCGTCGAGCAGTTCGCGGGTGATGCCGGTGACGCGGTCGCGCAGCCCCTCCACCCGGCGCGGGGTCAGCACCGCCGCGACCGGTCGCCGCAGCCGCGCGTGGTCCGGCGGGTCGGAGTTGACCATGCTGCCGCCGATGATCGCCGACAGGTTCGACGCCACGCCCGCCTCGGCCATGTGCCGCCGCATCACCCCGGCGACGCCCTCGGCGTCCTTGGACAGCCGCTCGTCGGCCAGCAGGGCCCGCGCGGGTTCGAGCCCCACGGTGACCACGTGCACGCGCACCCGGTTGGGCTGCTCGACCAGGTGCACCGGTCCGGCTTCGCGCGCGGCGTCCTCGACCTGGTGGTGCCGGTAACCGGACAGCTCGCCCCCGAGCAGCAGGGCGTGTTCGGCGTTCTCGTGCGGTGCGCTGGTCATGGTCTGCGGTTCTCCCTGCGTCGGGGCGGTCCGCTCGCGATAGTCCCGCGTCGCCGAGCCGCCGCGCACCCGGATAACTGCTGCCGGTTCGGTCATCCGCCACGGTCATCCGCCACGGTGGTCCGGCACCGTGACCGTCCACATGGCACAGAGCGCGCGTCGGGTCACGGCGTCCAGCGGATGTGGGGGTTGAGACGGCCGTCGCGGTCGAAGACCGCCATGTTGTCCCAGCCGTTGCCGCTGCCGTTGATGTCGGCGGGGTCCCAGCCGTTGCCGGGGACGGCGTACCAGGTCGGTTCCCAGTAGAAGACGCCGATGGCGCCCGCGTCGCGCGCGGTGTTCTGCACGTGGGCGAAATTCGTGGCCTGACCGGTCGGCGTCAGCGGGTAGTCAGCGCAGCCGGTGGTGATGGAGTTGCCGGTGCCGTCGGCGTTCTGGTCGGTGAAGGGGTACGCCGTCTCGGCGAGCACGACGTCCTTGCCGTAGCGGGAGCGCACGTCGGCGATGACGTTGTAGAGGTTGGCGAGCGTGCCGTGCCACGAGCAGTAGTACGACAGGGCGGTGATGTCCCAGGCCACGCCCTTGGACCTGATGCCGTCGTAGAACCAGCGCGCGTGGTCGAGGTTGTCGGCGTTGGCGGTGTGGACCATGACCTCGGTGCCGCTGTCGCACGCCTTGGTCGCGTCGTAGCCCGCTTTCAGCAGCAGGCTGAGGTTGGTGAAGTCGTTGTTGATGACCTTACCGTCGTTCCACAGCATCCCGACGTTGATCTCGTTGCCGATCTGCACGCTGTCCGGCGTGGTGCCCTGTGCCTTGAGCGCGGTGCACACGTCGTAGGTGTAGTCGTGGACGTCGGTCCGCAACTGGCCGATGCCGTGGCTCGCCCAGGCGGCGGGCTTGTACTGCTTGCCGGGGTCGGCCCAGGTGTCGGAGTAGTGGAAGTCCACCAGCAGCTTGAGGCCCTTGGCTTTCACGGTCCTGGCGTAGGCGAGGACCTTGGCCTTGTTGTTGTAGCCGCTGCGCGGGTTGTTCCACACGCGCAGGCGGACGTAGTTGACGCCCACGCCCTTGAGGACGTCGAGGGGGTCGCGGGCGGTGCCGGAGGCGTCGTAGTACTTCGCGCCGAGGTCCAGGGCGCGCTGCGCGGTCGAGACGTCGGCTCCGAGCATGGTCAGGGAACCGGCCGCGACGGCGGTCGGGGCCGGCGTGGTCAGTGTCGACGCGGTCAGCGGCAGCACGGCGGTGGTCAGGGCGAGGACGGCTCTGGCCGCCCGCTCGGGTCCGGACATCCGATCTCCCTCGGTGGAGGTGCGGTACCGGCGGCGGCAGCGGCATGTGAACGCGCACACCAGGAAAGCGCGGATGTCCGCCACGCTCAAGCTCTGACATGGCCGCTCGGCCGGAGGTGTGCGACCCGCGCGTCGGCTCGGGGCGTTAACCGAAATCTGCGCTAACCGCCAAAAGAGGGTCGCGGAATGCCGTGGAATATCGAGCACTCCTCGGTGTCGCATAACGATCGGGACACCACGCCCGGAAATTGCGGCCTCGTCCGATCGGGCTGTAACGGTGGTTCATTCGCCGCCGATTCTGGCGGTAACCTGGCGCCGCTCCGACAGTGGTGGCCGTTGTTCGCACGGGGATTGGCTGGCTGGATGGAATTTCGCGGGAAAGGGCGGGGGCGCTGGGCTGCGCTGGCCGCGGCGGTCGGGTTGGTGGTGTCGACCATGCCGGTGGGCGTGGTCGAAGGCGCAGCTCAGCAGCCCGAACCCACGTTGCCGCCGCTGCGGGTGGTCGTGCTCGTGGACGAGTCCGGCAGTTTGAGCGACGCCGACGTGGTCAAGGAGAAAGAAGCGGCGCGCACGATTCTGTTCAGCGCTCTCGCGCCCGGCACCGTGATGTCCGTGGCCGGTTTCGGCAGTTCGAACGCGGCCGGGCAGAGCGCGGTGGACGTGGTCTGCCCACCCACCACGCTGGCCAACGGGCAGGGCCGCGACGCGGTCGCGAAATGCGTCGACCAGTTGGCCAGGAGAAAACCCGAAGAAGGTTCCGGAACGGATCACGCCGCCGCGCTGCAGCAGGCCCTGTCGGCGGTGCGCGGCCCCGGCCCGGACAAGAAGATCGTGTTCCTGCTGACCGACGGCGAGCTGGACGTCGCGGACAGCCCCCAGTGGGGTGACACGCCCGAGCGGCGCAACGCGGCTGCCGCCGCGGGTGCCAGAGAGGTGCTGGGCGAGCTGGAGCGGGAGGGCGCGCAGGTGTGGCCGCTGGGCTTCGGCGAGGTCAACGACGCGGCGCTGGGCGGCTTCGCGCGCGGTCGCAGCTGCACCGCCGCGGCGCCCAGCCCCAGCGCCCGGACGGTGCCCACCTCGGCCGAGCTCACCCGCGCGGTGGCGGACGCGATCAGCGCCGCCAGCTGCGTGAAGATCATCCCCAGCCCGCCGCAGGACCTGCCCGCGGGGGGCTCGGCCGAGTTCACCGTCACCATCCCCGCCATCGCGGCCGACGCCTCGATCGTGGTCTACAAGCGCAACCCGAAGGTGCAGGTCGAGTACCGGGCGGCGGGCGCGGCGCGACCGGCCCCCGAGCAGGGCGGCGGGCGGTTCGAGTTCGCGGGCCAGTCGACCGACACCGAGTCGGTGCTGATCACCGACCCCACGCCGGGCGAGTGGCGGGTCCGGGTGTCCTCGGCGACCGAGCCCGCGCAGGACGTGTTCGCCACCGTGGTCTACCAGGCGGCGGTCCGGACCCGCCTCACCGCCACCCCGCCCGCGCCCGAGGCCGGGCAGACCGTCGAGATCGCCATGCAGGTCTGGGCGCGGGACAAGGCGGTCACCGACCGGCAGGCGCTGGAGGGCCTGACCTTCGTCACCGCGCTCACCGGCAGCTCCGGCTTCCCGGCGCGGGAGGCCACGCTGACCGACCCCGACGGCGACGGCACGTTCACCGGGCAGCTCGCCGTGCCCGACGACGCCGAGGGGGAGCTGAAGTTCACCGGCACCGTGACCGGCGTCGGCGTCGGCGGCGACACCCGCGAGCTGTTCACCCGCGTGCACCGGGGCGCCCGGCCCGTCCAGGGGCAGATCCTGCTCGACGAGGGCAGCCCGCGGGTGCTGCGGGGCGAGCGGGTCAAGGGCACCCTCCGCCTGGCCAACAGCTCCGGGCGGCCCGCGCGGCTGCGCCTGCAGATCGCCGACCCGCCCGAGGGCGCGAGCCTGACCGTGGACCCGGCCGCCGTCGAAGCGCCCACCGGGACGGTGGACGTGCCGTTCACCCTCGCGGTCGGGCAGGAGGCCCCGCTGGGCGGCTTCGGGGTGACCCTGCGGCTGGTGGACGAGGCGGACCCGACCACGCCGGTGGTCGAACGCCTCGTCAGCCGGGAGGTCGTCGAACCGCCGGGGTGGCCGGAGCGCAACCTGTGGTGGCTCATCCCGGCCGCCGTCGCGGTGCTCGCCCTCGCCGCCTTGGCGCTGGCGCGGCTGCGGGCGGCGCGGCGCGGCGCGCGGGTCACCGGGCTGCGGGCGCAGCTGTGGCGGGACGGGGCGGTGCGGTCGGAGGTGGAGCCCCGCGACGCCAGGAGCCGCGTGTTCGGCTTCACCGTCCACGAGGACTTCACCGGACCGCAGCTCCAGCAGGCCGCCGACGGCGAGCCGGGCGCCTACCAGGTGCGCAGGGACGGCACCGCGCTGCTGCTCACCTCACCGGGGCGACCGCCCGCGCGGCTGACGCCGGGGGAGCGGCACCCGATCACGCCGAACCTGGAGGTCGCCATCGTCGACGACTTCGGCAGCGGGACCACGCCCCCGTCACCGGGCGCGCAGCCGCCGCCGGTCCCGTCCGCGCACGGCGCCCCGTCCTTCCCACCGCCGGGCGGCGGCGCGCGGCCCGACCCGCTCGGCGCGGACGACCGGCGCGGTTTCCCCGTGGACCCCAACAACCCCTTCGCGTGACCCGGTGGGAGCACCGGAGCACCACCCACCCCATCGAGTGAGGACGGCTGCGCAGTGAAGATCTACCAACCGATGTTGTTCGTCGGACTCGGCGGGACTGGGTGCAGGGTCGGCGCGGAGTTCGAGAAGCGGCTGCGCGAGGAGCTGTGCGGCCCCGACGGCACGCGGCTGCTCGACGTGGTGCACACCCCCGGCTTCCTGCCCTACCAGCTGCCGTCGTGCCTGCAGTTCGTCTACGCCGACCTCAGCGCCAACGAGCTGCACCGGGTGCGCCGCGAGGTGGTGCCCGGCCGCGAGCACGACCAGGCCGCGCAGAAGACCATGCACCTCATCGCGGACCTCGTGCCCGCCAGGATGACCAACTCCGCCGACGTGGCGCAGAGCCTGCGCATCCACACCGACGAGGAGGCCATCCGCTGGCTGCCGTCGCGGGAGAGCGACCCGATGATCGGCCCGCTCGTGCGCGGCGCGGGGCAGCTGCCCACGGTGGGCCGCAGCGTGCTGTTCGAGACGATCCGCCGCAACCCCGACACCGCGCTGCTGGGCATCAGCAAGGCGCTGGCCGACATCAACGAGTCGGCGGGCGAGCTGTACCAGGTCAGCGGGCAGCGCACGCACCGCGTGGACTCGGTGATCGTGTTCGTGGTGTTCTCCGTCGCGGGCGGCACCGGCAGCGGCCTCTACTACGACTACCTGCACCTGATCGGCGACATGATCGCCAAGAGCCAGAGCCAGGCGGAGGTCTACCCGCTGGTGCTGATGCCGTCGGCGTTCGACGACGGCCAGGGCGGCGGGCGGCCCGCCCAGCTCAACGCGGGCGCGGCGCTGGTGGACCTGTTCCGGCTGGTGGACGACCAGAACGCGCAGGCCGCGCCCGACCAGCTCGACGCGACGGGCACCTACGGCGCGATCTCCGTGCGCTACCCGCACGTCAAGCTGGGCCAGGTGCAGCTGGCGGCCAACACCGTGCAGACCGCGTTCCTGTTCGGCCGCCCCGTCGGCGGGGTGCGCCGCGACGACCTCCAGCGCTCGATGGTGTCGCTGATGACCTCGCTGGTCGGCGCGGGACCGACCGAGCAGGGCGACGACGAGGACGGCGCGCAGCGGCCGTACATGTCCTTCGCGGACGGGTTCATCAACAGCAAGGTCGACCGGCACGCCGTGGCGGAGACCGGGGTGGGCAGGCGGGGCGTGACCACCAGCGCCGTCGCCGCCCTCACCACGCCGCTGCTGGAGCTGACCGAGGTGATCAGCTCGCACCTGCTGGCGCGGGCGGTGGACGAGCTGCGCGTGCCGCCGGGCGCGGCGGAGAGCAACCGGGAGCACATCCGGCGCTTCATCACCTCCGCAGGGCTGGACCGGCTGCTGGAGGCCGCGCCGACGCGCGTGCCGCCGCCGGGCAACCCGGTGGGCCTGGGCAAGGTCGTCGAGGCGCTCAACCTGCGCGCCGAGGCCATGAAGCACAACATCGACCGCGCCCACGAGGCGCTGGCCGCCCCGATCGCGACGCTGGCGCAGGAGTTCAACCCGCGCGCGGCGGCGCTGGACCTGCTCCAGGTGGTCGACCTGTTCCGGCTCAACCGCACCGTCTTCGGCAGCCCGGAGCTGACCGACCCGCTCGACCGCGGCGGCTTCGTGTCCCTGCTGGAGAACTGGCGGCAGCCGCCGCCGACACCGCCGGGGCTGAACCCGGCCACCCCGCCGCTGCCGGTCGACCTGCGCCGTCGCGTCACCCAGCGGTTGCGCATCACCGACGAGTCGGTCCGGCACGTGCTGGCGCTGCAGGAGCAGTGGTACGCCTGGCAGACGCGCCGCCAGTGGAACAGCGCGTGGAACGACAGCAGGCGCCTGTGGACGCGGCCGTGGGAGGGTTTCCGCAAGGAGTTCGCCCTCGTGCTCGACCAGCTGGAGGAGCACGCCCGCAACGACCCGCAGCAGTTCGACCTGCGCTCCCGCGACCTGTACAAGCCGCGCGTGGGCGTGACATACCTGCTGCCGCCGGAGGACCGCGGCCTGGAGGGGTTCTACCAGTCCGTGCTGGCCCGGCTGAAGCAGGACTACGCGCAGCACCTGCCGGAGAACCCGCACGAGGGGCACCTGCTGAACCTGGTCATGGGCTCCGACGGGTGGGTGGCGGCCTACGAGAAGGGCATGTCCGACCCGGCGGCGGCCGTGGCCGAGGTGCGCAGGCGGGTCAAGCGGGCGGTCTCCGACCGCATCCGGCCCGGCGACCGGGAGCGGCCCGCGCTGGTGCCGCGCATGGAGGACCTGGTGGCCAACGCCGTGCAGCGGCGCGACAACACCGTCTCCGAGGCCGACCTGAACCGGTTCCGGCAGAAGCTCGCCGAGCTGGTGCCCGGCGGGTTCGCCCCCGACGGCCACGGCCCGCTCAAGGCGCTGGTCACCTACCCCGCCTCGCAGGAGAGCACCGAGGTGGAGCGGTTCCTGCGCCGCGAGATCGCGCTGCCGCTGGACATGGTCGGCGAGCCGGAGTACCGGGCGGTGCAGGCCGACACCATGGTCGTCGTGCTCAACCGCAGCTCCATGGGCATCACCGAGGTGCCCGAGCTGCGGCACGTGATCCGGTTGTGGGCCCAGGCCCGGCGCAACCCCCAGGACCAGGACACCCTGGCGTGGCGGCGGCTCCACCCGGACAGCCCCTACCTGCTGATGGGCGAGCGCGACCGGGCGCAGGTGCTGCACCGGCTGCTGTGCGCGGCGTGGGACGGCAAGGTCGTCATCTCCGGCGATCCGGCCAGCCCCGACCACATCACCGTGGAGCTGGGCAGCCGCGAGGCGGTGTCGATGAAGCTGGCGCTGTCCCCGCTGGGCGCGCTGTCGTCGTGGGCCACCGTCCTGCAGTCCTACGAGCAGTGGGTCCTGGCCGACGACAACCTCAGCAGGCGGGGCCTGGCGGGCAGGCTGATGTCCACCGTCCCCACCGACGCCGACCGGTCACCGCGCCCGCCCGCCCCCGAGTTCGCCGCGCTGGTGGACATCGCCGACCAGGAGCTGCTGAAGATCAAGGAGGCCGAGCAGCACCGCGTCCTGGGACAGGACCCGCAGCTGGCGGTGTTCCGCGAGTTCTGGTCGCAGACCCTGGGCACCGCGCTGGACCTGCGGGTCGGCAACACCACCAAGAGCCTGCGGGTCCTGCGCGAGCAGGTCGACCTGGCGCGGGGCCTGGGCGGTGGTCTCGCGCCATGAGCACGTCGGAGGTGTTCGTGCTCGACCTGCGCGACGGGGCCGACCAGCCACCCCCGAGCCCGTCCGGCGGCGTGGTGGTGCTCGACCGCGCGGACACCCTGGTCGAGCACGCCGAGGTCTACCTGGGCCTGCTGAGCGAGGAGATGGTCACGGCGGTGGTGTGCGTCGCGGTCGGCGAGCCCGCCCCGGACGACGGGCCGGGCGGTGTGGCGCTCACCGCGCCGTCGGTGCTGCGCAACGCCGCCGTGCTGTGGGTCGGCGACGAGCGCGGCGTGGACTGGGCACCCGGCGACGCCGCGCCCCGCCCGCCCGAGCGGCCGGGGGCCGCGCTGGAGGACCTGGTCGCGGCGCTGCGCGTGCCCGAGCTGTTCGACCGCGTGGTGGAGCTGGCGGAGGGGCGGTCGGTGAGCCCCGGCGTCCGGCTGGTGTCGTGCGCGGTGGACCCGGCGGAGGAGGCCGCCGCCCGCGCCGCGGCGGTGCGGTCGCTGTGCGCGGACGACCAGCCGGTCGGCGAGGACTTCGGCGCGGCGCTGGTCGAGGCGCACGTGTCGTCGACGCGGGACGGGGCGGTGCTCGCGGGCCGGGTGCACGCCGTGCAGCTCGACGTGGTGCGGCGGCTCAACCACGTGACCGAGCTGGCGCGGGCGCTGGGCACGCCCGCGGCGCTGTTCGGCACGCGCAGGCCGACCGAGGAGATCGGCAAGCACGTGCTGTGGGCCGGCCAGGCGGTGGAGAACTACCGGCAGGTGGTGGTCGAGCTGCTCGACCGGGTGGACGGGCACGTCCAGATCGGCAGGCCGCCGATGGAGGACGTGCTGGCGATGGGCGTGTCGCCGCCGGTGGAGGCGGCGGGCGACCAGGTGGCCGCGGACCTGCGCCGCGCGGTGGACGCCCAGCTCGACGCCGGGGCGGCGCTGCCCGCGCTGGCCCACGAGCTGCGCCTGCTCTCGGCGCGCACCGGACCGCAGGGCTGCACGGCCGCGCTGGAGGCGGCGCGCCTGCGCGGCCCGCTGTCGCTGGAGATGCCCGAGTTCCCCCGGTGGCCGCTGTCGCTGTGGACCCTGCCGCTGGTGCTGTCGTGCTGCGCGGTGGTCGCCTACCTGCTCGGGCCGGGGTGGGCGGGCTGGGTGGGCGGCGCGCTGCTGGCCGCCTGCTGGTCCGGCGCCGGATGGCTGGTGCTGGCGCGGCGACCGCGTGCGGAGGGCGAGGCGGGCGCTGTCGCCGCCGCGCCCGTGGCGCTGGCCACCTTCGGGGCGGCCGCGGCGGTCGGGGTGGTGGGCGGCGCGCTCGGCGCGCTGGCCCAGCCGTCCCCGTTCACCTCCGGCTGGCAGGTGCAGGCGGGGGTGTGGTCGGCGGCGCTGCTCAGCGCCGCGGTGGTCGTGCTGGGCTGGCGCTCGGCGGTGCACCAGTGGCGGGCGCGGCTGCGTCTGGCGGCGATGCACGACGCCGTGGTCGAGCTGACCGGGCTCGCGGAGGACGCGGTCGCGGGCCAGTGGCGTCCGCTGCGCCGCCGCCGGGCCATCGCGGCGGCCGCCGACGAGGTCGCCGCGGGCCTGGAGGAGGTCGCCACCGCGCTGCGCGGAGCCCAGGAGCACTTCTGCGCCGTTCCACGTGGGACCACTGTGGACGGTCATGACCGGATGATGCGGCCGGTGCCCGCGGAGCTGTACGCGGTGGTGCGCGGCGACGTGGTCGAGGTGTGCCGCTGCGCCCTGGAACCCGCCTGGCCCGCGGCCACCTCCGCGCTGCGCACCGCGCCGGGCGTGTACGAGCAGCGCTTGAACCGGCTGATCGACGAGTACACCGGGGACATCCGGCGGCACGGCCTGTTCGCCGCCGCCCGCGCGGACCGCGACGAGGCGGCGCGCGACGCGCTCATGGCGCGGGTGTGGGCGGAGACCCCCGCCGCGGCGCAAGCCCTGCGCGTCGGGGCGGGCGGCGAGATGACGCAGTTGTGCCGCAGCGGTCAGCTGCGCTACCTGAGCACCTCCGCCGAACCCGGCCTGCTGCGGTTCGCGCCCGCGCGGCTGCGCCGGGTGGTCCGGGACGGCGGCGCGCACCAGGGCTTCGCCGCCGACCTCGCCGTCACGTGGGGCGCGGGCGGCGAGCTGATCGGCGCGCTGCGGCTGCTCCCGCTGCGCGTGGAGTCCGTGCGGCACGACGCGGGTGGAGGGGAGTAGATGGGAGCGGTCAGGGAGCCCGAGCGCTGCCGGGACGTGTTCGGCGTGCTGCGGGAGGTCGTGGTCGAGGACGTGGGGGAGTTCGTCACCCCCGGCTCGGTGCTGGAGCAGCGGCTGGTCCACGTCGACGGCGCGCTGTTCGTCCGCAAGTACGTCTCCCGCGCGGCGGGCGCGCGCGATCCGCGGCGCTACGACCTGCTCGACCGGGAGGTCCGCGCGGGCACGCGCCTGGGCCAGGTCTTCAAGCGGCTCTACCCGCGCGAGCTGGCCCGCCTGGCGGCCTACAACCTCGACGTGGAGGAGCCGTTCGCGCTGCTGCACGCCTACCACGGCGAACCCGCGATCGGCCCGGCGTCGCGCTTCGCGGAGGACGAGCGGCGGCGGTTCGAGCAGGAGCTGTTCCGCGCACTGGTGCTGACCGCCGCGGCCGGTGTCGTGCACGGCGCGGTCGGGATGGAGGCGGTGCGCTGGCAGGAGGGCAGGCTGCAGCTGGTGGACTTCGAGCACGCGCTGCGCGTCGGCGACCCCCGGTGGGACGCCTCGTCCCCCGACGGCGCGGGCCGCGCCGGCGCCCGCGCCGATCCCCGCGACGACGTGTGGGACGCCGCGCGCCTGCTGCGCCGGGTGAGCCTGGGTCCGCACGCGGACGGCCCGGTCCTCGACCGCGCCCGCGACCCCGAGCGGCTGCGGGTGCTGCTGGACCCGGTGTTCGACAACCCGGTGGAGCTGCGACCGCGGGCGGCGGAGGTGCTGGCCGCGCTGCGGGGCGACCCGAGCCTGCCGCCCACCACCGACCCGGAAGCCGGACTCGGTCCGGGGCGCGCCCTGTTCGACCAGGTCAGCGCCGCCAAGGGTGGCCCGCCCTCACCGCCGCCCGCGCGGCCGCCCCGGCGTGGCAGGCGAGGGCTGCGGCTGTTCTCCCTGCTCGCCGTCGCGGTCCTCACCGCGACGGCCCCGTTCGGGAAGGGGGCGCGCCGGTGACCGCCTCCGGGTGGACCCCGCCGCCGAGGCGGGTGCGCTGCCCCGTGTGCGCCGACGAGTACGACTGGCCCGACGACGGGCGGATCTGGCTCTACGACGAGGAGAACCGCCGCTACCAGGACGAGGACACGCGGGCGCTGCCCGAGGTCAAGCGCGCCAGCCTCGCCCGCCGGGGCTACCGGCAGTGCCCCAACCCGTCCCAGGACGTGGCCGAGCACTACCTGCCCGCCACCTACGCCGAGTACGCCGACCCGCTGGTGATCGGTCTGGTCGGCGCCCCGTTCTCCGGCAAGACCCACCTGCTGACCGCGATGATCCGCCAGGTCTACCGGGAGGGCCTGGCCGCCTACGGCATCGACGTGTCCGCTCTGGACTTCCGCAGGCACGAGTACTTCCGCGAGAACTACATCAAGCCCTTCGAGAAGGGCGGGGCGCTGCCGGGCACCGACACCGGCATCATCGAAGCCGCCGACATCCTGCTGCTGCGCGGTCCGGACGGGCAGCGGCGGCCGGTGACGTTCTTCGACGTGGCGGGCGAGGACCTGGAGAGCACCGAGGCCCGCAACCCCGCCACCAGGTTCCTGCTCAGCGCGAACGCGGTGGTCTTCGTGCACGCCTGGGAGGACCCGCTGGAAACCGGCGAGTCGGAGCCGGAGAGCGAGAACAAGTCCTTCCAGCTCGCCGTGGAGAGCCTGCGCGCCCTGCCGGGTGGTGAGCGCGTCCCCGCCGTGATCGCGATGACCAAGTCCGACCGGCTGCGCTACGTGCCGCCGGTGGACCGCTGGCTGCACCGGGGCGACGAGCGCGTGCTCGACGCCGCCCGCATCCGCGAGGAGAGCCGCGACGTCTACGCCTACCTGCACGGCGTGGGCGCGCGTGCGTCGTTGAGGCCCTTCCACACCTTCGCCCGCTCGACCCTGCACTTCGTCTCCGCCAGCGGCGGCGACGCGGTGCCCGTCGAGCCGGGCGGCGGGAGCGGCAGGTACTTCCCGCGCGGGTGCCGCCCGACCCGCGTGCTGGAACCGCTGGTGGCGATCCTCGCGATGACCGGGACGATCACCGGTCCCGAAGCGGAGAAGGTGGGAATGCCGTGACCGGTCCCGATGGCGTGGTGCACCAGCTGTTCTTCGGGTGGTCCACCGTGCACCGGCAGCACACGGTGATGTGCCACTCGTTCCAGGGCGACGAGGACATGCGCCGCTGGGCCGCCCGGCTCAAGAACCACGTCCGGCTCGCGAGCACCGGGGGGAGCGACGCGCCCGCCAGCGCGTTCTCCTACCTGGTGTTCCCCGACGGGCAGGCGGCCGTGATCCGCCGGGTGGCCCGCGGCAGGTCGCCGGGGCGGGAGAACGCGCACGCGCTGGTCGGACCGGTGGCCGTGCTCACCCCGCCGGTCGCGCTGGGCCTGTGCCTGTCGACCGAGGCCGGTCAGCCGTGGCAGGACGAGGTGGCGGAGGGCGTCTCGACGTACTCGTTCGACCCGCAGTACTTCGCCAGGAGGGCCGATCCGGCGCCGGTGCTGCGCGAGGCCGCATCCGGACTGGGCGGCAGGCTGGTCAACGTGGTCGCGCAGGTGCTGGAGCAGCCGGACAGGCCGGTGAGCGTGATCGGCTGCCCCGAGCGCGAGCGGCTGGCGATGGTGTGGGCCCTGCGCCGCGCGCTCGACGGGGACCGCCCCGCGCGGGACCGCAGCGCGGACTGGCGGTGGTCGTTCTCCACCTACGCCGACCGGGCGGACGACAGCGTGGCCAACCTGCCGTGGATCCTCTTCCTGCCGCCGCGACCGACGCTGGGGGTGTCGCACCGGCTCGTCGTGGACCTCGCCCGACCGGTGCTCGGCAGTCGCACCCCCCACGCGCGCGACCTGGTGGCCGGCGTGTTCGCCGAGCCATCGCGGACGCCCGCCCAGCAGGACCCTGCCCAACAGGAAGTCGCCCAGCACGACCTCGCCCCGCAAGGCGCCACCCAGCTGGACGCCACCCAGCTGGACGCCGTTCAGCAGGATGTCGCGCGGCAGGACGTCGGGCACCCCGAAGAGGCACAGGCAGCGCATTCCCCCCTCCCGGACTACGGCGGGGCGTGGGCGACCCGTGATGACCGGCCCGCGAGCGCGGAGACAGCCGCCGAGACGTGGTCGTCGGCTCCCAGCTACCGCAAAGGCCCGCCCAACCCCAAAGCCGACCTGGCGAAACCGGTGCTGGCCGCGACGAACACCGCCGACCTGCGCGCCGAGCTGAAGCTGCTGGCGCACGACCACCCGGCGGTGCGCATCCGGGAGAACTTCGACAGCCGGGTGGTCGACAAGATCGTGGACTTCGCCGAGCTGTCCGCGCCCAGGGAGCTGGTGGAGCGGTTGCTGGAGACCCTGTACGGACCGCGTTGCCGGGACCTGCTGGACCCGACCGCCAGGCAGCACGCCCTGAAGCTGATCGACGGCTGCCGGTCCGATCAGGTCGCGACGGCCCTCGCCGCGTACGCGGGCGAGCAGAACGCGACGGACATCGGGGAAGCGGCCTACAGGCGGTGGTTGCGCGTCGGCAGGCTGCGCGGCCCGGTGTCCCCCGGTCCGCGCCGGGTGCCGCGCGTCGCGGGCGGGCGGGGCGCGCTGCTCGTGGGCGTCGGGTTGGCGGCGGTGCTCCTGCTGGTCGGTTTCCTGCTGGGGTTGCTCGTCGCGAGCCCGGCGGAGCAGGCGGGCCCCACCACCGCGGTGCCACCGGTGCCCCAGTCGTCGGTCACCGAGGCGTGGCCCACCACCCCGCCGAGGACCGAGCCGACACCGGGGCAGCAGCTGTCGGGCACGGTGACCGCCGAGGTCGCGGCGGACCGGCGGCTGTTCGGGTTCGTCCGGTCCGGCGACCGCTACTACCCGCAGCAGGAGTGCCGCCAGGACAACGCCTTCCGCCAGGAGTGGCGGTGCGAGAAGCGGTCGGGGGCCGTCGACGGCGAGTTCGTGGCGGCCGTCGTGCCGGAGGAGGAGGCGCGCGGACTGCAGGACATCGCCGACACCGGCCAGTCCGTCGCCAAGCGCGAGGGGTGGGACATGAGATCAGTCCGGATCACCTGATGATTCCCCCTCGCGTGGGGTGCTCTTCCCCCGACCGTCCACACGACACACCTCCGGGTGAATCCCGCACCGCCAACCGGGACTGGCTGCGGGCGGGGTCACCTGCTCTTCCCCGGTGCGGCCCGCCGCCCAGGGCGCTGCGGGGCGCTGGACACCGCCCCGCGCCCCGCGCAGAATCCCGGCCATGGCCCACCCCGACGAGCTGGCGGCACTGGACCTGTACTCGGTCTGGACAACGGCGCCGGACCTGCGGGAGGTGTTCGACCCGTTCTCCTTCGAGCAGCGGATGGCCGCCTACCGGCTGATGATCGACAACACCAACCCGGCGGACCGGTTCGGCGCCGACAACCGGCACAACCCGTTGTGGGGCTTGATGTTCCAGCACCAGTGGCAGTTCCGCACCGGCCGCCTCGGCGCGAGCGCGCGGCGGGACGGGCGGATCGACCCCGACGCGCCGTGGGGCTACGGCAACTACACCCTCTGCGTCGTCCCGTGGCTGGGGGCCGTGGCCGCCGGGGTGGTGCCCGCCCTGCCGGTCGCCGACCCGCCGACCCGCTCCCGGTTCCGCTACGCGGTGGGCGGGACCGCACCGGCGGAGCTGGTCGACGCGGTGGCCGACTGGCGCGCCTACTTCACCCTGGTCGACGGGAGCGGGCAGGCGGACCCGGAACCGGCGCGCATGGCGCTGTGGAAGGCGCACAAGACGTGCCTGGACGTGGTCGTCGACGCGATCGCCGACATCGACGCCGCGCCGTGGCCCGAGCTGGAGATCACCTTCCTGCGCGGCTGGTGCCGGATGGTCGACTACCTGTGGGCGGCGGCGTGGCCGACGGACTTCGGCTTCATGACCGCGCACGGCCTCGACGTGCTGCCGGAGTCGCTGCTGGCCACACCCGAGGACGTGCGCGCCCTGCCCGACAGGACCCGCCGCAACGTGGCCAACGTCCTGCGGCTGGCGACCACCCCGAAGTGGCGCTACCGCTTGAACCTGGCGCTGTGGCGGCGGGTCATGCGCACCCGCGAAGCGCGCGAGCGGGTGCTGCCGCTGCTCGACGCGGTGTTCGACCCGCGGCCGGACAACGCCGCGCAGCGCCGCCGACTGCTGGGCTACCTGCTGCGCCCCTGATCGCGGGGACCGGACCACTCGGCGCACAGGCAGCCGACGCCCCGCTCGACCCACTCCGGCAGCCGCCATTCGGGGTGCCTCTGGACCATCAGCGCCCGGACCTCCTCGGCGATGGTCTCCTCGGGCACGGCCGAGTCCCGGCGCGCCCAGGTCTCGTCGCGCAGTTCCACGAGGTAGTCCCGGACCTGGGTGAGCAGGCCGGTGTCGCCGACCGCGCCGTGACCGGGAACCACGACGCGGGGCCGCTCCCCGACGAGGCGTTCCACGACCTCGATCCAGCGGATGCCGGAGACGTCGGTGTCGTGCGGCGGGAACCACGGGAAGATCGCGAACTGCCCCGCCTCCGCCAAGTCGCCGGTGAACAGCACGCCCGCGTCGGGGACGGTGACCACCTGGTCGCCCTTGCTGTGGGCGCGCCCGGTGGGCCGCAGCAGCACCACCCGGCCACCCAGGTCGAGTTCGCGGGTTCCGTCGTAGGTGCTGTCCGGCACCGGAATCCCGGTGCCCTCCAGTGCACGCGCGACCGGTTCGCCGAGTTGTCGGAACATCGCGAGGTAGCCCTCGCCCTTGACCGCCAGGTCCTCCGCCTGCGCCGTGTTGACCAGGTACGTCGCCTCCCCGGCGAACACCCGCGCGCCGAACGCGTGCTCGGGGTGGAAGTGGGTCGTGGTCAGGTAGAGCCTGCGGCCGTTGGCGTACTCGGAGGCGAACGCCAGCACGGTCTCGGCGTTGCGCGGCCCCAGACCGGTGTCGACGACCAGGACCGAGTGCGTTCCGCCGATCACCCCGATGTTGGGCACGAGGTCCACGTCCCGGTTCGGGATCACCACCACGTCGCGGGCCAACTCCTGGACGTCGGCGATCTCGACGACGGGATCGGGGAACGGGTACTCGGACATGGTGTGTCTCCTCGACAACTGCGGTGCGGTTGATCGACTCCAGTGCAGCACCGCGCGGAGCCCGCGGTCCAAGACCGGTTCCGCATCGCCGATACCCGGCGGGTATCTTCGGCGGTGATGGAACTGCGGACGCTGCGCTACTTCGTGGCCGTCGCCGAGGAGCTCCACTTCGGCCGGGCCGCCGCGCGGCTCCACATGAGCCAGCCGCCGCTGAGCCGGGCGATCAGGCAGTTGGAGACCGACCTCGCCGCCACCCTGCTGCGGCGCTCCGCCGCGGGGGTCGCGCTGACCCCGGCGGGCGTGGCGCTGCTGGACGAGGCCCGCGCGCTGCTCGACCAGGCCGAGCGGGCGCGCGTGCGGGTGGCCGCGGCGGCGGGCGCCGCGACCATCGCGGTGGGCATCCTGGGCGAGATCGGCGACCCCGGCGTGGCGCGGCTGGCCGCCGCCTACCGCCGCCGCCACCCGGACGTGGAGGTCCACGTCCGCGAGACCGACCTGACCGACCCCACCTGCGGGCTGCGCGCCGGGCTGGTGGACATCGCGCTGACCCGAGGCCCGTTCGACGGCACCGGCCTGGTGGTGCGCGAGTTGCGCGCCGACCCGGTCGGCGCGGTGCTGCGCGCGGGCGACCCGCTCGCCCGCCGCGACCACCTGGAGCTGGCCGACCTGGCCGACCGGCGCTGGTTCCGGTTCCCCGACGGCACCGACCCGGCCTGGCGGTCGTACTGGAGCGGCGGCGAGCCCCGCGAGGGCCCGGTGGTGCGCGCCGTCCAGGAGTGCAGGCAGGCCGTGCTGTGGAACGGCACGGTCGGACTGGCCCCGCTCGGGCACGACCAGCCCGAGGGGCTGGTCGTGGTGCCGGTGGTCGACATGGCGCCCAGCCCGGTGGTGCTGGCCTGGCACGAGGCGAACACCAACCCGCTGGTCGGGTCGTTCGCCCGGATCGCGGTGGCCGCGTACCGCGACTGATCCTGCGGTCCGCCGGGGATTGGTCCGAATTCCCGAGGAGGGGCACCGCATTAATGCGAAACGTGGTCGAGAAACTGCGCTTGGTGTTCACACCTCGGTGTTCATAACAGTGCGGTGTCGGCCGTATCGCCGTACGCGCCACGAACGATGATCAGCGTGATCGGTTCGGTGTGCGGAAGGGGAATGGCTGTGGCGAGCAACGACGCTGCTCCGGATCAGCGAGGCGCGGCGGTTGATCGGGCGATACGGCTCTTCCAGTTCCTCGCGCGCAGCCAGCAGCTCAAGTCGAACTCGCCCCGCACCACCGACAGCTACGACTCGGTGCTGTGGTTCGGGCGGCTGCCCGAGCACCCCGCCATCCGGTCCGCCCACCGCGCGGAGGCGCCGGAGGCCGGTGACGCCCTGCTCGTGGTCGAACGGGTTCCGCACCAGGAGCCGCCGGAGCCGGCGGAGGAGCTGCGGCCGTGGCTGGACGGGGCGTGGGACGACCCCGACGACGCGCCGCGCCTGAGGGAGTCGATCGGCGAGGGCGAGCGGCGCACCGCGCTCGACGACGCGCCCGAGATCCGCGAGGCCCACGCCGAGTGGGAGGCCCGCTGGACGCGGTGGGCCGAGCGCGAGCGGGCCGACCGGCCCGCGCGGGAGGTCTACAACGACCTGTTCTCCACCTACGTCACCGCGACCGGGCACGGCGAGGAGCTGGAACTGGTCGTCGGCGCGGGCTGCCTGTCGTGGTCGCCGCCCGGCCACCCCGTCGTGCGGCGGCACCTGGCCACCGCGCCCGCCGTGATCCACTTCGACGACGCCACCGGGCGGCTGGCCGTCCACCAGGCCGAGGCCGCGGACGGCCTGAACGTCGAGCTGGACATGCTCGACCCCGGCCGCGTGGCCAACCCCCAGCACGTCGCCCGGATCAGGAACGAGGCCCGCGAGGTCACCGCCGCCGCCCTGCACCGCGGTGTCGTGGGCGAGGTGCTGCGCAAGCTGGTGCACGCCCTCGACGGCGATGCCGCCTACGTGGACGAGGACGACGTCCAGAAGCCCGGCCCGCACGCCGTGGCGGCGTTCGCGCCCGCCCTCGTCCTGCGCAGGCGCTCCCGGCAGGGGATCGTCGACATCCTCGACTCCGTCGCCGCGCAGCTGGGCGAGTCCGGTGTCGTCCCGGACGGCCTGCTCCCGCTGGTCGACCCGGACCACCGGCCCGCCGCGCGGCGCTCGCCCGAGCCGGGGGCGCTGGTCGAGCTGGACACCGAGCCCTTCCTGCCGCTGCCGGTCAACGAGCGCCAGCTGCGCGTCCTCACGCAGGTCGACGCCAAGGCCCAGACCCTGGTCCAGGGCCCGCCCGGCACGGGCAAGACGCACACCGTCGCCGCACTGCTGTCCCACCTGCTCGCGCAGGGCAAGCGCGTCCTGGTCACCGCGCACACCGACCGCGCGCTGAAGGAGGTGCGGGCGAAGCTGCCCGAGGCCATCGCGCCGCTGGCCGTCTCGGTCGTCGGCTCCTCGCGCTCGGACCTGGCCGACCTCAAGGTCGCCGTGGAGCGGATCAGCGACGTGGCGGGCGAGTACGACGCGGGCGCCGCGCGTCGGGCCATCGACGAGCACCTCGCGGCCATCGAGGCCCTCCGGGCACGTCGCGCCGGGCTGTACCGGCGGCTGCTCGACGCGCGCGGCGAGGAGGTGACCGAGCACGAGGTCGGCGACTACCGCGGCACGCTCGCGGCCATCGCGCGGCGCGTGGAGGAGGAGCGGGAGCGGTTCGGCTGGCTGGCCGACCTGGTCACCACGGGCGGTGCCGGGCCGTCCCCGGTCCCGGCGGGCGACATCGCCGAGTGGCACCGGAGCGTGGTGGACGACGCGCTGATCGCCGACGAGCCCGAAGCCCGGCTCAGGCTGCTGCCCCTGACCGACGTGCCCGCCCCCGAGGAGTTCTTCGCCCTGGTGATCGCCGAGCGGCGGGCCATCGAGGCCGAGGAGGGGCACGGCGAGCTCACCCGGCACACCGCCTTCGACGCCGTCCGCGGGCTCGACCAGGCCACGCGGACCGCGCTGCGGCAGCGGCTCAACGGCTTCGCGCGCGAAGCCGAGGACCTGTCGCGGCGGCGCGAGGAGTGGATGGACGACGCGCTGTCCGACGTGCTGTCCGGCCGCGCGAACCACTGGCGGTCGCGCGGGAACCAGGTCGCCCAGCTCATCGGGCGCGTCGAACCCCTCGTCGACCGGCTCGGCCCGCTCACCGAGGTGCGCGTCGGCCCCGGTGACACGGGCGCGCTCGTCGCGCTGGCTGGCACGCTCCGCACGCACGTCGGCGACGGCGGCGGGCTCAAGACCAACCCGGACGGCTCGCCCAAGATCGGGGCGTTCACCTCGAAGGCGGTCAAGCAGGCCCAGCCGCTGTTCCAGGCGGTGCGCGTCAACGGCGTCCCGCCCACCACCGCCGACCAGTTCGACGCGTTCCTGATGTGGGCCGAGGCCACCAGGGCGCTGGACGCGCTGGACCGGGCCTGGCCCGACTCGGTGCGCATCCCCGCCGAGGACACCCTCAGCGAACGGCTCCAGTGGCACGTGACCGAGCTGGCGCAGCTGCGCCGCGTGCTGGCGCTGGGTGAAGCCCTCGAAGCCGAGGAGCGCGGCCTGGCGGAACTGGGCCTGCCCCGTCCGAACTGGGACGACCTCGACGCCGTGCAGACCTACGCCCGGCTCGTCGACGCCGCCGCCGCGTCCGACGCCCGCACCGCCGCCACCCTGCCGCTGCTGGAGGTCGCGCGCACCACCGCCGAGGTGGCGCGGTGGGCCGACGCCGCGCCGTGCGTGCGGCACCTGGCGCGGGCCGCCGAGGAGCGCGACCACGAGTCCTACGCGGTCGCGCACCACAGGCTGGTGCGCCTGACCGAGGTCGCCGGGCTGGTGCGCCGCCGGGACGAGATCGCGGCGGCGCTGGCGCGGCTGCTGCCCAGGGTGCACGAGGCCGTCTCGGCGGACCCGCGCGACCCCGCCTGGGCGCAGCGGCTGGCCGACTGGGACGCCGCGTGGGCGTGGGCCGTGGCGCGGGAGTGGGTGCTCGGTCGCGGCGACGCGGACGTCAACGCCCTGCAGGCCGAGGTGCTGCACGTCGAGGAGCAGGTGCGCGGCCGGGTCGAGCGGCTGGCGGCCGAGCGGGCGTGGGCGCACGCCGTGTCGCCGGAGCGGCTGTCCGGCAAGGCCCGCGCAGACCTGCTCCAGTACGCCCAGCTGGTCAAGCTGCTCGGCAAGGGCACCGGCGTGTACGCCGAGCAGCGCAGGGCCGACATCAAGGCCGCCATGGACCGCTGCCGCCCGGCGGTGCCGGTGTGGATCATGCCGATCTACCGGATCGCCGAGCAGTTCCGCGTCCAGCCCGACATGTTCGACGTGGTGATCGTCGACGAGGCGTCGCAGGCGGGCCTGGAGGCGACGTTCCTGCAGTACCTCGCACCCAAGATCGTGGTCATCGGCGACGACAAGCAGGTCTCGCCCACGGCCGTGGGCGTCGACCGGCAGCAGCTGCGCGACCTCGCCGACCAGTACCTGTGGGACGACCCCTACCGCGCCACCTGGCAGGAACCCAAGTACAGCCTGTTCGACCACGCCAAGAAGCTGTTCGAAGGCATGATCACGCTGGTCGAGCACCGGCGCTGCGTGCCCGAGATCATCGGTTTCTCCAACCGGATCGCCTACGAGCCCGACGGCATCCGGCTGGTGCCCGTGCGCCAGTACGGCGCGGACCGCCTGGAGCCGGTCAAGCCGGTGTTCCTCGACAACGGCTACGAGCGCGGCTCGACCGACAAGGTCAACCCGGTCGAGGCGGACGCCATCGTCGACCAGATCGAGAAGTGCGTCGCCGACCCGCGCTACGACGGCCTGACCTTCGGCGTCGTGTCGCTGCTCGGCCGCGCCCAGGCGAAGGCGATCGAGAAGCGGCTGCTGGAGCGCATCCCGCCGGAGGAGTGGCGGGCGCGCGAGCTGCGCTGCGGGGACTCGGCGGACTTCCAGGGCTCCGAGCGCGACGTGATGTTCCTGTCCATGGTCAAGGCGGCGGAGCCGGGCAAGCGGATCGGCGCGCTGACCCAGGACATGTACGTCCAGCGCTTCAACGTCGCCGCCTCCCGCGCCAAGGACCAGATGTGGGTGTTCCACTCCCTGCGCCTGTCCGACCTCGGCAACCCCGAGGACATGCGGTTCCAGCTGCTCGACTACTGCTACGCGCTGTCCGGGCGGGCGGAAGGCGTGGACGGGGCCAGGAGCACGGCCGTGCCGGAGGACCGGAAGGTGGAGCCCTTCGACTCGCTGTTCGAGCAGCGGGTGTTCAACCGGCTGGTCGACCGCGGGTACAGCGTCGTCCCGCAGTTCCCGGCCCAGGGCTACCGGATCGACCTGGTGGTCGTGGGGGCCAAGGCGAGGCTGGCGGTCGAGTGCGACGGCGACGCCTGGCACGGGCCCGACGCGTACGAGCGCGACATGGCCAGGCAGCGGGACCTGGAGCGGTGCGGCTGGCGGTTCTTCCGCATCCGCGAGTCGGAGTTCTACGCCGACCGGCCCGCGGTGCTGGCCCGGCTGTGGGACGCCTTGCACGAGCTGGAGATCCACCCCTCCGGGTGGACCTCGGACGGTGACGACCCATCGGCCGGGGCGCCCGCACCGGAGGCGGTCGCGCCGGAACCCGTGGTGCCCGAACCCGTGGTGGCTGCGCCGCGACCGGTGGTCCCCGAACCCGCCGCTCCGGTGCAGGCCGTGCGCGCACCGGTGGCTGTCGCGCCCGCCGTCGTGGAGCGCATCGTGGAGCACGTGGTGGAGCACGAGGACGAGCTGCCGCCCGTGACGGTCGCCGAATCGGTGGCGGCCCCCGTCGGGGGTTCCGTGCTCGCCCCGTACGAGGAGTTCGACGGGACCGTGATCCAGGTCGGTGGGGCGTCGCGGCGGGAGCTGCTCGACGGCCTGGTGCGCATCGTCGCGGCCGAGGGGCCCGTGCTGGGCAGCAGGCTGCACACCGCCTACGTCCGGGCCTCGGGCTCGATCAGGGTCACCAAGCAGATCGCGGGCGAGCTGAACAAGGCCATCTCCCAAGCGGTGCGCGAGGGCAAGCTGGTCGAGGACAACCCGCTGCGCGAGAGCTGGGTCAGGGCGCGCACGTACCGGCTGCCCGACCAGCCGGAGGTGCGGACGCGCCACCTGGGGCCGCGCTCCCTCGACGAGGTGCCCCCGAGCGAGCTGGCGGCGCTGCTCGACCACGTGGCCGAGCGGAACGGCAACCTCGGCCAGGAGGCGTCGCGGCGGGCCGTGCTGGAGCTGCTCGGCCTCAAGCGGCTCACCGACAACGTCAGGAGCCGTTTCGTCGCGGTCGAGGCGCTGCGGTCCTGACGCCCGTGGCCCGGTCAGCTCGCCGGGGGCTGCTCGGGCGCTGTGAGCTGGTCGGGCACTGGGTGGCCGGTGGCGCGGCGCAGGTCGTCGAGGCCGCCGCGGGCGTCCTCGGTGACGATCCGCTCGGCCTCGGCGGAGTCGCCCGCGCGCAGCGCGCGGACCAGCGCGCGGTGGCTGGCGTAGCGGTCGACGCCGAAGCGGTCGTCGGCGGTGACCCGTTCGAGCAGGCGGGTCCGGCGTTCGGCGCGGGAGAAGACGCTGGTCTGCTCCAGCAGGCGGGCGAGCACGGGGTTGCCCGCGCACGCGGTCACCGTGTCGTTGAAGCGCTGCATGGTGTCCAGCAGCGCCGTGATCTGCCGGTCGGCCGACCGGCCGGCGGCGCGGTGCTGCTGGACGAGGATCGCCAGGTCGTCGGCGTCGTCGAGGATTTCGTCCAGGTGGTCCAGCTGCGCGGGCGTGGCGTGCCGGGCGGCGAACCGGGCGACCAGGCCGCGCAGCGCGACCTGCACCTCGGCCAGGTCCTGGACGGCGGCCTCGCCGATGGTGGCGACGACGACCGTGCGTGGGCCGGTGCGCTCGACCAGCCCGTCCTGCTCCAGCCGTCGAATGGCCTCGCGGATCGGCGTCGGGCTGACCGAGAGCCGTTCGGCCAGGCCGCGCTCGGTGATCCGCTCGCCGGGGCGCAGCTCACCGGAGCCGATGGCCTCGTGCACGGCGCGGTAGGCGCGGTCGGCCAGCGTCTCGGTGGTCAGCTCGTGCAGCGGGGGCCTGGGCATGGCCTGATCCTAGCTTTGCGATGACAACCGAGGGTCGGTATCCGCGCGCTTTTTGCTGCAGCACACATCCCGCCGCACGGCCTCGGCGAGGGTGAGGCCGTGCGGCGGGATGTGGACGCCCGTCAGACGCCGAGGCGCTCGGCGGCGCGCTTGGCGATGTCGGTGAACGGCGCGACCATCGGCTGAACCTGCGCCTTGGCGCGGGCGGTGAGCTCGGGACCGGCCAGTTCCGGCGTCCCGACGTCGAACAGCGGCTTGGGCGCGTACTCGGCGTGCAGGATGGACTCCCGCGCCCGCTCGTCGCCGAACATGTCCTGGATGATGCGGAAGGCGATCTCGAAGCCGCCGGTGGCGGGGCCCGCGGTGATGCGGTTGCGGTCCTCGACGACGTTGCCGGGCGCGTGGGTCGCGCCGAAGTAGGGCAGCAGGTCCACGCAGTGGAAGTTGGTGGTCGCGCGGTAGCCGCGCAGCAGGCCCGCCGCGCCCATCAGCAGCGCGCCCCCGCAGGACCCGGCCACCCAGCGGGCGCGGCTGCCGCGGTCGGCGAGGAACTCCAGGGTCTCCTCGTCCTCGAACACCTCCGCGCCGACCGCCCCGGCGTAGAGGACGTCCAGGTCGCGGGGGCAGTCGGCGTAGCTGGTCGTCGGTCGGGTGGGGAAGACCGGCTGGCCCATGACCTCCTCGGTGTTCTTCCACACCAGGTGCACGTTCACGCCGGGGAGGATGCCCAGCGCGGTGTGCGGGCCGATGATGTCGACGGGGTTGTAGCCGGGGGCGACGAGGAACGCCACCTCGACGGGTTTGGCGTCCTGCTCGGACAGGTCGAGCTTCATGGGTGCGGACACGGTGCCTCCTTCGGGGGACGACGGAGGCAGACTATCAGACAGACTTAAAGCCTGGCTGATAGTTCAGGTGGTCCCGTCGGAGTTCGCGGTGAGCCCGATGAGGAAGGACTTGAAGCGCTCCCCGCCCTCCGGCAGGTCCCGCGACAGCTCGGCGTCGAGTTCGCGCAGCGTCGCCGCCACCTCGGCCAGCACCTCGCGCCCCTTGGCGGTGACGTCCAGGCGGGCGCGCTGCCCCTGCCCGGTTGGCTCCTTGCCGATGGCGCCGAGCTCCTGCAGCTGCCGCACCGTGGCGTGCATGCTCTGGGTGGTCACCCCGGCCCGGCGGGCGAGGTCGCTGTAGGACATGTCGGGCCGCCGGGACAGGTGGCCCAGCGCGCCGAGGTGGCGCAGGGTCAACCCGTGCGGCGCCAGCGCCTTCTCGATGCGGCGTTGCGCCGCGCGGCCCGCGCCCACCAGCAGCATGGCCAGCGAGCCGGACGGGAGCGGTGCGGCGGGGGTGTTCTCGTCGGTATCGGTGGGCATGGGACACCTTGCTGCTTCGGACCTGCGGGTTGACGGCCCACCCTCTCACGCCGACCGGTCCGGTGCGCCGCGCCGATCCCGTTATCGGGTTGGAGGAACGGCGCGGTCCCTGCGATGGTTCGAGCCATGAGCGGGGATTTCGACGAACTGGTCGCGGAGGCCGACGCGGTTGACGTCACCGGCTGGGACTTCTCCTGGCTCCACGGCCGCGCCACCGAGGAACGGCCGCCCTGGGGCTACCAGCGGCTGATGGGCGAGCGGGTGGGCCGCGCGGTGATGAGCCTGGACGTCCAGACCGGCGGCGGCGAGGTGCTGGCGGGCATCCCGCAGCGCGCCGCCAAGGCCATGGTCGCCACCGAGTCATGGCCGCCGAACCTCGCGCGGGCGCAGGAGAACCTGCGCGACAAGGGCGTCGTCGTGGTCGCCGACGCGGACCAGCCGCCGCTGCCCTTCGCCGACGGCACCTTCGACCTGGTCACCAGCCGCCACCCGGTGACCACGCACTGGGCCGAGATCGCCCGCGTGCTGACGGCGGGCGGCACCTACTTCTCCCAGCAGATCGGTCCGGACAGCGGTCACGAGATCTCCGACTTCTTCCTCGGTCCCCGGCAGCCGGGGCGCGGCGACCGCGATCCGGAACTGGCCAGGGCCAGGGCGGAGGCGGCCGGGCTGGAGGTCGTGGACCTGCGGACCGCCGAGCTCCGGATGGAGTTCTTCGACATCGGCGCGGTCGTCTACTTCCTGCGCAAGGTGATCTGGTTCGTCCCCGACTTCACCGTCGAGAAGTACCGCGACCGGTTGGCCACGCTGCACGAGCGGATTCAGGCCGAGGGGGCGTTCGTCGCCCACTCCCGCCGCTTCCTCGTCGAGGCCCGCAAGCCGATGGGCCGGGGCTGACGCGCCCGCCCCGATGCCTGGAACTGCGATGAATCAAGGTTCCAGGTATCGGGAGTCTCTGTGGAGGTAGCCGAGGTCGCGTGACGCAGCACTGGCTCGGTGCTCCGGCCGCCGGAGCACCGAGTCACGTCCTCGAAGCGGTTGTGCCTGATCCGGTTCGCCGCCAACGGCGGGGTGCCACGCCGAGCAGCGCGGTGAACCGGCGCGCGAACGCTGGAGCAGGTTCGTCAGCACGTCCACGGCTTGAGCCGATCCCACATGCATATGCGTGAATCCAGCATGGATGACACCGCGGTGGACTGGTTGTGCGGCCGTATGCCCACTGTGCTCAACGTAGGTCTCGACCCGCGGGTCGTCGACGACCCCTCGGCGCCGAACGACGCGTTCCCGACGGTTGACGCCGCTCAGGTCGAGGCCGGGCTGGCCAGAGCCGGGACCGAACTCGCGCTTCTCGGTCTCGGCTTCGAGACCTGTCTGCTCGACCGGAGCACGACGGCGGTGGTGTACGACTTGAACCCGCAGTGACGCCGCTGTTCGAGGAGCTCGTCAACATCGCGCGGACACACGCCCCGGCATCCGTGCTCTGCTTTTCAACACCGGACCGGGCACGACCGCGGACGCAGTGCGGCGGTGGTGGCCGCCGAGGGCTTGATGGTGTGCCCGGGGCGGTGACCGTCACCACGTCACCGATGACGGTCACGCATGCGACTGCGGCACTAGGCCGTGTACTGGCGGTGGCGCAGGCTGTTGATCAGCGCGGCCAGGGTGTCGGCGTCCTCGCAGCCCGCGGTGAACCCGCTGCCGTCGGCGAACACCAGTCGCACGACCGGGCCCGGCGCGGGCGCCATCACGGTGCCGTAGCCGTGGAGCACCCCGGCCGTCAACCAGTCGCCTGCGTTCAGGCGGGAACTGGTGGCGTACTCGACGGTGGTCATGGGGAACTCGCGCCGGAACGGTCCGGTGGCCACTCGCACCGCGTGCTCGTCCACCACCAGTCGGTACCGGCTGATCGCCAGCGTCGCCACCGCGGTGAGCGCCACGGCCAGACCGATCGGCGCGTACCCGGCGCCCAGCGACAGCCCGAACACCACCGCCATGATCGCGCCGATCAGCACCTGTCCGACGGCGGCCCACACCAGCGGGCGCAGCACGCGGTGCTCGCTCCACAGCACCCGCTCGCCCGTGGCCAGCGGGAACCGGACCGCGTTCGCGGGCGGCGCGCCTGCCGCGGGCAACCCGGAAGAACGCCGCCCGGCCAGTGCGAGGGCGAGCGCGCCTGCCAGCAGCACCGCCACCGGCAGCCCTGTCGCGAACGGAGCCGACGGCGTCCGCACCTCCTCGGGGCTCCGCGCGTCCAAGGCCGGGGCCAGGATGAGCAGCAGCGCACCGCACAACGCGGTGACCAGCATCGCGACCACCAGTTGCGCCACGGTGCGCGCCCAGTGCACGGCCGGGGCGGGCAGCCGTCGGGCCAGGAAGAACGCCACCGCCCCCAGCAGCCACAGCCCGGTGATCGCGGCCAGTCCGGTGGTGATCAGGGGCTCGGTGGCCAGCGTGCTGAGCACGGGCCTGTCGCCCCCGCCCTTGTTGGGAATCCGCTCCGGCAGCCTGTCCGCCCAGCCCGAGACCACCGCGGCGGTGGTGCCCAGCACGGCGCCGGGCAGGAGGACGAGTCCGGTCAACCATCGAAGGACCTGGTTCATGCGAACGCCTCCCTGATCAGGGCGACGACTTCGTCGGCGCCCATGCCGATTCGCCGGGCCGTCGCGGCGACCTCCCGCACCGCGTCGGCCAGTCGTGCCCGCTCGTCCGGGGCGGTCGAGACCACCACCGCGCCACGCCCTCGCCGCAGCTCGATCAGCCCTTCGTCCCGCAGTGCCGCGTAGGCCCGCAGCACGGTGTGCATGTTCACCCCGAGCGAGGAGGCGAGCTCCCGAGCGGGCGGCAACCGCTCGCCCGGCTTCAGCGTCGCGCTGACGAGGGCGCTCCGCACGCAGGCGGCGATCTGGTCTCCCAGCGGGGTGCTGCTGCCGGGGTCGACTCGGAACAACATGTTCTAATTCTTATAGAACAATAGGGATGAGTCAACGGGTCGGGTTGGTCGGTGGGGTGGCGCTGACGAGCGCGTTTTGCCCCGGCCTATACCTAGAAGTACTATGCATCATGCTTCTAGGGTTGAAGGAGGTCCCGTGAAAGTCGCCAAGGACCTCGTGGCCGCTTCGGCGACGCCGATGGTGCTGGGCATCCTGGCCGAGGGGGACAGCTACGGCTACGCCATCCTCAAGCGCATCAACGAGCTCTCCGGCGGGGAGCTGGACTGGACCGAGGGGCTGCTCTACCCCCTGCTGCACCGGCTGGAACGCCTCGGGCACGTGGAGTCCAGCTGGCAGTCGGTGGCCGGGGAGCGGCGGCGCAAGTACTACCGCATCACCTCCGGTGGCCTGGCCGAGCTGGCCGAGCAGCGCCGCCAGTGGGACGCGGTGGTCGGCGCGCTCAAGGAGATCTGGCCCGGCTCAGGGGAGACCAGGCCGCTGACGGCGGTTCTGCGGGGAGGCTTCGCATGACGGGCGAGCAGGACGACCTGGAGGCCCAGTTCGCCCAGTGGCGGCAGTACGTGCGCCGCCGCCGGGAGCTGCGGCAGACCGACACCGACGAGCTCGAAGACCACCTCCGGGGGTCGGTCGAGGAGCTGCGCGCCGCAGGCCTGCGCGCCGACGAGGCGTTCCTGGTCGCGGTCAAGCGCATGGGCAGCCTGGACGAGCTGGCCCGCGAGTTCGCCAGGGAGCACTCGGAGCGGCTGTGGAAGCAGCTGGTGCTGACCGGCGGGACCGACGACCCGGCGGTGGGCGGGCGGCCCCGGCGCGAGCTGCTCGCGATGGTGCTGTGCGCGGTGGGCGCGGCGGTGTCGGTCAAGGCGCCGGAGCTGTTCGGCGCGGACTTCGAGCGGGACGGCGCGTTCTACGGGCCCAACGCGGGCTTGCTCGTGCTGCCCTGGCTCGCGGCCTTCCTGGCCTGGCGCCGTCGCGCGGGCAGGGTGGTGGTCGGCGTCCTGCTCGCGCTGTTCGCGCTCGGGGCCGTGGCGGCCAACGCCTACCCGCTCGCCGAGGACTCCCAGTCGGTGGTGCTGACCAGCATCCACCTCCTCATCGCCCTGTGGTTCGCGGTCGGCGTGGCCTACGTGGCCGACGACCCGCGCTCGCCGCGCAGGCGCATGGACTTCGTCCGCTTCACCGGCGAGTGGTTCGTCTACTACGTCCTCATCGCCCTCGGCGGCGGGGTGCTGACCGTCTTCGTGTTCGGCACCTTCGAGACCATCGGCGCATCCCCGGAGGACTTCGTGGGGCGCTGGCTGCTGCCCTGCGGGGCCGCCGGGGCGGTGGTGGTGGCCGGGTGGCTGGTGGAGGCCAAGCAGAGCGTCGTGGAGAACATCGCCCCGGTGCTCACGCGGCTGTTCACCCCGCTGTTCACCGCGGTGCTGCTGGCCTTCCTGGTCACCTACGGGGTGACCGGCGGGGGCATCGACGTCGAGCGGGAAGCGCTGATCCTGTTCGACCTGCTGCTGGCCGTGGTGCTGGGACTGCTGCTCTACTCGATCTCCGCGCGCGACCCGCTGGCCCCGCCCGGCCCGTTCGACAAGCTGCAGCTGGCCCTCGTGGTCAGCGCGCTGGCCATCGACGTGCTGGTGCTGCTGGCGATCACCGGGCGCATCACCGAGTACGGCACCACGCCCAACAAGGCGGCGGCGCTGGGGGAGAACGTCATCCTGCTGGCCAACCTCGCCTGGTCGGCCTGGCTGCTGCTGGGGATGGTCCGCCGCCGCGCGCCGTTCGCGGCGCTGGAGCGCTGGCAGACCAACTACCTGCCGGTGTACGCGGGGTGGGCGTGGGTGGTGGCCCTGGTCTTCCCGCCGCTGTTCGGCTTCCTCTGACCGGGGGCGCTCCGGCAAGGGCCGCCCGAGGTGCGCGAACGCCCGGCTCGCGGTTGTGAGACCGGCCATATCGGGCATCTTGGGCGGTTACTTCCCGTCGGCGGGGGTACCTGGACGTGGGCGTCAAACAGCCGGCGCGTTGTTCTCACGTGCGTGGAGAGGGCGGTGCGCGATGGAGCTGGAGTTCGACGACGCCAAGGTGCGCGGGCTTCGCGGTTACGTCCGGCAGGTCACCGAGGAGCTGGGCCTGTCCGGCGAGAGCTCCTTCGTGCAGGTCGAGCGGCCGGTCGGGGCCTACCTGGCGCTGGACGGCAGGCTGCCCGGCTTCCCCGACCGGGACGTGGCGCTGCTGTGGGAGGAGGACCTCGGCTGGTCCGCCGCGGTCGAGACGCACAGCGGGGAGGACCTCCTCGTCCAGGCTTACTTCGGCCCCGACACCACGCCCTCGCCGCGCGCGGTCGCGCGGTGGGTGCGCGAGCTGTTCGCGGGCCGCAAGCGGCAGCCCTTCCTGGTGCCGCCGCGCCGGGCGCAGGAGGACCTGACGCTCGACGCGGTGCCCCAGGCGGTGCCGCTGCCCCGGTCCGCGTGACGGCCTACGCGAACGTGTAGGGCGTCAGGTACCGCGGCAGCAATACCTCGGTGCGCGGCGCGACCCGGCGGACGGCGGCGAGGAACCCGTCGAGCCGCCTGCGGTCCTCCGGCGTGACCGGGGGCGGGTTGGTCAGCGGCGTCTCGAAGTCGTCCCAGTGCACCGGCACCACGGTGGCGGGCCGTCCCAGCGCCTCCAGCAGGCGCGGCGCGTACTCGTGGGTGACGTCGGTGCTCGGCACCGCGACCATCGCCACGTCGGGGGCCAGGCCCGCCAGGTTGCGCTCGACGAAGTCGCTGGCGCCCATGAAGAACACCGAGGGGCCGCCGCGCGGGGTGATCTGGAAGGCCAGCGTGTCGCCCTCCGGCAGGTCGGCGATCGTCGCGGGCGGGGCGGGCACCTCGGTGCGCACGCCGGGGAAGGCCATCGAGTACGAGGGGTTGCGGCTGTGCAGCGAGGCCACCACCTCCACGGTGTACTCGCCGAAGTCCAGCACCTCGCCGCCCTTGACCGGGCTGAGCTGCCCGGTGGGCAGGCCGTGCGCCAGGCCGAGGTGGTAGGCGGTGAGCGTGCCGAACACCCTGGCGCCGGAGCGCCGCGCGATGTGCGGCACGTCGTTGTAGTGGTCCCAGTGGGTGTGGGTGACCAGGATCGTCTCCGGGGTGCCCGCGTGCTCGGCGATGCGCTCGGCGTCGACGGTCAGCCCGGTGGCCGGGTTGAACGGCGGCTTGAACAACCCGGTGTCGAAGCGGCTCAGGTACGGGTCCACCAGCACGGTCTTCGCGCCGATGTCGACGCGCCAACCGGCGGTGCCCAGCCAGCGGAACGTGGCGGTGGACCCGCCCCGCCCCCGGCGGCGCGGCGCGGCCTGCGCGGTGGGCGGGATCGCGGAAGCGGCGGCCACCGGGATGCCTGCCGCCGCGCCCGCCGCGGTGGCCAGGAAGCGGCGACGGCCCAGTCGTGGATCGGTCATGGCGCGCAGCCAAGCAACGCCCGGCGCGGCGCGTCCAAGACCACCGCGGCGGGGCTGTGATAGCGGGCCGCGTATCGGTCCTGGCAGGCGGACCCGGCCCGGTGCGGGCGGTGAGACGCGGTTCACACCGCGCGCAGCTGTTCGACCGCGGCCAGCGCCGCCTCGCCCATCGCCAGGTCCACGTCGATCCGCCGGGTGGCCAGCCGCTGGGTGCGCGCGAACACCGCGATCGCGTACCGGCCGCCGTCCGGGTACTGCGCCACACCCGCCTCCATGTGCAGGCCCGGCAGGGTGCCGGTCTTGGCCGCCACCCGCACTCCGGGCGGGAACCCGGACGCCAGCCGGGTCCAGGACATCTGCCGCGCCATCAGCTCCCGCACCATCGCGCACGCGGCGGGCGGCCCCGCCTCGTCGCGCCAGATCAGGGCCAGCAGCCGGGTGATCTCGCGCGCCGTGCTGGAGGTGGTGCGCTCGGGGTCGAACACGCGCAGCGACCGCACCCGCTCCTCGGACAGGGTGGCGAACACCCGCGCGAACTCGGCCGCGTCGCGCGCGCCCACGTCGTCGAACATCGACTCCAGCAGCTGCCGCGGCCCGCCGAGCACCCGCGTGCGGGACAGCCCCAGCTCGGCGGCCAGCAGCGGCAGCACGTCCGGCCCGACCCGGCGCAGCAGCAGGTCGGCGGCGGTGTTGTCGCTGACCGACATGGTGAAGTAGGCCAGGTCGCGCAGGGACAGCTCCACGTCGTCGGCGCACCCGGCCGTGCCCCAGCCGCCCAACCGGTCGTGCGCGCGCACCAGCACCCGCTCGGCGGGGTCGACCTGCCCGGCCACCACCTGCCGCGCGAACTCCAGCACGAGCAGCACCTTGAACACCGACGCGATCACCACCTGCTCGTCGGCCCCCATGCCGACCTCGCGGCCGGTGTCGAGGTCGACCGCGTGCAGGCGCGCGTCGACGCCGACCTCGTCGAAGATCTCCGCGATGAGCACGCCGCCACGGTAGCCGGCGGCCGGCGTACCTTCGGGCCGTGGATCTCCTCCGGCACCTGCGCCACTTCGCGGTGGTGGCGCAGGAGCTGCACTTCGGCCGCGCCGCCGAGGTGCTCGGCATCGCGCAACCCCCGCTGAGCCAGTCCGTCCAGCGGCTGGAGCGGGAGCTGGGCGTCGAGCTGTTCGACCGCTCCCGCCGCCGGGTCCGGCTCACCCCGGCGGGCGCGCTGCTGCTGGACCAGGCGCGCGGGCTGCTCGCGGCCGAGCAGCGGATGCGCACCCTGGCGCGCCTGGTGCGCGAGGGCGCGCTGGGGGTGCTGCGCGCGGGCGTGCCGCCCGAGACGCCCGCCGTCGTGCTCCAGGCCCTCCTGCGCGCACTGACCGAGCAGCTGCCCGGCCTCGACGTGGACCTGCAGGAGCTGACCACGGGGGAGCAGCTGCGGGCGCTGGCCGACGCCCGGCTCGACATCGGGCTGGTGCACCACCCGGTCGAAGCCCCGGACCTGCGGTTCGGCCCGGTCGTGCGGACCAGGCTGGGGGTGTTGCTGCCGCGCGCGTCGCCGCTGGCGCGGCGCGCCGAACTGGCGCCTGCCGACCTCGCGGGCCACGACCTGGTCCTGCCGCCCCGCCCCACCGCGCCGGGCTGGCACGACCACGTCCTGGACGTGTGCGGGCGGCACGGCTTCACCCCGGCTCGCGTCCGCCACGCCCGCGACACCGAGTTCCTGCTGGGCCTGGTGCTCGCCGGGCAGGGCGTCGCGTTCGAACCGGAGAGCACCGCGCGCCGCGAGGCGCGCGTGGTCTGGCGTCCCCTCACCGGGCACCCGCTGCACCGCAGCACCTCCGCCGCCTGGCCCGCGCAGTCGCCGCACCCGGCCGCCGAGCGGTTCGCGGCCATCGCCGCGGCGACGCTGGAGGAGCGCGCCCCGCAGCCGATGAGCGTGCCGCAGGCGGACCAGGACCGCCCCTGGAGCGTGGTGTACGCCCCGCACCCGGCCGACGCGGGGTGGTGATCGCCCCTCAGAGGGCCGGTGCGCGGCAGGGCAGGGCGGCGCAGAGCGCGACCGGGTCGCGCCCGGCCCGCAGGACCGCGCCGTCGGGGCGGACCAGGGCCGCCCGCGCGCGCCCCCGGCGCAGCCAGGAGTGCAGCTCCTCGCCGGGACGGGTCACCACCAGGACGGCTCCGCGCCGCCGCACGGCGGCCCGCAGCTCGGGCGGGTCGGCCCGCGAGGTGACCACCGCGAAGCGCCCGGCGGCCACGTCGTCGAAGCGGCGGCCGTCGCCGAGCACCGCGTTCGGGCACAGCCCGCCCGCCAGGCCGCCGCGCAGCGGGGGCCGCCGCACCAGCTCGGAACGGCGCAGCGCGGGCGTCTCGCTGCTGAGCACCCGGTCCCGCAGGCCGGGCAGCAGCCGCAGCCGGGGGACCACCGCGCCGCGCAGCAGGTCGCCGACCCGCCCGCCCTCGGTCATGGCGGCCCCCAGCAGCCTGGCCAGCGCGATCATCACGCACACGTGCGGGGCGCGTTCGGACTGGTAGGTGTCCAGCGCGGACTCCGGCAGGGTTGCGTCGAGCACCCCGGCGAGCTTCCAGCACAGGTTGGCCGCGTCGCGCAGGCCCGCCCCCAGTCCCTGGCCGGTGAACGGGGGCGTGAGGTGGGCGGCGTCGCCGAGGAGGAAGACGCCGCGGTCCCGCCACCGGTCGGCGACCTGCGCGCGGAAGGTGTACTCGGCCACGCGCACCAGCGCCGAGTCCTCCAGCGGCACGCCACCGGTCCACGGTGAGATCAGCGGGCGCAGCTCGGCCATCGTGCCGAAGTCCTCGGCGCTCTCGCCGGGCGCGAGCCGGAACTCCCAGCGGTAGCGGGTCCGGCCGACCCGCATGAACGTCGCCGGGCGGTCGCGGTCGCACACCTGGTGCACCCCCTCCCAGGCGTCGAGCGGGGCCGCGGTGGCCACGTCCACGACCAGCCAGCGCTGGGTGAAGCCCAGATCGCGGGCCACCGCCCCGATCGCGGCGCGGGTGAGGCTGTTGGCGCCGTCGCAGCCCAGCGCGTACCGCGCGCGGACGGTGTGGGACCGGCCGGTGGCGCGGTCGGTGAACTCCACCCGCACCGGCCCGTCGCCGTCCTGCGCGATCGCGGTGACCTCCGCCCGCCCGCGCAGCTCGACGCCCGCGTGCCGCGCCAGGTTCGCGCGCAGCAGCCGCTCCAGCTCCGGCTGGTCGAACATGCTGGCCTCGGGGTAGCCGTGCCTGCCCGCGTCGGCAGCGCGCCGGAACTCGACCAGCACCCGCCGGTCCCGGTCCACCAGCCGCAGGCCCCGGCACGGCCACGAGATCGCGGCGAACTCCTCGCCCAGCCCCAGCCGGGCCAGCACGCGGTGCACCTCGTCGTCGAGGTGCACCGCGCGGGGACGCGGGTAGGCCGACTCCCACCGCTCCAGCACCAGGCACTCGACGCCGTGGCGGGCCAGCAGCGTCGCGGCGGTGAGCCCGGTCGGCCCGGCGCCGACCACGACGACCGGCACGTCCACCTCGTCCGCCACCTCGTCCACCGCCACGTCCACCGCCACGTCCACCGCCACGTCCACCGCCACGTCCGCCGCCACGTCCGCCGCCGCGTCGACGCCGGTCACGTGACGCGCAGCAGCGCCGCGCACAGCGTCAGCCCCGGCCCGAACGCCATGGCCACCACGGGGTCGCCGGGGCGCAGGCCGCCGCGGCTGAGCAGCCGGTCCAGCACCAGCAGCACGGTCGCCGAGGAGCAGTTGCCGTGCTCGCGCAGCACGTGCCGGGAGTGCTCCAGCGCGGCGGCCGGGAGGTCCAGCTCCCGCTCCACGGTCGCCAGGATGCGCGGCCCGCCGGGGTGCACGGCCCAGCCCCGCACGTCCGACGGCACCAGTCCGTGCTCGGCGAGCAGATCCTCCACCTCGGTGCCCACGTGCTTGCCCAGCACCTCGGGCACGTGCGGGGACAGGTCCATGCGGAACCCGTGGTCGGTGATCCGCCACGTCATGTGGTCGCGGGTGGTGGCGTCGGTGTGACTGGTGGTGCCGAGCAGTTCGAGGCCGCCGGGGGCGTCGCCGGGCCGCAGGACGATCGCCGCGGCGGCGTCGCTGAACAGGGCGTGCGACACCACCTGCTGCACCTCGCGGGTGGGCGGCTGCAGGTGCAGGGAGGTCAGCTCGACGCACAGCAGCACCGCCGGGCGCTGGTGCGCGACGACGAAGTCCGCGGTGGCCGCCAGCGCGGGCAGGGCCGCGTAGCAGCCCATGTGCCCGACGAGCAGCCGCCGGGCCCGGTCGGGCAGGTCCAGCGACGCGGCCAGCAGGGTGTCCAGGCCCGGCGCGGTGTAGCCGGTGCAGGAGACCACGGTGAGCTGGCCGACGTCGGCGGGGGTGAGACCGGCGGACTCGATCGCTGCGGTGGCGGCGGCGTGCCCCAGTCCGGGCGCGAACTCCTCGTAGCGCCGCATCCGCGCGTCGGTCGACGTGCCGGACAGGTCCTCGTCCAGCGGGCTGACCACCGCGTGCCTGCGGGAGACCGCCACCGAGCGGAAGATCCGCTCCGCGACGCGGCTGCCGCCGAAGTGCTCGCGGAAGTAGCCGTCCCACACCGCCTGCTGGTCGAAGGCGCGCGGCAGCGCGGTGCCGACGCCCGTGACGTGCGCGCTCACCACCTGGGCACCCGTGTGGTGCTCCCCGTCCGCTGGTGCGCTGGTGCGGTCAACCCTCATCCCCCCTCACGGCCGGCCTTGACGCCGACCCCCTGGAACAGCACGGCGGTCATCCGGGTCGGCACCATCGCCACGTCGGCGGCGCGCCCGGACAGCCAGGCCACCAGACCCGGCACAGAGGGGCGGATACCCCGCAGAGCCAGCCGCACACCGTGACGTGCGCACTCGCGCACCAGCGCCGCGCGGTCCACCAGCAGGGCCGGGTCGTGCACCCCGCGCGGAGCAAGGCCGGGCACCCGCTCGGCGACGCCGATGGCCAGCAGGCGGCACAGCGCGGTGGCGGCCAGCGAGTCCAGCACCAGCAGCCCGCCGGGGCGCAGCACGCGGCACGCCTCCGCGACGGCGGCCCGCAGGTCGGGCACGTGCTCCAGGATCTCCCCGGCCACCACGACGTCGGCCGACCCGTCGGCGGCGGGCACGGCGAGCACGTCGCCCCGCACCGCGTCGACACCGTGGGCGCGTGCCTGGACCGGGGCCGAGGGCGACAGGTCCACGCCGACGTGCCGGTAGCCCTTGTCGCGCACGTGCGGGGCGAGCAGACCCGCCCCGCAGCCCAGGTCCAGCAGGACCGCGCCGGGGCGGGTGGCGGGCGGCACGAGCGCGGCCCTGGCCACGGCCAGCCAGTGCAGCATCGCGAACGCACCCCTCGGCCGCCACCACTGGTCGGCCAGCAGCTCGTAGAGCCGCTGGTCGTTCCTCGGCAGCTCGCCCAGCCGGCACACTGGCCCCCCGTGCCGCGTCTGCCCGCTCTGGTCCGTGCCTGCCATCCGCTGCCCGCCCTCGCCGTCACCGCCGTGTCCACCGCCGTCGCCGCCACCGCGGGCCGCACGGGCTGGGGGTTGGTCGGGGTCGCCGCCGCCGTGCTGACCGGCCAGCTGTCGGTCGGGTGGCTCAACGACGCCCTCGACGCCCGGCGCGACGCCGCGGTGGACCGGCGCGACAAGCCGGTGGTCACCGGTGAGGTCAGCAGGCGGTCGGTCGCCGTCGCCGCCGGGATCGCCGCGCCGCTGGCGGTCGTCCTGTCCCTGCTCGCGGGCCCGCTCGCCGCCGCCGCCCACGTGGTCGCGCTGATCTCCGCCTGGGCCTACGACCTCGGGCTGAAGGGCACCGCCTTCTCCGTGGCCCCCTACGCGGTGTCCTTCGGGCTGCTGCCCGCCTACCTGGTGATCGGCACGCCGGGCCACCCCTGGCCGCCCGCCTGGCTGGTGCTGGCCGGGGCGGTGCTGGGCAGCGCCGCCCACTTCGCCAACGTCCTGCCCGACATCGACGACGACCTCGCCACCGGGGTCCGCGGCCTGCCGCACCGCCTCGGCGCGCGCGCCAGCGCCGTGCTGGCCGCCGCCCTGGTGCTGCTCGCCTCGGTGGTCCTGGTGCTCGGCCCCGCCGGTCCGGTCTCGCCTGCCGGGCTGGTGGCGCTGCCCCTGTCGGTCGCGGTCCTGGTGGTCGGCGGGCTGCGCGCCCGGCGCCCCGGTTCCCGAGCGGCGTTCAACGCCCTGCTGCTGGTGGCCGTCATCGACGTGGTGCTGCTGGTCGTCACCGGGGCCGCGGCCCTGTGACGTCCGCCCCCGCCGCACGGGTGCCCCGGTGACCGCCGCGACCCCGTCGCGAAGTGAGCGCATGATCCCGAGTACCCGGTGTGGTGGGTGAGCAGTCGACCCGTTCCCCGTCTCCACCCGGTGAGGCGGGTCTTGTGGCGCGGGCGGGCGCGATGCGATCATTCCCGCCATGTCGATGCGAAGGGGCGGTAGCGCCCTCGGCCGGTGAGCCGCAGGCGCCGTCGCGGCGCTGCCCGTCATCAGTTCCCCTCTTCCCCTGCGGTTCCGGTCGACGCCGAGCGCTGGTGGCGTGCCGTGGCGTTGTGCGACGAGTGGCGGACCCACGCGCTCACCACCGGGCCCGCCGACCGGGTGACCACCGAGGCCGCGATCTCGGCGCTCTACCGGATGGCCGACCGACCGCCACCGGAGTTCACCTGGGTCGACTCGCCTCGCGCGGCCCTGCGCCTGGTGCCTCCCGGACCTATCCGCAACCTCGGGCGCGACCAGGAGCACGGCGTCGCCAACGCCATCGCCGACCGGTGGAGCGCGTTGCGGTGGCGGCTGGCCAGGCAGCTGCCACAGCGCGACTGGACGCTGCCGTGGCGAGGTGATGCGCTGGACGGGCTGCGCGCCGGGCGCGCACCCGCCGAGATCGCGGAAACCCACCTCCTGGAGCCGCTGCGCGGCCTGGTGCGCGACCGGGTGGCCGGGTTCGTGCGCGCCGAACTGGGCGAGACCGTCGGATTGTGCTGGTACGGCCAGCACGAGAGCGACTGGATCGCGTGGTTGGAGGTGTACGCGGCGCTGGGCGACCTGTCGCCGAGCGCCGAGGACCGCGCGGAACTGGACCTGTGGGCGGTGCTCGCGCGCTCGTGCGGCTGGTGGTGGCCCCGCGAGGGCCGCTGCGTGGTCTCCGAACGGCCGGTCGCGGTCCACCTCGAACCGGGCGAGGACCCGCGCCCGCACCACGCGAGCGGCCCTGCGGTGGCCTACGGCGACGGGTTCGCCTTGCACGCGTGGCATGGCACCCGCGTGCCGGCCTGGGTGATCGAGGACCCGACGCCCGAACGCATCGCGGCCGAGCGCAACGCCGAGGTGCGCCGCTGCGCCGTGGAGCGCCTGGGGTGGGCGGAGTTCATCGACGGCGCGGGGCTGGTGCTGGTGGGCACCGCCCCCGACCCCGGCAACGACGGGCACGAGCTGCGGCTCTACGACCAGCCCCCCGACTGGGGGCCGCACCAGCGGCTCCTGGTGACCGTCAACGGGTCCGTCGAGCGCGACGGCACCCGCCGCAGGTACGGCCTGCGCGTCCCGGCGTGGTTCGACGACCCCGTGGACGCCGCCGCCTGGACCTACGGCCTCACGGGCGCTCAGTACGCCCTCCTCGTCCGACGAACCTGAAGCAGAGGTGCCGGTGAAGCTCTTCGAACTGCTCGACAAGACCAACCTCGACGTGCTCGACCACCTGGAGCGGGAGGTGTCGGTGCCGGTGGTGGACGGGCTGCACGCCCAGGGGGACCTGCTGGTGCTGCCGTTCGACCTGGTGGCCTCCACGGTGCGGCTGGGCCGGTACGCGCGGCTGACCGACGTCTCGCCGGAGGGCGTGGAACTCGTGCGCGGCGCAGCGGGCGGCAACCCGCACACGCTCACCGCAGACCCCGGCTCGACCCGGTGGACCTCGGGGGTGGTCGACCCGCTGGGACTGGCCGTGGCCTACGTGGAGAACACCGCCCCCGCCTACCTCGTGCACCCCGAGCACGGGGCCACCGGCCTCGCGCTCGGCCGCTGGCTGGTGCGCCGCCAGCGCGAGTACGTGGCGGTGCGGGGGCGGGCGGGCTCCTCCTCCGCGTGGAGCGGCAGCGCCCTGGTGGCCGACTAGTGCGTGTCCTGCGGATCTTCCTCATGATCGGGTGCGGATGATGGTGGGTGGTGGGACGTGGTGAGCTGACGGACGAAGTGTGGGCGAGGATCGCGCCGTCGCTGCCTGCGCAGACGGGCCGGTGGCGTAGCCATCGGCAGGTGATCGGCGCGATTCCCCGCACGGATGAAGTTCTCGGCAGCCACAAGGTTGCGGAGGCCCTCCGGTGATGGGATCGCCCCAGTCAGTCGATGACGAGCCAGACGGCGTATTCCTCGGTGGTGACGCCAAGGACCACGGTCCCGTCGGCGGAGGCCGTGACGAATTCAGGCTCGTTGGGGTTGGTGGTGAGATGGCGGGCGAGGCGGGTGTGGTCGGTGAGCCGGACGGCGGTCCACGGTGCGGTGAACGCGCCGGGGCCTGGAGGGCTGATCAGGAAGGTGCCGTCATCGGCCAGCACGCCGTGCCGCAGAGCCAGTTCCCGCCATTCGGCGTCGATTCGGTCGTCCGCGTCGGCGGTGTCGTCAGGGATCTCGACCGTCGGGTGAGCGGTGCCGGAGACGACCCGGCGCCACGCCTCCGCCGGCGCCAGGTCACCCGCTAGGTCGAGGGTGCCCAGGACTTCCAGACCTGCTGCGGCGAGCATCGCCGTGCGGTCGGCCATCTAGGTGCCCTCCGGGTAGTAGTAGTGGTGCTTGCCGTCGACCTGACCGTACCTCTCGAACTCCGAACCGCCGCCCCAACCGAAGTCCACGCCGTCACGAGCCGGGTCCCCCTTGGGCTGCCCGGCGTGGAAGTGCGGTTGCGGTGCCCTCGGGTCGTTGGTGTGCTCGGCGATGACGCGGGAGCCGTCCGGTGTCTCGAATTGCGAGTAGTTGCCGTGCGCCCCTGGGTCTTCCGAGTACCGGTAGCCGGGCTCACCTCGACGCGCGGGGTCTCCGCCGACCTCCCAGCCGGGCGGCGTCGTAGGCGTATCGCTCGCTCCACTGTGGACCGTCGACCGAGGTGACCCGCCCTACCTGGTCGAGCGAGTGCTCCCGGACTCCGCTGAGCTGGTCGATGATCCTGTTCACGTATCCGCCGCCGCGGTAGTCGTAGGAACGTCGCTGAATCAGACCGGTGGTGCCTGCCCCGGTGACGGCCTGTGCCCTGAGCCAGTGGTTGGCGTCCCGGGTCTGGGTGAGGACCGCGGCGTCGGCGAGCGTTCGTTCGACCTCACGGCTGTCGTCGCGGGCCTCCAGCACACGGCCCGCGCTATCGCGGCGGAACACCGCGGTCGAATCCGGACCGCTCTGCTCGACGACATGCCCCATCGCGTCGCGGACGATTCGCACGGTCTGCCCGGCCCGTTGGTCCGGCAGACGACCCGGCCCTGACTCCTGCCCGGCTGCGGGGGCAGAGCAGACGGTGACGTACGTTCACGGCCTTTGGTTACTTGACAGCCTCGAGGTTCGGCTCGCGGGGGTCAGTCGACGCACGGGGGAGCGGCGGGAACGGGGTTGGGGGCGGCGGCGGGGCCGGAACCCGGCTTCGCGGTCCGGAGTCCATTGATGAACGCGCGCACCGTGGCCGGGTCGGCGGTCACGGCTCCCTCGGGACCGCCTGCCGCCGCCTGCACGGGCAGGACGAGGAAGTCGACGTCGCCCGCCGCCACCTCCCGCAGCCGCCCGGCGAGGTCGAGCAGGTCCGACCCGGAGTCCACGACCATCGTGCGCTTGACGGCCGCGACCAGGTCGGAGACGGCCGCCGGGTCGGTCAGCGTGCCCGCGGAGGTGATCTTGTCGATCAGCGCGCCCAGGAACGCCTGCTGGCGCGCGATCCGGTCGAGGTCGCCGCGCGGCAACCCCTGCCGCTGGCGGAGGAACGACAGCGCGTCGCTGCCGGACACCGACTGCGGCCCGGCCTTGAAGACCGCGCCGGAACCGGGGTCGGCGACATCGGCCTTGAGGCACACCTCCACCCCGCCCACGGCTTGGCTGAGCAGGTAGAAGCCGTACAGGTTGAGCTCGGCGTACCGGTCGACGCGGACCCCGGTGAGCTGCTGCACCACCTGCACCAGCAGGCGGCGGCCCGCGGTGTCGGACTCCCGCGCCAGGCGCTGCTCGTCGACCACCCCGCTCGCGCGCAGCTCGGCCTCCGCGCGCTGCTTGCCCACGCCGAACACCTCGCTGATCGACCCCTCGCCCGCGTCGGGGAGCGGCACCCGCAGGTCGCGGGGGATGGAGACCGCCGCCGCGCGACCGCCGCCCTCCGACAGCCGGACCAGGATGGCGCTGTCGGTGTTCACGCCCGCCGACTGCTCGGTGCGCAGCTGCCTGAGCACGTCGTCCGGCAGCGGTCGCCCTTCGGCGTCGGTGCGGCTGTCGCTGCCCACCAGCAGCAGGTCGGTCATGCCGTCGGCGCTGTCGGGGCTGCCCGGCACGTCGAGCACACCGGGCACCTTGACCTGCTCGTCCACGCCCGACAGCACCCACCACGCGATGCCCGCGGAGACCAGCACGGCCACCGCGGCCAGCGCCACCACGACCCGGCCCACCCGGCCGAGCACCCGGCCCGCGCGGCGGCGCGCGGGCCGGTCGGCGGGCGGGCCCGCAGCCACGTGCGTGGCCACGTGCGCGGTCACGTCGTCGGCCGGGTCCGGGGTCACCACCCGACCGAGGGTGAGCTGCTCGTCCCGCTTGGGCCCGAAGCCGAAGTGCGTCGTCGGGGCGGGTGGGTCGGGGTCGACCACCTCGGTGCTGTCGCGGGTAGCGGCGGTGGTGCCACCGGGAGCGCCGTCAGGGGTGTCGTCGGGAGTGCTCTCGGCAGTGGTGTCGGGGGTGATGTCGAGCGCGGAGAGGGCGTCGCGGAACAGCGCGGCAGTCGCGTACCGCTGCGCCGGGTCGTTCGCCAACGCCTTGCGCAGCACCGCCATCATCTCGTCCGGCACGCCCGCCACCGGGGGCACCGGCTTGCCGTGCAGCAGGATGATCTCGGCCAGGTTGGGGTCGCCGACGCGGGGGAACCGGGGCGGACGTCCCGACAGCAGGGCGTAGAGGGTGGCGCCCAGCGAGTAGACGTCGGCGCGCTCGGTGGGCTGCTCCTGGCGGAACGCCTCGGGCGCGGCGTAGGCGGGGGTCAGCGCGGACAGGCTCGCCGAGCTGTCCCGGCCCGGCTCGGCGAGCGCGGCCAGGCCGAAGTCGGCCAGTCCCGGCACGCCGTAGCGGTTGACGAGGATGTTGGCGGGCTTGATGTCGCGGTGCAGCACCCCGGCGGCGTGCGCGGCGGCCAGCGCGTCCGCGATCCGCACCCCGAGCTCGCGCACCCGGGCCGGTGACATGGGCCCGCCCGTGCGCAGCCGGTCCAGCAGCGACCCGCCGGTGCACAGCTCCATCACCAGGTACGGCCGCCCGTCGGCCAGCACGCCCGCGTCGTGGAGCCCCACCACGTGCGGGTGGCCGGACAGCCTGCCCGCGGCCTTGGCCTCGCGGAGGAACCTGCGCCGGTCCGCCTCGTCCAGCACCATGCGGCTGTCGACCTTGAGCGCGACCTCGCGGTCGACGCTGACCTGGAGCGCCCGGTAGACCACGGCGAACCCACCGCGCCCCGCTAAGCCGACCACCGCGTAACCGGGCACCTCGGGATGCGACATCGCCACGGAAGACGAGTCTAGGGATCGGCGCCCGGTCTTCCTCCGTATTCGTGCCACGCCGGGTGGTTGTCCGGCGAACCCGGTCAACCACCTGTTCCGCGCTGCGGCGGACGGCCAGACTCGCGGCATGATCGTCATCCTGGACACGACCCCGCTCCACCCGGACAGCGCGATCCGCCCGGCGGCGCGACCGGGGCCCGTCCGCCGGGTCGCCGTCCCGGTCGGCTCCGCCCTGGCCGCGGTGGTCGTCGACCGCTTGGCGGAGGGCGTCCTGGACGCGCTGCTGGGACTGCTCACCGGCTGACGCACCCGCTGACACACCCGCTGACGCGCGCCGCGCCGCGTGGGTATCTTCTGCCCATGCTCGATCCCGAGGACCGGCTGCTGGCCGGCCGGTACCGGTTGCGAGCCCGGCTCGGCAGCGGCGGCATGGGCACGGTGTGGCGGGCCGCCGACGAGTTCCTCGAACGCGAGGTGGCGGTCAAGGAGGTGACCCTCCTCGACGCCGTCGAGGAGTCCGCGCCCGCCTTCCAGCGCACGCTGCGCGAGGCCCGCGCGAGCGCGCGATTACGGCACCCCGGCGTCATCACCGTGCACGACGTGGTCCTGGAGGGCGGTCGGCCGTGGATCGTGATGGAGCTGGTCGAGGGGCCTTCGCTGGCCGAGGTCGTCGAGCGGGAGGGACCACTGCCGCTGCACCGGGCGGTCGACCTGGCCCGGCAGCTGCTCGCCGCCCTGTCCTACACCCACCAGCGGGGCGTGCTGCACCGCGACGTCAAGCCCGCCAACGTGCTGCTCGACGGCGACCGGGCGGTGCTCACCGACTTCGGCATCGCGGCGGTCGAGGGCGGCACCGCGCTCACCGCGACCAACCAGCTGATCGGCTCACCGCAGTACCTCGCGCCCGAGCGCGTCAGCGGCGCGGGCGCTGCGGCGGCGAGCGACCTGTGGGCGCTCGGCGTCACCCTGCACTTCGCGGTCACCGGGACCTCGCCCTTCCAGCGCGACGACGTGCGGGCGGTGCTCGGGGCCGTGCTCACCCACGAACCGCCGCCGGTCCCCGGAGCGCTGGGACCGGTCATCGCGGGTCTGCTGCGCAAGGACCCCGCCCGCAGGCTCACCGCCGCCGAGGCGGGCGCGCTGCTGCCCGCAGGCGCGGCGGCGACCCGCCGGATCACCTCCGGCACCGCCACCCGGCCCGAGCCGAAGGGGCTGTCACGGCGGGAACGGCGCCAGGTGCTGGGCGTCATGGCGCTGGTGATCGCGCTGGCCGCCGCGGCGCTGCTGTGGGCGAACTGGTCGCGGGGGAGCGGATCGGCGCTGGAGCGCATGGCCGCGCGCGGCTCGGTCACCATCGGGGTGCGCGACGACCAGCCCGGCCTGAGCCTGTGGGACTCGGTGTCCCAGACGTTCAGCGGCTTCGACGTGGAGATCGCCGAGCTGGTCGCGGACGGGCTGGGCTACGACGAGGACCGGATCACCTTCGTGCCGGTCGCCCCGGCCGACCGCGAGACCGCCCTCGCCTCCGGCGCGGTGGACATGGTCGTCGGCGACTACCCGATCACGGAGGAGGCCAAGCGGAGGGTCGACTTCGCGGGCCCGTACCTGGTCAGCGCGCCCAGCGTGCTGGTGCGCGAAGGGTACGTGTGGCCCGATGACCCCGGCGTGATGCGCGGGCGCGAGGTGTGCACGGTCGGTGACGCGCGCCCCGCCTCGGGACGGGTCGAGCGGGCCGACTTCGTGACGAGGCCGAGCTGGGCGGACTGCGTCGAGGCGCTCGACACCGGGGCCGTCGACGCGGTGGTCTCCGACGAGGCGGTCCTGCTGGGCTACGCCTCGTTCGCGGCGAACCGGTTCGACCTGCTCGTCGAGCCGACGGCCGCCGTGGAGTACGGGATCGGCCTCGCCCACGGCGACAAGCCGTTGCGGGACGAGGTGAACGCGATCCTGGAGGAGGCGATCGGGAACGGCGGGTGGCGGGCGGTCCACGACCGGACGCTGGGCGCGTCCGGTCAGCAGCCCAGCGTCCCCGTGGTCAAGCCGTACTGATCCGCGGACCTAGCTCCGCTCATCGGCCGACGGGCTCGGCTCGCCCGCCCCGGCGTTGCTCTCCGGGAGGTCGGTGGGGCTGGAGGCGGGAGGCACCGAGGTGGAGGTCTGTCCCCCGGTGGTGGTGATGACCGGCGGGGAGGTGGTGACCTCGGTGGCCGGGTCGCTGGTCACAGCGGGGGCGGAGGTGGTGGCCGAAGGTGTCTCCGAGGTCGTGACCTGGGGCGTGGTGGTAGTGGTGGTGGTCGCCTGGGTGGTGTCCGGGGTCTGGGTGGCGGCCTTCTGCGGGGGGTTGAACACGGCCTGCGGCGCCGCGTCCTGCGGCAGCTGCGGGGCGACCGGCTGTGACGGTGCCGAGGAGGCGGGCGGCGTGGTGGAGGAGGCGGGCTGCGAGGTCGCCGGTTCCTGGCCGACCGTCGCGGCCGTGCCGATGCTCAGCGCGCCGACCAGCGCGCCCGCCACCGTGACCAGCACCTTCCGGGAGGGGCGCAGCTCGCGGCGCGGCGCGGCCTGCGCGGTGTCCGAGGGCACTGTGCCCAGGGGCGCGGCGTCCGTCGGCACGGTCCCCATCGGCACGGTGTCGTCGGGCAGCAGTGAGGCGGCGGCCAGCGCCCGTGCGCAGTCCTGCGCGGTGGGGCGGTCGTGCGGCGCGGACGCGGTCATCCGCGACAGCAGCCGTTCGACGTCGGCGGGCAGGTGCTGGGGGATGGCGGGCGGGCGGTGCAGGCGGGCGATCGCGGCCTCGACGTCGCCGCCGCCGTACTCGCGCCGCCCGGTCAGGCACTCCAGCAGCACCAGGCCGAGGGCGTAGACGTCGGCGGGGTGGTCGACCTCCTGGCCGAGCACCTGCTCCGGGGCGAGGTAGGCGGCCGTGCCCACCAGCTGGTCGGTGCGGGTCAGCCGCGTCGCGCCGGTCAGGTGGACCAGGCCGAAGTCGGCGAGGTAGGCGTTGTCCTCGCGGTCGAGCAGGATGTTCGAGGGCTTGATGTCGCGGTGCACCAGACCGTGGGAGTGCACGTGCGCCAGCGCGTCGGCCAGCCCGGCCCCCAGCCTGCGCACCTGGTCCGGGGACAGCGGTCCCCGCTCGATCCGGTCGCGCAGGGTGTCGCCCTCGACCAGTTGCAGCACGACGAACGGGGTGCCCTCGTGGGTGTCGGCGTCGTAGACGGAGACCAGCCAGGGGTGCGAGAGGTTGGCCAGCGCGCGGACCTCGTTGTCGAACCGCTGGGCGGCGGCGTCGTCGAAGCCCGGCTGGAACAGCTTGATCGCGACGTGTCTGCGCAGGAGGGTGTCCCAGCCGCGGTGGACCTCGGACATGCCGCCCAGCCCGATCGGCTCGGCGAGCTCGTACCGGTTGGCCAACAGGCTCTCACTTCCCGACCGTGACACTGCGTTACCTCCGGTCGCGTTCGCGGACCACTTTCGAGTGCCCGGCGAACGGGGAGCGCAAACAGTTGTCCGAATTATGAGACACGCCCGACTCGTTGAGGCGAGTCGGGCGTGTCCAGATCGCTCGGTGTGAGCGGTCCGCATCGGACAGTGCGGTGAGGACGGTGTCATCCGGAAAGATGGCGTCCCAATTGGCGTCGATTCAGTCGCGGAACGCCTGCAGCTCGGAGATGCGCACGGCGCGTGCCAGCTCCGGGTTGCCGGTGGCGCAGTCGCTGGTCGACCGCGGGTCGTCGTGCTGCGACCCCGCGTAGTCCGGCGCGCCCGTGCACTGGTTGGACACCACCTGGATCCTCAGGTGGGTGGCCGTGATCGGCGGCGTCGGGAACGAGCGCGCGGTCAGGTCCGGCGCGGTCGGCCGGGGGATGCCCGCCGGGAAGGCGTCGGCCGGGCTGGTGTAGGCCAGGCGGAAGTCGGCCGGGGACGCGCACGACGAGCCGGACGTGGTGTCGCACGCCAGGATCTCGAACTGCCGCAGCGCGGTGAACCGGTTCTGCGCGCCGGGATCGGGGTCCTGGAGGATCTCCGACCGCAGCAGGGCGCTCACCTGCACCCGCCGGATCACCTCCGGGGCGGTGCCCGCGAGGTCGACCGTGACGCCCCGACCCGCCACCGGCGAACCGACCGACGCCCAGTTCGTCGCCTCGGTGTCGTCGATGAGCCGGTCCAGGTTCACCCCGTCGCCGGTGGCGGTCGCGCCACGGGCGCGGGAGGCCAAGTTGGGCGTCAGCGACGGGCTGAGCGTGCTGTCCTCCCGGACCGCCTGCCGCAGCCGCGTGCTGCCGTAGCCGTTCGCGGCGACGATGAAGTCGTACTCGCCCGGCACGACCTCCACCGCGTCGGGCAGCGCCGTCGCCGGGTCGGTGTCCGCCACCGGGACCGTGCGCCCTTCGTAGTGGCCGATGTAGAGCCGCGCCCCCGGCACCGCGGACAGCCGCAGCGTCACGTTCTCCCCGTCGGGCGAGGCGAAGCTCGGGGTCGGGTCCACAGCACTGGGGCCGTTGCTGGCCGCGTCGCGGCCCAGACCCCGCCGGGCGAAGGCGTCCCACAGCTCCGGCAGGTCCGCGCCGCCGAAGCGGACCTCGTTGGCGGCCAGGGTGGCGTCGCGCATGTCGACGAAGCTGACCGCACCGGAGGCGGTGAGCAGCAGCGCGTCGAACGCCTGCTGCACCCAGCGCCGGTTGCCGGGGCACTGCTCGACGGGCAGTTCGCCGTCGGCGCACGCCCGCTGCGACTCCGGGGTGCCGAGGCCGTACTTGTCGATCATGGCCTGCCGCACGTCGAAGCTGGTCGCGCCCCAGATCTCGCCGTCGGCGTGCACCTGCGCGCCGACCAGGTCGTAGGCGATGTTGCTGTAGTTCAAGGGGCTGCGGCTCATGTCGTAGTTGCGGATGCCCGCCCCGGCGTCCGCGGAGACGTACCCGCCGATGACGTGCGCGGTGTCGCCGCTGGGCTGGAAGCCGTACTCGAACAGGTACTCCATGGCGAACAGGTCCGAGTGCGACTCGTTCATCGCGCCCGCCTGGCCGCTGCCCCAACCGTTGTCGGGGCCCGCGATCATCCGGTTGGTGATCGCGTGCGCGTACTCGTGGCCGATCATCGACATGTCGTAGTCGCCGTCCACGCACGGCGCGTAGAACCCGCCGGGCGTGGGCTGCCAGAGGTACATGTTCGTCACCGGCGCGACACCGTCGGGCGGGGTGACCTGGTTGGCGTTGTTGCGGGACGGGAACGACGGCGGCGCGCCGCCCGCCCGGCCGCCGGACTGGGCGTTGCCGCGCTCGGCGTCGCCGCCCAGTCCGCCGCGATCGCCGTTGTCGGTCTGCAGGTTCCAGGTCTCCTCGGTGAAACCGAGGTGGTAGGACCAGTCGTGCATCCGGTTGTGCGTGGCGACCAGGTTGGCCAGCGCCGCGTCGACGTCGTTCTGCCGCGCGGAGGAGAAAACCGCCGGGTCGCAGCGCTCCTCGTGCCACTGGTTGGTCCACGGGTAGGTGTAGCGGCGGTCGGCCGCGGTGGCCGCGGTGCGGGTGCCGACCGTGCCGTTGGCCAGGTCGTCCCACTTCTCGGTGCTGCGGGCGGAGTTGCCCGACGAGGTCCGGCTGGGCGTCCCGGTGGCCGGGTCGACGTCCCATGCCAGGTCCCGGTCGGCCGTGCTGACCGACCGCTCGCAGTCCTCCAGCCGCACCAGGCACCACCGCTCGCGGGTGTCCGCCGAGGAGTAGTCGGCGGGCGGGTTGGCCGGGAACACGTCCCAGGCCGGGTTGTCCGCCTGGTGGTCCACCAGGTTCTCGCGGACCAGCAGCTCGCCGGTGCGGGCGTCCACGTAATCGGTGAAACCGCTTTCCCCGGTCATCCTGACGACCTGGTACGCCATCCGCGCGGGACCGTCCGGCATGGGCACCGCGCCCAGCAGCACCCGCGTGGCGTCACCGAGCCCGGCGGTGTCCACCGCCTGCTCCGGGGACAGCGTCGCGGCCTGCGGGGCGGCCCTGGTGGGGCTCATGGTCGAGCTGAGGAACACCACCGCGCCGTCGCGGATGCCGAAGGCCGCCAGCCCGTCCAGGATCGCGGGCGCGGACCCGAACCGCTGGCGCAGCATGACGTAGGAGCCCTGTCCCATCGGGCGGCTCACGAGCACGTCCATCGAGTCGACGTCCTGCTGCGCCAAGCCGAACACGTCGCGGTTGGCGGACAGGTAGTCGCGCGCCACGGTTTCCGGGGAACCGCTTCCCCGCGTCCGCAGGTCCGCGCGGGGCACCAGCGTCGCGGGCGAGCCGTACCGGTTCCACCGGACCGTGCTGCCGCGTTCGCCCGCGAGGGCGCGCTGCCGGTCGGTCGGCGCGGTGGCCTGCGGTCGGTTGTCGATGTCACCGCCTTCGACGGTGTCGCCCTGCACGACCGACGCGCTGTCGCCGGCAGGCCCCGGGGGCGCGGCTTGCGCCCCCGGTGGACCGATCACCAGCGGACTGATCACCAGTGCGCCCGTGGCGGCGAGCGCCGCTGCCCGCCGCAAAGCCCGTCTCCGCATCCGTCCACGCCTCTCCGTGCGCCAGCGTCAGAGATCCGACGTGGATCAAGCTTTCTCTTAGCCGACAACGGGAAGAAAGACCCGTTTGCCAGTATGAGGGGTAGCGCGGACAGCCGGGGACGAAAGGGCACGCGACAGCGCGCCGGGATTACGAGCGGGTCGCGCGCAGCGCCAGGGTCACCACCGCCGCGGACACCATGCAGGCGCCCACCACCCACAGACCGAGCCGGTTGTCACCGGTCGCGTCGGCCAGCGCGCCGGTGACGTAGGGCGCCAGGAACCCCGACAGGTTGCCCAGCGAGTTGATCAGGCCGATGCCCGCCGCCGCGGCGGCGCCGGTCAGGTGGGCGGTGGGCAGCGCCCAGAACGAGGGCAGCGCGGCCAGCACGCCGCAGGCGCACAGCGTCACCGCGACGATCGCCAGCCACGGGTCGGTCAGGTACAGCGCCACCGGGATGGCCAGTCCGCCGACCAGCGCGGGCACCGCCACCCGCACCACCGGGTCCGCCGCGCGCCGGGCCCACACGACCATCGCGACCAGACCCGCCACGTACGGGACGGCGTTGATCAGGCCCTGCTCCACCGTGGAGAAGGTGGTGCCGTACTGCGCGGCGAAGCCCTTGATGATGGTGGGCAGGAAGAACCCCAGCGCGTAGAGGCCGTACACCACGCCGAAGTACACCCAGGACAGCGCCAGCACGCGCGGGCTCTTCAGCGCGCCCAGCACCGACCGGGGGCCCGTTCGCGCGACGGCCGCCCGTTCAGCGGCGAGCGCGCGCTCCAGCGCGTCCCGCTCCTGCCGGGGCAGCCACTTCGCCTCGGCGGGCCGGTCGGTGAGCAGGAACCACACGACCGCGGCCAGCAGCACCGACGGGATGCCTTCCAGCAGGAACATCACCCGCCAGCCGGACAGGCCGAACAACCCGTCGCCGTGCTGGATGATCAGCGTGGAGACCACGGCCCCCAGCGCGGTGGAGATCGGCACCGCGGTCATGAACCAGGCGGTCGTCCTGGCCCGCTGCGCGGCCGGGAACCAGTAGGTCAGGTACAGGATGATGCCGGGGAAGAAGCCCGCCTCGGTGATGCCGAGCACGAACCGCAGCGCGATCAGCACCGCCGGGTTCGGCGTGAAGGCCATCGCCGTGGCCACCACGCCCCAGGTCACCATGATGCGCGCGATCCAGCGGCGCGCGCCGAACCGGTGCAGCATCAGGTTGCTGGGCACCTCCAGCAGCAGGTACCCGATGAAGAACACCCCGGCGGCCACGCCGAAGAGCGTGGCCGACAGCCCCAGCTCCGCGTTCATCCCGTTCGGGCCCGCGAACCCGATGTTGACCCGGTCCAGGTAGTTCACGAAGTACAGCAGGACCAGCAGCGGGATCAGGCGCCTGCCCGCCCGGCGCACGGCCGAGCGGACGAGCTGCTCGTCGGTTCCGGCGGCGCTGTCAGCCATGGACCCTTCCTCTCACAGGACCCGACCAGGATCAAGGACCCCGTAGTAGCGCGCCACCGTTGCGGGCCCGGCGACGACCTGGGCGGGCGTCTGCGTCATATGACCTTGTCGCCTCCTCCGCGACCGGGGGTAATGCGGTTCGTCGGCACCCGGATCGCCCGTGAATGGGGGAAGGCGACCCCTGGTTCCCGGGAGTTCGGGACCGGCAGGCTGCACCACGACGACAACGGCGAACCGGAGGAGATAGATGTCCGCACCCACCGAAGACCGGGGACAGCTCTCGCACCCCGTGCTCGGCGACCTGGAGCTGTGGTACGAGACGTTCCTCGTCTACGCGGCGACCGCCCCGGCGGGCAACCCGCACTTCCCCACGGCTCACGTCATCGAGGCGGAGTTCGACGCGCAGCGGGTCCAGGAGGGGCTGGCCTGGTTCGAGAAGGAGTACGGGCAGCTGCTCGGGCCGGGGTTCCTGCCCGACCTGGCGACGATGCGGCGGGCACTGGCCGCGGCGGCGGAGACCCCGGCCACCCGAAGCCGGACGGCGGTGGTCGCGCACCGGCACCCGCACGTGATCGCGGACGGCGGGGAGGTGGTGCTGCACGCGGGCACCGCCGTCACGTTGAGCGGAGGCGGCCTGGAGGGGACGCTGGCACTGGACTACGAGGGCGTGGGGGTGAGCGACGAGGGTTCCCCGTGCCACAACTTCTGGCACTGGCTCAACGGCACGTGACCCCCGCGGGGTGGCGTCCGCGGATTCTTCCAGGGGAGGGGCATGTCATCCGGACGGACAGCGGGGGCCGGGATGCGGGGCATCGGCGGGGCGGTGATCGGCGCCAGGCTGCTCGCGGGGGGCGGGGCAGGACTGGTGCTGGTGGCGGGGGCCGTGCACGCGGCCTCCGCCACCACCCCGGCGCACCCGCACAACTGGATCACCGCCATCGTCCACTGCCTGCTCGGCGAGCGGCTCGTGGCGTACGCGCGGCGCAACCCGGTGGGGTGGGCGGTGCTCGCCATGGGGGTGTGCGGGGCCGCCGCGACGGGGGTCGCGGCGTGGCCGGACCAGCGGTGGGTGGTGTGGGTCGGCAGCTGGGTCTGGTGGCCCACCTACTCGCTGCTGCCGGTGGTGCTCCTGCTGTTCCCCACCGGGCGGCCACCCGGCCGGTGGTGGTGGGCGGCCGTGCTGGTCGCGGGCGTCGGCGTGGTGCTGCCGCCGGTCGGGATCGGGTGGGCCTCGTGGGCCGAACCGGCCACCTTCTGGGAGGACGTCTTCGGCGGCACCGCGCGACGAGGGGTCGCGGTGGCGCTGTCGGCGTTCGGGTTCGCCGCCTTCGCGGTCGCCCTGGTGGCCGCGGTGGCGTCCCTGGTGGTGCGGTGGCACCGGGCGCGGGGCTCGCAGCGCCGGGTGGTGCGGTGGGCGCTGGTGGGCGCCCTGGTGGTCGTCCCGGCGCTGGTGCTGGAGCTGGCGTCCGGGGCGGCCTGGGGCGCGTGGCTGATGGCCGCCGCGGCGTTCCCGGTGGCGGTGGTGATCGTGATCGTCCGCCACGGCCTCTACGACATCGAGCTGGTCCTCCACCGCACGTTGTTGTACGGGCTGCTCGGCGCGTCGCTGATCGGCGGGTACACGGCCATCGCGGTGGCCACCACGACGGCCGTGCCCACCGGCGGCAACGTGCTCGCCACGGTCGCGGTCGTGGCGGCGCTCGCCCCGCTGCACCGGCTGCTGCAGGGCGCGCTGAACCGGTGGCTGTTCGGCGACCGCGCCGACCCGTACCGCGCGCTGGTCGAGCTGGGCCGCACGCTGGCGCACCCGCTGCGCCCGAACGAGCTGCTGCCGACGTTGGCGGCGTGGGTGGGCAGGGCGCTCAAGCTGCCCTACGTGGCCGTGCACCTGGAGGGGGCGGAGAGCACCCCGTCGGCGGTGCACGGGCGCTCCTGCGGAGGGCAGCGGTACCAGGTGGAGCTGTGGCACGGCGGTGAGCGGACCGGGGTGCTGGTGGCGGAGGCCAGGGCGCGCGACGAAAGGCTCACCGCGCGGGAGCGCAGGCTGCTGGAGGACATGGCGGGGCAGGCCGCCCCGGCGGCGCACGCGGCGCGGCTGGCGCTGGCGCTGCGCGAGGCCGACGACCGGTTCGAGCGCAGGCGGCGGGAGGACCTGCACCGGATCAGCAACGACCTGCACGACACCATCGGCCCCAGCGTGGTGGGCATCCGCAAGCAGGTGAGCGCGGTGCTCAGGGCGGTCGACGACGCCGACGGCAGAACGCGGAGACGCCTGGCGGACGTGGTCGCCGACCTGGAGACGCTCACCGACACCGTGCGCCGGGTCTCGCGCCACGTGCAGGCGCTGGACCTGCGCTTGGGGCTGGTGCACGCGGTGTGCCGCCAAGCGGAGCGCTTCGACGGCGAGCCCGCCGTGCGGGTGGTCCACGCGGGCCGGTTCGACGACATCCCGCCCGCCGTCGAGCTGGCCGCCTTCCTGGTGGTCAGCGAGGCGCTGGCGAACGTGGCGCACCACGCGGAGGCGGCGAACTGCGTGATCGACCTGGTCCGCACCCCCACCTGGCTGCGACTGGTGGTGACCGACGACGGCCGGGGGATGCCCGAGCGGCCGACCCGCGGCGTGGGACTGGTGTCGATGCGGGAACGCTGCCAGGATCTCGGCGGGGAGTTCCACGTCGAGCGCGCGAGCCCCGGCACCCGCGTCACGGCCCGCATCCCGCTGGGGCCGCGATGACCGGTGCCCCGCGCGGCGGCGGGACCGACTGCCGCCGTGCACCAGCGTGGGGGGACGCACTGTGACGCACACCGGGACGCACACCGGGACGCACACCGGGACGCACACCGGACTGCGGGTCCTGGTGGTGGACGACCACCCGATCTTCGTCAGGGGCCTGCGCAGCGAACTGGAGGACGCGGGCGACATCCACGTGGCGGGCGAGTGCGCGGACGGCGTGCGGGCCGTCGCGCTGGTGCAGCGGGAACGCCCCGACGTGGTGCTGATGGACCTGCGGATACCGCCCGCCGACGGCGAGGAAGCACAGCTCTGCGGGCCGGACGTGATCCGCCGGATCGTCGAGCTGGCGCCCGCCACGAGGGTGCTCGTGCTGTCCATGCACGAGGAGCCCGAGCACGTGCGGACAGCGCTGAACGCGGGCGCGAACGGCTACCTGCGCAAGGAGGAGAAGGACATCGCGCAGGCGGTGCGCACGGTGGCCGAGGGCAAGATGGTGCTCGACCCGCGCGTGGGCAGGACGCTGCTCGGCAGCCAGCCGCGGCTGGCCGACGGCGTCCTGCCGTTCCGCCTGACCATGGCCGAGTACCGGATGCTGGTGCTGATGGCCAAGGGGTGGAACAACCAGCGGATCGCCGGGGAGCTGCACCTGTCCACCAAGACGGTGGCCAACCGGGCGCTGGAGATCCAGAACAAGCTCCAGGTCCGCGACCGCGACGAGGCCGTGGAGAAGGCGCGCAGGAACGGCATCGGGGCGGAGCACAACCCGTGAATCCGGGACGCGGTGCTGCTTGTTCCCGGGAACGCGGGAGCGGGAGCGTTCGCCCATGCTCAACGCACACGCGCACCCCGTCTACCGCATAGCGCTCGGGGTGGACATCGAGGGTTCGACGACCCGGAGCAACCGGGAGAAGCCCGTGCTGCGCGAGGTCATGTACGAGATCATCGCCGAGGCGCTGGCGCGGCACGGCATCGGCGACGACGTCGACCGGCTGGTGGACCGGGGTGACGGCGCGCTGGCCCTCATCCGGCCGTCCGACCGGGTTCCGAAGACGCTCCTGCTGGGATCGGTCGTGCCCGAGCTGAGCAGGCTGCTCACCCGCCACAACACCCGGCGGCCGGAGGTGTCGATGCGCCTGCGGGCGGTGGTGCACGCGGGTGAGGTGCACTTCGACGAGCGCGGCCAGTTCGGGGAGCTGCTGGACGTGGCGTGCGGGCTGCTCGACGCGCCCCGGCTGAAGCTGGCCCTGCGGGAGACCAGCGCGCCGCTGGTGCTGGTGGTCTCCGACGAGCTGTACTGGTCGGTGGTGCACCACGGCTACGACAGCATCGCGGTGCCGTCGTTCGCGCCGCTGGTGAACATCCAGGTCGGCCCGGCGCCGAGGCAGGGATGGGTGCACGTGCCCGGCGAACCGACGACCTGGCAGTACGGCCCGGTGCGCGGGCCGGTCGGCTCCCCGCAGCGCGGACTGCCCCTGCCGGGTGTGTCCACTGTGGACTGATGATCGTCCTGCGGCGCTCGCGCGGTGGCCCCCGCCTGAGCCAGGCGGGGGCCACCGGGTGCGGGTCGGCGTCAGAGCGCGTCGCCGCTGTCGCGGGCTTCACCCGCGACCGCACCGTGGTGCGGGTGACCGCCGAACCGGTGGATGTGGAACCGGGCGGCCTCGGCGGGCATGACCACGAAGGGCCGCATCATGCCCTCGTCCTCGTGGTCGAGGATGTGGCAGTGGTACATGAAATCGCCCGTCGCGCCCCCGAAGTGGCCCGCGATGGACAGCCACTCGCCCGCCGCGACCTGGAAGGTGTCCTTCCAGCCCTCCTCCTGCGGGGTCAGCGGCGTGCCCGGACCGGGCACCGGCAGCGGCGCCGGGGTGCCGCCCGTGGCGAGGTCGAACCCCGCGACGTTGCCGGTGTTCGGGTCCAGCGCGTACTTCGTGCGGTTGAGAGCCTGGAACTGGCTCATGTGGACGTGCATCGGGTGGGTCGGGCCGCCGAGGTGGATGAAGTTCCACACCGCCCAGCGGTCGTGGTTGATGAAGATGCTGGTCGTGTCGTCGAACAGGCTGGCGACCCGCTCGAACGTGCGCACCTGGCCCGTGGCCGGGTCGGTGAGCTGGATGATCCCCTCCGCGGGCAGCGGCGGGGGCTCCTCGATCTCGTGCAGCTCCCACATCTGCGGGTGGCCCTCGCCCGCCGTGCCGGGCGGCACGAGCGCGATGAAGACGTGGTCGTGGTCCTCGGGCACCGTGGTGCCGTGGTGCAGCCGCACGTAGGAGGTGGACAGCCGCGCGGGCAGCCGGAAGCGGTCGTTCCGGTCGCGGTTCTCCACCCGGAACTGCATGATGTCCGGCTCGGGCGCGGCGCTGCGGTGGGCGTTGGTCAGCCGCACCCGCCTGCCGCGCAGCTTGGTGAAGTCGATGAGCAGGTCGGCCCGCTCCGCCGGGGCGACGACCAGCCCGCCCGCGGGCAGCGCGGCGGGCCTGGGCAGCAGACCGCCGTCGGTGCCGATCTGGTGGACGGCGTGGTCGAGCGACTCGCCGGTGGCGTCGTCGACCAGGTGCAGCTGGTAGAAGCGGGCGTTCGAGGCGTTGACCACGCGGAAGCGGTACCAGCGGGTCTCGACCTCCATGTGCGGCCAGATGACGCCGTTGACCAGCGTGAACGGCCCGGTGAACGGCAGGTGCAGCTGCGTGCCGTCGGGCGCGGTGACGAACGGGACCTTGTAGAGCAGCTGCCCGGTGAGCGCGCCCGACGCGTCGGTGTCGAGGTTGCGGTCGGTGATCAGCAGCGGCACCTCCTGCTCGCCCGAGGGGAGGTTGAGCCTGGCCTCCTCCTCGTCGCGGATCAGGTACACCCCGGCCAGGCCCGCGTGCACGTTGAAGCGGGTGATGGCCATGGCGTGGTCGTGGTACCACAGCGTGGTGGACTGCTGCCGGTTCGGGTACTCCGCGAGCTGGGAGAGGTCCTTGAGCACGGCGTTGTGCGCCCAGCCGTCGTTGCCGCCGCCGGTGAGGGCGCCGTGCAGGTGCACGACGTTCCACGACGGCAGGTCGGCCACCCCGTCGATCAGCGACACGCCGTCGGGCAGCGAGCCGTCCGGGTTGCGGAAACCGGGGTTGTTCTGCGGCGCCGACGCGATCGGCGCCTGCACGGCGATCAGCGGGATCTTCCCCTCGGTGCCGTTGGTCCAGGAGACCCGCAGCTGGCGACCGCGGCGCACCTCGATGGTCGGTCCGGGGAAGTGCCCGTCGTAGGCCCACACCTCGGTGGGCGGCAGCTGCGAGTGCAGCTGGGTGGTCGCGCGGACCGTGGTCACGGTGAGCGCGTCCTGGTGCCACCACGAGTGCGGCCGGATCACCGGCGGCACGCGCAGCGGGTCGAGGAACTTGGTGAGTCCGAAGGTGGGCCCCTCCGCGGCGGGTAAGGCCCTGCTGACTAACTCGGTCATGTGAATCCCCCTGGCGGCGTCGTGACGCGCCACCGCCCGTCAGCGGTGCGGCGCATCGGTTTCCCCCATGTCGGCACCTCCCGCTCCCCAGTGGGAAGTCCCGACACTTGTTAGGAGCCAGCGTACGCGCACTGGATACCTGCGCGTCCAGACCAGTTTTGGCCACGAAATCTGCGGTCGGTAGGCCTGTTTGCGCCCGTTCTTTGTGTGCGGTGCGTAGTGGACCCGTGTCGGTGTGCAGCGGGTGTCGTTGGAAGAGATGAGGGGTTGCCGTGGTCGACAGCCCCTCACCTCGATCGATTCCCTTGTGGATCAGCCGATGCTCACGGTCGGCGGTGCGGGCAGGGGGCGGCCGTCGCGCTGCTCCAGGAACTCGCGGACGATCCCGAAGAACTTGCCGATCCGCTCCTCGGGCGCGAGTTCGTCCAGCGACCCGCCCGCTTGCATTTCGCGGGCCACCGCGAGGTCGTGCGCGAGCCTGGACCACACCAGGCTGCGCCCCTCTCCCAAGCGGTCCGCCAACCAGTCCGCGAAACCGTCCAGCAAGCTGAACTCCAGCGCGGAGTCGAACCCGAACAGGAAGGTGGTGGCCTTCTCGAAGGTGGTGAGGCCGTACGCAGACGGGCGTGCCATCACGTGTGCGAGCCGTTCACGAGTGTCCATGGTGACTGCCCAGCGTAGGGAGGCCGGTCTTTGAACAGGTTGAGTACTCCGCGATCTCCATCCCGTAGCGGCCTGTCGTGGTGTCGAATGCCTTGCCGTCCTTGACCAGGAACACGTGGTACCGCCAGTTCGTCTCCGTCTTGCGGACGTTGCCGATGAAGGAGTTCGTGTTGACGCCGCCCGCGTTCCGGATCATGACGAGGTCGCCGCCGATCTTGGGCTGAATGCCCTTGGCCACCGCCTCGCACCTGCCGACATCGCAGACCTCGGAAACGGGCTTGGGCACTCAGTCGGCACCGAGGTCGGACGTGCAGTTGTTGTGCACCAAGACGTGCGCGCTGGTGACGTAGTAGTTGTGGTCGTCCTCGACCTCGAAGTTGTAGACCGGGACGGCCCGGGCCTCGGTGGTGATGCCGGTGACCTCGGGCGCGCTGCCGTCGCGGCCCTGCAACCTGTCCTGCGGCTTGAGCGCGGTCGCCTGGACCCATCCCCGGCCGATCACCCAAGAACGGGTGTTCCGCGCCGTCGAGCATGGTCAGGTTGGCGCCGAACCGGCCGAAGGCGCCATCAGGTGGGCGGCGTCGCCGAGCAGCGTCACCCCCGGAGCGGGCGTCAGGTCAGCGGGGCGGGCAGGGCGTGGATCGGGTGCTGGGCGAAGTCCCCGTCGTTGTCGGTGACGAAGGCCAGCAGCTCGTCGGCCCACCCGGCGAACTCGCCGAGCAGGAACCGCCGCACGGCCCGGTGCCAGCGGGGTCGACGCCCGCCGCGTCGGGCCGGTCGAGCGGGACGCGCATGGCGATGTAGGTGCGGACGTGGCCGTTGCCGTTGCGTTGCCCGACGATCGCCCGGTGGTTGCCGTCGGTGGCGGACACCTGGCCGTGGCCGACCAGTTCCGCAATCCGTGGGTGGCGCTGCTCGGCGCTCTCGTAGCGGGCGTCGAGGAACCGGACGCCGGTGTACGCGGGCACCGCGTCGCTCAGGAGCGGCCGAACCCGTGACCACGCGCCGTCCGCGCCGATGGGCCAGGTCCGCCTCGATCGTGGACGCGGGCGCGCAGCAGCCCGCCCGGCCCTGCTCCGACGATGACGATGCGCTTGCCCTTGGCGGCTCTCCTCGGTTACTGAGTGAACGACCGTTCAGCAGGAGACGCCGGCTGAACGTAGGTTCAGTGGTCAATCGGCCGCAGGGCATGGCGTCCCGCCGGTTCGTGAAGTAGAAATAGCGCACCCGCCGTCCGCCGCGTGACCTCATCGGACTTTCCGTGAGAGCGCTCTCGCAGTGAGGTGGCGGGGAGGCGTCCCTACTCCTCCTAGAGGCAGGTCAATGACGATCACGCGCCACGTCAACCATGAGAGCGCTCACACACGGCTCGGCCGGGCGTTCGCGCTGGGCCTCGTGCTGGTTGCGACCACCGCGGCCACCGCGCCCACCGCGACCGCGGACCCGCCCCGGCAGGGCACCCCGGACCTCGGGGCCAACGTCAAGGTGTTCGACCCGAGCATGCCGGTCAGCGAAATCCAGGCGGCGCTGGACGCCACGCACGCCGCCCAGGTCGACAACGAGATGGGCACCCAGCGCTACGCCTACCTGTTCAAGCCCGGCCGCTACGGCACCGCCGAGCAGCCGCTGCAGCTCAAGGTCGGCTACTACACCGAAGTCGCGGGCCTGGGCGCCGCGCCGACCGACGTCGCCATCAACGGCAAGGTCGAGGTCTACAACCGCTGCCTGACCGAAGGCGGCACGGCCAACTGCCTGGCGCTGGTCAACTTCTGGCGCACCCTGGGCAACCTGACGATCAACACCGACCCGAAGGGCCAGGACGACTGCCGGTCCACCGCCAACTTCTGGGCGGTCTCCCAGGCGGTCTCCCTGCGGCGCCTCAACATTCCCAACGGCACACTGTCGCTGATGGACTACTGCACCGCCGGTCCGCAGTACGCCAGCGGCGGGTTCATCGCCGACTCCAAGCTGCCCACGGTCACCAACGGCTCGCAGCAGCAGTGGCTGACCCGCAACAGCGAAGTCGCGAGCTGGTCCAACGGTGTGTGGAACCAGGTGTTCTCCGGCGTCAAGGGCGCTCCCGACGACGCGGCCTTCCCCAACCCGCCGTACACCACGCTCGACACCACCCCGCTCAGCCGGGAGAAGCCGTACCTGTTCGTCGACGCCTCGGGCGAGTACGCCGTCCGCGTGCCCGCCGCGCGCAAGAACACCAGCGGCGTCTCCTGGGCCAACGGCATGACCCCCGGCCGCACCATCCCGCTGAGCGACTTCTTCGTCGCCAAGCCAACCGACTCGGTGCGCGAGATCAACAGCCAGCTCGCGCGCGGCAAGCACCTGCTGCTCACCCCCGGCGTGTACGACATCGCCCGCAGCATCGAGGTCAAGCGCGCCAACACGGTCGTCCTCGGCATCGGGCACGCCACGCTGACCGCCGTGAACGGCGCGATCCCGCTCGACGTCGCCGACGTGCCCGGCGTCGTCATCGCGGGCGTCACGGTCGACGCGGGCACCAAGACCTCGCCGGTGCTGCTGCGGGTGGGGCAGAAGCACGGCAAGCGCCCCAGCTCGCCGCTCAACCCGACCACGCTCTCCGACGTCTACTTCCGGGTCGGCGGGCCGCACGTCGGCAAGACCGAGACCGCGCTGGAGATCAACAGCGACAACGTGCTCATCGACCACACCTGGGTGTGGCGGGCCGACCACGGCGTGGAGGGCTTCACCGACACCCAGCGCTGGCACACCAACACCGGCCGCAACGGCGTGATCGTCAACGGGGACAACGTGACGGCGACCGGTCTGTTCGTGGAGCACTTCCAGCAGTACAACACCGTGTGGAACGGTGAGAACGGCACCACCGTGCTGTACCAGAACGAACTGCCCTACGACCCGCCGACGCAGGCCCACTGGATGAACGGCGACGTCGAGGGCTGGGCCGGGTACAAGGTCGGCGACCGCGTGCGGTCGCACACCCTCCACGGCGGTGGCGTGTACGTGTTCAACCAGAACAACCCGGACATCCACACCGAGAACGGGTTCGAGGTCCCCCGGACCAAGGGCGTCAAGCTGCACCACATCATGACGGTCAACCTCGCGGCGGGGACCATCGACCACGTCGTCAACGGTGTCGGCGAAGCGGCCGACACCACCAAGACCGGCGTGCCGGTGTACGTCGACGAGTACCCGGCTCCGTAGCGGGGAACGCGGGCCCGCGAACCACAGGCCCGGCCCGGTCGGCCCGCACCGCCGACCGGGCCGGGCCCTTTCGTCCGCCCGGACGCGGTGCGCACGAACGCGTGGCCCTGACCGGAGAACAGCACGCCCGGCTCCTCGAACTGGAGTCCGAGGGTGCTGGAGTTGGGGCGGACAACGAGAAAGGGGGCACGGGTCGCGACGACCCGTGCCCCCTTTCTCCGATCGCGGTCGAGCTACGCGCGACGCCACTTCTGGTTGGCGGTGCCGCCGCACTCCCAGAGCTGGAGCACGGCGCCGTTGGCCGGGTTCCACTCCGCGATGTCGAGGCACTTGTTCGACTGCGGGTTCACCAGGTCACCGGCGTCGCTGAGCACCCACTGCTGCGCCGGGTTGCCGCTGCACGTCGCGACCTGGACGGCCGTGCCGTTGGCGGTCGCGCCCCACGCGACGTCGGCGCACAGGTTGTTGCCGGTGCGCAGGGTGCCGCCGGCGAACTCCCACTTCTGGCCCGCGCTGCCCGCGCAGTCGGCCACGGTCAGGCGCTGGCCGTCGGCGAGTTGGGGCGCGGTCAGGCACTTGCCCTGCCAGTCGCTGACGATCGTGCCGCCCGTGGGCTGCGCAGCGGCGGTCGTCGTGCTCGTGACGCCCGTCGTCGTGGTGGGGGTGGCCGTCTTGGTCTGCGTGGCGGGCGGCTGCGCGGGCGTGCCGCCGTCACCGGTGAACGGCGTCAGGGTGATGCCCGCCGAACGCGGGTCGCCGTCGTGCACCAGGGACTCCTGCGCCTGCACGTCGTCGAAGGCGAAGCCGTAAGCCTTGCCGTCGACCATGTTCTCGTGGACCAGGCGCGAGTAGTGGTTGGTCAGCTCGCCCTTGTAGAAGTCGGCGGCCGTGCCACCGGGCTGGGTGTCGATGGTGCCCAGCGTCGAGCGGTGCAGCGCCGCGCACAGCGTGCGGGCGATGGGGCCGACGACCCGGTCGTTGGGCGCGCCCAGCGCGCCGTCGCAACCCCACACGTTGGCCGTGGTGGGCTTCTGGAAGGAGGCGACCTGCTGACCGGCGGTGTCGGTGAAGTTCATGACGTCACCGGAGGTGCGGCCGAAGAACTTGGTGCCCGGCTGGTCGGTGAACGGCACCACGGTCAGCGTCTTGCTCGTGTAGGCGTTCCAGGCCTGCGTGATGTACGGGTCCAGGTAGTTCGGGTCGAACAACGCGCCGTCGGCGGCCTTGCCGGGCGCCAGGGCGCGCAGCACGGTGCCGTCGGACCGCGTGATCACCGTCTTGTCCCACCCGGCCTGGTTGCGCAGGCCGTTGATGACCTTGTCACGGCCACCGGGGAGCAGTTCACCGGTCTTCTTGGTCGTGCCGTCCGCGCCGGTGACGCTGACCGCGTGCGGCACGGCGAACTGGTCGACCTGCGAGCTGTTGAGCCACAGACCCGCGTCGTTGTAGGTGAACTCGCTCCAGTCGAACAGGATGTCGTGGTTCGCGTCGCCGGGCGACCAGGGCGCGGGCTGGACCAGGCCGTCCGGGGTCAGGAAGAACTTCAGCTTCTCCCCGAAGGACATGTAGACCCGACCGGAGATGAACCGGGGGACCTTCAGGGTGACGCTGCTGCCGTTGGCGGGCCCGGCGATGGACACGTCCGGCGCGGCCACCGGCGGGTTCGCCCCCGGCGACCACGCGGTGAAGGTGCCGGACTGGTTGACGTACCCGAGCTTGCCGCCGGGGCGGATGTCGGTGCCCAGGACGTAGAGGTGCACGGCCTCGGAACGGCCGCTGTTGTTGGTCACGGTGAGCGGGAGCAGGTCCGGTCCGCTGGCCAGCACGGGCTTGATGATCAGGGTTCCGGCGGCGACGGCCGCGCCCACGACCAGTGCGCTCACCCATTTAGTTCTGGTGCGCATCGAGCGAGAACTCCTCTTTTGTGCAGGGCATATCGGTCTCCGCCCACCGGCGGTTCAGGGGGCCGCCGGGGCGTGGGACGGGCGGGAAAGGGCGCCACATCCCGTGAGAGCGCTCCCGTAGCGTTGTGGTTCCGCTGCGCGATGTCAAGGCCGGAGGCCGTGACGTAGGGGTTGTCGCATTTCCTCGCCCGCTCTGATCTGCGACTCGGCGGATTTCTCCGGAAAAAGTGTTATCCCTGGTGTCGCAGCACGTCACAGCACCGCTGACTCCACAGTGGACTAGGCGGTGTCGTGCGAGTCACGCCCTGTCGCCCCACGGGTCGAACGTTCGCGACCTCTGAGTTCGTCGTTCAAGTCGCGCGCTCGCGCGTCTCGGGTTAACCTTCGCGAATTTCGACAGTACTTGCAAACGCACACAGGCGTGCGCGGCGGTTCGGGACAATCGCGGCCGTGCGGATCGGAATCCCGGACCGCCCGTGTCCGCCGCGCGGCGCTCCTCCGCACCACGTGGCCGCCCACGACGTGAAGAGGCGATGCGCCGTGCGCGGAATTGCACGAGTCGTGTCATCGCTCCCGGTCCTGGTGCTGGGGATCGCGGTCACCGCGCCGACCACCGCGGAGCAGGCGCGGCCGACCAACGGCTTCTCCCGCAGCGGGCCGTGGAACACCAAGCTGCCCGCCCACGTGCCGCTGGACCCGCGTTCGGCGGAGATCGTCGACAACATCAAGCTGGACAAGGAGAACAACTACGGGACCTGAGCGGTCAACACCGATGAGTGCTCCACGCCGATCTACCACCCCACCGGACATGCTGGTGTCCAAGGGCACCGACGCCTCGGTGACGATCTACCAGCCGTCGACTGACACCTGCTGGACTTCTGGCGGGCCGAGCGGGACGCCGACGGCGACCGGTCGGCCCGCTGGGGCGGCAGGATCGAGCGGTACTCGCGCAACCCCGGCACCTTCTACAACCCGTTGGGGGCCACCGCGACCGACCCCCGCTGGGGGCGTTCACCAGCCGCCGCGAGAGCTGCGGCGCGGACGATCTCTCCCCTTGGACTACGCCAAACCCGCCCTCTGGCCACGTCTGCAAGTACTACCCGAGCCGCCGCGGCGGGCCGTTGACCACTGCCCGTCCACGACATCCGTTCGCACGGGTGGTAGTTGTGCGCTCGATCGAGGCGCACGGGTAGTACTTGCCGACGTGGTCAGGGCAGGGGGGTGTGGGTGGGGTCGACCCGTTCGGCCTCGCGCACCGGGCCGGGCGGGGTGCCGTCGCCGAACGGCCGCCCGCCCAGCGCCTCGCGCCCGTGCGGGGTGACCCAACCGGACAGGTCCGGTCCCAGCGGCACGATCCCGCTGGGGTTGATGTCCTCGTGCACGACGTAGTAGTGCTGCTTGATCTGCCAGAAGTCCACCGTGTCGCCGAACCCCGGCGTCTGGAACAGGTCCCGCGCGTAGCCCCACAGGGCGGGCATCTGGTCGAGTTTGTTGCGGTTGCACTTGAAGTGCCCGTGGTAGACCGGGTCGAAGCGCACCAGCGTGGTGAACAGCCGCACGTCGGCCTCGGTGATGGTGTCGCCGACCAGGTAGCGCCTGCCGCTGAGCCGCTCCTCCAACCAGTCCAGCGCGGTCCACAGGCGCGCGTACGCCTCGTCGTAGGCCCGCTGGCTGCCCGCGAAGCCGCACCGGTACACGCCGTTGTTCACCTCGGTGAACACCCGCTGGTTGACCTCCTCGATCTCCTCGCGGTGCGCCTCGGGCAGCAGGTCGGGCGCGCCCTCGCGGTGGAACCGCCGCCACTCGGTGGACAGGTCCAGGGTGATCTGCGCGAAGTCGTTGGTCACCACCGCGCCGGTCGTGGTGTCCACGATCGCGGGCACGGTGATGCCGCGCGGGTAGTCCGGGTCGCGCTTGAAGTACGCCTCCTGGAGCCGCTCGATGCCCAGCACCGGGTCGCGCCCGCCGGGGTCGAGGTCGAAGGTCCACGACCGCGCGTCGTGCGTCGGGCCGGGCAGGCCGAGGGAGATCGCGTCCTCCAGCCCCAGCAGCCTGCGGACGATGATCGAGCGGTTGGCCCAGGGGCAGGCGCGGGCGGCGACCAGCCGGTACCGGCCGGGCTCGACCGGGAACCCGTCGCGGCCGTCGGCGGTCACGCGCGTGGTGATGTAGCGGGTGTCGCGGGTGTACTCCTTGCCCTTGACCGAGTACTTGCCGCCTTCGCCGTGTTCGGGGTTCTCGCTGGTCTGCGCGGTTTCCGGGGTGCTGCTCACGGGGTCGAGCCTAGCTCTTGCGCGCCCGCGCGGCCGATTGGCGCGACCGCGCCCCGGCGGGCCGCGTCCCGCGCGGCAGCGCGTCCCCACCTGGTGCGGCCCCACGGCTTGAGCACCGACAGCAGCGTGATCACGAACAGCACGACCAGCATGACCGCCGACCCGGAGACCACGTTCGCGGGCAGCGCTCCGATGTCGGCGGCCGGGTCGTGCTCGGTCGCCGCGAGCGCGGTCCTGACGTTGTGCGCGACGCAGGCGTAGGCGAACGCCATCCCGCCCACGGTGAGCACCAGCTTCAGCACCACCCACCAGTGGTGCAGCACCCGCCACTTGGTGCGCAGCGCCAGCACCAGGCCGGTCACCAGGGCCCCCAGGCTGCCGGGGATCATGATCACCCTGTCGCTGAGGTGCATCAGCTCGTAGGCGGCGGGCCGCAGCGGCTCGCCCGCGCTGGTCGTGGCCGCGACGCCCATGACCAGCATCGCGTACGCGCCGCCGAACCAGCCGACCGAGATCGCGACGTGCAGCAGCAGCCACACCTTGCGCGCTCCCGGTCTCATCCGCCTGCTCGACGGGCGCTTCCCCGGTCCCCGGCGGTCGTCGGGCGCGCTGGTGCTCGTGGGTTCCGCCATCACCGCTCCTCCGAAATCGGCTGTGGCGACCAGTGCAGCGGCTCCGCTCGCCCGGCGGATCACAGCGGAGACCCGTTCACGGGTATAGCCAGCTGTGCTGCGCCCGTGCGGTTTCCTCGTACGCTGCGGGGACGTGGACATCGCGGTGATGCGGAACCCGGTGCGGCTGCTCGGCTCGGCGATCCCGTGGCGGGCTTGGGCCTACGCGGCCACCGGCGCGCTGCTGGGCCTGCCCACCCTGGTGGCGCTGTTCGCGCTGATCGCGCTGGGCACGGCGTTCACACCGGTGCTCATCGGCCTGCCGGTGCTGGTCGCGGTCGGGTTCAGCGGGCTCGCGGTCGGCGCGCTGGAGCGGCGCAGGCTGGCGCTGCTGGGCGGGCCGCCACCGCCCAGCCCGCACCGGTCGTTGGGCGCGGTGCGGGGCAGGCGGTGGGTGCGCGCCAGGGGCGGCGAGAGCGCCACGTGGCGCGAGTTCGCCTACACGGCGCTGTTCGCCACCGGTCTGTGGGTGCTGGACTTCGTCGCCGCCGCGATCCCCGCGCTGTCACTGGCGCTGCTGGCCGCACCGGTGGTCCGCGGCCTCTCGCCGGGGTCGGTGCGCTACCTGGGCCTGGAACTGACCTCGGTGCGCGCGTCGCTGCCGCTGGTCGTGCCCGCGCTGTTGGGCCTGCTGGTCGGGCTGTACCTGGTCACCCTGGTGGCGGCGCTGCACGCGGGCACCGCCCGCGCCCTGCTGACCGGCACCTCCGCGCGATCGGACCAGGACATGGAGCTGATCCGGTCGAACGGGCGGCTGCTCGACGCCTTCGACGCGGAGCGGCGGCGCATCGAGCGGGACCTGCACGACGGCGTCCAGCAGCGGCTGGTGGCGCTGGCCGTGCTGCTGGACGCGGCGCGGGCGCGGGCGGGGGAGGAGTCGGCCGAGCCGCTGGCGCGGGCCCACGCCGAGGCCGTCACCACTCTGGCCGAGCTGCGGGAGCTGGTGCGGGGCATCCACCCGCACGTCCTGGTCGAGCGCGGCCTGCGGACCGCGGTGGCCGAGCTGGTCACCCGCTGCCCGCTGCCGGTGGACGTGCGCATTCACGGCGTGGGCAGGCTGCCCGCCGCGGTGGAGAGCACGGCCTACTTCGCGGTCAGCGAGGCGCTGACGAACGTGGTCAAGCACTCCGGTGCCGACCAGGCGTGGGTGCGCGGCCGGGTGGCGGGGGACCTGCTGGTGGTCGAGGTGGGTGATCGGGGACCGGGTGGGGCGGACCCGGAGCGGGGCAGCGGGCTGCGCGGGCTGGCCGACCGGGTGACGGCGGTGGGCGGCCGGGCGCTGCTGTCCAGCCCGCCCGGAGGGCCTACGGTCGTGCGGGTGGAGATCCCGTGCGAGCCCGGTGGGGCGGGTGGGCGGTGATGCGCGTGGTGCTGGCGGAGGACTCCGGGTTGCTGCGGGAGAGCCTGGTCGGCCTGATCACCCGGTTCGGCCACCGGGTCTCCGCCGCGGTGGGCACCGCCGAGGAGCTGGTGGCCGCCGTCCGCGCCGAGGTGCCCGACGTGGTGGTGACCGACGTCCGGATGCCGCCCGCGTTCCGCGACGAGGGCCTGCGCGCGGCCATCGCGCTGCGCGCGGAGCTGCCCGCGCTGCCGGTGCTGGTGCTCAGCCAGCACGTGGACACCCCGTCGCTGGCCGAGCTGCTGGAGACCGGTGGCGCGGGCACCGGCTACCTGCTCAAGGACCGCGTGGCCGACGGCGCGGACTTCCTGGCCAAGCTGACCGAGGTGGCGGGCGGCGGCACGGTTGTCGACCAGGACGTGGTGCGCCGCCTGCTGTCCCACCGCCGCGACCCGCTGCGCCTGCTCAGCGCCCGCGAGCTGGAGGTGCTGGGGCTGATGGCGCAGGGCCGGTCCAACGCGGCCATCGCCGCGGACCTGGTGATCTCCGAGGTCACCGTGTCCAAGCACATCGGCGGCATCTTCACCAAGCTGGACCTGCACGTCGACAGCGCCGACCACCGGCGGGTGCGGGCCGTGCTGGCCTACCTGCGCGGCCGCGGCGGCTGAATCGTTGCCGAAACCGGCCGCCAGCCGGCCCACCCCGGACCTGCCTTCGCAGGATTGCCCTGGTCCGGGGGCCGGCCAAGACTGACCGTCATGACGCGCCTGAGAACCGCCGTGGGCCGCGCCGGGGTTGTCGTCACGACGGTCGCCGCGCTGGCGCCCGCACCCGCCAGCGCCGCGCCACCGCACCAGAAGACCGCCGTTCCCGCCTACTGGAGCCCGACCACGCCCGACGGGCTGACCGGGTTCCGCCGTCTGGCCCAGAACCGGCCCACCACGGGCATCGTGGTGGTCAACGGCAGCCGCAGCATGCCCGAGGCGCCGTTCTCCCGAGCGTGGGCGGACGCGATCGAGGCGATGCACAACGCGGGGATCAAGGTCCTGGTCTACGTCGACACCGGCTACCTGGGCGTGGAGTTCGGCCAGGGCGCGCACCGCACCCGCGACGGGGAGACCTCGCCCGAGGCGTGGACCGCCCAGATCGAGCGGGACATCGACGACTGGTACGCCCTCTACGGCGGCTACGGCGTCGACGGCGTGTTCCTCGACCAGACCATCGCGACCTGCGGCGCGGAGGGCGAGCACGTGGCCCGCTACGCCGCGATCAGCGCCCGGATCAGGAGCACTCACCCGCACGCGCACATCGCCCTCAACCCCGGCCACCCGACCGAGCAGTGCTACGAGGGCGTGGCCGACACCATCCTGTCCTTCGAGGGCGACTACCAGTCCTACCTGGCGCACACCCCGCCGGACTGGGAGCTGGCCCACGCCGACCACGACAAGTTCTGGCACCTGGTCTACGACGTGCCCACGCGGGAGGACATGGCGGCGGTCGTCGCCCGCAGCAAGGCCAACGGCGCGGGCTACGTCTACGTCACCGACCGCGGGCACGACCCGTACCCGTGGGACGTGATCGCCGGGTACTGGGACGCCGAGCTGGGCGAGGTGGCGGGCGTGGTGGACACGACCGCGCCCGCCGCGCCGCGCGAGGCCACGGCGGTCGCCTCGCCGGTGCAGGTGGTGCTGCGCTGGCGGGGCTCGCTGGACAACGTGGCGGTGACCGACTACGAGGTGCTGCGCGACGGCGTCCCGGTCGGCACCACGCACGACACCGCGTTCACCGCGACCGGGCTCCAGCCGGGCACCGCCTACACGTTCAGCGTCCGGGCCCGCGACGTCGCGGGCAACGCCTCCACGCCCAGCGCGCCGGTCACCGTCACCACGCCGCCCGCCTCGGTGCTGGCGCCCGCCGGGTGCGTCACCCCGACCGCCGCGCAGTACCGGGCCGACTTCACCAGGGACTTCACCCACCGCCGGGTGTTCATCGACTCCGACGACGACCCGGCCACCGGGTGGGCGCTGCCGCCGGGGCAGCCGCAGGGCATGGACCACATGGTCGAGGGTTCCGTGCTCTACCGGTACACCGGGCCGGGCTGGGCCTGGGAGCCGGTCGCCGAGGTCGAGCAGGAGGTGGCCGGGCCGACCTTCACCTGGCGGGTCTCCACCGACGTGCTGGCCGAGGCGGTGGGCAGCCGTCAGGTGGTGGTGTTCAACGGCTCCGACGGCGCGGAGGACTTCAGCGATCCCGTGGTGGTGGTCGCCACCGACGACTGCTCCGCGGAGGCGTTCCCGAGCGCGTCCCGGCACGCTCGCGGGGGCCGCTGACCGCGGGCCGCGACGACCAGGCGGGACAGCGGGGCCGGGGACGTCGGTCCCACCCGGTGATCGGTAGGACCGACCTGTGCCACTAGAGTGGAGCGCCTGCCAGTCCGAGCTCTGGGGGAGCACGTGGCGGAGATCGAAGCCGTGGCCGACCGCGCCGGACCGGCGCGCCGCCCGCGCTTCGTGACGTCCCATTCGTCTTGTCGATGACGGGGCTGTTCGCGCGGCGGGTGCGCCCACCGCGCGTCGTCCCGCGGGAAAGGATCGTTCGGACTCCATGAAGGTATTCAGGAAGGGCGCGGTCGCGGTCGCCGTCCTCGTGGCCATGACCGCCGCGCCCGCGCTGCCCGCGGGTGCCGCGCCCGTGCTCGTCAGCGGTCAGCAGGACGCCAAGCACCGCTTCGACCCCGCGCTGCTGGCGCGCATCCACCGGGCGAACGCCTACGCCCAGAACCGCCCCGGCTTCGCGGGGATCGTGGTGCGGGACCGCCTCACGGGCGCGGTCTGGCGCAACTCCGACTCCGACACGCTGATCTGGGCCTGCTCCACCCCCAAGCTCGCGATGGTGGTGGACCTGCTGCTGCGCAGCGACGCGGGAGCCGTCACGCTCACGGCCGAGGACCGCGACCTGATGCACCGCATGCTGCACTCCAGCGACGACGACGCGGCGCACACCCTGTGGAACCGCTTCGGCGGAGAAGCCGAGTTCGCCTCCCGCTTCCCGTCCTACGGCATGACCGACATGCGGTTCACCGACGAGCACCCGCACCACTGGGGCTGGATCCTCACCACGGCCGACGACCTCGACCGGCTGATCAACTACGTGTTGGAGGAACTGCCCGCCGTCCACCGCGACTACATCGTCAACGAGATGCGCGGGGTCGACCCCAACCAGCAGTGGGGGGTCTGGGGAGCGGGGAGCACCGCCCGGCCGGGCAACAAGAACGGCTGGTCCGACGACAACGACGACGGTTCGTGGCTGATCAACTCGGTCGGCTTCGTCGGCCCCGACGAGCGGTACACCCTGGCCATCATGGACAACACCCAGGTCGTCGAGAACGGTTACGAGGTCGGCGTGCGGACCACGACCGAGACCAGCAGGATCATGTTCGGCGGCTACTTCGGCTGACCCGTGCTCCGGCGCCGGTGGGTGCGGCACCGCGCACCCACCGGCGCGATGCGGATCAGGCCGTGCGCCGCTCGACGGCCACCGACAGCGCCACCAGGGCCAGGCCCGCCAGGCTCAGCGCCACGCCGACCCACGCGGTGGCGGTGTAGCCCCAGTCCGCCGCGATGGCCAGGCCGCCCAGCCAGGCCCCCGCGCCGTTGGCGATGTTGAGCGCCGAGTGGTTGGACGAGGAGGCCAGCGACGGCGCGTCCGGGGAGGCGTCCATCAGCCGCACCTGCAGCGCCGACGCCAGCACCTGCGAGGTCAGGCCGAGCAGGAACACCGAGCCGAACGCGGCGGCGGGCGCGGTGGCGGTCAGCCCGAGCAGCACCAGCACGGCGGTCACCGCGATCAGCGAGCCGAACACGGTGCCCATCACCGACCGGTCCACGAACCGGCCGCCGACCGTCGCGCCGATCGTCATGCCCAGCCCGAACACCGCCAGCACCCACGGCACGGCCCCGCCGGGCAGCCCGGCGACCTCGGTGGTGATCGGGGAGATGTAGGAGTAGACGGCGAACATGCCCCCGAACCCGACCATGCCGGTGAGCAGGGCGAACCACACCTGCGGACGGCGGAACGCGCGCAGTTCGGCGGCCACGCCCGCGTCGCGCGGGGCGGGCGTCCTGGGCAGCCACCTGGCCACCGCCAGCGCCGTGGCGACCTCGATGACGGCCACCGCCAGGTAGGCCGCGCGCCAGCCGATCTGCTGCCCGGCCACGGTCGCGACCGGCACGCCGACCAGGTTGGCCACGGTCAGCCCGACCATGATCCGGGCCACCGCGGTGCCCCGCCGCTCCGGCGGCACCAGTGCGGCGGCCACCACGGCGGCGATGCCGAAGAACGCGCCGTGCGGCAGCCCGGCCAGGAACCGGCTGGTCATCAGCAGCCCCGTGCTCGGCGCCACGGCGGACAGCCCGTTGCCCGCCGCCAGCGCCAGGGTCAGCGCGATCAGCAGCCCCTTGCGCGGCAGCTTCGCGGCCAGCACGGTGATCAGCGGGGCGCCGACCACCACGCCCAGCGCGTAGAGGCTGATCGCGTGGCCCGCGGTGGGGATGGAGATGCCGAAGGTGTCGGCGACCTGGGGCAGCAGGCCCATGGTGGCGAACTCGGTGGTGCCGATGCCGAAACCGCCCAGCGCGAGCGCGGCCATGGCGGCGGGGTTGCCCCGGCGGGTGGCGGGTGCGGCGGTGGCGGTCGCGGTCATGGGGGTGCTCCTGTCGACTCCGTGCCCCGTGTCGACAGTGACCGAGACTGACTCGGTTAGCTAGCCAAACTATTTTATCGGTGGTGGTCGCCCGTGGCGCATGACTGTGCTCACACCCGGTGTTGATCCTTTGTGGACCGGAGGGCTCCGCCGGGTGGCCACTGTGGACGGACCGATCACCGTTCGTGCTCACCGGTTCGGCCGAACGTGCGCTTGACGGGGCCGTCCGTGCGTCGAGGGCCGCGCGTCGGGCGTCGGCTCCGGGTTTTCCGAACGGCGAACTCGGGGTGCCGGGAGTCCGACTCGCGGGGTGGGCGGGGGTGTTGAATGGAGGCGGGCGGTGAAGGAGGCGGGCGATGGCGGCACCTGGTGGAGGACGTGGTCCGCGCACGCGGACCGACCTGCTGCGGTTGCTGCGCGACGAGGGCGCCACGTCCAGGGTCGCCCTGGGCGAGCGGCTGGACCTGCCGCGCGCCAAGCTGACCGCCGAGATCGCCAGGCTGGTCGACGAGGGGCTGGTCGCGGTGGGCGGTCCGGCCGCCAGTCGGGGCGGCAGGCGCTCCACCCTGGTGCACCTCGCCGACGACCTGCGGGTGATCGGGGTGGACGTGGGCGTCACCTCGATCACGGTCGCGGTCACCGACGGCCGGTGCGAGGTGCTGGCCAGCCAGAGCGAGGACTGCGCGGTGCGGCTGGGCCCGGTCGAGGTGCTGCGGCGGGTCGCGGACCTGGCCGAGCGGGTGCTGGAGAAGGCGCCCGGCCGGCTGATCGGCGCGGGCATCGGGCTGCCGGGGCCGGTCAGCTTCCGCGACGGGATGCCGGTCGCGCCGCCGATCATGCCCGGCTGGGACCGCTACCCGGTGCGCGACGACCTGGCGGGCCGCTGGGGCTGCCCGGTCACCGTGGACAACGACGTCAACGTGATGGCGCTGGGGGAGCGCCACTCGGGCGTGGCGCGCTCGCTGGACGACTTGATACTGGTCAAGGTGGGCACCGGCATCGGCTGCGGGATCGTCGTCGGGGGGCGGGTCTACCGGGGCGCCGCGGGCACCGCGGGCGACATCGGGCACATCCGGCTGGACGACTTCGGGCCCGCCTGCGCGTGCGGCGAGCTGGGCTGCCTGGAGGCGTACTTCGGCGGCGCGGCGCTGGCCCGCGACGCGCTGACGCTGGCCCGCAGCGGGCGCTCGCCGATGCTGGCCGCCACCCTGGCCGAGAAGGGCTCGCTGACCGCCGAGGACGTCGGCGTGGCCGCCTCCTCGGGCGACTTCGCCGCGGCCAACCTGATCCGCGAGGGCGGGCGCAGGCTGGGGCAGGTGGTCGCCTCCCTGGTCAGCTTCCTCAACCCCGGCATGGTGGTCATCGGCGGCGGCGTGTCCCGGCTGGGCCACTCCCTGCTGGCCGAGGTGCGCAGCGCGGTCTACCGGCGGTCGCTGCCGCTGGCCACCGGCAACCTGCCCATCGTGCTGTCCGAGCTGGGCGAGCTGTCCGGCGTCATCGGCGCGGCCTGGTCGGCCACCGATCGGGCCTTCGACATCGCCTGAGCGCGCCCGCGCCGTCATCCCCGACAGGGGCACCCGCGGCTACCCCGTTGCGCCCATGTTTCGTCCGTTCGGAGCCTACTTTCGACAAGTTTAAGCAAAAGTCTTGCCAAGTTTGACCTTTTGCCCACAGGATTGCGCTCGGCTTCAGCCGGAAGTGTGAGCTGGAGCACGGGAACGCCCCTCGATGGAGCGGAGGCGCACGTGCCGCGATCGGTCGGTTCGCCGGGCAGGCGGGACACCCTCGCCCTGCTCGCCCGCACCCTCCGCGAGCACGGCCCCGCCTCCAGGGCGCGGCTGGCCGTCCTGACCGGACTGCCCAAGGCCACCGTCTCAACCCTGGTCGTGGAACTGGCCCGGCGGGGCCTGGTGCGCGTCGCGGGCCGCGTCGAGCTGCTGCCCCGCACCGCGTTCGGCATCGGCGTCGAAGTCCGCCTCACCAGGGTCGTGGCCACCGCCGTGGACCTCGACGGCGGCACCCGGCTGAGCAGGCAGGCGGTGTGCGAGCCCGCCGCGCTGCGGGTCGAGGAGGTCGCCGACCGGATCGGGTGGGTGATCGCCGAGCTGAGCGCGGACGTGCGCGCGGCGGGCGGGTGGGTCTGCGGGATCACCGTGGTCGCGCCCGGCCTGATCGACACCGAGCACGGCGTGGTCCGGCTGGCGCCCCGGCTGCGCTGGCGGGAGGTGGCGCTGCTGGACACCGTGGCCGCGCGCACCGGCCTGCCGCTGGAACTGCTCGCGCTGGGCAACGACGCCAACCTGGCCGCGCTCGCCGAGCACCGCGCCGACCCGGTGCCCGACCTGCTGTGCCTGGTCGGCGACCACGGCGTGGGCGCGGGCGTGGTCGCCGACGGCGTCCTGGTGCGCGGCGCGTCGGGCTACGCGGGCGAGGTCGGGCACATGGCGCTGGAACCGCTGGGCCCCTACTGCGCGTGCGGCAGGCGCGGCTGCTGGGAGGCCTGCGTCGGGTTCGACGCGCTGCTGCACGCCGTGGCCGCGCCCGGCGACCCGCTGCTGGACCCCGCGCTGGACGCCGCCGAGAGCCTGGCCGTGGTGCGGGCCAGGGCCTCGGCCGGGGACTGGCGCGCGCTGGACGGCCTGCACCGGATCGGCGCGGCGCTGGGCACCGGCGTGGCGATCCTGGCGACCCTGCTCAACCCCACCGCCGTGGTGCTCGGCGGCTACTTCGCCGCGCTGGCGGAGTGGCTGGTCGAACCGGTGCGGGCGGAGGTCGCGGCGGGGCCGGTGGCCGCCGCGGCGGTGCCCTCGGTGCGCGCCTCGGCGCTGGGCGCGAGCGCGGCGGGGGCGGGCGGCGCGCTGCTCGCGCTGGAGCGCGCGTTCGACGACCCGGCCAGATCCGGTCCGGACCACCACGACCACGAGGAGGCCCCCGCGTGAGCGAACCGCTGCTGACGATGTCCGGCATCGTCAAGACCTTCCCCGGCGTGCGGGCGCTGGACGGGGTGGACCTGGAGGTCCGCGAGGGCGAGGTGCACTGCCTGCTCGGCCAGAACGGCGCGGGCAAGTCGACGCTGATCAAGGTGCTCGCGGGCGCCCACCAGCCGGACGCGGGCACGATCACCTGGCGCGGCGCGCCTGCGGTTCTGTCCTCGCCGGTCGCCGCGCTGCGGCTGGGCGTGGCCACCATGTACCAGGAGCTGGACCTGGTGCCGGGGATCTCGGTGGCGGAGAACATCTTCCTCGGCCACGAGCGGGCGCGCTTCGGCTTCAGCAGGCGCGGCGCCATGCGGCAGCGCGCGGTGGAGCTGATGCGCAGGCTCGGCCACCCGGAGATCCGGCCCGACCGCGAGGTGGGCCTGCTGTCCGCGGCCGGGCAGCAGCTGGTCAGCATGGCCCGCGCGCTGGTCCACGACGCCCGGCTGATCGTGATGGACGAGCCGACCGCGGCGCTGGCCTCCGACGAGGTGGACAACCTGTTCCGCATCGTCGGCGAGCTGACCGCCGCGGGCGTGGCCGTGGTCTACATCTCCCACCGGCTGGAGGAGATCCGCCGGATCGGCAGCCGGGTCACCGTGCTCAAGGACGGCCGCACGGTCGCCTCCGGGCTGTCCGCCGACACCCCGACCAACGAGCTGGTGGACCTGATGTCCGGCCGCAAGGTCGAGGCCGTCTTCCCGGTCAGGCAGGCATCCACCGCGGACGAGCGGCGCGAGGTGCTGGTGGTGCGGGGGCTCACCCGCCACGGCGAGTTCCGCGACGTCAGCTTCACCGTGCACGCCGGGGAGATCTTCGGCATCGCCGGGCTGGTCGGCTCCGGCCGCAGCGAGGTGCTGGAGACCGTCTTCGGCGCGCGCAAGCCGGACGCGGGCAGCGTCACCGTCGACGGCCGCGCGCTGCGGCCGGGCAGCGTCGCCGACGCGGTGCGCGCGGGCATCGGGCTGGCCCCGGAGGAGCGCAAGAGCCAGGGCCTGCTGCTGGAGCTGCCGGTGGCGCACAACGTGACCCTGGCCAGCCTGTCCGCCTACAGCCGGGCGGGCTTCACCGACCGCGCCCGCGAGCTGCGCGACTCGCGCGCCACCCTGGAGCGGCTGGACCTGCGCCCGGCCGACCCGCGCAGGCTGGTCGGCACGTTCTCCGGCGGCAACCAGCAGAAGGCGGTGGTGGCGCGCTGGCTGGTGCGCGGCTGCCGGGTGCTGCTGCTGGACGAGCCGACCCGCGGCGTGGACGTGGGGGCGCGCGCCGAGCTGTACCGGCTGATCCACGAGCTGGCCGCCGAGGGCGTGGCCGTGGTGCTGGTCTCCAGCGAGGTGCCGGAGGTGCTCGGTTTGGCCGACCGGGTGCTGGTGCTGCGCGAGGGGGAGGTGGCCGCGCAGCGGCCCGCCGCCGAGCTGACCGAGGCCGCCGTGCTGGACATCGTGATGGAGGGCAGCGCCGTGAGCGAGATCGCGGACGTCACCGAGGAGGCTGTCTGATGGTTGCGCCCCAACGGGAACTGACCGCGCAGCAGGGGGTCGGGAAGGCCCCGCCCTCGCCGGGGGAGCGCAAGTGGTCCGGTGGGCTGAGCTTCGACGTGCGGCTGGCCGGTCTGCTCGGCGTGCTGCTGGTGCTGTGCGCGGTCGGCTACGCCACCCGACCCGACAGCTTCCTCACCGAGGCCAACATCTCCACCATGCTGCGCCTGGCCGCGGCCATCGGCGTGGTCAGCGTCGGCATGACGTTCGTGATCATCAGCGGCGGCATCGACCTGTCGGTGGGCTCCATCGTGGCGCTGTCGAGCGTGTGGATGACCACGGTGGCCACCCAGTCCTACGGACCCGCGGTGATGGTGCTGTGCGCGCTGCTGGTCGGCCTGGGCTGCGGCCTGGTCAACGGGCTGCTGATCTCCTACGGCAAGATCGTGCCGTTCATCGCCACCCTGGCCATGTACGCCTCGGCGCGCGGCCTGGCCGAGCGGCTGTCCGGCAGGCGCACCCAGGTGGTCACCGAGACCGGGTTCACCACGTTCTTCCGCGGCGCGTTCCTCGGCGTCCCGGTGCTGATCTGGATGCTGGCCCTGGTCTTCGCCATCGGCTGGGTGGTGCTCAACCGCACCACGTTCGGCCGCCGCACCTTCGCCGTCGGCGGCAACGCCGAGGCCGCCCGGCTGGCGGGCATCAACGTCAAGCGGCACACCGCGCTGGTCTACGGCATCGCGGGCCTGTGCTGCGGCATCGCCGCGCTGATGGTGGTCGCCAGGACCACCTCCGGCGCCTCCACCAACGGCCTGTTCTACGAGCTGGACGCCATCGCCGCGGTGGTCATCGGCGGCACGCTGCTCAGCGGCGGCCGGGGCACCCTGATCGGCACGCTCATCGGCGTCCTGATCTTCACCGTGCTCAACAGCATCTTCACCCAGAACAACCTCGACACCGACATCCAGAACATCGCCAAGGGCGTGATCATCATCGCCGCGGTGCTGCTCCAGGGGATCACCGCGCGCAGGCGCCGCGTGCTCAAGACCTGACCGCACCAGCAGTCCCAGCCCCCACCGCCGTCCACCGACACCGCTGGAGTCCGCCATGTCCTCACTCGACCGCCGCAGGTTCCTCTGGGGCACCACCGCCGTGGGCGCCACCGCGCTGCTCGCGGGCTGCACCTCCAACGAGACCCCGCAGAGCACCGGCGCCGCGCTGGCCGGGGCCTCGGGCGCGAACACCCAGCCGGGCAAGCAGGTCACCATCGGCTTCTCCGCACCCGCCGCCGACCACGGCTGGATGGCCGCGATGACCAAGAACGCGCGCGCCCAGGCCGAGCAGTTCTCCGACGTGACCCTCAAGGCCACCGAGGGCACCAACGACGTCAACCAGCAGATCGCCCAGGTCGAGACGCTGATCAACGACAAGGTCGACGTGCTGGTGGTGCTGCCCTTCGACGGCAAGGCGCTGACCGAGGTCGGCAGGCAGGCCATGGACGCGGGCATCCCGGTGATCAACGTCGACCGGATCTTCGACACCCCGCTGGCCTACCGGACCTGGATCGGCGGCGACAACTACCGCATGGGCGTCAACGCGGGCAACTACATCGCCGAGCAGATGAAGGCCAAGAACATCGCCAACCCGGTCATCGCCGAGGTCGCGGGCATCGACGCGCTGCCGCTGACCCAGGAGCGCAGCCAGGGCTTCAAGGACGCGCTGGCGCGCAGCGGCTTCAGCGTCGGCCCCCGCGTCTCGGCGCAGTTCACCTCCGAGTCCGGCGAGCAGCAGACCTCGAACCTGCTCCAGGGCGCGAGCCGGATCGACGCGCTGTGGAACCACGACGACGACCAGGGCATCGGCGTGCTGGCGGCGATCGAGAACGCCAACCGCAGCGAGTTCATCATGGTCGGCGGCGCGGGCTCCAAGAACATGATGGACCGCATCAAGGCGGACAGCAGCGTGGTCAAGGCGACCGTGCTCTACAGCCCCTCCATGGCCTCGTCGGCCATCGCGCTGGCCCGGCTGCTCGGCCAGGCCAAGGGCATCGGCGACCTGGCCGAGCACGAGATCCCCGCGCTGATCACCACCTACTCCGCCGTGGTCACCAAGGACAACGTCGACCAGTACATGGACGTCGGCTTCGACTCGTGAGCGAGGCGGCATTGCGGTTAGACGGCACAGGACGGAAGGCGACGCGATGAGCGAGAGCAACGGGGAGATCGGGGTCGGGATGGTGGGCCACGCCTTCATGGGCGCGGTCCACTCCCAGGCGTGGCGCAACGTGCACCGGTTCTTCGAGGTGCCGCTGACGCCGCGGCTGGCGGCGCTGTGCGGCCGGGACGAGTCGCGGGCCAAGGAGGCCGCGGCCAAGTACGGCTGGGCGGGCGTGGAGACCGACTGGCGAACCCTGGTGGAGCGGGACGACGTGGGGCTGGTGGACGTGTGCACCCCCGGTGACACCCACGCCGAGATCGCCATCGCGGCGCTGACCGCGGGCAAGCACGTGCTGTGCGAGAAGCCGCTGGCCAACACCGTGGCCGAGGCGGAGGCCATGGCGGCGGCGGCCGAGCGGGCCGCGGCGCGGGGCGTGCGCTCGATGGTGGCGTTCAACTACCGCCGGGTGCCCGCCCTCGCGCTGGCCCGCAAGCTCGTCGAGGACGGCAGGATCGGCGAGGTCCGCCACGTCCGCGCGGTCTACCTGCAGGACTGGCTGTCCGACCCCGCGGCGCCGATGACCTGGCGGCTGCGCAAGGAGAAAGCGGGCTCCGGCGCGCTGGGCGACCTGGGCGCGCACATCGTCGACGCCGCGCAGTGGGTGGTCGGCGACCTCATCACCGGGGTCTCGGCGCTGTCGGAGACCTTCGTGCGGGAACGTCCCGACGGCGAGGGCACCGGGCAGGTCACCGTGGACGACGCCGCGCTGTTCCTGGCCCGCTTCGCGGGCGGCGCGGTCGGCACCTTCGAGGCCACCCGCTACGCGCTGGGCCGCAAGAACGCGATGCGGTTGGAGGTCAACGGCTCGCGCGGCAGCCTGGCCTTCGACTTCGAGTCGATGAACGAGCTGTCGTTCTTCGACGGCGACGCGCCCGGCGCGGAGGCCGGGTTCCGGCGAATCCTGGCCACCGAGCCCGACCACCCCTACGTGGGCGCGTGGTGGCCGCCGGGGCACCTGCTGGGCTACGAGCACACCTTCACCCACGAGGTCGCCGACCTGCTGACCGCCATCGGCACCGGCACCGACCCGGCGCCCAGCTTCGCCGACGGCCTGCGCGTGCAGCGCGTGCTGGCCGCGGTGGAGGACAGCGCCGCGCACAGCGCCACCTGGACCCCCGTCGGGGGCTGACCAGCCCGGATCAGGCGGCAACGCCGCCCCGGCGCGCGGGCCGGGGGCGGCATCGCCGTGCGGAGAGGAGGACGCCCACCCGTCCGCGGTTCCCGTCGTCGTGAGCGTGAGAACGAGGAGAGAACACCCCGTGCGAGGAAAGAGAAGCAGCCCCGACATCCCACCGACACCCCGCTCCGCCGCGAGCCGCGCGGCCGTCGCCGCGCTGGCGCTGACCACGGCCCTGGGCTCGGCTGCCCTGGGCGTGACCCCGGCGGCGGCCCACCCCGACGGCGAGCACGTCCTCGTCTTCTCCAAGACCGCGGGCTTCCGCCACGACTCGATCCCGGCGGGCATCGCCGCGATCACCGAGCTGGGCGCGGCCAACGGGTTCACCGTGGAGGCGACCGAGGACGCGGGCGCGTTCACCGACGAGAACCTGGCCCGCTACGACGCCGTAGTGTGGCTGTCCACCACCGGTGACGTGCTCGACGACGCGCAGCAGGGCGCTTTCGAGCGGTACATCAACGGCGGCGGCGGTTACGCGGGCGTGCACGCCGCGGCCGACACCGAGTACAGCTGGCCCTGGTACGGCGAGCTGGTGGGCTCCTACTTCAAGTCCCACCCGGCCATCCAGGAAGCCGACGTCCACGTCGAGGACCACGACCACCCCGCCACGGCGGGACTGCCCGAGGTGTGGACGCGCACCGACGAGTGGTACAGCTACCGCAGCAACCCGCGCAGCAGGGTGCACGTGCTGGCTTCGCTGGACGAGCAGAGCTACGCGCCCACCGACCCCTCCGGCGACCACCCGATCTCCTGGTGCCACACCCCCGGTCAGGGCCGCTCCTGGTACACCGGCATGGGCCACACCAAGGAGTCCTACGCCGACCCGCAGTTCCGGTCCCACCTGCTCGGCGGCCTGAAGTACGCCATGGGCGCGACCGCCGCGGACTGCGAGCCCGACCCGGACAGCCCGCCGACCGACGCCGACTTCGACCAGGTGACCCTGGCGCAGGGCGAGGAGAAGACCGGCGAGCCGATCGCGCTGGCCGTGCTGCCCGACCGCCGCGTCCTGCACACCTCCCGCGACGGCCGGATCTGGCTGACCACCCCGGAGGCGACCACCACGCTGGCGGGTCAGATCCCGGTCTACAACCACGACGAGGACGGCCTGCAGGGCGTCGCCATCGATCCGGACTTCGCCAACAACCGCTGGATCTACCTCTACTACGCGCCGCCGCTGGACACCCCGGCCGGTGACGCGCCGGAGAACGGCACCGAGGCGGACTTCGCGCGCTTCCGCGGCCACAACCAGCTCTCCCGGTTCAAGCTGACCGAGGCGGGCACCGTGGACAACGCCAGCGAGCAGAAGATCCTCCAGGTCCCGGCCGACCGCGGGCTGTGCTGCCACGCGGGCGGCGAGATCGACTTCGACGCGCAGGGCAACCTGTACCTGTCCACCGGCGACGACACCAACCCGTTCGCCTCGGACGGCTACACCCCCATCGACGAGCGCGCCACCCGCAACCCGGCGTTCGACGCGCAGCGCTCCTCGGCCAACACCAACGACCTGCGCGGCAAGGTGCTGCGGATCAAGGTCGGCGAGGACGGCGGCTACACCATCCCGGACGGCAACCTGTTCGCCCCCGGCACCGAGAAGACCCGGCCCGAGATCTACGCCATGGGCTTCCGCAACCCCTTCCGGTTCTCCGTGGACAAGGAGACCGGCTGGATCTACCTGGGCGACTACGGCCCCGACGCGGGCTCGGCCAACCCGGCGCGCGGCCCCGGCGGCAGCGTGGAGTTCAACCTGGTCAAGCAGCCCGGCAACTACGGCTGGCCGTACTGCGTGGGCGACAACGTCCCCTACGTCGACTACGACTTCGCCACCGGCACCTCCGGTGAGAAGTTCGACTGCGCCGCGCCGAAGAACACCAGCCCGCACAACACCGGCCTGGTCGACCTGCCGCCGGTGCAGCCCGCCTGGATCCCCTACGACGGCGCTTCGGTGCCGGAGTTCGGCGGCGGCGGCGAGTCCCCGATGGGCGGCCCGACCTACCGGTTCGACCCGGACCTGGACGTGGTCACCAAGTTCCCGGAGCACTTCGACGGCAAGAACTTCGCCTACGAGTGGGACCGGGGCTGGATCAAGACCATCGACGTCGGCCCCGACGGCGAGCGCGGCGCGATCACCCCGTTCTTCGACTCGATGACGCTGACCCGCCCGATGAACCTGGAGTTCGGCCCGGACGGCTCGCTGTACGTGCTCGACTACGGCAGCGGCTACTTCGGCGGCGCCCCGGACTCGGCGGTGTACCGCATCGACTACACCCGCGGCCACCACACCCCGGTGGCGAAGCTGACCGCAGACAAGACCTCCGGCCCGGCGCCGCTGACGGTCGACTTCGACCCGAGCGGCACCGCGGACGAGGACGGCGACGCGCTGACCTACGCGTGGGACTTCGACGGCGACGGCACGGTCGACTCGACCACCGCCGGGCCGGTCTCGCACACCTACACCGAGCTGGGCCAGTTCTCCGCCAAGCTGTCGGTGACCGACCCGACCGGCCTGGTCGGCTCGGCCAGCGTGGTGATCAGCGTGGGCAACACCGCCCCGGTGGTCACGCTCAACGCGCCCGCCGACGGCAAGGTGTTCAGCTTCGGCGACCAGGTGCCGTTCTCGGTCACCGTGACCGACCCCGAGGACGGGCAGGTCGACTGCTCGAAGGTGACCGTGGAGTACATCCTCGGCCACGACAGCCACGGCCACCCGCTGAGCCGGGCCACCGGCTGCGAGGGCGTCATCGCCACCCCGTCCGACGGCGGGCACGGCATGGACGCCAACATCTTCGGCGTCATCAACGCCTCCTACACCGACACCGGCGCACCGGGCGCCCCGGCGCTGACCGGGTCGGACGAGGTGATCCTGCAGCCGAAGGACAAGCAGGCCGAGTTCTTCACCACCATGCAGGGCGTGCAGGTCGTCGAGGCCGGTGAGGCCGAGGGCGACAAGCGCGTGGGCCACATCGACGACGGCGACTGGATCGCCTTCGACCCGGTGAACCTGGCCGGTGTCGACGCGATCGGCTACCGGGTCTCCTCCGGCGGCAGCGGCGGCGTCATCGAGGTGCGCGTGGACTCGCCCGACGGCGCGCTGGTGCAGCAGGTCGCGGTGCCCGCCACCGGCGGCTGGGACAACTACGTCGACATCGCCCCCGCGCCGATCACCGATCCCGGCGGCACGCACCGGCTGTTCCTGGTGTTCCGGGGCTCGGGCAGCCTGTTCGACGTGGACGCGATCCGGTTCCGCACCGGCACCGGTCCCGGCGGCTGGCAGCCCGTGCAGCCCAAGCCCGCCGAGTCGTTCGACTCCCAGCAGGGCGTGAACCTGTTCGACGACGGCCCGGCGCAGGACGGCCGGCAGGTCGGCGACATCCACGACGGCGACTGGATCGCCTTCAACGGCGTCGACCTCGCGGGGATCAGCGGCATCGGCTACCGCGTCGCCTCCGACAGCGCGGGCGGCACGATCGAGGTGCGCGCCGACTCGCCGACCGGTCCGCTGCTGCAGACCACCGCGGTCGGCAACACCGGCGGCTGGCGCTCGTACGCCGACATCGCCCCGCACGGCGTCACCGACCCCGGTGGCGCGCACGCGCTGTACTTCGTGTTCCGCGGTGGTTCGGGCGCGCTGTTCGACGTGGACACGATCACCTTCGCCGGACCGGGCGCGGTCGCCGGGGTGGACGTGCCCGCCGAGAACCTCAGCGGCCAGCAGGGCGTCATGGTCTACGACCGGGAAACCGCCCAGGGCGGCAAGCGGGTCGGCGAGATCCACGACGGCGACTGGGTGTCGTACGAGGATGTCGACCTCTCGCGGGTCGGCGCGATCGGCTACCGCGTCTCCTCCGGCGGCATCGGCGGCACCCTTGAGGCGCACGCCGACTCCCCGGACGGCCCGCTGGTGCACGAGCCGCTGACCGTGCCGGTGACCGGGAACTGGGACACCTACCTGGACCTGGCGCCCAAGGCGGTCACCGAACGCGGCGTGCGGGACCTGTACCTGGTGTTCAAGGGCGGCACCGGCGGCGCGCTCTACGACGTGGACACGGTGAAGTACCAGAACTACAAGCCGATCGGCACCGGGTGCGGCACCACCGTGGAGGAGGGCTACCGCAGCCTGCTCGACGACTCGGGCACCGAGGGCTGGAAGCAGGCCGGGCCGGGGCGGTTCGTCGAGAGCGGCTGCGACGTGCTGTCCACCGGCGGCATGGGCCTGCTCTGGTTCGAGGAGGAGTTCAACTCCTACAGCCTCAAGCTGGACTGGCGGATGGCCGGTGACGACAACTCCGGTGTCTTCATCGGGTTCCCCGACCCCGGCGACGACCCGTGGGTGGCCGTGAACAACGGCTACGAGATCCAGATCGACCCCACCGACGCGCCGGAGCGCACCACCGGCTCGGTCTACTCCTTCAAGTCGGCCGACCTGGCCGCGCGGGACGCGGCGCTCAAGCCGCCGGGGCAGTGGAACGCCTACGAGCTGGTGGTGACCGGCCAGCGCATCCAGGTGCTGCTCAACGGGGTGCTGATCAACGACTTCACCAGCACCGACCCGGCGCGCGACCTGACGCAGGGCTACATCGGCCTGCAGAACCACGGCGACGGCGACGACGTGTGGTTCCGCAACGTGCGGATCAAGGAGATCGACGCGACCGCGCCGGTCACCACCGCCACCGCCGCCCCGCCGGGGGACAGCGGCTGGTACACCGCCGCGCCGGTCGCGGTGACCCTGGCGGCCACCGACGACAGCGGTGTGGCGAGCACCGAGTACCGGGTCGACGGCGGCGAGTGGACCCGCTACGCGGAGGCCGTCCTGGTCTCCGGGGACGGTGTGCACACGGTGGAGTACCGCTCGACCGACACCGCGGGCAACGTGGAGCAGGTCAAGTCCACGCAGCTCAGGGTGGACGCGACCGCGCCGCTGAGCACGGCCTCGTTCGCCGCTGCCGGCGACACCGGCTGGCACCGGGGCAAGGTGTCCGTGGTGCTGTCGGCGACCGACCCGACCTCCGGCGTGGCGCGCACGGAGTACAGCCTCGACGGCGGCGCCTGGAAGGCGTACACCGGGCCGGTGGAAATCTCCGGCGACGGCTCGCACACGCTGCTGCACCGCGCGGTGGACGTGGCGGGCAACGTGGAGGTCGACAAGGCCGCCACGCTCGACATCGACGCCACCGCGCCCACGCTGCTGGTCTCGGGCGTGGCCAACGGCCGGGTCTACGGCGACGCGACCGACCTGGTGGTGTCGTGGCAGACCGGTGACGCCACCTCCGGCGTCGCCTCGGTGACCAGCACGCTGGACGGCCAGGCCGTGGCGTCCGGCTCGCTGATCGCCCTGCACGCCCTGCCGCTGGGCCTGCACTCGCTGGCGGTGTCGGTGAAGGACGGGGCGGGCAACGAGACCAGGGCGGACCTGGCCTTCGCCACCACCACCTCGTTGCGCGACATCGCGCAGCTGCTCGACCGGTTCCGCGCCACGAACCGGTTGTCCGCCAAGGCGCACGCGGACCTGAGCAAGCAGCTGACCAAGGTCCGCTCGGCCGAGGCCGCGGGCCGGGACGAGAGGGCCGCGAAGGAGCTGGAGCGCTTCCTGGAACTGGCGGGCGACGCCCGGTCGGTGCCGGACGCGGCCGTGCGGGCGGTGCTCGCCCGCGACGGCGGGGTGGTGCTGGAGTCCCTGCGAGGACCGGGGGACGGCACGAACCGACGCTGAACAACCCCGCCGCCGGGGGCGCGTGCCCCCGGCGGCGGGACCGCCAGGGAGGGATGTCGATGGCTGACGAACGAACCGGGCTGTGGTTGGCGGGCGCTCGCGGATCGGTGGCCACCACCGCCGTGTGCGGGCTGCTGGGGCTGCGCGCGGGCCTGGTGCCGCCCACGGGCTGCGTGACCGAGCTGCTGGAGGCCGACCTGCCGCCGTGGGACTCGCTGGTGGTCGGCGGGCACGACGTGGTCTGCACCCCGCTGGCCAAGCGCGCCGAGCAGCTGGCCAAGGCGGGCGTGGTCCCGTCGGACCTGCTGGGCCCGATCGACGGCGGGCTGGCCGAGGTCGAGGCGGAGATCCGGGACGCGCCGACCGGACCGCAGGGCGAGGCCGCGGCCCGCCTGGTGGCGGATCTGGAGTCGTTCCGCGCCAGGCACTGCCTGGCCCGCGTGGTCGTGGTCAACGTCGCCTCCACCGAACCACCGGAGCCACCGCGCCCCGAGCACGAGGACCTGGCGGCGCTGGAACGGGCGCTGGCCGCCGGGGAGGCGGTCCTGCCGCCCAGCTCGCTGACCGCGTACGCGGCGATGCGGGCCGGTTGCTCCTTCGTGGACTTCACGCCGTCGACCGGTGCCGCGCTGCCCGCGCTGGACCGGTTGGCGCACCAGGTGGGCGTGCCCTACGCGGGGCGGGACGGCAAGACCGGGGAAACCCTGGTGCGCACGGTGCTCGCGCCGATGTTCACCGCCCGCGCCCTGCGCGTGCTGTCCTGGTCGGGCACCAACCTGCTCGGCGGCGGCGACGGCTCGACGCTGGAGGACCCGGCGCACGCGGCGAGCAAGCTGCGGACCAAGGCGTCCGGGCTGGCGGCGCTGCTGGGCTACCCGGTGGTGGCGCCGCTGCACATCGACAACGTGCCGGACCTGGGGGAGCGCAAGACCGCCTGGGACCACGTGTCCTTCGAGGGCTTCCTCGGCGCGCGGATGAGCCTGCAGTTCACCTGGACCGGCCTGGACTCCGCGCTGGCCGCGCCGCTGGTGCTGGACCTGGCGCGGCTGGTGTCCTCGGCGCACCGGGCGGGCCGCGTCGGCGCGCAGGCGGAGCTGGGCTTCTTCTTCAAGGACCCGCTCGGCTCGGCCGAGCACGGCTTCGCCGACCAGGCGCGGACCCTGGTCGACTGGGCGGGAGGACTGTGAACATCTCCGGGAACCCCTACCTGCACCTGGTCCGGGCCCCGGCCGCGCTGACCGTCCTGGGCGACACGGCGGCCGGGGCGGCGGGCGGCCTGCGCGGGCGGCGGCTGCTGCTGCCGCTGTCCTCGGTCGCGCTGTACTGGTCGGGCATGGCGCTCAACGACTGGGCCGACCGCGAGCTCGACGCGGTGGAGCGGCCGGAGCGGCCCATCCCGTCCGGGCGGATCAGCGCGGGCCGGGCGCTGGCGGTGGCCTGCGGGCTCAGCGCCGCCGGACTGGCGCTGGCCGCGGCGGGCGGCGGGCGGCAGGCGCTCGGGACGGCCTGCGCGCTGACCGCGGCGCTGTGGTCCTACGACACCGTGCTCAAGGACACCCCGGTGGGCCCGGTGGCGATGGCGGCCTGCCGAGGTCTGGACGTGCTCCTCGGGGCCCCGCCCGGACGGCGCGGGGCCGCGCTGCCCGCCGCCGGGGCCCTGTTCGCGCACACCCTCGGGGTGACCGCGCTGTCCCGAGGCGAGGTGCACGGGACGACGCCCGCCGTGGCGCGGGCGGTGCTGGCGGGCACGGCGGCGACCGCCGTGGCCGCCGGGGCGGCCAGCCGCCGCGGACTCGTCGGCGCGATCGGGTACGCCGCGTTCGTGGGCCGGGCGCAGCTCAAGGCGGTGCGGGACAACGGCGCGCGGACCGTGCGGTCGGCCACCGCGGCGGGCATCCACGGCATGGTCCCGCTCCAGGCCGCGCTCACCGCGCGCGGGTCGGTGCGGGCGGCGCTGGCGGTGGCCGCGGCGCTGCCGCTGGCGCGGCGGTTCGGGCGGAAGGTGGGGCCGACGTGATCCGACTGGGCTACGGGACCAACGGCTTCGCCAACCACCGGCTCGACGACGCGCTGGCGGTGATCGCGGACCTCGGCTACAGCGGCGTCGCGCTCACCCTGGACCACCACCACCTCGACCCGTTCGCCGAGGACCTGCCCGCGCGGGTCGACGCCGTCGCCCGGCGGCTGGCGGAGCTGGGCCTGTCGGTGGTGGTCGAGACCGGTGCGCGCTACCTGCTCGACCCCACCCGCAAGCACCACCCGACCCTGGTGTCGGACCAGCAGCAGCGGCGGATCGACTTCCTGCGCCGGGCCGTGCTGATCGCGCGGGACCTCGGCGCGGACTGCGTGTCGTTCTGGTCCGGCGTGCGCCCCCCGGACGTGCCGCCGGAGCGCGCGTGGCAGCGGCTGCGGTCCGGTGTCGAGGAGGTCGTGCGGATCGCCGAGGGCGAAGGCGTGCGGCTGGGCCTGGAACCGGAGCCGGGGCACGTGGTCGAACGGCTCGACCAGGCGCTGGCGCTGCGCGCGGAGCTGGGCGGGCCCACCGCTCTTGGCGTCACCCTCGACGTGGGGCACTGCGTGGCCGTCGAACCGGAGGACGCCGCGGCGTGCGTCCGCCGGGCGGGCGGGCTGCTGGTCAACGTGCAGCTGGACGACATGGTGCGCGGCGTGCACGAGCACCTGGAGTTCGGCGAGGGGACGCTGGACCTGGCCGCCACCCTCGCCGCGCTGGCCGACATCGGCTACACCGGCCTGGCCGCCGTGGAGCTGCCCCGGCACAGCCACGCCGCCCCGGACGTGGCCCGCCGCGCCATGTCCGCGCTGCGCGCCGCGCTGACCCCGGACTGGTTGGCCGAGGCCGAGCGCAAGGTGCGCGCCGACCCGACCGCGATCCGCGCGCTGTTCCCGGCGGCGGGCCGGGAAGTCGGGCGGGCCCCGCTGCGCGCGGACGACCCCGGCGGCCTGGTGCACGGCACCGCCGACGACGCCGCCCGCGCCCGGCTGGTCGCCGCACTGCCCGACGCGGGTGAGCTGCCCGCGCTCTACCGGTACGGCGACGACGCGGAGAAGCGCGGGGTGCTGCGCGGCCTGACCGCCGACACCGACCCGAAGGTCGGCCTGCCGATCGTGCGCGACGCGCTGCGCACCAACGACACCCGGCTGGTCGCCGCCGCGATGGGCCCGTTCGCCGCCGCGCACCTGGACCCGCACGGCTGGCGGCACGGCGTGCTCAAGTGCCTGTTCACCGGCGTTCCGCTGGCCGCCGTGCACGACCTGGACCGGCGCGCCGACGACGAGCTGCGGCGGATGGTCGCCGACTACGCCGCGGAACGCCGGGCCGCGGGCCGCGCGGTCCCGCACGATGCCCTGCGCCTGTTGGGGAGGACGCCATGAGGATCTTCGACCCGCACATCCACATGAGCTCGCGCACCACCGACGACTACGAGTCGATGGCCGCCGTCGGCGTGGCGGCGCTGGTGGAACCGGCTTTCTGGCTGGGGCAGCCGCGCACCTCGGCGGCCTCCTTCGTGGACTACTTCGACTCGCTGATCGGCTGGGAGAGGTTCCGGGCCTCGCAGTTCGGCATCCGCCACCACTGCACCATCGCGCTCAACCCCAAGGAGGCCAACGACCCGCGCTGCCGCGAAGTGCTCGACCTGCTGCCGCGCTACCTGGCCAAGGACGGCGTGGTGGCGGTCGGCGAGGTCGGCTACGACTCGATGACCGCGGAGGAGGACGAGGTGTTCGCCCACCAGCTCGCGCTGGCCGTCGAGCACGGCCTGCCCGCGCTGGTGCACACCCCGCACCGGGACAAGGCCGCGGGCACCCGCCGCACGCTCGACGTGGTCCGCGAGTCCGGCCTGCCGCCGGAGCGCGTGGTGGTCGACCACCTCAACGAGGTCACCGTGAAGGCGGTGGCCGACTCCGGGTGCTGGATGGGCTTCTCCATCTACCCGGACACCAAGATGGACGAGGCCAGGATGGTGGCGATCCTGCGCGAGCACGGCACCGATCGCGTGCTGGTCAACTCCGCCGCCGACTGGGGGCGCTCCGACCCGCTCAAGACCTACCGCACCGGCCTGGCCATGCTCGAAGCGGGCTTCACCGAGTCCGATGTGGACAAGGTGCTGTGGCGCAACCCCGTGGAGTTCTACGGCCAGAGCGGAAGGCTCATGCTCGACGAGCCCGCCGACGGCGAGGCCACCTTCGCGGGCAACTCCATCCTGCGTGGTGGCTCGTGACCCTGTCCTACTGCACGAACGTCCACCCGGCCGAGGACCTGCCCGGCGTGCTCGCCCAGCTCGACCGCTACGGGGTCCCGGTGCGCGAGCGGCTCGGCGGCGAACTCGGCCTTGGACTGTGGCTGTCCGCCCCGGTGGCCCGCGCGCTGGCGGCGGACCCGTTGGAGCGCAAGCGGTTGCGCGAGGCGCTGGACACCCGCGGCCTGGTGGTGCGCACGCTCAACGCCTTCCCCTACGGGGGTTTCCACGACGAGGTGGTCAAGCACCGGGTCTACCGCCCGGACTGGACCGAGGCCGCCCGGCTGGACTACACGCTGGACTGCGCCACCGTGCTGGCCGACCTGCTGCCGGACGGGGCGGCGGGCAGCATCTCCACGCTGCCGCTGGCCTGGCGGGAACCGTGGTCCGACGCCGAGCACGGCCGCGCTGTGGCCGCGCTCGACGACGCCGCCCACGCGCTGCGCGAGCTGGCGCGGCGCACCGGCCGGACGGTCCGGCTGGCCGTCGAACCGGAACCGGGCTGCGTGATCGACACCGTGGCCGACGCGGTGCGGCTGCTCGCGGGCCGGGTGGACGCCGAGCACATCGGCGTCTGCCTGGACACCTGCCACCTGGCGGTGTCCTTCGCCGACCCGGCCGAGGCGGTGCGGTCGATCGCGGCGGCGGGCCTGCGCGTGGTCAAGGTGCAGGCGTCGGCCGCGCTGGAGCTGCCCGACCCGACCGACGCCCGCGCCGCGCTCGGGGAGTTCGCCGAACCCCGGTACCTGCACCAGGTGCGGGCGCTGGCGGGCGGCCAGGTGCACCGGGCCGACGACCTGCCCGAGGCGTTCGACCGGCTGCCGACGGGCGGCCCGTGGCGGGTGCACTTCCACGTCCCGCTGCACGCCGCCCCGCCCGCGCCGCTGCGCTCCACCACGGACGTGCTGCGGCGGGCGATGGCGGCGGTGGACGCGACGTGCGCGGAACCGCCGGACGTCGAGGTGGAGACGTACACGTGGTCGGTGCTGCCCGGCGGGGTGGACGACCTGGCCGAGGGGATCGCGGCCGAACTGCGCTGGTTCTCGGAGGTGTGCCGGTGAAACCGCTCGTCGTGCTGGACGTGGTGGGCATGACGCCCGCCCTGCTGCCGCACATGCCCAACCTGAGTGCCCTGGGGGCCAAGGGCTTCCAGACCCGGCTCGGCACCGTGCTGCCCGCCGTGACCTGCTCGGCGCAGGCCACCTTCCTCACCGGCCTCACCCCGGCCCGGCACGGCGTGGTGGGCAACGGCTGGTACTTCCGCGACCTCGGCGAGGTCTTCCTGTGGCGGCAGCACAACCGCCTGGTCGGCGGCGAGAAGGTGTGGGAGACCGCGCGCCGGGCCGAACCCGGCTACACCGCGGCCAACATCTGCTGGTGGTACGCCATGGGCGCGAGCACCGACATCACCGTCACCCCGCGCCCGATCTACCACGCCGACGGCCGCAAGTCGCCCGACGCCTACGTCCGCCCGCCCGCGCTGCACGACGAGCTGACCGCCGCGCTGGGCGAGTTCCCGCTGTTCCAGTACTGGGGGCCGACCGCGGCGCTGAAGTCCAGCCAGTGGATCGTCGGGGCGGCGCGCAAGGTCCTCGCCGAGCACCGGCCCGACCTGCTGCTGGTCTACGTCCCGCACCTGGACTACGACCTGCAGCGGTTCGGCCCGGACAGCCCGGAAGCCCGGCGCGCGGCGGCCGACGTGGACCTGGCGGTCGCGCCGCTGCTGCGCGACGCCGAGGCGGCGGGCGCGACCGTCGTGGCGCTGTCGGAGTACGGCATCACGCCCGCCCGCAGACCGGTCGACGTCAACCGGGCGCTGCGCCGGGAGGGGCTGCTGGAGGTGCACACCCAGGCGGGCATGGAATACCTGGACCCGTGGACCTCCCGCGCCTTCGCCGTGGCCGACCACCAGATCGCCCACGTCTACGTGGCCGACCAGGCCGACGTGCCGAAGGTCCGGGCGCTCCTGGAGGCGCTGCCCGGCGTCGACCTGGTGCTCGACCGCGACGGCCAGGCGGGCTTCGGCCTGGACCACGAGCGCTCCGGCGAACTGGTCGCGGTCGCCGAACCCGACGCCTGGTTCACCTACTACTACTGGCTCCACGACGACCGCGCGCCCGACTTCGCCCGAGGTGTGGAGATCCACCGCAAACCCGGTTACGACCCGGCCGAGCTGTTCTTCGACCCGGCCGACCGGCTGGCCAAGGCCAAGGCGGGCGCGAACCTGGTGCGCAAGAAGCTGGGGCTGCGCTACGCGATGAAGACCGTGCCACTGGACCCGTCCCCGGTGCGCGGCACGCACGGGCGGCTGCCCGACCGCGCCGAGGACGGACCCGTGCTGCTGTGCTCGGACCCGGCCGCACCCGCCGGGGTCGAGCGGGACGGCCTGCTGCCCGCGACCGCCGTCCGCGACCTGTTGCTGTCCCTGCAGGGCCTGAAAGGAACAACCCGATGAGCCGACCGATCACGCTGTTCACCGGACAGTGGGCCGACCTGCCCTTCGAGGAGGTGTGCAGGCTGGCCGCCGGGTGGGGTTACGACGGCCTGGAGATCGCCTGCTCCGGCGACCACTTCGAGGTGGACAAGGCGCTCGCCGACGACGACTACGTCCCGGCCAAGCGCGAGCTGCTCAAGTCCTACGGGCTGGACGTGTGGACCATCTCCAACCACCTGGTCGGCCAGGCCGTGTGCGACGACCCGATCGACGAGCGGCACAAGGCCATCCTGCCCGCCCGGATCTGGGGCGACGGCGAGCCCGAGGGCGTGCGGCGGCGGGCGGCGGCGGAGATAGCCGACACCGCGCGCGCGGCGGCCAAGCTCGGCGTGCGCACGGTGGTGGGCTTCACCGGGTCGAAGATCTGGAAGTACGTGGCGATGTTCCCGCCGGTGTCCCAGGCGGTCATCGACGACGGCTACCAGGACTTCGCCGACCGCTGGAACCCGATCCTGGACGTGTTCGACGAGGTCGGCGTCCGGTTCGCGCACGAGGTGCACCCCTCGGAGATCGCCTACGACTACTGGACCACCAAGCGGGCGCTGGAGGCGGTGGGCAACCGGCCCGCGTTCGGGCTGAACTGGGACCCGTCGCACTTCATCTGGCAGGACCTGGACCCGGTCGGGTTCATCCTCGACTTCGCCGACCGGATCTACCACGTGGACTGCAAGGACACCAAGAAGCGCTTCGACGGCCGCAACGGCAGGCTCGGCTCGCACCTGGCGTGGGCCGATCCCCGGCGCGGCTGGGACTTCGTCTCCACCGGGCACGGTGACGTGCCGTGGGAGGAGAGCTTCCGGGCGCTGAACTCCATCGGCTACGCCGGACCGATCTCGGTGGAGTGGGAGGACGCGGGCATGGACCGCCTGCGCGGCGCCGAGGAGGCCATCACCTACCTGCGCACCGTGCTGTTCGAACCGCCCAGCGCCAGCTTCGACGCCGCGTTCGCCACCGACCACTGACGACCAGAGGAGCCACCGATGCCTTCCTCCCGCCGGACCCTGCTCAGCGGGGCGCTCGCCGCGGCCGCCGCGGGCGCCGCCCTGCCGGGCACCGCCTCCGCCGGTTCGCACGGCCGTGGCCGCCGCGTGCCAAGGGAAGCGATCAGCATCCAGCTCTACACGCTGCGCGGCATCATCGGGGACGACCCCGAGCCCGTGCTGTCCGCGCTGGCCGACATCGGCTACCGCCGGGTCGAGCTGGCGGGCACCTACGGGCGCAGCGCGGCCGAGTTCGCCAAGCTGCTGCGCCGCCACCGGTTGCGCGCCTCGTCCGCGCACGTCGGCATCGACGGCGACCTGGACCAGGTCATCGCCGACGCGCGGACGCTGGGCAACCAGTACGTGGTGGTGCCCTACGTCAACTACGCCACGCTGGCCGAGTGGCGGGCGTTCGCCGAGCGCCTGGAGGAGGCGGGCAGGAAGCTGCGCCGCGCCGGGCTGAGCCTGGGCTACCACAACCACGCGCACGAGTTCGCCCCCGTGGAGGGGCGGCGGCCCTTCGACGTGATCACCTCGACCACCACGCGGCGCAACGTCCACCTGGAGGTGGACCTGTACTGGGCGGTGGTCGGCGGGGTGGACCCGGTGGAGGTGTGGCGGCGCGACTTCCCGAGGGTGCGGCAGTTCCACGTCAAGGACCGCGCCCCGGACGGGTCGTTCGCCGACCTGGGCAAGGGGAACATCGACTTCGCCCGGATCTTCCGCGCCACCGACGTGGCCGAGTACATCGTGGAGAACGACGAGCCGAAGGACGCGCTGGTCACCGCCCAGGTCGGCTACGACTACCTGACCAAGCTGCGGTACTGACCGACGGGCTGGGGGTGAGGGGCCCGCCCTTCACCCCACCCACTACGCTGCGGCGCGAGCGCTGTGCGGCTGGAGGGGTGTCCGTGGGGGGTCGCGGGAAGTCGCTCATCGCGGGAGGCTTGTTCCTCGTCGCCGCGGTGGCGGCGTGGTCGCTGGTCGTCGCGGTGGCGGAGGAAGAAGCCCCGGTCGATCCCGCCGAGCTGCTCGAAGGGGTGGCGTTGACCGGGTTCCGGCGGGTCGCGGTGGTGCACCAGACCCTGTCCGCCGACCTCGTGTCGTACGGCGTCTACGTCGGTCCGAGGTCCGGGAGCGGTCCGCGGGCGCGCCTGTCCGACGGGAGCGAGCCGCGCGAGGGGGCCACCGTCCCGGACGAGTGGCAGGGCCTGCTCGAAGGCGTCGCCAACAGCAACCTCGGCAACCGGTGCACGACGGACGTCCTGCGGTTCCTGCCCGACCGGTTGCCGGAAGCGAACCTGACCCGGTGGGGCGTGGAGGAAACCGACGTGGCCGACGCGCGTGCGGGCAGGTCGGACATCGCGTACGTGCGTATCGCCTGCTCCCGCGAACAACGCTGACCCCGTCGGCAAGTACTACCCGACGCGCCCGTCAGGGCCGGTAACCACTACCCGACGTCCTGAGCGCCCGATCCGTGGTGTGCGAACGCGCGGCTCGCGGTGTCCGGGCGCGCGACTTCCCAGGCCGCCTCGACCATCCGGAAGATCTCGTCCAGCGCGGTCTCCGGGTCGGCCGCCTCACGGGCCAGGGAGTAGGCGTCGACCGTGAACCGCGCGATCGTCCGGCAGGCGGTCGTGGGCCTCGGCAAACCGAGGTCCGCGGCGATGGCCGCCGCCAGCGACTCCGCGTGGCGGGTCATCATCGACTTCTCGTACTCCCGCAGGGCGGGTGATCCGTCGATCATGCGCCAGATCGGGGCGGCGGCCTCCGAGGCGCAGTGCCGCAGCAGGGCCAGGATCTCGCGGCGCAGGGCGGGGATCAGCGGCTCGTGCGGCGGGCGGTCGGTGACCGCCCGCGTGAGGCGCCGCTCGAAGTTCTCGTCCTGGTCGAACACCAGCGCCTCCTTCGAGGCGAAGTGGGAGAACAGCGTGGTGACGGCCACGTCGGCCTCGGCGGCCACGTCGCGAATGCCCACCGCGTCGTACCCGCGCTCCAGGAAGAGCCGCAGCGCGGTGTCGGCGATCTTCTGACGGGTCGCGGCCTTCTTGCGCTCACGGCGTCCGGACGGCTCGGTCATGCGCTGACCCTACCAGGTGCAAAACCAGACCCGTTCCTAAATGCTAACCGTTAGTGCTACGGTCGGCGGCGTGAAAAAGGTGAGCTTCGCCGAGTACGGCGGTCCGGAAGTCCTGCGGCTGGTGGATGTCGAGGAGCCCCACGCGGGTCCTGGCCAGGTGCGCATCGCGGTGCGGGCGGCGGGGGTGAATCCCGTGGACTGGCGGATTCGCGAAGGCCAGATGCAGCGGTTCCACCCGATCGAGCTGCCCAGCGGGGTCGGCCAGGACGCCGCCGGGGTGGTGGACGAGGTCGGCGAGGGCGTCGAGGGGGTCGCGGTCGGCGACCACGTGTTCGGCGGAGGGGTGCACACCTACGCCGAGTTCGCCGTGCTGTCGGCCTGGGCCCGCGTCCCCGAGGGCCTGACGTTCCAGGAGGCGGCCGGATACCCCTCCGTGATGGAGACCGCGCTGCGCGTCATCCGCGAGGTCGGTGTGGAAGCCGGGCAGACGCTGCTGGTCAGCGGTGCCGCCGGGGGAGTCGGGTCGGCCGTGCTGCAGGTCGCCCGCGACCGCGGCATCGCGGTGATCGGCACGGCGAGCGCCGCGAACCAGGACTACCTGCGCGGCCTGGGCGCCCTCGCCACGACCTACGGCGAGGGCTGGGTGGACCGGGTGCGGCAGCTCGGCCGGGTCGACGCGGCGCTGGACCTGGCGGGCTCGGGGGTGATCCGCGAACTCGTCGAGCTGACCGGGGACGCGGGGAAGGTGATCTCCATCGCCGACCCGAGCGCGCCCGAGTCCGGCGCCCGGTTCTCCAACACGGCCGGGAGCATGTCGGAAGCGCTCGCCGAAACCGTCCGCCTCATCTCGCGGGGCGGGCTCCACATCCCGATCGAGAAGTCCTACCCGCTCGCCGACGCCGCCGCCGCCCACATCGACAGCCAGGCAGGCCACACGCGCGGACGCCGCGTCCTGGTCGTCTGAGAACGGACGGGCGTCGTCCTCGTGCGGAAGGCGAGGACGACGCCGCTCCGGCGGACCGGTGCCGCCGTCGATGTGCTTCGCGCACCCGTCGAAGAACTTTCGTCGCACCGGGATGACGAACGGCAGTGGTCCGGTGTGGACCGCGACCACGACGGTCCACGGTGAACTGCGGGCCGAGCGCGTCCCGCCTCCACCATCCGCAGGAGCGTGTTGCCCGAACGGGCAACTTCTCGCGCTGACACGCAGGTCACGGCGCTTGTATGCGCAATAGGCCCTGCCGAGCCGCCGATATCGCGCATACTCTGCCGAACCGCCCGCACGGGCGGGGCCTTCGTCGGCGAAGGCCCGGACCACACCACCGCGGATCGACCAGGTGAACTCCTGGCTGCTCTCGTGCGCGCTCCACAGCGCACGGGTGGTGTGACGGCCGCAGTTGCAGGTCTTGAGAAGCGAAGGGACAGCATGGACCCCTTGGGCCCGATCGACGCGAATCGGATGCGGGGCGTCGACCCCGACCAGTGGATGAAGGACATGGAACTGCGGGTCGCCGACCTCAAGCGGAAGAGCGCGGACCTGGCGCAGAACCTCGCCGCCTCCACGGCCACGGTGACCTCGAAGGACGGCGCGGTGACCGTGACCGTCGCGCCCACCGGGGCGGTGCAGAACATCGCGGTGGAGCAGCGCGCGGCGGGGATGAGCCCGGACCGGCTGACCGCGTCGATCATGGAAGCGCTGCGCAAGGGGCAGCGCCAGGCGTCCGGGATGATGCTGGAGGCGTTCGCGCCGCTGGGGGCGGGCACCGAGTCGATGAACCTGGTGACCAGCTTCCTGCCGCCGATGGACGACGAGGACGATTACCCCGTCGAGGACGACGACGAGGCGGACGAGGCAGACCGGGAGCGGTACCCGGCCCCGCAGGCCCAAGCGCAGTACGCGCCCCCGCCCCAGCAGTACGCGCCTGCCCGGCAGTACGCCCAGCCGCAGTACCCACCGCAGGCGCGGCCCGCGGCGCCCCGGCGCGACGACGAAGACGACGACAACCAGCCGTGGTGACCCGGCTGCGGAACAGGGAGGGCTCCGGTGGCAGCAGGGTTCCAGGTCAACCCCGATGACCTCGACACGTTCTCGGACAACCTCGACGCGCTGGTGGCGCAGTTGGACGAGTCGGTGACAGTGCTCAACGGCGTCCACTTCGACCCGCTGGTCTTCGGCATCGTGGGCCAGTTCTTCAGCATCGCCGCGCGGATCAAGGTCGACAAGGCCAAGGACGTCATCGGCCAGTACCGGGACGCGATCACCTCGGCGCGGGACAACACCAAGGAGACCGCCAAGACCTACCGCGAGACCGAGTCCGGCATCTCCGACACCTTCAAGGGATAGCATGGCTGAGAACGTGCAGGGCCTCGACCTGACACCGGGGTTCGGCAAGGACACCGAGTTCTGGGACGGCTTCTCCGGCGCGGGCATGGTGGACACCGTGGCGGGCCTGGTGAAGTCGATCAGGGAGAACAACACCGCCGCGATCGCCGCCTACGGCGTCGGACTGGGCTTCGACGTCGTAGGCGCGGCGCTCAACCCGCTGGGCGCCGTGATCGGCGCGGGCGTGGGCTGGCTCATCGACCACATCTTCTTCCTCCGCGAGCCGCTCGACCTGCTGATGGGCGACAACATCGCGGTGCGCCTGGAGACCGACAAGATCAAGAAGGACGCCGAGAAGTACCAGGCGATCGCGACCACCCACGTCGAGGCGCTCAAGAAGCTCGACCCCTGGACCGGGGAGACCGCGCAGCGGTTCAAGGACAGCATGATCAAGGTCGCCGACGAGATCCAGGCGATCGCACTGGGCGTGCACGGCGCCGCGGAGATCATGGCCACCATGGGCGCCTGCGTCACGGCGTTCCGGTCGCTGGTCCGCGACATCATCGCGATGGTCGTGGGCAACCTGATCGGCGGCGCGATCACCGCCGCGGGACTGGCGCCGTTCACCTTCGGCGCGTCGATCGTCGCGTTCGTCGGCGTGGCCGTCGCCACGGCCATGGAGGCACTGGGCCGCATCATGCGGCACATCGCCAACCTGAAGTCGTTGCTGACCGCCAACAAGAACGCCACCCAGCAGATCAGCAGGCAGTTGGACGAGGTCGTCGACGGCGCGGGGAGGCTGAACCGCAGCGGCAGCTCCGGCGGTGCCCCGACCCCTCCGCCGGTCAACTCGTCGGTGACCCCGCCGCCTGTGGTGAAGCCGCCGGACCCGACGCCGACGCCGCCTCCGGGTGGTGCGACGTCGACCAGCGGCAACCCGGTTGCTCCGCCGCCTGTGGTGAAGCCGCCGGACCCGACGCCGACGCCGCCTCCGGGTGGTGCGACGTCGACCAGCGGCAACCCGGTTGCTCCGCCGCCTGTGGTGAAGCCGCCGGACCCGACGCCGACGCCGCCTCCGGGTGGTGCGACGTCGACCAGTGGTGCTCCGGTTGCTCCGCCGCCTGTGGTGAAGCCGCCGGACCCGGCGCCGACGCCGCCTCCGGGTGGTGCGACGTCGACCAGTGGTGCTCCGGTTGCTCCGCCGCCTGTGGTGAAGCCGCCGGACCCGGCGCCGACGCCGCCTCCGGGTGGTGCGACGTCGACCAGTGGTGCTCCGGTTGCTCCGCCGCCTGTGGTGAAGCCGCCGGACCCGGCGCCGACGCCGCCTCCGGGTGGCACGACGTCGACCAGCGGCAACCCGGTTGCTCCGCCGCCTGTGGTGAAGCCGCCGGACCCGACGCCCACGCCGCCTCCCGGTGGCACGACGTCCACCAGCGGCAACCCGGTGACCCCGCCGCCCCCGGTCAGGCCGCCGACGCCGACTCCGGCTCCCGGTGGCAACACCACGCCGACCCCGGCTCCCGGTGGCACCACGCCGCACCCCACGCCCAACCCCGGTGGCCCCAAGCCGGGCACGTCGGCGTGGCAGAGGATCAACGACATCGCCAACAAGATCAAGGAAGGCCACCCGCAGGGGCTTCAGCAGTTCCAGAAGTTTAGCAAGGACAAGCTGGAGCAGACGCTGATCACCAAGCACGGCAAGACCCCGCAGGAGGCCGCGGAGATCACCCGCTGGATCAAGAACGTGGAGGAGTTGGCCGCGCCCGGCGGCGGCTTCACCACCTCCAGTGGCAAGGTCGTCGCCAGCGGCAGCCTCCTGCACCTCGCGCACGAGCTGTGGAAGGAGCTCGCCTCCGACGAGTACGCCAAGAACCAGGGCGGTCTGTCGGACGAGAACCGCGACGGCAACTTCGACCGGGACGAGAAGGGCGAGCTCAAGCGCGACCCCACGTCCGAGGAGTACCTGAAGGACCTCAAGGAGTTCAACAAGAACCACTGAGGGGGAGAACGCCGGAGCGCCGGGGGAGTGGTCCCCCGGCGCTCCGGTCGTTCAGCGATGGTTCAGCCGCGCCGCCACTTCTGGTTGGCGGTGCCGCCGCACTCCCAGATGTGCAGCACGGCGTCGTTGTTCGGGTTCCACTCCGCGATGTCGAGGCACTTGTTGGCCTGCGGGTTCACCAGGTCGCCCGCAGCGCTGAGCACCCACTGCTGCGCCGGGTTGCCGCTGCACGTGGCGATCTGGACGGCGGCGCCGTTGTCCCGCGAGCCCCACGCCACGTCCATGCACATGTTGTTGCGCGTGCGCACCGTGTCGCCGACGAACTCCCACGCCTGGTTCGTGCCGCCGGTGCAGTCCCACATGACCAGCCGCTGACCGTCGGCGAAGTTCCAGTTCGGCACGTCGACGCACTTGTTGTTCCAGTTGCTGATGATGCTGCCGGTGGGCTGGGGCGTGCCCGGCCCGCCCGCGCCGAACGGCGTCAGGGTGATGCCCGCCGAACGAGGGTCGCCGTCGTGCACCAGGGACTCCTGCGCCTGCACGTCGTCGAAGGCGAAGCCGTAGGCCTTCCCGTCGACCATGTTCTGGTGGATGATCCGCGAGTAGTGGTTGGTCAGCGAGCCCTTGTAGAAGTCGGCGGGCCCGCCACCGGGCTGGGTGTCGATGGTGCCCAGCGTCGAGCGGTGCAGCGCCGCGCACAGCGTGCGGGCGATGGGGCCCACCACCTGGTCGTTGGGCGCGGCCAGCGCGCCGTCGCAGCCCCACACGTTGGCGGTGCTGGGCTTGCGGAACGACGCCACGTGCTGACCGGCGGTGTTGGTGAAGTTCATGACGTCACCGGAGGTGCGGCCGAAGAACTTGGTGCCCGGCTGGTCGGCGAAGGGCACCACGGTCAGCGTCTTGCTCGTGTAGGCGTTCCACGCCTGCGTGATGTACGGGTCCAGGTAGTTCCGGTCGAACAGGCCCGCGTCGGCGGCCTTGCCCGGCGCGAGGACGCGCACCACGGTGCCGTCGGACCGGGTCTGCACCGCGTTGCCCCAGCCGGGCTGGTTGCGCAGGCCGTTGATGATGTTCTCGCGGCCGTTGTTCACCAGCTCGCCGGTCTTCTTGGTCACGCCGTTGGCGCCGGTGACGCTGACCGCGTGCGGCACGGCGAACTGGTCGACCTGCGAGCTGTTGAGCCACAGGCCCGCGTCGTTGTAGGTGAACTCGCTCCAGTCGAACAGGATGTTGCGGTTCGGGTCGCTCGGCGACCAGGGGGCGGGCTGGACCAGGCCGTCCGGGGTCAGGAAGAACTTCAGCTTCTCCCCGAAGGACATGTAGACCCGACCGGAGATGTAGCGGGGCACGCGCAGGGTGACGCTGCCGCCGTTGGCCGGTCCTGCGATGGACACGTCCGGCGCGGGCACCGGCGGGTTGGCGCCTGACGGCCACGCGGTGAAGGTGCCGGACTGGTTGACGTACCCGAGCTTGCCGCCGGGGCGGATGTCGGTGCCCAGGACGTAGAGGTGCACGGCCTCGGAACGGCCGCTGTTGTTGGTCACGGTGATCGGCAGGAGGTCCGGACCAATGGCCTGCGCGGGCTGCGCGAGGCCCGTCAGGGAGGCGCCCACCGCCAGTGCGGTGAGCACACCCGACCACTTCTTTCTGGTGCGCAAGGAAGGACTCCTCGGTTCCGCTGGGCAGGGCTGGTCGGCCGTTCCCGGCAGGGGGACGCGGCGCCAGGTCGCGCCGGGGTGGCCGGGATGTCGACGACCTCCGGGACCACCCGTGAGAGCGCTTCCATAGGTTGTTCGTCGGTGCGGCCACCTGTCAAGACCCCCTGCCGCGGGTCTATATACAACGTTAGAAGAAAACGTTATAAACAGCGGTGACGCGCGATGACGCCCGTCGGCGCGGGTCTCGGGTCCGACGAGGATGGGAGCCCTCCATGTCGTCCGCTCGCCGCGCCACCTCCCTGCTCACCCCTCTCCTGCTCGCGACCTGCCTGGTCGTGCCGCCCGCGTCCGCCGGACCCGCGCGGCCCTCGCCGCCGTACCCGGAGGTGGGCGCGGGCACCCGCCTGCTGGACCACCCGGCGAAGCTGGCGGGTTTCGTGGAGCCGGAGTGGTACGAGGCCAACATCCCGTTCGTCGACCTGCCCGACCGGGAGATCGAGGACACGTACTACTACCGCTGGCGCACCTACAAAGAAGCCCTCAAGCGCACCGGTGACGGCTGGATCGTCTCGGAGTTCCTGGGGCCGGTGGGCTACTCGGCCCCCGGCGGCGGGATCGTGGCCGCGGCCGGACACCACGTGTACGAGGGGCGCTGGCTGCGCGACAGCCGCTACCTGGACGACTACCTCGACTACTGGTTGCGCGGCAGCGGATCGGGCCCCAAGCCCGCTACCGACTTCCTCAACGAGAACACCACCGACTGGGCCCACCAGTACTCCTTCTGGGCGGCCGATGCCGTGGTGGCGCGGGCTTCCGTGGACGGCCGCTGGGACTTCGCGCTGGACCGGCTGCCCGAGCTGCGACGCCAGTGGGCCGCGTGGGCGCCGCAGTTCGACCGCGAACTGGGCCTGTACTGGCAGGTGCCGGTGTGGGACGCGATGGAGTACACGGCAGGCTCCTATCAGAGCGACGACCCCTACCACGGTGGCGACGGGTTCCGGCCGACTCTCAACGCCTACCAGTACGGCGACGCCATGGCCATCGCGACCCTGCTGCGGATGCGCGGCGACCACCGCGAAGCCAAGCGGTACGAACAGGAAGCCCACGCCTTGCGGTCCAATATGGACAAATACCTGTGGGACGCGGAAGATCAGTTCTACAAGCACGTCATGCGCGAGGGCAATCCCGACCGCGCCAAGCTCGCCGACCGCGAGCAGATCGGCTACGTGCCGTGGTACTTCCACATGGCTCCGCCGAGTGCTTCGGCCGCGTGGGCGCAGCTGACCGACCCGCAGGGTTTCGCCGCGCCCTTCGGGCCGTCCACAGTGGAGCGACGCAGCCCGTGGTTCATGCACGACGCGCTCAAGGGCTGCTGCCGGTGGTCCGGCCCGAGTTGGCCGTACGCCACCAGCCAGACGCTGACCGCGATGGCGAACCTGCTGATCGACTACCCGGACCAGCCCCACGTCGGCGCGCACGACTACTACCGGCTGCTGCGCGGGTACGCGCTGACCCAGCGCAAGGACGGGCAGCCGTACGTGGCCGAGGCGCACCACCCCGACGAGGACCGCTGGCTCTACGACTCACGCGGGCACAGCGAGGACTACAACCACTCGACGTTCAACGACCTGGTGCTCTCCGGCCTGCTGGGCATCCGCCCGCAGCGCGGCGACCGCGTCCGGATCGCGCCGCTGGTCCCGCCGGACTGGGACCACTTCGCCGCCGAGAACGTCCCGTACCACGGGCGCAACCTCACCGTGGTGTGGGACCGCGACGGCTCCGCCTACGGGCGGGGCGCCGGGTTGCGCGTCTGGCTCGACGGCCGACCGGTGCACCGGCAGGCGGACCTGCGCCCGGCCGAGGTGAGCGTCGCCCCGGTCGACCGGCGCGACGCCGAGCCGTCAGCGGACGACCTGGTCAACCCCGCCGAGACCGGCTACCCGACGGCGTCGGCGTCCCACACCTGGCACGCCGACCGGGCCGCCGACGCCATCGACGGCCAGGACTTCCACCTCGACGTCCCGTCGACCCGCTGGACCAGCTACGGCAGCCCCAACCGGCAGGACTGGCTGGCGGTCGACCTCGGGGCGCCGACGCGCGTCTCGGACGTGCGGATCTCCTTCTACGACGACGGCGGGGGAGTCCGCACGCCTGACGCCTACGCCGTGCAGTACCGCGAGCCGGACGGCACGTGGGCCGATCTGCCGGGCCAGGCCAGATCACCTCGCACGCCCGAGAAGGGGCGCTTGAACAGGGTCCTGGTCAGCCCCCCGGTGCTGACCGACGGCCTGCGCGTCCTGCCGTCCCGCGCGGATGGCGGCGCGGTAGGCATCACCGCCCTGCAGTCGTGGCGCACCGGGGACAGCCGGGTGACCGCGCGGCTCGGGGCGGACGTGGTGGCCGTGCGACCGGGGCGCAGCGCCGAGGTCACCGCCTCGGTCCGCACCACCGCGCCGCTCACCGTGCGCCCGGAGCTGCTGCTGCCCAGGGGGTGGACCGCCGAACCGGTGGGCCGCTCGGGTGACCGGGTGGTCGTCCCCGGCAAGCCCCTGGACCTGCGCTGGCGGGTGCACGTCCCCGACGACCTCCAACTGGGAGCGCGGATGCCTCTGCGGCTCATGGTGTCCACGGTCGAGCGGGGTGCGGTCACCCGCGACACGGCCGATTCCGCCCACGCCGAGGCGGTCCTCGACCCGGCAGGCTTCGGCGCGGTGGTGTGGCAGGACGAGCTCACGGGGAGGCCACCCGCAGCTGCTGTGCCGAGGTGAGCTGGTCACCGGCGGTCGGGCTGCGGCTCACGGGCGGTGGACCGGCGCTGGAGCGGCTCACCGCCCTGGGCCGGTCCACCCGGACCGGGCTCGGCGATCGCGGTGGACACCGCGCGCGTCCCGGAGATCCGCTCGTGCCAGCCGCGCTGGTCGCGGCGGAACACCGGCACGGCGAACGCGCCGAGCAGCACCAGCGCCACCACGGCCAGGTCGCCCCACGTGCCCAGGGCGGGGGAGACCAGCACGGCGTAGGCCAGGAAACCGGTGACGCCGAACAGCTCCCGCACCGCGATCCGCGCCGGGTTGGCCCACGCCCCGTCCGCTCGGCGGACCTGGTAGCGCAGCAGCCAGCCGCCCGCTGTCCGCCCGCCGGTCAGCGAGGGCAGCGCCACCCGCAGCGCCACGGCGGCGGCGAGGAACCAGCCCGGCTCTTCCGGCAGCACCAGCCTGCTGATCACCAGCAGCACCAGCAGGTCCGCCATCAGCCCGACCACCCGGCGCGGCACGGTCACCGTCCCCGCAGGCGCGGCCGAGTCGGCCGAAGGCGGGACGGCGGGCACCACCAGCGCGGCGGGCGCGAGCACCCAACCCAGCAGCGCGCCCCCGGTGTTGGAGATCAGGTCATCCACGTCGGAGATGCGGTAGGGGCACGGGTAGACGCCGAAGTTGCCGGTGTACTGGACCACTTCGACCGCCAGCGACAGGGCGAACCCGATCGCCACCACCGTCAGCGGCCCCCGGCCGTAGGACTTGCGCAGCACCACCGCCAGCGGCACGAACAGCGCGACGTTGAACGCCTGCTGCACGAACGCCGAGGAGGTGACCACCGCGGGCAGCCCCGAGCGCCCGGTCGCGGCCAGGTTGTTGCGCACGTCGGTGACCCACTGGAACGGCGTGGTGGACAGCATCTGCTCGCCCTGGCACACCTGCGACCGCGCCGGGAACGGCAGGAAGATCAGCGCCAGCGCGACCAGCCCGTACGCCAGCAGCCCGTACAGCACCAGCGCCCGGCGCGGCTCCACCCGGCCGAACCGGTAGTAGTGCAGCGCCACCAGCGGGAGCAGCACGAGCGCGCCGACGCCCACGAAGGCGAAGAAGCCCGTCCTGATGGACTCCCAGTAGGAACTCAGCATGTCACCGCTCCCGGTAAGAGGTCTACCGCTCCTTATCCAGGGCGCGGGAAGTCCAAACCGCATCCGCGTGGTGGTACCGGAACGGCCGTGTCACACCCCCTCCGCCGCGCGGGAGGCCCGCGCCGCCAACGCGCGCAGGTGCTCGGCCAGCTCCGGCGGCTCGTGCACTTCGAACTCGCAGCCGAGCGCGGTCAGCCGGAACGCCAGCCACTCCAGCGTGTCGGAGCGGCTGCGCAGCAGGCACGTCCGCTCGTCCAGCGGCTGCACCTCGCCCACCACCCCGCCCCAGGCCCGCACCACCTCCTCGGCCGGAGCGCGCAGGGTCGCCACGGTGCGGTAGGTGGGCTGCAGGGAGTGGAACCGGCCGGTGAGGTACTCGGCCGGGTCGGCGGGCGGTTCGCGCGGCGCGAACCGCGCACCGGTCGGCAGGGGGTCGCGCAGCCGGTCGAGGCGGAAGACCCGCCAGTCGTCCCGCTCCACGTCGAAGGCCAGCAGGTACCAGCGGCGACTGGCGGCGACCAGGCGGTGCGGCTCGACGTGGCGCCTGGTGGGCTCGCCCTCACCGTTCCGGTAGCCGAAGCGCAGCCGCTCGCGGTTGGCGATGGCCCCGGCCAGCGCGGTCAGGTGCGCGGGGTCCACGGTGGCCGCGTCACCGGTCACCAGCGGCACGGTGGCCGCGCCCAGCACCGCCACCCGCCGCCGCAGCCGGGACGGCAGCACCTGCTCCAGCTTCGCCAGCGCCCGCACGGACGCCTCGTCGATGCCCTCCACCGCCTGGCCCGCCGCCGCGCGCAGGCCGACCGCGATGGCCACCGCCTCGTCGTCCTCCAGCAGCAACGGCGGCACGGCGGTCCCCGCGACCAGCCGGTAGCCGCCCGTCGCGCCCATGCTCGCCTCCACCGGGTAGCCCAGGTCGCGCAGCCGCTCGACGTCGCGGCGGATGGTGCGCGGGCTGACGCCCAGCCGTTCGGCCAGCTCGCTGCCGGGCCACTCGCGCGGGGTCTGCAGCAGTGACAGCAGCCGCAGCAGCCGTCCCGGGGTGTCGGTCACGCGATCCATGATGGCGCAGAAGTAGGACATGATCCGACCTACATGGCGTTTAGCGTTCGGGCCATGAACACCGACATCCGACCTTTCCGCATCGACATCCCGCAGGAGGACCTGGACGACCTGCGCGCCCGGCTGGGCCGCACCCGCTGGCCCCGCCCGCTGCCCGGCGACCAGTGGCGGCGCGGCGTGCCGGTGGACTACCTGCGGGAGCTGGTCGAGTACTGGCGCGACGGCTACGACTGGCGGGCGCACGAAGCGCGGCTCAACGGCTTTCCCCAGCACACCACCGAGATCGACGGCCACGAGGTGCACTTCCTGCACGTCCGCTCGACCGCGCCGGACGCCGTGCCGCTGATCCTGACCCACGGGTGGCCGAACTCCTTCGTGGAGTTCGCCGACCTGATCGGCCCGCTCTCCAAGGACTTCCACGTCGTGGTGCCCTCCCTGCCGGGCTTCGGGTTCTCCGCCCCGCCAAGCGGAACCGGGTGGGACACCGCGCGCGTGGCACGGATGTGGGCCGAGCTGATGGACCGGCTGGGCTACTCCCGGTACGGCACGCAGGGCGGCGACTTCGGCGCGTACGTCGCGCCCGAGATCGCCAGGATCGCACCGGAGCACGTGATCGGCGTTTACCTCATCAGCGGCCTCGGATTCCCCACCGAGGCCGACCTGCCCGAGCTGACCGAGGCCGAGCGCGAGACCTACACCGCTCTCATGAGCGCGGACTGGGCCAACGGCGTGGACCACCACGCCCTGCTGCGCGCCGCACCGCAGACCTTCGCCTACGGCTGGCACGACTCCCCGGCGGGCGCGCTGGCGTGGATGGTGCAGAAGTTCAAGGAGTTCAACGCCTCCGGCAAGCCGCTGGAGGAGGTGATCAGCCGCGACCAGATCCTGACCAACACCAGCGTCTACTGGTTCACCGGCACGTTCGGCTCGTCGGCGTGGCCCTACTACGACAGCAGCGGCTTCGCCTGGCCGCAGGGCGTGCCGGGCGTGCCGACCGGCGTCTACAGCGGGCCGCCCGGCATCCGCAGGCTGGCCGAGCGGCACACCCGCGTCGTCCACTGGGCCGAGGACAACCCCGGCGGGCACCACTTCACCGCCATGGACCAGCCCGACCACCTCGCCGCCGACATCCGGGAGTTCTTCGGCGCCGTCTCCCGCGAGGGATCGGGGTGGTAGGCCCACCATGATCCGGGGGGCGCGCTGCATCGTGGGGCCGCCCCGGCCCGCCTAGGTTTCGAACCCTCGCGTTCGACCTTTGGGGGATCTCGTGGAAGTGGGTTCGGCGGTGGTGGCACGGCTGTCGCGTGGCGCGGTCGTGGTGGCGGGGGCGGTCGTGGTGGTGCTGGTGGCGCTCGCGGGCGGGTACGGCTACCACGGCGACGAGTTGTACTTCGTGGCGGCGGGTCGCCACTTGGCGTGGGGGTATCCGGACCAGCCGCCCCTGACACCGTTCCTGGCGCACCTGATGGACTCGCTCGCGCCCGGTTCCCTTGCCGTGCTGAGGATTCCGGCCGCGCTCGCGGCGGGCGGGACGGTGCTGTTCGTGGCGCTGATCGCCAGGGAGATGGGCGGCAGGCCACGAGCGCAGCTGATCGCCGCCGTGAGCGCGGCGGTGTCCGGACCGGTGCTCGTGCCCGGCCACATGCTGCACACCACGACCGTCGACATCTGCCTGTCGGCGGCGTTGGCGTGGTTGGTGGTGCGCGTGATCCGCACCGGTGACGCGCGGCTGTTGCTGGCCGCAGGCGGTGTGCTGGGCGTGGGGCTGCTGAACAAGTACCAGATCGCGGTGGTCGCGGTGGCCCTGGTGGTCGGGCTGGCCGTGATCGGGCCGAGGCGCGTGCTGCGCAGCCGGTGGTTCTTCGGCGGCGCGCTGCTCGCGCTGGCGCTGTGGACGCCGAACCTGCTGTGGCAGGTGGCCAACGGCTGGCCGCAGTGGGAGATGGCCAAGCTCATCAGCGAACGCGGCGGCAACGACGTGCGGCTGGCCTTCCTGCCGCTGCAACTGCTCTACGTCAGCCCGATGCTCGCTCCACTGTGGATCGCCGGTCTGGTCCGGCTGCTGCGCACCCCGGCCTTCCGCTTCCTCGGTGCGGCTTACCTGCTGCTGGCGGCGGTGTTCCTGGCTTCGGCGGGATCTCCGCTGTACCTGTTCGGCGCCTACCCCGCGCTGCTGGCGGCGGGCGCGCTGGCCGTGGACGGCTGGCTCGAACGGGGAGCGGCGGCCCGTCGCGTCGCGGTGGGGGTGTCACTGGCGGCATCAGCGGCGTTCGTCGCGCCGCTGGCGCTGCCGCTGGTGCCGCTGGACAAGCTGTCGGTCGTCCCGGTGGTGGAGCTCAACGGGCTGACCGCCGAGCAGTTCGGCTGGCCCGAGCTGACCGAGGCGGTGGCGCGGGTCTACCACGGGCTGCCCGAGGAGCAGCGGGGGCGCGCGGTGCTGGTGACCGACAACTTCGGCGAGGCGGGCGCGCTGGAGCGCTACGGACCCGCCCTGGGGCTGCCGGAGGTCTACAGCGGCTACCGGGGCTACGGGTACTGGGGGCACCCGCGCGAAGGCGCGACGACCGCGCTGATCGTGCGCCCGGCGGCCAAGGCCGAGCCGCCGCGCTGGGCCGAGCGGTCCTGCGGCGAGCTCCGCGTGGTGGCGCGGACCTACAACGGCCAGGGCGTCGAGAACAAGGAGCACGGCGGCCGGGTGTGGTTGTGCACGGGGTTCACCGCGTCCTGGGCCGCACTGTGGCCGGAGATCCGCCACCTGGACTGACGCTCAGACGCGGCGGGCGACGGTGATGATCTCGCGGCTGGTCGGGGTGAGCGGGCCGCGGGACCAGTCGCCGTAGCGGGCCTCGACCGCGAACCCGGCCGCGCCGAGGAACGAGTCGAGCGCGTCCGGTGGGAGGAACCGCAGGCTGGTCCGGTCCACCCGCAGCGGTTCGCCCGCCGGGGTCGCGACGGTCTCGCTGAACGTGACGACATCGCCGACCACCGACTCCACCCGGTGGAACACCCGGATGTGCCGTCCGCCGGGGTCGACCAGCTCCACGGCGTTGTCCGGCGTCCACCGCTCCCACGGGCGCGGCAGCGGGTTGCGCGTCTCGAACGCGAACCGGCCGCCGTCGACCAGCGCGGCGCGGATCGCGGTCAGCGAAGCACGCAGGTCGTCGTCGGTGACGAACACCTGGAACGCGTGGCTGGCCATCACGGCCAGCTCGAACTCCCGGTCCCACCGCGCCGACGCGGCGGTGCCCACCACCCAGTCCACGTCGTCGCGCGCGCGGGCCCGGTCCAGTGCCGCCCGGTCCGGGTCGAGCCCGACCAGCCTGCCGCGGTGGCCGTTCTCGCGGGCCCGGTGCAGCAGGACGCCGGTGCCGCAACCCACGTCGAGCACCGACTCCGCGGCCATCACCAGATCGAGGTAGAAGTCGTCGCTGGGGCCCCACGCGTTGAGCATGTCGTAGAGCGCCGCGTTCTCCGCGTCCGAGTACACCGCACCATTTCACCACCGACCCGCCGCCCAGAGTGCGGTTTACGGACCACTACCGCCCTACCAGGTCTGAGGGGCGGGAGTGGTCGGTTGGTAGCGCTGCGGGCAACAACACCTGCCCGAAGGGGCAAGAACTACCGGGATTGACTCCGCTGTTCTGCGGAGAAGGTGGGACAGTGCGTGGGACACTTCTCTGCGGCCCCGCGTGACCGGGGCCCGAGAGCCCGGACGAGGAGGAGGGGAGCCTCGTTCGGCCGCGGCGGAGCCGGTGGAGCCTGCGCACCCCCAGGCGTGAGGCTCCCGGCTCCGCCGCACCCAGCGCCGCTCAGGCCAACTCGGCCAGCGTGTTCCAGAACATCAGCTCGAACCCGTGCAGCAGCCGGGCGGGGCCGAACGCGCGCTCCGGCGACCACCCCGAGGCCAGCACCTCCCGCAGCGCGCGCAGCCCCAGTTCGTCGAGGTCCGGCGCGGGTTCGGCGAAGAAGTCGAAGAACGCGCACCCGGCGTCGTCGAAGCCGTAGTGCTCGCGCAGCCCGGCGGCGATGGCCGCGCAGTAACCGCCCCACTCCGCGAAGTTCGCCAGGATCGCCAGCAGCGCGGTGTGCGGGTCGCCGTTGAGCACCAGCCAGGCGACGTAGGACGGGTACGCCTGGCACCCCGGCAGCGGTCGGTGGGCGGCCACCTCGTCCGTGCTCAGGCCGCACGCCGCGGCGAAGTCGGCGAGCTTGGCCATGGCGAGCCCCTCGCCCCCGGCCAGGGCGGTGAAGAACTCGCGCTCCGCCGGTTCGGTGGCCTGCGCGGCCAGCGCGAGGAAGGCCCGCCAGTCGCTGCTGATGACGTGGTGCTGCTCGGCGGCGAGCACGGCCAGCGCGCGCGGCGCGGCGGCTCCGCTCGCGGCCAGCGGCACCAGGCGGTTCTCGCCTCCCTCCGCCTGGATCTCCACGCGCACCCGTGCCAGCAGGTCCTGCTCGTCGTGCCCCACCGCAACCCCCGAACCCGTCGTCGACAACCGGCCGCCCACCCTAGCGACGAGCACCCGCCCGCACGCGAACCCGGTGGGGTGACGAATCAGCTACGGACTGTTGACCAAGTCGCGGTTTCCCGATCTCATGGCCCGGTCTCATCGGACTGACGCGAACAGGGGCTCGGGATTGCGCGCCGGAACGACGGTCGGTGGTGGCGGAATCCCGGACCGGAACCGCAGGCCCCGCAGCGACCAGGGCCGGAGCCGGTTATGGTCCGGTTACCTGGTCCTGGGGTTCTGCGCGGTGGCGCTGTACTACGCACTGCCGGTCCCCGCCGGGGGCGTGCCCTCGCGGGTGCTCGTCTACTGCGCGGTGAGCGCGTCGGCGGCCGTCGCGGTGTGGTGGGGCGTGGTCCGCCACCGGCCCCGGCCGCGCGCGGCGTGGGTCCTGCTGGGCCTGAGCCAGGCGGTGTACGCCCTGGCCGACACCGCCTTCTACACCGCGCACTACGTGTTCGGCCAGACCCGGTACCCGTTCGTCGCCGACGTGCTCTACCTGGCGCACTACCCGCTGGTCGTGGCCGGGCTGGTGGTGCTGGTGCGGGCCCGCCGCTCGGGCCGCGACCTGGCGGGCCTGCTCGACGCGGCCTCGCTGACCGTGGTCGCCGCCCTGCTGTCGTGGGTGTTCGTGCTCGGCCCGCAGACCAGGCTGGGCACCTCGCCGCTGGTCGAGGCGGCCTCGGTGGCCTACCCGCTGATGGACCTGGTGCTGCTGCTGGTCGCGCTGTGCCTGGTCTTCGGCTCCGGGCCGCGCGGGGCCCCGTTCGTGCTGCTGACCGGGTGGTTGGCGGCGATCCTCACGGCGGACACCGCCTACGTGCTGCAGCGCCTGGCGGGGACCTACGAGGCGGGCAACTTCCTGGACGCGGTCTGGCTGGCGGGCAACCTCGCGCTGGGCGCGTGCGCGCTGCACCCGGCGATGAGCGGGCTCGGCCTGCCCGCCGAGGCGCCCGAGCCCCGGCTCAGCGCGCCGAGGCTGGCCCTGCCGTCGGCGGGCGCGCTGGTGGGCCCGGCGGTGCTGCTGGTGGAGCACGCCAAGGGCGAGTGGCGCGACGTGCCGGTCATCGCGGCCTGCTGCGCGGTGCTGTTCGCGCTGGGCGCGGCGCGGCTGGCGGGCATGGCGGTGGACCAGCGCAGGCTGGCCACCACCGACAGCCTGACCCTGCTGCGCAGCCGCCGCTACTTCGAGGCCCGACTGGCCGACGACGTGGCCGCGGCCCGGCGCTCGGGCGTGCCGCTGGGCGTGGTCATCCTGGACGTGGACCGCTTCAAGTCCGTCAACGACCGGTTCGGCCACCCGGCGGGCGACCGCGTGCTGGTGGAGGTGGCGGACCGGCTGCGCGCGGTCGCCGGTCCCGGCGCGGTGCTGGCCCGCTACGGCGGCGAGGAGTTCGCCGTGGTGGTGACCGGTCCGCAGGCCGAGGACCCGAGCGGACTGGCGGAGCGGCTGCGCGACGGCGTCTCGCGCAGGCCGGTCCGGCTGGACGACCGCACGTCGATCACCGTCACCGTCTCCGCGGGCACCGCCGTGTTCGAGCCCCGGCACGACAGCGCGCAGGCGCTGGTCTCGGCGGCCGACCGCGCCCTGTACCTGGCCAAGGGCTCGGGGCGGGACCGGGTGGTGGCGGGCGGCGCGGTGTCCCCCGAGGACCCCCTGGGCGGCTACCTGGACCAGGTCGCCGACCTGGTCGACCTGCGCCTGGCCTGCCCCGGCCGCAGCCTGGCCATCGCCGAGTGGGCCCGCACCGTGGCAGGCCACCTCGACCTGCCGCCCGCGCGGGTGCGCACCGCCGGGCGCGCGGGCAGGCTGCTCGACGTCGGGCTGGCCGTGCTGCCGGAGGAGCTGCTGGTCCGGCCCGGTCCGCTGACCGAGCGGGAGTGGGAGCTGCTGCGCGCCCACCCGGACAGCGGCGCCCGGCTGGTCGCCGTGCTGCCGGAGGAGGGGGAGGTGGTCGCGGCCATCCGCGGGCACCACGAGCGCTGGGACGGCTCGGGGTACCCGGAGGGCCTGGCGGGTGAGGAGATCGGCGTGGAGGCGCGCGTGCTCGCGGTGTGCGACGCGTGGGCCGCGATGCGCGCCGACCACCCCTACCGGGGCGCGCTGAGCAGGGAGCAGGCGGTGGCCGAGCTGCGCGCGGGTCGCGGCACCCAGTTCGACCCGCGCCTGGTGGACGTGTTCCTGGACCTGGTGGAGCGGGGGGCCGTCGGCGACCTGGCCGCGGGACTGGCCCTCACCCGGCCGGTGTGACCGCCTGTTCCGACCAGTCGGTCCGCTCGGCGGTGCGGCCCTCGGTGGGCGTGATGACGAACCGGCTGCGCACCATCGCGGGGATGCGGCGCAGGGAGATGGTCAGGTCCTGCGACGGCACCGCGTAGTCGGCGTCGGCCAGTCGCACGACCAGCGTCCTGAGCAGGGCGATGGTCGCGGGCTCGCCGGGGCAGCGGTGGTTGGTGACCGGATCGCCGCCGCCCTGCGGGATCAGCTCGAACGCCCCGATCGGCCGGTCCAGGAACCGCTGCGGCCGGAACGCGTACGGGTCGCCCCACAGGTCGCCGTCGTGGTTCTGCCCGAACACGTCCAGCAGCACCAGCGAGCCCTTCGGGATGGCCTCGCCCCGCAGGTGCAGGTCCCGCACCGCCCGGCCGCCCAGGAACGGCGCGAACGGGTAGAAGCGCCGCAGCTCGTGCACGAACGCCTCGGCGAAGGCCCGGTCGCCGCCGCGCAGCCGCTCGCGGTGCTCGGGCCACCGGTGCAGCGCGTGCCCGGCGAACATCACGAACCACGCCACCGCCGCGGTCGGCCGCACCACGTTGAGCAGCTCCACGGCCGCCAGTCGCGGTTCCAGCGGCTCGCCGTCCGCGTCGCGGTGCCGGGCCACCACGTCGACCGCCGAACCGGGGCGCGTCTCCAGCCTGCCCTCGCGCACCCGCCGGAGCACGTCCGCCAGCCACGCCTCCCGGCGGGCGCGGGCACGCCGGGCGCGCCAGTGCCGGGGGCCCAGCGTGGCGAACCCGTCCACCATCGCGGTGAGGTCGCGCGCCACCGGGGCGGTGTCGGCGTCGGCCAGCGGCACCCCGGCCCACCGGCACACGCCCCTGGTCAGCACGCGGGCCGCCTGGTCGAACAGCACCACGCGCTGTCCCGGCCGCCACGCGGTGACCGCGTCGTCCCAGGCCGCGGCGGTGTGGTCCACCAGGTCGGCCACGTCGGGCCGGGTCATCGCCTGGAGGAACAGCCCCTTGCGCTTGCGGTGGGCCGCCCCGTCGAGGGTGTGCACGGCGTGGTGGCCGAACAGCGTGCTCTGCACCAGTCCGGGGATGGCCGTTCGCCGCTGGACGTGGTCCTCGTCGTAGAAGAAGCGCACCGCGTCCGGCCCGGACAGGCCCACGGCCCGCTGGCCCATCACCCGCGTGTGCGCGACGCCGGTGCCGTTGTCGCGCCGCAGCGCGGGCAGCCAGCTGTAGCCGTGGACGAGCAGTCGGGCGGTCTCGTCCAGCACTCGCGTGCGCGTACCTCGCATGTGATCACGGGTGCCCGATCAGCCTGCCGGGAAACCCCGCCTGGAATCCCCCACCTGGCATCCCGCCGCGAACGCGGTGGTTCGCCCCCACCCCACCGGGTACGCCCCGGTGGACCGCGATGCCGGGGCGCGGGAGTCCGAGGACGATGGGGGTGCGGACGCCGCCCGAGGGCGGAGCGGTCCGACGCACCCGGCGGCCCGCGGGTCGGCACGGCCGACGCGGGCCAGGACCGGACCAACCCCCAGCAGCGCTGAACGGCGGGACCGCGCGAGGACAGGAGCCGTGATGACCGAGGCGAACCAGGGCAGCTCGTCGTGGGAGCAGTGGCCGCAGGAGATCGGCGAGCAGGCGGCGGAGGTGGTCGAGCTGGTGGGCTCCGGGGCCACGCAGGAGGCACTGGCCGTCCTCGACCGCATGATCGCCGACCTGGACGCGCGACGCGCCGTCATCGCCGACGTGGCCAACGCACTCGACTGAGGAGGAACCGCTCACCCGATCGACGGAATCCGCGTTCGAGTGGCCGATCGGCCGCTTGCGCGCGAAGGTGGGGGGGTACTCCTGCGGCGCGTCAGGCAGTCGGCGTGCTGCGCACTCCCCTGCGTCGAAGGACGTCCATGACCACGCTCAAGCCGACGCCCGCCGTCCCCGTCCAGGCCGCTCGCCGCCGCGCCAAGGGCTCGGCGCTGCTGCGGCTGTTCGCCACCACCGACCACAAGCTGATCGGCCTGATGTACCTGGTAACGGCCTTCGGCTTCTTCCTGGTCGGCGGTCTGATGGCGCTGCTGATCCGGGGCGAGCTGGCGCGGCCGGGCATGCAGTTCCTGTCCAACGAGCAGTACAACCAGCTGTTCACCATCCACGGCACGATCATGCTGCTGCTCTACGCCACCCCGGTGGTGTTCGGCTTCGCGAACTTCATCCTGCCGCTGCAGATCGGCTCGCCGGACGTGGCCTTCCCCCGGCTCAACGCCTTCTCGTACTGGCTGTTCCTGTTCGGCGGGCTGACCGTGCTCGCCTCCCTGCTCACGCCCGCGGGCGCGGCGGACTTCGGCTGGACCGCCTACCCCCCGCTCAGCGACGCCATGCACGCCCCCGGCGCGGGCGCGAACCTGTGGATCGCGGGCCTGGTGGTGAGCGGTCTGGGCACCATCCTGGGCGCGGTCAACATGATCACCACGATCGTGTGCCTGCGCGCGCCGGGCATGACCATGTTCCGGATGCCCATCTTCACCTGGAACATCTTCATCACCAGCATCCTGGTGCTGATCGCCTTCCCGATCCTGACCGCCGCGCTGCTGGGCCTGATGGCCGACCGGCAGCTGGGCGCGCACGTGTTCGACCCGACCAACGGCGGGGTGATCCTCTACCAGCACCTGTTCTGGTTCTTCGGCCACCCCGAGGTCTACATCGTCGCGCTGCCGTTCTTCGGCATCATCTCCGAGATCATCCCGGTGTTCAGCCGAAAACCGATCTTCGGCTACAAGGGCCTGGTGTTCGCCACCATCGCCATCGCGCTGTACTCGGTGGTCGTGTGGGCCCACCACATGTACGCCACCGGCGCGGTGCTGCTGCTGTTCTTCTCCGCGACCACCTTCATCATCGCCATCCCCACCGGCATCAAGTTCTTCAACTGGATCGGCACCATGTGGAAGGGCCGGTTGACCTTCGAGACGCCGATGCTGTTCAGCATCGGCTTCCTGGTCACCTTCCTGCTGGGCGGCCTGACCGGCATCCTGCTGGCCTCCCCGCCGCTGGACTTCCACGTCCACGACACCTACTTCGTGGTGGCGCACTTCCACTACGTGCTGTTCGGCACCATCGTGTTCGCCACCTACGGCGGCATCTACTTCTGGTTCCCCAAGTTCACCGGCCGGATGCTGGACGAGCCGCTGGGCAAGCTGCACTTCTGGCTGACCTTCCTGGGCTTCCACGGCACGTTCCTGGTCCAGCACTGGCTGGGCACGCAGGGCTTCCCCCGCCGCTACGCCGACTACCTGCCCACCGACGAGTTCACCCTGCTCAACACCATCTCCACGGTGGCCGCGTTCGTGCTGGGCGCCTCCACGCTGGTGTTCATCTGGAACGTGTTCAAGAGCTACCGCTTCGGCGAGCCCGCGACCGCGGACGACCCGTGGGGCTTCGGCAACTCGCTGGAGTGGGCGACCTCCTGCCCGCCGCCCCGGCACAACTTCACCGACCTGCCGCGCATCCGCTCCGAGCGGCCCGCCTTCGAGCTGCACTACCCGGAGATGGTCGAGCGGATGCGCGCCGAGTCCCACTACTCGGTGACCAAGCGGCGCGACCAGCGCGACGTCGGCGTGGACAAGACCACCGAGAAGTACCTCGCGCCCACCGACCGCGACACCGAGCACGACTGACCGAGCGCACGGGGAGGACCCGTGATGGACGCCGAGTACGAACGCCGCCAGCTGCGCAGGATCGAGCGCTGGTTCGAGGTCACCGACCCGCGCCTGGCCGCGACCCTGGCCGGGCCGGGCGCACCGGTGCGCACCGCCAACCGGCGCTCGGTCCGGTTCGCGGTGGACGCGGCGGGCCTGACCCTCGTGGTGGCGGGCACGGCGGTGGCGCTCCCGCTGGTCTTCTTCGGCTGCCTGCTGCTGATGACCGGCGCCTGCCTGCACACCACCTGCCGGAGGAGGTGAGGCCGGGGCCCGGCACGTCTCGTCGTGCGGCCTGCCCTCACGCGTTGTTAGGTTGCGGTAGCGGTGCGTCCGAGCCTCCCGCGCGACGCCTCCCGCCTCCCGCCACCGATAGGGGTCCGGATGGTGTTCACCTCGCGAACGCTGCGGCTGAGCCCGCTGCCGCCCGCCCGCCCGACCGCCGGGGTCCTGGTGGTGGTCGGCGAGGTCGACAGCGCCGCTTGCGGCTCCTTCCAAGAGCAGCTCGCGGCGTTCGTCGACGCCTGCGAGGGGGACGTCATCGTCGACCTGAGCGACGTGCGGCTGATCGCCGCGGCGGGCGTGCGCGTGCTGCTGGAGACCGCCGACCACCTGGCGGGCACCGCCCGGCGGCTGCGCCTGGTCTGCGGCGCGGAGGTGCGGCGCGTGCTGCGCGCCGCGCAGGTGGCCGACGTGCTGGAGACCTTCGGCCACCTCGACGCGGCGGTGGGTGCCCAGGTCGCCGCGGTGCGCCGCAGCGCCGCGGCGCGGGCGCTGGACGACGAGGCCGAGGAGTTGCACCGGCTGCGCCGCGAGGTCGGCGACCTGCGCGCCAAGCTGCGCACCCGGCCGCTGCTGTCCAAGGCGCTGGGCGTGCTCCAGGAGCGCTACCGGCTGCCCGACGAGGACACCGCCCACCGCCTGCTCTGCGAAGCCTCCCAGCGGCACAACCTGAAGATGCGCGTGCTGGCCGACGCGCTGCTGCACGCGCCGCGCCCGGCGTCGGCGGCGACCCCGTGGTGGTTCCCCGGCCGGGCCCGCACCCCCGCCCCGGTGCCCGACTTCCTGGCCGGGGACCGGCGGCCCGCGCTGGACGCCGCCGAGCTGCTGGGAGCCCTGCTCCGGGCGGCCCTGTCGCGCACCGCGACCTCGGCGGGGTACGCGCAGCGCTTCGACCCCGGCGTCGACGGCCTGCGGCTGGAGCGCCACGAGGGCCTGCCCGCCGACCTCGTCGCGCTGCTGACCGAGGTCACCGGCGACAGCACCTGCTGCGGGCTGGCGCTGCGCCGCCGCTCCCGCGTCACCCTCGTCGACGTCGCGAGCAGCCTGGTGCTCCCGGCCAACCCGGTGACCGCGGCGATGCTGCGGGCGGGCCTGCGGGCGGTGCAGAGCACGCCGGTGCTCGCGCCGTCCGGGCGCTGCCTGGCCGTGGTGTCGACCTGCGACCCGCGGCCGGGGCGCACCCCCACGCCCGCCCAGCAGGCGGACTTGGACCAGCTGGCCGCCCAGGCGGGTCGCTGGCTGCAGTGGCACCAGCGCACCACCGTGCTCGACGCCCTGGAGCACCTGCACCAGAGCGCGCGGGGCGGGGGCTGAGTCCCGGCCCGCTCAGGGCAGCTCGACCACCGACGCGTGCCGCATCCCCGCGGGCAGCGAGACGGCCGCCGGTTCCCACGAGACGAAGTCGCGGGTGGCCAGCGCGCCGTAGCCGCCCTCGGCGTAGTGGTCGAAGATGAGCACCCGCTCCTCGCCGCGCCGGAACAGCGACGGACCCTCGACCAGCGGCGGGGTGACCGGCCCGATCGGCGGGGTGAACCGCCCTCCCGGCTCGGTGAACGTGGTGAGCAGGATGTTCTTGTGCGGGGTCGCGGGGTCGTTGTCACCGCGCTCGTCCTTGTAGGCCATGACGAAGCGGCCGTCGTCGCGCAGCACGGTCGCGTCGATGACCGGGTGGCCGGGGTCGAAGAACAGCGCGGGCTCGCTGAAGGTCTCGAAGTCCTCGGTGCGGGCGTGCCAGATGCGCTGCTCCTGCGCGGTGTGGTGCCAGTCCCGCTCGTCGTCGGGGCGCGGGTCGACCACCGAGGACCAGATGAGGTGGCACACGCCGCCGTCGTCGACGAACATCTCGGGCGCCCACGCGTTGAGCGCCCCCGGCACCTCCGCCATGGGCGAGAGCAGCCGCTGGGGCGACCAGCGCCGCAGGTCCGCGGAGGTGGCGTGGACGATGTGCGGGCTGGACCAGCCGTCGGTGGCCAGCAGGTGGTAGCGCCCGTCCGGGGCGACCCCCACGAACGGGTCGCGCAGCGTGCGCGTGCCCACCTCGCCGAACAGCACCGGTTCGCCGCCGCGCACCGGCTCGAAGTGCTCGCCGTCCCGGCTGGTGGCCAGGTGCAGCGCTTCGGCGTCGGTGGTGAAGTAGGAGATCAGGTACACGTCCGGGACACCTCCGCGACCGAACCTACCGCCGCGCGGGAACCCGGCCGGTCATCCCGAGCAGCCGGTCCAGCGTCGGGGCGGAGTCGGGCACCGGGACCTCGGGGCCGAAGGCGCCCATCGCGCGGGCCTGGTCCGCCATCCGCGTCACCCCGTCGAGCAGGCGGCGCAGCAGCTCGTGGTCCCACTGCACCCGGTGGCCGATCGCCTGGCCCAGGTCCCAGCCGTGCACCACGAACTCGGCCAGCAGCATGTGGCCGACCACCTCGGCGGGCAGCTCCAGCGAGCCGCCCACGCGGGCCGTGCCCGCCCAGGCGGCGGGCTCGCCCCACGCCGCGACCAGCCGCGCCGTCAGCGCGTCCAGCGCGGGTCGCCAGTCGGGGTCGGGCTCGGCGGGCGGGACCAAGCGCTTGCCCGCCGCGCCCTCCAGCGGAGGACCCCAGGTCAGCAGGTGGTCCACCAGTGCCCGCACGTCGTAATCGGCGCACGGCGTGGGCGCGTCGAGGTGGTGCGGCTCGATGGCGTGGACGACTTCCAGGAAGGGCCCCGCGGCGAGGGGGACCAGGTGCTCGGCTGACATGCGGAGCAGACAAGCACGGCGCTCGGCGGCGGTATAGGACGAACGCGACGTAGGCTGGGGGCGTGGTCAGGGACGTCCGTGGACTGGCGGGGGCGTGGGCCGAGCACCAGCGGCACGACTTCCCGACCCCCTCGCCGGACCTGGCCCCGTACGTCGAGCGCTACTGGGTGGTCTCGTGGCGTTACGACCAGCCGTACCGGCAGCTGGTCGTCCCGTACCCCAATGTCCACCTGACCTTCCGCGCGGGCGCGGCGTCCGTGCAGGGCGCCCGCGGCGGCCACCAGGTCAAGGTGCTGCGGGGCGAGGGACGGGTGTTCGGGGTGGCCTTCCGGCCGGGGGTCTTCCGCGCCTTCCTGGGGGCGCCGGTGCGCACGATCACCGATCGCGTCCTCGACGCCGAACGGGTGTTCGGCCCGGAGCTGCCCCGCGATCCGGGGGTGGCGGAGGTGGAGGGGTTCCTCCGAGCCCGCCTGCCCGCCCCCGACCCGGCCGCCGGGCAGGCGGTGGAGGCGGTCGCGCGGATCGCCGCGCACCCCGCGCTGACCAGGGTCGAGGCGCTGGCCCGAGAGCTGGGGGTGGGTGTGCGGCACCTGCAGCGCCTGTTCGCCGAGCACGTGGGGCTGAGCCCCAAGCGGGTGATCCGCCGCTACCGGCTGCGCGAGGTGACCCGGCGGCTGGAGCGCGGCGAGCGGGTGGCGTGGGCGGCGCTGGCCGCCGAGCTGGGCTACGTCGACCAGTCCCACCTGGTGCGGGACTTCAGGAAGGTGTTCGGCGAACCGCCCGCCTGGTACGCCGGGCGCTACTGATCCGTCCGATGTGGACACATCACTCAAATCGGTGACCCCTCTTCGACTGGCGAGCGTTTCGTATTGCTTTCCGCCGAACGGCCGCTAGAGTCGGGGCACAAGTGGTTCAGCCCAGCAGCCGCTGTCCGGCCGCGTAGCGCCAGGAGGCTGTCGTGCCCGTGTCAACCGATGTCCCGGTGATCGACGTCCTGAAGGGCCTGCTGCTGGTGCAGCGGGACCTGGTCGGCTTCGCGGTGGTGGTCCGCGTCACCGGGGAGGTCGACGGCACCAGCGTGGAGATGCTCCACGACGAGCTGTCGGTCGCGCTCGCGCTGTCCACCCCGCCCGCGCCGGTGGTGGTCGACCTGACCGGCACCACCTTCTTCGGCGCCGCCGGGCTCAACGAGGTCTGCCTGCAGCACCACCGCGCCCACGGGGTCGGCACGCAGCTGCGCGTGGTGCCCTCGCCGCAGGTGCTGCGCCCGCTGACCGTCATCGGCCTGGGCGAGCTGCTGCACGTGCACGCCGACGTGGAGAGCGCCCTGCGCGGCGAGGTGCCCGCGCAGCGCACCCCGCCGCCGGGGGAACACCGCATCGGGTGAGCGCCGCGTGGCCCCCGCTAGGCTCGCCAGCGTGGTCCGCACCCGCTTGTACCGGCACGGCGTCCTGGAAGCCGACGGCTTCCCCCCGGAGGACATCTCCGAGCACCTGCGCGACCCGGACGCCGTGGTGTGGCTGGACCTGTGCGGTCCCTCCCCGGTGGAGCTGGCGATGCTCGCCGAGGAGCTGGGCCTGCACGAGCTGGCCGTGGAGGACGCGCTGCACGAGCGCCAGCGCCCCAAGCTGGACCGCTACGAGACCCACAGCTTCCTCACCGCCTACTCGGTGGGGCTGGACGGCGGGTCCGGCAAGCTGGCCACCGCCGAGCTGGCCGTCTTCCTGACCCGTCAGGCCCTGGTCACGGTGCGCAATGACGACCGGTTCGACATGGCCGCGGTCGTCGCCCGTTGGGATGAGTCGCCGCACCTGGCCAAGAGCGGCGTCGGCTTCCTGCTGCACGGCCTGCTCGACCACGTCGTGGACACCCACTTCGAAGCGGTCCAGGACCTCGACGAGCACATCGAGGACCTGGAGGACATGGTCTTCGCCGAGCGCCCCAGCAGCGCCGACATGCAGCGCCGCGCCCTGTCGCTGCGCAAGTCGCTGGTCACCCTGCGCCGCGTGGTGCTGCCGATGCGCGAGGTCGTCAACGCGCTGATGCGGACCGACCACGGCATTGTCGACGAGTTCATGCGGCCGTACTACCAGGACGTCTACGACCACGTGCTGCGCGCGTCGGAGTGGACCGAGTCGCTGCGGGACCTGGTCACCACCATCCGCGAGACCCAGCTCAACATCCAGAGCAACCGGCTCAACCTGATCATGAAGAAGGTCACCGGCTGGGCGGCGATCATCGCCGTGCCCACGGCGGTCACCGGCTTCTACGGGCAGAACGTGCCCTACCCCGGCTCGGAGCAGCCGTGGGGCTTCTGGACCTCCACCACCGCCATCGCCCTGCTCTCCGGCGGCCTGTACGCGCTGTTCAAGCGCCGCGACTGGCTCTGAGCGGGGTCACCCGACCAGCGGAGACCGCGTTTGCCCCCGGTCGGGCCGGGTAGCCGGGGTGCCTGCGCCACCGCCGGAGCACCGCCGGAGGACCGTCGGAGGACCATTGTGGACGCACCACCGGCCCCGACGCTGGGCGTCGAGGAGGAGTTCCTGCTCGTCGACCCCGCCACCGGGCGGCCCGTGCCGCGCGGGCGCGAGCTGGTGCGGGCCGCGCGCGAGCGGTTCGGCGTGGACTTCGACGTCGAGCTGGCCACCTGCCAGCTGGAGACCAGGACCGGGGTGTGCCGGGAGCTGGCCGACGTGCGCAGGCAGCTGCACGGGATGCGCTTCGTGGCCGCGGAGGTGGCGCGCGAGCTGGGCTGCCTGCTGCTGGCCGTCGGGGTGCCGCCGCTGGGCGGGCCGGAGGTCGGCCTGGGCGAGGAGGAGCGCTACCGCAGGCTCACCCGCGACCACCGGCTGCTCGCCGCGGAGCAGTCGATCTGCGGCTGCCACGTGCACGTGGCCGTGCCGGACCAGGAGACCGCCGTGCTGGTGTGCGACCACCTGCGGCCGTGGCTGCCCGCGCTCACCGCGCTGACCGCCAATTCGCCGTTCGCCCGCGGTCGGGACACCGGGTTCGCCAGCTGGCGCGCGGTGGTGTGGTCGCGCTGGCCGGTGTCGGGGCCGCCGCCGTACTTCGGCTCCGCCGGGACCTACCGGGCCACCTGCGACCTGCTGCTGGCCTCCGGGGCCGCGGCCGATCTGAAGATGCTCTACTGGGACGTCCGGCCGTCCTCCCACCTGCCGACCGTCGAGGTCAGGGTGGCCGACGTGGCGGCGACGGTGGACGAGGCGGTGCTGCTGGCGGGCCTGGTGCGCGGGCTGGTGTCCACCGCCCTGGCCGACGTGCGGCGCGGCCTGCCCGCCCCGCCGGTGCCCGCCGAGGTGCTGCGCGCCGCCCAGTGGCGCGCGGCGCGGGACGGGCTGGAGGGGCACGCCTTCGACGTGCTGTCCGGACGCCTGGTGGCGGCGCGGCTGCTGCTGGACCGGCTGCTGCACCGGGTGGGGGACCAGTTGGCGGCCAGCGGTGACCTGGGGGTGGTGCGGCAGCTGTCGGCGGCGCTGGTGCGCGGCGGTGGCGGCGCGGCCCGGCAGCGCCGCGCGTTCGCCCGCGCGGGGTCGATGGCGGAGGTGGTGGACCACCTCGCCGCCGAGACGGTGGCGGGTGGCGGGGCGTGGCGCGGGGGGCCGGCGCGCAGCACGGCGTGAGCGGGGACGGGGAGTAGCCGGCGGTGCCTGCTATCGGTTCTCCGCTTACTGCAATGTGATCACAGGGGGCGTCTGCCCTTCCGGAACTCCGCGCAACACGGAATCGTCCTTACCAGTGGAACCCACCCCACCGATCAGGAAGGACGGCGACATCAGTGGCCCTGGACCCGCGTGAAGAGCTGCTGCCCCTGCGGACCGACTTCGACCTGGCGTGGCGCGGTTACGACCGCGGCCAGGTACAGCACTACGTGCGGGCCGCGGAGGCCGACCTGCGCCTGCTGGCCGCCGACCGCGACGCGGCGGTGGCGCGCGCGGAGGACTTGGCGCGGCAACTGGAGCAGGCGCGCTCCCAGGTCCACGAGCTGACCGGCAAGGTGGACCGGCTCTGCCGGACCCCGGTGGACCCGGACGCGCTGTCGGACCGGTTGCGGCGGATGGTCGAGCTGGCCCACGCCGAGGCCGCGGAGGTCACCGCGCAGGCCCGCGCCGCCGCCGAGCAGACCTGGACCGCGGCCAACCAGGCCGCCGACCGGATGCGCCGCCGGGCCGAGCACCTGGTCGCCGAGCTGGAGCAGCGGCGTCGCGAGCTGGAGGCTGAGCAGCGCGACCTGCTGGCCCGCGCCCACCAGCAGGCCCAGGCGGTGACCGGGCAGGCCGAGCGCCGCCGCCGGGAGCTGGACGAGCAGGCGGCGCGGCTGCGCGAGCAGGTCCGGCAGGACTTCGAGCTGGCCATGACCGCCCGGCGGGCCGAGGCGGCGCGCCGGGCCGAGGAGCTGGAGTCCGCCGCACGGGCGCGCGCCGACCAGGTGGTCCACGACGCCGAGGAGCACGCCCGTCGCGTCGTGGCCGAGGCGCAGCGGCGGGTCGACGAGCTGCGCGAGCGGCGGTCCCGGATCTCCGACGAGCTGCGCCTGGCGCAGCAGGTGCTGGCCGGGGCCGCGCCGCTGCTGGAGCCGCTGCCGGAGGAGGAGCTGCCGGAGCTGCTGTCGGGGGAGCTGCTGTCGGAGCGGTCCGCGCCCGCGCTGGAGCTGGTGGTCGGTGACGCCGAGGTGGCAGCCTGACCACGTGGTGCGACCCCCTGCCGATCACGCGGCGTCGTGCTCCGCGGAGCGACCGGGTTGCGCTGCCGGAGGGACGCGCGTAATCGACTTCTCACGGCCCGCGGGTGCGGGCGCGTGGCGGTCCGCCGCCGGACCGGCCTCGGTGGTCCCGGCGGCGGTCGCCACCGGATGAAGATCCACATCGGACTATCCCCGATGGACACGAATTTTTCTCGTCATCCGTTCCCGGTGAGGTGAAGACCTCGTTTGTTGACCCGTAATAGGGGTTCACGCACGAGAAGGCGGGGTCATACCCAGGATTCGCGCGCGAAAACCTCTTGCGGACTTCAGGTTTTTGGTCCTGGAAATCGATTAGGCCCCTCGGACGGCGGGTAGATCGCAGTCAGTACACGCAGACTGTTGAGGAGTCAGTCGTGACCGAGAACCAGATGGGTGCGGTCCGAGGGGCCGCGAAGGAAGAAGGCGCCGCGGTGGCCCAGCACGCCAGGCAGGCGGCAGGCGATGTGGGCTCCACCGCTGGGGAGCAGGTCCGGCAGGTGGCCCAGGAGGCGGGCGCGCAGGCCCGGCACGCTGTGCACGACGTGCGCGAGCGGGTCGCCAGCGAAGCCGAGCAGCAGGCCCAGCGGGTCTCGCAGCAGCTCAACCGGATCGCCGACGAGCTGACCTCGATGGCGGAGGGCTCGTCGCAGTCGATGACCTCCGGGGCGATCCGCCAGGTGGCGGACACCAGCAGGCAGGCCGCCCGGTTCATCGACGAGCGCGGCGCCCGCGGCCTGCTCGACTCCGCCCAGGACTTCGCCCGCCGCAAGCCGGGCGCGTTCCTGCTCGGCGCCGCGGTCGCGGGCTTCCTGGTGGGCCGCATCGCCAAGGGCGCGACCGGGCAGGGCGGTCAGCACGAGGTCCAGCAGGTCGGCCGCACCCCGCAGCCCGCGGGTTACAGCGTGCCCCCGGTGTCCGCGGTCGAGACGACCACCCCGATGGGCACCGCCCCGGTGGGCGCGCCCACACCGCGCACGGGCGAGGAGCCCGTCCCGGTGCCCGGCGCCTACCCGACGGGCGGCTACCAGGGCAGCGGTTACCAGGGCAGCGGCTACCAGGGCAGCGCGTACCAGGGCGGAGGTGTGCCGCATGTCCAGCGTTGAGGCGGGCTCCGGAACGGGGCCGGGCATCGGCGTGGGAGCGGGTGTCCCGCACCCTCGGGTGGACGCCGCTACCCCCGGTGACGACCGCGCCTCGATCGGCGAGCTGGTCGGCGAGCTGACCCAGGACCTGTCCCGCCTGATGCGGCAGGAGCTGGAGCTGGCCAAGGCGGAGCTGCGCGAGGAGGCGAGCAAGGCGGGCAAGGCCACCGGGATGCTCGCCGGAGCGGGCTTCGCGGGCTACATGACGGCCGTGCTGCTGAGCCTGGCGCTGGTCTTCGCGCTGGGCAACCTGATGGACCTCGGGTGGGCCGCGCTGATCGTGGCCGCGCTGTGGGGCATCGCGGGCGCTGTGATGTTCAGCAGCGGACGCGCCAAGCTGCGCCGGGTCTCCAAGCCCGAGCGCACCATCGAAACGCTCAAGGAGGACGCGGAATGGGCCCGACACCCGACCAAATAAAGCGGGACATCGACCGGACTCGCGCCGAGCTGGTCGCCGACGCCAACCGGCTGGTCGACCACACCAGCCCCAAGCGCATCGCGCAGCGCCGGGTCCGGGGCGTCCGCGACGGGCTGACCACGTTGAAGGAGAGGGTGATGGGTACCGCATCGGACACCACCTCGACGCTGCACGGCCACGCGCACGGGGCCAAGAGCACCGTCGCGGAGAAGGCGGGCCAGGCGGCCGAAGCCGTGCAGGCCATGCCGCAGCAGGCCGTGCGGCAGACCCAGGGCAACCCGCTGGCGGCGGGCCTGATCGCGTTCGGCGGCGGCCTGCTGGCCGCGACGCTGCTGCCCCGCACGCGCACCGAGGAGCAGGCCGTCCAGCAGCTCGGCGAGCGCGCCAGCGGCGTGGTCGAGCCGGTGAAGGAAGCCCTCAGCGAGTCCGCGCAGCACCTGCGCGAGGACGCCATGTCCACGGTCGGCGAAGCGGCCGCGGAGGTCAAGCAGACGGCTTCCGACGCCGCGCGCACGACGGCTGAGCACGCCAAGGAAAGCGCCCAGCAGGTGGCCGACCGGGCCCGCGAGTCCGGTCAGCGGGTCTCCCACGAGGCTCGCGGCTGACCCACCCCGCGACACCAGCTCCGCCGGCCCGCTCCAGGACCGGCGGAGCAGTCGTGTCCGGACCCTGGTCGTGGCTCGACCGGCAGCGCGGAGGAGACCGCGCGCCGTGACCGGAACACACTGTCCTACTGGGACGCTCACCGGCGGTGCCCGCGCGGTGGCCCGGTGTCAGACGGCCTCCTCGAAGCCGCCCTGCGCGGGGGCGGCCGGGTGCAGGCTGGTCAGCCGGGGCACGCCCGCGTCCAGGTCGATGACCCCGGAGGCGCGGGCGCACAGCGCCGTGTCGAGCAGGGCGAGCAGCTCCAGCATCAGCACCTCGGCCTGCTGCAGCGTGTCGGTGTGGCCCACCACGTACTGCCGCGCGCCGCGCTGCGCCACCTCCACGTCTCCGTGCAGCTGCACCAGCACCCCGAACGGCTTGGGCCTGCCGTGCGCCAGCAGCTCGGCCGCGCCGATCCGCATCACCAGGTCGGCGCGCACCAGCCCCTGGTCGTACGTGGTCAGCCAGACCTGGGGTGTGGGCGACGGTGCGTACATCCCGGTCATGGAGCGAGGTTAGGCGCGCGGACGCGGTGCCGCCCGGCGCGCGCCACCTTCGTCACCCGCACGGGGTGACCGGAGAACCGCGCGCCACGGTGCCCGCTCACCCCGCGATGGCTTACCGGCTCCGGTCGCGGTGACCGGTGCGCGATCCGCCGAGCGGTCGACCCGGAACGCGCCCGACCCGATCGCGGCCCCGGTCGTGGACGGTCCACCGCTCGTTCCGGGATGGGCCAGGACGCGGACGGTGACGGCTTGGTAATCCGCAGGCATGACGGCCGGGGACGGAGTGTGAACCGGCCCCGGAACCGTTCAGGCCGCGCCATTTCCGGCGCGGTCACTCGCGTGAGTGCTACCGCTTGTGAGTGCTGTGACCCGTGGGTAGCGTCGCCGTCGCCCCGCTCCGCTCGGTCCCCCCGGCCCATGGGAAGCAGGCAACGAGGAGTGAATCGGCATGGCACGCGCGAGTGTGAGCAAGACCCTTGTCCTGGCGGCGGTCGCGTTGAGCGGGTTGCTGCCCGCCGCGCCCGCGAACGCGGACGAGGAGGACGGGATCCTGATCCGCAACGGGGCCAGCGAGCGCTGTCTGGACGCCGAGTTGCAGAGCGCGGACCAGGACGGCACCAGGATGCTGCTGTGGGACTGCCACGGCGCCGCCAACCAGCAGTGGCACTTCAACCAGTACTCCGGCATGATCCACAGCGAGCACTCCGGGCGCTGCCTGGACGCCGACATGGACACCATCGACGACGCCATCACCACGGTGCAGCTGTGGCAGTGCAACGGCGGTCTGAACCAGCGGTGGTACTACGACCCGAGCAGCCAGCGGATGTACAACCGCCACTCCGGGCGCTGCCTGGACGCGGACATGTCGACCATCGGCGACAACGGCACCAGGGTGATCCTCTGGGCCTGCCACGACGGCTTGAACCAGAAGTGGACGTTCTGACCTGACCGGACCCCCGACCAGGCGGACCCCGCGCACCCGCCCGCCGCGACCGCAGTGTTGCGGCGGGCGGCCTGCGGACCGCCGAAGCGGCGGCGACACCCCCCGAACGGCCCTTTGTCCTTGTGCCGCAACGGCCCTACCGTGAGCGGTCCAGTGCCGTGGTCGACGCTGATCACCCAGGGGGTCGCGATGTCGTGGAATCGGGTTGCCTCGGCAGGGGGCGCGCTGCTGCTCGCCGCCGCCGCCGTGGTCGTCCTGCCGGGAGCGGCGGGCGCGGTCGACGACCGGCCGACGGCGGTGGTGTCGCTGGGCGACAGCGCCATCTCCGGCGAGGGCGCGGGTTCCTACGAGCCGGGCACCATGGGGGAGAACGGCAACTGGTGCCACCGCTCCACCCAGGCGATGGTGCACCGCACGCGGCTGGCCGACCGCACCTTCAACCTCGCCTGCTCCGGCGCGGACTCGGCGAACGTCTCGCTGGCCGACACCGTGCACTACACCGAGGGCTCCCAGGCGCGCAGGCTGATCGACATCGCCAGGCAGAACCGGGTCACCGCGGTGGTGGTGCAGGTCGGCGCCAACGACGACCCCCGGTTCGCCGACACCATGGTCGACTGCGTCGCGGCGTGGGTGAACGCGCTCGGCCCGAGCTGCCGCTCCCGGCTCCAGGCCGAGTGGCCCTCCCGACTGGCCGCGATGGCGCCCAAGGTCGAGCAGGCGGTGCGCGACGTGCGCTCGGCGATGAGCCAGGCCGGGTACGCCGACTCGTCCTACTCGTTCGTGCTCACCTCCTACGCCTCGCCGGTGACCGAGAAGATGGACCGCCTGCTGCACGGCCCGCAGGGCTGCCCGCTGCGCATCGACGACGCGGGCTACGGCCGGACCGTGGCGGTGCCCCAGCTGTCCGAGGCGCTGCGCGGCGTGGCCACCCGCACCGGCGTGAAGTTCCTCGACCTCTCCCGCGCCACGGAGAACCGCGAGGCGTGCAGCAAGGGGATCACCACCTCGGGGGAGTGGCAGCGCAGGCTCACCGTGGACCCGTACGCGCTGGTGACCGGCGGTCTCGACGCGATCGGCCTGCACCTGGCCCAGCAGTCCTTCCACCCCAACGCCGCCGCGCACGGCCAGCTCGGCCGCTGCCTGACCGAGTTCGTCACCAGCGGCGCGGGCAGCGCCCGGTGCCTGGAGGGCTCGGACGGCAACCTGCACGCGGTGGCCTGACCGGCTCGTCGGGGCGCAAGAGGCCGGGGTGGCGGGAAGTCCCGCTGCCCCGGCTGTCCCGTCGCGGCGGGCCGCCACCGCTCAGGAGGTGGGGCGCAGCAGGGTGATCCGGTTCGCGCCCAGCTCGGTGACGTAGAGGTGGCCGCGGTCGGGGTGCTGGGTGATGTCCAGCGGTTGGCGGAAGCCGGTCAGACCGGTGATGCCGGTGGTGCGGTTGGACAGCGCGCCGTCGGGGGCCACGTCGAAGGTCTGCACGTCCTGACCGGAGGAGTAGCGCACCACCAGCAGCTTGCCGTCCAGCCGCCCGCCCCGGTACTCGATCGCGCCGTTGGCCGAGGCGTGCAACCCCGCGTCGTAGGTGCCCGCGAGGTCGAAGTTGCGGTCCGGCGGTGTGCCGACCGGGTAGGCCCCGACCTGGAACGGGTCCGCGCCCGCCGTCGGGTTGCCGCCCGCCAGCACCCACTCGCAGCGGATCGGCGCGGGGTGGCCGTAGTAGCGGCCCGGCTTGACGTCGAACACGTAGTCGGTCTCGGCGACGGGGTTGTCGGTGACCGAAGCGACCGCCGGGCCGGTGTAGGGACCGTCGATCCGGGTGGCGCACGACGCGGGCAGCGGCGAGGGCGTGGCGGGGGCGTTGCCGCCCGCCGCCGAACCGTTGGTCGGCGCGTACAGGTGGCCGTTGCGGTGCCACACCAGGTCGTAAGCGTTGCGCACACCGGTCGCGTGGATGGTCAGCGGGGCCGCCGCGGCGTAGGGGTCGTAGCCGCCACCGGCCTCGGTCCGCACGTTCACCGGCAGGCTCGCGGGCAGCCGCGCGGGCCGCAGCCGCAGCACCGCGGCGCTGAGCAGGTGCTCGGGCCGGTTGCCCCAGGTGGTGTCCGGTGCGCCCATGGCGTTCATCGAGCCCTGGGAGAGGTAGAGGTCGCCGTCCGGGCCGAACACCAGGGAGTTGCTCTCGTGGTCCTTGACCGAGCGCGGCAGGTCGGTGACGACCTCGGTGTAGACCGACAGGTCCGGCCCGGACAACCGGGCGATCCTGCCCGACCAGTCCGGCGCGTTCGCCGTGCCGCCGTGGTTGTCGGTGACCCACAGGACCGGGTTCGCCGCCGTGGACGCCGGGTCGAACGCCAGGCCGATCACGGTCCGGTCCGGCGCGCCCGGCAACCCGGCCGCGGTGGCGTGCGCGCGCACGGTGTCGATCACGGTGGCCGCGCCGAGCGTGCCGTCGGCGTTGACCGGGAAGCGGTGCAGCCGACCGGTGGTGGTGGCCGCGTACAGCCTGCCGTCGGGTCCGAACGCGACGCTGGTGAAGGGCGCCCCGGTGGCCACGCCGAAGACCTGCTCGAAGGCGGCGGGCCCGCCGCCACCGCCGGTGCCGGTGGTGAACACGCCGGAGTACGGCAGGAACCGGTTGCCCGCCACGTCCCGGACGCCGTCGGTCAGCTCGAACCGGTGCAGCGCGGAGGCCGCCAGCGGCGCGGTGGGGGAGAGGCTGACCACGTCGCCGCCACCGCTGGTGATGACGCCTGCGGGCACCACCGCACCATCGGAGACCCTGGTGAGCCGGACGGTGGCGCTGGTGAGCGTGGCGGGGTCGACCGCGCCGCCGGGCAGCCTCAGGTCGGCCACCACGCCGGCGGTCGGGCTCACGCCCGTGGCCAGGTTGGCGGGGGTGAGCGTGCGCACCGAGGGCCGCGCGGTCCCGTCCGGCACGCCGGTGATGTCGCCGTAGGCGAACTTGGAGTTCACGCCGGCCCCCGGGCTCAGCGTCAGCCGCCCGTCGGTCACCACGACCACCCTGGTGGCCGTCGCGTGCCTGACCGCCGAGCCGGGTTCGAACGCGGCCACGCCGTTCTGGTCCTCGACGTTGACGTAGTGCGCGCTGTCGGTGGCCGTCCCCGCGTCACCGACGGCCACGGTCACCGCGTAGGCGCCGTCGGGGACCGCGATCTCCCAGCTGCCCGGTGTGGGCACGCCGGGGGAACCGGCGGGCAGCTGCGCGTGCACGAACGTGGCCAGCCGGACGTCGGGTTGCGCGGAGCCGCGGTTGCGCCCGTTGCCGACCAGGTTCAGCGGCGTGCCGGTGCCCAGCGCCACCCAGCCGAAGCTCTGCCCGCCGGGCCTGGCCCCGTACGCCTCGCCGAAGTCGCGCGCGTACCCGGCGGGCGGCGTGGTCGCCTCGTCGGAGAAGTTCACCCGCGCGGTGAACGGCGCCGCCGGGGCCGCCCCGGCGGGCGCGGGCAGCGCCGCGGTGACCAGCACGACCGCGGCGGACAGTCGAATCGCCTTCGCCGACCGCATGGCACGCCCCCCTCGCGCGAAGAACCCGGTCGGTCCAGGTTCGCAGGTGCGCTCGCGACGACAACCGCCGAAGGGAGGGCCGTCCTCAGGGGAACCGGATGGGGCCTACAGGGGGCTCTGCTCCACGTCCTCCATGCGGGCGTACAGGACGACCTCGTTGACCTCCAGCTTGTTGATCAACCGCAGCGCCGCGACGATGCCGTTGCCCACCAGCTCCTCGGCCACCTCGCCGTACTCGACCTGCATCAGCACGTTCGCCCCCTGGTCGTGCCGCGCCCCGCCGTCGGGGTCCACCCAGGTGCTGGGCGCGCCGAACTCGGTGGCAGCCTCGCGCAGGAAGGCGAACACCTCTGCCTTGGCGCCGGGCAGGGTCAGCGTCAGCTGCTCGCGGTGCACCCGGTCCAGCAGCACCCCCTCCGCCGGGGTGCCGAACAGCAGCGCGTGCAGCAGGTCCTTGGCCCCGGCCAGCAGCGCCTCGCCCAGCGGCGAGCGGTGGCGGGGCTCCACCAGCGGTCCGCCCGGCAGCGGCGGCACCAGCAGGCAGCCCTCGGCCACCAGCCGCTCCGAGGTCCACGCGGCCAGGTGGCTGGTGGCCTCCACCAGCGACTCGGCGGTCAGCGGGACGGGGGTGACCCGGTGCGCCCGCGCCCGCTGCACGGGCAGCGTGGGCAGCCGGTCCAGGCCGAGCCGGGGAGCGATCTCGGCCAGCAGCTGGTCGACGACCCACTCGTGCGGCTGCTCCAGCAGTCGTGCGCGCAGGTCGGCGACGACGCGGGCGGCGATGTCGGCCCGAGCGGAGCGGACCAGGTCGTCCAAGGCAGCCATGACCCGGCACGCTAGTGAGCGTCACGCTCCCCCAGCACGGACGTCACCCCGTCGCGCAACAGCTTCACCCGAGCAGCAGAGCGGCACGAGCACCCGGCGCTGCGCACCGGCCCGCGCGGACGCCCCCGAGGGTCCACCGAGGAGGGAGGACCCGGCCCTCAGAGGTCCTCGGTGGGCGGCGGTTGGTCCACGTCCTCACCGGGCGGGACACGGCGGTCGCCCAGCCGCCACGGGTACACGCCGACCTTCCCGGTGCTGCCCAGGTCGATGTTGATCGGGGCGGCGCCGGAGGACGTCGACGCCGGGGCGCGGGAGATGAGCTGCTCCTCGGCCCCGCTCCACGGCGCGACCCGCAGGTGCTCGCCCACCAGCGGTGGCGCGGTGACGTCGGTGTAGGTGTTGCGCCAGGCGATCCCCGACCGCGCCGTGGCCCCCGGCTCCAGCACCACGGTCGTCGGCTGGTCGTACCGGCTGTCGCTGGTGATGCTCTGCGCCCCTTGGAGCACCGCGACGTTCAACGGCTGCTGCTCGCCGTCCAGCACCACCACGCCGGGGTAGCCCTGCACGGTGATGGTCTCCTCGCCGCAGTTGGTCATCTCCAGCGCCATCACCCGCAACCCCATGGCGGCATCGCTGTCGCCCGCGTTGATCCGCACGCCCGAGTCCGGGCAACCCTCCTGCGGAGGCGGCTGCTCGGTCGTCGTGGGAGCGGGCGGAGGGGGCTGCGGGGTGGGTGTGGCGCCGCACGCGGTCAACGCCAGGACCAGCACGAGCCCCCAAGATCTCGTGTCCACCAGGTGATCGTCGCACGACCAGTCGGCGACCATCCGACCAGGCCCCTTCCGCCGCCCCCTCGGTTGGTATAGACCTGCGGTGTCGTCGAACGGGTGGAGGCGCGGTGCGTGCGATCGTGGTCGGCCTGGCGGCCGTCCTGCTGGCCGGTCCGATCACGGCGGTTCCCGCGCGGGCGGAGCCGGGGAGAGCGCCCGTGGACCACGTCGACCCGCTGATCGGCTCCGCGGGTGGCGGCAACACCTACCCCGGCGCGGTCCGCCCGTTCGGGATGATCTCCTGGAGCCCCACCACCACCAGGGGTGACCAGACCAACACCGGCGCGGCCAACGGCTACGCCCACGACGCCACCCGCGTGCGCGGGTTCAGCCTGACCCACGTCAACGGCGCGGGCTGCCACCCTGGCGCGGCGGGCGACGTGCCGATCATGCCGTTCGTGGGCGAGGTGACCAGCTCGCCGACCGCCGACACCCGCGACGAGGTCTACGCCGCCGACTTCCGGCACGAGGACGAGACGGCCACCCCCGGCCGCTACCGGGTCGGCCTGGCCTCCGGCGCGACCGCGGACCTCTCGGTGACCGCCCGCGCGGGCGTGGGCGAGTTCAGCTTCCCCCGCGACCGCGCGGCGGCGCTGCTGTTCCGCGTCTCCAACTCGCTCAACGGCAGCGAGGACGCCGAGATCACCATCGACCCGGCGGGGCGCGCGGTGTCCGGCTCCGTCCTCACCGGCGCGTTCTGCGGCAGGCGCGCGAACGGCGGCGCGAACAACAAGAAGTCCTACTACCGCCTGCACTTCACCGCCACCTTCGACCGCCCGTTCGCCTCCACCGGCACCTGGGTGGACGGTGAGCTGCGCCCCGGCGGCACGACCGCGCGCGGCGGCGAGGGCTACGAGACCGGCGCGGCCCGCGCCGGGCGCGGGTCCGGCGGCTACGTCACGTTCGACACCTCGTCGGACGACGACGTGCTGGTCAAGGTCGGCATCTCCTACACCAGCGCGGAGGCCGCCCGGCGCAACCTCGAACGCGAGGTCCGCCCGCGCGACGACGTGGCCTCCGTGGCCGCCGACGCGCGTCGCGAGTGGGCGCGCAGGCTCAAGGCCGTCGAGGTCACCGGCGGCTCGGACGACCTGCGCACCACCTTCTACACCGCGCTGTACCACTCGTTCCTCCAGCCCAACATCACCAGCGACGTCGACGGCACCTACCTCGGCAGCGACCAGCGGGTGCACCGGCTGGAACGCGGGCAGGCCGCGCAGTACGGCAACTTCTCCGGCTGGGACCAGTACCGGGCGCACACCCAGCTGCTGGCCCTGCTCGCGCCCGGTGTCGCGAGCGACTAGGCGCAGTCCCTGCTCAACCTGGCCCGCCAGAACGGCGGGGTGTGGGACCGCTGGGTGCACGTCAACGGGCCGACGCACGTGATGACCGGCGACCCCTCGGCGCCCGCGCTGGCGGGCATGCACGCCATGGGAGCGCGCGACTTCGACGTGCGCGGGGCGTTCGAGTCGCTGGTCGCCCAGGCCACCACCCCGCACCCGGACGGCCTGTCCGACGAGGGCTGCCCCGGCCAGTGCGAGGGGCAGCGCCCCAACCTGGCCGAGTACCTGCGCCTGGGCTACGCGCCGCAGGACGCCTGCCACTGCTGGGGTGGCGCGGCGGAGACGCTGGAGGGCTCGGTCGCGGACTTCGCGCTGGCCGACTGGGCGGCCCGGCTGGGCAGGCCGGACGTGCGGGCCGCGCTGCTGCCGAGGGCGGGCTGGTGGCGCAACACGTTCAACCCGTCCGCCGCCGACGGCGGCTACCAGCAGGCGCGCGACTCCGACGGCGGCTGGGTGTGGCCGTTCAGCCCGTCCTCGGACCGGGGCTTCGCGCAGGGCAGCAGCGCCACCTACACCTGGATGGTGCCGCACGACGTGTCCGGCCTGGCGGCGGCGATGGGCGGGCGCGAGCGGGCCGCGGCGCGGCTGGACGGGTTCTTCCACCGCCCCGACGGGTCGTGGGCCACCGGCGGCGACCCGCTGCGCTACGACCCGACCAACGAGCCCGGCATCCACGCGCCCTGGCTCTACAACGCCCTCGGACAGCCCTGGAAGACGCAGGAGACGGTGCGCGCGATGGCCTCCCTGGTCTACCGCACCGGTCCGGCGGGACTGCCCGGCAACGACGACCTGGGCACCATGTCCGCCTGGTACGTCTTCGCCGCGCTGGGCCTGTACCCGCAGACTCCCAGCCGGGCGGAGATGCTGCTGTCCAGCCCGGTCTTCCCACGGGCGAGGATCAACCGCGACGGCGCCCCGACCATCACGATCACCGCGCCGAACGCCTCCCCGAGCAACGTCTACGTCCGAGGCGTGCGGTACGACGGCCGCGACCACGGCAGGTCGTGGCTGCCGGAGCGGTTCGTCACCGGGGGCGGGCACCTCGTCGTGGACGTCGCCGCCACGCCCAACACCTCGTGGGGCGTCGAAGAGCTGCCCGTGGACCACGTGCTGCCCGCCGCCGGGCCGGTCCCGAACCTGCCCCGCCCGTGCGCCGAATCGGGCTCGTGGTGTGCCCAGGACCTGAGTGGACAGTACGATGTGGACGGTGCGGCGACCGCGGACGCCAAGCACCAGGGCGACCTGGACGGCAAGGGGTGGAGCTTCCCCGCCGAGCAGCTGCCCGCCGCGGGTCCGCGCACGATCGACGGCGGCGAGTACGCCGTCCCGCCGACCACGGGCGCGGCGCGCAACTTCCTGACCGCGCGCGGGCAGCGCCTGCACCTCACCGCGGACCGGTACGCGGCGCTGGACCTGCTCGTCACGGCGGTCAACGGCGACCAGCACGCCGACCTGACCGTGGCCTACGCCGACGGCACCACCTCGACCGCCCGGCTGTCGGTCACCGACTGGGCGAGCCCCGCCGCGCGCTTCGGCGAGCGCACCGCGCTGTCCACCACCACCCGCTACCGCACTGACGGCACGGCGGACGGCAGGGCCGTGCGGATCTGGCACGTGAGCGTGCCAGTGGACGCCGCCCGCACCGCCACGTCCGTCGTCCTGTCGGCCAACCAGAACCTCAAGGTGTTCGCGCTCAGCGCCCAGGCGGCCCGCGTGTAGATTTCCCCCGGTGGACGGGGCAGTGGACATCTACACCGACGGCGCGTGCTGGGGCAACCCCGGCCCCGGCGGCTGGGGCGCGGTGCTCAGGCACGGGCCGCACGAGAAGGAGCTGTGCGGCGGCGACGCCGGGACCACCACCAACAACCGGATGGAGCTGCTGGCCCCCATCCGGGCGCTGGAAGCGCTCAAGCGCCCCTCCTCGGTGCGGCTGCACACCGACAGCACCTACGTCCGCAACGGCATCACGTCGTGGATCGTGAAGTGGCGGGCCAACGGCTGGACGACCGCGGCGAAGCAGCCGGTCAAGAACGCCGACCTGTGGCAGGAGCTGGCGCGGGCCGCGCGACGGCACCGGGTCGAGTGGCACTGGGTCAAGGGCCACGCGGGTGACCCGGACAACGAGCGCGCCGACCGCCTGGCCCTGCGCGGGCTGGAGGAGGCGCTGCGGGCCGCGGGAGTGGACCCGGCCCGGTGGCGCGCCCGGCGCTGAGAACCCCGCTCGGGAGTTCAGGGGACAGGAGGGCAGAAGTCCGGTACGCGCGGGCAGAACCGGTGCACGCGCGTGTATCCGATCCGACGCGCGTGATGGAGTCGTGTCGACAACCCCGGCGGCAGGCGGAGGCGTGATGGGTGTGCTGACCGACGAGGGCACTGCTTTCGCCGGAGATCTGTTCCTGCGCCTGGCCGAGCAGGGCCTGCTGGTACTGGAACCCGACGAGGCCGAGCGCGTGGTGGCCAGCCTGCGGACGACCCTGGACGAGGTCGCCGCCCGGCTCTACCGGCTGGAGCTGTCGCGCAAGCTGCGCGACTCGGGCTGCCCGATGACCGAGGAGGTGGACCGGCTGGCGGTGGACGCGGTGTTCGAGGGCCAGGTCGCCGCCGAGCGGTGGGAGCGGGCGATGGTGGAGCTGCCCAAGTACATCGAGGCGTTCCGCGCCGCCGCGCGCACCCGGCCGCCCTGCTCGTGACCCGCGCCGCGTGATCCCCGCCCGGCGCGGCGGGCGGGGATCACACTCCGGTCACTGGCGCGACCACACCTGGTTCGGGCCCTCGTTGCAGCGCCACAGGGCGACCTGGGCCCCGTTGCGGTTGTTCTCCGGCAGGTGCCCGGCGGTCACGTCCAGGCACAGCCCCGACTCCACGCCGACGTACTGCCCGCTCGGGTAGCGAACCCAGCGCTGGTTCGGCCCGCCGTGGCAGGTCCACGCCACCACCGCGGTGCCCTCGGCGCGGCCGTTGTTGTAGGCGTCCAGGCACTTGTCGCCGAACACCCGCAGCTCACCGGACGCGGTGCCGACGAACTGCTGGTTGGGGCCGCCGTTGCAGTCCCAGATGTGCAGTGACACGCCGGTGGCCCCGTTGGGCAGGTCCAGGCACCGGCCCGACGAGCCGCCGACCAGGTTGGTCGCCCCGGCGGGCGGGCTCTGGTCGGCGCGGATGCGGTACATCACCGCGCCGTGCGCGGGCACCACGGCGCCGACGACCTCGCCGGTGCGGCTGGTCCGGCCGGTCCACGCGTCGGTGAGCGTGGAACCGCCGCCGGGCAGCCCGACGGCCTGCAGCGTGGTGCTGATCGTCGTGGCCGCGCCGCCCTCGTTGAACAGCACCACCGCGCGGTCGCCGTTGGCCAGCGGCTTGCTCAGCACGTGCCGCGTGCCGTCGCTCCACACCGGCCTGGCCTGCACGCCCAGCGAGTCCTGGTTGACCGCGATGACCTGGCGGTTGAGGAAGATGGACATGGTCTCCTGCGACATGGTGCGCAGGTCGGCGCCGATCAGCAGCGGCGCGGACATCGCCGCCCACAGCGTGAAGTGGCTGCGGTACTCGGTGTCGGTCATGCCGCCGTTGCCGACTTCCAGCATGTCCGGGTCGTTCCAGCCACCGGGGCCCGCCGCGTTGTGCAGGCCCACGTTGCGGTGGAAGATGTCGACCACGCTGCCCCAGGTGTCGGTGATGTCGGGCGTGGTGCGCCACAGGTGGCCCACCTCCCGGCCCCACCGCCACGGCTGGTTCTCGCCCCACTCGCAGATGCTGAACACGATGGACCTGCCGGTGGCCAGCAGCGCGTCGCGCATCGCCTGGTAGCGCTGCTTGACGTCGATGCCCTGGTTGTAGCAGTTGTCGTACTTCAGGTAGTCCACGCCCCACAAGGCGAACAGGGCCGCGTCCTGCCGCTCGTAGCCGAGGCTGCCGGGGTAGCCCGCGCAGGTCATCGTGCCCGCGTCGGCGTAGAGGCCCAGCTTGAGGCCCTTGGAGTGCACGTAGTCGGCGGTTCCCTTGATGCCGCTGGGGAACTTCGCCGGGTCGGGCACCAGGTTGCCCGCGGCGTCGCGCTGGTGCAGCGACCAGCAGTCGTCGATGTTGACGTACTCGTAGCCCGCGTCGCGCAGGCCGGAGGAGACGAAGATGTCCGCGGTCTGCTTGATCAGCGCCTCGGACACGTCGCAGCCGAAGGAGTTCCAGTTGTTGAACCCCATGGGCGGCGTGCGGGAAGCGCCGTTGTCCAGCAGGGGGACCACCGGGTCGGTCGGCATGGGCACCGCCGCGGCCGGTGCGGCGGCGGCGAGCGGGAGCGCGGTGGATATCAGCAGGACCGAGAAGAGCGCGGTGAGGGAACGTCTGAGCATGGTGCCTCCCTGGCGCGGTGCTGGGCGGGGACAACGGGCCGGGGCGGCCGTGATCTTATTTTCAGGAATGATGAATCTTTGTTACCAATTCACTGATTCCGAGTCAACCGCCTGTCGGGCGATCGGCCGGACCGAAAGCATTCGACCACGGGGGAGTCGGCGCCGCACGTGTCGCCAAACGCACACCACGGCTGTCGCTCACCTGTTCGAGATGCCCGAACGGAGCGCTCAGCGGGCATGTGAGGAACCTTCAGGCGGGCTCCGAGGGGCCTTCGGGAACACGAAGGCCCGCCCACACCTCCCGGTGCTCGCTGGGCGAGAGCCCGAACGTGCCGCGGAACAACCTGCTGAAGTGCGCCGGATCGGTGAAACCCCACCGTGCGGCCACCACGTGCACCAGTTCGCCGGACGAGGCCAGGTCCCGGCGGCACCGCTCCAACCGCAGCGCGCGGATTGTCGCCGCCACCGACGTGCCCCGCTCGGCGAACAACCGGTGCAGGTGCCGCACGGACAGGTGGTGCGCCGCGGCCACCGAGGCCGGGGACAGATCCGGGTCGGACAGGTGCTCGGCGATGTGGTGGCGGACCTGCGCCAGCAGCGCCCGGTGCCTGCCGCGCCCGAACGGCTCCGGCTCCACCGCCAGCTCGCGCGCCAGCAGCGCCGCCAGCAGGTCCAGCGAGATGTCGGCCAGCCGCGCGGCGTGCCCGCCCGAGGCACCCGCCAGCAGCTCCCGCAGCGACCCGGCCAGCAGCGCGCCCAGCCCCTCGCGGCCGGGCAGCCGCACCGCCAGCAGCCGGTCCACCTGCTCCGGCGGCAGCGGCAGCAGCTCCTCGGGGAACTGCACGACCACCCTCGCGCTCAGCTCGCGGTCGGGGACGGCCCAGCGGCGCAGCGGGCGGGAGGTGCCGCACAGCACCAGGTCGCCCGCCCCCAGCACGGCCTCCCGTCCCGCCTGGGCGATGCCGAACGTCCCGCTGAGAGCGAGCACCAGGTGGTAGCGCGAAGGGGCCTGCGCGGGGACGAGCTCGGGAGTCCGGGGTGCGCGGGGCCCGGACGCCACCACCTCGCAGACCCGCACCGCGCCCAGGTCGCGGGACCGGGTGACCGCCTCGCCGCGGTCCGGGCGCACCGCGCCGGGCACGAGCACCCCGATCGCCGCCTCGTACCACCGGCCGCAGCGGCCGTCCCCTTCGGATAAACCGGACCCGACCATGCACGTCACCCCCGTTGTGCGTCTCTCGACAGGAATAGCGGGGCCGATCACGCGGGCGTTACCGGGCAGTCCGGGCGGCCACGTCGAGCACGTGCTGCTCGGATACGGCGTCACGGTGGTGTGCGCGGTGTACGTCGTCGCGCGCAGCCGCGCAACCGGGTCGGCCCGCTGGTGGTGCTGCCGTGCGGGTCGTGATCGCGGAGAACTCGACGCTGCTGCGGAAGGCGCCGTGGAGGACGCCGAGGACCTGCTGGCGCAGGCGGCCCGCACGACCACCGCCGCGTCCTGGCCGTCCTGCGCTACTGAACGGTGGCGCTTGACCGCCCCCCGCTCCACGCGGGCGAGTCGCGCGTCCAGGCACCGCGAGCTGAGCGTTCGGAACGGGCGGGGTCGGTGTTCGGGCCGGCGTGGTGCGGTTAACCGCACCACGGAGTGCGGGCAGCACGCTTACCGGCTCCCAGGCTGCCCGCGATGCCGGTGGTCATGCCGCGACAGGGCCGGATCAGGGCCGGCTACCGCCCGGACCTCGTCACGGTGCACGCGGTGTTCTACTCCGGCTTCGCCGCGACCTCCAGCGGGGCAGGCGCGGCCTGGACGACTACCTCTGGCACACCTTCCTGGGCATCGAGACCGGCGTCGACATCCCGTTCGGCCCCACGCACCTCGGGCTGGTCGCGTCGGTGGTGATCATCCTGGCCACTCCGCTGCGCACCGCGTGGAGCGACAGCTCGCCGGACCGCCGCCCGTCGCTGCGCGAGCTGCTGCCCGCCGTGCTGTCCCTGGCGTTCCGCGCGTCGCTGGTGCCGCTGTTCGCGCTGCGCCGGTGGCAGTCGCCCTTCGGCACCGCCACGCTGGTGGCGTGCCTGCTGGTGCTGGTTTTCCTGGTGCCGCAGGCGAAGCACGCGGGTGGCCGCCGGTGATTTCGCTTCCACGAGAAGGGATTTGGCCCAGTGATCCGTCTGCTCCTGCCCGCCCTGCCGCTCGTCGGGTGCTCGGCCGCGTCGTCCGCCTCCGACGGACCGCTGCTGCTGGAGCTGTCCGCGGACGATCCCTCGCCGCGGAGGCGGGAAAGCCCGCGAGACTGGACCTCACCGCCGACCGGGGCAGAACGTTCGACCTTGCTGGGCAAGCTGTCCCCGTTGCGCGGCAACCCTTCTCGCTCGCTGGTGGCCACACCGGACCGCCCGGACTGGTCGCGGCCAGCCCCGGTGCCGGACTGGGTGGGACTGGTGGCCGTGCAGGTGGCCGCGGTGGTGCCCCTGCTGGTGCTCATGATCGGCTGCACCTCGGCGGGCTGGAACTGCTGTTCGCCGGATCGTTTCCGCATTTCAGCGGCCTCAAGGCAAATATCACCTGATCGGTTGGTATTTCCGGACGTCCGAGCGCGCGGTCTTGTCCGCCCCCGAAGCGCGTCGCTAGCTTGCGCGGCGTGAATCCGCTTGTCGGGGCGGTGCCTGGAGCACCGGGAGCGCCCGCATGAACCTGTACCTCCTCAGCGCGCTGTGGGTCGGCGGCGCGGCGATCGGCGCCGCCGTGCTGGCGTACCTCATCCGCCGCTTCTGGGCGCATGAAGAGCGCGCGCGCAACAACGAGGCCGCGGGCCAGGTGTTCACCATCGTCGCGGGGCTGAACGCCGTGCTGATGGCCTTCGTGCTCATCGCCCTGTTCGACGCGGCCAAGGAAGCCGACGACGCGTCGTACCGGGAGGCGGACGGGCTGGTCGCCGCCGCGTGGGCGAGCGACTCCCTGCCCGCCGGGACCGGGGAGCAGGTCCGCGCGCTGGCGCGGGCCTACGCCACCACGGTGATCAACGACGAGTGGCCGAGGATGAGCGGGGGCGCGGCGGTGCCGTCCACCGGCTGGTCCCAGCTGGACCGGCTGCGGCAGGCCGTGGCGCGGGCGCAGGTCGACGACGAGTGGCAGGTCGAGCGCAAGACCGAGGCCGCGCACCAGCTCTGGCTGGTCTACGAGGCCCGCCAGGACCGGCTCGACGCGGCGGGCTCGGGCGTGGACGCGGTCGTGTGGTTCACCCTGCTGCTGGGCAGCGTGCTGTCCATCGGGCTGCCGCTGCTGTTCGGCGGTCCGTCGGTGCGCGCGCACGTGATCATCGTCGGCACCCTCACCGCGACCATCGCGTTGCTGCTGTACGCGACCTACCAGATGCAGAACCCGTTCGGCGGCGGCGCGGACGTCGATCCGGGCGCCTTCCGGGCCGCCCTGGAGCGGTTCGGATGATCGAGGCGCTGGCCCTCGCGGCGTGCGCCACCCTCCAGGTGGAGACGGCCGAGCGCGGCCCCTCCGCGCTGGTCCGGGTCGACCTGCCCAGCGGCGCGGCCACGCCGGTGGCCGTGCTCGGCGAGCGGGTCAACGCCATCGGCTACTCCGCGCCCCAGGACCTGGTCTACGGCGTCGCGGAGTCCGGCCGGGTGGTCGCCTTCGACCGCGCGGGCAACCAGCGGCAGCTGCCCTCGCGGCACTCGTTGCCGCTGCGCGCCGCGGTGGCGGGCGCGGTGGTGGGGGAGCGGCTGGTGGTGCGGTCGGGGCTGCGGCTGCTGTCGGTGGACGTCGACCCCGCCAGCGCGAGCTACCTGCGGGTGGTGCGCGAGACGTGGCTGCACCCCGAGGCGCTGGCTGTGGACGACTTCGACGCCGACCCGGTGACGGGGCTGCTGCACGGCGTGGCCAGCGGGCAGCACGGCAAGGCCCACGTCGTCGCGATCGACCCCGCCGGCGGAGCCGTGCGCACCGTGCCGGGGACCGGGGAGCTGCCGGGCGGTCCGGATTACGGGTCGGTGGCGCTGGGGCGCGACGGCGCGCTGTACACCACCAGCAACCGGCACCACGGCCGCAGCACGCTGTGGAGGGTGGCGTTGGACGGTTCGGGCGCGGTGGTCCGGCTCGGCTCCGGCCCGGAGTTCCGCACCCTGGACTCGTCGGGCTGCCTGGCCGCACCGCCGGTGGTCGACCCGACGACGACCGCGACCCCGACCACCCCGCCGACGGGCACCGCGGTCGTCCCGCCGGGCGGTCCCGGCACCCCGTCCCGCACGTCCGCTCCGGCAGCCGACCCCACGACCGCACCGGGCACGGCCGAGACCACCGCCCCGACCACCCCGACGACCACCCCGACGACCACGCCCACGACCACGGCGTCGAGCGCCGCGCCGACCGAGGCGTCCACGTCGTCGCGGGGGCGCACCGGACTGAGGGTCCCGCAGCAGCGGGCCGAGGCGGCGGTCCCGCTCGACCACGACGTGCGCGACCAGCGCCGCTGGGGTCTGACCGCGCTCCTGCTCATCGTGGGAGCGGCGGCGTTGGGCCGGATGGCCACCCGCCGCCGCTGACCCTCACACCGACAGCAGGCGCCGCACGGACTCGTCGTGCAGCTCGGCGACCGGACCGGCGTGCGCCACCCGCCCCGCGTCCAGCACGACGAAGCTGTCCGCCAGCCGCAGCGCGAGGTCCAGGTACTGCTCGACCAGCAGCACCGTCAGCCCCGCCTGCCGGTGCAGCCGCCGCACCGCGAGCTCGATCTCGTCGATGACCGAGGGCTGCACGCCCTCGGTCGGCTCGTCCAGCAGCAGCAAGCGCGGGCGGGTGATCAGCGCCCGCGCGATGGCCAACTGCTGGCGCTGCCCGCCGGACAGGAACCCGGCGGGCCGCTTGAACAGCGGGCGCAGGGTGGGGAACACCGCCAGCGCCTCCTCCACCGCCGACGCCTGCCGGTGGCTGGTGGCCTCCAGCGTCACCTGGAGGTTCTCCCACACGGTCAGCTGCGGGAAGGACACGTGGCCCTGCGGCACGAACGCCATGCCGCGGCGCACCCGCTGGTGCGTGGGCAGTCCGGTGATGTCCTCGCCCTCCAGCTCGACGCGGCCCGCGGCGGGCCGCAGGAGTCCCATGGTGGTCTTCAACAGCGTCGTCTTGCCCACCCCGTTGCGACCCATCAGGCACACCAGCGAGCCGGTGGGCACTTCGAGGCTCACCCCGTGCAGGACACGCGCACGGCCGTAGCGAACGTCCACATCGGACACCGAGAGCATCAGGTCACCGCCTCCCCCTTGGAGCGCCCGAGGTACACCTCGCGCACTCGCGGGTCGTCCTGCACCTCGGCCACCGAGCCCTCCCGCAGCACCCGCCCCTGGTGCAGGACGGTCACCTCGCGCGCGTACCGCCGCAGGAACTCCATGTCGTGCTCCACGACGACGACCGTGTGCGTCCGGGCGATCCGCTCCAGCAGCCCGCCGGTCCGCTCCCGCTCGTCCCTGCTCATCCCGGCGACCGGTTCGTCCAGCAGCAGCAGTCGGGGGCGCTGCACCAGCAGCATCCCGATCTCCAGCCACTGCCGCTGGCCGTGCGAGAGCACCCCGGCGGGCCGGTCGGCCAGCGCGGTCAGACCGGCGGTCTCCAGCGCCGCGGCGACCTCGTCGGAGATCCCGCGGCGGCGGCGCAGCAACGACCGCAGGGGCAGCCGGAAGCCCGCCGCCAGGTCGAGGTTGTCCACCACGCTGAGCTCCTCGAACACCGCGGCGGTCTGGAACGTGCGCCCCACGCCCAGCCGCACGACGCGGTGCTCGCGCAGGCCGACCAGTTCGACCCCGTCGAACCGCACGCTGCCCGCCGCCGGCCTGGTCAGCCCGGTGATCACGTCGATCAGCGTGGTCTTGCCCGCCCCGTTGGGGCCGATGAGGAAGCGCAGCTCCCCTTCCGCCACGGTCAGGTCCACCCCGTCCAGCGCGGCGAACCCGTCGAACACCACGCGCAGCCCGCGCACCTCCAGCACCGGGTTCACCCCGCCACCTCCTCGCGCGGGCGGCGGCGGAACCGGTCGCGCGCGGCCTCGACCACCCCGGCCAGCCCCCTCGGCGCGAACACCAGCACCAGCACGAACAGCCCGCCCTGCAGGTACAGCCAGCCCTCCGGGAAGTCCTCGCTGAACAAGGTCTTCGCGTAGTTGACCGCGATCGCGCCCGCCACGGCTCCCGCGAGCGAGAACCGGCCGCCCAGCGCCACGCCCACCAGCAGCTCCAGCGACGGCACCACGCCCAGCAGCGCCGGGGAGATGATGCCGACGACCGGCACGAACAGCGCCCCGGCCAAGCCCGCCACGACCGCGGATGCGGTGAAGGTGATGGTCTTGACCAGCGCCGGGTCGTAGCCGAGGAACCGCACCCGGTCCTCGTGGTCGCGCACCGCGACCAGCAGCGCGCCGAACCGGCTGCGCACCACCAGCTTCACCGCCAGGTAGGTCAGCACCAGCGCCGCGGCGGTGATCGCGTAGACCACCCGCCTGCCGCCGGGGTCGGTCAGGTCCAGCGCGAAGAACCGGCTGAAGTTGGTCAGCCCGTTGGTCCCGCCGGTCAACCCCTGCCTGCCCACCAGCAGGATGACGAACGCGGCGGCCAGCGCCTGGGACAGGATCGCGAAGTACGCGCCGCGCACCCGCTGCCGGAACACCAGCAGCCCCAGCAGGAACGCCACCAGCCCCGGCAGCACGACCACGGCGGCCAGCGCGAACACCGGGTTGGCGAAGGGTTTCCACAGCGCGGGCAGCTCCTCCACCCCGCTCCAGACCATGAAGTCCGGCAGCCCGGCCGGTCCGGCCTCGCGCAGCTTCAGGTGCATGCCCATCGCGTAGCCGCCCAGACCGAAGAACACGCCCTGCCCCAGCGTGAGCATCCCGCCTCGGCCCCACGCCAGCGCGATGCCGACCGCGACGATCGCGAAGCACAGGTACTTGGCCAGCAGCCCCAGGCGGAACGGCGAGAGCACCAGCGGCGCCACGGCCAGCAGCACCACGCACAGCACCAGGGAGATCCGCCCGCTCATCCCAACGACCTCCCGCGCAGCGCGACCATGCCCTGCGGGCGGACCTGCAGGAACGCGATGACCGCCACGAACACCAGCACCTTGGCCAGGCTGGCGTCGGTCCAGAACTCCAGGTAGCCGTTGAGGAAGCCCAGCGCCAGCGCGGCCAGCACGGCGCCGCGCAGCCGGCCGAGCCCGCCCGCCACGACGACCAGGAACGCGTCGACGATGTAGAAGGTGCCCAGGCCGGGGCCGACCGGACCGACGAGGGTCAGCGCGACGCCCGCCACCCCGGCCAGCCCGGAGCCGAGCAGGAAGGTGGAGCGGTCCACCCGCCCGGTGGCGATCCCGCTGCACGCGGCCAGCTCGCGGTTCTGCACCACGGCCCGCATCCGCTTGCCCTGCGGCAGCTTGGCCAGGTACAGCCACACCCCGAGCACGCACAGCGCGGCCAGCGCCGTGATGAAGACCCGGTTGTGCGGCAGCCGGACGCCGAGCACGTCGACCCCGCCGACCAGCCAGGCCGGTGCGGTCACCTGCACGTTGGGCGCGCCGAAGACGTCCCGCGCGAGCTGCTGCAGCACCAGGCTCATCCCCCACGTCAGCAGCAGGGTGTCCAGCGGGCGGCCGTAGAACCGCCGGATCAGCGACCACTCCAGCAGCAGGCCCAGCAGGCCCGCCACCGCGAAGGCCACCGGCAGCGCCACCAGCAGCGACTGGCCGCCGACCGCGCCCTGCAGCAGGTACGCGGTGTAGGCGCCCACCATGATGAACTCGCCGTGCGCCATGTTGACCACGCCCATCTGGCCGAAGGTGAACGTCAGGCCCAGCGCGATCAGCAGGAGCACCGCGGCGATGCTCAGCCCGATGGGGAGCTGGTTGGCCAGCGCCGCCACGTCAGCTCAGCCCCGAGGCCCAGTCGTAGCCCTTGAGGTAGGGGTCGGGCTCGATCGGCCCGTCGGACGCCCACACCTCCCGGATCTGCCCGTCCGGTTGCACCACGCCGATGCGCGCGGTCTTGGCCACGTGCTGGTTGTCGCCGTGGATGGTGGTCCGGCCCTCGGGCGCGTCCAGCGCGATGCCGCCGGACGCCTGCCTGACCGCCTCCACCTCCGCGGTGCCCGCCTTCTTCACCGCCTCGGCCCACAGCTTCACCGCGTTGTAGCCCGCCTCCATGGGGTCGGAGGTCACCTTGTCCGCGCCGTACTTGGCCTTGAACGCCTTGACGAACGACTCGTTGGCGGGCGTCCGGGTGGTCTGGTAGTAGTTCCAGGCCACCAGGTGGCCCGCGATGTTCTCCGGGCCGATCCCCCTGACCTCCTCCTCCGCCACGCTCACCGACACCACCGGCGTGGTCCCGGCGGTGATGCCGGAACCGCGCAGCTGCTTGAAGAACGCGACGTTGCTGTCGCCGTTGAGGGTGTTGAACACCGCGTCCGGCCGGGCGTCGGAGATCTTGTTGACCAGCGTGCTGTACTCCGTGTGCCCCAGCGGGGTGTACTCCTCGCCGAGCACCTCGACGCCCTTGGCCGCCGCGTACGCCTTGATGATCTTGTTGGCGGTGCGCGGGAAGACGTAGTCGCTGCCCACCAGGAACATCCGCCTCTTGCCCTGGGAGGCCAGGTAGTCCAGCGCGGGCACGATCTGCTGGTTGGTGGTCGCGCCGGTGTAGAAGATGTAGGGCGAGCTCTCCAGCCCCTCGTACTGCACCGGGTACCACAGCAGCGCCTTGTTGCGCTCGAACACCGGCAGCATCGCCTTGCGGCTGGCCGAGGTCCACCCGCCGAAGACCGCGGCGACCCGGTCCTGGGAGATCAGCTTCTGGGCCTTCTCGGCGAAGGTCGGCCAGTCCGACGCGCCGTCCTCGACCACGGGGACCAGCTTCTTGCCCAGCACCCCGCCCGCCGCGTTGAGCTCCTCGACGGCCAGCAGTTCCGCGTCGCGCACGGTGACCTCGCTGATCGCCATGGTGCCGCTGAGCGAGTGCAGCACGCCGACCCTGATCTCGTCCCCGGACGCGCCGTCGGTCGACCCGGCTCCCGGCTCGCTCACGCACCCGGTCGCCACCAGGGCGGGCAGCAGGAGGGCGAGCAGAGCGCGGTGAAGGTTTCCTAATCGCACCAGCGGCTCCTTTCGGCAGGTGGTGGAATAGCGAAGCTATGAACCGGATGTTGCGCGCGACGTGCGCGTTGTTACGTCTGCGTGGCGACTTCTTCACCGCACGTGGTGGGCCTTCGTGCGGGTCCTACGAAGGTGCGACCGCTGACGGCACGATCGGCCGACGACCTCCGCCACGACCGCCGCCTACCTTCGCCGTGACGACTTGCGGAGGGGGGACGGATGAGCGGTCGGATCACAGCCCTGGACGTGCTGCGCGGCGTAGCCATCCTGGGCACGCTGGGTACCAACGTCTGGATCTTCACCGATCCCAGGGGGCCCGCCGGGTTCCTCGACGGGGCGGACGGCATCGGGGAACTGCTGCTGCGCACGGTCAGCAACGGCAAGTTCCTCGGCCTGCTGTCGATCATGTTCGGCATCGGCCTCGCGGTGCAGCACCGCTCGGCGGTGCGCAGGGGGGAGCGGTGGCCGGGCTGGTACCTGTGGCGGTCGGCGCTGCTGCTGCTGGAAGGCGCGCTGCACTACGTGCTGGTGTTCGAGTTCGACGTGCTGATGTCCTACGCCGCGGTCTCGGTGCTGGTCGCGTTCCTGGTCGGGCGCGGTGACCGGGTGGTGCGCGGGTGGACGGTCGCGCTGGTCGCGCTGCACTCGGCGGTGATCGGCCTGCTGACCGCGGCGATGCTGTCGGCGGGCGCGTCGCTCACCGGCACGGAGACGTCCCCCGACACGGCGAGCTGGCCCGCGCAAGTCCAAACGCGACTGGAGTTCTGGGGGCTGTACCGGGCGGAGGCGGTGCTGGTGCTGCCGCTGACCGCGGCGCTCTTCCTCGCGGGCGCGCGGTTGTTCCGCGCCGGTGCGCTGGAGGACACCGCGCGGGGGCTGCGCGTGCGGCGGCGGCTGATGCTGTGGGGCTTGGGGGTCGGCGTGCCGCTGAACCTCGCCACGGCGCTGGCCGGGAACGGGTGGTTCCTGGTCGACCGGTACCTCAGCGCGCCGCTGGTGGCGTTCGGCCTGCTGGGGCTGATCACCGCGCTGGTGCACCGGATGCGCGCCGAGGCGGGTGTGCTGCGGCGCGGTGTGACGGCGGTCGGTCGCTCGGCGCTGAGCTGCTACGTGGCGCAGAACCTGCTGGCGTCGGTGCTGTGCTACCAGTGGGGGCTGGGCCTGGCCGACCGGTTCGGCCACCTGGGGGTGTGGTTCACCGCGGCGGTGTGGCTGGTGATCTCGGCGCTGCTGCTGGCGGGCGCGTCGTGGTGGATGCGCCGCTTCCCGCGTGGACCGCTGGAGGCGCTGTGGCAGTGGGCCTACCGAGCGCCCCGCCGCGCGACCGCGTCCGTGTAACCGCTTTCCGAACGGGGATCTACCAGGGCAGCTCCCCGTTCTCGTCCTGGAAGGTCCCCGTCGGGCCGTCCGCGTCGAGGGTCGCCAGGCGCACGACGGCTCTGGCGCTCTCCTCCGGGGAGCGGCCGATCCCGAAGGCCGCGGTCATGTCGGTGGCCGTGGTGCCGGGTTCGAGCGCGTTGAACTTGATGCCCGGCTGCGACTTGGCGTACTGGACCGTCAGCATGGTGGCCGCCGCCTTGGACGCGGAGTAGAGCGCGAGGGGCAGGTGGAACTCGGGCCGGTCGGGGTTGGTCACCGCCCAGAACGATCCGGCGCTGCTGGAGACGGTGACCACGGTGGGGTTGGCCGACTTGCGCAGCAGGGGGAGCGCCGCCTCGGTGACGCGCACGATGCCGACCGCGTTGGTGTCGAAGACCCGCAGCGCCGTGGGACCGTCCATGCCGTCGTCGCCGAGCACGCCCGCGTTGTGCACCAGGACGTCCAGCCGCCCCTCGGCCGAACCGATCGTCCCCAGCGCGCTGCTCACCGAGGCGTCGTCGGTCACGTCGAGCTGGACGAACCGCGCGCCGAGCGCCGCCGCGGCTTCCTCGCCCCGCCGGGCGTCACGCGCGCCGATGTAGACGACGTGCCCCAGGACCAGCAGCTGTTTGGCAGTCTCGAAACCGATGCCCTTGTTGGCCCCGGTGATCAGTGTGATGGTCATGCTTCTCCTCGGGATCGGGTGGCCGCTGAGAGCTGCCTGCGCAGCTCGCCCGCGTCGTGCAGGGCTGTCATGTGCACGAAGCGCCCGTCGCGGACCTGGTAGATGGCGTACTCGGTGATCTCGAACGAGGCGCCGGTGGGCGCCACACCCAGCCACCGCTTGACCGGGGTGCCCGTGTTGACCAGGCGTGCGGCCAGGCGGTCACCGTCGAAGAGCAGTTCCTCGAGTTCCCAGTGCAGGTCCGGCACCGCGTCCACGTCGGCTTTCTGCACGGCGATGAGGTCGTCCAGGGTGGCGGGCTCACCGTTCAAGGTGGTCCGCTCGCTGATGAACTCGTCCATCCGGTCGAACTGGTGGGCGTTGAGCTGCTGGATGTAGCGAAGGTAGAACTCGCGCAGAGCGCTGTCGGACATCGGAGGTCCCCTTCCGCGTGGCAGTCGCACCGCAGCGGTCGCTCGCGGTGATCGCCCAGGGCAGTTCCACGCGGGCTGGCCTGGGCCGACTTCCGCATCGATCGATGCGGAATCGACTGTAGCACGTTCTGCATCGATCGGTACAAAAATGGAGGGGTGAAGGGCGCGTCGTGCTCAGCGGAGCGGCCAGCCGCGCAGGGCGGCATCGGCCATCTCCTGGAGCTCGTCGCGGTGCACGCCGCTGGCGGCTTGCACGGCGATGCCGTAGGTCAGGGTGGTGACGTAGCGGGCCAGCAGTGCCGGATCGGCTCCCTCGGGCAGGTCGCCGTCGTCGACGGCGCGCTGGAACCGATCCCGGATGCGGGAGTAGTCGTTGCCGCGCCAAGTGATGAGCAGGTCGCGGGCCGCGCGGCCGGAGTCGCCGGTGGCCAAGGCGCCCTGGACGCCCAGGCAGCCGTTGGGGCCCGTCGGGCGGGTCGTGGTCCGGATGGCGCCCGCGACGATCGCGGTGGCGACGCGAAGAGCGGTGGGCTCCTCCAGGGCGCGGGCCAGATACGCGCTGGGACCCTCGCTGTAGCGCTCCAGGGCCTTGCGGAACAACTCCTCCTTGTTGCCGAAGGCCGCGTACATGCTGGTGGTGGAGATGCCCATCGCCTCGGTCAGGGTGGCCAGGCTGGCGCCCTCGTAGCCCCGCTCCCAGAAGACCAGCAGGGCGCGCTCCAGGGCCTCGTCGGCGTCGAATCCCCGCGGTCGGCCGGTCGGGCGGCGCTGTCCGGTCCCCACCCCCGCAGACTACCCCTTCCGCATCGACCGATGCGGAAATGTCCGTCGGGAGGAGTTGCACCTCAACCCGCTTGAGGTAGCAGGGTGGCGGCCATGGACGACAACCACCTGTACCCGATAGGGGACGTGGCGCGCCGCACCGGGCTCAGCGTGAGCGCCATCAGGTTCTACGCCGACGAAGGCGTCATCGCCCCCACCAGTCACACCCGGGCGGGTCACCGACTCTACGACGTCGACGCCATCGCCAGGCTGGAGCTCGTCCGCACCCTGCGCGAACTGGGCGCGAGCCTGGACGACATCCGCGAGCTGCTGGCGGAGGGGACGACCCTGCGCCAGCTGGCCGCGACCCACCTCGCGCTGGTCGAGCGCCAGCTGCGCGACCTGAGCGCCAGGCGGGCGGTCCTGCGCACCATCGTCAACCAGCACACCGAACCCGAGCAGGTGGCACTCATGCACAACCTCGTCTCGATGTCCGACGACGACCGCGCCCGGCTCATCGGCGAGTTCTGGGACGAGGTCACCGACGGCCTGACCATCCCGCCGTACCTGGTCGAGCAGCTGCACCAGCTGCGCCCCGACCTGCCCGAGGAGCCCACCACCGAACAGCTGCAAGCCTGGATCGAGCTGGCCGAGCTGGTGCGCGACGGCGCGTTCCGCCGCGAGGTCCGGCAGTTCCTCCACAAGGGCTTCGGCACCCCCATGCCGGTCGACCTGGCCACGCCCGCGATGCTGGCGCGGATCGAGGAGCACCGGCGGGCCGAGGTGGAGGCCCGCACGGCCGAGCTGTCCGGACTGTCCCCGGACTCGCCGCGAGCCAGGGAGATCGCCGAACGCCTCGTGGACTCGCTCGCCGGGCTCACCGCCGAAGCCACCGGCAGGCCGCTGGGCGAGCACGAGATCGCCGAGCTGAGGCGCTCCATGGCCGAGCCCGACCCCACCGGCGCCGTCGAGCGGCACGTCGAACGCGCCGTGGCCGAGTACACCGACCTGTTCGACCGCTTCCTGACGCTGATGGACACCATCAACGGGACGGCGCAGTGGGACGTGCTGGGCGCGGGCCCGAGCGACGAGTGGATCGCCGCCGCCCTCACCCCACCGGCAAGTACCACCCGACCCGCCGCGACGGGCCGATAACTACCACCCGGCCCGCCGCGCGCCCGGCGGGACCGTCCCGGTGGTGCTCGGGGCGAGGGCGGCGCGCAGGGCGGCTGGGGTCCAGCCGACGTGCGCGCGGACGGTGCGGGTCAGGTGCGCCTGGTCGGCGAAGCCGAGGTCCGCGGCCAACCCGGCCAGGTCGCGCTCACCGGCCTCCAGCCGGTCCAGCGCCCGCCCCACCCGGACCCGGTTGCGGAACCGGGTCAGCGACATCCCCACCTCGCGGCTGAACGCCCGGCTCAAGCGGTGCGGCGACACACCGACCAACCGCGCCAGCGGGACCAGCCCCGCCGAGTCCGGGTGCTCGACCAGCACCGCCGCGCGGGCCGCGTCCACCGCCGCGCGGTCGGCTGGACCCGTCGGCGTGGCACCGACCGCGACCTGGGCCACCGCCCGCGCCAGCAGGTCCACCAGCACCTCGCCTGCGGCGAACGGGTCCTCCGCGCGCAGCAGCCTGCGGTGCGCCAGGTCCAAGCGGGCGTCCAGGTGCAGCGTCGACCGCGACAGCCGGACCTCACCCGCCGCGGAGAGCCACAGCGACGGCCGCACCCGCACCGCCGTGCACACGTCACCGCCCGCTGGGTGGGCGAAGCGCGCCTCCTCATCGGGCACGTCGAGGTAGGCCCTCGTCGGGTCCAGGTCGGCCACGCCGTCGCGGGTCCACCGGCGGAACCGCCCGCGCCGCACCAGGACGATCCGGTGCTCGCCCGCGGGTTCCGCCGCCGACCAGCCCGCGTGGTCGTCGCGGCAGGTGACCGCGCTGACGGTGAAGTCCTCGCAGTGGACCACATCGGTCGCGTCGCGCACGGTGGCCAAGGTACGCCGGGGGAGGACAAGAATGTTCAATACCTCGTGCGCCGGTGTCGGCGAGGCTGACCGCCGACACACCGAGGAGGGATCACATGCAACTCGCGACGATCGTCCTGGACTGCGCCGACCCGACTGCGCTGGCGGGGTTCTACAGCCGCGCCACCGGGTGGGAGGTCGGCTACAGCGACGAGGACTTCGCCGTCGTCGGCGACGGGCCGGTGAAGATCGGCTTCCAGCGGGTCGCCGGGTACGCGGGGCCGGGGTGGCCCGACGACCGCAAGCACGCGCACCTGGACTTCACCGTGGGCGACGTGGACCAGGCGGTCGAACGGCTGGTGGCCCTCGGCGCGACGAAGCCCGACTTCCAGCCCGGTGCGGGGAAGTGGGTGGTGCTCGCCGACCCGGAGGGCCACCTGCTCTGCGTCGCCGAGTGAGGGCGAGGGGCCTGCCGTGCGCCGCGGCAGGCCCCTCGGCTCACGGATAGTCGACCAGGTACCGGACCTGGGTGGCGGTGTTCGCCACGCCACCGACGCCGTTGATCACGTTGTTGATCGTGCCGACGCCGCCCAGCGACACCGTCACCAAGTCGTGGAACCGCACACCGGGCGTGCGCGGCGCCTCGAAGCCGTTGGCGGTCACCACGGCGGGGTTGGCGTTGTTGAAGCAGTACACGCCCACACCCCACGCCTCGTGCGAGGTGACGTGGTCGGCGACCTTGTAGCCCGCCCAGCCCGGCGACGAGCCGTTCATCCACGCCGCCTGGTTCGGCGGGTCGTAGGGCAGTTCGTTCTGGAAGAAGTACGTCCGGCCGCCGTTGCCGTTCCACACCACGTTGTGCTGCTGGTAGTGCTCGACGAACAACCCGTACGCGGTGACGTTGGCGCCGTTGACCACCACGCCGTTGCGCCCGGTGTTGACGTCCCAGCCGACGCCCGCGCCGTGGTCGGCCCGCCACACCCAGGTGTGGTCGATGATGGTGTTGGCGCTGTTGACCTCCAGGCTCACCGTGGCCTTGCCCGCCTGCGACCCGCCGACGCGCAGGTACACGTCGTGCAGCGAGGTCGGGTTGGCGGAGTGGTCTGCCGAGGAGCCCGGCTGGCCGATCCGCAGCAGCACCGGCGAGTTGACCACGCCCGCGTCGACCAGGAATCCGGCCAGCTTCACACCGTCCACATCGGACACGGTCATCGCGGGCCTGCCGGTGTCAGGCGACAGCGTCGCCAGGCCCAGGCCCAGCACGACGGTGTCGGGCCGGGTGACGGTGATGGTGTCGTCGAGGCGGTGCACGCCGGGGGTCAGCAGCAGGTGCTTGCCCTGCGCCAGCGCGGCGTTGGTGGTGGCCACCGGGGTGCCCGGCTTGACGATGAAGAACTCGGCCAGCGAGATCGACCGGCCCGCCGGGGTGCCGCTGCCCCAGCTGGTGCCGCGGGAGTTGTGCCGCAGCGCCGGGACGAACACCTTGTACTCGCCGTTCTCGAAGTGCAGGAACGGTTTCTCGCGCACCACCGGGGTGGTGTCGACGACGGTGTGCGAGGGGTTGGGGAAGTGCTGCGCGGGTGAGCCCGGCGAGCCGACGAACACCATGTTCCACACCGAGCCGTTCCAGCCGCCCGCGAGGTCGCTGTTGCGGGTCAGGAACTGCTGCTGCGAACCGGAGACCGTGACGCCGTCGATCCTGCTGTCCACGATCAGGCCGCCGCTGGCCCAGCCGTCGCCGCCGTTCCACAGCTGCACCTGGCCGCGCAGGTGCATCCGGCGGTACGCGGCGGCCTGCGAGACGGCCCAGCGCTCGATCTGGCCGGGGGGCAGCGTCACGGACATGTTCTCCGCCGCGCGCCAGAAGTTCTGCGTGGCGTTGCCCTTGTTGTTCGGGTCGTCGCCCTGCTGGAGCCAGTCGGCCTCCACGCGCACGTGGCCGTTGATGTCGACGTCGTCCGGGTGCAGGCCCAGACCGGCGACCTGGGTGTAGAAGCGCAGATTCACGTCGGCGTCGTACGAGCCGGGCTTGAACAGCACCGCGTAGCGCTCGGGGCCGAACTGGTTGGTCCACATCTGGTTCGAGATGGCGTTGAGCCGGTTCTGCATGTCCGCCTGGGACGACTCCGGTCCGTAGACCAGGACGTTGGGTCCGAAGTCGGGGTTGCGCGGGTCGGTGGGCGGAACCGCGGGCGTCCCGGTCGTCTCAGTGTTGACGCCCAGTTCCCACAGCGAGTACCCGTAGCCGGTCGCCCGCGTCGTGCCGTGCACGCGGACGTAGCGGCCGGAACCGGCCACGGGCAGCGCCTGCGCGCCGCCGGTCCCGGTCGTGGTGGAGTAGGCGGTCGTCCACGTGGACCCGTTGTCGGACAACTGGATCTGGAAGGCCGAACCGTAGGCGGCCTCCCAGTTCAGCGACACGCGGCAGACCCGCTGCGCGGAGCCGAGGTCCACCTGCAGCCACTGCGGGTCGCTGAACGCGCTGGACCATCGGGTGCCGGTGTCGCCGTCGACGGCGGCGGAGGCGGGGGTTGCGCCGTTCTCGGTGGACGAGGCGGTGGCGGGCCGGTTCAGCGCGACGTTGGTGGTGCCGCACTCGGCGGCCTGGGCGGTGGGGGAGGAGGGGCTGAGCACCGCGGCGACGCCCAAGGCGGTCGCGAACGCCAGCACCCGTGAACGCGTGCGGGGAGAGCTCATGGTCCTACCTGACGGGAGGGGGCGAAGACCCGTGGACGTGCCCCCGTGGCACCGGAGGCTGGGAGAGCGCTCTCTCGGAGCGTAACGCCGGGGTCGCGCGAACGTCAACGCGCGGTCAGGCCGACTCGCGCCGCACCAGCACCGGGTCGAAGACGACCGAGGTCGGGGGCGAGCCGGGCCGCTCCACCCGGTCCAGCAGCAGTCGCGCCATCTCGGCGGCCATGTCCTCCACCGGTTGGCGCACGGTGGTCAGCCGGGGGCGGCACAGCAGCGCCGGGCTGCTGTCGTCGAACCCGACCACCGCCACGTCCTGCGGCACCCGCCTGCCGTGCTCGCGCAGCACCTCCAGCGCCCCCTGCGCCATGAGGTCGTTGGCGGCGAACACCCCGTCCAGGTCGGGGTGCTCGGCCAGCAGTCGGGCCATCGCCGCCGCGCCGCTGTCCGCGGTGAACCCGCCCTCGGCGCTGGGCACGTACGCGCGGCCGTGCCGGGCCATCGCGTCGCGGAACCCGCTCAGCCGGTCCCGGCCCGCGGGCACGTCCAGCGGCCCGGAGATGGTGGCCACCCGCGCGCAGCCCCTGGCGACCAGGTGGTCGGCGGCCAGTCGGGCGGCGGCCTCGTGGTCCAGGTCGACGAAGCTGATCGGGAGCGGCCGCGCGGGCCGGGCGAACAGCACCGCGGGCACCCCGGCCTCGACCAGCCGCGCGGGCAGCGGGTCCTCGGCGTGCGTGGACACCAGCAGCGCGCCGTCCGCGCTGCCCTGGCGCAGGAAGCCCACCACCTCCGCGCGGGCCCGCTCGGTCTCGGCGAACATCAGCACCGGGTGCACGCCGCGGGTGCGCAGGAACCCCACGACGCCGCCCGCCACCCGGCCGAAGAACGGGTCGGCGAACACCCGCGCGGCGAACGCCTCCTCGGCCTCGCCGGACTCCCCGGCCCCGGAGACCACCAGCGCGATGGTGCCGGTGCGCCGGGTGACCAGCGACCGGGCCGCCCGGTTGGGCGCGTAGCCGGTCTTGGCGATGGCCTTGCGCACGGCTTCCTGGATGCGCCGGTCCACGTTGCGGGTTCCGTTGACCACCCGCGAGACCGTCGCGCGGGAGACACCGGCGACACGGGCGACGTCCTCCAGCGTGGGCGTGCCCGGCGTCGGTCTGCTCATGCGCCCATTCTGCCATGCGGGAGAGCGCTCTCCGAGAGGATTCGCGCCGCCTCGGAGCCGGTGGGGCGGCCCTCGCGCGGGTCGGTGGCGCGGTCCAGCAGCGCCGCCACCGGCAGGGTCGCCGCTCCCACGGCCACCGCGTCCGGGCCCAGCCTGCCCAACTCGATCGAGAGCTGCCCGTAGGGGTGCCGCAGCGCGTGCTCCTCGGTCGCCGCGACGATCCGCGGCAGGTACCGCGCGCCCAGCGCCAACCCGGCCCACCCGCCGAGCACGATCCGCTCCGGGTTGAACAGGTTCACCAGGTTGGCGATCCCCGCCCCCAGCAACCCCGCCGTCTCCTCCAGCACCGCCGCGGCCTCCCGCGAGCGCTCGGCCTCGGCGATCAGCTCGTCCACCCCGGACCGGCCGTCGGGCGCCCGCCCCCGGACGGCCCGGTACCGGGCCAGGATCGCCTCCGCGCCCACGTAAGCCTCCAGGCACCCCCGAGCGCCGCACCGGCACCGCCTGCCGCCGTAGACGATCGTGGTGTGGCCCCACTCGCCCGCGCTGCTCGTCGTTCCCCGGTACACCTCGCCGTCGGCCACCACGGCCGCCCCCACCCCGGAGCCGATCAGCGCCACCACCACGTGCCGCGCGCCCCGCCCGGCGCCGAACCACATCTCGGCCTGCCCCTGCGTCTTGGCCCCGTTCTCCACGAACAGCGGCAGCGACGTCCCGCCCGAGCGCACCAGTTCCACCAGCGGAACGCGGTCCCACCCGATGCTCTGCGCGTGCACCAGCGGGCTCGGGCCCTGCTCCACCGTGCCCGGCACGCCGATGCCGACCCCGAGCACGCGGTCCTCGGCGATCCCCGCGCGGTCGAGCACCTCCAGCAGGCAGGACGACACCACCCGTCCCACCGCGGGCGGGGCCAGCGGCGGCAGCGGGCGCTCGACGGCGGCCAGCTTGGTCATCACCAGGTCGAACAGCTCGACCTTGACCCCGGTCTCCCCGATGTCGACGCCGACGACGTGGCCGTACGAGGGGTTCACCCGCAGCAGCACCCTGGGCCTGCCGCCGTCGGAGTCCACCGACCCGGCCTCGACGACCAGCTCCTCCTCGACCAGTTCGCCGACCACGTTGCTCACCGTCGCCGCGCTCAGGCCGGTCGCCGCGCCCAGTTCGTGCCTGCTCAGCGGCCCGTCGAAGTAGAGGGTGGACAGCAGCGCGGAGCGGTTCTGTCGACGCAGGTCACGGACGGTGGTGCGCTTGGGCGGCATGGCCACAGCATGACCGGCACTTACTTTTCGACTTAAAATTAGCCTAAGTTTGTAACTTGTTCGTTATTGACGTGACCTGGCTCACCGGGGTTGAGTCTGCGGCACCGAGGACGTCGGCCACGTCCCACCCGCGATGGCACGCGCGGTCCGCCCCACTTGCGCTCGCAGAACCCGTCCCCCGAGGAGAATCCATGCGACTCAGGCGAACATCCGCCCTCGCCGTCGCGGCCACCCTGGCGTTCACCGCACTGGCCGCCTGCTCGACGAGCAACCAGGGCAGCGGCTCGGGCGCGAACGGCGTGCTGAACGTGGGCATGCCCAACGGTCCGCAGACCGAGAACAACAACCCGTTCCTCAACTCCTCGGCCGCCTCCTCGCTGGGCTACCGCAGGCTGATCTTCGAGCCGCTGGCCATGGTCAACGAGGTCAAGGTCACCGAGCCGTTCAAGCCGTGGCTGGCCACCGGGTGGGAGTGGTCGGACAACTACACCAAGCTCGCGCTGACCATCCGCGACGGCGTCACCTGGTCCGACGGCAAGCCGCTGACCGGAGAGGACGTGGCGTTCACCTTCGAGCTGCTGAAGAACAACCCCGGCCTGAACATCGAGGGCGTGCCCTACGGCGAGACCACCGCGTCGGGCAACCAGGTCACCGTCGCGTTCCCCCGGCCGCAGTTCGTCAACCAGAAGAAGATCTTCGAGCAGTTCGTGGTGCCGAAGCACATCTGGTCCACCTACGGCAACCCCAGCACCGAGACCGTGAAGGAGCCCGTGGGCAGCGGGCCGTTCACGCTCAAGTCCTTCACCCCGCAGACGGTGACGCTCACCGCCCGCGACACGTACTGGCAGGACAAGCCCCAGGTCAAGGAAGTCCGCTACACCTCCTACGCGGACAACAACGCGCAGACCACCGCGCTGGCCACCGGCGCCAGCGAGTGGAGCTTCGTGTTCATCCCCAACTACCAGGCGGTCTACACCAGCAAGGACCCGCAGCACTACAAGCTGTGGTTCCCGCCGGTGCTGGGCGTGCACGGCTTGTGGTTCAACACCAAGAGCAAGCCGTGGGACAACCCGGCCCTGCGCCGCGCGGTCAACCTGGTGGTCAACCGCGACGACATCTTCATGCAGGGCGAGGCCGGGTACTTCTACCCCAAGGTGGACAACATCACCGGCATCCCCACCCCTGCCGGTGAGTCGTTCATCGCGCCGGAGTTCAAGGACAAGGTCGTCACCGTCGACGTCGACGCAGCCAAGAAGGAGTTGACCGACAACGGCTTCACCTTCGACGGCGACAAGCTCAAGGACCCCTCGGGCGCGCCGGTCACGCTGAAGATGACCGTGCCTTCGGGCTGGTCGGACTACGTCACCGACCTGGAGATCATCAAGGACAACGTGTCCAAGATCGGCATCGAGGCCACGGTCGACCTGCAGAACGCCGACTCCTGGACCAAGGCGCTGGACACCGGCGACTTCCAGGCCGCCATGCACTGGACCAACAACGGCCCCACCATGTACGACATCTACCAGTCCATCATGGACGGTGCGCTCTACAAGCCGATCGGCCAGGGCGGCATCAACGGCAACTACGGCCGCTACGAGAGCGCCGAGGCCACCAAGGCGTTGCAGGACTACGCCAACGCGGCCGACGAGGCCACCCGCACCGAGGCGCTGCACGTGCTCCAGCGGCTGCACGTGAAGGACATGCCGGTCGTGATCACCTCCGCGGCCAACGGCGGCGGCCAGTACAGCACCAAGAACTGGGTCGGCTGGCCGGACGACAGCAACCCCTACGGGCCGGTCCAGCCCACGCTGGAGAACGCCCTCGACGTCGTCATGCGCCTGAAGCCGGCCGCATGACGCACAGCACCGCACCGGCGGCCTCCGGGACCACCGAAGTGGTCCTGGAGGCCGACGGCCTGACCAAGCACTTCCCGATCCGCAAGCGCGGGCGCGAGCTGCTGTCGAGGGGCACGCGCGGCGTGCACGCCGTCGACGACGTGGACCTCGTGCTGCGCCGGGGTCGGGTCACCGCGCTGGTGGGCGAGTCCGGCTCGGGCAAGTCCACCGTGGCGAGGCTGCTGGCGCAGCTGCACCCGCAGACCTCGGGCACCCTCCGGCTGGGCGGCGAGGAGGTCGCCGTCAAGCGCGGCAGGGCCTTCCGCGCCTACAGCAAGCGGGTCCAGATGATCTTCCAGGACCCGTTCGCCTCGCTGAACCCGGTGCACACCGTGCGCTACCACCTGACCAGGGCGCTGAAGATCCACGGCCGCGCGGGCAAAACCGCGCAGGACTCGGAGCAGGCGCTGACCGACCTGCTGACCAGGGTGCAGCTCAGCCCGCCCGAGCGCTACCTCGACAAGTTCCCGCACGAGCTGTCCGGCGGCCAGCGACAGCGCGTGGCGATCGCGCGGGCGCTGGGCGCGGACCCCGAGGTGCTGCTGGCCGACGAACCGGTGTCGATGCTCGACGTGTCGATCCGGCTCGGCGTGCTGAACCTGCTGCGGGACCTCAAGGACCGGCTCCGCCTGGCGATCCTCTACATCACCCACGACATCGCCTCGGCGCGCTACTTCGCCGACGAGACGTTCGTGATGTACGCCGGGCGCGTGGTGGAGGGCGGCGACAGCGAAACCGTCACCCAGCACCCCGCGCACCCGTACACCCAGCTGCTGATCGACTCCGCGCCCGACCCGGACCGGCCCGCCGCCGAGGACAAGGACGGCGGTTCGGGCGAGCCGCCGAGCCTGATCGACCCGCCGCGGGGCTGCCGCTTCAACCCGCGCTGCCCGTTCGCGATGGACATCTGCCGCACCGAGGTGCCCCCGCCGTTCCCGCTCGACGACGGCCCCGGTCACTTCGCCGCGTGCTGGCTGTACGGCGAGGGAGCGGCGGGATGAGCTACCTGCTCAAGCGGATCGCGTTCTACCTGTTCACCGCCTGGGCCGCGATCACGATCAACTTCTTCATCCCGCGCCTGATGCCCGGCGACCCGGTGCAGGCGCTGATCACCAGGGCGCGCGGGCAGATGACCACCGACGCGGTGCAGTCGCTGTACGTGCTGTTCGGGCTGGACAAGGACGAGAGCGTGGTGGAGCAGTACTTCCGCTACCTCGGCCAGCTCGCCCGCGGCGACCTGGGCATGTCGTTCACCTTCTTCCCCACCCCGGTGGCGGAGGTGATCGGCGACGGCCTGCCGTGGACGGTCGGCCTGGTCGGCTTCACCACCGTCCTGGGCTTCCTGCTGGGCACCGCGGCGGGCACGCTCATCGGCTGGCGGCGCGGGTCGCTGGCCGACCTGCTGATCCCGGTGACCACGTTCCTGTCGTCGATCCCGTACTTCTGGCTGGGCCTGCTCGCCATCGCCCTGCTGACCGGACCGGACAGCTTCTTCCCCGCCACCGGGGCCTACGACACGAGCCTGGTGCCCGGTTTCGACCTGGAGTTCATCGGCAGCGTCGTGCAGCACGGCATCCTGCCCGCCGCGACGATCCTGATCTCGTCCATGGCGGGCTGGGTGCTGAGCATGCGCAACATGATGGTCACGGTCGCCTCCGAGGACTACGTGACCGTGGCGCACGCCAAGGGCCTGCCCGAGCGCCGGGTGATGGTGGGCTACGCCGCGCGCAACGCGCTGCTGCCCAACGTGTCGGGCTTCGCGCTGTCGCTGGGCTTCATCGTCGGCGGCACGCTGCTGGTGGAGATCGTGTTCTCCTACCCCGGACTGGGCCTGCTGCTGTTCCAGGCGGTGGGCGCCCAGGACTACCCGCTGATGCAGGGCATCTTCCTGGTCATCACGCTGTCCGTGCTGCTGGCCAACTTCCTGGCCGACCTGGCCTACCTCGCGCTCGACCCGCGCACCCGACGGGAGGGCTGACCCATGGCCGTCATCACCACCACGGAGGCCACCCCGGTCGCGGCGCCCGCCAAGCGCCGCAGGCTGCGCTTCGTGGCCAACCCCAAGGCCACCACCGGCCTGGTGCTGCTGGGCGCCTTCGCGGTGCTGGCCGTCATCGGCCCGTGGATAGCGCCGTTCGACCCCTCCGAGCGCGGCGGCGACCTGATGCAGGGCCCCTCGGGGGCGCACTGGTTCGGCACCACCCACCTGGGCCAGGACATCTTCAGCCAGGTGCTGGTGGGCACCCGCTCGATCATGTTCGTCGGCTTCCTCGCCGGGATCGTCGCCACCGTGCTGTCGGTGCTGGTCGGCGTCACCTCCGGCTACCTCGGCGGGATGGGCGGCGAAGGGCTCTCCGCGCTGTCCAACGTGTTCCTGGTGATCCCGGCGCTGCCGCTGATCATCATCATCACCTCGTCGCTGCCCGAGACCACCGATCTCACCATCGCGCTGGTCATCGGTCTGACGTCGTGGGCGTGGAACGCGCGGGTGCTGCGCGCGCAGACCCTGTCGCTGCGCCGCCGGGACTACGTGGAAGCGGCCAGGGCCACCGGCGAGTCCACCTGGCGGATCATCCTGTTCGAGATCATGCCGAACCTGACCGCCGTCATCGCCTCCGGCTTCGTCGGCACGGTGATCTTCGCGGTCATCTCGGAGATCACCCTGGCGTTCATCGGCGTCTCGGTCTCCAGCGGCTGGAACTGGGGCACGGTGCTGTACTGGGCGCAGAGCCAGCAGGCGCTGGCGCAGGGCGCGTGGTGGTGGTTCGTGCCCGCCGGCCTGGCCATCGCGCTGCTGGGCACCGCGCTGTCGCTGGTGAACTTCGGCATCGACGAGTTCGTCAGCCCCCGCCTGCGCGGCGGCGGCAGGACCAGCGTCAAGACGGTCGACGGCCGGACGGTCCGGATGCGCGTCGGCTTCACCCCCGTGCTGGGCGACGGGACCGCTCGGGAGGAGAAGCCGTGAGCGACGCCGTGCTGGAGATCCGCGGCCTCAACGTGGACTACGGACTTGGCGCGGACGCCGTGCACGCGGTGCGCGACGTCAACCTGACGCTGCACCGGGGCGAGGTGCTGGGGCTGGCGGGGGAGAGCGGCAGCGGCAAGTCCACCCTCGCCTACGGGATGACCCGGCTGCTCCCGCCGCCCGGCGTGGTCGCGAGCGGGGAGGTGCTCTACCACCGCGACGGCGGCGACCCGGTGGACGTGCTGCGCATGGACCACGCGCAGCTGCGCGCGTTCCGCTGGGCGGAGACCGCGATCGTGTTCCAGGGCGCGATGAACTCGCTCAACCCGGTGCACCGCGTCTCCACCCAGCTCACCGACGTCATCAAGGCGCACGACCCGCGCAGCACCACCGCCTCCCGCCTGGCGCGGGCGCGCGAGCTGCTGGCGCTGGTCGGCATCGCGCCGGACCGGCTGGACAGCTACCCGCACCAGCTCTCCGGCGGCATGCGGCAGCGCGTGATGATCGGCATGGCGCTGGCGCTGGAGCCCAGGGTCGTCATCATGGACGAGCCGACCACCGCGCTGGACGTGGTGGTGCAGCGGCAGATCCTGCGCCAGCTGGTCGACCTGCGCGAGCGGCTGGGCTTCTCGGTGGTGTTCATCACCCACGACCTGTCGCTGCTGGTGGAGTTCTCCGACCGCATCGCGATCATGTACGGCGGGCGCATCGTCGAGGAGGCCGCCGCGGCCGACCTGTACCGCGACCCGCTGCACCCCTACAGCGACGGCCTGCTGCACTCGTTCCCCGCCCTGCGCGGGCCGCGCCGGGAGCTGACCGGCATCCCCGGCGCTCCGCCGGACCTGCGGTCGATGCCGTCCGGCTGCTCCTTCCACCCCCGATGTCCGCGCGCAATGGAGCGCTGCGGTGTTGAGGTCCCGGTGCTCGGCGTCCCCGGCGATCGCCGGGGCTCCGACCGCACCGTGGCCTGCTGGTTGCATCCCGTTCAGGACAACAGGTTCTGACCTCCTGAGGAGATCAATGGACACCACGGCGCCGACCGTCGGGATCGATCTCGCGATCGACCCCGCGATCGACACCCTGCCCGCTTCGTTCCGCTGGGGCGTGGCGACCTCCGCCTACCAGATCGAGGGGGCGGTGGACGAGGACGGTCGCGGACCGTCCATCTGGGACACCTACTGCCGCGTTCCTGGCATGGTGCACAACGGCGACAACGGCGACGTCGCCTGCGACCACTATCACCGGATGCCCGAGGACGTCGCGCTGATCAGCTCACTGGGCGTGGACACCTACCGCTTCTCGGTGGCCTGGCCGCGCGTGCAGCCCGGCGGCCGCGGCCCGGTGAACCCGAAGGGCCTGGCCTTCTACGACCGGCTGGTGGACGAGCTGCTGGGCAAGGGCGTCGACCCCTGGGTCACGCTCTACCACTGGGACCTGCCCCAGGAGCTGGAGGACGCGGGCGGCTGGCCGGTGCGCGACACCGCCTACCGCTTCGCCGACTACTCGATGATGGTGTTCGACGCGCTGTCCGACCGGGTGCGCACCTGGACCACGCTCAACGAGCCGTGGTGCTCGGCGATGCTGGGCTACTACGAGGGCAGGCAGGCGCCGGGCAGGCAGGACTTCACCGCCGCCATCCACGCGGTGCACCACCTGCTGCTGGGTCACGGCCTGGCGCTGGGGCGGATGCGCGAGGCGGCCACTCCGCCCACCGAGTTCGGCATCACGCTGAACATGGGCCACGCCTCACCGGCCACCGACAGCGAAGCCGACCGCGAGGCGGCCCGCCGCGCGGACGGCCTGTCCCGCCGCATCTACCTGGACCCGCTGCTGCGCGGGCACTACCCCGAGGACGTGGTGGCGGACCTGGCCAAGCGCCTGGTGGAGATCCCGGTGCGGGACGGGGATCTGGAGATCATCTCCCAGCCCATCGACGTGCTGGGCGTGAACTACTACTCCAGCTCCAAGCACTCCGGCGTGGCAGAGGACGGCGCGGTCGCCGACGAGGACGGCCACCCGGTGGACCGCGTGGTGCGCTTCGGCAAGCCGGTCACCGCGATGGACTGGGAGATCGTTCCGGAGGGCTTCACCGACCTGCTGGTGCAGCTGAGCCGGGAGTACCCCGGTGTGCCGATGGTCATCACCGAGAACGGCGCCGCGTTCGAGGACCGGCCCGACGAGTCCGGTTTCGTGCGGGACGACGACCGCACCGCCTACCTGGACTCGCACATCGCGGCGGTCGCGAAGGCGCGCCAGGCGGGGGCGGACGTGCGGGGCTACTTCGCGTGGTCGCTGATGGACAACTTCGAGTGGTCCTACGGGTACGACAAGAGGTTCGGCATCGTGCACGTGGACTACGAGACGCAGGTCCGCACGCCCAAGCGCAGCGCGCTGTGGTACCGGGACGTCATCCGCCGGGTGCGGGGGAGCTGAGAGCTCACCCGAGTCGGACGCGGGCCCCGGTCGGGCCGTCGAGGATCGCCTCGACGTTCCCGGCCGGGGCCCGCGTCGTGGTGTCCGGCGCGTCGGTGATGAGCACGGCGGGGGAGCACGACGGCGGAGTCGAGCACGTCCGGACCGAAAATAAAAGTTGTCGGTTAGGGGTGGTTCGTCGTAGGGTCGTCCCAGTACCGCTGATGAACGGAGAACGACGTGTCCTTCCAGGCCTACCTCGACGGCATCGAGAAGAAGACCGGCAAGACCCCCGCCGAGCTGCTGGCCGAGGCCGGTGAGCGCGGTTACGACGCGACCACCAAGGCCGGGGTGGTCCTGGAGTGGCTCAAGGCCGACTACGACCTGGGGCGTGGGCACGGGATGGCGCTGTACCACGTGCTCAAGAACGGCACCGAGATCGGCGACAAGCACGTGGGCAGCGCCGGGGCGCACCGGGACGAGTCCACGACGCTGCGCGTGGACGGCCTCGCCAACCGCTGACCACCCGCCCCGCTCCCTCCGCGAGTCGAACGCTCAGAACCCCTGAGTTCTACGTTCAGGTCGCGCGAACTGAGCGTTCAGGCACTGCGAGTTGAGCGTTGGAGGCTTTAAAAGCGGCGCTCGCCGCGCGGCAGGTCGCCAAGGACGGCGCTCACGGGCACCCCGCTGCGCGCGCTTCGCGCACGCCCCTCTGGTGCGTGGGCAAGTACTACCCGGCGGGGTTGGGAGGGCCGGTAAGTACCGCCCGAGGTGTCTGAACGCTCGGTTCGTGGTGTCGGAACGCGCGACTCGCAGGGGCGACACGCCCAACACGCCCATAGGTGGGTGGCGCTGGAGGCGGGCGTGTGGGGTCAGCGTCGGTAGACGCCGAACTCGTGGAGCGAGTAGCCGTAGCCGGTGCCGCGCTGCGTGCCGTTGACCCGCACGTACCGGCCGGTCGCCGTCACGTCGATCGAGTCGACGCCGCCGTTGCCCGAAGTGGTTCCGTGGACCGACCGCCAGGTGTTGCCGTCGTCGGAAACCTGGATCTCGTACGCGCGCCCGAAAGCGCCCTCCCACACCAGTTGCACGTGCTGGAAGGTGGTCGACGCGCCCAGGTCCACGCGCAGCCACTGCGGGTCGCTCCAGTCGCTGGCCCAGCGCGAGCCCGCGTCGCCGTCGGTGGCGTTGGAGGGCGGGAACGGTGCGCCGTCGCCGACCTGCTGGTAGGACGAGGCCGTGGTGGGCTTGCCCAGCGCCACGTTGGTGCCCGCCACCGGCGGTGCGACGACGCGGATCGACTTGGTCTCGATGCCGATGTTGCCCCGACCGTCCTCGGCCATCACGTAGACCTTCCACACGCCCAGCCGGTCCGGCGCGGTGACGGTGAGGCGGTTGCCGCTGACCGACACCGGGGTCGGCACCAGCGCGCCGCTGTTGTCGACGTACTTGCTGTTGAACGCCGCCGACCAGGTGATCGGGTCGCCGTCGGGGTCGGCGGCCGCCACGTCGATCGACAACTGGCCGCCCGCCGGGACGTCGGTGGTGCGGCTCAACGACATGGACGTGATCACCGGCGGGGTGTTGGCGGGCGTCGCGCCGCCGAACGCGCGCTGCACCGCGTAGAAGCCCAGCCGCTTCTTGCCCGCAGGGGTCAGGTTGAACCACACCGCGCCGAAGTCGTACTCGGTGCCGTAGTGGAACAGCGTGCCACCGAAGGAAACGCCGGTGTGGCCGATGATGCAGTTCCACGCCCGCGTGTAGCCGTCGCGCTTCTGCACGTCGGTCGGCTCGGCGGGCACGCCGTTGACGTCGTCGGGCACCTCCCACTCACCGGCGGGCCCGGCCTCGGTGAGGATGTAGGGCTTGGTGTAGCCGCCGTCGATCCAGTCCTGGCGCACCTGGCACACGTTGCCGTAGGAGTTGACCGCGTACAGGTCCAGGTCCGGCGCGTGCGCCTTGAGGTAGACCCAGGCGCCGGTCCACGCGTCGGTGTTGGTCACCGGGTGGTCGGGGTCGATGGCGTGGATGGCCCGCGCCGCTTCGTTGACGTAGCGGGCGTAGGCGACGCGCTGGTTCTCAAGCTCGGCGCCGGAGAAGCAGTTCTGCAAGCCGAGGATGGACTCGTTGCCCACGTTCCACATCAGCACGCCCGCGTGGTCCTTGTAGGCGGCGACCCACTGCCGGATGGTGTCGAGCATGGACGTCTTGTAGGCGGTGTCGGTGACGTAGTTGACGCAGCCGCCACTGCCGGGGCCACCGCCGGGCTGCAGCCAGAAACCGTTGATGACGCGCAGGCCGTTGGCCGCCGCGGCGTCGAGCAGCGGCCGGGTCGAGGCGTCGGTTCCCCACGTGCGCAGCGTGTTCACGCCCATGGAGCGCAGTTCCGGCATGTACCGGGCGGCGTCGGCGGCAGGTGGCCCCCACGTCAGGCCCTTGACCACCCACGGTGCGCCGTCCACGGTGAGCTGCCAGTCGCCCTGGCCACCGGTGACCCGGACCCCCGTGCCGGGCTGCGGGCCGTCCCCCCGAGTGCCGAAAACCCTGAACTCCCACAGGGAGTATCCGTAGCCGTTGGCGCGCTGCGTGCCGTGCACGCGGACGTACCGGCCGGTGCCGGTCACGTCGAAGCCTTGGCGCCCGCCCGTGCCGTTGGCGACCGAGCGCACGGTCGTCCAGTTCGCGCCGTCCGCCGAGACCTGGAGCTCGAACGCGGTCGCGTAGGCCGCTTCCCAGTCCAGCTCGACCCGGCTGATCGCGGAGGTCGCGCCCAGGTCCACGCGCAGCCACTGCGGGTCGCTGCGGGCGCTGGACCAGCGGGTGCCGCCGTCACCGTCGACAGCGGCCTCGGCGGGTGTGCCCGCGCCCTCGGTGGAGGACGCCACGGCGGGTCTGCCCTGCGACAGCAGCACGGGTGCGGCGTTCGCGGCGTCGGGCGCGAGCACCAGGCTCGCGAGCAGAGCGATCACGGCGACGAGCGGGCTGGCGGATCGGAGGCGTTGCATGGCGTCTCCTGCCGGGGTTCGCGGGCTGATGTGCGGGAGAGCGCTCTCACAACCCGTACGGAGTGTTACGTCAGTGCTACGCAGCTGTCAAGGAATGGCTTCCGGTGGCCCTCTTGACAGTCGCGTGGGATGCCGGGAGCCTCTGTTTGGAGAGCGCTCTCCTGCCTGGCTCGTCCCACGTAGGCAGGAGGAACCGTGTCCCGAAAGCGACTACTGCTACCCGCCGTTCTCGCGGCGGTCCTGACCATGACCACCCTTTCGGCCGCCGACCGAGCGGCGCAAGCCGATGAGCTGGTCACCCACCACGAGTTCCAGGCCAACTGCTCGGTCACCACCCACCGCCCGGACGACCCGATCGTCTACCCCGGTCTGCCGGGGGCCTCCCACATGCACACGTTCCTGGGCAACGACTCGACCAACGCGGGCAGCACCAACGACTCGCTCAAAGCGGGCGCCACCAACTGCAAGACGCCCGACGACAAGTCCGCCTACTGGTTCCCCACGCTCTACAACGGTGACGCCGTGGTCGCCCCCAGCGGTCCGCAGGTCATCTACTACAAGTCCGGAATCCTGGCCTACCAGCAGGTGCGGTCGTTCCCGGCCGGGCTGCGCTTCGTCGTCGGCGACCAGGCCGCGACCCGCGAGCAGTTCCAGCACGCCCCCGGCGCGGTCGAGGGCTGGGAGTGCGGCGACAGCTTCCACAACTGGGACTTCCCGTCGTGGTGCCCGCCGGGCAGCCAGCTCAACATCCGCTACCAGGCGCCCAGCTGCTGGAACGGCCGCGACCTTGACTCGGTCGACCACAAGTCGCACATGGCCTACCCGGACCGGGCGACGCTGGTCTGCCCGCCGTCGCACCCCGTCGCGGTGCCGATGCTGGAGTTCAAGATGGCCTTCCCGGTGTCGGGCGACATGTCGCGGGTCCGGCTGTCCAGCGGACGCGGGTACTCCTGGCACTACGACTTCATGAACGCCTGGGACGGGCCGACGCTCCAGGCGCTGGTGAGCCACTGCGTCAACGGCGGCCTGCAGTGCGACCCGCGCGGCTTCGACCAGTACAAGCCGAACCGGGGCGCCGCGCTCGGCCCCGACTACCGGCTGCCCCGGTGAGCAGCACCCCGGCCACCCCGGAGCGGACGCGCCGGGGTGGCCTGCTGGCCCTGCTGCTCCTGGCAGCCTGTTCCACGCCAACCCCACCGCCCCCGCCTGCGTTCAACCCCACCGACACCGCGTGGCTGCAACTGATGATCCCGATGAACGAGCAGGCGCTTCCCGCGCTGGACCTGGCCCCGCCGGAGCTGGCCGGTTTCGCCGCCGCCGTCAAGGAGAGCCACCAGCGCGAACTTGTCCACTTGAGACGGTTGCGAGCCGAGGCCGGTCTGCCCGACACCAACCTCCACGCGGGCCACCAGATGCCCGGCCTGGTCACCGAGGCGGACCTGGCCGCTCTGCGGCTTTTCCCCTCGGGTCTGGCGGGCGAGCTGCGCGAGCACCTGGACCAGTCCGCCCTGGTGGCCCGCGGTGAACTGGACGCGGGCGCGAACCTGGCGGTCAAGGACCTCGCCGCGGCGGTGTCCAGCGCCAGGACCGCGCAGCTGGCGGAGCTGAGCCGCCTGGAATCGGCGTAACGTCGGTGGCATGACTGCTGCCGAGCGCGGGCGGGTGCGGGTGGAGGCCGGGGCCAAGCGGGTCCGGGCGTACCTGGCGGGGGAACCGGTCCTGGACACCGTGCGCCCGTTCCTGGTGTGGGAGAAGCCGTACTACCCGACGTACTACGTGCCCGTCGAGGACGTGCGGGCCACCCTCGTGCCCACCGGCGAGATCCGCCGCTCGCCCAGCCGCGGCGACGGCGAGGTGTTCGACGTCAAGGCGGGCGCGGCGGTGGCCGGAGGTGCGGCGCTGCGCTACCCGACTTCCCCGCTGGAGCCGCTGCGCGGCCTGGTGCGTGTTGAGTGGGACGCGGTGGACGAGTGGTTCGAGGAGGACGAGCCAGTCTACGTCCACCCCCGCAGCCCGTACACGCGGATCGACGCGCTGGCCAGCAGCAGGCACGTCCAGGTCTCCGTCGGTGGCGTGCTGGTGGCGGACTCGCGCAGGCCGGTGGTCCTGTTCGAGACCGGCCTGCCCCCGCGCTACTACCTGCCGATGACCGATGTGCGGATGGACCTGCTGCGGCCCACGGACCTGAGGACTGGGTGCCCCTACAAGGGGACCGCCGAGTACTGGTCGGTGGTGGTGGGGGACGAGGTGCACGAGAACGTCGTGTGGGGGTACCGGACACCGCTGCCGGAGAGCCAGAAGATCGCCGGACTGGTGGCGTTCTACAACGAGAAGGTCGACATCACGCTGGACGGGGTGCTCCAGGAGCGGCCCGGCTGACCGGGTTCGGCCGACTAGTGGAATATATGGATCGCATGTCGAACCGGGGCACGCTTCTTCGACGTTGGTGTAGGAGATAACTACGTCAGGAGGAGGCTGTGCCATGACCGTTCAGCTCACCCCCAGAGACCGCGCCGTGCTCAGGGCCGTCGCGGCGGGCCGTTGCGAGTTCCACGCGGGCAGGTTGCTCGTGGACGGGATCGGGTGCTGCGACCAGTTCGTCGGCCGCCGGTTGGCCGCCGCGGGGCTGATCGCCGCGCAGCCGGGTCCGGCCCGGCTGACCGAGTCCGGCAGGGCGCTCCTCGCCGCTTGAGCCCCACCGCGGCGGGCGAGAGGGTTCGCCGAACACCGCGTGCTCGTGCAGGCGGTGGAACTGCCGCAGGTGCTCGCGCACGTCGGTCGGACCGGTGACCACCACCGTGCCCGCGGGCAGTTCCGCCACGACCATCCGCTCGTCGATGATCCGGAAACCCGCGTCGGGCAGTTCGACATCGGCCGCGAACGGGATGATCCCCGCTCGGAGGTCGTCCCGCGCCATCAGCTCCCGCACGCGCCCGGCGTACCGGGACGAGCGGGCCACGCCCTCGGTGACCAGGACGATCAACTCCTTGCCCGCGTCCTGTTCCCACAGCTGTTCCGGGAAGCTGCCGAGGCCGAACACCCGCACCACCGACGCGGACTGCTCGACCTGCGCGACTCGGCGCGTGGTGCCCAGGCACAGCACCGCCCTGCGGTGCCCGCTCTCCTCGGCCACCAGCCGTGCCAGTCCGACCAGGTGCTCCCGCACCTCCGGGGCGACCCGGTAGCCCTCGGCCAGCCGCGCCACGTCGACGGCCTTGGGCGCGAGGCGACCGGTTTCCAGCTTCGACAGCTTCGACTGGCTCATGCCCGCCAGCGCGCCCGCCTCCCGGCCCGTCAAGCCCGCGCTCAGGCGGCAGGACAGCAGCAGGGCGGACAGCTCCGAACGCGCGTCGCCGCACTCGCGCCGGTCCGCCCGGATGCCGCGCGACCGCAGTGCGACGCCTTCCGCGACCAGCGCCGCGCGGACCGTCCCGTACGAGCGGCCGGTCAGCGCCGCCAGCGCGCGGATCGTCCTGCCACGGGCGTACTCCGCGGTCACGAACTCGCGGAACCCGGTCATCGCCCCACCGGCCTGCCGCTGCGGAGGAACGCGGGGTGGGGCCCGCACGCGATCGTCGCCGGAGCACCGCACAACGTCAGACCCTCGTCGTCCGCCACGAGTTGGCGCGTGACTGCGTAAGGACCGCCCTCGTGAGGGAACCGGCGGAACTGTCGGACGCCCATCACGACACCTCCGCTGTGACACGACTGGTCATCGACATGTGCATGGCATCTCCTGGGGTCTGTCAGTCCACACCGGACTGATGACGAAAACTTACGGGACGAAATTTCGTTAAGAAATCATTCGTTAGGGTGGTCTTCCTCCCGAATCGCCGCGCATGAACCACACTTGGCGGCGACGCCGACCGGTGGAGGCTTGGATGAGTGATGTCGAGCAGCGAGCGCCGTTCCTGCGGAGGCGTCTCGGTGACCGACTGCGCGAGTTGCGCAAAGCAGCGGGCCTGACGCCCAAGGAGGTGGCAGCGGAGATAGGCATCTCCACCGCCACCCTCAGCAAGATCGAAACTGGCAAGCAAGCGGTCAAACCCGCCTACGTGAAGCTCATGTGGCCGCTGTACGCGGTCGACGCGGAGGAGCGCGCCCGCCTGCTCCGCATGGCGGAGGAGTCGGGCAAGCCTGGGCGGCTCAGTCGGTACAGCACGATTCTGCGCGGCGATTTCGTGGATTACCACGAGATGGAGGGACAGGCGGAGGCCATCTGGGTGCACGAGCCCGGCCTGGTGTTCGGTCCTTTCCAAGTCCCCGACTACGTGCGTGCGATCCGCAGGGCCGCGAAGCCGGACAGCGACGAGGATGATCTGGCGGCCTCGGTCGAGCTTCGGCAGTTCCGGTTCAAGGACCTCACCGGTGATCGGGCTCCGGCGGTCGACATCGTGCTCGATCAAGCGGTTCTCTGCCGTGAAGTCGGTGGCCGGGAGGTGATGCGGGAGCAACTCGGCCTGCTGGCGGACGTTGCCGGGTTGCCGAACGTGGATCTCAGGATCATCCCGTTCGAGGCCGGGGCATATGCGGCACAAGGCGCGGGTTTCGCGGTGCTGCGACTGCCTCCGGAACCTCGCAAGGACGTGGTCTTCATCGAGAGCGACCTCGTCGCGGAATACCTCGACCACCCCTCCGAAGTCGCCCGGTACCGGGAGATGTTCGAGCAAGCCGGACAGCTCGCGCTCACTCCTTCCGAATCGGTCGACCTGATGGATAGGCTGCGCTCGAGCCTGTGAGCGCAAGCGGAGGGGGCGGGATGAGGGCGGCCGCGAACCGGTTGGCATGGAGGAAGAGCAGCCGTTCCAACGGGCAGAACGGCGCTTGCGTGGAGATGACCTTCGCCGGGGGCAAGGCGCTGGTCCGCGACTCGAAGAATCCGGCGGCTGGGATCCTCGCATTCGGTCCTGCCGCGTGGCGACTCTTCACCGGCGGGGCTCGGCAACGCGACCGGTAGCCGCACTCGAACTCACCTCACGTTTCCAGAGGTGTTGGAAAGTGGAGACCTGATGAGCCACCGGAACCCGATCCGCACGGGCTGGTTCAAGTCCAGCTACTCCAATCCGGCGCAGAGTTGCGTCGAGGTCCGCTTCGACGACGGGATCGTGCGCGTCCGGGACAGCAAGGCTGACGGGGCGGGGCCGGTCATCGCGGTCAGCGCGGCGTCGTGGAAGGCGTTCCTGCGCGCTCGGTGATCACCCTCGCGCATCCCCGGCCACCGCGAGTCGAACGTTCCGGTCGTGCGAGTTCGACGTTCGGATGTCCTGAGCGTTGAACTCAGGGGTTCTGGGCGTTCGACTCGCGGGGGATCGAGGGCGGAAGTTGTCCTCGATGGGTCATAGCGTGCTCTCAACGACGAGAGAGGCGGACGCCATGACCACCGTGATCACCACCGGAGAGCGCGCGGAACTGCTGCAGGCGCTGACCCAGCACCGGGGCTTCCTGCGGTTCACCGCCCAAGGGCTGACCGACGAGCAGGCCACCACCCGGACCACGGTCAGCGAGCTGACCGTCGCCGGGCTGATCAAGCACGTGACGCAGGTCGAGGAGAAGTGGATCGACTTCGTCCTCGACGGCCCGGCCGCGATGAACCAGGACTACGAGGAGCACGCCAACGGCTTCCGGATGCTGCCGGGGGAGACCCTGCAGGGGCTGCTGGACCGCTACGAGGAGGTCGCGCGCCGCACCGACGAGCTGGTGGCCACGCACGACCTGGACGCGCGGCAGCCGCTGCCCGAGGCCCCCTGGTTCGAGCCGGGCGCCCAGTGGTCGTTCCGGCGGGTGCTGGTGCACCTGGTCGCGGAGACCTCGCAGCACGCGGGGCACGCCGACATCATCCGGGAGGGCATCGACGGGCAGAAGTCGATGGGGTGAGCGGGCGGGTAGTAGTTGGGGGCGTGGGGACACCGCTCGGGTAGTACTTGCCGACGCGGTCAGAAGCGGGACAGGCGGCGGATCAGGTCGGCGTGGGAGGGGTAGGCGGCGGCCAGCTCGTCGGCCGCGCCGAAGGTGACCACGTCGTCGGTGTAGGGCGGCACCACCACGGTCCCCACCAGCGACCACTCGCCCGCGGGCGCGCTGGCCTGCCACACGCCGGCGGGCACCACCACCTGCGGGCGCTGCCCCTGCGCCAGGTCCGGGCCGAGCACGGGCTCCTCCACCTCACCGGAGGGGTGCAGCAGCAGCATCCGCAGCGGGGCGCCCGCGTGGTGGGCGTAGATCTCCACGTGGTCCAGGCGGTGCAGCCCGGAGAACTCCGGCGACCGCAGCAGGTAGTAGATCGCCGAGACCTGCTCGGACCGGTAGGACTGGGCGAAGTGGCCGCCCTCCACGGGCAGCTCCACCAGTCCGAGCCGGGCGATCACCTCATCGGCTGAAATCGCGCTCCCCCTGGTCACGTCAGCTCCGCCTCCACCGGCTCGGCGCCGTGCACCACCACGACGCCCTTGCCCAGTCGCTTCGCCGTGTACATCGCCGCGTCGGCGCTGCCTAGCAGCTCGTCGGCGCTGGTCCCGCTCCTGGCGCTGTGCGAGATGCCCACGCTGGCCCGGATCAGGTGCTCCCCGCTCCTGGTGCGGTGCGGGGAGCGCAGCGCCTCCAGCACCCGCTCGCCGATCTCCTCCGGCGCGGGCGCGCGGCCCTCGACCAGCACGCCGAACTCGTCGCCGCCCAGCCTCGCCACGGTGTCCTCGTGGCGCACGCACCGCTGCAACCGCTGCGCCACGATCCGCAGCACCTCGTCACCCTCGGCGTGGCCGAAGTTGTCGTTGACGTCCTTGAACCCGTCCACGTCGATGAACAGCACCACCACCGGCTCGGGCCCGGCCAGCGCGGCGGTCAGCCGCTCGCGGAACAGCGCCCGGTTGGCCACCCCGGTCAGCGGGTCGTGGTAGGCCTGGTGGCGCAGCCGCTCGCGGCTGTCCTTGAGCTGCTCCAGCAACCGCACGTTGTCGATCAGGGTGAACAGCTGCCGGGCGATCACCAGCCCCACCACGCCCAGCCCGACGTAGACCTCCAGCGGGTTCAGCCGCACCCCGGTGGCCGTGCCCACCACCACGAACAGCCCGGTGACCAGCAGCGGCAGGTAGGGCGCCAGCAGGTGCAGCAGCTCTCCCGCGCGCAGCCGGTCGGCGGGCAGCCGCTCGCGGCGCGGGCTGCCGGGCGCCACCGAGGACAGGAACAGCAGCACCGGGCTGGCCATGAAGCCGATGTCGGCCGCGGTCGGGATGGTCGTCACCCCCTGGCTGACCAGGTAGGCGAACACCCAGCCGGACGCGGACTGGGCCAGCGCCGCCAAGGCCAGGAACAGCATCGGCAGCTGGCGCACCGCCCGGTGCGTCCAGGACAGCACCAGCAGCACCACCAGCAGCACCAGGTACGCCGCCGGGTGGGCGACCACCGTGGCGAACCCCACGCCCGTGGCCGCCCAGGCCCGCACCATCGACTCCAGCGCCGACACCCACGTCAGCACGAACAGCGAGCCGACCACGATCAGCCCGTCGAGCACCAGCACGACCCGGCTGCGGTGGTCGGTCAGCGAGCCTGACGAGCCGTGCGCCAGCACCATCACCCCGCCCAGCGCCAGGCACGGCACGAGCAGGAAGCCCAGCGGCGCCAGCGTCGAGGTCGGCATCGGCACGCCGAGGAAGACCTGGCCCCAGATCCACGCGCCCAGCCCCAGCACCAGCGACGCGGTGGCCGCGACCAGCCACATCCGCCAGCGCCGGGCGGTGCCCTGGCGCCGCAGGGCCGCCCGCCAGTAGCAGACCAGCGCCGCCACGGCCGCGACGAGCTGGCTGAACTTGTCGACGGCCACCGAGGTCGAGCGCTCCAGCACCCCGGAGACCACCAGCACCACGACGCCGGTCAGCAGCGCGCAGGCGGCGACCGCGAGGACGCTGAACCGCCTCAGGGTCATGGCACCCCGCTCGCCGCGACTGGAGTCGATCAGTGGACCGGGCCACTGTAGTAAGACGGTGACGCTGTGTCGACAAGGGGTAGCGGTTCGTCACCCAGCGCGTGTCGGCGAGGCGCGTGACCGGGGTCAGGCCGTAAGGTTCGAACTGGTGTTCGCCACCAGGTCGCGGCACCGCTCGGCGAAGGGATCAGCGTGCGCGTGTTCGGAGTCGACCCCGGCCTGACCCGGTGCGGGTTCGGGGTGGTCGACGGGGGACCGGGCCGGACCGTGCGCTGCGTCGCGGTGGACGTGGTGCGCACCCCCGCGGACGAGGACCTGTCGCGGCGGCTGCTGCGACTGGCCGACGCGGTGGAGGTGTGGCTGGACCGCTACCAGCCGGAGGTCGTCGCGGTGGAGCGGGTGTTCAGCCAGCACAACGTGCGCACGGCGATGGGCACCGCCCAGGCGGGCGGCATCGTCGCGCTGGCCGCCGCGCGACGCGACCTCCCGGTCATGTTCCACACCCCCAGCGAGGTCAAGGCGGCCGTGACCGGCTCGGGCCGGGCGGACAAGGCGCAGGTCACCGCCATGGTCACCAAGCTGCTCGGGCTCAAGGTCGCGCCCAAGCCCGCCGACGCCGCGGACGCGCTCGCGCTGGCCATCTGCCACCTGTGGCGCGCGCCCATGCGCTCGCGCCTGGAGCAGGCCCAGGCGAGGGCGGCTGAACTGGCCAAGGCGCACCGCGCGAGACTTGCCCGAGCAGTCGCCGAGACGGGGAGGAAGGCACAGTGATCGCGTCGCTGCGGGGGCAGGTGCTGTCCGTGGGGCTCGACCACGCGGTGGTCGAGGTCGGAGGGGTGGGCTTCGCCGTGCAGGCCACCCCGGCCACGCTGGCGACGCTGCGCCGCGGCGAGGAGGCCCAGCTGGCCACCGCGCTGGTGGTGCGGGAGGACTCGCTGACCCTGTTCGGGTTCGCCGACGCCGACGCGCGCGAGCTGTTCGGCCTGCTCCAGACCGTCTCCGGGATCGGCCCCCGGCTGGCGCTGGCCACGCTGGCGGTGCTGGAGCCGGACAAGCTGCGCGCGGCGCTGGCCGAGGGCAACACCACCGTGCTCACCCAGGTGCCCGGCATCGGCCGCAAGGGCGCCGAGCGGCTGGTCATCGAGCTGCGCGACAAGGTCGGCCAGCTGCCGACCGCGCCCGCCGCGGCCGACGGCGCGCTGGTGCGCACCCAGGTCACCGAGGCGCTGCTCGGCCTGGGCTTCCCGGCCAAGCAGGCCGAGCAGGCGGTGGACGCGGTGCTGGCCGAGGACGGCGCGCAGAGCACCTCCGCGGTGCTGCGCCGCGCACTGGCGACCCTGGGGCGCAAGCGGTGAGCGAGTTCGCCGAGGACAACGCGCTGGACCCGCTGCCCGACCCGTTCGAGCGGGACGTCGAGTCCACCCTGCGCCCGAAGGACCTGCACGAGTTCGTCGGGCAGCCGAAGGTGCGCGAGCAGTTGGAGCTGGTGCTGCACGGCGCCATGCGGCGCGGCGCTCCGCCCGACCACGTGCTGCTGTCCGGCCCGCCCGGCCTGGGCAAGACCAGCCTCGCCATGATCATCGCCGCCGAGCTGGGCGCGTCGCTGCGGATCACCTCCGGCCCAGCGCTGGAGCGCGCGGGCGACCTGGCCGCGATGCTGTCCAACCTGGTCGAGGGCGACGTGCTGTTCATCGACGAGATCCACCGGATGGCCCGGCCCGCCGAGGAGATGCTCTACCTGGCGATGGAGGACTTCCGGGTGGACGTGGTGGTCGGCAAGGGACCGGGGGCGACCAGCATCCCGCTCGACATCGCCCCGTTCACCCTGGTCGGCGCCACCACCCGGTCCGGCGCGCTGACCGGGCCGCTGCGCGACCGGTTCGGCTTCACCGGGCACATGGAGTTCTACAGCCCGCAGGAGCTGGAGCTGATCCTGCGCCGCTCGGCCAAGATCCTCGGCGTCGACCTGCGGCCGGACGGCGCGGCCGAGATCGCGGGCCGCTCCAGGGGCACGCCCCGCATCGCCAACCGGCTGCTGCGCCGGGTGCGCGACTTCGCCGAGGTGCGCGCGGACGGCGCGGTGGACCGCGCGGTCGCCCGCGACGCGCTGGCCGTCTACGACGTGGACGAGCTGGGCCTGGACCGGCTGGACCGGGCCGTGCTGGGCGCGCTGGTGCGCTCCTTCGGCGGCGGCCCGGTGGGCGTTTCGACGCTGGCGGTCGCGGTCGGGGAGGAGCCGACCACGGTCGAGGAGGTGTGCGAGCCGTACCTGGTGCGGGCCGGGATGCTGGCGCGCACCCCGCGCGGCCGGGTGGCCACCGCCTCGGCGTGGCTGCACCTGGGGCTGCAACCACCCGAGGGGACTCCCGGCGAGCAGGTGCGCTCGCTGTTCGACGACCCCGAGGGCTGACGTGCCGGGTGATCCGCGCTACCGACCTGGCACAATCGGCGGCGGATCCCACAGATTCGGACGTTCCGGGCACCGCCCGTGCGGCCGACCGAACGGAGAATGATGGGCAACCTGTCTTCCTTGATGTTCCCGCTGCTGCTCGTGCTGCTGGCCGTGCCGCTGTTCCTCAGCGCGCGCAAGCAGAAGCGCGCGGTCGCCGAGCAGCAGGCGCTGCTCAACTCGCTGGAGCCCGGCGACCGGGTGATGACCACCTCCGGCGTGTTCGCCACGGTGGTCGACGCCTCCGACGACTCCGAGATCAAGCTGGAGGTGGCGCCCGGCGTGGTGACCACTTGGCTGCGGCAGGCCGTTCGCGAGAAGGTTGTCGCGGACACCACCACCGACGCCGTCGTCGACGACGTCGAGGACGCCCCGGCGGTGGAGGCCGAGCCCGCGCAGCAGGACACCAAGAAGTAAGAAGAACCGGCGGCGCGAACCGCGCCGCGCACCGCCTGGAGCCGGCAACTGTGAACAACGCCGACTCCAGGCAGTGACGCGCAGTTCACACCCCTAGGGGTACGCTGCGCCCTCGCTGAACTTGTCAACTACAGGAGACGGACGGACCGTGGCACCTCCGGCCGGGCAAATCCGCCCCGCGAAGTATCTGGGCGCGTTTGTCCTCATCGTGGTCGCGCTGTACGCCCTGGTGTTCTTCACCGGCAACGGCAAGGCGACCCCCAAGCTCGGCATCGACCTCCAGGGCGGTACCCGCGTCACGCTGACCGCGCGCGCCCCGGACGGCCAGACGCCGACGGAAGAGGCGCTCAACCAGGCCCGGACGCTGATCGAGACCCGCGTCAACGCCCTGGGCGTGTCCGGCGCGGAGGTCGTCCGCGACGGCACCAACCTGGTCATCACGGTCCCCGGCGAGGACAGCGAGGGCGCCAAGAGCCTGGGCCAGACCGCGAAGCTGAACTTCCGCAAGGTGGTCGGCTCGCCGCTGCCCAACGAGCAGCCCGCCCCCAGCTCCTCCAGCGCGCCGCCGTCGACCAGCGGTTCCGCGCCGCCCAGCAGCACCCCCCCGGCGTCGGAGAGCGCGGGCGCCGCGCCCACGACGACCGCGCAGGGCCGCCCGGCCCCGGCCCACGAGGGCCAGCCGGAGACCACCGGGCAGCCGCCCAGCACCACCGGCGAGGCGCCGCCGTCCAGCCAGCCGCCCGCCGAGCAGCAGCAGGTGGACTGCCGCGCGGTGTTCATGGGCCAGTACTCCGACGACCCCACGCAGGCCATCACCGAGTCGCGCCAGTGCAGGCAGGACCCGCAGCTGACCACGCTGGACCCGCAGACGGTCCAGCAGGCGCTGCAGGCGTTCACCTGCCCGACCAACGACCCGCTGCTGGGCAACGACGACCCGGCCCTGCCGCTGCTGACCTGCGACCAGAAGCTCGAGTACAAGTACGTGCTCGCGCCGGTCACCCCGCCGTCGGACGGCTCGGTCAAGGAGGACGACTACAGCCTGTACTCCCGGCTGACCGGTGAGGACATCGACAACGCGGTGTCGGGCACCGACCCGCAGGGCGCCGGCTTCATCGTCAACCTGACCTTCAAGGGCCCCGGCGGCGAGAAGTGGGGCAAGTTCACCTCCGCCAACGTCGGCCAGCAGGTCGCCGTGGTGCTGGACAGCCAGGTGGTCTCCGCGCCGAACATCAACGAGGCCATCCTCGGCGGCAGCACCCAGATCAGCGGCCAGTTCACCCAGCGCGAGGCCGACCAGCTGGCCAACGTGCTCAAGTACGGCTCGCTGCCGCTGTCGTTCGAGGCCTCCGAGGCCGAGACGGTGTCCGCGACGCTGGGCCTGGCCTCGCTGCAGGCGGGCCTGATCGCGGGCGGCATCGGCCTGGCGCTGGTGTTCATCTACTGCCTGCTCTACTACCGCCTGCTGGGCCTGCTGACGATCCTGTCGCTGGCGCTGTCCGGCGCGGTGGTCTACGCGGTGCTCGTGCTGCTGGGCCGCTGGATCGGGTTCACCCTGGACCTGGCGGGCATCGCGGGCTTCATCGTCTCGATCGGCATCACCGCCGACTCGTTCGTGGTGTTCTTCGAACGCCTCAAGGACGAGGTGCGGGAGGGCCGCACGTTCCGCTCGGCCGTGCCGCGCGCCTGGGTCCGCTCCCGCCGCACCATCCTGTCCGCGGACGCGGTGAGCTTCCTGGCCTCGGCGATCCTGTACGTGATCGCGGTCGGCCAGGTGAAGGGCTTCGCGTTCACCCTGGGCATGTCCACCGTGCTCGACCTGGTCGTGGTCTTCCTGGTCACGCACCCGCTGGTGGCGCTGGTGTCCAAGTCGAAGTCCCTGTCCAGCCCGAAGCTCTCCGGCCTCGGCGGGGCGGTCCAGGCCGGTGCCGAGCAGCGCGCGGGCGCGACCGCCGCCAAGAGCACCGCCGTGAAGGAGGTCTGACGTGGCGAAGTCCAAGGGCAGCGTGTTCCACCGCCTGTACGTCGGGACCGGCGCGTTCGACATCGTCGGCAAGCGCAAGCGGTGGTACGTCATCTTCGGCCTGATCCTGCTGGCGTGCATCGCCTCGATCGTGTTCCGGGGCTTCAACCTGGGCATCGACTTCACCGGCGGCACGCGCATCCAGCTGCCCGCCGCCAGCTCGTCGGGCACCATCACGGTCGAGGCGGTCAAGGACAGCTTCGGCAAGGCGATGGGCGAGGAGCCCACGTCGGTGCAGACCGTGGGCACCGGTGACGCGGCCACCATCCAGATCCGCTCCGAGACGCTCAACGCCGACCAGGTCACCAAGGTCAAGACCGGGCTGAACGACGACCTCAAGCCCGACGGCGGGATCGGCGCGATCAGCGACAGCGCCGTGTCGGCCTCGTGGGGCGGGGAGATCACCACCAAGGCGTTGATCGCGCTGGGCGTGTTCTTCCTGGCCGTGGCGATCTTCCTGGCGCTGTACTTCGAGCTGTCCATGGCGGTCGCCGCGCTGGTCGCGGTGCTGCACGACGTGCTGATCACCGCGGGCATCTACTCGCTGGTCGGCTTCGAGGTCTCGCCCGCGACGGTGATCGGTCTGCTCACCATCCTGGGCTTCTCGCTGTACGACACGGTGGTGGTGTTCGACAAGGTCAAGGAGAACACCCGCGGCATCCTGGGCCTGACCAGGCGCACCTACGGCGAGGCGGCCAACCTGGCGGTCAACCAGACGCTGATGCGCTCGATCAACACCTCGCTGATCGCGCTGCTGCCGGTGATCGGCCTGCTGGCCATCGGCGTGGGCCTGCTGGGCGTGGGCACGCTCAAGGACCTGGCGCTGGTGCAGCTGGCGGGCATGGCGGTCGGCGCGCTGTCGTCGATCTACATCGCCACCCCGGTGGCGGTGGACCTGAAGATGCGCGACCCGCGCTACAAGGCCCAGGCCCAGCGGGTCATGGCCCGGCGGGCGAACCTGGCCCGCAAGGCGGGCGGCGAGGTCCCGGCGGTCGACGTGGTCGAGTCGACCGACGACGAGGCGCTCGACGCCGAGCTGCGCCGCGAGAAGGCCGTGGCCGCCGCCGCGAGCGTGCCCGCCCGGCACGGCAAGGCGGGCGACGTCCGGCGCGGCAGGCCGACCGGCAAGAAGCAGCGTTGAAGCTGGAACGAGCGCTAGGGCTCCTGCGTGAGGTCCCGGACTTCCCCCAACCGGGGGTGGTGTTCCGGGACCTCACGCCCGTCCTGGCCGATCCCGACGCGCTGCGCGCCGTGGTCGACGCCCTGCAAGTCCACGTCGAGCCGTCCACCCAGGTCGTGGCGGCCGTCGAGTCGCGCGGGTTCCTGCTCGGCGCGGCGCTGGGCTACGGCTGGCGCTACGGCGTGGTGCCGCTGCGCAAGCCCGGCAAGCTGCCTGCCGTGGCGCACCGGGTCTCTTACGACCTGGAGTACGGCACGGCGTCCCTCGAACTGCCGGAAGGGGCCATCACCCCTGGTCAGAAGGTCGTCGTCGTGGACGACGTGCTGGCGACCGGCGGCACCGCCGCGGCGGCCTGCGAGTTGGTCGAGCGCGCGGGCGGCGTGGTCACCGGCGTCTCCGTGGTGATCGAGCTGCCCGCCCTGGGCGGCCGGGCCCACCTGGCGGGCCGCCAGGTCCACGCCCTCCTCGCCGTCTAGCCCACGCCCTCCACGCCCGCCCCTGGTGTCACCCACCTATGGGCGTGTTGGGCGTGTCGCCCCCGCGAGTCGAACGCTCAGACACCCTGAACTCGACATTCGCGTACCCCGACCCGCACTTTCCCGCCCTGACCGGCGCTTCCGCGCCCCTCGGGCAGTAGTTACCGGCCCTGCCAACCCCGTCGGGTAGTACTTGCCCACGCACCAGGCGCGCGCGCAGCGGGGTGCCCGCGAGCGCCGCTTTTGAACCCCCACCCACCGGGTAGTAGTCACCGACTCCCGCACGCCCCTCGGGTAGTACTTGCTGACGCGCTGCGGTGGGAGGTTGGGAGCGGAACGGTCAGTTCAGGATGTGGGGGACCGAGCGGGGTACCCAGGGGGCGTCGTGATGGACGTCTCCGTGACGGGTTGGACCGATCGGGTGGTGCTGCTCGTCGTGCGAACCGCGCCGCTCACCGGTTCCTCGGCGAGGAGCGCTCGCGAGCGGAGTTATCCTCGGGACCTAGACCTCTAGGAGCGTGGTTGAGCCAGGACACCGAACCCGCAGCGGCGGCGCAGCCCGTGCCCGCACGGCCACCGTCGGCAACCAGGCGCGTGCGCGCGCGGCTCGCCCGGCGGATCACCGCCCAGCGGGCCGCACCGGTCAAGCAGGTGCTCGAGCCGCTCGCCACCGTGCACCGCGACATGCACCCGAACGCCGACCTGGCGCTGCTCCAGCACGCCTACGACGTGGCCGAGGAGAAGCACCGGCCGCAGCGCCGCAAGTCCGGTGACCCCTACATCACCCACCCGCTGGCCGTGGCCACCATCCTGGCCGAGCTGGGCATGGACACCACGACCCTGGTCGCCGCCCTGCTGCACGACACGGTCGAGGACACCGACTACTCGCTGGACCAGCTGCGCGAGGACTTCGGCAACGTGGTCGCCCTGCTGGTCGACGGCGTGACCAAGCTGGACAAGGTCAAGCTGGGCGCCGCGGCCGAGGCCGAGACCATCCGCAAGATGGTCATCGCCATGGCCAAGGACCCGCGCGTGCTGGTCATCAAGCTGGCCGACCGGTTGCACAACATGCGCACCATGCGCTTCCTGCCGCCGGAGAAGCAGGCCCGCAAGGCCCGCGAGACGCTGGAGGTGCTGGCCCCGCTGGCGCACCGGCTGGGCATGGCCACGGTGAAGTGGGAGCTGGAGGACCTGGCCTTCGCCATCCTCCAGCCCAAGAAGTACGACGAGATCGTGCGCCTGGTCGCCAACCGCGCCCCGTCCCGCGACACCTACCTCAGCGGGGTGATCACGGAGCTGAGCAGCCAGCTCGAGGGCGCCCGGATCGCGGCCAAGGTCGAGGGCAGGCCCAAGCACTACTACTCGATCCACCAGAAGATGATCGTCCGGGGCCGCGACTTCGACGACATCCACGACCTGGTTGGCGTGCGCATCCAGGTCGACGAGGTGCGCGACTGCTACGCCGCGATGGGTGTCGTGCACGCGCTGTGGCAGCCCATGCCCGGCCGCTTCAAGGACTACATCGCCCAGCCCCGGTTCGGCGTCTACCAGTCGCTGCACACCACCGTCATCGGCCCGGACGGCAAGCCGCTGGAGGTGCAGATCCGCACCTACGACATGCACCGCACCGCCGAGTACGGCATCGCGGCGCACTGGCGGTACAAGGAGACCAGGGGCACGCACAGCGGCAAGGGCGTCGAGGTCGACGAGATGGCCTGGATGCGCCAGCTGCTGGACTGGCAGCGCGAGGCCGCCGACCCCGGCGAGTTCCTGGAGTCGCTGCGCTTCGACCTGGCCGCGCGGGAGATCTTCGTCTTCACCCCCAAGGGCGACGTGGTCACCCTGCCCACCGGGTCCACGCCGGTCGACTTCGCCTACGCCGTGCACACCGAGGTCGGGCACCGCTGCATCGGCGCCCGCGTCAACGGCCGCCTCGTCGCGCTGGAGCGCAAGCTGGAGAACGGCGAGGTCGTCGAGATCTTCACCTCGAAGGCCGAGGGGGCCGGGCCCAGCCGCGACTGGCTGAGCTTCGCCGCCTCGCCGCGCGCCAAGGCCAAGATCAAGCAGTGGTTCGCCAAGGAGCGCAAGGAAGAGGCCATCGAGGTCGGCAAGGATGCGATCGCCAAGGAGGTGCGGCGGGTCGGCCTCCCGCTGCAGCGCCTGGTGTCCGCCGACGCGATGGGCGCGCTGTCCAAGGAGCTGCACTACCCGGACGTGAGCGCGCTGTACGCGGCGGTGGGGGAGGGCCACACCTCCGCCCGCCACGTGGTGCAGCGGCTGGTGGCCCAGCTCGGCGGCGTGGAGCACGCCGAGGACGAGCTGGCCGAGCGGTCCACCCCGTCCACGGTGGTCCGCAGGCGGGTCACCGGCGACGCGGGCGTGATCGTCAAGGACGCCGCCGACGTGTGGGTCAAGCTGGCCCGCTGCTGCACGCCCGTGCCCGGTGACGACATCCTCGGGTTCGTCACCCGCGGTGGCGGGGTGAGCGTGCACCGCACCGACTGCACCAACGCCGACGAGCTGCTCAAGACCCCCGAGCGGCTGCTGGACGTGGAGTGGGCGCCTTCGTCGTCCTCGGTGTTCCTGGTGGCCATCCAGGTCGAGGCGCTGGACCGGCACCGGCTGCTGTCGGACGTGACCAAGGTGCTGGCCGACGAGAAGGTCAACATCCTGTCCGCGTCGGTGACCACCTCGCGCGACCGGGTGGCGGTGAGCCGGTTCTCCTTCGAGATGGGCGACCCGAAGCACCTGGGCCACGTGCTCAAGGCGGTGCGCAGCGTGGAGGGCGTCTACGACGTCTACCGGGTGACCTCGGCGTCCTGAGGGACGTTCCGAGCCGGGAACGACGCCGGGAACGACATCGGGCGGGCCATCCGGGGATGGCCCGCCCGATCGCCGTCCAGGGGGTTACTTGACGACGGTGGCCGTCTTGATGTCCACCGGGGTCTTCGGCTTCCCGTCACCGGAGCCGCTGTCGGTGCCCTGCATGGCGACCTCGTCGACCTTCTTCAGGCTCTCCTCGTCCACCGTGCCGAACACGGTGTACTTGGCCTCCAGGTTCGAGCCGTCGCCGTAGACGATGAAGAACTGGCTGCCGTTGGTGTCCGGGCCCGAGTTCGCCATGGCCAGCACGCCGCGGCCGTAGCTCAGCTCGGGGAACACCTCGTCCTTGAAGCTGTAGCCGGGGCCGCCGCGGCCGGTGGCGCTCGGGTCGCCGCACTGGAGCACCTGGATGCCGGAGGTGGTCAGCCGGTGGCAGGTGGTGTCGTTGTAGAAGCCCTGCTCGGCCAGGCTGACGAAGCTGTTGACCGCGCACGGCGCCAGCGCCCGGTCCAGGGTCAGCTTCAGGTCGCCGATGGAGGTCGCCAGGGTGGCGCCCACGGTGCCCTCGGCGGAGACCTCGCCCGCGGCGGGCGCGTTGACCTGCTTGCTGGCCTGCTCCTGGCCCGCCGGGTACTCGCAGTTGACCTTGGCGGCCAGCGGGGTGGGCCGCTTCACCGCCGGGTGCAGCGCGGTGGGGATGGACGAGGGCTTGTCGTCGGGCGCGGACGGCGTGGTGCTGGCGGCCGCGTCGTCGCCGCCGCTGAAGTCGTACGTCGCCAGGAAGTAGATGCCGCCCGCGACCAGCACGACCGCGACGGCGGTGGCGATGACGGCGGTGATCCGGCGCCGCTTCGCGCGTTCCGCCCGCCGGGCGATCTGCCGCTCCAGCTTCCGCTTGGCCTGCTCGCGGCGCTGCACGTTGTTCGGCACCCTGCACCCTCCTTGACCTCGTTGTGTTGACGGCGACGACCGGCCAGCAGTCTAGGGGGCTCGCATATGACTGGTGTGTGCCGGATAGGCTGGTGCCGGGGTCCTTCGCGATCCGTTGTCGATCTGTTGCCGTCGAGAGGTGTCCGCGTGCTGGTGATCGGGTTCCCCACCGGCGCCCTGCAGGCCAACTGCTACCTGTTGGCGGCCGAAGCGGGCGGCGCGTGCGTCGTGGTCGATCCCGGCCAGGACGCCGCCGAGCCGATCGCCGAGGCGCTGCGCGAGCACCGCCTGTCCCCGGTCGCGGTGCTGCTCACCCACGGCCACTTCGACCACTGCTTCTCCGTCGCCCCGGTCTGCGACGGCAACGACATCCCCGCGTGGGTGCACCCGCAGGACCGCGAACTGCTGTCGGACCCGCTCAAGGGCATCAGCGCCGAGTCGCGGGCGTTCTTCGGCGGGCAGCTGGAGATGCGCGAGCCGGGCGAGGTGCGCGAGCTGGCCGACGGCGCGGAGCTGGACCTGGCGGGCCTGCGGCTGGTCGTCGACCACACCCCGGGCCATACCGGCGGGTCGGTGATGTTCCGCGCGGGCACCGAGGAGGGCGGGCGGCTGGTGCTGTCCGGCGACACCCTCTTCGCGGGCTCGATCGGCCGCACCGACCTGCCGGGCGGGGACCACCGGGCCATGCTGACGTCGTTGCGCCGCAAGGTGTTGACGCTGCAGGACGACACGGTGGTGCTGCCCGGCCACGGGCCCACCACGACCATCGGCCGCGAGCGCGCTAGCAACCCGTTCCTGCTGGAGCTGGGCCAGGGCGCGCAGGCCGCACCGCACCGAGGACTGTAGAAGTGAGCACCTTTTCCGCGCCCAAGGGCGTGCCGGACTACTTCCCGCCCAGCTCCGCCGCTTTCCTGGCGGTCCGCGATACCCTCGTGGAGTCCGCGCGCCGGGCGGGCTACGGCTACATCGAGCTGCCCGTCTTCGAGGACACCGCGCTGTTCGCGCGCGGTGTCGGCGAGTCGACCGACGTGGTCAGCAAGGAGATGTACACCTTCACCGACCGCGGCGGCCGGTCGATCACGCTGCGCCCCGAGGGCACCGCGGGCGTGATGCGGGCGGTGATCGAGCACGGCCTGGACCGCGGCCAGCTGCCGGTGAAGCTGGCCTACGCGGGCCAGTTCTTCCGCGCCGAGCAGCCGCAGGCCGGGCGCTACCGGCAGTTCCACCAGGTCGGCGTGGAGGCCATCGGGGTCGACGACCCGGCGCTGGACGCCGAGGTCATCGCGGTGGCCGACGCCGGGTTCCGCGCGCTGGGCCTGACCGGGTACCGGCTGGAGCTGACCTCGCTGGGCGACTCGACGTGCCGCCCGCAGTACCGGGAGAAGCTGCAGGCGTTCCTGGCCAAGCTGCCGCTGGACGAGGAGACGCGCCGCCGCGCCGAGCTCAACCCGCTGCGGGTGCTCGACGACAAGCGCCCCGAGGTGCGCGAGCTGGTGGCCGACGCGCCGCTGATGGTCGACCACCTCTCGCCGGAGACCCGCGAGCACTACGAGCGGGTCAAGGGCTACCTGGGCGAGCTGGGCGTGAAGTTCGCGGAGAACCCGCGGATGGTGCGCGGGCTGGACTACTACACCAAGACGACCTTCGAGTTCGTGCACGACGGGTTGGGCGCGCAGTCGGGCATCGGCGGCGGCGGGCGCTACGACGGGCTGATGGAGCAGCTGGGCGGGCAGCCGCTGTCCGGCGTCGGCTTCGGCCTCGGCGTGGACCGGGCGCTGCTGGCCTGCCAGGTGGAGGGCGTGGTGCCCGGTGACCCGGCGCGCTGCGAGGTCTACGGCGTGCCGCTGGGGGAGGCGGCCAAGGCGCGGCTGGTGGCGCTGTCCGCGCCGCTGCGCGCGGCTGGCGTCCGGTTCGACCTGGCCTACGGCGGCAAGGGCCTCAAGGGCGCGATGAAGGGCGCGGACCGGTCCGGGGCGCGGTTCGCCCTGGTGCTCGGCGAGCGGGACATCGAGGCGGGCGTGGTGCAGCTCAAGGAGCTGGCGACCGGCGACCAGCGGGAGGTGCCGCTGGTGGACGCGGTGGTCGCGGTGCGGGAGGCGTTGGGCCGGTGAGCGAGCGCACCCCTCTGGACCTGCTGGACCCGGCGGCGGTCCGCAAGCGCGCGCGGACGGTCGCCGTCGGCGCGCTCATCGTGGCCGCGGCGTTCGGCGGGTTGCTGGGGCTGCTCGCCGGGCGGACGGCCGGACTGGTCACGGCGGCGGTGTTCGCCGTGCCGCTGCTGCTGCTGGCGTGGTCGGAGGCGCGCAGGCGGGTGTGGCTGGAGGGCCACGTGCTGTCCGTGCGCGCCTTCGGCACCCGCTCGGTGGACCTGCGCGCGGCCGACCAGCTGGACCTGCTGGTGACCGACGTGCGCGGCACCCGCACGATCGGGCTGTTCGTCCGGGGCGGCGGCAAGGCGATCAACCTGGCGCTGGCCATCTACGCGGGCACCGGCGGGCGGGAGCAGGGCGTGTACGCGCTGCGCACGCTGGCCGACGTGCTGGCGGGCCGGGGGGACACCCGCGGGCTGGTGTTCTCCGAGCTGCTGGTGGCGCAGCTGAAGGCGGAGGCGCGCGGCGCGGCGGCGGCCGACCGCCCGCTGTACCGGCTGGGCACGCTGGCCCCGTCGGGGAAGCTGGCGCAGAAGCTCACCCCGGACGCCATCTCCCGCTTCGTGTCCAGCCTCGACTGAACACGTCGGCAAGTACCACCCGTCACGCCGGGAAGGGCCGGTAACCACCACCCGGCGTCGCGAACGCTCGGTTCGCGGTGCCCGAACGCTCGGTTCGCGCGGGTCAGTCGTCGGGGAGACCCCAGGTGCCCTTGGGCGGGGACGGGGACTGGGTGGCGGTGGCGTCGGTGGTGGGGGGAGCGCCGCCGATGAACTTCTCCAGGGAGTCGTCGTGCTCGACGCGGCCGGGGAACGGGTCGCCCGCGGTGAGCCGGGCCAGCGAGATGATCGGCAGCACCGCCTGCGAGGCGACGATCACGAAGTTGCCGAACCGGCGACCGCGGAACACCGCGGGCTCGGCCAGCACGCACACGTGGCGGAACACCCGCCGCACGGTCGCCGCCTGGGCGCGGGCGAACGCCAGCTTGCCGCCGTCGCCGATGTTGGCCGCGTAGACCCCGCCCGCCCGCATGGTCCGGGCGGCCAGCTCCACGTACTCCACCGAGGTCAGGTGGGCGGGTGTGCGGGCGCCCGCGAACACGTCGGTCACCACGAGGTCGAAGGTGTCCTCGGGCGCGCGGGACAGCACCTCGCGCGCGTCCCCGTTGCGGATCTTGACCCGCCAGCCCCGGTCCAGCGGCAGCAGCCCGCGCACCAGCTCGATCAGCGCCGCGTCCACCTCCACCACCTGCTGGGTGGACCGGGGGCGGGTGGCGGCGATGTAGCGGGGCAGCGACAGCGCCCCGCCGCCCAGGTGCAGCGCGCGGATCGGCTCACCGGGCTCGCGCATCAGGTCCACCACGTGGCCCAGCCTGCGGACGTACTCGAACTCCAGGTGCCGGGGGTCGTCCAGGTCGACGTGCGACTGGGGTGTGCCGTTGAGGTGCAGCGTCCACGCGTTGGTCACGTAGGGGTCGGGGACGAGTTCGGCGATGCCCGAGTCGACCTCCCTGGTGAGGGTTTCGTCGGCTTTCCGGGTGCGTCCCACCGGCTCATTATCCGGGACGCTCCCCGGCACCTCCGAGCCTGGTGGGGCAGGCGCGCGCGGCGGCGGGTACGTTGCCGCGGTGAAGATCTTGGCGGATGTCCTGATCGCGCTGGTCGCGCTGATCCACGTCTACATCGTGGTGCTGGAGATGTTCCTGTGGAGCAAGCCGCGCGGGCGCGCGGTGTTCGGCACCACCGAGGAGTTCGCCGCAGAGTCCGCCCCGCTGGCCGCCAACCAGGGCCTCTACAACGGGTTCCTGGTCGCGGGCCTGGTGTTCGCGCTGGTCGCGGGCGGGAGCACCGGGTTCGCGTTCGCGGTGTTCTTCCTGGTCTGCGTGATCGTGGCGGGCCTGTACGGCGGGTTCACCGTGAGCCGCCGGATTCTCGTGGTGCAGAGCGCGCCCGCCGCGGTCGCGCTGCTGGTCGCGGTGTTGGCTCGCTGACTCGACGCCACGGCCCCTTGGCCGGGTCGTAGCCGGTGCGCAGGTCGCCGGTGATCCGCGTCCTGGGCTGCGGCCGAGCGGGTTCCGGCTCCGGCTCCGGCTCCGGCTCGGGTTCCGGTTCGGGCTCGGCTTCGGGCACGGGTTCCCGGCCCGCCACGAACGCGGCCAGGGCGGTGGTGATCGGCACCGCCGCCACCAGGCCGATGCTGCCCACCAGCGTGCGCACCACCTCCTGCGCCACCTGCTGGGCGGTCAGGATGTCGGTGAGGTCCCGCCCGGACAGCGCGAACGCCAGCATCAGCGGCAGCGCCGTGCCCGCGTAGGCCATCACCAGCGTGTTCACCACCGACGACAGGTGGTCGCGGCCGATCCGCGACCCGGCCGCGTACAGCTCGCGGAACCCCAGCGCCGGGTTGGCCCGCCGCAGCTCCCACACCGCGCTGGTCTGGGTCACCGTCACGTCGTCCAGCACGCCCAGGGCGCCGATGATGGTGCCCGCCAGCAGCAGCCCGCGGGCGTCGATGCCGTGCCCGAGGACGCCCACCAGGTTCGCCGTCTCCTGGTCCAGCCCGGTCAGCTCGGTGGCCGCGGAGAACAGCGCCCCGAGCCCGCCGATGAGCACCAGGCTGCCCAGCGTGCCCAGCACCGCGGTGGACGTGCGCGCGCTGACGCCGTGCGTCGCGTACAGCACCACGAACATGATCAGCCCGGCCGCGACCACCGCCACCGCCAGCGGGCTCTCCCCGGCCAGCAGCGCGGGCAGCACGAACAGCAGCAGCACGGCGAAGCTGAGCACCAGCGCGCCCAGCGCCTTGAGACCCTGCCAGCGCCCCAGCAGCAGCACCGCGGCCACGAACAGCACCACCAGCAGCACCATCGGCGCGCCGCGCTGGAAGTCCACCAGCTGGTAGGACTCGCTGGCGTTCGGGTCGCCGCCCGCGAAGGACAGCACCACCTCGTCGTCGACCTCGAACAGCGGTGTGCCCGGCTCGTCCGGCATCGGGATGCGCACCTCGCGCCCGGCCGCCGCGCCGTCGGTCATCTTCACGGTGACCTGGAAGCACCCGCCGTCGCCGGGCTGGTCGACCGACGGTCCGCCGCACCCGCTGCGGGCCACCGCCGTGACCTCGCCGCGCACCGGCGTCTGCGTCAGCCCCACCGCCGCGCCGGTCCGCTGGTCGTGCCCGAACGGGTAGAGCAGGACCGCGCCGAGCGCGGTGGCCAGCACCAGGGGCAGCAGCAGGACCAGCAGCAGCTTGCGGACGCGCGCGGACGCCGGGGGAGCGGGCGAGTGCCCGTGGCCGTGCCCGTGGCCGTGGCCGTGTCCGTGGGCTGCGATGAGGTCCTTGGCGCGCACGTCGCACATAGTGCCCGATGAACCCGGACCTCAACCCCTGGGCAACAGGGGCGCGGAGAAGCGGAAGTGCCGTTCCACGGCCGCTTCCGCCAGTTCCACCGCCGTGCGCAACCGCTCCTCGGCCGTTCCGCTCACCACCGCCCACGGCGCTGCCCGCGCGGCCAGCCCTTCCCGGAACAGGTCGGTCATCCAGCCGCGCAGGTGCTCGCCGTCGCGCCAGCCGTCCTGCTCGAACGGCACGCCGACGTGGTCGGTCAGCAGGTACAGGGCGGGCAGGGGAGCGTCCGGCGCGACTTCCGGGTGCGGCGCGCCCAGGTACCGGTGCGCCCACACCGTCGCCGCCCAGGCGTCGTTGTCGCACACCAGCACCGGTCCGTCCACAGCGGCGTCGGACAGCTCCCGCTGCCGCGCAGCCACGTCCGCGAAGTCGCCCACCGTCCACACCAGATCCTCCAGCGTGGCGGACGGGTCGAAGGCGCGTGCGGCGGCCAGCTTGTGCTCGGTGTGGGCGCGTCCGTACTCGGCCACCCAGGGCGCGCCGAAGTGCTCCGCGAGCTGTCGGGACAACGTGGTCGTGCCGGTGCTCTCCGCGCCCACCACCACGATCCGCGCGCACAGCCCCGCGCGGGTGGCGGGCGCGAGGTCGGCCCACCGCCCGCGCGGGTCGGCCCGCACCGCCGTGCCCGACACCGGGAACGCGGTGCGGTCGGGGTCGACCGGCACGTGCCGCGCGCCCAGCCGCTTGGCCAGCTCGTCGCCGTAGTCCTCGCTGGAGAACACCGCGTCCACCGGCGCGGTCGCGGGCGCCCCGTCCAGGATCGCCCGGCGCGCCAGCACCGCGCGGGCCACCCCGATGTGCAGCTGCCACACCTCGTCGCTGTGGAAGTCCATCGGGTGGTCGTCGAGGTCGCCGAGCACCACCAGCCCCGGCGTGCCCGCGTGCTCGGCGCGCAGCCACGCCACCCGGTCGGCCACCGGGATCGACTCGGCGGAGGAGGCCAGGACGGTGACGGTGGTGCGGGCGCTGCGCGCCGCGGCGGTGCGGATCAGGTGGTGGTGCCCGGCGTGCGGCGGGTAGAACTTGCCCAGCACCAGGGCGTGGTCGAACTCCGTCACGCCGCCACCGGTTCCCGCAGCGCCTTGCGCCAGTTGACCAGGCCCAGCACGCACAGCCCCATGAACCCGACGTAGAGGATCGCGGTCAGCCACAGGTCCTTGTAGGCGTAGAGCGGGACGTAGATCACGTCCGCGGCGATCCACAGCCACCAGCACTCGACCTTCTTGCGGGTCTGGCCCCAGGTCGCCAGCAGCGACAGCACGGTCGTGACCGAGTCGCCCCACGGCACCGTCGAGGTGGTGAACGAGGTGAGCACCCACACCAGCAGCAGCGTCCCCGCCACGCCCGCCGCCAGCAGCCACCACCACTGCGCGCGGGAGGTCGTGCTCACCGGCAGGGCGGTGTGCTCGTCGCCGCCGCGCAGCCAGGCCCACCAGCCGTACAGGGCCAGGACGATGTAGACGACCTGCAGGCCGGAGTCGGCGAACAGGCCGCTGGTGGCGAACAGCACCAGGAAGGCGAGGTTGTTGAGGATGCCGATGGGCCAGTTCCACGGGTTCTGCCTGGCCACGAGCCACACGCAGAGCGCGCCGGTGACGAACCCGATCACCTCCCCCCAGCTCGTGGTGGCACCCGCGAACGACAGCGCGGGCGTGTTGTAGGGCACCAGGACGAGGTCCAGCGGGGACACGGGCACTCCGATTGACGGTAGATCGAACACGTGTTCGAATGGGGCAATGCGGTGGGGTGGGCAGGGGGACGGGGTGGGCCCGCGACGGGGTCTGTCGGGTCCGCCGGGACTGGTGCGCAGCGTACGAACTCCGAACAGCTTCGGGGGTGTGGTGTCCCACGAGGTGAACGCCACACCCCGGCGCGGCCGCCCGCGCGCCCGCGCCCACTGCCTGGCCGGGGACACGCCGGTCCTGCTGGCCGACGGGCGCGCCAAGCCCATCGCGGAGCTGGCGGTCGGCGACGAGGTCTTCGGCACGCGCGAGGGCCGCTACACCGCCACGCGCGTGCTGGCGCACTGGTCCGCGGTCGAGCCCGCCTACCGCGTCACCCTGGAGGACGGCACGCGGGTGGTGGCGGGCGGTGATCACCGGTTCCTCGCCGAGGACGGCTGGCGGCACCTCGCGCCCGGCAGGCGCGCGGACTTCGAGGAGCGGCCGTTCCTGGCCGAGGGGACCAGGCTGGTGGGGACGGGCCGGTTCGCCGAGCCGCCCGCGCCGGGTGAGCGGTACCGGCGGGGCTACCTGTGGGGCGTGGTGCGCGGCGGGCTGCCCGCCCTCCCGGAGGTGCTGGCGCGGGCGCGGGCGTACGCGCGGGGCGAGCTGCCGCGCGAGGGTGACCTGGTCGAGTGGCCCACCGCGGCGGACGAGGACTGGGTGAGGGGCTTCCTGGCCGGGTTGTTCGACGCGCGCGGCAGCGCGGTGGCGGGCGAGCTGGTGCTGTCCAGCTCCGACAGCGCGGTGTTCGACGCCGCGCTGGTGGCGCTGGCGCGGCTGGAGGTCCCGCACGCGGTGGAGGTGCGCGGGGTGCGGATCACCGGCGGGCCGGCCGAGCGGCTGCGGTTGCTGCACCTGGTCGACCCGGCGACCGCGCGGGCGGGTGTGCTGGAGGGCGTGCCGGTGCCGAGGGCGGCGCGGCTGGGGGTGGTGTCGGTGGAGCCGCTGGCGGTGACGCACCGGCTGTACGACATCGCCACGGGCACCGGTGACGTCATCGCCAACGGCCTGGTCAGCCACAACTGCTCTGGTCGTGCCGCGGGGTGAACCCGCGGCACCCCGTACTTCGTACGCCGTACGGTATAGTGGGTGGCATGAGTGCTGGATTCGTGCCCACCGAGCGGGACGTGGCGGATGTGCTGGAGTGGTTCGAGCGGTGGGACGCCTTGGCGGCGGCCAAGGACGTCGAGGCGATGGCGGACATGGCGCTGTTCCCGGTCAACGCCGTCACCGACGGCTCGGCCGAGCAGTGGGACCGGGAGCGGTTCCTGCGGGACATGGCCGCGTCGCTGGGGGAGGGCGAGGTGAAGATGGAGTCCACCCGGACTCCGCACTTCATCAACGAGAACCTGGTCTTCGTGATCACCGACGCCACCTTCACCTTCGAGGGCGGCTCGCAGGCGGTGCGCTACGGCGACCTGCTGGTCAAGTCCGATGGTCGCTGGCTGTTCCAGACCATGGCGCAGGGCGGCTGGTAGTCCACTCGCGCGTCACTTACAAACAGTCTTGACTGTTTGTAAGTGACGCGCGACACTCGGCCGATGCCCACCGAGACCAGGCAGCGGCAGGTCGACCGCAGCCGCGAGACCCGCCGCAAGCTCATGGCGGCGACGGTCGAGTGCCTGGTCGAGCGCGGCTGGGCGGGCACCACGACGACCATGGTCGCCGAACGGGCGGGCGTCTCGCGCGGGGCGCAGCTGCACCACTTCCGCACCCGCGGCGAGCTGGTCGCCGCCGCCGTCGAGCACCTCGGCGCGGAGAGCGTGCTGCAGCTGAAGGAGCGGGCGAGCCGGGTCGGCGGCAGCACGGCCGCGGTCGTCGAGCTGATCGCCGACTTCTACGCCAGCGACCTGTTCACCGCCGCGCTGGAGCTGTGGGTGGCCGCGCGCACCGACCCCGAGCTGAGCGGGGTGGTGGTGCCGCTGCAGGCCCGCATCGGCCGCGAGACGCACCGGCTGGCCGTCGAGCTGCTGGGCGCGGACGAGACCAGGCCCGGCGTCCGCGAGGCCGTGCAGATCACCCTGGACCTGGTGCGCGGTCTGGCGCTGGCCAACCAGCTCACCGACGACACCAGGCGGCGCGAGCGGCTCGTGCGGCACTGGGCGCAGATGCTGGAGGCGGTGCTGTGATCGGGCAGCTGCTCGACGACCTGCGCGCGGAGGGCCAGGAGCTGGACGACCTGGTGGCCGGGGCGGACTGGACCACCCCCACGCCCGCGCCCGGCTGGACCATCGCGCACCAGATCAGCCACCTGAGGTGGACCGACCGGATCGCGCACCTGGCGGTCACCGACCCGGACGCCTTCGCCGAGGCGCTGCGCGGGGCGGGCGCGGACGCGGTGGACCGCGGGGCCGAGGAGCCGGTGACGCTGGAGCAGTGGCGGCGGGGGCGGGCGGTGCTGGCCGAGGCGCTGGCGGCCGTGCCGAGGGGTGTGAAACTGCCGTGGTTCGGTCCGCCGATGAGCGCGGCCTCCATGGCGACCGCGCGGATCATGGAGACGTGGGCGCACGGCCAGGACGTGGCCGACGCGCTCGGCGTGGTCCGCGAGCCCACGCACCGGCTCAAGCACGTCGCGCACATCGCGGTCCGCGCCTTCGGCTACGCCTTCCTGGTCAACGGGCTGCCGGTGCCGGAAATACCGGTGCGGGTGGAGCTGACCGCGCCGGACGGCGGGCTGTGGGCGTGGGGGCCGGAGGACGCGACCGACCGGATCTCCGGGCAGGCGCTGGACTTCTGCCTGCTGGCCACGCAGCGCCGCCACCGCGACGACCTGGCCGTCACCGCGTCCGGCCCGGCCGCCGAGGCGTGGCTGCCGATCGCGCAGGCCTTCGCCGGACCGCCCGGAGCGGGGCGGGCGAAGGCGTGATCCGCATCGGCAACGCCTCCGGGTTCTACGGCGACCGCTTCTCGGCGGTGCGGGAGATGCTGGAGGGCGGCCACCTCGACGTGCTCACCGGCGACTACCTGGCCGAGCTGACCATGCTGATCCTGGGCCGCGACCGCCTCGAGGACGCCGATCTCGGCTACGCCAGGACGTTCCTGCGGCAGATGGAGGACGCGCTCGGCCTGGCGCTGGAGCGCGGCGTCAGGATCGTCAGCAACGCGGGCGGGCTCAACCCCGCAGGGCTGGCCCGCGCGATCGACCGGCTCGGGCTCGGCGCGCGGGTGGCCCACGTGACCGGGGACGACCTGCGCGAGCGGTTCCCGGACGCGCTGACCGCGAACGCCTACCTGGGCGCGTGGGGCATCGCGGAGTGCCTGCGCGCCGGGGCGGACGTCGTGGTCACCGGCCGCGTCACCGACGCCTCGCTGGTGGTCGGCCCGGCGGCGGCGCACTTCGGCTGGGGGCGCGAGGACTTCGACGCGCTGGCGGGCGCGACGGTCGCCGGGCACGTGCTGGAGTGCGGCGCGCAGGCCACCGGCGGCAACTACGCGTTCTTCGCCGAGATCGACGCCGACCGGCCCGGCTTCCCGATCGCGGAGGTCGAGGCGGACGGGTCGTCGCTGATCACCAAGCACGACGGCACGGGCGGCGCGGTCACCGTCGACACGGTCACCGCCCAACTGCTGTACGAGATCGGCCCGCCCGCCTACCTCGGGCCGGATGTGGTCAGCCACTTCGACACCATCCGCTTGGCGCCGCACGCGCGGGGCGTGCGGATCTCGGGCGTGCGGGGCAGCGCGCCGCCGGAGACGCTGAAGGTGTGCCTGAACTCCCTTGGCGGCTTCCGCAACGCCACCACGTTCGTCCTCTGTGGACTGGAGATCGAGCGCAAGGCCGCCCTGGTGCGTCGGCAGCTGGAAGCTGCGATCGGCGCGGAAGGGCTGAGCTGGACCCTGGCCCGTACCGAGCACGTCGACGCGGACACCCAGGAGGCGGCCAGCGCACTGCTGCACGCCACCATCAGGACCACCGATCCCCGGCGCGCCAAGGCGTTCTCGCGGGCGGCGGTCGAGCTGGCGCTGGCCTCCTACCCCGGTTTCCACGTCACCGCCCCGCCTGGCGACGGCTCGCCTTACGGGGTCTGCGAGGCGGCCTACGTGCCGCGCGACTCCGTGGCGCACCAAGCTGTCCTGCCCGGCGGTGAGGTGGTGCGGGTATGAGGCTGCCGCTGGGCGCGATCGCGGGCGCGCGGTCCGGGGACAAGGGAGGGGACGCCAACCTCGGCGTGTGGGTGCGCACCGACGAGCAGTACGCGTGGCTGGTCGGCGAGCTGACCGCGGCGCGGCTGAAGGAGCTGCTGCCCGAGGCAGGCGAGGTGGAGCGGTTCGAGCTGCCCAACCTGCGGGCGCTGAACTTCGTGCTGCGCGGGCTGCTCGGCGAGGGCGTGGCCGCATCGACGCGGTTCGACCCGCAGGCCAAGGCGCTGGGCGAGTGGCTGCGGTCGCGGCACGTCGACATCCCGGAGGCGCTGCTGTGATCACCTCCGACCTGTTCGACACGCCCGAGCGGCGCGACCTGCGCGCCCTGGTGCGCCGGTTCGTGGAGCGGGAGGTCGTGCCCTCGCTGCCGCGGTGGGAGCGCGAGGGCGAGCTGCCCCGTGAGCTGCACCGGGCGGCGGCCGGGATCGGCCTGCTGGGCGTCGGGTTCCCGGAGGGGGTCGGCGGCGCGGGCGGCGACCTGCTCGACACGGTGGTGGTCACCGAGGAGCTGATCCAGGCGGGCGGTTCGTCCGGTCTGGTCGCCGGGCTGATGACGCACGGCATCGCGGTGCCGCACATCGTGGACTCGGGCGACCGGCGGCTGATCGACCGGTTCGCGCGTCCGGCGCTGGCGGGCGAGCTGATCGGCTCGCTGGCGATCACCGAGCCCGGCGGCGGGTCCGACGTGGCGGCGCTGCGCACCACCGCGCGGCGCGACGGCGACCACTACGTCGTCAACGGCACCAAGACGTTCATCACCTCCGGTGCGCGGGCCGACTTCGTCACCGCGGCGGTGCGCACCGGCGGCCCCGGCCACCAGGGCATCAGCCTGCTGGTGGTGGAGAAGGGCGCGTTCGGCGTCGACCGCAGGCTGGACAAGATGGGGTGGCACTGCTCGGACACCGCGGAGCTGTCCTTCGTGGACGCGCGAGTGCCGGTGGGCAACCTGGTGGGTGCGGAGAACGCCGGGTTCGGGCTGATCATGCGGCAGTTCCAGGTCGAGCGGGTCTCGCTGGCGGTGCAGGCGTACGCGACGGCCCAGCGGTGCCTGGACCTGACCGCCGCCTACGTGCGCGGGCGCGAGGCGTTCGGCAGGCCGCTGGTGGGCCGCCAGGTGGTCCGGCACAAGCTGGTCGAGATGGCGCAGCGCACCGACGTGGCCCGCACCCACACCAGGGAGGTCGCCGCCATGGTGGCCGAGGGGCGGGAGTGCGTGGCGCGGGTGTGCTTCGCGAAGAACGCCGCCGTGGAGGCGTGCTCCTTCGTCGTGGACGCGGCGGTGCAGCTGCACGGCGGCTTCGGCTACCTGCGCGACGCCGAGGTGGAGCGGCACTACCGGGACGCGCGCGTGCTGGGCATCGGCGGCGGCGCGACCGAGGTGATGGCGGAGTTGGCGGCCAGGCGATTGGGGTTCTCGGCATGACCGTGCTGCGCTCGGCGCTGGACAGCGCCTCGGCCGAGTACCGGCGCAACCGCCAGGCGCTGCTGGCCAAGCTCGCCGAGCTGGACGCCGAGCACGCCAAGGCGCTCGCGGGCGGCGGCCCCAAGTACACCCAGCGGCACCACGAGCGCGGCAAGCTGCTGGCCCGCGAGCGGATCGAGCTGCTGGTGGACCAGGACAGCCCGTTCCTGGAGCTGTCCCCGCTGGCCGCCTGGGGCACCGACTACCCGGTGGGCGCGAGCGTGGTCACCGGCATCGGCGTGGTCGAGGGCGTGGAGTGCGTCGTCGTCGCCAACGACCCGACCGTGCGCGGCGGCGCGAGCAACCCCTGGACCCTGCGCAAGACCTTCCGCGCCAACGACATCGCGCTGCGCAACCGGTTGCCGCTGATCGGGCTGGTCGAGTCCGGCGGCGCGGACCTGGCGGGCCAGAGCGAGATCTTCATCCCCGGCGGCCGGGCCTTCCGCGACCTGACCCGGCTGTCCGCCGCGGGCATCCCGACCATCAGCGCGGTGTTCGGCAACGCCACGGCGGGCGGCGCGTACGTGCCGGGCATGTCCGACTACGTGGTGATGGTCAGGGACCGGGCCAAGGTGTTCCTGGGCGGGCCGCCGCTGGTGAAGATGGCCACCGGCGAGGAGGCCGACGACGAGTCGCTGGGCGGCGCGCGGATGCACGGCACCACCTCCGGCCTGGCGGACTTCGTGGCCGAGGACGAGGTGGACGCGATCCGGCTGACCCGGCGGATCGTCGCCCGGCTCAACTGGCGCAAGCTCGGACCGCCGCCCGAACCGGTGGACGAGCCGCTGTTCGACGAGGAGGAGCTGCTCGGCCTGGTGCCCACCGACCTGCGCGTCCCGTTCGACCCGCGCGAGGTGATCGCCCGGATCGCGGACGGCTCGCGGTTCGACGAGTTCAAGCCCGACTACGGGACCAGCCTGGTCACCGGCTGGGCCGACCTGCACGGCTACCCGGTCGGCGTCCTGGCCAACGCGCGCGGCGTGCTGTTCAGCGAGGAGGCGCAGAAGGCCACCCAGTTCATCCAGCTCGCCAACGCCAGCCGCACGCCGCTGCTGTTCCTGCAGAACACCACCGGCTACATGGTCGGCGCGCGGTACGAGCAGGGCGGCATCATCAAGCACGGCGCCATGATGATCAACGCGGTGTCCAACAGCCGCGTGCCGCACCTGACCGTGGTGATGGGCGCGTCCTACGGCGCGGGCAACTACGGCATGTGCGGCCGGGCCTACGACCCGAGGTTCCTGTTCACCTGGCCCAGCGCCAAGTCCGCGGTCATGGGGCCGGCGCAGCTGGCCGGGGTGCTGTCGATCGTGGCGCGGCAGGCCGCCGCCGCGCGGGGGCAGGACTACGACGAGGAGCAGGACGCGACCATGCGGCAGGTGATCGAGGGGCAGGTCGAGCAGCAGTCGCTGGCCGCCTTCCTGTCCGGGCGGCTCTACGACGACGGCGTGATCGACCCGCGCGACACCCGCACGGTGCTCGGCCTGTGCCTGTCGGCCGTCCACAGCGGGCGGATAGAGGGTGCCGAGGGCTACGGCGTCTTCCGGATGTGAGGGCGTGATGATCCGCAAGCTGCTGGTCGCCAACCGGGGCGAGATCGCCCGCCGGGTCATCCGCACCTGCCGGGAGCTGGGCATCTCGCCGGTCGCGGTGTTCTCCGACCCGGACGCGGGGGTGCCGCACGTGCGCGAGGCCGACGCGGCGGTGCGGCTGCCCGGCGCCGCGCCCGCCGAGACCTACCTGCGCGCAGACCTGCTGGTGGCGGCCGCCCGGAAGGCGGGCGCCGACGCGGTGCACCCCGGTTACGGGTTCCTGTCGGAGAGCGGCGACTTCGCCCGCGCGGTGCTGGCCGCCGGGCTGACCTGGGTCGGACCGGCCCCCGAGGTCATCGACGCGATGGGCGCCAAGGTGGCGGCCAAGCGGCGGATGGCCGCCGCGGGCGTGCCGGTGCTGCCCGACCTGGACCCCGAGTCGGCGACGGAGTTCCCGCTGCTGGTCAAGGCTTCCGCGGGCGGCGGCGGGCGCGGGATGCGCGTGGTGCGCGGCGCGGACGAGCTGGCCGGGCAGGTCGCCGCCGCGCGGCGCGAGGCCGAGTCGGCCTTCGGCGACGGCACGGTGTTCTGCGAACCGCTGCTGGAGCGCGCCCGGCACGTCGAGGTGCAGGTGCTGGCCGACGCGCACGGCGCGGTGTGGGCGCTGGGGGAGCGGGAGTGCTCGATCCAGCGCCGCCACCAGAAGCTCGTCGAGGAGACCCCCGCCCCGACGATCACCGCCGAGGTGCGGCAGCGGCTGCACCAGGCCGCGGTCCGGGCCGCCGAGGCCATCGGCTACGTCGGCGCGGGCACCGTGGAGTTCCTGCTCGCCGACGACGGGCGGTTCCACTTCCTGGAGGTCAACACCCGGCTGCAGGTCGAGCACCCGGTCACCGAGGCGGTCTTCGGGTTGGACCTGGTGGCCTGGCAGCTGGCCGTGGCCGAGGGGGAGCGGCTGCCGCAGCGACCGCCCGCGCCGCGCGGGCACGCCGTGGAGGCCCGCCTGTGCGCCGAGGACCCCGGCCGGGACTGGCTGCCCTCCACCGGCACCCTGCACCGCTTCCGGGTGCCCGGCGACGTGCGGGTGGACAGCGGCGTGGAGGACGGCAGCGAAGTCGGCGTGCACTACGACCCGCTGTTGGCGAAGGTGATCGCGTGGGCGCCCACCCGCGCCGCCGCGGTCCGCAAGCTGGCCGCCGCGCTGGAGCGCGCCGAGGTGCACGGCCTGGTGACCAACCGCGACCTGCTGGTCCGGGTGCTGCGGCACCCGGAGTTCGAGCGCGGCGCCACGCACGCCGGGTTCCTCGACGAGCACGGCCTGACCGCCCGCCCGGAGGTCGACGCGCGCCCGGCGGCGCTGGCCGCGGCGCTGGCGCTGGCCGAGCGGCGGCGCGGAACCCTCCCACTGGGATGGCGGAACATTGTTTCGCAACCGCAAAAAACGGTATTCGAACACGACGGAGAAATCATCGAGGTGGACTATCGGCACGCCCGTTCGGGGGTGGAGACGAGTTTTGGAGTCACTGTTGTTAATACCTCCGCGAATGTCGTCGTGCTGGAGCGCGACGGTGTGCGCACACCGTTCCCGGTCGCCGTCCACGGCGACCGGGTCGAGGTCGGCGCGGTGTCGCTGAAGCTGCTTCCGCGCTTCCCGGACCCGCGGGCCGAGGTCGTCGAGGGCGCGGCGGTGGCCCCCGTGCCCGGCACGGTGGTCCGCGTCGCGGTCGTCGAGGGCCAGCGCGTCGAGCCGGGCGCGGAACTGCTCGTGCTGGAGGCCATGAAGATGGAGCACCGGGTGCTCGCCGCCGCGGGCGGCACCGTCACCCGGCTGTCCGCCCGGCGCGGGCAGCAGGTCGACGCGGGCGACGTGCTCGCCGTCGTGGAGGCGTGATGACCGACTTCACCGAGAGCCCCGAGCGGCAGGCGCTGCGCGAGGCCGTCGCCGCGTTCGCCGCCCGCTACGGGCAGGAGTACTTCGCGGCCAAGGCCCGCGCCGGGGAGAAGACCGACGAGCTGTGGGCCGAGGCGGGCAGGCTGGGCTACCTCGGCGTGGCCGTGCCGGAGGAGTACGGCGGCGGGGGCGGCGGCATCGGCGACCTGGCCGCGGTGTGCGAGGAGCTGGCCAGGGCGGGCTGCCCGATGCTGCTGATGGTCGTCTCACCCGCCATCTGCGCCACGGTCATCGCCCGCTTCGGCACCGAGGAGCAGAAGCTGCGCTGGCTGCCGGGCTTCGCCGACGGCACCACCAAGATGGCCTTCGCCATCACCGAGCCCGAGGCCGGGTCCAACTCCCACCGGCTGTCCACCGCCCTGCGGCGCGAGGGCGACCGGTGGGTGCTCTCCGGCGGCAAGTACTACATCTCCGGCGTGGACGAGGTGGAGGCGGTCCTCGTGGTCGCCCGCCACGTCGACGCCGAGGGCCAGCGGCTGCTGCCGTCGCTGGTGGTCGTGCCCACCGACGCCCCCGGCTTCACCTACCGGCACATCCCCATGGAGGTGGTGTCCCCGGAGAAGCAGTTCACCTGCTTCTTCGACGACGTGCGGCTGCCGCTGGACGCGCTGGTCGGCTCCCCCGACGCCGGGCTGGCGCAGCTGTTCGCCGGGTTGAACCCGGAACGGATCATGGCGGCTTCGCTGGCCACCGGCATGGCCCGCCGCGCACTCGACCAGGCGAGCGCGTACGCCCGCACCAGGTCGGTCTGGGGCACGCCCATCGGCGCCCACCAGGGCGTGGCGCACCCGCTGGCGCAGTGCGCCGTCCAGGTCGAACTGGCCAGGCTGATGACCCAGAAGGCGGCGGCGCTCTACGACGCCGGTCAGGACCGGGCGGCGGGCGAGGCGGCCAACATGGCCAAGTACGCGGCGGGGGAAGCGGTGGCGGCGGCGGTGGACCAGGCCATCCAGGTGCACGGCGGCAACGGGCTGTCCGCGGAGTACGGGTTGGGCGCCCTGCTCGCCGCGTCCCGGTTGTCCCGGATCGCCCCGGTCAGCCGGGAGATGATCCTGAACTTCGTGGCGCAGCACACCCTGGGGCTGCCGCGCTCCTACTGACCGGGCGGTCGGCTCAGCGCCATTCCCAGCGCAGCCCGACCACGCCGGGGCCGAAGTCCAGGGCCACCGCGTAGGCGTAGCCCCATGCGTCCACCGGAGTTTCGCGGATGTCGGTTGGTTCTCCACCGGTCAGCGAAGTGGTGAATTGTTCACAACGCGCCGGGCGGCAGCGGGAGTCGTAGCGGACCTCCAGCACGTACTCCTTCACGGTGTGCCGGAAACGGCGCGTGTGGGAGTTGTCGAAGGTCGGGTGGTGGGGCGCGACGTGGATCAGCTCGTACTCCACCGCGGTCCGCTCGCCGCGCCGCAGCGGCCGGTCGAACAGCAGCTCGGCGACCATCAGGCCGTTGCGCGGGTCCGCCGAGACCCGTCCCAGCCTGCACGAGCGCAGCGTGCCGATGACCGGCAGCGGGTCACCGGGCAGCCGGGTGTCGTAGCTGAGCAGCACCCGGTCCACGCCCGTGCGCTCGGCGCGCAGCACCTGCCGCGAGCGCACCCGGCGGGTGCTGCCGTCCATCGCCAGCTCCACCTGGTCGCGCAGGCTGAGCCGGGTCAGGTCCTGGTCGGCGCTGGTGTCCACGTCGGCCAGCAGCTCGGCCATGGGCTCGTGGTCGGCGGCGGGCGCCCAGCCCAGCGGGTTGGCCGGGGGCAGCCCCCTCGGCCTGGCCTTGCCGCGCGGGCGGGGCGGTCCCAGCAGGGTGCGCAGCGCACCCTCGCCGACTTCCAGGATCTCCTCCAGGTGCGCGAGCGCGGCCAGCGAGTCCGGCCGCTCCGGCCTGCGCCGCCCGGACTGCCAGTAGCTCAGCGCGGCGATGCTCACCGCCACCCCCCTGGCGCGCAGCCGGTGTTGGATGCGCTCCAGGCTCAGCCCTTTGGCCCGGATCGCCGCCCGCAATGCGTTGGCGAACTGGTCGCCTCCCCCGCCGATCCGCCGGAGGTCGTCCGCAGGGGATTCCTGCCTGACGACTTGCGTAGACATCTGCGCTCCCGTTCTGGTTTGAGGACAAGGCGAGCGACGGTATCGTGTTAAATCACCCGCGCGGTACAGCCGATCGGGTTTGCCGGGGTGAATTGAACCGTATCGGCGGGCGAAATCCCGGGTCGGTGGCGGAATGTTTGAATTCTCATTAACATCGTCCGTGTGAAGGTCGGTCACCCTAGCGGGTGGCTATGCCCGATCTGACCCTTTCGATGCTTCCCCGCCTGCGCGGACGGCCGTAGCCTCTGGACGCGGGGTGAGATCAGTCACATCCGCGCGGTCGACCGGGTCCCGCCGTCCCCTGTGCCGACTCCGGGTCCTTCGAACCGTTCCTCGCGAACGACAGGACTACTCCATGCGCAAGCTCACGTGGACCGCGGCGCTCAGCGCCGCGGTCCTGGCCACGACCGTGGCGATGATCCCCGCCCAGGCCGCCGAGGGGCCGGTGCTGGCCGCAGGCGCGCCCGACGCGGTTCCCGACAGCTACCTCGTCAAGGTGAAGGACATGTCCACCGCCGAGGCGGACGACCTGGTCGCCAAGGTCGGCGGCCGGGTCGACCGCGTCTACGCGGCGGCCTTCCACGGCTTCGCGGCCACGCTGTCCGAGCGGGCCGCCCAGCGCCTGGCCGTCGACCCGGCCGTCGAGTACGTCGAGCAGGACCGGGTCGTGCGCATGGCCGCCACGCAGTACAACCCGCCGTGGGGCCTGGACCGGATCGACCAGCGCACCCTGCCGCTGAGCGGCACCTACACCTACCGCAGCACCGGCGCGGGCGTGAACGTCTACGTCATCGACACCGGCCTGCGCACCACCCACAACGACTTCGGCGGCCGGGCGCGCAACGGCTACGACGCGGTGGACGACGACTACGTGGCGCAGGACGGCAACGGGCACGGCACGCACGTGGCGGGCACCGTCGCCGGCTCCACGTACGGCGTGGCCAAGGGCGCGACCGTCTACGGCGTGCGCGTGCTCGACGACTCCGGCAGCGGAACCATCGCCGGCGTCATCGCGGGTATCGACTGGGTGACCACCAACCACGTCAAGCCCGCCGCGGCGAACATGAGCCTGGGTGGTCCGGCCTCCAGGTCGCTGGACACGGCGGTCCGCCGGTCGATCTCCGCAGGGGTGACCTACGGCGTGGCCGCGGGCAACAGCAACGACAACGCCGCCAACTACTCCCCGGCCCGCGTCGCCCAGGCGATCACGGTCGGCGCCACCACCAGCACCGACGCCCGCGCCGCCTACTCCAACTACGGCTCGGTGCTCGACCTCTTCGCGCCGGGGTCGAACATCCTGTCGGCCTGGCACACCAGCGACAGCGCCACCAACACCATCTCCGGCACCTCCATGGCGACCCCGCACGTGGTCGGCTGCGCGGCCCGCTACCTCCAGACCGCCCCGTCGGCCACGCCCGCGGTGGTGTCGGCCTACCTGACCGCCACCGCGACCACCGGGGTGGTCGTCAACCCCGGTCCCGGCTCCCCGAACCGGCTGCTCTACTGCTCGCCCATGCTGTGACCCGCGGCATGTGACTCGCGGCATGTGACCCCGCGGGTCACACCGAACGCGGCCCCGGCGCACCCGCGCCGGGGCCGCTTCGCGTCCTGGGCCGCGACGCCACTCCCGAGGTGTCTCAGCTGGGTCGAACGGTTCAGCGGAGTAGATCACTCGGTGTAGTGATGGTGAATCCCCGTCATCCCGTGAAGGGATGATCGGGCAGTCTTCGGCGTTCGCCGCCGTTCTCGGCACCGGCTGTCCGGCACGGCCTCTACCAGGGCGTTCACCTATTGGGAAAGCCCAGATCAGAGCTCTTGTTCACGCTTAAACATAAACTGGCAATCTTTCACACTTCCGGGTGGAGTTGCGTTTTCCTAGAGTCGGTGACCGTAAGCGAGGGCCAGGTGGCCCTCCGTCACTTCCCGAGCCCTGCAGGCACTGCGGAGGGTGACGTCAGGCCACCGCATCGAGAACGGACAACGCATGCGACAGTCACGACAGGTCCGCTTCCTGGCCGGTGTCGGGGTGGCGAGCATGGTCGCCGCCGCGACCTCCCTGCTGGCTTCCCCCGCGCAGGCCGCGGAGGGCGAGATCCGCGCCGCGGACGCCGCCGAGAAGGTGCAGAACAGCTTCATCGTCAAGCTCAAGGACGGCACCACCGCGTCCGCCAACTCCCTGGCCAACCAGTACGGCGGCCAGGTCAAGCACGAGTTCCGCAGCGCGCTGCGCGGCTTCACCGTCTCGCTGTCCGAGGCCAAGGCCAAGCGCCTGGCCGCCAACCCGGCGGTCGAGTACGTCGAGCAGGACCAGGTCTTCCGCCTCCAGGCGACCCAGACCAACCCGCCGTCGTGGGGCCTGGACCGGATCGACCAGCGCAACCTGCCGCTGAACTCCTCCTACAGCTACACCTCCACCGGCTCGGGCGTGAACGTCTACGTCATCGACACCGGTGTCCGGATCAGCCACTCCGCCTTCGGCGGCCGGGCCCGCAACGGCTACGACGCGGTGGACGGCGACAACGTGGCGCAGGACGGCAACGGCCACGGCACGCACGTGGCGGGCACCATCGCCGGTTCGGCCCACGGCGTGGCCAAGGGCGCGACCGTCTACGGCGTGCGCGTGCTCGACAACTCCGGCAGCGGCACCACCGCGGGTGTCGTGGCGGGTATCGACTGGGTGACCGCCAACCACGTCAAGCCCGCCGTCGCGAACATGAGCCTGGGCGGCGGCGCGTCCACCACCCTCGACGCGGCCGTGCGCCGGTCGATCGCCGCGGGCGTCACCTACGCCATCGCCGCGGGCAACAGCAACGCCAACGCCTCCAGCTACTCCCCGGCTCGCGTGACCGAGGCGATCACGGTCGGCGCCACCACCAACACCGACGCCCGCGCCAGCTACTCCAACTACGGCTCGGTGCTGGACATCTTCGCGCCCGGCACGTCGATCACCTCGGCCTGGCACACCGGCGACTCGGCCACCAACACCATCTCCGGCACCTCCATGGCGACCCCGCACGTGGCGGGCGCGGCGGCCCGGTACCTGTCCACCAACCGGTCGGCCACGCCGGCCCAGGTGTCCAGCTACCTGACCGGCCAGGCCACCACCAACGTGGTCGGCAGCCCCGGCAGCGGCTCGCCGAACCGCCTGCTCCACCTGGCCCCCTCGGCCTGATCCACCCGCACGACGCCGGGGCCGCCTCCCACCGGGAGGCGGCCCCGGCCGTTTTCCCCCGCCGACCGGGGCAGCGGCGTCGCACGGGAAACCTGGTGGCGTCGGCTACCGGGTCGTTGGCTAGCCTTGACGACTAATCGCCAGTTGAGCTACCACGAGGAGAGCAGTACCCGTGATGCGCACGCACGAGGCCGGGACGCTCCGCGCCGAGCACGCCGGGCAGTCCGTCACCCTGACCGGGTGGGTGGCCCGCAGGCGCGATCACGGTGGCGTCATCTTCATCGACTTCCGCGACGCCTCGGGTGTGGCCCAGGTGGTCTTCCGCGAGGGCGAGATGGCCGAGCGCGCCCACCGGCTGCGCGCCGAGTTCGTCGTCAAGGTCGTCGGTGACGTGACCCGCCGTCCGGAGGGCAGCGAGAACCCCGACCTGCCCACCGGCGAGATCGAGGTCTACGCCACCGAGCTGGAGGTCCTCAACGAGGCCGCCCCGCTGCCCTTCCAGCTCGACGAGCACCTGGAGGTCGGCGAGGAGGCCCGGCTCAAGCACCGCTACCTCGACCTGCGCCGCTCCGGCCCGGCCAAGGCGATGCGGCTGCGCAGCGAGGCCAACCGGATCGCCCGCGAGGTGCTGCACGCGGAGAAGTTCGTCGAGGTCGAGACCCCGACCCTGACCCGCTCCACGCCCGAGGGCGCGCGCGACTTCCTGGTGCCCGCCCGGCTGCGGCCCGGCTCCTGGTACGCGCTGCCCCAGTCGCCCCAGCTGTTCAAGCAGCTGCTGATGGTCGGCGGCCTGGAGCGGTACTACCAGATCGCCCGCTGCTACCGCGACGAGGACTTCCGCGCCGACCGGCAGCCGGAGTTCACCCAGCTCGACATCGAGATGAGCTTCGTCGAGCAGGACGACGTGATCGCGCTGGGCGAGAAGATCATCACCGCGCTGTGGCGCGACCTGGCGGGCCACGACATCCCCCGGCCCTTCCGGCGCATCTCCTACGCCGAGGCGATGGCCAAGTACGGTACCGACAAGCCGGACCTGCGCTTCGGCCTGGAGCTGACCGAGCTGACCGAGTACTTCTCCGACACCCCCTTCCGGGTGTTCCAGGCCCCGTACGTGGGCGCGGTGGTCATGCCCGGCGGCGCCTCCCAGCCCCGCCGCACGCTCGACGCCTGGCAGGAGTGGGCCAAGCAGCGCGGCGCCAAGGGCCTGGCCTACGTGCTGATCGGTGAGGACGGCACGCTCACCGGCCCGGTCGCCAAGAACATCTCCGAAGCCGAGCGGGAGGGCCTGGCCAAGGCCGTCGGCGCCAACCCCGGCGACTGCGTCTTCTTCGGCGCGGGCGAGCCCGACGACGCCCGCGCGCTGCTGGGCGCGGCCCGCAACGAGATCGCCCAGCGCGTCGGTCTGATCGACGAGGACGCCTGGTCGTTCGTGTGGGTCGTGGACTTCCCCATGTTCGAGGCGGTCGACAAGATCGGCGACGACGTGGCTGTGGGCAGCGGCAAGTGGACCGCGCTGCACCACGCCTTCACCTCGCCCACCCCGGAGTGGGTCGACCGCTTCGAGACCGACCCCGGCAACGCGCTGGCCTACGCCTACGACATCGTCTGCAACGGCAACGAGATCGGCGGCGGCTCGATCCGTATCCACCGCGCCGACGTGCAGCAGCGGGCGTTCCAGGTCATGGGCATCACGCCGGAGGAGGCGCAGGAGAAGTTCGGCTTCCTGCTCGACGCCTTCAAGTACGGGGCCCCGCCGCACGGCGGCATCGCGTTCGGCTGGGACCGGATCACCATGCTGCTGGCGGGCGCGGACTCGATCCGCGAGGTCATCGCCTTCCCCAAGAGCGGCGGCGGCTACGACCCGCTGACCGCCGCGCCCGCGCCGATCACCGCGCAGCAGCGCAAGGAGGCGGGCGTGGACGCCAAGCCCGCCCAGAAGCAGGCCCAGTAGCCCGGCGTGCTGCACCTGCGCGTGATCAGCCCGGTCGGGTCCACCGACCAGGTGCTGGCCGCGCTCAGGGCCGACCCCGGCGTCACGCACGTGGTGCTGCTGCGCGGCGCCGGGATCGACCCGGCCGGTGACGTGCTCCAGGCGGACGTGGCCAGGGAGGCCGCCGACGGAGTGGTGGCCTCCCTGTGCGCGCTGGGCGTGGACCGCGTCGGTGGCGTGGCGCTGGAGCAGGTCGACACCTCGGTCTCCGACGCCGCCGACCGGGCCGAGGAGGCCGCGCCCGGTGAGGCGGCCGACGCGGTGGTGTGGGAGGAGCTGGTCGCCCGCACCGGCGAGGAGTCCCGGCTCAACGCCACGTTCCTGGCGTTCCTGTCCATCGCCTGCCTGCTCGCCGGGGTCGCCGTGGTGACCGACTCGACGATCACCCTGGTCGGCGCGATGGTGGTGGGCCCGGAGTTCGGGCCGCTGGCCGCGCTCGCGGTGGGCCTGGTGCTGCGCCGCCGGGACCTGGTGCGGCGGGCGGCGGTGGCGCTGGCCGTCGGCTTCCCGGCGGCCATGCTGGTCACCGCGGGCGGCGCGCTGCTGGGCGCGGCGACCGGCCTGTTCCGGCGCGACGAGGTGCTGGCCGGGGACGAGCTGGACTTCGTGTTCCAGGTGGGGCCGTTCTCGCTGATCGTGGCTTTGCTGGCGGGCGCGGCCGGGATGCTGTCGATGACCTCGGCCAAGTCCGCGGCGCTGGTGGGCGTGTTCATCTCGGTCACCACGGTGCCCGCCGCCGGGTACGCCGCCATCGGCGCGGTCCTGGGGGAGTGGGGCATCTGCGCCAGGTCCGCGGCCCAGCTGGCGGTGAACCTGGTGGGCGTCGTGACCGCGGCGGCACTGGTGCTCGCGCTGCGCAACCGCCGCGCCCCCGTCCGGGACACGGGTAGACCCCTGTCCGACGGGTAGCCCCGGACGGGGTGATTCCGTTATCAACGAGTGGTGGTTCCGGCGACGTCCGCCGATTACCGTCACGGTGCCCGGACGGGTTCTGTCAGCTCGCACTGGCCGGTGGCCACCGGGAGTAGGGTCGGAGGGGATGAGCTTGCAGAGCACCGCCGGCCTCTCGGACATGGACGACGACGCCCCCTCCGACCTGCGGGACGCGGTGCTCGCCGCCGAAGCCGTGCTCAGCGGCCGGTTCGGCGCGCCGGTGCGGCTGGCCGACCCCGAGGACCTCGGGGGCGCGGGCCGGTCGGTGGTGGTGCGCGTGCGGGTCGCGGCCACGCCGTTCTCGCTGCCCCGCACGCTGGTGGTCAAGCGCTACCCCTCGCCGATCGCCGACCGCGACCCGTTCGCCCACGAGGCGGTCAGCCACAAGCTGCTGACCGCGCTGCCCTCGGAGGAGCGGCTGACCCCGGAGCTGGTGGCGCAGGACAACCGCAAGCGGCTGGTGGTGCTGGAGGACCTGGGCAAGGCGCCCCGGCTGGCGGAGAAGCTGCTCGGCTCGGACGCGCGGGCGGCCGAGCGCGGGCTGCTGTCCTGGGCGCACGCCATGGGCAGGCTGCACGCCACCACGGCGGGCCGCGACGCCGACTTCGACGCGCTGATGCGCCGCCAGGGCAGCCAGTGCTGCGCCGACCCGGTGGCGGTGGACGTGCACGTGGCGCTGGCGGGACTGCCCGGCCTGCTGGAAGAGGTGCTCGGGGTGGAGACCCCGCCCGCCGTGCGCGAGTTCGCCGACCAGGCGGTGCGCGGGTTCGTCACCTCGCGGCGGCGCGCGTTCAGCCCGTCCACCTCCTGCCCGGACAACCACCTGGTGACCAGTCGGGGCGTGCGGTTCCTGGACTTCGAGGGCGGCTGCGTGCGCGACATCGTGTTCGACGCGGCCTGCCTGCGCGTGCCGTTCCCGTCCTGCTGGTGCGCCTACGGATTGCCGCCGGGGATGTCGGAGGCGATGGTCGCGGCGTGGCGGGCCGAGGTCAGCTCGGTGTGGCCGGACCTGGACGACGACGCGGTGTTCCTGCCCCGGCTGCTGGAGGCGCAGCTGCTGTGGCTGTGGTTGAGCACCTGGCGCGGCCTGCCGAACCTGAGCTCGTCGGCGCGGCAGACCAGCGGCCACCGCCCGCTGGACTCGCCGCCGCGCAGCACGGTGCTGACCTCGCGGTGGGCGCGGATGCGATCCGAGGCGCTGGCGCTGGGGGCCAAGCAGGTCGCCGCGCACGCCGAAGAGGTGCTGATCGCGCTGGTGGCGCGGTTCGGCGAGCAGGCGGCCGAGCTGCCGCTGTACCCGGCCTTCCGGTAGCGCCCGGCCGGTAGCGCCCGGCCGGTGGTGTCCGGACGATGGCGCGCGGACGTGCGAGGCGGCGGCCGCGCGGGCTGTGCAGCGACCACCGCCTCTTCGAGAAAGCTCAGCTCAACTTGTAGACGCTTCGGCCCCCTATGGAGGTTGCTTCGAAGTTCTCCGCGACCCAGGTCGCGATCTCGCCCCCGCTCCCGCGCCCGCCGCCCATGCCGTCACCCTGGACGAAGTAGCCGACGCGCCCTTCGGCCACGTACCGCTGGAACTCCTCCAGCGTGGGCGCCGGGTCGCCGCCGCTCCAGCCGCCGATGCCGATGACCGCCTTGCCACTGCTCAGCGCCAGGCTCGCGGCGCCCTGCGCGCTGGTGGTGGCCGCCGCCCAGGTGCCGGTGGTCTCGCGCAGGGCGCTGACCAGCGCCGCCGACGTCGAGCCCGCGGCGCCGGACCCAGCGCCGAACCCAGCGCCGAACCCGCCGCCCGCGCCTGCCGTGCCCGAGATGGCGTGATCCCCCGGACCCGACATCGGGATCGAGCCCGCGTGCGGGGTCGCCGCGGTGGCCACGCCGTAGGCACCCGTGCCGAGCGCGGCGGTGACCAGCGCCAGCGCCGCGACGCGGCGCGCGCCCACCACGATGGCGGTGCTGACCAGGACCGTCGGCACCAGCAGCGACCAGCGCAGCGCGGGCAGCCAGTCGGCCACCCGGTCGAGCAGCGCGAAGCCCCAGAACCCGGTCGCGGCGACCATCAGCGCCAGCGCGATCCGGGCGGGCGGGTGCGCGCGGCCCCGCCACAGCTCGCGGCCCGCGATGGCCACCAGCGCGGCGATCGCCGGGGCGAGCGCGACGGTGTAGTAGGGGTGGGCGGTGCCGTTCATGAAGCTGAACACCACACCGGAGACCAGCAGCCAGCCGCCCCACAGCAGCAACGCGGCCCGCGTGCGGTCGGTGCGCGGCGCGTTGCGGGTGAACCACAGCCCCGCACCCAGACCGATCAGCGCCGCGGGCAGCAGCCAGGAGATCTCCGCGCCCATGCTCGCGCCGAAGAGCCTGCCCAGTCCGGTGCTGCCGCCGAAGCCGATGTTGCCGCCCATGCCGCCGCCCGCGTTGCCCTGGCCGCCGAAGATGCGGCCGAGGCCGTTGTAGCCGACGGCCAGCTCCCACAGCGAGTCGTCGGCCGAACCGCCGATGTAGGGGCGGGACTGGGCGGGCCACAGCTCCACCAGCACCAGGAACCAGCCCGCCGACACCACCACCGCCGCCCCCGCCGCGAGCACGTGCAGGCAGCGCTTGACCAGCGTGGTCGGCGCGGCCAGCAGGTACACCCCGGCCAGCGCGGGCAGCACCAGCAACGCCTGCCCCATCTTGGTCAGGAACGCGAACCCGATCGCCACGCCCGCCAGCACCAGCCAGCGCACCCGCGCGTGCTCCAGCGCGCGGACCGCGCAGTAGGCGGCGGCCACGAGCAGCAGCACCAGCAGCGCGTCGGGCAGGTTGAACCGGAACATCAGCACCGCGACCGGCGTGAGCGCCAGCGCCGCGCCCGCCATCAGGCCCGCGACCGCGCCGGAGGTGCGCTTGACCGTGGCGTGCAGCAGCCACACCGCCAGCACCCCCTCGACGGCCTGCGGCGCCAGCACCGTCCAGCTGGAGAACCCGAAGACCCTGGCGAACAGGCCGCTGACCCACAGGAAGACCGGCGGCTTGTCCACGGTGATCACACCGCCCGCGTCCAGCCCGCCGAACAGCCACGCCGTCCAGCTCTGCGCGCCCGCCTGGGTGGCCGCGGCGTAGTACTCGTTGCCCCACGTGGAGTCGGTGAGGTTCCACAGGTAGAGGGCGGCCGTGCCGACCAGCAGGGCGAACAGGGCGGGAGTGGTCCACCACTGCGGGTCGCGCCGCCGGTGCGCGCCGCCCTCGGCGGGCGGGATGTCGGTGGCGGACCCGTCGGCGGTCAGGGTGGTCATGAGGTGGTCTCCTGGGAGGGACGGGTGCGGAAGAGCCGGTTGCGCGGCAACGGGGACCGCACGACGGTGGCGAGCAGGTCGGCCGTGACGGCGGTGGTCGGCTGGGCCGCCCGTCGCCCGCCGGACCGCTGCGCAGGCACCAGCCGGTGTCCCCGATCACGGGGGCGGGAGTCGGGTGCTCGGTGCGTCATGCCTGTGCCCGCGCTGTGAGGTCGTAGACGGCCAGGCCGTCGACAGTGGTGGCGGTGAAGTTCTCCTCGACCCAGGCGACGATGCGCTCGGCGGCGTCACTGCCGCTGTCGCCGGACATGCCCATGCCGCCCAGGAAGTAGTGGATGCGTCCTTCTTGGACGTACCGCTGGAACCGCTCCAACGTGGGGGCGGGGTCGGTGCCGTTGAAGCCGCCCACCGCCATCACCGGCACCCCGCTGGCGAGCTGGTAGCCCGCTGCGTTGTTGGACCCGACCGCCGCGGCCGCCCAGGTGTGGGCACCGCTGTCTGCTCGCAGGAGGGACACCAGCTCCTCGCCGGGCGTGGGCGCGTTGAGCAGGGTGCCCATGCGCATGGCCGGAGCGCCGCCGACGCCGCCGGCCCCGTTGAGGCCGGCGGGGAGCATGCGGGTGCCACCGCCATCCCGACCCGCCCGCACAGGACCCGCGGACGGGATCGCGCCGGAGTGCGGTGTGGCGGCGGTGGCCACCGAGTACGCGCCGGGACCGAGCAGCGCCGCGACCAGCGCGACCGGCACCACGACCACGGCCGGGGCCACAGTGGACAGGAACAGCCCCACGGCGGCGAGCAGGCCGAGCACCAGCACGGTGACCGCGAGCTCGGTGGACCAGTCGAGCAGCAGCAGGTAGCACTGCAACGCCGCCACCGCGAGCGCACCGGAAAGCGCAGCCGCCGCAACGGGTTCCCGCCTGCGCCGCCACAGCGCCACCGCCCCGGTGCCGGTGATCGCGCCGATCGCCGGGGCCAGCGCGACGGTGTAGTAGGCGTGGATGATGCCGTTCATGAAGCTGAACACCACGGCGGTGACCAGCAGCCAGCCGCCCCACAGGAGCAATCCCGCGCGGTCCCGCTCGCGGCCCGCCCACCAGCCCGCCACCAGCAGCACCACGGCGGTCGGCAACAGCCAGGCGATCTGACCGCCCATCTCGGGACCGAGGAGCCTGTCCCACCCCGTTGAGCCCCAGCCGCCGCCACCGCCGACGCTGCCCACCTCCTCGCCGGTGAGGCGGCCCAGGCCGTTGTATCCGAGGGCGAGTTCCAGCACGCTGTTGGTCTGCGAACCGCCGATGTGGGGCCGCTGGTCCGCTGGGACCAGCTCGACGGCCAGCACCCACCAGCCCCCGGCCACCACCACCGCGCCGAGCGCGCCGGACAGGTGCAGGACCTTCCTGCGGGTGGTCGTGGGCGCGGCGACCAGGTAGACCAGGACGAGCGCGGGCAGCACCAGGAACGCCTGCATCATCTTGGCCAGGAAGCCGAAACCCACCGCCACCCCGGCAAGCGCCAACCACCCGCCACTGCCCGCCGCGGTCGCCCGGACCGCGCAGTAGGCGGCGGTGATGAGCAGCAGCACCAGCAGCGCGTCGGGGTTGTTGAAGCGGAACATCAGCGCGGCGGCGGGCGTGAGCGCCAGCACCGTCCCCGCGATCAAGCCCGCGGCCTCACCGCTGGTGCGCTTCACCGCCGCGTGCAGCAGGCCCACGCCGGCCACCCCCATGAGGGCTTGGGGGACGAGGATGCTCCACGCGTTCACCCCGAACAGGCGCGCGGACAGGCCCATGACCCACACCGCGGCGGGAGTCTTGTCGACCGTGATCGAGCTCGCGGCGTCGGTGGAGCCGAAGAACCACGCCTTCCAGCTCTGCGCGCCCGCCTGCGCCGCGGCGGAGTAGTAGGCGTTGGCCCAGCCGGAATCGCCGAGGCGCCACAGGTAGAGGACGGCGGTGCCGGTGAGCAACAGCAGCAGGGGTAGTCGCGCTCGCATGGCGACCACGGTGCCGAGCCCACCTTGGCGCCCCTTGTGCCTTGCCTGTGAGCCACCTGTGCCTGGATCGGAGTGCCGCTGGGCGTGCCCGCGGGACTGGCGGGCGAACCGTGAACTTCGGTGAGCGCGGCTGCGCGGCTCACTTGCGGCGCTGGTGCAGGTCCTTCGGGTCGAAGGTGACCGACACGGCCCCGGTCACGGCGACTTGGCCTGCCTCGCCGGGGTTCAGTACGGCGACTTCGGAGTAAACGCCGTCGTGCAACTGGTAGCAGTAGACCGTCGGGCCGTCCGCTTCGTCCAGCTCTACGCGCCAGTAGGCGGGCACCCCCGCCGAGGCGAAAGCGGCGGGTTTCTCCAACCGGTCGGTCTTCTTGGTTGACGGGCTGACCACCTCGGCAACCAGGGCCACGGTGTCGACGCCCACCGTGGTGGTCTCCACCCGTTCGGTGGAAACCACCACGTCGGAGATATAGGCCAGCCCTTCGCGGACGCGGACGCGGACGCCGGTGGCGGTAAGTGCTTCCATGCCCTCGGGGGCAACCGCGTCGTCGAGCAGTCGGCACAGCCGGTCGGCCACCCGCTGGTGCTTGGCCGAGGGGGCGGCGTTCACGACGAAACGCCCGTCGACGAGTTCCACCCGGTGGCCTTCGACGGGCTCAAGGCTCTCCCAATCGTCCAGCGTGTAGCCATCCAGACGCCGTGCTGTGGTCACAGCCATCGCCCCTTGTCCGGCTTCCAGTGCTCCGGTGCCCGGTATCCCACGCGCGCCTGCTTTCACCGCTGCACGTCCAGGGCGGGCAGGCGGACGGTGAAGGTGGTGGCGCCGGGACGGCTGTCGACCTCGACGGTGCCGTCGTGCGCGGCGACCACGGCGGCCACGATGGACAGGCCAAGGCCGGTGCCGCCCGCCGCACGGGACCGCGAGGAGTCGCCGCGGGCGAACCGCTCGAAGATCTCCGGCCGCAGCCCAGCCGGGATGCCGGGGCCGTCGTCGGTCACGGTCAGCACCACGGCACCGCCGCGCGGCGGTGCCAGGCAGGTCGTCACGGTCGTGCCGGGTGGGGTGTGCACCCGCGCGTTGGTCAACAGGTTCAGCAGCACCTGGTGCAGCCGGTCGGCGTCCCCGCGCACCGACACCGCCTCCGGCGGCAGCTCCAGCCGCCAGTCGTGGTCGGGGCCCGCGATCCGCGCGTCGCTGACGGTGTCCACGACCAGTCGCGACAGGTCCACCCCGGCCCGGTCCAGCGGCCGACCGGCGTCCAGCCTGGCCAGCAGCAGCAGGTCCTCCACCAGGGATGTCATCCGCACCGCCTCGGACTCCACCCGCCGCATGGCGTGCGCGACCTCCGGCGGCACCTCGTCCCGGCCGCGCCGGGTCAGCTCCGCGTAGCCGCGGATCGCGGCCAGCGGGGTGCGCAGCTCGTGGCTGGCGTCGGCGACGAACTGCCGCACGCGGGTCTCGCTGGCGTGCCGCGCCGCCAGCGCGTTGCCGATGTGCCCGAGCATCCGGTTCAGCGCCGAGCCGACCTGCCCCACCTCGGTGCGCGGGTCGGTGTCCTGCTCGGGCACGCGCTCGGCCAGCGCGACCTCGCCGCGGTCCAGCGGCAGCTCGGCCACCCTGGTGGCCGTGGCGGCGACCCGCTCCAGCGGTTCCAGGGTGCGCCGGGTGATCAGCGCGCCCGCGAGGCTCACCGCGATCAGCCCGGCCAGCGCCACCCCGCCCAGGATGAGCCCCATGCGCACCACGGTGGCGTCCACCTCGTCCAGCGGCAGACCGGTGACCAGCACCTCGCCGCGCGGGTTGGTGGTGGCCACCAGCCGGTAGCCGCCCAGGCCGTCCAGCGTCAGGGTGTGCGGCTCGCCGTCCACCGGGATCGCCATCACCTGCGCCCGCTGCCGCGCGGTCAGCGGCTCGCGCTCGCCCGCCACGGGGGTGAGCCTGCCCGCGTCGACCACGCCGCCGCGCGCCACCACCAGCAGCGTGCCCGGTCCGAAGCCGGGCCGGTCCAGCGGCCGGGCACTGCCGGGCAGCTCCGGCATCGGCGCCCGCTCGACCCGCCCCGCCGTGTTGACCAGCTGCTCGTCCAGCTGGTGGACCAGGAAGTCGCGCAGCGCGAAACCGGTGACCACGCCGATGATCACCGACACCAGCGACAGCAGCACCACCTGCTCCACGACCAGCCTCGTGCGCAGCGGCCAGCGGCTGGGCGACCAGCGGTCACGGCGCGGGCTTGAGGACATACCCGGCACCCCGCATCGTGTGGATCATCGGTGCGCGGCCCGCGTCGATCTTCTTGCGCAGGTATGAGATGTAGAGCTCGACGATGTTGGCCTGGCCGCCGAAGTCGTAGCTCCACACCCGGTCCAGGATCTGCGCCTTGCTCAGCACGCGCTTGGGGTTGCGCATGAGGAAGCGCAGCAGCTCGAACTCGGTGGCGGTCAGCTCGACGGCGTCCCCGCCCCGGCGCACCTCCCTGGTCTCCTCGTCCAGCACCAGATCGCCGACCACCAGCTCGGTGCCCGCGCCTGACTCGGTCACGCCGGTGCGGCGCAGCAGGCCGCGCAACCGCAGCACCACCTCCTCCAGGCTGAACGGCTTGGTCACGTAGTCGTCGCCGCCCGCGGTCAGCCCGGCGATGCGGTCCTCGACGGCGTCCTTCGCGGTCAGGAACAGCACCGGCAGGCCCGGCGCGTCCGCCCGCATCCGGCGCAGCACCTCCAGGCCGTCGAAGTCGGGCAGCATGATGTCCAGCACGACCGCGTCCGGGCGGAACTCGCGGGCGGCGCGCACGGCGCTCGCCCCGTCCGGCGCGGTGCGCACGTCCCACCGCTCCATCCGCAGGGCCATGGACATCAGCTCGGCCAGGGTGGGCTCGTCGTCGACGACGAGGACCCGCACCGGGCTGCCGTCCGGGCGGCGCAGTTCGGGGGAGTTCCCCGCGGTGGTCACTGGGCGCACCTCCGAATCGTCACGCGGACCGATGAGCGGACCCTGTGGCGATCCTGTGTAACACCTGTGAACCGGAATCGCCCGACGCACAGGTGACGCCCAAAGCTCCCACAGCCCACGCACAGCTTCCCCGGCCACGCTGTGCCCATGACTGACAACACCGAGAACCCGACCTGGGGCGAGGAACCCGCCCCGCGTCAGTCCCCGGCGCCCGAGGGCAACGGCTGGTCCGGCCGCAAGACGCTGGCGGCGGTCGCGGTCGCCGTGGGCATCGCCGCGGCGGGTGGCGGGGTGATCTGGGCCGCGGGTGGGACCGACGCCCAGATGGGCGGTCCGCGCGGTTACGGCATGATCGGCGGTCCGGGGCTGCGCCAGATGGGGCCCCTGTTCGGGGACACCCAGCACGGGGAGTTCCAGGTCGGCGAGGTCACCGAGGTCAGCGACTCGTCCATCTCGGTGCGCAGCGCCGACGGCTACACCAAGACCTACACCGTCGACTCGGAGACCCTCATCGGGGCGATGGGCGGGGAGCCGATGCGCGACCGGGACATCAGCGACATCGCCAAGGGCGACACCGTCACCGTCGTCGCCTCCACCGACGACAGCGGCAAGAGCACCGCCGAAGCGATCACCGAGCGGGACGCCTCGGGGCACCAGCGGCGTGGCGGGCCGTGGAACGGGCAGCAGGCGCCGCCGACGCGGTAGAACTGGCGCATGACCCGACTGGCGCTCTCGGCACTGCTGGCCTGCCTCGCCGCGCTGGGCGTGGCGACCCCCGCGTTCGCGCACACCCGGCTCGTCTCCAGCGACCCGGCCGACGGGTCGCGGGCCGCGCAGGTGCCCCGGCAGCTGACGCTGACCTTCAGCGAGCCGGTGCCCGCCGAGAGCGCCCAGGTCCAGGTCACCGGCCCGGACAACCGGGCGTGGGGCACCACGGAGGTGGTGGCGCGGGGGACGGCGCTGGTCGTGTCGGTCGACCCCGGTCCCGCCGCCGCGGGCCAGCACCGGGTGAGCTGGCGGGTGGAGTCGCTGGACGGCGACTTCGTCAGCGGCGCCATCGGCTTCACGCTGGACGCGCCCGCCGCCCAACCCGGCATCACCACCCCGACGCCGCCTCCCGCCGGCACGACCGGTGCCGCCGTTCCGACGGAGACCACCGGTGCCACGACGGCCTCCGGCGACAGCGCGACCACCACGACCAGCAGCGCCACCGGCGCGATCACCAGCAGCGTTCCCACGTCGACCGTCGACGACGAGGGCGGCTCGTCGGTGCTGCTGTGGACCCTGGTCGGGCTGGGGGCGCTCGTGGCGGCGGCGGTCGTGGTGGCGCTGGTCCGGCGCAAGCGCGAGGACCGACCTCAGGGGGACACCGGGTCGGCCGAATAGCCCGGTCGTCAACGGTCAATGACTACCGTGCCGGGCATGACCGGAACCCCTCTGCACCGTCGTGCCCTGCTCGCGGGCGGCGCGGCCGGTGTGCTCGCCGCCGCCGGATTCCGCCCGGCGACGGCCTCCGCCGCCCCCGCGACCGAGTCGCGGCGGACGTTCACCCTGACCGTCCTGGGCACCACCGACCTGCACGGCAACGTCTTCAACTGGGACTACTACGCCGACCGGGAGTTCGACGACTCCGGGCGCAACGACGTGGGCCTGGCCAAGATCTCCACCCTGGTCCAGGCGGTGCGGGAGGAGCGCGGCGCGCACCGCGTGCTGCTGCTGGACGCCGGTGACACCATCCAGGGCACCCCGCTGGCCTACTACTACGCCAAGGTCGAGCCGATCGGCGGGCGTCGCGTGCACCCGATGGCCGCGGCCATGAACGCCATCGGCTACGACGCCGCGGCGCTGGGCAACCACGAGTTCAACTACGGCATCCCCCTGCTGCGCCAGTTCGAGAAGCAGCTGGACTTCCCGCTGCTGGCGGCGAACGCGCTGGACGCGGCCACCGGCAGGCCCGCGTTCCGGCCGTACGTGATCAAGACCGTGTGGCGCACCGGGGGACCTCCGCTGCGGGTGGGCGTGCTGGGCCTGACCAACCCCGGCATCGCCGTCTGGGACAAGGCCAACGTCGAGGGGCGGATGACCTTCCCCGGCCTGCTGGAGCAGGCCCGCGAGTGGGTGCCCGCGGTGCGCCGGGCGGGTGCCGACCTGGTCGTGGTGGCCGCGCACTCCGGCGCGGACCTGTCGTCCTCGCTGGGCGATCAGCTGCCGTTCCCGGAGAACTGCGCCGCGCTGGTGGCCGAGGAGGTGCCCGGCATCGACGCGATCCTGGTCGGCCACGCCCACCAGGAGATCGCGCAGCGGTTCGTCACCAACAAGGCCACCGGCAGGCAGGTGCTGCTGACCGAGCCGCTGTTCTGGGGCAAGCGGCTGAGCCTGGTGGAGTTCGACCTGGAGTGGGCCCCGCGCGGCGGGTGGCGGCTGCGGGCGTCCCGGTCGCAGGTGCTCAACAGCAACACCGTGCCCGAGGACCCGCGGGTGGTGCGGCTGCTGCGCGGCGACCACGACAAGGTCGTCGCCTACGTCAACTCCAAGGTCGGCACCTGCAAGGCGACCATGTCCGGGGCCAACGCCCGGTACGAGGACACCGCCGCGCTGGACTTCATCAACCACGTGCAGGCCGCCAAGCTCAAGGAGTCGCTGGGGGAGGGGTTGCCGGTGCTGTCGCTGGCCTCCCCGTTCAACCGGGCCGCGGCGATCCCGGCCGGGGACGTGTCCGTGCGCGACGTGGCCGGTCTCTACACCTTCGACAACACCCTGTACGGGGTGCGGCTGACCGGCGCGCAGATCAAGGACTACCTGGAGCGCTCGGCGAGCTACTTCCAGCAGGTCACCGGCCCCGGTCCGCACGCGCCCGACGCGCTGACCAACGCCAACGGCACGCCGGACTACCTCTACGACGTGCTGGCGGGCCTGGACGCGCCGCTGACCTACGACATCGACATCGCCCGACCGGTGGGCAGCCGGATCGCGAACCTGGCCTACGGCGGCGCGCCGGTCGCGGCCGACCAGGCGTTCGCGGTGGCGGTGAACAACTACCGCCAGTCCGGCGGCGGGAACTTCCCGCACATCGCGGGCGCGCCGGTGCTGCACAACCAGCAGTTGGAGATCCGGCAGCTGCTCATCGAGTGGGTCCGGGCGCGGGGCGAAATCGACCCGGCCGCGTTCGCCTCCACCGACTGGCGGCTGGTGGCGGACGGGCAGCCGGTGGTCTTCGGGTGAGCATCCCCGACATCGTCAAGCCGGGGTTGGCCGTGCTGTTCTGCGGCATCAACCCCGGCTTGATGTCCGAGGCCAAGGGGCAGCACTTCGCGCGGCCGGGCAACCGGTTCTGGCCCGCGCTGCACCTGTCCGGGTTCACGCCGCGCCTGCTCAAGCCGTCCGAGCAGGAGGAGCTGCTCGACTACGGACTCGGCATCACCAACCTGGTCGCCCGCCCGACCGCCAAGGCCGACGAGCTGACCGCCGAGGAGCTGCGCGAGGGCGGCGCGGTGCTGACCGAACTGGCCCGCGCGCAGCGGCCGTCGGTGGTGGCCGTCGTCGGCATCACCGCCTACCGGACGGCGTTCGGGCGCAAGGACGCCAAGGTGGGGCCGCAGGCCGAGCGGATCGCCGAGTCGCGGCTGTGGGTGCTGCCCAACCCCAGCGGCCTCAACGCCCACTACTCGTTGCGGGACCTGGCCGAGGTCTTCGCCGCCCTGCGCGCCGAGGTCGCGCCTGCAAGTACCACCCGCACCCCGCCGGAGGGCAGCTGACCACTACCCGGCCCGGCGCCGCTCGACAGCACCGCGCTACTCGAGAGCCAGGCAGACGGGGTGAGGGCGCCACCGAGCAGGGGGTCAGGGGGGCGAGTTCCGCACCACCTGAACCGTGATGTGCGGCCACTGCTCGGTGGCGTCGGACAAGTGTGCGAGCTGGCCGCGCAGGACGTCGTAGCCGCCGACAGGTCTTGTCAAGGCGCCTTCACCGACGACGAACCACATCCGGGGTGGGGCCGCTCTCGCCGGGAGTCGTTGCCGTTCGAGCCGGAAGTCGACGCGATCCTGGCAGGCATGGCGGCGGAGGACGCAGGCTGACCGCACTCGTCGGGTAGTAGTTGGCGGTGGGCGGTGGTGGGACGGGTAGTACTTGCCGACGCGGGTCAGAGGCGGCGGAGACCCGCGAGGACTCGTTCGAGCAGGGGGAGGTCGGGGCCGCCGGGCGCGGCGGCGTTGTCGTGCACGGCCATCACGCCCATCGCGATGAGGTCGCCCAGCAGGACTTTGGTCACGCCCAGCGGCATGGATAACAGCGCGGACACCTCGGCCACCGAGCGGGGCGCCGACGCGCACACCTCCACGATGGAACGCTGCTCCGCGCTGGTGTCGCGCATGGCGGTGGTGATGCCGTTGGCCTCCAGCGACACCAGCGTCTCCAGCCGCAGGTCGTAGCGGGTCGTGGTGCGGCCACCGGTCCGGGCGTACGGGCGCACCAGCGAGTGGGGCGGCTCCGGCTCCGGCTCGGGTTCCGGTTCGGGTTTGGGGTCCAGTTCGACGGGGGGCATCACGTCGAGGGGGTCGTCGGCGAACGGGTCGGTGAAGGGGGCGGTCTGCTCCGCCTGCCCCACCGGCTCCACCCGCTCCTCCGACTCCAGGCTGCGCCGCAGCGCCGCCGAGCCGAACCGGGCGCCGGTGGCGCCGACCTCGCCGCGTAACGAGCGCCGCGGTTTGGCGGGCTTGGGCGGTGGTTCCTCCTGCGGAGGTTCCTGGTCCAGGCTGCGACGCAGGGCGGGGGAGCCGAACCGGGCACCGGTGGCACCCACCTCGCCCCGCGAGGATCGGCGGCGCTTGCGCCCGCCGGTCGGCTGGGAGTCCGAACTGGCTGTGCCCACGCCCTGAGAAGGTAACCGGCCCCACGGATGTTTCGTGTCAGTTGCGTTTCAACCTCGTGCATTCCCTGTTACCGGACTCGGTCGCGCGGCCGGAACCGGGTCGGGCGATGATGGTGCGATGCGCATCCGCGAGGTGGAGATCGCCGACGACATGATCAGGTTGGGCCAGTTCCTCAAGCTGGCCGGTCTGGCCGAGCACGGGGTGCACGCCAGGGAACTGGTGGAGGCGGGCGAGGTGACCGTCAACGGGCGCGTGGAGAACCGCCGCGGGGCGCAGCTGCACCACGGCGACGTGGTGGCCGTGAGCGGGGAGAAGGCCAGGGTGGTCTCCGCCGCCGGCGGGCGTTGACCGTCGGGCGGGCTGTCGGGCGGTGCCCGTGCGGCGGGTTGATCGGCATCACCACGGTGGGGACCGAGCGCATCAGCGGCGGGACGACCCACGGCAGTCGCGGCGACCAACACCGGTGAGGTATCCCGGTTGCTGTCCGCGTGAATGCGGACCGGTAGTCCTCTGACGCGGCGGGAAACCCTGTGGAGTCCGGATTTTCGCCGCGTGGGATACCTCTGACAGCGCCGCTTGCCTGCCGTGGGTCGATGCGCATCCCACCGTCCTGTCAGGTCCATAATGGACGGGTCGTGGTGTGCGCAGGCGCGATGCGCGACCACGGGCGGGCGAGGTGAAATCCCTTCCGGGCCGCTGGGGCGGCGCGGGGTTCAGGCCAGGCCGCAGATCGAACTCGCGCGGTCCTGCGTGTGCGCGCCCAATTTCTCGGGGTTGCCGTACGGGCCCGCCTTGACCAGTGGGGCCTTGCAGTTGGCGTCTTTGTACAGCCCCATGAGCTGACCGCTCCGGTTCCACACGGCCGATGCCTTGTCGTTGAACCAGCCGGGGAGGTTGACGCGCGTGTTCCCGTTCGGGTTGGACACCCGGTAGAGCGCTCCGCCGCCGTCGCGGTGCTCGAACAGGCAGTAGCTGCCGTGCGGACACCTGTCCCACGTGGCCTCGGCGTTCGCCGGAGCGGTCAGCACCCCCAGCGCGATGACCGCGCCGGACAGCGCGCTTCCGACCTTCACCAGCACCCTCTTCCGGGACGAGGACGTGACTTGGGAACTCATGAGCGACCGACCTTTCCGTCAGGGAACGTGAACGCATTCCGCACCTGTCTGCCGGTGACGGCGGCTGCTCGCCCACTCGCTGCTGATCAGCGCGGAATGGCGCTTGTGGACGCCGCACCGGTTCGGTTGTGCGCTCAGCGTTCCGCTTCCGGCGGGGAGCGGTCCCTCGACGGTCGCGCGGCTCGTGCCCGCCGTCGCGTCCGCGTCCTCACCTCGTGCTCACGGCCGGGTGGCTACCCCGTCGTCCGCCGCTCCGGGGCGGTGTGGGCCAGGACCACGGCGGCCTTCGCGGCGTCGAGGAAGCGCAGGCCCATGAAGTTGTCGCCCGCGTTGAACCCCGGCAGCGCCCAGATCTCCTCGTAGGGCATCCGGACCGGCCAGTACCGCAGCAGGGAGTAGGCGTTGCTCCACAGGCACGTGCCGGGGGCCGGGTTCCACAGGCGCTGCGCGAACGCCGGGTTGCGGAAGGAGTGGCCGACCTCGCCGATCGCCAACACGTGCTTCTGCCCGGTCATCAGCACGACGTCACCCGTGGTCACGGTGTCCATCCGCTTGTCGTGCTTGGCCGTCGCGCCCCAGAACCGCGCCCGCCCGCCGGGGTGCAGCTCGTCGAGCCGGGCCAGGTCCGCGGGGTCGAGCAGATCGGCGTGGTCCCGGAACCGCGCCTCCGCGTCAAGGGTGTCCGCCCAGTGCCTGCGCGTCTCGCGGGTGCCGTAGGAGGGCTGGATGAAGACCTGCGTCATCGGACCGGGATCAGCCCGCCGCGCTCGTCGGCCGCTCGGGGGCCGAAGATACGCCGGTCGGCTTCGGTGATCGGGAAGTCGTTGATGCTGGCCTCGCGGCGGCGCATCAGCCCGTCGGCGGTGAACTCCCACAGCTCGTTGCCGTAGCTGCGCCACCACTGGCCGCTCGCGTCGCGGCACTCGTACTGGAAGCGCACGGCGATCCGGTCGCCGCTGAACGACCACAGCTCCTTGCGCAGCGCGTAGTCCAGTTCGCGCTCCCACTTGCGGCGCAGGAACTCCACGATCTCGGCGCGGCCGGTGATGAACTGGTCGCGGTTGCGCCACACCGAGTCCTCGGTGTAGGCCAGCGCCACCCGCTCCGGGTCGCGCGTGTTCCACGCGTCCTCGGCAGCCTGCACCTTCTGCGCGGCGGTTTCCTCGGTGAACGGGGGGAAGGGCGGTCGCGCCACCGGGCGCCTCCTCACTGGAGAACGTGCGTTCTCCGGACTGCTACTGTAGAGAACGCGCGTTCTCGACACCAGGGGAGTGGCCATGGATCACCGGACCCGGCTGCTCGACGCCGCCGAGCGGCTGTTCTACGAACGCGGTGTGCGGGCTGTGGGGGTGGACGAGGTCCGCGCCGCCTCGGGCGTCCCGCTCAAGCGCCTCTACCAGTGCTTCCCCTCCAAGGAGGAGCTCGTCGTCGCCTACCTGCGGCGTCGTGACCAGCGGTGGCGCGCCTCGCTGGCCGAGTCGGTCGCCCGGCGCGACGACCGCGTGCCCGCGGTGTTCGACTGGCTGGAGAACTGGTTCCGGGAGCCGGGCTTCCGGGGGTGCGCCTTCGTCAACTCCTTCGGCGAGCTGGGTGCCACCTCCGACGCCGTGGCGCGGACCGCCAAGGAGCACAAGGACGCCCTCCGGCACTACCTCGTCGACCTGGTGCGCGGGTTCGCCGCAGACCCCGAGGAGCTGGGCGAACAGCTGCTGCTCCTGGTCGAGGGCGCCATCACCTCCGCGGCGGTCCGCGGCGACTTCGGGGCCGCCCGCCGCGCCCGCGAGGTGGCCGAGATCCTGCTCGCCCGCGCCGGGGGTGAGTAGTCTTACTCCCCGCCGAAGACGTGGAACTCGTCGTCTTGCGGCGAACCGCTCCCGAACACATCTAGTGTGGATGCCGTGCAGCCACTGCCTCCCAACGCCCCGCAGCGGGTAGGTGACTACGCGCTGCTCGCCGCGCTGGGCCGCGGCGCGATGGGGTCGGTCTACCTGGCCCGCTCCCGAGGCGGCCGTCCCATCGCGGTGAAGGTCGCCAAGCCCGAGCTGGCCGACAGCCCCCAGTTCCGCGAGCGCTTCCGCCGCGAGGTGGAGATGGCCCGGCTGGTGGGCGGCTTCTGGACGGCCACCGTGGTCGACGCCGACCCGGACGCCGAGCGGCCGTGGATGGCCACCGAGTACGTGGCGGGCCCCACCCTCCAGCAGGCCGTCGAGCAGTTCGGGCCGCTGCCGGAGCGGGCCGTGCGGCGGCTCGCGGGCGGGCTGGCCGAAGCGCTGGTCGCCATCCACGGCGCCGGGCTGGTGCACCGCGACCTCAAGCCGTCGAACGTGCTGCTGGCCGACGACGGGCCGAGGGTGATCGACTTCGGCATCGCCCGCGCGCTGGAGCACTCCGCGCTGACCGAGGCCGGGACCGTGTTCGGCACGCCGGGCTACCTCTCGCCCGAGCAGGTCGTCGGGGCCGAGGTCGGACCGCAGAGCGACGTCTTCGCGCTGGGCTCGGTGCTGGTCTACGCCGCCACCGGGACCGGCCCGTTCGGCGAGGGCGCCACGTCCGCGCTGGTCTACCGGGTGGTGCACCAGGAGCCGGACCTGTCCCGCGTGCCGCCGGGCCTGGTGCCGCTGATCGTCCCCTGCCTGGTGCGCGAGCCGTCCCACCGACCCACCCCCGCCCGGCTGCTGGAGCTGGTGGGCCCGCCGCAGTCGGACGGCGCGTGGCTGCCCGCGCGCATCCGGACGCTGGTCGAGCAGCGGCACACCGAGCTGCGGGAGCTGCCCGCCAAGCCGCCGACGCGGGTGATGGTGCGGGACCGCCCGCCCACGGCCGCGTTCGTGCCGCCCGTCGCGCCGGTGGCCAAGCCGGTGGCGAGCGCACCGGTGAAGCAGGTGCCGGTGAAGCAGGTGCCGGTGACGCGGGTGCCGGGGCGGGAGGATGTCGTCCGGCCCGCCGGGGTGCGCTTCAAGACCTCCCGCGTGGTCGGGCTGAGCTGGACGCTGGTCAACGGGTTCGCGGCGCTGCTGTCCGCGGCGATCGCCCACGACTCCTCCGGGGTCGGGGCGCCGCTGCGCCTGCTGGCGTTCCTGGCGTTCCTGGTCTTCGCCGCGATGACGCTGCGGCTGGCGGTGGGGGTGCTGAGCACGCCGCTGTCGCTGGAGGTCGGGCCGGACGGGATCGTGCTGTCCAACGGCGAGCGGACGCGCAGGCTGCCCTGGTACGCCATCGAGCGGGTGCGCGTGGAATCGCACCGCGGCAGGCCGTGGCTGAAGGTGTGGCTGGTCGGCGCGGCCGAGAAGCCCGAGACGCTGGGACGCGGCAGCTTCCAGCCCCACAAGGGCGGGTTGCGGGTCTACCCGATCTCGCACGAGCGCTACCGCAAGCGGCGTGAGCGGGACGTGGTCGAGCTGCGGTCGGCGCTGGCCTGGTACGGCTCCGCAGTCTACGACCCGCGCTGACCCTCCCACCGGTGCGCGGGCAAGTACCACCCGAGGTGCCCGTGCGGGCCGCTGACCACCACCCGGCGTTCCGAACGCGCGACTCGCGCGGGGTCAGCGACCGCTGAACAGCGCCTTGCCCGGCCCGTCGGTCAGGAACGAGCGCACCCCGCCGCGCAGGTCCTCGGTGTCGAACAGCTCCGCGGCGATCCCGGTGACGTGCGCGGTCGCCTCGGCCACCCCGCCGCTCTCGAAGTGCGCCAGCACGCGCTTGGTCGCCGCGTGCGCCCTGGTCGGGCCCGCCGCCAGGTCCTGGGTGAAGCGCAGCGCCGCGTCGTCGAAGCCCTCGTGCGGCAGCACCCGGTTGACCACGTTCCAGCGTTCCAACTCCGCCGCGCCGTAGCGCTCGCCGGTCATCACCAGCTCCTTGGCGCGGCCAACGCCCGCCCGCGCCGCCAGCCGCTGCGTGCCGCCCATGGTCGGGGTCAGCCCGATGACCCGCTCCACCAGCCCGAAGGAGGCCCGTTCCGAGGCCAGCAGCACGTCGCACGCCAGCGCCACCTCGAAGGCCCAGGTCAGGCACAGGCCGTGGGCGGCGAAGACGGTGGGGAAGGGCAGTTCGGCGATCCGCTCCGGCAGGTCGAGCATGTCGTCGAACAGCGCCTTGGCCTCGTCGGCGTCGCGCTGCGCGGCGAACAGGTTGACGTCCACGCCGCCGCTGACCACCCGGCCCTCGGCCCGCACCAGCAGGGCCCGCGCGGGCCGCTCGGCCAGGTCGTCGACCGCCGCGCCGAGCAGGTCCTGCAACTCGGCGGTGTAGAGGTTGAGCGGGGGCGCGTCGACGGTGAGCACGGCCAGGCCGGCGGCGTCCCGCTCCACGCGGACCAGTTGGTCAACCACGGGCGGGGACTTTACACGCGCCCGCGGCGGTGAAAACCGGGTGACCGAACGGCCCGCCGCTGTCGATGATCCGCCGATGACCACGTGGACCGTTCAACGAGTGCCGCACGACGGCGCGATCGCCACCGCGCTGGTGCGGCGCTACCTGACCGACATCATCGGCCGCTACTACGGCCGCCCGGCCACCGAGGCGGAAGTGGACCTGGCCATCGCCGAGGACCCCACCGACGACCTGGTGGGCTTCTTCGTCGCCAGTTGGGGCGGGACGCCTCGCGGGTGCGCGGGGTTCCGCCTGGCGCGTCCGGGAGTGGTCGAGTTGAAGCGGCTGTTCGTCGACCCGGCGGTGCGCGGTCGGGGCGGCGGGGCGGTGCTGCTGGCGGAGGTGGAGCGGGCCGCCGCGGCGCTGGGCGCGACGGCGGTGCGCCTGGACACCCGGCACGACCTGGTGGAGGCCCGCGCCCTGTACGCCCGGCAGGGCTACCGCGAGGTGCCCGCCTTCAACGACGCCCGCTACGCCGAGCACTGGTTCGAAAAGCGGCTATAGGGTCCATTAGGGTTCAGTATATCAGCTGTGATCTGTCTCACTTGACAGGTTTCGGGTGTCCCAGTTGAGTAATGACGAAAAGTCGGGCCGCGGATATGAAATGGGGATCAGTCCAGTGGCTTTCGCTGTTGAGTTGACATTTCGCGATGCGCGCCAAGTGCGCAGATCGATTCACCTGGCGCACCGTGAATACTGGCGGCCGCTGGCCGAGCAGGGAGTGCTCGTGGGCACCGGGCCGTGGGCCGACGGGTCCGGAGTGCTGCTGGTGTGCCAGGTGCCGGACGAGGCGGCGGCACGCGACCTGGTGCGCGGCGACCCGTACGTGCGCTCGCAGTCGGTAGCCGAGGTGCGCATCCGGCAGTGGCACGTGCTGCTCGGGCTGCCCGACCACGAGCGGGTGCCGTCCCTGGTGCGGCCCCGCGACGGGCGGGGCGCGGAGTCGCGGCCGCGCGAGGCGCTGACCCCGCACGAGCACCGGATCGCGCTGATGATGCTGGAGGGCATGACCAACCGCCAGATCGCCGAGCACTTCTCGGTCTCCACCCGCGCGATCGAGCTGCACATCACCAGGATCTACCGCAAGCTCGACATCGGCCGCCGCGCGCAGCTGGCCGCGGCGATGCCCTGGGGGCAGCGCTCGTACCTCTAGCGCGGCGGTGTGCCGCCGCTCACAGGATTAGGTTTTCCGAGGGGCGCGCCGAATACTCCTACCGGCCAGTGGCTACGACGGTAGGAGTATTCGGTGCGTGCTTTCGCCCTAGTCCTGACCGCCGCCGCGGTGCTCGCGAGCGGGTGCTCCTCCCCGGCAGGCGACGATGCGCGGGTCGAGGCCGGGCCGGGCGTCGGCCAGGACAGCATCGCCCTCGGCGTGCTCACGGACATGACCGGCCCGTTCTCCACCTCGGCGAAGCTCCGGATCACCGCCTACGAGCTGTTCCTGGAGCAGTTGAACGCTCGCGGCGGCGTGTGCGGACGCGAGGTCGAACTGCGCACCGCCGACCACGGCTACGACGTGAACCGGGCGCTGGAGGGCTTCTTCCGCCTCGAACCCGAGGTGCTCGGGTTCATCGACATCACCGGCGCGCCGATGACCGAGGCGCTGGAACCGGAGATCCTGCAGACCCGCGTGTTGGCCGCGCCCGCGTCGTGGTCGGCCAGCCTGCTGGGCAACCCGCACATGATGGTCGTCGGCACCACCTACGACCTCGACGTCATCAACGGCATGGACCACCTGCGCGCCAACGGCGTCATCCGCGACGGCGACACCATCGGGCACATCCACGTCGACAGCGACTACGGCGACAACGGGCTGGAGGGCAGCCAGTTCGCCGCGCAGCAGTGGGGGATGCGGCTGGTGACCAAGTCGGTCGCCGAGACCGACACCGACCTGGCCGAGGAGGTCGCCCAGCTCAGGGCCGCAGGCGCGAAGGCGGTCCTGCTCAGCACCGCGCCGACGCAGACCGCGGTCGCCGTCGGCGTCGCCGCGCAACTGGGCTGGCAGGTGCCGTTCATGGTCAACGCGGTGGGCTACGACCCGCAGATGCTCGACACGCCCGCCGCGCCTGCGGTGCTCAAGCAGGTGCTGGTCGTCTCGCCGATCGCGCCGTTCGCCACCGACCAGCCCGGCCCGCGCGCGGTCGCCGAGGCGTTCGGCAAGGCCCACCCGGACCTGGTGCCCAGCGCGTTCGTGGACCACGGCTACGCCACCGCCACGGCGTTCGCGACCGTGCTGGAGAAGGCTTGCCAGGCCGGTGACCTGACCCGCGACGGGGTGCTGCGCGCCTTCCAGGACACCGCGTCGGTCGACACCGGCGGGTTGACCGGTCCGCTGCGCTTCTCACTGGCGGGCAGGCCCTCCAGCACGCAGTCCTACGTGGCCAGGCCCTCCCGCGACGTGCCCGGCGGGCTGGAGGTGGTGGCGGAGCTGTTCGAGTCCGAGCTGGTGCCGCTCAAGGGCACCCGCGCCCGGTAGTCCCGCCCGGTAGTTTTCGGGCTGGTGACGTGGGGAAACCCGCTGACCATGAGCGACGTCAGCCTGCACGTGCCCGCGCCAGCCGACCAGGTCTTCGCCGTTCTGGCCGACGGGTGGTCCTACGCAGGGTGGGTGGTCGGCGCGTCGCACATCCGCCAGGTGGACTCGACGTGGCCCGCGGTGGGGGCGCGCATCCACCACAGCATCGGGGCGTGGCCGGTGCAGGTGGAGGACGTCTCGACGGTGCGCGCGGTGGAGCCCGAGCGGCTGCTGGAGCTGGAGGCGGGCATGTGGCCGCTGGGGGCGGCCGTGGTGCGGCTGGAGCTGACCGAGGACCCCGGCGGGACGGGGACCACGGTGCGGATGGTGGAAGAGGTCATCAAGGGACCGCTGTCGGTGCTGCCGGAGCCCGTGCAGGCGCTGTTCCTGGCCCCGCGCAACAAGGAGGCGCTGCGCAGGCTCGCCGACCTGGCCGTGCGGCGGGAAGGCGGCTGATCCCGCGAGTCGCGTGTTCGGGCACCGCGAACCGAGCGTTCTCGGTGCCCGAACCGAGCTTCCGGGTAGTAGTTACCGGCCCTCATGAGTGCGGCGGGTAGTACTTGCAGGCGTCATGGGTCAGCGGTAGAGGGCGCGGTGCAGGGACTGGACGGTGAGGCGGTACGCCTCGCCCGCCAGGCCGTTGCGGGCCAGCGCGGCGCGCGCGGCGTTGGCCCCCGGCGCGCCGTGCACGCCCCCGCCGGGGTGGGCCGAGGCGCCCGCCAGGTAGAGCCGGTCGACGGGGGTGTCCGGGCGGCCCAACCCCGGCACCGGCCGGAAGACCAGCTGCTGGTGGATGCCCGCGGTGCCGGAGTTGGTCGACCCCGCCACCAGGGCGCGGTTGCGCTCCTGCAGCTCCTGCGGCCCGTGCACGGCCCTGGCCAGGATCGAGGCCCGGAAGCCGGGCGCGTGCTGCTCGATCACCTGCTCCATCCGGTCCGCACGCCTGCGCAGCCGGTCGGCGGTCCACGTCTCGCCCCTGGGCACGTGGGTGTAGGCCCACGCGGACTCGGTGCCCTCCGGTGAGCGGGTCGGGTCGGCGGTGGTCATCTGCCCCATGATCAGGAACGGCGTGCGCGGCAGCCGCCCGCAGGCGATCTCGGTGTTGAACGCGGCCAGCCCGTTGAGGTCCCCGCCCACGTGCACGGTCCCCGCGCCGCGCGCTTCCGGCGCGGTCCACGGGATCGGCTTCGACAGCGCCCAGTCCACCTTGATCGTCGCGTCGTCCCACTCGAACTTGGCCAGGTCCGACCGGAACCGCGCGGGCAGGTGCTCCTCCCCGACCATGTCCAGGTACAGCGACGGCGCGGGCACGTCGGCGAGCACGGCCTTGCGCGCCCGCACGAACCCGCCCGCCGCGTCCCGCACGCCCAGCGCCCGGCCGCCCGCCACGACGATCCGCGCCACCGGCCGCCCGCACTGCACCACCCCGCCCAGCCGCCGCACCAGGGCCTCGGCCAGCACGCCCGCGCCGCCCTCGGGCACCGGGTAGCCGACGTCCTGCCCCAGCATGGTCAGCAGCCAGCCGAACGCGGTCCCGCCCGCCTGGTCCGGCCCCAGGTCGGTGTGCATCGCGTTGCCCGCCAGCAGCACCCGCGCGCCCTCGCCCGCGAACCGGTCGTCACCGTAGGCCCGCACCGACTGCACGAACGTCCGCGCGAACCGCAGCGCGTCCGCCGCGCCCAGCGCCCGCAGCAGCCGGGCGCCCGCCCGCACCGGCGGGAACGGCCGCAGCAGCGCGTCCAGCAGGTCGTCGCGAATCCGCTGCCACAGCGCGAACTCCTCCTGCCAGACCTCGCCGTCGCCCGCGCCGAAGGAGTCCAGCGACGCCGCCGTGCGGTCCACGTCCCGCGACAGCAGCACCGCCCGGTCGTCGGGCAGCACGTGCGCCAGCACCTCGGGCGCGTGCCGCCAGCGCAGCCCGTGCCGCTCCAGGTCCAGCCCGGCCAGCACCGGCGAGCCCGCGCCCAGCGGGTAGAACGCGCTGAACACGTCGTTGCGGAACCCCGGCGCGGTCAGCTCCTCGGTGCGCACCGCGCCACCGGGCCGGTCGGCGGCCTCCAGCACCGCCACGTCCCAACCGGCGTCGGCGAGCAGGTTCGCCGCCACCAGCCCGTTGGGCCCCGCCCCGACCACCACCGCGTCGACGGTCTCGCTCACCGGTCTCCTCCCTGGTCCTGGCGGGCCGGGCGACCCCAGCCCAGCCTGCGCCACCGCCGCGCGCCACCCGGCGCGAGCGGTCCCCACGTGCCACGCCCCGCCGCCAGCGCCTCGACGAACTCCTCCAGCGCCGCGCGGGCGTCGTGGCGGGGAGCCCATCCCAGCGCGCGCAGCCGCCCGGTGTCCACCAGCGCGGCGCGGTCGGCCAGGCGCAGCCAGCCGGGGTGCAGCGGCTGCAGACCCACCCGCCAGGTCGGCCAGGCCACCGCGTGCGCCAGCGGCAGCGGCACCGGCACCCGGAACCCGCCGAACGCCCGCGCCAGTTCGTCGGCGTCGAGCACCGGCTCCGAGGCCACGTTGAACGCGCCCACCGCCCGCTCGCGCAGGATCAGCGCGATCGCCCGCGCCACGTCCTGGGCGTGCACCAGCTGCAGCCGCAGTCCGGACCACAGCGGCACCGGCAGCCACCACCGGCCCGCCAGCGAGGTGGGCAGCAGCGGGCTCATGGTCCACCGCTCCACCTCCCCGGCCGCGTCCGGCTGGACCACCGCGCACGGCCGCACCCGTGCCACGTTCGGGTGATCTTGGAGCATCCGCTCCAGCTCGGCCTTCTGCTCGCTGTACGCGCTGCCGGTCACCCCGCCGCACGGCCAGTCCTCGCCCACCCGCTCCCAGCGGCGTCCGGGGGAGTAGGCGGCCACCGACGAGGCGACCACCACGTGCGGCACCCCGGCGCGCTCGGCCGCGCGCAGCACGCGGGCGCTGCCGTCGATGTTGGTGCGCCGCATGGCGGGCTCGTCGGTGCCCGGCTGGATCGCCCACGCCAAGTGCACCACCGCGTCCACCCCGGTGAAAGTCCTGGTCAGCAGATCTTCGGCGGTCGGGTCGCCGAGGTCGCAGCGCACCCAGTGGCCGCTGGCGGGCACCCGCCGGGCGATGCCGACGACGCGGGTGCCCGAACGCGCGCCGAGCACCCGGCGCAGGGCCGTGCCCACGTTGCCGCTGGCACCGGTGACGACGACCTCCATGCCGGTGCTGTACCCCGTTCGGAGCCGGGCAACCACCGGCCGCGCGCCACCGGGCACAATGACCGGCTGTGACGACAGCCATTCACCAGAGGATCGCCGACGAGCTCGGCGTGCGGGCGGGCCAGGTGACCGCCGCCGTCGAGCTGCTCGACGGCGGCGCGACCGTGCCGTTCATCGCCCGCTACCGCAAGGAGGCGACGGGCGCGCTGGACGACGCCCAGCTGCGCTCGCTGGAGGAGCGGCTGGGCTACCTGCGCGAGCTGGAGGACCGCCGCGCCGCGGTGCTGGACTCGATCCGCTCGCAGGGCAAGCTGGACGACGCGCTGGAGGCGCAGATCCTCGCCGCCGAGTCCAAGGCGCGGCTGGAGGACCTGTACCTGCCCTACAAGCCCAAGCGGCGCACCAAGGCGCAGATCGCCCGCGAGCAGGGCCTGGAGCCGCTGGCCGACGGCCTGCTCGCCGACCCGACCCGCAACCCGCAGGAGTTCGCGCGGCAGTTCCTCACCGCCGAGGTCGCCGACCCCGCCGCCGCGCTGCAGGGCGCGCGGGCGATCCTGGTCGAGCGCTTCGGCGAGGACGGCGACCTGATCGGCGAGCTGCGCGAGCGGATGTGGGCGCAGGGCCGGATGACCTCCAAGGTCCGCGAGGGCAAGGAGGCCGACGGCGCCAAGTTCGCCGACTACTTCGACTTCTCCGAGCCGTTCACCAAGCTGCCCTCCCACCGCATCCTGGCGCTGTTCCGCGGGGAGAAGGAGGAGGTGCTCGACCTCGCGCTGGAGCCGGAGCAGGCCCCCGAGACCGGGCCCAGCGGCTACGAGGTGGCCATCGCCGCCAAGTTCGGCATCGACGACCGGGGCCGCCCGGCCGACAAGTGGCTCACCGACACCGTGCGCTGGGCGTGGCGCACCCGCATCCTGGTCCACCTCGGCATCGACCTGCGCGGCAGGCTGCGCCAGTTCGCCGAGGACGAGGCCGTGCGGGTGTTCGCCTCCAACCTGCGCGACCTGCTGCTGGCCGCGCCCGCGGGCACCCGCGCCACGATGGGCCTGGACCCCGGCTTCCGCACCGGCGTCAAGGTGGCCGTGGTCGACGCGACCGGCAAGGTCGTGGACACCGACACGATCTACCCGCACGTGCCCGCCAACCGGTGGGACGAGTCGATCGCCAAGCTCGCGGCGCTGGCGAAGCGGCACTCCGTCGAGCTGATCGCCATCGGCAACGGCACCGCCTCGCGGGAGACCGACAAGCTCGCGGGCGACCTGCTCAAGCGCCACCCCGAGCTCAAGCTGACCAAGGTCGTGGTGTCCGAGGCGGGCGCGTCGGTGTACTCGGCCTCCGCGTTCGCCTCCGCCGAGCTGCCCGGCCTGGACGTGTCGCTGCGCGGCGCGGTGTCCATCGCCCGCCGCCTGCAGGACCCGCTGGCCGAGCTGGTCAAGATCGACCCCAAGTCCATCGGGGTCGGCCAGTACCAGCACGACCTGTCCGAGTCCAAGCTCTCCCGCTCGCTGGACGCGGTGGTCGAGGACTGCGTCAACGCCGTGGGCGTGGACCTCAACACCGCCTCCGCGCCGCTGCTGACCCGCGTCTCGGGCATCACCGCGGGGCTGGCGGAGAACATCGTGCAGCACCGCGACACCCACGGCCCGTTCCGCAGCCGCAAGGCGCTCAAGGACGTGCCGCGCCTGGGCCCCAAGGCGTTCGAGCAGTGCGCGGGCTTCCTGCGCATCCCCAACGGCGACGACCCGCTGGACGCCTCCGCCGTGCACCCCGAGGCCTACCCGGTGGTGCGGCGCATCCAGCAGCGCGCGGGCGACCAGCCGCTGATCGGCAACACCGCGGTGCTCAAGAAGCTGCGGCCGGAGGAGTTCGTCGACGACACCTTCGGCCTGCCGACGGTCACCGACATCCTGCGCGAGCTGGAGAAGCCCGGCCGCGACCCGCGACCGGCGTTCAAGACCGCCACCTTCGCCGACGGCGTGGAGAAGATCGCCGACCTCAAGCCCGGCATGGTGCTGGAGGGCGTGGTCACCAACGTGGCCGCGTTCGGCGCGTTCGTCGACATCGGCGTGCACCAGGACGGCCTGGTGCACATCTCCGCGCTGTCCAACACCTACGTCAAGGACCCGCGCGACGTGGTCAAGTCCGGCGACGTGGTGCGGGTGAAGGTGCTGGAGGTCGACATCCCGCGCAAGCGGATCGGCCTGACCCTGCGGTTGCAGGACGAGCCGGGCCGCAAGCCCAAGGAGCAGCAGCGCGGCGGTGGCGGCGGCAACGGCAAGCCGCGCCAGCAGCAGCGCCCGCAGCGCCAGGAGCGGCCGCCGGTCAACGGCGCGATGGCCGAGGCGCTGCGGCGCGCGGGCCTGAGCTGACCGCTCGCCGTGGCGCGGTCCGACGGGACCGCGCCACGGCGTCGGCCTGCCCCGAAGTGGTGCGCGATCGAGACGCGCCGGTGCTGGCGCGGTCGCCGGGCGGCGAACACCATGGAGGCCGGTGGCTCGACGGCGAGTCGGGGGGTGGCCATGTCGGAGCAGCCGTGCACCCGAGCGGAGCCGGACGCGGTGCCGCCGCCCGGACTCCTGTGGTACCTCACCGAGCCGACCCGCGCCGTGGTGGACATCGGTCAGTACACCGCCGCCCGGCGGCTGCTGCGCGCCGCGCCCAGCGGTGACGGTCACACCGTGCTGGTGCTGCCCGGCCTGGGCACCACCGACAGCGCCACCGCCGTGCTGCGCGGGTTCCTCGCGGGCTTGGGCTACGACGTGCACGGCTGGGGACTGGGGCGCAACATCGGTCCCTCCGTCCGGGTCGTCGAGGGGCTGAGGCTGCTGCTGCTGTCCCTGGCGCGCGAGGGGAAGGTCAGCCTGGTCGGGTGGAGCCTGGGCGGGGTCTTCGCCCGCGAGCTGGCCCGCCAGTACCCCGACCTGGTGCGGCAGGTGATCACGCTGGGCAGCCCGTACGCCATGCGCGACCTGCGGCAGACCCGCGTCAACCCGGTCTACCAGCTGCTGGCCCGGTTCTACGTGGCGGGCGCGGGCCTGCCGCCGCCCGAGCACACCCGACCGCCGTTCCCGGTGGCCGCCACGTCGGTGTACTCCCGCTCCGACGGCATCGTGGCGTGGCGGACCTGCGTCGAGGAACCCGCGCCGCCGCGCGAGAACGTGGCCGTGGCGTCGAGCCACCTCGGTTACGGCTACAACGCCACCGTGCTGTGGGTGATCGCCGACCGGCTGGCCCAGCGGCACGGCCGCTGGCGGCCGTTCGCCCCGCCGCCCGGCATGGCGCGCATGTTCCCCGCTGCCTGACGCGGCGGGGAAAGATCACCTGAACCGCCCCTTGTGTTGGCCGGTGGTTCACCCCAGGGTTCCGGGCGGCCCGTTCGCTCCACGGCGGGCACCCCCGATCCCGAGAGGTGGAGCATGATCCCTGCACGCACAGCGGTCGCCGCCCTGTCCGCGGCCGTCGCGCTCTCCGCTGCCCTCGTCCACCCCGCGCACGCGGTCTCCGACGCCGAGCTGGCGCTGCGCTGGGCGCCGATCCACTACCAGGACACCGACTCCTCCGACTACGACGCCGACTACTTGTCCACAGTGGACTTCGACGGCGACTGGGACACCGCCAACAACTGGGAGGCGCAGGACGACTCGCCGTCCCGGCTCACCGGCGCGGCGTACTACTCGGTGGTCGAGACCTCGACGCACTGGTTCGTCGTCTACAGCTTCTACCACCCGCGCGACTGGGAGGACTCGCCGGACCCGTTCGAGCTGCACACCCACGAGAACGACATGGAGGGCGTGCTCGCGGTCGTCCGCAAGGACGGCTCGACCCACGGCAGGTTGGAGGGGGTGATCACGGTGGCGCACAGCGACTTCTACTCCTACGTGCCCGCGGGCAGCACCTTCACCGGTGGTCGGGAGAGCGTCGACGGCACCCTGCGGTTGCAGGACCAGCGGCCGACCACCCGGCAGGAGGCCAAGGGGCACGGGCTGTACGCGTGGAACGGCGCGGAATTCCCCGGCGGTGACGGCGTCGTGTACCACCCCGGCACCTCGGCCGAGGTGCCCTCCGGCGGCAACGACCGGTCGGTGGCCTACCGGCTGGTGGACACCTTCGCCCCCGGCGGGCTGTGGGCGCGGCGGTCCGACCCGGCGACCTTCGCCGGGTGGGGCACCTTCCGCGGCGACAACGGCAAGGACAACGCCGCCAACACCGCGTGGGGCTGGGACGACGCCAATGACGGCAGCGACCTGCCGCGCGGGCTGCTCGCCACCGACCCCGCCTACCTGGCGTCGGTGTACTTCGCCAACCGAGGCGAGTTCAGCCTGACCTACACGCGCAACGCCTACCGGTGACCACGCGCCCGGTGGCGTCCGCGCGACGCCACCGGGATTACCCTCCGGCAATGACGTTGAGGCTCGACCTGTCCGGACCGGTGGCCGTGCTGACCATCGACCGCCCCGCCAAGCGCAACGCGCTGAGCTTCGAGATGTGGTCCGCCCTGCCCGGCCTGCTCAAGCGCGTCCAGGACGACGACGCGGTGCGCGTGCTGGTCGTCCGGGGCGGCGAGCACTTCTCCGCGGGCGCGGACATCAGCGAGTTCGCCACGCTGCGCCGCGGCGCGGAGGGGGCGGCCCGCTACGGCGAGGCGGTGCACAACGGCGAACGCGCCATCGTCGAGCTGGGCAAGCCCACGATCGCGGCGGTCGCCGGGTTCTGCGTCGGCGGCGGCTGCGAGATCGCGCTGGCCTGCGACCTGAGGGTGGCCGCCGACAACGCCCGGTTCGGCATCACCCCAGCCAAGCTGGGCATCGTCTACAGCCTGACCTCCACCAAGCAGCTGGTGGACGTGGTCGGACCGGCCTGGGCCAAGCAGATCCTGTTCAGCGGGGAGCTCGTCGACGCCGCCACCGCGCTGCGCATCGGGCTGGTGAACGAGGTCGTCGCCGCGGGGCAGCTGGAGGCGCGGGTCGCCGAGCTGGCGTCCACCATCGCCTCGCGGGCGCAGGTGAGCGTGCGGGGCGCGAAGCGGATCGTCGCCCGGATCATGGGCGGCCAGTCCGAGGAGGACGACGCCGTTCGGGCGCTCTACGACGAGGCCGCGCACAGCGCCGAGTACGCCGAAGGCGTCGCGGCGTTCCTGGAGAAGCGCCCGCCCCGCTTCTGAAGCGGCTCACCCGATTCCCGCGTTCGGGCCGCGGACATCCGGGGTATCAGGGCGGCATGAGCGAATCAGCCGAACCCCGCATCAACCCCGATCCGCCGTACGCCCCCGGCACGCCGCAGCCGCCCGACCTCGACGTGGACGTGGAGCAGTTCCTCGACGAGGACGAGCGGCGGCGGCACGAGTCGGAGGAGCCGGGCGAGGAGCCGACTTCCTGATCGACCTAGTCGACGTCGTCGGTGTCGCCCGGCCACTCGCCGGTGAGCTTGTCGTAACCGGTGGCGCCGCCCCGGTCGATCGCGGCCTTCACCAGGCCGAAGATCGCGCCCTGGACGGTCGCCGCCAGCAGGACCTCGCCCCACCCGCGATCCCGCTGGGTCGCGGTGGGGGCCACCTTGTCGCCGGTGATCAGCTTCCACACCTGCCGGAACACCGCGCTGGCGGCGAGCCCGCCCAGCACGCTGAACAGCATCCCGATGGGCCGGTAGAGCAGCTTGTTCACGCCCGCCTCCCCCTGGTCAGCTGCCACAGCACCAGCAGCAGCGCCACCAGGCCCGCCACCAGCGCCGCCGGGTGGCGGCGGACCGGCGGCGGCAGCGCCCCGGCGGCCTGGCCCGCCACCGCGGTGGCCTTCTCCTTCACCTGCTGTCCCCTCTGCTTCACCTGTTCCACCCGTTCGTGGGCGTTCTCCTTCACCCTCGCGGGTACATCGACCTTGTGCACCAGCGCCTCGACGGTGTCGCCGAGCTCCTGCCGGGTCAGCTCGATGTCGGCCCGCAGCACGTCGGGGTCGTCGGGCAGGTCCCTGCCGCTCATCGGTGCGCCCTCTCGCTCACAGCGGAGATGTCCCGCTTCACGCCTTCGATGGCCTCTTCGGGGATCGGCGGGGTGCCCTTGCGGACCTGCGAGCGGCCCACCAGCGCCAGCACCCCGGCGAGGGCGAACACGCCCGCCGCCACCACGAACGCGGCCAGCCAGGCGGGCAGCACCGTGGCCAGCACCAGCACCAGCCCCGCGATCAGCGACATCACGCCGAACCAGGCCAACACGCCCGCCCCGCCGAGCAGGCCCGCGCCAGCGCCCACGCGCTTGCCCTTGCTGCGCAGCTCCGCGGCGGCGAGCCGGATCTCCTCCCGCGCCAACCTGCTGACCTGCTCGGACAGCTGGCTGACCAGCTGGGCTGTGGACGGGTCGCGGTCACCGACGGCATGGCTCATGGCCCTCTCCTTCCCTGGTGCCACCTCGACTACCCGGAGCGGGGACTGGTCAACCACCGGGTGTACCGGTCGTGAAGTGGGGAAACCGGGGCACATGCCGCACGCACCCGACACACCCGTGAAGCTGCCCAAGCGGTCCTGGTGGGCCGTGCTCAAGAGGACCGTCAAGGAGTTCCAGGACGACAACCTCACCGACTGGGCCGCCGCGCTGACCTACTACGCCGTCCTGTCGCTGTTCCCCGGCATCCTGCTGCTGACCTCGCTGCTGGGGCTGCTCGGCCCGCAGGCCACGCAGTCCCTGGTGGACAGCCTGCAGGCGCTGGGACCGGGTGGGGGCAAGGACATCCTGATCGGGGCGATCCAGAACCTGCAGGGCTCCGACGCCTCCAGCGTGCTGGCCGTGGTCGGCCTGGTGACCGCCCTGTGGTCGGCCTCGGGCTACATCGGGGCGTTCGTGCGGGCGGCCAACTCGATGTACGACGTCGAGGAGGGCAGGCCGTGGTGGAAGGTGATCCCGCTGCGGCTGGGCCTGACCCTGGCGGTGGTGGTGCTGCTGGCCGTGGTGGCCCTGGGGGTGACGTTGACCGGCGGCGCGGCGGACTGGCTGGGCAACCTGGTGGGGTTGGGGCCGCAGTTCGTGACGGTGTGGGACATCGCCAAGTGGCCGGTGCTGTTCCTGCTGGCCAGCGCGGCGATCGGGCTGCTGTACTGGGCCTCGCCCAACGTGCGGCAGCCCAGCTTCCTGTGGATCACGCCGGGCGGGCTGCTGGCCGTGCTGTTCTGGGTGCTGGCGACGTTCGGGTTCGGCCTCTACGTGGCCAACTTCTCGTCCTACAACAAGACCTACGGCTCGCTGGCGGGCGTGATCATCTTCCTGGTGTGGCTGTGGATCTCGAACGTGGTGCTGCTGCTGGGTGCGGAGCTGGACGCCGAGCTGGAGCGCGGCAGGCGGATGGCCTCCGGGGAGTCGAACGGGGACGACCCGGTGGCCCCGCCGCGCGACACCCGCGCCATGGACGACTGAGCTTCCGGAACACGAGCCCCCGGAACAGCACGCGGGCGGGCACCCGGATGGGTGCCCGCCCGCGTGGCGTCCGGGGTCAGGCCTGCTGGTCGGCCTGCTGCTCGGCGACCTGCTTGCGCACCTCGTCCATGTCGACCTCGCGGGCCTGCTGGATCAGGTCCTCCAGCGCCGACTCGGGCAGCGCGCCGGGCTGGGCGTAGAGCACCACGCCGTCGCGGACGATCATCAGCGTGGGGATGGACCGCACCTGGAACGCCGCCGCGAGCTGCTGCTGGTCCTCGGTGTCGACCTTGCCGAAGACGATGTCCGTGTGCTTCTCGGCCGCCTTGTCGTAGACCGGGGCGAACTGGCGGCACGGGCCGCACCAGGACGCCCAGAAGTCGACCAGGACCATGTCGGAGCCGCCGACCACCTCGTCGAAGTTCTCCGTGGTCAGCTCGACCGTGGCCATAGGTCCTCCTCATGACTCGACTGGGGGTCACCCCCCGGTTACCCCCTCCAACGATACGGACACCGCCACCATTCCCTTCAACAAACTATGGACGTGTTCAACAAATAGTTGTAGCTTCCTGGCGACCCGACGCCAGGAGGTGCCCGTGCTCATCCGCCGGACCGCAGTCACCGCCCTCGTCCTGGGCGCGCTCGTCGCGTGCGGGGCGCAGACCGACTCCCCGCCCGACCAGGGACAGGCCGACGACCTGCCCGCCACTGCCCAGATCCTGCAGGCCGTGACCAAGGACGACGCCCTGGCCGCGCGGCTGCCCGCCGCCGTCGCGCAGGCGGGCACCCTCAAGGTCGGCTCGAACATCCAGAACCCGCCGAACAACTTCTACGCCGCCGACGGCACGACCCCCGTCGGCTCCGAGGTGGACCTGATCAAGGCGGTGGGCGCGAAGCTCGGCCTGCGCGTCGAGCACCAGGACATGGCGTTCAGCTCGCTGATCACCAGCCTGCAGGCGGGCCGCATCGACGTGACCATGGCCGCGATGAACGACACCGCCGAGCGGCAGCGGCAGATCGACTTCGTCGACTACTTCACCTCCGGCATCACGATCATGGTGCAGAAGGGCAACCCCTCGGGCGTCAAGGGGCCCGACGACCTGTGCGGCAAGGCCGTCGCGGTGAACCTGGGCACCAGCCAGGAGGCCTTCGCCAAGGAGCAGAGCGGCAAGTGCGCCCAGGCGGGCAGGGGCGAGGTCACCGTCACCTCGACCGACAGCGACACGCAGAACCAGAACCAGTTGCGCACCGGGCGCGTCGCGGCCATCCTCAACGACCTGCCCACCGCCGTCTACGTCGCCAAGACCGCGGGTGGCGGCGAGTTCTTCGAGGTCGTGCCGGGCACCCCGATCAACGGCGGCCCGTACGGCATCGGCGTCAACAAGAACACCCCGGAGCTGGCCGCCGCCGTCCAGCAGGCGCTGCAGGCCCTGGTCGACGACGGCACCTACGGCAAGATCCTCGACGCGTGGGGCGTCTCCCAGGGCGCGGTCGCGAAGGTGACCCTCAATGGCCGGTGACGAACTCGCGGTGGTCCCCCTGCGGCACTGGGGCCGCTGGGTCGGCGGCGCGGTCATCCTGGCCCTGCTGGGCGCGCTCGGGTACGCGCTGGCCGGGGCGAAGATCGACTACGCGGCGGTGCCGGGCTTCTTCACCCACGACATCATGCTGCGCGGCCTGCTCAACACCGTCGTGCTCGCGGTGGTCGCCCAGCTCGGCGCGATCGTGCTGGGCGTGGGCATCGCGCTGCTGCGCCGCTCGGCCAACCCGGTCGCGCGGTGGTTCGCCGCGGGCTACGTGTGGCTGTTCCGCGGCCTGCCGGTGCTGCTGCAGATCCTGCTGTGGTTCAACCTGGCGCTGGTGTTCGAGAACATCTCGATCCCGCTGCTGTTCCAGGAGAAGACCAACGTCCTGATCACCGCGTTCGTCGCCGCCCTGCTGGGCCTGGGGCTCAACGAGAGCGCCTACATGGCCGAGATCGTGCGCGCGGGCCTGAACAGCGTGGACCACGGCCAGGTCGAGGCCGCCAAGGCGATCGGCATGACGCCCGCGACCACGCTGCGCCGGGTGGTGCTGCCGCAGGCCATGCGGGTGATCATCCCGCCGACCGGCAACAACTTCATCAACATGCTCAAGGGCACCTCGATGGCCTCGGTGATCGGCTTCCTGGAGCTGGTCCACGCGGCCAACAACATCGCCTCGCGCAACCTGCAGATCATGGAGACGCTGCTGGCCGCCGCGGCGTGGTACATGGTCGTGGTCAGCGTGGCCAGCGTCGGCCAGCACTTCCTGGAACGCGCTTACGGCAAGGGGGTGGCGCGATGAGCCTGGTGCGCGCGGTCGGCGTGCGCAAGCGCTTCGGGGGCACCGAGGTGCTGCGCGGCGTCGACCTGGAGGTGGCGCAGGGTCAGGTGGTGTGCCTGCTCGGGCCCTCCGGCGCGGGCAAGTCCACCTTCCTGCGCTGCGTCAACCACCTGGAGACCATCGACGAGGGCCGGATCTGGGTGGACGGCCAGCCGGTCGGGTTCGTCGAGCGCGGCGGCAAGCTGCACGAACTGCGCGAGCGGGACGTGGCCAGGCAGCGCCGCGGCATCGGCATGGTGTTCCAGCGGTTCAACCTGTTCCCGCACCGCACGGCGCTGGAGAACGTGGTCGAGGGGCCGGTGCGGGTGCTGGGCGAGCCCAAGCGGGAGGCGGCCGGGCGGGCGCGGGCGCTGCTGGAGCGGGTCGGCCTGGCCGAGAAGGCGGACGCCTACCCGCACCAGCTCTCCGGCGGCCAGCAGCAGCGCGTGGCCATCGCCCGCGCGCTGGCCATGCGGCCCAAGCTGATGCTGTTCGACGAGCCGACCTCCGCGCTGGACCCGGAGCTGGTGGGGGAGGTGCTGGAGGTGATGGTCGACCTGGCCCGCGAGGGCATGACCATGATCGTGGTCACCCACGAGATCGGCTTCGCCAGGCAGGTCGCCGACGAGGTGGTGTTCCTCGTCGACGGCGCGGTGGTCGAGTCCGGCCCGCCCGCGCGGGTGCTGGAGAATCCGCGCGAACAACGCACGCGGCAGTTCCTCTCGAAGGTGCTCTAGGTGGTCATGCGCATCCCCTCGTCCTACCTCGTCGGGTTCCACGAGCCGGAGGGCTACCTGGACTTCGGCCGGTTCGGGCCGCCCTCCCACGCCGTGGTGGACACCTCCACCCGGCTGCTGGAGCTGTCCGCCGCCGCAGGGCCGTCCACAGTGGACGACCTGATGCGGCAGGAGCTGCGCGCCAGGGCCGCCGCCGCGCGGCTGTGCGGCGGCGACACCGACCACGTGGTGCTGCTGCCCAACACCAGCACCGGCCTGTTCCAGGCCGCGCTGGGGATCACCGGCGAGGTCGTCGTCTCGCGCGCGGAGTTCCCCGCCAACACCTACCCGTGGGTGCGCGCGGGCCGGGCCGGGGTGAACTGGCTGCCGCCCGGCCCGGTCACCCCGGAGGCGGTGCGCGCCGCGCTGACCAGGGGGACCACCGCGGTCTCGGTGAGCGCGGTGGACTTCCGCACCGGCTACCGCGCCGACCTCGCCGCGCTGCGCGAGGTCGTGGGCGACCGGCTGCTGGTGGTGGACGGCATCCAGGGCTTCGGCGTGGTGGACGAGCCGTGGGAGGTCGCCGACGTGCTCGTGGTCGGCGGCCAGAAGTGGCTGCGCGCGGGCTGGTCCACCGGGTTCATGGCGCTGTCGGACCGGGCGCTGGAGCGGCTGGACCCGGTGCTGTCGGGGTGGACCGGCGCGCTGGACGCGGGCCTGTTCGACGACGACGTGCACCCGGTGGCCGAGGGCGCGGCGGCGTGGTCGATCACCAACCTCAGCCCGATCGCGGCGGGCGCGCTGGCCACCGCCCTGGAGCTGGTGGAGCTGGGCGGCGTGCCCGCGATCGGGCAGCGGATCGCCCAGCGGCTCGACGAGCTGACCGAGGTCGTCCGCTCGGCGGGCGGCGAGGTCGTCTCGGCCACCGACCGGCGCGCGGGCATCCTGGCGTTCACCCTGCCCGAGCACCCGGCGTCGGTGGTGGGCGCGGCGCTGGTGGAGGCGGGCGTCACCGCCACGGTGCGGCCCGAGCACGTCCGGCTCACCCCGCACGCCTCGACCACCGACGCCACGGTGGCCCGGTTCGCCGAGGCGCTGCGCGGCCTGCGCCGACCCGCCCCGGCCCCGCCCGCGAGCGACGTGCTCGCCGCGCTCGTCCCCACCGTGAACAGCCTCGCCGACGCGCTCGGACCGGGCACCGAGGTGGTGCTGCACGACCTGGCCAAGCTGCCCAACTCCATCGTGGCCATCGCGGGCGACCTGACCGGCCGCGGCGTCGGCGGCCCGATGACCGACCTGCTGCTGGGCCTGGTGCGCCGCGGCACCACGCAGGACCTCGCCGGGTACGAGACCTACGCCCCCGACGGCCGGGTGATCCGGTCGTCCACGGTGTTCCTGCGCGACTCGCGCGGCGTGGCCGTGGGCTGCCTGTGCGTCAACAGCGACCCCCGGCCCGACGCGCAGGCGGCCGAGCGGCCCCCGGTGTCGGCGGTGGAGGCGTTCCCCGGCGACGTGGACACCCTCCAGCGGCTGCTGGTGGAGCGCGCGGTGGACGCGGTCGGGGTGCCGGTGGAGCTGATGAAGAAGTCGCACAAGTCGCAGGTGGTGCGGGTGCTCGACGAGGCGGGCCTGTTCCTCATCCGGGACTCGGTGGACTACCTGGCGGGGGTCCTCGGCGTCACCCGCTACACCATCTACAACTACCTCAACGAGATCAGGTCCTGACCACGCAGGCAAGTACCACCCGACGTGGCCGAGCGGGCCGGTGACCACTACCCGTGGTGGCGTTCGAGCCCGCCCGCCGCCCGCGAACCCGTCCGGGATCAGCCGCCCTCGTGCACCGCCGCATAGGCCGCGTCACGGGCGGCGTTGGCCTCCTCGTCGGTCAACGTCCGGGTCGGGTGGCGCAGGACCAGCCGCAGCAGCGCGTTCACCTGCCCCGGCCGCGCCCCCAGCCGGGCGACGGCCGCGGGTGGCAGGTCGGCCACCGGCGTCCTGCCCAGCACTTCGACCTCCTCCACCAGGTCGCCCAGCACGCCCCGCAGCACGTCGCCGATGGTCTCCGCGTCCGCCTGCGCCGACACCGCCACCGAGATGTCGCGGGTGATCGGCGGATGCCTCGACACCGGCCGGTAGGGCGCCAGGTCCAGCATCTGCGCGGCCACCCTCGGCTCCTCCGAGCGCAGCAGCCGGATGTCCGGGACGCCCTTGCGCAGCATCAGCAGCCGGTCCAGCCCCGCGCCCAGCGCCAGGCCGCGCACGTCGTCGGCCAAACCGGCGCGCCGCAGCACGTGCCGGGCCACCAGGCCGCACTCGGCCACCTCCAGCCACTGCCCGTCCACCAGCACGTCGACCTGGCGGCCCCGCTCGGTGTAGGGGTGGCGGGCCGGGACCGCGCGGTGCCGGGCGCCGGGGAGGACGCCGACCACGGCCTCGACCAGCTCGTCCAGGTCGGCCCGGTGACGGGAGATCCGCCACAGGTCGAGCTGGTGCGGCGTGCCGGTGTGCACCCGGTCCACCGCGTCACGGCGGTAGACCACGCCGACGCACGCCAGCAGCACGTCGTCCCAGCCGGGTTCGGCGGCCAGCGCCCGCAGCGCGGGCGGCGCCATCGCGCTGGTGTGGCTGCGCAGCACCCGGCCGGGACCGGTGTAGCGGGTGTACCGGGCGTCGCGGGTCACCGCGTCCGGCGGATAGCCCAGGTTGGTGTAGTTGTCCTCGACGCCGACCTCCGGATCGGCCCGGAGCACGCGCGGCTCGACGGGCAGGGCGGTCAGGATCTCGTCCAGCAGCAGCTGCATCGCGTGCGGCCCCTGGGCGGGGTCGCTGAGGTCTCGCGGCACGGTCGGTTCCCCTTCGGAAGTGGTGGGCGGCTGGGAATCCCCCGAGCCGGTCCGCCACCGGGGACCGCGGTCAGCGCACCCCGACAGCCGGGTCTGCCGGCTGGGGGTGGCCAAATCGACGCGTCACGTGTTCGACGGTAGCAAGGCGGTGGCGCATGATGCACCCATGTTGTCGAGCAAGGGCGAGGACTTCCGGGCCTTCTGGGCCGAGCGCCACCTGTGCACGCTGACCACGATCCGCCGCGACGGGACACCGCACGTGGTGCCGGTCGGCGTCACGCTGGATGTGGAGTCGGCGACAGCGCGGGTGATCTCCTCGCGCGGCTCGCATAAGGTGCGCCAGGTGCTGGCCGCCGGGGAAGCCGGGGCGCTGGTCGCGGTGTGCCAAGTGGACGGACGCCGCTGGTCGACGTTGGAGGGGCGTGCGGTGGTGCGGCAGGACGCGGAGTCGGTGGCCGACGCGGAGCGCCGGTACGCCCAGCGGTACCGCACGCCCCGACCCAACCCCGAGCGGGTGGTCATCGAGATCGCGGTGACCCGGACCCTGGGCAACGTGTGACCGAGCACGTGGTTCGCGTCGTCGGCATCGGCGCGGACGGCTGGGAGGGGCTCGCGCCCGCCGCGCGCGACGAGATCACCCGCGCCGACGTCCTCATGGGCAGCGCCCGCCAGCTGGACCTGGTGCCGGGCGAGTTCGAGCGGGTGCCGTGGCCGTCGCCGCTGCTGCCCGCCCTGCCGGACCTGCTGCGACGGCACGCGGACCGCCGGGTCTGCGTGCTGGCCAGCGGAGACCCCATGTTCCACGGCATCGGCTCCACGCTGGTGCGGCTGCTGGGCCCCGACCGGGTGCGGGTGTGGCCGCACCCGTCGTCGGTGTCGCTGGCCTGCGCCCGGCTGGGCTGGGCGCTGGACCAGGTCGACGTGGTCAGCCTGGTCGGCAGGCCCGCGTCGCTGCTGCTGCCGCACCTCCAGCCGCACCGGCGGCTGCTGGTGCTGGGCGGCTCGCCCACCGAGGTGGCCGCGCTGGCCCCGGACGCGCGGCTGACCGTGCTGGAGCAGCTGGGCGGGCCGCGCGAGCGGGTGCACCACGACCCGGCCGACGCCGACCCGCTGCACGTGCTGGCCGTCGAGTGCGGACCGGGTGGGCTGACGCGCGTGCCGGGACTGCCCGACGCGGTGTTCGAGCACGACGGGCAGCTGACCAAGCGCGAGGTGCGGGCGATCACCATGGCGCTGCTCGCGCCCCGACCCGGTGAGGTGCTGTGGGACGTCGGCGCGGGAGCCGGGAGCATCGCCGTCGAGTGGTGCCGCACCCACCCGAGCTGCCGCGCCATCGCCGTCGAGCGCGACCCGGAGCGCGCCGCGCGGATCGGCCGCAACGCCTCGGCCCTGGGCGTGCCGGGCATCCGCGTGGTCGTCGGCCGGAGCCCGCAGGTGCTCGACTTCGAGCGGCCCGACGCGGTCTTCATCGGCGGCGGGCTGACCGCGCCCGGCGTGGTGGAGCGCTGCTGGGCGGCACTGGGCGCGGGCGGGCGGCTGGTGGCCAACGCGGTCACCCTGGAGTCCGAGGCCGTGGTGGCGCGCTGGCACGCCGAGCTGGGCGGGGAGCTGACCCGCGTCGCGGTGAGCCGGGGCGCGCCGGTCGGCGGGTTCACCGGCTGGCGACCGCACATGCCCGTGACCACGTGGGCCGTGACGAAGGAGAGCGAGTGACCGTCCACTTCATCGGTGCCGGACCCGGCGCGGCCGACCTGCTGACCGTGCGGGCCGTGCGGCTGATCGAGGCGTCCCCGGTGTGCCTGTACGCGGGCGCGCTGGTGCCCGTCGAGGTGCTGGCGCACTGCCCGCCGGGCGCGCGCCAGGTGGACACCGCCAACCTGGCGCTGGACGAGATCGTGGCCGAGCTGGCGGCGGCGCACGAGGCGGGCCACGACGTGGCGCGGCTGCACTCGGGCGACCCGTCGGTGTTCAGCGCCGTGGCCGAGCAGATGCGCAGGCTGGACGCGCTGGGCATCCCCTACGACGTGACGCCGGGCGTGCCCGCGTTCGCCGCCGCGGCGGCCTCGCTCAAGCGCGAGCTGACCGTGCCCGGCGTGGGGCAGACCGTGGTGCTGACCCGCACCTCCGCCCGCGCCACGCCGATGCCGCCGGGGGAGGACCTGGCGTCGCTGGGGCGGACCGGGGCCACCCTGGTGCTGCACCTGGCCGTGCAGCGGATCACCGAGGTGGTCGCCGAGCTGGTGCCCCACTACGGCGCGGACTGCCCGGTGGCCGTGGTGGCGCGAGCCAGCCGGGCGGACGAGCTGGTGCTGCGCGGCACCCTGGCCGACATCGCCGAGCAGGTGCTCGCGGCCGGGGTGAAGCGGACGGCGGTCATCGTCGTGGGCCGCGTCCTGGCCGCCGAGGGCTTCCCCGACAGCCACCTGTACTCGGCGGCCAGGTGCAGGACGTGACCCCGTCCCGGTCAGGCGCGGCCGACGATGCCGCCCGCGCGGTCGATCACGATGACGTCCACGGCGACGGGGGAGCCCCTGAGGACGCCCTCGGCGGTGGCCTTCGCGCCCGCGGCGACCATGTCGCCCAAGGGCACGCCCGCCTCCTGGCACAGCTGCAGCGCGCCCAGCGCGGTGTTGGCGCCGCGCACCGCCTCGGCCAGCTCCGGCGGCACCAGGGAGGCCAGGTAGTCGTGGTTGACCTGGGAACGCCCCGAGTGCAGGTCCAGGTGGCCGTCGGCGAGCTTGGACAGCTTGCCGATGCCGCCCGCGATGGTCAGCCGGTCCACCGGGTGCCGCTTGAGGTACTTCAGCACCGCGCCCGCGAAGTCGCCCATGTCCAGCAGCGCGTCCTCGGGCAGGCCGTGCACCTGCGCCGCCACTTTCTCCGACGTGCTGCCGGTGCACCCGGCCACGTGGTGGTAGCCCGCCGCGCGAGCCACGTCGATGCCGCGCCGGATGCTGTCGATCCACGCCGAGCACGAGTACGGCACCACCACCCCGGTGGTGCCCAGGATGGACAGCCCGCCCAGGATGCCCAGCCGGGGGTTCCAGGTCCGCTTGGCCAGCTCCTCGCCGTGCTCCACGGACACCTCGACCACCACGTCCCCGGTGCCGCCGTGCGCCGCGGCCACCCGCGCCACGTGCTCGCGCATCATCCGCCGGGGCACCGGGTTGATCGCGGGCTCGCCCACCGGCAGCGGCAGGCCCGGCTTGGTCACCGTGCCCACGCCCGGCCCGGCCCGGAACACCACGCCCGTGCCGGGTTCGCCGTGCCGGACGGTCACGCTGACCAGCGCGCCGTGCGTGACGTCCGGGTCGTCGCCCGCGTCCTTGACCACCGCCGCCGTCGCCTGGCCTCCGCGCAGCTCCTCGCGCGCCAGGGCGAACTCCGGCGTGCGCCCCTTGGGCAGCTCGACGCGCACCGGGTCGGGGAACTCGCCGGTGAGCAGCGCGGTGTAGGCGGCCGTGGTCGCCGCCGTGGCGCAGGCCCCGGTGGTCCAGCCGTAGCGCAGGTTCTTGCTCACGACGCCAGGATGCAACAGCCGTGAGGACCGTGCTGGTGCTGGGTGGCACGGGGGAGGCGCGCGCCCTGGCGGCGGCGTTGAGGGATGTGCGGGTGATCTCCTCGCTGGCGGGCCGGGTGGCCAACCCGAGGCTGCCCGTCGGCGAGGTGCGCGTCGGCGGCTTCGGCGGTGTGCCCGGCCTGGTGGCCTACCTGCGCGCCGAGCGGGTGGACGCGGTGGTGGACGCGACGCACCCGTTCGCCGGGCGCATCACCGCCAACGCCGCGGCGGCCACCGCCGAGCTGGGCCTGCCGCTGCTGGTGCTGCGCAGACCCGGCTGGACCCCGGAGGAGGGCGACCGCTGGACGTGGGTGGACTCGGTGCCCGAGGCGGCCCGCGCGGTGGCCGGGCGACGCGCGTTCATCACCACCGGGCGGCAGGAGCTGGCCGCGTTCACCGGTGGCGTGGCGCGCACCGTCGACCCGCCCGACCCGCCGGTGCCCGGTGTCGAGGTGCTGCTCGACCGCGGTCCCTACACCGTGGCGGGCGAGCTGGACCTGATGCGGCGGCACCGCGTGGAGGTGCTGGTGACCAAGGACAGCGGCGGCCCGATGACCGGGGCGAAGCTGGTCGCGGCGCGTCACCTCGGCCTGCCGGTGGTGCTGGTGCGCCGCCCGCCACTGCCCTCGGGGGTGCCCGTCGCGGAGACCGTGGCGCAGGCGCTGGCGTGGCTCACGCGGGGTAGCGGCGCGGGGTGAACACCGCGCCGCGCGGGGTGAGCGTGGTCTGCGAGGAGCCGATCAGCAGCAGGCACCGCATGTCCACTGTGGACGGATCGAGGTCGGCCAGGCGCACCACGCGCACCGACTCCTCGGGGCCGCCCACGTCCCGGCCGACCACCACCGGCGTGTCCGGGGACCGGTGCGCCAGCAGCAGGTCCCGCGCCGCGCCCACCTGCCAGGTGCGGCTGCGCGAGGCCGGGTTGTACAGCGCCAGCACCAGATCGGCCCTGGCCGCGGCCTCCAGCCGCTCGGCGATCACCGACCACGGCTTGAGCCGGTCCGACAGCGACACCACGCAGTAGTCGTGGCCCAGCGGCGCGCCCACCCGGCTGGCCACCGCGTGCGCGGCGGTCAGGCCCGGCAGCACGCGCACCGGCACGTCGGCGAACTGCTCCTCGGCGGCCACCTCCAGCACGGCGCTGGCCATCGCGAACACGCCGGGGTCGCCGGAGGACACCACGGCCACCCGCCTGCCGCGCTTGGCCAGGTCCAGGGCGAACGCCGCCCGCTCCGACTCGACCTTGTTGTCGGAGAGGTGCTTGCGCTGCCGCGGGTTGTCCGGCACCCGGTTCAGGTAGGTCACGTAGCCCACCAGGTCGTCGGCGGCGGCCAGCGCCGCGCGCGCCTCGGGGGTCAGCCATTCCGGTCCGGCCGGGCCCAGCCCGACCACCACGACCTCACCGCCGTGCCGCGCGGTCGGGCGGGGTTTGCTGGGCAGCAGCGCCAAGGAGAAGTACGGCACCTCGTCGGGGTCCACTTCGGACAGCGGTGCGGTGCGCTGCGCACCCGTGGTGGCGCGCTCCACGTACCACGCCTCGTCCAGCCGCCCCGCCTTCTCCAGCGCCGCGCGGACGTTGGGGAAGGTCCGGCCCAGCTTCATCACGGCCACCGGGTCACCGCCGGACAGGTGCTCGGCCAGCGCGTCCGGTGACAGCGTGCCGGGCAGCACGGTCAGCACCTCGTCCCGCTCCACCAAGGGCTTGCCGATCACCGCGGCCCCGGCGCTCACCGACGTCACACCGGGCACCACCTCGGTCGGGTACCGGTGCGCCAGCCGCTTGTGCAGGTGCATGTAGGAGCCGTAGAAGAACGGATCGCCCGCGGCCAGCACCACCACGTCGCGCCCGGCGTCCAGGTGAGCGGCCAGCCGCGCCGCGCACTCCTCGTAGAAGGCGTCGATCTCGCCCTGGTAGTCGTCGGAGTCCTCGGTGGTGACCGGGTAGACCAGCTGCTCCTCGACCTGGCCCGCGCGCAGGTACGGCTCGGCGATGCGGCGCGCCACGCTGCGGCCGTGCCGCGCGCTGTGGAACACCACCACGTCGGCCTCGCCGATCAGCCGGGCCGCCTTGACGGTCACCAGTTCCGGGTCGCCGGGCCCCACGCCGACCCCGTACAGCCTGCCGGTCATTCTTCCTCGCTCGCGATCGCGTTGATGGCCGCGGCGGTGATGGCGCTGCCGCCGCGCCTGCCCAGCACCGCCAGGTGCTCCAGGCCGAGTTCGTTGTCGGCCAGCGCCTGCTTGGACTCGGCGGCGCCGATGAAGCCCACCGGGATGCCCAGCACGGCCGCGGGCCTCGGCGCGCCCGCGGCGATCAGGTCGAGCAGGTGGAACAGCGCGGTGGGCGCGTTGCCGATGGCCACCACCGCGCCGTCCAGCTTCTCGCCCCACAGCTCCAGGGCGGCGGCGCTGCGGGTGTTGCCCAGCTGCTCGGCCAGCGCGGGCACCCGAGGGTCGCCCAGCGTGCACAGGACCTCGTTGTCGGCGGGCAACCTGCGCCGCGTCACGCCCGCGGCGACCATCTGCGCGTCGCACAGGATCGGCGCGCCGCCCAGCAGCGCCTCCCGCGCCTCGCGCACGACACCGGGGGAGTAGGCCAGGTCGTCGACCAGGTCGACCATGCCGCAGGCGTGGATCATCCGCACCGCGACCCGCGCGACGTCCTCGGGCAGGCCGCTCAGGTCGGCCTCGGCGCGGATGGTGGCGAAGGACCGGCGGTAGATCTCCGCGCCGTCCTTGACGTAGCTGGTCACCTGATCTCCTCGTACCCGTCGCCGGTCGCGACGAACTCCACCACTTGGCCCGCCGGGCGACCGCACCGGCGGGCGCAGCCCGACCAGTGCGCCGGACCCGAGCCCTGGCGCGCGGCGACCCACCTGGCCGCGTCCGCGCGCACGTCGGCCAGCGACTTCGCGCAGCCCGGCCGCCCGGTGCACGCGCTGACCCCGTGCCACGGCGAGGCCGGGTCGGTGATCAGACCGGTCGTGTCCGCCCCTGCGGGCAGCACCAGGCTGCGCCACGGCGTGACCCGCACCGGAGTGCCCGCCAGCAGGCGGGCGTTCAACCGTCCCAGCGGCACCCCCGCCACCACCCGGTCGCCCACCGGTCCCGGTGCGACCGGGATCACAGCGGTGTCGACCGGTTCGCCGCGCGGACCACCGATGGCGTCCGTGATGTCGGCCACACCACCGTCCACTTCGGACAAGCGCCAGGCCGTGCCGCGGATCTCCTGGAACCGCTCCGCCGCCGCGACGACCGCCGCCACGGGATCGGTCACGCGCAGTCCGCAGTCGCGGCCCGCCAGCAGCAGGGCGTCACCCACCAGGCCGACATCGCCCCCCAGGCCCGCGACCGCCTCGCCCACCGTGACCAGGAACCGGCCGGGCAACTGGGCCAGTCCGGGCACCGCGCACAGCGCCCGGTCGATCTCGTCGACCAGCGCCTGGTTGTCCTCCAGCGGCGCGGCGACGATGTTGCGCATCCGCTCGTGGGTTCGCGACGGCAGCAGGCCGACCTCGGCCAGCCGTGCGCCCAACTCGTGCTCCGCTCCCGGCGGCAAGCCTCTGACCTGCAAGTTTGCCCGGGAGGTCAGCTCGATCCAGCCGTCCCCCAGTTCCAGCGCGGCCAGTCGCACGGCGTCGAACCGGCGCGCGTCGAGGGTCCCGCCCGGCACCCTGATCCGGGCCAGCCCGCCATCCGCCGCGAGGTGCACGTCAATCGCGCCAGGGCAGGCGTCGGGGCGCACTCGATCAGCGGACATGGTCTGGACTCTAACTCGCGATCACATCGCCCCCCGCATCCGGACAACCCGCCCACCCCCAGTGCCACCCGCCTATGGGCGTGTCGGGCGTGTCGCCCCCGCGAGTCGAACGCTCAGGCACCCCGAATTCAACATTCGCGCCCTCCGACCCGCACTTTCGCGCTCTGCGCGGCGCTTCCCCCACACCTCGGGTAGTAGTTACCGGCCTTCCCGGCCCCGTCGGGTAGTACTTGCCGACCGTCCTTGACCCACCCCAACGACGAACTCAGGGGTCCTGAGCGTTCGACTCGCGGTACCTGAGCGTTCGACTCGCGGGGCCGGAACGCTCGGTTCAGGATCTGGACGGAGTGCCCGTGGGATGGGTGAGGGGGCGACCGGACCGCGTCGGGCCGGTTAGGGTGCTCTTCGAACGGCGAAGCAGCAGGAGGAAGCCGGTGCGAATCCGGCGCGGTCCCGCCACTGTGACCGGGCAGCCCCCGGAAGTCAGGAACTCCGCTCCGCCGTCCCCTACGACCTGGGGCGAGGACCCCCGAGGGATGGAGCCCGCACGTGATCCTGCTGCTGTCGACCTCCGACACCGACCTGCTCTCCGCCCGCGCCAGCGGCGCCGACTACCGGCTGGGCAACCCCGCCCGTCTCGCCGTGGACGACCTCCCGGCCCTGGTGGAGGGGGTCGACCTGGTGGTGGTGCGCATCCTGGGCGGGCGCCGGATGTGGGAGGAGGGGCTGGACTGGCTGCTGGCGGGCCCGCGCCCGGTGGTGGTGCTCGGTGGCGAGCAGAACCCCGACGCCCCGCTGATGGAGCTGTCCACGGTGCCCGGCGGCGTGTGCGCGGAGGCGCACGCCTACCTCGCGCACGGCGGCGCGGACAACCTCGCCGAGCTGCACCGCTTCCTGTCCGACACGGTCCTGCTGACCGGCTTCGGCTTCGCCCCGCCCACTCCCGCCCCCACCTGGGGCGTCCTGGAACGCCCCGAGCCCGCCACCGACGGCCCCACGATCGCGGTGCTGTACTACCGCGCGCACCACGTGGCCGGGAACACCGCCTTCGTGCACGCGCTGTGCGACGCGATCGAGGCCAAGGGCGGCAGGCCGCTGCCGGTCTACTGCGCGTCGCTGCGCTCGGCCGAGCCGGAGCTGCTGGCGCGGCTGGGGGAGGCCGACGCGCTGGTGGTCACCGTGCTCGCCGCGGGCGGCACCAAGCCCGCTGCCGCCTCGGCGGGCGGTGACGAGGACGCCTGGGACGTGGGCGCGCTCGCCGAGCTGGACGTGCCGATCCTGCAGGGGCTGTGCCTGACCAGCAGCCGCGCCGCGTGGGACGGCAACGACGACGGTCTGTCCCCGCTGGACACCGCCACCCAGGTGGCCATCCCCGAGTTCGACGGCCGCATCATCACCGTGCCGTTCTCCTTCAAGGAGGTCGACGAGGACGGCCTGACCGTCTACGTGGCCGATCCGGAGCGGGCCGCGCGGGTGGCCGGGATCGCGGTGCGGCACGGCAGGTTGCGGCACGTCCCGCCCGCCGAGCGCAAGGTCGTGCTGATGCTCTCGGCCTACCCGACCAAGCACTCCCGGATCGGCAACGCGGTGGGCCTGGACACCCCGGCCAGCGCGGTGCGGCTGCTGGCCGCGCTGCGGGAGCGCGGCTACGACATCGGTGACCAGCTGCCCGGTGTGGACGACCTCGACGGCGACGCGCTCATCCACGCGCTGATCGCCGCCGGGGGCCAGGACCCGGACTGGCTGACCGAGGAGCAGCTGCAGGGCAACCCGGTGCGGCTGCCCGCCGCGCGCTACCGCGAGTGGTACGCCACGCTGCCCGAGGACCTCCGCGAGGAGATGGAGCGGCACTGGGGACCGCCGCCGGGCGGGCTGTTCGTGGACCGCTCCCGCGACCGCGACGGCGAGATCGTGCTGGCCGCGCTGCGGTCGGGCAACGTGGTGGTGATGGTGCAGCCGCCGCGCGGGTTCGGCGAGAACCCCATCGCCATCTACCACGACCCGGACCTGCCGCCCAGCCACCACTACCTGGCCGCGTACCGCTGGCTGGAGGCCGAGTTCGGCGCGGACGCGGTGGTGCACGTGGGCAAGCACGGCAACCTGGAGTGGTTGCCTGGCAAGACGGTGGGCATGTCGGCGGGCTGCGGTCCGGACGCCGCGCTGGGCGACCTGCCGCTGGTCTACCCGTTCCTGGTCAACGACCCCGGTGAGGGCACCCAGGCCAAGCGCCGCGCGCACGCCACGCTGGTGGACCACCTGGTGCCGCCGATGGCGCGGGCGGACAGCTACGGCGACATCGCGCGGCTGGAGCAGCTGCTCGACGAGCACGGCACCATCGCCGCGATGGACCCGGCGAAGCTGCCCGCCATCCGCGCGCAGATCTGGACCCTGATCCAGGCCGCCAAGCTGGACCACGACCTGGGCATCTCCGACCGGCCGCACGACGCGGAGTTCGACGAGCTGATCCTGCACGTGGACGGCTGGCTGTGCGAGATCAAGGACGTGCAGATCCGCGACGGCCTGCACGTGCTGGGGCAGGCGCCCACCGGTCAGGCGCGGGTCAACCTGGTGCTGGCGATCCTCCAGGCGCGCCAGATGTGGGCCGGGCAGGTCGCGCTGCCGGGCCTGCGGGAGGCGTTGGGCCTCAAGGATTCCGACCGCGTCACCACCGACGAGGTGGAGCGGCGCGCGCGGGAGCTGGTGCAGGGCATGGAGGACGCGGGCTGGGACGTGGCGGCGGCCCGCGAGCTGGCCGAGACCGAGGACGTGGCGCGCATCCTGGAGTTCGCCGCGCTGGAGGTCGTGCCGCGCCTGGCGCGCACCACCGACGAGCTGGACAACGTGCTGCACGCGCTGGACGGCGGCTACGTGCCCGCCGGGCCGAGCGGTTCGCCCTTGCGCGGCCTGGTCAACGTGCTGCCGACCGGCCGGAACTTCTACTCCGTGGACCCGAAGGCGGTGCCGTCGCGGCTGGCCTGGGAGACCGGGCAGGCCATGGCGGACTCGCTGCTGGAGCGCTACCGGTCGGAGACGGGGCAGTGGCCGCCGTCGGTGGGCCTGTCGGTGTGGGGCACCAGCGCGATGCGCACCGCGGGGGACGACATCGCCGAGGTGCTGGCGCTGCTGGGCGTGCGGCCGGTGTGGGACGAGCAGTCCCGCCGGGTCACCGGCCTGGAGGTGGTCGACCTGGCCGAGCTGGGCAGGCCGCGCATCGACGTGACGGTGCGCATCAGCGGGTTCTTCCGCGACGCCTTCCCGCACGTGGTGGCGCTGCTGGACGACGCGGTGCGGATGGTGGCCGCGCTGGACGAGGCCGACGAGGACAACTTCGTGCGCGCCCACGCGCGGGCGGACCTCGCCGCGCACGGCGACGAGCGGCGGGCCACGCTGCGCGTGTTCGGCTCCAAGCCGGGCGCGTACGGCGCGGGCATCCTGCCGCTGATCGACAGCCGCAACTGGCGCGACGACGCGGACCTGGCGGAGGTCTACGCGGTGTGGGGCGGTTACGCCTACGGCCGCGACCTGGACGGCGTGCGGGCGCGCGAGGACATGGAGTCGGCCTACCGGCGCATCGCCGTGGCGGCCAAGAACATCGACACCCGCGAGCACGACATCGCCGACTCCGACGACTACTTCCAGTACCACGGCGGCATGGTCGCGACCGTGCGCGCGCTGACCGGCAAGGCGCCCGCCGCCTACGTCGGTGACAGCACGCGCCCGGACGCGGTGCGCACGCGGACGCTGCACGAGGAGACGAACCGGATCTTCCGCGCGCGCGTGGTGAACCCGCGGTGGCTGGCGGCCATGCGCAGGCACGGCTACAAGGGCGCGTTCGAGCTGGCGGCCACGGTGGACTACCTGTTCGGCTACGACGCGACCACCGGTGTGGTGGCGGACTGGATGTACGAGCAGTTGGCCGCCAGCTACGTGCTGGACCCGGAGAACCGGCGGTTCCTGGCCGAGTCCAACCCCTGGGCGCTGCACGGGATCTCCGAGCGGCTGCTGGAGGCGGTCGACCGCGGGCTGTGGGAGCACCCGGAGGCGGAGACGCTGGCGGCGTTGCGCGCTGTTTACCTGGAGACCGAAGGGGACCTGGAGGACGGCCGCTGACTTCCGCTGACTTCCGCGGTCCGGCCGGAGGTGTTCACACACCCCTACTTTCTCGATCCATCGCGGGAAAACCGCTGGCCACGCACCTGAAAGAGGAACGGTGCGTGGCCGAGTGGACGACGTGGAGTAGCTGAACGGCTGTCTCCGCGCGCCGTCGCGGAATCGGTTCAGCGGGGCAAAAGTCGCAACATCGGTAACAGCGCGGATACGGGAGCTTGACATGGCTCCGTGGCGCGAACCACACTCCCCCAAAACCTGGGAGCGCTCCCAGACGTTCACCGCCGATCAACTGAGGAGTTCTCGTGCGCTACCGTCGAGCCGGTCTGGCCAGAGGCCTGGCCAGCACCGCAGTGCTCGCCGCACTCGCCGCCGCCACCACCGCCTGCGGGTCCGGTGACAGTGGCACCACGGCGGACGGCAAGATCGAACTGACCGTCGCCACGTTCAACGAGTTCGGTTACGAAGAGCTCTTCAAGGAGTACGAGGCAGCCCACCCGAACATCAAGATCACCCCCCGCAAGGTGGGGCAGGCCGCGCCGCACCACCAGAACCTGTTCACCAAGCTGGGCGCGGGTTCCGGCCTGGCCGACATCGAAGCGGTGGAGGAGGGCTACCTCAGCCAGGTCATGGCCAAGTCCGGCCAGTTCAACGACCTCAAGCAGATCGGTCCCTCCGACGTGCGCGAGGACCGCTGGCTGCAGTGGAAGACCGACGCGGTCACCACCAAGGACGACAAGCTCATCGGCTACGGCACCGACATCGGCCCGCTGGCCATGTGCTACCGCAAGGACCTGCTGGAAGCCGCGAACATCAAGACCGACCCCGAGAGCATCAAGGCCACCTTCGCCACGTGGGACTCCTACTTCGCGGCCGGTGAGCAGTACGTGAAGGCCACCGGCAAGCCGTGGTTCGACTCGGCCTCGCAGGTCTTCAACGCCATGCACAACCAGCACAAGACCGGCTACTACGACCGGGACGACAACCTGGTCATCGAGAGCAACTCCGACATCAAGTCCACCTGGGACAAGGTGACCAAGGCGGTGGCCCAGGGCCAGTCGGCCAAGCTCGTGGCGTGGAGCGACGAGTGGGAGACCGGGTTCAAGAACTCCGCGTTCGCCACCCGCACCTGCCCGTCGTGGATGCTCGGCGTGATCGAGAGCAACGCGGGCCCCGAGCACAAGGGCCACTGGGCGGTCACCGGTTCCTTCCCCGGCGGCGGCGGCAACTGGGGCGGCTCGTACCTGACCGTGCCCAAGCAGAGCAAGCACCCCAAGGAAGCCGCTGAGCTGGCGGGCTGGCTGACCGCGCCCCAGCAGCAGATCAAGGCGTTCGTGGCCAAGGGCACCTTCCCCAGCCAGACCGAGGCGCTGCTCTCGCCCGAGCTGCTGAACAAGACCAGCGACTACTTCGGCGGCGAGAAGGTCGGCCAGCTGTTCTCCGAGCAGGCCAACAAGGTCGCGGGCGCCCAGTACAAGGGCCCCAAGGACGGCGACATCCAGGACAACGTGATCAGCCCGGCGCTGCTGTCGGTCGAGCAGGGCGGCAGCCCTGAGGACGGCTGGAAGCAGGCGGTCGAGGGAGCCAAGAAGGCTGCCAAGTGACCTCCGAGCTCACGGTCGCGCGCGGGCGGGGCTCCCAGCCCCGCCCGCCGCGGCGCTCCGACAACGATGACAGCGGCGGGCGCGCGGCGCTGGGCTGGCGGGACCGGCTGACCCACCTCGACGTCCGCTTCTCGCCGTACCTGTTCATCGCGCCGTTCTTCCTCCTCTTCGCGATCGTCGGCCTGTTCCCGCTGCTCTACACCGCCTACGTGTCCCTGTTCGACTGGGAGCTGGGCGGGGACGAGCAGCCGTTCGTGGGACTGGAGAACTACGTCACGCTGATGACGGACTCCCAGTTCTGGAACGCGATGGTCAACACGCTGAGCATCTTCGTGCTCTCCAGCGGACCCCAGGTCGTGGTCGCGGTCCTGCTGGCGGCGCTGCTCAACACCGCCCTGCGGGCGCGGACCGCGTGGCGCATGGGCGTGCTGCTGCCCTACGTGGCCAGCCTGGTGGCGCTGACCATCATCTTCGCCAACCTGTTCGGCCCGCAGTACGGCCTGGTCAACAACCTGCTCGAGCTGGTCGGCCTGGACCGCATCGACTGGCAGGCCGAGCGCTGGTGGAGCCACGTCGCCATCGCGACCATGGTGAACTGGCGCTGGACCGGTTACAACGCGCTGATCGTGCTGGCCGCGATGCAGGCCATCCCGCGCGACGTGTACGAGGCCGCGGTGGTCGACGGCGCGAGCGCGGCGCGCCGGTTCTTCAGCATCACGCTGCCCATGCTGCGGCCCACCATCATCTTCGTGGTGGTCACCTCGACCATCGGCGGGCTGCAGATCTTCACCGAGCCCAAGATGTTCGCCCCCGCGGGCAGCAGCAGCGGCGGTTCCACCAACCAGTACCAGACGGTCGTGCTCTACATGTACCAGTCCGGTTTCCAGAGCTTCGACCTCGGCTACGCCTCGGCGATGGCCTGGGTGCTGTTCGTCGTCATCATCGCGATCGCCGGGATCAACTTCCTGCTCACCCGCCGCATCGCGTCCAGCGGGGAGGACTGAGGTGCGCGAGAAGCGACCCGGCTTGATGGTCTACGGACCGCTCATCGCCTTCATCCTCGGCTCGGCCTTCCCGTTCTACTGGTCCTTCCTGGTGGCCAGCCACGACGACGCCGAGTTCACCGCCAACCCGAGCCTGCTGCCCGGCGGCAACTTCTTCGTCAACGCAGGCCGGGTGCTCGACAGCATCCCGTTCTGGAAGGCCCTGGGCAACAGCATCATCGTCTCCGGGACGGTCACCGTCTCCGTGGTGGTGCTGTCCAGCCTGGCCGGCTTCGCCTTCGCCAAGCTGCGCTTCCGCGGGCGCGGGCCGCTGCTGGTGTTCGTGGTCGCCACCCTGGCCGTGCCGACCCAGCTGGGCATCGTCCCGCTGTACATGGCCATGGCCGAGTTCGGCTGGTCGGGAACCCTGGGCGCGGTCATCGTGCCCAACCTGGTCACCGCGTTCGGCGTGTTCTGGATGCGCCAGTACATCGCCGACGCCGTGCCCGACGAGCTGGTCGAGGCGGCCCGGATGGACGGGTGCAGCATGATCCGCACCTTCTGGCACGTGGGCCTGCCCGCCGTGCGGCCCGCCGCGGCGATGCTCGGCGTGTTCACGTTCATGACCTCCTGGAACGACTTCCTGTGGCCGCTGATCGTGCTCAACGCCGAGAACCCGACCATGCAGGTCGCCCTGGAGAAGCTGCAGAGCGGCTACTACGTCGACAACTCGCTCGTGCTCGCCGGAACCACGATGGCCACCGTTCCGGTTCTGATCGTCTTCCTCGTACTCGGGCGGCAGATCGTCGCCGGGATCATGCAGGGTGCTGTGAAGGGGTAGCTGTGGAGTCGATTTCCTTTCCCGAGGGCTTCGTCTGGGGGGCCGCGACAGCGGCCTTCCAGGTCGAGGGCGCGACCACCGCGGACGGTCGCACCGCGTCCATCTGGGACACGTTCTGCCAGATCCCCGGCGCGGTCGTCGGCGGCGACACCGGGGAACCCGCCGCCGACCACTACTACCGGGTGGACCAGGACGTCGCGCTGATGGCCGACCTCGGCCTGCACGCCTACCGGTTCTCCATCGCCTGGCCGCGGGTGCGCCCGGACGGCGGCGCGGTCAACCAGGCCGGTCTGGACTTCTACAGCAGGTTGGTGGACTCCCTGCTGGACAAGGGCATCGACCCGTGGGTCACGCTCTACCACTGGGACCTGCCGCAGGCGCTGGAGGACCGGGGCGGCTGGACCAACCGCGACACCGCCTACCGCTTCGCGGAGTACGCCGAGACCGTGGTGGGCGCGCTGGGCGACCGGGTGGTCAACTGGACCACGCTCAACGAGCCGTGGTGCTCGGCGTTCCTGGGCTACGCCTCGGGCGTGCACGCACCCGGCCGCCAGGAGCCCGAGGCCGCCGCCGCGGCCGTGCACCACCTGCTGCTGGGGCACGGCCTGGGCGTCGCGGCGATCCGCTCGGCGCGACCCGAGGCGCGCGTGGGCATCACGCTGAACATGTACCCGATCATCCCCGCCGACCCGGAGGACCCGGCCGACCTGGACGCGGCGCGGCGGCTGGACGGCCTGCAGAACCGGATCTTCCTGGACCCGCTGTTCAAGGCCGAGTACCCGGCCGACGTGGTGGCCGACCTGGAGCCCTTCGGCTTCAGCAAGCACATCCAGCCCGACGACCTGAGCGTCATCTCGGCGCCGCTGGACCAGTTGGGCGTCAACTACTACGCCGAGCACTTCGTCAGCGCCAAGCCCGCCGAGGCCCCGGCGGCCACCAACGGCAGGCGCCCGACCAGCTCGCCGTGGATCGGTGCCGAGCACGTCACCTTCCCCAGCCGGGGCCTGCCGCGCACCGACATGAACTGGGAGGTGCAGCCCGACGGGTTGTACAAGGTGCTGGTCCGGCTGCACGAGGAGTACCCCCGGTTGCCGCTCTACATCACCGAGAACGGCGCGGCGTACCGGGACGCGGTGGGCGAGGACGGCGGTGTGCACGACCCGGAGCGGTTGGACTACATCGACTCCCACCTGCGGGCGGCCCACGCCGCCATCCGGGCGGGCGTGGACTTGCGCGGTTACTTCGCGTGGTCGCTGATGGACAACTTCGAGTGGGCGGAGGGTTACGCCAAGCGGTTCGGCATCGTGCATGTCGACTACGAGACCCAGGTGCGTACACCTAAGATGAGCGCCATGTGGTACTCGAAGGTTGCGCGGGGCAACGCGCTGGCAGCGACGGCCGTCTCGTGACCGACGCCGTTGAGCCGCCCAGGGCACGCCGACCCAACACCCGGCTGGAGGAGGTCGCTCGTGCCGCCGGGGTGTCCAAGTCGACCGTGTCCAGGGTGATCAACGGCGAACCGTACGTCAGCTCCAGGGCGCGCGAGGCCGTTCACCAGGCCATCGTGGAACTGGGGTACAGCCCCAACCAGGCGGCCCGGACGCTCGCGGGCAGCCGGGCCAACTGCATCGCCCTGGTCGTCTCCGAGCAGGGCAGCCGGGTGCTCAACGACCCGTTCTTCGCGGGCGTGCTGCGCGGGGTGCACGCGGAGCTGGCGGGCAAGCGGGTCCAGCTCGTGCTCATGATGAGCAAGGAGGGCGACGAGCAGGACCTGGTCAACTACCTGTGCGGCGGGCACGTCGACGGCGTGCTGGTGGTCAGCCTGCACGGCCAGGACCCGCTGCCCCGCACGCTGGCCGACGCGGGCCTGCCCACCGTGGTGTGCGGCAGGCCCCTCGGCGCGGGCGGGGTGCCCTACGTGGACTCGGACAACTTCAACGGGGCCATGGAGGCCGCCCGCTACCTGATCTCGCGCGGGCACCGCAAGATCGCCACCATCGCCGGTCCTCGGGACATGGCGGTGGGCATGGACCGGCTCAGCGGCTGGAAGCGGGCGCTGAGCCAGGCCAGGCTGCCCGAGGACCTGGTGGCCTACGGCGACTACACCCCGGAGAGCGGGGCGGCGGCGATGGACGAGCTGCTGACCCGCGAGCCGGAGCTGGACGCGGTGTTCGTCGGCGCGGACATCATGGCCATGGGCGCCCTGCAGTCGCTGCACGCCCACGGCAAGCGGGTGCCGCAGGACGTGGCCGTGGTGGGCTTCGACGACCTGATGATCGCCTCGACGGCGGTGCCGCCGCTGACCACGATCCGGCAGGACGTGGAGCAGTTGGGCCGCACCATGACCTGGCGGCTGATGGCGGAGCTGGCGGGCGAGGAGAACCTGCCGCCGTTCCTGCTGCTGCCGACCTCGTTGGTGCACCGCGCGAGCGCGTGAGTTCCGTTCACAGATCACTCGAACGGGCTAGAGCGTAGGTCTTTACAGTGCGGTTTCGGTGTCGTTAACGTCCTCTGCAGAGTTCTGGGAGCGCTCCCAGAATTCGGGTGGCGCAGCCGCGGGGGCCGCGCCACCCGAGCCGGACCAGGGGGGAGGCGTTCCTTTCGCCCACCGCCTCCTCCCACCCGCCGCCCGACCGCGCGAAGGAGCGCCGTTATGGCACCGCGACTGACCACCGCGTCGGCGGTGCCCAGGCTGCCCGGCGGGCAGGCGGAGCGCGTCCTCGGCGGCGGAGCGCACCGGGGCGAGGCGCCCACCGGCGCTTCGCCCCCCACGATCGACGAGGGTGGACAACCCGCCACCGGGACCGGTGGCGCGGCGGGATTCAATTCCCCGGCGAGCTGGCAGGGCAGCATCGTCGACCCCACCGCGCCCACCGCGGGCGGCGCGAGCCGCCCACCGGGGTAGGGCGGGCCCTCGTTCGGCCCGGTGGCGCGGCAGCCGGCAACTGCCGCGCCACCGGGGTCTTCACCCTCGCGGGGCGTGCTTGGCCTGGCGGCGCAGCTGCAGGATGCGCGCGGCCCCGACCAGCGCCACCACCGCGGCCCCGGCGATCGCGGCGAACAGCAGCGCCACGCCCAGCGGCAGAGCGGCCGAGCCGCCCAGGAAGTTGACCGTCACACCCGCCAGGTTCTGCAGGATGAACACCAGCAGGAAGGTCAGCACGAAGATCGCGATCACCACGGCGACCCAGGTGCCGCTGGTGCGCGTGGGCCGCGGCCGGTGCTGCTGCGGCGGCGGAGGAGTCGCGTCGAGCGGACCGCCGACCGGTGACGGCACCGCGGGCGTCGGCGAGGTCGCCGGGTCCTCCACCGGCACCGGCCGGGTGAGGTCGTCATCACGGGGAGTGGTCACCCTGGGGATTATCGGCCGGTCGCCGGGCCCCCGCCACCCGGTGCCACCCGGTCAGCCGCAGGGCGGCTGGTACTCCACGTCGCCGAAGTAGAACCGCCAGTCGTCGCGACTGATCGGCGACCGCGCGGCGGCGGCGCACATCTGGCCTGCCGCCAGGTCGAAGTCGAACTCCCACAGCCGGGTCGTGCCGTCGTTCCTGAGGGTGACCACCTGGCTGCGGGTGCCGAACGACACCGACAGCACGCCCTCGGTGCGCCCGCTGATCTTGGCCACGGCACGGGGGGCGGGGCGGTCGGCCAGGTCCCACAACCGCACCGTGCCGTCCCTGCCCGCGCTGGCCAGCGCCGTCCCGTCGGCGCGGAAGCCCAGCGCCAGCACGTTCTCCCGGTGCCCGTCCAGCTGCGCCAGCCGCTTCGGCGCCCAGCCGTTGGTGGTGTCCCACAACCGGATCGCCCCGCCGGGCCCGCCCACGGCCAGTGTCCGGCGGTCCGCCGACAGCGCCGCCGCCCGCACGTCGCCGCCGTCGGGCAGCAGCCCGAGTTGCTTGGGCACGCGCGGGTCGGTCACGTCCCACAGCCGCACCGCGCCGTGCGCGTCGACGGTCACCAGCGTCCTGCCGTCCGAGCTGAACTCCAGCCGCGCGACCCGCCCGCCGTGGTCGGGCAGAGCGGCCAGCGGCCGCGGTGAGCGCAGGTCGGAGGTGTCCCACAGGGTCACCTCCACGCCGTCCGCGGTGACCAGCAGGCGGCCGTCGGTGGGCGCGAGGACCAGGTGCGACACCGGGTCGGGGAAGGTGTGCGCGACCACCGGCGAGCGCGCCTCGGTGAGGTCCCAGACCCGCCCCCGGTGCGCCTCCGCCGTGGTCGCGAACGCCTCGTTCGACGGTGTCGCCACGAAGGAGGTCACCGAGTTCGCGGGCGAGGTCAGGCGGCCCAGCGCGCGGTAGGTGGTGTCGTCGGGGACCTCGGGGACGCGCGCGGTGGGCAGCCGCGTGCCGTCCGGGTTGCTCTGGCCGGGGGAGCGCTGCTCGCGGCTGATCACGTCCCTGGACATGGCCGCGTGCGCGCTGAGCACGCCGTCGCGCAGGTCCTCGGTGCCGCTGAGCCGGTGCGCGGCCAGGAACAGCTGGTTGGCCAGGTTCTGGTCGGTGCCCAGCTTGCTCTGGGCCTCGTAGGCCACGTACCGCGCCACCGAGCTGTTGCGCTGCTCGACCACCGCCCGCTGGGACCGGACCGCCAGCGTCGTCGCGCCCGCCGCGAGCACCAGCAGCGCCAGCAGCAGCGCGACCAGCTGGCGCAGCCTGCGGGTGCGCCGGTGGGCCAGCGCCCGCTCCCGGTCGCGCGCGGCCAGGCTGGCGTCGAGGAAGTCCCGCTCCCTGGTGCTGGTGCGGGCGCCGGAGCGCTGGGTCCACTCCACCGCGGTGTCCAGCCGGGTGCCCCGGTACAGCGCGTCCGGGTCGCGCCCCAGCGACTCCCAGGTGGCCGCCGCCTCGCTGAGCTGCCGCATGGTGCGCAGGCCGTCGCGGTCCTCGGCCAGCCAGCCGCGCAGCCGCGGCCACGACCGGATCAGCGCCTCGTGGGCGATCTCCACGCCGTCGCGGTCCAGGGTCAGCAGCCGGGCGTGCGCCAGCCGGTCCAGCACCACGTCCACGTCCACGTCGGCGTCCAGCTCACCGCGCGGCAGCCTGCGCTTGGTGTCCTCGGTGCCGTCGCCCAGCGCGGTCAGCCGCAGGAACACCTGCCTGGCCAGCACCCGCTGCTGCTTCTCCAGCGAGGTGTAGGTGCGCTCGGCGGTCTGCGCGATGGCGTGCTGCACCCCGCCCGCCGCCTCGTAGCCCGCCAGCGTCAGCGTGGTGCCGCGCCGCCTGCGCCAGGTCTCCAGCAGGGCGTGCGACAGCAGCGGCAGCACGCCCGCCTGCCCGGTCGCGTCCGCGACCAGCCGCGAGACCAGCGCGGTCTCCACCGTGCACGACGCCTTCACCGCGGGCCGCATGATCGCCTGGCGCAGCTCCTCCGGTCCCATCGGGCCGAGCAGCAGCTGGCCGTCGGCCAGCGCGTCCACCAGGGCCGGGTGCTGCCCGCAGTGGCCGTAGAAGTCGGCCCGCACGCCCAGCACCACCCGGAACGGGGCGGCCAGCAGGGCCTCGACGAACGCGGCCCGGCGCCCGGCGTCCGGGCACAGCGTGAAGACCTCCTCGAACTGGTCCACGATGACCAGGTCGGCCGCCTGGTCCAGGGCGTCGGGGTCGACGCCGAGCGCGGAGGGGGTGGTGACCACCGCGGTGCCCTCGAAGCGCGGCACCAGGCCCGCGCGCAGCAGCGAGGACTTGCCCGCGCCGGAAGCGCCGAAGACCGCGACGAAGCGCCGGGCGCGCACCTTGGCCAGCAGGTCCTCCAGGAACCGGTCGCGCCCGAAGAACCACTCGGCGTCCTCGACGCGGAACGCGGCCAGGCCCGCGTAGGGCGGCTGCGCCTCCTCCGGCGCGGGCTCGGGGGAGGGCAGCACCTCGGCGGCGACCCGGTGCCAGCGGTCCTCCCACTCGGCCACGTCGCCCTCGCAGGCGCGCACGTAGGCCAGGGTGACCGCCAGGCTGGGCAGCTTGCGCCCGCCCGCGGCGTCGGACAGGGTGGTGGCCGAGTAGTGCGCCCGCGCGCCGAGCTGGCGGTAGCTGTGGCCGCCCGCCTTGTCGCGCAGCGACCTCAGGTCCGCGGCGAACCTGAGCAGGGGGCTGTCGCCGACGTCCAGCGGTCGCTCGCCACGCGGCATCGGTCGACCCCCTCGCAGGTTTCCCACCAGCGCGGGCACCTTACCCGCTGGGAACGCGCAGGTGAACGCTCGCCGCCCGCTGACCACGCGGAGCTGCTCACACTTCCTGCGGATGGGTGACAGGGTTGTCCTTCGCACGGGTGACCCACGGCCCCCGCCTTCCGCGAACCGGGCACTCGGACACCGCCAACCGAGCGTTCAAGCACCGCCAACCGAGCGTTCGCGCACCACGAGCCGCGCGCTCGGTGCGCCGGGTGGTAGTTACCGGCCTGTCCTGGGCGGTCGGGTAGTACTTGCTGACGTGTGGAGCGGGGGGTCAGGCCAGTACGGAGGCCACGTAGGGGTCCGGGTCGGCCAGGATCGCCCGGACCGCCCCGCCCGCCGCGCCCCGCACCGCCGCCTCGGCCCCCAGCGACGAGGCCACCACCCGCACCGGTGCCCACTCCGCGCTCATCACCCGGTTGGCCAGCTCCGCCTCCAGCGGCTCGCGCAGCCACGGCTCCAGCCGCGCGTACGTCCCGCCCAGCACCACCGTGGGCAGGTCCAGCAGGTTCACCGCCGCGGACAGCGCCACCCCCAGCCACTTCGCCGCCGAGCGCACCGCCATCAGCGCCGTGCGGTCGCCCGCCGCCAGCCGGGTCAGCAGCTCCTCCGGCCCCGACACGCCCGCCGCGCGCACCATCTCGTCCTGGCCCGCCAGCCGCTCCAGGCACCCCCGCGACCCGCACGGGCAGCGCGGTCCGCGCGGGTCCACCGGCAGGTGGCCGATCTCGCCGCCGAACCCGGACACGCCCTCGAACAGCTGGGCGTCCACCACGATGCCCGCGCCGATGCCGATCTCGCCGGAGACGTGCACGAAGTCCGCCGCGCCGTCGCCGTGCCACAGCTCGGCCAGCGCGGCCAGGTTCGCCTCGTTGCCCACCAGCACCGGCACGTCCAGCCCGATCCGGCGGTCCAGCTCCCCGCGCACGTCCACCTCGCGCCAGCCCAGGTTCGGCGCCACCCGCAGCGTCCCGCTGGCCGACTCCACCAGGCCGGGCACCGCCACCCCCAGGCCGCCGATGGGCACCTCCTCGCGCACCGCCGTGCGCACCGCGGTGGCCACCTTGGCCAGCACCCGGCCGGGCGAGGACGCCCGGTTGTCGCTGGGCCGCAGCCAGCGCTTGCGCACCCGACCGGTGAGGTCGACCAGGCAGGTGGCGATGTAGTCCACGCCGATCTCCACGCCGAGGCCGTGCGGGCCGGAGGGGGACAGGTGCAGCGCGGTGCCGCGCCTGCCGGGGCCGGGGCGGGCCTGCGCCTCGCCCTCCACGACCAGCCCGGCGCCGATCATCCGGTCGACCAGGCTGGAGACGGTGGCCTTGGTCAGGCCGGTGCGGGCGGCCACGGCGGCGCGGGAGGAGCCGGGGCCCGCGGCGATGGCGTCGAGGACGAGGGCGGAGTTGTGCCTGCGCACGGTGTGCTGGCTCGCGGGCTGCGGTCTGGACACCCGCTGGATACTAGCGGCTGGATGAGATAAGTTTAGGCATCAAACTTATTGGAGGTGTCACCGTGGACAAGTTCAGCTTCGGTCTGTGGACCGTCGGTTGGCAGGGGCGCGACCCGTTCGGCGATGCGACCCGGCCCGAGCTCGAGGCGCCCGTGGCGGTGCGCAAGCTCGCCGAACTGGGCGCGTGGGGCATCACCTTCCACGACGACGACCTGATCCCCTTCGGCGCGAGCGCGGCGGAGCGGGACCGGCGGCTGGCCGCGTTCCGCGCGGCGCTGGACGAGACCGGCCTCGTCGTGCCGATGGTGACCACGAACCTGTTCAACCACCCGGTGTTCAAGGACGGCGGCTTCACCAGCAACGACCGCTCGGTTCGCCGGTTCGCGCTGCGCAAGGTGCTGCGCAACCTGGAGCTGGCGGCCGAGCTGGGCGCCGAGACCATCGTGCTGTGGGGTGGCCGCGAAGGCTCGGAGACCGACGCGGGCAAGGACGTGCGGGCCGCGCTGGAGCGCTACCGCGAGGCGCTGGACACCGTCGCGCAGTACTCGCAGGACCAGGGCTACGGGCTGCGCTTCGCCCTGGAGCCCAAGCCGAACGAGCCGCGCGGCGACATCCTGCTGCCCACCATCGGCCACGCGCTCGGGTTCATCTCCACCCTGCAGCACCACGAGCTGTTCGGCGTCAACCCCGAGGTCGGCCACGAGCAGATGGCGGGCCTGAACTTCGTGCACGGCATCGCCCAGGCCCTGTACCAGGGCAAGCTCTTCCACATCGACCTCAACGGCCAGAAGGGTCCGCGCTACGACCAGGACCTGGTGTTCGGCCACGGCGACCTGCTGTCCGCCTTCTTCCTGGTCGACCTGCTGGAGCACGGCGGCTACGAGGGCCCGCGGCACTTCGACTACAAGCCGCTGCGCACCGAGGACATCGACGGCGTGTGGGACAGCGCGGCGGCCAACATGCGCACCTACAAGATCCTGCGCGAGCGGGCGACCGCGTTCCGGGCCGACCCGGAGGTGCAGGAGGCGCTGCGCTACAGCGGTCTGGAGGAGCTGGCCCAGCCGACCCTCTCGGCCGGCGAGTCCATCGAGGACTTCCTGAAGGCCGACGCGGACTTCGACCCGCAGAAGGCGGGCGAGCGCGGCTTCGGCTTCGTGCGCCTGTCGCAGCTGGCCCTGGAGCACCTGCTGGGCGCCCGCTGATGGCCCTCGTCGCGGGCGTCGACTCGTCCACCCAGTCGTGCAAGGTGGTCGTGCGCGACGCCGAGACCGGCGCGCTGGTGCGGGAGGGGCGTGCACCCCACCCGGCGGGTACCGAGGTCCACCCCGACGCGTGGTGGGACGCCTTGCAGGAGGCGGTCTCGCAGGCGGGCGGGTTGGCCGACGTCGAGGCGGTTTCCGTTGCCGCGCAACAGCACGGCATGGTCTGCCTGGACGACCGCGGCGAGGTGGTGCGGCCCGCGCTGCTGTGGAACGACACGCGCTCGGCGGGCGCGGCCGCCGAGCTGATCGGCGAGCTGGGCGGTCCGCAGGCGTGGGCCGAGGCGATCGGCAGCGTCCCGGTCGCCTCGCTGACGGTGACCAAGCTGCGGTGGCTGGCGCGCAACGAGCCGAAGTCGGTCGCCCGCACGGCCGCGGTGTGCCTGCCGCACGACTGGCTCACCTGGAAGCTGGCGGGCGGCGGGCTCGACGCGCTGGTCACCGACCGCAGCGACGCCAGCGGGACCGGCTACTGGTCCCCGTCCACAGAGGACTACCGGCCGGACCTGCTCGAGCTGGCGATGGGCAAGGTCCCGCTGCTGCCTCGGGTGGTCGGTCCCGCCGAGCTGACCGCGGGGCGCTACGGCGCGGGCGCGGGCGACAACGCGGCGGCGGCGCTGGGCGTGCAGATCCAGCCCGGTGACGTGGTGGTGTCGGTCGGCACGTCCGGCACCGCCTTCGCCCGGTCCGCGTCCGCGGTCGCCGACGGCACCGGGATCGTGAACGGGTTCGCCGACGCGGAGGGCACCTACCTGCCGCTGGTGTGCACCCTCAACGCCTCCCGCGTGCTCGACGCGACCGCGGCCATGCTCGGCGTGGACCTGGCCGAGCTGTCCAGGTTGGCGCTGTCCGCCCCGGCGGGCGCGGGCGGCCTGGCGCTGGTGCCCTACCTGGAGGGCGAGCGCACGCCGAACAAGCCGGACTCGACCGGCGCGCTGCACGGCCTGCGGCTGGACACCGCCACCCCCGCGCACCTGGCGCGGGCGGCGGTGGAAGGCCTGCTGTGCAGCCTGGCCGACGCGATCGACGCGCTGGTCGCCGCGGGCACCCCGCTGCGCCGGGTGCTGCTCATCGGCGGCGGCGCGCGATCCGAGGCGGTGCGGCGGATCGCGCCCGCCGTGTTCGGCTGCCAGGTGGTCGTGCCCGCGGCGGGGGAGTACGTCGCCGACGGCGCGGCCAGGCAGGCGGCGTGGGCGGTGAGCGGGGCCGACGCCCCGCCGCTGTGGAGCTCGCTGACGTCCGAGGTCTTCGAGGCCGAGGCGACGCCGCACGTGCGCGAGCGCTATGCGGCGGCCAGGGAGCTCACGGTCGCCCGGCCCAGTTGACCCCGTGGGGGACGGCGGCTCGTCGGGGGTAGCCGTCCCCCGCGGATTCACCGCGGGCCCGCTGGGTAACCGGCCCGCATGAGCGAACAAGAAGACGTCATCGAGCTCCTGGTCCGCCAGCACGGCGAGATCCGGGACCTGTTCACCAAGGTCGAGACGGCTTCCGGCGCGGACCGGAACGAGGCGTTCCGCGACCTGGTCCGGCTGCTGGCGGTGCACGAGACGGCCGAGGAGGAGATCGTCCACCCGGCCGCCCGGCGCGGCGAGGGCGGCGACGCGGTCGTGGACGCGCGCGTGGCCGAGGAGCGGCGGGCCAAGGAGCTGCTGGTCACCCTGGACAAGATCGGCCCCGAGGCGGAGGGCTTCGACACGCTGCTGGTCCAGCTGCGCGAGGACGTGCTGGCGCACGCCGAGCACGAGGAGCGCGAGGAGTTCCCCCGGCTGCGCCAGGAGTACGACGGCGACCGGTTGCGCGCGCTGGCCAAGGCCGTGCGGGCCGCGGAGGCCGTCGCGCCGACCCGCCCCCACCCCGGAGTGGAGTCCCCGGCCGCGAACTTCCTGCTCGGGCCGCCGACCGCGCTGATGGACCGGGCCCGCGACCTCATCCGCTCCGCGCTCAACCGCTAGCCGCGCTCGGGGAAGCGGGAGCGGGGGGAGTGCGGTCGGCGACAGCCCCGGACCAGGGCATCGGCTCTGGCTACTGTGGCGGCGTGATCGACGACCAGGAAGTCAACGGCTACGGCAACTCCACCATCGCCGTCGTCCTCCCCCCGTTCCACCCCCGCTCGCGCAGCTCTCCCGCCAACTTCGCCCCGCACGACCCGGCGCGCGCACGAGCCTTCGCGCAGTCCTTCCCGACGGTCGAAGCCGTCCTGGAGGAGCTGCCGCTCACCAACGCCATCCCCAGGTCGCCGTGGACGCGGACCGACCTGGACGTCGTCCTCGTCGGGTGCTGGGGCGGCGTCACCGCCGTCTGCGACTTCGCTCTCGTCGACGACGGCCTCGACGGCACCACCCTGTGGGACGTGACCAGCACCCTGGCCCAACGCCACCCCGAAGCCAGGGTCGTGGGGTCGGCCCACGTCGACCGCGGGGCGACACACGAGGAGACCGCCGTCCACCTGCCCGGCGGGCTGACGCTGCACACCGAGGGCTGGTCCCTCGCCGACGAGTGCTACGTCGACGGTGACCCGCACGCCATCGCGCGCGAACTCGGCCTCAGCGCCGAAGCGCTCGCCGAGGCAGGCATCGACCTCGACGAGGAGCCCTTGGGCGTTCCCTGGGAGCACTTCGGCCGCCAACTGCTCGATCCGCACGACCCGTGGGGCTTCGCCGAACTCCGGATGTCCGCCTTCCGCGTCCGCCACACCGAGAAGGCCACGTACCACATGGAGGAGATCTGGCTGGGCGGCGATTAGTCGGACGCCCGGCACCTCGGCCCAGCGCGCTGGTTGCGCGCGGCACACCTTTGGGTAGTCCGGTGGTCATGAGGATCGTCGTCACCGGCGCCAGCGGCAACGTGGGCACGGCACTGCTGCGCAGGTTCGCCCAAGAGCCCGAGGTCCGGGTGCACGGCGTCTCCCGCCGCACCCCGCAGGACCCGCCCGCCGACTGGACCCCGGTCGACCTCGGCCGCGAGGGCGCCGAAGAGGTGCTGGAGGGGGTGCTGCGCGGCGCGGACGCGCTGGTCCACCTGGCCTGGCGCATCCAGCCCTCCCACGACGAGACGGCCCTGTACCGGGCGAACGTGGCGGGCAGCGACCGCGTGTTCAACGCGGCGGTGCGGGCGGGCGTGCCGCACCTGGTGCACATGTCGTCGGTCGGCGCGTACTCGCCCGCCTCCAAGCAGCGCCCGGTCGACGAGAGCTGGCCCACCGACGGCGTGTCGAGCTCGTACTACAGCAGGCACAAGGCCGCCGTGGAGCGGCTGCTCGACCGGGTGGCGCGGGAGAACCCGTCGCTGCTGGTCAGCCGGGTGCGCCCGGCGCTGATCCTGCAACCGGACGCGGCGGCCGAGATCAAGCGCTACTTCCTGGGCGGCCTGGTGCCCTCGGCGCTGTTCCGGACCCGGCTGCCCCTGCTGCCCCTGCCCAAGTCGCTGGTCCTGCAGTTCGTGCACGCCGAGGACGTGGCCGACGCGGTCGCGCGGGTGGTGCTGGGCAGGGTTCCCGGCGCGGTCAACCTGGCCGCCGACCCGGTGCTGACGCCGCGGGCGCTGGCCGAGGTCATGCGGGCGCGGCACGTGCCGATCCCGCCGAGGGCGCTGCGCCTGGCCGCGAAGGTGTCGTGGCGGCTGCGCCTGCAGCCCACCTCGCCGGGCTGGGTGGACCTGGCGCTGACCACGCCGCTGCTGGACACCACCAGGGCGCGGGAGGTGCTGGGCTGGACCCCGCGCCACGACGCCCGCGACGTGGTGCGCGACCTGCTCACCGGACTGGGGGAGCGGCGCGGGGTGCCCGGCCAGCCGCCGCTGCGCCCCTGAGGTCCGCGTCCCCAGGGTCCGCGCCCCGAGGTCCCGAGTGGACTAGAAGACCTTGCTCCAGCTCATCACCTCGGCCACCACGAACGCCAGCACCAGCAGGGTCAGCACCGCCACCAGCACCAGGGTGATCATCGGCCCGCGTCGCGACGGCATGGGCTGCGGGTGGGACAGGCCCGAGGTCTGGGCCGCGTCGGGCGGGGTGTCGCCGGGGGTGACGCCGCCACCGGGTTCGAGGCCGGGGGTGCGTGCGGGGTCGGGGTCGGGCGGGGTCGCGGTCATGCGCGCCGGGTACCCGTCGCCACCCGTGTGAACCTCACGCCGCTTGGGTAATCAGGACGCCATGAGCGGCCTACAAGACGAGTTGCTGCGCACGTTGACCAAGGTGGCCAAGACCCTGCGCGCCGAAGGCATCCCGTTCGCGTTGGCGGGTGGGTGCGCGGTGTACGCGCGAGGTGGGCCCGCCACAGCTCACGACGCGGACATCCTGGTCCGCGAGGAGGATGCCAAACCCGCGGTGCGGGCGCTGGTGGCCGCCGGGATGCGCGCGGCCGAACCCCCGGAGGACTGGCTGCTCAAGGTCTACGACGGCGACCTGCTGGTGGACCTGCTCTACCGGCCCAACGAGATCCCGGTGACCGACGAGACGCTGGCCCGCGCCGAGGAGCTGGCGGTCGGCTCGGTGGTGCTGCCGGTGATGCCCGCGACCGAGGTGATGATCAGCAAGCTGCTCGTGCTCGACGGGCACCGCTGCGACTTCAGCGTGCTGCTGCCCTTCGCGCGCGCCCTGCGCGAGCAGATCGACTGGGACAAGGTGCGCGAGGCCACCGCCGACTCGCCCTACGCCGAGGCGTTCCTGCTGCTGGTCGAGCGCCTGAACCTGGTGGAGCCGAAGCTGACGCGGGACCTGGCGGAGAGGAGTGCGTCATGAGCACCGACCCGGAGCAGTACCTGGCCGCCAGGCTGCGGCGGGCGCTGGCCGAGGACCCGCGCACCACCGAGCTCGGGGTGCGCGTCACCGTGCGGGGCGACCACGTCCTGCTCTCCGGTGACGTGGCCAGCGCCGAGCGGCGGGCCGAACTGGAAGCGGTGATCCACGACATCGCGCCGGAGCTGACCGTGCTGGACGACGTGCAGGTCGTCCCGGTGGGCGAGCCCGGCGGGCGGGAGGAGTTGCGATGATCCGCATCGCCGCCGTGGGCGACGTGCACCTGGGCGAGGACGCGCGCGGGCGGATGAGGCCCGCGCTGGAGAAGCTCGACGAGCACGCCGACGTGCTGCTGCTCGCGGGCGACCTGACCCGGCACGGCACCCTCGACGAGGCGCAGGTGGTCGCCGACGAGTTCAGCGGCCTGCCGGTGCCGGTGGTCGCCGTGCTGGGCAACCACGACCACCACGACGACAAGCCCGACGAGATCACCAAGCTGCTGCGCGACGCGGGCATCAGCGTGCTGGAGGGCGAGACCGCGACCTTCGACGTGGACGGCCGCACGCTGGGCGTGGCCGGGGTCAAGGGCTTCGGCGGCGGCTTCGCGGGCAAGTGCGGCAGCGCCTTCGGCGAGCCGGAGATGAAGGCGTTCATCCGCCACACCTGCGACATCGCCGAACGGCTCCAGGGCGCGCTGGCCTCGCTGGACACCGACGTCAAGGTGGCGCTGACGCACTACGCCCCGGTGCCGGACACGCTGCGCGGCGAGCCGCCGGAGATCTACCCGTTCCTCGGTTCCTACCTGCTGGGCGAGGCGATCGACGCCACCGGCACCCACCTGGCGGTGCACGGGCACGCCCACTTCGGCACCGAGCACGGCATGACCCCCGGCGGAGTCCGGGTGCGCAACGTCGCGCAGCCCATCATCCGGTCCGCGTACACGGTGTACTGCGTGGAGCCCTCAGTCGTGGAGGTGGTGTGACGTGGAAGAAGCTCGCAGCGCTGGACCGTCGGTGGTGTCCACCGGCCCGGCCGACGCGCCCGTCGTGGTGGTGCTCGACCCGGCCGGTGTGGCCATCCACGGCGAGTTGCCCGCCACGTGGCGCCCGCTGACCGACCACCTGCACGTCACCTGGTGCAGGCTGCCCGCCGCCGACGAGTCCTGGTCGGAGGTCGAACGGGTGTTCGACGACTGCGCCCAGCGCGGTGTGCCGGTGCACCTGGTCGCGGGTGCGGCGGCAGGCGCGCGGGTGGGCGAGCTGGCCACCAAGTACGACGGCACGATCCGGTCGGTGCAGACCTTCGCCGCGCCGATCCCGCTGGGGCACCCGGAGGTGGTGCTGGAGGTGCTGCGCGAACTGCTGGGCCACGGCGTCGACGCGGGCGTCGACCCCGGTGCCCAGCCGGTGCCGGGGATGGAGCCGGAGAACCGGTCGAGTTCCCTCCTCGGTGACGCCGCGTCAGCACTGCGCCAGTCCGTCAGGGGATTGTTCGACCGCCTGCGCGATGGGTGATCCGCTCGCGAGCAGCCCGCACAGCGAAAGGGCCGCGGAGAACGTTCTCCGCGGCCCTTTCGTTCGTTCCCGGCCACTTTGTTCCAGGCCACCGGGAATGGGCACGAAAAAGCGGCCCCTGGGGGGCCGCTTCCTCGAATGGGTGTCAGACGATCCGGTCACCCGGCAGTCCGCCATCGGGCAGGTCGGTGCGGGTCTCACCCGCCTGCGGCGGGCGGGCGACGTCACCGCGCCACGCGCCGGTCTCCGCGCCGCGGTGCTCGATGAACTCCTTGAACCGCTCCAGGTCGCCCTTGACGCGGTGCTCCACCACGCCCAGCGCGGCGCCCGCCTTCTCGGTCAGCGTCTGCGGGTCGTACTCCATCTGCACGTGAACCCGCGTGTGCCGGTCGTCGAGCCGGTGGAACGTCACCACGCCGCCCTGCGGCGGGCCGTCGACGCTGTGCCACGCCACTCGCTCGTCCGGGTGCTGCTCGGTGATCTCCGCGTCGAACTCCCTGGTCACACCGCCGATCTTGGTGACCCAGTGGGTCCTGGTGTCGGTGACCTGGGTGATCTGCTCGACGCCTTCCATGAAGTGCGGGAACGACTCGAACTGGGTCCACTGGTTGTAGGCCGTCGTGACCGGGACCTCCACGTCCACGGACTTCTCGATGGTCGTCACTGTGCAACCTTCCTTCGGATTGTCGTGCGTTCTTCGGTTACCCGTCGGGCGGGCGCTCACACCTCCGGAGTCGCGCCGCCCGCCGTCGCGGCCCACACACGGGTGACTGTGAGTAGCGTTTCTCCGAGAAGTGTTTGTCCACCGGCTGACGGGCTAACTCTCCTCTGTGGACCACATCGAAGGGCTGCCCGACGCCGTGCTGTTCGACCGGGACGGCACGCTCATCCGCGACGTTCCGTACAACGGCGACCCGGCGTTGGTGGAGCCCGTGCCGGGGGCGCGCGAGGTGCTCGACGAGCTCCGCTCGCAGGGGGTTCCCCTCGGTGTGGTGAGCAATCAGTCCGGCATCGGACGGGGGACATTGACACACGAACGGGTGGCGGCGGTGAACGCGCGCGTCGAGCGGCTGCTCGGTCGCTTCGACACCTGGCAGATCTGCCCGCACCGGCCCGAGGACCACTGCCCGTGCCGCAAGCCCAAGCCGGGGCTGGTGCTCGCGGCCTGCGCGGCGCTGGGCGTGCGCCCGGAGCGCACCCTGCTCGTCGGCGACATCGAGGCGGACGTGGAGGCGGCGCGCTCGGCGGGGGCGTTCCCCGTCCTGGTGCCCACCGAGGTCACCCTGGTCGAAGAGGTCCGACGCGCCCCGCACGTCGCGTCGGACCTGCGCTCGGCGCTGGCGGTGGTGCTGTGAGGACGCTCGTGGCCCGGCTGGACAGCGACGGCGACGTGCTGCTGGCGGGCCCCGCGATCCGCGCCGCCGCGACGGCGGGCGAGGTGGTGCTGCTGTGCGGCCCAGCGGGCGCGCAAGCCGCCGAACTGCTGCCCGGTGTCACGCGCGTGGTGCGGTGGGCGTGCCCGTGGATCGCGAACCCGGCCCCCGACGTCCGCGGAGCCGACATCGACGGGCTGGTGGCGCTGCTCAAGGGGCTCCGGGTCGACGTGGCGCTGGTCCTCACCTCCTTCCACCAGAGCCCGCTGCCGCTGGCGCTGCTGCTGCGCCTGGCGGGCGTGCCCAGGATCGTCGCCCGCTCCGTGGACTATCCCGGCTCGCTGCTGGACGTGCGGCTGCGCGAGGACCCGGACGTGCCCGAAGCCGAGCGGGCGCTGGAGGTGGCCGTGGCCGCCGGGTTCGAGCTGCCCCCCGGCGACGACGGGCGGCTGGCCGTGCTGCCGCCGCCGGAGCCCGCCCAGGTCGGACCGTACGTCGTGCTGCACCCCGGCGCCTCCGTGCCCGCGCGGGCCTGGTCGCCGCGGCGGTGCGCCGAGGCGGTCGTGGCGCTCACCGAGGCCGGGCACCGCGTGCTGGTCACCGGCGGCCCCTCGGAGACCGCGCTGACCGCAGAGGTCGCGGGCGCGCACGGCGTCGACCTCGGCGGGAGGACCACCTTCGCGGAGCTGGCCGGGCTGCTCGCCCGCGCCGACGCGGTGGTGGTCGGCAACACCGGCCCCGCGCACCTCGCGGCGGCCGTGGGAACACCCGTCGTCTCGCTGTTCGCGCCCGTCGTGCCCGCCGCCCGCTGGGCGCCGCACGGCAGGCACGTGCTGCTGGGCGACCAGGACGCGCCGTGCCGGGGAACCCGCGCACGGGACTGCCCGGTGGCGGGGCACCCCTGCCTGGACCGGGTGAGCGCACGGGATGTGGTGGCCGCGGTGACCGAGCTGGTGGGAGTACGGGCATGAGAGTCCTGTTGTGGCACGTGCACGGTTCGTGGACGAACGCGTTCGTCCGGGGCGGGCACGAGTACCTGCTGCCCGCCTCACCGGAGGGCGGCGACTGGGGCAGGGGGCTGGCGGGGCGGAACTGGCCCGCCGCGCGCGAGGTGCCGCTGGACTCCCTGTCCGATGTGGACGCCGACGTGGTGGTGCTGCAACGGCCGCAGGAGGCCGAGCGCGTGTCCGGTGTCCCGGCTGTCTACCTGGAGCACAACACCCCCAAGCACCCCGGTCAGCGGCACCCGCTGGCCGACTGGCCCGGCATCATCGTGCACGTCACGCACTTCAACCAGCTGATGTGGGACTGCGGCACCACCCGGACCGAGGTGATCGAGCATGGCGTGGTCGACCCCGGCCCGCTCTACACCGGCGAGCTGGCCCGCGCCGCCGTCGTGGTGAACGAGCCGGTCCGCCGCGGCCGGGTGGTGGGCACCGACCTGCTGCCGCGCTTCGCCGAGGTGGCCCCGCTGGACGTCTACGGCATGGGCACCGAGCGGCTGGGGGAGATGGGCCGGGGCGACCACGGCATGGACGCCCTGCACGCCGAGCTCGCGCGCAGACGGCTCTACCTGCACCCGGTGCGGTGGACCTCGCTCGGGCTGTCGCTGCTGGAGGCGATGCACCTCGGGATGCCCGTGGTGGCGCTGGCGTGCACGGAGGTGGTGCGGGCGGTGCCGCCGGAGGCGGGCGTGGTGTCCACGCGGGTGGAGGACCTCGTGCGCGGTGTGGCCGAGCTGGTGGCCGACCCGGAACTGGCGCGGCAGAAGGGCAAGCAGGCCAGGGAGTTCGCCTTGGCGCACTACGGGCTGGACGCGTTCCTGCGGAACTGGGAGCGGTTGTTGGCGGAGGTGAGCGGATGAGGATCGCGATGGTGTCGGAGCACGCCAGCCCCCTTGCGGCGCTGGGGGAGGTCGACTCCGGTGGGCAGAACGTCCACGTGGCGGCGCTGTCGGCCGGGCTGGGCGCGCTGGGCCACGAGGTGACGGTCTACACCCGTCGCGACGATCCGGACCTGCCCGAGCGGGTGCGCGTGGACGAGGGCTACGAGGTGGTGCACGTGCCCGCCGGGCCACCCGAGCGGGTGGCCAAGGACGAGCTGCTGCCGCACATGGGCGACTTCGCCCGCTTCCTGGCCCGGCAGTGGGCCGTGGAGCGGCCGGACGTGGTGCACGCGCACTTCTGGATGTCCGGCCTGGCCGCGGTGCTGGGCGCGCGCGGAGTGGGCGCGCCGGTGGTGCAGACCTACCACGCGCTGGGCGTGGTCAAGCGGCGCCACCAGGGCGAGCGGGACACCAGCCCGCCCGAGCGGGTCGGCATCGAGCGCATGGTCGGCCGCGAGGTCGCCCGGATCGCCGCCACCTGCGGGGACGAGGTGTTCGAGCTGATGCGCATGGGGCTGCCGAGGGCGCGGATCTCGGTGGTGCCGTGCGGGGTCGACCCCGTGCTGTTCCAGCCCGAAGGTCCGGCCGAGACCCGCACCCTGCCGCACCGCGTCGTCACGGTGGGCAGGCTCGTGCGCCGCAAGGGCTTCGAGGACCTGATCAGCGCGCTGCGCTCGCTGCCGGACACCGAGCTGGTCATCGCGGGCGGCCCGCCCGCCGACCGGCTCGCCGAAGATCCGGAGGCGCGGCGGCTGCGCGCCTACGCCGCCGAGCTGGGCCTGTCCGACCGGGTGCGGCTGGTGGGCCAGGTCGCCCGCCCCGCCGTGCCCTCGCTGCTGCGCTCGGCCGACGTGGTGGCGTGCGTGCCCTGGTACGAGCCGTTCGGCATCGTGCCGCTGGAGGCGATGGCCTGCGGGGTCCCGGTGGTGGCCTCGGCGGTGGGCGGGCTGACCGACACCGTCGTGGACGGCGTGACCGGCCTGCTGGTGCCGCCGCGCGACCCGGCCGCGCTGGCGCGCTCGCTGCGGTCGCTGCTGGCCGACGACGCCCGCCGGGACGCCTACGGCGTCGCGGGCGCGGACCGCGTCCAGGCCCGCTACACCTGGGACCGGATCGCGGAGGACACCGAGCGCGTCTACCAGCGCGCGGGCGCGCAGCTGGGGCGTCGAGCGGGCGTGGCGGCGGGGAGCGCGCGATGAGCGCCGAGCTGCGCGACCACTACGACGGCCTGGCCGAGTCGCTGACCGGCCTGCGCTCCCAGTCCCCGCGCATCACCCGGTGGGGTGGCGTGCTGGCGCAGCGGCTGACCGCGGGCGGCAGGCTGCTGGCCGCGGGCAACGGCGGCTCCGCCGCCGAGGCGCAGCACCTGACCGCCGAGCTGGTCGGCCGCTTCCGCGACGACCGGCAGCCGTTCTCGGCCATCGCGCTGTGCGCGGAGACCTCCAGCGTCACCGCGATCGGCAACGACTACGGCTACGACCACGTCTTCGCCCGCCAGGTCACCGCGCACGCCCGGCCCGGTGACGTGGTGGTGCTGCTGTCCACCAGCGGGCGCAGCCGCAACCTGATCGAGGCCGCCCGCGCGGGTCGCCAGGCGGGCGCGCTGGTGTGGGCGATGACCGGCCCCGCGCCCAACCCGCTGGCCGAGGCCGCCGACGACGCGCTGGTGCTGCCCGGCCGCTCGGCCAACGTGCAGGAGGCCCAGCTGGTGGCCGTGCACGTGCTGTGCAAGGCGTTCGAGGCGGCGCTGCCCGCGGCGGACCGGAGGGTGTCGTGAGACTCGTCGTCGTGGGCGACTCGCTGCTGGACGTGGACGTGGAGGGCAACGCGGACCGGCTGTGCCCGGACGCCCCCGCGCCGGTGCTGGAGGTCGAGGCGGAGCACGCGCGCCCCGGCGGGGCCGCGCTGGCCGCCGCGCTGGCCCACGCCGACGGCTTGGAGGTGACGCTGGTCAGCGCCATCGCCGAGGACGCCGACGGGGAACGGCTGCGGGAGCGGCTGGCGGACGTCAAGGGGGTCTACGGGCCCTCGCCCGTGCCGACCCCGGTGAAGACGCGGCTGCGCAGCGGCGGCCACTCGCTGGCCCGCGTCGACCGCGGCGGCGGACCGGGGGCGCCCTCGGCCACCGACGAGATGCTCGACGCGGTGCGCGGCGCGGATTTCGTGCTGGTCTCCGACTACGGGCGCGGGCTCGTGCGGGACCGGCGGCTGCGCACCGCGCTGCGGGACAAGCCGCTGGTGTGGGATCCGCACCCGCGCGGCCCGGCCCCGGTGGCGGGGGCCCGGCTGGTCACCCCGAACAAGTCCGAGGCCACGGGGCTGAGCGGGTGCGAGCACCCCGCCGACGCCGCCGAGGCGCTGCGCGAGCGGTGGTCCGCGCGGGCGGTGGTGGTCACGCTCGGCGCCGAAGGTGCGCTGCTGGCGGGCGGCGGCGCGATGACGGCGGTGCCCGCGCCGCGCATCCCCGTGGTGGACCCGTGCGGGGCGGGGGACCGGTTCGCGGTCACCGCCGCCGCCCGGCTGATGGCGGGCGCGGCCACCGATGACGCGGTGACCGACGCGGTGCTCTCGGCCGCGGAGTTCCTGCTGCGCGGTGGCGCGGGCGGGTTCGCCGCACGCGCCGAAGCGGCCGAGCGATTGTCCACAGTGGACGCGGTGCGGGCGCGTGGTGGGACCGTGGTGGCCACCGGGGGGTGCTTCGACCTGCTGCACGCGGGCCACGTCCGCACCCTGGAAGCCGCCCGAGCGCTGGGCGACTGCCTGGTGGTGTGCCTGAACTCCGACCGGTCCGTGCGGCGGCTCAAGGGCCCGGACCGGCCGATCACCCGCGAGTCGGACCGGGTGGAGGTGCTGCGGGCGCTGGCCTGCGTGGACGAGGTCGTGGTCTTCGAGGAGGACACCCCGGAGCGGGTGCTGGACCGGCTGCGGCCGGACATCTGGGTCAAGGGCGGCGACTACCGGGCCGGGTCGCTGCCCGAAGCGGAGCTGGTGCGCCGCTGGGGCGGTCGCACCGTCGTCGTGCCCTACCACCGGGGTCGGTCCACGACCAGGTTGGCGGACGCGTTGTCGAGGAGGGGTTGACGTGGGTCAGGAACTGGGCCAGGTGCTGGTGACCGGAGGCGCGTCCGGGCTGGGCGCGGCGGTGGTCAGCGCCGTGCGGGCCAGGGGCGGCGTGCCGCTGGTGCTGGACAAGGCCGCGCCGTCCTCGGACGAGGTGGCCGACTTCGAATCGGTCGACCTGTCCGACACCCGCGCCGCGGAGCGCGCCGTGCGGGCCGTCGCCGAGCGCAACGGCGGCCTGCGGGCGGTGGTCACCGCCGCGGGCATCGACGCCTGCGGTCCGCTGGACAAGGTCCCCGCCACCGACTGGGAGCGGGTGGTGATGGTCAACCTGTTCGGCACCGCCGCGGTCGTGCGGGCCGCCCTGCCCTACCTGGACGGCGGGCGCGTGGTGACCATCGCGTCCACCCTCGGGCTGCGCGCGGTCGGCGACGCCACCGCGTACTGCGCCTCGAAGTTCGGCGTGGTCGGCTTCACCCGCGCGCTGGCCGCTGAGACGGCGGGCCGGGTGGGCGTGACGCTGGTGATCCCCGGCGGCATGAAGACGCGGTTCTTCGACGACCGCGACGAGCAGTACAAGCCCGCCGACGACAGCAAGCTCAACCCGCCGGAGCGGGTGGCGGACGCGATCCTGTTCGCCATCGGCCAACCCGCCGGGTGCGAGGTGCGCGAGCTGGTCGTCGCGCACGCCGAGGAGGGCTCGTGGCCGTAGCCTCCCGCGCGGACACCGCTCGGGTGTTCGCGCGAGTCCTGCTGCCAACCCTGGCCAAGGGCGTCATCCTGCGCCGACCGGGCGTCGTAGCGGCGGCGGAGAAGCTGCGGCTCGACGGCTCCGCGGTGCGGACGGTGCGGAGGATGCGCGAGCGCTACGGCCCCGAGCCGCTGCGGTTGCGTGTCACCGGGCGCAGCTTCGCGCTGCTGCTCGACCCGGCGGACGTGCGGCGCCTGCTGGACCAGTCGCCCGAGCCGTTCGCCTTGGCCACCAAGGAGAAGCGGGCCGCGCTCGGCCACTTCCAGCCGCACGGCGTGCTGGCCTCCCGCGGCGCGGCCCGCGAACGGCGACGGGAGTTCAACGAGCAGGCGCTGCGCCCGGACCGGCGCTGCGTCGACGTGGTGCGCGACGAGGTCGACCTGCTCGTGCGGCACGCGGCCAGCACCGGCGTGCTGGACTGGGACTCGTTCGCCCAGGCGTGGTGGCGGGCGGTGCGCCGGATCGTGCTCGGCGACGCGGCGCGCCAGGACCAGGCGCTGACCGACGACCTGGCGAAGCTGCGCGCCGCGGCGAACTGGGCCTACCTGCGGCCCCGGCGGGAGGCGCTGCGGCGCGACGTGGAGCGGCGGCTGGCCCGGCACCTGGAGCGCAACGCCGACGCCCTCGCGCCACCGGAGATGGTCGGCCAGGTGCCGCACTGGCTGTTCGCCTTCGACGCGGCGGGCATCGCCACCATGCGGGCGCTGGCCGTCGGCGGCTCGGACCGGTGGGCGGTGCTGGAGTCGGTCCGGCTGTGGCCGACCACCCCGGTGATCCTGCGGGAGAGCACCATCGCCACCCGGTGGCACGGCAGCTGGCTGCCGGAGGGCACCACCTTCGTCGTGTTCACCCCGTACTTCCACCGGGACGCCACCCGGCTGCCGTTCGCCGACCGGTTCGCGCCGGAGGTCTGGCGCGAGGGCACCACCGACCCGGCGCTGGTGCCGTTCAGCGGCGGTCCCGGCGTGTGCCCCGGCCGCGACCTGGTGCTGGAGACGGCGGGGGAGGCGCTGGCGGTGCTGCGCTCCCAACTGGAGTTCGGGCCACCGCTGCGGGAGCCGCTGCCGCCGACGTTGAACCACTTCGGGCTGCGGTTCCCGGTGCACCGCAGCGGGTGATTTCCCCCGGTCGGGGGTACTTTGAGCGGCGTGAGCCGTCCGGAGGAGTCGCATCAGCGCAGGTTGGCCCGCAACCTGGGCGAACTGCTGCAGGAGTTGCGGGTCGCCCAGGCGGGTGTGCAGATCCTCTTCGGCTTCCTGCTGTCCATCGCGTTCACCGAGCGCTACGCGTCGACCGACCTGTACGTCCGCGCGACGCACCTGATCACGATCCTGTTCGCGGCCTGCTCGATAGCGCTGCTGACCGCCCCCGCCGCCTGGCACCGCATCCTGTTCCGGCGGGGGCGGCGCGAGGACATCATCGCGGTGGCCAACCGCTTCGCGGTGGTGGGGATGGGCGCCCTGGCCGTCGCGATGACCGGGACCATCCTGCTGCTGGGCGAGGTCATCATCGGCGGCTGGGTGGCGATCACGCTCGGCGCGCTGGCCGCGGTCCTGTTCGGCACGCTGTGGTTCCTGATGCCATGGCGGGAACGCGACCGCGACCCCGACCCCGAGGACACCGACGACGACGAGCAGTACGACTGACCCACCCCGCGAGTCGAACACTCAGGTACCGCGAGTCGAACGCTCAGGACCCCTGAGTTCTACGTTCGGGTTGGGTTATCCGGCAAAGCGCGCTCGCCGCGCGGCAGGTCGCCAAGGACGGCGCTCGCGGGCACCCCGCTGCGCGCGCCCCGCGCGCCCCCCTGGTGCGTCGGCAAGTACCACCCGAGGCCGTCGCAAGTGCCGGTAACTACTACCCGAGGCGGGGAAGCGAGGGCGGGAGTGCGCGGAAGCGCCGGTCAGGGCGCGAAAGTGGGGGTCGGGGTGCGCGAATGTTGAGTTCAGGGTGTCTGGGCGTTCGACTCGCGGGGGCGACACGCCCGACATGCCCATGGTCGGGTGACACCGGGGGCGGGCGTGGTCGTCCTGAGCGTTGAACTCGGGGGTGCTGAGCGTTCGACTCGCGGGGCGGTCAGCCTGCTTCGTCGGTGGTGTCGTGCGGAGTGCCGACCGGTTTGGACTCGGGGGAGCCGCGCTGGCGCAGGTAGACGCTGAGCACCGCCATCGAGCCGATGGCCAGGAACTCCGACTGCCAGTTCTGCAGCGAGCGGTTCCAGAAGTCGGCGGACAGCACGTACTCGCCCCACGAGACCGGGTCCTGGAAGTCCACCAGGCGCTCGTTGTTGTACGCGCTGCGCCCCGCCACGGACTGGGTGAACCACGAGGCCAGGAACAGCACCAGCATCGCCAGGCCCAACGAGTTCGAGTACAGCGCGGTGCGCCACCCGCCCGCCCGCGCCCACGGCGGTGAGCCCGCTGTCGCGTGCGCGCCGAGCGACTGCTCCTCGTCGGACTCCGCGCCCAGGCGCCGGGCGGGCTTGGACTCCGGCGAACCGCGCTGCATCAGCCACACCGTGGCGAAGATGAACAGGAAGAACTGCAGGTACTCCGACTGCCAGTTCTCCGCCACGTCCACGGCGAACTCCGACGAGGTCACGTACTGCCACAGGCCGATCGTGTCCCCGCCGTCGGTCAACCGCCGGTCGTTGAGCACGCTGTTGCCCGAGAACGCCTGCCCCACCAGGGAAACCAGGAAGATCGAGCCGAACGCCAGGCCCAACCCGTTGTCGCGCAGGAACCTCCTCACAGTCCCATCCCTCCGACGACCGCGAAGCAGACCAGCAGCACGAGCACGCCCAGCAGGTAGGCGTAGAACATCCCCCGCCGCGTCACGGACCACCCACCTCGCACTCGTACGGGCGGTCGTGGACCGCGTGGCACCCCGCGCCCGAAACGCGCCAACCGCTGGAAAGCTCGCGCAGGAACAGCGTGTCGTCATCCGTGCGGACCCGCGCCGCGTCGCCCCAGACGACGACCTCGCGCACCTCACCCCGCGGCAGTTCCAGCGAGGAGCAGTCGACGCCCTCGCGCGCACGTTCCGTGAGCAGCTCGCAGACCCGCTCCGGCCTGCCCGATGCGACCGCGGCCTCGAACTCCTCCGCCGCCCGCTGCGCCAGGTCCCGCGAAGCCGACGCGCACCCGCCCACCGCCAGCGAAACCGCCAGCAGCGCTGATAAGCACGCTGAGCGGACCATGACCGACCACCCGCCCGTCACGGTCGCAGCAGCACCTTCACCATGTTGTCCTGCTTCTTCTGGAACTTCTCGTACGCCATGGGCGCGTCGTCCAGCGGCAGGCGGTGCGTGGCGAAGCCGTCCACGCCCAGCGGGTCGTCGTCGGTGAGCAGCGGCAGGATGTCGGGTACCCAGCGCCACACGTTGGCCTGCCCCATCCGCAACTGCACCTGCTTGTCGAACATGGTCAGCATGGGCAGCGGGTCGGCCATGCCGCCGTACACGCCCGACAGCGAGATGGTGCCGCCGCGCCGCACCACGTCGATGGCCGTGCGCAGGGCGTCCAGCCGGTCCACCCCCGCGGTCATCATGAACTTCGCCGCCAGCGCGTCGGGCAGCAGCCCGGTGGCCTGCTGGGCCAGCTTGGTCACCGGGGCGCCGTGCGCCTCCATGCCCACCGCGTCGATCACCGAGTCCGGGCCACGCCCGCCGGTCAGGTCGCGGATGTGCTCGGCCAGCTGGCGATCGCGCGCGTTGATCGTCCTGATCCCGTTGGCGTGGGCGCGCTCCAGCCGCTCCTGCACCAGGTCCACACCGATGACGGTCTGCACGCCCAGGTGTTTGGCGATGCGGGTGGACATGTCGCCGATCGGCCCGAGACCGAGCACCACGAGGCTGCCGCCTTCGGGCACGTCCGCGTACCGCACCGCCTGCCACGCCGTGGGCAGCACGTCGGAGAGGTAGACGAACCGGTCGTCCGGCGGCCCGTCGGGCACCTTGATCGGCAGCGTGTTGCCGAACGGCACGCGCAGGTACTCGGCCTGGCCGCCGGGCACCTGGCCGTAGAGCTTGGTGTAGCCGAACAGCGCGGCGCCCGAGCCGTGCTCGCGCACCTGGGTGGTCTCGCACTGCGACTGCAACCCCTGACCGCACATGAAGCAGGTGCCGCAGGAGACGTTGAACGGCACCACCACGCGGTCGCCGGGCTTGAGCTCGGTGACCTGGGAGCCGACCTCCTCCACCACGCCCATCGCCTCGTGGCCGAGGATGTCGCCCTCGTCCAGGAACGGCCCGAACAGCTCGTACAGGTGCAGGTCGGAACCGCAGATGCCGGTGGAGGTCACCCGGATGACGACGTCGGTGGGTTCCTTGAGCACGGGGTCGGGGACGGTGTCCACGCGCACGTCGCGCTTGCCGTGCCAGGTGACGGCTTTCATGGGTCTCCTTCCGAGTGGTCCTGCACCCGGCGTTCCCCTCCCGGCGTGTGGCAAACCCGCCGCAGGGTAGCCCCCGGCCATGGCTACTACCGCACCTCTACCGAAAGACCGCTCGGGCGCCCCGCTGTACGCGGTGGTGACCGGTTCGGACTCCGGCATCGGCCGGGCGATCGCCGTGGCCTTCGCGGGCGGCGGCGTGGACGTCGGTCTGACCTACCACCGTGATGCCGAGGGCGCCGAGGAGACCGCCCGTCAGGTGCGCGAGCGCGGCGCGCGTGCCGCCGTGCGGCAGTTGGACCTGACCGACCTGCCCACCGCCGCGGCCGTGGTCGACGAGCTGGCCGAGGAGCTGGGCGGGCTCGACGTGCTGGTCAACTGCGCGGGCACGGGCACAGCCCAGAAGGTCATGGACATGGACTTCGACACCTGGCGCGGTGTGCTGTCGGTGGACCTGGACGGTGCTTTCCTGTGCTCCCAGCGCGCCGCCAAGCACATGATCGAGGCGGGGCGCGGCGGCCGGATCATCAACATCACCAGCGTGCACGAGCACGCGCCGAAGGTGGGCGCGGCCCCGTACTGCGCGGCCAAGGCCGGGCTCGGGGCGCTGACCAAGGTGCTGGCGCTGGAGCTGGCCGAGCACGCCATCACGGTGAACTCGGTGGCCCCTGGGGAGATCTCCACGCCGATGACCGGCCAGGAGGACGTGGACCCGCGTCAGCAGCCGCGTCCGGGTGTGCCGCTGGGCCGCCCCGGTCACGCGGAGGAGGTGGCCGCGGTGGTGGCGTTCCTCGCCACGCCCGCGGCGGGCTACGTGACCGGGGCCTCGTACGTGGTCGACGGCGGGATGCTGCTGATGGGCCCGCAGGCCAGCAGCATGCTCACCGACGAGAAGTGGCGCGTTCCCTAGCCTTGGCCGTCTTGCCCCGGTTGGCCTTCTCGATGGCCTCCACCAGCTGCTGCTTGGTCATCGAGGACCGACCGGGGACGTCCAGCTCCTTGGCCAGGTCGTAGAGGTGCTGCTTGCTGGCGTTGGCGTCCACGCCGCCGTGAGTCTTGCCGGGTTTGGGCGTGCTGCGCGCGGCCTGGTCGTCCGACGGCCCCTTTTCGGCCTTGGGTTCCCAGTGGTCGCCGACCTTCTCGAAGGAGTGCTTCAGCGCGGCGAACGCGGTCCGGTGCGACCGCTGGCCCTCGCCGTAGGTCTCCACCGCGGAGTCGTGCGCCTTGATCCACGTGCGCTGCGCCTTCTTCGACGAGCGGGCGATGGTGCTGGGCAGTTCCTCGCGTCCGGGCATGTTCCCTCCATGGTTCCGCCGGGGAGCCGGGGGTACCCGGACCGCATGACCGACATGCGCGCCGCACCACTGGACATCCACAGCCCGCTCGACGGCAGCCTGGTCGGCTGGCTGCCCACCGCGACCGAGCAGGACGTCGCCTCGGCGGTGCTCGACGCCCGCGAAGCGCAGGCCGCGTGGGCGCGGGTGCCCGCGGCCGAGCGCGGGGCCGCGCTGCGCGCCGCGGCGGCGGGTCTGCGCGAGCAGGCGGACAACCTGGCCACCGTGGTGGAGACCGAGACCGGCAGGCCGTTCGCGTCCGCGCGCGAGGGCGTGCTCGCGGGCGCGTCCACCCTGGAGCAGTACGCCGAGCTCGGCCCGGTGCACCGCGGCCGGACGCTGCTGGGCGGCCACGACGCCACCGACTTCATGGTCCCCGAGCCGCGCGGCGTGGTGGTCGCGCTGACGCCGTGGAACGACCCGGTGGCGATCGCCTGCGGGCTGCTCGGCGCCGCGCTGGTGACCGGCAACGCGGTGATCCACAAGCCCAGCGAGCGCTGCCCGCACACCGGCCTGCTGCTGGGCCAGCTGCTGGCCGAGCACTTCCCGGCGGGTGTGCTGCAGGGCCTGACCGGCGACGGCGCGGTGGGCGCGCTGCTGGCCGCCAACCCGCACGTCGACGTGGTGGCCCACGTCGGCGGGACCGCCACCGGCAGGCAGATCCTGGCCGCCACCGCCGCGACCGGGGCCAAGGCGCTGCTGGAGAACGGCGGCAACGACCCGCTCGTGGTCGACGCCGGCGTGGACCCGGAGTGGGCCGCCGACCAGGCGGCGCTGGGCGCGTTCGTCAACGCGGGGCAGCTGTGCACGGCGGTGGAGCGGATCTTCGTCCACGAGGCGGTGGCCGAGGCGTTCGTGGCGGCGCTGTGCGAGCGGGCGCGACGCTGGAACGAGGACCCGCAGCCGCTGGTCGACACCCGCCACCGCGAGAGCGTGCACGCCCACGTGGCCGAGGCGGTCGCCGACGGCGCGCAGGTGCTCGTCGGCGGTGAGGTGCCCGAAGGCGAGGGCGCGTACTACCCGGCCACGGTGCTGGCCCGCTGCACCCCGCAGATGCGGGTGATGCGCGAGGAGACCTTCGGGCCGGTCGCCCCGGTGTGCGTGGTGCCCTCGTTCGAGGAAGCTCTGGCGCTGGCGTGCGTGGACGAGCACGGGCTGGCCGCCACGGTGCTCACCGGGTCGATGGCGCACGCGCAGCAGGCGTGGCGCGCGCTGCCGGTGGGGACGGTGAAGGTGAACGCGGTGTTCGGTGGCGCTCCGGGCGGTGCCGCGCAGCCCCGACGGGCCAGCGGCACCGGGTTCGGCTACGGGCCCGAGCTGCTGGACGAGATGACCACCACGAAGGTCGTGCACCTCGGCCTGCCCGGCTGACCCACGCCTGCAAGTAGCGCTGAAGCGACCTCCAGGGGGCCAGCCATCCACGGACTTGGCGTAGGGCCAGCGGCCAGGCGGGTTTCGACACCATCCTGTCTGTTGTGGACTGTGTCGTGGGTCCCCCTCTCTTGTCGACGGTCGGTCGGCGTGGTCGGCTCCGGCGGTGGGTCTGTCAAACGAGCGGCTCTGACCCGTAGTCGGTGGTAACGCTGGGTGTCTGTCAGGGTAGGAGGATGCGGTGGCGGATAAGGTCGAATCCTGCGCGTCCGTGCATCTGTCTCATGATCCTTTTCGTACGGGTGTTGACGCCTTCGGTGCGGCCGTTGTGGTAGGGCAGCGTGACGGCGGCGTCCACTGCGGACCGGTCGGTCTCGAGGCCGTTGGTGAGACTGCGCAGGTGCGGTAGGTCGACGCCTCGGGCTGTCGCGATCCACTCGGTGAGTTTCGCGTCGTTGCCCGCGGCAGGTGTCAGCAGGGCGGCGAAGCCGCGCACCAGTTCGGCGAGTGTGGTCATCTCCGGGCAGGCCGCAGTGATCTTCTCCAGCAGAGCCGTGTCCTTCGGACGCAGTTTTTCGGGTCTGGTCAGCAGGATGCGACTGGCGTGACGTGAGGTCGTGACGGGGGTCGCTTTCGGCGCGGCCCTGGTTGAGGTAGCGGACCAGCAGGTTGGCGCTGCCGGTGTAGCCCAATTTCCGGATCTGCGCCAGCAGGTGGGTAACCGGAATCGCGGGATCGGCGGCGCGGCGGGCGCGCAGGTGGTCGCGGTAGGGGTCGACCAGCGTCGGGCGGTAGGTGGGGGCGATGCGCAAAGCGTGGGGTTCGGGCATGCGGGCATAGCGTTTGACGGTGTTTAGGGCCATGCCGAGGCGCCGTGAACAGTCGAGCAGGCCGACGCCTCGGCCGAGTAGCTCGTGGACCTTGTTCCGGCGTTCGTGGACGGTCTGCTCGTGAACTCCGCCGGGGCGGGTTGACTGTGGCCCAACACCCGGCGTGCGCGCGGATTTCGAGCAGGACCTTGTCGCAGAGGTTGCGCCAGAGATGCCATCGATCGCTGACCTGCACCGCGTCGGGCAGAGCACGGCGAATCGCCTCGGCGTAGGTGGCCGAGCCGTCCCGGCATACCACTTCGACACCGGGATGCCCGCGCAGCCACGATTCCAGGGTGGCGGCGTCGCGGCCGGGCAGGACCGCGACGCGTCGGCCGGTCTCGGCGTCGATGACGATCGTGGCGTAGCGGTGGCGGCGGCGCAGGGCGAAATCGTCCACGCCGATCACCCGTGGAACCGTCAACTCGGGCAGTGGCAGGCGTCGCAGACGGCGCAACGCGGTGCTGCGGGACACCGGCACGGCGAGTACTCCGGCCAGCCGTGCGACCGCCCGGCCACATAACTCCTGCGCCACCTGGGATATCTGCCGAACAAGCCGCACCGTACGGCGCTGGTGGCGTTCCACCAGTCCGGGAACCTGCTCCCGGAAGGTCTGTCGCGGGCAACTCCGAGCAGGACAGACCAGTCGTCGGGTGCGCAGGTGCACGACGACCTGACGGCCGTCAACCGGCACGTCCTTGAGCGTCCGATGGTGGTAGCCGTGCACCTGCGCCGTCGCGGTCCCGCACCCCGGACACGACACGGCCGCGTCCCGGGTGCGGGCCGTGACCACCACCATGCCGCCACCGTCCGCCACGTCCTGGACGACCAGCGCCGACAGTCCGGAAAACACCGTCCTTACAAGGGAATCGACATCCATCACAAGATCGTGATCATGGCTGGCTACTTGGCGTCACCACCGACTACGGGTCAGAGCCGCTCGTGTTTTACAGTCCCTCGATCGGCGACTGCTATGACAACGCCATGATCGAATCGTTCCGGGGACGCGTCCAGACCGAGCTGCTCGACCGCCGACGATGGCGCACCCGCCTCGAGTTGGCCAACGCCCTGTTCGAGTACCTCGAGATGTTCCACAACCGCCGCCGACGCCACACCGCACTCGGAATGCTCACACCGATCGAGTACGAACTCCGACACGCCAAGATCGCTCCAGTAGCCTGAACTCCAGTGACCCGACTCCGCCAAACGGGGTGAGGATCACCTGTCCACCCGGGTCGTCAGGATCCAAGTGTGTCTGGTGTCCAACACTCAGGGGCAAGTCCTCGGAGGCGATGCTCTGTCATCGTGGCAGAACCGCCGCCAGCCGCTCATGGCGGAACCGGTAGACAGCTCCCTCCTGGCGCAGCAGGCCGCGGTAGTCGGCGTCCTGAAGGAACGCCATCATGCGCAACGGTGCCCTGCGTGTGACGGCGAGCCACAGACTGGCGATCATGAAGCGGCCCCATGCGGTGACGTGAACCTTGCTCAGGCCCTGATCAAGCCCACCGATGAAACAGCGCGTCACCGCCGCTGCCGCGCCTGCGGCGCCACCTGCGATGATGCCTCTGCTCAATCCGAACGCGAGACCGAATGCCAGGCCACCAACTAGTCCTTGCATCAAGGCGACCGCGCGGTCGTTCCGGAACACGACGACCGGGCTGATCGACATCGTGTCGTCGGTGGGCGCGCTGACCCAGAAGTCGAGGGTGCGGGCGATTCCGATCGCGAGCATGACCGCGACGCCCGCGCTCGACGCGCTGGCGATCGCGGCCTGTTTGAGGCCGACACCTGACATCGCGAGCGCCACCACCAGTGCCACACAGGCTCCACTGAGTGCACCGGTGCCAAAACCTTCTGTCACATGCCGCCAGAGCGGTTCTCCCGGAGAGTCAGTCAGGTGACGACGCGCACGCCACGGGCGCAGGCGTACGACCGAAGGGTGCGGCTGTTGTGATGCCGCCAGCAGGCACAGCGCCGTTCCGCCGAGCAGGCCCGCGACCGCCCCGCCCACGCACCCCCACCAGAGTCCAATCGCCGTGCCGTGCAACAACCCGGACGGCAGGCCCACCGCAACCGCGACGACCAGCGCGAACACAAGCCCGCCCAGCGTCCCGATCGCGGGTCTCGGCACAGCCAATTCGACCCGCCACCAGGCCAGTTCGGAAGACCGGACGTGACGCATGTGGTCGTCGAGGAAGGCAAGCCACCGCTGGGCATTCGCAAGGGTGGGTACGCGGTCGAGAGGTTTCCGATCGGCTGTGGGCTCTGGTCCCGAGTCCTTGGCCCAGAATGGGTGATAGCGCGTCGGCACGAGCCGCGAGAGCAAGTGGTCCTCGATCTTGCGTTGGTCGGTGAAGCCCAGCAGGTCGGTGGGATGGGCAGTGCCTTCCCCGTAGTCGGCCAGGGCAAGCCACGCCATCAATGGAGTGGTCAACGTCGCGGCCAGCGGCCCGTCCGGCTCCTCAGTGAGCCGGGCGAGGACCGGTTCCCACCCCTCGAGGCGATGGGGGTCGACAACCAGTCGTAGGTATTCGGCGACGACATTGACAGGAGGACGTTCGGCCTCGGCGACGGCGGTCGCCTCAAGCACCCGGCCTCGGGGATGCCGCACTGCCGCGCGGAACTCCTTTCCACGTGATGACAGCACGAGCGCGCCGACACCTGGGAGTGCATTGTTAATCCGTGTCAGCGCCACCGGACGCAGGTGTTGCGGTATCTCGTCGAAACCGTCCAGCACCGGAATCACCAGTCCGGAGCCGACGATTTCGGAGGCTCGCTCGCTGCTGCGTACGGACGGGTACCTCGCGACCAGTTGCTCGACGAGCCACTCGACCAGTCCCACCGCCGACGGATTCCATTCGCTGATCGTCAGCATGACCGGCACCGGCCCTCCTGGTTCGCGGCGCCTGATCCGACCGAGTACCAAGTGCGCCAGTGCCACGGTCTTGCCCATGCCGGACTCTCCCAGAAGCACGAGCCGATGGTGCGGCAGCCAGTCCAGGACCTCCGCCGTTGCGTCCAAGTCGCCCTCGAACGCGATATCGCCGTCGGCCAGCACCACGTCGCGGTGATCTGCGACATCCCAGCTGAAAGTCCAGCGCATCGGTATCGCTTTGATCAGGCGCTCGTTCCTCCATTGTCGCTCCACATCTACGGCCAGCGCGTCCAGGAATGCGGAGAGGTCACTCGCGGGAGGCGCTGCCAGCCAGGGGAACACCGGATAGCCATTCGATTTCAGGGCGACCCGGCCACGCCGCTCGGGTAACAGGCGGACGATTTCCTCCCACTGTGACCGCAGCTCTTCAAATTCCTCCTTGAGTTCTCCGTCCGGCTCCCTCCCGTAGTAGACGATCAGCAGGTTTTCGACAGAATCTCTAATTCGCGGGAAAGCTTTGCCCTTCTCGATGTTGTGCAGCGACGCTTTAGGGTGACCCCACTTGCGGACCACGTCGTCCATCGACATTTTACGTTTTTCGCGCAGTCTCCGCAGTCTTCGGCCGAAATCTGCCCATGCCTCCTGGAAGGGGTCCGGCGGTGACTCGGACATGAGACTCCCTCGGAAACGTGTTCATGTCGTTCATGAGTGTTCACGAACGGTAGCCGATGAACGCGTCCCCGGCTATCAACGGTTATGCCCGTGCTGATCCGAAGAGGAAGGAGTTGAGGCGTGATGACACGCGGAGTCAATCACCTCGTCGCGTTCACGGCCGTCGCGACGTCAACCATGCTGTGGATGGGATCCCTCGCAGCATCGGCGGGCGAGTACGGTCCGGACACCTGTCGTCAAGGGTGGGTCTGGCGAGAGGCCGTACCCGGCGACCACGTCTGCGTCACCCCACAAACCCGGCAGCAGAGCTGGGACGACAACGCCCAGGCGGCCGCACGGCGAGAACCCGGCGGTGGCCCGTTCGGTCCGGACACCTGTCGTCAGGGGTGGGTTTGGCGAGAGGCCGTGCCCGGCGACCACGTCTGCGTCACCCCGCAGACCCGGTGGCAGGCGCTCGATGACAACGGGCGGGCTGCGGCTCGGGTGGCACCGAACATCCCGCCGCCCTGCCAGTCATCGGGCGCATTGCCGTCCGACACCCACACCTCGAAGCAGGCCGTGCGCTGTTCCGCCAACGGCTACTGGCGGGTCACGATAACCGCGTTCGTCCACGACTACTGGATCTTCGGCTCCGACGCGGGCTCGTCGATCAAAGTTGAGCACTTCGAGGACGACCGCTGGGTGGAGCGGCCCGCGCGAGTGATCACCGCGCACAACGACTACAGCCCTCGCCGGGCGGGGGAAGCTGGCAACACTGACTGCCCCACGTTCGGTTCCATGACCGGCCGCTGCTGGACACCTCCGCCACCCCGCGACTGTCGCGTGGAGAATGCCAGCAGCATCGATTGCCGTGACTACGCCAACGGCACGCCAATTTCCGGCGTGAACTTGAACGCCCGCTCGGTCCGCAGCAGCGGCATGGTGACATTCGGCAACGGCGAGCTCGCATCGCTGCCGACCGTCATCGACTCGTTCTGACGAATTCTGAAAGGAGGAATGAAATGGACTGGTTTGGCGTGTTCGTGCTCGCCGCCTTCTTTTTCGCTGCGATTGTCGGCGCCGCGATTTCCTGACCCGTGCCGCGCGGGAATGTATTGAGGGGAGGTATTGCCATGTTCCTGGTTGCGCTCGCGATCGGTCTGGCCGTGCTCTTGTGGACGTGATCTGACCTGCCGGTGCTTCCGGCGGCCCGAACAGGCCGCCGGAAGCACCGGCCACTAATCATGGGGAAGGCTTGAAGATGGCAGAAACCTGGCGGTGGTGGATTGTCGCGATATGCTGGGCAGTGGTGACACTGACCTGGATCATCGGTGCCGTGCATACCACTCGGCACGCATCACGGCCACGAGTGCGGCCACGATCCGGTCTGGTGCCCCTGCTCCTGGTCGTGATCCCGCTTGCGTGGGGTGTCAACGAACTGTCCCCCTCCATCCAGTGGCCACCACTCACTGGCCACCAGTGGCTTGCCACCACAGCGGCGGCCACCCTACCGGTCTGCACAACGTTCACCGTCTGGGCGCGGATCGCGCTGGGCGCCATGTGGACCCCCTTGCCGTCGGTGCGCAGCGACCACGTACTGCGGACCGACGGGCCGTACGCCATCACCCGACACCCGATCTACACAGGGGTGCTCGGCATGCTCCTGTGCACCGCGCTGATCATCCAGCACGGCTGGGCGCTCGCCGCGTTCGGGTTGGCGGCGGTGACGCTGAGAGCCAAGATCCACAGGGAGGAACGGCTCTTGTGCGAGGTGTTCGGCCAGGCATACGAATCCTACCGGGCCCGCGTACCGCGACTGCTGCCGCTGGGCGGGTTAATGGGGCTTCGACCGGTTCCTTGAACCAGACGTGTGTGCCGCAGACTCCGGACGAGCCAGCGCGCTCAACCCGACACCGGCACGTTTCCGATGTTCTGTTCCGTACCGGGTTTGATGGAGACCATCAAGCCTGGATGATGAGGATCGATGGCCCCACCGAAGAACTACCCGGACGAGCTGCGTGAGCGGGCACTCCGGATGGCCACGGACTACCGCATACACACTCCGCTGTCAACGAACCACCGATACTACCTGACCACCGTTCCCCGGCCTGTGACTACTACCGGGGTTTGATTATGGGGTTGATGGGGTGGGGTCGAGGGTGAGGCCGGTGTGGGTGAGGAAGCCGGCGAGCAGGGCGGGGTGGCGTTGGATGTGGCGTAGTCCGCGGCGGGCGGCGTGGGTGAGTTCGGGGAGACTGCGGGCGGCCAGGTTGGCCAGGCTGGTGTTTTTCAGGTGTGCCCAGACGCCTTCGGTGGGGTTGAGGTCGGGGGCGTAGGCGGGCAGTTGGACCACGGTCAGCCAGGCGGTGTTGTCCTTGGTGTATTGCAGGGTCTTGCCCGACAGGTGTGCCGAGAGGTTGTCCCAGATCAGCACGATGGGGGCGTTGAGGCGGCGGTGCAGTCGGGTGAGCAGGGCGGGGAAGGTGGTGTTGGTGAAGCTGTGCTCGCGGGTGGCGTAGAGCAGTACCGGTGCCCGGTCGGGGTGGTAGCAGCAGATGCCGGCCAGGCTGATGCCGTTGCGATGTCGTCCGGCGATGCGCAGTTCGGGGGTGCGGCCCACCGGGGACCAGGTGCGTCGGGTGGGTGGGGTCATCGAGGCGCCCGCTTCGTCCTGGAAGCAGATCCACGCTGTCTGGCCCGCGGATGTTTTACCCGCGGCCACACCTCGGTGCGCCAGGCGGTGATCACCTCCTCGTTGCGTTCCAGGGCGCGGGTGCGGGGCATCTGCCAGGACCAGCCGATGCGGCGCAGCAGGCGCCAGATGCCGTCGGGGGCGGCATAGACCACGCCGGTGGTCTCGGTGATCACCCGGCCGATGCGGGCCAGGGTCCAGCGCTGGTCGGCCCAGCCGTGCGCGGCCGGGCCCTTGTCCAGTTCCCGCAGCACCGTGCGGATCTGCTCGTCGTCGAGGTAGCACCGCGCACCCGACGGGCCTGCCGAGAGCAGCCCGTCGACACCGTGTTCGGTGAAGTGTTTGCGCCACTGCGACACCGCCTGCGGGCTCACGCCCAGCAGGCGGGCGATATCGGCCTGGGACATCCCCTGGTCGAACAGGTCCGCCGCCCTGAGCCGGACCTGTTCACGCTCCTGACGCTCCGGGCCGGTCAGACCACCACCCAGCCTCATCGTCCCGGCTTAACACACCGACGGCCATTCCGCGACCGCAACCAGCCACATCAACCCCAAAAACAAACCTCAGTACCCGACCCCGTGGCCGGGTAGTAGTCACAGGCCCGCTGTGGTGGGACGGGTGGTACTTGCAGGCGTGCCCAGGGAGAGCAGGGTGAAGCCGGCTTCGGTGACCTTGTCGCGCGGCAGCAGGTTGCGGGTGTCGACGATGACCGGCCGCGCCATCCGCGAGGCCAAGTCGGGCCAGTCCAGTTCGGCGAACTCGGGCCACTCGGTCAGCACCAGCAGCGCGGAAGCGCCCGTCGCGGCCTCCTCGACCGAGGAGACCACCGGCACCGGACCGTGGTCCACGCACGGGTCGTAACCGGCCAGCCGCGCGCCCTGCTCGGCCAGCAGCTCGGCCACCGCCAGGGCGGGGGAGTCGCGCAGGTCGTTGGTGCCCGCCTTGAACGCCAGCCCCAGCAGGCCGATCCGCCTGCCCTCGACCGGTCCGAGCAGCTCCCGCACCTTCTCCACGACCCGCTGCGGCTGGTGCTCGTTGGTGTCGATGGTGGCGCGCAGCAGGGAGAAGTCGACGTCCACCGACTCGGCGGTGGACAGCAGCGCCTTGGTGTCCTTGGGGAAGCAGGACCCGCCCCAGCCGGGACCGGGGGCCAGGAAGGAGGCGCCGATCCGGTCGTCCAGGCTCATCCCCTCGGTCACGTCGCCGATGTCGGCGCCGATCTGCTCGCACAGCTCGGCCAGCGCGTTGACGTAGGACAGCTTCATGGCCAGGAAGCAGTTGCTGGCGTACTTGACCAGCTCGGCGCTGGTCGGGGTGGTCACCATGACCGGCGCGCCCGTGCCGGAGTACAGGTCCAGCACCCGCAGCGCCGCGCTTTCCGCGCTCGCGCCGACGACGACCCGCTGGGGCTGGAGGAAGTCCTGCACCGCGTGGCCCTCCCGCAGGAACTCCGGGTTGGACACCACCTGGTGGCCGTCCAGCTCGGCGGCCGCACGGTCGGTGGTCCCGGCGGGCACCGTCGACTTGATGACCAGCACGGCGTCCGGGGCCATCAGCTCGCGCGCTTCCCGCAGCACGGCGCGCACGGCGCTCAGGTCCGCCGAACCGTCCTCCCCGGTGGGCGTCGGCACGCACACGAAGACGAAGTCCACATCGGACAGTGCTTCGCGGTTGCCGACGACGAAGCGCAACCGCCCTTCCCGCAAGCCCTCCGCGACCAGGCGGGCCAGTCCGGGCTCGTGCAGGTCGACTTCCGCCCGGCACAGCCGGGCCACCCGCCGCCGGTCCACGTCCGCGCACACCACGCGGTGCCCGAGGTGGGCGAAGCACGCCGCGGTGGTCAGCCCGACATAGCCCGCGCCGATGACGCCGATCCGTCGCACGGTCCACCTCCCAGAGCCTCGTAGGACGCGGCCAGCACCTCGGCCGCGGAGATGCGCAGCAGGCCGGGGTCGGGCCGGTCGGCGAACGTGTCGCCGGTCGTGCCGTGCCACAGCGCCCGGTGCGGCCCGGACCGGGGCCCCCACAGCGCGGGGGAGACCGGGCCGAACAGCACCACCGACGGCGTGCCGTAGGCGGTGGCCACGTGCGCCACCCCGGTGTCGCCGCAGACCACCAGCCGGGCGGTGGCGACCAGGTCGAGCAGCGAGGCCAGTGGGCCGATCGCGGTCGGTTTCCCGTCGGCGACGGCGCGCACCAGGTCGGCCTCGGCGGCGCTGCCGGTGACCACCACGTCGGGGCCGAGCGCGCGGGCCACCTCGGCGAACCGCCGCGCGGGCCAGTGCCGCGCGGCGTGGCTCGCGCCGGGGTGCACCACGATGGCGCTGGTCCGGTCACCGGGCGGCGGCAGCCGCAGGTCGTCCGGGTCGGCGGCGATGCCGTGCGCTTCGAGCAGACCGCACCACCGCACGACCTCGTGCACGTCGTCGGGCCACGGCACGCGCGGCCCGAACGCGATCAGCTCGCGCGGGCGCGTGGCCCGCAGCAGTTCGGTGCTCTGCGGCCCGCGACCGTGCAGGTTCACCGCGAGGTCGGGCTCGTCGCACCGGATCGGCACCAGCCCCGCGGTGGGCAGGTGCCGGTCCACCGCGTCGATCCGGCGCACGGCGTCGGCCAGCCAGGCGGGCGCGGCCAGGGTGATCTCCGCGTCCGGGAACGCCCGGCGCAGCGCCCGCAGCGCGGGCACCCCGGTCAGCAGGTCACCCAGCCCGAGCGCGCGCAGCGCCAGCACCCTCACGGCCGCACCGCCCGGTGCCGCCACTCGCCGCGCAACCGGTGGAAGCAGGCGGCGGGCGGGATGGCCGCGCTGGTCACCAGCATCCGCCAGACCTCGTCGGAGGTGCGCGGACCCGGCGCGATCCGCTGCGCGGCGAACCACCCGGTCAGCCCGGCCCACGCCGCGCCCGCCACCACGGCCGCGCCACGGCGGCCCGCCAGTCCACACAGGACAGACGCGGCTCCCGCCGCCGTGGTGGCGACGTGCCACCGCAGCCTGCCGGGGTGCCCGCCGATGCGCTGCCGCCAGCCCGGTCCCAGCAGCCGCCGCATCAGCGCGTCGTCGGCGTTGCCGCGCTGCTGGCGCAGGCTGGCGAAGAAGTCCGCTTCCCGCACCGGGTGCGTGGTCTCCCGCTCGCCGACGACGATCCGGTACCCGGCGTCCCGCACGCGCAGCGCCAGCTCGGCGTCCTCGCGGTAGGCCCTGGGGAAGCGCTCGTCGAACCCGCCGACGTGGCACAGCGCCGCCCGCCGGTAGGCCATGTCCGCGGTGATCCACTTGGCGTCGGCCAGCCCGGCGGTGCCGCGCTCCCAGTCGGTGGGCCTGCGGTCCTCGGGCAGCGGCACCGTGATCCGGCCCTGGCTGGCGCCCACGTCCAAGTCGAGGTCCGCCACGTCCTTGGCGAAGCGGGCCTTCCAGTCCGGTGGCGGCACCACGTCGTCGTCCAGGAACGCCACCCACTCGCAGCACGACGCGCGCCAGCCCGCGTTGCGCGCCGCCGCCGGACCGCGCCCGCCGCTGCGCAGCACGCGCGCGTCGTGCGTCGCGGGCAGCGGAGCCGCGTCCGGGTCGGGCCGGTCGTCGACCACGATGATCTCGCGCGGCGGCGGGCCGGAGCCCTCGTGCAGCGCGTCCAGCACCACCGTCAGGCTCGCGCGCCCCATCGTGGGGATGACGACCGCGTAGTCCACGCTCATCGCCGCACCACGAAGCGACCGATCGCCAGCAGGTCCACCGGCGCGGAGCCGAAGCACTCCAGCGCGTCGCGCGGGTCGTCCACCATCGGCCGCCCGGCGGTGTTGAGGCTGGTGTTCACCACCACCGGCACGCCGGTCAGCGACTCGAACTCCCGGAGCACCCGCGACATCAGCGGCTCGTCCGGTCCGACGGTCTGCACCCGCGCGGTGCCGTCCACGTGCACCACGGCCGGAATCCGGTCCTTCCACTCCGGACGGACGTCGTGCACGAACAGCATGTAGGGACTGGGGATCGGGCCTCGGGTGAACAGCTCCGCCGCGCGCTCGGTCAGCACCATCGGCGCCACCGGCCGGAACTGCTCGCGCCCCTTGACGTTGTTCAACCGCTCCAGGTTGTCCGCGTAGCACGGGTTGGCCAGCAGCGAGCGCCGCCCCAGCGCGCGCGGCCCGTACTCGCTGCGGCCCTGGAACCACGCCACGACCTGGTTGTCGGCCAACGCCCGCGCGACTTCGACGGCCACGTCCTCCGGCGTCTCGTAGCGGATCTTGGCCTTGCGCAGGAAGTCCTCGATCTCGTCGTCGGTCCACGACCGGCCCAGGTCCGCGCCGGGCATGGGCGCGGCGGGCTCACCGGCTTCGGCGGCCACGTGCAGCGCCGCGCCCAGCGCGGTGCCCGCGTCACCGGCGGCGGGCTGCACCCACACCTGCTCGAACGGCCCCTCGGCGAAGATCCGGGTGTTGGCCACGCAGTTCAGCGCCACGCCGCCTGCCATGGTCAGCCGCTTCTGGCCGGTGCGCTCGTGCAGCCAGCGCACCAGGTCCAGCAGCACCTCCTCCACCCGCACCTGCACGCTGGCCGCCAGCTCCGCGTGCTCGTGGGTGATCTCGTCGCCCTTGGACAGCCGCTTGGCCAGCGTGCTCCAGTCGATCGGCTCGACGACGAAACCGCCGTCGCCGGTGGCGTAGACGTGCTCCCGCATCAGGTCCAGGTGCTTGGGCTTGGCGTAGGAGGCCAGCGCCATCACCTTGTACTCGTCGCTGGAGCGCAGGAAACCCAGGTGCTCGGTCAGCTCCTCGTACATCAGGCCCAGCGAGTGCGGCAGCTTCTGCGCCGCGTGCGTGGTCAGCCGGTGGTCCCGGTAGCTGCCCGCCAGGTGGGAGCCGCACTCGCCCCGACCGTCGGAGACCAGCACCGCGCAATCGCCGCCGTAGGGGGCGGCCAGGCCGGTGGAACCGGCGTGCGCCACGTGGTGCGGCACGAACCGCACGATGTCGGGGTCCAGTCCCGGCAGGGCGGTGGCCAGGAAGTAGGGCGCGCGCTGGGCGTAGGTGGTGCGCAGGTCCTCCCACGGCTCGTCCATCGGCTCGACCAGGCCGGGGTCGTAGGAGTACGCCACCGCGTCGAGGTCGCCCGGTTCCAGGCCCGCGTGCGCCAGGCACCAGCGGGCGGCCTGCTCGGGCAGCTCCCAGGCCGAGAACGGCACCGGTCGCTTGCCGTGCTTGCGCCGGGAGAAGCGCTCCTCCTCCGCGGCGGCCACCACCTCGCCGTCCACCACCAGGGCGGCGGCGGGGTCGTGGAAGATCGCGTTGATGCCGAGCACGCGCATGTGCGGCCCCTTTCGTCCGTGGTGAGCGCCTACCCGACGAGGCGGCGGTCCAGCGAGCGGCGCAGCCCTTCGGCCAGCGGCACCTCGGGTTCCCACCCCAGCAGCTCACGGGCGCGGGAGATGTCGGGCCTGCGGCGCTTCGGGTCGTCCTCCATGGCCTCGACGTGCCGGATCGCGGAGGAGCTGCCGGTGACCTCGATGACCTTGCGGGCCACCTCCAGCACGGTGACCTCCTCGGGGTTGCCGAGGTTCACCGGACCGGGGTGCTCGCTGTGCGCCATCGCCAGCAGGCCCCGGACCAGGTCGTCCACGTAGCACAGGGAACGGGTCTGGCTCCCGTCGCCGTGCACGGTCAGCGGTTCCCCCGCCAGGGCCTGGCGCAGGAAGGTGGGCACGAGCCTGCCGTCGTCGGTCCGCATCCGCGGTCCGTAGGTGTTGAAGATCCGCACCAGCGCCGCGTCCACGCCGTGCTCGCGGCGGAAGGCCATGGTCATCGCCTCACCGAAGCGCTTGGCCTCGTCGTAGACGCTGCGCGGGCCGATCGGGTTGACGTTGCCCCAGTACGACTCGGTCTGCGGGTGCTCGAGCGGGTCGCCGTAGACCTCGCTGGTGGAGGCCACCACCACCCGTGCGCCCTTGCGGCGGGCCAGCTCCAGGGCGTGGTAGGTGCCGAAACCACCCGAGCGGAGGGTCTCCACCGGCATCCGCAGGTAGTCCACGGGGGAGGCCGGACACGCCAGGTGCAGCACCAGGTCGACCTCGCCCAGCACGTCCAGCGGCACCGCGACATCGGCTCTGACCAGGCCGAAGCGGGAATCCTCGCGCAGCACGCGCAGGTTGTCGGGCGATCCGGTCCGGAAGTCGTCCACGCACACCACGCGCGTGCCGCGCCGCAGCAGCGCTTCGCAGACGTGCGAGCCGAGGAAGCCCGCGCCGCCGGTCACGACCGCTCGTTGGAAGCCCATACCAGTACAGCTACCCCCGGATTCGGGGTGTAACCGCAGCGGTTCTACCGGAGTCGAACCCTCATGGCGCTTGCCCGTCGTGCACGACCAGCACCCGCCGCGGGTCGTCCACCCGGTAGCCGACGCCGCGCACGGTGCTGATGAGCGACGCCGCATCACCCAGCTTCTGGCGGATGCGGCGCACGTGCACGTCCACCGTTCGGGTGTCCACGAAGCTGGTGGTGCCCCAGACCACGTTCATCAGCGCGGAGCGCCGGTGGACCTGACGGGGGTAGCGGCACAGGTGCAGCAGCAGGTCGAACTCCAGGCGGGTCAGCTCCACCGACCGCCCTCGGTGCAACACCTGCCGGGAGTCGGCCAGCACCCGCACGGCGGGCTCATCGGCGGTGTCGACCAGCACTTCCGCGCCCGGCAGGTCCAGCGCGGACTTCAGCGCGTCGGCCAGCCTGCTCGCGGCATCGGAGGCTCGGGCCGACCGCGCCGTGAGGCGGATGACGACCGTCACGTCGACGCTCGTCACATCGGGGAACGCACTCGTCACGGCCACGTGCCGATCGCACCAGCGGCGCGCGGCGGGGTCAACGCCGTCCAGCAGGTGGAAGGCGTTGACAGCATCATGGAGCGGCACGACGAGGAGGATCAGCATGATCGACGTCACCCTGAACAACGGGGTCACCATGCCGCGACTGGGCTTCGGCGTGTTCCAGGTGCCCGCCGGGGACACCGAGCGCGCGGTCGCCGAAGCGCTGCGGGTCGGCTACCGCAGCGTCGACACGGCCGCGGCCTACCGCAACGAGGCCGCCGTGGGCAGGGCGCTGGCGGCGTCGGGGCTGCCGAGGCAGGAGCTGTTCGTCACCACCAAGCTGTGGAACGCCGACCAGGGCTACGACCAGGCGTTGCGGGCGTTCGACGCGAGCATGGCCGAGCTGGGTCTGGAGCGGCTGGACCTGTACCTGATCCACTGGCCGACCCCGGACCGCGGCTTCTACGTCGACACCTGGCGGGCGTTGGGCGAGCTGCACGCCGACGGTCGGGTGCGGGCGATCGGGGTGTCCAACTTCCAGCCCGCCCACCTGCGGCGGGTGATCGACGAGACGGGCGTGGTCCCGGCGGTCAACCAGGTCGAGCTGCACCCCCGGCTCCAGCAGGCCGAGCTGCGCCGGTTCCACGACGAGCACGGCATCGTCACCGAGGCGTGGAGCCCGCTGGCGCAGGGCGGCGAGCCGCTGCGCGACCCGGTGATCACCTCGATCGCCGACAAGCACGGCCGCACGCCCGCCCAGGTGGTGCTGCGCTGGCACCTGCAGCTGGGCAACGTGGTGATCCCCAAGTCGGCCACGCCGAGCCGGATCGCGGAGAACTTCGCGGTGTTCGACTTCGAGCTCGACGCGGACGACATGGACCGGATCGCGACCATGGACACCGGTACGCGCCTCGGGCCCGACCCGGACACCTTCAACGCCGCCTGACGGGCCGCTGCGGGGGCGGCCAGACCTCCACCGGCCGGACCCCCACCGGCCCACCCGCGCGCCGGTACTGGCCGCCCTCGCGGTCGAGCAGGCCCTCGTCGACCGGGTAGCGGCGCGAGATCACGTGGTCGACCTCGCCGCCCTCGCACCACTGGCGCAGCACCAGCAGCGGGCCCTCGCCCACCACCAGTCCGACCGAGCGCGGTTCGCGCGCGACCTCCCGCCTGGGCAACCCCGCCGCATCGGCGGCCTCTGCCTCCGTGCGCGCACCCAGGACCAGCGCAAACACCACCCGCGGCCGTTCCGGCCCGGCGAGCAGCCCGCAGAGCGCACCCGGTGCCGCGAGGCCGGCCAACCCGAAAGCCGGGTGTGGTGCACGTCGCTCTCCGGCGGACGGTGGTACCCGTGCGCACTGATCGCCTCGTCCCACTGGCGTCCGTGGAGCCCGATTTCGGGATGCCCGTCGAGAACGCCCGCAAGTTCCAGCAGGTGGCCGCCCAGCAGGACGTCGTGATCGACGTGCGGGCGACCAACCCGCACTCGGTGGCGTGGCTGCGCCGGGGAGCGCTGCCCAAGCCGCAGCCGGTGAAGGCCAAGACCATCACCGACCTGGACGTGCGGCTGGGCGCGCGGCGCGGGCAGCGCGGCCTGGTGGGCTACTTCCGGCCCGTGCTGCCCGGTGGCCGCTGCGGCGAGCACCTGCTGCGCCGCTTCACCGAGCGCCGCGCGGAGTACGACTCGTTGCGCGACAAGATGGACGCGCTGGAGCGCGGCGGCCAGTTCGTGGTCCGCGACGGCGTGGTGCACGGCTACGACCGAGCCGGGGCGCTGCGGCCGCTGACCGGCGACCACGACGTGTTCGACATCCACTCCTCCGCCGGGGTGCCGCTGCCCGAGCGGCGCTATCACCGGGTCGTGGACGCGATGATCGGCATGGACATGGGCGTCACGCACGGCGCGCACATGTACTGGCAGCCCGAGAACATGGCCGACCTGGCCGTGTTCGAGGCGATCGCCCGCGACACGGGGCCCAAGCTGCGCTTCCACCCGGACGGCGTGATGACGGCGGGGGACTACCGCCGGGCGAACGCGGGCACCACCGCGATCACCGCGCCCGCCAGCGCGGTGCGCCCGTGGGACAGCGCCTCCAGGTCCGGCAGTTGGAGCAGCGCGGTCGAGGTGTCCATGTCCTCCAGGAACAGGTGGCCGTAGAGCAGCAGCAGTCCCACGCCGTACAGCCGCGCGTGCCCGTGCCGCCAGGACAGCGCGATCCCGGCGGCCCCCGTGCACAGGTGCAGCACCTGGTTGGCGGGGCTGAGCGGCAGCACGCGCACCACGGCGAAGAAGACCTGGAGCAGACCGACCGCGAGCGCCAGCGCCTGTGCCCGGCTGTAGCGCCGGGTCCGAGGGGCGCCCCGGCTCGCCGGTGTGCCTTTCCGCATGGGTGCGGGGTAACCCGGCAGCACTAGATCACCCCTCGATCGGGCTACCTCTCGCGAGTCGAACGCCCGCGTCCCGCGAATTCAGCGCTCGCGCAGCAGCGGTTCGATCTTCGCCCGCGCCTCCGCCGCCGCCTCCTCCGGCTCGCGATCACCCTTGAGCACCTGCTGCACCATGGTCCACACCGCTTCGGAGACCTGCGGGTACTTCGTGCCGTAGCCGTTGCGCGGCCTGGCTTCCGGCATCTGCGCGGCGAACGCGGCGACGTTGGGGTCCCACTGCCAGGCCAGGTCCTGCACCGTGTCGCCGCGATTGGGAAGCGCGCCCAACCCCGCGCCGAACTCGGTGATGTTGTCCCGGTTCTCCGCCAACGACTTGAGCAGCTCCCACGCGGCGTCGGCGTGCCTGCTGCCCTTGCCGATGACCCAGGTCTCCCCACCCAGGGGCGAGGCGGACCCGCCCGCGCCGGAGGGCAGCGCGGTGACCGACCAGTTCATCCCGGCCTGGTTGAGCACCTGCACCACGCGCGGGCCGTTGACCATCATGGCGCACCGGCCTGCCGCGAACTCGCGCGCGACCTGGGCGTTGTCCCAGCCCAGCGCCGCGGCGGGCACGCTGCGGTCGACGTTGACCAACTCGTCGACGAACGCCAGCGCCTCCACGCCCGCCTCGTCGTCCACGGTGTCCAGGTCACCGCCCGCCTGCCACAGAAAGGCCAGGAAGGTGCTGGTCAGGTCCTCCTCGGGCAGTCCGGCGAAGCACAGGCCCGCACGACCGTCCCTGGTCAGCGCCTTGGCGGTGGCCCGCAGGTCGTCCCACGTGCGGGGCGGTGCCGCCCCGGCGAGCACCTCGCGGTCGTAGACCAGGGCCAGGGTCTCGCTGCGCAGCGGGACGCCGTAGAACCGGCCACCGTGCCGCGCGCTCTCGCGCACCGGTTCCAGCAGCGCCTCACCGACCGCCCAGCCCTGGAACCGGTCGGTGAGGTCGGCGACGGCGTTCTGCGCCACCAGCCGGGGCAGGTCGGGGGAGTCGACGGCGACCACGTCGGGGAACGCGCCCGAGGCCGCCGCCTGGTCCAGCTTGGCGCGGAACTCGGCGGGCGGGATGGCGGTGCGCTTGACCTCGACGTCGGGGTGCGCGCCCTGGTAGCGCGCGATCAGCGCGGTGACCGCCTGGTCGGCCGCGCCGGAGTCGTAGTGGTCCCACCAGGTCAGCGTGGTCTTGGCGGGCGCGTCGGGGGTGGCGCCGCAGGCGGAGGCGGCGAGCAACGCCGCCGTGGTGAGCAGTGCTCGCAGTCGCAAGATCGCCCCGCAGATCGACGGTGGACGGACGCCCGCCGTCCTACTCCGCCGCGCGCGGCGGTGTCAAGATCGCGGATCGTCGCGGCCCGCCCATGGGTGTTGGCGCAGTGACGTGCTTCACAGGAATTGATCCGCCGGAGCGGTTGGAACCGCCGCGGCGGGGTATCCGACTGTGCGACGAGAGCTTGGACGGCCCTCCCCCCTGGCCGTCTGACGAGACCCGGTCGGGGTGCTACTCCCCCCTCGGCACCCCGACCGGGCGCTCTCGCGTCCTGGTGGCCCGTTTGCGCCGCCGAGTCGGCCGCCCACCGCCGAAGCGCGCCGAAACGTCCTATGTGGGCGGTGCGCTCCGCCGTTCGGACTCCTGCGACGCCGACGGTGCGATGCCCGCGTTCACCCAGCCGCAGCAGCTGTGAAACGGGCACTACTATGGCGACCGTGAGTTCCCGAGGGCGGCGTCGGATCGACGAGATCGGCGAGGAGAGCCGTCGTCGCATCCTCGACGCGGCCGAGGAGCTGCTCGCCAAGAGCGGGTTCGACCGCACTTCCTTCGTCGACATCTCCGAGCTCTCCGGCATCAGCCGGGGCTCCATCCCGTGGCACTTCAAGAACAAGGCCGGCCTCGTGATGGCCGTCGTCGAACGCGCGATCGACCGCGTGATGCGGCCCGAGCGGTACCGGGTCGTGCCCCCGCTCGCCGAGGTGTTCGACGACTACGCCGCATGGGTGCGCAGCGACAACTCGGCGCTGCTGTTCATGATCCTGACCGAAGCGATGAACAGCACGGGCGCGGTCCACGCCCAGTACCAGCAGTTCCTCGCCCAGCGCCGCGAGGGCCTGGAGACGGTGCTGCGCCTGAAGCGCCCGAAGGGGGTCGATCCCGAAGCCGCGGCCAAGCGGGAGCGCGCTTTCGCGGTGGCGCTCAACGGGGCGCTCATCGGCATCCACCTCCAGGCGCTCATCGATCCCGACAGCTTCGACCTCGACCAGGCCCTGCAGTCGCTGGCAGCCCTGGTCGACGAGCACCTCGCCGACATCTGGGAAATCCCGTCCGCCCCCACCCGCGGCGGCGCGGGTGGGGGCGGACGGGATTCCGGGGGGAGCGCCGGCTGACCCGGTTCCCGGTCAGCGGGCCCCGCTGGTGGCCGGGGCGGGCACGGAGGCGAGCAACTCCTTCATCCGCTTCTCCAGGTAGGGCCGCACCTCCTGACCGGTGTGGATCCACGTCGACCGGGCCCGCATGCCCGCGATGACCATCTCGCCGACGGAGTCGATGTCGGCGCCCGACTTGAGGAACGCCTCGACGTCGGCGACGAGGTTCTCCGGCAGACCCACGGAAGCGTTCTCGTTCGCCGACCGGGTGTTGCGGACGATGTCGGTGTCGACGGGGCCGGGGCACAGCACGCTGACGTCGATGCCGTGCCTGGCCGTCGCCTGCCGCAGCGACTCGGAGAGCCCGACCACGGCGAACTTGGTGGTCGCGTACAGCACGTTCCCGTCGGCCACCAGGCCCGCCCCGGACGCAGTGTTCACCACGTAGCCCCCCTGCCCGCGCTCGATCATGCGGGGCAGGAAGGTCTGGACGCCGTTGACCACGCCCTTGAGGTTGACGTCGATGGCCAGGTCCCACTTCTCGTACCGCAGCTCCGCCGCGGGCGAGTACGGCGCGATGCCCGCGTTGTTGAACAGCAGGTTGACGTGCCCCAGCTTCGCCTCGGCCTCGTCGGCGACCGCGGCGAACCCCGCGCGGTCCCGCACGTCCAGCCGGAAGGTCTCCACCGCGGTCACCTGTGACAGCTCGTCCTTGGCGCGAGCCAGCGCCGCCTCGTCGATGTCGACCACCGCCAGACCGACACCGCGCTTGGCCAGTGCGCGCGCGATGCCCAGACCGATGCCCTGTCCGCCGCCGGTGACGAAGGCGACGGACCCCTCCCACTCCTGCACGGGAATGCCTTTCCTCGATGGAACCCAACACGGGCCGATGCGGCGAACGTACGGGCCGACCAACTCTGTGTCAATCAGCATAGAAGTGTGTACGCTGGGCGCTCCACCTGTGTTGCGCTGTTATCGCTATGCTGGCTAACACAGCGGGTCACCGTCGGAACCGGCTCTCGGGGGGCGCTCGCTGCCCGTGCGCGCCGAACCAGGCCACGTCAAGGGCTTTCGCCAGGCAATGCCGTGAAAGGGCATCGATGACCGAACAAGACCGGGCCATGACCGCAGGTCGACGCCCCCTCGCACCTCCCGCGCCGGACAGCGGTGGTGCCCCGCGTCAAGCAGCGGTCCCGCTCGACGCCGGGCCCCCGCCGAAGATGACGTTCAAGCAGGTCATGGCTGCGGGCGGACCGATGACGCTCGGCGTGATCTTCGGCCTGCAGGTGCTCGACAGCGTGGACGGCTCGGTGTTCAGCGTCTTCGCGCCCGAGATCCGCAACTCGCTGGGCGTCAGCTCCTCGGCCATCGCCACCATCGCGGCGCTCGCCGGTGTCATGGTCGCTTTCGGCGCGGTGCCGCTCGGCGTGCTCGCGGACCGCCGCCGCCGCACCACCATCGCGGGCGTCTCCACCCTCGTGTGGGCCGCGTCGACGGCCTTCTTCAGCCTGTCCCAGAACCTCTGGCAGCTGACCGTCGTCCGCATCCTCGCGGGCATCGGCAAGGCCAACGAGGGCCCCATCCAGACCGCGCTGCTGACCGACACCTACCCGGCGACCGGACGCGGGCGTGTGCTCGGCATCCACCGCAGCGGTCAGCCGGTGGGCATCGTTGCCGGGCCCCTCGTGGCCACGGTTTTCGCCGCGCTCATCCCCGAGGAGCACGAGCCGTGGCGGTGGGCGTTCGGCTTCCTCGCTCTGCCCGCCCTGCTGCTGGGCCTGGCCGCGCTGCGACTGCCCGAACCGCCCCGTGGTGGCTTCGAGCGGCGGGCGGCGCACGGGGGCGGGCCGCTCCGGGAGCCGACGACCAAGCCCCTGCCGCTGCTGGCCACCTTCGGGCAGCTGAAGAAGATCCGCACCTTCTACTTGGCGATGCTCTCGCTCGGCGCGTTCGGCCTGTCCGCGATCACGGTGCCGAACTACCTGAGCTTCATCCTCGAAGACCACCTCCACCAGGGCGTCACGGCGCGCGGCGTGATCATCACCGTCAGCGCCCTGGGCGGGCTGGTGGGCGCGGGGCTCGGTGGCGCCTACGGCGACCGCTTGTTCAGCCGCAGCCCCAAGGCATCGCTGTACGTGGCCTGCGCGGCGCTGGCCACGCTCGGCATCGGCTTGGCCGTCCAGGTCTACTCGCCCAACGTCGCCACGTTCATCGTCGTCGGGATGATCACTCAGGGCATGGTCTTCGCGGGCATAGTCACGTTGAGCCTCGTCGTCGCCGCGGTGATCCCCGCGGCGTTCCGCAGCACGGCCTTCGCGGTGGTCAGCCTGTACCTGGCGGTCGTCGGCGGGCTCGGCGGGGCGGTGCTCGTCGGCATCGCCGAGGGGATCTGGGGCGTCCAGGCCGCCATCGCGGTGATCGCGCCGACCACCTCGGTCGTCGCGGGCCTGCTCCTGCTGCGCAGCAGGCGCCACCTGCTCGGCGACATGGCGCGGGCTGCCGCAGGGGTGATCAGGTAGCGCCCCGCCCCCGACGGGGGCGGGGCGCTACCTCGCTAGCCGCCCGCCAACCGCCGCCGCGGCATCCGGTGCGCGGGCTGGCGGATCTTCGGCGGCGTCGGCGGCTCGGGCACCTCCAGGGTCAGCTCGACGCCCGGCTCCACCACGATCTCCTTGCCGTGGTGGGAAGTGCGCAGCGGGCCGCCGGAGATGATCCGGTAGGTGGCAGAGCCGTCCTCCACGGAGACCGCGAACCGGGTGCCCCGGTAGCACATCCGGAACGCGAACCGCGTCAGGTGCGGTGGCAGCCTCGGCGCGAACGACAGCTCGCCGCCGTGGTCGCGCATCCCGCCGAAGCCCGCCACCAGCGCCGACCACGCGCCCGCCAGCGACGCCATGTGCAGTCCGTTGTGGACGTTGCGGTGCAGGTCGTGCAGGTCGGTGAAAGCCGCCTCGGCCAGGTAGTCGTAAGCCAGCTGCAACGCCCCCACCTCGGCGGCCAGCACCGCCTGCGTGGCCGCCGACAGCGACGAGTCGCGCACCGTCCTGGCCTCGTAGTAGGCGAAGTTGCGGGCCTTCTGCTCCGGGGTGAACGCGTCACCGCGCAGGTGCATGGCCAGCACCAGGTCGGCCTGCTTGATCACCTGCTTGCGGTACAGGTCGAAGTACGGGTGCGACAGCAGCAACGGGTAGGCGTCAGGGTCGGTGCCCTCGAAGTCCCACTCCGCGTGCGAGGTGAACCCCTCGGACTGCTGGTGCACCCCCAGCACCTCGTCGAACGGCAGCAGCATCGCGTCGGCGGCCCGCTCCCAGGACTGGATCTCCTCCTCGGACACGCCGAGCTTGCAGGCCACCGACGGGTGGCGGCGGCACACCCGCGCGGCGGACCGGAAGTTCTGCTGCGCGATCAGGTTGGTGTAAGTGTTGTTGTCCACCACGGCGGTGTACTCGTCCGGCCCGGTGACCCCGTCGATGCGGAACACGTCGCCCTTGTCGTGGTGGCCCAGCGACGCCCACAGCCGGGCGGTCTCCACCAGGATCTCGCCGCCCCAGTGCTGCTCGAACTCCTCGTCGCCGGTGGCGTCGATGTACTGCGCCACCGCGTACGCGACGTCGCCCGAGACGTGGAACGCCGCGGTGCCCGCAGGCCAGTACGCCGAGCACTCCGCGCCGCTGATCGACCGCCACGGGAACGCCGCGCCGCGCTGGCCGAGCACCTCGGCGCGCTCCCTGGCCTTGTCCAGCGTGGAGTGCCGCCAGCGCAGCGCGTCGCGGGTGGCGTCGGGCACGGTGTAGGTCAGCACCGGCAGCACGAAGGTCTCGGTGTCCCAGAACGCGTGGCCGTCGTAGCCGGGACCGGTCAGCCCCTTGCCGGGGATGGCGCGGGTCTCGCCGCGGGCCGCCGCCTGCAGGATGTGGAACAGCGCGAACCGCACCGCCTGCTGGAGCTGGGGATCGCCGTCGACCTCGATGTCGGCGACCTCCCAGTAGTCGTCCAGGAACCGCCGCTGCTCGGCCAGCAGGCCCGCCCAGCCGGTCTGCAGCGCGCCCTCCAGCGCGGCCTCCACCTGCGCGCGCAACGCGGGCACCGACCGCTGCCCGGACCAGCCGTAGCCCAGGTACTTGACCACCGTCAGCCGCTGCCCGGCGGGCACGTCCGCGGCCACGGTGAACCGGGCCAGGTCCTCCTCGGCGTGGATCGAGGTGCGCACGCCGTCCTTGGCCAGGTGCACCTCGTGGTCCATGCCCGCGGCCATCCGCAGACCGGACCGGCGCGCGTGGTGGGCCAGCACCGCGCGGGCCCCTTCCGCGTGCGCGAAGTCGGCCACCAGCGGCGAGTCCAGCGCCGCGGCCACCCTGGGGTCACCGGACTCGCTGTCCACCGGTTCGTTGGCCAGCAGGTCCGACTGCACCACCAGCTGCACGTCCTGCTGCGGCTCGACCTCGTAGCGGATCGCCGCGACCGCCCGCTGGGTCAGCGACACCAGTCGCTCCGAGCGCACGATCACGCGCTTGCCGGTGGGCGACTCCCAGTCGGTGTACCTGCGCAGCGTGCCGGAGCGGAAGTCCAGCTCCCGGTGGTGGGCCAGCGCACGGCCGTAGCGCATGTCCAGCGGCTCGTCCTCCACCAGCAGCCGGAACACCTTGCCGTCGGTGACGTTGACGACCGTCTGGCCCTCCTCGGGGTAGCCGTAGCCGCCCTCGCCGTAGGGCAGCTCGTGCTCCTCGTAGAAGCCGTTGAGGTAGGTGCCGGGCAGACCGCGCGGCTCGCCCTCGTCCAGCGTGCCGCGCATCCCGATGTGCCCGTTGGCCAGCGCGAAGGTCGACTCCGTCCGGCGCAGGTCCACCACCGAGAGCCCTCGCCAGCGCAGCACCCACGGCTCGACGTCGTACCCCGTTCCCGTCACAGCAGCTCCGCCAAGTCCTCGACCACCACGTCCGCACCGTTCGCCTTGAGCGCGTCGGCCTGACCAGCCCGGTCCACGCCCACCACGTACCCGAAACCACCCGCGCGCCCGGCCGCGACACCGGCCAGCGCGTCCTCGAACACCGCCGCCCGCGCCGGGGCCACGCCCAGCGCCCGCGCCCCCGCCAGGAACGAGTCCGGCGCGGGCTTGCCCCGCAGACCGTCCCGCACAATCACCAGCCCGTCGACGCGAGCCTGCACGTACTTGCTCAAGTCGGCCGCGTCGAGCACCTTCTCGGCGTTGGCCGACGAGGTCACCACGGCGATGGCCAGCCCCTCCCGCTGCGCGGCCTGCACGTAGCGCACCGAACCGGGGTAGGGGGAGATGCCCTCGGTGCGGATGATCTCGTCCAGCAGCGCGTTCTTGCGGTTGCCGACACCGTGCACGGTGTCCAGGTCGGGCGGGTCGTCGGGGGAGCCCTCGGGCAGCGTGATGCCCCTGGAGGCGAGGAAGGTGCGCACCCCGTCGTAGCGCGGCCGTCCATCCACGTGCTGCACGTAATCGGCTTCGGTGAACCCTGTTTCCCCGCGTGGCAGCAGGAAGTCGTCGAACGTGCGCCGCCACGCCTGGCGGTGCAGCACGGCGGTGCTGGTGAGCACGCCGTCCAAGTCGAACAAGCAGGCGGATACCCCGTTGGGCAGACCCAGCGTCATGGTGCATGTCTACCCAATCCGGACCAGGGGTACCCAGCTTCTCCGATCGCGGTGCGCGAAGGGACGTGGCATGGACCGGAAACCGAGGGTGCTCGTGGTCGGGACGGGGTTCGCGGGCTACCACGCCCTGCGCGAGCTGGAGAAGGCGCTGCCACCGGACGCCGCCGAGCTGGTGGCGGTCAACCCCACCGACTACATGCTGTACGTGCCGCTGCTGCCGGAGGTCGCGGGTGGGTCGCTGGACCCGCGCCGGGTGGCCGTGCCGCTGCGCCCCAAGCTGCCCCGCACCCGGCTGGTCCTGGGCAACGCCACCGCGGTCGACCCCGAGGCGCGCACCTGCGCGGTGGTGGACGTGGAGGGCCGCGAGCGGACCGTCGAGTGGGACCGGCTGGTGCTGACCGCGGGCAGCGTCACCCGGCTGATGTCCGTCCCCGGCGTGGCCGAGCACGCGTTCGGGTTCAAGTCCATCGCGGAGAGCGTGTTCCTGCGCGACCACGTCGTGCGCCAGATCGAGCTGGCCGAGCAGGCCGACGACCCGGCCGAGCGCGCCTGCCGCGCCACGTTCGTGGTGGTCGGCGCGGGCTACACGGGCACCGAGCTGGTGGCCCAGGGACAGCGGCTGACCAGGGAGGCGCTGCGCCACCGCGACGGCCTGACCGAGGCCGACGTGCGGTGGGTGCTGGTGGACCTGGCCCCGCGCGTGCTGCCCGGCCTGGACGAGCGGCTGTCCGCCCCGGCGCGGCGGGTGCTGGAGCGGCGCGGCGTGGAGGTGCGGCTGGAGACCAGCGTGGAGGAGGTCACCGAGCGGTGCGTGAAGCTGACCGACGGCTCGGAGATCCCCAGCCGCACCGTGGTGTGGTGCGTGGGGGTGCGGCCCGACCCGCTGGTCGAGGCGTCCGGCCTGCCGGACCAGAAGGGCCGTGTCGTCGTCGACGACACGCTCGCCGTGCGGGGTCATGAGGGCGTGTACGCGGCCGGTGACGTGGCGGCGGTCCCGGACGTGCACAACGGCGGCAAGCCGACCCCGATGACCGCGCAGCACGCCCAGCGGCAGGGCAAGCTCGCGGGCCGCAACGTCGCCGCGTCGCTCGGGCACGGGCGGGTGGGCCGCTACCGGCATCGCGACCTGGGGTTCGTGGTGGACCTGGCGGGCGCGCAGGCGGTCGCCGACCCGCTGCGCGTGCCGCTGACCGGCTTCCCGGCCAAGGTGGTGGCCCGCGGCTACCACCTGCTGGCGATGCCGGGCAACCGGCTGCGGGTGGCCGTGGACTGGGTGACCGACCTGCTGGCACGCCGCCAGGTCGTGCAGTTCGGCCTGATCCCGGAAGCGGGCGTGCGCCTGGGCGACGCCGACAAGGTGCCCGCGACCCGCGTCTGAGCGGCCGGGGGTTCGCGAGCACCACCGGGTGGTGGCGCTCGCGAACCCGCCACGGGCGTCAGGCGGGCTTGAGGGGGTCGTGCCCGATCGACATGAGCCGGTGCCGCCACGGTGCCTGCCCGGCGGTCGGCTCCAGGTCCTCGCGCCGCTCGGCGCGCACCCGGTCGACGACCTTCCGCATCACCAGGACGTCCTGCTCGGTCAGGTCGGTGCGCCGCTTGCGCAGCACCCGCAGCACCTCCTGGCCGGTCGGCGTGCCCGCCTGGTCGGGCAGTTGCTCGGCGTCCTCATCGGCCGACCGGGTGCGCAGCCACTCCTCCAGTTCGAGCGAGGTCATGTTCACGACTCGGTGGAACTCGTCCCACAAGGTGTCCGTCATGTGGCCACGGGTACCCGCGGCCCCGCCGACATCACCCCTTCCGCGAGTCGAACCCGCAGGGCTCGCCGGGTGGGCAGCCGGATCGCGCGAACCCGCCATCAGGGTGACAACAGCGTTTTCGCGACATCGCCGTGACCAGCGCGTTTAAGGGATGGTTTATATAAGCAGAACTTGGCATCCCGAAATTGTCGGTGGTCAGTGGCACTATCTCGAACGGGTGTTCGGTACGTGTTCGGAAGGAGCCAAGCGATGCGCGTGCGACTAGATCCGCGGCAGTGGCCCGGCCGTGTCATCCCCGAAACCGACCACGAGATCGACACGGCCGTGGAGGCGTTCTGCCTCCGGGCGGGCTGGGCCGACGCCCACCGCGGTGCGCTGCGTGAGGTGGCGGCGCCGTGGTTCGCCGAGGGGTGGAGCGTCGACGCCCTGCTCATGGCCGTGGACCGCAGGCCCGACGGAGCCAGGCAGGGGGCTCCCAGGCATCGCGACCAGGTTGCGCACGACTTCCTCCGCGCGCGGCTGCGGTCGTGGTGGGAGGGGGGCGCGCGGCGGGCGCGCCCCCCTGTGGAGGGCATGACTTTAGGGCGGTGGTGGCGGATCAACCGCCGCAACGCCCGGCTCAACCAGCCCCGCCCCGCCGTCCCGCTGGGCGAGGAGGGCAACCGGGCCCGCGAGGCGTCCAAGGAGCGGGTGCGGGCGCGGCTGCGCGACCCGGTGCAGCGCTCACGCGAACGGGGCAGGCGCTACCAGGAGGTGCTCGACAGCCTGCTCGTGCCGGGGCTGCGGGTGCCGACCTTCGACGATTCCCGCAGGCTGCTGGCGGAGATCCCGATCAACGAGCACCCGGTGTGCAGCCGGTGCGGGTGCCGGGTGGAGGCGGTGCGCAGGGCGGCATGATTCACCTGCTCCGGTGAAATGTATCTTTCCACCCTGCGGGCCCAGCCCGGAGCGGTGGAAGCGGGGTCGTCGGCCCCGGTGGCAACGGCCGGTGCCGGGCTGCTGACCGACGTGCTCGCCGCCGGTAAGCGGAGCCAACGAGTAGGGGTGTTCTGGTTGTTCGCCCAAGTGTTCGTCTTGTGCGCCGCCGCGTTCGGCGTCGGTGCGTTGCTGACCTGGCTCCGCCTGCGGAGCACCATCCGCGGGCTGCGCGCCGAGTTGGAGCGCCGGAGCGCTCCGGCCGGTTCGGAGGTCGAGCCTGCCACGAAGATCGACCCCGCGCCCGTCGAGGATGCGGAACCCCGAACCGATGTCCCCGTCGCGGCGCCGGCGATCGCCGCGGTGGCGGAACCCGCGCCCGCGCCTGCGGTGGACCCTGAACCCGTGGTTGGCGGGGATGCCAAGACCACTGTTGCCGAGCCTGCTCCCGAGCCTGTGGCAGCGTCCGCTGTTGCCGAGCCCGCTGTTGCCGAGCCCGCTGCCGTCGAGCCTGCTGTTGCCGAGCCTGTGGTGGCGGAATCCGCTCCCGAGCCCGCCGTAGAGCCTGTTGTCGAGGTTCCCGCACCGGTCGAGCCTGCTGCCGTCGAGCCTGCTGTTGCCGAGCCTGTGGTGGCGGAATCCGCTCCCGAGCCCGCCGCAGAGCCTGTTGTCGAGGTTCCCGCACCGGTCGAGCCCGCTGCCGTCGAGCCTGCTGCTGCCGAACCGGTCGCCGTCGAGCCTGCACCGGAGTCCACTGCCGTTGGTACCGAGCCCGCTGCTGCCGAGCCGGTCGCCGTCGCGACCGAGCCCGTCGCGGAGGCCGCACCCGTGGCAGCCCCGGCTCCCGACGCCGAACCGGTCCTGATCAAGGGCAGCTCCAAGTCAATGATCTTCCACACGCCGGACTCGCCCTACTTCCGCCGCATGAAGGGCGATGTCACCTTCAACTCGGTCGCCGAGGCAGAGCGGGCCGGGTACACCCAATGGCGTCCCAAGGCGGGCGCCCGCCAGGACTGATCACGGGGCGTCAGCCGCGCCGGTGCTGTCGTGCGATCAACCGGCGCAGCTCGCTCTCGCCCAGCCCGCCCCAGATCCCGTAGGTCTCCTCCACCTCCAGCGCGTGCTCTCGGCACCGCGCCAGCACCGGGCAGTGAGCGCACACCTGCTTGGCCCGTTCCTCGCGCTGGCGTCGTGCCGGGCCGCGTTCGTTCGGCGTGTGGAAGAACAGCGCGCTGTCCATCCCCCGGCACAGGCCGCGCAGCTGCCAGTCCCAGGACTCGGCAGTGGGCTGGGGCAGTCGGGACAGTTCGGGCATGCGACCACGTCCTCGGTCCGGAGGGAACCCGCTGGCTCGCCCAGCCTAAATTCGATTCAGAATCGGTTCAACTCGAGCACGGTGGTGACCGCTTCGGAGAGCGACCGCATCACCCGGATGCCCGGCGGAGGCGCCCCCCAACCAGGTCCTCCGACCACCACGCTGTGACCGCGTTCCGCCAACCGTTCCGCCGGGGCCGCCTCCGCGTACCGGGGGGCGTGCGCCCACAGCACGACGACAGCGGGGGAGAGCAGCGCCGCAGCGCCCAGCAGCGCCTCCGGTGGCACCCTGGCGCCCAGGTTGCGGGCGGCGCAGCCGCGTTCGGCCAGCGCGGCGGCCAGCGCATCCAGGGGCAGCGAGTGCTGCTCCTCCGGTGCGCACGCCAGCAGCGCGGGCAACCTGCCGTTCTCCGGTGGGGCGGGCACGGCGTGCAGGGCGCGCAGGATGCTCGCGGTCGCCAGGTGCTCCACCTCCACCCCGTCCTCCCGCGCCGCGGTGCGCTCGCCCAGCGACACCAGGTAGGGCGCCAGCGCGGTCTCCCAGGCGCGCACCACGCCGTGCCGCCGCACGAGCTGCCCGGCCAGCTCGACCATCAGCGGCAGGTCCAGCCGTTCCGCGGCGCGGGCGAAACCGCGCCGTTCCGCGGCGCTCGCGCCTTCTGCCCGCTCGGGTTCGTCCGGTGGCGCGGTGGGCGCGTCGCCCAGCGCCATGGCTGCCGCGGCGGCGGGCGCCACGCCCTGCCCGGTCAGCGCGAGCATCCGGCGCAGCCGGGCCACGTCCTCGGGCGAGTACCGCCGGTGCTTGCCCTCCTGCCTGCTGCTCGGCCCCAAGCCGTAGCGCCGGTCCCAGGTCCGCAGCGTGGTGGGGGAGATGGCGAGCATCCTGGCCACCGCGCCGGGACTCCACAGCTCGCCGCTGCCCACGGAATCACCACCGGCCCTGTTCGCATCGGTTCTGAAACGAAAATGTTAACGAGTACGTCCCGTCATCGCGGGGTAACCACCGGGCGAGGTGATCGGATGCCGCTCGTGCCGAGAGACCTGATCGTCGTCGGCGCGTCGGCCGGCGGGGTCGAAGCGCTGCGCGGGTTCGTCGCCAACCTGCCTCCGGACCTGCCCGCGGCGGTCGCGGTGGTGCTGCACCTGCCCGCCGGGGGCACCAGCGCGCTGCCCGCCATCCTGGACCGCAGCGGTCCGCTGCCCGCCGTCAGCGCACGTCACGGAATGCCCGTGGTCAGGGGGCGGGTGCACGTGGCCCCGCCGGACCACCACCTGCTCGTGGTCGACGGGGAGTTCCGCCTCTCGCACGGCCCCACCGAGAACGGCCACCGGCCCGCGGTCGACGCCCTGTTCCGCTCCGCCGCCGTCGCGCGCGGCGCGGGCGCCATCGGCGTGATCCTGTCGGGCACCCTCGACGACGGCACGGCGGGTGTGGTCGCCATCGTCTCGCGCGGCGGCCTGGCGGTCGTCCAGGACCCGGAGGAGGCGCTGTACCGGGGGATGCCCGAGAGCGTGCTGCGCCACGTCCCGGACGCGCAGGTGCAGCCGGTGGGCAAGATGGGGTTCCTGCTGCGGGAGCACGCCCTCCAGGAAGTGGAGACCGGCGGTGACGCCGGGATGCCCGAGCTGCTGCGGTTGGAGGCCAGGCTGGCGGGCGGCGGTGGGGGTGCGACCCCCGGTGAGGTGGACGAGATGGGCACGCCCTCGGACTTCAGCTGCCCGGACTGCCATGGCACCCTGATCGAGTTGGACGCCGAGCACAAGCGCTTCCGCTGCCAGGTCGGCCACGCCTGGACCGCGGAAGCGCTGCTGGACGCGCAGGCGGTGTCGCTGGAGAAGGCGCTGTGGACGGCTCTGCGAACCCTGGAGGAGAAGGTGAAGCTCGCCAAGCGCATGGGCAGGGAAGCCGAGGCCAGGGGTAACCGGTGGTTGGCCGACCGCTACGGGCACACCGAGCGGGAGGCGCAGGACGCCGCCGACGTGTTGCGCGACCACCTGCTCAGCGGGTTGTTCAACAGGCAGTCGAACGCGGAGCGAAGCGGATGAGCCTGACCCTCGACCTGGCCGAGGTCGACAACGTGGTGGTGGTCCGCCCGGAGGGCAGACTCGACCTGACCACCTACCGCACCCTGCGCGACGGGCTGCTCAAGTGCGCGGTCACCGGCCCCTCCGCGGTGGTCGTGCGGCTCGGCGAGGACTTCGAGTTCGCCACCCCCGCGGTGATGTCGGTGTTCTCCACGGTGTGGATGCGCGTCTCGGAGTGGCCGGGTGTGCGGATCATGCTGGTCGGGGAGTCCGATACGCACCGCCACGCCCTGGCCAGCGGCGGCGCGGGCCGGTTCGTCCCGCACTTCGCCTCGCTGGAGGAGGCGCTGGCCGTGGTGGAGGACCCGCCCCACCGCAGGCGCGACGAGGTGGAGCTGCCCGAGTCGCCCGCGAGCGCGCTGATGGCGCGGCAGTTCGTCCGGGCGACCTGCGAGCGCTGGGAGGTCCACGAACTGGCCGACGACGCGGTGCTGGTGGCCACCGAGCTGGTCGACAACGCCCTGCGGCACGCGCGTTCCGCGCCCAACCTGCGGATGGAGCTGCGCGGCTACCGGCTCGTCATCGCGGTGCGGGACGGCTCGAACAGCCCGCCCACGGCGCGCGTCGCCGCAGGCCCCGAGGCGGGCGTGCGCGGCATCCAGCTGGTCGAGGCGGTCAGCCGGTTCTGGGGCTACTCGCCGTGGCCGGGGGGCGGCAAGGTGGTCTGGGCGGTCCTGGACGGTTAGGCGGTCGAGCGGCCGTCGGGAATCCGGGTAGCGTTGCGGGCCGTGAGCGAACGCCTGGCACCGGACGACGACTTCGAGGAAGTCCTCCGCTACCTCAAAGAGAGCCGGGGCTTCGACTTCACCGGCTACAAGCGCACCAGCCTCATGCGGCGGGTGCGCCACCGGATGACGCAGGTCGGCATCGACAACTACCCCGACTACATCGACCAGTTGCAGGTCAACGCCGACGAGTTCAACTCGCTGTTCAACACCATCCTGATCAACGTCACCGGGTTCTTCCGGGACGCCGAGGCGTGGGACTTCCTGCGCGAGGACGTGGTGACGACCCTGCTGGCCGAGCGCGGCCCGGACGACCCGATCCGGGTGTGGAGCGCGGGCTGCGCGTCCGGGGAGGAGGCGTACAGCCTGGCCATGGTGCTGGCCGAGGCGGTGGGACCGGAGCGGTTCCGGCAGCGGGTGAAGATCTACGCCACCGACGTCGACGACGAGGCGCTCACCCACGCCCGGCACGCGCTCTACGGCGAGCGCGAGCTGCAGAACGTGCCCGCGGAGCTGGTGGCCAAGTACTTCGAGCCCCAGAACGGGCGCTACGCCTTCCGCAAGGACCTGCGCCGGTCGGTCATCTTCGGCCGCAACGACCTGGTGCAGGACGCGCCGATCTCGCGGATCGACCTGCTGGTGTGCCGCAACACGCTGATGTACTTCAACCAGGAGACGCAGGCCAAGGTGCTGGGCCGGTTCCACTTCGCCCTCATGCCCAGGGGCGTGCTGTTCCTGGGCAAGGCGGAGATGCTGCTCAGCCACAGCCGCATCTTCGACCCGGTGGACCTCAAGCACCGCCTGTTCCGCAAGGCCCTCAGCGGTGTGGGGGGAACCGCCCACTTCGTGACCCAGAGCTACGTGCAGGACCGGCGGATCGACTTGGGCGGGCTGGACCAGCTGCGGGAGTACGCGTTCTCCGCCAGCCCGGTGGCCCAGGTGGTGGTCAGCGCGGAGGACGTGGTAGCGCTGGTCAACCAGCAGGCCCAGGCGATGTTCGGGCTGAGCGCCAAGGACATCGGCAGGCCCCTGCGCGACCTGGACCTGTCCTACCGGCCGGTGGAGCTGCGCGGCTACGTCGAGCAGGCTCGCCTGGAACGGCGCGCGCTGCGCGTCAAGGAGGTCGAGTGGTCGCGCGCCGCAGGGGAGTCGCTGTGGTTCGAGGTGCACATCAACCCGCTGGTCACCGGTGACAACACGCTCATCGGCGTGTCGGTGGTCTTCCACGACGTGACCTCGGCCCGCCGGTTGCTGGAGGACCTGGAGTACGCCAACCGCCAGCTCGAATCGGCCTACGAGGAGCTGCAGTCCACCAACGAGGAGCTGGAGACCACGAACGAGGAACTCCAGTCCACAGTGGAGGAATTGGAGACGACCAACGAGGAGCTCCAGTCCACCAACGAAGAGCTGGAGACGATGAACGAGGAGCTGCAGTCCACCAACGACGAGCTCCAGACGATCAACGACACGCTGCGCGAGCGCACCCTGGAACTGGACCAGGTCAACGACTTCCTGGAGTCGATCCTCACCTCGCTGCGCCCCGGCGTGGTGGTGCTGGACCTGCAGATGCGCGTGCTGGCGTGGAACCGGGGCGCCGAGGAGCTGTGGGGGGTGCGCCGCGACGAAGCCGAGGGCGAGCACCTGCTCAACCTCGACATCGGCCTGCCGGTCGCCGATCTGCGCCCGGTGGTGCGCAACGCGCTGACCGACGCGGCGTACCTGACCGAGATGAAGATGGCCGCGGTCAACCGCAAGGGGCGCGAGGTCACCGTGCGCGTGGTGTGCAGCTCGCTGCGCTCCAACACCGACACGCCCAACGGCGCGATCCTGGTGATGGAGCAGAGTTCCTGAAGTCCTGCGGGATTCCGGCGAGCACCCCTGGTCGCGGACGCCGAGGCCGTGCCCGACCCGAGCGTGATCGCGACCAGGGGTGGCGACAGCTCAGGAAGAGGCCGCGGACTTCAGCTCCTCGGTCAACTCCTGCTTGCTCTTGCCCGCGACCCCGGTCAGGCCCGCGTTGCGCGCCTGCGCGAGCAGCTCCTCCTTGGTGGCCTCGCCGGGCATCTCGCCCAGGTGCCGGGCGCGGCTGGCGGCGAACGCCTCGCCCAGCTCCAGCCTGCGCCGCGCGGACAGCTTCTCCCGCATCCCCGGCAGCACCGAGGACTCCTCCTCCTCGACGTGGTGGGTGACCGACTCGACCACCTCGTCGAGCAGGCTCTCGAACTCCGGCGACGACGGGTCGGCGGCCGCCAGCCGGGCCAGCAGCTGCTCGGCCTCGACGTGCTCCTCCTGGCTGTGGGCGACCTCGTCGATCTCGCCCGCCTCGTCCCGCGCCACCGGGTAGACCTCGGCCTCCTCGGCGCGGCTGTGCGCGGTCAGCACGGCCGCCAGCACGGGCACCAGCAGCGGTCGCTTCTCGGGGTGGTTCTTCAGCTCAGCGAACAGCCGCTCCACCTCGCGGTGGTCCTGCATGATCAGGTCAACGACGTCGACCGCCACGGCCGCCTCCTCCTCGGGGATCTTGCCTACCGGCGCGGTGTACCCCCCGACGAGGTGGTTCTAAGCCTCGTTCCCCGATCAGCCCTCGACCCGGCGGATGACGCTGACCGGGCCGATCGAGTCGATGTCGGCGATCTTGACCGGCACGCCCTCGGTGGAGGCGTGCACCGCCCGGATGCCGTCGATCGCCATCGCCACGTGCGACTGGCTGGAGTAGTAGATGACCAGGTCGCCCGCCTTGACCTCGTTGCGCCCCACGGCGCGGCCGATGGTGGCCTGACCGTAGGTGGTGCGCGGGATCGACACGCCCGCGAAGCGGTAGGCGGCCTGCATGAGGCTGGAGCAGTCCCACGAGTCGGGGCCGTTGGAGCCGTAGACGTAGGGCTTCCCGCGCTGCTGGAGGGCGAACTGCAGCGCCTTGCCCGCGGTGCCCGCGGGGACCTGGATGGCGCTGGTGTCGCCCAGGTCGCTCAGCGCCGCCCGGTCGGCCGCACTGAGCGACCGGTACTGCTCGCGGGCCTCGCCCACCTGCTTGTCCAGCTCGCTCTTGCGCCCCGCGATCTCGTCGACCAGCTTGGTCGCCGCGGCGGTGGCCTCGGTGGCCCGGCGCTGCGCGTCGTCGGCCTTGTCGACGGCCTGGCCGAGCCCGTCCAGCGCCGCGGCGTTGTCGGCGGCCAGCACGCCCAGCGCGCTCATCCGGTCGAGGAAGTCCTGCTGGGAGTCGCTGACCAGCAGCGCGGACAGCTGGCTGAACCGGGCGCCCTCGAAGGACGCCTCGGTCAGCAGGTCCACCTCGCCGCGCAGCGCGTCCTGCGCCTGCCTGGCCTGCTGCAGGTCGCGGTTGGCCTGGTCCAGCTCGCCCTGCTTGGCCTTGAGGTCCTCCTGCGCCCGCAGGTGCTCCTCGTTGAGCTTCTCCGCCTCGGTGGAGAGCTCGTTGTACTTCTTCAGCGCGTCCGACGCGTTGGGCGGCACGGGATCGGCCGCGGCGTGGGGCAGTGGTCCGGCGACCAGCGCGGCGGCGGCCGTGGTGGCCGCCAGTGCCGCGCGGACGCTGCGCCTTGCGGGGTGCGACGCCACGTTCGCGCAATCCTCCTCGTGCCGGGTGTAGCCCGAATGGGTTACGTCCTCGGGTCTCGGACAGGTTACGGAACGCAGCCGGGTTCGTCCATACGGGGTTCACGCGCCCCGTCGGTCATCCGGCCACCCTGGCCAGGAACCCGGCGAGGTTGGCGGTGGTGCGCTCGACCTTCTCCTCCAGCGACAGCGACTCGTGGAGCCTGCTGCCGGGGCCTGCGTCCTTCTTCCCGCGCAAGTAGAGCGAACAGGCCAGGTCGGAGCACATGTAGGCGCCCACCGAGTTGCCCGCCTGCCCGCCGCGCCCGGCCTTGCGCGCGGTCATCAGCGAGACACCTCCGCCGGTGTGCGTGGTCAGGCACAACGAGCACATGTTGCGCCGCGCCTGCCCGGCCGCCGGCGTCGCCCGGCGCAGCGCGACCGCCACGAACCCGTCGCCGGACTCGGTGATCAGGTAGGCGCGCTCCGTCGAGGAGGGGTCCTGCCAGCCCAGGAAGTCCAAGTCCTCCCACGGCCGCCCGGCCAGGTCCTTGGGCACGGCCAGCCGCTTCGCCTCGCCCTTGGTGCAATTGATGAAGGAGGCGCGGATGTCACGCTCGGTCACTGGTTTCACGGGTACGACGGTAGGTTTCCTAGAGGCATTAGGCAAATGACTATTATCTCTAGGCAGAGTGAAGGGGGACACATGGCACGGGTGGGGATGACCGCCGAGCGGCTGACCACGGCCGCGGCGGAGCTGGCCGACGAGGTCGGCTTCGAGAACGTGACCGTCTCAGCGCTCGCGCGCCGGTTCGGCGTCAAGGACGCGAGCCTGTACTCGCACATCAGGAACGCGCAGGAGTTGCGGGTCCGGGTGGCGCTGCTGGCACTGGCCGAACTCGCCGACCGGGCCGCCGACGCGGTGGCGGGCCGGTCGGGCAAGCAGGCGCTGGTGGCCTTCGCCAACGCCTACCGGGACTACGCGAAGCGGCACCCCGGCCGGTACGCCGCGGGTCAACTCCGGCTCGACGCGGAGACGGCGGCGGCCAGCGCGGGACGCAGGCACACCGAGATGACGCGGGCGATCCTGCGCGGCTACGAGGTGCCCGAGTCCGAGCAGGTGCACGCCGTGCGGCTGCTGCACAGCGCTTTCCACGGCTACGTGAGCCTGGAGCGCTCCGGCGGGTTCGACCACTCCGGCGAGATCGAGTCCTCCTGGGACAGACTCCTCGACGTCCTCGACACCACCCTCCGCCACTGGCCCACCTGACCCCCGCGAGTCGAACGCTCAGGACCCCTGAGTTCAACGCTCAGAACAACCACGCCCGCCCCCGGTGTCACCCGACCATGGGCGTGTCGCCCCCCACGCGAGTAGCGCGTCCAGACACCACGAACCGAGCGTTCGGACACCCCGCCCCCCGCCCTCACCCACCTCGGGCAGTACTTACCGACCCTCCCAGCCCCCTCGGGTAGTACTTGCCCACGCACCGGCGCGCGCGCAGCGGGGCCCCCGCGAGCGCCGCTTTGCTGGATAACCCAACCCCAACGCTCAACTCACCGTGCCCGAACGCTCAACTCACACGACCTGGGCGTTGAACTCACACGGCTTGGGCGTTCGACTCCCGAGGGGAGGGGGCCAGATCTGGGCGGCCACCGGGGTGGTCCACGGTCTTGCCGGACGCGGTCACCGCGCGCCGCGCCGCTTCGGGCACGTCCGCGCCGCCGACGAGCGCGACGGTCAGCGCGGCCACGAACGCGTCGCCGCCGCCGCTGGTGTCGACCACTTCGACGTCGTCCAGCGGCAGGAACAGCTCGCCCTCCCGCCAGACGAACGCGTTGCCCTCTCCGCCGACCTCCAGCGCCACCACGGACGGTCCGCGTTCCAGCAGTTCGCGCCCCGCGCGCAGCGCCGCGTCCACGCCGTCCACCGGGTGCCCGGTGAGCAGTTCGGCTTCCTGGTGGTCGGCCCGCAGCACGTCGGCGGCGGCCAGCAGTTCGTCCACGCGGTCCGAGGGCACGCCGTCCAGCACGACCAGTCCCCGCGCGGCGCGGGCGGCCACCAGCGCGGCTTCACCGGGCTGCTGGAGCTGCACCACCACGGCGTCGGCCGAGGCGAGCGCGTCGGCCGCGGCGGAGACGTCCGCGGGCGCCAGCAGCACCGACTCGGGCAGGTCCTCGAAGTACCGGTACCGCCCGTCGCACACCACGTCCACCACCAGCCCGGTGGTGGTGTCGGGCCTGCGCACCAGGGCGGAGGTGTCGATGCCGTCCGCGGTCAGCTGCTCGACCAGCCGGTCGGCCACCTCGTCGTCGCCGAGCACGCCCACCAGCACCGGCGACGCGCCCAGTTGCGCCGCCGACACGGCGATGTTGGCGCCCTTGCCGCCGAGCATCTCGCGTCGCTGCCGCACCGGCGCCGAGCCGCCCGCGTCGGGCACGTGCGGCACGACCAGCACCAGGTCCCGCGCGACCTGTCCGACCACCGCGATCCGCATGACTGGATCGATACCCGGCGTGCCCTGGCCGAAACACGCTGTTGACGTCGTGGCGCACGGGTGCGATCGTGTGGAACTGGGAGCGCTCCCAGATTTCCCAGATCACCGTGGATCTGAAGGAGACACGTTGCGACTCAAGCGCTTAGGGGCGTTGGCCGCGGCCGTACTCGGCGTCGTCGGCGTGACCACCGTGTTCGGCCATGGCGGGGTCGCGATGGCCCACGGGTCCATGACCTACCCGGCCAGCCGGACCTACGCCTGCTACGAGGACGGCCGGGCGGGCGGGGGTGGCGACCTCAACCCCACCAACCCGGCGTGCGTCGCCGCGGTCGCGATCGGCGGCAAGCAGCCGCTGTGGGACTGGTACGGCAACCTGATCAGCCAGGCGGCGGGCAAGCACCGCGAGATCATCGCCGACGGCGACCTGTGCGGGCCCAGCACCAAGTACGACGCCTACAACCTGGCCCGCGACGACTGGCCGACCACCACGCTGCGGGCGGGCGCGCCGATCACCTTCCGCTACAACGCCTGGGCCCCGCACCCCGGCACCTGGGACCAGTACGTCACCAAGGACGGCTTCGACGTCACCAAGCCGCTGAAGTGGTCGGACCTGGAGCCCGCGCCGTTCAACAGCGTGCTCAACCCGCCGCTGGGCAGCGGCGAGTACTCCTGGAACGCCACCCTGCCCAACAAGACCGGCAGGCACATCATCTACTCGATCTGGCAGCGCACCGACAGCCCCGAGGCGTTCTACAGCTGCTCGGACGTGATCTTCACCGGCGGCAGCGGCGGTGACGGCCAGGCACCCACCGCGCCGGGCGCGCCCACCGGGACCGCGTCGGCCGACTCCGTGGCGCTGAGCTGGTCGCCGTCCGCCGACAACGTCGGCGTCACCGGCTACCAGGTGTTCCGCGAGGCGGGCGCGACCGACGTGCAGGTGGCTTCGGGTTCGACGACCTCCGCGACGATCACCGGGTTGACCCCGAGCACCACCTACCAGTTCTACGTGGTGGCGCGGGACGCGGCGGGCAACACCTCACCGCCGTCGGCAGCGGTGTCGGTGACCACTGCGGGTGGCGGGGGCACGGCGGGCGAGTGCGCGGTCTCCTACGCCACGCCCAGCGTGTGGTCCGGCGGCTTCACCGCGAACGTGTTGGTCAAGAACACCGGCTCCAGCGCCGTCAAGGCGTGGCAGTTGAGCTGGGAGCTGCCCTCCGGAGAGGGGATCGCGGGCAGCGCGTGGTCGGCCGACGTCGCCGTGGTGGGCGGCAGGGCCACCGCGAAGGGCATGGCCTGGAACGCCGACATCGCGCCGGGGTCCTCGGTCAGCTTCGGCTTCAACGGCACGACGGGCGGGAACCCGGCCAAGCCCGCCTCGTTCACCCTGAACGGAGCGTTGTGCGCGTCGGCGTGATGCTGGGGGGTTGCGCGGCCGCGGCCGCGCTCCTGGTGGGGTCGGCCGCCTGTTCGGCGGGCGGCTCCGCCACCTCCGGCCCCACCCTCGGCGCGACCGCGCTGGGACCGCCGCTGACCACGACGACGCAGATCGCGGAGTGGTTGCGGGAGAAGACGGGTGAGTGCGCGCAGGCCGAGCAGCGCACCATGGAGCAGTTCGCCGAGTTCCTCGGCCCGCTGCGCACCAAGCTCTACGCGCCCTACGTGGCCGAGTGGGCGACCTGCAAGGTCGGGCCCTACGAGCGGTTGGGGCTGGTGGTGTTCCACCGCGACCGGCTGGCCGAGTTCCAGAAGTCCTGGCAGGCCGCGCGGGCGAGCGGGGAGGTCGGCGACGACCCCGACTTCGGGTTCGGCAACGGCTTCGCCCTCAGCGGCACGCTGGGGCTGGAGTCACTGGGGCTGCACCACCTGCGGTGCAGCCCGGCAGCGGACAGCGCTTCAACGGCGAACAGCGCTCCGGCAGCCGACGGCGCTCCGACAACGGACGGCGGTTCGACGGCGAACAGCGGGTCAGCGACGGGCGGCACGTCGACAGCGGAGAGCGGGACGGAGGACGGAGGAGGACACACACTTCCAGCTGAAGCACCGGGCTGCGTCTACATCCAGCCGCCGGGGCATCACCACTAGACGGCTCGTCCGCGCGGCGGTGCGGTGCTCTGCCGCACGACCAACGAGGTGGCGAGCTCGATTCGGCGGTGTTCGGGCTCCTCGCCCCGTGCCAGCGTGATGGCGAGACGGGTGCCCGCCGCTGCCATGTCCTGCAAGGGCTGGCGGATCGTGGTCAGCGGCGGGCCCACCCACTGGGCGACGGGCAGGTCGTCGAAGCCGATGATGCTCAGGTCCTCGGGCACCCGCAGCCCGGCGGCGCGCGCGGCTTCGTAGACGCCCAGCGCCTGCAGGTCGCTGCCCGCGAACACCGCGGTGGGCCGGTTCGGGCCGTCCAGCAGCGGTGCGAACTGGCGGTGCCCGGAGGCGACGTGGAAGTCGCCGTAGCGGATCAGGTCCGGGTCGACCTGAAGCCCCGCGGTCTCCAGCGCGGCGCGGTAGCCGTCGACCCGCGCCCGGCTGCACAGCACGCGCTCAGGCCCGCCGATCATGGCGATCCTGGTGTGCCCCAGCTCGATCAGGTGCCGGGTGGCGGTCAGCCCGCCGTTCCAGTTGGTCGCGCCGATCGACGGGGTGTCCAGGTCGGGCTCGCCGATCGGGTCGACCACCACGACCGGGATGTCGCGGGCGCGCAGCTTGGCCAGTTGCTGGCCGGTGAGGTCGGAGAAGACCGAGATGACCGCCAGCGGTTTGCGCGCGATGACGCCCTCAAGCCAGCCGTGGCCGGGGGTCAGCCGCCCCTGGGACTCGGAGAGCACCAGCGCCAGGCCGTTGTCGGCGGCCACCTGCTCGGCGCCCCGGATGATCTCCAGCGCCCACGCGCTCTCCAGCTCGTGGAACATCAGCTCCACCAGGTTGGAGCGCCGTGACCGCTCGTCGGCCCGCCGCTGGTAGCCGTGCCTGCGGATGATGGCCTCGACGCGCTCGCGGGTGTGCGGGGCGACGTCCGCCCGACCGTTCATCACCTTCGAAACTGTCGGTACCGAAACCCCGGCCTCGGCCGCGATATCCGCGATGGTGATCTTGCCCGGTGCGGTGCCATCCGGGGAGGACGGGTCGGCTTTGGTCGGCATGGGCGCAGTCTACGGCAGCGAGGTGCACTTCTGACCCCCAGCCGCGATGCTCTCCTGTGGTTCTCTGGCATGAATCGGCACTGCGCGAAGTCGAAAACAATCGTTAATGACCATGAAACTATCGGCAACATTCGCGTGGCGTGTCAACGAGGAGAGCGCTCACACGATCGGGTGACCCGGTTCGGTCTGGACCAATCGGGTTCCGACTACCCCGGAAACGCCGGAGCGGGTCCGCGGGGGAGCACCCCGAGGACCCGCTCCGGACGGGCAGGACTACTTGCCGAAGCCCGCGGTCAGACCGCTGAGCAGGAACCGGCGGCCGATCAGGTAGACCACGAAGATCGGCAGCACGGACAGCGTCACCGCGGCCATCAGCGCCGGGATGTTGGTGCCGAACTGGCCCTGGAAGTTCCACAGGCCCAGGGTGAGCACGCGGCTGGACTGCGACTGCGTGAGCACCAGCGGGAACAGGAAGCCGTTCCACGCGTTCAGCGCCGTGTAGACCACCACGGTCATGATCGCCGGCCTGGCCAGCGGCAGGACCAGGCTCACCAGCACGCGGAACGAACCCGCTCCGTCGATCGCCTGCGCCTCGTACAGCTCGCGCGGCACGTCGCGCAGGCTGTTGGTGAGCACCAGCGTGGCCACCGGAAGCGCGAACGCCGCCGTGGGCAGGATGATCGCGGTGAGGGTGTCGTACAGGTGCATCCGGGTGATCAGCAGGTACACCGGGATGATGGCGGCCTGCGCGGGGATGGCCAGGCCTGCCAGCAGCAGGGTGAACCCCCGCTGCACGAACCGGCCCGTGCCGCGCACCACCGCGTACGCGCACGGCACGCCGACCAGCACCACGATGGCCACCGTCGCCACGGTGACGATGACGTTGTTGAGCAGGTACTGCGCGAACCCGCCGGTCAGCACCGTCGTGTAGTTGTCCAGCGTGGGGTTCTCCGGCACCGCGAGGGTACCGCCGGTCAGGTAGTCCGCCCGGCTGCGCAGGCTCGCCGTCAGCACGTACACCAGCGGCCCGAGGACGATGACCAGCCACGCCACGGCGAACAGCCCGGCGGGCCAGTTGGGGCGCGACTTCACGAACCCTCCTGCTGGCTGCTCATCGCCCGGAAACCCGTGGCGCGCGTGACGATCACCGACAACGCCGTGCCCAGCACCACCAGCAGCACGGCGATCGCGCTGGCGTAGCCCATCTCGAACCCGCTGAAGCCGGTGATGTACATGTGCAGCGGGATGATCCGGCTCGCGGTGCCAGGGCCACCCTGGGTCAGGATCAGCACCGTGTCGAACGTGGTCAGCGAGCCGACCAGCATCAGGATCGACGAGGTCACGATGGTGTAGCGCAGCTGCGGCAGCGTGATGTTGAAGAACCGGCCGAACCTGCCCGCCCCGTCGATGATCGCCGCCTCGTAGAGCGAAGCCGGGATGCCCCGAGCTGCGCCCTGGTACAGCAGCGTGTGGAACGGGATGTACTGCCAGGAGATCACGAACACCACGGTGTAGATGGCGATGTCCGGGTCGCCGAGGAACTGCGGACCCCCGGCGAAGATGCCGAAGTTGGAGTCCAGCAGCGCCTGCCAGAGCAGGGCGATCGCGGCGGTGGACAGCAGCAGCGGCAGGAAGAAGATGGAGCTGAGCACCGCGCGGGAGCGCTGCTTGCCCGCCGCCCAGACCCCGATCAGCAGTGCGATCGGGGTCTGGACGGCCCAGGACACGACCATGAGCAGCAAGGTCCGCCCCATGGACGCGTGGGCTTCTCCATCGGAGATGAGCCTGGACCAGTTCGCCACCCCGTTGAACGTCGGCGTGCCCAGGCCCTGCCACGAGGTGAAGCTCAGGTACACCACCAGCACCATGGGCAGTGCCGCGAACAGCCCGAAGAAGGCGAACGCGGGCACGGCGTACCAGCTGGACGGTCGTTGGGACTGCATCAGCGCGCGGCCACCGCGTTGACGAACTGCTCCGGCGAGACCTTCTTCAGGAACAGCTCCTGCAGCTGGGTCAGCATGAAGGTCGCGTCGTCGGCGGGCAGGTCCTGGTCCCAGGACAGCTGGAAGTGCTTGGCCTCCTTGACGGTGTTGTAGATCCACGTCGTGTAGTCGGCGTTGGGCGCCTTGGCCAGCTTGTCCTCCACGCCGACCACCGCGGGCACGTCACCGGCGTCGACCAGCGCCTGCACGTAGGAGTCCTCGTGCAGCGTGGTGGAGACGAACTTCTTGGCGGCGTCGAGCTGCTTGGAGTCCGAGGTCACCGAGTAGTAGTTGCTGGCGTTGCCGACCACGTTGCTCGGGTCGCCCTTGCCGCCCGCGATGGACGGGAACGAGGTCCAGCCCAGGTCGCCGTTCTTGACGAAGTCGGGGCTCTGGTCCTGCTGGTTGACGAACTCCCAGGAGCCCATCAGGTGCATCGCGGCCTTGCCCTGCGCCAGGATCGTCGAGGCGCCGCCCACGTCGTAGCCCACGGAGGCGAAGTTGTCGCCGAAGCCGCCGCGGTCGATGAGCTCCCGCAGCTTGGTCAGCGACTCCAGCACCGCCGGGTGCTTCCAACCCGCCGCGCCGTTGTCGCGGATGGCCTTGAACACCTCGGGGCCGCCGATGCGGTCGAGCAGGTACTCCGCCCACATCAGCTCGGTCCACGCCTGCGAGCCCGCCAGCGAGATCGGCTGGACGCCCTTGTTCTTGAAGGTGTCGACCAGCGACAGCAGGTCGTCCCACGTCTTCGGGGGCTGCACGCCCGCGTCGGCGAAGACCTTCTTGTTGAAGAACAGCAGGACGGGCTGCATGCCGCGCATGGGGATGCCGTACTGCTTGCCGTCGATCTTCGCGCCGTCCATCACGCTGGGGATGAACGCGTTCTTCAGCTCGGGGTTCTGGTCGAGCACGGGGGTCAGATCGGCGATCTTGCCCGCGTCGACGTACTCCTTGAGGTTGCCGCCGCCCCAGTTGAAGAACACGTCGGGCGCGTTCGGGGAACCGATGGCGACCCGGAGCTTCTGCTTGTACGGGTCGTTGCCGAAGGTCTCCAGGGAGCCGTTGTCACCGGCGGCCTTGAAGGAGTCAAGCGACTTCTGCTCGATCGGGTTGAGCACGGGGTCCTGCAGCGCCCAGACCTTCACCCCGCCGCCGGCCGGACCGGCAGGACCGGCCGATCCACATGCGGAGAGCACTGCTGCTGCCGTGACGAGCCCCATCGCGATGAGGGGACGCGTCCAAGATCGGCGGGACATGCGACCGCCACCCTTCTGCCACGCTGCGGAATTCCGTGGCGTCGAAAAGTTTCGAAACATCCACGACTTGCGCAGACCTTAGGGGGGTTAACACCAGGTGTCAAGCGTCACTTGGGCGTGTTGAGACAACCCATTTCAGCAGCTCAAAGCATCACTCTTGTGTTTCGATCTAGTTTCGATACTATCGGCGCATGCGTCGAGCCACGTTGGCCACCATCGCCGCGGCTGCGGGAGTGTCGCTGCCGACGGTCTCCAAAGTGCTGAACGGCAAGGACGACGTCGGCGCCGAGACCAGAGCCAGGGTCCGGCAGCTGCTCGCCGAGTACGACTACGTCCCGGTCGGCTCCCGCCGCGGTTCCAGTCACCTGCTGGTGGACCTGGTCTTCACCGCGCTGGACAGCCCGTGGGCGGTGGAGATCATCCGCGGTGTGGTCGACTCCGGCCTGCACGTCGTGGTCTCCTCGATGGCCAGGCCGCGCCAGCACGCCTCGTGGGCGACTTCGCTGGTGGAGGCGCGGCGCGCGGGCGTGCTGCTGGTGACCTCGCAGCTGACCGCGGCCGACCGCCGGGTGCTGGCCGACTCCCGCATCCCGGTCGTGGTGATCGACCCGGTCGACCTGCCGCACCCCGACGTGCCCAGCGTCGGCGCGACGAACTGGGCGGGCGGCCTGTCCGCCACCGAGCACCTGATCCAGCTGGGGCACCGTAGGATCGCCGTGATCGGCGGCCCCCTGGGGATGCTGTGCAGCCGCGCGCGCGTGGACGGCTACCGCGCGGCTTTAGACCGCGCGGGCATCCCGTTCGACCCGGAACTGGTGCGCCACGGCGACTTCCGGCACGAGGGCGGGTTCCGGCGCGCGGTGGAGCTGCTGAGCCTGCCCGACCGGCCGACCGCCGTGTTCGCGGGCAACGACGAGCAGGCGCTCGGCGTCATCGAGGCGGCCAGGGTCGCGGGCCTGGCCGTGCCGCAGGACCTGAGCGTGGTCGGTTTCGACGACCTGCCGGTGGCGGTGTGGTCCTCACCCGCGTTGACCACCGTCCGGCAGCCGCTCACCGAGATGGGCAGGCACGCGGGCCGGATGCTGGCCGACCTGATCGCGGGTCGCGCCGTGGAGACCGAGCGCGTGGAACTGGCCACCGAGCTCGTCGTCAGATCATCAACCAAGGAGCCACCGTGCACGTGAACACCTGGGCCGATCCCAGCAGGCCGACCGGCGAGCGGGTCGCCGCCCTGCTGGCCGAGCTGACGCTGGAGGAGAAGCTGGCCCAACTGGTGGGCGTGTGGGTGGGCATCACCGAGGACGAGGAGGCGGTCGCGCCCGCCCAGCACGAGTTCGCCGAGCCGCTGCCGCCGTGGGACGAGCTGACCAAGCCCGGCCTCGGGCAGCTGACCCGCGTGTTCGGCACGCAGCCGGTGGACCCGCTGACCGGCGCGAAGGTGCTGGCCGACACGCAGCGCAGGCTGGTGGCCAACAACCGGTTCGGCATCCCGGCGATGGCCCACGAGGAGTGCCTGGCGGGCTTCACCGCCTGGCAGGCGACGGTGTTCCCGGTTCCCCTGGCGTGGGGCGCCTCCTTCGACCCCGAGTCGGTCGAGCGGATGGCCGCCGAGGTGGGTCGCGCGATGCGGACCGTCGGTGTGCACCAGGGCCTGGCCCCCGTGCTCGACGTGACGCGCGACCCGCGCTGGGGCCGCACCGAGGAGACCATCGGCGAGGACCCGTACCTCGTCGGCCTCCTCGGTGCGGCCTACACCCGCGGCCTGGAGTCGTCCGGGATCGTGGCCACCCTCAAGCACTTCGCCGGCTACTCGGCCTCGCGCGGCGGGCGCAACCACGGCCCGGTGTCGATGGGGCCCAGGGAGTTCGCCGACGTGGTCCTGCCGCCGTTCGAGATGGCGCTGCGCGAGGGCGGCGCCCGGTCGGTCATGCACTCCTACGCCGAGGTGGACGGCGTGCCGCCCGCGTCGGACCCGAAGCTGCTGACCGAGCTGCTGCGCGAGCAGTGGGGCTTCCAGGGCGTCGTGGTCGCCGACTACTTCGGCGTGTCCTTCCTGGAGACCACCCACGGCATCGCGGGCTCACCGGGCGAGGCCGCCGCGCTGGCGCTGGCCGCGGGCGTGGACGTGGAGCTGCCCAGCGTGCGCTGCTACGGCGAGCCGCTGGCCGAGCTGGTGCGCTCCGGCGTGGTGGACGAGGCGCTGGTGGACCGCGCGGTGACCCGCGTGCTGCGGCAGAAGTGCGAGCTGGGCCTGCTCGACCCGGACTGGAGCCCCGACTCGCCCGCCGTGGTCGCGGGCGAACCGGTGGACCTGGACCCGCCGCACCTGCGCGAGCTGGCCCGCACCATGGCCGAGCGGTCGGTGGTGCTGCTGGACAACCGGGGCTCGGCGCTGCCGCTGGCGGGCAGCGGCAAGCTCGCCGTGGTCGGGCCGTGCGCGGACGACCTGCTGTCGATGATGGGCTGCTACTCCTTCCCCAACCACGTCGGCGTGCGCCACCCCGAGGTGCCGCTCGGGGTGGCGATGAAGACCCTGCTGGAGGCCGTGCGCGAGGAGTTCCCCGACGCGGAGGTGCTCTCCGCCAAGGGTTGCGAGGTCAGCGGCGACGACCGCGCGGGCTTCGACGAGGCGGTGGCCGCCGCCAACGACGCGGACGTGGTGCTGGCCGTGCTGGGCGACCTGGCCGGGCTGTTCGGCCGAGGCACCTCCGGCGAGGGCTGCGACGCCGAGGACCTGGAGCTGCCCGGCGTGCAGGGCCAGCTGCTGGAGGCGCTGCTGGCCACCGGCAAGCCGGTGGTGCTGGTGCTGCTGACCGGCCGTCCGTACGCCCTGGGGTCCTACGTGGACCGCACGGCCGCGGTGGTGCAGGCGTTCTTCCCCGGTGAGGAGGGTGCGGGCGCGGTCGCGGGCGTGCTCAGCGGGCGGGTCAACCCCTCGGGCAAGCTGCCGGTGCAGGTGCCCGCCACCTCGGGCGGGCAGCCGGTGACCTACCTGCGCCCGGCGCTGGCGGGCAAGACCGACATCAGCTCGGTCGACCCCACGCCGTGCTTCCCGTTCGGTCACGGCCTGTCCTACACCTCCTTCGAGCTGACCGACTTCGCGGTGGCCGACGAGCTGCCGGTCGACGGCGAGGTCGAGGTCAGCTGCGCGGTGCGCAACTCGGGCGCGCAGCGCGGCGCCGAGGTCGTCCAGCTCTACCTGCACGACCCGGTCGCCAGCGTGACGCGGCCGGTGCGCCAGCTCGCGGGCTTCGCCAGGGTCGAGCTGGACCCCGGCGAGGAGGCGCTGGTGTCCTTCCGGCTGCACGCCGACCGCACCTCCTTCACCGGGCGCGACGGCAGGCGCGTGGTCGAGCCGGGCGAGCTGCGCGTCCTGGTCGGCTGCTCCAGCGAGGACATCCGCTGGGAGCGCTCGGTCCAGCTCACCGGCGAGCCCAGGTTCGTCGGGCACGACCGGGTCCTGGTGACCCCGGTGACCACCGCACCCCGTGGAGGCGATCGGTGAAGGCACTGCCCCTGTTAGTGCCGCTGGCCCTGCTGGCCGCGGTGACGCCCGTCGTCACCGCGGCCGCGGAGCCGGCGGGGCCCTCGCGCGTCGAGGGCTACGTGGTCGACCGCCCCGGACCGGGGCGGTTCCCCCTGGTGGCCAAGGGCAAGGCCGCCACCCTGGTGGTCAGCCCGCAGGACCACGCGGGCGTCGTGCGCGTCGTCGGCGACCTGCGCGACGACGTCGAGCGGGTCACCGGTGTCAAACCCGCACTGGCGCACGACGTGCCGCGCGGCGACGCGGTGCTGATCGGCACCATCGGCAAGAGCCCGCTGATCGACGACCTGGTCCGGCGCGGCAAGCTCGACGTCTCCGGCGTGGCGGGCAAGTGGGAGACCTCCCTGCAGCAGGTCGTCGCCGACCCGCTGCCGGGCGTGCGGCGGGCGCTGGTCATCGCGGGCAGCGACCAGCGAGGCACGATCTACGGCGCCTACGACGTCTCCCGCGAGATCGGCGTGTCGCCGTGGCACTTCTGGGACGACGTGGTGCCGCGCCACCGCGACGAGCTGCACGTGCTGCCCGGCAGGCACAGCCAGGGCACGCCCGCGGTGAAGTACCGCGGCTTCTTCATCAACGACGAGAACCCGCAGCTGGGCCGCTGGGCCCCGAAGTTCTTCGGCCCCGGCAAGGCCCCCGGCTACCCCGGCGGGTTCAACGCCCAGTTCTACGCCGAGGTCTTCGAGACCATGCTGCGGCTCAAGGCCAACTACCTGTGGCCCGCGGTGTGGGGCCGGGCCTTCGCCGAGGACGACCCGCTCAACCACCGCACCGCCAAGGAGTACGGCGTGGTGATGGGCACCTCGCACGAGGCGCCCATGATGCGCGGCATCGAGGAGTGGAACCGGCACGCGCAGCCCGACGTGGGCGATCCCTACGGCGGCAACGGCAACTGGAGCTTCCGCCGCAACGCCGACGCCATCAAGCAGTACTGGGCCGACGGCATCAAGCGCATGCGGGAAGAGGACTTCGAGGGCGTGGTCACCCTCGGGATGCGCGGCAACGGCGACGTGAGCCTGCCCGACGGCGACGGCATCGAGCTGATGCAGGAGATCCTGGCCTCGCAGCGGGAGATCCTGGCCCGTGAGAGCGGCAAGCAGCTGACCGACATCCCGCAGGTGCAGACCCTCTACAAGGAGGTCCAGCGCTACTGGGACAAGGGACTGCGCCCGCCCGACGACGTCACCGTGGTGTTCTGCGACGACAACTGGGGCAACATGCGCAAGTTCCCCGACCGGTCGCTGGAACCCCGCTCCGGCGGGTACGGCCTGTACTACCACTTCGACTACGTGGGCGTGGGCCGCAACTACAAGTGGGTCGACACCAACCTGCTGCCCAACGTCTGGGACCAGCTCAACCAGTCCTACAGCTACGGCATCGACCGGCTGTGGGTGGTCAACGTCGGCGACCTGAAGAACAACGAGCTGCCGCTGCAGTTCTTCCTGGACTACGCCTGGAACCCGCAGCGCTGGCCGCTGGAGAAGCTGGGGGAGTGGGAGAAGCGCTACGCCGCGCAGAACTTCGGGGCGGCGAGCGCGGCGGGCATCGCCGAGGTGCTGCGCGAGTACGCCAAGCTCCAGTCCGACCGCAAGCCGGAGCTGCTCAACCGCCGCATCAGCGGTGAGGGCACCACGGTGGTCTACGACGACCAGGCCACCCCGTTCAGCCTGACCGACTACCGGGAGATCGACCGCGTCACCGAGCAGTGGCAGCGGCTGGCCGAGAAGTCCGAGCGGATCAAGCGGACCATCCCGCGCGCGCTGCAGGACGCCTACTACCAGCTGGTGCACTACCAGGTGAAGGCGTCGGCGAACCTGTACGCCCTGCGCCGCGCCGAGTTCACCAACCTGCTGTACGTGGCGCAGGGCCGCGCTTCGGCCAACGACCTCGCCGACGAGACCGACGCCCGGTTCGCCGAGGACCAGGCGATGTCGGACTACTACAACAACACCCTGGCGGGCGGGAAGTGGAAGGACTTCCAGACCCAGCCCAAGATCGGCTACGGCGACGTGGCCCGCTACGGCCCGAACGCGCCGTGGCAGCAGCCGGAGCTGAACAACGAGGCGCTGCCCGACGAGGTGTTCCCGGCGGTCAAGCGGATCGAGCTGCCCGCCGTGGCCGAGCTGGGCGTGGCGGTCGACGGCTCCGACCAGTGGTGGCCCCATGCCGGGTCCACGCCGGTGCTGCCGACGTTCAGCCCGCACCAGTCCCAGCCGGGGCAGTACGTCGACGTGTTCAACCGGGGGTCGGTGCCCTTCCAGTACCGAGCCGAGTCCGGCGCGCCGTGGCTGAAGGTCTCCCGCCCCAAGGGGACCGTGGACAAGCAGGTCCGCCTCGACGTCGAGGTGGACTGGCGCCGGGCGCCCAGGGGCGAGACCACCGTCCCGATCACCATCACCGGCGCGGGCCGCGAGGTCGTGGTCAACGCGGTGGTGGACAACCGGCCCGTCAAGGCCAAGGGCTTCGTCGAGGCCAACGGGTACGTCTCGGTCGAGGCGTCGCACTACTCCCGCGCGGTCGGCGGCGACGGGGTGCGCTGGCAGGTCATCCCCGACCTGGGCCGGACCGGCGCGGGCGTGGAGCCGTTCCCGGTGACCGCGCCCAGCCGCGAGCCGAACGGGCCGCGCCTGGAGTACGAGATGACCCTGACCACCAGCGGCCCGGTGCGGGTGTGGGCGCACCTGTCGCCGCGCAACCCGGTGCTGTCCGGGCCGGGCCTGCGCTACGCGGTCTCGTTCGACGACCAGGCCCCGCAGGTCGTCGACATCATCGCCGCCACCGGGGCGGACGACACGTCCATGAACAACCAGTGGGCCCGCAACACCTCTGACAACGTCAACCGCACGGTGACCGAGCACGTGCTGACGAAGGCGGGCACGCACACGCTGAAGTTCTGGATGGTCGACCCGACCGTGGTGGTGCAGAAGCTGGTCGTGGACACAGGTGGCCTGAAGCAGAGCTACTTCGGGCCGCCGGAGAGCCGTCGAGTCCACTGACCGGGACGGTCGTGAGGGGGTCCTGGCGGTGGCCCCCTCACGGTCCGCCCAGTGCCCGCGAGCACCACCCGGCGCCGCTCACCGGGTGATCCGCCCGTTTCCCCCGCGCCGTGACGTCGCTCGCGTTACCGTGACCGGTGACAGCGGGGGCGACCGGGGGAGGGGCGCGTGGCCGGCGGATTCTCAGCCGAGGTGACCAGCCTGGAGGAAGCGGCGAACAAGGCGCTGCGGCCCTTGGCGGCCGAACTGCTGGACGCCAGATCCCGGCTCGCCGACACCCGCTACTCCGACATCGGCTTCACCGCCGGGCAGTACGACGAGGACGGCATCTTCGCCCCCGCGGGCAGCGCCTGGGACGAGACGCGCGGCTTCCTCGAGCGGATCTTCGCCGACAACGCCGAGAACCTGCTGCTGGCCGCGGCGGCCCTGTTGGAGATCGCCCAGCGCTACCGCCAGGCCGACCAGGGCGCCGCAGCCAACCTCCAGGCCATCGAGAACCAGGGGCTGGGCTGATGTCGCAGGCGCAGTGGCAGCAGGAGATGATCGGGGCCGCGAGCAACTTCAGCAACATCCTGTGGCAGGTCACCGAGAACTCGCCGATCCCCGACGACTACCACTACTTCGGCGGGCCCATCGTGCCGCGCCTGTACGACGTGTTCGACAAGTTCTGCTCCGGCGACCTCGACTCGCTCGACAACACGATCCAGGACTTGAACGACCTGAACATGCGGCTGGGCCGCGACCACGCGAAGCTGATCGGCGATGCCATCGACCACCTCGACGACTGGGAGGGCTCCGCGGCCGAGAACGCGCGGTCGTACCTGCGCGGTATGGAAGCCGCGATCAACCGCAAGCGCGAGTGCGTCGACGCGCTGATCCTGGTCGTGAAGGCGCAGCGCGCCGTCGTGGAGGGGCTCCGCTCCGACGTGCTGCAACTGATCGACAAGACCAACACCGGCATCGAGCAGGCAGGCGCCAACAAAACGAAGCTGGTGCTCGCGGTGGTCGGCGCGATCGCCGCGGTCGCCTCGGCCGCCATCCCCGGCGGGCCGATCGCCGCCGCGGTCGTCGGGGCGATGATGTCCGGCGCGGTCAGTGTGTACAGCGCGAGCCTGGACGGGCACAACCGAGCCCAGGTGATCGTGTCCATGGTCGTCGCGGGCGAGGAGATCGTGGCCCGCGCCGAGGAGGCCCGCGCCCAGATCGAGAAGGGCTTCGCGGAGGTGGCGAAGTACCTGACCGGCAACGAGTTGAAGTACGTCCGCCCGGACCGGCCGAGGGTGGTCTCCGACGGCGGCTTCGAGCCCGACGACTTCCACCCGGAGGACGGCTACACCCCGCAGGTCCGCGACCGCCTGCCCAAGGACGACGTGGTCGTGGAACCGCCGAAGCAACCGGACCGCCCGTCCGACCACGGCCCGTGGGGCACCGAGGACGACGCCTATCCCGAGCAGATCCGCAGCTGAGAGGACCCGAGGCGTGACCGACTCCGATACGTTCGCCGCGCGAGCCGCGGAACTCCGCTCGCGCACCGAGGACCTGAGCACCCGCATCGCCCGGCAGAGCAAGGCGTTGGAGGCGGCGGGCGGGCAGGCGGCGGCGGTCAGCGCCACGGCCGTCTCGCCCGAGAACTCCGTCCGCGTGACCGTGGACGCCACGGGGCTGCTCACCGAACTGGTCATCGCCCCGGAGGTGATGACCAGGACCTCGGCCGCCGAACTGGCCCGCCGCATCACCGAGACCACTCGCGCCGCCGCGATCCAGGCCCGCGAGCGGGTGCGCGCCCTCTACGCCGGTCTGGTGGACGAAGGCGTGATCCGCACGGTGCCCGACCTGCTCCCGCGGGTCCCGGCCCCGGCGCAGGCGCCGCCCGCCCCCCGGCCGTCCCGCCCGGTGTGGGACGAGCCGGAGGAGACGCCCAGCTTCCAGCGCGACGCCTGGTGACCGCCCACCCTGGACGTCACAGGTGCTCGCGCAGGTGGCGCAGCTTGGTCTCGGCGTGCAGTTGCGGCACCACGTGGCCGGTGAACGGCAGCACCGCGATCTCCTTGGGCGCGGTGATCTCGTTGTAGGCGGCGTACACAGTGGACGGTGGGCACACCTCGTCCATCAACCCCACGCTGAGCAGGCTGCGCGCGGTGATCCGCCGGGCCAGCAGCGCCGCGTCGACGTACCGCAGGGTGTCCAGCGCGGCGGGCACGAGGTGGACGTTGTGCGCGAGGAAGGACGCGATCTCGGCGTAGGGGTCGGAGCCGGTCAGCGTGATGGCGCGCTGGAAGTCGCACAGGAAGGGCACGTCGGCGTGGCAGACCTTGACCCGGTCGCCGTTGAGTGCCGCGGCGGCCAGCGCCAGTCCGCCGCCCTGGCTGCCGCCGGAGACCGCCAGGCGCGCCGCGTCCACCCCCGGCAGCCCGGCGGCCACCTCGACGGCCAGCGCGGCGTCGGTCATCAGCCGCGTCACGTAGTAGGTCTCCGGCGCGGTGATCCCCCTGGTCATGAAGCCGGGGTGGGACGGACCGGCGGGCGCGGAGTCGGCGGTGGCACCGGGGGTCCACCGACCGCCCTGGCCGCGCGTGTCCATGACGAACACCGCGTAGCCCGCCGCGGGCAGCAGCGCGTGCTCGGTGGGCAGCCCGCGCCCGCCGCCGTAGCCGATGTAGGTCACCACGGTGGGCAGCGGCTCGTCGCCCGACCCCGGCGGGCGCAGGTACCACCCCTTGACGCGGTCGCCCAGCGCGCCGGAGAACTCCACGTCCCACACGCCCAGCGGTCCGTACACCTCGGGCAGGTGGGGTTCGAGGGCGGGCGGCGCGGCTGCCGCGCGGGCCTCGTCGAGCCGGGCGCGCCACCAGTCGTCGAGCCCCTCGGGCTCCTCGGTGGCGGTCCGGTACCGGACCAGTTCCGGCTCGGGCAGGTCGAACCAGGGCACGGCGCACCCCTTTCGAGTGATCATTAAGCGCTTAACCACCCTACTGGGCAGGTCTAGACTCGATGATCAGTACGCTGAGGAGGTGGGGGTGCCAGCCAAGCGTCCGACCATCTCGGACATCGCAAGGGCAGCGGGCGTGTCCACCGGCGCGGTCTCCTACGCGCTGAACAACCGCCCCGGCGTCTCCGAGCCCACCCGCCGCCGGATCATGGCCATCGCCGACCGGCTGGGCTGGGTGCCCAGCAGCGCCGCCCGCTCGCTGTCCGACGGCCGGGCCAACGCGATCGGGCTGGTGGTCGACCGGCCCGCGCGGGTGATCGGCGTCGAGCCGTACTTCATGCAGCTGATCTCGGGCATCCAGGGCGCGCTGGCGGGCGGGCCGACCTCGCTGCTGCTGCAGGTGACCGACAACGCCGCCGCCGAGCTGGCCGCCTACCGGCGCTGGTGGGGCGAGCGCCGGGTGGACGGCGTGCTGCTGGTCGACCTGGTGCAGGACGACCCGAGGGTGGAGCTGGTGCGCGAGCTGCGGCTGCCCGCCGTGGTGCTGGGCGAGCCGGTGGTGGACGACGTGCCCTGCGTGTGGACCGACGACGCGGTGGCCGTGGTGGAGGTGCTGGAGTACCTGGTGGCGCTGGGGCACCGCCGCATCGTGCGGGTCGCCGGGCCGACCAGGTTCGTGCACACGCAGACCCGCTCGCGCGCGTTCACCACCACCGCCGCGCGGCTGGGGCTGACCGGGGCGCGCGTGGTGCACGCCGACTACTCCGACGAGGCCGCCGCGCGGGTGACGCGCCGGGTGCTCACCGGCGGCGAGCCGCCCACCGCGCTGGTGTTCGACAACGACGTGATGGCGGTGTCGGCGCTGGGCGTGGCCCAGGAGCTGGGCCTGTCCGTGCCCGAGCAACTGTCCCTGGTCGCCTGGGACGACTCGGCGCTGTGCAGGCTGGTCCGGCCCGCGCTGTCGGCGGTGCGCCGCCCGATCGCCGAGCGCGGCGCGGAGGCGGTCCGCCTGCTGCTGCGCGTCATCGACGGCGCGGCGGTCGAGCAGGTCCGGACCTCGGACCCGGAACTGGTGCCCCGCGCCAGCACCGGCCCGCTGCGCTGACCGCTCGCGCGGCAACCGCCGTCGAACGATCGTCGAACAATGCGGGGCCGTTGACACTTAAGCGGTTAATTGCTTTGGTGGGATCGCGCTGCCCTGCACTCGCCCGTCAACGACGACAACCACGCGAGGTCCCCATGCGCAAGCGATTCGCCCTGGTCGGCGCCGCCATCGCCGCCCTGGCCCTCTCCCTGGTGTCGGTGGTGCCCGCCTCGGCGGCCACCGGCTTCTCCATCAGCGGCGGCAGGCTGCTCGACGCCAACGGCAACGACTTCGTCATGCGCGGCGTCAACCACGCCCACACCTGGTACACCGGCCGGACCACCCAGGCGCTCAAGGACATCAAGGCGCTGGGCGCCAACACCGTCCGCGTCGTGCTCTCCAGCGGCGACCGGTGGACCCGCAACAACGCCGACGACGTCGCCGGCGTCATCGCCCAGTGCAAGGCAAACCGGCTGATCTGCGTGCTGGAGGTGCACGACACCACCGGCTACGGCGAGCAGAGCGGCGCGGTGAGCCTGGCCAAGGCGGTCGACTACTGGATCAGCGTGCGGAGCGCGCTGGCGGGCCAGGAGCGCTACGTGCTGCTCAACATCGGCAACGAGCCCTACGGCAACAACAACTACACCGCCTGGACCGCCGACACCCGCGACGCCATCACCCGGCTGCGCTCGGCGGGCTTCACCCACACGATCATGGTGGACGCGCCGAACTGGGGCCAGGACTGGGCTTTCACCATGCGCGACAACGCGGCGTCGGTGTTCGACGCCGACCCGCAGAGGAACACCATCTTCTCCATCCACATGTACGGCGTGTTCGACACCGCGACGGAGATCAACGACTACCTGAACCGCTTCGTCTCCGCAGGCCTGCCGATCCTGGTGGGCGAGTTCGGCCACGACCACTCCGACGGCAACCCCGACGAGGACGCCATCTTCGCCACCACCCAGCGGCTGGGACTGGGCTACCTGGCCTGGTCCTGGAGCGGCAACGGCGGCGGCGTGGAGTACCTGGACCTGGTCACCGACTTCGACGCCGCGCGGCTGACCTCCTGGGGACAGCGGGCGTTCAACGGCGCCAACGGCATCAAGGCGACCTCGCGCGAGGCCAGCGTCTACAGCGGCGGGACCGAGACGGCGGTCGCCTCCCACACCTTCGCCGTCCACGCGCGGGACGCCGCGGGCAACCGCTCGGCCCGCTCCGGGGCGGTGGCCGTGACCACACGGCCTGAGGGGCGGCCGTGATCAGGGCAACCGCGTCAGCGGTGCTGGTGGCGCTGGTCGGGCTCCTCGTGGTCGCCGCGCCCGCGCGGGCCGAGGCGCCGGTGCGGATCATGCCGCTGGGCGACTCGATCACCGGCTCCCCCGGCTGCTGGCGGGCGCGGCTGGACGTCGACCTGCGCGCGGCGGGGCACACGGACATCGACTTCGTGGGCACCCAACCCGCGCAGGGCTGCGGTGTCGCCTACGACGGCGAGCACGAGGGGCACGGCGGGGCGCTGGTCACCGCCGTGGCCGACCAGGACCAGCTGGTGCCCTGGCTGCGGGCGACCGACCCCGACGTGGTGCTGGTGCACTTCGGCACCAACGACGTGTGGAGCAACCGCTCGACGGTGACGATCCTGGCCGCCTACGGCAAGCTCGTCGACCGGATGCGCGCCCAGAAGCCGACCGTCAGGGTGATCGTCGCCAAGATCATCCCCATGGGCACGTCCCAGTGCGCCCCCTGCGGGCAGCGGGTGGTCGACCTCAACGCGGCCATCCCCGGCTGGGCGAGCGGCAAGTCCACCACCGCCTCGCCGATCACCGTCGTGGACCAGTGGACCGGGTTCGCCACGGCCACCGACACCTACGACGGCGTGCACCCCAACGCCTCGGGGGAGCGGAAGATGGCCGACCGCTGGTTCCCCGCCGTCGTCTCGGCGCTCACCGGCGCCTGATCGCGTCCCGTGGTCGCGCCCCGGCGCGGCCACGGGGCCCGGTCACAGCGACCCGGTCACAGCGACTCGGGCCGCTTGTCCGAGATCTCCGGGTCGGGCCCCTCCACCTCGGCCACCAGGGGAGCCCCGTAACCGGGCAGAGCCCCGTCGGACTCCCACCCCCGGTAGGCGCCGCCCGCCGGGGGCTGGCCCCAAGGGGCGGCGGGCTCCCACTCGAATTCGCCCTCCGGCGGTAACTGCTCTTCGGGTCGTGGGTCCGACACGGTCGCTCCTCCGACGTCGCCGCGGTACTGGACTCCCGTCACGGGCTGGACCACACTACTGCGCCGAGCGACCGATCCGCCGTCGCTCACACGAAGGGGTGAGATGCCGACCACGCTGGCGAGCCTGGTGATCTTCCTGGTGCTGCTCATGCCGGGATTCGCCTACCGGCTGCTGCGCGAGCGGTCCGCTTCCCACCGGAGCTTCTCGCCGTTCCGCGAGACGATCTCGCTGGCGTTCACCAGCGTGCTGGCCGACGCGGCGGCGCTGGCGGTGTTCGCCGCGCTCAGGGCGCTGTTCCCGAAGGCGACGCCGGACGTGGGGCGGCTGGTGCGCGACCCCGGCGGGTACTTCGGCGCGCACTACGCGACGCTGTTCGCCTGGGGAGCGGGATTGCTGGCGCTGGCCACGCTCCTCGCCGCGCTGGCCGCCGCGGAGTGGCCGCGCCGCCTCTACCTGAGCCGCTTCCGCCCCGACTGGAAGTCCACCACGTCGCAGAGCATCACCTACCTGTCGAACTGGTGGGCGTTGTTCACCCGCAACCCCGGAACGCGCAAGTACGTCGGGTGCGTGCTGGACGACGGCTCGTACGTGGCCGGGTGGCTGAAGTGGTTCAGCAACTCCGCCGACGACGGCCCGGACCGCGAGCTGTCCCTCACCGGCCCCATCTACTACCGCAAGCCGAACGCCGCGGAGGCGGTGGAACTGCGCGACGTGCACGCCGTGGCGGTCAGCGCCCGGAAGATCGTCCTGCTCACGGTGTCCTACCTGCGGGGCGATGACGCGTCACCCGCCGCAGAATTGCGTGATCGATCCGACGCCCGTGACGGATGATCGTGGCCATCGAAGACACGCGCAACGAGATGAGCGGCCGAGCGGGGACGGTGGTCCAGGCCCGGCGCATCCGGATCGGCGGCAGCGACGACCGCCGCGGCCTGTACGCGCTCCTGGTCGTCGCCCTGGTCCTCGTGCTGGTGATCCCGTTCGTCGTCTGGCGGATGACCGCCACGAACGACCCCGACACCCCGCTGGCCGTGGTGACCTCGGTGAGCCTGCCCGCCGACTGCGACACGGGCTGGGTGGTGCCCGAGCCGGGGGACGCCGTCCCGCGTTCCGAGCGCCCGGCCGGGGCCGTGCTCTCCAGCGGCGGTGAGGTGGCCGTCAACGTCCAGGGGCTGACCGGTCGGGCCGTCGTACTGCGGAAGATGGAGGTCGAGGTCGTGGACCGAGCCCCGGCCATGCGGGGGGCCTTCCTGCAGAGCGGCTGCGGCAGCGACATGACCCCACGTCACTACCGGCTCGAACTCTCCGCGGGCGCACCGGAACTGCTCCCCGGCAAGGAGACGCAGCCGTTCCCGTACAAGGTCGCGGAGGCGGACCCGGAGCAGTTCGTCATCACCCCCTTCGCCCGCGCCGAGCACGTGCGGTGGCGGCTGCACCTGCACTGGAGTTCGGGCGACGAGGAAGGCGACCTCGTGGTGGACGACAACGGCGAACCGTTCGGCACCACCGACACCACGGCCACGACGGGCCGGTTCTGCCTGGAAGAACCCGATCACCGGCGATGGGTGCCGGGGTGCTGAGAGGGCTGGCGCTGGCCGCCCTGCTGCTCGCGGCCTGCACGGCCGCACCCGAGCCCGCGCCCCGACCGCCCCGGTGGACGAAGGTCGCCACCGACCTGCCCGAGGACGTGACCGTCACCCACGTCGCGGGCTGGGACGGCGGACTGGTCGCCGCCGCGGGCTTCGACCAGCCGGTGGCCTTCGCCTCCGACAACGGCGAGCGGTGGTGGCCCGCCGCGCCGGACGGCCTGACACAGGTGATCGGCGTGGCCGGGCATGGCGGGAACGGGTACCTGCTCGGACTGACGGCGGGCGGCGCGGCGGTGTGGCGCACCGACGACGGCCGCCGATGGGAGTCGACCCCGCTGGAGGGCGCTTTCCCCGAGGACACCGCGCTGGCGGTGGCGGCGGGTCCGCGCGGCGTGGTCGTGGCGGGCTACGGCCCCTGGGACGCCACGTCGTCGAGCCGCCAGGACGTGCGGACCTGGCACTCGCGGGACGGTCGCGAGTTCGACCGCACGAGCGTGCTGGAGTTGGGCGAGCTGGACGGCCTCATGCCGCCGCAGCTGACAGCGACCTCGGACGGCTTCCTGCTCCAGGACGTGTGGGGACTGGACACGCCTTTTCTGCACGGTTCGCGCAACGGGTTGGACTGGCACGACCTCAGCCAGGGACTGCCCAAGGGGGCGCTCGTCGTCGCGGCCGGCGCGGGCGGGACCACCGTGGCGCTGACCCGCGAGGGCGACCCGGCCCTGGCCGTTGAGCTGGGGGCCTGGTACCGGCGCGCGGGGGAGAACTGGCGCAGCGGTTCCATCGACCTCGGCGAGCTGCCCGACGTCGGGGCGCTGCCCAGGAGCCAGCAGGAGGCGCGGGACGTCCGGCCGTGGGGCGATGGCTTCATCGCGGTCGGCAGCGCCATGGACGCCTACGCGGGCACCGGGGCGGTGTGGATCTCGGCGGACGGCGTGACGTGGCGCAAAGAACCCGTGCGCGACAACGGTTTCGACACCGCGTCGGAGTTCACCGCGATCGCCGCCACCGCTGGCTCGGTGTTCTTGTTCGGGACGAGGCGGTCGGACGACGCGGGTGTGGTCCTGTGGCGCGCACCCGCCCCACCCGTCACACCGACCACCACCACGACACCGCACGGCCCGCCCACGCGGGTCGTGGACTTCGCTCTCACCGGACAGGAGCTCCACTCCACCGAGCAGGGGCAGTGCGCGACCCCGTCCCGGATCACCGCCCGTGACGACGCCTGGAGCTGCCGCGTCATGGAATCCGACTTCGATCCTTGCTTCTCCTCGCCCGACGAACCGGGGCGGGCCTTCTGCCCCACCGGTCAGGACAACGGGCTGGCCGTCGAGCTGACCGCGCCGCTTCCCGCCCGCACCCCTGCGCCGCCCGACGCGCCGCGACGGCCGTGGCTGCTGGAGCTGGCCACGGGGGAGGTGTGCACCGCGACCACGCACGAGGGCTACCAGCCGGTCGACGGACTGGCGCTGTCGATGATCTGCGCCGACGGCGGTGCGGGCGGGTACGTGTGGGGCGAGGTCGACACCTCGGGTTCGACGTGGATCGCCCGCTTCTCCCACGATGAGCACGGGCCCGCGGAGCCCACCGCGGTCATCACCGCCTACAGGTAGCCTGGAAGGCGTGACCGAGCGCAAACCCGCTGGTGTGGGCTTCGAGACGTGGGTCGAGAGGCAGATCCGCGAGGCGCAGGAGCGCGGCGAGTTCGACGACCTGCCCGGCTCCGGCAAGCCGCTGAGCGGGCTGGGCGAGCCGCACGACGAGCTGTGGTGGATCAACGAGAAGGTGCGGCGGGAAGAGGGCACCGCGCTGCCCCCGACGCTGCTGCTGCGCAAGGAAGCCGCCGCCGCGCGGGAGGCGGCGGGCCGGGCGCGCACCGAAGAGGAGGTGCGGGCCATCATCGGGGCGATCAACGCCAGGATCGTGGACGCGATCCGCAAGCCGATGTCCGGGCCGCCGCTGAACCTGATGCCGTTCGACGTGGAGCACGTCGTGGCGCGGTGGCGGGAACGCTGAACGGTCCCCGGCGCGGGTGCGCCGGGGACCAGGGAGTCACGCGCCCTTCAGCGCGACCAGGAAACCGGTGAAGCTCTTCGCGCCGAAGCCCAGCACGGGCCCGTCGGGATTCTTCGAGTCCCGCACCAGCGTTCGGCTCACGCGGTGCGCCACCTCGACGCAATCACCGCCGTTGCCGCCGCTGTGGCTGGACTTCCGCCAGGTGGTGTCCGGGGCCATCGCCCGTACCTCCCATTCCGGTGAGTCACAGTTCACCTGCCACTGTAGCCAGCAGGGCACTGCTCTTCGCCGGTGAGAGCGCAGCTCCAACCGCCTGGCGGAACACCATCTCGTACTCGTTGACGTGCTTCGGGGCGTCGATGGAGGCCGCCGTGGTCAGGTTCTCCAGGTAGACGACGTTGCCCAGGTTGTCCGGGAAGCGCAGCAGGACGAACGGGAAGCCCGACGCCGCGTGCGCGCCCGCGCTGAACGGGATGACCTGCACGGTGACGTTCTGCATGGCGGCCAGCTTGCGCAGGTGCAGCAACTGGTCCCGCATCACGTCGGGACCGCCGACCACCGTGCGGACGGCCGCCTCGTGCAGCACCGCGTGCAGGCGTTGGCTGCTCTCCCCGTCCGTCAGGCGCGACTGGCGCGCCTGCCGGGCCTGCACGAGCCGGTCCAGTTCCTGCTCGTCGTGCAGCGGGTTGGCCTCCAGCAGCGCACGGGCGTAGTCGGGGGTTTGCAGCTGCCCCGGAATCAAATCGGAGTGGTAGCGCAGGACCTCGGCGGCGATCTGCTCCAGGTTGAAGAACTTGCGGAAGAAGTCCGGCAGCACCGAGCCGTAGGCGGTGCGCGGCGACCGCTTGCGCGCCTCCCGCGCCAGCTCCTCCAGGTGCTTGCGGGTCTGCTTGGTCGCGCCGAGGAACTCCAGCAGGTCCTTCAGCTCCGACGCCCGGACGCCGACGTCACCGGCCTCGATCCGGCGGATCTTGGCCACCGAGCACTCCAGGACCTCCGCCACGGCCTCCGGGGTCTTGCCCGCGTCCTCGCGCAAGGACGTGAGCGCCAGGCCCAACTGTCGCTTGTAGACCGTCGGGCTCGCGCCGTTACCGGACATGACCACCTCAACTTCCTTCGGGGATGGGAATTTCCGGCGCAAGTCTGCCGCACATCGCCGCTCGTGTACCTCACTCGATGGTGTACTTCTCAACCTGCATGTGCACCGTTACGTTGATCTTCGCCTGGCTCGGCCAGGGCTCGACGGAGTGGCTCGCGTCTCGCGGTTCCTCTTCCGCTCCGGTCGGGTGGGTGGTCCGGTCGCGTCGCGGCATCGGCCGGGCCGCCCCGCGCACGAGGGCATTGGGTTTTCCCAGGGCAGTGGGGAGCCTCCGGGGGGCGGAGGCGCAAGGTGGAGGACGAGTGATGACGCACTTCCGGGAATTCGTGACGGCGGAATACTCACGCGGACGGACGATCCGCGCTCTGGCGGCGATGACGGGCCGCTCCTACGGGACGGTGCGCAGCGCTCTGGTGTCGGAGGGGGTGGAGCTGCGCTCGCGCGGGGCGCGCGCGGCCAGGGTGAACCTGGGCGAGGGCGACGCGGGGGCGCGCCGCGAGGAGTTGTCGGTGCTGCTGCTGTCCTCGCGGCTGAACGCGGGGCTCACCGGGCGCGACGCCGGTGCGCGGGCGGGCATGAGCCAGTCGAAGCTGTCCAAACTGGAGACCGGCAGGCTCGTGCCCAAAGTGGACGACGTGGCCCGGCTGGCGGAGAACTACGCGGTGTCGCCGGAGATCCGGGGCCGCATGGTGGAGCTGGCCTCGCTGGTGTCCCGCGACGCGCGCCACCGCCGCGCGGTCCTGCACCGGGGCGCGGCCCGCCAGCAGGTCCGGGTGGCGCGGGCCGAGCAGTCCGCGACGACGGTGCGCGTCCTCGGCGTCGGCGGTCTCCCGGAAGCCGTGCTGGACAAGCCGCCGCGCGGCAAGGAGTTCGTGGTGCTGATGCCGGAAGGGGTGGTTCGCTCGGCGCCGGACCTGGTGCAGCAGGTGTACCGGGTGAGCATGGCGGAGGGGATCGAGGTGGGCATCATCCCGTTCTTCTCGAAGGCGTCCATCCCGGACGCGGGCTACCGCGTGCTGGACGAGCGCATGGTCGTGGTGGAGCTGTTGGCGGGCAACGTGGTCATCACCGACCCCGAGGACGTGGCCGAGCACGTGGCCCAGTTCGAGCGGTTGCGCGGGCACGCCGTGTTCGGCGACCGGATGCGCTACCTCTTCCTCTGAACTGCGACCCGAGCGCTCGGACACCGCGACCCGAGCGCTCGGGTCGGGCTGTCAGCCGGGGGCCACGACCCGCTGGACGCTCTCGCGGAGCAGGGCTCGGCGGCGTTCGTGGGCTTCCGGCGGTTCCTGCTCGCTGGCGGCGTAGACGTTGCTGACCGGCGACCACGCCATGGACATCGCGATGACCATCGCCATCAGGTCGAACGGATCGCCGGACCGGACGGTTCCCGCGGCTTGCGCGTCGGCGATGGCGCGCAGTTTGGCGTCGTCGAGCCTGCTGGCGTCGTCGACGAGGTGACCGACCGGGCGCCTCTCCAGGCGGGCCCACGTGGCGAGCCGGATGAGGTCGGGGCGGCGCAGGTACTCGTCGTACAGCCGGACGGCCCAGTCCGCGAGGTCGGCCGCGTCGATCGGCACGACGGTCATGATCCGTTCCAGGGAACCGAAGAAGATCGCGTCGAACAGGCCCTCCTTGCTGCCGAAGTAGCCGTAGAGCTGGGCCTTGTTCGTGCGGGCCGCCGCCACGATCCGGTCGATGCGGGCCCCGGCGATGCCGTGCTCGGCGAACTCGCTGGTCGCCACGTCCAGGATGCGCTGCCGCGTGGCGACGCCGCGCGAGGTCAGGGGCTTCTGCACCATGCCGAGCACGATAACAACAGACCGGTCGGTTTGCCCCCGCTGCTCCCGGCGGCTAGCCTGGCCCCAATAGACAGAACAGTCTGTTTGTAGGGGAGCGTCATGAGGACCACTGTGGGCTGGCAGGCCGACCGCGGCGGAACCGCGCTGCGGCGGGTGTCGTTCGAACGGAGAGACCTGCGAGCCGATGACATCGCGGTGCGCGTGGACTACTGCGGCGTCTGCCACACCGATCTGCACTCCATCCACGCCTACCGCGACAACGGCGGCGCGCCGCTGGTGCCGGGTCACGAGTTCACCGGCGTGGTGACCGACATCGGCCGCGATGTCACGCGATTCGCCGTGGGCGACGCCGTCGCGGTCGGCAACATCGTCGACTCCTGCGGCGCGTGCGCCATGTGCCTGAAGGGGCAGGAGAACTTCTGCCACGAGTTCCCGACCCTGACCTACGGCGGTACCGACCGCCACGACGGAACCACCACACTGGGTGCCTATTCCCGCGAGTACGTGGTGCGCGACGGGTTCGCCCACCCGCTCCCCGCCGGGCTCGACCCGGCCGCCGCCGCTCCTCTGCTGTGCGCGGGCGTCACCGTCTGGGAACCGCTGCGGGCGCTCGGCGTCGGCCCCGGCAGCCGCGTCGCGGTGGTCGGGCTCGGCGGCCTCGGACACCTCGCGGTCAAGTTCGCCGTGGCGCTCGGGGCCGACACCACGGTCATCAGCCGGTCGGCGGACAAGGCCGAGGACGCCCGCCGCTTCGGCGCGGCGGACCTGGTCGTGTCGACCGACCAGGAGCGGATGGCCGCCGTGAAGGAGCGGTTCGACGTCGTCATCGACACCATCGCCGTCCCCCACGACCTCGCCCCCTACCTGAGGCTGGTCGCCCTGGACGGGACCCTCAGCCAGGTCGGCTATCTCGGTCCGGTCACCGTGGAGGGCCTCGACCTGCTGATCGGGCGCAAGAAGCTCAGCTCGGCGGGGAGCGGCGGCCGTCCCGAAACCGCCGCGATGCTGGAGTTCTGCGCCGAGCACGGCGTCACCGCGGACATCGAGCTGGTGCCGTCGGCGCGGGTGAACGAAGCTCTCGACCGCTTGGGGCGCAACGACGTCCGCTACCGCTTCGTGCTCGACATGGCCGACCTGGTGTAGACCGCTCCGCGCACCCGGCACCCCACCCCAGCGAGTCGGCAAGTACTACCAGCCCTCCCTCGGAGGGCCGGTAACCACTACCCGGCAACGTGGTCCCGAAGGTCGGGACGCCTGAACGCGCGGGGTCAGGGGACGCCGGCGGTGTCCAGCAGGGCGGTGGCGGCGCGCAGGCCCAGGCCGCCCAGGGGTTCGGCGCGGACGACGGAGCGGGCCGAGGCGCCGTCGAAGACGATGGTCAACTGGGCGGCCAGGGTGTCCGGGTCGGCCACGCCCGCCCGCTCCGCCTCGGCGCGGAAGAAGTCGGTCAAGTCCTGCTTGTGCCGCCGCGCCACGGTGCTGGCCGGGTGCGCGGTGTCCTTCAGCTCCGCGGCGACGGCCACCATGGGGCAGCCGTGATAGTCCGGCGAGCTGCTGATCTCCTCCTGCCGCCGGGACAAGGAGCCGATCCCGAGAGGAGGGCACGACGTCAGGTCACCGCGTGGGTTGCGCGGTGAAAACAGATCGGTTTCCACGGCGAGGAGCAGACTCATGACCACGATCGACGGAGCGACCGCGCTGGTCACCGGCGGCAACCGGGGCATGGGCCAAGCGCTGGTGCGGGCGCTGTACGAGCGCGGCGCGGCGAAGGTCTACGCCACCGCGCGACCCGCGCACGATCACCCGCCCCGACGCCGTGGCACTGCCCCTGGAGGTCACCGACCCGTCCTCGGTCGCCGAGCTGGCCCGAGTCGCGGACGACGTCACCATCCTGGTCAACAACGCGGGGGTGCCGCTGAACCTCGTACCTGCGATCCCCGCTGGAGCAGATCCGGCGCGAGTTCGACGTCAACTTCTTCGGGCCGCTGCGCACCACCCGCGCGTTCGCGCCGGTCATCGAGCGCAACGGCGGTGGCCACATCCTCAACGTGCACTCGGTGCTGTCCTGGATCGCCATGTCCGGCGCGTACAGCGCGACGAAGTCCGCGCTGTGGTCGCAGAGCAACGCCCTGCGCCTGGAGCTCGAACCGCGCGGCATCACCGTGCCCGGCCTGCACGTCGGGTACGTCGACACCGACATGACCGCGGGGATCGACGAGCCGAAGGTCTCGGCCGACCAGATCGCCGAGTCGGCGTTGGACGGCATCGAGGCCGACCGGTACGAGATCCTGGTCGACGACATGTCCCGCCGGGTCAAGGCGACGCTGTCCGGTGACCTCGTCGAGCTGTACCCGTCACTGGTGCAGTGAACCTCGTCGAACGTGACCGCTGGTGGCGGGACCGCTCGGTGGACAGGGCCGCTCGTGTACGGGCGCGCGTCCGTTCCGGTGTGGGGGGATGCGCAGCGCAGCGGACCGGGCACCCTCGGGGGAGGAGGTGCTGCCATGTCCGACGTGCCGGAGCGGGTGGGATTCGAAGACGTGGCGCGGATCGAGGAGGGAACCGCCGTGCTGCGCCAAGAGGACTACCGCGCGGGCGGCGGCGCGTGCCGCGACGCGGCGGTGGCCTCGGCGCAGTGGCACGACCGGCTGCTGGACGCGCGGGCCACCCACGCGGTGCGCGTCCGGCTGCTGGTGGCACTGGCGGACGCGCACAACCTGGCCGCGTGGACCTGCTTCGACACCGGGGTGAACCAGGCCGCGGGCAGGCACTGGGCACGGGCGCTGGAGCTGGCCACCGAGGCGGGCCACGACGACCTCGCCGCCAACATCCACTACCGGACCGGACGCCTGCACCTGCACCGCGGCGCGTGCGACGACGCGCTGCTGGAGTTCGATCGCGGTGCGGCCGTGGCGGTGTCGGCGCACTCCAAGGCGATCCTGCACGTGAACCAGGCGTGGGCGCACGCGGCGGTGGGCAACGTGCGACCCGCCTTGGAATGCCTGCGGCGGGCGCACGACCAGTTCGACCGCGCCTCGGAGGTGGCCGACTGGGCCAGGTTCTTCGACGGGACGGACCTGACGGCGATGACCGGCGTGGTCCACACCGAATTGGCCCGCACGGTCGACCGCGCGCACAGCGCCACCGCCATCCGGCTGCTCACCGCCGCGGCGGCGGGGTACGGGCCGAACATGGCGCGCAGCCGGGCGTTGAGCCTGATCGCGTTGACCACCAACCACTTGCTGGCGCACGACTTCGACGAGGCGGCGTCGGTGTGCGAGGAGGCGCTGGAGGCGTCGCGGGGAATCGGCTCCACCCGCTTGGCCGACCGGCTGGCGCCGGTGCGCGGCCTGGCCATGCTGCACCGGGAGAACGCGGACGCGGCGGGTGTGGCCGCACGGGTGGACGCCTTCGTCCGCGACTGACCACCCGCACCGGCAAGTACTACCCGTGGCCCGTCCCAGGGCGCACGACCACTACCCGCGTCCACATCGGGTAGTAGTTACCGGCCCTTCGGGGTGGGTCGGGTAGTACTTGCCGGTGGTGGGGGTGGGGCGGTGGTGCCGCGGTCGGTCAGGCGCGGGGGCAGCAGGGTCAGCGACCGCAGCGGTTCGCCGCGTTCCAGTTGCCGCACCAGCAGCTCCACCGCCCGCCGCCCCAGCTCGTCGGCGGGCACGCGCACCGACGTGACCGGGGGACCTACCCCGTCGGGCCGGATCGCCACCACCGACACGTCGCGCGGCACCCGCTTTCCCAGCGCCGCCAAGCCGTCCAGCACCGCCGCCAGCGCCGTTTCGTTGTGCACCACCAGCCCGGTGACCGCGGGCCCCAGCGCGGCGAGCGCGGCGCGCACGTCGGGCCCGGTGGCCAGCGTCGTCACCGACACCCCGCGCCGCATCGCCGCCGCGCTGACCCCGGCCACCGTGCGGTGCGCGAAAGCGGTTTCCCGCCGGTACACCGCCTCGGGCGAGCCGAGCAGGGCGACGTGCCGGTGCCCCAGGTCGGCCAGGTGGTCCAGGCACCGCGAGCCCGCCGCGGTGAAGTCCAGGTCCACGCAGGTCAACCCGGACGGGTCGGCCGGGAATCCGATGAGGACCGACGGACGCCGCAGCTCGCGCAGCGCGGTGACGCGCTCGTCGCGCATCCCCACGTCCATCACCACGACTCCGTCGGCCCGGTGCTGCTCCACCGCGGCGCGCAGGCCCCGAGCGCCGCGGTCCTCGGTCACCAGCAGCACGTCCAGCCCGTGCTCCCTGGCGGCGGCGGCGATCGAGCCCACGAACCGCATCACCACCCGCAACTCCACGCCCGCCCGCAGCGGCAGGGCCAGCGCCAGCACGCCGCTGCGCTGACTCCTGGTGGACGCGACGGCGCAGTACCCCAGCGCCCGCACGCTCGCCTCCACCCGCGCCCGCGTACCCGCGGAGATGGACCGCTTGCCGGACAAGGCGTACGACACCGTGCTGGGCGCCACGCCCGCGTGCGCGGCGACCTCGGCGATCGTGACCACGCGCCCTCCTGGTACCTCACTGTACGGAGTGCCTCGATCGCCGCAGGTTACGTCGAGTCACCGCCACAGCGGAAGCCCCCGCTGCCGCCGCCGTGGGATGGCCGCCCGCCTGAACGGTTCAGCCGCGCGCCGCGTCTGGTCGAATTCGACTCGAATTCGACGAAAGAGTTTCGAAAAAGGTCGAACGCAGGTCGAAACTGGTCGCGCTGTTGACGCGCGGAGGATGTCCTGGCAATACTTCGTTCGCACTTGTGCAAAAGGTTCACAAATATGAACGCCCGGCTCGGCAGGTGCTTCGACATGCGCTTATAGGGGTATGTCGGCTCCTTTCGCACTTGTTCGGTCCGGGCGACCGCCGATCCCGGAACGCCGCCACGATGAACCGCCGCCGGTCCATTGTCACTACGTTGTTCCCGGGAGGAACCCACCCATGTCCCTCACCTCAACCCGCGTGCACCGGCGCACCGGGCTCGTCGCCGCCCTGGTGCTGGCGGGCACCTCCGCCATCGCGCCCCCGGCGACCGCGGCGTCGTTCGCCCTCGAAGGCTGGGCGACGCAGGGCGGCGGCACGACCGGCGGCGGCAGCGCCGCGCCCGTCACGGTCAGCACCGCGTCCGCGTTCACCTCGGCGGTGCAGTCGTCGAGCGCGGCCGTGGTGCGCGTCTCGGGCACGATCGCGCTGTCGAGCATGACCAAGGTCGCGTCGAACAAGACGATCATCGGCGACGCCGGTGCCACCATCACCGGCCAGGGCCTGAACATCGCCAACGCCTCGAACGTGATCGTCCGCAACCTCAACTTCCGCGACTGGGGCGACGACGCGATCAACGTCCAGTACTCCACGCGGGTGTGGATCGACCACAACACCTTCTCCAGCGGCAGCGACGGCGCGGTGGACATCAAGCGCGCCTCGGACTACGTGACCGTCTCGTGGAACAAGTTCACCGACCACAACAAGACCATGCTGCTGGGCCACGACGACGACAACGGCTCCGAGGACCGGGGCAAGCTGCGGGTCAGCTACCACCACAACTGGTTCGACGGCACGCGGCAGCGGCACCCCAGGGTGCGCTTCGGCAACCCCGTGCACGTCTACAACAACTACTACGGCGGCGTCACCGATTACGGCGTGGCCTCCACCCTCGAAGCGGGTGTCCTGGTCGAGGGCAATTACTTCGAGAACACCGAAGACCCGTTCCACCGCGGCGAGGGCGACTCGCCCGCCGCGAACCTGGTCGCGCGCAACAACCACTTCGTCAACTCCGGTTCGGGCGACCAGGGCGGCTCGGTGAAGTCGATTCCCTACTCCTACGCGCTGGATCCGGCGAGCTCGGTGAAATCCGTGGTCACCAGCGGCGCGGGCACCGGCAGGATTTAACCGGGTGGTCAGGAGCCGCGGTGTTGCTATCGTGGCGTTCGTGCAGCGCGTTGACCTGACTACGACGCCGGAGACGGTCCCGGCGCGCTGACAGTTGCTGCAGTCGAAGCTCCGGGGCGAGTGCCCCGGAGCTTCTTCACGTGGTCGCTCGTCCCCGCACTCGCGAGGAGACCACCGTGCACGACCATCCAGGGCACGACCATCCAGGGCACGACCACCCCAGGCACGATCACCGCAGGCTCGGCCGCGAGCTGGCCCTGTTCGACACCGACCCGCTCATCGGCGCGGGGCTGCCGTACTGGCTGCCCGACGGCGCGGTGGTGCGGCACGCCCTGGAGGAGTACGTCCGCGACGCCGAACGCCGCGCGGGCTACCGGCACGTGTACTCGCCCGTGCTGGGGAAACGGGAGCTGTACGAGATCTCCGGGCACTGGTCGCACTACCGCGAGGACATGTTCCCGCCCATGGACCTGGGCGGCGAGCAGGTCGTGCTGCGGCCCAGCCTGTGCCCGCACCACGCGCTGGTCTACCGCTCACGCGCCCGCAGCTACCGCGAGCTGCCGCTGCGCCTGGCCGAACTGGGTGGCATGTACCGCTCGGAGCTGTCCGGGGTGCTGGGCGGGTTGACCCGCGTCCGCGCCATCCAGCTCAACGACGCGCACGTCTTCTGCACCACCGACCAGGTCGCGGACGAGGCCCTCGCCGCGCTGGCGATGATCCGGCGGGCGTACGAGGCGATGGGCATCCGGCCCGCCCGCTACCGGCTCTCGCTGCCCGGTCCCGGTGGGAAGTACGTCGCCGCCCCGGAGCTGTGGCGGCGGTCCACCGCCCTGCTCGCCGACGTGCTCGACCGCTCCGGCCTGGAGTACGAGGCGGTGGCGGGGGAGGCGGCCTTCTACGGCCCCAAGATCGACGTGCAGGTGGTCGACGGCGCGGGGCGCGAGACGACCCTGTCCACCGTGCAGGTCGACTTCCACCAGCCCGAGCGGTTCGACCTCGGCTACACCGGGCCGGACGGGGCCCGGCACCGGCCGGTCATGGTGCACCGCAGCGTCATCGGCAGCGTGGAGCGGGCGGTGGCCCAGCTGGTCGAGCAGCACAGCGGGGCGTTCCCCGCTTGGCTGGCACCCGTCCAAGTGGTGGTGCTGCCCGTCTCCGGCGGCGAGCTCGCGCCCGCCACGGCGTTCGCCGAGCGGTGCGCCGCGTTGGGGTTGCGCGTCGAGGTGGTGGAGCGCGGCAGCCTGGGCGCTCGCGTCCGCCAATCCCGGCTGGTGCCCTACCAGGTCGTGATCGGCGGTGAGGAAGCCGCGAACGGCACCGTCGCGCTGCGCCTGCGGGACGGGCGCCGGTTGGCCCCCCCTGCCCGCCGAGGAGGTCGCCGCGCACATGGACGCCCAGGTGGAGGCCCGCGCACCCGTGCTGTGGAGCTGAGCCCGCCTCCCGCCCGCGCTCGTCGAGCGCGGGCGGGAGGCCCTGTGGATGGGTCAGTTGTTGACGACGATGGTGAAGGTGGACGTCGTGTTGCGGATGTCCTGGTGGTTGTCGCTCAACCGCAGCCCGTTGAACGTCACCGAGCCGACCGCCGGTCCCTGCCCCGCCTCGGGCATCTCGTTGGCCCACAGGCCGAACCCGGACTTGGCGTCGAAGGCGTCACCGCTCTTGCGCGCCCCGGAGACGCTGATGTCGGTCAGCACGGTGTCCTGGATGGGGTTCTCCGGTCGTCCCCGGTCGTCGTACTTGGTCTGGAACATGATGCCGCTGTAGGTGGGGTCGATGATGTCGGCGTCGTCGACCCGGATGCCCCGGAACGCCTTGGAGGCGGAGAACATCCAGATGCCGGGGAAGGTCTGCCCGCCCCAGAAGTGCCCGCCCGCGCGGACGACGGTCAGCCCGGTGAACGTCGTCGGGTCCGGCCCGAAGCCGTTCATCGGGTAGCCGAAGTCCAGCGAGCTGATGGTGACCCCGGAGTACACCAGGGTGTCGGCGATGTAGATGTTGCGGAAGGTGTTGAGGTAGCCGCCGTAGACCGCCAGCCCGGCCGCGCGCCAGGTCAGGATCGAGGTCAGGTTCTCGTAGACGTTGTTCTTCTCGTCCGCGCCGCCCGCGTCGATCGCGGAGAACAGCGCGAAGCTGTCGTCACCGGTGGCACGCGCCTCGATGTTGGCAACCCGGTTGTCGGTGCTGCCGTTGGTCATGTTCACGCCGTCGGCGAAGGTGTTGCGGATGCGCGAGTCCCGGATCGTCATGAAGTCCGTGTTCGCGCCCCAGTAGAGGCACACCACGTGCTCGGCCCAGACGTTCTCGATGGTGATGTTGGAGACGTTGGCGAAGTCGAACACCTTGCCGGGGCCGTCGATGCGCGAGGTGTAGTTGCCGAAGTAGGCGAACCCGCTGAAGGTCGAGCCGTTCACCGACGACTCGGCCCGGAAGCCGACATCGGTGTTCTCCTGCGTGCTGGGGGCGAAGAACCTGGTGTACCAGGGGCCCGCGCCCACCACCTTGACCGGCTTGCCGTACACCTGGAACTTCTGCGCGGTCTGGTAGTCGCCGGCGGGCAGGTACACGCCGACCAGCGCGCCGGAGGTGTCCATGCGGACCCGGTCCAGCGCGTTCTGCACGTCCTGGTGGGTGAACCCGGCGGGCACCGCGTAGCGGGTGGGGTCGGGGTTGGCCGCCGGGGCGACCCGCTCGAAGTTGACGAAGTCGATCGCGTAGGTGGTGCTGTTGCCCGCGTCCTTCTGGAGCTTGATCCGGCTGCCCGCCGGGACCGTGCTGTCGAGCATCACGCTCGCCTCGTCGTAGATGTGCCGCGGCCCGCCCGCGCCCGGCGAGTTGCCGGGGCCGCTCTCGTTGCCGTAGAGCCACATGTACTTCGAGGTCAGGTCGATCGCCTTGTGGAAGACGCCGTCCACGTAGAGGTTCAACGTGGCGTTGATGCCGCCGCCGCCCGGCGCGTCCGGGATGGAGAAGCGGGTCACCAGCGTGTTGGTCGGCGCGGTGGTGGTGAACTCGACCGAGGCGCCGGTGGTGTTCAGGGTGACCGCGCGCCGCCCGGACGCCTCACCGGCCAGGTCGCCGACCGTGCGGTTGGGGCCGACGGTGGTCGCGCCGCCGGCGGTGACGCCGTCCTCGGCTTCCACGTGCGTCCACGGCACGTTCGCGCCGCGACCGACGAACAGCGGTTGGTCGGTGGTGTTGTTGGCCCGCTTGGCGGGGATCTCGTTGGCGTCGGCGGCGATGGCGGTGCGGACGGTGTACTTGCCGTTGGTCGCGGGCCACGAGCCGAGGTCGACCGGGGCCGTGGTCGAGCCCGCCGCGATCGCGCCGGTGTGGGTGCCGGTCAGCGTCCGCACGGCAGCGCCCGTGGTGGCGTCGAGGACGGTCAGCGTGATGCCGTGCGCGCCGCCCGCCGAGGCGGTGGTGCCCTGGTTCCTGATCGCCACGCTGAAGGCCGTGCTCTGCCCGTTGGCCGGGTTCTGGGGCGTCCAGCTCACCGGTGCGGCGACCAGGTCCGAGCTGGGCACCGGCGTGACCACCAGCGCGTCGGGGTGCGGCCGGGAGTTGTTGGCCTCGTCCTGCTCGATGACCTTCTTGGTCTCGTCGACCTTGGCGGTGTACTCGTACGAACCCGCGGCGCGCGCGCCGATGTTCGCCGTTACGGTCGCCGAAGCGCCCGCCGCCAGAGCACCGACCGGCGCGGTGCCCACTGAAGTCGTGCCCAGGAAGAAGGTCACGTCGGTCGCGGCCGAAGCGGTGGTGCCCGCGTTGCGCACGGTCGCGGACAGCGTGACCGCGTCGGTCTCCACCGGGCTCGCGGGCGTGAACGCGGTGCCGGTGACCGTCAGGTCGGGATTGGGGGCGGCGACGCCGAAGACCTGGAACTCCGCCACCTGGCCGCCCGGCGCACCGGTGTTGGAGGTGATGCGCAGTTGCACGTCGGCCACCCGCGCGGACACCGGGATGGTGACGCTGTTGCCGTTGGCGGGGCTGAACGAGTAGTCCGCCGCCGCCACGACGCTGGTGAAGCCGGACGCGCTCTGCTCGCGGCCGAGCACCTGGATGTTCTGCGTGCGCGGGCCCCACGCCTGGTCGGGGTTGAGCCGCAGGGTGATCGAGCTGAGGTCGGCGTTCGCGCCCAGCTGCGCGGTCAGCGTGTTCGGGTAGGTCGCGCCCTCCCAGTAGGTGGTGACGTCGTTGTCGTTGGCGTTGGCCGCGACGAAGGTGAAGGCGTGGGACGAGGCCGAGATCGGCTTGCCCAGGGCGAGGTTGGCGCCGGGCTGGCCGGAACCGGGACGGGTCACCGAGTTGCTGTCGGCGGACTGGTTGCCCGCCGCGTCCCTGGCCCGGACGAAGTAGACCACCCGCACGCCGTCGGGCTGGGAATCGGTGTAGGACAGCACGTCGCCCGCCACGCTGGTGCGCAGCGCGCCGTTGGCGTAGATGTCGTAGCCGGTGACGCCGACGTCGTCGGTGGCGGCGGTCCAGGTCAGCCGGACCTGACCCGCCTGCGGCTGGCTGTAGGCCAGGTCGCCGGGCGCGGACGGCGCTCGGGTGTCACCGCCGGTGGGGCCGTGCAGCTCGAACTCCGAGATCTGCCCGGCGGGCCACGCGGTGTTGGCGGTGATGCGCAGCCGGACGTACCGCGTCGTGACGGTGGTGAACTGGATCGTCACCGCGTTGTCCGCGCTGGGTTCGAAGGTGTATGCCTTGGTGGGCACCAGGTCGTTGAACGCGGAGCCGTCGGTGCTCCGCTGCACCGACAGGGTCTGGGTGCGCGCGCCCCAGCCGGAGGTCGGCAGCTTCAGCACCAGGCGGTCGAGCTTGACCGCCGAGCCCAGGTCGGCCTGCAACCACTGGGGGAAGGCGTTGTTCGCGCTCTCCCAGTAGCTCGCCTGGTCACCGTCCCCGGCGTTGGCGGCGGAGTAGACGTCGGTGGAGCTGCTGGCGGAGTAGGTCGCGGCCAGCGCGGCGGTCGCGTCGGAGGCACGGCGGACCTCCAGCTCGGAGATCTGCCCGCCCCGGCCGCCGGTGTTGGCGGTGACCTCCGCGCGCACGTAGCGCACCAGGGTGGGGTCGAAGCCCAGTTCCACGGCGTTGCCGGTGGCCGGGTCGAAGGTGTGCTCGGCGGAGGGGACCAGCGTGCTGAAGCCGTGGCCGTCCAGGCTGGCCTGCACGGCGAAGGTCTGGGACCGCTCGGCCCAGCCCTGCGGGGTGGTCAGGCGGACCTGGTCCACCCGCGTCGGGGCGCCGAGGTCGAGCTGCACCCACTGCGGGAAGGACGTGGCCTCCCAGGTGGTGTTCCGGTCGCCGTCGGCGGCCAGTGCGGCGGTTCCGCCGCTGGCGGTGACGGCGGTGCGGGGCTCGGGGGAGGTGGCGGCGTGGGAGGTGGGGGCGGCCAGGGGGAGCAGGGACAGCGCGAACAGGCAGGCGGCTGCGCGTGTCGTCGGTGACATGGCGTCCGGGCCCTTCTCGTCGGGCCGCGGAGGGACCGTCGCCCCTCCGCGCAGGGGCATGAGCGGCTTGCTGCGACCGATGTCGCCTAATTCCAGCTAGTTGTCGATTTTTTGCGTAAGGCGCTCGAAGAGTTGCAGACGGGTGACCGCCGAGTCAACAGGCGGTTCGCGGCAGGCCCATCGCGGCGGGCCACCGCGGGACGGCCGAACGCCCAGGGCCCCCGAGTTCACAACTCGGGGGCCCTGGGCGTTGGACTCGCGGAGGTGGCGTCAGCTCCGCCGCACGATCAGGCGCTGGAGGACGATGAAGGCCAGCAGCAGGACGCCGATGACGATCTTGGTCCACCAGGAGCTGAGCGTGCCCTGGAAGGAGATCAGCGTCTGGATGGTGCCCAGCACCAGCACCCCGGCCACCGAGCCGACGACGAACCCGACCCCGCCGGAGAGCAGGCTCCCGCCGACCACCACGGCGGCGATCGCGTCCAGCTCCATGCCCACCGCGTGCAGCCCGTAGCCGGACAGCATGTAGAGGCTGAACAGCAGCCCGGCCAGCGCCGAGCAGAACCCGCTGATCACGTACACGCCGACCTTGACCCGCCCGGTCCGCAGGCCCATCAGCCGGGCCGAGGACTCGCTGCCGCCCACCGCGTACACGGTGCGGCCGAAGCGGGTCAGGTGCAGCACGTAGGCCGCCACGGCCACCGCGACCAGCGCGATGACCACGGTGTGCGTGATGGTCACCCCGCCGGGCAGCTCCAGGGTGCCGGTGGCCAGCGCCCGGAACGTCGGGTCCTTGATCGACACCGACTCCACGCTGATCACGAAGCACAGCCCGCGGGCCAGGAACATGCCCGCCAGCGTGACGATGAACGGCTGCACCTGGAACCGGTGGATCACCACGCCCATCAGCAGCCCCAGCGCGGAGCCGGTCGCCAGCACGGCGGGCACCACCAGCCAGGCGGGCCACCCGGCGCGCAGCGCCGCCGCCGCGATCATGGTGGACAGCGCCACCACCGACCCGACCGACAGGTCGATCCCGCCGGTGAGGATCACGAACGTCATGCCCACCGCGAGCACGATCAGGAACGCGTTGTCGATGAACAGGTTCGCCACCACCTGCCCGGTGGCGAACCCCTCGTAGCGCAACGACCCCACCCCGAAGGTCGCCACGAACACCACGAACGTCGCGATGACGGGCAGGAACCGGCTGGGGGCGCGAGCGGTCAGCGCGGTCATGGCAGCACCACCTTTCGCCGGGGGGCGAGCGCGCGGGACAGCGCGGGCGCCTGCAGCAGGCACACCGCCAGCACCACGACCGCCTTGAACACCAGGGTCACCTCGGGCGGGACGCCGATCGTGTAGACCGTCGTGGTCAGCGTCTGGATGATCAGCGCGCCCAGCAGCGTGCCGGTCAGCGAGTACCGGCCGCCAGCCAGCGACGTGCCGCCGATGACCACCGCCAGGATGGCGTCCATCTCGATCCACAGCCCGGCGTTGTTGGCGTCCGCCGCGCTGACGTTGGAGCTGATCATCAGTCCCGCCACGCCCGAGCACAGCGCGACGAACACGTACACCGTCCAGATGATCGTCCGCGACCGCACCCCGGCCAGCCTGCTGGCCTCCGGGTTCACGCCGACGGACTCGATGAGCAGGCCCAGCGCGGTCCGCCGGGTCACCAGCGCCACGCCGACCAGCGCGGCCACGCTGATCAGGATCGCGATGGGCAGCACCAGGAAACCCGCGCCGATCTGCCGGTACGCGGGGTTGTCCACGGTGATGATCTGACCTTCGGTGATCAGCATGGCGATACCGCGCCCGGCGGTCATCAGCACCAGTGTCGCGATGATCGGCTGCACGCCGACCACCGAGACCAGGAAGCCGTTCCACAGCCCCATGAGCGCGCACAGCGCCAGCGCGATGGCCATACCGGCGAACGGGTCACCGCCCGCGGCGATGTGGGTGCAGGTCACCGCGCCCGCGATGGCGGCCACCGCGCCCACCGACAGGTCGATGCCGCGGGTGGCGATGACCAGCGTCATGCCCAGCGCGATCAGCAGCGTCGGCGCGCCGTTGCGCAGGATGTCGACCAGGCTGCCGAACAGGTGCCCGTCCTGCATCCGCAGCGACAGGAACGACGGCGTCACGAACACGTTGACCAGCAGCAGCGCCACCAGCGCCAGCACCGGCCACAGCAGCCGCCTGCTCACGAGGCCACCTTCTCCGGCTCGGCCCCCGGCGTCGCGGCGATCAGCTCCACCACGTCGTCCACGCCCAGGTCCACCCCCGACAGCTCGGCGACCACCCGCCGGTCCCTGAGCACGACCACCCGGTCGGACACCCGCACGACCTCCTCCAACTCCGCGGAGATGAACAGCACCGCCATGCCGTCGGCGGCCAGTTCCGCCACCAGCTTCTGGATCTGCGCCTTGGCGCCCACGTCGATGCCGCGGGTCGGCTCGTCCAGCACGAGCAGCCGCGGCCGGGTCACCAGCCACCGCGCCAGCAGCAGCTTCTGCTGGTTGCCGCCGGACAGGTTGCCCGCCAGCGCGTCCGGGTCGGCGGGGCGGATGTCGAGCATCTTCAGGTACTTGGCCACCAGCTCGTCGGCCTGCTTGCGGGGCACGGGACGGGCCCAGCCGCGCGCCGCCTGCATGGCCAGGATCAGGTTGTCGCGCACGCTCAGGTCCGCCACCAGGCCCTCGCCCTTGCGGTCCTCGGAGCTGAACGCGATGCCCGCTTCGATCGCCGCGCGGGGACCGCGCAGCTTCAGCGGCTCGCCGTCGACCAGCACCCGCCCGGTGTCGGCCTTGTCCGCGCCGTAGAGCAGCCGCGCCAGCTCGGTGCGGCCCGAACCCAGCAGCCCGGCCAGCCCGACCACCTCGCCGCGGCGGATGGTCAGGTCGAACGGCGCGATCGCGCCCTTGCGCCCCAGCTGCTCGGCCACCAGCAGCGGCTCGCCCGCCCGCCCCTTGTCCGGGCGGTGCTCCAGCTCGTCGAGCACGCCCAGCTCGCGGCCCAGCATCGCCTGCACCAGCTCCAGCCTGCCCAGCTCGGCGGTGGTCCACTCGCCGACCACGCGGCCGTTGCGCAGCACGGTCATCCGGTCGGCGATCTCGTAGACCTGGTCGAGGAAGTGCGAGACGAACAGCACCGCCACGCCCTCGTCGCGCAGCACCCGCACGATCCGGAACAGCTCGGCCACCTCGTCGGCGTCCAGGCTGGAGGTCGGCTCGTCGAGCACCAGCACGCGCGCGTCGATGGCCACCGCGCGGGCGATGGCGACCAGCTGCCGGATGGCGATGGGGTGGCTGGCCAGCGTGGAGCGGGGGTCGACGCGCAACCCGATGCGCGCCAGCAGCTCGGCGGCCCGCGCGCGCATGGCGCGCCCGTTGATGGCGCCGAAGCGGCGGGGTTCCCGGCCCAGCAGGATGTTCTCCGCCACGGTGAGGTTCGCGCACAGCGCGACCTCCTGGTACACGGTGCTGATCCCGGCGTCCTGCGCCTGCGCGGGACCCGCGAAGGCGACCCGCTCGCCGCCGAGCAGCACCTCGCCCGCGACCGGCCGGTGCACGCCGGTCAGCGCCTTGATCAGGGTGGACTTGCCCGCGCCGTTCTCGCCCATCAGGGCGTGGACCTCGCCGGGGAACAGCCGGAAGTCCACCTCCTGCAGCGCTTTGACGCCGGGGAACTCGACGGATATCCCGCGGATGTCGACGACCGGTTCGGTCATGGTCCTGCCTTCGTGCTCGAGGTGCGGGCGCGGCCCCGCCACCACACCCGGAGGGTGGCGGGGCCGCACCCGCGCGGGCCGGGGTCAGTACTTGCGCTCCGGCAGCGCCGCCTTGGCCTGCTCGCTGGTGAAGGTGGTCTCCTCGGTCACCACGCGGGGCGGCACCTCCTCGCCCGCCACGATCTTCTTGGCCAGGTCCATCAGCTGCCCGCCCAGCAGCGGGTTGCACTCGACGATGAAGTTGATCTCGCCGTTGGCCAGCGCCTGCATCCCGTCCTTGACCGCGTCGACGGTGATGATCCGGATGTCCTGGCCGGGCACCTTGCCCGCGGCCTTGATCGCCTCGATCGCGCCCAGCCCCATGTCGTCGTTGTGGGCGTAGACCACGTCGATGTCGGGGGTGGACTTGAGGAACGCCTCCATGACCTGCTTGCCGCCGGAGCGGGTGAAATCGCCGGTCTGGGTGGCCACGATCTTGATGTCGGGCCGCGCCGCGATCTTCTCCTCGAAGCCCTTCTTGCGGTCGATGGCGGGTGCGGCGCCGGTGGTGCCCTGCAGCTCGACGACGTTGGTCTCGCCCTGGGTGTTGGCCACCAGCCAGTCACCGGCCTTGCGGCCCTCCTCGACGAAGTCCGAGCCGAGGAAGGTCTTGTACAGCGAGGTGTCGTCGGAGTCGATCGAGCGGTCGGTGAGGATCACCGGGATGTTGGCCCGCTTGGCCTCCAGCAGCACGGTGTCCCAGCCCGTCTCCACCACCGGGCTGAAGGCGATCACGTCCACCTTCTGCTGGATGTAGGAGCGGATCGCCTTGATCTGGTTCTCCTGCTTCTGCTGCGCGTCGGAGAACTTGAGGTCGATCCCGGCCGCCGCGGCGGCCTCCTGGATCGACTTGGTGTTCGCGGTGCGCCACCCGCTCTCGGCGCCCACCTGGGCGAATCCCATCGTGATCTTGCCGTCGTCGGCGGACCCGCCGGACTGCCCGCCGGACGAGCCGCACGCCGTCAGCGTGCCCAGCAGAACCGCGCAGGCGGCGGTCGCGATCTTCTTCAGCACTTGCTTCCTCCGTGTGAACCCGAGACGCTCGCGGACGGGCGTACCGCGTGACCGTGGTCACCTGGGGCACAAGAGTGAACGCTCACAATGCACTCGTCAACCCCCCGGAAACACGGATGTTGCGCTCTTGACACGCTGTTCGGAGGCGACTTATGTTAGCGCTCACTTTTGTGATCCAGTGCACGGCACGCCCCCGGACGCCCTGTTCCCACGCGCGGCCCGCGCCGCGCGCAGACGAGAGAACGACGGTCATGGCCTGCGCACGCCCCCGTCCCCGTCCACTGTCCGCGGCACTCGCGCTGGCGCTCGCCGCGGCCGCACTGACCACCCCGACCGCGTCGGCCGACGACGCGCTGGTGGTCCACTACCCGCTCAACGAGACCACCGGCACCGCGGTGACGGACGCCTCCGGCTCCGGCCGCACCGCGACCCTCGTCGGCGACGCCGCGCCCTCGGGCGCGCAGGGCCTGCGGCTGGGCGGTGCGGGCGGGCACGTCAAGCTGCCCGACCACCTCCTGCGCGGGCTGACCGAGGTCAGCGTCTCGGTGCGGGTCCGCATCGCGCCCGACCAGCCCACCCCGTACTTCATCTGGGGCCTGGGCAACTCCTCGGGCAGCGCGGGCAACGGCTACCTGTTCACCACCGGCGACGGCTACCGCACCTCCATCGCCACCGGCGACTGGTCCACCGAGCAGACCACCTCCGCGGGCCGCGACCTGGCGCGCGGCGTGTGGAAGACGCTTACCTACACGTTGGGCGGGCGGACCGCCGTGCTGTACGAGGACGGCGTCGAGGTCGCCCGGCGCACCGGGGTCACCACCACCCCGGCCGACATCGGCGGCGGCAGCACCACCGCCAACTACCTGGGCCGCTCGCTCTACAGCGGGGACCGGTACCTCAAGGGCGACCTGCGCGACTTCAGGCTCTACAGCAGGGTGCTCAGCGCGTCCGAGGTGCGCGAGCTGGGGGTGGTCCCCGACGCCGAGCGCGCCCGCCGCGACGCCGACGCGCTGGTGGTCTGGGACGCCGACGACATCAGGGGCAACATCACGCTGCCCGCCGCCGGCCCGCACGGCACCCAGGTCACGTGGCGGTCGAACAAGCCCTCGGTGATCACCCCGACCGGCGAGGTCCGGCGGCCCGCGCACGGCACGAACCCCGAGCGCGTCAAGCTGACCGCGACCGTCCGATCAGGACAGCAGCAGCGCGTCCGGCACTTCGAGACCACGGTTCGCCCGCTGCCGCGGCGACAGGACTACCAGGGCTACCTGTTCGGCTACTTCACCGGCGAGGGCACCGCGACCGGCGAGCAGGTCCACTTCGCCGCCAGCCGGGGCGACAACGCGCTGAAGTGGGACGAACTCAACCGCGGTGCCCCGGTGCTGACCTCGTCGCTGGGCGACAAGGGCGTGCGCGACCCGTTCGTCATCCGCTCGCCCGAGGGCGACAAGTTCTACCTCATCGCCACCGACCTGAGGATGTACGGCAACGGCAACTGGGACCTGGTGCAGCGCAAGGGGAGCAAGCACATCGAGGTCTGGGAGTCCACGGATCTGGTGAACTGGTCGCAGCAGCGGCACGTGCGCGTCTCGCCCGACACGGCGGGCAACACCTGGGCGCCCGAGGCGTACTACGACGAGTCGATCGGCGCGTACGTGGTGTTCTGGGCCTCCAAGATCTACGCCGAGAACGATCCCGAGCACACCGGCAACACCTACAACAAGATGCTCTACGCGACCACGCGCGACTTCCGCACCTTCAGCGAGCCGCGCGTGTGGGTGGACCCCGGTCACTCGGTCATCGACTCGACCGTGATCGAGCACGACGGCGTGTACTACCGCTACACCAAGGACGAGCGCAGCAACACCTCCACCGCGCCGTGCGGCAAGTTCATCCTGGCCGAGAAGTCCGCGCAGCTGCGCGACACCAGCTACGACTTCGTGGCCGACTGCGTCGGCAAGGGCGCGATCCGCCAGGGCGAGGGGCCCACGGTGTTCAAGTCCAACACCGGGCAGAAGTGGTACCTGTTCATCGACGAGTTCGGCGGACGCGGCTACGTGCCGTTCGAGACCACCGACCTGGCCTCCGGCCGGTGGACCCCCTCGACCGACTACCAGCTGCCCAGCCGCCCCCGGCACGGCACCGTCCTGCCGGTGACCGCGGCCGAGCTCGACCGGCTGCGCGGGGCCTTCCCCTGAGCCCACCGCCTGGAGGCCGGTTTGAGTCGCGTTCCCGCGGCGCGCCGACCCGCCGGAGCGGGCGTCCGAATGGGACGGCGCCGGGTGGGACAATGGTCATCGGACGGTCACCTCGGGCGGAGGTGCCTGTGTTATCGCTAACATCGGTACCGCACGACCGGAGTCGAAGGTGGGCAGGCAGTGGAGAACAGGACCTCGCGCGATCCCGCGATGACGGATGTGGCCCGGCTCGCCGGCGTGTCCCACCAGACGGTGTCCCGCGTGCTCAACGGTCACCCGAACGTGCGGGAGCAGACCCGGTTGCGGGTCCGCGCGGCCATCGCGGAGCTGGGCTACCGGCCCAACCGGGCCGCCCGCGCGCTGGTGACCGGGCGCTCGCAGCTGATCGGCGTGGTGGCGCAGAACTCCACGCTGTACGGGCCCGCGTGGCTGCTGGCCGCGGTCGAGCAGGCCGCGGCCGAGGCCGGGTTCGCGGTCAGCGTCGGGCTGGTCAAGGCGCTGGACCGGGCGTCCATGGCGGACGCCGTGGAGCGGCACCGCGACCAGCGGGTGGCGGGCATCGTGGCCATAGCGCCCACCGCCTCGGCCAACGAGGCGCTGGCCGAGGTGTCCGCGGGCGTGCCGCTGGTGACCATCGACGGCGACCCGGCGCGGCCGACCCCGCTGGTCACGGTCGACCAGGAGGCGGGCGCGCACAGCGCCACCCGGCACCTGCTGGAGGCCGGGCACAGCACGGTGTGGCACGTGTCCGGCCCGCCGGACTGGTTCGACAGCGCGGGCCGGGTGCGCGGCTGGCGGCGGGCGCTGGAGGAGGCGGGCGCGGAGGTCCCGCCGGTGGTCTCGGCGGACTGGAGCGCCGCGTCGGGCTACCGCGCCGGGCAGATGCTGGCCAGGATGCCCGAGGTCACCGCGGTCTTCGCGGCCAACGACCACCTCGCGCTTGGCATCCTGCGGGCGATGAGCGAGCGCGGCAGGCGGGTGCCGCAGGACGTGAGCGTGGTCGGGTTCGACGACGTGCCCGAGGCCGCGTTCTTCATCCCGCCGCTGACCACCGTGCGACCGGACTTCGACGCGGTGGCGCGGGAGACGCTGGGGCTCTTGTTGGCTCAGGTCAGCGATGGTGAGGTGGGGGTGGCGCACCGCACCGTCGCGCCGACCCTGGTGCCGCGCGCGAGCGTCGCGCCGCCGCCCGATTCCCTGTGAGCACGTTCACCTAGTCGTTAACTGCAGGTTGCGACTGGGGCTTGACGACTGGAATGTTAACGATAACACTCCTCGCCATGGCGACAGACCCATTGGTGGTGGGGATCGACTTCGGCACCCTGTCCGGCCGCGCCGTGGTGGTCCGGGTGCGCGACGGCGCGGAGCTGGGCAGCGCGGTGCACGAGTTCGGGCACGGCGTGCTGGACCGGGCGCTGCCCGGCGGCAGGCCGCTGCCGCCGGACTGGGCGCTGCAGGTCCCGCAGGACTACGTGGACGTGTTGCGCAACGCCGTGCCCGAGGCGATCCGGGCGGCGGGCGTGGACCCGGCCGACGTGATCGGCGTCGGCACCGACTTCACCGCCTGCACGATGGTCCCGGTCAAGGCCGACGGCACGCCGCTGTGCGAGCTGCCCGAGTTCGCGGACAACCCGCACGCCTACGTCAAGCTCTGGAAGCACCACGCCGCGCAGGGGCAGGCCGACCGGATCAACCAGTTGGCCGAGCGCCGGGGCGAGAGCTGGCTGCCGCGCTACGGCGGGCTGATCTCCTCGGAGTGGGAGTTCGCCAAGGGCCTGCAGGTGCTGGAGGAGGCCCCCGAGGTCTACGCCGCGATGGACCACTGGGTCGAGGCGGCCGACTGGATCGTCTGGCAGCTCACCGGCACCTACGTGCGCAACGCCTGCACCGCGGGCTACAAGGGCATCCACCAGGACGGGCGCTACCCCTCGCCGGAGTTCCTGGCCGCGCTCAACCCCGACTTCGCCGACTTCGTCGCCGACAAGCTGGAGCACCCGCTGGGGCAGCTCGGCGACCGCGCGGGCGGGCTGAGCGAGCAGGCCGCGGCGTGGACCGGTCTGCCCGCGGGCATCGCCGTGGCGGTCGGCAACGTCGACGCGCACGTCACCGCGCCCGCCGCGCGAGCGGTCGAGCCGGGCCAGATGGTCGCCATCATGGGCACCTCCACCTGCCACGTGATGAACGGCGACGTGCTGCGCGAGGTCCCCGGCATGTGCGGCGTGGTCGAGGGCGGCATCGTGCCCGGCCTGTGGGGCTACGAGGCGGGCCAGAGCGGTGTGGGCGACATCTTCGCGTGGTTCGTCGACCACCAGGTGCCCGCCGAGTACCACGAGCGCGCCCGCGAGCGCGGGATCTCGGTGCACGAGCTGCTCACCGAGCTGGCCGCCGAGCAGGCCATCGGCGAGCACGGGCTGATCGCGCTGGACTGGCACAGCGGCAACCGCTCGGTGCTGGTGGACCACGAGCTCTCCGGCGTGGTGGTCGGTCAGACCCTGGCCACCCGCGCCGAGGACACCTACCGCGCGCTGCTGGAGGCCACCGCCTACGGCACCCGGATGATCATCGACACGTTCACCGACGCGGGCGTGCCGGTCACCGAGCTGGTGATCGCGGGCGGCCTGCTGCGCAACCCGCTGCTGATGCAGATCTACGCCGACGTGACCAACCTGCCGCTGTCGGTCATCGGCTCGCAGCAGGGACCGGCGCTCGGCTCGGCGCTGCACGCCGCGGTCGCCGCGGGCGCCTACGACGACATCCGCCAGGCCGCCGCCGCGATGGGGTCGGTCGAGCGCGGCGTGTACCAGCCGATCCCGGAGAACGTCGAAGCCTACGAACGGCTCTTCACCGAGTACCAGGAACTGCACGACTATTTCGGGCGCGGGACCAACGAGGTCATGCACCGGCTCAAGGCGCTGCGCCGCGAGGCCGTCAGGGGGAAGAACTGATGTCGGCAGTAGCTGACCTGCGGCGCACCGTCGCCGAGCTGCACCGCGAGCTGACCCGCTACGAGCTGGTCATCTGGACCGCGGGCAACGTCTCGGCGCGCGTGCCGGGACAGGACCTGATGGTGATCAAGCCGTCCGGGGTGTCCTACGACGAGCTGACGCCGGAGCGGATGGTGGTCACCGACCTGCACGGCAACCTGGTCGAGGGCGACTACGCGCCCTCCTCCGACACCGCCGCGCACGCCTACGTGTACCGTCACATGCCCGAGGTCGGGGGAGTGGTGCACACGCACTCGCCCTACGCCACGGCGTGGGCGGCGCGCGGCGAGCCGATCCCGTGCGTGCTCACCATGATCGCCGACGAGTTCGGCGGTGAGATCCCGGTGGGGCCGTTCGCGCTCATCGGCGACGACTCGATCGGCCGCGGCATCGTGGAGACCCTGAGCGCCAGCCGCTCCAAGGCGGTGTTGATGCGCAACCACGGGCCGTTCACCGTCGGCAAGGACGCCCGCGCCGCGGTCAAGGCCGCGGTGATGCTGGAGGACGTGGCGCGCACCGTCCACTTCGCACACCAGTTGGGCAAGCCGATCCCGATCGAGCAGCACCACGTCGACAGCCTCTACGAGCGCTACCAGAACGTCTACGGGCAATGAGCCCACGAGGAGGACGCGCCATGCCCTCTGCGGCGAAACCGCAGGTCTGGTTCCTCACCGGGAGCCAGCACCTCTACGGCCCGGAAACCCTGGAGCAGGTGGCGACGCAGTCGCAGCAGATCCAGCGGATGCTCACCGAGTCGGGCCGGATCTCCGCGGAGGTCGTGTGGCAGCCCGTGCTGACCGACTCGGCCGCGATCCGGCAGGTGATGCTGGCGGCCAACAGCGACCCGTCGTGCCTTGGCGTGATCGCCTGGATGCACACGTTCTCGCCCGCCAAGATGTGGATCACCGGCCTGGACGCGCTGCGCAAGCCGCTGCTGCACCTGCACACCCAGCTCAACGAGTCCCTGCCGTGGGCGACCATCGACATGGACTTCATGAACCTCAACCAGGCCGCGCACGGCGACCGCGAGTTCGGGTTCATCCAGACCCGGCTCGGCGTGCCGCGCAAGACCGTCGCGGGCCACGCCAGCGACCCCCGGCTGATCGAGCGGATCGACGCCTGGGTGCGCGCCGCGGCGGGCCACGACCACCTGCGCGGCCTGCGGCTGGCCCGGTTCGGCGACAACATGCGCGACGTCGCGGTGACCGAGGGCGACAAGGTCGAGGCCGAACTGCGGTTCGGCGTCTCGGTCAACACCTACGGCGTCAACGACCTGGTCGCGGTGGTCGACGCGGTGGGCGAGGACGAGATCGACGTGCTGGTGGCCGAGTACGCCGACAGCTACCGGCTGGCGCCCGAGCTGGCCCGCGGCGGCGAGCGGCACGACTCGCTGCGCTACGCCGCGCGCATCGAGGCAGGCCTGCGCCGGTTCCTCGTCGACGGCGGCTTCGGCGCGTTCACCACCAACTTCGAGGACCTGGGCGGGCTGCGGCAGCTGCCCGGCCTGGCGGTGCAGCGGCTGATGGCCGAGGGCTACGGCTTCGGCGGCGAGGGCGACTGGAAGACCTCGGCGCTGCTGGCCGCGGTCAAGGCGATGGGCGCGGGCACCGGCCGGGGCACCTCCTTCATGGAGGACTACACCTACCACTTCGGGCCGGGTGAGCCGAAGATCCTGGGCGCGCACATGCTGGAGGTCTGCCCGAGCATCGCGGCGGACAAGCCCTCGTGCGAGATCCACCCGCTGGGCATCGGCGGCCGGGAGGACCCGGTGCGGCTGGTGTTCGACGCCGAACCCGGCCCGGCTATCGTGGTGGGCCTGGCCGACCTCGGGGAGCGGTTCCGGCTGGTGGCCAACGAGGTCGAGGTGGTCCCGCCGGACGAGCCGCTGCCCGCGCTGCCGGTGGCGCGCGCGGTGTGGAAGCCCGCGCCCTCGCTGCCCACCTCCGCCGAGTCGTGGTTGACAGCGGGCGGTCCGCACCACACCGTGATGACCCACGCGGTCGGCGCGGAGACCCTGCGGGACTTCGCCCAGATGGCCGCGACCGAACTGGTGGTCATCGACCGGGACACCACCACCGAGGGCTTCACCGACCGCCTGCGCTGGAACCAGGCGTACTACCGACTCGCACAGGGCCTGCGCTAGACCTGTGCCGGGGAACACCGCTGCAACACCCGGAGGAGAAACGATGAGGTTTCCAAAGATCGCGGCCGTCGCCGCGCTCGCAGTAGTGATGTCGGCTTGCGGGTCGGCGGAGAAGACGGTCGACCAGAAGCCCCAGGCCGGTGAAGGCGCCACGGTCGGCGTGACCATGCCGACCCGCTCCTCCGAGCGGTGGATCCACGACGGCGACAACATCAAGAAGGCCCTGGAGGCCAAGGGCTACAAGGTCGACCTGCAGTACGCGGAGAACGACATCCCGACGCAGGCCAACCAGCTGGAGAACCAGATCACCAAGGGCGCCAACCTGCTGATCGTGGCCTCGATCGACGGCACCGCGCTGACCAGCCAGCTCCAGCAGGCCGCCGACTCGAAGATCCCGGTCATCTCCTACGACCGGCTCATCCGCAACAGCCCGAACGTGGACTACTACGCCACCTTCGACAACTTCAAGGTCGGCGTGCAGCAGGCCACCTCGCTGCTGACCGGCCTGAAGGTGCTCAACGCCGACGGCACCCCCGGCAGCGCGACCGGCCCGTTCAACATCGAGCTGTTCGCCGGTTCGCCCGACGACAACAACGCCACGTTCTTCTTCAACGGCGCGATGTCGGTGCTGCAGCCGCACATCGACAAGGGCACCCTGGTGGTCAAGAGCGGCCAGACCGACTTCAAGACCGTCGCGATCCTGCGCTGGGACCCGGCGACCGCGCAGCGGCGCATGGAGGACCTGCTGACCTCCACCTACGGCAACGCGAAGGTCGACGGCGTGCTCTCGCCCTACGACGGCCTGTCCATCGGTATCCTCTCCGCGCTCAAGAGCAGCGGCTACGGCACCGGCGGCCAGCCGTACCCGATCGTCACCGGCCAGGACGCCGAGGTCGGCTCGGTGAAGTCGATCATCGCCGGTGAGCAGTACTCCACCATCCACAAGGACACCCGCCAGCTGGCCGACATCACGGTGAAGATGGCCGACGCGGTGCTCAAGGGCGAGAAGCCCGAGGTCAACAACACCACCGACTACGACAACGGCGAGAAGGTCGTGCCCTCGTACCTGCTGGAGCCGGTGATCGTGGACAAGTCCAACTACGAGAAGGTGCTGGTCGAGTCCGGCTACTACACGGCGGACCAGCTGAGGTAGGGATGACCGACGAAATCCTGGTGATGCGCGGCATCACCAAGCGGTTCGCCGGGGTCACCGCGCTGCGCGACGTCAACTTCGCCGTGCGGCGCGGTGAGATCCACGCGATCTGCGGCGAGAACGGCGCGGGCAAGTCGACCCTGATGAAGGTGCTCTCCGGCGTGCACCCGCACGGCTCCTACGAAGGGGACATCCTCTTCGAGGGCCAACCGTGCGAGTTCTCCGGCGTGCGCGACAGCGAGCGGCGCGGCATCGTGATCATCCACCAGGAACTGGCGCTGTGCCCCCAGCTGTCCATCGCGGAGAACCTGTTCCTGGGCAACGAGCGGGCCAGCCGCGGGTTCATCGACTGGAACCGCACCAACCACGCGGCGGCCGAGCTGATGGCGCGCGTGGGCCTGCGGGAGAACCCGACCACCCCGGTCAGCGACATCGGCGTGGGCAAGCAGCAGCTGGTGGAGATCGCCAAGGCGCTGTCCAAGGAGGTCAAGCTCCTCATCCTGGACGAGCCGACGGCGGCGCTCAACGACGACGACTCCGCGCACCTGCTCGACCTGCTCGACGGCCTGCGCGAGCAGGGCATCACCTGCGTGATCATCTCGCACAAGCTCAACGAGGTCACCAGGATCGCGGACAGCATCACCATCCTGCGCGACGGGCGCACGATCGAGACGCTGCCCGCGGCCGAGGTCACCGAGGACCGGATCATCTCCGGCATGGTCGGCCGCGACCTGGAGCACCGCTTCCCGCCGCGCGAGCCGCACATCGGTGAAGAGGTGCTGCGGATCGAGGACTGGACCGTGCACAGCCCGGTCCAGCCGGACCGGGTGGTGGTCAAGGGCGCGTCGCTGACCCTGCGGCGCGGCGAGATCGTGGGCCTGGCCGGGCTGATGGGCGCGGGCCGCACGGAGCTGGCCATGAGCGTGTTCGGCCGCTCCTACGGGGTCAACATCTCCGGCCGGGTGGTCAAGGAAGGCCGGGAGATCACGCCCCGCACGGTGGACCAGGCGATCAAGCACGGCATCGCCTACGTCAGCGAGGACCGCAAGCGCTACGGCCTCAACCTCATCGAGGACGTGCAGCGCAACGTCTCCGCGGCGGGCCTGTCCAAGCTGGCCAAGCAGGGCTGGGTGAACGAGAACGAGGAGCACTCGGTCGCCGAGCGGTTCCGGCGCAGCATGGGCATCAAGGCCGCCAGCGTGGCCACGCCGACGGGCACCCTGTCCGGCGGCAACCAGCAGAAGGTCGTGCTGGCCAAGTGGATGTTCACCGACCCCGACGTGCTGATCCTCGACGAGCCGACCCGCGGCATCGACGTGGGCGCGAAGTACGAGATCTACACGATCATCAACGAGCTGGCCGCGCAGGGCCGCGCGGTGCTGGTCATCTCCTCCGAGCTGCCGGAGCTGCTCGGCCTGTGCGACCGCATCTACACGCTGTCCGAGGGCCGCATCACCGGGGAGCTGCCCCGCGAGGAAGCGACCCAGGAACGCCTCATGCTCCACATGACCCAGGGACAGACCTCATGACCACCAAGCTGGCCGCCCCGCCGACGGCGGCCGAGGGCGCGGCGCCGCGCAAGTTCTCGATCAACCTCCGGCAGAGCGGCATCTACGTGGCGTTCGCGCTGATCGTGGTGCTGTTCTCCGTGTTGACCGACGGCGCGCTGCTGCAACCGCAGAACATCTCCAACATCATCGTCCAGAACTCCTACGTGCTGATCCTGGCGATCGGCATGATCCTGGTGATCATCGGCGGGCACATCGACCTGTCGGTGGGCTCGGTGGTCGCGCTGACCGGCGCCATCTGCGCGGTGCTGACCGTGCAGATGGGCCTGCCGTGGTGGCTGGCCGTGCTGGCGACGCTGGCCTCGGGCGCGCTGATCGGCGCGGCGCAGGGCTACTGGATCGCCTACTTCGGCATCCCGGCGTTCATCGTCACCCTGGCCGGGATGCTGGTGTTCCGCGCGCTGACCCTGACCGTGCTGGGCAACCAGGGCATCGGGCCGTTCCCGGAGCAGATCCGCACCCTGGCCAACGGCTTCACCGAGGGCTACCTGGGCAACGTGGGCCTGGGGCCGCTGGGCGGCGCGGACCTGGTCAGCCTGCTGGTGGGCGTCGCCTGCGTGGCGGGCTTCGCGTTCTCGCAGTGGCGCAAGCGGCAGGCGCGGCTGGGCTACAAGCAGATCGTGGACCCGATGCCGGTGTTCCTGCTCAAGATCGTCGGCGTGGCGGTGGTCGTGCTGGCCGTCGTGGTGCAGCTGGCCCGGTTCCGCAACCTGCCGTGGGTGCTGGTGCTGCTGGCGGTGCTGGCCATGGGCTACTCGCTGGTGGCCAACCGGTCGGTGTTCGGCCGCCACATCTACGCGGTGGGCGGCAACCTCCAGGCCGCGACGCTGTCCGGCGTCAAGGTCAAGGCGGTGACCTTCTGGCTGTTCGTGAACATGGGCGCGCTGGCCGCGCTGGCGGGCGTGATCTTCGCGGGCCGGTTGAACCAGGCCGGTCCGACCGCGGGCACCTCGTTCGAGCTGGACGCGATCGCGGCGGCCTTCATCGGCGGCGCGGCGGTGCAGGGCGGCGTGGGCAAGGTGGTCGGCGCGATCACCGGCGGCCTGATCATGGGCGTGATCAACAACGGCATGTCCCTGATCGGCGCGCCCAGCGAGCGGGTCATGCTGGTCAAGGGCCTGGTGCTGCTCATCGCGGTGGCCTACGACGTGTGGACCAAGCGCCGGGCGTAGCCCGGTTGGGTGTTTACGGAAAAAGATCGCAACACGACAATCGTCAACATGAGGTCGCGCGTGTTGTGCTCGGTGCTGCTCGGTGTCACCACGGTCCTGTCGGTGGTGACACCGGCGGCCGCCGAGGGGAGCGAGGTGGACTACCGCGAGTGGCGGGCCGGTGACTTCCGGCGCGGCCACTTCGAGGGCACCGCCCCCTGGCTCGGCGGCCTGGTGCTGGCCCGCCCGGCGGGGCGGGTCGAGCACGAGGCCAAGACCTACGACTACGCGCGCTGGACCTCGCCGGTGCACCGGGTGGGCTTCGCCGCCACCCAGGCCGTGGCCTCCTGGAACGCCCGCACGCCCGCGGGCACCTGGCTGCAGGTGGAGTTCCGGGGCGCGGACACCGGCTGGTACGTGATGGGCCGCTGGGCCTCCGGCGACGGCGACATCAAGCGCGCCACCGTGTCCGGCCAGTCCGACGAGCACGGCTACGTCGACGTGGACACCTACGTGGCCCGTCGGCCGCTGCGCGGCTACCAGCTGCGGGTCACCCTCTACCGGCAGGTCGGCTCGCACGCCACACCGTCGGTGTCCATGGTGGGCGCGATGGCCTCGGCCGTCCCGGACCGCTTCACCGTGCCCGCGAGCAGCCCCGGCCCGGCGCGCGGCGTCGAGCTGCCGGTGCCGCGCTACTCGCAGAACGTGCACGCGGGCCAGTACCCCGAGTACGACAACGGCGGCGAGGCGTGGTGCAGCCCCACCTCGACGGAGATGGTCGTCGAGTACTGGCGCCGCGGACCGACGCCGCAGGACCTGGCCTGGGTCAAGCCCGGCTACCCGGACCCCAGCGTCGCCCACGCCGCCCGGCACACCTACGACTACGACTACCAGGGCGCGGGCAACTGGCCGTTCAACACCGCGTACGCGGCCACGTTCGGCCTGCGCGCGCACGTGACGCGGCTGCGGTCGCTGACCGAGCTGGAGCGCTACATCGCGCGCGGCATCCCGGTGATCACCTCACAGTCCTTCCGCGAGGACGAGCTGGACGGCGCGGGCTACGGCACGGCCGGGCACATCATGGTGGTCGTCGGCTTCACCGAGTCCGGCGACGTGATCGCCAACGACCCCGCCTCGCCGTCCAACGAGGCGGTGCGCCGGGTCTACAAGAGGGCGCAGTTCGAGACCGTCTGGCTGCGCACGCAGCGGCACCTGGCCGACGGCACGGTGGGCGGCGGGTCCGGCGGCATCGCCTACATCATCGCCCCGCCCGCCCGGCCGGTAGGTCAGGTCTCCACGGGCGGCGACAGCTCACTCAGCCGCAGCCCCCACAGGCGCCCCTCGGCCTCGGTCGCGCGCGACCGGTAGTACACGAACCAACCCTCTTCGACGGAGCTCAGGTAGAACTGGCCGTCGAAGTCGACGACGTCACCATCGCGCCTGCCGGGGCACCAGGCGAACCCCCTGCCACCGCCCATGGCCCGGTCGTCGGTGCTCATGAAAACGCAACCGTTGTGAGAGCTGATGTGCTCGAAGTTGTAGAGCCCCACGTTCCCGCCGTACGGGGGCGTCAGCGGCGGCCTGGTGACCGCCTCGGCGGCCAGCCGTTCCAGCGCCGCTTGGTGCCAGGGGAACACCGCCCGGCCGACCAGGTCCCCGGAGGCCGCAGCCCAGCTCGCCGCGAACAGCGCCGGGGCGATCAGCAGCGGCCGCAGCCTCGCGAGATACCTGCGACGGCGAACGGGCGACTCCATGAGCCAGGCCAGGCAGGCCAGGGCCCACAACAGGGCCACCACGCCCCAGCCGACCAGGGCCATCACCAGCACGGAGTAGTACCCGCTCGGCACGCAGACGCCCAACAGCAACAGGCAGGCGGACGGGACGCTCCACCCCACCGACCACCACGGCGAATTCCACCATTCCACAAGACACCCCCAGAGATCATCACGTAGGACGCGCGGTCCCCGCTCGGGTTGCCCTTGACGATGCGGCGCGCATCCGATTGACTCGAAGCCCTCTGGGAGCGTTCCCAGAGCAGAGGACAAGGAGCAACGGTGCTCACCTCTCCTGTCGCGCACGGGCGTGACCACTCGCTCTGCGGCAGCCCCCACCGCTGATCCGCCGATCCCTCCTGCCCACGTCCCCCGTGGGCAGGCGGGATCTCCTCGCCGGTTCCGCCGCCCATCAGGAAAGCGCTTACCGCCTGTAGAGGAGAACCAGTGAGAAGCCTGGCCCTGCTGGGTGCCGCGATCCTCACCGCGGCACTCGCGCACACCACCGCCCCCAGTGCCACGGCCGCCGACTGCGGAACCGGCTCGTTCAACGCCGAAGCGGTGCTCTCCGGCAGCACCTGGACCGCGCGCAACGGCAGTCGCACCGTCTACACCGGCACCAGCATGCTGGCCGCCATGCAGGCCGCGACGGGCAGCCTGACCACGGGCCGCACGTCCAAGGAGCGCGTCGTCGTGCGCGGCTCCGGCTCGATCAGCGCCGGTTCGCGGTTCTCGCTGCCCAGCTACACCACCCTCGACGTGTGCGGCACGATCAACGTCACCGGGTCCGGCTCCGGCGACCAAGCCCCGGTCTACGCGCGCAACGTCCGCGACATCGAGGTCCAGCACCTGACCCTGACCGGCGCGCCGCTGTACGGCATCTTCATCCGCAACGCCACCAACGTGGTGCTCGGCCAGATCGACATGCGGCTGTCCGCCGGGCTGGGCATCCGCATCGACAACCACGGCGACCGCGCGGTGCGCACCCGCAACGTGCGCATCGACAACGTCCACGTCTCCGGCGCGAGTTCGCACGCGGTGGAGACCTACGGCGTGGACCAGTTGACCATCGGCACCGTGACCGCGCGCGACGTCGGCGGCTCGGGCCTGCTGCTCAACGACACCACCAACGCCACCATCACCACCGTGGACGGCAGCGGAGCGGGCACCGGCACCGGCTACGCCGCGTTCCGCACCGCCAACCGCAACGGCCGCATCGGCGACAGCTACCCCACCAACATCCGGGTGGGCCAGGTCATCGCCCGCGGCGGCGGGCGCGGCGTCTTCTGCGTCTCGGAGAGCGGCGGTCTGGTCATCGACCGCGTGGACATCGCGCAGACCGGCAGCAACGCCGTGCTGATCGAGAACTGCTACAACGTCACCCTGGCCGCGCAGAGCGGCACGGTGAGCGGGCCGGGCGACATCCGGCTGGCCGCGCGGTCGGAGTTCCCGGTCACCCGCGACGTGGTGGTGCAGAACCTGCGGGTCAGCAACTCGGCGATCACCGAGAACCCGTGCGGGACCAACACCACCTTCCGCAACAACACCCTGGTCGGCTCCAGCCAGAAGATCTGCTCCTGACCACCGCCCGGATGCCGAATCGTCCCTACCGCACCTTCTGCCCGTGGCCACGGTGCGTTAGGTTCGCCACCACGGTGCGTGCAGTTCGCGCGGTGCGGGAGGCGATGGGTGAATCGGTACGAGCGGTTGAACGCCCTGCTCGCCCTGCTCGCCGAGCGGGGCAGGGTCGAGGTCGACGACATCGCGGACGAGCTGGCGGTGTCCGGCGCGACCATCCGCCGGGACCTCGACCACCTGGCCGAGCAGCAGCTGCTGACCAGGACCCGCGGCGGCGCCGTCGCCCACTCGGTGGCCTACGACCTGCCCCTGCGCTACAAGACCGTGCGACGCGCGGGGGAGAAGCTGCGCATCGGCCGCGCCGCTGCGCAGCTGGTCGGCCGCGGGTCCGTGGTCGGCCTCAACGGCGGCACCACGGCCACCGAGGTGGCCAGGGCGCTGGTGACCAGCGCGGAAGTCGGCGGCGCGGGCGGCGACGGCGTGATCACCGTGGTGACCAACGCGCTCAACATCGCCAACGAGCTGGCCGTGCGCCCCCAGGTGAAGCTGGTGGTGACCGGCGGGGTGGCCCGTCCCCAGTCCTATGAGCTGGTCAGCCCGCTGGCCAACAAGATCGTCGGCGGGCTGAGCCTGGACGTGACGTTCCTCGGCGTGGACGCGATCGACCCGGACGCGGGCGCGGCCGCGCACCACGAGGGCGAGGCGGAGATCAACCGGGTGCTGGCCGAGCGGGCCCGCCAGGTGGTCGTGGTGGCCGACTCCTCCAAGATCGGCGCGCGGGCGTTCGCCTCGATCTGCGAGATCGGTCGGGTCCACGTGCTGGTGACCGACACCGACGCCGACGCCGACGAGGTGCGCCGCTTCCGCGAACGCGGCGTCGAGGTCCACCAAGTCTGACCCCGCGAGTCGAACCTCCAGGCACCCCGAATTCAACATTCGCGCACCCCGACCCGCACTTCCGCGCCCTGACCGGTGCTTTCCCGCCTTCGGTCCACGCTCACGCCCCCACCCCGTGCTTTTCGCGCCCTCCGCCCCGCGCTTCCCGTGACTCGGGTAGTAGTTACCGCCCTCCCCAGCCCCGTCGGGTAGTACTTGCCGACGCACCAGGGCTGCGCGACCCGCCGTCCTTGGTGACCTGCCGCGCGGCGAGCGCACCGCCCTTGCCCCACCCCAACGACGAACTCGCGGTACCCGAGCGTTCGACTCGCGGGGGAGGGGTCAGCTGGTGCTCTCGCGGATCTCCAGGGCGAACGGGACGTGCACCTGCTGCGGTGCCAGGCCCTCCTCGCCCGACACGCGGCGGCGCAGCAGGTCGACCGCGGCGCGGGCGATGGCCCTCTTGTCCGGTGCGATCGTGGTCAACGACGGCAGGCTGTAGGCGCTCTCCTCGTTGTTGTCGAACCCCACGATCGCCACGTCCCCCGGCACTCGCACGCCGCGCTCGGCGGCGGCTCGCAGCGCGCCGATGGCCAGCAGGTCGTTGAAGCAGAACACCGCGTCCGGCGGCTCGGGCAGCGCCAGCAGGTCTGCCATCGCGGTCGCGCCGTCGCGCCGGTGGTAGTTCAACGCCGGGGCGATCAGCTCTTCGCGCACCGGCAGCCCCGCCTCGGTCAGCGCCGACCGGTAGCCCGCCAGCCGCAGCGCCGCGGTGCCGCGCGTCGGGTGCTGCCCGATCGCGGCGATGCGGGTGCGCCCGATGGCCACCAGGTGCCGCACGGCCACCTCGGCGGCCCGCACGTTGTCGATGCCCACCCGGTCCACCGGCACGTCGACCGCGTGCTCGCCGAGCATCACCATCGGCACGCCGCCGGACAGCTCCTCGAAGTCGTTGGCGTGCAGCGCTTCCGGGCTGACGATCGCGCCGTCGACCATGTGCGGGCCCAGCGCGCCCAGCGTGGCGCGCTCGCCCTCCCTGGTGCCCAGGGTTTGCTCGATGAGCACGTTCCACTCCTGGTCGTGCCCGGCGTTGATGACCAGCCCGGCCAGCTCGCCGAAGTAGGGGATGCTCAGCTCCGGCAGCACCAGGGCCAGGAAACCGGTGCGGCCGCGGCGCAGGTTGCGCGCGCCGACGTTGGGCCGGTAGCCGGTGGCGGCCAGGGCCTCCTCGACCCGCCGCCGGTTCTCTGGCTTCACGAAGGCGTAGCCGTTGACGACGTTGGACACCGTCTTCACCGACACGCCCGCGAGCTCGGCGACGTCCTTGAGGGTGGCGGCCACCATCAGCCCCCTTCGGCTGGCAGGCAGGACAAGCGTGGCACGAGTGTAGCCGTGCGTTAGAAGGGTTTACAACGTTGTGCCAACGATGTAAAAGTGGTTCGACCATTGTGACGCGGGTAACGCCGCCCGGTCCACCGAGGAGCGAAGACCATGTCCCTCGCCCGCCCCGCCGTCGTGGCCACCGCCGTGCTGGCCGTCGCGCTGACCTCCTGCACCAGCCGGGAAACCCAGTCCACAGGCCAGAGCAGCGGTGGTCCGGCCGCCTCGGCCGCGGCCGTGCAGTCCTCCGGTCCCGGCTGCACGCTCGCGCAGACCGGCTACCCGAAGGTCGACGTCAAGGACGCGATCATCGGCTTCTCCCAGTCGGAGAAGGAGGCCAACCCGTTCCGCACCGCCGAGACCCAATCCATCCGGGACGAGGCGGCCAAGCTGGGCATCCCGGACGACAAGCTGCTGGTCACCAACGCCCAGAGCGACCTGAACAAGCAGATCAGCGACATCAAGTCGCTGCTGGACCGGGGCGCGCAGCTGCTCGTCGTGGCGCCGCTGAACTCCGACGGCCTGCAGCCCGCACTGGACGCGGCCAAGGCCAAGAAGGTCCCGGTGATCACCATCGACCGCAAGGTGACCTCCCAGCCCTGCGCCGACTACCTGACCTTCATCGGCTCCGACTTCGTCGAGCAGGGCAAGCGCGCCGCGCGGCAGATGGCCAGGGTGACCGGCGGCAGCGGCAAGGTCGCCATCCTGCTCGGCGCCTCGGGCAACAACGTCACCACCGACCGCACCAAGGGCTTCAAGGACGAGCTGGTCAACACGCCGGGCCTGACCGTGGTCGCCGAGCAGACCGGCGAGTTCGACCGCTCCAAGGGGCAGGCGGTGATGGAGCAGCTGATTCAGAGCAACCCCGACATCACCGCGGTCTACGCGGAGAACGACGAGATGGGCATCGGCGCGGTGACCGCGCTGCGCGGCGCGGGCAAGCAGCCGGGCAAGGACGTCAAGATCGTCTCGGTGGACGGCACCCAGAACGCCGTGCGGATGATCGCCGAGGGCAGCTACAACGCGGTCATCGAGTCCAACCCGCGCTTCGGCCCGCTGGCCTTCCAGACCCTCCAGCGGTTCGCCGACGGCGAGGAGGTCCCGCCGACCGTGGTCATCTCCGACGACGAGTACGACGAGACCAACGCGGCGCAGAAGCTCGGGAACGCGTACTGACGTGGACCCGGTGCTGGAGGTAGTCGACGCCACCAAGGAGTTCGGTGGCGTGCGGGCGCTGGACGGCGTGTCGTTCGCGCTGCGGCCGGGGGAGGTGCACGCCCTGGTCGGCGAGAACGGCGCGGGCAAGTCGACGCTGATCAAGGTGCTGACCGGGGTGCACCGCCCCGACTCGGGGCAACTGCGGCACCGGGGCGAGCCGGTGGTGTTCACCCGGCCCGCGCAGGCGCAGCAGGCCGGGATCTCCACGATCTACCAGGAGGTCAACCTCATCCCGCTGATGAGCGTGGCGGGCAACCTGTTCCTCGGCCGCGAGCCCCGCAACCGCTGGGGGCTGGTGGACCGCGCCAGGATGAACGAGATGGCCGAGCGGGTGCTGGCGGGTTACGGCATCCGGGAGGACGTCCGCCGCCCGCTGGGGACGCTGGCGGTCGGCGCGCAGCAGATGGTGGCGCTGGCGCGGGCCGTGGCCACCGACGCGCACGTGGTCATCATGGACGAGCCCACCTCGTCGCTGGAGCCGCGCGAGGTGGAGACCCTGTTCGGCGTCATCGAGGAGCTGCACCGGCGCGACATCGCGATCGTCTACGTCAGTCACCGGATGGACGAGCTGTACCGGATCTGCGACCGGGTCACCGTGCTGCGGGACGGCAAGCACGTGCACACCGGTCCGCTGGCGGAGCTGCCGCGCATCGAGCTGGTGTCGATGATGCTGGGCCGCGAGGTCGGCGACATCCGGGCGCACGGCACCACCGGGTTCGGCGAGGACCACCACGCGGGCCGGGAACCGGTGCTGCGCGCGGAGCACCTGGCCAGCGGGCAGCGGCTGCGGGACGTGTCGCTGACCGTGCGCCCCGGCGAGGTGGTCGGCTTGGCCGGGCTGCTCGGCTCGGGCCGCAGCGAGACCGCGCGGGCCATCGTCGGGGCGCTGCCGCTGGACTCGGGCACCGTGCTGCTGGGCGGGAAGTCGTTGCCGCGCGGCGACGTCGCGGCGGCCGTGCGGTCCGGGGTGGCGCTGCTGGCCGAGGACCGCAAGGCCGAGGGCATCGTCCCGAACCTGTCGGTGCGGGAGAACATCGTGCTGGCCGCGCTGCCGAGGCTGTCGCGGTTCGGCGTGGTCAGCCGGGCGCGGCAGGACCGCGTGGTGGAGACCTTCATGCGCAGGCTGCGGATCAAGGCCTCCAGCCCGGACCAGAAGGTCGCCGAGCTCTCCGGCGGCAACCAGCAGAAGGTGCTGCTGGCGCGGTGGTTGTGCACCGAGCCGAAGGTGCTGCTGCTGGACGAGCCCACCCGCGGCATCGACGTGGGCGCCAAGGCCGAGGTGCAGGCGCTGGTCGACGAACTGGCCAAGGAGGGCCTGGCGGTGCTGCTGATCTCGTCGGAGATGGAGGAGCTGGTCGACGGCGCGGACCGGTTGGTGGTGCTCAAGGACGGCGCGGTGGTCGACGAGCTGGTCGGCGAGCAGGTCACCGAGGGCAACGTGCTGGCGGCGATCGCGTCCGGGGGTGAGCGGCGGTGACCATCGCGCTGGACCGGGCCCGCACGACGCGGTGGCTGCAGGAGTACGGCGTCTACGCCGCGGTGGTCGCCCTGCTGCTGTTCAACATCGCCTTCACGGCGAACTTCCTGTCGGTGGGCAACTTCCGCACCCAGCTGGTGCAGGCCGCGCCGGTGTGCATCGTCGCGCTGGGCATGGCGCTGGTGATCGGCACCGAGGGCGTGGACCTGTCCGTCGGCGCGACCATGGCGCTGGCCGCCTCGCTCATCCCGCTCTACCTGGGCGCGGGCCCCGCGCCCGCGATCGCCATGGCGCTGCTGGCGGGCCTGCTCGCGGGCACGTTCAACGGCTTCCTGGTGGCCTACCTGGGCATCCAGCCGATCGTGGCGACACTGGCCCTGCTGGTCGGCGGGCGGGGCCTGGCGCTGGTCATCGCCAACGGCCAGCTCGTCCAGCTGCACGACCCGGCGTTCCTGGCGCTGGGCACCGAGGACGTGCTGGGCGTCCCGGTCGGCGTGCTGGTGGCGGGCGTGCTGGCGGTGCTGGTGGCGCTGCTGGTCGGGCGCACCACGTTCGGCCGCGCGCTGGTGGCGGTCGGCGGCAACCGGGCGGCGGGTGTGCTGGCCGGGCTGCCGGTGCGCCGCGTGCTGCTGGGCGTGTACGCGCTGTGCGGCGTGCTGGCCGCGGTGGCGGGCGTGCTGTCCACCGCGCGGCTGAGCGCCAGCGACCCGGCCGACATCGGCCTGCTGATGGAGCTGTCGGCCATCACCGCCGTGGTCGTCGGCGGCACCCCGCTGACCGGCGGCCGGGTGCGCATCCTGGGCACCGTCATGGGTGTGGTGCTCATGCAGCTGGTGCGCGCCACGCTGATCAAGCACAACCTCCCGGATTCGACCGCACAGATGGTGCAGGCGGCGATCATCGTCGTCGCCGTCTACGTCGCGCGTGAGCGGAGCAGCCGATGACCGCCCAGATGACCGCACCGCCCGAGACCCCGGCCAAGCCTCGGCGCGAGCTCGTGGCCTCGGTGCTGCAGCGGCAGGGGGCGGCGATCGCGCTGGTGGTCGTGGTGGCCGTGGCGTGGCTGGCGTTCCCCCGCTTCGGCAGCCCGGACAACCTGCGCGACCTGGCGCTGCAGAGCTCGTTCCTGGCGGTGATCGCGCTCGGCATGACGTTCGTGATCATCACCGGCGGCATCGACCTGTCGGTCGGCTCGCTGTACGCGCTGGGCGGCGTGCTGGCCGCCTACGGCTCGCAGTGGGGCTTCCTGGCCGCCCTGCTGCTGCCCCTGCTGGTGTGCGGCGCGATCGGTCTGGTCAACGGCCTGCTGGTGGCCAGGACGGGCATGGCGCCGTTCATCGTCACGCTGGCCTCGCTGCTGTTCGCCAGGGGCCTGCTGCTGGCCATCACCGACGAGGGCTCCACCACCTACCAGATCGCGCCCGGCTCGGCCTTCCTGGAGCTGGGCCGCGGCACGGTGTTCGGGTTCGGCTACCCGGTGTTCATCGCCGCGGCGCTGTGCCTGCTGGGCGGTCTGGTGCTGCGCCGCACCAGGTTCGGGCAGTCGGTGTTCGCCACCGGCGGCGCCGAGCAGTCCGCGCTGCTGATGGGTGTCCCGGTGGCCCGCACCAAGATCGCGGTCTACGCGCTCAGCGGTGTGCTGTCCGGGTTCGCGGGCGCGTTGACGGCGTCCTACCTGCAGTCCGGCGTCACGGTCATCGGCGTGGGCACCGAGTTGGACGCCATCTCCGTGGTGGTCATCGGCGGCACGCTGCTGACCGGCGGCGCGGGCACCGTGCTCGGCACCGTGATGGGCGTCGGGCTGCGCAACGTGATCCAGAACATCATCAACCAGATCGGGACGCTCGACAGCAACTACCAGTCCGTGGTCAGCGGCGCGTTCCTGCTCGTGGTCGTCGTGCTCCAGCGGTCCCTGGTACGTCGCCGATGAGCCGCTGACGACCGACGGGCGCGCAACCCTTCCCTGCTCACAACGGAGTGACCATGCGCAAAGCCCTCGGTTCCCTGATAACAGCGCTGGCGCTGGCCTCGGCAAGCGCCGTGGCGCTCGCGCCCGGCGCGTCGGCGGCCACCTGGCAGCCCAAACCGGCACCGCTGACCACGCCGTGGACCGCCCAGGTGTCGCCGACCAACGCCCTGCCCGAGTACCCGCGCCCGCAGCTGGCGCGGCCGGACTGGCTCAACCTCAACGGGGTGTGGGAGTTCGCGGGCGCGGCGAACCTCGACAACCCGCCGATCGGCAGGCCGCTGGCCGAGGGCGTGCTGGTGCCCTACCCGGTCGAGTCGGCGCTGTCGGGCATCAAGCGGCACGAGGACAACATGTTCTACCGCCGCACGTTCACCGTCCCGGCGAACTGGAGCGGCCGTCGCGTCAAGCTCAACTTCGGCGCGGTCACCTGGGAGACCAGGGTGTGGGTCAACGGCGCCGGCGTGGGCGCGCACACCGGTGGCTTCGACGCCTTCTCCTTCGACATCACCAACGCCCTGCGCAGCGGGACCAACGAGATCGTCATCGGCGTGGCGTCTACTGTAGACGGACAGCGCTACCCGGTCGGCAAGCAGCGCCGCAACCCCAGTGGCATCTGGTACACGCCCGCGTCGGGCATCTGGCAGACGGTGTGGCTGGAACCGGTCAGCGCCAACCACATCACCCGCCTGGACACCACCCCCGACGTTCCGGCGGGCGTGCTCGACCTGGTGGTGCGGGGCACCGAGGGACAGCAGGTCCGCGCCGAGGTGCTCTCCGGCGGCGCGGTGGTCGGCACCGCGACCGGCGTGGTCGGCGCGCACCTGAGGGTGCCCGTGCCCAACGCCAGGCTGTGGTCGCCCGACGACCCGTTCCTGTACGACCTGCGCGTCACGATGCCCAACGGCGGCGACGTGGTGACCGGCTACTTCGGCATGAGGTCGCTGGGCAAGGCCGTGGTCGGCGGGGTGACGCGCCCGCTGCTCAACGGCGAGTTCGTGTTCCAGCTGGGCACCCTGGACCAGGGCTACTGGCCCGACGGCGGCTACACCGCGCCCACCGACGCGGCGCTGCGCTGGGACCTGGAGCGGCAGAAGGCGCTGGGCTTCAACATGGTCCGCAAGCACATCAAGGTGGAACCGGCGCGCTGGTACTACCACGCGGACCGGCTGGGCCTGCTGGTGTGGCAGGACATGCCGTCGCTGGACTCGGTGGACGACACGACCGCCGCGGGCCACGCCAACTACGAGGCCGAGCTGCGCCGGATCGTCGAGCAGCTCAAGGGCATCACGTCCATCGTGCAGTGGGTGCCGTTCAACGAGGGCTGGGGCGAGTACGACGCGGGCCGCATCGTGAACCTGGTGCGCTCGCTGGACAACACCCGCCTGGTCAACCACAACTCGGGGTCCAACTGCTGCGTCTCCGACCCGGATCCGGGCAACGGCGACGTCATCGACGACCACGCCTACCAGATGTCCGGCGGCACGCGGCTGCCCGACGCCAACCGGGTGGCGGTGCTGGGCGAGTACGGCGGACTGGGCAGGCGGATCGCGGGCCACGAGTACCAGCCCGGCGCCGGGTTCGCCTACGGCGAGCTGTACCCGGACGAGAACTCGCTGACCAACCGGTACGTGGAGATCACCAGGGAGGTCGGCAGGTTCGTGCACACCCGTGGCCTGTCCGCGTCGGTCTACACCGAGCCCTACGACGTGGAGAACGAGGTCAACGGCTTCTACACCTACGACCGCCAGGTGCTGAAGATGGCCGAGTCGCGGGTGCGCGCGGTGAACCAGCAGGTGTTGGCGATGGCGCGCGGCACGGAGGTGCTCCGCGGCGAGGCGGTGTCGTTGCGCGTGACGACTCCCGGTTACACCGACCGCCACCTGCGCCACCAGGGTGGTCTTGGACGCACCGACGTGCTCGGCGGCGATGTGGCGCTCAAGGACGGCACGTTCTGGGCGCGCCCCGGCCTGTCCGACGCGGCCTGCCTGTCGTTCGAGTCGCGCAACTTCCCCGGTTCCTACCTGCGCCACTCCGGGTACCGGGTGCGGTTGGACGCCAACGACGGCTCGGCGACCTTCGCGGGTGACGCGACGTTCTGCGCCCGCGCGGGCGCGGGCGGCACGGCGCTGGAGTCGCGCAACTTCCCCGGCCACTTCGTGCGCCACTACGGCGAGCAGGTCTACATCGCCCGTCAGGGCGGCACCAACCCGTGGGACTCCGGGGCGAGCTTCGCCGCGGACACCACGTGGGCGGTGACGATGCCGCTGTGGCGCAGCGGTGCGGACCTGCCGCTGGACCAGGCGCGGTCGTTCCAGGTGACCACGCCGGGCTTCACCGACCGGTACCTGCGCCACCAGGACGGGCTGGGGCGCACGGACGTGGTCGGCGCCTCCAGCGCGGCGCTGCTGAAGGCGGACGCGACCTTCGTCGTCCGGCGCGGGCTGGCCGACCCGTCCTGCTACTCGTTCGAGGCGCGCAACGCGGCGGGCTCCTATCTGCGGCACTCGGCGTTCCGGATTCGCCTCGACGTCAACGCGAACACCGACCTGTTCCGGCGGGACGCGACCTTCTGCGCCCAGCCCGGCGCGGGCGGGGTGCGGTTGGCCTCGGTGAACGAGTTGGGCGGCAACGTCCGCCACTACTCGGAAGAGGTGTGGGTGGCGACCAACGGGGGAGCGCACGCCTATGACAACCCCGCTTCCTACGCGCAGGACGTGAGCTGGGCGGTCACGGCCCCCTGGGCACCGTGACGCGCGCCGGCGGGGCTGCCGGTGCGCCGCACCGGCAGCCCCGCCGGACCGGCGTTCAGAGCCGGGGCACCGGGCGTTCCACGCCCGCGCACCAGACGCGCTCCACCGCCCTGGTCGCGGTGATGTCGGCGATCGGGTCGCCCGCCACGAGGACGAGGTCGGCCCGCTTGCCGGGTTCGACGACGCCGCGATCGTCGAGGCCGAAGTGCTTCGCGGGCAACGTGGTCGCCGCGCGCAGCGCATCCACTGTGGACAGGCCGACGGCCACCAGCAGTTCCAGTTCCCGGTGGATGCTCCCGCCGTGCGGGATCGGGGCGGGCGCGCCGGGCGTCGTGTTGGCGTCGCTGCCCGCCAGCACCGGCACGCCCGCGCGGTGCAGCGCGGTGACGCTCGCCCGCGCCGGGTCGTAGGACAGGCCCCGCCGCTCGGCGACCGCGGACATCATGACCAGCGTGGGGATCGCCACCCGGCCCTCGGCGGCCATCCGGGCGGCCGTGGTGCCGTCCACGGCCACGTCCAGCGGCACGTGGGTGATCACGTCGACGCCCGCCCGCAGCGCCAGGTCCACGGCGCCGGAGGTCACGGCGTGGGCCACGGTGCGCCTGCCCAGTTCCCGCGCGGCGGCCGCCAGCGCGGCCAGCACGGCCAGGGGGTCGGGCTCGCCGGGGGTGGGCGGCTCGACCAGGAGCTTGATGTGGTCGGACCCCTCGGCCACCCGGTCGGCCACCCACCGGCGGGCCGCCTCGGGGTCGGTCACCGTCGCCTCCGGCGGGAACGCCGCCAGCAGCGGGTGCTCGCCCGGCGGCAGCGCGGGCATCCCCGCGCTGCGCAGGTCGGTCAGCCCGCGCAGGCCCCGCAGGGCGTCGGTGCGCGACGGCGGCCAGGCGGCCATATCCAGCGCCGTGGTGATCCCGTGATCGCTCAGCGATTCCAGCTCGCCCACGTCCATCACGTGCACGTGGGCGTCGATCAGGCCGGGGAGCAGCACCGAACCCGCGCAGTCGACCACGTGCGCGCCCGAGGCGTCGGCGCCGATCCGTCCGCCGTCGAGGACGACCGTGCCGGGGGAGCGCAGTCGCGTGCCGTCGAAGACGCGCACGTTCGTCAGCGCGGTCCTGCGCGGTCGGTCGGGGGAAGCCATTCGGCACCTCCACAGCGTCAACAATGTTGACGGTCAACCTAGCAGGGCGTCAACTAGATTGACGATATGGCCGATGACCTGGAGCAAGCCCGGACCACGATCGCCGAACTGCTGCGCGAGGGCGTCCGCTGGGCCGGGGACCGGCTCGCGGAACGGGTGCTCCAGCCGGGCGAGCCCGTGCTCAGCGCGGGCGCGCGGCTGGTCATGGCGCACGTCGTCGGCGAGGGCGTGAGCACCGCGCAGCTGGCGCGCAAGCTGCGGGTCAGCAGGCAGCACGTGCACGCGCGGGTCAAGGAACTGGCCGCGGCCGGGCTGGTCGTGGTGGAACCGGCGCCGGGCTCCCAGCGGGAGAAGGTCGTGCGCGCCACGGCGGCCGGGGAGGACCGCCGCGGCCGGGCGCTGGCCGAGCTGCGGCGGCTGGACGACGAGATCGCCGACCGCGTCGGCCGCGACGACCTGGAGCACCTGCGGAGCACCCTGCGCAGGCTGCTGGACCGCTGACTGTCCGGCGGACAGAGTGACCGCTTGGTCTGGACGACCGCGGGGGGTGTGCGCGAGAGTCGGAACGCCCGCACACCGCGGTCGCCTGACAACGTTGTCACACAGAGAGGCCCTGCACATGCCCCTCCGCAGACGCAGCAGCGCCGCACTGCTGGCCGCCGCGCTGGTCGTCGGCACCGCGACGCCGACCGGCGCACAGCCCGCCGAAGACCCGGTCGACCTGGTCAACCCGTTCGTCGGCACGCAGAACTTCGGCAACACCTTCCCCGGCGCCAGCGCCCCGTTCGGCATGGTCCAGGTCAGCCCCGACACCGGTGGCCAAGGCGGCTACGACTACCAGCAGAACGCCATCCACGGCTTCAGCCAGACGCACCTGTCCGGCGTCGGCTGCGGCGTGATGGGCGAACTGCCCGTCATGCCCACCACCGGCCCCGTGGACAACGTCGACCCCAACGCCTACCGCTCCACCTTCAGCCACGACGACGAAGAGGCCGAACCCGGCTACTACCGGGTGGGGCTGAGCCGGTACGGCATCAACGCCGAGCTGACCGCGACGCCGCGCACCGGCTGGCAGCGCTACACCTTCCCCAGCACCGGCGCGGCCAACGTGCTGTTCAACACCGGTAAGGCCAACCAGCAGGTGCTGGACTCCGAAGTGCACGTGGTGGGCGAGCGCACCATCGAGGGCCGGGTGCGCGCCGGGCGGTTCTGCGCGGGCCAGGACGAGCACACCGTGTACTTCACCGCCCAGTTCGACCGCCCCTTCACCAGCTTCGGCACGTGGCGCGGCAGCACCCCCGCGCCCGGCTCCCGCGACGCGGCGGGGCAGGGCGGCAACGGCGCGTGGGTGGGCTTCGACGCCACCACCGACCGCGACGTGGTGCTCAAGGTCGGCCTGTCCTACACCGGGGTCGAGGGCGCCCGGCGCAACCTGGCCGCGGAGACCGGCGACTCGTTCGACTTCGACGCCACGCGCGCGAAGCTGCGGCAGACCTGGGCCGAGCAGCTCGGCGCGATCCGGGTCGGCGGCGGTCCGGTCGAGCGGCGCACCGCCTTCTACACCGCGCTCTACCACTCGGTGCTGCACCCGAACCTGGCGGGCGACGTGGACGGCCGCTACGCGGGGTTCGACGGGAAGACCCACGTGGCGCAGGGCTTCACGCCGTACCAGAACCTCTCGCTGTGGGACACCTACCGGCCGCAGAACCAGCTGCTGGAACTGCTCGAACCCGAGGTGGCGCGGGACGTCGCGCTGTCGGTGGTGGCCGCGGGCCGCGACGGCGGCTGGCTGCCCAGGTGGGCGCTGGCCAACAGCGAGACCAACATCATGACCGGCGACCCGGTGACGCCGTTCCTGGTGGAGGCGTGGTCGCGCGGCCTGCTGGCGGGCCACGAGCAGGAGGCGTACGACCTGCTCAAGCGCAACGCCACCAGCACCCCGCCCGCTGACTCGCCCTACAACGGCCGCTCGGGCGTGGCGCACTACCAGGAGCGCGGCTACATCCCGTCCGGCCTGACCCTGGGCACCGACTGCGCGCACAAGGGCGGCGACAACGACTGCGTGCACCCGGCGTCGGCGACGCTGGAGTACGCGGCGGCCGACGCGTCGCTGGCGGTGATGGCCAAGGGCCTCGGGCACGACGACGACGCGCGGACCTTCGCCGCGCGCGGCCAGTGGTACCGCAACCTGTGGGACTCCGCCACCGGCCACTTCCGCCCGCGCACCGCGGACGGCACCTGGCTCACGCCGTACAACCCGGTCGACGCCGCGCACCAGTTCCACGAGGGCGGCGCGTTCCAGTACCAGTGGCTGGTGCCGCAGGACCCCAACGGCCTGGTGGACCTCATGGGCGGCAAGCGCGCCGTGGAGAAGCGGCTGGACCAGTTCTTCGTCTACGACAAGCTGCTGACCGATCCGGCGGGCACCGTGCGGACCGACTGGATCACCCAGCCCTACGACTACTACGGCAAGCCGACCTACAACCCCAACAACGAACCCGACCTGCTCGCGCCGTACGTGTACCTGTCGGTCGGCGCGCCCGCGAAGACCGCGACCGTGGTCCGCGCGGCGATGACCCTGTTCACCACCGGCCCGGACGGCATGACCGGCAACGACGACCTGGGCACCATGTCGGCGTGGTACGTGTTCTCCTCGCTGGGCCTGTACCCGACGATGAGCGGCGGCGACTTCCTGGCGCTGTCCAGCCCGCAGTTCCCCTCGGCGACCGTGCGGACCGGGCGCGGCACGCTGACCATCTCCGCGCCGGGGGCCAGCGACGCCAACCGGTACGTGCAGCAGGTCTCGCTCAACGGGCGCGACGTGCGCAAGACGTGGCTGGACTGGGACGACGTGGAGCGCGGCGGCAGGCTGACCCACCGGCTGGGCGAGCGCCCGTCGGACTGGGGCACCCAGCCGGGCGCGGAGCCGCCGTCGGTCAACCGGGCCCAGCCCGACTCCCGCAGGCACGTGGACGCGGCGCTGCGCCCGGCCTCGGCCGTCCTGCCGACCTCCTCGACCGGGCAGACCGCGAACTTCACCCTGGACGTGCTGGGCCAGTCGCCCGGCGTGCTGCCGGTGTCGGTGACGGCCACCGCGCCGCAGGGCTGGCAGGTCGACACGAAGCCGCTGAGGATCAGGTCCGACCGGCTGCCGGTGCAGCAGGAGGTCGCGCTGCCGGTGAAGATCCCGGCGGGCACCCCGGCCGGGCGGTACGAGGTCGTCGTGACCGTGCGCGGTCCCAACACCGTGACCGCGAAGGCGGCGGTGGAACTGCGCGCGGCGGCCGGTTGCGCGATCAGCCGTGACGGGTTCTGCGCCGTGGACCTCGGCGCGGAGTACGACCACGACGGCACCGCCACCGCCGCCAACCCCGACGAGGGCGACTTCGACGGCTCGGGGTGGAGCTACGACGCCGCGCTGCTGCCCACCGGCGAGGTGACCTGGGGCGGCGTGACCTACGCCGCGCCCGACCCGAACGGCACCGCGCCGAACTTCGTCGAAGCGCGGGGCCAGGCGGTGCTGCTGCCCGCCGGTCGGCACGCCGCGCTGCACGTGGTCGCCTCGTCGCACAACGGCCCGGTGGCCACCGCGGTGTCCGTCCGCTACACCGACGGCACCACCGCCGAACTGCCGATGACCGTCGGGGACTGGGCCAACACGGGGGCCGAGGTGGCGCTGGAGATGCCGCACCGCATCAAGGCGGGCCAGGGCGTGGACGGTCCGCCGGTCCGGTTGTTCGCCCACCACCTGCCGCTGGACGCGGGCAAGGCCGTGCAGTCGGTCGCCCTGCCCGACGACCCGAGGGTGGAGGTCTACGCGATCACCCTGCGCTGATCCGGGTCGTGGTGCTGCCGGACCCGTCGTCCGGCAGCACCGCGGCGGACCAGGTCGGACCTATCTGTCCCCGCTGCGGGGGACGTTTGCCGATCATTCATCCAAAAGTGCGCAGCTGCGTGCGATTCTCCCGGTGTGCGGTCACCCTGCGCCGCCGCATCCGGGAGAGGACACCTGATCGTGCGTACCCGACGGCTGACACCCTGGCACCCGATCGCCCTGTTGACCGCCATCGCCGCCCTGAGCGCCGCCCTGCTGCTGCCCACCACCGCCGCGTCGGGCGCGACCCCGCTGACCGTCGCCCAGGCCATCGCGCAGCAGAACGGGGCCTCGGCCACCGTGCGCGGCTACGTGGTCGGCCAGCCCACCGCGACCTCCACCGTGGTGCGCTCGAACTTCCCGTCCGACTACGCGCTGGCGCTGGCCGACTCGCCGAGCCAGACCGCCACCGGCCAGATGCTCTACGTGCAGATCACCTCGGCCTTCCGGGCGTCGTGGGGGCTGCGCTCCAACCCCGGCCTGCTCGGCAAGCGCGTCGACGTGACCGGGCCGCTGGGCGCGTACTTCTCCCATCCCGGCCTGACCTCGCCCACCGCGTTCGCGCTCGCGGACAGCGCGCCGACCACGACGACCACCACCACGACCACTACGACGAGCACCCCGTCGGGCGGCTACGACTCGACCTACTACCGCGATGCCATCGGGCGCAGCGGGCAGGCGCTGAAGTCGTCCCTGCACACCATCATCCGCACCCACACCAAGCTCAGTTACGACCAGGTGTGGGACGCGCTGAAGTCCACCGACCAGGACCCGAACAACCCCGCGAACGTCGTCCTGCTCTACAGCGGCCGGTCGCAGAGCAAGACGGCCAACGGCGGCGGCGCCGACGACTGGAACCGCGAGCACGTCTGGGCCAAGTCCCACGGCGACTTCGGCACCGCCACCGGTCCCGGCACCGACCTGCACCACCTGCGCCCGGAAGACGTGTCGGTCAACGCCAACCGGGGCAACAAGGACTTCGACAACGGCGGCTCGGCGGCGGCCGAGGCGCCCGGCAACTACACCGACGCCGACTCGTGGGAGCCGCGCGACGCGGTCAAGGGCGACGTCGCGCGGATGATCTTCTACATGGCGGTCCGGTACGAGGGTGGCGACGGCTTCCCGGACCTGGAGCTCAACAGCAGCGTCGGCAACGGCACCGCCCCCTACCACGGCAAGCTCCCGGTGCTGCTGCAGTGGCACGCCCAGGACCCGCCGGACGCCTTCGAGAAGCGCCGCAACCAGGTCATCTACGACACCTACCAGCGCAACCGCAACCCCTTCGTCGACCACCCGGAGTGGGCCGCGGCGATCTGGGGGTGAGCTCCGACCGGCCGGTTGGCATTGCGCTGGTCGGCCGTGCAGGGTGGCGCACCGGAGGCGTCCGGCGGTCGGGTCGCGGTGCTGGTGATCACCCGCGTGCTGCACCGCAGCGCCCGGCAGGCCGCGAGGTCGCCCGGCAGCGGGACCGGCGGCTGAGCTTCGCGGACAGGCTCGGCGCGACCCGACTGCGCAGGCGCTTCGCCGGGAACGACGTGCCGGACCCCGCTGGCGCACGAGATCGCGGCCTGCGTCGACGTGGCTGAGCGGCGCGGTGTCGCTGGCGATCAGCGGCGCGGCCGTCGAGGTCCCCACCGAGGTGCGGCGGGAGCTGACCGGCCCGGTGGTGGCGGCGCTGTCGGGAGGACGGGTCGAGGTGGAGTGCGGCGCGTACGGGGAGCACACGCGGATGGAGGGCAGGGGCGGGTGGGTGCGGTGGTCGTGGACGACCACCCGGCGGTGCGCGCGGGCATCGCGCACCGGCTGTCGTCGGGCACGCCGCCGATCCGGCGCGAAGTACGAGACCTGCGTGCTCCAGGCGGCCCGCGAGGGCTCGAAGGTCGCCGCCGCGAGCTACGACAAGGGCGACGGCTACGACAAGTCGCCGGTCATCTGGAAGTGAGCCGCCCGCCGCACCCGGCCGGGTGAGACGGCGGGAGTTCCCGGCGTTCGGCGCGCGGGCGCGGGGGTGTGTCGGGACCATGTCGACACCGGTGTTCCGCCGGTGGGTGGGAGGCTGGACATGGGCACGCCGCACCGCGCGACCCCGTTGGCCGAGGACGCCGTGCGCCACTACGAGGGCGGGGCGCTGGCGAGCATCGAGCACACCCGGCACGGCCGGGTGCGGCTGGTGCAGTACTTCGACCGCGCCTGGCCGGACGAGGAGCTGCCCCGGCGGCACCGCGAGCGCTACGGGGACACGGCGTTCGAGGTGCTGACCGCGCCACGCCCGGTGAGCGGGGGAGCGGTGCGGTCGGTGCTGCGCTTCGACGCCTCCGGCGCGCTGGTCGAGGTCGCCGAGCTGGAGACCGACACCTGCGGCCAAGCACGGGCCGAGGTGCGCCGCAAGTCGAACGGGACGTTGCGGGAACGGGTCGAGTACGTGCGCGATGATGCGGGCGCACTGCTGCGCACCCGCATCATCGGACCGGACGGTGCTCTCCTCCGCGAGGGGTAATCCCTAGCCCGAATGGGTGAGAGTCGGCGGAGATCGTCAAGTTCCCCGCCCGGAATGTCGATAGGTGATCGACGGGGTTCCGGCACGCGCCCGGAACCCCGTTTCCGCGATCAGCTCGCCGGGACGGTGTCGACGTGGTCGACGCCCGAGGAGCGGTAACCCGCCACCCTGCTCTGCACCTCCGCCGGGCTGAGCACCTGGTTCCTGGCGAAGTAGACCCAGTCGACCTGCTGCTGGTAGGCGCGCTCGCCCGAGCCGCCGACCAACCCGTCCGCGATGAACCACAGGTTGAAGTTGATCGACATCGGCGTCTCCGGGTAGTACTTGTCGCCGTGGTCGGCCACCAGCGCGCCGTCCACGTAGTACTTCACCCGTCCACCCGCCACCTGGATCACCAGGTCGTGCCAGCCCGCGAAACCGCGCCGCTGCGCCGAGTGGATGTTGTCGGCCACCCACGGGTCGGGCTGGTAGGTCTCCCAGGTGGTCTCGAACAGCGTGCTGGAGGACTCGCCCCACCCGCCGTTGGGCAGGTACTCGAAGTCCATCTCGCCGTAGTCGGGGTCCATGGGCCGGTTCAGCGGCGTGATGGTGAAGAAGGTCTCCACCACGTGGTCGCCGTCCACGCCGCGCACCGGCGCGTCGGTGAACTGCACCCGCGCCGCGTAGGTGCCCTCGAAGAACTTCCGCCGGTGGTACACCTCGGTCTGCTTGGCGCCGGAGCCGTTGGTGGACGACTCCAGCCGCAGCACCTTGTTGCCGTTCACCGTCGGGAAGCTCACCTGCGAGGGCACCCACTGCGCGTTGGGCAGGCCGGGCCCGCCGCTGCCCGAGCGCACCGTCCAGCCGCGCTGGGCGATCTTGGCGTCGGTGTGCCCGGCGTAGTTGAAGTCGTCGAACAGGGCGGGCCCGTCGGCGAGGAAGGAGTGGTCGGCGGCCGGGGCGCTGGGGGCGGTCACCAGCGCGGCTGCCGCCGCCACGGCCGCGGCGGCAGCCGCGGTCTTGCGTGTGGACAAGGTGTTCTCCTCGTGTCAGCAGGGTGGACAGGGGGAGTGCTGTCGGTCTTCTCCTCATCGGTCGGGGGCGCGGCGCGGCACCGGCAGGGAGCAGCGCGACGCCACCGCGGTGAACAGTAGCGTGATCATGGAGCCGACCGGGTGCGGCGTCCACGACGGGCGGCCACCGGCGCTCCGGCTGTAGCGTTTGCCCACTCGGTCGGGTGGGAGCGGATGTGGACGGGTACGGATTCACCCTCGCGCTGGTCGCGGTGCTGGTGCTGCTCAACGCCGTGTTCTCGGGCAGCGAGATGGCGCTGATCTCGCTGCGCGAGGGACAGTTGCGCGCCCTGGAGCGCGACGGCCGCGCGGGCGCCCGCACGCTGGTCAAGCTGGCCCGCGACCCCAACCGGTTCCTGGCCACCATCCAGATCGGCATCACCCTGGCCGGGTTCCTGGCCTCGGCGACCGCCGCGGTGGCGCTGGCCCGGCCGGTGGTGCCGCTGCTGTCCTTCCTGGGCGGCGCGGCCGACGCGGTCGCGGTGGCCCTGGTGACCGTGGTGCTGACGTTCCTGACCCTGGTCTTCGGCGAGCTGGCGCCCAAGCGGCTGGCCATGCAGTACTCCCTGCGCTGGGCGCTGCTGGTGGCCCGCCCGCTGGACCTGCTCTCGACCATCTCCCGCCCCGCCGTGTGGACGCTGAGCGCGTCGACCAACGCGGTGGTGCGCCTGCTCGGCGGCAAACCCGAAGCCGAGTCCGAGCAGATGTCACCGGAGGAGCTGCGCGAACTGGTCTCCGCCCAGCGCGGCCTCAACACCGAGCAGCGCATGATCATCAACGGCGCGCTGGAGATCCACGAGCGCAGGCTGCGCGAGGTGCTGGTGCCCCGGCGGGCGGTGATGACCCTGGCCGCCGAGACCGACGTGGCCGCCGCGCGGGCCGAACTGGCCGAATCCGGCCACTCCCGCGCCCCGGTCGCCCGCGGCGGGCACCTGGACGACGTGATCGGCGTGGTGCACCTGCGCGACCTGCTCGACGACTCGGCGCTGCTGGTGGACGTGGCGCGGCCCGCCACGGTGTTCCCCGACTCGCTGCGCGTCTCCGACGCGCTGCGGCGGTTCAAGGCCGAGCGCGAGCAGCTGGCACTGGTGGTGGACGAGCACGGCGCGGTCGCGGGCATGGTCACCCTGGAAGACCTGCTGGAGGAGATCGTCGGCGAGATCTACGACGAGACCGACCGCGACGTGATGGCGGTGCGCAGCACCGCCGACGGCTCACTGGTGCTGCCCGGCGCCTTCCCCGTGCACGACCTGGTCGACCTGGGCGTGGAGCTGCCGGAAGCCCCCGAAGGCGACTACGCCACCATCGCGGGCCTGGTGCTGGTCCTGCTCGGCCGCATCCCCGAGCGACCCGGCGACCGCGTCTCGGTGTCGGGCTGGACGATCGACGTGCTCGGCGTGGAGCACCACGCCATCACCTCGGTCCGGCTGCGCCAGCAGGCACCCGCACCCACGGACGGGTGAACCGCGTCGTTTCGCCCTTGATCGCACGGGTACGCCACCGGCACCCGGTGATTGGAGGACAGCCGTGACGACCTCAGCTGGGCGCACCGACGTGCGCCGCCGCCCCGTCCAGGTGTTCGCCCTGGTGGTCGGCGTGGTGTTCCTGGTGGTGGGGGTGCTGGGCTTCATCCCAGGCATCACCACCGACTTCGACCAGCTGCGCTTCGCCGGACCCGGCTCCCAGGCCAGGATCTTCGGCCTGTTCGAGGTCTCGGTGCTGCACAACCTGGTGCACCTGCTGTTCGGCGCGCTCGGCCTGCTCGCCGCCCGCCGCGGCGGCGGCGCGCGGGGCTACCTGGTGGTCGGCGGGTTCGCCTACCTGCTGCTGTGGGTGTACGGCTCGGTGATCCACGAGGACAGCGGCACCAACTTCATCCCGCTCAACCCGGCGGACAACCTGCTGCACCTGTTCCTGGGAGCGGGCATGGTGCTGCTGGGCGTGCTCGGCACCGTCCTGGAGCGCAAGCGCGCCTGAGTTGCTGTGTTGATGGCCGCTGCTCCGCAGACGGCGGCTCGGCCGCTGGGGAAGTCGGCCCGGCAGACCGACGCGGCCTCGCGTGGTGGTCGGGTGGTGGTGGGTACCGATCCGCGGGCTCATCGGGCCGTGTCGGCGGCGTCGGCGATCAGGGCCGCGGTGAGGCCGCCGCGGCGGTAGGGGAAGGTGTGCGCGCCGGGCACGGTGACCGCTCGGCCGTCCGGCGCGGCGGCGGCGAGGTGGTCCACCCAGTCCTGCGTGGCGAAGGTGTCCTGCTCGCCGCGCACCAGCAGCACCGGGCAGCGCACGTCGCGGATCGTGCGTTCGGGCTGGTCGCGCTGGGCGGAGCGGACGATGCGGGCCAGCCCCCGAGGGCCGCCGCGCGCGTAGTACGGCAGCACCACCGGCAGCAGCACCGGTCGTTCCCTCGCGAGGTCGCGGACGGCGGCCCGCGCCAGGCCGGGGAACCGGCGCTGCTCGGGCGGGAACGTCATCCCCATCAGCACCAGCGCCCGCACGCGGTCCGGCCGCCCGGCGGCCACGCGCAACGCGGCCTGCGCCCCGGTCGAGTGACCGACGAGCACCACCGGCTCCTCCGGGGCCACCGCGTCCAGCCAGCGCGACACGGCCCCGGCGATGGCCGGGACCTCCGGCGGGCACGGCCGCGGCGGCGGGTGGCCGAAACCGGGCAGGTCCAGCAGGAACGAGCGGGCCCACGCACCGCAGGCGGTCAGCGTGTCGGTCAGGTAGCCCAGCGCGCCCAGACCGGGCACCAGCGCCACCACCGGCCCGCCGCGCGGTCCCGACGCGGTCACGCTCCGGACACCCGCGTCCCACCGGGCGCGCGGCGTGTCGTCATGCACGGTGTTCCCCTTCCGTCGCCCGGTCGGGGGATCTCCACCTGACTGTGCGGTGAAACCGCTTCACAGCCGAAGATTCAACCGCCGGAAGGGGGGAACTCCGAGGAGCACCGATCCACGACGGGAGGGCAGTCCGATGGGGGTTCTCGACGCGGTGCGGGCCGCGACCCGCGAGCAGGTGCTGGTGGCGATGATGGGCATCCCCAGGCTGCTGCGCGACCCGGTGTGGCGGGCCGCCGACCCCGACCAGGGCCGGGGCACGGGCGTGCTGCTGGTGCCCGGCTTCGGCTTCGGCGACGCCAGCCTGGCGCTGACCGCCACCTGGCTGCGCCGCCGCGGCTACCGGCCCGCCCCCGCCCGCATCGGCCTCAACGTCGGCTGCACCAGCGAGCTGGTCGACCGGATCGAGCGCAGGCTGCGGGAGCACGCCGAGGCCACCGGCGGCCCGGTGGTGCTGCTGGGCCAGAGCCGAGGCGGCTGGCTGGCCAGGCTGGTCGCGGTGCGCAGACCGGAGCTGGTGCGCGGGCTGGTGATGCTGGCCAGCCCCGTGCTCGACCCGCTGGGCGCGCACCCCAGCGTGGTGCGGGTGGCGCGGGCGCTGGCCCGGCTGTCCGCCGCGGGGCTGCCCGGCCTGCTGGACGGCGACTGCTTCGCCGGGCCCTGCTTCGAGGAGAACATCGCGGCCATGGCCGCGCCGCTGGAGGTGCCCGCCGTGGCGGTGTACTCGCGGGAGGACCGCATCGCGCCCTGGCACCTGTGCCAGGAACCGTTCGCCGAGTGCGTGGAGGTGTCCAGCACGCACACCGGCATGGGCCTCGACCCGGACGTGTACCGGGCCCTGGAACCCCGTCTCGCACGATGGGCTGTACCCGACCGGGTGACGTACGCGGCTGTGCCCACACCTGCTTAATCGGAACAGTAAGCCCAGCGGTTGCCATCCCTCGTCCGGGGGTATGTGCTTCATTACGTCAAACAGTCGACGCGTTGCACCCTGTTGGGTCAAGAAGGCGGCGATGGCGTGATGGAGTTCGACTTCGACGACGACCCGGCGCGCTGTCTGCGCGGCTACGTGCGAACGGTCGGCGAGGCGCTCGGCCTGCGGGGCGAGTGCTTCTGCGTGCAGGTGGAGCCCGCGTCGGCCTACCTGCCGCTGGACGGGCACGTGGCGATGTTCCCCGACCGCGACGTGGCGCTGCTGTGGGACGAGCAGCGCGGCTGGTCGGTCGCGGTGGAGCTGGGTGCTGGTGAGGACCTGGTCGTGGTCGCCCATCTGGGTGGTGACGTACTGCCGCCGCCCTCCCGCGTGGCCCGGTGGGTCGAGCGCCTGCTGCGCGACGGGCAGGTCCCCGCCTCGGCCCCGCCCCTCCCGCGTCCCGCCGCCGACGACCTCCCGCGCCGCCTGGCGCCCTACGCCTCCGCCACCGGACCCTGCGCCACCTGATCCCCTCGCCTGGGCAGGACGCCGCGCCTCAACCCGGCAGCGTGGCCGCGCAGCGCGCCGTGCCGGGGCAGTGACCCAGCACCCGCACCACCGGCGGTGCGGTGATGACCTTGGGCGGCTGCGCCGCGCCCATCGGCCACTGGATCGACACGGCCATCGACGAGGAGTTGTTGGCGTAGTCCTGCTCCACCAGGCTGCGGTCGCCGTTCACCGTGTTCACCACGTCGTAGACCCCCGAGGGCACGCGGCTGATGTCGAGCCACTGGAAGTCGACGGTGTGCGCGTAGTCGTCACCCGAGCCGACCGAGATCCCGTGCGTCACCGACAGCGCCTCGGGCGCGCGGTGGCCGCACATGTTGTCCCGCAGGTAGTCCGCCAGCGCGTCCTCGGGCCGCCCGGCGCCCGGTGGCCGGTGGGCCAGCCGGTCGGCGACCCGGTACCGGTCGCCGAGGCAGAAGCCGTTCTTGCGGTCGGTCACCAGCGCGTCGCCCTGCGGGGTGCGCAGCTGGTAGTGGTTGAACGCCCCCAGGTGCCAGTGCTGGTGCGACTGCGCGGGCTCGTAGTACACCGAGGTGGGCAGCGGGTGCTGGGCCTGCGCGAAGGTCCACGGGATCGAACCGTCCGAACCGGACTGGAAGGCCTGCCGGGCCGTCATCGTCGGCACGTCGCGGCTCGCGCGCTCGGCGTGCAGCAGCAGTGGGCCGTCGCCGATGTTGTCCACCGCGGTGGTGAACCTCAGGCGCACCGCGCGGATCGCGCCGGTCAGCAAGCAGTCGCCGTTGGGCGCGTTCGCGTCGGCGACCGCGCACACGTCCCAGCTGTCACAGCGGTTCAGGTCTCCGATGAAGCCCCCATCGCACCCCACCGGCGCCTGTCTCAGGTCGGGCAGCAGTTGGGCGGCGGTCGCGTGCGCGCGGGGCACGACCACCAGCGCCACCGCCACCAGCGCGGCGGCCAGCGCGACCGGGTACTTCCTCATCGCCGTCCTCGAAATCCGTTGGTAGAGCCGGGAATGGGCGATCAAACCGTATCCACCACGGCGCGACGCGGCAGCGCGCGGCACGCCGAAGTTCACCCGATCGATTGAGCCACAAGGGAAATTCCCGCCGGAAGTCCTAACGTCCTCATCGCCTCGCGCGGAGGCGCTCGCTTCTGGCATGACGTGTCGGCATGACGTGGCCCGCGCCACGGGAAAAGGGGAGCCTTGTCGTTCGCTGTGAGCGTTCCGATGGGCGACAGCGCGTTGGAGGTCGCCGTGGTGCTGCGGTGCGGCTGCGCGCAGGGCCGCTGCGGCCGTCAGGTCGGCCTGGCCTACGCGGCGCGGCCCCGCTTCGCCGAAGAGCCGCCGCTGACCCTGGTCAACGACACCGGGGTGGCGGGGCACCCGCGCGGCGTGCGCCGCCAGCACGTGCCCGCCGACTTCCTCGGCTCGGCGGACATCTTCTGGTGCCCGGAGTCCGAGCAGCCGCACGCGGAGGTCCCGCTCGCCGTGCTCAAGCGGCCGTACGAGGACTTCCTGGCCTCCGGCCGCACCAGGCCCTCCGAGCTGACCCTCCAGCCCCAGCCCGCGGGCGGGGGTGCGGTCACGGTGGTCTGCGGCACCCGCCCCGAGCTGATCAAGATCGCGCCGCTGGTCGCCCTGTTCGGCAAGCGGTGCTCCATCGTCTACACGGGACAGCACTACGACCGATCGATGTACGAGGTCATACTGGCGGGGGTCGCCGAACCGGGCAGCTTCCACGAGTTCGCCCTCGGCGGCGTCCGGCGCGGCACCCAGCTCGGCCGGGCCGTGGTCGCGGTGGACGAGGTGCTCGCCCGCCACGCCACCGACGCGGTGCTGGTGCAGGGCGACACGACCTCGGCGCTGGCGGGCGCCTTGGCGGCCAACGCCAACGACCTGCCGCTGGTGCACGTGGAGGCGGGGCTGCGCAGCTACGACCGGGCCATGCCGGAGGAGCACAACCGGGTGCTCATCGACCACCTCGCCGACCTGTGCTGCGCGCCCACCCCGCTCAACCGGGCGAACCTGCTCGCCGAGGGCGTGCCCGCGGACCGCATCGCGGTCACCGGCAACACCGTGGTCGAAGCGCTGGAGGCCGCGCTGCCCGGTCCCGACGAGGAGAGCGCCGTGCTGGACCGGCACGGCCTGGCGCAGGACGGCTACGCGATCGCCACCCTGCACCGCCCGGAGAACGTGGACGACCCGGCCACCCTGGAGACGGTCCTGCGCGAGCTGGTCCGGCTGCCGCTGCCGGTGCTGCTGCCGCTGCACCCGCGCACCGCCAAGCGGGTGGACTCCTTCGGCCTGCGCGCCCTGCTCGACCGGTTGCGGGTGGTCGAGCCGCAGGACTACCGCGCGTTCCTGGCGCTGACCCGCTGCGCCGCCGTGGTGATCTCCGACTCGGGCGGCATCCAGGAGGAGGTCAGCGTGCTCAAGCGGCCGGTGGTGGTGGTGCGGCGCAGCACCGAGCGGCCGGAGATCGAGGGCACCTTCGGCACGCTGGTCCCGCCCGGACCGAGGGTGGGCGAGGAGGCGCTGAAGTGGCTGGACGACGTGGCCGGGCACCGCGCCCGGCTGCGCGAGATCCCCTCGCCCTACGGCAGCGGCTCGCCCTCGGCGCTGATCGCCGCCGCGATGCGCCCGCTGGTCGGCGGCGGGCTCACGGCCGCGGCGCGCCTCGCGGCGACGCGGTGACCAGGGCGGCCACCCGGTTGGCCAGCCGCACGCTGGAGTTCCAGCTGGTCACCGCCGGGTAGACGTGCGCGGTGGTGGCCAGCAGGAGCGAGGTCCCCGGCAGCTCCACGGGTGGCTGCCTGCTCAGGAACCCCAGCGGGTACACCGGTTCCACGAACGGGGCCCGGTACACCCGCACCTCCTCCACGTCGGCCGGGGCCAGGTCGGGGTGCAGGCGCAGCAGCTGCTCGGTCCACCGGGCGGCGACCGCCTCGTCGCCCTCGTGGTAGAGCGCGGAGTCCCGACCGGTGTAGCGCATGGCGTACACCAGGTGCCGCCCGTCGAGCGCGCCGGTCAGCGCGGACATCTCCACCAGGCCGTCGAAGTCCGCGCCCGAGCGCACCACCGGGGTCCAGTAGTGCCCGGACAGCGGCTTGCGCAGGAAGAACAGCGCGTTCACCACGCCCTGGTAGGGCAGCTGGAGGTCGGGCAGCCGGGCGGCCAGCTCCTCGTCGGCGATCCGCCGCAGCGCGGGCAGCGGCAGCGTGCAGATCACCCGGTCGGCGCGCAGCACCTCGTCGGCCAGCGCGACCACCCCGCCGCCGCCCAGCCGCAGCACGGGGGAGCCGGTGCGCACCACACCGCCTTCGGCCTCGATGGCAGCCCTCAGCGCGTCGACGACCGCCTTGTAGCCGCCCGCGGGGTATCCGCGCACCGAGACGTTGCTCTCGCGGCCCAGCCGCTGCCACAGGTACAGCGCGGGCACGTCGCCGAAGGACGGCCCGAACTTGGCGCCGAACAGCGGCGCCAGCAGCGTCTCCCACGCCGCGTCGCCGTACAGGCCGCGCAGCCAGTCCTCGGTGCGCGTGGCGTCCAGGTCGCGGCCCCGGCCCAACCGCCGCAGCAGCAGCGTGACCACCCCGAACCGGAGCCGGTCCAACACCCCCAGCGGGGTGAACCGCAGCAGGTCCAGCGCCGAGTTGAACGGGTGGCGGCGGCCGTCGACCACCATGCCCATCCCGGTGCGCCGCCAGCGCACGGCCCCGTGCAGGCCCAGCTCGTCCAGCAGCGCCAGCAGGTGCTCGTCCGAGGGCATCACGCAGTGGTAGAAGCGCTCCACCCAGGTGTCGCGCCACGGGGCGAAGGTGCCCAGCCCGCCGAGCTGGTCGCTGCCCTCCAGCACGGTCACCGGGACGCCGGAGCGGGCCAGCCGGTGCGCCGCGGCCAGTCCGCAGATGCCGCCGCCGACCACCGCCACGCGCGGCGCGTCGCTCCTCATCGCGGCCACCTCACAGGGCCCGGTAGGGGGCGGGCGCGAGCCGGTCGCGGACCAGCAGCCTCAGGTACTGCGCGACGGTGCGGCGCAGCGCGAGCTTGCTGGGGCCCCGCTTGCGGTCGTAGCGCAGCTCCAGCGGGACCTCGGTGATCACCGGGCGGCAGTGCCGGAGCTTGAGCAGCAGTTCCACCATGCAGGCGAAGCCGCGCTCCTCGATCAGCCGCTCGCCCCAGTGCTCGGCGGCCCGCCGCAGCAGGCTGACCCGGTAGGCGCGGAACCCGCTGGTGAAGTCGCGCACCCCCTCCACCGCCAGCACCCGGCGGAACAGCACGGCCGCGCCTCGGGAGAGCGCCCGCCGGTGCGGCGGCGCGGTGGCGTCGTCGCCGCCCGCGACGAACCGCGAGCAGATCACCACGTCGGCGCCGCGCGCGACCTCGGCGCGCAGCCGGGGGATCAGCGCCGGGTCGTGGGTGTCGTCGGCGTCCATCACGACCACCACGTCGTCGCGGTCGGCGTCGGCCAGCACGGCGCGCAGACCGGACTGCACGGCTTGGCCGAGGCCGAGGTTGACCGGGTGGCGCACCACCCGCACGTCCAGCCCGCGGACCGCCTCGGCGGCGGCCGCGGTGCCGTCGGAGGAGCCGTCGTCGACCACCCATGCGGTCACCTCCTCGGTGCGCGCCACGTCCGCGAGCCTGCGCAGCAGCGGGGGCAGCGACGCCGCTTCGTTGTAGGCGGGCAGCACGACGTGCGCCCGGCCTCGGGTGCGCGTCGTGCTCGGTTCGACCGGTTGCGGCGCGGTGCGCACCTCGGTGTCATCGGGAACCACGGGACCTCATTTCCGTTGAAGCCGGATCACGGGTCAGAATTATTGGTCCGCCGGGGCCGACGGGCTATGTGGCGTCGGATGATTTAAAGTCTTCCCACGTAACGAAAACAGTGCGATTCCTTGCGGTGGCTCACTCGGAGGGGGGTGATTTTCAATCGATTAGGTGGTGCGAGTCCGCGACTTGCACGTAAAGGTGCTCCTAATGATCGGAAAATCACGTTCGAGTGAACTCGAATGGTTGGGTGAAGGGCGGATCATGGCGAACGGCGTGGACTCGGCGACGGCGTCGCCCTCGGTGCCGAGGCCGAGGAGGTGGCAGGCGCGGCTGCCGGGACGGCCTGCCGAGCGGGCCCCGGCGCACGTGGTGCTGCGGCGGGTCAACGCCGTGGCGGTGCTGCTCGTGGCCGTCGAGGCGCTCGCGGCGGTGGTCGCCTCCGCCCGCCTCGGTCTCGACGCGGGCTGGACGGCCGTGGTGGTTGCCGCGCTGCTGGGCGTGCGGGCGGGCCGCAGGCTCTACCGCAGGCGGCTGTGGCTGTCCTGGTTCCAGGACCTGCCCCGCTCCGCCGCGGCGACCGCGACCGCGTTCGCGCTGGTCACCGTGATCGCGCTGGTCGCACCCTCGGCCGAGGCGACCTCGGCCCAGTGGGCGGTGCTGGCCTTCGCCGCGCTGAGCGAGCCCGCCCGGCTGGCGGTGTTCGCCTTCGGCCGCTGGTGCAGGCGCAAGCTGCGCCGCTGCGACCGGGCGATCGTGGTCGGCGCGGGCAAGGTGGGGGTGGACCTGGTCCGCGCCATGCAGGCGCACCCGGAGTTCGGCCTGCTCCCGGTCGGGTTCGTCGACCCGGAGCCGGTGCGCGACCCGGCCTCGCTGCCGGTGCGGCTGCTCGACGGCGAACTGGCCGACGAGATCGTCCGGCTGGGCGTGGGCACGGTCGTGCTGGCCTTCTCCCACGCCCGCGACTCGCCGGTGGTGGAATCGGCCATCACCGCCCACCGGCTGCGCTGCACGGCGCTGGTGGTGCCCCGGATGTACGAGCTCTACCAGGACGGGCCCGACGTGGAGCGGCTGCGCAGCTACCCGCTGATGCGGCTGGGCACCGCCCCGACCGCCCGCCCCAGCTGGTGGCTCAAGCGGGTGTTCGACCTGGTGCTGGCGGCCTGCGCGCTGGTGGCGCTGGCCCCGGTGCTGGCGCTGTGCGCGCTGGCCGTGCTGCTGGAGAGCGGGCGGCCGGTGATCTTCCGCCAGGTGCGGGTCGGCATGGACGACCGCACGTTCGTGCTCTACAAGCTGCGCAGCGTGCGGATGAGCGGCGAGGACGACTCCCAGGTCCGCTGGTCGGTGGTGGGCGACCGGCGGGTGGGGCCGGTCGGCCGGTTCCTGCGGCGCACCTCGCTGGACGAGCTGCCGCAGTTGTGGAACGTGCTGCGGGGCGACATGTCCATTGTCGGACCGCGCCCGGAAAGGCCGGGTTTCGTGCGCCAGTTCTCCGCGATCCACGAGCTGTACTGGGCCCGCCACCGGGTGCCGACCGGATTGACCGGGCTGGCCCAGGTGCACGGCCTGAGGGGGGACACCTCCATCGTCGACCGCTCGCGCTACGACAACTACTACATAGCCAACTGGTCTTTGTGGTTGGACGTGAAAATCCTGCTGCTGACGGTGGGGGAGCTGGTGTGCCGAAGAAATCGCTGAGCCGCTGCTGCGCCGCCGCGCTGCTGCTGCTCGGGCTGCTCTCCGGCTCCGCCCCGGACGCGCCACCCGCACCGGCCGCGCCGTGCGCGTGGTGGTACGGCATCGGCGAGCCGCCGACCCCGGCGGAGATCGGGTTCGCCGCGCGGCACTACGACCTGGTGGTGCTCAACGCGACCGAGACCGCCGCGATGCGCAGGCTGCGCGCCCTCAACCCGGAGATCACGGTGCTGGTCTACAAGGACCTCGCCAGCACCCGCGACTACCCCGGCGCGGTGCACGGCGATCGCGACGCGCGCTACCTGCCCACCGGGGTGGGCTACCACGCCGCCGAGGACGGGCACCCCGAGTGGTTCGCGCTGGACGGCACCGGGCGGCGCATCGAGTGGCGGTCCTACCCCCGGCACTGGCAGATGGCGGTGTGGCACCCCGACTACCGGGAGAGCTGGACGGCGGCGGTGCTCGCCGAGGTGGTCCGCGAGGGGTGGGACGGGGTGCTGGCGGACAACGACTTCAGCACGCTGCGGCACTACTCCGACGCGGTGCTCTCGGGCACCGCGGACGCCGAGGAGACCGACCGGGTGCTGCGCGGCGGGCTCGACGCACTGGTGGCCACCGCGGGCGAGGCGCTGCGGCGGGCAGGGAAGGTGCTGGTCCCCAACATCTCCGAGTCCCGCCTGACGCCCGGCCGGTGGTCGGCGCACTCCCGCCACGGCGGTGGCATGGAGGAGAGCTTCGGCCTGCGCGGCGACGACGGGGCAGGCGGGGTGCTGACCTTCCGCGGCGACGAGTGGAAGCAGCTGCGCGCCTCGGCCGCGCTCGGCCGGTCGTGGCTGCTGCTGGTGACGCCCGTCGAGGGCGGGCGGGACGAGCGGGTCGGCTACGCCTCGGCCGCGCTGCTGGCGGGCCCGCGCACGTGCTGGAGCGGGGCGCGGACACCGGACTACCGCGACCCGGACTGGTCACCCCACCAGGGGACCGGGCTGGGGGAGGCGGTCGAGGCGGCCCGCAGGCTGCCGTCCGGGGTGTGGACGCGGCGGTACGCGCACGGGTGGGTCGCGGTGAACCCGACCGGGACGACCGCGCGCGTGACCCCGCCCGCCGACGTGGCGGCCACCGCGTCCGTGGCGGCCATTGCGGAAGCCCCGCTCGACCTGCCCGCAGCCGACGCCCTGATCCTGACCCCACCCACCCCGCCCGCGAGTACCACCCGTCCCACCCCGCAGGGCCGGTAACCACCACCCGACGTCACGAACGCTCGGTTCGCGCGGTAGGCGACCACTGTGGATCAGGCGTGCTCCAGCACGTCGTGGTACAGCTCCAGGTGGCGTCGCGCGCACACCTCGGGATCGAACCGCTCCCGCGCCCGAACGGCCAGCAGGCGGCCGGTGCGTCCGGGATCGGTGTCGGCGAACAGGGCCCGCAGCCGGACCGCGAGGTCGGCCACGTCACCCGGCGCGGCCAGCAGACCCGCTCCACCCAGCATCTCCGCGACACCCCCGGTGTCGGTGGCCAGCACCGGTTTGCCCGCCGCCATCGCCTCGGCGACCACCAGCGGCTGCTGCTCCATCGTGGACGGAAGAACCAGCGCGTCGTGCTCGCGCACCAGGTCCGGCACGTCACCGCGGAACCCGAGGAACTCCACCCGGCACCCCGACCGCAGCGCCTCGGCCTCGGCCTCCGCGCGCTGCGGGCCGTCGCCGACCACCGTCAGCGTCGCGTCCGGCGGCGTGGTGCCGGGTGCGGCCAGCGCGCGCAGCAACGTGGACAACCCCTTGCGCCGCACCAGGAGGCCGACGAACAGCAACTTGCGCACCGGTCCGGCGGGCGGGCGCGCGTCGACCGGGTCGACGCAGTTGTCGATGTGCGCCAAGCGGTTCGCAGGCACGCGCAGCCGCGAGCGCAGGAACCGCCCCATCGCCGCGGCGGGCACCACCGTCCGGTGCACGGCACGGGCGACGAGGGCGTCCGCGACGAGCACGGTCCGGGTGTACGCCGAGGGACCGGCCGCTCCCGGCGCACCGCGGAACCACGCTTCGCCCACGTCGTCGGGCACCCCGTGGTAGGTGTGCACGACCGGGCACCGCGACCGCAGCCCCGCGCCGACCAACCCCGCGCGGCGGTCCTGGGCGTGCACCACGTCGGGCCGCCACGCGGCCAGCGCCGCCCGCGCCCGCCGCCCCGCCCGCAGGTCGCCCTTGCGCGGGACCTCGACCGCTTCGTGGTGCCGCGCCAGCGAGTCCGCCGCCCGCGCGGGCGGCGGGCCGAACACCCGCACCTCCGCCCGGCCGGACGCCAGCAGCGCGCGGGCCAGCCGCACGGTCACGTCGACCGGCCCGCCGCGGTCCTGGGTCACCAGGTAGGCCACGCGCAACCGCCCGCTCACCCGGTCACCTCGCGGGCGACGAGTTCCTCCACCAGCGCGTTGACCTGCTCCACCACGCGCCCCCGGTCGAACAGGCACTCGGCGCGCAGCCGCCCAACGGCGCCCTCGCGGTCGGCCAGCCGCCGGTCGGCCAGCCGCGCGGCGATCGCCCCGGCCAACGCGGCTACGTCCCCGGCGGGCACCACCGCCCCCGCGTCCGCCACGCTCTGCCGCACCCCGCCCACGTCGAAGGCCACCACCGGGCGCCCGCAGGCCATCGCCTCCAGGGGCACCAGCGCCATGCCCTCGGCGCGCGAGGGCAGCACCACCACGTCCGCGGCGGCGTAGAACTCCGCCACCGCGTCGTCGTGGCCCCACCACAGCACCGACTCGTGCCCGCCGCCGGTCTGCCACCGGGTTTGCCACTGGGCCTGCCACTGGGCCCGCCAGCGCGCCCCCATCGGCCCGTCGCCCACCAGCACCAGCCGCGCGTCCGGCACCGCGGCCAGCACCGCGGGCCACGCCGCCAGCAGCTGGTCCTGCCCCTTGAGCGGGGCGAGCCTGCCCACGCACACCGCGGTGGGCGCGTCGGCCAACCCCAGCCGCCGCCGCGCGGCCCCGCGGTCGGCGGGCAGCAGGCGGGTGGTGTCGACGCCGTTGCACACCACCTCCGCCCGCGCCACCACCCCCGCGGCCCGGCCCTGCGCCAGCTCGTCGTCGCTGACGCAGACCAGCCGGTGCGTCCAGCGGGAGGCCCACCGCTCCCACGCCCGCGCCGCGCCGCCCAGCGCCCCGGTCGCGGTCTGGAACGACCACAGGTGCGGCTGGAACAGCGTCGGGCGGGCACCCCGCACCACCAGCCTGCCCACCAGACCGGCCTTCGAGCTGTGCAGGTGCACCACGTCGGGCGCCAGGCGCGCGATGATCCGCCACAGCCGCACCGCTTCGGCGAGCGTGCGCGGGCCGGGGTCACGGGTCGCGGACCAGCGGTGCAGCCCGGCCCCGACCTCCCGGAGCCGCTCGGCCAACCGGCCGGGCGGGCAGGCCACGTCCACCGACCAGCCCAGGCGCCGCTGCGCGGCGACCAGCTCCCGCACCACCGCCGCCACTCCCGCGTCAACCGGCTGGGTCACGTGCAGAACCCTCACCGCCGCACCTCCCGCAACTCCCGCACCGCGTCCCGGTCGGTCACCAGCACCGCCGCGGCATAACCGAGCACCAGAACGAACCCCTCCACCACAGCGCCCCCCGCCGAGGCGGCGAACCAGCCGTCGAGCACGAAGGACAGCGCCGCGCAGCAGCAGGCGGCCAGCAGCACGCCGCGCGCCATCCGGACCAGCCGGGCCGGGGGCGGGGCCAGCCCGCGCCGCGCCAGCACCCACCAGGCCACCGGGACCAGCGACCACACCGCCGCCACCTGGACCGCCGCCACCGCCAGCACGCCGAATCGGGTGGCCGAGGCCAACCCGGCCGTCAGCACCACCAGGTGCGCCACCGCCAGCGCCAGGTGCGCGCGGGCGTGCCCGGCGGCCCGCAACGCCTCCCCCCACACGTGCAGCAGGCTCAGGCCCAACCCGTAGCCGCACAGCAGGAACAGCGGCCCCGCGGCGGGCGCCCAGCGCTGGCCGAGCACCACCACCCGGTCGGCCAGCAGCGCGACGACCGCGTAGAGACCACCGGTGAGCACCAGCACGGCGTGCGTGAAGCGGCCGACCGCCGAGGGCAGGTCGGCCCGGCGGCCGTCGCGGACCAGTCGGGCGCACAGCGGGAACGCGACCCCGCCGAGCACCACCGCCACCACGATGTAGGGCACCCAGGCGATCCGGTAGGCCAGCGAGTACACCCCCACCGCGCCCGGCCCGAGCACGTGCCCGATCGCCAGGTAGTCGGCGTTCACCAGCAGCACCGCCACCACCGCGGCCGGACCGACCACGGCGATCCAGCGCACCGCCTCGACCGCGCAGCCCCGGTCCCAGCCCGGCCTGGGCCGCACCCCGACCAGCGCCGCCAGCACCGGTTGCGCGACCGCCGCGCACAGCAGCCCGATGGCGGGCGAGTACGGCCCCGCGCCCGCCACCGCCAGCGCCACCGTCACCGCCGCGCCCAGCACCGCGCTCCCGGAGTCCGGCAGCAGGCGGCGGCGGAAGTCCAGGTCCCGGTGCACCAGCGCCAGCTGCACCCCGCCCGCCGCGGTGAACGGCAGGCTCACCGCCACCAGCCGCACCAGCGGGGCGGCGGCGGGCGTGCCCAGCGCGGCGGCGACCGGCCCGGCGGCCAGCAGCAGCGCCAGCGCCAGCACCACGCCCGTCCCGGCGCTGAGCGCCAGCAGGGTGCCCGCCATCGCGCGCGGGTCCCGCCGGGTGCGGCTGACCAGGTCGTAGACGCCCATCGACTGGACGACCTGGCCGATGTTGACCACCGCCACCGCCAGGGCCACCAGGCCCAGGTCCTCCTCGGTGAGCAGGGCCGCCAGCGCCAGCGTCACCACCACCTGGCTGCCCTTGCTGACCAGGTTGACCAGGAACAGCCACAGCGAGCCGCGGACGGTCCGCTTCCCGAGCCGCTGCGTCACGTCCGCGCGCTGAGGACCGGTTCGGACCGCCGCGCGCGGACGCGTCCGGCGGCGAAGACCACCAGCAGCACCCAGGCCGCAACCACCGCCACCCCGTCCACGGTGACGCCCACCCGGCCGCCGAACAGCGCGCGGATGGCCGTGTCGACCAGGTGCAGGTGCGCGAACGGCACCGCCAGCGCGGCCACGGCCAGGCCCACCACGCGCCAGTCCCGCTCGCCGCGCCGCCGCCACCACAGCGCCACGACGGCCACCATGGCGGGCACCGCGATCAGCACGTCACCGGGCTGGTGCACCACGGCGACCACGACGGCCACGCAGGTCAGCAGGTCCGCCACCGCGCCCGTGCCGGGATCGGCGTCGCGGTCCAGCCGCCGCGCCAGCACCGCGCTGGCCGTGAGCACCCCGACCAGGGCCAGCGCCTCGGCCGCGGGCGGCAGCCAGCCGGTGACCCGGAACAGCACCGCCGCCACGTCCACCCGCTGCCCGGTGGGGGAGTCGACCGCGCCGTAGGAGGTGTGGCTGGCGTGCGCGAGGTTGGCCGCTATCACGTCCAGGAACGCGCCGACGCCGCCACCGCGCACCACCATCGGCACCACCACGACGAGGCTGGCCGCCGCCGCGAGGCCGGTGCCGGTCAACGCCACCCTCCGCGACCCGCGCGCGAACAGCAGCAGCGCCAGCGGGAACCCGAACTGCGGCTTGAGCCACGCCAGCGCCAGGGCCAGCGCCGCCCACCTCGGGTGGCGGGCCCGCGCCGCCAGCGCCCCCGCCGCGCCCAGCGCCACCAGCGGGTTGACCTGCCCCACGTAGAGCTGCGCCTTGCCCACCTGGCTGACCACCAGCAGCGCGGCCACCCCGACCGAGCCCAGCACCAGCGGCAGCCGGGCCCGGCTCGCGGCCAGCACCGCCAGCGCGACCAGCAGCACCAGCGAGGCCAGCGCGAAGGCCACCGCGCCGACCCGGTAGCCCGGCAGCGCGAACGGCAGGTGCAGCACCAGGTGGTAGGGCTGGTAGAGGTTGAAGTTCTGGCGCACCGGCCAGTGCGCGAACATCGCGGCCGGGTCGTAGGGGTTGCCCCCGGCCAGGAACTCGCGGATGGGGTAGTAGAGGGCGTCGCGGAAGTCCTGCATCCGCTCCTCGGGCTTGGTGGCCGGGGTGGGCAGCGGCACCTGCCACGACGGGCGCAGCGCCCGCCACGCGTTGACCGCGCCCACGACCGCGACGAGCGCGGTGATCGCCGTGCGGTGCTTCACGCCAGCACCACCGCCACGATGCTCGTGTCCGGCCGCAGCGCGCCCGCCACCGCGGCCAGCTCGTCCTGCCGGGGCGCCGCGCCGTGGACCACCGCTATCACCGCACCGCCCTCGCCCGGTTCACCGGTCTTGTCCGGCAGTCGCTGGGCCAGCTCCTCGGCCCGCTCCGCCAGCTCCGGCACCACCGCCAGCACCCGCGTGGGCCGGGCCGCGGCTTCGCACAGCACGGTCAGCCGCTCGGTCACCGCCGGGTCCTCGTCCCGCACCACCGCCACCGGTCGCCGCACCCCGGCGGAGGTCAGGGCGGCGCGCACCGCGTCGCCGGAGCGCGTCCGGCGCAGGTGCAGCACGGCGGCGGTGGACACCCCGGACAGCGCGGCGGCGGCCAGCGCCAGTCCGACGGCCAGCGCGTGGTCCGGCGCCACCTGGTGGGTGTCCGGGGTGTCGTCCAGCAGCCGCAGCTCGCCCTCCGGGGCGAGCAGGTCGATCGACATCACCGCGGCGGCCAGCGCGGACACCGCCCGCGCGGCCTGCTCGGCGGACGGCGCGCGCACCGAGAGCCGGGCCAGGCCGGACGCGGGCACCAGCTCCACCCCCACGTGCTCGGCCAGCTCCTCCGGCCTCGTGCCGGAGGCCGCCGCGGCGGTGCCGAGCACGGAGGGGCTGCGCGCGAGTTCGGCCAGCGCGGGCACGCCCAGGGCGACGACCTCGCCGTACTGGCCCGTCCCGCCCTGGCCGGGGGTCGGCCCGGCGAGCAGGCTGAGCCTGCTCTCGTGCTGCTCGCCGCGCAGCGCCACGGCGGCCAGCACGCCCGCGCCCGCCAGCAGCGCCGCCGCGACGCCCAGCACCACCGCCTCGTGCCGCAGCACCCTCAGCGCCCCGTGCCGCAGCGCCCTCAGCACCCGGTTCAGCCACGTCTTCACCGCAGACCTCCGATCGTGGCGCGCAGGAGCTCGTCGTAGGAGCGCATGAACGCATCGGGGTCGTGGTCGCGGCGCACCGCCGCCAGGCCCTCGGCGGCCATCCGCGCCCGCAGCCCGGCGTCGAACAGCAGCTCCCGCAGCGCCTTGGCGGTCGCGGCGGGGGACCGGCGGGGCACCACGATCCCGCCGCCACCGGCCAGCGCCTCGCGCACCCCGTCCACCCCGGTGGCCACCACCGGGCGGCCCGCCGCCAGCGACTCCAGCACCGCCACGGGCATCCCCTCCCAGTCGCTGGTCAGCACCGTCACGTCGGCGGCGGCCAGCAGGTCGGGCACGTCCGAGCGGGTGCCCAGGAAGCGGACCCGCCCCGCCACACCCAGCTCGCAGGCCCGCCGCTGCGACTCGGCGCGCAGGCTGCCGTCGCCCGCCAGCCACAGCACCGCGTCGCCGCCGACCTCGGCCCACGCGCGCAGCAGCACGTCGTGCCGCTTCTGCGGCTCCAACCGGGCCAGGCACAGCGCGACCGGGACGTCCGGCGCGGTCCCCAGCCGCGCGCGCAGCGCGTCCCGGTCGCCGCGCGGCGGCTGGGTGAACACCGCGTTGGGGATCACCACCGGGGCCGGGGCGGTCAGCCCGGCCGCGCGCAGCCGGTCGGCGGTCGCCGCGGCGACCGCCACCACGGCGCGCGAGGTCCGCTTGAGCACGCTCGCCGCGCGCGGGTAGTCCGCCTCCGCCACGCCGTGGAAGACCGTCAGCACCGGCAGCCGCCGGGGCAGCGCCGCGAGCCGGGCCACCAGGCTGGCCGAGACGTTGTGGGCCAGCACCACCTCCGGGCGGAACCCGCGCACGGCCGCCCTGGTCGCCGTCGCGGCGCGCAGCACGCCGGTGGCCCTGCGGCGGGCCACGGGCACCGGGAACGTGGGCACGCCCGACGCCCGCAGCGCGTCCGCGCGGTGCCCGCCGCCGCTGGCCACGGCCGACCGCCAGCCGAACTCCGCGCCCGCGCGGGCCATGCCCGCGACGAGCGCCTCGGCGCCTCCCGCGCCCATCTCACTGATCACGTGCAGCACGCGCACCGGCGATCGTCCTCCTCAGCCGCAGGTCGGCGGCGGCGGCCACGGCCACCAGCGCCCACAGCGGCAGGTAGTACTGCTGGGACAGGAAGGCGGAGGCGACCACGACGGCGATCAGCGACGCCTGCACGGCCACCGCGGGGCGCGGGTCGGGACCGGCCCGCGCCCACCGCTGCGAGATCACCGCGGTGGTGGCGATCAGGCCGAGGAACAGCGCCAGGCCCGGCACGCCCAGCTCGGCCCCGACTTCGAGGTACATGTTGTGCGCCACCGGGGTCTGCTCGTCGACCTCGGCGTTGTGCGAGGCGGCGGGGTAGCCGTCGCGGAACCCGCCCGGCCCGACGCCGAGCACCGGCTGCCGCGCCAGCATCCGCGCGGCCGCCTGCCAGCGCAGCTCGCGGGTGTCCACGTTGGTGCCCGCGATGTGCTCCTTCTCCCGCACCGCCTTGTCCAGCACCGGTCCGGCCAGCAGCGCCACCACGCCCGCCAGCCCGGCCAGCGCCACCGCCCCGACGGCCACGGCGCGCAGCGGCAGCGCGCGGCGCGCCACCAGCCACGCCACCGCGCAGGCCAGCGCGAGCGCGCCGCCACGGGAGAACGTCGCCGCCGCGCCCGCCACCAGCACGACGCCGGCGACCGCGAGCAGCGCCCGGCGGCGGCCCCGGTCGGGCGACTCCCGGTCGGGCAGCAGGGCCACCAGCAGCGGCAGCGCGCCCACCAGGAAGTAGGCCAGGTCGTTGGGGTCCTGCAGCGGTCCGCTCGCCCGCGTCGCCCCATCCGCGACCAGGCTGTGCAGCGCCCCGGCGCCCGCCGCGCTCGCCCCCGCGACAGTGGCGGCCAGCAGGGCGCGGATCGGGACCTCCCGCGCCGCGACGTCCACCAGCACCACCGTCACCACCAGGAACGGCAGCCAGCGCGGCAGGTACGCCAGGGCGAACGGCCCGCCCGCGTGCACCGCGGACGAGGCGAGCAGCACCAGGGTCAGCAGCGCCAGCACCGCGTGCACCGGGTGCGCCTCGGGTGCCCGGCGCTGTCGCGCCCGCACCGCGATCCAGGCCAACACCAGCAGCGCGGACGGCACCTTGGCCAGCTGCGGGTGCACCTGGAGCAGGTAGCCCTCGACCGGGGCCAGCGCCACGGTGAGGCAGGCCAGCGCCCGCAGGACCGCCGTGCCCATCAGCTCAGCACCGGGCCAGTCGACCGGCGTCCCGGTCGCGCAGCCCGCTGCCCGCGCGGGCCACGTGCTCACCGGTGCCCACCACCTCGAAGTGCCGTCGCAGCGCGGCCAGCACCCACCGCAGCAGCTCGACCTTCCGCGCACCCGGCACGGCCATGCCGGGGAAGAACTCCATGCCCGGCGCCTCGGCCGCGCCCAGCACGTCGGTGGGGTGCAGCAGCAGCGACGGCGAGACCCCCAGCGCCCGGCACAGGCGCAGCGCCGCGCCGAAGTGGCCGCGCGCCAGCCGGGGCGAGACCTGGTGCAGTTGCAGCAGGTAGGAACCGTGGATGGGCACCCGCAGCAGCGGCATCGTGGTCACCGGCAGCTCCACCAGCTCGCCCGCGGCGGTGCGCCAGCGGTAGGGGGCGTTGGGGGCGAGCACCCGCGAGAACCCGCCGAACAGCCCGTCCCGCTCGGCGCCGGGCGGCGCGGTGCGGTTGTGGTAGGCGCGGGCCAGCGGGCCGATCCAGGTCGGCAGGGTGCTCGCGTCGTAGCGGTAGCCCCGCTCGGCGAGCACCTCCAGCAGGTCGCGGGTGACGCTGTAGCCGGGGCCGCGGAAGCCCACCGGCCGCGGCGCGCCCGCCGCGGTGATCGCCTCCTCCGCGCGGGCCACCTCCTCGGCCAGCTCCGCGCGGGAGTACCGGTGCAGCCACGGCTCGTGCCGGTGCGAGTGGTTGGCCACCTCGTGCCCGGCGGCGGTGATCGCCGCGACCGCCGCCGCGCCGTCGTCGCGCTCGGCGTCCGCGCCCACCACGAACACGGTGGCGGTCAGCCCCTGCTCGGCGAAGACCTCCAGCAGCCGGGGCACCGCGGCGGGCAGGAAGCTGGGGCGCCGCTCCCACGCCGGGTCGCCGTGGGTCTTCAGGTAGGCCCACAGGTTGTCCAGGTCCAGGGACACGCTGGCGACGTTCACCCGACCTCCCGCGCCACGACCGCGGCCGGGGCGTCCCGCCGCACCGAGCCCAGCGCCAGCACCCCCACCACCACCAGGGACACGCCCGCGACCACCCACCACTCGCGGCCCGGTGCGATCCGGTCGCCCAGGGTGGCGATGCCCACCACCGAGGTGAGCACCACCGTGGTGGCGTCCATGGCGGCCACCGCCGAGGTCGCCGAGCCGCGCTGCAGCGCCACCGCCATGCACGCCTGGCCGACCAGCGCGGCCGCCACCATCAGCCAGCTCAGCGGCTGCAGCGGCAGCCGCAGCAGCGGCCCGTCGGCCAGCGTGCGGCTGGTGATGGCGACGACGGCGAACGCGCCGCCCGCGAGCACCGCCAGGCCCACCACCCCCGCCGCGCGGCGGGCGCGCAGCACCAGCACCGCGGCCAGCAGCGGCAGCCCGAGCACGGCGCAACCCACGCCGACCGGGATGTCGCGGGCCTGCGAGGGGGTGGCCGCGGCGACCAGCAGCAGCAGGCCCAGCGCCATCAGCCCGAGCACCGCCAGCTCCGCGGCGCGCACCTGCCAGCCCAGCACCAGCACGCCGAACGCGGTGGCCAGACCGACCGCGCAGGACGAGCCCGCCTGCACCAGGTACAGCGGCAGCGAGGAGCGGGCCAGGAAGGCCAGCGCGAACCCGCCGACCTGGGCGGCGAACCCGAGCAGGTAGAGCCGGTCGGCGGCCAGCCTGGCCAGCAGGCCGGGGTCGTTGCCGGGCCGCCGGTCGGCCCTCCGGGCCGCGACGCTCTGCGCCACGACCCCGAGCGCGGACATCGCGGCGGAGGCCGCGAGTTCGAGGTGACCCACCACGCAACACTTCCCTGGGACGGCCGGTGTCGACTGGACAGCAGCGTATGAGCAGCCTCTGGCCTGTGCTTTTCGGCGACGGCACAGATCACTCGATCGGGCAGCATGATCACCCGTTGTCGGTCCGGCGGGACCCGCGGTGGAGCCGCTATACCCCCTTGGGGTATAAATGCGCGGGGTGCGGGTGGCCGCGCCCACGGGAAGGGCCGGGTCGAAGGACGGACATGAACACACCAGCGAAGCTCGCCGCCTACGGCGCGGCGCTCGTCCTGGTCGCGGGCGGCGCCTGGGGGGTGGGCGCCGCGGTCGGCCCCCTGCGCGCGGAGCCCGCCGCGAGCGGCCCCGCGGCGAGCGGCCCCGCGGCGGGCCACGGGGACGACCACGCCGCCACGGGCAGCGCGGACGACGGGCACGGCGACGGGGCAGGCGACGGGCACAGCGACGCGCCGCCCGCCGGGCTGGCCTCGTCCGAGGGCGGCTACACCCTCGTGCCCGCGACCACGACGCTGCCCGCCGGGACCACCACGACCTTCGCCTTCCGGATCACCGGCCGGGACGGCGCCGCGGTGACCGGGTTCGACGTCGCGCACGACAAGCGGATGCACCTGGTCGTCGTGCGCCGCGACACCACGGGCTTCCAGCACGTGCACCCGGACATGGCCGCCGACGGCACGTGGTCGGTGCCGCTGACCCTGCCCGAGGCAGGCTCCTACCGGGTCTTCGCCGACTTCGCCCCCACCGGGGGCAGGCCCACCACGCTGGGCGCGGACATCTCCGTCCCCGGCCCGTTCGAGCCGAGGGCGCACCAGCCGTCGTGGACCGCCGAGGTCGACGGCTACCAGGTCCGGCTCACCGGGCGGCTGTCCGCGGGCCACGTGGCACCCGTCCGGCTGACCGTGGCCAAGGACGGCGGCCCGGTCACCGACCTGGAGCCCTACCTGGGCTCCTACGGGCACCTCGTGGTGCTGCGCGAGGGCGACCTGGGCTACCTGCACGTCCACCCAGGCCAGGGCGCGGCGGGCCCGGAGATCCCGTTCGGGGTGGAGGTGCCCACCGCGGGTACCTACCGGTTGTTCCTGGACTTCCAGCACGCGGGCGTGGTGCGCACCGCCGAGTTCACCGTGGAGGTCGGCCGTGACCACTGACAACGCCACCGAGGAGGCGCGCGGGAGCGCCGTCGGGGAGGTCGAGCTGGCGATCACCGGCATGACCTGCGCCTCGTGCGCGTCCCGGATCGAGCGCAAGCTCAACAAGCTGGACGGGGTCAGCGCCTCGGTGAACTACGCCACCGAGAAGGCCAGGGTGAGCTTCCCCGCCGACCTGGACCCCCAGCGGCTGGTGGAGGTGGTCGAGACCGCGGGCTACGGGGCGAGCCTGCCCGCCGCCGAGCCGGAGCGGGAGCCGGACCAGGAGGACCCGACGCGCCCGCTGCGGCAGCGGCTGGTCGTCTCCGCGGTGCTGTCGGTCCCCGTCGTCGCCATGGCGATGGTGCCCGCCCTGCAGTTCACCTACTGGCAGTGGATCTCGCTGACGCTGGCCGCGCCGGTGCTGGTGTGGGGCGCCTGGCCGTTCCACCGCGCGGCGTGGATCAACCTGCGGCACGGCGCGGCGACCATGGACACGCTGGTCTCCCTGGGCACGACCGCCGCGTTCCTGTGGTCGCTGTACGCCCTGCTGCTGGGCACGGCGGGCACGCCCGGCATGACCCACCCCTTCGAGCTGACCGTCCAGCGCACTGACGGCGCGGGCGCGATCTACCTGGAGGTGGCCGCCGGGGTCACCACGTTCATCCTGGCGGGCCGCTACTTCGAGGCCAGGGCCAAGCGGCGGGCGGGCGCCGCGCTGCGGGCGCTGCTGGAGCTGGGCGCCAAGGACGTGGCGGTGCTGCGCGAGGTCCGCGAGGTCCGCGTCCCGGTCGCGGAGCTGCGGGTGGGGGACCGGTTCGTGGTGCGGCCGGGGGAGAAGATCGCCACCGACGGGGTGGTCGAGGAGGGCAGCTCGGCGGTCGACGCAGGCCTGCTCACCGGCGAGTCCGTGCCGGTCGAGGTGGGCCCCGGCGACGCGGTGGTCGGCGCGACGGTCAACGCGGGCGGGCGGCTGGTGGTGCGCGCCACGCGGGTCGGCGCGGATACCCAGCTGGCGCGGATGGCCGAGCTGGTGGAGCGGGCGCAGAGCGGCAAGGCGGAGGTGCAGCGGCTGGCCGACCGGATCTCGGCGGTGTTCGTGCCGATCGTGATCGCGCTGGCCGTGGGCACGCTGGCGTTCTGGCTGGGGGCGGGCGCGGGCCCCTCGGCCGCGTTCACCGCCGCGGTCGCGGTGCTGATCATCGCCTGCCCGTGCGCGCTGGGGCTGGCCACGCCGACCGCGCTGCTGGTCGGCACCGGCCGCGGCGCGCAGCTGGGCGTGCTGGTCAAGGGCCCGGAGGTGCTGGAGTCGACCCGGCGGGTGGACACCGTGGTGCTGGACAAGACCGGCACCGTGACCACCGGCCGGATGAGCCTGGTGGCCGTGCGCCCCGCGGCGGGCGAGGCCGAGGACGAGGTGCTGCGGCTGGTCGGCGCGCTGGAGCACGCCTCCGAGCACCCGGTCGCCCGCGCGATCGCGGAGGGCGCGGCCGCGCGGGTCGGCGAGCTGCCCCCGGTCGAGGAGTTCGCCAACGCCGAGGGGCTGGGCGTGCGCGGCGTGGTCGAGGGGCGCGCGCTCGTCGTCGGGCGCGAGAAGCTGCTGGCCGAGTGGGGTGTTCACCCGACCGAGGAGCTGGCCGGGGAACTGCGCCGGGCGCGGGAGCAGGGCCGCACGGCGGTGCTGGCCGCCTGGGACGGCCGGGCCCGCGCGGTGCTGGTGGTGGCCGACACCGTCAAGCCGACCTCGGCGCGGGCGGTGCGCGAGCTGCGCGCCCTCGGCCTGGAGCCGGTGCTGCTGACCGGCGACAACGAGGCCGCGGCGCGGGCGGTCGCGGCGGAGGTCGGCGTCGACGAGGTGATCGCCGAGGTGCTGCCGCAGGACAAGGTGGACGTGGTCGCGCGGCTGCAGCGGCGGGGCCGGGTCGTCGCGGTGGTCGGCGACGGGGTCAACGACGCCGCCGCGCTGGCCAAGGCCGACCTGGGGCTGGCCATGGGCACCGGGACCGACGTGGCGATCGAGGCGGCGGACCTGACCCTGGTGCGCGGCGACCTGCGCGCCGCGGTGGACGCGATCCGGCTGTCCCGGCGCACCCTGGCCACCATCAAGGGCAACCTGTTCTGGGCGTTCGCCTACAACGTCGCCGGGCTGCCACTGGCCGCCGCCGGTCTGCTCAACCCGATGATCGCGGGCGGGGCGATGGCGCTGTCGTCGGTGTTCGTGGTCACCAACAGCCTGCGGCTGCGCGGCTTCCGCGGCACCGCGGACCGCACCGGGTGAGGGCGCTGCGGCTCGGCGCGCTGGTGCTGGTGGTGGCGGCGCTGGCGGTGGCCGTCCTCACCGGGGTGACGCCGGACGTGGCGCGGCTGCGCGACTGGGCCGCGGCCGCGGGCCCCGCCGCGCCGCTGGCGTTCGCCGTGGTGTGCGCGGCGGGATCGGTGGCCCTGGTGCCCAAGCCGGTGCTCAGCGTCGCGGGCGGGGTGGCCTTCGGGCCGGTGCTCGGCGCGGTCGTGGTGGTCGCCGGGGTGACCGCCGGGGCCGTGGCCAGCTTCGCGGTGGCACGCGCGCTGGGCAGGGACGCGGTGCGCGACAGGCTGCGGCGGGGGCGGTTCGCGGCGGTGGACGCGGCGCTGGAGCGGCGCGGGGTGTGGGCGGTGATCGGCTTGCGGCTGCTGCCGGTGGTGCCGTTCGGGGCGGTCAACTACGCGGCCGGGTTGAGCGGGCTGCGCGTGGGCGCGTTCGCGCTGGGCACGGCGGTGGGCGTGGTGCCTGCCACGCTGGTCTACACGACCACCGGCTCCTCGCTGGGCTCGATGTCGCCCGCCGGGTGGGCGCTGGCGGGCGCGGCGGTGGCGCTGCCCGCCCTGGTCGGCTTCGCCGTCGCCCGCCGCGCGCGCTGACCCCGCTCGCCCGGTGGAGGCGGTGATTCGCTCGGCCGAGCGCTTCCCCGATCACCGCCTCCCCGGTCGCCGCCCCCCGGCCGCGGCGTCAGCCCGGCCAGGAGTTGGGCGTGCAGACCCGGCCGTCCCTGGGCACCACGACCCCCTGCGGCAGCGCCGCCGTGATGTCGGCCAGCTCGTCGTTGCCCGTGCTGAACGTCTGCTGCATCATCAGCGGCGCGGGCGCGCCGTCCTCGGGGCACACCTCGTGCCCGAGACCCAGGTAGTGGCCCACCTCGTGGTTGACCGCGTAGGCGCGGTAGCCGCTCAGGTCGTCGCCGAAGCTGTGCGCGCCGCGGAACCAGCGCGCCGCGCTGAGGTAGACGCCGCCGTCGACGTGGCACGAGGTGTCGTAGGGCAGGTCGAAGCCGCACACCGAGCGCGCGGTCCACTGGGACGCCAGCCTGATCCGCAGGTCCGGTTCCCCGGTCTCGGCGGACCGCAGCGCGACCCGGCCGGTGCTCGCCCAGCCGCGCGGGTGGAGCAGCACCCGGTGCACGACGGCGGCGAAGGAGTCGTCGCCGTGCGGCAGGTCGACGCCGTCCTCCACCTCCACGGCGAAGGTGCGCACCGGCCCTGCGCCCCAGGTGCCGTGCGGCCCCGGCGCCCGGTGCCAGGTGCCGTGGCCGCGTTCCGGGAACGGCACGCCGGCGGGCAGTTCCGGTCCGGTTCCTCCGGCCGGGTGGGCCGGGCCCGCCGCGGCCGCCTGCGGCGCGGGCCCAGCGGGCGTCGGCGCGGGGGGCGGCCGGTCGCGGACCTCCAGCACCACCACCGCAGTCAGCACCACGCACACCGCGAACAGGACCGGCAGGCGCGGCACCCGCCGCCCGCCCCCGGCCGGTCGGGCGGGCAGCTCGCCGGAGAACCCCGCGGGCCAGTCCGGACCGCTCACGTGGTCTCCCCGACCACACCCATCCGGTGGTGCCCGGAGGCCGCCTCGCCCAGCGCGGTCAGCCTGCGCATCGGGCCGGAGATCACCGACTCCCTGGGCGCGGGCACGTCCAGCGGCGTCTCGATCTCCGCGCACCACCGGTCCAGCAGCTCCTGCCGCTGCACCAGGTCCGCCACCAGGCTGCGCGACTCCACCACCGCGGCCTGCACGATCTCCTGCGCGCGCCGGGTCGCCTCGGCCAGCCTGCGCTGGGTCTCCTGCTCGGTCTCGTCCAGCAGCACGGCCTGCCGCGCGGCGACCTCCTCGGCCTGCCGGAGCATCTCCTCGCTGCGCCTGCGCGCCGAGGTCTCCACCGCTTCGGCCTTCTGCTTGGCCACGTGCATCAGGTAGCGGATGCAGCCGGAGACGGTGTTCTCCCTGGAGTAGCCGGCGTGCAGCACCCGGTACTCGCCCAGCTCCGAGCGGGTCGCCTCGAGCTGCCGGGTGAGGTCGTCGACCATCGCCACCGCGGCGTCCCGATCCGTCCTGAGCACCTCCAGCTCCTGCACCAACCGCGCCAGCTCCTCGTCCACCTCGCGCTTGTGGTAGCCGCGCCACTGGAGGCGGAAGGACATGTCGGAGTAGCTCAAGAATTCGTCGATACCCATGTCTGCTGCCCTTCTCTGCCCCTGCCGAGCGCCAGAGCGGTCGTGCTGACCGGTGTACCCGTCGACACCCCTCACGAGACGGTTTTCGGACCAGGAGCGCCCGTTCTGGTGAGCGATCACCCGTCTCAGCGACGAGTGGTACTCCACCGTGGTGAGCTCGAAGATCCCTTCCACCCCTCGGCGGCAGGCGGCCCGCTGTCCACGGTGAACCGGCGCTCCGCCAGGCCGCCCGGCAGCAGCGGCACGCGGCTGGGCACGCGCACCAGCAGGCGGTGCCTGCCCTCGGACAACTCCAAGCCCCGGAAGGAGATCCGGCCGTCCACCCGCGCGGGCCGGACCGGCATCCCGTCCAGCAGCACGACGGCCTCGTCCAGCAGCGCGGGATCGCCGGTGGACACCTGGACGCGGCCGAAGTCCGCCGCCGTGAGCACCGTCCCGTCACCGAGCCCGTGCACGGTCAGGACCGTCCACCGCGCGTGCGCCGCCAGCACCGCCGTCGCGCTCGCCGCCAGCAGGAGCACGAGCGCGGCCGCGGTGCGGACCCGCCTGGTGTTGCGCGTCATCAGGCCCCCCCGGATCTGTGCGGAGTCTGGGAGGCGTTCATACCCCGTGCCGGGGGCGGGAACCGAGAAGTCGCCCGAAGGTGTTAGCCGGCGCGAGGTCCGGCGGTTTCCGGCGTAATGTGCCGGGATGCTGAGGAAAGCGATCCGATCACGCCTGCCGCTTCGCTCCACAGTGGACCGCGCTGTGCGCGGGCGAAGCGGTCGACTCAGCCGTTGGCCAGCGCGACCAGGCGGTCCCAGCCGCCGTTGAACTTGTTCTGGTCGATCGGCGAGGAGGTGAACTGCCAGATGGTGTGGAACGACCAGCGGTGCGGCAGGGGACCGACGACCGTCGCGTACCGGGCGACCCACAGCGGGTTGGTGCCGCTGAAGTCGCCCGCGCGGCCGGTGCAGTGGTCCCACCACTGGGTCGAGGTGTAGATGACCGGCCATCGGCCGGTGCGCGCGTGGTAGGTGTCGCTGAAGGCGCGGATCCAGGCGACCATCGCGTGTGCGGAGAGCCCGTAGCAGGTGTCCACGCCGTACGGGTTGTACTCGACGTCCAGCACACCGGGCAGCGTCCTGCCGTCGCGCGACCAGCCGCCTCCGTTGTCGGCGAAGAAGTTCGCCTGGGTGGCGCCGTCGGAGCGGTCGGGCAGGGCGAAGTGGTAGGCGCCGCGCACCATGCCGACCTGGTAGGCCCCGTCGTACTGCCGGGCGAACTCGCCGTTGCGGTAGCCGGTGCCCTCGGTGGCCTTGACGTAGGCGAAGCGCTTGCCCCGCTGCCACCACCCCGGCCAGTCCACGACGCCCTGGTGGCTGCTGACGTCGATGCCGTCCACGGTGGGCACGTCGGCGTGGACCCGCGCCGGGTTCACCGGCTCCGCGCCCTCGTGCTTGGCGATCTGCGAACCCGCGTAGTGGTCGTCGGAGCCCTCCGGCGGTGGCTGCGCCGCGGCGGGCACGTGCCAGGCGGCCAGGCACCCCAGCACGAGTGCTGCGGCGGTGGTGCGAGCGGATCGCGGATGAGTTCCGGGTCGCGCGAGCATGGATTCCTCCCCGAACGTGTGGAACACCGGGCTCCGGGTCCACCCCTGGCGTTTTCACCCTGCGGGGTCGGAGTGCGGCGAAGGACCTGGGAATCGGCTACCACCGCCATCAGGTGGGCAAAACGACGAGGTCATTTCTTACCCGAGTGGGTGATGGGGTGATTTTTGGCGATACATCGGGTGCCCGCCGGGGCCGCTCCGGCGCGCCCCGCGCCCTCGTCGGGGGAATCGGTGGGCATGGCGTGGCCTGACCGGGGCACTCCGGTGGTGGGACATCCCACGGAAGGCGAGAGCCATGGACACCGTCGCAGTCGATTGGGAGCCGTTCATCGAGTCGTTGCACGAGGCCGCGGCCATCTGGGACACCGCGCTGGCCTGCCGGGCGCGACAGCCGGAGTTGGACGAGGAGGCGGCGCGGGCGGTGGGGGAGCGGCCCCCCGCGGTGGTGCCGGTCACCGCCGCCGACGCGGAACGCCTGATGACGGCGGTGGCCGTGCTCGCCCGCAGGCTCAGCCTGGCCGCCGAGTGCGTCGTCTACGTCACCGCGCGGCCCCGCCTGGACCTGGTCGACGAGGACACCGCGGGGGAGATCGACGCCCTCTCGCTGACCGCCCTGCACGCCCAGGCCATGCGGCACGCCGCCGATCTGGCCAGGGCCGCGTCCGAGGTGAGCATGACCGTCGGTGAGCATTTCGCCGGGCGTTACCCGCAAGGGCGTAGCAAAGGCGCTTAAACGCACTCGCGCGATTTTCCGTACCATCCGGTGAACCGCCCCGCGCGGCCCGCTGGGGTGCGTCGCGACGTCGTACCGTTCCCCTCATGCAAATCGGGGATTGCATGGCGAAACTGCTCGGTCTCTGCCTGGTCGCCGGAATGCTGGTGGCCGGCCTGCTGTTCCCCGTCGTGGGCGCGGTCGGCCTGGTCTCCAACCGGATGAGCGACCAGGTCAAGGACATCGCGCGGATGCTGCTGGAGTCCGACCCGCCGCTGATGACCACCATCACCGACCAGGACGGGCAGCCGATCGCCTACCTGTACGACCAGTACCGCGTGCTCACCCCGCCCGACCGGATCGCGCAGACCATGAAGGACGCGTTGACCTCGGTCGAGGACCGCAGGTTCTACGAGCACCACGGCGTCGACTGGCTGGCCACCGCCAGGGCCGCGCTGACCAACCAGGCGGCGGGCACCGTCGCGCAGGGCGCCTCCACGCTGACCCAGCAGTACGTCAAGAACTACCTGGTGCACGTCGTGGCGCGCGAGGACAAGGACGGCCAGCGGCGGGCACAGGAGCAGACCGCCGCCCGCAAGCTGCGCGAGGCGCGCATCGCCATGCACGTGGAGACCCAGCTGGACAAGGACGAGATCCTGGCGCGCTACCTCGACATCGTCCCGTTCGGCTCGACCGTCTACGGCATCGCCGCCGCCGCGCAGGCTTACTTCGCGACCACACCGGACAAGCTGACCGTGCCGCAGGCCGCGCTGCTGGCGGGCATGGTCAACAGCCCGACGTTCCTGGACCCCGAGGCCCGCCCGGACAAGGCCGCGGAGCGCCGCAACACGGTCATCGACCTGATGGTGCAGAACGGGAAGCTGCCCGCGGACAAGGGCGAGGAGCACAAGCGCGAACCGCTGGGACTGAGCACCCCGGTGCGCCCGCTGCCCACCGGCTGCGTCGGCGCGGGCCCCGAGCACGGGTTCTTCTGCTCCTACGTGGTCAACTACCTGACGGCCAACGGGTTCGCCTTGGAGCAGCTGAAGGTCGGCGGCTACACGATCCGGACCACCTTGGACCGCGCCGTCACCCAGCACGCCAAGCGGGCCGCCGAGGCGCAGGTGCCCAAGGAGACCGCGGGCGTGGCCAACACCATGGCCGTGGTGCGGCCGGGCAGGCAGCGCCGTGAGGTGGTGGCGTTGGTCGCCAACCGGGACTACGGCTTGCGGACCGAGCGGTTCCAGACCCAGTTCGACCTGCCGAGCGCGGTGGAGAACAAGTTCGGCGCGGGGTCGGTCTACAAGGTGTTCACCGCGGCGGCGGCGCTGGAGAAGGGGCTGGGCATCGAGAGCGTCATCGACACGCCCACCAGCTACACCTCCAGGGTGTTCCGGGGCGGTGCGCCGAACTGCCCGGCCACCGGCGAGCCCGACACCCACTGGTACTGCCTGAACAACCACAACGACCGCTACCCGCCGCGGATGACGCTCAAGCAGGCGCTGGCGACCTCGCCCAACACCGGCTTCGTCATCCTGGAGGAGAAAGCGGGCCTGGACGCGGTGGTGGACATGGCCTTCCGGCTGGGGATGCGCCAGACGCTGGCCACCAACATCGCGGGCACGCCGCCGGACCGCAACTCGCCGCGCAAGGAGTTGCGCGTGTCCCAGGCGGAGTACTACAAGAAGGGCGGCAACGCCTCGTTCACCCTCGGCCCGGCCCCGTCGAGCACCCTGGAGCTGGCCAACGTCGCGGCGACGCTGATCAGCGGCGGCACGTGGTGCGAGCCGACGCCGATCCGCGAGGTGCTCGACCGGCACGGCAAGCGGGTCGAGATCGACGAACCCGCCTGCGAGCAGGCGGTGGCCGAGCCGCTGGCCAACGCGATGGCGGTGGGCATGAGCGAGGACGACCAGGGCATGGGCACCGCGGCCGCGGCGGCCAGGCAGTTCAACTGGACGCGGCCCGCGCTGGGCAAGACCGGCACCACCGAGGAGTACAAGTCCGCGGCGTTCCTGGGCGCGACCCCGGACTACGCGGGGGCGGTGCAGGTGTTCAACGACAGCACCTCGCCGCGCGGCATCTGCGTCGGCGGTCCCACGCCGGTGCTGTGCGACGAGGGAAACATCTACGGCGGCATCCAACCCGCGCGCACCTGGTTCGACACCATGTCCAAGGCGCACGAGGGCCTGCCGGAGAAACCGCTGCCGCCGGTGGAGCCGCGCTACCTCAAGGGCGCGGACAGCAGCGGCGGCGAAGCGGCCACCGCGCCGACGACTACCACCGCGCCGACGACCACCACGCCGACGACCACCACGCCGACGACCACCACGACTGCACCGAGGACCCCCACCGCACCCCGGCCGACCTCCACGACGCCCCGGTCGGACAACGCGACCAGCAGCGTGCCCAACGTGGTCGGCCAGCGGGTCGACCAAGCCGTGGCCGCCCTGCGCGCGGCGGGCTACGAGGTGGTCGTGCAACGGGTCGAGTCACCGCAGGAGCCGGGCACCGTGATCGGCCAGTCCGCCATCGGCTCGGCCCTGCTTGGCATCCCCGTCACCCTCTCGGTCAGCACCTGACCCGTTCCTCACGCGCGGTCAGCGGCCTCCTCGCCGTCGAGCAGCTCGTGCTCGCGCACGGCGTCCAGCGCCAGGGTCTTGTACCCGACCTCCTCGAACAGCACGGTGATCCGGTCCTCCTCCACCGACATGACCACGCCCGGCCCCCACTCGGCGTGCCGCACCCGGCTCTCCACCGGGTAGTCCCCGTCGCCCGCGCGGCGCGGCTGCGCGGTTCCCGCGTCGCACGTGTCGCAGTTCCCGCACGGCTGGTCCAGCTGCTCCCCGAAGTAGCCCAGCAGCTGCTGGCGCCTGCAGCCGGTGGTCTCCGCGTACGCCCGCACCATGTGGATGCGCGACCGGATCAGCTCCTGGTGCGCCTCCGCGATCCGCACCGCCCGCTCCACCGCCCGCTCCGGGGCCAGCTGGGGATCGGCGTAGACCAGCGAGCCGTCCGCGGTGGTCGTCACCGCGCCCGCCTGCTCCAGCAGGTTCACCGCCCTGGTGCGCTGCGCGGGTGAGACCGCCACCTCGTCCTTGAGCCCGCGCGGACGCACCGGCGCGCGTCGCGCCAGCAGCGCCCGCGCCACCTGCGACAGCGCCTCCACCGGCGCCTTGGTCGCGGTGAGGAACTTCTGCAGGTGCAGGTCCTCGGGTCGGTAGAACAGCCGGATCGTCGCGGGTTCGCCGTCCCGCCCGGCCCGGCCGACCTGCTGGTAGTAGGAGTCCAGCGACTCGGGCACCGAGGTGTGCACGACGAACCGCACGTCCGGCTTGTCGATGCCCATGCCGAACGCCGAGGTGGCCACCACCACGTCCAGCTCGTCGGCGAGGAAGCGCTGGTGCACCCGCTCGCGGTCGGCCGCCCGCATGCCCGCGTGGTAGGCCGCCGCCCGCACGCCCGCCTCGGTCAGCTCCCCGGCGTAGAACTCGGTGTCCTTGCGGCTGGCGGTGTAGACCAGACCGCGCCGCACCGCCGGGTCCGACGCCAGCTCCACGACGGTGGCGGTGGCGCTGCCGCGCTTCTGCGGGTCGTCCACGCATCGCTCCACCGAAAGGTGCAGGTTGGGTCGGTCGAAGCTGGCCACCACCTCCCGGTGGTCGCGCATCCCCAGCCGGGTGACGATGTCCTCGCGCACGGGCGGCGCGGCGGTCGCGGTGAGCGCGATCACCCTGGGGCGGCCCAGCCGGTCCAGCACCTGCCCCAGGCGCAGGTAGTCCGGCCGGAAGTCGTGCCCCCAAGCCGAGACGCAGTGCGCTTCGTCCACTACGAACAGCGACACGCCGAGTTCGGCCAGCCCGGCGACCAGGTCGTCCTTGGCCAGTTGCTCAGGGGAGAGGAAGACGTACTCGGCGTGACCGTCGCGCACGGCGTCCCAGGCCCGCTCGCGCTCCGCGCCGCGCTGGGCGGAGTTCAACGCCACGGCCTGCGGGGCGCGGCTGTCCCCGATGCCCCCGATCTGGTCGTGCTGCAGCGCGATCAGCGGCGACACCACCAGCGTCGGGCCCTCCAGCAGCAGCGCGGGCACCTGGTAGATCGCGGACTTGCCCGCGCCGGTCGGCAGCACGGCCAGCACGTCGTGGCCTGCCATCACCTGCTCCATGGCCGCCAGCTGGTCCTCGCGCAGCCGCGCCCAGCCGAACTTGTCCGCGGCCAACCGCCGCAGTCGCGCACCGTGCTCCGTCGTCACCGCTGGGGCATACCACCGTGAGTAAATCGGAAACGGCGGTGTGCGTCACCGAGAGTGTGGGAATTCCACCCAAGTCGGTGTCGTTGGAACACGTGCCGCCCCGATCGGGGCGGCGGGCGAGGTAGCCGAGGGCGGACAGCGCCCCATCCCACCCCCTGTGTTCCCCAGGACCGCACCGCGCGGACGAGCGCGCGTGCCCACCGCAGACAAGGAGACGGTCATGTCGGTTTCGACGCGCACCCCCCGCACCGCACGTCGCCGGGAGTGGTCGCCGGACGCGGATCTGGTGGGCCACTACCTCAGCGAGGTCGGCACCACTCCGCTGCTGACCGCCGAGCAGGAGGTCGACCTGTCCCGCCGCATCGAAGCGGGCGTCTACGCCGCGGAGCTGCTGCGCCGCGCCGAAGCCGGGGAGAGCCCACCGCTGGAGACCGAGCGCCGCCGCGCGCTGCGCGCCGTGGCCCACGACGGCCGCGTGGCCAAGGACCACATGATCCGGGCCAACCTGCGCCTGGTCGTGTCGGTGGCCAAGAAGCACGCCTTCCGCGGGCTGCCGCTGGGCGATGTGATCCAGGAGGGGAACCTGGGCCTGATCCGCGCGGTGGAGAAGTTCGACTACGCCAAGGGCTACAAGTTCTCCACCTACGCGACGTGGTGGATCCGCCAGGCCATCGAGCGCGGCCTGGCCGAGCAGACCCGCACCGTGCGGCTGCCCGTGCACGTGGTCGAGGAGCTGTCCAAGCTGGGCAAGATCGAGCGCAAGCTGCGCGCCGAGCTGGACCGCGAGCCCACCGTGGAGGAGGTGTCGCAGGTCTCGGGCACCTCGGTGGCCAGGATCATCGAGCTGCGCGACGCCAGCCGCGCGACGCTGAGCCTGGAGACCCCGGTCGGCGACGACGGCAGCACCTCGGTGGCCGACCTCATCGAGGACACCACCGCCGAGCAGGCCTACGACGCGGTCGAGCAGCAGGCGGTCGCCGCCGAGCTGCGCGCGCTGATCCGCACGCTGCCCGACCGGCAGGCCCGCATCATGTCCCAGCGCTACGGCCTGGCCGACGGACGCGCCCGCACCCTGCAGGAGGTGGCCGAGGAACTGGGCCTGACCCGCGAGCGCATCCGCCAGCTGGAGAAGGAGTCGCTGCGCCTGCTGCGCGACCCCGCCCGCCACGAGGCCCTGCTGGCCTGGGCAGGCTAGAACAGTCGCGAACTGAGCGTTCGGACACCGCGAACTGAGCCTCGGGGCACCGCGAACACCAGGTTCGCGGTGCCCCGAGGTGGTGCTGGGGTGCTCAGGTCAGGGGCTTGCCGCCGGTGACGCCCAGGGTCTCGCCGGTGATGTAGCTGGACTCCTGGGAGGCGAAGAACACGTAGGGCGGCGCCAGCTCCGCGGGCTGCGCCGCCCGCCCCAGGGGCGTGTCGCCGCCGAAGGAGTCGACCTTCTCGGCGGGCATGGTGGCCGGGATCAGCGGCGTCCACACCGGGCCGGGCGCCACCGAGTTCACCCGGATGCCCTTCTCCGCCAGGTCCTGGGCCAGCGCCTTGGTGAAGTTGACGATGGCGCCCTTGCTGGCGGCGTAGTCCAGCAGCTGGGGGGAGGGCTGGAACGCCTGGATCGACGAGGTGTTGATGATGGTCGCGCCCGGCCGCATGTGCGCGACCGCGGCCTTGGACAGCCAGAACATCGCGTACAGGTTGGTCTTGAACACCCGGTCGAACTGCTCGCTGGAGATGCCGAGCAGGCCCTCGTCCTGCGACATCTGGTAGGCGGCGTTGTTGACCAGCACGTCGATGCGGCCGAACTCCTCCACCGCCTTGTCCACCAGCTCCCGGCACGCCTGCTCGGTGCGCAGGTCACCGGGCACCAGCACGGCCTGGCGGCCCGCGTCGCGGACGTGCGCGGCGGTCTCCTCCGCGTCCTGCTGCTCCTCGGGCAGGTAGGACAGCACCACGTCGGCACCCTCCCTGGCGAAGGCGATCGCCACGGCCCGGCCGATGCCCGAGTCACCGCCGGTGATGACGGCCTTGCGGTCGGTCAGCCGGTCGGCGCCCCGGTAGGTCTTCTCCCCGTGGTCGGGCTCGGGGGTCATCGCCTCGTCGGTGCCGGGGTGCTCCTGCTGCTGGCCGCGCTGCTGGTCCGGCGTCGGGTACTGGGTCCGGGGGTCCTGCAACGTGTACTGGTCCATCACCACTCCTCGTAGCTGGGGTGTCGTCGCAGGTGTTCCCCCTCCTCGACCGGTCAACCACCTCCCCGCGCCCGCAAGTACCACCCGCACGGCGTTCCCGAGCGCGTGACTACTACCCGCCCCTGCCTGGGGGCGGGTAGTAGTCAACGGCCCCTGGGGAGAGGGCGGGTGGTACTTGCAGGCGCGGTCAGGGGGTGGGGTCCCAGCGCCACACCAGGGGCGGCCTGCCGCCCTTGGGCAGCGCGGCCGCGTGCCGGGCGGTGCGCTTGAGCCCCGGCACCCGGTCCATGGTGCGCCCCAGGTTCGCCGGGTACGGCCGGTCGCCGGTCAGCGCCTCGGTCACGTCCAGCGCCTGCGCCGTGGTGAACTCCGGCCCCAGCAGACCCGCGGTGAACGCCGGGTCGCGCCACAGCCGGTCGCGCAGCAGCGGGCGGCAGTCGGCCACGATGCGGCTGTGGTCGAACGCCAGCGGCGGCACCTGGTCCAGCGGCACCCACCGCGGGCCCTCGTGCCGCCCGGAGGCCACGGTCGCCCACAGCGCCACCGACAGCGTCGGCCCGCGCGGGTCGCGGGAGGGCTCGTCGAACGTGATCAGCTGGCCCACCGCCGTCACCGCGTCCCCGGCCACGCCCAGCTTGCCGGTGACCGCGCGCACGGCGGCGTCGCGCAGCCGCTCACCCCGCCCCAGCAGCACACCGGGCAGGGCCCGCGCACCGGCGAACGGGTCGTGCGCGCGGGTCGCGATGCCCAGCAGCACCACCCGCGCGTCCGGGTCGAAGCGCAGCGCGAGCACGTCCACCGACACCAGGCTCGACTCGACGCGCGGCGTGTCCATGCCGTGATTCTGGCGCACGGCACCGGATCAGCGTGGCACCGGATCAGCGCGGCACCGGCGTGCGCACCCGGTAGTCCGCGCGGTCGGGCCCGCTGCCGGTCACCACCACCGGGACGCCGGTCAGCTCCTCGAACCGGGCCAGCACCGCCTCGGGGTCGCGCGGCAGCGGCTCCAGCACCGGTGTGGCGCGGGCCACCAGGTCCGTTGACGGCTCGGACGGCAGATCGCGGCCCAGCCCCCGGTAGGCGGTGGCCACTCGCAAGCCTTCCGCCACGTGGTCAAGATGGGTGACGGCGAGCCCGTCGACGCCGCCGCACGCGGCCACCGCGTAGCGCAGCAGCACCGCGTCCAGGTGGCCCGCCCGCCAGCCCCCCTGGTAGCGCCCCTCGGCGTTGTGCCGCTCCGGGAACCGGCGCCGCGTGGCGGGGTCCTCGGTCGGCAGCGGACCCGCGCCGTGGCGGGTCTGATAGGTCCGGGTCACCCCGAGCACCCGCGCCCGGTGGCCCGCGGCGGCCAGCAGGCCGCGCGCGTTGTCGGGGGTGACGGTGGACCAGGTGGTGTGCGGGTGGAAGCCGCGCCACTGGTCCAGCAGCACCCCCTGGGCGCCTTCGAAGACCAGCGCGCCCCGCTCGGCCAGCGCACCCAGCTCCTCGCCGGACACCGTGCGCACCGCGTCGTGGAAGGCCCGGTAGAGCACCACCAGGTCCGCCACGGCGGGCGGGTCCGGCACCAGCGGCGCGTAGAACCGGGCCAGCGCGTCCAGGCCGCGCCGCAGCCGCACCGGGTCGGCGCAGTCGCCCACGGTCAGCGCGGGCCCCGGCGTGCCGGGCACCGGCTGGCCCTCCACCACGTCACCCGGTCCCGCGCCGCGTCGGGACACCAGCGAGTACCACACCGTCTCGCCGATGCCCTTGCCGCACGAGCCGTGCCGGTCCGCGCCCCTGGCGTCCTCGCGGGCCCGGTTGGCGGCCACGTGGATCGGGGTGGTGAGCAGGGCGTCGGCGTCGACCGACAGCAGCCGCAGCGGGTCGGGCACGCCCAGCGCGGCCAGTTCCCGCGCCTCGCTCGCCAGCGCGATCGGCTCGACCAGCACGTGCCGGGACAGCAGGGTCGGCACGCCCGCGAGCGTGCCCGACCCGAACTGGCTGAACGTGTGGTGCCGGTCGCCCACGACGACGTTGTGCGCGGCCTGCGCGCCGCCGTTGAAGCGCACGACCGCCTCGACCGGGCCGTCCTGGCACAGCGCGTCCACCACCGCGCCCTTGCCCTCGTCACCGAAGCCCAGCCCCACCACGACGACGTGCTCCCGCCGCGCCACGTCAGTTCAGCGCCACGTCGTCGGGGCCGTCCAGGCGCGGGGGAGCGGTGGCGGCGGGCACCGCGCGGGCGCGCGCGCCGACCTGCACCAGCGCCCGGCCCACCGCGCGGCTCTCGGCCGCCGAGCCGACCTCGGCCAGGTCGACCATCGCCTGGTCCAGGTCGACCGCGCGCTCCTCCAGGCCGATGGTGGCCGCGATCAGCTCGCACACCGCGCCGGGGTCCTCCAGCTTGAGGAAGTGCTGGCCCAGCAGCTCGCGCCAGTGCTCGGCGACCTCGGGGTCGTCGTAGTACGACGACTGCTTGGGCAGTACGAAGTAGACGTGCCACTTGCGGGCCAGCTCCCGGTAGACCGAGGCGGGGGAGATGTCCTGGCGCACGTCGTCGCCGATGACCCGGCGGATGTGGCGGGCCGCCAAGCGGGGCTTGTTCATCTCGTCGCCGATCAGGAACAGGTAGCCCTTGCGGCCGCGCTTCCGCCAGGCGTCGGTGACCACGTGGCGGGCGACGAAGTACGCGGCCAGCTCGTAGGACTCGCTCTTCTGCCCGCCGCCACCGCCCTCCAGGAAGATCGTGCGCAGCTGCTCGTCCATCCGGTTGTCCGACTCGAACTGGCCGACCTGCAGGGGCACCCGGTCGCTGTCGGCGTCGCCGATGCCGCCGAACATCAGCTGCGGGTCGGCGAGGTAGCCCTTGCGCTGCAGCAGGCCGTGCAGCCTGCCGAGCTTGCGCTGCATGATCTGCGGGACGCGGCCCATCGAGCCGGTCACGTCGAACAGCACCGCGATCGGCGTCGAGTCCGCGTGGTCGGCGGAGTCCCGGCACTCCCGCGCGGCGACCCCCAGCGGGTCCAGCGACGGGTCGGCCTTCCACTGGTCCGCCGGGGCCGCCTTCATCGCGCTGGTGTAGCCGAAGTCGGCGATCCCCTTCGCGGCGCGGAAGGTCTTCGCCGCCGCGTAGGCGTCGTCATCCCACTTGCCGTGTCCCACGTCAGGCTCCGTTCATCGTGAAGGGGCGGAACTTCCGCTCCCCGTAAAGCTCTTCCAGCAGGGCGTCGTACTCGTCGAGCAGGTCGACGGCGTCCGGACGTCCGGCGGGATCGGCTGCCATGCAGCCGCGCGCGAAGGCGCGCTGCCGTTTCTCGTCGTGCGCCAGCACGGTGAGCATCACCGCGTGCGCCATGTGGATGTCGGTGGCCGGGCCGACCGGCTGTCCGTTGTGGACTTCCGCGGGGTAGGCGGCCTGGAAGTCGGCGGCCTTGCTGGTGGCCAACAGCCGTTGGCCGCGTTCGACGCTGAACGACCAGCCCACCAGCACGATGCCGTGCTGCGCCGGGTGCACCAGCACGTTCTCGGGCACGATCGCGCCGTGCACCAAGCCGATCCGGTGCGCGCCCGCCACGGCCCGCAGCAGACGCCGGTGCATCCAGGCGTAGTCACGGCCGTCGAGTCCGTCCGGGTACGCGCGGCGCACGTCGGCCAGCGTCACGAAGCCGTCCACCAGCGGTTCGAACACCGTGAAGGCGCGACCCGCCGTCGCCGCGTCGACCATGCGCGGGTAGTAGGGCGCGAGCCAGCGGTGCTCGGCGGTGAAGTCCCGCAGCGCCCGCAGCGCCTGGTGCTCGGCGTGGAGCAACGGGTTCAGCCTGGGGTCGCGGACCAGTTTGACCACGTGCCGGGCGTCGTCGGTGAGGTGGACGTCGGCGATGCCGCCCACCGCGTGGCGGGGTCCGAGTCGGTAGCGGGCCCCGGAGTCCGCGCGCAGCTCCTCGGTCCGCCGCCACTCGTGGTGGAGCCGCGTCAGCTGCGCCGAGGCGGCGTGCGCGCGTCGGTCGGCCGGGCCGACGCGGTCCGGGTGCAGGGCGACGGCCAGCGCCCGGTACCACCGCCGCGCTTCCTTTCGACGGCCTGGGTCGGCCGAGCGGGGGCCGAACAGGTCGGTGGCCGATCCGGCCCCCTCCACCCGCGCGAGCGCCTCATCCCTGGTGAGCATGGTTTGAGTCTATGTAACTCAAACTCGGATGCGCAACAGTCGGTCACATGTCGATGTGTAAACGGACCCTGCCATTGCTCCGAATGAGTGTACTCGGTGATAGTCGTTAACACCGCGCTGTCGTCAGAACGACAGGTTCGTCAGCGGTCGGTCGACGGGAGGCGCGATGGGCAACGGGTACGCGGTCGTGGACGTGGAGACCACAGGGCTGGCGCCAGGGCTGCACCACCGGGTGATCGAGGTGGCCGTGGTCCAGCTCGACGAGGCCGGGCGGACCGTCGACGAGTGGTGCACGTTGGTCAACCCCCAGCGCGACCTGGGCCCCCAGCACGTCCACGGCATCCGCGCGGCAGAGGTGCGCACCGCACCGACCTTCGCCGACATCGCGGGTGATCTCGCACTGCTGCTTCGCGGCCGGGTGCTGGTCGCCCACAACTTCTCGTTCGACGCGCGGTTCCTCCAAGCCGAGTACGCGAGGTTGGACGTGGACCTGCCATTCACGGCGATGCCCGCCCTGTGCACCATGCGGCTGGCCGATCGCTTCCTGGACACCGCCGCGCGCTCACTGGCCGCGTGCTGCGCCGCGGCGGGGGTGCGCTTGGGGACCGCGCACTCCGCTCTGCACGACGCGCGTGCCGCCGCAGGCTTGATGGCCTGCTTCCTCGACCGCGCGGGCGGGCCGGAGTCGTGGCGCGACACCGCGCACGGCGCGCACGCCTGGCCGTGGCCCGAACTCGCCGCCGTGGGCACCCCTCCGGTCGTGCGCGGCCAGGAGCACAGGGAGGAGTCGCACTTCCTGGCCAAGCTCGTGGACGTGCTGCCCCGCGTGGCGCAGCCGCCACAGGCCGACGCCTACCTCGACGTGCTGGACCGTGCGCTGCTGGACAGGGACGTCTCCGCCGCCGAGCAGCAGGAATTGCTGGACACCGCGCGGGGTCTCGGGCTGGGGCTGCCTGAGGTGACGGCGCTGCACCGCGACTACCTGGGCGCGTTGGCGAGCGCCGCGTGGGCGGACGGCATCGTCACCGACGAGGAGGGCGCGGACCTGAAGCTGGTCGCGGCCTTGCTCGGACTCGGCGGTGAAGATGTCGCGCGCGCGTTCGAGGCCGCCGAGGAGGCCGCGCGAGCCGATGGCGGCTGGACCCGGTTCCGACTCGAACCGGGCGACCGCGTGGTGTTCACCGGCCAGATGAGCCAACCTCGCGAGGTGTGGGAGGAGCGCGCCGCCGCGACCGGTCTCGTGGTCGCAGGCGGGGTCACGAAGAAGACCCGGCTGGTCGTCGCGGCGGACCCCGACTCGTTGTCCGGCAAGGCGGCCAAGGCCCGTGGTTACGGCATCCCCATCGTCTCCGAGGACTCCTTCGCCGACCTGCTCGCCGACCTGCGCGACCGGTAGCCCGGTGCGGGGGCCGGTGGGACCGGCCCCCGCGCGAGGTCAGAACCTGACGTTCAGCGTCACCAGCCGTTGGCCCAGCGGCGGGATCGAGATCCGGTCGGGCGTGTCGTAATCGGGACGGATGTCGGGGCAGCGCTCCAGCAGCACGCGGAAGCACTCGTCGGTCTCCGTCCGGGCCAGCGCCGCGCCCAGGCAGTAGAACGAGCCGAGGCCGAACGCGGTGTGCCGGTTGGGCTTGCGCCGGATGTCGAAGCGCTCCGGGTCCTCGAACACCTCCGGGTCGTGGTTGCCCGCGACCATGGCGAGGTAGAACTGGGTGCCCGCGGGGAACTCGACGCCGCCGACCTCCACCGGCTCGGTGCTGACCCGCACGACCGTCGAGGCGGGCCCGCCGCAGCGCAGCATCTCCTCCACCGCACCGGGGGTCAGCGCGGGGTCGGACTTGAGCAGGGCGAACTGGTCGGGGTTGTCGAACAGCAGCGCCAGCCCGTTGGCGATCAGGTTGGCGGTCGTCTCGTGCCCGGCGAACAGCAGCAGCACGCAGTTGGCGACGATCTCGTCCTCGTTGACCAGCCCCTCGCGCTCCGCGGCGACGAACACGCTCAGCAGGTCGTCGCGGGGCTCGTCGCGGCGCTGCTGTACCAGGCCGCGCAAGTAGTCCTGCATCTCCAGGACGCTGCGCTGGCTCATCCGCAACAGGTCTATGTCGGCCAACCGGAACACCGCCATGATGTCCCGCGACCACGCCTGCAGCTGCTCGCGGTGGCTGGTGGGCATCCCGAGCATCTCCGCGATCACGTTGGCGGGCAGCGGGTAGGCCAGGTCCGCCACCACGTCCATGCGGCCTCGCGGTGCCACCGCGTCCAGCAGCTCGCCGGTCAGCTCGCGGATTCGCGGCCGCAAGCCGTTCACCGTGGCCGGGGTGAAGTACCGCTTGAGCAGTTGCTGGAACCGGACGTGGTCTTCCTCGTTGGTGTGCCCCATCCATAACGCCATGGACGTGCGCAGGGGGATCAGCTCGTCCTGCTCCGCTTGGCTCAACCGGTTCAGCCCCTGGCTGAGGTTGCCGGTCGTCAAGCGCTTGTCCTTCAGCAGGGAGACGACGTCCGCGTGGCGCGTCACCAGGTACGCGCCGAGCTGGGGCAGCAGGCACACCGGGCTCTCCGCGCGGATCTCGCGCAGCAGCGGCATCGGGTCCCGCAGCACTTCGGGATCGAACAGGTCGTAGGAGGGCAGTGTGACGGCAGGATCGCTCATGGTTGCAGTGTGTCCGAGCGATCCCGCCCGCGCCAGGCCCCGCCGTCCTCCTACCAGCGCCAGGTCAAGTCCACTTCGGACGCTTTGACGAAGGCGACCCGGTGGCCGAACTGGATCTCGTAGTAGCGCTGGTCGCCGCGCACCACCACGCGCGGGCCCTCCCAGGTCTGCGCGAAGTAGTAGGCGGTCGGCGGGCGGAGGTCGCCGACCGCGTAGAACTGACCGGCGGGCAGCGCGTACTGCAACGGGGTCACCGCCTGGTACGGCACACCGGTGCCCTCGTAAGCCGCTTCCTCCGGGTAGGCCCGACCGTAGACCGACACCTGCGGCAACCCCCGCTTCGGCGTCACCAGCCAGCCGCCGGAACCGACCGCGGTGGGCGCGGAGGGCGGGTTGCGCAACCACGCCTTGCCGCCCAGGTACCAGATCGCGGTCCACTCGCCGCGCCGCTCGGCCACGGCGAACCGCTGGCCGGTGTCCACCCGGCCGCCGATGTCGCTGACCTGGCGGGTGCTGGCGGAGCCGTCCGGGCGCAGGCCGATGTCGGGCACCAGCGGGCTGTCCTCGCTCGGTTCGGTGTGCAGGAACACCGACGTGCTGCCGCGCGCCGGGCACGGGTCGGCCGGGCGGGCGCTGTCGCAGCCGGTCATGGCGGGCCGGTTGGTCGCGAAGTCGGGCTTGATCAGGACCGAGGCCGACCGGGAACCGCCCACCCCGCGCAGCGGCGCGCCGAGCAGGTCGAAGTAGTGCGCCCAGTCCCAGTAGGGACCGGGGTCCCAGTGCATGCCGCGAACCGTCGAGGGCACGGTGCCGGGCACGTTGTCGTGGCCGATGATGTGCGCGCGGTCCAGCGGGACGCCGTAGCGCTGCGCCAGGTACCGCACCAGGCGGGACGAAGACCGGTACATCGACTCGGTGTACCAGGTGCCCTGCGCGGCGAAGCCCTCGTGCTCGATGCCGATCGAGTGCGCGTTGACGTACCAGTTGCCCGCGTGCCAGGCCACGTCCTCGGCCTTGACGTGCTGCGCCACGTGCCCGTCGCTGGAGCGGATGGTGTACTGCCAGCTCACGTACGTCGGGTCGCGCACCAGGTCCAGCGTGCGGTCGTAGGTGGCCTCGGTGTCGTGCACGACGATGTAGCGGATGTCCAGGTCGCGGGGCCGCCGCGCCTGGTCGTGGTTGCCGTACGCGCCGGGGTCGCTGGGGTCGTAGTGCTCGTAGGGGGCGGGCAGCCACTCGCAGCCCAGCCGTGCCGGGCACTCCGCGCCGGGCTCGGGGGGCCGCAGGCCCAGCCGGTCGACCTGCTCGACGGCGGGGCGCACGCCCGCGTCGGCGGGTAGCGTCACGGTCGTGCCGCTGTCGGTGGTGCGGGTGGCGCCGCTGCGGATGACGTCGAAGACGTCGTCGGCGAACTGCCGCGCGGTGGTCACGTCCTCGGCTCCGCTGTACCGGGCGACCGCGCCGTACCAGGCGCCGGGTTCGCTCGCGGGCGCGCCCAGCTCCCGCTGGTACCGGGCCAGCAGCGCCGCGCCGCCGCGGATGTTCTGCCGCCGGTCGGACCGCAGCCGCTCCAGGGGGACGCCGGTCAGCTCGGCGGCGCGGTCGATCGTGCGCAGCGAGTCCGGCACGGTGGTGGTGGGCGTGCTCTGCCTCGGCGACAGCGGTCGGGCCGTGTCGCCGCGGGGGTCCTCCTCACCGTCGTGGTGCTCGCCCTGCCGCAGCCGCGCGCCGTCGGTCAGGTGCATCGGGCCGTAGCCGCCTGCTCGGCTGGGTTCGCCCGCGTTGCCGTCCCACCGGGACTGCAGGTACGACACGCCGAGCAGCACGCTGACGGGGACGCCGAACTCCCGCGCGGCGGCGGTGTACTCGTCCTGCCCGTCGGGCGCGGCGGACGCTGCGGGCTGCGCGACGACCAGCGCCGCGAGCAGGGCCACAGCGGACAGCGACGCGGTTGTCGTGCGCATCCCGTTTCCCTCCCCCGGAAGACCGTGGTGTGGGCAGTTTTCCGCACGGTGCGGTGATTTGTAAATGTCCCACCCGACCGGGGGATCAGCGGGGCAGCCACTCGGTGGAGGTGGTCACCTCGGCCAGGGCGTCGGGCAGCGGATCGACGCCGAGGCCCGGCGCGGTGGGCACCGCCAGGTGGCCGTCGCGGAGCACGAACGGCTCGGTGATGTCGGCCCGGTAGTAGCGGTCCGAGGCGGAGGTGTCGCCGGGCAGCGTGAAACCGGGCAGCGCGGCCAGCGCCACGTTGGCCGCCCGGCCCAGCCCGCTCTCCAGCATCCCGCCGCACCACACCGGCACGCCGTGCGCGGCGCACACGTCGTGGACCCGGCGCGCCTCCAGGTAACCGCCCACCCGACCGGGCTTGACGTTGACCACCCGGCACGCGCCCAGCCGGATCGCGTCGGCGGCCGCGCGGGCGGAGGTGATCGACTCGTCCAGGCAGATCGGCGTGCCGACCACCTCGGCCAGCCCGGCGTGCCCGAGCAGGTCCTCCTCCGCCAGCGGCTGCTCGACCAGCAGCAGGCCGAACGGGTCCAGCCGGGCCAGGTGGGCGGCGTCGGCGCGGGTGTAGGCGGCGTTGGCGTCGACCTGGAGCAGCAGGTCGTCGCCGAAGCGCTCGCGCACCGCGCGCACCGGCTCCACGTCCCAGCCGGGTTCGATCTTGAGCTTGATCCGGAGGTAGCCCTGGTCCAGGTAGTCCGCGACCGCGTCGAGCAACCGGGGGACCGAGTCCATGATGCCCACCGACACCCCGCACGGGACGCGGTCGCGCACCGCGCCCAGCTCCCGCGCCAGCGGCCTGCCCGCCGCCCGCAGTTCGGCGTCCAGCACGGCCATCTCCAGCGCCGCCTTGGCCATCCGGTGCCCCTTGAACGCCGCCAGCGCGGGGGCCACGGCGTGCGCGTCCAGGCGCGGGTGCGCGGCCAGCGCGGGGATCAGGTGGGTCCGCAGCACGTGCTGCGCGGCCTCGACGTACTCCGAGGAGTACAGCGGGGCCGCGGGCGCGACGCACTCGCCCCAGCCCTCGGCCTGGTCGGTGACCACGCGCAGCAGCAGGACGTCGCGGGTGGTCTCGGTGCCGAACGACGTGCGGAACGGCGCCACCAGCGGCATCCGGACCCTGCGCAGCTCCACCCCGGTCAGCTCCATCGCTCTCCTCTGCTGATCACGTACCACCCGGCGCGGTCGAACCCGGTCGCCCTCGGACCCTCGGCGACCAGCGGCGAGAGCACCTCGCGCACCGCCACCCGCCACCGCCGGGCCAGCCCAGGATCGGTGCGGCGCAGGGCGGTCACGTCCGGCGGCACCGCCACCAGCACGGTCCCGCCGTCGGTCGAGCCGGGGACCGGCGCGCCGCGCTCGTCACGCCCCAGCGCGACCACCGCCGCGCCCGCCCGCTCGGCGTCGGGCCGGGCGGGGGAGCCCGCGCACGCCGCCTCGACCTCGGGGGCGGCCAGGTCCCAGCGGACCAGCAGTCGGTCGGTGGCGTCGCCGCCGTTGATGGCGTCGCGCATGCCGCCGTAGAAGTCGGGCAGGTATTCGGCGACCGCGCCGCCCAGCTTGGCGAGGTTGAAGTAGGCGTTGCGGCTCACCAGCGGGTCGAACGTCCAGGTGATGGCGGTGACCCCGCGCCGCAGCGCCCACGCGCGCTGGTGCAGCTTGAGCGCGAATCCGACGTCGCGGCCCAGTGAGGTCGGGGCGACCCCGGTGACGTGGCTGTGCATCACGCGGTCCGCGGGCGGGCCGAAGAACGCCACGCTGGCACCCACCAGCGTCGTCCCGTCATAGGCGCCCGCGACGTGGTTGCCGCCCTTGGTCAGGGCGCGCAGCAGCTCCGTGGTCACCGGCGGGTTCGTCGGGTCGGGTCGCCAGATGTCGTCGTAGAGCCGGTAGACGGCGTCGAGGTCGGGCAGGTCGGTGAGGTCGCGGACGCGCACCCCCGCCGCCCGCGAGGCCGCCTCGGCCGCGTGGGCGGCGGTCTCCGCGATGCCGGTCATGCCCCGTCCCCGGTCAGCAGGTCGGCGACCAGCGCCGCGACCAGCGCCGCCCTCGGCGCGAGTTCGGCGACCAGCACGTGCTCGTCGTCGGCGTGCGCGCCGCCGCCGACCGCGCCGAGCCCGTCCAGCGTGGGGGTGCCCACCCCGGCGGTGAAGTTGCCGTCCGAGCCGCCGCCCACCGCCACCCCGCTCAGCGGGGGCAGCCCGAGCGCCGCCGCGACCGCCGAAGCGCGCTCGAACAGCGCCGCCGACGCGGACCCCGGCAGCGGCGGGCGGTTCGGCCCGCCGGAGACCTCCACCCCGGCACCCGCCAGCACGGGCCGCAGGGCGCGCATCGCGGCGTCCACCCGCCGCTGCTCCGCCGCGTCGCGGGCGCGCACGTCGACCGCGACCTCGCCCAGCGCGGGGACGGTGTTCGCCGAGGACCCCGCCGACATCAGCGTCGGGGTGACCGTCGTGCCGCGTCCGGGGTCGGCCAGCGCGGCCACCGCCAGCACCTGGTGGGCCAGCTCGACGGTGGCGTTGACGCCGAGCTCGGGTTCCAGCCCCGCGTGCGCGGCCCGGCCCCGCACCCGCACCCCGTAGCGGGAAACGCCCTTGCGCTCCAGCTTGAGCGCCCCGCCGCCCGCCGACGCCTCCAGCACCAGCGCGGCGGCGCAGCCCGCCGCCTCGGCCTCGACCAGCGCGCGCGAGGTAGGGGAGCCGATCTCCTCGTCCCCGGTGACCAGCAGCGTCACGCCGGACCGGTCGGGGAGCGCGGCGAGGGCGTGCATCGCCAGCACCAGCCCGGCCTTCATGTCGAAGCACCCCGGACCGCGCAGCACACCACCGTCCACAGTGAACGGATGTGTCATCAAGGTGCCCAGTGGCCACACCGTGTCGTGGTGACCCACCACCAGGACGCGCCGCGGCCCGTCCCCGAACCGCCAGCGCAGGTGCGTCCGGCCGTCCACGACGACGCGCTCCGGCTCGACACCCAACCGCTCGACGCCCAGCCGCGCCACCGCATCGGCACTGCGCGCCACCGCCGCCAAGTCCGACGAGGGCGACTCGCACGTCACCAGGGTCTCGATGTCACGCAGCATCACGGGCAGCGCCGCCCGCATCCGCTCCGCCGCGTCCACTCAGGACACCTTGGGAGTAGCGCGGCTGCTGAAGTGCAAGTACCGCTCGCCGGTCGGCAACCGGTAGAACACCACCGGCACCCACGAGCTGTGCTGGGGCTCCCACACCACGAACACGTTCTCCTCCAGGGCAACCAGCTCGTACTCCATGGGGGGTTCGGGCAGCAGCTCGGCCAGCGCGCCGGTGATCGTGCTGCGCAGCACCCCGCCCTCCAACACCTCCAGCCGCTGCGCGGTCCGCTCGTAGGTCCCCACCACGTCGTCGAGGTCCACCGGCACCGGGTCGGCGGGTGGTGCGAGCCGGTTCGGCATCGTCACACCCGCCAGCTCGGCGAAGATCTCCCGGTACAGGTCCTCGTAGAGCGGGCGGGCGCTGTCGCTGTTGGTCAGCAGCACCACGGCCAGCCCTTCCTCGGGCAGCAACCGCAGGTAGGCCGACTGGCCGATGGTGCTGCCGTCGTGACCGACCAGCCTGCGCCCGTCCCACTCGGTGCGGCACCAGCCCAGGCCCCACGAGTCGGCGATCAGGTGCCCGCTGGGCAGGTCGACCTGGGCGGCGGCCATCGCCGCGGCGCTGTCCTCGCCGAGCAGCCGGTCGCCGTCCGGCCCGAGACCGCCGGTCAGGTGCAGCCGGGCGAAGGCGAGCACGTCGGCCGCCGTCGAGCTGATCAGCCCCGCCGGTCCCAGTGCCCTCGGCAGGCCCCAGACCTCGGCGGGCACGGCTTCCGGCGCGCCGAAGTGACCGACGGCGGCGCGGTGCAGCAGCGCCTGCTCCGGCAGCGTCACCGTGCGCCGCAGGCCGAGCGGGGCGAGCAGCAGCTCCCGCAGCGCCGCGTCCCAGGTGCCCCCGGTCAGCCGCTCGACGACCCGGCCGAGCAGCGAGAAGCCGGAGTTGCAGTAGGACCAGGTGACGCCGAGCGGGTGGTTCTGCGCCACCTCCGCCAACTCCGCCACGTACCGCTCCAGGCAGTCGTCGCCGCGCCCGGTGTCGGTGAACACGTCGCCGTCGATGCCGCTGGTGTGGGTCAGCAGGTGCCGCGCGGTGACCCGCGCCGCCACCTCCGGGTCGGCCAGCCGCAGCTCGGGCAGCACGTCGGCGACCGGCGCGTCCAGGTCCAGCCGCCCCTGGTCGACCAGCCGCATGACCACCGTCGCGGTCCAGACCTTGGTGATCGAGCCGAGCTGGAACAGCGAGTCGGTGGTGGCGGCCACCCCGGTGGCGCGGTTGAGCACCCCGTGCGCCGCCTCGACCAGCTCGTCCTCGCCGTCCGGGCGCACCCGCAGCACGCCGAGCACCGCGCCGGGCACGCCGTGCCGCTGGGCCAGCGCGGTGAGCCTGCGCTGCCAGTGCGCCGCGTCCAGCCGGGGGCGGCGCGGCCCGCTCGCCGAGCCCGCGTACTGGCGCACCCAGTCCACCACGCGCCGGTTGAAGTCGATCCGGTGCGACGGCGGGCCGTTGAGGACGAACAGGTGCGAGCTGCCGGGGTAGAGCACCAGCCGGGTCGGCACGCCCAGCTCGCGCAGCGCGGTGTGCCACTGCTGGGCCTGCCCCACCGGGCAGCGCAGGTCCTCCTGGCCGTGCAGGACCAGCGTCGGGGTGCGCACGCGGTCCACGCGCGCCATCGGCGACATCCCGCCGTAGTCCGGGTCACCGGTCCACGGCCTGCCGCCCAGCTCGTGCTCGCTGATGAACCGCCCGCCGTCGGAGGTGCCCACCATGCTGGTCAGGTCGGTGACCGCGCCCCCGGCCACGGCCGCGGCGAACCGGTCGTCCCGGCTGGTCAGGTAGCAGGTCATGTAGCCGCCGTAGCTGTAGCCCGCCACGGCCAGCCGCCGCGGGTCCGCCAAGCCCTCGGCGACCAGCTGGTCCAGCGGCTCCAGGAAGTCCCGCGCGTCCGCGGTGCCCCAGGCACCCAGCGCGGCGTTGTAGAACGCCTCCCCGTAGCCGTCGCTGCCGCGCGGGTTGAGCAGCAGCACGACCCAGCCGAGCGCGACCAGCTCCTGCTGGTACAGGCGCGCCTCGTCGGCGGTCCCGCTCCACGCGTTGTGCGGGCCGCCGTGGATGTCCAGCAGCAACGGGCGCGGACCCTCGAAGGACGGGTCGCGGATCAGCCAGCCGTGCACCACCGTGCCGTCGCCGATGGTGAACTCGCGCTCCTCGCACGGGAACGGCTCGGCGTCGTCGTCATGCACCGCCAAGGTGGTCTCGGCTCCCGTGGCCGGATCGACCCGGACCACCCGGCCGAACGAGGTCGGCGTGCCGAGCACGACCACGGCGGAGCCGCCCGCCACCGACAGCCCGGACACGGTGCGCCCGGCGCCGGTCACCAGCGCGGTGGGCGCACCGCCGTCCACCGGCGCGGAGTACAGGTGCGTGCAACCCCGGTCGCGCACGCAGAACAGCACCGCGCGGCCGTCGTCGGTCAGCCGCGGCACCCCGCCGGGGTAACCGGGGCCGCCGGGCATCACGTTGCGGTCCAGCGGGCCCGCCAGATCCACCGGGTCGCCGCCGTCCAGCGGCAGGCGCAGCAGCCTGGCGTGGCCCACCGGCCCGGCGGTGCGCGCCACCACCAGCAGCGCCGAGCCGTCCGCCGTCCACGTCACCGCGTCGGTCACGTGCTCGGCCGGGCCGACCGGGATGGGCGTGGTGAGCGGCCCGGTCACGTCCACGACGTGCGCCGGGGCGCTGCTGACCAGGTCGGCGTCCGGCGCGGTCGCGGCGGCGAAGGCGAGCTTCGCGCCGTCCGGCGACCAGGAGGGCGCCCCCGCGCGCCAGTCGCCCTCGGTGACCTGGCGGCACCGCCCGGTGGCGAGGTCGAGCACGTGCAGGTGCTCGCGCCTGGTGCCCAGCGGACCCGCGCCGTCGGCCTGGTAGTCCAGCCGGTCGGCCACCAGCGGGGCGGCGGGGCGCGCGGGGCCGTGCGGGTCCACCGGCGCGGTGAAGGCGATCCGCGTGCCGTCCGGGCTCCACACCGGCGGGCCCGCGCCCAGCGGCGAGGAGGTCAGCCGCTCCGGCTCGCCACCGCCCGAAGGCAGCAGCCACACCTGCGGCGGGCCGTCCTGGGCGCGCAGGAACGCGATGCCCGTGCCGTCCGGGGACCACGCGGGCGCGGAGTCGGCGTGCCCGCGGGTGAGCTGCCTGGCCCGCCCATCCGCGGTCACCCGCCACAGGGCGCGGTTGTCGCGGTCGGCCTCGGCGTCGGCGGTGCGCAGCACGTAGACGGCTTGGGAGCCGTCCGGTGACAGCGCGGGCTGCTCCGGCACGGCGAACGAGGTCAGGTCCTCGACGCGCCTGCGCCGGGTCACCGGCGGCTCGCCGGTCGCGCGAAGCCCGCTGCGGTGGTCTCGACTGGTGCCATGGTCGTCTCCCCCCATAGGTCCCTGAGGCCAGCCTGCCTCAGGTGGGTGGGCGTTGTCTCGTCATGGCGCACCGGGATCGGGCGTCGGTCCGCGCGGCCTCCGCTGCTCCGCTGCTCCGCCGGAGTGAGCGCTCGGCGGCGAGCTCCCGGGCCGACCGCGTGCCGTCCACGACCACCACCGGTCCCGTCAACACCGCGTAAGTGTGCCCGTCGGGGGCGTCCGCGCCGTGCCGCCGAGCGCACACTGGGACCGTGGAAACCAGGCGCAGGCGCGGCGAACTCCGGATCTACCTCGGCGCGGCGCCCGGCGTTGGCAAGACCTTCGCCGTCCTCGGCGAAGCCCACCGCCGTCGGGAGCGCGGGGCCGACGTGGTGGTGGGCCTGGTGGAGGCGCACGGCCGGGAGAGGACCGCGGCGCTGGTGGAGGGCTTGGAGGTGCTGCCGCGCCGCCGGGTGCGCCACCGAGGTGTCGAGCTGACCGAGCTGGACGTCGAGGCCCTGCTGCTCCGCGCCCCCGAGGTGGCCGTGGTCGACGAGCTGGCGCACACCAACGCGCCCGGTTCGCGCAACGCCAAGCGCTGGCAGGACGTGGAGGAGCTGCTCAACGCCGGGATCGACGTGCTGTCCACGGTCAACGTGCAGCACCTGGAGTCGCTCAACGACGTGGTGGCGCGCATCACCGGCGTGCCGCAGCACGAGACCGTGCCCGACGAGGTGGTCCGCCGCGCCGAGCAGGTCGAGCTGGTCGACATCACCCCGGAGGCGCTGCGGCGCAGGCTGGCGCACGGCAACGTCTACGCGGCGCACCGGATCGACGCCGCGCTGGCCAACTACTTCCGGGTGGGCAACCTGACCGCGCTGCGCGAGCTGGCCCTGCTGTGGGTGGCCGACCAGGTCGACGTGGCGCTGCAGCGCTACCGCAGCGACCGGCGGATCACCGAGACCTGGGAGACCAGGGAGCGGGTGGTGGTGGCGGTCACCGGCGGCGCGGAGAGCGAGTCGCTGATCCGCCGCGCCCGCCGCATCGCGGTGCGCGCCGGGGCGGAGCTGCTGGTGGTGCACGTGCTGCGCGGCAACGGCTTGGCGGGCGCGCCGCCGCAGCGGGTGGCCGCCGCGCGCCGGGTCGCGGAGGACCTGGGGGCCACCTTCCACGCGGTGGTCGGCGACGACGTGCCGACCGCGCTGCTGGAGTTCGCCCGAGGGGTCAACGCCACCCAGCTGGTGCTGGGCACCTCGCGCCGGTCCCGGTTGGCGCGGGTGTTCGACGAGGGCATCGGCGCGGCGGTGATCCAGGCGTCCGGCTCGATCGACGTGCACATGGTCACCCACCCGGAGAGCCGCCGCGGCCTGCGGTGGCGGGTGGACCGCAGGCCGCTGCCCCGGTCGCGGCACCTGCTGGGCTGGGCGCTGGCGCTGCTGCTGCCCGCCGCGGTGACCGCGCTGGGCGTGCCGACGCCCGCGATCGGGTCCTCCGCCGAGCCGGTCGGGTTCCTCCTGGCCACCGTGGTGGTGGCGCTGGTCGGCGGCGTGGGACCGGCGCTGTCCACCGCGCTGCTGGGCGTGGCGCTGCTGGGTTTCTTCTTCACCCCGCCCCGGCACAGCCTGGCGGTGGCAGGCGCGCGGGACCTGGTCGCGCTGGTCCTGGCGGCGGCCACGGCGGTGCTGGTGGCGCTGGTGGTGGACCGGGCGGCCCGGCTGTCGGAGCGGGGCGCGCGGGCGCGCACCGAGGCCGCGCTGCTGGCCTCCTACGCCCGCACCGTGCTGACCAGCCCGTACCCGCTGGCGCGGCTGCTGGAGAAGGTGCGGGAGAACTTCGCCCTGGACTCGGTGGCGCTGCTGGAGCGCATCGACGGCGAGTGGCGGCGGGTGGCCTGCGTCGGACCCGAGCCGTGCGACGAGCCCGACGACGCCGACGTGGACGTGCCGGTCACCGCCGACGTGCACCTGGTGCTGCGCGGTCGCGCCCTGCCCGCGGGCGACCAGCGGGTCCTGGAAGCCGCCGCCGGGCAGGCGCTGCTCGCGCTGCGCCAGCAGCGGATGGCCGCGGAGACCGCCGAGGCGCGGCGGCGCGCGGAGACCACCGAGCTGCGCACGGCCCTGCTCTCCGCCGTCGGGCACGACCTGCGCACGCCGCTGACCTCGATCAAGGCCGCCGTGGGCAGCCTGCGCGATCCCGACCTGCGGCTGTCCGCGCGGGACACCGCCGAGCTGCTGGAGACCGCGGAGGTCTCGGCGGACCGGCTGGCCGGGTTGGTGGACAACCTGCTGGACTCCTCCCGCCTGGCCACCGGCGCGGTGGCGCCGCTGCTGCGCCCGCTGGGCTACGACGAGGCGGTGGCGCGGGCGCTGTCCGGGATCGACGAGCGGCACGCCCTGACGGTGGAGGTGGCCGAGCACCTGCCGCCCGTGCTGGCCGACGCCGGGCTGCTGGAGCGGGTGGTCGCCAACGTGGTCGACAACGCGCTGCGGCACGGCAGGCTCACCCCGCGGCGCGTGGTGGACGTGGACGGCGACGGCAGGATCGCCGAGGACGAGCCGGAGATCGCCATCCGGGCCAGCGCGCACGGCGACCAGGTCGAGCTGCGCGTGGTCGACCACGGGCCGGGCCTGCCCAAGAACACGGCCGACTCGGTGTTCGCGCCGTTCCAGCGCCTGGGGGACCGCGCGCCCGGTGTCGGGCTGGGGCTCAGCGTCGCCAAGGGGTTCACCGAGGCGATGGGCGGGACGATCCTGGCCGAGGACACCCCCGGCGGCGGGCTGACGGTGGTGATCTCGCTGCCGGTGGCGGTCCGGGAGCCCCCGCCTCGGCCCGGTCACACCCCCACCGCGCCCGCAAGTACCACCCGGGGGGCCCACGGGGGCCGGTAAGTACTACCCAGGCCACCGCGCCACGCCGCGCGACGTGCTCACGAACCGGGACAGCCCTGGGTCAGCCCGCCGCGGCCCTGGCGTAGCGGTGGGCCAAGCGGGCGAAGGCGTCCTTGAGCTCGGCCGGACCGACGACCTCGACGTCGGCGTCGAACCTGCCCAGCGCGGCGGCCAGACCGGTCCACGACCAGGAGCCCAGGACCAGTCGGCAGCGGTCCGGGCCCAACTCCTCGACGACGCCCTCGGAGGTGTGCCGGGAGACGGCGGCGGCGGGCAGGTCGAGGATCACCTCGCCCCGGCACGGCCAGTCGCCGGAGCCGTCCGAGCCCCGGAACCTGCTCGTGACGAAGGCGGCCACATCCCCTCCGGGCAGCTCGCGCGGCGTGAAGCGCGGTCCCGTCGGGGTGCGCGGGCTGATCCGGTCGGCGCGGAAGGTGCGCCAGTCGTCGCGGTCGAGGTCCCAGGCGACGAGGTACCAGCGCCCGCCTCTGGTGACGAGGTGGTGCGGTTCCACCCGACGCGGCGGAGTCAGCGCGTCGTCGCCGTCGTCCTCCGGGCGGCGGTAGTCGAAGCGCAGCACCTCGCGGGCGTGGACGGCGGCGCTGAGCGCCACGAGCACGCCGCTGTCGACCCGCGGTGCGGCGGACCGCTGCACGGGGGTGACCCGGAAGGTGTCGACGCGGCGGCGCAACCGGGCGGGCATGACCTGCCGGACGGTGTTCAGCGCCCGCGCCGCGGCCTCCTCGACGCCCGCGCCGCTGACGGCGGCGATCCGCAGCCCGACGACGAGCGCGACCGCCTGCTCGTCGTCGAACAGCAGCGGCGGCAGTTCCGCGCCCGCGCCGAGCCGGTACCCGCCGTCCGGCCCCTTGGTGGCCACGATGGGGTAGCCGAGTTCGCGCAGGCGGTCGACGTCGCGGCGCACGGTGCGCGGACTGATCTCCAGCCGTTCGGCCAGCAGCGCCCCCGGCCAGTCCCGGCGGGCCTGGAGCAGCGAGAGCAGCGAGAGCAACCGCGCTGAGGTCTTCTGCACGGTTCCATCCTGCCGGAGAAGAGGTCACAACCTGTCCGCTTCGGCTGCGATCGTGGCCACGTGCCGGACACCGCCCGAGCGGTCCACCCGGCGGCTCTTCCCGATGATCAGACGAAGGTGTGGAGAAAACGTGTTCGACGTTCTGGGCGATGTGAACTGGATCGGCGTCCTGGTCGGTTTCATCGCCTTCACCCTGCTGGGCGCGCTGTGGTTCGCCCTGCTGTTCGCCAGGGCCTACAACACCTCGCTGGGCCGCGACGCGGCGGCGCGGCCGGAGGGCTCGCCCCTGTTCTACTTCGGCCCCGCGCTGACCGCTCTGGTGGTGACCGCCACCAGCGGGGTCCTGATGGCCGCGCTGCGCGTCGAGTCCTACCCGGACGCCCTGCTGTTCGGCCTGATCGTCGGCGCGGGGTACCTGGTGGCGAACACCGTCAACATCGCCATCAACCCGAACTTCCCGCGGCCGCTGTTCTACTCGCTGATCTCCGGCGCCTACAACCTGCTCGGCAGCCTGCTGGTCAGCACCATCCTGGTGACGGTCTGAACCGCCGCCGGACCCGCGCGACAACCGAGAGGAACGGCACCGCCGTGAGGATGCGAGACCTGGGGCGCACCGGTATCCGGGTGAGCCCCTACTGCCTGGGCACCATGATGTTCGGCCAAGCGGGCAACCCCGACCCGCAGGACTGCGCCCGGATCGTCCACCGGGCGCTGGACGCGGGCATCAACTTCATCGACACCGCCGACGTGTACGGCCCTCACGGCCTGTCCGAGGAGATCCTGGGCGCCGCGCTCAAGGGCAGGCGCGACGACGTGGTGCTGGCCACCAAGTTCAACGGGTCGATGGGGGAGGACCCCAACCGCGGGGGCAGCTCGCGGCGCTGGGTGGTCACGGCGGTGGAGGACTCGCTGCGGCGCCTGGGGACCGACCACATCGACCTGTACCAGGTCCACCACCCCGATCCGCGCACCGACGTGGAGGAGACGCTGTCCGCGCTGACCGACCTGGTGCGCAGCGGCAAGGTGCGCGCCATCGGGTCGTCGAACCTGCCCGCCTCGGACATCGTCGAGGCGCAGTGGGTCGCCGAGCGGCGCGGGTTGCAGCGCTTCCGCACCGAGCAGCCCACGTACTCCATCCTCAACCGGGGCATCGAGCGCGAGGTCCTGCCCGTGTGCCAGCGCTACGGCATGGGGGTGCTGGTGTGGAGCCCGCTGTCGATGGGGCTGCTGACCGGCCGCTACCGCAAGGGCGGGCCCGAGCCGAGGAACGCGCGGATGCACTGGGTTCCCCGGCACATGACCGACGAGCGCAAGCTCGCCGCCGTGGAGGAGCTGATCCCGCTGGCCGACCAGGCCGGTCTGTCGCTGACCCACCTGGCGATGGCCTTCGCCGTAGCCCACCCCGGCGTCACCTCGGCCATCATCGGCCCGCGCACCCCGCAGCAGCTCGAAGACCTGCTGGCCGGTGCCGAGGTCACGCTGGACGACGAGCTGCTCGACCGGATCGACCGGGTCGTGGCGCCCGGCACCGACCTGGGCCCGCTGGACGTTTCCCACGTGCCGCCCGCCGTCGAGCACGCGGCGTTGCGCCGCAGGCCGGTCGCCGAGCGCGCTGCGGCATGACCGTGCTGGACACCCGCGCGCTCAACCGCGCGACGCTGGCCCGGCAGCTGCTGCTGGACCGCGCCGGGCTGCCGGTGCTCGACGCCGTGGCGCACCTGGGCGGTCTGCAGGCGCAGGAACCGCAGGAGCCGTTCGTCGGGCTGTGGTCGCGGCTGCGCGGGTTCGCCCCGGCCACCCTGGACGAGCTGCTCACCGGGCGGCGCGTGGTGCGCACCCACCTGATGCGCCGCACGATCCACCTGCTCACCGCCGAGGACGCCCTGGCGTGGCGGGCCCGCCACGACGCCATGCTGCGCCAGCGGGTGCTCGGGGTCTACCGCCGCGAGCTCGACGGGGTCGACCTCGACGAGCTCGCCGCGGCGGGCCGGGCGCTGCTGGCCGACGGCCAACCCCGCTCGATGGGCGAGCTGGGCCGGGCGCTGGCCGCGCGCTGGCCCGGCGCGGGGCCCCGTGCGCTGGGGGAGGTGGTGATCGCCGCGCTGGTGCCCGTGGTGCAACTGCCGCCGCGCGGGCTGTGGCGGGTCAAGGCGGGAGTGCGCAACGTGCCGCTGTCGTCCTGGTTGGGGCGCGAGGTCGACCCGCCCGACCCGGACGGCTCCGACGCGGTGGGGCGGGCGCTGGTGCGGCGCTACCTGGCCGCGTTCGGCCCCGCCGCCACGGCCGACCTGCGCGCCTGGTGCGGGTTGGCGGGCCTGCCCGCCGCGGTGGCCGCGGTGCGGGGCGAGCTGGTCGCCTTCCGCGACGAGCGCGGCCGGGAACTGCTGGACCTGCCCGACGCGCCGCGACCCGACTCGGACACCCCGGCCCCGGTGCGGTTCCTGCCCGCGTTCGACAACGCGATCCTGGGCTACCACGACCGCGACCGGATCATCGACCACGCCCACCGGGGGCTGTCGGTCGCCGGGGCCAGGGTCGTCCTGGTCGACGGCCGGGTCGCGGCGACCTGGGCGACCGAGGTGGACACCGTGGTGGTCACGCCGCTGCGCGGGTTCTCCCCGGCCGAGCACGCCGCCGTCGCCGAGGAGGGGCAGGAGCTGGCGTCGTTGCTGTCCGACGGCGACAGCCACCGCGTGCGGTTCGCCCAGCCCACCGGCTGACCCCAAGCGCCTGCAAGTACTACCCGCGCCCCACCACCGAGCGCATAACTACTACCCGTGCCGAGCACGTCCACGAGGCGGGTAGTAGTTACCTGCCCGCGCAAGCGCGTCGGGTAGTACTTGCAGGCGCCTGTGGGGGATCAGCACGGGTGACCGCTCATCGCCGCTTTCAGGGAACGGGTGAGCGCCTCGCCCGCCGTGGTGGCGTAGACGAACCGGTCCGGCCGCAGCACCGCGAGTTCCACGCGGTGGCGGGCGAACCACTCGGCCAGCGCGCCGTCGGCGTCCGCCACCTCGTCCCGGCGCGGGGTCACGCCCGGCGGCACGACCCGCAGGAACCGGGCGGGCGGCCCCTGCCACCGCGCCGCCGCGCGCGCGTCCACACCCGGCCCGATGACCGCGAACCCCGAACCGAGCACCTCGTCCAGCAGCACCGGCGTGGCCGAGCCCGCCACCACCACCCTGGGCTGCGGGAACATCGTCCCGACCGGGCCGCGCCGGACGCCGCCTGCCATCACCCCGCGTCGGTGCGCGGGCAGCGGCTTGAACTCGAAGTGCCGCACGAAGCGGCGCACTCGCGGCACCAGTTGCGCGGCGCGCAGCACCGAGTCGCGCAGGAACGCGGCGAAGCGGTTGCGCACCAGGAAGACCCGGCCCAGGCGCACGCTCGTGGCGGCCATCTCCTCGGTGTGCGGGCGGCGTTCGAGCTCGTAGCTGTCCAGCAGCGCGGGCTCCGCCCGGCCGCGCAGGACCAAGGCGAGCTTCCAGGTCAGGTTGGCCGCGTCGCGCAGGCCGCTGCACAGGCCCTGCCCCAGGAACGGCGGCATCTGGTGGGCGGCGTCGCCGAGCAGGAGCACCCGCCCGGCCCGCCAGCGCTCGGCGACCAGGTTGTGGAAGGTGTAGACCACGGCGCGGGTCACCGTGAAGCGGTCCGGGTCGACGTAGGGCGCGACCAGCTCGGCGACGGTCCCCGGTCGCGTCACCTCCTCCGCGCTCTCGCCGTCGCGCAGCATGAACTCCAGGCGGTAGGAGCCGAACGCGCCGGGGGAGACGAACGCGGGTCTGCGCCAGTCGCAGACGAACCGGGTCCGCCGCACCCGGACCGCGTCGGGGGCGGCGGTGCCCGAGATCGCCAGCCACGGCTCGGCGGAGGAGCCGCCCACGAGCGGAATACCGACCGCCGCCCTGGTCGCGCTGCGGGCGCCGTCGCAACCGAGCGCGTAGCGGGCGCGCACCCGACCGCGCTCGCCGGTGGCGACATCGCGCAGCACCGCGGTCACCGCGTCGTCGTCCTGCTCCAGGTCCACCAGTTCCACGCCGGTGCGCAGGGTGACGTGCGCGAAGCGGGCCAGGCCCACGCGCAGGGACGCCTCCAGCCGGGGCTGGTCGAAGAAGTGCAGGGGCCTGCCCCCGAGCCCGAAGTCGATCTCGTCCAGCGCGATGGTGGCGAAGGCGCGTCCCCGCGCGTTGACGTACTCGGCGGCGTCGGGCGGGTACATGTCGGCGGCCACCTCCTGCCGCAGCCCGGCCTGCTGGTACACGCGCAGCGCCTCGTCGTCGCAGGAGAAGGCGCGCGGCTGCTGGTGCGGCGCGGTTCCGCGCTCCACGACCAGCGTGCGCACGCCGTGCGTGCCGAGCAGGTTGGCGGTGAGCGCGCCGACCGGTCCGCAGCCGATGATGACGACGTCGTACATGGGGTTCCTCCGGGGTGCGACGGCTGTGACCACTTCACCCGGAGCCTGTGGAATCCCTGTTGAACCCCACCTCCACAACGCCCGCAAGTACTACCCGTGGGGTGTTCCAGGGCCGGTAACCACTACCCGTGTCGAGGTCGGGTGGTGGTTACCGGCCCTGTGGGGTGGGTCGGGTAGTACTTGCCGACGGGGGGAAGCGGGGGAGGAGGAGGTGGGCGCCTTGGGCGGCGGCGAGGCGGGCGCCCTCGCGCAGGTCCTCCGCGTCGCCCAGGGCCAGGCCGCGCACGCGGAGCAGTTCGGGGACCAGCACCCGCTCGCCCACCTCGTCGGCCACCGCCAAGCCCTCCTCGGCCAGCACCGCCGCCGCGCCCGCGTCCCCGGCGGCGAGGTGGGCCTCGGCCACGGCGGCGATGGTGATCGTGCGGGTCGAGCGCAGCCCCGGCCGGTAGATGGCCTCCCCGGCCTCCCGCATGGCCGCCAGCCGCGTCGCGTCACCGCCGCGCACGGCCGCCCACTCGGTCAGGAAGTCGCCCACGGTGACGAAGTGCGGCATGTTCTGCCGCGCCCCGATCTCCCGGCAGCGCGCGGCCGCCGCGCGGCCCGCGACCACGTCGTGCTCCTGCAGCGCCGCCCACGCGGCGAACAGCGCGGCGTTGGCCCGCCCGTACGGGTCGTCCACCCGCTCTGCGAGCGCCCGCGCGGCGGCGATGTCGGCGCGCGCCCCCACCGGATCTCCGCGCAGCGAGCGCACCAGGGCGCGGAAGTCGTGGACGGCCAGCGCGGGCGTGCGGCCGGTCTGCCCGCTGAGCAGCCTCGGGTCCAGGTCGCGCAGCCGGTCGACGGCGGCGCTGAGGTGCTCGTCGGCCTCGGCCAGCCTGCCGGTGAAGTAGCCGACCACGCCCAGCAGGTAGCGGCCCGCCGCGGCGATCACGCCGCTGTCGTCGGCCTCCAGCAGGCGGGTGGCCAGGTCCTCGGCGATGGCGTGCTCGGCGCGGTTGCAGGCCAGCTCGCCCAGCGTCCACAGGGCGGTGCGCACGTCGGCGTCCGGACCCACCACGGCGAGCAGGTCGCGGGCGCGGGCGCACACCCGGTCCACCGCGTCGCTGCCGATGCCCGCGGTGATCTGCAGCAGGGCCGTGCGGCGCAGCTGCACGGCCAGCTCGGCCTCGGCGGCGGCGGGCGAGGTGGCCGAGGTGAGCGCCAGCCGGGCGGCGGCCCGGTCGAGGTGGGCCATGGCGTCCTCGTAGGCCAGCCGCCGAGCGGCGTCCTCGGCCGCCCGCAGCGTCCAGCGCAGGTGGTCCTCGTCGCGCCCGAGGCCTGCGGCCTGGCCGTAGTGGTGGGCCAGCTCGGCCGGGCTGAGCCCGCCGGAGCGGGCGCAGGCGTCGGCCAGGCGGGCGTGCAGCGCGGCCCGTCGCGGCGGGGCCAGCTCGGCGTAGGCGACCTCGGCGAACAGCGGGTGGCGGAACCGCACCGCGCCCGGCCCGGCCCCGGTGACCAGGTCGGTGACCGCGAGCCGGGTGGCGTGCGGGCCCAGCAGGCGCAGGTCGAGTTCGCGGCCCGCGACGCTGAGCAGGTCCAGGCACTCGCGGGTGGGTTCGTCCAGCGCGTGCAGCCGCAGCCGGACGGCGTCGCGGACGCTGGGCGGCGGCTCGCCCTCGGGCGCGGCGAGCAGTTCGGTGATGAAGAACGGGTTGCCGCCGGTCCGGGTGACCAGCCGCCGGACCAGCTCGGCTGGTGCCGGTGCGCCGGTGCGCCCGCGCACCAGGTCGGCGACCGCCTCGGCGTCCAGCCCGGCGGGGCGCAGCTGGCGGAAGCCGGGCTGGCGGGCCAGGTCGGCCAGCGCGGCGACCAGCGCCGGGTCGCGCTCGTAGGGCCGCAGCGTGGCCACCACCAGCACCCGGCTGCCGTGCAGGGTGCTGGCCAGGTAGCGCAGCAGCAGCAGCGAGTCGGGGTCGGCGGCGTGCAGGTCGTCCAGCACGAGCACCAGCCCCGCCGGCTCGGCGACCGCGCGGACCAGCGCGGACACCGCCTCGTAGGTGCGGAACCGGGCCGCCGGGTCGAGGCCCCCGGTCGCGGGTTCGGCCGCGGGTTCGGCGGCGAAGCCCGCCAGCGCGGTGTCGGCACCCGCCCGACCGGCTTCCGGCCTGGTCACCAAGGCCCGCACGACCTGCGCCCACAGCCAGAACGGCGGCGCCTGCCCGACGTCGGGGCAGCGCCCCCACACCACCGGGGTGTCCCCGGCCGACTCCTCGACCGCGGTGGCCAGGCTGGTCTTGCCGATGCCCGCCTCGCCCACGACGGCCACCACGCGCCCGCCGTCGTGCCGGGCGGCGTCGAGCATCCCGGCCAGCAGGCCCACCTCGGCCTCCCGGCCGACCAGACGTGCGGCGGGGGCGGGTGCGGCCGGGGCGGGTGCGGCAGGCGGTGGGACGGCGTGGCCGAGCACCTGCCGGTGCAGCTCGCGCAGCCGCTCGCCGGGCTCGACCCCGTAGTCGGCCGCGAGCGCGCGGCGGCCCTCGTCGAACACCGCGAGGGCCTCGGTCTGCCGCCCCGCCCGGTACAGCGCGAGCATGAGCCGCTCGCGCGCGGCCTCCCGCTCCGGGTGGGCGGCGACGAACCGGCGCAGGTCGGGCAGCACGGCCAGGTGCCGCCCCGCCGCGACCGCCGAGGCACACCGGCCCTCCTCGGCGGCCAGCCGGGCCTCGGTCAGCCGCGCCAGGTCCGGCCGCACCGCCGCCAGCTCCAGCGGCAGGTCGCCGCGCCAGAGCGCGAGCGCCTCGGCGTAGCGGCGCTCGGCCGAGGCCGGGTCGGGGGTTGCCGCCGCGCCGTCGACGAGCTCGGTGAAGCGGACGGCGTCGATGCTCGCGGGCGGGACGCTCAGCTCGTACCCGCCCGCGTGCCCGCGCAGCAGCTCGCCCGCCGCACGAGGCCCGCGCCCCGGTTCCAGTGCCCGCCGCAACCCGGCGACGTAGCTGCGCAGGGTGACCCGCGCGCCCGAAGGAGGGTGGCCGTCCCACAGCGCGTCGACCAGCCAGTCCGCGCTGAGGAAGCGGTTGTGCCGCAACAGCAGCAGCGCCAGCAGGGCCCGCTGCTTCGGCCCGCCGACCGCGACCGGCTCGTCGTCGCGCAGCACCAGCAGCGGCCCCAGCAGCCCGAACCGCACCGCGTGCCCCATCGCGGACAGCGTACGTGCGCGGACCGGGGCGTCCGAGCCCCGATCCGCGCACGCGCGGCTCAGAGCGCCGCGGCGAACTGCGCCGAGTAGAGCCGGTGGTACGCCCCGCGCGCCTGGATCAGCTCGTCGTGCGTGCCCTGCTCCACGATCCGGCCCGACTCCATGACCAGGATCAGGTCCGCGTCCCGGATGGTCGACAGCCGGTGCGCGATGACGAAGCTGGTCCGCGACGAGCGCAGCGCCGCCATCGCGTGCTGCACCAGCGACTCGGTGCGGGTGTCCACCGAGCTGGTCGCCTCGTCCAGGATCAGCAGCGACGGGTCGGCCAGGAACGCCCGCGCGATCGTCAGCAGCTGCTTCTCGCCCGCGCTGACGTTGCTGCCCTCCTCGTCGATGACCGTGTCGTAGCCGTCCGGCAGGGTGCGCACGAACCGGTCGACGTAGGTGGCCCGCGCCGCGGCCAGCACCTCCTCGTTGGTGGCGTCGGGCTTGCCGTAGGCGATGTTGTCCCGGATCGTGCCGCCGAACAGCCAGGTCTCCTGCAGCACCATGCCCACCTGCGAGCGCAGGTCCTCCCGGCGCAGCCGGGTGATGTCCACCCCGTCCAGGGTGATCCGGCCCGCGTCCAGCTCGTAGAACCGCATCACCAGGTTCACCAGCGTGGTCTTGCCCGCGCCGGTGGGCCCCACCACGGCCACCGTCTGGCCCGGCTCGGCGACCAGCGACAGGTGCTCGATCAGCGGCTGCTCGGGCTGGTAGGAGAAGCTGACGTCGTGGAACTCGACCCGGCCGCGCCGCCGGGCGGGCAGCGGGGCGTCGGCGGGGTCGGGCCGCTGCTCCGGTGCGTCGAGCACCTCGAAGACCCGCTCGGCCGAGGCGACGCCGGACTGCACCAGCGTGACCATCGACGCGACCTGGGTCAGCGGCTGGGTGAACTGCCGCGAGTACTGGATGAACGCCTGCACCTCGCCCAGGCTCATCGCGCCCGAGGTGATCCGCAGCGCGCCGACCACCGCGATCGCCACGTAGCCGACGTTGGACAGGAACATCATCACCGGCATGATCAGCCCGGAGGTGAACTGCGCCCCCAGCGCCGAACCCAGCAGCGCGTCGTTGCGGCGGCGGAACTCCTCCTCGGACTCGTGCTGCCGACCGAACACCTTCACCAGCTGGTGGCCGGTGAACGCCTCCTCGATGTGCGCGTTGAGCTCGCCGGTGTGCTTCCACTGCGCCACGAACAGCCCCTGCGAGCGCTTCCTGATCCCCCCGGTGGCCACCACCGACAGCGGGATCAGTGCCAGCGCGATCAGCGCCAGCAGCGGCGAGATCGACACCATCATCACCAGCACGCCCACCACGGTCAGCGCGGAGATCAGCAGCTGGCTCAGGGTCTGCTGCAGCGCGGTGGCGACGTTGTCGATGTCGTTGGTCACCCGCGACAGCAGCTCGCCGCGGGGCTGGCCGTCGAAGTAGCGCAGCGGCAGCCGGTGCAGCTTGGCCTCCACGTCGGCCCGCAGCCGGAAGACCACGCGCTGCACGACGTTGTTGAGCAGCCTGCCCTGCGCCAGGCCGAACGCCGCGGAGGCCAGGAACAGCACGAGCACCCACAACAGCACGCGGGCCAGCGCGGCGAAGTCGATGCCCGCGCCCGGTTCGCCGCGCAGGCGGGCCAGCACGCCGTCGAAGATGATGTCGGTGGCGTCGCCGAGGACCTTCGGCCCGATCACCCCCAGCGCGACGCTGGCGACGCCCAGCGCGACGACGGCCGCGAACGCCGACCGCTGCGGGCGCAGCAGGCCGAACAGCCTGCGCGCGGCGGGCTTGAAGTCCTCCGGCTTGCCCATCGGCATCCCCATGCCGGGCATGCCGCGGCCCATCGGCGAGGACTGCGGTCGGGGAGTGGTGCTCGCGGTGCTCATGCGGCCTGCTCCGAGGTCAGCTGGGACTGGACGATCTCGACGTAGGTCGGGCAGGTCTCCAGCAGGTCGTGGTGGGTGCCGACGCCGACGACCGAGCCCGCGTCCAGCACCACGATCTGGTCGGCGTCGAGGATGGTGGACACGCGCTGCGCGACCACGATGACCACCGCGTCCCGCGTGTGCGGGCGCAGCGCCGCGCGCAGCCGGGCGTCGGTGGCCAGGTCCAGCGCCGAGAAGGCGTCGTCGAACAGGTACACCTGCGGTTGGCGGACCAGGGCCCGCGCGATGGACAGCCGCTGCCGCTGCCCGCCGGAGACGTTCGTGCCGCCCTGGGTGATCGGCGCGTCGAGCCCGCCGGGCATCCGCGCGACGAACTCGCGCGCCTGCGCGACCTCCAGCGCCTGCCACAGCTGCTCGTCGGTGGCGTCGGGGTTGCCGTAGCGCAGGTTGTCCGCGACCGTGCCGGTGAACAGGTACGGCCGCTGCGGCACCAGGCCGATCCGGGAGCACAGCGCGTCGGGGTCGGCGTGCCGCACGTCGACGCCGTTGACCAGCACCTCGCCGCCGGTCGCGTCGATCAGCCGGGGCACCAGCGACAGCAGCGTGGTCTTGCCCGCGCCGGTGCTGCCGATGACGGCGGTGGTCCGCCCGGCCTCGGCGCGGAAGGAGATCTCGCGCAGCACCGGGTCGGCCGCGCCGGGGTAGCGGAACTCGGCGCCGCGGAACTCCACCGCGGCCGGGCCGGGCAGCTCGCGCACCGGGTCGGTGGGCGGCAGCACCGAGGACTCGGCGTCGAGCACCTCGTTGATCCGCTCGGCGCAGACCGAGGCGCGCGGGATCATCATCGAGATGAACGTCGCCATCATCACCGCGATGAGGATCTGCACCAGGTAGCTCAGGAACGCGGTCAGCGCGCCGACCTGCATCCCGCCCGCGTCGACCCGGTACGCGCCGAACCACAGGACCGCGACGCTGGAGAAGTTGAGCACCAGGCCCACGGTCGGGAAGATCAGCGCCTGCAACCGGCCGACCCGCAGCGCGGTGCCGGTGAGCGCGGTGTTGGCCTCGGCGAACCGGCGGGTCTCGGCGGACTCGCGGACGAAGGCGCGCACCACCCGGATGCCCGCCAGCTGCTCCCGCAGCACGCGGTTGACCTCGTCCAGGCGTTCCTGCATCAGGCGGAACTGGGGCACCATCCGGACGGTGATCAGGCTGATCGAGACCACCAGCACCGGCACGCACACCAGCAGCAGCCAGGACAGCCCCACGTCCTCGCGCAGCGCCATCACGATGCCCGCCACGCAGGTGATCGGCGCGGCGACCAGCATGGTGCAGCCCATCACCACCAGCAGCTGCACCTGCTGCACGTCGTTGGTGCAGCGGGTGATCAGCGACGACGGCCCGAACTGGGCGACCTCGCGGGCGGAGAACTCGCCGACCCGGTGGAAGACCGCGGCGCGCACGTCGCGGCCGAAGCTCATCGCGGTGCGGGCGCCGTAGTAGACCGCGCCGACGGAGCAGGCGATCTGCACCAGGGCCACGGCCACCATCCAGCCGCCGGTGGACAGGATGAAACCGGTGTCGCCGGTGGCCACCCCCGAGTCGATGATGTCGGCGTTGAGGCTGGGCAGGTACAGCGAGGCGATGGTGCCGACCAGTTGCAGCACGAGCACGGCGGTCAGTTCACGCCGGTAGGGGCGCAGGTGTCTGCGCAGCAGGCGGTAGAGCAAGGCGGTCCCCCATAAGAAACGGATAGTGTCTAATGAACGACGGTAGACCAGTCAGATAAGAAACGCAACGTATCTAAGGGGTAGGGTGGCCGGGACGAAGTCGCGCCGCCGGGGTGAGCAGCTGGAGCACGCCATCCTCGACGCGGCCTGGGAAGAGCTGCGAGAGGTCGGCTACGCTCGGCTCACCGTGGAAGCGGTCGCCGCGCGGGCGGGCACCAGCAAACCGGTCATCTACCGGCGCTGGGCCGGTCGGGCGGAGCTGGTCATCGCGGCGTGGCAGCACCGGGCGCCGACCGAGCACCGTACTCCGGACACCGGTGCGCTGCGATCGGATTTGCTGGTCCTGTTCACCACGATCGCCCGCCGCGCGGACGCCATGATGAACGAGGTCGTGGCGGGCGTGATGAGCGAGGCGTTCCGGCACCCCGAGGTCGCCGCGCTGCTGCGCGAGCGCCTGGTCGCCGACTCGCCGCTGGCCGGGACGGTGCGGCGGATCGTCGACCGCGCGGTGGAGCGCGGCGAGCTGCTCCCGGTCCGGCTCCCGTCGCGGGTCACCCGCCTGCCGCTGGACCTGATCCGCAACGAGAACGTGATGTGCGGGACGCCCCCCGACGACGACGTGCTGGCCTCGATGGTGGACGACGTCTACCTGCCGCTGCTGCGCGGCCTGGCCGCGCCGTGACCGCACCCCGGCCCACCGGTTCCCGGCGGGCGCGCCCGGATCAGCCCGCGGACCGGTCGGCGACGGCAGGCTCGCGCGGCGCGATCACCGAGCCGAACACCGCCGCCAGCACGCACAGCACCACCGGCACCAGGAACGCGGTGTTGAGCGGCATCCAGTGCGCCAGCCCGCCGATCAGCGCCGGACCGGCCAGCAGTCCCACGTAGCCCAGGCCGACCACCCTGGCCATCAGCGCGCCGGAGGCCCGCGTGTCGAGGTTGCCCGCCGCGGTGAACAGCTGCGGCACCCCGCCCGCCAGCCCGAGGCCGAACAGCGCCCACCCGACCAGCGCCAGCGGCACCCACGCGGTGAACGACACCAGCAGCAGCCCGACCGCGGCCAGCGCCGCGCCGTAGCGCACGATCGCCACCGGTCCCAGCAGCGCCGCGACCCGGTCGGTGGCGAAGCGGCCCGCGGTCATCGCCACCGCGAACGCGCCGTACGCGAACGCCGCCGTGCTGTCGGAGGTGCCCAGGACGTCCTTGAAGTGCAGCGCCGCCCAGTCGTTGGCCACGCCCTCGGCCAGCATCAGCGCGAACGCCAACCCGCCCAGCAGCCACACCAGCCGGGTCGGCGTCGAGCGCGGCCCGCTCTCGGCCCGCGCCGCGGCCGGGGACTGCGCGCCGTCGATCAGGAACCGGGCGGTGATCAGCGACACCACCGCGCAGAGCACCCCGGCGCAGCTCAACGACACCGCGGTGGGCACCCCGGCGCCCAGCGCCACCGCGCCCACGGCGGCGGCCGCCGCGCCGCCGATCGACCACATCGCGTGGAACGAGGCCATGATCGGACGCGGGTAGGCGCGCTCGACCACCACGGCGTGCGAGTTCATCGCCACGTCCAGCATGCCGTTGGCGAACCCGAGCACCACAAGGGCCAGCCCCAGCGCCCACCACGAGTCGGCCAGACCGGGGCCGAACATCGCCAAGCCGAGCAGCACGCCCGCGGCGGGCAGCAGGCGGCGCTGCCCCAGCCGGTCCACCAGCGGCCCCACCACCTGCATCCCGACGAACGCCGCGCCGCCCAGCACGAGCAGCAGCAGCCCCAGGGTGCTGTGCGAGATGCCGGTGGCGCGTTCCACGTCCGGGATGTGCACGACCCACAGGCCGATGGCGAATCCGTTGAGGGTGAAGAAGGTCCACGTCGCGACGCGCGCGGCGCGGGGGAGGGCGGTGCTCATCGGTCTCCTGTGGATCGAACCGGCCCGCGGCTGCGGCATGATGGCCCCGTGCACGTCACCGAGATCACCGAGGCCCCGTGACCGGGGGCTACTTGAAGGGCCGCATCCGCCGAGAGGACATCCTCGCGGCGGCGGTCACCGTGTACGGGGAGGTGGGCTACCACGGCTCGTCGCTGCGGGAGATCGCCAAGCGGGCGGGCATCACCCACGCCGGGCTGCTCTACCACTTCCCCAACAAGGAGTCCCTGCTCGCGGCCGTGCTGGAACGCCGGGACGCGCTCGACGCCGCGCGCGAGCAGCTCCAGGCGCGACCGGGCCTGGAAGTGCTGCGCCGCTACCTCGCGCTGGCCGAGCACAACGTCGGCAACCCCGGCATCGTCGACCTGTACTCGCGGCTGGCCGCCGAGGCGGTCGCCGAGGACCACCCGGCGCACGAGTACTTCGTGCGGCACTACCGGATGGCCCGCGCGGGCGTGCTGGAGTCGTTCCGGGCCATGGCCGACAGCGGCGAACTGCGCGAGGGCGTCGACCCGGAGGTCGCGGCGCTGACCTTCATCGCGCTGATGGACGGCCTCCAGGTGCAGTGGCTGACCACCCCGGACGAAGTGGACCTGGTGGGTTCCCTGGAGTTCTACCTGCGCAGCCTGCTCACCGTCGGGCTGTGAACCGCCGCTCACCACAGCGAGCTCGCGCGGGGATCCCAGTCCGGGGGGAGCGGGGGCGGGACGTCGGCGGTGCTGGCGACCTCCACGGGCTGCCCGCGCGTGATGGACTCCTCGACGGCCAGCATCGCGTCGAGCACGTGGTAGGCCAGTTCGCCGGAGGCCCGCTCCGGCTCGCCGGAGCGGATCGCCCGCGCCAGGTCCAGCGCGCCCGTGCCGCGCGAGGCGGAGTGGCCCCGCGCTTCGAGGACTTCCGGTTCGGCGCGGTCGGGCAGGTGCAGCCGGGTGGGGCCGCCGAAGCCGTTCGGGTCGGGCAGCACGGCCGTGCCGCGCGTGCCGGAGACCTCCACGAAGCCCACGCGGTGCAGCGCCGAGTCGAAGCTGAACAGGACCTGCGCGCAACCGCCGCCGGTGAACTCGACCAGCGCGGTGACCGTGGTGGGCACGGTCACCGCGAACTCCGCGCCCGCCCTGGGGCCGGACCCGATCACCCGCGTCTCGCGCGCCCGCCCGCCGGCGGCGGCGACCCGGCCGATCGGCCCGAACAGCCCGACCAGCGCGGTCAGGTAGTACGGGCCCATGTCCAGCAGCGGCCCGCCGCCCGCCTGGTAGAGGAACTCCGGCGCGGGGTGCCAGCTCTCCGGGCCCGCGGTCTGGAACAGCGCCAGCGCCGTGCGAGGGGTGCCGATCCGGTCCGCCTCCAGCGCCCGGCGCGCGGTCTGCCAGCCCGAGCCCAGCACGGTGTCGGGCGCGCAGGCCACCCGCAGGCCCCGCGCCCGCGCCAGGTCCAGCAGCGCGCGGCCGGTCGGCCGGTCCAGCGCGAGCGGCTTCTCCGACCACACGTGCTTGCCCGCTTCCAGCGCGGCCACGCCGATCTCCGCGTGCGCGGCCGGGATGGTCAGGTTGACCACGAGTTCGACCTCGGGGTCGGCCAGCAGTTCGGCCACGCCGCACGAGCGCGGCACGCCGTGCGCCGCCGCCTGCGCCGCGGCGCGCTCCCGGTCGAGGTCGGCGACCGCCAGGACGCGCAGGTCCGGGAACGAGGTCAGGTTCTCCAGGTACGTCGTGCTGATCGTCCCCGCGCCGATGACGCCTACGCCGACCGGTCCGCTGCGGGCGGTCATCGCGCGGCCCCGGTGAGGTAGGCGCGGCTGGCCGCGATGCCCTCGAACAGGTCGCCGTCGTAGGCGTCGAACTCGACCACGCGCAGCGCGTGCGGGGCGGCGGCCAGCACCTCGGCCACCGGCACCCGGCCCTGACCGGCGGGGACCTGACCGGAGGCGTCGGTGGCCAGGTCGCCGTCCTTGACGTGGATGGCGTGCACCCGCTCGCCGAGGCGGCGCAGCAGTGAGGGTGCGTCCTCGCCGCCCGCGGTGGCCCAGTAGGTGTCGACCTCCAGCACGACCTCGGGGGCGAGCCGGTCGGCCAGCACCTCGAAGGCGCTGCGACCGCCGATCCGGGACTCCAGTTCCCACCAGTGGTTGTGGTAGCCGACGCGCACGCCGTGCCCGGCCGCGCGCGCCGCGGCCCGGTTGAGCGCGTCCGCGGTCTCGGCGATGTCGGCCGGGTCGCGCCACCGCTCGGGGGCGACGAAGGGGTCGATGACCACGTCGACGCCGCACTCCGCCGCCACGGCGAACACCGCGTCCTGGTCGGCCCCGATGAGCTGGGCGTGCGCGGTGGGCGCGGTGAGGCCGCAGGCGGGCAGGTGCGTGCGCAGCACCTCCGCGTTCTCCACCACGCCGTAGGGCTCCACCCGCGTGAAGCCGATGGCGGCGAGCCTGCGCAGGGTGTCGAGGGGGTCGGCCGCGAAGGCGTCCCGGACGGAGTACAGCTGCACCGAAAGCTCGTTCATCCAGACTCCCCGTCGTCAGCGTTGGCGGCAGTGTGGAAGCGCTCCCACAATTCCTACCATCTGGTAGGAATTTCGACCAGAGCGCGTTCGGCCGACCTCAGCCCAGCCAGTCCATCGCCGCCGGGCACGCGTCGAGGACCGAGACGTGCCCGTCGTCGGGGCGCGACCACAGCTCGTGGCGGCGCAGGCGGGAGGCCATCCAGTCGGCGTGCGCGGGCGGCACCACGCGGTCCCGCCCGCCCTGCAGCAGCAGCACCGGCGCCTCGACCGCGCCCAGGTCGAAGCCCCACGGGCGGACGAAGGCGAGGTCGTCGTCGACCGCCCCGCCCGGCCAGGTCGCGCCCGCGCGCTGGGCGTCGTCGCCCAACGAGGCCCAGGTGCCGGACAACGCGGCCCAGTCCGCGGCGGTGAAGCTGTCCGGGTCGAACTCCTCGGCGTAGCGCGCCCGCGCCTCGCGCCCGGCCATCGCCGCCCGCAGACCTCCGGGGGCCACCATGCCCGCGAACCAGTCGAAGTCCTCGGTGAACGGGGCGATGCCCGCCAGGCAGACCACGCCGGTCACCCGCTGCGGCAGCAGCGCGGCGCACGCGAGGGCGTGCGGACCGCCGCCGGAAGCGCCCATCACGGCGAACCGGTCGACGCCGAGCGCGTCGGCCAGGCGCGCCACGTCGGCCGCCGCCGAGGCGACGTCCCGTCCGGGCAGCGGGCTCGACCCGCCGTAACCCGGCCTGCCGTAGGACAGCAGCCGCAGGCCCCGTTCCGCCGCCGCGGCGAGCAGCGGCGCGAGCGGCGCTCCGGACTGGGGCGAGCCGTGGTGCCAGGCCAGGGCGGGCCCGTCCACGCCGTTGTCGTGAGTTCGCAGCGTCCGCCCGTCCGGCAGGCGCAGATCCCGTTCCACCCCGGCAGGGTAGGTGCTCAGAGCCGCTTCCGGTCAGCGATTACGTGGGTCAGCGCGGCGACCCGCCGGTAGGGGTCCGTCGCCCCCGCGCGCTCCTCGCAGTCGAGCAGCGCGGCGAGATCGCCGGGCGGTTCGGCATCGGTCGGCGCGTTGTCGGTGAACACGCGCACGCCGTACCAGGCGCGCACAGCGAGCCCGAGCCGGTCCAGCGAGGCGGCCAGCGCGTCGAAGCGGTCCGCGCGGGCGGGCACGCCGATGCGGTTGTCGTAGGTCGTCTCGTCGAACGCCCGCAGCGCCGTCGCCCAGTCGCCGAGCAGACCGGGGCGCATCGCCAGCGCGTCACCGTTGCGCACCAGCAGGGACAGCACGCCGCCGTCGCCGACCACCCGCGCCAGCCCGGCCAGCAGCGGTTCGGGATCGGCGAAGTACATCAGGACGCCGTGGCAGAGCACCAGGTCGAAGCTCCCCGCCGGGAACAGCGGGTCCAGGTGCCGAGCGTCGCCCTCGACCACGCGCACCCGGCCTCGCGGCGGGTCGGCGGCCAGCGCGTCGGCGAGGTCCCCCAGCAGCGCCGTCGAGGTGTCCAGACCGGTCACGTGGTGGCCGCGCCGGGCCAGGCGCAGCAGCTGCGTGCCCTGGCCGCACCCGACGTCCAGCACCCGCAGCGGTGGCGAGTCCGGGACGTGGGCGGCCAGCTGCCGGGCCACCAGCTCCTGGCGCACGACCTGCCGCACCGAGCCCAGCCCGTCCCGCCACCGCCGCTCGCCCGCCGCGAAGCCCGTCACGGCCGCGGGTCGTCCAGCAGCTCGGCCAGCAGGGCGCGGACGCGGCGGTCGATGTCGTCCCGGATCGGGCGCACCGCCGCCACGTCCCGGCCCGCCGGGTCGTCGAGTTGCCAGTCCAGGTAGCGCTTGCCGGGGAAGACCGGGCAGGCGTCGCCGCAGCCCATGGTGATCACCACGTCGGAGGCCGCCACGTCCTCGGCGGTCAGCTTGGCGGGCACCGCGTCGGTGATGTCCAGGCCCCACTCGGCCAGCGCCCGCGCCGCGGCGGGGTTGACCTGGTCGGCGGGGGCCGAGCCCGCGGAGCGGACGGCGACCCGGCCCAGGGCGTGGTGGCGCAGCAGCGCGGCGGCCATCTGGGACCGGCCCGCGTTGTGGACGCAGACGAACAGGACTTCGGGTTTGCCGCTCAACGGTTCCGCCCTTCGGTGGGGGTGATCGCGGGGGCCAAGTGGTCCACCCGCTCGGCGAGGTCGCGGCAGGCCCGGTCGAACGCCTCCCCGGTGCCCGCCGCGGCCGGGTCCGGCACCGACCAGTGCAGCCGGTCGACGCCGCCCAGCTCCTCGTGGGCGCTGTCGCACACCGCGACCACCAGGTCGTCCGGCCGCAGCACCTCGCCGACGTGGCGGGTGCGGGCGCGGGCCAGGGACAGGCCGTGGGCGCGCGCGGTGGCCACGGCCAGCGGGTGCACCCCTTCGGCGGGGCGGGTGCCCGCGCTCGCGGCGGCCACCCGGCTGCGTCGCCGCCACAGCGCGGCGGCCAGTGGGGAGCGGGCGGAGTTGCGGCTGCACACGAACAGCACCCTCGGCGCCCGCCGCACCCCGGTCGGCCCGAGGTGGGCCCGCACGTCGGCGCGCAACCGCAGGTACGTGCGGCGGTGGTCGCCCTCGGAGCGCGAACGCGCCACCATCCCCGCCCGTTCCAGCAGCTTGAGGTGGTGCGCCACCAGGTTGCTCGGCAGCCCGAGCGCGCGGCCGATCTCGCCGGGGGAGGCGTCACCCAGGCGCAGCAGCTCCACCACGGCCAACCGGGCGGGCTCGCCCAGGGCCGCGTGCACCCGCGCGCGAGCCGTCAGCTCCGCAGACCACTCATCATCCACTGACTCAATGGTGGTTGAGCCAAACCGGCGGCGTCAACCCGCTCCGCGCGGCGGTCGCGTCGCGGCACGTGGCGACCCGAACACGCACCGCTGCTGCACTACGTTCACCCGTATGGACGTAGTCGATCCGGACGCGCCCTGGAGCGCCTGGCGGCGCCCCGGTCCCACGGCCGCCCAACGACGCCAGGACCTCTGGACCGCCTCCGCCGTGCTCGCGCTCGCCGTGGTGATGACCATGCTGGTCAACAGCATGGGCGCGTTCGCCTTCGGCCGGGCCCCGGCGCTGACCGAGCAGCTGGCCTGGGTCGCCGCGCTGACCGCGACGCTGGCCGTGCGGCGGCGGTACCCGCTGGCCGTGCTGCTCGTGGTCGGCGCGCTGTTCATCGCCGCGCAGCACCGGCAGATCGCGGACAACTTCATGCCCTCGGTAGCGCTGTTCCTGGCCATCTACAACGCCGGGGCGTGGGAGCCGAACCGGGTGCTCGCCCGGTGGTCCCGCGTCGCCGTCATCGTGGCGATGTTCGCCTGGCTGGGCGTCGGGCTGGTGTCGTTCCTGGTGGCCCCGGCCCCGGAGTTCGCCGACGCGGCCGGGCCGCTGGACCCGCTGCTGGCCTCGGTGCTCTACGGCATCGGGCTCAACCTGCTGTTCTACCTGTCCGCGTACTTCTTCGGCGACATGGCGTGGTTGTCCGCGCGCAGGCAGGCCGAGCTGGAGCACCGCGCAGAGCAGCTGCGCCGGTCCCAGGAGCAGAACACGCGCGGCGCGATCGTCGCCGAACGGGTGCGCATCGCGCGGGACCTGCACGACGTCGTCGCCCACCACGTGTCGGTGATGGGCATCCAGGCGGCGGCCGCGCGGCGTGTCCTGGACACCGACCACGAGCTGGCCCGCGCCGCGCTGCGCACGGTCGAGGACACCGCCCGCACGGCCATCGGCGACCTGCGCGGCCTGCTCGGCGTGCTGCGCGAGGAGGACGCCCCGAACGCGGAGGACGCCCCGAGCGCGGACCTGGACGCGCACCGGTCCTCGCCGGGGCTGGACCAGCTGCCGGACCTGGTGGAGACGGCGCGGTCGACCGGCCTGCGGGTGGAGCACGGCGTCTACGGCGAGCCGCGCGCGGTGCCCGAGGGCGTCGCCCTGTCGGCCTACCGGGTGGTGCAGGAGGCGCTGACCAACGTGGTCAAGCACGCGGGGGCGCGGCGGGCGGAGGTCCGCCTGCGCTACCTGGACGGCGCGGTGGAGGTCGAGGTCACCGACGACGGACGCGGGCGCGGGGGCAAGACCGGCGGGTTCGGCCTGCTGGGGATGAAGGAGCGGGTCGCCGTGCACGGCGGGCGGTTCGAGGCGGGACCGCGCCGCGACGCCGGTTACCGCGTGCGGGCCAGCTTCCCGGCGGGCGCGCGGCCGGCGGGCGAGGGGGAGCGGTGAACGGGCAGCGTCCGCTGCGGGTCGTGCTCGCCGACGACCACGACCTGGTGCGCGCGGGCTTCCGGGTCATCCTCGGGACGGAGCCCGGCATCGAGGTCGTCGGCGAGGCGCGCGACGGCGCCGAGGCGGTGGAGCTGGCCGCCCGGCTGGAGGTCGACGTGGTGCTGATGGACGTGCAGATGCCCGGCCTGGACGGGCTGGAGGCGACCCGGCGCATCCTCGGCTCGGCGGGCTGCGCGAGCCCGGTCAAGGTCGTCATCCTCACCACCTTCGACCGGGAGGACTACCTGTTCGAGGCGCTGCGCGCGGGCGCGAGCGGCTTCCTGCTCAAGAACGCCTCCCCGGAGGACCTGGTCGAGTCGGTCCGGGTGGTCGCGCGCGGCGACGCGCTGCTGTCCCCCGAGGTCACCCGCCGCGTCATCGCCCGCTTCTCCGCCCCCGCGCCCGCCGAGCCGGTGCGCCGCCCGCCCGAGCTGACCGACCGCGAGTTCGAGGTGCTGGTGCTGCTGGCACGCGGGGTGAGCAACGCCGAGATCGCCTCGGCGCTGCACTTGGGCGAGACGACGGTGAAGACGCACGTGTCGCGCATCCTGGCCAAGCTGGGCCTGCGCGACCGCACGCAGGCCGTCGTGTTCGCCTACGAGCACGGCATCGTCACGCCCGGCCGGGGCTGAGGTCCTCCCTGAGGAGGACCCCTGGGGTCGGTCTCGCGCCGGACGCCCCGGACCGGGGCGCCGACCTAGCCTGTTGATCATGTTGAAGGTGAGCTCGATCAGCCGGAGCTTCGGCGCGCACCGCGTCCTGGACGGTGTGTCGTTCGAGGTCCGGCCGGGCCGGATGACCGGCTTCCTCGGCGCCAACGGGTCCGGCAAGACCACGACCATGCGGATCGTGCTGGGCGTGCTCGCCGCCCACGGTGGCGAGGTGACCTGGGACGGCGCCCCGATCACCGGGGCGGTCCGGCAGCGCTTCGGGTACATGCCCGAGGAGCGCGGCCTGTACCCGAAGATGAAGGTGGGCGAGCAGATCGCCTGGCTGGGGCAGCTGCACGGGCTGGACCGCGCGACCGCCCGCCGCAACACCGACCGGCTGCTGGCCGACCTGGAGCTGGCGGAGCGGGCGGGCGACCGGCTGGAAGAGCTGTCGCTGGGCAACCAGCAGCGCGCCCAGGTGGCCGCCGCGCTGGTGCACGACCCGCTGGCGCTGATCCTGGACGAGCCGTTCTCCGGCTTGGACCCGATCGCCGTGGAGACGGTGCTGGGCGTGCTGCGCGAGCGCGCCGCCAACGGCGTGCCGGTGCTGTTCTCCAGCCACCAGCTGTCGGTGGTGGAGCAGCTGTGCGACGACCTGGTGATCATCTCCGGGGGGCGCATCGCCGCGAGCGGCGAGCGGGAGCGGCTGCGGGCCGAGCACGCCGCGCCGCGGTTCCAGCTCGTCGTGGACGGCGACGCGGGCTGGCTGCGCGACCTGGCCGGGGTGCGGGTGCTCGACGTGGACGGCCCGCGCGCGGTGTTCGACCTGGACGGCCGCACGGACCAGGAAGTGCTGCGCACGGCGCTGGACCGCGGCGCGGTCCGCAGCTTCACCCCGGTGGTGCCCTCGCTCGACGAGATCTTCAAGGAAGTGATCTGAATGGACGGCACGTCGTTCGCCTCGGCGACGCGGCTGGTGGCCGAGCGGGAGATCGGCTCGTTCGTGCGCATGAAGGGCTTCTGGGTCGGCTTCGGACTGCTGCTGGTGGGGCTGTTCGCGCTCGCGGTGCTGCCCACGGTGTTCGGCGGCGGGCGGTCCGCTGTGGCCGCGGTCGGCCAGGAGGCGCTGGCGGCGCTGCGGGACGCGGACCTGGAGGTGCGGGAAGCCGCCGACCGGGCCGAAGCGGAGCGGCTGGTGCGCTCGGAGGAGGTGGACGCGGCGGTCGTCGCCGAGGGCTCCGGGGTGCGCGTGGTCGCGCTGTCGGACCCGCCGGTGGAGGTGGTGGCCGCGCTGCGCACCGCGCCGCCGGTGGACCTGCTCGACCCCTCCGAGGTCGGCCAGGGCGTCCGGCAGCTGGTCATCATGGTGTTCGCGATGGTGTTCATGATGTTCGGCATGGGCGGTTCGGCCATCGCGCAGAGCACGGTGACCGAGAAGCAGACCCGGATCGTGGAGATCCTGGTCGCCACGGTCCCGATCCGGGCGCTGCTGGCGGGCAAGATCGTGGGTCACGCGCTGCTGACCATCGGCCAGGTGGTGGTGCTGGCGGTGGCCGCGCCGATCGCGCTGCGGCTGGGCGGGCACGAGGAGCTGCTGGCGCTGGTGGCGCCCGCGATCGGCTGGTTCGTGCCGTTCCTGGTCTTCGGGTTCGTGCTGCTGGCCGCGATGTGGGCGGTCGCGGGCGCGGCGGTGAGCAGGCAGGAGGACCTGGGGTCGAGCATGGGCCTGGTGCTGCTGCTGACCATCGGCCCCTACGTCGCGGTGATGGCGCTGTCCGACAACGCCACCGCGATGGCCGTGCTGTCCTACGTCCCGTTCTCGGCGGCCATCGCGATGCCGGTGCGGCTGTTCGCGCAGGAGGCCCAGGCGTGGGAGGCGGTGCTCTCGCTGGGGGTGCTGGCGGGCGCGGTCGTGCTCGTGGTGATGCTGGCCGCCCGCCTGTACGCCGGGTCGCTGATGCACACCGGGGGCAAGGTCGGCCTGGCCAAGGCGTGGAATCGGGGCGAGTGAGCCGAGCGCCGCTGGGACACCCCGAACCGGGCGTTCGGGTGTCCCAGCGGCGCACCGGGCCGGTCACGCGCCCAGCTGGGCCAGGCCCGCTTCCCAGCGCTGCCGCCGCTGCTGCGGGGTCTGCTCCCACCAGGGCGTCCCGCGCTCGCCCAGCGCCACCTTCGCCGCGTGCACCCGGCGACGCGCCCCGGCCTCGGCCGAGGCGTCCCCGGCGCGCAGCGCCCGGCCCACCTCGGCCCGCGCGGCCATGAGCGCCTTGCGCAGGCGGGCCGCGACGTCGGCGGGGATCTCCGGATCGGTGGCCCGCCACCGCCTGCCCCCGATCACCACGTAACGTCCGTCAGGGGTGCGCGCTCGGTCATCGGGTGCGGCGGCCACCGAGCCACCCTGCCACCCGCGCCCGCCACGCGCAGCGCGAGGACCCGGACCGGTGATGTGATGGTGAGGTGCGCGGGCGGATGCTGATCGGGTTGGCGGTGACCGCCGCTGTCGTGATCGCGGTGCTGGGCGCCGCGTTCGCCTTCCAGCGCAAGCTGGTCTACCTGCCCTCGGGCGACCTGCCGCCGCCCGCGGCCCAGGTGCTGCCCGGTGGCCGCGACGTCACCCTGACCACCGCCGACGGGCTGCGGCTGGCGGCGTGGCACTTCCCCGTCGAGGACGCGCGGGCCGCGGTGCTGGTGGCTCCGGGCAACGCGGGCAACCGGGCGCTGCGGGCGCCGCTGGCGCGGGCGCTCACCGCGCGCGGGCTGTCGGTGCTGCTGCTGGACTACCGCGGCTTCGGCGGCAACCCCGGCCGCCCGACCGAGGCCGGGCTCGCGCTGGACGTGCGCGCCGCCCGCGACTTCCTGCTCGGCACCTCCCCGCCCCGGCTGCTGTACTTCGGCGAGAGCCTGGGCTCGGCGGTGGTGGCCGAGCTGGCCGCCGAGCACCCGCCCGCCGCGCTGGTGCTGCGCTCGCCGTTCACCGACCTGGCCGCGGTCGGCAGGCGGCACTACCCCTTCCTGCCGGTGGGCCTGCTGCTGCGGGACCGGTTCCGCACCGCGGAGCACGTGGCGCGGGTGCGCGCCCCGGTCACCGTCGTCTACGGCTCCGCCGACACGATCGTCCCGCCCGAGCAGAGCCGCGCGGTGGCCCGTGCCGCGGGCGGCCGGGCGGTCGAGGTGCCCGGAGCCGACCACAACGACCCGGTGCTGCTGGACGGCCCGCAGCTGGTCGAGGCGATCACCGACCCCTGAACCGGCGTCGGTGCCCACCGCGCTGTCCGCGCCCGGGTAACGTGCGCCTCACCCTGCAACCGTTCGACCCCTGGAGTGATCGACGTCGTGAGCGGTCCACAGCCGAGGATCATCGGCAACCGGTACGCCCTGCTGGCCGAGCTGGGCCGCGGCTCGATGGGCGTGGTCTGGCGAGCACAGGACCACGTCATCGGCCGCAAGGTCGCCATCAAGGAGCTGCACCTGCCCGACGGCGTGCCGCCGGAGGAGCGCCAGGTGCTCCAGCAGCGCGTGCTGCGCGAGGCCAGGACGGCGGGCGCGCTCAACGACCCCGGCGTGGTCACCGTCTACGACGTGATCATCGAGGGCGGCCTGACCTACATCGTCATGGAGCTGGTGGAGGCGCAGACCCTGGACGCGCTGATCCGCCGCAACGGCCCCATGCCCGCCGAGCACGTCGCCACCCTCGGCCTGCGCATCCTGTCCGCGCTGCAGGCCGCGCACGCCGCGGGCATCGTGCACCGGGACGTCAAGCCCGGCAACATCATGGTGGCCCCGGACGGCCAGGTGAAGCTGACCGACTTCGGCATCGCCCAGGCCGTCGACGACCCCGGCCTGACGCTGAACAACGCCATCATCGGCTCGCCCGCCTACCTCTCGCCGGAGCGGGTGCGCGGCGAGCCCGCCACGCCCGCGTCGGACCTGTGGGCCTTCGGCGCGACGCTGGCCTACGCGGTGGAGGGCACGGCCCCGTTCCAGCGCACGTCCACCGCGTCCACGCTGCACGCCATCATGAGCGAGGCGCCGCGCCTGCACCGCGCCCGAGGCCCGGTCGCCACCGTGATCTCCGGCCTGCTCGCCCCCGACCCGAGGGCCCGGCTCACCGCCACCCAGGCGGCGGCGCTGCTCTCCGGCGGCGGCACCGCCCCGGCCGAGGCGGCCCCCGCCGCCCCGCGCTCCCGCGCACCGCTGCTGATCACCGCCGCGGTGGTCGCGGCCCTGCTCGCCGCCACCGGCGGCTTCTTCGCCGGGCGCGCCGGCCAGGCGCCCGCCGCGGCCCCGCAGCCCGAGCGGGCCCAGGCCCCGGTCCAGGTGCTCACCTTCGGCAGGCTGGGCGAGATCCCGGTCTGGGCCATGGGGGAGCAGGGCTGCGGCACCGAGCCGCTGACCAAGGGCGTGCCGTTCGACTGGCTGCAGAACGTCGACTGCGCCCAGCCGCACAAGGTCGAGCGCTACGCGGCGGAAACCCCGTTCTACGACCTCGCCTCCAAGGGGCAGCCGGTGCCCTACCCCGGTGAGGACTGGATGCGCGAGTACGCCCTGCACTACTGCGACCTGCACGCCAGGACGATCCGCGTCGCCGAGGGCAAGCGGTCGGAGTTGGCGCTGACCGGCCTGGTGCCCACCAAGGCCGAGTGGGAGTACGCCGAGGGCGACGCCGTGGGCGCCAAGGAGGTCGTCTGCGTGCTCGCGCGCAAGGACGGCGCGGACCTCACCGGCAAGTCGTCCGGCTGACCCGGCGGTCGGGAGGGGCGGGGCCCCTCCCGACCGCCACCGGCTCACTGCCGGGTGAAGATCACCGTCTCCTGCTTGTTCAACACGTCGATCGCGATCACCCGGTTGACGTTCGGGTTCTGCTGCAGGATCGGGAACTCCGTCATGTGGAACACGTTGTCCGGCCGCCGCTGCGGGCCCAGCAGCACGTAGACATCACCCTTGGCGCCGTGCGCCAGGCTGGCCGACACGCTGTCCCACACCGCCTTGCCCTCCGGCGAGGTGTTGCCCCAGCCCGGCAGCTTGATCCCCTTGTCGTCGAGCGTCCCCTCCAGCGTGTTGCGCCCGTCCGCCTTGGCCATGTACTCGGCCTCGGTCATCACCGAGATCCGGTTGCCGTCCGAGTCGTACAGGCTGCCCGACCAGAAGAACGCGCCGTCGGTCTTGGTGTCCAGGATGTTGCGCAGGTTGTCGATCCACTTCTGGCTCTGCTCGGGCGTGAGGTTCTGCAGGTCGGCCCACGGCTTGCCGTCGATCGTGGTGGCGGGCCACGCCGCGTCGGCCTTGGGGCCGTCGGGCGCGGGCAGGTTCTCGCCGCCGGGGTAGCCCCTCGGGTCGAGCAGGTCGAGGATGTTCGGCGGCGCCATGACCGGCTTCACCGGCGGCGGCACCGGCTGCGGCTGCGGCGGGGTCTGCGCCGCAGGAGGGGACGCGGGCTGCGGCGCGGGCTTGTCCCCGCCGGTGACCACGGGCGGCGCGGCGTCGCCCTTGGGGCCGTGGCCGCCGAGCGGGTCGAGCGGGCCCGGCGGCTTGCCGGGACCGGGGTCCGGCATGGGCACCGCGGGCGGCGCCGGCCTGGGCGGGTTGGCGTCCGCGATGGGCTTGAGCGAGTCCGCCGCGGGCGGGGTGGGCGTGAAGATGCCCTGGGGCGGGCCGACCACGCCCGGCACGTTGGGCACCGCGCCCGGCCGCGGCCCGGCGGGCGGCCACATGGCGTTGACCGGGGTGGTGTTGGTCGACGGCGGCGCCACCGGCCCCCTGCCCGGAGTGCCCGGAGCCCCACCGCGCGGGTTGCCGCCGGGAGGGTTGGCACCGGGCGGGTTGATGCCGCGCGGCGTGCCGCCGGGCGGGGGGACGGCGGGCATCGGCGGGATCGGCGGCATGGCGCCCGTCGGGATGGGACCGGGGTTGGGCACGCCGTTGGCACCGGGGATGGGCGGCATCGGGGTGACCGGCGGTGCGGCGGGCATCGGAGTCGCCGCCGTGGTGGTCACGTCCGTGTTGCCCGGCGGCGGGGTGTACTGGGTGACCGGCGGGCCTGCCGGGGTGGGCGTGGGCGTCGGCGTGGGGGTGTTCGGTCCGCCGGGTGGCGGGGTGTACTGGGTGACCGGCGGGCCGGCCGGAGTGGGCGTGGGCGTCGGTGTGGTCACGTCCGTGTTGCCCGGCGGCGGGGTGTACTGGGTGACCGGCGGGCCAGCCGGAGTGGGCGTAGGCGTGGGCGTGGGCGTGTTCGTCGCGCCGGGCGGCGGCTCGAACTGCGTGACCTGGGGACCGGTCGGGGCACCCGCGGGTTTGGGTCCGGTGCTGCCGGGGTCGCCGTTGATCTGGTCGACCGGCGTGACCTGGGGACCGGCCGGGACGCCTGCGGGTTTGGGTCCGGTGCTGCCGGGGTCGCCGTTGATCTGGTCGACCGGCGTCACCTGCGGCCCCACCGGGGCGGGCGTGTGCGGTGCGCTCGCGGGCGCGCCCTGGGGGTTCTTCGCGCCGGAGTCGGTGACGATCTTGTCGAACTGGCTGCCCGCGAACTCGTCGGTCCTGACCTGGGTGTCCAGCGACGCCTGCAAGCCGTCCTTGACCTGGCCCATCGTCTGCGCCGCGTGGTTGGCCTTGTCGATGGACTTGCCGTTGGAGCCGTTCACCGCGACCACCATGGGGATGCCGAACATCCCCAGCGCGTTGACGGCCAGCGTCTGCGTGCTCAGCTGCCCCGCCACGCCCTGGTAGCGGGACTGCAGGTCGCTCGCGTAGCCCTGCAGCGTCTGGATCGAGGACGGCTGCATCAGGAAGCCCGAGGTGCCGGTAGGACCCTGCGGTCCCGACGCCGGGGGCGGTGGCGGCGGCGGAGGGGGTGGGCTGCCGCCGGGGTTGGAGCTGGGGTTGGGGTTGGCGCCGGGGCCGGTGCGTGCCATGTCGAACCTTTCGCGAGCGGGGTGGGGGATCAGCGCGCCTGGTCGACCGCTTTGTCGACCTTGTTCTGCGCCTTCCAGGACTCGTAGGACACCTCGGCCACGTCGGCGACGTTCTCGAACCGGTTCCAGCCCTTGCCGACCTGCTCGGTGATCTCGTCCAGGTTCTTGATCCGCCCCATCTGCCGGGTCATCGCCGCGATCAGCCGGGCGATCCGGGAGGCGATGTTGACGCCCAGCGCCACGGCCTTGCCCACCGCGAAGCCGATGAAGCCCACGATGGACGCGCCGAAGGTGAAGAACGCCGCGGCGGCGGCGGCGATCGCGCCCGCCAGCAGCGAGCCGAGCAGCTGCGCGATCAGGTCGCGCACGATGTCGCGCAGCACCTGCACCAGCACGCCGCAGATGGCCACGATCTTGGCCTTCTTCTCCACCGCGTTGGCCAGCGAGTCCAGCTCCTGGCCCAGGGTGTCCATGTTGGCCTTGAACGCCTCCGACGCCTGGCCGGTCCACCCCTGCGGCTGCGCCAGCGTGTTGCGGTGGGTCTCGGCCAGCGTCCGCATCTCCACCGCGGTCGCCTTGGTCGCCTCGACGTTGGCGTTGATCTCGTCGGGGTCGCCCATCAGCTGGTCCAGCGGCTCCTTGAGGAAGCTCACGTGCTCGATCAGCCAGCCGATGCCCGCGCCCAGCAGCGTGCCGAACGGGTCCACCGCCAGCATGGCCACCGACGAGGCCGCGCCGATCGCGGCGAAGGTGATGTCGAGCACCTGCTCCGTCTCGGACTCCGCGTCCTTGCCGATGGCGTCGATCATCTCGTCGAAGGCCGAGATGAACAGCGAACCCTTGAACTTGTTCTCCTCCGTGATCTCCATGCCGGGAGGTGATTCGACAACCATGCGCAGGGGCCTTTCTCAGAACGGCGTGATCGGATCGACCGGGGGCGCGGCGCAGGAGTCCGCGACCCGGTGAACCGCCAGCCGACTCCTACCCGCCAACGCGCCGCCAACGCATGGCCAACACCCCGTGCGCCAGTGGCGCCCGCGAACCGGATCTCACCCGGTCCTGACCGGCGGCCCGAACCGGACCGGGACGCCGGGGGAGTGCAGGACGCTGACCGGCGGCCCGACCGGCGCGGGCAGACCCGCCGCCGCGATGAGCGTCTCGTCCACGTGGAGCAGCTCGGCCCGGCGCAGCGGCCATGGCGGGTGCTCGTTGGGCAGGTACAGCGCGCGTCCGCGCCAGGGCACGTGCAGGCCCCACCGCGCGGTCAGGAAGTGCTCCAGCGGGGTCGGTTCCGCGATCGGCCGCCCCACCCGGACCACCAGGCGGCCCGACACCCCGCGCGACCGGGGCCACCGGCGGACGCACGTGTAGGTGATCACGTCGCCCCGGCGGTGCAGGCGCATCCTCGACCAGGTGTAGGGCAGGCGTGCGCCGAGCCTGCCGACGAGCGCGGGCACCAGGCGGGCGGCGTCCAGGGAGCGGAACACCACGCCGCGACGGCCCGCGCCGTCCACCGAGTACAGCCGCACGTTGGTCTCGCAGAACGTCCTGAAGTACGGCACCCCCGGCTCCACCGGCAGCCGCACCCGGTGCATCCGGAAGGGCACCAGCCCGACGTAGGTCACGCCGTCCAGGGTGTCCGGCCGCGTGCCCGGCGGCAGCAGGCCCGCAACCCGCGCCGGTGCCACCGGCCAGTGCGCGAACGTCACGTCGCGCCACCACTGCGCCAGCGTGGACCACCGCACCGGTCGCGGGGTGGAAGGGGTGATCGCCTCGGCCGCCATGTCGCCCCCCGGCTGCTGGAGATCAGCCCACCGTAGCCGACCGCGGGCCCGCCGAGCCGCGACCGCGCGGCCAGGGGTAGGTTCGCCGCCGTGCGCGTGCTGTTCGCCAGTTCCGCCTCGGTCGGCCACACCTACCCGATGATCCCGCTCGCGGTCGCCGCGCGGGACGCGGGCCACGAGGTGCACTGGGCCACCGGGGAGCACGTGCACGCGGCGCTCGCCGCGAACGGGCTGCGCCCCTTCCGGCCCGCGGACTCGTTCTACGAGATCTACGCCGAGGACCTCGAACCGGAACTGGCCAGGCTGCGGCCGGACCTCGTCGTGCACGGGTGGGGCGTGCCGGGCGCGGCCGTCGCCGCCCACCGCGCCGGGATTCCCGGTCTGTGGCACGGTTTCGGCCGCGCGATCCCCGAGGGGATCGGCCTGGAACTGCCCTCGGACACCGTCGCGGGCGGCAGGCCGCACCTGGACATCTGCCCGCCCTCGTTGCAGGACAGCGGTTTCCTGGGAACCGGGAACCGGATCGCGCTGCGCCCCGTCCCGCACGCCGAACCGGTCGCGTGGGCGACGTCCGGTGCCGGGGAGCCGCTGGTCTACCTGACCTTCGGCACCGCGTTCGGCACCGCGGCACTGCTCACCACGGCGATCAGGGGGCTGGCGGCGCTGGGCGCGCGGGTGGTGGTCGCCACCGGTCGGGTGCCCGTGGCCGATCTCGGGGACCTGCCGGACAACGTCACCGCGCGGGCGTGGGTGCCGCAGGCCGAACTGCTCAGGCACGCCGACGTGGCCGTCCACCACGGCGGCAGCGGCACCACCCTCGGCGCGCTCGCCTTCGGCGTGCCCCAGTTGGTGCTGCCCCAGGGGGCCGACCAGTTCGCCAACGCCGAGGCCCTGCGCGCGGTCGGCGCCGGTCTGCGCCTGCTGCCCGACGAGGTGGACGCCGACGCCGTCGCCCACCAGGTGCGCGGGCTGCTGCGGGACGGCGCGCACCGCGACGCGGCCCGCGCCGTCGCCGGGGAGATCGCCCGGATGCCTGCCCCGGACGAGGTCGCCCGCCTGCTGCCGGAGTACGCGCGAGGCGGCTGAGGCCCCCGCTCTCAGTCGCGCGCTCTGATGCCGTCCAGTGCCATGGTGAGCACGCGCTCGCGCTGGGCGTCGTCGGCGAAGCTCGCGCCGCTGATGCCGTTGATCAGGTACCGGACGTCGTCGAAGGTGACGTCGGTGCGGGCCTCGCCCGCCTCCTGGGCGCGGCGCAGCAGCGGGACTCCAGCGCGGTGGATCAGCTCGATGCAGGCGGCGAACATCGGCGAGTCGGTGTTGAGCGCCTCGTAGACGGCCTTCTTGGTGGTCGCGTAGCCGACGAACCGGCGCAGCCAGATCACCAGCGCGTCCCACGGGTCGTGGTCGCGCAGCTCGTCGGCGACTGCGGCCAGCGCCTCGACCTCGTCGACGTAGACGGCCTCGAACAGCGCTTGGCGGGTCGGGAAGTTGCGGTAGAGCGTGCCGATGCCGACCCCGGCGCGCCGGGCGATCTCCTCCAGCGAGCCGTTGACGCCGTCGGCGGCGAAGACCTCGCGCGCCGCGGCCAGCAGTGCGTCGAACTTGCGCCTGCTGTCGGCGCGCTGCGGTCGCGGCACGGCGACCCGCGCGCCCGGTTCGGTCGTGGCCATCGGAGTCCTCCCGATTCTCGGGCCTTGCTTGCGGAGGCACCCCTCCGTTAGAGTGGAGGCACCCCTCCGGAAGGGGTTCCCCCACTATAGCCGCCGATGTCGGCCGCCTTGTCGCGGACAACGGCGCGGACAACCGCGCCCGCGAACCCGGCAATGACCGCCAAGGATGGGAAATCATGGCTCAACCAGCAGTTCCGAGCATCGTCGAAGGGCTCACCGCCGGTCAGCGCGAAGCCGTCGAAAAGCTCTACCGAGGGGTCGCGGGAGAGTTCGACCTGCTCGACGAGGCGGTGACGCCGAACTGGTCGGACATTCCGGCCGCGCCCGGTCAGGCACCGGGCCCGGACGGCGTCAAACCGCAATTCGCCAAGTTCCACCAGGTGTTCCAGGACGTCTCGGTCACCATCCACGAAGTGGTCGGCGCGAACGGTCGGGCGGCCGTCCGGGCGGAGATCAGGGCGAGCTTCACCGGCGAGTGGATGGGTGTCGTGGGCACCGGCCGGGAATGCGTCATCCCGATCCACGAATTCCACCACTTCGACGGCGACCGGATCGCCACCAGTTGGCACATGGAGGACTGGCTCGGCTGGCTGCGACAGGTGGGGACCACCGGTTTCACGATTTCCTGACCGGTGCCCGTGCACCGCGCAGAGCCCGAGTCCGGGCATTCCGCCGAAGAAGGAGAGAACGCACAGGTGAACACCATCGGATTCATCGGCAGCGGGCGCGTCGGCGGCACCGTGGCCCGCCTCGCCGCAGCGGCGGGCCACCGCGTGGTCGTCAGCAACTCGCGCGACCCGCGGACCCTGGCCGACCTGGTGGCCGAACTCGGCCCGAACGCCCGCGCGGCGACCCCCGCCGAGGCTGCCCGAGCGGGGGACCTGGTGGTGGTCTCCACGCCGCTGCGGGTCTACCGGGACCTCCCGGTGCGGCCGCTGGCGGGCAAGACCGTCATCGACACCTGCAACTACAACCCGCAGCGCGACGGCGCCATCGCCGAACTCGACACCGGCGCCACCACCAGCAGCGAACTCTTGCAACGGCACCTGCCCGCCGCGCACGTGGTCAAGGCGTTGAACAACATCTTCTTCCAGACCCTGCGCGCCCTGCCCCGCCCGGCGGGCGCGCCGGACCGCACCGCGCTGCCGATCGCGGGCGACCACGCGGACGCCAAGAGCGAGGTGGCCGCGTTCCTGGACGGCATCGGCTACGACACCCTGGACGCCGGACCGCTGGCCGAAGGCAGGAGGTGGCAGCCGGGCACCCCGGCCCACCTGGTCTACGCCGGGGAGAGCATCCAGGTCGCGGTGCCCGCCGACCTCGGGAAGGTCCGCGAGGCCCTCACCGCCGCGACCCGCTGAACCACGCCCGCCTCACCCGTCGGAGTGGCCCGGCCGCGGCGGGCGGGCGGTTTGGCCGCTCCCGGTCGAGGTATCTGCTGGTGGTGACCCGGCGACGCGACCGAGGGACCACCCCATGACCGCTGCCACCGCGTGGGCTCCGCTGCGCCGCGCCACCTTCCGCGCGCTGTGGCTGGCCCAGTTCGCCTCCAACATCGGCACCTGGGCGCAGACCGTCGGCGCGCAGTGGTTCATGGGCGACCTCGGCGGCAGCGAACTCCAGGTCGCGCTCGTCCAAGCGGCCACCACCCTGCCGGTGTTCCTGCTGGTCGTGCCCTCGGGCGCGATCGGCGACATCCTGGACCGGCGCCGCGTGCTGCTGTGCGGCCAGGCGCTGATGGTGCTGGGCGCGGCGGGGCTGGTGGTGCTGGCCGCGGGCGACGCGGCCGCGCCCGCCACGCTGCTGGCGTTCATCGCGCTGATGGGCGTGGGGCAGGCGCTGTCGATGCCCTCGTTCCAGGCGATCCAGCCGGAGCTGGTCCCGCGCGCGGAGATCCCGCAGGCGGCGCTGCTCAACGGGGTGAACATGAACGTCGGCCGGGCCATCGGGCCCGCGCTGGGCGGGGTGCTGATCGCGGCGGTCGGGCCGGAGGCGACGTTCGCCTTCAACGCGGTGTCCTTCCTCGGCGTGATGCTGGTGCTGTGGCGGTGGCGGCGGCCGTCCGACCACCGCCCGCTGGGCGCCGAGCACGTGCTCACCGCGGTGCGCACCGGGGCCCGGTACGTGCGCAGCTCGCCGCTGTTCTCACGGGTGCTGGTGCGGTGCGTGCTGTTCGTGGTGTTCGGCAGCGCGATGTGGGCGCTGCTGCCCACCATCGCCCGAGGCCCGCTCGGGCTCGGCGCGGGCGGGTACGGCCTGCTGCTGGGCTGCGTCGGGGCCGGGGCGATCGGCGGGGCGTTCGTGGTGCCCCGGCTGCTGCGCGGGATCGGCAAGAACCTCCTGGTCAGCATCGCGACCTGCGCGTACGCGGCGGCGACGGCGCTGGCCGGGCTCACCGGCTCGGTCGCCGTCGCCATCCCCGCGATGCTCGTCGCCGGTGCGGCCTGGATCGCCGTGCTGTCCACGCTCAACGCCACCGCGCAGGTGCTGCTGCCCGCCTGGACGCGCGCCCGCGCCCTGGCCTACTACCAGTTGATGTTCATGGGCGGCCAGGCGTTCGGCGCGGTGGTGTGGGGCGCGGCGGCCACCCTGCTGGGCGTGCGCACGGCGGTGGTGCTCCCAGCGGTGGGGATGGTGTTGGTGCTGCTCGTCGCGGCGCGCTGGCTGCCGCTGACCGACCGGGAGCTGGACACCTCGCCCGCCAGCCTGTGGGACGCGCCGCCGGAGATCCCCGACGCCGACACCGGACCGGTGCTGGTGACCGTGCGGTGGCGGGTCGCCCCGGAGCGGGTCGCGGAGTTCACCGAGGCGATGCGCAAGGTGGGCCGGTCCCGCAGGCGCACCGGCGCGACGCTGTGGGGCCTGTTCCGCGATTCCGAGGACCCCGAGGTGTTCCTGGAGACCTTCACCGTCGCGACGTGGAACGAGCACCTGCGCCAGCACCTGGAGCGCGGCACGGCGGTCGAGGTCGCCGTGGAGCGCGCCGCACGGGACCTGGCCGCCGAGCCGCCGCGGGTCCGCCACCTGCTCTGGGCCCAGTCCGACGTGGCCCGGCCGCCCTGACCGGAGCCCTTCGGGGCGCGAGGCGCGGCGCAGGCCGGTCGGCGGCATCTATCATCCCGCGAATGACCGCCTACGACGATCTCGACCCGTTCGACCACCTGGACGCCTCGGCCCTGCCGCCGCGCCAGCGGCAGATCCTGGTGGCGATCCGGGACTGGGTGGTCCGGCACGGGTACTCGCCGAGCACCCGGCAGATCGGCGACGCGGTCGGCCTGCGCTCGTCGTCCTCGGTGTCCAGGCACCTGGCGAGCCTGGAGGAGAAGGGCTTCCTGCGGCGCGGCGGCGCGGCCACCCGCCCGATGGACGTGCGGGCGTTCCTGGGGCAGGCCCCGGCGCGGGAGCAGGCCGACTCGGTGCCCGTGCCGGTCGTCGGCCACATCGCCGCGGGCGCCCCCATCGCGGCGGAGGAGCACGTCGACGACGTGCTGACGCTGCCCCGCGGGCTCACCGGGCGCGGCACGGTCTTCGGGTTGCGGGTGCGCGGCGACTCGATGGTCGACGCCGCGATCTGCGACGGGGACATCGTCGTGGTCAAGCAGCAGCACGAGGCGCACTCGGGGCAGATCGTCGCCGCGATGATCGACGACGAGGCCACGGTGAAGGTCTACCGCAGGCGCGGCGGGCACGTGCTGCTGGAGCCGCGCAACCCGGCCTACCCGGTCATCGACGGCGATCAGGCGGTGCTGCTGGGCGTTGTGGTGTCGGTGCTGCGCAGCGTCTGAACCTCCTCACCCCCGCACGGGGTGCGCGGTCGAGCAGCAGGCGCAGCGCAGGTTCGAAGTCGGCGCTCGTCGGTGCCGGGCGACCGGGGAAACCAGGAAATCCGATAGCTCGGTGCACGGATTTGATTGCGGTCCGAGGGAATCCGCCCAACGGCGCGACCGGGCGGTGTGGCGCGCGGCCGCCAATCACGCCGCGCTTCCAGCGGTTCCGCCAAGTCGGTGAGGCGATAGGCCGTGCATCCCGGCGGGACCTGGGCTTTCGTCGCCGCCCGACACGTCAAGGCGGTCGGACCGATTCCGCTATCACGTCGACCGCCGCCCGCACTATCCGTTCCCGCTTTCTGGGAGCGCGTCGGCGCGGCGATGCCACGACTCCTCCTGCCGCGCAAGACCTTTCGGCAGCGGTGTCCACTGAGCGGGAAACCCGATCAACCCGTGCGCACTTCTGTACATTCCCGCTCAGCCGGTTTTTCCCGCTGCGGCACGGAGTTCTCCATGGCACTCAAGGAATCGGGGAGCGCCGCGCTGTCCGCCACGCACTCGGTCCTGGTGCGCGTGGCGGCGGTGCTCGCGCTGATCGCGATCTGGCAACTGCTGGTCCTCGCGCGGTTGTGGCCGCCCGCCGTGCTACCCGGTCCAGGGCAGGTGTGGGACCAGCTGCTGGCCGCGTCCGACAGCGGCAACGGCCAAGGCGGGTACGCGGGGTCCACGGTGCTCGAGCGGCTCGGCGTGAGCCTGCGCCGGGTCGGCTACGGCACCGCCTACGGCGTGCTGGTCGGCGTCGGCCTGGGGCTGGTGATGGGCCTGGTGCCGGTGGTCCGCGCGGTGGTCGAGCCGTTCGTGACCTTCCTGCGCGCGCTGCCGCCGCTGGCCTACCTGAGCCTGCTGGTCATCTGGTTCGGCATCGACGAGGAGCCCAAGGTCTACCTGTTGCTGGTGGCGGCGTTCCCGCCGGTCGCGGTGGCCACCGCGACCGCCGTGACCGGGGTGAACCGCCAGTACCTGGAGGCCGCGCACGCGCTGGGGGCGAACCGGCTCGGCGTGATCACCACCGTCGTGCTGCCCGCCTCCGCCCCCGAGATCCTCACCGGCATCCGGCTGGCCGTGGGCATCGCCTACAGCTCGGTGGTGGCCGCCGAGACCGTCAACGGCGCGGACGGCATCGGGGGCATGGTCCTCAACGCCCAGCGCTACAACCAGACCGCGGTCGTCCTGCTCGGCCTCGTCGTCATCGGCGTGACCGGGCTGCTCATCGACACCGCCCTCCTCGCGCTGCAACGCGCCGTCTCGCCGTGGCGCGGGCGGGCGTGAGCGCCCACACCGGGAGCACAACCATGTCCGTCAGCCGCAGATCGCTCCTGTCCCTGCTCGCCGCCGCGCCGGTGCTGACCGCGTGCGGGGTCGGCGGCTCGTCCTCGTCCGGCTCCGGCGCGCGTCGGCAGGTCCGCGTGGCCTACCAGAACTTCGCCGACAGCACGCTGCTGGTGAAGGACCAGGGCGTGCTGGAGAAGGCGCTGCCCGACCACGAGGTCACCTGGACCTCCTTCGACTCCGGCGCGAGCATCAACACCGCCTTCCTCGGTGGCGCGGTCGACCTGGCGGTCATCGGCAGCAGCCCGGCCGCGACCGGGCTGTGCCCGCCGCTGAGCATCCCCTACCGGATCATCGAGCTGCTCAACGTGATCGGCGACAGCGAAGCGCTGGTGGTGCGCAGGGCAAGCGGTGTCACCGACATCAAGGGGTTGGCGGGTCGCAAGGTCGCCGCGCCGTTCAGCTCCACCGCGCACTACAGCCTGCTGGCCGCCTTCGAGCAGGCGGGCGTGGACCCGGCCTCGGTGACGCTGGTGGACCTGGAGCCGCAGAACATCCAGGCGGCCTGGCAGCGCGGGGACATCGACGGCGCGTACGTGTGGACGCCGGTGCTCGGTGAGCTCCAGCGGGACGGCGTGACGCTCACCGACAGCGCCAGGCTGGCCGCCGCGGGCAAACCGACGCTGACGTTCACCGTCGCCCGCGCGGACTTCGCCGAGCACAACGGCGAGGTGGTGGACAAGTGGCTGGCCGCCACCGACGACGCGATCAAGAAGATCAAGACGGACCCGCGGGTGGTCGCCGAGGCCGTGGGGCGGCAGATCGGCGCGGGCGTGGACGACGCGCTGTCCCAGCTCAGGCAGAACATCTACCTCGACCACGCCGAGCAGCTCAGCCCGGAGTACTTCGGCACCCCGGAGGCGCCGGGGAAGCTGGCCGAGCGGCTGCGCGCCACGGCGGAATTCCTGCACGGGCAGAAGAAGGTCGAGTCGGTGCCCGACCTGGCGGCGTTCCGCGCGGCACTGCGAGCCCCCCGTGGGTGAGCCGCTGGTCGAGCTGACCGGCGTGGCGCACAGCTACCGCGCCAATCGCGTGGACGTGCCCGCCCTCGGGCCGCTGGACCTGCGGGTCGAGCCCGGCGAGTTCCTGGTCGTGGTCGGCCCCTCCGGCTCGGGCAAGAGCACGCTGCTGAGACTGGTCAGCGGGTTCGAGCGACCCACGGCCGGTGCGGTCGAGGTGCTGGGCGGGCCACCCGTGCCGGGCCGCGACGTCGGCACGGTCTTCCAGCAGCCCCGGCTGTTCCCGTGGCAGAGCGTGGCGGGCAACATCACCACCGCGCTGCGCTGGGCGGGCGTGCCGGGCGCGGACCGTCCACAGCGGACCCGCGAGCTGCTCGCCCAGGTCGGCTTGGTCGAACTGGGACGCCGCCGCACGTGGGAGATCTCCGGCGGGCAGCAGCAGCGGGTGGCGATCGCGCGGGCGCTGGCGGCCCGGCCCCGGCTGCTGCTGATGGACGAGCCGTTCGCCGCGCTGGACGCGCTGACCCGTGAACGGCTGCAGGAGGACGTCCGCTCGCTGACCGACGACGGCGAGCGGGCGGTGGTGTTCGTGACGCACAGCGTGGACGAGGCCGTGTTCCTGGCCAGCCGCGTCGTCGTGCTGTCCGACCGGCCCGGTCGGGTGGCGCTGGACCTGCCCGTTCCGCTACCGCGCTCCGGTGTGCCCGCCGACGAGCTGCGCGGCTCGGCCGAGTTCGCCGCGCTGCGCGGTGAGGTCGCGGGCGCCGTGCGCGCGGTCGCGGCCTGACTCCGCGAGGAGAGACCATGACGCACTTCGAACCCCTCACCCCGACCCTGGGCGCGCGGGTCACCGGCCTTGACCTCAACGACGTGACCTCCGCCGAGGTCGCCGCGCCGCTGCGGACCGCCCTGGTGGAGCACAAGGTGCTGGTGTTCCCCGGCCAGTCGCTGACCCCGGCGGCGCACCGCGGGTTCGCCGCCGCGCTGGGCGAGCCGACCGCCGCGCACCCCGTGGTGCCCGGCCTGGACGCCGAACACCCGGAGATCTACGTGCTGGACGCGGGCGACGGCGGCAAAGCCCCCGTGTGGCACACCGACGTCACCTTCATGGCCCGGCCCCCGCTGGGCTCGGTGCTGCGCGCGGTGACCCTGCCGCCCACAGGGGGTGACACGTGCTGGACGGACCTGGAGGCGGCCTACCTGTCGCTGTCCGAGCCGGTGCGCGGGCTGGCGGACAAGCTGACCGCGCTGCACGACGGGCGCAAGGACTTCGAGGAGTACCTGCACGAGCGGCTGGGTGGCGAGGGCAACACCTGGGAAGGGCGGCGCGTGCGCTCGCTGGAGCCCGTCACGCACCCCGTGGTGCGGGTGCACCCCGAGTCGGGGCGGCGCAGCCTGTTCGTCAACCCCGGCTTCACCACGCGGCTGCTGGGTCTGACGGAGGTGGAGAGCCGGGCGCTGCTGGACGTCTTCTTCGCCGCCGTGGGCAGGCCGGAGTTCACCGTGCGGCACCGGTGGAGCGAGGGCGACGTGGTGGTGTGGGACAACCGGAGCACCGCGCACTACGCCGTGGACGATTACGGCGACCAGCGGCGGGTGATGCACCGGATCACCCTGAGGGGTGACGTTCCGGTCGGCGTGTGACCAGTGGGGCCGACCGCCGCGGTGCCGCGTCCGCCCGGCACCGCGGCGATGTAGGCTGACCGGTGCTCCAATCCGGTGGATGCGGCGCGGCGGGAACCGTCGCGATCATCACCGCCGCTTTCTTCCTCGCCATGGGCGTGTACGCGCTCGTCTCGCCGCGGGACCCCTGCTCGCCGCCGCTTGAGCCGGTGGCGCGGTCCTTCCCGGACTCCCTCCGGAACAGGGTGACTACCAAGGAAAGCTGACACTCCTCTGTGGAGTGATGGCTTGATCGCCTGCCGGAAAAAATGACGAAGAGTGATCCGTAGTACGCGCGTGCGGGTGGTCCGCGACTCGTCACGGTTGTCCAGCAGTCAAATCGGCGTGCCGTCGTAGAAGGTGGGAACCCGACGCGAGATTTTCTGGCAGAAGGGAACACCGATGACGAGCACCCCCCATGCCGCCACCGCGCTCCAGTCGTGTGGGACGGCCGAGGCGGACCGGGCCGGGAGCGCGCCCCCGCCGCGCGGCGCGGACGTGCCCCCACGGGGCGCCCGAGAGGCCCGCCGCACCGTCGTCGTGCCCGAGTAGCGGGCCGCGCGATGGCACCGACGACAGGGTGGGACGAGGACGGTGTGGACCACCTCAGGGTGGTCTTCCGGCTGCGCGTGACGCACGGTGCCGGTGAGCGCCTGCTGGAGGCCTACCAGCGCATCCGCCACGCCGTGGCCGAAGTGGACGGCTACCTGGGCGACCAGCTGTGCCAGTCCCTGCACGACCCGGACGAGTGGGTCATCACCAGCGAGTGGCGCAGCTTCGGGCACTTCGCCGCGTGGGAGGCGACGCCGGGGCACCGGGAGCTGGCCGCGCCGCTGCTGGCGTGCACGGAGGACCGGGAGTCGCGGCGCTACCTGGTCCGTGCGACGACGACCGCGCCGCGGCGGGAAGTGGGAGGCAGATTGTGAACCGCTACGCGTTGACCTTCGCCGTGCGGCCGGGAGCCGAGGGCGAGGTGGCCGCGCTGCTGGCGGGCTACGCCAGGCCCCGGCCGGGCGGACCGGGCGGACCGGGCGGCGGACCCCCGATGCTGGCGCGGACCTCGGTGTTCATGGCCGGGACGACCGTGGTGCGGGTGGTCGACATCACCTGCTCGCCCGCCGAGGCGGTGCGCTACCTGGCCCAGCAGCCGCAGATCCGGGCCGTCGAGGACGCGCTGCGGCCGTTCCTGGTGGAGGACCGCGACCTGTCCGACGAGGACGGCAGGCGCCGGTTCCTGGCCACCGCGGTGATGCGGGTGGCCGGGCGCGGCGGCGCGGCCGAGCACGGCGCGCCCCGCCAGGCCGCCCTGTACCAGGCGCTGCCCGGCATGGGGGGCGAGGTCGCCCGCCTGCTGACCGCAGCCCCGGTCGCCCAGGGCGGGGTGACGGTGTTCCGCAAGCGGGACCTGGTGGTGCACATGGCGGAGGGCGCCGACGCCGCGCCGCCGGTGCCGCTGGCGGGTGTGGTGACGCCGCTGGTGCTGCTGGCGCGCCCGATGGATCTGGTGACCGACCGAGTGGTGGAGGCGGTGTCGTGACCGGGCAGTTGCACCGGGCGGTGAGCCCGGCGGACGTGCCGCCCAACGTGCGGCGTGGCGGGGACATCAGGGTCCTGCTCAGCCCCGCCACGGTGGGGGCGAGTAGCGGGTTCATGGGCGTGGTGACGCTCGGGCCGGGGGAGCGGGTCACCGAGCACTACCACCCCTACTCGGAGGAGTCCCTGTACGTGGTGGAGGGCCAGGTCGAGATCGACCTCGACGACGTGCCGCACCCGCTGCGCGCCGACCAGGCGCTGCTGGTCCCGATCGGGGTGCGGCACCGGGTCCGCAACGCCTCCGACGGACCCGCCAAGCTGGTGTTCCACCTCAGCCCGCTCGCCCCCCGGCCGGAGCTGGGGCACGTGGACACGGAGTCCGCGTCGTGACGCGCCGGGTGGTGGTGACCGGCGTCGGGGTGGTGGCACCGGGGGGAAACGGCACCAAGGAGTTCTGGGAGCTGCTGACCTCCGGTCGCACCGCCACCCGGCGCACTTCGCTGTTCGACCCGACGGGCTTCCGCTCGCGGGTCGCCGCCGAGTGCGACTTCGACCCCGGCCAGGCGGGGCTGACCCCGGTCGAGATCGCCAGGATGGACCGGTACGTCCAGTTCGGCGCCGTCGCCGCGGACGAGGCGTGGGCACAGGCCGAGCTGGCCCCCGCCGACCCGTGGCGGGTGGCCGTGTCGATGGGGTCGGCGGTCGGCGGCACCACGCTGCTGGAGCGCGACTACGCGGTCACCTCCGACCGGGGCGCGCGGTGGGTGGTCGACGCGGCCCTGGCCTCGCCGTTCCTGCACCACGCGCTCTCGCCCGCGCACCTGGCCGCCGAGGTCGCCGACCGGGTCGGCGCGCGGGGACCGGTGCGCACCGTCTCCACCGGCTGCACCGCGGGCATCGACGCGGTCGGCCACGGCGCGCGGCTGATCGAGCGGGACCGGGCGGACGTGGTGGTGGCGGGCGCCGCCGAGTCGCCGGTCTCGCCGATCGCGGTGTCCTGCTTCGACGCCATCCGCGCCACCACCGCCAGCAACGACGACCCCGAGCGCGCGGCCCGCCCGTTCGACCGGAACCGGGACGGGTTCGTGCTCGGCGAAGGGGCCGCGGTGCTGGTGCTGGAGGAGTACGAGCACGCGCGCCGCCGCGGCGCGGTGATGCTGGCCGAGATCGCGGGCTACGCCTCCCGCAGCAACGCCTTCCACATGACCGGCCTGCGGCCGGACGGGGTGGAGATGGCCGAGGCGGTGCGCCGGGCGCTGGAGCAGGCCCGGCTGGACCCGACCGGTGTCGACTACGTCAACGCGCACGGCTCGGGCACCCGGCAGAACGACCGGCACGAGACCGCGGCGTTCAAACTGGCGCTGGGCCAGCACGCCTACGCCACCCCGGTCAGCTCCATCAAGGCCGCGGTGGGCCACTCGCTGGGCGCGATCGGCTCGATCGAGGTGGCCGCGTGCGCGCAGGCGCTGGTGCACGGGGTGGTGCCGCCCACGGTGAACCTGGAGACCCCCGACCCGGAGTGCGACCTGGACTACGTGCCGCACACCGCGCGGGAACGCGAGCTGCGCGCCGTGCTGTCGGTGGGCAGCGGGTTCGGTGGCTTCCAGTCCGCTGTGGTGCTCACCCGCCCGGAGCGGTCGTGAGCACCGCCGTCGTTACCGGGGTCGGCGTGATCGCCCCCAGCGGCATCGGCGCGGACTTCTGGCCTGCCGTGCGCGACGGCCGCCGGGCGCTGGGACGGCTGGGCCGCTACCAGCCCAACCCGTACCCGGTGGTGGTGGCGGGCGAGGTGACCGGCTTCGAACCGGAGGGCCGGGTGGACCCGAGGATCGCGGTGCAGACCGACCGGTTCACGCACTTCGCGCTGGCGGCGACCGACCTGGCGCTGCACGACGCCGCGCTCGACCCGGCCGCGGTGCCCGACTACCGGTTCGGGGTGGTGACCGCGAGCTACTCGGGCGGGGTGGAGTTCGGGCAGCGGGAGATCCAGGCCCTGTGGCGCAGCGGCCCCGAGCACGTCGGCCCCTACCAGTCCATCGCCTGGTTCTACGCGGCCAGCAGCGGGCAGCTGTCCATCAAGCACGGGCTGCGCGGCCCGTCGACCGTGCTGGTGGCCGACGAGGCGGGCGGGCTGGACGTGTTCGCCACCGCGCGCGACGAGCTGGCGCGCGGCGCGCGGGCGATGCTCGCGGGCGGCGCCGAGGCGCCCTTCTGCCCCTACTCGATGTGCGGGCAGCTGGGCATCGGGCTGCTCAGCGCGGGGGAGGACCCGGACACCGCCTACCTGCCCTACACCGCCGAGGCGGCCGGGTTCGCCCCCGGCGAGGGCGGCGCGGTGCTCGTGGTGGAGGACGCCGACGCCGCGGCGGCGCGCGGCGCTCCCGCCAGGGCGGTCGTCGCCGGGCACGGCGCGACCTTCACCGGGATCGGCCGGTTCCCCGACTCAGCCGAGGGCCTGGCCCGCGCCGCCCGCCAGGCGCTGGCCGACGCGGGGTGCCGCCCGGAGGAAGTGGACGTGGTGTTCCTCGACGCGATCGCCGACCCGCGCGCCGACCAGGCCGAGGCGCAGGCGCTGCGGTCGCTGTTCGGCGACCGGGCCGTGCCGGTGACCGCGCCCAAGACCGGTTACGGCCGCTGCTACGCGGGCGCCGCCCCGCTGGACGTGGCCACCGCCGTGCTGGCCATCGAGCACGGCGCCGTGCCGCCCACACCCGGCGTGACCGGGTGCCGCTTCGACCTGGACCTGGTCACCGGTGCCGCGCGCCCGCTCGACGTGCGCACCGCCCTGGTGCTGGCCCGCGGCCTGCACGGCAGCAACTCGGCGCTGGTCCTGCGGCGCCCCGAGACGAGCTGAAAACCAACGACCCGAGGAGGACCCGAAGTGGGCACCACCCCATCCCCGGCCGAGCTGGCCGGGCTGATCAGCCGCTGCACCGGCGTCGCCGTGACCGACCGCCAACTCGCCGATCCGACCACGACCTTCTCCGACCTCGGCATCGACTCGCTGGGGCTGATGGGTGTGCTGGCCGAGCTCAAGCGCAGCCACGGCGTGCACCGGGACGTGGAGATGAACACCGAGCACACCCCCCGCGAGCTGCTGGCCGTGCTCGGGCAGGAGGTGGCGCGATGAGCGGGCACACCGAGAACGAGGTGGTGATCGACGCGCCGATGGACGTGGTGTGGGAGCGCACCAACGACATCGAGCGCTGGCCGGAGCTGTTCAGCGAGTACGCCTCGGTGGAGGTGCTGGAGCGCGAGGGCGACCGCGTGCTGTTCCGGCTGACCATGCACCCCGACGAGCAGGGCCGGGTGTGGAGCTGGGTGTCCGAGCGCGTGACCGACCGGGCGAACCGGACCGTCACCGCGCGGCGGGTGGAGACCGGGCCGTTCCAGCGGATGGACATCCGGTGGACCTACGAGGAGGTCGACGGCGGGGTGCTGATGCGCTGGGTGCAGGACTTCGCGATGAAGCCCGACGCCCCGGTGGACGACGCGGGCATGACCCGGCACATCAACGAGAACAGCCGCGTGCAGATGGCGCTGATCAAGCGGAAGGTGGAGGAGTTCGCGTGCACCGCACCCTGATCGTCGCGCGCATGGCGCCGGGCAGCGCGGACGACATCGCCCGCGTGTTCGCCGAGTCGGACCAGAACACCGACCTGCCTCGGGTGATCGGCGTGCGCTCGCGCAGCCTGTTCCAGTTCGGCGACCTGTACCTGCACGCGATCGAGGGCGACCGCCCGCTGCCGGAGGCGGTGGCCGAGCACCGCGACCACCCGGAGTTCCGGCGGATCAGCCGCAACCTGGAGCCGTTCGTCTCGGCCTACGACCCCGAGACGTGGCGCGGCCCGAAGGACGCCATGTCGCACGAGTTCTACCGGTGGGAGCGCCGTGGCTGAACTCGCGCACACCCCGGTGCTGATCGCGGGCGGCGGTGTGACCGGCCTGTCCGCGGCGTTGTTCCTGTCCTGGTTCGGCGTGCCGTCGTCGTTGGTGGAGCGGCACGCCGAGCCGCAGGCGCAGCCAAAGGCTCGGTCGGTCAACGCGCGCACGATGGAGCTGTACCGGGCGATCGGGCTGGAGGAGGTCATCCGGTCGGTCCGCTCGCCCATCGCCGAGCACACCGTGATCGCCCACGCCGAGACGCTGGCGGGCCCCGAGCTCAAGCGGCTGCCCGACCGGGTGCTCGGGGACGACCCGCGGCTGAGCCCGTGCGCGCCCGCGCTGATCGACCAGAACCAGCTGGAGCCGCTGCTGCGCGAGCACGCCGCGGCCACCGCCGCCGACGTGCGGTTCCACACCGAGGTGGTCGGCGTGGTGCCGCGGGCGTCGGACGTGCTGGTGACGCTGCTCGACCGCGCCACGGGACGGCGGTGGCAGGTGTGCGCGGACCACTTGGTGGTGGCCGACGGCGCGCACAGCTCGATCCGCCGGATGCTGGGCATCGGCAGCGGGGGAGCGGGCGTGCTGGCGCGCAAGCTGAACGTGTTCTTCGACGCCGACCTGCGCGAGCACCTCGGCGGCCGCAAGATCGTCGCCCTCACCGTCCACAACCCGGCCGTGCACGGGTTCTTCACGCCGGTGGACGGGGTGAAGCGGTGGCGGTTCGCGATCTCGCTGGAGCCCGACCAGCGGGCCGCCGACTTCACCGAGGGCCGCTGCGTCAAGCTGCTGCGCGCCGCGATCGGCGTCGAGGACCTGCCGGTCGTGGTCGACCAGGTGTGGGACTCGGTCTGGGAGGTCGCGGGCCGGGTCACCGACCGGATGCGGGTGGGCCGGGTGTACGTGGCGGGCGACGCCGCGCACACCCTGCCGCCGGTGGGCAGCTTCGGCATAGCCAGCGGTGTGCAGGACGTGTTCAACCTGGCCTGGAAGATCGACCTGCACCACCGCGGCCTGGCGGGCGACGGCCTGCTCGCCAGCTACGAGTCCGAGCGGCTGCCGGTGGCGCGGGAGACCACGGCGCTGACCACCGAGCGCTACCGGCTGCTCAACGGGGCGCCCGGCGATCCGCGCACGGGCGCGGAGAAGCAGAGCAGGCTGGTGTTCGGCTACAACTACCGCTCCGGCGCCTTCCGCCGCGACGACGCGGTCGCGGACGGGGTGGAGGACCCGCACCACCCGGCGATCGCACCGGGGACGCGGGCGGCCTACGCCCCGCTGGCCGACGGACGGTCCACAGTGGACTTGCTGGGCGGCTGGGCACTGCTGACCGGGCAGGCGGACGCGGCGTGGCAGCGCGCCGCGGCGGGCGCGGACATCCCGGTCACCGCCCACCGCCTGGCCGAACCGGAGGCGTACCGCGTCCCCGAGGGCGGGGCGGTGCTCGTCCGGCCGGACGGGTTCGTCGCCTGGCGGGCGACGGCCGCCGAGGCGGACGGCCTGGGCGAGGTGCTCGACCAGGTCTTGTTCCGGCGGCCGGGGTCCGCACCGCCCGTCGTGACCTGACCGCGGTTCCCGGTTCGCGACCACGACGGCACCGCGCGGCCCACCGGCCCGCGGTGCCGTCGCACGTGCCGAGGCGCTCGGCTGCTCACCGGAGCGCGTCCGCGAGTGCTGCCCTGGAAGAGTGTGGCCCTGGAACAGGGCTGCCGTGGAACCGTGATCATGACGCGCGGGTGCTCCGCTCCTCGGGCGAACGGCGCTCGTCGTAGTGGGACCGGGCGGTTTCCACCACGTCGAGGTGATCGACGACCCACCTCAACATCGCCTGCAGCGGTTCCTCGAGCGTCCGGCCCAGGCGCGTGATGCGGTACTCGACCGCCAGCGGGTCGGTGGACAGGACCAGCCGTTCGACCAGGCCGTTGCGCTCGAGCCTGCGCAGGCACGTGGTCAGCGACTTGGGCGTGACGGCGGGCAGGTGCTCGCGCAGTTCGTGGAAGCGCCGAGGGCGAGCGCACAGGGCCTCCAGCACCAGCAGCGACCACTTGTCGAAGAGCTGGTCGAGCAGTCGACGGCCCTCGTCGTCGAAGAGCATTCCGGTCACGCGGGGTTCCTCGCTCGATACCTGGTTTCGTTGAAGTATATCCCGACTACTCGGTATACCGGAGATACTTCAGCTCCGACCAGTGAAAGCGGCATCCATGACCGGTGAGTACTCGGCCATCAAGATCTCCTGCGGCGGTGGTGTGGCGCGGGTCGTCATCGACCACCCCCCGCTCAACCTGCTGGACGCCACCCTCATGCTCGACCTGGACCGGTTCACCGCCTCGGTGTCCGGTGACGGCGACGTCCGGGTGATCGTCTTCGACAGCGCGGACCCGGACTTCTTCATCGCGCACGGCGACATGGGGTTCGTCGAGGACCCCGCGGCGTTCTCGGCGCTGCCGATCGCCCCGGAGGTGGACCAGTCCCTGAACCCGATGATGCGGCTGCACGAGCGCATCAGGTCGCTACCGCAGGTGACCATCGCCAAGGTGCGCGGGCTGGCCCGAGGTGGGGGCGCGGAGCTGCTGTCCGCGATGGACATGCGGTTCGCCTCCCTGGAGCGCGCCGGTCTGGCGCAGCCGGAGACCGCCGGGGCGATCATCCCCGGCGCGGGAGGCACCGCCTACCTGCCCGCCCTGGTGGGCCGGGCCCGCGCCCTGGAGATCATCCTCGGCGGGCGGCTGGTCGACGCGGCGACCGCGGAGCGGTACGGGTGGGTGAACCGGGCCGTGCCGGACGCCGACCTCGACCACGTCGTGGACACCCTCGCCGCCCGGATCGCCGCTCTGCGGCCCGGTGTCGCCCGCGCCGCGGTCGACGCGGTCGACGCCGCGCTGGAATCGACCGCTCACGGCCTGGCCAGGAGCAACGAGCTGCTCGGCGAGCTCTTCGCCGAGCCCGTCGCGGCCCGCCTGACCAGGGCCGTGCTGGCCGCCGGTGCGCAGACCCGCGAAGGGGAGCTCCACCTGGAGACCGTCTTCGACAACGTCCAGTAGCGCCCTCCCCGCGAACCGAGCGTTCACGCACCACGAACCGAGCGTTCGGGGCGCCGGTCAGTCCGCCGGGCCGCGCAGGGTGAGCACCACGCGCAGCACGTGCTCGACCGCGGTGGGGAAGACCGCGCCGCGCAGCTCACCGCGGGCGCTGAGGTTGTGGGAGGCGAATTCCAGCATCCGCTCCTCGCCGCCCCGCCGGACGACCAGCGCGGCGATCTCCTCCAGGTCGAGGCCGGGATTGTCCAGGCGGGTCAGGGCGAACTCGACGACGAGCTCCTCATCCGTCATGTCCTCTCCTCCCGACTCGACCGAGCGTAGTTCAAGCTCCACCGGCGCAGTGAGATAACTCGAAGTGCTCTATAGCTTCAGTGTTGACCAAAAACAATCCTCAGCGGGCGCTCGCGACCCGTGCCGCGGCCAGGACGTGATCGCGAGAGGCGGTGACCTCGTCGCGCAACGCCGCCAGGTCGACGTCCAGCAGCTCACCGGCCCACTTGCGGACCCGGCCGCCGACCAGGACGGTGTCGACGTTGCGGGCGTCCGCTCCCAGCACGATGGTGCCGATCGGGTCGTTGAGGGGCATGGTGTTGATCGCCTCGGCGGTGATCAGCAGCAGGTCGGCCTGCTTGCCGGGGGCCAGCGAGCCGGTGGTGCGCTCCAGGCCGTTGGTGCGGGCGCCCTGGAGGGTGGCGAAGTCCAGCACGTCGGCGACGCCGATGCGGGAGGGGGTGCGGTCGGTGCCGTAGGCGCCCTCCACGGCGCGCATCCGCTGGATGGCCAGCAGTGCCCGCATCTGGGTGAACATGTCGCTGGACAACGCCACCTCCACGTCGATGCTCAGCCCCGGCCGGACACTGGCGGCCAGCGCCTCGTCCACGGCGGGCACGGCGGTCTCCAGGCCGATCTGCGCGTCCGAGGTGGGGGCCAGGGCGATGGTGGTGCCGGTGTCGCCGATGGCCCGCCACGCCTCGGCGGTCAGGCCGGTGGCGTGGATCAGGGTGACGTGCGGGCCGAGCAGGTCCTGGCGTGCCCATTCCAGGATCGCGCGGGAGGAGGACCGGCCGAACACGGCGTCCACGCTGACCCCGATGCCCAGCTCCTGGGCCTGCCGGGCCAGTCGCGGGCCGAACGCCAGGTCGGGACCGGCGACCTCGTCGGTGGCCAGGCAGGCCAGGCGGAAGGTCAGCAGGTCGTCGGTGTGCTGCGCGCACAGCCGGGCCAGGTCGGCGGGCCACTGCTGGTCCCACGTGCCGAAGTGCGGGGCCATGGCGGCGTGCACACCGCGGATGCCGGTGTCCCGCAGGGCTTGGACGGCGGCGTCGGAGTGCGCGGCGGTGCGGGAGTTGTGGGAGAAGTCGAGCATGGTGGTGATGCCCGAGTCGAGTGCGGTCAGCGCGGCCAGCTTCGTGCCGGTGTGGATGTCCTCGGGTCGGTAGGCGGGCGCGTATCCCATGAGGGTCTCGGTGACGTAGCTGCCCAGGTCGTCGACGTCGGGCATGATCCGGCGCAGCTGGGCTTCCCAGGCGTGGCGGTGGGTGTCGACGAAACCGGGGGCGGCGATCAGGCCGGTGGCGTCGACGACGACGGCGTCCCCGGCGGGCAGCGCGCGCCCGACCGCGGCGATGGTCGAGCCCTCCACCAGGAGGTCGGCCTCGGTGAGGGTGCCCAGTGCGGGGTCGGCGGTCACGACGGTGGCGTTGCGGAACAGCACGCGCCCACGGGGGTCGTCGGTGGCGCGGCGCAGCAGGTGCAGGGTGTGCTCGCGGGAGGCGGTCACGGTGATCTCCGTTCTCGGCGGTGTTCGTCTGCTCCCACCCTCCGGTGCCCGCGGTGGGGTGACCAGGCCGCTGTCTTCCTGGACGTGTCACGTCCAGGGTCAGCGCTGCCTGGTTACCGCCGCGGGTCCGACGCAGGATTGACCCGTCGGATTTCCAACAGGACTGGAGTGCAGTCATGACCACCACCGAGCTGACCACCACCGATCGCGACGCAGGCGTCCTCGCCGTGCTGACCGCGAACTCCACCAGGCCGCTGCTGCTCACCGGGGGAGCGGTGATCACGATGGACCCGTTGCTGGGCGACTGGGAGCGGGCCGACGTGCTCATCGGCGGTGATCGGGTCGTCGGTGTCGGACCGGGGTTGCTCACCGCCGCCGAGGACGACGGCATGATCGTCGTCGACTGCGCGGGTGGTGTGGTGCTCCCCGCAGCCGTCGACTTCGCGGGTGGCGGGGGCACGCTCACGCCGGGTGTCCGCGCCGACGTGGCCGTGGTGCGCCTCGCCGACCCGGAGGGCACGCCGGTGGGCGCGGCGCCCCGGCGGGGCGGTCATCTCGACGTCCTGGTGCGCGCCGGGCGGGTCGAGGTGTGGCGGGGGCGCCGTCTGGACGGCGTCGAGTCCGTCCAGGCGCCCGAACCGGTCGTCGCCGAGCACCCCTACGCCGGGCTCTGGGTGGACGAGGACGACTTCGTCCGCCAGGAACTGCGTCCGGACGGCCGCTACGACGAGGCTCGGGGGGACCGGGCCAGCGCCTACCAGGGGCGCTACTGGGTCACCGGCGATCGCGTGGACTACTTGGACGACCTGGGTTTCTGGGCGTTCGGCGAGTTCGACGGCGATGTGCTGCACCACGCCGGGTACCGCTTCACCCGCCGCTGACCACGCGCGCTTGCCCGATGGCGGTGTCGTGGGCGGCGTGCGGCGAGCCCAGCAGCGCCAGCGCCCTGGCGTCCGCGCTGCCCGGTTCGGCGTGGTAGACCACCAGCTGCTGGCCGGGCGCGCTGCGGACCTCGAAGGTCTGGTAGGTCAGGGCCAGCGGTCCGACTTCGGGGTGCACGAGCTGCTTGTCGCCTTCGCTGGTCTTGGCGCGCACGACGTGGGAGTCCCACAGTTCGGCGAACTTCGGGCTCACCTGGCGCAGTTCCGCCACCAGCGCGCGCAGCCGCGGCGAACCGGGGTCGTGCCCGGAGCCCTCCCGCAGGTGTCCGACGACCCTCTCGGCGGCCTGTTCCCAGTGCGCGTAGAACTCCCGCCCCACGGGATCTGCGAACACCATGCGCGCCAGGTTGTCCTTGCGGGTGAAGGGGGAGAAGAGGGTGTCGGCCAGCGTGTTGGACGCGAGCAGGTCCAGGGTGCGGTTGAGCACGAACGCGGGCGTGGTCGGGTAGCCGTCCAGCAGTCGCCGCAGCGCCGGGTCCACCACGTCGGAGTCGGGGGTGGGCGGGTGCGCCGGGACCACGCCCGCCAGTCGGTGCAGGTGGTCGCGGGCCTCGGCGTCCAGGCGCAGCGCGGTGCACAGGGCGTCGAGCACCTGCGGTGACGGGTGGCGCTCGCGCCCCTGCTCCAGGCGGGCGTAGTAGTCGGCGTTGACGCCCGCGAGCACGGCGACCTCCTCGCGGCGCAGCCCGGCCACCCGGCGGTGGCCCGCCACCGGCAGCCCGACGTCGGCCGGGTCGGTCTGCGCGCGTCGGGCGCGCAGGAAATCGCCTACTTCACTCATGAACCCAGCTTAGGACTCGACCGGTAATCGCGCAGCATTCCCGCTGACGTGGTTTGAAAGGCGGTCAGGCGGTCTATATCAACTCTTCGAAGGACATGGCCTGTGCGAGGCCATTGGAGAGCCCGACCGCTGGTTCAGCTTAGTCGGTGGGATGTCACGACCCACTGTGAATCCAGAAAGGACTGTCCATAGTGTCTGTTTGGTTCATCACCGGTGCCTCCAGGGGACTGGGCGCGGAGATCGCTCGCGCGGCGCTCGCGGCGGGCGACCGGGTCGCGGTCGCGGTGCGCGACCCCCGGCGGCTGCCGGAGGACCTGAAGGACTCCGACCGGGTGCTCGCGGTGGCGCTGGACGTGACCAGCACCGCCGACATCCCCGCGGCCGTGGATGCCGTCGTGGCGCGCTTCGGCGGGATCGACGTGCTGGTCAACAACGCGGGCCGGGGTCTGCTCGGCGCGGTGGAGGAGATCACCGACGCCGAGGCCAGGTCGCTGTTCGACCTCAACGTGTTCGGGCTGATCAACGTCACCCGCGCGGTGCTGCCGGTGATGCGCGCCGCCGGGGGCGGCAAGCTGGTGCACATCGGTTCGCGGTCCGGTTTCGAGGGTGAGCCCGGCGTCGGCCTCTACAGCGCCTCGAAGTTCGCCGTGGCGGGCATCAGCGAGGCGCTGTCGGCCGAGCTGGCGCCGTTCGGCATCCAGAGCGTGGTCGTGGAGCCCGGTGTGTTCCGCACCGACTTCCTCGACGCGTCGTCGTTGTCGTTGGCGGAGAACCGGATCGCCGCCTACGACGGCACTCCCGCGCACGCCACCCTGGACTGGGTGGACGAGGCCAACCACGCGCAGCTGGGCGATCCGGTCAAGGGCGCCGCGCTGATCCACGAGGTGGTCTCCCAGGACAAGCTGCCCAGCCACCTGGTGCTGGGTCGCGACGCCGTCGAGCGCCTGGAGGTCAAGATCGACCTGCTGCGCGACGATTTGGCCGCGTGGCGCGAGAAGTCGGTGGCCACCGCGCACGCCGACTAGCGGGCGTGTTCGCGTACCGCGAAGTGAGCTCTCGGGACGTCGGGTAGTAGCTGTCGGCCTTTGCGGGGACGTCGGGTGGTACTTGCCGACGCGGTCGTGGGGGTGGGTGCCGCCCGGCGCGGGACTGACGCAGAACTGACGTGGGACTGACGCGGGACTGATGACGAACGGGAGGAAATCGCTATGTCGAAGGTTATCGGCGCGACCCCGCTGACCGGGCGCGTCGCCGTGGTCACCGGTGCCTCCAGCGGCATCGGCGAGGCCACCGCCGAGCGCTTGGCCGAGCTGGGTGCTTCGGTGGCCCTGTTGGCGCGGCGCAAGGACAACCTGGCCGAGCTGGCCGACCGGATCACCGCGGCGGGCGGCACCGCGCTGGCCCTGCCGGTCGACGTCACCGACCGCCAGGCCGTCGCCGACGCCGCGCGGGAGGTCCGCGACCGGTTGGGCCGGGCGGACCTGGTGTTCAACAACGCGGGTGTGCAGCTCATCTCGCCCATCGAGGACCTGCGGGTCGACGACTGGCAGCGCCAGATCGACCTCAACGTCACCGGCGTCATGAACGTCATCGCCGCGTTCGTGCCGCACCTGGTGGAAGCCGCCGAGGCGGGCGGTCCGGCGGATCTGGTCAACACCTCCTCCATCGCGGCCACCCGCGTGCTGGAGAAGTTCTCGGTCTACTCCGGCACCAAGGCCTACATCAGCCACCTGACCCGCCTGCTGCGGGTGGAGCTGGGCCGCAAGATGGTGCGCGTGAGCTCGATCGAGCCGGGCATGGTCGACACCGAGCTGCCCGACCACGTCACCGATCCCGACGCCAGCGAGCTGATGGCGGGCCTGCTGCGCGAGATCGAGTGCCTGAGCTCGGCCGACGTGGCCGAGACCGTCGCCTTCGTGGCCTCGGTGCCCCGGCACGTCAACCTCACCGAGATCACCGTCCTGCCCACCGCCCAGGCCGTCTGACCGGGTCGGCAGGCCGCCCGCGAGGACACCGACGCCCGCGCCCCGCTCGGGGCGCGGGCGTCGAAATGCGCGCGCGGTCCGGGGGCGAGGCTGGTTACGATCGGCGACCGCATCACCGCGGTTCCCGCGTGACACCTTCGACCGGATTGGACGACCTATGCGCGCCAGCCTGCGCGACGACCTGAAAGCGGCGCTGAAGACCCGCGACCGCGTGGCCATCTCCGCGTTGCGCTCCGCGTTGGCGGCGATCGAGAACGCCGAGGCCGTCCCCGTCGACCAGCCCCCGGTCGCCGCTGCCGGGAGCGAGCACGTCGCGGGCGCGGCGGCCGGTCTGGGCGCGGCGGAGGCCGAACGCCGCCACCTCACCGACGCCGACCTGCGGTCGATCGTCGAGCGGGAGGTGGGGGAGCGCTCGGCCGCCGCGCTGGAGTACCAGCGGTTGGGGCGCGACGACGAGGCCGCGCGGCTGCGCGCGGAGGCCGAGGTGCTGAACCGGTACCTGGACCCCGCCTGACGCGGAGTGGCCCTCAGGTCCCGCAGAAGGTCCGGTAGGCGGCGGCGAAGTCCCGCGGGGCGGGCTCGGCGTAGCGCTCCAGGCCGGGTCGTTCGTCGTAGGGAGCGCTCACCGCGTCCAGCAGCCGTTCGAACGGTGCCAGGTCGCCCTCGGTCGCCGCGGTCAGCGCTTCCTCGACGAGGTGGTTGCGCGGGATGTAGACGGGGTTGACCCGGTCCATCGCCTCGGCGTCGGGGCGCAGCGCCCGCCAGCGGGCGATCCAGTCGTCGATCGCCGCCAGGTCCAGGAACAGCTCGCGCGCGGGTTCGGCGTCGCCGCGGGCGGCCGCGCCGAGCCTGCGGTGGAACGAGGTGTGGTCGACGTGGCCCGTCCGCAGCAGGGTGATCAGCTGGTCGACCAGCGGGGAGACCACCGCGTCGGGCAGGTCGGCGGACAGGCCGAGCTTGGCCCGCATCCCGGCCGACCAGGCGCGGTCGTACCGCTGGCGGAACGCGCCGAGCGCCGCGACCGCCAGCGCGATCGCCTCCTCCTGGTCGTCGTGGAACAGCGGGAGCAGGGCTTCGGCCAGCCGCGCGAGGTTCCACTGGGCCACCGGCGGCTGGTTGCCGTAGGCGTAGCGCCCGCCGTGGTCGATGGAGCTGTAGACGGTGGTGGGGTCGAACGCCTCCAGGAACGCGCACGGCCCGTAGTCGATGGTCTCGCCCGAGATCGTCATGTTGTCGGTGTTCATGACGCCGTGGATGAAGCCCACGAGCATCCACCGCGCGACCAGCGACGCCTGGGCGGCCACCACGGCTTCGAACAGCGCCAGGTAGGGGCGCTCGGCCTGGGCCGCGGCGGGGTGGTGGCGGGCGATCGCGTGGTCGGCGAGGCGGCGCAGCAGGTCCGTGTCGTCGGTGGCCCTGGCGTACTGGAAGCTGCCGACGCGCAGGTGGCTGCTCGCCACCCGCGCCAGCACGGCTCCGGGCAGCAGGTCCTCGCGCCGCACCGGGCGTCCGGTGGCGACCACGGCCAGTGAGCGGGTCGTGGGGATGCCCATGGCGTGCATCGCCTCGCTGACCAGGTGTTCGCGCAGCATGGGGCCGACCGCCGCGAGCCCGTCGCCGCCGCGCGAGAACGGCGTGCGCCCGGAGCCTTTGAGGTGCAGGTCGCGCGGGCGGCCGTCGGCGTGGACCAGCTCACCGAGCAGCAGGGCGCGGCCGTCGCCCAGGCGCGGGGAGTAGTGCCCGAACTGGTGTCCGGCGTAGGCCTGCGCCACCGGGGTGGCGTCCTGCGGGACGTCGGTGCCCAGCAGCAGGCCCAGCCCCTCGGGGCCGCGCAGCCAGTCGGGGTCGAGGCCGAGCTCGGCGGCCAGCGGCTCGTTGAGCACCAGCAGTCGCGGTCGGGGGGCGGGCTCCGCCCGCCAGGGCAGGGACATCTCCGGGAGCGCGCGGGCGAAGTGGCCGCTGAGGGCGGGGGTGGACGGCGCTGCGGTGCTCACCCCACCAAAGGTACGTGGCGCACCCCGACAACCCAGCGGGTGTGACCCCCACCGCGTCGGCAAGTACTACCCGACGCGCCCGCGCGGGCCGGTGACTACTACCCGATGTTCCCCAACGCTCGGCTCGTAGCACACAACCGGCCGGAGGTCACCGCTTCCCACCGTGCGGTCGGGGCTGTCGGGCGCGCGCGACCGGCGGCATCCTGCTGCCGGGAGCCACGAGCCGCGAGGAGCACGACGATGACCGCAGAAGTCCGCCAGACCCTCAACGACGTCGACATAGAAGCGGTGGGCAGCCTCGTCGAGGCGGTCCGCCGGGACGAGGGCAAGGCCAGGACCACCTGGGCCGCGCACGTGACCTGAACGGGCGGGTTCCGGTCACGGGCGCGCGTGCGCGGGTTCGACCCGACGCCCTCGGACGAGCCCGCCGCGCTCGGCGGCGGCGACACCGCGCCCAACCCGGTCGAGCAGCTGCTCAGCGCACTGGGCAACTGCCTGGCCGTCGGGTACGCGGCCAACGCCACCGCCGCGGGCATCGCCATCGACCGGCTCACCGTCGACCTCAGGGGAGAGGTCGACCTCAGGGTGTTCCTCGGCCTCGCCGAGGGCCACGCCGGGTTCGACTCGATCACCGCCCGCGTCCGGCTCGACTCCGCCGCGCCGCGCGCCGACCTGGAGGCGCTGCACCGCAAGGTCGTCGCCACGTCGCCGGTCGGCCACACCCTGCGCGACGCCGTGCCGGTGCGGGTCGAACTGCTCTGAGGCCGACCCCGCGCCTGCCCTCACGGCCGCAGGTCGCCCAGCGCCTCCAGCAGCTTGCGCAGCGTCGCCGCCAGCTCCTCCCGCTCCCGCGCGGACAGCGCGTCGAGCACCCGGCGCTCGGTGGCGAGGTGGTCGGGCAGGGTCTGCTCGACCAGGCGCAGGCCGTCCGGGGTCAGCCCGACGACCACGCCCCGGCCGTCGGCCCGGCTGGGCTCGCGGGTGACCAGTCCGCGTGCCTCGAGGCGGTCCAGGCGCTGGGTGACCGCGCCGGAGGTGACCATGGACGCCCGCATCAGCTCGGTGGGGGTGAGGCGGTGCGGTGGCGGGCTGCGGCGCAGGGTGGCCAGCACGTCGAACGAGGCCCGGTCCAGCCCGTGCGCGGCGAACGTGGTCCGCAACCGGCCGTCGACCAGCCGGGCCAGGCGGGACAGCCGTCCGATCACCGCCATCGGCGACACGTCCAGGTCGGGGCGCTGCGCTCGCCACTGGTCCAGCACGAGGTCCACGTGATCCGCCACGCCTGTCCACCCTAGGTCGTGCCGTCGGCGCCGGACGAGCGGGGTGACAGCCGGACCGAGTCGACCATGGCGGTGACGGCCGGGTGCCACTGGCGATCGGCCGGGCCGCCGAGGACGAGCCTGCGCGCGACCCGAGTGCGCAGCGGCACCAGCACCAGGTCGGCGGGCAGGGTGGACGCCACCAGGCCGGGCACGATCGACACGCCCATGCCCGCGCGGACCATGGCCAGCAGCGTGCCCAGCTCGCGCACCCGGTGCCGAGGGGTGAACGGGTGGCCCGCGTGCGCCTGCCGCACGTACCGCTCGCAGCAGCAGCACGTCAGCAGGAACGGGTCGTCGGCCAGGTCGGCCACGTCGAGCAGCGGCAGTGCCGCCAGCGGGTGGTCGGTGCGCAGCAGGGCGCGGAAGTCGTCCTCGCCGATGGGCACTCCGGAGCCGGGCGGCGGGTCGACCAGCACCGCGATGTCGACCACGCCGCACGCCAGCCACTCGGCGACCTCGTCGTCCTCGCCCTCGAAGACCCGGACCCGCACCAGGGGCAGCTCCTGCTGCCACCGGGCCAGCAGGTCGGGCAGCAGGCCCTGGCACACGGTCGGCGGCGCGGCGAGCCGGATCGTGCCGCGCGCGCCGCCGCGCTTGCGCTCGGCCAGGTCGGTGATCGCGGCGGAGGCGGCCACGGCGGCGCGGGCGTGCGCCAGCACCTGCTCGCCGAACGCGGTGGGCGCGACCCGGCCGCGGCGGGACAGCACGGGGTGGCCGAGCGTGCGTTCGAGCGCGGCGACCGCGTGCGAGACGGCGGACTGGGTCAGCCCCAGCGCGTCGGCGGCGGCGCGGAACCCGCCCTCGTCGACGACGGCGAGGAAGGCGCGCAGCTGGGCGAAGTTCAATGCCATGAGCGTCTCTCATGTGCGATTGGCGGGCACTTGTTGGACTCATCATGCCCCGCCGGGTGATCCTCGCGCCGTGGGATCGACTGGGAAGTTCGTGCTGCTGTCCGCGGCGTGGGGCGGCAGCTTCGCGCTGATCAAGGTGGCGGTGGAGGCCGGGCTGCCGCCGGTGCAGGTGGCGCTGGGCCGCTGCCTGTTCGGGGCGCTGGCGCTGTGGGCGATCTGCGCGGCGCAGGGGGCGGCCGTGCCGCGCGACCCGCGCACGTGGGGGCACGCGGCGGTGATCGCGGTGCTGCTCAACTCGGTGCCGTTCACACTGGTGGCCTTCGGCGAGTCGAAGGTGGACTCGGTGCTGGCGGGGGTGCTGAACGCGACCACGCCGTTGACGACGCTGGCGTTCGCGCTGCTGGTCGTGCCGGATGAGCGGGTGACGCGGACGCGGCTGGCGGGGCTGCTGCTGGGCTTCGCGGGTGTGCTGGTGCTGCTGGGGGTGTGGCGGGGCCTGGACGGCGACGTGCTGGCGGGCGGTCTGGCCTGCCTGGCCGCCACCACGTGCTACGGCGCCGGGTTCGCCTACACGCGGCGGTTCTTCTCCGGCGGGCCGCACCGGGCCAGCGCGCTGTCGGCCGTGCAGGTCACCTGCGCCACCGTCCAGTTGGGGGTGGCCGCTCCCGTCCTGTCCGGGGCGCCCGTGTGGCCGGGCGCGCACGCCCTGCTGGCGCTGGTGGTGCTGGGGGCGGTGAGCACGGGGTACGCGTACGTGATCAACCTCGACCTGATCCGGGAGGCCGGGCCCACGGTGGCGTCCACGGTCACCTACGTGACGCCGCTGTGGTCGACGGCGCTGGGCGTGGTGCTGCTGGCCGAACCGGTGGGGTGGCACACGTTCGTCGGCGGGGCGGTGGTGATCGGCGGAATCCTGCTCACCCGGCGGCCCGCGGCCGACCGGATCAGCACCTGACCGGATCAGGCCCCGACCGCGCCCGCGAGCTCTGGTCCGCGTCCGGGGACTGGCCAAGTACCTTAGCGCTGAGATAGATTGTCTTAGTGCTAAGCAATCGACTCGTGACCGCCCTCGGGCCGGCGATCTGGGGCACGACGTACTACGTCACCACCGAGCACCTGCCGCCGGACCGGCCCCTGCTGGCCGCCCTCCTGCGGTCGCTGCCCGCGGGACTGCTGCTGGTCGCGGCCACCCGGCGGCTGCCCCGCGGCGACTGGTGGTGGCGGTCGCTGGTGCTGGGCGCGCTGAACATCGGCGCGTTCCTGCCGCTGCTGTTCCTGGCCGCCTACCGGCTGCCCGGCGGCGTCGCGGCCACCGTCGGCGCGGTCCAGCCGCTGGTCGTGGCCTGGCTCGCGGTGGGCCTGCTGGGACAGCGGCTGACCGCCCGCGTGGCGCTGGCCGCCGTCGCGGGCGTGGCCGGGGTGAGCCTGCTCGTGCTGCGGGCCGACGCCGCGCTGGACTGGCTCGGCGTGGCCGCGGCGCTGGGCGGCGCGGTCGTGATGGCGCTGGGCACGGTGCTGGGCAAGCGCTGGCCCGCGCCCGCGCCGCTGCTGGCGACCACCGGGTGGCAACTGGTGGTGGGCGGGGTGCTGCTGCTGCCGGTCACCCTCGCGGTCGAGGGGCTGCCCACCGGGGTGACGGCGGAGAACGCCGCGGGCTACGCCTACCTCGGACTCGTCGGCGCGGCACTGGCCTACTGCCTGTGGTTCCGCGGCGTCCGCCTGCTGCCCGCCACCGAGGTAGCGTTCCTCGGCCTGCTCAGCCCCGTGGTCGCCGCGGTGGTGGGCTGGCTCGCCCTGGACCAGGACCTGACGGCGGCGCAGCTGGCAGGCGCCGCGATCGTGCTCGCCGCGCTGGTCGCGGCACAGACCGGAGGAGGGACAAGCGGTGCGGATCACCGTGTTCGGAGCGGCGGGATCGGTCGGCGGGCGCGTGCTGGCCGAAGCACGGCGACGCGGGCATGAGGTCACCCCGGTGGCGCGCTCGCCGCGGGAGGGGTTCGCGCTCGGCGCGGCCGACGACGTCGCGGACGTGCGGCGGCTGAGCGCGGGACGCGACGTCGTCATCAGCGCGACCCGCCCACCCGCCGGGCGGGAGCGGGACCTGGCCGCCACGGCCGAGGCCCTGCTCGCGGGCGTGGGGGCGACCCGGCTGCTGGTCGTCGGCGGCGCGAGCAGCCTGCGCACCCCCAACGGCGTGCTGGTCCAGCAGGAACCGGACTTCCCGCCCGAGCTGCGGCCGATCGCGCTGGCCTGCACCGCGCAACTGGAGGTGTTCCTGCGCGACGAGTCCGATGTGGACTGGACCTACCTGAGCCCGCCCGCCGAGCTGGTGCCCGGCCCGCGCACCGGCCGCTACCGGTCGGGCCGCGACGACCTCGTGGTGGACGCCGGAGGTCGGTCGCGCATCTCGCTGGAGGACCTGGCGGTGGCCCTGCTCGACGAAGCCGAACGGCCCCGGCACCGCCGGGCGCGGTTCACCGTCGGGTACTGACCACCGACCGGTGGACCCGGACCCGCGACGCTCGCGGGTCCGGGTCCGTTCGCCGCCTCAGAGGCGGGCGGCTCCCTTGGCCGCCACCGCCGCTTCCGCCGCGGACGCCCGCGCCTGGGCGCGCTGCCCGGCCGTGCCGCGGGTGTCCGCTGCGGTGGCGCCCGCCACGCCGGGCGCGGTGTGCTCGCCGGAGACGCCGCCGCGGATCCGGTTGTTGTCCGCGACCTCGGCCGCCGGGGTGTTGGCCGACAGCTGGAGCCGCCCGTTGATGATGTTGTCGTCCAGCGTCGTGCGGCCACCGCTGGTGTTGGAGATGCTGACGTCCCTGGCGAAGTAGCCGCCGGAGGCGCAGGTGTCCAGCGTGCCGTTCGGGCCGAGCTGGACCCCGCCCCGGCTGCCCGCGAACGTGGCCCTGCCCTGGACCGTGCTGCCGCACACGACGCTGCCCGTGGCGTTGTTCAGCACCGACAGCGAACCGTCGACGAAGGTGCCGTGCAGGTCGGTGAAGTAGGCGCCGCTGGTGCTGACGCTGCCGGTGATCTCGCTGTCGGTCACGCTGATCTCACCGGTGCCCGCGGTGAGGTCGCCGTCGATCGCCGAGGCGTCCTCCACGAACAGGAAGCCCTCCGCCTGCGCCGAACCCCTGGGCTCCAGCACGACCCGGCCGGTGCTGCTGCTCTTCAGCGACGCCCCGAACCCGCCGGGCGCGAGCACGACCTGCCCGTCGACGCGGGTGCCGGTGGTGTCCAGGTAGCCGTCGGCGGCCACCCGGACCTCGCCGTTGACGGTGCCGTCGCTGATCACCAGGTTGGCGCCCGCGGACACCAGCACGTTGCCGGTGACCGTCGTGCCCTCCAGCGAGCAGGACTCGCCGGCGGGCACGAGCAGGTCGTTGGGGACGGTGACCGCCCCTCCACTGCCCACGCAGTGGGTGACCAGGCCCGCGCTGGCGCTGTGGGCGGTGAACATCATGGAAGCCGCGACGACGCTGATGGTGGCGAGTGCGGATGCGGTCCGTCTGGCCATCTTCGTTCTCCCTGCTGCTGCGAACGGGTCTAGTTGCCGATGTCGGATCGCGCCGCCGCGCGCACGATGGCGCCCGCCTCGCGGCGGGTCAGCAGCCCCCTGGCCACCAGCTCGCCGGTGACGCGCTCGACGTGCCGGACGAACGCGCCGTGGTCGGTGTGGCCGCCGTGCTGGTCGATCAGGTCGCTGACGGTGCAGCCGTTGCCGGTGTCCGCGTTCGGCACACCGGTGTCGTCGTCCCCGATGACCACGGTGTCCCTGACGTCGGAGCCGGGGCAGGCGTCCTCACCCGCGGCCACGACCGTGAAGGAGACCGACTTCTCCGGCGTGCTGTTGCCCGCCCTGTCGGCGGCGCGGTACCGGACGGTGTGCGATCCCTGCGCGGTGACGGCGAATGGCGCGGTGTAAGGGGTCCAGCTGGCATCGTCCACTTTGTACTCGACGACCCCGACCCCCGACTGGCTGTCGGTGGCGGTGATGGTCACCGTCGCGCTGCCGAGGTAGTTGCCCCCGGAGTCCCGGTCGCCGGTCACGGTGGCGTTGGCCTCGGGCGGCGTGGTGTCCTCGGTGGGGCGTTCCGCGACGGTGAACTCCACCGCGCCCTCGGGGGAGGTGTTGCCCGCGTTGTCGGTCGCCCGGTGATGGACGGTGTGCCTGCCGATCGCGGTGACCTCGACGGGGGCGGTGTAGGTGGTCCAGGGGCCGCCGTCGAGGTTGTACTCGGTGGTGCGGACCCCGGAGCCGGTGTCGGTGGCGGTGAGGGTGACCGTGGCCTTGCCGACGTAGTCGCCGTCGGTGTTCCGGTCGCCGGTCACGGCGGCCTCGACGTCGGGCGGGGTGGTGTCGCTCGCGGCGATGGTGAAGGCGGTCATGCCTTCCGGTGAGGTGTTGCCCGCGTTGTCGGTGGCGCGGTAGTGGACCATGTGCGAGCCGGGCGCGGTGACTTCGACCGGGGCGGTGTAGGTGGTCCAGGGGCCGCCGTCGAGGTTGTACTCGGTGGTGCGGACCCCCGAGTCGGCATCGGTGGCGGTGAGGGTGACCGTGGCCTTGCCGACGTAGTCGCCGTTGGCGTCCTTGGTCCCGGCCACCTCCGGTGCCACCGTCGGTGGAGTCGTGTCCGAGGGCTGCTCGACCACCCGGAACCGCACGGACCCGACCGGTGAGGTGTTGCCCGCCTCGTCGGTCGCCCGGAACTGCACCGAGTGGTCGCCGATCGCGGTGACCCGGACCGGCTCGGTGTAGGGCTCGAACCCCGTGTCGTCGACCTGGTACTCCACCAGCGCCACCCCGGACTGGGCGTCGGAGGCCGACACCGCGACCGTGGCGGAGCCGAGGTAGTCGCCGTTGACGTCGCGCGGACCGGTCACCTCGGCAGAGACCGCCGGTGGGGTGGTGTCCTGGCCGCCCCCCTCGACCACGGTGAACTCGCCGACCATCGTGCTGTGCCCGGAGATAGCGCAGTAGTAGCGGTACTTGCCGGGGGTGAGCACCACGTCGACCTCGTGCCTGCCGTTCTCGGGGTCGAACGGGTTGGCCAGGATGTTGACCGGGACGTCGTGGTTGTAACCGGGGGTCTCGGTGTCGAAGGTCAGCGTGTGCGACATCCCGGTGGTGTTGCCGGTCGCCTCGCTGTTCTCGAACACGATGGTCGTCGCACCCGCCACCGCCGTGGTGGGCGCGGACTTGTAGCGGGTGATGTCGTTGTCCGCGGTCCACGTGAGCACCTGGGCGGCGACGGGCGCGGGCGGGGGAGCGGCGGAGGCGGGCAGCGCGGTGATCGCGGAGAGCACCAGCAGCGCGCCCGCCAGCGCGGCGATCGGACGTCGGGACATTGAGCACCTTCCCTGAGCGCGGGCGACCGGGTGCGGCGGGCGGGTGGGCACGCCCACCCGCGTGCCCACCCGCCCGGCGGTCACAGCGACCGCACCCGGATGTTGCGGAAATCGATCACGTCGTTGGTGCCGTGGTTCTGCAGCCCGAGGAAACCGGCGGCGAACTGCCGCAGGTCGGTCGGCGGGTCACCGGCGCGGGAGGACTGCTTGCCCGGTGCGTTGTCGAACTCGTTGATCACCACGCCGTTGCGGATGATGGTGTAGTGCTGCCCGACCACCCGGATCTCGTAGTCGTTCCACACGCCCTTGGGGGTCGCGCCGGAGCCGGGCAGGCCGACGGGGTCGAAGTTGTACACCGAGCCGGTCTTCTGCGTCTCGCCGGTCTCGCCGTCGTAGATCTGGATCTCGTGGCCGCAGAAGATGGCCACCCACGCGGGCGAGGTGCGGGCGCTGCCCACGGTGCCGCAGCTGTCCGGCGGTCGCTGGTCCAGCGGGGTGCGCGGGTCCGGGAACCTGGTGAGCACACCGCTGTTGGCGCGTGCGCCGTCGGGGGAGGAGTCGCGGAACTGCAGCCGCAGCGAGAAGTCCCCGAACTGCTGATCGGAGTACCACAGCATGCCCAGCCCGCCGGAGGAGCGCAGCACGCCGTCGGGCTGGATCGAGAACGACCCGGAGGGTGCCTGCGTCCAGCCCAGCAGCGACTGCGCGGTGCCGTCGAAGATCGGCTTGTAGCCGGTGTTGGCGGCCGTGCCGACGTCCGAGCGCGCCGCGGCGCGCGCCAGGGCGCTGTTCTCCCGCGCGGTGATCACGCCGTCGCGCTGCAACCGGTCGGCCACCGCGGTGACGTGCCGGACGAACGCGCCGTGGTCGGCCCACGAGCTCTCGTCGTCGACCAGGTCGTTGACCGTGCAGCCGCCGCCGACCGGCTTGTTGGGCACACCGGAGTCGACCCCGCCCAGCCACACCGAGTCGCGGTCGTCGGGCACGGCGCAGCCGACGTCGACCTTCAACGGCACGGTGTGCGTCTCGCCGTCGGCGTAGGACACCGTCAGCTTGGCCTCGTAGGTGCCCGGCTTGGCGTAGGTGTGCCGGGGGTCGGCCTCGGCGGAGCCGGTGCCGTCGCCGAAGTCCCAGCGGTGGGACACGCCGCCGGACTTCGACCCGGTGAACGCGACCGTCAGCGGCTTGTCCTGCACGGCCACCGAGGCCGGTGCGGGCGCGGGCGTGCTGGCCCCGCCCTGGTAGGTGATCCTGATCAGCTTCTGGTTGGGGTGCAGGGTGAAGAACCCGCCGCCGTAGTCGAGCAGGTAGAGCGCGCCGTCGGTGCCGAACTTGGCGTCCATCCAGCTGTAGAGCTGGTTGCCGCCGGTGCCCGGCGGGATGATCGCCCGCAGCGTCTCGGCGAACGCCGGGGCGGCCGCGCTCGGCACGCCCGCCGGGTCGACGGTCACCGCGATCCGGTTGGCCGAGTTGCTCTGGTCGCCGATGAACCACTTGTCGTCCCAGTACTGCGGCCACGCCACGCCGCTGGCGGTGTCGACCAGCTCGCGGTGGTAGGTCGGGCCGGTCATCACGGCCTGGCTGCCGCCGGTCAGGTAGGGCTGGGTGTAGGTGGCGTCGGCCGCCTTGTAGGTGGGGATGCCGTCCGGCCGCGGCGGGAAGACCGGACCGCCGCCACCGGGGGAGTACCAGATCATGTTGTTCTTCACCGGCGGCAGGTCCACCAGGCCGGTGTTGCGGGGTGAGTTGTTCTTGGGCGCGTCGCAGTCGTACCAACCGGTCAGCTGGGTGGCGTCGGTGTTGCTGCGGTCCCGGTAGGGCTGCTTGTTGCCCATGCAGTACGGCCAGCCGTGGTTGCCCGCCTCGGTGATGATCGTCGCGGTCTCGTACTTCGCCGGGCCCAGCTCCGGGTTCGGCGCGATCGCGTCCGGTCCGACCCACGCGGCGGTCAGCCACTGGGTGACCGGGTCGATCTGCAACCGGGAGATGTTGCGCACGCCCATCACGTAGATCTCCGGGCGGGTCTTCTCGGTGCCCGGCGGGAACAGGTTGCCCTGCGGGATGGTGTAGGTGCCGTCGGGCTCGGGGTGGATGCGGATGATCTTGCCGTTGAGGTCGTTGGTGTTGCCCGCGGTGCGGCGGGCGTCCTGGAAGGACAGGCCCTGCCACTCGGCGGTCCAGTTGTTGCCGGAGTAGCCCTGCGAGCCCTCGGAGGAGTTGCTGTCACCGGAGCCGACGTAGAGGTTGCCCTTGGCGTCGAAGGCCATGCCGCCGCCCGCGTGGCAGCAGCTGTGCTGCTGGACGGTCCACTGCAGCAGGTCCTTGCGGGTGGCCAGGTCGATGCTCTGGGTGGCCTTGTCGTAGGTCAGCCGCGAGATGGTCCGCTTGCCGGTGCGCTTCTCCCGGTCCACGGTGTCGTGCGGCATCCAGTAGATGTACAGCCACCCGTTGCGGTCGAACTGCGGGTCGGGGACGATGCCCAGCAGGCCCTCCTCGTTCTTGACCAGCTCCGAACCGCTGCCGCGGTTGCCCATCACCGGCAGCGTGGCCAGCAGCTTGACCTGCTTGGTCGAGGGGGTGAACTGGTGGATCGTGCCGCAGCCCAGCCCGACCTTCGGGTCGGTCCACGGGACCACCGGACCGCTGGGGCAGGCCGCCTTGCCGACGTAGAACACCGTGCCGTCCGGTGCGACGGTCAGGCCGTGCGGCTCGCCGATCTGGTCCAGCTGCCCCTGCTGGTTGGCCGCGGTCAGCCGCTCGACCTTGTAGTTGGCCGCGATGGTGGCCTGGCAGTCGCCGCGCACCATGCCGGTGGTCCACTTCAGCGCGCCGGTCAGGTGCGCGCGGAACGCCTGCTCGCCGTAGCTGGCCTCGGTGTGGCCCATGCCGGTGTAGAAGGACCGGCCACCCTCGTAGTCGCGGCACCACGACACCGGGTGGAAGGGGCCGTTGGCGCCCCGGCCCGCGTCGTAGCCCCACTCCTCGACCTGGGCGACGGTGTGCACGGTGCCGATCGGGTTGGGGGCCCAGTTGTACCAGCGGTCGGTCATGGTCACGTTGAGCGGCAGGTCCTTGGTGGCCGGGTGCTGCCGGTCCAGCACGTTGACCTCGGCCCGGTTGACCCCCGGCGTGGGCGCGGGGGTCGGGTCGCCCGCGAGCAGCCGCAGGTCGGCCAGCTGGGTCAGCGGCTCCCCGGAGTTGGCGGTGATGTTGAGCCGGTAGTGCTGGAACGGCCGGGGGGTGGCGATGGGGTACGTGCGGGTCTGGAAGGGCTCGTCGAAGACCTGGCCGCTCTGGCGGTCCAGGTCGGTCCAGGTCGTGCCGTCCGAAGAGCCCTGCAACGTCCAGTCGCGCGGGTTGCGGCCGGGGGAGTCGTTGGCCGAGGTGAGCGCGTACCGGTTGACCGCCGCGGCGGTGCCCAGCCGGTAGGAGACCCAGGCGGTGGGGGTGCGCGCCAGCCACTTGGTCCGGCTGTCGCCGTCGGTCAGCTTCTCCTTGGTCTCGTTGGGCGGGTTCTCCGCGCTGGCCGCCACCGCGGACACCGCCTCCGGGGTGGTGTCGCCGGTGAACGGCCGGGTGCCGATCAGCCCGGTGAACCAGGTCGAGTCGGGCTGCGCCTTGGCGGCGTCGGCCACGCCGAGGAAACCGCCGCCACCCCTGATGTAGTTCTGGAGAACGCTTTCCTGATCACCGCTCAGCTCGCCGCCCTCGGCGGACAGGAACACCACGCCGCGGTACCCGGCCAGCCCGCGCGCGGTGAACACCGACGGGTCGGAGGACACCTCCACGGTGATGCCGCTGGCCGCGCCGATCTCGCGGAACACCGCCGCGGCGCGCGCGACGGGGTCCTCCTGCCGCGCCACCGGCCCGTGGAAGACCAGGACCGAGACGCCCGCCGCGGCGGTGGACGGGGCCGCGGCCACCGGGGGCGCGGGTGCGGCGGCGGCGGAGGTCGAGATGAGGGACCCGCCGAGCACCGCCGCCGCGGCGGTCACCGCCAGCAGTGCCCGAGCTGTTCGGCGGCGTGTTCCTGGAGAAAACCCTCTGCCCATCCCCAACTCCTTCGCTGGCGGGCCGTGTCGGCCGCGTGTCGGTGGTCGCGCGTGTCAGTGGTGACCGTGCTGCTGGGTCGGCGCCGTCGCCGCGCCGGGGTCCGCCGAGCCGTGCGGGTGGCCCCGGAAGCGGTCGATGGCCTCCTGGGCGCCCGCGGGCATGGTGCCGTCCGCGTTGCGGACCAGGAAGATCCCCGACATCCCGGTCTCCGAGTGCGTCTGCACGTGGCAGTGGTACATCCACGCGCCGGGGCCGACCCCCTCGCCCGCGATGACCTGGAAGCCGAACGAGCTGCCGGGGTTGAGGTCCTTGTTGTCGATGACCTGGCTGGGGTCCGCGGGGCCCTCCAGCATGCCCGTGCGGTTGTCGGCCCAGCGGTGGGCGTGCAGGTGGAAGGTGTGGAACTGGTTGCCGTGGCCGATCGCGATCCACTCCACCCGCTGACCGAGGTCGGCCTCGAAGATCGGCGTGTTCGGCGCGACCTGGTTGTTGATCGACATCTCGTTGAACACCACGACGAACTGCTTGTCCGGCAGCAGGTCGCCGCGGCGGCGCACGACCAGCGCGCCGTACAGGCCGCGCGCGATGCCCAGCGTGCCGTGGTCGGTGCCCATGGCGTGGTCGTGGTAGTGCCAGTAGCCCGCGCTGCCCGGCATGAACCGCCTGCTCCCGCCGCCCGCGCTGGTCATCTCGCGGGTGCGCCACGTGTAGACGCGGGTCTCGCCGGGGTTGTTGAACGAGTTGTTCAGCGGCGCCCCGTCGGAGTCGGTGCTGTAGTCCACGCCGTGCGGGTGGATGGACATCCGCCGGTCGGTGTTGTTGACCAGGGTGATCTCCAGCGTGTCGCCCTCGTAGACCTCCAGGGTGGGGCCGGGGATCGTGGCCTTGCCGGGTTCCAGGCCGTAGCCGTAGAGGTTGCCGGGCAGCGCTTCGGCGTAGATGGTGACCTTCTTGACGGTTCCGGCCTGCGCCACGGCCGCGCTGCGCGGTGCCACGAAGCCGGAGGTCGCGACCGCCGGAGCGGTCAGGCCGACCGCGGTGGTGGTCAGCACCGCGCGGCGGGAGATGAGCCTGCTCAACCACCCGGTCTGGGCGTGTTCGTCCATACTTCTCCATCCGGCTCGACGGGGCTGGTCCGAACGGAGTGCGGGAAGCCGCACTCGGCGCGGCGCCACGGTTCGGCGGGGTGATCGCGTTCGCGGTGGCGCCGAAGGGAGATCGGCCACGAGGCGTAGGGGGCAGGGGGCCACTTTCGCACTTGATCGCGTAACTTTTGCGTTGATCTCCTGTAACTTATGAACGTTTTCGACAAAAGTGAAGGTCCGAACGGAGTAGCTGCAGGACAATCCTTTGTCATGCGGTTGGCCGCGTCCCGCGTTCCGGTCGTAGCCTCGACCACGTGGTGACCGGCGTGGGAGGAGTTCCGGTGGACGAAGAGCACCTGCGGCGGGCCATCGCGCTGGCGGCCGAAGCGCGGGCGGGCGGGAACCCGCCGTTCGGGTCGCTGCTGGTCGGACCGGACGGGGCGGTGCTGGCGGAGGAGCGCAACTCCAGCCTGACCGACGACGACATCACCGCCCACCCGGAGCTGAAGCTGGCCCGCTGGGCGGCCCGGTCGCTGGACGCGGCCACCGCGGCGGGGACCACGATGTACACCAGTTGCCAGCCCTGCGGGATGTGCGCGGGGGCGCTGGCCCGCTCGGGGATCGGGCGCGTGGTGTTCGCGCTGTCGACCGACCAGCTCGACGGGTTGAAGACCTCCGGCGGTTTCCGCGAGGTGCCCGCCGACGGGCCCCACCTGTACGACGAGGCGAAGATTCCGGTCCAGGGCTACTACCCCTAGCGCGCGGCGATCGGTGCGGCGGTCGACCCGGTCCTGCCTATGGTGGTCCCATGCGTGAAACGGCGGAAGAACTCGACGCGCTCCAGTCCCTGCTCGACGCCTCCCTGTCCCGCTCCACCGCCCACCTCCGCTCGATCGTCGCCGAGAGCACGATCACCGCGCGGCAGCTCACCCGCGTCCTGACCGGCATGTGCACGCTGGCCGTGTCCACCGTGACGGCCAAGGGCGAGCCGCGCGTCAGCGCCGTGGACGGGCACTTCCTGCACGGCAAGTGGCACTTCGGCACGGCGCCCACCGCGGCCAAGGCGCGCCACCTCGCCGCCCGTCCCGCCGTCAGCGCCGCGCACCTGCGCGGCGAGGACCTCGGCGTGTTCACGCACGGCGCGGTGGAGGTGCTCAACCCCCGCGACGGCGAGCCCGCCGCGGACTGGCCGGAGCTGCTGGCCTACTTCAAGGACTTCTACGGCGAGGACGGCTTCGACTGGGACAACGATGTCGTCTACTACCGGCTGCACCCGCACTGGATGACCGTCTACGCCCCCGACGTCGCGAAGCTCCTCCCCAGCTGACCGCGCCCCGCTCGCCCTAGGCCCGCCCCCCGCCACGCGGTCGCGGAGTGGGGGGCGACGGCGCCGCGGTCCGCCCCGCGCACCTCGGAGGCGATGGCGGACACCGGGCAGGACAGCGTTTGCCTGTCGTCGATGCGGCGCGGTGCGCGCGCCGCACCGACCCCGCCCGCGCGTCAGGGGGCGGTCGGCTCCCCGTCGTCGAGGGCGGCCAGCCGGGCGGTGAGGTCGTCGGCGAACCGCGCGAGGAGGCGGCCGAAGGTCCGGCGCTCCTCTTCGGACCAGTCGGCGAGGGCGTCGGTGAGCCAGCCGAGGATGGTCCGCAGGTAGCGGCCCGCCAGTCCGGCCCCCTCGGGGGTCAGCTCCACCAGGCGCGCCCGCTGGTCGTCCGGGTCCACGACCCGGCGCACCAGCCCGCGCCGCTCCAGCTCGTGCAGCTGGCGGGTGACGTGCGGTCCGACGACCTGCATGCGCTTGGCGATCTCGCCGATGCGCAGCGGCTGATCCGCCATGTGCAGCACGATCAGCACCGACAGCGCGGGCCGGTCCAGCGTGATCCCGGCGTGGTCGATCGCCCGCTCGACCAGGCGGCTGCGGTTGAGCATGCCGCTGAGCTGCGTCAGGCGGGGGAGCACCGCCAGCAGGTCGACTCCGGGTTCGCCTTCCTCGGCCGACCGCCGAGCCGGTGTGTCGTTCATCTCAACTCACTTCGATACCTAAGTTAGGTATATAGTTGTCAGGGGTGGCACGGGTGCGAGGCGCCGGTGCGCCGCGAAAAAGGATACCTGACTTAGCTATCTGGTCGGCCGCCGTGCGCGTCCGACCGGGGAGGAGCACGCGTGAACACCTCGTCCAAGGGCTCGGTCCTGATCTCCGGGGCCAGCATCGCCGGTCCGGCGCTGGCCTTCTGGCTCAACCGTCACGGCTTCGAGGTCACGGTCGTGGAGAAGGCGGGCGCACCCCGCGGCGGTGGGTACCCCGTCGACATCCGGGGCACCGCCGTGGAGGTCGTCCGGCGGATGGGGGTCCTGCCCCGGCTCCGGGAGGCGCACGTCGACACGCGCAGGATCACCTTCCTCGACCCCGACGGCAGTCCCGTCACCTCCCTCCCGACCGCCACGACGGTCGGCGACGACGGCGACGACGTGGAACTGCCCCGGGGGGACCTCACCAAGGTCCTCTACGGCGCCGTCCGCGACGACGTCGAATTCCTATTCAACGACTCCATCTCCGCGCTCGACCAGCACGACCGCGGTGTGGACGTCGGCTTCCGCAGCGGTGCACGGCGGACCTTCGACCTCGTCGTGGGGGCCGACGGCCTGCACTCGTCGACCCGCGAACTCGTCTTCGGCCCCGAGGAGCGGTTCCACCGCTACCTCGGCTACTGCTTCGCGGGGTTCACCATGCCCAATGAACTGGGGCTCTCCCACGAGGGCGTGCTCTGGAACCGCCCTGGCCGCTCCGCCGCCCTCTACGCCGCGGGCGACGGCGACGAGGTGCACGGCTTCCTCAGCTTCACCCGCCCCGAGCCGCCCTTCGACGCCTTCCGCGATCCCGCTGCGCAGCGCGACCTCATCAGCTCGGTGTTCGCCGACGACGAGTGGCAGGTGCCGAGGATGCTCACCGCGATGCGCGCCGCGGACGACCTGTTCTTCGACGTCGTCAGCCAGATCCGCCTGCCCCGGTGGTCCAGCGGCCGGGTCGCCCTGGTCGGCGACGCCGCCTACGCCCCTTCGTTCTTCACCGGGCAGGGGTCGAGTCTGGCCCTGGTCGGCGCCTACGTGCTGGCGGGCGAACTCGCCCGCCAGCACGGCCACGCCGAGGCGTTCGACGCCTACGAACGCGGCACGCGTGGGTACGTGGAGATGAACCAGGCCCTCGTCGAAGAGGGGAGCGGCACCCTGATCCCCCCGACCGCCGAGGCGCTGGCGGAGCGCAACGCCAGGTTGCGCTCCCTCTCGGCCATGCCCGGCGATGTGGAGCGGCCCGCCTACTCGGCGCTCACGCTGCCGACCTTCGCCAGCGCCGGGTGACCGTTCCCCCGCTCGTCGGTCCTCAATGGACCGGAGTCGTCCACAGAGGACTCCGCCAGGGCGGTGGCCGTGCGGACCAGGTCGGCCAGCGCCCGTGAGCGGCTGTGCGGCGGCCAGGCGATGACCGTGGTCACGGCGGGCGCGTCCAGCACCGGCACGGCGGTCAGGCCGTCGACCAGGTTGGCGCTGCTGGACTCGGGCATGACCACGGTGGTGCGGCCCAGCGCGATCAGCTGGAAGAGCTGGGTCTGGTTGCGCACCTCCGGGCCGGGGCCGTCGGGGTAGCCGCCGTCGGGGTGGGGCCAGCGGGCGGGCGGGAGGTCGGGCAGGGCGTCGACATCGGCCATCCGGACGCGGGCCCTGCTCGCGAGCGGGTGCGCGGAGGGCAGGATGGCGATCTGCCCCTCGGTGTTGAGGATCTCGGTGTCCAGCCCGGCCGTGGAGTCGAACGGCTGGTGCAGCAGCGCCACGTCGGCCTGGCCGTCGTGCAGCTCGCGCTGGGGTTGGGACTCGCACAGCAGCAGGTCGACGGCGACGGCGCCCGGCTCGGCGGCGTAGGCGTCGAGCAGTTCGGCCAGCAGGTCCCCGCAGGCACCCGCCTTGGTGGCCAGGACGAGCGAGGGCCTGCTGGTCGCGGCCCGCCGGGTGCGCCGCTCCGCGGCCGCCATCGCGCCGAGGATCGCCCGGCCCTCGGCCAGCAGCACCGACCCCGCTTCGGTGAGCGAGACCCTGCGGCTGGTGCGCTCCAGCAGCGCGACCCCGAGCCGCCGCTCGAACCGGGTGATCGCCCGCGACAGCGGTGGCTGGGCGATGCCCAGGCGCTGGGCGGCCCGGCCGAAGTGCAACTCCTCGGCGACCGCGACGAAGTACCGCAACTCCCGTGCCTCCACCGGCCCAGGCTAGCGCCGATCCATACCCGTCGGGTATCGCTGCCTGATCCGGGCGGTGTTGGTGCCGCGCCGGTGCCCGGCCACGATCAACGGCATGAGCGGACGGACGATCGCGCTGGTCACCGGTGCGAACAAGGGAATCGGGTACGAGATCGCGGCCGGCCTCGGCGCGCTGGGCTGCGGCGTCGGCGTCGGCGCGCGCGACGGACACCGCCGGGAGGACGCCGTGGCGAAGCTGCGGGCGGTGGGCGTCGACGCGTTCGGAGTGCCGCTGGACGTGACCGACGACGCGAGCGTCGCGGCCGCCGCCGCGCTGGTCGACCAGCGCGCCGGGCGGCTGGACGTGCTGGTCAACAACGCGGGCATCACCGGGGTGTGGCCGGACGCGCCCTCGACCGTCACACCGGAGAACCTGCGGGCGGTGGTGGAGACCAACGTGATCGGCGTGGTCCGGGTCATCAACGCGATGCTGCCGCTGCTGCGCCGCTCCGCGCACCCGCGCATCGTCAACCAGTCCAGCCACCTGTCCTCGCTGACCCTGCAGACCGCGCCGGAGGTCGACCTGGGTGGGCCCAGCGGGGCCTACGCGCCGTCGAAGACGTTCCTCAACGCGATCACCGTCCAGTACGCCAGGGAGCTGGCAGGCACCGGCATCAAGGTCAACGGCGCCTGCCCCGGCTACGTCGCCACCGACTTCAACGACTTCCAGGGCCCCAGCACCGCCGAGGAAGGGGCCAGGATCGCCATCCGGCTCGCCACGCTGCCCGACGACGGCCCGAGCGGCGGGCTGTTCGAGGACGCCGGGGCCGTGCCCTGGTGAGACTGCCGCGTCCACCACCGCAGTTCTCGTCGTCGACGCGCAGAACGGGTTCCCGCACCCCGAGGGGTCTCGCGCCTCCGGCCTGATCGTCCTTCCGCACCAGGCGTATCGCCGGCGAGGGCGGGCAGGAGATGCTCCCGCCTGCTGGTCGCCGTGGTGTCCGGTGGCGTGTCAGCCGCCCTGCGGCAGGCCGCCGGGTCGTCGCGGGGAGCAGAACTGCATGGCGACTTCGCGGACGATGCCGAAGATGGTGTTGTTGCCCGCGTTGCTGGGGTGGACCAGGTCCTCGTGGTAGCCGCCCCAGCGGTTGTCGCCGGGGAAAGCCCATTCCAGGTTGATCATCGGCAGGTTGTTGGTCAGGGCCAGGTCGCGCATCGCCTCGCCGTAGGGCGCTTGGGGGCCGAGTTCGGCGGTGTAGCGCGGGTGGTAGACCCAGGGGCTGTGCAGCAGCACGATGAGGCTGTCGGGGCTGTAGCCCCGGACCTCGTCGATGATCGCCTGGAACTGCTGCCGGTAGGTCTGCACCGGCACCCGCTGGAGCCAGTCGTTGATGCCCCAGTTCATGATGATCAGCGGGGGGCGGTGGCGGGTGAAGGCGACGTGGCCGTGCTGCGGCCCGCCGGGCAGGAAGTCGGCGGTGGTCGAGCCCGCCACCGCGCCGCCGGACCACACCTGCGCGCCGGGGTGGCCGTCGGCCACCAGGCTCTGCTGCAGCAGCAGGGGCCAGCGGTGCTCGTCGTCGGCGCGGTCGCCGCGGGCCACCGAGTCGCCGAGCACGTCGACCACGGGCGCGCCCGCGGCCAGCGACTGGCACCAGGCCGTGGTCGCCGCGCCACCGGCTGGCGGGGCGCCGGGCAGGAGCAGCAGCACGAGCGGCAGGAGCACGAGCGGCAGGAGCACGAGCAGGCGGCGGGTGGTCATGCGCGGCCGCCCGCCCTGGAGATGATCACGATCATGCCGGTGATCATCACCCGTTTGGTCGCCACCCGAAAGTGTTATGCGTACGAACTCACTCGACTCGGAGTGAGCACAAGGCGGCGTGGCCCGCGCCGATCAGGCCGATCAGGCAGGCAGCGGGCCTGCGGCCGGGCAGCGGGACAGGGCGGCGGCCGGATCTGCCGCCGCTGCGCTTGGCCCGGTGTGCGGAGCGGCGAGACCGGGAGTACGGGCCCGCTGTGCCTGTGCGGGCAGGGAGGACGTCTCGGCACATCGCGGATCGGCGTTTCGGGGGTGCGAGCGCGGGTACCGGACCAGCGGGACGGCGACGGTCGCCGGGAACGTGGCGGTTCCGTCACCAGCCGACCGAGGAAGCGGGGTTTCCGCATGGCGTTGGAAGTGGTGCACGAGTTCACCGGTCCCATGCCGACCGGGGTGAGCGTGTCGCACGGCGGCCGGATCTTCGTCAACTTCCCCCGGTGGGGTGACGAGGTGCCCGCGACCGTGGTGGAGCTGCGCGAGGGCCGGGAGGTGCCGTTCCCCGACCAGCGGTGGAACTCGCCCTCCTCGGACGACGACGCGAACGCGTTCGTGTCGGTGCAGAGCGTCGTGGTCGACCCCGCCGACCGGCTGTGGGTGCTCGACACCGGCAGCCCGCTGTTCCGGCCGACGAGACCGGGCGGGCCGAAGCTGGTGTGCGTGGACCTGAGCACCGACACCGTCGAGCGGGTCATCACCTTCCCGCCGGACGTGGCGCTGGAGACGACCTACCTCAACGACGTGCGCTTCGACCTGCGCCGCGGCGATGCCGGCGTCGCCTACATCACCGACTCGGCCGGCTCGGGCCCCAACGGGATCATCGTGGTCGACCTGGCCGGCGGCGAGTCGTGGCGGCGGCTGCACGACCACCCGTCGACCAAGGCCGTGCCCCTGGAGGTCTTCCGCCCGGTGGTGGAGGGCGCCCCGTTGCTGGAGCGCCCCGCCGACGGCGAGCCGAAGCCGGTGTCGATGGGCGCGGACGGCATCGCCATCACCGCCGACGGCACCCGGCTGGTCTACTGCCCGCTGGCCTCGCGCCACTGGTACAGCGTGCCCACCCAGGCGCTGCTGGACCGCTCGCTGCCCGACGACGAGGTGGGCGAGCAGGTGGTCGACGAAGGCGACAAGGGCGGGGGCTCCGACGGGTTGGAGACCGACGACGCGGGGCGGCTGTACCTGACCGACTACGAGCACGACGCGGTGCTGCGCAGGCTGCCCGACGGCACGTTCGAGACCGTCGCCCACGACCCCCGGCTGCTGTGGCCGGACACGATGTCGGTGGCCGAGGGCTACCTGTACGTCACCGCCAACCAGCTGCACCGCCAGGCGAACTACCAGGGCGGGCAGGACCGCAGGCGCAAGCCCTACCACCTGTTCCGCGTGCCCATCGACGCCGGACCCGTCCGGCTGCGGTAGCACGCCCCGAGACGAGGAGTGACCGCGTTGACCACCACCACGATGCCGATGCTGGAGACCTACCCCGCCGAGATCACCCTGGACCGGGTGAAGCTGGCGGGGGCCATCGACGCGCTGATCGCGTGCGCCGAGGCGTGCACGGCGTGCGCGGACGCGTGCCTGAGCGAGAGCTCGGTGGCGGAGCTGACCAAGTGCGTGCGCACCAACATGGACTGCGCCGACATCTGCGCGGCGACCGCGCGGGTGCTGTCGCGGCACACCGGTTACGACGCCAACATCAGCCGGGCGCTGCTGGAGGCGTGCGCGATGGCGTGCAAGTCCTGCGGCGACGAGTGCGGCGCGCACGCGAACATGCACGAGCACTGCCGCATCTGCGCCGAGGCGTGCCGGGCGTGCGAGACCGCCTGCCGCGACCTGCTCGCCGTCATCGGCTGAAGCGGCCGTGGCGCCCGCTCACACCGTCGAGCGGCTGCGGCAGGTCCGATCGGGTGGCGGCTGGTTGGCGGGCCCGGCACGGGGTAGACGGCGGTGACCCGATTTCCCAAGGAGGTTCCCGTGACCGCCGCGCGTGAGCACGACACCGACCTGATCCGCGTGATCACCGCCGACCACCGGGAGGTCGAGCGGGTCTTCGACGAGCTGGAGAGGGGGCAGGGCACCCCCGAGCACCGCCGTGCCCTGGCCGACCACGTCATCACCCAGCTGGTGCGCCACGCGGTGGCCGAGGAGCAGTTCATGTACCCGGCCGCCCGGAAGGTGCTGCCCAACGGCGACGAGGTGGCCGACCACGAGCTGCGGGAGCACGCCGAAGCCGAGCTGGTGATGAAGGAGCTGGAGGGCCTGGAGCCCACCGACCCCCGCTTCGACCAACTGCTCGGCGAACTCATGCGCGAGATCCGCCACCACATCCAGGACGAGGAGTCCGACCTGCTGCCCCAGCTCGCGGCCCGCTGCTCGGCCGAGGACCTGCAGGAGCTGGGGCGCAAGGTGATCGCGGCCAAGAAGGTCGCCCCGACCCGGCCGCACCCGGCGGCCCCGGACAAGCCACCGGCCAACCTGCTGCTCAACCCCGGCACGGGCCTGATCGACCGGTTGCGCGACGCGCTGTCCGGCCGCAACAGCTGAGGCGGGGACGAGCCGGACGTGACCGGTCCGCCTGCCACCGGTCACACCACCACCCTCGCAGGCCCCGGCACCGGCCGCGTGGTTGACAGCCGTCGCGGTGGGTAGCCGACACGCTGGTCACACCGGGGCGACGGAGGGACGCATGGCGGATCGGATCGCGGACATCTGGGGCACCCGCACCCCGCACGCGAAGGACACCCCGTGGCCGGTGCGGGTGGACCTGCACCTGGACGCCGGGCTGGCGGAGTCGGACGTCGACCGCTGGGTGCAGTCGGCGTGCGTGCTGTGCAGCAACGGGTGCGGCTGCGACATCGCGGTCAAGAACGGGCGGATGGTCGGCGTGCGGGGCCGCGCGGGCGACGTGGTCAACCACGGACGGCTGGGCCCCAAGGGCCTGTACGGCTCGTGGCAGTGGGCCGGTCGCGACCGGCTGACCCGCCCGCTGGTGCGCGAGGGCGGCAGGCTGATGGAGACCGACTGGGACACCGCGATGGACCGGGTCGTGCGGCGCTCCCGCGAGCTGCTGGCGGAGACGGGGCCGCTGTCGCACGGCTTCTACACCAGCGGGCAGCTGTTCCTGGAGGAGTACTACACCCTCGGGGTGATCGGCAAAGCGGGACTGGGCACGCCGCACATGGACGGCAACACCCGGCTGTGCACCGCCACCGCCGCGGCGGCGATGAAGGAGAGCTTCGGCTCCGACGGCCAGCCCGGCAGCTACACCGACATCGACTCCTGCGACGCGCTGTTCCTGTTCGGGCACAACATGGCCGAGACCCAGACCGTGCTGTGGGCCCGCGTGCTGGACCGCCTGGCGGGGCCGGACCGGCCGGTGGTCGTCGCGGTGGACCCCCGGCGCACGAAGGTGGCCGAGGCGGCGTCGGAGTCCGGGGGAGTGCACCTGGCCCCGCTGCCGGGCACCAACCAGGCGCTGATGAACGGCCTGGTCCGGGAGGTCATCGCCAACGGCTGGGTGGACCGCGACTACGTCGAGGCGCACACGCTGGGCTTCGACGAGCTGGCCGCCACCGTCGAGCCGTACACGCCCGAGCACGTGGCGGGGATCTGCCGCGTCGACCCCGCCGACCTGCGCCGGGCCGCGCGGATCTTCGGCACCGGGGAGCGGGTGCTGTCCACCGTGCTGCAGGGCTTCTACCAGTCCCACCAGGCCACCGCGGCGGCCTGCCAGGTCAACAACCTGCACCTGCTGCGCGGGCTGATCGGCCGCCGGGGTTGCGGCATCCTGCAGATGAACGGCCAGCCCACCGCCCAGAACACCCGCGAGTGCGGCGCGGACGGCGACCTGCCCGGCTTCCGCAACTGGGACAACCCCGAGCACGTCCGAGAGCTGGCGCGGCTGTGGAACGTCGACCCGCTGACCATCCCGCACTGGGCCCCGCCCACGCACGCGATGCAGATCTGGCGCTACGCCGAGCAGGGCTCGATCAGGTTCCTGTGGATCTCGGCGACCAACCCGGCGGTGTCGCTGCCGCAGCTGCCGCGCGTGCGGGAGATCCTGGCGAAGAAGGACCTGTTCGTGGTGGTGCAGGACGGGTTCCGCACCGAGACCGCCGAGTACGCCGACGTGGTGCTGCCCGCCGCGCTGTGGGGTGAGAAGCAGGGCACGTTCACCAACGTCAACCGCACCGTGCACCTGTCGGACAAGGCCGTCGAGCCGCCCGGCGAGGCCCGCGCCGACCTGGACATCTTCCTGGACTACGCCCGCCGCATGGACTTCCGCGACCGCGACGGCGCGCCGCTGATCAAGTGGTCCGACCCCGAGGGCGCGTTCGAGGCGTGGCGGGAGTGCAGTCGCGGCAGGCTGTGCGACTACACCGGGCTGTCCTACGCCAAGCTGCGCGGTGGCAGCGGAATCCCTTGGCCCTGCAACGAAGAGCACCCCGACGGGTGCGACCGGCTCTACACCGACGGCGTGTTCCCCACCCACCCCGAGGTGTGCGAGGACTACGGCCACGACCTGCTCACCGGCGGCACCACCTCGGCCGAGCAGTACAAGGCGCGACGCCCGGATGGCCGGGCGTTCCTCAAGACCGCCCACTACGCGCCGCCGCCGGAACAACCCGACGACGAGTACCCGCTGCTGTGCACCACCGGGCGCACGGTCTACCACTTCCACACCCGCACCAAGACCGGCCGCTCCCGGCAGTTGCGCCGCGCCGCGCCCGAACCGTGGGTGGAGCTGTCCGCCGCCGATGCCGCCGCCCTGGGCGTGGCCGAGGGCGATCTGGTGCGCGTCGAGTCACCCCGTGGCCGCGTCGAGGCTCCTGCCCGCGTCGGGCGCGGCCGCGACGGGGTGGTGTTCCTGCCGTTCCATTACGGTTACTGGGACACCGAGGGCGACCAGCACGCGCGCGCGGCCAACGAGCTGACGCCGACCGAGTGGGACCCGGTGTCCAAACAACCCCTGTTCAAGATCAGCGCGGTGCGGGTGACCAGGCTGGCAGGCGCCACCGGCCCCGCGCCCGCGCCCACCACCACCGCGTCCGCCCCTCAGGACTCGGTGGGCGTCGTGCCGACCCGTGGTGATGACGACGTGCGCGAGGACGTGGCGCCCACCGACCCGCCCGCGCCGCCGCCCGTCCCCGACCGCACCCCGAACGTGCTGCCGCACGCCGCGCCGAAGGGCTGAACCGTGCACCTGGCCACTTACCTCGGACTGCTGCACACCTCGCTGACCACGCTGGCCGACGCCTTCCGCGAGGTCGGTCGCGGCCACGGCGAGGAACCCGACGTGCGGCACACCTGCCAGGTCCTCGCCGACCTCGCCGACCAGCAGGCCGAGGCGCTGGCCCCGGTCGTGCGGCGCTACGGCGAGCACCGCGAGGACGAGCCCGAACGCCTGCACGCCGCGGGGCTGGAATCGACCCGCGGCGGTCCTGTCGGCTTGCTGCGCGACCTCCAGGACCTCTACACCCTGGCCAGCCTGACCGACATCACCTGGACCGTCGTCGGCCAAGCCGCACAAGGGTTGCGCGACCGGGAGCTGCTCGACGTCGTCAACTCCCGCGAGCAGGACACCGCCCGCCAGCTGACCTGGCTGCGCACCCGCATCAAGCAGGCCGCGCCCCAAGCCCTCATCGCGGCCGGGTGAGCCGCGATCCGGCACTGCTCCGCGTGCCGCGGACCGAGCGCGGTCGACTCCTGGTCGTCACGGCCGATCCGGTGCGGCCGCGGCCTGCGCCCAACCGACCGCGGGGCCGTCCGGGCGTTCCCCGGACGAGTTCCGCAGTCGCCGGTCGACCAGATCACGGGCGGCCCGCAGGGGTGTGGTGCCCCTGGTGTTCGCATCGGCCAGCACACCCGCGAGCCGGTCGCCGATGCCGCGGACGCGCCGCTCCGCCTCGACGCGGGTGGCCCCGTGCAGCTCCCTGGCCACGGAGGCGATGATGCCGCCCGCGCTGACGATGGTGTCCGGCGCCCACAGCACCCCGCGCTCGTGCAGCAGGTCCGCCGTCGAGGCGTGGTCGAGCTGGTTGTTCGCCGCTCCCACCACGGCGCGGCAGCGCAGCCGCGCCACGCTGTCCGGGGTGAGGATGCCCCCGACCGCGCACGGGACGACGACGTCGACCTCCCGCAGCAGCGCCTCTCGCGGCGTGACCCAGGTGGCTCGCCAGCGCTCGGCCAGTGCCCGGTGACGGGGGTCGATGTCGGACACGGTCAGCTCGGCGCCGCGCGCGGCCAGCCAATCGCCGACGACCGCGCCGACGTGTCCCAGACCGATGAGCGAGAACCGCAGCGTGGACAGGTCGCGACCGGCCCAGAGGTGAGCGCACACGGCCTCGATCGCGCTGGTGACGCCCAGCGCCGTCGGGATCGACGAGTCGCCGCTGCCGCCCGCGCTCTCCGGGCGGCACAGCACGTGCCGGGTGCCGCTCCACAGCAGGGCCATGTCCTCCGGGCTGGTGCCGATGTCGGGGCCGGTGATGTAGTCGCCGCCGAAGCCCTCGACGACCTCGGCCACGTCGGCGAGCAGGTCCGCCCGCCGGGCACCGGTCCAGTCGGCCGAGGTCGACCCGTCCAGGGCGACCACGGTCTTGCCCCCGCCGTGGTCGAGACCGGCCAACGCGGCCTTCTCCGTCATGGCGGCCGAGAGCCGCAGCACGTCGTCCAAGCCGTCGCGCCAGCTCGGGTAGGTCTTGACGCGACAGCCGCCCAGCGCCGGTCCGAGCCGGGTCGAGTCGACGCTGACGATGACGGTCTGCCCCGAACGCCGACCGCGTTCGATGCGGACGCGCTCGGCGGTGAGCGGCCGCGCGGCGGCAGCGGCGGGCCGGTGGGCGGGCACTGGCGCGGTCATGAGGTCCTCTTCCTGGGTGTGGACTCGCGGGGGAGGAGCGGGTCGGGGCGTCACGTGCCCGAACCGAGCAGCGGCAGGCGCTGGGCGCCGGAACGGGGTGCGGGTTCGACACCCGCCCACGTCGGGGCCCGAGCGGACCGCCAGAACCACCTTGGCCGGCGAAGCGACCGATACCCCCTCCAAAGAGCCGGTGATCAGCTCTAAAACTAGCCATTCGGACGGCTGAGCGGTTTCACTTCCGATCAAGTGATCGGAACCCATGGGAAGATGGCCGGATGGACGAACTTGATTCGGCGATCATCGAGCACTTGCAGTCGGATGCGCGGCAGTCCAACCGGGAGCTGGCGCGCAAGCTGGGCATCGCCCCGTCGACCTGCCTGGAGCGCGTTCGCGCCCTGACCCGCCGCGGGGTCATCCGCGGCTACCACGCCGAAATCGACCTGGTCGCCCTCAACCGCGGTGTCCAGGCCTTCATCGCGGTCCAGGTCCGTCCCCTCAGCCGAGCGGTGATCGACACCTTCAAGGACTCCGTCGGCGGGATGCCCGAGGTGCTCACCGTCTTCGTGCTCGCGGGTGGGGACGACTTCCTCCTGCACGTGGCCGTCCAGGACCTCGACCACCTGCACGCCTTCCTCGTCGACCGGCTGAGCAAGCGGCGCGAGATCGTCAGCTTCCGCAGCTCGGTGATCTACCAGCGGGCCCACAACCCCGTGCTGGCCCCGCTGCCCGCGCCCGCCGCGGCGCCGCGGCCCACCTGACCGGTAGGTCCGGGCGGTCAGGGGCGGGCGAGCGGTTCCGGGGCGATCGCGTGATCGACTCGTCGGCGGATTGGCGCTGCGCGCCACACGAGGGCGCGCCGATGCGCCATGATCTGCGGGGCGTTGATCCGGGAGAGTGGGTTGAGGCGAGTGCAGCGGTTATCCGCCAGGCGAGTGGTGGCTGCCCTCAGCGGCTTGGCGTTCTGCTCGGCGGTGGTGACCAGCCTGGTGCTGCTGCTGGCCGAAGGAGGGCTGGAGCGGGGCGATAAGATCGCCAGCGTGGTCAGCATGGTGATCGCCGTGCTCAGCCTGCCGGTCACCCTCTACACCGCTTACTTCTCGGTCAGCCAGGCGCGGCGCACCGCGGTGCCGGAGGGCTCGGCGGACCGGCTCGACGCCGTGGCGGACGTCATCGCGGACGCGGTGCGCAGGCAGTGGGAGTCGGAGGAGCAGATCCGGCACGTGCACGACCCGTTCCCGCTGCCGTTCCGGTGGGTGAACGCCGAGGAGGACGTGGCCGACCACTGGCAGAACATCAACGGCACCCCCGACGACAGCACGCCCCTGGTCCTCGACGGCCGGGGCGACCACGTCGTCGACGCGTTCCGCCGGGTGCCGTCGCGACGGCTGGTGGTGCTGGGCGAAGCGGGCTCGGGCAAGACCGTCCTGACCTCCAGGTTCGCCCTGACGCTGCTGGAGGAGCGCGAGCGCGCGACCGGGGAGCCCGTGCCGGTGATCTTCCCGCTGGGGTCCTGGAACCCGGCGCTGGTGCCCCTGCGCGACTGGCTCGCCGAGCAGCTCGTCACCAACTACCCGGTGCTCGCGCGATCCGACGGCGCGGACGGCACCCTCGCCGCGCGGTTGCTCGCCACCCGGCGCGTGCTGCCGGTCCTCGACGGCCTGGACGAGGTCACCGAGGGCCTGCGCGGTGAGGTGATCACCAGGATCAACGCCGAGGTGCGCCCAGGGGAGCAGTTCCTGCTGACCAGCAGGCCGCGCGAGTTCCGCGAAGCGGTCGCGGCCTCGGACGTGCTGACCGCGGCGGCGGTCGTGCGGCTGGAGGCGCTGACGGTCGACGACCTCGACCGCTACCTGCCGCTCACGACGCGCAAGCTGAGCGGTTCCCGCACGAAGTGGCACCCGGTCCTGGAGCACCTGCGGCGGTCGGGCACCGGCAGCGCGCTGGCGGAAGTGCTCTCGACGCCGCTCATGGTCGCCATGGCCAGGACGATGTTCAGCGACACCGACGCCGACCCGGCGCAACTGCTCGCCCTGGACGGGCGGGACTCCCGGACGACCCGCGAGGTGATCGAGGACCGCCTGCTCGCCGGGTTCCTGCCCGCCGTGTACTCCGGCCGCGCGTCGGGCGCGGGCACGTCGCGGGTGGCGGGGCACCTGCGGTTCCTGGCCCACCACCTGCACCGCAGCGGAACCCACGACATCGCCTGGTGGCGGTTCGTGCTGGCGGTGCCCCGAGTCGTCGTGGGCGTCACGGCCGGGCTGGTGATCACGGCGGCCACCTGGCTCGGCACGGGCTTCGCCGTGTGGGCGGGGCGTTGGCCCGATCCCGCCGGACAGCGCGCGTGGGTGATCGCGACGCTGGTGGCGGGCGTGGTCTGCGGCGCGGTCGGGGGTGCGATCGTCGGGCAGGGCCGCGGCATCCGCCCGTCGCCCGCCCGCCTGCGGTTGCGGCTGCGCGGTCGACTCCGCCACATCGCCGGGCAGCTCGCCCGCGGCCTGCGGAGCAAGCACACGGCGGCCTGGCTCGCCGTCTGGACCAGCGGCGGTGTTCTGTTCGGGCTCACGGCGTCGGTCTTCGGCCGGGGCGGGAACGTCGTCCCGGTGGGCCTCGCCGCGGGTCTGCTCGCCGGCTTCGGCGTGTGGTCCGTGGTCGCCTTCGTCCACGCCCTGGGCGCCCCGGTCGAACCCACCGAGATCACCAGTCCGGCCGAGTTCCTGCGCACCGACCGGCGCACCGCGCTGCGGCAGGGACTCGTGGCGGGGGTGGGTGGGGCGGCGGTGTTCTGGCTGATGATGCGCATCGCCTTCGAGCCCGCGTTCGGCGTGCCCTTCGACGTGGTGTTCACCAGTGGGTTGTGGTTCGCGGGCTTCCTGACCCTGGCCGTGCTGGGCATGCTGATCTGGGCGCTGTTCGTCACGTCATGGGGGCCGTGGCTGCTCGCCCGGCTGTGGCTCCCGCTGACCGGGCGCCTGCCCTGGGCCGTGATGGCCTTCCTGGCCGACGCGCACCAGCGGGGCGTGCTCAGGCAGGCGGGCGGGGTCTACCAGTTCCGGCACGCGCGGCTGCGCGACCACCTGGCCGCCGCGGATCGCGCCGACCGGTAGCCGCGGCGCGTCCGGCACCAGCTGGTTCTCCCGCGCACCAGCGGGAACTTGTTAGCATCCGGTGGTTTCGATGTGGTGCGACCCGCTGCCTGCCCGGCGGGCGTCCATTGAGGACGGAGGACCGCGGTGGGTCGACGACGTGTCACGCTGGCCGACGTGGCCAAGGCGACGGGGGTCTCCACCACGACGGTCTCCCTCGTGCTGGCGGGCCGCGGCAGGGACCTGCGCATCTCCGAAGAGGTCGAGCGCCGGGTGCGCTCGACCGCCCAGGAGTTGGGGTACCGGCGCAAGACCCTCTCGGTCGGCCTGCGCGCCGGGCGCTCGCGGACGATCGGGTTCCTGTCCGACACCGTCGCCTCCTCGCTGCTGGCGGGCGCCATGATCAGGGGCGCGCTGGAAGCCGCGCACCAGCGGGACTCCATGCTGTTCTTCGGCGAGAGCGGCGGCGATCCCGAGGTGGAGCGGACGCTGGTCGAGGCGATGCGCGACCGCCAGGTCGAGGGCATCGTCTTCGCCGCGATGTACACCAGGGTGGTCGGCGTGCCCGAGGGGCTGGACCGAGGTCCGGCGGTGCTGCTCAACGCCCTGCCCGCGGCGTGCTCGTCGCTGCCCGTGGTGCTGCCCGACGAGGTGGGCGCGGGCCGCGCCGCCGCGCAGGTCCTCGTCGAGGCCGGGCACCGCGAGGGGATCCACCTGGTCGGCGCGGGCCCCGGTCTGGACGACGTGCCGCCCAACAGCATCGCCGCGACCGAGCGCCTGGTCGGCATCCGCCAGGTGTTCGGCGGTGCGGGGGTCGAGGAGGTGAGCGCGCGTTGGTGTCCGAAGTGGATGCCCGAGGACGGCTACCGCGCCACCGGGGAGATTTTGCGCCGCTACCGCCCGAGGGCGCTGCTCTGCTTGAACGACCGCTTGGCCTTCGGCGCCTACCAGGCGCTGGCCGAAGCCGGGCTGTCCGTGCCGGACGACGTCTCCGTGGTGTCCTTCGACGACCACCCCATCGCCTCCTGGGTGCGGCCCAGGCTCACCACCGTCGCCCTGCCCCACCACGAGCTCGGCGCGAAGGCGGTGGAGGTGCTCTTCGCCGCCGCCGAGCAGCGGTCGCGGCCCAGAGGCGCGCCCGTCGTCCACCGCGTTCCCATGCCGCTGCGGCGTGGGGAGTCGGTCAAAGCGGTGCGCGCGTCGTAGTCGACTTCTCCGCGTTGGCCCCCTCGGCGCGTGGCCTGCCCGCCACCTGCTGTTGTTCACGCTCACAACACCACTCCGAGGAAAGGTGCTGTTCAATGGGCTGAACGGAGCAACTTCGCACTGTATCGCTTCTAGCTGGCCTTATGTGACCTCATCGAACGGCATTCGACACGATTCGAGCCGAAACCAGCTAAAGTTAGCGCTCACATTTTTAGCTTTGACCTGTCGCAGCGCCACTGGCTACATTGACTGGCGATCAAGACCGCACCGCCGGGGCCGTGCCCCGCGCCGGTCGAGGACCGCCGCCGCGACCGCCGTCAACGATGACGATGGGAACACCGATGCGACGAACTCCAGCGGCACCAACCGCGCCGAACCGCGCCCGCCCCCGCTGAGGGCGAGGCGGGTTCCCACCCGACCTGTGACGCCGTGACCGCGCCGGTCCGGTGCGCGTCGTGCCGCCCGCACAGGTCCGCGACCACCCGATCCACCGATGAAGGATGACCATGTCTCTGCTACGGCATCTCCCGTCGCGGCGGTCCAGGCTCGCCGTCGCGGTCGTCGTGCCCCTCGCGGCGGTCTCCGCGCTCACAGCGGTGGTGACGCCCGCCTCCGCCGCCGTGGAGTGCTCGGTCGCCCACGCGGCACCCGCGCGGTGGCAAGGCGACTCCAACAGCACGCCGTGCACCGAAGGGGTGAGCACCACGACAACCACCGCGCCCCGGCAGGCGGCGGGCTCGTTGCCCAGCAGCTTCCGGTGGTCCTCCAGCGGCATCCTGATCAGCCCGAAACCCGACGCGACACACCCGAACGTGGCGGTGAAGGACCCGAGCGTCGTCTACCACAACGGCCGCTACCACGTGTTCGCCTCGACCTACACCGACGGCTACAACCTGATGTACACCAGCTTCGCCGACTGGTCGCAGGCGTCGTCGGCGACGCACCACTACCTGGACCGCACCGCCATCGGCGGCGGCTACAAGGCCGCGCCGCAGGTGTTCTACTTCGCCCCGCAACGGCTGTGGTACCTGATCTACCAGACCGGTTCGAACGCCTCCTACTCGACCAACCGCGACATCGCCAACCCGCAGGGGTGGTCCGCGCCGAAGAACTTCTACGCGGACGGCATGCCGAAGATCATCCAGGACAACATCGGCGACGGCTACTGGGTCGACTTCTGGAACATCTGCGACAGCGCCAAGTGCTACCTGTTCTCCAGTGACGACAACGGTCACCTGTACCGGTCGGAGACCAGCCTCTCGCAGTTCCCCAACGGGTTCACCAACACCGTCATCGCGATGCAGGACGCGGACAGGTACCGGCTGTTCGAGGCGGCCAACCTCTACAAGATCCGGGGCAGCGGCCAGTACCTGCTGATCCACGAGGCCATCGGCTCCGACGGCCGCCGCTGGTTCCGCTCCTGGACCGCCCCGGCGATCACCGGGCCGTGGACGGCGCTGGCCGACACCGAGGACAACCCGTTCGCCCGCGCCAACAACGTCACCTTCCCCGACGGCGCCTGGACCCGCGACATCAGCCACGGCGAGGTGGTGCGCACCAACGTCGACCAGACCATGGAGATCAGCCCCTGCAACCTGCGCTACCTCTACCAGGGGCTGGATCCCGGTGCGGACGGCGAGTACAACCGGCTGCCCTGGCGGCTGGGACTGCTGACCCAGACCAATTCCACCTGCTGACCCACCGAAGGAGTCCAATGATGAGGCACAGGTCCTTAGCGGGGGCCGTCGCCGCCGCGGCGTTCGTGGTCTCGACCACGACCGGCACGGCGGTGAGCGGTGCCCTCGCGGACACCGCGTCGGCCACCTCGTCGACCACCGGCGTCGGCGCCGCCGCGTCGACCGCCGGGTGCGGCAAGGCCCCCGGCCTGACCAGCGGCACGCACACGATCCAGAGCGGCGGCAAGAGCCGCAACTTCGTCCTGAAAGTCCCCGACAACTACGACAACGCCCGTCCCTACCGGCTGATCTTCGCCTTCCACTGGTGGGGCGGCACGGCGAACGAGGTCGCCACGGGCGGCAGCAGCGGCGCCTCGTGGGCCTACTACGGTCAGCAGGAGCTGTCCGCCAACAGCGCGATCCTCGTGGCGCCCCAAGGGCTCAACAACGCCTGGCCCAACACCGGCGACGAGGACACCAGGTTCGTCGACGACATGATCACCCGGATCGACGCCGCTCTGTGCGTCGACACCACGCTGCGCTTCGCGACCGGCTTCAGCTACGGCGGCGGCATGAGCTACTCGCTGGCGTGCGGCAGGGCGAACGTCTTCCGGGCGGTGGCGGTGTTCGCGGGCGCGCAGCTCAGCGGCTGCAACGGGGGGTCGCAACCCATCGCCTACCTCGGCATCCACGGCATCGGCGACACGGTGCTCAACATCTCCCAGGGGCGGTCGCTGCGCGACAGGTTCGTCCGGAACAACGGCTGCGCGGCCACCACACCGCGCGAACCGACCTCGGGCAGCCTGACCCACATCGTCACCGCGTACACCGGTTGTCGGGCCGGGTACCCCGTGGTGTGGGCCGCGTTCGACGGCGGTCACACCCCCGGCCCGGTGGACGGGTGCAACTGCGAGAACGGCGCCAGGACCTGGACCAAGGGCGAGGTCTGGAAGTTCTTCTCGCAGTTCCAGAGCACCCCGCCGAGCACCGTCGCGGAAGCGGCGCGGCGCTGAGCGCGCCTGCTCGTCCACCACGCACGACCCGCACCGGGAAAGGAGATCCGATGAAGCGGGGCAAGCGCGCCACGTCCGTCCTCTCGGCCGTGGTCGGGGTCGCGGCACTGGCGGTGGGCGGCGGCACGACCGCTCACGCCGCCGATTCCGAGTTCTACGTCGACCCCTCCAGTTCGAGCGCGCGGTGGGTCGCGGCCAACCCCGGCGACTCCCGCACCCCGGTGATCCGGGACCGGATCGCCTCGGTGCCGCAGGCCCGGTGGTACACCACCACCAACACCTCCGCGGTGCGCTCGGAGATCAGCTCGTTCGTCGGCGCGGCCGCGGCGGCCGGGAAGATCCCGATCCTGGTGGTCTACAACATCCCCAACCGCGACTGCGGCGGGGCCAGCGGCGGCGGAGCGCCTTCGCACCAGGCCTACCGGGCCTGGGTGGACGAGGTCGCGGCGGGCCTGGCGGGCCGCCCGGCGGCCATCGTGCTGGAACCCGACGTGCTGCCCATCATGAGCAACTGCCAGAGCGCGGACCAGCAGCGCGAGACCATGGCGTCGATGGCCTACGCGGGCAGGAAGCTCAAGGCCGGTTCGTCGCAGGCCAAGGTCTACTTCGACATCGGCAACTCCGCGTGGTTGAGCCCGTCGGAGGCGGCCAACAGGTTGCGCGGGGCCGACGTCGCCAACAGCGGCGACGGCATCGCCACCAACGTGTCGAACTACCGCACCACCTCCGACGAGGTGGCCTACGCCAAGGCCATCCTCAACGCCCTGGGCAACGGCAGGCTCAAGGCCGTGGTGGACACCAGCCGCAACGGCAACGGCCCGTTGGGCGAGGAGTGGTGCGACCCGCCCGGCCGGGCGATCGGCACGCCCAGCACCAGGAACACCGGGGACGGGCAGATCGAGGCGTTCCTGTGGGTCAAGCTGCCCGGCGAGGCGGACGGCTGCATCGCGCCCGCGGGGCAGTTCGTGCCGCAGCGCGCGTACGAGCTGGCGACCGCGAGGAGGTCGACCAGCACGAGCGACGCCCCGGCCTCGGCCGGGCGGTGACCCAGCGCGTGGTCGGCGGCCGGTGGCGTTGATCAGCAGCGGCACCGCGTGCGCCCGACCCCGCGCCCGTCCCGAAGCGGTTCCCCGTCCGGCCCCATCGCCTCCGTCGGACGGGGAACCTCCCCCGATCGTCCGCCCCGACGCGGACGAGTTGTGCGCACCCGCGGGCTTGTTCGCGCTAACAAGTCTCGGAGATACGAAACCCTGTCGACTTGATGCTCGGCCGGTTCGCACGTCGTGGAACGTGGTGCCCGCGACGCGGCAGCGGAACAGACATCGATTGCCGATCGCTCGATCATTGACGAAAGTACTTTCGGCAGCGTGACGCGCGGGATGGTCCCGCAGTAGTCCCGGCGGCTTGTCCTTGACGGCGAATGTGACGCGGCTTACCGTCGTGAGCGCTAACAATCGGAGTCAATGCCGAAACTTTCGAGCGATCGCTGCGTCGCTTGCCCGCACCCCTGGGAGACACGACGTGACCCTCCGCCCGCCCCTGCTGCTCGCCGTCGCGGCACTCGTCTTAGCCACCTCCTGCACGCCCGGCGCCGGTGGTGGCGGGGGCGGGGACGGCAAGTCGTTCGAGTTCTGGTCGTTCGCGGCCATCAACCAGAAGCTGTCCGTGGACGCCTACCGGGCCAAACGCCCGGACGTGGAGGTCAAGCTGACCGAGGTGGGCACCTCGGTGGAGACCGCGCAGGCGCTGACCACGGCGCTGGCAGGCGGCAAGGTGCCGGACCTGGTGCTGATCCAGGGCGACAACCTGCCGCAGTTCGTGCAGCAGCCGCAGAACTTCGTGGACCTGCGCACGCTGGGCGCGGACGACATGGCGGGCGACTACCTGGACTGGGTGTGGAAGCAGAGCGTGGCCAAGGACGGCGAGGTGCTGGGCGTGCCCACCGACGTGGGCGGCATGGCCGTGGCGTACCGGACCGACCTGTTCGCCGCCGCCGGGCTGCCCACCGACCCGGAGGCGGTGAGCGCGCTGTGGCCGACCTGGGACGCGTTCATCGAGACCGGGAAGCGCTACAAGCAGGCCACCGGCAAGGCGTTCACCGACAACGCGGCCACCAGCGTGTTCTACCAGGCGGTCAACCAGGTCTCGGAGAAGTACTACAGCGAGGACCGCAAGCTGGTCTACGAGACCAACCCGCAGGTGAAGGCGGCGTTCGAGCTGGGCATCAAGGCGGCCACCGCCGGGATCACCGCCGGGCAGTCCTCGTTCGAGAGCGCGTGGAGCGCGGGCATGGCGCAGGGCCAGTACGCCGCCGTGTCGGCACCGTCGTGGATGCTCAACACCATCCGCAGCACCGCACCCGACACCAACGGCAAGTGGAACATCGCGAAGATCCCCGGCGGCTCCGGCAACTGGGGCGGCAGCTACCTGGCCATCCCCAAGCGCGCGAAGAACCCCCAGGCGGCCTGGGACTACATCAAGGAGATGCAGTCCCCCCAGGGGCAGTTGGAGCACTTCACCCGCGTCGGGGCGCTGCCCTCCACCCCCTCGGTCTACCAGGACCCCAAGCTCGCCGACGCCAAGGACCCGTTCTTCTCCGACGCGCCGACCGGCAAGATCTACACCGACGCGGTGCTCGGGCTCAAGCCGTTCTACATCGGACCCGACAGCGCGACCATCGGCCAGGAGTTCCTCAACGCCATCACCAACGTCGAGCAGAGCGGCGGCGACCCGGCCACCGCGTGGGACGACGCGGTGCGCAACATCAAGACCGCCATCGGCGGGTGACCGCGGTGGCCGTCACGCTCGCCCCGGTGCGCCCGGCCCCGCCGCCCCCGGTCCCGCGGACCTACCGCGGGCTGGGGGAGCGCCTGGCGCCGTACGCCTACATCGCCCCGTTCTTCGCCATCTTCGCCGTCTTCGGGCTGTTCCCCTTCGCCTTCACCTTCTACGTCGCGCTGTTCGACTGGAACCCCATCGGCGACCAGGTGTTCATCGGCGTGGACAACTTCACCCGGATGTTCGGCGACCCCCGGTTCTGGAACGCCGCGGGCAACACGGTGAGCATCTGGGCGCTGTCCACGATCCCGCAGCTGCTGCTGGCCCTGGTGCTGGCGCACGTGCTCAACCACGCCCGGCTGCGGTTCGCGCTGTTCTTCCGGATGTCGATGCTGGTGCCCTACGTGACCTCGGTGGCGGCTACCGCGATCGTGTTCGTGCAGCTGTTCGACCGCGACTACGGGCTGCTCAACTGGTTGCTGGGCCTGGTGGGCGTGCAGCCGATCGACTTCGTGCAGTCCACTTGGGGCAGTCACGTCCTCATCGCCACGATGGTGATCTGGCGGTGGTTCGGCTACACCACGCTGCTCTACCTGGCCTCGCTGCAAGCGGTGCCGCGCGCGATCTACGAAGCCGCGGCGATCGACGGCGCGGGGGCCTGGCAGCGGTTCCGCCACATCACCGTCCCGTCGCTGCGACCGGTGATCATCTTCACCGTGGTCACCTCCACCATCGGCGGCCTGCAGATCTTCACCGAGCCGCTGCTGATCGCCACCGGCGCACCGTTGACCTGCGGCGCGGTGCGGCAGTGCCAGACGCTGACGCTGTTCCTCTACGAGCAGGGCTTCGGCCAGTTCGAGTTCGGCTACGGCTCGGCGGTCGGGGTCGCGCTGTTCGTCATGGTCGTGGCCATCGCCGCGGTGAACTACCTGCTGTCCAGCCGGATCAGGGCGGACCGGTGAGCACCGCCGCGCCGCGCTCGCGGCGCCACGGCCGGGTCCGCTGGTGGACCTACCTGATGCTGTCAGCGGCCACCGTGGCGTGCTTGTTCCCGCTGTACTGGATGTTCATCGTGGCCACGACCGACACCGCGACCGCGACGCAGATGCCGCCCGAGGTCGTGCCCGGTGGCAACTTCTTCGCGCTGGCGGGCCTGGTGATGGAGACGGTGCCGTTCGTGCAGGCGCTGCTCAACAGCCTGTTCGTGGCCACCGCGATCGGCGTGGGCCAGGCGGTGCTGTGCGCGCTGGCCGGGTACGCCTTCGCCAAGCTGGCCTTCCCCGGCCGCAACGTCCTGTTCCTGATCGTCCTGCTGACCATGACCGTGCCCACGCAGCTCTCGGTCATCCCGCAGTACATGATCATGTCCGAGCTGGGCTGGGTGGACACCCTGCAGGCACTGGTGGTGCCCGGACTGGCCAGCGCCTTCGGCATCTTCTGGATGCGCCAGCACATCACCGCCACCATCAGCGACGAGCTGATGCAGGCGGCCCGCATCGACGGCGCGAACAGCTGGCAGGTGTTCTGGCGCATCGCCTTCCCCATCGTGCGCCCGGCCGCCTTCGTGCTCGGCCTGTTCGGCTTCGTGACCGCGTGGAACGACTTCCTCTGGCCGTTCATCGTGCTCAAGTCGCCGGAGCGCTACACCGCCCAGATCGCCATCAAAGCGCTGCAGAACAGCTACGACGTCGACCTCGGCCTGGCGATGTCGGGCTCGTTCATGGCCACCGTCCCGCTGGTCGCGCTGTTCGTCCTGGTCGGGCGGCGCATGGTCGCGGGCATCCTGGAAGGCGCCTTCAAGGGGTAGGCCGCCGCGCACCCGCCGCCCGCTCCTCCTACGACATCCCGGAGAGAAGAACCCGTGCACACCCCTGACGACCGGCTGCCCGAATCCCGGGCGGACGACTGGTACTACGACAACCCCGTCATCCCCGGCCTGCACCCCGACCCCAGCGCGTGCCGGGTCGGCGAGGACTACTACCTGGTGTGCTCCAGCTTCGAGTACTTCCCCGGCGTGCCGATCTTCCACAGCCGCGACCTGGTGCACTGGCGGCAGCTGGGCAACGTCCTGGACCGGCCGTCCCAGCTGCCGCTGCCGCCCGACGCGGCCGCCTCCGACGGCATCTACGCCCCCACGATCCGCCACCACGACGGCAGGTTCTGGCTGATCACCACGAACGTCTCGCACGGCGGCAACTTCATCGTCACCGCGGAGCGGCCCGAAGGGCCCTGGAGCGACCCGGTGTGGATCGACCTGCCCGGCATCGACCCCGACCTGGCGTGGGACGAGGACGGCAACTGCTGGTGCGCCTTCGCGGGTGCCGACGGACCCGCTTTCCACGGCGTGCGGATCGCCCGCGTCGACCCCGAGGCCGGGAAGGTGCTGGAGGGACCGTTCCCGGCATGGGCGGGAACCGGGTTGCAGTGGCCCGAGGCGCCCCACCTGTACCGCATCGGGCAGTGGTGGTACCTGGTGATCGCCGAAGGCGGCACCGAACGCGGTCACACCGTGGCCGTGGCGCGCGCGCGGTCACCGCGCGGTCCGTGGGAAGCGGCCCCGAACAACCCCGTCCTGACCCACCGCAGCACCAACCAGCCCATCCAGAGCACCGGCCACGCCGACCTCGTCACCACCCCGGACGGCCAGTGGTGGATGATCCTGCTCGGCACCCGGCCACGCGGGTACAGCCCCGGTTTCCACGTGCTGGGCCGCGAAACCTTCCTCACCCCCGTGCGCTGGGAGGACGGCTGGCCGCACGTCGGTCCCGTCAACCTGCGGGAGAGGGCACCTGGCCCCCCTCGACCGCTGGAGGTCGAGCCCGTGCGCGACGACTTCGACGCGCCGGTCCTCGCGCCCCGGTGGATCTCGCCGCGGTCGCGCCCGGAGGACGCGTGGTCGCTGACCGAGCGGCCGGGGTGGCTGACCCTGCGCGCCACCGGCTCCACTCTGGACCGACCGGGGTGCACCTTCGTCGGGCGGCGGCAGCGGCACCAGGACAGCCGGACCGCGGTCCGGCTGGACCCCGGTTCCGGCCGGGCGGGACTGTCGGTGCGCATGGACGAGGCCCACCACTACGACCTGGAGGTCGCCGACGGGCAGGTCAGCGTCATCGCCCGCATCGGTCCCCTGCGCCAGAGCACGGCGACGCGCCCCGTGCCGCCGGGCCCGCTGGTCCTGACGATCACCACCCGACCCGCCGCGCAAAGGCCGCCTGCCGAGGGGGAGCCGTCGGGTCTGCACGTCGCCGCGCCCGACTTCATCGCCTTCCACGTCGGCGACGACCCGCTGCCGCTGGCCGAACTCGACGGCAGGTATCTGTCCACAGAGGTCGCCACCGGATTCACGGGGCGGGTGATCGGCATGTACGTCACCGAGGGCACCGCGTGGTTCGACTGGTTCGACCACGAACCGCTCGATGTGCCGCGAGGCTCGTGAGTGACCGCGCGCTCGCGACGCCCCGGCGGCGGAAGCGGCCGGGGCGTCGCGAACCGGGTTGCGGCGCGCCGCCGGTCAGGCGGCGCTGCCCCCGGTCAGGCGGGGCGGTCCAAGCCGAAGAAGGCGATGGCCTGCGCGGCCATGCCCGACGACGGCAGGGAGTGCCCGGCGCCCTGGATGCTGTACGCCTCCACCAGCGTGGTGCCGGAGGAGTCGTTGTAGCGGCGGCGGTTCCAGTTGTTCTGCGGCGTGTCGGTGGAGCTCGGCGTCTGGCTCAGGCCGAACACGTTGGTCCACTGCTCGATCTCCTCCTGCAGCAAGGAGTACGGCACGAGCGTGTCCCCGGTGCCGTGCCAGAGCTGGACGCGCGGACGGGTGCCGCTGTAGCCGGGGTAGGCCTGCCGGACCGCGTCGCCCCACTGCTGCGGGGTGCGGTTGGCGCCCCCGCTGCCGGTGCACCGGCTGCTGCCCGGCGGGTAGTCGGCGGCGTTGGCGAAGCAGTTGAAGGGCACGCCCATGAACGCGGCGCCTGCCTTGAACACGTCCGGGTACAGGGCGAGCATCTGGTTGGTCATCATGCCGCCGGAGGAGGACCCGGTGGCGAAGACCTTGGCGGGGTCGCCGCCGTACTGCTGCTGGACGTGCCTCACCATGGACACGATCGACACCGAGTCGCTGCCGCCGTCGCGACGCTTGGCGGCCTCGGACCAGGTGTCGAAGCAGTTGCCGAACCCGGCCTGCTGCTGGGCGCTGGGGTAGATGACGATGAACCCGTGCCGGTTGGACAGCGAGGCGAACTCGCTGCCGGAGTAGAAACCGGGGCCCGAGCCGCCGCAGCCGTGCATGGCCACCACGATCCCGGGATTGGTCGGGCGGGTGTCCGGCACGTAGACGTGCATCCGCATCCTGCCGGGGTTGTTGCCGAAGTTCGTGACCTCGGTCAGCGACGCCGCGGACGCGGAGCCGGGAGTCGCGACGGCCAAGCCGCCGACGAGCAACGACACCACCGCGACGAGGGGAAGACTTCCTCTGATCTTCATGCGCTCGACTCCTTTGTTCCGCGCACGACCGGATGGGGGAGGGGCGGCGGCGGTGGTGGGCGACCGCGGTGCGGGGGAGGCAGGGCCACGCGCGCAGGTGCCCGTCGGGGGCTGTCGCCGGATCGGGGCCAGCACCCGACATGTGACACTTAGCTTGTACCTCGGTCGGGAAACTGTCAACCAAGGGTCTCGGTGGGCGGACCCGATCCGGCTGGAGCCGATTACAGTCGGTGCGACCGCCTGCCCAGCCACGCCGGAGCCGCCGTGACGAGCCCTTACGACATCGAGGAGATCTTCCCCGGCGACTTCCCCGGCGACGCGGTCGAACCCGTCCTGCTGCCCAGGCGGCAGACCGGCAACTCACCGCAGGGCCTGGCGGTCACCCTGCTGGCCGACTACACCCTGCGCACCCGCGCCTGGCTGCCGTCGGCCGCCATCGTGGCCCTGCTCGCCGAGGCGGGTGTCAGCCACGCGGGCGCGCGCACCACCATCAGCCGCCTCGCCCGCCGCGGTGTGCTGGAAGGCAGCAGGCGGGGCCGCAACAGCTCCTACCGGCTCACCGAGGCCGCAGCCTCGGTGCTGACCGCGGGCGGTCGGGCGATCGCCGCCACCGCCACCGACACCGGCCCGTGGGACCGGCGGTGGACCCTGATCGCCTTCTCGCTGCCCCAGGACGAGGCCACCCAGCGGCGCGAGCTGCGCGGTCGGCTGCGCTGGCTCGGGTTCGCCCCCCTCTACGACGGCCTCTGGATCTCCCCCCACGACCTCACCGACAAGGCCAAGGCGCGGCTGGTCGGTCTGGCACCCGGCGGCGTGACCGTCTTCCGCGCCGACCACGTCGAACTCGACGGGATCGGTCGCAAGCCCGTCGACGCCTGGGACACCACCGCCATCGCCCGCCAGTACGAAGCCTTCCTCCAGCGCTGGAGCCCGCTGCTGCCCGACATCCGCGCCGCCCGGATCACCGGCGCCGAGGCGGTCCGGGCCCGCACCGAGGTCATGGACACCTACCGCCGCCTGCCCTACCTCGACCCCCGGCTGCCGCTCGACCTGCTCCCGCCGGGATGGCCGCGCGAACCAGCCCGCGACCTGTTCGCCGCGGTCTACGACGGCCTGGCCGCCCCGGCGCAGGACCACGTGCGAGCCGTCGCGGGCGGGTTCACCACCGACCCGCCCACCCTCATCCGAGCCCACACCGTCGCCGACCTGCTGGACTGCGCGCCGACCCCCGCGGACCGCGAGTCGCGCGTCCGGACACCGCGAGCCGAGCGCTCACGCACCGCGAGCCGAGCGTTCGGGGCATCGGGTGGTAGTTGACGGCCCGCGCGGGCACCTCGGGTAGTACTTGCTGACGCGGGCCTGCTCACCCGGCCGCTCTGATCAGCGACAGCGTCTGCTTGCCCTGGTCGGACGTGAAGTCGAGATCGATCCGGTTGCCGACGACCCGGCCGGGCATCGCGCCGCAGGGCCCGGAAGTGGTGCTGAACAGCAGGTGGTCGCCCTCCGCCGCCGTCGTCCCGGCGCAGTGCCACCCCATCGAAGGCAGTTGCGGCTGCGGCATCCGGTCGCCGCCGAAGTTCGGGAAGTTCCACTCCACCGTCATCTTCAGGTCGAACGCCCCGCCCTGGTCCACGGTGAGCACCGACGGCATGTCGCCCACGCTGCCCGACCGCTCCAACCGCCACGTGCCGACGGCCTCGGCGGCGTTCGCCGTGCCGCTCGTGCCGCCCGTGGCGATCTGGTACGCCCCGAACCCGCCGCCCGCGACGACCGCCACGACGAGCACGGGCAGCCCGAGCCCCTTGAAGCTGAACTTGTTGGTCTTGGCGCCGATGTGCTTCACCCGGACGTCGCGCTTGCCCTGGAAGACGTTGTTCCCGTCACCCTGGACGTTGGACCACTGATTCCAGTCCTGAGTCATGGTCACCACCCCTGTGTCACGGATGATGTCAGCGGGGTTGCGCCAACCGTTACCCGATTCGCTCCAACGGGTTAGTCCCTTCTCCGCACAATTGCGCGTTGCTGGAGGGGGTGCTCAGTGCCCGCCGAGCAGGGGCAGAGTGAGGCGGAAGCAGGCACCCTCGCCCAAGGCCGTGTCGAGCTCGACGTCGCCGCCGTGGGCGCGGGCGAGGGAGCGGGCGATGGCCAGGCCGAGTCCGGTGTTGGCGCCGCCCGCGCGGTTGCGGGAGCGGTCGGTGCGGTAGAAGCGGTCGAACACCCTCATGGCCTGGTCGGCGGTGAGGCCGGGGCCCTCGTCCGCCACTTCGAGCACGGCGCGGCCGTGGGCCGTGCCCACGCCGATGCGCACCGCGCTGCTCCGTGGGGTGTAGGTGGCGGCGTTGCCGATCAGGTTGGCGACCACCTGCCGCAGGCGGTCCTCGTCGGCGTGGACCGGGGCGGGGCCCGGTGGCCCGACTCCGCCGGGACCGGTGATCTCGACCGGGCGGGACGGGTCCAGGCCGCGCAGGTCGTGCCGGGCGTCGTTGGCCAGGGTGCGCAGGTCCATCGGGGCGCGGTCGAGCTGGGTCTCGGGCGCCTCGTCCAGCCGGGCGAGCAGGAGCAGGTCTTCGGTGAGGGCGGTGAGCCGGGTGGCCTCGTGGCCGATGCGGCGCATCGCCTCGTCCACGTCGGCGCGCTCGGGCAGCGCGCCCATCCGGTAGAGCTCGGTCGAGCCCTTGATGCCGAACAGCGGGGTGCGCAGCTCGTGGCTGACGTCGGACAGGAACGTGCGCATGCGCGCCTCGGACGCGGCCCGGTCGGCGAAGGCCTGTTCGAGCTGGCCGAGCATGGTGTTGAGCGAGGCCGCCAGGTGACCGACCTCCGTGGTGGGCGCGGCCAGGCCCGGCACGCGCCGCGTGAGGTCGCCGTCGGCGATCGCGGCGGCGGTGTGCTCGATGCGGCGCAGCGGCCGCAGACCCCGGCCCAGGGCGAACCAGCCGACCGCCGTCAGCAGCACGAGCAGCACGGCGCCGCTGACCAGGCTCGTCGTCCGCAGGCGGGCGGTGGTGGCGTCTGCCTCGGCCAGCGGTGCGGCGATGACGACCGTGCCGTCCCACCCGGCGACGTGGCGCGCGATCGCGCGCCACCGCCCCGAGCCGTCCGCGGCCCGCAGGTCGACGGGGCCGCCGTTGGTGGGCACGGTGCGCAGCTCGTCGGACGCGGGCAGCGTCGCGTCGTCCAGCCCGCTGGAGCGCAGACCGCCCGCCACCGCGCCGTTCTCGTCCAGGCGCACCAGGTAGGGGGCGCCGATCACCTCCAGGGCCGGATCGAGCAGGTCGGGGCGGTCCGCGGTGTCGAGGGGGCGGACGGAGGCGGTGGCCGGGGCGTGGGCGATGATCTCGCCGAACGAGCGCAGCTGGGCGTCGACCCGGCCGAGCTGGTAGCGCTCCAGCTGGTCGGACACGACCGCGCCGACCAGGCCCAGCCCGGCCAGCAGCAGGCTCGCGGTGAGCAGCAGGAGCCTGGCCCGCAGCGAGAACCGGCCGAGCACGCGCCTCATCCCGAGGGCTCCCGCAGCACGTACCCGACGCCGTGCACGGTGTGGATCAGCTTGGGGTCCTCGGTGTCGACCTTGCGCCGCAGGTACGAGATGTAGGTGTCCACGATGCCCGCGTCGCCGCCGAAGTCGTAGCGCCACACCCGGTCCAGGATCTGCGCCTTGGACACCACGCGCCCGGCGTTCTCCATCAGGTAGCGCAGCAGCCGGAACTCGGTGGGGGAGACGCGGACGGGCAGCCCGGCCCGCGTCACCCGGTGCCCCTCGACGTCGAGCGCGAGCGCGCCCACCACCAGCACCCCCGCTCGCGGACCCGAGGTGCGGCGCAGGATCGCGCGGATGCGGGCGATCAGCTCCTCCAGGTCGAACGGCTTGGTCACGTAGTCGTCGGCCCCCAGGGACAGGCCCGCGACCTTGTCGGCCTGGCGGTCCCGCGCGGTGAGGAACAGGACGGGGACCGGCCCCCGGCGGCCCCGCGCGCCCTGCTCGCGCAGCCGCCGGACCACCTCGAACCCGTCCACGTCCGGCAGCATCACGTCGAGCAGCACCAGATCGGGCGGCTGCGCGGTGGCCGAGGCGACCGCCTCGGCCCCGGTCGACGCGGAGGTCACCCGGAACCCGGCGAAGCGCAGCGTCGCGGACAGCAGTTCCCGCACGGTGGGCTCGTCGTCCACCACCAGCAGCGTCATCGCCCGCTCCGGTTCCTCCACGCGGGCCAGGATACGGACGCCCACCGGAGGGCACCCCGGACGAGCAGGCTGCCCGCGAAGCCCGCCGCCGCGCCGCCCGCGCACCCCATTCCCAGCGCGGCCAGGGGGTTCGTCGCCGCCCACGCCTCCAGCAGCGGGAACGAGAACCCGAAGGCGCCGACGCCGAGTTCCACCGACACCCCGGCCCGCAACGCCAGGACGCCCAGCGGCACGCCCACCACCGCGCTCGTCACCGCGCCGTCGCGCGCGGCACGGCGCAGCGGCCCACCGTCCCGCGCACCGGCCAGTGCGACCACGATGCCCAGGACCAGCAGCACGGCCGACGCCACCCACGTCAGCGACCCGCCTGGCGCGGGAGGCGCGACACCGTCGAGGACGCACGAGAGCGGGCCGTCCGACCTCACCGCCCACGGCACGCCCAAGCCGAGCGACAGCACCCCGAAAACCACCAGCGGCAGCACCAGCAGGACACCGCCCACCGCCATCGCTCCACCCGCCGCCCACGCGGCGAGCAGGCACACGGCGCTGAGCCCGCCCACCACCCGCAGCGCACCGCGCACCGCGATCCGGAACCGCACGACCAGCCAGCACAGTCCCACGACCGCGCACACCCAAGCCACCGCACCGGCCAACGTCGGCCAGAGGGGCACGGAGAACCCGACATCGAGCGCGCCGACGGACCCACCGCGGCCGAAGGGCCCCACCTCGGGAAGCCCGCAGACACCGGACCCGCCACCCGCCGCCGCACCGCCGGGTAGCGCCGCCCCACCACCGGGCAGCGTCACCGCGCCCCGAGCCGCCGCCACCACCGCCACGACACCCGCGAGGAAGGTCACGGCCGCCGCCGCCCCACGGACGAGCAACCCGTCCCGGTGACGCAGCAGCAGCCACCCCAGCACCACGGTGCCGACCAGCGTGACCCCCAACGGCACCACGCCGACGCCGCCCCGCACCACGAGCGGCAGGTCACCCGCCCGCACCGCGTCGAACTCCGCCGAGCCGCCCACGGCCAAGGCGACCACGGCCGCCGTCAGCCCGCCGAACCCGCCGATCCGCCCCGCGTCCAGCAGCGCCAGCCCGGCCGTGGCCACGGCCGCCATGCCCGCCAGTGCCGCGACCGCCGCCGCGGCACCCCGGAGCACGTCACGCCACGCCGCCATCACACGTCCCGGCGGTGGAAGAGGACGAACCCGGCGGCCAGCACGGCGGCGATGCCCAGGCACATGCCGCCCAGGTTCAGCCAGGGGTGCGGGTGGGCGGGGTCGGGGACCGTCGTGAACACCGCCGCGGCGCCCTGGCTCGGCCAGAAGTCGAGCAGACCCCGCAGCCACGAGGGGAGCAGACCGGACAGGGCGGGCACCAGGAACACGATGCCCACCAACGTGGCGATCGCGCCCGCCGTGGCGCGCAGGATCGTGCCGAGGCCGATCCCCAGCAGCGCGATCGCCGAGAGGTAGAGCCCGCCGCCCGCCACGGCGGAGAGCACGCCGGGATCGCCCAGCGCCGCGTTCGGCACGTCCTGGGCGGCCAGGAGCGCCTGGCCGAGCAGGAAAGCGGCGAACATCAGCGCCTGGCCCGCCACCACGGCCACGGCGGTGGTCACCACCACCTTGGCCGCGAGCAGCCGGTGCCTGCGCGGCGTGGCCGCCAGCGACGTCCGCACCAGCCCGGTGGCGTACTCGGAGGTGACGACCAGCGTGCCGTGCACCCCGATGATCAGCTGGGCCACCAGGTACGAGGTCAGGCTGAGGTTCGTCGGGTCCCACGCCAGCCGCTCGGCAGCCGACGCGCCCCGGTAGGTCTCGCCCGCCCGCCCCATGGCCAGGGCCATGACGCCCAGCCCGACCGCGAACAGGCAGACGAGCATGTACCAGGTGGAGCGCAGGCTGCGGAACTTCACCCACTCCGCGTGCAGGGTGTGGCCGAACCGCGCCCGCCGCGCGACGCCGTTCACGCGGTCACCCCCCGGTACTCGACGCTGTCCCTGGTCAGCTCCATGAAGGCGTCCTCCAACGAGGGGCGGCGCGGGGTGAGCTCGCTGAGCGCGACGCCGTGGTACGCGGCGAGCTTGCCGATCTCCTCGCCGGTCAGGCCGGAGACCACCAGCGACGACTCGGGCCCTTCCCGCACGGTGGCGCCCGCCGCGGTCAGCAGGGGGGTGAACGCGGCGGGCTCACCGGTGCGGACGAGCACCGTGCCCTCCCCGCTGCCGCGCAGGAACTCGCTCACGCTCGTGTCGGCGACGAGCCTGCCGCGGCCGATCACGACCAGGTGGTCGGCGGTCTGCGCCATCTCGCTCATGAGGTGGCTGGAGACCAGCACCGCACGGCCCTCGCGGGCCAGGGAGCGCATGAAGCCCCGGATCCAGCGGATGCCCTCGGGGTCGAGCCCGTTCACCGGTTCGTCGAAGATCAGCACCCGCGGGTCGCCGAGCAGGGCCGCCGCGATGCCCAGCCGCTGCCGCATGCCGAGCGAGAAGCCACCCGCCCGCCTGCCCGCCACGCCCTCCAGCCCGGTTCGCGCGAGCACTTCGTCCACCCGGCGCCGGGGCAGTCCGCTGCCGACGGCCAGCGCCAGCAGGTGGTCGCGGGCCTTCCGGTCGCCGTGCACAGCGCCCGCGTCGAGCAGCGCGCCCACCTCGGTCAGCGGCGCGGGCAGGTCGCGGTAGCGGCGTCCGCCGACGGTGGCCGAGCCGCTGGTGGGCGCGGCCAGCCCGAGGATCATCCGCATGGTCGTGGACTTGCCCGCGCCGTTGGGCCCGAGGAACCCGGTCACCTGTCCGGCCTCGACGGTGAACGACAAGTCGTCCACCACGGTGTCGGGGCCGTACCGCTTGGTCAGCCCCCGCACGTCGATCATCGTCATGGTGCCGAGAGTGGCGACCCGACCTGATCGATCACTGGGAGTTCCTGTGAGAACCGGGGGAATCCGGCCCCTGACCGCGGTCGCGGCGGCGCATTCACAGGGAACACCCAGATCCGGCGGTCGCCTGCGGACCGGGTGCCGCCCCGCCCCGTGCCGCGCGCAAGGGCGGACGTGCCGGATGATGTCGTGTCATGACCGAGGACAACGGCGGTGCCGACGGTGTTGACGACGAGCCGGACAGGTCGCCGTCGGCGGGGCGGATGGGGAAGGCCGCGGAGTACCTCGTCGCGGCGTCGTGCATGTTGGCGTCGCGGGGTGAGTTGAACGTGTCGACCTCTCTGGTCGACGACGAGGGCGTGGACCTGGTGTTCAACCGGCGGGACAGCAGCGCGACGCTGGCCGTGCAGGTCAAGGCGCGCATGTCGGACAGCAAGAGGGTGCGGTCGGAGACGTTCGTGGCGTTCGTCCGCGCGCAGACCTTCCGGCCCCGTCCGAACCTCGACATGCTGTTCATCGCCGTGGACGTCGACCGCGGCGCGATCATGACCGCGTGGTTGGTGCCCAGCCAGGTGTACGCCGCGGGCGCGGGGAGGCCGACGAGCAGGGACCGGTACAGGTTCTACGCCTCGATGAAGCCCGACGCCCGCGACCGCTGGGTCGACTACCGCCTGGCACCGTCGGAGCTGGCGCCGCGAATCCTGGCCAGGTTGGCCGAGTTGAACACGGTGTGACGGGGTGCGACCGCCGGGACCTCCTGGCGTCGACGACGAGGCCGTCCGGTGCCTGCCGCCCTACATCGAGGAGGCGGCCGCGGCGGCAGGCCGCCTCCTCGTGGGCTGATGGGGTTCCCGAGCGGGCGGGGACGATCAGAGGAGGGTGAACCGGTAGGAGTGGCGGTTGAGGTGCATGACCATGCACGACAGCATGGCGCCGCCCTTGGCGAACTCGCTCAGGTTGATCAGGGCGACCTCGAAGCCGAGACGGCTCGCGATGTCCTCCAGCTCCCGGTTCTTGGCGAGCTCGGCCTGGTACTCCTCGGTGCCCGCGCGCAGGTCGTGGATGTGCGAGGCGTTGAGGACGATGTTGTGCAGGCGCACCGAGTTGCACAGCCCCGGATAGGCGGCGCGGGTGGACACGTCGATGACCTCGGTGTGCTTCTCCAGCAGGCGCAGGTCCTGCGGGTCCAGCGCCTCGGTGCACACCAGCGTCTGCTCGCGGGTGATCGGGAACACCAGGCAGTCCAGGTGGTAGAGGCGCGGGTCGGTCATGGCCACCTTGACCACGGTCATGTCGTAGGAGCGCTCGAACCAGTCGTAGGTCTCCGGCTGCGAGCGCAGGCCGTACCCGCCGACGTAGACGTTGTCGTGCAGGTGCTTCAGCTCGGCCTCGCCCTCGAACTTCGTCTCGGGCACCACCACCCGGTAGCCCATCGACTCGAAGAACCGCCTGCCCACCTCGGTCTCGCCGACGCGCGGCGGGGAGCTGAAGTTGGCCAGCACCACCGTGTTCCGGTCGGGCAGGTGGTCCAGCACGATGCCCAGGTTCGCGGTGAACACCAGGTCCTGCAACCCGTTCAAGCGCGGCGTGGGCAGCAGGTAGACCAGGCTCTCGGCGGCCAGGTACCGGTAGAGGGCGAGGAACTGGGGCATCGCCCTGCGCATGTCCGGGCGTCGCTCCTCCTCGGCGATCTCCTCCATCCAGACGTTGTTGGGCACCTCGGTGGAGTAGGAGAACGGCGCGTTGAGCAGGAACGCGGGCACGTCGAACTGGGTGGGGTTGAGGGGGCGGTCCACGGGGGCGGTCACGGGCGCGGTCCTTTCGTCGCCTGGGTCGGCACCACGCGCACCAGCGCGTCGTTGCCTGCTTCGACGTGGCATCCCGGCTCGCACAGCGGGACGAAGTCGTAGTGGTCGGACAGGGGGATGATCAGGTCGACCTGCGAGCCGAAGCGGATCTGGGAGAACCGCTTGCCCTGCCCGACGGGCCGGTTCTGGCCGAGCGCGAACGGGGTGATCGAGTCCACGTCGTAGTCGGCGATCTGCAGGACGTAGTAGGACTGCCGCAGGGCGGGGACGTCGATCCGGTTGACCATCCGCTGGTTGTGCCACAGGTAGTCCGTGGCGTCGGCCCTGATCCGCAGCTCGTCGACCAGTCCCTTCTCCATGTCCAGCATGGGGCGGTTGATCGTGTCGATCGCGCTGAGCTCCCGGTAGGACAGCCTGCCGGAGTAGGGGACGCGGTTGATGTGCACGTCGTAGAAGGTCATGAAGATGCCGATGACCAGGCTGGTGGCGGCGTAGGACTCGTCGCGCAGGGCCGCGCGCACGGTGTACGGGCTGCCCTTGATGTCGATGACCGGGCCGTCGGGCCGCACGACGTCCTGGTAGAGGATGACGCCGTCGGCGGGGGAGAAGAAGTAGGAGGGGTCGACGCGCACGGGCCGGATCGGGTCGCGGAAGAAGTGGTGCTGCGACAGCCAGGGGATCGACTTGTCCCGGACCGGTGCCACGTCGTCGGCGACCCAGTCGCGCAGTGATTTGACCATGTTCTCGTCTCGTTCGTCGGATCGTCGGTCAGTGCTCGCGGGTCAGCACGGCGGTGCCGTTGTTGCTGCCGAACCCGAAGCTGGTCACGGCGGCGACCCGGCGACCGGTGGTGGGGATCGCGCCGGGGGCCAGCCGCAGCCGCCGGGTGGGTTCGGGGTCGGTCAGCCCCGCGGTCGGGGGCGCTTCACCGATGCGCAGCGCCATGGCCGCCGCGGCGATGGCGGGGAAGCCGGAGGTGTGCAGCAGGTGGCCGATGGCGCCCTTGTGCGAGCTCACCGGCAGGTCGTGCAGCCCGAGCCCGGCCGCGACGGCTTCCAGCGCGGTCAGTTCCGCGCTGTCGCCCTGGGTGGTGCCGGTGGCGTGCGCGTGCACGTGGTCCAACCTGTCCAGTCCCGCGTCGGCGAGCGCCGCCTCCACGCAGTCCTGGATCAGGGCGGGGTCGGAGGCGGTGGGTTTCCCGGTGCCGACCCGGCAGCAGGTCCCGGCCACGACGAGGTCGGTCGCCGCACCCCGCCGCGCCGCGTGGTCCTCGGCCTCCAGCACGATCGCGCCGCCGCCCTCGCCCAGCGAGATGCCGGACCTGCCGCGGTCGAACGGGCGCGCGGGGGTGGTGCTGATCGCCCGGACCGCGCGCATGCTCGCGTACTCGTAGTGGTTGAGCGCCGTGCCGCCCGCGACGAGCACGACATCGGCCAGCCCGGCGTCGATGACGTCGCGGGCGAACCCGAGGCCGAACACGGCCGAGGCACAGGCGTGGGTCAGCAGGGCGGTGTTGCCTGCCTCGTGCGGCTGGACCGGTGGTCCGACGAACTCCGCCCAGTCGGCGCCGAACCCCGCCTCGTGGCCGGGGGCCTGGCCGGTGAGCACGACCACCGCGCTCTCGGGGAGCCGGGCCAGACCAGCCGAGGACAGCGCTTCGACCACGGCGGCGTCGAGGTATGCCTGCTTGCGGGGAACACCCGCCACGGCATCGGTGGGCACCTCCCCCACGGCTTCCCCCTCGTGCGGTGGCGCCGCGAACCGCCTCGGCGGCGCGAGGGCGCTGCGACCGGCGCGCAGCGCGGTCCAGAACACGTCGAGGCCGCGACCGAACGGGGTGACCAACCCCAGGCCGGTGATCACCGTCGCGCTCATGCGGGCACCCCCGCCGTCGAGGACCGCCGCGCCAGCGCGGCCAGCAGCGCGCCGGGCATCGCGTCCGCCTCCACCGGGGGAAGGTCCGCGACCGAGGGCGAGGTCATCGCCAGGGCGACGACCGCGCACCCCGGATCGCCGAGGGCGTCCTCGTCCAGCGGCGTCACCTCGCAGACCAGCACCGGGCCGCGGGCGGCGAAGCGCTCCGCCAGCGCCAGGACCCGCTCGGCCCCCAGGCCCGCGACCAGGTGGCAGCGACCGCGCCAGCCGTGGCTGATCGCGAAAGCCCTGATCAGCTCGGAGGTCTCCAGCCCGGTCGAGTCGGAGGGGCGCACCTGGCGTTCGGTGCTCGCGCAGCGGCGGGCGAACCGGCGCGCGGCCCACTTGCTGTAGGCGTCCGCCACGACCAGCAGGGGGACCTCCGGCGCGACGTCGTCGGGCACGGCGGCGAGGGCCGCGGCCAGCGTCCCGCCGACCGCGGCGGTGGTGGAGGGGTACTGCGCGGGAACCAGGCCGGCGACGGGGCGCCAGGGGACCGTCGCGCCCAGGGCCAGGCCGGTGCGCGGTGGCACGGCGGGGAACTCGCCGTGGAGGTCGTCCATGCCGGGCGGGGTGTCGGTGAGGCGGACGTCGACGTCGACCACCGCGACCTCGCCCCGCGCGCAGGCCGCCCACGCCCGCCGCAGCGCCGGTTCCAGCTCCGCTCTCGTGGTCACCCTGGGGCCCTGCGGCGGCGGATCGGAGGCGAACGGGTAGCGGACCGGGTCCAGACCATTGCGGTCGAGCTGCGCGTGCAGCCACCCGTAGCCGCCGTTGCGCAGCACGACGTAGAGCACGCCCGCCGCTTCCCGCCGCACCGTGGCGAGATCGGCGTGGAACAGGGTGAACGCGCCGTCACCGACGAAGGCGACGACCGGGCGGTCCGGCGCGGCCAGCCGGACCCCGGCCGCCGCGGCGGCGCCGAAGCCCAGGGCCGTCTGCTCCGAGGGGACCACGCTGCCTCCCCGCTCACCGCACACGTAGTACGGCGAGAAGTACGACCACATGTCCTGCAGCCCGTTCTCCTGGACCAGGACGCGATCGGCGGGCGTCACCGCCTCGACGGCGGCCAGCACCTCGGCGACGTGGACGTGCTCGTCGGTCCTCATGCGCGCCAGCGCCGACTCGGCCAGCGCGGCGGCGCGGTCGCGGCACCGGGCGACGGTGCTCAGCCAGGGCTCGCGCGGGGGCTGCCCGGCCAGCGCCTCGGTCCAGGCCGCCAAGGTCGCCGCGCCGTCGCCGAGCACCCGGTGCCCGCCGTACTCGGTGGACAGCTCCGCGGCTTCGACGTTGACCTGGACCACGGGGACCTCCGAGCCGATCCGCTCCGGCCAACCGGTGGTGGCGGTCTCCTCGAGCCTGCTGCCCACCGCGATCACCAGGTCCGCCTCCTGCCACAGCCGCTCGGTGCCGGGCGGGGTGTAGAGCCCGGACAGGCCGCAGAACAGCGCCTGCCGCTCCGGGACCGCGCCCCGACCGGAAGCCGTGCAGAAGATCGCCGCGCTCACGGTCGTGGCGAAGCGCTCCACCACGCCCTCGCCGTTGTGGTGCCGCATCCCGCCGCCCACCAGCACGACGGGGCGCAGGCTGGCCCGGATCAGCTGGTCGACCTCCGCGGTCAGCGGCGCGGCGGCGGGCGCCCGCAGCGCGGCCCGGTGCGACGCCCACGGCCTGCTGACCCGGACCGGGGTGGCCGTGAGGTGGTCGGGGAACTCCAGGTACACCGGACCCGGTGCACCCGAGGTGGCCACCAGGAAAGCCTTTTCCAACGCCGGGCCCACCCGGTCGGCGTGGTCCACCCGGTGCGCCCACTTCACCAGCGGCGCCACCACCGCGAGCTGGTCCAGTTCCTGGAAGGCGCCGGTGCCCCGCCGCTCGACGGCGGTGCCGCCCGCCAGCACCACCACGGGGGCGCCGGAAGCGCGCGCCTCGACCAGGCCGGTGACCGCGTTCGCCGTGGCCGGGCCCTTGCCCACCACGCACACCGCGGGTCCGCCGGACTGCAGGGCGTACCCGGTGGCCATGAACGCCGCGTTGCGCTGGTCGCGGCACAGGACCATGCGCAGACCGCTGTCCCGCACCGCGCGCAGCACGGCGAGGTCGTCCCCCGGCAGGCCGAACAACGTCGACACCCCGGCGCACCGCAAGTAGTCGGCGGCGGCGTGCCACGCGCCCGGGAACGAGGTCATGACGCGGCCTCCGCGGCCACGGGCAGGTGGTCGGCGACGGCCTTGGAGATCAGCAGCGGCTCCGCGACCCGCTTGCCGCCGTAGGCGGCGTAGTTGGCGACGACGCCGTACCCGCCGAAGGGCTTGTTCCCGTCGTCCACGTCGAGCAGGGTGCGGTTCACGCAGACCAGGTGCCGCCTGGACAGCAGCTCGGTGGTCGCGCTGTCCTGCCCGTAGACCATCGCGGCCATCGCCCGGTCGTTGAGGTGGGGCGTGCGCAGGAACGACCGGAGCTGCTCCGGGTCGGTGTGCACGACGACGTTGAAGATCGGCGAGAACAGCTCGTCCAGCTTGAGCCTCAGATCGGAGGGGCGCACCAGGACCGTGGGCTCCAGGTGCCGCTCGCGCAGGTCCAACCGTCCACCGTGGACGATGTGCTCGCGGTGCCGGTGCAGGTACTCGGTCGCGGTTTCCAGCGCGCTGTCGTAGAACAGCGGTCCGTAGTCGGCATCCCGGTCGCGGTAGGGGCCGTAGCGCAGGGTCGTCAGCCGTTCGGTGAGCAGCCCGACGAACCGCTCGGCCTCGCTGTCGGCGACCAGGAACACGTCCGGGCCGAAGCAGTCCTGCCCGCTGTTGAGCATCCGGATGCGGATGGCGTCGGTCACGGCCAGCTCGACGTCCGCGCCCGGCAGCACCAGGAACGGGTTGACGCCCTGGCCGAAGAACAGCATGAGCTGGTCGGGGCGCAGCTGCGCGCGGATCTGCTCGGCGTTGCGGTATGTGCCGGTGAACACGACCACGTCCGCGGTGGTGACCGGTCCCTCGACGAACCGCCGCTGGGACAGCGGGCTGATCTCCACCGGCAGCCGGTGCACCGGCGCGAGCAGCTCGTGCAGCCGCCGGGTGGTGTCGGCGACCTTCGCCGACGGGCGGAAGGTCACGCGCTCGGTGTAGAGCAGCGGGATCAGCAGGTGCAGCACGTAGGAGTAGCACAGGACGTTGGACGACATGAACACCGCCAGCCGCGACAGGCCGCCCGGCCGGTGGGTGGCGACCTCGTCCTCGGCGCCATCCAGCGCGGCGAGCGCGCTGCCCAGCTCGACGCGGGCCGCCTTGTGCGGCGAGATCTCGCACAGGACGTCGAGCAGCGGTTCGGGGTTGTCGCGGATGAACCGCGCGACCGCGCGCAACGCCTCGACCCGCTCGGGGAACGGCACCGGTGGGTGAGGGGTGACCGGCGACCTCGCCACCGTGCGGCCCGCCAGGCGGGCCAGCTGCGCGGAATCCGGTTTCCCATTGTTGTTCAACGGCATTCCCTTCACGACGACGACGCGGTTGGGCTGCTCGTAGGCGGGCATGAGGGCCTGGAAGCGCGCCCGCCAGTACCGGCTGTCCCGCTCCTGCGGGTCGGCGACGACGAACACGAGCTGGCTGCCCCGGTCGGGGTCGTCGACCGGCACCACTTCGACCGGCGCGCCGCCCTCCGAGGCCCTGCGGGCCAGCGCCTCCGGGTAGAGGGTGTGGCCCATGCGGTGCACCGCTCCGTACCGGCCCAGCACGAACAGGTGGCCGTCCGCGTCCCGGTAGCCGATGTCGCCGGTGCGGTAGGGCCCCGGCGGCAGGGCGGTGATACCACCACCGGCCGCCAGGTAGCCGCTGGTCAGGTCGGGGGAGCGCACCAGGACCTGTCCCAGTTCACCCGGTTCGGCCTCGCGGCCGTCCTCGGTGCGCACGCTGACCTCCACGCCGTCCAGCGGGAGCCCGCAGCCCACCGGCTCGGTCGGCGTGGCCAGTGCGATGTTGCCGGTCTCGGTGCTGCCGTAGCCGTCCAGCAGGGGACGGCCGATGACCTGCTGGAAGCGCTCGGCGAGCCCGCGGTCCAGCGGGCTGCCGCCGACGCACCACATGCGCACCCCGCGCAGCGCCGCCAGCAGGTGCGGTCGCTGCCGCACCAGGTTCAGCACGGTCCGGTAGGTCATCGGCGTCGCGTCCAGGACGGTGGCGCCGGAACGACCCGCGAGTTCCACCGCGTGGTCGACGCGGCGGTGCGGGGTGATGACCAGCAGGCAGCCGGTCTGCCACCACGCCAGCACCAGGGAGAGGCCGTACTGGTGGGAGAACGGCAGCAGGGGCAGCAGCACGTCGTCGGCCCGGTAGCCCATCCGACGCCGCGTGCGCGCGATGTTGTCCAGGAAGGACTTGCCCGAGCGGACGACGCCCTTGGGCGGGCCGGAGGAGCCGGAGGACCAGGTGATCAGCCCGTCCGGCTGGGCGTACCACCTGGCTGTCGACAACGGCTCGCCGCCACCGGCCGAGTGCGCGCCTTCGGCGACGAGCGCGGCGAAGGTCGCTCGGTCGGCGGCGGGGACGATGTCGTCGTCGGCGTCGGTGACGACCCACCGGACCCCGGCCAGTTCGGCGCAGCGACGCAGCTCCCCAGGGGTCTGGAGGTGGTCCAGCAGAACGATCGAGGCGCCCAGGTGCACCAGGGCGAGCAGGACGATGACGTACTCGGCGGAGTTGTCCCCGCACACCATGATCCGCTCACCCGTGCGCACCCCGCGTGCTCGCAGGACCGCGGCGACCCCGGTGGCGGTCGACTCGACGTCGGCGCGGGACAGCTCCGGTGTGCTGGACCGCTCGGCCAGCAGCGCCGCTTCCGACGACCTCACCGGGCCACCTCCGGCGCGGCGACGACCGGTGTGCTGATGTCCTTGGCGTAGCAGACCCAGCAGGCCCGCTGGTCGCGTCGCGGGTCGTAGACCCCGAGGAACTCGAACAGGCGCAGCGCCCCCGTGGGGTTGGCGGTGTTGACGCTGAACGCGGTCCCGGTGTAACCGGCCTCGCGGGCCATCCGGTCGTTCTCCGCCAGCAGCGACCGGTAGAGGCTGCGGCCCCGCATCCCCGGCGGTGTGCCGATGTAGCCGACGTAGATGTCCTTCTGCCCCGGTGCGGGCGAACCGGACTCGAAGGAGTAGCACAGCAGGTACGACCGCACCGCGTCGTCCCGGTCGAGCACGAGCAGGGACATCTCCGGCAGGAAGGTGGGGCTGCCGGTGAACTGGCGCCGCCAGCGCTCGTGGTCGACGTAGCCGTCCTCAGACTGGCCGACGAACGCGGCGTTGTGCGCCGAGCGGACCTCTTCGTCCAGGGCGGGGTCGTAGGGCACCATCCGCAGCCCCTCGGGCAGCGCGCGCGGAGTCAGCGGGGAGACCTGGTCGAGGCGGGAGTAGATCTCGTAGTACCACAGGGTGGGCCGGAGGCCGAGGCGCCGCAGCATCTTCTCGTGCGTCCCGTTGTGCTCGGCGCACCACGCCCGCACCTCGCGGCGCTGCCCGGTGGCCGTGGCACCGCGGGCGAGCGCCCTGCCGTGCGCCCAGTCGAGCAGGCGCGTCCCCAGTCCCCGCCGCTGGTGGTCCGGGTGCACGCAGCCCTGCATCTCGCACCGCCAGTCGCCTTGGGCGGTGCGGTCGACCAGCACCGCGGCGAACCCCACCATGAGCCCGTCGCGGAACACGCCGACCGTGTCGCGCTCGGGCACCAGCTTCCCGCTGGCCAGCGTCTGGGCGAACTCGGCCGCGGTCGTCTCGGTCACCGGTCGGTCGTCCAGGTCGAACGCGAGCACCAAGCGCTCCCACTCGACGCCGTCCGCCGGGCGCAGCGGTCGCCAGAGGTACTCCTCGGGCACGCCGATCACCTCATCTGTCCGTTGTGGATGGTCGGCTCCGGGGAGGCGACCAGTTCCCGGTAAGCCGGATCGGTCAGCAGCTGGTCGTGCCTGCCGCGCGCGTGCACCGCGCCCCCGCGCAGCATGACCACCTGATCCGCCTCGTGCGCCAGCTGCATGCGGTGGGTGACCGCGATGATGATCCGGTCCCGGTACTGCCTGGTCAGCGACTTCACCAGGAGCCGCTCGTTGAACGGGTCGAGCTGCGAGGTCGCCTCGTCCAGCAGCAGGACCTCGCTGTCGCGGGCCAGCGCCCTGGCCACGGCGAGGCGTTGCCGCTGACCGCCGGAGATGCCCACGCCGCGTTCACCCACCTCGGTGTCCAACCCGTCGGGCAGGCCCGACACCCACTCGGCGAGTCCGACCGACTCCAGGACCTGCTCCAGCCGCTGCTCGCTCACCCCGGTCGTGCCGTAGGCCGCGGCCTCGCGAACGGTGGCGCCGAGCAGCGGCGCTTCCTGCTGGACGTAGGAGATGCGCGCGCGCAGTTCCGACAGGGGGAGGTCGCGGATGTCCACCCCGTCGAGCAGGATGCGGCCCCGGTCCGGTTCGACGAACCGCTCGACCAGGCTGAGCAGTGTCGTCTTGCCCGCTCCGGACGAGCCGACGAGCACGGTCACCCCCACCGGAGCCGAGATCGAGACCTCCCGCAGCACCGGCCGGTCCTCGTAGCCGAACGACACGGCGTCCAGCCGGACCGAGCGCGGAACGTCCGAGACGACGGGGCCGCGGGGACGCGGCTCGACCACGCGCAGCGCCTCGGCCTCCTGCGGCAGCCGGAGCAGCCCGGTGATCCGGCGCAGGGCGGCCAGCCCCTCCGACAGGCGGCTCGCCGAGCCCGTCAGCGATTCCACCGGCTCCTGGATGTAGACCACGTACAGCAGGATCGCGACCAGGTCGCCCACCCCGATCGCGTCCGCGCTGACCCGCAGCACACCGATCGCGAGGATGACCAGGAAGGTGAAGTCAACGGCCGCGTACGCCACGGTGTCGGCCAGGGCGCCGGTGCGCGCGGCCCGCACGTTGGCCCGGTAGGCGGCGTCGGCGTGCCGGTCGAACGACGCGGTCTCGGCCTGCTCGGTCCGCGACGCCTTGACCGTGCGGAACGCGAGCAGGATGCGCTGCACCACGGAGGTCATCGCGCCGACGTGCTCCTGCGCGTGCTCGGTGTCCAGCGCCACCCGCCGGAACACCCGTGCCTCCGCGAGGGTGGCGGCGGTGAGCAGGGTGATCACGATCGTGCCCAGGAACAGGTCGATCAGCAGCACCAGCACGATGCCGGAGGCCACGGTGAGCGGTACGACCACGAGGTCCACCAGCGCCTTGACGGTGGTCTGCTGGACCAGGGTGGTGTCCGCGCCGACGCGGGAGAGCACGTCGCCCGTGCTGTGGGCCTCGACGCGGGACACCGGAGCGCCGATGATCCGCCGCGCCATCGCCCGGCGGATGCCAAGCACGAACCGCTCGCTGAGCTTGCCCCGCTGGTAGTAGCCCAGGTAGTTCAGGCAGAGCCCGGTGAGCGCGACCCCGCCGAGCACGGCGATCGGCCCGGTCAGGTCCGCGTCGGCCGCCACGCCGTCGACGATCTCGCGCGCCGCCAGGGGTTGCATCAGCGCCGCGGCGCGAGCGCCCAGTTCGAGCACCAGGACCACGGCCAGCAGCCCCCGGTGCGGGGCGAGCCAGTGGCGCAGGGACAGCGCGGACGTCATCGGCCGCGTCGCCGTGTCGGGCTCCAAAATCGTCTCCTCGAAATAGCGCCGTCCCCGGCAGGCGTTGTCCGCTCGTGCCCGCGCTTCGAACACGTGACGGTCCGCGCCGGGGTGGAAGCGCCCGGCAGGTCATTTCTCCCGTGCCGAGCGCTCGGTGATCGCGGGCGAGTCCGTTGATCACCACTCGAATGCGGGGCAGAGGTGTTCGCCACGTCGGGCGGGACTTCGTTTTCCAAGCCTGATTGGTCCAGACCGCACATCACCGCGAAAGCGGATCAGTTCCCCCCTGCGACGGCATCAGCGCGGCGGCCCGTTGCGGGAACCGGCGGCCGAGCAGGGCGGAAGCGCTGCCACACCTACGTTCGGCCCTGCCGGGACGACTCCGCAAGGGGGTAGGAGGGGAGGAAAAAGCGGGCACGGTCTCGAATTCTTGCCATAAGTGTCGTTGCCCTTTTGGGCATCTCCGGCCGGTGGGCGACGTGCAGTCGCATGGGTACTCCTCGAACGGGACCACGTGATTCGGACCGTTACGGCGGTGGGACGGCAGGGGTCCGTGATTCCACGCTCCCGTCAGGTCGGCACCGCGTCCAAGATCCGATCCGCATGGCGATGCACTTCGGTTATCGCCGCAGCTCAGGCCGGTTGTCGCGGCGGGCCGGGGATTTTCGCCGCCGTGCGGCGGGAACCGGCGGCGTCTTGACGGCCGGGCGGACTTTTATAGGGGGCTACGGTGGAGCTATGTCCGATTACCCAGCGTCAGCAGCCGATCTTGACCTCAGAGTGGTGCGGTACTTCACCGTCGTCGCCGAGCACCGGCACTTCGGCCGCGCCGCCACGGCCCTGCGCATCGCTCAGCCGTCGTTGAGCAGACAGATCCGCAGACTCGAACAGCAGTTGGGCGCCCGCCTGCTGGACCGCACCCCGCAGGGCGCCCGGCTCACCGAAGCGGGCGAGGTCTTCCTCCCCCGCGCCAGGGCGCTGCTGCGCTCCGCCCACCTGGCCGCCGCGCACACCCACGCAGCCTCCCACCCCCACGGGATCACCATCGGCCACACCGCGATCGTCGTCGTCGCCCCGGTCGTGCGCGAGTTCCGCCGCACGCACCCCGACACCCAGGTGCACACCCTGCTCCTGGGCCACGAGGAGGTGCGGCCCGCGCTGCTGGACCACCGGGTCGACGCGGTGGTGACCCGGTTACCGCTCCAAGCCGACCAGTTACGGGTGACACCCCTGTGCGACGAACCGCGATCGCTGCTGGTCCGCGCCGACCACCGGTTGGCGGGCAGGCCGTTCGTCACCCTCGACGACATCGCGGGCGAACCCCTGCCCCGGATGGCGGACCCGGCGATGAACGCCTTCTGGCGCATCGACCCCCGACCCGACGGCCGTCCGGTGCCCGACGGCCCCCTGGTGAGCGCCGTCGAGGAGAAGATCGAACTCGTCCTCGCTGGGCAAGCCGTGGCCATCGTCCCCGCCTGTGTCGACGGAGCGCTCCCCCCCGACCTCACCGCCATCCCGCTGGAAGGGGTCGAACCGAGCCGGGTCGTGCTGGCGGCCCGCGCCGACGACGAGAGCCGCCTCGTGGCGGAGTTCGGCAGGTGCGCCCACGACCACTTCCGACGCGGAGCCGAAAATCGCGCGCGAATCCGCTTGACGGCGCGGTTCCCGCAGGAAGCCCGTCCCGCCGCACCCACCGCGCCCGCCGCCCCCGTCGGGCCGCGACCGACCGCGCGGACCAGCGGTGCCAACACGACGTCCATTGTGGACCTGTCCGGGTAGTCGGCCTTCGGCTTGCCGCACGTGCGCCACACTGTGGGATCCGTTGACACCGATCGCCAGCGCTTCGTAGCTTCGACCCGTCCGGGTCGGCACGAGACGGTGGAGCGGCCGGTGAGCACCAGTCGGCGAGTGGTGGCGTGGCGCTACCACGACGGACTCGTGCTGTGCTCCCGGCGCCACGTCGACCTCTTGCGCGTCTCCAGCGCGCTGTGTCACCGCTGAACCACCACCGAGGAACACCTCCGCCTGGGCCGGCACGACTCGACCGGCGTCATCCACCCATCACGACCGCATCACCCGTCGCTCGCGTGAAGGCTGGCACCGATCGTGTCCTCACCTGCGCACACCAACGTTTCCCCGGCTGACGCCTCGTTCGAGCCGCCCGCCGCTCCCGCCGCGCGGCCCGTCATCCCGCTGCGCCACCCCGGCCGCTGGGTCGCCACCGCCGCGGTGCTGGTCGTGCTCGCCCAGGTGGTGCACGGGCTGGTGACCAACCCGTTCTACCAGTGGGACCGCTTCGCGTACTGGTTCTGGCAACCGGTGGTCCTCGACGGACTGCTGATCACGCTGCACGTCACGGCGGTCAGCGCGGTGCTGGCGCTGGTGGGCGGCACGGCGCTGGCGCTGGCGCGGTCGTCCCGCAACCCGGTGCTGCGCGCCGTGAGCTGGGCCTACACCTGGCTGTTCCGCTCCACACCGCTGATCGTGCTGCTGCTGTTCCTCTACAACTTCAGCGCGCTGTACCAGACGCTGAGCCTCGGTGTTCCCTTCGGACCGGCGTTCGTCACGTTCGGGGTCACCGCGCTGGCGTCCGAGACGGTCATCGGGATCCTGGGGCTCACCCTGCACGAGTCCGCCTACGCCGCGGAGATCGTGCGGGCGGGCATCCTCTCGGTCGACCAGGGCCAGCACGAGGCCGCCGCCGCGCTGGGCATCCCGCGCCACCGCCGGTTCCGCCGCATCGTGCTGCCGCAGGCGTTGCGCTCGATCGTGCCCAACTACGTCAACCTGCTGATCGGTCTGGTCAAGAGCACCTCGCTGGTGTTCTACGTCTCGCTGCTCGACCTGTTCGGCACCGTGCAAAGCCTCGGCAGCACCTATCCCGGCGACATCGTCCCGCTCCTGCTGGTCGCCACCGCGTGGTACGTGATCCTCACCAGCGCCGTGTCGGTCGTGCAGCACTACGTCGAGCGGCGGTTCGCGCGCGGCGCGGTGCGGACGCCACCGCCGACCCCGCTCCAACGACTGCGCGGCGGGTTCGCCGACCTGCGCGCGCGGGTGGCGGTGCGGCGATGAGCGCGGACCGCCGTGCCCGCCCGGCCGCGGTCGAGGTGCGCGGCGCGGTCAAGGCGTTCGGCGCGCACACCGTCCTCGACGGGATCGACCTGACCGTCGAGCCGGGGACGGTCACCGTCATCGTCGGACCGTCCGGATCCGGCAAGTCGACCCTGCTGCGCGCGATCAACCACCTGGAGCAGCTCGACCAGGGCTGCGTGAGCGTCAACGGCGAGCTGATCGGGGTGCGCGAGCAGGGCGACCGGCTCAAGGAGCTGCCCGAGCGGGCCATCCTGGCGCAGCGCAGGCGCATCGGGTTCGTCTTCCAGAACTTCAACCTGTTCCCGCACCTGACCGCGGTCGAGAACGTGGCCGAGGCGCCCGTCGCGACCGGCGCCGCGACCAGGACCGAGGCGCTCGAACGGGCCAGGTCGCTGCTGGCCGCCGTCGGTCTCGCCGACAAGGAGGGCGCTTACCCGCGTCATCTGTCCGGCGGCCAGCAACAGCGGGTGGCCATCGCCCGCGCCCTCGCCCAGCACCCGGAGGTGATCCTGTTCGACGAGCCGACCTCGGCGCTGGACCCCGAGCTGGTCGGCGAAGTCCTGTCGGTGATCAAGGACCTGGCGGGCACCGGCACCACCCTGATCATCGTGACGCACGAGATCGCGTTCGCCCGCGAGGTCGCCGACGAGGTGGTGTTCCTCGACGGCGGCCGGATCGTCGAGCGGGGCGCGCCGAGCCAGGTGCTCGACCGACCGCGGCACACCCGCACCAGGGAATTCCTCAGCAAGGTCCTCTGAACGACAGGAGAGCCATGTCCAGTTCCCCCGTCCTCCGCGCCGCCGTCCTCGGGGGAGCCGATCGCGGCGATGACGCCGTCGCGGACCAGCACGTCCACCGGGTCGCCCTCGCCAACGGCGCGGCCGCGGAAGCGAAGATCACCGTGGAGGTGGTCGAGGAAATCCGCGCCAAGCTGCCCAAGGAGATCCGCGACAGCGGCAAGCTCGACGTCGGCATCGGCGCGCTGCCCGCGGGCAGCCCGCCCCTGCAGTTCGTCGGCACCGACCACAAGACCCTCACCGGCTCCGAGCCGGACCTGGCGCGGCTGGTCGCGGGCGTGCTCGGCCTCGAACCCGAGTTCCACAACGCGACGTGGGAGAACCTGTTCGTCGGGATCGACAGCGGGCGGACCGATGTCGGCTTCTCCAACACCACCGACACCGAGAAGCGCAAGGAGAAGTACGACTTCGCCAGCTACCGGCGGGACGACCTGGCCTTCGAGACCCTCCAGAGCAACCCGTGGACCTTCGACGGCGATCACCGCGCGCTGGCAGGCCGGAGGACCTCCGTGGGCAAGGGCACCAACCAGGAGAAGATCCTGCTGGAGTGGCAGGCCAGGCTGCGGGCCGAGGGCGAGGACTTCACCATCCAGTACTACCCCGACATCAACGCCGCGCAGCTCGCGCTCAACTCCGGGCAGATCGACACCTACCTCGGACCGAGCCCCGGTGTGCTCTACCAGGTCGAGCAGAGCAGGAACACCCCGAATCCGAAGAAGCTCGCGGGTACGCATTCCGGTGCGGGCCAGACGCTGCAGGGCCTGATCGCCGCGACGACCAAGAAGGACAACGGCCTGGTCGAACCGCTCGCCGACGCGATCAACCACCTGATCGCGGGCGGCCAGTACGGGCAGTGGCTCGACGCCTGGCACCTCGGCCGTGAGGCCGTGGCGAAGTCCGAGGTCAACCCGCCCGGTCTGCCCCTGGACAACACGTGACCACCGCCGAGGACCGGGTCGTCCGGCACGTGCTGGGCGACCCTGGCCGGGGGATTGGCGCCACCTCACGGCTCTGATCGGTGGCGCTGCCGAACCTCGCTGTGCCGTCGCCTCCTCGTCGCGCGCACCGGTCTCGGCCCCTTCCTGCCGCGCACCACCGAGATGGGGCGGTACCCGGGAATCCGCCGCGGCGGCCGATTGGTGGTGTTGGCCGGTGAACGCCTGTGCCCACCCGGCTGGACCGAGGTGCACGCCGTGGTGTCCGGAGCCATTTCCCGAGGCGACATCCCGTTCCTGCACGCGTCGCTGAGCGACACCGCCGCGATCCGACTGCACGAGGCGCTGGGCTTCCGGTTGCGCCGCCGAACCCGGATCGTCGTCGTCCGCGTGCCGGAGCGCGGGAACGGCGATGAGCGCTCGCCGCGCTCGTGAGGCGCGCGGTCGGCTGTTCTCGGCAGGGCCTGCTGCTCGCTGTCTGGTGCGCCGGACCGCCGGCCGAGCAGGCCCGTTGTTCCACATGGTGGGAGTTGACCATCGATCGGGTGAATTTGCCTATCGTGCCGATCATTCACCCACTTCGAGGCAGGTCACCGTGTCCCACCCCATCGCGATCCCCGCCAGGTCAGTCGGCGGGGCAGTCGCGGCCATGCTGCGCCGGGACCGCTGGGCGCTCGCGGGCGCCGTCACGATCGCCGTCCTCGGCTTGGCAGCCGTGGCCGCCGACCTGCTCACCGCCATCGAGGGGCAGGACCCCTACAGCTACCGGACCGAGGCGCTCGACCCGCGGACCGGGGGTCCGGCGGGCGCGCTCGGCGGGGTGAGCGGGGAGCACTGGTTCGGCGTGGAACCGCTGACCGGGCGCGACCTGTTCGCGATCGTGGTGCACGGCGCGCGCACGTCGTTCCTGATCGGCCTGGCCGCGACGCTGGTCTCGGTGGTGCTCGGCACCCTGGTCGGGGCCGCCGCGGGCTACCGGGGTGGCTGGGTGGACCGGGTCGTCACCTGGACCGCCGACGTCTTCCTCGGCTTCCCCTACCTGATCTTCATGATCGCCCTCGGCGCGGTGGTGCCCGGCCACGTGTCCCGGCCCCTGCTGCTCGTCCTGGTGATCGGGTTCTTCGGCTGGCCCTCCATCGCCCGGATCGTGCGGGCGCAGGTGCTGACGCTGAAGAAGCGGAACTTCGTCTCGGCCGCGCGCATCCTCGGTGCGAGCCCGTGGCAGGTGTTCCGCACCGAGCTGCTGCCGAACCTGTGGGCGCCGATCATCGTGGTGGCGACGCTGTCCATCCCCGGCAACATCGGACTGGAAGCGGCGCTGTCGTTCCTCGGCGTGGGCATACCGCCGCCCACCCCGAGCTGGGGGCGGACGATCAGCACGGCGGTCGACTGGGTGTCCACCGAACCGATGTTCCTGTTCTTCCCCGGCATCGCCCTGTTCCTGGCCACCTGGGCGTTCACCGTGTTCGGCGACGGCCTGCGCGACGCCCTCGACCCGAAGACGGACGTGCGACGCTGATGCGCGCCCTCAAGTTCACCGCGTCCCGGATCGCGGGCACCCTGCTGGTGCTGCTGGTCGTCGTGTTCGTCACCTACGTGGTGTTCTACCTCGTGCCGTCCGACCCGGCGCAGCTGGCCTGCGGCCGCCCGTGCACCGAGCAGAACCTGGCGCTGGCGCGGGAGTTCATGGGCTTGGACGACCCGTGGTGGCGGCAGTTCCTGGACTACCTCGGCGGCATCGTGACCGGGCGCACCTTCGGCGTCGGCGCGACCTCCATCCACTGCGGGGCGCCGTGCTTCGGCTACTCGTTCCAGCAGAACACCGACGTGGTCACGCTCATCGGCGAACGCCTCCCGGTCACCTTCTCGCTCGCGCTCGGCGCGGCGGTGCTGTGGGTGGTGGCGGGCGTGGGCGCCGGGGTGCTCGCCGCGCTGCGCCGGGGCACCGCCTGGGACCGGATCACCCTCGCGGCCTCGGTCGCGGGCGTGTCCGCCCCGGTGTACCTGGTGGGGCTGCTGGGCATCCTCGTCCTCGGGTTCACCCTCGACGTGGTGCCGGTCGGCGGGTACGTGCCGTTCACCGACAGCCCGGTCGACTGGGCCTGGCACCTGGTGCTGCCGTGGCTGGTCCTGGCGTTCGCGCAGGCCGCCCTCTACCTCCGGCTGACCCGCGCGCAGATGCTGGAGACGCTGGGCGAGGACTACATCCGCACCGCCCGCGCCAACGGCCTGCCCGAGTCCTCGGTGATCGGCAAGCACGCGCTGCGCAACGTCCTGCTGCCGGTCGTCACGGTGTTCGGCATCGACCTCGGCTCGCTGCTCGGCGGCGCGGTGATCACCGAGCGGGTGTTCAGCATGCCGGGTCTGGGCGGCCTGCTGATCGACGCGGTGAACCAGCGCGACCTGCCGCTGCTGCTGGGCTGCACGCTGTTCGCCGCCTTCCTCGTCGTCCTGGCCAACGCCCTGGTCGACCTCTGCTACGGCGCGCTCGACCCACGAGCCCGTCTGACCTGACGTCCCCGCAGGAGAAGAAGAGATGATGTCCAAGCAAGTGCGCAAGCTCGTCCCGATCGCGGCGGCGGTGGCGCTGCTCGCCGGGTGCGGCGCGAACGACCAGGGGGCCGCGCAGAACGCGGCCGCCAAGGCGGAGCAGGGTGGCACGCTGCGCATCCTCAGCGAGGGGCAGACGGTCAACTACGACCCGGCCAAGAGCAGCAGCCTGCCGATCACCTCGCTGGGGTACGTGCACCGCCGCCTCACCGGCTGGCTCAACGCCGAGGGCGAGCAGGTCGAAGTGGTGCCGGACCTGGCCGACACCGGCACGGCCTCCGACGGCGGCAAGACCTGGACCTTCACCCTCAAGGAGGGGCTGAAGTTCAGCGACGGCAGCCCGATCCGCGCCCAGGACGTCAAGTGGGGCGTGGAGCGGACCTACGCCCCTGCCTTCTCCGGCGGGCTGGGCTACCACAAGCAGCTGCTGGTCGGCGGCGCGGACTACCGGGGACCGTTCGAGGGCAAGCGCCTGGACTCCATCCAGACCCCGGACGACAAGACCATCGTGTTCCACCTGACCCGCCCCTACGGCGACTGGCCGTGGATCACCAGCACCCCGGCGTTCGCGCCGGTGCCCGAGGGCAAGGGCGCCGAGCCCGACTACGGCGAGCACCCCGTCGCCTCCGGCCCCTACCAGATCGCCTCCTACCAGCGCGGTGTCCAGGTCCGGTTGACCCGCAACGCCAACTGGGACAAGGGCTCCGACCAGATCCGCGGCGGCCTGCCCGACGAGGTCGTGTTCCAGCTCGGCCAGGAGGCCTCCGTGGTCTCGCAGCGGCTGGTCGCCGACAGCGGTGACGACAGGACCGCGTTCGGCTCCTCCTTCGCCTCGCCCGCCCAGCTGGCCCAGCTGCAGGGCAACGCCTCGGCCAAGCAGCGGCTGGTCACCTCCAGGACCGGCGCGCTGGCCTACCTGGCCATCAACACCGAGAAGCTGACCGACCCCAAGGTGCGCCAGGCGTTCCAGTACGCGGTGGACAAGACTTCCTTCCAGATCGCCTCGGCGGGCAGCGCGCAGCTCGCGGGCGATGTCGCCACCACGCTGATCACCCAGGGCATCGCGGGCCGCGAGCAGTTCGACCTCTACCCGACCCAGCCCGCGGGCGATGTGGACAAGGCCAAGCAGCTGCTCACCGAGGCCGGGCTGCCCAACGGCCTGGACAACCTGGACTTCGTGGTGTCCAAGAGCAACGACGCCCCGGCCAAGGCGCAGGCGCTCCAAGCCGCGCTGGCCAGGGCGAACATCAGGACCAACATCCGGGTCCTCGACCCCGACGCCTACACCGCCGAGACCAGCCAGGCCGCCAACCCCACCTACGACCTGACCCTGGGCTCCTGGCAGCCGGACTTCCCCAGCGCCAACGCCAACATCCAGCCCCTGTTCGCCTCCTCGGAGGTCGGCGGCGGCGGGTACAACCTGTCCCGCTACCGCAACCCCGAGGTGGACCGCCTGATCGAGGCCGCGCAGAGCGAGGTCGACCCGGTCGCCGCGGGCAAGAAGTGGGTGGAGCTGGACCGCAGGATCCTCGCCGACTCGCCGGTCGTGCCGCTGATCTACACCCGCAACTCGTTCCTGCGCGGTTCCAAGGTCGCCAACTTCTACATCGCCGACTTCCCCGCCTACCCGAACTACCTCCAGGCCGGCATCGCCAAGTGAGCTCACCACTGCTGCGCCTGGAGGACGTCTCCGTGGCGTTCGACGCCCCCGTCGCCGACGAGGTCAGCTACTCGTTGGCGGCGGGGGAGGTGCTCGCCGTCGTCGGCGAGTCGGGGTCCGGCAAGACGGTGACCGCGATGTCGCTGCTGGGCCTGCTGCCCGGCGGCGCGACGGTCACCGGCCGGGCGCTGCTGGCCGGGCGGGACCTGTTCACGCTGTCCGGCGAGCAGCTGCGAGCGGTGCGCGGCAACGAGATCGGCATGGTGTTCCAGGAGCCGATGACCGCGCTCAACCCGGTGTTCCGCGTCGGCGACCAGCTCGCCGAGGTCGTCCGCGCGCACGACGACCGCACCGCGGCGCAGGCCCGGCAGCGCGTGGTGGAGCTGCTGTCACTGGTCGGGCTGCCCGCCGACGCGCGGCGCAAGTACCCGCACGAGCTGTCCGGCGGGCAGCTGCAGCGGGTGGTGATCGCGATGGCGGTGGCCAACGAGCCGTCGTTGCTGATCGCCGACGAACCCACCACCGCGCTGGACGTGACCGTGCAGGCGGAGGTCCTGGAGCTGCTGAGGGACCTGCGCGGCAGGCTCGGCGCGGCGATCCTGCTGATCACGCACGACATGGGCGTGGTGGCGGACCTGGCCGACCGGGTCGTGGTGATGCGCGAGGGGCGGGTCGTCGAGCAGGGGCCGGTGGCGGAGGTGTTCGCCGCGCCCCGCCACGAGTACACGCGGTCGCTGCTGGACTCGGTGATCTCGCTGAGCGCCCCGCCGCCCGCCGAACCGGCCGGTGCCGTCGAGATCTCGCCCGGTGTCGTGGCCCGCGGCGCGCACGTGGCCGTGACCTCCCCCGGGTTGTCGGTCCCGGACCGGCCAGGGGAGGACCCGGTGCTCGCGCTGACCGGTCTCACCGTCGCCTACGGCCGCTTCCGGGCGGTGGAAGGCATCGGGCTGCACATCGGGCGCGGCGAGGTGCTGGGCCTGGTGGGGGAGTCCGGGTCCGGCAAGAGCAGCATCGCGGGCGCGGTCACCGGGCTGATCAAGCCCGCGGCGGGCGCGGTCAGCCTGGCGGGGCAGGACTTGACCCGGTTGCGCGGCCGCGCGGCCAAGCGGGTGCGGGGCCGAATCGGGGTGGTGTTCCAGGACCCCGCGTCCTCGTTGAACCCCCGCGCCACCATCGCCCGCAGCGTCGCCGCCCCGTTGCTGCTGCACACCTCCCTGCGCGGCGCCGAACTCGCCCGCCGAGTGGACGAGCTGCTGGACGCGGTGGGGCTGTCGGCGTCGCTGCGCGAGCGCTACCCGCACGAGCTGTCCGGCGGGCAGCGGCAGCGGGTCGGCATCGCCCGCGCCATCGCGCTGGACCCGGAGTTGCTGATCGCCGACGAGCCGACCAGCGCGCTCGACGTGTCCGTCCAAGCCCGCGTGCTCGACCTGTTCCGCGCTCTGCAGGCCGAACTCCGGTTCGCCTGCCTGTTCATCAGCCACGACCTGGCGGTGGTCGAGCGGCTGGCCGACCGGGTGGCGGTGCTGCACCGCGGCCGGGTCGTGGAGACCGGTCCTGCGGGCGATGTGCTGGCAGAGCCGCTGCACCCGTACACGCGGCGACTGCTGGCGGCGGCGCCGGTCGCGGACCCCGCCCGCCAGCGGGAACGCCGCAAGGCGTGGCTGGAGCTCCAAGCACCGTGATGCCCCCGCGCGAGTCGCGCGTTCAGACACCGCGAGTCGCGCGTTGGGGCACGGTGAGGTGGGCGTTGGGGTTGGGTTATCCAGCAAAGGGTGTGCGCGCCGCGCGGCAGGTCGCCAAGGACAGCGGGTCGCGCCGTCCCCGCTGCGCGCGCTTCGCGCGCGCCCAGATGCGTCGGCAAGTACTACCCGAGGGGTGTGTGGGGGCCGGTAACTACTACCCGGCGCGTGGGAGGCGCGGGCCAAGGCGCGAAAGTGCGGGTCGGGGTGTCCGAACGTTCGGTTCGTGGTGCCGGAACGCGCGACTCGCGGGGGCGACATGCCCGACACGCCCATGGGTGGGTGACACCGGGGGCGGGCGTGTGCGTCCTGAGTGTTGAACTCAGGGGTTCTGGAGGTTCGACTCGCCGGGGATAGGACGATCCAGTGGACCGGCGGCGGGCCGGGTAGTCGCGCTGCCGGGCCGGCAGTAGGCCGTTGCGGACCAGCGGCGCTCCACTATGTCCGGAGTGGACTGAGTAGTTGCGCCGAGACGGAGAAGCTCTTTTCCTCGTTGAAGACCGTGTTGGGGGCGGGCGGCGGGTGTGGGCCGCAGCCCGACCCTCGGCAAGCCGGTGGGGATGCTCCTGCTGGCGCGGACCGCCCAAGCCGCCGAAGCCCGTTCGGGCACCGGTCGGTGAGCGTGGACGGCGTGCTCGCGAGCGCGCCGTCCACCGCGTTGGTCAATTGTCCTGGTTGCCGATGGCGGCGACCACGGAGCGGATGGTCGGGTGGCGGTACAGCTCGCGCAGGTGCAGCGTCGGCAGCCCGCCCTCGCGCATGCGCGCCCCGATGCGCACCGCGAACAGGGAGTTGCCGCCCAGCTCGAAGAAGTCGTCGTCCAGCCCGACCGGCACGCCCAGCACCGCGCCCCACACCTCGCGCAGCCTGGCCGCCAGGTCGTCGTCGCCGGTGGGGGCGTCGACCGGCTTCGCCGTGACCACCGGTGGCGGCAGCTTCGCCGCGTCCAGCTTGCCGTTGGTGGTCAACGGCAGCGCGTCCAGCGCCGTCACCGTGCTGGGCACCATGTAGTCGGGCAGGATCGCGGCGGCCCGCCCGCGCACGCCCGAGGTCTCCCGTGGAGCGCCCTCAGCGAGCACCACGTAGGCGTCGATCCGGGTGGTGGCCGCGTCACGGGGGTCGTCCCGGCGCACCACCACGGCCGCCGCGCGCACGACCGGGTCCTCCAGCAGCACCGCGCGGATCTCGTCCAGCTCGATCCGGAAGCCGCGCACCTTCACCTGGCTGTCGATGCGCCCCAGGTGCTCCAGCGCGCCGTCGGGCCGCAGCCTGCCCAGGTCGCCCGAGCGGTAGACCCGGCCGCCCGGTCGCGCGGGATCGGCGGTGAACCGCTGCGCGGTCAGCTCGTCCTTGGCGAGGTAGCCCTCGGCCACCCCGGCTCCGCCCACCCACACCTCGCCCGCCACTCCCGGCGGCACCAACCGCCCCTGCGGGTCCACCACGTACAGGTGCCACCCCGGCAGGGCGGGTCCGACCGACCGCGACCCGGCCAGCGCCTCGCGGCGGGTGACCGTCTGGTGCGTGACGTGCACGGTGGTCTCGGTGATGCCGAACATGTTCACCACCCGGCACGCCGACTCGGGATGCGCGTCGAACCACGGCAGCAGCACCCGCGCGTCCAGCGGTTCGCCGCCCAGCACGACCAGCCGCACGGCCAGGTCCTCGTGCCGCACGTCCAGCAGTTGCGCGAGCGCCGACGGCGTCTGGCTGAGCACGGTGACCCGCTCGGCCGCCAGCAGGTCCCGCAACGCCAGCGGGTCGCGGGAGACCGAGTACGGCACCACCACCAGCGTGCCGCCGGTGAGCAGGCAGCCCCAGATCTCCCACACCGAGAAGTCGAAGGCGCTGGAGTGGAACAGCGTCCACACGTCCGACGGCGCGAGCCGGTACTCCGGCCGCGTCGCGTCCACGAGGGCGATCACGTTGCGGTGCGGCACCACCACGCCTTTGGGGCGGCCGGTCGACCCGGAGGTGTAGATGACGTACGCGGCGTCGTCGGGTGTCGTGGCGGTGGTGAAGGGCTCGGAACCGGCGGCGACGACCTCGTCCGGCGTCACGGCCGAGGTGGCGCCGGTGGCGGGGAACTCCGGCAGCCGGGTGACGACCAGCCGCAGGTCGGCGTCCCGCGCGGTGTGGGCCAGCCGGTCGGCGGGGTAGGCGGGGTCGGTCGGCACGTAGGTGCCACCCGCCTTGAGCACGCCCAGCAGGACGACCACCAGTTCGGCGGTGCGCTCCAGGCACACCCCGACCCGGTCGCCGTCGGACACGCCCAGCGCGCGCAGCCCGGCGGCCACCGCCCCCGCGCGCTCGTCCAGCTCGCGGTAGGTCCAGCGCACCTGGCCGTCGGTGAGCGCCACCTGCTCCGGCGTGCGTGTCGCGACGGCGCGGAACGCCGCGTCGATCGTCGTCGGGGTGGTGTCCAGGGGCCGGTCCGGGACACCGAGAGCGGCCACCCGGTCGCGTTCGGCCGCGTCCAGCAGCTCCACCTCGTCGGGGGCCAGGCCGGGGTTCGCCCGCACCTGGCGGTGCACGTGCGCCAAGTGCCGGGTGAACTGCTCGACCTGCGCCGGTGAGAGCCGACCGGCCCGGTGGTCGCAGCGCAACCGCGTCGTGCCGTCCTGACGCCACACCGAGAACGTCAGCGGCAGCGGCGGGGCCAGGCACGGGCGGTACTCGTCCGCGCCGAAGTCCACATCGGACACCAGCAGTCCGGCGGCGGCCGGTTCCCCGGTCGGTTCCGGGGCGGTGCCCGGTGTCACCCGCAGCGCGCCCCGGTCGGTGCCGACGACCGCCCAGCCGGGGGAGTCGACCGAGTCGTAGCGCACCAGGGCGATCGCCAGCGCGGTGCGCCAGCTGTCCGCGTCGCCCGCCTCCTCCGGCGGCAGGACCAGCTCGACCGCGCCCGCGTCCACCACGCCGTGGGCGGCGGCCCAGTCCGGCAGCCCGGCCTCGGCGACCGGCGCCACCTCGGCCCTCGCGAACACCGCCGGTGGTTCCGCCGGGGACGCGCCGGTCAGCGCGGCGGCCACGGCGCGCAGTCCGGCCGCGTCCAGGAAACCCCGGTCCGCCACCAGCACCAGGTCCGCGAGGCCGTCGCGGTAGCGCAGCAGGGTGCACCGCAGGTCGGTGGTGTGCCTGCCGATCTCGACCGCGAGCCGCCGCCGCGCGATCGGCTCGGTCGACGAGGCGGGCACGTCCTCCACCCACAGCGGGGAGTTCGCGGGTCCGGTCAGCGCCTCGGCGCGGACCGCGGTGGCGAGCCGGACGCGCAGCGCGTGGCATCGGGCGCCTGGGAACACTTGTCCTCCTGGTCGGTGGTCAGTGCGCGGTGAAGCCGCCGTCGACGGTCAGCACCGATCCGGTCACCTGCGCCGAGTCGTCCGACGCGAGGAACACCACGGCCCCGGCCACGTCCTCCGGCTCCACCAACCGGTTCATGGGCTGCGACTGGGTGAAGGCGGCCACGTGCTCCTCCGCCGGGACGTCCAGCGCGCGGGCGATCTCCCGCAGCATCCGGCCCTCGGCGTCGGGGGCGTCGCGCACGTTGCCGGGGCACACCGCGTTCACCCGCACCCTCATCGGCGCTAGGTCCAGCGCGGCGGCCTTGGTCAGCCCGACCAGCCCGTGCTTCGCGGCCACGTACCCGGCGAAGTGCCGGTAGCCGACCAGCCCGGCGGTGGAGGCGATGTTCACGATGCTGCCCGAGCGCTGCTCGCTCATGCTCCTGCCGACCTCCCGGATCACCCGCCACGCCCCGGACAGGTCGACGTCGAGCATCAGCGACCACTCGTCCTCGGTGATCTCGTGCACCGTCTTGCCCGAGGGCGCGGCGATGCCCGCGTTGTTCACCACCGCGTCGATCCGGCCGTAGCGATCGCCCGCCAGTGCCACGGCTCCCCGCACCGACGCGGTGTCGCGCACGTCGGCCTTCGCGGTGAGCACCGACGCGCCCCGGTCCCGGCACAGCGCCGCGGTGTGCTCCAGCTGGCTGGCCGACCCCAGCGGGTACGGCACGCCCGGCAGATCCCCGCACACGTCAAGCAGCACCAGGTCCGCGCCCTCGGCGGCGCAGGCCAGCGCGGTGGCCCGGCCGATGCCGCGGGCCGCCCCGGTGATCACGACGACCTTCCCGGTCAACCTCATCGGTGCCCCCTAGACCGCGGCGTCGATCAGCTTGAGCAGCTGGGGTGCGGACTCGGTCAGGTACATGTGCCCGCCGGACACCTCCACGTACTCGAACCCGGCGCCCGCGACCTCCGACCAGCGGGCCGCCTCGACGGCGCTGACCAGCGCGTCGTCCGACCCCCGCAGCGAGGTGACCGGCGCGGGCAGCCGGTCGGCGGTGCTCGGCCGGTAGTTCTCGTGCATCTCCACGTCGGCGCGCAGCGTCGGCAGGATCAGCTCGCGCATCTCCGGGTCCTCCAGCGCCTCGTGCCGGAACCCGGCGAACTCCGACACCCGCGCCAGGAACTCGTCGTCGGGCAGGCCGGTGGCCCGCCGGGGCCGCTGGGTGCTCGGCTCCGGCGAGCCGCTGACGAACAGGTGGCGCAGCACCAGGTCCGGGTGCGCGGCCACCCGGTGGGCCAGCTCGTAGGCGAGCACCGCGCCCAGGCTGTGCCCGAACAGGGCCACTTCGGTCAGGCCGTCGAGCTGCCGCACCAGGTCCGGCAGCAGCTCGTCGGCCGCCACCACGGCGTCCCGGTGCGGCTCGACGTCGATCAGCCGCTCCCGACCGGGCAGCTGCAGCGGCACGACCGCCAGCCGGTCACCCGCGTGGGCCGCCCACGGGCGGAAGAACGAGGCTCCGGCCCCGGCGAACGGCAGGCACACCAGTGCGGTCTTCACTGCTGGTTCCCCCTGATCAGACGGGCTGGCCGATGGGCCTGACGATGATGGTGTTGATGTCCACGGGCGCGGGCTGCGCCAGCGCGAACACGATCGAGTCGGCCACCTGCTCGGCCGACAGCAGGTTGCCGTCGGGCAGCGAGCCGAACTCGTCCCAGAACGGCGTCTCGGTGCGGCCCGGCGACACCAGCGTCACCCCGATGCCGTCGCCGGTGACCTGCCTGCGGGTGTTCTCCGCCAGCCCGGTCACCGCCCACTTGGTGATGCCGTAGATGTTGCCCGCCGCGTAGGCGTGCCCGGCGACGCTGCCGACCAGCACGATCCGGCCTTTGGTCTCCTTCAGCGCCGACAGCGAGGCGCGGATCAGCAGCGCCGGGCCGAGCACGTTGGTCAGCACCATCTCCCGCCAGCCCGCCGGGTCGCCCTCGGCGATGTCGTCGTGGGTGGCCCAGCCCGCGTTGGCGACCACGGCGTCGAGCCTGCCGAACCGCTCCAGGGTGCCCGCCACCGCCGACTGGACCAGCTCCCAGTCCCCGGCGTCGCCCTGGATGGTCAGCAGCGCGTCGGGCTCGCCGACCTCCTTCGCGAACCGGTCCAGCCGCTCCCGGCCGCGGCCGACCACGGCCACCCGCTGCCCCTTGGTGAGCAGCTGCCGCGCGGTGGCCGCGCCGATGCCGCTGCCACCACCGGTGATCAGCGTGACGGGGATGTCGGTCATGCGGTGCTCCAAACGGTTGTGCGGTCGAGAACTAGCGGGGCAGCTTGGTGGTGTAGGTGATCGGCAGGCTGTTGACGCCGCGGCCGACGGAGTTGTCGTACAGCCACGGCAGCTCCTCGCGGGGCACGGCGAGCGCGATGTCGGGCAGCCTGCGCAGCAGGGTGTTGAACGCGATCTCGCCCTCCAGGCGGGACAGCGGGGAGCCGGGGCAGAAGTGCGCGCCGTGGCCGAAGGAGAAGTGCCGGTTGCCGGTGCGGGTGATGTCCAGCCGGTCCGGGTCCGGGAACACCTTCGGGTCGCGGTTGGCGGAGCTGATCATCAGGTGCACGAACGACTCCTTGGCGATGCGCACGCCCGCCAGCTCCATGTCCTGGGCCGCCACGCGCAGCGTGCCGCGGTAGACCGGCGGCTGGTAGCGCAGGAACTCCTCGATCGCGCTGGGGGCGAGGTCGGGATTGGCGCGCAGCAGCTCCAGCTGGTCCGGGTTGGCGAACAGCGCCTCCATGCCGTTGCTGATCGTGTACGCGGTCGTCTTGTGGCCCGCGTTGATCAGCAGGATGAGCGTGGAGACCAGCTCGTCGTCGGTGAACCGGCCGTCCTCGTCGGCGGCCCGGATCAGCGTGCTGACCAGGTCGTCGCCCAGCTCGCCCGCGCGGCGCGCGGCCAGCAGGTCCTTGAGGTACTCCTCGATGCTGTCGCTGGCCCACTTGAGCCTGCGGTTCTCCTCCTCGGTCGCGTACGGCGCGCCGCTGAGGAGCAGGCCCCACTCCTGCAGCTTGTCCCGGTCCTCGAAGGGCACGCCGAGGAACTCGCAGATCACCTTCAGCGGCAGCGTGATCGCGAACTCCGTGAACAGGTCGGCCCGGCCGTCGCTGAAGGCGTCGATCAGGTCGTCGGCGGTCTGCTGGATGCGCGGCCGCAACGCCTTCATCTTGCGCGGGGTGAACGCCTGCGCCACCAGCTTGCGCAGCCGGGTGTGCCTGGGCGGGTCCGCGGTGAGCATGTTGCGGATCAGCGTCGGGCTGGAGTCCTTGAGCAGGTCCTGCCACCACGCGGGCGCGTTGTCCACGCTCTTGGACAGCCGGGGGTCGGTGAACGAGCCCGCCACCGTCTCGTAGTCCATGACCACGTACGCCTCGGCCCCGATCGGGTGGTTGACCCGGTGCACCGGGCACTTGTCCCGCAGCCGGGCGTTGTCGGCGTGGCCGTTGGGGTAGGCCGGGTCGGTGAAGAACTCCGGGGGGAGAGTCTCGTGGTCCACGCCCGGCTGCGCTTCGGTGCTCATGGCTTCTCCTCCGATGACGGTCATACGGCGACGGCTTCGGGTGCGGGCAGGGTGCGGATGCGCTTGGTCAAGGTGGGCAGGGCGGCCACCGCCGAGATCGCGCACATGGTGATGAACACCCACGTCGGACCCGCGAGGTCGAACACCGCGCCGACCAGGAAGACGCCGATGGGCGCCGCGCTCATGGACATGAAGAACACCGCGCCGAGCACGCGCCCCTGGACCTTGTCCGGGGCGACGGCGGCGAGGTAGGACAGGAACAGCGTGCTGATGATCGGCCCGCGGATGAACACCAGGGTCACGATGACGCCCAGCGGGATCACGCCGGGCACGACCGCGAGCAGGATCGCCACCACCGGACCGATCCACGCGCCGCACAGCACGATCACCGACGGCTTGACCTTCCGGAAGACCCACCCGGCGACCAGTGAGCCGAACAGCCCGCCGAGCCCCGCCACGGCGAGGGTGGCGCCGATGAACGACTCCGACGCGCCCCGGCCCTGCGCGGTCGCGATGAGCGCGAGGAACACGCCGGAGTGGGTGAACGCCATGTTCGAACCCATGATCCAGATGATCAGCGGGCGCAGGATCGGTTGCTTGAACAGGAACCGGAACCCCTCGGCCGTGCCGCCCTTCTCCTTGGCCGCCCGGCTCTGCGCGCTCTGCATCGGCCTGCGCACGAGCAGCAGCAGCGCGCTGGAGATCAGGAACGACACCGCCGCGGCCAGGAACGGGAACGCCCGCGCCACCCCGAACAGCGCGCCGCCGATCGGCGGCCCGGCCACGGTGGCGCCGAAGTAGCGGATCTGGTTCTGCGCGGTGGCCTGGGTGAGCTGGGACGGCGGCACCAGCGCCTTGATCGCGGCCATGCCGGCGGGCTGCGACAGGCCGAAGCAGGTCGCCGAGACCACCGCGATCGCGAAGATCACCGGCATGCTGGTGCTGTCGGTGAAGATCAGCACGCTGAACAGCGCCAGCAGCGCCACCCGGACCAGGTTGCAGCCCACCAGCAGCAGCCTGCGGTCGAGCCGGTCCGCGAGCGTGCCACCGGGGATGGACATCACGCTGGCCGTGATCAGCTGCGCCGAGCCGACCACGCCCGCGTACAGCGCGGACCCGGTGGTGGCCAGGATCAGCAGCGGGTAGGCGATCTCGGCGGTCTCCTTGCCCACCGCGGCGAACGCCTCACTGCTCCACAGCGCCTGGAAGTCCCGGTTCTTGATCAGCGGCCGGTCCGGGGGTGCTTCCGAGGGCGTGCCCGGAGGCGCTTCCGGAGGCGTTTCCGTGATCGTCTCCGTCGCGGCTCCCGACACCGGGGTCTGCGCGGTTGTGTCGCCCTCGCGCGGTTCAGCGGACATCCACGACCTCATTCCGCGCCGGCTCTGCGCCGGCCAACGTGGTGAGCAGATCATCGGCGAGCTTGCGCACGTGCGGCTCGGTCAGCACCGACCAGTGGTTCCCCGGCACCGGGAGCACGCGCACGCCGCCGCCGTACAGCGGGGTCAACCTGGTGGTGAGCCGGTGCGCGGCGGTCGCGTCCACACCGACCTTGAACACCACCGCCGGGCAGTCCACCGGCCGCGGCCGGTAGGGCGCCAGCACCCGCGCCTTGTCCAGGAAGAGCTTGCGCAGCGCGGGGTTGCGGCGCATCCGCCTGCCGACCTCGCCCAGGTTCAGCACGCCCGCCACCTGGAAGGCGGCGTGGCTGTAGAGGAACTCCGGGTCCAGGCCGAGGGGCACGCCGAGCCTGCCGGGCATGAAGGCGTCGATGCACAGCAGCACGTCCACCACCGCGCCGCGCGCGACCAGCAGGCGCGCCATCTCGTGCGCGACCACCGCGCCGAAGGACCACCCGCCGAGCGTGTAAGGGCCTTCCGGCTGGATGGCGAGCACCGCGTCGAGGTGTTGCGCCGCGATCCGCGTCACGGATCGGCGCGTGCGGTCGGCCGGGTCGGGCTCCAACCCGTACACCGGGCGGTCCGCGTCGAGCCGGTCGGCCAGCGCCTGGTAGCTGATCGCGGTGCCGACGGCGTCGGCGGCCAGGAACAGCGGGCGTCCCGAGCCCTCCCGCAACCGCACCGCGCTCACCGGCAGGTGCGCCTCCGGTGCCGCGGGCCGGTTCCGCTGGGCCAGCTCCAGCAGGCGGCCGAACGTGGGCTCGCGGGAGAACTCGGCCAGCGACACCACGACGCCGGTGCGCTCCCGCAGGCGGCTCATCATGTTCAGCGCGATCAGCGACTCGCCGCCCAGGGCGTAGAAGTGGTCCGCCTCCGACGAGGGCGGGCGGTCCAGCGCGGTGGCCCACAGCTGTTCCAGCACGGTGCGCACCGAGTCACCGCCCACCCGCGCGGCCGGGCGTTCGCGCATCGGGGACACGGCCCCCACCGGCCGGTCCCCGTCCGGGTCCTCGCCCAGGTGCGGGTGCGGCGGCAGCGACACGCGCGGCGGCGGCTCGGCCCCGGCGGGTGGCGCGAGCGCGGTCCCGCCCAGCACGTCGAGCCCGCGCTCCCACAGCGCGCCCAGCGCCCGCAGCAGGCCCAGGTCGCCGTCCTCGGCCCGGCCCAGCAGCGGCAGCGCGGTGCGGTTGCCGTCCCAGCGCCCGTTCCAGCGCACCGTGCCCAGCATGGAGGCGCCGGGTCCCAGCTCCAGGAACGTGTCCACGCCCGCGTCGAGCAGGGTCTCCACGCCCGCGTCCAGCAGCACGGGCCGGGTCAGCTGCGCGGCCCAGTACTCCGGTTCGCCCACCGCGGCCGGATCGGCCCACGTGCCGGTGGTGTCGGAGATCAGCGGCAGCGCAGCGGGCTTGGCGGGCAGGTCCGCGACGAGGTCGCGCAGGACCGCCGCGGCGGGCGCCAGGGCGGAGCAGTGCCCCGGTCGGTCCACCGCCAGCAGGCGCCAGTCCAGCCCCGCCAACGCTTCGCCGGCCAGAAGTTCGTCCACATCGGACTCAAGGCCGGACAGCACCACACCGCCCCGGCTGATCATCGACACCTCGACCGCGCTGTCCGGACCGAGCCTGCGCAGCACCTCCTCGGCGGCTCCCGCCACCGCGACCATGCGACCGGGCGGCGCCAGCTCCCAGGCCGCGCGCGCCCGCTCGTGGACCAGGGTGGCGGCGTCGGCGGGCGACCACACCCCGGCCAGGGTGGCGGGCGCGAACTCGCCGACGCTGTTGCCGAACATCCCGACCGGCGTGATGCCCCAGTCCAGCAGTTGCCCGCCCAGCGCGTAGCCGAGGACGAACAGACCGAGCTGCTGGTGCGCGCCGTTGTCGAACCACTCCGGCCCGCCGTCCTCCCGCGCCACCACCGGCGACAGGTCGACGCCGCACCGCTCCAGCACCGCTTCGCGGATCTCGTCGAACCGGTCGCGGAACCCCGGCAGCAGCCGGTAGGCGGCCGCGCCCGCGTTGTACCGCAGGGTGCCGTGGCCGGGGAACAGGAACGCCACCTTGCCCAGCGGGCGCGGCGCGTCCGGGTCGCCCGCCGCGGCGAGCAGGTCCGCGGCGTGCGCGTGGTCGGACACCGCGAACGCCTGCTTGTGCCGGTGCGCCCGGCGTCCGGCCAGCGTGCGCGCCACCGCGGCCATGTCCGGCGCGGGATCACGGCGCAGCGCGGCCGCCATGTCGGCGCGCAGGCGGCGCAGGGCCTCCGGTGAGGCCGCGGACAGCGCGAGCACCGTGCCGCCCGGCTCCACCGCCGCGGGTGGCCGCCGCGGCGGGCCCTGGAGCACCACGTGCGCGTTGGTGCCGCCCACGCCGAAGGAGCTGACAGCCGCCAGCCGGGTGCCCCGGTCGGGCCACGGCGCGTGCTCGGTGCACACCCGGAACGGCGTGCTCTCCAGCTCCAGCAACGGGTTCGGCGATTCGAAGTGCAGGCTGGGCACCACTTCGCCGTGCTCGAGCATCAGGACGGTCTTGATGAACGCGGCCACCCCCGCGGCCGCGCTGGTGTGGCCGAGGTTGCCCTTCACCCCGCCGATCAGGCAGAAGCCGTCGCGGTCGGTGGACATCCGGAACGCCTCGGTCAGCGCCTGCACCTCGACCGGGTCGCCGATGGGGGTGGCCGTGCCGTGCGCCTCGACGTAGTCGATGTCGGCCGCGTCCACGCCCGCGAGCTTCTGCGCGTAGCGGATGACGTCGCGCTGGCCGGGGATGGACGGCGTGGTGTAGCCCATCTTGTCCGCGCCGTCGTTGTTCAGCGCCGAGCCGAGCACCACGGCCGCGATCCGGTCGCCGTCGCGCAGCGCGTCGCCCAGCCGCTTGAGCACCACCACGCCGACGCCTTCACTGGGCACGGTGCCCGTGGCGCGTGCGTCGAACGGGCGGGTGTGACCGTCGGCGGACAGCGGTCCGCCAGGCTCGTGCCAGTAGCCCCACTCGCCCTTGGGCGCCACGGCGACGCCGCCCGCCAGCGCCGCGTCGCACTCCCGGTTCAGCAGGCTCTGCACCGCCATGTGGATGGCGACCAGTGACGTGGAGCACGACGTCTGCACGGTCACCGCGGGCCCGCGCAGGCCCAGCTTGTACGCCACCCGCGTGGCCACGTGGTCCTTCTCCAGCCCGATCAACCGCTCCAGCGGGCTGAGCTCCCGGCCGCTGCCGGTGTGCGTGCGGTCCGCGCCCGCGTACACGCCGATCCAGCCGTCGAACCGGGTCGGGTCCAGCCCCGCGTCGTCCAGAGCGGACGACGCGGTCTCCAGGAACACCCGCTGCTGCGGGTCGATGCCCGCGGCCTCGGCGCGGGTGTAGCCGAAGAAGGACCAGTCGAACTTGGCGGAGTCGGCCAGCACCCCCTTGGCGGGCACGAAGTTCGGCTGCCGCACCTGGTCGGGGTCGGCGCCCTTGTCGCGCACCAGCTCCTCGACGTCGAACCGGGTGATGCCCTCGACGCCGTCGCGCAGCAGCTCCCAGAACGCCTCGACGTCGTTCGCGCCGGGGTAGCGGCACGCCATCCCGACGACCGCGACCGCGTCGCCGGTGTCGGCTCCCTGGTCGTTGGTCACCTCGTGTCCTCCCGTTCGGGTTCGCGGCGGGCGGCGCGCGCGGTCACCGGCGCTCGTCGCCGGTGCGGCGACCGCGCACCGCGCCCAGCAGCCGGTCCCGGCTGCTGCCCCGATCCGCGCCCGCGGTGTCGGCGGGGGCGGCCAGCAGGTCCGCCTGCCCGCGCACGGTGCCCGCGCGGAACAGGTCGACGGTCCGCAGCGCCCGTCCCGACGCCTGGCCAAGGCGCTCCACCAGGATCACCAGCCGCAGCGAGTCGCCGCCCGCGTCGAAGAAGCTGACGTCGTCGTCGACCTGGTCGGTGTCGAGGACCTCCCGCCAGATGGACCGCACCAGGTCCAGCCGGGCGGCGGGGTCGTCGAGGTCGATCTTTTCCGCGGACGGCTGGTTCTGCACGGTGTCCTCCGGGTCGCGAGCGAGATCGGCCGCGCTGCTGCGCAGCTCGGCGAGGAGTTGGGCGGTGGTGGCCGCGGTGAACAGCGCGGCCGGGTGGTTCAGCGACAGTTCGAGGCGGTCGCGGCCGGTGGTCCGCTCCAGGCCGACGAACAGCGCCAGGTCCCACTTGCTGTACTCGGGGCGCAGCGGCTGGAAGTGCCCGACCACGCCGGGGGACAGCTCCAGCGGGGCGGGGTCCTCGGCCAGGTTGACCAGGACCGGGGTCAGCGGCGGCCGGGCCATGTCGCGGTCGGCGTCCAGCGCGGCGGCGATCGCGTCCAGCGGCACGTCCGAGTCGATGAACGCCTCCATGCCGCCGGTCCGCGCCGCGCGCAGCAGCTCCCGCCACGTGGTGCCGTCGTCGAGCCGGACGCGCAGCACCAAGGTGGTCATGAACATGCCGATGACGTCGGCGGCCGCCGGGTCGTCGCGGCCGGGCCAGACAACCGCGAACAGGAAGTCGGTCTGGCCGGTGGTGCGGGCGAAGGTGCCCGCCAGCAGCGCCACGCCCGCCATGAAGGCGGTGCAGCCCTCCTGGGCGGCCACCGCCAGCACGGCCTCGGTCACGTCCGCGTCCACAGTGGTCCGCGCGGTGGCGCCGACCATAGACAGCTCCGGGTCCTCCGGGTCGCCGTCGTAGGGCAGGGTCACCGAGGTCGGCGCGCCGCGCAGCCGCTCCACCACACCGGCCACCCGCTCGGCGAAGCCGTCGCCGTCCTCCGGGCGGTCCTGGACCTCCGCCGGGTGCGGCGGCGTCGGCAGCTCCGGCTCGACGCCGCGCACCAGCGCCCGGTAGGTGGTGCCGATCTCGTCCACCAGCAGCTGCCGGGACACCCCGTCGAACACGATGTGGTGCACGGTCAGCACGAGCAGTACGCGGTCCTCGCCGAGGCGGATCACCTCGGCCCGCGCGGGCGCCTCGTCGGCCAGTTCGAACGGCGTGTAGCACAGCGCCTCCACCAGCCGCTCGATTTCGCCGGACGACCAGCCGTCGGCGACCGCGTCGGTGAACCCGACCTCGGGCGCGGAGCCGTCGGTGCGGTAGTCCACCCGGCGCGCGGCGGCGTCCAGCCGGAACCGCGAGCGCAGGGCGGGGTGGCGTGCCAGCGCCCGCGCCACAGCGGCGGTCAGCACCTCGCAGTCCACCGCCCCGGTGAACTCCAGGACGCTGGGCAGCAGGTACGTGGGACGCAGGCGCTCGATCCGGTCCAGGATCCAGATGCCCTGCTGGGTGGGTGTGGCCGGGTACCAGTCGCTTCGGTCCGAACCAGGACCGCGCGGTGCGTGCGCCCCGGAACGAGGCGCGCGCGCATCCGGCACCGATCGCATGACTTCCCCCAGTGGTATTCCACCTGATGACGAATGGGCCTGTGCCCTCGAGTAGGCCACTTTCCGCCGTGGACCCGTTCGCACCGTAAGACCGGCCTTCAGAACCCGTCAACCCACGGCTTCGGTATCCACGTCCGGTGTGGACACTCGGTCCGCAGTGTCCGGCCCGCAGTGGTTGACGATTTCCCGGACGTGGTGTTTGACTGCGTTACCGATGGGTTCGACCTGGTGTCGACCCGCGGCACGGGAACTGGGGAGTTCTGGGGCGCGTGAAGAGGTCCGACAATGCTCGCCGAACCGGTGGGACGCTGTTCGCGATAATAAGGTGCGCGCCCCCGAAGTGGTGTTCACCGAAGCGCGAAAGAAATCGGACGACGCGCGCGCGGAAGCAATAGCCGATCGAACGGGTGCGCCGACGCGCCCGGCCCGCCGCGTGCCCGAACACCGCGGTGCCCGCCTGCCGACCGCCCACCGACCAGGAGTCTGCCGGACGGCTCTCTCCCAGAACCGATGAGGACACCGGACCATGCCCGTCCACGATGCAACCGTTTCCGGATGCCCGGTGCACGCAGGTGGCACCGATCTGGTCGACCCCCACCTGTACAGCGACGGCGACGCGCACGCGGTCTGGCGCGAGCTGCGCGGCCTGGACACGTTGAGGTGGTCGCAGGTCGACCACGAGCGCGGGTTCTGGTCGGTGGTGCACTTCAAGGAGACCGATTACGTCCTGCGCAACACCGCGCTGTTCACCTCCGAGCGCGGCACCATGCTCGAACTGCTCGGCATGGACGACCCGGCGGGCGGCCAGCAGCTCGCGGTCACCGACCCGCCCCGCCACACCGTCATGCAGGCACGGCTGAAGAAGGCGCTGGCGGTGCAGGCGGTCGACCGGCGGCGCGACATGATCCGCTCGCTGGTCGGCGACCTGATCGCGCCGATCGGCGACGGCGGCGTGTTCGACTTCGGCCAGGCCATGCTGGCGATGCCGATGTCGGTCACCGGCACCATGATGGGCCTGCCGACGCAGGACTGGTCGTGGCTGAGCAGGCTCACCACGATCTGCATCGCCGCCGACGACCCGGAGTACCAGGACGCGGGCAGCCGGTCCGCGACCCTGCAGATGGCGCACCGCGAGCTGTTCGCCTACTTCCAGGACCTGGTGCGGTTCCGCCGCGAGCACACCGGTGACGACCTGATCAGCGTGCTGATCAACACCCGCTTCGAGGGCAGGCACATGTCCTCCAGCGAGATCGTGTCCAACTGCTACAGCCTGCTGCTGGGCGCGAACGTCACCACGCCGCACGCGCCGAACTTCGTGATGGCCGAGTTCATCGACTCCGACGTGCTGCGGCAGTGGGCCGCCGAGCCGGAGGTGGGCACGACCGCGGTGGAGGAGGCGCTGCGCTGGGCCTCGCCGGTGAACCACATGCTGCGCTACGCCACCAGGGACGTCGTGGTGCGCAACACGCGGATCGCGGCCGGTGACGCGGTGGTGGTGTGGCTGGGCGCGGCCAACCGGGACGAGCGCGAGTTCCCCGACTCCGAGACGTTCGACCTGCGCCGCAAGCCGAACAAGCACCTGGCCTTCGGCATCGGGCCGCACTACTGCGTCGGGCACAGCGTGGCCCGCGTGACGCTGCGCATCCTGTTCGAGGAGCTGCTGGGCCGCTTCCAGGACTTCGAGGCCGCGGGCCCGCCCGAGCGCCTGGTGTCCAACTTCGTGTCCGGCTACAAGCACGTGCCGATCACCGCGAAGCCCCGTGGTTGACCTCCTGGTGCGCAGGCGGCGGGCGCTGCGCCACTACGGCAGGCCGGGCGCCGCCCGCGTCCGGCTGCTGTGCTTCCACTACGCGGGCGGCAACGCCGCGATGTTCCGGGACTGGCCGGACCGGCTGCCGCCGGACGTGGCGACGGTGGCGGTGCAGCTGCCCGGCCGCGACACCCGCCTGGACGAGCCGCCGCACGTCCGCATGGGGCCGCTGGTCGAGGAGCTGCTGGAGGTGCTGGACCCGCTGCTGGACGAGCCGTTCGCCTGCTACGGCCACAGCATGGGCGCGCGGGTGGCGCTGGCGCTGGCGCACGCGTTGCGCGCCCGCGCCAGCGCCGGTCCACGCGCGCTGTTCGTGGCCTCCAGCGCCGCGCCCGCGTTGCGCCGCAGGGTGCGCGGGTGGGACGAGCCGGACGAGGGCCTGATCGCCTACCTGCGCGACCTGGGCGGCACGCCGTCGATCGTGCTGGAGCGACCGGACCTGCTGGAGCTGTTCCTGCCCGCGCTGCGCGCCGACCTCACCGTGGTGGCCACCTCCGGCGCGCCGGTGCGGCCCGCGCTGGACGTGCCGCTGCGCGCGTTCGCGGGCGTGGACGACCACGAGGCGTCGGTGGAGCGGATGGCCGCCTGGCGCGAGGAGACCACCGGGCCGTTCGCGCTGGAGGCCGTGTCCGGCGGCCACTTCTTCGACCCGGCCGGGGTGGCGCGCGTCCTCGACGTCATCGCGGCCACCCTGACCGGACCGGGCTGAGCGCCGCGATCAGTGCGCGGCGTCGAGCAACGCGCGCTGATCGGCGGTCAGCTCCAGGTCGACCGCCTCCAGGCTCTCGTCCAGCTGCTCCACCGACGACGCGCCCACCAGCGGGATGACCGGCAGGTCACCGCCGATCATCCAGGACAGCACCACCTGGTTCGCGGTCGCCCCGGTCTGCCGGACCACCTCGTGCAGCGCCCGGAGGCGGGCCTTGGTGCCCGCGTGGTCGTGCAGCTCGCCCAGCGGCCGGTCCTCCCGCACGTAGGCGCCGGACAGCAGCGGCGTGTACGCCACCAGCGTCAGCTCGGGGCGGTCCCGCAGGTAGGTGATCAGCTCCGCGCTGAACAGCCCCTGGTCGCCGTCCTTGGAGCGCCGTCCGGGGACGTCGCCGCGCGCCCGCAGGTAGGTGTGGTGGTACTGGATGACGCTGTAACTGGGCAGGTTCGCGGCCTCGGCGGTGGCCCGCCACCGCTCCAGCCGCCACGACCAGTGGTTGCTGACGCCGATCATGTCCACCGTGCCGTCGCGCACCAGGCCCGCGAACGCCTCGACGACGTCGCGCTGCGGCACGGTCATGTCGTCGCCGTGCGCGTACAGCAGGTCCAGCTTCTCCACGCCCAGCAGTTCCCGGCTGCGCGCCGAGGACTCCCGGATCACCTGCGGCGCCAGGCCCTCCAGGTTGAAGAAGTCGCGGCCCGGCTTCTTCGGCCGACCGGCCAGCTTGGTGGCGATCACCACCTCGTCGGTGATGCCCCGGCTGCGCCGCCACCGCCCGAGCAGCGCCTCGCTCTCCCCGCCCTGGGTGCCGTTGATCCAGAACGCGTAGTTGTTGGCGGTGTCGAGGAACGTGCCGCCCGCCGCCACGTAGCGGTCCAGGACGGCGAACGCCCGCTCCTCCTCGACCACCGTGCCGAACAGCATGGCCCCCAGCGCCAGCGCGCTGACCTTCCTGCGGTGCTGCGGCTCGGTGCCGATCTCCCGATACTTCATCCGGGTGTGCTCCCCCTCGTGGTGTGCTGCCGCGGTCGGAGGTCGATCATGGTGCCCGGTGCGCCCCGATGTCGAGGAACAGGTGGTCCAAACCTACGTAGGCGAGGTTCGGACCCCACTGGACCGCGTTCTCGGCCAGCGCGGCGCCGGGGAAGCGCCGGGCGAACCGCCGCAGCGCGGTCGCCGCCTCCAGCCGGGCCAGCGGTGCGCCGATGCAGTAGTGGACCCCGTGGCCGAACACCAGGTGCCGGTCACCGCGCTCGGCGACCGGCGCGAGGTCGGACAGGTCGGTGTCGAACAGGCCGCCACCGGCCAGCGACACCAGCACCAGGTCGCCCTCGCGCAGCCGCTCGCCCCCGAACTCGAAGTCGTGCGCGACCACGCGGCCCACGTTGCGCAGCGGCGGCCGCTTCTCCAGCACCGACTCGACCAGCGCCTCCACCTCGCCCGGCCGGTCGGCGGTGACCCGCGCCCACAGCGCCGGGTCCTCCAGCACCGCCAGCAGGCAGGACCCCAGCAGCGAGGCCGTGGTCTCCAGCCCGCCGAACAGGATCATCGCCCAGGTCGCGGTGGTGCGGGCGCGATCTTCCGGGGTGTCGCGCGGGAAGCCCGCCAGCGCGGGCGAATCCGCCAGCGCCTCGGTCATCTCCAGCATCACCCGGTGCGCGGCCTCGGCGTGGTCGCGCCGGTACATCGCGGCGATGAACCCCGACAGCGTCCTGGACCACGTGTGCAGCACGGCGGGCTCCTGCGGCACGCCCACGATGTGGCCCATCACCCGACCCGACACGCCCTCGGCCACGGTCGGGATCGCGTCGTGGCGGGGATCGGCGGCCAGGTCGTCCAGGCACGCGTCGACGATGGCCTCGACGCGCGGGACGATGGACCGGACGTAGGAGGCGGAGAACAGGCGTTGCAGCGGCCTGCGCAGCGCGGTGTGCTCCGCGCCGTCGGTGTGCACGAACCACAGCCGCAGGAACTCGGTCAGGTCCCGGTGCTCCCGCCGGGACTCCTCGGTCATGTACAGCTCGCCCAGCCGCTTCGACGTCTGCGACGAGAACCCCTGGTGGTTGAGCACCACGCGGGCCAGCGCCGGGTCCGACACCACCCAGCACTCCAGCCCGTCGTCCCACGCCAGGCCGCGCACGTCGTCGCGGACCGACCCGGTCACGACCGCGCCGCCTCGGCGATGAGCCGGTTCAGGCCCGCGGGCGTCGGCGCGAGCAGGAAGTCCCGCAGCCGCACCGAAACCCCCAGCTCGTCGCGGACCAGCCGCAGCAGCCGCACCGCGCCCATCGAGTTGCCGCCGATGGTGAAGAAGTCGGTGTCCCCGCTGAGCTGCCCGCTCCGCTCCAGGACGCGGGCGAACAGCTCGGGCGCCGCGCCGAGCGGGTCCGGTTCGGGCTCCTCGGCCCGCTTGCCCGCGGGCGCCGCGACGGCGGCGAGCGCCCGGCGGTCCACCTTGCCGTTGCCGGTCACCGGCAGCCGGTCCACCACCGCCCACAGGCTCGGCACCATGTACGCGGGCAGCCGGTCGGCCACCAGGTCGCGCAGCTCGTCGGTGCCCACCGCGCGGTCCGCCGGGACGATCGCGGCGAGGAGGCGCTTGTCGGCGCTGTCCCCGTCGGTGACCACGACGGCCGCGTCGCGCACGCGGGGGTCCTCGGCCAGCACGTCGGCGATGGCCGACAGCTCGATGCGGTACCCGCGCAGCTTGACTTGGTCGTCGCGCCGCCCCAGGAAGCGCAGCCGTCCGGCGCGGTCGACCCGGACCAGGTCGCCGGTGCGGTAGAGCCGCTCCGGCACGTCGGGGGAGAAGCGCCCGAACCCGCGCGCCGTCTCGGCCTCGTCGCCGACGTAGCCGTCGGCCAGGCCCTCGCCCGCCGCGTACAGCTCGCCGACCGCGCCCGGCGGCACGATCCGGTGCCGCCGGTCCAGCACGTGCACGCGCGTGCCGCGCACCGGGGTGCCGATGGGCAGGGGGCCGTCGACCTCCGCGGCCGACGTGACCGCGTGGGTGGCGGTGAACGTGGTGTTCTCGGTGGGGCCGTAGCCGTTGGTGATGACGAGTCCGGGGTGGCGCTCCAGCGCGCGCGCCACGTGGACGTGCGGCACCACGTCGCCGCCGGTGATCAGCTGCCGCAGGCCGCCGAGCCCGGCGGGCGCGAACTCCTCGACCAGCCGGAACAGGCCAGCGGTCAGCCACGCGACGGTGACCCCCCGGTCGAGCAGGAACTCGGCCAGCTCGGTCGGCGAGGTCAGGCCCGGCGGGTTGACCTCCAGCGCCGCGCCGCCCGCCAGCGGTCCCCACAGCTCCAGGGTGGAGGCGTCGAAGGCCAGCGGCGACAGGCGCAGCACCCGGTCCTGCGGGGTGAAGCGGACGAAGTCGGGCTCGTGCACCAGCCGCACGACCGCCCGGTGCGGCACCGCCACCCCCTTGGGCAGGCCCGTGGAGCCGGAGGTGAACGCGATGTAGGCCAGGTCGTCGGGGCCGGTGGCGGCGGGCGGCTCGGTCGAGGGCCGCCAGGACGGCTCCCACGTCGCGCAGGCGGGCACGCCGAGGCGGTCGGCGGCCTCCGGGGAGGCGACCAGGGCGGCCTTCGGCGCGGCCTTGGCCACGATGTGGCGGACCTGCGCGTCGGGCTGACCCAGGTCGATGCCCACGTACGCGGCGCCCGCCCACGCGGTGCCCAGCACCGCCACGACCTCCGCGATCGACCGGTCCAGCGCCACCAGCACCCGGTCGCCGCGGCCGACGCCGAGCTCGCGCAGCCTGCGCGCCTGCTCCGCCGCCGCGCCCGCGAGCTGCGCGTAGGTCAGCTCCAGCTCGCCCTCCCGCACCGCCACGGCGTTCGGCGCGCGCTCGGCCGCCCGGCGGACCAGCTCGTCCGCGCTGACCGCCGGGAACTCGTGGCGGTCGCCGTTGAGCGCGTCGAGCACCGCCCGCCGCTCGGCGGACAGGCAGCGCAGGCCCTCCAGCGGCCCGTCCTCGGTGGCCAGCTCCCGCACGGCCGAGGTGAAGTCGGCCAGGAAAGCCCGCGCGTCGGCCTCGTCCCACAGCGCCGTGGCGAACTCCAGCTGCGCGCCCAGCGTCGGCCGGGACCGGCCGAACAGCAGCGACAGGTCGAACTGGGCGCCGCCACCGTGGCCCTCCTCGATCCGGAGCCCGACCTCGCCCGCGTCGACGCGCTGCGGGACCAGCTGGTCGTGCATGCCGAACGAGACCTGCACCAGCGGGTGCGCGCTCAGCCCGCGCTCCACGCCGAGCCGGGTGACCAGCTCGTCGAACGGCAGCGCGCCCGCCTCGATGCTGCGGGCCAGCGACTCCTGCACCGAGCGCAGGTAGTCCGCCGCGGCCGCGTCGTCGTCCACCTCCAGCAGCACCGGGACCAGGTTGCCCGCCACGGCCACCAGCCGCGCCAGCTCGGCGGTGTCCCGCCCGTACAGGGAGACGCCGACCAGCAGCCGCTCCACCCCAGTCCAGCGGCTCAGCGCCAGGCCGTAGGAAGCAAGCAGCAGTGCGAACGGCGTGATGCCGAGGCCCGCGGCGCGCTGCTCGACCAGCGCCGTCAGCTCACCGCCCAGGTCCAGCGGCACGCGCTCGCCCGCCGGGTCCTGCACGGCCGGGCGAGGTCGGTCGGCGGGCACCTCCAGGACGGTGGGAACGCCGTCGAGGTGCTTGAGCCAGAACTCGGCCAGGCGGTCCCACTCGCCGCTGTCGCGGTCGCGCTCGTGGCGGCGCAGCAGCGCCTCCGTGGTGGGCGCGGGTTCGGTGAGGGGCAGCGGTTCGCCCGCCGCCAGCGCCCGGTAGGAGCCGAACACCTCGTCGAGCAGCAGGCCGACCGCCCACCCGTCGAGCAGGACGTGGTGCGCCACCAGCACCACCGCCTGCCGACCGGCCGCGCCGGTGAGGAACAGGTAGCGCAGCGGCGGCGCGGCGGTGAGGTCGAAGGGGACGCGGCCCTGCTCGGCGGCCGTGGCGCGGACAAACTCGTCGAAGTCCGGTCCGTCGTGCGCGATGTCGACGATGTCGGGCACGACCTCGTCCAGCACGACCGGCACGACCTCGCCGTCCCGCTCGCGCAGCAACGTGCGCAGGGAGGCGTGCCGGGCCGTGGTGGCCGCGATCGCGCGCCCGAGGACCTCGCGGTCCACCGACCCGGTCTCCACGGTGGCGGTGAAGACCAGGTTGTAGGTCGAACCGCCCAGCACGTTCTCGATCAGCCACATGCCGCGCTGCGTCGGCGTCAGCGAGGGCGTCCGCGCCTCGGGCTCGGTCGCGGCGGGAGCGGCGGGAGCGGCGGGAGCGGGCGCGGCGGCGACCGCGTTCGCGAGCACCGTGTCCAGCGGTGTGGACGAAAGCAGCTCCGCCACCGACAGGCGCAGCCCGAGTCCCTCCTGGGCCATGGCGGCCAGCCGCATCGCCCGCAGGGAGTCACCACCGAGCGCGATGAAGCTGTCGGTGGCGAACCCCGCCTTGCGCGTCGTGGGTCCGAGGACCGACAGGGCGTACTCGTCCAGTGACATGCCGACCTCCGGGTCTTGGTACTGCTGTTGCTGTCGCTCGGGCGCGGTGCGGCCTGGAGGTGGTCACCGGCGGGCGGGACCGGCCCGACCCACCGGGAAAACCGCCGCTCGTTCACCGCGGGCGGCACGCGAGGAACACGTCGAGCCGTGGAGACGCACTTTCCGCGCCATTGCGCAAAATCTCCCGGCAAGTCGCACAGATCCCCCGCGTCAGGCGAGGCTAAAAGTGCCCGGCGAATGCTGTCAACGTCGTGTCCGGGCAATGCTGCGGGCACTTCGGTCCGCACGAAGCATTCCGCTGAGGACGGTGCGCGCGGTGCCGTTCGGGTACCCGAACTCGTGCCGGACGAGGGGAATCCGGTGCGCAATCGGTCACTAGCATCGGTCCGGGAAAATCGGTCGAGAGCGTTTTCCCGTTGACCTGGAGGGGGATCGCGGTGACGCAGTCGGCGACTTCGACTCGAACGGACACGCTGTACGAGCCGGGCAGCCTGCCGCCGCTGGGCGTGGTGCCCAAGCGCATGTACGCCTCGGTCATCCGGCCCGAGCGCTACGGCCAGCCGATCGACGCCTTCCGGACGGAGGTGGTGGACGTCCCGGAGGTGCCGCCCGGCTTCGTGCTCGTCGCGGTCATGGCCGCGGGGATCAACTACAACAACGTGTGGGCCGCCCTGGGCACCCCGGTGGACGTCATCGGCGCCCGCGCGGCCAAGGGTGACGACGACACCGGCTACCACATCGGCGGTTCGGAGGGCGCGGGCGTCGTCTGGGCGGTGGGCGATGGCGTGCGGCACGTGCGCGTCGGCGACCGGGTCACGCTGTCCGGCTGCCGCTGGGACGAGGAGGACCCGGAGATCCGGCTTGGCCGCGACCCGATGTTCTCCTCGACCCAGCGGGTGTGGGGCTACGAGCTGAACTGGGGCTCCTTCGCCCAGTTCACCCTCGTCGCCGAGTTCCAGTGCCACCCCAAGCCCGCGCGGCTGACGTGGGAGGAGGCCTCGTGCTTCATGCTGTCGGGCGCGACCGCCTACCGGCAGCTGGCGGGCTGGCCGCCGCACACCGTCCAGCCCGGTGACCCCGTGCTCGTCTGGGGAGGATCCGGCGGACTCGGCTCCATGGCCTGCCAGCTGGTGCGCCAGCTCGGCGGTCGGGCCATCGCCGTGGTGTCCTCGCCGGAGCGGGAGAAGCACTGCGTGCGCATGGGCGCGGTCGGCGTCATCGACCGCACCGAGTTCGACCACTGGGGACCGATGCCCGAAGGCGGGGGACCGGAACTGGAGCGGTGGCAGCGCGGCGTGCGGGCGTTCGGCCGCCGCATCTGGGAGGTGCTGGGGGAGAAGGTGTCGCCCAGGATCGTCTTCGAGCACCCCGGCCGGGACACCCTGCCCACGTCGCTCTACGTCTGCGCGCCCGGCGGCATGGTGGTGCTGTGCGGTGCCACGAGCGGCTACATCGGCGACGTCGACCTGCGCATCCTCTGGATGCGGCAGAAGCGCTTCCAGGGCAGCCACTACGCCAACCCGCGCGACTGCCGCGCCATCGTCGACCTGGTCGACGTGGGGCTGGTCGACCCGGCGCTGGGGCGCACCTACGGCTTCGAGGAGATCGGCTTGGCCCACCAGCACATGCGCGAGGGCACCCAGGAGCCGGGCAACCTGGCCGCACTGGTCGGCGCACCGCTGCCGGGGCTGACCGACCTGGACACCTGACCCGCGACACCGGTCGCCGCCCGCCGCGGCGGCCGATCCCTTCAGCGAGGAGCCAATCTTGGAAGAAGTCCGACAGGTCGGTGTGGTCGGCTGCGGTGTGATGGGCGCGGGCATCGTGGACGTCTGCGCCCAGGCGGGCCTGGACGTGCGCGTCGTCGTGTCCGCCAGGCCATCGGTGGACCGGGCGCGGGCTCGCGTGCTGAAGTCGGTCGACAACCGGGTTCGCAAAGGTCTTCTGTCCGAACAGGACCGCGACGCCCTGCTGGAGCGCGTGTCGTTCACCGACGACTTCGCGGAGCTGCGCGACCGGCAGTTCGTCGTCGAGGCGGTGCCGGAGGACGAGGAGGCCAAGCGCCTGGTGCTCAAGGAGGTCGACGCCGTCGTCGAGTCCGACGACGCGGTCATCGCCTCGACCACCTCGTCCATCCCGATCACCGCGCTGGCCCGCGGCGTGGAGCGCCCGGAGCGGGTCATCGGCGCGCACTTCTTCAACCCGGCGCCCGCGATGCGGCTGGTGGAGCTGACCGCGGGTCTGCTCACCGCGCAGGACGCGCGCGTCAGGACGGAGGCCTTCGTCACCGAGGTGCTGGGCAAGCGCGTGGTGTGGTGCCAGGACCGCGCCGGGTTCGTGGTCAACTCGCTGCTGGTGCCGTACCTGCTGTCGGGCATCCGGATGCTGGAGTCCGGGTTCGCGGCCGCGGAGGACATCGACGCGGGCATGGAACTGGGTTGCGCGCACCCCATGGGGCCGCTGCGCCTGTGCGACCTCATCGGCTTGGACGTGGTGACGGCGGTGGCCCGCGCGATGTACGAGGAGTACAAGGAACCGCTGTACTCCCCGCCGTCGCTGTTGCTGCGCATGGTCGACGCGGGGCTGCTCGGCCGCAAGACCGGCCGGGGCTTCCACGACTACCGACGCTGAGGCCGGGAACCGGCGGCGGCGTCCGCGCGACCTCTGGAGTAGGCGAGAGGACTCGGAGGTCAGCAGTGGAGCGTCGTACTTTCCTGCGTGCGTCAGCGCTGTCGGTGGGCGGTGTGGCGATGGCCGCCCCGGTGGCGTCGGCGGCCAACCCGCTGCGGGTGCAGGTGCTGGTGTTCGAGGGGGTGGAGGAGCAGGACTTCGCGGGCCCGGTCGAGGTCCTGGGCATCGCCGGGCGCAGGAGCAACGGCGCGCTGACCAGCACGCTGGTCACCCCCGACCGGCCGGGCGGCATCACCTGCAACTTCGGCACGCGGCTGGAGGTGGCCAAGGGGTGGTCGCCGCACGAGGCGGACGTCCTGGTGGTGCCCGGCGGAGGTCTGGCCAGCCGCGAGGGTTCCGCGGTTCGCCGTCTGATCGAAGACCGGCTTTTCCTGCGGCGCCTGGCCGACGCCGACCTGCTGCACGTCGGTGTCTGCACCGGTTCCACGGTGCTCGCGGCCGCGGGGCTGACCAGGGGCCGCAACGCCACCACCCACACCAGTGACAAGGCGTACCTGGCCGCGCAGGGCGCGAACGTCATCAACGCCCGCGTGGTCGACGACGGCGACCTGATCACCGGCGGCGGCGTCAGCTCCGGCCTGGACGTGGCGCTGTGGCTGGTGGAGCGCTTCCTCGGCGCGCAACTGGCCCAAGGGGTGGAGACCATCATGGAGTACGAGCGCCGCGGCACCGTCTGGCGCGCCTGAACGCCACCCGCCGCACCGGGTCGTGCGGCGGGTGGACCACGGGGAAGGCCCGTGCGGACCGGGCGAAGGGGATTCCGGTCCGCACGGGTGGCCGTGGCGGTGTCCGCGCGGTCAGGCGGCTCGTCGGTGGGCGGTGGGGTGCAGGGGTCGCGACCGCTCGCGGCGCCGGTCGGGCGGGGGCAGGACGACGCCGCCGGAGCCGCCGCGGCGGGCCTGGTCCCGCTCGGCGGGGGTGCCCGGTGTCGGCTGCCCGCGGTGGGCGCGGGCGACGAGGTAGAGCAGGACCAGCCCGGCGACCAGGGGCAGGTGGGAGGCGACGCGGGCGGCGGTCGCGGTGCCGTTGAGCAGGTCGTTGACGGAGAACCCGAGCAGCACCGCGACGAACCCGCCGAGGGTGGGCAGCAGACCGGCGGCGCGGCGCGCGTTCACGGCCGCCACCAGCAGACCGATGCCCAGGGCGAGGTTCCACGCCGCGCCCTCGTTGAACAGGTGCGCGGAGACCCCGTGCCCGACGTGCTCGGCGCCCGTCCCGGCGAGCACCTGGTCCATGGCGAGCCACAACTGGACGACCGCGACGGCGGCGAGCGCCGGTCGCGGCACCAGCGCGGCGCGGCGGGGTGGGACGACCATGGGCACGGCACCGACCAGGTCCGGGTGCGCCACCGCGGGCCGGACCCGGATGCTCCTGGTCAACGCCTGTGCGCTCGCCTGCCAGCGGAGGCAGGCGGTGCACTGCGCCAGATGCGCGTCCGTCTCGGCGGCGGGTACGGGCTCGGCCTCGCCGTCCAAGCGGGCCGAGAGCGCTTCACGGCAGGTTTGGCAGTCCACGTACCACTAAGTCGGTCCATTCGGCTTACGAGTTCCCAACGTCATGTGGTTACGATCCGGAACCGTGACAACACCCGATGACGAGGTGACGCGCTGGGCGCTCGAAGCGCGTTCCGGCAACCGCGCCGCTCTGGAGCGGTTCGTCCGCGCCACCCAGCGGGACGTGTGGCGCTTCGTCGCCCACCTGGCCGACATCGCGCTGGCCGACGACCTGGCGCAGGAGACCTACGCCCGCGCCCTGCCGAGCCTGCGCCGCTTCGCCGGGCGCTCCTCGGCCCGCACCTGGCTGCTGGTCATCGCCCGCCGCGTGGTGGTCGACCACATCCGCATGGTGCGGTCGCGTCCCCGCCTGTCACCGGGCTCGGACTGGGCGCAGGAGGTCGACCGCAGGGCGGCCGACTCCGGTTTCGAGGACGTCGTCGAGCTGAACATGCTGCTCGACGGGTTGGACGCGGAGCGCCGCGAGGCGCTGGTGCTCACCCAGGTGCTGGGCCTGCCCTACGCCGAGGCCGCCGAGGTCGTCGGCTGCCCCGTCGGCACCATCCGCTCCCGCGTCGCGCGGGCCCGCGCGGACCTGATCAGGGCCGTGGACGGCGGCGAGGCCACCGAGGTCGGCTGAACCGGCGCGCCGCGCGGGCAGCCCTGCCCGAACGCGGCCCTGCCCGAACGGCCGGTGATCGACGCTGGGGGCGCGCGTAGCATCGCACCGGTGGAAGGGCTTCTGCTGCGCCTTTCGGCACTCGACGCGGACGCCGAGGCCGCGGTGCGGGTCATCGCCTGCTTCGACGCGCTGGTCGAGGGGCGTGCGAGCCTGCCTGCCCTGGTGCGCTGCGCGGCGGGCCTCGCGGAATGCCCCGCGGGCCTGGTCCTGCCCGGCGTCGAGCCGATCCGGATGCGGGAGGACGGCAGCGAGCTGTCCGCGCCCGCTCCCGCGATGGAGTTCGGCGCGGTGGAGTCCGGCGCTGTCGACCTCGACGGCTCAGGGCGGGTGTGGCTGGAACGGCCGGGGCCCGCGCGACCGCTGGACGACCTCGTGCTGGAGCGGTTCGCCATGGCGGCCCGCCTGCTGGCCGACCGCCCGCGCCGGGACACCTCGCCGCACCTGGCCGATCCCGGTCTGGTGGAGCTGGTCCTGGCCGAGCGCGCTGCGGCGGAGGACCGCACGCGGGCGCTGCGCCTGCTGGGTTTCGACACCGCCGGTCCGGTCCGGGTGATCGCGGTGTCCGCGCCCGCAGGGCAGGCCGGTGCGGCGGTGGTTCGCCTGTTCTCGCGAGGCCGTGCGGGAGGGCGGCTGCGCGCGGCGGCGATCGGAGAGGTTCAGGCGGTGCTGCTGCAGCCGCGTCCCGGCGGGCCCGACGAAGTGGCCCGACTGCGGGCGGCGCTGGGGGAGCACGACCCCCGCGACGTCGGGGTGCGGATCGGCGTGGGCAGCCCGGTGGACGGCCTGGACGCCCGCTCGTCGTGGACGCAGGCCCGCACCGCGCTGCGCTTCGCCGTCGCGGGGGCCGCCGAACGGGCCGTGGTCGACCACGGCTCGTTGGGCTCGCTCGCGCTGCTGGCCGACCTGCCCGTGGAACGGCTCCGCGCCGATCCGGACGTCGCCGCACTCGACCGCCTGGCGGCGACGCCCTTCGGCGCCCAGGCCATCGCCGCGCTGGAAGCTTTGTGCCGCAACGGTTCCCTGCGGCGGGCCGCGGCGGTGCTGCACCTGCACCACAGCTCCGTCGCGGCTCGGCTGGAGCACGTCGAGGACGCACTGGGCCTGAGCCTGGACGAGCCGGACGGCCGCTTCCGCGCCCGGCTCGCCCTGACCGCGCGCGGGCTCGCGCGGTCGGCGGCGGTCACACCCCGAGGGCGTGCTTGAGCACCGCGATCTCCTCGGCTCGCTCCCGCCGGCTGACCGCCGCGTGCTCCACGAGCGAGGAACCGTGGAAGGTGCCGGGGAACAGGTGCAGCTCGACGGTGACCCCCGCGGCGAGCAGCGCGAGGGCGTAGGCGATGTCCTCGTCGCGCAGCGGGTCGAAGTGCATGGCCGAGACGTATGCGGGCGGCAGCCCCGACAGGTCGGTCGCCCTGGCCGGTGCCGCGTAGATCGGCACGTCCTCGGTGCCCGCCCGGCCGGGGCCGAGGTAGGCGTCCCAGCTCCGCACGGCGTTGGGCCGGTTCCAGGCCGGGGTGTCGGTGAACGCGGTCATGCTGGGGGTGTCGAGGCGGTCGTCGATCTCCGGGACGCCGAGGTACTGGAAGGCGATGTGCGGTCCGCCCCGGTCGCGGGCCAGCAGCGCGAGGGCCGCGCACAGACCGCCGCCCGCGCTCGTGCCGCGGATGGCGATGCGCCGCGGGTCGATCCCGAGCTCGTCGGCGTTCCCCGCCATCCACACCAGACCGGCGTACACGTCCTCCAGCGGTCCGGGATAGGGCGTTTCCGGGGCGAGCCGGTAGTCGACCGACACCACGACGACGCCGAGCTCGCGCGCCAGGACCACGTTGCGGGCGTGGCTGTACTCCAGGTCGCCCGCGACGAAGCCGCCGCCGTGGACCTCGTAGACCCCGGCGGGCGCGCTGAGCCGCTCGGGCCGGTACACGCGGACCCGGACGTCCGGATCGCCTTTGGCGCCGGGGACGCAGCGGTCCTCGACGTGGATGCCGGTGGTGTCGGGCACGGGCGCCTCGGCGATCATCCTGGCGACCTGGGCCCGCAGGGTGGCCAGGTCGAAGCCGACCGACGGGGGCAGCATCGGGATCATGGCGGCGAGCTCGGGGTCGAAGGCGTAGGTCATCGGTGCTCCAGCGGATCAGCGGGCGATGGGGCCAGCATGGGGTGCGGGGCCACGGCGCCACATCCGCCGGGCGTCGGGAAGACGGAGCCGTCCACCCGACGCCCGTGCGCGCGACGTGCTCAGCCCCTCGCCTCGGCGTGGTCGACCTCGGAGTAGACCTTCAGCACCTGGAACTCCTCGATCCCCCTCGGTCCGCACAGGTACCCGTACCCGCTGTCCTTGACGCCCGCCTGCTCGAAGTGCTCGCTGAGCAGCCCCCACGTGTTGGTCCACACCACCCCGGAGCGCACCTGGCGGCCGACCCGACGGGCCTGGGCGGGGTCGCCGGTGAAGATCGAGGCGGCCAGCCCGTACGGGGTGGCGTTCGCCTTGCGCACGGCGTCGGCCTCGTCGTCGAAGACCTCGAAGGTCTGGACCGGCCCGAACACCTCTTCCTGGACGATGCGGGCATCGGTGTCGGCGACCTCCACCAGACTGGGCCGGTAGAAGGCGCCGGACGACGACAGGGGTCCTTCGGTGACCTGCCCACCGCGCACCAGCACCTCGCCGTAGGAGGCCGCCTCCTCGACGATGGCGTCGACCCGCTCCGCCGAGGCGCGGTCGATGAGCGGGCCGAGGTCGGCCTCGTCGTCGTCCCAGGCGCCCAACCGCAGCCGGGGAAGCGCTTCGGTGAGCGCCGCGCGGACCCGGTCGGCGATGTCGCGGTGGACCAGGACGCGCGAACCGGTGCAGCAGAACTGCCCGTTCATCAGGGTGATCGCGCGCAGCAGGTCGGGGATGGCGCGGTCGAGGTCGGCGCTGGGGAACAGCACGAGGGGCGTCTTCCCGCCCAGTTCCAGGCCGACGCGCTTGAGCGTGGTCGCGGCGGAGGCGGCGATCACCTTGCCCACCGGGGTGCTGCCGGTGTAGCTGAGCACGTCGACCCGCTCCGAGGCGACGAGGTGGCGGGCCACCTCGCTGCCGCTCTCGGTGACGATGTTGACCACCCCCGCCGGGATCTCCTCCACCGCGGCGACCGCCTGGGCGAACAGCTCGTTGGTCAACGCGGTCTGCGCGGGCAGCTTGACCACGACCGCGCAGCCCGCGGCCAGCGCGGGCCCCAGCGCCCGGACGGTCAGCAGCACCGGGGAGTTCCAGGGCGAGATGACGCCGACCACCCCCGCCGGTTCCGGTGTCGAGCGGAAGTACTGCCCGGGGGCCACTTCGGCAGCGCGGCCCGCGATCTGGGTGCGCGCGCTCGCCGCCGCGTAGCGCAGCCACGTCGCGGCACCGCCGACCTCCCACGTGGTCTCGCGCAGGAGTTTGCCGTTCTCCCTGGAGAGGGTGGCGGCCATCTCCGGGACGCGTGCCGCGAGCGCGTCGGCCAGCCGCTCCAGGGCGATCGCCCGCGCGGAGTGGTCGCGAGCCCAGCCGGTCGAGGCGAAGGCGTCCGCGGCGGCGTCGACCGCCGCGCGCGCTTCGGCCTCACCGCCGTCGTAGAAGGCGCCGACCACCGCGCCGGTGGAGGGGTCGACGGACTCGCCGAGCCGCGCGGATTCGGTCCACTTCCCGTCGATCCAGTGGCGAGCGGGGAGGTTCGTGCTCTGGGACACGGGTGTCCTTTCGTCGAGGTGAGCCGGTGGAGGGACGGGGGTCGTCAGCGCGGCTCCATCTGCCCGCGCGGCAGCCGGTCGGCCGCGGCGCGCCGCGGCCCGTTCACGTCCGGCGGGGTGTCCGCGGGGTCCGGTGGGTTCACAAGTCCCAGGGTCGTGCCCCGGAACGGGCGGTGGCAGCCAAGGATCTTCCTGGTACAGCTGGTACCAGGCAGCGGTGGAGGGTGGTGCGGGAGACTGTGCGCATGAACGACTTGGGTGCCGCGCTGCGCGCCTGGCGCGATCGCCTCCCGCCCAGCGCGGTCGGACTGGCGCACAGCTCACCGCGTCGTGCTCCGGGGCTGCGGCGCGAGGAGCTGGCCGTGCTGGCGGGCATCTCGATCGAGTACGTGGTCCGGATCGAGCAGGGACGGGCCGCGACCCCGTCCGCGCAGGTGTGCCTCGCGCTGGCCCGCGCGCTGCAGCTGTCCGACGAGGAGCAGGCGCACCTCATGCGCCTCGCGGGCCACGTCGCGGACCCGGCCCGCGTGCCGAGGTTGATCCCGGGAAGCGTGCACCGGATCATGGACCAGCTCGTCGGGCACCCGCTGTCGGTCTACGACGCGACCTGGCAGCTGCTGCACTGGAACCCGCTGTTCGCGGCGACTTTCGGCGACCCGTCCGCGCTGTCCGCCGACGGCCGGAACATGCTGCTGTGCCAGTTCGAGGGCGGGCCGAGCCGCGTGCGGGTCACCAGGGCCGAGCGCTCCGCGTACGAGGAATCCCTCGTCGCCGACCTGCGCGCCACCACCAGCCGCTACCCGGACGACCCGGAGCTGACGGCGCTGGTCGCGCGGTTGACGCGCAGCGCGCGCTTCCGCGAGCTGTGGGCGCTGGGGACGGTGGCCGCGCACCAGAGCGGGCACAAGGTGGTCGAGCACCCCGAGGTCGGAGCCGTCGCCCTGGACTCCGACACCCTCACCACGCAGGACTCGAACCTCCGCGTCGTGGTCTACACACCCCGTCCGGGCACCGACGCCCGGAGCAAGCTCGACCTGCTGGCCGCGATCGGCACCCAGCGACTGGCTCCACTCGCGGCGGACGGCGACAGCGGCGGCCCGGCGCACGTCTGACCACAGTGGACGGCCCGGTCGCGGTGCTCCAGGTCAGGACGTCGTCAGCGCGTGTTCCGCTCGCGCGGTCAGTAGTTGCTCGGTGTGCCGTCCGATCCAGTGGATCAGGGCGCACAGCGGCTCGGTCAGCTCCTCGCCGAGCCCGGTCAGCCGGTAGGTCACCCGCGGTGGCACCGTCGGCTCGACGGAGCGGTCCACCAGGCCGTACGCGACGAGCGTCTTCAGGTTCTGCGAGAGCATCTTGTGGCTGATCCCCGCCACCCGCGACTGCAATGCCGAGAAGCGGTGCGGTCCGGCGGTCAGCGCGGCCAGGATCAGGGTGGCCCACCGGTTGGTCACGTGGTCCAGCACCGCGCGGGTCGGGCAGTTCTGCTCGAAGGTGTCGGCCGCGAGCAGGGTCCGGGCCGTGGCGAGCCGCGGGGTTTCATCCATGGCCGCAGGTTACGAAAAAGTGCGTACTTCCCACAAGCAACGAGCTCTCCTAGCGTTACCGACCAGGTCAGGGCCATTGACGAGGCGAGAACCTGGCCGTTCACCCATGACGAGGAGTGCTCAATGCTGTCCCTGGACGGTCGTGTCGCGCTGGTCACCGGTGCGTCGAGGGGAATCGGCGCGGGCATCGCGACGGCACTGGCCGAAGCGGGTGCCGCGGTGGTCGTGAACTACGTCCACGACCAGCGGGCCGCTGATCGCGTGGTGCGCGGGATCGAGGCGGGCGGCGGCCGTGCCGTCGCGATCCGGGCCGACGTCTCCTCCCCGACCGACGTGTCCAGCCTGTTCGCCGCCGCCCGTGGGGCTTTCGGCGTGGTGGACGTGCTCGTGAACAACGCGGGCGTCTACTCCTTCGCGCCCTTCGACGCCGTGTCGCCGCAGGAGTTCCACCGCCAGTTCGACATCAACGTGCTCGGCTCGTTCCTGACGATGCGGGAGTTCGCCGCGGCGCCGGAAGCCGACGGTGGCGCGATCATCAACCTGTCCACCGCGGGGGTGTCCACCCTGTCGCCCTTCACCGCGCTCTACGCCGCCAGCAAGAGCGCGATCACCGCGGCGACCGTGGTCGTGGCCAGGGAACTGGCCGTGCGCGACATCCGCGTCAACGCCATCGCGCCGACCGGTTCGGACACCGAGGGAACCCGCGACATGGGGTTCGTCGGCAGCCCCGCCCACGAGCGGATGGCCGCCGAGATCCCGCTGGGCCGCCTGGGCGTGCCCGAGGACATCGCCCCGGTGGCAGTCTTCCTGGCCTCCTCGGCCGCCCGCTTCATCACCGGAGAGGTGATCTTCGCTTCCGGCGGGCACCGCTGACCCCCCTCGCGCAGGACGGTGATCGGCTGCTGGAGCGGTACCACGCCGGTTGCCGGACCCGGACAAGAAGTGCGGTCGTGGTTGTCGGGAACGCACAAGCCGGGGGAGTGGCGCTCGCGTCATCCTGGCACTGAGAGCGGTTGAGCTCTCGAAGAGGTGTCGGCCCGGACCCGGACGGCCCGCGCGGTCGGGACCGGCCGACACCGCAGGAACGCCCGCCACGACGAACCCGGAGACGCCACGATGCCACGCGCGCCCGCACCGCAAGCCGCCCCGATCGAACGCCTCGCCCACCACCTGCCCGAGCTGAGCGCGGTGCTGGAGGACCAACGCCGGTTCCGGTTGGAGCAGCTGGCCGAGCTCGGCGCGCTGGAGGCCGCCCGCGGTCCGGCCCCCACCGCCGCCGACGCGGCGCGACGTGAAGTCCTGGTCAAGGTCGCCGAGGCGGCCAGGCAGGCGCTGGCCGACATCGACATCGCGCTCGCGCTCATCGCGACAGGGGACTACGGCCGCTGCGGCGGTTGCCGGGCCGACATCCCGGTGCGCCTGCTGCGCGCCATCCCCACCTCGCGGTGGTGCCTGGACTGCCGCCAACGCCCCGCGCACACCGACGGCTCCGCCACCGGTCCGGGCTCGCGGCACCGCTCGCACGCGCGCCCGGCCTTCCGGACACCACGAGGCCACCACAGCCGCCGCCCGCACCGACCCCGCTCGGCACCCCGGCACCCGGTGTCGAGCAACCCGTGAGGAGGTGGGGACGTGCTCAGCGAACGCGAGCAGGAAGCGCTGCACGAGATCCAACGCGGGCTGATCGACGACGACCCGGAGTTCGAGCGGTCCTTCCGGGCCCTCGACGCGGCCGGACCGGCACCTCGGACGGGGCACCGGTCACTCGGCGCGGCGATCATCACCATCGCCGCGCTGCTGGCCTTCCTCCTGCTGCTGACCGGGGAGCCGAGTGGGGCGCTGGCCTTCGGCGTCATCGCGGGAGCGGTCTGGGTGGCCCAGCGCTTCCCCGCCACCCCCGCCCGGCGAGAGCACCCCGAGTGAGGGGCGCGCGGCTGCGCCGACCGCCGCTCACGCCTCGCCCGCGCTGTCCATCCCGCCGCCGGTCCCGCCGCCGGTCCCGGCGCTGTTCCGGCGGCGGTGGGCGGCGCGGGCGATGGCGTGGCTGGACACCGGCGAGGTGAGCGCCACGAACGCGATCGCGAGCACGGCGAAGGTGATGATCGTGGCGTTCTCGGTCGCGATCGAGGAGGCCAGCACGGCGATCACCCCCGGCCCGGTGGCCAGGCCCTGGGCGTGCAACTGGTGGTAGGTGTCGGGCAGTCGCAGGACGCCGACGAGGCTGATGGTCAGCAGCAGCAGGCCCACCAGGAGCAGCACACCGCCGACCACGTCGAGCAGCACCGAGATCATCCGAACGGACCTCCCGATCCGAGGTACCTGGCCGCCGCCACGGTGGCCACGAAGGACAGCAGGGCCAGCGCCACCGCGGCGTCGAAGTAGTACGCCTGCCCCCACAGGAAGCACAGCAGCGCCAGCAGCGCGATGACGATCACCGCCAGCAGGTCCAGCGCGACCACCCGCTGGAGCACGTCACGGGCGCGGATCAGCGCCAGGCCACCGGCCACCAGCAGCAGCGTCACCCAGAACAGGGCGGGCACGACGATGAAGGCGGGCACGGCGGTCAGGGGAAGACCCGGCGCTGGCGCCGCTGGTAGGAGTCGTGCTGCGCGGCGACCACGGCCGCCGGGTTCCGCGCGTCGAGCACGTGCAGCAGCATCCGGCCCCGCTCCTCGTCGATCTCCACGACCACGGTGTCCGGCACGAACCCGACGCGCACCCCCCAGGCCGCGGCCGAGACCGGTCCACCCGGCGGTATCGGGACCTCGACGAGTCCACCCTCGGCCGGGCCCCGGCCGAGCAGCCGCACGGCGGTCTGCCACGTGCCGCTGACCAGGTCGACCAGCGTCCCGCCGACCAGCGCGGGGACCCCCGCGAGCCTGCGGCGCAGCGGAACCGGCTGCGACGGGGCGCCGCGGCCGGTGCGCCTGCTCGCGAGCACGACCAGCGTCGCCAGCAGCAGTCCGGTGAGGACGTCCCCCGGCCGCAGGCTGGTCAGCACCAGCAGGTAGATCGAGGTGAGCACGACGACGCGGAGCACCAGGGCGATCATCACACCTCCGTTGTCATGGGGAGTTCCCGGCCAGCAGGGCCTCGACCGCGTGGCCGCTGAAGGCCAGCAGCGGCTCGGGCCACACCCCCAGGGCGAGCACCAGCAGCGCCAGCGCCGCGGTGAGCAGCCGCTGGGCCAGCGGGCTCGCCGCTCCCACCGCCTGCGGGTCCGCGCGCCAGAAGCGGCGCTGGTAGACCTGGAACAGGTAGACCAGCGACAGCGCGCTGCCGACCACCAGCAGCACCACCAGGGCGGCGCTGCCCGCCACGACCCCGGTCCGGAACAGCTCCAGCTTGCCGACGAACCCCGCCGCGGGCGGCACCCCCGCCACGCTCAGCGCCCCCAGCGCGAACGCGGCCGCGACCAGCGCGCCCCGCACCCCCGAGGCCAGGAACAGCAGGGCCTTGTTCAAGGAGTTGACCGCGCTGTAGAGCACCGCGGCGGTCAGCCCGACCGGGCCGCCCACGCCCAGCGCGACCAGCACGTACCCGACCTGCCCGATCGCGGAGTAGGCCAGCATCTCGGCGGCGTCGCCGCGGGCGACCGCCATCACCCCGCCGTAGACGATCGACGCGGCCCCCAGCACCACGAGGGCGACACCGGCCAGGCGCAGCTGCTCGGGGAACAGGGCGACGCCGAAGCGCAGCAGCCCGTACGAGCCGATGTTCGCCACGGCCCCGCTGAGGATGGCCGCGACGGCGGGCCGGGCGCCCGCGTAGACCGTGGGCAGCCAGAAGTGGAAGGGGAACAGCCCGAGCTTGACGCTGAAGGCGGTGAAGAACCCGGCGGCGATCAGGACCGCGGCGTTGGGGTTGACGGTGAGCAGGCGCTGGGCGACCTGGTCCATCGCCAGCGCCCCGGTCACCCGGTAGGCGCCCGCCACCGACAGCAGGAAGATGAACGAGCCCAGCAGGTTGACCGCGGTGAACACCAGCGCCGCCCGCAGCTGGCGGCGCTTGCCGCCGTAGGCGCTCAGCGCGTACGAGGCGGTCATGGCCAGCTCGAAGAAGACGTAGAAGGAGAACACGTCGGCCGTGACGAACAGGCCGGTCAACCCGGCGGAGAGCAGCACGACCAGGCCGGGGAAGGTCCGCGACCGCACCCCGCCGATCGCCTCGTGGGCGGCCGCGGCCAGCAGCACCAGCACCGAGAGCGCCGCGAAGGCGACGCCCAGTGCGTCGGCCCGCAGCACGATGCCCACCCCGACGGGCCACCCGCCGGTGACGACCTGCGCGACGCCCCAGGTGGACACCTCGGCGGCGAGCACGCCGAGCACCGCCAGGTTCGCCGCGAGCGCGACGACGGCCAGCCAGGCCACGGCACGTCGGCGCCCGTCCAGGGCCACCAGCAGGGCGCCCGACACCCAGGGCACGAGCAGGGCGATCGACAGCAGCATCAGCGCGCCCGCCCCCCGTCGGCAGGCTCCTCTTCGGCAGGCCCCGCCTCCTCCGGGGCGGGACCGACCTCCTCGCGGTCGGCCCGCCGCTCCCGCTCCAGCGCCGCCTCGTGGGCGGCCTCGGTCGCGGCCAGCCGGTCCTGCTCGGCGGTCCGGAACACCACGACCGCCCGGTGCACCAGGGCGAGCAGCAGTGCCACCGTGGCCAGGCCGATGACCAGCGCGGTCAGCGCCAGGGCCTGCGGCAGCGGGTCGCTGACCGGGTCACCCGGCGCCACCGCGATCGCCGCCCGCCCCCGGCCGAGGCTGGCGGCGATGATCGTGACCACGGCGCACTGCGAGATCAGCATGATGCCCGCGACCATCCGGATCAGGTCCCGCTTGAGCAGCAGGTAGGCGCCCGAGCCGAACAGGAAGGCCGCCGCGAGGGCGAAGGCGAGGATCACCGCCCGCCCTCCCGCCGAGGTCGGCCGAACTGGTGCAGCAGCACCGTCAGCACTCCGACGACCAGCAGGAACACCCCGATGTCGAGCAGCAGCGGGGTGAACAGCTCCAGCGCGCCGATCTTGACCACGTGCTCGCCAGGAGCGGGGCGGTGGCTCACCGGCGGTTCGCCCAGCAGCAGCGGGAAGAACCCGCTCGCCAGCGCGAGGAGCAGTCCGCCGACCGCCACCGCCGGAGCGTGGCGCAGCACCGGCAGCGCCGCCTCCACACCCTCGGCGCCGAGCGCCACGTAGCTCGGCGCGATCGCCAGCGCGACGATCACCCCGGCGGCGAAGCCGTCGCCCACCTCGGCGTAGCCCTTGGCGATCAGGCCCGCGGCGACCATCAGGCTCGGGCCGGGCAGCAGCCGGGCGACCACGCGGACCACCGCGTCCGGGGCCCCGTCCCGGCCGCCGGGCCTCACCACAGCCTCCGCCGCGCCAGCGTCGCCACCCCGACCACGGCCACCAGCAGCACCGTGATCTCGACCAGGGTGTCCAGGCCGCGGAAGTCGGCGACGATGACGGTGACCACGTCGCTGCCGTGCGCGGCAGGGGTGAGCCGGATGTGCTCGGCGGAGACGCTGTCGGGCGCGGGCTGGGACAGGAACCCCCACACCGAGGCGAAGACGGCCACCCCGGCGACGCCGCCCGCGATCGCGTCGCGCCGCCGCCTGCGCACGCGGGCGGGGGCACCCGCGTCCCGCTCCGGGGCCTCGCGCGGCATCCGGGCCAGCGCCGCGACGAAGACCAGGGTGAGCATGGTCTCGACCACGACGGCCACCAGCGCCACGTCCGGCGCGCCGACCAGCGCGTACACCGCCGCCAGCGCGAAGCCGACCACCGACAGGGCCAGCGCCACGGCCAGCCGGGCCTTGGCCACGGCGATCACCACGGTCGCGATGACGACCAGCGCCAGCAGCGGCAGGATCAGCCAGTCGGCCCCGACCACCGCGCCGACGACGTAGGCGCCCGCGGTGGGGGTGGCGGCGAACGCCAGGCCGATCAGCACTCCGGCAGGCACCAGCACCGCGGCGATGCTGGTGCGCAGGTCCCGCACCTCCCGGTCGTGCAGCGCGGTCGAGGCGCGGTTGAGCGCGTGCACCGCCATCTCGTAGGCCCGCCGCGGTCCCGCCCGCTCGCCCGCCACGGCCACGGCCCGCGACACCCGGTCCACCACGCGCGGCAGGGCCAGCAGCGCCCCGCCCGCCGCCCACGCGGCCAGCGCCATCAGGTTCTCCGCGCGGGCGTCGAGGTGGTAGGTGGGGGAGAGGGCGACCGGGCCGCCCGCCGAGACGCCCGCCGCGTCCTCGGCCAGCCGGGCGAACGGCTCCACCACCAGACCCCCGGCCACCGCGATCACCGCCAGGACCACCACCGGGGCGACGAGCAGGACCGGGGTCGAGCCCACCCGACCGCGCGGCGGTCCCAGGAACAGCGCCCCCCAGAAGCGGCCGACGTAGGCGAACGTCAGCGCCGCCGCGACCACGGCCAGCACCGCGGTCGTCGGGCCGTGCCGCAGCGCCGCGGTGAACAGCAGCTCGTCCTTGAAGAACCCGACCGTCAGCGGCAGCGCGGCCAGCGTCGCCGAGGCCACCCCGGCCGCCGCCGCGAGCACCGGCGCGCGGCGGCCCAGCCCGCCCAGCCGGGACAGCCGGTCCTCGCCGGTGGCCATCGTCACCGCCCCCGCGGTCATGAACAGGGCGCTCTTGGCCACGCCGTGCGCCAGCACGTAGAACGCCGCGGTGCCGTTGCCCGCCGCCCCGCCCATCCCGTACATCATCACCACGTAGCCGTACTGCGAGATCGTGGAGTAGGCGAGCACCTGCTTGAGCACGTCCCGCCGCAGCGCCAGGACCCCGCCCACCACCACCGACGCCGCCCCCACGACCAGCAGCCCGGTCAACACCGCCTCGCTGCGGGCCAGCAGCGGGTGCACCCGCCCGATCACCAGCACGCCCGCCGCGACCATCGCCGCCGAGTGCAGGTAGGCCGACACCGGTGTCGGCGCCGCCATCGCCCTCGGCAGCCAGAAGTGCAGCGGGACCTGCGCGCTCTTGGCCAGCGCGGCCACCGCCAGCAACGCCGCCGCCAGGGTGGTGGTCGCCGAGGGGGCCGCTCGCGCCAGCAGCTCGGGGATGGAGAACGTCCCGTGGGCCGCGTAGAGCAGCACGGCGGCCACCAGCATCGCCACCGCGGCGACCACCGTCACCAGCAACGCCATCAGCGCCGAGGTCCGCGCCTCGCGCTCGGCCCGGTCGAAGCCGATGAGGAAGTACGAGCACACCGCGGTCAGGTCGAAGAACACGAACACCAGCACCAGGTCCTGCGCGGTGGCCAGGCCCACCATCGCCACCGCGAACAGCGCCATCCACGGCCAGAACCGCCACCGCTCCACCGCCTGCCGCCGCTGGTGCTCCAGGTGCAGGCTCAGGTAGCGGGTGCCGTAGGCGAAGACCAGGGCGCCCACCCCGGTGGCTAGCAACCCGTAGAGCACGGCCAAGCCGTCGAGCGCGAAGCTCAGCTCCAAGTCCAGGCTCGGCGCCCACGGCAGCGAGAACGCGCCGCCGCCCGCCAGCCAACCGAGCAGGCACAGCGCGAACCCCGCGAGCGCGGCCGCGCACGCCAGCCACCCCGGCCAGTCCACCGCAGACCCCCGGTGCCGCTGCCCCGCGCCGGGGGGCGCGGCACCACCGCGAATGACGACCACGGGCGACTCCTCCCGTCCGCTTCCCGGTCGCCGCGGTCAGTTCGGGGTGCTCCGTGGCGGCCGAGGGCAAGTCCTGTCGTTCGGCCTTGCGCTCTCCTCGACGACTTGGCCAGGGATCACCCTCCTGGGCGCCGCGCTGATCGAATGCCTCCGCCCAGGCACGCTACCGGCCCCGATCGCATCCTGCTCATCGCCGCGTGCCGACGGCCCGGCGCGCCCCCGGCACCGCCACTTCAGCGGTCGGCTGCGTTGAGCCGATGTGATGACACCCGAGTGGGGTGGTCGGTCGTCGGGCGGGCTACCGCCTCGCCCTCTCGCGAGCCGGCGTCATCCCCGGAGGAAGCTCAGCAGCTCGTCGGTGACGAACTCCGGGTTCTCCTCGACCAGCCAGTGGCCCGCGTTGGGCACGTCGACCGCTCGCACGATGTCGGTCATGCGCGGTGCCGCGGTGGCCCGGACCGCGTCGATCTGCCCCTGGGCGGCCATGAGCAGGGTCGGGACGCGCACCGGTGCGGCGGCGAGGGTGTCCTGGACGTCCTTGCCGAGGGCGCGGTACAGCTCGAAGCCCCCGGCCAGCGCCTCGGGCCTGCGGTAGGTCCGCGCGTACTCGTCGATGTCGGCGTCGGTGAACGGGGACCGGTCCGAGGTGCCGCCGAACGCCGTCCCGCCGAAGGAGACCTGGGGGTAGAACAGCGCCAGGTACTCGCGAACGTCGTCGCCGACCACGGTTTCGGGGACCTTCGGCTGGGAGTGGAAGGCGATGTGCCAGCTCAGCGAGCGGTAGGTGGCCGCGTCGATGCCGGGGCCGGGCAGCGGCAGGTCGAGGTAGCCCAGCCGCGCGGTGTCGGCGGGGAACTGGGCGGCGTACTGGAACGCCACGGCGGCGCCCAGGTCGTGCCCGATGACGCGGGCGTCCCGGATGCCGAGCCGGTCGGCCACCAGGGTGTGCACGTACCGCGCCAGGGTCGCCTTGTCGTAGCCGGTCGGGGTGCCGGTGCTGTCGCCGAGCCCTGGGAGGTCGATGGCGTAGACGGTGTGGTGCTCGGCCAGTGCGGGCATGATCGGCCACCAGCCGAACCACGTCTGCGGCCAGCCGTGCAGCAGCACCACCGGGGTGCCGCTGCCGCCGGTCACGTAGTGCATCCGGACGCCGTCGACGTCGGCGAACTCGTGCCGGAAGGTGTCGGTGAAACGCGGGTCGTCCTGCGTGACCGCGGTGTGGGCGTGGGCTTGCGCGGAGGCTTGCGCGGGAGTGTCGGGGGTGGGCGATGGCGAGCAGGAAGCGGTACCGGTGAGCAGCAGGGTCAGTGCGGCGGCCACCGCCGCGCGTGGTGCGGAGATCATGCGGGCAGTCTCGCCACGGGGCCGCGGTGGCGGCAACAGATCTTGCTGTTTTCGCAAGACGCGCCGAATCCGTCCACAGAGGACGTGAATGAGCTGGGCCGACAGGACTGTGCTGAGTGGACAGATCAGGCGCGGCGCAGCGGGGCGACGCCGGGTGCGCCGCCCTCCTGGCCGATCTCGGGCACCCGTCGCACGGCCAGCGCGCCCGCGATGCCCAGCAGGGCGAGGAAGCCGAAGAACGCGGTGTACCCGCCCAACCCCAGCAGCAGCGGCGCGGCCAGCGGGACCAGCGACTGCGGCAGCGTGTTCGCGATGTTGACGATGCCGAGGTCCTTGCCCGCGTTCGCGCCGTCCGGCAGCACCCGCACGCACATCGCCATGTCCACGGCCAGGAAGGTGCCCATCCCGATCCCCATGACACCCGCGGTGACGAACACGACCGTTGTCGAGGGCGCGAACGCCAGCAGCAGCATCGACACCACGCCGATGAACGCCGACACCGCGACGAACGGCTTCTGCCTGCGCAGCGCGTCCGACAGGTATCCCGCGCCGAGGCTCGCGACGACCGCGGCGGGCACGTGGATCACCGACCACAGCAGCACCAGGCCGCCGACCTCGGCCTGCCCCACGCCGAACCGCTGGATCAGGTACAGCGAGACGTAGCTGCCCGCGGCGTAGGTGGCGGTGATCAGGAACCGCACCAACCACGCCCAGCCGAAAGCCGGGTGGCGGCGCGGGTTGAGCCAGAACGTCCGCAGCACCACGCCCAGCCCGTCGCGCTCGCGCCCGCCCGGCGCGGGCCTGCCCTCGCGGATCAGCAGCACCGCCGCGATGCCCGCCGCGGCGGCGATCACGGCGATGGCCTGCCACTGCGACGCGGACCCGGCGGGCAGCGCGTTGACGATCACCAGGCCGAGCATCGGCGCGAACGGGATGACCAGGCCGAGCAGCCCGGAGGCCAGGCCGCGCCGCCGCGCGGGCACCTGGTCGGCCAGCACGGCGGCCGTCGCGGACTGCTGGAAGCTGAACAGCGCTTTGACCAGGCACCACAGCAGGACCACCTGCCACACCGCGGTGGTCTCGCCGAGGGCGACCAGCGTGACCGCGCCGCTGAGCGAGCCGAAGAGGATCCACGTGCGGCGGCGGCCCAGGGCGAACGGCGTGCGGTCGCTGATCCGGCCCGCGATCGGGGTGAACACCAGCACCACGACGGCGCCGAGGCCGGTGACCACCCCGAAGGCGTCGGTGGCCGCCGCGTGGTCCTCCGCCAACCCGGTCAGCCGCAGCGTCAGCAGCAGTTGCAGCGGGGTGATGACGGCGATGTAGACACCGAACTGGGAGGTCAGCAGCGCGGCGGCGACCCTGCCGAACCGCGTGGTGGCGCCCGGTCGGGTGCTCGGGGCGTCGACGCTCATTTCCGTTCCTCCTTCGCGGGCGCCCGGCCGGGCGCGGGGAGTCGCGGTCGGGTGGGCGGTCAAAGGGGGACGGCACGTCACCGTACGGCCGCGCGGCCCGGATTGTCACTGTCCGATCGGGCAATCGGAGCGGCGCGTTCGCGTATTGACCGGTGCCGCGGGAACGGGAATCCTGGTCGGCAAACCCCTATCGGTCAACCGCTGATGCGGTGAATACCGGAGTCGTTAATTTCCGGTTAAAGGTGCGCCGCTTCCCGCTCCGGACGGAGGTCTTGACGTGATCGGCTCGTGATCGTTAGCGTGCCAATCGATCTGCCTGCGCAAAAGTTCGACCGATTGCGCTTCGCCGCACCGGGAAAGGCTGGCCCCGTGACCCGGATCGTCCATCAGCTGTCCCTGAACGAGAACTGCTCGCCGCCGTTGCCGGGGGTGCGCGAGGCGTTGCTGGGCTCGGTGGACCAGGTCCACCTCACCCTCGACGCGCTGGCCGACGGCCTGGCGGCGGAACTGGCCGGGCACCTGGGGGTCGCCGCCGAGCGGGTGGTGGCGGGCGCGGGATCGGGGGCGCTGCTGCAGCAGTTCCTCGCCGCCCACTGCGGTCCGGGCTCGGAAGTGGTGCACACCTGGCCCTCCTTCGAGATGTACCCCCTGCTGATCCGCAACGCGCACGCGCGACCGGTCGCGGTGCCCGCGCCCGACGACCGGCAGGACCTGGCCGCGGTGGCCGCCGCGGTCACCCCGGAGACCAAGGTCGTCCTGCTGTGCAACCCGAACAACCCCACCGGTGAGGTGCTCGGCGCCGATCGGCTCCGCGCGCTGCTGGAGGCACTGCCGCCGCACGTCCTCGTGCTCGTCGACGAGGCGTACCGGGAGTTCGCCGACCCGGCCGCGGTCGCCGACGCCGTGGAGCTGGCCGCGACCGACGACCGCGTGGTGGTGGTCCGGACCTTCTCCAAGTCGCACGGCCTGCTCGGCCTGCGCGTCGGCTACCTGGTGGGAGCGGCGGACGTGGTCGCGCCCGTCCGCCGCACCACGCCGTTCTACCGGGTGCCGACCGTCGCCCAGGCGGCGGCGGTGGCCGCGCTCGCGGCCGGGCCGAGGATGCGGCGGCAGTGCGAGCGGGTGGCCGCCGAGCGCGACCGCGTCCGGGCGGGGCTGCTGGAGCTGGGCTTCGACGTGCCGCCCAGCGGCGGCAACTTCCTGTGGCTGCGGCTGGGTGCGCGCAACCAGGAGTTCGTGGCCCACCTGGCCGAGCACGGCATCGCGGTGCGCGTGCTGGCGGGCGGCGCGGGCGTGCGGGTCAGCACCGGCACCCCCGAGGCCAACGACGCCGTCCTGCGGGCGGCCGCGCTGTTCGCCTCGGCGCCCGCGCCCGCGCCCGCGCTCGCCGCGACCAACGACCGGTGACCCCCGGCCGCCGCGCTCCCGCCGACCAGTTCCCGGTCACCTCGGCCGGGGGAGAGGACTCCGCATGACGTCGGTGCACGTCGACCCCGACCCGTTCACGGGCGTGCTGGACGAGGCGATCGCCGAGGGCGCGGAGGCGCTGTTCCTCGCCCAGCGCCCGGACGGGGTGTTCGACTACAGCCAGGACAACCTGACCTCGACGCTGGGCACGGTCGGCGCGCTGGCCGCGCTGCACCACGCCGACCCGGCGGGCAGCGCCGACCTGATCGCGGCGGGCGCCGGGTGGCTCAGGCGCACCCAGAACGCCGACGGCGGCTGGGCGATGGTCCCCGGCCTGGCCAGCGAGGCCGGGACGACGGCGGTCGCCTCCGCCGTGCTGCACCTGGTCGACCCCGGCGGGAGCGCGGCCCAGGTGGCCTCGGGGCAGCACTGGATGGCCGAGCACGGCGGCCTGGAGGCGATCCCGCACCCCGAGGTCGTCGCCTGGTGCAGGCAGTACTACGGCTTCGTCGGCTGGCTGGCCCCCGAGGACATGCGCCGCTTCCCGCTGGAGCTGGCGCTGTGGCCGGGGCTGTACCGCAGGCTGTTCGACCTGCGCCTGCCGATGGTCTCCGCGCTCGGCCTGGCCCAGGTCCGGCACAAGCCGCTCAACCCGGTGCAGCGGGCGCTGGCCCGCCTGGCCGAGCCCAACGCGCTCAAGGTGGTCCGGCAGGTCTACGAGCACGAGGGCTCGACCGGCGCGTGGTGCGAGAACGCCTGGGTCACCGGCCTGGTCTGCACCGGCCTGGCCCGCGCCGGGCTGGCCCCGGACATGGTCGAGGCCGCCGTGCGGTGGTTCCGCCGCACGATGCACCCCGACGGCTGGTGGCAGACCGGTCCGCTGGACGCGGCCTGGACGATGTACGCCGTGCGCGGCCTGACCGAGGTGGGCTACGCCGCGGACCCGCGGCTGACCGCCTCGGCCGAGCTGTTCGTGCGCCTGCAGCAGCACCGCCCGTTCCTGGCGTTCGGGTGCCCGCCGGGCTACTGGGGCTGGGCGGGCACCGAGGGCTGGCCCTCGACCCTGGAGACGGGCGAGATCCTGTCGGTGCTGTGCAGGCTGCCCGGTGACCAGCAGGCGGACGCCATCGCGCGGGGCGTGGAGTGGCTGACCCGCGTGCAGGACACCCGAGGGTCCTGGGGCCTGTGCGTGCGCAACACCAAGGTGGCCAACAGCGGCCCCTGCCCGATGACCACCGTGCAGGCCGTCGACGCCCTGCTGGACGCGGGCGTGCCCGCCGACGACCGCCGGGTGCGCCGGGCGCTGCGCTGGCTGGCGTCGGCCCAGCTCCCGGACGGCGCCTTCGAGTCGGTGTGGTACCGGCACCACACCATGGCCACCGCGGCCGTGCTGGAGACCTTCGTCAGGGTGGGGCGGGCGGACGACGCCACGGCCCGCCGGGCGGTGGCGTGGCTGGAGCGCGCCCGGCTGGCCGACGGCTCGTGGGGTGACGGGGCGGGCGCGCCGGGCACCGTCGAGGAGACCGGCTACGCGATCTCGGCGCTGCTGGCGGCGGGCGCCGACCCGGCCGGGCTGCGCTCCGGGGTGGACTGGCTGCTGCGGCGCCGCGAACCCGGCGGCGGGTGGCCGTGGGAGGCCGTCCACGAGTACGTGCGGTTCGTCAGCCGGTACGCCAACCCCGCGTTCGCCCAGGGGATGGCGCTGCGCGCGCTCGGCCGCTACCGCGACGCGATCCGCCCGCCCGCCACGACGTCGTGAGCGGCACCGACCAGTCCAGCTCGACGCTGCAGGAAGCGGAGGACCTCATGACGGGCACGGTGCGAGGGGACTCGTTCACCGACGACTACTGGCGCGACCCGCACGCGGCGCTGGCCTGGGCGCGGGAGCACTCGCCCGTCCGCGAGGTCGACTTCGAGGGCGGCCGGACCTGGCTGGTCACCCGCTACGCCGACGTGCGCGCGGGACTGGTCGACCCCCGGCTGGCCAAGGACTGGCGGTCCACCCTGCCCGAGGCGGAGCGGGCGGCGGCACCCCCGGCGCTGCCCGCCCCCATGTCGCACATGCTGACCTCGCTCGACCCGCCGGAGCACACCCGCCTGCGGGCCCTGGTCACCCAGGCGTTCACCGCCCGCCGGGTGGCCGAGCTGCGCCCTCGGGTGGAGGCGGTCGCGCACGAGCTGCTCGACGCCCTGCCCGAGGACGAGCCGGTCGACCTGGTGGCGCGGTACGCGATCGTGCTGCCCATGGTGGTGATCTGCGAGCTGCTCGGCGTCCCCGAGCTGGAGCGCGACGAGTTCGCCCGGCTGTCGACCGTGCTCATCGACGAGTGCCCCGAGCCCGAGCTGCGGCGCGCCTCCGCGCAGATGGCCGACTACCTGGAGGGGCTGGTGGCCGCCAAGCGCGCCGCCCCCGACGACGCGCTGCTGTCCGCGCTGATCACCGCCTCCGACGAGGGGGACCGGCTCTCCGACGTCGAGATCGTGGCGATGGCCATGCTGCTGCTCATGGCAGGCCACGAGACCACCGCCGTGTTCATCACCAACAGCGTCCGCGCCCTGCTGGCCGACCCCGCCGCGCGCCAGCGGCTGGCCTCGCCCCCGGAGGTGCCGTCGCTGGTCGAGGAGCTGCTGCGCTGGCTCTCGCCCGCCCTCAACGCCTCGCTGCGCTTCGCCACCGAGGACCTGGAGATCGGCGGGGTGCCGATCCCCAGGGGCGCGTCGGTCATGCTGTCCACGGGCGGGGCCAACCGCGACCCGGCGCAGTTCGCCGACCCCGCGCGGTTCGACCCGGACCGCAGCACCGCCGGGCACCTCGCCTTCGGCCACGGCATCCACCGGTGCCTGGGCGCGGCGCTGGTCCGCCTGGAGGGCGAGGTCGCGCTGGCCGCCCTGTTCGCCCGGTTCCCGCACCTGCGCGCGGCGGCGGACCCGGCCGAGCTGACCTTCCGCCGCAGCGTCCACGTGCACGCCCCGCGCACGTTCCCGGTCGTGCTCGGCCCCCGCGCGAACGGCTGAGGTGGTGGTGGCGGGCCGCCGCGGCCCGCCACCACCGGCCCCTCAGTCCTTGACCGCCGTCGCGGACATGCCGGGCTCCTGGTACCTGGCCCAGCGGGGCTCCGCGCCGCGCGGCTCGTCGCCCAGCACCGTCACGCGCTGCCCCACCCGGCGCCCCTGGTAGTCGTTGACCGCGTAGTGCTGGGTGGCCCGGTTGTCCCACACCGCCACCGCACCGGGCGCCCACCGGTAGCGGCAGGTGCGCTGCGGGCTCTCCGACACCGAGAACAGGTGCTCCAGCAGCGCGTCGCTCTCGCCCTTGCTCAGCTGCAGGATGCGGCGGGTGAACATGCGGTTGACGTACAGGCTCTTGCGGCCGGTCACCGGGTGCGTGCGGACCACCGGGTGCTCGGCCTCGCCGCGGAAGGTGCCCTGCGGGTGCACGAACAGGTGCGACGCCGTCGTGCCCTCCAGCATCTCCCGCACCGGCTCCGACAGCGCCTCGTAGGCCAGGTACTGGTTGCTCCACATCGTGTCGCCGCCCGTCTCGGGGGTCTGCGTGATCTGCAGGACCGAGGCGATCGGCGGACTGGGGTTGAACGTCACGTCGGTGTGCCACACGTCCGCCCGCGCACCCTGGTCGGAGTCCAGCACGACGATCTCGTCGTGGCCCGCCAGCTTCGGCAGGAAGGGGTGGACCTCCAGCTCGCCGAAGCGGCTGCCGAACGCCTTGTGGGCCTGCGGGGTCAACCCGCCCGCGTCCGGGAAGAACAGCACCAGGTAGCGCATCAGCAGGTCGTGGACTTCCTTGAACTGCTCGTCGTCGACCGCGCCGAGGTCGACGCCGTACACCTCCGCACCGAGCGAACCGGCGACCGGGCGAACCTGGAAAGGCATGGTGTCCCTCTTTCTTCTGATGCGCGTCGCTGAATTCCGCGCACGTGTCGCACGGCGCGGTCCGGGTTGGTGTTTAATGTTTTCCGGTGCTGTTGACCCCACTTGTCCCTTGCTGTCAGGATCGAGTCGGACGAATTTTTTCCCGTGCTACCGAGGGGAATTCACCGGAATGACCGCACAGGACGAGTTGGCCAGGATGATCGACCTCGTGACGCCGTTCGCGGTGCGGGCCGCGGTCAGCCTGCGCCTGCCCGAGCTGATCGACGGCGGCACCCGAGGGCTCGACGCGCTGGCGCGCGCGGCCGGAGCCGACCCCGACGCCCTGCGCAGGCTGCTCAACCACCTCACCTCCATCGGCTTCCTGGCCGAGCCGGAGCCCGGCGCCTACGCGCTGACCGACGTCTCGCGCGTCCTGCTGCGCGAGGACCACCGCTGGGCGCGCGCCTGGCTGGACGGCGAGGGCCCCGGCGCGAAGATGGACCTGGCCTACGCGGGCATGGCCCACTCGGTGCGCACCGGCGAATCCGCCTACGGCACCGTGCACGGCGTCCCGTTCTGGGACGACTACGCCGCCGACGAGGGGCTGCGGCGGTTCTTCGGCGGCATCATGGCCGTGCACGCCTGGCAGACCGGTCCGGTCGTGGCCGCCGAGTGCGACTGGTCGTCCACCCGGCGGGTGCTCGACGTCGGCGGTGGCACCGGGGCCCTGCTGATCGAGGTGCTCAAGGCCAACCCCCACCTGACCGGAGCGGTGCTCGACCTGCCGCCGGTGGAGCCGGACGCCACCACCGCGCTGAAGGAGGCCGGGCTGGAGGACCGCGCCTCGTTCGTGCCCGGCAGCTTCTTCGACCCGCTGCCCACCGGCTACGACACCTACGTGATCTCCCGCGTCATCACCGACTGGGGCGACGAGGACGCGCTGCGGATCATGACCCGCGCCGCCGAGGCCGTCGGCCGGGGCCGCCTGCTGGTCGTGGAGGTGCTGGCCGGAGCCGAGCACGCGAAGAACAACTCGTCGTTCGACCTGCAGTCGTTGACCCTGCTGGGCGGTCGGGAGCGCTCGGCGGAGGACTTCACGGCACTGGCCGCCCGCGCCGGGTTCGCCACCGCCACCGCCCGCCACTGGGACAGCGGCCTGGTCGTCGTGGAGTGCCGCCACTAGCCGCGCCCCCACCACCCGCGGGGCACCTCCACCCCAAAGCGCGTCGGCAAGTACTACCCGAGGTGCCCCCGCGGGCCGGTAACCACCACCCGGCTCCCCGAACGCGCGGTTCGTGGTGCGCGAACGCGCGATTCGCGGTGTCCGAACGCGCGACTCGCGGACCCGGCGGGTCACCGCGCCCAGCCCGGCAGCCGCCCACCCCTGGGATCGGGCAGCACGCCGAGCTGGTGCAGGCGGTCCAGCGGCTTGAGCGGGTGCTGCCCCAGCCCGGCCATGTTGTGCATGATCGTGTAGCTCAACCGCCGGTTCCCACCGGTCTTGCGCAGCGCCCGGCGGCCGATCGCCCGGCCGAACGGCGACAGGTCGGTGATCATGCGGGTGGCGTTGTGGCTGGTCGTCCCGACGTGCACCAGCGCCCGCCTGCGCTCCGCGCTCCACGCGCGCAGCCGCGGCCCCAGCAGCTCCGGTGACAGGTCGCCGTCGAGCGCGCGCAACCGCGCGCCCAGGCTCGCCGCGTCCACAATGGAGCTGTTCATGCCCTGGCCCGCCGCCGGGTGCACGGCGTGCGCGCTCTCCCCGATCAGCACCAGCTCGTCAGCGGTCAACGACGCGCTCAGCGCGCGGCTCACCGGCAGCACCTGCCGCGTCGGCCAGGCCCGCACCACGTCCTCCCGCAGCGAGGCGAACGCGGGCACATCGCGCACCAGGCCGTCGACCCACCCTGCCGCGGCGTCCACGCCCACCCGCCGCAGCTCGTCCGGTCCTACTTGGACGTACAGCCGGGCGCGTCCGCCGGGCAGCGAGTACCGCATCGCCAGGCCGCGCGAAGTCGCGTAGGTGGACACGTCCTCGGTCAGCGGCTGGCCGGTCAGCTCGAACGCCGCCAGCCGGTGCGGGTAGTCGGTGCGCTCGATGCCGATCCCGGCGTCGCGACGCAACCGCGATGACACCCCGTCGGCCGCCACGACCAGCCCGGCCGTCACGTCGCCGCCGTCGGTGCGCACACCGGCCGCGCGCCCGTGCTCGTCGCGCACCAGCTCCCGCACCACCACGCCACGCCGCAGCTCCACCGACGCGGGCAGCGCACGGGCCAGGGCGGCCAGGATCACGTGGTAGTCGTGCACCAGCAGCCACGGCCGCTCGGTGGGAAGCACCCGGTAGTCCATCGTCATCAGCGGCGCGCCCCGCGCGTCGCGCGCCACCAAGGCGGACAGCCGCAGCGCGCCGTCGGCGGCCAGCCCGTCGGCCACGCCCCAGTCCGCGAGCACGTTCGTCGCGCCGGGCTGCAGCAGCTCGCCCTTCGGCACGGCGCGGATCTCGCGCTGCTTGTCCAGCACCAGCACGCGCAGACCGAGCCCGCCCAGCGCGTGCGCCGCCGCGAGCCCGGCGACCCCGGCCCCGCTCACCACCACGTCCACGTCGGTGCTCACGCCCCGCCTCGTCCCCGGTCGTCGATCGCGGTCATCGGACGCTCGCCTTCCTCAGCTCGGCAGGGGGGATCTCGTGGCGGACGCGCATGGCGTTCTGGGACACCACGCTGAACACCAGCACCGGCAGCAGCACCGCGACCGCGAACGCCACACCCGCGCCCGCCGCCGTCACCGCGCACGCCAGCACCAGCCGTTCTGCCACCAGCACCTGGTGCGCCCGCAACGCCGACTCGCGGGTGATGGCCTCGCCCTGGGTCAGCAGCCCGCCGAACGCCCACGCGCCGACCGCGGTGGCCGCCAGCAGCAGCACCAGGTAGGACGTGCGGTCGGGCAGCGGGGTCAGCACCGCCGCCACGGCCGTGGTCAGCGCCAGGCCGTAGAGCGCCTGGGCCAGCCGCGCGCTGTAGGCGACACCCCGCCGCACCGGCACCGAGCGGTACCCGCCCGCCCGGTCGCCCGCCACGTCCCGCACCGCGCCGACGAGGTTGGACGCCGCGTCGTGCAGCAGGAACACCACCGCGAACGGCGCCGCCGCCCACAGGTGGCCGCCGGGCACGCAGGCCGCGCCCGCGAGCACGGCCAGCGAGGTCAGCGCGCCGCGCACCAGGTTGCCGGAGATGCCGCGCCCCTTGCACACCCGGCTGTAGGCGGCGATCCCCAGCACGCCGAGCACCAGCAGCGCCAGCACCCGCCAGCCCGCGGCCAGCGCCACCGCCGCCGCGCCCACCTCGCACGCCACCGCCGACAGCAGCGCGGCGCGCGGGCTCAACCGCCCCGACGGGATGGGCCGCTGCGGTTTGTCGATCGCGTCCAGCTCCCGGTCGAACCAGTCGCCCAGGTAGTGCCCGCCCAGCCAGACCAGCACCGGGATCACCACGGCCGCGAGCAGGTGTCGAGGCTGGGGGGTGCCTGCGGCGACGGAGGCGCCCGCCAACCCGACGACACCGGGGTAGGCCAGCGTGTACGGCCGCCACGTCTGCACGTGCGCCTCGACAGTGCCCCGCCAGGTCGCCACGGCTACCGGCTCCGGTCCACCGACAGGTCCGCGACCTCGGCGAGTATCGCGGTGTGCTCGTTGGGCGGCAGGTCGGCCAGGCAGGACTTCGCGGCCACCACCTCCGCCTCGGCGTGCTCCACCGCCCGCTTCAGCGCACCGGTGTCGTCGAGCACCTCCCGCAGCTGCGCGAACGCCTCCTGCGCGGGCAGCCCGCCGCTGAGCGCGTCCACCAGCCGCGCGCGCTGCTCCGGCGCGCCCATCTCGTGCGCCAGCAGCACCGGGTAGGTGGGCCGCAGGTTGCGCAGGTCGCTCAGCGCGGACTTGCCGGTGGTCGCCGGGTCGGACAGGTAGGGCAGCAGGTCGTCGTAGATCTGGAAGGCCAGGCCCAGGTGCTCGGCGTAGCGGCTCGCGACGTCGACCGCGGCCGGTCCGGCCCCGCCGAGCAGCGCGCCCGCCCGGCAGGCGCCGCGGAACAGCGCCCCGGTCTTGAGCGCCATCACCGTCAGGTACTGCGCCAGCGGGCGCGTCGGATCGGCGGCCATCCTGCTCTCCAGCACCTGGCCGCGGCAGACGTCCACCCCGGCGTCGGAGATCGCGCGCACCGCCTCCAGCGCCGCCGTCGCCCGCACACCGCGCTCGACGCAGGCGGCCACCGAGCCGAACGTGCGCATCATCAGCGCGTCGCCGGTGGCGATGGCGTCGGGCACGCCGTAGCGGTGCTGCACCGACGGCCTGCCCCGGCGGGTCTCGTCGCCATCGATGATGTCGTCGTGCACCAGCGACCCGACGTGCAGGTACTCCACCGCGAGCGCGGCGGGCAGGACCCGCTCCACGTCACCCCCCACCGCACCCGCCGCGGCGGCGAGCAGCAGCGGGCGCAGCATCTTGCCCGGCGTGAGCAGCGCGTAGCGGGAGATGTCGAGCACCGGGTCGGTGTGCTCGGGCCACTCGTCGCGCAGGGCTTCGCGCAGTCGGGCCACCAGCGCCCTGGCGCCGGAGGACAGGCCCTTGCGCGTGTACTCCGCCACCAGGGCGATCACCGCGTCGTTGGCCTCCCGCGTCCCCACGGTCACCCGCACGCCCAGCCCGCCCATCTCGCGGACCGCGACGCCGTGCCGGGCCAGGAACTCCACCAGCGGGGGACCGTCGGCCCCCAGCGGCAGCCACAGGTAGTTGCCCGCGCTCGGCGGCACCGTCAGCCCGCAGTCCACCAGCGCCGCGCGCAGCCGGTCGCGCTCCGCGCGGACCGCCTCGCACTGCGCGCGCATCTGCTCCTCGGCGGCCAGCGCGGCGGTGGCCGCGGCCTGCGCGACGGTGCTGACGCGGAAGAACGCCGCGGTGGTGCGCAGCGGCTCGACCACGGACGCCGCGGCCACCAGGTAGCCCACGCGCAGGCCGAGCAGCCCGTGCGACTTGGAGAACGTGCGGACCACCACGACGCGGGGGTCGTGGCGGTAGAGGGCCAGCGCGTCGGCCACGTCGCAGGGGTCGGTGAACTCGCGGTACGCCTCGTCCACGACCAGCAGCACTTCCGGCGGCAGCACCTCGAGGAACCGCTCCACCTCGGCGTGCCCCAGCACCGACCCGGTGGGGTTGTTCGGGTTGCACAGCAGGACCGCCCTGGTGCGCGACGTGACCGCGGCGGCCATCGCGTCCAGGTCCGCGGCGTAGCCGTCGGCCAGGGGCACGGCCACCGGCGTGGCGCCGCTGTTGCGCACCAGCAGGCCGTACCCCTCGAACGACGGCGAGGCGTGCACGACCTCGGTGCCCGCCCCGGCGATGCCGTGGAACAGCTGCTGGAGCACGGCGCTGGACCCGGCGCCGACCAGCACGTCGGAAGCGGGCACCGCGAGGTGGTCCGCCAACGCGGCGGTGAGCCCGTCGGAGAGCGCGTCCAGGGTCAGGTGGGCGCGGTCGGCGGCGTCGATCACCGCTTCCCGGACTCCGGGCAGCGGTGGGGCGAAGTTCTCGTTGAGGGAAAGCTGGTGGACGATGTTCGGCACGCTGGGTCCCCGTTCACCGGTCGAGCCCGTCGTAAACGTTAAAACTGCTCCGAACAACCCTTACCGAATTCCCCGTCAGTTGGGAAGGGGCGTAAGGGCAGGTCGGCCCGGCGGTCCGGCAACCCCCGCGACATGTCGCCTGGTAGTGCGTTTACCTGCGGACAACGTCCTGTCTCGGGGGTGTAACGGGTGGCGTGCTAATGCAGGCGGTACACGTTGGCGCATTCGGCGCAGCGCACATCAGGACGATTGGCGCTGTACGTCTCGGATCGTTTCCGGGTCGAACGTTGACGCTGTTAATGAATACTGTGAAGCATTTCTTCTCGCGGGAAATGGCGACGTGGTGTAGGGCGCGGTCACGCGGGCAGGTCCGCGGTGATGTGCGGGGAGAGCGCGCGGAGGAAGTCGGGCGCGTCGAAGATCTCGCCCGCGGAGACGACGCCGACCGCCTTGGTGCGCCCGGTGAGCACGCGGTCGACCGCCTCCACCACGAGCGGCGCGGTGACGGCGTAGATGTCACGCCCCCTCGCCACGGCGCGCCGCTCCCGACCGCCGGAGCGCACGACGACGTCGACGAGGAAGGTCTGCTCGGACCGCCCGAGTTCGTCGACGGGGGTGGGCGCGGGCGTGTCCGGGGCGGACAGCTCCCTGGCCGCCTCGACCGCCATGTAGGTGCGCACCTCGGGGATGGGCAGGTGGCTGGGCACGGTGACCACGTCGGCCATGCTGAACTCCCCGATGACGGTGCGGGGCCCCATCGGCTCGGGGAAGGGCCACACCAGGGTCGGCGGGTCGTCGTGGCGGTACTCCAGGCCGCCGTTGGTGTAGCGGACACGCCTGCCGCCCCGCCGCTGCCGGGAGACCGCGCCCGCGGCGCGCGTCCCGGCGGTGGGGTGCCACCCGCTCAGCCCGTACGCGACGTGCGCCTCGTCGGCCTCCGCCCAGTCGCCCATCGCGGCGGTGGCCAGCAGGTCGCCCAGACCGCCGAAGAACGCCATCGCGGGCACGACCACCGCCCCCTCGGCGCGGGCGCGCTCCGCGAAACGCGCGAACGTGTCGGCGTTGGCCTCGATCTCGGCCGCCACGTCCAGGTAGGGGATGCCCGCGCGCAGCGCCGCCTCGACCACGGGCGCGGCCGTCGTGGCGAAGGGGCCCGCGCAGTTGACCACCGCCGCCACACCCGCCAGCGCGCGGTCGAGCGAAGCCGGGTCTTCCACCGACGCCGGGCGGACCTCCAGTCCGGACTCGGACGCCATCGCCGCCAGCGCGCCGGCGTCGCGCCCGGACAGCACGGGGACGTACCCGCGCTCCCGCAGTTGTGCCACCACGAAGCGCCCGGTGTGCCCGTAAGCGCCGTACACCGCCACCGCGAGCCCTGATGCCATGGTCTTCTCCCCAGTTCGAACGATTCGTCGCGGTGATCCGCTGTGATCATCCTGACTGGACTCGGCGCTCGTCACGAGTGTCCGGAACGCCATGATCCGTACACTTCCGGACATGCACCCGGACGCGCACGCAGTCGCCCTGGCCGTCACCGGCGGGATGCTCCACTTCGAGCTGTCCCTGGCGCACGAGGTGTTCGGGGCGCGGCCCGCGACCGTGCCCGGCCCCTGGTACGACCTCGTGGTCTGCGGTCAGGGCGACCTGCGGCTGGACAGGTTCCGGCTGGAGCCCGACCACGGCCTGGACCACCTCCCGCGCGCCCGCACCGTGATCGTCCCCGGCTGGGCCGACGTCGACGTGGACCCGCCCGCCGACCTGGTCGACGCGGTGCGCGCGGCCCACGAGGCGGGCGCCCGCGTGGCCTCCCTGTGCACGGGCGCGTTCGTACTGGCCGCCGCGGGCCTGCTGGACGGGAAGCGGGCGACGACGCACTGGGCGCACACCGAGGCCCTGGCCGCCCGCTACCCGCGCGTGGAGGTGGACCCCGACGTGCTGTACGTGGACAGCGGCAGCGTGCTCACCTCGGCGGGCAAGGCCGCGGCCATGGACCTGTGCCTGCACCTCGTCCGGCTCGACCGCGGGTCCGCGGTGGCCAACGCGGTCGCCCGCCGCCTGGTCGTGCCACCGCACCGGGACGGCGGACAGGCCCAGTTCGTCACCACCCCGGTGCCCTCGGCGGACGACCACCCGCTGGCCGGGTTGCTCTCCTGGGTGCTTGCCCGGCTGGACCGCCCGCTGACCGTGGCGGACCTGGCCCGCCAGGCCCGGATGAGCCCGCGCCACCTCGGCCGCCACTTCCGCTCGGTGACCGGCACCACCCCGCTGCGGTGGCTGCTCACCCAGCGGGTCCGCCACGCCCAGGAACTGCTGGAGACCACCGACGACAGCGTGGACGCCATCGCGGAGGCCACCGGTATGGGCACCGCGACGACGTTGCGCAGGCACTTCAACCGCACGGTCGGCGTGCCCCCGGACACCTACCGCCGCACCTTCCGCTCGCGGATCGGCCCCGGCGGCGCTCAGATCACCGCGGTCTCCTCGGTGACCAGCACCCGCACCGAGGCCAGGTCGATGAACCTGCCCTCGTCCGGGCTCACCCGCTCCCGGTAGTTCTCGGAGGCGAAGAAGGCGTCGTGGTCCGCCCAGTTCTCGAACCAGATCTCGGTCAGGCCGTCGTAGGCGGGAGCGGGGTAGGCCGCCGCCGGGACGGGGTGGGAAACGGTGTACTTCCGCACGTACCGCCGTGCTTCCGGAATGGAGGTGAACAGCGGGGCGTGCCGATTCCGGTGGTGGTCGACGAACTCCTCGAAGGACATCCCGTCGACGCGGTTGATCAGGAAGGCGAACTTGATCACGTGCTTCTCCTCTGCGTCGCGCCTGCCGGGAACCTAAACGCTCACATCGATGTGAAGAGCAAGTCGCTGTGACCGGGTGCACAAGGGGTGGGAATGAGGATCGGTGAGCTGTCCGCGCGCACGGGGGTGAGCCGCCGACTGCTGCGCTACTACGAGGAGCAGGGCCTGCTGGCCAGCACGAGATCGCCCAGCGGCCAGCGGTGCTACGACGAGGAGCACGTTCAGCGGGTGGGGATGATCCGGACGTTCCTGGCCGCCGGGATGCCCAGCAGGACCATCGCCCGGATGGTTCCCTGCATGGCGGAACCCAACGCGGACCGGGCCCGGCTCGCCCTTGCCGCCATGGACCGGGAACGGGCGCGACTTTCCGCCGCGATCGACGACCTGGCCGCCGCCAGGGCGACGCTCGACCACCTGATCGAGGTCAACCGAGCCTTCCTGGCGAACGCGGGAGAAGGCGGGCAGGAGGCGGAAGTCGCGAGTCGAACGCGCAGGACCCCTGAGTTCACCACCCGGGTCTCCCCACACGGCCATGGAGCGGGCGTCCGAGACGCCGGGTAGCGGTTACCGGCCCGCACGAGAGCCTCGGGTAGTACTTGCCGACGCATGGTGGGGGTGGCGGTTCGGCTACCGGATGGGCAACACGCCGAACTCGCCCGCCCGCCGGACGTGCCGCTGCGCGGGCGGTGAGCCGCATCGGGGAGGTTCAGTAGCCTCCGCCGTGTGACCAACGATTCCCGCGGTGCCGGTGTCGCCGGGGTGAGCACGCGATCGGTGCTCGTCGTCCTGTTCGACGGCGTGCAACCCCTGGACGTGGCGGGCCCCTTGGACGTGTTCTCGGTGGCGGCGCGCTTCGCCGGCACCGAGGAGGCACCTCCCTACGTCGTCCGCACGGCTTCGCTCGGCGGCGGGGCGGTCCGATCCGCCGGCGGGCTGCGGCTGGTCCCCGATTTCGACCTGACCGGTGTCGAAGACCCCGACCTGCTCCTGGTGCCGGGTGGGCCGGGCGTGGAGCACGCCGACGCCGGGCTCGTGACGTGGCTGCGCGAGCGCGCTCCCGGCCTGAAGCGAGTGGTGTCGGTGTGCACCGGGGCGTTCCTCCTGGCCGAGGCCGGACTGCTCGACGGCCGCCGGGCGACGACCCACTGGGAGGCATGCGCTTACCTCGCGGGCATGTACCCGCGGGTGCGGGTGGACTCGACGCCCATCTTCGTCCGGGACGGCCCGATCGCCACGTCGGCGGGCGTCACCGCGGGGGTGGACCTCGCCATCGCCCTGGTCGAGGAGGACTTCGGTCGCGCGGTGGCGCACGAGATCGCCAGGCTCCTGGTGGTCTTCATGCGCAGGCCCGGAAACCAGGCGCAGTTCAGCGTGCAGCTCTCGGCCCAGGTCGCCCGCTCGGACCCGCTCCGCGAAGTCCAGGACTGGGCCGCCGCGAACCCCGCGGCCGACCTGTCGGTCCCCGCGATGGCGCAACGCGCGGGCCTGTCCACCCGCCAGTTCGCCCGCGCGTTCACCGAGCAGGTCGGGGTGACCCCCGGACGCTACGTGGACCTCCTCCGCCTGGAGGCGGCGCAGCGCATGCTGACCGACACCCGTGACGGGGTGATCCGCATCGCGCGCCGCTGCGGGTACGGGACTCCGGAGGCGATGCGTCGCGCCTTCCTGCGCGAACTCGACATCTCGCCCACGGAATACCGCCGCGTGTTCGCCAACTCCTCGTCGGTCGGCTCCGATCCCCGACAGCCGCGAGTACCGCGCATCTCGGTCCGGCGCTGACCCACCTTGCCGCCCCCACAACGTCTCACCCGGCCCCGCTCTCACCACCTCGGGTAGTAGTTACCGGCCCTCCCACCCCGTCGGGTAGTACTTGCCGACGCAGTGGGGGACAGGGGCGCCTCCCCAGCCCCACCGGATGGCAGATTTTTTGGTCTGCACGGCACAGGGGGTGCACCCGACCGCCCCTACGCTTGCGATCAGGCGGGGCGCGCTCGCCGAAGTCCTGACGTCGGACCTGGTGCACGCGGTGTTCAGGGTGCGCGCCATGCCCGACACCCACCCGACGATTACCCAGCTCGACGACGAACGTCATCGAGCGCCGAAAAATCGGAGAGGCGCCGACATGCTGGCAGCCATCGTGCTCTACCCCGGGTTCACCTCGTTGGATGTCATCGGCCCCTACGAGATCCTCGGCCGCCTCCCGGACGCGGAAGTCGTCTTCGTCGCCGAGGAGCCGGCCCTGGTCCGCAACGACCTGGGCAGCCTGGCGGTCAACGTCGTGGCGACCCTCGCCGATGTGACCGAACCCGACGTGGTGCTCGTCGGCGGGGGTCCGGGACAGATGAACCAGATGTTCAACGGCAGGTTGCACGAGTGGCTGCGGACGGTGGACAAGACCAGTGCGTGGACGACCTCCAGCTGCACCGGGGCCCTCATTCTCGCCGCCGCGGGCGTCCTGCGCGGCCGCCGGGCGACCACCCACTGGGCCGTACTCGACCTGCTCGCCGAATTCGGTGTCACACCGTCGAAGGAGCGGGTCGTCATCGACGGCCACTACGCGACCGCGGCGGGCGTGTCCGCGGGCATCGACATGGCGCTGACCCTGGCCGGCCTGATCGCGGGCGACGACGTCGCCCGGGAAGTCCAGCTCCTCGTCGAGTACGCGCCGGAACCGCCGTACGACGCGGGCTCCCCGGACTCAGCTCCGGCGGCCGTCGTCGAGAAGGTGATGAAAGCGCTGTCGGCGTGACGTCCGCCCGACCACTGGGAGCAGTCGGCGCGGAGTGGTCCAACCACGCGCCACCGGCCTCACCCCACGCTGATCCAAGCGGTGGCAGCACGTCCCCACGGCGTCGCGCGACGCCGTGGGGAGGTAATCCCGTTCAGCTGATGCGGCGGCGGGTCCAATGCAGGGCGAACCAGGCCAGCAGGGCGGCCAAAACCAGGTAGAAAGCGCTTTCCGCCCCCTGCAGAGCCCAGAAGCGGCTGTTCGGGTGGTGGCTGACGAGCTGCTGGTACCCCTCGGCGTTGAGGCGGTCGAAGCACTCGTCCCGCCTCTTCACGGACTCCTCCGCCGTCTCCGGAGTCCTCCGCGCGCCCAGGTTGTCCGTGGAGACGTCGGGGAACACGCAGCCCCCGAACCAGGCCGGGAACTGCACGGGGTTGCCCGCCCGGTCCACGGTCTGCTGCTCCAGGACCCAGGAGTGGGTGGGGTCCGGCACCCGCAGCTGGTACGGGGACTCGCTGCCCGCGTAGTGGAAGAGCGAGGTGCCGGAGGCGAAGTGGTGGGTCTCCCGCACGGGCGGGATCAGGTTGGGGCGGACCAGGTTCAGGGTCATCACCTGGAAGGCGGTGAAGACCACGAGGGTGACCGCGATGGCCGGGACCGTGCGGCGCAGCAGGGCGCTCGCGGTGATGCCGAGGGCGAAGGCGAAGACGGCGTAGGCGAGGGGCACCACGCCCCTGGCGCCGAAGACCATGGGAGCGATCGGCAGGCCCGCGGGGCCGTTCTCGGTGGCGATGGTGTCGATGGGGCTCGACCACCACATGACGAGCACGCTGAGCAGCCCCATGGCGACCACCGCGGCCAGAGCGCCGATGCCCATCTTGTTGAGCAACCAGCGGGTGCGCGTGACGCTCTGGTTCCACACCAACCGGTGGGTGCCGTTCTCCACCTCGCGGCTGATCATCGGCGCGCCCCAGAACGCGCCGATGATGGCGGGGAGGAGGTAGAGGGCGATGATCGCCATGTAGTAGTAGGTGCTGTAGTCGGGGGTGAGCCCAGGGGGCTCCGGCGAGGCGATCGGCCTGCCGACGACCACCAGCACGGCGGCGACGACGGTGAGCAGCGCGGCCACCGAGATGGCGGAAAGGCGGAACTGGCGCAGGGTCAACCAGGTCACCGGAGGACCTCCAGGGCGGGGCGCGGCGTCGCGGCGTCGGGCGATTCCAAGTAGGCCAGGACGAGGTCTTCGAGCCCGACCTTGCCCACCGTCCAGGCGGGGTCGATGATCGGCGACTCCGCGCGCACCAGCAGCGTGGTCTGCCGGTCGGTGTGGCTGGCCGTGATGACGTGCTGGTCGGCGGGCAGGGTCGCGGGATCGCGCCGCGGCCCGGTGAGCCGGTGGTGAGCGGCGAGCAGGTCCTCGATGTCCCCGGCGAGGACCACGCGCGAGGAGACCAGGGTGATCAGGTAGTCGCAGACCCGCTCGACGTCGGTGACCAGGTGGGAGGAGAGCACCACGCTGACGCCCTGCTCGGCGACGGTCTCCATCAGGTCCTGGAGGAACCCGCGCCGGGCCAGCGGGTCGAGCGCGGCGACCGGTTCGTCCAGCAGCAGCAGTTCGGGGCGCTTGGCGATGCCGATGGTCAGCGCGAGCTGGGCCCGCTGGCCGCCGGAGAGCTGCCCGGCCCGTTTCTTGGGGTCCAGGCCCAGCCGCTCGACGCGCTTCCGCGCCAGGGCGGCGTCCCAGCGGGGGTTGAGCGCGGCGCCCAGGCGCAGGTGCTCGGCGATGGTCAGGCCGGGGTAGGTGGGGGTGTCCTGGGCGACGAAACCGACCTTGGCCAGCTGGTCCGGCCCGCTGCCCGGCTTCCCGCCGCACACCTCGATCTCGCCCGTGGTGGGGGTGTTCATCCCGGCCGCCAGGCTGAGCAGGGTGGACTTGCCCGCGCCGTTGGGGCCGACCAGGCCGACCACCCGGCCCGCCGGGATGTCCAGCGCGCAGTCCGACAGCGCCCACTGCTGCCGGTACCTCTTGCCCAGTCCCCTGGCTCGTAGTACTGCGGTCACGCTATGTCCTCCGTCGTCGTCTCCCGAAAGGTGTCCGCGATCAGCGCGGTGATGCCCTCGTCATCCAGCCCGGCCAGCCGGGCTTTGGCGATCCAGCGCCGCAGGTCGCGGCGCAGCGGGCTGAGCACCGCTGGCGTCACGCCGGGCAGGGTCGCCGAGACGAAGGTGCCGACGCCGGGGCGGGCGGAGACCAGCCCCGTGTTCTCCAGTTCGCGGTACGCCTTGAGCACCGTGTTCGGGTTGATCGCCAGCTGTGCGGCGACGTCCTTGACCTTCGGCATCTGGTCGCCTTCGCGCAGCAGTCCGAGCCGCAGGGCGTGGCGGACCTGTTGGACGATCTGCTGGTACGGCGACAGGCCGGACCCGCTGTCCAGGTAGAACTCGATCACGCCTTCCTCCATTTAACTAGCTACCTAGCACTATAGACATATGGATGTGCGGTGGACAACGCCGTCGTCCGCGGTTCCGCTGTGGGGTTGGTTCCCGCAGAATGCAATAGCAACCTAACGAGAGACTATTGACCGTTTTGCTATAGCATCACTACGGTGACTTCGGCGCGTCGCGACGAGGCGGCCCGCGACTCTCCGGAGGACTTGCCATGACCACAGCGGACACCGGTGTCCCCATCAAGGGGCACCGAGGACGCCGCATCACCTTCTTCGTGGCTCTCGCGGTGTTCGCCCAGGAGTCGACGTGGAACTTCTACGAGGCGCAGGTCCCGCCGCTGCTGGCCCAGCACGTCGCCAACGCGGCGCTGATCGGCCTGATGATGGGGATGGACAACGCGCTGGGCGTGTTCATCCAGCCCTGGATGGGCAACCGCTCGGACAACACGCGCACCCGCTGGGGCAGGCGGATTCCCTACCTGGCCGTGGGGATGCCGCTGGCCGCGGTCCTGTTCGCCACGATCCCGCTCGCCTCGTCCCTGCCCGCGCTGGTCGTGCTGATGTTCTCCTACGCCTTGGTGGCCAACAGCTTCAAACCGATCGGGGAGGCGCTGCTGCCGGACTTCATCCGGCCCGCGCGCCGCAGCCGCGCCAACGCCGCGGTGAAGATCGCCTCCAGCCTCACCGTCATCGTGTCGGCGCTGATCAGCGTCCTGCTCGTGGACAGCCACCCGGAGCTGGCGTTCTCGGTGCCGTCGGCGCTGATGCTCGTCGCGGCCGCCGTGCTGGTGCTGCGGGTGCGCGACAGCACCTCGCCCGCCTACCAGGCGGCGGTGGCCGAGGAGCGGCAGGCCCCGCCGGGAGCCCGGAGCGGAACGCGGCTGCGCGAGGTGGTGCTCGACATCCTCCGCGACCGCGACCGCAGCAGGCTGCTGGTGGTCCTCGCGGTCCTGCTGTTCGGCGGCGCGTGGGCGGCTTCGCGCTCGCTGATGACCAACTACGGCATGGAGGTGCTCGGGCTGTCCAGGGGTAGCGCGGGTGGGCTGACGCTGCCCAGCGGTGTGGCGTTCCTGCTCGCGGCCTACCCGCTGGCGCTGCTGTCGGAGCGGTTGGGGCGGCTGCGGGTGATGGCGGCGGGCATGGCGCTGCTCGTGGTGGCCCTGACTGCCGCGACCGCGGTGCAGACGGCCGCCGTGACCGTGGCGGCGTTGTGCGTCACGGCGGTCGGCGGCGCGGCCTTCGTCATCAACGGCGCGGTGGTCCTGTGGAACCTCGCCCCCTCGTCGAAGGTGCTCGGCGCCTACACCGGGCTCTACACGGTCGGCTGGGCGACCGGCGGGTCACTCGGCCCCGCGGCGGTCGGCGCGATGGTCGACCTCAACGGCTGGCGCTTCATGCTGGTCGACGCCGCGCTGCTGGCGGTGCTCGCGATCGCGGTCGTGCTGCGCATCGACGCCATTCAGCGCCGTGCCTCGGCGCAGCGCCGCACTGTGAGCGAGGGGACATGAGCGAAATCCTGATCACGACGGACTACTCCCGTCCCGGTGACGAGGCCGACGCGCTCCTCACCCGCGCCGGGCATCGGACCCGCTACGTCGTCGGCGCCCGCGGCGACGACCTCGTGGCGGCACTGCGCGGCACGACCGGGGCGATCGTGGCGAACGACCCGCTGACCGCCGAAGTGCTCCAACAGGCCACCACGCTGCGGGCGGTCGTGCGCTCGGGTGTCGGGTACGACTCGGTGGACGTCGCCGCCGCCACCCGGCTCGGCATCCGCGTCAGCAACCTGCCGGGGATCAACAGCAACGCCGTCGCCGAGTACACGATGGGCCTGCTGCTGGTCGCCGCGCGCGGGCTGGTCACCTCGGCGGTGGGGGTGCGGGCGGGCTCGTGGCCCCGGCGCAGCGGTCACGAGCTGCGCGGCGCGACGCTCGGCCTGGTCGGTTACGGCCCCTCGGCCCGAGCGGTGGCACGACTCGCGCGGGCGTTCGGGATGCGGTTGCTGTGCACCACGAACCACCCCGACCGGTCCGAAGTGGACATCGAGTTCGTCGCGCTGCCCCACCTGCTGCGCGAGTCGGACTACGTGTCGCTGCACACCGCGCTGACGCCCCGCACGCGCCACCTGCTCGACGCCGACGCGCTCGCCCTGATGAAACCGGAGGCCGTCCTGGTCAACACCGCGCGCGGCCAGATCGTCGACGAGCTCGCGCTCGCCGACGCGGTGCGCGGCGGCCGGATCGCCGGAGCCGTCCTGGACGTGGTCGGGACGGAGCCGCTGCCCCCGGACAGCCCGCTGCGCGGGATGGAGGGCATCACCGTCTACCCACACATGGCCGGGCAGACCGCCGAATCCCGCCGGGCGGCGGCGCTCGGCGCGGCCCGCGAACTGCTCGCCGCGCTGCGCGGCGAACCACGCACGCCGGTCAACCACCCCACCAACGGAGAAACCCCATGACCACCTACCGCATCGCCGTGATCCCCGGCGACGGGATCGGGAACGAGGTGATCCCGCCCGCGCTCAAGGCGCTGGACGCACTGGGCCGACGCGGCGGGTTCTCCCTCGCCTACGACGAGTTCGACTGGTCCTGCGCGCGCTACGAGGCGACCGGCGCGATGATGCCGCCCGACGGGCTGGACCACATCACCGGGCACGACGCGATCCTGCTGGGCGCCGTCGGCAGTCCGGGGGTTCCCGACCACGTGTCGCTGTGGGGCCTGCTCATCCCGATCCGCCGGGGGTTCCGGCAGTACGTCAACCTGCGCCCCGTCAAGGTGGTGCCCGGCCTGCCCAGCCCGCTGCGGCTGTCGTCCCCGGTGGACCTGGTCGTGGTCCGCGAGAACGTCGAGGGGGAGTACAGCGAGATCGGCGGCAGGCTCAACCGCGGCTTCCCCGAGGAGATGGCCGTGCAGGAAGCCGTGTTCACCCGCGCCGGGGTCACCCGCGTGGTCGACTACGCCTTCGAGTTGGCCCGCACCAGGGGCGGCCACGTGACCTCGGCGACCAAGTCCAACGGGATCGTGCACACCATGCCGTTCTGGGACGAGGTCGTACGGGAGCGGGCCGCCCGGTTCCCCGGCGTCGGGTGGCGGCAGGAGCACATCGACGCCCTGGCGGCCAAGCTCGTCCTGCGGCCGGGGGACTTCGACGTGATCGTCGGGTCGAACCTGTTCGGCGACGTCCTCAGCGACCTCGCCGCCGCGATCGCGGGCGGCATCGGCGTCGCCCCCGCGGCGAACCTCAACCCGGAGCGGCGGTTCCCGTCGATGTTCGAACCCGTGCACGGGTCCGCGCCCGACATCGCGGGCAAGGGCGTCGCGAACCCGCTCGGCTCGCTGTGGTCCGCGGCGATGATGCTGGACCACCTCGGCGAGGCCGAGGCGTCGGCCGCGCTGCGGCACGCCATCGAGGCGGTGCTCGCCGAGGGCTCGGTCCGCACGCCCGACCTCGGCGGCACCGCCTCGACCACCGAGTTCGCCGACGCCGTCGTCGCGGCACTGCCGAGCCCCGCCCCCGCAGCCCGAAGCAACGCTAGGAGCGACCAATGAACGACGACTCGGTGCGGATTCTGGTGCCCGCGGGCATGATCGGCGCGGGTTTCAGCCAGGAGACGGTCGATCGCGGACTCGCGCTGGGCGCCGACGTCATCGCCGTCGACGGCGGCTCGACCGACTCCGGCCCCTACTACCTCGGTTCCGGCATGCCGAAGACCACCGCCGCGGCCGTGTCGCGGGACTTGCGCATCCTGCTGCGCGCGGCGGCGCAGGCGGGCATCCCGCTGATCGTGGGGTCGTGCGGCACCAGCGGCGCCGACAGCGGTGTGGACTGGGTCGCGGACCTGACCGCCGCGATCCTGGCCGAGGAAGGGCTGGACCTCACCGTCGCCACCATCTACAGCGAGCAGGACCCCGGCTACCTCAAGCGGCGGCTCGCCGAGGGGGCTGTGCACCCGCTGCCGCCGCTGGGCCCGCTGACCGAGGAGACCATCGACGGCTGCGCCCGCGTCGTCGGGATGATGGGGCACGAGCCCATCGAGGCCGCGCTGCGCGCGGGCGCCGACGTGGTGCTGGCCGGGCGCGCCACCGACACCGCCGTCGCCGCCGCGCTGCCCCTGATGAGGGGGATGCCGCCGGGACCGACCTGGCACGCGGCGAAGATCGTCGAGTGCGGCGGGCAGTGCACCACCAACCCGCGCGCGGGCGGCGTGTTCGCGGTGGTCGACCGGACCGGGTTCACCATCGAACCGCTGGACCCCGAGGCGGCGTGCACCCCGACCTCGGTGGCCGCGCACATGCTGTACGAGACCGCGGACCCGTACCGGATGCGGGAGCCCGCGGGCACCCTCGACGTCAGCAACGCCACCTACCGCGCGATCGACCACCGCGTCGTCCGCGTGGAGGGGTCGGTGTTCGAACCCGCCGAGCAGCACACCGTCAAGCTCGAAGGCGCCCGCGTCACCGGCTACGAGACGATGTCTTTCACCGCCATCCGCGACCCGCACATCCTCGCCAACATCGAGCAGTGGGCGGCGCTGCTGGGGAAGGTGCTGGTGGACCGGGTCGGCCAGACGCTCGGGCTGACCGAGGGCGAGTACGACTTCGACATCCGCCTCTACGGCCACAACGCGATCCTCGGCGACCTCGACCCCGCCACCCACCCCGCCCGAGAGGTCGGGGTGATGCTCCTGGTGCACGCGGCCGACCAGACCACCGCGACCGCCGTCGCGAAGATCGCCAACCCGCTCATGCTCCACCTGCCCACACCGGACATGCCCTACCTGCCCAGCCTGGCCTTCGCCACCTCGCCCGCGGAGACCGAGCGCGGCCCGGTGTACGAGTTCGTCCTCAACCACGTCGTGGACTCCCAGACCCCCACCTCGATGTTCCGCACCACCATCCGGAAAGGCGGACTGCGATGACCGCGACGCTGCAGGACCTCGCCATCGAGGTCCGCTCGAAGAACGCGGGGCCGTTCTGGGTCACCATGGAGCTGTTCATGCGCGACGAGGCCGGGTACGCGGTGGTCGCGGACGAGGCGTTCATCAACGAGCGGCTGATCGAGCAGCTCTACGACGTGCCCGCCGCCGACGTGCGGATCTTCCGCATCCCGTCGCTCAACGTCGTCAAGATCTCCTACCCGCGCCCGGTCCCCCAGGGCGGCTTGAGGGACCGCGACATCCACGCCGGGCAGCACCACGTGCCGCTGGCGGTGCTCGCCGTGCCCGAGAACAACTGCTGAGCGGTGTCCAAACGGGCACACCGCCGCGCTTTCCGGGCAGTTGATGTGGAACTGCTGCCCGTTCGGGCGGTTCACTTGCCCGGTGAGGAATTCCGCGCGCAGGGCAGCTGAGCAGGTACCAGTCGTGCTCCCCGGCGCGTCCGGTGTCCCCGCCGTCCCCGCCCGGCGGGGACCCGTCCGCGCCGGCGTCACCCGGCTCACCCTCTCCCGCACCGCTTCGGTGCGGGAGAGGGTGTTCGTGGACGCCCCGGCGGTCGGCGATCTCGCCGCTCCGGCTGCTGCCCGTCCGCGCGATATGGCCTGCGATATCGCAGAGGTGCGCGGTTCCCGCGGCAGTCCTCAGCACGCTCGTGCCTGCGGTGGCGCGACCTCCTCCGTGCGCCTGTGAACGGCCCGCGTCCATTCCGCGTGATCACCACGCGAGGACGCCCACCGCGCGGTGACGATTGCAGGCCGTCGAATCCGCGATCTCCGCGGGGCGGCCGTGCGGTTTTCGAAGCGGCCGAGGCCGCGGTGACCGTTCCGGGTGGTGCGCGAGCGCTCGACGCGGCGGACACCCGAGTTACTCTCAAGTATTGTGTGCTGTGTGGTCACCTTACGTGGTAGCGTTGTCACGAAAAGTGCTTGCGGAGCACGGGGGAGGTGAGCGGGATATCACGTTCCCCCCCGTTCCCAGGTTGACCGGCCACCTCGGACCACGGAAGGTGCAATCTGTGCCCACGCGTTTTCCTGCTGAACGCGGTCGATTTCCTCACCTGTGCTCGACGCCTTGGTCGCGAGTGTTCCGGAGGCCGGGGCGGGTCATTGTTCACGACTACCGCCGTCGGGTCGCTCGCCATTGACCCCGCGGAGGACCCGCCGCCTCCCCGCGCCGGGCCGCCTGAGCGGCTTCCGGTAGCAGAATCCATCTGACCTGGGTGGACCCGCCGTCACGCCCCCGTTTGCTGATCACCGTCGTTGACCGACCCGGTCCCGTGCCAGGGGCCTGACCCACATGGTGCATCACATGACTGCGGTAGACGAAGTTTTGTCGTGGAAATCGATGACGGCCGAACGGCAGGCCGCCCCGGTCGGGCGCAAGAATCTGCTGTACCGGGTGTCGGACGAGTGGCTCGCCATCATCACCCCCTTGTCCGGGGCGTGTCAGGTGGAGTGCTGGGACGGAAGTTGCTGGCAGCACAGCACGGTGATGCAGGGCGAGGTGTGCCGGATCGCGCCGGGCAGTCTGGTCCGGGTCCGCCGGGTGCCGCCGAGGAATTTACCCTTCGAACTCGGATACGTTCGACTCCCCACCGGGATTTTCGAGCGATTCGCACGAACGGGCTGCGCGGACGCTGTCCAGGAAATCTTAGCGCTGAACGCCCTGCGATCGCTGGACACCCACTTGGCGTCGGTGTTGTCCGCACTGGTCCGGGCGAAGGAGAACGGGGCGGGCGATTACTACGCCTACAGCGCGTCGTTGTACTTGGTGACCTGCCTGATCTCGCCGCACACCGCCGAACCGCAGAGCGCCGGGGGGCTCAGCCCGGCCCAGTTGCTGACGGTCGTCGACTACATGAAGGACAACCTGCAGGAGAACATCACGCTCGACCAGCTGGCCGGGTCCGCCGGGGTCAGCCGGTACCACTTCCTGCGCCAGTTCTCCGAGTCCACGGGCGAGACACCGCTGCAGTACCTGACGCGGATGCGGGTCAGCACCGCGCGGCACCTGCTCGCGGTGGACGCCGAACCGATCTCCCAGGTCGGCAGGCGATGCGGCTTCCAGACCCCGGAGAACTTCGCCAGGGTCTTCCGCAAGTGGGTCGGGTGCTCGCCCTCGCAGTACCGGAAGCGGGCACAGGAGAACGCGGGCGACTGAGAGCGCGGGAGCGTCAGGAGCCCGATTCGACACGCCGATCCGCGCGACCTCCCGGTGCGGCGCTGGAGCGGCACCCTCAGATGAAGGTGCCGCTCCACGGTTCCGAACCGGTGGCGAAGAGCCGGTCGGCCGCTTCCAGCGCACGCGGTTCGTGCACGCGCAGAGCCCCGGCCGCCGCCAGCGCCGATGGCTTGACCACGCCGAGGTAGGCGGCGGACCACGCCGCCACGGGACCGGAGATCTGCGCGGAGGCCCGCGTGCCGCCGACCTCCTCACCGCTGACGTGGTAGCAGCCGGAGTTGGTGGGCAGCAGCGCGTCCTCCACCCCGATCACGACGCTGTCGCAACCGCCGAAGTGGCGGGCGCGGAGCGCGGAGCCGACATCGGTCAGGCGCAACCACGTCTCGTCGTGGACCGCGCTGGTCCGGCACACCCTGGGATCGGTGAACAACCACTCCACCGGCTCGTCGAGCGGTCGCAGCCGGACGCGCACCTCGTCCACGAGCTCCACCCCCAGCAGGGCACGCCACAGCCCCGCCCACGCCTGCGACGAGCGGTAGTGCATGTCGTCCACCTGCAGCACGACCCGCGCCGCCGCGGTCTCCGCCGCGACGCGGCGCACGACGTAGCGGGCGAACCCGTCCTCACCCGTCGGGCCTCTGTGGACGATCACCCTGCCGAACAGCCCAGCGCAGGCGAGTTCGTACCCGTACAACGCCTCGTACCACGGCGGTCTGCTCACCGTTCCCGACCTCCCTCGGGTCTCCTCGTACAGCTGGGGGAGGCGTTGGACGAGCTCGCGCGGGCTCGACGCGCACGTGTGGTGGCTCGCGGGCACGTGGGGGGACAGGCGAGCGCGGTGCCGGTCGATCACCAGGTCCCGGCCGCGGGTCCCCACGGCGAAGCCGAAACGCCCGTAGATGCCCCCTTCGCTCGCCCGGAGCATCGCGAGCGGGGCCTGGGCGCTTCGCAGCGCCGCCGTCATCAGCGAGGTCCCCACGCCCCGCCGCGTGTGACCGCTGCGGACCGCGAAGCGGTGGTGGAGGACCACAGGCACCCGTGCACCACCGGGGACGACGACGTCGCCGAGCACGCTCTGGTGCATACCGACCAGTCGGCCGCCGCTGAACGCGCCACGCACGCCGGAAGGCTCCAAAGAGTCCCGCAGCACCGACCAGTCGGCGTCGGTGGCGGGCGGTTGGTGGTGACTGTCCCGGAAGAGGTCCAGGGCCGCTCTGTGCTCATGGGGTTCGAGGAGGCGGGTGGTCACCCGCGCCTGCGGGCCTCCGGGGTCACTCATGGACCGCTCGCAGTGCCCTGGTGCTCGTGGTGTGCAGAGCCAGCGCCGCCAGCGGCACGGCGAACGCGGGCAGGACGACTTGGACGGGGAGGAAGGTCAACAGGACTCCGGCGCAGGAGGACCCACCCGCGGCGACCAGGCGGGGCGCTGTCTGGAAGATGGTCTGCACCCGGCCCAGCAGGTGCGCGGGCGTTTCCCGCAGGATCGTCGTGTTCGTGATGACCGCGACGATGGAGGCGGCCAGGCACGCGATCCCCAGCAGGAGCGCGCTCCAAGGCATTCCGGCCTGCGCCGCCACGGCCGCGGCCGTGGCGGCGGTGGTCCACACCGACAGGACCACCGGTTCACGGGAACGCGCCCACCGCATGACCGGCACGGCCAAAGCGCTGCCCAGCGCGTTGCCCGCGCCGGAGGCCGCCATGATCACCCCCGCGCCCATCGCGTTGCCCTCGGCGGACGAGGTGACCACGAGCACCAGGACCAGACCGTTGAAGCTGAAGTCGGTGACGCAGATGTTCAGCGCCATGTAGCGCAGGAAGGGGTGGCCGCGCAGGAAGCGCCAGCCCGCGCCGAGGTCCCGCCACCCAAACCCCGGTTTGCCCGCTGGTGTGCGGGCCCCGGTGCGCAGCGTGCACACGCAGAGCGCCGAGAGGAGGAACGAAAGCGCGTCCACGGCGAAGGGGAGCGCGGTCGAGTCGTCGTAGAGCGCCGCACCGCCCACCGGTCCCAGGATGCCGACGACCGCGGTCCGCCCCTGGTTCAGGGCGAGGGCCGCGGGCAGTTGCCCGGCTTCGACGGACGCGCGCAAGGCGGCCCCGGTGGCGGACAGGAAGGGGACGCTCAACGCGCTGTTGGCCACCGTGACGGCGAGCACCAGGGCGAAGGTGAGCCGATCGCCCGCGATCGCGGCGGCCAGCAGGGCCAGCGCGGTGGCGCGGAGCAGGTCGCAGGCGACCATCACCGCCCGCCAGCCCGTCCTGTCCACGAGCAGGCCGGTCCACGGCATCACGAGCAGCAGCGTCGCGGCCCCGACGAAGCTCACCAGCCCGACCGCGGCCGGACTGTGGAAGGAGTCCAGGATCAGCAGCGGCAGCGAGACGAACGACGCCAGCGTGCCGATGAGCGACAGCGTGTGGGAGATCCACAGCCGTTGGTAGACGTGGTTGTGGCGCAGGCTCACTACCGCCACGGCAACTCCTCCGATCCGGGTGCCGCTCCCCGGTGGTGCGTGCGCCACCGCCGGGGAGCGGCCGTGCCCGCTACGCCCCGATCAAGCCGGTGCAGTGGAGGCTGATGACGCTCGGCAGTTCCAGTTCGGCGTCGACCGCCTGCGCGGGCAGCTCCTGCAGTTCGAGAACGTTGTTCATCTGCTCTCCTGACGTAGCTGGTCGTTCAGCTGGTACCGGGAACACCCGGCAGCCGCCGGAGTGGCCGCGGTGGCGTGCCCCCTCGCGGCGGGCGCGCGATCGCGCGCCCGCCGGGCGGAGGTCGTCACTCCGCGATGAAGCCGGTGCAGTGGTTGCTGAAGGTGCTGCTCAGCTCCAGCTCGGCGGCGGCGTCGACCGCCGGGGTGGGCAGCTCCTGCAGTTCGAGAACGGTGTTCATCTGATCTTCCTCCCTGTTTCGTCTTCTCTGGTCGTTTCCAGGGGCCGTCCCGGGAGTTCCGGTGGCGTCAGCGCGACCGTGGCGGTGTGCCTTCGAGGCGCACCGGTCCCAGGCCCGCCGGTTCGCGGAACGGCCGTCACAGCTCCACGAGGTGGGTGCACTCCAGGCTGATCGTGCTCGTCAGCTCCAGCTCGGGGACGACGTCCATCGCGGGGGTGGGCAGCTCCTGCAGCTCGAGGATGGGGTTCACGTGTTCCTCCTGCTCCTGTTCATCTCCGGGACCCCTTGTCCCGGACGTCTGGGCAGCCGTCAGCGCGGCTGCGCCGCGGTCAGCGGCAGACCGGTCGATTCGCGCCAGGTCGCGGTGCCCCCCGCCGGGTGGGCCGCGGGCTGTGCCGCACGGGCGCTGCTGTGCAGCGCCAGCAGGACGCCCGCGGTGCCGCTGGCCAGGTCCATCGACAAGCGCAACAAGCGGTGACCGGGGAAAGCCACGGTCCTGCCCGCGCCGGGGCCGCCGTCGCGGGGCACGGCGTGCCAGGCCAGTCGCCGGACGTGGCTTGCGAGGGCGTCCGTCGACCCCGGCGACGCGGCGTGCGCGGCCATCGTCATCATCAGTCCGGCCCGGCCCATGAGCAGCCCCGGTTCGATGGTGAAGGGGACCTCGCAGGCGCGGAGAATCCCGGTCCGCCACGCCGCGAGGCGCTCGTCGGGCACGTGCCGCAGGTAGAGGTCGATCGCCTCCACCAGCCCGCCGCTGCCGATGCCCAGGTACGGCATCAGCCGGGCGCCCTGGGCCATGACGACCTCTCCGCTGTCGCGGAGGCGGCAGCGCTCGAGGTCGATCTCCAGCGCGCGCAGCGCCACGTCCAGGTACGCGTCGTCCCGCGTGTCCTGATGACGGCGGAGGAAGAACAGGGCCGCACCCGTGAAGCCGTGCATCAGCCCGCTCCTCGCGTCGTCCTCGGAGGCCCTGGCGTCCCCGTCGAGGGCCGACACGGTGCCCGCGAGCCGGTCGGTGACCGCGTCCAGCGCGCTGCGCCAGTGGGGGTCCCCGGTGGCCACGGCCATGTAGCGCAGTGCCAGGGCGATGCCCGCCAGCCCGTCGTAGAGGGCAGGGGAGGTGACGGCCCGCGCCGCCGGGGCCGCCCTGTCCAGGGCTTCGCACGCTTCCCGCTCGTGCCCCAGACCGTGCAGGACGAGGGCGGCGCCGTGCAACCCGTCCCACAACCCCGCGCGGGCCGGCACGCGGCGGGTCGCCGACGAGAGCCACGCCACGTGGGACCGGTCAACGGGTTGGCCGGTCGAGTGCAGCGCGTACAGCACTCCCGCCGCGCCGTGCGCCAGGGTGTACCCACCGTCCTCCAGCGCCTTGGGGTCGCCGGGGAACAGGCGATCCGCCCGCCGGGGTGTGGCGGAGGCCGCGATGGCGCGGGTCATGGAGTCCAGCAGGGCCCGCATCCCCGCCCCGCCGGGGTTCCGCGCCGCGGCGGCGAACTCGCCGCCGTGCCGAGGCCCGGCGGCCTCCCGTGCCGAGGCCGGGCGCAGCCGCTCGACCAGCGCTGCCGTCATCAGGTGGCGAACCGGGAACAGCTCGGCCACCGCTTCGGGCAGCTCCTGCGCCTTGCCCGCGTCCAGGTCCAGCATCTGCGTCAACGGCAGGAAGGCCGCCACGCGCAGGCAGTCGAGCGCGTAGGTGTCCCGCGACCTGCCGGACTGGGCGTGCTTGGCGACGAATCCGGGACAGGCGATCGTCGGTTCCGGGTCCACCCCCGGTCGGTAGGCCACTTCGAAGTCCACCAGCGCGATGCGGCCGTCGGGGCGCACCAGCACGTTGCGCGGGTGCAGATCGCCGTACACGTAACCGCGGTCGTGGATGGCGGAAATGGCGTGCTCGATTCGGTCGAGGATGTCCGACACGGTGCGCGCGTAAGCTGCGAAGTCGTCCGGACCGGAAGCGCCGCGGACCGCCGGATTGCGAGTGGCGAGGAAGTCCCACAGCGTCTGCCCTTCAATGTGCTCCTGTGCCAGGAAGTGGTGTTCCCAGCACACGAAAGTACCTTTGAAGGTGGGCACGAAGTCGAGATCGCCGAGTTCCCGCAGCGTCTCCGCTTCGCGCTGCAAACGCGCCACGGCGTCGTCGCCCGCGCCGTCCAACCCGGCGAGGGGGCGGGCTTCGCGGAGCACGACGGGTTCGCCCGTGACCGGATCGGCGGCCAGGTAGATTCCACCTCCGTTCGAGAAGTGGAGCGCTTTCCTGGTGACGTAGGGCATGACCGCCGGGGTGGCGGTGGCCGCGTGCTGCTGCTCGGCCAGGAAATCCGGCAGCTCCACCCACGACGGGGGGCGGAAGGAAGGCCCGCGGACGTCCGGGACAAAATTGCCGTCCGGTCCGCGCAGCGCGAGCACCCGGCGTCCCCGCTCATCGACCGTGTGCATTTTCTTGAATGCGCCGTAGCGCACGTAGAGAGGGCCCTCGCGCCAGCGCAGGTCGCTGAGCACGTATGGTCCTCTCCGACCCTCCAGGGCGATGTCCAGCTCGTCGAGCGCGCAGCGCAGCGCCGCCCGCGTAGCGGGGTAGATGGTGATCAGCTTCCCGCTGCTGCCCCTGGGGGCGTACTTGCCGTTCATGCGCAGGTGCGTCCGCGGGTCGGTCAGCACCTTGAACGGGGTGCGGTGCGCGAAGCAGTGCTTGGCCACGATGTCGATCGTCTCCTCGGCGTCCGCCGCGGTGACCGAGACGTGCACTTTCCAGCCTTGCTCCGCCAACTCGGCGCCCACTGGCTGGAAGAAGGTCCAGGAGCCCTCGTTCGCCTTCCGCCAGTCGTCGGGCTCGTCGCGCTCGACGAGAGCGAAGCGGGCCGCCTCGCCGGATCCGGGGTGATCGTAGAAATCTTGGCCTGCTTGGCAGTACCAGACGTAGTCTTCCATTTGCGCACCACACCTGTCGCGTTGCCGTGGACGTGGCACCCGGAACCGCTCGTGGTGCGGTCCGGTCGATTGTGCGGAAACCCGTTTCCTGTCGGGCGCGGCCCGATTCCCGCCCCGCTTCCGCGGCCCCGGCCGGCTCGCTGCGGTTCCCCTTCGCTGTGGCTGTCCGGTCCAGGAACTCCCTCTGGGAAAAGATTAGTTCTATACGGCAAGCAGTTGGTTGACCGACCTTGCGCAGTGCATGGCCGATATTGCGCGCGCTGCCCCGTCCGGCTGGGGCCGTTCATCGTGGACAACGGCAGGCGCCAATGCGGCGCGGTGCGTTGTCCGATCGGCCACCTTTCGCGTGTGGATTCGGAGCGCGGTGGAGCAGGAGTGGGCGCACTCGGCTCGCGCCGCGTCGGGAATCGCGGTCGTCCGCGTGCGACTGCTGGAGCGCACCACGCCGCCCTCAGGCCACCAGTGCGCTGTAGACGAGCTGGCGGAGCCGCGCCCTGATCGGGTGCGCCTCCGACGGCACCAGGTGGGAGCCCGCGAGGTGGAGCAGCTGCGTCATGAACACGACGGTCAGCTCCTCCACCGGGTCCACCCAGAACACCGTGCCCGCCGCGCCGCCCCAGTGGTGCTCACCGGGGCTGGTCGCGGTGCGCGCCTTGACGGGGTCCACCACGACGGCGAAGCCGAGCCCGAAGCCCACGCCGTCGAAGACCGCGTTGGTGAACCCGCCGGTCGACAGCGCCCGCAGGTCGGCGGCGAGGTGGTTGGCGGTCATCAGCCGCAGCGTCCGCGGCGCGAGCACCCGGACGCCGTCCAGCTCGCCCCCGCCCGCGAGCATCCGGGTGAACCGCACGTAGTCCGGCAGCGTCGACAGCATCCCTCCGCCCGCGGACAGCACGGCGGGCGGGCTGAGCGCCCGGTCGCCGATGGCGTCCGCCCGCACGGCGAGCCCGGTCACCGGGTCGGGGACGTACAGCGCGGCCAGTCGGTCGGCACGCGCGTCGTCGGCGTGCCAGACCGTGTCGGCCATGCCCAGCGGCCGGGTCACGCGGTCGGCGATCGCGGCGTCCAGGCTCTGCCCGCTCCAGATCTCGACGAGCCTGCCCAGCACGTCGGTGGAGGCGCCGTAGCCCCACGCGGTGCCCGGCTGGAACAGCAGCGGCAGCCGGGCGAGGTCGTCGCACAGCGAGGCCAGGGTGGTTCCCTCGGGGGAGCCCATGTCGTAGCCCGCGCGGCGGTACAGGGCGTCGACCACCGACGTGCGCAGGAACCCCGCCGTCAGACCGGAGGTGTGGGTGAGCAGGTGCCACACCCGCACCGGCTCGATCGCCGGGACCGTCACCACGTCGTCGACCGAGCCCCGGTGGTAGACCCGGACGTCGGCGAACGAGGGTATCCAGCGGCTGACCGGGTCGGTGAGGGCGAACGCGCCCTCCTCCCACAGGGTCATCGCGGCCACCGAGGCGATCGGCTTGGTCATCGAGTAGACGCGCCACAGCGTGTCGTCCGCGACGGGCGAGCCCGCTTCGCGGTCCCGGAAGCCGCAGGAAGACAGGTGGGCCGTCGCACCGCGCCTGGTGATCGCCAGCTGCCACCCGGCCAGCCTGCCGTCCTCGACGTAGCGCGCGAAGTGCCGGTCGAGGCGGTCGAGCCGCGCGCGGTCGAAGCCGAGCCCACCGCTCATCGGGCCACCGCTGCGCCGATGATCGCGGCCGCCTCGGCCATGCCCGCGGCGTTGGGGTGGTAGGGGTAGGCCGGGGAAGCCGGGACCAGGCCCTCCAGCCAGCGGCGCTCGGGCGGCTCGCACAGGCCGTGGTCGGCGCTGGGCGTGCGGATGTCCACATAGGACGCCCCGTGCCGGGACGCCTGGTCGGCCAGCATCGCCATCAGGCGGTCGAACGTGGTCTGCAGGTAGTCCGCGTCCACGGCGGTGAACGGGTCGGTGGGGTAGCAGCCACCGGGGCGCCAGTACGTCAGGTACCCGACCACCACCACGTCGGCGTCCGGGGAACGGCGGTGGATCTCCTCCAGCGCGGCGCCCACCTTCGGCGCGGTCGCCTCGATGCGGGCGACGAACTGGTCGACCCCGTCCACCGTGTAGCGCTCCTGGCAGGTCGGTCCGGTGGGGGTGCCGGAGCTGGCGCAGGCGGTGAACGCCGAACTCAGGTCGATGTCGTTGGCCGCGATCGCGAGGGTGACCAGGCCGGTGTCCGGGCGCAGCGCGTCGAACTGCGGTGGGACGATCCCGTACTGGCGACCCGTGAGGTCGTTCGTGGTGGCCGCCGAGCAGGTCACGTTGGCCAGCTCGGCGCCGAGGCGGCCTGCCAGCACCTGCGGCCAGCCCCGGTCGGAACGACCGCACGTGGTGTCGATCTGGTTCGGGATCAGCGGTCCCGCGGCCGACGAGTCGCCCAGCGCCACGTACCGCAGCTGTTCGTCCGCCGCCGCCGACGGCGGCCCGACGACCGCCGCCACCAGCAGCACCGCGCTCGCCGCCATTCGCCGCCGTAACTTGGAAACCGCATTCCCCATGACGTTGATCTCCTCCTGCGTGGACGGTATCCGCGCTACACCGCGCGCAGCGTGGTGGAGCGCTCCTGTGGGGCGGCGTCGCCCGAGCCCGCCGCTTCCCGGCGGATCGCCAACCAGAGCAGCGGCACCAGGGCCAGCCCGACGGCCGCGGCGGCGACGATCGCGTAGTAGGGCGCGACGAGGCTGCCGGTGGCCTCCTCGATGAGGCCGTAGGCGTACGGTCCGACGAAGCCGCCGGTGATGCCGACGGTGTTGATGAAGGCCAGGCCCGCCGCGGCCATCAGACCCGACATCCGGGACATGGCGACCGACCAGAACAGCGGCAGGGTGCCGAGGGCGAAGAAGTTGGTGATGAAGATCAGGCCGACGCTGACCACCGGGTTGGTGGACAGGAGGAAGCCGACCATGATGACCAGCACCGCGCCCGCGCACACGCCGATCAGCGGGACTTCGCGACCGAAGCGGCGCTTGAGCCACGGGAAGAACAGCACGCCCGCCAGGCCGGAGATGCCACCGCTGCCCGCCACCAGGCCGATGAGGAAGGGGCTCTGCAGGCCGAGCGACTGCAGCAGCGCCGGGAAGTTGAAGCCGACACCGGAGCCGATGGCCTGGTTGACGAAGTAGATCCCGGCGAGGGCGAGCACCGTCGGGCGGCCGAACGCCCGGCGCAGGTTGCCCCGCACCCGGTTCGGCGACGGCGCGTCGCGCCCCACGGCCCGCGCGGTCAACTCGGCGGCCTCCTGCGGCGTGAGCCACCGGGCGTCGGCGGGGCGTCCGGGCAGGGCGAACCAGACCAGCACCCCGACGGCGATCGTGACCAGGCCCTCGACCAGGAACATCCACTGCCACCCGCGCAGGCCCGCCAGCCCGTCCAGGTTCATCAGCGCGCCGCCCATGGGCGAGCCGAGGAAGATCGCGACGCAGGGCGCGGTGTAGATCAGGCCCACGATCGTCACCCGGTGCTTCTGGGAGAACCACAGCGTGACCATGTACATCATGGCGGGGAACAGGCCGGCTTCCGCGGCTCCGAGCAGCAACCGCAGCAGGTAGAACGACAGCTCGTCCCGCACGAACATCATGGCGGCGGACACCGCGCCCCACGTCACCGCGATGCGGGTGATCCACACGCGGGCGCCGACGCGGTACAGGACCAGGTTGCTCGGCACTTCGAGCAGGGCGTAGCTGACGAAGAACAGCCCCGCGCCGAGCCCGTAGGCGGCCGCGCTGATGCCGACGTCGGCCGCCAGCGCCGTCTTGGCGAGGGCGACGTTGGTCCGGTCGATGTAGGACATGAAGTAGGCGATGCCGAGCACCGGCAGCAACCGCGTGATGGCCTTCTTCGTCGCGAGCTCGTGCACCAGGTCTTCAGCGTTCGTCATCGGACGCCCTTCCGGATCGGGCAGCTCGGTGCGATGTCCGGGTGGATCGACAATAAGGTAGGCTTCTACCTGCGATACTACGGAGTATCACGGTAGGTATGAGGACTTGTGGTGTCAACCGCCCGCGTCGGCGCGCGTGGTGGCGGCGGGGTTGGAAGGGGAGGATGAGCGGGTGAGCGCGAGTCCCGAGCTGGAGCCCGACGCGCGGAGCAGGATCCTCGACGCCGCGGCCGAGGCCTTCATGGCGCACGGGTTCGCCAACGCCACGATCGACGACATCGCCCGCGAGGTCGGCGCCACCAAGGGGCTGGTCTACTACCACTTCCGGTCGAAGTTCGACATCTTCCTCGCGGTGTACGAGGAAGCCATGGGGCGTGTGCGCAGGAGGGTCGAGCCGCACGTCAACGGCCGGGGGAGCGGTCGTGACCGGCTCGTGACCATGGCGGTCGCGCACGAGCTCAACCTGATGGAGGACCTCGCCTACCACCACGTCGTCCACCAAGCGGTGCGCGGCCAGGTGTCCACCGCGCTGAAAGCCCGCCAGCGCGAGGCCCTGCTGGCGCTGAACGGGCTGCGCGGCGACTACGAGCGGATGTTCCGCCGCGTGGTGGAGGAGGGGATCGCCGACGGCTCCCTCCGCCCGGTGGACGCCTCGCTCGCCACGAGGACGCTGCTCAGCAACCTCAACGCGGTCGACGCCTGGTACCGCAGGATCGAGGGCCAGTCCGCGGCGGAAGTGCGCGAGCTGGCCCACCGGATCGTGGACATCCTGATCGGCGGTCTGGTCGCGCCGGTCGGGACGAGCTGACCCGTACGGTCAGTCGTGCGGAGCGGTTTCGTCACGGGGGCCGCGGAGCACGAACAGCAGCGAGCCGACGGCGCACAGGAGCAGGGCGACCGCCATCGCGGTGCGGTCGTCCGCGTCCGCGATGGCGAAGGCCCACCACCGCGCGCCGATTCCCCCTTGCGGCGTGTGGCGCGGGTGCGCGCCGAACAGCAGGCAGCACATCAGGTGCAGCAGTGGCAGGGTCCAGCCGCGCGTGGCCCCGGCGATGGTGGCGGTCGCCAGCGCCATCCCGGTCAGGCCCGCGAGGTTGCGCAGCGCGGTCTGGCCGTCGGGCAGCAGCGGGCACGCCGCCGCCACGGTGACCAGGCAGGTGACGAGCAGGGCGGCCCGCTGGGGCACGGGTGAGCGCGGGACGACGCGGAACACCGTGGTGGGTGCTCTGGTGCGCAGGGCGACCGCGCAGGCCAGCAGCAGGGGCAGCAGTTGGGACAGCGGCACGCTGAGCCCGCGCGCCCCGCTCAGCGAGGGGATCGGCACGTGCCTGCCGCCGAGGACCAGTCCGGCCACCGCGACCAGGCACGACGTCGCGGCCAGCGTGGGCCACCGGTGCGCGCGCAGCCACAGCCGTACGATCGTCACGGCACGGCCGGGGCGGGGGTGGTGCAGTCGCCGTGCGCTCGGACGAGCGCGGCGTACCACGCGCGCTGCTGCTCGACGCCGCTGTCGAGGAGCCGGGCGAACTGCGGCGCTTGTGCCGGGGGCACCAGGGCCGCTGTGGGGAGGTCGGGCCGGATGCGGTGCGTGAGCCAGGCGGTGAGCAGGGCGTTGGCATGGGCGGCGGGGTAGTGGACCGAGCCGTCGCCGCGCACCGCGCAGGCCGGTGGTGCGGGCACCAAGCGCTGGGCCAGGGACATCACCACGTCGACTTCCGCGACGTCGGGCCGCATCGGACCGATGCGCTCGGCCTCGGCACCGGGGCGCAGTCCGTGCTCCAGGTACAGGTCCGGCTGCGCGCCCAGATCGGCGAAGACGGCGCGGTAGCGGCTGATCGCACGGAGCCAGGCGTTCACGCCCGCTGCGTGCTCGGGCCACATGCACACGGTGACACCGTCACGGGTTCCGCACGACTCGGCGGTGGGCTGGCGCGCTTCGGTCAGCCTGCCGCCGGTGTCGCGCAGGATCGATACGGCGACCACGCCGAGGACGACGGCGATCACCGCCAGGGGCGCGCTGTGGGCCACCTCGGGCAGGGCGAGCACCGCGATCGCGGCCACCGCCAGCGCGGCGATCCACAACCACTGGCCCGCGACGGTGGCCTGGACGGGCTGCGCGGAGACCTCGCAGCACTGGCGGTCCACCGCGCTCAAGCGGGCCAGCAGCGGGTTGTCACTGCCGGACCCGTAGGCCAGGCCGACCCACACCACCACCGCGACGATCGGTGCCGCGAGGTAGCGGGGCAGGTGCCGCCCGGCGGCGGCGCCCACGAGCACCGCGGCCAGCAGGCACAGCGGCCCCAGCAGCACCACCGACCAGTACGGGCTGCCCCGGCCCTGCACGTCCAAGGCCATGACCGTGAACAAGGCCGTCCACCCGGCCAGACCGGCCAACAGCGCCCCGACGCAGTTGAGCAGCAGCCACGGCAGCGGTGAACGCGGGTAGGTCCGGGTAAGCACCGCCGACGTCGTCCTCCGGTCGCGGGAGGCGTCCCAGGCGGCCAGCGCCGCGGTCAGCGGCACCAGCAGCACCCCGTGCTGCTGCAACTGCCCCGAGGTCCACCCCCAGTCCAGCGACCAGCCACCCCCGCGCGTGCCCGCGTAGAGCCCCAGCGCGGTCATCACCGGAACCCCGACGGGAGCACTGCCGCGCCGGAGGGCGATCAGCAGCGGGTTCACCGGCCCTCCTCGGCCACCAGCGCCTCGTAGGCGGCGTCGATGTCCGATGCCCGCCCGCCCCGCCCGCCGGTCAACGTCGCGACCGTGCCGTGGAAGCGCACGGTGCCCTCGTCGAGGACCACCACCCGGTCCGCGGTCGCGGCCACGTCCTCGGTCAGGTGCGTGCTCACCACGACCGTCCGCTCCCGCCCGAGGGCGCGGACCAGCTCGCGCAGGCCGCGGCGCTGCCGGGGGTCCAGTCCCACCGTGGGCTCGTCCAGCAGCAACACCCCCGGCCGGTTCACGATCGCCTGGGCGATGCCCACGCGCCGGTGCATCCCGCCCGACAACTGCGAGATCTTCACGTCCCTCTTCCCGGCCAGGTCCACCGCGCGCAGCGCCTCCTCCACGGCGGCCCGCCGCCGGCCGCGGGGCACGAGCCGCTGCCAGGCGGTCAGCGTCAGGAACTCCGACACGGTCAGGTTCTCCGGCAGCGTGAAGCTCTGCGGGAGGAACCCGAGCCCGCGGCGGTACTGCCTCCTGTCGCGGACGCTGTCGGTGCCGTCGAGGTCCACCGAACCGGACTGCGCCCTCAGCGCTGTCGACAGCAGGCCGAGCAGGGTGCTCTTCCCCGCGCCGTTGGGGCCGAGCACCGCGGTCACCCCGGTCGGGAACTCCACATCCACCTCGCGCAGCGCGGTCACCCCGCCGTAGCGGTACGACACGCCCACCACCCGCACGGTGTCGGTCACCGATCGCACCCTTCTCGTCGGGTTCAGCGCGCGGGTGCCGGGTCCGGCGTCATCGCGCGGTCAACCGGCGCAGCGCCGACCGGCTCTCGTCGTCCTCGGGGCGGTAGACCAGCAGCCGCTGGTCCGGGTCCTGAACGGGCACGAGCACTTCGAAGTGCAGCGTGATCACACCCACGTCGGGATGGCGCACCACCTTGCGCCCGCGGCCGTTGACGTTGATGTCCCGCTCGGCCCAGAACCGCGCGAAGTCCTCGTCACGGGCGATGAACTCGGCGATGAGGTCGGTCAACGCCCGGTCCTCCGGGTGCGCGGCCCACGCGGCGCGCAGGTGGGCGACCCCTTCCCGGAGCGCGCGTTCGCGGTCGACGTAGAACTCGCGCATCTTGGGGTGCATCAGGCACAACCACATCGAGTTGCGCTGCGACGGCGGCAGCGCGTCGAAGTCCAGCAGCAGCCTGGCCATCTCGCCGTTCCAGGCCAGGATGTCGCAGCGGTGGTTCATCACCATCGCGGGCAGCGGCGACAGGTCGGTGACCAGCGCGACCAGTTGCGGCGCGGCGGCCGTGGTGTGCTCGCCTGCCGCGCGGGGGCGCTGCTGGGCCAGGTTGAACAGGTAGGCGCGTTCGTCGGGGGTCAGGCGCAGGGCACGGGAGAGCGCTTCCACCACGTCCGCCGATGGCCGCAGGCCACGGGCCTGCTCCAGCCGCACGATGTAGTCGGTGCTGACCCCGGCCAGTTCGGCGACCTCCTCGCGGCGCAGCCCCGGGGTGCGTCGGGTCCGCCGCCGCGAGGGCAGGTCGAAGTCCTGCGGGTCCAGGCGCTCACGCCGGGCCCGCAGGAACGCGGCCAGCTCCTGTGTCGTGTCCACGGTGCGGGTCATCGCGTTCGATCCTAGCGCCAGGATAGGACCGGCATTCCCAGGAAGCGCTTTCCCTTAACCCCGGCCTGCGGCGGTCGCAGACTCCCTCCCGACAGCTGATCACGAGCACGGGAGGACACGATGTCGCTCACCCTCGACACGTACCGGCTGCTGGGCCGGTCCGGGCTGCGGGTCTCACCGCTGGCGCTGGGCGCGGCGACCTTCGGCACCGAGTGGGGGTGGGGCGCGGAGCGGGACGAGGCGCGCAAGCTGTTCGACCTCTACGTCGGTCGCGGCGGCAACTTCATCGACACCGCCGACACCTACACCAACGGCAGCTCCGAACGCCTGCTGGGCGAGTTCGTCGGGGACGACCGCGACGGCCTCGTGCTGGCGACGAAGTACTCGCCGCTGCGCAGGCCCGGTGATCCGAACTCCGGGGGCGCGCACCGCAAGAACCTGTTCACGTCGGTGGAAGCCAGTCTGCGGCGGCTGGGCACGGACTACATCGACCTGCTCTACCTGCACGTGTGGGATTTCACGACATCGGTCGAGGAGATCCTGCGCGGCATGGACGACCTGGTCCGGCAGGGCAAGGTCCTGTACGTGGGGATCTCCAACACCCCGGCGTGGCAGGTCTCGCGCATGCAGGCGATCGCCGACCTGCGCGGTTGGTCGCCGCTGGTGGCGCTGCAGATCGAGCACAACCTGCTCCAGCGCACCGGGGAGCGCGACCTGATCCCCATGGCGCGCGAGATGGGACTGGGGGTGGTCCCGTACTCGCCGCTGGCGGGTGGCGTGCTCAGCGGCAAGTACAGCCGCGACGACCTGGCCGCGACCGGCGCCGGAGCCGACGGCACCCGCAGGAGCTTCAACCTCGCCCTTGGCGCGCTCACCGAGCGGAACCTCGCCATCACCGACGTCGTGAAGCAGGTCGCCGCGGAGCTGGGCCGCACCCCCGCCCAGGTCGGCCTGGCCTGGGTGCTGCGGCGTCCCGGCGTGACCGCGCCGATCATCGGCGCGCGCACCCCCGCGCAGCTGGAGGACAACCTGGGCGCTCTGGAGGTCGACTTCACCGACGCCCAGCTGGCCCGCCTCGACGAGGCCAGCGCGATCGACCTCGGGGCACCGCACGCCATGCTCGCCAGCGACCACATCCGCAGGGTGACCAGGGGCGAGCTGAAGATCGAAACCCGCGGCTGAGCACCCGCACCCCCCGGAGTTCGCCGCTCACCGCACTGGCGTGCGCGCCGCCTCGACAGTGCGCACCGGCTCCCGGCGGGGCTCGGTGGGCCAGCGGTGCGCCACGAGCACGGGGCACCGGGCGTGCAGCAGGGCGGTGCGGACCAGTTGGCCGCGCTCGGCCAGGACGAGCAGGTCGGTGTCGGCGTGGCGGGCGATCGCCTCGTGGGGGTGCATCCGGGCCAGCACCGACGTGTGCGGGGTGGCGCGCAGCACCCGGCCTGCGCGCTCCACCGGCCACCAGGGGTCATCGGCCCTCAGCGGCAGCGGTGGCGCGGCGTGCAGGACGCGCAGCGCCGCGCCCAGCCGGTCGGCGTGCTCGACCGCGCGGGCGAGCACCAGCTCGTCCGACGGGTTGCCGGTGACCAGGGCGGTGACGCGGTGGTGGCGGTGGCGCAGCGCCGAGGCGGTGCCGCGCACGACCACGACGTCGCAGGCGGCGTGCTCCACCAGGGGCGGCACCACCCTGCCGAGGCCGAACGCCGTGGCGTCACCACCCCGGTAGGCGGTCACCAGGACCTGAGCGCGGGTGCTGGCCACCAGCAGGTCGTGCACCGGGTCGGCGGTCGGCGGGTGCACCTCCAGCGGGACGCCGGTGGCGTCGGCGAGATCGGCCGCCCAGCGCAGCGCGGCCTCGCCCCAGGGGGAGGGGTCGCCTGCCACGACCACGGGCGGGAGAGCGGGAAGGGCCTGCTGCTCGGTCATACCCCCACCATCGTCGCCGACCCGTGGTGGGCACAGGGCCGTGAGCGCCGTCCCGACCGGGACGAAGGTCCCGCGCGTCACCGCGTGGTCACCTGCTCCAGCAGGTCGTGAACCACGCGGCGGGGTGGGGCCGGACCGGCGAGCCGCGCCCGACGCGCAGTACAGCCAGCGGCACGATCGCGTGTTGTGCACGGAAGGAGCCGGCGCCGCCGTTGCGAGGAGTTCGGTGACCTGGTCGCGTTCCAGACCCAACGTTCCGATGAGACCGCACACGGCCGAAGATCCCGACCGGATCGGGCACGGTGCTCCGGCTCGAACGGGACGGGCACCGGGCCGATGGCCCGGTGCCCGTCCCGCGCTGGAAGTCGCGCCCCTCAACGCCCCATGCTCACGAGGCGGTGCTGCAACCGGTCGTGCAGCAGGTCCACCGCCTCCTGGTAGGTCTCGGCGGCGGCCTCGGCGTTCACCGGCTTGCCGTTCACGTCCAGCGAGGCGTGGGCGGTGACCAGCCGGGGACCGTCGGTGGCGAGCCGGACCCGCGCGTAGTGGACGTCGGCGGGCGCGTACTTGGCGACCGCCTCGACCTTCGTGCGCGCGTAGTCGCCCGCCTCCACGGGGAACCCGTCGACCAGCTCGGTGCGGATGTTCGCGATCTCGTGCACTCTGCCCATGGCTGGAGCCCTGTTCCTCATCGGGTTGCCACGTGGTGTTCCACAGTGGACGATCGGTTGTCCTGGATGCGTCTCGGTCATCGCAGCCAGGCGTGGTCGCGGATGACGGGCTGGCGGGCCCACCGGCGCCCCAGGCCCCAGGTGGCGCCCGCGCCCGCGGCGGCGACGGCGATCAGCGCGAGGGCGTAGACGACGTGGTAATCGATCAGGGGGTTGGTCGACCCGCTGGGTTGGCCTGCGGAGGTGAAGCGGGCCAGTGGCCATTCGGCGGCCCACATCAGCAGCATCATCACCGTGCCCGAGATCGCCGCGAGGCGCAGGGCGATGCCCGCGGTGGTGGCCAGGCCGATGGCCAGCAGGCCGAGCATGAACAGCCAGTTGGCCCAGCCCGCGCCTGCCCAGGCGTGGAAGGTCGACTCCAGGGGGCCGACCGCGACGTGGCCGAGGAAGCCCTTGGTGGGGGAGCCGCCGTTGATCCAGGCCGCTTCCGGCTTGGTGGCGTAACCCAGGCCGAACAGCTTGTCGAAGAAGGCCCAGAGGAACACGAAACCGGTGCCGATCCGCAGGACCGCGAGCGCGACGGCACCGGCGTCCGCGCGGGTCGCCGTGGTGGCCGCCGCACGGGTCGTCGCCCCGGTCGTCGCCCCGGTCGTCGCCTTGGTCGTGCCGTTGGAGTGGGCAATCGCAGTCATGGCTTCGTCTCCCTCTGTTCCCTCTGCCGCTGTTTCCGACCTCGAGCTTCGCCGTCGCGGCGGCTGGGGAACGCGGGCGAAGGTCCCTGATCGACAGGGACGTCCGGCGCCTTCCACCCTTGCCGGTTCACCGCTGCGCCGGTGAGGGGCGTCCACGGCGGGCGCCCCTCACCGGGGAGAATCAGCGCTTGCCGAGCTTGTAGGCGCGGATCACGGTCTGCTCGAAGGTGTTGCTCCTGCCATCGGCCCCCTTGACCCGCAAGGAGACGAAACCACCCGGGTTGTCGGGGTTGTGCACCAGCGCGGTGTTGCCGAGGACCAGGACCTGGCGCCAGGTCGCGCCGTCGTCGAACGACGCCTCGACCTGGACGCGGCGGACTCCGGTGTCCAGCTGCTGGTCCACCACCAGCGGCACGCGCAGCAGCGCGCCCGCCCGCGCCGCGCCTTCGTCGTCCAGCTCGGGCGCGAACCGGACCACGGTCAGCGGCAGCGGCTGCTCACCGGTGGTGGTGCCGGAGCGGAACGTCCAGCGCCCGCGCACCTCGGTGCTGAACTCCGACACCCCCTCCGCGCGCACCGCCTCGGTCTCCAGGCGGAAGTCCCCGTTGCCCGCGGGCACCTCGAACTGGCCGGAACCCGCGTAGGGGAGCTGGTCGACCTCCTCGCCGCCGCGGAACAGCGCCGTGCGCGCGGACGCGGTGGCGGAGGTGCCGACATTGCCGTGCCGGTCGCCGAACAGCGGCAGGTTGACGGTGATCCGGTCGCCGGAGCGCGACAGGCTCCGGGAGGTCGGCACCGGGCCGAACACCGGGTCGTTCAGGCGTTCCCGGTACTGCCGCCCCGCGCGGTAAGCGTGTTCCGGGCCGTCGAGCGTCGCCTCGAAGTTCGAGCCGTACTGCAACGTGTGCCAGGACCACCGGACGCCTTCGGTCGTCACGTAGTCGACGCTCTCCCCGGACGGACCGACCTGGGACAGCATGTAGGAGCCGTGGATGCCGTTCACGGTCGAGTCACCGCCGAGCAGCAGCCTCTTGCCCTCCGGGAAGGGCCCGACCGACGAGCGGACCTCGGCCAGCTCGGACTTCGCGGGCGCGCGTTCCAGGCCCGTGGGCGCCTTGCCGGGGAAGCCCCAGGTGAGCCCGTAGCGCACGGGGGTGCCCTCGACCGGGGGGCCGTCGTAGGTCTCGGAGATCCTGGTGGTGAACTGGTCCGAGGGCAGTTCCGGCCCCAGGTGCCCGACCGAGTACCGACCCCCGAAACCGCCTCCCAGGACGCCGAAGCCGTAGCCGAGGGTCCGTCCGCCCCACGTCCGCCGCCCGGCCACCTCGGCGAGCATGGGCACGGCTTCCGGGTCGGGCGCGGTGATCCGGATCGGCGCGGCCTTCCTGGCGTCGGTCGTCACCACGGCGTCGGCGGTGACGGAGAACGCCGGGTGGAACAGCACGGCGAGGTTCTCGCCGGTCACGACGGCCGCCGTCGCGACGTAGTCGCCCTTGGGCAGTCGCCGCACGCCGGAGGCGTACTGCTCGCCACGACCGGTGACCAGGTCGTAGAGCATGGTGGACGCCTGCTGCGTGGGCTGGCCGTTCGCGTCTGTGTACTCGAAGGTGATGTCGTAGCTCTCCACCTCCCGGTTGACGGTCACCGAGGTGCGCAGAGCGGTCGTCCCGGCCGAGGCGACCACCGAACCCGAGTAGACGCCGTCGAGGGAGCCGACGCGGGTGTCGGCGGTGACGGTGATCGATGCCCGGCCGCCTGCGGGCACGGTGACCTCGGCGGGCGTCGCGGTGAGCAGGCCCGCCGGAGCGGCCTTGCCGTCCGGGCCGGTGGCCTCGACGGCCACGCGCAGCGCCAGCGGCTCGGCACCGTCGTTGTGGTAGACCAACTCCCTGCTGATCGGCGTGTCGTCGTGGTGCGGCCACCGCTGGGTGCCGAAGGCCAGGCTCGCCGGTTCGGCGATGGCGTTCAGCGCGATGGCGGCGGCCAGGTCGACCCGGCCGCTGCCCTGGTCGAACGGGGTCAGCGCGGGGTTGGGCTCGGCGGAGGCCATGAGCGCGGCCTTGATCCGGGAGCCGGTCCAGTCGGGGTGCTGCTGGGCCAGCAGCGCCGCCGCGCCCGCGACGTGCGGGGTGGCCATCGACGTGCCCGACGCCGCCACGTAGTTCTCGTCGATGGGCGGACCGATGTCCGCCTTGCCCGACTTGGCGGCCACGATGCCCACGCCGGGCGCGGTGACGTCCGGCTTGACCGCGCCGTCGCCGACGCGGGGACCTCGGCTGGAGAAGGGCGCGATGCCGTCCTGGCGGTCCACCGCGCCCACGGTCAGCGCGGCGTCGGCGCTGCCCGGCGAGCCGACGGTCCGGGGGCCGCCGGAGTTGCCCGCCGCGATGACGAACAGCGTGCCGGTGGTGGCCGAGAGGGTGTTGACCGCTTCCTCCAGGGGGTCGACCTCCGGGGTGTCGGTGCCGCCGAGGCTGAGGTTGACCACGTCCGCGCCCTGGTCGGCGGCCCACTGCATGCCCGCCAGGATCGCCGATTCCGAGCAGCCGAAGGGCAGGCACACCTTGCCGTCGAGCAGTTGCGCCTCGGGGGCCACGCCGCGGTACTTGGTGCCCGAGCCCGCGATGGTGGACGCGACGTGCGTGCCGTGGCCGACGACGTCGGAGTTGTCCGAGTCCTCGGTGAAGTTCGCCGCGGCCACCACGTGCCCGGCCAGGTCGGGGTGCTCGGCGTCCACGCCGGTGTCGAGCACGGCGACCTTCACGCCCTTGCCGGTGTACCCGGCCGACCACGCGGCGGGCGCGCCGATCTGGGCGGTGCTGCGGTCCAGGGCGGGTTCGCGCATCCCGTCCAGCCACACCTTCCGCACGCCGGGGTCGGCCATCAGCGAGCGGAAGGTGCCCGCGGCGTCGGCCTTGCGCGCCCGCGCGGCGGTGGCGCGCACGGCGCCCAGGTCGCGGGTGACCTCCACGGCGGCGGACCTGCCGGTGATGATCAGCGGCACGGTGTCGCGCCGCGCGTCGTCGTACCCGGCCTGGACCAGCCCGGTCACGTCGAACAGCCGCAGGTCCAGCCTGCCCGCGCGCACCTGGCTGAGCGCGTCGTCGGGAACGACGTGCTCGTGGCCGTCGTTGTCGAACCTGTGGACGGCAACGCCTTCCCGTCCCGGGCCGGCGGTCATCGAGGCGACCCGCCCCCCGCTCACCAGCACCCGATCACCCGTGATCAGCGTGACCCAGGCCGATCCGGCGACCTGCTTGCCCGAAAGGGCACCATTGCCGCCCGAAGGGGCACCGTTCATTGTGGACGCAGTGGAAATCCCCGGAGCGCCGCCGGCGGCCAGCAGGCAGACCACTGTCAGAAAACCGCTGCGGCGCAAGAGTTTCGAGCGCGACACAGACACCTCCAGTCCGATGTGGCCGGAAGGCACCGCACCTCGTGGCGGCGGCGGACTGGAAGTGGCGAAGCCCTCCAACCCCTTGGACCCTAGTGAGTCGCGCGGGGCAGGGAAGACGGCCGCCGGGGGATGCCGCCCCGGCGAACAGACTAACCTCGCGGTTACCGCTCGGGGCCCGTGGCGGTGGCAGTGGTCCCCAGCGGTCCGTTCCGCGTCCGCGTCGAACCGGGGCGGGCGGCGCCTCGACCGCACACCGGTGCCTGTCCAGGCGCCGCCGGGTGTCCGGGCGGCCATCAGCCCCAGAAGGCCACGGCCTGCCTGCCGAGCGACTGCTGTCCCGCTGTGTTGGCGTGGCAGCCGTCGGCGACCTCATTGCTCTTGAGCCGGAACGCGCCCGCGTAGGTGACGTTCTGGGCCGAATCGGCAGCGGCTTGCCGGGCGAGGTTGTCGGTCAGCTGCGGACCGTTGGCGCCGGCCAGGAAGCACGTCTGGCCCGCGTCGTAGAGGGGTTGGCCGGTGATGTGGATCGCCGCGCCGGGGGCGGCGTGCCGGCGTGCGTTGGCGATGATCCGCTTCACCTCGTCGTAGGTGGCGCCTGCTTGGGCGAAGACGCAGATCTGCACCCATACAGCCGTGGGCTTGCCGAACCTGTTCGCCTGCTGGTCGAACTTCTGCCAGGCGTTGGAGTTGGGATCGGTCCAAGCCTGCACGACCAAGCCGCCGGTGCCGTAGGGGCCCCACAGGCGCGTGCCGCCGACCGCGACGTAGCCCTGGACGACGTTCTCCGCCATCGAGCAGCCGACGAAGCCCATCTCGTTCGCGGCAGGGACGTCGCTCCGGCCCGTTCGAGCGAGCTGCCCGCCCTCGCTGTCCGCCGAGGCGCCGACTGCGGGCACCACGGTCATGGCAGCCGCGAGGCCGAGCGCGCAGATCGCGCGCAGGAGCGGGCCGCGGCGTACCGGTGACGACCTCCTGAAGCTTTTTCCGCATTGTTCCATGTGCTCGATCATGATGTGCTTCGTTCTCCTTCCATCCCTGGTGTCGACCCGCTGGCATGCCGACGGTGGAAAGGCGGTGCTGCGGAGAGCGCGCCGCGCGGTAACGCTCCGGATCAATGCCGGGTGTGGTGACAACGGGCGTCGCGAACAGCGACAGGGTGTCCGTTCTCCCTGGTCTGAACAGTAACTCCGGCCTCACTGGTGGAGTGCACCGGTCCTTGTTCGAGGACAAACCTAGTCAAATGCCCACCCCGGTCGGACCCTCCATTTAGAGGAACTTCCGGGTTGATTGACCGAAAATATTTCGGTGTGCGCGGCGGGATGAATTGAAAGGGTGCGCGCTTCCGGTGGGCGGAAATGAACCATTGCTGTTCGCATTTCGATTGCGGTATGGCGAGCGGCGCGCGGAGTGGAACCTAGGTCGACACTTCGCCGCTGTGGTGGCGCGCCAGGTCGCGGGCGATCCCCGCCGCGGCCATCCGCAGCGGCGCGAGGTGCCGCGTCGGCTCGTGCCGGGTGGCCATGACCAGACCGATGGCCGCCAGCACGTCGCCGTCCGGGTCGTGCACGGGCACCGCGACCGAGCACGTGCCCAATGTCATCTCCTGCACCGTGCGCGCGTAGCCGCGCTGTCGCACCTCCGCCAGTTCTCGCAGCAGGCGGCCCCTCTCGGTCACGGTGTAGGGCGTCACCTTCTCGGCGCTCTCGACGACCCGTGCGACGACGTCCTGCGGCGCGTGGGCCAGCAGCACCTTGCCGACGCCCGTGGCGTGCAGGGGGAGCAGTCCGCCCGCGCGGCTGACCAGCGGCACGGACAGGCGGCCGTGCAGCCGTTCGAGGTAGAGGGCCTGGTCGTGGACTCGGATGGCGAGGTGCACGTTCTGCCGTGTCGCCTCGTACAGGTCCTGGAGGAACGGCAGGGCCACATCCCTCAACTCGCCCTGCACGCGGGCCAGCAGTCCGAGTTGCCACAGGCGGCGGCCCACGACGTAGCGGCGGTCGGGTAGGCGTTCCAGCACCTGTCGCTGGGTCAGCTCCGAGGTCAGGCGGTGCACGGTGGTCAGCGGCAGGCCCGAGCGGCGGGCCAGTTCGACCAGTGGCAGGCCGTCCCGCGAGCCTTCGAACGCGGCCAGCACGTCGAGGGCCTTGGCCAGGACGCCTCGCCCCTGTTCGGACGACCTCGCCGACATGCGCCCCTCTCGCCCCTTTCGGCCCGCTACGAGGGGCGATGGTAGCCACGAGTGGTCCATTTGGAGAGGGAGGATTTCCGCGCGGCGGAAATCCGGGGGCCGGTTCTGCTCGGACTGGCTCACGACCCGCGCCATGCCTGGTCGTCCCCCGGCCGGATCGACCGTCGGCGGTGAGCACCGCTGTCCTGCGGGGTTGTGGGGCGCCTGCTCCAACTACTGCGTCACAGGGCACGCCGCAAGAGGTCGTTCGGCCCAAAAGCGGCTGGCATCACGCCAACTTGTGTACAAGGTAGACGAAAGATTGGGCAATCCCAACGAAAGTCCTGGACTTGTCGTCACCAGCCGCTTACTGTTCATCACGCTTCGCTGACCCTGCGACGGAACGAAGTCCCACCTCCTCACCCGCCACCGCGTGCGGGCCCTGCAACCGTGCGACGACGACGTCGGACACGCGTGGTCGTCGTCCCTGCCCTCCCAGGAGCATGGATATGAGACGCACAGCGCGACGGGTGCGCGTACCCGCCCTCGGTTTGTTGGCGGCAGCCCTGCTCTTCAGCGGCACGGCACCACCCGCCACCGCGGACCCGAAGAGCGACGCGGTGCCGCCCCAGGAACCCGGCGTGACGCTGCGGGTCTTCGACGTGCAGGTGGCGCTGGACCGGCTCTGCACCCTCAAACCGGCCCAGACGCCCAACGTCGACAAGCTCATGCCGGTGGTCGACTGGACCTCGACCGCCGACTTCGGGTTCGACGACCGCTTCGTGGCCGAGGTCTCCGGCAACATCGACATCACCCAGGCGGGCGCGTACACCTTCCGCCTGCTCAGCGACGACGGGTCGCGGCTGTCGATCGACGGCAACGTGGTCGTCGACCACGACGGCCTGCACGGTCCGGACCCCAAGGACGGTTCGGTCACCCTGTCCACCGGCTACCACTCCCTGCTGATCGAGCACTTCGAGCGCGACGGCGGGCAGCAGCTGACCCTGCAGTGGAAGCCGCCGGGCGCCACCGGGTTCTCGGTCGTGCCGAACTCGGCGCTCAGCACGGACAGCGGCGTCGTCCGGGTCACCGCGCCCGGCCGCAAGGAGTGCGCCGCGGGCTCCGACACGCCGGGCGACGGCCTGCCGCTCGACGCCGTGCACCCCGACTACACCCTGACCAACCTGCGCCCCAGCGGTTTCCAGCCGAAGGTCAGCGCGATGGACTGGTTCCCCGACGGCCGCCTGGCCATCGCCACGTGGGACGGCAAGAGCACCGACACCGGTGAGGTCTGGGTGCTGGGCAACGTCACCGGGGCGACCTCGCCGGAGCGGGTCACCACCAAGCGGATCGCGACCAACCTGCGCGAGCCGATGGGGCTGAAGGTGCTCGACGGCCGGATCTACGTGTCGCAGAAGCACCAGCTGACCGAGCTGACCGACACCAACGGCGACGACGTGATCGACCAGTCGCGCGCGGTGGCCACGTGGCCCTACGGCGGCAACTTCCACGAGTTCGCGTTCGGCCTGCTCTACAAGGACGGGTTCTTCTACCTCAACCTGTCCGTCGCCATCAACCTCGGCGGCGCGACCACCAACCCGCAGCCCGCCGCGAACCGCGGCACCACGGTGAAGGTCAACCGCTCCACCGGGCAGGTCAGCTACATCGCGGGCGGCCTGCGCACGCCCAACGGCATCGGGTGGGGCCCCGAGGGCGGCATGTTCGTCAACGACAACCAGGGCGGCTGGCTGCCCGCGTCGAAGCTGGTGCACGTCAAGCAGGACCGGTTCTTCAACCACTACACCAACCCCGCCGGTCCCTTCGACGCGAACCCGGTCACCGCGCCCGTGCTGTGGCTGCCGCAGAACGAGATCGCCAACTCGCCCAGCACGCCGCTGCAGCTGACCAAGGGCACCTACGCCGGGCAGATGGTCTTCGGCGACGTCACCTACGGCGGCCTCCAGCGCGCCTTCCTGGAGAAGGTCAACGGCGAGTACCAGGGCGCGGTGTTCCGGATGACGCAGGGCCTGGAAGCGGGCGTCAACCGGATCAGCCTCGGCCCGGACGGCGCGATCTACATCGGCGGCATCGGCGACGACGGCAACTGGGGCCAGGACGGCAAGCTCAAGTACGGCTTGCAGAAGCTCGCGCCCAACGGCGGCCGGACCTTCGACATCCTGGCCGTGCGCGCGATCGCGGGCGGGTTCGAGATCGAGTACACCCAGCCGCTGTCGGCGGAGACCGCGGCGGGCCTCGCGGGCCGCTACAGGGCGCAGCAGTGGCGGTACGCGCCCACACCGGGCTACGGCGGGCCCAAGGTCGACCAGGAGAGCCTGCGCGTCGCCTCGGCGACGCTGTCCGCGGACAGCAGGAAGGTCACGCTTAAGATCGACGGCCTCAAGGCCGGTCGGGTGGTGCACCTGCGCTCGCCGCGGCCGTTCACGTCGAGCACCGGTGTGCCGCTGTGGAACACCGAGGCGTGGTACACGCTGAACAATCTGGTCGGCAGCGCCCCGTCGGCCACGCAGTCGCTGGAGGCGGAAAGCGCGGCCCTGTCCGGCGGTGCGGGCGTCAACACCGACCACACCGGCTACTCCGGCGCGGGGTTCGTCGACGGCTACGGCACGCAGGGCGCGACCACCAGGTTCGCCGTGAACGCGACGGCGGCCGGTTCGCACAACGTGGGCCTGCGCTACAGCAACGGGCCGAACCCGTCCAGCGGCACCAAGACCGTCAGCGTCTACGTCAACGGCGCGAAGGTCAGGCAGGTGGCGCTGGCCGACACGGGCGACTGGGACACGTGGGCCACGCACACCGAGGCGCTGACCCTGCGGGCGGGCGCGAACACCATCGCCTACAAGGTGGACAGCGGGGACACCGGGCACGTCAACCTGGACTACCTGACCGTCACACCGGCCCGGCGCGTCGTCCTCTACAGCGGCGGCGGCACGGAGAACTGGCGCAACCCCGACGGCAGCCCGCCGTCGTGGCCGGTCGCGGACGGCTCGATGGAGGCGCTCGGCGGCGACATCCGCAGCAGGCAGGTGTTCGGCGACTTCAAGCTCCACCTGGAGTTCTGGCTGCCGAACCTGCCGCCCGAGGTGACCGGCCAGCAGCGCGCCAACAGCGGCGTGTACCTCCAGGACCGCTACGAGCTGCAGATCCTGGACAGCTACGGCAAAGCGTCGCTGGCCGCCGACGAGGCAGGCAGCATTTACCTGAAGAAGGCCGCGTCGCGCAACGCCGCCACCGCGCCGCGGACGTGGCAGACCTACGACGTCACGTTCCGGGCGGCCCGCTTCGACAGCGCGGGGGTCAAGACCGAGAACGCCCGCGTCACCGTGGTGTGGAACGGCGTCACGGTGCACCGGGACTTCGCCATCGACGGTCCGACCGGCAACGGCGCGGCCGAGGGCCCGACCGCGGGGCCGCTCCGGTTGCAGGACCACGGTGATCCCGGTGAGAACGTCCGGTTCCGCAACATCTGGGTCGAGCCGCTGGGGTGAGCGGGCGGGCTCGTGGCCGGTGCCGGGGTCGCGCGGTGGCGCGGCCCCGGCACCGGCCCGCCGGTCCTACCGGGGACCGCGGCGGACGGCGCTGGGCGGCTGCCCGGTCCACCGCAGGTAGGCGCGGCGGAGTTCGCGGGCGTCGCTGAAGCCGGTCTCGTGGGCGATGGCCTCGACCGTGAGCGCCGTCTCCCGCAGCAGCAGGGTGGCGCGCCGCTCGCGCACGCGGTCGCGGATGGTGCTGTAGCGCTCGCCCGCCTCGGTGAGCTTGCGGCGCAGGGTCCGCTCGGTGAGCCGCAGCCGCCGCGCGGTGTCGGTCATGGTGGGCGCGTGGCGCAGGTTCCTGCTCAGCGCGGTCTCGACGGCGACGACGACGTCGGGGCGGGCCGCGTCGAGGTCGAGCAGGCGGCGGCAGTTCTCCACGGCGATGGCGCGGGTCGGCTCGTGGTGGGTGGGCAGGCGGCGGGCGAGCACCGCGGCGGGCAGGACCATCCGGTTCGTGGCGGCCCCGAACTCGACCGGGCAGCGGAAGAAGCGGCGGTATTCCGGGGCGTAGGCCGGTGCGGGGTAGGCCAGTTCGACCCGGACGGGCGCCCAGTCCGCGGCTTCCAGGGTGCGCAGGAACACCACGGTGCTGCTGAGCACTTCCTCGCAGAGGAAGGCGATGAGCTCGGGATCGGGCAGGCGTTCGTGCAGCCGCAGCGCGATCTCGTCACCGGAGATGTCGACGTCGGTGTCCATCAGGCTGCCCGCGGCGGGGTGCAGCTCGTGGGCGAGCACCAGGGCGTCGGCGGTGGTGGCGCACGACCGCATCGCGACGCCCAGCATGCCGAAGGACAGCAGCGGGTCGCGGGCGCCGACCCTGATGCCGAGCGGGCGGTCGGGCATGGCGCGCACCGCGCGGCGCAGCACCTGGGCGGCTTGGCGGAAGGACACCTTGACCGGGCTGGAGGTGGTGAGCTCGGCCGGATCGAGGCCGGTGCCCGCGAACCAGGCGGCGACCGGGTGACCCTCGCGCCTGCCGACCTCGACCACGCCGGACAGCGTGGTGGGCGGGATGACCGCCCTGGTCAGCGCCGCTGGCTCTGCGGACCCGATCACATCGCCACCGCCGTCCTGTCCGGTTTGCCCCCCATGCTAGCCGCGGCGGCCCTGCCGGGGCCGGTGTCGCGGCCATTTCAATCGAGCCATGTCAGGTGGAAGACAGGGAGGGGACATGGCTCGACGGCGTGTTTGTGTCATCGGAGCGGGACCTGCCGGGCTTTCGGCGGCGCGTGCCTTGCGGCGCTTGAACATCCCCTACGACCAGTACGAGCGGCACAGCGACGTCGGCGGCATCTGGGACCTCGACAACCCCGGCACGCCGATGTACGAGTCCGCGCACTTCATCTCCTCGCGCAGGACGTCGGGGTTCTTCGACTTCCCCATGCCGGAGTCGTTCCCCGACTACCCTGGCAACCGGCTGATCCTGCGGTACACCCGTGACTTCGCCACCGCCTACGGGCTGCGCGAGGCCATCCGCTTCGACACCGCGGTCGACGACGTCGAGAGGGTCGGCGACTCGTGGGTGGTGACCCTCGACGACGGCTCCCGCCACGAGTACGGGGCGGTCGTGTGCGCCACCGGTGTCACCTGGGCACCGCGCTCCCCGGTGCACCCCGGCGAGTTCACCGGCGAGATCCGGCACTCCTCGACCTACCGCAGCCCGCTGGAGTTCCGCGGCAAGCGCGTCCTCGTCGTGGGGCTGGGCAACTCCGGCGCCGATATCGCGTGCGACGCCGCGGCCAACGCGGACGCCGCGTTCGTGAGCGTGCGACGGGGCTACCACGTGATACCCAAGCACCTGTTCGGCATCCCCATCGACGAGTTCACCGAACGCGGGCCGGAACTGCCGCTGTGGGTGCAGCGTCCGGTGTTGCGCGCGTTGCTGCGCCTGGTGCGGGGTGACCTGCGCAGGTACGGCCTGCCGGAACCGGATCACCGGCTGCTGGAGTCGCACCCGCTGCTCAACAGCCAGCTGCTGCACTACCTGCAGCACGGTGACGTGGCGATCCGCCCGGACATCGTGCGCCTGGACGGTTCCCTGGTCCGGTTCGCCGACGGCAGCGCCGAGCGGATCGACCTCGTCCTGCACGCCACCGGCTACGACTGGGCCATCCCCTACGCGCAGCGGTACTTCGACTGGTGCGACGGCCGCCCGGACCTGTACCTCACCGCGTTCAACCGCGAGCACCGCAACCTGTTCGCGCTCGGCTACATCGAGCTCAACTCCAGCGCCTACACGGTTTTCGACCACATCAGCAACATCCTCGCCCAGTACCTGCACGACCAGGAGCACGCCCCGGAGCGCGCCGCGCGGTTCGACCGCATGATCGCCACCGACCGCCCCGACCTCAGCCGGGGCATCCGGTTCGTCGACTCGCCGAGGCACCGCTCCTACGTGGACTCCTCCGCTTACCGCCGCTACCTGGGCGTGGTGCGCGAGCGCATGGGGTGGGCCGACCTGACCCCCGGCGCGTTCGAGCGGACCCGCCAGGCGGTGCGGGCATGAGGACGGCGGTGGTGACGGGCGCGGCGGGCGCCATCGGCGCGGCGGTCTGCGCGAGGTTGGACGCGCGCGGCTTCCACGTGGTCGCGGTCGACCTGGACCCGGTGGGACTGGACCGGCTGCCCGCCCCGGTGACCCGGCTGCCGGTCGACCTGACCACCCCGGACTTCCACGAGCCGATCGCGGCGGCCGTCGGCGAGCGGTGCGACCTGCTGGTCAACAACGCCGGTGTGGTGGTCACCCGGCCGTTCGAGGAGGTCACCGCCGAGCAGAGCCGCCGCGAGCAGCTGGTCAACCTGCAGGCGCCCATGCAGCTCAGCCGCGCGCTGTACCCGGCGCTGCGGGCGGCCCGCGGCCGGATCGTGTCCGTCGGGTCGCTGGGGGCGCTGATGCCGCTGGCCGAGAGCGCCGGGTACAGCGCGTCGAAAGCGGGCCTGCGCACCTTCATGTTCGCCATGGCGATGCTCGAACGCGAAACGGGGGTCGGCGTCAGCATGGTGCACCCCGCCGCGGTGGACACCCCCATGCTGCGCCGGGAGATGGCGGGCGGCGGTTCCGCGATCAACCTCCTCGGCGACCCGCTGAGCCCGGAGGCCGTCGCCGACGCCGTCGTGGCCCACCTGGACCGCCCTCGCCTGGAGACCTTCCTGCCACGCCACAACGGGTGGTCGCTCAAGGCGGCGGGCCTGGCGCCCGGCCTGCTGCCCCGCGTGCGCCCGCTGCTGGAGCGGCTGGCCGAGCCGGGGCTGCGGGAGTACCGGCGGCGGCACGGCCTCCGGTGACCGGGGTGGTCACCGGGGTGCCGTGCCCGGTGCTCAGCCCGCCGGGGTCTGCGCGGTGGCCACGATGGTGGCCCGGCCGAGGACGTGGCCCGCCATGGTGAAGCCGAGCAGCGCGGGGGTCGCGTCGGTCGGGACGCCGATGTCCTCGACGTCGAGGGCGTGCACGGTGATGAAGTAGCGGTGCGGGCCGTGGCCCGCGGGCGGGGCGGCGCCGATGTAGCGGGCGGCACGGGTGTCGTTGGGCAGCTGGACGGCCGGGGCGGGCAGGCCGGAGCCGGTGTCGTCGCCCGCTCCCTCCGGCAGGGAGGTGGTGCCGGCGGGGATGTTGGCCACGGCCCAGTGCCAGAAGCCCGACCCGGTGGGGGCGTCCGGGTCGTAGACGGTCACCGCGTAACTCCTGGTGCCCGCCGGGGCGCCGCTCCAGGTGAGCTGGGGAGAGGCGTCCCGGCCGCCGGGCATCCCGAAGGCGCCGGACAGCTGCGGCGCGGCGAGCGGCTTGCCGTCCTCGGTGGTCGTGCTGGTCAAGGTGAAGCCGGGGACCTCGGGCAGGCGCGCGAACGGGTCGTTCTCGGTCATCGTCTTCCTTCGTCGTCGAGCGAGCCGGACAGCTCACGATCGATGACTCTACAGATAATCGATTATTTGGCAAGACGACGTGTCCGCCGCCCCTCGTGGCCCGCTCGCGGCTCAGCGCCCCCGGCGCTCGGCCAGCAGCTTGAAGTTCAGCAGTTGTCGTCGGGCCATGGCCAGGTCGCCGACCGACAGGACGGGGGCCGCCCAGCGGTTGGCGCGCATGACGACCTTGAGCAGCAGGCGCGTCGTGCCATTACCGGCGGGCACCAGGACGTAGGACAGGAAGGCGCCCATGACGGTGCCGGTCAGCTGCCTGCCCGGCTCGACCGAGACGACCCGGCCCAGCCTGCGTCCGCCGGAGGCGGTGAACCCCTCACCGACCTCGGGCTCGGGCAGGTCCAGCAGCCGGCGGGGGGAGCGGCGGCCGAAGTTGTCGATCCAGTCGTACGAGTACGGTGCGACCCGCACCTGCGTGACCCACGGCCACACCGCTTCGGCGGGCGCCTCGACGGTCACGCCCCGCCACGCCCGCAACGCGGGCGCGGTCACGAACCCGTCGCAGGGGTAGGGGCGCGAGACCTCGCTGTCGCTGACACCCCAGCGGTCGCCGATCACGGGCCCGTCCTCCTTCGCCCTGGTGCGGACGACACCGCCTGCCCAGGCGGGGTGCCGGGGCAGGCGGTGTCGGTTCAGCGCGCTCGGTTCAGCGCGGTCAGTTCAGCGCGGTCAGTTCAGGACGTAGCCGAGGCGACCCTCGGCCACCTGACCCTCGCAGTTCTGGTCGCGCGAGTCCATGTGGTCACCGCCGCTGCCCCGCACCACGCAGCGGAAGAGCGCGCCCGAGCCGTCCACCGAGTTCTCGTGGATGTAGCCGAGCAGGCCCACGCGGGTGTTGCCCTCGCAGTTGGGGTCGAGGGAGGTGAAGCTGTCCCAGCCCAGCGAGCACTGGTAGACCGCCCAGGTGGCGGGCAGTTGGGTGGCCAGGAGCTTGCCCAGCGAGCCCTCGGCCCGGTAGCCCTCGGGAGCGCCGGTGGTGGAGCTGAGGTGGTCGCCGCCCTTGACGTAGCGGACCAGGTCGACCTTGGCGGGCGTGCCCGCCAGCGCGCCGGTGTGCAGCAGGCGGTTCGGCGAGCCCGCGCCCGCGTCACCGATCTTGTCCGCGGTGGCGCTGTCGACCAGCGCGGCGTGCGCGTCGGCGGGCGTGCTGTCCGCGTGGGCGGCCAGGTGCAGCGCCACCGCGCCCGCCACGTGCGGGGTCGCCATGGAGGTGCCGTCGAGGACCGCGGTGTCCGAGTCGCCGGTGTTCCAGGCCGAGGTGATGTCCATGCCGGGGGCGTACAGGTCGGTGCAGTTGCCGTAGTTGGAGAACCAGGCCCTGGCGTCGCCGTCGGTCGAGGCGTTGACCGTCAGCGCCTCGCCCACCAGCGCCGGGCTGTAGCCGCACGCGTTGCGGTTGCTGTTGCCGGAGGCCAGGGCGTAGGTCACGCCCGAGGCGATGGAGGCGCGCACCGCGTCCTCCAGCGGCGCGGTGGCCGCCGAGGCGACCGCGCCCAGGCTCATGTTGGCCACGGCGGGCTTGGCCGCGTTCGCGGTCACCCAGTCGACGCCGCTGACGACGTCGGCCAGGGTGCCCGAGCCGTTGCAGTCGAGGACCCGCACCGCCACCAACTTCACGCCCTTGGCCACGCCGTACTCGGCGCCGCCGATCGTGCCCGCCACGTGCGTGCCGTGCCCCTGGCAGTCGGTGTTGGAGCCGTCCACGAAGTCCACGCCCCACGACGCGCGGCCGCCGAAGGTCGAGTGCGTGGTGCGGATGCCGGTGTCGATGACGTACGCGTGGACGTTCTCGGCGGTCGTGCCGTAGCTGTACGCGGCGTCCAGGGGGAGGTCGCGCTGGTCGGCCCGGTCCAGCCCCCACGACGGCGGGTTGGCCTGGACCTCGGAGGCGCTGACCACGACGTCCTGGCTCACCGACTTCACCGCGGGGTCGGCGGCCAGGCGCTTGGCCTCGGCCTCGCTGGCCTCGACCGCGAAGCCGCGCAGCGCGTGCTGCCAGGTCGCGGTCACCTTGCCGCCGTGTCTGGCGGTCAGCTCCGCGCCCTGGATGCCTACATCGTCCTTGAGCACCACCACGTAGCGGTCGGGCACGGCCGTGCCCTGCGCCGCCATGGCGATGTCCCCCTCAGCCGCGGCCTGCGACACGCCCGAGAACGCGCCGAAGGCGAGGACCGAGGCGCCGAGCACCCCGGTCACGCGAACGAAATCCCGCTTCACCCTAACCTCCCGTAGATCAAGATCAGGGCACGAGGGTGACAGCTCCGGCTTGCCGCGGGGGCGGCTACCGCGACGCGGGTGCGCCAGCCCGAAGTTTCGTCCCCGAATCCACCACGGCGACGTCCTCTTTGTGGCATAGGGCTTTTCCCAGTCCTGCGCCCGACCGGTTGACATAGGTCCAGACCACTCGGCAAGCTGCTGGCGCTCTCGCGTCCGTCGCCGCGCACGTGGTTCCCATCGGGTCACCAGGATCATGGAGGGAAAGGCGCATGGGAGGCCCACGCCAGCTGCTCGCGCTCGTACTGGCGGCACTCGCCGCAGCCTGCGCGCTCACCGCCCCGGCCGCTGCCGCCGCGACCAAGAAGGGCGTGAGCATCAACAACCACCCCGGTGTCGCCGCCGCGCTCGCCGACGTGCGGGCGGGCTGGTACTACACCTGGGCATCCGACACCCAGGGCGTGACCACCCCCGCCGGTGTCGAGTTCGTGCCGATGATCTGGGGCGCGGGCGCGGTCAACGACACCGAGCTCAACCGCGCCCGGTCGCTGGGCACCACCCTGCTCGGCTTCAACGAGCCCGACATGGCGGGCCAGGCCAACATGTCGGTCGAGCAGGCGCTGAACCTGTGGCCCCGGCTGCAGGCCACCGGGATGCGGCTCGGCGCGCCCGCGGTCGCGTTCGGCGGGGACCGGGCGGGCGGCTGGCTCGACCGGTTCATGAGCGGGGCCGCCGCGCGCGGCTACCGGGTCGACTTCATCCCGCTGCACTGGTACGGCAGCGACTTCTCCGCCGCCGCGACCGAGCACCTGCGCGGATACCTGCAGGCCGTCCACGACCGCTACCGCAAGCCGATCTGGCTCACCGAGTACGGCCTGATCGACTTCACCGGTCCGCAGCCGCGCTACCCCGACCAGGCCCAGCAGACCGACTTCGTGCGCCGCTCCACCGCGATGCTCAACAGCCTGCCCTTCGTGGAGCGGTTCGCGTGGTTCTCGCTGTCGACGCGCACCAGCCCGACCGGCCTCTACGACGGGACCACGCCCAACGCCACCGGTGTGGCCTACCGCTCGGTCCCCTGACCGCACCGTCGTCCGGCATTCCACCACCGATCCCTCCTGGAGGAGCGATGCGCAGGTTCCTGTGCGCGGTGATCACCGCGATCGCCGCCTTCGCCGTGGTGACACCGCCCGTCGCCACCGCCGCGGCCGACCACACGGTCACCTTCGTCAACCGGTCCGGCCGCACGATCTGGATCGGCAGCGCGGTCAACGCCGACGGCTCCCGCGCCCTGACCGGTCTGCCCACCCTGCAGAACGGCCAGTCGGCCACCATCACCATCCCCGAGTCCGCCGCTCCCAACCACTGGCGCGGCAAGTTCTTCGCCCGCCAGGACTGCACCGGAACGCCCGGCAGCACGTTCCACTGCCGCGTCGGCGACTGCGGGCCGATGGCGGACCGCTGCACCACCGGCGAGCAGCCCGCGAGCCTGGCGGAGTTCAACTTCGACCGCAAGGACGGGCTCGCGCCCTGGTACAACGTCAGCTACGTCAACGCTTTCTCGCTGCCGATCACCATCGACGCCCGCGACGGGGTGACCCCGCCGGGCTCCACCGAGTGCACCGGCGTCGGCTGCCCGGAGAACCTGCTGCCGTACTGCCCGCCGGAGAACCTGACGCGGTGGGCCGACGGCAGGCCGATGCTGTGCACCAACCCCAACCGCGACGCGCGGACCCCCTACAGTGACGCCCTGTCCTCGCGCTGCCCCAAGGCGTACGCGTGGTCCAGGCACGACACCGAGCCGGGCAACCAGGTCGTGCGGCAGTGCCGCCAGTGCACCGGCTTCACCGTCACCTTCCACCCGGTGGCCTGACCGCCGGGCGAGCGCGGTCACCGGCCGTCCCAGAGCGCGCGGGGCGGCCGGTAACCGCGCAGCCGCAGGCTGTTGGCGACCACCAGCACCGAGGACAGCGACATCGCCGCACCGGCGATGAGCGGGTTGAGCAGACCGGAGGCCGCCAGCGGGATGGCGGCGGCGTTGTAGCCGAACGCCCAGACCAGGTTGCCCCGGATGGTGTCCAGGGTGCGGTTGGCCAGCTCGACCGCGTCCGGCACCGCGTGCAGGTCTTCGCGGACCAGGATGACGTCGGCCGCGTGGGCGGCGACGTCGCTGCCTCGGGCCACCGCCATGCCCAGGTCGGCCGCGGCCAGCGCCGGGCCGTCGTTGACGCCGTCGCCGACCATCGCCACGCGGTGACCGGCGGCGCGCAGCGCCTCCACCGCGGCGACCTTGTCCGCGGGCCGCACCCCGGCCACGACCTCGGTGATGCCGACCTCGTCGGCGACCGCGCGGGCCGCGCCCGGTCCGTCGCCGGTGAGCAGCACGGTCCGCAGCCCCAGCGCGTGCAGCCGGGCGACGGCGTCGGCGGCGGACGGGCGCACGGTGTCGCGCACGGCGATGCCGCCCACCACGGCACCCGCGCGGGCGACCAGCACGCCGGTCGCCGCTCCGAGCCCGTCGAGCCACCGGTGGGCCTCCGGCGGCACGGCGATGCCCAGCCCGGCCATCAACCCGGCCGTGCCCACGACGACCGGGACACCATCCACCTCGCCGCGCGCCCCCGCGCCCACCAGCGCCTCGAACCCGGTCACGGCGGGCAGCCCGGTGCCCGCGGCGGACACGACGGCCGCCGCCACCGGGTGCTCGGAGGCCGCCTCCACCGCGCCCGCCCAGCGCAGCACCTCGCGCTCGTCGGCGTCGCCGAAGGCGGCGGTCGCCACGACGGACATCCGCCCGGCGGTGACCGTGCCGGTCTTGTCCAGCACCACCGTGTCCACCGACCGCGTGGCCTCCAGCGCCTCGGGCCCCTTGACCAGCACGCCCAGCTGCGCCGCGCGGGCGACGCCGACCATCAGCGCCGTCGGGGTGGCCAGGCCCAGCGCGCACGGGCAGGCGATGATCAGCACCGCGACCGCCGCCGTGAACGCCTCGCGCGCGGTGTGGCCGGTGGCCAGCCACCCGCCCAGCACCAGCGCCGCCAGCACCAGCACCACGGGCACGAACACCGCGCACACCCGGTCGACCAGCCGCTGCACCGCGGCCTTGCGCTGGGCGGCCTGCTCGGCCAGCGCGCTCATCTGCGCCAGCTGCGTGTTGGCGCCGACCTCGGTGGCGCGCACGACCAGCCGCCCGCCGCGGTTGACCGTGCCGCCCACGACCCGGTCGCCGGGGCCGACGTCGACCGGCGCCGACTCGCCGGTGATCGCCGCGGTGTCCAGCGCGGAGGCGCCCTCGGCGACGACCCCGTCGGCGGGCAGCGCGTCACCGGGGCGCACCACGAACAGGTCCCCGACCCGCAGCAGCGCGGCGGGCAGCGACTGCTCCACGCCCTCGCGCAGCACGCGGGCGTCCTTGGCGGCCAACCCGGCCAGCGCGGTGAGCAGCCCCACGGCGTTGCGCCGCGAACGGGTCTCGAAGTAGCGGCCCGCCAGCAGGAACGTCGTCACGCCCGCGGCGACGTCGAGGTAGACCGCGTCCGCGCCCTCGGCCGTGACGCCGAACCCCAGCCAGTAGCCGGGACCGGCCGAACCCGCCGCCAGCGACCACACCGCCCACCCGAACGAGGCCAGCACGCCCAGCGACACCAGGGTGTCCATGCTGGAGGAGCCGTGCCGCAGGTTGCGCAGCGCGGCCCGGTGGAACGGCCACGCCGAGTAGCCCGCCACCGGCACGGCCAGCAGCACGCACAGCGCTTCCCAGCCGGGGAACCGCAGCGCGGGCACCAGCGCCAGGCTGATCGACAGGTTGCCCAGCGGGATGGCCAGCACCGCGGCGACCACCAGTCGGCGCCGCAGGTCGGCCACGGCCGCGGTGTGCGCGGCGCGGTCGTCCTCGGCGCGGTGGCGCACGCGGGCGTCGTAACCCGCCTGGCGCACCGCCGCCACGGCGTCCCCGGCGCTCAGGCCCGCGGGCAGGTGGACGACCGCGCGCTCGGTCGCGTAGTTGACCGAGGCGCGCACGCCGTCGAGCCGGTTGAGCTTGCGCTCGACGCGGGCCGCGCAGGCCGCGCAGGTCATGCCGGACACGGCCAGTTCGACCGGCCCGTCCACCGCTGTGGTCATCTCGTCCCTTCCGGGGTCGTGCTCAGCTCCGCCGACCGGCCAGGTCGGCGAGCATGGCGTTGTAGGCGGCGAGCCGGTCGTCCTCGGCGCTGTCGAGGTGCCGGTCCAGCCGGACCGCCTCGCGGCGGTCGCCTGCGGCCCACTGCCGCAGCAGGGCGATGACCACGACCAGCATCGGCAGCTCACCGGCGGCCCACGCGATGCCGCCGCCGAGCCGCTGGTCGGTCAGCAGGTCGGGCACCCAGGTCAGGGACAGCGACCGGTAGTAGGTCTCGGCGATCACGGTCTGCCCGCTCATCAGGATCACGCCGAAGAAGGCGTGGAAGGGCATGACCGCGAACAGCAGGCCCAGGCGGGCCAGGTGCGGCAGCGGCCTGGGCGGCCGGTCCACGCCGACCACCAGCCAGTAGAAGACGTACCCGGAGACCAGGAAGTGCAGGTTCATCACCTGGTGCGCCCAGTGGTAGCGCATCGCCTCGCCGAACAGGCCCGAGAAGTACAGGACGTAGAACGAGGCGACGAACACCACGGCGGCCACCGCCGGGTGCGCCACCACCCTGGCGGCCCGGCAGTGCACCAGCGCGACCAGCCAGGCGCGCGGCGCGGGCGGCAGCGCGCGCAGCGCCAGGGTGACGGGGCCGCCCAGGACCAGCAGCGCCGGGGCGAGCATGTTCAACGCCATGTGGGAGACCATGTGCAGGCTGAACGTGCCGGGGGCGTAGCGGCCCAGCCCCGAGGAGGTCACCGCCAGCACCACCGCGCAACCCGCCAGCCACGCCGCCACCCGCCCCGCCTGCCACCGGTCGCCCCGCCGCCGCAGCACGCGCACCCCGAGCAGGTAGGCCGAGGCCAGCAGCAGCGCGCCCAGGCCCAGCAGCGGGTCGAGCCGCCACCCGAGCAGCAGGTCGGCGGCCGAGGGCGGGTGGGGCAGCTCGTAGCCGAGCACGGTCTGCTGCACCGACGGTCGCTCGACCAGCCACGACGGCGGCACCAGGTGGGCAAGGCCCACCGACGCGCCCAGCGCCACCCCCAGCACCACGACCTCCACCCCCAGCGGCAGGCGCGCCGCCCACCGCGTGCGCAGCGGGGGCACCGCGGCGCACACCGCGACCTTGATCGCCAGCAGCACCCCGTAACCCGACATCAGACCGTCGGAGCCCGCCGTGACCAGGCCGATCGCCGAGCCGCTGACCACCAGCACCACCAGGCACACCAGCGTCGCGCGGTGGTAGCGGCGCAGCACCCGGTCCCGGTCCGCCACACCGGGACGGCGCAGGAAGCCGCGCAGCGCCACCAGCATGCCGACCCACACCGCGGCGGCGGGCACGTGCCACACCGCCGCGTCGGTGGCCACGTCGTGCCACGCGCCCACCGACACGTGCCCGGCCACCACCGGGGGCAGCAGCCCCGCCACGGCCACCGCGCACCACAGCACGGCCACCGGCCACGACAACGTCATCCGCGCGCCGACCGCCACCACCGTTGCGACGACCGCGACGCACAGCCACGCCTTCGGCTCCTCGGCCGCCCCCACCAGCCCGGCCAGGTGCCGCCACACCACCGAGGGCGGCTGGCCTGAGGCGTCGCCCGCCGACAGCGGCACCGCCGCCCACGCCGCGACCGCCCACACCACCGCGGCGCCCGCGCCCAGCCGCACCGCCGCGTAGGCGTGCGCGGTCAGCCGTCGCGCGTCCGGCGCGGGCACCGCGAACACCGCGAACGCGAGGGAGCCCGCCGTCACCGACCCCGCCGCGTCGGCGATCAGCCGCACCACCCCGAACAGCCACGACGCCACCCGACCCGGATCGCTGTCGCCGAGCGCCCCGTGCACGTCACCGGCCGCGAGCACCACGGTCGTGACGCACACCGCCGCCACCCCGCCCGCGAGCAGGACGGCCCTGTCAACCCTCACGACTACATCAGTCGGGTGAAGATCTCCGGTGGTTCCCGGAACTACTCCGGTCGTCATCCGACCAACTGGGGGAGAGGTGTCCCCGACCAGAGGCGATCGGTTCGATGTCACGCACAGCCCGCGCGAACAAGCGCAACCCGGTGACCGCACGCCGCGGTCCTTCCCTCAACGCGGTCCTCACCGGCGTCGTCGTCCTCGTGGCGGTGCTCGTGATCGGCGGTGTGCTCGTCCTCGACCGCTCCGGCGGCGCGTCGAGCGGGACGCTGGTTCCCCCAGACGCGCACACCCTGTCCAAGGCCGATGGCGACGAGGTCACGCTCGTGGAGTTCCTGGACTTCCAGTGCCCCGCCTGCGCGTCCTACTACACGGGCGTGACCAAGAAGCTGGAGCAGGACTACCGGGGGCGGATCACCTTCGTCACCCGGAACTTCCCGCTGGAGGGGCACCCGCTCGCGGTGCCCGCCGCGCGGGCCGCCGAAGCGGCGGGCAAGCAGGGCAAGTACGCCGAGATGTACCACGCCCTCTACGACAACTTCGACACCTGGGCCACGGACGGCCGCTCCACCAGCGCCGACACCGCCCGCGCCACCGCGAAGTTCGAGGAGTTCGCCACCGCCGCCGGGCTGGACCTGGAGCGCTTCCGCGCCGACAGCGCCTCCGCCGAGGTCCAGGCCGTCATCGACCGGGACGTCGCCGACGGCACGGCGCTGGGGGTGGACAGCACTCCGACGTTCTTCCTCGACGGGGAGGAGTTCAGCGCGGGCGGGAGCACCATCGCCGACGCCGAGCGGGAGCTGAGGGCCAGGATCGACGCGGCGCTGGCCGGATGAACCGCGCACTGGCCTGGCTGCTGGTCCTCGGCGGCGGTGCGGGCCTGGCCGCCGCCGGGGCGCTGACGCTGGAGAAGATCGCCAAGCTGCGCGACCCCGCCTACGTCCCCACCTGCTCGCTCAACCCGGTGGTGTCCTGCGGGTCGGTCATGGACAGCGCGCAGGCCGAGGCGTTCGGCTTCCCCAACCCGCTGCTGGGCATCGCGGGGTTCGCCGTGGTGGTGACCACGGGCGTCGCGGTGCTCGCGGGCTTCGAGCCGCCCCGCTGGTACCGCGTCGCGCTCAACGCGGGCACCGCGTTCGGCGTGGTGTTCGTGCACTGGCTGATCGCGGCCGGCCTGTACGACATCCACGCCCTGTGCCCGTACTGCGTGGTGGTGTGGGTCGTCACCATCCCGCTGTTCTGGTACTCCACATTGGACACCTGGCCCGGCCTCGCGGCGTTGCGCCGCGTGCACAGCGCCGTGCTGGTCCTGTGGTACGCCGTGATCGCGGGCTTGGTGCTGCACGCGTTCTGGGACTACTGGACGAGCCTGCTGTGACGCCCGCCGGTCAGGTCCGGTCGAGCAGGTAGAGCAGCAGCGGCACCCCGTCGCGGTCGGTGAACGAGCCGCGCACCGCCCAGCCCTCGGTGTCGTAGAGCCCGCGCACCGGGGCGTCGCGGTGGGTGCACAACCAGGCCCGGCGGTGGCCGTCGGTGAACCGGCGCAGCAGGGCGCGGCCCAGCCCCCGGCCGCGGTGGCGCGGGGCGACCATGAGCTCGACCACCTCCAGCGCCGGTGAGCGCAGCAGGTGGCGCTCGGCGGGGGCCACGGCGTCGAAGATCGCGCGGTAGAACGGGGAGTCCGGCACCCGCTCCGGCGCGGGCCAGCCGTAGATCACCCCGGCGATCCCGTCGCCGTGCCGGGTGACCAGGCCGCGGACGCCGGGCTGGGCCAGGTGGGCGGCGAACCGCTGGGCGAACCCGGTGAACCGCTCCTCGGGCTCGCACCAGGGCGGCTCGGAGAAGCAGGTGCGGTAGAGCGCGGCCAGCCCGTCGATGTGCTCGGCCAGCGCCGCCGCGTCCACCTCGGCGATCAGGTGGCTGTCGACCCCCATCGCGCCAGTCTAGCCACGGGAGCGCGACCGGAGCCGGGTGTTTCGATACAGCGCGCGCACCCCGGTCCGCGGTGGTGGCCCGGACGGCTCAGCGCCGCCGCTCGGCGGCGTCGAGCGCGGGGGCCAGCGGGGCGAGCGTGGTGCGCAGCAGGTCGGGCAGCGGACCGGAGGGCACGACGAGTCCGCCCTCGGCGGCGGTCGGCCGCACCCACAGCTGGAGCGCGACCCGGACCGCGGCGGCCACGCCCGCCGCGAGCACGCGGGCGGTGTGCGGGTCGGGATCGCCCAGGCGCTGGGCGATGGCCGTGGCGAGGGGGTCCTCGATGGCGGCGGCGGTGTCGACGAACGCCTCCCGCAGCGCGGGTTGGGTGGTGATCAGCAGCAGCGCGTCGCGGGCGCGCTCACCCTGGTCGGTGTACTGCTCCACGACCGCCTCGACCACGGCCTCGGCGAGGGGGACGTGGGCGGGGTGAGCGGCCACCGCCGCGCCGACCCGTGACTGCCGTTCGGCGGTGACGGCGGCGACGATGGCCTGCTCGCGGCTGGAGAAGTAGTTGTTGTAGGTCCTCGGCGAAACCCCCGCCGCCTCGGCGATGTCGTCCACGCGGACGTTGTCCGGCCCGCGTTCCATGGCCAGCCGCAGCGCCGCCTCGCGCAGCGCTTGCCTGGTGGCCTGCTTCTTCTGCTCGCGCAATCCCGTCCGCCGCGTCACCACCGCCTCAGCATCGCAGAATAGATGCGTGAACGCAAACTTGCGCGCACGCAAGTTTTCCTCCTAGCCTTGGTCCCCCACACCCGATCGAGAGGACCGAACCCATGCGAGCCAAGGGCATCAGCTACGACACCGGCTTCGTCCGCGACGGCACGACCTCCCGCGAGCGCTTCGACCCCGACGTGGTCCGGCGCGAGCTGACCGTCATCCGCGACGACCTGCACTGCACGGCCGTGCGCGTCATCGGCGGTGACCCGGAGCGGCTGGAGCTGGCCGCGACGTGCGCCGCGGACCTCGGCCTGGAGGTCTGGTTCTCGCCCTACCCGCTGGAGCTGACCGCCGACGAGATGCTCGCGCTGTTCGCCGACTGCGCCGAACGGGCGGAGCGGGTGCGCGGGCGGGGAGCCGAGGTCGTGTTCGTCACGGGCGCCGAGCTGAGCCTGATGAACAAGGGGTTCCTGCCCGGCGCCACCCAGGAGGACCGCCTCGCGCTGTTGCTGGGCCAGGGGGAGGGGGGAGGCGTGGCCGAGCGGGTGGGTGAGGTCTCCGCGCGGGTCAACGACTTCCTCGCCACCGCCGCGGCGCTCGTCCGCGAGCGGTTCGGCGGTCGGATCACCTACGCCGCCATCCCGCTGGAGCGCGTGGACTGGACGCCCTTCGACATCGTGGGCGTGGACCTCTACCGCTCCGCCGAGGTCGCCGACCGGTTCAGCGCGGGCGTGCGAGCCCTCGTCGCGCAGGGCAAGCCGGTGGCGATCACCGAGTTCGGCACGGCGGCCTACCGCGGCGCGGGCGACCGGGGCGGTCGCGTCCTGGAGGTCGTCGAGCACGACAGCGACACCGGCGCACCGGTCCGGCTGGACGCCGAGTACGCCAGGGACGAGCAGGGTCAGGCCACCTACCTGCGCGAGCTGCTGGAGGTCTTCGACGCCGAGGGCGTCGACAGCGCCTTCGTGTTCCTCTTCGCCCTCGAGAGCTTCCCGCACCGCCCCGGCGGCGATCCCCGCGACGATCTCGACCTGGCCAGCCCCGGCATCGTCAAGGTCCTCGCCGACCACCGCGACGGCGCGCACCCCGGACTGCCCTGGGAGCCCAAGGCCGCCTTCGCCGCCCTCGCCGAGCACTACGGCGGCTGACCGGAACGCGCCCGTGGCCCGGCGGTGGAGCGCCGGGCCACGGGCGCGCTCATCGGGCTGTCAGCCCGCGCGGCACGACAAGCTGGGCCAGTTCCAGTTGCCGCCGTGCTGGATGGTGAAGCCGAACGTGTTGCCGTTGCCGTTGGGCCGAGCGGTCATCACGGTGCCGCTGGAGTCCAGTTCGGTGCTGGTGTTCCAGACGGCCGTGACCTTCTGCGGTGCGCTCAGCGTGACCGTGACGACCCAGTTGTCGCTGCCGGAAACGCTCACCTGACCGTTGAATCGGTCATTCCACTTCTGCCCCTCCTGGTAGGTCGTGGAGCAGCTGCCGCCTCCGGGGTTGGTCGTGGTCGTGGTGGTAGTGGTCGGCGTCGTGGTCGGGTTGGCCGCGTTGAGGGCGGCCAGGACGGCGTCGTAGGCGGGTTTCTTGTTGCCGCTGTTGTTGAACAGCAGCGGGGTGCCCGAGGCGCGCCAGGAGTCGCTGTCGCGGATGCCCCACACGGTGATGCCGGTGCAGCGCGCCACGGCCAGGCAGGCCTGGGTGACCCGCCGGAAGTTCTCCGCCTGGGTCTGCCCCGAGCCCTCGATGTCCAGCTCGGTGATCTGCACCTCCACGCCCAGGTCGGCGAAGCGCTGCAGGGTGGTCTGGTAGTTGCCCGGCACCGGGCTGGCGCTGTTGAAGTGCGACTGCAACCCCACGCAGTCGATCGGCACACCGCGGGACTTGAAGTCCTGCACCATCCGGTAGACGCCCTGGGTCTTGGCGTGCGACCAGTCGTCGGTGTTGTAGTCGTTGTAGCACAGCTTGGCGTCCGGATCGGCGGTCCGCGCGGCGCGGAAGGCGGCCTCGATCCAGTCGTTGCCGGTGCGCTGCAGGTTGGAGTCGCGTCGTGCGCCGCTGTTGCCGTCGGCGAAGGCCTCGTTGACCACGTCCCAGGCGTAGATCTTGCCCCGGTAGTAGGTCGCGACCTGGGTGATGTGGTTGAGCATCGCCTGCCGCAGCGTCGAGCCCTCCATGCGCTGCATCCACGGCGGCTGCTGGGAGTGCCAGGCCAGCGCGTGCCCGCGCATCCGCTTGCCCTGCGCCCGTGCCTGGTTGACGATCCGGTCGGCGTTGCCGTAGTTGAACTGGCCCTGAGCCGGCTCGGTCGCGTCCATCTTCATCTCGTTCTCGGCGGTGACCATGTCGAACTCACGGTTGAGGATTCCCGTGTAGGTCGAGTCCGAGAGCTTGTACGCCGCCACCGCCGTCCCGAAGTACCGACCGGTCCGGTTCGCCGCGGCGGCCAGGGTGCTGCCAGGACCGGGCGGGTCCGTCGGGTTGGTCGTGGTGGTGGTGGTCGTCGTGGTCGTCGTGCTCGTGGTCGTGGTGGTCGTCGTGGTGGTGCTGTCGGTCAGCGTCGGGGTCTGCCAGTCGCGCCACTGGCCGAGGTTGCCGGTGGCCTTGCTGTGCATGTTGACGCCACCGGTGAAGCTGCCCGTGTTGCGGAGGAACTTGCCGATGGCCTGCTGGAGCGGGGTGCGCCACTCGCCTCGGTTGGCGCAGTGGCTGCCGTCGGAGACGTTGGAGTGGTAGAGCAGGTTGGAGCCCGCCCCGAGGGCCTTGTAGACCTCGGCGCCGCCCAGGGCGGCCACGCTGGCCGAGCGGGGGCCGAGGTTGGCGATGTGCGGGTTGTCCATGATGAACAGGCCGCGGGGGGCGACCATGGCGACCATCTGGTGGGTGTCGACGGCGACGTTGTTGGGGTTGCTCGTGTAGGAGCCGAAGGCGTCGCCGAACCAGGGCTGCTCGCCGTAGGCGCTGCTGAGGCTCTGCGCGCCCTCGCCGGGGATGCCGCGGAAGATGGGCACGCCCGCGGTGCCGGACTCGATGGGCATGGTCAGCGCGATGCGCTGGTCGAACACGCCGACGGTGAAGGCGCCCTTGCCGAAGCGGGAGCAGCCGGTGACGCCGAAGGCGTCGGGGCGCAGGATGGAGCCGCCGGACTGCTCGACCACGTCGATGATGCGGCTCACGCCCCAGGCCCAGGCCATGAGCAGGCCGGTGGTGCTGGTGTTGCCGTAGATGCTGTAGAAGGCGCCCTGCTTGTTGTTGCGGGGGGTGCCCTCGCGGCCGACGGCGTAGGGGTCGTAGTTGATCACCGCGGCGCCCGCGGCCTTGATGGCGGCGGTGTCGGCGCCGAAGCCGCCCAGGACGACCACGGCCGGGAACGGGCCGGTGCCGCTGGGCAGTTCCACGCGAGCGGAGAAGCTGGAGCTGCGGCCGTTGTGGGAGACGTTGACGCTGATGGAGGAGTTGCTCACCGTGCCGCTGACGGTCGTGGGCTTGGCGGGCTTGTCGCCGTAGACCTGCCGCTCGGCCAGTTCGCGGATCTCGGCTCGTCGGCAGCGCCAGTCGCTCTTGCTGGTGATGCGGGTGCCGTCGAGCTTGGTGAACGGGTCGGGCAGGCGGGAGTTGGAGGGGAAGGAGCCCGGCAGGGTGACGGGGCAGTCCGCGCCGTCGTCCTCCACCGCCGCGGCGACGATCTCGCCCGCGGCGCGGGCCGGGCTGACGCGGGTGACCGCTAACACCGCTCCGGCGAGCACGAGTGCCGCTATCGCCAACATGACGACCGCCGCACGACTTCGCGGGCGGCTCGAACTGATGATCACCAGGACTCTCCTTTGAGACGGTGGTGAAGATGGCAACGGCGATCAACGATCAGGGATTGATCGTCTAAAGTTTCGGCCAGCATTACGAAAGATGTCAACGCGCTCGTCCGCATTCCCTCCTTTGCCGGTCTCACTTGGCATTCGTAGGAAGTGGGAGGAACGCCCCGTCTGCGCTTGATCGTGAAAGCGCTTACCAGTGGTGAGGTGTCCGACCGGAGACGAGCCTGCGGGCGGCTCGATTTTCGAAAGTTTCAGCGACTTGCGCGCAATGCCAGGAGGGCGGCGGCGAAGGCCGCGGCCAGCAGCGCCGCGGCGGCGGAGAACGCCAGGTGGTAGCCGTCGGTCAGCGCGGCGGGCGGGGTGCCCCCCGCCGCGAGGGCGGCGGCGGTGCGGGTCGAGGCCAGGGTGGACAGCACGGCCACGCCGAGTGCCATGCCGATCTGCTGCGTGGTGTTGAACAGCCCGGACACCAGACCCGCGTCGCGAGGCGAGGCGTCGGCCATGGCCAGCGAGGTCAGCGCGGGCAGCACGAGACCGCCTCCCGAGATCAGCAGCATCACCGGCAGCAGGTCGGTCGCGTAGTCCGCCCGCTCCGGCACGGTCCGCAGCAGCAGCATCGCGCCGAACAGCAGCACCAAGCCGACGAGCAGCACGTTCCGCGCGCCGAACCGCGTGTTCAACCGGGGCGACAGCAGCAGGGACACGCCTCCGATCGCCGTCGCCGCGGGCAACATCGCCAGACCCGTGCTCAGCGCGCTGTAGTGCAGGACCCGTTGCATGAACAGGGCGACGAGGATCTGGAACGCGAACATCGCCGACATGGTCGGCAGTTGCACCAGGTTCGCCCCCACCACGGCGCGGGAACGCAGCAGCCGCAACGGCATCAGCGGCGTGCGCGCCGTCGCCTGGCGCACGGTGAAGGCGACCAGCAGCGCCAGCGCCAACGCGCCGGGGCCGAGCGTGCGGGCGGTGGTCCAGCCGTGGTCCGCCACGCCGACCACGGTGTGGATGCCGAGCATCAGCCCGGCCGTCACCAGCACCGCGCCGGGCACGTCCGCGCCCGCCGCCAGACCCGCGCCGCGGTCGCGGGGCAGGGCGCGCACGGCCAGCGCGACGGTGGCCGCGCCGATCGGCAGGTTGATGAAGAAGATCCAGTGCCAGCTCAGCGCATCGGTCAGCAGGCCGCCGACGACCTGACCCAGGGACGCGCCCGCGGCGCCGGTGAAGCTGAAGACGCCGATGGCCCTGGCGCGCTCACCGGGTTCGCTGAACAGCGTGACCAGGATGCCCAGCACGACCGCCGAGGCCAGCGCGCTGCCCGCGCCCTGGAGGAAGCGGGCGGCGACGAGCAGGCCGGGCGTCGTGACCAGACCCGCCAGCAGCGACGCCGCGGCGAACACGGCGTTGCCGACGAGGAACACGGCCTTGCGGCCGACCAGGTCGCCCAAGCGGCCCGCGAGCAGCAGCAGGCCGCCGAACGCGATCAGGTAGGCGTTGACCGTCCAGCTCAGGCCGGCCGGGGAGAAGCCGAGGTCCCGCCCGATGGCGGGCATGGCGACGGTGACGATGCTGCCGTCGAGGACGGTCATCAGCATCGTGGCCGACAGCACGGCGAGCGCCGTCCTGCGGTTCGCGCGGGGTGCGTCGAGCGTGGGCGTCACTGGTCTCTCCTGTCTCGGGTGCGACAGGAGAGACCGTAGTAGATAGTTTTGTTGCAGACAATCTGTTTGGGGTCTACTTGGCCCGCTCGCGGGCCCGCCGGGCGGTCGGGGGAGCGGCGACCGGAATGCTCAGGTGGCCGGTGACCAGGCGGTTCAGCGCCCGGAGCAGCACCTCGCGCTCGTCGTCGGGCAGTGCGCCCAGTGCTTCCCGGTGCACGCCGTCGACGATCCGCTGGCTCCGCTTCGCGACCTCGGCGCCCTTCTCGGTGACGACGATGACCCTGGCGCGGCGATCCGCGCTCGACGGGCGGCGCTCGGCCAGTCCCGCCTGTTCCAGGGCGTCCACCGTGACCACCATCGTGGTCTTGTCCATGTCGCCGAGTTCGGCGAGTTGGACCTGGGTCCGCTCCTGCTCGAGGGCGTGCACCAGCACGCAGTGCATCCGAGCGGTCAGCCCGATCTCCGCCAGGGCCGCCGCCATCCGCGTGCGCAGCACGTGGCTGGTGCGGTCGAGCAGGAAGGACAGGTCGGACTCGGTGCGGGCGGGAGCCATCGCTGACATGGCCCCAGTTTACGGATGGTAAAGCGGCGGATTATCCGTCAGTGGAGCGTCTCCTCCTGGTCGTCGTGAAAGCCACCCCCGAACGCGGCTCGGCCGGGCGGCTGCGGCGAGCGGCGCCGTTGAGACGTTGGTGTTTCGACCGAATCGCGGCGGGGTATAACCAATCTGCTTTGCGTCTTGAGAACACAGGGCGCTGGAGGGTGCGTGATGAGCACGGTTGACCTGCCCAGGGACGATGCGGTCCTGGAGCTCCCGGACGAGCCGCTGTCGCGGGCGGACTTGGAGCGCAGGATCGCTTCCGCCGTGCCGGGGGTCCGGGGGGATCGGCTCGCGGATGTCCTGACCGTCGCGGCGGAGCTGGCTCGCAACGCCTGCCTGCACGCGAACTCCCCGCGGCGGATGCGGTTGAACCGCCCGCGCGAGGGGGTCGTCCGGATCGAGGTGGTCGACGGCAGTCCCGGCGTGCTGCCGGTCCTGGGCAGGTTCGACCAGTCCTGGCACGGTCGCGGGCTGGTCGTGGTGAACCGGCTGGCCGAGCACTGGGGCTGCCAACCGCACGGCGACCACAAGGTGGTGTGGGCGGAAGTCCGGCACGGTTGACCGGCGCCGCCGCGCGCCCGGTGCCGGGCGCTCAGCCCAGCAGTCGCTCCCACGGCTCGCGGGCCAGTCGGGCGTCACGCGCCTGCTTGTTGACCCGCTTGGCGGGCTTGCGCTTCTCGTAGTACTCGCCGGACTGCCAGTCCACGCCCGGCCTGCCCTCGGCCGGCCACACCAGTTGCCCCGCCCCCTTCTCCGGGGTGGTCAGCAGGGGGCGGATGAGGGGGCTGGTGGTGATGAACCGCATGAGCCCGCTCTGGGACCGGGTGCCGAAGCTGGTCGCGAGGTTGCCCGGGTGGAACGCGACGGCGGAGACGCCCCGCGCGTGGTAGCGCCGGTGCAGCTCCCTGGTGAACAGGACGTTCTCGAGCTTGGCCGCGTTGTAGGCCCGCACGGGGGAGAAGTCGCGGTCGTGGTCGAGGTCGTAGAGGTCGATCCGGCCCGCCAGGCGCGCGGCGCCGATGCCGTCGCTGGCCCCCGTGATGACAGTGCTCTTGCCCTGGTCCGTGGATACCTCCGTGCCGGGACCGTCACGCCGACACCATGCGCCCAAACTGTCAGCCGCTGTCGATCACGTCCCTCTCTGTAGATTCACCGGTGTCGTGAGCGGTGAACGGCCCGGCGTCGGCAGCCGTGGCGGACGGCGGTCGGGTGTCGCTACGGTCGGGGCGTGAGGTCCGGACCAATCGCACTCGCCGTCCTGCTGACCGCCGGTGTCGTCACGGCCACCGCGCCCGCCTCGGCCGCGCCCGATCCCACCGCCGACGCCGTCCGAGCCGTCGCCGACTGGACCGGGCCGCTGAGCACCAGAGGGCGCTACATCGTCGACGCCAACGGCAACCGGTTCAAGCTCAAGGCGGGCAACTGGCACGGCGCGAGCGGCACCTGGACCGGCTCGGGCGACGTGAACGACCCGGCGAACCACCACGTGCGCGAACTGGCCCACCAGACACCGCTCAACCTGGACCGGGTTCCCCTGGAGGGGATCATCGACGGGTTCGTCGACCTGGGGCTCAACAGCGTGCGCCTGCCGTTCTCCAACGAGATGATCCACGACTCCCGCCCCGTCCCCGACCTGCCCGCCAACCCGCAGCTGCGCGGCATGACCCCGCTGCAGGTGTACGACCGCGTCGTCGAACGGCTCACCGCGCGCGGTTTCGCCGTGGTGCTGAACAACCACACGAACACCTCCCGCTGGTGCTGCGGCGTCGACGGCAACGAGCGGTGGAACACCAGCCAGACCGAACAGCGGTGGCAGGACGACTGGTTGTTCATGGCCCGCCGGTACGCCGGGAACGAGCGGGTGGTCGGCGCGGACCTGTACAACGAGGTGCGGCGCGACGTCACCGACGACCCGAACTGGGGCTGGGGCAACGACCACGACTGGCAGCGGGCCAGCCAGCGGGTCGGCGACCGCATCCTCACCGAGGCCAACCCGAATTTGCTGATCATCGTGGAGGGCATCAACTGGACCGGGCTGCCGGTGGACGGTTTCCCGCACGGCAGGCCGACCCTGGAGCCGGCGCGCACGCTGTCGCACACCCTCGTGGAGTCCGGGAAGCTGGTGTACTCCGCCCACTTCTACGGCTACACCGGGCCGAACCACTCGGGGGCGACCGGCATCGGGGAGACCAGCGACCCCCGCTACCAGGACCTCACACCGCAGCAGCTGCGCGAGGTGGTGCACCGGCAGGCGCTCTACGTCTCGGCGGAGACCGGGAAGCACTTCACCGCGCCGGTGTGGGTCAGCGAGTTCGGCGCGGGCGGGCGGGGCAACGACGACCCGAAGTCGCGGGACTGGTTCGAGCGGTTCGTCGACATCCTCGTCGAAGCCGACGCCGACTTCGCCTACTGGCCGGTGGTCGGCCAGCACGGCGGCTCCGGTGACGGCTGGTCGCTGCTGGCGTGGGACGCCGCCGGGAACCGGATCGGCGTGCACGACAGCGCCGACTGGCGCGGTCCGGCGTGGCGGCGCCTGGTCGGCGCGACGGGCCGCACCGGGCAGGTCCCGCCGACCGAGCGGTGGTCGATGCTGAACCTGGACTACGCGGACTTCCAGGCTTCCAAGGTGGTCCGGGCGAAGCCCGACTGGAACCCCGGCGCCCGCAAGGGAGTCTGCCCGAACGGTCAGCGGCTGATCGGCTTGGCCGACGTCGGCGGACGAGGGCTGTGCACGGGAACCGCACCCACCCCCCAGGCGCACGTCACGGTGCGCGACGAGTCCTTCGTGGACACCGATTGGGCAGGCGGGTACACCAAGGTCCAGTGCCCGCGCGACCACTACGTCGTCGGCTACAGCCTCAACGGCGCCGCGTTCTCCGCGGCGCTGTGCGCCCGCTCGGCGACCCCGCTGGGCTCCGGCGGCAGGGCCGTGTGGTTCGACCGGGGCGACAACCGGCCCGGCGGCGACCCCGGCGGCGAGTTCGCGCCCAACCGCTACAAGGGCCAGTGCGCCTCGGACGAGCACATCGCCGGGATCGCCTACACCGGGCGGATCTTCTCCGACCGCGGCCCCGACGCCCTGTACTGCCGCCAGGGGGTGCCCGGCTGAGCCGGTCCGGACGTGTCGGGCGCCGGAGCTGGAAGCTCACCGCTCCGGTCTTCGGGGCGGCGGTGGGCGGTGGGCGGTGGCCCACCAGACCCCGCGCCGCGCGGAACGCACGACTCGGACGCGGGTCAAGCGCCCTCGCGACCCGCTACGGCCGTGATCCGGCTGCGCAACCGGAACACGTCCGGGGTGCCCATCGCCATGTGGTGGTGCAGAGCGGACCGCCACTGCCGAGCGGCTTCCTCATGCTCGCCGAGCGCGGCGGACACCAGGCCGATCCCCTCCATCGCCCTGGCGACCTCGATGCGTCGCTGGACCCGCCTGGCGATGTCCAGCGCGTTGCGGTGCCGGGCCATCGCGGTGGTCAAGTCGCCCAAGGCGAAGGAAACCGCCGCCAGGGTGTTGGTCGCCTCGGCCTCCAAGGCGGGCACCTGGACGGTCCAGACCAGCTCCAGCGCGCGGATGCCGCACCGGTACGCCTCGTCCAGCATCCCCATGGCCAGGTGGGTGTCCGCTCGGCGGGTCAGCACGATCGCCTCGCCGGAGCGGTACCCGATGCGCTGGGCCGTCTCCGCCGCCGTGTCCAGCACTGCCAGCGCCTCGGTGTGGTGGTGCAGCCGCAGCTCGGCGGTGGCCACCGAGTGCAGGGCGCTGACCACGTACGCGCGGTGGCCCAACCGCCGGTGCAGCAGGAGCGCGCTGCGGGCGGCTTCGCCCGCGAGCTGGAACCGGCCCATCGCCAGGTGCACCGAGCAGATCGAGTTGAGCGCAAGGCCCTCCTCGAACAGGTTGCCGGTCTGCCGGTGGATGGACAGGGCGCGCTGCAGGAACGACCGCGCGGCCTCGTACCGCCCGACCGCCTCTGACAGCAGACCGATCCGGTTCAGGCACTCGCCCTCGCACTCACGGTCGCCCGAGTTCTCGGCGATGGACAGGGCACGCCACATGTTGTCGAACGCCTCGGTGCACTGGCCCAGCTGCCACTGCACCGAGGACAGCGCCCCGAGGTTCATCGCCTTCAGCGCTTGGTCCCCGGTGCGCGCCGCCGACTTCAGAGCCTTGCGCAGCATGCCGATGTGGTTGTGCAGCCTGCCCCGGATCTGCAGGTAGCTGGCCATCGCCCTGGGCAGGTGGCTGCCGTGGTGGTCCGGTCCCTGCTCGGCGACGTGGGACACCGCAGCGAACAGCCCGTCCTGCTCCTGGTCGAACCAGGTCAGGGCGGCCGCCTGGCTGTCGAACTCCGGTGAGCCCGTGGTGGGCGGGGGCACGTCCAGCGCGAGACGGCGGCGGCCGGGGTGGATGCGCGAAGCCGCCGCCTCCGCGGTGTAGAGGTAGTAGTCCAGCAGGCGCTGGAAGATCGCGGCGCGCTCTGCCTCGGACTCCTCCGCGCGCAGCGCCTGCTGCGCGTACTCGCGCAGCAGTCCGTGCATCGCGTAGCGCTTCGGCCGAGGCTGGATGAGCAGTTGCGCGTCCAGCAGGTCCTCGAGCAGGCGCTCGGTGCGCGGGACCGACGCGGCGGTCATCGCGGCCGCGACGCGGGTGTCGAAGTCGTTGCCCAGCGTCAGCGCCACGCACCGGAACAGCCTGCGGTGCTCGGTGGGCAGCCTGCGGTAGGACAGCTCGATCGCACTGGACACGCTGCGGTTGCCCAGCGTCAGCCCGTCGAGCCGCTGGTCCTCGTTGCGCAGCCGGTTCACCAGGTCCTTGACCGTCCAGGTGGGACGGGTCTGCAAGCGGGTAGCCGCGATCCGCAGCGCCAACGGCAGGTGCCCGCACGCCTTCACCAGTTCGGTCACCGCGCTGCCGGACTCCTCCACCTTGCGGTCGCCGATGATCCTGCTCACCAGCATCACCGAGTCCTCCTTGGACATCGGCGACAGCGTCAGCGCGTGCACCCCGTCCAGGTCGGTGATGCGGGCGCGACTGGTGATCAGCAGCAGGCAGCTCGCGGCGCCGGGCAGCAGCGGCCGGATCTGCTCGATGCCCGTGGCGTCGTCGAGCACGATCAGCATCCGCTTGCCCGCGGTGCGCACCCGCCACATCGCCGACCGCGCGGCCAGGTCGCTGGGGATCTGCTCACCGCTCACGCCGATGGCTTGCAGCAACTGCTCCAGGGCTTCCGTCGGGTTGATCGGCTCGATGCCCTCGACGTGCCCGCGCAAATCGACGAACAGCTGCCCGTCCGGGAAAGCGTTGCCAATGGTGTGCGCGGCGTGCAGCGCCAGGGAGGTCTTGCCCACTCCGACCATGCCGTCGATCGCGATGATGGTCAGCGCCCGGTCCTCGACCGGGGGGACGGAGGCGACGATGTCGGTCAGCTCCGCCGCCCGGCCGGTGAAATCGGGCAGGTTGTACGGCAGCGTGTTCGGCGTGGGCGCGTGCTCCGCCGTCGTGTTCACCACGCTGATCGCCCGCTCGACCGGTTCGAGCCCGGTGTCCAGGTCGCCGCGCAGGATCTGCTCGTGCAGCCGCTGCAGCTGGGGGCCGGGATCGACGCCGAGCTCGTCGGCGAGCAGGGCGCGGGCGTCGGCGAAGGCGCGCAGGGCCTCGGCCTGGCGGCCGGTCCGGTACAGGGCGATCATCAGCTGGCGGTGCAGGGTCTCCCGCAGCGGGTACTGCTCGACCATCGCCCGCAGCTCGGTCAGCACGGACGCGGCCTCGCCCAGCGCGAGCCGTAACTCGTTCAGCTGCTCGCAGGCCACCAGCCTGCGCTCGTTCAGCTGCACGATGGCCGGGCCGAGCACCGGTCCGCCGAGACCGCACAGCGCGGAGTCGCGCCACAACCGCAGCCCCAGGTCCAGCTGCGCGGCGGCGTTGGAGGCGAGGCTCGAGGCGATCGCCTCGGCGGCCCTGGCCATGCGCAGGTTGAACAGGTTCAGGTCGAGCTGCTCCTCGCACAGCACCAAGCGGTAGCCGGGACCGTCGGTGACGATCAGTTCGTCACCGAGCCGCCTGCGCAGGTCGGCGACCGTCTTGCGGACCTGGTGCGCCGCGGTGGTCGGCGGCCTGCCCGCCCACACGGCCTCCACCAGGCGGTCCACCGGAACCATGTTGCCACTGGCCAGCAGCAGTGTGGCCAGCACGTGCTGCTGCTTGCGGCCACCAGGGTTGACCCGACCCTCCTCACCCAGCACCTCCAGCGGGCCGAGGACCTTGAACTCCAACCGCGATGCCTGTGGGACGTGGTGCTGGACACCTGCGTGGCCGTCGCGGGGCAGAGCTGTCATGCGCGCACCTGGTTGTCACGGTTCTGTCGGCGGGGGACGGGGGCGCCGGGACCACCCCGGCCGTGCCTGGCGGTCGAAACCGGGAGCGGCTTTCTCACGAAGGGTGCCGCGGGGACGTTCCCGCGACTCTCCGGCCCGAGAGTATCGGCGCGCACACCGTAGGATCGATCACCATCGCATTCAAGCACGCCTACCAGGTTCTGACCACTATAGGTAATCTGACGGCGACATGGAGTACCCGGTCACCTGTGGTGAGACCGGGCGAGCTGAGCCATCAGTGCCCGAAGGGGCAGACAGGCTTCCTGGCGGGCTTACTGGTCGGACCGGTGCGCCCCGCCATCCCGGTCGCTTCTCCTCACCGGATCGTGCCCGTTGGCGACGAGGTCGCCAGCCGGCGGCGCGTCCGCCACCACCGCGCCGACGGCCCGCTCCGGCTCGCGCGGCCCGGCGTCCGGTTCGACACCCGGTTCGCCGGTGAACGTGATCGGAGCGGCGGGCACTGGTTCGATTCCAGCCGCCCGCGCGTACCGGGACGGCTCCGGGAACGGATCGGTACCAGAGGCCGGCACCTTCGGCCGTGTGGAGCAGGACCACAGCGGATGGAGGGCAGCGGGGTTGGGCACGGGGTGGGGATTCGCGGCAGGAGATTCGGAGCGGCTCACCACGGCGCCGGGGCCTGTCGCGCCCGACGTTCGCCAAATCGAGTAATTGTCCTAAAGAATACCCCTGTGGTTGAGGTGCGTCCCCATCGGAACGGTCACCGGGTGCACTCTCGGCAGAGTGGGCCGCGCCCGGTGCTCGAGTTGGCGCGGGAACCGCGGTGGGCGCCCTGCTGAGGCGCCGAGTTCGCCCACCCGCGTCCCGGCCGCGACCACAGCTCGCGCGTGGCGCCACCGCAGGCTTCGACCACCGTGAGGCCGCGGACCGGCGAAGCAGGACTTGCCATTGAGTACGCAGCTGTTGTAAGGCCCGCGATGAGCACCAGTTCCGGCTCGAGCGGGAATTGCTGATCTGTTTCAAACCGCTACGCCCGGAGCCTTTCCCGCCCTGCCAGTGGGACAGGTGATGGCACAGCCCGATGGTGAGGGAGATCCCGCGATGAGGAACCAGGACAAGGTGGCACCGGACAGCGCGTATACCGAGGGGTGGCCGCACTGCTGCGGCGACTGGCCGCCATACGTGCGCTGACCGGCCGCGGTGCAGTTCCCGCGTCGGGTCGAACCGCCGGGTGGAGCGGAACTCCCCGTGGTGCGCGGGCCCGCGCACCACGGGGAGTTCCGCTGTCCGAGGCTCTCAGCCGGGGAGGGGAGCGGCTGCGCGGCGACCTCCTGGGCGGGCCGCCTGCAACCCGATCGGCCCCTCCCGCCGCTCGCCGACCGGACCCCCGCACGGGCCGGCGATAGGCTCGTCCAGGGGACTCGCCCCGACGGGTCGGAGGGGTTCGGAGGACATGACCGAGACCGCACACGGCAGCTCACCGTTCGCCGCGCTGCCCGCCAGGGTGGACTTCGCGGAACTCGACCGCGAGGTCATCGGGTGGTGGAAGGCGAACGACGTCTTCGCGCGCAGCCTGGCCAAGACCGCGGACGGTCCGCCCTGGGTCTTCTACGAGGGCCCGCCGACGGCCAACGGCAGTCCGGGCACCCACCACGTCGAGGCGCGGGTGTTCAAGGATGTCCTGCCCCGCTACCGGACCATGAAGGGCTACTCCGTGCCCCGCCGCGCGGGCTGGGACTGCCACGGCCTGCCGGTGGAGCTGGCGGTGGAGAAGGAGCTCGGCCTCAACGGCAAGCCCGACATCGAAAAGGTCGGCATCGCCGAGTTCAACGACCGGTGCAGGCAGTCGGTGCTGCGGCACGTCGGCGAGTTCGAGGCGCTGACCGAACGCATGGGCTACTGGACCGACCTCGACCACGCCTATACCACTATGTCCCCGGAGTACGTCGACAGCGCGTGGTGGGCGCTGAAGCGGATCTTCGACGCGGGCAGGCTGTTCCAGGACCACCGCGTCGCCCCCTACTGCCCCCGATGCGGCACCACGCTGTCCGACCACGAGGTGTCCCAGGGCTACGAGAACGTCGAGGACCCCTCGGTCTACGTGCGGTTCCCGGTGCTCGGTCAGGTGGCGGGCATCGACGGGGCCGACCTGGTGGTGTGGACCACGACGCCCTGGACGCTGGTGTCCAACACGGCCGTGGCGGTCAACCCCGAGGTCGAGTACGTCGTCGCGCGCACCGGCGAGGGCACCTTCGTGGTGGCGTCGGCGCTGCGCGAGTCGGTGCTCGGCGAGGCGGCCGAGGTGCTGGCCGCCGTGCCCGGCCGCGAGCTGGTCGGGCTGCGCTACCGCCGCCCGTTCGACGCGGTGGACATCCCCGACGCGCACCTGGTGCTGGCCGCGGACTTCGTGACCACCGAGGACGGCACCGGCCTGGTGCACCTGTCGCCCGCGCACGGCGTGGACGACCTGGCCGCCTGCCGCGCCGCCGGGCTGCCGGTGGTCACCGCGGTCGGGCCGGACGGGCGGTTCGCCGCGGACCTGCCGCTGGTGGGCGGGATGTTCTTCAAGGACGCCGACGAGCCGGTGCAGGCCGACCTGCGGGCCAGGGGCCTGCTGCTGCGCGCCCAGCGGTTCGAGCACGCCTACCCGCACTGCTGGCGCTGCCACACGCCGCTGATGTACTACGCCCAGCTGTCCTGGTACATCCGCACCACCGAGGTGCGCGACGAGCTGCGGCGGGAGAACGAGCGCACCAACTGGTACCCCGAGCACATCAAGCACGGCCGCTACGGCGACTGGCTGGACAACAACGTCGACTGGGCGCTGTCGAGGTCCCGCTACTGGGGCACGCCGCTGCCGCTGTGGCGCTGCGGGCAGGGCCACGTCACGGCCGTCGGCTCGCGCGCGGAGCTGGGCGAGCTGGTCGGCGAGGACCTGTCCGGGCTGGACCCGCACCGGCCGTTCGTCGACGAGGTCACCTTCTCCTGCCCGGACTGCGGCGGGCGCGCCGAGCGGGTGCCGGAGGTGATCGACGCCTGGTTCGACTCGGGCTGCATGCCGTTCGCGCAGCTGGGCTACCCGCACGTGCCGGGCAGCGCGGAGCGGTTCGCCCGCGCCTACCCCGCGCAGTACATCTGCGAGGCGATCGACCAGACCCGCGGCTGGTTCTACACCCTGATGGCCGTGGGCACGCTGGTGTTCGACCGCAGCTCCTACGAGAACGTGGTCTGCCTCGGGCACATCCTGGCCGAGGACGGCCGCAAGATGTCCAAGCACCTGGGCAACATCCTGGAGCCCATCCCGCTGATGGACCGGCACGGCGCGGACGCCCTGCGCTGGTTCATGGCCTGCTCCGGCTCGCCGTGGGCGGCCCGCCGGGTGGGTCACGAGGCGCTCGACGACATCGCCCGCAAGGTGCTGATGACCTACTGGAACACCGCCTCGTTCTTCACCCTGTACGCCAGCCACGCCCAGTGGCCGCAGCCCGCCGCGCCCGCCGCCGAGCGCGGCGCGCTGGACCGCTGGGTGCTCGGCGAGGTGCACGAGCTGGCCCGCGTGGTCGACGAGCGGCTGCAGGACTACGACACCGCGGGCGCGGGCAGGCGGCTGGCGGAGTTCGTCGACGACCTGTCCAACTGGTACGTGCGCCGGTCCCGCTCGCGCTTCTGGGCGGGCCAGGCCGACGCGTTCGCCACCCTGTTCGAGTGCCTGGACGTGCTGACCCGGCTGCTGGCGCCGTTCGTGCCGTTCATCGCGGAGAAGGTGTGGCAGCGCGTGGTGCGGCCCGGTCTGCCCGACGCGCCCGAGTCGGTGCACCTGGCGGACTGGCCCACCCCGGACGCCGCGCTGGTCGACCCGTCGCTGGCCGAGCAGATGCGCGCGGTGCGCGCGCTCACCGAGGCGGGTCGCGCCGCCCGCAAGGCCAGCAAGATCCGCGTCCGGCAGCCGCTGCGGCGCGCGCTGTTCGGCGTGCCCGCCGGGCTGGTGGTCGACCCGTCGCTGCTGGAGGACCTGGCCGCCGAGCTCAACGTCAAGTCGGTGCTGCCGCTGGCGGGCGCGGGCGAGGTGGTGGAGGTGACGGTCAAGCCGAACTACCGCGAGCTGGGCAAGCGCTTCGGCAAGCGGACCGGGCAGGTGGCCGCGGCCGTCTCGGCGGCGGACCCGGCCGAGGTGGTCGCGGCCCTGCGCGCCGAGCGGCCGGTGGAGGTCGTGGTGGACGGCGAGCGGTTGCGGCTGGAGCCCGCCGAGGTCCTGGTCACCGAGGTCCCCAAGCAGGGCTGGGTGGTCAAGTCCCAGCGCGACACCACGATCGCGCTGGACGTCGAGCTCACCCCGGAGCTGGAGGCCGAGGGCACGGCCCGCGACGTGGTCCGCGCCGTGCAGCAGGCGCGCCGTGACGCCGAGCTGGAGCTGACCGACCGGATCGCGGTCACGCTCACCGCGTCGGCGGGCGTCGTCGCGGCCGTCGAGGCCCATCGGGACTTCGTGGCGGCGGAGACCCTGGCGACCTCGCTGGAGCTGGTGCCCGACGCGAGCGCCGCCGACGACGGCCCGCGGGTCCAGGTCAGCAAGGTCTGACCGCCCGAGCCGCGTCGGCAAGTACTACCCGAGGCCCCCGTCCGGGCCGGTAACCACTACCCGACGCACCCGAACGCTCGGTCGGCGGCCTCAGCCGTTCAGCGCGTCCCGCACCTTGGCGATCACCGCGGCCTCGACCTCGGCCACCTGGCCGTCGGCGGCGGCCACCTCGTGGCAGATCGCCTCCACGGCGGCAGGGAAGGTGGCGGCGTCGGCGGGCGACTTCGCGGCGAGGATCTTCCGCGAGGTCCGCAGCGCCTCCAGGACTCGCTCCTCCAGCTCGGCTCGCGGGATCGCGGAGAGGTCCACGCGGGAGGCGTGCAGCGCGCCGCGCACGTTGGGGGAGAGCTCGGTCAGCGCGCGCAGACCGGCGTGGCGCTCCTGGATGACGGGACCGGGGTCGGCGTCGGAGACCAGCAGCATCACGCCGAAGACGGCTCTGCGCAGGACCTGGCTCTCCGCGTCGGTGTAGAAGATCATGCGGACAGCCTAAGATCCCGCTCCCCACGACCGCTGCCCGCCCGCGAGCACCACCCGACGCGGTCGTCGGGGATCGGTGGCCGCTCCCCGACGACCCGGACGGGGGACCGCCGTGGTCGACGGACGCGCTCGTCGCTACGCGGTTCCCTGGAGCGCGATGAGCTGGTCGAGGTTGTTCGGGTCGTTGTTGTCGTTCACCGACATGGTGACCGTGCGACCATCGGTGATGGAGAGGTTGTACGTGTTGGCACCGTTCACCGGACCCCGGTACGGCCCGTAGGAGTCGCCGAACTCCGCGACCCGCAGCGTGGTGTAGATCGTGTCGCTGTCGTCACGGGTGTCGTACACCCAGAGCACCTCGCCGTAGGGGTGGAATTCCGACTTGGCGACGAGCGTCGAGCCGACGTACAGCTCCACCTTGATCGCTATCCCGTTCGGGTCCTTCCGGAAGAAGGTGCCGTCCCACGAGTCGTTGACCCGGCAGCCGTCGCTCTGGGCGCTCACGGTCAGGTTGCCGCCCAGGCGGCGGCAATCGTCGGTGTCGACTTGGGCCCAGCGGACGGTGGGGTTGGGGTTGTACGCCTGAGCGCTGTTCGTCGTGGCCAGCAACGACCCTGTCAGCAGCACGGTGGTGACCACACCGCCAACCAGCGGGCGCAGATGTGTTCTCCGCACGTTCTTCTCCGTTCCTCCGAGGCGGCTGTGCGGACTGCCCGACGGACCAGGGCGGCAGCCGATGCTCAGCCGGTGACGTCGCCAGCGTGCGCGCCCGGCCTGGGAGGAATCTGGAATCCGTCCGCCTCGCCCGCGCGGGCTCACGCGGTGGTGCGCTCGCCCCCGTCGCTCCCGCTCGCCTCGGCGACCAGCCGCCGCTCCCGCGCGAGGTTGGCGCGGTGTTGGCGGACGGAGCAGACCAGCGCCGCTGCCCAGACCGCGTGGATGACGGCGTAGACCACCCAGCGGACGCCGTCGCCCGCGTCCACCCAGTCGCTCCTGAGCAGCGTCCGGGTGTTGGTCAGCACGATGACGCCACCCACCGCCGAACCGAGCACGCGGGGCGGGATGTGCCGCACCAGCCAGGCCGCGATGGGCGCGGCGATCACGCCGCCGAGCAGCAGGGCGGCGGCCCAGCCGAGGTCGACGTCCCGCGAGCCGAGTCCGGACAGGAAACCCGCGCTGGCGGCGACGGCCACCAGGAACTCGCTGGTGTCGATGGAACCGATCGTCTTGCGCGGCTCCAGCCGCCCGCTGGCCAGGATGGCGGGGGTGCCCACGGGCCCCAACCGCCGCCGCCCGTGGCGTCCACGAAGCCCCCGAGCAGGCCGAGTGGGGCCAGGAAGCGCTTGCGCAGCGGCTTGCCCAGGTCGTGCCGGGACAGGCCGGAGGTGGTGAACCGGACCAGGATGTACACGCCCAGCGCCAGCAGCAGCAACGACATCACCGGCGCGGCGACCTCGGTGGAGAGGCTGGACAGGAACGTCGCCCCGGCGAAGGCGCCGACCGCGCCGGGCAGGCCGATCTTCGCGACGACCCGCCAGTCCACGTTGCCGAAGCGCCAGTGCGCCACCCCGGCGACCAGCGTGGTGCCGATCTCGGCCAGGTGCACCGTCGCGGACGCGGCCGCGGGGCTGGTGCCGATGGCCAGCAGGAGGGTCGCCGACGTCACGCCGTAGGCCATGCCCAGGCTGCCGTCGACGAGTTGGGCGCCCAAGCCCACTAACGCGAGCAGCACCAGTTGTCGCATGTCGGCCTCCGTTCCCAAGGGCGGATCTGGCCGAATCTTCCCAGCGGGGCACCGGCCGCCAATCGCATTCACACCGCGGAATGCGGGCGACCGCAGCGGTGCGGCGCGGCCCGGCGAACCGGACCGCGCCGCACCGGATCGGGGTGCTACCGAAGGCCCTGCTCGATCGCCTCGACGATCCGCGGCCGCAGCTGCGCCGCCGGGATGATCGCGTCCACCGAGCCGACCTCGACGGCCCGCTGGATGTTGTGCACCCGGTCGAACTCGGCCGCCACCTCGGCCAGCTTCTCGGCCCGCACCGCGGACCTGGTGCTCGCCAGCTCCGCGGTCAGCGCCGCCCGCTCACCGCCGGTGGACTCGGCCACCGCGGCCTCCAGCTTGCGCACCCTGGGGTCGTTTGCGGTGCGGGTGTCCACGTCGCGGGTGAACACCACCGCCGCGGCCGGGGCGCCGCCGATCACCGACGCGAACGAGCCCTCCACCGCCAGCACCGTCATGTTCGGGTTGAGCGCCTTGGAGAACACCACGAACGCGCCGCCGTGGTACCGCGAGATCACGCAGAACACGATCGGACCCCGGAAGTTCACGATCGCGCGGCCGATCTCGGCGCCGTACTCCAGCTGCAGCTCCCGCATCGACTCCGGCGAGCCGTCGAAGCCGGACAGGTTGGCCAGCACCACCAGCGGCCGGTTGCCGCTGGCCGCGTTGATCGCCCGCGCGGCCTTCTTCGACGACTTGGGGAACAGCGTGCCCGCCGTGTAGGCGTCCGGGCCGTCGGTGGGCGGGAAGCCCTGCCGCGGCACAGCGCGCGACTCGATGCCCAGCAGGCACACCGGGATGCCGCCCAGGTGGACGTCCTGCACCACCGCGGTGTCCGCGTCGGCCATGTCGCGCCACCGCTCCAGCACCGGGTGGTCCTGGTCGGACAGCGCCCGCATCACCGTGCGGATGTCGAACGGCTTCTTGCGGTCCGGGTTGGCCTCGGTCGAGAAGATCTCGCCCACGGTGGTGAACGGGCTGTCCGGCGAGCTGTGCGGGTAGGCGCACACGTCCCGGTCCACCGGGTCGTCGGTGGACGCCCGGCGCGGGCCGCTCTCACCGGGCGCGACGAAGCTGTGCTCGTAGTGCGCCATCAGCACCTCGCGCGCCGAGCGCAGGTCCGGCGCCCAGTACTGCGCCTGCCCGTTCGGGCCCATCACCCGGTCGTGCCCGCCGATGCCGAAGTTGTCCTCCGCGGACACGCCGCCGGAGAAGTCCAGCGACTGCTTGCCGGTCAGCACCATCGCCGAGTCCGGGGTCATCACCAGGATGCCCTTGGTGTGCATGAGCATCGTGGCCTCGGCGTTCCAGTACGGCTGGGCGCCGACGTTGATGCCCGCCACCACCACGTTGATCTCGCCGCCCGCCTGGGTGAACTCGACGATGCGCTTGAGCGCCGCGGCCACCCAGTCCATGTTCTCCGTGCCGGAGCTCATCGAGATCCGGGCGCCCGCGGACAGGGCGAACCACTCCACCGGCACCCGCAGCCGCTCGGCCAGGTCCAGCGCCGCGATGACGCGGGCGCACTCCGGCTCCGACAGCGCGCCCAGCGCCTTGGTCGGATCGCCCAGCAGCACCACCCTGGTCATGCCTTCCGGGTGCTTGGCGGTGGGCGTGCTGACCGTGCCGACCACGATCGCGGCGGTGTTGCGCCCCCTCGGCCGCTCCACCGGGACCAGCTCGCCGTCGACCAGGTCGTGCTCGACGAACGCCCCGTCGGGGCCGCTGAGCAGGTCGACCAGCTCGTAGGGGTAGACGGTGCCGCGGCTGCGCGCCCGCAGCACGTTCTGCCGGTAGTCGTCCAGCGGCCGGATCGGCTCGGTGGGCGGCTGGATGAACGACAGCCGCACGCCCGCGCCCGCGTCGTCGCCAATGCGCACGCCGATGTCGACCAGCTCCCCGGTGGCGCGGTCGCGGCGCCGGGCCAGGAACAGCACCTCCTCCAGGTCCAGGCCGGTGGCGGTGGGCAGCACGCGCTTGGCCACGGCGTCCAGCTCCGCCGAGCCGAGGTCGGTCGGCGGCCACGCGTAGAGCACGATGCGGTTGGTCGCGGGCCGGTGGCCCCCGCCCTGCCTGCTGCGCGCCCGGCGCAGCGCGTCCAGGCAGGCCGAGAGCACGTCCTCGGCGGCGGGCAGCGCGACGATGCGGCCGTCGTCGTCGCGCAGCGGCGTCAGGTCCCGCACCTGCGCCAGCGCGACCAGGCGCTCGTCGGACGGGTTCTGCTTGGCCACGCAGCGGTAGAGGTAGACCTCCTCGTCCAGCGACGGCAGCCGGGTCAGGTCGAACTCGCGCAGCCGGTCGAGCTGCATCCGCTCGGCGATGCGCGGGTGCAGGCCCCGCACCAGGCGCTCCTCGACCAGGCCCTCCGGGGAGGGGCGGAAGGTGAAGTGGTGGTGCATCGCCTCGCCGCGCCTGCCCGCCACGGTCGCGGTGACGCGGTCCACCCCGGCGGGCAGCGGCCGCCCGCCGAGCACCTCGCGCAGCCGGGTGGCCATCGCCTCGTGGTCGGTCGGGCCGTCCGCCCAGGTCAGGTACAGGTCCGCGACCGCAGAGCCGTCACCGGCCAGCTCGCCGAGCGCGCCCACCGCGCCCGCCAGCGCGGGGAAGTCCACCGCGGTGCTGACCACGCGGGTGCCGTCCACCTGGTTCTCGGCCACCACGAACACGCACCCCGCCACGTGCGCGGGGCGCACCGCGGTGAACGCGTCGTTGCCGTAGTAGCGGCGGGCCAGCACCTCCAGCAGCGGCACCGGGTCGGTGCCCGCGCGGCGGATGCGCTGACCCAGCAGCCGCACCAGCGGCTCGGGGCTGGCCACCATGGCGGTGATCCGCTCGGCGCGGTCCGGCGCGTCGGGGTGGCGGTCGAGGTGGGCCAGGTGCTTGCGCACCTCCCAGTGCACGCGGGCGCGCGAGCGCCGCAGCACCGGCTGGGCGAACCAGCGGAACACCACGCCTCGGGCCAGGTCCGCCACGACCGGGAAGCGGACCTGCGTGGCGGCGACGAGGTGCTCCAGGGCGAGCCCGACCGAGAGCCGGTCCGCCTCCGAGGGCGGCGCCTCGGTCAGCCACTGCCGCAGCAGCGCGGCCACCACCGCGGCGTCCGCGGCGGCGCGCTGCTGGGCGAGGAAGATCCGGAAGACCGCCTCCTCCAGCGCGGGCGTGTGCTCCAGGTCGGTGACGCCGTAGTGCGCCAGTGCGGTGGACAGCCGCTGGCGGAACGTGTCGGAGACGCCCGCCCGGTCCGGTTCGAGGCTGCGCAGGTAGGTGTGGAAGTACTCGCGCGGGCTGTGCACCCGGCTGTCGGACTGCTCGTCGCCGACGGGCCGGTTGCGGCTGAGCTCGGACAGGTCGGCGAACAGCCGCAGCAGCCCGGCCTCCTCGGCCAGCGGGCGCTCGGGCAGCTCGGCGCGCGCGGACAGGTAGTCGACCGACAGCCGGTCCGCCCCGTCCTGGTCGGTGTCGTAGCCCAGCAGCAGGTCGCGCAGGTCCCGCAGCTGCCGCTGGTAGGCCCGCGCGTCGGCGGGCGCGGCGGGCAGCTCCAGCTCGACGGCGGGGCCCCGCGCGCCCTGCTCGGCGGTCGCGTCCGTGTCGCCGACGGGCTCGAGCCGCAGCAGCGGGGCGCCCGCGGGCACCTGGCTGCCGACCGACACCGCGGACTCGCGCAGGCGGGCGCGGAACGGCGCGCGCAGCACCGTCTCCATCTTCATCGCTTCCAGGACCAGCACCGGGGCGCCCGCTTCGACCTCGTCGCCCACCTCCAGCGGTGTCGCCACCACCAGCGCGGGCATGGGGGAGCGCAGCACGCCGCCCTCGTCGCGGCTCACCCGGTGCGTCACGCCGTTGACCTCGACGTGGTGCACCGGGCCGTGCACGCCCGTGACGATGCGGAAGCGCACCCCGTTGACGGTGATCTGCCCGGTGTGCGAGTCGAACCGCTCCACGTCCACGTCCGCGGTGCGCAGCTCGCCCCCCGCGACCGGCAGGCCGACCCGGAACCGGTGCGCGCCGACCCGCGCGATGTGCACGCGGTAGCTCTGCTCGCGCAGGCTGAACTCCAGCACCCGGCCGCCCTCGTGCCGGGTGTGCGGGCGACCGCCGCGCGCGGAGGTGAACAGCTGGCTGCGGGACAGCTGCTCCTCGTCCTCGTAGACCCCGATCGCCGCGGTGGCCAGCGCGATGGCGGAGTGCCGGTGCACCACCAGCCCGCCCTGCGCGCGCACCCGGTCGATCCAGCCGGTGTCCGCGCTGGCCTCGACCACGGCGGGCTCGTCGAGCAGGTCGAGCACGAAGCTCTTGTTGGTCGCGCCGCCCTCGATGATCACGGTGGTCTCGGCCAGCGCGCGGCGCAGCCGGGCCAGCGCCTCTGCCCGGTCGCGGCCGTGGGCGATGATCTTGGCGATCATCGAGTCGTAGTCGGGCGGGATGCTGTCGCCCTCGCTCACGCCGGTGTCGACCCGGATGCCGGGGCCCGCGGGCAGCTCCAGCCGCTCGATGCGGCCGGGGCAGGGCGCGAAGTCGCGGTCGGGGTCCTCGGCGTTGAGGCGGGCCTCGATGGCGTGCCCCCGCTCGGCGGGCCGCTCGCCCTCCAGCCTGCCGCCCGACGCCACGTGCAGCTGGGCGCGCACCAGGTCGAACCCGGTGGTGATCTCGGTGATCGGGTGCTCGACCTGCAGGCGGGTGTTGACCTCCAGGAAGGCGAACCGCTGCTCGCCGGGGTGGTAGAGGAACTCCACCGTGCAGGCGCCCCGGTACCCGACGGCCAGTGCCAGCCGCTCGGCCGAGGCCTTGAGCTCGGTGACCTGCTCGGGCCGCAGCACCGGCGAGGCCGACTCCTCGATGATCTTCTGGTTGCGCCGCTGCACCGAGCAGTCGCGCACGCCCAGCGCCCAAGCCGTGCCCTGGCCGTCGGCGATGACCTGGACCTCGACGTGGCGGGCGCCGGTCACCAGGCGCTCCAGGAACATCACGCCGCTGCCGAAGGCCCGCTCGGCCTCCTGGCTGGTCCGGTCGAACGCCTCGACCAGCTCCTCCTCGGAGGTGATCACCCGGATGCCCCGGCCGCCGCCACCCGCGGTGGCCTTGAGCATGAGCGGGTAGCCGATGTCGCGGGCGGCGCGCACGGCCGCGTCCAGGTCGTCGACCGCGCCGCGGCTCCACGGCGCCACCGGGACGCCGACCTCCTCGGCGATCAGCTTGGCGCCGATCTTGTCGCCGAGCTTGCGCATGGCCTCCGGGTCGGGGCCGATGAAGGTCACGCCGATGCGGCCGCACAGCTCGGCGAAAGCGGGGTCCTCGGCCACGAAGCCCCAGCCGACCCAGGCCGCGTCGGCCCCGGAGTCCACCAGTGCCCGTTCCAGCACCGCGAGGTCCAGGTAGGGCCGGTCCGCGGCCCGGCCGAGCGAGTGGGCGAGGTCGGCTTCCCGCACGAAGGTGGCGGTGTTGTCGACGTCGGTGTGGAGGGCCACGGTTTCGATGCGCGACCCGGTCTCCGCGGCGAGGTCGCGCACGGCGTGGATGAGCCGCACGGCGGCTTCGCCGCGGTTGACGATGGCGATTCGCGAGAACAAGGCCTGGCTCCTAGTCGGGCAGCTGTGCGTGGAGAGCGTCGTCGATCAGCTTTTCTGTACGCCCTCGAGAAACCAACGGTGGCCGCTATGCGTGTTGCGCCCGGAATTTTGTAGGAACCCTACAAGAGGCGTGGTCAGCGCGTTCGGCCGGAAGATCCGGTGAGAGTCCGGTTGACGGCCAGTGGCCGCGTGGTGGACGGACGTCGGCCTACGCGGCGGTGGCGATGACCACCGCGGCCGCCGCGGTCCAGCCGAGCGAGGTGTAGAGGGCGCGCCCGTCCGGACTGGCGACCAGGACGCCGGTGTGCGCGCCGCGCCGCGCGGCCTCGCCCGCCAGCGCGCCCATGACGGCGGCGCCCAGGCCCCGGCGGCGGTGGCCGGGCCGGGTCTCGATCCGGTCCGGGACGGTGTGACCCGCCACGACCGAGGTCTGCCCGCCCGCCGCCAGGTCGTCCCCGTGCCGCACCTCGACCCCGATGACCGGACCGCGCGCGGTGGTGGTGACGCGGTACGGGGCGGGGACGGCGCGGGTCGGGTGGTCGGCCAGATCGCGGGTCATCAGCCACTCGCGGGTCTCGCGGGGCCGCACGCCCGCGTCGCGCAGGGTCCGCTCCACCTCGTCGGGCCTGGTCGTGGGAACGGTGAGCCAGGTCGGGCGCTCCGCGGCGGCGACCTCGTCGGCGAGGCCGAGGACGGTGGCGTCGTCGTCGTGCAGCGCGATGACCTCGGAGTGCCTGCCGGGCAGGTCCAGCAGGAGGCGCAGGCCACCGCGGGCCTCCTCCGGCGCGGCCCAGCCCCGGCACTCGCGCCAGCCGCGCTCCCAGAGGCGCACGAGCTCGGTCAGGGTGGGCTGGGACGAGCCGGGCACGGGTCCTCCGGGGAGCGCTTGTTGCAACTGTGTGGCGACAGACCTCCCATCCTAGTCCTCGCGTTGCTCGGCGGGCGATCCAACGGGGAGATCGCGGACGCGCCCCATGTCGGCTCACGGGCGGGGTCGCGCTGAGCGTCCACAGCCGAGCGTCCACTGTGGATCGGCGTCCGTCGGGAGCGCTCGCTCAGCCGGTGAACAGGTTCAGCGGCACCGCGTCGGCCAGCGCCCGGTAGCCGGTGGGGTTGAGGTGCAGGTGGTCGCCGTCGTCGTAGGCGGGCAGGAGGTCGCGGGGTCGGGCGGGGTCGCGGGTGGCGGCGTCGAAGTCGATCACGGCGTCGAAGCGGCCGCTGGTGCGGATCCAGGTGTTGACCGCCTGGCGCGCGGACTCCCGGTGCCCCTCGGGATCGTCGTAGTTGGTGTTGCCGCCGAAGGGGGTCAGGGTCGCGCCGTAGACGCGGATGTCCTGGGCGTGCGCGCGGACGACGATCTGGTCGTAGGCCGCGATCAGGTCCTCGGCCACCTTCCGCTGCGCCTCGGCGGTGGCCGGGGCGGTGCCGATGTCGTTGACCCCCTCGAACACCACCAGCCACCGCGCGCCGCTCTGCGCCAGCACGTCGCGGTCGAGGCGGGCCAGCGCGTTGGGGCCGAGGCCGTCGTTGAGCACGCGGTTGCCGCCCGCGCCCTGGTTGAGCAGCGCGACGTCGTCGGTGCGCCGGTGCGCGTGCAGCCGCGCGAGGAACTGGTCGGGCCACCGGTTGTTGCCGTTGGTGGTGGAGCCCCGGCCGTCGGTCAGCGAGTCGCCCAGCGTCACCACGGCCTTGCCGTCGCGCTTGGTCCGCACCTCGACGCCGCTGAGGAAGTACCAGTGGTCGGTGGGGGTGCTGCCCGTCATGGTCTGCGCCGCGACGTGGTTGCCCCGCAGCAGGTGGCTGGTGGTGCGGGAGCCGGGGTGCGAGGTGATGCGGTCGGATGCCTGTCCCTCGGCCAGGTAGGTGGTGACGGTGAGGTTGGTCCTGGGGGCCAGCCGGAAGTCGATCGGGTCGGACACGACCTGGGCGCCGACCGGCACCACGGTGGAGTCCTTGCCGTGGAAGGTGATCCGGTGGGTGGTGTTCGGCCGCACCGAGGCCACGCCCGCCTTGTCGCCCTCCGGCAGCGCCACGGTCACCGCGGTCAGCGGCAGCGGGGCGCCGCCGAAGGCGTTGGAGAAGCGCAGCCTCATCCGCTCGCCGCCCACCGAGACGCGCACGGTCTGCCGCAGCGTGCTGTCCACCAGCACCACGCCGTCCCCGGTGAACGGGGCGGGCGGCATGTTGTGCGGCTCGGTCAGCTGCGGCATGGAGGCCCAGGTGCCCACCCAGTCCTGCCCGGTGGTGCCGGGGCGGTGGTCCAAGTGGGCTGCCAGCGGCGCGGCCGTCGCGAGCAACGCCGTGATCACCAGGGCGGTGGTGGAGGACCTGCTCATGGTGGGCTCCCCGCTTCTGCGTGGATCAACGGTGCGACCCGGTCCGTGCGGCCGCCGAAACATTCGCTGTAAACCCGGAAACTTTCCGGGCAGAGTATGTCGACGGCGCTCCACCGCGTCAAGGAAGTCCCGCTTCCCGGCCGCGGGTCAGGTCCGCAGGTAGGAGGCTCCGTTGAGATCGAGGACCGCGCCGGAGGCCCACTCCGCCTCCGGTGAGGCCAGGTAGACCACCGCGGCGGCGACCTCGTCGGGCTTGCCGACCCGGCCGAACGGGCTCTGCCCGCGCACCTGGTCGGTCACCAGGTCGGCCACCCGCTCGGTCGCGACGAAGCCGGGTGCCACCGATGCCACCGCGATGCCGTGCGGGGCCAGCGCGACCGCCAGCGACTGCCCCAGGGAGTGCAGCGCGGCCTTGCTCGCGCCGTAGGCGGGCATGTCCGGCTCGCCCCGGAAGGCGCCGCGCGAGCCCACGTTGACGATCCGCCCGCGAACACCCCGCTCGATCATGTGGTGGGCGACGCAGTACGAGATGTTGGCGGCGCCGAAGACGTTCACGTCGAAGGTGCGCCGCCACAGGGACCGCCACTGCTGGTAGGAGGTGTCGGCCAACGAGCCGAGTTCCACCAGGCCCGCGTTGTTGACCAGGACGTCGATGGTGCCCAGCGCCTCGGCGGCGGACTCGACCGCCGCGGCGACGGCGTCCGGGTCGGCCAGGTCCGCGTCCGCCGAGGACAGGGCCACGACGCGGTCGCCGCGGTCGCGGAACGCGCGGGCGATCGCCGCGCCGATACCGCGGCTGCCGCCGGTGACCAGCACTCCCCGGCTCACTTGGCGAACACCTGCGACTCGTCCTTGAACGCCTTGAACTCCAGCGCGTTGCCCGCCGGGTCGCGGAAGAACATGGTCCACTGCTCTCCCGGTTCGCCCGCGAACCGCTGGTAGGGCTCGATCACGAACTCGGTGCCCGCCGCGCGCACCCGGTCGGCCAGCGCGTGGAACTCCGGGACGGGCAGGATCAGGCCGAAGTGCGGCACCGGAACGGCGTGGCCGTCGACCGGGTTGTGGCCGGAGTCGGCGCGCGGGCCGGGCACGACATGGGTCACCACCTGGTGCCCGTAGAAGTTCCAGTCGACCCACGCTTCGGCGGAACGCCCCTCCGCGAGGCCGAGCACGCCGCCGTAGAAGGCGCGTGCCGCAGCCAGGTCGTCGACGGGGATGGCGAGGTGGAATCCGGGTTTCATGTCCCCAACCTTGACCCTCGCTTGTCTGAATGTCAACATTCAACATCGTGCAGATGCGTAGAGCGGAACGGCGCGGGCTCGCCGACGAGGCGGCCGACCGCATCAGGGAAGCGATCTTCGCCGGGGCCTTCCCGCCCGGCTCGCCGGTGCGCGAGGTGGAGTTGGCCGCGTCGCTGGACGTCAGCCGGGGGTCGGTGCGGGAAGGTCTGGCCGTGCTGGAGCGGGAGGGGCTGGTGCGCAGCGCCTGGCACCGCGGCACGCGGGTGATCGACCTGACCGCGCGGGACGCCGAGGAGGTCTACTCGGTCCGGGCCGCCCTGGAGGGGCTGGCCTGCCGCGGCGCCATCGGCCGGGTCGATCCCGACGTGCTGGACCTGCTCGTCGACGACCTGGCCGCGCGGCTGGCGGCGGGTGCCTCCAGCGAGGAGCTGCTCGCCCTGGACGTCGAGTTCCACGAGGAGATCTACCGGGCCGCGGGCAACCGCAGGCTGTTGGAGGCGTGGCACGCGGTGCGCTCGCAGGTCCACCTGTTCCAGCTCGCCCGCGTCCGCTCGGGTCGGCGGGACTACCGCGCGGTCGTGGTCGAGGAGCACCGGGAGATCGTCCGGCTGCTCCGCGCGGGTGATGCCGAGGAGGTCGCCCGCTACGCCGAGGAGCACGTCCACTCGGCGCTGCGGGCGCTCGTCGCCGGGCTCGACCGCTGATCGGCCTCAGCGGTCGAGCCCGGCGGTGACCGGTGCTTCAGCTCAGCACGACTTGGTCCAGGAGCACTCCAGGTCCAGCCTCGGGTCCGCCGACTTCTCCGGCACCGCCCTGGCCTGCAGGCCAGGCTGGGCCTGCCCGGCGCGGTCGGAGGCCAGGCGGACCGCGACGGCGTCCTCGATGTCGCGCGGCACGGAGGAGACGAAGTTGTTCAGCATCAGCGAGAACACCAGCTTCCGACCGTCGGCGTTGGTCACGTAGCCGCTCAGCGCGCTGATCCCGGTCATCGAGCCGGTCTTGGCGCGCAGGTTGCCCGCGGCGGCGGTGCCCGCCATCCGGTTGCGCAGGGTGCCGCCCACCCACCGGTCCGACATGCCCGCGATCGGCAGCGCGTCGTACCAGCTCTGGAACCAGGGCTTGGCGCGCGCCGCCCGCAGCAGTCCCACGAACAGGTCAGGGGAGAGCACGTCCATCCTGGACACTCCCGACCCGTCGAACATGTTCATGGTCAGCGGGTCGGCGCCCAGGTTGGGCAGCAGGGACTCCAGCGCCCGCACGCCCGCGGGCCACGAGCCCTCCCCGTGGTACTTGCGCCCCAACGACTTGATCAGCGCCTCGGCGTGCATGTTGTTGCTCAGCTTCAGGAACGGCACCAGCAACTCGCGCAGCGTCATCGACCGGTGGGTCGCCAGCACCCGCGCCGACTGGGGCGTGGCGCGGAAGGCGGTCCCGCCGACGACGGTGATCCCCTTGGCCGCCAACGACTTGCGGAACAGGCCCGCCACCAGCGCGGTCGGGTCGTCCACGGAGATGTAGGTGGCCTGCGGCCCCGCTCCCGGCGCGATGGAGCCGCTCACGTGCACCACGTTGGAGCCGTGGGCGCGCTGCACCGAGATCGAGCCGCCCGACGCGGTGGTGGCGGTGCTGCGGATGTCCAGGTCCACCGGCGGGTCGACGCGCACCCGCGCGGGACCGCCCGCGACACCGGGGGAGACCTGCACGATGACCGAACCGGAGTCGTAGTCGGTGTCCGGTGCGATGGTCAGCGCCGAGGTCTGGGCGCTGTAGTAGTACGGCTCGTCGTCCCAGGCCCAGCCGGTGCCCAGCGGGACGGAGTCGAACCAGCTGTCGTCCGCGACGAGCGCGCCGCGGACGGTCCGCACGCCGGTGGCGGCCAGCTGCGCGGCCAGGTCGTCGTAGTCGGCGGCGAGCGTGGTGGGGTCGCCGGTGCCGCGCAGGTAGAGGTCGCCCATGAGCTCCGCGCCCTGCACGGGTGCGGTGGTGGCGAGGTCGGTGGTCCAGCGGTGTTCGGGGCCCAGGCCTTCCAGCGCGACGGCGCTGGTCACCAGCTTCGCCGTCGAGGCCGGTTGGAAGCGGGTGCGCCCGGAGCGGCTGTACAGCAGGTCGCCGGTCTCGGCGTCGCGCACCACCAGGCCCACCGCGGAGGCGGCCAGCCTGGAGTCGCCGAGGATGCGGTCGAGGTCCGCCGTGAGCGGGTCCGCCACGTCGGCGGCGGCGCCCGTGGTGAGACCCACGACCAGCGACAGGGAGAGGAGCAAGGAGGTCGATCGCGACCGACTGATCATGAGCTGATTGTGCCCCTCCGACTCCGCCGGTGTGACCGGTTTCGCCGGTCGACACCGAACACGGCCGCAGGACCGGCCTGCGTCCGCCGGACCGTCCACATCGGCCACCGCTGCCACCGTCCCGTCCGGCCCGGCGGGACAGCAGCGGTGTCAGGTGCGCGGCGAATGGGTAATGCCGAACCGCGGGAGCCGATCCGCGGCTCCCGGCGGGGTGTGAGGGAGCGTCGTGCTGGGACAGGTGGATCAGCCGTCGGTGGAGGTCGCCGTGCGCGAGGGCGTCGTGGTCGCCGCCGTGCGCGGCGATGTGGACGTCGACAACTTCCGGCAGGTGCGCGAAGCGCTGTTCACCTGCTTGAACCGCGGCGGGGCCGCGTTGGTGGTGGACCTGGACGGGGTGGGGTTCTTCGGGTCGATGGGGATCGCCGTCCTGGTCGAGGCGCGGCAGCGGGCCGACGTGCTGGACACCGGTTTCGCCGTCGTGGCGGGGCGGCGTGCGGTGGTGCGGCCCATCCGCACGGCCGACGTGGAAGAGCTGCTCCAAGTGCGTCGCACCCTGGAGGAGGCCCTGGCCGCCGCGCGGGACCGCTCGCAGCGGCGCGGGGACGAAGCGGACACGCCCTTCTCCTGGTGGTCCTCCTAGTCAGCTCCGTAGGGCTGGTCTCGAAAGTTGCGACGCCAGTTTCGACTTATTTTCGAAAATCTTTCATTGTTGCGTGGACTGTTGCATCGCCTACGGATGAGTGTGAACTCCACACGCTGAATCGATACTAGCTGGGCTTTTTGGCGAAGATTCTGATCATCTTGATCGATTTCGGGGCCGCCGGACGGGTGTCCCATGCGGACCTTGATGACCCATTTGTCGTCCGCGAACCGTCTCAATAGCCCTCATAGGCTCTTGTCAGCGCTATCTGTTTCGGGCAACACTGCTAAAAGTTTCAGCCTCTGCAGGTGTTCCCGGAAGGCGAGACATGAAGCTGACAGCGAAGTCAGTGACACCGGTCGTGCTCGGACCGGTGGTCCACGACAGGTGGTGCTCCGGCGCGACGACCGTCGTGATCCGGGTGCCCGTGCGACGGCCTCTGCTCCCGTCCTGATCGTCCGACCGGACTGCCGGGAGCACGTTCGCACGTTCTCGGGTCACCGCCGCGACCCGATCGCACCACTGGCCTTCACGAGAAGGAAGAACGCATATGGTCAACTCCCACACCCCTGCGGTGAGCCGCAGGCGCGGCGGTGTCCGGCTGCTCGTCGGCGGCGCGTGCGCGGCGCTGGTCATGGCGCTGCTGCCCGGTGTCGCCCACGCCGCCTTGTGCTCGAACCAGGTCGGCACCCACAACGGCTACTACTACTCGTGGTGGAGTGACGGCGGCGGTTCCGCCTGCATCGAGCTGGGCGCGGGCGGCCAGTACAGCACCACGTGGCGCAACACCGGCAACTTCGTCGGCGGCAAGGGCTGGAGCAACGGCTCGCGCAGGACGGTGAGCTACTCGGGCAGCTTCAACCCCTCCGGCAACGGGTACCTGACCCTCTACGGCTGGACCTCCAACCCGCTGGTGGAGTACTACATCCTCGACAGCTGGGGCGACTACCGGCCCACCGGCACCTACAAGGGCACCGTCACCAGCGACGGCGGCACCTACGACATCTACGAGACGATGCGGTACAACGCGCCCTCCATCGAGGGTGACAACAAGACCTTCCCGCAGTTCTGGAGCGTCCGGCAGCAGAAGAGGGTCGGCGGCAACATCACCACCGGCAACCACTTCGACGCGTGGTCCCGCGCGGGCATGCGGCTGGGCAGCTTCAACTACTACATGATCATGGCCACTGAGGGCTACCGGAGCAGCGGCAACTCCAACATCACCGTCCGCTGACCACCCAGCCGCCCGGTGCCGCCCGACCCCGCGGGCGGCACCGGGCGGCCACCAGGAGGGAGCCCTTGATGAGAACCGCACCACGCTTGCTGAAACGATCGCTGGTCCTCGGGTTGGTCGCCGCCGCGACGGTGGCGACGGGCGCCGTGGCCAACGCCGCGCCGGTGCGCGCAGCCGCCTGCAACGGCTACGTCGGCCTCACCTTCGACGACGGCCCGTCCGGCAACACCGGCGCGCTGCTCAACGCGCTGCGCCAGAACGGCCTGCGGGCCACCATGTTCAACCAGGGCAACAACGCCGCCGCCAACCCCGCGCAGGTCCGGGCGCAGGTCGACGCGGGCATGTGGGTGGGCAACCACAGCTACAGCCACCCGCACCTGACCCAGTTGGGGCAGGCGCAGATCGACTCGGAGATCTCCCGCGCCCAGCAGGCGATCGCCAACGCGGGCGGCGGCACGCCGAAGCTGTTCCGGCCGCCGTACGGCGAGACCAACGGCACCGTGCAGTCCGTGCTGGCCAAGTACGGCCTGACCCAGATCATCTGGGACGTCGACTCCCAGGACTGGAACAACGCCAGCACCGACGCGATCGTGCAGGCCGTCAACAGGCTCAACAACGGCCAGATCATCCTCATGCACGAGTGGTCGGCCAACACGCGCGCCGCGATCCCGCGCATCGCGCAGAACCTGGCCAGCCGCAACCTTTGCGCGGGCATGATCTCCCCGCAGACCGGCCGCGCCGTGGCCCCGAGCTGATCCCCGGCAGACCCCGCACCCGCGTCGGACTTCCGGCGCGGGTGCGGCTCATCCGGCGGAGGGGTCCGCGAGCTCCCCCCGTGCCACTCGTCGCAGTGGAGCCTGGTCCCGTCGGCGGCGAGGAAAGCCGGCACGCCCGACCCTGACAACCGCCCGCCGGGTCAGAGCCTGCCCGCCGGGCGGCGCCCGCTCGTGATGGCCTCCACCTGCTCGCCGGTGAACGGCGGGTCGAGCAGGTCGGCGCGCTGGGCGTGGCAGCGGAACATGTCGGCGATGTAGTGCATCCGGTCGGGCAGGTCCGACCAGTCCCGCGCGGCGGTGTCGAGCAGGCTGTCCGGGGTCGGGTCGACCACGCGCAGCAGCGCGAGCAGTTCGGGGTGGGACAACCGGTCCAGCAGCGGCGGGAACCGCGCGGGCAGGTCCTCGTCCAGCTCCAGCAGCTCGCCGCCGGGCAGTGCCAGCGTCATCAGGTGCGCGGTGACCGCCCGGCGGGCCACCGCGCGGACGTGGTCGGCCAGCTGCTCGCCCGCCACGCGCACCGGCCCCCGCCTGCCCAGCACGATCACCAGCGCCATGCGCAGCCACCTGAGCACCGGGTTGTCCGGCAGGAGCAGCCGGAACAGGCGGCGTTCGAGCGCGCGGGGATCGACCAGCGGCGCCTCCAGCGCCGCGGTGATCTCCGGCTGCAGCCGCGTCTGCTCGTGCAGGCCGACCTCGATGTTGGCCAGGAGCAGCAGTTCGGCCCGCTGCTTCGGGTCGGCGGTGGACATCGCCTCGTGGTAGCGCGTGAAGGCCCGCCGGAGGCGGTCCTGCCCCTCGGGCGGCTGGCCGGGGCGCAGCCCGTCGCGGAACCGGGCGATCCGCTGCTCGTCGGCCACCGCGTCGTCGGCGAACTCGGCGAGGAAGCGGGCGAACTCGCGGGCGATCTCCTCGAACACCTTCAGGTTCCCCCGTGCCGTCGCCTCGCTGACGGCGTCCAGGCGCGCGGTGGCCACCACAGCCCGGCGCACCACCCGCTCGAGGTCGTCGAGCCCGCGCCGGGGGAGGGCCCGGCGCAGGCTGCGGGCCACCAGTTCGACGCGGGCGGCGGTCTCCGGCGAGGACTTCAGCAGCCGCTCCAGCGTCCGCGCCAGGTCCTCCTGCCGGATGCTCTGCCCCACCTGCTTGGACGCCCACACCGCGAAGGTGCACCAGTTCGCCCACCCGCCGGTGCGGGCGGCCAGCGCCCGTGACAACCGGTGGTAGCAGTGGGTGATCTGGAGGTTGCGGACCACGGGGTCGGCGTGCGCGACGATCCGGTCGACGTCGGGGACCGTGGGCGGGACATCGCCGCTGAGCTCGTCCACGTCCGCGCTGGGGTGACTCATGGTGCCGACCTCTCCGCTCGGGGCTGCACCTACTTCATCGTCACGAGCGCGGGTGATGTGACGCGGCGGTGTCCTGGGCCAGGTGGAACCCCAGCTTGCGGTTGAGCGCGCCGGTGAGCCGCGTGACGGTGCGCCGAGGCAGCGCCCTGGCCACGAAGGTGCCCACCCGGTTGACCGCGCGTCCGGGGTAGGAGGCCGTGCGACCGCGGGCGTAGTCGTCCAGCACGTCCTCGGCGACGTCCTCGGCGCTGTCCGCGAGCCCGGCCGCGATCTCGGCGGAGGTGCCGTCGAAGAAGTTCGTGGCGGTCGCGCCGGGGTGGGCCACCATGACCCGCACCCCGCTGCCGCGCAGCTCCTCGGCCAGCGCTTCGCTGAACGACAGCGCGAACGCCTTCGTCGCGGCGTAGCTCGCCTGGTAGGGCATCGGCTGGAACGCGGCGGTCGAGGCGATGTTGATGATGCCGCCGCTGCCGCGGGCCCGCATCCCCGCGCCGATGTGGTGGGTGAGCGTCAGCAGCGTCGAGATGTTGAGCGAGACCGAGTCCAGCTGCGGCCGCAGGGGGCGTTCGAGGTGCGGGCCGACGGAGCCGGTGCCCGCGTTGTTCACCAGCAGGTCCACGGTGATCCCGCCCGCGCGCAGTCCTTCCAGGACCTTCTGGACGCCGTCGGGGTCGGCGAGGTCGGCGGGGATGACCCGGACGGACACGCCGTGGTCGGCGCGCAGCCGCTCGGCGATCCCGTCCAGCGTGGTCCGGGACCGCGCGACGAGGACGAGATCGGCGCCCCTGCGGGCCAGCGCGGTCGCCGTGGCCAGGCCGATGCCCTTGGAGGCGCCGGTGACCAGCGCGGTGGTGGAGCGGTAGTCGTGCACGGTGGTTCCCATCTAGGAGGAGGTGTGCGCGGGGGAGGTGGTGTGCGCGGTGTCGAGCCAGCGGTGGTAGCGGCGCAGCGCGGTGCGGCGGTCGAGCAGTTCCCGCACCAGTGACGTGCGGAAGCGGAACCGGTCGCCCGGTTCGGCGCCGCGCCCGAGCCGGGCCAGTCGGCGGCGCACCTCGGCCTGGGTGGCGGCCGACGCGAGCACCTTGTGCCGCCAGCGCACCCGCGGCGCCGGGGCCTCGGCGTGCTCGCCGCGCAGCCACCGTCCCGGCAAGTCGGGGCGCAGGGCCAGCGCCGTGGCCATGCCGACCACCGAGACGCCGCCCGCGAGCACGTCCTCGGCCACCGGCCTGCGGCGGACGCCCCCGGTCAGCATGATCGGCACGGGCGCGCCCGGCGCGATCCTCGCGGCCAGGTCGAGGAAGTACGCCTCGCGGGCCAGCGTCCGGCCGTCGGCGGTGTGGCCGTGCGTGGCCAGGCTCTCCACCGAGCCGCCGGACAGCTCCACCAGGTCCACACCGGACTCGGCCAGCAGGTCCACCACCCGCGCGGCGTCGCCCTCGTCGAACCCGCCGCGCTGGAAGTCCGCCGTGTTGAGCTTGACTCCCACCGCGAAGCCGCTGCCGACGCGACCGCGCACCGCGGCGACCACGTCGAGCAGGAGCTTCGCCCGGTGGGCGAGTTCGCCGCCCCAGGCGTCGGCGCGCCGGTTGGTCAGCGGCGAGAGGAACTGGGCCAGCAGGTAGCCGTGGGCGGCGTGCACCTGGACGCCGTCGAACCCCGCCTGCTCGGCCAGTCGCGCCGTGGTGGCGAACCGGTCGACGACCTCCTCGATCTGCGCGGGCGTCATGGGCGTGGGACGGGGGTACAGCCTGGAGTAGCGGCCGATCTCCACCCGGACGTCCGAGGCGGACCAGGCCAGACCGCGCATGTCCGCGCCGACGACCCGGCCGGGGTGGTTGATCTGCAGCCACGCGCGACCTCCACCCGACCGGGCGGCCTGCGCCCACCGGCGGAAGGGGGCGAGTGCGGTGCCCTGCTGCAGCACGACGTCGGCGGGGTTGGCGAGGGCCCGGCCGTCGACCATGACGTGACCGGTGATCAGCAGCCCCGCGCCGCCCGCCGCCCAGCGGCGGTAGAGCTCGACGAGTTCCGCGCCGGGCAGTTGGCCCTCGACGGCCAGGAACTCCTCGGTCGCCGCTTTGGCGATCCGGTTGGGCAGGGTCTGACCGCTGGGCAGCACCAGCGGTGCGTCCAATCCGGGCACGTGCGGCTCCTCGGGGCGAAAATGTGGACGACGTACACATTGGCCTGCCGTGTGTACGTTGTCAACATGCCGCCGCCCCGCCCGAGCCCAACCCCCGACCTCGCCTGCAAGTACCACCCGAGCCGCTCGCCGGGGCCGGTAACTACTACCCGAGGTGCGCGAGCGCTCGGTTCGCGGTGTCCGAGCGCTCGGTTCGCGGGGTGGGGTCAGATGCGCGGGAGGTGGGCCGCGACTTCGGCGATGGCGTCGAGGGTGTCGTGGTCGAAGCCCGACCCGGTGGCGTTCTCGGCCTCGGCGACGGTGACGTTCCTGCCGTCGCGGTCGCTGCCGTAGCGCAGGCCGGTGTAGGAGATCTCCGCCAGGTCCAGCAGTGGTGCGCCCAGTGGCGTGATGTCGCCGGTGCCGTGCTCGTCGATCAGCGTTCGGAACCGCCGGGCCTCGCCGCTGCCCGCCAGACCGACCCAGGCCACGGATACCGCGGCGGTGTTTCCGCCGTCATCGGCCACTACGAAGAGAGCGCGTTCCAGCGAGGTGCAGCGGTGGCGTGTGAAGAATTCCCTGACCTGGCCGTAGGAGGCGGCGAGGCATTCGGCTTGCTGTCGGGGGGTGCGCCGCAGTTGCCTCAGCCCGAGGCGGCCCCACGCGCCATCGGGGTCGCCCCTGCGGGCGGCCTTCTGCCCCTCGCTCTTGCGGGCCCGCAGTTGCGCCTGCGATCCGCCCGCCCGGACTGCGCTGATCTCGCTGCTCACGGCGCTGCCGCCGAGTGGCACCGCGCCGCCGCCGGAGGCGAACACCCCCAGCACGACGGCACCCGCCATGACGGCGGCCTTGCCGCTGTTTCCCCGGATCGGCCTGACCCGTCCCTGCTTGTCCGTGTAGAAGCCCGCCATCGGCGCCCCCTGTGGAATCGCGTGCGTTCCGGTGGTGCGGGTGCACTTCACGAGTCACCCGCACCGCACCGTAGAACAACGCACCGACAATTCCCCGCCACCTGGGTGCGTGCCTTTCAAAAAAGGGGACGCGACCGCATTTATCGGGTTTTCGCTTGTCGCGAATCGGCGAATCGGCGGATCGAGTCGCGGGAGTTCCGCTCAGTCCAGCTCCAGCACCGCCTTGCCGTGCAGTCGGCGCTCCATCAGGGCCCGCAGCGCGTCGTCGACCTGCCGCCAGCTGCCCCGCCAGGTCACCTGGGGGGTCAGCGCGCCCGTGTGCACCCGCTCGGCCAGCCAGGCCAGGTCGGGTGCGAGGTCGGGGCAGTTGAGCAGGAAGAAGGTGGTGATCGCCCGGCCGTGCGACCCGAGTCCCTCGAAGGCGTCGGCGGTGAGCTGGGACGGCTCGCCGGACGAGCGGCCGATGGCGACCAGCGTGCCGTGCTCGGCGAGGCGGAGGTAGGCCTGGACCAGGTGCTGTCCGCCGACCATGTCCAGCACGCCGTGGACGGGAGCGGTGAGGTCTTCGGGGCCGGTGAGCACCTCGTGCGCGCCGAGCGACCGCAGGCTCTCGCCGTGGCGGTCCGGGTCGCCGGTGGTCGCGATGACGTGCGCCCCGCCCTGGCGCGCCAGCTGCACGGCGTAGCGGCCGACTCCGCCCGTGGCGCCGACGACGAGCACCCGGCGGCCCAGGATCGGGCCGAGGCGGTGCAGGCCGCGCAGGGCGCTCAGGCCCGCCACCGGCAGGGTGCTGATCGCTCCGAGGTCCGCGCCGGAGGGGACGGCGGCGATCCGGTCGGTGCGCACCGCGCGCAGCTCGGCCCACCCGCCGGTCATGTCGAGGGTGACCACGGGCGTGCCCTCGGCGGGGCCGGAGCCGTCGGCGGCGGCGCGTTCGACCACGCCCGCGGCGTCCCAGCCCAGCACGGTGCCCTCGGGCGAGTTGGGGATGAAGCCCTTGACCTCGCCGGGGTTCAGCGAGACCGCGGTGATCCGCACGAGCGCCTGGTCCGGGGCGGGAACGGGGTCGGGGGCCTGGCCCAGGCGCAGACCCGAGGGGGCGGAGCGGTCGACGAGCAGTGCCTGCATCGGAGGACCTTTCGTTGTGCCACTGAGTGGCAAAAGACTATCAGAGGCTTTTGTCTCTCGGGTTACACTCACCTCGTGAGCACACCGGCAGCCCCCGAACCCCGACCGCCGCTGCGCGAGCGCAAGAAGCAGCGCACCAGGGAAGCGCTGCTAGCCACCGGACTGCGCCTGTTCGCCGAGCGGGGTTTCGCGGAGACCACGCTGGACGAGCTCTGCGACGAGGTCGAGGTCTCCAAGCGGACGTTCTTCCGCACCTTCGCCAGCAAGGAGGAGGTGGCCATGGCTCCGCTGCACGACCTGTGGGAGCTGTTCCTGCGGGAGCTGGCCACGGCGACCCCGGCGGGGGAGACGCTGGTGGAGTTCCTGCACGGGGTGCTGCTGACCGCGCTGGAGCGCATGACCGACCCGGACTGGCCGCGCCGGGTGCTGGTCTCCCAGAGGCTGGCCGAGCGCAACCCCTCGGTCGCGGCCTACGGCCTGTACTTCTGCGACCGCACCACCCGCGCCGCCCTCGCCCTGCTGCGCGAGCGCTTCACGCTGCCCGACGACCTGACGGTGCTGCTGGCCCTCGACATCCTGATCGCCGCCTTCCACCGGGCGCAGGAGGCGTGGGCCGCCGCACCCGGCCCGCACACCCGCGACGGCCTGCGGGAGCACGCCGACGCGGCTCGGACCGTCCTGCCCGTCGTGCTCGACGCCCCCGTGCGCGCGGCCGCGCGGGTCGGGGACTCGTAGCGGACCCGCTCAGCGGTCGCGATGGCGGAGGAGCGGTCCTAGGTCCCGCACCCCAGCGGACCAACGACCGCTGTCCCGCGCCGACGGGCCGCCTAGCGTCGGCGGGGGAGGAGGTGCCCCATGAAGGCTCGCGACATCATGACCAGCCCCGTCATCAGCGTGCCGCCTGACGTGCCGATCCGCGAGGTCGCGGCGTTGATGGTCGCGCACGGCTTCACCGCGCTGCCGGTCGTCGACGACGGCAGGCTCGTGGCCATCGTCACCGAGTCGGACCTGCTGCGCAGCCGCTACGGCGACCAGGACGCCGCGGACACCCCGGTGCGCGAGGCGATGTCCACGCCGGTGTACGGGGTGGACCCCGGCGCGCCGGTCGAACTGCTGGCCCGCGTGATGGTCGACGACCGGGTTCGCTGCGTCCCGGTCCTCGACGGCTCCCGCCTGGTCGGCGTCGTCACGCGACGTGACCTCGTGCGCGTCATGGCGCGCGCGGACCGCCCCACGGCGACGGGTGGGGCGGGTGAGCTCGGATGAGCGAGCCGATCGTGGTCGGCGTGGACGGGTCGGCATCGGCGCTGGCCGCCGTGCGGTGGGCGGCCGCCGAAGCCGCCCGGCGCAACGCGTCCGTCGAGCTGGTGCACGCCTGCCAGGTGCCCGCCGCCGAGCACGGGGCGCGGCAGGCGTTCGAGGAGCTGGGCCGGGAGCGGCTGGCCGAAGCCGCGCGGGTGGCCCGCGCCGCCGCGCCGGGCGTGGAGGTCGGTGCGACGCTCGTGACCGGGCAGCCCGCGGCGGTGCTCATCGCCGAGAGCAGACGGGCCGGTGTGGTCGTGCTCGGCGCGCAGGGCCTGGACGGGTTCTCCGGCTTCCTGGTCGGCGCCGTCGCCGTGGCGGTGTCCGCCCACGGCCGGTGCCCGGTCGTGGTGGTCCGGGAGCGGAGCGAAGGGGGCGACGGCGCTCAGGACGGCGCTCAGGACGGCGCTCAGGACGGCGCTCAGGACGGCGCTCAGGACGGCGCGGTCGTCGTCGGCGTGGACGGTTCACCGGTCAGCGAGCAGGCCGTGGCGTTCGCCTTCGAGCAGGCCTCCTCGCGCGCGGCGCCGCTGACCGCCCTGATCGCCTGGACCGATCTGCCCACCGGCGGCGTCGACTGGGCGCGGGTGGAGCAGGAGCGGCGCCGCCTGCTCGCCGAGCGCCTCGCGGGATGGCAGGAGAAGTACCCGGACGTGCGGGTGACGCGGGTGGTCGTCCGCGACCGGCCCGTGCGGGCCCTGCTGGCAGCCGCGCGAGGCGCCCGGCTGCTGGTGGTGGGCAGTCGCGGCGCGGGCGGTTTCCAGGGGATGCTGCTCGGGTCGACCAGCCAGGCGCTGGTCAGCCACGCCCCGTGCCCGCTGGCCGTGGTCCGGCCGCGCGAGGAGGTGGCACCGTGAAGGCGCGGGTCGGTGACTGGATCGTCGTGGAGAGCGGCGCCACCGGCACGCCCGCCCGGCGCTGCCTGGTCGAGGAGCTGCGCCACCCCGACGGCACCCCGCCCTACCTGGTGCACTGGCTGGACACGGAGAAGCGCGGCCTGCTGTTCCCCGGCCCGGACGCGCACGTCGTGCCCGCGCCCCGCCCAGGGACGAAGGTCCCGGCGCGGTGGGACCGCCGCCACTGACCTCGCCTCCCGCCCGCCGCGATGCTGGTGGCAGGAGATCCGAGGAGTGGACTATGGACAGGAAGATCGTGGTGGGTGTGGACGGCTCGACCGCGGGCCGCACCGCACTGGGCTGGGCGGTCGAGGAGGCCAGGTTGCGCGGGTGCGCCGTCGAGGCGGTCCTGACCTGGCACGCCGACTACGGCATGGTCATCGACGCGCTGGCCACCGGTGTGGACCGCGCGGCGCTGGAGCAGGAGAGCCGCGGCGTGCTGCGCGAGGCGGTGGCCGGGTTCGCGGACGAGGTGCGGTCGGTGCTGGTCGAGGGCGATGCCAGGGACGTGCTCGTCCGGGCCTCCCGGGACGCGGAGCTGCTCGTGGTCGGCAATCGCGGCGCGGGCCCCGTGCGCGGAGCGCTGCTGGGCTCGGTGAGTTCCTACTGCGTGCACCACGCGCACTGCCCGGTGGTCGTCATCCGTCAGCCGAAGGCCCCGGTCGAGCCCGCGCCCGCCGCGGAGGCCAAGCCGGTCATCACCCCGGGACCGCTGCTGTGATCGGGCACGGGGGCGATCGCGCCCTGCTGTCCGACGGGTCCGTGGTGACGCTGCGCGAGCTGGGGCCGTCCGACGCCGACGCCCTGCTCGCGCTGCACCGCGACCTGCCCGCCGACGACCGCTACCTCAGGTTCTTCAGCGTCGCACCGCGGCAGCTGGAGGACTTCGTCGGCCGCCTCACCTCCCCCGGCGAGTTCGGGCACGTGGCCGTCGGGGCGCTCGACGGCGACGAGCTGATCGGCGTGGCCAGCTACGTGCTGGAGTCCGCCGACACCGCCGAGGTCGCCCTGGTCGTGTCGCACCGCCGCCAGTCGCGCGGCGTCGGCACGCTCATGCTGGAGCACCTGGTCTCGCTGGCCAGGCGGCGCGGCGTGCGCCGGTTCTGCGCCGACGTGCTCACCGCGAACTCCCGGATGCTGCGCGTGTTCACCGACCTCGGCCTGGTCGGCACGTCCACACCGGACAGCGACGTGGTGCACGTCGACCTCGGCCTCGACCCCGTCGGCACCTACCTCGACGCCGTGGCCGACCGGGAACTGGCCGCCCAGCGCGCCAGCCTGAGCCACCTGCTGCGGCCGGGGTCGGTCGTCGTGGTCGGCGCGAGCCGCAAGCGCTCGTCGGTGGGCAACGCGGTGCTGGACAACCTGGTGGCGGGCGGCTTCTCGGGCGCGCTGTACGCGGTCAACCCGCACGCCGAGCGGATCCTCGGCGTCGACTGCTACCCCGGCGTCGCCGACCTGCCCGAGGCGCCCGACCTCGCGGTGCTGGCCGTGCCCGCCCCGGCGGTGCCCGCGGTCGCCGAGGACTGCGGGAGGCGCGGCGTGAAGGCGCTGGTCGTGATCACCTCCGGCGTCGCGCCCGAAGCGCTGCTGGAGGTGGTCCGCCGCCACGACATGCGGCTGGTCGGCCCCAACTGCGTCGGCGTGGTCGGGCACCGGCTGGACGCCACGTTCACCCGAGGGCGCGTCGAGGAGGGCGGCGTCGGCGTGGTCACCCAGTCCGGCGGCGTCGCCATCGCCGCGCTCGACCAGTTGGCCCGCCTCGGCCTCGGCGTGTCGGAGCTGGTCTCCACCGGCGACAAGTACGACGTCAGCGGCAACGACCTGCTGCTGTGGTGGGAGCGTGACGAGCGCACCCGCGCCGTGGTGCTGTACCTGGAGTCGTTCGGCAACCCGCGCAAGTTCTCCCGCCTGGCCCGCCGGGTCGCCCGCCGCAAGCCCGTGCTGGCGGTGCGCGCCGCGAGCAGCGAGGCGGGGCAGCGCGCCGCGGCTTCCCACACCGCCTCCACCGCCACCCCCGCGGTCACCCGCGACGCGCTGTTCCGCCAGGCCGGGGTGACCGCCGTGGACGGCGTCACCGAGTTGGTCGAGGTGCTGGCCGCGCTGCACGCCACGCCGCTGCCCGAGGGCAAGTCGGTGGCCGTGCTGTCCAACGCGGGCGGACTGGGGGTGCTGGCCGCCGACGCCTGCGCGCGCAACGGCCTGGCCGTCGCCGAACCGGCCGAGGCCACCACGGCGGCGCTGCGCGCCCTGCTGCCGGACACGGCCAGCGCGCACAACCCGGTGGACACGACCGCGGTGGTGGACGACGGGACGTTCGCCCGCTGCCTGGACCTGCTGGTCGCCGACCCCGGTGTGGACGCGGTCATCACCGTCACGGTGCCCACCGCGCTGGGCGACCCGGCCGGTGGTGTCCACCGCACCGCCAAGCCCGTGCTGGCGGTGAGCTGCGACCAACCGGGCTCGGTGTCGCTGCGGGAGGACGGGATCGCCGTCTACGCCGACCCGGCGCGCGCGGCGGCGGTGCTGGCCGCGCTGGCCGAGCGCGCCGAGTGGCTGCGCCGCCCGGAGCCGGAGCCCGCGCGCCTGGAGGTCGACCTGGCCACCGCGCGCGACGTCGTCACCGGCCGCGACGGGTGGCTCGACCCGGATCAGGTGGTGCGGCTGCTGGCCGCGTTCGGCCTGCCGGTGCTGGGCGGTGTGCTCGTGCGCGACGCCGAGGAAGCTGTGGCGGCACAACGGTCCTACGGCTCTCCGGTCGCCCTCAAGGCCGTGGCGCACGACTTGCTGCACAAGAGCAAGGGCGGCGGTGTGCTGCTCGACCTGGCCGACGCCCACGCCGTGACCGAGGGCTTCACGTCGCTGCGCGAGCGGTTCGGCGACCGGTTGACCGGTGTGTTCGTCCAGCCGATGGCCGAGCGCGGCCGGGAGCTGCTGGTGGGCGTCGTCGCCGACCCGAGGTTCGGGCCGCTGGTGGTGACCGGCCTCGGCGGTGTCGACACCGACCTGCTCGACGACCGCGCCGCCGCGCTCGCGCCGCTGTCCGAGGCCGACCTGGACGACCTGCTGCACGGCTTCCGCGCCGCACCCGCGGTCTTCCGCGAGTACGACGAGGACGCCGTGCGCGACGTGCTGCGCCGGGTGGCCCGGCTCGCCGAGCTGCTGCCCGAGGTCGCCGAGCTGGACCTGAACCCGCTGGTGCTCACCGGCGACCGGGTGGTGGCGGTGGACGCCAGGGTGCGCGTCGCGCCCGCCGAGCCCACCGACCCGTTCCTGCGCAGGCTGCGCGACCCGAGGAGGGGCTCGTGACCACCACCGGCACCACGCGCCGGTGGGCTGCCGGGCGGGAGGAGCACGCCGCGGCGCTCACGCGCCGCGCTCGTTGACCACTTCGATCAGGACGTCGGCGGCGGGCGCGGAGGAGGCCGGGTTCTGGCCGGTGATCAGCAGACCGTCCCGCACGACGTAGGGCTGCCAGTCCCCGGTCTTGGAGTAGACGCCCCCGAGCCTGACCAGCTCGTCCTCGACCAGGAAGGGGACGACGTCGGTGAGCTGGACGGCCTCCTCCTCGGTGTTGGCGAACCCGGTGACCTCCCTGCCCGAGACCAGCGGGGTTCCGTCCTCGTCGACGGTGTGCCGCAGTACGCCGGGCGCGTGGCAGACCAGGGCCACCGGCTTGCCCGAGCGCAGGGTCGACTCGATCAGCCGGGCGGAGGTGGTGTCCTCGGCCAGGTCCCACAGCGGTCCGTGCCCGCCGGGGTAGAAGACCGCGTCGAAGTCGCCCGCCGACACCGAGTCCAGGCGCACGGTGTTCGCCAGCGCCCTGGTCGCCTCCGGGTCGGCCTCGAAGCGCCGGGTGTCGTCGGTCCGGAAGCCGGGTTCGTTGCTCTTGGGGTCCACCGGGGCCAGGCCGCCCTTGGGGGAGGCGAGCACGATCCGCGCGCCCGCCTCCTTGAAGCGGTAGTACGGAGCCGCCAGCTCCTCCAGCCAGAACCCGGTCTTGCGGCCGGTGTCGCCCAGCTCGTCGTGTGAGGTCAGGACGATCAGAACCTTCATGACGCACTCCTCGGTGATTAAGTAGACCAGTCTACTAGAACAGGCGGAAAGGAGCCCGTGCCCAGGATGGGCACGGGATCAGCCCGTCTGCAGGCCCAGCAGCTTGCGGGTCACCGCTGTGGCGGTGTCCAGCGGTGCCAGGCTGCGGTGGATCTTGCACATGACGCTCGCGCCGAGCCACATGTCGTACAGAGCCTGCGCGACGGCGCGGGGATCGTCGTCGACGGAGAGGGAGCGGTCCGCCAGGCCGTCGGTGATGGTGCGCTCGATGCGGTCGACGATGGTGCTCGTGCCCTCCTTCAGCGTCAGGCGCATGGCCTCCGACAGGTCGGAGACCTCGGCGCCGAGTTTCACGACCAGGCACCTGCCCTGGCACCCCTCGGCGCTCTGGGTCTCCCGCCACTGCTGCCAGTAGGCCATCAACCGTTCGGCCGCCGACTGGCCGGACCGGGCCAGGACGGCGTCCATGTCCGCGACGTAGTCCGCGAAGTAGCTCCTCAGCATCGCTTCGCCGAAGGCGTCCTTCGAGGTGAAGTAGTGGTAGAAGGACCCCTTCGGCACGCCGGCCGCCGCGAGCACCTCGTTGATCCCGACGGCGGAGTAGCCCTTGTGGGCCATGATCCGTCGAGCGGTGTCGAGGATGGTCCGACGGGTGTCGGTGTTGCGCGTGGCGGCGGGCATGGGGGAACCGTAGCACTTGAGTAGACCGGTCGTCTAGAGGGTGGTCCGAGCGGTCACGCGGTGCCCCGGTCCTCGATGACCTCGTCCAGCGGGCGGCGAGGGGTGGGCGGCAGCGGGTCCGCGCCGAGCTCCGCCCAGCCGACGCGCAGCACCAGCTGCGGCGACAGCAGGCCGTCGAGCACCTCGTCGCGCACCCGCTCCCTGGTGGCGGCGACTTCCAGCGGCTGGCTCAGCGGGCACGACGCCAGGCCCGCCGCGGTCGTCTCCAGCAGCACCGCGCTCATCGCCTCGCCCGCGCGCAGCGTCGACAGCCGGTCGTCCGACGACGTGCCCAGCACCAGCAGGACCGCGCCGTCGTCCTCCCACTCGTCCGACCGGTCGGCCAGCTCGCCGCCGGGGAACTCCCGCAGCCGGACGTCGCCGTGCCGGGGCGCGCCCGCCGAGGCGTTGGCCGCGGGCACCCCGTCGGAGTCGGCGTGCCTGCCGCTCCAGGAGCGCACCTCCCACCGGTAGGCGGGATCGGCGTCCTGCCAGGCGGCGGCCTGCTCCACGGCGGCGACCAGTTCCAGCCGAGCGCGCGAGCCGACGATCTCGCGCAGCAGCGCGCCCTCCTCGGCGGCCCGGTCCTCCAGCAGCGACAGCACCGCCTGCGGTGCGCCCCACGAGGAGCAGCGCCGCCGGTCCGTGCGCCGCCGAGGGATCGCCGCGGCCATCGCCACCTCGCCCGCGGTCGGCTCGTGCTTGACGAACTCCACGGCCGCGAGGTGCTCGGGCTCGGCCGGGTTGGGCAGCCGGTGCACCACCGCGCGCCAGCCCAGACCCGCCAGCGCGACGCGCAGGTGGTGCAGCGCCGCGCCACAGCTGAGCAGCAGGTCCGCCCCGGTCGGGTCGGTGGCGGGCACGGTGCGCGCCGGGTCGGCGTACAGGTGGACGCTGTGGTCCCCGACGCGCCACCGCCAGGGCTGCGTGTTGTGCACCGATGGCGCCCGGCAGGCCAGCGCCACGGCGGTCCGGATCGTCCCCTGGTCGGGTTGGCCGCGGTCCATCCGCTCCACCTCCGCGTTCTTCGTCCACCTCGACGGTGGCACCGGTGGTGGCGCCGTTCGCAGGGCCGGAGGTCCTGACAGGACAGGGACCACCGGGGCGACCAAGGACTCTGGGCCGGCTCCCCGCGCCGGACCAGGCTGGAGGTGCCGGAGCGCGGGAGGAGGACGGGACATGGACGCCGGGGCGGACACGCCGACGAGGACCGACGAGCGGCTGGGCGCAGCCGTGACGGCGGCCGAGTCGGTGGTGGTCAAGCTGGTCGCCCTGCCGTTCGCGGCGGCTGTCGGCGCGCAGGCGTGCGTGGCGCGTGCCGTGCACGCCGAGCGGTCGACCGCCCGCCCCGCCAAGGCCGCCCACCCCGTGCCCGCGCCCCTGACGCCCGAGGGCGTCGTGGCGACCGCGGCCGCCGTCGTCGAAGGCGTGTGCCTGGCGATCGGCGGTGGCGCGGCGCTGCTCTACGTGGTGGCGCGCGGCGTGCACGCGCGTGTCCGGCAGCACCGGTGGACCGAGGTCGAGCCGCAGTGGAGGCGAACGACATGACCACCTATCCCGTCCGCGTGCGCGGGCAGCTGGAACCGGGGCTCAGCCGCTGGCTGTGGCTGGTCAAGTGGTTCCTGGCCGTGCCGCACTACCTCGTGCTGGCGCTGCTGTGGCCCGCGTTCGCCCTGGCCGCCCCGGTGGCGGCGGTGGCGATCCTGGTCACCGGCCGCTACCCGCGCCCCCTGTTCGACTTCGCCGTCGGCGTGCTGCGCTGGACCTGGCGGGTCGCCTACTACTCGTTCGGCGCGCTGGGGACCGACCGGTACCCGCCGTTCAGCCTCGGCGCGGAGCCGGACTACCCGGCGACGCTGGACATCGCCTACCCGGAACGGCTCTCGCGCGGCCTGGTGCTGGTGAAGTGGCTGCTGGCGATCCCGCACCTGGTGGTCGTCGCGGTGTTCGCCGGGGGCGGCGGCTACCTGGCGCTGTGTGCCGGGGAGTGGGCGTTGAGCCCCGCGAGCGGCCTGGTCGGCCTGCTCACCCTGTTCGCGGGCGTGGCGCTGCTGGTCACCGGTCGCTACCCGCGCGGGGTGTTCGACTTCGTGCTGGGCATGGACCGGTGGGCGCTGCGCGTGGCGGCCTACGTCGGTCTGCTGACCGACGCCTACCCGCCGTTCCGGCTCGACAGCGGTGGGGACGAGCCCGGCGCGGCCACCCTGGACCCGCCCGCCACCGGCTCGGGCGGCACCGCACGACGCGCGGTGCCCGCGGTGCTCGGCGTCCTGCTGCTGCTGACCGGGTTCGGCGCCTCCGCGGCGGGTGCGCTGGCGATGTGGGCCGACCAGACCCAGCGCGACGCGGGCGGCGCCATCACCACGCCCGCCCAGCACCTGCACACCGACGGCTACGCCCTGGAACTGGGCACGGCCGAGATGAACTGGACCGACGCGGGATGGGTGGTCGGCGAGGACTGGCTCGGCCGCGTGGGCATCCGGGTCGACGCCGACGCGTTCGCGGGCATCGGCCCCACCGCGGACGTCGAGCGCTATCTGTCCACAGTGGACCGGGATCGACTCGCGGAGCTGGGCGGCCAGGTGGTCTACCGGCACACCAGCGGCACCGCGCCCCCCACCGCGCCGCAGGCGCAGTCGTTCTGGGTCGCCTCGGGGATCGGCGGTCTCGACTGGACCGCCCGCCCCGGCAGCTGGACCGCCGTGGTGATGAACGCCGACGGCTCGCGCGTGGTCGACACGCACGCGCACGCCACGGCGACCCTGCCCGCGCTCGCGCCGCTGTCCTGGTCGCTGCTGGGCGCGGGCGCTCTCCTGCTGTTCCTCGGCGGCGGGCTGGTCCTGTTCGCCGCTACCCGACCACGGGACGACACCGACGCAGATCACCGCGTCGGCGGGTGACGCGATGATCCCGGTGGACCTCGCGGCGGGCGGCCTCACGTCGACCGAGGCCGCCCGTCGCCTCCGCGAGGACGGGCCGAACACCCTGCCCACCAGCCGTGGTCCCCACCCGGCCGCCTTGCTGGCCAAGCAGTTCGCGCACTTCTTCGCGCTGCTGCTGTGGGCGGCCGCCGCCCTCGCCTACGTCGCGGGGATGCCGGAGTTGTCGGTCGCCATCGTGCTGGTCGTGCTGCTCAACGGGGTGTTCGCGTTCGCCCAGGAGTACCGCGCCGACCGCGCCGCCCAGCGCCTGCGCGACCTGATGCCCGCTCGCACCACCGCGTTGCGCGACGGCAAGCCCGTCGTGGTGGACGCCGCGGACCTGGTCGTCGGCGACCTGGTGCTGCTCACCGGCGGCGACCGGGTCTGCGCCGACGCGCGCGTGCTCGCCGCCGCGGCGCTGGCCGTGGACGAGTCGATGCTCACCGGCGAGAGCGTGCCCGCCCGCCCGGTGGCGGACGACGCGGTGCACGCGGGCACCTACGTGTCCGAGGGCGAGGCGACGGTGCTGGTCACCGCCACCGGGGCGGACACCCGGCTGGCGGGCATCGCGGCGCTGACCCGTCAGGCGCACCGGCCGAGGAGCCCGCTGGCGCTGCGGCTGCACCGCGTGGTCACCGTCGTCGGCCTCATCGCCGTGGCCGTCGGCGTCGCCTTCTACGGCGTCGCGCTGCTGCTCGGCCTCGGGGCCACCGAGGGCTTCCTGTTCGCCGTGGGCGTCACCGTGGCGCTGGTGCCCGAGGGGTTACTGCCGACCGTGACGCTGTCGCTGGCGCGTGCCGCGCAGGCCATGGCACACCGCAAGGCACTGGTCCGCCGCCTGGACGCGGTGGAGACGCTGGGTGCGACCACGTTCATCTGCACCGACAAGACCGGCACGCTGACCCGCAACGAGATGTCCGCGGTGCGCGTGTGGACGCCTGCGGGCGAGGTGTCCGTGACCGGTGAGGGGTACGCGCCCGCCGGGCGGGTGCTCGGCGCGCCGGACGCGCTGGTGGCTGTGCGCACCCTCGCGGTCAGCGCGTTGCGCTGCGCGCCCGCCGCCCACGCCGAGCAGCGCGACGGCCGGTGGCGGGCAGTCGGTGACCCGATGGAGGTCGCGTTGCACGTGCTGGCCGCGCGGCTGGGGGTTGACGCCGCCCTCGCGGACGGCGTGCGTTTCCCCTTCGACCCCCGCCGCAGGCGATCGTCCGCAGTGGACGGTGCGGGTGTGCACGTGATGGGTGCGCCGGACTCGGTGCTCCCGCTGTGCGCACCGGAACCGGGGGCCGAGGCGGCGATCGCGCGGCTGGGGGAGCAAGGGCTCAGGGTGCTCGCGGTGGCGTGGCGGCCAGGCGATGCGGACACGTGGGAGGCCGCCGAGCGCGAGTTGCACCTGCTGGGTCTGGTGGCGTTGCAGGACCCGCCGCGCGACGACGTGGCCGAGGCCATCCGCTCCTGCCGGGTCGCGGGTGTCCGGTTGGCCATGGTGACCGGTGACCACCCGGCCACCGCTCGCGCCGTCGCCGCCGAGGTCGGCCTGCTCGGACCGGACCGGCTGGTGGTGACCGGCGCGGAGCTGCCCGCCGACGACGACGCGCTGGGTGAGCTGCTCGACCGCGACGGTGTGGTGGTCGCCCGCGTCACCCCCGAGGACAAGCTGCGCATCGCCCGCGCGCTGCAGCACCGGGGCCACGTGGTGGCGATGACCGGTGACGGGGTCAACGACGGCCCGGCGCTGCGCGCGGCGGACATCGGCGTGGCCATGGGCGCCTCCGGCACCGACGTGGCCCGCGAGGCCGCCGACCTGGTGCTGCTGGACGACCATTTCGGCACCATCGTCGGCGCGGTGGAGCTGGGCCGGTCGACCTTCGCCAACATCCGCCGGTTCCTGACCTACCACCTGACCGACAACGTCGCCGAGCTGACCCCGTTCGTGTTCTGGGCGCTGTCGGGCGGGTCGTTCCCGCTCGCGCTGAGCGTGCTGCAGGTGCTCGCGCTGGACATCGGCACCGACCTGCTGCCCGCGCTGGCGCTGGGCGCCGAGCCGCCCAACCGGCGCACCATGGACGGTCCCGCCCGCACCGGGCCGCTGATCGACCGCTCGGTGCTGCGCCGCGCCTTCGGCGTGCTGGGGCCGGCCGAGGCGCTGGCGGCCATGGCGGCGTTCACGCTGGTGCTGCTCGCGGGCGGCTGGCGCGTCGACGACCCGGTGCTGCAGGCCACCGCCTCGGGCACCGCGTTCACCGCGATCGTGCTCGGCCAGCTGGCCAACGCGTTCGCCTGCCGCAGCGCCACCAGACCGGTGACGACCTTGCTGGGCAATCGTCTGCTGATCGGCGCGGTGCTGTTCGAGCTGGCCGTGCTGGCCCTGTTCCTGTACGTGCCGCCACTGCCCGACCTGCTGGGCGGCAGCGCGCCGACCCCGCTGGGCTGGCTGCTGGCGGCGGTGGCGATCCCGGTCGTCCTGCTGGCCGACGCGGGGCAGAAGTCGATGAGGAGGAGATCCAGGTGAGCGGACCCGTGGTGGTCGGCGTGGACGGTTCCACGCCCGCGCTGGACGCGGTGCGGTGGGCGGTGGGGGAGGCCGGGAGGCGGGGAGCACCGCTGCGGCTGGTGCACGCCGAGCTGGTGCTGCCCCACGACCTCCAGGACCCGGACGGCCGGATTCGCGCGGCACTGCGCGAGCAGGCGGCGCGGTGGCTGCGCGAGGCGGCGGACGTGGCGCGGTCGATCGACCCGGATGTGCCGGTCGAGCCGCGCGTCGAGGTCGCCGAACCGGCGTCGCTGCTGCTGGCCGAGTCCGAGGGCGCGAGCGCGGTGGTCGTCGGCTCCAGGGGGCTGGGCGGGTTCACCGCCCTGCTGCTGGGGTCCACGGCCATCGCGCTGACCAGCCGAGGGGGTTGCCCGGTCGTGGTGGCGCGCGGCGAGCAGCGCACCGGACCGGTCGTGGTCGGCGTGCACGACGACCACCCCCTCCTGCTGGCGCACGCCTTCGAGCAGGCCGCCGCCCGCGGTGCCGGTCTGGTCGCCGTGCACGCCTGGCACGCACCGCCCGAGGCGTTCGCCGACGCCATGGCCGACGCGCTGGGCGTCGACGTGGCCGACCACGACGCGGCGCACGGCGGCAAGCTGGCGGGCATCCTCGCCCCGTGGCGCGACAAGTACCCCGATGTCCGGCTGGAGCTGGTCATCGCCCACGGCAACCCCGCCCGCGCACTGCTGGACCGCGCCCGTGACGCCTCGCTGCTGGTGGTCGGCTGCCACGGCCGAGGGGCCCTGACGGGCTTGCTGTTCGGCTCCACCAGCCACGCGCTGCTGCACCACGCGCCGTGCCCGGTGCTGGTGGTGCGCGAGGGCGGGGGAGCGGTCGCGACCGGCGCGCCGCGAGCCGACGCGCCAGGGCGGAGCTGACCACGGCGTCCGGCAGGCGCCCGCGGCGCTCGGTCCACGAGGCCGGGCCGCCGCGGTCGCAGGCGGAACTGGTCAAGCCCCGGCAGCGGGTGCGCGTGGAGCGCACCCAGTGGTGCTTCCGGCGTTACACGGCCCACCTGATGTCGATCGTGCCGTGCCGGGACGTGGCACCACCGCCGGTCACCACACCCAAGCGCGCGGCCTCCACCGGCTACCGGCACACCGACGCCGCCCTGCTGACCAAGGTGCCCGACCACGCCGCGTCGCTGCGCTGAGCCAACCGCCAGGACAGCGCTGCCGACAGGCGTCCGCCCCGCACCACGCTCGTGGTGCGGGGCGGACCCGACGGGGCTACCGGAACTCTTGCGCGACCGGGCGCGGGTGGACTCCGGGGCTCTCGTCGTCCCCTCCGGCCGGGACGATGACGACCGGGCACTTGGCGTGCCGCAGGCAGTAGGTCGCCACGGCACCCGCGACCGCCACGTTCCCGCGCTGGTACCGGTGGCCGCCCAGCACCAGCTTGTCGGCGCCGTGCGACAGCGCCACCAGCGCGGGGCCGGGGTCGCCGTCCACCAGCAGTTGCGCGACCCGCACGCCGGGCGTCGGGGGCAGCCCCTCGACGGCCTCGCGCAGGGCCCGCCGGTGCGCGCTGCGGAAGGCGTCCTCGCCGCTGCCGCCCGCCGGGTGCATCCGGCACACCGACACGGCCACCACCTCGCCGTTCGTGGCGTGCCGCGCCGCCCACCGCAGGGCGTCGGCACCGGCGGGCGAGGCGTCCACTCCGACGACGACCTTCGTCTCGCTCATGACCTGCACCTCCTCCAATCCGACACGTCGCCGGGTGGGTGAGCCCGCGCTCGTCCACCCGCTCGTTGGGGCGCCGCAGCCAGGTGTGGTCGCGGATGATGGGCGCCGGGTTGGCCGGTGGAGGTGAAGCGGGCCAGTGGCCATCCGGCGGCCCGCATCAGCAGCGTCATCACCGCGCCAGGGATCGCCGCGGGGCGCGGGTCGTCGCCCGCTCGTCCTGTCGGAGTGGGCTACCGCTGTCATGGCTTCGTCTCCTCCGCTTCCGCCCTCGCACCCAGTCTGGTCCGCGCGGTGACCGGACGACGCGTGCGAAGGTCCCGACCACGTCGGGACGTCCGGGTGCGCGGTCCCGCGTCGCGCAGGGCCGAAAGTCCTCGCCGTGCGTGTCCCCGGTCCCTGGGGCAGCATCGGTTCCGAAGGCAGGCTGAAGACCGACGTCCCCGGACCCCACAGGAGAAGCGACATGTCGCAGTCGGACGACCTGGCCCTCGTCGACGCCTACTGGCGCGCGGCCAACTACCTCTCGGCCGGGCAGATCTACCTGCTGGACAACCCGCTGCTCACCACGCCGCTGACGCCCGAGCACATCAAGCCCCGGCTGCTGGGGCACTGGGGCACCACGCCGGGCCTGAACTTCGTCTACGCGCACCTGAACCGGGTGATCAACGCCCGCGAGCTGGAGGTGCTGTTCGTGACCGGCCCCGGCCACGGCGGGCCTGCGCTGCTGGCCAACACCTGGCTGGAGGGCAGCTACAGCCAGACGCACCCGGACGTGCCGCGCGACGCCTACGGGATGCGGCGGCTGTTCCGGCAGTTCTCCTTCCCCGGCGGGGTGCCCAGCCACGTGGCGCCGGAGGTGCCCGGCTCCATCCACGAGGGCGGTGAGCTGGGCTACTCGCTGGCGCACGCGTTCGGCGCGGCGCTGGACAACCCGGACCTGCTGGTCGCGTGCGTGGTCGGCGACGGCGAGGCGGAGACCGGTCCGCTGGCCGCCAGCTGGCACCTGACCAAGTTCCTCGACCCGGCGCACGACGGCGCGGTGCTGCCGATCCTGCACCTCAACGGCTACAAGATCGCCAACCCGACCGTGCTGGCGCGCATCCCGCACGAGGAGCTGGACGCGCTGCTGCGCGGCTACGGCTACACCCCGCGCTACGTCGAGGGCGACGACCCCTCGACCATGCACGTCCGCATGGCCGAGGTGCTCGACGAGGTGGTTGACGAGATCGCCCGCATCCGGCAGGCGGCCCGCGCGGGGCAGACCGAGCGGCCGAGGTGGCCGATGATCGTGCTGCGCAGCCCCAAGGGCTGGACCGGTCCGTCCGAAGTGGACGGCGTTGCGGTGGAGGGCACCTGGCGCTCGCACCAGGTGCCGCTGGCGGGTGTGCGCGACAACCCCGATCACCTGCGGCTGCTGGAGTCCTGGCTGCGCTCCTACCGGCCCGAGGAGCTGTTCGACGCCGACGGCCGCCCGCGCGAGGAGCTGCTGGCCCTGGCGCCGCGCGGCGAGCTGCGCATGGGCGCCACCCCGCACGCCAACGGCGGTCTGCTGCTGCAGGAGCTGCGGATGCCCGACGTCCGCGAGCACATGGTGGAGGTGACCAAGCACGGCGGCGGCACCTCCGAGCCGACCCGCGCGCTGGGGCGGATGCTGCGTGACGTGATGGTCCTCAACGCCGAGGCGCGCAACTTCCGCGTCTTCGGCCCGGACGAGACCGCCTCCAACCGGCTGGACGCGGTGTTCGAGGTGACCGGCAAGCAGTGGCAGGCGGGCACCGAGCCGGTCGACGAGCACCTGAGCACCGACGGCCGGGTGGTGGAGGTGCTCTCGGAGCACCTGTGCCAGGGCCTGCTGGAGGGCTACCTGCTGACCGGGCGGCACGGCCTGTTCAACTGCTACGAGGCGTTCATCCACATCGTGGACTCGATGTTCAACCAGCACGCCAAGTGGCTCAAGACGCACCGCTCGATCGACTGGCGTCGCCCGGTCGCCTCGCTGAACTACCTGCTGTCCTCGCACGTGTGGCGGCAGGACCACAACGGCTTCTCCCACCAGGACCCCGGCTTCATCGACCACGTGATGAACAAGAAGGCCGAGGTCGTCCGGGTCTACCTGCCGGTGGACACCAACACCCTGCTGTCGGTGGCCGACCACTGCCTGCGCAGCCGCGACTACGTCAACGTCATCGTCTCCGGCAAGAACCTCACCCCGGACTGGCTGGGCCCGCAGGAGGCCGCGCTGCACTGCGCCCGCGGCGCGGGCATCTGGGAGTGGGCGGGCACCGACGACCGGATGGACGAGCCGGACGTGGTGCTGGCCTGCGCGGGCGACGCGCCCACCCTGGAGGTCATGGCCGCGACCGCGCTGCTGCGCGAGCACCTGCCGGAGCTGAAGGTGCGCGTGGTCAACGTGGTGGACCTGATGCGGCTGCAGCCGGAGACCGAGCACCCGCACGGGATGTCCGACCGGGAGTTCGACGCGATGTTCACCCCGGACAAGCCGGTGATCTTCGCCTACCACGGCTACCCGTGGCTGATCCACCGGCTGACCTACCGGCGCACCAACCACCGCAACATCCACGTGCGCGGCTACAAGGAGGAGGGCACCACCACCACGCCGTTCGACATGCTGGTGCTCAACGACATGGACCGCTACCGGCTGGTCACCGACGTCATCGACCGGGTGCCCGGCCTCGGCCCGAAGGCGGCGGGGCTGCGGCAGCTGATGACCGACCAGCGCACCCGCCACCACGCCCACATCCGCGAGCACGGCGAGGACCTGCCCGAGATCCGCAACTGGAGCTGGCCGTACTGATGGACGTGCTGGTGGTCAACGCTGGCTCGTCCAGCCTGAAGCTGAGCGTGCTGGGCGAGGACGGCGAAGTCCTCGCCCAGCACCACGTCGAGCGGTGGGACGGCGCCTCCGAGCTCGACCTGCGGCTGCCGCCGGTGGACGCCGTGGGCCACCGCGTCGTCCACGGCGGCTCGCGCTTCACCGCCCCCGTGGTGATCACCCCCGTGGTGCGCCGGGAGATCGCCGCGCTGACCGAGCTCGCGCCGCTGCACCAGCCGCGCGCGCTGGCGGGCATCGACGCGGCGCTGGCCCTGCTGCCCGACGTGCCGCACGTGGCGTGCTTCGACACGGCCTTCCACCGCACGCTGCCCGCCGCCGCGGCGACCTACCCGCTGCCGGGGCGCTGGCGGGCCCGCTGGGACCTGCGCCGCTACGGCTTCCACGGCCTGTCCCACGCCTACGCCTCGCGCCGCGCGGCCGAGCTGGCCGGTCTGCCCGGTGCCCGCGTGGTGAGCTGCCACCTCGGCGCGGGCTGCTCGCTGGCCGCGGTCCGCGACGGGCGCTCGGTCGACACCACGATGGGCTTCACGCCGCTGGCGGGACTGCCGATGGCCACCCGCAGCGGCGACCTCGACCCCGGCCTGCTGCTGCGCCTGCTGGACCACCTCGGCGCCGAGGACCTGGCGGACGGCCTGGCGCACCGCTCGGGCCTGGTCGGCCTGTCCGGGCACGCCGACATGCGCGACGTGCACGCCGCCATCGCCGCGGGCTCCGCCGACGCCCGCCTGGCCCTGGAGGTGTTCACCCACCGGCTGCGGCAGGGGATCGCGGCCATGGCCGCCTCCCTGGGCGGGCTGGACCTGCTGGTCTTCACCGGCGGCATCGGCGAGCACGACCCCGAGGTCCGCGCCCGCGTGCTCGACGGGCTGGCATTCCTGGGCCTGCGCCTGGACCGGGACCGCAACGACGCCGCGCGCGGTGACGCCCGCGTCACCGCGGACGCCTCGCCGGTCCCCGCGTGGGTGGTCGAGGCCCGCGAGGACGTCGAGATCGCCGCGGGCACCCGCCGCGCCCTGGACGAAGTCGCAGTCTTGTAGAATTGAAGAAATCTTCAATTCTTCGACTTCGGAGGACGCCGTGCCCCTCCCGCTGCACCAGGCCAAGGCCGAGTTCTTCCGGATGCTCGGGCACCCGGTGCGCATCAGGGTGCTCGAGCTGCTCCAGGACGGTCCCAAGCCGGTGCGCGACCTGCTGGCCGACATCGGCGTCGAGGCGTCCAGCCTGTCGGCCCAGCTGGCGGTGCTGCGCCGCTCGGGCATCGTCACGGCCACCCGCGACGGCACGACCGTGGTGTACGCGCTGGCCAGCCCCGATGTCGCCGAACTGCTGCGGATCGCGCGGCAGGTCCTCACCGGCCTGCTGACCGGGCAGAACGAGCTGCTGGCCCTGCTGCGCGAGGAGGAGGGCGCGTGACCACCTTCCTGCCCGCGCGGACCGACTGGTCCGGGGCGACCCGGCGCGACCTGCTGGCCGGGGTGACGGTGGCGATCGTGGCGCTGCCGCTCGCGCTGGGCTTCGGCGTCGCCTCCGGCCTCGGCGCGGCTTCGGGCCTGGTCACCGCCGTCGTGGCGGGCGCGCTGGCGGCGGTGTTCGGCGGCTCCAGCCTCCAGGTGTCCGGGCCCACCGGCGCGATGACCGTGGTGCTGGTGCCCATCGTCGCCCGCTACGGGGCGGACGGCGTGCTCACCGTGGGTCTGCTGGCGGGCGTGCTGCTGGTGCTGCTCGCGGTGGCCCGCGCGGGTCGCTACATGCGCTACGTGCCCGCGCCCGTGGTGGAGGGATTCACCATCGGCATCGCGGCCGTGATCGCCTTGCAGCAGGTGCCCGCCGCGCTGGGCGTGCCCACTCCGGCCGAGGAGCACGTGGTGCTGGCCGCCGCCGAGGCCGTCGCGGACTTCGCCGCCGCGCCGCGCTGGGAGGCGGTCGCGCTCGCGGTGGGCGTGGCGCTGGTGATGCTGCTGGGCGCGCGGTGGCGGCCGGGCGTGCCGTTCTCGCTGCCCGCCGTGGTCGTGGCGACCGTGCTGGCGCAGTGGGCCTCGCTGCCGGTGGCCAGGATCGGCGAGCTGCCCGCCGCGCTGCCCGCGCCGTCGCTGGCGTTCCTGGACCCGTCGGCTCTGTGGTCGTTGCTGCCATCGGCGGTCGCGGTCGCCGCCCTCGCCGCGCTGGAGAGCCTGCTGTCCGCCGCCGTCGCCGACGGCATGAGCGTCAACCAGCGGCACGACCCCGACCGCGAGCTGTTCGGCCAGGGCCTGGCCAACCTGGTGGCGCCGCTGTTCGGCGGGGTGCCCGCCACCGCCGCCATCGCGCGCACGGCGGTCAACGTGCGCTCGGGCGCCACCTCCCGGCTCGCCGCACTGACCCACGCCCTGGTGCTGCTGCTGATCGTGCTGGTCGCCGCGCCGTGGGTGGCGGGCGTTCCGCTGGCGGTGCTGGCGGGCGTGCTGCTCGCCACGGCGGTCCGCATGGTCGAGGTCGGCTCGGTGCGCGCGCTGGCCCGCGCGGGCCGCTCGGACGCGGCGGTGCTGGCGCTGACCGCGGTGGCCACGCTGGCGCTGGACCTGGTCACCGCGGTGATCGTCGGCCTGCTGCTGGCCGGGGTGTTCGCGCTGCGGGCGGTGTCGCGCTCGGCGCGGCTGGAGGAGGTGCCGCTGGAGCCGGGCGACCACCGCGAGGAGGAGCGCGCCCTGCTGGCGCAGCACATCGTCGCCTACCGGCTCGACGGGCCGCTGCTGTTCGCCGCCGCCCACCGGTTCCTGCTGGAGCTGACCGAGATCACCCCGGTGGCGGTGGTCGTCCTGCGCATGTCGCGGCTGTCGGCGGTGGACGCCACCGGCGCGCAGGTGCTGCGCGACGCGGTGCGGCGGCTGGAGCACCGCGGGGTCACCGTGCTGGTCTCGGGCGTGCGCGAGGAGCACCGGCGGGCGCTGGACAACCTGGGCCTGCCGGTGTTCGACAGCACGCCCGAGGCGATCGAGCACGCCCGCGAGCACCTGCGGGAGCGCGGACTGCTGGCCTGATCCGCGTCCCCGGCCTCACGCCTGCAGGCCGTGGGCGCGGAACTGACCGCGCACCCGCTCGACCAGCTCCGCGTCCGGCACCGGCGTGTCGGCCAGCTCGAACGGCAGGCCGATGGCCGCGTACTTCGGCGCGCCCATCTTGTGGAAGGGCAGCACGTCCACCCGCTCCACGCTGTCCAGAGTGGACGCGAACGAGGCGATGCCCTCGACGTTGTCCCACTCGTCGGTCAGGCCGGGCACCAGGACGAACCTGATCCACATCGGCTTGCCCAGCTCCGCCAGGCGGCGCGCGAAGGCCAGGGTCGCAGCCACCTCGCCGCCGGTGACGCGCCGGTAGGTGGCCGGGTGCCAGGACTTGATGTCCAGCAGCACCAGGTCGGTGTCGGCCAGCAGCCGGTCCGACGCCCGCGCGCCCAGCAGGCCGGAGGTGTCCAGGGCGGTGTGCAGGCCCAGCCCCTTCACCGCGCGCAGCAGCTCGCCGGTGAACTCCGGCTGCAGCAGCGGCTCGCCGCCGCTGATCGTCACCCCGCCGCCCGCGACCCGGATGAACCTGCGGTAGCGGGAGATCTCGGCGACGACCGACTCGACGGTGACGCGCCGCCCGTACCGCGCGAACCGCGTCTCCGGGTTGTGGCAGTACAGGCAGCGCAGCGGGCACCCGGCCGTGAAGAGCACGAACCGGGTGCCGGGGCCGTCCACCGCCGTGGTCAGGTCCCAGGAGTGGATCGTCCCGGTGGTCACCGCGGTGGTTGCCTCGGTGGTTGCCTCGGTGGTTGCCTCAGTCGTCATCACAGCGACCCGTGGAAGGTGCGGTCGACCACGTCGCGCTGCTGTTCCGGGGTCAGCCGCACGAAGTTCACCGCGTACCCGGACACCCGGATGGTCAGCTGCGGGTAGCGCTCCGGGTGCGCCATGGCGTCCAGCAGCACCTCGCGGTTGAGCACGTTGGCGTTGAGGTGGAAGCCGCCCGCGTCGGTGTAGGCGTCGAGCACGCCGACCAGGTTGCCCACCTGCTCCTGCGCCGTCCTGCCCAGGCCCGACGGCGTGATGCTCGCGGTCAGCGAGATGCCGTCGCGCGCCTGGTCGTAGGGCAGCTTCGCCACCGACAGCGCGGCGGCGACCAGGCCGTGCCGGTCGCGCCCGTTCATCGGGTTCGCGCCCGGCGCGAACGGCTCGCCCGCGCGCCGCCCGTCCGGGGTGTTGCCGGTGTGCTTGCCGTAGACCACGTTGGAGGTGATGGTGAGCACCGACTGGGTGTGCACGGCGTCGCGGTAGGCGGGGTAGCGCCGGACCTTGCCCATGAAGTCCTCGACCAGCCCGACGGCGATCGCGTCGGCGCGGTCGTCGTTGTTGCCGTAGCGGGGGAACTCGCCCTCCACGACGTAGTCGACGGCCAGCCCGGTCCCGTCGCGGACGACCCGCACGCGGGCGTGCTCGATCGCCGACAGGCTGTCCGCGACCACCGACAGGCCCGCGATGCCGCACCCGAGCAGCCGCTGCACCGGGTGGTCGTGCAAGGCCATCTCGATGCGCTCGTAGGCGTACTTGTCGTGCATGTAGTGGATGATGTTCAAAGCGTCCACGTAGGTCCTGGCCAGCCAATCGGTCATCCGGTCGAACGCCTCGCGGACCTCGCCCGCGTCCAGGTGGTCGCCCGCCAGCGGCGGGTGGGCGGGACCGACCTGCTCACCGCTGACCTCGTCGCGCCCGCCGTTGATCGCGTACAGCAGCGCCTTGGCCAGGTTGACCCGAGCGCCGAACAGCTGCGTCTGCTCGCCCACCCGCATGGCGGACACGCAGCAGGCGATGGCGGTGTCGTCGCCGAAGCGGGGGCGGATCAGCTCGTCGTTCTCGTACTGGATGGAGCTGGTGTCCACCGACACCTTGGCGCAGAACCGCTTGAACCCCTCGGGCAGCCGGGGTGACCACAGCACGGTCAGGTTCGGCTCGGGGGCCGGGCCGAGGTTGTAGAGGGTCTGCAGGAACCGGAAGCTGGTCTTCGCGACCAGCGGGCGGCCGTCCTCGCCGATGCCGCCGATGCTCTCGGTCACCCACGTCGGGTCGCCGGAGAACAGCTGGTCGTAGGCGGGCGTGCGGAGGAACCGCACGATCCGCAGCTTGATCACCAGGTCGTCGACCAGCTCCTGGGCGTCCCGCTCGGTCAGCGCGCCCGACTCCAGGTCGCGCTGGAGGTAGACGTCGAGGAACGTGGAGGTGCGCCCGAGCGACATGGCCGCGCCGTTCTGCTCCTTCACCGCCGCCAGGTAGGCGTAGTACAGCCACTGCACGGCTTCCCGCGCCGTCCGGGCGGGCCCGGAGATGTCGTCGCCGTAGGAGGCGGCCATCTCCTTCAGCTCGCGCAGGGCGCGGATCTGCTCGGCCAGCTCCTCCCGGTCGCGGATGACCGACTCGGTGGACGGCACGGCGTCGATCGCGGCCCGCTCGGCCCGCTTGGCCTCGACGAGCCGGTCCACGCCGTACAGCGCCACGCGCCGGTAGTCGCCGATGATCCGGCCGCGACCGTAGGCGTCGGGCAGGCCGGTGATGATCCCCGCTTTGCGGGCGCGTTTGATCTCCTCGGTGTAGGCGTCGAACACGCCGTCGTTGTGCGTCTTGCGGTACTTGGTGAAGATCTCCCGCACCGCGGGGTCCAGCTCGTAGCCGTAGGCGTCCAGGCTGGTCTCCACCATCCGCAGACCGCCCTGCGGCATGATCGCGCGCTTGAGCGGCGCGTCGGTCTGCAAGCCGACGACTATCTCGCGTTCGCGGTCGATGTAGCCGGGCGCGTGCGAGGTGATCGAGGACGGCACGCGCGCGTCCACGTCGAGCACGCCGCGCTCGCGCTCCTCGGCGAACAACCCGGTCAGCGCCTGCCACAGAGCGGTGGTCCGCTCCGTCGGCCCGGCCAGGAACCCCGCGTCGCCGGTGTAAGGCGTGTAGTTGTCCTGGATGAAGCCGCGCACGTCGATCGCGTTCCGCCACGCCTGGCCGCGGAACCCGGCCCACGCGCGGACCCGCTCTTCCACCGCTTCTTCCACCGCGGTCATCGCGTCAGCACCACCTTCAGCGCGCCGGTCTGCGCCGACCGCGCGAACACGTCGTAGGCCGCGTCGAACTCGTCCAGCCCGAAGCGGTGGGTGATGAACCGCTCCGCGTCCAGGCGCCCCGCCGCCAGCATCCTCAGCAGCGCGGGCGTGGTGGCGGTGTCCACCAGGCCGGTGGTGATGGTGACGTTGCGAATCCACAGCCGCTCCAGGTGCAGCGCGGCGGCCTTGCCGTGCACGCCGACGTTGGCCACCCGGCCGCCGGGGCGGATCAGCCGCGCGCACAGCTCGAAGGTCTCCGGCACGCCGACCGCCTCGATCGCGACGTCCGCGCCGCGCCCGCCGGTCAGCTCCGCGACCGCGCCCTCGACGTCCTCGGCGGCGTTGACGGTCGCGTCCGCGCCGAACTGCTTGGCCGCGTCCAGCCGCGACGGGGCCAGGTCGACGGCCACCACCAGGCCGGGGCTGAACAGCCGCGCGGTCTCGACCGCGGCCAACCCGACCGGGCCCGCGCCGACCACGACCACGGTCTGGCCCGGCAGCACGCGACCGTTGAGCACGCCCACCTCGTAGGCGGTGGGCAGGATGTCCGACAGCATGACCGCGGCCTCGTCCGCGACGCCGTCGGGCAGCAGGTGGGTGGAGGTGTCGGCGAAGGGCACCCGCAGCAGCTCCGCGTGCGTGCCGTCGACCAGGTGCCCCAGCACCCAGCCGCCACCGCCCAGGCACTGGCCGTACCCGCCTGCGCGGCAGTACTCGCAGCGCCCGCAGGCGCTGATGCACGACACCAGCACGCGGTCGCCGGGCTTGACGCCGGTCACCGCGGCGCCGACCCGCTCCACCACGCTGACGGCCTCGTGCCCCAGCACCCGGCCCGGCTCCACCTCGGGCACGTCGCCCTTGAGGATGTGCAGGTCGGTGCCGCAGATGGTGGCCGCGGTGATCCGCACCACCGCGTCGGTCGGGTCGACCAGCTCGGGGTCCGGCACGTCCTCCCAGGCCCGCCTGCCGGGCCCGTGGAAAACCATCGCCTTCATGGGGTCCTCCTCGCACTGCGCTCACCTCAAGGCTTCCCCGGCGGGTCCACGGGGGACAGGGCCGTCGGTCCCACGTGGCCGCGCCGGAGGTCCCGGCCGTCGCGGGGTGTTCGCCGCTGTCCGTCCGCCGCGCCTCGGCGCACCGTGGAGGTGACAGGAAGGTGGTCCGCCATGTCACGCGCACTCGTGGTCTACGAATCCATGTTCGGCAACACCAAGGCCATCGCCGAGGCGATCGGCACCGCACTGGCCGCCGAGGTCGTCGAGGTCTCCGACGCCCCCGACGTCCTGCCCGAGGACGTCGAGCTGCTGGTGGTCGGCGCGCCCACGCACGCGTTCGGGCTGAGCAGGCCCGCCACCCGCAAGTCCGCCGCCGACCAGGCAGGCGCCGAGCTGGTCTCCGCCGGGCGCGGGGTCCGCGAGTGGTTGGACGCCCTCGCGCCGCACGGGCGCCGCGTCACCGCGCACGCCTTCGACACCAGGCTCAGGGGCGGCTGGCTGCCAGGCTCGGCCGCCAAGGCCATCGCCAAGCGGCTGCGGGCCCTGCACTTCGAGGTGCCGGAGCGGCCGATGTCCTTCCACGTCACGGGGACGCCCGGTCCGCTGCTGGTCGGCGAACCCGCCCGCGCCACGGCCTGGGCGCGGGCCATGCTCACCGGTACTCCGGCCTGACGGCACTCGGATCGCCTTCCTGGTCACCGGGGCCGGTGCGCGCCCACAGGACGCGCACCAGTGCCGCGGTCTGGACCAGGAAGGCGATCAGGACGACGGCGCCGATCGAGGGCAGCCCCACCGCCAGCACCGACGCCCAGTCCACCGCCGGGTCGTCGAAGGCGAACGGGAACACCGACCAGGTCGTCCAGAGCACGGTCATGGCGAAGGCGGTGGTGACCACGTCGCAGGCCAGGCGCACCAGGCGGTGCGGCCGGACCAGGCATGCGATGGCCGCCACCAGGCCGACGGCCAGCGCGATGTCGAACACCACCACCACCGCGCCCGCCCGCTCGGTCAGGAAGGGCACGGCACGCCAACCTGGGGAGAGGTTCACCAGGACCAGCAGGACCACGTTGGCCGACACCGCGAACAGGTCGCCCAGCGGTCGTGCGGATCGGGTCGTCGTGCTCGTCATGTCGACCTCCTCGGGCCACGCGCGCGGGGTGGGGAACCACCCCCTCCCAGTCGGCCACCACCGGGCACGGGGGGTACAGCGGCCGACGACCCGTCCGGAGCGGGACCAAGGACCCGCGGAAGGCGGGCCGGGGCAGGAAGTCCCAGTGGGGCAGGGGCGAACGATCCGGAACCGGGCACCGACGCCTCTGCCCGCACCGCCGCGGCGGGCGGAGGCTGGACGGGGCGAAACGGGTCGGGAGGTCGAGATGTCGCGCTCGTTCAGGAATCTGGGTGTGCTGGTGTCCACGGCGGCGCTCTGCGTCGGGGTGTCCGCGTTCGAGGGGCGCGCGGAGGTGACCGAGCCCACCACGCCGCAGTCGCCTGGCCAGCACCGGGCGGTCACCGACCGGACTGGCGGCTACTCGATCAGCGTCGCCGCCAACGGGTGGTCGTTCCCCCGGCCTCGGGTCGGAGTGGGGCACGGCCCCGGCCCGGACGTCCCGCTCCGCGGCGAGCTCGTGGCGGAGCACGTCCTCACCGCGACAGCCGCGTTCGACCGGCAGTCCTACCGGAACGGTGACACCGCGCTGCTGGTGCTGACCGTGACCAACGGCGGCCGCGCGGCGGTTCCCGGCGTCACCGGCAGCTTCGACGAGGACGGCGGGACCGCTGTCGACCTCGGGGATCTGCGCTACCCCGGTCCAGGGGTCACCCTGCCGCCCGGCGGGACGCGGACCGTCCAGGTGCGCCTCCCCGTCGACGACCACCGGGCCGACCTGGGGCGCATCAGGGTGAGCGGGGCCTTCGGCTCACCGCCGTTCGGCGAGGGCAGCGCCGGGGCGTCCGCGCTCGCCCGCGTCCCCGGCCGCCGCGCGGCGCGCGTCGAGGGGCTGCTCGCCGTGCGCCGCGCCTCGGCGTCCGACGTCGCGGGAGCGCTGACGAGCAGGCCGCTGCCGGGCGCGGAGGTCCATCTCAGGGACCAGGTCACCGGTGCGGTGCTGGTCAGGGACACCACCGACGAGCAGGGGCGGTTCGGGTTCTCCGACGTGCCGGTCGGCCTGCACGACACCGGGGTGGTGGGACCGTGGGAGATCGTCTCGGGCAAGGACTTCCCGGTCAGCGCGGGCGGCGATCCCGGCGTCCGCCTGGTGCTCGTCGAACCCGGTCCGGAGCAGCCCGACCCGGACTCGACCACCTTGGCGACCACCTCACCGGAGGTGGGCACCGCCGCGCCCACCACGCCCTCGGACGCGGGCTCCGGGCTGGCGGGCACCGGCACCGGCGCGTCCTGGCGCGCGCTCGCCGGTCTGCTCGCGCTGCTGACGGGCGCGCTCCTGGTCGCGGCTGCCCGGCGCGGGCGGACCTGACCGCCACCGGAGAAGGGCACGCGGGTGCCGCCCCGGTCGACCACGACCGGGGCGGCACCACGGGACAGCGCCCTCAACGCGGGCGACTGCGGGCGCTGTCCCGCCGCACCGAGCGCAGGATCGCGCGCTGCAGCAGCCCCAGCAGCGGGCTGATCAGCCCTCGGCCGTGGCGGAGGCGTTGCCAGGACCGCGGGTCGGTGGCCGTGACGCGGAACTCGCAGGTCACCAGCGCGCGGCACTGCCCGTAGGGCAGCACCGACAGCGAGCAGGCCACCTTGAGGTGACCGGGCAGGGCGAAGTCCACGAAGTCCCTGGCCTCCAGCTCGCGCGGGCGGGCGGGGGACCTGGACGGGAGGATCGAGCCGAACACCAGCTCCGCGCCGGGGCGCTCGCCGAGCACGCTCCAGCCCGGCCGCTCCCACAGGCGGGAGCGCGGGGCGGGGCGTTCGCGCACGGTGCGGTAGGCCGTGGCCGGATCGGTCCGCACCACGCACGCCGTGGTGCGGGTGAGGTCGGGGTGCGCGGCCAGCTGGTCGATCAGCAGCGGCAGCGGCAGCCGGGTCGGGGTCGTGGTGGTCATGGCGGGTCACCTCCGTGGGGCGGGATCGGTCAGGTGCGCCGGGGCGGCACCACGACCACCGGGCACGCCGAGTGGCGCAGGCAGGTCGCGGGCACGTCGCCGAGCAGCGCCTGGACCAGCGCGCCGCGTCCGGTGGCGCCCACCACGAGCAGGTCCGCCTGCCGGGACGCGTCGGTGAGCGCCCGGCCCGCGTCGCCGACGATGGTCACCTCGACGACCTCGGGCGCTCGGGGCACCCGCGCGCGCACCTGCTCGACGATCTCGTGCAGCTCCCGCGCGGGGTGCCTGCGGTCGGGCTGATCGCCGCGGGGGTGCTCGCCCGGCGACGCGGCGGGCACCGGCTCCGGCTCGCGTGACCACGCCATGACCGCCTCGACGGACGCGCCGGTGCGCGTCGCTTCGTCCAACGCCCAGCGCAACGCCCCGCGACTGGCGGGCGACCCGTCCACACCGACGACGATCATCCGGCACCTCCTGGCTCCAGCGTGCGCTGCGGGGTTGCGACGGCGGGAGGGCACAAGGTCACCGCGGAGCGGAGTCCATGCGCACCGGAAGTCCCGAGCCGGACCTCGGGGGCTCGACCCGGGTTCGCGGGCGAATCGGGACCAAGGACTCCGCGAGCGAGGGCCCAACCGCACTACCGCGCGCACCGGGACGGGTGGATCGTCACCGGTATGAACGCCGCAGATGTGATGACCCGGCCGGTCGTCTCGGTCACCCCGGCCACGACCGTGCGCACCGCGAGCGCGCTGCTGGTGGACCACGGCTTCGCCGCCCTGCCCGTGGTGGACGTGCAGAAGCACCTGGTCGGCATCGTGTCCGGAGCCGACCTGCTGGTGGCCAGCCTCGGCCGGGACGCCGCCGCGACGGTGCGGCAGGTGATGACCGCGCCGGTGGTCAGCGCCCCGCTGACCGCCACGCCCGCTGAGCTGGCGGGCGCGGTGCTGGGCCACCGGCTGCGCTGCCTGCCGGTGGTGGACGCCCGCGGCGTGCTGGTCGGTGTGATCAGCCGCAACGACCTGCTGCGCGTGCTGACCCCGGAGGACGACGTCCTGGCGGGCAGGGTCGACCGCCTGCTGCGCGCCTACAGCCGCACCCGGCGCTGGCGGGTCGAGGTGGCGGACGGCCGCGTCGTGGTCACCGGCCCGTTCGACGACGTGGCGGAGCAGCAGGTGGTCACCGCGCTGGTGCGGACCGTGCCGGGAGTGACCGACGTGAATCCGCACAAGTTCTACGAGCCGCTGGACGCCTGAGGGATGGCGGAGGTGAACGCGCGGGCGGCGACTCCGGTTGCCCGGTGGGCCCGCCGCTTGTTCGACTGGCGCAACCCGCTGGCCCGCGCCGACGACCGGCTGGAGGCTGTCCTGCTGGCGAGCGCGATCGTGGTGGCCGTGCTCGGGGTGCCGTTCGCCGCCGCGCTCGGGTCGGAGGTCTACGCCGACCGGTCGGCGGCGTCTCGTGATCAGCTGCTGGGCAGGAGGCAGGTGGACGCGGTCCTGCTGGCCGACGCGCCCAGCTCGGCGGGGGGCGGCGGCTTGGTCGTGGGGCCGAACGTGCTGGCCGAGTGGCGACTGCCCGACGGCACGACGCGGCGCGACGAGATCCCGGTGGCCAACGACGTCCTCGCGGGCAGCGTCGTGCCGGTCTGGGTCGACGCGAGCGGGACGGGGGTGCCCGCGCCGCTGACCGCGAGGGGCGCGGTGGTCGACGCGGTGGCCGCCGCGACGGGTGCCTGGACGGCGCTGTGCGCCGCGCTGGCGCTGCTGTGCCTGGTGGTCCGCCTGCTGCTGGACCGGCGCAGGCTGCGTCGGTGGGAGCAGGGCTGGTGCGAGGTCGAACCGGCCTGGCGGCGGCTGGTGTGACGACCGCGGCGGCCCCACGGCCCGCAGGGCAAGACCACCGCCACGCGGCCCGCGCGGGGAGGACGTCCGGCTGGGACCCCGGCGTGGCCGCTGCCCGAGTGGTGGACTTGGCCCGTTCCGCGCGCTCGTGCAACGCTGGGATCATGGTCGCCCAAGGAGATGATGCCCCGCGCCGCCTGCTGGGTGGTCTGCGTCTGGACGAGCTGCTCGACGAGATGCGCGAGCGGTTGACCGAGATCGGCTCGACCCGCGACAAGATGCAGCGCCTGCTGGACGCGGTGCTGGCGGTGGGCGCGGGGCTGGAGCTGGACTCGACGCTGCAGCGGATCGTGCAGGCGGCGGTGGAGCTGGTGGGCGCGCGCTACGGCGCGCTGGGCGTGCTGGGCACCAGGGACGACCTGTCGCAGTTCGTCTACGTCGGCATCGACCAGGAGACCCGCTCGCACATGGGGCACCTGCCGCAGGGCAAGGGCCTGCTGGGGCTGCTGATCAAGGACCCGAGGGCGATCCGGGTGCACGACCTGAGCGAGCACCCGGCGTCGGTGGGCTTCCCGCCCAACCACCCGCCGATGCACAGCTTTCTGGGCGTGCCGGTGCGGGTGCGCGAAGAGGTGTTCGGCAACCTCTACATGACCGAGAAGATCGACGGCGGCGACTTCACCGCCGACGACGAGGTCGTGCTGAGCGCGCTGGCCGCCGCCGCCGGTGTGGCGGTGGAGAACGCGCGGCTGTTCGAGCGGTCGCGGATGCGCGAGCGCTGGCTGGAGGCCACCGCCGAGGTCAACTCCGAGCTGCTGGGCGGCGCCTCTCCCGACGACGCGCTGCACCTGATCGCGCAGCGGACCAGGGAGCTGTCCTCGGCGTCGATGTCGCTGATCGTGCTCAACGAGGGCGTGGACGCGCCGCGGCTGCGGGTGGCCGCGGGCGCGGGGGCGCAGGTGGAGGGGATGCTCGGCGGGTTCTTCGGCGGCACCGGATCGGTCGTGGCGGAGGTGCTTGACTCGGGCACGCCGATGCTGGTCGAGGACCTGGAGGGCAGGCTGGGGCACGTGCAGGCCGACGTGGGGCCCGCGGTGGCGGTGCCGCTGCGCGCGGGCAGCGCGGTGACCGGGGTGCTGCTGGCGGCCAGGGACAAGGGCGCGGCCCAGTTCGGCGCGGACCAGGTGCCGATGCTGGCCTCGTTCGCCGACCAGGCGACCGTGGCGCTGGAGTTCGCCGAGAACCAGCGGGCGCGGCGGCTGGTGGACGTGCTGGAGGACCGCGACCGGATCGCCCGCGACCTGCACGACCACGTCATCCAGCGGCTGTTCGCCACCGGCATGAGCCTGCAGGGCGCGGTGGCCTCCATCCGCGACCCGAGGGTGCGCGAGCGGGTGCAGAAGGCGGTGGTGCAGCTGGACGAGACGGTGCTGGAGATCCGCACCTCGATCTTCGACCTGCAGGGCAGCGACGACGCGCCGGGGCTGCGCCGCCGCCTGCTGGACCTGGTCTCTGAGCTGACCGAGGACGCCTCGGTCACGCCGACCGTGCGGATGTCGGGCACGGTGGACAACTCGGTGCCCGAGCACATCGGCGAGCACGCCGAGGCGGTGGTGCGGGAAGCGGTCACCAACGCCGTCCGGCACGCCCGCGCCTCCGAGGTCGTGATCACCGTCGAAGCGGGCGACGCGCTGACGATCACGGTGCTGGACAACGGCGTCGGGATGCCCGCCGCGGTGGCCCGCAGCGGGCTGCGCAACCTGGAGCGGCGCGCCGCCGAGCTCGACGGCACCTGCGTGGTGGGCCCCGGCCAGGACGACCGCGGCACCCGCGTCACCTGGCAGGTCCCCCTGCCCTGACCGGCCACCCGAGAACCCGGCGATCGGGCGGCACCGCGAACCGGGCGCCGGGCTACTCCTCGTTGCTCGGCGCGCCCGCCCTGCGCAGCTTCGTCGACAGCACCGCGGCCTGCGTGCGGCGTTCCAGGCCGAGCTTGGCCAGCAGGTGCGAGACGTAGTTCTTGACCGTCTTCTCGGCCAGGAACATCTTCTCCGCGATCTGCCGGTTGGTCAGGCCCTCGCCGATGTAGTCGAACACGGTGCGCTCCTGCTCGGTGAGCGCGCGCAGCGGGTCGCCCTCCTCCCGCTCCCGGCGGATGCGGTTGAGCAGCGCCGCGGTCGAGCGGGCGTCCAGCAGCGACCCGCCCGCGGCGACCGTGCGCACCGCGTTCTGCAGGTCGTTGCCGAGGATGCGCTTGAGCACGAAACCCGAGGCCCCGGCCATGATCGCGTCGAACAGGGCCTCGTCGTCGGTGAACGAGGTCAGCATCAGGCACTTCAGCTCCGGCATCCGCGAGCGCAGCTCCCGGCACAGCTCGATGCCGTTGCCGTCGGGCAGCCGCACGTCCAGCACCGCCACCTCCGCGCCGCTGCCCGGCACCCTGGCCAGCGCCTCGGCCACCGAGGCGGCCTCGCCCACGACTTCGAGGTCCTCGCCGCTGTTGAGCAGCTCCCGGACCCCCACCCGGACCACCTCGTGGTCGTCCACCAGGAACACCCGCGCCACTGAATCCACTCCTTCTTCGCCTGCCAACGACCTTCGCCGACACCGCCGCCGCGGCACAGGGTCCAAAGACCCTGCTGCGCCGCGCTCAACGTCCCGGGCGGCGGCGGGCGGCACCGCCGATCCTCCCGCCGCCACCCCGCGCCCGCAGCGCGGGATCACGGGTTGTAGGTGATCTCCGCGCCGGTGTAGTCGAACTGCGCGTAGGCGAACGGCCCGTCGGGCAGCCGCCACGCGGCGGTGGCCCGCCGTGGCCGCATCCGGCCCGCCACCAGGCACCACCCGTCGACCTGGACCGACCAGCGGGTCTTGACCAGGCCCTCGGGCAGGTCGGCCCAGCGGTCCTCGGTGGTGAACTCGCGGGGTGCGCCCCGGTCGTCCACGGTGACGCGCGCGGTGACCGAGTTGCCGCGGTCGGCCAGGGTCAGCTCGAAGGCGTGCTCGTCCACCGCGGTCCACTCGACGGGCAGGCGCAGCAGCATCGACGGGGCCAGCAGGACGGCGTCGGCCAGGAAGGTGACCAGCTCGCCGAGGTCGTACTCGGGGCCGTGGCCGTCGGCGACGGTGAACAGGCCCAGCGCGGTGGCGTGCACCCGGCCGTGGCCGTCCGCGTAGCCGTCCTCGGCCCGCACCGGGACGAGGTGGGCGAGCCTGAGCCGCATCCGGTAGTCGCGGGTCAGGTCCGCGGCGCTGTTGTGCTGCTCGCTGGTGCAGGCGGTCCAGCGCCGGTCGGGGCGCAGGCGGAAGAAGCCGTGCGTGGTGGCCTGGAACGACCGGTCGACCGGCTGTCCGGGCACGCGCGTGAACCTCAGGTAGCGCTGTGCGGGCTCGGGCAGGCGGGCGATCTCGGCCGCGGTGACGTGGTCGATCCGCGTGGCGCCGATGTGCGGCATGGTGCACCTCCACCTCCCAGGCTGCGCCGCCGCCGGGGCGGGCGGCAGGGTCCAAGGCAACGGTCGGCACGGGACTTCCGACCGGGGCGCCGGGTGGCCGCGCCGAACCAGACTCCGCTGTGGATTCGCGGTTGTGGAATCGCGCTGATCACGAGGAGTCGCGGTGAGGGAAGCAGTCGTCACGCAACTGGGCGCGCCGCTGGAGGTCCGGGAGGTGCCGGTGCCGGAGCCCGGCGCGGGGCAGGTCCGGGTGCGCTTGGAGGCGTCGGGCATCTGCCACACCGACATCCACGCCGCCAACGGCGACTGGCCGGTCAAGCCGAGCCCGCCGTTCGTGCCGGGGCACGAGGGCGTCGGTGTGGTCGAGGCGGTCGGCGCGGGTGTCGACCCCGCGCGGATCGGCACGAGGGTGGCGATCCCGTGGTTGGGGCGCGCCTGCGGCGAGTGCTCCTACTGCGTGTCGGGGTGGGAGACGCTGTGCGAGCGGCAGCGCAACACCGGGTACTCGGTGGACGGCTGCTACGCGGAGCAGACCCTGGCGGACGCGCGGTACGTGGTGCCCGTGCCGGATGGTGTGTCCAGTGTGGACGCTGCCCCGCTGACGTGCGCCGGTGTCACCACCTACAAGGCGGTCAAGGTCGCGGGGGTGCGCTCGGCCGAGCGGGTCGCGGTGTTCGGCATCGGCGGCCTGGGGCACCTGGCGCTGCAGTACGCGCGGATCGCGGGCGGGTTCACCGTGGCGGTGGACGTGGAGGCGGCCAAGCTGGAGCTGGCCCGCGAGCTGGGAGCCGACCACACCGTCAACGCGGCCGAGGGCGACCCGGTCGCCGAGATCCGGGCGCTGGGCGGGGCGGACGTGGCCATCGCCACGGCGGCCTCGCCGCGCAGCTTCCGGCAGGCGTTCGAGTCGCTGCGGCGCGGCGGCAGGCTGGTGTGCGTTGGCCTGCCCGCCGACGGCAGGCTGGAGCTGCCGGTGTTCGACGTGGTGCTCAAGGGCATCAGCGTGGTCGGCTCCATCGTGGGCACCCGCGCCGACCTGGCCGAGGTGTTCGCGCTGCACGCCGCCGGGCGCACCGAGGTGGTGGCCCAGACCCGCGAGCTGGAGGAGGTCAACGACTCCTTCGCCGAGGTGCTCGACGGCCGGGTGCCCGCGCGGCTGGTCATCCGGTTCTGACGGCCCAGGCCCGGTGGGGCCGGTCTCACCACCTGGTGGGACCGGCCCCACCGGCACGTCGGGGCACCGGCGAGCCGGGTCCGACGCGCAGCACGGCCTGCGGCACGATCACCCCGCCGAGCGCCCGGCGCAGCTCCTCGCGCACCCCGGCCACCCCCGGCAGGACCGTCGCGGACAGGTCGAGCCCTGCGGCTGTCAGCAGCACGCGCCGCAGCGCCTGACCGGCCTGCAGTTCGGCCCTGGGCTCGTCGTGGAACGAGCAGAGCACCGCGATCAGCGGGTTGTGATCGGGCGTGGGGTGCGCTTCGGCCACCAGCCGCCGCACCAGGGCGCGTTCGCGGGGGTCGGTCACGACGTGCAGCCAGGAGCGCTCCCGCTCGGCGGCGCGCACCATGGCGTGCCGGTGCGCGGCGGGGACGGGCGTGTCGAGCAGGGGAGCGCGGTCCGCCACCGCGCCCGCCGTCGCCCCGATCAGCGCTCGGGTCTCGTCGTCGAGTTCGCGGCGGCCGCCTCGGCGGACGGTGGCCAGCGCGCCGGGCGCGTCGGCTCCGGGCAGCAGGGTGACCAGTGGTCGGATGCCGTGCCCGCGCAGCGCCAGGCGCAGGTTGAACAGCGCGGTGCCGCAGGCCAGGCGCAGTTCGCGGTCCCCGGCGTCGGCGTGCAGCTCGATGCGGTCCTCGTCCAGGCGGAACCACCACGACCGCGTGCCGCGTGCGCCGGGGGCGGGTGCCGCAGTCGCGACGACCTCGGCCACCTCCGCCTCGTCGAGCCCCAGCACCCCGGTCGCACTCGTCATCCCGTTCACCCGTTTCACCTGTTCGGACCCCTGTCAACCACTGTCCGCCGGAACCCGGGCAAGCCACACGGCCGAAGGTCCCGAGCAGACCGGGTGCGACGGCACGGCCCGGTCGCACCCCGGCCATCGGACCCTGTCGGACCGGGACCGAGGACCGCTGCCGAGCGCGCCCGGACCGCCTAGCGTCGGAACCCGAGGACGGCAACCGGCGGGCTGCCCGCACGAGTGCGGCAGGCAGCGGTGGACATGGAGAGGACCCTGTGATGAGTGCCCCGATCGTGGTTGGAGTGGACGGCTCGGCGTCGGCGTTGGCGGCCACCCGGTGGGCGGCGGAGCAAGCCGCCCGCCACCGCGCGCCGCTCCGCCTCGTGCACGCCTACCAGCTGCCGGTCAGCGGTTACCCGGAAGTCGTCGTGGCCGCCCGCGAGGTGCAGCGGGCGTTCGAGGAGCAGGGCGGGCAGTGGGTCGAGCAGGCCGCGGCCGCCGCCCGCGCCGTCGCCGACGTGCCGGTGGAGACCTCGGTGGCCGTCGGCCACCCCGTCGCGGCACTGGTGTCGGCATCCAGGGGTGCCCGGCTGGTCGTCCTGGGCTCGCGCGGCCACACCGGCCTGTCCAGCCTGCTCGTCGGCTCCGTGGCGGTGGCGGTCACCGCGCACGGCGAGTGCCCGGTGGTCGTGGTCCGCGACGAGAGCCCGGCCGATGGGCCGGTCGTCGTCGGCGTGGACGGCTCGCCGACCAGCGAGGACGCGGTCGCCTTCGCGTTCGAGGAGGCGTCGTTGCGCGGCGCCCCGCTCACCGCCGTCATCGCCTGGACCGACTTCCTGGTCGACAGCGCCTACCACTCCCGCTTCACCGTGGACTGGTCGCAGGTCGAGCAGGAGGAGCTGCGCGTGCTGGCCGAGCGCCTGGCGGGCTGGCAGGAGAAGTACCCGGACGTCCCGGTGAACCGCCTGGTGCTGCACGAGCGCCCGGCCAAGGCGCTGCTGGGCGCCGCGGAAGGTGCCCAGCTGCTGGTGGTGGGCAGCCACGGCCTCGGCGGTTTCGCCGGGATGCTGCTGGGCTCGACCAGCCGGTCCCTGCTCCACCACGCCCGCTGCCCCCTGGCCGTCGTCCGGCCGCGCGAGGGGAAGAAGTCCTGAGCCCGGTTCCCGGACCGGCCGGGACGAAAGTCCCGCGCGGGCGGGACCGCGGCCACTGATCTTGGTCGTCGTCCGCTGCGACGCTGGGAGCAGAACAGCCGAGGAGGAGAAGAGATGGACGACAGGATCGTGGTGGGCGTGGACGGATCGCCCGCCAGCCGGGCCGCGCTGCGGTGGGCGGTCGAGGAGGGCGGGCTGCGCGGTGTCGCGGTCGACGCGGTCCTGGCCTGGCACGTGGACTACCCGGTGGTGATCGGGCCCATGTCGGCGGCCGTGGCGGCGGGGCTGGACCGGGAGGTGCTGCGCGGGCAGGCCCAGGCCGTGCTGGCGGACCTGGTGGCCGACGTCGCGGGCGACGTGCGCCCGGTCCTGACCGAGGGCGACGCCCGCGACGTGCTGGTCGAGGCGTCGCGGGAGGCCGCGCTGCTGGTGGTCGGCAGCCGCGGCGCCGGGCCCGTCCGACGGGTGCTGCTGGGTTCGGTCAGCTCCCACTGCGTGCACCACGCGGCGTGCCCCGTGGTCGTGCTGCGCCAATCCGAGACCAAGTCCGAGTCGAGCGAGGTGGAGTCGTGAGCACTGGTCCGATCGTGGTCGGGATCGACGGGACCGCCGCGGGTGAGCGCGCCCTGCGCTGGGCGGTGGACGAGGCGGTGCGGCGTCAGGTGCCGCTGCACGTGGTCAACGCCTACTCCTACGAGCCGCTGGCCGACTGGGCGATGACCAGCGAGCAGGAGGCCCGCGCGCGTTCGGAGGCGCTGGTGGACGACGCGCTGCGCGCGGTCGCGGCCGAGGGCCGGGAACTGCCGCAGGTCGTGCGCCTGTGCGTGCGCGGCCTGGCGGCGCGGGTGCTGGAGGAGCAGGCCCGCGACGCGGCGATGCTGGTGGTGGCCTCGCACAGCGGCAGCCGGTTGCGCCAGGTCGTGCTGGGCAGCACCAGCAGCCACTGCGTGCGGCACGCGACCGTGCCGGTCGTCGTGCTGCCGCCCGGCGATGCCCGCCACGACCCGACCGCGGCCGGGGTGGCGCGGGAACCGGCCCAGGGCAGTGCCCAGGACAGCGCCCAGGACAGCGCCCAGGAGAGCGCGCGGGAGGCCGGGCGATGAGGGTCCGCGATCTGATGACCCGCGACGTGGTCACCGTCTCGCCCGAGTCCTCGGCGCGCGAGGCGGCGGCACTGCTGGCCGCCAGGGGGTTCACCACCCTGCCGGTGGTCGACGACCGGGGCGCGCTGGTCGGGGTGGTCACCGAGGCCGACGCGCTGCGCGACCGGCTGCCGGTGGACCCGCGCTCGCTGCTGGGGCGGGAGCCGTGGCGCGGGCGGCCGGTGCCGTGCCGGACCGTCGCCGAGGTGATGAGCCAACCGGTCGTCGGCGCTTCGCCGGGCACGGACGTGGCCGAACTGGCCCGGTTGATGCTGCGCCACGGGGTGCGCAGCGCCTGCGTGGTGGACGGCAGGCGACTGGTCGGCGTGGTCACCCGGCGCGACATGCTGCGGGCGATCAGCCGCGACGACCGCACCTTGGAGAAGGAAGTCCGGTACCGGCTGGGCCTCTACGCCGACCCGCACCGCTGGGAGGTGTCCGCAGTGGACGGTCATGTGCCCATAGTGGACTCATTGGGTGACGAGCGGGACCGGCACGTCGCCACCGTGCTCGCGGGCGCGGTGGCGGGCGTGGTCGACGTCAGCTTCCCGGAGGTCGGTCGTGCCGTCGGCCACGGCTGAGCGCGAAGCCGCGCCGCACGGGATGCCGGTGCACGAGGTCGTGCTGCTGGCCGAGACCGACGCGGACACCGGCCTGTCCGCCGCCGCGGCGGCCCGGCGGCTGGCCGAGCTGGGGCCCAACCGGCTGCCCGAGCACCGCGGCCCCGGCAGGCTGCGGCGGATGCTCGCGCAGTTCCACAACCCGCTGATCTACGTGCTGCTGGGCGCGGCGGCGCTGACCTTCGCGCTGGGCGAGACCGTGGACGCCTCGGTGGTGCTGGCGGTGGTCCTGGTCAACGCGATCGTCGGCTACCTGCAGGAGGTCAGGGCCGAACGCGCGCTGGACGCGCTGGAGGCGATGGTCCGCACCGAGGCCACCGTGGTGCGCGACGGCGTGGCCGCGCGGGTCGCCTCGGACGAGCTGGTGCCCGGCGACCTGGTGGTGCTGGAGGAGGGCGACCAGGTGCCCGCCGACCTGCGCCTGGTGCGCAGCAGGGAGCTGCGCGTCGACGAGTCGGCGCTGACCGGCGAGTCGCAGCCGGTGCTCAAGAACCCGCTGCCCGTCCCGCACGACACCGCGCTGGCCGACCGCGCCGACATGGCCTACTCCGGCACGCTGGTGACCACCGGCGGCGGACGCGGCGTCGTCGTCGAGACCGGCGCGGACACCGAGATCGGGCACGTGCACCGGCTGGTCGGCTCGACCACGACCGTGCGGACGCCGCTGACGCGCAAGCTGGCCAGGTTCAGCCGGGTGCTCACGGCGGGCATCCTCGGCCTGGCGGTGCTCAGCGTGGTCATCGGCCTGCTGCGCGGCGAGCCGTTCGCGGACATGGTCACCGCCGCCGTCGCGCTGGCCGTGGGCGCCATCCCCGAGGGCCTGCCCGCCGCGGTCACCGTGACGCTGGCGATCGGCGTGGCGCGGATGGCCCGCCGCAACGCCGTCATCCGCAGGCTGCCCGCCGTGGAGACGCTGGGCAGCACCACCGTCATCTGCACCGACAAGACCGGCACCCTCACCACCAACGCCATGACCGTGCGCCACGTCGTCGCGGGCGGCGACCGCTGGGAGGTCGACGGCATCGGCTACTCGCCGGTGGCCCGGCACCCGTCCGCGCCCCCCGCCGTGCGCGAGGTCCTGCTGGCGGGGCTGGCGTGCAACGACGCCGACGTGGTCCGCCAGGACGACCGGTGGACCGCGGTCGGCGACCCCACCGAAGCCGCGCTCGTGGTCTCCGCCCGCAAGGCCGGGCTCAGCCGCGACGACGTGCCCGAGCGGGTGGACGAGCTGCCCTTCACCTCGCAGCGGCGGTTCATGGCGACCCGCCACACCGGCGGCGTGGTCTACCTCAAGGGGGCGGTGGAGCGCATCGCCGAGTTCACCGGCGACGCCGACCACCGCGACGCCGAGGAGCTGGCGGGCCGGGGGCTGCGCGTGCTCGCGTTCGCCCGCGCCGAGGTTCCCGAGGACACCCCGCTGACCGAGGAAGCCCTGCGCGGGGCCGTGTTCCTGGGACTGCAGGCGATGCACGACCCACCGCGCCCCGAGGCGCTGGAAGCGGTGCGGGCCTGCCAGGAGGCGGGCATCGAGGTCCGCATGATCACCGGCGACCACCTCGGCACCGCCCGCGCCATCGCCGAGCACTTCTCCCTCGCACCCGGCGCCGTGCACGCGCGGGTCTCGCCGGAGGAGAAGCTGCGGCTGGTCAAGCGGTTCCAGGCGGACGGCCACGTGGTGGCGATGACCGGCGACGGGGTCAACGACGCCCCCGCCCTGCGCCGCGCCGACATCGGCGTCGCGATGGGCCGGGGCGGCACCGAGGTCGCCAAGCAAGCCGCCGACATGGTGCTGACCGACGACAACTTCTCCTCCATCCGCGCCGCGGTGGAGGAGGGCCGGGCGGTCTTCGACAACCTGCGCAAGTTCATCATCTGGACCCTGCCCACCAACATGGCCGAGGGCCTGGTCATCCTCACCGCCATCCTGCTGGGCACCGCCCTGCCGATCCTGCCGGTGCAGATCCTGTGGATCAACATGACCACCGCCGTGGCGCTGGGGCTGACGCTGGCCTTCGAACCGCGCGAGCCCGACGTCATGCGCCGCCCACCGCTGCCGCCGTCGCTGCCCCTGCTCACGGCGAGCCTGGCGCAGCGCGTCCTGCTCGTCTCCGTGGTGCTGCTGGCCGGGTCGTTCGCCGCCTTCCACCTCTTCGACGGTCCGGTCGACCAGGCGCGCACCGTCGCGGTCAACGTGTTCGTCGCGGCCCAGATCGCCTATCTGTTCAACTGCCGCTCCTTGGAGAACCTGCGCCCGCGCGTGGGCGTGCGCCGCAACCCGTGGCTGTTGATCGGCATCGCCGTCACCGTCGTGCTGCAACTGCTGCTGACCTACACGCCGGTGATGAACGCGCTGTTCCACACCGCGCCCATCGGGTGGAGCGCGTGGCTGCCGGTGGTGGGGCTGGCCGTCGTGGCCTACGCCGTCGTCGAGGTCGACAAGTGGTGGCGGCGCACCCGGTCGCCGAAGGGAATGCGGAAAGAGGTGGCCCCCGAGCGCTGAGCTCGCGGCGTTCGGGCGCGGATTCACCACATCGTGTTCTGGCGGTGGGAATCGGCGGAGTGTGGGGTGGAGTCCCACGAGTGAAGGGGAGTCGCCCATGATCGACACCGCCGCCGTCGAAGCGCTGAAGTTCCGGGGCGACCCGCCCGCCGACGCCGTCATCGCCGACCTGGTCGCCACCGGCCGGGTCGGCGCCGTCAACGAGGTGCTGGAGCACTTCCGCGCCAACGACCAGCCCATCCCCGAGCGGTTGCCCGACGTGGTGCGGGAGTTCCTCGTCGCCACCGACAGCCCACCGGAGTGGGTGGACCACGACCGCGTGGCGCGGGCCTACGAGTTCTTCGTCGACGACGGCGTGCACGTCGCATCGGTGCTCACCTTCGGCGCGATGGTCAACTGCTACGCCCACGCGCGCGGCGCGCGGGCGCTGTGCCTGACCCACGGCCTGGACCAGCCGCACCGGCGGTTGTCGGAGACCTCCCAGTTCGTCATGGACATGATGGGCCGCGACGCCTTCGGCAGCGGCGGGTCGTTCGTGCCGACCATCCAGAAGACCCGGCTCATCCACGCCGCCGTGCGGCACTTCCTGACCACGTCGGGGCGTTGGGACGTGGCCGCCGACGGCGTGCCGGTCTGCCAGCAGGACATGGTCGGCGCGCTGCTGATCTTCTCCGTCCAGGTGGTGGAGGGGATGCGCCGCATCGGCATCTCTGTCACCGAGGCCGAAGCCGCCGACTACTACTACGTCTGGCGCGTGGCGGGCGCCATGCTGGGCATCCCCGTCGAGGCCGTGCCGGAGAGCCTGGAAGAGGCGCGCGAGCTGAGCGCCGCGCTGGTGGAGACCGCCTACGGTCCCTCGCCGGAGGGCGTGGTGCTCACCCGCCACCTGCTCGACCTGTACGAGAACCTGTTCCCCGGCAAGGTGTTCGACGGCATCGTGGCCGCCATGGTGCGCCAGGTCGTCAAGCCGGAGGTGGCGGACTGGATGCAGGTCCCCTCCGCGCGCGGGTGGGCGGGCGTGGTGCGCGCGGGCACCCGCCTGGTGCGGGCGCTGGAGCGCACCGAGGACAGCAGCGCACTGGCCACCACGATCCTCGACCGCGCGGGCGCGCTGCTGCTCGGCGGCAGCGTTCGCACCCTCACCGACGGCCAGTCCACCACCCTCAGCATCCCCGCCGACCTGAAGCAGCGGTGGGAGGCCGCGGGCCGCTGCCCCCTGCCCGAATCCCCGCCCGCCACCCCCTGACCCCACCCGTCGGCAAGTACCACCCGACGCTCGACGGCGGGCCGGTAACCACTACCGGCCCGCCCGAACGGGTGACTTCGGGCGGAGCTAGGCGAAGACGGTGAACCAGGTGGCGGCGATGCCGCCGAGCAGCACCAGCGACACGACCAGACCCGCGCTCTCGGCACCGGCCACAGTGGCCGCGAACGCCACGACGGCCAGCAGCGCCGCCACCGCCGCGCCGATCGCGGGCACCTTGCGCAGGTCCGCGCGGACGGTGTGCGCGGAACCGGTGGCCATCGCCCACAGCCCCAGGCCGAGGGCGAGGGTCATCAGCCGGGGCGGACCGGCGGTCATGCCGACCACGACGGTCGCGATCGACGCCGAGGCGAAGCCGAGGAAGCCGTAGGTCGCCAGCCGAGCCGGGCGGCTGAGCAGGTGGCGCTCGCGGCCCAGCAGCAGGACGCAGTTCATCAGCGGTTCCAGCGCCCAGCTCAGCACGACCAGCGCGACGACCACGACGATCAGCACCTCGGCCCACGTCTGGCCGTCGAACGGGCGCAGCAGGCGGGTCAGGACGAACGGCACCAGCAGCACCAGCCAGCGCGTGCCGGTGGGCAGCGAGGACAGCCACGAGCCGTACCGCAGCAGCGCCCCGTACAGCGGGTTGCGGGACTTGAGCGCGACGGACAGGCCCTCGCGGGCGCCCGAGTCGGTGGGGTCCAGGCGCAGGGCGGTGCGGTGGGCGCGGATCGCGGACTCGCCGCCGCCGCGGCGCAGCGCCAGCAGGCCCTGGATGCGGTGGGCGTCGACGTGCTGCGGGTCCAGGCGCAGCGCCTCGGCCACCGCGGCGTCGGCTTCGTCGAGCCGGTGCAGCTCGTAGAGCGCGGCCGCCCGCAGCGCCGCGCAGTCGGCGTCCTCCGGCGCGAGGGCGCGGGCCCGCCCGACGCTTTCCAGCGCCTCGGCGGGCCGGTCTTGCGCCAGCAGCACGTAGCCCTCCTGCAGGTGCAGCCCGGCGGACAGCGGGGCCAGCTCCAGGGCCCGCCGCACCACCTCCAGCGCTTCGGGCAGCAGCTTCAACCCGGCCAGCGCCCCGGCGAGGGCGGAGTGGGCCGTCACGTCCTCGGGGTCGGCGGTGAGCGCCGCGCGGCTCGCGTCGCGCGCCTCGCCGTAGCGCTGCTGGCGCAGCAGCGACTGGGCGAGCAGCGTGTGCAGCTCCGGGTCGCCGGGGGAGGCGGCCAGCGCGGTGCGGAAGTGCCCCTCCGCCTCCTTGGCCCGGCCCAGCTCCAGCAGCGCCTGACCGCGCCGCACCGCAACTGCAGAAGTTTCGTCCATTCCCCACCCCGGCGAGCGCCGCAATCGTCCGGCATACCGTAGAGACGCGGAACCGGCTGGTCAACGCGACCGCATCGGGTACCGTGCGCCGCGTGACGCATGATCCGGTGATCGAGGCCCTGCTCGGCGCGCTGACCGCGGACCCCGACAACCACCCGGTGCGGGCCCACGTCGCGCAGCTGCTGCTGGCGGCGGGCGACCCGGCCGGGGCCCTCACCCACGCGACCGCCGTCCTGGCGGCCGTGCCGGACCACGTCGGGGCGCTGCGCACCGCCGCTGCCGCCGCACGGGCGACCGGTGACGAGGCGAAAGCGGCCTCTTACGGCCGCCTCGCCGACGCGCTGGACCCGGCGGCCCCGCCCGCCACCGCTCCGGTGGCCCCGGTCGCCCCGCCACCGGCGCCGACGGCTCCGGTGGCGGCGGCCATCCCGGACACCGCCGACGAGATCCTCCAGCGGTGGACCGACAGCGAGGCCGTCGCCGAGCCCGCCATCGGCACGCTCGGCAAGGCCGGGATCACGCTGGCGGACATCGGCGGCCTGGCCGAGGTGAAGAAGCGCCTGGACATGTCGTTCCTCACCCCGCTGCGCAACCCCGAACTGCGCCTGCAGTTCGGCAAGTCCCTGCGCGGCGGGCTGCTGCTGTGGGGGCCGCCCGGCTGCGGCAAGACCCTCATCGCCCGCGCGCTGGCCGGAGAGCTGGGCGCGAGCTTCTACGAGATCGGCCTCAGCGACGTGCTGGACATGTGGATCGGCAGCAGCGAGCGCAACCTGCGGAGCATCTTCGACACCGCCCGCCGCAACCGGCCGTGCCTGCTGTTCTTCGACGAGATGGACGCACTGGGGCAGAAGCGGTCGCAGCTGCGCGGCGGGTCGTCGATGCGCGGTGTGGTCAACCAGATGCTGGCCGAGCTCGACGGCGCGAGCACCGACAACGAGGGCCTGTTCGTCCTGGCCGCGAGCAACCACCCGTGGGACATCGACTCGGCGCTGCTGCGGCCCGGCCGCTTCGACCGGACGGTGCTGGTGCTGCCGCCCGACGCGCAGGCCCGCGAGGCGATCCTGCGGCTGCACCTGCGCGGCCGCCCCACCGAGCGGCTGGACCTGGCGAAGATCGCCAAGGGCACCGACGGCATGTCCGGCGCCGACCTGGCGCTGGTCTGCGAGCAGGCGACGGAGACGGCGATGGAGGAGTCCATGGCCTCGGGCCGGGTCCAGCCGATCACCCAGCGCCACCTCCAGGACGCGGCGAGGTCGGTGCGCCCCAGCATCGGCGAGTGGATGGAGACCGCCCGCAACTACGCCCTGTACGGCAACGACGCGGGCGCCTACGACGAGCTCGCGGCGTACCTGAAGAAGCGCCGCCGCTGACGGCGCGTGCTCAGCGGGCGTCCGGCCGGTCGCGGTCGGACGCCTTCCGGTGCGCGCGCAGCGAGCCGGGGTGCGCCTTGGCGCTGGGATCGCGCCGGGTCTTGATCAGGCTGGTCACCGTGACGACCGCGAGGATGCCGATGATCACGCCGAGGCTGAGCGGGGTGGGGATCTCCGGCACGCGGGCGTCGATGTCGACGTGCGCCCAGTGCAGGATGAGCTTGACGCCGATGAACGCCAGGATCAGCGAGAGCCCGGTGGACAGGTGCACCAGCCGGTCGAGCAGTCCCTTGACCAGGAAGAACAGGGCTCGCAGGCCCAGCAGGGCGAAGGCGTTGGCGGCGAAGACGATGAAGGGGTGCTCGGTCACGCCGAACACCGCGGGGATGGAGTCGAGCGCGAAGAGCAGGTCGATGCTGCCGATGGCGAGCAGGACGATGAACAGCGGGGTGAACGCGCGGCGGCCGTCGGCGCGCGTGGTGAGCTTGCCCCCCACGTAGTCCTCGGTGATCGGCAGCACCCTGCGTGCGGTCTTGACCACGGCGTTGTCCTCGACGTCCGGGTCCTCGTCGCGGTGTCGGAACAGCTGCACGGCGGTGTAGATCAGCAGCAGCCCGAACAGCAGGAACATGAAGGAGAACAGGGACAGCAGGGTGGCGCCGAGCGCGATGAAGATCGCGCGCATGACCAGCGCCAGCAGGATGCCGAAGGTGAGCACCTTGTGCTGGTGCTCCTCGGGCACGGCGAACGTGGTCATGATGATGACGAAGACGAACAGGTTGTCGACCGACAGGCTCTTCTCGACGATGTAGCCCGCGAAGTACTCGGTGCCGTATTCGCCGCCGTACCGCGCGGCGAACCAGACGCCGAAGCCGATCGCGACCAGGACGTAGAACACCGACCAGGCGGTGGCCTCGCGGAAGCCCACCCGGTGCGGGCGGACGGCCGCCAGCACCAGGTCGATCGCGAGCAGGAGCAGGATCAGGCCGATCGTGACGGTCCAGGTGAGCGCGCCGATGTCGAGCACTGGTCCTCCCCGCGCGTGCCGCCCCTGCCCGATCGGGTCATGATCGGGCAGTTGCGACAATACGGGCGCGGGTCCGCCCACGCCCGATGAAACACCGACGCCTGGGGGGCGGCTTCGAGGTCAGTCGCCGGAGGTGCAGGTGAGGTCCAGCCGGGGCGTAGCCGGGCCGTTGGCGGTGAAGCCGAACGTGGTGGAGCCCGCCACGGGCAGCTCGGCGTTGTAACCGGCGCTGGTGACCGTCACCGAGGCGGTGCCGGTGTTCGCGGTGAGGACCCCGTTCCACAGGTTGCTGATCGTGTGGCCCTCGGGTTGGGGCCAGGTCACGGCCCAGGCGTCGAGCGCGCGCTCGCCCGCGTTGCGCACGGTCACCTGGACCTGGTAGCCGCCCGGCCAGGAGTTGGTGATCTCGAACCGCGCGGTGCAACCGGACGAGACGGCGGTGGCGGTGGTCGTCGTGGTGCTCGGGGTGTCGGTCGGGGCTGGTCGGGCCTCGGAGGACGGGTCGCCGCCGCGCGAGGAGTTCCCGGCCACCAGCCCGTTGACGACCAGCCCGCCGACGACCAGCCCGCCGACGGCCAGCACCGCGGCTCCGGACACCAGGGTGATCGCGCGCCACGACGCGCGGCGGGGTGCGGGCAGCGCCCGCGTGTCGCCCGCCTGCGGCGAGCCGGGCAGCGGCCGTCCCGCGACGACCGCGTCCAGCAGCCCGTGCGCCTCGGCCATGGTGGGCCGCTGCGCGGGGTCGCGCCGCAGGAGCTGCCGCAGCACCTGCGCCAGGGGGGACGCCCCTTCCTCCGCTGGCGGCGGCTCCTGCGCCGTCCCGAACGGCGGGTGGCCCTCCAGCGCCGCGTACAGCGTCGCGCCCAGGGAGTACACGTCGGAGGCGAACACCGCCTCTTGGCCCGCCACCACCTCCGGCGCGAGGAACGCGGGCGTGCCCACGACGGGACGGGTGTCGGCCACCGCGCCCTCGCCGACCGCGCGGGCGACGCCGAAATCGGCGATCTTCGCGGTGCCGTCGTCGCCCAGCAGGACGTTGAACGGCGTGACGTCCCGGTGCACGACGCCCGCCGCGTGCGCCGCCGCCAACGCCGCCGCCACCTGCCACCCCACGCCCGCCACCAGCTCCCCCGGCAGCGGCCCGCGCTCGTCGAGCAGTTCCGCCAGCGTCCGCGAGGGCAGGTACTCCATCACCAGGCACGGCCTGCCGCCGTGCTCCACGACGTCGTGCACGGTGACCGCGTGCGGGTGCCGCAACCGGGCGGCGATCCGCCCCTCCCGCGCGATCCGCTCCAGGGCTTGCGACGGATCGCCCTCGGTGGGCAGCGCGGTGGGGAACTTGATCGCGACGACCCGGCCCAACCGCTCGTCGCGCGCCTGCCAGACGACCCCGGTGGCCCCGCGCCCCACCGGGGCCACGAGCCGGTACCGCTCGGCGATGACCTCGTTGCGCTCCGCCACAGCCGAACGCTACTTCGCCCGCCCGCCCACTGGCCACCTCCGCGCGATCACCGCCGCCGGGCGGCGCGGTGCGCGGAAGGCGCTGCGGCGGAACGGGCGTGCCCCGCGCTGCCTTGCGGGTCGATCCGGAACGACGCTAGAACTGGTCCACACCGGCCGATCCGAGGGGATGGCACATGCACCCGACCCGATTACTGGTCTGCGCGCTGCTCGTGGCGGGTCTGGCCACACCGGCGGCAGCGGCTTCGCGGCAGGGCGACCAGCCTCCCGCGGGGTGGGCGATCGCGGGCCAGCGGCTGGTCTGGACCTCGCCCGAACCGATCCCGCCCGGCGCCGCCGCGATCGAGTTCTGGGAGGGCGACCGGCTGCTCGGGCGACCGCGCCCCTCCACCGACCTGCGCTCGTACACCCTGGACGCGCCGGAGGTCGGCCATCCCGACCGGCTCCAGGTCCGCGTCTCGGGCAGGCGGCTGGACGCCGAGGAGCCGCCGCGCCCACTGGGCTCGACCCCACCGGCGCCACCGGCGCCGCTGCCCGCGAACGAGGTCGACCCCGGCCTGCCCGGACCCTTCCCGACCCGCGCCGGGGAGTACGAGCTGGCTCCCATGGCCATCCCGGGGTACGCGACGCCGGTCGAGATGCGGGCCGTGGTGGTGGCGCCGAGCGGGGCGCCAGGCAAGCGCCCGCTGGCGCTGTTCCTGCACGGCAGGCACTTCACCTGCTACCAGCCCGGTGTCGCGGACGGCATCCTGCTGAACTGGCCCTGCCGGGAGGGGGCCGAGCCGGTGCCCAGCCACCGCGGCTACCTCCAGGCGCAGCGACTGCTCGCCTCGCAGGGCTACGTGACCGTCTCCATCTCGGCCAACGGGATCAACGCGCAGGACGCCGGGGACGTCGAATCGGGAGCGGGAGCGCGGTCGGCGCTGGTCCGCGCGCACCTGGCGAAGTGGGCCGACTGGGCGGGCGCGGACCGGGGATCGGCTCCCGACATCGTCCGCGCCGCGCCCGCCGCCGACATGGACAACGTTTTCCTCATCGGCCACTCGCGCGGCGGCGAGGGCGTCAACCGCGCGGCCACCGACAGCCTGAGCCCGCCACCGCCCGGCAGCGGCTTCGACGGTCCGGTGCGCTGGAAGATCAAGGGCGACCTGCTGATCGGGCCGACCGTCTTCGGGCACAACCCGGCGCCGGACGTGCCCTCGGTGACGATCCTGCCCGGCTGCGACGGCGACGTGAGCGACCTGCAGGGCCAGATGTACCTGGACGCGACCCGCGGGGTCAGCCGTGGAACCGCGTTGCACAGCGCGCTGTACTTCGTCGGCGCGAACCACAACTACTTCAACACCGAGTGGACTCCCGGCCAGGCGCAAGCCCCGGCGTACGACGACTTCGCGAGCCCGCCCATCGACGCGGTGTGCTCGCCGGGAACCCCCACCCGGTTGACCGCGGCGCAGCAGCAGACCGCGGGCGCGACCTACATCGCGGCGGCGGCGCGCCTGTTCGTCGAGGGTGACCGGCGCGTGCTGCCGCTGCTGGACGGCTCGGCTGCGCGCGCCCCGTCGGCCGATCCGGCGCGCGTGCTCGGCCACGCCGTCGGCGGCGCGCGGTCGGCGTTCGTCGTGCCCGACGAGGCGACCACCGCCGGTGGCGACGCGCGGGTGTGCGCGCAGGTCACGGCGGACCCGGCCGCCTCGTGCGGCGACCAGGACTACCCGCTGACCTCGCCGCACTTCAACCGGTTCTCCGGCGCCCCGTCGGAGCAGGGGCGGTTCGCGGTGGCGCTGAAGTGGTCCGAGGAGGGCCGAGCAGCGGTCGTGCGCCCCGGCCGGGCCGTCTCGCTGGCGGGCGCGCGGGAGCTGGCGCTGCGGCTGGTGGTCCCGCCCAACAGCCTGGGCAACCGCTTCGAGGTGGCCGTCGCCGACACCAGCGGTCGCCGCGCGCGGCTGGGGGAGGTGTCGCTGGACGGGCTGCCCGCCACCGAGCGGCTGTCCGCCCACTGGGCGCAGGAGGCCCGCCTCCCGCTGCCCGCGCAGGGCGTCGACCTCGACCGCGTCGCCGAGCTGGAGCTCGTCCCGCGCGGTGGCGCCGGGCGGGCGTGGCTGATCGACGCGCACGGCTGGGACCGCGGTCTGCCGGACCCGCGACCGGTGGCGCTGCCTCGGGTCGACGTGGGTGCGCTGACCGTCGACGAGGGCGACTCGGGCACCCGGACCGTCCGGTTCCCGGTCGCCGTCTCCGGTGACGGTCCCGGCCTGGTGCGGCTGTTCGTCAACGAGCAGGGGCAGGAGTACAGCCAGCGGCTGGTGGCCGTCCAGCCGGGACAGCGCGAGATCGAGGTCGGGCTGCAGGTGGCGGGCAACACCCGGTGGAGCCGGGACGTGCGGCGCTGGGTGCAGGTGAAGGCCGTCCGGGGCACGGTCGTCGGCCGCCACTCGGGCGCTCTCGCGGTGCGCAACGACGACCCGGAGCCGACCATCACCATCGCCCCGGCCGAGGCCGCCGAGGGGGCTCCGCTGACGTGGCGGGCGACGCTGTCCGAGGCGGTCGACAGCACCGTCCTGCTCTCGGGCGCGCCCCTGGCTCCGGCGGACGGGCCCGAGCTGTCCACCGCGGACGTCGACCCGGAGTGGTTCCGCAGGCAGGCCTCCGGCGAGGAGCCGCTGCCGTCGCGACCGCTGTCCACGACGCAGCTGCGCACGGTGCTGGCCTTCATGGCGGGGGACGGCCTGAGCGCGGAAGTGGCCGTGCCGACGGTGACCGACGCCGAGGCCGAGCCCGCCGAGCGGGTTCGGCTGGACTTCACGGTGCACACCCCCAGCGGCGGTGTGATCACCGCCGTCGGCACCGTCACCGACGCGGGAGCGGGCTGACCGAATCGGCATCGGCATGCGCACTGGCGGGTACCCGGTTGGTTGTGGGAGCGTTCCCAGAACGCCCCACCACCGCCGCCGCGGACCGTTCGGGAGGAGTTCGATGAAGAGCACCGTCCGTTCCCTCGCGCTGGCCTGCCTGCTGACCGCGGGCACGCTCGCCGCCAGCACGGGCCAGGCGCAAGCCGACACGACGATCTGCCAGCAGTACGGCACGACCACCATCCAGGGCCGCTACGTGGTCCAGAACAACAGGTGGGGCAGCTCCGCCACCCAGTGCATCAACGTCACCTCGACCGGGTTCCAGATCACCCAGCAGGACGGCTCGGCGGCCACCAACGGCGCGCCGCTTTCCTACCCGTCGGTGTACGCGGGCTGCCACTACGCCAACTGCTCGCCGGGGACGAACCTGCCGATGCAGGTCAGCCGCATCCGCAGCGCGACCTCCTCGATCGACTACCGGTTCGCGGGCGGCACCTACAACGCCTCGTACGACATCTGGCTCGACCCCTCGCCGAAGACCAACGGGGTGAACCAGATGGAGATCATGATCTGGTTCAACCGGCAGGGCCCGATCCAGCCGATCGGCAGCGCGGTGGGCAACGCCACCATCGCGGGCCGCGGCTGGGAGGTCTGGCGGGGCAACAACGGGGGCAACAACGTGATCTCCTACGTCGCGCCGTCGCCGATCACGTCGTGGTCGTTCAACGTGCTGGACTTCATCAACGACGTGCGTGATCGCGGGGCGATCACGAACTCCTGGTACCTGACGAGCATCCAGGCGGGCTTCGAGCCGTGGAACGGCGGCGTGGGCCTGGCGGTGAACAACTTCTCCGCGTCGGTCAGCGGGTAAGAGCGGCGCTGGGCGCGCCCGGTCGGCACGGGTGCGCCCAGCGCTCAGACCGGCTCGCCCAGGTCCCGCGCCAGCCAGCCCGGCGTGTCCAGGCGCACGGGCGTCGCGCCCACCAGGTCGGTCAACCGCGCTTCGAGCTCCTTGAGCTGGTCCGCGCCGATCCGCCGCGCCCACTGCTCGCGCAGCTCGTCGAAGATGGCCTCGGCCTCCCGGAGCATGGCGAACCCCCGATCGGTCACCCGGAGCCGCTTGCGGCGGGCGTCGGCGGGGTCGGCCTCGCGGGCCACGTAGCCGCGCTCCTGCAGCACCGCGATCGTCTTGGCCGCCGCCTGCTTCGACACCGCCATGCGCCGCCCAAGCTCGGAAGCGCTGTCCGCGCCCGAGGCGATGGCCCGGATGGCGAAGTCGTGGACGGGGCGGACGTCGCCGTGGCCGCGGTCGGCCAGCTCGGCCTGGGCCGCGTCCACCAGGCAGCGGAAGCCCCCGAGCAGGAGCAGGGCGAGATCGGCGCCGGAGCGGGACATGGGCCAAGGGTACGACCGACTCGACAAAGACAACTCGGTTGTCTATATTGATGGACAACCGAGTTGTCTATTTGAGGACGTCATGAACACCGCACCCGCCACCCTGTCCGAGGTCGCGCACCACCACGTGGAGGTCAACGGAACCCGGCTGCACTACGTCGAAGCGGGCACCACCGGGTCCCCGCTGCTGCTGGTCCACGGGTTCCCCGAGAGCTGGTGGGCCTTCCACGAGCTCATCCCGCTGTTGGCGGCGCACCACCGGGTGTTCGCCGTGGACCTGCGCGGCTTCGGCGACTCCGCCACCGCGACCGACGAGCACGACAGCGCCACCGCCGCCGAGGACCTGCACCAGCTCATCGGCCTGCTCGGCGTCGGCCCGGTGCACCTGGTGGGGCAGGACATCAGCGGCGCGACCCTGTTCCGCCTCGCCGCCGCGCACCCCGAGCACGTGCGCAGCTTCACCGCGATCGAGATGGGACTGCCCGGCTTCGGCCTGGAAGCGCTGGCCGACGTCACGCGGGGCGGCAGCTGGCACATCGGTGTGCTCGCCGCGCCCGGCATCGCCGAGCTGCTGCTGGCCGGGCGGGAGCGCGAGTTCCTGTCCCGCTTCGCGTTCCCGGCGCTGTGCGCGACGCCGGGGGCGATCACCGAAGCCGACGTCGACGAGTTCGCCAGGACCTACTCGCGGCCGGGCGGCCTCCGGGGCGCTGTCGGCCTCTACCGGTCGATGCTGCGGGAAGGCCCGGACATCGCGGCGCTGGCCGCCGAGCGCCCGCTGCGCGTGCCCGTGCTCGCGGTCGGCGCGGGCGGTGGCGACTTCACGGCCGACACCTTCGCCGGGGTCACCTCGGGGCAGCTCCGCGCGGTGTCACTCGAAGGTGTGGGGCACTACGCCGCCCTGGAGGCGCCGGACGAGCTGGCGAAGGCCCTGCTGGGCTTCCTCGACGAGGTCGACGCGGCCTGACCGGTCCTCCCCCCTGGTGGGAACGCTCGACACGTGATCACCCCGGTTCGATACTTTCCCCACAACCGAGTCGGGGAGGTAGCGGGATGGGCGTCGAGCTCGACCGTCGGTCGTTCCTCGTGGTCGCCGGGTTACTGGGGCTGACCGCTTGCGGGTCCAACACGGGCCGCGAGGGGTCCGCCGAGGGGACGCTGCGCCACTGGTACCACGCCTACGGCGAGGACGGCGTCCAGGACGCGGTGCGGCGCTACGCCGCCGCCTACCCGGACGCGCGGGTCGAGGTGCAGTGGAACCCCGGCGACTACGACTCCAAGATCATGACCGCCCTGCAGAACAGCGCCGTGCCCGACGTGTTCGAGGCGCAGGTCAAGGTCGACTGGGTGCGGCAGCGACAGGTGGTGCCGCTGGGCGACCTGCTGGGGCAGACCCGCGACGACTTCGTCCGGGCGCTGCTGGACTCGCAGACGGTCGACGGCGAGCTCTACGGCATCCCGCAGGCCATCGACACCCAGGTCCTGTACTACCGGCCCAGCCTGCTGGAGAAGGCGGGGCTCACCCCGCCCCGGACCGTCGACGAGCTGCTGGACGCGGCCCGGCGGTTGACCACCGACGGCGTGCGCGGCCTGTTCGCGGGCAACGACGGCGGCGTCGGCGTGCTCACCGCGCCGCTGCTGTGGTCGGCGGGCCTGGACCTGCTGTCCGAGGACGGCAAGGCCCCCGGCTTCGACGACCCGCGCGCCGCCGAGGTGTTCGGCAAGCTGCGCGAGCTGCACCGGGGCGGCGGCCTGCTGCTGGGCGCGCCGACCGACTGGGCCGACCCCGGCGCGTTCGTCGACGGCCTCGCCGCCATGCAGTGGACCGGCCTGTGGAACCTGCCCAAGATCACCGAGGCGCACGGCGACGACGTCGGCGTGCTGCCGTTCCCGCGCCTGGACGCCGACGGCGCGGAATCGGTGCCGGTGGGCGCGTACAGCGCGATGGTGAACGCGCGCAGCGCCGACGTCGACGCGGCCAAGGCCTACGTCAAGTGGCTGTGGGTGGACAAGACGGAGTACCAGACCGAGTTCGCCACCGCGTTCGGCGCGCACCTGCCCGCCCGGCGGAGCCTGGCGGAGCGGGCCGAGCCGCTGCGCGACGGGCCGGGCAAGCGGATCGCCGAACTCGTCACCGCGGGCGGGCGCATCGCCAGCCCCGCCCGCTGGTCGGCCCGCGCCAACACCGCCCTGTCGGACGCGGTCTCCCGGATCGCGCGTGAAGGCGCGGACCCGGCGGCCGAGCTGCGCACGGCGCTGGACGTGGCGCGGGACGAGATCGCGCGGCTGGACAGGTGAGCGGGCGGCGCGCCGCGCTCGCGTTCTGGCTGTTCGTCGGCCCGTTCGCGGCCGGGCTGCTGGCGTTCACCTACGTGCCGATCGGGTGGAGCGCCTACCTCAGCTTCTTCGACGCGCGCAACACCGTGACACCGACCGAGTTCGTCGGGCTGGGCAACTACGCGGACGTGCTCACCGACCGCGCTTTCCTCGACAGCATCGGCACTTTCACGGTGTTCGCCGCGTTCGTCATCCCCACCACGGTGGTGCTGGCGCTCGCGCTGGCCCTGCTGGTCAACCAGGTCCGCGTCGCGCGGGCGTTCTTCCGGTCGGTGTTCTTCCTGCCGTTCGCCTGCTCCTACGTGGTGGCCTCGCTGGTGTGGAAGATGTCGCTGTTCTCCGGGGTCGACAGCGGGGTGGCCAACACCGCGCTGGGCTGGTTCGGCGGGCAGCCGCAGGCGTGGGTCGGCACGGTCGACCCGCCGCTGTACTGGGTCGTGCTCGTCACCGCCCGGCTGTGGCTGCAGCTGGGCTTCTACATGATCCTGTTCATCGCCGCGCTGCAGCGCATCCCGGCGCACCTGTACGAGGCGGCGTGGACCGACGGGGCATCGCCGAGGTGGCAGACCTTCCGGCACGTCACGCTGCCGGGTCTGCGCGGCGCGCTGGTCGCCGTGCTCACCCTGAACCTGATCAACGCCTACCAGGCGTTCGACGAGTTCTACAACATCCTCGGCGACTCCAGGGGCTACCCGCCGTTCGCCCGGCCGCCCCTGGTCTACCTGTACTACACCTCGCTCGGCTCCGGCGGGCAGGACCTGGGCCGGGGCAGCGCGGGCGCGGTCGTGCTCGCGCTGGTGATCGCGCTGGCGACGCTGCTGTCGGGCCGGGTGCTGCGGAGGGCGGGCTGATGCGTCCCCCCGGCTACCACCGCACCCCGGCGGGCCGCGTCGGCGCCGTCGCGCGCTGGGCCGCGCTCGTGGTCGCGGCGGCGCTGTTCCTGCTGCCGTTCGCCGTGCTGGTCCGCGACGGGCTGGGCACCGGGTGGTCCACCGCGGCGGAGGTGTTCTCCGGCGAGGAGATCCCGTTCGCGCGCAGCCTGCTGAACTCCACCGTGGTCGCCGTGCTGCAGACGGCGGGGCAGTTGCTGCTGTGCTCGCTCGCGGGCTACGGGCTGGCGCGTGTCCCGTACCGGCACGCGCCGCTGGTCCTGCGCGCGATCGTGGCGACGCTGATGGTGCCGACCGCGGTCACCTTCGTGCCGAGCTTCGTGGTGGTGTCGAGCCTGGGCTGGCTGTCGGACCTGCGCGGGCTGGTGGTGCCGGGGTTGTTCAGCGCCCTGAACGTGTTCCTGTTCCGCCAGTACTTCCTCGACTTCCCGGTGTCGCTGGAGGAGGCCGGGCGGCTGGACGGGCTGTCCCGGTGGGGGGTGTTCCGGCGGGTGGTCGTCCCGAACTCGACGGGGTTCTTCGCGGCCATCGCGGTCATCGACTTCATCGGCAGCTGGAACCAGTTCCTGTGGCCGCTGGTGATCGCGCAGGACTCCTCGACGTGGACGGTCCAGGTGGCGCTGTCCAGCCTGCTCACGGCGCAGAACCCGAAGATCGCCCTGCTGTTCGCCGCGGCGGCGGTGTCCATCCTGCCGATCGTGCTGGTGTTCGCCCTGCTGCAGCGCTACCTCGTCCGTGGTGTCACCGAGACCGGCCTCACCGGATGACGATGTCCACAGTGGACTGACCGGTGTGCGCTGGCTCACCCCGACGCGCGATTCGCGGTGTCCGAACGCGCGGTTCGTGGTGTCCGGACGCGCGACTCGCGGTATCCGGGTACCGCCGCCGGGAATAGCGGGCCGAGCGACCGACTTGGAGACTAGGTGACCAACAGCACCGCAACCGCCGTGGGTCTGCGTTCGGAGCGCGGGCCGATCCTGTTCGCCCTCATGCTGACCACCGGGCTGATCGCGATCGAGGCCACGATCCTGGCCACCGCGGTGCCCTCGGTGGTCGCCGACATCGGCGAGTTCACCCGGTTCCCGTGGCTGTTCTCGATCTACCTGCTCGCCCAGGCGGTCAGCGTCCCGCTCTACGCCAAGGTCGCCGACATGGTCGGCCGCAAGCCGGTCATCCTGCTGGGCATCGCGCTGTTCCTGCTGGGGTCGCTGCTGTGCGGGCTGGCCTGGGACATGACCTCGCTCATCCTGTTCCGCCTCGTCCAGGGGCTCGGCGCGGGCGCCGTGGCCCCGATGGCGATGACCATCGTGGGCGACATCTACACCGTGGAGGAGCGCGCCAGGGTCCAGGGCTACATCGCCAGCGTGTGGGCGGTGTCCTCGGTGGTCGGCCCGACGCTGGGCGGCGTGTTCTCCCAGTTCGCCTCCTGGCGCTGGATCTTCCTGGTCAACATCCCGCTGTGCCTGCTCGCCGGGTGGGCGCTGCTGCGGTTCTACCGCGAGACCGTCCAGAAGCGCCGCCACCGCATCGACTACGCCGGGGCGGCACTGCTCACCGTCGGGCTCACCGCGGTGATCCTCGCCCTGCTCGAAGGCGGCACGGCCTGGGCGTGGACCTCGACGCCCAGCATCGCCTGCTTCGCGGTCGGCACCGTCGCCCTCGCCGCGTTCGCGGTGGTCGAGCGCCGCGCCGCCGAGCCCGTCGTCGACTTCGCGGTGCTGGGCAGGCGCCTGATCCTGACCACCACCCTGGCCTCGCTCGCCGTCGGCGCGCTGCTGACCGGGATCACCAGCTTCGTGCCGACCTACCTGGAGGGCTCGGCGGGCACGGCCCCGCTGCTGGCCGGTCTCGCCGTGGCCGCGCTCACCCTCGGCTGGCCGCTGGCCGCGTCCACCGCCGGGCGCCTCTACCTGCGGCGGGGTTTCCGGGCCACGGCGCTCACCGGCAGCGCCATCGCCCTGGTCGGCTCGGTGGCGCTGGCCGTGGTCGCGCCGTGGCCGAACCCGATCACCGTGGCGCTCACGGCGTTCGTCATCGGCTTCGGCCTGGGCTGGACCGCGTCGCCCACGCTGATCGCGGCGCAGGCGTCGGTGGACTGGGCCGAGCGCGGCACCGTCACCGGCATGAACACCTTCGCCCGGTCCGCGGGCAGCGCGGTCGGCGTGGCCGTGTTCGGCGCCATCGTCAACACCGGGATCGCCTCGGGTGGCGGCGAGCACGACCCCGGCACCATCATCACCGCGTTCAGCTGGGTCTTCGTCGCCGTCGCCGTGGCGGCGGGCCTGCTGCTGCTGGTCGTGTCCACCATGGCCAAGGACCGCCCCGCCCCGCCGGACGAGTCGAGCGTTCCGGCACCGTCAGTCGCGCGTTCGGACACCGCGAGCTGAGCGTTCGGGTCCAGGGGCGGCACCTGGCGACGGACCTCAGAACGCCTCGTACGGGCTCCGGCCGCCCGTCCGCGTGACGGACGAGCGCGGGCCGACGCGCTCCAGCTTGGCTCGGATGGCGTCCACCCGCTCCGCCGGACCACCCCGGTCGAGCAGCTCCACCGCACGTCGCCAGGTCTCCCGCGCCGCGTCCGGCTCGCCCGACTCCGCCAGCACGTCACCGAGGTGGTCGAGGGTGAAGCCCTCCTCGGGGCGGTTGCCGGTCTCCTGGAACAGCTCGGCCGCCCGCTGGTAGAACGTCCGGGCCAGGGCGTGGTCGTGCAGCCGGTGGTGCACGTGGCCCAGGCTGTCCAGGGTGTCCGCCGCGCCGTCCCGGTCGCCCAGCTCCAACTGGATGTCCAGGGCCTCGCGGCAGTAGCCGACGGCCTCCCGGTGCCTGCCCTGCATGCTCAGGCTCCAGCCGATGCTGTTGAGCGCCTTGGCCTGCCCGGCGGGGTGGGCGGCGGCCCGGTACCCGTCCAGGGCGAGCCGGGCGTGCCGCAGCACCATCGGGTACCTGCCGAACCGGTCGAAGACCTCGGCCAGGTTGAGCTGGGTGTGCGCCTGCCCGACCCGGTCGTCGAGCTCGGCGTAGCGCACCAGGGCCAGCCGGAGCTGGGCCAGCGCCGCCTCCTCCCGGTCCAGCCGCAGGTAGGCGCGGGCCAGGCCGCGGTGGGCGGCGGCCTGGCCCCGGCGGTCCCCGCCGCGCCGGGCGGCTCTGAGCGCCGCCTGCTCCGCGCACACCCAGTCGTGCCAGTACCCGGCGCGGTAGAGGTAGGTCGAGAGGGACCTCGCCAGCAGGTGCGCCTGCGCGTCGAAGCCCGCGTGCTCCTGCGCCAGGACCGCCAGCAGCACCCGGTGCTCGGCGGCGAACCAGGCCAGCGCCCGCGCGGTGTCGGGCACCTGCTCCGGGATCGCGCCCGCCGCCTGCTCGGGCAGCTCGGCGGTCACCCGGTACGGGTCGACCAGGCGGGCGGCCCGGTCCGCGGTGCGCAGGTAGTGGTCCAGCAGCCGGTGGGTGGCGGCCCGCCGCTCCTCGGTGCCGTCGTGCTCCTCGGTCAGCTCCTCGGCGTACGCGCGCAGCAGGTCGTGGCGGGTGAACCGGCCGGGGCGGTGCTCGGTCAGCAGGTGCGCGTCGGCGAGGTCCCGCAGCAGCCGGTGCGCCTCGCGGGCGGGCACCCCGGCCAGGCAGGCCGAAGCCACCGTGCCGACGTCCGGTCCGGGGTGCAGGCTGAGCAGCCGGAACAGCCGGGCCGCCGCGGGGGCCAGGCCGCGGTAGGACCAGGAGAACACCGTGCGCACGTCCACCGCCCGGTCGCTGCCCGCGAACACGTCCAGGGCCCGCGCCCCGGTCAGCTCGGCGGCCAGGTCGGCGAGGGAGAAGTCGGGGTGCGCGGCGGCCCGAGCGGCCACGATCGCCAGGACCAGGGGCAGCCCGGCGCAGGCGGCGGTGATCCGGTCGACGGCCTCGGGCTCGGCCAGCACGCGGTGCGGCCCGACGCGGTCGGCCAACACCGAACGCGCCTCGGCCGGGGGGAGCGGGTCCAGCCGCAGCGGGTGGGCGCCCTCCACCGCGACCAGGCTGGCGAGGCGGTCGCGGCTGGTCACCAGTGCCAGGCAGCCCGCCGAGCCGGGCAGCAGCGACCGGACCTGCTCGGCGTCGCGCGCGTTGTCCAGCAGCACCAGCACCCGCCTGCCCGCCAGCAGGCTGCGGTACAGGCCGGCCTGCCCGTCGGGGGTGGTGGGGACCTCGCGCGGCGGCACCGCGAAGGCGTCGAGGAAGCCGCGCACGGCCTCGGCGGGCGCCAGGGGCGAGCCGGGGCCGTAACCGCGCAGGTCGACGTAGAGCTGCCCGTCGGGGAACCGGTCGGCCACCCGGCGGGCCCAGTGCAGGGCCAGCGCGGTCTTGCCGATGCCCGCGGTTCCGCCGATCGCGGAGACCACCACCGCGCCACCGGGCTCGGCGGCGTCCTCGGCGATCCGGTCCAGCGCCGCCAGCTCGGCCGTCCGCCCGGCGAAGTGCCGTGGTGCCGCGGGCAGCTGCCGGGGCACCACCACGACGCGCTCCGGGGCGGTCTCCGGTGTGGTCTCCGGGGCGTGCCGGTCCAGCTCGGCGCGGGCGGAGGCGGCCAACCTGCTCGCGGCGCGCGCGCCGTCGACCGCGCGCAGCATCCGCAGGTGCCGCGCGGCCCACCGGTCCAGGTCCACCGCGGTCGGGGGCAGCGCCACGCCGGACCGCTCGGCGTGCGCGGCGCAGGCGGTCACGAACGACGCGACGAACTCCCACTCCGGTAACGACCGGGCGTTGAGCTTGTCGCTGATCGTGCTGCGGGGCAACGGGTGCGGCAGGGCGGCGGTCAGCGCCGCCAACCGGTTCAGCGAAGGCGCCCCGGCTCGGTCGCGCAGCCGCTTCAGCTCGTCGACGAGCCGGGTGATCGCCGTGCGCCCGGCATCGGTCATCACCCGTGCGCCTTCCTGTCCGGTCGGCCGGGGCGATCCTCGGACAGCTCGGACACCCCCGTCAAGTCACCGGGGGCACGCTGCGGCGACGTCCCCGAGGTGTCCGGGATTCCGCCGTCATGGCCGGACCTGCCGCAGAGTTCTCCCCGGAACCGAGCGGACAGCCCGGAGTCGAGCGGACAGGAGGTGCGGCATGGGCAGCAGGTCGTGGAAGGCGGCACTGGTGGCGGGGGTGGTCGTCGCGACACCCGTGGTGCTGCCGGTGGCGTCGGCGCAGGCGGTCACCGCGATCACCGTCGAGACCGAGCAGTCGCCGTCCAACTCGCAGGCGAGCAAGACGATCACGGTCGACTGCCCGACGGGCACCTTCCTCTACGGTCCCGGCGGGGGCATCGACGGGGGAGCGGGCAGCGTCACGCTGGAGTCGGTCGTGCCGGAGGGCAGCCCGCCGTTCCGGGCGCGGGTGACGGCGGTCGAGCTGGGCGCGTTCAGCGGCAGCTGGAGCGTCTCGGCGTGGGCCAGTTGCGGGCCGCTGACCACGAACCTGCAGGTCGTCCCCGCGAGCACGGCGTCGAGCACCGCCACCACCAAGGAGGTGTCGATGTCGTGTCCGGGAAGCCGGGCGCTGTACGGGACCGGCTTCCGCACCAGCGGCGGCAGCGGCAGCGTGCTCGTGCACGACGTCATCCCCGGCACCTCCGTGGCACCGAAGAGCGTCACGGCCCGCGCCACCGCGCGGCCGGGGCTCACGCCCGGCTGGCGGTTGGACGTCTTCGGCGTCTGCGCCAACGCGGCGCCCACGATGAGGGTCGAGCAGGCCACGACCACGCCGGGCTCCGCTTCGACCAGGGGCGTCAGCAGGGTCTGCCAGCAGAGCGGGACGCGCGCGCACGGGGGTGGGCGTCCAGACGATGAGCGAGGCGTCCCCCGGTGACGCCGTCGACGGCAGGATCGCGCTGAGCACCACGGCCGCGCTGACCACCACCTCGGGCAGTGCGGGGGCCGCCGAGAACGGTGCGGTGGCGGACAACTGGCAGCTCAGGACCTACGTCATCTGCTCGGACTGAGCCGGGGTGACCGGGGGAGGGGGCGTTCCGGGTCACGGCCCGGAACGCCTCCCGGCGCGTCCGGCTCAGCCGGAGCGCTTGACCTCGGCGATGTAGGTGTTGGACGCGGGCAGGTAGCTGAGCACCAGCGCCGCGACGGCGATCGCGCAGCTGACGTAGCCGAACGCGGTGGTGCCCTGGTCGGTCAGCACGGCGGCCAGTTGCAGCAGTGTGATCACCGTGAGCACGACCCTCGCCCAGTTGCGCCCGGCTTTGAGCTTGAACGACAGCCACAGGTAGACCAGGCCGACCAGGACCATCACGCCCGCGCTGAACGCCATCGTGACGGTGGTCGCCTGCTCCGCCTGCTCGGCGGTCATCTCCGGGTTCGCGGTGCGCACCGCGTCGACGAGCTCCTGCCGGGCGCCGAGCAGGAACGCCACGCCCGCGAACGCGGTGACCGTGGAGAACAGGAAACCGAAGAACGCGGCGATGATCGTGGCCGGGGGCGATGTCTTCGTTGTCGTCACCATGATCGGCAGCGTAGGGCGGCGGCGAAGTGGTTGCAGCGCAAGCGAAAGCTGTCTAGTACTTTCGGCCGATGCGGCACGTGCCGCGTTTCTCCCCATTGGAACGTATAGCGCGGGGTCGGTCTTGTGGCAAGCCCCCCGGAGTACCCCAGAATCCGTTTCCGCGAACGGGTTCGCTCGCATTCTCGTCCGAAGGGAAATCCTGATGCGTGTCCTGCTGTCGACCATCGGCTCGCGCGGCGACTTGCAGCCGCTGCTGGCGCTGGCGCTGGAGCTGCGGCGGCTCGGCCAGGAGGCGCGCGTGTGCGCGCCCCCGGACTTCGGCGACTGGATCGGCGGTCTCGGCATCCCCTTCACACCGGTCGGGCCCGAGCTGCGGTCGACCGCGAAGCCCGGCCCGTCGTCCCCGCCCTCGCCGCGGCAGCGGCGCCACATGGCCGAGGCGACGATCGCCGCGCAGTTCGACGCCGTGCTGGCGGCGGCGGAGGGCTGCGACGTCATCGTGGCGGCCACGGCGCTCCAGGTCGCCGCGCGCTCGGTGGCCGAGCGGCGGGGGATCGGTTACGTCTACGCGGGCTACTGCCCGGCGGTCCTGCCCTCCCCGCACCACGCGCCGCCGGTCATGGGGACGCTGGGCGAGGCCCCGGCGCGGGAGGACGACCACCGCGGGCTCTGGGAGGCCGATGCCCGGCGCTACAACGATCTTTGGGGCGCGGCTCTCAACGCGCACCGGACGTCGCTGGGCCTGGCCCCGGTCGACGACGTGCGCGGCCACATGCTCACCGACGCGCCCTGGCTCGCCGCCGACCCGACCTTGGCGCCGTGGCCGGGGGCCCCGGACTTGGAGGTGTTCCAGCCGGGGGCCTGGCTGCTGCCGGAGCGGCGGTCGCTGCCCGCCGGGTTGGAGGTCTTCCTCGACACCGGTGAACCGCCGGTGTACTTCGGCTTCGGCAGCGTCCGCGCCCCGGAGGGGCTCGCCGAGGCGATGGTCGGGGCGGCGCGGGAGCTCGGCCTGCGCGCGATCGTCCTGCGGGGGTGGGCGGGGTTGTCGCTGCCGGACGACGGTGCCGACTGCGTGTCGGTCGGGGAGGTGGACCAGCGGTCGCTCTTCCGGCGGGTGGCGGCCGTCGTGCACCACGGCGGCGCGGGAACCACCACCACGGCCGCTCTGGCGGGGGTGCCGCAGGTCGTCGTCCCGCAGCAGTACGACCAGCACTACTTCGCCCGGCGGGTCGGCGAACTCGGCATCGGGGTCGCGCACCCGCCCGTCGTCCCGACGGTCGACTCGCTGGCCGAGGCGCTGGAACGGGTGCTGCGACCGGAGGTGAGGACCCGCGCCGAAGCCGTCGCCCGCGCGGTGCGCACCGACGGCGCGCGGGTCGCCGCGCACCGGTTGACCACTTTGGGCTGAACGGGAGGTAGTCACGCGCTCGCCGACGGGGTACGGGTGGTACTTGCAGGCGTGGGGCCGTCGCCGCCTGAGGCCCCGCGCGGGGCGCGGATCACAGCCCCGGCGGGGATGATGCGGAGGGCGGGAGCGTTCAACTGGGTGGAAGCGACCGGATCGAGGAGCGGAGCGAGCACATGGCCACTGTGACCGAGAGGGCTGTCCTGGCGGGTGGTTGTTTCTGGGGCATGCAGGACCTCTTCCGCCGCCACCCCGGCGTCGTCTCCACCAGGGTCGGTTACACCGGCGGCGACGTCCCCAACGCCACCTACCGCAACCACGGCACCCACGCCGAGGCCATCGAGATCGTCTTCGACCCGGCCCAGCTGAGCTACCGCCAGGTCCTGGAGTTCTTCTTCCAGATCCACGACCCGACGACGCGCGACCGCCAGGGCAACGACATCGGCACCAGCTACCGCTCGGCGATCTTCTACGACGGCGACGAGCAGAAGCGGATCGCGGAGGCCACCATCGCCGACGTGGACGCGTCGGGCAAGTGGCCGGGCAAGGTCGTCACCGAGGTCACCCAGGTCGGCGACTTCTGGGAGGCCGAGCCGGAGCACCAGGACTACCTGGAGCGCTACCCCAACGGCTACACCTGCCACTACGTCCGGCCCGAGTGGCAGCTCGGCGAGCGCTGAGGACGAGCGCTGAGGACGGGCGCTGAGACGGGCGCTGAAGGTGAGCGCTTGACCACGGCGGTGGAGGTCGTCGCGCTGCACGTCTCGTCCGTGCACGCCTACGAGGGACGGCCCGGTGACGGGCCGCGCCCCGACCCCGAGCCGGTCGCCCGCGACCGGGTGGTGGTGCGGGCGGGTCTGGGCCTGGTCGGCGACCGCTACTTCAACCACCCGGCGCACCGCTTCGCCGCGGTCACCGTCTTCGCCGCCGAAGCGCTCGACGCCGTGGCGGACGAGCTCGGGCTGGCCACCGCGCCCAGTCCGCTGGTCGTGCGGCGCAACGTCGTCCTGCGCGGGTTCGACGTGGACGGGCTGGCCCGGCACGACGTGTTCGCCCTGGACTCCGGCGACGGCCCGGTGCGCTTCGAGGCGCACCGGGCCGCCAACCCGTGCGCGTGGATGGACGCCGTGATCGCGCAGGGGGCCTTCAAGGCGCTGCGCGGGCGCGGGGGAGTGCGCTGCGTCCCCCTCGACGACGGGGTGCTCCGGCTGGGCCCGGCGACCCTGCTCACCTGATCGCGCCATGATGGGGTGATCAGGTCCGCGAGTCCTCGGAGGAGCCGACATGACCGAAGCGCCGTTCAACCCCCGCGACCTGCTGGCGGAGAGCCGACTCGGCGTTCTCGCCACGATCAAGTCCGACGGCAGGCCCCAGCTGTCGCCCGTCATGCCCTTCTACGACCGGCGCGCCGACGTCATCTACGTCTCGATGACCGAAGGGCGGGCCAAGACGGTGAACCTGCGCCGGGACCCGCGCGCCACGCTGGAGGTCACCAGCCCCGACGGCTGGGCGTGGGCCACCGCCGAGGGCGTGGCGACGCTCACCGGGCCGGGGACCGACCCGCACGGCCCCGAGGTCGAGGCGCTGGTGGACTACTACCGCCGCGCCGCCGGGGAGCACCCCGACTGGGACGAGTACCGGTCGGTGATGGTGGCCGATCGCCGGGTGCTCATGGTGATGACGGTCGACCACGTCTACGGGGCCAGGATCCGCTGACCCGTTCCTGTCGTACCGCTGTGGTAGATCGACTCCGTGCACAGCAGAGAACGGGAAGAGCCGCTGGTGCTGGCGAGCCCGCACCGGGGGCCGGTCACCGCCTTGACCGCGGTCCGCGCGGCGGACGGCCGCGCGGTGCTGGTCAGCGCGTCCGGTGACGGCGCGGTGCGCCGGTGGGACGCGACCACCCTGGAAGCGCTGGACGACCCGCCGGGCGGTGCGGGGTGGCCGTGGTCGTTGACCGCCGCCACTGCCGATGGCCGCGCGGTGGTCGTCGGCGGCTTCCAGGACGGCCGTCTGGCGCGGTGGGACGCGACCACCGGCGAGCGGCTGGCGGGACAGGCCCGCACCGGGTGGGTGCGGGCCTTGGCGGTCGTCGGCCGGGTGGTGTTCAGCGCCTCCGACGACGGCGAGGTGCGCCGGTGGGACGCGCTGACCGGGGAACCGGCGGGTGACCCGCTGCCGGGTCGCCCGTCGTCGGTGTGGTCCCTGGTCGCGGTCGAGCAGGGGGACCGCTCGGTGGTCGTGGGTGGTTTCGCCGACGGCGCGCTGTGGCGGTGGGACGCGGTGACGGGACAGCCGCTGGGGGAGCCGGTGACCGGCCACACCGGGCCGGTGCGGGCGCTGGCGGCCGTGGGGCCGGTGGTGTTCAGCGCCTCCGACGACGGTGCCGTGCGTCGTTGGGACGCGATGACCGGGCAGCCCCTGGGCGAGCTGAGCGGCCACACCGCAGCTGTGCTGTCGCTGGTCCCGGTCGAGGTGGACGACCGCGTGCTGCTGGTGGGCGGCTGCCGCGACGGCGGTGCGGTCCGCTGGGACGCGCGGACCGGTTCGCCCGTCGGGGAAACCCTCGCCGAGCACGTCGCCCCGGTGCGGGCGTTGGCGGCTGTCGAGTCGGTGGTGTTCAGCGGCTCCGATGACGGCAGGGTGTGCCGGTGGGACGTGCTGACCGGGCAGCGGACGGCTGAGCTGAGCGGCCACACCACGCACGTGCAGCAGATGTGCACCACCGAACTGCCCGACGGCCGGGTCCTGCTCGTCAGCACGGGCGACACCACGGTGCGCCGCTGGGACCTGAGCACCGGCCACCCGGTGGGACGCCCGATCGTGAGCGACACCGCCGGGGCCTGGGCGGTCCACTGCTCCGGCTCGCTGGTCGTCAGCGGCGGCAAGGACCGCGTGGTCCGCCTGTGGGACGCCGCGACCGGCGAACCGAGGGGGGAGCTGACCGGCCACACCGCGACGGTGACCTGCGTGCTGGCGTTCGACCTGGACGGCCGCACCCTGGTCGCCAGCGGTGACCAGGACCACTTCATCCGGCTCTGGGACGCGGGGACGGGGCGCTCCCTCGGCGTGCTCACCGGGCACACCAACAACCTGAACTCGCTGACCGCCGTCGTGGTCGAGGGCCGCACGCTGCTGGTCAGCAGCTCCTACGACCACACCCTGCGCCGCTGGGACGCGGCGACCGGCGAGCCGGTGGGCGAGCCGATCACCGGCAGCGGGCTCTGGGGCCCGGCGGCGGCCGCCACCCTGGACGACGGACGCGTCCTGCTGGCCTGCGGCGGCGACCGCGGCACCTTCCGCCGCTGGGACGCGGCCACCGGCGAACCGGTGGGCGAGCCGATGCCCGGCCACCACCCCCGCTACTCGATCACCTCCGTGGCCACGGCGCGGGTCGGCGGGCGCCCGGTGTTCGTCAGCGGGGACCCGCGGGGCACGGTGCTGTGCTGGGACGCGGAAACCGGCCTGCCCATCGGTGAGCCGATCACGTGCGGCGAGACGAAGGCCGTGACCGCGCGCGGCACGTCCGACGGCTTGGTGATCGCCATCGCCTCGCGCGACGCGCGCATCGCGGTGCGGCGGGTGAACTCGTGACCAGCGGTGCGGGAGAACACGTGGAGATGCGACAACTGCTGTGGCGGCTGGGCGACCGGTTCGTCGACGACCCCAAGCCCGCCTGGTTCGACCACGCGGGCGACCTCGTCGTCGTGCGGGGCGAGGTCGTCTGGGAGACCCCCGACGTCACCGACGGGGCGGTCTACCACGAGCTGCCCGCGGGCACCTACCCCGTGTACGTGGGGACCAACGCCTCACCTGGTGACGACTGGAACCCCGACACGTTCCGCTACGACGTGCGCGCGGTGGTGATCCCACTGGCGGAACCGGGGCGGATCGCCGAGGCGGACTGGGACGTCGAGGACTACGGCGGGGGCTTCCAGTTCGTCGAGGACTACGCCGTCCTGTGGGACGGCCAGGCGATGCGCGCACCGAGTCTGACCGGTGCCGCGTCCTCGTTCTTCGAGGACGCCCGCGACGCCATCGCGGCGAGGGGACCGCACTTCCGGCGGGACAACTGGGCCACCGTGGTCCTGGACGAGGAAACCGGCGCCAACGCCTTCGTCTTCCCCGTGAGCGGTGAGAGCGTCAACGGCTACGAGATCCTCGACGAGGACGAGAACGTGCTCTGCCTGGTGCTGACCACCTACGAGTGACGTCGGGCGTGCTGGAGGATCGCGTCGGCGACGACGCGGTGGACGGCGGCGGGCGGGCAGTGGCCGAGCCCGCCGACCTCCAGCAGCCGGGCGCCGTGCAGCAGCCGCCAGAGCTCCACGCGGCGCTCCACTTCGGACTCCTCGTCCTCGGCCCGCTCGGCCGGCGCCATCAGCTTCTCCAGGCGCTCGCCGTGCTCCGGCCGGGGCGGTCGGTGGTGCCCATGTCGAGCGCGCCGGTCAGGGCCGGGGTGAGGGAGCGCAGGCGGTCGGCGTGGTCGACGGCCAGCCCATCGCCGAGGCGTTGGCGCCCATGACCGGCAGCACCGGCGGGTGCGCGGGATCGCCCAGCGCCTGGCTCCAGAGCCGGACGTCCCCTGCCTGGACGAAGAGCTCCGCCACGGTGCCTCCTGAAAACCCCGACCAGCGGGGGGCGACGCTACCGCCGCCGCGATCGCCGCCAACCCGTTTGCACATCGGCGGACTCGTCGCCCGCCGTCGGTGCCACACTGGCGCGGTCGGAGTCCGGCCCGCCCGGTGGTCGAGGAGGTCGTGTGGTCGACGTCGACGCGAGCACCGCCAAGCTCGCGGTCCTCATCGACGCGGACAACGTCCGCCCGCTGATCGCGGAGGCGCTGCTGGCCGAGGTCGCCAGGTACGGCACGGCGCACGTCAAGCGCGCTTACGGCGACTGGACCGGGACGAACCTGCGGGGGTGGAAGGACCGGCTGCTGGCGCAGTCGATCCAACCCGTCCAGCAGTTCGCGTACACCAGCGGCAAGAACGCCACCGACGCGGCGATGGTCATCGACGCCATGGACCTGCTCTACACCGGGCGCTTCGACGGGTTCTGCCTGGTGTCCAGCGACAGCGACTTCACCCGACTGGCCGCGCGCCTGCGCGAGTCGGGGCTGACCGTGTACGGCTTCGGCGAGCGCAAGACGCCCGCGCCGTTCGTCGCCGCCTGCGACAAGTTCGTCTACTTCGAGAACCTCGGCTACCCGCAGGACGCGCCGGAGCCCGCCGGTCCCGTGGTCGGGCCTCCGGGCAGGGCGCGACTGGAGCTCGACGACGTGCTGACCGGCCTGCTGCGCAACGCGGTCGAGGCCGCGTGCGGTGAGGACGGCTGGGCGCCGCTGGCGAACGTCGGCCACATCATCATCCAGCAGCGCCCCGACTTCGACTCCCGCAACTACGGCTTCGGCAAGCTCAACACGCTGATCGCGGCCACCGGGCTGTTCGAGCTGGAGCGCCGCGTCGCCAGCGACGGCAAACCGGTGGTCATCTACGTCCGCGACGCGCGGAACCGGCCGCAAGAGGTCGCCCACGACTGAACAGCGCGAGTCCTCGCACCACTGGCGGCAGTAGGTGTTGAAACGTCACAACTATGATGAGCACTCTGTCTGACCAGTTCAGAACGAATGTGCTGAGTGCTTTGCTGAAGCCGCACCAGTAGTTGTGAAACGTTTAAATGCTCGCTACCGTCGGGCTGCCGAGAACCTCTGGAGAGGAGCCGGGATGTCGCCGCAGGACGCGCTGCGCGGGCTGGACGGGTTCACCATCGAGGTGCCCAGCTGGGCGTACGGCAACTCGGGCACGCGCTTCAAGGTGTTCACCACCCCCGGCGTCCCCAGGGACCCGTTCGAGAAGATCGCCGACGCCGCCCTGGTGCACGCGCTGACCGGCCTGGCCCCCCGCGTCTCGCTGCACATCCCGTGGGACCGGGTGGAGGACTACCAGCGGCTGCGCGTCCACGCCGAGGAGCACGGGGTGCGGATCGGCGGGATCAACTCCAACCTCTTCCAGGACGAGGACTACAAGCTCGGCTCGCTCACCCACGCCGACCCGCGCGTGCGCGACAAGGCCGTCGCGCATCACCTCGACTGCGTAGACGTCATGCGCGCGACGGGTTCGACGGACCTGAAGCTCTGGCTGCCCGACGGCACCAACTACGCCGGGCAGGACTCGCTGCGCGCCCGGCAGGACCGGCTGGCGGAGTCGCTGGAGCGGATCTACGCGGCGCTGGACCCCGATCACCGGCTGCTGCTGGAGTACAAGTTCTTCGAGCCGTACTTCTACGCCATGGACATCCCGGACTGGGGGACCGCGCTGCTGCACTGCCAGGCGCTGGGACAGCGGGCGCAAGTCGTGCTCGACACCGGCCACCACGCGCCGGGCACCAACATCGAGTTCATCGTGATGCAGCTGCTGCGCGCCGGACGCCTGGGCGCGTTCGACCTCAACTCCCGCTTCTACGCCGACGACGACCTGATCGTCGGCTCCGCGGACCCGTTCCAGCTGTTCCGCGTCATGGTCGAGATCGTGGCCACCGACGCGCACCTGCCCTCGTCCGGGGTCAACTTCATGCTCGACCAGTGCCACAACATCGAGGACAAGGTGGCGGGCCAGATCCGCTCGGTGCTCAACGTCGAGCAGGCGCTGGCCAAGGCGCTGCTCCTGGACGCCGGGGCGCTCGCCGCCGCGCAGGCGGCCGGTGACGTGATCGGCGCGCACGACGTGCTGATGGACGCCTTCCACACCGACGTGCGGGGCCTGCTGGCCGACCGCCGCGAGGCCCGCGGCCTGCCGCGCGACCCGATGGCCGCCTACCGCGCCTCCGGCTACGCCGCCAGGATCGCCGCCGAGCGCGTCGGCGGCAGCCAGGCCGGTTGGGCCTGACCCCGTCCCCGTCTGCCGAGGAGCCGCCCGAGATGACCGACGACACCACCGCGGCGCGGCTGGTCGCCCGCTCGAACCTGCTGGGCGCCGACCCGCGCAACACCAACTTCGCGGGCGGGAACACCTCCGCGAAGGGGGTGGGCACCGATCCGGTGACCGGGCGGGAGGTGGAGCTGCTGTGGGTCAAGGGCTCCGGTGGCGACCTGGGCACGCTGACCGAGCGCGGGCTGGCCGTGCTGCGGCTGGACCGGCTGCGCGCCCTGGTGGAGGTCTACCCCGGTGTCGAGCGCGAGGACGAGATGGTCGCCGCGCTCGACCACTGCCTGCACGGCCGGGGCGGGGCGGCGCCGTCGATCGACACCGCCATGCACGGACTGCTCGACGCGCCGCACGTGGACCACCTGCACCCCGACGCCGGGATCGCGCTGGCCACCGCGGCCGACGGGGCGGAGCTGACCCGGCGGTGCTTCGGCGACCGGGTGCTGTGGGTGGACTGGCGCCGTCCCGGTTTCCAGCTGGGGTTGGACATCGCGGCGGTCCAGCGGGCCAACCCGCGCGCGATCGGCTGCGTGCTGGGCGGGCACGGGATCACCGCGTGGGGTGAGAGCTCCGAGCAGTGCCAGGAGCACTCGCTGGAGATCATCCGCGCGGCCGAGCGGTTCCTGGCCGAGCACGGCGCGGCCGAGCCGTTCGGCGCGGTGGTGCCCGGCCACGAGCCGCTGCCCGAGGCCGAGCGCCGCGCCAGGGCGGCGGCTCTGCTGCCGGTCGCGCGCGGCCTGGCCTCGACCGACCACCCGCAGGTCGGGCACTTCACCGACGCCCCGGCCGTGCTGGACTTCCTGGCGCGGGAGAAGCTGGGGCCGCTGGCCGAGCTGGGCACCTCCTGCCCGGACCACTTCCTGCGCACCAAGGTCAAGCCGCTGGTGGTCGACCTGCCCGGCACGGCGGGCGTGGACGAGGTCGTGGCGCGGCTCAAGCACCTGCACGCCGCCTACCGCGAGGACTACCGCGCCTACTACCGGCGGCACGCCACCCCGGACTCGCCGCCGATGCGCGGCGCGGACCCGGCGATCGTGCTCGTGCCCGGCGTGGGCATGTTCTCCTTCGGGCGCGACAAGCAGACCGCGCGGGTGGCGGGCGAGTTCTACGTCAACGCCATCAACGCCATGCGCGGGGCGGAAGCGGTGTCCGGTTACCGCCCGATCCCCGAAGCGGAGAAGTTCCGCATCGAGTACTGGGCGCTGGAGGAGGCCAAGCTCCGGCGCAGGCCCGCGCCCAAGCCGCTGGCCACGCGCGTGGCACTGGTCACCGGGGCCGCTTCGGGCATCGGCAGGGCCACCGCCGAGCGGTTGGCCGCCGAGGGCGCCTGCGTGGTCGTCGCCGACCTCGACGCGGACCGGGCCGCGGCGGTGGCCGAGGGGATCGGCGGCACCGACGCGGCGGTGGGCGTGGCCGTGGACGTCTCCGACGAAGCGGCCGTGGCGCGCGCCTTCACCGAGACCGTGCTCGCCTTCGGCGGGGTCGACCTGGTGGTGAACAACGCGGGGCTGTCGATCTCCAAGCCGCTGCTGGAGACCACGGCGCGGGACTGGGACCTCCAGCACGACGTGATGGCCAAGGGCTCCTTCCTGGTCTCCCGGGCCGCCGCCGGGATGATGGTCGAGCAGGGCATGGGCGGCGACATCGTCTACGTCTGCAGCAAGAACGGCGTGTTCGCCGGACCCCACAACATCGCCTACGGGGCCACCAAGGCCGACCAGGCCCACCAGGTGCGCCTGCTGGCCGTGGAGCTGGGCGCGCACGGCATCCGGGTCAACGGCGTCAACCCCGACGGCGTGGTGCGCGGCTCGGGCATCTTCGCCGGGGGGTGGGGCGCGCGGCGCGCCGCCGTCTACGGCGTGCCGGAGGAGGAGTTGGGGGCCTTCTACGCCAAGCGTACCCTGCTGGGGCGCGAGGTGCTGCCCGAGCACGTCGCCGCCGCGGTCTTCGCGCTCACCGGCGGCGACCTGTCCCGGACCACCGGCCTGCTCGTCCCGGTCGACTCCGGCGTGGCCGCCGCGTTCCTGCGCTGACCCGCGGACCTGGTGACTCAGCGTCACGACCGCTTGCTCCCAACAGGTTGTCCGCGCAGCGAACGACAACCTGGCGCAGCTCAAGGGCGTCTGTGCGTGGGCGAGGGACGACGAGCCCTCCTGACGCACTGGGGTGTGTATGAAACGACGAATGCGGCTGCTCGCCGTCGCGGCACTGGTGGCCGCGGCGACGACAGCACCGCTGGGAGCGGGCAGCGCGGGGGCGGTCCCGGCGCAGGGCGCGCGGACCGGGACGGACGGGCAGTGGGTCACCCTGGTCACCGGGCACCGCGTGCTCGCCTCGCGCACCGCGCAGGGCCGCTGGTCGGTGCTCACCGAGCCGTCGCGGGACGGCCGGGCCACCGCTTTCCTCCAGTACGGCAAGCGCCGCGGCGCGGAGACCGACTTATACGTGCTGCCGGCGGAAGCGGTGGCGCTGGTGCGGGCCGGGGTGCTCGACGCCGAGCTGTTCAACGTCTCCGGGCTGATCCGGCAGCGCTACGACGACGCCCGCAGCGACACCGTGCCGCTGCTGGTCGAGTACCCGGACGCCGCGGTGGCCACGGCCCCGCCGGGCGCCGCCGTCGAGCGGCAGATCCCGGACCTGCGGCTGGCGGCCGTCGCCGAGCGCAAGGTCGACGCGCGCCACTTCTGGTCGGCCGTCACCGGCGGCGGGACCAGCGGCGCGCGGCTGGCGGGCGGTCCCACCCGGATCTGGCTCAACGCGCGCGTCGAAGCGGCGCTGGACGCCAGCGTCCCGCAGGTCGGCGCGCCCGCCGCCTGGCAGAACGGCCTGACCGGCCAGGACGTCACGGTGGCCGTGCTGGACACCGGCTACGACGAGCGGCACCCCGACCTGGCCGACCGGGTCACCACGAGCCAGGACTTCAGCGGCAAGGGCAACGCCAGCGACGGTGACGGGCACGGCACGCACGTCGCCTCCACCATCGCGGGCTCCGGCGCCGCCTCGGGCGGCCGGTACAAGGGGGTCGCACCGGGCGCCAAGCTGGCCGTCGGCAAGGTGCTCGACGACTCCGGCTCCGGCCAACTCGACGACGTCATCGCGGGCATGCGGTGGGCCGCGGCCGAAACCGGGGCCAAGGTGGTCAACCTCAGCCTGGGCACCGGCCCCACCGACGGGACCGACCCGGTGGCGCAGGCGGTCAACACCCTCAGCGCCCGGCACGGCACGCTGTTCGTGGCGGCGGCCGGGAACTCGGGCAGCCCGGAGTCGGTCGGCAGCCCCGCCGCGGCCGACGCGGCGCTCGCGGTCGGCAGCGTCACCAAGTCCGGCGCGCTGTCGGACTTCTCCAGCCGCGGACCGCGGCTGACCGACGGCGCGGTCAAGCCGGAGATCGCCGCGCCCGGCTCCGACATCGTCGCGGCCAGGGCCGGGCAGGGCCGGATCGGCGAGCCGGTGGACGAGCACCACACCAGGCTGTCCGGCACCTCCATGGCCACGCCGCACGTCGCGGGCGCGGCGGCGATCCTGGCCCAGCAGCACCCGGACTGGACCGGTGACCAGCTCAAGGCTGCGCTGGTGGGCACGGCCGCACCGGTGGCGGGCGCGGGCGTGCTCGCCGTGGGCGGTGGCCTGCTGGACGTGGCCAGGGCGACCACCCAGCGGGCGAACGCCTCACCCGCCGCGGTCAACGCCTACCTGGCGTGGCCGGACACCCAGCCGCAGCGGCGCGCGGTGAGCTACACCAACACCGGAACCACGCCGCTGACCCTGGCGCTGGCGCTGGAGCTCGCCGACGGCGACGGCAAGGCGTCCCCCGCCGGGCTCGCCGCGCTGTCCGCGTCCTCGGTGACCGTCCCGGCGGGCGGCGTCGCGGAAGTCGAGCTGATCCTGACCCCCCGTTCCGGCGCGCCCGGCGTGCACAGCGGGGTGCTCACCGCCACCTCCGCCGACGGGGCGGTCCGGCTGCGCACCCCGGTCGGGGTCCACGACGAGCCGGAGAAGCACGACCTCACCCTGTCGGTGCGCAACCGCGACGGCGCGCAACCCGCGCCGCAGGACAGCGCCGTGGTCATGGTGACCGACGTGGACAGCGGCGAGGTGTGGTTCGGCCAGGTGCCGAGCACGACCCGGCTGCCCGCGGGCAGGTACTCCGTGATGGGCTCGGTCGAAACCCCCAGGCCGGACGCGCCGCCCGCGACGAGCACGTTCGTCGACCCGGACGTGCGGCTGTCGAGCGACACCGAGATCGTCTTCGACGCGCGCGAGGGGCAGCGGGTCTCGCGCACCACCGACCAGCCCGCGGCGCGCGGGGGCGTGCAGACCACGCGGTTGCAGACCTCGACCGCCAACCCCGAGCGGCCCTCGACGAGCTTCGTCGTCATGTCCGACCCCCGGTTCAGCGAGCTGTACGCGCAGTCGGCGCGGCGCGAACCCGCGCCGTGGTTCGGCTACGCGGACAACCTGCGGCTGGAGGAGCCCGGCCTGGAGCTGTTCGCCGAGCAGCCGCAGCGGTTCGAGGTGCCCGCGAACTGGCTGAGGGGCTCGCCTGAGCCCACCGGCACCCAGCGGCTGGCCGCCGTGCACGGCGGCCAGGGCACGCCCGAGGACCTGGCCGGGATCGACGCCCACGACAAGCTGGTGGTGCTGGAGCTGCCGGGGGAGCTCACCTACGAGGAGGTCTACCGGCGCATCCGGGCGGTCAAGGACGCGGGCGGCAAGGCGGTGGCGGTCGGCGTCCTGGAGCGGACGGCGCTCGCGGCCGCGCTCGACGACGAGTTCCCCGCCGCGCTGCCCACGTTGCACGTGCACGACAAGCCGGGCCAGCGGTTCGCCGACCTGGTCCGGGCGGGTGGGGTGACGGCGAGCTACACCGCCCGGACGGCCAGCGCCCACCGCTACGAGCTGTCCTACCCCTCGCAGGGGCAGCTGCCGCCGCGGCTGACCACCGTGGCCAGGACCGCCGACCTCGCCGCGGTGCGCATGGCCTACCACGGCGGCACGCCGGAGGAGCCGCCCACCGCCTCGGCCTGGGTGGAGGCACTGGGCGGCCGGATCGGCACCCAGTGGAGCCTGCCCGTCCCACCGCACGCCGAGCGGGTCGAGCACTTCACGCCGGGCCGCTGGCACGTCGAGGTCGGCGGCTGGTGGGCCGCCTCGGGCCGCGCCCGCGAGGTGATGACCCTGGAGGGCGGCAAGTCCTACCGGATGCGGTGGCACGCGGCGGTGGCCGCGCCGCGGTTCACCGGCACCACCAGCAACGAGCTCGGCGAGGACCACCCGTGGGCCTGGCGCGTCGGCAACAAGCTCGACATCACCGTGCCGTTCTTCACCGACGCCGACGGGCACGCCAGGGCGGCCGAGCCGTTCTTCGGCTACGACCGGGGGTCGACCGCGCTGCACCGCGACGGCCGGGTCGTGGGCACGCAGGACCAGCCGGGCATCGCGGTGTTCGCGGTGCCCGACGGGGAAGCCGAGTACCGGCTGACCGCCGACGTCAGCCGCGAGCAGCCGTGGTGGCCGCTGTCGACGAAGGTCAGCGGCAGCTGGACGTTCCGCTCCGGGTTCCGCCAGGGACCGGGCAGGCCGCTCCCGCTGCTCTCGGTGGGCTTCGCGCCCGCCGTGGACCTGGGCAACGCCGCGCCCGCCGGGCCGTTCTCGTTCCCGGTCGCGCTGCACCGGCAGGACGCGGTCCCCTCGGCCGAGTCGGTGGAGCTGGAGGTCTCCTTCGACGACGGGGGCACTTGGGCGCCCGTGCCGCTCAGCCGTGACGGGGAGCGCTGGACGGCGACCGTCACCAACCCGGACAGCGGTTTCGCGTCGTTGCGCGCCAAAGCCGCCGACACCGAGGGCAACGCCGTGGAGCAGACCGTGATCCGGGCTTACCGGATCGGCTGACCCGTGGTGGGCGGGCCGCGTGCCCGCCCACCACCGCCGTCACGGGGCGGGCAGGGACGCGAGGGCGCGGCGTATCCGCTCCTCCACCGGAGCCCCGATCTCGTCGTAGACGGCGATCGCCCGCGTCCAGTGGTGCCGCGCCGTGGCGGGGTCGCGGTCGGCCACCGCGGACGCGATGCCGTCGTGGGCCCTGGCCTCCTCGTGGCGGTGCCGCGCCCGCACCGCCAGCGCCAGCGCTTCGCGGTGCAGCGAGAGGGCGCGCGCCGCGTCGCCCTCGGCCAGGTGGACCACACCGAGGTTGTTGAGCACCGCGCTCTCCGCCGCCCGGTCGCCGACCGCGCGGATCAGCCGCAGCGCCTCCCGGTGGTGCTCCACCGCTTCCTCCCGGCGGCCCAGCGCGCCCAGCGCGGTGCCCAGCCCGGTCAGCGCGTTGCCCGTCACCCAGTGGTCGCCCTCCTCGGTCAGCACCAGCGCCTCCTGGAACGCGGCCACGGCGTCGTCGAGGCGACCCAGTCGCTTCCGCACGATGCCCACGTTGATCAGCACGATCGCCTCGGCCCGGCGCTCGCCGGACTCGCGGAACCTGACCAGGGCGCGCTGGTAGTGGTCCAGCGCCTCCTCCAGGCGGCCGAGCACGTCCAGCACGTTGCCCAGGTTCTGCAGCGCCACCGCCTCGCCCCGGTGCTGTCCGGTGCCCTGGCGCAGCGCCAGCGCCTGCCCGAAGTGCCGCAGCGCGTCGTGGTAGCGGCCGACCCGCTCCTCGATCAACCCCCGCAGGTTGAGCAGCTCGGCCTCACCCGACCGGTCGCCGGAGCGGCGGTACAGGGTCAGCGCCCGGCCGCTGTGCTCCAGCGCCTCGTCCAGCCTGCTGGTCAGCCAGCAGACGATGGTCAGGCCCTTGCGGACCTCGGCCTCGGCGCGCTCGTCCGCCAGCTCTCGGGCCGCCTCCAGCGCCGCGCCGTGCGTGCGCAGCCAGTCGTCGACACGCCCCCGGATGTCGAAGAAGTACTGCAACGCGCACGGCAGCCGCCAGGCGTGCTCGTGCCACCCATGCGCCGCCGCGTGCGCCGCGCTCGCGAGGAGGTTGTGGTACTCGGCGTCCAGCCACGCCACCGCCGCCGCCCGGTCGGGGAACTCCGACGCGCCGGACCCGCGCGGGTCGACCAGCGCCATCGCCGAGGCGGCCTTGGCCAGGTAGTGGTCGAGGCACCGGGTGGTCGCGGCCCGGCGCTCGACCTCGTCGTCGGCCGCGCGCGCCACCTCGTCGGCGTAGGCGCGCAGCAGGTCGTGCTGCTGGTAGCGGCCTGGCCGGTGGTGCTGCACCAGGTTGGCCTCCGCCAGCTCGGTCAGCGCCGCGCGGGCCTCGTCCTCGCCGACGCCCGCGAGCGCGGCGGCGGTGGCGATCGCGATGTCGGGTCCGGGGTGGTCGGCCAGCCTGCGGAACAGCCGCGCGGAGCCGGGGGACGGGCAGGCCCGGTAGGACCACGAGAACACGCTGCGCAGGTCGGTGTCCGCGCTGTCGCTGGTGGACAGCGCGGACAGCAGCCGCCGCTCCGCGTTCAGGTCCGCCACCAGCGTCGCCAGCGGCAGGCCGGGCTCGGCGCTGGCCCGCGCCCCCGCGATGCACAGCGCCAGCGGCAGGTGCGCGCACCGCCGGGTGATCTGCTCGACGGCCTCGGCCTCGGCGGCGACCCGGCCCCAGCCGACGAAGGTCGCCAGCAGGTCGCGCGCCTCGGCGGCGTCCAGCGCGTCCAGCCTGATGTGGTGGGCGTGCTCGCGCGCCACCAGCCCGCTCAGCTGCCGCCTGCTGGTGACCAGGACCGGGCAGCCCGCGTCGTGCGGCAGCAGCGCCCGCACCTGGTCGGTGTCGCGGGCGTTGTCCAGCACCAGCAGCATCCGCTTGCCCTCCAGCAGGGAGCGGTACAGCGCCGCCCTGGCCCCCGGTTCGGCGGGCACCGCGTGCGCGGGCACCCCGAAGGCGTCCAGGAACCCGCGGATCGCCTCCTCCGGCGACAGCGGCGCGCCCGCCGGGTCGAACCCGCGCAGGTCCGCGTACAGCTGGCCGTCGGGGAACCGATCGCGGTTGCGGCGCGCCCACGACACCGCCAGCGACGTCTTGCCCACGCCGGGGATGCCGGTGACGCAGGCGATCGACACCGCGTCGTCGTGCCGCGCGGCGTCCTCCGCCCACGCGGTCAGCGCCTCCAGCTCGCCCGCCCGGCCGACGAAGTGCCGGACCGCGCTGGGCAGCTGGTGGGGCTTGGCCGTGGCCGGGGACGGCTCGCGGACGGCCAGCGCCCGGTCCGCGCCGAGGATGCGCCGGTGCATGTCCTGCAGCTCCGGGCCGGGGTCGACGCCCAGCTGCTCCGCCAGCTCGTCGCGCACCCGCCGGTAGTGCTCCAGCGCCTCGGCCTGGCGTCCGCTGCGGTAGAGCGCGAGCACCAGCTGCCCCGCCACCCGCTCGTCCAGCGGGTGCGCGGCGGCGCGCGCCACCAGGTCCGGCACCAGCTCGGCGTGCCTGCCCCGGCGCAGCAGCGCGTCGGTGTGGTCGAGCAGGGCGGCCCAGTGCTCGCGCTCCAGCGCGGCGCGGACCTCGTTGACCCACCGGGTGTCCAGCCCGCTGAACGGCTCGCCGCGCCACAGCTCCAGCGCCTGCCCGTACAGCTCGTCCGCCTGCCCGCCCGCCGCCCGCGCCCGCTCGACCAGCCCGCGGAACCGGTGCAGGTCCACCGCGGCCGGGTCGACCTCCAGCACGTACCCGCCCGCCCGGCGGACGATCCCGACCTCGTCCCCGAGCGCCTTGCGCAGTCGCGTGAGGTACGTGCGCAGCGTCTCCTTGGCCCGCAGCGGCACCCGGTCACCCCACACCCGGTGCACCAGTTGGTCGGCGCTGACCGGCTCCCGCGCGTCCACCGCCAGCGCCACCAGCACGCAGCGCTGCTGAGCCGCGCCAAGGTCGACCTCCCGCCCGCCGACGCGTGCCCGCACGTGCCCCAGCAGCCGGATGTCCACCGCCACCCCGTGTCCCCTCGTTCGGTACCGAAACGGTCTAGCACAGTCGTGACCTGCGGAGTCAATGTTTCGTCAACGTTGCGCCCACCGGCAACGGGCATCCTGGTGCACGTCGGGCGACCGACGCCCGGCGGGGGACGAGGGGAGAAGTCCGATGCGGGCACGTGACGGTGTGGACTGGGGGATCTGAGACCGCACGACTGGGGGGTGGGCCGGCTGACCGTTGACCCGGGTCAGCCGGCCCGCGTGTTCGTCCCCGGAACCGACCGGCTCCCGCGTCCGACCTCTGTGGTGATGGCAACCCAACGGAGGTCAGCAGTGGAGCGTCGTACTTTCCTGCGTGCGTCAGCGCTGTCGGTGGGCGGTGCGGCGATGGCCGCCCCCGTGGCGTCGGCGGCCAACCCGCTGCGGGTGCAGGTGCTGGTGTTCGACGGCGTGGAGGAGCAGGACTTCGCCGGGCCGCTGGAAGTGCTGGGCGTCGCCGGGCGCAGGAGCAACGGCGCGCTGACCAGCACGCTGGTCACCCCCGGCAGGTCGGGCGCCGTCACCTGCAGCTTCGGCACGCGGCTGGAGGTGGCCAAGGGGTGGTCGCCGCACGAGGCGGACGTCCTGGTGGTGCCCGGCGGCGGCTACGGCACCCAGAGCGGGGTCCGGCGGTTGATGGCCGACCAGGACTTCCTGCGCCGCCTGGCCGCCGCCGACGTGCTGCTGGCGGGCATCTGCACCGGTGTCATGGTGCTCTCGGCGGCGGGGCTGACCAGGGGCCGCAACGCCACCACCCACACCCTCGCCAGGGCGGACCTGGCCGCGCAGGGCGCGAACGTCATCAACGCCCGCGTGGTCGACGACGGCGACCTGATCACCGGCGGCGGCATCACCTCCGGCCTGGACGTGGGGCTGTGGCTGGTGGAGCGCTTCCTCGGCGCGAAGCAGGCGCAACTGGTGGAGACCCTCCTGGAGTACGAGCGCCGCGGCACCGTCTGGCGCGCCTGACCAGCGGGACCAGCGGTCAGGCGACCCGCCGGTGGGTCGCCGTGGGACGCAGGTGCCGGAACCGGCCGCGGCGCTGCCCCTGGTGCCCGGTCGGTTCACCGCCGTGGCCGTCGGCGCGGTCGTGGTCCTCGTCGTCGTGCCGCGCCGGGGTGCCGGGCGTCGGCTGGGAGCGGTGCGCGCGGGCCACCAGGTGCAGCAGGACCAACCCGGCCAGCAGCGGCAGGTGGGAGGCGACGCGGGCGACCGTCGCGGTGCCTTCGACCAGGTCGTGCACGGAGAACGCGAGCAGCACGGCGACGAACCCGCCCAGGGTGGGCAGCAGCCCCGCCGCGCGGTGGACGCGCACGGCGGCGGCCAGCAGGCCGACGCCCAGCGCCAGGTTCCAGGCGGCGCCCTCGTTGAACAGGTGGTCGGCGAAGCCGTGGCCGCCGTGGCCGCTGGTGGCTCCGGCGAGCAGCTGCGCCAGCGCCACCCACAGCTGGACCAGCGCGACCGCGGCCAGCGCCAGGCGCGGGGTCAGGGCGACGTGCCGCGGCGGCGCGGCGGCCAACACCGTCTCCACCAGGTCCGGCGAGGGCTGCGCGGGGCGGACGCGGATGCTCCTGGTCAGCGCCTGGGCTCGGGTGTTCCAGTGCGCGCAGGCGGCGCACCCGGCCAGGTGCGCGTCCACTTCGGCGTCGGGCGCGGGCCCGGCCTCGCCGTCCATGCGGGCCGAGAGCGCTTCGCGGCACGTTTCGCAGTCCACGTCCCCATGGTCGCCCGATCCGGCGTGCGAGTCCCCGTCGGGGTGTGGTTGCGATCCGGAATCGTGATCGCAGCGGTGGAGCTGAGCGCCGAGTCGGCCGCACTCGTCCGGCGGGGGCGGCTGCCCTGCCGGTATGGTCCAAACCACAACGACTATGAAAACGGTTATCGCCTGCATAAGGTGAGGGCTCCCCGTCGCCGACCCACCAGGTGCCCCCATGCGCGCTCCCACCCCGCTCGTCCTGGCCATGACCGCGGCGCTGCTCGCGTCCGGGTGCTTCGCGGGCGACCCCGCGGCGGACGCGGGCGCCTCGAACGGCCGCATCAAGCTCGCCATGCTGCAACCGCCCCGCTCCGGCCTGTCCCCGCTCAGCGACGACGCGTTCAAGCTCTCCCGCTGGTCCACCGCGGAAACCCTGGTCACCCTCGACGCCGAGGGCACCGCGCTGCCCGGCCTGGCCACCGGCTGGCAGCGGATCTCCGACCGAGCCTGGGAGTTCACCATCCGCGCCGGGGTGTCCTTCCACGACGGCACCGCGCTGACCCCGGCCGCCGTCGCGAACAGCCTCGACCGCGCCACCAACGCCTCACCCAAGCCGCGCATCCTCGACGGCGTCTCGCTCACCGCGCAGGCGCGGGAGGGCTCGGTCGTGGTCACCACCGGCGAGCCGGACCCGCTGGTGCCGCACCGGCTCTCCTCGCCGCAGCTGGCGATCCTCGCGCCGAGCGCCTACACCCCGGACGGGCGCGTCAGCCCGGTCGGCACGGGCACCGGGCCGTTCCGGCTGGTCTCGGTCAACGGCACCACCACCGCCACCCTCGACCGCTTCGACGGCTACTGGGGCGAGCGGGCGCGGGCGGCGGGCATCGACGTGTCCTTCGTGCCCGACGGGGCCGCCCGCGCCGCCGCCATCCGCAGCGGCGAGGCGCACATCGCCGAGGCGGTCCCGGTGTCCCAGGCCGCGCTGCTGGACCCCGCCACCATCACCGAAGTCCCCATGCCGCGCACCAACACCCTGTACCTCAACACGCGGTCCGGGCCGTTCCGCGACGCCGGGCTGCGCGCCGCGGTCCGCGAGGCCGTCGACGCCGACGAGATCGTGCGCGCGGTCTACGAAGGACGCGCCGACCGCGCGGAGGGTCTGCTCGGACCCGCGCTGCCATGGGCGGCGGCCGGACGCGCGCCGCTGGGCGGGCGGACCGCACCCGCCCCGCCGCGCGGCGCCGCGATCACCCTCGCCACCTTCTCCGACCGCGCCGAGCTGCCCGAGGTCGCCTCGGTGGTGCAGCAGCGGCTGGAGGACGCCGGGTTCACCGTCACCCAGGTGGTGCGCGAGTACGCGCACATCGAGCAGGACGCGCTGGCCGGGAAGTTCGACGCGTTCATCCTGTCCCGCGCGACCGTGCTCGACTCCGGCGACCCCGTGGCGTACCTGAAGTCGGACTTCACCTGCGACGGCTCGTTCAACCTGTCGGGGCTGTGCGACCCGGCCGTGGACGAGCTGGTGCGCGCGGCGGCGGCCACCGAGGCGGGCGACGCCCGCAGGGCGGCCGTCCTGGCCGCCGAGGCGGCCGTGCTGCGCACCGACGCGGCCATCCCGATGCTGCACGAGCGCGTCATCCAGGGCGACGCGACCTCCGTCGCGGACTCGGCCAAGGACCCGCGCGAGCGGACCCTGGTCACCACCGCGACCCACCTGAGGTGAGCGGGCTCGCGGCGGCCGCCACCCGCGTCACCTCGGTCGCCGCCGTGGTCGTGGTGGTGGGCCTGGTGCCGTGGCTGGCCGGGCGCGACCCGGCGCTGTCGGTGCTGCGCGCCCGCGCGGGCGAGCAGGAGCCGACCGAGGAGGCGCTGGCCGCCGTGCGCCGGGAACTGGGCCTGGACGCGCACCCGGCCGCGCTGTTCGGCGACTGGTTCGCGGGCGTGCTGCGCGGCGACGCCGGTCGGTCCTGGGTCAGCGGTGACGCCGTGCTGCCGTCGGTGCTGTCCGCGCTGGGGGTCTCCACGACGCTGATGGCCGCCGCCCTCGCCGTCGCGCTGCCCACAGCCGCCGCGCTCTTCGCGCGGACGCTGGTGCGCGGCGCACGGGGGGTGCCGCACCGGGGCAGCGGGGCGGCCGCCGCGGTGCTCGCCGCGGTCCCGGAGTTCCTGCTCGCCGCCGTGCTGCTGGTGGTGGGCGCGGTGTGGCTGGACTGGCTCCCGCCCTACGGCTGGCAAGCGCCCCGGCACGCGGTGCTGCCCGCGCTGGCGCTCGGCATCCCGGCCGGGGCCGTGCTGGGCCGCCTCGTCGACGACGCCCTGCTGCCGGTCTTCGAGGAGCGCTGGGTGGTGCTGTGGCGGTCGTGGGGCTGCGCGCCCCCGGTCATCGCCCGCGCCGCGCTGCGCCGCGCCCTGCCGCCCGTGCTGCCCCAGCTGGGACTGGTCGCCGTCGGGCTGACCGGGGGAGCGGTCGCGGTCGAGGCGGTGTTCGCCGTGCCGGGCCTGGGCCGCACCGCGCTCGGCGCGGCCGAGGCGCAGGACCTCCCGCTGCTCCAGGCGTCCGTGCTCGCCCTGGTCCTGCTCGGCACCGCGGGCGGCGTCGTCACCGCCGTGGCTCGCCGCCGGGCCCTCGGGCCCGCGCTGCGCGCCGCCGCCCTGCCCGCCCCGCCGCCGGTGGTGACCGCCGGGGGGCGCGGGCACCGCGTGGTGGTGGCCGCCTCCGCGGCGGTGCTCGCGCTCGTCGTCGGGTGCGGGCTGCTGGGCGAACCGCTCCGCCTGGACACCGCCGCCCGCCTCGCGGCGCCGAGCTGGGCGCACCCCCTGGGCACCGACGCGCTCGGCCGGGACGTGCTCGCCCGCGTCGGCCACGGCGCGCTCGCCACGCTCGGCGCGGCCGTCCTGGTGTGCCTGTGCTCGTACGCGGTGGCCCTGGTGCTGGGCTTCCTGCCCGGTGTGGCCCGCGCCGCGGCAGAGACCGCCAACGCCGTGCCACCGGTCATCGCGGGGCTGCTCGTCGCGGCCGCCGCGGGCCCTGGAGCCGAGGGCGCGTGGCTCGCCGTCGGGCTGGTGTCCTGGCCCGCGCTCGCCGCCCACGCCGCCGCGCTGGTCGAGGAGAACCGGGCCGCCGCCCACGTCGCCGCCCAGCGGGCGCTCGGCGCCCCGGCGGTGTGGACGCTGACCCGCCACGTGCTGCCAGCCGTGGCCGGGCCGGTCGCCCGGCACGCCGTGCTGCGCCTGCCGGGGGTGGCGCTCGCCCTGGCTTCGCTGGGTTTCCTCGGCCTCGGCGCGGCGCCGCCCACCCCCGAGTGGGGGCTGCTGCTGGGCGAGTCGCTGCCCTACGTCGAGCGGGCGCCGTGGGCGGCGCTGGCCCCCGCCGCGGCGCTGGTGGTGCTGGCGGTGTTCGCCGTCTCGTCGGCCGCGCTCGTCGGGCGGCGGGCGTGGTGACCACGACCGCCGTGGGCGCGACCGGCCTGGTCCGGCTCCTGGTCGTCACGCAGTTCGCCTTCAACGTCGGCTTCTACGCCGTGCTGCCGCACCTGGCCACCCACCTGAGCGACCAGCTGGGCTTGGCGGGCTGGTTGGTGGGGCTCGTGCTGGGGCTGCGCACGTTCAGCCAGCAGGGCCTGTTCGTGGTCGGCGGCGCGCTGACCGACCGGTTCGGCCCCAGACCCGCCGTGCTGGTGGGCTGCGCGCTGCGGATCGCCGGGTTCACCTGGCTCGCGTTCGCCCGCGACGCCTGGTCCGTCCTCGCCGCGGTGGTCCTGATCGGCTTCGCCGCCGCCCTGTTCTCACCGGCGGTGGAGACCGAGATCGCCCGCCAGGCGGTCGACCGGGAGCGCCGCACCGGTGAGCCCCGCACCCGCCTGCTCGGCCTGTTCCACGCCGCGGGCCAGGCGGGTGCGCTGCTCGGCCCGGTGCTCGGCGTGCTGGCGCTGGGGTCCGGGTTCCCGGCCGCGTGCCTGGCGGGGGCGGGCGTCTTCGCGCTCGTCCTGCTCGGCCACTGGCGCCTGATGCCGCGCACGGCCGCCACCACCGGGCACCCGCGACTGGTCACCGCGCTCGGCGGTATCGCGCGCCACCGCGCGTTCCTGCTGCTCTGCCTCGCCTACGGCAGCTACCTCGTGCTCTACAACCAGATGTACCTGGCGCTGCCTGCCGAGGTCGGCGATCCCGCCGCGCTCGGCTGGCTGTTCGCGTTGTCGTCCGGGCTGGTCGTGCTCGGCCAGGTGCCGGTGTCGCGCTGGTCGGCGCGGGTGCTGTCCGCCGGGGCGGCGCTGCGCGCGGGGCTGGTGCTGGTCGCGGCGGGCTGCGTGGCGACCGCGCTGCTGCCGGGGGACGGCCCGCTGCCCGCGGCGGTGTTCGTCGTCCTGCTCACCGCCGGGCAGATGCTCGCCGTCCCGGCGGCGCGGGCCCTGGTGCCCGACTTCGCAGGCGACCGCGGGCTCGGCCTGCACACCGGCGCGCTGTCGTCGCTGTCCGGGGTGCTCGTCCTGGTGGCCTCGGCGCCGCTGGGCGCCCTGGTGGACCTGGGTGGCGCGACGCCGTGGCTGGTCCTCGCCGCGATCCCGCTCCTCGGCGCGCTGTGCGTGCCCCCGACTCGGCGCGAGCCGCCCGGCTGATCCCGCGAACCGAGCGTTCCGGCACCGCGAACCGAGCGTTCGGGACGCCGGGTTGTAGTTACCGGCCGCCGGAGGCGGGTCGGATAGTACTTGCCGGTGCTTCGGGGGTGGGGAGGCGGTGGTGGGCCGAGCTGTGGTCGGGGCGGCGCTGTCGCGGCGGGTGCACGGTGGAGCCGACCCGCCGCGGCGGGGGAGCGGCCGGTTCCGCCTGCTCCCGCGCGCGCTGGTGCAGGTGTTCCAGCGCGTCCAGGACGGTGGTGCGCTGGTGCCACTGCAACCACCGACCCGCCTCGGCGGCCAGGGCCTCCAGGCGGGCCAGTTCGTCCGCGGTCGGGACGTGACCCGCTCGGGGATGGCAGGTGGACACCACGGCCAGGCACTGCCCGGAGGGCGTGAGCACCGGTGTGCTGCGCACCGCCCGGACACCGGCCCGCACCATCAGCCCCTGCACGGGGTGGCCCGCCAGAGCGGGATGGGCGGCGACGTCGGGGACGACCACGGATGACCGGTCGCGCAGCGCCACCGCGCACGGCACCTCCCCGCCCAGGACGTGGGCGAGAACCTCGACCAGTTCGGCGGTCAACCCCTGGTGCCGCTCCAGTCGCAGCTCCTCGGTCCCGTGCTCGACGTGGTGCACGCAGCCCGCCGTGGCCCCGGTGCACGACAGCGCCGCGTCCAGCAGCGACGCCAGCAGCGTCCGGGGCGTCAGACCGCGCCCCCGGTCCACCGGGGTGAGCACCGAGCGCGGAGCGGGCAGCCTGGTGCGGCCGGGGAACCACAGCGCGGCGTCGACCGAGGTCGGACGCGGTGCGTTGACCAGCGCGTCGGCCAGCACGCGCATCTTGACGTTGAACCGCTGCGAGGACTCGCCCAGCAGCCGCCGGGCGGTCTCCTCGTCGGCCAGCCGGTAGCGCTCCCGGAGGATGCCCAGCGCGTGCGCCATCAGCGGGCGGGTGCGCAGCTTGGCGCGCAGGTCGGCGACCTCGCGGCGCAGCCGGTCCACTTCCTCGGGCTGCTGCCCGTCGAGGACCGGGGAGGCGGCGGCGCGGTGCAGGGCGGCGTGCTGGGCGCCCACGGCCGCGCTGCGGCGCTCGAAGACCTCCAGCACGTCGGCGACCCGTGCCGCGTGCAGGGTGCGCTGCACCTCCGGGCCGCAGACCAGCCGCAGCCGCCGACCGCTGCCGGACAGGTGGTCGGCGGTGCGCAGCAGCGCCCGGACCCCGGCCGCGACGATGAGCCGCACATCGCTCATGTCCACGATCACGTCGTCATCGTGGGCGTCGACGAAGGAGATCAGCTCGTGCCGGAACGAGTCGACGGTCACGGCGTCGATCTCGCCGATCACCACCAGAACGGCGACGGACGAGCGGACCGCCGGTTCCGGAGCGACCCGCAGCACCCTGGAAGCAAAGGCCATGAAGTTTCCCCACAGGTCGTAGCGATGACGAGGCGCGCCACGCTGTTGGACCCGACCCACCGGAATCGCAACATAACAACACGTGACAGCACTTCGCATCCCGAGGGGGAACATCCGTCCCTTTCATCCGGGGACGGGCGGTTGCGGCGGCGCGGTGCGGGTACTCGACCGGGGCGTCAAGCAGTCGGCGCGGTTCCCCGGTGCACGAAGGACCTCGCCCATGGCTCCCACCCCTCGCCCCGCCCGCGGCGCGATCGTCACCTACCTCAACCCGGACGTGCTGGACCCGGCCCCCTTCCTGCGCGGTGTGATCAGCGGGACGCCCGTGGTCGACCCGGAGACCGCGCGGCACTGGGTGCCGGTGCGCAGGCCCGACCGCAGCGTGGTCGTGCTGGACGCCGCGAACATCGTCGAAGTCCTGGTGGACGACTCCTGGGCGGACCCCGGCCCGACGGCTTGACCGACGCGGGCCGTGTCCCGCTCGGGCGGGTCCGCCCGCGCGGACCCCTTTCCAGGGCGGTCCCGCCGCCTTCTTCCGACCAGGTGCGACCTCGTCCCGGTGAGCCGCCCGAGGACGGGCGGGCACCCCACGTCAACCCATGAGGACAGCATGACCGACTCCGGTTCCCCGACCACCCGCGCCGCCGACCTGCCGACCATCGGGGTGGAGGAGGAGTTCCTCGTCGTCGCCCCCGACACCGGTCTGCCCCTGCCGCTGGGCGGTGAGGTCGTCGGGCTGGCGCGCGGGTTCGGCGTGGACCTCCAGCCCGAGCTGACCCGAGTCCAGGTGGAGAGCAACACCCCGGTGTGCCGGGGGACGCGCGACGTGCGCGAGCACCTGCTGGCGGCCCGCTCGGCGGCCGCGGCGGCGGCGCTGCGGGCGGGTGGGCGGCTGCTGGCGGTCGGGGCTCCCCCGACCGGGCCCGCCCGCCAGCCGCTCACCGCCACCCCGCGCTACCGCCGCATCGGCCAGGAGTACGGGCTGCTGGCCGCCGAGCACGGCGTGTGCGGCTGCCACGTGCACGTCGCCGTGCTGGACCGGGAGACCGCCGTGCAGGTCTGCAACCACCTGCGGCCCTGGCTGCCGGTGCTGCTGGCGCTGACCGCCAACTCGCCGATCCACCAGGGCGTGGACACCGGCTACGCCAGCTGGCGCTCGGTGCTCACCGGCCGGTGGCCCTGCTCCGGCGCGCCGCCCTACTTCACCAGCGCCGACCACTACGACGCCGTGCTCGACATGCTCGTGGACAGCGGGACGCTGCTGGACGCGGGGATGCTCTACTGGGACGCCAGGCCCTCGGCGCACCTGCCCACCGTCGAGGTCCGGGTGGCCGACGTGCCCGCCACGGTGGACGAGTCGGTGCTGCTGGCCGCGCTGGTGCGCGCGCTGGTGACCACCGCCGTCCGGGCCGTCGGCCGGGGCGAGACGGCGCTGCCGATCAGCGACGCGGCGCTGCGCGCGGCTTACTGGCGCGCGGCCCGCGACGGCATCGGGGGCAAGGGGATCGACCTGTTCGCCAGCCGCCGCGTCCCGACCGTCCAACTGCTGCGCGCGCTGCTGCGCCACGTCCGGCCGGTGCTGCGGGAAGCCGGGGAACTGCGCGAGGTGAACACCCTGCTCACCAGGGTGCTGCACGACGGCAACGGCGCCGTCCGGCAGCGGCGGGCGCTGCGTCGGCGGGGGAGCCTGGAGGACGTCGTGACCGTCCTGGGCCGACACACCTTGCAGGACTGCGCACCGGAAACCGCGGCGTGACACCGCGGGGGCCGGGAAACCGTCATCGCGAAGCAGGAGGTGGACCGTCCTCATGACCGAATCCGACGACGCGCCGCTGAGCCCCGAGGCGCCGCGTCCACCGGGCACCCCGCACCTGGAGCAGTTGGACGTTGACGTGCCCGCGGTGCCGCGGGACACGCCGACCTCGCAGGACGTCACCGAGGAGGCCGGTGCGGTTGAACCGCCGGACTGAGCGGCAGGCGTCCCTCAGCCGACGGTGGGTTTGAAAAACCGATTACGGGGTAAGGGCGACCACCCCGTGTAAGGTCGGTTGCGCACCCGGCGTAATGCCGACAGCTGCGGAGATGTATTCGGGTCAGGCATTGTGCTCGAATGATGTACGCCGTGGTCTCCACCGACGAGGAGAGCCCGACTTGAACGAGCGCATCCCCCTTCGCGCCACCACCGACGAGCTGCCAGGCCCCATCCTGGCGATCCGCGTGTCCGGCGTGCTCGACGCGGAAACCCACCGGGCGGCCTCGGCCGAGGTCGAATCCGCCTTCGCCCGCAAGCCGGTCGCGGTCGTGCTGGACCTGACCGCCGTGGACTTCATGGGCTCGTCGGGCATCGCCGTGCTCATCAACGCCCACCACCGGGCGAACAGGCTGGGGATCGCCTTCGCCGTCGTGGCGAACACCCGCAGCGTGCTGCGCCCGCTGCGGGTCAGCCAGGTCGACGGGACGCTCGCGCTGCACCCGACGGTGGACGAGGCCATCGCCGCGGTGCGGCTGGTGTCCACCTGACGGCCTCCCGACGGCCCCGGTCGTACGGTCCGGGGTGGTCCCCGACGACGAGGACCACCCCGGACACGTGATCAGGCCGTGAGCAGGGTCAGGCCGTAGGTGGACAGGATCTCGTTGATCGGCTGGAACCAGGTCCGCCCGCCCGACGAGCAGTTGCCGTACCCGCCGGAGGTCACGCCCTGGGCCTGGTCGCCGGTGATGAACGAGCCGCCCGAGTCACCGCCCTCGGCGCACACGCTGGTGCCCGCCATCTGGTGCACGTCGCCCTCGGCGTAGTGGATGGTCTCGTTGCGGCTCTGGATCACACCGCAGTGCCACTGCGTCGTCGACCCGGAGCGGCAGACCGAGGTGCCCACCGGCGCCTCCCAGGAGCCGCGCACCAGCGCGTCGCTCACCTTGCCCCAGCCGAGCACCACCGGCACGTTCCACCAGCCGCCGCCGGTGCGCACCCACGCGTAGTCGTTGCCGGGGAAGGACGACCCGACGAACTCGCCCTGCCAGGAGCGGTCCCAGCCGTAGACCTGGGAGCCGGGCCGTCCGCAGTGGCCCGCGGTGACGTAGCCGCCGTGCACGGAGAAGCCGATCGAGCACCGGACGTTGCCGGTGTAGTACGGGTCGCCGCCGACGGTGCCCGCGGCGAACGGCACCGGCGCCGCGACCCCCTCGGTGTTGACCCGGATCGGGCCGAACTCCTTGGCGCGGTCCAGGAACCGGGCCACCTCGGAGGGCTGCTCGCCCTCCTGGACGTTGACCACCAGTTCGCCGGTGCGCGGGTCGGGGTGCCAGCTGGACACCGCGGTGGGGACGCCGCCCGCGGCCGACAGCGCGTCGACCTTGTCCTGCACCGCGTCCAGCTCGGCGGCGGTCCTGGGCGCCAGGTGCGCCCGTGCGCCGCGGGCCCGCACGCGCTCGGCGGCGGCGTGGTCGGTCACCGCGACCACGAGCTCGCCGCTGTCCTGGTCGAACCAGCTCCCGGCGAAGGCGCTGCCCGCCGCCGCTTGGGCGGCGGGGGCGAGCTGGGTGGCCCTGGCCTCTCTCGCGATCCGGGTGAGGGCCTGCTGCTCGGTCAGCCCGAACGCCGTCCGCATGGCGGAGACCAGGCCGGGGGACAGCTGGGGGGACGGCTCGGGGGCGGCCCCGGCCGCGGGGGCTTGCGCGGTGGCCGTGCCGATCAGCAGCGCGGCGACCGCGACGACTCGTGTCAACGTTGCCATGAGCTCGCGTACCTCCGTTCGCAGGGGGGGCGCGCGGGGCTGATGGCCGCGCGCGCCCGAACAGGTGCTGAGAGCGCTCTCACCAACTGGTTCAGACCATGCCAACGCGCCCGGTGCGCGTCAACCCCCGGCGGAGCGCCCGCCCGCTGTGCGACGGGTGGTGCGCGAACGGATGATTGATGTTACCTTAGGTAACTGTTACGGCAGGTAACATTAATTCAGGGAGCCGTCATGACCAGTGCCGACACCCACGACCGAGCGGGCGCGTCCGAGCGCCGGGCGATGGCGCGCAGGTTGCTGGACTCGTCGCGGGCGCTGTCCTACGACCCGGTCCGCGAAGTCGACTGGCACACCCCGCTCGACCCGCGCCACCACGGCACGAGTCCGGAGTGGAGCACGCTGTACGGGACGTCCTACTGGGCCGAGATGACCCCCGAGCAGCAGCGCGAGCTGACCCGCCAGGAGGCGGCCTCGGTCGCCTGCACCGGCATCTGGTTCGAGATGATCCTGCAGCAGATGGTGCTGCGGGACTTCTACGCCAAGGACCCGACCGACCCGGCCTTCCAGTGGGCGCTGACCGAGGTCGCCGACGAGTGCAGGCACTCCATCATGTTCGCGCGCGGCGCCGCGAAGCTGGGCGCTCCCGCCTACCGGCCGCGCAGGCTCGCGGTCGAACTGGGCCGCGCGTTCAAGACCCTCGCCCGAGGGGAGGCCGCCTACGCGGCGATCCTGGTCGCCGAGGAGGTCCTCGACGTCATGCAGCGGGACTGGATGCGCGACGAGCGGGTGGCGCCCTTCGTGCGCACCATCAACAACATCCACGTGGTCGAGGAGTCGCGGCACATGAAGTTCGCCCGCGCGGAGACCAGGGAGCGGCTGCGTGGAGCGGGTCCGCTGCGCAGGCGGTTCAACGCACTGGTGGTGGCCATGGCCGCCTATTGCATCGTCACCAACATGGTGAGCGCCAAGGTCTACGCCAACGCCGGGCTCGACACCGCACGGGCGCTGCGCGAGGCCAGGGCCAACGAGCACCACAAGTCGATGCTGCGGTCCAGCTGCGCGGGACTGATGGACTTCCTCGCCTCCGCCGGTCTGCTCACCAGGGCGGCGACCTGGTTCTACAAGCGCGCCAACCTGATCTGAGCGGCCATGGCCTTCGCGATCACCCAGAACTGCTGCGGCGACGCCTCCTGCGTGGCGGTCTGCCCGGTCAACTGCATCCACCCCGCGCCGGGCGAGCCGGACTTCGGCACCACCGAGATGCTCCACGTCGACCCGCGGGCCTGCATCGACTGCGGCGCGTGCGCGGACGCCTGCCCCGTCGACGCGATCCTCCCCGTGGACGCGCTGACCGGGCCGCTCAAGACCTACGCGCGGCTCAACGCCGACTACTACGCCGACCGCGACCCGATCGCGGAAGCGGCCGACCCCGCGCCGAACTTCCACGCCTGGGGGCCACCGGTGTTCGCCCGCGCGATCCCCGCCGACTTCGCGCCGCTGGACGTGGCGGTGGTGGGCTCCGGGCCCGCGGGCATGTACACCGTGCAGGACCTGCTGCTGCACACCAACGCCAGGGTCACCCTCATCGACCGCCTGCCGGCCGCGGGCGGCCTGGTCCGCTACGGCGTGGCGCCCGACCACCCGGCGACGCGGAAGATCGGCGAGAGCTTCGCCCGCTTCCACGACCACCCCCGGCTGCGCCTGCGACTGGGCGTGGAGGTGGGCCGGGACGTCACCCCCGAGGAGTTGGCGGCGCGGCACGACGCGGTGGTCTACGCCGTCGGTGCGCCCTCGCCCCGCGCGCTCGGCGTGCCCGGCGAGGACCTGCCGGGCAGCCTCGCCGCCACGACCGTGGTGGCCTGGTACAACGGCCATCCCGAGGTGCCCGCCGACGCGGTGGACCTGTCGGCCGGGCGCGTGGTCGTGGTGGGCAACGGCAACGTCGCCCTGGACGTGGCCCGCGTCCTCACCGCCGATCCGGCCGCGCTGGCGGGCACCGCCATCGCGCCGCACGCACTGGCCCGGTTGCGGGCGAGCGAGGTCCGCGAGATCGTGCTGCTGGGGCGGCGCGGCCCGGAGGCCGCCGCCTGCACCAGGTCGGAACTGCTCGCCCTCATCGAGCGGGACGGCGTCGAAGTGGTGGTCGACGCCGAGGACCACCGCGCGCTGCGGGCCATCGACGCCGCCGCGCCCGCGGACAAGGCGGGGCTGCTGCGCGGCCTCACGCGGCGCGCCGTCGACTGGTCCGCCCCGCCCGCGCCCGGAAAGCGGCGCGTCGTGCTGCGCTTCCACTCCGAGCCCGTGGAGGTCGTCGGCGACGACCGGGTGCGCGGGCTGCGCGCCACCGGCCCGTCCGGCGAGGTCGAGATCGCGGCTGGGCTGCTCGTCCGGGCGGTCGGCCAACGCGGGAAGCCGTTGCTCGGCCTGCCCTTCGACGAGCGCACCGGCACCGTCCCGCACTCCGCCGGGCGCGTGCGGGGACTGCCGGGCACCTACGTCGTCGGCTGGATCAAGCGTGGGGCCAGCGGCGGCATCGGGGCCAACCGGGCCTGCGCCAGGGAGACGGTGGGCTCGCTCATCGCCGACGCCGTCGCGGGCGGCCTGCCTGCCCGGAACCGGCGTTCCGCCGGCTTCACCGCGCTGGCCTCCCGCTTGCTCCGGACACCGGCCCGCTCCCGGAGGTGACCTCCTTCAGTGAGGTGACGATGTCCGGCCTGTCCTAAGAGGACGACCGAGTACTACGTCCTCAATGGACTGAGCTGCGGCGGTGCTCGCGCAGGCGGGAGGGGACGACCGCCGCTCCGGTTCTGCCGCTGGAACGCGGCAGGACTGCGCGGGCGCTACGGTCAGGTCATGTCCACGCGATTACGGGTGCTGGGCCAGGTCGAGGCGTGGGTCGACGGCACGCCGGTCGACCTCGGGCACGACCGGCAGCGGTGCGTCCTGGCGGTGCTGCTGGCCGAGGCCAACCGGGTGGTCGGCGTCGAGCAGGTGCTCGACCGCGTGTGGGCGGACCGCCCGCCGCACCGGGCACGGGGCGTGGTCAGCAGCTACGTGTCGCGGCTGCGGCGGTCGCTGGCGGGCAGCGGCGTGGAGATCCGGCGGCGCGGCGGCGGTTACGCCCTGCTGGTGGACCTGGGGCAGGTCGACCTGCACGTGTTCCGCGACCTGGTGGTCCGCGCCCGTGCCGAGTCCGACCGGGCGAAGGCGCTGGAGCTGCTGGAGCGGGCGGTCGGGCTGTGGCGCGGTGCGGCCTTCGCCTGCCTGGACACGCCGTGGCTGGCCGAGCTGCGCGAGGGGCTGGAGCGGGAGCGGTTCGCCGCCGACACCGACCGGGTGGACCTCGCCCTGCGGCTCGGGCGGCACGACGCGCTGCTACCCGAGCTGACCGCCCGCGCGGGCGGGCGTCCCGGTGCCGCGTCAGCTGCCCGCCGCGCCGCGGTTGTTCACCGGGCGCACGGCCGAGCTGGCCCGGCTGGACGCCGTGCACCCCGCCGCGCCGCGCGACGGCGCGGGCGGCATCGGCAGGACCTGGCTGGCGGTGACCTGGGCGCACCGGCACGCCGGGCGGTTCCCCGACGGTCAGCTGTTCGTGGACCTGCGCGGGTTCAGCCCGGACAGCGCGCCGATGCCACCCGAGGTGGCGCTGCGCGGGTTCCTCGACGCCCTGGGGGGTCGCGCCCGGCCGTGTGCCCGCCGACCCGCACGCCAGGGCCGCGCTGTTCCGCAGCCTGGTGGCGGACAAGCGGGTGCTGGTCGTGCTGGACAACGCCGCCGACACCGCCCGGGTCGTCCCGCTGCTGCCCGGCGGGAGCCGCTGCGCCGTGCTGGTCACCAGCCGCCACCGGCTGCCGGGCCTGGTCACCGGGCACGGCGCCCACCAGCTGCACCTTGACGTGCTGACCGACGAGGAGGCCCGCGCCCTGCTGACCGGCAGGCTCGGCGCCGGGCGGGTGACCGCCGAGCGGGAGGCGGTGGACGAGCTGATCGCGTTGTGCGACGGCTTCCCGCTGGCGCTGGGCATCCTCGCCGCCAGGGCCGAGGCCGAGCCCACCGGACCCTCGGCCACTCCTGCGCCGACCTCGGGCGCCACGAGGAGGCCATCGGGCACCTGGACCAGGCCCTCGCGCTGGCCGAGCGGCAGAACGACCCCCTCCAGCGCGGGCACACCCACCGGTTGCTGGCGCTGGTCCGGGAGTGGCGGGGCGATGACCGGCGGGCGCTGGAGCACGCCCGCCACGCCCTGGACCTCTACCGCGAGCTGGGACAGCCGGTGCGGCAAGCGCGTTCCCTCGACCAGGTGGGCTGGTACGAGGCCCGGCTCGGCGACCACGCCACCGCCCGCGATGGTCGCGGGCGCCCTCGACCACGTGGGGCTGCCCCTCGCCGCCCTCGGCCTGCGCGACGAGGCCCGTGCGGTGTGGCGGGAGGCGCTGGCGCTGTACCGGGACCTGGAGCGCGACGAGGACGCCGAGCGGCTGCTGCGGCGGCTGGAGGAGCTGGACGGCGCGGAGCGGGCCGTCACCGGGTAGGCGGCCACCGGATGGGCCGCCACCGCCTGCTCAACGGCCTCCCGGCCGCCCCGCGCGGTCGGGGCGGCTGTCGGCCACAGCCGCGGCGAGCACGGCCACCGCCTCCTCGACCGCCCCGTCGGCGAGGTTGCCGTAGCCGAGGACGAGGCCGTCCGCGGGTTCCCGGCAGGACACGCGGTAGACGCGCGGGTCGACCACGGCCAGGCCCCGCGCGCCCGCCGCCGCCACGACGCCCGAAGCGTCGACGCCGTCCCCCAGGTGCACCACCAGGTGCAGCCCCGCGGCCGACCCGGTGACCCGGCACCCCGGCAACCGGGCGCGCAACGCGGCGAGCAGGGCGGCCCTGCGGGCCCGGTAGCGCTGCCGCGCCGACCGCAGGTGCCGGTCGTAGCCGCCGGTGCGCACCAGGTCGGCGAACGCCAGCTGGTCCAGCACGGGCGGGCCGGAGCGGGCGGTGCCGCTGGTCCGCAGCGCGCGTCGCCACCGCGGCGCGGCCAGCACCCAGCCGATGCCCAGGGCGGGGGAGAGGGTCTTGCTGACCGAGCCGAGCAGCACCACCCGCTCCGGGCACATCCCCTGCACCGCGCCGAGCGGGCGGTGGTCGTAGCGGAACTCGGCGTCGTAGTCGTCCTCCACCACCACGCCGTCCACGCGGCGCGCCCACTCCACGAGCGCGGTGCGCCGCCGCGCGGTGAGCGCGACCCCGGTCGGGAACTGGTGGGCGGGCGTGGTGAGCACCGCCCGCACCTCCGGGACGCGGTCCAGCTCGGCCACCCGGATGCCGTGCTCGTCCACCGGCACCGGCATGACGGTCAGCCCGGCCTCCCGCGCCACGTGGTGCAGCCGCGGCCAGCCGGGGTCCTCGACCGCCAGGTGGGCGATCCCCTCGGCGCGCAGCGCCCGGAACAGCCGGGCTGCGCCGTCGGTGACGCCGGTGGCGACCACGACCGCGTCCGCGTCGGCCACGGCGCCCCGGCCGCGGCGCAGGTGCTCGGCCAGCACCCGGCGCAGCTCGGCGTGCCCTCCCGGCGGCGGGAAGCCCAGGTCCGAGAACGGGGTCCGGCGGGCGCGGTCGCGGACCGCCGCACCCCACCGGGCGCGCGGGAAGGCCCTCAGGTCGGGCAGGCCGGGGGTGAGGTCGAAGCGCGGCGGCGGGACCGGCGGGCCGTCGGCGTCGGGGAGCGCGGTGTCGGTGTCCGGGGTCCAGCGGACCCTGGTGGCAGACCCCACCCGCGTCCGCAGGTACCCCTCGGCGGTCAGCTGCCCGTACGCCTGCGTGACGACCCAGCGCGAGCAGCTCAGGTCGGCGGCCAGGGCGCGGCTGGGCGGCAGCGCGCTGCCCGTGGGCAGCCGCCCCGAGCGGATCGCCGCCCGCAGCGCGCGGGTCAGCCGCTCGTGCTTGGCACCCGAGCCGGTGAGGTCGAGCAGTACCTCCCACGCCAGATTGGTCCGGGATTCCGTCACGCGAATGGATCATAGGACCGGACCGCCCGCGCCTACCGTCGTCCGCACACGGACAGAGCGGAGGCTGATGTGGAGCTGCGGACCTTGGCCGGTGCGGGTGGCGGACTCGCGGTGAGCGCGCTGTGCCTGGGCACCATGCACTTCGGCACGAAGGTCGACCGGCGGAGCGCGTTCGCGATCCTCGACCGGTTCACCGAAGCGGGGGGCACGTTCATCGACACCGCCAACACCTACGCGTTCTGGGTGGCAGGAGGCACGGGCGCGGAGAGCGAGGAGCTGCTGGGCCGGTGGCTGGCCTCCCGCCGGGCCAGGGACCGGGTCGTGCTGGCCACCAAGGTCGGCGCCCTGCCCGACCCGCCGGGGGCGGCCTGGCCGCGACACGCGGAAGGGCTGTCCCACGCGGTGGTCCGGGCCGGGTTCGCCGCGAGCGCGCGCCGCCTGGGCACCGACCACCTGGACGTCTACTACGCGCACATCGAGGACCGCCGCACGCCCCTGGAAGCCACCGCGGCCGCTTTCGGTTCGCTGGTGACCGAAGGGCTGGTGCGGGTGGTGGGGTGCAGCAACCACGCGGCCTGGCGGGTCGCGGCAGCGCGCGAGATCGCCAGTGCCGCCGGGCTGCCCCGCTTCACCTGCGTCCAGCAGCGCCACACCTACCTGCGACCGCGACCGGGCGCGGAGTTCGGCGTGAACCCGCACATCAGCGACGAGCTGCTGGACTACGCGCGCGAAGAGCCCGACCTGGCGGTGCTCGGCTACTCGGTGCTGCTGTCGGGCGCCTACACCCGCGTCGACCGGCCGCTGCCCGACCAGTACGACCACGCCGACAGCACCCGCAGGCTGGCGGTGCTCGCCGAGGTGGCCGACGAGCTGGGCGCGACCCGCAACCAGGTGGTCCTGGCCTGGCTGCTGCGCGGCGACCCGCCGGTGCTGCCGGTGCTGGGCGTCAGCTCGGTGGCCCAGCTCGACGAGTGCCTGGGCGCGCTGGAGCTGGAGCTGGACGACGAACTGGTGCGCCGCCTGGACCACGCCGGGCAGCCCTGAGCGCCTCGGGGCGCACCGCGCGTCCTAAGGTGGGTGACCCGCACCACCCCGTCCCCGGAAGGTTCAGCGCCCGTGCCCTCCTCACCCTCCGAGCCACGCAGCGACGTCGACCTCAGCGTGCCCTCCGCCGCCCGCGCCTACGACTACTTCCTCGGCGGCGCCCACAACTTCGCGGTGGACCGCGAGTTCGCCGACCAGGTGCTGCGGATCGCGCCCTCGGTGCCCGCGGTCACCCGGCTCAACCGGTCGTTCCTGCGCCGAGTGGTCGAGTTCTGCCTCGACCAGGGCATCCGCCAGTTCCTCGACCTGGGCTCGGGCATCCCCACCGTGGGCAACGTGCACGAGATCGCCGCGCAGACCGACCCGGCGTGCCGCGTGGTGTACGTCGACTACGAGCCGGTCGCCTACGCCCACGCCAAGCAGCTGCTGGCGGGCCACCCGTTCGCCACCATCATCCAGGCCGACATCCGCGCGCCGGAGAAGGTCCTGGAGCACCCCGACACCCGGCGGCTGATCGACTTCTCCCAGCCGGTCGCGCTGCTGATGGTCGGCGTGCTGCTGTTCATCTCCGACGAGGACCGGCCCGCCGAGCTGATCGCGGCCTACCGGGAGCGGCTGGCGCCCGGCAGCTTCCTGGCGATCTCGCACATCGCCAGCGAGCAGGCCGCCCCCGAGCTCCAGGCCGAGGTGGGCAGGCTGGTGGACGCCTACGCCGCGGCGGACGAGTACGTGCACGTGCGCACGCACGCCGAGATCCTCCGCTGGTTCGAGGGCGCGGACCTGGTCGAGCCGGGTCTGGTCCGCTTGCCGGACTGGCGTCCGGACAACCTCGTCGAGCAGAAGAGCGTGGCGGCCCCGCTCGGCTACGGCGGCGTGGCGCGCATCCCGTGAGAGACCTCGTCGGGGTGGCCTCAGGTCATCCCGACGAGGATCAGCGCCAGCACCGCGACGCACACGGCGAGGGTGATCACGGCCCTCGTGGAGACCTCGGGGGAGCAGAACGCTTTCTTCTGCGACCGCCAGGCGGTCAGGAAGATCACGACGGCGAAGAGGGAGAGGAACACGCCGCCGACGCCCAGCAGCACGTAGCCGTCCAGGACGGTCAACCCGGTGCCGAAGGGCAGCAGGGCGGCTTGCGCGACGACCTTGACGTCGCCCGAAGCGGATCTCCGCGTCTCGCTCATGCGCGGCACTGTAACCCGCGCGACCTCGGGAACCGACGACATCCCGCGAGGACGCGGCTCGCTTGACAGCAGGGCGGTGTCTTGCCAACCTGGAGGTGCGGAGGGGAGTACCCACCCAGCCCGTGATCGTCATTACGACCGCTCGGCAGCGGTTCGGTCACGGCGCCACCGGCCACCGGTGGTAGGGGAGACCTCCGGTTCGCTGGAGAACCGGGAGGACCCACCATGCGCACCCCGATCCGTCTCACCGCCATCGCCGCCGCCTGCACGGCGGTCGTCGCCATGAGCGCCTGCGGCGCGGTCCAGGAAGCCGCCGACACGGCGAACGCCGTGGCCGACACCGCGACGACCGTCCAGGTGTGCGCGGACGCCCTGGCCGGGGCCACGGCCGCCCTCGACACCGCCGCACCGGAACGGGCCGTGGACCAGGCGCACGACGCCGCGGTCACGCTGACCGACCTGGCCTCGCGGGCCGCCGACACGACGGTGAACGAGGCCATCGCCGCCCTCGCCACCACCTTGCGCGAGGTGACGGTGCAGGACCTGGTCGGCAGGCCCGCCGAGTGGGTGCGGGTCAAGGCCGACCAGGTCGCGGCGCTGACCGCGGCCTGCGCCCCCTGACCGGGACCGGCGCGGCGCTCAGGGACGAGGGGCGTCGGACGCGGGCGGGTTGCGGCGGGGCCGGATGCGGGCGTGCGGCAGCGCGGGCGCGGGCAGGCGGGCCGTCCGGCCGCGGTAGCCCTCCACCCGGCCGAACCGCGCGGACCCGGCCTGCCACTCCTCGCGGTAGGCGGCGATCTCCTCGTGGCTGCGCGCCACGAAGTTCCACCACATGACCAGTTCCTCGGTGAACGGCGTGCCGCCGAGCAGGAGCACCCGCGCCGGGCCACGGCCGGTGTTGACCAGCTCCCACCGCGCGGGGCCCGGCGCGAGGTAGGCCAGTTGGCCGCCCCGCAGTTCGGCGCCGCCGACGGTGGTGGACCCGGTGTCCTGCAGGACGCCGTGCTCGAAGGACGGGTCGACGTCGAGCGCCAGGCGTGCGCCCTCGTCCAGGGTGATCTCGGCGCCCAGCAGCGGGGTGAAGGTCGGCACGGGGGAGGTGCTGCCCGCGAGGCTGCCCAGGAAGACGCGGAGGCGGGCTCCCGGCGGTCCGACCACCTCCGGGACGTGGTGGTGGAAGTCGCGGGCGGTGTTCCGGTGCGCGTCGGGCAGCGCGATCCACAGCTGCACGCCGTGCAGCGTGGTGGTGGCCCGCGTGGAGACCTCGGAGTGCGCGATGCCGTGGCCGCCGGTCATCAGGTTCAGCTCGCCGGGGCGGATCAGGCAGTGGGTGCCCAGGCTGTCGCGGTGCTCGATCTCGCCGCTGAACAGCCAGCTGGCGGTCTGCAGACCGGTGTGCGGGTGCGGTGCGACGTCCATGCCGCCGGTGGCGGACACCTCGTTCGGCCCGTAGTGGTCGGCGAAGCACCACGCGCCGATCAGCGACCGCTCCCGCTGCGGCAGGGTCCGGCGGACCCGCATGGCGCGCGGCCCGCCCAGCGGGACCTCGCGCGGCTCCAGCACGGTCGCGGTGCCGGGCCGGTGCGCGCACACCAGTTCGACGGGATCGACCTCGACGTTGCTCATGCTCCCCATCCAACACTCCACGGGCGGAGCCGGGGGAGTGTTGGACGGGCACGCCTGCGACGCCGCCTCGAGTGGTGGTCAGGAGTCAGCGCGGATCGCGTACCGCGCCGCCGATGACGGTGACGACCGTCCGGCGGACGGCTTGCGCGGTCGGCGCGGTGCCGGTCCGGTCGGCGAACAGCAGGTGCGCGGCCCCGATCAAGGCGGGGGCGAGGCCGTCGACGTCGGCGTCGGCGGCGATGCGGCCCAGATCGCGCTCCGCGGTGAGGTAGGCGGCGATCATCCCCACGGCCTCGGTCAGCACGGGGACGCCTGCGGGCCAGGTCCGGCGCAGTCGGGCGCGCAGCTCGTCCCGGAAGGTGATCAGGGGGACGACGGCCACCGCGACCGAGCCGAACAGGGCGGGCAGGAACTCGGCGAGGTTGTCCACGACGGTCCCGGTGCCCACGCGCTCGCGCAGGTCGGCGGCCCCGGCGTCGAGCAGGCGCGCGCGGTCGAGCACGAACTCGGCGAGGAAGGCGTCGAAGTCGGTGAAGTGCCGGTGCAGCACGCCCTTGGCGCAGCCCGCCTCCTCGGTGACCGCCCGGCTGGTCAGCGCGCTGGGCCCGGCCCGGAGCAGGACGCGCTCGGCGGCGCCGAACAGCTGCTCGCGGACATCGCGGATGGCCACCCCGGTCGGCACCGTGTTCCCTCCTCGTGAGCCAGCCCGTTGTCGAGTGGGCATGTGCCCACTAGGGTGGGCACATGCCCACTTTACCTCCTGAGCAGTCCCCTCCCCCCGAACCGCACCGGCAGCGGGGGATGGCGGAGTCCTTCGGGGTGGACGCCGAGCGCTACGACCGGACCCGCCCGCCCTATCCCGAGGCGCTGGTGCGGCGCGTGGTCACCGCCAGTCCGGGGAAAGCCGTGCTCGACGTCGGCTGCGGCACCGGCATAGCGGCCCGGCAGTTCCGCGACGCGGGCTGCCACGTGCTGGGCGTCGAGCCCGACGCGCGGATGGCGGAGTTCGCGCGGCGCGGCGGGATCGCGGTCGAGGTGGCGACGTTCGAGGACTGGGACGCCGGAGCCCGGCGGTTCGACGCGGTCGTCGCCGGGCAGGCGTGGCACTGGGTGGACCCGGTCGCGGGCGCGGCCAAGGCGGTGGGGGTGCTGCGCCCCGGCGGCAGGCTGGCCGCGTTCTGGCACGCCTTCGAGCTGCCCGCCGAGGTGACCGACGCCTTGGCCGCGGCCTACCGGCAAGCGCTGCCCGACCTGCCGCTCGACCCGCGGGCGACGCGGCGGGAGGAGGCGTACGAGGCGCTGCTCGACCGGGCCGCCGACGGGATGCGGGCAGCGGGCGGGTTCGGCGCGCCCGAGCGGTGGCGGTTCGACTGGGAGCGGACCTACACCCGTGACGAGTGGCTGGACCAGTTGCCCACCTCCGGTGTCTTCACCCGGCTCCCGGCGGACGGGCTGGCGCGGGTGCTGGAAGCCGTCGGGGCCGCTGTCGACGAGGTGGGCGGAGGTTTCACGGCGCGCTACGCCACGAAGGTGATCACCGCCGTGCGCACGGGTGACGCCTGACCCCTTGCCCGTGGTGGCAACCCGGCGACCGCCCGCGCGTCCCCTCGGTATGAGCCCCAGCGGTGCTCCACCTGTGGACCGGGAAGTCCTGGATTTCGCCGTCGACCTGGCCGAGCGGGCGGGCGCGCTGGCCGCCGAGCGGTTCTTCGGCGGTGGAGCGCGGGTCTCGCTCAAGCCGGACGGCAGCGAGGTCACCGAGGCCGACGCGGCCGTGGAGGAGCTGATCCGGGCGGAACTCGCCAGGCAGGTCCCCGACGACGGGGTCCACGGCGAGGAGGGCGGTGCGAGCGAGGGCACCTCGGGCCGCCGCTGGGTGATCGACCCGATCGACGGCACCTACTGCTTCGCGCGCGGAATCCCGCTGTTCAGCACGACGCTCGCGGTCGAGGACGAGCACGGCCCCGCCGTCGGCGTCATCCACGAGCCGGTCACCGGGCGGACCACGTTCGCGGGCCGCGGGCGCGGTTGCCTGCGGTCGGTCGGTGCGCGGGTGGTGCCCGTGCGGGTCAGCGACCGGGCCGTGCTCGGCGGTGCCCGGACGGCGGCGGCCAACCCCGGCACGTGGTCGGAGCAGTTGCTGCTCGCCCTGCACCGCGAGGTCTTCCTCCTCCCGCTCGGCGACACCGCCTGCCTGGTGGCGGGTGAGCTCGACGCGTTCGTGGTCGCCGGAGCGCCGGTGGGCTACGAGGACCTGGCCCCGCTGCCCGTCATCGTGCGGGAGGCGGGCGGTCGGATCACGGACCTCAACGGCGACCCGGTGCTCAGCGGCGACGGGACGGTCCTGGCCACCAACGGCCTGCTGCACGACGACCTGCTCGCGCTGGTCAGAGGTGTCCCGCACGCCCGCGACCGGCGGACCTCGAACGGGGCGTAGCCGCGACCTCGCGGGCAGCCGCCCGCCGGTCGTGGTGCACTGTCATCCGTGACCGGATCGGAGGACGGGGCGATCGCGCTGACCCGCGTCGGCGAGCGCATCGCGTCGTGCGCGCTGTGCCCGAGGCTGGTCCGGTGGCGCCGGGAGGTCGCCGACGCGCCACCGGCCCGGCACGCGGGGGAGAGGTACTGGGCCCGACCGGTGCCCGGCTTCGGTGACCCGCGCGCGCGGATCTGCGTGCTGGGGTTGGCCACCGCCGCGCACGGCGGCAACCGCACCGGTCGCGCCTTCACCGGCAACCCCACCGGGGACTGGGTGGTGCGCGCCCTGCACCGGGCCGGGCTGGCCAACCAGCCGACCTCCCGGCACCGCGGCGACGGGCTGCGCCTGGAGGGGGCGTGGGCGGGGTCGGTGGTGCGCTGCGCCCCACCGGGCAACCGGCCGACGCCCGTCGAGCGGGACACCTGCCTGGCGCACCTGTCGGAGGAGGTGGCGGCGCTGGCCGAGTTGCGGGTGCTGGTGGCGTTGGGCGGGTTCGCGTGGGACGCCGTGGCGCGGTGGGCCGGGGCGCGGCCCAAGCCGCGGTTCGGCCACGGTGTCGAACACCGCCTGGACTCGGGGCTGGTGCTGCTGGGCAGCTACCACCCCAGCAGGCAGAACACCAACACCGGTGTGCTCACCGAGGCGATGCTGGACGCGGTGCTCGCGCGGGCCGTGGACATCGCCTGGCCGCGGCGGGCGGGGGTCACCGGTGTTCGGCTCGCGGGACCAGGCTGAGCAGGACGAGCACGCCCGCGCCGACCGTCAGCGCGATGTCGGCGACGTTGCCGACGAACCAGCCGTTGTAGTCGATGAAGTCGACGACGTGCCCCCGCGCGAATCCGGGGGCGCGGAACAGCCGGTCGCACAGGTGGGTGGTCGCACCGCCCAGCAGCAGGCCCAGCGCCAGCGGCCAGCCCCGAGGCTGCGGCCGGGTCGCCATGCGGACCAGCACGACCACCGCCACCGCGGCCAGCACGGTGAACACCCACGTCGCGCCGGTGCCGATGGAGAACGCCGCACCGGGGTTGTAGAGCAGCCGGAACCGCAGGAAGTCGCCGATCAGCGGAATGCGCCGACCGTCGGAGAGCGCGGACTCGGCCCAGAACTTCGTCGCCTGGTCGACGACGAAGACGAGCGCGGCCAAGGCCACCACGAACGGCAGGCGTCGGGAGGACGGGGGAGTGGCAGCCATCGCGGGCGAGGTTAACAGAGGGCTGATCGGGCCCGCGTCGATAACCGTTGGACGCGGACGCGCGCCCGGCACCAGGATCGGCGCCATGCGCCAGGACGAGATCTGGGACGTCGAAGCGGCCGAGAACTACGACACCCCCGGCACGGGCGTGTTCGCCCCCGAGGTCCTGACACCGATGGTCGACCGCCTCGCCGAACTCGCCGGTGGCGGCCGAGCGCTGGAGTTCGCCATCGGGACCGGTCGGGTCGCCGTCCCGCTGGCGGAGCGCGGCGTGCCCGTGGCGGGCATCGAGCTGTCCCGCCCGATGATCGCCCAGTTGCGCGAGAAGGTGGACGAGGCAACCGTGCCGGTGGTCGTCGGCGACATGGCCACCGCCACCGCGCCGGGCGAGCACACCCTGGTCTACCTCGTCTACAACACCATCTCCAACCTGCTGACCCAGGCCGAGCAGGTCGAGTGCTTCCGCAACGCGGCACGTCACCTCGTGCCCGGCGGCCGGTTCGTCGTCGAGCTGGGGGTGCCGGACCTGCGCACGCTCCCGCCGGGGCAGCGGGCCACGGTCTGGCACACCGAGGACGGGTACATCGGACTGGACACCTACGACGTGCTCAACCAGCACCTGGTCTCCCACCACTTCCGCTTCGGCGAGGGCAGGCAGGCACGTCTGTTCCGCAGCCCGCACCGCTACATCTGGCCCGCCGAGATGGACCTGATGGCCCAGCTGGCCGGGTTCGAGCTGGAGAGCAGGCACGCGGACTGGGCGGGCGCGGAGTTCACCGGGGAATCCGGCTCGCACGTGTCGGTCTACCGGCTGCTCCCGGCTGCCGACCGTGCCTGACGCGATCTTCGCCCACCCCCGCCTGGCGGCCGTCTACGACGCCTTCGACGGGGAGCGCGACGACCTGGCGGCCTACCTCGGCATTGCCGACGAGCTGGGCGCGCGGCGCGTGCTCGACGTCGGCTGCGGCACGGGGAGCCTGGCGGTCCTGCTCGCGGGCAGCGGCCGCGAGGTCGTGGGCGTCGACCCGGCCGGGGCGTCGCTGGACATCGCGAGGTCGAAGGACCCGGCCGGGCGGATCACCTGGGTGCGCGGCGACGCCACCGCGGTGCCCGCCCTCGCCGCCGACCTGGCGGTGATGACGGGCAACGTGGCGCAGGTCTTCCTCACCGACGAGGAGTGGGCCCGGACGCTGCGCGCGGTCCGCGCCGCCCTTCGCCCCGGCGGCCACCTCGTGTTCGAGACCAGACGTCCCGAACGCCGGGCCTGGCTGGACTGGGCCGCCGATCCCGCCTGGCTCACCCTCGACGTGCCGGGGATCGGACCGGTGGCGCAGCACCGCGAGGTCACCGACGTGAGCCTGCCGCTGGTCTCCTTCCGCCAGACCTACCGGTTCCCCGACGGCGAGGTGCTCACCTCGGACTCGACGCTGCGCTTCCGCGACCGCGCTGAGGTGGAAGCGAGCCTGGTGGCGCACGGCTACCGGGTGCGGGACGTGCGCGAGGCTCCCGACCGCCCCGGTCGTGAATTCGTGTTCCTCGCGCAGCGCACCCCCTGACCGGGGCAGTCCGCGAACCGAGCGTTCGGAACACCGGGTAGTGGTCAGCGGCCCACGCGGAGGCGTCGGGTAGTACTTGCCGACGTGGTGGGGTCAGAAGGTGATGACGGCTCGGCCGCGCAGGCCGCCCGCTTCCATCAGCCGGTGCGCCTCGGCGGCTCGCTCGGGCGGGTACTCACCCGCCACGCGCAGCCGCAGCCGACCGGAGGAAGCCAGCTCGCGCAGCCGCTCCAACCAGTCGGTGCGGGTCAGCGCCTCGCCCACCATGACCCGGTGGACGGTGATCCCGCGCTCGGTCCGCTCGGGCCGCCAGCCGCGGACGACCACCATGCCGCCGCCGTCCCGGATCGCGCCGAACACCCGTTCGTGCAGCAGCGCGGTGTCGTAGAGGCCGTCCGCGCCGTCCGGGGCGTGCTCGCGCACCGCTTGGACGAACCCGTCGCCGCGCGGGACGACGTGGTCGGCGCCGAAGCCGCGCACCAGCTCCTCGTCCTCGGGCTTGGCGTCGGCGACCACCACCAGCTCCGCCCGCTTGGCCAGCGGGATCACGTACGAGGCGAGCAGCCCCGCCCCGCCGGTCACCGCGAGCACGTCGCCGGGCCGCAGGCCCAGCAGTTCCAGGCCGAGCAGGGCGGTGAGCCCGTTCATCGGCAGCGTCGCGGCTTGCGGCAGCGAGGCCCCCTCCGGGATCGGCACGACCGACGCCTCCGGCACGACCAGCAGTTCCGACTGCGCCCCGCCCTCGGGGCGGCGCGGCGAGACCACCGCCATCACCTCGTCGCCGACGCGCAGCCGCCGCACGCCGGGGCCGACGCTCTCCACCGTTCCCGCCGCGTCCATGCCGGGCACCCACGGAGGCGGCAGGTCCGGGGTGCCCAGCTCGCGCAGTCCGACGTCGGTCGGGTTGACCGCCGCGGCGCGCACGGCGACGCGCACCTCGCCCTCGCCCGGTTCGCGCACGTCGCGGTCGACGACGGCCAGCACCTCGGGGCCGCCGCGCTCGGTGATGCCCACTGCCCGTGCCATGGGGATGTCCTCTCGGTCGAACTCATCCGGTAGGCGCGGATCGCTCCGCACCCCTGGGATCGACCGGTGAGGCGCGGTCAACCGCGCTGTGGCCGAACTCGCTGTGGCCGGACTTGTCGCGACGCGCTCAGGGCGCGCTGATGCTGCCGGGCACCGACCGCAGCGCGTCGTACCAGGTGGTGGCCATCTTGCTGTAGCCGCGCGCGTTGGGGTGAACGCCGTCGGCGAGGTCGGCCGTGGTCAGCGCGCTGTACATGTCCACCAGGTGCACCCGCTTGCCCGCGTCGGCCTTGGCTTGCACGATCGGGCGAATCGCGGCGTTGAACGTCCGGACGGTCGAGTCGGCGAAGGACAGCGGGACGATCGTGGCCACGAACAGGTGCGCCTCGGGCGCCTGGGTGGTGATGCGGTCGATCAGGGTGGACAGCCGCGACGGCGCGCCGCCGGGGTTGCCGCCGTACATGTCGTTGGTGCCGATGTGCAGCAGGATGGTCTGCGGGTTGTGGGTGCGCAGCCAGTTGGTGATGTTGCTGTCGATCTGGGCGATGGTCCAGCCCGAGTGCCCCTCGTGGTCGCGGTCGCCGAGGCTGCCGGGACCGTTGGCCATCGAGCCGACGAAGTCGATGCTGTAGCCGCCGCCGACCAGTTTCTGCCACAGGTCCACGCGGTAGCCGCCGGGCACGTTGAAGCCGTCGGTGATCGAGTCGCCCAGCGGCATCACGCGCACCGCGGCGGCGGTCTCGGCGTGGGCGGCGGTGGCGGTGATGGTGGTGGGCAGTGCCGCTCCGGCGGTCAGCGCCACGAGTGCGATCAAGCGTGTGAGCAGGTGCTTCACTGGCTTCCTCCGTGATCCTCGTTGACCAGGCGGCGGATCGAAAGCTTTCGACATCGTGGCAGAAAGTTTCAGTGCGGGCCAGAGCGGAGCCCAGCTGAGACGGCTGCCGCGCGGCTCAGCGCACCGGCATGATCGCCTTCACGTGGAACGCCCCGTCGGGTGAGACTTCGATGACGGGCAGCCTGCGGCCGACCGCGTTGCCGGTGGTGGCGTCCAGCGTGAAGGCGCCGCCCGCGCCGAGCACCTGGTTGCGCTCGCGGTCGGAGCGCTCCAGCGCGGCGCGCACCCCCTGGCGGGTGGGCAGCTCGCCCGGTTTCGCCCCGATGGCGGAGCGGCTGATCGCCTCCGTCGTCGCCAGCATCGCGTCGTGCATCATGACGCCCCAGCCGTCGGCGAGGTCGGCGGTGTCGAAGCCGAGCCGCTCGAACTCGGCGGTGAGCCGGTCGAACTCGGTGATCCCCATCCTCCGCGCCGCGTCCGGGTCGACGTGCGGGGTGTAGACCACCGCCAAGTCGGGCTGGTCCTCCCTGGGGCGCAGGTCCGGCCTGGTGCGCAGCATCGACGCGTCGGAGCCGGTGACGAGGGTGATGCGCCGCTCCCGCGCGCACCCGCGCTGCCGCAGGTTGTCGATCAGGTCGTCGAGCAGCACCGCCCGCCCCGCGTAGAGCACCGTGTCCGGGGCGCCGTCGCCGCACAGGTCCTTCATGATCTCGCGGAACTGGGTGTCCAGCGCCGCCTCGGTGTCGAACCGGCTCTCCACCGCGATGGACAGCCTGCCCGCCGCCGCGGCCGCCTTGAACTCGTCGTAGAGGGTGCCGGTGTACAGGTCGTCCTCGTTGATGTCGTAGACGAGCATGGTCCTGCTGACGCCCTGCTCGGCCAGGTAGTCCGACAGCACCGCGATCTGGTTGCCGGTGGTGGAGCTGACGCGGGCGAAACCCTTGAGGTAGCGGGCGGGTTCGCCCGGCTGCGCGGGCGGCTCGACGTGGAACCCGGTGGCGGTCACCACGGAGGCCACCATGGGGATGCCCGCCGCGGACAGCGCGCGGGCGGTCTGCTGGGCGTTGGTGGTGCTCTGGCCGACCCCGATCACCCCGACCAGCCGCTGCGCCTCGGCCGAGTCCACCAGCTGGTCCACCACCGCGCGCCACTCCTGCTGCGCGCTGCCGGGGTTGGCCAGCAGCAACCGGACCTTCGGCTCGCGCTTGTCCTCGTTCGCCGCCAGCTGGGCGACGTGGGCGCCCTCCAGCTGGGCGCGCACCCGCTGCCACGTCACGCTGCCCACGTCGGTGGGCAGCAGCGGGGTGAGCAGGGCGACCGTGACGTGCGGGAGCGCCTCCACGCGCCGGTTCTCCTCCAGGATCCGCCGCTGCACCGCGGCGAGCCGGTCGTCGAAGACGTACGAGCCGTCGGTGACGCCGACGCACTCACCGCCCCGGTTCTGCACGCCCGCGCCGCAGCGGGTGAACAGGTTGACCCCGACGACGACCGCGGCGCCCACCACCAGCGCCAGCACCGCGGCGACCGCCACCAGCCGGACGCGCTTGCGGCGCAACGCGCGCTTGGGGACCGGAGGGGTGAAGTCGGGCGGCGCCTGCTCCCGAGCGGTGACCTGGCGCCGGGGGCGGCCCGGCACGGCGGTGTCCCCCGCCTCGGCCTTGGTCTCCACCAGCGCGGCGGCTTTCAGGAAGTCGTTGCGCGCCACACCCGGCTGCTGGGCCAGCGTCCGCAGGTCCCACGCCGCGCTGTTGTAGAGCTCCGCGCGGTCCGCTGTGGACAGCGGGTCGTTCGCGATCCACAGCGCCGCCACGACGCGGGCCGTGGTGCGACCGGGCTCCTGCGCCGGACCGGTGCGGCCCGCCGCGGCCAGCACCCGCGCGGGGTCGCTCTCGTCGGTGTCGAGGTCGTTGGGGGCGGTGGTGACCGCCTCCAGCTCGGCGAACCACGCCCGTGAGTCGGGTAATCGCCGCTGCAACCCCTCCACGACCGCGTCGACGTCCCGCAGCGCGAGCGCGTGGTAGGAGCGGTCGGACTCCCTGCCGTTGTCGCGCAACCAGGTGTGCGCGGCCGTCCACCGCTGCGGCTCGGCGGCCAGGCGGCGCAGCAGCAGGTGCCGCAGGGCGGGCAGCATGACCTGGCGGCCGGTGCCGGGATCGCGGACCCGCAACTCGGCGGGCACGAGTTCGACACCGCCGTGCTGGCGCGGCACCAGGCCGCTGCGCGCCAGTTCGTCGGCCTGCTCGACGTCCCTGGCGGCGGCGCAGGTCTCCAAGCGGGCCAGCAGTTCCGGCGTCGGCGAGCCGAGCAGCTCCCGCAGCAGCCGCTCCCCGACGGTGACCGGCTCCTCGTCCACCGGTCCCCGCCAGCGCGCCGCCAGCAGCCGCTTCAGCGGCGGGGTGTCGCCGGTGCTGTCGCCGACGGCCTTGACGACCACGGCGGTCGCGGCGGGGTGGCCCCTGGTGAAGCGGTAGACCTCGGCGGCGACCGCGCGGCGCGCGTTGAGCCGGGGCCCCGCGACGTCGGCGACCATGTCCCTGACCTCGTCCGAGGTCAGGTCGCGCAGCGCCACCGGGTAGGAGTCGCTCTCGTACTCGCCCTGCCTGCGCTCCAGGTAGTCCTGGTAGCTCCCCTCCTCGGCGAACGGGATCTCCTCGTCCGGCGCCACGTGCCAGGCCACGCCGCCCGCGCTGGTGGCCACCGCGGTCAGCGGGTCGGGCTCGCCGCGGCGGGCGTCGGCGAGCGCGCGGTAGAGCAGCCTGCCCGGCCTGCTGTCGAGGTCGTCCAGCAGCAGCACGCAGTTCATCGACCAGGTGCGGGCGCGCCCCTTGGCGAACGCGGCCCGCAGGTCGGCCAGGAAGGCCGCCCACAGCAGCTCGGTGGCCTCCTTGCGGTCCGCCTCGGTCGCGTCCTCGCGGGTGAGCAGGTTGAGCCGGACCAGCTCGTCGTAGGCCTGGTTGCCGGAGCCGTACCACTCCAGCCCCTCGCCGAGCACGACGCGACGGCCCCGCCGCCACGACACCAGGCCCTCCAGCAGCAGCTTCGACGCGTACCGGGCGGCGGCGACCGCCCCCGGCACCCCGGTCACCGCGGGCACCGCGCCGCTGACGTCCTGCGCGAGCTCGTCCAGGAAGGTGCGCAGCTGGTCGACCCGCCGGGCGTTCTCCAGCGCCTCGCGGACCCGCAGGCGCGCGGCCTGGCCGGGGGAGTCGACCTGCGCGGAGATGGCGACCTGGGCGGTGACGAAGCGGGGGAACGGGATCGCCCGGTAGCCCGCGCAGTTGCGGTTGAGGTCGAAGGCCAGCAGCGGCAGCACCTCCCACGCGGTGCTGCTCTTGAGCGCGCCGCAGTTCACGCGCGCGTAGGGCACCTTGCCCCGGAGGTGGCTCTCCACCGCGTCCAGCAGCGCGGTCTTCCCGCAGCCCTTCGGGCCGGTGAAGATCAGCACCGGGGTGCGGCGGGTGGTCGGGTAGCCCTTCGGCTCCGGTCGGGTGGCGAACTCGCGGACCAGCGCGACGGCTCGGTGCCTGCCGGGCGGGTTGAACGGGTTCTCAGCCATCGGTACCCCCACCAACGAGCGCGAGTGAACATGATCGCCCCCTGCCGGGGCCGTGTCACGACTCCGACGGGGTGGCCGGACCCGCCGCGCGAGCGGTGACCGCCCCGGAAGGAATCGCCGTGGCGGGGGCGGTCGTTTCACCGGGTCCGCGCGGTCGTCGCGCGGACCCGGCGCCCTGGTATTAGAAGTGCGGGTCGAGGAACGTGCCCCACGTGTAGGTGGTGGACGAGTGGATCGTCCAGGTCGTGCTGGTGATCGCGTCCGCCCAACCGGGGGTGTCCGGGTCCAGGACGGAAGTCTGGATGTAGTAGCCGTACTCGGGCTTCAGGCAGGTGTCCCAGGTGTACCAGCCGGAGCCCAGTTCGAGGTTGGGGCGAGTGCTCCTGGTGGTGCTGTTCATGCGCAGACCCCAGTCGTAGCGGCCCTCGCGCAGGTAGAGGTGGCGCTCCGTGCACGACCTCGGCATACCGCTGTTGGGGATGGCCGCCAGGTGCTGGGTCTTGGTCAGGTGAGCGGTCTCCGCCGCCGCCGCCGTGCCGGGCAGGGCGACGGCGGCCACCCCCGCGGCGAACGACAGGCTCGCCAGCGCGCGCAGCAGTCTTGTCACGACAGGTCCTCCTGATCCGGTGGTGTCGCGGCTGCCAGGGGCCGTCCGGTCCCCGCGAGCACCGCGGACTTCGTGCCCACAGTGGCCTCGCGCGGCGGGACCGGTCCCACGCCTATCTTCGGATCAGCCCACCACCGCATCCCGGCAGAAGAGGAGACAGCACCGATGACCGACGGACGCTGGATCGAGGTCGCCGACCACGTGCACGCGCGCCGCTACGGCGAACTCGACCTCACCGTCGGGCTGGTGGTCGGCGACGACGCCTGCCTGGTGGTCGACAGCAGGGGCGACGTGGCGCAAGGCGCGGAACTCGCCGCGGCGGTGCGCGGGATCACCGCACTGCCGTGGACCCTGGTCTACACCCACGCGCACTTCGACCACTGCTTCGGCACGACCCCGTTCCTGCCGTGCGAGGTCTGGGCCCACCAGGGCTGCGCGGGTGAACTCGCGGCCCACGGCGAGACCTCGCGCCTGAAGTGGGCCGCCGACTACCGCGCCCAGGGCAAGACCGGGATCGCCGACGCGCTGCGGAACACGACGATCACCCCGCCGAACCGCCTCCTGCGCACCGACGCCGAACTGGACCTCGGCGGCCGGGTGGTGCGGTTGGTCCACCCCGGCCCCGCCCACACCGATCACGACGTGCTGGTGCACGTGCCCGACGTGGGCGTCGTCTTCGCGGGCGACGTCGTCGAGCACGGCCCGCACGGCTGGACCGCCGAGTCCTTCGGCGTCGACGCGCACCTCGCGGACTGGCCCGCGGCGCTCGACGCGCTCCTGGCGCTCTCGCCCCGCGTCGTCGTCGCCGGGCACGGCGACCCCGTCGACGCGGCCTTCGTCGCCCGGCACCGCGACGGGCTCGCCCGGCTCGTCGCGCTCAGGACCGCCGTCGCGGCGGGGGAGCTCACCGACGGCGAAGCCCTCGCGCGCTCCCCGTATCCCGAGGACGTGACCAGGGCGGCGCTGGCGCTGTGACATCCGCGGGCGTGGCGGTCGGTCAGGGCGTTGGGCGGGGATCGGGGGAGCGCAGCCGGAAGGTCAAGCCCTCCGGGCTGCTCAGTCGCAGCGTGGGGCGGTCCGGGTGTCGCGACTGGGAGAGGACGCCGCGGCCGCGTGCGCGAGCGGCGACGCGGTCGAGGTCGGCGACGGTGAGGGCGAGTTCCCACCGAGGAGCGGTGAACTCCGAGGTGGACTCGGCGGCGAACTCCGCGGCGCGCGGGGGTGTGCCGAGCACCCGCTGGTAGAACTCCTGCGCCCGGACCGGATCGGCGCAAGCGAGGACCATGCGCTCCGGCACGCCGGTCGCGTTCGGCGGGAACGCCCACCCGCTGAACTCCCGCGCCTGCCACAAGGAGAAGGCCGCGCCGACGGGATCGACCAGAGTGGACACACGACCCAGCCCGCCCGCGTCGAAGGGACCGACCACGAGCCTCGCGCCGTGCCGCACCGCTGTCGCGGTGGCGCCGTCGACGTCGTCGACCGCGAGGTAGTAGGCGATGTGCGCGGGGGTACCGGGCGGGTAGACCGGGTTCGCCAGGTCGCTCATCCCGCCGATCCGGTGATCGTCGATGAAGATCGTGGTCGTGGGACGCCCATCCACCTCCTCGGTGGCGAACCGCCAACCCAGTACCCCCGAGAAGAAGTCGGCCGTGCCGGGGACGTCGTGGGTCTTGAGGTCCATCCAGCAGAACTCGCCGGTAGAGCCGAGGCGGGGGTCCATCGCGCTGCTCCTTGTCTCCGGCGGACCGTTATACCCCTGCTCGGACGAACACGTGAGCGGATTTCCCCGCGGCCCCGTTCGCGCTCGGCGCCTGCCCGCGAGATGGCCGCCCTGCGGGCGTTTGTGGACCGACGCGAGCGGTGACGGGCGGGCGGCACCACGCCGCCCGCCCGGTTCGCTCAGTCGTTGCCGGACTCGATCGCGGCGAGGTCGAGCAGCTGCTCGTCCGCCGGGGCCTCGCCGCGGGAGGCGATCGCCTCGGCGCCGCCCGCGGGCATCGCGCCGATCAGCCCGGTGGAGGCCGCCTGCGCGGCGCCGATCAGCATCGGGTGCTTGCTGCCCACCATGCCGATGCCCGCGTACTGCTCCAGCTTGGCGCGGGAGTCGGCGATGTCGAGGTTGCGCATGGTCAGCTGGCCGATGCGGTCCACCGGCCCGAAGGCGGAGTCCTCGGTGCGCTCCATGGACAGCTTGTCCGGGTGGTAGCTGAACGCGGGCCCGGAGGTGTCGAGGATGGAGTAGTCCTCGCCGCGCCGCAGCCGCAGGGTCACCTCGCCGGTGACCGCCGTGCCGACCCAGCGCTGCAGCGACTCGCGCAGCATCAGCGCCTGCGGGTCCAGCCAGCGGCCCTCGTAGAGCAGCCTGCCCAGCCGCCGCCCCTCGTTGTGGTAGCTGGCCAGGGTGTCCTCGTTGTGGATCGCGTTGACCAGCCGCTCGTAGGCCGCGTGCAGCAGCGCCATGCCCGGCGCCTCGTAGATGCCGCGGCTCTTGGCCTCGATGACCCGGTTCTCGATCTGGTCGGACATGCCGAGGCCGTGCCTGCCGCCGATGGCGTTGGCCTCCAGCACCAGGTCGACCGCGGAGGCGAACTCCCTGCCGTTGATGGTCACCGGCCTGCCGTGCTCGAAGCCGATGGTGACGTCCTCGGGGACGATCTCGACCTCGGGGTCCCAGAACCGCACGCCCATGATCGGCTCGACGATCTCGATGCCCGCGTTGAGGTGCTCCAGCGCCTTCGCCTCGTGCGTGGCGCCCCAGATGTTGGCGTCGGTGGAGTAGGCCTTCTCCGTGCTGTCCCGGTAGGGCAGGCCGTGCGCGAGCAGCCACTCCGACATCTCCTTGCGGCCGCCCAGCTCGCTGACGAAGTCGGCGTCCAGCCACGGCTTGTAGATCCGCAGGGAGGGGTTGGCCAGCAGGCCGTAGCGGTAGAACCGCTCGATGTCGTTGCCCTTGAAGGTGGAGCCGTCGCCCCAGATCTGCACGTCGTCCTCGAGCATCGCGCGCACCAGCAGGGTGCCCGTGACCGCCCGGCCCAGCGGGGTGGTGTTGAAGTAGGCCCGGCCGCCGGAGCGGATGTGGAACGCGCCGCAGGCCAGGGCGGCCAGCCCCTCCTCCACCAGCGCGGCCCGGCAGTCGACCAGCCGGGCGACCTCCGCGCCGTACGCCGTGGCGCGACCGGGCACGGAGCCGATGTCGGGCTCGTCGTACTGGCCGATGTCGGCGGTGTACGTGCAGGGCACCGCGCCCTTCTCGCGCATCCACGCGACCGCTACCGAGGTGTCGAGGCCGCCGGAGAAGGCGATCCCGACGCGTTCGCCGACAGGCAGGGAGGTGAGTACCTTGGACACGGTTGAAAGTATATGCACACGTCTGTATGACCATGCAAAGCCGGGGTGGCCGGGTTCCGCGGCACCCGCAGCGCGGCTGGCGCGGTGGTCGCCCGTTTACCCTGGGCGCACGGTCTTTGGCCGCGTCGTCCTCGCGGTGGCGCGGCCTGCACACGCGAGAGGTCTGCCATGGCACCCCGTCCCGACACCGGTCCGGACTTCATCGAGGCGCTGGCGCGGGGCCTGGACGTGATCCGAGCCTTCCAGCCGCACCGCCCGGTGATGTCGCTCAGCGACGTGGCGGGCGCGACGGGGTTGGCGCGGCCCACCGCGCGGCGCATCCTGCTGACCCTCGCCGAACTGGGCTACGTCCGCCAGGGGGAGGGCGGCTTCGCGCTGACCCCGAGGGTGCTCGAGCTGGGCGTGGCCTACGTGCGGTCGATGGGGCTGTGGGACGTCGCGCGGCCGCACATGGAGCGCCTGGTCGCCAGGACGAACGAGTCGTGCTCGATCGCCCAGCTCGACGGGTCCGACATCGTCTACGTCGCGCGGGTGGCGGTGCCCAAGATCGTCTCGCTGGCGGTGCAGATCGGCACCCGCTTCCCGGCGCTGCAGACCTCGCTGGGCAAGGTGCAGCTGGCCGCGCTGCCCGAGGCGGAGCTGGACGCGGTGCTCGCCCAGCCCACCCGCTCCGGCCTGGTGCCGCGCTGGCGACCCGACCGCGCCGAGCGCGACGCGGTGCTGCGGGAGGTCCGCGCGCGCGGTTGGGCGCTGACCGACGAGCAGTTGGCCCCCGGCATCCGCTCCATCGCCGCGCCGCTGCGCGACGGCGCGGGCCGGGTCGTCGCCGGGGTGAACGTCACCTGCCACGCGGCCGAGACCTCGGTGGAGCGCATGGTGGAGCACCACCTGCCCCTGCTGCTGCACACCGCGGGCGAGATCAGCGCCGACTTCGCGCGGCTGGACACCGCGCCGCACGCGGTGGTCACCGTCGCCTGAGCGCCGGGGGTTGACGCGCACCGGCCGAGGTTGAACACTGCGCCTGCGGACGATTGTCCGCATCGTGGTCACTCGACCGTGCGACGATGCCGAGGAGTAGTCGGATGAGCGAGCCCGCCGACGACCGCCGCCCCCTGGTCCTGCGTGGGGGCACCGTCCTCACCCTCGACGCCGGGCGCCAGGTGCTGCCCGACCACGACGTGCTGGTCGTGGGCGACCGGATCGCCGCGGTCGGACCGCGGCTGCCTGCCCCCGACGGCGCGGTGGAGATCGACGCGACCGGCGGCATCGTCATGCCGGGCATGATCGACACCCACCGGCACCTGTGGCAGACCGCGATGCGCGGCTACGGCGCCGACTGGACGCTGACCCAGTACTTCGTCTGGTACTACCTGGAGTGGGGGCGGGTCTTCCGCCCGGAGGACGTCTACGCGGGCAACCTGCTGGGCGCGGTCGAGGCGCTGGACGCGGGCGTGACCACGACGGTCGACTGGTCGCACGGGCTGCGGACCACCGAGCACGCGGACGCCGCGGTGGACGCCCTGCGCGCGGTGCCCGGCCGGTTCGTGCTGGCCTACGGCAACATCCACGACGCGCCCGCGTCGTGGACGGCCACCCCCGAGTTCCGGGACTTCTTCTCCCGCCGGACCACCGGTGACGACATGCTCGGCTTCCAGCTGGCCTTCGACGTCACCGGCGACCCGGCCTTCCCCGAGAAGCCCGCCTTCGAGGTGGCCCGCGACCTCGGGCTGGCGGTGACCACCCACGCGGGCGTCTGGGGCGCCACCGGGGACGACGGCATCCGGCTGATGCACGAGCACGGCTTCATGACGCCGGGGACGGTCTACGTGCACGCGGCCTCGCTGTCCGCCGACTCCTACCACCGCATCGCCGCGACCGGCGGCTCGGTGTCGGTGTCGACCGAGAGCGAGCAGAGCGCGGGCCAGGGCTACCCGCCCACCTGGGCCATCCGCGCCCACGGCATCCCGGTGTCGCTGTCGATGGACACCTCGGTGTGGTGGAGCGGGGACCTGTTCTCCGCCATGCGCGCCACGCTCAGCGCCGACCGCGCCCGCGAGCACCTGGCGGCCCACGCCGAGGGGGAGACCGTCACGCACTCGGCGCTGCGGGCCGAGCAGGTCGTCGAGTGGGCCACCCTGGGCGGGGCGCGGGCGCTGGGCCGCGAGGCCGACCTGGGCAGCGTCGAGGTGGGCAAGAAGGCCGACCTGGTGCTGATCCGCAACGAGCGGTCGCCGGTGATGTTCCCGCTGCTCAACCCGTACGGCCACGTCGTGTTCCAGGCCCAGCGCGGCGACGTGGACACGGTGCTGGTCGACGGGCGGGTGGTCAAGCGCGACCACCGGCTGGTGGGCGTCGACCTGGCGGCGGTCCGCTCGCGCGTGGAGCGGACCGTCGAGCACCTGCGCGCGGAACTCGGCGAGGAGGCGTGGCGGAAGGGGATGAACCCGGACGTCCCCACCGCCGAGGTGCTCGACAACCCCTACACCTACACCGACTACCGCAGCGCGACCACTCACGGCCAGGGCTGACCGGTCTTGACGCCGCCCACGGGCTGACCGATGCTCAATTCAACGGACGATCGTCCGCTGTACGGACAACAGTGCGGATCGGGATGACGGACAACAGTGCTGCCCCAACCACCGCGGGACCGCTCGCGGGAATCCTGGTCGCCGACTTCTCCAGGGTGCTCGCGGGCCCCTACGCGACCATGCTGCTGGCCGACCTGGGCGCCGAGGTGGTCAAGGTGGAGGGGCCGCGCGGCGACGAGACACGCACCTGGGTGCCCCCGGTGCGCGACGAAGTCTCCACCTACTACCTCGGCGTCAACCGCGGCAAGCGCTCCATCGTGCTGGACCTGCGCGAGGATGCCGACGCGCGCCTGGCCCGCGAGCTGGTGCGGCGCGCGGACGTGGTGATCGAGAACTTCAAGCCCGGCGGCATGGCCAAGTACGGCCTGGACTACGACAGCGTGCGCGCGGACAACCCGGCCGCCGTCTACGCCTCGATCACCGGGTTCGGCTCGGGTGCGGGCGGGCACGTGCCCGGCTACGACCTGATGGTGCAGGCGATCTCCGGGCTGATGAGCCTCACCGGCGACCCCGACGGACCGCCCTACCGCGCGGGCATCTCGGTGTTCGACGTGATGGCGGGCAACCACGCCGCCATCGGCGTGCTGGCCGCGCTGCGCCACCGCGAGGCCACCGGGCGGGGCCAGCACGTCGAGGTCAACCTGCTGTCCTCGGCGCTGACCGGCCTGGTCAACCACAGCTCCGCGTTCGTGGCGGGCGGCACCGTGCCGTACCGGATGGGCAACGCCCACCCCAGCGTCTTCCCGTACGAGCCGCTGCCCACCGCCGACCACGACCTGATCGTCGCCGCGGCCAACGACGGCCAGTTCCGCAAGCTGTGCCAGGTGCTGGGGCTGCCCGAGGTGCCCGACGACCCGCGCTTCGCCCGCAACGCCGACCGCACCCGCAACCGCGATCAGCTGCGCCCGGTGCTGGTCCAGCGGCTGGCCACGCGCGGCGCGGTCGAGTGGTTCGACCTGCTCGTGGCCGCCGGGGTGCCCTGCGGGCCGATCAACACCATCGACGGGGGGTTCGCCATGGCGGAGCGGTTCGAGCTGGACCCGGTGGTCGTGGTCGGCGAGGGCGAGCGCGCGGTGCCGACCACGCGGCACCCGATCCGCTTCTCCGAGACCCCCGCCGTCTACCGGCTGCCCCCGCCCGACCTCGACGAGCACGGCGCCGAGCTGCGCGCGTGGCTGAGCACTCCGAGGGAGGAGCGCCGTGGCTGACCGACCGGTCTACCGGACCGCGCTCGGGGCGTCGTCCCCGGACCGGATCACCCTGCTCGGCCACGACCTCGCGCGGGAGGTGATGGGCGAGGTCGGCTTCGGCGAGCTGGCGTTCTGGCTGGCCACCCAGCGCCGCCCGAGCAGGGGCCAGACGCGGGTGTTCGAGGCGGTGCTGGCCGCGCTGGCCGACCACGGCTTCACCCCGACCGCCATCGTCACCCGGCTGACCTACCTGTCCGCCCCCGACTCGGTGCAGGGCGCGCTCGCGGCGGGCCTGCTCGGCGGCGGTTCCCGCTTCCTGGGGGTGACCGAGGACTGCGGCCGGTTCCTGCACGACGTGCTGACCCGCGCCGAGGGCGGGCCGCCGACCGACGACGCGGGCTGGGACGCGCTCGCGCTGGCCACGGTGCGCGCGCGGCGCGAGGCGGGGCGGTTCGTGCCGGGGCTGGGCCACCACGTGCACAAGGACGGCGACCCCCGCACCCCCCGGCTGATGGCCATCGCCGCCGAGGAGGGGCTGTTCGGACCGCACCTGGCGCTGTTCGCGGCGATCGGCCGCGTGCACCCGCGGGTGCTCGGCAAGCGGTTGCCGCTCAACGGCGCGGGCGTGTGCGGTGCCGCGCTGGCCGATCTCGGCCTGCCGCTGGAACTGCTGCGCGGGTTCGCGCTGCTGGCCCGCACCGCCGGACTGATCGGGCAGCTCGCCGAAGAGCTGCGCCACCCCGTGGGCAACGACATCTTCCTGTCCGTGGACCTGAACAACGCCTCCGTCGACCCGGACCCCTACCGCCCTTCCTGACGACCCGCCCGGACCGAACCGCAGGAGACAGCAATGCAGCTGGTCACCGAGGACAACATCACCGAACTGGCCGTCCGGCGCTGGGCCACCGCGCGCGACCCGCGCACGCGCGAGCTGCTCACCGCCCTGGTCCGGCACCTGCACGCGTTCGCCCGCGAGGTCCGGCTCACCGAGGCCGAGTGGGCCGCCGCCATCCGGTGGCTGACCGCGACCGGGCAGATCAGCGACGACAAGCGGGAGGAGTTCATCCTCGCCTCCGACGTGCTCGGGCTGAGCATGCTGGTGGTGCAGCTCAACCACCGCCTCGACCCGGCCGCGACCCCCGCCACCGTGCTGGGGCCGTTCCACGTCGACGGCTCGCCCGAGCTGGGGTTCGGCGGGGACATGTCCGACGGCGTGGCCGGGACGCCGCTCTACATCACCGGCACCGTGCGATCCCTGGACGGCACGCCGGTCGGCGACGCGGTGCTGGACGTCTGGCAGGCCGACGCCGACGGCAACTACGAAGCCCAGCTGGGGGAGGTCGACGAAGCCCGGCTGCGCGCGAAGTACCGCACCCGCGCCGACGGCGCGTACTGCGTGCGCACCATCACGCCCAAGGGCTACTCGATCCCGATGGACGGCCCGGTCGGCGACCTGATCCGGCAGACCGGGATCAGCCACTTCCGGCCCGCCCACGTGCACTTCCTGCTCGCCGTGGACGGGTACCGGCCGCTGATCACCCACCTGTTCCAGGAAGGCGCGCAGTACCTGGACAGCGACGTCGTGTTCGGCACCAAGCAGGAGCTCGTGGTGGCCTTCGAGCCGCGTGAACCGGGCCCCACCCCGGACGGCGGCGAGTCCGCCGTGCCGTGGGTCCAGGCCCGGTACGACTTCGTCCTGCAACCCGCCTGAACCGCGCGCCGCCCGGCGGCGCGGCCGACACCGGCGCGGTGTCGGCCGCTGTCCCGGCGCGCGGGTCGTCAGTACACGAAGCACTCCACGCCCGAGTAGCCCGCCGCGCGGACCTCGACTCCAGCCAGGCTGCCTGCGAAGTTCCGCTCCACCTGGGCCCGCTCGGCGGCGTTGGGCAGCTCGTTCCGGCACGAGGTCGGGGCGCTGGACCCGGACATCAGGTCCGCGCACAGGCCGGTCCGCCGGTCGGGCAGGCCGAGGATGTGCCCGATCTCGTGGGTGGTGATCCGGGGCCGGTGGTAGCCCTGCTCAACGGCTTGGCGTCCCATGTAGACGGTGCCGTTGCCCAGCGAGCTGACGTAGGCGCGCGGCCAGCCGTCGTCGGCGAGGACGCGGATGTTGGTGGGCGTGCCGGAGCCGCGCTTGACCAGCCGGACGTTGCTCACCGAGCTGTTCCAGTTCGCGGCGGCCTTGTCCCAGTCCGCGGCGAACTCTTGGGCCTGGCTGGTGTCGTAGTACAGGGTGCGCGCCAGCGCCTGCGGCTGTGCCGCCGCGGTGGGCGCGGCCACGCCGACCAGCGGCAGCAGCAGTCCCAGCGCGGCCACGGCGACGCGCGCGGCCTTTCGCACGATCATGGTCGTCTCCTCGTGTGCAGGGTGCGGGGAGCGTCGTGGGCAGAGAACTCCCCGCGTTCCAAGCAACCAGGAGCGGCCGGGTGCCACCAGACCCGTAAGCGGGGTCGTGTTGACCGGGCGTGCTGCTGTGAACGGACGCCTCACACGGCGGACAGCGCCAGCACCCCGGAGGTGACCAGTGCGGCGACCTTCACCACCTCGGCGGCGACGTAGGCGTGGTGGGCGCGGGACCGGGGCGGCGTCTCGCCCGCGAGCACGCGGTCGGAGCGGCGGTTGAGCACCGGGCGGATCGCGGCCAGCTGCAGCACCAGCACGCCCACCGCGACCCCGATCGCCACCACGACCCGACCGGGCACGTCGCCCGCCGCGACCGCGACGACGACCACGGCCGCGAGCACCGCCTCCGCCGCGTTGAGCCCCCGGAAGACGATCCGGCCGATGCCCAGGCCGATCGGCACCGTCACGCCCGGCGCGCGGAACTTCAGCGGCGCCTCCAGGAACGAGATCGCCAGCACCATGCCCAGCCACGTGAACAGGGCGCCTGCCGCCACGGCGGTCACCGCGCGTCCTCCTCGGGGATCGGCGCGCCGCACCGCCCGCACACCGCGGGCGGCTCGTCCTCGACGAACAGCCCGCACTCCGGGCACACGCGCTCCAGCCAGCACACCGGGTCGCCGCCCTGCTCGCGGACGGGTGGGGAGCCACCCTCGTCGTTCGGCACCGCCTCGCCCCCTCGCTCGCTACGGCCTGGCAGGTTCCACCGATTCTAGGAAGTGCGTGTACGGCACCGCGTCGAGCAGGGTGACCCGCACGGTCCGGCCGCTGGGGACGGGGTAGTGGCGCTGCTCGCCGCGGCGGGCCCCGGTCAGCGCGGTGCCCAGCGGCGAGTCCGGGGAGTACACCTCGATCTCGCCGTGCTCGGCGTCGCGCGCGCCGAGCAGGAACGTCTCGGTCTCACCGGTGTCGTCGTAGCGGACGGTGAGCACCATGCCGGGCTCGGCGACCCCGTCGTCGGGCGGGTCCTGGCCGACCACCGCCTTGGTCAGCAGGTCCTGGATCTGCCGGATGCGCAGTTCCCGCTGGTGCCGGTTCAGGGTGGCGTGCTCGTCGTGGCCGTCGGCGGCGTGCGGGGTCATCAGGGCGACGAGCTCGGCGCGCAGCCGCTCGTGGGCCTGGGGCGTGAGCCAGGTGCGGGTCATGGTCGTCTCCGTTGTGGGTAGGGGTGCCGTCAGGGCGGCCGGAGGAGGGGCCGCCCTGACGGCGGGGGGTCCGTGGGGTCCGGGCGCTGATCTGCTCCGGGCCTCACAGACTGGGGAGGTGGCTGGAGGGGGCGCCGCGCCGCAGCAGCGCCTCCATGTCCAGGGCGTAGCCGCTGGCCACGCGCATCAGCACGTCGCGCTGGACCCGCAGGAAGGCGTTCTCCGCCCGCAGCCAGTCCAGCTCGGCGCGCTCGTCGTCGGTCAGGTCGCCGTGCGTGTCGCTCATCGCGGCGCCCCTCACCGCAGCGGGTCGAACTCGCGCAGCGCGGCGGGCTGCTTGCCGGTGGTGACCTGCTCGGCCAGCAGTCGCCCGGTGACCGGGCCGTGGGCCAACCCCCACATGCCGTGCCCGCCCGCGACGTAGACGTTCGGCACGCGCACCGCTCCGATCAGCGCCCTGCCGTCGGGGGTGACCGGGCGCGGACCGACCCAGACGTCGTCGCGCTCCTCCCAGCGCACGCCGTCCAGCAGCGGGCGGGCCGACGCGATGATCGCGTCCAGCCGGGCGGGCACGCCGGGGGCGTCGGGATCGCGGAACTCCATCGTGCCCGCCACCCGCAGCCTGCCCTGGTACGGGGTGCACGCCACCCGGACGCCGGGCAGGTAGACCGGACCGGGGACCGGGCGGTCCACGGGCACGCTGAACGAGTACCCGCGACCCGCCCGCACCGGCACCCGCACGCCCCACCGGTGGGCCAGCCGGGACAGCCACGCGCCGGTGGCCACTACCGCGACGTCGGCCGCGACGGCCCTGCCCTCGCGCGGGTGGACCGTGACGCCCCTGCTGTAGGTGCGGATGTCGACGGCCTCGAACAGCCGGATGGTCGCGCCGCGGGCGACGACGGCGCGGGCGAGCGCCTGGACGAACCCGCCGGGGTCGACGTAGCGCTGCCCCTCCACGCGCACCCCGGCGGTGAGCGCCGGTGACGCCAGCGGCACGTGCTCGCGCAGCTCCTCGGCGGACAGCTCGGTGTGGGCGACGCCCTGGCCCGCGTCGGCGAGCCTGCGCAACTCCCGCAGCAAGCCCTGGGCCTGCTGCGGGGTCCGGAACGCCGCGGTGATCGGGGCGTCGACCGTGGGCGCGTGCACGCCGTTGGCGGTGAGCACGTCGAAGGCTTCCGCGCACTCCTCGTTGAGCGGCAGGTTGGCCCGCGCCGCGCGGGTCCACGACGACCAGCGGCAGTGGGCGGCGAACCGCGCCAGGAACGCCCACAGCGAGGGATCGGCGGTCAGCGGGACGTGCAGCGCGGCGGTGGGGTCCAGCAGCGAGCGCAGGCCGTAGCGCAGCACGCTCGGCTCGTTGAGCGGGATCGCCAGTCCGGGGGCGATCCACCCGGCGTTGCCCCACGAAGCCCCGGCCGCCACCCCGGTCCGGTCGACCACGGTCACCTCGACCCCGCGCTCCTGCAGGAACCACGCGGTGGACAGGCCCACGACCCCCGCGCCGACCACGACGGCCGTGCGCGGTCCGCTGTCGCTGCGCCCGACGCCGACCATGACCACCTCCAGACCCGGAACCCCGTAGGCACCAGGGTGGACCGCGCACCGGCGGCGGTTGTTGTCCGTTCCCTACAGTCGGGGCGGAGGTTTCTGTTCGTCCTCCACAACGTCCTCGGTGGCCGCGAGGTCGATGATCATGGCCAGCCGCTTGCGCGCGTCGCCCAGGTCGAGTGAGGTCACCTCGGCCATCTTGCGCAGCCGGTAGCGCACGGTGTTCTGGTGCACCCCCAGCCGCTCGCCCGCCTCGGCGGGGTCGCCCTGGGCGTCCAGCCACGCCCGCAGCGTCGCCGCGTAGTGCGTGCCGTGCTCGCGGTCGTGCCTGCGCAGCTCGGCCACCGGACCGCGAGCGGGGGTCCGGCCCGCCCTGGCGGCGGCCCGCAGCCGCTGCAGCAGGATGTCGTCCCACGACTCGTCGTAGGAGGGCGGCGGCGCGTCCTGGGCGCGAGCCTCGTGCAGCGCCAGGCACTCGTCGGCTTCCTGCCTGCCCGCGGGCAGGTCGGCCGCGCCCGCCATCCCGCCGATCCCCGCCCACAGCGCCACTTCGGCGGGCAGCGCGGCGCGCAGCGCGTCCACCCACCCGCGTGCCGCCGCCACGTCCTCGCCGGGCAGGACCGTGTAGAGCGTGTTGCCGGCCAGTGCGCTGCGCCCCGGCCGCGACCAGCCGAAGCCGGTGGTGGCCCGCTCGAACGCCAGCAGCAGCGGTGCGTGCCGCTCCGCTCCGACGTGCGCGCGGACCGCGATCACCCGCAGCGGCCCCGGTGGCAGTCCCAGTCTGCTGACCACCGTCGCCGCATCCGCGGTGCCCTCCAGCAGTCGGATCACCAGGTCCGACTCCACCTGCCGCTCCAGGTCCGCGCTCGCCCGCGAGCGCAGCAGGTGCAGCGCCACCGTGCGGGCGCCGTCGACCAGCGCGGCCCGCCGCGCGCCCTCCAGCGGTCCGCCGCACGTCACCCACACCGACCCCAGCACTTCGCGGCCCGCGCGCACCGCCACCACCGTCCGGCCGGTCAGGCCGTGCTCGGCGTCCCGCTCGACGAACAGCGGCTCGTCCGAGGCCGCCAGGTGGGCGGTGACCCCGCGGGCGTCGAACAGCTCCCGCAGCCGCTGCGGCGCCTGCCGTCCCAGGATGGTCGCCGACCTGGCCGCGTCGGCCCGCTGCTGCGACCGCGAGTACGCCAGCACCCGCCACGACCGGTCCTCGATGGTGACCGCGCCGCCGACCGCGTCGGCCAGGCTGTCGGCCAGCGCGAACAGGTCCGTCGGCCCCCGCCCGGAGGCGGTCTCCCGGCCCTCCAGCACCAGCCCGTAGACCACCCCGGCCAGCTGGCTCCACGGCACCGAGGGGTCGACCACCATCACCGCGACCCCCTCGGCGGTGCCGACGGCCGCGGCCTCCCGGTCCACCTCCGCCCCGCCGTGCACCAGCACCACGCCCGCCCGCGCGGCCACCGCCCAGGCCACCGCCTGGTGCACCGACTCGGCGCCGACGGCGAGGAACACGTCACCGCCCACCGCGCCCGGCTCGCGCACGGCCACGCTGCGCAGTTCCAGCGACCGCGACACCGGGCAGCACGCCAGCCGCACCCCGTAGCCACCCAGCACGTTCACCAGGCGGTCCAACCGCACCATGAGCCACTCCCGTCAGCTGGCCCAACCGTAGAACGGCTCAGGGCGCGACGGAGCACGAGGAGTACCTCAAATCACTCTATTACTTCAGTGTGGAATAAATACACCAATGGGGAGGCTGGTCGGCGAGAAGACGCCAAAAGATCGACATAGACTATAATCTCTGCCTCCGATGCCGAGGTGCTCTGGCCGTGGCCAGTGAGGGCGGTGGCCGTGATCGAACCCGTGGGACTGATCGAGACCAAGAGCGACTTCGCCTACCACGACGTCCGGCGCAGGATCCTGTCCGGTGAGCTGGCTCCCGGCTCGGTGATCAACCAGGGGCCGCTGGCGCAGGCCATCGGCATCAGCACCACGCCGCTGCGCGAGGCGCTCAAGCGGCTCAAGGCCGAGGGGCTGGTCGAGCTCGGCGCGCACCGCGACGCGCGGGTGGCGCCGCTGCGCGCGGAGGAAGCCCGCGACCTGCTGGAGATGCGCCTGTCCCTGGACCCGTTCGCGGCGGGCCTGGCCGCCGGGCGGCGCACCGAGGACGACATCCGGCGGATGCGGGACGCGGCGGGAGGGCTCGGCGCGCTGCCCGGCAACCCGGCCTACGAGGCGTTGGCCGCCCACCGCCGGTTCCACGCCGCGATCTACCACGCCTCGCGCAACGCGCTGCTTACGCAGACGCTGGACGGGTTGTGGGACAAGGCGGACCGCTACCGCAGGCTGGCGCTGGAGACCGAGCCCGACCCGGAGCGGCGGGCCCGCGCCGATCGCGAGCACGCCGCCCTGCTGGAGGCGGTGGTCGCGGGGGACGCCGAGGGCGCGACCCGGATCATGCGCGAGCACGTCGAGGGCAGTCTGGGCGCACGGGTGGTCCGGCGGCTGGCGGAGCCGCGCTGATCGGTGTGGTGGGTCGCCGCGACGCCGGGTGGGCTCGGGTCGGCTCAGCCCGCGATGCGGTCCAGCGCGGCCAGTTCCTCCTCGGGGATGGTCAGTCCCGCGCCCGCGACGTTCTCGCGCAGGTGGGCGACCGACGAGGTGCCGGGGATGAGCAGGATGTTCGGGGAGCGCCGCAGCAGCCACGCCAGCGCGACGGCCAGCGGGGTGGTGTCGAGGCGGGTGGCGACCGCGTCGAGCTCCTCGGACTGCAGCGGGGAGAAGCCGCCGAGCGGGAAGTAGGGCACGTAGGCGATGCCCTGCGCGGTGAGGGAGTCGACGAGGGCGTCGTCCTCCCGGTGGGCGATGTTGTAGAAGTTCTGCACGCAGACCACGGGTGCGATGGACTGCGCTTCGGCGATCTGCTCGGCGTTGACGGTGCTCAGGCCGAGGTGCTTGACCAGTCCTTCGCGCTGCAGTTGCGCGAGGGCGGAGAAGGGTTCGGCGATCGAGCCGGGTTCGGGGCGGTCCAGGCCGCCCACGCGCAGGTTGACCACGTCGAGGGCGTCGAGGCCGAGGTTGGTCAGGTTGTCGTGCACGGCTTGGCGCAGTTGCTCGGGGGCGAGCGCGCGTGGCCAGCCGCCCTGGGCGTCGCGCACCGATCCGACCTTGGTCACGATGCGCAGGTCGTCGGGGTAGGGGTGCAGTGCCTCCTTGATGATCTGGTTGGTGACGTGCGGGCCGTAGTAGTCGCTGGTGTCGATGTGGGTGATGCCCAGTTCCACGACTTCGCGCAGCACGGCCACGGCGGCGTCGCGGTCGGCGGGCGGGCCGAACACGCCGGGGCCCGCCAGTTGCATCGCGCCGTATCCGACCCTGGTGACGGTCAGGTCGTCGGCCATGGTGAAGGTCCCGCCGGGGAGCGCGGTCGATGTCATGTGAGCGCCTTTCGTCCGTCCGAGGTCTCCAGGGTGCCTGGTGATCCCGTGTCCGGCACCGTGCCCGGCGGGGGGCGTGGTGCCTGGTGGTCAGTCCCAGGTGATCGACATGCGGGTGGGGCCGGACAGGGACAGGCCCTGCTTCCACTCGACGCAGGCGTCGGGGTCTTCGGCGAAGCGCAGGCCGGGCAGCCGTCGCAGCAGGACTCGCAGGGCGATCTGGAGTTCCACCCTGGCCAGCGGAGCGCCCAGGCAGTGGTGTGCTCCGTGGCCGAAGCCCACGTGGGAGGCCTGCTGGCGGGTCAGGTCGAGCCGGTCGGGGTCGGTGTAGGCGGATTCGTCGCGGTTGGCGGAGTTCAGCGAGGCCAGGACGGGTTCGCCCGCGCGCACCAGCACGCCGCTGAGCTCGACGTCCTCCAGGGCGTAGCGGGGGATGCTCGCGCCGACGCCGAGCGGGACGTAGCGCATCAGCTCTTCGACCGCCAGTGGTACCAGTCCGGGGTCGGCGCGCAGGCGTTCCAGCTGGTCGGGGTGGGTCAGCAGCACGTACACGAAGTTGGGGATCTGCGAGGCGGTGGTCTCGTGTCCCGCGACGAGCAGCGTCTCGGCCAGTGACAGCATCTCGTCCTCGGAGAGGCGGTCCTCGTCGTCGCGGGCGGCGACCAGGCCGCTGAGCAGGTCGTCGGTGGCGGTCCGGCGGCGTTGGGCGATGAGGTCCCGCACGTAGCCGCGCAGTTTCCCGACGTTGTCGCGGATCTGTTCGGGGGTGAACTTGGTGGTGGACAGCACGGCGTCGGACCAGGTGCGGAAGTCCGCCCGGTCGTGGAGGGGCACGCCGAGCAGTTCGCAGATGACGGTGATGGGCAGTGGCAGGGCGAAGTCCTCGACCAGGTCGGCCGGTGGGCCCTGGGTGAGCATCGAGTCGACCAGTTCGTCGGCGATCCGCTGGACCCGTGGGCGCAGCCGCTCGACCCGGCGGGTGGTGAACGCCTTGGCGACCAGTCTGCGCAGCCGGGTGTGGTCGGGTGGGTCCAGGCTCAGGATGTTGTCGGGCGGGGTGGGGTGGGGGCGCAGTCGTGGTTGGTCGCGGCCCGCGGCCGCGGCCCGGCTGAACCGGGGGTCGCCGAGGACGGTCCGGACGTCCTCGTACCGGGTCGCCAGCCACGCCGGTTCGCCGTAGGGCAGTTGTACCCGGACCAGGGGTTGCCGGGCTCGCAGCGTCGACAGCTGCGGGTCGGGTTCCAGGCGGTCCGGTGGGGTGAACGGGTAGGGCCTGGGTTCCGCGGTGGTCATCGTCGGCTCCTCGGGAGGGGTGCGTTCCACCGTACTGATTAAGTCAGATGATTGTCTGCTTACTTTAGGATGCATCCCCGTAACTCCTTGTATAGATAGGTCATCGCGACCGCTGGGCCGGGTGGGGAGAGGATGACCGGCGTGAACAGCGACACGTCGTCTTCGCGGCCGGGTTCGCGTCAGGAGCAGGCGGAGGCCACTCGCGCGCTGCTGCTACGCACCGCCGAGCGCCTGTACGCCGAACGCGGGCTCGCGCAGGTGTCCAACCGGCAGATCGTCGAAGCCGCCGGGCAGGCCAACAACTCCGCGTTGACCTACCACTTCGGCACCCGCGCCGACGTGATCCGCGCCATCGCCCTCGCCCACGCCGAACCGATCGGGCGACGCCTGCGGCGCAGGGTCGAGGCGACCAGGGGGTCCGCCGATCCCCGCGAGCACATCGCCTGCCTGGTCCTGCCGCACACCGAGCACCTCGCCGAGCTGGGCGTGCCCAGCTGGTACGCCCGGTTCGCCGCCCAGGTCGCCACCGACCCGGCGCTGGACAGCGGCGTGCGCGCGGACCCACTGCTGGTGCCCTACGTCGAGGAGAGCCTGGCCGCGGTGTGGGCCCTCGCCCCCGACCTGCCGCCCGCCGAGGTGGCGCTGCGCACCCAGGCGGCGCGGCTGGCGATCATCCACACCTGCGCCCAGCAGGAGCGCGTCGCCGCAGGCACCGGTGTGCCCGCGGACTGGGCGTTCGTCGGCGAAGCGCTCACCGACGCGGTGACCGGCCTCCTGCTCGCCCCCCGCCTGCGGTGAGCGGGCCTCCTGCTCACCGCTCGCGCCGCCGCGCCGCCTCCAGCCTGCGCCGCAGCAGCGCGCGTTCGGGCTCGGTGCCCGCCAAATCCAGCGCCTCGCGGTAGGACTCGGCGGCCTCGGCGTGGCGGCCGAGCCGGTGCAGCAGGTCGGCCCTGGCGGCCGGGTAGGGGTGGTGGTCGCGCAGCAGCGGCTCGCCCGCCAGTTCGTCGAGCAGCGCGAGGCCCGCTCGCGGGCCGTCGCGCATCGCCACCGCCACCGCCCGGTTCAGCGCGACGACCGGGGAAGGCGCCAGCGCGAGCAGCACGTCGTAGAGCGCGACGACCTGGGGCCAGTCGGTGGCCTCCAGCGACGGGGCCTCGTCGTGCAGGGCGGCGATCGCGGCCTGCACCCCGTACGGGCCGGGTGGGCCGCCGGTCAGCGCCACGGGCACCAGCCCCAGGCCCTCCTGGATCATCGGGCGGTCCCAGCGGGCCCGGTCCTGCTCGTGCAGCAGCACCGGTTCGCCGTCGGAGCCGGTGCGGGCGCCGCGGCGGGCGTGGACCAGCAGCACCAGCCCGAGCAGCCCCGCGACCTCCCGCTCGCGGGGCAGCAACCGGCGCAGGATGCGGGCCAGTCGGATGGCCTCCTCGGCGAGGTCGAGCCGCTGCAGGTGCGGGCCCGCGCTGGCCGCGTAGCCCTCGGTGAAGATCGAGTAGACCACCTGGAGCACGCCGGGCAGCCGCTCGGGCCACTCGTCCGCGCCCGGCACGCGGAAGGGGATGCGGGCTTCGCGGATCTTCCTCTTGGCCCGCGTGATCCGCTTGGCCATCGTCGCGGGCCGCACCAGGAAGGTCCGCGCCACCTCGGGCGTGGTCAGCCCGGCCAGGCAGTGCAGGGTCAGCGCCGCCCGGTCCTCGGCCGCCAGCGCCGGGTGGGCGCAGGTGAAGAACAGCAGCAGCCGCTCGTCGGGCAGCTCGCCGCCCGCCCCCGCCTCCGCGGCCGGGACCGGGCCCGCCCGCTCCGCCTCCACCCGCAACAGGGCCAGCCGGGTGGCCAGGACCTGGTCGCGCCGCAGCCGGTCCACGGCCTTGCGGCGCGCGGTGGTCATCAGCCACCCGCCGGGGCTGGGCGGGACGCCCTCGACCGGCCAGCGCGCCAGCGCGGCCTCGACCGCCTCGGAGGTGACCTCCTCGGCCAGGTCCAGGTCGCCGAAGCGGCGGACGAGGGCCGCCAGGAGCCTGCCGCGCTCCTCCCGGAACACCGCCTCCACCGACGCCACCGGCGACCCGGCGGTCCGCTCGTCCACCGCGCTCAGCCCCCGAACCCGGCGACCGGGCGGACCACGACGGCCCCGTCCCGCGCGCCGGGGCAGCGCGCGGCCCAGTCCAGCGCGGCGTCCAGGTCCGGCACGTCGATCACGTAGAAGCCGCCCAGCAGCTCCCGGCTCTCGGCGAACGGCCCGTCGGTGACGATCCGCCCGCCGTCCTGGCCGACCCGCACGGTGGTGGCGGTGACCAGGTCGGCCAGCGACTCCCCGGAGACGAAGATCCCGGCCTCCCGCACCTGCTTGTCGTAGGCCACCCAGTCCTCGACCGAGCACCCGGCCGCGCCGCCGTTCTCGTCGACGGCACCGGCCATGATCAGCAGCATGTACTTCACGGTCTGACTCCCAGGGTCGTGTCCCGCTGTCGTGCGGCGGGGCCGCCGCACGACATCACCACGAACGGGACACCGCCGAATGGACAGCGGCCCGGAGGAATCTTCCCCGCGATCGTCGGGCGGCGCGGGGAGGCCGAACTTCGGAGTTTGCTGTCAATCACGCACAGTGATCCATTCGTCGCTTGACGAGATCAAGTCCGGTGGGATTCTGACGGTGTGCTGGCCACCGGACGAAGACCACCCGGCCCTTGCAGGCTGCTGCTGGTCGAGGACGACGACGAACTCGTGGAACTGCTCAGCGGCGCGCTGAGCGACGAGGGCTATGACGTGGACGTGGCCACGGACGGTCAGCGGGGACTGCACCTGGGCCTGACCCGCCGCTACGACGTCGTGGTCATCGACCGCGGGCTGCCCGTGCTGGGCGGGCTGGACCTGCTGGTCCGGCTGCGCTCCAAGGAGGTCCGGGCCAGGGCGCTGCTGCTGACCGCGATGGGCACGGTGCGCGACCGGGTCGACGGCCTGGACGCGGGCGCCGACGACTACCTGGTCAAGCCGTTCGACCTGGACGAGCTCAGCGCCCGGATCAGGGCGCTGAGCAGGCGTGCGCTGGAGGCCACCGGCGTGCTGCGCGTCGGCGCGGCGCACCTGGACCTCGGCCTGCGCGAGGTCGTGCTGCCCGACGGGCAGCGGGTGGGACTCGCGCAGCGTGAGTTCGAGCTGCTGCGGGTGCTGGCGAGCCGACCGGAGGCAGTGCACTCGCGGACGCGGTTGCGCCGCGAGGTCTTCCACGAAGCGCCCGCACCCTCCATAGTGGACACCTACGTCTACTACCTGCGGCGCAAGCTGGGCCGCCAGGTGGTGCGCACGGTGCACGGCCGGGGCTACCGGCTGGGCGCGCTGTGAGCGGGTCGTGGGCCCAGGCCGAGCGGGCCGCGGTCCGGCGGGCGGGGGTCAAGGTCGGCGCGCTGACCGGACTGGTGATCACCGCGGTGGTCGCGCTGGTCGGCTGCATCGCCTACGGCGTGCTGGTCCACCGGCAGGACGACCGGGTGTGGCGGGAGCTGCGCTACAACGCCGAGCGCGGCGACCCGGCGGCCCCGCCCCCGTGCACGTGGCTGTTCACGCTCGACGACGCTCCGGCGCGGGGGCCCGCCGGGTTCCCGCTGCGCGAAGACCTGGAAGCGGTGCGCGCCTCGCGGTCGGCCGTGGAGCGCACCGTCGAGCGCGACGGCACCTCGTACGCGGTCCGCACGCAGGCCCGCGACGGCGGCGCGGTCCAGGCCGTCGCCGACCTGCGCTACCAGCTGGCCGACCGGCGCTTCCTGCTGGCCGCGCTGGCCGTCGGCGAGCTGGTGGGCCTGCTCGCCGCGGTGGTCACCGGCGTGGTCGTGGGCAGGCGGGCGGTCGCGCCGCTGGCCGAGGCGCTGGCCAAGCAGCGCCGGTTCATCACCGACGCCAGCCACGAGCTGCGCACCCCGGTGGCCAGGGCGTACACCAGGGTGCAGGTGCTCAGCCGCCGCGCGGTGGCGGCGGCCCTGCCGGTGGAGCACCTGGCCGGGCTGGACCGGCTCGCGGGCTCGATCCGCCGGTTCGGCGAGATCATCGACGACCTGCTGCTGTCCGCGCGGCTCACCGCGGACCCCGCCGACGCCGACCGCGGACCGGTCGACCTGGCCGAGGTCGCCGAGTCCGCGGTGGCCGCCGAGGCCGAGCGCGCGGCGGAGCGGCAGCTCACCCTCACCGTCGACCGCCCGGACGGGCCCCTGCTGGTCAGGGGCGTGGACTCGGCCCTGCGCCGCGCGGTCGGCGAGCTGCTGGCCAACGCGGTCGGGCACACCCCGCCGGGCGGCCGGGTCGCGCTGAGCATGGGGCGGGCCGGGGGAGTGGTCGCGCTGACCGTGGCCGACACCGGTGACGGGTTCGACCCGGCCTGGGCCGACCGGCTGTTCGACCGCTTCCACCGCGGACCAGGGGCCGGGGAGCGCCGGTACGGGCTGGGCCTCGCCCTGCTCCGCGAGGTCGTCACCAGCCACGGCGGCACGGTGGAGGCCGTCGGCCACCCCGGTCGCGGCGCGGAGTTCACCATCCGCCTGCCAGGGGTCGCGCAGGTCCCCGCTCCTCGCGGTGGCAAGCTCGCCAGTCGCGCGCCCGGACACCGCGAGTCGCGCGTTCGCGCACCCTGAGTCGCGCGTCCGGGTCGCCGGGGAGGCGGTCACCGGGCGGGCCGAGTGGTGCTCGCGGGCGCGAGCCGGGCGTCCAGCGCGGTGACCAGCTCGGCGGCCCTGCGGACCTCGGCGTCCAGCGGGCGGTCCGGGTCGACCGGCGGGATCGCCTCGACCAGCGCGTCCAGCAGCCGCGCGCAGCCGGGCGCGGTGGGGCGGCGAGCGCCGACGTGCGCCGCCTGCCGCAGGCCCAGCGCCAGCGAGCCGCACAGCAGGCGCAGCAGGGCGGCGCCGTCGTAGGCGCGCAGCGCGGCCTGCGTGCCGAACGGCACGACGTCCTGGTTGTGCAGGTTGGTCGGCAGGCTCTGCGTGCTCGCGGGAGTGGCGGTGCGGCGGAGTTCGGCGATGAACGCCGTGGTGGCCAGCTGCACGCCCTGCAACCCGTGCTGCTGGCCGGGACCGGCCGCGAGCATCGGTGGCAGGCCGCCGTTGCGGGCCGGGTCCACCAGCAGGTCGAGCTGCCGCTCGGCGAGGTTGCCCACCTGGGCGGTCACCAGTGCCAGCACGTCGGCGGCGAACGCGGCGGGCTGGCCGAAGAAGTTGCCGCCGTGCACCACCGAGCCGTCCTCGGGGAAGAACAGCGGGTTGTCGCTGACGCTGCCCAGGTCGGCCCGGACGACGCCGTCCACGTAGCGCAGGGCGTCCTCGGCCGCGCCCAGCAGCTGCGGCGAGCAGCGGATGCTGTAGGGCTCCTGCAAGGCGCGCGTGCCGCTGGGGGTGAGCCCGGCGAGGACCCCGCGCATGTCCTCGGCGACGGCGCCCGCGCCCGCGTGGCCGTACGCGCCGAGCAGGCGCGCGTCGAGGAAGCCGGGATCGCAGCCGAGCAGGTCGACCAGCAGGCAGGTCAGCGCGCACACCGCGCGGTGGCAGGCCCGGATCTCGGCCAGTGCCAGCGCCGTCGCGGCGGTGGTCAGCGAGGTGCCGTTGACCAGCGCGAGGGCGTCGCGGCCGTTGAGCGACAACGGGGTCAGCCCGGCCAGGCGCAGCGCGTCGTCGGCGGGCATCCGCCGCCCGTCGAAGTGCGCGTGGCCCCGGCCGCGCAGCGCCTGGGCGGCGTAGGCCAGCGGGATCAGGTCCCCGCTGGCGCCGACCGAGCCGTAGCGGGGGATCGCCGGGACGAACGTGGTCGCGAACATCGCGGCGAGCCCGTCGACCACGTGCGCGGACACCCCGGACACGCCCTGCGCGAGGGACCACGCGCGCACCAGGAGCGCGGCCCGGCTCACCTCGGGCGGCAGGTCCGGTCCCTGCCCCGCGCCCAGGTGGGCCAGCGTGTTGTCGCACTGGTCGGCCTCGTCCCGGCGGCCCGCGAACCCGACGAGGGCGCCGAAACCGGTCGTCGCGCCGTAGACCGGGCGGTCCTGCTCGCGCAGCACGGAGCGCAGGAACTCCCGGCCGCGCTCCACCCGGTCGCGCACGGGGGCGCCGAGCACCACGGGCACCGGTGCCGCGGCGCGGCGCAGGTCGGCCAGGCTCAGCGGGGCGCCGAGGTCGATGGGGCCTTCGGCGGAGTTGTCGGCAGGCACGTTGCTGGGCACGCCCCAAACCCTAGGGACGTGATCTCAGAAGGCTCTGAGATCACGCCAGTAACTTCCCCGGCATGACGCACGACTACCTGATCATCGGGGCCGGGCCCGCCGGGTTGCAGCTCGCCGCCCACCTGGAGCGTGACGGTCACGACTACCTCGTCCTGGAGCGCGGCAGCGGTCCCGGCACCTTCTTCACGCGGTACCCGCGCCACCGCAAGCTGATCTCGATCAACAAGGTGCACACCGGCTCCCAGGACCCGGAGCGGCGGATGCGGATGGACTGGAACTCGCTGCTCAGCGACGACCCGGAACTGCTGTTCACCCGCTACAGCGAGCGGTACTTCCCGGCCGCCGACGATCTCGTGCGCTACCTGTCCGACTTCGCCTCGAAGACCGGTGCGCGCGTGCGCTACGACACCGACATCACCCGGATCAGCAGGGACGACAGCGGTTTCACCGCCACCGACCACAGTGGACGGACCTGGCGCGGGCGGCGGCTGGTGATGGCCACCGGGGTGTCCCAGCTCTACCTCCCGCCGATCCCCGGCATCGAGACCGCCGAGCGCTACGACACCTTCGACACCGACCCGGCCTCCTTCACCGGCCAGCGGGTCCTGGTGATCGGCAAGGGCAACTCCGGGTTCGAGACCGCCGACGCGCTGGTGGAGAAGGCCGCGGTCATCCACCTGGCCGGGCCGCACTCGGTCAAGCTGGCCTGGCAGACGCACTACGTCGGGCACCTGCGCGCGGTGAACAACAACTTCCTCGACACCTACCAGCTCAAGTCCGAGAACGCGGTTCTGGACGGCACCGTGGAGAGCATCGAGCGCCGCGACGACGGCCGCTACCGGGTGGTGTTCCGCTACGCCCGCACGGTGGAGAAGCTGCGCGAGCTGTTCTACGACCGGGTGATCGCCTGCACCGGCTTCCGCTTCGACGCCTCGGTGTTCGACGAAAGCTGCCGCCCGGCGCTGGTCATCAAGGACCGCTTCCCCGAGCAGACCCCGGCCTACGAGTCGACCACCGTGCCCGACCTGTACTTCGCGGGCACGGTGACCCAGCAGCGCGACTTCAAGAAGTCCACCAGCGGGTTCATCCACGGCTTCCGGTACGGGGTCCGGGCGCTGCACCGCATCCTGGCCAGCCGCTACCACGGCGAGAACTGGCCCGCGGAGAAGGTCGAGCCCACCCCCGAGGCCATCAGCGACGCGATCATCGCCCGCGTGAACCGCTCCTCCGCCCTGTGGCAGCAGTTCGCCGTGATGGGCGACGTGGTCACGGTCGACGATTCCACCGCGCTGTACCAGGAAGAGGTGCCGACCGCCTACATCGCCGACGGCGGCCTCGGCGACGCCGAGCACCGGTTCGTCACCACGCTGGAGTACGGGCCCGACCACGACAGCGTCGACCCGTTCGACATCTCCGTCCCGCGCGTGGCGGAGAACGACGCCGCCAACGCCCACGACGCGAGCTACCTGCACCCGGTGGTGCGGTACTACCGCCACGGCGCGCTGGCGGGCACCCACCACCTGGCCGAGAACCTGGAGAACGAGTGGAACCTGCCGTCGGTGCACCAGCAACCGCTGGCGGTGTTCGTCAAGGGGTGCCTGGCCAGTGACGGGTGAGCCCTACCCCCGGCGCGTGCTGGACCTGCTCGCCGCGGCGGGCGACCGGACCGTCTTCGAGCACGGCGCGCGCGGCACCAGCGGGACCGGGCTGCTCGGGCTGGTCCGGCGGCTGGCGGCCGGGCTGCGAGCGGCGGGCATCGGGCCGGGCAGCGGTGTCGCCGCGGTCGTCGGGGTCAACGCCGAGGCGTTCGCGGCGATCCTGGCCTGCCACGTGGTCGGGGCGCGGGTCGTCGGTGTGCGGCCGGGACTGACCGACCGCCAGCTGCGGCAGGTCATGGGCCTGCACGTCGACGCGGTGGTGACCGACGCCGCCACCGAGCCCCCGCACGCGCCGAGGACCCTGACCGTCGCCGAACTGCTGACCGCGCCCGAGGAGGAGGGCCCGCTGCGCCTGTCCGGCCGCCCGCACGACGTGGCCAGGCTCATCTGCACCAGCGGCAGCACCGGCGACCCGAAGGCCTGCGCGCAGACCTACGCCGCGCTGGGCGCGGCGTGGACGGCCCGACCGGAGGCGTGGCCCCCCGCGATCCGGGAGCTGGCGCCCCGACTGCGGCGCTACCTGGTCTTCGGCTCGTTGAGCAGCCAGGTGATGCTGGAGTACGGGGTGCTCTCGATCGCCGCGGGCGGGACCATGGTCGTCGCCGACCAGCCCGCCTTCCCCCGCGCGCTCACCGAGCACCGGGCGTCCGCGAGCGTGATCACCGTGCCGCGGCTGCGCAAGCTCGTCGCCGCCCAGCGCGCGGCCCCCGTCGACCTGAGCGGCCTGCGGGCGCTGGTGGTGTCCGGGTCACCGCTGGAGGCGTCCGCGCACCGCGAAGCGCTCGACGTGCTCGGGCCGGTTGTCTTCCACGGGTACGGGCAGAGCGAGACCGGCACGATCTCCATGGCCACGCCGTGGGACACCCCCGGCTCGGTCGGGTTCCCGCCCGTGGACGTGGTGGCACGCGGCCCGGACGGCGAACCGGTGCCGTCCGGTGTGGACGGTGAGCTGTACGTGCGCACCCCAGGGCAGGCCACCGGCTACTGGGCCGATCCGGAGGAGACCGCGCGGGTGTTCGTCGACGGCTGGGTGCGCACGCGCGACCTCGGCCGCTTCGACGCCGACGGGCGGCTGCACCTGGTCGGGCGCACGCGGGACGTGGTCATCGTCAACGCCAACCTCTACTACACCGGGCCGATCGAACGGCTGCTGGCCACCCACCCCGACGTCGCGGAGGCGCACGTGGTCGGCGTGCCCGACGAGGACACCGGAGAGGCGGTGCACGCCTTCGTGGTGCCGTCGGCGGGGCGGACCCCCGACGTGGCCTCGTTGCGGGCACTGGTGGGCGAGCACCTCGGCCAGGCGTGCGTGCCCGCGCGCATCGCGGTGATCGACGAGGTGCCGCTGGCGCCCAGCGGGAAGCCGGACAAGCGACTGCTGGTGGCCGCCCACCCGGCAGGCCGCCGCTGACCGGGGGCGGCCCCGGCGGCGCGCCGCGCCGCCGGGGCCGAGCGGATCACTCCTCGAAGCCGAAGTCCCCGCCGAAGTCCCCGCCGTCGTCCTCGAAGACCTCCTCGACGACCTCGCCGAGGACCATGCCGCCGACGATGCCCGCCGCGGCGCCCGCGACCACCCCGCCCATGCCGGAACCGTGGTGGCCGTGGTGCCCGTGGTGGCCGTAGCCCGGCTGCGGGTAACCGGGGTGCCCGTAGGCGGCGTGCCCGCCGCGCTCGGCGACCTGCGTCATCCACTGGTTGATCGCGGAGGCCCAGTCGGTGCCCGCGGCGTCCTGGTGGGAGACGTGGAAGCGGCCGAAGGCGTCGCCGCCGGAGTGCAGCAGGCCGCCGCGCTTGTCCGCCTCCAGCACCACGACCAGCTCGTGCGGGCTGGTGACGAAGGTCAGCTCGACCTGGTTGAGCCGCCCGGCGAACTGGGCGGGCGGGAAGAACTCGATCTCCTGGTAGAAGCCGAGCTGCTGGTTCACCCCGTGGATCCGGCCCGCCTCCACGTCCGCGCCCCGGAACTGGAAGCCCAGCTGCCCGAAGGCGTCGAGCACGCGCTCCTGGGAGGGCAGCGGCCCGACCAGGACCGGGTCCAGGTCGCCCTTGTCGGGGGCGCCGGAGATGACCAGCTCGGTGCGCACCCCCACGGTCATCCCCGGCAGCGGCTGCCCGCCCACCGCGGTGATCGGGGTCTCCCACGGCAGCGGCAGCTGGAACGGCACCGACAGCGGCTGCCCCGCCGCCACCCGGACGCCCCGGGCGACGGGCAGGCGCAGGAACTCGGCCGTGCCGCCGAACTCGTGGTCGCCGTGCTCGACCTCGACGCGGGTGACCAGCGACAGCACGATCTGGTCGATGTGGGCGTCGACGCTGCCGCCCTGGATGCGGACCTGGCCGGTGATCACCTGGCCGGGCGTGGCGTGCGGGGAGTCCAGCACGGTGTCCACGGACGGGCCGCCGACGCCGAAAGCGCTGAGCATCCGTTTGAACATCAGGGTTTTCCTCCAGGCGGTGCGCTCGCGCGCAGGGGTGTGTCGGTTTCGTCCTCGAAGTCGCCGATCAGCTCTTCGAGGAGGTCTTCCAGGGCGGTGATGCCCACCACGCGACCGTCCGCGTCGGACACCAGCGCCAGCTGCGCGCGGTCCGCGCGCATCGCGGTCACCGCGCTGGCCACGGGCATGGTCGCGGGCAGCGTCAGCGGCGCGGTCATCAGGTCGCGGGCGGTCGACGCGCGGCCGCGGGCCGTGGCGCGCACCGCCTCGCGGACGTGCACCAGGCCCGCGAACCGCCCGTCGGGGGCGGTGACGGGGAAGCGGGAGCGCCCGGACTCCCGGCTGCGGCGCTCGATCTCCCGCGCGGTGGTGCCCTCCGCGACGGTCAGCGTGCGGTCCAGGGGCACCACCACCTGCGCCAGGGTGGTGGCCTGCAGCTGCAGCATCCTGGTCAGCAGCCGCTGCTGGCCCTCGGGGATCAGCCCGTGCTCGCCGGACTGCCGCACCAGCATCCGCAGCTCCTCCGGCCGGTGGGCCTGCGCCAGCTCCTCCTGCGGCTGGACCTTGGCCAGGCGCAGCAACCCGTTGGTCGTGCGGTTGAGCCCGCTGAGCAGCCAGCGGGTCGCCGTGGCGAAGGCGCGGAACGGCAGCGCCAGCAGCAGCGCCGACCGCTCGGGGTGGGAGATCGCCCAGGACTTCGGGGCCATCTCGCCGACGACCATGTGCAGGAACACCACCAGCACCAGGCTGGTGGTGAACGCGACGGCGGAGGACGCGCCCGAGGGCAGGCCGAGCGCGCGCAGCGGCGGGCCGACCAGGTCGGCCACGGCGGGTTTGGCCAGCGCGCCCAGTCCCAGCGTGCACAGGGTGATGCCGAGCTGGGCGCCCGCCAGCATCAGCGACAGCTCGCGGGTGCCCGCCACCGCCGCGCGCGCGGCGCGGCTGGTGCCCGCCGCCTGCTCGAGGCGGTGCCGCTTGGCGGCGATGAGGGCGAACTCGGCGGCGACGAAGAAGGCGTTGGCGGCCAGCAGGAACAGCGAGACGAGCAACGACCACGAGGTGCTCACCGAGCCTCCTCCCGGTCCTGCGCCCGGTCCTGCGCGCGGCTGGTGAGCACCACGCTGCCGGGCACGTTCCGCGTCACCGCGGCCACCCGCACGCGCACGTCCCCGACCGCGACCTCGTCCCCGATCCGGGCCGTGCGGCCGAGCCGGTGCAGCACCAGCCCGGACACGGTGTCGTAGGCGTCGTGGGCGGGCAGCACCACCCCGGTGGCGTCCTCGATCTCGTCCACGCGCATCCGGCCGGGCACCAGCCAGGCGCCGTCCTCCAGCGGCCGGACGACCTCCTCGACCAGGTCGTCCTCGTCGTGGATCTCACCGACCAGCTCCTCGGCCAGGTCCTCCAGCGAGACCACGCCCGCGAACCCGCCGAACTCGTCCACCACGCACGCCAGCTGCCGGTGCTCGGCGCGCAGCCGCTCCAGCACCGCGGGCAGCGGCAGCGTCGCGGGCACCACCAGCGCCGGGGAGGCGATGCCGCCCACCGGGGTCGACCCGCGCCGCTCCGGCTCCACGCCCAGCACCTCGGCCAACCCGACCACACCGCGCAGGTCGTCCAGGTCGTCGCCGACCACCGGGAACCGGGAGTGCCCGGTGTCCAGCAGCTCCACCACGCGCGCGGCGGGCTCGTCGGCGCGGACGGTGCGCACCGCCACGCGCGGCGTCATCGCCTGCTCGGCGACCAGCTCGCGGAACCCCAGCCCGTGCTCCAGCAGCCGCGTCAGCTCCGCGTCGAGGTGGCCCTGGCTGGCCGCGTCGCCGATGATCCGGCGCAGGTCCTCGGGGTCCGCGCCCTGCGGCAGCTCCTCCACCGGCTCGACGCCCATGGCGCGCAACAGCCCGGTGGCCGCGGTGTCGAACAGCCGGATCACCGGGCCCGCCACGGCCAGGTAGGCCAGCGTGCTGCCCGCGAGCGCCTTGGCCAGCGCTTCGGGCTCGGCGATGGCCAGGTTCTTCGGCAGCAGCTCGCCGAGCACCATCTGCACCGCCGTGGCGAACACCAGCGCCACCGCCATCGACAGCGGCACCGCCGCGGCCTCGGGCAGGCCGGTGGGCCCCAGCAGCGCGGCCAGCCCCGCCCCCAGCAGCGGCTCGGCCGCGTAACCGGCCAGCAGCGCGGTCACCGTGATGCCCAGCTGGGCGCCGGAGAGCATGAACGACAGCCGCCGGGTCACCCGCAGCGCCCGCGCGGCGGCCCGGTCGCCGCCCTCGGCCAAGTGCTGGAGCCTGCCCCGGTCGACCGCCATGTAGGCGAACTCCTGGGCCACGAAGTAACCGGTGGCGGCGGTCAGCACCACGATCGCCGCGAGACCGGACAGGATCACCACGCCGCACCCGCGGCGGGGACGAACTCGCTCAGCCGGGACGCACCCGGCCTGCTACTACACGCGTCGGCGTCAGCGTCGTCAGGCATACTTCACGGTAGCACGTGACACTGTACGGTTTTCCGTACTTGGGCGGAGGGGGCGTGTCGTGGCGGAAGCGCTGCTGAGGATCGGCGAGCTGGCCACCCGTGCGGGCGTCAGCATCCGCACGGTGGACTACTACACCACGCTCGGCCTGCTCACGCCCGCCAAGCGGACGGCGAGCAACTACCGCCTCTACACCGCCGACGACGTGGACCGCATCCACCTCGTGCGCCGACTGGAGGTGCAGGGCCTGCCGCTGGAGGAGATCGCCGCGGCGCTGTCCGCGCGCACCGCCGACGTCGGCGCGATCCTCGGGCGCATCGACGAGGACCTGCGCACCCTGCACACCGCCGCGGAGACCGCGTCGCCGGAGGTGCACGGCCTGCTGGCGGCCATCGCCAACCGCATCCACTCGCTGATCACCGTGGCGCTGCAGATCCCGCCGGACCTGCCGCTGTCCTGACACCCGACCGGCCCAGCCGCGGGTGGACCCGCTCGGCGGGACCGGTCGGCCGCTGCCGCCACTACCGTGCTCCTGGCCGTCCACGCACCCGACGAGGCAGGGGTACCGCCATGGGATGGTCGCCGCCCGCGCTGACCGTGCTCGCCACGCTCGCCCTCACCGCGCCACCCGCCCACGCGGCGGTCGCATTCGAGGAGCTGCCACCGCCGCCGCACGTGGCCGCCGCGGTGGTGTCGGCGCTCAACGAGGCCGGACAGGCGGCGGGGTCGGGCTGGACGCCACCGACCTCCGGTCCGCTGCCCGGTCGGCTCGAAGCCGTCCGCTGGGACGGCACGACACCCGCCATCCTGGGAACCGGTCACGGCAGCGGCATCAACGAGCGCGGCGACGTGGTGTTCTCGTTCGTCACCAAGGAGGGCGGCGCCCAAGTCCACTACGCACGCGCCTGGGAGAACGGCCGGGTGGTCGACCGGACACCACCGCAGCGCGGGACGGGCCGCATGACGATCCGCGACATCAGCGACGCGGGCGTCATCCCGGTCGGGTACAACAACGTGAACGACCCCGAGTTCTACGACAACGACCGCGCGGGCGCGTGGCGGCAGGGTGCGTTCGCCGACCTGCCGCTGTCCCCCCAGGGCGCGCGGTCGTACCACCAGGCCGCGAACCACCGGGGTTCGACAGCGGGCTCCCTGGCGCCCAAGGACGGCGCCGCCGCCTTCGCGTTCCGCTGCTCGGCCACCGGCTGCGCCCGGCTGCCCGTCGCGGGGGACGGGGGTTCCTACTCCGTCGCGGCGATCAACGAGTCCGACTCGGTCGCCGCGACCTGGTCGGTGGGCTCGACCAGCCGGGCGGTGGTGTGGACCGCCGACCGGCCCGCGGTCCTGCCCGGCGATGTCGCAGGCGTCGCCGACAACGCCCGCGCGATCAACGAGGACGGCGACGTGGTGGGCTGGCACCTCGACGAGGGGGTGCGCGAGGCGGCGCTGTGGCGCGACGGCGCGCTGGTCGACCTCGGCACGTCCGGCGAGAGCGAGGCCGTCGCGGTGAACGACCGCGGCGAGGTCGTCGGCTGGCACACCGTCGACGGGCAGCCGCGCCCGTTCCACTGGCGCGCCGGTGTCCTCATCGGACTGCCCACCCCCGACGACCTCCCGGCGAAACCGGCGGCGCTGAACAACGCGGGCGTGGTGGTCGGCAACACCCTGTACCGCGACACCTCGCGCGCGTTCCGGTGGACCCTGCCCTGACGGCCCGGCTTCAGCCGAAGTGCTCCCGCAGCGCGGCGACGATGGCCGCCGCGGGCACCCAGCCGTCGCTCTGGCGGACATCGGGCGACAGCTCGACGCTCAGCAGCGGCTCACCGGTGAGCTCGATGTCGTCGGTGGCCGGGTAGGCGTGCAGGTGCAGGGCGCCGGGCCGCAGGGGCACCACCGCGTCGACGCCCCGGATGGTGCCCCGCACGGCCATCACCTGCTCGTCGCGGGACTCGGCGGGGTCGACCCGCACGTGGTCCACGCTCACCCGCGCGCCGTCGCCGCCGAGCAGGAGGGCCACGGCCTCGGCGAGCCCGTCGCTGACGGCGATCAGCCGGGCCCGGCGCCTGATCTCCAGGAACCGGGCGTTCGGCGTCAGCTGCACCAGGCGGTTGTCGGCGTCGCGGACGGCCGGGGGCGGTTCGTCCAGGTTGGCGAACCTGGTGCGGGCGTCCTGCTCCACGCGCTGCGGGTCCGACTGCACCTTGGCCAACGCCGTCGCTCCTCCTCCGTGTCGGGATGACGGGCCGACCCTATGTCCGCGACCTGGGCCTACCGGTCATCTGCCGGACGAAAAGCGTGTGATCCTCACCTCTTGCGGACCGCCGGTCTCACGGCGTGCCGAACCAGCGGGCCAGCGCCTCCCGCAGCGCGGGGACGGCGGTGTCGGCGGGCTGGTCCAGGGGAACGGTCCAGGCCACGTGGGCGTCGGGGCGGATGAGCAGTGCGTCGGCCGGTCGGTCACCGGTCTTCGCGGTGCGCAGGTCGACGCGGTGCCCCCAGTCCTCGGCGGCCCGGCGCAGCTCCGGTCGGTCGGCGAGGTCGAGCAGGACGGGCCGCGCGGCGCGCATGAGCTCCGCGACGCTGGTGGCGCCCTGGTCGGTGCGCAGGTCGAGGTCGGGCACGAAGGCCCCGGTCAGCGGGTGGTCGGCGGCGGCGTCGGGGTAGCGGGTGTCGGCCCCCGCGACGAGGGCCGCCAGGCGGCGCCGGGGCTGCTCGTCGCGGAGCAGTTCCTGGAACACCTCGCGCAGGGCTTGGGCGGCCGGGTCGTGCCCGCGCCGCAGCGCCACCTGCGCCCTGGTCTGCAGCAGCGCCCGCGCGCCCGCGAAGTGACGTTCCTCGTGGTAGGTGTCCAGCAGGCCGGGCGGCGCCCAGCCGTGGACCTCGGCGGCCAGTTTCCAGGCGAGGTTGACCGCGTCGAGCGCGCCCGCGTTGATCGCCACACCCGTGGCGGGGAGCAGGTGCGCCGCGTCGCCCGCCAGCAGGACGCGCCCGTCGCGGTAGCGCTCGGCCTGCCGGGCCTGGAACTGGTAGCGGGACAGCCGCAGCGGGTCGCCCAGGGGCAGCTCCCCGCCGAGCACGCGGCGGATGCTGTCCCGCAGCTCGGTCAGCGTCATCGGCGCGTCGTCGTCGACTTCGGCGGCCTCGTCCTCGGTGGTCTGGATGAGCAGCACGCCGGGGGTGAGCGAGCCGACCGCGAACATGCCCGCCTCGGTGCGGGTGAACCCCGCCCGCACCCGGCCCAGGCCGGGCACGTCGAGGTCGCCGTTGTCCAGCGCGGTCACCGAGTCGTGCAAGGTGACCTGCCCCAGCCGGTTGACTTCCGGGTAGGTGGTGCCGGGGAACGGGATGCCCGCCATGGTGCGCACCCGACTGCGCCCGCCGTCGCAGCCCACCAGGTACCGGGCGCTGACCCGGTACGGTCCGTCCGGGCCGCGCACCTCTGCGGTCACCGCGTCGTCGTCCTGGGCGAACCCCGTCACCTCGTGTCCGCGGCGCACCTCGGCGCCGAGTTCGCGGGCCCGTTCGTCGAGCAGGTGCTCCAGCCGCGTCTGCGGCAGCGGCAGCGCCTGCAGCGGGGGATCGGCCAGCCCCGTGAGGTCCAGGTGCACACCGCCGAACGGGAACCGCGGAGCGGGGTGGGGACCGGGGACGACCTCCCTGACCCGCTCCAGCAGCCCCCGGTAGCGCAGCAGGTGCACGACCTGCCCGCCCAGCCCGCCCGCCCTCGGCGTCTGCCGCTGCCGCGGGTGCCGCTCCAGCAGCAGCACCCGCACCCCGGCCAGGCGCAGCTCGGCGGCCAGCATCAGGCCGGTGGGGCCCGCGCCCACCACGATCACATCGGTTTCCCACGGCGCACGCACTTCGGCGTTCCTCATTTCCCCAGTTCCCGCTTACGGCGGAGGATTCTGGGGCAGGACCGGGGTCTTGCCGCAAGGCCCCGGTTGCGCTATATGTTGACAGTGGACGGGACAGAGTCCTTCTCCGCCACCGTCCACTGTGCTCTTTCCTCCCCGGATCAGTCGAACGCGGCGGCGAACGCGCCGGGCTCGTAGGAACCCCCGCGCTGGTGCGCGATCACGGCGAGCCGGTTGGCCGCGTTGATCAGGGCCACCAGGCAGATCAGCGCGGCCACCTGGTCGTCGTCGTAGTGCTCGCGCACCAGGGCCCAGGTCTGGTCGGACACGCCGGTGTGCGCGTCGGCGAGCCGGGTGCCCTCCTCGGCGAACGCCAGCGCGGCCCGCTCGGCCTCGGTGAACACGGTGGACTCGCGCCAGACCGCGACCAGGGCGAGCCGGACCGGGGTCTCGCCCGCCGCCGCGGCCTCCTTGACGTGCATGTCGACGCACCAGCCGCAGCCGTTGATCTGGCTGGCGCGCAGCGACACCAGTTCCTGAGTGGACTTCGGCAGCGGCGACTGGTGGACCACCATGCCGGTGTTGGCGAACCGCTTGGCGAACTTCGCGGCGATCTCGTTGTGGAACAGGTCGAACCGGGCGTCCATGACTTCGTCCTCTCGTGGTGCGGCACCGGACGAACACCAGATGCCCGCGCGCCTGCCCCCGTGACAGCACGGCGGCGTGACGCACGCCACGGCGGATGGGTGTCACAGCACGACGGGCCGCGGCATCTGATGGGCAACGCAGTCACGCGCGAGGGGAGAACCACTCATGGCCGGTACGCCGCAGGTCGCACCCCACGGTCGCCCCGACCCCGCCACCGAGGCGTTCCTCGCCCACCGCAACCTGCTGTTCACCGTCGCCTACGAGATGCTCGGCTCGGCGGCCGACGCCGAGGACGTCCTGCAGGAGACCTGGCTGCGGTGGGCGGGCGTCGACCTCGACCAGGTGCGCGACCAGCGCGCGTACCTGGTCCGGGTCACCACCCGCCAGGCGCTGGGCAGGCTGCGCGCGCTGGGCCGCCGCAAGGAGTCCTACGTCGGCCCCTGGCTGCCCGAGCCGCTGCTGACCGCGCCCGACGTGGCCGAGGACGTGGAGCTGGCCGACAGCGTCTCGATGGCGATGCTGCTGGTGCTGGAGACGCTGGGGCCGACCGAGCGCGCGGTGTTCGTGCTGCGCGAGGTGTTCGGCCTGGCCTACGACGAGATCGCCGAAGCCGTCGGCAAGACTCCCGCCGCGGTCCGCCAGATCGCCCACCGGGCGCGGGCGCACGTCGCGGCGCGCAGGCCGCGCGGGGCCGTGTCCCCGGCCCAGACCCGCGGCGTGCTGGAGGCGTTCCGGCGGGCGGTGGAGACGGGGGACCTGCGCGGCCTGCTCGACCTGCTGGCTCCCGATGTCGTCCTGCTGGGTGACGGCGGCGGGGTGAAGCAGGCCGTCCTGCGGCCCGTCGTGGGGGCCGACAAGGTGGGGCGTCTGATGACCGCCGGGCTGGAGCGCGTCGCCGACGCGCTGTCGCTGCGGCCCGCGCAGGTCAACGGCTGCCCGGCGCTGGTCGTCCTGCTCGACGGCGAGATCGACACCGTCGTGGCGGTGCGCGTCGACGACGGTCTGATCAGCGGGCTCTACGCCGTGCGCAATCCCGAGAAGCTTTCGCACATGGCGCGCGAGATCGTCCTGTGCCGTTGAGCCGGGGCGATGCGGGATGTCTTTCGTCCCACTCCAAGGTATAGCCCACCGGGGGACTTGCGGCAAGCCCCCGGTGGGGCCGCAGAATTCCCGCTCGAAGCCGGGACCTGCGTGGAACAGGAGCAGCCGAGTGCGTGTTCGGCACCAGGTTTGACAAGCGGCGGACAATAGAAAATCGGCCTGCCATCCGCAGGGCAAGGGATGGCAGGCCGTATCTGGAACCATTTTAGCCGCACCGGGGGAAATGTGTCAAACCAGGACTACGAAGAGGAATTGCGCGCCGAGCGGAGCTACGTCGCCGGGCTCTACTCGCGGCTCGACGCCGAGCGCGCGCGGGTGAAGGGCGAGTACCAGGCGGCGTTGCGCGGGGACGGCGGCACCCTCGTGGAGCGGGACGTCGCGGTGCGGGCGCTGGCCAAGCAGGTGAAGCGGCTGGACGTGGCGGACAGCGGGCTGTGCTTCGGCAGGCTGGACAGCGTCTCGGGTGAGCGCTCCTACATCGGCCGGATCGGTCTGTTCGACGAGGGGAACGACTACGAGCCGGTGCTGCTGGACTGGCGGGCGCCCGCGGCGCGTCCGTTCTACGTCGCGACCGGGGCGAACCCGGAGAACATGCGCCGCCGCCGCCAGTTCCACACGCGCGGGCGCCGGGTGGTCGACTTCACCGACGAGGTGCTCGGCCGTCCCGGCGGTGGCGAGCGCGGGGACGCCGCCCTGCTCGCGGCGGTCAACGCGCCCCGCGGTGACGGGATGCGCGACATCGTGGCGACGATCCAGGCGGAGCAGGACGACATCATCCGGCTCGACCACCCCGGTGTGCTGGTGATCGAGGGCGGTCCCGGCACCGGGAAGACCGTGGTGGCGCTGCACCGCGTCGCCTACCTGCTCTACACCCAGCGGGAGCGGATGGAGCGCCACGGCGTGCTCGTGGTCGGGCCCAACCCGGCGTTCCTGAACCACATCGGGCGCGTCCTGCCGTCCCTGGGCGAGTCCGACGTGGTGTTCGCGACCACCGGCGACCTAGTGCCGGGTCTGCGCGTCACCGCCGAGGACACCCCGGAAGCCGCGCGGTTCAAGGGTTCGCTGGAAATCCTCGACGTGCTGGCCGCGGCGGTGGCCGACCGGCAGCGGCTGCCCGAGCACCCGCTGCCGGTCGAGTTGCGGGACGTCACGGTGCGCATCGACGCCGAGACCGCGCGGTGGGCCAGGGAGGAGGCGCGGGCGAGCGGGCTGCCGCACAACGAGGCCCGCGCGGTGTTCACCGAGATCGTCACCTACGTGCTGACCGAGCGGGCGATAGCGCGGATCAGCCGGGGCTGGTTCACCAGGTCCGACCGCGAAGCCTGGGAGCAGCTGCGGGAGGACCTGGTCGCGGAACTCGCGCAGAACGCGGACTTCACCGCCGCGCTCGACCAGCTGTGGCCGGTGCTGACCCCGCAGGCCCTGCTGGCGCAGCTGTACACCTCCCCGGAACGGCTGCGGGCGGCGGGCGCCGACCCGGCGCTGCTGCGCGCCGAGGGCGACGCCTGGACGGTGTCGGACGTGCCGCTGCTCGACGAGCTGGTCGACCTGCTCGGCCCCGCCGGGCAGGCGGACCGGGCAGCGGAGCGGGAGCGCGAGGCCGAGGCCGAGTACAGCGCGGGCGTGCTGGAGATCCTGCAGGTGGAGCGCCACGACCTGATGGACGACGAGGACCACCTGCTGGCCCAGGACCTGCTCTACGCCGAGGACCTGGCCGAGCGCTTCGTCGAGCACGACACCCGCGCACTCGTCGAGCGCGCCGTCGAGGACCGGGACTGGACCTACCGGCACGTCGTGGTCGACGAGGCGCAAGAACTGTCCGAAATGGACTGGCGCGTGCTGATGCGGCGCTGCCCCAACCGGTCCTTCACCGTGGTCGGCGACCTCGCGCAGCGCCGGTCGGTGGCGGGCGCGACGTCGTGGGGCCGGATGCTCGACCGGTACGTGCCCGGCCGCTGGGCCTACCGGTCGCTGTCGGTGAACTACCGCACCCCGGCCGAGATCATGGCCGTCGCCGCCGCGGTGCTCGCCGAGTTCGCACCGGGGGTCCAGCCGCCGGAGTCGGTCCGCGCGTGCGGCGTCCGGCCGTGGGCCAGGCCGGTCACCGACGGGGAACTGGCCGACGCCATCGAGGAGTTCGTGCGCGAGGAAGCCGGCCGCGAGGGCACCAGCGCCGTGATCGGACCGCCGGGGGTGCCCGGTGCGCTGCTGCCGTCGCAGACCAAGGGCCTGGAGTTCGACGCCGTGCTGGTCGTGGACCCCGGCCGCATCCTCGCCGACGGCCCGCGCGGCGCGGCCGAGCTCTACGTCGCCCTCACCCGCGCCACCCAGCGCCTCGGCGTCCTGCACCGGGATCCGCTGCCGCGGGCGCTGGTCGGGCTCGCGGACACCGGCGCACCGGCGGGGACGGGAAGCGCGCGGTCGGCGTAGCGGCCCGAGCGCGGCAGGTCCGTCCGGGTGATGCGGGTCCGGCGCGTTCATCATGTGGGAGCCGCACGGCGTGCGTTGACCGGGTAGCGCTGTGCTGCTGGAGTGGGGGACGTGCAGCGACCGGTGGTGTTGACCCGACGCCGCCACGTGGACTTCGTCCGCGTGGCGGCTCAGGGCTGTCTCCCGCGCCGGTCACATCGCGACTAGACCACGACACCGCGCGCCGTCCCTCGCGGACGGTCCCACCCCACCCTCGCCACCTCAAGCTTGGAGTCCTGCCGTGCCCGAGAACCGGGAGCGGGAGCCGCTGAAGTTCGCCTACTGGGTGCCCAACGTCAGCGGTGGCCTCGTCGTCAGCGAGATCGAGCAGCGCACCGACTGGTCCTACGACTACAACCGCGAACTCGCCGTGCTCGCCGAGGACAACGGGTTCGAGTACGCCCTCAGCCAGGTCCGCTACCTGGCCAGCTACGGCGCCGCCCACCAGCACGAGTCGACCAGCTTCAGCCTCGCCCTGCTGCTGGCCACCCGGCGGTTGAAGGTGATCGCGGCCGTGCACCCCGGCCTGTGGCACCCCGCCGTGCTGGCCAAGCTCATCGCCACGGTCGACCACGTCTCCGGCGGACGGGCCGCGGTGAACGTGGTCAGCGGGTGGTTCAAGGGCGAGTTCACCGCCCTGGGCGAACCGTGGCTGGAGCACGACGAGCGCTACCGCCGCGCCGAGGAGTTCATCCGCGTGCTGCGGGCGAGCTGGACCGAGGAGTCCGCCGAGTTCGCGGGCGACTTCTACCGGCTGCGCGGCTACGCCCTCAAGCCCAAGCCGCTGGAACTGCCCGGCCGGGCGCACCCGGAGGTCTTCCAGGGCGGCAACTCCACCGCGGCGCGCGCGATGGCCGCTCGGGTGTCGGACTGGTACTTCAGCAACGGCAAGGACTACGACGGCGTCACCGAGCAGGTCGACGAGGTCGGCGCCGCGGCGGCGGCGCACGGTCGCAGGGTGCGCTTCGGGCTCAACGGGTTCCTCATCGCCCGCGACACCGAGGCGGAAGCGCGCGAGGTGCTGCGGGAGATCGTCGCCAAGGCCGATGTCGACGCGGTGCGCGGCTTCGGCGACGCGGTGCGGCAGGCGGGTCGCTCCACCGCCGACAAGAAGGGCATGTGGGCCGACTCCTCGTTCGAGGATCTCGTGCAGTACAACGACGGCTTCCGGTCCAAGCTCATCGGCACGCCCGAGCAGATCGCGCACCGGATCGTGGAGTACAAGCGGCGCGGGGTGGACCTGCTGCTGCTGGGTTTCCTGCACTACAAGGAAGAAATCGCCTACTTCGGCGAGCGCGTGCTGCCCCTGGTCCGCGAGCTCGAAGCGTCCCTGGAGACCTCCTCCGCCACCCCCGAACCGATCGGAGTCCAGCCGTGACCGGTGCCGCGCAGCGCGTGTGGACCACCGCGCCCACCACTTCGGACGAGTGGGTCGCCCGCGCACGGGAGGTCGCCGCGCTGCTGGCCACCGACGCGCTGGCGCGCGACCGGGCGGGCGCCACCCCGCACGCGGAGGTGCGATTGCTCAAGGACTCCGGGCTGGTCACCCTGCTCGGCCCGGTCGAGCACGGCGGCGGCGGGCAGGACTGGACCACCGCCTACCGGGTCATCCGGGAGGTCGCCGCGGGCGACGGGTCCATCGGCCAGCTGATCGGCTACCACTACCTGTGGTTCTGGGCCGCCCGACTGGTGGCGACCCCGCAACAGGTGGTCGCCGTGGAGGAGCGGGCCACCCGCGAGCGGTGGTTCTTCGGCGGCGCGGTCAACCCGCGCGACGACGACCTGGTGATCACCGACGAGGGCGACGAGATCGTGTTCACCGGCCGCAAGTCGTTCTCCACCGGCGGCAAGGTCTCCGACGTCACGGTGCTGGAAGGGGTCCTGGAAGGCAGCGACAAGCACATCTTCGCCATCGTGCCGTCGAGGCAGGACGCCATCGTCTTCAACGACGACTGGGACAACCTGGGCCAGCGGCTCACCGAGAGCGGCAGCGTCGAGGTCAACGGCGTGCGGGTGCCGTGGACGCAGGCCGCGGGGTATGTGGACAAGGAATTCCGGCCCCGCACCTACAACACCCTCAACGTGCCGCTGATCCAGTTGGTGTTCACCAACTTCTACCTCGGCATCGCCAAGGGGGCGCTGACCACCGCCACCGCCTACACCAGGGACCGGACCCGGCCATGGCCCTACGGCGGGGACAACAAGGAATCCGCGGCCGAGGAGTTCCACGTGCTGGAGACCTACGGCGACCTGCAGGCCAAGCTGTGGGCGGCGGAGGCGCTGGCCGAGCGGGCCGCGCAGCTGATCGAGCGGATCAACGCGCACCCGGACGAGGTGACCGCGCGGGAGCGCGGCGAGGCCGCGGTCGTCATCGCCGCGGCCAAGCAGCGGGCGGTGGACACCGGTCTGGAGATCGGCACCCGGATCTTCGAGGTGACCGGCGCGCGGGCGTCGGCCAACTCGGTCGGACTGGACATCTTCTGGCGCAACATCCGCACCCACAGCCTGCACGACCCGATCGCCTACAAGCGGGCGGAGGTCGGGCGCTACGCGCTGCTGGGCCAGGTGCCGGAGCCCACGTGGTACACCTGATCGCCGACGACGCCGAGGCCCCGCGGACGGCGGCCGAGTTGTCGGCGGGCGGGCTGCTGGGCATCACGGTGCCCGCCCGAGCAGCAGGCGTTCTTGTTCGGCGAGGTGCTGGCGGGCAAGCGGTTCGGCAACGCCCGCTGCGAGGCGCGGGCCGGGCACGCGCAGGACTGCCGGACCCGGCTGCTCCGGCACTCCGAAGGCGGGTTCGTGCTCGACGGCACCAAGCACTACGCGACCGGCGCGCTGTTCGAGGTCGCGGGCGCCCGCGCCTGCCTGGACGGGGTGAACCCGCACCGGGACTGGCGCAACACCCGCACCCACACCTTGCACGACCCGGTGCGCTGGAAGGTCCAGCACGTCGGCCGCTACGCCTCAACGGCACCCCGCTGATCTGACCGGAGGTGGACATGTCCTCGATCCTGGTGCTGTCCGGCAGCCCTTCCCCGACCTCCCGCACCGCGGCGCTGGCCGAGCACCTGGCGGACCGGTTGCGCGGTGACGGCCACGCGGTGCGCACCGTGCGCGTGCGCGACCTGCCCGCCGAAGCGCTGCTGAGCGCCGACGTGGGCGACCCGCGGATCGCCGAGGTGGTCGCGGCGCTGGCCGACGCCGACGGCGTGCTGGTGGCCTCACCGGTCTACAAGGCCGCCTACAGCGGCGTGCTGAAGGCGCTGCTGGACCTGCTGCCGCAGTTCGCCTTGGCGGGCAAGGTGGTGCTTCCTGTCCTCACCGGCGGCAGCCCCGCGCATGTGCTGGCCGTGGACTACGCGCTGCGGCCGGTGCTGTCCGCGCTGGGGGCCCACCACGTGGTGCAGGGGTGGTTCGTGCTGGACAAGCACATCACCACCGAGGGCGACACCCTCGCGCTGGCCCCCGAGTCGCAGCGCCCGCTGCACGAGGTGCTCGACGGCTTCTCCGCCGCCGTGAGCCACCGCCGCACGCTGATCACCACCCCCTGACGAGGACACCATGTCGCTGACCCTCCACTGGTCCCTGCCGACCCGCGGCGACAGCCGCTACCTCGTCGGCGGCGGTCACGGGGTCGCCACCACCGTCGCGGGCGGCGACCGGCCCGTCACCCCGGCCCGCCCTGGCCAGGTCGCCCGCCGCGCCGAGCAGCCGGGGTTCACCGGCGCGGGCACCGCGCTGGTGGGCAGCCACGCCGAGGTCGCCGAGCGGATCGCGGAGTACCACGCGGCGGGTGTCACCGAGGTCGTCCTGCCCGAGGACACCGCGAGCGCGGTGGCGTTCGCGCCAACGCGCTGACCCGGCGAGGAGCCCGATGACGCGACACACCCCGCTGTCCGTGCTGGACCTGTCCCCGGTGCCCGCCGGCGGCACGGCCGCGGACGCGCTGCGCAACACCGTGGAACTGGCGCATCGCGCCGAGGAGTTCGGCTACCACCGGTTCTGGGTCGCCGAGCACCACTTCGTGTCCGGTGTCGCCTCCTCCGCCCCGGCCGTGCTGGTGGGGCTGCTCGCAGCGGCCACCTCCCGCATCCGCGTCGGCTCGGGAGCGGTGCTGCTGGGTCACCACCAGCCGGTGGTGGTGGCCGAGCAGTTCGGCACCGTCGCCCAGCTGCACCCCGACCGGGTGGACCTCGGCCTTGGCCGCTCCGGCCTGCTGCGCGCGCAGGACCTGCGGCGATCCCCGGTGGTGACCGAGGAGCTGGTGGCACGCCTGGAGGAGCAGCAGCGGCTGCTGGGCGTGCGGCCCGACGGCGGGCAGGACTACGCGGGCGAGGTCGGGACGATCCTGGACCTGATCTCGGGCGAGGGCGGCAGGCTCGCGCTCCCGGCCACCGGCGCCGATCTGGAGGTGTGGGTGCTCGGGTCGAGCGCCGGCCCCAGCTCCCTGGCCGCGGGTGGGCTCGGGCTGCCGTTCGCCGCCAACTTCCACGTCAGCCCGAACACGGTGGACGAGTCGGTGGCCTCCTACCGCGAGGCGTTCGTGCCGTCCAAGCGGCTGGACCGCCCCAGGGTGCTGGTCTCCGCGGAGGTCGTCGTGGCCGAGGACGACGCCACCGCTCGGGAACTGGCCGAGCCGTACGGGTCGTGGGTGCTGTCCATCCGCAGCGGGCGGGGCGCGGTGCCGGTGGCAGGTCCGCTCGAAGCCGCCGCGTTCCCGTGGACCGAGGCGCAGCGCGGCCTGGTGCGCGACCGGCTGGACACCCAGATCGTGGGCTCACCGCGCCGGGCCGCGGAGCAGCTGGCCGCGCTGCGCGAGCGCACCGGTGCCGACGAACTGCTGGTCACCACGACGGTCCACGCGCACGCCGACCGCGTGCGCTCGTTCGAACTGCTGGCCCTGGCGTGGGCGGAGCTGGAGGAGTGACGGGCCGGGGTGCCCGCCGGGCGAAGTTCCGGCGGGCACCCCGGTTCTCCTGCCGCGTCAGCCGGACGCGACGAGCTTGAGGACGTAGGTCAGCAGCGAGGTGGTGAAGACCGCCGCCCGTCGCCCCCGCCGTCGACACCACCGCACGGGCCACCTCCTCGCTCCAGCGACTTCTCGAACGGCAGCGGGGCAGCCGAAGGCGGGCACGCCGGGTCGAACAGCGGTGTGTAGCCCGTCGCCAGGTAGAGCTGCCTGGCCTCGGGCTGGCGTGGGCCGGTGGTCAGGTAGACGCGGCAGTAGCCCAGGGCGACCGCTTCCCGCTCCAGCTCCGCCATCACCCGCCGGGCCAGCCCGCGCCTGCGGTGCGCCGAGTGCGTCCACACCCGCTTGACCTCGGCGGTGCGCTCGTCGCGGCGGCGCAGCGCCCCGCCCGCCACCGGCGAGCCGCCCTCCAGCAACAGCAGCAGGCTCCCGTGCGGCGGGGCGAACTCCTCGGGCGGGAAGCGCGTCATCTCGCGGAACCCGCCATCGCCGTAGCGGCTGACGTACTCGTGCGTCAGCTCCCGCATCATCACCGCCGCCTCCGGCGCGTCCGCCCGCGTGCGGTGCACCGAGATCCGTCTGATCATCCGCGGCCCGCGAGCGCCGCGCGCTCCCGATCGCGCTTGGCCACTTCCTCGCGCACGATCGGGATCACCCGCTCACCGAAGTCGATCGCGTCCGCGAGGGTGTCGTAGCCACGGGCGGAGATGATGTCCACGCCGAGGTCGTAGTAGTCCAGCAGCGCCTGCGCGACCGTCTCGGGCGTGCCGACCAGCGCGTTGGAGTTGCCCGCGCCCCCGGTGGCCGCGGCCGTCGCCGTCCACAGCGCCCGGTCGAACCGCTCACCGCGCGCGGCCACCTCCAGCAGCCGCTGCGAACCCCGGTTCTCCGGGTTGGTCAGCGAGCGCCGCCGGGTCAGCGGCGCGGTGCCGCCCCTCGTGCGCGCGGTGATCCGCTCGACCACGTCACGCGCCTTCTCCCACGCCTTCTCCTCGGTCGGCGCGATGATCGGCCGGAACGCGACCTGGATGCGCGGCACGTCGGTGCGCCCGGCCTCCCGCGCCGCGCGCTGGACCGACTCGATCTGCTCGGCGGTGTCGGCCAGCGGTTCGCCCCACAGGCAGTAGATGTCGGCCTCCGCGCCACCGGCCCGGTAGGCGGCGGGGGAGGAGCCGCCGAAGGACACGTCCGGGCGCGGTGACCGCGCGGGGAACACGTCGCTGACGAAGTCGGCGAACCGGTAGTGCTCGCCCTCGTGGTCGAACGGCTGCCGGGAGGTCCACGCGCGCTTGACGATCCCGATGTACTCGCGGGTGCGCGCGTAGCGCTGGTCCTTGACCAGGAAGTCGCCCTCACGGCGCTGCTCGTGGTCGGTGCCGCCGGTGATGAAGTGCACGGTGAGCCTGCCGTCGCTGATCTGGTCCAGCGTGGCGAACGTCTTGGCGGCGAAGGTCGGGTAGGACACGTTGGGCCGGTGCGCCAGCAGGATCTCCAGCCGCTCGGTCCGCGCCGCCACGTAGGCGGCGACCTGGGCCGGGTCCGGCGCGCCCGAGGCGTAGGCGAACAGCACGCGGTCCCAGCCGTGCTCCTCGTGCGCCTTGGCCAGCCGCAGGGTGTAGTCCTTGTCGAAGGCGGGACCGGTGCGCGGGCTCGTCTCCGAGCCGTCGTTGGTGCCGCCCATGCCGAGGAATTCGACGGGCACGTCCATACCCTTCGACGAGTTGAGGGCAAGGGAAGCCGGGATTTCGACTCGCGCCCGGCACGCCTCGCGGGGACTCCAGCGCGATCAGTGCACCAGCGCGGTGACCCGGCCGTCAACGGCGCGGCGGCCGGGTCCAGCAGTCGGACACCCTTGACGCGCTGGGTTTCTTCGGTCCACCGGGTAGTGGGGTGTGAACTGGTCCACGGGCCACGGGGATGGAGTCGTGGACGGTCGTCCTCGGTGGACTCGCAACCGCCGCGACGCCGTGCGGGGCCGCGCACCCGTGGAAAGCGAACCGCCCCGTCGTCACCGGCAGGTGACGACGGGGCGGCGGAGGTGTTCGCGGTGCTCAGTCGACCACGCGGTAGCTCAGCGCGGGAAGCCGGAAGCTCTCGTAGTAACCGGCCAACATGGTGACGCGCCTGTCGTCGTTCGGGATGCCGGGCAACCCCGGCGCGCAGTCGGCCTTGTAGAAGACTTCGACCTTCTCCGAGGAGGGGTTGTGCGCGGACCAGGCGACCGGGTCCAGGTTCTGGCACTGCCCGGAGGTGTCGAGGTCGGCGACGGTCTTGCTGCCGGTCAGGAAGGCGCCGGTGTAGAAGACCATCTGGGGGGTGGCCGCCGCGGCGGGCTGGGCCGCGGCCACCGCGGCCAGCACCGCGGCTCCGGCCGCGGCGACAGCGAACTTCTTGGGGAGGAACGACATCGGTCTCGCCCTTTCCTGGGGGTTGTACGGGGCCGACGAGGAGGTGGGCAATTACCTCGTCCATGCCACGTGTCGATCTTAAGCCTTAACTGGGGGGCTCTTCCGGTTAGTGCAGGGATCGGAGACTTTCGGGCAGATTCCGCCTTGTGGGTGAACGTGCCGCCGAAGGCGCGTGTCATCATCGCGAATTCTCACCGGTGAGGGCCTGCCGAAGGGGCGTCCACGGATCGTCGCCTGCTCCTCACCGCGCTCACCGGCTTGGTCGACAGCGGCGGGCTCCGCCGACCGTCGACCGGTGCGGGTGGTCGAAGTCCGCACATCGGAAACCCACCCGGTGGGCGGGCCTGCCGCGCGTGGGTGTCGGCCGAGGGGCCGTGAATCTCGCTCGCGAACCTGCCCGCAGGCGCTTAACTTCTACCTCGAGCAGAGGAGAGAACCGCCGTGGAGCAGATCAGCAAGCGACTGGTGAACTGGGCGTCCATCCTGGACCCCGGCACGCGCGTGCAGGCGGAGAAGACCGCGCGGATGCCGTTCATCCACCCGCACCTGGCGCTGATGCCCGACGCGCACCTGGGCAAGGGCGCCACGGTCGGCAGCGTGATCCCCACCCTGGGTGCGATCATCCCCGCCGCGGTCGGCGTCGACATCGGCTGCGGCATGATCGCCGTGCGCACCCAGTTCACCGAGGACGAGTTCCGCGCCCGCCCGCTGGCGCGGCTGCGGGTCGCCATCGAGAAGGCCGTGCCGCTGTCGGCGGGCAAGCACAACACCCGCCTCACCGACACCGCGCGCGAGCGGGTGGAGGAGCTGACCAGGGCCGCCGAGCAGGCCGAGTTCGACCCCGGCTCCTACGCGGGCAACTGGGAGCTCCAGCTGGGCAGCCTGGGCAGCGGCAACCACTTCATCGAGGTCACCGTCGACGAGACCGGGCAGGTCTGGTTGTTCCTGCACTCCGGGTCGCGCGGGGTGGGCAACAAGATCGCCCAGAAGCACATCCGCGTCGCCCGCGAGCAGTGCGAGCGCCGCTGGGTCGACCTGCCCGACCCGGACCTGGCCTACCTGGTCGAGGGCGAGGACGAGTTCTGGCGGTACATCCGCGAGATGCGCTGGGCGCAGCGGTTCGCCTGGCTCAACCGCGAGGAGATGATGGACCGCGTCGTGGCGTGCGTGTCCGACTGGATGGGGCTCGAGGTGCGGCGGTCGGAAGTGGTCAACTGCCACCACAACTACACCGAGCGGGAGACGCACTACGGCAAGCAGGTGTGGTTGTCCCGCAAGGGGGCCATCAACGCCGAGAAGGGCAGGGCGGGGCTGATCCCCGGTTCGATGGGCACCGCCTCGTACGTGGTGGTGGGCAAGGGCAACCCCGTCTCGCTGAACTCCTCGCCGCACGGCGCGGGCCGCGAGTACTCGCGCTCGGCCGCGCGCAGGACGTTCAGCCGGGAGGACCTGCGCAAGGCGATGGTGGGCATCGAGTACCGCGACACGGACGCCTTCATCGACGAGATCCCGGCCGCGTACAAGGACATCGACGTCGTGATGCGCGACGCGCGGGACCTGGTCGAGGTGCGCCACACCCTGCGGCAGATCGTCAACGTGAAGGGCGACTGACCGCTGTGGACGGTCATCGGCGCGGGGTGACCGGGACCGGCAGCCCGGTCGCCCCGCCCGGTCAGGCGGCCCGGTCGCGCGGCGCGCTCGCGGTGCGGCGCAGCCACAGCAGGCCCAGCACCGGCAGCACCAGCGGGATGAAGCCGTACCCGCTGCCGAAGTGCGACCACACCGTGGCGTCGGGGAACAAGTCCGGCGCGAGGAAGCTGATCGCACCCACGGCGAGCACACCCGCCAGTTCGACCGCGCACGAGGCGAGCGCGACGCGCCGCCAGGCCCGGCTGCCCAGCGCGAGGGTGACCGTGGCCAGCACGTAGACCACCGCGGCCAGCGCGGAGAGCAGGTAGGCCAGCGGGGCCTGGTCGAAGCGGGTGGCGATCTGCACCGCCGAGCGGGCGGTCGCGGCCAGCGCGAAGACGCCGTAGACGGCGATGAGCAGCCTGCCCGGTCCGGAGCGGGTCGTCCGCGCCAAGGTGTCCTCAGGCATGGCCCGCCCAGATCTGCTGCAGGCGCACGATCATCACCGGCACGCTCAGCAAGCCCACCGCCAGCACGGAGGCGCCCCAGCGGCTGCGCTCGGCCACCGCCCACAGCCCGGCCAGCGGCAGCACCACCACCGGGGCGAGCAGGTAGCCCACGAAGGTCGCGCCGGACAGCTCGCGGTCGGTGCCGACCAGTCGCACGATCCCGATCACCGCTTGGACCAGCAGCCCCGCCTCCAGCAGCAGGGTCAGCCCGGCGATGCCCAGGGTGAGCTTGGTGTCCAGGGCCAGGGGTTTGTTCAGCGCGACGAGCAGCAGCGCCCACGCCGCGGCCACGAGCGCGGCGACGGTGAGCGCCAGGGCCAGCGAGTCGATCATCGGGAAGTCCTCGGGCAGTGGTCGGGTACCTGCCGAGACGGTAGCCCCACGCCGGTGCGGCGGGGTCGGGCGGTGGTCCGCACCGGTCGGGCCGCTGCGAGCAGCGTCACAAACCGATGCGGTCGGTTTACCGACCAGTTCGGTCGGTGGGCTAGTAGATTCGGTCGAGTGGCACGATCGTTCCGGCAGCAAGCCGACGAGGAGATCCTCGACCGCGCGGCGGGCCTGTTCGCGCGACACGGCTTCGCCCACACCTCGCTGAAGGACCTCGCCGACGCCGTCGGCCTGTCCAAGGCCGGTCTGCTGCACCACTACCCCAGCAAGGAAGCCCTGTTCGAGGCGGCGACGGCGATGGGCCGCGCGCAGTGCCAGCAGGTGCTCGACCAGGTGATGCGGACGCCCGCTGGGCAGGCCCGCGACCGGCGGGCGGTGCAGCTGATGACCGACTTCGCGCTCGACCGCCCCGGCCTGGTGGCACTGGCGTCCAGGGCGATCAACACCCTGGGCACCGATGTCGACGCCTCCGCCGACGACGGCTTGGACGGCGTCGACCGGTTGGTCTTCGCGGTGTTCGACGTCGACCCCGACTCCGGCGACACCGAGCGCCTGGTCCGGGTCGTCGGCACGCTCAGCGCCCTGGCCGTGCTCAGCCTGGCCGCCAACCGCGCGGGCGATCGGACCGGCTGGCGGCCGCACATCATCACTACCTGTCTCGACGCGCTCGGCCACCGAGGTCCGGACGCGTCGGCATCCCGTTCCGCCCAGGTGGAGGCCTGATCTCGCATGGCACGTCTGTTGTACCGACTCGGATTCGGCGCGCACCGGCGCAGACTGGCGGTGGTCCTGCTGTGGCTGGTGGTGCTGGTGGGCACCGCCATCGGCGCGACCACCCTGGCCGGGGCCACCGCCAACTCCTTCGCCATCCCCGGCCAGGAGTCGACCACCGCCCTGGACAAGATCAAGGAGCAGTTCGGCTCCGGCGGCGGCGCGACCGCCCGCGTGGTGGTCAAGGCCCCCGACGGGCAGCAGCTCACCGCGCCGGAGAACGCGCAGAAGATCGTCGGGCTGGTGCGGGAACTGGGCGCGCTGCCCGGTGTGACCTCGGCGAGCAACCCGCTCGACCCGCAGGCCCCGACCGTGAACCCCCAGCAGGACACGGCCTACAGCACGGTCACCTACCAGGCCAAGGCCGGTGAGGTGACCGAGGAGCAGCGCACCGCGCTGACCGAGGCCGTGACCGACGCCCGCGCGGGCGGGCTGACCGTCGAGGTCACCGGCGAGGCCGCGCAGGCCCCGCCGCACATCGGCGGCGCGGCCGAGGTCATCGGCGTGGTGGTGGCTCTGCTGATCCTGGCCCTGACCTACGGCTCGCTGGTCGTCGCGGGCATGAACCTGCTGACCGCCGCGGTCGGCGTGGGCATCGGCGCGCTGGGCATCACCATCGCCACCGGCTTCATGGACCTGCAGTCCACCACCCCCATCCTGGCCGCGATGCTGGGCCTGGCGGTGGGCATCGACTATGCCCTGTTCATCATCAACCGCTACCGGCAGGAGCTGCGCCGCGGCCTGGACGTGGGCGAGGCCATCGGCACCGCCGTGGGCACCGCGGGCTCGGCTGTGGTCACCGCGGGCCTGACGGTCGTCATCGCGCTGGCCGGGCTGGCCGTCGTGGGCATCCCGTTCCTGACCCAGATGGGCGTGGCCGCTGCGCTGACCATCGTCGTCGCCGTCCTGGTCGCCATCACCCTGGTGCCCGCGGTGCTCAGCTACCTCGGCAAGCGCGCCCTGCCGCGCAAGCAGCGCACCGCGCCCGCCGAGCGGGCCGACGCCCACGAGCGCGGCTTCTACCAGGGCTGGATCGGCGGGATCACCCGCAACCGCGTGGTGGCCCTGCTGCTGTCGGTGGTGGCGCTGGGCGCGGTCGCGCTCCCGGTGACCTCGATGCAGACCACCCTGGTGCAGACCCCGGCCGAGGACAGCACCCAGGCCCGCGCCGACCGGCTGCTCGCCCGTGGCTTCGGCGAGGGCTTCAACGGCCCGCTCGTGGTCCTGTTCGAGGGCAGCCAGGCGGTGGGGACCGCGACGCGGGCCGCCGAGTCCGTCCGGGGGGTCGAGGACGTCGCCCTGGTCACCCCGCCGGTGCCCAACGCCGACGGCAGCGCCGCCATGCTCACCGTCATCCCGAAGTCCGGCCCGACCAGCGAGGCCACCGAGCACCTGGTCACCGCCCTGCGCGACCGGCTGGCGGAGGTCGACGGCGCGACCGCCTACGTCACCGGCACCACCGCGGTCAGCGTCGACGTGGCCGTGGCCCTCGACGAGGCCATGCCGGTCTACCTGGCCCTGGTCGTCGGCCTGGCGCTGGTGCTGCTCGTGCTGGTGTTCCGGTCGCTGCTGGTGCCGCTGGTGGGCGTGCTGGGCTTCCTGCTGACCATCGGCGCGTCGCTGGGCGCCACGGTGGCGGTGTTCCAGTGGGGCTGGCTGGCCGACGCGGTCAACCTCGACACCACCGGCCCGCTGCTCAGCCTCACCCCGATCCTGATGGTCGGCATCCTGTTCGGCCTGGCCATGGACTACCAGATCTTCCTGGTCTCCCGGATGCACGAGGCGCACCACCGGGGCGGCTCGCCCCGCGACGCGATCACCACCGGCTTCCGGCAGGCCGCGCCGGTGGTCGTGGCCGCCGCGCTGATCATGTTCTCGGTGTTCGCGGGCTTCGTGCCCGCGGGCGAGGGCCCGATCAAGTCCATCGCCTTCGCGCTGGCGGTCGGCATCCTCGTGGACGCCTTCGTGGTCCGCATGGTCCTGGTGCCCGCGGCGCTGGCGCTGCTGGGCGAGAAGGCGTGGTGGCTGCCCAAGTGGCTGCGCTGGCTGCCCGCGCTCGACGTGGAGGGCACCGACCTGGACGACCAGCCGGGTGCCGCGACGCGGGAGCGCCCCCGCGCCGAGGTCGGCTCGGCGTGATCCCGGCACCACGCGAGGCCGCCCCCAGACGGCCTCGCGTGGTGCCGAGGAGTGGCTTCCCCGCCCAGGGCCCCTGGGCGGGGAAGCACGGTGATCAGGCCCGCTTCAGGCCCTTGGCGCCCGCTTCGACGACGTAGCTGGCGTCGGTGCTGAGCAGGGCCTTGGCGGGATCGATCTCCAGGGCGTTGGACACCACCCGGAAGTCGGCGGTCAGCCGATCCGGTGTGGCGGTCACCCGGACGTAGCCCCGCTTGTTCTGCACGTACTTGATGTGCGGGTTGTTGGACCGCCAGGCCGAGCTCGGCGCGGAGGAGTCGTTCTGGCTGGTCACCGACGTGGTCACCAGTTCGGAGCCGATGATCGGGTCGCTGTGGTCGTAGTAGTCCAGGCGCAGGTCGGCGGCCCAGTGCCGGTGCACGTCGCCGGTGAGCACGATCGGGTTGGGCACGCGGCGGTCCACCCAGCCCTTGGCGATGCGGTCGCGGGAGGCCTGGTAGCCGTCCCAGGAGTCGGGGCTCTCGCAGGTGGCCTTGTCGCCGTCGCCGTCCCGCTGCGCGAAGAACACCTGCTGGCCGAGGAAGTCCCAGGTGGCCGGGTGCGACTCGAAGCTCTTGAGCAGCCACTGCTCCTGCGCGGCGCCGGTGATGGTGCGCGAGGTGTCGCGGTAGGGCGTGCAGGTGGTGCCGCTGGTCTGCACGCTGCGGTACTGGCGGGTGTCGAGCATGTGGAACCGGGCCAGGTCGCCCCACAGGAAGTTGCGGTACAGCTTGATGGCGGACCCGCTGGGCTTCACCGTGGAGCGGACCGGCATGTTCTCGTAGAACGCCTGGAAGCCCGCGGCCTTGCGGGCCGCGGTCGCCGGGCTGGTCGAGCTGTTCCAGTTGTTCTCCACCTCGTGGTCGTCGAACACCACCAGCCACGGCGCGGCGGCGTGCGAAGCCTGGAGGTTGGGGTCGGTGCGGTGCTGGGCGTACCGTGCGCGGTACCCGGCCAGCGTGGTGGTCTCGTCGGTGTAGAACACCCCGCGCACCTTCTCGGCCGCGTCCCTGCCGGAGGGCTTCTCGTAGATGTAGTCGCCGAGGAACAGCACCAGGTCCGGGTTGTCGGCCGCGATGCCGCGGTGCGCGTGGTACCACCCCTCCTCCCAGTGCTGGCAGGAGGCGAAGCAGTACTTCAGCTGGCTCACCGACGCCCCGGCGGCGGGCGCGGTGAGGGTGCGGCCCACGGGGGAGATGTGCCCGCCGGTGCGGAAGCGGTAGAAGTACTCGCGGCCCGAGGCCAGGCCCACCGGCTCGACGTGCACGCTGTGCCCCAGCGCGCGGGTGGTGGTCGTGGTGCCGCGCTGGACCACCGAGGAGAACGCCTGGTCGGTGGCGATCTCCCACTCCACGTCGTAGGTGGCGTCGGGCATCCCGCCGAAGCCGTCGGCGTTCAGCGGCGCGGGCGCCAACCTCGTCCACAGCACCACGCTGTCGGCCAGCGGGTCGCCCGAGGCCACGCCGAGCTGGAACGGGTCGCGGATCGCGGGCGCGGCGGCGGCGGTGCGGGCGTGCGCCCACGAGGGCAGCGCCGCGGCGCCCGCCGTGGCCAGTCCGCCCAGCAGCACGGCGCGTCGTTTCATCGGAGGCATCGCGGTTCCCTTTCAGGCGACGTAGTCGGTCAGCCCGGCGCTGCAGGACTGGAGTGTGGGGTCGGTGGCCGAGTAGTCCGCGACGCAGACCTTGTAGGAGATCCAGTCGCCCTTGGTCGCGGAGACCGTCCTCTCCGCGACCGTGCCCTCGCCGCCGGAGTTCCAGGCGTACAACGGGCCGGTGCCGTTGCTGAGCCAGTAGGCCACCACCGCGGACTTGCCGTCGGCGTCGCGGTCGTACACGGAGAAGCGGGGGCCGTTCGAGCGGAACTGCGCCTCCCCGGCGCACGCGCCGGTCGAGCAGGCCGCGCTGCCGGTGCCCACCCCGCAGTCCGGGGCCACCCGGCCGTCGGAGCCGGTGCGCACGTAGCCGTCGGAGATGTACCCGCCCAGGGCGGGCACGTAGTCCCAGATGGTCGTGGTGCCCAGGGGGCCTGCCACCGACACCCCGTTGAGCTGGCAGTCGATGCCGACGGAGGTCCCGTTGGCCACCGAGCCGATCGCGGTCGCCGAGGTGGTGGGCGCGCGGCGCACGGTCAGGGGATCGCCCGCCGTCACCACCGTGCCGGTCGCCGCCGCCGCCACCGCGGGCGTCACGCCCGCCGCCAATCCCACCGCCGCGGTGATCAGCACCGCGGCGGCCGCACCCATCCGCCTGATCCGTGAAGACGTCATGGGCGCAGCGTCGCGGCGGTGCGCACACGAGCCGTACAAGCGTTCGGCGCGAGGCCATTGTCGTCGGTCTGGCCTGCCCATACGATCCAGAACGGCCCGTTTCCGAAGGCCAGGTCTCTGGGGGGAGCCAGCTGCGTGTCTGCCGTCGAGTTTCGCCTGCTCGGACCGCTCGAAGTCGTGGTCGGGGGCCGCAGCGTCGCGCTGGGCGGGGCGAAGCCGCGCGCCCTGCTGGCCGCGCTGGTGCTCGAGGCGGGCGTGACCGTGTCCACCGACGTCCTCGCCGACGTGCTCTGGCCCGGCGGGCCGCCCAGGTCGGCCGCCGCGAACATCCGCACCTACGTGCACGCCCTGCGCCGCGGCCTGGCCGAGCACGAGGCCGAGCTGGCCGAGCGCATCGAGGCCCGCTCGGCGGGCTACCTGCTGCACGCCGCCCCCGATGAGGTCGACCGGGTCGTCTTCGAGGCCCGCGTCGCCGCCGCCCAGCGCGCCCTCGACGCTGGCGAGCAGGAGGCCGCCCTGGTCGAGCTGACGCGCGCGGAGGCGCTGTGGCGCGGCCCCGTGCTCGCCGACCTGCCGCACGGGCACGCCTGGAGCGCGCCGCTGGCCCGGCTGGCCGAGCTGCGGCTGTCCGCTCAGGAGCTGCGCACCCGCGTGCAGATCGAGCTGGGCCGCTACGGCGAGGCCGTGGTCGAGCTGCGCGGTCTGCTCAACGACGACCCGCTGCGCGAGGAGCGCTGGGTGCAGCTGATGACCGCGCTGGACGGGGCGGGCCGCCGGGCCGAGGCGCTGGGCGCCTACGCCGAGGCCGAGCGGGTGCTGCGCGAGGAGCTGGACGTGGAGCCGGGCCCCCGGCTGCGCGGGCTGCGCTCGGCGCTGGTCACCGCCGAGGCGGGTGAGCACGAGCCGGTCTGCCAGCTGCCGCTGGACCTGCTCGACTTCACCGGCAGGCAGGCCGTGGTGGACCGGCTGGTCGGCCTGCTGCGCGAGCGCGGCCGGGCCGGGCGGCCCACCGTCGCGATCGTCTCCGGCCCGCCCGGCGTGGGCAAGTCGGCGGTCGTGGTGCGGGTGGCGCACGAGGTGCGGGCGGATTTCCCCGACGGCCAGCTGCACGTGGACCTCGGCGGCACCACCGACCACCCGCGGCGGCCCGGCGACGTGCTGGTGGAGCTGCTGCGCGCGCTGGGCGTGCCGGAGACCGCGCTGCCCCGCGAGGTGGCCGACCGGGCGTCGCTGCTGCGGTCGAAGCTGGCCGCGTCCAGGGTTCTGGTGGTGCTCGACGACGCGGGCGAGGCCGCGCGGGTGCGGCCGCTGCTGCCCGGTGCGGGCGGGTCGGCGGTGCTGCTGACCAGTCGGACCCGGCTGCCGGACCTGGGCGGGACGCACACCGTCGAGCTGGACGTGCTTCCCCTGGACGAGGCCGCGGGCCTGCTGTCGGACGTGGCGGGTGCCGCGCGGGTGGCCGCCGAGCCCGATGGCGCGACCGCGATCCTGGAGTCGTGCGGCTACCTGCCGCTGGCGATCCGGGTCGCGGGGGCCCGGCTGGCGCACCGCCCGCAGTGGACGCTGCGCCGGTTCGCCGAGCGGCTGGCCGACGAGCGGCGGCTGCTCGACGAGCTGCGCGTCGGCGACCTGGCGGTGCGCGCCAGCGTCGCGCTGAGCTACGACCAGCTGTCCGGCACCGCCGCCCGCGCCTTCCGCGGTCTGGGCCTGCTCGGCCGGGGGCAGTTCCCCTCCTGGGTGGTGGCCGCGCTGCTGGACCGCCCCGAGGCCGACGACGTGCTCGACGTGCTGGTCGACGCCCACCTGGTCGAGCTGGCCAGCGCGGACAGCCGGGGCGAGCCCCTGTACCGGCTGCACGACCTGCTGCGCGTTTACGCCCGCGAGCAGTCCGAGAACGATCCGCGGCAGGACCGCCGCGCGGCCGTGCGCCGGGTGGCGGAGGGTTTCCTCGCGCTGGCCGTCACCGCCGCGGACGGCCTGCCGACGAACTACTTCGGCCTGGTGCCGTCCTGGGAGACCGCCGGAGCGTGGCGCCCGCCCGCCGTGGAGTCGCTGGTGGCGCGACCGGACGTCTGGTACGACACCACGACCGGCACCGGCGTCTCCGTGGTGGCGCTGGCCGCCGAGTGGGGCCACGACGACCTGGCCTGGCGGCTGGCCGCCGCCTTCGCGCCGTACTTCGACCTGCGCAGCAGGCACGAGGACTGGCTGCGCACGCACCGGGTGGCGCTGGCCGCCGCGCGCCGGGCGGGCGACGAGCGGGGCGAGGCGATCCTGTTGCGCAACCTGGGCCTGGTGCACGTCTACCAGGACGGCTACGCCGAGGCGATGGCCGCGTTCGACGCCTCCCGCGAGCTGTTCGAGCGGGCGGGCGACGAGCACGGCGCGGCCATCGCGCTGACCGGCGCGATCACCGTGCTGCGCATCCGCGGCGAGCACGACGCCGCACTGGACCGCGGCGGCCGGGCGCTGGCGGTGTTCACCAGGCGCGGCGACCGGCAGCGCCAGGCGGCGCTGGAGCTGGCGCTGGGCGCGGTGCGGATGGAGCGCGGCGACCTGCGCGACGCCGAGCGGTGGTTCGCGGGCGCACTGGCGCTGGCCGAGGCGGTGGACGACCGGCACCGCGCCGCGCACGCCCGGCAGCGGCTGGCCGAGCTGGCCCGCCGCCGGGGCGAGCTCGACCAGGCCAGGCAGCGGCTGGACGAGGCGGTGGCGATCTTCGACGACCTCGGCGACCACAAGTGCGTCGTCTACGCCCACCAGGACCTGGCCGAGGTGCACCTGCGCGGTGGCGACCCGGCGCACGCCGAGGTGCTGCTGGGCGGCTGCCTGGCCGCGCACCGCCGCAACCGCGACCGCCGCTCCGAGGCGGTGGTCCGCGAGCTGCTGGGGGAGCTGCACCAGCGGGCGCGGCGGCTGGAGCAGGCGCGCGAGCACTTCGAGGCGGCGCTGGCGCTGTGGCGGGAGCTGTCCGCCTCGCGCGAGGAGCGGGCGTTGGCGGAGCGGCTGCGCACCGCGCTCGCCTGAGGTTTGTACGGATCTTGTAGCCGCGACCCGTTGAGTCCTGCCCTGGCACGGACACCCCGTGCCACTGGGGAAGGGGATTTCTGCGGTGACCAGGCGAACGAAGATCTCCAGTCGGGCGGTGGCGCTCGGCGTCGCCGCCCTGTCGGTGCCCGCCGCGCTGGCCGCGGCCGTGGCGCCCGCGCAGGCCGAGCAGTCCGGACCGAGCTGGTCAGCCGACCTGTCCGCGGTGGACGGGGACGACGTCGGTGTCGCGGTGCGCGACGGCGAGCTGACCCTGGGCAGCGCCGAGCGCGCCGGTCAGGGCTACCTGCTGCTCGGCGAGCGGTCGCTGGACCGACCGGTGGACCGGATCAGCGCCCGCGCCGAGGCCGACGTCCCGGCCGGTGCCGCGGTCGAGGTGGACGTGCGCGGCAAGACCTCCGACCGCGACTGGACGGAGTGGACGCCCGCCGGTGAAGTGCTGCCCGCCTCGGTGACCACCGTGCAGGTGCGCGTGACCCTGTCCGCCACCGGTGCGGCGCCCAGCGTCGAGCGCGTCGACCTCACCGCCGACGCCGCGCCGCGCACGCGGGCCGCCGAGGTCGGTGCCGCTGCCGCGCCGCTGACCTACCGCGTGTTCGCCACGAGGGAAGGGCTGGCAGGGCGCACCACCGCCAACGGCCACGTCATCGGCAACCGGGACCACTTCGTCGCTCTGCCCTCGCGTCGCGGCCTGGCGCCCAAGAACACCGGTGACTACACCGTGCGGTTGTGCCGCACCGACAACAGCCGCTGCGAGTACGCGCCGGTGTGGGACGTCGGCCCGTGGAACACCATGGACGACTACTGGAACCCCTCGGCCACCCGCCAGATGTGGAAGGACCTGCCGCAGGGCAAGCCCGAGGCGCAGGCCGCCTACCAGGACGGCTACAACGGGGGCAAGGACGAGTTCGGCCGCAGGCCCGCCAACCCGGCGGGCATCGACCTGGGTGACGGCACCTTCTGGGACGGCCTGAAGATGTCCGACAACGGCTGGATCAACGTGTCCTACCTGTGGACCGGCACCGGTCCGACCGGCGTGGTCAACACCAGCGGCAGCCCGCTGAACCTGCGCGCCGCGCCCAGCACCACCGCCGCCATCAAGGGCCTGGCCGCCAACAAGGCCAAGGTGATCGTCGAGTGCTACGTCGAGGGCGAGGAGGTCACCGGCCCGTACGGCACCAGCACCATCTGGGACCGCATCGGACCGGACCACTACGTCTCCGACACCTACCTGCTGACCGGCTCGGACGCGCCCGTCGCGCCCAAGTGCTGACTTCCGCCCCCAGAGGAGAACCGACATGAGAATCAGAACCGCGGCACTGGCGCTGGTGACGGCGCTGTCCGGGCTGGTGCTCTCCAACGCGCAGGCGTCCGCCGCCGAGCCGCGCTTCCAGTTGCCGTTCCCCTGCGGCCAGTCGTGGAACGGGGACAACGACAACAGCAACGCGCACCAGAGCTGGGAGATCGACTTCAACCGGGGCAGCAGCGCGGGCGCGGACGAGGGTGACACCGTCGTGGCCGCCGCCGCGGGCACCGTGGTGATCTCCGCCCACCAGGGCGAGGTCAACCGCTACGGCAACCTGATCAAGATCGACCACGGCGGCGGCTGGTACACCTACTACGCCCACCTGCGCGTCCGCACCGTCTCGGTGGGCGCCACCGTGGCGCAGGGCCAGAAGATCGGCGAGGTCGGGCACACCAGCAAGCCGGGCAACAACATCAGCGCCCACCTGCACTACGAGGTGCGCGTGGACGGGTCCTACCCCGGCAACCTCCGCCCGGCCTACTTCAACGGCGTCCGGTTCGGCTACCCCAACCAGACGCTGACCTCCCGCAACACCTGCGACGGCGGCGGCAGCGACAACCCGCACGACGCCGAGGACGTCTGCGGCGATGGCTACAGCGTGATCGACACGGCGCAGCTGCCCGGCTCGGCGGGCACCGTGCACCTGCTCTACGACGCCACCACCGGCAAGAACTGCGTGGCCACCATCAAGGGCACCTCGATCGGCACGGCCAGCGCGACGACGGCCTACCTGGAAGTCCAAGGCCAGGCGCGGATCACCGACCAGGGCAACTTCACCTACTACGCGGGCCCGGTGAGCGCGGTGGCCGCGGGCAAGTGCGTCAAGTGGGGCGGTTCCGTCGGCACCGCCGCCTACGACAGCGAGTTCGAGCACTGCGGCTGAGAGGCTGACATGCGATTGCTGACCGGAGCGGCGGTCGTCCTGGCCGCCGCCTCGGCCGTCTCGGCGCTGTCGCCCACCCCGGCGCGAGCGGCCAACGACGTGCCGAACACGGTGGTCTACAAGGAGAACACCGAGGGCTACGACTGCTTCCGCATCCCGGCGGTGGTCAAGGCGGGCAACGGCGACCTGCTGGCCTTCGCCGAGGGCCGCAACGGCGGCGCGAGCTTCTGCAACGACCTGGGCGACATCGACCTGGTGGTCAAGCGCTCCACCGACGGCGGCCGGACCTGGGGCGCGCTGAAGGTCGTCATCGAGGGGCACGGCGACACCAAGGGCAACCCGACCCCGATCGTCGTCCCCGGCAGCGACCGGATCGTGCTGCTGTCGGTGATGGAGTGCGACCGCAACCCCGACTGCAACCGCATCCCGCGGGTCTCGATCAGCGACGACAACGGGCAGACCTGGTCCGCGCCCAGGGTGCTGACCGAGCAGCTGGGCTTCAGCGGCGCGCCGAGCTGGCTGGCCACCGGCCCGTCCCACGGGCTGGTGCTGACCAGGGGCGCGCACGCGGGCAGGCTGGTGGCCGGGATGAGCTACCACTGGAACGGCAAGAACCACGGCTCGATCATCTACAGCGACGACAAGGGCGTCACCTGGCAGCGCGGGGCCACCGGCACGGGCACGGCGAGCCTGAACCCGCAGGAGATCAGCCTGGTCGAGCTGGCCGACGGCCGCGTCTACGCAGCGGCCCGCAACAACGCCAACAACGACGACAAGTGCCTCAACGGCGGCCGGAACAACCGGGCGTACGCGATCAGCGCCGACGGCGGCGCGACCTTCGACGGCGGGTTCGCCTTCGAGGAGGACCTGGTCACCCCGGTGGTCCAGGGCTCGACGCTGCGGATGAGCGCGACCGACCGGGGCGCGGGCCACAACCGCGTCCTGTTCGCCGCGCCGTCGGTCTGCGACCGCCGCAAGGAGCTGGTCATCCGCTCCTCGTTCGACGAGGGGGGCAACTGGGGCGGCAAGGCAGGCGGCGTCGTGGTCTGGGACCAGGACGCGGCCTACTCCGACATGGTGCAGCTCTCCGCCACCTCGGCGGGCGTGCTGTACGAGGCCGGGCCCGCGATGAACGCCAACGCCACGATCCGCTGGTCGGTGGTGACCGAAGCCGACCTCGGCGCGCCGGTGTGCGGCAGCGGCTACTCGGTGGTCGACTCCGCGCCGCTGGGCCGGGACGGCCGGGTGTACCTGTCCTACAACGCGGCCAACGGCAACAACTGCGTGGCCACCACGAAGACCGCCTCCTTGGGCACGCCGTCGCAAACCTCGGCCTTCCTGGAGGTCCAGGGTTCGGCTCGGCGCGTCGACGCGGGCGAGTTCGGGTACTTCGCGGGACCGGTCTCCGCCGCCGCGCCGGGCAAGTGCGTCAAATGGGGCGGCGGCGCGGGCGCGTCGTCGTACGAGAGCCAGTTCGAGCACTGCGGCTGATCCGTTGCCGCAGGGGAACGCCCGTCACCTCACCCCCCGAGGTGGCGGGCGTTCCGCGTGCTCGCCGGGGAGCGCGTCACCGGTGCGACGCACGTCACAAGCCGAGCTGTCACATCTGCTCCTCCCGCCCCGTCATCGCTGTGGAAGCACCGACACGGCAAGGAGATCACCATGGACGCGCGTCTGAACCTCTTCGGCAACCCCGTCGCCGCCAAGTTCGTCAAGCACCTCACCCCGGCGGGCAAGGCCATCACCACTTCGACGCTGCCCCCGGCGACCCAGGAGCTGGTGAAGATCCGCGCCAGCCAGATCAACGGCTGCGGCTTCTGCACCGACATGCACACCAAGGAAGCCGCGCACGCGGGGGAGACGCAGCTGCGCTTGAACCTGATCGCCACCTGGCGGGAGGCCACGGTGTTCACCGAGGCCGAGCGCGCCGCGCTGGAGCTGACCGAGCAGGGCACCCGCATCGCCGACGCCGCGGGCGGCGTCACCGACGAGGCGTGGGCCAACGCCGCCAAGCACTACGACGAGGAGCAGCTCGGCGCGCTCGTGTCGCTCATCGCCCTCATCAACGCCTACAACCGGCTCAACGTCATCGTCCGCCAGCCCGCGGGCGACTACCAGGTGGGCCAGTTCGCCTGACCCACCGGCAAGTACTACCCGACGCCCCCGGCGGGGCCGGTAACCACTGCCCGGCCCCGCCCACGGCCGCTCAACGACGTCGCCGCTTGTAGTGGTCGACGATCAGCGCGGCGCCCGAGGACAGCGTGATCAGGCCCAGCGCGGTGTCGACGACCACGTTGATGTCCATGGGGGCGGTGATGATGTTGGCCACCCCGCTGACCAGCAGGACCACCCAGAGCACCGGGCGCGCCGCGCTGGAGCCGACGGGGGAGGAGTTGTGCGAGTTCGACCGGATGTTCGTCATACCCGGAAGCTACGCAGCGGGCACCGGCCTCGGCGATCCCGCCAGCAGGCCGGACCGGGTACAGCAGGCTGTACTCCTCGGACCCCGCCCTGGCGTCCCGCCCGGTGAAGTGGTGTCCTTGGCCGGTGTCGACCAGTGGAGCCGAACCCGCCCGGCGGTGGGACGTCGCCGCCCGCGCCCGCACCACGCTGGACGGATTGGAACACCTCGTCGGCGGGTTGGGCACGGCGATCCTCTCGGTGGTCGCGCTGTTCCTCCTGCTCGTCACCGCCGTGGCCTGCCTGGTGGGCGTGGGGGTGGTGCTCGCGCCCACCACCCTGCGCGTGCTGCGGGTGGTGGCGGACCGGGAACGCGCCCGGCTGTCCCGGTGGGGACCGGAGATCCTCGGTCCGGACCCGGTGCCCCCGAGGCTGCGCGAGGCACTGCGGGACGCGTCGGTCCGGCGGGAGCTGGGGTGGGTGGCGGTCCACTCGACACTGGGGCTGTTCCTCGGCCTGGCGGCGCTGACGCTCCCCCTCAACGCGGTGCGGGACCTGTCCTACCCGCTGTGGTGGAAGCTCGAAGGCGACGTCGACACCACCGCGGGCCTCGGTCTGTGGGTGGTGCACGACTGGGCAGGCGCCTTCGCCACCTCCCTGCTGGGTCTGCTGTGGCTGGTGGTCAGCCTCGCGGTCACGCCGGGCATGGCGCGGCTGCAGGCGTGGCCGGGACGTCGCCTGCTGCCGCCCGACCGAGGCGCGGACCTGGCGCTGCGGGTGGCCGAGCTGACCGCGACCAGGGCCGCCGCGCTGGACGCGCACACCGCCGAGCTGCGGCGGATCGAGCGGGCGCTGCACGACGGGACGCAGAACCGGCTGGTGGCGGTCACCGTGCTGCTCGGCGCGGCCCGCCGCGCGCTGACCCGCGACACCGCCACGGCCGAGGCCGCCCTCGACCGCGCCCAGGGCGCCGCCGAGCAGGCGCTGGCCGAGCTGCGCGCGGTCGTGCGCGGCATCCTGCCGCCGGTGCTGGCCGACCGCAGCCTCTCCGACGCCCTGTCCGCGCTGGCGGCGGACTGCCCGGTGCCCTGCCGGGTCGACGCCGACCTGCCCGAGCGGTGCGCCGCGTCGGTCGAGGCCACCGCCTACTTCGCGGTCGCCGAGGCGCTGACCAACGTCGCCCGGCACAGCGGCGCCCGACAGGCCACCGTTACGCTTCGCCGCCATGACGACCGACTGCGCATCGAGATCACCGATGACGGCCGCGGCGGGGCGGACGAGGGCACCGGGTCCGGCCTGGCGGGCATCCGCCGCCGCGTCGAGGCGCACGACGGGACCTTCGTCCTCACCAGCCCGCCCGGCGGACCGACGGCGCTGGTGGTGAGCCTGCCGTGCGGATCGTGATCGCCGAGGACGACCCACTGCTGCGCGAGGGCCTCGCGCTGCTGCTGCGCGCCGAGTCCCTCGACGTCGTGGCCACCACCGGCACCCCGGACGAGTTCCTGGCCGCGGTCGACGAGCACCGGCCGGACACCGCCATCGTGGACGTGCGGATGCCGCCGACGCACAGCGACGAGGGGATCACCGCGGCCGTCGAGGCCCGCCGCAGGCACCCCGACCTGGCGGTGCTGGTGCTGTCGGCCTACGTGGAGCAGGCCTTCGCCACCGAGCTGCTCTCCCACGGCGGTGCCCGCCTCGGCTACCTGCTCAAGGAGCGGGTCGGGCGGGTGCAGGAGTTCCTGGACGCGCTGCACCGGGTGGCCGGGGGCGGCACCGCCATCGACCCCGAGGTGGTCGCCCAGCTGCTGGCCCGCACGCGCCCCGACAGCAGGCTGGAGCGCCTCAGCCCGCGGGAGCGCGACGTGCTGGCGCTGATGGCCGAGGGGCTGGGCAACACCGCCATCGCCGACCGGCTGGTGGTCACCGAAGGCGCGGTGCACAAGCACATCCGCAACATCTTCGCCAAGCTCGACCTGGCGCCGACCGACCGCTCGGACCGCCGCGTCACCGCCGTGTTGCGCTACCTGGACGACACCCGTCGGCGGCGTTGATCCGCCTGCTCCGCGGTCCTTTGCGGACAGTGGTGGTACAGCCAGCCGTACCACCACTGTCCAGGCCACGGGATCGATGGGGCGCCGGTTCTCGGACATGCTGGCCACGTCCGAGGAACACCGGCGCAGCAGGGGAGATCCCATGTCCGCTCGTCCAGTCGAGACCACCTCCGTCAAGTCCCGCCCCACCCGTGCGCGGGCAGGGCGTGGCTGGATCGCGGTGCTGACCGCGCTCGCCGTCGCGGGCGGGGTGACCGCCGTCCGGGCGAGCGCCGCCGACACCGAATCCGCCCGGCACCCCGACGCGGTGCAGCGGAGCCTGGACGGCCTGGTCCGCGACCACCAGTTCCCCGCCGCGCTGGCCTCGGTGCGGGAGCGCGACGGCCGGGTCCGCGACTACACAGCGGGAGTCGCCGACCTGAAGACCAAGGCGGAGGTCCCCGTCAACGGCCAGGTCCGCATCGCCAGCAACACCAAGATGTTCACCGCGACCGTCGTGCTGCAACTGGTGGGCGAGGGCAGGATCGACCTGGACGCACCGGTGGAGACCTATCTGCCCGGCGTGGTGCGCGGCAACGGCTTCGACGGCAACCGGATCACCGTCCGCCAGCTGCTGCAGCACACCAGCGGCCTGCCCGACTACGACGAGGCGGTGCTCAAGGACGTCGTCTCCACGCTGCACGTCCACGTGGAACCGAGGGAGCTGGTCGACGTGGCGCTGGCGCAGCCGCGACCCGAACCGGGGTGGAGCTACGCCAACACCAACTACGTGCTGGCGGGACTGGTCGTGCAGAAGGTCACCGGCAGGCCGATCGGCGAGGAGATCACCAACCGGATCATCAACCGCCTCGGACTGCGCGAGACCTACTGGCCCGGTGTCGGCGAGCAGCGCATCCGGGGCGCGCACCCGCACGGCTACCTCACCCCGCAGGGCAGCACCACGCCGGTCGACGTCACCGAGTCCGACCCCTCGGGAGGCTGGGCCGCAGGCCAGCTGGTCGGCACCCCCAGGGACCTCAACCGCTTCATGACCGCGCTGCTGGACGGCACCCTGCTCGCGCCGGAACTGCTGCGGCAGATGCGGACCACGGTCGAGGCCCCCGGCTTCGACACCGTGGGCGAGTCGCGCTACGGGCTGGGCATCGCCACCTTCAAGCTCAGCTGCGGCGGGTTCGCCTGGACCCACGGCGGGCTGGCCCCCGGTTACACCACCGCCAACGGCGTCGGACCGGACGGGAAGGCGGCCACGGTGGTGGTCACCGCGCTGTCCTCGACGCTGCCCGCCTACCAGCGCGTCGAGGCGGCGCTGGACACCGCGCTGTGCGAGTAGCCCGACCTCCTGTTGCGGGTCCGCCGCCCGGTCAGTAGGACGGAACAGTCCGAGGCCGACAGTCCTGCTGTGAGGAGTCGTCCATGTTGGCAGCCCGGTTGAACGTCAGGACCCGCGAGCTGGTGGTGGACCAGGTGCCCACGCCGGAACCGGGACCGGGGCAGGTCCGCATCAGGGTGGCCGCCGCGGGCGTGTGCCTGTCCGACGTGCACCTGATCGACGGCAGCCTCTCGCCGCTGTTCCTGGCCGACGACAGCGTCACCCTCGGTCACGAGGTGGCGGGCACCGTGGACGCGCTCGGCCCGGACGTGACCGCCGTGGCCACGGGGCAGCGGGTGCTGCTGCAGGCGGGCGAGGAGCGCGAGGGCGTGGTCTACACGCGCGGGGTCGACTACGACGGCGGCTGGGCCGAGCACGCGCTCGCCGCGGCGGACACGGTCGTGCCCATCCCGGACGACTTGCCGTTCGAGCAGGCCGCGATCATCCCCGACGCGGTCAGCACACCGTGGGCGGCCATCACCGCCACCGGGCAGGTCCGCCCGGCCGAGCCGGTGGGGGTGTGGGGCGCGGGCGGCCTGGGCGCGCACGCCGTGCAGCTGTTGCGCCTGGTGGGCGCGGCCCCCGTCGTCGCCGTCGACCCGCTGCCCGCCGCGCGGGAGCGCGCCCTGGCCTTCGGCGCCGACCTGGTCCTCGACCCGGCCGACGCGGAACTGCCGCAGCGGGTGCGCGAGGTCACCGGCGGGCAGGGCTTGGCCGCGGCCTTCGACTTCGCGGGTGTGGCCGCGGTGCGCGAGCAGGCGGTGTCCTGCCTGGCGGCGCGCGGGCGGCTGGTGCTGGTCGGGCTGACCAACCAGCCGCTGACCATCACCAACGGCACCGCGTTCAGCTACTTCCAGCAGCAGGTGCGCGGCCACTACGGCTCCGAGCCCCAGCACTTGACCGAGCTGGTGGCGCTGGTCGCCCACCGGCGGATCGACTTCAGCCGCTCCGTCACCGACGTGCTGCCGTTGGCGCGGGCGCAGGAGGCCGTGGACCGGCTGATCCGCAAGGAGGGCGACCCGGTCCGCCTGGTGCTGCGGCCATGAGCGGCCCGGTCCTCACAGCAGCGACACGACGACGTGCGCGGCGGCGGCCGCGGCGGCCGAGCACGGCAGGGTGAGCACCCAGCCCTTCGCGATGTCACCCGCCACCGACCAGCGCACGGCGGAGCGGCGCGTGGTCGCCCCCACGCCCATCACCGCCGAGGTGATCACGTGCGTGGTGGAGATCGGGGCGGCGAACGCGAAGGCGGTCAGGTACAGCACCGACGAGGCCGACAGCTCCGCCGCGAAGCCGTGCGGCGGGGTCAGGTGGAAGATGCGCCTGCCCAGCGTGCGCATGATCCGCAGGCCACCCGAGTAGGTGCCCGCCGCCAACGCCAGCGCGCACGCCACCACCACCCACAGCGGCACCCGGTAGTCCTGCTGGTGCCCGGTCACCACCAGTGTCAGGACGATGACCCCCATGCTCTTCTGGGCGTCCTGCAGGCCGTGCCCCAGTGCCAGGCTCGCCGCGGAGAACACCTGGGCCCGCCGCATCAGGTGGCCCGCCCGGTGCGGGTTGGTGTTGCGGAACGCCCACCGGATCGCCGTCATCACCGCGTAGCCGAGCAGCAGACCGACCACCGGCGAGGCCACCATCGGCACGACGACCTTCTCCAGCACGCCCGCCCAGTGCACGGAGGTCGCCGAGGCCAGCGCGGCCCCGACCAGCCCGCCGACCAGCGCGTGCGATGACGACGACGGCAGACCGAAGTACCAGGTGATCAGGTTCCAGGTGATCGCGCCCACCAGCGCTGCGGTGACCACGTGCAGCGCGTCCTCGCCGACCGGGGTGTCGATGACGCCGGAGGCGATGGTGACCGCGACCCCCGTGCCCAGCAGCGCCCCGATCAGGTTCATCACCGCGGCCAGCGCCAGCGCGCCCCGCAGGCCCAGCGCTCGGGTCGACACCGCGCTGGCGATGGCGTTGGCCGCGTCGTGGAAGCCGTTGGTGAAGTCGAACGCCAGGGCGAGCACGACGACCAGCACCAGCCCGGTGGTCAGCATCAGGATTCCTTGACCGCGATCGAGTGCACCACGTTGGCCACGTGCTCGAACGCGTCGGCGGCCGACTCCAGCTCGTCCACCACGTCCTTCAGCTTCAGCACCTCCAGCGCGTCCCGACTGCCGTTGAACAGCGCCGACAGCAGTCTCCGGTACACCTGGTCGGCGTCGTTCTCCAGCTCGTTCACCCGGACCCAGTAGGTGGTCAGGTTCTGCGGCGACGCCAGCCGGGGCATCGCCTCGGCGGTCAGCTGGGCCGCCTGGCACAGCAGACCGACCAGCGCCTCCACGCCATCGGGCAGCTCCTGCACCCGGTAGAGGGTGGCCAGGTCGACCGCCGCGTCCATGTGGTCCACCACGTCGTCGAGCCGAACGGCCAGGCGGTAGATGTCCTCCCGGTCGAACGGCGTGACGAACGACCGGTCGAGGTGCTCGATGATCGCGTGGGTAGCGTCATCGCCCGCGTGCTCCAGTTCCCGCATCCGGGCGGCCAGCTCCGCGCGCTGCTCGGCGGGTGCCCGCACGAACTCGCGCAGCACCTCGACGCTGTGCCCGATGTTCGACCCGATCGCGGTGAACAGCTCGAAGAACTGCTTGCCCGTCGGCTTGCGGCTGAAGCGCATGAGCTGCGGATACCCCCGGTCAGCGCCGCCGACTCGGAAAGGCCCCATTCGGGCTGGCCCCTTGCACCGATGGCGTGGCACACGATCAGGTGATCGTCGGTTGGTCACCCGCGGCACGGGTACGCCGCGGCCACCCGAGCGTCTGGAGGACCCGTGGCCGCCAACGACTACGACACCGACCTGATCCGCGTGATCACCGCCGACCACCGCGCGGTCGAGCGGCTGTTCCAAGAGCTGGAGAGCGGGCGCGGCACCCCGCAGCACCGCCGCGCGTTGGCCGACCGGGCGATCAGCGAGCTGGCCCGCCACGCGGCGGCCGAGGAGCAGTTCATGTACCCGGCGGCGCGGCAGGCGCTGCCCGACGGCGACGAGGTGGCCGACCACGAACTGCGGGAGCACGCCGAAGCCGAGCAGGTGATGAGGGAGCTGGAGGGCCTGGCACCCACCGACCCCGGCTTCGACCAGCTGCTGAGCGAGCTGA
>NZ_JAGINV010000001.1:2170000-4430000 GCF_017876325.1 Saccharothrix coeruleofusca
GTCGCAAGACGATGTATACGGACTGACGCCTGCCCGGTGCTGGAACGTTAAGGGGACCGGTTAGCTCTTCGGGGCGAAGCTGAGAACTTAAGCGCCAGTAAACGGCGGTGGTAACTATAACCATCCTAAGGTAGCGAAATTCCTTGTCGGGTAAGTTCCGACCTGCACGAATGGCGTAACGACTTCTCGACTGTCTCAACCACAGGCCCGGCGAAATTGCATTACGAGTAAAGATGCTCGTTACGCGCGGCAGGACGGAAAGACCCCGGGACCTTTACTATAGCTTGGTATTGGTGTTCGGTTCGGCTTGTGTAGGATAGGTGGGAGACTGTGAAGCGGCCACGCCAGTGGTTGTGGAGTCGTCGTTGAAATACCACTCTGGTCGTACTGGATGTCTAACCTCGGTCCGTGATCCGGATCAGGGACAGTGCCTGGTGGGTAGTTTAACTGGGGCGGTTGCCTCCCAAAGGGTAACGGAGGCGCTCAAAGGTTCCCTCAGCCTGGTTGGCAATCAGGTGTCGAGTGCAAGTGCACAAGGGGGCTTGACTGTGAGACCGACGGGTCGAGCAGGGACGAAAGTCGGAACTAGTGATCCGGCCATGGCTTGTGGAAGCGTGGTCGCTCAACGGATAAAAGGTACCCCGGGGATAACAGGCTGATCTTGCCCAAGAGTCCATATCGACGGCATGGTTTGGCACCTCGATGTCGGCTCGTCGCATCCTGGGGCTGGAGTAGGTCCCAAGGGTTGGGCTGTTCGCCCATTAAAGCGGTACGCGAGCTGGGTTTAGAACGTCGTGAGACAGTTCGGTCCCTATCCGCCGCGCGCGTAGGATACTTGCGGAAGGCTGTCCCTAGTACGAGAGGACCGGGACGGACGGACCTCTGGTGTGCCAGTTGTCCCGCCAGGGGCATTGCTGGTTGGCTACGTTCGGAAGGGATAACCGCTGAAAGCATCTAAGCGGGAAGCTCGTTCCTAGATGAGGTATCCCACCCTTTGTGGGTTAAGGCCCCCAAGAGACGATTGGGTTGATAGGCCGGAGATGGAAGGTCGGTAACGGCTGGAGTTGACCGGTACTAATAGGCCGAGGACTTGTCACGAAGACGCTACGCATCCACTGTGCGGTTCTGAAGGAACCGAACCGACCATCCGGTCGTCCTCCTGTGGGAGGCGATGGGGTGCTGTGGGTTGGTTATCTTCATAGTGTTTCGGTGGTCATGGCGGAGGGGAAACACCCGGTCCCATTCCGAACCCGGTAGTTAAGCCTTCCAGCGCCGATGGTACTGCACTCGTGAGGGTGTGGGAGAGTAGGACGCCGCCGAACATTCTTTCCCTGTGGGGCACCCGGTTTTTCCGGGTGCCCCACAGGGCTTTTGTGCTTCTACCGCACTGGGGCGGTCAGCTGATCCGGTACGCGCGGATCACCGTTTGCTGGGACGAGTTGCCCTTGCTGTCGGTCGTCTGGACCCGCAGCGAAGCGTAGGACCCCGCCGCGGCGGTGTTGCGGACCAGTGCGGTCCGCCCGGTCACCGGTACCGCCGACCAGGTCTTGCCCTCGTCGAACGACACCTCGGCGCGCAGTCGGCGGACGTGCCCGCTGCCTGCGTCCGGCTGCTGGCCGACCACCAGCGGCACCCGCAGCAGGCGGTTCGCCGGGGCCGCGCCGGTCTCGTCCAGGGTGGGAGCGAAGCGGACGACGGTCAGCGGCAGCAGCGTGCGCCGGTCCTCTGGCGTCGTGTCGGAGCGGAACGTCCAGCTCCCGCTGACCGTGGTCCCGAACTCCGAGACGGTCGCGGGGCGGGACGCCTCGGCTTCCACGCGGTACTCGGCGGCCCCTGGAGCCACCGCGAAGTTGCCGACGCCGGGCAGTGTGGTCTCACCGACCTTCTCCCCGTCGCGGAACAGCGTCGTGCGCGCGTGGTCGAGGGCGATGGTGTCGCCGCGGTGGTTCGCCTGGTCGCCGAACAGCCAGACGTCCGCGACGACCCGGTCGCCGGAGCGGAACAGGTACGGGTAGGGGTCGTCCTTGTGCGGTGCGGTGACGCCGAATACGGGGAAGTGGAACGCTTCCGAGTAGGTGCGTCCCGCGAGGTAGGAGGTGAGCTGTGCGATCTGCACCGCCTCCGTGTCCTCGGCAGTCTCCTGGAAGCTCGTCCACCCCCAGGAGAAGCCCTCGGCCGAGACGTAGTCGATCGTGCTGCTCAGCGGTGGCACCGGGCGGCCCGCGGTGAAACCGGGCGTGCCGCTCGCGGTGATGGGCGAGCTGTAGTGCCAGTACTGCCTGCCCTCTCTGGCTGGCCCGAACTTCGTCTCCACCTTCGCCATCTCGTCCACGGCGGGCGTGCGCGTGAAACCGGTGGGCGCGCGGCCCTTCTCGATCCAGAGCGACCGGTACCACACCGGTGTGCCTTCCTCCCGCGGCTGGCTGAACTCCGTGCCGATGACGACTTCGTACTCGTCGGCGGGCAGCGCCGGGCCGCTGTGGCCGATCGTCATCCCCGGAGGGAAGCCACCGGGGTAGGTGCTGCCGAACCCGATGCCCAGTCCCCGGTAGAACCGGCTGGTCGCGATGGAGCCGAACTCGGCCGTGGCGGCCGGGTCCGGCGGGTCGATCCGGAGGGGACCCGCCGTCCGCGCGTCGAAGACGACCGTCGTCGCCGTCGACACGTCGAGGTCGGGCCGCAGGAGCAGGGTGTTGTCGTCGTGGCCGAAGCGGAATTCGGACATGGCGGTGTAGCGGCCCTTGGGCAACCGGACGGTTCCGGTCTCGTCCGGGCCCGAGAGGAAGATCACGCGGTCGTTGTCCAAGCCGATGATGAGCGTGTCGTACTCGTCCTCGGGTTCGCCCTCGCGGCTGATGTGCTGGATGGCCACGTCGTAGCTCTCCACCTCGCGGGTGACCGCGAACGGCACGCGCAGCGCGTCTGACTCCGAGGTGGCCACGACCGTGCCCGCGTAGACGCCGTCGAGCGAGCCGAGCCGCGTGTCGGCGGTGGCGGTCGCCTTCGCCTCGCCGCCCGCCGGGACGGTGACCTCCGCCGGGCTGACGGTGAACAGGCCCGCAGGGGCGGGCTGGCCGTCGGGGCCCTTGGACTCGACGGTGAGGGTGAAGGTCGCCGGGGCGCTGCCCGTGTTGCGCAGCGTGAAGTCCGCGGTGACCGGGACGTCGTCCTCGTGCGGCCACTGCTGGACGCCGAGGTTGAGGCTGGGTGGGTCCGCGGTGACCGCGGTGCTGATCGCCTCGGCCACGTCCACGCGGCCGGTGCCCTGGTCGAGCACGGTCAAGGCGGGGTTGTGCTTCGCCGAGGCCATCAGCGCGGCCTTGAGCTGCGCGCCGGTCCAGTCCGGGTGCTGCTGCGCCAGCAGCGCCGCCGCGCCCGCCACGTGCGGTGCGGACATGGAGGTGCCGGACACGGCCACGTGCCGCTCGCCGACCGGGGTGCCGATGACGCCGGTGGAGGACTTGGCGGCCACGATGTCGACGCCTGGGGCGGTGATGTCGGGCTTGACCGCGCCGTCGCCCACGCGCGGGCCGCGGCTGGAGAAGGGGGCGATGCTGTCGTCGCGGTCGACCGCGCCAACGGTCAGCGCGGCGTCCGCGCTGCCCGGCGAGCCGACGGACTCCGCGCGGCCGGAGTTGCCCGCCGACACCACGAACACCACGCCGTACTGCGCGGACAGGGTGTTGAGCGCTTTCTCCAGCGGGTCGGTCCCCGGTGTGTCGGTGCCGCCCAGGCTGATGTTGGCCACGTCGGCACCCTGCTCGGCGGCCCACTGCATCCCGGCGATGATCCCCGACTCCTGGCAGGCCCGCAGCCCGCAGACCTTGGCGTCGAGCAGTTGGGCCTCCGGCGCGACGCCGCGGTACTGCGCACCCGCGCTGGCGACGATGGCGGCCACGTGCGTGCCGTGGCCGACGGTGTCGGTGTTGTCCGGTTCGTCGCTGAAGTTCGCCTCGGCGATCTCGCGGCCCACCAGGTCGGGGTGCGCGCCGTCCACGCCGCTGTCGATCACGGCGACCTTCACGCCCCGACCGGTGTACCCGGCCTCCCACGCGGTGGGGGCGCCGATCTGGGCGGTGCTGCGGTCCAGCACGGGATGCCGCACGCCGTCCAGCCACACCTTGGCCACGCCCGCGTCGGCCAGCAGCGACGGCCAGGTCGCCGCGGCGGTCGCCTTCGGGGTCGTGGCGGCGAAGGCGCCCACGGCGGGCAGCTCGCGGGTCATCCGCAGTCCCGACAGCTCGGGTGACCGCGCGTCGGAGCGGGTGACCAGCAGCGGCACGTCGTCGCGGCGCGCGTCGTCGTAGCCAGCCTCGACCAACCCGGTGACGTCGAACAGCCGCAGGTCCAGCCTGCCCTCGGCGAGGGGGCGAATCGCGTCGAGCGGCAGGACGTGGGTGCGGCCATCGCGCTGGAAGGTGCGGAAAGCCGTCTTCTCCCGGCCCGCGCCCCCGGTGATCGACACGACGCGGTCACCGTTGAGCAGTACGCGGTCACCGGTGACGAGGGTGACCGAATAACTCCTCGTCGCCTGCTCCTCCGCGGCCGCCGCAGGTGTCGCCGGGGCTGCGGACAACGGGGCCGCTGTGGCTGCTAGCAGCCCTAACGCCGCCAGTGCGGCCCCTGGCCTGCGTAATCTGGAAACCGACACGAATAGCCCTCCTGATCGTTTCAGCTCCACATCGGGCGACCGTGCGATATCCGGCGGCGTGGAATACGGAAGGCGCCGATGCCCTGCGACGGATGCTAGGGGCATTGATCGCCGCAGTGCTATGAATTGCATCCGGAATAAATCTGCAGGACTTATCCGCTTTGTGGTACCTCGCGGCACGGTTTAAGGCAGTCGCTTGACTCAGACTGGTCGGCTCGGTTGGCCGGGCCTGGAGTGCGAGGGCCTGCGAGGAGAGGTCGAAGGTGAAGATCGCGGTTGACGCGGCAGGTGCGGTCGTGGGTCGGTCGTGGCGCGGGAGGTCCGGCTCACAGGCCGAGGCCGGCCTCCAGGTGCGCCAGTGCCCGGTCGATCTCGGCCGGTCCGTCCAGGTCGGGGTCTTGGGCCCAGCGCAGCCAGACCACGGCCACGACCCCGAAGACCGCACCGACGGCGTTGCCGATCCTCGGGTCGTCCGCTTCGCACCCGGCCCGGTCCGCCACGGCCTGGCGGACCTCGCGCAGCAAGCCGGGACTCCTGCGCAGGTTGGCCGCCAGCAGTTCGGGCACCGTGGCGGCGAAGACCTCCCGCTCGCGCCCCGCGGCGATCTGCTCCGCCGAGAGGGAGGCGAACGCCGCGCGGAACGCGCCGCGCAGGACCGTCACCGGTGGACCGGCCTGCTGTGCCCGCAGGGCGTCGACCAGCGGCGGGAAGCGGTCGAGCACGACCAGGTCCTCCTTGGCCGGGAAGTAGCGGAAGAAGGTCGCGGGGGAGACCTCGGCCGCTTCGGCGATCTGGTCGACGGTCGTGGCGTGGTAGCCGCGCTCGCGGAAGAGCCGGAACGCCTCGCGCAGGATCGCCTCCCTGGTCATGGCCTTCTTGCGCTCGCGCAGCCCGCCCTCGCCCATGATCGGGACCTTACCCGTCGCAAAACTGATAGTCTGCTGTCAAAAGATGGTTGACTGCCAGTTTGGGGGGAGCATGGGGAGCGACGTCAACGGGCTGCACCACGTGGGTCACGTCGTGCGGGACATGGCCCAGGCGATGGAGCGGTACCGCCTGCTGGGTTTCACCGTGTCGGCACCCGCCTACCCGGTGCTGCCCGATCCCGCAGGGGGATCGGACGACCTGTTCGGGGTCGCCAACGCCCACGTGCACTTCCCCGGCAACTTCCTCGAACTGGTCACCGTCCTGGGTGAGAACGTGCCCTCGGGCACGCGGCCGATGGTGCTGGACGTGCCCTGGGACAAGCGGGCGCGACTGGCGGCGGCCATCCGCGCCGCCGCCGCGGACATCAGGTCCTTCCTCCAGCGCTTCCAGGGCGTCCACATCGTGATGGCCGACACACCCGACATCGACCGCGTCGCGTCGCGGCTGACGGCCGAGGGCATCGGCCACGGCGGCGTGCACGCCGTGCAACGCCCCGTCGACACCCGCGCGGGCACGAGGATGGAGCCCGCGCGCTACCTGGAGCTCTCCGGCGTGCCGGAGGGCAGGCTCGGGTTCGCCCAGAACGCGCCGGTCCGGGACCAGCGGGTCGACCACCCCAACGGGGCGGTCGGGCTGGTGGGGTGCGTGCTGTGCGTGGCCGACCCGGCGTTGTCCGAGGTGACGCGCCGCTACCGCGCCTGCTTCGGCGAGGCGCGGGCGGGCGTGGACGTGGTGGCCGAGTCGGCTCTCGCCGACCTGCTGCCCGGCGAGAGCCCGGCCGCGCTGCCCGCCTTCGCCTGCTACGCGGTCGCCGTGCGCGACCTCGCCGCCACCGAGCGGTTGCTGCGCGGCAACGGCGTCCCGGCCACCCGCACCGGTCCGGAGGAGGTGCTCGTGCCCTCCTCCGCCGCGCTCGGCGTCTCGATCGCCTTCCGCCAGGGCCGCTGAGGAGCAGGATCACACCCCGCGCAACGAGCCGACCTGCGGCAGGCGTGGTTCAGTGGACCGGTGACGACAGAGGGAACCGACCCGTGGACGCGGATCGAGGTGCTGGCCGACGGCCAGGTGGTCCAGTTGCGCGTCGGCGGTGACATCGACCAGAAGACGGTGGAGGTCTTGGAGAAGGGGCTGGCCCAGGCACTGGTCCAGGCCGAGTCCCTCGGCGCGCGGTTGCTGGCGGTGGACCTGGACGAGGTCGGCTTCCTGGCCTCGGTCGGCCTGTCCGTGCTGATCCGGGCGCACAACCACGCCGTGGACCAGAAGCGCGGCATGGCCGTCATCCTCGCCCCCGAGCACAAGCTCGCCCGACTGCTGTGGCTGACCGCGTTGACGCAGGTCGTGAACGTCACCGACTCGGTGGAGGAAGCCCTCGCCAAGGTCGGTGCCCCGGACTGACCCGGTCCGGCCCCGCCCCGGCGCGGAGGCATCTTTCGGCCCGGCCGGGGTACTACCGGTCTGTGCCAGATGCCGGGAAGAACGCCCACCGGAGCAGTCGTGCGATGGCCGCGGTCGCCGACATCGTGCTCAACACCGCCGCGGACCTGACCCGCGCCCAGGCGTGGCTGCCCGCGCCCCTGCACGTGGTGGGCAGCGGGGACGGCACGGTCGACGTGGGCTGGACACCGGATGGCAGCACCCACCGCTACCAGGTGCGGCTGGACGCCGACGAGCACCGGCTGGAGTGGCGGCCGGTCGACCACGACGGCTGGCCGGGCCACCTGCGGGTGGTCGAGGGAGGTGCGGGTGCCAGCGAGGTGGAGCTCCAGGTCGAGGCGGGCGCGGGTGTCGCGGAGGACGACGTGCGCGCGGCGCTGGACCGGGCGTTGCGCGGACTGGCCGCCGAGGTCGAGCAGAACTTCAACGTCAGCTGAGGAGCCGCTGTGGAGATCCGTCCCCTGGGCGGCCGCCTCGGCTGCCTGCTGATGATCCTGTTCTCGATCGCCGCTTCCGTCGTGCTGACGGTGCTGCTCAACGTCCTGCTGTGAGTCCCGAGGGGGTAACGGCGCGCCGTCGGGGTAGCCGGAGGGCATGGTGAAGCGCGCGTTGTGGCAAGGGCTGGTGGCCGGAACCGTCGGCGCGGCGGTGATGACGGTCGGGGAGAAGCTGGAGCAGCGGGTCACCGGGCGACCCGATTCGCACGTGCCCGCCAGGGTGCTGGAGCGGCTGCTGGGGATGCCCGAGCGGCCGGGGCGGCAGCCGTGGGCGGTGAACCTGGCCATGCACTTCGGGCAGGGCGCGCTGGCCGGGGTGGTGCGGTCGCTGATGGCCAACGCGGGCCTGCGCGGACCGGTGGCCTCGGCGATGTTCGCCGTGGTGCGGCTGAGCAACGACCAGATCCTGGAGAACGCCACCGGCGTCGGCGCCCCACCGCAGACGTGGCCCCGGTCCGAGCTGCTGGTCGACCTGCTGCACAAGAGCGTCTACGCCTTCGCGACCGGCGTCGTGGCCGACGCCTTCGCCGCACGCCGAGGCCCCGGCCCCGGCCAGCGGCACGCCGCGCTCAGCCAGGGCCGCCGCCCCGACGTCGGCCCGCTGCCCCGCGCCGCGGCCGCGGCGGCCAGGTGACCACCGCACGAGACCGACGCGGCCGGGTCAGCCCAGTCCTGCCTTGAGGGGCGTGGGAGCGGCGCCTGCCAGTCGTCGGCGGTCGGCGAGCGTCGGCAGGTGCCCGGTCACGCCACCGTCCACGCGGATCAGTTGACCGGTGATGAACTTCGACTCGTCGGACGCCAGGAAGACCACGGTGTTGGCGACGTCGGCCTGGTCGCCGGGCAGGTCGAGCATCTGGGAGTCCCGGATCAGCCTCGCCGGGGCGATGTCCTCCAGTCGGTGCGGCCGCTCCGCCGCGGCCGGGCTCGACGGCGGTGCGATCAGACCCGGCACCACGGCGTTGCAGCGGATGCCAAGGTGGCCGTAGGACGTGGCCACCGACCTCGTGAGGTGCTCGATCGCCGCTTTGCTCGTGCCGTAGGAGACCAGCGTGAGATCACCACCCGCGGCCTGCACCGACGAGGTGTTGATGATCGAGCCGCCTCCCGAAGCCGCCATGACCGGCACGGCGTGCTTGCTGCCGAGGAACACACCACCCACGTTCACCTCCAAGGTCCGCATCAGGTGGTCGCGGCTGACGTGGAGGACGTCGGTGTCCTGGAGCATCCACTCGGGGGACAGCAGCGCGGCGTTGTTCCACAGGACGTCCAGGCGGCCGTAGGACCGCTGGGCCAGTTCCACGACACCGGCGACGTCCTCCTCGACGCTGACGTCGCCGGTGTACGGCACGACCTCGAAGCCCTCGGCCGCGAGTTCCCGCGCGCGTTCGCGCACGGCCGACGACACGTCCATCATCACCACGTGCGCGCCTTGCGCGGCCATCGCCCGCACGCCCGCCAAACCCAAGCCGCCCGCCGCGCCGGTGGCGATCGCCACCTTGCCCGCCAACCGTCCCATGAAGGGTCTCCGCTCAAAGTAGTTGAAATTTCAGCACTGCGACCTACGCTAGCATCAGGTGCTGAAATTTCAACTACTCGTCTCGCGGAGCGACTCACATGGCGGAAGCGCGCTGGCTGACCGACGACGAGCAGCGGACGTGGCGGAGCTTCCTGATCGCGAGCCGACTGCTGTTCGACCGGCTGGAGAAGGAGCTGAAGCAGAACTCGAACCTGTCGTTCGCGACATACGAGATCCTGGCCAGGCTCTCGGAGAGCCCCGGACGCTCGATGCGCATGGCTGACCTCGCCGCGGCGTGCGTGTTCGACCGCAGCAGGTTGAGCCACGCGATCGACCGCTTGGTCCGCTCGGGCTGGGTCCGCCGGGTGCCGAGCACGTCGGACGCGCGGGGCCAACTGGCGGAGCTCACCGACGAAGGCGCGCGGCAGGTCCGCGAGTCCGCTCCCGGTCACGTGGAGCTGGTCCGGTCGCTCCTGTTCGACCGCTTGAGCCGGGAGCAGCAGGAGTCGCTGCGGGAGGTGAGCACGGTGCTGGCCACCGGCGTGCTCGACCCGGCGCGGCTCGACCGCATGGGGTGGCCCGCCGCTACGCCGAGGCCAGACCCGCCTTCAGCGCGCGGGTGAGCTCCACCGCGCGGCGTGCCTGGAAGGACACCGCGTCCAGCTCGACCTGCCCCGGCGGCACCTGGCCGTTGTTGGAGACGTGGCTGGAGCCGTAGGGGTTGCCCGCCTGGAACTGGATGGGGTCGGCGTAGCCGGGCGGGACGATGACGCAACCCCAGTGGTAGAAGGTGTTGTTCAGGGCGGTGATGGTGGTCTCCTGCCCGCCGTGGTGGGTCGCCGCGGAGGTGAACGAGGTCGCGGTCTTGTTCACCAGCTTGCCCGCCGCCCACAGCGGGCCGGTGGTGTCGAGGAACTGCTTGAGCTGCGCCGCGGGCATCCCGAAGCGGGTGGGCGCGCCGAAGACCAGCAGGTCGGCCCACTCCAGGTCGTCCAGCGCCGCTTCCGGGACGTCCTGGGTCTGCCGCGCGTGGGCGGCCCACCCCTCGTTGCTGGCGATGGCCTCTTCCGGCGCCAGCTCGCGCACCTTCCGCAGCCGCACCTCCGCGCCCGCGGCCTCGGCGGCCTTGGCCGCGGCCTGCGCCATGGCATAAACGCTGCCGGTGGCGGAGTAGTAGATGACGGCGGTCTTGACCTCTGGCATCGGCTCTCCCGTTGTTCTCAAGTGGTCGGGGATCACCGCAGGCGTACCCGCAGGACGGGAGATCACGCCGAATCGGCCAGGACCTGCCTGATCAGGGCACGGCCCGCCGGCGCGCGTCCGCCGGTGGGCCACCTGTGTGAACCCGGCGAGGCTGATCGCGTGAATCGGGCGCGGAGGCGTCCACCCGGTCCTCGACGGCGCCTACCGTGTTCGGCGGGTGGGTGATGGGCCGGACTCGGGTGGGGCTGCCGTGACGACTCGTGCGCTGTACTGCCCGCAGAACCGCGAACTCGACCTGTCGGAGCTGTCGGCCTCCGACTACCGGTTGATCCGGTCCCTGCGCGGGCGGCTGCACCGCGGTGACCGGGTGCTGCTGTGCCTGGAGCCGGTCGAACCGGGGCAGGACGAACTGTTCGTCCAGGAGAGTGGGGGGAACTGCTACGCCGTCCACTTCGACGGCGGCCGCGCGCACCTCGTGTCGCGGGAGAGCGATGAGCACAAGTGGCAGAAGGAGTACTGGTACCGCGCGGCCGAGGACGCCGGGCACTCGGCGCAGGTCCAGTACAGCACGCGCCGGGGAACCGTGCTGGACGTGGCCATCCACGCAGCCGTGCGGACCGGCGTCGAACTCCGGCGGGCGCACACCAACGCGCGGGTGGCGGCGGACCGCACCGCCAAAGCGCACCGGGCGGGCTGGTTGTCGCTGTGGTTCGCCGACGCGGACCACGCGCCGTCGTGGTTCCACCGCATTCCCTCCGTCGGGTACAACCGGATCTCGTGGGACGCCCTGCCGCCCCGGCGCGCCGCGACCGCGACCGGCCTGAAGGAGGTGGAGCCGGTCAAGTGCACGATCCGCGCCTTCGACCGGTGCCCCGCCGGGAAGAGGCTGCACTGCGGTGAGTTCCACCCGGACTTGAAGCCGTGGCGGGGCGTCACGGTCGACCAGGTGGCGGCCATGGTGCCCGCGGGCCGGGCGGTCGCGCTGTCGACGTCCAGGGGGCTGGTGTACGTCGTCCCGAGGGAGAGCCTGGACCGGTACCAGGAGTTGACCGGGAGAAGCGGTCTCTACGTGCCAGGGCCTGATCCGCACGCGGCGGTCCCGGTCCCCGCCCGGCAGGAGGGGGCGTCGCCTTGCCTGGAGTGCAAGCGGTGCGGGCAGGACCTCTTGCTCATCCGCCCTGGGCGCGAACTGTGCGAGCGCTGCCACCCGACGATGCGATCCGACCGCTGAGCGGGAGCGTCCTCGCGGATGCGGCTCAGCCGACCGCGTCGAGCACCGCCTGGTACACGCCCAGCACCGATCCGGCGATCGGGACCACGGAGATCGGCACCGCGTACTCCAGCGCGTTCGACCACCGCGCGATCGACGGCGAGGGGGTGTGTGTCGCGCACGACCCGGCGGGCGTACCGAAGGCGCACCAGGCCCGCCGTGCCAGCGCTGGTGGCCAGGGGGCGGCCTCGGCCCGACAGCGCGTGCGCCGCCCACTGCCCAACGTGCCGCCAGCGACAATCGCGCTGCGGGCACAGCGCGTCGAGTGCGTGGAGGCGACCGGGGAACAGGACGTCGAGAAGGCGGCCCGGTTGGCGGGCATGAGCATGTCCGCCTTCTACCGCGACTTCCAGGCCATCACCACGATGAGCCCGATCCGGTTCCAGAAGCGGATCCGGTTGCAGGTGGCCGACTCGTCAGCCTGGACGAGTGCGCTCCGGGGTGGCTGGTGAGTCCTGTGCTTGACCCGGTGCCCGTGGTCAAGTCCAGTGCCTGCCCTCCGGCTCGGGGATGTCGGACTCGAAGCGCGGGTAGAGGACCAATCACCGGAAGCGGTCATGTCGTGGCGGGGGCGGCCACGGCTTGGACGGCGACGAAGGCGGCGATGATGAACACGAGGTAGGCGAATCCGCCGCGGAGCCGTTCGGCGGGCAGTCGGGTGGCCAGCCGTCCGGCGACGAGGGAGCCGACGACCGCGGCGGCGGTGAACGCACCGGCGATCCGGTAGTCCAGGGCGGTGTCGCCGGAGTGGGCGGCGAATCCCGCGGTGGAGTTGAGCGCGATGACCACCAGGGACGTGCCGGTGGCGACGGGGGCGGGCAGGCCGAGCAGCAGCACCATGGCGGGGATGAGCAGGAAGCCCCCACCGACGCCGAACAGGCCGGTGAGGAATCCGACGGCGATGCCGACGCCGATCGACTTGGGCAGGCATCCTCGCCAGTTCACACCTCCGCCGGGCAGGGCGCAATCGCCGCCCGCACCACCGTCGCCGCGCAGCATCCGCACACCTGCGACGACCATGAGTCCGGCGAAGCCCACGAGTACGGTCCGAGGGTCGAGCAGCCGGTTGACCGCCGCGCCGCCGAACGCCGCCACCGCGCCGGTGACGCCGACCACGGCCGCGACGCGCCATCGGACTTGCCCGACGCGTATCCGGGGCAGCACGGCGGTGATCGAGGAAATCCCGACCACGAGCAGCGACGTCGGGACGGCTGCGCTCAGCGGCATACCGGTGCCGTGGACCAGGGCGGGCACGGCCAGGATCGAGCCACCACCGCCGAGCAGCCCGAGCAGGACACCGATCGCGGCGCCCAGGACCACAGCCGTGGTCACGGCCGGCTGGTGGCCAGGGCCGCGGCAACGGCGTCGAGCTGTGCGCGGGGGCCGCGGTTGTAGGGAAGCTTGGCCAGCAGCAGGCCCATCGCGCAGGTGTTGGAGACCGCGGCGAAGGTCAGACCCGCGCCGATGGCGGCGGCAACCCACTTCAGCGGTGGGAACAGCATGCTGGCCAGGATGGCGCTGAGGACGACGGAGCCCGCGACCAGGCGGACCTGGCGTTCCAGCTCCCAGCGGGGCGCGCCGATCCGGACCGGCGCGCCCGCGAGCCTCCAGGCGGCGATGCCGCCCCGCAGCACCCGCACGTTGGGCAGGCCCGCATCGGCCAACGCCTGTTCGGCGGCGGTGGCGCGCTGGCCGGAGCGGCAGACCAGCACGACTTGGTCGTCGAGGTGCCTACGCAGCTCCTCGCGATGCTCCCGCAGCAGGTCCAGGGGGACGTTGTAGGAGCCGGGGATGTGGGCTGCCTCGAACTCGCCGGGGGTCCGCACGTCGACCAGGCGTGGCGCGGTGCCGGACTCCAGGAGGTGGCGCAGTGCGGGGGTGTCGATGGTGGTGGGGCTGCTGGTGCGGGGAGGGGTGCTCACGCGGTGGTCTCCTCGTCGGTGCCGGGCACGGTGGTCAGGCCGGCCTCTGCGGCGGCGGTGTAGGAATCGTCGATGTGCACCGCGGTGCGGCCCGTTCGGGCGAGCAGGCTGGTCGCGGCGGCGGCCCGGTAACCGGAGCCGCAGTGGACCCACACCGCTCCGGTGGGCACGTCGCGCAGCCGGGCCGGCAGGTCGGGCAGGGGAACGTGCACCGCGCCTTCGATGTGGCTGGCGTGCCACTCGTTGCTCATGCGCACATCGAGCACCACATCGGGTTTGGGCAGTCCGTGCGGCGGAGCGCCTGCGCGGGCGGCGGCCAGGTCGGCGAACGTGGCGGTGTCCAGCCGTCCCAGTCGGGTGGGGTCGTCGTCGGCCCACTGTTCCGGGGTGCCCGCGGTGGTGGCGGCGGGCCGGTCGATGCCGATGCGGGCCAGTTCCCGTTGCGCGTCGGCGACCTGCTCGACCGACTCGCCCAGCAGCGTGATCGGTGCACCCCACGGGGCCATCCAGCCCAGCCAGGTTGACATCGGTCCGTCCAAGCCGAAGCTCAGCGTGCCCGCGAGGTGCCGGTGCGCGAACGCCTTGCGCGAGCGCAAGTCCACCACCCACTCGCCCGCGTCGACGCGGGTCCGCAGCTCGGCGGGGGTGGCGGGCCGCACCGGTGTCAGGTCGATCAGGTCGGCACCCGCGGCGTTGCGGGCGCCCATGTGCGCGTAGTAGGCGGGGTAGGCGTCCAGCCCGTCCAGGGTGTGGGCGACGAAGTCGTTGGCTTCCAGTCGCAACGCGGGGTTGGCCGTGCGCTCCCGCCCGATGGTCGAGGCGGGGGCGTCGGACTGGGTCGCCGAGCAGAAGCTGCCGAAGCCGTGGGTGGGCCACACCTGCGTCCCGTCGGGCAGCAGGTCGGCGAGCCGGTGAGCCGAGGCGTGCTGATGCTCGGCCAAGACGTGGGCGTGCTGCTTTCCGAGCAGGTCGGTGCGCCCGGTGGTACCGAACAGCAGCGACCCCCCGGTGAACACCCCCACCGGCCCACCGGCGCCGTGCAGCACGTAGGAAAGGTGGTGGAAGGTGTGGCCGGGGGTGGCCACCACGGCCAGGCGCATCCGGTCCGAGATCGTGACCGCGTCGCCATCGGCCACCGGCACCCGGTCGAAGTCCACGTCATCATCGGCGGCGACCAGGTACCGAGCGCCGGTCAGCCTGGCCAGCGCGAGGCCGCCGGAGACGTAGTCGTTGTGCAAGTGCGTCTCCACCACGTGCGTGATGCGCACGCCGAGCCGACCGGCCAGCGCTAGGACGCGGTCGATGTCGCGTTGCGGGTCCACCACCACCGCCGTCCGCCCGTCGGAGGCGAGGTAGCTGCGATCACCCAGTGACGAGGTCTGCACGACCCGCACATCGATGTCACTCATCGATTTCTCCCGGTGTTCCGTGGTCGGCATCGTTGACGAGCGCGGCTGTCGGCCCGCCATGACACCACTCTCAACGAGAATACCCCCGGGGGTATTCCGGTGCGCAGTGCTCCCTGGTGGGCAAGGTGCGCCACCGTCGGGGGAGTCCCCTGTCGAGCGGGTGGAGTCGCGAACGATCCCGGGAGCGAGGAACCCCGAATGGTGCTGCCCGGTGCGTGGACGGCTTGTTGCGGAGGTGACCCGATCGCCGTAGCGGCCACCTTGGTCCTTTCCGCTGGTACAATACCCCGGAGGGTATAGTCCGGCAGCTGTGAGGCGAGGTGCGCGAGTGGAGCTGGCGTTGGTGGGTGAGGAGCTGCGCGCGGTGGTGAACCGGCTCAAGCGCGCCCAGGGGCAGATAGCCGGGATCATCCGGATGATCGAGGAGGGACGCGACTGCGAGGATGTGGTCACGCAGTTGGCGGCAGCCGCGCGGGCGTTGGACAAAGCCGGGTTCGCGATCATCGCCACCGGGTTGCAGCGGTGCATGGTGGACGATGCCTCGGAGGGCGGGAACGCCAACCGGGACGCGATGCGTCAGCGCTTGGAAAAACTGTTCCTGTCCCTGGCCTGAGACCGCCCGCGTCGGTGCGGGAAGAGCGGCCGACGCGCCGCGGTGTCCCTCCGCAGCTGCCGTCACGGTAGTGAACGCCCCGGTGCTGTGCAGTGCTTGCCCGGATCTCCTGGGTACTCCGATCTCGGAGCGACCGCGCCGACAAAGGAGCACAGCGATGAGTTACGCCCATGCGGTGACCCTCCACTCCGACTTCCCCACCTCGGTGGCAGCTGTGCGGCAGGCCTTGGCCGACGCGGGCTTCGGAGTCCTCACCGAAATCGACGTCACCGCCACCCTCAAGGCCAAGCTCGACCAGGACATCGAGCCCTACCTCATCCTCGGCGCCTGCAATCCGCCGTTGGCTCACCGGGCCCTGGAGGTGGACCGCTCGATCGGCCTGCTGCTGCCGTGCAACGTCGTTGTGCGCGCCCAGGGAAGTGCCACCCTCGTCGAAATCCTCGACCCGATCACAATGGTGCAGGTCACCGGGCGGCAAGAGCTCGGTCCAGTCGCCAGGGACGCCGCCCAACGGCTGGACGCCGCCCTCGCCTCCCTCCGGACCTGACACGGCAGGCCCGCTCACACGTCCTTCACTCCCCGTGCCGCTCGGTGGAGGCGGCGTCGGTCGTCCAGCGGGCCGTGGTCAGTGGTCAGGTCAATGCTGCTTCTGCCCACACCCATGGCCGTTCCGGCCGCAGTCGGGCACGGGGTGATGACGCGTCGGTCCTCGAACGGGCTCCCGCACTCCAGTGATCTTGATCGCCACCGTTCCAACAGGACTCCGTCGCGCTCGCGCCTGCCTCGGTGGACCACCCGCAGGCCGACCAAGCGGTGTCCTGCCTAGCGGACCGCCCAGCGCTGCGCGCCGCCGCCGTTGCACTCGAACAACTGGACCGGCACGCCGTTGGCCGTGCCGCCCCCGGTGACGTCGACGCACTTGCCCGACCCGGCGCCCACGACCTCGCCGCCGTCGGTGAACGAGAACCGCTGCGCCGTGCTGCCGTTGCACTCCCAGATCTGCACCCGCGTGCCGTTCGCGGTGCCGTTGCCGTGCACGTCCAGGCACCGGTCACCGATCCCGCGCAGCTCGCCTGCGGCGGTGCGGGTCCAGCGCTGGTTGTCCTCGCCGTGGCAGTCCCAGATCAGCACGCCGGTGCCGTTGTCGGTCTGGCGGCCGGTGACGTCGAGGCAGCGGTTGGACTGCGGGTTGGACAGCAGCACGGTGGTGCCCACGGGTGGGACGACGACCGGGGTGAGGCTGCCGGGAACCGACCGCAGCGCCGCGAACCAGCGCTCGGCCATCTTGTCGTAGCCCGCGGCGCTGGGGTGGGTGCCGTCGGCGATGTCGGCGTCGGTGAACCCGGTGTGCATGTCCACCACGTGCGTGCGCGGCCCCTTCTGGGCCACGATGCCGGGAATCGCGGCGTTGTAGGCCCGCACCCGAGCGTCGCGCGCCGGGTCGCTCAGCGGCGTGATCTGGGCGACGAACAGCTCGGCGACCGGCGCGAGGGTGCGGATCCGGTCGATGAGCGCGGACAGGCGGGCGGGCGCGTTGGCCAGGTCGTGGTCCTGGTTGACGTCGTTGGTTCCGATGTGCAGCAGGACGGTGCGCGGGTTGGCCTCGCGCAGCCACCCCGCGACGGCGGCGTCGAGCTGGTCGACGCGCCATCCGGAGTGGCCCTCGTGGTCGTGGTCGCCCAGGCTCGGCGGCCCGTTGGACCCGGACCCGACGAAGTCGACGTCCCGGCCGTCGGCGACCAGGCGCTGCCACAGCCCGATCCGGTAGCCGCCGGGGACGTTGTACCCGTCGGTGATCGAGTCGCCGAGTGGCATCACCCGGACCTCGCCGGTGGGCGCCGGGGTCGAGGGCGCGGTGCTGGGCAGTGCGGTGACCAGCGCGGTGACCAGGGTGAAGAGCAGCCGGATGAGCTCGGGCACGGCTTTCCCTCCTCGGCGGTGACAGCGGTGTCGGAGTCGGGGGAGCCCTCCGCCAAGGTCGGCCCGGACCGGGCCTCGTGTCAAGGGATGTACCACTGACGCGCGTCCGGAGCACCCCGGTGGTGCCGGGCCTGACCGGTCGGTTACCGGGAGCAGAACTCGTTGCCCCGTGAGAGCTTCGGCGGCGTCGGCTCGCTAGGGCAGCCGCGACCCGTGGTGGAGGGGCGTGGAGCGCCCCTCCACCACAGGGCGTCACAGTCCGAACGCCAGCAGGACGCTGCCGTGCGGATTGGGGTAGGTGGGCCAGTAGCCCGCCTGCACGTACACCATCCCGTCGGAGACCACCGCGCCACCGCCGGTGCCGCCGATAGCCCCGCCGCGGCCGGGCAGGCCGTTGACGCCGGTGAAGTCCCGGAGCGTGTCGTAGGTCCACAGCACCTGGCCGTCGCGGGCGGAGTAGGCCCGCAGCTTGCCGTCGTTGCTGCCCTCGTACACGACACCGGGACTGCTGGTCACGCCAGGACCGTGGGCCAGCGTGCACAGGTCCGGGTGCTCCGCCGCGCCGCCGGTGGTGCACCCGTCCGCCGGGTTGGGCGTCTCCCACAGCACGTCCCCGTCGGCCGGGTCCAGCGCGAAGACCTTGCCCGGATCGGCGAAGTAGGTGGCGATGTAGAGCCGGTGGCCGTCGAAGCTGGACCCCCACTGGATGCCGCCGAACCCCGAACCGGGAATCGGCAGGCCCAGCTGCCTGCGCCACACCACCTCGCCGGTGGTCGCGTCGAAGACGTGGTAGACGCCGAGCTTCTGCCCGACCCCGACCAGCGCGCGCCCGTTCACGCTGAACAGGTTGGGCGTGGCGCCGATGTCGTAGTCCAGCGCCGAGCCGTCCTGCAGTCCGGGGCAGTAGCCCTCCTGGTTCGGCTGGTTGCACAGCAACCGCCAGGTGTCGGCCCTGGTGACCTGGTTGCGCCACTTCACCGCGCCGGTGCGGTGGTCCAGCGCCAGCAGGGTGTCGAAATCGCCCGTGGTGCCGGTGTAGAGCTGTCCGGTGCCCACGTACAGGGTGCCGCTGCGCGGGTCGATCACCGGCGAGCTCCACACCCCCGCCCCCGAGGGCTCGTACCGGGTCGCGCCGCTGGGCCAGGTGCCCACCGCCTGCGGCTCGGGCACCGTGTAGTGCCGCCACACCAGCTCGCCGGTCTCGGCGTCCAGCGCGTCGAGGTGGCCGCGGAAGGTGCAGCAGGGGTAGTTCGGGTCGTCGCTGGTGCCGTCCGGGCTGTTGAGCGAGTTCTCCCCGCTGGAGATGCCCACGTAGACGCGACCGTCGTAGACCAGCGGCGAACTGGTCACCGTGCCCGCCCCGTGCGTGTCGATGTCCTTGGCCCACACCAGTCGTCCCGTGCGCTGCTCCAGCGCGTAGACGTAGCCGCGGACGTCGCCGAAGTAGACCTTCCCGCCCGACACCGACGGCCCGTCCCACGGGACGGCCGGGCGCGGCTTGGCGCCGGGGTCCACCGCGCCCAAGTCGAAGCTCCAGCGCTCCTGGCCGGTCTTGGCGTCGCGGGCGTAGAACTTGCCGTCCGGTCCGCCGAAGTAGACGGTGCCGCCCACCACGGCGGGCTGGCTGCGCACCGGTAGCGGGCTGTCGGTCCTGGGGTAGGCGAACGCCCACTTCAGCCGCAGCCCGTCGACGTTGCGCGGGGTCAGCCGCCGCTCGGCCGCGTTGTGCCTGCTGCCCGACAGGTCCTTCTGCCACGTGGGCCAGTCACCACCGCGCCCGCCGAGCGGCGCGGCAGCGGTGACCCCCGCACCCAGCACCACGATCGCCGAGGCGACCGCGAGCAAGGCCGTCGTCCTTCGCTTGCGTGCCATGTCCCTCCCCTGGCCGACGATGGGTCGATGCCACCGTGGCAGCGGTGACCTCCCCGACGCGAGAGGGCGAAGCGAGCAATGCGGGCGCGAGGACTTCGATCGGGGGCGGGCCGATCGGTTGATCCCACCGGCCATTCGAGACACAGCGAGGTCGCGCGCGGCCCCGGGACGGGGGAGCGATGCGTGGCTCCGCAGCATCCTATTGACACTCGATAGGTAACAAGCGATAGCCGATGTTCGGTTATCGAACATCGAGCGGTGTCCGCTCTTCGGGTCTTCCTCGTGCTGTCGTTCGGCATCCTGGCGGTCTTCCAGTCGAGACGGCGCGGGTGACTTGATCGATTCTCGCGGGGGTCCTTTCCGGACTCGCGGGCAAGGCGACATTATCGAAAATTTTCGAAATTCTAATCGCAACTTTTGCCTGGTGGGAGGTTGTGCGACGCTGCTGCGGCCGCTGCCGGGCGGCGCGTCGGACCAAGGCACCCCAGCGGTGGTCGGGAGGGTTCGGATCACTGTGCTTTCCGTCGATCGGATCGGTCTCATCAGGAAGGTGTGCGGCGAACTGGACGTGGTCAGCCTCACCGCGTTCGCGGTCGCGGCGGTCCACCGCGTCCTGCCCGTGTACCGGATCTATGGCGAAGTCCACCCGGATATCCGCGGTCACGAGGCCGCCCACGACGCCCTGGCGGCGATCCCGCAGCTGCCGCGACGCTTACCGGGCGTCACTCGCGGACGGGTGGCCCGCAAGGTCGAGATCGCACTGGCGGGCGCGTCGCGCGACCTCGGGGTCGTCCGGTGGCGCACCCGGCCCGACGTCGCCGAATCGATGGTCGCGGAGGTGATCAGCGCTGTCGTGCTGGTGCTGAACAGCTGGAAGTCGCCCTCCGTCGAGGGGTGCTGCCAAGCGGTGGTCACCGCGCTCGCGGTCGACGCCGCGTGGGGTGACGACTCGCGGGTCCACTACGGACAACTGCTGCGCGACGCCAGGGAGCTGTCCCGTCCGGAGGGGTTCGACCTGCCGGACGCCTACCGCGCCCTGCTGTTCCGGGCGCAGCAGGAGAGCGCGGTCCATCTCCAGCGGATGCGGTCCCTGCTCGTCTGAACCGCCGCGGCGCGGTATGCGCGGGCGAGCGCCATCCGGCTCTTCACCGCGTAGTCCGGCTGGTCGCCTGCGAGCGTGTCCGAAGGGGCAGCGTCTACCGCCGATCGGCTCAATGGTGTTGATCATCTCGGCGTTGCCGTGTACGCCATATGGGCACTGCGCGGTGCTCATGCCGGGCTGGTGGATGCGAACGAGAGGACGACATGGCTTCGATCTCACGTCGAGCGGCGCTCAAGGGAGCCGTGGGGGCGGCGGCGGTGGGGCTCGCGACGGGGCAGCCGGGCTCGGCCGCCGCGACCGGGCAGCCGCTGCCGGAGACCCTCAGCCGCACCAAGGCGCTCGGGGCGGGTGTGCACCGGGTGAGCACCGGTGCGGTGGCGCCGACCCACCTGGGCGTCAGCTCGGCGACCGGCAGGTTCCGGGCGCGCACCGCGGCCGGGTGGGGTCAGTGGCGCGCCATCGCGACCTGCCCCGGCGGCCGGAGCGAGCAGTCCGCGACGGCGTTCGTCCGCGTGCCCGAAGGCGCCGTGGAGTACGAGCTGGAACTGGCGGCTCCCGGCGCGGTCTCGGAGCTGAACACCGTGGGCGGGCGCGCGGTGGGCGTGCTGTCCCCGAGGGCCGACGCGTGCTCGGTCGCGGGGCGCAGGCTCAGCGGCCCCTACCTGTCGCGGGCGGCGTGGGGAGCGGACGAGTCGCTGCGCTTCGCCCAGGACGGCTCCGAGCGCTACCCGGCCGCCTACTTCCCGGTGCAGACGCTGACGGTGCACCACTCGGCGCTGGAACTGGGCCCGGACCCGGCCGCGGACGTGCGGGCGATCTACTACGACCACACGATCACGCGCGAGTTCGGCGACATCGGCTACCACCTGCTGATCGACCCGGCGGGGCGGGTCTACGAGGGGCGCTGGTCGGGCTCCGACGGCGCCCCGGTGTTCGGCCCCGAGCTGGTGGGCGGGGTTCCGCAGATGTCCAACGCCGCGCACGTGGCGGGCTTCAACGCGGGCAACGTCGGCGTGTGCCTGCTGGGCGACTTCACCTCCGCGGGCCCGACGGCGCGGGCGCGCGACGCGCTGGTGGGGGTGCTCGCGATCCTGTCCGAGGTCTGCGGGCTGGACCCGCTGGGCAAGACCGACTACGTCAACCCCATCAGCGGTGCGACGGCGACCGTCGACACCATCTCGGGGCACCGCGACTGGATGTCCACCGAGTGCCCCGGCAACACCTTCCACCCGGACCTGCCCGACATCCGCGCTCGCGTCGCGGCACTGCTGCGGGCCTGACGACCCGCGGTGGGGTCACCCGACCGGGGTGACCCCACCGCGGCGAACCGGTCAGGGAGCGACCCGCAGGACGAGCTTGCCGCGGGTGTGGCCCGCCTCGCCGTGCCGGTGCGCCTCGGCGGCCTCGGCGAGGTCGAACACCTCCTCGACCTCCACGGCGACCCGCCCGCCCTCGATCAACTCGGCGATGGCGGCCAGCGCCGAACCGTCCGGCTCGACCAGGACCGCGTGGGTGCGCAGACCCGCTTCGGCCGCCTCGGCGGCGAGCTCCGGCGGCACGCCGACGATCGACACGTACTGGCCTCCGGGGCGCAGCACCGACAGCGAGCGGCGGCCGGTGTCGTCGCCGCGCCGGTCACCGATGGTGTCCAGGACGACGTCGACGTCCCGCACCACCTCCTCGAACCGCTGACTGGTGTAGTCCACCAGTTCGTCCGCGCCCAGCTGCCCGAGCCAGGCGTGCCGAGGGGCGCTGGCGGTGCCGATGACGTGGGCGCCGAGGTACTTGGCGAACTGGACCGCGAGGTGGCCGACCCCGCCCGCTGCGGCGTGCACGAGGACCCGGTCCCCCGCGCTCACGCGCGCGGTGTCCACCAGGGCCTGCCACGCGGTCAGACCCGCCAACGGGACGGCGGCGGCGTGCTCGTGGTCGAGGGTGCCGGGCTTGCGGGCGAACTGCCTGGCCGGGGCGGTGACGTACTCGGCGTAGGCCCCGGCGGCGCGCGGGAACCACGGCATCCCGTACACCTCGTCGCCGGGTGCCAGGGTGGTGACGCCGAAGCCGACCTCCTCCACCACGCCGGAGACGTCCCAGCCGACGGTGAACGGCGGCTCGCCCAGCACCGAGGCCATGCCGGAACCGGTGCGGGTCTGCCAGTCCACCGGGTTGACCCCGGCGGCGCGGACGCGGACCAGTACCTCCGTCGGCAGCGGCCGCGGGCGCGGCACCTCCTCCACGCGCAGCACTTCCGGCCCGCCGAGGGCGTGCTGGACGACCGCGCGCATACGAGGTGTGGACATGCTTCTCTCCCGAGGAAACGACGTGCGCTGACTTGCCCGCACCGCGTTGTCCGCGGTGCTCCACGACGCTAACCCGCGGCATATAGTTACCCGCAAGGTTCATTGGTTCCCGACGGGAACTACCCTGATGGGAGCGTGTTCATGGCCGCGACCTGCGTGACGGGCAAGCACGACCAGCACGACGTGTACGCGGCCCAGTGCCCGTGCCGGGCGATGTTGGACCTGCTGGCCAACAAGTGGTCGGCGCTGGCGATCGGGGCCATGGAGCGCGGACCCCAGCGGTTCGGCGAGCTGCGCCGCGTCCTGCAGGGGGTGAGCCCGAAAGTGCTGACCCAGACCCTGCGCAGGCTGGAGGAGGTGGGCTTGGTGGAGCGCACCGTGATCCCGGCGGTGCCGCTGCACGTCGAGTACGAGCTCACCGAGCTGGGGCGCGGCGCGGCGCGGCCGCTGCGGTCCCTGCGCGAGTGGGTGGAGGACAACATCGACGCCCTGGAGGGCTGAGTCGACCGAAAGTTTCGAAGAGCTGTTCGGGCGAAGTCTTTGCTCTCTGAAGGCTGTTTTTCCGGCACGCCAAGCGGTTGACGGGCTTGCTGAGCGGGTGGCTGTGCTCGATTGCGGCAGGATGCAGGCTTGCCGGGGCGATCTGTTTCGGTCAATACTGCTAAACGTTTCAGGACCGGATCGCCCTCCCACCTGCTGAAACCGCAGGTGCTCCCCCAGAGGTGCCTACCATGAAACTGACATCGACGTCAGTGTTACGAATCGCCCTCGTGTCGACCCTGGTGGCCGCGGGCACAGGAGCCGCCGTGCTCGCGGCGACATCCGCCAACGCGGCGACCACGCTGGCCGCGTCGGCCGCTCAGACCGGTCGGTACTTCGGGACGGCGGTGGCGGCGCACAAGCTCTCGGACTCGACCTACGTGAACATTCTCAACCGTGAGTTCGACATGGTCACGGCCGAGAACGAGATGAAGATGGACGCGACCGAGCCCAACCAGGGCCAGTTCAGCTACGGCAACGCCGACCGGATCGTCAACCAGGCACGGGCGCAGGGCAAGCGGGTGCGCGGGCACGCGCTGGCCTGGCACTCCCAGCAGCCGCCGTGGATGCAGCGCATGGAGGGTTCGGGGCTGCGGCAGGCGATGCTCAACCACGTCACCCAGGTGGCGACCTACTACCGGGGCAAGATCTACGCCTGGGACGTGGTCAACGAGGCCTTCGCCGACGGCAGCAGCGGCGCGCGGCGGGACTCCAACCTGCAGCGCACGGGCAACGACTGGATCGAGGCGGCGTTCCGGGCGGCGCGGGCCGCCGATCCGGGCGCGAAGCTGTGCTACAACGACTACAACACCGACGACTGGTCGCACGCCAAGACCCAGGGCGTGTACCGGATGGTGCAGGACTTCAAGTCCCGCGGTGTGCCGATCGACTGCGTGGGGTTGCAGTCGCACTTCAACAGCGCCAGCCCGGTGCCGGGCAACTACCAGACCACCCTGCAGCGCTTCGCCGACCTGGGCGTGGAGGTGCAGATCACCGAGCTGGACATCGAGGGCTCGGGGCAGACCCAGGCGGAGAACTTCCGGCGGGTCACCCAGGCCTGCCTGGCCGTGGCGCGCTGCGCGGGTATCACGGTGTGGGGCATCCGCGACAGCGACTCCTGGCGCGCCTCGGGCACCCCGCTGCTGTTCGACAGCGGCGGCAACAAGAAGGCCGCCTACAACGCCGTCCTCGAAGCCCTCAACGCGGGCGGCACGACGCCCCCCACGACCACCACGACCACGCCGGGTGGACCGACCGGCTGCACCGCCGCGGCGTCGGTGAACTCCTGGAACGGCGGCTTCGTCGCCACGGTCAAGGTCACCGCCGGGTCGTCGGCCATCAGCGGGTGGCGGGTGACGCTCACCCTGCCGCCGGGCACGACCGTCGTCGGCGCGTGGAACGCCGAGCGCAGCGGTGACTCCGGCACTGTCGACTGGACGAACGTGGGCCACAACGGCAGCGTCGCGGCGGGCCAGTCCACCGAGTTCGGCTTCCAGGGCAGCGGCACCGCCGAGGGCATCACGCCCAGCTGCGCCACCGGCTGAGCGCCGTCGACCGCCCGGTGCGGGACCGTCCCCGCACCGGGCGGCGCGGTCGTGGTCGACGCGGTTCCGGGAGTCCGCGCTATAGGCTCGACCGCGACGAGCGCCCGGCGGTCGGAGGAGCGCGTGGTGTCTGGACGGTGGTGATCGCGGTGACCGGCGTCGGCAGGACGACACGGGCCGAACAGGTCGGTGCGACGCGGTCGCGGATCCTGACCACAGCGGAGCGGTTGTTCGCCGAGCACGGGCTGTACGCGGTGTCGAACCGGCAGATCAGCGCCGCGGCGGGGCAGGGCAACAACGCCGCCGTGGGCTACCACTTCGGCACCAAGGCGGATCTGGTGCGGGCTATCGTGCGCAGGCGCACCGCGCCGATGGAGGCGTTGCGGCTGGAGATGGCCGCCGACGCCGAGAGCTCGCGGGAGGTGCGGGACTGGGTGGCCTGCCTGGTCCGGCCGGTCACCGCGCACCTGGCGTCGCTGGGCGGCCCCACCTGGTTCGCCCGGTTCAGCGCGCAGGTGATGACCGACCCGGCGTCCAGGCGGATCCTCGCCGAGGAGGCGCTGGCCACGTCCTCGCTGCGGCGGGTGGTCGACGGGCTCGACCGCTGCCTGCCGGACCTGCCCGCACAGGTGCGGGCCGAGCGCGCTGACATGGTCCGCCACCTGATGGTGCACGTGTGCGCCGAACGCGAGCGCGCCCTCGCCGAGGGCGCGACCCCCACGAGGTCGACGTGGGACGAGACGGCGACCGGGCTGGTCGACGCCATCACCGGCCTGTGGACCGCGCCCGTGACGCGGCGTTCCTGACCGAGCCCCGCCCCACCGCCACGGCAGGTGTGCGGCGCTCCGCGCTCACGCCAGGTCGTAGAGCAACCGGTAGTAGGCGATGCGCTCGGGGTCCGGGGCAACCCCGTACGCGTCGTACAGGACGTCCTCGAAACCGGGGCCGTAGTCCCAGGCCAGGCTCCACGTCGCGACCGCGAGATCGGCCCACCGGTCGGCCACGCCGAGCGACCCCAGGTCGACGTGCGCGGCGAAGGTGCCGTCGTCGTGCAGCAGCGTGTTGGGCACGCAGGCGTCGCCGTGGCAGACCACGAGGCGGTCGATCGCGGGCGGTGCGCCGAGCAGGGCTCGCGCCTCGGCCGGTGACAGGTGCCGGTGCTCGGGAGCCCAGTCGGCCGGTCCTCCGCCTTCGGCGAACCGCTCGTCGGCGCGCGCGAGCCGCCGCTGGACACCCCAGTCGAACGGGCACCGGTCCACGGGCAGGGCGTCGTGGAGCAGGCGCAGCCCGCTCCCGATGGCGGCCGCCGCCACGGCCGGGCGGTCCCGCCACCGGGGTTCCACCGCCGAGCGTCCCGGCACGGCGGCGGTGACCAGCCACGCGCCCTCGGCGTCGGCGCCCTGGTCGACCACGGGTGGGACGCGCGCCCAGGGCCGCGCCCAGGTCAGGCGCTCGGCTTCGCCCGCCAGGTCGATCTCGGGGGTGCCCGCGGCGACCCACTTGAGGTACCTGGCGCCGCCGTCCGCACCGTCGAGGCGGAAGGTCAGACCGCCGAGTTCGTTGCGCCACACCGGGGTGATGGCGGCGTCGCCCGCGAGCGCGGTGACGGCGCGGGGGACGGGCAGCGGGTCGAACGGGACCTCGGCGGTGGTGGGGAGGCTGCTCACAAGAGCACGACCGTGCCAGGCGACGGCCAGGGCGCCAAGCGGCTTTCCGGCTCACCCACCGCGGATATTCCCCGATCGGCGACTGAGGGCAGATCGGGCAGTTCTCGTCCCGATCGACGACCGGTCCACCGGGCAGCCGCTACCTTCGCCCGCCATGACGAAGATCATAGTCGCGGCCGCGCCCGCGACCGGCCACTTCACCCCGGTGCGCGCCGTCGCGCAAGACCTGGTCAACCGCGGCCACGACGTGACGCTGACCAGCGGTTCGCAGTTCGGGGCCGCCGCCGAGGCGACCGGCGCCCGTTTCGTCCCGCTGCACGGCATCGCCGATTTCGCGGCCGATGACGAGGAGAAGAACTTCCCGGAGATGGCGGACATCCCGCCCGGTCCGGAGCGGTTGGGTTTCGGCGTCCGCAACACGTTCGTCCGGCCCATGCCCGACCAGCACCGCACGCTCCAAGCGCTGCTGGCCGAAGCGGGCGACGAGCCGGTGGCGCTGGTGCACGAACTGGCCTTCATGGGCGCATGGCCGGTGCGGCTGGGCGCGCCGGGGCTGAGCCCGGCGGCCGTCATCGGCCTCGGCGTGGTGCCGCTGTCGCTGAGCAGTGAGGATCTCGCCCCGTTCGGCCTCGGGCAACCGCCGGACGACTCGCCGGAGGGCAAGGTCCGCAACCGCGCCGCCAACCGGTTCTTCCGGGAGGAGGTCTTCGCCACCACCCAGCAGTACCTGGTCGACGTGCTGGCCTCGGTCGGCGCGACGCGCGAGCCGCCGTTCGTGATCGACGGGCTGGTGACCCTGCCCGACCGGTTCCTGCAGCTGTCGGTCCAGGGCGTGGACTACCCGCGCGGCGACCTGCCCCCCTCGGTCCGCTACGTCGGCGCCCCGCCCCCGGTCACCACGCGGAAGGGGCCGCTGCCCGAGTGGTGGCAGGACGTGCTGGACGCGCGGACGGTGGTCGTCGTATCCCAGGGGACGGCGGCCAACAAGGACTTCGACGACCTCGTGCAGCCCACCCTGGACGCGCTGGCCGACCTGGACGCGCTGGTCGTCGCCACGCTCGGCCGCCCGGCCCGGCTCGACCGCGTGCCCGCCAATGCCAGGGTCGCCGAGTTCATCCCGTTCGGTGAACTCCTCCCGCACGCCGACGTACTGGTCAGCAACGGCGGGTTCGGCGGGGTGCAGCAGGCGCTGAGCTCGGGCGTGCCGCTGGTGCTGGCCGGGCTGACCGAGGACAAGATGGAGGTCAACGCCCGCGCGGCGTGGACCGGCGCGGCCATCGACCTGGCCGTCCAGCGCCCGGCCCGCGCGGACATCGCCCGCGCGGTGCGCACCGTGCTGACCGACCCGTCGTACCGGTACCGGGCCGCGCGGCTGGCCGAGGAGTACGCCCGCCACGACCCGTTCGACGCGATCGAGGAGTCGGTCCTGGAGCTGGTCGCCGCGTCGGCGTCGACGCCCGGCAGGTGACCGGGAGCGGTTGAGCCGTGCGCGGGCGGGAACCCGTGGGCGACGGCAGATGACGCGATGGGCGAGGAAGTGGTAGCGGTGACTCGACCGCAGTCCTACCAACCAGGCGGACACGCGCCCGCGGCCACCGGCCAGGTGGTGGTGGCCTCCTACCAGACCTACGCCGAGGCCGAGCGCGCGGTGGACCACCTGTCCGACCAGCGGTTCCCGGTGGAGCGCACGGCGATCGTGGGTCGTGGGCTGAGCAGCTTCGAGCAGGTCACCGGTCGGCTGACCACGTGGCGGGCGGCGGCTCAGTCGGCGCTGTCCGGCGCGCTGCTGGGTGCGCTGTTCGGGTGGCTGTTCGGCCTGTTCGACTGGATCAACCCGCTGATCTCCGGACTGCTGCTGGCGCTGTACGGGGCGGTCTTCGGCGCGATCCTGGGCGCGTTGTTCGGCCTCATCGGCCACGCGATGACCGGCGGCAGGCGCGACTTCTCGTCGGTGGCGGGGATGCGCGCCGACAGCTACGACGTGCTGGTCGACACCGACCACGCCGCGCGAGCGGCGCAGCTGCTCGACGCTCCGGGCGCTCCGGGGCGCGGCCACGCGGTGCCCGCGGCCTGACGACCGGACGTGTCCGCCAGTGCCACCCGATCCGCCTGCCGGGACCGGCGCCACGGTCCCGGCAGGCGTTTGCGCGCGGGTACCCGTGGTGACGCGGTAATCACCAGCGGTGCGCGGATCACCACCTGGAGGCGGAGTCATGGACGCGGTCTCAGGCCGGACCCGTGAGGGGACCTTCTTCGGACACCCCAGGAGCCTGGCCCACCTGTTCGGCGTGGAGATGTGGGAGCGGTTCTCCTTCTACGGGATGCAGGGCATCCTGACGATCTACCTCTACTACTCCGCCGCGGAAGGGGGACTGGGCCTGCCCGAGGCCACCGCGGCCAGCATCGTCGGCGCGTACGGCGGACTGGTCTACCTGTCCACGATCGTGGGCGCGTGGGTGGCCGACCGGCTGGTGGGCTCCGAGCGGGTGCTGTTCGCCAGCGCCATCCTGATCATGGTGGGCCACCTCGCGCTGGCGCTGCTGCCGGGTTTCGCGGGTGTCGGCGTGGGCCTGTGCGCGGTCGCCCTGGGCAGCGGCGGGCTCAAGGCCAACGCGACCGCCATCGTCGGCTCCCTGTACGCCGAGGGCGACGAGCGCCGCGACGCCGGTTTCTCCCTGTTCTACCTCGGCGTGAACCTGGGCGCCTTCGTCGGGCCGCTGCTGACCGGCCTGGCCCAGGAGGAGCTGGGCTTCCACTACGGCTTCGGGCTGGCCGCGATCGGCATGGCCGCCGGGCTGGTCCAGTACTCGTTCGGCCGCCGGAAGCTCCCCGACGAGGTCAACGCCGTGCCGAACCCGCTGTCCGCCGGGCGCAGGCCGCTGGTGGCCGCTGCGGCGCTGGCCGCGGTGGCCGTGGTGGTCGTGCTGGTGCTGACCGGGGTGATCCGGCCCGCCAACCTGGCCAACGTGACCGTGGTGGTCATCCTGGCCGCCGCGGTGGCCTACTTCGCGGTCATCCTCTCCAGCGGGAGGATCACCGCGGTGGAGCGGCGCAGGGTGCTCAGCTTCATCCCGATGTTCGTGGCCAGCTTCGTGTTCTTCGCGCTGTTCCAGCAGCAGTTCACCGTGGTGGCCATCTACGTCGACCAGCGGCTGGACCGCACCTTCTTCGGCTGGGAGATGCCGGTGGCCTGGGCGAACTCCATCAACCCGGTGTTCATCATCGTGCTGGCGGGCGTCTTCGCGGCGCTGTGGACGAAGCTGGGTTCGCGGCAGCCGTCGTCCCCGGCCAAGTTCGCGCTGGGCACGGTCCTGATGGGGGTGGCCTTCCTGATGTTCCTGCCCACCGCGGGCGGCCGGGGCAACAGCACGCCGCTGCTGGTGCTGGTCGTCATCCTGCTCGTGTTCAGCGTCGCGGAGCTGCTGCTGTCACCGGTGGGGCTGTCGCTGTCGACCAAGCTCGCGCCCAAGGCGTTCCACACCCAGATGGTGGCGCTGAACTTCCTCTCCGTCGCGCTGGGCACGGCCACGGCGGGCTCGCTGGCCGAGTACTACAGCGCGGAGAACGAGACGCCGTACTTCGCCCTCGTCGGCGGCGGGGCCGTGCTGTTCGGCGTCCTGCTCGCCCTGGCGAGCCCCTACATCCGCAGGCTCATGAGCGGTGTCCACTGAGGGGCTCAGCCCGGCTCGCCGCGCATCTTGCGCTGGATCACGCGGCCGAGGTCGACGATCAGCACGACCACGAGCACGGCCATGACCACGGCGAGCACGACCAGGTCGGCGCGCAGCGCCAGCACGGCGGCGACGCCGCAGAACACGATGCCGAAGGAGGCCAGCCACAGGCGCAGGGTCAGCGCGCTGCGCGGTGGCGCGGGCGGGGGGAGGTCGTCGGTCATGGTGGTGGGCTTCCCCGGCGGGCGGCGTCGACACGCGTCAGCCACCCGCCCGCGACAGGCCGAAGGCGAGCAGGAACCCGAGCACGGTGATCAGCCCGACCAGCAGGTGGGCCTCCTCGAACGCCTCGGGGATCATCGTGTCGGCGATCATCGCCAGTATGGCGCCGCCTGCCAGCGCGGTGATCGCCGCGAGCACGGCGGGGGAGGCGCCGCCCAGCACGCCGTACCCGAACAGCGCCGCCAGGCCGCTGACCACGCCGATGCCGCTCCACAGGCCCAGCACGTAGCCCTTGCCCCGCCCCGCGCGCCGCATCCCGGAGGCGCTGGACAGGCCCTCGGGGACGTTGCTGATGAACACCGCGGCCACGGTCACCGCGCTCACCGCGCCGCCGCCGAGCAGGCTGACGCCGATGACGATCGACTCGGGTATCCCGTCCAGCAGGGCCCCCAGCGCGATGGCCGTGCCGGAGCCCGGCTTCTCCTGCTCGGAGGGCTGCCGGTCGCGCGACCGCTTGCGGTGGCGGGCGCCCCGGCGGGCCAGCAGGACGTTGGCGCCGGTGTAGGCCAGGGCCCCCGCGACCGCCCCCGCCGCCGTCGCGGTCAAGCCGCCGCGGTCCTCGGCTTCCGCGATCAGTTCGAACGACACGGCGGACAGCAGCACGCCGCTGCCGAACGCCATCACCCCCGCCAGCACCTTGGGCGGCACGCGCGTCAGGTAGCCCACCAACGCGCCGACGACCAGCGCGGACCCGGCCAACAACCCCCACAGGCCTGCCTCGACGACTTCCGGCATCCGGGAACCTCCCTGGTGCTCGTCCCAGGTCAGAGGTACCCGTGGGCAGCCGTTTCCCACCCGGTGGACGGCCCGCGCGGGGTCCGGCGCCACGACGAGTGCTGATCGCGCTCTTGACGTTGCCTCCGCGACCATTTTAAGGTCCGGCATCTCGAAAATTTTACATTTCTAACCGAAAGTTTCGAGATCCGTCGTCGCGAGGAAGCGAGATCCTTGATGAAGCCGACCCGCCTGGCCACCGCCGCGATCGCCGCGGTGGCGTTGACAGTGCCGTTGACACTGGTGGCTTCGGCCGCGCCCCAGCAGCTCGGTGACCGGCCGGGCCACGCCAAGAAGGAAACCCTGCGCTCGGCCGCGCCCAAGGGCTTCTACATCGGAACCGCCGTCGCGGGCGGCGGTCACCACGAGGAGCAGCCCTACCCCGACCCCTTCAGCTCCGACCGCCCGTACCGCGAGGTGCTCGCCGCGGAGTTCAGCTCCGTCTCGCCCGAGAACCAGATGAAGTGGGAGTACATCCACCCCGAGCGCGACCGCTACAACTTCGCCGCGGCCGACGCGATCGTCCGGTTCGCCAAGCAGAACCGGCAGGTCGTGCGCGGGCACACGCTGCTGTGGCACAGCCAGAACCCGGAGTGGCTGGAGCAGGGCGACTTCACCCCCGAGCAGCTGCGCGAGATCCTGCGCGAGCACATCACCACCGTGGTCAAGCGCTACGCGGGTCGCATCCAGCAGTGGGACGTGGCCAACGAGATCTTCACCGATACGGGCGCGCTGCGCAGCGAGAACATCTGGATCCGCGAGCTGGGCCCCGGCATCGTGGCGGACGCGTTCCGCTGGGCGCACAAGGCCGACCCCAAGGCGAAGCTGTTCTTCAACGACTTCGGCGTGGAGAGCGTCAACGCCAAGAGCGACGCCTACTACGCCCTGATCAAGCAGCTGCGCGCCGAAGGGGTGCCGGTGCACGGGTTCTCCGCGCAGGCGCACCTGAGCACGCGGTACGGCTTCCCCGGCGACCTGGAGACCAACCTGAAGCGGTTCTCCGCCCTCGGCCTGGAAACCGCCATCACCGAGCTGGACGTGCGGATGGACCTGCCGGAGAGCGGCGTGCCCACCGCCGAGCAGCTGGCCCAGCAGGCGGACTACTACCAGCGCACGCTGACCGCGTGCCTGAACGTAGACGGCTGCGACTCCTTCACCATCTGGGGCTTCACCGACAAGTACTCGTGGGTCCCGGTGTTCTTCGAGGGTGAGGGCGCGGCGACGGTCATGTGGGACGACTTCGGCCGCAAGCCCGCCTACTACGCACTGCGCTCCACCCTCGCCAAGCGCTGAAGCGCCCGCGATCGGTCAGGGAGGCGAACCGCCGGTTCGCCTCCCTGACCGCATCAGCTCCCCATGCCCCACCACGTCGGCAAGTACCACCCGAGGTGGCCCGTGGGGCCGGTAACTACTACCCGACGTACGCGAACGCTCGGTTCGCGGTGTCCGGGTGCTCGGTTCGCGGTGGGCGGCTACCGGTGGGAGACGGAGACGTTGTCGAAGCCGGCGGCGGTGTTGAACACCCGGACACCGTTGGCGCCGCTGGTGAAACTGGTGTCGGTGACGGTGATCCTGGGTTCGGACAGGTCGTCGACGTACACCTCGATCGTCGAACCGACGGCTTGGACGCGCAGGTGGTGCCGCGTCCCCGGTCGCACGGTCAGCGGAGCCGAGGCCAGCGGTGTCCAGCCGTTGTCCGCCTTGCCGAGCACGACGCGACCCGCCGCGCTGATCCCGGCGTAGTAGCCCCGGTAGCTGTCCGTTCCGTTGGCGGGTTGGCTCACCCTGAACACCACCCCGGCATCGCCACGCGCGGACCGGGGGGTGACGTCGGCGTCGTAGGTGAAGTTCGCGAAGTTCGTGTCGAGCAGCGCCTTGCCGCCCGGCGACGAGGCGGCGTCGTACCGGCCGCCGGAGGCCGACCACGAACCGCCGTAGGTCGTCCAGCCCACGGCGTTGCCGTCGCCGAAGTTGTCCTTGACCTTCATCGTGACCGGCTGGATGGTGCCGTCGACGTTGAAGTTCAACCGGTCGTAGCTGATCTGCCGGTGGTTGATGTCGGTCCTGCTCAACGGCCTGCGGTGGTAGACGATGTACCAGATGTCCGTGCCGGGGACGTTGAGCACCGAGTTGTGGCCGGAACCGCGGGCCACCGCGGGGTCCTGGCCGAGCACCTTGCTCAGCTTGGTGAACGGCCCGGTCGGCGAGTCGGACATGGCGTAGGACACCGAGTAGTTCGGGCCGCCCCAGTAGTCCTCGGACCACATGAGGTAGTACTTGCCCGCCCGCTTGAACATCTGCGGGCCCTCCTTGTAGTTCGACGGCGTGATCTCCTTGTAGGTGCTGCCGTCTTCGAAGGTGCCCAGGCTGGTCATGTCGCTGTTGAGCTTGACCACGTTGGCGTGGTCCCAGCCGCCGTAGTACATGTACGCCTGCCCGTCGGAGTCGATGAACACGTCCTGGTCGATGGGCTGCGCGCCGTTGACGAACTGGCTGATCAGCGGCTTGCCGATGGCGTCGGTGTACGGCCCCTCGGGTCGGTCGGCGACCGCAACGCCGATGCCGCCCAGTTCGGCGTTGCTCTGGATGTCGTTGGCGGCGAAGTAGAGGTAGTACTTGCCGTTGCGCTGGACGGGCGCGGGCGCCCAGACCGCCTTCGTCGCCCACGACACGGCCGCGGTGGTGAGCACGTTCGGGTGCTTGGTCCAGTGCACCAGGTCCGGGGAGGAGAACGCGTCCAGGTAGGTCTGCTCCGCGTAGGGCCGGGACGAGGTCGGGAAGACCCAGTACCGGTTGTCGTAGACCGCGACGTCGGGGTCGGCGTACCAGCCGTCCACGAAGGGGTTGCCCGCCTCGGCCGTCGAGTAGTCAGGGGCCGTCGAGTGGTCGGGAACGGTCGGGGCGGGGGAGGCCCCGACGGGTGGGGCCGTGAGGAGGCCGCCGATCACCAACGCGGTCAACGCCGCGGCGGTGGTCCTGCCACGCCTGTTCGCAGTCACCTTGCTCGTCCAATCTGCGGTCGCCGGGACGGGTGGTCGCGTGAGATTTGCAACGTTGTAAATTGCTGTTCGTCGATCCCAGCACGCCCGAGCGGGACTGTCCAGAGCTCGCGGGGCGAGCGGCCCGGATGATCGCAGCGCGGCTCAGCCCGCGACCGGGGAGCGCTCCGCCCAGTCCGGCACCGAGGCGACCAGCTCCTCCGGCGCCGACAACCGCCACGCCTCGAAGAGCAGCTCGGCCAGCTCGTCGGCCTCGATGCCGTCGAGGTGGACCACCACCCAGCCGAAGCCGCCCGCGGTGAACTGCTCCTCGAAGACCTCCGGCCGCTCGGCCACCAGCGCCCGCTGCTCGGACAGCGTCTGCTTCAAGCCCACGGTCTGGGTGCGCGGCCAGTAGTAGCCGAACCGCTTGCCGCGCACGCTGAAGGAGCTGTACTGCTCGTTCTCCGCGCGCTCCACCTCGACGAGCGCGCCCAGCAGTCGAAAGAACTCGTCACCACGCACAGCCACCGCAGCCCCCCGCAAGTCCAGGCAACGCAGTATAGGAGGCGGCTCCCACGCGGCTGCCCGGCCCGCGCGTTCAAGATCGGCTCGATGGGGCTACTACGTAGGTGATCGACCCGACCAGGGAGGAGCCCGATGCTCGGCAGGACCCACGCGGCCACCGGCTGGTGCGCCGGCCTCGCCCTCGCCCCCGGCCTCGGCGCGCCGACGCTGCCGCAGGCCCTCGTCGTCGCCACCGTCACGGCCGGGGCGGCGCTGCTGCCCGACCTCGACCACCCCTCCTCCAGCGCTTCCCGCTTCGCGGGCCCCCTCACCGGCGCCCTGTCCTCCGTCGTGCGGTTCCTGTCCCGCGGCCTGTACCAGATCACCAAGGGCAGCCGCGACGAGCGCGTGTCCGGCGGGCACCGGCACGCCACGCACACCGTGCTGTTCGCGGTGGTGCTGGGCTTGTGGATCAACTGGTGGACCGCCCGCACCGACGTCTGGTCGGTCGTGGTCGTGCTCGGGGTGGCCGTGCTGCTGGCCGTTGACGTGCTGGGCGACTGGCTGGTCCTGGTGCTGCTCGGCGTGGCGGGGTGGTGGATCTGGCAGGGCGAGCCGGGGCAGCAGCTGGCCGCGGTGTCCGGGTGGATCGGGTGGGCGGTGGCCGTGGGCTGCATGGTGCACTGCCTGGGCGACGCGCTGACCCGGTCGGGTTGCCCGTTCCTGTGGCCGCTGCCCATCGCCGGGGAGACCTGGTACGAGCTGCGGCCGCCCAAGCTGCTGCGGTTCCGCACCGGTGGCCCGGTGGAGACGCTGCTGATCTGGCCCGGCTGCGTGGTCGCGGGCGTGCTGCTGCTGCCGGGGGTGTGGCCCGCGCTGGTCGGCGCGGTCAACTGACGGGGCGCGCCGGAGTTGACACGGTCGGGTGACACCGGGTTTGGGTTCGGCGCCACGGGAAACCGAGCAGCGACACCACCGTCCGTGCGGCCGCTGGAGGATCGCATGACCTCGCCCAGGCCCACCTCGCCGTCCCGGCCCGACGAGGCGCCCCTCGCTCCCGACCCGCTGTCGCCGGAGGCGGGCACACCGCAGGTCTACCCGCTCGGCGCGCCGATGTACTACGGGCCGATGTACCACGTGCCGCAGGAGCCCGCCCTGGCCAGCGCGGCGGGCGCGATCGCCTTCCTGGCGGGCGTGTGGCTGGCCATCGCCCCGTTCGCGCTGCACTACGCCCACCCAGGCGAGGGCTTCGAGGGCTACTGGCACGACATCGTGCTGGGCGGGGCCGTGGCGGTGCTGGCGCTGGCCCGCTCCCTCGCCCCGGACCGCGTGCGGTGGCTGGGCGTGGTCAGCGTGGTGCTGGGTCTGTGGTTGGTGCTCGCGCCGCTGGTGCTGGGCTACCAGGAGTGGTCGGGGTCGGCCACGGCGGCCGTCAACAGCATCGCGGTGGGCGCGCTGGTGGTCGTGACGGCGGTGCTGAGCGCCGTCGCGGGCCGCGGTCGGCACCGCCACGCCATCCCCCGGCAGGACCGGGGCGGCCGCTGACCGGCCATCAGCGCCCGCCCAGCGCCCGGTCCACGTCGGCGTCGGTGAGCTGGGTGAAGTCCGCGTACCACTGGCTGACCGCCCGGAACCCGGCGGGCGCGTGCACGCGGACGACGGTGTCGGCGTCCCCGGCGAGGTCCTCGGCCGCGGGTGGCGAGCAGACGGGCACGGCCAGCAGCAGCCGTCGCGGCCCCAGGCCGCGCAGCCACCGCAGCGCGGCGCGCGCGGTGACGCCGGTGGCCAGGCCGTCGTCCACCACGACGACCACCCGGCCCGCCACCGCCCGCACCGGACGGTCGCCGCGGTAGCGCCGGACCCGTCGCCGGACCTCGGCGCGCTCCCGCTCGACGACCTCGGCGAGGCCGTCCTCGGTGAGACCCCAGCGGGCCAGCGCCCGGCGGTCGAACACCGGCGGCCCGTCCTCGGCGACCGCCCCCACACCCACCTCCGGCCTGCCCGGCGCGGCCACCTTGCGGGCCACCGCGACGTCGAGGTCGCCGCCCGTGCGGCGGGCCACCTCCACGGCGACCGGCACCCCGCCGCGCGGCAGCGCCAGCACCAGCGGCCGCTCGTCCCCGGCCAGGTGGGCGGCGACCCGCTCGGCCAGTGCCCGGCCCGCCGCGGCGCGGTCGGCGAACAGGGCGGTGCCGAGGGCCACGGTCAGACCCCGCTGGGGTAGGTGTCGGGTTCCAGCAGGTCGACCTGCTGGACGCGCAGCGGGCGCACCGCGCTCGTCCGGTCGATCCACAGGAACGCGTCGTAGCGCTCGCCCAGGGTGGTGGGCACGTAGTTGGCCCAGCGCTCGTGCTCCGGGCGGTAGACCACCCCGATCGCGCGGTGGTCCAACCGGTCGCCCAGCAGGCCCGTGCGCTCCTCGAGGGGAGGGACGAACAGGGCAGGCGAGGGCGCGGCGTGGTGCAGCACGTCCTCCAGCGAACCCGCGCGGGCGGGCGGGACCGGCAGCTCCCGCATGGGCGCGCCCCACGAATCGCCCGCGACGACGGTGCCGCGGTGCGTGCCGAAACCGACCAGGACCACCCGCTCGGCCCTGTGGCGCTCGCGGGCGAGCCTGCCGATGTTCACCGCGCCGCTCGCGGCCATGTCCGTGGCCAGCGAGTCGCCGACGTGGGTGTTGTGCGCCCAGACCACCGCTTTCGAACCCGGCCCGTAGCGGGTCAGCAGCCGGTCCAGCGTGTCGTCCATGTGCCGGTCGCGGACGTTCCACGAGTCGGGACCGCCGCGGACCAGCGCCCGGTAGTAGCGCTCGGCACCGGCGACCACCTCGGCGTTCTGCCACGCGCCGAACGCGCCCGCGCGGTCCGCCGCGCGCTGTCGCAACCTGACCAGCAGGTCGACGACCTCGTTCTGGCAGCCCGTCGGCACCAGGCGGGTCGCCCTGGCGTAGTCGTGGGCCTGTTCGCCGTAGGGCTCGAAGCAGCGGTAGGCCGCCAGTGCCACCGGCACCTCGCCGGGGTCGTGCTCGCGCAGGTGGGACAGGATCTCGCGCAGCGACTCCCACAGCGAGTAGACGTCCAGGCCGTGGAAGCCGACCCGGTGCGCGGGGTCCAGCCCGGCGTTGTGGGCGCGCAGCCACCGGGTGAAGTCGACGACCTCCTCGTTGGCCCACATCCAGGTCGGCCAGCGGTCGAAGGCGGTCAGCGCCTCGCGGGGGTCCTCCGGCGCGTGCGGCAGGCCCCGGACGCTGCCGTCGACCCGTTCGCAGTCCGGCCAGTCGCCCTCCACCGCGACGAACGAGAAGCCGAGCTCGGTGATCAGCCGCCGGGTCAGCAGCGCGCGCCAGTGGTAGAACTCGTGCGTGCCGTGGGTGGCCTCGCCCAGCATCACCACCCGCGCGTCGCCCACGCGGTCCAGCAGCACGTCCAGGTCGCCCGCGTCGAGCAGCGGCGCCGCCAGCGCCGCGACCTCGTCCCCGTACCGGGTCATGGCACCTCCCACCGGGCAGTCGGTGTCCACCCGGCCTACCCGGCGGGGAGCGCGGCAAACCGGCTACCCCTCCTGGGCCAGCGCCTTCCAGCGCAGCTTCTCCCGCTCCCGCTTCGGCAGGCCCGCGACGACCAGGTCGTAGGAGTCCTCGATCATGTCCAGCACCAGCCGCTCGGGCACCGAGCCGTCCAGGACCACGGTGTTCCAGTGCCGCTTGTTCAGGTGGTAGCCGCCGGTGATCGCCGGGTGCGCCAACCGCAGCTGCACGGCCAGGTCGGGGTCGCACTTGAGGCTGACCCGCAGCGGGACGGCCCGCAGCGCGCTGAGCGCGAACATCTTCCCGGCCACCTTGAACACGCTGGAGTGCTCGTCGAAGGGGAATTCCTCACGGGCGCCCGGCAGTGCCAGGCACGCCTCGCGGAGTGCGGCGGGGGTCACTCACCCACCTTAGTGGGGGCCGATCGGGATTGTTCCCCCCGAGGGGCGGGTACCACGGCATCGGGTCAGGGGTGTCTCAACAGGGGAGGGCCCGATGAGCGTGGTCACCACCGAGGAGAGCGAAGGCTCTCCCGGACCACTGGCGTTCGAGCTCGGTGAGGGGGTGCCGCCGCTGGTGCAGGTCCGGCGGTGGGCAGGTGCGGCCCTGGCCGACCTGACCGACGACGAGCTCGGCGACTGCCTGCTGGTGGTGACCGAACTGGTGGCCAACGCCTACGACCACGGCAGCGGTCCGCGCCGGGTGCGGCTGGAGCGGTCGCCGGCCCCGTGCTCCGTGCGCGTGGAGGTGGAGGACACCGGTGGTGGGGAGGTCGTCCTGGGGCAGCCGGGGGCGACGTCGCACCGCGGTCGCGGCCTGGTGATCGTCGACAACCTGTCCCGCGCCTGGGGCGTGCGGCGGCACGCGCGGGGCAAGACCGTGTGGGCGGAGATCCCCTGCGAACCCGCCGCGGGGGACGGCCAGTAGCGGGACGGCCGTCGCGCGCCGGACGCACCCGCGCGCGGACGTAGGAGCATGGACGCGAAGCCGGCCATGGACGTCCGCGAGGAGCTGACACGGGCATGATGCGGTTGCGGGTGGCCGTCGTCGTGGAGAGCGGGACTTTCGGCAGCACCGGGGCCTACGCGCGCAACTTGCTGCGGTGGCTGCCGTCGTGGTGCCGGTGCGCCCTGCTGGTCAGCGAGCCGGTGGTCGAGCACTTCGCCCGAGTCCGCGACGCGGTCGAGGTCGTGCCGCTGCCCGAGGGCGGCGGCGCGGCGGGGGCGGCCGACGCGCTGGCCCGGTTGCGGCCGGACGTGGTGCAGGTCAACCTGTCCGATCCGGCGAGCGGCCTGGCGTGCCTGGAAGCCGCCGTGCGCGCCGCGCCCACCGTGGTCACCCTGCACCTGCCCGGCTCGCCGCCCGCAGGGCCGTTCCCGCCCGTCGCGTACGCGATCGCGCCGTCGGCCTCGGTGGCGGCGCAGTTGCGGCGGGAGCTGATGGTGCCGCCGTCGCGGGTGGTGCGGGTGCGCCACGGCGTGGAACCGCCTGCGCACCCGGTCACCGCGCGGGCGGTGGCCATCCCGGTGGTGGTCGGTGCGGTGGCGCGGCTGACCGCGCGCAAGGGGCTCGACCTGCTGCTGGAGGCGGCACGCGAACTGGTCGCGGACGGCTGCTCGCTGGAAGTGCGGATCGCGGGCGCCGGGGACGAGGAGGACGCGCTGCGCGGGCGGGCGGCCGGGTTGCCGGTGCGGTTCACCGGGCAGTGCCTGGACGTCCCGGCGTTCCTGCGCGAGCTGGACGTGTTCTGCCTGCCGTCCCGGCGGGAGGCGCTGCCGCTGGCGCTGCTGGAGGCCGCGGCCCACGGCCTGCCGTGCGTGAGCACGGCGGTGGGCGACGTGGCGGAGGTGTTGACCGGCGCGGCGTCGATCGTCCCGGCGGACGACGGGCCCGCGCTGACGGCCGCGCTGCGGGCGCTGGTGGACGACCCCGCGCTGCGCGCCCACCTCGGCGCACGCGCGCGGGCGCGGGCGTTGCGCGCGTTCGACGTGCGCATGATGGCCGCGCGCACGGCGGCCGTGCTCGCCCAGGCGGTGCGCCGACCGCTCCCGCTGCGCGGCTGAGGATGACCGGGCGGGATGACCGGGCGGGGTTACCGGGCGGCGGACGGGGCGAGCTCACCCGTGCGCACCAGCACCTCGGCGAGGTCGCGCAGCTTGACGTTGGTCCGCTGGCTGGTGCGCATCAGCACGGTGAACGCCTGGTCGCCGGTGATCTTGTGGCGCTCCATCAGGATGCCCTTGGCCTGGCCGATCAGGTCGCGGGTCTGCACCGCCTGGACCAGGTTGTCCCGCTGCCGGGCGTTGGCCAGCGCCACCGCGGCGTGCCCGGCGAACAACGACCCCACGTGCTCGGCCTCCTCGCCGAAGGCGTGCGCGTCGGGGGAGTAGAGGTTGAGCGCGCCGAGGTCGTCGTCGCGCACGAACAACTGCAGCGACAGCATGCTGGAGACCCCCAGCCGGTGCGCGCGGTCGGCGAACTCCGGCCAGCGCGTCTCGTGGGCCAGGTCGGGCACGTTGACGATCTTGTGGGCGTAGAGCGCCTCCAGGCAGGGGCCCTGCCCGGTGTCGTACTGGATCTGGTCGACCTCACCGACGACGTCGCCGGTCATCGACACGGTGTCCACCTCGCGCCTGCCGGTGACCGTGATGATCCCGGCCTGCCAGGCGCCGGGGATGGTCCCCACCGCGCCCCGCACGATCTCGTCCAGGGTGTCCTGCGCGTCCTCCTGCTGCTGGAGGGTGCGCGCCACCTCGGTCAGCTGGGCCGCCAGGTCGACCCCGCGGTCGTCCGCTGACGCGGTTCGTCCGGTCGTCCCGTCGGCCATGAGCACCCCTTCCTCCGGTAGTACTCGGTCGGGGTAGCCACTCGGGGTGCGATTCATCCGCGATCGCGCCCCGAACACCCGCCCGCGCACCCGATGCGGTGTCACGGGCTCCACACGTAGGGCGTGGTGGTCGTGACGGCGGTGAACCCCATCCGCTCCAGGATGGGGCGGCTGTCCTCGGTCGCGTCGACCTGGAGGTACCGGGTACCCCGCCGCGCCGCGACCAGGGCGCGGTGGGCGACCAGGGCGCGGTAGACGCCCCGTCCCCGCCACCCGGCCAGCGTGGCGCCACCCCACAGGCCCGCGAATTCCGTGCCCGGCTCGAACTCCAGCCTGGCCGAGGAGACGACCCGGCCGTCCGCTTCGGCGAGGACCACGACGGTCCGCCCCGTCCCGTCGCGCACCCGGTCGACCAGCTCCGCGGCCAGCCAGCTCCGGTCGTCGCCCCAGACCTCGGAGGCCATCTCGGCGATCCGGAGCATGTCCGACTCGGACCGCGCTTCCCGGACGGTGACGCCGCTGATGGGGGCGGGGTCCGCCGCGGCCAGTTCCCCGGTTTCCCCGATGAGCACCGTCTCCGGCTGCTCGGCCGTGAAACCCGCGGCCACGAGCCTGCGCGGCAGGTCCGCGGGCAGGTCGTGTCCGCGCGTCTTCCACTCCACGGCCTCGCCTCGTGCGGCGAAGAAGTCCCGCTGCCGCGCGATCAGCGCGTCCAGCTCCGCGCCGTCCAGGCCGAGGTCGCGCGGGCCGCTGACGAAGCCGCGCCGGTGCTGCCCGACGACCCGCACCACCGGCCCGTCGCGTTCGGCGTGCGCGCCGGGCGACAGGTTCGTGATCTCGGCTGTGCGCACCTGGTCGTCGTAAACGGCCAGCAGGGCGGTGGGATTGGGCACCGGGGCACGCTACTCGGGGGAGGCCACGTGGTTCACGTGATTTCGCGGGTGGTCATCCGGATTCGCGGACACGCCCACCCGTGCCGAGGACCCGCGATCGGACCCGCGCCTGCCCGCCGATCCGATCGCGGTGGTCCTGCGCGGCCGGTGCGTGCGCCGCCGCTGAGCGCCCGCCGGCCAGGTCCGCTCAGACGAGCGTGGTCAGCGCCTCGCGGGTGAAGTGGGCGATCTCCTGCGCGCGGCCGGTGCGCACCTTCTCGGCCCAGGCCGGGTCGGCGAGCAGGGCGCGGCCCACCGCGACGAGGTCGAACTCGTCGGCCGCCATGCGCTCCAGCAGCTTCTCGATGCCCGCAGGGGAGGGCATCTCGCCCGTGAAGGTGGCCATGAACTCGCCGTCCAGGCCGACCGAGCCGACCGTGATGGTGGGCAGCCCGGTGATCTTCTTGACCCAGCCCGCCAGGTTCAGCTCGGAACCCTCGAACTCGGGCAGCCAGTAGCGTCGGGTGGAGGCGTGGAAGGCGTCCACGCCCGCCTCGGTCAGCGGCGCGAGGATCGACTCCAGCTCCTGCGGCGTGGCCGCCAGGCGGGCCTGGTAGTCGGTGGGCTTCCACTGCGACAGGCGCAGGACGACGGGGAAGTCGGGGCCGGTGGCCTTGCGCACGGCGGTGACCACGTCGGCCACGAGGCGGGTGCGGGCCACCGGGTCGCCGCCGTAGGCGTCGGTGCGCCGGTTGGTGTTCTCCCACAGGAAGCTGTCGAGCAGGTAGCCGTGCGCGCCGTGCAGCTCCACGCCGTCGAAGCCGAGGCGCTGGGCGGAGGCCGCGGCGCCGGCGAAGGCCTCGACGACGGAGTCCAGGTCGCTCGCGGTGGGCACCGGGGCCGCCTCGCCCAGCGGCGTGCCGTCCAGCGCCACGCCCGAGGGGGACAGCACGGGGGCGTCGGGCACGGGCGGGGTTCCGGGCTCGCGGGCGGGGCCGACGTGCCACAGCTGCGGCATGATGCGCCCGCCCCGCGCGTGCACCGCCTCCACCACGCGCGCCCAGCCTGCCAGCGCGTCCTCGCCGTAGAAGCGCGGAACGCGGTCGCTGCCGCCCGCGCTGGGGTGGTCGACGTAGGTGCCCTCGGTGACGATCAGGCCGACGCCGCCCTCGGCGCGGCGCGCGTAGTAGTCGGCCACGTCGTGGCCGGGCACGCCGCCGGGCGAGAACTCGCGGGTCATGGGTGCCATGACGACGCGGTTGGGCAGGTCCAGCGTCCCCAGTCGGAAGGGGCGGAACAGCGGTGCCACGGAAGGCTCGGTCATCGGGGTTCCTCGGCGTTGGCGAAGTCAAGGGGAGCAGTTGCTCCTTTTCGTTTCCACAGCCTAGTGGAGCAAGTGCTCCGGTTGAAGGGGGAGTCGTATGATGAGGTCGTGACGCGCGCCGAGCACTCCGCCACCTCCCCCAAGCGCGTCCGCCGAGCGGACGCCGAGCGCAACCGCGCCGCGATCATCGAGGCGGCCGCGGGAGTGCTGGCCGAGCAGGGCTGCACCGTCGACGTCCGGGAGATCGCCCAGCGCAGCGGCGTGGGCATGGGCACGCTCTACCGGCACTTCCCGACCAAGGAGGACCTGCTGGGCACGGTCCTGGAGCGGGAGTTCGCGACCTGGACCAGCGAGGCCAGGCAGGCGGCGGCGGCCACCGAGGACCCGCGCGCGGCGTTGGAGGAGTTCTTCGAGCAGGCGCTGGTCAACCAGGCGCACCACCGCGCCGTCGTGGAGCGCTACTGCGAGAACTGGCGCCACCCCGCGCAGACCTGCGGGCAGCCGCTCGTGCGCATCATCGACGAGCTGCGCGAGCGGGCCCAGCGGGCCGGGAAGCTGCGACCCGACATCACCACCGACGACCTCGCGCTGCTGCTGGCCGCGTTGAGCCAGACCGTGCAGATGACCCCGGTGGACAAGCCGTGGCTGTGGCGGCGCCAGCTGCGCGTCTGCCTCGACGGGCTCAACTGCGAGCACGCCGCACCCCTCCCGGTGACCGAGCGGCACTGAACCACCGGACGAGCGCGTCCACCGGCCTCCGCCCGGCCGAGTGGGGTGGTCCTGTCGCAGCAATCTGGTGTCGTGGCCGGAGCGCGGGGGTATGACAACCGCGATCGCGCGCCGGTCCGCCGGCGCGCCGACGAATCTGGAGGGGACATGCCCTGGGTTGAACGACACCGGCGTCGGCTGCCGGGCGCCTGGTTCCGCACCACCACGGTGGAGCGGCACTACCGCAAGTCGCCCGCCACCGCCCCCACCGTCATCGCCGTCGTGCTGGCCGTGATCCTGCTGCTCGTGCTGATCTTCTGACCCACGCTCAGGCGGCCGCGAACCGAGCGTTCGGGACACCGGGCAGTGGTCGGTGTCCCGTGCGGCTTCCCGGGGCGATTGAAACCGCATCGGAAGAACAAGACTGTTCTTCCGCAGGTCGGCCGGGCACCCTCGGTGCCACCGATCACCGACCCGTGGGGGAGCGCAGCGGTTTGACCAGCGATGAGATCGCCATCGAGCAGCAGTACCTGACGGCCTTGCACGCCCGCGTCGACGCCATGCGCCAAGAGGCGGTGAAGCGCTTGGCGGGCACGCGGGGCAGCGACGGCGGATCGGTCGCCGTGTGGCGGGCGGAGGTGACCCGCCTGGACGCCGTGCGGCAGGGCATGTGCTTCGGCCGCTTGGACATGCGCGACAGCGGTTCTGTCTACATAGGACGGCTGAGCCTCTTCGACGAGGATGACGAGCCCCTGCTGCTCGACTGGCGGGCACCCGCCGCCCGCGCCTTCTACACCGCCACCGCGGCCGTCCCCCGAGGCGTCCGGCGGCGCAGGCACATCACCACGCGGGACCGGGTGGTCGTGGCGCTGGACGACGAACTGCTCGACCTGGACGGCGCGGACGGCGGCCTGGTGGGGGAGGCCGCGCTGCTGGCGGCGGTGACCGCGGGCCGCACCGGCCGGATGCGCGACATCGTCACGACCCTGCAAGCCGAGCAGGACCGGATCATCCGCGAGGACCACCGCGGCGTGCTGGTGGTGCAGGGCGGGCCGGGGACCGGCAAGACGGCCGTCGCGCTGCACCGGGTGGCCTACCTGCTCTACACCCACCAGCACCTGCGCACCCGCGGTGTCCTGGTCATCGGGCCGAGCCGGATCTTCCTCGACTACATCGGCCAGGTGCTGCCCGGCCTCGGCGAGCACAGCGTGGTGACCTCGACCGTCGCCGACCTGCGTCCCGGCGTCGCCGTCAGCCGGGTCGACCCGCCGGAGACCGAGGTGGAGAAGGGCCGGGCGGTGATGGCCGACCGGTTGGCCGCCGCCGTGCGCTCGAAGGTCCGGATGCCCGACGGTCCGGTCGACATCGACTTCGAGGGGCAGGTGCTGCGCCTGGACCCGGCCGCGTGCCGTCGGGCGGTGCGCAGGGCCAGGCGGACCGGACTGCCGCACAACCAGGCCGGGCTGGTCTTCCAGCGGGACCTGGTGGACGCGCTGGCCCGGCACCTGGCCGACCGGCTGGAATCGGTCGTGCTCACCGACACCGGTGAGGCCATCGACGGCGGCAGCGCCGACGGGCGGCTCAGCGAGGCCGACCTGCGGGCGCTGGCCGCCGCGGGTGTCGTGGTCGGGCAGGACGACGGCCCCAAGGAGCTGCTGGACGACACCGACCGGACCGCCCTGCGGGACTCGTTGCTCGCCGATCCCGGCGTCCGCGCCGCGCTCGACGACCTGTGGCCGCGGCTGACGGCGGAAGGCGTGGTGGCGGACCTGCTCGGCGTGGCGGACCGGAGCGCGGCCGACTGGAGCGCGGCCGACTGGAGCGCGGCGGACGTCCCGCTGCTGGACGAGGCCGCCGCGCTGCTCGGTGAGAGCTGCCCGACCTTCGGGCACGTCGTCGTGGACGAGGCGCAGGAACTGTCCGAAATGGCCTGGCGGATGCTGATGCGCCGGTGCCCCACCAGGTCCATGACGGTCGTCGGCGACCTGGCCCAGACCGGGAACCCGGCGGGAGCCCGGTCGTGGGAGCACGTGCTGGCCCCGCACGTGGCCGACCGCTGGCGGCTCGCGCGGCTCACCGTGGGCTACCGCACCCCGGCGGAGGTCGTGGATGCCACCGCCGACCTGCTCGCCGCCCACCACCCCGGAACACGGCCCCCGAAGGCGATCCGCTCGACCGGTGAGACGCCGTGGCGCGTGCGCACCACCCCCGCCGACTTCCCCGCGGTCGTCGCCCGACTGGCGCCGTCGCTCAACGGCAGGGTCGCGGTCATCGCCCCGCGGGAGCACGTCGACCGCTTGGCGGAGGCGTTGTCCCCCGGCGCCGCGCACGATCCGTCCGCCGAGGTGGTGCTGCTGACTCCTCGCCAGGCCAAGGGGCTGGAGTTCGACGCGGTCCTGATCGCCGACCCGGCGGCGATCCTCGGTGCGGGACCGTTGGGGCACAACGACCTCTACGTCGCGATGACCAGGGCCACGCACCGGCTGGGCATCGTGCACCCCGGCCCGCCACCGGCGGAACTGGCGGCCGTGCGGGAGCGGTGACCACCTCTCCCGGTAGGTGCCAGGGCCTTCCGCCAGGCGGCCTCGGCAGGCGCCACCCGGCCGAGCGCGAAACAGGAGTGGCCCACGCCGTCGAGCGGGCGGGAAGCGGGCGCCTTGCCGGGGGTCGTGCCCCCAGTGGTTCCTAAGGTGATTCCAAGGTTGGGCGAAAGTTCCGCTGAGCTCCGCTTGGTCTGCTGGTCCCAGGTGCCGGAACGACCGGCGCCGCAGAACGACTGGAGCACGTGAATGGGTATTCGAGGCAAGCTCATCGCCGCCGTCCTGACGGCGGGGGCGCTGACCGCGGTGGTCTCGGCGAACGTGTCGACGGCCCTGGCGAGCCAGCCCCCGGCGACGCAGAGCGCCGCCGCCGCGGGCGCCGGGCAGGAGGACAACCTGCACAAGGCCGCCAGGCTGCTGGCCGTCGAGCTGGGCATCTCCGGTGAGCGGGCGCTGCAGGTGCTCCGCGTCCTGGAGAGGGTCGTGCCGGAGGGCGCGATCACCGACGACCCGAGGTTCATCATCATCGCCAAGGACCTCGGCGTCAGCCCCCAGCGGCTCAGTGACGCCCTCACCGCGGTGAAGATGAAGCTCTGATCGGAAGTTCATCGATCAGGTGATCCGTCCGCCGCGGTCGGGGCCGGTGGTCCCGACCGCGGCGGACGGGCCGTCCGCGGTGATCATCCATACTGGGAGGCGTGCGAGTCCTGGTGGTCGACGACGACGAAGCGGTCCGCCGCTCCCTGACCCAAGCGCTGCGCCGGGACGGCTACCAGGTGTCGGTCGCGGTCGACGGGGCGCAGGCCCTCGACGAGGTGGGCAGGGTCCGGCCCGAGGTGATCGTGCTGGACGTCCTGCTGCCCGAGCCCAACGGGCTGGAGATCTGCCGCAGGCTGCGCCGCCGCGGCGACCGCACGCCGATCCTCATGCTCACCGCGCGCGACCTGGTCGAGGACCGGGTGGCCGGGCTCGACGCCGGGGCCGACGACTACCTGGTCAAGCCGTTCGCGCTGGACGAGCTGCGGGCCCGGCTGCGCGCCCTGCTGCGGCGCACCGGGGCCGACCTGGAGGTGCTGCGGTTCGCCGACGTGGAGATGGACACGGCCACCCGTCGGGTGCACCGCGCAGGCCGGGAGATCGAGCTGACCCGCACCGAGCACGCGCTGCTGGAGCTGTTCCTGCGCAACCCGGACCGGGTGCTCGGCCGCGAGCTGATCTTCGAGTCGGTCTGGGGCTACGACTTCGGCCCCGCGTCCAACGCGCTGTGGGTCTACATCAGCTACCTGCGCGGGAAGCTGGAGTCGGCGGGCGAACCGCGCCTGATCCAGACCGTGCGCGGACTGGGGTACGTGCTGCGGGAACGGCCGTGACGCTGCGCACCAGGGTCGGGGTCGCCGCCGGCCTGGTGGTGCTGCTGGCCCTGGCACTGGCCTCGGTGGCGGTCTACTCGACCGTGCGCGACAACCTGCGCCGCCAGGTGGACACCTCGCTGGCCGACGTCGTGCCGCAGACCCCGGCCATCGCCATCCGGCTCAAGCAGGACGTCATCGAGTCGAAGGACACCCTCTCGTTCGAAACCCCGATCGACCTGGGCAGCACGCTGCTGCAACTGGTCATCGTGCCGGAGGATCCGAGACCGGGCAGGCAGTTCATCCCGGTGACCGATCGGGACCTCGCCGTGCTCCGCGGCACCGAGCCCCCCTACTACCAGGACGCCGTCCACGAGGGCGTCGCCTACCGCGTCTACACCGCGCCGATGCCGGAGACGACGATCACGCTGGTCCGGGTCGCCCGGCCGCTGTCGGCCGAGTCTGACGTGCTCAGGCCGCTGGCGGTGCTGCTGGTCGCGCTGACCGCGGTCGGCGGTGCGATCGCCGCGCTGGCGGGCAGGCTGATGGCCCGCCGGGTGCTGCGGCCGGTGCGGGTGCTGACCGACGCGGTCGAGCACGTGACCGCGACCCAGGACCTCAGCTCCCGCGTCGACCTCACCGGAAGCGACGAGATCGGCCGCCTCGGGCGGTCGTTCGCCACCATGATGACGGCGCTGGACATCTCCGTGCAGGCGCAGCGCCAGCTGGTGGCCGACGCGTCGCACGAGCTGCGCACCCCGCTGACCAGCCTGACCACGAACCTCGAACTGCTCGCCGACGGCGAGGGCCTGGGCGACCCCGAGGCGCCGGTGATGGTGCGCGAGGCGATCCGGCAGGCGGGTGAGCTGCGCACCCTGGTCAACGACCTGATCGACCTCGCCCGCTACGGCGAGGGCACCGCGCGGGCCGAGGACACCCGGCTGGACCTGGTGGCCGCGCGGGTGGTGGCCAAGGCCGCGGCGCGCTCGGCCGGGGTGCGGTTCGAGTCGGCGCTGTCGCCGTGCCTGGTGCACGTCGACCCCGACGGGATCGAGCGGGCCGTCGGGAACCTGGTCGACAACGCGGTGAAGTGGAGCCCGCCCGGCGGCCGGGTGCTGGTCACCGTGGCCGACGGCGAACTGGCGGTGACCGACGAGGGCCCCGGCATCCCGGCGGCGGACCTGCCGTTCGTCTTCGACCGCTTCTACCGGTCGGCGCAGGCGCGGTCGCTGCCCGGATCGGGGCTCGGCCTGGCCATCGTGCGCCAAGTGGTGGAGACCCACGGCGGCCAGGTGGCCGCTGAATCCCTCACCCCCGGCACTCGGATGCGCCTGCGCTTGCCGGTCCTCCGGGATTGACCCGAGCGAGCGGACCGCTCGAGCGGTCCGCGAAGTCGGCGGCACGTCCACCCTTCGACGGCGACACCGCCGGGGTGCAGCCGGAGTTCCGGGGCTGACCAGGTGGCCCGGCCGGGGCGGGAACCCCACCCCGGCCGGGTGGTCACTCCGCCTGCGACACGAACCCCTTGCGGACCATCCAGTCGCGGGCGACCACCGCGGGGTCGCGGCCCAGGACGTCGACCTCGGCGTTGAGCGCCCGGATGGTGTCGTTGTCCAGCTCGTCGACCACCGGCGCCATCACCTCGGCCACCTGCGGGTGGGCGTCGTGGAAGTCCTGGCGCAGCACGATCGCGGCGTTGTACTGGGGGAAGAACTTCCGGTCGTCCTCCAGCACCACCAGGTCCAGGGCGACGATCCGGCCGTCGGTGGTGAACACCTCGCCGAAGTTGCACAGCCCCTGCGCGGTCGCGGTGTAGATGGTGCCGATGCCGAAGGTCTTCACCTGCGCGGCCCCGGTGTCGAACCCGTAGGCCCGCGCCACGCCGGGGAAGCCGTCGTTGCGGCTGGCGAACTCCGTCTCCAGGCAGAACACGCCCTTGCTCGGGTCCTGCTGGACCAGCCGCACCATGTCCGAGGTGGTGCGCAGGCCGTTGGCCTCGGCGAAGGCCCTGGTGACGGCGAAGGCGTAGGTGTTGTTCACCGCCGAGTAGTCCAGCCACACCAGGCCGTTGCGGGCCAGGTCGGCGTCGCGCACGGCCTCGTACTGGGCGCGCTCCTCGGGGATCGGGTCGGTGTTGCCCAGGTAGCTGATCCAGCCCGTGCCGGTGTAGTCCCACGACAGGTCGATGTCGTCGGTGAGCAGCGCCTGGCGGGAGCTCATGGAGCCCTGGATGTTGGTCATGTCCCGGACCTCGGCCCCGGCGGCGGACAGCGCCACCTCGGCGAGGTAGCCCAGGACCTGGTTCTCGGTGAAGTCCTTGGACCCCACCGAGATCTCCACCCCGGCCAGCTCCGGTACCGGCCCGATGGAGCCGGGCGCCACCTCGAACGGCAGCGCGAACGAGCTCTCCAGGCCGCAGCCCGAGGCCAGCAGGCAGCAGGCGGCGGCGCCGAGCGCGGCCAGCCGCCGCCGAAGACGTGCGCTCATCGCAGCCCCTTCGGTCCCAGGTAGGTCTCGGCGACCGCGCCCAGCCAGTCCACCAGCAGCGCCAGGCCCACGGCCAGCACCGCGCCGGTGACCAGCACGGGCACTCGCGCGAGCTTGTAACCGGTGTCTATGAGCAGGCCGAGCCCGCCGCCGTTGACGAACACCGCCAGGGTCGCCACGCCGACCGCGTGCACCAGCGCGGTGCGCAGCCCGGCCAGGATCATCGGCACGGCCAGCGGCAGCTCGACGCGGCGCAGCACGGCCGCGCTGGACATGCCGATGCCGCGCCCGGCGTCGACCAGCGCCGGGTCCACGCCCTGCAGGCCCACCACGGTGTTGCGCAGCACCGGCAGCAGCGTGTAGAAGGCGATCGGCAGCACCGCCGCCCACATCCCCTCCATGCCCGAGGCCAGGAAGAACAGCACCAGCACGCCGATGGCGGGGGATGCCTGGCCGATCGTGGCGATGCCGAGGAACACCGGTGCCGCGCGGCGGGCCCAGCGCCGGGTCAGCAGCACCCCCAGCGGCACGGCCACCACCAGCACCAGCCCGGTCACCGCGAAGCTGATCAGCAGGTGGTCCCAGGTGACTGACAGCAGGGTCGAGGCGTTGATGCTCTGCGCCTCGATCGAGTCGAGGTCGGTGCTGAACGCCCAGGCCAGCACCCCGCCGACGAGCACGACCACGGCGATGGGCTGGGCCAGCAGCCGGAGCCGGTCGGCGCGGTCCCGCCGGGTCACCGCCGCGGTCACCCCGCCACCCCCGTGTGCTCCTCGCGCAGCTGCTGCACGGCCGCCATGACGGTGCCGATCTCGACCACGCCGACGTACTCGCCGCGGCCGCCGGTGACGACCGCGGTGCCGCCCTCGGTGAGGATGGCCTCCAAGGCGTCGCGCAGCGTCGAGCGCAGCGAGACCGAGTCGCCGACCGGGCGCGGCTGCCGGGGGTTGCGCGCGTGCACCCAGCTCACCGGCCTGCCGCGCGCGTCGAGCAGCAGTGCGAACCCGCGCCGGGCCCCGGCCAGCTTGCGCTCCAGCTCGGCGGCGTCGTCGGTCACCGACGCGGTCGTCACCTGGCCGAGTTCGACCTCCCGCACCCGCAGCAGCGTCAGCTGCTTGAGCGAGGCGCCCGCGCCGACGAAGCCCGCCACGGTGTCGTCGGCCGGGTTGGCCAGGATCGCCTCCGGCGTGTCGTACTGCAGCACCCGCGACCGGTCGCCGAGCACGGCGATCCGGTCGCCGAGCTTGACCGCCTCGTCGAAGTCGTGCGTGACGAACACGATCGTCTTGCGCAGCTCGGCCTGCAGCCGCATCAGCTCGTCCTGGAGGTTGCCGCGGGTGATCGGGTCGACCGCGCCGAACGGTTCGTCCATCAGCAGCACCGGCGGGTCCGCGGCCAGCGCGCGGGCCACGCCGACCCGCTGCTGCTGCCCGCCGGAGAGCTGGCGCGGGTAGCGGTCGCGGTGTTCGGCCGGGTCCAGCCCGACCAGGTCGAGCATCTCGTCGACCCGCTCGGCCACCTTGGCGCGGCTCCAGCCCAGCAGGCCGGGCACGGTCGCCACGTTCTGCCCGACCGTCATGTGCGGGAACAGCCCGGCCTGCTGGATGGCGTAGCCGATGCCGCGGCGCAGCCGGTCGGGGTCCAGCGACCGGGTGTCCTCGCCGTCGATGGTGATGCGGCCCGACGTCGGCTCGATCAGCCGGTTGATCATCCGCATGGTGGTGGTCTTGCCGCAGCCGGACGGACCGACGAACACCACGGTCTCGCCCGCCGGGATGGTCATGCTCACCGACTCCACCGCGGGCGCGGGGGCGCCGGGGTAGTGCTTGGTCACGTCGACGAGCTCGATCTCACTGGCCACGGATCCCCCTAGCGATGGTGTAGCGGCCGATCAGCGCGAAGACCCCGTCCAGGGCCAGCGCGAGGACGACGACGCCGAGCGTCCCGGCGATCGCCTGGTTGGTGGCGTTGGCGCTGCCCGCCCTGGTCAGGCCCGCGAAGATCTCCACGCCCAGGCCGGGGCCGCGGGCGTAGGCGGCGATCGCGGCGATGCCCATCAGCATCTGCGCGGCCACCCGCATCCCGGTCAGGATCGCGGGCCAGGCCAGCCGCAGCTCGACCCTGGTCAGCACGCCGAGCCTGCTCATGCCCACACCGCGCGCGGCGTCGCGCACCGCGGCGTCGACCCCGCCCAGTCCCACGATGGTGTTGCGCACGATCGGCAGCAGTCCGTAGAGCACCAGCGCGACCACCGTCGGCGGCGCGCCCAAGCCCAGCACCGGGATCAGCAGACCCAGCAGCGCGAACGACGGGATGGTCAGGATCGCGCTGGTCAACGCGGTCGCGGCGGCCGAGCCCAGCGGACTGCGGTAGACCACCAGACCGATCGCCACGCCGATCAGCGCGGCCAGCAGCGTGCACTGCACCACGGCGCTGAGGTGCAGCAGGGATTCGGCGAGCAACCGGTCCCACCGGTCGGCCACGAACTCCCAGAAGCTCATGCCGCGAAAGCCCCCTCGGACGAGAACCGGAGGCGGGGACGACGCTCCACTGTGGTCGGCGTCCCCGCCCTGTTCACCCGAGGTGTATACCCGAGGAGTCGATCGGGCGGGAATTTTCCGACCAGATGTCAGGTAATCTCAACGTGCGCCAGATCACAGGAAGAGTCCGGCGTGGAGCCCTCATGGCAGGCGAGGGCTCCACGCGGTCCCGAAGTCAGAGCGAGCGCTGCAGGTGCTCCGACAGCACCCGCACGAACCGGGACGGGTCGGTCAGCTCGCCGCCCTCGGCCAGCAGTGCCATGCCGTGCAGCAGTTCGACGGTCTCGGCCAGCCCGGCGCGGTCCTCGCGCTCGGTGAAGGCCTTGTGCAGCCCGGTCACCAGCGGGTGGGTCGGGTTCAGCTCCAGGATGCGCTTGACCGGCGGGAGTTCCTGCCCCATCGCGCGGTACATCTTCTCCAGCGTCGGGGTCAGGTCGTGGGCGTCGCCGACCACGCAGGCGGGGGAGGTGGTCAGCCGGGAGGACAGCCGCACCTGCTTGACCTTCTCCTCCAGCGCCGTGGTCATCCACGCCAGCAGGTCGGCGTAGTCCTTCTCGCGTTCCTGCGCCTGCGCCTTCTCCTCCTCGGTCTCCAGGTCGACCTGGCCCTTGGCGACCGACTGGAACTGCTTGCCGTCGAACTCCGGCACCGCGTCGACCCACATCTCGTCCACCGGGTCGGTCAGCACCAGCACCTCGTAACCCTTGGCGCGCAGCGCCTCCAGGTGCGGCGAGTTCTCCACGGCGGCGCGCGACTCGCCGGTCATGTAGTAGATGTGCTGCTGGTCCTGCTTCATCCGCTCCACGTACTGCGCGAGCGTGGTCTGCCCCTCGGCGTCGTGAGTGGAGTGGAACGAGCACACGGCGAGGATCGCGTCGCGGTTCTCGACGTCGTTGAGCAGACCCTCCTTGACCGCGCGGCCGAACTCGCGCCAGAACGTCGCGTAGTCCTCCGGGCGCTCGGTCATCATGGTCTTGACCGTGGACAGCACCTTCTTCACCAGCCTGCGGCGCATCAGCTGGATCTGGCGGTCCTGCTGGAGGATCTCCCGCGACACGTTCAGCGACAGGTCCTGCGCGTCCACCACGCCCTTGACGAAGCGCAGGTACTCCGGCATCAGCTCTTCGCAGTCGTCCATGATGAAGACGCGCTTGACGTAGAGCTGCACACCGCGCTTGGCGTCCCGCATGAACAGGTCGATCGGCGCCTGGGAGGGGATGAACAGCAGCGCCTGGTACTCGAAGGTCCCCTCCGCCTGCATCCGGATGGTTTCCAGCGGCTTGTTCCAGTCGTGGCTGACGTGCCGGTAGAACTCGGCGTACTCGTCCTCGGTGACCTCGCTGGAGGGCCGGGCCCACAGCGCCTTGCGGGAGTTGACCGTCTTCGGCTCGCCGTCCTCGCCCCGCTCGGGCAGCAGCCTGATCGGCCAGGTGATGAAGTCGGCGTAGCGCTTGACGATCTCGGTGATCTTCGCCGTCGAGGTGTAGTCGGGGAGGTTGTCCTCGGCGTCGGCGGGCTTGAGGTGCAGGGTGACCGAGGTGCCCTGCGGCGCGTCGGCGACGTCCTCGATGGTGTAGGTGCTCTCGCCGGTGGACTCCCACCGCACGCCCTCGGCCGAGCGCGGGTGCCTGGTCACCAGGGTGACCCGGTCGGCGACCATGAACGTGGAGTAGAAGCCGATGCCGAACTGGCCGATGAGGTCCTGCGAGCCCGCCGCGTCCTGGGACTCCCGCAGCTTGCGCAGGAACTCCGCGGTGCCGGACTTGGCGATGGTGCCGATCAGCCCGATCACCTCGTCGCGGGTCATGCCGATGCCGTTGTCGCGCACGGTCAGGGTGCGCTGCTCGCGGTCGACGTCGATGGCGATGTGCAGGTCGGAGGTGTCCGCGGTCAGGTCCTTGTCGCGGAAGGTCTCCAGCCTGAGCTTGTCCAGCGCGTCGGAGGCGTTGGACACCAGTTCGCGCAGGAACGTGTCCTTGTTCGAGTAGATCGAGTGGATCATCAGCTGGAGCAGCTGACGCGCCTCTGACTGGAACTCGAGCGTTTCCACGTTCTTCCTCTCTGTCCGGCCCTCGTCGACCCCACATCGTATCCAGCGGCGGTCCGTTGCCCGGTCGAGGACGCGGGCGGGCCGAGCGGTGCGGGCGGGCAACCGGTCCGCCCCGACGCTGCCCCCACCGCCGCTGCCCGCGCGGCCGCGCGGTCCTAGCGTCGGACCGGGGGACCGCGACGACCGGGAGGGTGGTGCCGGTGCATTCGAGGCAGGACCGCGCGGGTGAGGGGGAACGGCCCCCGCGGACACCGGTCCGCAGGCCGCCGGACCGGGACGACCCTGGCTCGTCGCCGTCCGCGGGCCCGACCGCCGCCAGGCTGCTCGACCTGCAGCGCAGCGCGGGCAACCTGGCCGCCACCCGGTTCGTCCAGCGGGTCGCCGAGGGCGGTGAGCCCCCGGACCGGCTCGATCAGACGCGGGCGCGGACGGCGCTGACCCGGTCGCTGATCGGTGCGAACGAGTCCGGGTTCGTCGCCGACCACCGCATCCGCGAAGCGCTGCGGGCGCGGGTCAAGAACGGACCGCTGTTCAGCGACAGCGAGCTGAGCGCGATCCGCCGCTGCGACCCGCAGTGGCTCGACACCGTCGAAGTGGGCGGCTACGACGCCGCGCGGGCCTACTACGCCGCCGAGGACTACAGCGGCTGGCTGCACCAGGGGGCGGGCAAGCGGCTGCTGGTCGCGACCATCGCGTGGGACACCCACGGCACGCCGGGGCAGCCCGAGAAGGTGCGCAGGTCCCCCGCCTACGTCCTGGGCAGGTCGCTGCGCCTGCGCCACCCCGCCGGGTTGAGCGCGGAGGAGCGCGAACGTGTCACGACGGAGCAGAACACCCAGATCAGCGACGCCTTCGTGAGAACGCTGGTGCCCAACGCGCCGCTGCCGGGCAGCAAGCCGTCCCACGCCGACAGGGTCAAGCGCTCGCAGGAGGTCCTGGGCCGCATCTTCCTGCTCATGCAGAACGGCCTGAAGGTCTACAACAAGGAGCAGGGCGCGCACGTGGACTACATCGAAGGGGACGTGGCCAGGGCGCTGGCGCACGGTGGCCGGGTCACCGTCCGCATCCCCCAGCTCAAAGCCAGGGACGAGAACAAGTTCGCCCTGCCCGAGTGGGTGGGCGTGATGGAGCCGGGCGGTTCGGGGAAGGACGTGAACCCCAAGGAGCGCCGCTTGTACGGCACGCACGACCAGAAGATCGGCAAGAACCGGGCCGACGGCACCCTCGGCGCCTTCGAGGAGCAGGGCGGTACCCTCATCGGGGCGCGCAACATCGTCAAGCAGTTGCTGGACAAGGCGCACCTGTCCCCGGACGGTTCCCGGCTCTACGGCCTCAACCTGGCGCTGGGCGGCTGGGGGGAGATGCACCACGAGGGTGACGTGATCAAGCCGGACGGCGCCCACGGCCACCTGTTCATCCACTTCAAACCGCCGGGGCTGGACCACGACGGCGACATGCAGTTCGGGTTGGAGACCACGAAGCCGTGGGGTGAGAACGCGATCGGCTACAAGCACGACATGTTCTCCTCCGAGAAGACCGCGAATCCCGAGTCCAGCGCCTACGGCATGAAGCACGACAAGATCGGCGAGGGCGCGCTGGCCGACAACCAGCGCCTGATCGACCTGCGGGACTTCGACAGCGGGGACGTCGGCTGGCAGGACTACCTGCGCCAGGTGGCGAACTACTGGCGGGACCTGATGGCCGAGGCCGCGCGGAGCGAGGCGGAGGTCCGGGACCTGATGCGGCGGCTGGTGGGACCTCGCACGGGCGAGTTCCGGCCACCGTGGTTGGCGGAGGACGAGGATTAGGTCCGCGGTGCGGCAGCCGCGAGCGGAGGGCTCAGACCCGCGGCAGGGCCTCGACCGGCGTCCAGGTGACGTGCTTGCCCGTCCGGCCGTCCCCCGACGAGCGGCGGCGCAGCCTGCGGGTCAGCCAGGGCAGCACGTGCTCGCGGTAGTACCGGGCCTCGGCGGACAGCGTGCGCCGGTCGACCGGTCCGGGGGCGATGGCGTGCGCGGTCGTGGGGTGCCCGAGGGCGTCGAGCACCCGCGAGGCGACCCGCTGGTGGCCCGCGGCGTTGAGGTGCAGCCGGTCCGGCGACCAGTAGGCGGCCCGCCGGATCTCGACGTCGTTGAACATGTCCACGAACAGCAGGTCGTGGCGGTCCGCCAGCTCGGCGACCGCCTTGGTCAGCGCGGCGCCCCGGCGGTGCACGGTGCGCCCGAACGGCAGCCTGGCCGAGGGGTCGGCGCCGCTGAGCAGCAGCAGCCGCACACCCGCGTCGGCGCACCGCCGCACCGCCCGCTCGGTCAGCGCCACCAGCTGCCGCTCGTCCATGCCGGGGCGCATCATGTCGTTGCCACCGCCGTTGAGCGAGATCAGCGTCGGCGCGGGGGACAGCGCCAGCGCCGCGTCGAGCTGCTCGGTGACGATGGGTTCGAGCAGCCTGCCCCGGATGGCGAGGTTGGCGTACTGCACGGTCTGCCCCAGCGCGCTCGCCAGCCCCGCCGCGACCAGGTCCGCCCAGCCTCGGGGCGAGCCGTCGGGCAGTTCGTCGCCGACCCCCTCGGTGAAGCTGTCGCCGATGGCCACGTATCGCACTGCTGGTGCCTCCCCCGCTGGACGTGGCGTCCAGGATAGGTGGGCCCCGGTCCGCCGCCCGCCTCGGGCGTGGCGGGCGCGCTCAGCGCCGGTCGCTGTGCCCGAGGTCCCGGTCGGGGGCGATGCGGTCGCGCACCAACCGCTTGAGCGCGGCCAGCTCGGGGAAGCCGCCGCGCTCCTCGCGCGACCAGATCACCTCGCCGTCCACCCGGATGTCGAAGACGCCACCGGTGCCGGGGACGAGCGCGACCTCGCCCAGCTCGGTGGTGAACGTCGTCAGCAGCTCCTGCGCGGTCCACCCGGCGCGCAGCAGCCACCGGCACTGCGTGCAGTACTCGATCTCCAGCCGGGGCCGCTTCGTCGTCACGCGGTCCAGTATCGCCGGGGAGTGGAGCTGACGCGGGGGCTACCCTCCTCCCCGGTCAGCGCTCAGCTCCAGCGCAGTGCTCATGGGGGGAGAACCCGAGATGTCGCCCGAGATGTCGACAGTGGTCAGACGCGCGTCCGCCGCGGTGCTCGCGGCCGGGCTGGTGCTCGCGGGCACCGCGCCCGCGCACGCCGGAACCGGTGAACTGCTGGGCGCGGTGTGGTTCGACCACGTCGACGACGGCGGCCGCGAGGCGTGGGAGCCCGTGCGGGCCGGGGCCCCGGTCACGGTGGTCCACCTGACCACCGGGCAGACCCGCCGGATCACCACCGACGAGCGCGGCGAGTTCCACCTCACCGGGCTGCCCTTCGGCGAGTACGAGCTGTCGGTCGACGCCAGGGGGTACCGGCCCACCACGGCGACCACCGTGCGGACCGCGGTGGACGAAGCGTCCCCGGTGTCCAAGGCGGGCCACTTCGGGATGCTCGGCAGCGCGGTGACCGGGTTCGTGTGGGACGACGCCGACCGCGACGGACGTCGGGCCGAGGCGGAGGCGGGTATCGCCACCGCGGTCGCGCTGATCGGCCGCGGCGACTCCGGGGAACGGGTCGACCGGACGGCGACCAGCCAGTCCGACAACCCAGGGGGGTACTACGGCTTCAGCGACCTGCCCGCGGGCACCTACCGGGTGGTCCCCACCGTCCCCGAGGGTTACAGCCCCACCGCGATCGGCGGTGGGCTGTTCTCCGACGACTCGCACGCGACCGGTGTCCCGGCGTCCACCCCGCCGTTCCGCGTCGAGGCGGCCAACCACGACAACTGGCACATCGACCTCGGCTTGGCCCCCGGCGCCGGGACCGACCCGATGCTGGTCAACCGCCAGTCGTTCAAGTGCCTGGACCAGGCCTACCCCGGTGGCGTCGCCACCACGGCCGTCAACGCCCACGACTGCAACAACGGCGACAACCAGCGATGGTCGCCGCGCTGGGTGGGGGTGGACACCGCCGTGGTGGTCGACCGGATGAGCGGCTGGTGCCTGGACCAGGAGTACCCCCACGGCTCGGCGACCACCGGAGTGGGCGCCTACCCGTGCAACGGGGGCGCGAACCAGCGCTGGCGGATCGACTACCGGCCCCGCGACAACTACGCGACGCTGGTCAACGAGGCCAGCGGCTGGTGCCTCGACCAGGAGTACCCCAACGGCTCGATGAGCTACGAAGTCGGCGCGTGGCCCTGCAACGGTGGGCAGAACCAGACCTGGTACTGGAAGTCCTGGCGCTGACCGGTCACAGCAGCAGTCGCGCGGTGGTCAACGCCCCGGCGGCGACCACCGCGCCCGCGCTGAGCCGCAGGAACCACCGCGCCGAGCCCGCGGGCCGCACGCGCGAGGCCACGGCCGCCAGCGCGAGCACGCCGACCAGCAGCGCCCCGGCGACCACGTCCAGGGGCGCGTCACGGGTGATCCCCCTGCGCAGCAACAGCAACGCCGCCACGGCGGCCGACAGCGCCGTGCGCTGCCACGCCAGCGCGGTGCGCTCGCGCTGCAACCCGCGGTCGCTCACCGGACGTGCGGCAGCAGCGCGACCACCACGACCACACCCGCCACGGCGGCGATCCAGCCGATGACGAACGGCAGCCACGTCATCGGCAGCGGTTCGCCGTGCCGCATCGCCCGCTGCACCCGTGCCCACCGGCGGTAGGCGAACGCGGCCAGCGCGGTGCCGGTGACCGCCAGCAGCACCGCCAGGGCGGTGCGCAGGCCCGTCACCGAGAAGGCGGGGACCAGTTGGGTCAGCGCCACCGCACCGGCCAGCAGGGCCAGTGCGGTGCGCAGCCAGGCCAGGAAAGTCCGCTCGTTGGCGAGGGTGAACCGGTAGTCCGGCTCCTCGCCCTCCTCGTACCACTTCGGGCTCACGGCGCGTGAACGGTCCCGTGCGGTGGGTCGGTGGCGGCTCGGGTCATCCCGTCACGTCCTCGTGGAACTCGTCGGATGCGTGCCGGACCAGGATGCCGTGTCCCGCGCCGCGCCGCGTGCCGGGGACCACCGCCGGTCAGTACCCCTGGTAGCCGGTGCCCGCGCTGATCCCGACGAGGCCGGGGTGCGCGTGGAAGCCGCCGTAGCGGGCGTAGGTGTAGCGGACACCCGCGATGATGTTGTCCACCGGCCGCATGATGTCGTCGTAGCCGGGGAGCTTGTAGGCCTGGAAGGTCGGGTCGATGACCTGCATCAGGCCCTTGGACGGGGTGCCGCGCACGGCGTTGGAGTCCCAGTTGTTGACGGCGTTGGGGTTGCCGCCGGACTCCTTCTCGATCACCGTCCAGATGGCCTGGACGTCGTCGTTGGTGACCGGCGTGCCGTTGGCCTGGAGGACCCCGATGGCCTCCTTGATCCACGCCTCGACCTGCCGCTGCTTGGCCGGCTTGCGCGCCTCGATCTCGGCGGCGATCCGCTCGGCCTCGGCCTTCTTCCGCGCCTCGTAGCCCGACCTGGCCGCCTCGCTGGCCTGCTGCACCGCCTGGCGGGCCACCAGCTGCTCGTGGCGCAGCAGGCGGGCGGCCTCGCCGCCGACGTCCACGGCGTGCACGGTCTGGATCTTGTCGGTGGCCGGGGGCGCCTTCGGGTCGGGCAGGCCGCCGAAGTCCGCGCCGCCCGCGACCGGGGTGAAGGTGGCGCCGCTGACCGCGTACGCGGCCGCGCCGCCCGCACCGGTCACCACGCCCAGCGCCATGGCGACCACCGACACGCGGCGGCCGAGGGGAGCACGCTCGGATTCGGCGCGGTGGGCTCCTGGAGGTCCTTCGAGGACGGGAACGACCACGGGCGCCCCGGTATCGTGCGCCCTCCTGTGCCGAGCCAACGAACAGCCTCCCGCGTGAGCGATCGGCCCCCGCCGGAGTAGGCGTGCGCGTGTCCGTCCGGTGACCGTTCCGTGATCTGCGGCGGCGAACGTAACCAAGAGCGCCCAACGGGGACAAGCCTTCACGCTAATGGGTGACATGAGTCACGTTTTGTGGCGCAGGCGCTCACAGAGGGTCATTCGCCCCCTAAATGGGGCGAACATCGCGAAGCCGCGAACCGAGCGCTCGGGAAGCGATCACCGACCGCTCACCGGCCAGAGCCCGCGTAGCGGGCGGTGAGCTCGGCCCCTATGCGCGCCAACTCCTCCCGCACCGACGGCGGCTCCACCACCTCGATCAGGGCTCCCCAGCCCGCGAGGTGGCGGGCGATGTCCAACGGCGTCGGCGCGCCGAGGCGGACGCGGGTGCGCTCCCCGACCTCCTCCCCGGTCTCGCAGTGCCTGCCGAACTGGTCGCGCAGCACCGGGACGAACCGCGTCTCCACGAGCACCGTCGCCCAAGTGCGCGAACGCAGCCGCTCCACCTCACCGACGACCTGCCGCCACGCCTCGGCCAGTGCGAAGTCGTCCGGGCGCGGGGCGGGCCGCTCGGTCAGCTCCGCCGAGGTGATCCGGTCGACGCGGAAGGTGCGCCGCCCGCGCTCGGTGCCCGCCAGCAGGTACCAGGTGTCGTCCTTGTCCACCAGTCCCCACGGGTCCACCAGCCGCTCCTCGGTCCCGTCCCGGTAGCGCAGTCGGACTTGCCGCCCGCGCACCACTGCGGTGCGCAGCAGGTCGACCACCCCCGGCCGGTGCCGCTCGCGCTCGCCCCACCGGGCCGGGTCGACCACCGTCGCGCCCGCGGCCGCCTCGGCGTCGGCGCGGAAGGTCGGCGGCAGCGCGCGCACGAGCTTGCGCAGCGCGGCCCTGGCTTCGGCGGACCCGGCCGCCGCGGGCCCCACGAGCAGGAACAGCGACTGGGCCTCGGTCGCCGACAGGCCGCTGAGGTCGGTGCGGGCGCCGCCGACCAGCGACCACCCGCCGCCGCGTCCCGGCTGCGGGTACACCGGGATGCCCGCCGCGGACAGCGCCTCCAGGTCGCGCCGAGCGGTGGCCAACGACACCTCCAGTTCGACGGCCAGGTCGGCGGCGGTCACCCGGCCCCTGGCCTGGAGGAGCAGGAGGGCGGCGACGAGCCGATCAGCGCGCATGCGCCCAGTTTCGCCGGAAAAGCGCTCAGGAGGTGAGCGCTTTGGCTCGGAAGATGGGTCTCGACCACCGAGGAGAGGGGATCACCGTGATGCGAGGACTCGCCAACGTCAGCTTCTTCGCCGACGACGTCGCGGCCGCGCGGGACTGGTACGCCGAGGTGTTCGGCGTCGAGGCGTACTTCGCCCGCCCGGTCGAGGGACCGCCCGCGTACGTCGAGTTCCGCGTCGGCGACTACCAGCACGAGTTCGGCATCGTCGACAGCCGGTTCGCCCCGCACGGCGGGTCGGGGAAGCCGGGCGGGGCGATCGCCTACTGGCACGTGGACGACGTCCGGGCCGCTTTCCAGCGGCTGCTGTCACTGGGCGCCGCGGTGCACGACGAGCCGGTCGAGCGCGGACCGGGCTTCGTCACCGCCTCCGTGGTCGACCCGTTCGGCAACGTCCTCGGCGTGATGTTCAACCAGCACTACCTGGACGTCCTCGGCGGGTGAGGGTCGCTCAGGTGGTCGGGGGAGTGCGGTGCGCGCTCACCCCGACCACCGAGCCGCTTCCGGCATCGAGCGCGCCGGAGTCGTGGAACGGACCCGGCTCACCGGTTCCCGCCGCCGGACCGGCAAGCACCTACGATGCGTTCGTGGTCGAGATCCGCGTGGCCGAGCAGGCCGGTGTCGGGGTGACGGGGCGGGAGCGGCCCACCGAGGACCACGTCGTGGTGCTCGACAACGCGGTCGCGGTGCTGGACGGGGCGACCAACCTGACCCCCGGCCTGCCCAGCGGCGGCTGGTACGCGGGCGTGCTCGCGCACCGGCTGGGCGAGTTGCTGCGCGCCGCCCCCGAAGCCGACCTGGCCGACCTGCTGGCCGAGGCGATCCGGGCGGTGGTCGAGGCCGAGGGGCTGGTGCCGGGCCGGTCGCCGTCGAGCACGGTGGCCGTGGCGCGCTGGACGCCGGACCGGGTGGACGCCCTGGTGCTGGCCGACAGCCCGATCGCGGCGTTCGGCCCGCGCGGTTACCAGGTGCTGGTCGACGAGCACCTGAGCAGGCTGCCGCGCTCCCCGCACACCTTCCGCGAGCGGCTGCGCACCGGCGGCGGCTACGACCAGGCTCACCTGGAGGCCCTGCGCGAGGGCATGACCAGGACGGCGACCTACCGCAACACCCCGGACGGCTTCTGGGTGGCCGAGGCCGACCCGGAGGCCGCGCGGCACGCCAGCCGGGCCAGCTGGCCGCGTGAGGAGGTCGGTGCGCTGCTGCTCGCCACCGACGGGGTGTCCTGCGGTGTGACCGACTACGGGCTGCTGACCTGGCCGGAAGCGCTCGACCTCGCCCGTTCCCGTGGCCCGCGGGCGGTGCTCGACGTGGTCCGCGAAGCCGAGGCCACCGACCCCGGCGGCGTGCGCTGGCCGCGCGCCAAGCGGCACGACGACCAAGCGCTGGTGCTGGTCGACGGTCTCTGAACGCCGCTTCACGGGAGGCGGTACATCTCCGGTCGGGCCTGCGACTTCCAACGCGACTGCGGGCTGCCGGCAGGCCTGGTGCCGAGTTCGAACGGGTACACCCCGTCGAGGGCGAGGACGGCGACGCGATGTGCGCGAGTCACGGCGCGATTCCGTTGCCGTGATCACGGACGCTCGGCAGGCTGGTGACCATGAGTGAGAGCAACACCATGCGCGCCATCAGCCAGGACGCCTTCGGCGGTCCCGAAGTGCTCCGGGAGGTCGAACGGCCGCGCCCCGTTCCCGGCCTCAGCGAGATCGTCGTCCGCGTCCACGCCGCGGGCGTCAACCCGACCGACTGGAAGCACCGCGGGGGCTTCCCGTGGCTGAGCGAGCCCGTGCCGGTCCTCGGGTGGGACGTCTCCGGGGTCGTCGAGGAGGTCGGCCGCGGAGTCACCCTGTTCAAGCCGGGTGACGAGGTGTTCGGCATGTTGCCCTACCCGCACGCCGCGGGCGCGTACGCCGAGTACGCCAAGGCCACCGCCCGGTCCTTCGCCCGCAAGCCCGCGAACGTCGACCACGTGCAGGCGGGTGCCCTGCCCCTGGCCGCGCTCACCGCCTACCAGGCGCTGGTCGACACCGCGGACGTCCAGCCGGGCCAGCGGGTGCTGATCCACGCCGCCGCGGGCGGGGTCGGCCACCTGGCCGTGCAGATCGCCAAGGCGCGCGGCGCGCACGTCATCGGCACGGCCAGCGAGGGCAAGCACGAGCTGCTGCGCGAACTCGGCGCCGACGAGCTGATCGACTACCGGACCACGGACTTCGCGGAGGCCGTCGGCGAGGTCGACGTGGTCCTGGACACCCTCGCCGGTGAAGTGCGCACCCGCTCCCTGGATGTGCTGCGCAAGGGCGGCGTCCTGGTCTCGATCCTGGCGGGCGACGACGACGCCGATGTGCGGAAGGCAGCCGAACTGGGCGTCCGGTTCGAGGGGATGCTCGTCGAGGCCGACCACGCGGGGATGCGTGCCATCGCCGAACTCGTCGAGCAGGGCAAGCTCCGCGTTCACATCGAGGCGAGCTTCCCGCTCGCCGAAGCCGCCAAGGCCCACGCCCAGGCGGAGACCGGCCGCACCACGGGGAAGATCGTCCTCGTCGTGCGCTGACGCCCCCGCGAGTCGAACCTCCAGGCACCCCGAACCGAACATTCGCGCACCGTGAGCCGAGCGCTTGCGACGGCGGGCGGCAGCGTCAGCAAGTCGTGGTGCGGCAAGCCGTTGGACACCGGGGCGGTCCCGTTGCCGTCGAGCAGGGGACCGCCCCGTCCGCGCCCCGCGAAAACCGTCTGTGCCGCAACAGGTCCGTGGATGCCCCCGATCACGGGTCCGTGCTCGTCCTCGTAGGCGGGCGTCGTGGTGAACAGCGGTACGCGGCGGAACTCGGAACTAGCGGCGGTCCGGGGCGAAGGAGAGGCCGTGCTCGGCCATCGTCTCGCGCAGCACCCGCACGGCCTTGGGGCCAACTCCGTGCAGTGCCAGCAGTTCCCGCTCGGTGACCTCGGTGAGCTGTTCCAGGGTGGTCCACCCCCGCAGCGTCAGCGCTCCGGTGGCGGGCCTGCCGATGCCGTGTGGCAGTGGCAGGGACATGGCTTCCTCCAAGGGAATGCGCAACGGATCACGTCAGTGCTGTTTGGACGGACGCCCTCGGTCAACTGCCCGGGCTCGTTGAGCTACCGTGGGTCGCCGAGTACACCGTAACCTAAGGAATGACAGTGGAAGAGAACTCGCCGAAGGTCACGGTCGTCGTCCCGACCTACAACGAGCGGGACAACCTGCCCAAGCTCGTGGAGCAGTTGCTCGCCCTGCCGCTGGACCTGCGCGTGCTGGTGGTCGACGACGACTCGCCCGACGGCACCGGCGCGGTGGCCGACGAGCTGGCCGCGGCGTCGCCGGGGTTGGTGGGCGTGCTGCACCGCGTGGAGAAGGACGGTCTGGGCCGAGCCTACGTCGAGGGCATCAGCCGGGCGCTGGACGAGGGCGCGGACATCGTCGTGCAGATGGACGCCGACCTGTCCCACCCGGCGGGGACCATTCCCGTCATGGTCGACACGCTGCTGACCACCGACGCCGCGGTGGTGCTCGGCTCCCGCTACGTGCCGGGCGGCTCCGCGGCGGGGGAGTGGGCGTGGCACCGCCGGGCGCTGTCGCTGTGGGCGAACTTCTACGTCGACACCATCCTGCGGCTGGGCGTCAAGGACGCGACAGCGGGGTTCAAGGCGTGGCGGGCGCAGACCCTGCGCCGGATCGACGTCCAGTCGGTGCGCAGCAACGGCTACGCGTTCCAGGTGGAGATGAACTACCGCGCGGCCAAGCTCGGCCTCCCGATCGCCGAGGTGCCGATCACCTTCGAGGAGCGCGCCGAGGGCGTGTCGAAGATGACGCTGAAGGTCCAGCTCGAATCCGCGGCCATGCCCTGGAAGCTGCGCTTCGGCAGGGACCTCGGCTGACGCGCCCGCTCACGTCCCGTGCGCGGGCGGTTGTTCTGGCAGGCTGATCCCCACAGGCGGCGCGCGGCGCGTCGCGGTGGAGGGACGGGCAGACGTGAGTGCTGGGAACCGCCGCTGGACCGATCGTGGGGAGGCCATCGGGCACGGGGTGAGCTGGTTGGCGCGCTGGAGCACGCGCCTGGCGCTGGCCGCGGTCGGCTTCGTCATCGTGTGGTGGCTGATCGGCAAGCTCTGGGTCGTGGTGATGCCGGTGCTGCTGGCGCTGCTGATCACCACCGTGCTGTGGCCGCCCGCCCGCTGGCTGCGCGCGCGGGGACTGCCACCCGCGTTGGCCGCGACCGCCGTGCTGCTGGCCGGGCTGGGCGTGCTCGGCGGTGTGCTGGCGCTGATCTCCACCTCGATCGCCTCCGGTGTGCCGGAGATCGCCGAGAGCGCCACCCGCGCCCTCCAGCAGGCTCGCGAGTGGATGGCGGGACCGCCGCTCAACCTCGGCGACAGCCAGTTGGACCAGCTGCTGCAGCAGGGCACCGACCAGCTGCAGGCCAGCGTCGGGTCGATCGCCAACGGGCTGCTCACCGGCGTGGGCACGGTCACCTCCGGCATCGTCACCGGCATCCTCGCCCTGCTGCTGGCGTTCCTGTTCGTCAAGGACGGGCCGCGGTTCGCGCCCTGGCTACGCGGGGTCATCGGCGAGCGCGCGGGCAAGCACGTGACCGTGGTGCTGGAGCGGGTGTGGACCACCCTGGGCGACTTCATCCGCACCCAGGCGATCGTTAGCCTGGTCGACGCGGTGCTCATCGGTCTGGGCCTGGTCGTGCTGGGGGTTCCGCTGGCCGTGCCGCTGGCGGCGCTGACCTTCCTCGGCGGCTTCGTGCCGATCGTCGGCGCGTTCGTGGCGGGCGCGCTGGCCGTGCTGGTGGCACTGGTCAGCAACGGCCTGACCGCCGCGGTCATCATGCTGGTGATCGTCGTGGTGGTGCAGCAGGTGGAGGGCAACGTGCTCCAGCCCGTCCTGCAGTCCCGAAGCCTGCGCCTGCACGCCGCTGTCGTGCTGCTCGGCGTCACCGCGGGCAGCAGCCTCTACGGCATCGCCGGCGCGTTCCTGGCCGTCCCGGTGGTGGCCGCCGCGGCGGTCGTGCTGCGCTACCTGGGCGAGGTCATCGACCACGACACCGAGGAGCGGGCCACCGCCGAACCACCGGAACCGGCGACCAAACCCGAACCCGCCTGACGCGGGCAAGTACCACCCGACCCACTCCCGGACGTCGCCGACTACTACCGGGGTTTCGCGAATCCGCAATTCGCGGTGTTTCGAACGCGCAATTCGCGGAAACCGGGCGGTCCTGCCCGACGGGGAATCGGGCAGGACCGCTGCTCGGTGGCGCGATTTCCGCGGTGACGGCTACTCGGCGGAGGGATCGGCGCGCCGCGGCCCGTTGAGGCCGAGTTCCTCGGCCTCCTCGGCGTCGGGCATCTCCGGGTCACGCCACTCCTCGGCGCGGCTGGGGCCGCCTCCGCGCAGCTCGTTCTCGACCTCCTGCTTGAGCTGGTCGTCCATCATCGGGCCGTGTTGCGCGCTGCCGCGTTCCACTGTGGCCTCCTCCACGGCTCGTCGGTGCCTTGAACGCCCCGTGTACCCGCGCAGCGGCGGAATCCACCTCCCCCTCGCGGAAAATTGCCCGGCCGTGTCGGCGGCTGTCCGCCCCCGTGCGGGAAGCTCGGGCGTCCACCACCTTTTCCGCCGTCCGCCCATTCGCCTTCCCCTCCGGACGTGCCGCCATTCCGGAATCGTCCATACGCTCCGCGCAGCCCGGTCGGCGACGACCGGGAGAACACGGAAGCGGAGGACAGATGACCAGGTCGCCCGCGCGACGCATCACCAGCACGCGAACCCCTCCTCACGGCCCGCTGGACCCGACCGGACCGGTGTTCCGGGAGCAGCGCGAATTCGCCGCCGCATTCGCGGGGACGCTGAACCGCGCCACCGTCGCGGCGGCGGCCGGGGTGGACCGCCCAACGCAGGCCGGGAGCATCGCCGCCCTGGTGCGCGAGGCGTACTCGCGTTTGGCTGAGGACCGTCGCGCGGCGGTGCGTCGCCGGGCCGACCGGCTCCTCGCCGGAACACCCGACCAGCTCCGCGACGTCTTCGGCCCGCACACCGACCGGCTGGAGGAGTGGGCGGGCAGCGCGGGGCTGCACCCGGAGCTGGGCGCGCTGCTGAAGAGCGCGGTGCGGGCGCACCTGGACAGCCACGCCGTCGAGATCGCGCAGGACATCACCGGCCACCTGTCCACGACGCCGGAAACCCTCGGGACCGCGCCCAAGACGTGGGTCAAGGGCGGTACTTCCAACGGGGACGCCTCGTGGACGTGGACCGAGATCGTGCTGGCTGCCCCCGCCGTGCTCCAGTTCCACTGGGGCACCGGGGAAGCGGGCGCCGAGCACGGGCGCTGGGACCTCTACCACGTGCAGCCGGGCGGTGTGGAAGTCCACCTGGGCAAGGGCCTGGCCGGAGTGCCGGGGGCGAGCTGGTCCATCGACCTGGGCCAGTACCTGCCCGCCACCCCGCCCCAGGCGCCCCAGAAGTACGTCGTGCGGGTCACCCCGTACAGCGATCCGGTGGTGCTGCCCTCCTACGTCGTGGGGATGGCGGGCAAGAAGGTCCCGGCCGAGCCGGTCGGCCCGGCGTCGAAACCGGTCACCATCACCCACAGCGCGGTCGCGGGCGGGCCACCGCCGGAGTTCACCGGGCCGGTGGCGGTCTACACCGGACTGACCTGCCACCTCGACTCGCTGGAGGTGGCGGCAGAGCAGGACGAGGTGGGCGACGAGGAGTTCCACCTCATGGGCTTCGTCCAGGAGATCCGCCCCCTGAGCAGCCCCAAGGGCACCACCCAGGCCGAGTTCGCCACGTCGGTGACGATCGACCCCGACGCCAAGCCGCCGTCGAAGGCGCTGCACGTCCACGAGGACTTCGCGCTGGGGTTCCCGGTCGCGCCCAACTGGCCGCGCACCTACCTGCTGGTGGTCTCGGTGCTGGAGGAGGACAGCGGTGACGCGATCGGCCGGTGGCAGGCCGACATGGCCGAGCTGTCCCAGGAGGTGCTCACGCCCGAGATCGACGGGATCATCCGCGAGTACCTGGAGGAGAAGCTGGACGAGTACCTCGAGAAGAACGCCCAGCAGTTGGTCAACGCGGGCATCGACGTCGCCTCCTGGATCGCGGGCCTGGTGGGCTCCACCGCCGCGTTCGTGGTCGCCTGGGTCGCGGCCGCGGCCGCGATCGTGATCTCCGGGATCATCGGCGGGATGGCCGACGACTACTACGGCACCGCGACCGGCGTCCTCGTCCTGCCGACGAACACCGCGCAGTACGTGCACAGCCTGCCCGGTCAGCACGATTCGGGCGCGTACCGCCTCGACCGCAGGGTGATCGAGATGCGCGGCATGACCCAGTGGCCCTACGCCGCCGCCTGGGACGGCGCGATCCGCGTGGGAGTGCGGTGGAGCTTCCACGACAAGGTGGACTACGAGGGCGCGTGATCCCGGTCAGCCGCCCGTGGCGGGCATCCCGCCGATGGCCTGGAGCACCGCGCCGTTGACGTAGCCCGCCGCGGGGGAGGCGAGGAAGGTGATGGCGGCGGCGATCTCCTCGGGTTCGGCGAGCCGTCCCAGCGCCGTGAACCTGCCCACCTCCTCGAACCCCGCGCCGAACGCGGCGGTGCCCTCGGTGCGGGTCGGCCCCGCGGCGACCGCGTTGACCCGGACGCCGTGGGGGCCGAACTCGGCGGCCCAGGACTTGGTCAGCAGTTCCAGCGCGGCCTTCGTGCCGCCGTAGATGCCCCCGCCGGGGCCCGGCACCGTGGCCGCTCCGCTGCTGACGTTGACCACGGCGCCGCGCCCGCGCCGGACCATCGCCGGAACCAGGGCCTGCACCAGCAGGAACGGTGCGCGCAGGTTCACCTCGACGTGGAGGTCGAAGGTGGCGGTGTCGGTGTCCGGGGTCGTGGTGAACTGGAACACCGCCGCGTTGTTGACCAGGATGTCGACCTCGCCCGCGTCGGCGGCCAGCCCGCGCACGGCGTCGGCGTCGGAGAGGTCGGCGGTGACGAACCGGGCCCGCCCGCCCACGGCCGCGATGCGGGCGACGGTGTCGGCGCCGCGTTCGGGGTCGCGGCCGTGCACCACGACTCGTGCGCCGAGTTCGGCCAGCGCGAGCGCGGTGGCCCGGCCGATGCCCGCGGTCGCCCCGGTCACCAGGGCGGACGATCCGGACAGGTCGATCTTCATGCTGCTGCTCCTCGCAAGTGGGGGTTGCGATGCTGCGACACCGGGCAGGAGGGGCCAAGTTTCGTTGCCGAAGCGGCAAACGGCGGTGCGGGCGTCGGTTTGCCCGCTCCCGCGACGTGTGCCACGATCCGGCCACGGGCCGAGAGGCGCTGCGACGGAAGCGATTCCGCCACGCTCGGTCTACGTCGTGAGCACCAAGGGCGCCTCCACCCGAGGAGGCGCTGTGTCGTCCGCAGTGGTCGGTCGAGTCGTCGCGCTGCACCGCTACCCGGTCAAGTCCATGGCGGGCGAGGCGCTGGAGCGGGCCGACGTGTCGTGGCACGGGATCGGCGGCGACCGCAGGTGGGGGTTCGTCCGCGACGACGCGCGGGGCAGCGGCTTCCCCTGGCTGACCTTGCGCCAGCGGCCCGACCTGGTCCTGCACCGCCCCCGACTGCTCGACCCGCGGGACGCCGACCGGTCGCCGGTGGTGGTGCGCACGCCGTCCGGGGACGAGCACGACGTGCTGTCCCCGGTGCTGGCCGAGGCGCTGGGCGCGCGGCCGGTGAAGCTGGACCGGGGCGTGTTCGACGCGGCGCCCCTGTCGCTGCTGAGCACGGGCAGCGCGGCGGGGGTCGGGGCGCCCGACGTCCTCCGGTTCCGGTCCAACGTGCTGGTCGAGGCGGCGGGCGGGTTCGCCGAGGACGCGTGGGTGGGCTCGGTGCTGACCATCGGCGCGGCCGTGATCAGGGTGGACCGGCCGGACCGGCGCTGCGCGGTGGTGGGCGTCGACCCGGTGACCGCGCGGCGCGATCCGGGTGTGCTGCGCCGGATCGCCCGTGAGCACGGCATGACGCTGGGCGTGTACGCGTCGGTCGTGTCGCCGGGGCGCGTCGCCGTCGGCGACGCGGTGGTCCTGCGCGCGGACCGGTCGGCGGGAGTCGCCGCTGCCTCGGGGTGAGGGATCAGGCGGCCGGGGACCACCCCAGGGCGGGGCCGAGCCGGGTGGCCATGTCGGTGAGGATCTGCACGTAGTCCTCGTGCGCGAAGGTGAACGGCAGCGCGAACGCCACCTCGTCGACCAGTTGGAACGCGGGATCGGCGTGCAGCCGGTCGGCGATCTCGGCCGACGTGCCGACCAGGTCCGGCGCGAACATCAGCCGAGCCGGGCCCTGCGGCGTGGCGGTGCGCGGCAGCCGCTCGCGCGCGTAGTCCTCGTACTTGGCGCGCTGCTCGGCCGAGGCGCTGTCGGTCGGGACCACCACCAGCCCCTGCGAGACGCGGGCGCGCTCGCCGTCGGGGTGGTGGGCGCGGAACGCCTCGACGTGCGAGCGCTGGACGGCGGCGAAGTCCTCCGACTCCTCGGCCTTGACCACGTTGCTGGTCAGGAAGTTCATCCCGTGCTGGCCTGCCCACCGCGCCGAGCCCAGGCTCGCGCCGCCGTACCACATCCGATCGCCCAGGCCGGGGGAGTGGGGCTGCACGCGGTCGGAGTAGACCTCGAAGCCCTCGGTGCCGCTGAAGGACGTCGCGGGCTCGCCGCGCACGAAGCCCAGCAGCCTGCGCACCCGCTCGTAGCTGAAGTCCTCCACCTCGGCGGTGTCCGGGTACAGCGCGTCCTTGACCCGCTCGTAGTGCATCGGTGCTCCGATGCTGACGCCGGGGTTGAGCCGCCCACCGGACAGCACGTCCACCGTCGCCAGGTCCTCGGCCAGCCGCAGCGGGTTCTCCCAGCCCACCGGGATGACGGCGGTGCCCAGCTGGATGCGGCTGGTGCGCTGCGAGGCCGCCGCCAGCACGGCGACGGGTGAGGAGATGCCGTACTGGAGGTGTCGGTGGCGCACCCACGCGCTGTCGAAGCCCAGCTGCTCGCCCAGCTCGATGATCTTCAGCGTGGCCTCGTGACCAGCCCTGGGGTCGTCGCCGTCGAACAGGCCGATGGTCAGGAAACCCAGTCTGCGCAGTGCGGGCGACACGGCACTCCTCCCCGTGGGCGGGCCCGGCGCGGTCAGCGGCCGAGCGCTGCCCTGACCCTACCCACCGCGGCGTGCTCGGCTCGCCCGACGGTTCCGTCGGCCGAGGCCACCTCGGCGCAGATCGCCAGCACAGCGTCGGCGAACGCGTCCGCCTCCTGGGCGGACCGGCTGCCCAGGATCGCCATCGAGTCGCGCAGCGCGGCCAGGACGCCGTGCTCGACGTCGGCCATCGAGCCCGCGGGCAGGCGCGGAGCTTCGGCGCCGATCACTTCTTGCAGTTCGGGCGACAAAGTGGACATCGCCTTGACGCCCGCGTAGCTCTCCTCGTCGAGCGAACCCTCTTCCGCGACCGACACCAGCACCATCGCGCCGTAGACGGCCGTGCGCAGCGTCCGGCCCTCCTGGTCCGTGTAACGACTCATGTGGACAACTCTAGAGGCGCAGCCGCCGGCTTGATCGCGAAGGCGGGGAGAGTGGCCGGAGGTGCTGCGGGCGGCACTGGGTCCGCTGCGCCGCGGCGGACCGGCGAACAGTGCGGTCGAATTCGACCGGGCAATCGTCGAACGTCTTTCGAAGAGCTGTCGAACAATGCTGAACAGCTCTCTTTCCCCCAACGCTCGCGTCGAAACCCTTGCCCGGCTGCCGCGATCGCGGCCAACATCGTCGGGAAGTGGCGTCGAAAACGCCGCCGTGATCGCGAGGAGCGTTATGGCGCGGGTGAGCGGGAGAACGGGCGGCAGCCGCCGGTGGACAGCTCTGCTGGCTGGTGGCGCGGCCGCGCTGCTGGTGGGCGCGGGCGTGGTGACCGCCAACAGCGCCGCGGCGACCACCGCAGGCCACCCCTTCGCCGGGGACGCGATGGCCGAGGTCGCCGCCATGCAGCCGGGTTGGAACCTGGGCAACTCGCTGGACTCCACCGGCGCGGACGAGACCTCGTGGGGCAACCCGCGGATCACCAGGGAGCTGCTGGCCAATGTCCGGGCCCAGGGGTTCCGGAGCATCCGCATCCCGGTGACCTGGGGCCAGCACCAGGGCGGCGCGCCCGACTACGCCATCGAGGCGGCCTACCTCGACCGCGTCAAGGAGGTGGTCGGCTGGGCACTGGCGGGCGATTTCCACGTCATGATCAACGTCCACCACGACTCGTGGCAGTGGATCTCCGCCATGCCCGCCGACCGCGCGGGCGTGCTCGCCCGCTACAACGCGATCTGGACGCGGCTGGCGGCCGAGTTCCGCGACTCCTCGCCGAAGCTGGTGTTCGAGAGCGTCAACGAGCCGCAGTTCACCGGCAGCTCCGGCGACGCGCAGAACGCGGCGCTGCTGGAGGAGCTCAACACCTCCTTCCGCACCGCCGTGCGCCGCTCCGGCGGCGTCAACGCCACCCGCCTGCTGGTGCTGCCGACCCTGCACACCTCCGCCGACCAGGCGCGGCTCGACGAGCTCGCGTCGACCATCGAAGCGATGGACGACCCCAACCTGGCCGCGACCGTGCACTACTACGGCTACTGGCCCTTCAGCGTCAACGTCGCGGGCGGCACGCGCTTCGACGCCACGGCGCGCAAGGACCTGACCGACGCCTTCGACCGCGTCCACAGCACGTTCGTCGCCCGCGGCATCCCGGTCATCATCGGCGAGTACGGGCTGCTGGGCTTCGACCGCCACACCGGCACCATCCAGCAGGGCGAGAAGCTGAAGTTCTTCGAGTACCTCGGCCACCACGCGCGCTCCCGCCTGCTCACCACCATGCTCTGGGACAACGGCCAGCACTTCGACCGCACGTCGTTCCAGTGGCGCGACCCGGAGCTGATCGCGCAGATCAAGTCCAGCTGGACCACGCGTTCCGGCACCGCGTCGACCGACCAGGTCTTCAACGCCCGCGCGAGCGCGATCACCGCCAAGACCATCGCGCTCAACCTCAACGGCACCTCGTTCGTCGGCCTGCGGCACGGATCGACCGACCTGGCGCGCGGCACCGACTACACCGTCCAGGGCGATCAGCTCACGCTGACCGCCGCCGCGCTGACCAGGCTGGCGGGGGCGCGGGCCTACGGCACCAACGCGGTGCTGTCGGCGCGCTTCTCCCGTGGTGTGCCGTGGCGGATCAACATCATCACCTACGACCCGCCGGTGTTGCGGAGCGCCACCGGGACCACGGCGTCCTTCGCCGTCCCGACGGACTTCCGCGGCGACCTGCTGGCCACCATGGAGGCCAAGTACGCGGACGGCAGCAACGCGGGCCCGCACGACTGGACCTCGTTCAAGGAGTTCGACCGCACCTTCGCGCCGGACTACAGCGGCGGGACCACGGCGCTGAAGGCCGAGTTCTTCGCCGAGGTCGACGACGGCGCTCGCGTGACGCTCACGTTCCACTACTGGAGCGGCACCACGGTCACCTACTACGTCACCAAGTCCGGCGACTCGGTCACCGGCACCACGGCCTGATCACCCCAGGAGGTCGTGGGCCTTCCGCGTGCTCATCACCGGCACTCGCGGCGACGTGCGGCACGAGGTCGGAGCAGTCCACACAGGACAGAGGCATGCTTGTGGGACGATGACCGCTGTGACGGATGCCGTGGAGACCGGCGGCGGCGTGGTGCTGCGCCGGTACCTGCAGTACGCGCTCGACTGCCTGCTGCTGTTCATCGGATCGCTGCTGGTCGCGGCGCTGGGCGTGGGCGTCGGGATCGCCGTGGTCAAGCTGGGCGGCACGCCGCGGCTGTTCTTCGACATCCCCCTCTACACCTACATCGCCGCGGTGTTCCTCGGCTCGGTGTGGATCGAGGTGTGGTACCCGCACCGGCACGGCGGCGCCACGCCCGCGATGCGCTGGCTGGGCCTGCGGATCACCACCCTGCGGGGCGGGAAGCCGCCGCTGCGCGCCTACCTGCTGAGGTCGCTGCTGATGACCGTGGACGGCATCTTCCTGTGCCTGGTGGGCGCCGCGCTCATCGCCCTCACGCCGCGCCACCAGCGGCTGGGCGACCTGGTGGCGCGCACGCTGGTCGTGCGCGCGGTCAGGTGACCAGGCGGTTCTCCCACGCCCAGACGGCGATCTCGGTGCGGTTGCGGGCGCCCAGCTTGTTCTGCACGCTCGCCAGGTGCGTCTTGACCGTGGACAGCGAGATCCCCAGGTCGGCCGAGACCTCCACGTTCGTCCGGCCCCTGGCGACCGCCCGCACCACGTCGGCTTCCCGCGCGGTCAGGGGGATGTCGGACCGCCCGCCCCGCGGCGCGCGGCCGGTGAAGTGGGCGAGCAGCCGCACGGTCACCGACGGCGAGACCATCGCCTCGCCCTTGGCCGCGGCGTGCACCGCCTCGACCAGCAGTCGCGGCCCGGCGTCCTTGAGCAGGAACCCGCTGGCCCCGGCCAGCAGCGCGGCGTAGACGTTCTCGTCCACGTCGTAGGTGGTCACCACGACCACCTTCAGCGGGTCGGGCACGTCCGGCCCGGCCAGCAGCTCGGTCGCGCGCAGCCCGTCCAGCTTCGGCATCCGCAGGTCCATCAGCGTGACGTCGGGGCGCAGCTGCCTGGCCAGCCGCACCGCGGCCTCGCCGTCCGGCGCCTCGCTGATCACCTCGATGTCGGGCTCGGCGTCGAGGATCAGCCGGAAACCGGTGCGCACCAGGGTCTGGTCGTCGGCGATGAGCACGCGGATCACCGTCACACCCCCCTCGGCAGGTGGCCGAACGGCGTTTCCTCCGGCCCCATCGGCAACCGCGCGGTGGTGTGCCACCGCCCGGCCGGCCGGGGCCCGGCCTCCAGCGTGCCGCCCAGGGCGGCGACCCGCTCGGTCATGCCGGTGATCCCATAACCCCCGTGTCGGTCGGCGGGCCGCTCGGGCACACCGTCGTTGCCGACGTCGAGCACCAGGTGGTCGTCCTCGACCCGCGCGGTGACGCGGACCTCGGTCGCCTCCGGGGAGTGCCGCTGGACGTTGGTCAGCGCTTCCAGCAGCACCCGGTGGACGGTGCCCGACAGCTCCGGCGGAACCGGCAGGTCGTCCAGTTCCTCCGCCACGTCCACCACGGCCCGGTCGGCGGCCACGGCGCGCACCACGTCGCCCAACCGGGAGTCGGGTGGGGGAAGGGCGTGCTCGGTGCTGCGCAACATGCCCACCAGTCTCCGCATCGCCACCAGTGCTTCCGCCCCCGCTCGCTCGATGTCGGCGTAGACCGCGGCGGATTCCTGCTCCGGCACCGAGGGATTGCCCGAAAGGGCGCGTGCGGCCTGCACGCGCACGACGATACCGCTGACGTGGTGCGCGACCAGGTCGTGCAGCTCCCTCGCCAGCTGCAGCCGTTCGTTCGTGCGCACCCGGTCGAGCGCGGCCAGATGACGGGCATCGGCATCGCGCAGGACCAGGCCGACCGCCAGCGCCACGCCCCACAGCAGGGCGGCGGGCGCGGCCAGCAGCGCGGCGGGGGAGTCCAGACCGTGGCGCACCACCGGAGCGGCCACGACGGCCGCACCGGCGGCTGCCGCCAGCACCACCGCCCCCACGGGTGGCAGGCGCCTGCACCCGGCGCCGACCAGCAGGACGCAGGCGAGCACCTCGGTGGTCGCCGGGTAGGCGGTCGATCCCCAGTCCAGGGTGTCGGTCAAGGCGCTGAAACCGGTGCTCAGCAGCGACAGGCCGACCACCGCCGCGCCCAGACCGCCGATCCGCCGGGGGAACCGGCGACGCAGCGCGGCCAGCACGGCGACCGCGGTGCCCACCGGCGGCACCGCGGTGGCCAGCAGGGGCGTGGCCACCCCCGAGGGGGCTTGCCAGCGGACCGCCAGCGCGCTGTCCACGGCGGTCGTCGCCACCAGCGCGGCGATCTCGGCCACGAGCACTCCTCGTCGCGCCTGCACACCGGGTGCGGTCATGCAGGTCAGTCCCTCGCCGCCCGCACCGCGGCGATGTAGGCGTTGGAGGAAGGCGCGTAGCCGAGCGCGGTGCCGATCACGGCGACCACGAAGCCGGCCCGCTCGACGGCGTGCTTGCGCTCGCCGGTCACCAGGGCGGCCAGCTGCAGCAGCGTGCTCACCGCCAGCACGACCCGCGCCCAGTTCCGCCCGGCCCGGAACTTGACCGCCAGCCACAGGTAGACCAGCGCGACCAGGGTGGTGAGGACGAGCAGGACGCCCTGACCGGCCGAGGCGGTCCCCCGGACCTGGTCCTCGGTCAGCCGCGGTGAGGAGCGCAGGTTCGACGCGCGCACCGCGTCCTCGAACTCGGGCCGCGCGGCGAGCACGACCACGCCGGAGGCCAGCGCGGTCGCCGCGTAGGTCAGGAACGCCAGGAAAGCCGCGGTGACGGCGCGCGGAGGCGCAGTGGGAGATGCCATGCCCGGAGCTTACGGAATGACCGAAAAGGACTGTCACGCAACGGGAATCCCCCTAGTCCTTTCGGCCGATGCCGGTGCTCGGAGGATCAACGAACGGCCGTGGTCGCCGATCGGCCCGGTCGGTGATGATCGGCCCGTCCCAGGTCCCCCCTCGAAAGGGCAGCACCTTGCGCCGCCTCACCGGGAACGTGGCGACGACGTTGGCAGCGGTGCTGGTGCTCACCGGCACCACCGCTGTCGCGCACGCCGCGGACGATCCGTTCGACACCTACGACGACCAGCAGCTCACCTGGGGCGCGTGCCCCTTCGACACACCCGAGGACGCGCGCCCCGCGCAGTGCGCGCTGGTGACCGTGCCCCGCGACTGGGCCGCGCCGACCTCGGGCGTGGACCTGAAGATCCAGATCAGCCGGGTGGAGGCCACCGGCGAGCGCCTGGGCGCCCTGCTGGTCAACCCCGGCGGCCCCGGCGGCCAAGGCTCCTCGCTGGCCGGGGCGCTGGCCGCGCTGCAGCCCGCGGTCAGCGAGCGGTACGCGTTCATCGGCATGGACCCCCGCGGCACCGGGCGCGAAGGCGCGCAGGCCGAGGACCCCGGCCTGGTGTGCGAGATCCCCAACGGCAGGCTGTCCACCCGGCAGGACCTCGACGCCCGCGACCGGTCCGCGGACAGCATCGCCGAGCACCAGAAGGCGCCGCGCGCCATCGCCGAGGCGTGCCAGAGCGAGGCGCTGACGCCGTACATCACCACTTGGCAGACCGCCCACGACATGGAGCTGATCCGGCGGCTGCTCGGCGAGACGCGCCTGAACTACCTGGGCTACTCCTACGGCACGTGGCTCGGCGCGAAGTACGCGTCGCTGTTCCCGGACAGCGCGGGCAAGGTGGTGCTGGACTCCAGCGTCAACTGGCAGGGCAGGCTCCAGGCCGCCTTCGAGGCCTTCCCGGTCATCGGCCAGCGCCAGTTCGACGACGTGTTCCTGCCGTGGATGACCCGCCACTTCGCCGACCTGGTCGGCGCCACGCCCGCTCAGGCCAAGCAGACCTGGGAGCAGGCCCGCGCCTACCTCAAGGCCGAGCGCGTACTGGCCCCCGACGCCTTCGACGGCGTCTTCGTCGGCATGGGCAGCGAGCTGCGCTGGGTGCTCGGCGCGGCGCTGTTCGCCCTCGCGGTCGGCGAGATGCGCGGACAGGCGCCCGAGGCGGCCGTGGCCGCCGGGGTGCGGGCGGAGCTGGACGCGTGGTCGCGCGCCGAGCACGGCGTCCCCCTCGCCCAGCTGACCACCCGCAGGATCGCCGCCGCGCTGGAGGAGGACTACACGCGGCTGGCGGGCACCAGGGTCGCCGTCGCCTGCGGCGACCAGCCCACCCGCTCCGCCGCCTGGTACCGGTCGCTGAGCGACCGGCAGGGGCCGCGCTACCCGCTGTTCGGCTGGGCCTACGGGCTGTCGGAGTTCTGCGGCTTCTGGTCCGACGCGCCGCGCCAGGCGCTGCCGGACCTGCCCGCGCGGGTGGCCGGGAAGGTGCTGGTCGTGCAGGGCGAGTTCGACCCGCAGACCGGCTACGAGCAGGCAGGCGCGGCGGTCCGGGCGGCACCCGGCGTGAGCATGGTCTCGGTCGACGACTCGGCGTTCCACGGGCAGTACGCGGTGGGGGGCAACCCGTGCGTGGACGGCATGGTCAACGTGTTCCTGCTGCACAACTCGCGGCCGTCCAGCGCGACCTGCCCCGGCGTGCCGCTGCCCGGTGAGGACGAGGTCCACCCGGTGGCCGGGCCGGTCGAGCGGCGCGGGGCGGCCCGCCAGGCCGTGCCGCCCGCCTCGCCGCTGCGCGACCGGGTCCAGGAGCGGATCACCGAGTCCAACTCGGCCGACGCCGCCTGACCCGACGTCTGCAAGTACTACCCGAGGCCCTCGGGTAGTACTTGCAGACGTGGTCAGCGCAGGGCGTTGACGGCCGCGGCGGCTGCCCGCGCGATCAGCGCGTCGTCGTGGTCGGCGTCGGCGGTGTCGCGGTCGGACAGCACGGCCAGGACGATCGGGGCGCGGCCGGGCGGCCAGATCACGGCGACGTCGTTGCGCGTGCCGTAGCCGCCGCTGCCGGTCTTGTCGCCCACGACCCAGCCTTCCGGGACGCCTGCCCGGATCAGCTCCGCCCCGGTGGTGTTGCGGCGCAGCAGGTCGACCAGGACCGCCCGGCGGTCCTCGGGCAGGGCGTCGCCCAGGGCGTAGGCCCGCAGGCTGCCCGCGAGGGCGCGCGGGGTGCTGGTGTCGCGCTCGTCGCCCGGAACGGCCTCGTTGAGCTCGGTCTCCACCCTGGCCGCCTTGGTCGTGGTGTCACCGATCGCGCGCAGCGCCGCGTTGAGGCCCTCGGGGCCGCCCAGGTCGCGGAAGAGCAGGTTCCCGGCCGTGTTGTCGCTGTAGCGCACGGCCGCGTCCATCACCTCGCGCAACGTCATGCCGGTGCCCACGCGGTCCCCGGTGACGGGGGAGTACTCGACCAGGTCGCTCCGCGCGTACGTCACCACCTGCTCCAGCTCGCCGACGGCGTGCCGCCGCAGCACGGCGCCCGTGGCCAGGGCCTTGATCGTGGAGGCGTAGGCGAACCGCTGGTCCGCCCGGTGCGCGACCTCCCTGCCCGTGCCGGTCTCCACCGCGTACACGCCGAGTTCCGCGTCGAACTCCCGCTCCAGTCGTGCGAACTCCGCCTCGGCGGGGGCGGCTGTCGTGCTGGATGGGGCGCTGGGTGCCGCGGTGGCCCCTGTGGTGGGTGTGGTGGTGGGCGTCGCGGTGCAGCCCGCCAGGAGGAAGGCCGCCAGGAGAAAGGCGATGGTGGCGGCCGTGATGCGTCGGGTGGACACGAAAGTGCCTCTCGTTCGGTGCTCCGGTGTCGTCACGCCCAGTCTCAGGACGGCCATCCATGCTGTCCAAGACGGAAACAGCCGCTTCCATGCTGAAACGACATACGGCAGGCGGTGGGGGCGGCCCCCGCTCAAGGGGGGCGCGGGGCGTTTCGGGGGTGGGGGAGCGGGTATCGCACCGGCATGGAGCAGACAGCGGTTCCCGGTCCCGAAGAGGACTCCGACGAGGCCAAGCCCGCCACCGAGCAGGAGGAAGGGCTCGGCGAGGAGGACTCCTCGCTGCCGGACCAGGACGACGAGACGCCCGAGCGCGGCTGACCGGATCAGGAGCGACGATGCCCGAACCCACCGTCCGCGACCACCTCAGGGACTGCCTGGCCGAGGTCGCCTTCCCGGCGAGCAGGAACACGCTGCTCGACGCGGCCATCGGACACGGCGACCCCACCGCGGTCCAGGCGCTGCGCGAGATCCCCAAGAGGGACTACGCCGACCTGTCCGCGGTGTTCGCGGCCGTCAGCGCCGAGGACCCCGGTGCGTGAGCCCCCCGGTGTCGAACGGCTGATCGCCCGTTAGGCCGCTGCGCGCCGCGCGACCGGCTGCCATGTTGGAGCGTGGACTACCGATCGGCTCCCTGGGTGGGAGGGCGCATGCGGCGGACGACGACGACCGCCCCGCGGGTGGTGTGCTGCCTGCTGGCGGTGTCCGGCCTGCTGACCGGCTGCCTCGGCCGGACCCGGGAGGCGGACCCGACGCGCAACGCCGACGCCAAGGAGGTCACGCTCACGATCGTGGCCAACGCGGTGTCGGGCGGGAAGAACGCGCGCGGCGCGGACTGGATCACCAACTGGGTGATCCCCCGGTTCACCGAGGCGCAGCGGGCCAAGGGCGTCGCGATGACCGTCCGGTTCGAGCAGAACGGCGCCGGGGACGAGGACTTCAAGACCAAGGTCGCGCTGGACCTCAAGACCGGCGGCGGCGCCGACGTGGTGGAGCTGGACGGCATCTGGCTCGGCGAGTTCGCCCAGGCAGGGCAGGTCCGCCCGCTGGACGAGGTGGTCGGCGCGGCGGAGGTCGACGCGTGGGACGGCTGGCGGCAGATCCCCGACGCGGTGCAGGGCCTCGGCGAGTTCGAGGGCAGGCGCTACGGCGTGCCGATGGGCACCGACGGGCGCGTGCTGTTCTACAACAAGAAGCTGTTCGCCCAAGCCGGGCTGCCCGTCCAGTGGCAGCCGCGCAGCTGGGACGACCTGCTCGACGCCGCGGCCAAGCTCAAGGCGCTGCCCGGCGTCTGGCCGCTCCAGCTCAACGCGGGCACCGCGATGGGCGAGGCCACCACCATGCAGGGCGTGCTGCCCGCACTGGCGGGCACCGGCGCGCTGGTGCACCAGGACGGCAAGTGGCAGGGCGACACGGCGCACGTCCGCGACGTGCTCGGGCTCTACCGGCGCATCCACCGCGACGGCCTGGCCGACCCGGTGCTCCAGCAGGAGGCCAACGGCCGCGAGCGCTCGTTCGCGCTGTTCGCCGAGAACAGGATCGGCATCCTGCTGGAGAGCGACTACTTCTGGCGGTCGGTGCTGGACCCGGTGGGCGGCGTGGCCAGGATGGCCGATCGCGACACGGCGGTGGGCTGGGCGCTGATCCCGGCGCGGCGGCCCGGCGCGGGCGTGGGCGGGCAGGACTTCGTCAGCACCTCCGGCGGCGGCGTGCGGGTGATCAACCCCGACACCCGCTACCCCCGGCAGGCCTGGGAGTTCCTCCGGTTCCTCAACTCCGCCGAGGCGGTGAAGTCGTCGCTGGCGGGCACCGCGCAGATCACCCAGCGCCAGGACGTGAACGACGAGGTGCTGGCGGGCGATCCGGTGCTCGGCTTCATCGCCGACCGAGTACTGCCGATCACCCGGTACCGGCCCCCGCTGGCCGACTACCCGAAGGTGTCGGCGGCACTGCAGCAGGCGACCGCGGACGTGGTGGCCGGGAGAGAACCGGAGCAGGCCGCGCGCTCGTACCGGGAAGCGCTGGTGAAGGCGGTCGGCGAGGACTCCGTTGCGGGCGGCTGACCGCGACGCGGCCGGTCTGGGCCCGGTGCGGGCGTTCGGCTTCCTCGCCCCGGCCCTGGTGCTGATCGGGGTCTTCCTGGTCTTCCCGGCGCTGTGGACGCTCTACATCGGCATCACCGACTACCAGCTCACCGGGCCCGCGGCGGTCCAGCCCCAGGTGGTGGGCGCGGAGAACTTCCGCACCGCGCTGGCGGACCCGCTGTTCGGCAACTCGGTGCGGCTGACCGCGCTGTACGCGCTGTGCTCGGCGGTGATCGGGCAGAACGTCCTGGGCTTCGCCCTGGCCTGGCTGCTGCGACCGGTGCGCCCCGGACTGCGGCGCGCCGTCGAGGGACTGGTGCTGCTGGCCTGGGTCCTGCCCGGCCCGGTGGTGGCCTACCTGTGGTTCGCGGTGCTCAGCCGCGACGGCGGCACGCTGGGCCTGCTGCTGGACCGGCCCGCGACCGCGTGGCTGGTGGAGTACCCGATGGCCAGCCTGGTGGTGTTCAACATCTGGCGCGGCACCGCGTTCTCCCTGCTGCTCTACACCTCCGCGCTGGCCGCGGTGCCGCCGTCGCAGGTGGAGACCGCCCGGCTGCTGGGCGCGAACGGCTGGCAGACCGTCCGCGACGCGGTGTTCCCGCACATCCGGGGGCACGTGCTGACCAACACGCTGCTGATCAGCCTGTGGACGGCCAACGACTTCACCCCCTTCCTGCTCACCGCGGGCGGCCCGAACCACGAGTCGGAGGTGCTGCCCGTGCTGATCTACCGGCAGGCGCTGGAGAGCGGTCAACTCGGCTACGCCTCGGCGATATCGCTGCTGCTGCTGGTGGGCAACCTGCTGGTGGCGCTGGTGTACCTGAGGTTGCTGCGGAGGCGGGCGTGACGCCGCGGCGGGTGGTGCGCCGCATCGCAGCCTCCGCGTTGATCGCGGTGGTGCTGGCGTTCTTCGCGGTGCCCATGCTGTGGCTGGCGGGCGCGCCGTTCGACGCGCGGCCCGGACTGGGCCTGCGCTGGCCGGACTGGACGCTGGCCAACGTGCGGGCCACCCTCGCCCACCCGTACGCGCTGACGTCCCTGGCCAACTCGGTGCTGCTGTGCCTGGTGGCCTGCGCGGTGACCACCTCCTCCGCCGCGCTGGCCGCGTACGCGCTGTCGCGGGTGCGCCTCCCCGGCCGCGACGCGCTGCTGTACCTGCTCCTGCTGCTGTCCAGCGTGGTGACCGGCACCGCGGCGATGGTCCCGATCTTCGTGCTGATGCTCCAGCTGGGGCTGATCGACTCGCGGTTGGGCACCGCCCTGGTGCTCGCGGGCGGCCTGCTGCCCGCGGCGATCTTCATCCTCAAGGACTTCGTGGACGCGGTGCCGCGTTCGTACGAGGAGTCCGCGCGGGTGTTCGGCGCGTCGGCGGGGCAGGTGCTGGGCCACGTGGTGCTCCCCGTGGCCAGGCCGGGCATCGCGATGGTGCTCGTGTGGTCGTTCGTCAACGCGTGGGGCAACTTCCTGCTGCCGTTCCTGCTGCTGCGCGACGTGGGCAGGCAGCCGGCGGCGGTGCTGCTGCGCACGCTCCAGGACGAGGGCGGCAGCGTCAACCTGGCGGTGATCCCGGTGTTCTCGCTGCTGTACTCGATCCCGGTGGTCGTGCTGTACGTGCTGGTCGACAAGCGCTACGGGTTCCGATTCCACGGAGGCATCAAGAGCTGATGGCCGCCATCGACATCGCCGGGGTGTCCACCACCTACCCGAACGGGGTCCGCGCGGTGGACGGGCTGGACCTGCGCGTCGCCGACGGCGAGCTGTTCGCCCTGCTGGGGCCGTCCGGCTGCGGCAAGACCACGCTGCTGCGCACGATCGCGGGCCTGGAACCCGCCGCCGAGGGTTCGGTCACCATCGGTTCGCGGGACGTCACGCGCCTGCCACCGGGTGCGCGCGGGGTGGCCATGGTGTTCCAGGACTACGCGCTGTTCCCCCACATGACGGTGGCGGAGAACGTCGGCTACCCGCTGCGCGTGCGCCGCGCTCCCCGCGAGGTCCAGCGGAGCACCGCCGAGCGGGTCGCCTCCGGCCTGAGCCTGTCGGAGCTGCTGGACCGCAGGCCGGGGCAGCTGTCCGGTGGCCAGCAGCAGCGCGCGGCGCTGGCCAGGGCGCTCGCCGTGGAAGCCGACGTGCTGCTGCTGGACGAGCCGCTGTCCAACCTGGACGCCCGGCTGCGGTTGGAGGCCAGGACCTTCCTCAAGCGCCTGCAGCACGACTTGGGGCTCACCACGGTCTTCGTCACGCACGACCAAGCCGAGGCGCTGGCGCTGGCCGACCGGATCGCGGTCATGGACGCGGGACGGGTGCGCCAGCTCGGCACCCCGCGCGAGGTGTTCCAGCGGCCCTCGGACACGTTCGTGGCCAACTTCATCGGCTCCACCCCGATGAACCTGCTCGACGCCGTGGTGCGGGACGGTCACGTCGAGTGCGCGGGAGCGCGCTTGGCGCGGGTGCCGCACCTGGCGTCCGGGACCGGCGTCATCGTCGGCGTGCGGCCCGAATACCTGCGCGTCGACGACCACGGCATCACCGGACGCGTGTCCATCGTGGAGAACCTCGGCGTCACCTCGTTGGTGACGCTGGAGTGCGCCGGGGGAGCGCTGGTCAGCCTGACCGTGCCGGAACAGGACGAGCCCGCGTTGGGGCGGAGCATGGCGGTGACCGCGGCACCGGGCCGGTTGCTGCTCTACGCGGCGGAGGACGGACGCCTGCTCGATTCGAGGTGAGGAAGACATGACACAGGGCCTGGACTTCTACCGCGCGGCCGGGTACCTCCGCCGCGACCGCCTGCTGCGGCCCGACCGGTTCGAGGCGCTGGCCGAGCACTTCGAGCGCAAGCTCGCGGCGCTGCCCGACGGGCAGCGGCCGGAGCACATGGACGTGCCGCACTTCACCGACCCCGAGCTGTTCCGCTGGCTGCTGGACCCCGACGTGCTGGACCTGGTCGAGCCGATCATCGGACCGGACATCGCGCTGTTCTCGTCGCACTTCATCTGCAAGCCCTCCGGGGACGGCAGGGGCGTGCCGTGGCACCAGGACGCCTTCTTCTGGCGGGACAGCATCGAACCGGCCGCGCGGGCGGTCACCGTGTGGCTGGCCATCGACCCGTCCACGCGTGAGAACGGCTGCATGCGCGTGATCCCCGGCAGCCACCTGCGCGGTGCGGGTCGCTACCGGCGCTCCTGCGACGAGGAGGGCGTCTTCGACCAGGAACTGGTCCCGTCCGATGTGGACGAATCCAGTGCTGTCGACGTGGAGCTGGAGCGCGGGCAGTGCAGCGTCCACTCGGCGATGCTCGTCCACGGCAGCCCGCCCAACCGCAGCTCCGCGCGCCGCTGCGGCTACACCATGCGCTACATGCCCACGACGGTCCGCTTCAAGCACGAGCGGGTGGGGCACCGGCACCAGGTCTACCTGGCGCGGGGGGTGGACCGGGCGGGCAACGTCTACGCCGATCCGACCAGGGCCTACCCGGAGCTGCTCGCCAACCGCTGACCTCTCCGGTCACGCCCCCGGCCGCCCGGCCGCGGGCTCGGCGGCCGGGCCGAGGGGTGGCGCCCAGGGCAGGGTGGAAGCCAGGAGCGCGAGCTTCTCCGCGTCCTCGCTGCCCGTGTCCGCGTGGTACACGACGAGCATCATCCCCTCGGTGCCGGTGACGAGGAGCTTCTCCCGGTGCAGCACCAGCCTGCCGACCTGGGGGTGGTCGAAGCGCATGACCGCGCCCTGCCGGGGCCCGACGTCGTGCCGCGCCCAGAGCTCGCGGAAGCGGGGGCTGGCCAGGGACAGCTCCCCGACCAGCTCGATGAAGCGGGGATCGTCGATGTCGGTGCCGACCGACTGGCGAAAGCCCGCGACCAGCCCCGCGGTGGCCACCTCCCAGTCCGGGAACAGCGCGCGTTCGGCGGGGTCGAGGAACACGTCCCGCAACCGGTTGCCGCCCACCGCCAGCCTCGGCGACAGCGCCGTGGCCAGGGGGTTGGCGGCGAGCACGTCGAGGTAGCGCCCCTCCACGAACGCGGGCAGTTGGAGCGTCGGGACGAGCTTCGCCATGCCGGGCGGGACGGTCTCCCTGATCGGCCGCCGCCTGCGCCGGGGCTTGTCGACGGCGAGGCTGATCAGGTAGGCGGTCATCTCCTCGTCGAGCCGCAGCGCCCTGGCGATCGACTCCAGGACCTGGACCGACGGCTTGCGGTCGCGTCCCTGCTCCAGGCGCAGGTAGTAGTCGGCGCTGATGCCCGCGAGCATCGCGACCTCCTCGCGGCGCAGGCCCGGAACCCGCCGCACCCCCACCACGGTGATCCCCGCCTGCTCGGGCGTGACGAGTTCGCGGCGGGCGCGCAGGTACTCGCCCAGCAGGTTCTCTTCATCAGCCACGTTTCCACGGTAACCCGCGCTCCCTCGGGTGTGACTGGTCCTGTCACCCCCAGGATCGAGGGGGCACTGGCAGGTGCTCGGGACCGCGCCGATGGTTGCGGTCACGACCCAGCAGCGCTTTCCCGTCACGGGCGTCATGGGCTGGCGACCGCGCGCTCCGGGAGGCCGTTCCCGCCGCCGCGCAGCACCCTCGCCGAGGATCTGGTCACGAAGTAGCGAAAGGACGCACCACATGGGCACCGGGAACACCCCCGGCGGAACGTTCACCACGTCGGAGGGGATCTCCTTCACGCGCATGGGCTACGGCGCCATGCAGCTCGCGGGCCCCGGCGTGTGGGGGCCGCCCGCCGACCGCGAGGAGGCCGTCCGCGTGCTGCGCGCCGCCGTCGAAGCGGGCGTGGACCACGTCGACACCGCCGACTTCTACGGTCCGCACGTCACCAACGAGATCATCCGCGATGCCCTCGCGCCCTACACCGGGGTGAGCGTCGTGACGAAGGTCGGCTCCGTGCGGGGCGCGAACCGCGAGTGGCTGCACGCCCGCCGTCCCGAGCAGCTGCGCGAGCAGGTCGAGTCGAACCTCAGGACCCTGGGCGTCGAGGTGCTGGACGTGGTGAACCTGCGCGTCGGTGGCGGTCCCGACGGCCACTCGGCGGTGCCCGGCTCGCTGGCCGAGCCGTTCGGCGCGCTCGCGGAGCTGCGCGAGCAGGGCAAGATCAAGCACCTCGGCCTGTCCGTGGTGGACGCCGAGCAGGTGGCCGAGGCGCGGTCCATCGCCCCGGTCGTGACCGTGCAGAACTGGTACAACGTCGCGCACCGCGGCGACGAGGAGCTCATCGCCGGGCTCGCCGCGCAGGGCATCGCCTACACCGCGTTCTGGCCGCTGGGCGGCTTCACCCCGCTGCAGTCGGGCGTCCTGGACGCGGTCGCCGAGCGCTTGGGCAGCAGCGCGAAAGCCGTGGCGATCGCCTGGCTGCTGCACCGCGCGCCGAACGTCGTCGTCATCCCCGGCACCTCGAAGCTCGCCCACCTGCGCGAGAACCTCGCCGCGGCCGAGCTGGAGCTGCCAGCGGACGCGCTCGCGGAGCTGGAGGGCATCGGCGGCGCATGACCGAGCCGAGCGCGGACGTGGGCAGGTCCGCCGTCGGACCCACCGGGCTGGGCGACCAAGGGCTCCCGACGGCGACCCCGACCACCGAGGCCGCGTCGGCAAGTACTACCCGACGTGCCCGCGAGAGTGGATAACTACCACCCGGCGTCCCGAACGCTCGGTTCGTGGTGCGTGAACGCGCGACTGGTGGTGTCCGGACGCGCGACTCGCGGTGGGGGTGGGTCAGCAGGCGGGGTTGACGTGCTCGGCGATGTCCGCGCGGGAGCGGGAGTCCAGCTTGTCCAGCAGCCTCGACACGTGGGACTGGACGGTGCGGCGGGGCATCGCCAGCTCCTGGGCGATGTCGGGGTTGGACAGCCCCGCCGCGACCAGCCGGGCGATGCGGACTTCCAGCGGGGACAGGGCGGGCAGGCCGGAAGCGCCCGGCTCCCGCTCGCGGCGGACACCCGCGGCGCGCCTGCGGCTCTCGGCGCGGTGGACGTCCCACCGGGCGTGCACCGCGCCGAACAGCTCCACCGCCTCGCCGAAGGCCGCCGAAGCCTCGTCGGCGCGGTCGTGCGCGGCCAGCAGCACCGCGGCGTCCTCCAGCGCCGAGGCCAGCTCCACCACCCGGCCGACCTGCCGGTAGTGGGACGCCGCGGTCAACACCGGTTCGGGGTCGCCCGCGACCAGACCGCGGCAGTGCTCGGCGGCGGCGAACGCCCGTGCCGGGCGCACCTCCTTGTCCGCCTCCTCCTGGCACACGGCCAGCGCTTCACGCGCGGCGGTGTGGTCGCCGACGTCGAGCGCCAGGCGGGTGGCGTAGGGCAGCCACTGGTGGCGCAGCATCATCCGCGCGTAGTCGGGCCGCAGCACGGGCGCGAGGTGGTCAAGCGCTTCGGCGGTGGCACCGCGCCGCTCGGCGGCCAGCGCGGTGGCGACCAGGTAGAAGTCGCAGCTCTCCCGTTCGGCACCGGTGCTGGGCGCGTGCGCCTCGGCGGCCTCCAGGTGCGCCGCGGCGGTGACCCGGTCGTGGCGGCGGCCCGCGATCAGCGCGGCCACGCCGTGCATCAGCAGTGCCGCCGGACCGGGTTCGCGCAGGCCGAAGAAGGTGATGGCGGGCCCGTCCTCGGTGACCGTGTCCAGTTCGGCCAGCGCCTGGTCCCACTGGCCGGTCCAGTAGTGGTGCACGGCGGCGGAGACCTGCAGGGCGGTGGGCAGGTGCTGCTGGTCGGCCACCGCGTCCGCCGAGCGCAGCGCCTGCTCGGCCTCGGCCAGGCGGTCGAGGTTCTGCAGGCTGAACACCCGGTTGTCCAGCAGGTCGAAGCGCAGCTCGGCCAGACCGGGGTGGTGGCCCGTGACGCGCAGCGCGTCGTCGACGTGGCGCAGCGCCCGCTCGTGGTCGCGCCGGATGGAGTGGATCAGCCACAGCGTCTGCGAGGCTTGTGCGATGGGGTAGGGCTCGCCCTCGGCCACCGCTTCGGCGCGCGCGCGCCGGGCGGTGCGCTCGGCCAGGTCCAGGTCGGCCAGGTCGCCGCGGCGGAAGTTGGCCAGCAGGGACCGGTGCCTGGTCCGCCAGATCGCGGGCACGTCGGGCGCCTCCAGCGCCTCGCGCAGCATGGCGATGGCGGTGTCGGTGTCGCCGAGGCGGTGCCGCATGGCCGCGCGCAGGTGCCGCATCTCGGCGGCGTCGGCGGGGTCGGTGATCAGCCGCAGCGCCTGCTCGGCCTCCCGCTCGGGGAAGCGCTCCAGCCGGAACAGCACCTTGACCAGGGCGACGAGCAGGGTCGCCCGCTGCGCGGGTGTGGGCAGGTCGGTGGCCAGGGTGCGGCGCAGCAGGTCGGTGGCGATGGCGGGGGCGCGGTTGGTGACCGCGACGTGGTGCTCGACCAGCCAGCCCACCACCCAGTCGTCCACCGGGATCGGGTCGGCCACCAGGTGCTCGGCGACCCGCTCCACCGGCACGCCCACACCGGCCAGCGCCTCGGCGGCGTGCCGGTGCAGTGCCGCCCGCACCGGGAGCGGGATGGCCTCGTGCAGCGCCTGGCGCAGGTAGGGGTGGCGGAAAGCCAGGTCGTCGCCCGCCTCGACGACGACGGTGGCGGCCACCGCTTCGCTGAGCACTCCCGCCAGTTCCAGCGGTGACCTCCCGGTCACCGCGGTCAGCTCGGCGACGCGGAACTCCGCGCCGAGCAGCGCGGCGAACCGCAGCACCTCGCGCGTCGGGTGGGACAGGGACTCCACGGTGCGGTCCACCGCGGCCAGCAGCGAACGCGGCACCTCCAAGGCGGCGGTCAGGTCGACGTGGGCGACGCCGCGCACCACGCGCACGGAGTTGCCGCGCACCAGGGCGTGGGCGACTTCCTTGGTGTAGAGGGGGTTGCCCGCGGTGCGGCGGGCCAGCTCGCGCAGGGCCTCGCCGGGTGGTGCGCCGACGACGTGGCCGATCAGCTCCTCGGCCTCGGTCTGGGCCAGCGGGCGCAGCTCCAGCACGTGCCCGTTGCGGGCCTCGACGCCGCGGCGGACCTGGGTCAGCTCGGGCCTGCCCAGATCGGGTCGGGTGGCGGCGACCAGCAGCAGCGGCAGCTGCCGGGTCGCGTTGGCCAACCGGTGCCACAGCAGCACGCTGGCGTCGTCGGCCCAGTGCAGGTCGTCGACGACCAGCAGCAGCGGCGCGGTCGCGCACGCCTGGTCGACCAGGCCCATCAGCTGGTCCACCGCGGTGGGCACCGGGTCCGACGGCCCCCAGCGGCCGTGCGCGGGTTCGGCGCGCAGCCGGGCGGCCAGTTCGGCGCGTCGCCGGTCGGGGGAGCCGGGGTGCACGTCCAGGCAGTCCATGACGACCTGGAGCGGGAACCGCCCGCCCAGCTCGTCGGCGGTGGCCCAGGCCAGCTGGCAGCCCCTGTCCGCGGCGTCGGCCAGGGCGGCGCGGAGCAGCTCGGACTTGCCGATGCCCGCTTCGCCCTCGATCCACACCGCGGCGCCCCGGCCCGCCAGGACGTCGGCGACCAGGTCGCGCAGCAGGGCGGTCTCCTCGACGCGGCCGACGAAGGTGGTGTTGGGCTGCCGCAGGGCTTGCGCCACGGGGGCAGGCACGCTGTGCAGCCGCGGCGGCGCGGCGGGTGGGGGAGTCGCCGGGCCCGCCAGGATCTGCTGGTGCAGCTCGCGCAGCGCCGGTCCGGGTTCCACCCCCTGCTGCGAGATCAGCGCGCGGCGTGCCTCCTGGAACGCTTCCAGCGCCTCGGCGCGTCGCCCTGACCGGTGCAGCGCGAGCATGACCAGCTCGCGCAGCGACTCGTGCCAGGGGTGCTCGGCGATCAGCCCGGCGAGGTCGGCCACCACCTCGGCGTGCTCGCCCAGCTCCAGCCGGGCGCAGGCGTGCAGCTCGGCCGCGCCGAGCCGCAGCTCCGCCAGCCGGTGCCGCTCCAGCTCGGCGAACGGGCCGGGCACGCCGGAGCATGCGGCGCCGTGCCACAGCGCCAGCGCGCGGCCCAGTGCGTCGCGGGCCTGGCTCCACTGGCCCGCGGCGAGCAGCCTGCCGCCTTCCGCGCGGGTCCGGTCGAACACCTCGGTGTCCACCGCGTTCTCGGCCAGGCGCAGGCAGTAGCCGCTGGCGCGGGACACCAGGTCGGTGCGGTGCGGACCCAGCGCGCGGCGCAGCCCGGAGACGTAGGTGTGCAGGCTGCCGACCACGTTGCGGGGCGGTGAGGTGCCCCAGACGGCGTCGATCAGCTCCTGCCGGGACACCAGCTGGTTGGCCCGGCCCGCCAGCGCCGCGAACACCGCCCGCTGCCTGGCCGGGCCCAGCGCCAGCTCGGTCTCCCCCGACCAGGCGCGCACCGGGCCGAGCAGCTGCACGCGCAGGCCGTCGCCGGTGGTGGTGCCAGCGGTGGTGGTCGACACCCGTTGCCCCCTGACCTCGCCTCGACAACACCGGAATAACCCCCCTACGGCAGATCGGGTTCACCAACATCACCACGTTCACTCGTTCGGAGTAATCCGCCGTGCTGGGCAGGGACGGGGGTAAGGACGGGCAGATCGCGATCCGGGCACTTGGCCGCCGGCCTGCGCGCGTGGTGGGCTGGTGATCACATCCCTGGTTCCCGTGCGGAGGTGCGGTGGGTATGCGATCCGATGGGGACGCGAGCCGCGAGCCGCGTGGTGTGACCGGCGAGAGATTCGCAGGCGACCTCTTCCTCCGCTTGGCCAACGAGGGCTGGCTGGTGGTGGGGTCGGAGCAGGCCGACCACGTCATCGCGGAGCTGGAGCGGACGCTGGACGCGGTGCGCGCGTACCTGCGCCGCGTGGAGCTGTCGCGCAAGCTGCGCGACGCGGCGGACGGGATCACCCCGGACGTGGACCGGCTGGTGGTGCAGGCGGCGTTCGAGGGGCAGGTCGCCGCCGGGACCTGGGAGCAGGCGCTGGTCGAGCTGCCCAAGTACATCCAGGCGTTCCGGATCGCGGCGGCCCAGCGGTGAAGGCGTACGACCTGCGGGTGGTCGACCTGGCCGACGAGCTGAACGCGGCCCGCGACGAGCAGCGCCTGCACGTCGCCCGCGGCGACACCCGGACCGCCGAGCTGCTCTCCGCCTGGATCGACGCCCTGCTCGACGAGTGGAACCGCCGCCGCGCCTGACCGGCATGCCCCTTCAGGCAACCATCCGGTGAGGAGAGGCAGCCGGGGTCGCGGCGGGCCACGCGGGCACCCGCGGCGCGAACAGGATGGACCCACCTGATGGCGCTGCGCAGGGGGGGCAACCGTGGGACGAGTGCGTGCGGGACGATCGCTGCTGGTGGTAGCGGCGCTGGTGCTGGCGGGCTGCGGCACCGGAGCCGGGCAGGACGGGAAGTTACGGCTCACCGTCGCCACCTTCGGCGAGTTCGGCTACGAGCCGCTCTTCGCCGAGTACGAGCGGGCGAACCCGGGGATCGACGTCGTCGGCCGGGTCGCCGACTTCGACTCCCACCACAAGGGGTTGATCACCGCGCTCGCGGCGGGCCGGGGCGCCGCGGACGTGGTGGCGGTGGAGGAGCAGTACATGCCCAGGCTGCGGCAGTCCACCGACAAGTTCGCCGACCTCGCTCAGTTCGGCGCGGGGGAGCTGCGCGACCGCTGGGTGCCGTGGAAGTGGGCGCAGGGCGTGTCGGGGGAGACCGTGGTGGGCCTGGGGACCGACATGGGCGGTCTGGCCATGTGCTACCGCCGCGACCTGTTCGCCCGCGCGGGGCTGCCCACCGACCGCGACCAGGTCGCCGCCCTGTGGCCGACCTGGGAGCACTACGCCGAGCTGGCCGAGCGCTTCGCGCAGCGGGTGGACGACGCGGAGTTCGTCGACTCCGCGGGCGCGATCTACACCGCCGTGCTCAACCAGGCGGAGGAGAACTACTTCGCCAAGTCCGACGACTCCTTCATCGGCGACACCAACCCCAACGTGCGGCGCGCCTTCCGGATCGCGGGCGGGATCGGGGCCAAGGGCTGGACCGCCAGGGTCACCACCTTCACCCAGCCCTGGAACGCCGCGATCAACCAGGGCCGCTTCGCCACCACCACCTGCCCGGCGTGGATGCTGGCCCAGATCGAGCAGGCGGGCGGTCCCGAGGGCGCGGGCCGGTGGGACGTCACCGCGATCCCCGGCGGTGCGGGCAACTGGGGCGGTTCCTACCTGACCGTGCCCTCGCAGGGCGCGCACCAGCGCGAGTCCTACCGGCTCGCCGAGTGGCTGACCGCGCCGCAGCAGCAGAAGAAGCTGTTCGTGCAAGCGGGCATCCTGCCCAGTCAGCCGGAGGTCTACCAGGACCCGGTGGTGCTGGAGCACCGCGACCCGTACTTCGGCGACGCGCCCGTGGGCCGGTTGTTCGCCGCCTCGTCCGACAGCGTGCGGCCCAACCACCGCGGGGTGCGCGACGCGGACGTGCGACCGGTGTTCGGCCAGGCGCTCGGCCGTGTCGAGGACGGCGCGCAGACCGTCGACCAGGCGTGGGAACAAGCCGTCCGCGAAGCCAAGACGATCCTCGGTTGAGGGCCGCACGGTGCTGTTCGCGCGCTGGGACCACCGCATCACCCCGTACCTGTTCATCGCCCCCTTCTTCGTGCTGTTCCTCGTCTTCGGGCTCTACCCGCTGCTGAGGACCGCGTGGATGTCCCTGCACCGCTGGGACCTGCTCGACGGGCCGGTGGCGTTCACCGGGGCGGAGAACTACACCGCCCTGCTGGCCGATCCGCACTTCTACAACGCGCTGGTCAACACCTTGAGCATCTTCGTGGTCGCGACGGTGCCACAGCTGTTGGCGGCGCTGGGCATCGCGGCGCTGCTGGACCGGCCGTCGCGCGGCAGCACCGCGCTGCGGGCGGTGGTGCTGCTGCCCAACGTGGTGCCGGTGGTCGCGGTCGCGCTGGTGTTCACCCAGCTGCTCGGCCGCGACCAGGGCCTGGTCAACTGGGCGCTGTCGTGGTTCGGCGCGCGACCGGTGGACTGGCAGGCCCACGCCTGGTCGGCGCACCTGGGCGTGGCGAGCATGGTGATCTGGCGGTGGACCGGTTACAACGCCCTGCTCTACCTGGCGGCCATGCAGACCGTGCCCAGGCAGCTGCGCGAGGCCGCCGAACTCGACGGGGCCTCGCGCGCCAGGGTGTTCTGGACGGTGACGCTGCCCTGGATACGGCCCACCGTCCTGTTCACCGCCGTGGTGTCGACCATCGGCGGGCTGCAGCTGTTCGCCGAGCCGCGGTTGTTCGGCGGCACCAGCACCGGCGGCAACGACCGGCAGTTCCAGACCCTGGTGATGTACTTGTACGAGAACGGGTTCGACCGGTTCGACGCCGGTTACGCGGCCGCCGTCTCGTGGGTGCTGTTCGCGCTGTGCGCGATCCTCGCGTTCGGCAACGCCGCACTGCTGCGCCGACTGGTCCGGCGGGGCTGAGGGGTGCGGCGCGCCCGTGGTCCGCTGGCCTCCGCGGCGTTGCTGGGTGTGCTGGTCGCCTCGCTGTTCCCGCTGTACTGGTCGGTGGTGGTGGCTTCGCACGACAACGCCGCATTGTCCCGGCGGGTGCCGCCGCTGCTGCCCGGCGCGGAACTGCCTGCCAACGCGCGAGAGGTGTTCGGAGCGGTCGACTTCTGGGCGGCGCTGGGGAACTCCGCCGCCGTGGCCGGGATCGCCACCGCCTCGAACGTGCTCCTGTCGACCATGGCCGGGTTCGCCTTCGCCCGACTGCGCTTCCGCGGCCGGGACAAGCTGTTCGCGGTGGTCGTCACCTCGGCGATGGTGCCCGCGCAGCTGGGCGTGGTCCCGCTGTTCGAACTGGTCGGGGACTTCGGCTGGTACGGCGAGCTGACAGCGGTGGTGGTGCCCGGTCTGGTCAGCGCGTTCAGCGTGTTCTGGATGCGCCAGGCGTGCCGGGAGTCGGTGCCCGCCGAACTGGTCGACGCCGCGCGGGTGGACGGCTGCTCGGTGGCGCGCACCTACTGGCACGTCGCGCTGCCCGCCTTGCGCCCGCACGCGGTGGTGCTGGGGATGCTGACGTTCCTGGCCTCCTGGAACGACTTCTTCTGGCCGCTGGTGGTGCTGGACCCCCACCGGACGCCCACCGTGCAGATCGCACTGTCCACATTGGCCGGCGGCTACTACACCGACCACCCGCTCGTGCTGACCGGTGCGGTGCTGGGCACGCTGCCGGTGGTGCTGCTGTTCGCCTTGACGGCCAAGCGGATCGTCGCGGGTCTCGGGCGCGGCGCGGTCGGTCGGTGAGCCGGGCGCGGGCGGTGGCGCGGCCGGAGAGGCCGCCTCCGCCACCACGCGCGCCACCTCGGCTCAGTTCTCCGGCGGCAGGTCGCCCAGCGCGCCGCTGACGTTGAGCAGCTGGAAGCAGTTGGGCGCTTGCCGCCCGCTGGCGGGGGTTCCGGGCCTGGTGCAGTCGACAGTGGCGGTGACGGTGGCGTTCTCCGGGATGTCGATGGGGGTCACCCAGTGGTAGTCCTGGTTGCGGAAGGTCTCCAGTGCGATCGTGACCACCGTGGGTCCGCCGAAGGAGATGCTGAGCACGCCCTCGTCGCCCTGGTGGTTGGTCAGCACCAGGTCGGTGAGTCGGAAGACCTTGCCCTCGGGCACGGTGAAGCTGCCGGTGCCCTGCTGCCCGCCGTTGGTGCGCACCTCGATGGTGCTGGAGCTCTGCTCCCCACCCGCGACGCCCGCGCCAGGAGGCTGCCCCTGACCCTGCCCCTGCCCCTGCCCCTGGCCTTGTCCCTGTCCCGGCTGCTGGCCGCCCTGCTGGCCGTTCTCGCCGCCACCGGGCTGGTCGGCGTTCGGCGCCTGTTCCTGGCCCCCGGCCTCGACGATCTCCTGCGCCCGGTCGTCGGCGGCCTCCCGCGCGGCGCTGCGCACCGCGGGCCGCACCAGCAGCAGCCAGGCCAGCAGCAGCGCCAGCAAGGCGGCCAGCACGGCCAGCAACCACCGGGGGAACACCGGCAGCTGGATGAACTCGCCCTCCAGCGGGTGCTGAGTTGTGGACTCGCCCGCGACAGCCGTCGCGTCCACGTTCAACGGCCAGTGCACGGGCTTGCCGAACCACAGCACCTTGGCCACCCGCACGCGCAGCTCCAGCTCCGCGCGGTCGCCGGGCTCCACGGTCAACGGCCGCTGCGGCGTGGTCATCGCCAACTGGTCGTCGGTTTCCGGTGCCACCAGCGAAGCCGCGATCGGTGTGTTGCCCAGGTTGTGCTGCTCCACCTGATACCGCGCGCTGCGCCAGGCGCGGCGGCGTTCGGGCACCAGTTCCGCGCGCTGCTCGGCGAACGGCTCGATGACGACCGTCGTCTCCGACACCGTCACCGACTCGGGACGCTCGGCGGGCAGCACGCGCACGCCCAGCGGAACCTCGCCCGCGCGCACCGAGGGCGAGCGCGGCGGCCGCAGCCGCACGGTCACCTCGCCGGACGTGCCGGGGTACAGCGACAGCCGGTCCGGCTCCACACCGGTCCACGGCGCGCACTCACCCACCACCTCGAACTCGTACGCCTCGACGATGTCGCTGTCGTTGCGCACCGTCATCGTCGTGCTGGTCTCCTGGCCGGGCGTGACGACCACCGTGGGGAGACCGAATTCCGTCGTTGCGGTCACGGCAGCCAACGGTAAGGAGGGCAAGTGCTGTCCTGGCAGGGAGAAAAGGGCACCGTCCGGGCAAAGCCGTGCACTCACTACCCGTGCGGCAGATGCGGTCCGGCTCTGGACGCACGATGTTCTTAAAGGGGCTGCCGCAATCTCGGTTCTACGGGGTATCGCATGACGACGTTTCCAGGAGGTTTGGCATGACAACGAGGATCCCGGTCGCGGTGTACGCCGAGGACCCCGTCCTGCGCACCGGCGTCACCCACCAGCTCCGCCCACGTCCGGAGGTGCAAGTCCTGTTGTCGCACGAGACCTCGCGCGCGGCGGTGGCGCTGCTGGTGGTCGACGAGCTGGACGAGAGCTCGGTTCGGCTGCTGCGCAGGCTCCAGCGCTCGTCGTCCACCCGCACTGGAGTGGTCGCGGGCCGCTTCGACCAGGACGCGCTGCAGGTGGCGGTGGACTGCGGGGTCGCGGCGGTGGTGCGCCGCGCCGAGGCCGATCAGGACCGGCTGGTCAACGCCGTGGTCGCGGTGGCCAAAGGAGAAGCGGTGCTACCCGGCGACCTGCTGGGCACGCTGCTCGACCACGTGGGCAGGTTACAGCGCAGCGTGCTGGACCCCGACGCGCCCACGCTGTCCACTCTCACCGCACGGGAAGCGGACATGCTGCGACTGGTGTCCGAGGGGTTCGACACCTCCGAGATCGCGGTGAAGATGTCGTTCTCGGAGCGCACGGTCAAGAACGTCCTGCACGAGGTGACCACGCGGCTGCACCTGCGCAACCGCGCCCACGCCGTGGGCTACGTGATGCGGCACGGCCTGATCTGACGCGGCCTGCCCGAACGTCCCCCGTGCCTTTCCCCGGTGCTGCCCGCGCGGACCTCGGCACCGCACCGGCGCGGCGGCCACGATTCCGGGCAGACCCGCCACCGGAGGTGTGAAGTTGTCCATCAGGGCGAGAACCCGAGGCGTCGCCGCGGCCACCGCGCTGGCCGTGCTGTGCGCTGTGGTCGTGGTGCGCGACGTGAGCGCACCGGCCCCGGCGGCGGCACGCCAGGACGAGCCCGCCGTCGCGGGCCGCATCGCCTACGCGGGCACCGGCCACCGCGGCATCGGCGCGGTGGCCGATCCGGTGCCCGACCGGCTCGACCCCAGTGAGCCGCTGATGGGCGCCGGACTCGCGCACTTCGACGACCACGTCTCGGCGCGCGGGGGCCTGGTGGTGTTCACCAGCCTGCGCGACGGGCCGCGGCCCCAGGTCTACCTGCGCGCCGCCGACGGCTCGGTGCGCAGGCTCACCGAGGACCACGACGCGGGCCACCCGCAGCTGTCGCCGGACCTGCGCACGGTGGTGTTCGACTCCGCCGAGGACGGGCAGCGCGACCTGTGGCTGGTGGGCGTGGACGGCACCGCCCCGCGCAGGCTCACCACCGGTCCCGCCGACGAGACCTGGCCGACGTTCTCGCCCGACGGCGCGCAGATCGCCTTCTCCGCCGACCGCGACGGCGCCCCGGAGCTGTACCGCCAGCCGGTCACGGGCGGCGCGGCGGTGCGGCTGACCGACGAACCCGACGGCGCGGCGGTGGAACCCGCGTGGAACCCGCGCGACGGCCGCATCGCCTACACCCTCGACCGAGGCGCGGACGCGCCCGCCCAGGTGCGGGTGCTCGACGGCGACGGCGCCGCCACCCCGCTGCTGGGCGGCGACCAGGCCGGGTGGCGCAGCCGCTGGCCGGTGTGGCAGCCCGACGGCGCGGGGCTGCTGTTCCTCAGCCACGACCAGGTGTGCAGCTGCCCGGCCGACCCGAACGTGGAGAAGGTCTACCTGGCCGACACCGCGCCGGGGCTGCCGGTGACCGCCCCGCCCGGCCTGCTGCTGGCCGAGGACCGGCAGGTCGGCTCCCCGGCATGGCTGGCGGGCACACCGCCGCGGCTGCTGGTCTCCCGCACCACCGCGCCCACCCGCTCCACGGCCACCCTGCAGGACATCCGCCCCGACGGCGGCGACCCGCGCGACCTCGGCCTGCCCGTGCTGCGCGAGGACCCGGAGAGCGTCAACGACCCCAACCTGCTGTTCCACCCGCGTCCCGGATTCGACCCGTGGACCCAGCGACAGGCGTACTCCCCGGACGGGCGCGGCATCGTGGTGACCCGGTTCGAGAACGTGGAGGACACCCGAGTTCAGCGGCTGTGGCTGGTCGACGCGGACGGGGGCGACCCGCGCAGGCTCCCGGTGGCCGACCGGGAGGTCGCGGACTGGGAGTTCGACCCGGCGTGGTCGCCGGACGGCCGGTTCATCGCCTTCGCCCGCCGCTCGCCCGGCGGCGTGCCGCCCAACGCCGGGAACAGCCGGATCGTGGTGGTGGAGGTGGCCACCGGCGCGGTGGTCGGGCAGCTGCGCCCACCGCCCGAGGCCGCCGGTCTGGAGGACACCCAGCCCGCGTGGTCCCCGGACGGCACCACCCTGGCCTTCACCAGGGGACTGGTGACGCAGGGGCCGGAGGGCGAGGTCCGCGACAACCACATCTGGACCGCTCGCGCGGGCGAGCTCGACCAGCAGCGCGACCTGTCCCGACAGGTGTGCGGGTTCGACTGCGAGGTCACCGACGACAGCGCGGCGTTCCGCCCCGACGGCGGCGCGCTGGTGTTCAACCGGGAGTTCGACGGCCTGCTGGAGGTCTCGCTGCCCGACGGCGCGTGCCGGGTCGTGCTGCCCACCGGGCCGGGCACCTGCGCCACGCCGCAGACCGCGCCGCCGACCGGGCCGTTCCAGCCCAGGGACGCGGCCTTCGCCCCGGACGGCGACCGGCTGGCGGTCACCGCCCGCCGCGTGGGCGACGTGCGCTCCCCGGAGGAGCTGGGCGTGCTCGACCCCACCACCGGGGAGCTGGGCAGCATCACCCGCACCCTGCCGGGCAGGCAGAAGGAGCCCACCTGGCAGCCGTCGGTGGACCTGGCGGTGCAGGCGCCGCCCGCCGTGCCCGAGCTGGAGACCGGGGCCACCACCACCGCCACCGTGACGGTGCTCAACCGCGGCCCGGCGACCTCGCCGGGCACGGCGTTGACCATCGCGGTGCCCGGCGGCGTCCGCGTGGCCGACCTGCGCCCGGACCGGGGCTCCTGCGACGCGACCGCGCTGCGCTGCGACCTGGGCGCGCTGGAGGACGGGGCGAGCGCGCGGGTCGCCGTGGACCTGGTCGGCCTGGTGCCCGGCCGCGACCGGGTCACCTGGTCGGTGACCGGCGGCGTGCTGGACGTGCGGCCCTCGGACAACGCCGCGCGGACCGAGGTCCCGGTGCGCGAACCGGTGACCGACCCGCCCCAGCCCTCCCCGTCCCCGCAGCCCACCCCGTCCCAACCCGTTCCGCCGCCCCCTCCGCCTCCTGCGGCGGGCCCCGGCGTGGCCGTGGTGGTGCAGCCGGACCCCTCCTACGTCGGCGGGCGGGCCACCGCCACCTACACCGTGCGCAACGGGGGCGGCGGCCTGGCCACCGGGCTGCGGCTGGACTTCCAGCTGCCCGAGCGGGTGCCGGTGGCGGCGCTGCCGCCGGGGTGCTCGGCGGCGGGCTGCGCGCTGCCCGACCTGGCGCCCGGCGCGTCCCTGGTGGTGCAGGTGCTCTTCGCGCCCGACGCGCCGCTGCAGACCACCGTGCGCGGCGCGCTGCGCACCACCGGCACCGACGCCGACCCCCGTGACAACGCCGCGAGCGCGCCGATGCGGGTGCTGCTGCCGCGCATCGTGGCCGTGCCGCCGATCGGCGAGCCCGGCTTCGTGACCTCGGTGCGCGGCGTGGACTTCCCGCCCGGCGTCCCGGTCCGGCTGACCTGGTCGCCCGGCATCACCGCGGCCGCGGCGCCGACGGTCCCGCGCGCGGACGGCGGGTTCACCGCGCAGCTGCTCATCCTGCCCAAGGACCAGACCGGACCCCGCACGATCACCGCCGCCGGCCTCGGCTTCCGCCCCGCCACCACGCCGTTCCTGGTGGTGCCCGGCTCCATCGGACCGCCGGACATGGTGGCCCGCCGGTGATCCCGAGGACGAAGGAGGAGGAGCGCCCGTGATCCACGAGGTGGACGAGGGCATCCGCAGGCTGCTGGTGGACGCGGGCGTGCCCGGCGGTGGTGGCGAGCTGGCGTTCGACCCGCCCACCAAGGAGTGGACCGCGCGGCGCACCGCCCCGGCGGTCAGCGTGTTCCTCTACGACATCCGCGAGGACCGGGCCCGCCGCAGCTCCGGCTCGCTGGAGGTGCACGACGACGACGGCGTGCTGCTGGGCTGGCGCGGCCCGACGCGCTGGTTCGTGCTGTCCTACCTGGTCACCGCGTGGACCAACCGACCGCAGGACGAGCACCGCCTGCTGTCCCAGGCGCTGACCTGCCTGGTGCGCACGGAGAAGCTGGCCTCCCGGTGGCTGACCGGCTCGCTGGCCGAGCTGGGGCTGTCGGTGGCCTTGGAGGCGGCCGGACCGGTGTCGGAGGGCCGCGCGGTCGCCGACCTGTGGTCCGCGCTGGGCGGCGAGCTCAAGCCCGCCATCGACCTGAAGGTGACCTCGCCGCTGGCGGGCGAGTGGACCCCCGCCGGTCCGCCGGTGACCGAGGGCGTGGTGCTGCGGGCGCTGCCCGAGCACGCGGCGGGAGAGGCGGCGCGCAGGCTGCGCTACGAGGGGCCGACCACCGCCGAGGGCGAGGGGTTCGCGGTCACCAGGCCCCGACCGCTGCCCACCGGGCGCCGCCCCCGCGGCGGCGGACCGATCCGATGACCGACCCGGAGCGGACCGATCCGCGGCGCGAGGCCGACCTGCGCTACCTGTGGGCCCGGCTCGGCGCGGTGGAGGCGCGGGTGCGGCGGGCGGTGGACGCGCGGCTGGCCGACGACCCCGATCCCGGCGATCCCTACCGCGGGCTCTACCTCACGCCCGAAGCGGTGCAGGGGGTGCTGGCCGAGCCCCGGCAGCCGCCGCTGGAGCACCCCGAACCGGGCTCCGGACCGGACAGCGGCCCCGAGCCCCGGCTCGTCGCGCTCGCCCGCGACTTCGGCCTCACCCCCCTCGACGTGGAGTTCCTGCTCGTGGCGATGGCCCCGGACGTGGACGCGCGCTTCGAGAAGCTCTACGGCTACCTCAACGACGACGTGACCCGACGACGCCCGACGGTGGGGCTGGCGCTGCGGCTGTGCGGCGCGTCGGTGGCCGGACCGGGGCGCTTCCGCCTCGCGGCCACCGCGCCCCTGGTGGCGGGCGGCCTGGTCGAGGTGCGCGACCCGACGGCCCCCGCGCTGTCGCGGGTGCTGGGCGTGCCGGACCGGGTGGTGGCGCACCTGCTGGGGGACGACACCCCCGACCCGGTGGTGGCCCGGCTGGCGCGCATCGTGCCGCGGGCGCACCCCCCGGACGGGGAGCTGCCCGAACGGCTCGGCGCGGGACTGCGCGCCGGGGTGACCCCGGTGCACCTGCGCGACACCGGCGGCGACGCGGGGACCGCGGCGGTCGCGGCGCTGGCCGCCGCGGGCCGGGCCGCGGTGGTGCTGGACGTGGCGGCGCTGGCCGAGCGGGACGACGCCGAGCTGCCCGCCGTGCTCGCCGCCGTCGTGCGCGAGGCCAGGCTGCGCGGCGCGGGCATCGTGCTCGGCCCGCTGGAACCGCTGGTGCCCGCGCGGGTGCGGCTGGTGCGCGAGCTCGACGCGGTCGCGGGTGACGTGCCGGTGGTCCTGCACAGCGGGCAGCACTGGGATCCGAGGTGGACCGCGCGGCCGGTGCTGTCGGTGCCGCTGGCATCGCCGCCGCCCGCCGCCCGCGCGGCGTGGTGGGCGCGCGCGCTCGGCGGCGAGCCCGCCTTCTCCGCCGAGCTGGCGGGCTACCGGCTGGGCTCGGCGGAGATCGACCGGGCGGTGGCGGTGGCCACCCGCCTGGCGACGCTGGAGGGCAGGCCGGTCGGCCTGGACCACGTGCGGGCCGGGGTGCGGGCGCAGAACGCGGCCGGGCTGGACCGACTGGCCAGGCGGGTGGTGCCGGGGGTGGGCTGGGACGACGTGGTGCTGCCCGAGCGGACCCGCAGCCAGCTCGCCGAACTGGTCGTGCGGGCGCGTCACCGGGAGCGGGTGCTGGGGCAGTGGCGGATGCGCCCCGGCGGTGGGCGCGGGCGCGGTGTGGTGGCGCTGTTCGCGGGCGAGTCCGGCACCGGCAAGACCATGTCCGCGGAGGTCGTCGCGGCCGAGGTCGGCATGGACCTGTACGTGGTGGACCTGTCCACGGTGGTGGACAAGTACGTCGGTGAGACGGAGAAGAACCTGGAGCGGATCTTCACCGAGGCCGCCGGGGTGCACGGCGTGCTGCTGTTCGACGAGGCCGACGCGGTGTTCGGGAAGCGATCGGAGGTGCAGAGCGCCCACGACCGCTACGCCAACGTCGAGTCCGCCTACCTGTTGCAGCGCATGGAGTCCTTCGACGGGATCGCGGTGCTGACCACTAATCTGCGCTCCAATGTGGACGAGGCGTTCACCCGGCGCATCGACGTCATCGCGGACTTCCCGATGCCCGACGTCGAGCAGCGCCGGGCGCTGTGGGAGCGCTGCCTGGGACCGGGACTGCCCAGGGCGGACGACCTGGACCTGGAGTTCTGCGCCGAGCGCTTCGAACTGGCGGGCGGGTCGATCCGCGCGTGCGCGGTGACCGCGGCGTACCTGGCCGCCGCCGCGGACCGCCCGGTGACCATGGCCGACCTGGTGACCTCGGTGCGCCAGGAGTACCGCAAGCTCGGCAGGCTCGTGCTGGAGAGCGAGTTCGGGCCGTGGTTCGCGGTGCCGGGGTGACCCCGACAACACCGTGAACCGAGCGCCCCGGTGCCATCGGCACCGGGGCGCTTCGCCGTGTGCCGCGGCGGATGCCTCTAGAGGCAACGGCACTGCCCCCGGTCGAGGTCCGCAGGACCTGCCCGCGCGCGAGGGTTGGCAGCAGGCTGGTGCAGGCAGCAGCGGACACCAGACAGGAGCGACCATGCCGCAGTACCTCTCGCCAGGCGTGTACGTGGAGGAGGTCCAGTCCGGAGCGCGGCCGATCGAGGGCGTCGGCACGGCGGTGGCCGCCTTCGTCGGCTTCGCCGAGAACGGTCCCTTCCACCGGCCGACGCTGGTGGCCAACTGGAACCAGTACGTGCAGAACTTCGGCGGCTTCACCGAAGGCGCCTACCTGCCGCACGCGGTGTACGGCTACTTCGCCAACGGCGGCGGCGCCGCGTACGTCGTTCGCGTGGGCGGCGCGGCGACCGACGGCGAGCCCGAGCCGCCCGCTCCCGAGCCGGTGCGGCTGGGCGGCCTCAGGATCGCCGCGCTGCCGGGCGCGGGCGCGGACATCGCGGTCGAGGTGACCGACGCCGACGGCGAGAACCCGCCCGAGGACCGCTTCAAGCTGCTGGTCCGCCAAGGCGGCAAGATCGCGGAGAGCTACGACGTCTCCACCCGCAAGAACGCCAAGAACTACGTCGTGACCCAGGTGTCCGAGCGCTCCAAGCTGATCGGGGTCACCGAGCAGTCCAGCGGTGCGCTGGCCCGGCCGGACAAGCAGTCCGTCGCGCTGCCCGCGGCGGGCGCGGGCGGTGCGGCGGCGGCCCCGGCCAAGCTCGACGCGCAGGAGTACCTCGGCGACCCGGAGGCGCGCACCGGCTTCGGCGGTCTGGAGAGCATCGACGAGGTCACCATGGTCGTCACGCCCGACCTGATGAGCGCCTACCAGCGCGGCATGATCGACCTCGAAGGCGTCAAGACCGTGCAGCTGGCGATGATCTCCCACTGCGAGCAGATGGGCGATCGCGTCGCCGTGCTGGACGCCCCGCCCGGCCTGTCCGCCCAGCAGGTGCGCGCATGGCGCATGGACGAGGCGGGCTACGACTCCCGCTACGCGGCCCTGTACTACCCCTGGATCAAGGTCTTCGACCCGGCCACCGGCCGCAACACCGTCGTGCCGCCCTCCGGCCACATCGCGGGGGTGTGGGGGCGCAACGACACCGAGCGGGGCGTGCACAAAGCACCTGCCAACGAGGTCATCCGCGGCGCGGTGGACCTGGACTACCGGTTGAGCAAGAGCGAGCAGGACCTGCTCAACCCGATCGGCGTCAACTGCGTGCGCGCCTTCCCCGGTCGGGGCATCCGCATCTGGGGCGCCCGCACGCTGTCCTCGGACCCGGCCTGGCGCTACCTGAACGTGCGCAGGCTGTTCAACTACCTGGAGGAGTCGATCCTCATCGGCACCCAGTGGGTCGTCTTCGAGCCCAACGACGACCGCCTGTGGTCCAGCATCCGGCGCAACATCACCGCCTTCCTGACCGAGCAGTGGCGACAGGGCGCGCTGTTCGGCCGCACCCCGGCGGAGGCGTTCTACGTCAAGTGCGACCGGGACAACAACCCCCAGGAGTCCATCGACCTCGGCCAGGTCGTCTGCGAGATCGGCGTGGCGCCGGTCAAGCCCGCGGAGTTCGTGATCTTCCGGCTGTCGCAGTTCTCCGACAGCACCAGCCTCGTCAGCGAATGAGCCCCTCGCGGGGCGCGTGAACCAGAAAGGCGACAGCACCCATGGCAGAAGGCGATGCCCTCTCCACACACATCTTCGGCGTCCAGCTCGGCGGGTTCATGGTCGAGTCGCTGCAGGAGGTCAGCGGCCTGACCGTCGAGGAGGACGTGGTCGAGGTCTTCCAGGTGACCTCCACCGGCAAGCCGCTGATCCGCAAGCAGCCCGGCGCGCAGAAGGGCGGCGAGGTCACCATCACCAGGGGGCTCGACAAGAGCGAGGAGTTCACCAAGTGGCTCAAGGAGACCCTGGAGAAGGGCGCGGTCACCGCGGCCAGGCAGAACATCACCATCGAGGTCAAGGACACCGAGGGCAACTCGGTCCGGCGGATGCAGCTGATCAACGGCTGGGCCAGCAAGTGGGAGGGCCCCTCGCTCAAGGCCGGTGAGTCCAGCGCGGCCACCGAGAAGGTCACCCTGGTGTTCGAGGAGATCAAGGTCGAATGAGGCGCCGGGCGATCAGCATCGACCAGCTCGACGAACTGGTCGAGGAGACCAAGCCGCAGCCGGAGCGGCCCGCCGCCGTCGCGGCGGGCGGGTTGCGCACGGTGTTCGACTTCGAGCTGCCGCGCGGCTACGTCGACGCCGACGGCGTGGTGCACCGCCGTGGCCGGATGCGTCTGGCCACCGCGCGGGACGAGCTGCGACCGCAGATCGACCTGCGGGTCAAGGAGAACCCCGGTTACCTCAGCGTGGTGCTGCTCAGCCAGGTCATCACCGAGCTGGGCACGGTCGGGGAGGTGCACGCGGGCGTGGTGGAGCAGATGTACGCCACCGACATCGCGTTCCTCCAGGACTTCTACCGGCGCATCAACAGCGAGGGCCACACCCGCGCGGGCGTGACCTGCCCGTCGTGCGGCACCGCGTTCGAGGTGGACCTCGCCGGTGGTCGCCTGGGGGAATCGTGACGTACGCGGCCGAACGGCTGCTCGAGGAGGTCGCGTACGTGGCCTACCACTTCCACTGGCCGCGCGAGGAAATCCTCGACCTGGAGCACCACGAGCGCCAGCGGTGGGTCGGGGAGATAGCGCGGATCAACACCAGGGTGAACGAGGGGAGGTGATCGGTGTGCCGTTCTGGGACAGGCTCCTGGGACGCGGTCGCGCCGCCGGGGCCGAGCCGCACGCGCGCCCGGCGCGGCCCGCCTGGGACGGCGGCTGGCGCGCGGTCGCGCCGTGGGGCGGGGTGCTGCCGGGTGGGAACCCGGCGGTCGGTGACGGGACGCGGTTCCGGGACGGACTGGCCTCCTGGCAGGACCACACCCTGGGCACCGGGCTCGGGCACTCGGTCAGCCCGACCGCCCCGGCGGGGCTCGTGCACGGTGTGGCCGTGCAGCGCACGGTGCGGCGTGGCGAGTACTCCGGCGGTGGGCCGCTGCCGGTGGCGCTGCGGCGGGGGAACGGCGAGGAGCCCGCGGCCCCGTCCGGCCCGGACGCCCCGGCGCGGACCGGGCGGGACGCGCGACCGTCCTCGCCGCAGGTCCCGGCGGGGCCTCCACGGAGGACTTCCTGGCTGCCGTGGCGGAGATCCTCGACCAAGCCCTCGGTGGGGTCGTCGGCTGCGTCGTCGGCAGGCGGTTCACCGGTGTCCGCTCCGGGCGGTGAGCCACACCGCTCGGTGCAGCGCTCGGCGGAATCCCTGGCGGGCGGGGGCTCGGCCGTTCCGCCGGGGTCTTCGCCGGAACTCGCGGTGCAGCGCTCGGTGCCACCTCAGGCAGGGCGGAGCGCTGCCGATCCCCATGCGGTGTCCGGGGTGCGGCGGCCCACCGGAGCCGGAACAGCAGCGGTGTCCCCGGTGCGGGGTTCGGCGGAACCGGTGGCGACTGGTTCTCCCGAGCTTCCGGTGATCCCGGCGGCGCCGTCTTCGGTGGTGCCGTTGACGGGTTCCCCGGCGGCTGGTTCTTCGCGGCCCTCGACTGCGCCTCTGGTGCAGCGTTCAAGGCAGTCCTCTGTGGACTTTCCAGGTAACCGTTCGGCGGGTGGTTCCGTCAAGGACGCGACGGTGTCTCCGCCGGAGTCCCCGGCAGCTGGTTCACCGGAACTGCCGGTGGTGCCCTCGGAGCGGATCTCGGTGCAGCGCTCGTCGCGGTCTTCGACCGGGGTCGAGGCGGCGTCCTCTTCGGCGGTTCCGCCTGCGTCTTCGGCGTCGAGCACGAGAGGTTCTTCGACTGAGCGGACCACAGGCGGTGCCACCGATGTCACGGCGCCGTCATCGGCGCAGTCATCGGCGCAGTCATCTCTACAGTCGTCCGTGCGGCCGTCCGTGCCGTCTCCGGTGGCTCCGCTGGTGGGGTCTGCGGCGGAGCTCTCGGTGCAGCGCTCGCAGGAGTCTCCGAGGCGTTCACCGACGAGCGGGCCCGCCGCGCCCTCGGCGTTGCCTCTGGCGCGGCACTCGCCCACGTCGTCGGGGGAATCGCTCGGCAGTGGTGCGGCAGCGCCTTCGGCTGGAGCGGCAGGTGGCTCCACGATTGCTCCGGCGGCGTCCCCGGAGCGGCGTGCGCCCGAGCCGTCGGCCCGACCGGCAGCGGGCCGTGCTCCGAAGCCTTCGGCGCAGCACTCGGGGACAACCGCGGCCCAGTCGGCCGCGAGCGGCCCGGTGCAGCGTTCGACGGGTACGTCGACAAGGCCGATTCTGGGTGCCCCGGCCGGAAACCCGGTCGCTCCGCCCGCATCTCCGGCGACCGCGGCCGGATCGCCCGGTACCCCTGTGCCCCCGAGGCGTTCGACCAACCCTCCGACTCGCCTCCCGGTGGTGCCGGTGCAGCGCTCGACGCCCGCTGCGCCCGCACCACCCCCCGCAGCGCCCGGCCGACCGGTGCGGCTCAACGAGATCGGGTCGCCGATGACCGTGGCCCGACAGCCCGACCTGCCACTCCGCCCGGTACCCGCGGTGCGGTCGTCGGGCACCACGACGCCACCGGAGAGGGAGGGGACCGGCCTGCCACCAGCTCGAGCGGTCGGGGCTGCGGGTGCCTCACCGGTCGTGCAACGACAAGCCGACACCAGGGCGCGGACCGCTCCAGTCCTGGGCGAGCCGCTGACGCGGCTGCCCGCGAGCGCCGTGGCACCGGGAGCCACCCCCGGCGCACCCGTCGCACGGCGACCGGACCCGGTCGTCCAGCGCAAAGCGGTGCTCGGCATCGGAGAACCGCTCCGGGAGGTCCCGGCCACGGCGGCCCCGGCGGGCCAAGGCCCGCCGCGCCGCCGCCCGGCTTCCCCTGCGGTGTCGGCGGAACGCCCGGCGCGGCCTCGGGCCGGGGTGCCCGAGCCGACCGGGAGGCCGGAGCCGACCGGGAGGCCGGAGCCGACCGGGGGGCGGCGGGCCGCGCTGCCCGTTGTCGCGCTGGACCGCCCACCGTTCCCGCGCGGGAACCCGGACCAGCCGACCGCCTCGGTGGCCCCGTTGCTGCTGAACCGCCCGCTGATGACCAGCACCCCCAGCACCGCGCCCGCGCCCGTCCACCGCGCGGCCAAGCCGGTGGTCCGGCCGCGCTGGTCGGGCGCGCGGCAGCAGGACTCGCCGGTCCAGCGATCGGTGAAGCCCGCACCGCCGCGACCCCTCGGCGGCGGTGCGGGGCAGGCCCGGCCGGTCGTGCCGCCGCGCCCGTCCACCACCCCGGTGCCGCCCGGCGCCCACCGGAGCCCACCGGCACCGCGCACCCCCACCGGCGCGGTGCCGGTGACCTGGAAGACCGTGCAGATGGACAGGACCCCCGCACGACCGCCCAGCACGCTGCGGGTCGCCAACCCGACCACCGCGCAGCGCCGGGAGGCCCCGGCGGAACCGAGGGAGAACACCACAGCACGGCCGGGAGCGGCCAAGTCCGCCACCGACACCCCGAACGACGGCACGGCCTCGCTGGACGTCGACGCCCTCGCGCGCAGGCTCCACGAGTCGATCAGCAGGCAGCTGCGCGACGAGCTGCGCCACGGCCGGGAGCGCTTCGGCCGTCCGCACGACCGGAGGAGCACCCGATGACCAGCACCGTCTTCGCCAGCAGCGTCTTCTTCCAGCTCACCATCGCGGGCAACGACCTGGGCGCGTTCCACTCCTGCGAAGGGCTGGGCGCGCAGGTGGAGGTCGAGCAGTTCACCGAGGGCGGCAACAACGGGTTCACCTGGCAGCTGCCCTCGCGGATCAGCTGGTCCAACATCACCATGACCCGCCCGGTCACCGCGGACTCGGCCAAGGTCCTCGCCTGGTTCAACGACACCCTCCAGCAGGTCGAGCGCAAGGACGGCGAGATCGTCGCGCTCGCGCCGGACCTGACGCCGATCGTGCGGTGGCAGGTGCTGGGCATCGTGCCGATCCGCTGGCAGGGCCCCAGCTTCGACCCCAGCAGCTCGCAGGTCGCCACGGAGACCCTGGAGTTCGCCCACGAAGGGCTCCAGGCGTCCTGATCGGAAGGAGAACCACCTCGTGCCGAAGAAACCGGGGGCGAGCCTGGTCAAGGCCCGCCTGGTGATCATGGAGCCGCCCGCCAAGGTCGGCGCGAAACCGGGGGCGAAGCTGTCCACCGTCCAGTTCCAGTTCAACCCCGGCACCCTGGCGCTGGCCAAGAACACTGAGTGGCGGCGCAAGCCCTCGCGCATGGCGGGCCAGGCGTCGCTGCCGGAGTTCGTCGGCAGCGGGCCGCGCACGCTGAGCGTGGACGTGTTCCTCGACGCCACCGCCACCCACGACAACTCCGTGGAAACGGGTGTGGAGAAGCTGATGGTGGCCTGCGTGCCCACCAAGAAGAGCATCCAGAAGAAGAAGCCCGCCAGCCCGTGGGTGCGCTTCGAGTGGGGCACCGCCAAGTCGGTGTCCTTCGACGGCGTGCTGTCGAGCCTGTCGGTGGACTACTCGCTGTTCGACGTGGACGGCAAACCGCTGCGCGCCACCTGCTCGCTGTCGATCGAGGAGGCGGGGGTCGACACACCCGGCCAGAACCCGACCTCCGGCGCGCTGGAGGCCAGCCGCACGCACCGCGTGGTCGCGGGCGACAGCCTGCCGCAGCTGGCCTGGCGCGAGTACGGGGACGCGACCGCGTGGCGGGTCATCGCCGAGGCCAACGGCATCGACGACCCGCTGGTGCTGCGGCCCGGCACCCGACTGGTCGTGCCCGTTCTGGAGGACGGCGTGCCGGAGCCGGAGGGCAGCCGGTGAGCGCCGCCCGCGCCGCCGGGCGCTCCTTCGCCGCGGCCCCCGTGGTGATGGCGCCGAACGAGGTGCCCGCGCCCTGGGACCGGGAGCTGGTCAGCTGCGTGGTGGACGAGAGCGTCGGGGTGCCCGACACCGCCGTGCTGACCTACAACGACGCCGACCGCGAGCTGCTGTCCTCGACCGGCATCACCATCGGCACCGTGCTGAAGGTCTACGCCTCGACCGTGCGGACCGGTGCCAGGGAACTGCTGTTCAGCGGCGAGGTGACCGCGGTGGAGATGGAGGTGGACAGCTCCGGCACCTTCACCGTGGTGCGGGCCACGAGCAGGGCGCACCGGCTGTTCCGGGGCCAGCGGGTGGAGGCGTTCACCAACATGTCCGCCTCCGCGGTGGTGCGCAAGGTCGCCCGCAACGCGGGGCTGTCCGTCGGTCGGGTCGAGACCTCGCGCATCACCTACAAGCACCTGAGCCAGCCCGGTGTGTCGGACTGGGACTTCCTGCAGATGCTCGCCCAGGAGCACGGCGCCCTGGTGCGGGTCGACGACAAGGGGCGGCTGGAGTTCACCAAGCTCAAGCCCGCCGCCACGGCGCCCAGCCCGAGCACCTCCTCCGACCAGGACCCCCGCGTGCTGGAGTACGGCAAGAACCTGTTCGTGCTGCGGGCCGCCCTGGGCAGCGCGGAGCAGGCCAACGGCGTCGAGGTGCGCGGCTGGGACGTGGCCAAGAAGAAGCCGTTCGTGGCCAAGCAGAGCACCACGGCCAGCAAGACCGTCAAGCCCGGTCTGTCCGCGCTGACCGCGAGCAAGAGCTTCCGCACCAAGGCGCGGGCGCTGGTGGTGGACACGCCGTACGCGACCCAGGCCGAGGTGCTCGCGGCGGCGCGGTCGCTGGAGGCGTCGGTCGGCGCGGGCTTCGGCGAGCTGGAGGCCGTGGTGGAGGGCAACCCGATGCTGCGCGCGGGCGTGCCGGTGGCGCTCGCGGGCGTGGGCGCGGCGTTCAGCGGTCGCTACACGGCCACCGCCGTGACGCACGTGCTCGAACCCGACGCGGGCTACCGGACCACCGTCGTGGTCAGCGCCTCCCACGACCGCTCGCTGGCCGGCCTCGTCGCGGGCGCGAGTGTGCCCGCGCGCGGCACCCGGATGCCGGGTCTGGCCACCGGCATCGTCACCGACATCAAGGAAGCGGGCGGCCAGCGCGGCTGGGTGAAGTTGAAGTTCCCGTGGCTGGACGACAAGTACGTGACCGACTGGGTCCGCACCGTGCAGCTCGGCGGCGTGGGCGGTGGTGGTGTGTTCAGCCCGGACGTCAACGACGAGGTGCTGGTCGGCTTCGAGCAGGGCAGCCTCGACCGCCCTTACGTGCTGGGCGGGCTCTACAACGGGGTGGACGAGCCGTCGCCGCACGACCAGCCGCTGGTCGACCGCCGCAGCGGCAAGGTCAACCGCCGCTCGCTGGTGTCCCGCGAGGGCAACCGGTTGGAGCTGCTCGACGGCACCAGGACCTCGGGCGTGCGGCTGGTCAGCGGCGACAAGCGCTTGGAGGTCAACATCGACGAGAAGCGCGGCAGGCTGGAGCTCACCGTGCGCGGACCGGGCGGTCGCCGGGTGCTCAGCTCGCTGCTGATGAACAGCACCGGCATCACCCTCGACGCCAAGAACGGCCTGGTGCAGATCAAAGGCAGGCTGATCCGGCTCAACTGAAGCGCGCCCGCCCCGACCACCACGACACGTCAGGAGAACCCGCCATGCCCCCCGCCGCCCGCCTGGGTGACAAGACCTCCCACGGGGGCACCCTCGCCCCGCCGCCGCCCCCGCTGGCGGTGCGGGTGTCGACCGTGCTGATCGAGGGCGTGCCCGCCGCCGTGGTCGGCAGCGTGCACGCCTGCGTCAAACCGCCCGACCCCCTGCTGGGGCCGTCCAACGTGGTCATCCCGCGACCGGGACCGCCCAGGACCGTCCTCATCGGCGGCGTGCCCGCCGCGGTCGTCGGCGACCGCTCCACCTGCCAGGCCAGCATCGTCATGGGCGCGAAGACCGTGTTCATCGGAGGACCGCTGTGAACACCGACTTCATCGGCCGGGGCTGGGGTTTCCCGCTGCGGGTAGGACCCACCGGCGGCATCGGCATGGTGGAGGGGGAGCAGGAGATCCAGGAGGCGATCCGGCTCATCCTGGGCACCGCGCCCGGCGAGCGGCCGATGCGGCCGGAGTTCGGCTGCGGCATCCACGAGCACGTGTTCGCCCCGGCCGACCACGCCACCGCGGGCGACATCGCCCGCGAGGTGCGCGCCGCGCTGGACCGCTGGGAGCCGCGCATCGAGACCACCGACGTGGTCGTGGCGTTCGACTCGGTCGAGATCGGCACCCTCTACATCGACGTGCGCTACACCATCCGCTCCACCAACGACCAGCGCAACCTGGTCTTCCCCTTCTACACCATCCCCTCCGAGGAAGTGGAGGCAGGCTGATGGCACTGCCCGCGCCCAATCTGGACGACCGGCGCTTCCAGCAGCTGGTGGACGAGGCCAAGCGGTACGTCCAGCAGAGCAGTCCGGAGTGGACCGACCACAACGTCTCCGACCCCGGCGTGACGCTGATCGAGACCTTCGCGCACATGGTGGACCAGCTGGTCTACCGGCTCAACCGGGTGCCGGACAAGAACTACCTGGCGTTTTTGGACCTGCTGGGGGTTCGGCTGTTCCCGCCCACCGCGGCCAGGGCGGCGGTCACCTTCTGGCTGTCCGCGCCGCAGCCGGAGACCGTGCTGCTGGCCGCGGGCACCGAGGTGGCCACGGCGGGCGGCGACACCGCCGACGAGGTCGTGTTCGCCACCACCGACGAGCTGGCGATCGTGCCCTGCGCGCTGGACCGGCTGGTCACCAGGTCCGCCGACGGTGATCACGTCGACCGCACCAGGGATCTGGAGTCGGGCAAGGACGTGCCCTGCTTCCAGGCCGCTCCGGCGGTCGGCGACGCCACCCTGTTCGGCCTGTCCGCCGCCGTGCCCCGGTGCGCGGTGGTGGTGCGGCTGGACAGCCAGGTCGAGGGCATCGGCGTGGACCCCCGCCAGCCGCCGCTGGTGTGGGAGGCCTGGGACGGCCAGGGGTGGGTGGCGTGCGAGGTCGACGAGGACAGCACCGGTGGCCTCAACCGGCCCGGCGACGTGGTGCTGCACGTCCCCGCCGGGCACACCGCCTCGGTGGTCGCCGGGCACCGCGCGGGCTGGCTGCGCTGCCGGGTCACCGAGCCCCTGCCCGGTCAGCCCTTCTACGCCGAGTCCCCGACCGTGCGCGAGGCCGAGGCGTTCACCATCGGCGGCACCACCATCGCCGAGCACGCGGGCACCGAGGTCGACGTGCCGCTGGGGGAGTCGGCGGGCGTGCCGGGCCAGCGGTTCGCCCTGCCCGACGCGCCGGTGCTGCTGGACGGCGAGCCGGTGGTGGTGCAGGTAGCGGAGGGCGATGGCTGGCAGGACTGGACCGCGGTGCCCGACTTCGGCACCTCCGGTCCCGATGACCGGCACGTGGTCCTGGACGCCGCACTGGGCGAGGTGCTGTTCCCGCCCGCGGTGCGCGAGGCCGACGGAACGCTGCGCCGCTACGGGGCGGTGCCGCCCAAGGGCGCGGTCCTGCGGGTGCCGCGCTACCGCACCGGGGGCGGCCGGTCCGGCAACGTGGCGCGCGGCGCGATCTCGGTGCTGCGCAGCTCCGAGCCGTACGTGGCGCAGGTGGAGAACCGCGAGGCGGCCACCGGCGGGGTGGACGCCGAGACCGTGGAGGAGGCCAAGCTGCGGGTGCCGCACCAGATGCGGGTGCAGGAGCGCGCGGTGACCGCCGCCGACTACGAGCTGATCGCCCGGCAGGCGGTGCCGTCGCTGGCCAGGGTGCGCTGCCTGCCGGCGCACGACGCGGGCGGCGCGCGGGTGCTGCTGGTGCCCGACGCGGTCGCCGACGAGGGCGACCGGCTGCGCTTCGAGCAGCTGGTGCCCTCCGACGAGGTGCTGGCCTCGGTGGCGCGGCAGCTGGACGAGCGGCGACTGCTGGGCACGCGCCTGGTCGTGGAACCCCCGCGCTACCAGGGCGTCACGGTGGTCGCGCGGCTCGTCGCGGCGCGGGCCGACGCCAACCTGGTGCGGGAGGACGCCCTGCGGGCCCTGCACCGCTACCTCAACCCGTTGCGCGGCGGCCAGGACGGCACCGGTTGGGAGTTCGGCAGGTCGGTCCAGTTCGGCGAGGTCTTCGCGGTGCTGCAGCGGGTCGCGGGCGTGTCGCTGGTGCAGGAGGTCCGGCTGTTCCCCGCCAACCCCATCACCGGGGCGCGCGGCGCGCCGGTGGAGCGGCTGGAGATCGCGCCCAACGCGCTGGTGTTCTCCTACCAGCACCAGGTCGCGGTCGGCGCACCGTGAGCAGGGCGGCGCTCCCGGAGGTGCCCAGCAGGCACCCGCTGGGCGCGATGCTGCCCGCGCTGTACGCCGCGGACGGGTTCACCCAGCGGTTCACCGCCGGGCTGGACGCGGTGCTGTCCGCCATATTGTCCACTTTGGACAACCTGTCCGCCTACCTCGACCCGGCGCTGGCGCCGGAGGACTTCGTGGCGTGGTTGGCGTCCTGGGTGGCGGCCGAGACCGATCCGGGGTGGCCGCTGGAGCGGCGTCGCGAGGTGGTGCGGCGCGCCGTGGCGCTGCACCGCAACCGGGGTACCGCGCGCGGTCTGGTGGAGCGGCTGGAGCTGTCGCTGGGGGTGCGCGCCGAGGTGCTGGACGGCCCCGGCGCGCGCTGGTCGGCTGTGCCGGACACCGAGCTGCCCGGCGGGGCGGGGCAGCCGGTGGTGGTGCGGGTGCGGCCGGGCCGGTCGGGCCCGGTGGACCGGGAGCGGGTCGAGGCGCTGGTCGCCTCGGTGTGCCCGGTGCACGTCACCTGTGTGGTCGAGGTGCTGCCGTGAGCGCGCGGTCGTGCCCGCAGTGCGGCGCCCCGGTCGACCCCACCGACGACTTCTGCGGCAACTGCGGCAACTACCTGGGCTGGGCCGCCGATCCGGGGCGGACGGCCGGGAGCGGCTCCGCGACGCGGGATGGGGCGGCGGTACCGCCCGAACGGACGGCGGGGCGGGTGGACGCGGTGCCGCGCGAAGCGGACGACGCCGCGCACCAGGCCCGCTCAACCCCCGTGCCCCCCGCCCCGATGCCGCCGGTCCGGACGTCGCCGGGGGAGCCCCCGCCCGCCGCCCGGCTGGGACCGGTCCTGCCCGGCAGGCCGGAGGCCAAGCGCCCGCTGCCCACCGCGGCGGCCGAGGCGGCGGTGCACGGTCCGCCGTGCCCGAACTGCGGCACCGCCAACCCGCCGGGACGGCGCTTCTGCCGCCGCTGCGCCGCCCCGCTGCACCAGGGGCAACGCCCGGCCGGCGGCCCGCGCCGCCGCCGCTGGCGGTGGCGCGGCGACCGCTCCCGCTGGTTGCGCAGGCTGGCCGCGCTGCTGGTGGTGGCCGCCCTGGTGGCCGCGCTGTGGGTGTTCCACCCCCGGCTGCTCGCGCTGTGGGAGGACCTGCGCGACCGAATCGCGAATCCCGCGCCGGTCGCGCCGACGAGCACCACGGCCAGCGCGGCCGTGCCCGACCACCCGGCCGCTGCCGCCGCCGACGGGTTGTCCAACCGCTACTGGGGCGCGCCCGCCGTGGGCGACTCGGTCGACTTCGGCTTCGACGAGCCGTTCCGGCTGCTGTCGGTGGTGGTGCACGCGGGCGCGTCCGCGGAAGAGGAGGGCTTCGTCGCGCAGGCCCGGCCGTCGTCGCTGGAGCTGGTGGTGACCACCGCGGACGGCGGCACGCGCACGCTGCCGGTGACCCTCGCCGACCAGCCGGGCCCGCAGCGCACGGACACCGGCATCAGCGACGTGGTGCGCGTCCGGGTCGTGGTGCGCTCCGCCACCGGTCTGGCGCCGGGCGGGCACATCGCGCTGGGCGAGGTGGAGTTCTTCCGCCGTCCTTGACCGCGGCATTCGGGCAGTCCCACCGGGGAGATCGGGCAGCGGTGGGCTCGGGAGCCGCGATCCGGTCCGGGAGAGCGCACCACCTCCTCGGGCCCCTTGGTCGTCGGCCCTCCATGGACAGAAGTGGCTGCTGAACGTGAGGAGAGACATGGACATCGCAGTGGTCACCGGACCGGCCGGTCTCGTCGGCGGGGAGGCGGTTCGGGTGTTCGCGACCCGGTTCGACCTCGTCGTCGGACTCGGCGACCGGCCACGGCGGCAGCAGCCGCCGAACTTCCGCTCCCACCCGGTGGACCTGCGCGACCTCGCCGCGGTCACCGGGGTGCTGCGCGACTACGGCTCGGACGTGCGGCTGGTCGTGCACACCGCCGCGCACCCCGGGGGCGATCGCGGCGAGGAGCTGCCGTCCTTCGAAACCGCCGCGTTAGGCACGGTCAACCTGCTGGAAGCGGTCCGCCAGCACGCCCCGGACGCGGTGTTCGCTCTGGAGTCCACGGTCGAGGTCTACGGCGACGTGCCCAACGCCTTGCCGCTGGTGGAGACGCCGACGAGGTGGGAGCTGGACCCCGGTCACCCGTGGCACGAGCACGGCGTGGACGAGTCCATGGGCCTGGACCGGGCCGACCGCGCGTTCCCCGCCGTGCCGGTGCTCGCCGCCGACCTCACCGCGCAGGACCACGCCCGGCGGCTGGGCATGAACGTCGGCGTCTTCCGCGCGGGCACCGTGGTCGGGGCCGAAGGGCGGCTCGGCCTGCTGCCCACCCTGGTCCGCGACGCCGTGCGCGGCGTGCCGTTCACCATCCGCGGCCACGGCGGCAAGCAGGTGCGCGACGTGCTGGACGCGGCCGATCTGGTCGAGATGTTCTGGCACTTCTACCGCAACCCCCGGCCGGGCGCGGTCTACCACGCGGGCGGCGGGCGGGACCGGGCGGGCTCGGTCCTGGAGATCATCGCCGAGTACGAGCACCTGACCGGTCGGGAGGTGCGGTTCGACTACGACCCCGAACCGGGCTACGCCGACGTGCGGTGGTGGCTCACCGACACCGGGCGCTTCCGCCGCGACTACCCGCTCTGGCGGCCCACGCGCGGTCTGACCGACCTGCTGGCGGCGGCGCACCGGTACTGGAGCGGGGTCCCGAAGGTAGTCCTTGACCGGGGGATCGGCGCCGGTGTTGAGTGACACCGGCTTCCGACCGGCGAATCCGCACGTCCCGAGTGGTGTGCAGAAGGTCTGTAGACGTGTTTGAGAACGCGTGAAGCCGGTCCTCCCAAACTCGGTTGTGCAAGCCGGGACTGTGGGAGGCAGTGGTGGAGCAGCAAGTTCGGGTCGTCGTTCAGGCAGTGGATCACCTCAGCATGGCCGGGCTGACCAGCTACCTCGGGGCGCGTCCCGAGATCGTGCTGGTGGGGGGAGACCAGCGGGCCCAGGCCGACGTCACCGTGGTGGCGGTGAGCAGGTTGACCGGGGAGGTGACCGCGCGCCTGCGCCGGGCGGCTGCGGAGTCCCGCACCCCGGTGGTGCTGGTGCTGGACGAGGTGGGCGAGGCCGACGTGCTCACCGCCGTGGAGTGCCGGGTGGTGGCGATCCTGCCGCGCGCGGCGGCGACCGGGGACCGGGTGCTGCGCGCCGTGCTGGCCGCCTCCTCGGGCGGGGGCGTCATGCCGCCGACCATGGTGGCCGAGCTGCTCGACCACGTGCGGCGGTTGCAGCGGGAACTGGTGACGCCCGCGTCCGACGCGGGCAAGCTCACCGCCCGCGAGGCCGACGTGCTGCGGCTGATGGCCGAGGGGCTGGACACCGCGGAGATCGCCACCACGCTGTGCTACTCGGAGCGGACGATCAAGAACGTCTTCTACGGCATCACGACCCGGCTGAACCTGCGCAACCGCCCGCACGCCGTCGCCTACGCCTTGCGCAAGGGGATGATCTGAGATGACCGCTCGGGGGGAGCAGGGGGTGGAGGAACTGGCCAGGTTGCGCGACGGCGTGGACGTGGCGCTGCGCAGCATCCGCGCGGGCATCCCGGTCACCCGGCCCGCGCGGGCGGCGGAGGCGGACTGGGCGATGTCCGCCGACGGCGTGATCGGCGCCCCGCCCGCGCCCCGCGGCGGTGAACCGGACTCGGCGGGTGGCGGCAGGCACCGCCTCAGGTGACGCGGGCGGTCGCGCGGCGGATGTCCCAGGTCGCGCCCATCCCGCGGTACAGCCCGACCGCCTCGCGCAGCGCCTCCTCGGCCTGCGGCGTGCGCGCCTGGCGGGACAGCAGGGCCGCTCGGTCCTCCAGCGTCTGCGCCAGCTCGAACACCCGGCCGACCGACCGGTAGTGCGCCGCCACCGCCAGCAGCCCGTCCGCGTCCCCGTCGAGCAGGCACCGGCAGCGCCTGGCCGCGGCCGCCGCCCGCGCCGAGGCGCCCTCCGCGGCCGACTCGGCCTGGCAAGCCGCCGCGGCGGCCCGCGCGGTGGCCAGGTCATCGCGGGCCAGCGCCAACCGCACCAGCTCGGGCAGCCACTGGTGGCGCAGCATCATCTGCGCGTGGCGGGGATCCAGGATCGCGCCGAGCAGCTCCACCGCCCGCGCGTCCTCGCCCCGGCGGGCCGCCTCCGCCGCCCGCGCCGCCACCAGGAAGTCGCAGTTCTCCTGATCCGCGACGCTGACCAGGGGCAGGTCCGCTCCGGCGGCGAGGTGGTCGCGCAGCCGGGAGTCGTCGTCGCGGTGCGCGGCGATCAGCGCGGCGACCCCGTGCAGCAGCAGCACCGGTCCGCCTTCACGCAGCCCGAAACCGGTGAACTCCGGATCGTCCGCGACGATCGCGTCCAGCCGTGCCGCCGCGTCGTCCCAGTCGCCCAGCCAGAACCGGTGCACGGCGGCGGTCACCTGCAACCCCGCCACCGGGGCGCCCGCGCCCGCCGTGGCGAAGGCCCGCTCCAGCGACTCGGTGGCCTCGTCCAGCCGGTCCAGGCACTGGAGGGTGAAGACCCGGTTGTCCAGCAGCACCAAGCGCAGGTCGGCCAGGCCGGGAGCGGTGCCGACCACCTCCAGCGCCCGGTCCAGGTGCCCGATCGCGCGCGGGTAGTTCCGCCGCACCGCGTCGACCTGCCACAGCACCCCCAGCGCCTGGCCGGTGGCGAACGGGTCGTTCGCGCGCTCACCGGCCGCCACGGCCTGCCGGGCGCTGGCCGCCGCCGCGTCCAGCTCGCCCACGCCCGCCCGCTGCACCAGGGCGAGCAGCGACAGCAGCCGCGCCCGCCAGGTGTCGGTCAGCGCCGGGTCGGCCAGCGCCTCGCGCAGCGCCTCCAGCGCCTCGTGCGGGCGGGAGGCCCGGTAGGGCACGTAGGCCAGCGTCCAGCGCGCCTCGCCGATCCGGTCCGGCGCGCGCAGCCGGGGCAGCGCCCGCCTGGCGTGCTCGGCGGCCTCGGCGTCACGGCCGACGCGGAACAGCGCGCTGCTGAGGTGGACGGTCAGCGTCGCGGCGTGCTCACCGCGCGCGGCGGGCGAGCGCAGACCGCGCTGGAGCAGTTCCACGGCCACCAGCGGTGCCCAGCGCACCAGCGCGGGCGCCCGGTCCATCAGCCACGGCACCGCCCACGAGCCGATCTCCTCCGAGGAGGCGGACAACTGCCCGGCCACCTCCTCCTCCGCCGCGCCGGACGCCGCCAGCGCCTGCGCGGCCTGCTGGTGCAGTGCGGTGCGCAGCGGCGCAGGCGTCGCCTCGTACAGCACCTGCCGCAGCAACGGGTGCCGGAACCCCATGCGCGGGCCCGCGTCGCGCAGCACGCCCGCCGCCACCGCCTCGGTGAAGGCGGGCAGCAGTTCGGGCACCGGTTTGCCGAGCACCACCGCCAGCGCGCCGACGGAGAACTCCCCGCCCAGCACCGCCGCCCACCGCAGCACCTCCCTGGTGGGCGCGGACAGGAAGTCCAGCCTGCCGGTCACCGCGGACACCAGCGACCGCGGCGCGCGGTCCAGCGCGTCGGGTGGCACCTCGGCCACCCCGGTGTCGATCCGCACCGCGTGCTCGTGCACCAGCGCGTCGGCCACTTCCCGCGCGTAGAGCGGGTTGCCGCCCGCCATCGCGGCGATGCGGCGCAGCGCCGGACCGGGCGGCGCGCCGACCAGTTCGCCCACCAGGTCCGCGACGGTGTCCTCGGGCAGCGGGGCCAGGTCGAGCACCGCGCCGCCCGCCGTGCTCACCGCTTGCCGCAGCCGGGCCACGTCGGCGCGGTGCGGCACCGGCCGGGCGACGCCCACCAGCAGCAACGGCAGTCTGCGGGTGAGGACGACCAGCCGGTGCCACAGCCGCGCGCTGCTCTCGTCGGACCACTGCAAGTCGTCCAGCGCCACCACCAGCGGGTGGTGCGCGGCCAACCGCTCCACCAGCTCCACCAGCCGGTCGACGGCCACCGCGATCGGGTCGGTGGCGGTGAGCAGGGAGCCGTCGGCGGGCCGGTCGTCGCGCAGCGCCCGCGCGGTGGCCGCGCGACGCGGGTCCGGCGCACGCGGGTCGACGCCGAGGCAGTCCAGGGCCAGCCGCAGCGGGAACCGGGCGCCCAGCTCGTCGCCCGCGGCGTGGGCCACCTGGTGCCCAGCCGCACCCGCCGCGGCCAGCACGGCGGCGAGCAGGGCGGACTTGCCGATACCCACCTCGCCCTCGATCCACAGGGTCCGGCCGCGTCCGGCCGAGACGTCCTCGACCAGGCCGTGCGCGACGGCCAGCTCGGCGTCCCGGCCGAGCAGCAGCGGCGCCCGCGTGTCGGACCGGCTCGGCCTGCTCGACGGGGCCGGGCCCACCACCTCGGCCCGCGCGCGGGCGGTGTCGACCGGTGGGCGGGGGCGGTCGGGCACCGGCACACCCCCCAGCACGGGCTGCTCGTTGCGCAGCACCCGCTCGTGGGCGGCGCGCAGCCCCGGTCCCGGCTCGACGCCCAGCTCGGCCCGCAGCACCCGCCTGGCCTCGCGGAAGACCTCCAACGCCTCCGCGTTGCGCCCGGTCCGGTGCAGCGCCGTCATCAGCAGCTCCCGCGCGCGCTCGCGCAGCGGCTCCTCGGTGACCAAGGCGCCCAGTTCACCGATCACGTCCAGGTGGATCCCCGCGACCAGCGCCGCTTCGGCGCGCAGTTCCCGCGCGGAGGCGCGCAGCTCGGCCAGCCGCACCCGGTGCGCCCGCGCGACCGGACCGTCCAGCCCCGCCAGCGGAGCGCCCCGCCACAGCGCCAGCGCCGCGTCCAGCGCGCGCACCGCCCCTTCCGGGTCACCGCTGTCGAGCCGTTCCCGCGCGCGTTCCCGCAGCGCCGTGAACTCGGCCACGTCGGAGGCGTCGGGGGCCAGCACCAGCCGGTAGCCCGAGCCGACCGACTCCAGCAGCCGGGAAGCCGTGCCGCGCGCCCGCTCCGGCTCCAACGCCTTGCGCAGCACCGAGACGTAGGTGTGGACGCTGCCCTCCGCGGTCGCGGGCGCGTCATCGCCCCACACGCCCCTGATCAGCTCGTCCCGCCGCACCGGCACGCCGGGGCGCAGCGCCAGCACCGCGAACACGCCGCGTTGCCGCGACGAGCCCAGCGCCACCTCCCGCTCGCCCGACCACGCCCGCACCGGACCCAGCAGGGCGACGCGCAGCGGCTGCGCCGTTGGAGCCGTCATGCCTTCCCCCTCCTCCACCTCATGGACGCCCGTGCGACCCCACTTCGACCCGTCGCGCGTCCAGTTCCGCGCCCATGCCGCGGTAGAGCGCCGCGGCCTCGGCCGACGCCGCCAGCGCCCGCGTCCGCTCACCGCGTGCGGCCAGCAGCGTCGCGGCGTCCTCCAGCGCCTCGGCCAGTTCGACCGGTCTGCCCACCTCCCGGTACCGCGCCGCCGCGGCCAGCACGGGCGCCGGGTCGTGCTCGACCAGGCCCCGGCAGTGCTCGGCGGCGTAGAACGCGCCCGCGGGTTTCCGCTCCACGGCGGCTTCCTCCGCGGCCACCTCCGCGACGCGCTCGGCGACCCCCGGCTCACCGGCGGACAGCGCGAACCGGGCGAGGGTGGGTAACCACTGGTGCCGCACAACCCCCCGAGGAGGCCGCAGCAGGGGGCGCAGCGCGGCGACGGCTTCGTCGGGGCGACCGGCGGCTCGCGCGGTGAACGCGCGCGCGGCCAGCAGGAAGTCGACGCTCTCGTGCTCGACCGCGGTGGTCAGCGGGTAGTCGGCGGCGCGCAGGTGCTCCCGCGCCATGCCCAGGTGGCCCCGCCGGGCCGCCACCACGGCCGCGACACCCTGCGCCAACAGGGCGGAACCGCTGTCCAGCAACGCGTGCGAACTCGCGTCCGCGCAGGCGACCTCGCGCACCGCCCCGTCCCACCGGCCCATCCAGTAGTCCTGCACCGCACGGGCGACGTGTGCCTCGGCCGCCGAAGGGGTGCCCGCGGCCACCTCCCGGCTCTCCCGCAGCACCGCGTCGGCCTCGTCGAGCCGGTCCAGCTCGCGTAACGCCGCCGCCCGGTCCAGGGACAGCGCGGTGCGCAGCCCGGCGTCCCGCACCTGCCGCGTCCCGACCACCGCCAAGGCGAGCTCGGCCTGCAGCAACGCCTCCTCGTGGTCGCGCCGGGCCGACCCGATCCGCCCCAGCGCCTGGTGGGCGTGTGCCTGCGCGAAGCCGTCGTCGGCTTCGCGCAGCGCCTGCCAAGCCGTCTCCTCGGCCGCCTCCGGCTCGCCCAGCCCGTCGCACTGCACCAGCGCCAGCAGCGCCGCCAGTCGCGCCCGCCACACCGGCGGCACCCCGTCGTCGGCGATGGCGTCCCGCAGCACCGCCGCCGCCTCGGCCGCCGCGCCGTCGAGGTGGCGCAGGCGGGCCAGCACCCAGCGCATCTCGGCGGTCAGGTCCTGGTCCTCGGTGCGGGCCAGCACGTACCGGACCTCGGCGTCGGGCCGCCTGCCCAGCCGCAGCAGCAGGCGGGTCAGCCGGGCGGCCAACCGCTCCCGGTGCGCGGGGTCCACCGCGGGCTGGTCGATCGCGGTCCGCAACAACCCGGCCGCCACCTCGGGCGCGCGTTCGGCCAGCCGGTCCGCGTTGGCCAGCAGCCAGTCCACCACCCAGGCGTCGATGGCGGACGGGGCGGCGGCCAGCTGCGTGGCGACCACCTCGACCGGGGCTCCCGCGTCGGCCAGCGACTGGGCGGCCTGGCGGTGCAGCGCGGTGCGCACCGGCCCCGGCAGGCCGCGGTGCAGGGCGTGCCGCACCAGCGGGTGCCGGAAGGCGAGCTTCGCGCCCGACTCCACCAGCACGCCCGCGGCCGTCGCCTCGTCCACCGCGGCCACCAGGTCCGAAACCGGGCGCCCACCCGCCGTCGCGGCGTCGGCGGGCGAGAACTCCACGCCCAGCAGCGCGCCCCAGCGCAGCACCTCGATCGCCTGCGGCGACAGGAAGGCCAGCTGCTGGTTCAGCGCGGCCACCAGGGCAGGCGAGACCTCCTCCTCGGCGAACTCGTCCACCTCGGCCACGCCGTCGTGGAACTCGACCGAGCCCTCCCGCAGCAGCGCGTCGACCACGCCCCTGGTGTAGCGCGGGTTGCCGCCCGCGCAGCCGACCAGCCGCCTCAGGCCCGCGCCCGCCGGGGCGCCCAGCAGGCCGGTCAGCAGGGCGTCGACCTCCGGGGCGGTCAGCGGGTCCAGCTCGACCACGTCGCCACCCGCGTCGACCACCGCGCGGCAGGCCCGGTCGACGTCGTCGCGCCGCGGCACCGGGCGCGCGGCGGCCACCAGCAGCAGCGGCAGCTCGTCCACCAGCCGCAGCAGCTGCCGCCAGACCAGGACGCTGACCTCGTCGGCCCACTGCAGTCCGTCGACCACCAGCACCAGCGGCGCCCGCGCGCACAGCTCGGCCACGAAGGCGAGCACGCGCTCGGCGGCCAGTGCGACCGGGTCGCTCGCGGCCCACGGCGGCGCGGCTTCCGCCGGGTCGGCCAGCGCCCGCGCCAGTGCCGCGCGCCGGGGGTCGGGGGAGCGGCCGGTCACTTCCAGGCCGTCCAGCAGCACGCGCAGCGGGAACCGCCCGGCCAGCTCGTCCACCGCCACCGAGGCCACCTGGCACCCGAACTCGGCGGCCCCGGCCAGCCCGGCGGTCAGCAGCGCGGTCTTGCCGACACCCGGCTCGCCCGCCAGCCACACCGCGCGCCCCCGGCCCGCCGCCACGTCGGTGACGGCCCGGCGCAGCAGGTCCAGCTCGCGGTCGCGGCCGACGAGCCCGTTCCCGGCCACGTCGGGGGTCCACCGGGCGGGGCCACCCGGCGCGGGCGCGGGGGCGCCACCGAGCGCCTCGCGGTGCGCCCGGCGCAGCGCCGGGCCGGGTTCGATGCCCAGCTCCACCACCAGCGCGCGGCGCGCCTCGCGGTAGACCCGCAGCGCCTCGGCCTGCCTGCCGCCCCGGTGCAGCGCGGTCACCAGCAGCGCGAGCAGCCCTTCCCGCAGCGGGTGCTTGGTGGTCAGCCCGGACAGCTCCGCGATCACGTCGGCGTGCCTGCCCAGCGCCAGCGCCAGCTCGGCGCGCCGCTCCACGGTGGCCAGCCGCAGCTCCGCCAGGCGCGCGCGCTGCGACTCGGCGAAGGGGCCGGGGACGCCGAGGAGCGCGTCACCGCGCCACAGCGCCAAGGCGTCGTCGAGTTCCCCGAGCGCCGCCTCCGGGTTGGTCTCGGCGAGGACCTGGGCGCGCTTGCGGTGCTGCTCGAACCGGTGCACGTCCAATGCGGACGGGTCGATCTGGAGCGAGTAGCCCGCGCCCGTGGACACGACGACCTCCGCCGCCGACCGCTTGGAGCGGTGGGGTTCGAGGACGCCGCGCAGTCCGGACACGTAGGTGTAGAGGCTCGCCGCGGCCGTCGCGGGCGGCGACTCGCCCCACACGCCGTCGATCAGCTCGTCGCGGGAGACGGCCTGGCCCACCCGCACGGCGAGCATCGCGAACACCGCCCGGCGTCGCGCCGCGCCGATGTCCACGCCCTGCCCGTCCCGCCAGGCGCGCACCGGCCCGAGCAGCGCCACGGAGAGCGGCGAGGCGGTGCTCACGGCCGTTCCCGGAGGTCGTGCTCGGCATTCCGACCACGCGGCACCCGGTGGCCGGGGTCGTTGTCCGGTGCTGTGCTCAACCGCGTTAAAGGCCTGGTTCGTCCGAGTGGGTGGGGCATGTCCCCTGCTTTGCTCCGAGGTTATCACGATACCGATCTTGGCGCGTTGAGCTGCGGTTTTAACCGGTTGCGAAGCTGTCCGTTTCCTGTCGATCGATTTGTCGCGCTTTCTGGGGCGGGTTCTGCGGGCATGCTCCGGCCGATGTGGTACAGCGGTTGCGGAACTGCTGCTTACCGGCTTTGTGAGGCGGTATTGCGGAAGTCTCCTGGGCTGTTCGCGCGGCGGTCCGGCGGTGTCCTCCGGTCCTCCGGTGGTCTCATGGTGCCGACGCTATGCGGAGTGCCGGGGGGTCGTCATCGCCCGTGGAAATGATCCCGCCTACCTCCGTGGGGGTAGGTCATCGGCCGTTCGGGGGTGGCCGGCCGGACGGGGCGAGGATCGGACCCCTGGTCGGGGCGCGAGGGTGGGAGCGGCGCACCCTGGTAGGCCGCCGAGCGGCTTCCTAGCGTCGTGGTCGACAGGATTCCGCTCAGCAGAAGGGAAAGCCGGTGACGAACGCTTCCGACGTGGAGGTGGTCGGTGCCCTGCACCGCGACTGGGTGTTCGGCTGGGAGCGCAACCCCGGCGACGCGCCGTTCGACTTCCGGGACGTCCAGGGCGCGCGCTACGACTGGGACTTCGACGGGGTCGTCCTGTACGACGACTTCGACCCCGCGCACCGCGTCGCGCGCGGTGCCGGGGAGTACGCCGAGATCTGGGAACCGGCCTTCCGCGACCTGCGCCTGGCCCACCACCGCGTCGCTGCGGGGCCTGACGTGGTGGTCTCGGGCGATCTCGCCGCGTCGTGGCTGGTGTTCGTCGCCCGGCTGGAGGACCTCAGCGGGACGGTGACCGGCATCCGCACCACGACATCGCTGGTGTGGCGCCGGACCGGGGAGCACTGGAAGATCGTCCGGGAGCACAACTCCTCGGTTGTGCTGGAGGCGGATGAACTCGATGCGGCGATGGCGGACGTGCCGGTCACGCGGTAGTTGTGTACCGAGGCAACCCGTTGGAGCGAGGAGGTGCGGCGAGCGATGCCGAAGATCGATTTCCCGCTGGCCCTCCCGCGGCGGTTCGAGGTGTGGTCCTACCGGGCCCCGCACGGCGTCCTCGTGCTGCGCAGCGACAAGGGCGCCGACGCGCCGACGCGGGTCGACGTGGTGTTCCGGGCGGTCTCCGAGGTGAAGCTGGCCACCGTGATGACCAACCTGGTGGTGGACCGGGCGGGCGGCGCCTACACGCTGGCGTCCAACGAGATGCCGGACGCCTACGTCGTCGCGGCCAACGCGCTGGTGTTCGAGGACGACCTGGAGGGCGGGCAGCCCTCGGTCGCCGAGGACCCGGCGCTGGAGCGCCACGTCATCCGGTCGCTCTACCACCACCGGTACTGACCGGTGGGCAGCGCGCCGCACGGGGGTGCGGCGCGCTGCCCACCGGCGGGGCTCACGCGGGCGGAGAGGTCACCCCCACGGCGGGCGGCAGCACGGCCCCGGTCGTCCCGCGAGCGCGGTCGCGCCGGTCGAACCAGGACAGCAGCGGCGTCGCCATCACCGTCGTGACCAGCGCGACCACCACCAGCGCGCTGAACAGCGCCTGGGTGACGATGCCCGCCGCCAGGCCGATGTTGATCGCGATGAGCTGCATCAGGCCCCGCGCGTTCATCAGCGCGCCCACCCGCAGCGCCACCGGCTGCGGCTCCCCGGCCACCCGCGCGGCCAACCAGCAGGCGCCGAACTTGCCCACCACCGCCACCACCACGCACCCCACGGTGAACAGCAGCACCGAGCCGCTGCCCAGCAGCGCGAAGTCGGTGTTGAGCCCGGAGTAGGTGAAGAACAGGGGCAGGAACAGCGCCCCCACCGGCTGCAATGCCTCCACCGCCCGGTCCAGCCGCTCGGAGCGCGGGAACACCACACCCAGGCTGAACGCCCCGAACACCGCGTACAAGCCGATGACGTCGGTGTACCAGGCGGCCAGGAACAGCACCGCCAGCACCACCAGCAGCAGGTTCTCCGAGGTGATCCGGTCGGCCAGCGGGATGGCCCTGCCGTGTGCCCGCAGCACCAGCGCCAGCAGGGCGAGCAGCACCACCGAGCCGCCGAGGGTGAACGCCACCGGTCCGATGCTGCCGCCCGCGATGCTGAGCACCCCGGCCAGCAGCACCCAGGCCGCGGCGTCGTCCACCGCGCCCGCGCCCAGCGACAGGGCGCCGAAGCGGCTGCTGGTCAGGCCGCGCTCGGTGATGATGCGGGCCAGCATCGGGAACGCGGTGATCGCCAGGGACACGCCGACGAACAGCATCGAGACCAGCAGCGGCACGTCGTCGGGGAACACGTCCACCCGCCCGTCGGCCAACCAGGTCAGGCCGATGCCCAGCAGCAGCGGCGCCGCCATGCCCACCGCGGAGACCAGGCCCGCCGAGCGCGCCACGCCGCGCACCCGGTCGAGGCGGAACTCCCAACCCGCGCGGAACATGAACGCCACGAGCCCGATCTGGCCCACGACGTAGAGCACCGGCCGCAGCTCGCGGGGGAACAGCTCGGCCTCGACACCGGGAAGCAGCGCGCCCAGCAGGGACGGGCCGAGCACCACGCCCGCCACCATCTCGCCGACCACGGGAGGTTGCCCCACGGCGCGCAGCAGCCTGCCGACGACCCGGCAGGTGAACAGGACGACCACGACCGCGAGGAAGAACGCGGGTGCCAATTCGGTAGGGGTCAACGTGCCTCCCGTGTCAGCTGTGAACCACCGGGCAGCGCCCGGCGGGGGGAGCGGCGGCGGTGTCCTGGGCGTCGAAGTACCGGCCCGCGAGCCGCAGGCGGCGGGCGTCGAGCACCATGGCGGTGCCCAGCACGAGCTGGACGACGCTGCGCGTCACGTCCTCCCAGCGGTCGCGCAGCCGCACGAAGGCCCGCAGCGCCCGCAGCCTCCCCGGTCGCGGCGGCGCGTCGTGCGGCACGAGCAGGCACGGCGCCCGGTGCGGGATCGAGCGGGTGTGCGAGGCGGTGGACTCCAGCCGGAACCGCCGCAGCACCTCCCGCGTCGCGGCGCGCAGGGCCAGCGGCGCCAGCCGCCACGCCGGGCACGGCCGGTTGGCGGCCACCCCGAAGGGGATGTGGTGGGCCTCCCGGAGCGACAGCCGCTCCCATCGGTCCGGGTCGAACTCGTCGGGCCGGTCGTAGCCGGTGGCGTGGTAGTCGGGGTAGCTGAAGCACACCACCGACCCGGTGGGCAGCACCGTCCGGTCGTCCAGCCGCACCTCGCCGGTGGTGATGCGGTGGGCGATGCCGAACAGCGGGTAGAGCCGCATGGTCTCGTCCATGACGTGGCCGAGGTAGCGGTCGTCGTCGGGGTCGGCGGTCAGCCGCCGCCCCACGTCCGGGTGCTGGGCGATGGCCAGCAGCAGGTGCGCCGACGCCTCGGACATCTGCACCACGGCGGTGTTGAAGAAGGTGCCCTGGAGGTAGTGCACCCGCTCGGCGGTGCTCAACGACGGGGGCAGCTCGTGCGGCACGTCCCCCGCCTCGACGCGGGCCCGCAGGTAGCGGGTGAGCCGGGCGCGGCGGCGCGGGTGGCGCAAGCCGGTGCACTTGAGCGAGGTGACGACGTCGTCGGCGTGCTCGACGATCAGCTCGCGCGCCCGCCGCGGGCAGGGGGAGCGGAACACCAGTTCGTAGAAGAACTCCGCCCACACCGGCATCATCAGGTCGCGCAGCCGCACCAGGCTGGTGCGGTCGGCGGGCAGCGCGTCCAGCGCGGCGGCCGTGGCGCGGGCGGCGGCCTCGGCCAGCGCGGCGGACGAGCCCGCGAGGATCCGCCGGGTGGCGCGGGCCACCTCGTCGTAGCGGGGGCCGTCCTCCAGGTGCTCCTGGTGCACCTCGGGACCGGGGGAGAGCCAGTACCAGAACAGGTCGGACAGACCCGCGCCGCGGCTGCGGCCGTTGACGGCGGGATCGGCGTAGACCCGCTCGAAGACCTCGGGACCGTGCTCGGCGTTGGGCAGCGTCACCACCCGGTCGCCGTTGACCAGCTGGAACACCCGGACGCGCAGGTCGACGACTCGACCGGGCAGCCAGCGCGGCGCGGTGAGCACCGCGGCGGCCGCCAGCAGGGGCAGGACCTTCACCGCACGCCTGCCCCTCGGCGCACGACCAGGTCGCCGGTGAGGTCGGCGTTGCCGCGCGCACCGCACAGGGCCAGCGCGTGGTCGTACTCGTCGAGCAGGGTGTCCAACACGCGCCGCACCCCCCGCTCGCCCTCGGCGGCCAGGCCCCACAGCACGGGGCGGCCGACGCCGACGGCGGTGGCGCCCAGCGCCAGCGCGATCGCCACGTCGGCGCCGCGCCGCACTCCGCCGTCGAGCAGCACCGGCACGCGCCCGGCCACCGCCTCGACCACCGCGGGCAGCGCGTCGACCGCGGCGGGCACCGCGTCGAACTGGCGTCCACCGTGGTTGGACACCACGACGCCGTCGACGCCGCCCGCCACCGCCAGCCGCGCGTCGGCCGGGTGCAGCACGCCTTTGAGCAGCACCGGCAGCGCTGTCATGGCGCGCAGCCGGGCCAGGTCGTCCCAGGACAGCTCCGGCGACATGGCGATGGGGCGGGTGCCTCCCGGTGGTCCGCCGGGCAGGTCGCGCATGTTCTCCGCGGCGTAGCCGGGCGGCAGGTCGGTGAAGCCGTTGCGCAGGTCCCGCTCGCGCCGCCCGAACACCGGTGAGTCCGCGGTGACCACGAGCGCGGTGCACCCGGCCCGCTCGGCCCGGCGCACCAGGCACTCGGTCACCTCCGGGTCGGGCTGGAGGTAGAGCTGGAACCACACGGCGGCATCCGGGTCCACCGCGCGGGCCGCGCGGACGACCTCGGCGACCGCCGTGGTGGCGGCCAGGCCGGTGACCAGCACGACGCCCGCCGCCGCGGCGGCCCGCGCGGTGGCCAGCTCCCCGTCGGGGTGCGCCAGCCGGTGGAACGCGGTGGGGGCGACCAGCACCGGCGCGGTGGCGGGCGCGCCGGGCAGGCGCACCGCGGTGTCCCGGACCGCGCTGCCCCGCAGCACCCTGGGCAGCAGCGCGAGCCGGTCGAAGGCGCGCTCGTTGTCGGCCAGCGCGCGCTCGCCGCCCGCGCCACCGGCCACGTAGTCGTAGAACACCGGGTCGAGCACCTCGCGGGCCCGGTCGTGCAGCGCGGTGAGCACGCCGGTCACGGCAGGGCCGGGACGGGCGCGGCCAGGTGGACGCGCAGGAACTCCCGCAGCGGGGCGCGGTGCACCGCCTCGCTGTCCCACTCGTTCTCCAGGTTCTCGGTGATGTGGTGCTCGCCGACGAGCTCCCCGTCCCGGTGCAGCCGCACCACCGGGTGCAGGTAGCGGCCGTCCAGGCCCTGCACGTCGTCCTGGGACTTGCGGCCGGCGGTCACCTCGAACGGGTCCACCGCGTCGTGGTCGGCGCCGTACTCCAGGGTGATCACGGCGTGCGCGGCGACCGGCCCGAAGTCCCCCCGAGGCACGGCGACCCGCGCGTGGTCCACGGGCACCTCCTCGGCGTAGCGCAGGTTGCCGTCGGGGGCGACCAGCAGCACGTCGCCGAGGAAGGCGAACTGCTGCCACAGCGCGGAACTGGTGTTGACGCGGCGGATGACCTCGTCGACCGCGGCTTCCACCTCGTGGCCGAGGTCGGCGGTGGGCCAGCCCACGCCGTGGTGGCGGTGTTCGAGAATGCGGTGCAAGGCCCGCACGCCATACCGGAAACCGTGGATGAAACCGCTGGTCGACTTCTTGAAGTCGCGTACCTGGGTGATCGTGCCCGCGAAGTGGACATCGGGCACGTTCGTCGACTCCCAGGTCTCGGTCTGGGCCGGGAACCGGTCGTTGATGGTCAGCTCGGGGCGGCATTCCGGGGCGAAGAGCGAGGCGTCGAAGCGGAATCCGGTGGCCAGGATCACGCGGTCGTAGCGAATTTCCTTGACCACCTCGTCGACCCGCTCGAACGCGACTTTCACGTAGTATCCCGACTCATCCCGGCGAATGGCCACCACCCGGCCGTCGAGCACCGCGTTCTGAGATTTGAGCTGGTAGGTGTCGAGGAAGTTGTTGTTCACCGCCCGCAGGTGGCCGACGAAGTGCGTGCGCCACGCCAGGCGCAGCGAGCCCGCGCCCACCACGTGGATGACCGCGGCGGTCTCGATCAGGTTGTCGGCGGTCTCGAAGGCGGAGTTGCCGCGTCCCACGATCAGCACCCGCTGACCGGTGAAGTCGTCCGGGTCGGTGCTGACCGCGTCGTAGCGCTCGGCCAGCTCGACGCCCTCGAAGGTGGGCAGGTTGGGCAGCGAGACGCCGGTGGCGACGATCACCCGCTTGGCGCGGAAGGTGTTCCCGTGCTGGTCGACGGCCTCGAACTGGTCCGGCCTGCTGATCCGGACCAGCCGGGTGCGGTACCGCACGTCGATGCCGTGGGTGGCGGCGAAGTCGGCCAGGTAGCCGACCATCTCGTCGGCGTGGGGGAAGTAGCGCGGCGTGCGGGCGGTGAACAGCGGGGCGTGCTCGTCGGACAGCAGCGAGTTCCAGTCGTTGCGCAGCCGCAGCTCGGGGTCGTCCCACCCGGTGTGCACCTTGTTGATCGAGATGAGCTTGCGGTGTCGGGGGAAGCGGGTGAAGAAGGTGCCGGGCGCCTCGCCCGATTCGACTACCAGGTAGCTCCGCCCGGCGCGGGCGAGGAAATACCCCGCCTGCAGGCCCGCCGGGCCCGCGCCGATCACCAGGTAGTCTACTTCCACCGCGCTCGGCATAGCGTTCTCCCGTCGTCGTGCTGGCGATTCGGGACGTTAGTTGATTCTTAAATGAGGTAGCTAGATACACCTCCTGTGATCTGCGTCACGTACAATTGGGGTATCGAAAACAAATGATCGCCGATAAGTCGTGCTCCGAATGGACTCAATTGCTGTCGGCGAGCTGTCGATTTCTTCTCGCGCTGGTCGCGCGGTGGTAGGCAATTGGCCCGCAACGCGCCGCGCCGAGCGGTCGCACGCGCTTCCCGCCGTGCGCGCCGCTCCGCTCCGGCCGCCACGTCCGGGTGAGCCCAGGCACCTCGCGCCGTTCCTGTGCCGGAACTGTCGGTCCCGTTCGGACACTGGACTGGTGACCGCACCGCCCCTGATCTCACCCACCCGCATCTACGTGGAGCCCGCCGCCGCCGAGCTGCCGCGCGGCCGCGCCGTGCTCGACCGGTTCCCCGACGCCGAGCGGGTCGAGGTGGCCAGCCACTGGCGCATCCCCGAGCTGCACGGCGACGAGGCCAACGCCCGGCGCTGGGTGCGGATCAAGCGCGAAGCCCTGGTGCTGGGCGTGAAGAAGTCGCTCAGCGCCCGGCCCAACGGCCGCTCCGCGCACTTCATCGCCCCCTCCACGGCCAACGGGTGCGCGATGGCGTGCGCCTACTGCTACGTGCCCCGGCGCAAGGGCTACTCCAACCCGATCACGGTGTTCGCCAACATCGAGCAGATCACCGGCTACCTGGCGCGGCACGTGGCGCGCCAAGGTCCGATGACCACGCCCGACCAGGTCGACGACCGGGCGTGGGTCTACGACATCGGCGAGAACTCGGACGGCGCGGTGGACGCGCTCGTCAGCGACAACGTGCGGGACCTGGTGGAGCTGTTCCGCGGGCTGCCCACCGCCAAGGCGTCGTTCGCGACCAAGTACGTCAACCGCGATCTGCTCGACTGGGATCCGCAGGGGCGCACCCGCGTCCGGTTCTCCCTGATGCCCGAGCGCACCGCGAAGCTGCTCGACATCCGCACCAGCCCGGTGGCGCGGCGGCTGGCCGCGCTGGACGACTTCGTGACCGCCGGGTACGAGGTGCACGTCAACCTGAGCCCGGTCGTGGTGCACGACGGGTGGCTGGAGGACTGGGCCGAGCTGCTGGTGGCGCTGGGCGACGCCACCTCGGCGGCCACGCGGGACCAGTTGGCCGCCGAGGTGATCATGCTGACGCACAACCGGGCGCTGCACGAGGTCAACCTGGGCTGGCACCCGCGCGCGGAGGAGCTGCTGTGGCGGCCCGACCTGCAGGAGAGCAAGCGCAGCGAGGGCGGCGGCGTGAACGTCCGCTACCGCTCCGGGCTCAAGCGCGCCCTCCTGGACCAGCTCCTGTCCCTGATCGCCACGCACGCCCCCTACCTCCGCGTCCGCTACGCCTTCTGACCGGCGGCGAGGGCACGTCCAGCCCTTCCGGCCAGGACGTGCCCTCGCCGCGTGGAACCCCCGCCGGGCGAACCGCCTGCTCCGGGCGGTCGAGGTCGCGTGCTCCCGGAGCGCGCCCGCGCGGTGCTCAGGACAGCCGGCTGATCAGCTGGTCCGCCCAGTTCTCCACCGTGGTCGAGTGGAACAGCTCCGTCGAGTACTCGACGTCGAGGACGATCTCCCCCTCACCAAGGGTGAACACGAAGTACAGATCGGTGCGAGCCTGCCCCGGAACGCCGTGACCGCTGATCTCGGTCGCCGCGGACCCCAGGGTCACGGTGGGCGCGGGGGTCGTGATGACGGTGAACAGCACCGCGGGGTAGGGGGTGTCCGCCTCGTCCGGGATGGCGGTGCGCACGACCTCGCTGAGCGGCAGCTCCTGGTGGTCGAGCGCCGCGTACAGGCGGGTGGCGACATCATCGCCCCTGCGCACCCGGACCAGCACGGCCTCCCCGACGTAACCGATCATGGTCTCGTGTTCCGGCCTGGTCCGGCGTGAACTGGACGTGGCGAGCACCACGTCGTCCTGGCCGCTCACCTCCGACAGCCACTGGGCGAACACCTGGGCGATGATCACGTTCGGTGTGGTGTCCGAAGCCGATGCCGCTGCCCGCACCGAGGCCACCGGAGCACTGCGGTGGACGAGCGCGCCCGCGCCGGAGAGCGCCTTCGGACGCGGTTTGTCGTAAGGCAGGCTCGGGTGGAGCGTCGCCCCGGCGAGCTCCCTGGACCAGAAGGACCTCAGCTCCTCGCCGCCTGCCACCGCGGCTCGTTCGAACCGGACGTGGTCCGGGTACTGCGCGGACGGCGGCGGCAGGGGCGTTCCGCTGTACAGGGCCGACAGCTCGCGCCAGAAGATCCCGGCCGACCAGCCGTCGAAGATCATGTGGTGGAAGACGGCGGCCAGCACCCAGTTGTCGTCGGTGACACGGCCGACGCGGACGCGGAACAGGGGGGCGGTGGAGAGGTCGAACTCCGCGCTGGCCTGGGACACGAACCAGTCGCGCACCCGAGCCTGGTCATCGGGCAGGTCCTCCACCGGCACGGTGACCGGCACGTGCGGCAGGACCTCCTGGTGCGTTCTGAAGAACCGGGTGCGCAGTGCCGCGTGCCGCTGAACCAGCTCGGAGAGCGCTCGGCGCAGCGCGTCCACGTCCAGCGGCCCGTTGACGTCCACCCGGAACACCACGTTGTAGACGGACGAGTCGACGCGGGCGTGGTGGCGTTGCCACAGCCTGCGCTGGGCGCAGCTCAGCGGCACCCGGTCGACGAGCTTGGCGGCCAGGCCGCGGATCGTCGGGTTGAGCAGGAACTCGGTCATCGAGACCTCGGTGCCGGTCTCGGCGGTGATCCGGTTGAGCAACCTGACCATCGTCAGGGAGTGCCCGCCGAGTTCGAAGAACGACTGGTCGACACCGATGTCGGCGCTGCCGAGCTCGGCTCGCCACAGGGCGTGCAGGGTCTTCTCCAACGCGGTCGCGGGTGGCGCGACCTCCGCCGGTGACGGTGCGGGCAGCTGGGAGGTGGCGAGCTTGCCGTTGGAGGTCAGCGGCAGTCGTTCCATCCTGACCCAGCGGCGCGGGACCTGGGCGGACGGCAGCACCAGGGACAGCGACGACGCGATGTCGGCCGGATCGTCGTCGGTGACCACGTAGCCCACGAGTTCGCCGTCCCGCACCACGACCGCGGCGTCCCGGACTCCGGGGAGCTGCAGCAGGGCGTGCCGGGTCTCACCGGGCTCGATCCGGTTGCCCCGGATTTTGACCTGGTCGTCGGTGCGGCCGTGGAACTCCAGCACGCCGTCGGCACGCCATCGTCCGAGGTCTCCGGTGCGGTACCGGCGCGGTGCCACGAACGCCGCGGCGGTCTCGGCGGGCCTGTCGAGGTACCCGTCGGCGACGCACACGCCTTCGAGCTGGATCTCGCCGACCGCGCCGATCGGGACGCGTCGCCCAGCGGGGTCGACCACCTGCACCCGGACGCCGTCGAACGGTCGGCCGATCGGCGGCCTGCTGTCACCGAGCTCGACCCGGTGGACGGTGGCCAGGATGGACGCCTCAGTGGGCCCGTACGCGTTGTAGAGCACGCACTCCGGGTGCGCCGCCAGGAACTCGTGCACGGCTGGCGTCGGAACCGTCTCCTCGCCCACGGAGACGATCTCCCGCAGCGACGGCAGCGAAGGCACCGGCTCCAGCAGGTGCAGCAGTGGGGTGAACGGCATGCAGACGCGCTCGACCGAGTAGGTGCGGATCACCTCCGCGACCGCGGCCGGGTCGTAGCGGATCTCGTCCTCGGTCAGCACGAGCGCCGCACCGGACGCGAGTGTCGTGAAGATGTCGTACACGCTGACGTCGAACGAGGGGGAGACCCACTGCAGCGTGCGCGTCGGCGGGTGGTGCCTGCCGTGCTGGCGGACGAGGTTCACCGGGCCACGATGCGGTACGAGCACGCCCTTGGGGCGTCCCGTGGAACCGGAGGTGTAGATGCAGTAGGCGAGATCGTCGGGGCTGGTGCTGTTCGGCGGTGGCACCGCGGACGATCCCAAGTCCTCCACGAAGAACGTCGGCACCTCGGCGATGGACTGCCGCGCTCGATCGGTGAGCAGAACCGCGGCACGGGAGTCGTCCATCAACAACCGCAGGCGTTCCAGCGGGAGCGACGGATCGAGTGGCAGAAAAGCGGCTCCGCTCTTGAGGACCCCGAGCACGGCCACGATCTGCTCGGGACCGCGTGGCAGGTGGACGCCGACCAACGTGCCCGGTGACACGCCGTGGTCGATCAGGACGTGAGCGATCCCGTTCGAGCGCTCGTCGAGCTCTCGGTAGGTCATCTCACCCAACGGGCCGGTGATGGCCACCGCGTCGGGGTCCCGTCGGTCGACCAGTTCGTGCAGGCAAGCCGTGGAACTGTCGGCATCAGCCCCCTCCCAGCGCGCGAGCAGGTGCCGGTCCTCGGCGGTGATCTCCGCCGGGACACCTGCTCTGGCCGACCGCAGCACGTGCTCGAAGTAGGTGAGCATCCGCTGGATCGTGCTCTCGTCGAACAGGGCGGTGTCGTACTCGACCACGCACCGCACGCCGTCGGCCGCGTTGGTGAGGTACAGCACCAGGTCCATCGGCGCTCGGTCGCTGGGCACGTCCAGCGGGGTCGCGGTCAGCCGGGGCGGGTCGAAGTCGACGGCACCGGCGTTCTCGTACTCGACCAGGACTTGGAACAGCGGGTTGCGCCCCGGATCGCGGTCCGGGTTGAGCTCTTTGACCAAGCGGTCGAACGAAGCGCCGCTGTGCTCGTAGCTGTCCATGGTGGACGCGTTGAGCCGCTGGGCGAGCGCGGCGAACGGCAGGTCACCCGACAGGTCCATCCTGAGCGGGATCGTGTCGACGAACATGCCGATCACGTCGTCGTTCGGGCGGCTTGACAGGCCGGTGCCGATGACCAGGTCGTCCTGGCCGCTGAACTTGGACAGCACGGTGGCGAAGGCGGTCAGCAGGGTGGTGAACGGCGTCACCCGCTGCTCGACGGAGAACTCGCGGATCCACTCGCGCAGGTCACCGGCCAGTTCGCGGGTGAGGAACGCGCCTTCGCCGGTTCGCACAGCGGGCCGGGGGCGGTCGGTCGGGAGTCGCAGCTCGGGGGCGTCGGCCAGGTGGGCCCGCCAGAATTCGACGTCCTGTTCGCGGTCCTGCTCGGGGACGGCGATCTCCTTGATCGCGGGGAGGGCCGCGTCCGAGGGCCAGGACTTGTAGAACGCCGCGAGATCCCTGAGGAACACCACGGTGGAGGCCGAGTCGAACACGATGTGGTGCGCCAGCAGGAACAGCACGTGGTGCTCGGCGGAGAGCCGCAGCAGTCGGGCGGACAGCAGCGGACCGGTGGTCAGGTCGAACACCTCGCGCCCGGCGGTGCCCATCACCTCCCGCAGGCACTCCTCCTCGGAACGCCCCGCGCAGTCGATGACCGGGCAGTCGATGGTCACATCGGGACGGGTGACCCGGTGCGGTTCCCCGTTGATCTCGTGGAAGACGCTGCGCAGCGCCGGCTGCCGGGCGATCACCTTGGCCAGCGCGCCCAGCAGTGCCTGCTCCTCCAGCGGGCCGACGAACCGGATGGCCTTCGGCTCGTGGTAGACCCGCTGCGCCGGGTGCAACCGCTCGAGGAACCAGATCCGGCGCTCGGCCGGAGTGGCGACCCTGGTCTCCTGCGTCTTCTGCGAGTACACCCGCCGGAGTTCGTCCACCGCGGGCAGACCGGCGAGCACCTTCTCGGTCGCGACGCCGAAGTCGACGAAGCACGCGATCTCGTCCACCCCGGCCGCGAGCAGGTCGTCCATCACCTTGCCGCAGCTGATCGGGCTCCCGATCAGGGCGCGGGAGTCGCAGTAGCGCTGGTACGCCTGTTCGAGCAGGAAGGTCACGTCGTCCTCGGCGGCGCTCTCCAGGTCGATGTCCACGCCGAGACTGTTCGTCACCTGGTTGAACAGCGACAGCGACGAGCGGAGGTACGCGCAGAACGGCTCGAAAGCCTCGGCGCGTGCCACGTCCGGGTCATCACCGACGTAGGTGTGGACCAGCACCACGACACGACCCGCGGCCGGGTCCAGACCGTGCTCCTCCCTCGTCCGCCGGTACAGCGCGATGTTCGCCGCGAGCTCCTCGACCGTCTGGGACATCAGGTTCGTGACGACACCGACGTTCGCGGCCGCTGCCTTGCGGTAGCTCTCCGGGTTGCCGACCACCGCCACGTACATGGGCGGCTGCTGCTGCACGGGCCGAGGGTGGGATCGCACTTGGACCACCTCGCCGTTGCCCGCGGTGGCCGTGATGGCCTCACCGGACCACAGCCTGCGCACGGTGTCCAGGCGCGTGTAGAGCTCCTCCCGGTGCCTGCCGTAGTTCTCCGGTGCGAGCACGAAGTCCTGGGCGTGCCAGCCGCTCGCCACGCACAGGCCCGCCCGACCACCGGAGAGGTTGTCCACGACGGACCACTCCTCGGCCACCCGGAGCGGGTGGTGCAGCGGGAGCACGACCGAGCCCGCGTGCAACCTGACGCGGCTGGTCTGCGCGGCCAGCGCGGCGGCGAGCACGGACGGGTTCGGGAACAGGGCGCCGAAGGAGTGGAAGTGCCGCTCGGGCAGCCACAGGGCGTGGAAGTCGTGCTCGTCGGCGAACCTGGCCGCCTCGGTGATCAACCGGTACTTGTCCTGCGCGGTCTCGTCGGGGTAGTCGCCGAAGAAGTACAGGCTGAAGTCGCACGCGGTTCGCGACGGCCACGGCGTCGTGGCGAGCGGGCGCACGTCGACCTGTGGCAGCGGCTTCACGACCGGCTTCACGACCGGCTTCACGACCGGGTTCGCATCCGGCTTCGCGACCGGCTTCGCATCCGGTTCGGCAGGCGGCCGCGGGGTTCCCCTCGTCCCGAGGAGATCCAGTTGACGGGCCATGAGCTGGGAGATCTCGGTGGTCAGCCGCTCGGTGATGCGCAGCTGTCGCTCGATGACCGCGTACACGTCGGTGTCCGCCGCCTCGGCCAGGGGCAGCTCGGTTCGGGCAGGTCCGGTTGGCGGCAGCTCGGTCCGGGGCGGCTGGGGCCCTGGCAGCTCGGTCCGGGGTGGCTGGGGTCGGAGTGGCTCGGGAGCGGGCTCGGTCGCCGTGCGGGGAAGCGCCCGCCCGACCTTGGCGGCGAGTTTCCGGGGTGTGTCGGTCTCGCCGAACAGCTCCCGCACCGGAACCCGGACGTCGTGCCTCACGTCCAGCTCGCGAACCACGCTCATCAGCGTCAGCGAGTCGGCCCCCAGCTCGACGAACGACCGGTCGGGATCCACCTCCGGCAGACCCAGCTGCTTGGCCAGCAGCGAGCCGACCACGTCGAGGCTGGACTCGTCAGCCTGCTCCGGGGCCGTGGGCTGAGCTACCGGCGTGCGCTGCAGCGGACAACCTGGCAGCGGGACACGACGACCGTTGACGACTCCGCTCCAGTCCGGCGTCACACCTGTCCGGTAGACCTCGGCGAGGGCGGTGGGCAGGGCGAGCTCGGTGCCCCAGCTCGGTACCCAGCGGCTTCCGGGAAGCGCCCTGCGGGCGATGCCCGTGAGCACGCGACCGGGACCGATCTCGACGAACAACCCAGCGTCAGCGAGCGTGGACAGGACCCGGTCGAACCGCACCGTTCGCCGGGCGTGGTCGCACAGGTAATCCGCGTCCACCGCGGCCAACGGCGTGCCGTCCAAGCCGCTGATCACGGTCTTCCGCAACGGCCCGAGAACGACACCCGACGCGCTCGCGCGCAAGTCCTCGATGATCGGCTCCATCAGGGCCGAGTGGAACGCGCGGTCCACGTCGAGCCTCCGCCAGACCATGCGTTGCTCGTCGAGCAGCTCGATCGCCGCTTCGAGGGCGCGGGCAGATCCGGACAGCACGCACGCCCCCGGTCCGTTCACAGCGGCGATCTCGGTGCCGGTCCTCGTGGCGATCCGATCCACCTCGGGCGGATCACCGACGACGGCGACCATGCCGCCGGGCTCGGTGGCGGACATCAGCTCGCCGCGAATCGTGGTCAGCCGCAGCCCGTCCTCGAACGTCAGCGCTCCGGCGGCATACAGCGCCGCGTACTCACCGACGCTGTGCCCGGTGACGATGTCCGGCTCGACGCCCAGCGAACGCCACATCTCCACCAGAGCGACCTGGAAGGCGAACAGCCTCGGCTGGGCCTGCGGGCTGTCGCAAGCGGCGAGCACTTCCTGCGAGCGCGGAAAACCGGTGAAGTCGGCGCTGGTCGGGAGGGTGTCCTGACCGGAGAACGCGAACACGATCGGGCCGCGACCGGCGGGCTCCGGCAGTTCGGTCAAGGCGTCGGCCAGTTCGGCGACCGTCCTGCCGACGACGGCCGTCCGGTGAGCCAGGTGCCGACGACCGAGAGCCAGGGTGCTCGCGACGTCGGCTGCGGACAGCTCGGGGTGCTCCACCAGGTGGTCGCGCAGTTCCCCGGCCAGTCGGCCGAGCGCGGCCGGAGTGTGCGCGGACAGCGGCAGGACCACCGGACCGGTGGCGGTCGCGGGAATCACCGCAGGCGCCTCCTCCAGGACCACGTGCGCGTTGGTCCCGCCGACTCCCAGCGCGCTGACCCCGGCCCGCCTCGGCCCGCCGCTCGTGGTCCACGGCTGGTGCCGAGTGCCCAGGACGAAGGGACCGTCCGAGAGGCGCAGTTCGGGGTTGGGCTCGCGCAGGTTGATGGTAGGCACCAACTCCCGGTGCCGGAGCATCAGCACGGTCTTGATCAGACCGGCCATCCCGGCGCAGGTGTCGAGGTGGCCGATGTTCGGCTTGACCGAGCCGAGCGTGCAGAACCCGGTGCGGTCGGTGTCCGCGCGCAGCGCCCTGGACAGGGCCTCGACCTCGATCGGGTCACCGAGCGCGGTGCCCGTTCCGTGCGCTTCGACGTACGAGATCGTCTCCCCGGACACCCCTGCCCTGCGCAGGGCCTCGCGGACCACGGCGACCTGGCCGGACACGCTCGGCGCGGTGAAGCCGACCTTGGTGGCGCCGTCGTTGTTCACCGCGGTCCCCAGGATCACGGCGTGCACGGTGTCACCGTCGGCGATGGCCCGGTCGAGCCGCTTCAGCAGCACGGCGGCGACCCCGTTGCCGCCGACCGTCCCGTCGGCCTCGGCGTCGAACGTCCGACAGCGCCCCGTGGCGGAGAGGATCGAGCCGGGGAAGTGCCGGTAACCCGCCTCCTGCGGCACGCGGACGGCCGCGGCGCCCGCCAGCGCCATGTCCGCGTCGCCGCTCAGCAGTCCCTGCACGGCCAGGTGCACGGCGACCAGAGCCGTCGAGCACGCTGTCTGCACGCCGATCGCGGGTCCGGTGAGGCCGAGCCGGTAGGCCACTCGGGACGCGAGGAAGTCCGGCTGGGTGCCGATGGTCGCCTGCATCGCGGTCGGGACGTCGCGGGCGGGCCGGAGCAGGTCCTGGTGACCGTAGAGGTGCATGCCCGAACCCGCGTAGACGCCCACCCGGAGGTCTGGTCCGGTGGCGGCGTATCCGCCGTGCTCCAGCGCCTGGTAAGCGCACTCCAGGAACAGCCGGTGGTCGGGCTCGGTGAGCTCGGCCTCAGCCGGGGACATCCCGAAGAACTCCGCGTCGAACACGTCCACATCGGCCAACGTGCCGCCGACTGGCACCACATCGGGGTCGGCGTCGGTGAACCTGTCGACGCTGTCCACGCCCTCGCGCAGGTTCCGCCAGAACTCGTCGATCGTCGACGCGCCGGGGAACCTCGCCGACATCCCGATGATCGCTATCCTGGTGTCCTCCTGGCGCGCCTCTGCCGTGGCGGGCCCGGTTCGTGGCCTGCCCATCACGTGGGCGGTCAGCGCGGCCACGGTCGGGTGCTCGAACATGGCGGTGCTCTCGATGCTCACGCCCAGTCGCTCTTCGAGGCGGGCCTTGAGCTGCATCAGCGTCACGGAGGTCAGGCCCAGCTCGTAGAACGGCGTGTGCTCGTCGATCTCCTGGCCCAGGATGTCGCTCACGGTCGCGCGCACGTCCGGCTCGACCAGCTCCCGCAGCGCGCCGCGCTTCACCTTGCCGCTGCTCGTGCGGGGGAAGTCGCGAGCGGGCACGGGGATGACGCGCGCGGCGGTCAGCCGCAGGCGCGTGAACACGGCCGCCCTGATGTCACGCTGGATCCTGGCGGTATCAACGCCGTTGTCCTCGAAGAAGACCGCCAGCTCGTCGCTGCCCGTCGCCGGGTTCGAGATGCCGCACGCGCCGACGCCACCGGCCGGGACGCCTGCGACGGAACCGGCGACCTCCTCGACCTCGTGGCACGACACGTTGTGCCCGTTGAGGATGATCACGTCCTTCTCCCGGCCCGTGATCACCAACACGCCCTCGTCGATGAACGCGAGGTCGCCGGTGTGCAGCCACTTCCCGTCACTGGAGAGCGCGGCCCGCGTGGCTTCGGGATTATTGGCGTAGCCGGTGGTGATCCGGTTGCCGGACACCTGCAGGCTGCCGATCCGCCTCTCGGGCAGCGGGTTGCCGTCGCTGTCGACGATCCGGATGGCCGCTCCGGGGGCGGGCGAGCCGGCGGTGACGAATGTCGAGCTGTCCGGGCCCGGTCCCTCCGCCCACCGCAGGGTTGCGCCGAGACTGGACTTGAGCACGTGCCGCACGTGCAACCCGCCATGCGTGATCCCGGTCGTCGTCTCGGCCATGCCCCAGGTCGGCACGAACATGTCGCGGGTCAGCCCGAAGGGTGCCGTGGCCGTGAAGAACCGGTCCACCATCGACAGCGTGATCTGCTCACCGCCGCACACCAGTGAGCGGACCGCGCTCAGGTCCCAGCTCCGGTCGCCCGCGGCCTCGACGGCGCGGGCGACGAGCTGGTAGCCGAAGCTGGGCGCCCAGGTGTGGCTGGCCCGCCACTCGGCCAGCGCGTCGAGCCAGGTGAGCGGATCGGCCAGCACATCCCCGGTCGGCAGGTGGACGTTCGTGCAGCCCGCGAACACTTCGGCCACGTGGTAGAGCAGCAGCGCGCCACTGTGGTCGATGGGCAACCAGTTCAGCGAGACGGCAGGCGGATCGATGCCCAGGACACGTCCGCTCCCCGCGGCCATCTCGGCCAGCGCGCGGTGCGTCAACTGCGCGGCCTTGGGGGCGCCAGTGCTGCCGGATGACAGCACCAACAGCGCGACGTCGTCCTCCTGCGGGTGGTGGACCTGCTCGGCTTCCGGTTCGTCCTCGCACCCGGAGATGTCGATGGTCGCGATGTCCAGGGCCGCGGCGCCGGTGGTGTCGGTGATCACCGGTGGCCTGCCGAGCAGGTTCCAGGTGTGGATCAGCCGGTCGTGGGCCGGGCCGCGGGCGGGCGGATCGGCGATGACCACCGGTTTGATCCCGCCGAGCAGGCACGCCCAGAACGCCGGGAAGAAGGCGGTCAGCGGCAGACCTGCGATGATGGCATGGTCACCGCTGGTCACCCCCGACCGCCGGAGGCGGGTGGTCATGCGGCGAGCCAAGGCCAGGAGATCCGGATAGGTCTGCAGGCCATGGGATGTGCCCACACCCGAGTGCGGGAACTCTCGGGCGGCGCGCAGGAGGGCGGCAACCGCGTCGCGGGGGTCGTCGTCGCTCAGGTGGAGATCGCCACCGCAGGTGAACGAGGATTCTCCCATGGTCATGTTCTCCTCAGAGTGGTCGATATCAGCAGGAGAGTTCCAGCCGTGACTAGCGCGGCGCCGTGGAGCAGACCGACGACCGCCGGAGGAGGAAGCGCCTCCAGCAGACCGGCGGCGATGAGCATGCCGATCGCGAAGCCGCCCGCCTCGACGCTGGCGGACACGCCGAAGGCCCGGCCGCGGAGCTCCTCCGGCAACGTCTGCAGCCTGGACACGTAGCTGATCTCGGTGAGTCCGTCCGCCAGGCCCGCCGCGAACACCACCACGACGAGCCCGACCGCGGGCAGGCCGGTGAAAGCGGTGAAGAACGCCAAGGACATCACGCACGTGCCGATCGCGAAGGCCCGCTCGCCAGGAGGGCTGCCACGTCGCTCGACCCACCTGGACACGACGTGGTGCGCCGAGAACGCGCCTATCGCCCACGCCGTCCAGAACTGGCTCATGAACGCCGGTGCGGGGGCGAAGATCGGCAGCGCGACGTTGTGGGACGCCGATCCCAGCGCGTCGGCGCCGCGGACCGCGAACATGCCCAGGAAGCAGGCGGGAAGCGTCCGCAGCAGCTTCAACGTGCCGATCGGGGCGCTCGGCCGCGACGGTTCAGGTGTCGTGGTGCCCAGCGGAAGCGCGGCCAGAGTCGCGGCGCAGACGACGAATGACGCGGCGTTCACCAGGAAGGCCGCGTCGTACCCGGCTGCGGGTATCAGGACTCCGGCGGAGACGAAACCGAGCACCGTGCCGATCGAACGCCCCGTGACCAGGTAACCGTTGGCCTTCGTGCGCTGGTGCTGGCCGACCATCCGCGGGACGCTGCTGCGCAGGGCGACCGCGAAGAACGTGTTGCCGACGCCCATGACCACCGCCACCGCGCACAGGACGGCCAGGCTCGGCCAGATCACCAGGGCCACCATGGCCGCGGCCTGGGCGATGTCCGATCCGATCATGGCGGTCCGACCGGCCACCGCGATTCGGCCTGCGACCAGTCCGCCGAGGAATCCGCAGGTCAGCCGCAGCGCCATGATCACACCGGTGGTGAACGCGCTGCCGGTGAGGTGCCACGTGAACAGGCTCAACGCGACCAGGTTGAGGTAGGTGCCGTACGCGGAGACTGAGTAACCGCCGACGAGCGCGACGAACAGGCGGAGAGCTCGCCGATCTTCCTGCAACAACGCATTCGTTCCCATCAGAGCTGGTGGACGTGGTCGCAACGGGTGCTTCGCCGGTGGCGTCCGGCGCTGATCGCCGGGCCTCCGCGCAACGACGCTCGGTCGCCCGCAGCGCTGCGGCACGAGTCGCCCTGGTCGTGTCACGTGGTTGGGCCGTTCGATCACCGGGGCGGACGAGAGGGCGGCCGCGACCGGACCGGCCGCGTCGCGGTCTGGTGCCGGGTGCTCCGGCGTGCACCGGTTCGCGCGAACCGGACCCACCGCCGGGGTGGTGCACCGTTCGCGCGCCGTGTGCGGCTCGCCGCCGGTGATCCCGATTTCGCCCTAGTTCCGGTCGGTTCCGCCTGCGGCGTCGGCCCGGGCGGGCGAGTGGAACCGGTGCGCGGTCAACACGTTGCCCGCCCGCTGCTCTGCGTTGGGAAGCATCACCACTCCTGACTCGTGTACCCCATCGTTGACGTGGGTTTCGCGGCAGCGGGCGGAGACACCGTTGAACTCGACGCCAAGTGCCGGGCGCACCCGGCGCGAGTCCACGGGCTGTTGCTCGCGCTGAGCCACAGGAGCAGTGCACCGCGCCTGCCGGGACCGGGGAAGTCGCACGAATCATGACTTGACAACACCGGGCGCGGAGTGCGCGGGTTGGTCGCGCGCGGCGGGCACGGATCGGGATCGGATAGGGAACGCGCGTGTGAAGACTGCTGCGGTGTACCCACCCTCGGCACCGCAGAGGAGGTTCACCGGTGACGAAGCCGATCAGTCCGCTCGCATCCGGACCGCAGGACGGGGATCACCGATGGTGTACCGTGGCCTTCGTCGTACGACACCCGTTGGCGCGAGCCGGTGCGGTCTGGGCCGCGACCACGGAGGACCGGTTCCGGGTGGTCGAGTCGGTCGAGTCATTGGACTCGCTGACCGCTGCCGAGCCCGCCGACCTGACCGTCGTCGGGATCGACTCACTGGGTGAGCCGCCGTGCGCGGCGAAGGTCCGCGCGTTGACCGACGTCAGCAGGGTAGTGCTGCTGGCCTCCTCGGACAATCCCGCGACACGCGCGCTCGCGGCCGACGCGGGCGTCCACCGAGTGGTCGAGCACGACGCGGAGATCTCGCAGCTCATCACCGCCATGCGCCAGCTCGCCGCGGAGGTCAGGGCAGGCCGCGAGCCCCGCTACACGCCCCCCGGCCTGCGCGCTTCGCTCAGCCGCCGCGAGATCGAGACCATGCGGCACATCGGGGACGGGCTGACCTACCGGCAGGTCGCCCGCCGAATGGGGTTGTCCGAGGCCACGGTCGGTACGTACGCCCGCCGGATCCGGGAGAAGCTGAACGCTGCCACCAAGGTCGAGATGGTGATCAACGCGATGGAGTTCGGTTACGTCTCCAGGCCGAACACCCCACGGGTGCGGTGGCGTTCTCAGCAGAGCGGGGAACAAGTAGGGGCTTGATCCCCGCCGGCCCACCACCTGGGACCAGCGGAATCGGTCTCCGCGTGGATGCCCCCTCACGGTGTTCGCGCGCGTCCAGGAGCGATGAACGCCTCGTTCGCGCCCCTGGACGCGCGCGAGGCGTCGACGAGGGCATCACGCCAAGGGTGATTCCCGCTCCGGCGCTTCTGCCGCACCGCCCTACCCGCGGTCCTCGCCGACGAGCCGGATGTGCGGCTGTCCGGTGGCCGTGAGGGCCGGTGTGGAACCACAACGCCATCGCGGGGTTGTTCTTCGCCACCGCGCTGCGTCGAGGGCTGGTGCGACACCCGCCGCGGCCACTCCCGCGGCCACTCCAGCGCCTGCTGCCTCAGCCCGGCCGCCTCAGCCCGGCCGCCTCAGCCCGGCCGCCTGCCGGACAACCCGACACCACCCGGTCGCCTGATCGCGCTCACTGCGCGACGGCGGGATCGGTACCCGCATTCGATCCGCGCAGCGGACGACCGCCCGCTGCGCGGATCGCGGAGATCGGGTCACCCGGCGACGCGCGCGCGCTCCACCGGGACCAACCACTCCTCGTGCGAGTCGACCACGCCGCGAACCACGTCGTGGTAGGCCGCCTCCAGCTGCCGGGTCACCGGTCCGGCCTGGCCGGTGCCGATCGGGAAACCGTCCACCTCGACCGCGGGCAGGATCTCCGCGGCCGTTCCGACCAGGAAGATCTCGTCGGCGAGGTACAGCTCCGTGCGGTCGATCCGGCGCGTCTGCGTGGGGATGCCCGCTTCCTCGGCCAGTTGCAGCACGGTGCGCCTGGTGATGCTGTCGAGCACGCCGCTGGACAGGTCCGGGGTGGCCACCACGCCGTCCTTGATCACCGCGATGCAGGCCCCCGAGCTCTCGGTCACCTCGCCGTTGCCGTTGGTGAAGATCGGCCAATCCGCACCACGTCGGCGGGCGTCTATGGTGCCGAGCCTGCCGTTGTGGTAATTCGCGAACACCTTCATCGTGGCCGGGGACGCGTTGGTGTTGAACCGCGGCCACGAGCTGACCGCGAGCGTGCAGGTGCGCCCCCGGCCCAGCTTGCTCTCGAAGTCCCAGCTGTCGATCACGATCTCGGCCGGTGTGCCCGCGGGCACCATCTGCTCGCGGTGCAGCCCCGCGGCGAATCCCCACGGCCGGACGTAGACGTCGCGGCCGGGCTCGCTGACCCGCCGCAGCAGCTCCACCGCGGCGGCGACGAGCTCGTCGGCGTCGAACGGCGGCGCCAGCCAGCTCAGCCGCAGCGAGTCGAGCATCCGCTGCATGTGATCGCGGAACCGGAATCCCAGCAGCTGACCGCGCTGCGGGCTCCAGTAGGAGTGCACGCCTTCGAAGGCCGCGGACACCGAGGCGTGGCCAACGGCATTGACGTGCACGACCGCCTCGTTCCACGGGATGAACTCGCCGTTGCGCCAGATCACGCGGTCGGGCCGGTCGGCAGGCATCGTCACGGGATCTCCACCTCTCCTCGAAGTCCGGTCACAGCGCTGCTCAGGCCGTCGCCCGCAGCCGGTCGAAGTCCTCACGGGCACGGGTCAGGTGCTCCTCGTGGCGCTCGCTCCACTCGTCGAGGGCGTGCACCAGGTCGCGGAAGTTGCGGCCGAGGCTGGTCAGCTCGTACGGCACGGCGTCGGTCCGGTTGCCCCGGCGCGGGGGTGCGGTCAGCGGCCCGGTCAGGTAGCCGTCGCGCTGGAGCCGGTAGAGCGTCTCGATGAGCACCTTGTGGTTGATCCCCTCCAGGTGGCGGTGCAGCTCGTTGAACCGGCAGTACCCGGCCGAGACGGCGTTGACCACCAGCACCGACCACCGCCTGGACAGCGTGTCGAGCACCTGCGTCATCGGCTGTCCGGCGATCCTCGCGAGGGCGGGCGCCGCAGGCCTCCGGGAACCCCGCACGGCGCTCACCCCTCGTGACCGCGCCAGGTGGCGCGGCCCGCGGCCGAGGCGTTCCAGCCGGTGTCGCCGCATCCGCGTGGAACGGTGGATCGGTGTTGTGCGCTGGACAACTGCTTGCTGGCGAATTCCTTGCTGGAGAATCGCACAGAGGACACAGAAGCCTCCCGGCAGACAGGAATGGAGCCTGGTTCTTCTCACCATCAACGGACGGCCGTTTACAGGATCTTGCCGTCCGGTGGTGAAGTCCACCCCGCTCGCCGTTCAGGAACCTGTCGTTCCACTAGCTGCGCCCCCGGCGGCCTGCGCGCCCAGGTGGAACCGGACCGGCGCGGTCGGCGCCAGCGACGGCCGGTCGGCCCGGAAGGCCTCGACCGGGTAGCGGGTGCGGCCGTCCAGCACGAGGTCGGTGAGCACCCGACCGATCAGGCTCGCGAACTTGCCCGCGTGGCCCGCCCCCACGGCCACGAACACCCGCGGATGACCCGGCATCGCGTCGACGATCAGGTCCCGGTCGCGGGACAGGTCGTAGACGCACGTCTTGGCCAGCACAGCCCGCCCGTCGCAGGCGGGCAGCCGCTCCCGGAGGAACGCCCGCACCAGCGCGGTCTCCGCCGGGTCCGGTTCGTAGCCGCGGGTATCGACCGTGACGAACTTCCCGGCCATGTCCCGTGCGGCTTTCACCGCCCGCTCGCCGTAGACCGGGATGCCGTAGAACTCCTCGTCACCGTGCCAGATCCAGATCGGGAACCTCGTCGGGGCGAACTGGTCGAGGTCGTCTGCGGCGAAGTACTGGACCTGCTCCTGCGACAGGGTGATGGTGAATGGGCTGCCGAGGCGGTCGAGCACCCCGGACAACCAGCTGCCCGCGCACAGCACCAGCGACCCGGCGCTGAAATCCCCCTTGCTGGTGCGGATGTCGACCCCGGTGTCGGTCGCCTCGACGTCCCGCACGACGCACTCGCTCATGACGGTGACACCCCGGTCGACGGCCAGGTCGAGGTGCGTGCGGGTGGCGCGCCGGATGTCGATGAACCCTCCGTCGCGTTGGTACAACGCGGTTGTGCCGTCGTCGATGTTCCACTGCGGCCACTGGGCGCGCACCGCGGCGGCGTCCAGCACGTCGTACGGGATGCCGCCCGCGTCCAAGGCGTCCTGGTAGCTCCGCAACACGGTGAAACCGGGTGTGCCCTCGACGGCGAAGTCGAGGCCGCCGGTGCGGACCAGGAGCGTCCGGCCGCTGTCCTGCTCGACCTCCTCCCACGTCTGGTAGGCGGCAGGCGTCAACGCGGTGTAGATCGGGGAGTGGTAGGCGTGCCGGATTATCCGGGAGTGGTCGTCGGAGGAGCCCCGGGGGTGGCCGGGGGAGAACTGCTCGCAGACCAGGACACGGCCACCGGTGGTCCGGCTCAGCCAGTACGCGGTGGCGCTGCCCAGCGCCCCGGCGCCGACGATTATGTGGTCGTAGACGTTTTCCGCCATCACTTCTGTTCGCCATTTCCGGGACGCGCTGTGCGGATTCGCTCGGCATACAGCTCGGGTGTGAGGCCGAGCACGCGGTGCGTGCCGAGCCGGACCAGCAGGACCGGGTGCGCGCCGCGGTCGTAGAGCGCGCGGACGTCACCGGCGAGCAGCGCCGCGCGTTCCGGCTCCGTCAGCGCGAACTCGTCGAGCTGCCGCCGCGGGTCGGTGCGCAGGCGACCGCGGAATTCATCGTCGTGCGCGACGAGGTAGCAGATCCGGTTGATCTCGTAGACGGACATCGATCAGCTCCAGGCGGCGAACGCGTGGCCCTCTCCGGGGCGGTGGTCCAGGACGGACAGCGGCAGGTCGCGGGCGGCCTCGGCCATCGCGATCCAGGGCAGGAGCTCGCCGGAGACGCTGCCCGCCCGCTCGATCTGCGCGGTGGTGGCCTCGTCGGCCAGCTGGTCCAGCCTGCCCGCCGCCAGGTGCTCGGACACCCGCGCGGCCCAGCCGGGATCCGGGATGCCGTAGAGCTTTCCCCGGTCCATCCGCGGGCCGCCCACCTCGAGGGAGAAGCTGCCGCTGGCCACCACCGCGACCCGCATCGGCGGCAGGTCGGCGACGGCGTTGCGGATGGCGTCGCCGAACGCCCGGCAGCGGGCGGCGGACGGCAGCGGCCCGACCATCCCGTTGACGAACACCGGCACCACCGGCAGGCCCGCGGGGTTGAGGAAGTGCAGCGGCACCGAGATGGAGTGGTCCACGGTGCAGTGCTGCGACAGCACCGGGTCGAACTGCTGGCGCAGCAACCGCTCGTGCAGGTGCTTGCCGACCGCGCCTGCCGCGGCCAGCTCGGTCCGCTCCACCCCCGGCACCTCATCGCTGGGACCGGTCACGCTGTCGGCGGCCACCACCGCGAAGGTGGGCCACGCGTCGAGGAAGAACGTGTTGATGTGGTCGCACGTCAGCACCAGGACCACGTCGGCGTCGGCTTCGGCGAGCACCCCGGACACCGCTGCGTAGCGCGCGGCGATGTCGCGGCCTTGCTCGCTGTCGCCGCGGGCCAGCGCCGGGAAGACCGGGGTGTGCGGCACGCCCGCGGCCGCTACCAGTTCGGCCACCGCGCCCCCTCAGCCCACGGCCACGGCCGCAGGCCGCGCCTGCCCCGCGCCCACCCGGTACAGCTCGTCCAGCAGCAGCAGGGTCTCCAGACCGGCCCGGCCGCTGGCGGCCATCGGCTTCCCGGTGCGGATCGACTCGCAGAAGTCGACTGCCTGGGCGCGGTGGGAGATGCCGTAGTAATCGATCCCGGACGGCTCCTCCCGCACGGCGCGGGCCCGCTGGAGCTCGACCTCGCGCAGCAGCTGCTCGCCGCCCTCGGCGAAGTGCAGCGTGCCGGGGTGGTCGAGGTCGAACACGACCGTGCCCCCGGTGCCGACGAGGGTGATCCGGCTGCGCCACGCCACCACGCTCGCGACCGTCACGGAGAAGGTCACCAGCGCGCCCGAGGGACTGCGCAGCAGTGCGGCGAAGGTGTCCTCGGTCTCCATCGCCTCCCGCAGGCACGTCGTGCCCGCCGCGGCGCTGACGACGTCCAGCCCGTCGCACAACCAGCGCGTCACGTCCAAGCCGTGGTAGCCCTGGTTGACCAGCGCGGAGCCGCCCTCGCCCGCCCAGCTGCCCCGCCAGTAGCTGTCCTGGTAGTAGGCCGGGGTGCGGCCGCACTGCAGCACGGTGTTCACCGACACCAGCCTGCCGAGCAGCCCGTCGCGCAGCCACCGGCGAGCGGCCACGACCAGCGGGTCGTACCGGTGCTGGGAGACCACGGACAGCACCAGGCCTGCGCTCTCGGCGAGCGCGACCAGCTCCTGACCCTCCGCCGCGGTCATCGCCAGCGGCTTCTCCACCAGCACGTGCTTGCCCGCCCGCAGCGCGGCCGCGGCCAGTTCGGCGTGCTGGGCGTGGTCGACGGTGATGGACACGCTGTCCACCGAGTCGTCGGCCAGCACTTCGCGGTAATCGTCGGTCACCTTGACGGCTCCACCGACTCCCGCCAGTTCGGCGGCGTGTTCCGGGGTGCGGTCGCACGCCCATTTAACAGTTACCCCCGGAATCACTGAGAAAGCGTCCAGGTGATTCGGTGCGACGCGGCCGCAGCCGATGATGGCGTGGGTGGTGTTTCGCGCCATGATTCCGTCCCCACATGGTTTTCGGTCCGGGCTGTGGTTGGCCAGGCCGAGCTTAGTGTCATTCGCCGGAAAGGGCACCGAGGTACTTGCAGGTACGTGCCACGTACTTCGAAGTACATACTTGTCGGTCTCGTTCCGGCGATTCCAGAATGACCACATCCGCCCGCCGATGGCGAAGGGAGTGCCCGGTGTCCCCGGCCGTGGACAATGAATCCGCAGATCACGTCGACGCCGATGTGGCGTCGTTCGCGGCGAGTGCCAGGGCGCGCGTGCTGCGACTGGCCGCCCGCAAACCGCTGCACGTCGGATCGGCGCTGTCGGTCATCGACCTGCTCGCCGTGCTGTACACGACGGTGCTGCGGAGGCGTCCGGACGACCCGTGGTGGTCCGGGCGTGACCGCCTGGTGCTCAGCAAGGGGCACGGAGCGTACGGCTTGTACGCCGTGCTCGCCGAGCTGGGTGTGCTGGACGACTGCCTGGACGGTCTGCCGGGCCACCCCTCGGACGGCATCCCCGGGGTAGAGGCCGCCACCGGCGCCCTCGGCCACGGGCTGTCGATCGGCTGCGGGATGGCGCTGGGTCTGCGCCGCGCGGGCCGCGACCAGCGGGTCTTCGTGGTCACCGGCGACGGTGAGCTCGACGAGGGCAGCAACTGGGAGGCCGCGCAGTTCGCCGCGCACCACCAGTTGGACAACCTGGTGGCCGTCGTGGACCGCAACGGCCTGCAGCAGGAGGGGCGCACCGAGCAGGTGCTCGGCCTGGAGCCGCTGGCCGACAAGTGGCGCGCGTTCGGCTGGGCGGTGTCCGTTGTGAACGGGCACGACCCCGCTGCCGTGCGCACCGCCGTCACCGGTCTGATCGACCGCCGGGGACCGGGGGTGCTGATCGCCGACACGGTCAAGGGCAAGGGCGTGTCCTTCATGGAGGGCCAGCCGTCCTGGCACATGGGGCAGCTCACCGAGGAGCAGCTGGACGCCGCGCTGGCCGAGTTGTTCGCCGGGCAGGAGGCGTCCCTGTCATGAGCGGGACGACGATGCGCGCGGCATGCGCGCCACTGATCGAGGAGTCGGTTCGCCGCTGCGCGGACGTGATGACGCTGGGCGCGGACGGCCACGCGCTGTTCGCACCGGTGCTGCGGACCCGGCCGGACCGGTTCGTGGAAGTCGGCATCGCCGAGGCGAACCTGGTCGGGATCGCCGCGGGACTGGCCCGCACCGGCTGGCGCCCGGTGGTCGGCGCCATGGCGCCGTTCCTGGTCCGGCGTGCCTACGAGCAGCTGCGGGTGGACGTCTCGATCCCACGCCTGCCCGTCGTGCTGCTGGGCGTCGGTGGTGGGCTGAGCTACGGCGCGCTCGGCCCGACCCACCACACCGTCGACGATGTCGCCCTGATGTCGGCGCTGCCGTCGATGGACATCTACTGCCCGGCTGACGCGGCCGACGCGGCGGCGGTGCTGCGGCACTGCCTGCCGCCTGCCGCGCCGACGTACGTCCGGCTCACCGCGCGTCAGGACCCGCAGGTGTTCAGCGCCGACACCGTCGGCGACCCGCGCGAGGTCCGACTGCTGCGCGACGGCCGGGACGTGCTCGTGCTGGCCACCGGACGCTGTGCCGCCGAAGCGCTCGCGGCCGCGGACGAGTGCGCCGACCGGGGGGTGGACGTCGCCGTGGGCGTGGTGACGTGCCTGCGGCCGTTCCCCGACGCGCAGGTGGCCGCGCTGGCCCAGCGCTGGCCGCTGATCGTCACCGCGGCGGAGGCGCTCCGGTTCGGCGGGTTGGGAGCCAGGGTGGCCGCCGCGGTCGCCGACCACCCGGTCCGGCTGGTCCAGCTCGCGGTCGACCACCGCCACCCGCCGGTGGCGGCGCACGAGGAGCTGCTCGGGTTCTACGGCCTCGACCGCACCGCGATCGCGGCCGCGGTCGCCACGTTGCTTGTGGAAGGGTGATCATGAGGATCTTGTCCAGCGCCCAGCCATGCGGCTACGGGCCTGTGTCCAAACTGGTCGCCGTCGCGGCCGCGCTCGGCCCCGGTCGCCTCGACTTCGTCGGCACCGGTGTCTCACTGGACTTCGCCCGACGCCACCAGGGGCACTTCAACCAGGTGCGGCCCGGCGACACCGCCGACGAGCGGTCGGTCGCCCCGCACCTCGCCACGACCGACCTGGTGATCAGCGTGATGGACGCCGAACTGGTGTTCTGGGCCGTCCGAGCAGGCCGCCCGGTGCTGTTCTTCGACAGCCTGCTCGGCTTCTGGGCCACGTCCCGCACCCCGGCCCAGCTGGCGGAGGTGGCCGAGGTGGTGCGCGACCGCGACCCCGCCGCCGCCCGGTCCGCGTTCGACGGGCTGAGCCCGCACGAGCGGATCCTGGTGGCGCACCTGCTGGCGGACAGGTCGTTCGCCCAGAACTTCCCCGGCGTGCCCGCGCGGATCGCCGAACTGGCCGAGGTGGGCGCCGACCACATCCAGCTGACCGGTCCGATCATCGACAACGCCGCCGTGCGGTCCGCGCTCGCCGCCGCACCGCCGGAGGACCCGGCGGACCTGTTGGTGAACCTGGGCGGCTTCAAGAACTTCTACCTCGACTACGACTCGCACAACGCCTACTTGGACGTGCTGCGGCGCTGGGTGCTCGACCTCGCCGGGAGCACCGGGGACCTCGAGCACGTGATCGTCTGCTGCGGCGGGTTCAGCAGGCCGGAGACCGTGCGGGTGGGCCGCACCAGGGTCGACTTCACCTGTCTGCCCCACCAGGAGTTCCTGCGGCAGATGGCGTTCGCCCCGCTGTACGCCGTGCCGCCGAGCCTCACCTCGCTGCACGAAGCCGTCCTGGTGCGGCGGATGCCGTGGCTACTGCCGGAACAGCACTACGGCCACATCGTCAACCGCCGCATGCTGGCGGGCACCGCGGTCGCCCGGCACGCGGCGAGCATGCGGCGGCTGGGCCCGCAGTTCCAGGTGCCGGAGGACGACTTCGACGGCACCAGGGAGCTGGACCGGCTGACCCGCCTGCTGGCCGGGGACGAGAAGGCCTACCAGGGGCTGCGCTCCCACCTGGACGACAGCCTGGCCGCCTACCGCGCACTGGACCCGGAGCGGCGCGCGGCCGCGGTGGACGAGCTGGTGCCGTTGCTGGACGGGCCGCCGCTGACCGAACTGCTCGCCGATGTGGACACCGTCGCGCTGGCCTCGGCAGGTGACCGGTGAACAGGACTACGTCGCCCACGGTGGACACCCTGGCGCCGGAGGCCGTCGACGTCGAGGACATCGCCTGGCGCGTGCTGCGCGCACACCTGCGCAGCACCGGGGCCCTGGCACCCGACGAGGCGGCTGTGAACGTGCACACCTGGATCCCGGCGGGTGCCCGCAAAGTCCGACGCCGGATGTTCATCCAGGTGGACGTGCACGGCGTGCCGGTCGGCGTGGCCAAGGTACCGCTGTCCGAGCACGACCCCAAGCTGGCCTTCGAGTTCGATGTGCTCCGCCGGCTGGCCCCCGGCTTCCCGCTGGCGCACCCGCAACCCCTGGAGCGCGTCGGCGCCGGGTTCTGCATGACCCACCTCGCCGGGCTGGACCTGCCCGCGGTGCCGGGCCTCGCGTCCGGACCGCAGGAGTTCTGGCGGGTGCTGCGCCCGGTCGTGGACACCGTCGCCGCGCTGCACCTGGCCCAGGACGAGGCGGGCACGGCCATGAGCCCCGAGCAGGCCGCGGCCCAGTACGTCCGCAGGCCCTTGTTCGGCGTGGAGCACGCCGACCGCGCCCTGCGGCGGGCGCGGCTCGGTCCGACGCACGGCGACCTCGGCCCGTGGAACGTCCGCTACGACCCGGAGCACGCAGCCGTGCGGATACTGGACTTCGAGGACTACCGCCCAGTGGGCGTGACCGGCATGGACGTGCTGAACCTGCTGGTGACGTGCGCGCTGGTGGTGTTCCCGGACTACCGCGAGCGCGGCTTCGACTGGCTCTACGAGCAGGTCTTCAACGGCGACCACTGGTTCCCGGCCGCGCTGGCCACCGGGATCAGGCACTACGCGGCCGCCACCGGGCAGAGCGCGGCGGCCGTCTGCGACCTCACACCGCTGATGTGCCAGTGGTTGATCGAGCGGATCACCGCCGAGGGGCGGGACACCACCGGCATGTTCTACCGAACCTTCGCCGACCGGTACCTCAGCAGCCGGCCGACCTGGGTGGGGAGCCTCGATGACTGAGAACGACAAGCGGCACGTCAACAGCGACCGCAGTGGACGGAGCCGGTCCACGGCTCCGGTCACCTCCGCGGATGCCACCGCCCCGGCGGCCGGGCCTCCCGCGACCGACCTCGTGGTGATCGGCGGGGGGCCTGCCGGGTTGTTCGCCGCGCTGACCGCGGCGCGGGCGGGCCTTCGGGCCACCGTGCTGGAGGCGGGCGGGGACATGGGGCAGAGCTTGTGCCCGCGGGTCGTCGCGCGTCTGAAGGGCCGGACCGTGCGGGAGGCGGAGAAGTTCCGGCTCCAGTGCCCGCGGTGCGACTGCCTGACCGGGCTGGGCGGCGCTGCGTTCCACTTCGACACCAACCTCGGCTACATCGCCGCGCTGACCCGCTCGAAGATCGAGGCGGCCGGGGACGGCACCACGCGGTCCTACAGCGGCCTGGAACGCGCGCTCGGCTCGTTCGACCGCGCTCAGGACCTGATCGCCGAGGTCTACCGGACCATGTTCGCCCTGGGGCTGCCCGAGGCGGGTGCCGCGCACCAGCAGGACGGTTCCGAACTGCAGCTCGAGTGCGGCGTTTTCGAGCACGTCGACACCGCGCAGTCGCAGAGCGTGACGGTGGACGTCGCGCTGGACGTCATCGCCAACCTGTGCGCCGAGTTGGCGGACGCGGGCAGCCAGGTGCTGTTGCGGCACCGCGCGACCGAGGTGCTCCGCCAGGAGGACGGGACCTTCCTGGTCCGGGCGCAGAGCGCGGACGGGTTGGTCGAACTGCACGCACCGGCCGTGGTGGTCGCCACCGGCAAGCTGGGCCTGCCCTGGGTGCAGGAGGTCATCCGGGCCAACGGCGTCCGGCACCGGCCCGCCCGGCGGGTGGACGTCGGGGTGCGCCTGGAGACCTCCCAGCAGGACATGGCGCCGCTGCTGGACAGCTGCCACAACCCGAAGCTGTCTTTCCTCAACGACCGCGGCGAGGCGGTCCGCACCTTCTGCGTGTGCGGCGGCGGCCGGGTGATGCAGTACTCGTTCCTCGGCGCGGTCGCGCTCGACGGGCAGCACTGCCTCAACCAGCCGACCAGCCGCTCCAACATGGGCATCCTGACCACGGTGGACGTCCCGGAGGGCGAGGACGGCACCGACTACGCCCGCCGGTTCGCCACCAGGGTGGCCGAGTACGGCGGCGGGCGGCCCGTGGTGTGCACGGTGGACGAGCTGCGGGGCGCCGCTGCCGCCGGGGAGCCTTCCACCAGCCTGATCGACTACCGGCACGGGAACCTGCGCGACTGCCTGCCCGAGTCGGTGGTCCGGGACGTGCTGGAGATGGTGGACCGGCTCAACGCGCTGCACCCCGGTCTGGTCCCCGGCACCGCCACTGTGGCGGCACCCGTGGTGGAGCGGCTCTTCCCGGACCTCGAGCTGTCCGGTGACATGGAGTCCTCCGTGCCGGGCCTGTACTTCGTGGGCGACTCGTCGTCCAAGATCATCGGGATCACCTACGGCGCCGCGACCGGCATCGCCGCGGCGCGCTCGGTGGCCGCCCGGCTCGCCCCCGCGCTGACGGGAGGCGGGCGGTGACCCTCGACCTGCCTCGTGATCGCCGCGCCCAGCCGGTCCGGCTCACCGGGTTCGAGCTGCCCGCCGCGCCCGGCAGCGGCACCGGCCTGCTGGTCGCCCTGATGGCGGTGGTCCAGAGCCGGTACGGCACCTCGTGGGAGACCTGGGGCGTCGAGGACGGCAGGACCGTCCGGTACGAGACCGACCCGAGCCTGCCCGGCGCGACTTTCGCCGCGCTGGCGCAGCAGCCGCCCCGGACGTGGCCGGGCGCACCGGGAGATGATCCACGACCGTGGATCGCGGTGCTGCCCGAGCGGTCCGAGTCGGTACCCGCGGCCCTCGGCGGCACGATGTGGGCGGTGTCCCACTGCGGAGCGGAGCTGCGCGTCTGGTACGACCAGGCCACGCTCGCGGAACCCACCGCACGGCGGATGGCCGAGCACCTGGCCCTGCTGCTGGGGATCGCGGCCGAGACGCCGGATGCCGCCGTGCAGTCCTGCGAGCTGCTCACCGCGGCTGAACGCGACCTCCTCCGCAGCTGGAACCCGCCCAAGCCGGACTACCCGAAAGCGACGTTGCACCAGTTGTTCCGCGAGCAGGCGGCGCGCAGCCCGGAACGCCCGGCGCTGCGGTTCGGCGACACCGAGCTGACCTACCGCGAGCTGGACGAGCTGTCCGAGGTGGTCGCCCACCGGGTGCGGCCGTCGCTGACCGGCACGGGCGGCCTGGTCGTGCTGTCCGGTGAGCGCAGCCTCGAGCTGTTCACCTCGATTCTCGGGGTGCTCAAGGCAGGCGCGGGCTTCGTCTACCTCGACCCAGCCCTGCCCGCACCCCGAGCCGAGGCGCTGCTGCGGCTCACCGCCCCCGATGCCACGCTGCGCACGTCGTCCGGTCACCCGCTCACCGACCGCCCGGACGCGATCGCCGTCGAGCGGATCATCGCCGAGGCGACCGGTCCGGTGCCGCCGCTCGACGAGATCGCGCACGACGGCAGCACCGCGTACGTCATCTTCACCTCCGGCACGACCGGTGAGCCCAAGGGAGTGGTGCGCCCGCACCGCCTGCACACCTCGCGGATACACCTGGAACAGCGGATGTACGGCATGGGGCAGGCTGATCGGCACCTGCTGAAGTCGCCGATCAGCTTCCGGGAGTTCCTGTGGCCGCTGGCCAGCGGTGGCACGGCGGTGATCGCCCAGCCCGGCCTCGACCGGGACGACCGCTACCTGGCGGACCTGATCGACCGGGAGGGCATCACCACCGTCAGCTTCGTGCCGTCCATGTTGCGGCTGCTGGTCGAGCAGCCCGCGTTCCGGAGCGCTTCGGCGCTGCGCCACGTCTTCGTCGGTGGCGAGCCGCTGGCGGCGGACCTGGAGGCCCGCATCCGCGAGTGCGGCTACCAGGTCCACAACACCTACACGCTCACCGAAGCGGACTACGTCTGCCACCGGCGGGGACCGGTCGAGGGACCGGTGGGCAGCGACGTGCGCACGGTGGTGGGCCGAGCCCTGGACATGCACGTGTACTTGTGCGACCCGGCGGGGCACCTGGTGCCGCCGGGGGCTGTCGGCGAGATCCGCACGGGCGGACCCGGCCTCGCGGACGGCTACCTCGGCAGGCCGGATCTCACCGCGGAGCGCTTCGTGCCCAACACGGTCGACCCGGACGGGCCGCCCGTGCTGTTCCGCACGGGGGACCTGGCCCGGCACCGGGCCGACGGTCAGCTGGAGTACGTGGGGCGCGCCGACGCCCAGGTGAAGGTGCGCGGCCAGCGGGTCGAGCCCGCCGAGGTGGAGATCGTGCTGCGCACCCACCCAGCCGTGGCCAACGCCGCGGTGACCGGCGTCGCCGATCCGGACCAGGGCGCTCTGCTGGTCGCGTACGTCGTCCCGCGCGGCAGCGAGCCGTCGGCGGGTGAACTGCGCGAGTTCGTGCGGCAGCGGCTGCCCGAGTTCATGGTGCCCAGCTACATCGCGTTCGTCCCGGCGCTGCCGTTGCAACCCAGCGGGAAGGTCGACCGCGCCAAGCTCAACGCCCCGGCCAGGACCCGCCCGGACACCGGCGTGCCCTTCGAGCCACCGGCCACGCCCGCCGAGCAGCGGCTGGCCGGACTGGTGGCAGGCGTGCTCGGGCTCGACGAGGTGGGCATGGACGACGACTTCTTCGCGCTCGGCGGCGACTCGCTGCGGCTGATGTTGCTGCGCGGAGCCGTGGAGTCCGCGACCGGCGCCGAGATCGACCTCGCCGAGGTGCTCGCCGCGGCCACTCCGCGCGGCCTGGTGCAGCTGGTGCACGGTGACCCCACCGCCGCTGACGTCCGCCCGGAGCACAGCCCGGACCGGCGGTCCGCGCTGCTGCGCCGCCGCACCGAGCTGGGCAGGCGGCGCACGGGGGTCACCTCCGGTGGAGAGGGGGACAGGTGAGCTCCGACGAGCTGGCCGTCGCGATCGTCGGCATGGCGGTGCGCCTGCCCGGCTGCGACGACCTGGACCAGTACTGGGACGGCCTGGTGGCGGGCCGCAGCTGGATCACCCGGCGAGGCCGGGTCGAGGGCGAGTTCGTCCCGGCCTACGGCGCACTGGCAGGCGCGGGGCGGTTCGACCCGACGCGGTTCGGCATGTCCGAGGCCGAAGCCCTGCTGGTCGACCCCCAGCAGCGCATCCTGCTCCAGCTCACGGACGAAGCGCTGGCCATGGCCAACGTCGATCCCGGCCAGGGCCGCTCGGTGAGCGTCTACGCGGGGGCCGGGCGCAACGACTACGAGCGCTGGGTGGGCACCGCGCTGGCCGGGCGTCCCGGCGTCGACGAGATGGCGCTGGAGGTGGCCAACGGGCGGGACTACGCGGCGACCCGCATCTCCTACCGGCTGGGCATGACCGGCGCCGCCGTCAACGTCCAGTCGGCGTGCTCGTCGGCGTTGGTCGCGGTGCACCTGGCGTGCCAGGACCTGCTCGGGTACGCCTCCGACGTCGCAGTCGCGGCGACGGCCGCGGTGCGCGTGCCCTCGCCTCGCGGCTACGCCGCACCCAGCGGCGGGATCGGTTCGCCGGACGGCGTCTGCAGGCCGTTCGACGCCGGGGCCAACGGGACCGTGCCCGGTGACGGAGCCGGTGCCGTGGTGCTCAAGCGGCTCGCGGACGCGACGGCCGACGGCGACGAGATCCTGGCGGTCATCCGCGGCTCGGCGGTGAACAACGACGGCAGCGCCAAGTCCGGCTTCGCAGGCGTCAACTCCCGTGCCCAGCGGGACGTCGTGCGCGCCGCCTTGGACGTCGCGGGCGTCACCCCGGAGGAGATCGACTTCGTCGAGGCGCACGGCAGCGGCACCCGGCTGGGTGACGCGGCCGAGTGGGCCTCGCTGGCGGAGGTGTTCGCCGACGCCGGACACCCGGTCCGGGTCGGCGCGGTCAAGGCGAACGTGGGCCACCTGCGGGAGGCGGCGGGCATGGCCGCGCTCGCCAAGGTGATCCTGTGCCTGCGCCACGGGCGGTTCGTGCCCACCCCGAACTTCCAAGCGCTGCCCGCCGACCTGGCCCGGCACTCCGGCGTGCTGACGCCGAGCGCGGACGAGCGGGAGTGGGACGCCCGTCCGGACGGCGTGCGGCTGGCGGGCGTCAGTTCTTTCGGGCTCGGTGGCACCAACTGCCACCTGGTCGTCCAGTCGGCGCCGCCACCCGCGCCGGGGGGCGGGGGGCGTTCCGGGCTGCTGCTGGTGTCCAGCCACAGCCAGGAGACGCTGGAGCAGGACACCGAGGCGCTGCGGCAGGCGGTCGAGGACCAGCCTGATCGGGTCGGTGACATCGCGTTCACCACCCAGACGGGCAGGCGCAGGCTGCGCCACCGCCGCTTCGTCGTCGTGGGGGAGGGCGAGGCGTTCGCGGCCGAGCGGTTGCGCGTGCAGACGGCGACGACCACCGGCGCCACCCCGCGAGTCGGGTTCCTGCTGCCGGGGATCGGCAGCCACTACCGAGGCATGGGCGCGGGACTGGCCGCGAACATGCCGGTGTTCGCCAAGCACCTGGACGCGGTGCTCGACATCGCCGACCGGCTGACCGGGGGAACGGTCCGCGCGCAGTTCACCGAACCCGCGCCCGCCACCACCGGCGCCGACCGGATCGACATGCGGGCGTTGCTGCGCAAGCGGGACGCGCCGGTGGACCCCGGCCAGCGGCTGCGAGAGCTGCACCTCGGCCTGTTCTGCTTCGAGCACGCGCTGGCCAGTACCGTGATGGAGCTGGGCGTGCGACCCGCTGTGCTGGTCGGGCACAGCCTGGGGGAGTGGGTCGCCTCGGTGCTGTCCGGCGTGCTCGGCGTCGAGGATGCCATGGCGGCGGTGGCCCGTCGCGCGGAGCTGATCACGCTCGCCGGGCCCGGTCGGATGCTCGCCGTGCTGGCCCCGGTGGACGAGGTCGAGCGGTTCGTCGGCGACGACGTCTGGGTGGCCGCGGACAACGGGCCCATGCACTGCGTGCTCTCCGGCCGCCCCGAGGGCGTGGCCAGGATCGAGCAGGTGCTGCGGCGCGAGGGCCTGACCGTGCTCGACCTGGGCACCTCCCACCCGTTTCACACCCCGCAGCTGGACGGCGCGGCCGAGCGCCTCGGCGACGACCTGCGGGACGTCCCGCTGGGACCGCCGCGGATTCCGCTGGCGTCCAGCGTGCTGGGGCAGTGGCTGGACCGCGTGCCGGCCCCGGAGTACTGGCGTCACCACATGACCAGCAGGGTGCGCTTCCGCTCGGCCGTCCGGCTGGCCCTGGAGCACGTGCGGGTGCTGGTGGAGATCGGCCCCGGCACCACCCGCCCGTGGGTGGTGCAGGCGGACCCGGACGTGGCCTGCGTCAAGACGGTGCGGCAATCCTACGAGCAGGTGCCCGACGAGCAGATCCTGATGGAGGCGCTGGGCCAGCTGTGGCTGCACGGCGTGGAAGCGGACTGGGCGAAGCTGCACGAGCCGCGCCCCGCCCGCGTCCGGCTGCCCCGGCCGCGCACGGCACCCCGGCGCTTCCTGCCCGACGCACCGCCCCCACCCGGCCCGACCTCCGTCCCGCAGGGCCTGACCGGTGCCGTCGCTCCCGCCGCGATCGACCCGGCGGAGCAGGCGGTGGCCGCGGCTCCCGCGACGTCGACCCAGCCGCCACCGGGAGCGGCTGAGGAGTGGATCGGGCGGGTGCCGGGCGCCGAGGTGCTGGCCGACCACCTGGGGGCCCAGTGGCGGGCGTTGCTGGGGCTCCGCGAGCTGCACCCCGACGACCACTTCTTCCACCTCGGTGGGGACTCGCTGATGGGAGTGCACCTGATCGCGGGAATCCGGCGGCTGAGCGGCAAGGAGGTGCCGTCGTCGGTGGTGTTCGCGTCGGCCCGCTTCGGCGAGATGGTCGAGCACGTCCACCGGTGGCTGACCGAGGAGGAGGGAGTGGAAACCGATGTCTGACCACGACGGGCGGACGCCGATCCGGTCGGTCGGCGTCGTCGGTGCCGGTGTGATCGGCGCCAGCGTCGCGCACGCCGTCGCGCAGAGCACGGGGTTGCCGGTGGTCCTGGTGGACAGCGATCCGGATGCTCTGCGCACGGCTGCCGACAGCGTGCGCCGCCAGCAGCGGCTCTCGCTGCTGACCGGCAAGGGGAGCCGCGCCGCGGCACTGGACCTGAAGTCGACCACGAACGTCGACGAGCTGTCCGATGTGGACGTGGTGGTGGAGAACATCACCGAGTCGCAGGTGGCGAAATCCCGGCTGTACAAGGACCTGGATCGGGTGCTGCGGCCGGGAGTGCCGATCGCGGCGAACACATCGGCGATCCCGATCGCCGTGCTGGCCGAGCCGCTGACCGATCCCAGCCGGGTGGTCGGCGTGCACTTCATGAACCCGGTCTCGCAGATCGCGACCGTGGAAGTGGTCCGGGCGCAGCGCAGCTCGGACGAGGCGATGCGCGCCGTGACCGACCTGCTGCGGCTGATGGGCAAGTCGTGGGTCGAGATCAACGACGCCGCCGGGTTCGTCATCAACCGCGTGCTGATGGTCGCGGTGAACCTGGCCGCCGCGGTCGTGGCCGAGGGCGTGGCCACGCCCAACCAGGTCGACGCGCTGTTCACCGGCTGCCTCGGGCACGCCACTGGTCCGCTGCGCACCGCCGACCTGATCGGGCTCGACACGGTCGTCCACACCCTCGACGTGTTGCACCACCACTACGCGACCGCGGAGTACGTCGCACACCCCGCGCTGCGCGAGCGAGTGGCCCGTGGCGAGCTCGGGTGCAAGAGCGGCCGAGGTTTCTTCTCGTACGGAAGGAGTTGAGCGGTGTCCGGCACGAAGCAGGTTGTCAGCTACGACGAGGTGCACCAGCAGGTACGCGAATACGTGCTCGGCCTGGTGGGGGTGTCAGAGCTGGACGGTGACCGCGAGCTGATCACCGAGCACGTGGTCGACTCGGTCGCCGCCATCCAGATGGTCGACTTCGTGGAGCGGACCTTCGGCATCGAGGTCGAGGACGAGGACCTGGAGCTGGCCAACTTCAACACCGTCAACGGCTTGACCCGCCTGGTCGCAGAGAAGCTCCGGCTGTCATGAGCGCCTCGGTCGTCGACGTGCTGAAGTGGTTGCGGCACGGAGACTTCCCCGACCGCGCCGACCACTGGGAACAGGCGGGCGCGGTAGACGCCCAGGGCGTCCGGGAGGCCGCGGACGCCGGGCTGCTGGGCCTGACCGTGCCCCGGCGCTACGGCGGTGACGGGTGGTCCCTGCCGGAGGTGGTCGAGGTGCACCGCACGATGGCGGGCTTCTCGCCCAGCCTGCAGAGCCTGCTCGTGGTGCACAGCATGGTGTGCCAGGCGGTGCTGCGCTGGGGGCGGTCCGATCTGCGCGAGCTGGTGCTGCCGGAACTGGCTGCCGGGACCAAGATCGCCGCGTTCGCGCTCACCGAAGCCGAGTCCGGCAGCGACATCCGATCGCTGCGCACCACCCTGGCCGAACGTGACGGCGAGATCCTCGTCACCGGCCGCAAGAGGTGGATCAGCTTCGGCGAGCTGGCAGACGTCTTCCTGGTCTTCGGCATGAGCGACGGCGGCGGGAGCTGCGCGCTGGTCCCGGCGGGCGCGGGCCAGCGGGTCAGCCCGGAGCCGCCGACGACCGGGCTGCGCGCCTCCCGGCTGGCCGATATCGAGTTCGACGCCACACCGACCTCCGCGAACCTCGCCGTGGGTCGTCCGGGGTTCGGAGTGCCGCACGTGGCCACCTCGTGCTTGACGCTGGGTCGCGTGCTGGTGGCCGCGGCGGCGGTCGGAGTCGCCCAGGCGGCCGTGGAGCTGGCCACCGCGCACGCCGCGCAGCGCCAGGTCGGTGGCGTCGCCCTCGGCGACCGCCAGCTGGTGCGCGGCCTGCTGGCCGAGGCGTCGATCCTCGCCGAAGCGGCGTGGGCGATGGTCCGCGCCGCCGCCGAGCGCGTCGAGGAGCGCGACCCGGAGGCGGCCACCGCCGCGGGCCGGGCCAAGGTGCTGGCCGCTCGCGCCGTCTCGGTCGCCACCGATCACGCCTCCCGCGTGCTCGGCGCCGCGGGACTGGCCGAGGGACACCGGCTGACCCGACTCAGCCAGGCGGCCCGCACCTACCAGGTGATCGAAGGTCCGAACGAGGTGCTGCTCGACCTCGTCGGCGCGGACCTGCTGCGCCGCGAGGCGGCCACCCGACAAGGAGGTGACCGGTGAGCGAGCCGGTGAAGTGCGTGGTCTGGGACCTGGACGACACCCTGTGGGAGGGCACCCTCGTCGAGGGCGACCGGGTCGTGGTCCCCGACCGGCACCGCGAGTTCGTCCGGCTGCTGGACCAGCGCGGCGTGCTGCAGTCCGTGGCCAGCCGCAACGATCCGGAGCCGACGCTGGCCGAGCTGGCCAGGCAGGGCCTCGCCGAGTACTTCCTGCACCCGCAGGTGGGCTGGCAGGCCAAGTCCGAGTCGCTGCGGCTGATCGCCAAGCAACTCAACATCGCCACCGCGAGCCTGCTGTTCGTCGACGACTCCGACTTCGAGCGGGCCGAGGTCGCCAGCGCGCTGCCCGAGGTCCGGTGCGTGTCCCCGGCGCGGTTCGCGGAGTTGCTGGAAGGTGGTGACGTGCTGCCCGCCGCGGTCACGCCCGAGGCCGCCCAGCGCAGGCAGCTCTACCTCGCCGAGCAGCGCCGCGGCGTGGAGCAGGCGAACTTCACCGGCCCTGCCGAGGAGTTCCTGCGCTCGCTGCGCATGCGGCTGACCGTGCGGGACGCCACCGCGCAGGACCTGGCCAGGGCAGCCGAGCTGACCCAGCGCACGCACCAGCTCAACACCACCGGTCTGACGTTCGGCGAGCGGGAGCTGGCCGAACTGGCCGAGGACCCCGGCCACCGCGTACTGGTGGCCACGCTGACGGACCGGTTCGGCGGCTACGGCACGATCGGGCTCGCCGTGGTGGCCACCAGTGGTCCGATGTGGACCATCCGGCTGCTGCTGATGTCCTGCCGGGTGATGGGCCGCAACATCGGCACCGCGTTCGTCGGGGTGGTCGTGGGCCTGGCACGGGCCAGGGGCGCCGGTGTGCGCGCGCACTTCCGGCCCACCGACCGCAACCGCCAGATGCGGATGACGTACCGGTTCCTCGGCTTCACCCCGGTGGCGACGCAGGACGACCTCGTGGTGTTCGAACTGCCCGGCTCGGTGGACCTCCAGGTGCCGGACTACGTGCACCTGGACGTGCCCGCCGACCTCGGAGAGCTCTTGTTGACCACTGCCAACGCATCGGAGGAGATCAGGTGAAGGCGTTTACCGACAGCTGGGTGGACAAGTTCGCGACCGTGTACGCCGACAGCCCGCTGGCCGAGCTGTCCTGGTTCACCGCGTCACCCGGCATCGAGCTGATCAAGCTGGTCATCGACGGCGTGATCCGGCGCGGTGACCGGGTGGTCGACCTGGGCTCGGGCCCCGGCGTCGACGCCGTCTTCCTGGCCGCCCAGGGCATGGACGTCACCGGCGTGGACCTGTCCGAGCAAGCCGTGGAGCGGGCCAGGGCCTGGGCAGATCTGGCAGGCGTGTCCGCGCGGTTCATCCAGGGCGACGCGCTGGATGTGCCGCTGCCCTCGCACCAGGCTGACGTCGTCACGGACTCCTTCGTGTTCCACAACATGCGCGACGAGGCCCGGCCCGTCTACGCCGCCGAGGTGCACCGGCTGCTGCGGCCCGGCGGGTTGTTCGTGCTGAACTCGTTCTCCGACCACATGGTGGAGGGCACCGGCCCGCGCCGGGTCACCAGCGCGGAGATCCTCGCCACGTTCGACTCCAACCGGTTCGAGTGCGTCGAACTGCGGCTGTACCGCAACCTGCCGACCGCGACCAAGCCGAACCAGGTGCACTGGATCGGCCAGTTCCGGGCGCGGTGATGGCAGGCAGGTTCGCGGGCAGGCGGGTGGTGGTCACCGGCGGCGGGCGCGGGATCGGCCGAGCGGTCGCCCTCGCCTTCGCCGCCGAGGGCGCGGACGTCGCCGTGCTGGCGAGGACCAAGGAGCAAGTCGACGCCGTGGCCGCGGAGATGGCGCCGTTGGGCGGTCGTTACGTCGCGGTGAGCTGCGACGTCGGCGACGCCGAGCAGGTGGCCGCCGCGGATCGGCAGGTGACCGAGGCGTTCGGCGGGGTCGACGTCCTGGTCAACGCCGCAGGCGTGTTCACCATGGGCCCGTCCGCGGATTTCCCGGCCGACCAGGTGAACGAACTGCTGACGACGAACGTCGCGGGCACGCTGCGGTGCTGCCAGGTCTTCGGCAGGCATATGCTCGCCGCGGGCGCGGGGAAGATCGTGAACTTCGGCTCGCTGCTGTCGTTCACCGCGTTCCCCGAGCGCGCCGCGTACGCCGCGAGCAAAGCCGGGGTGGTCCAGCTGACCAGGGTGCTGGGCGTGGAGTGGGCGGCAGCCGGGGTCAACGTCAACGGCGTGGCCCCGGGGATGATCCGGATCGAGACCCCGCACCCGGCCGCGTTGGCGGAGGACGACATCGTCGCGCGCATCCCGGCGGGCAGGCGCGGGGCGCCCGCCGACATCACCGGACCGGTGCTGTTCCTGGCCTCCGCGGACGCGGACTACGTCAACGGCCAGACCATCGTGGTGGACGGAGGGTGGCTCAGCTATGGATACCTCTAGCCCCAGGTACGCGCTCTGCGTCTTCTGCGGCTTCTCGACCGGCAACTCGCCCCGCTACCAGCAGGTCGCCACCGAGCTGGGCCAGCTGCTCGCCGACCGGCGCCACCAGCTGGTGTACGGCGCGGGCGGAGTCGGGCTGATGGGCGCGGTGGCGCGCGGCGCGGCCGACCGCGGCGGGGAGATCCTCGGCGTGATCCCGCACTTCCTGCGCTCCAGGGAGGCAGGCCACCACCTGCCGCCGCAGACGGTCGTGCTCACCGATGACCTGCTGGACCGCAAGCGGATCATGATCGAGCGCGCGGACGCGTTCATCGCCCTGCCCGGCGGCTACGGGACTCTGGACGAGGTGCTGGAAGTGGTCTCGATGACCGCGCTCGGCCTCGACGTGGGGCCGCTGGTGCTGGTCGACGTCGCCAACGACTGGGCCACCCTGCGCGACCTCGTCCGCGACCTGCTCGGCCGCGGTTTCGCCCGGCGGCACGACCTCTTCCACGTCGTGGGCTCCGCGGAGGAGGCGCTGGACGCGGTGGAGTCGCTGCTGGCCCCGGCTGTCGCCGTGAACAGCGTGGGATGAGAGGACCGCCATGTCACAGCCGAACTCACACCCGAGGGCCGTCGCCGTCGTCGGCGCGGGCTACGTCGGCCTGACCACGGCCGCCTGCCTGGCCGCCGAAGGGCACCAGGTGACCTGCGTCGACGTGGACGCGGCCAAGGTCGACCGGCTGCGCAGCGGCCAGGTCGGCATCCTCGAACCGGGCCTGCCCGACCTGGTCGCCACCGGCCTGCGCACCGGGCGGCTGAGGTTCACCACGGACCTGGCGGCCGCCGTCACCGGCCAGGTGCCCGCGGAGGTCGTATTCATCTGCGTTCCGACGCCGATGGGCGACGGTGGCGCGGCGAACATGTCCGTCGTGGACGGTGTGGCGGCGGACCTGGAACGGCTGCTGCCGCGGGGCGCGGTGCTGGTGCTCAAGTCGACGGTGCCGGTGGGCACCGCGGCGCGGGTGCGCGGGCTGATCGCGCGCCCGGACGTCGCCGTGGTATCCAACCCGGAGTTCCTCCGGGAGGGCAGCGCCATCGCCGGTTTCCGCGAGCCGGACCGGGTCGTCATCGGTGCGGACGACCCGGCCGCGGCCGAGGTGGTCGCAGGGCTGTACCGGACCACCGACGCGCCCGTCGTGCTGACCGACAACGCCAGCGCCGAGATGATCAAGTACGCCGCCAACGGGTTCCTGGCCACCAAGCTGTCCTACGTGAACATGCTCGCCGAGCTGTGCGAGTCAGTCGGCGCGGACATCGTGAGTGTCACCGCCGGACTGGGCTACGACGCCCGGATCGGCCGTTCGCACCTGGAACCCGGCCCCGGCTGGGGCGGTCCGTGCCTGCCGAAGGACACCTGGGCGCTGCTCACCTTCGGCCGCGAGCAGGGGGTGGCGCTGCCGCTGATCGAGGGCGCGCTGGAGATCAACACCCGTCAGCACCAACGCGTAGCCGACAAGGTGCGGGCCAGCCTCGGCGGTTCGGTCCGCGGCGCCCGCATCGGCGTGTTCGGCCTGACGTTCAAGGCGGGCACCGCGGACTTGCGGGACTCGCCCGCCCTGGCGGTGGCCGAGATCCTGCGCGACGAGGGCGCCGAGCTGAGCCTGTACGACCCGACGGTGCGGCCGGGTGCTCCCGGCCTGGCGGAGGACTGGAATGTGGTGGACGACCCCGGCCTGGCGGTGAAGGGCGCCGCGGCCGTCGTGCTGCTGACCGAGTGGCCGGAGTTCCGCGAGCTGGACTGGGCGCTGCTGGCGCACCTGATGGCGGGCGACATCGTGATCGACGCCCGCAACCTGCTCGACGAGAACCAGTTGCGTGGCCACGGGCTGACCGTGACCGGAGTGGGACGACGGAACCGATGAGCACAAGGGTCACGCGGTTGCCGTTCGGCAGGCGCTACCTCGCAGGCTGGGCGCTCACCACGGCGGGCACCGGCCTGGTGTTCCCGCTCACCGCGGTCTACCTGCGCGAGCAGATGGGCCTGTCGGTGTTCGGCGTATCGCTGTACTTCATGCTGTTCGCCGTGGCGGGCCTGGTGGTCAATCCGGTCGCGGGCGCGTTGTGCGACCGGGTCGGGCCGGGGCGGATCGCGGTGTTGGCCACCGCCTGCCAGGCCGTCGGACCCTTCTTCCTGGTGGCCAGGCAACCCGCCGACCTGAACCTGCTCGCGGCGCTGCTGTCGGGCGCGGGCACTGGGATCTTCTACGCCGTGCAGACACCGATGCTGCTGTCGGTGTTCGGGGCGGACAACCTCGGGCGCGTGCTGGCCGCCAAGTACCGGGTCAGCGCGGGCGCGGTCGGCGCGGGGTCGATCGCGGGCGGCGCGTTGGCCAGTTCACTGGGCACCACGGGCTACCAGTTGAGCTTCGCGGTCAATGGGTTGACGTACCTGGGCTACGGCCTGGTGCTGATCGGGATCGCGCGGGCCCGCCGACGGGACCGCGTCGGGACACCCGGCGAGACGACGGGGGCGTCGCTGGCCGAGGTCGTCGCGCCGTTCACCGACCGCGTGTTCCTCTGGGTCCTGCTGCTCCAAGGGATGCTCGTGGTCTTCGGGCTCGGCCAGGTCGAGTCCGTGCTGCCGATCGTGCTGCGCGACAGCGCACAGCTGACGGTCTCGGGCATCAGCGTCGTGCTGGCGGTCAACTCGATTTCGGTGATCGCCTTGCAGGGACTGGTGGTTCGCGCGGTGGAGCGGATCGGGTACATACCGGCGCTGCGCGCGGCGATCATCTGCTGGTGCGCGAGCCTGGTGCTGCTGGCTGGAGCGGGCGTGGTGTCCGCGGGCTGGGCGCGGCTGCTGCTGGCGGCCGGGTACTCGCTGGTGTTCGCCATCGGTCAGTGCCTGATCGCACCGAGCCTGCAACCGGTGGTGGTGGCCAACGCGCCACCCCATCGGGTCGCGGTCTACTCGTCGTCCACCTCGCTGGTCTACGGAATGGGCAACCTGGCGGCCCCGGCGCTGTGCCTGCCGCTGTTCACCGCGCTGGGCTTCGGCGGTTACCTCGGCCTGCAACTGGCCGGCTACGTGGTCGGAGGTGTCGCGATCGCGGTGATCGCGGCGGGACAGCGTCGCGACAACAGACAGAGCGAGACGAATGCGGCCGGTCAGCGGTCGGCGAGAGGAGTGGTGTGACGATGTCCGGTCAAGGCGGGACGCGACGGCGGGAGACCCTGCTCGTCGTCGGGTCGGGTTACCAGCTCAGCAACGAGCCGATGTTCAACCAGCTCGCCACCGAGGCGGACCTGGTGCTGCTCGACTCGGCGCCGCTGACCTGGCAGCACCGCTGGGTGCGCGACCACGAGGTGTTCGACCCCAACGACGAGGGGGACGCGCTGCGGCTGGCCAAGGTGCTGGCCGGGCGCAACCGGATCGACGCGGTGTGCACGCACACCGAGGGCTCGGTGCTGCTGGCCGCTCGGCTCGCCGAGGCGCTGAGCCTGCCCGGACTGCCGGTGGCCGCGGCCGAGCTGGCTCGCGACAAGCACCGGCAGCGGCAGATGCTGGCGGCCACCGGGCTGTCGCCGACGCGGTCGGTGCTGGTGCACGACCTGGACGCGGCGCGGGCCGCCGCCGCGCAGATCGGCTTCCCGCTGGTGGTCAAGCCGCGCGGGCTGTCCGGCAGTGCCGGGGTGTGCCGGGTGGACGACCCGGCGGACTTCGACGCCGCGTTCCTGGCATCGGTGCACATCGACAAGAAGGGCATGGCCAGCGAAGGCACCCTCATCGAGGAGTACATCGACGGCGAGGAGTTCGCCGTGGACTTCTGGGTGGTCGACGGCGTGGCCACGCCCGTGTCCTGGTACCGCTACGTGATGGGGTACGACCAGCACCCCATCCAGATCGGGTACATCGCGGGCAACGGCGCGCTCACCGAGCCCGCCACCACCGACGGGTTCGAGCTGGCCCGCCGGGCCGTGCTCGCCGCCGGGATGGACCGGACCGTGGCGCACGTCGAGATCAAGCTCAGCTCCCGGGGTCCGCGCGTGATCGAGCTCAACGGCCGTCCGCCCGGGGACATCTCGTCGCTGATCGTGGAGGTGGCCCGCGGCGTGCGGATGGGCGGCCTGCTCGCCGCCGCCGCGCTGGGCCGCGAGCCGGAGCGGCGGGAGGTCCGGGACCACGCGGCCGGTTGCCGCTTCCTCTACCCGCGGGGGCGGCAACGGTTCGACGGCCTGGCCCCAGCACCGGAACTGCGGTCGCGGCCGTGGGTCTACGAGGTCGGCGAGCTGCGCCCGCGCGGCGACATCGTCGCACCGCCGCCGGAGGACCTGTACGGGCGCGTCGGCTACGTGATGGCTACCGGACCCGACGCCGACGAGGTCGCCGACCGGCTGGCGCTGGCCACCCACGAACTGGAAGTCCTCGGTCCCCTGGTCTGAACGCGCTTGAGGACCGCACACACAGAGAGGCAGAGACGCATGGTCGACTGGAGCCCCGAGACCTACGGCCCGCGGTGGAAGAACGTCTACGACGAGGTCGGCTGGCCGCGCCCGGACGCGGCGGTGGAGTTCCTCAGCGCGCGCCGGGGCAGCGGCCGGTGCCTGGAGCTCGGCATCGGCACCGGACGGGTGGCGATCCCGCTCGTGGCACGCGGTGTGCCGCTGGACGGCCTGGACGCGTCGCCGGAGATCGTGGAGGTCATGCGCACCAAGCCCGGCGGCGAGGCGATCGAGGTCACCATCGGCGACATGGCCGACTTCAAGCTCGAGCGCAAGTACTCGCTGATCCTCCTGCTGCTGAACTCCCTGTACGCTTTGCAGACGCAGGAGGATCAGATCCGCTGCTTCGAGTCGGTGGCCGCGCACCTGGAGCCCGGCGGGTTGTTCGTGGTGGAGACGTTCATGCCGGACCCGACCCGGTTCCGGTTCGGCGGCCGCGCGCACGTCTACGAGGTCGGACTGGACCACGTGCGGATCGAGGCGGACACCTTCGACCGGGCCACCCAGCAGATCCTCGAGAACCACATCGAGGTCCGCGAGGACGGGATCAAGCTGTACCCGGCGTTCCTGCGCTACACCTGGCCGTCCGAGATGGACCTGATGGCGCGGATCGCCGGACTGCGGCTGCGGGAGCGCTGGGGCGACTGGGCGAACGTGCCGTTCGACGCGTCGTCGGAGAACCACATCGCCGTCTACGAGAAGCCGGCCTGATGAGCCTGCGGACAGGTGCACCCGTCGCCACCCGGCTGCGCGATCCGGGGCTCCCCCCGGCCGGACCCCGAGTGGGGCGGGTGCACCCCGTGGTATCGCTGGCCGACCGCATCGCGGAGGCGTTCACACCGCTGGGCTTCGAGGTCGTCGACCTGCCGCTGCTGGCCACCGCGGCGGACAACTTCGACGTGCTGGGCTACCCGGCCGACCACCCCACCCGCACGCGGCTGACCTTCAGCCCCGCGGACGGGGTGGTGCTCACCACGCACAGCTCGGCGGGCGTGCCCGCGCTGCTGCGCCGCGCGGCGCCCGGCCCGCTGCGCGCCCTGCTGGTGGGCAGCTGCTTCCGCAATGAGACCGGGTCGGCGTACTCCAACTCCCAGTTCACCCAGGCCGAGGGCGTGGTCGTGCAGCCGGGGCTGGGCCTGCCCGACCTCGCGGGGCTGTTCGACCGGTTGGTGACCGGCTTGTTCGGCGCGGGTCACCGGTGGTGGCTCAAGCGCAGCGACTACCCCTTCACAGCGCCGGGGTTCGCCCTGGACATCGAGTGCCCGGTGTGCGAGGACGGCTGCCCCGAGTGCAGGCAGCGCGGCCGGGTGGAGATCGGTGCCGGGGGAGTGCTGCGCGACGAGGTGCTCACCGCCTGCGGTTACCCGCCCGGTCGGACCACCGCGCTGAGCTTCGGCTGCTCCCTGGAGCGGCTGCTCAGACTCGACTACGGCCTGACCGACATCCGCGAGCTGCTGATCAACGACACGCGCGTGCTGGAGCAGTTCGACTGAGCGCACCGAGGAGGTGATGGTCGTGCGGGTCCCACTGGCATGGCTGGACGACCTGTGCGGCCGCCGTGTCGACCGCTCGCACCTGGCGGGCTGGCTGCGCGCGGCGGGCGCACAGGTCGGCGAGATCGACGACGCCCGCGGGGCGGCGGTGGAGGTGCTGGCGCCCCCTGGCCTGGGGCACTTGACGTCCGTCCTGGGACTGGCCGCGGAGATCCGCGGTCGCCTCGGGCAGGCGGCGGACGAGCGTGCCGCGGGGGCACTGCCCGTCGACCCCCCGGTTCTGCGCGCCGACTTCGCCCTCCTGGTCGAGCCCGCCCCGGCGAGGCTCGCCGCAGCGGCGGTCGTCCTGCCCGGACCGGTCGAGGTTCCCGGTCCGCAGGCGGAGTGGCTGACGGCGGCGGGTGTGCGGCTCACCGGCACCGTGGCCGACGTGCTGGCCTTCGTTCAGCTGGAGACCGGGCAGCCCGTGCACGCGGCCGAGGGCACGCTGGACGGCCTCGCTCTGCGGACGAACGCCGAGGGCGAGGTCGTGGTCGCCGCCGGGGACCAGGTGCTGGCGGTCCCCGGCAAGGGTGCGGCCGAGCTGCCGCGGAACTGCCGGGAGGTGGTCGTCTACTCGTGGTGGTTGCCGCCGGAGGCCATGCGGCAGGTGCTGCGCACCGCGGGCCGGTTGGACGGCACGGGGCAGCGGCTGGCGTGCGGGCTGCCGTCGGCGGGGTGCGACTTGGCGGTGGCCAGGGTCGTCGAACTGGTGACGGCATGGGCGCGGGGTGAGGTCAAGGCGACCGCGGCGGGAGGCGTCACGCCCGCGCCCCGGCCGGTGTTCACGATCGGCGAAGCTGAGCTGCGCGCCATCATCGCCCCGGACGTCGACGTCCGAGCGGCCGCGACCCTGCTCAGCGCCGCGGGCGTGCCCGCCGTGGTGGAGCACGGCGCGCTGCGGGTCAGCCCGCCGTTCTGGCGCGAGGACCTCACCTGCGCCCGGATGGTCGCCGGGGAGGTCGCGCGGCTGCGCGGGTACCGGTCGATCCCGGTCCGCTTGCCCGCGTGGGACCGCGTGCCGTCGGTCGACCCGGCGAGGCAGCTGCGCCGGACGTTGCGCGACGTGGCCGTCCGGTGGGGCTTGCAGCAGGTCACCACCCCGGTGCTGTGGCCGTCGTCGTCGGACCTGCCGTCCATCGACCCCACCGGCGTCGACCCGATGGAAGTGCGCGGCCGCACCGGGTTGAGGAACCTGCGGGTCCGTGATTCCCTGCTGCCCGCCGTGCTGGACGTGGCCACCCGGTCGTTGGAGCACACCGGGGCGGCTCACCACTTCGAGATCGGCCCGGTCCCGCGCTCGGCCCGACCAGGGGACGAGCAGTGGCGCATGACCGCCGTGCTGGGCGGGGCGCTGCTGCCGCCGTCCCTGGTCGACCCGGAGCCACGGGCCGTCACCTTCGCCGACCTGGTCGGGTTGGTGGGCATGCTGGGCGCGGGGCGCGGAGAACCGGAGCTGGTGCCCGCGGAGCGCTCGGTGTTCGATCCGTCCTTCACCGTGCTGGTCGGCGGTGAGCGGGTGGGCCGGGCGGGGGTGTTCGGTCCGCAGCTGTTCTGCGTCGACCTCGATCTGGGGGCGCTGCAAGCGCTGCCGCTGGTGCGGCGGTCTGTGCGGCCGGTGCCGCAGGTCCCGTTGCCCGCGTTCAACGTGACGGTGGACCTCGCGCCCGGCCAGCAGGCGCGGGAGGTGCTGGACCTGGTCGCCGAGGCGGGCATGACTCGGCGGGACCTGGTGCGGGTGCGGGACGTCTACCAGGGTGAGCGGATCGGCCACGGCCGCACCTCCCTCACGATCCGGGCCGAGTTCGACATGGCGGACGCGACGGGCGCCAAGGCGGAGGGGCGCAGACGCCGCGAGGCCGTGCTCGCCGCGGCCAGGGGACGCGGGTGGGACTGCCGCTGACGCGACCGCGGTACGGCTGCGGGAACGGATCAGGAAGCGCGGCACGCACGCTGGGCACGTGAACGAGCAGACGACAGGCGAGGAGCGATCCGGCGGGATGTCGTGGGGATGCGGCGTCCCGCCGCTGAGCGAAGAGGGCATGCGGGTCTACAAGTGGGGCTTGAACGGCGACGGCTTCACCGTGCGCGAAGCGGCCGCGATGCTGCGGGTCCCACTGCCGGAGGCCCGGCGGGTCGTTGACGAGCTGCGCGCGCTGCAGCTGGTCCAGTCGCTGCCGGGGGAACCGGACCGGCTCGTGCCCGCCAACCCCGACCTGGCCGCGGCCGGGGTGCTCGCCCCCATCGAGATCGACATCCTGTCCCGGCAGCGGAGCGTGACGCGACTGAGGGACGCGCTGACCCGGCTGTCACCGCTGTACCAGGCGAGCAGGAGCGGCGCCTCGGTGGAGGAGGTGGTCGACGTCGTGCCGGACGCCCAGTCGGTGCGGTGCCTGCTCAACGAGTGGGCCGTGCGCTGCCGTGCCGAGGTGCTCATGGTGCAACCCGGTGGCGGCCGCAGCGCCGACCAGTTGCGCGAAGCCCACGAGCGGGACCTGCAGATGCTGGAACGCGGTATCCGCATGCGCACCCTCTACCAGCACTCGGCCCGCTTCGACCTGCCCATCAGGGAGCACATCCGCACCTTGCGCGAGGCGGGCGCGGACATCCGCACATGCGAGGTGCTGTTCAGCCATCTGGTCGTCTTCGACGACGAAGTGGCGTTCATCCCCGCGGCCACCGGTTCCGGCGGCGCGGCGGTGATCCGCGGCTCCGCGATGATCGGCTTCCTGCGCGGCGTGTTCGAACACATCTGGACGACCGCGAAGCCGTTCGTCCCCCACCACCTGGACGATCAGGCGGTGACCGATGAGATCAAGCAGACGATCCTGAACATGCTCACCGAAGGCGTCAAGGACGACATCATCGCCCGCCGTCTCGGCCTCTCGGTGCGGACCTGCCGCAAGCACATCGCCCAGCTGATGCGCCAGATGGACGCCCAGAGCCGCTTCCAGTTCGGCTACCTCGCCGGTCGCGGGGGCCTGACCCGCGCAGGCCGGACCCCCGCGTGAGGATCAGCCCGGTCGGCTGGAGCCGTCGGACCGATCCGCTGTCCGGGCCACGCCGACGGCACTGCCGTCGGCGTGGTGGCGGTCGATCCGCACTTGCTTCGTCGCCGTCGACCGATCGAGCCGACATCCCGTGCGCGTCTCACCGCCTGCGCCCTTGTCCGGCCTCGCCCGGTGGCGCGTACCTCCGCCTCGCGCCGTCCGATGAGGACCCCTCGACTGTCCCGCGCCCGCCCACGGCGAGGTGACGGCAGCCGAACCTGGCAGGAGTGCCGGGCGGCACTCGGCCCGCCACACCACCTCGACCCGCCGCGACGAGCACCGTGGAGCCGTGCTTGGGGATCGGCACCTGAACGCAGCGGGTCCGCGCGGCGGAGCAGCGGTGATCGCCTCCCCCGGCTGGTTCCGGGGGAGGCGATCACCGCGCGCGACACCTCTCAGCCAAGCTCCGCCCGAATGGCGGCGCCGGCTTCGGTGGTGGTCAGCGAGCCGCCGAGGTCCGGGGTGCACCGTCGCTGGATCACCGCCCGCGCCACCGCGGAGCGCACCGCGGCCGCCGCGTCCCCGTGGCCGAGCCGTTCGACCATCAGCGCCGCCGAGAGGATGGCGGCGACGGGGTTGGCGCGGTTGAGCCCGGCGATGTCGGGAGCACTGCCGTGGACGGGTTCGTACAGGCCGAAGCCGGTGGTGGGGTTGAGGTTGCCCGATGCGGCTGTGCCGATGCCGCCGCCGAGTTCCGCCGCGAGGTCGCTGAGGATGTCGCCGTAGGAGTTGTTGGTGACGATCACGTCGAAACTGGCGGGGTCGGCCACCAGGAGCATCGCGGCCGCGTCGACGTACAGGTGCCGGGTGGGAGTCCCAGGATGACGACCGCGGTGCTCCGCCCAGCAGCGTTGCCAGAGTCGGCCGCCGTTGGGCACCGCGTTGGACTTGTCGACCATGCAGACTTCGGACCGGGCGATGTCGAACGCGTAGTCGAGCAGGCGGGAGACGCCGGTGTAGGTGTTGACCTCGACGTCGAGGGCGACTTCCTGCGGCGTGGACTGGCGCAGGGAGCCGCCGATACCCGCGTAGAGGCCCTCGCTGTTCTCCCGCACCACGACGCAGTCGATGGCGCCGCGCTTGGTGTCCTTGAGCGGGCTGAGGTGGTCGGCCAGGAGGCTCACCGCGCGGTGGTTGACGTACAGGTCCAGCTCGAAGCGCAGGCGCAGCAGCACTCCTCGCACGTAGTCGGGGGTCGTGACGCGCGGATCGCCGACAGCGCCGAGCAGCGCCGCGTCGCTGCGCTGGATGCGCGCGACGTCGTCGGCGGTCAACGCGGTGCCTGACGCGAGGAAGGTGTCGGCGTTGACGTGCTCGAGGACGTCGAACGTCAACCCCAGGTCGAGTTCGTCGAGCGTGCGGACGGCCTCCTGGATGACCTCCGGCCCGATGCCGTCGCCAGGGAGCACGGCGATGACAGTCATGATTCCCCTCTCAAGTCCGGCCGAACAGCCGCGCTTCGACTTCCCGCCAAACGGCAGGTGGACGGTTGAACGCGATGCGGACGTAGCGGTCACCGCGCGCGCGGTTGTGGAAGAACGGCCTGCCAGGGGCCAGCAGGATGCCGAAGTCCCGCAGCAGCCGTTCGCAGAACGCGGTGCTGTCCTCTGTGGTGAGCGCGTCGATGCGGCCGAACGCGAAGCAACCGCCCTCGATCGTCTCGAAGCCGACGCCGAAGCGCTCGAACAGCGCCACCGCGGTGTCCTTCAGGCAGGCCAGTGCTTCCGCCTGCCGCGCCGCCCAGTCGGGTTGCAGCCCGACGCTGCCGATCGCGGCTTGCAGCGGCGCGGCCGTGCCGTTGGTGGTGACCTCGTGGATCCGGCGCAGGATGCTCGTCCGCTCCGCCTCGGCCCGCAGGTATCCCAGCCGCCAGCCGCTGATCGCGTGGCTCTTGGACAGCGAGCCCACGACGATGCTGCGCTGCCGCAGACCGGGCACGTCCGCGGCCGACAGGTGCCGCCGCGCTCCGAAGACGAGCCCCGCGTACGCCTCGTCGGACACCGCCACGGCGTTCCACCGCTCGCACAGTTCGGCGATCTCGGCCAGCTCCTCGTACCGCAGTGCCCGGCCCGTCGGGTTGCTCGGCGAGTTCAGCAGCACCGCCCTGGTGCGGGGGCCGAAGGCGGCGCGCAGGTCGGCCGGGTCGTAGTGCCAGTCCGGTTCGTGCAGGGGCACGAACCGCGGCACACCCCCGGCCAACGCGATCGTGCCGAGGAAGTTCTCGTAGAACGGCTCGAACACGACGACCTCGTCACCGGGGTCGACCAGCGACTGCAGCGCCACGCACAACCCCTCGGTGGCGCCCGCGGTCACGGTGATCTCGGTCGACGGGTCCGCCGGGGAGTTCAGCGATGAGGCGATCCGCTCCCGCAGGGCCTGCTCGCCCAGCGGAAGCTCGTACTGGTTGCGCCCGGTCTTCAAGGCGGTGATCGCCGCGCCCACCGCTGTGCCGGGCGTTTCGGGGAACTGCGGGGTGCCCACGGCGAGGTTGACGACGTCACTCCGGCTCGACCGCAGCAACTTGGCCAGTTCGCTGTCGCGCAGTCCGCGGGCGCGCTGCGCGGTGTGGCCCGCCACGCCGTCCATGCGGACGCGGCCCGCTCCGGGGGCTGCCCGCACCTCGGTGGTCATGACGCGCCCCGCCCGGACAGGCACCCCGGCCGCAGCGACGGCAGCCACGGCTTGCGCCCGCGCTCGTACCGGCTGATGTCCTCGTCCTGCTGCTCGGTCAGCGCGATGTCGTCCAGGCCGTTGAGCAGCAGGTACCGGGCGTGGCTGTCAACGTCGAACCGGCGCCGCAGCTCCCCGGCGCGCACCTCGCACTCCTCCAGGTCGACGGTGACCGGCAGGTCCGGGTCGGTCTCCGCTGCCTTCGACAGCGCGGCCACGTCCGCCTCCGGCAGGCTGATCGCCAGCAGGCCGTTCTTCAAGGCGTTGCGGCGGAAGATGTCACCGAAGCTGATGGCGATGACGGCCACGAACCCCCAGTCGCGCAACGCCCACACGGCGTGCTCCCTGGAACTGCCCGTGCCGAAGTTGTTCCCGGCCACCAGCACGCTGGCGTCCCGCAGGTGCGGTTGGTCCAGCGGGAACCCCGGCTGGCCCCGCCACCCCGCGAACAGCGCGTCCTCGTAGCCGTGCTTGGTTAGCCGCTTGCAGAACTGCGCCGGGGTGATCTGATCGGTGTCCACGTCGTCCCGCGCGAGCACGACGGCTCGTCCGGTGTGGACGGTCAACGGCGGGGGTGTCACCGGTCGCCTCCGATCAGGTCCCGCGGCGAGGCGAGGTGCCCGGCCACCGCCGTGGCCGCCGCGGTCGACGGCGACACCAAGTGGGTCCGGGCGTGGTCGCCCTGCCTGCGCTCGTAGTTGCGGTTGGACGTGGACGCCACGCGGGCGGGGCCGCCGAGCCGGTCGTTGTTCATGCCGAGGCACATCGAGCACCCGGCCAGCCGCCACTGCGCGCCCGCCGCGGTGAACACCTCGTCCAGGCCCTCCCGCTCGGCCTGGGCGCGGACCTGCATGGAGCCCGGAACGACGATCATCCGCACACCGGGGGCGACCTTGCGGCCGTCGAGCACGGCCGCCGCCGCCCGCAGGTCCTCGATCCGGCCGTTGGTGCAGGACCCCAGGAACACCGTGTCGATCGGGATGTCGCGCATCCTCGTGCCGGGCTCGAGACCCATGTAGGCCAGCGCGCGCCGGGCGGCGGCCTGCTCGCCGGGCTCGCTGAACGAGTCCGGGTCGGGCACCACACCGTCGCCGAGCGGCGCTGCCTGACCGGGGTTGGTGCCCCACGTGACGAAGGGTGTCAGCTCGGACGTGTCGACCACGACGGTCCGGTCGAACCTCGCGCCTTCGTCGGTGCGCAGCTCCCGCCACGCGGCCACGGCGTCGTCCCACTGCGCCCCGGTGGGCGCGGCCGGGCGTCCGGCCAGGTAGTCCTCGGTGATCTCGTCGGGCGCGACCAGTCCGGCGCGGGCACCGGCCTCCACGGTCATGTTGCAGATGGACATCCGGCCCTCCATGGAGATCTGCCGGATGACCGGGCCGCGGTACTCCAGGACGTGGCCGTGCGCGCCGTTCGCCCCGATCTGCGCGATCAGCGCCATGACGAGGTCCTTGGGGGAGACGTCCGGCGGCAGCGCGCCGGTGAACTCCACGGCCATGGTCCGCGGCCGGGCCAGTGACAGCGTCTGGGTGGCCAGCACGTGCTCGACGTCGCTGGTGCCGACGCCGAACGCCAACGCCCCCAGCGCGCCGTGGGTCGAGGTGTGGCTGTCGCCGCACACCACGGTCATCCCCGGTTGCACGAGACCCAGCTCCGGCGCGACGACGTGCACGACGCCCTGCCTGCCGTCACCGTGCGCGAGGTGCTCGATGCCGTGCCGCTCGCAGTTCGCGCGCAGCTGCTGCACCTGGGCCTTGCTCATCGCGTCGCGGATCAGCAGGCTGTCGGTCGGGACGTTGTGGTCCTCCACCGCCAGGGTGAGGTCCGGTCTGCGCACCGCCCTGCCCTGGTGCTCGATGCCGTCGAACGCCTGCGGTGACGTCACCTCGTGCACCAGGTGCAGGTCGATGTAGAGCAGGTCGCTCGCATCGCCGGAGCGCACCACGTGGTCGTCCCAGACCTTGTCGATGATGGTGCGGGGCGCGGACATCAGGAGTCCGCCGTCGCCAGGAGGGTGGAGCTGAGGACTCGGGCCAGTTCGGTGGTGGAGATGTACTCGCCGTCGGCCTGGCCCGCGATGTGCTCCTCGTAGAACTTCTGGCCCAGCTCGGGGTCCCACGGCATGCCCAGCTCGTCGAACACGTGGCGCAGCACCGCCCTGCCGGAATGCCTGCCGACCAGGATTCGCCGCTCTCGGCCGAACCGCTCCGGCTCGACGTACTCGTAGGTGATCGGGTTGCGCAGCATGCCCGCCTGGTGGATGCCCGCGAGCGTGCTGAAGACGTTGTCGCCGAAGATCGGCTTGTTGCGCGGCGGAGCCATGCCGATCCTGTCGGACAGCAGTTGGAACACCTCGTACAGGCGGGAGGTCTCCAGCGTGGTGTGCGCCCCGAACCGGTGGCCCTTGTAGGTCAGGACCGCCGCCAGCTCCTCCAGCGGGGTGTTGCCCGCCCGCTCACCGATCCCGGCGACCGTCGCCTGCACCTCGTCGGCGCCCGCCTCGATCCCGGCCAGCGCGTTGGCCAGCGACAGGCCCATGTCGTCGTGGCAGTGCGTGGCCAGCACGATCTCGTCGGGGATCCAGGAGCGGACCTTCGCGATCATCTCCCCGAACTCCGACGGCACCATGTGGCCGGTCGTGTCGGCGAGCAGCACGGTCGTGGCGCCTTCGGCCAGACCGGTGTCCACCAGGGCGTGCAGCAGGTCGTCCGAACCGCGGCTGGCGTCCTCGACACCGAGCGAGATGTCCCGCAGCCCCAGTGAACGCGCGAACCTGATGGCGTCCCTGGTCTCCGCGAGGTTCTGCTCACGCGTGATACCCCGCTTGTGCTCCATGTGCAGCTCGCTGCCGGTCACCAGGATCTCCACCTGGTGGCGCTCGGTGCCGCCGCCCGCCACGGCCGCCTCGATGTCCGCGCGGTTGGCGCGGGTCAGCGAGCAGAACCGGGCGGTGGTCAGCGCCTGGGACACCATCTGCAGCGCGGCGAAGTCGCTGGGGCTGGAGTTGGGGAACCCGACCTCGATCACGTCGACGCCCAGCGCCTCGATGGCCAGCGCCAGCTCCAGCTTGGTGTGAGCGGACATGGCGTTGCCCGGTGCCTGCTCGCCGTCGCGCAGCGTGGTGTCGAAGATCGAGATCCGGCGCGAACCCTGCTCATCGTTGGAACCCATCACCACTCCTGACTCGTGTTCGTTTCCGGGCGTCTCATGCGGACTGGCGCGAGGCGCTGGGGCACTGGGATGAGTGCACTCCGGAGCACCGCGACCGGGAAAGTCGCACGAACCGTGACTTGACAACCGGTTCGGCCCAGTGCTGTCGCCACGGCGGGCGCGGACCGGGGGCGAGGGGAGTGGGCGTGTCGGAGCTCACGGTGGCGTACCGCCTTCGGCACCACGGAGTGGGAGCGAGCCTCGGTCACCGGGCGCTGGTCCCGTGGGATCGGGGAGAAGCCCAGCGTCCCGACCGAGGTGGAGACGGTGTTCCGCCAGGGACGCCCGCCGGAAGCGCGACGAGGTGGCCGACCGCTCGGCGGCGTCGATCGCGGGAGACGTCCACCGCGCAGTCGGCCGCACCCGGCCGGGCGGAACACCCGGCCCTCGCCACGTCGGGCACGGGTGTCGCGCCCAAGCGGTCGTCAGCGGGTGCTGTCGATGGTGGTCCGGTCGACGGTCCAGGCGCGCGCCTGCTCGCTGAGGGTGATGCCCAGTCCGGGGCGGTCCGACAGGTGCATCCGCCCGCGCGCTTGGCGTAGCTGAAGCCCACCCCCCCTCCAGGCCCGCCTCGGTGCGGATCTCGGCGAACGGGAAGGCGACCCCGAAATACTTCACTGTCCGAAGTAAATCTGCCATGCTCGGTCCCGTCGGCGTCGCCCGGTCCCGCGCTCCTCTCGGGACCGTCGCGAAACCGGGTGAAGCAAGCGCTCCGCCTCCATTCAACGACGAAGGAGCCCGCATGGCCGTGTTTGTCAACCGTCGTACCGTCCTGGCAGCAGGCGCGGGTGCGGCCGCCGGTCTGGCGCTGCCCGCCATCACCGCCAACGCCGACACCCGCCCGACCGGCAAGGTGAGGTTCATCCTGAACGCGGTGACCCTCGACGGCGGCGAGCAGGTCACCTCCGTCACCCTCGAGACGTCCCGGATCGGACCGATCGACCCGGCGAGCCTGACGACGGGCACGTTCAGCGTGCGCGCCAAGGCAACCAGTCCGATCGACACCGACGGGCAGGCCGTGGGCTACGACCTCGACCGGCCGGTGACCGCCGCCCGGCTCGACCGCCACGGCAACGTCGTGCTCTCGCTGAGCCACGGCGAGGGCCAACCCGGCGGCGGCACCCTCGGCTACATCGGCAGCAAGGGCCGCAACGTCCGGCTCGACCTCGCCTACACCATCACGCAGAACGCCCCGATCGCCCTGCGCCGCGGCGCGCCGGTCACCATCTCGCGCTTCAGCCAGGGCGAGCTGGTCAACCCCGAGGTCGACGCGTTCAGCCACCACGTCTCCGGCTCGGGTATGAAGTACCGGCTGTACTCACCCGGCCCCTCCGCCCGGCGCGGCAGGCGCCCCCTGATCGTCTGGCTGCACGGCGGGGGCGAGGGCGCGTCCCTGCCGGACGACTACTACGACAACGAGACGACGCTGCGCGCCAACCGCGGCGCGTTGGGCTTCGCCACCGACGAGGCGCAGCGGATCTTCGACGGCGCCCACGTGGTCGCTCCGCAGAGCACCTCCGCCTGGATGCAGGACGGTCCCCGCTTCGCCCCGCTCATCCACGAGATCATCCGCGAGGTCGTCCGGAAGCGCTCGGTCGACCCCCGGCGCATCTACGTGGTCGGTTGCAGCAACGGTGGCTACATGGCCTTGAAGATGACCACGGTCTACCCCGCCGTGTTCGCCGCGTCCGTGCCCATCTGCGGCGTCGTGGCTCCCCGGCAGGCGGGCGACCCGCCGCTGATCCCCGACGCCGAGCTGACGGGCATCAGCACTCCCACCTGGCTGGTGACCTCCCGTGACGACACGACGATCGACCCGCAGGCCAACACCGTCCACGCGCACGACCTCATCCCCGGTTCGCTGATGACGCTCTACGACAACGTCGTGTGGAACGGCTACCAGTTCCCAGGGCACTGGTCGTGGATCTACGTGGCCCGCAATGACCCGAGCATCCGCGGAACCCGCGTCTGGCAGTGGATGGCCCACCAACGACGCTGACCGAACGGCCGCGGCGCCTCCGGCGAAAGCACGAATCGCCGGAGGCGTCCGCAGGTCGACGCCGGTTCAACGACCCGCTGAGCCTGCCGGGGAGGGCCGAACGGCGTCACCCCGCCGCGCCTCGGCGCGGCCCCACCCGGCCGTCCCGCCTGCCACGACGCGGCCCGGCGGGCGGGCGTCCGCTACCGGTGCCGCCGGGGCGGCGGGTTCGCGGCGCGGGCGCGGCGGTGCAGGGGGCGGGGCGGGACCAGGTGGAGTCGATCATGCCGGGGAACCTAGCGGTGGGGTACGACAAAAAGCTCCGCCCACTGCTCGGCGGTCAGGTCGCGGGGCAGGGCGCGCTCGGTGATGCCGTGCCGCCGCGACCACTCCGCCGCGACCACTCCGCCGCGACCACTCCGCCGCGACCACTCCGCCGCGACCACTCCGCCGCGGGCACCGCCGGTGCAGCGCGAAGTCGTAGCAGGGCCACCACTGGGCGGCCATCAGGGTCGCCCCGCCCACGCCCGCGCGACGGCGGGCGACCTCCCACCGCACCAGCAGGACCGCGTCCGTCCAGTGCCCGGAGTGGAGGATCCGGCGGAGCAGGGACGTGGTCAGGTGGAACGGCAGGTTGCCCGCCGGCACGTGCGGTGCGCGCGGCAGCGGGAAGCACAGGAAGTCGGCGTGCACGACCGTCGTGCCCGCCCCGACCCTGGATCGCAGGGCGGCGGCCGGGGTGTCGCAGTCGCCGAACGACCCCGGTGCACGGGCTCCCGGTCCACGAGGGAACCCGTGCACCTCCGGGACGGCGCTGTCGATCAGGGAGTGGTCAGGTCGAACCTGCGCACGGTGACCGAGCCGCCCAGGGCCTGCGTGGCGTGGTTGAAGATGCCGAAGCGGTAGCCCATGAAGAACTGCCAGGTGTTGTTCAGGGTGAAGGCGGGGCCGAGCGGGTTGAAGGTGACGCCGTCGGTGCTGTAGGAGAAGCGGGCGACGCGGTTGGAGCCGGGGCGGATGTCGGCGTTGACCCGCAGCCAGATCCGGTCGCCGCTGATCGTGGCGCTCGCGGCCTCGGTGCCGGTGCTGGTGGTGCGCCAGTTGCCGTCCATGGCCAACCCGGTGGTCATGGACACGCGGGTGCGACCGCTGTCGCGCCTGACGCCGATCCAGGCCGAGGACTGGCGCAGCATGGCCAGGCCGGACCGGTCGCCGTCGCGCATCGCGCTGTGGTCCAGTTCGACGGTGGCGGTGGACGTCGGTCCCTGGATGCGGTGGGTCAGGGTGTTGCGGGCGGCATAGAGGTCGTCGGTGACCGTGGCGGTCTGCAACCTCAGCCCGTTGTCCACCGAGTACCGGGAGGTGTCGGGGTCGTGGTTCCACTCCCACTGCGGCCCCAGGGCGGGACCGGTGAAGGTGTCGGCCCCGGTGAGGGGTTTGACCGGGCGGGCCGGCAGCGGCGAGGGGTAGTTCACGCCCCACCGGCCGCCGACCGTCTGGAGGGTCGGCCAGCCGTCCGCTGTCCAGGTGATCGGAGCGAGCGCGGGAACCCGGCCACCGGGGTAGGCGTCGACGAAGGACATGTAGTGCCAGGAGCCGTTCTGGGTCTGCACCAGGCCGCCTTGGTGAGGCACGCCGCCGCCGGTGATCGGGCCGGGCAGGTCGAGCAGCACCTGCCGCAGGGTGTACGGGCCGAACGGGTTGTCCGCCTTGAGGACGTACTGGCCGTTCGCGGGGCGGGTCAGCCAGATGTAGTAGCTGCCGTTGCGCTTGTAGAACCGCGCTCCCTCCAGCGTCCCGATGTTCGACGGGGTCTGGAACACCTGCTGCGCACGCACCTGGCTGCGGCCGTCGGCTGAGAGCTGGGCGACGCTGATGGTGCCGTTGCCGTAGGCGACGTACATCGTGTCGTTGTCGTCGATGAGCATGCCCGCGTCGTAGTAGCAGTTGTCGATCCGGGCGTGCCGGTTCCACGGTCCTTCGACGCTGGAAGCCGTGTACACGTAGGTGTCGTTGAAGTCGATGCACCCGGCCCAGTAGTAGGTGCGGTTGTTCGGCCGGTACTGCAGCGTCGAAGCCCAGATGCCGTTGACGTACGCGCGCTGCCCGTTGGTCAGGTCGTACTTGGTGCCGAAGTCCAGTGACGGCACGGAATGACCGGCGAACTCCCAGTTGACCAGGTCGTAGGAGCGCAGGATCGGCGCACCGGGGGAGTAGTGCATCGTCGAGGCGGTCATGTAGTACACGTCCCCGACGCGGATGACTTCGACGTCGGCGAAGTCCTGCCATACCACCGGGTTGGTGTACTGGTCAGCGGGCGTTTGCGGAGTCGTGGTGGTGGGGTCGGTCCCGCCACCGACGCGGACGAGTTGCCACTGCTGGTTTGCGCCGCCCCAGTCGCTGTACTGGACGATGTTCGCTCCGTCGTCGGTGGCGGCGTTCTGGACTTCGACGGCCTTGCCGCTGTTGCGGTTGATCAGCCGGACGTGGCCGCCGTCGGAGTCGGCCAGGCGGAACTGCTGGTTGCTGGTGTTGTTGTCGGTCCACTGCACGACGGCGCCGCCGTCGGCGGTGGAGAAGTTGTGGACGTCCAGCACCTTGCCCGAGTGGCGGGACTTGAGGCGGTAGTAGCCGTCTCCGGAGTCGACGAACTGCCACTGCTGCTGGTTGCCGCCGTTGCGGGTCCACTGGGTGATCCGCGCGCCGTCGCTGGTGGCCAGGTTGTAGACGTCCAGCGCCTTGCCGCTGTTGCGGTTGACCAGCGCGTACCACGCCGCCGTGTCCACGGTCGCCGCCGACGCGGTGGTCGCGCCGAGCGCGGTCACCAGGCCGCCCAGCAGCACGGTGACAACAGCGGCGGCGGCGCAGGCCAGGCGGCGCCTGCGGGCCCGCGCAACGGTGGTGGGTGGTGACACGGGCATGGGGGGCTCCTCTTCGTCGAGGTGGATGCTGTGGAAGCGGTGCCGAGTCAACCGACGCGGACGAGTTGCCACTGCTGGTTTGCGCCGCCCCAATCGCTGTACTGGACGATGTTCGCTCCGTCGTCGGTGGCGGCGTTCTGGACTTCGACGGCCTTGCCGCTGTTGCGGTTGACCAATCGGACGTAGCCGCTCGCGTCGATCACGCGGAACTGCTGGTTGGTGCCGTTGCCGTCGGTCCACTGCACGACGTTGGCGCCGTCGGCGGTGGAGAAGTTGTAGACGTCCAGCACCTTGCCCGAGTGGCGGGACTTGAGGCGGTAGTAGCCGTCTCCGGAGTCGACGAACTGCCACTGCTGCTGGTTGCCGCCGTTGCGGGTCCACTGGGTGATCCGCGCGCCGTCACTGGTGGCCAGGTTGTAGACGTCCAGCGCCTTGCCGCTGTTGCGGTTGACCAGCGTGTACCACGCGCTCGTGTCCACGATCCCGCCGGGCTGCCCGGAACCGGCGTTGAGGGCGTTGAGGACGGAGGTGTAGGCGGCTTTCTTGTTGCCGGAGTTGTCGAACAGCAGGGGGTTCTGGCCGGTGCGCCAGGAGTCGCTGTCGCGGATACCCCAGACCGTGATGCCGGTGCAGCGGGCCACGGCCAGGCAGGCGCGGGTGACGGCGGCGTAGGCGTTGGCCTGGTTGGAGCCGGAGATGTCCAACTCGGTGATCTGCACGTCGACGCCGAGGTCGGCGAAGCGCTGGAGGTTGGCCTGGTAGTCACCGGGGGCGGAGTTGGTCAGGTGGGACTGGAAGCCCACGCAGTCGATGGGCACGCCGCGGGCTTTGAAGTCGCGCACCATCGTGTAGATGCCGGTGGACTTGGCGTTGACGCCGTCGGTGTTGTAGTCGTTGTAGCACAGCTTCGCGCCGGGGTCGGCGGCCCGCGCGGCGCGGAAGGCGGCCTCGATCCAGTCGTTGCCCGTGCGCTGCAGGTTGGAGTCCCGGCGCGCACCGGAGTTGCCGTCGGCGAAAGCCTCGTTGACCACGTCCCAGGCGTAGATCTTGCCCCGGTAGTAGGAGGCGACGCGGGTGACGTGGTTGAGCATCGCCTGGCGCAGCGCCGAGCCCTCCATGCGCTGCATCCAGCCGGGCTGTTGCTGGTGCCAGGTCAGGGTGTGACCGCGGACCTTCATGCCGCGGCCGAGGGCGTGGTTGACGATCCGGTCGCCGTTGCCGAAGGTGAACTGGCCCTGGTTGGGCTCGGTGGCGTCCATCTTCATCTCGTTCTCGGCGGTGATCGAGGTGAACTCGCGGTTGAGGATGCCCACGTAAGTCGAGTCACCCAGCTTCCCCGCGGCGACCGCGGCCCCGAAGTAGCGGCCCTTCTCCGCCGCGGAGGCGCCCAAGGTCGTGCCTGCCAGGGCCAGCCCGTCGAACAGCGCCACCATCAGGGCGGCGACGAGTCCCGCGACGAGCAGCAACGCCGTTGTTCTCGGCCGGCGCGGAAGCGTCGGACGAATGACCGCTCGTGTCGAATGGTTCATCACGTGTCCTCACGGATCAGAACACCGCGTGTTTCGTTCCTGCGGTGACAGGGATTGGTTCGCATCTGCCCAACTTCTTGTTAGCGCTAACAATTTTGCGTGTGATGGTGCTCGGCTCAGTTGAGGTGATCATGGGTGTTTGGTAGCAGTGCCAGCGGACATACCTTGTGGTTTCCCGACTGTGGACGATGACGGTCGCCAGGTCAAGGCCGCCAATCTTCATGCCGGGCTGAAGTTAGCGCGAATATCTTTACTTCGGAGAACGCTTTCCTCATCCTCGGTGGGGGTGTGCTCACCCGCCGACGTCCGGCTCGGGGTCGGCCGGAATCGCGCAGGCAACCGCTCCGGACGGCAGTCGGACGTGCCCCTTGCCCGCGGCGATGCTGATGACGTCCAGTTGGGGCGCGGCGACCGATCAGCTCCTCAACACCGGCGTCGCCTCGTTGAAGACCGACGAGTCCCCGCTCCTGGGCAGCTCTCGCTCGTGCTGGTCGACCAGTTGCTCGGACACCGTGATCCCGGCGGGCACCTCCTCGGTGGGCGGCGGTGGTCAACCGCGCTGGAGCTGGAAGCGCTGGTTGAAGCCGCCGGTGGAGGTCCACTGCGAGATGCGGGCGCCGTCGGCGGTGGAGGCGGACCACACGTCCACCGCGAGGCCGCTGCGCTGATTGACCAGGCTCACCACCCCGCCGCCGTGATCGACCAGCCGCCACAGCTGCTCCGGCGTCCCGGTGTCGCGCTGCTGGGTGATGTCAGCACCGGTGTCGGTGCCCGCGATCTGGAGCACCAGGCCGCTGTGCCGGGCCCGGACGCGGTAGTGGTCCCCGGAGGGCAGGAAGTCGAACTGCTGGTTGAGCCCGCCCGTGCCCGACCACTGGACCAGGGTGGCGCCCGCGGCGGTCGACGCGCCGCTGATGTCGGCCCGCTTGCCGCTGTGCTGCGCCACGAGGTGGTAGTGCACGCCGGGCTCGACCAGCGGCGGCTGTCCCGAGGAGGTCGCGCGGTAGGTGTGGCCCGCCTGACCGGTGAACCGGACCAGGTCGGGTTCGACCTGGTCCGGCCGCACCGGGGTGCCGCTGGTCGTGTCGTGCAGTTCGTAAGTCCCGGTGAACAGCCGACTGCGCACCTCGACCACGCCGTCGCGGTCCGGGGTGACGGACAGCTCCGTGGTCCGGCCGCCGCTCCACGCCGCCCCGACGGTGTGTCCGCCTCGGCCGCGCAGGCCCGTCACCCGCCCGGCGGGCCAGGCGGGGGGCAGCGCGGGCAGCAGGTGCAGCTCACCGTCGTGGCTGTGCAGCAGCATCTCCGCGATCCCCGAGGTGGCCCCGAAGTTGCCGTCGATCTGGAACGGCGGGTGCAGGTCGAACATGTTGGACGCGAGCCGCTCGGGGGTGACCAGGGAGCGGATCAGGTCGTGGGCCCGGCCGCCCTCCTCCAGCCGCGCCCAGAAGTTGATCTTCCAGGCGAGCGACCAGCCGGTGCCCGCGTCACCGCGCAGCTGCAAGGTCCGGCGGGCGGCCTCGAACAGCGCGGGTGTGCGGCGCTTGGTGATCTGGTTGCTCGGGTGCAGGCCGTACAGGTGCGAGACGTGCCGGTGGTTCGGCTCGGTCTCCACCCAGTCGTGCAGCCACTCCATGACGTTGCCCCTGGAGCCGACCCTGGTGGGGGCCAGCCGCCGGGCCGTCGCGCGGACCCGTGCCCTGAAGTCCTCGTCCACGCCCAGCGCTTCCGAGGCGCGGGCGCAGCCCTCGAACAGGTCCCGCAGGATCTGCATGTCCATCGTCGGTCCCGCGCAGATGCTCGCGTTCGCGTGGTGGGGCAGCTCGGGGGAGTTCGACGGGTTGGTGACCAACCACTTCAGGGCGGGTTCCTCCACCAGCGTGTCGAGGAAGAACTGGGCGGCGCCCTTCACCGCGGGGTAGTAGGAGCGCAGGAAGCCGATGTCGCCGGTGAACAGGTAGTGGTCCCAGACCATGGTGGCCAGCCACGCGCCGCCGGTCTGCCACATGCCCCACAGCGCCCCGTCGACCACCGAGGAACCCCGCCAGGCATCGGTGTTGTGGTGGGTGACCCAGCCACCCGCGCCGTACTGGGCCTTCGCGGTGCGAGCACCGGTGACCGCCAGGTCGCTGATCATGCGGAACACCGGCTCGTAGCACTCGGGCAGGTTCGTCGTGTCGGACGGCCAGTAGTTCATCGGCAGGTTGGCGTTGAGCGTGTACTTCGAGTCCCACGACGGGGTCAGCTGGTCGTTCCAGATGCCTTGCAGGTTGGCCGGTTGGGTGCCCGGACGCGACGACGAGATCAACAGGTACCGGCCGTACTGGAACAGCAGCGCGGAGAACTGCGGGTCGGCGGTGCCCGCGTGCCGGGCGATGCGGACGTCGGTCGGCTGGTCGGCCGCCGCCGTGCGCCCGAGATCCAGCGTGACGCGCCCGAACAACCGCTGGTAGTCGGCGACGTGCCGGGCGCGCAGCACGTCGTAGGCCGTGCCCGCCGCGCCACCGAGCCGCCCCCTGGCGATGCCCTGGTAGTCGCCCCCGGTGTTCCGGTAGTCCACGTAGCTGGTGCCGATCGAGATCAGCAGCGTCACGCTGGTGGCGTCGGACACCCGCAGCGCGCCGCCGGAGCTGCTGGTGCTCCCGCCCTCGGCCACCGCCTTGGCCAGCACGAGGAAGCGGACCGCTCCGGCGATGCCCCGGTGGTCGCCGGAGCGGCCGTCCAACGCGATCGTCGTGCCGTCCGGGCTCGACGCCGCCGCCCGCTGCGGAGTGCTGAACGTGGCGGTGAACGAGACCGCCCCCGGCGTCCCGGCCGTCAGGCGCACGGCGATCACCTGGTCCGGCGCGCTGGCGATGACCTCGCGCCGGTGCCGCACGCCGTTCGCCAGGTAGGTCACCACGGACGTGGCGGTGGTCAGGTCGAGCCACCGCTGGTACCCGGAGACCGCGCCGGGGGAGGGGAAGACCAGCCTGAGGTCGCCGACGGTCTGGTACGCCAGCTGGCCCGCCGGGTTGCCCAGCATGGCCTGGTCGACGAGGCCCTGCGCCTGCGCCCACTGGTCGGCGAACACCAGTCGCCTGATCTCCGGCAGGGCGGCGGCGCCCCGCGTGTTGGTGTAGTCGTGCGGACCGCCCGCCCACACGGTGTCCTCGTTGAGCTGCAACCGCTCCGCGTCGACGTTGCCGAAGACCATCGCGCCGAGGCGGCCGTTGCCGACCGGCAGCGCGCGCAGCCAGTCCGTCCCGGCCTGCCCGTCGTACCACAGCGCCAGGTCGTCGACCGCGCGCACCTCCGTTGGCGCGGCCGAGTCCGCGCGCGCCGTCGGCGTCCAGCCGCCCGAGGCCAGCGCGGCACCGGCGCTCGCGGCGCCGAGCTGCACCAGCCGCCTCCGTGGTAAGCCCGTCATCCTGGAACCTCCGAAAAGGACAGTGGTCGCTGCGCCGGTGGCGATCGACGGGACCTCCCAACCGGGCCTGCGGGCAAAGTAGCCGTGCCCGATCCTGGCCGTCAATCACCCGGAGCGGCATATTGTGAGCGCTAACAGCAGAAGTTGCGCTCTGACCTCATCGAACCGTGTTCGACAGCTGAAAATTGGCTTCGGGCGAGTCATCCTGCCTGGTCAGTGCTCCGTTAGCGCTAACAATTTTAGCAACCTTGAGCGTTGACGCCCGGTTTCCCGGTGGTTACCGTGCGAAACGGGCGCGGTTCTCCCGTGTTGTTCCCGGTCCGCCCGTCGACGATGACGAGGGAGACTCTTCTGTGCGACGACATCCATTCGCCATCGGGCGGACAGCAAGCGGGAAGTCCACGAGGGACAGATGGCGCGCCCGCAACCTCCTCGCCGGGAGGGACGGGCGTGGGTCCGCGACAGGGCGCCGTGCCACAGCCGCGGCGGCCACCCTCCTCCTGGTGGCCGCCGCCGCAGTGGCGACGGTGCTCGGCTCCCCGCCACCGGCCTCCGCGCACGCGGTCGACCCCGCCGACTTCCAGCAGGTCGAGCTGGCCCGCGGGGTGGCGGAGGTCGGCGAGCCGATGACGCTCGCCGTCCTGCCGGACCGCTCGGTGCTGCACACCTCCCGCAACGGGACGGTGCGCCGCACCACCGCCGACGGGGTCACCGCCGTGATCGGCTCGGTGCCGGTCTACAGCCACGACGAGGAGGGGTTGCAGGGCATCGGGGTGGATCCCGGCTTCGCCGCCAACCGGTTCGTCTACCTCTTCTACGCCCCGCCCCTGTCCACCCCGGCGGGCGACGCGCCTGCCACCGGAACGGACTTCTCGGCCTGGAAGGGCGTCAACCGGCTGTCCCGGTTCGCCCTGAACGCCGACTTCACGCTCAACACCGCCAGCCAGGTGACCGTGCTGGAGGTCCAGACCGACCGCGGCATGTGCTGCCACGTCGGTGGCGACATCGACTTCGACGCGGCGGGCAACCTCTACCTGTCCACCGGTGACGACTCGAACCCGTTCGACTCCGGCGGCTACACCCCGATCGACGAGCGGACCAACCGCAACCCCGCCTACGACGCGCAGCGCAGCGCGGGCAACACCAACGACCTGCGCGGCAAGGTGCTGCGGATCAAGGTGAACCCCGACGGGTCGTACTCGATCCCGGCGGGCAACCTGTTCCCGGTCGGCACCGCCGGGACCCGGCCGGAGATCTACGCGATGGGGCTGCGCAACCCCTTCCGCTTCAACGTGGACAAGCCGACGGGGGCGATCTACCTCGGCGAGTACGGACCGGACGCGGGCACCGCCACCTCCGCCCGCGGTCCGGCGGGCCTGGTGGAGTTCAACCGGATCACCTCGGCGGGCAACTTCGGCTGGCCCTACTGCGTCGGCACGAACACGACCTCGGAGGCGTACGTGGACTACGCGTTCCCGTCCGGGCCCTCCGGCAGCCGGTTCGACTGCGCCGCCCCGGTGAACAACTCGCCGCGCAACACCGGGTTGACCACCCTGCCCGCCGCGCGGTCGGCGTGGATCAAGTACGACAACTGCTCCTTCGCCGCGTTCGGCTGCGGGTCGGAGTCCCCGATGAGCGCGCCGGTGTACCGGTACGACGCGGCCAACCCCTCGTCGGTCAAGTTCCCGGCCTCGCTGGACGGGCACGTGTTCGCCACCGAGTTCGGGCGGCGCTGGATCAAGACCATCGACGTCAACGCCGATGGCTCGGCCGGGCAGGTCAGCGACTTCCCGTGGCGCGGCACGCAGGTCATGGACGCCGCCTTCGGTCCGGACGGCGCTCTGTACGTCCTGGACTACGGGACCGGCTGGGGCAGCGGCGACGCCAGCTCCGCGCTCTACCGCATCGAGTACAACCCGGCCGGGAACCGCGCGCCGACCGCGCGGGCGAGCGCGGACCGCACGTCCGGCAGCGCACCGCTGGCGGTGGCCTTCTCGTCGGCGGGCTCCTCGGACCCCGAGGGCGGCGCGCTGACCTACTCGTGGGACTTCGGTGACGGCACCACGTCGACCGCGGCCAACCCGAGCCACACCTACACCGCCAACGGTCAGTACTCGGTGACGCTCACCGTGACCGATCCCGGCGGGCGCACGGGCTCGGCAGGCGTGTCGATCTCGGTCGGGAACACGGCCCCGGAGGTCAGGTTGGACGCCCCGGCCAACGGGGCGCTGTTCAGCTTCGGCGACACCGTGCCGTACACGATCACCGCGTCGGACCGGGAGGACGGCGCGATCGACTGCGGCCGGGTGAAGTTGAGCTACGTGCTGGGTCACGACAGCCACGGGCACCCGATCACCACGCGGACCGGTTGCTCGGGGACGATGCGGATCCCGGTGGACGGCGAGCACGACACGGCGGCGAACCTGTTCGCGGTGTTCGACGCCGAGTACACCGACCTCGGGGCCAACGGCCAGCCGCCGGTGACCACGCACACGCAGCACGTCCTGCAATTGCGGCACCGCCAGGCCGAGCACTACTCGACGCAATCCGGCACCGCCCTCTACGACAAGGCGGCGGCGGAGGGCGGGCGCACCGTCGGCGACATCCAGAACGGCGACTGGATCGCGTTCGAGCCGTACGCGCTCGGCGGGGCCAACCGGTTCACCGCCAGGGTGTCCTCCGCGGGTTCCGGCGGCACGCTGTCGGTGCGGGCAGGCTCGCCTGCCGGGCCGGTGCTCGGCACGGTGACCGTGCCGGTGACCGGCGGGTGGGAGACCTTCACCGAGGTGTCCACCACTCTGGCTACCGTGCCCACCGGGACCATCACGCTGTACCTCACCTTCGCAGGCGGCACGGGGACGCTGTTCGACGTCGACGCGTACACGCTCGACACGGCGACCGGAACCGGGGCGGGGCCGATCGTCGGTGTCGCGGGCAAGTGCGTCGATGTCGACGGAGGTAGTTCGGCAGACGGGGCGAAGGTGCAGTTGTGGTCGTGCAACGGTGGTGCGAATCAGCGTTGGGCGGTTGACGGGGTCACGTTGCGGTCGTTGGGCAAGTGCTTGGACGCGGCTGGTTCCGCTGACGGCAGTGTGGTGCGGTTGTGGAGTTGCACCGGTGGTGGTGGGCAGAACTGGGCCGTGGGCGGGAACGGGTCGTTGGTCAACGGGCAGTCGGGCAAGTGCCTGGACGCCGATGGCGGCGGTTCGGCAGATGGCACGCGGTTGATCGTCTGGACCTGCCACGGCGGCGCCAACCAACGCTGGACCCTGCCGTGATCGCCTCCTGGGAGCGTGAGAGATGAGCAACTCGTTCGCACGACGCGCGATCGGCGTGACGGTCGTCGCCTGCACGACCGCCGCACTCGCCTCCGGTCCACCGGCCACGGCCGCCGACGCGCCGTACGACGTGCTGGTCTTCTCCAAAACCGCGGGCTTCCGCCACGACGCGATCCCGACCGGCATCCAGCTGATCCGGGATCTCGGCGCGGCGGGGAACTTCAGGGTGACCGCCACCGAGGACTCGGCCCGCTTCACCGCCGCCGAACTCGCCGGGTACGAGGCGGTGGTGTTCCTCAACACCACCGGCGACGTGCTCAACACCGCCCAGCAGGCCGCGTTCGAGTCCTACGTCCGCGGCGGGGGCGGGTACGTCGGCATCCACTCGGCGTCCGACACCGAGTACGACTGGCCGTTCTACGGCGAACTGGTCGGCACGTACTTCGCCTCCCACCCGGCGATCCAGCAGGCCACGGTCCGGGTGGAGGACCGGGCTCACGCGGCCACCGCGCACCTCGGCCCCGCGTGGACCCGGACCGACGAGTGGTACGACTTCCGCGGCAGCGTCCGGTCCACGGCCCGAGTCCTGGCCACCCTCGACGAGTCGACCTACACCGGCGGCTCGATGGGCGCCGACCACCCGCACACGTGGTGCAAGACGGTCCAAAGCGGACGGTCCTTCTACACCGGCGCCGGCCACACCAAAGCCGGCTACGCCGAGGCGGGTTTCCGCGCGATGGTCCTCGGCGGCATCCGCTACGCGGCAGGCCGGACCAAAGCCGACTGCCGGCCGGAGAACGGCTACACCGCGCTCTACAACGGCTCCACCACCGGCTGGTCGCAGGCCGGGCCGGGCGGCTTCACCAACAGCGACGGCACGCTGACCTCGTTCGGCGGACTGGGGCTGCTGTGGAACAGCGCGCGGGAGTACCGCTCGTACTCGCTCAAGCTGGACTGGCGGATGGCGGGCGACGACAACTCCGGGGTCTTCGTCGGGTTCCCGGCCAGCACCGACCCGAACTCCGCGATGGACAACGGTTACGAGGTGCAGATCGACGCCACCGACACCGCCGACAGGACCACTGGTGCGGTCCACGGCTTCAAGGCCGCAGACCAGGCCGCCCGCGACGCCGCGCTCAACCCGCCCGGCGAGTGGAACACCTTCGAGCTGCTGGTGGAAGGCGAACGCCTGCGCGTGTTCCTCAACGGCGCGCAGATCAACGACTTCACCAACACCGACCCGGTCCGATCCCTGGCCTCCGGGCACATCGGCATCCAGAACCACGGCGATGGCGACGACGTGTCGTTCCGCAACATCAGGATCAGGGAACTGAGTGGCACCACTCCCCGCACCGGGCCGATCGTCGGTGTCGCGGGCAAGTGCGTCGATGTCGACGGAGGTAGTTCGGCAGACGGGGCGAAGGTGCAGTTGTGGTCGTGCAACGGTGGTGCGAATCAGCGTTGGGCGGTTGACGGGGTCACGTTGCGGTCGTTGGGCAAGTGCTTGGACGCGGCTGGTTCCGCTGACGGCAGTGTGGTGCGGTTGTGGAGTTGCACCGGTGGTGGTGGGCAGAACTGGGCCGTGGGCGGGAACGGGTCGTTGGTCAACGGGCAGTCGGGCAAGTGCCTGGACGCCGATGGCGGCGGTTCGGCAGATGGCACGCGGTTGATCGTCTGGACCTGCCACGGCGGCGCCAACCAACGCTGGAACCCGCCCTGAACCGAAGGAACGTTCGACGAGAACCAGCGGTGGGGTTCCCGCGTTCGCGGGTCGTCAGCGGGTGCTGTCGATGGTGGTCCGGTCGACGGTCCAGGCGCGCGCCTGCTCGCTGAGGGTGATGCCCAGTCCGGGGCGGTCCGACAGGTGCATCCGCCCGCCGCTGGTCTCCAGTCGCTCGTTGAACAGCGGGTGCAGCCAGTCGAAGTGCTCCACCCACGGCTCCAGCGGGTAGGCGGCGGCCAGGTGCACGTGGATCTCCATGGCGAAGTGCGGTGCGATCGGCAGGTGGCGGTGCTCGGCCAGGGCGGCCAGCTTGAGGAACTGGGTGATGCCGCCGATGCGCGGCGCGTCGGGCTGCAGGACGTCCACCGCGTCGTGGCGGATCAGCTCGTAGTGCTCGGCGACGCTGGTCAGCATTTCGCCGGTGGCGACGGCGGTGTCCAGCGACCGCGCCAACCGCGCGTGGCCCTCGGTGTCGTAGGCGTCCAGCGGCTCCTCGATCCAGACCAGGTCGAACTCCTCCAGCGCCCGGCAGAGCCGCATCGCGGTGGGCCGGTCCCACTGCTGGTTGGCGTCGACCATCAGCGGCACCGCGTCGCCGATGTGCTCGCGCACGGCGGCCACCCGGCGCAGGTCCTCGGCCCAGTCCGGCCTGCCCACCTTGATCTTGACGCCGCCCACGCCGGACTCCAGCGCGCGGGTGGCGTTGTCCTTGACCTGCTCGACCGACTCGTGCAGGAAGCCGCCGGAGGTGTTGTAGCAGCGCACCGAATCGCGGTGCGCGGCCAGCAGCTTGGCCAGCGGCAGGCCCGCCCGCTTGGCCTTGAGGTCCCACAGCGCCACGTCGATGGCGGCCAACGCCTGGGTGGAGGCGCCGCTGCGGCCCACCGACGCGCCCGCCCACACCAGCTTGGTCCACAGCCTGCCGATGTCGCTGGGGTCCTCGCCGACCAGGTCGGGGGCCACCTCGCGGGCGTGGGCGAACTGGGCCGGGCCGCCCGCGCGCTTGGCGTAGCTGAAGCCCACCCCCTCCAGGCCCGCCTCGGTGCGGATCTCGGCGAACAGGAAGGCGACCTCGGTCATCGGCCGCTGCCTGCCGGTGAGCACCTTGGCGTCGCTGACGCCCGTGGGCAGGGGCAGGGTCACCGACGACAGGGCCACCGAGGTGATCCGGTCGAGCACGGCGGTCATGGCACTCCGTTCGCGGGATCGGGGGCAGCGGACGAGGCGCGGTTTCCCGGGGGCTTCCCAGGGGCGAACCGCAGGCCCGACGCCGGGTGGCGCGTGGTCACGGTCATACCGGAAGCGGCCCGAGGGACGTGGGCCGGGTCCGCACGACGTCACCACCGCCCTCCGGGCCGCATCGGACGGACCGTCGGGACATGATCGGTCGACCGTGCTGGTTCGCGTAGGCTGCCGTCGTGGCTGTGGGTGGGCGCGCGGGTGGTGAGGTGCGGGTTTCCCGGATCGCGGACCTGGCCGGGGTGTCCGCCTCGACCGTGTCGAAGGTGATCCACGGGCGGCCGGGCGTCTCCGACGGCACGCGCAGGCGCATCGAGGAGTTGATCCGCGAGCACGGCTTCCAGAAGAACGAGAAGTTCGAGGCGGTCCCGATCGTCGAGGTGGTCTTCCAGTCGTTGGACAGCCTGTGGGCCTTGGAGATCATCCGCGGTGTCGAGGAGGCGGTCCGCCCCAGCGGGCTGGCGGTGACCCTGACGGAGATGCAGGGCGGCCACACCCCGGAGAGCGCGTGGGCGCGGCAGATGCTGGCCCGCAGGCCGGTCGGGGTGATCGCGGTCTCCGCGGAGTTCAGCGAGGCCCAGTTGGCCCAGCTCGGCAGCCGCTCCATCCCGCTGGTCGCGCTGGACCCCACCGGTGAGCCGACCCACTCGATCCCGTCGGTGGGCGCGACGAACTGGAACGGCGGCCTGGTCGCCACCCGGCACCTGGTCGGGCTCGGCCACCGGCGCGTCGCCATGGTCAACGGTCCGCCGGAGTTCCTGTGCTGCCGGGCCCGCCTCGACGGCTACCGCGCGGCCCTCGACGCGGCAGGCGTGCCGCAGGACCGCAAGCTCGTGCGGACCGCGCCCCTCTACCACGACGGCGGCCGCGCCGCCGCCCGCGAGCTGCTGCGCCTGCCCAACCGGCCCACCGCCGTGTTCGCCGCCAACGACCTGCAAGCCCTGGGCGTCTACGACGCCGCCCGCGAGGCGGGGCTGCGCGTCCCGCACGACCTGAGCGTGGTCGGCTTCGACGACCTGGCGTTCACCCAGTGGTCCGATCCACCGCTGACCACCGTGCGGCAGCCGTTGCGGCGGATGGGGGCGGAGGCCGCCGGGATGCTGCTGACCCTGGCGGCGGGCGGTGAGCCGGACAACGACCGCGTCGAGTTGCCGACGAAGCTCGTCGTCCGAGGCAGCACCGCACCGCCGCCCGCGTGATCGCCGACGCCCCGGTGTCGGCGACCCGCACCGGTCGGCCGACGTAGTCGGTCAGGTCGGGTCCGACGGTGTGCTGGGGGAGGTCGTGCCTGCGGGGGCGCTCGGTCCGGACTTCTCCGCGGCCCACGCCGACAGCCATGCCAGCGCGGCGTTCCAGTTCAGCGCCACTTCGTTGACCGACCAGGCGTTGATGTCGTCCAGGTAGCACTTCTGGGGCTTGCAGCCCGCCAACCGCTCCTGGGCGACCGGGTCCTGGAGGTCGGTGTTCGGGCCGCCCGCGAGCAGGCCGGCGGGCGGGATCGGCAGCGACGGGTCGAGCTGGTTGGCCCAGAACCGGTGGTGCGAGTTGCGGGTGGCGCGCTCCCCGTAACCGGTCACGTAGGAGTGGTTGAACGGGTTGCGACCGAACAGGTAGTCCAACGTCTGGTAGACGCCCGTCCGGTATTTCGCCTGGCCGGTGAAGTCGTGCGCCAGCGCCAGCACGTTGGCCGCGTTGGCGACCACGCCGTTGGAGCCCCAGTAGTAGCCGCCCGCCGGAGCCGGGTAGCCCTGCGTCGCGGCCTGACCGAGCAGCCGGTCGCCGTAGGCGGCGAACGCGGCACGGGTGGCCGCCACGTCCGCGGCGGGCAACCCGTTGGGCACCAGCGCCAACGTCGTGTCGCCCAGGCCCGCGGTCCACCACCAGTCGAACCCGCCCTGCTCGAAACCCCTGCCGCGGAACATCGACGACCCGACCACGTCGGCGCGGTAGCTGTCGGAACCGGTGGTGGTGAACAGTTCCGCTGCGGCCCAGTAGAACTCGTCGGTGACGTTGTTGTCGACGTAGGTGCCGCCGCCGTTGCCGTCGTTGGGATCGGCGTAGCGCGTCGGGTTGGCCTTGGCCGCGGTGTAGGCGCGCCGCGCCGCGGTCAGGGCGCGGGAGGCGAAGTCCGGGTCGATGGTCTTCCACACCCGTGCGGCCTGCGCGGCCGCGGCGGCCAGGTTCAGCGTCGAGGCGGTGGTCACGGCCGAGAGCAGACGCGGTTGCGGGTCCTGGTCGGGGCGCAGCGGCAGGCCGGTCCAGTTCTCGTCGCTGACCTTGTGCCGCACCATCCCCGCGTCCGCCCGGCCCTCGGGGACCTGCATCCTCATCAGGAATTCGACACCCCACCGGGCCTCGTCGAGGATGTCGGGCACACCGTTGCCGCGCTCGGGGATCGCCAGCTTCCCGTCGCCCAGGGCCGCCCGGTCCGCGCCGTTCACGTACAGCGTGCGCTCGTACTCGTTGACCAGTTGCCACGCGGCGATACCGGTGTCCACACCGTACTTGCCGTGGTCGCCCGCGTCGTACCAACCACCCCGCACATCGGAGGTGTAACCGCACGACACCCGGCACGGCACCCCGTTGTCACCCCTGTTCGGGGCGACGTTGAGGTGTCCGGCAGGCCGCGCGTACCGGTCGCCCACGTATTGGGCCTGGATCGGTGTGCCGCTGCGCTGGTGGTAGAAGAACGCCAAGGCGTCGTAGCGCAGGCGCTTGAGCGGATCGGCGGAGATGTCGAACGGGTTGCTGTTCGCCCCGGCCACCGACAACACGTAACCCGTGCCCGGCGTGTCGAACGACGAGAAGTCCACGACGTGCACGCTGTCACCGGACGACGAGTCCGGACCGCGCACGCTCGTCCGCCCCGAGGCAACGCTCGTCCCCGAGGCGTCGCGTAACGACCATTCCACGGGCACCCCCGAGCCGTTGACCACCGTGGCCTGCTTCGGCAGTCCCGGCACGTAGGCCACCTGGTTGACCTTCACCGCAGGACCGGTGTCGGGGGCCGCCAGCACGGCGGGCGGGGTCAGGGCCGCGGCGACCAGCACCGAGGCCGTCGTGACCGCCACCCGCCGGGGGAGCCGCTGATGAGTGCGCACGGGCAGATCCTCCTTCGGATCATGCCACCCTGGCCGAAAACTTCTCGATCCAGAACGACAGTGTTGCGGACCGGGAGCGCTCCCAGACGAGCGCTTGCGGCTCACATACTGTCCTGCTAGCGACTACCTGGTCAACGTTCGTTGTCCGCAGAGAAATTTTCTCAGAGGTTCTGTGCCGCGTTGCCTGCAACATGAAGCCGACTGGAAGCGAGAGGGATGCACGCCATGATCAAGAGAATGCGGGTGATCACGCCGCCGGTCCCGTGGACAGGTGCAGGAGCTCGTAAGTCTCCGCCTCGCCGACCTCCGGTGATCGGGTCAGGAGGGTGAACGCGCACAGCGACCAGGTGGTGACGTCCACGGCGAGCACCGCGGAGTGGACTTCCGGCCCCAGACCCGCCCTCAGCTCGGAGATCGCCGCGGGGACGGCTTCCTCGGGCACCGCGCGCCCTGGCAGCGGTGTGGTCGTCCTGCTGGCCCAGCGCGGTGCGTGGTGCCGTGACGGGCCGTCCAGCACCGCGGCCACGGTCCAGTCCTGGACGGCGGGCCGTCCGAAGGAGGCGACGATCCCGGCGAACCCGGCGCCGCCCCACAGGAAGCGCCGCATTCCCTCGATGTCGTCCCAGACGTAGAAGGGCGCGTACTCGTTGGTCGGCTCGCCCCGACGCCGCTCCCTGATCAAGTAGGCCTTGAACCTCAGACCGGGGAACCGGTCCATGGCCGACCCGCGACGCTCGACCCGGTCGCGGATGATCCCCATGTCGTAGTCGGCGGGCAGGTTTATCCGGTACTGCATCGCGTACACGAGCGTGTTCCCCTTCAGCTGTCGTGCGGCAGGCCGGTCAACCGACCATCGCGCCACGCAGGAGCTGGACCGCCCCGGTGATCGCCTGGTCGAAGGGCTCCGTGCTGCCCGCCGCCCTGGCCAGCACGTAGCCGCCCTGGACGGTCGAGGCCACGCAGGACGCGGTGGCGCGAGGGTCCAGGTCAGCGCGCAACTCGCCCGCCGCCTGCGCGTCGGCGATCAGCCCGGCGAGCCTGTCCACCAGCCACGCCAGCGTCTCGCTCACGGGTTGCCGCAGACGGTCCGAGGTCAGCACGTCGGCGTCGGCGGTCATCCGGCCGATCCGGCATCCGCGCAGGCTGTCGCGCTCCCTGGTCAGGTACCGCTCGATCCGCTCCGCTGGCGAACCCTCCCCGTCGAGGATCGCGGCGGCCTCCTCGCGCAACTGCTCGGCGCTGCCCCGCAGGGCTTCGGCCGCCAGGTCCTCCTTGCCCGCGAAGTGGTGGTAGAGGCTGCCCTGACCGGCGCGCGCCGCCTTCATGATCGCGTTCGGGCTGGTCGCGGCGTACCCGCGCTGCCACAGCAGCTCCCTGGTGGCGTCCAGCAACCGCTGTCGGGTGTCCATGGGGGCGACTGTACATACTAGTTGTTACAGGCACAACGGTGACGCGTGCTCGCCCGTGGTCGGGGCTCGCCGGTGTCCGGACCGCGGTCTTTATGATTGGATTTTTCTGTGGAGTAACTTTACGCCGGAACCCGTTGATTCGAAAGATGTCCACCTCCGCTGTGTCGGCAACAGCAGCCTGCGGTGGTGGAATAATTTCGCGAATGTGTGCGTAATGGTCGTTCATCGGGATCGGGGGATCATGGAGTTCCGCCTGCTCGGCGATATCGAAGCGCACCTCGACGGTCGGCCCGCTGACCTCGGTCACCTGCAACGACGTTGGGTGCTGGCAGTCCTGCTGATGGAACCCGACCGAGTCGTCGGGGTGCAGCGGTTGGTGGCGCGGGTGTGGGCGCACCGGCGTTTGTCGCACAATCCCCGAGCTGCGGTGCGGCAAAATGTGGCAGTGCTCCGGAAAGCGCTTTCCGAGAATGTTGTGATAAGACGCCGGAATCTGGGGTGCCGGCTGGTGGCGCCACCGGAAGCGGTGGATTTGCACCGCTTCGACCAGCTCGTCCGCCAGGCACGTGCCGTGGACGACGACCACGCGGCCGCGTTGTTCGAGCGCGCCCTCGGGTTGTGGCGGGGCCAGCCGACGCGCTGGCGCACTACCAGCGGCTCCGACAGCGGCTGGCCGAGGAATTGGACAGCGACCCCGGACAGCCGCTGCGACGCCTGCACCAGCAAATCCTCACCACTGACCCGGCGCTGGCGCGCCCCCGGCCGTGAAGCGGGCGGTCCACGTCCCGCGCCGCGCCAGCTCCCCGCCCGGCTGTTCACCGGTTGATCCCGCGAACTCGCCGCCCTGGACGAGCACTCCTTGGACGAGCACTCCGGGGCGGTCGGCGCGATGCCGATCTCGGTGATCACCGGGCCGGGCGGCATCGGCAAGACCTGGCTGGCGCTGCGCTGGGCGCACCACCACCTCGACCGCTTCCCCGACGGCCAGCTGTACGTCGACCTGCGCGGGTTCGACCCCGGTGGCCACCCTCGGCGTCAGCCGGCCGCCACCCCGCCGGAGCCGGACGCGCAGGCGGCGCTGTACCGCAGCCTGCTCGCGGACAGGCGAGTGCTGGTCGTGCTGGACAACGCCCGTGACAGAGCCCAGGTCACCCCGCTGCTGCCGGGCAGCCCGACCTGCGCGGTGCTGGGCATCAGCCGACACCGGGGCGGACTGCCCGGGCCGTGCTGTCCTGGTCGCACCACGCGATGTCGCAGGCGGCCGCGACCGCGTTCGGGTTGCTGGGGCTGGCGCCGGGGGAGGACATCGGCGTGCCCGCCGCGGCGAGCCTGCTCGCGCTGTCCGGCGCGGATACCCGCTGCGTGCTGCGCGAACTCGAGGACGGGCACCTCCTGCGGCAGCACCTCCCCGGTCGTTACCGGATGCACGACCTGGTCCGCCTGTACGCCGTCGACCGCGCCGACCATGATCACCCGGAAGCGGTCCGCACGAGCGCGGTGCGTCGCGTCGCGGACTTCTACCTGCACACGGCGTTCGCGGCTGATGAGCTGCTGCAACCGCTGCTCCCGCCGGTCGATGCCGGGGAGCCTGCCGACGGCTGCCGCCCCCTCGGGTTGCTCGACCGCGCCGCCGCCCTCGAGTGGTTCACCGCCGGGCACGCCAACCCGCTGACCGCCCAGGACCTGGCCGCCGCGCGGGGCTGGGCGGACTCGGTCACCGGCTGGCCTGGCTGCTGACCACGTTCTCCTACCGGCAGGGCCGGTTCCACGCGGCGCTGGCCGCGTGGCGGCCGGGCACGCCGCCACCGAGCAGCTCGACCACCCGATCAGCCGGGCGGGCGCCCACCAGCTGCTCGGCGCTATCTCCGCCGAACTGGGCAGGCCCGCCGAGGCGCTGCGGCACCTGGTCCACGCCGAGCGGGTCGGCGATCTGGCCGCGCAGGCGTACGCGCACCACACCCTGGGCTGGTTCTGGTCCCTTCCAGGTGATGCCCGGCGGGCGCTGGACCACGCGGCCCGAGCCCGACGCCTGTGCCGCCGCACCCGGATGCCCGCCGGGGAAACCCGCCAGCTCACCGTCACCGCCTGGTACCACGCCCAGCTGGGCGACTACGCGCGAGCCCGCGCCTACTGCGAACTCGTGCCGGAGATGGCGCGCCGCCACCGGTGCACCGAGGACGAGGCGCTGGCGATGGGCATCCTCGGCTACGCCGCCCAGCGCACCGGCAGGCACGCCGCGGCCGTCGACTGGTGCGGGCGCTCCCGGACCCTGCTGCGCCGAGCGGGCAGCACCTACTTCGAAGCCGACGTCCTGGACCTCCTCAGGCGCGGCGCGGACAGCCGCGCCTGCGGCCCGGTGGGATCAGCGGGCGGGGTCACGGCCAGACCTGCCACCACTGGTCGCAGTAGCCGTCGACGCAGTCGTACTGCACGACCTTGGCCCCGTTGCCGCCGTCCGGCGCGGCGACGCACCGGTCGGTGCGCTGGTTGCGGATGCGGTAGTAGTCGGGGGCGGCGTCGATGGGCTCGAACCGCCAGTACTGGTCGGTGACGTCGGTGTAGCAGTCGTAGTGGATCAACGGCTTGCCGTTGCGGTTGTCCGCCGAGTTCACGGCGAGGCACTTGTGGTGGAGATTGTTGATCAGGTTCTGGTAGGCCAGGGTTGATCCCCCGCGCCACCGGCCGCTGCGCGGTCGCGGCGGGTGCCAGGAGCAGCGCTGCCGCCGCTGCCGCGACCAACGCCAGGGGCTTCCGCAACCAGGTGCTCATCCATCCTCCATGAACCGGGCCGGTCCGTCCCGCACAGCTTCGCCACCGGCGCGTGCGCATTCCTTCCGCGCCGCACAAGTTGCCTGGGCACTCCGGCGATCGGCGAGGCGTGGCGGTCGGACGACCGGAGTCAGGTCGCACGGTGGTGGGGGACAACCGCCAGGGCGTCGGTGCGTTGTTGTTCGTTGACCGGGGTGCGGGCGTGGAGGAACTCTTCACCCAGGCCGCCGGTGCGCAGCGCTGGGGCGGTCGTACTCCCATCCCACCGCCGGCGGACCGTCCTCTCGCCTCAGCCCCCTGGATTGAGCAGGTGAATGGACCCGCGGGCATTCGTTCTCCGCGTAGGGGCGACGGTCGAGGATTTCCGGGTCAAGCGGACCGCTGATTTCGGGCAGGGCGCGACGAGGGGCGGTCCGCGTGTCGAAGCCAGTTTGCGCGCCGATGCCTCATGATCGGGGAACGGGGGAGTCGCGACGCACTGCCCTTCGGTCGCCTGGAAGTGGGGCGTGCGGATGAGCGTGCGCTATCAGTGCGATCTGATTTGACTCCATTTCCTGAATCGGTGGACCAGTTGTTCGGCGCTACCACGGCGGTGTGGAGACGTCAAGGAAGCGTAACTGCCCTCATGTGCCAATCTTCACGAGCGACTGCCCTGGGAAAAGTCTCGATTAGCCCAGTCGGTCGAACGCCCCGGCTACGCTGTGGAGATCGGGTTGACACAACCGGACATGCCGACTACCACTGATAGCGGATGGATTTGTCTTGCGATGATCTGACGGGCAGTCGGTGCCATGCGACTCCCACCGCTGCGAGAACCGACTGGGAGCGAACCGAGTGTATTCTGCACCCTTGTCCCGCGATCGTCGCTTCATGCTGCTGCGGTTCCAACAGGCCGCTGGTGACGTGAGATCCGCTATTAACGTACCGGTGTCGCCAATGGTTGCTGTGATCGTGCTGCACGTCCCGGCGTTCCAGGCTGTTGTCCTCATCGCGTCGGGAACGCCCGCGAGCGTTCTGATCGCGTTACCGGCAGGTGTGCTGGTCGACCGACCGCCAAAGCGTGCGGTCATGATCCGCCACGACGTCGCGCCCTTCCCGGTCGCCGAGGACCGGTCAAGTCGAGGCGGACGCCGAACTGGGCACGACGCTGTCGACCGAGGTGGTGCCGGGTCCCGCGCTGGGCGGCGTCCTCGTCGGGACAATCGGTGGTGTCGGAGTGCGGATGGTGGACACGTCGTCGTTCCTGGTCAGCGCCACGACCTTCGGTGCGGTCCGAGCGGTCGCCGGACCGGCGGGCACGACAGGCGCCGCACCGGCCTGTCGGGGCATCGAGCCGGGGCCTGCCCTCGTTCCTCAGGGCAGGCCCTTCAGCGGGATCACCGCGGGTGCCTGCGGTGTGCTCGGCGGGATCGTGGCGGAATGGACCACCCGTCAGGGTGGTGCGGCACGAATGCCCCGGGTGTTCGTCCTCGGCCTCGTTCTCTGCGCGGCCGGCGTCCCCGCGCGCTTCGTGATCGGCGTGATCTGGAGCGCCATGCCGGTCGGGTGGCCTATTGGGCGGCGTGTTCGGCGACGCTGTGGGAGCACGTGTGGCGATGGCCGGGCTGCGCGGGCGTCCGGGTCCCAGGGCGTGTTCTCGCCATTGCGCGGCCGGCGGGACTTCAGAGGACCGGTCGGTGCTCGCTCACCTCCCCGGCAGTCGGGACCGGTCGGCGGAACGTGGTTCAGGCGAGCTTGCCTGTAGACCTGGATTTTCGGGCAGGTGTCGGTCTGAGGTGAGGCCGCGGTCGGCCTGCCGGAAGATTTCGGCACCGTGGACCTCCGCCGGCGGACGGGAATTGCCCGGAGAGATCTTGCTCGGGCCGATTGGTCACCTGTCAGGAGCTTCGCCATGCCTCCGCCACGACCGCAACCCGTACGGCCGGGCTGGAAGGACTCGGCAGCTCGTTGTCGCCTCGGGGGAGTCCTGCTCCTGGCCGGGACCGGTGCCACTGCCGACGTGGTGGTCGATATTGATGCGGAGCACGATCGGACAGGCGTGTTCGGATTTCGTCGCGAACGGATGTCGAGCACCCCTCCTCCAGGAAATATTTCGGTCATCAGCAACGGGAGAGGGTTGAAGTCCGATGAAGAGGCGGCGACCGAACCGGAAGTCTGTCGGGAGTTTCTGCGGCGGCGATCCCGAACCCGATCCACCAGGGGACTCCAGGGCCTTCGCGCCGCGGTCCGTGCACAAGATCGACCTCAACCTGCTCGTTCCGCTCCAGGCGCTGCTCGTCGAGGTGAACGTCACCCGTGCGGCGGAACGCACGAATGTCGGCCAGCCGGCCATGAGCGCCTCGCTGGCCAAACTGCGGCGGCATTTCAACGACCCACTGCTGGTGCGCGATGGTCGGAACATGAGATTGACCCGCTTCGCGGAGTCGTTGTTGGAACCGGTCAGCCGCGCCCTCGGCTCCATGTACGATGTGATGGACCAGCACGTCACCTTTGACCCGAGTCGACTTCGACGCAGATTCACGATCGTTACCAGCGATTACGTCACAATCGTATTGATAAAGCCGTTCCTGCAATCCGTGCTGAGGATGCGACCGCACGTCGCCGTCAGAATAGTGAACGCCAGTGATCGGATCACCACGCTCGCGCGCCGTGCGGAATTTGATCTGCTCATCGCTCCGTCACATCTGATGCCGCCCGGGATGCTGGGTTACCAGAGTCGTGACCTGTTCGCCGACCGACTCGTCGCCGTCGCCGACAAGAACAACATCGCACTCGGTGATCGGGTGAGTATCGACGAGTTGGTCCGGCTTCCCTTCGTCGACTCGATGGCGGGGGTGAAACTGCTGGACGGGCAGTCGCCCGCGGTTGCGGCCATCGCCACTGTCAACTTCAGCGCTGCGCTGAACCTGATAATGGGCACGCCGATGGTGACGCTGATCCAATCGCGGCTGTACGAGTTGATCGGTCCGCAGTGCGGACTGCGCGCCGTGCCCCTCCAAGGAGGGTGGCAGTTCGCCGAAACCATGTACTGGCACCCGAAGTTCACCGCTGATCCGGCTCACACCTGGCTGCGCGAAGAACTGGGCGATGCCGCTGCGGCTCTCGGATAAAAGCTCGCGCTCGCTCGAAGCGTTTCGGGTCGTCCTGACTCGGCGGACCGGAGCCCACCGGGCCGACCGACTTCCTGAGACGGTGGTAAAAATTCGGGTGGAATGAGGGTCGTTGGCCGGCCGACGCTCGGTTGCGGAGGTCCTGCAGGAGTGCGGTTGTCTCGACCAAGTGCGGGTCGAGGTCGGGCGGAGCATTCTGGTCGATGCCTGCGCGGGAGCGCGGAACTTCTGTCGCCGGTCCGGGCACAGCCCTCGCATCTCAGTGCGCGCAGGCGGTACGAACCCGTGGCCTCCCTGCTCTGCTGATCCACCGGTAGCTCGGCGAGTTCCACTCGGCGATCAGTTCGGAATGGTTGCGCGTATCGACTTCACCGGTGCCGCGAAGTACTCCGAGATCACGGTGCGGGTGCGGAGGTCCTGACCGGTGATGACCGAGTGGTGCGAGGCCGAGGTCCGGCGGCAGTCGCCCGAAGGCCTGTTGCCCGAGCCGCGCGCCGCGGACCCGCTGGACCGACCGCCGCAAGCGCGGTTCCCGACACCATCTGGTCACCGGCGCCACCGGTGTCCCCTCGGCTGTCACCCCGATCTCTTCGCCTGATCAGCGGCCTGTGCCGACTCCGCGTCGCACCGAACGCCGAGCCGACCTCCACCAGGTGATCCTGCCTTGCCATCACTGGAAGTGATGCGTGGGATCATCTAATCCGACTTTCACAAGCACTGCCATGGAGCTAGTTTCATGTTGAAAGTACTTCCGGAAGCATTGAGGAAACTTAAACGCTCCGCAAGGGGAATCGTTTCTGGCGATCGACGGGTGGGTGGTTCGCATTTATGCGTTCCCCTGAGCCGCTGGTCGGCGGAACGTGCTGTGCGGGATTTCGCCACTACCTGCGCGTGGTGAAGTCCTGACCGCTGGACCTCAGTACGCGGCCGCGGGTTCGCCGCTGCGACACCGGCTGTGCGCGGGGGAACGCCACCACATGTCTTGGAGAATCGCGGTGGGCGTTCCGGACATCCATCGGAAGCTGGGAGAACTGCGGTATGCTGCCTCAAGGCGTCGCGGTGGGCGAGGCCGTTCGTGTTTTCACGGGATCCGTCTGCCCGGTTCCTGTTCTCGGTGAACGTTTCCAGGCGTGCGGGTGCGTCCGTCGACCGAGCGGGGGGACTTGTTCGGCTCTGACGTCCGGGCCGGAGGCGCCGAGTTCATCGTGGACGGCCTGTGACATCACGAGTTGGTCTGCGGCACAAGGAAGTCACTGGCACGGTGGAGCGCGGCATGACCGTGATCGGCGCAGGCGGCACCGGTCCCTTACGCGCGGCCGAAATCGGCCTGTTCGAGATGATCGGCAGCGGCCGGGTGTTCGAGTGGTACCGCGATATGATCTCCACGGGCGGCGCGGCGGTCCCGCGTCCGGCACCGCGTCCCGTCATCTGGCCGACCGTCATCTGGCCGACCGTCATCTGGCCGACCGTCATCTGGCCGACCGTTGTCGGATGACCCTGTCGGCCGCGTTACGAGTGACGTCGTGGCTGCACGGTGCCTGGCGGACGCTGTTGTTCCCATCGGCTGACCGACCGCATCCGAGTGTCGCCGCCACGCACGGTCAGTGGCTTGAACCTGTTCGCGCAGTGGTGGCTGGCGCCGATCTTCCCGCTCGCACCACTGCCGTCCTTTGTGACGGGCTCGCGGAGTCGATCACGTCGGCCACGGCCTGGTCGGCACTCCCGTGGTGGACTTCGCCTCGTACTGGCGCAACGACCCCATCGGTTCAGGGGGCATGGGATTCGGGTCACCTTGGAAGCTCAGGCACGAGGTGGGCTACGTCGCGCCGGTTGTCCCGCTCGGGATGGTGCTGAGCGCGACGACCACGACGGCTACCGCTGCGCCGGACGCCGGTTGCCGCCCGCGGTCATGAGGGTGGAGTACGAGGCCGATGGCATGTCGGCGGTGATCGGCTCGCTGCGGCCTCTCGTCGGCGTGCGGCAGGTGGTGAACGTCGGCGGCAACGGCACGTACGCGGAGCAGTTGGTGCGGTGGGGGTACATCGCGGTGCCGTCTGGCGACGGGCTGTCCCCGGACGGCACCGCGAGCCGTGGTGCCTGCTCGTCAGCGGCTGCGGCCCACTGGTGGAGCGGCCCGCGGGCCGCTTCGTCCTGGCGCGACCGCCTCCTGATCCCGCGCCGCAGGGGTGAGTGGTGGAACGGGGGAGAACTCATGAGATTCGGCTGCTGACCGCAGGCCGAGCCCGCGCGGGATCGTGCGGAAGGGAGGCGGCGCACTCCCTGGTTGCGATGTCGAACCGGTGGATGAGTGGTGACGCGGCCGATCTGCCGCGTTCTTCGCAGTGCTCACACACGGGCTCTCCGGCGCGCGGGGCGGAGGTTTCGATCCATGTGCGCCGCCGAGCACAGCACGAAGGGTCTCGGTGGCGCAGCGAGTCGCCGTAGTTGGTCGTGAAACCCGTTTTCGGTGCAGGACAGCGACTGTCGAGTGATCCTTGGGAGGCATGAACGTGCGCGAGGGAGTCACGCTGGTCCGTGTTGATCCGCACATCGTCCCGGCGTCGAGGCGAGACCGCGACGGGCTCACCGCAGGAGGTGTCGACCGCCGATGCCGTGCGGCCGGAGGGCGCAATCCGGCTGGTGCGCCAACCGCTGGTGAGGTGGCTCGGTGAGCACACGGACAAGGGAGCAGAACGTCAGAAAGCTGACCGAGCTGATCGCAGCGCACGCCCGAGGTGGTTCTCGAGCGCTGGCGGGCCGAATCCGGGTGTCCAGGGCGGACGGCACGTCCGTGCCGGAGCACTCGATCACCGAACCCATGCTGGTCATCCTCGCGCAGGGCAGCAGCCGACTGCTCCTGGACGGCCACGTTCACGAGCTGGTCGCGGGCCGGTTCCTCCTGACGGGGACCAACCTCTCCCTCATGAGCCAAGTCGTGCGAGCCTCCCCGCAGGCACCGTTCCTCGATGTCACATTCAAGCTGGACTCCCATGCGATAGCCGCGCTGCTGCTCGAACTCCCCGCGACCCGAACAGCCGGTGCCGTCGGTCGTCGATCATTGTCGGTCGCGGTGGGCGATGCGGACGTCCGCTTGCTGGACGCGGTGGTGCGGATGCTGCAACTGCTGGAGCACCCCGATGACATACCTGTGCTGGCTCCTCTGGTAGAGCGGGAGATCCTCTGGCGGCTGCTCAGGGGACCACACGGAGATCTGGTCCGTCAGATCGGTCTCGTGGACCGTGACGTGGGCCATCTCAATCAGGCGATCCAGTGGATACGGACGAACTACGCCGCACCGATGCGCATCGAAGACCTCGCGCGCCTGGCCGGGATGAGCACCGCTTCATTCCACCGTCACTTCCGCGTCATCACCACGATGAGCCCGCTGCAGTTCCAGAAGCGGATCCGTCTCCAGGAGGCGCGGGCGCTGCTGGTCGCCGGCCACGGCGGTGACATCGCCCGAGTTGCCCACCTCGTCGGGTACGGCAGCCCATCGCAGTTCAGCCGCGAATACCGCCGGCTGTTCGGTGCGCCGCCTGGACAGGACGCCGCGCGCTTCCGCGTCGCTGCCGACTCGTACGGCGAGGGAGCGTAGGACGGGGGCGACCGCGGTTCCCCTTACTGACGAGGAGCGGCGGATGGGGACTCGCGGCCGGTCGATGAGCAGCGCACGCGTCCGCCTGTGCGATACCACCGCGGCAGCGGAAGTCGGCCAGTCACCGCTGGGCCTCCTGCAGCACGTCGGCGCGCCACGCGGCGAACGTCTGCGGTCGTAGCAGCGAACTCGGCGAAGTCTCGGTGTTCAGCAACCGGCGGACCCGCGCGGTGATCCGCAGGGCGATCAGGGAATGCCCACCGAGGCCGATGAAGTCGTCGTCGTCGGACACGTGGTCAACGGAAAGCGCCTCACACCACATCCTGCGCAACTCCTCGCCGACCCCTGCCGCCGCGTCCCCTGCGGGCACCGGGACGGGAGCGGGGAGCGGCAACTCACGCCGGGAGACCTTGCCATTGGGGAACCGGGGTAGATCCTCCAGGAAGATGATGTGACTGGGCCGCATGGCGGGCCGGAGTCGGGTTCGGACGTGGTCGCGGATGTCGCGGACGGTCAGCAGCCCGCCGCGGTGCCGGGGCGGAGCCTGCTTGGCCTCGGGAGCCGGGGGACCAGACGCGCGAGTTCCGTACACGTAGGTCACGTCCGCATCGGAACCAACGTTCCAGTCGTCGATCTCGTGGACCGTGAATCCGGCGTTCGCGAGGATGCCCTTGATCTCGGGGCCCGCCGAGCTCGCGCGTTCGACCTCCAGGCAGACCTGGCGCACCATCTGCCAGTGCTCGGGGCGCACTCCCCGGATCACGGCCAGCTCGGCCCCCTCCGCATTGATCTTCAGCAGGTCGACCCGGTCCAGACCGCTGCGGTCGAAGATGGTCGACAGGTCGGCCGTCCGGACTTCGTGCCGCGTGGCCTCCAGCCGTTCCTCGGCCTCCCTGCGCAGCCCGGAGATCTCGTCGAGGCTGGGACCGCGGCCTCCCCGGCCCGCCGAGGCCCTGCGGTAGTGGGAATCGACCAAGTCGATGGCCTGCTGCTGCCGTCCTTCGCCCAAGCCGGACAGGTAGCTGAGACGGTGGAAGGACGTCAGCAGGGCGGTCCCGGTGGTGTCGGTGACGGCGAGGGGGACCACCTCGGAGACGACCTGGTTCATCTCCAGATTGATCCTCAGGTACGGCAGCACGTCGGGGTTCGGTTCCACCGCCAGGACACGGACGCCTTCGGCTTGCTGGGACGCCCAGAGGGAGAACAGCCCGATGTTCGCCCCGACGTCGACGACGACAGCTCCGGCGCCGATTCCATGACCGAACCTGGAGTACTCGTCCTGCTCGAAGATCTGCCGGTAGAGGAACATGGCTTCGTCGGGTGTGGGCGTGGCGACGATCATGCCGTTCGGCAGCTGGACCCGAGGGAGTCCGTCGACCAACGGGGAGTGGGCGCGCTGCGCGACCACGTACGCGACCAACCGCGTGCCGTGAACGGCGTCCGGGACGCCGATGACAGCGGCGTCCCGGACCTGCGGATGACTGCGGATGACGGTGCTGACCTCTTCCGGCGCGACGCGCTCACCCCGCACCTTCACCTGGTCGTCGATGCGTCCGTGGAATTCCAGGCAGCCGGATTCGGTCAACCGGCTCAGGTCGCCGGTGCGGTAGACGAACGGGCTGTCGCCGGACAGGGTGTTCGGCCGGAAGCGCTGCCGGGTCAGCTCGGGGTCGTCGAGGTACCCGCCGCTCACCGCGATTCCGGAGATCCAGAGCTCACCGATCCGGCCTGCCGGAACAGGCGCCATGTCCTCGTCGAGGACGTGACAGGTCACTCCGTCGATGGGGCGGCCGATGGGGGCGATGTCGCCGGAGAACGGCTCGTCGCAGTTCCAGTAGGTGACGTTCACCGATGTCTCGGTGGGGCCGTACCCGTTGTACAGCGCGGCTGGATGGCGTTCACGGAACCGTCGCACGAGTGTCATGTCCAGTGCTTCGCCACCGCAGAGCACGCGGCGCAGCGAAGTGCACTCCGGCAAGCTCTCCTCTTCGACTACATATCGCAGCATCGAGGGAACGAAGTGCGCCGTCGTGACCGAGGCGTCCCGGATCAGCCGGAGGATGCCCAAGCTGTCGAACTGGATTCCCGGCGGGCCGATGACCAGCGTGCCCCCTGCGATCAGCGGGGCGAAGATCTCGTGGATGGCCGCGTCGAAGGACGAGGACGCCTTGTGCAGCACGCGGTCGTCGGAGGTCAGGCCGAAGTACCGGTGCCCCCACTCCAGGCGGTTGCACAGACCCGCGTGGTGGAGCAGCACACCCTTGGGCCGATCCGCCGAGCCGGTGGTGAAGAGGACCATCGCGGTCCGCTCGGCCGCGGGGCGCTCACGCCATGCCGCCTGCGGCGTGGCGTCGAAGGTACCGCTGTCGAGGACGCCGTCGCGGTGACCGGTGTCGACCCGGAGCCAGCGCGCCTCATCCGGCGCGCCGAATCGACCGTCCGCTGCGTGCACGATCACCTTGGGCTTGGTGGCGTCCGCCATCTGCAGCAGACGCTCCACTGGGAGCTCGGGATCCATCGGCACCGCCGCGGCCCCCATCGTCATCACGGCGATGAGCGAGGTGACGTAAGTGGCCGAACGCGGGAGGTGCAGTGCTACGTAGTCGCCAGGCTCCACACCCGCCGAAGCCAGTCGCGCGGTGATCGCGGCGACCTCGTGCCACAGCTCCCGGTAGGACATCTCACCATCGGCGCTGACGATCGCCGGCCGATCACCGGAAGGACCGTCCGGTCGGTGCAGGAGATCGGGAACATACCGCGAATCCATGTCAAACCACCTTTTCGGCCACGGCCACCAGGGCCATTCGGGGCACTTCGGCTGTCCAACGGCTGTCGGTTTTCCGCACGATCGGGCGCACCGGGTGCCCCAGGGGTGGACGGCCGAGGTCGCTGAAATAGGCTGTGTGGTCGAACAACTCCTGAACGAACTGCCACGAGACATCGGGGCCCAGTTGCCCGGCGAAGAAGCCCTGGATGCCGTACATGTCGCCGATGTAGTCGCACACGCGGGACCGCGCCTTTCGCGGGCTGTCCGCCTCGATGACCAGGGGGTCGTACATGTCGACGATCCGGGTGCGCACCGGCAGCGGTTCCAGGAGCGCGGCCAGCTCGTCCCGTGAGAAGTGCGCGTAGTCATGACCGGTGGTCGAGTGCTTGTGCACGACTTCAGCGAAGAATCTCGCCATCGGACTCCGCCCGTCGAAATCGTGCAGAACGAGACGGCCGCCCGGTTTGAGCACGCGAACGGCCTCGCGAACGGCTTCCGGTCGGTCTTCGACGGCAATGTGATGCGTACCGTAAGCCAGCAGCGTCGCATCGACCGATGCGTCGCGCAGCAGCAAGCAGTCCGCTGATTGGCGCACCGCGGGCAGTCCGTAGTCCAGCGCGCAGGCCACCATCTTGCCGGAGATGTCACCGGTGATGACCGACAGCCGCTCCGCGCGGCTGCCCGGCCGCAGGGCGGCGGCCCTCGCGACAGTGCCGTCGCCCCCCAGGACGTCCAGGACGGTCTTCTCTCCCGCGCTGGTGGTTCGGGTCGCCAGACGCAGCAGTTCCCGGATGCCCTTCCACCGCGCGAACGCGTCCCGCTGGGCGCGGCGGTAGGAATCACCGCGCCCGGTGTCGTCGGTGTCGAACTCGTTCGTCACGGAGACGAGCCGCAGCAGCACGCCCTCGGAACGGGCTTTGTCGAGGTCGAGCAGTCGGTGGAGTTCCGGGTGTTCGACCTCGACGTGCCGCAGGTACGCTTCCAGCGAGAGCGAAGGTAGGTACTCGATACCGCCGCCGGCCGAGATCACTTGGCCACGTAGTGTGCGCGACAAATGAAGTAGCCCTCCTCTTTTACTGCCGCGGAGGTGCGGTCGTGAACTGCCGGAGACGAGCGGACGTCGAGGATTCGCATCGCGGAAGCAGTCGCGGCAGCGAGTTCGCCTAGCTGATCCGCTCGGTTTCCCTGGTGTGTCCGGTCAAGGTCGGAGCAGGAGGTGGAACGCCTTCCGGCCGCGGTTTCCACGTGGCCGGTGCCGCCCACTATAGGGAACCAACGGCGTCACCGCTACGTGGTCGCGGCGGCGAACCGATGTTGACTCTATCGGGCAAGATCTTGATCGGATCGTTCTACGGAGGCCGCCGGCCGCCTTCTTATGATGAGTCCAGCCGAATCGGTGCGCAAAGCGCGGTCCTGACACACCCGAGACGTGTCGGGAGATCTGCTGGTCGATCTCTCCACGACTTCTCCTCAGCGTTCTCCGGGCGAAACCACTCCCTGAGCGGCCGGCCCAACTGAGTTGTCCGTCAGTCCAGGCGTGAACGTACTAACTGGGAGCCGATCAAGAGATGTCGATGACTTCTCCGCGGGGTCGCGAATCCCGGCATGATCTCGATCCGGACATCGCGGATCTCGCCGTTCGTGGTAGTTGGAGGGCTGTGGTCGAGCACTGGGCGGCGAGACGCCCGGACCACCCGGCGATCTCGGCGGGGGCCGACCAGGTGACGTACGCCGAGCTGGCCGGGCGGGCGAAAGGGCTGGCGAAGTACCTGCAGGCGAACGGCACGGGGCCGGGTGATGTGCTCGCTGTCCGAACGGGGAACCGACTGCACGGCGTCATCGGCTTGTTCGGTGTCCTGCTCGCCGGTGCGACGTACGTCGCGCTGGACCCGGACGCGCCCGTGGAACGCATCAGAACGGTGATGGACGACAGTGGCGCTGCGCTGATGCTTGATGAGCATGCCATCGCCGTTGCCGGAGAGGATGCTGCGGGGTTCGCCTGCCAACCGGCTGGGCACGGTGGCATCGCGTACATCGTCTACACCTCCGGGACGACGGGCACGCCCAAGGGCGTGTGCGTCACCTACGAAGCACTGGGCCGTCACCTGGGTGCGATCACCGCCCGCTTCGGGCTGTGCGAGGACGACCGGGTGCTGTACTCAGCCGCGCCCTTCGTGGACGTCGCCCTTGAGCAGGTGCTCGCGCCGATCCTGGCGGGCGGCACGCTCGTCGTCCTCCCCGAGGGCTTGCACTCGGCGGCAGGCATCACCGGACTGATCGCCAGGGAAGAAGTGACGGTGGCCAACCTTCCCGCGGCCTACCTGGCAGAGGTCACCCGGAGCCTCGCCGACCGCCCGCTGCCCGCCGGGCACCGGCTGCGGTTGATGATCTCCGGCGGAGAGCGGCTGTCCGCGGGCACCGTCGAGCGGTGGATGCGCCACGCTCCGGACGTCGGTCTGCTCAACGCGTACGGACCGACCGAATGCGTCGTCACCGCCACCGCTCACGACGTCGGCGCCCCGGACTCGGCGACCGCGCCGATCGGTGTCGCGGTGGGCGACCGCCGCCTGTACGTCTTGGACAGCAGGCTGCGCCCGGTGGATTCCGGCGAGTTGTACGTCGGTGGAGAGCCGTTGGCCGTTGGTTACCTCGGCAGGCCCGCGTTGACGGCACGGGTCTTCATCCCCGACCCGTTCAGCCCGCTCCCCGGAACGCGCATGTACCGGACCGGTGATCTCGTGCGCCGGCGCACCGATGGAACCCTGGAGTACGTCGGGCGGTCCGACGCGCAGATCAAGATCCGCGGCTTCCGGGTCGAGCCCGCGGAGACGCAGGCCGTGCTGGAGCGCCACCCGGACGTCGGAGAGTGCGCCGTCGTGGGGGTGGCGGACGCGAGGGGTGACTACCTCGCCGCCTACGTCGTCCCCGGTTCGAGCGACGTGACCAGTCACGCACTGATGCGGTTCCTGGCCGACCGGTTGCCCGCCCACCTCCTGCCGCGCGAGCTGAGCCTGCACGACCGGCTTCCCCGGACCAGAGCGGGGAAGCTGGACCACGCCGAGCTGACGCACGTCGTACCACGACCCTTCGCCACGGCCACGGAGGAACTGCTGGCCGAGGTGTGGCGCGAAGTGCTCGGAGTGGACTCGGTGAGCAGGGACAGCGACTTCTTCGAGCTGGGCGGCGACTCGCTGACCGCCATCCGGATCACCACCCGGCTGATCGGCACCTGGGACGACGTGTCCCCGCAGGGGATCTTCGAGACACCAGTGCTGGCGGACCTGGCCGCCCGGCTCGACGCGGAGGCCGGACGGCGGTGTGCTCAGACGGCGACGACCACGGCGGACGCGGATGACGAGGCGGTGTCCCACGACGACGACGGGATGCCCGCGTGGCAGCCGTTGCCTGCCGGGTTGCACGGGATCTGGATGGACGCGGAGTGGCACCCCGGGTCGGCGATCTACAACGTGCCCTGGGTCTTCCGGTTGACCGGTCGGATCGACGACGCGGCTCTCGAACACGCTGTCAACGCGATCATGGCACGGCACGAGGCGCTGCGGACGGTCTTCATGTCCGATCTGGGCGAGCCGCTCTGCCGTGTCCTCAGGCACGTGCCGATCAAGCTGCAGCCCGAGGAGACCGCTGATCTGGACGCGGTGATCGACGCCGAGGCGCGTCGGCCCATCGAGCTGCACGGCGCTCCGCTGATCCGCTTCCGCCTGCTGCGCTCGGGACCGGTGTCGGCCCTGGTCGTGGTGGCTCATCACTTGATCTGGGACGAGGAGTCGCGCCGGATCTTCGAGGCGGAGCTGAGCAAGCTGTACGAGGCGGCGTCAACCGGGCGTCCTGCCCGCCTGCCCGCACTGCCCGCACGCGGGGGTGACCCGGATGCGAAGCGGGACCTGGCCTACTGGGGGGACCGGCTCGCAGGCGCGCCCCTGTGGACCGACCTCCCGACCGACCTGCCCCGTCCGGCCGAACTGGGCGTCCGGGGTGCCGTCGTGCCGTTCGACCTGCCGGCGCCGTTGGTCGAGAAGGTGCGCGTGTTGGCGCGCTCCGCGGGTGTCACCCCGTTCATGGTGCTGCTCACCTGCCTGTGCCTGGTGCTGCGGAACCGGTCGGGGCAGGACGACCTGGTCGTCGGCACGCCCTCGTCCCGGCGCAGTCCCGCGACGGCCGATCTGATCGGCTGCTACGTCAACGTGGTCCCCCTGCGCATCCGCCTGGACCGGCGCCAGGACCGCACCGACGTGCGCGGGCTGCTGAACCGGGTGCGTCGCGACGTGCTCGCCGACCTCACGCACGGGGATGTGCCGTTCGATCTCGTGGTCCGGCACGTCGCGGGTTCCCGCTCGCTGGACCGCGTGCCGCTGACCCCGGTGGCCCTGGAGATGCACCGCCACGCCGAGCAGCACCTGCGGCTCGGCGACGCCATCGGCAGCCGCGAGCTCATCCCGACCGGCACCGCCAAGTTCGAAGTCGCCTGGCAGATCACCGACCACGGCGACCGGATCTCCGGCGTGGTCGAGTTCAACACGGACCTGTACACCAACCCGACGGTGACCGAGATGATCGCCGAGTGGCTGGCCGAGCTCGCCGCCCTCCAGATCGAGGAGGTCTGACTTGTCGCAATCCGGAGGCGCGCCGCTGTCGCCCAACCAGCGTGCTCTGTGGTTCCTGGACAGGCTGATACCAGGGACGGCCACGTACAACGTGCCGTGGCTGCTCGACATGAAGGGCCCGGTCGACGAAGAGGTCCTCAGGCAATGCCTGAATGCGATCGTGGACAGGCACGAAGTACTGCGAACCGTGTACGGCGTCTCCGCGGCCGGTCCGTGCCAGACGGTCCTGGAGACCGCTGCTGTCGACTTGGTCGTCACGGCGGACGCCGCGACGATAGCGCAGGACGCCTCTCGCCCGTTCGACCTGGAGCGGGAGACGCCGATCAGGGCCCGGCTGGTGCGCAGCGGCCAGGAAGCATGGCAGTTGCTGGTGGTGCTGCACCACATCGCCTTCGACGAGTTGTCCCTGCCGGTGCTCGAGAAGGAGCTGGCCGAGCTGTACGAAGCCGCTCTGGTGGGCCGCCCACCTGAGCTGCCGCTGCCCGTGCAGTACCGCGTCGTCGTCGAACGGTGGCGGACACAGGCGTCGGACGGAGCCGAGCGACGCGCTCTCCGGTACTGGCGCGAAAGGCTCGCGGGTGCTCCGGAAAGGCTGGTCCTGCCCGCGGACCGGCCCCGGCCACCCGTCTGGCGGGGCACCGGGACGAGGTTCGCGTTCGATCTGCCGCGGGAGGTCTGCGACCAGGTGAGGCTCCTCGCTAAGCAGGAGGGCGTCACGCCTTTCATCGTCATGCTCAGCGCGTTCACGGCACTGCTGCACCGGTACACCGGCATGGAGGACCTGGTGATCGGATCCCCGCTCGACGGCCGGGAGAGCGCGGGAGTCGACGAGGAATCGGCGATCGGGCACTTCGTCTCGATGCTGCCGGTGCGGACCGCGGTCAGCGGGCACGAGCGGTTCGCGGATCTGATCGCACGTGTGCTGACCGGATTCCTCGACGACCTGGAGCACCGCCGAGCACCGTTCGCGAAGATCGTGGAAGCGCTCGGCCCCCGTCAGTGGGCGGACCACCAACCACTGGTGCAGGTCGTGTTCGGTTTCCACGGGGAGCAGAACCGGCTGCTGCGAATCGGTCCCGCCACCGGGCGCACAGCGGTGCTGCCGACCGGTACCGCGAAGTTCGACCTCACCTGGTCGGTGTTCGACGACGGGGTCGGGTTCAGGGCGGAGGTCGAGTACTGCACCGACCTCTTCGACGCCGCCACGATCGAGCGGATGGCTGCGCACTGGCGGATCCTGCTCGCCGCCGCTGTCCACCACCCCGAGACGACCGTGGCCGACCTGCCTGTGCTCACCGATGACGATTGGCTGGTGGTGCGGCCGCACCAGCCGGTCAGCAGCAAACCGACGGCCTGCCCGCACATGCTGTTCGAGGCGGAAGCCGCCGCGCACCCGGCGAGCACCGCGGTGACCGACGGCGTGACGAACACGACTTACGCCGACCTCAACGCCCGTGCCAATCAGCTCGCGAGGCTGCTGGTCGCCAGAGGCGTGCGGCCGGGCGACCACGTCGGTCTGGTGATGGACCCTTCGGTGCGCCAGGTGATCGCGGTGCTGGCGGTGCTCAAAACCGGGGCCGCGTACGTGCCCGTGGAGGTCTCCAGCCCGGAGGAGCGGGTCGACTTCGTCCTCTCGGACGCCGCCGTGCGACTCGTGGTCACCGACGCCGCCGTGCCGGAGCGGGGCAGGTCTGTCGTGCACTTGGACGCCGACGCGGCAGCCATCGACACGCAGCCGGTGGACGACCTCGGACTGGCCGTGTCGCCGAGCGCGACGGCTTACGTCATCTACACTTCCGGCTCCACGGGCCGGCCCAAAGGCGTGGCCGTCGCCCACGCGAACGTGATGGAGTTGTTCGCCTCGACCTCGGACCGGTTCGGGTTCGACCGGGGCGATGTGTGGACCCTGTTCCACTCGTTCGCCTTCGACTTCGCCGTCTGGGAGTTCTGGGGAGCGCTGCTGCACGGCGGACGTCTGGTCGTCGTCCCCAGGCAGGTCCGCAGGAATCCGGCGGCCTTCGCCGATCTCCTGCGACAAGAGCGGGTCACCGTGCTCAGCCAGACGCCCACCGCGTTCGACCAGTTGGTGCGGGCGTTGCGGGGTTCGCCGCGGCGACTGGAGCTGAGACTGGTCGTCCTCGGCGGGGAGGCGCTGACCGCCGAGCCGGTGCGCCGGTGGTTCTCGCTCGGGGCGGCGCCGTCGGCGCGGTTGTGCAACATGTACGGCATCACCGAGACCACCGTTCACGTCACTGCCCATGACATCACCGCTGACAGCGGGTTCGACCGCAGTGTGATCGGCAGACCGCTGCCGCACCTGTCGGTCGCCGTTCTCGACCGGCACGGCCGCCACGTCCCGGTGGGCGTCCCCGGCGAGATCCACGTCGGAGGCGGTGGCACCGCCATCGGCTACATCGGCAGGCCGGAGCTGACGGCTCGCCGCTTCGTACCCGATCCGAACGTGCCGGGTGCTCGCGTGTACCGCAGCGGCGACCTGGCCCGCTGGTTGCCCGATGGAGACCTGGAATACCTCGGACGCGCCGACGACCAGGTCAAGATCCGCGGTTTCCGCGTCGAACCGGGGGAGGTCCGCCAGGCACTGACCGATCTTCCCGGTGTCCTGGCAGCGGTGGTGGTGGCGGGCGAGGATGGCCGCCTGCTGGCCTACGCGGTGCCGGGGCCGGACTGCCCGACGGCGTCGGACCTGCGGCAGCGACTGGCCCTGCGACTGCCCGACTACATGGTTCCCGCTGTGGTGACCTTCGTGGACGACCTGCCGCGGACCTCGAACGGCAAGGTCGACCTGCGTGCCCTCCCACCGGCCATCGCCCGCGGGGACGCTCCGTTCGAAGCACCCGAGGGAGATGCCGAGACAGCGCTGGCGGAGGCGCTCGGCCACGTCCTGTCCGTGGCGCGCGTCGGCAGGCACGACGACTTCTTCGGCCTGGGCGGCGACTCGGTGCGTGGTGTCCAGGTCGTCGGCAGGCTCCAGGAGATGGGATACGACCTCGCGCTCGACGCGCTCTTCGCGTGTCCGACCGTCACGGCGGGGGCGCGGCGGATGACACCGCGCACGCGGCCGAGCGCGGCCGGGGCCAGTGCGCAGGAGTTGCTGCTCCCGGCCGACCGGGAACGGCTCCCGGATGATGTCGAGGACGCCTACCCGATGACGGCCATGCAGCTGGCGATGGTCTACCACATGGAGGTGGAACCCGCGCTCAGGCCGTACCACAACGTCAACAGCTACCGGATCCGTTGCGGGCTGGACGCGCGGGCTCTGGAACGGGCACTGGCCGAGGCGATCGCATGCCACCCGGTGCTGCGCACCTGCTTCGACCTCGTGTCGTTCAGCGAACCGATGCAGCTGGTCCACCGGTCGGTCCCGCTGCCGCTCACCGTGCGGGACCTGAGCAACGCCTCGCCCGCCGAGCGCGAGGCCGCCGTGGTGGCGCTCGTCGAAGCCGAGTGGGCGACCCCGTTCGCCCCGGACCAGGCACCGCTGCTGAGGGTCACCGCCCAGCGGCTCGGCGATGACGCCTTCCAGCTCACCCTCACCGAGCACCACGCGATCCTGGACGGCTGGAGCTTCACCTCCTTGCTCGCCCAACTGCTCGACCGGCACGCCGCGTTCAGCGCGCGCCCCGACCTGCCCCCGGCCCAGCCCTCCGGTCCGGTGTTCCGCCGGTTCGTCGCCATGGAGCGCAGTGCTGTGCGAGCGGCGGACTCGCTCGACTTCTGGGCGGATCGACTGACCGGCGTGGACGGCGTGATGCTGGCCGGGACCATCCCGCCGGACGGCGGGACGAGCGCCCGGGGGCTCATGCGGACCGTCGACCGGGAGGTCGACGGCGACATCTGCCGCGACATGGTGCGGCTGGCCCGATCCGCGGGCACGAGCGCCAAGAGCGTTTTCCTCGCGGCTCACTTCGCGGCACTGCACCAGGTGACAGGACGGCGCCAGGTCGTCACGGGCGTCACGGTGAACGGGCGGCCCGAGGAAGCGGCGGGAACGACGGCGTTGGGGTTGTTCGTGAACATCGTGCCCCTTGTCGCCTCCTTCGAGAACACGACGTGGCGCGCCCTCATCGGACAGGCGCATGACGCCGAGACCGCCGTGATGCCCCATCGCAGGGTGCCTTTCGCCTCGCTCATCCGGTTGCTGGCGCGTGGAGAGGTGGACGTGAACTTCACCTACAACCGGTTCCACGCGCTCGACGGGCCGGTCAGGAAGTCGTGGATCGAGGACGACCGGATCGGATCGGCGCCGACGCTCCGGTACGAACCCAACTCGTTCCCGCTGAGTGTCGGGTTCGTCCAGGACCCGGCCTCCGACCGCGCGCTCCTCGTCGTCAGCCACGCGGCCCGTGTTCCCCACGCCCTGGCGGTCGGTTACACCGACGCCTACCTGGCAGCAGCGCGCGCGATGACGAGCGGACCCGAACACATCATCACCTCCCGCTGACGATCGGAGAAGCCGTGGACGTTCGGCAGGACTACCTCGTCGTCGTCAACGACGAGGAGCAGTACTCGCTGTGGAGCGGTGATCGTGAACTACCGCCTGGCTGGCAGCCGACGGGCTACCGGGGTTCAGAGGAGGAATGCCTGGCGCACATCGGAGAGGTCTGGACCGACATCCGGCCGCGGAGCATCAGGGAGAGGGGAGTACGTCCATGACAGCGGCTCTGGGCGAGGCGGACAGCATCACGCAGGTCCTCGAACGGCACGCCCGGACGAGGCCGGACCAGCCCGCGATCACGGAACTCGACTTCACCGACGGGGACCGGCCCAGCAGGACCGTCCTCACCTACGCACAGCTGCACGACCGCTCCCTCGACCGCGCGAACAGGCTCAGGTCTGTGCTCGGCGAGGGGGAACCGGTGGTGTTGCTGCGCGACAGCGGAGCCGACTTCGTCGTCGACTTCCTCGGGTGCATGATGGCAGGCGTCGTACCGGTACCGGCGCCGGAACTGCGGGCCGAGCAGGACCGGAGTGCCGTGCGGCTGTCCCGCCTGGTCGACGACGCCGGGGCGAGGTACGGCATCGGGAACGTGACGCCCACCTCGCTGAAGGCTCTCGGACTGCGTTCACCGGACACCGAGCCGGTGACCCGCGAGCAGGTGTCCCCGGCCGGTCCGGTCTCCCGGGACGACATCGCGTACGTCCAGTACACCTCCGGTACGACAGATCTGCCGCGGGGCGTGGTCGTGACGCACGACAACATCCTGCGCGAAGCCGAGATCGTCGGTGAGGTCTTCGACTTCGGCCCGGACTCGGTCTGCGTCAACTGGCTCCCGCTGTTCCACGACTTCGGCCTGGTGATGGGCCTTCAGATGCCGCTGCTGCACGGCGGGCAGGTGGTGCTGATGACCCCCCGTGCCTTCGTGCGCGATCCGGAACGCTGGCTGCGCGCCATCTCCGACTTCGGCGGCACGCACTCGCCCGCGCCCAACTTCGCGTACAGCCTGTGCGTGCGCAAGATCGCCCCGGATCGGCGACGCGAGCTCCGCCTCGACACGTGGCGCGTGGCGCCCAACGCGGCCGAGCCGGTCCGGCACGAGACGATCGCCGACTTCCAGGCCGCTTTCGGCGCCCAGGGCTTCAAGCCGGAGGCGATGCGCCCCTGCTACGGACTCGCCGAGGTCACCCTCATCGCCACGGCGCCCCGCTCCGGGGAGTCCCCACGGGCGTTCGCCGCGGACCGCGAAAGCCTCGCCGCGGGCTGGGTCAGGCCCGCCGCGGACGACGCCAGGCTGCTCGTGTCGTGCGGCCGCCCGGTGCCGGGGCTGGAGGTGGCCATCGTCTCGCCCGACACGTACGACGCACTGGGGGACGACACCGTCGGGGAGATCTGGATCGCCGGGTGGGCGGTCACCACCGGTGTGCACGGCGACCAGGGCAACGTCCGGGGCAAGCTCTACGGGCACTTGAGGGGCGACCCGGAGCGGCTGTACCTGCGAACCGGGGATCTCGGGTTCCGGCACGGCGGCGAGATCTACATCAGCGGCCGTCTGAAGAACGTGATCATCGTCCGAGGGCAGAACTACGACGCGATCGACCTGGAGCACGTCGCCGAGCGGGCGCACCCGGCGATCCGGCCGGGTGGAGCCGCCGCGTTCCCCGAGGAGGGCGCGCTGGGGGAGGAGGTCGGTGTGGTCTGCGAAGTGGTGGACTCCTGCTCCGACGAGGAGTTGCCCGCGGTGGCCGCGGCCGTGCAGCGCCGCCTCGGTGAGACCTTCGAGCTCAGGGCCCAGATGATCGCCCTGGTCCGGCCGAGGAGCGTGCCCAAGACCTCCAGCGGGAAGGTCCAGCGCGCCGAGTGCGCCCGCAGGCTGCGGAGCGGGGCGATCGAGGTGCGCCACCGGTACCCGCTCGCCGAGGACCGGCCCCGCGCGAGCGGCCCCGAACTGCGCCCGATGGTCAGGTGGCTGGTGGCCAGGACCGTTGGAGTGCAGGCGGCGGAGATCGACGACCACGCGCCGCTGTCCGAGTACGGGCTGGATTCGCTGCGTGCCGAGCAACTGGCCGGTGAGCTGGCGAAGGTGCTCGGGATCAGCGTGCCGGAAACCCTCGTCTACGACCACCCCACCATCGCCGACCTCGTGCAGGCGCTGGAATGAACGCCGAGCCCATCGCGATCACGGCCATGTCGTGCCGGTTCCCCGGTGACGTGTTCGCACCGGAGGACCTGTGGCGGGTGCTGATGGACGAGACCGACGCCATCACCGAACTGCCCGGCTCCACGGGACCGCTCGACCAGTACGTCCCAGCGGGGATCTCCGCACCGGGCACGACCGGCACCCGTTGGGCCGGTCGGGTGCCCAGCGCGGCCGACTTCGACGCGGGGTTCTTCGGGATCTCGCCCGCCGAGGCCGAGAGCGTGGATCCCCAGCAGCGGATGCTGCTGGAGGTCTCGCACGAGGCGATGGAGCGGGCAGGTCTGCCCGCTCGCGGTGACGAAGCCCGTGACTGCGGTGTTTTCGTCGGTATCAGCGGCAGCGACTACGGGCGGCTGCTGGGCGCCGACCTCGCACGTGTCGGTCCGTACTTCAGCACTGGTCAGTCCCCGGCCATCGCGGCCAACCGGTTGTCGTACGCGTTCGACCTCCGAGGGCCCAGCCTGGCGGTCGACACCGCCTGCTCCTCCGGCCTCGTCGCCCTCGACCTGGCCGTGCAGCACCTGCGGCGGGGCACGTGCGGCCGGGCGCTCGTCGGCGCGGTGAACCTCGTGCTGGCCCCGGACAACTGGGTGTCGCTCTCGGAATTCGGCATGATGGCGTCGGACGGTCGTTGCCGGCCCTTCGGCGCGGACGGCGACGGTTATGTGCGCTCGGACGGTTGCGCGGTGCTCGTGCTGGAGCTCTTGACGTCGGCGCAGCGGCGCGGCAGCGAGGTCCTCGCGGTGATCCGTGGAACAGCGGTCAACCAGGACGGCAGGAGCAACGGCCTCACCGCCCCCAGCGGGCCCGCGCAGGAGGAGGTCATCAACCGCGCTCTGGTGGATGCCGGATTGCCCTCCTCCGCGGTGACCTACGTCGAGGCGCACGGCTCCGGCACTCCGCTGGGGGATCCCATCGAGTTCGGAGCGCTGCTGCGCACGTACGGCAAGCGGCAGCCCGCGGACGGGCCGTGCTACGTGGGCTCGGTCAAGTCCAACATCGGCCACACCGAGGCGGCGGCGGGCCTCGCCGGCCTGGTCAAACTGGTCCTGTGCCTCCGCAACCGGAAGCTGCCCGCCTCGCTGCACACCGAACGGCTCAACCCCCGGCTGCCCGCGACCGGTGGCTCGGTCGAGATCGTCACGAGCACGCGCCCGTGGGACACCGGCAAGGAGCTGGTCGGAGCTGTCAGCTCGTTCGGGTACGGCGGCACCAACGCGCACGCCGTCGTCTCCGAGGGCGTGCCCGCACCGACCACGACGATCCCTGACCACCCCGCCCTCGTCCTGCCCCTGTCGGCTCGCAGCGCCGCGGCCCTGCGTGCGCTGGCGGGCCGCTACGCCGACACGCTGGAAGCCGGGGACGGCCCGTCGGTGGCGGACGTGTGCTACACGGCAGCGGTCCGACGCGCGCACTTCGACCACCGTCGGGGTTTCGTCGCCGTTGACCGGGACGGACTGGTCGCCGAGCTGCGCCGTGCCACGGCGGACAACGAGCGGCGCGAGAAGCGGTTCTGGCGTGAGAGCGTTCTGGTGTTCCCCGGACAGGGCGGCCAGCACGCCGCCATGGGGCGCGAACTGCTCGCACAGCCCGCGTTCCGGCAGGTGGTCGACGCGTGTGAGCCGATCTTCGCCGAGACGCTGGGAGTGTCGGTACACGGGTTGCTGGCGGGGTGGAACCGCGGCGGGGCGGAGCGTTTGCGGAACACGGCCGTGGCCCAGGCCGCGCTGTTCGTCTACCAAGCCGCGCTCTACGCGGTGTGGCGATCGTTCGGCGTGCGGCCCGCGGCCGTCATCGGCCACAGCGCGGGAGAGGCCGCGGCGGCCTTCGCAGCGGGCTTGTTCGACCTGGAGTCCGCGGCCCGGTTGGTGGCGGAACGCGGTACGGCGATGGCTGACCTGCGCGGGTCCGGTGGCATGCTGGCCGTCACCGGGCAGTCCGCGGACTCGCAGGACATCAGGCGAGCCGCTGAGCAGGCCGGACTGGTGCTGGCGGCGGAGAACAGCCCGCGCGGCTGCGTCCTGTCCGGGCCGGAGGAGCGACTGGCCGTCGCGGCCGGGGTGCTGACCGGGGCTGGTTACCGCTGCACGCGCTTGACCATGGACTACGCCTTCCACAGCCCGGCCATGCGTCCGGCCGCGGACCGGATGCGGGCGATGGGGGTGGGGGCGGCCACCGGTTCCGGCACAGCCCTGTTCTGCTCCAGCGTCACCGGTGACGTCCTGGACCCGGCGGCCCTCGGGCCGGATTACTGGGCTCGCGGCGTCGTCCAGCCGGTGCGGATGCGGCAAGCCGTGGAGGCGCTGCTGCGCCGGGGTTTCACCAGCTTCCTCGAGATCGGTCCGGCCTCCGCCCACGCCGTGGACATCGCCGTCACCGCGCGGTGGGCAGGCACGACGCCGGTGGAGGTCGTCCACGCGGGCGGCGACCTCCCGGAAACCCTCGCGCGCCTCTACTCGGTCGGGGCCGACCTGGACTGGACGGCTGTGTACCCGCACGGCCGGTTCGTCCAGGGCCTGCCCACCTATCCCTGGCAGCGGCAGCGGTACTGGGGCCTCGATCCGACCCCGAAGGGGAGCGAAATGACACACCCGGCGGTCGAAGACCTCGGTACGTGGGTGAAGGGCGAACTCGCCGGGCAGTTGGGCCTCGACGTCCGGGAGATCTCCGACGACGACCGGTTCCTGGAGCTGGGAGCGGACAGCCTGGTGATGCTCAAGCTCGTGGCGCGGCTCAACGCGCGTTACGGCACGCAGATCGAGGTCAGGCAGCTCCTGGAGGAGTACATGACCATCCGTGAGCTGGCTGGGGGGCTCAGCGGCGTGCGGGTGCTCGACGGTGCAGACGCCCAGGAGGGGGAAACCGCGCCTACCACCGCTGAGGAAATCGCGGTTCCGACGACGAGTGCGCCGGCCGTGGACGTCGCGCCACTTGACGCGAGGCCGGTCGACGGCTTGCCCGCCGTAGTCGCCGAGCAGTTGAAGCTCATGCGCGATCAACTCACCCTCCTCGGTGCGCGAGCGCGGATCTCCGCCGATCCACCGGCGAGCACGGCCACGTCACCGAGTGCGGTCGCCAAGCCCGCCGAGGGCGTTCCAGCGGGCGGGACGCGGACCGGTTCGTCCGCAGGGCGGCCTCCCGAACCGCCGAAGTGGCGGCCGAGCAGGTTGACACCCGCCCAGGAGCGCTTCGTCAACGACCTCGCGTCGCGGACCAGTTCCCACGCCCGGCAGCTCGTGCGGCGGTACCGTCCTCGCCTGGCCGAGAGCAGGCCGTTCAGCCACTTCCGCCCGGAGCTGAAAGACCTGCACGTCCCGCTGGTCGCCGAGCGCACGGCAGGCGCGAAGATCTGGGACGACTCCGGCCGCGAGTACATCGACTACGGCATGGGCTTCGGTGTTCACCTGTTCGGGCACAACCCGCCGTTCGTCACCAGTGCCATCCGACGGCAGCTGGACAGGACGTATTCGCTGGGCGTCCAGCTCAAGCAGGCATACGAACTGGCCGAACGGCTGGGCGACCTCACCGGCCACGAGCGGGTGACGTTCTGCAACACCGGGTCCGAGGCCGTCATGGGAGCGATCCGGCTTGCCCGGCTGGCCACCGGACGCCCCAAGGTGGCCTACTTCGACCGGTCCTACCACGGGTTGACCGATCTCGTGCTGGCCAGAGCGGATGCCGGTGGCGCGACCCCGATCGCGCCCGGCCTGTCCGCCGCGGCGGCGAGTGAGGCGGTTGTCCTGCCGTACGGGCAGGAGTCGGCGCTGGAGTACCTGCGGGCAGCCGACGATGTCGCGGCCGTGGTCGTCGAGCCGGTGCAGAGCCGCAACCCCTCGTTGCAGCCTGCCGCTTTCCTCGCGGCACTGCGCAGGCTTACCGGCGAGCGCGGCATGGTTCTCGTCTTCGACGAGATGATCACGGGGTTCCGCATCGGTCCGGGTGGTGCCGCCGCGCACTTCGGCGTCACCCCCGATCTGGCCACCTACGGGAAGATCATCGGTGGTGGCCTGCCACTCGCGGTGATCGCCGGGAGGGGCGACCTGATGGGTGGGATGGACGGCGGCGTGTGGCGTCCGGGCGACGGCAGCATGCCGACGCACACCACGACGTTGTTCGGCGGCACCTTCCAGAAGCACCCGCTCGCCGTCGCGGCGGCCACTTCGGTCCTCGACCACTTGGCCGATTCCGGTCCGGGGCTCTACGAGGACCTGAACGCGCGTGCGGACCGCCTCGTCGAGGGGCTGCGCGAGATCTTCCGCGAAGCGGCCGTCCCCTACACCGTCGCGTCCTTCGGGTCGATGTGGCGTTTGGAGTACCGCGGTAACCCCAGCCTCCACCAACCGCTGGAGATGGAGCTGCTGTACCACACGCTGTTGTCGGAGGGAATCCACGTGCAGGAAGGGCGGACGTTCTTCCTGTCGACGGTCCACGAGGACACCGACGCCGAACGGTTGCTCGACGCGGTCGACGCGAGCCTGCGGCGCCTGCGCGAGCCGGGGTTCCTGACGGCCGCGCAACCCGCTCCCCGGCTGGAGTGGGCGATGACGCCTCAGCAGAAGCAGCTGTGGCAGCTGCAGCGCCACCACGGTCCTCAGTGGACTGCCTACCACGAGAGCGTGCTGGTTGACCTCCGCGGTGATCTGGACCGCGACGCCCTCCGCAGGGCCTGGCGGGATGCCGGGCGCAACCACCCAGCGCTACGCGCCGCGGTGACCGCTGATGGCGAGTGGTTGAGGTGCGACCGGAGCACGGATCTGACGATCCGGGTTTCCGATGTCCCGCCGACGCCGGAGGCCATCGCCGACGACGCCGCCGCGCCGTTCGCCCCCCTCGACGGCTCGTTGTGCCGCGCGACCCTTTTCGAACACTCGCCACAGCACCACGCGCTGCTGGTGTCCGCGCACCACCTCGTGATGGACGGCACGAGCTTGTCCTTGCTGCTCGACGACCTGGCGGGGTTCTACAGCGGGCACGTGGCGGGGGAATCCCTTCCGCCGAGTCGGCCTGCTGTGCCCGTACGCCTGCGGCAGCAGGTCACCTCGGTCGCGGAACCGCTTCCCCGCACGCCGGACGCCTTCGACCCGGCGCGTCGGCACACCGTCCCGCTGGCTCCGGATCTCTGGGCCGCTCTGCGCACCGGGGCCGCTGAACTCGGTTGCACCCCTTTCGCGCTGGCGTTCAGCGCGTTCGCCTACGCCCTGCACCAGGTCACCGGTGAGGCCGAACTGGGCCTGGGTGTCCACGTGGACCAGCGGCCGCTCGACGAGCACGACTTCGCGGGCCACTACGTGCTGGTCGCCGGGGTGCGGACAGCTCTGTCCAGGGGAGAGTCGTTCCGCGATCTCGAGGCCCGGACGCGACCGCACCTGGTGAACCTGCTCGACCGCCCCGCGGCCGCCGGAGAACCGGACGCCGTCTTCAACCTCAACCCCGCTGTCCCCGAGCCGCGCATGAGCGGCCTCGACGTCTCGATCGACCTCCCGCCGGTCAGGCATGCCAAGTACCCGTTGTTCTTCGACGTCATCAGCATCGGCGAGAACCGGTTCGTGGACATCGTGCACCGGCCGTCGTTCGACGCCGAGACGGTGGAGAAGCTCCACCTCTGCTGGGAGTCGTTGATCAGGCACGTGGGTGCCGAAGGGAGCGACTTCGCAGAACAGCCGCACTCCGATCCCAGGGAAGGTTGAGTTCCATGGTCCTCCACCCCATCCGGGCGACGGCACCCGGCGGCGCCGAGCCCCACCGCCGGTCATGAACGTATCCCCTGCCCAGCACCGGCTGTGGTTCCTGCAGCAACTCGATCCGGGCGCGACCGAATACAACGGGTGCGTCGCGTACGAACTGCGCGGTGCGCTCGACCGGCGTGCCCTGCGCCTCGCGGTCAGTGATCTGGTGGACCGGCACGAAGCCCTGCGCACGAGTTTCCCGGCCCAGCGCGGGGTGCCCAGGATGGACATCGCTCCGCCCGGTGGAGGCGTCGACATCCCGGTGGTGGACATCTCGGACGCCGAGGCCTCCCTCTTCGTCGAGGAGCGGATCAGCACGCCGTTCGAGCTCGCCGCCGGGCCGCCGATCCGGATCTGGTTGCTGTGCCTCGACCGCGACAGGCACGTCCTGGTCATCGTCGTGCACCACATCCTCATCGACGCGTGGTCGATCGAAATCATGGCCGAGGAGCTCAAAGTGCTGTACACGGCTCACTCGAGTGGCACTCCGGTGCGGCTCCCGGCCCCCGAGGCGCAGTACTCGGACTTCGCGGCCTGGCAGCGCGCCACGCTCACGCGGGAGCACGTCGAACGGGAGTTGTCCTTCTGGCGGGAACGGCTCGACGGTGCGCCCGCGCTGCTGGATCTCATCGCCGACCGGCCACACCAGGTGGATTCATCCGCGGCCGGTGAGGAGCTGCTCCGTCCCATCCCGCCGGATCTGGTCGAACAAGTGCGATCACTGGCTGTCCGGTACCGGCGCACGATGTTCGTCACCGCGTTGACGGCGTTGACGGCGCTGCTGTCCCATGTCTCCGGAACGGATGACATCGTCCTCACCGTCCCGGTCTCCGGGCGATCCCGCGCCGAGTTCCAGTCCACGGTGGGGTTCTTCGTCAACACCGTCCCCCTCCGCATGGACATCCCCCGTGGACTGCCGTTCGACCGGATCGCCGAACGGGTGAGCGCGGCCACCTTCGACGCGATGGAGCACTCGTCGGTCCCCTTCGACGTCCTGGTGAGCGAAAGCCGCGATCGGCGTGGTGAGGGGAGCACACCACTGGCGGACATCGCGTTCCAGCTGCTGCACACGGGAGCGGGCCGGACGCGCTGGGGCGGTCTCGAAGTGGCCGAGTGGGGTGGCGCGCGCCAGGCGGTCTCGCGATTCGCACTGGAACTGCACGTGCTGGACCGAGCACCACGGGCAATGGATCAAGCGCTGTGCTACCGCACCGACCGGTTGCTGCCCGGTACCGCTCGACGGCTGCTCGACGGCTACGAAGGAGTCCTCTGGGCAGCAGCGGCCGATCCGGGGGCCCCGCTGTCCGAACTGGGGAGCCGCGCGTGGTGACCGGCAGCCCCGCCGATCCGGCCGATCCGTCCACCGTCCCGGCCCCGCGCCTGGCAGGGGAGTGGTTCTGGCTCCCCGCTCCACGGCCCGCGAGCAGGCTGCGCCTGTTCTGCCTGCCCCACGCAGGCGGCGATGTGGCGGCATTCGGGGAGTTCGGTCGGGCGTTGCCCGACGACATCGAGTTGTGGGCCGTGCGGCTTCCCGGCCGAGGGGGCCGGACGGGGACACCCATGCCCGCGACGCTGGACGAACTGGTCCAGCGGATCCGGACAGCCATGCACCCGCACATCGAGCACCCCTACGCGATCCTCGGTCAGAGCCTCGGCGCGCTGGTCGCGTTCAACGTCGCCGCCTGCCTCGACCGCCCGCCGGTCGCCTGCGTGCTGGCCGCACTCCTGCCGCCCCGGTGCTGGCAGGAACCCCCCGGCCCGGCCGCCGGGCAGGATCTGCTCCCGTTCCTGGAGGCCACCGGCGGGTTTGACGCCGCGGCGCTCGCCGAGGCAGGCCTCCTCGAACGATCCCTGGCGGTCACGGCAGGCGACCTCGACCTGTGCGCGGGCTACCGCCACCCCGAGCAGACGCTGCTCGACTGCCCGGTACTGGTCCTGTCGGGTGAGGACGACCCCACCGCGAGTCCCCCCGAGATGGCCGAGTGGCGCCACCACGTCGGCGGATCGTTCACCCAGGCCACGCTCCCCGGCGGCCACCTGGTGATCGGTGAGGCTCCCGCGGCCGCGGCCGAGCTGGTTTCCCGGTTCCTGACCTCTGCCCAAGGATTCGACATGACCGCAGTGCCCACCGATCGCCCGGCCGTCCTGTCGGCAGAGGGCGTGCTGACCCGTGCCGAACTCGACGACCGGACGGCCCGGTATGCCACCGCCCTCAGCGAGGCCGGACTGCGGCCTGGCGATGTCGTCGCCATCTCCCTCCCCGACGGCGCGGACGCCGTGTGCGCGCTGTTGGCCGCGCGGCAAGCAGGCGTCGCATTCGTCTGGCTCGACGAGAACCAGCCCGGCGAGCGGCGAGCCGCGACCGTCGCCGACTGCGCTCCGTCCGGGCTGATCGCGCGCCCGAACGGCATGACGTCCGTTTCCGAGGGCGCGGCTCTGTTGTCGGTGGACGGAGCGGCGGTCGAGGTACTGCGCCCCAAGGCCCCTGGCTTAGCCAGGCCGAGCGTGCCTACGGACACCGAGTACCTCGTCTATACGTCCGGGTCCACCGGCACGCCCAAGGGCATCGTCCAACGCGCGGGCAACCTGGCGCAGTTCGCCGAATGGCTCGCCGCCGAGCTGGCGCTCGACGAGCGGGCCCGCGTTCTGCAGTGGGGCAGCCTGGTCTACGACGGTGCCTACGTGGAGATCGCGATGGCCGTGCACGCCGGTGCGACGCTTGTCGTGCCGCCCGCCGAGGTCAAGGCGGACCCCGCGAAGGTCCATGCTTGGATGGCCGAGCACCGGGTTACCCACCTCCTGGCGGTCCCCAGCCTGTGCCGTCCGCTCGTCCAGTGCGGTCCGCTCCAGCACGTGCGCGCGGTTTCCCTGCACGGTGAGGCGCTGCGGGCTGACCTCGTGCACGAGGTCAGGCGGAACTTCCCAGGGGCAGTGGTCCGCAACCTCTACGGTCCGAGCGAGTGCATCTCGGCGACCGTCCACGTCGTCGCCGATCCCGCCGAGGACCCCATCCCGCTGGGGACGCCCATCCCCGGCAGGGAGATCGACCTCACCGACGAGTCCGGCCTGCCTGTGCCGACCGGCGAGGTCGGGGAGGTCAGGATCCGCAGTCCGCACCTCGCGCACGGCTACCTGAACCGCCCCGCGGAGACGGCGAGCGCGTTCCTGGCGGGCGACGTCTACCGCACCGGCGACCTCGCCCGTCGCACGGCCGACGGCAGGCTGCTGTTCTCGGGCAGAGCCGACGACCAGGTCAAGATCCGGGGAGTCCGGGTGGAACTGGGCGAACTGGAGGCCGCACTGGGCAAAGCCGCGGACGTGGCCAGGACGGCCGCTCGGACCTACGGGGACGACCCGGAGAACCCGAGGCTGGCGGCCTACCTGCAACCGCGCCGGGGACGCCGTGTGGACATCGCGGCGGTGCACCGGCAACTGATCAACACCCTGCCCACCTACCTGGTGCCCGGCGCCTACGTCGTGCTCGACGAGTTCCCCCTGGCGGCCAGCGGGAAGATCGACCGCCGTCGGTTGCCGATCCCGAACGCCGCCGAATCGCCCTCGGAGCCGTACTTCGCGACCGAGACGGAACGACGCCTCGAGGCCATTTGGCGGGAGGTCATCGGCTGTGCCAGGGCGCGGCCCGATGACGACTTCTTCACCGCTGGCGGTCACTCCCTGCTGGCCCCGCGGATCGTGGCCGAGGTGGCCGTCGAGTTCGGTGTCGAGCTGCCCGTACGCGCGGTTTTCGACCATCCGACAGTGCGCGAGTTCGCCACGCGCATCGACCTCGGGACGGAGGCCGTCGCCGAGCGGGCCGAAAGGAGCTCAGGTGCTGCTGGACCAGCATGACATCACCAGTCCGGAGTTCTGGGCGAGGCAGGATGCGCACGCGCTCGTGGACGAAATACGCCGTGAAGGCACCGTCCAGCGCCATGAGACACCCGACGACGGCCCTGTTTGGTCGGTGCTGGCCCATCGTGAGGCACTGGCGGTCCTCGGTGATCCGGTCGCGTTCAGCTCCCAACGCGGGTCGCTGCTGGGATCGGGCCGACGGCCTCCGGCGGGGGCGGGGAAGATGATGGCCCTCACCGACCCGCCGCGACATCGCGCCTACCGCGAGTCAGTCGCCCCGTTCTTCTCCACGAGTGGCGCCGCGGCGCTCGAGCAGCACGTGGTTCGCTTGACGCGGCGTGTGTTGCGAGAGCTGCCCGAGGGCGAGGACATCGACTTCGTGCACGAGATCGGTGCGGTCGTCCCCTTGCTGGTCATGTGCGAGCTGATGGGTGTCCCCGCCGAAGATCGCGACGATGTCGTGGCCATGTGCGACGAGGCTTTCCTGGGTGACACCGCGCTGCGGCGGCAGAAGGCCCACCAGAAACTCCTGCCGTACCTGTTCTCGCTGGTCACCAGGAAGCGGCGGGAGCCGGGGCGAGATGTCGCCAGCGCGCTGGCTGGTGACCTGGACGTGGAAGAAGCAGTGCTCAACTGCGACAACATCATCGTCGGCGGCGTCCAGACGGTGCGGCACACCGCCGCGATGGCGATGCTGGCACTGACACAGCACCCGGACGCTTGGCAGACCCTGCGCGCAGGCGCCGACATGGGTGTTGCCGTCGAGGAACTGCTGCGCTGGACATCCGTCGGGCTGCAGGTGCTGCGCAGCGCCACCCGTGACGTCGAACTCGCGGGTTGCCACATCCGGGCGGGGGATGCCGTGGTGGTCTGGACACCTGCGGCCAACCGCGATCCGGCCGTTTTCCAGCGGCCCCACCACCTGGACCTGCGACGCAGTCCGAATCGGCACGTGGCCTTCGGCTGGGGAGCGCACTACTGCATCGGTGCCCCGCTGGCGCGCATCGAGTTGCGCGCGTTGTTCACGGCGCTGGCCACGACGTTGGAGTCCGTGGAGGTGGTGCGCTCTCCGGTGCACAACCGCTCGATCATCAACTTCGGGCTCGACCGGTTCACCGTCCGACTTCGTCGAAAGGTCCGCGGATGAAGCTGCCATGGGCCCCCGAGGACCTCCCGAACGCCGCAGCGGACCGGTTCGGCTCGCTGAAGCCCGCCCTGCGGGAGGCGGGCTTCAGCGATGACGTCGTCGCGCGCAGGCTCGGCGCGGCGGACGCCATCGACCTGCTGAGCCACTCGGCGATGTACGCGGTGTACTCCGCCCTCGACGTCGAGTCGCTCACCACGGACACCGCCGGTGCGCTGATCCAGTTGTTCGTCCGGAACGGCCCCCTGCCGCGGGACCGCTACGAACACGTCGTGTCCGCTCCGCTCGCCCGTGTCCTTGAGGCGCTCGCGCTGGTGCGGATCGACGAAGGCCAGGTGTCGCCGACGGTCTCCATCTCACCGGTGCGGTCCTTGTACCTGTTGTCGGACGCCTTGTTCACCACCGGGCCCGGTGATGTCGCGATCACCATGGCCACCGGGGCCGGGCTGGTGATGCCACCACATGCGTCGAGCTTCACCCTCCTCGACGCCATCCGCACCACGGCGTCGGAGACCCTCCTCGACATCGGCTGCGGTAGCGGCATCCTGGCGCTGGCGTCGTGGACCTCCTGCGCAAGCGTCATCGGTATCGACGTCAACCCCCGCGCTGTCGCCTATTCCCGTGTCAACGCAGCGGTGAACGCCATACCCGCAGCCTTCACCGTCGCCGACATGAACCGCAACCCGCTGCCCGCGGAGCGGGCCGATCGCTTGGTCTTCAACAGCCCGACGGGCCCGCGGCGGTCACCCGAAACGGGCTGGACGTCCGCCCAGGGGGCGCTGAGGTCGGTCGTCCGAGCCATGGGCACCGTCCTGGTACCCGGCGGAACGGCCGACGTCCTGGTGATAGCCGAGCTACCGCAGGGGCGCGCGTTGCCGGACCTCGTTGACGAGTGGCTGGCCGACCTGCGTGGCTGGAAGGAGGTACGGGTGCGCGAGGTGCCCGGCTCACCGCAGGCGGTTTCCGCTCGCGACCTGGCCAGCGGGCGTTTGTCCCCGAAGTGCCTGCTGGCGGACGGACCCGAAGACAGGGCACGTCTGCTCCACTCCCTGCGCGTCCGGGGTATCGAATCGGTCGTTCCGGCAGTCGTCTCGATCACCTCGGTGTGACTGTGCGTTGCCGGTGACGGCGCGGTCCTGCGCCTACCCAGGTCGCGGGTACTCTGTGAAAGGGGATCCACTTGCCATCACCCGACGGCACTGCCAGCCGAGGGGGAAGCGGCCTTGGCGCCAGTGGTTCCCCGCTGCGCATACGGGACTTCCGCCGCCTGCTGTGCGCTCGTTCGCTCTCTTTCGTCGGCGACGGCATATCACAGGTGGCGGTGACCTTCGCCGTCCTCGAGGTCACGCGGTCGGCGGTCGCGGTGGGCGTGGTGATGGCGGCCCGTGCCGTCCCGATCGTCGGTTTCACGCTCGTCTCGGGTGTGCTGGCGGATCGGTACTGCCGGCGAAGGTTGATGGTGATCTCGGACGTGATCTGCCTGGCTGGCCAGGCGACTCTGACCGTCCTCGTCCTGACGCACAGTGCGACCGTCGTCGCCGCGGCCTGCCTGCAAGCTCTCCACGGATTCGGAACGGCGCTGTTCCAACCCGCGTCCAGCGGCATGATCCGCGATGTGGTGCCGGATCACTCGCTGCGCAAAGCGAACGCCCTGCTGGGCGTCTCGGGGGGAATCAGCGTCGCGATCGGACCCGCCGCGGGCGGTGCGATGATCGCGGCCACGTCTCCGGCGTTCGGGCTCATGGCCGACAGCGTCACCTTCCTCGCGAGCGGTGCGCTGCTGCTGACGATCCGACGACCGGCCGGGCGCATCCCTGACGGTCGCGGCTCCCGTGCCCGCGCGGACTTCCGACAGGGCTGGCGGGAGTTCGTCACGCGCCGATGGGTGCTCGTCAGTGTGGCGTACTTCGCCCTCTACCAGATGGTGGTCCTGGCCCCGCTGCTCGTGATCGGTCCCGTCCTGTTCGCGGGCACCGAGGACGGCTCGCGCAGCTGGGGCCTCCTGCTGACTTGCTCGGGTCTGGGCAACGTCGTCGGTGGTCTGGCCGCCTACCGGCACACCGCCGGGCGGATACTGGTCACTGCCTACGCGCTCACCTTCCCGACGCTGCCTCCGCTGGTCCTCCTGGCGGCTGAGGCGCCGGTGCCGCTGCTCGCGGCCAGCATGGTCGTCTTCGGCGCTGGCCTGTCCTATGCGGACACATTGTGGAACACGGCCCTGCAGGGCAACGTGCCCGCCAACCTGGTCGGCCGCTTGTCGTCGTACGACTGGTTCGGGTCCACTGCCTTGCGACCGCTGGGTTTGGCGCTGGCCGGTCCCCTGGCCGGAGCGATCGGAAGCCATGCCCTGCTCTACACCGCGGCGGCCGCGGGAACGGTGATGACGATCGTGGCTCTCATGCCCGCGGAGGTGAGAAACCTGCAAGGGGTGGAACGCGGGTTGCCCGCCGGTGGGCCGGTGCGGGCGGATGAGTGAGCGGCGACAACTGGCCGATGCGGACCGGCGTGTGCGAAAGGAGTTCCTGACGATGGACTTCGGACTGTTCTACTTCTCCGCCGACAGCACCACAGTGGACGAGGGGGATCGCTACGGGTTGTTGTTGGCAGGGGCCCGGTTCGCCGACACGCACGGTTTCAGCGCCGTGTGGACCCCCGAACGGCATTTCCACCAGTTCGGTGGGCTCTACCCCAACCCCGCGGTCACCGGCGCGGCGATAGCGGCCGTCACCGAGCGAGTCGCCATTCGCGCGGGCAGCGTGGTCGCTCCCGCGCACCATCCCGCGCGGATGACCGAGGAGTGGGCTGTCGTCGACAACCTCTCCCATGGCCGGGTGGGGGTTTCGTTCGCCTCCGGCTGGAGCGCGGTCGATTTCTCCTTCACCCCGGAGAACTACTCCCGGCGCCGCGAGTTGGTCTTCGAGCACGCGCAGGCGGTGCGCCGCCTGTGGCGGGGGGAGGACCTCGACGTCGTCGACGGAACCGGAGCCCACAAGCGCGTCCGGGTCTTCCCACCTCCCGTGCAAGCGGAGTTGCCGGTCTGGATCACCAGCAGTGGTGACGTCGAGACGTTCCGGCGGGCGGGCCGCATCGGGGCGGGGCTGCTCACCCACCTGCTCTGGCAGGACGTCGAAGAGCTCGATCACAAGATCCAGCAGTACCGCGCCGAGTTCCGCGCGGCGACCGGTGGCGGTCACGGGCACGTGGCGCTGATGGTTCACACCTTTCTGGGTGACAGCGACGACGAGGTCCGGGAGCAGGTGCGAGGCCCGCTCTGCGCGTACCTGCGCAGCTCGCTCAACCTGTTCGCGGGTTCCGGGAACAAGGGGGCGCAGCAGTTCGATCCGGCCACGATGCGTCCGACCGACGTCGACTTCCTGGTCCAGAACGCCTTCGACCGGTACTACGCCGAGAACGGCCTGCTGGGCGATGTCGAGAAGGGGCGGAAGCTGGTGGACAGGCTGCGCGGCGTCGGGGTCGACGAGGTGGCCTGCCTGATCGATTTCGGACTGCCTGCCGTCGACGTGCTGAACGGGTTGAACCACCTCGACGAGCTCCGTCAGCTCTGCCGGTCCTGATGCGCCCCTGACCCACCTGGAGAGACCATGAACCACCCCCGCAGGGGCTCCGCAGACCCCACGCTTGCCACCGCCGAGGGCTTCCTGGACGATCGCGAGGCCACCCGCCCCACCGGGCAGTTGATCGCGGGCCCGGCGGTCTGGCCGCATGGTGGGACGGATGCGCCGGGGAGCGCACCCGTGCAAGGCGGGGACACGGGCCATGTCTGATCGCGTCATCCACGAGGCCGTGGCCCGGCATGCCGTCGAGCGGCCGTACGCCCCGGCATTGGTGTACCGCGGCCGTCCGGTCAGCTTCCGAACCCTCGACGCGGCCGCCGACGCCTTCGCCACACGCCTGGCCGCTCAGGGGGTGACCCGCGGGGACCTGATTCCGGTGCTGATGTTCCGGACACCCCAGACCGTGGCTCTCCAATTGGGCATCCTGAAGTGCGGTGCCGCCTACACATCGCTGGACAGGCGGTGGCCGCGCGACAGGATCGAGAAGCTCCTGCGCTGGATCCGGCCGCGTTTGTCCGCCGTCCCGGCCGGATCCGCTGAGGCGGAGGCCTGGAACCGCCCCGTGTTCGCCGTGCCGGACGAAGACCTGCACGAGGTGGCGGCGGGAGCGCGGAAGTCGGTCGCGGTGCCGGTGGCCCCGCACGACCCGGCCACCGTGTTCTTCACTTCCGGGACCACAGGCGTGCCCAAGGGGGTGGTCGCTCCGCACGCGGCGGTGACCAGGCTCTTCGGGCACGGAGGGCTGCCCGGTTTCGGCCCTGGTCATGTGATGCCCCAAGCGGCCTCGCCCGCCTGGGACATGTACGCTTTCGAGGTATGGGGACCGCTGACCAGCGGCGCGACCAGCGTTGTCACTGACAGCGATTACCTGCTGCCCGACGACCTGCGTCGCGCGGTGGGCGAACTCGGCGTGACGACCCTGTTCCTGACCACATCGCTGTTCAACCTCATGGTGGACGAGGATCCGGGGTGCTTCGCCGGGCTCGGGCACGTGTACATCGGTGGTGAGAAGCTCTCCCCGCGACACGTCGCGACCTTCCTGCGGCATCACCCGCGCACGCCGTTGTTCAACGGGTACGGACCAGCCGAGAACACGATGTTCACCACTGTCCACCGCATCAGGCCCGAGGACTGCCTGATCCCCGGAGGCATCCCGGTGGGCACGGCAGTGCCGGGGACCGAGGTGGTCCTCCTGGGACGGGACGGGAACCGGTGCCCGCCGGGCACCGTGGGCGAGATCTGGATCACCGGCCAAGGGCTGGCCACCGGCTACCTGCACGACCCGGAGCACACCCGCCAGCAGTTCAGGATGATCGGCGTCGACGGGCAGCTCGTCCGCGCCTACCGGACCGGTGATCTCGGACTGACCGACGAGCACGGCACGCTCCACTTCCGAGGCCGGGCCGATCGGCAACTGAAGATCCGCGGCCACCGGGTGGAACCGGGCGAGGTGGAGAACGCCGCCTTCGACGTGCCCGGCGTCCACAACTGCGTGGTGGTTCCGATCGACGACCAGGACGGCACGGTCACCGGACTGGCCCTGTTCTACCTCTGCGAAGAGGGGAACGCCACCGACGAGCCGGACCCGCGGGGTGTGCAGGAGCACCTGGCGCGGACGCTTCCGTCCTACCTCGTTCCCGCGGTGGTGCGAGTGTTGGACTGTTTCCCTCTGACAGCCAACGGAAAGCTCGACCGCGTCGTCCTCGGACGTCTCGCCCACCGGTTCCCCCCGACAGGTCGCCGACCCGGACCGGCGGGTCCATGACGGCCCAAAGGGCTGTTCCCCGGACGACCTTCGTGCTCTCTCGTGCGGTGGGCGGAGAGCGCTCAGGCCAGGCAGGCGCGGGGGAGCGGGAACCAGCGCAGCGCCTCGAAGTCCGCGGCAGGCCCGGCGGGGTCCTCCTCGGCCGGGTCGGCGCGAGCCGCCAGCAGGCGCCGGGCGTCCGCCAGGTGGCGGGCGAGGGCGTCCTCGCCCAGGCGCGCCTCGTCGGGCACCGCGCCTTCGACCGCGGCCCGCCGCAGGTCGGGCAGTGGCACCGGTGTTCCCAGCGCGGCGCGGTGGCGCCACAGGCCGGTCTCGGGCTCGAAGAGGTAATCGGTGAGCAGGCGCCCGCCGTACCGGGCGATCAGCGCGACGGCCTCGACGAGGTAGTCGCGGACGGTGTCGGAGATGAAGTAGTTGAAGTTCAGCCGCACCCAGCCCGGTTTCACTCCGTGGCACCCGCGCCGCACCTGGTCCTCGTAGGCGCGGGACCGCTCGGCGTCGATGGCCAGCAGCCGGTGCCCGTAGGGACCGGCGCACGAGCAACCGCCGCGCGCCTGGATGCCGAACAGGTCGTTGAGCACGGCCACGACGAAGTTGTGGTGCAGGTACCGATCCCGACCCGCCCGGATGAGGAAGGACGCGATGGACAGCCGGGCGGAGCGCTGGTCACCGAGGACCTGGATGTTCGGTTCGGCCCGCCACCGCCGCAGCGCGTGGTGCCACAGCCGCTCCTCGCGCGCCTGGATCAGCTCGGCGCCGACGGCGTCCTTGAGGGCGAACGCCAGTGCCGCGCGGATCGACTCGACGATGGCCGGTGTGCCGCCCTCCTCCCTGGCGACCGGGTCGTCCAGGTAGTGGTGGCTGGTGGGGCCGACGAACGCGACGGTGCCGCCGCCGGGCGCGGTCGGCACGGCGTTGGCGACCAGCCCGCGGCGGACCACCAGCACGCCGGGGGTCTGCGGCCCACCGATGAACTTGTGCGGCGACAGGAAGATCGCGTCCTTGTGGTCCCGCCGTCCCGGTGCGCTCTCGCGCACGCGGATCGGCACGTGCGGCCCGGCCGCGGCGTAGTCCCAGAACGACAGCGCGCCGTGCTCGTGCAGCAGGGCGGCGATCCGGTCGGTGTCGGTCAGCGTCCCGGTGACGTTGGAGGCCGCGGAGAAGCTCCCGATCCGCAAGGGGCGGTCCGCGTGCCGGGCGAGCTGCTCGGCCAGCTGCGCGGCGTCCACACGTCCCCCGCCGTCCTCACCGATGACGACGACGTCGGCGATGGACTCCCGCCATGGCAGCTCGTTGGAGTGGTGCTCGTACGGTCCGACGAACACCACGGGTCGCCGGTCGGTGGGAATCCGGTGGTCGAGCCCGCGCGGGATGCGCAGCTCCAGGACGCCGATCAGCTTGGTGATCGCCGCGGTGGCCCCGGAACCGCAGAAGATCACCAGGTCGTCCTCGGTACCGCCGACCGAGTCGCGGATGAGCAGCCGGGCCTGCTCGCGCAGTCGTCCGGTCCGCAAGCCGGTGCCGGAGCTCTCGGTGTGGGTGTTGGCGTAGTGGGGCAGCACCTGGTGGCGGATGAAGTCCTCGATGAAGTCCAGCGCGCGGCCGGAGGCGGTGTAGTCGGCGTAGGTGATCCGCCGCCTGCCGTACGGGCCGTCGAGGGTCCACCCCTCGCCGACGACTCCTCGTCGGATGCGTTCCAGCAAGAGGTCGACCGGGGCTCCGCCTAGTTCGTTCGGAACCGTCATCTCGCCATGGTGTATCGCGAATCCCCGCCGGAAGTGTCGTCCGTCACAATGTTGCCCCGGTGAACCCGGCCGGCTGCCCGCCGGTCCCGACCGCACTGGAGGACCGGGCGACCGAGGTGTACCTTCCGCGCGGTCCGGCGGTTCTCCACTCGTGGCGGCCGTGCTCCAGCGCCTCCGGCGAGGCGAGCGCGGCATGCCGATCACCGGGGGCCGGAACGCGACACCCGGTGATCGGCGCGGTGGGGCTCACGGGTGGGTGAGTGCCCCCATGAGCAGGGACACGAAGTGCTCCATGTCGGCCAGCAAGCAGGGCAGCTGCGCGTGCTTGCCGGTGCACCCCTCGGCCCAGCCGCTGCCGTCGCCGTAGTCGACGAAGGTGTGCGGGATGCCCGCGGCGAGCAGGTGGTCACGGGCGACGAGGTTGGTCGCCCGCGCCCGGTTCTCGGTCACCGCCCGCACGGGGTCCACGAGGAGGTCCCCGCCGTCGCCGGTGTACATCGCCACTCCCGTGCCGCGCAGCGCGCCGACGTGCTGGGCGGGGCTCTGCGCGTTCCACACGCCGTCCAGCGGCCACACCGGGGGACCGAAGATGGCGTCCACCGGGACGGTCGGCGTGCCGCTGCCGGGCAGTTGCGTGGTCGCCACGACCGCCGCCCGCTGCTCCTGGCTGAGCAGGTCCAGCCCGCCGGAGAAGCTGCCGACGTAGCCGAACAGCTCCGGTCGGTGCTCGGCGTAGTGGAACGCGCCGAAACCGCCCATGGAGTGCCCGGAGACGGCCCGGCCGTCGCGGGTCGGGATGGTGCGCAGGTTCGCGTCGATGAACGGGATCAGCTGGTCGAGGTGGAAGTTCTCCCAGTTCTGCGGACGCAGACCGGCAGGCGGGGCGACCCAGTTCGAGTACCAGCCCCGGCCGGAACCGTTGGGCGCCACCGTGATCAGCGGGACACCGACCGTGGGCTCCTCGAACAGCCGCTGGTTCGCGGCGGTGTCCGGGCGGTCGGGGTGCCCGTGCAGGTGGTAGTGCACCGGGTAGCGGGTGGCACCGGAGACGGCGTAGTCCTCCGGCAGCGTCACCACGACGCTGTGCTCCCCGGAGACCTGGCCCGGCAGCACCGAGTACGCGGGCACCTGCCCGGTCCGCACGGTGAGCACGAACGTGCGCTCGTTGTGGTCCACCCACCTGGGCTGTGCCACCACGGTCAGCCCGTGCCCGTCGGTGAACGCGGGCGGCGCACCGTCCGCTCGGGCGGTGGGCACGGGCAGGCCGAGCGCGGTGATGGCGGCCAGTGCGGTCAGCTTCTTCACGACTGCCCCTCGCACAGCGCGGAGTCCAGCACGTCGACCGCGGACGGCGTGGCGTTGATGATGTTGGTGTTGGTGACCACCGACGCGAACCGGCCGTCGTCGGTGACCAGCGTGGTCGAGTTGTGCCCGGTCGGCAGTATGCCGTTGTGCCCCCACGCCGAGCCGCCGCACGACAGGGACACGCGCGTCAGGGCGAGGCCGTAGACGTCGGCGGGCTGGAAGGTCCGCCGCATCTCGGCGAGCGCGGCCGCCGAGACGACCCGGCCGTCGAGCAGCGCCCGGTAGAACGCCGCCAGGTCCTCCGGGGTGGACGCCATCGCCCCGGCGCTGCTCCAGAACGACAGCTCGATCGCGGTGGTGGCCTCGACCCAGAAGAACAGCGGCCCCAGCCTGCCGCCGACGTAGCCGGGCAGGTAGGGGGTGTCCAGGGCGCGCACGCCCGGTGCCGGGAATGAGGTCTCGTCCAGCCCGAGCGGTGTGATGACGCGCTCGGTGATCGCGGTGCCGACCGGTTCGCCGGTGATCCGCTCGACGAGCATCCCCAGCACCAGGTATCCCACGTTGGAGTAGCCCTGGGCGGTGCCCGGCGGGAACTGCGCCCGCTCGTCCATCGCCGAGCGGACCAGCTCGGCCAGCGCGTAGGTCCCGTCCGAGCCCGCGGCGGCGTCGCGGACGTCGCGGACCAGGCCACTGGTGTGCTGGAGGAGTTGGCGGACGGTGATGGCGTCGCCGTCGTAGTTGCCGGTGACCACGCCGGGCAGGTACCGGCTGATCGGTGCGTCCAGCTCGACCGCGCCCTCGTCGACGAGCTGTAACACCACCGCCGCGGTGAAGGTCTTGGTCTGGCTGCCGATGCGGAAGTGGTCGTCGGAGGTGATCGGTCGGCTCCGGTTCACCACCGCGGTGCCGCTGCTCAGCGTCCACGTCCCGGCGCGGTCCCCGGCGTGCAGGGCAGCGCCCGGTCCGGCCTGCGACCGGTACCGGTCGAGCAGGGCTTGGGTCGCGGTGTGGTCGTCCGGCGCGGCGGTGGCGACCGCCGGAGTGGTGAGGCAGGCGGCGAGCGCGCAGGCGAGCGCGATCAGCCGGGCTGGGGATCTCCTGGTCATGCGGGTTCCTCCGAAGTGGGGTCGGTGTCCGGCGTGGTGCTCTCGCTCCGCTCGCTGATGAACGACAGGACCTCCTTGACCACGCCGAGCACGCCGAGCGCGCCCTCGATGAGTTTGATCAGGTTCTCGCCGCTGGTCAGCAGCGCGGCCAGCTGCGCGGCGATGCGCACGCCGCAGTCCACGGCGATCCGCACGCACTGCGGGATCGCCACCGCGAGGCTCTGCCCGAAGGTCGCCGGGGCCTCGGCGACCGCCTTGGCCATGATCGGCCCGATCTCGGCGACCGCCTCGGCGATCAGCCCGGTGGTGGTGGCGACCACCTGTGCCACCACCTCGCCCGCGCCGATCAGGGCCTTGGCCGCGGTGAGCGAGGTCTCGGCGATGGAGAGGACGCCGTCGGCCAGTTCGGTGCCGGTCCTGAGGTAGTCCGAGGCGGCACTGCCGGACCACTGGTCGGTCTGGTCGCCAGCCGAGGAGCGGTACTCCTCGGCCACGGCCGTGGCCTCCCCGGCGGCCCGGTCGAACTCGGCCGCGCCGCCCGCCACGGCGTCGGGGTCGCCGCGCAACCGGTCCAGCGGCTCCTCCAGGAACGAGATCAACGGAGTGAGGAAGCCGAAGCCGGCCTCGTCCAGGGCCGACAGCGGTCGCTCGGTCGAGCCGAGCGCGTCGAGAGGGGCGGCCGGTCCGCCCGCCAGCTCGTCGGAGAGCCACTGCTTGCCGCTGATGGCCTCGCCGGTGGCGCGCAGCCCGGTGAGCAGGTCGCCGATCCGCGCGGCAGGCCGGTCCAGCGCCGTGGTCACCGGGCACCCCCTGCCGCGTTCTCGTCGAGGCGGGCGAACCCGGCTGCCTGGTCGTCGTCGGTGCGCTGGTAGTCCCCGGCCGTGCGCCGCAGGCCGGTGCCCACCGCGTCCACAGTGGACGCCGCGTGGGTGAATGCGTCGAGCGTGGCGGCCATCGCGGCGCCCAACCCGGCGGTGAGGAAGCCGGTGAAGGCACCGAGCGATTGCTCGCCGAGCCCGTCGGGCAGTCGGGCACCCGTGGCGGCCAGTCGGTCGGCGTAACCCGCCAGGCCGCTCGCGTGGGCGCGCAGCCGCTCGGGGTCGGCGGAGAAGGCACCGGTCATCGCGCGGCCTCCGGCAGGTGCGCGGTGATCCGGGTCAGCGCCTCACCTTCGCCGAGGTGCTCCGCCACCACCTCGGCCGCCCGCGCGCCCGCCAGCCGCTGGGCCTCGCGCGCGGTGGAGACGATCAGCAGGGCCAGTGCGTCCACTTCCAGCCTGCGCGCCGCCGGGGTCAGGCCGACCCGGTCGAGCACGCCCCCGGCGGTCACCGTGACGCTGACCTCCCCGCGCGGCGACGTCGCGGTCGCCCCCACCTCGCGCAAGCCCGCGCTCGCCGCGCGCGCACCGCGTGCCGCGCGTTCGAGGCGTTCCCGGTAGTCCGCCAGCCACTGAGCTGGTTCCATGTCGTTTCCCTTCTCCTGTGGTGTTCTCCGGTCGCCTCAAGCGCGGGCGACCGCCGCGGCCTCACCGAGGACGCGGAGAAGTTCGTCGTGCCGCAACGGGTTGAGGCTGATCCAGCCCGAGTCCGCGCGGTCCACCCGGACTCGCCCGCGCGGGCCGTCCAACCAGGACAGCTCGACCGGCCGGGCACCGGACCGCAGGACGAGCCCGAGCTGGCCCCGGCCGGTCACCGCCGGGAACAGCCCGACCAGCCGGTCGACCGAGCTCGGGTCACCGCCGCGGGTGCGGACGAGGTCGCGCACGCACCGCTGGGTGGCTTCGGTGTCGGGCGCGTCGTCGAGCAGCCGCAGCGCGTCCTCGACCACGCCGGGCGGCAGCGTGATCGGCAGGATCGCCGCCGCCGGGACCGCGGAGACCACGGCGGCCAGCTCGACGCCCAGCGCGGTGGCCCCGACGGGGGTCACGTGGACCGCTCCCGCCCGCCCACCTGGCCGTGGTTGGCGGCACACCACCGCTCGGTCGCCGTGGACCACGGCCACCGCGCAGTCCTCACCGGCGGGGCCTACCACCACCACGTCGACCGCGGCCCGGTAGCCGCGCAACGCCTCGACCAGTTCCCGCGCGACACCAACGGGGCCGCGTTCGGTGGCCAGGCCGCGGGCGCACAGCGCGTGCGCGGCCGAGGCGAGCAGCGCGTCCCGCTCGTCGGCGCTGCGCCCGGACGAGGGCACCCGCAGCGGGAACGGCGGGCGCACGCCGGCGTGGGTGGCCAGCAGGTCAAGCTCGACGGGGGTGAAGGCGGTCCCGCGCGCCGCGGCGGGGATCACCACGCCCCTCCTGTCGAGGATCGCGCCGTGCCCGGTTCACCGATGGCGCGCACCGCCGCCCCGGTGTCGGACTCCCGCTCCGCGTAGGTCGCCCTGACCTCGGCCAGGGTCCGCAGGAACGCCTCCAGCTCCCGCTCGGCCGCGCCCAGCGCACCGGCCAGGCCGCTCTGTCCCGCGGCGGCGCGCAGCCGCCCGGCCAGCTCCACGGCGGGCGGCGCGGTGCCCAGCATCGGCTGCCGCTCGGCCAGCTCGCGCACGCGCGCGACCAGGTCACCGGTCAGCCCGCCCAGTCGGGTCAGCGCGCTGATCCGCGCGTCCACCAGATCCAGCTCGACGTGGTACCCCTGCTCCGCGCTCACAGCCGTGCTCCCGTCGTCTCGCCGATGACCGCCGGGCAAGCCTCCTGCTCCACGTCGAACAGCTCGTGGTCGATCGTGGGCATCCGGTTCTCGTGCGGTTCGTCCTCGGTGTCGCCGGGCCTGCTGCCCGCCGGGGCCAGCGCCCCCACCTGACCGGTCGCCGCGCGGGCCGTGCTCGGTCCGGCGGGGTGCCCGGTCGGCGTGCCCGCGCCGCCGACTGCGCCGGTGAGCACGCCGGTGAGCACCCCGCTGTGCGACCCCGCGCCGAGCGGCGCGGCGCGACCGGTGTCGGATGCGGCGGGGCCGGAGACGACCGCACCGGTGGCCCCGCCCGTGATCGGGCAGGCAACCGGGTCGCGGCCTGCTGCCGCTGGGCGGACCGGGGTGCTGCCGAGCAGGCGCGTCCACGGCACCCCGTCCACGGGCGGGGGATCGGTCCGGGGGAGCGGGGCGGGCGGGGGCGCTCCCGTCCGCGCCGCGTCGATCAGCCTGCCGCAGCCGGTGAGGGTGGTCTCGTAGGCCCGCATCGCCCGCACCGCCTCGGCTTTCCCCTGGTCCGCCGCGATCGCGCCGAAGTAGAAGCTGAAGCCCGCGCCGCCGACCGCGCCGAAAGCGGTGCCGATGGCCCCGAAGGCGGCCCCGAAGGCGGCACCGGGGCCGGACGCGCTGAGCGTCGGGGCGGACACCCCCGCGTAGTTCGGCGCGGCAGGCGGAGCGGGGGGTGTGGTGAAGGACGGGGTGGTCGTCGCGGGCGGGGGCGGCATCATGGCTCTGGCCGTGGCCAAGGCCTCGGCGGCCTCCTGCGCGGCCCGCTGACCCGCGCGCGCCAGCTCGCCGATCCGCTCCACCCCGGCGGCCAGCGCGTCGAGCCGGTCGGCCGCCTCCTCGGCGGCCCGCCCCCGCCAGCCGTCCAGCAGCGCGGCCCGCTGCTCCCGCAGCACCTCCGCGTGCGCCTCCAGCGCGTCGCGGTGCCAGCCCCACTCGGCCGCGATCGCGCCGACGTCGGCGACATCCGCGTCCTGCCACACCATCCGGTACAGCTCCTCGTGGCTGTACGCCTCCCAGTTCACCCGGCCCGTCGGCTCCTCGATCGACACCGCGCCCCCTTCTCGTCACCGGCCCGGCCGATGGTGGGGTCGGCGCGGCGCGGCGGAACAGGCCGTCACCGGCGGCCATATCTGGCCGGTGGCGTTGACCTGCGGAAAGGGGGAGCTCCCGGTCAGGTGGGCAGGCGGTGGGTCCGGGCCAGGTGCTCCTGGAGACGGGCGTGCCGGAACTGGTAGACCGCGCCCGCCCGGCGCAGCACACCCCGCCGGTAGGCGTCGTCGAGGAACGCGGGCACGGCCCACGGCAGCCGCCCGGTCAGCGGCAGCCACAGGCGGGCGAACACCACCCACTGACCCCACGCGGTCAGGCCGAGCACGTAGCCGATGCCACCGCCCAGACCGCCCACCAGCCCCAGCAGCAGACCGGTCAGCGGGGTCCAGATCACCGCGACCCCGAACAGCCTGCCGCCGGGCAGCCCCGCCACCGCCAGCGCGACCAGCCAGGTCACCCCCGCGATGAGCACCGCGAACAGCGGCACGAACAGCACCACCTGGACCAGCACGGCCGTCCGGTTGGCCCGCAGCAACCCGGTCGGACTGCCCGCCGACCGGACGTCCAGCGGCGCCTCCATCACCGTGACCAGCCCCAGGACCAGCGCCGCCGCGGCCCCGAACACCGCGGTGAACAGGACCGCGTCGAACAGCGTGGTCGCCGGTGTCACGGGCAGGCCGAGCAGCGACCACTGCGCCAGCTTGTGCAGCACGCCATAGCTGCAGCCGACCAGCGCACCGCCCAGCAGGCCGAGCCGGACCCTGGACCGCACTCGCGGCCACCCCGGTCCGGGGCCGCCGCGCAACCGCAGCCGGAACCGGACCGGCTCCAGCGGCTGGACGCCGACCACGTGCCAGTGCGCCACCGCGAACCCGACGCCCGCGTTCACCCCGATCATCGCCGCGAGCAGCGGCAGCAGCACCGGGGGGACCTCCAGGAACGGGCCCTCGACCAGCACGTCGGTCAGCGCCACGGCGAGGAAGACCGCGCACCCGACCACCAGCGCCCTGGCCCCGCGCCGCGCCGAGGTGCCCAGCTGCCACCAGGCCAGGTCGTGCGTGCCGAGCCTGCTCAGGTGGTCGGCGAGGTAGCCGAGGCCCCGCCGGGCGCGGTCGAGGTCGACCGGTCCGCCGTCGGGCTCCCGGTAGACCGCCGGCACGAACTCGGCCAGCAGGTGCCGCTCGACCGCCTCCGGCGTGCCGAACCGGTCCGCGTCGAGCAGCTCCGCCGGGTCGTGGTCGGGCGTGTCGCTGTAGATCCGACGCGCCAGCGACACCATCAGCGGCGTGGTCAGCACGGCAGCGAGGGCGCCGTCCGGGTCTCGGCGCACCTCGTCCAGCACCGGTTGCCAGGCGTTGCCCGCGGGGCCGGTCCTGCGGGTGGTCCGCGGCAGGTAACCCGCCAGGTCGTCCGCGGTGAGGTCGACCAGCTCCACCGCCGCGGCGGCGGTGAGCACATCGGTGGCGTCGACCGCCGCGCGGTACTCCTCCGCCCGGCTGGTCAGCAGCACCGGCAGGGTGGTGGCGTTCAGCGCGGCCAGCGCCGCCCGGCGCAGACCACCCGCCACCTCGTCGAACCCGTCCAGCACGGGCAGCACGCGGTGGTCGTCCACCAGCGCGGCGGCCAGCGTCGCGCCACCGGGGCCGGGCGCGGCCAAGTCCGGGGCGTCGCGCACCAGCTGCTCGGCCAACCAGTCCCGCAGCCCGGCGCGTTGGGGGTTCCACGCGCCGAGCCCGAAGATCACCGGCACCGGGTCGGCCGGACCGCGAGCGGCCAGCAGGTCCAGCACGAACCGGGTGGTCAGGATGGTCTTGCCCGCCCCGGCGCGGCCGAGCACCACCAGCCTGCCGGACGGAATCCGCCGGTAGACCGGCACGACCTGGTCGAGCCGCCCGGTCAGGTCAACCCCCGGCGCGGTGCCGCCCGCCCCCGCCCCGCCGACCTCGACCCGGCCGATGTTGGCCCAGTCGTCCTGCAGGGCGGCGGGCGCCGCTCGCCAGCGCACCGGCAGCGGGACGGGGTCGTGGACCTGCCGGTGCTCCTCTTCCCGCTGCCAGCGGGCGCGCATCAGGTGCGCGAGCGCCTTGAGCGCGTCGAGCAGCGGATCGGCATCGGGGGGAGGTGGACCCGCCTCGTCCGCGGACCTCTCCTCGGCTGGGGGCTCGGCCCGGCCGGTGGCGGCGAAGAGCTCGGCGCGCTCGGCGCCGGTCAGCTCCAGCGCGTCGGCGAGTAATCGCAGGGTGCCCACCCGCGGGTCGCCGCGCTCGCCGGTCTCCAGGCCGCGGATGGTGCGCACCCCCAGTTCGGCGCGCTCGGCCAGCGCCTCCTGGCTCAGACCGGCCCGCTGCCGCCACTGCCGCAGCAGTACGCCGAACCGGCTCGCCACACCCGCCCCCTCAAGCACCGCCCGCTGGAACCGCATCCTAGAGGTCAGCCCCGGTGCGGTTCCGAAAACCGGGCGGGGTCCGCGCGGTTGCGCCGCTACCGTCGCGGTCGTGTCCTTCCCGACGCCGGTCATGTCGCCCCGCCACGCGGGGCTGCCGGTGCTGGACGGGTAACACCGTCCGAGGCCCCCGCCCAGGGGCCTCGGGACCGCCGGAGCCCCGTCACCGCAGGAGGTTCCGATGCCGCGGTTCTACGTGACCACCGCCATCCCCTACGTCAACGCCCGCCCGCACCTGGGGTTCGCGCTGGAAGCCGTGCAGGCCGACGTGCTGGCCCGGCACCACCGGCTGCGCGGTGACCGGGTGCGGTTCCTGACCGGCACCGACGACAACTCGCTCAAGAACGTGCTCGCCGCCCAGGCCGAGGGGCTGTCGACCGCGGAGTTGGTCGACCGCAACGCCGAGGCGTTCGCCGCGCTGCGCGAGCCGCTGGCGCTGTCGTCCACCGATTTCATCCGCACCAGCCGGGACACCCGCCACCGCGTCGGCGTCGAACGGCTGTGGCGCGACTGCGAGCAGTCCGGCGACATCTACCGCAAGCGCTACGAGGGCCTGTACTGCGTGGGCTGCGAGCAGTTCTACCGCCCTGCCGAGCTGCCCGGCGGCAAGTGCCCCGAGCACGGGGTCGAGCCGCGCCCCGTCGCCGAGGAGAACTGGTTCTTCCGACTGTCCCGGTACACCGAGCGGCTGCACGAGCTGATCAGCGGCGGCGAGCTGCGCGTCGAGCCCACCGCGCGGCGCGACGAGGTGCTGGCCTTCATCCGGGCCGGGCTGCACGACTTCAGCATCTCCCGCTCCACGGCACGGGCCCGAGGCTGGGGCATCCCCGTGCCCGGCGACCCCGACCAGGTCGTCCACGTGTGGTGGGACGCGCTGGCCAACTACATCAGCAGCCTGGGCTACGGCACCGACGGCCCGCACTACCGGCGGTGGTGGGTGGAGGGCGACCGGCGCGTGCACGTGGTGGGCAAGGGCGTGGCGCGGTTCCACGCGGTGCACTGGCCCGCGATGCTGCTGTCCGCCGGTGCGCCGCTGCCCACCGACGTGCTCGTCCACGACTACCTGACCACCGACGGCCACAAGATCAGCAAGTCCGCGGGCAACGCCGACGACCCCGCGCAGCTGGCCCACCGGTACGGCACCGACGCGGTGCGGTGGTGGCTGCTGCGCGAGGTGCCGCGCGTCGGCGACGCCGACTTCACCTCCGCCCGGCTGGTCGCCCGCGCCAACGAGGAACTGGCCAACGGCTTGGGGAACCTGGTCAACCGGGTGGTCGTGATGGTCCACCGCTACCGCGAGGGCCGGCCTCCCGCCGTGGCGCCCGAGCAGGCGGGGGAGCTGCCTGCCGCGTGCCGGGAGGCGCCGGAGCTGGTGCACGAGGCGTTGACCGCCTTCGACTTCCGGAGCGCGACCTCGGCGGTGTGGCGGATCGTCGAGGAGGCCAACCGGCACGTCGAGCGCGAGCGGCCCTGGGAGCTGGCCCGTGCCGAGCGCGCGGGCGACCGGGCAGCGGGCAGGCGGCTCGACGCGGTCCTCGCCGCGCTGCTGACGGCCTGTCGCGCGCTGGCCGTCCAGCTCACGCCCTTCCTGCCCGTGCTGGCCGCGCGGATCGCCGAGCAGTGCGTCACGCTCTCCGACTCGCTGGCCCAGCCGCGGGTCCTCGTCCGGCGGCTATGACCGTGCCAGCCGCAGCGTCAGGACCTGGAACGGGCGCAGGCGCAGTTCGGCGAGGTCGGCTGCCGCGTCGTCGAGCGGGCGCTCCAGCAGATCGGTCACCCGCACCGCGGCCACCGGGAAGGAGGTGGTCAACCGGGTGGTCGCGCGACCACCCAGCGACTCGTACAGCCGCACCACGACATCACCGGAGCGGTCGTCGGCCAGCTTCACCGCCTCGACCACCACCGCCGGGTCGTCCACCGACACCAGCGGCGCGACCGTCCCGGAGCCGGTGACCTCGCGCGGCGGCAGGTTCGCGCGGTAGCCCTCGCGGACCGCGTCGGCGATGTCCGCGCCGACCACGAGGGCGTAGCTCATCCGGTGCACGCCCTGATCGGCGTGCGGGTCGGGGAAGCGGGGCGCGCGCAGCAGCGACAGCCGGACGGTGGTGCCGCTGCCGTGCGCGTCCCGGTGCCGGGTGACGTCGTGGCCGTACGTGGAGTCGTTGACCACGGCGAAGCCGTAGCCCGGCTCGCCGACGTGCAGCCAGCGGTGGGCGCAGATCTCGAACTTCGCCGCGTCCCAGCTGGTGTTGGCGTGCACGGGCCGGTGCACGTGCCCGAACTGGATCTCCGCGGCGGACCGGTCGGCGTGCACGTCCAATGGGAAGGCCACCTTGAGCAGCTTCTCCGCCTCGTGCCAGTCCACCTCGGTGTCCACGTCCAGCCTGCGCTGCCCGGCCCCCAGCCGCAGCCGCTGGCTGACCCGCGACGAGCCGAAGGCCCGGTCGACGCGCACCACCGCTTCCGCGCCCGCCCACCGCTCGACCTCCACGGCCGTCGTCGCCACCAGGTCGACGCGGGTGTTGCGGTAGAAGGAGTCCACGTCCCAGGCGTCCCAGTCGTTCGGCAGGTCCGGGTGCAGCTGGAGCTGGTTGGCCACCGCGCCGGGCGGCAGCGCTTCCCGGTCCGCGTCGAGGTCGAGGATCGAGGTGACCAGCCCCCGCTCGTCGACCACGATCCTGAGCAGGCCGTTGTCCAGGACGAATCCGTTGTGCTGTGCGGAGACGACGGCCCGGCCCTCGGGGGCGCGCACCGGACCGGCGCCGAGCGCGGGCACGCCGTCACGGGCGTGCGGCGCGGCGTTGAACGACAGCACGTCGGTTCCCTCGCCCGCCAGGGCGCGCTGGCGGGCGTCGATCAGCTCGGTCAGCTCGCGGACGAGCCCGGCGTAGGCCGCGTCGGCCTCGCGGTAGACCCAGGCGATGGAGCTGCCCGGCAGGATGTCGTGGAACTGGTGCAGCAGCAGGACTTTCCACAGCCGGTCCAGCTGCTCGTACGGGTAGTCGGCCAGGTCGGCGACCGCGGCGGTCGCCGACCACAGCTCCGCCTCGCGCAGCAGGTGTTCGCCGCGCCGGTTGCCCCGCTTGGTGCGCGCCTGGCTGGTGTAGGTGCCGCGGTGCAGCTCCAGGTACAGCTCGCCGGACCACACCGGGCGATCGGGGTACTCGGCCTCGGCGGCGGTGAAGAACTCGGCCGGGGTGCCGATGCGGACCTTCGGCGAGCCCTCCAGGTCGGCGGTGCGGCGGGCGCGGGCCAGCATCTCGCGGGTCGGGCCGCCACCGCCGTCGCCGTGGCCGAAGGGCACCAGCGACGTGCGCGCCCGGCCCTTCTCGGCGAAGTTGGCCGAGGCGTGCGCCAGCTCGGCCCCGCTCAGCTCGGAGTTGTAGGTGTCCACCGGCGGGAAGTGGGTGAACACGCGCGTGCCGTCGATGCCCTCCCAGTCGAAGGTGTGGTGCGGGAACCTGTTGGTCTGGTTCCAGCAGATCTTCTGGGTCAGGAACCACCGCGCGCCCGCCAGCCGCACCAGCTGGGGCAGCGCGCCGGAGTAGCCGAAGGAGTCGGGCAGCCACACCTCCCGGCACTCGACGCCGAACTCCTCCAGGAAGAACCGCTTGCCGTGCACCAGCTGCCTGGCCAGCGCCTCACCGCCGGGCATGTTGGTGTCCGACTCCACCCACATCCCGCCGACCGGCACGAAGCGGCCCGCCTCGACGTGGTGGCGGACCCGCTCGTAGACCAGCGGGCTGTGCTGCTTGAGCCAGGCCAGCTGCTGCGCCTGCGACATCGCGAAGACCAGCTCCGGGTGCTCGTCCATGAGCGCGGTGACGTTGGCTGCGGTCCGGGCGACCTTGCGCACGGTCTCGCGCAGCGGCCACAGCCACGCCGAGTCGATGTGCGCGTGCCCCACCGCGACGACCCGGTGCGCGCTGGCGTGCGCGGGGGAGGCGAGCACGCCGCCCAGCTCGGCCCGTGCCGCCTTCGCCGTGCCCGGCACGTCGGCCGGGTCCAGCCGGTCCAGCGCCCGCTCGACCGCGCGCAGCACCTCCCACCGCCGCGGCTGCCGCGCGTCGAGCGCGGCCATCAGCTGCTGCAGCACTTCCAGGTCGTGGACCAGCTCCCACACCTCGACCTCGCGCACCGCCAGGTCCACGCGGGTCAGCACGTACAGGGGCGCGTCGCCCGAGGTGGTCACGTCGCCGAGGGCGGTCGGGCCGCCGCCGAACGCGATGGTCGGGTTGGCGGCGGCCTCGACCAGCAGGTCCACCCGCTCGCCGCCGTCGACCGGGGAGCCGACCGGCACCCAGGTGTTGCGCGGGTTGACGCCCTTGAGCGGCGTCCCGTCCGCCAGGTAGGCCATGCCCTCGCACTGGAAACCCGGCATCGGGGGAGTGAAACCGAGGTCCACCAGCGCTTCCACGGTGCTGCCCGCCCACGCCTCGGGGACCCGCCCGGTCAGCCGGAACCAACTGGTGCCCCACGCGGGCCCCCAGCGGTCGCCGACGGCGGCGGGCGCGTAGGTGGCGGCCAGGGCGCGGTCCACCGGCACGGGTTCCAGGCCCGCGTGCCACACCTCGACCTGCAGCGGCACCGCCCGCGCGTGGACGGCGGGCCGGACGCGCTCGGTCAGGACGCGGTCGAGGCGCCGTTCCACCAGAGCCCGGTCGTCATGCATACCGACCACCGTAGGTCGCCCACCGGGCGTGGCGGCCGAAGTGAACCCGGTCGGGCCAGTCAGCGGTCCTTGACGGTGACGCCGAGCGCCCGCGCGAAGGCGGGCGCGAGGTCCAGCGCCTGGGCGAGGCCGATCGTGGCCCCACCCAGGCAGTCGTGCCCGGTGGCGATGCCGAGCGCGGCGGCGTCGCGGAAGTCCACCTTCTTCAGCCGGGCCCCGTCGAACCGGGTGTCCTCCAGCGTCGAGCCGGGGAAGGTGACGCCGGTCAGCTCCGCGCCGCCGAAGTCCACGTCGCGCAGCACCGAGTCGACGAAGGCGACCTCGCGCAGCCGGGCGTCGCGCAGGTTGACCGAGACCAGCTTGCAGCCGAAGAAGGCCACCCGGTTCAGCTCCGCGCCGAACACCGCGGTCCCGGCGAGGGCGCTGTTGACCACCTCGGCGTCCAGCCACCGGGTCTCGACCAGGTCGGTGCCGATGAACTGCACCGCGTGCAGCCACACGTCGTTGAACCGCGCGCGACGCAGCACGCCCCCGCTGAGCTTCACGGCGGTGAACGCCGATTCGGTGAAGCGCGCGTTGCCCGCGTCGGGTTCGTCGAACTCCCGTTCGCGGAAGTGGACGACGTCGTAGTCCTCGTCGCGTTCCAGCCCGCCGCCCGCGTGCGCCTCCAGGTGCGAGGCGTACGGCAGGTCGACCAGCTCCCTGGGTGCCCGCACGGGCAGACCTTGCCACCGACCGCCCCGTGGATCAAGCTCCGCGTGCCCGGAGTGGCGTAGCGTGCGTTCCGCACCACCTGGACTCGGGAGCTCGCCGCCCCGCCGCCCGCGCGGACCTCCCGAGCGGAGCACTCGAACCGGGAGAAACCCTGTGAAACCGACCTTTCTCCGGCTGGCGGGCGGCGTGGCGGGTGTCGCGCTCGCCGTGCTCGGCGTCGTGGCCCTGCCCGTCGCCGAGGTCTCGGCGGCCACCACGGAGCCCAAGCGCACGGTCGTCTACTACCAGACCCAGTACCGCGGCAGCACCTACGTCTCGCCGAAACCCCTGCTGGACAACAACACCGGCGTCACCGACGTGCTGGTCGCCGCGCTGCACCTCAACGGCGACGGCACCGTCCACCTCAACGACCACCCGCCCGGCCACTCCCGCTACGCCCAGATGTGGACGGACTTGGCGGCCATGCGGGCCAGGGGCGTGCGCGTCTCGGTCATGGTCGGCGGTGCCGCCCAGGGCAGCTTCCAGCGCCTGGACCGCGAGTTCGCCACCTACTACCCGAGGCTGAAGAACGTCATCACCACCTACGGCCTGGACGGCGTCGACCTCGACGTCGAGGAGAACATGTCGCTGGCGGGCATCGAGCGGGTGATCGACGCGCTGCGCGCCGACTTCGGCCAGGACTTCGTGATCACCCTCGCGCCGGTGGCCTCCGCGCTCAGCGGCGGCGGCAACCTCTCCGGCTTCGACTACGAGACCCTGTACCGGGAGCGCGGCAGCCAGATCGACTGGTTCAACGCCCAGTTCTACTGCGGCTGGGGCTCGCTGGCCAACACCAGGGGCTACGACGCCATCGTCAACCGCGGCCTGATCCCCGCCGCCAAGGTGGTGGCGGGTTCGCTGACCGACCCGTCGCTGTGCGGCAGCGGCTACGTCGAGGTGACCACGACCCTGCGCGACACCGTGCGGTCGCTGGTGGCCAAGTACCCGACCTTCGGCGGCGTCGCGGGCTGGGAGTACTTCACCTCGCGGCCCGGCGGCACCGCCCGCCCGTGGGAGTGGGCCGGCCTGGTCTCCTCCTACCAGCGTTAACTCGCCCCCGCCTGCGCGAACTGAGCGTTCGGACACCGCGAACCGAGCGTTCGGGTAGTGCGAACCGCGCGTTCGGGGATACCAGTCGGCGGTCGCGGGCGCTGCAGGGGCGGAACCGGTCAGGCCGGTCCCGCCCCGCGCCGTCCGCGCAGGGCGTAGATGCCGATCACCAGCGCGCCGACGGTCAGCGCGGCGGCGCTGAGCCCCATGGACCAGTGGACACCGACGACGGCCCCGAGCAGCCCCACGGTGAAGCCGCTGCCCGCCCGCAGACCGCCGGAGGACATGCTGTAGAGGCCGATCACGCGGCCCCGGTCCGACGGCGGCGCGAGCAGCTGCACCACGGTCTGGCTGATCGACATCGAGGCCAGGTTCGCCACCCCGCCCACGACGAGCATCAGCAGTGCCAGCGGGTAGCTGCCGGTGATGGCGAAGATGAAGCTGGTCAGGCCGTAGACGGCGGTGCTGGCCACGGCCGCGGCCACGTTGGGCTTGACGCGCCCGGTGGCTTCGAGCACCAGTCCGCCGATGACGCCGCCCGCGCCGTTGGCGAACAGCAGCACGCCGTAGGCGGTTCCCTCGCTGCCCGCGCCCAGGTCGTGGGCGAAGATCGGCATGGCGGACTGCATCGAGGCGCCGATGAAGAACGAGCCGAGTCCGGCCAGCGCGATCATGCTGACCAGCGTCGGGTTGGACCGCACGTCGCGCAGGACGCGCAGCGCGTCGCGCACCCCCATCCGCGATCGCGGGGCGGCGTCGCGGACGTGGCCGGTGTACCGGGTGCGGAACAGGAACAGCGTCAGCGGCAGGTAGAACGCGATGTTGGCGAAGATCCCCGAAACCGGCCCGAGGCCGAGCAGCAGGGCCGAGCCGACCACGGGTCCGAACAGGACGCCGAGGCTGCGGAAGGTGGCGTTGAGCCGGACCGCGCTGGGCAGCTCCTCGCGGCTGACGAAGTCGTGCAGCATCATCTGCTCGGCCGGACCCCACAGCGCGCCCGCGCAGCCGTGCAGGACCAGCAGCACGCAGGCGTGCCACACCTCCAGCGCGCCGGTCAGGAACAGCACGCCCCACGCGGCGGAGACGAACATGAACAGCCCTTGCGCGGCCTGGATGAGGCGGCGGCAGTCGTAGCGGTCGGCCAGCGCGCCGAACCACACCGAGAGCAGCAGGAACGGCACCCAGTGGCTGATCACCTGGAACCCGGCCAGCGCGGGGGAGTGGAACTTCTCCCACAGCACCCAGTAGGTGATGACGTGCTCGATGTTGTCGGCCATCATCGCCAGGCCGGTGCCGACGAGGTACGTGCGGCAGTCCCGGTTGCGCAGCGCCGCGAACCGCGCGGGCCTGGGTGGGACGGGCGCGGCGTCGGTGGGGTTGCAAGCGGCGCACACGGATGGGTCTCCAGCGGGGTCGGGAGGCGATTTCGAGTCACTGTGCCTCGTTAAGCGGACGCTAGCACATTACGAGACACGGTGACTCGTATACTGCGGGGGTGCAGCGCAGCTCAGCCGGTGCCCCTGGTCGTCCCCGCAGCGAGGCGGCCCGGCGCGCCGTGCTGGAAGCCGTGGACGACCTGCTGGTGGACGTGGGCTACGCGGCGATGACGATGAAGGGCATCGCCGAGCGGGCAGGCGTGGGGCGGCAGACGGTCTACCGGTGGTGGGCGACCAAAGCCGAGATCCTGCTCGAGGCGTGCGCGGAGGACGTGCGGGAGGAGCTGGTGGCGCCCAGGGTGGGCGAGGCGCGGGAGGATCTGCTCGGCTACCTCGTGGTGCTGGACCGCTTCCTGGTGGAGTCGCCCGCGGGTCTGGCCTTCCGGGCGCTGCTGGGCGAGGCCCAGCACGACCCCGCCGTGCGCGCCCTGGTCCGCGACGCCGACCTGCTCGCGCTGGCCGCGCGGGACGTCCTCGTGCGCGTGCGCCCTTCCGCGCCCGCCATGCCGGACCTCCCGCTGGCCGCGGTGCAGCTCATCGGCCCGGTCGTGACGCAGGTCCTGGCCACGGGCGAGGGGCTGCCGCGCGACCTGCTCGCGACCCACGCGGCCACCCTGCTCCGCGCCTGGCAGCCCTGACCACGTCGGCAAGTACTACCCGGCACGCCCAGGACGGCCGGTAACCACTACCCGATCAACCACTGCCCGGTTCGGCTTCGGGTAGCAGTTATCGGCCCGATCGGGTGCCACGGGTAGTACTTGCCGACGTGGGGTAGCGGTCGTTGGTGGCCAGGCCGTCGCGTTGGACGGTCCGCGCGACCTGCTCGAGCAGGCCGTGCAGCTGACGTGCCTCGGCGGCGTCGAGAGCTGCCAGCAGTGATGAACGAGGTGGACCCGACCACCATGTTCGGCGGTGACGACAAGGGCTGCACCGACTACCCGGCGCGCACGCGGGCGTAGGCCGACACCACCCGGTGATCCGAACGCGCGGTCCCGGGCCGAGCGCTAGCGTCGGAGGGGTGGATCACGACAGCACTTTCGACGCCGTCCTGTTCGACTTCTCCGGCACGCTGTTCGACGACACCTCCGTCCTGGACCCCGACGCCATCGCCGCCAGCGGTGCGGACCTCGGCGGCCTGACCGCCACCGAGGTGGTCCGCTCGGTGCTCGCGCACGTCGACTCGCCCGCCTCCCTGGAAGCCCGCCGTGGCTGCGACCTGTCACAGGAGGCGCACCGGGCGGTGTGGACGCGGCTGATCGCCGAGTCCGGCCCCTTCGCGCCGGACGTGGTCGACGCCGTCTACGCCGCGCTGACCGACCCGGCCGCGTGGACGCCCTACCCGGACACTGCGGTAGTGCTGAAAGCCCTGCACGACCGTGGTGTCCGGATCGGGGTGCTGAGCAACATCGGCTGGGACATCCGGCCCGCGCTGGCCGACGCCGGTGTGCTGGACCTGCTCGACGCCGTGGTGCTGTCCTGCGAGCACGGCCTGGAGAAGCCGGACCCGGCCCTGTTCGCGCTGGCGTGCCAGGAGATGGGGACGCCGCCCGGCCGCACGCTCTACGTCGGCGACGACCCGGTCAAGGACGGCGCCGCGGTGCGCGCGGGGTTGCCGGTGTACCTGCTGCCGACCGAACGCGCGGTCAATCGCGAGCGCGGGCTGGGTGCGGTGCTGCGCCTGGCCGGTGCTTGAGCCCGGAACGGCCTTCTATGTGCTCAGCCCGAGGGCGGACAGCACCTTGATGGCCTCACTCATGAACCTTCTGAAAGCGTGCTCGTCGGTGAAGTGGAGACAGAACGCACCGTCGGCGAACGAGAGGAATACCTGTCCGCCGCTGATCTCGTGCTCGACCGCGCAGTTGACATCGATTTCCGTGCTCGTTCGAGTGCGTATGCCGAAATCATTTTTCACGGGTCCGGCCGGTCCTTTTCGTATGTGCTGCTGCCACCTGGTGGTTCGGTGGTCACGAGAATGGCCGGGCAGGTGCAATACGTGCACTGGCACCGCCATCGCCACAGTCTGAAGCGGTCGCCGGCCCTGGGGAGTTCGACGTCTTCGGCGGTCGGAACGTGGAATGTGTGCGCCAGGGCGAGGCAGTTCGCGCAGGCGCGGCTGTGGTTCGCGCGATACAAGTACTGCCGCATCGGCATCTGTTCGGCATCTTGATCGCGTGTCACGGCGCAGTCAGATTTCCGGTAAGATGCCCGCAAGGGGCGGGGTCGACAATCCTTAACATTTATTTGACCTCCTGTCGGGGCTGATTCGGGCATCGGGCGGTGATTTCAGGAGGAAGTGCGCGCAGGGCACTGCAAGATCGGAAAGAGTCGACACGTCGCATCCCGCCTTCGCTGTTCCCGCGTGCTTCGGATCTGCCTTGGACAGGCGAACCGCAGATGATGCTATGGCAATTACCTGGGAGTAACCCGAGCTGTCGGCTCGAGTTGGCCAGGGGAGTGGGCTAGAGGGGTACTCCCGCCCGAACAGCAATACGAGCGGCTTCGCCTGCCAAGGTCCGACGACCGCGTTGCACGAGCTGGCGCAGCACGGCATGGGCGGCAGGGCGGTGGCGCACGTCTTCTGGTGCCTGGCGTTCGGCGGCGGCAAGCATCACCAGCGCGCCCATGAAGTCACGGCGCTGTTCGTACCCCTTGGCTTGGTCCAGCAGGAGCGCTACGCGCCGCTCGATGGATGGTGAGCGGTCGTGGTCGATCTGTTCCGCGAGACACAAGCCCTCGGCTCCGTCGCCCGTCTCGACCTCCACTGATACGGCGAACATTCTGACGTTGGTCGGACCGAACGCGGTCCACAGGGTATTGCGCTCGCCGGTGCGCCGAGCGAGGAATTCCGCCAGGTGCAGGCGGTCGCGAGCTACCCACCGGTCCCCGCGACGCGCGGCGGCGATAGCCGCCACCAGCAGGAGCGAGCCGCGCAGGGCGAGCACATCGGCGCTGTCATCCGCCGTGGTGTTCGCCAGTTCTTCGATTCCGTGCATGGCGAGGGCTTCGGCACCCGCCAACTCTCCGCTCGCCAGCAAAACTTGCGCCAGATTCCACCGGGCAACGGCAAGTCGTGATGAATCATCGGCTACCTCGGCGGCCCGGATGGCGCGATCTGCGGCCAGGAGGGACAAGTCCGCGCGCCCAAGCCGCTTGGCAACTGTGCGAACGAGAGCGTAGAGGTCGGCCGCGTGCCGGTGAACCTGTTGCCGGCTGGCCGCTTCACTCGGGCTGCAGTGCGCTGCAAGCGCACCTTCGACCATCGTGACGAGCCGGGGCAGTGTGCGCGTGAGTTGGCTGTAGCGGTGCGGTGATGTCTGCCACTCGTGCCAGGCAACCGCAATGGCGGCATTCACTTCATCCGGACTGGTGGTGCAGGTCTCGGTGACGGGAAACGTCAAAGCCCGGTGCAGTTCATCCCCTGTGGCCTCCGCCGTCCGTCGAGGAGGAGTGGGCACGTGGTGGAGTAGTGCGTCCACGGGTTGCTTCAGCACGTTGGCGAGATCAGCGAGCACGCTGATCGTCGGCAGTTTCGTGCCGCGTTCGATCTGGTACAGGTAATCTACTGTGATACCGGCCAGGCCTGCGGTGACCGGTTGCGTCTTGCCCGCAGCGACACGGTAGAACCGGACCCGCTCCCCGATGCGCCGCGCAAGCTCCTTGTCCATACCCGTCGCTCCCGTTCATCGAGGTTGGATCGGCTCGATGCTACGAGCCGGGCCAGCGCCACCACCGGGTGACAAACTGATGGTCGTGATCACGCCTCGGTTGCTCGTGTTGTGGGACATCGACCACACGCTGCTCGCCTCGCGCGGCGTGGGGCGTGAGATGTACGTCCGGGCTGTGCCCGCCGCGTTCGATCGGCCGTTCGTGGATCTGGCCGACGTGAGCGGCCGGACGGAACTGGACATCATCGCGGACACCCTCGTCCTGCACGGCGTCGAGCCGACGCGGGCCAACGCGACCCGACTGGCCGAGGCGCTGACTGCTTGCTACGAAGCCGCTCGCACCGAGCTGGCCGAGCGGGGGCGGGTGCTTCCCGGCGCGCGGGAAGCACTTGTGGCGCTGGCTGATGACCCGACCGTTCACCAGGCTGTGCTGACCGGCAACCTGCGGTCGGTGGCACGCGTGAAGTTGGAGGCTTTCGGGCTCGACCGGTACGTGGACCTCAACTCGAGTGCCTACGGCGACGACCACAACGTACGGGCCGAGCTGGTGCGCATCGCCCAGCGGCGGGCCGCCGAGCGGACCGGTGGCAGCTTCGACGGCGCCGACACCGTGCTCATCGGGGACACGCCCAGGGATGTGGAGGCCGCGCGCACGGCCGGAGTGCGAGTGATCGCGGTGGCGAGCGGGGGAAGCGGTGTCGACGAGCTGAAGCGGGTCGGCGCTGAAGCCGTGCTCCCCGATCTGACGGACGTTGCGGCGTTGAAGAAGGCGGTCACTCGGAAGGACACCAAGGACGGCTGAGTGCCATCGCGGATGCGTGCCCACGATGGTCGGCTTCGGGCCCGCTGCGCGCTCCGGGGAGGAACGGGGTGCGCCGTCCTCGATCACACCCCTTCAGCGGCCTGCCGGTCGGCGGCTTCGTTGGCGTGCTTGATCTCGGCCATGTGCTCCTCCGCCCAGGTCCGCAGTCCCGCGAGCGCGGTTTCCAGGGACAGCCCGAGGCCGGTGAGCCGGTAGAAGACCTGCGGCGGCACGGTCGGTTCGACCCGGCGGGCCACCAGCCCGTCGCGGGTCAGGGCGCGCAGCGTCACGGCCAGCATCTTCTGCGAGACGCCGGGCATCCGGCGTCTCAGCTCCGCGAAGCGCACCTCTCCCGGCGCGGCGTCGGCGAGGGTCTTGACGGCCATGGACGTCCACTTCGTACCGATGCGGTCCAGCAACTGCCGCGTCGGGCAAAGGGGGTCGAACAGGTCGCCGCGCGCCCCGCGACCGGCGACCCCGGCTCCCGGGGTGGTCACCTGCGGCTCACCACCTTCCCTGAAAGTGCCTTCTACCGAGCGGCACAGCGGTTACCTATCGTTTTGTGGTAACCAATGGTAACCACGTGGAGGAGCCGTCGTGCCCGTCACCACCGCACACCACCTGCGCCGCGTCGAGGTCAACGGCGTCGAGCTCAACGTCGCGATCGCCGGGGACGGACCCGCAGTCCTCCTGCTGCACGGCTTCCCGCACACCTGGCGGCTCTGGAGCGACACCATGGGCCGGTTGGCCGGGCGCTACCGGGTCATCGCCCCGGACCTGCGCGGCTTCGGCGCCAGCGCGCGGGCCGTCGAGGGCTACGACGCGGGCACCCTCGCCGCCGACGCCGAAGGGCTGCTCGACGCGCTCGGCGAGTCCTCGGCGGCGGTGGTCGGCATCGACGCGGGCGTCACCCCGGCCGTCCTGCTCGCGCTGCGCAGGCCGAACCTCGTCCGTCGCCTGGTCGTGATGGAGGGCGTGGTCGGCGACCTGCCCGGAGCGGAGAACATCGTCGGGCGCGGCCTCCCGTGGTGGTTCGGCTTCCACGCCGTCCCCGGCCTCGCCGAGACCGTCCTGGCGGGCAACGAGGCCCCGTACATCAACTGGTTCCTCGACGCGGGGACGCTCGGGCGAGGGGTGCCCGACGACATCCGCGCGGCCTTCGTCCAGGCGTACACCGGGAGCGAGGCGCTGCGCTGCGCGTTCTCCTACTACCGGGCCCTGCCCACCAGCGCGCGGCAGATCCGGGGAGCGGTCGCGACGGCCCGGTTGACCACGCCCACCATGGCCGTCGGCTCCCACCCCGTCGGCACCGCGCTCGAACGCCAACTCCGTCCCATCGCCGACGACCTGGTCGGGCACCACCTCCAGGACTGCGGCCACATCATCCCGCTCGACCGCCCCGACGCGCTGCTCGCGCTACTCGACCCCTTCCTGGCCGCGGATCTGCCGGGGTGAGCGCGGATCAGGGGGTCACCAGCACCTTGCCCAGGTGCCGCGTCACGGCCAGTTCGCGCAGCACGTCCGGCAGGTCGGCGAGGTCGACTGCCCGCGTCACCAGGCGTTCCACGCCCAGCCCGTCGTCCACCAGGGCTTCCAGCGCCAGCGCGAAATCGGCCGTGCTGGTGCCGTAGCTGCCGCCCACGACCACCGGCTTGCCCCGCCACCGCGCGGGAACCGCCCGCTCGCCGCGCCGCACGCCGTCCAGGTCGCAGTCCAGCCCCGGCAACCGGTCCCCGGCGCGGGTGCCGCCGTAGAGCAGCACCAGCCCGCCGGGGCGGAGCAGGCGCAGCGCCTCCTCCAGCAGGTCCGGGAAGACGAAACTGGCCGCCACGACGACGACGTCCTGGCTGTCCGGGGCCACCGTGCGCGACACCTCCTCCGGCAGGACCCCGTTGTCGCGCAGGAAGTCCAGCCGGTCAGGGGTGCGGTTGCGCAGCGACGCCACCGCCCCCGCCCGGCGGGCCAGCGCCGCGATCAGCACCCCGGCCACGCCCGCCCCCAGCACGCACACCGCCGCGCCGCGCAGGTCCGCGCCGCGATGGCGGACAGCCGAGGTCAGGCAGTGCGCCGCGCACGCCGCGGGCTCGGCGAACACCAGGCGCCGCGCGGCCACCCCCGGTGGGGCGACCGGCAGCGCCCGCGCCACGGCGTCCTCCTCGCCGCACACCCACAGCTGTTCGGCGAAGCCGGTGCCGCGCCGCACGGGCGGGTTGGGGTCGAGGCACACCCGCGTGCCCGGCGGCAGCCGCGCCGTGGTGCTGTCCACGACCTCGCCCACCAGCTCGTGCCCGAACTGCCCCGGACCGCCGCGCGTGCCCGTGACCTCCTTGAGGTCGGAGCGGCACACGCCCATCAGTTCGGTGCGCACGAGCACCCCGTGCGCGCCCTCCGGTCGCACGGGTGGACCGGCGGAGAGCACCGGCCCCGCCGTCGACAGGTCCACCGCGCGCACCTACAGCATCTCCAACGCCTCGCCGAACCGGTCGGCGATCAGGTGGGCGTCCTCGACGGTCAGCACCAGGGGCGGGCGCAGCTCGATCACGTTGCCCTCGCCGTGCTCGGAAACCCTGGTGATCACACCGCGCTGGGCCAGCGCCCGGTTCAGCGCGGCGGCCAGCCGCGGCGAGCGCGACCCGTCCGGCTCGGCCAGCTCCACGCCCAGCATCAGGCCGACGCCGCGCACGTCGTCCACGCAGGGGTGATCGGCCCGCAGCGCGGTCAGCCGCTCCAGCAGCACCGCGCCGGTCGCGCGCACGTTGGCCAGGAACTCCGGCTGCCGCACGATCTCCAGCGTCACGGTCGCGGCGGCGGCCGAGAGGGTGTGGCTGCCGTAGGTGAAGCCGTGCATGGACCTGGGCATCCCGGTCAGGCGCTCCTCGGTGAGGATCGCGGCCAGCGGCAGCCCGCTGCCGGTCAGGCCCTTGGAGGTGGTGATGATGTGCGGGCTGACGCCGAAGTGGTCGGCCGCGAACAGGTGTCCCGTGCGACCCATGCCGGTCTGGTTCTCGTCGAAGATCAGCACGATCTCCCGCGCCTCGCAGAACTCCTTGAGCCGCTGGAGGTAACCCGGCGGCGGCACCACGTTGCCGCCGACACCGCTGATCGGTTCGACGACCATCGCCGCCACGCTGCCGGAGGAGGCGTAGGTGATGAAGTCCTCGATGCGGTCGACGCACCACAACCCGCACGAATCCGGTGTCTGCCGGTAGAAGCAGCGGTGGCAGTAGGCGTCGGGCACCCGCACCGCACCGGGCAGGTGGTAGGGGAACGGGGCGCGCATCCGCGAGGTGCCGTTGTAGCTGGCGGTGGCGATGCTCTGCCCGAGGTGGCCGCGGAAGGGCACGATCACGTCGCGCTTGCCGGTGTGCCACTGGGCGATCTTGATCGCGCCCTCGTTGGCCGTGGAGCCGCCGGAGCTGCGCAGGTTGACCCGCGTGAGGTTGGCCGGGCTGAGCTCCACCAGCTGCCGCATCACCTCGTTGGTCGGGCCGGTCTGGAACGAGGAGCTGGCGAACACCAGTTCCTCCGCCTGCTCCTTGACCGCCGCGACCACGGCCGGGTGGTTGTGCCCCAGCACCAGGTTGAACGTGCCGGACACGCAGTCGAGGTGCTCGCGGCCGGTGGAGTCCCAGACGCGCACGCCCTCGCCGCGCACCAGCAGCGCGTCGCCCAGCTCGTAGTAGGCGTGCTCGCGGGGGTCGACGCCGGTGAGCGGGTTCATCAGCGCAGCCCCAGGCTTTCCAGCTGGGTGTCCACCCACCGCTCCAGCGTCCACGGCCGGGCGGTGTCGCGGCGCACCTCGGCGGCCCGCGCGCGTTCCTCCGGAGAGGACAGCAGGCCGGCGGCGATGGCCTCGGCCTGCTCCACGACGTCCTGCGGGTTGACCGTGCGGCACACCGGGGCCAGGATCTCCGCCGCGCCCGTCATCTCCGACAGCACCACGTCCGCGTCGCGCCGGTTGACCAGCGGCGCCTCGAACACGCTGAGGTTCTGGCCGTCCACTGTGGAGTTGAACACCAGCAGGTCGGCTCGCTCGAAGCAGCCGAAGGTGTGGTCCACGTCGTTGTCGCAGTGCGTGCGCACGGTGTCCTCGCCGAGCTCGGCGTTGGCCGCGGCGACCTCCTCCTCGACCCGCCGCACGTAGTCGGCGTTGGCCGGGACGTAGAGCCGGTTGGGGTTCATCCGCACCAGCATCCGCGTGCCGCGCAGCTCCGGGTTGTCCCGCACCGCCTGGACGAACGCCCGCACCGCGCGCCAACCGTTCTTGATGGGGTCGGTCCGTCCGGAGTGGACGACCAGCCGGTGCTCACCCGCCCACTCGGCGATGCCCTCCGGCAGCTTGGACCGGCGGCGGGCCAGCGTCTCGGGGCTGTAGCCCAGCGGCTGGGTGCGCACCCGCGTGGTGCGCCCGCGCCAGCGGACCTCGGCGGCGGCGTGGTCGACCTCGGCGTCGGGCAGCAGGTCGGCGACGCAGGACAGGAAGTTCCCGGTCCACCGGCTGGTGAAGAAGCCGATCACGTCGGCGGCCAGCATCCCCTCCAGCACCTCGACCCGGATCGGCCTGGGCAGGATGCGCCAGTAGTCCGCCGACGGCCACGGGATGTGCACGAACAGCAGGATCGGCGCGTCCGGCCGGTGCGCCCTGATCCGCGCGGGCACGCACACCAGCTGGTAGTCGTGCACCAGGTAGACCGGGTCGGGGTCGTCGGCGGAGCGGTTGATCATCTCGTCGGCGAAGTCGCCGGTGAACTCGGCGAACCGCTCCCACGCCCGCCGGGTCTCCGCGCCGAAGGTGGGCGTGGTCCAGCGGTCCCAGCCGTAGTTGTTGCCCGCCCACATCAGCTCGGCGGTGAAGAAGTCCTGCACCACCCGGAACATCTCGCGGTCGTGGCGCAGCTGGTGGACCCGGATGGTGCGGCCCGAGGGCAGCTCCACGACCGAACCGTCGGGGTGCTGCTCGGCGGCCTTGTGGTCGTCCTCAGTGTCGGCGCTGACGATCCACGACACGTCCAGGTAGCCCGCCTGCTCGGCGACCACGTTGCCGGTGCCGCCGGGAGCCAGCCACGCCCGCAGCTCGCCGGTGTCCTCGTCCGGCGCGTAGGTGACGACGGCCCGCTTGCTCGCCAGGAACAGGTGCTTGTCGGTCAACGGTCCTCCACTGCTCGGTGCGTCTTGCCCAGTGCTTCGGACAACCTCCGCGCGCTCTCGTCCACCCCCTCCGGCTCCAGGCCCGCCAGCTCGGGCAGCGAGTCCGCCCGCTCGCTGTGCAGGCAGGCGTTCTCCGGGCGGCAGGCGTACGGCCCGTCGGCGCGCTTGGCGGGCCGCACCAGGTCCGCGTCGGCTCCCAGCGCGGCGGCGATGCGCAGCGCCCACTCGTAGCGCGACAGCCGGTCCGGGCCGCCCAGGTGCAGCACCCCGGTGCGCCCGGCGGCCAGCAGCGCCGCGGTCCAGGCGGCCACGTCGTCGACGTGCACCGGGGTGTTCCAGTGGTCGTCGGGTACCCGCAGGACCTGGCCCGCACGCAGGGTCCGGGCGCAGGTGGTGGCGAAGTTGGGGCGCAGCCCGTCGGGGTCCCAGCCGTGCACCAGGCTCACCCGCAGCGCCAGCGCCGCACCGGTGTCGAGCAGGGTGCGCTCGGCGGCGAGCTTGGCCGCGCCGTAGGCGTTGGCGGGGCTGGTCGGGGCGGACTCGCCGCTGCTGGGCCTGCTGCCGTCGAAGACGTTGTCGGTGGAGATCAGCAGCACCGGGCGGCCGTCCGCGGCGTCGGCCAGGTGCCGGGCGCCGCCGGTGTGCGCGGCCCGCGCGGCCTCGGGGTTGGCCTCGCACCAGGTGATGTCGGACGGGCCGTGCACCGCCACCAGCGCGTCGGGGGAGTGCTCGCGCACCGCCGCCCGGCAGGCTTCGGGGTCCCGAACGTCCAGCGGGTGCCACGGCAGGCCCGCGGCGGAGGCGGCGGTGGGGCGCCGTCGGGAGCAGACCACCGCGTGGTCGCCGCGTTCGCGCAGGTGCGCGGCGATCGTGCCGCCGAGGTAGCCGCTGCCGACCACGAGCGCCCTCATGACGCCGTTCCCGGTGCGCGCACCACGATCGACGCGGCGGCCACGAGCAGGCCCCCGCACGCCACGGCGGTCAGCGCCGGGGTGAGCCCCCAGGCGCCCGCCATCACGCCCACCACCGGCGGGCTGACCAGGAAGCCGAGGTAGGACAGCGTGGTGACGGCGGCGATGGCGCCGGGGCGGCGCGCGTCGTCGACGGCCGCGCCCGCCAGGCCCAGCAGCGTCGGCAGCGCCGGGGCCAGTCCCACGCCCGCGATAGCGAACCCGGCCAGCGCGAGCGCCGGGGGCAGCCCGGCCCGCGCGGCCAGCGCGGCCGTGCCGATGCCGACCGCGCCCAGCGCGCCCCCGGTCAGCACCAGCGCGCGACCGGAGACCCGGTCGCCGCGCCACTGCGCCAGCAGCCGCCCGGCGAACAGGCCCGCCATGTAGCAGGCGGGTGCGGCGCTGCCCAGCAGCGGGCCCGCGCCCATGCCCTGCTCCAGGTGCAGCGCCCCCCACTGCTCCACGGCGTTCTCCACGAACAGCACCACCGCGGCCAGCACCCCGAACGCGATCAGCAGGGGCGCCACCGAGCGGCGCGGGCCGGGTTCGGCCGGGGCCGCCCGCCACCCGTCGCGGTCCACCGCCAGCAGCGCGCTGAGCAGCACCAGTCCGGCGATCACCAGCAGCACCGGCAGCGGTGCGACCCCGTTCTGCCTGGCCAGGCCCACGGCGGGCGCGGCGAGCACCATGGCCAGCGGGGTGGCGGCGTGGACCTTGTTGAACAGCCGCACGCCGTCGCGCGCCTCGTGCGCGGCGGTGGTGGTGTTGAGGGCGACCTCGATCGCCCCGGAGGTGGCGCCCACCAGCAGCAGCGAGGCGGCCAGCGCCAGCGGTGAGGTCGCCAGGCCGGGCAGCGCGCAGGCCACCGCGAACGCCACCAGCACCACGGGCAGCGTCCAGGCGCGCAGCGCCCTGGCCAGCGGTGCGGTGGCCACCATCGCGGGCAGGGCGCCCACCGGGATGCCGAACAGGGCGAGCCCGAACTGGGCCTCGGTCGCGCCCACCTGCTCGATCAGGCCGGGCAGGAGTGCGGCCCAGCCACCCCAGAACAGGCCCCAGCTCGCCGCGGCGGCGATCAGGCCCGTGGAAGCGGAGCGTGTGGCTGCTCTGACCGGCACGGATACCTCCTGTCACCTAAAGTGCATAGGTGTCTACTCTAAGTTATTCTGGTACGGGTGGAAACACAACACGTGCCCTTTTCGGGTGATCCCCGAGAGGAGAACGATGGACCGTCACGGCTACCAGATCCGCGACCACATCCCTCTGCCGACCAGTCTGGGCCCGGTGCGCGTCGACGTCACCAGGGACGACTCCTACGACATCCGCGTGGTGCCCGATGTCGACAGCGCCGTGGCGGCGCTGCTGGACGAACTCGACGGCCACCGCGCCGCGGTGGTCACCGACCACGTGGTGGCCGACCTGCACGCGGAGCGCTTCACCACCGCCTTGGCCGAGCGCGGCCTGCTGCTGGGCACGACCACCGTGCAGGCGGGTGAGAAGAGCAAGTCGCTGACCACCGCCTTCGAGCTGATCGACTGGCTGGCCGAGCTCGACTTCGCCCGCCGCGACGTGGTGGTGGCGCTGGGCGGCGGCGTGGTGGTCGACACCGTCGGCTTCGTCGCCAGCGCCTACATGCGCGGCGTGCCGTACGTGAACGTGCCGACCACGCTGCTGGCCCAGGTCGACGCGGGCATCGGCGGCAAGGTGGCGGTGGACCACAGCGAGGCCAAGAACCTCGTCGGCGCCTTCTACCAGCCCAGGGCGGTGATCTCCTGCTTGGCGCACCTGCGCACGCTGGACGAGCGCCAGGTCCGCTCCGGGCTGGCCGAGGTGGTCAAGAAGGCGGTGATCGCCTCCCCGCCGCTGTTCGACTTCATCGAGCGCTGCGCGGACGAGCTGCTCGCCTGCGCCTCCCCGGCCATCGACGTGCTGGTGCACGCGGCGGGCGCGATCAAGACCCAGCTGGTCGGCCGCGACCCCTACGAGGTGGACCTGCGCAGGCCGCTGAACTTCGGGCACACCACCGGTCACGCCGTCGAGACCGTCACCGGCTACGGCCCCGTGCTGCACGGCGAGGCCGTCGCGTTCGGCATGGCGGTGGCGGTGGACGTGGCTCGCGGACGCGGGCTGATCGTGCCCGAGGTGGCCGACCGGGTCATCGGGCTGATCCGGCGGCTGCGCCTGCCCGTGGCGCTGCACGAGCTGGCCCAGCAGCCCGCCGTGGACGACGTGCTGGCGGCGATGGGCAAGATCCGGCAGATCCGCGACGGCAGCCTGCGCTTCGTGCTGCCGGTCGAGCTGGGCACCACGATCATCGCCGAGGACGTCACCGAGGACGAGGTGCGCCGGGCGCTGGTGCGCGACCGGGCGGCCACGCCGTGAGCACGCTGTGGGCGGTGGACGCCGGGGGCAGCACCACCACCGCCACCGGACCGGGCGGCAGGTCGCGCCGCGGGTCGGTCAACCCGGCCTCGGTGGGCGCCCAGCGGGCGGACGGCGCGCTGCGGTCGCTGTTCGCCGATCTGGCCGCGCGGCTGCCCGGCGGGGCCGGGTTGGGCTGGATCGCCACGGCCACGCTCGACCCGGTGGACCCCGAGCGCGAGCTGGACCGGTTGCGCGCGCTGGCCGCGGACGCGGGGCTGCGCGGCCGGGCGGTGGTGTCCAACGACGCGCTGCCCTGGCTGGTGGCGCCGCCGCTGGCGGGCCGGGGCGCGGTGGTCGTGTGCGGGACCGGGTCGGGCTTCCTGGCCCGCGACGGGGCGGACGCGCCCACGCGGGTGGGCGGCTGCGAGTACCTGGGCAGCGACGAGGGCAGCGCGTTCGACATCGGCCTCGCGGGGCTGCGCGCGGCGGTGCGCGCGCGGGACGGCCGGGGACCGGAGACCGCGCTGGCGGAGGCGTTCCGGCCGACACCCGCGCTGCTGGCCCGCGACCTCGCGGCACGGGCGTTCCCCAAGGCCGATGTCGCGGCGCTGGCCCCGGTGGTGTGCCGGGCGTGGCTGGAGGGCGACGAGGTGGCCGCGTCGATCGTGGCGCGCGCGGTGGACGAGCTGGTCGTCGGCGTCGCCGCGGCGGCGCGGTCGGCGGGGCTGGAGGACGAGTACCTGGTCGCGGCGGGCGGCGGGGTGCTGCGGGGCAACCCCGAGCTGCTCACCGAGCTGGACTGGGCGCTGCGCGCCGCGCTGCCGGTGAGCGGGCTGGTGCCGGTGCCGGACCCGGACGAAGCGGTGCTGGCGGCGCTGACCGCCTGCGTCCGCGACGGCGACATCGTCCTGCCGCCCGGTCTCGACGGCGCCTGCGCCTGGCTGCTGGACCTCACCCCGGACCGGGCCGCTCCCGGCCCGACCGCTCCCGAACGGGCGGTCCCCGCGCCGGAGCCGCCCGCGACCGGGAACGGCGACGCGCGGGCGGCGGTGCTGCCGGAGCCGAGGGCCGCCGGACCGGCGAGCACCGCTCCGGTGGCGGTGGGGCTGTGCCTGGCCGCGTGGGGCGGCGCGGGCCTGGACGCCGCGGTCGCCGCCGCCGTCGAGGCCCGTGTGGACGCCGTGGACCTGCCCACCGACAGCACCTCCGGGCTGGTCGACGCCGACCGCTGGGCGCGGGACGCGGACTACCGGGCGCAGCTGCGGGCCGCGCTGCGCCCGGTCGCCGTCACCTGCGTCAGCAACAGCCGCGACACCCAGCTCCTGCTCGGCCCGCACGGTCCGCACACCGATCCCGTGCTGCGCGGCAGTCCGGACCAGAAGCGGGCGCACGCGCTGCGGCACGCCCTGAACGCCGTGCGGATCGCCGCCGACCTCGGCGCCGCGCAGGTCCGGCTGATGCTCGGCGTGCCAGACCTGGCGCGCTGGCTGTCCTGGTGGCACAGCGAGGTCGGCTGGGACGACAACGTCGCCGCCTGGCGCGAGGCGGCCGAGCCGGTGCTCGACCTGGCCGCCGAGCACGGCGTGGAGCTGCTCGTGGAGCCGCACCCCAAGCAGGTCGCCCACGACCCGCCGAGCACGCGCGCCCTGCTCGACGCGGTCGCGGACCACCGCGCGTCGGTGCGGGTGTGCCTGGACGTCGCCAACATCGCCGCCACCGGGCACGACCCGCTGGGGTGCGTGCGCGGCTGGGGCCTCGACCTGGGCGCCGCGCACGCCAAGGACCTCCAGCGCTGGACCGGCCCCGGCCTGCCGACCGGGGCGGGCTGGTCCCGCTACGGACCGGGGCCCGCGATCCGGTTCCGCGCGCTGGGCAGCGGCGACCTGCCGTGGCCCGCGCTGGTGGCCGCGCTGCTGGACGAGGGCTTCACCGGTGTGCTCTACGTCGAGCACGAGGACGCCCTGCTGCCCCGGCGGCAGAGCGTGGCCAACTCGGTGCGGCTGCTGCGCGCGCTGTTGCCCGACAGCCAACCGCAGGGGAGGACGTGGTGACGCCGTGGACGACGTGAGGGCCGCCCTGCTCGCCGGGGGCCTCGGCGAGCGCATGGGCAGGCTGACCGACGACACCTGCAAACCGCTGGTGCCCTACGCGGCCTCGTGCCGCCTGGTGGACTTCAGCGTCGACAACGCGGCTCGCTCGGGCATCCCCGAGGTGGTGCTGATGTCCCTGCACCGCGAGCGCGACCTGATCGACCACCTCGCGCGGCACTGGGACGGGCCGCGCGTCAAAGTCCACTTCGGACCGCACGACGAGCTGATCCGCTCCGGCGACCCCGGCCCGCTGCCCGAGCGGCCACCCGAGCGCGGCACGGCGGACGCGCTGCTGGCCAACGCCGAGTACGTGTTCGCGCCCGGCGCGAGGGACGTGCTGGTGCAGCACGCCGATCACGTCTACTCCTTCGACTACGGGCCGATGGTCGCCGCGCACCGGGCCAGCGGCGCGGACGTCACGATCGGCGTGCAGCGCATCGAGCGGCGGTACGTGCGGCTGTTCGGCATGGTCGAGGTCGACGACGACCTGGTGGTGCGGCGGTTGGTGGAGAAGCCCGCCGAACCGACGTCGGACCTGGTGTTCACCGCTTTCTGCTTGTTCCGGGCGCAGGTGCTGCGGCGGGTGCTGGACGAGTTGGCCGCGCTGGGCGAGGACGGCTGGCAGCACGACATCAGCCGGGACGTGCTGCCGTTCATGATCTCCTCCGGGCGGCGGGTGCTGGCCTACCCGATCAGCGGCTACTGGGCCGACATCGGGACCGTGGAGCGGTACCACGCCGAGCAGCTGAAGCTGTTGCGGCGCCCGCACCCGCTGCCGCTGAACGCCTTGCCCACGACGTTGGCGGGGCGGTCGCCGCGGTACGACGCGGACAGCGACAGCCTGGTGGTGGGCGAGCTGCCGCGCGGGGCGCGGGTGCGCTCCAGCGTGGTGTTCCCCGGCGCGGTGGTGGAACCGGGAGCGGTGGTGGAGCGGTCGGTGGTGCTGCCGGGCGCGGTGGTCGTGGCCGGCGTGGTGGCGCGGGAGACCGTGGTGGGGGCCGGGGAGCGGCTGGCCGTCGCGCGCACCGGCTTGGCCGAGCTGGAGCCGAGCCGGTGAGGGGCCCTACCGGACGGTGTCGAACCGCTGGTGACCCAGCACGCCGAGCAGTTGCAGCTTCTCGGCCGCCTCCGTGCGGGGCGCGGCCGTGAGCACGAGCAGCATCTGCGCCTGGTCCTCGGTGAACAGCACCTGGCAGTCCACCTCGATCTCCCCCAGCTGGGGGTGCACGAGGACCTTGTGGTCCTCGAAGCGCTTGGCGACCTCGTGGCGTTCCCACAGCCGCGCGAACTCCGGGCTGGCCCCGCGCAGCAGCCGCACCAGCTCGCCCGCGCGGGACCGAGGGCCCATCGAACCGTGGGCGGCGCGGAGGTTGGCCACCATGGCGCGGCTCTGCCGGTCGCGGTCGCCCTCGGGGTAGATCAGGCGCTCGGCCGGGTCGGTGAACCAGCGGTAGATGTCGCTGCGCGCCCAGCCGGTGAGGTGGGACCGGTCGCCGTAGAGGGCTTCCGCCATGCGGTTCTGCACCAGCACCTCGCCCAGGTTGGACAGGATCAGCGCGGGTGTGTCCGACAGCCGGTCGAGCACGCGGTGCAGCGCGGGCGCCACGTGCGTCGCCGCGACCACGGCGGCGGGAGCGTTGCGGCCCGCGACCCGGAACAGGTAGTCGCGCTCGGCGTCGGTCAGGCGCAGGGCGCGGGCCAGCGCGGCCAGCATCTGCTCGCTGGGCTGCGGGCCGCGCTGCTGCTCCAGCCGCGTGTAGTAGTCGGTCGACATCGCCGCCAGCGCCGCGACCTCCTCCCGGCGCAGGCCGCTCGCGCGTCGGCGCGCCCCGGCGGGCAGCCCCACGTCCTCTGGGCGCAACTGCTCCCGGCGGCTGCGCAGGAACGCCGCCAGCTCCACGCGATCCACGCCCCCAGTATCCCGGTCCGAGCCGTGCGAACCAGGGATCGCCGATCCCCCGATGAGCGCTCTCTCCCGCCGGTCCCGCCGCGAGCCCACGCTGTGAGCATGGACATCAGCGGAAACACCATCTTCATCCCCGGCGCCACCAGCGGCATCGGCCTCGCGCTCGCCCAGCGGCTGCGGGCCAGGGGCAACACCGTCATCATCGGCGGCCGCCGCACCGAACTGCTCCGGCGGCTCGCCGCCGAGCACGGGTTCGACACCGTGTCCATCGACACCGCCGACGCGGAGAGCATCCGCGCCGCGGCCGCCGAGGTGCTGCGGGCGCACCCCGACCTCAACGTGGTCATCGCGATGGCGGGCATCATGCGCGTCGAGGACTGGCACCACGCCGACGGCTTCCTGGCATCCGCCGAGGAGGTCGTGACCACGAACCTGCTCGGCCCCATCCGGTTGGTGGCCGCGTTCGTCGAGCACCTGCGGACGCGCCCGCGGGCCACCATCGTGACCGTGTCCTCGGGCCTGGCGTTCGCGCCGTTGAAGGCCACGCCGAGCTACAACGCGAGCAAGGCGGCCATCCACATGCTCAGCGAGTCGCTGCGGCTGCAGCTGGCGGACACTTCGGTCCAGGTCATCGAGCTGGAGCCGCCCTCGGTGCGCACCGCGCTGCTGCCCGGCCAGCAGGACAGCGAGTTCGCCATGCCGCTCGACGAGTTCGCCGACGAGGTGATCTCGCTCTTCGAAGCGCAGCCGGACGCCAAGGAGATCCAGGTGGAGAACGTGAAGTTCCTGCGCTACGGCGAGGCCCGCGGCGACTACGACCAGGTCGTGGCCACGCTCAACGCGGCCGACCCGCACGGGCGGTAGCGCAGGCCGTGCGGCGAAGTGCGTTCAGCCCGCTGCGGAATTCCGCACCGCGTAACCGGTCACGGCCGCGGCGCCGACCATCACGGCGATGAGCGTGAAGGCCAGCGGAAGACCGAAGCCGTTCGCCAGGAAACCGATTGTCGGAGGTGCCAGCAGGATGCCCCCGTAGCCGAGGGTGGAGGCGAAGGCGACCCCGTTGGGCCCGCCAAGAGCGCCCGCCCGCGCGATGGCCACCGGGAAGATGTTGGCCAGGCCGAGGCCGGTCGCGGCGAGCGCCACCAACACCACCCCCAGGTCCGGCGCCAGCGCGGCCACCAGGGCGCCCGCCGACGCCACGGCGCCGCCGACGACCACCACCCTGGTCTGGCCGAGGCGTTCCAGCAGCGCCACGCCGGAGAGCCTGCCGATGGTCATCGTGCCCTGCACGATCGCGTAGCCCGCCGCCGCGACGCCTTGGCCGCCACCCAGGTCGTCGGTGATGTGCAGCGGCACCCAGCTGTCCAGCGCGCCCTGGCTGTACGCGGCGCACAGGGCGATCAGCGCGAACAGCGGCAGGGCCGTGCCCGCGCGCGGCAGCAGGCGGCGGGGCCGGTCGACCGGGGCCTGCTCGTGGTGCGCGGCGGGCAGCGGTCGGGTCAGCAGGAACCACCCGCCCGCCGCGGTGGCGGCCAGCACCACCGGCACCATCAGCAGCATGTGCCCGGTGGGGGACAGGTGCCCGGCCAGCACGCCGCCCAGCCCCGCGCCCGCCAGGCTGCCGAGGCTGTTCGCGGCGTGCAGGCTGGGCATGACCGGCCTGCGCAGCGCGGCCACCAGGTCGACCGCCACGCTGTTGATGGCCACGTCGATCGCGCCGTAGGCGACGCCGAACAGCAGCAGCGCCAGACCGAGGGCGAGGGCGGAGCGGGTGAGCGTGGGCGGCACGGCGCTGAGCGCGAGCAGGGCGCTCGCCACGACCGCGACCCGCCTGCTGCCGAAGCGCTCGCAGAGCCTGCCGGTGACGGCCATGGTGGCCACCGCGGAGCCGGTCATCGCGAACAGCGCCAGGCCCAGCGTGCCCGGCGTCGCGGCGACCTGGTCCTTGATCGCGGGGATGCGGACCGCCCAGCCCGCGAAGACGAAGCCCCCGAGGGCGAAGAAGACGGTGGTGGCGACGCGCAGCCGCACCAGGGCCGGGGAAGCCTCGGATTTCGTGGTCGTGGATAATTTGTCCATCGGCGTCACAAACCGAGTGTAGGGCGATGACCGGTAGCGGGCAGAAGGGGAAGCGCGGCCACGCGGTGCTCGGCCGCGCGCTGGCGCTGGTGCACACCGGGCAGGTGCGCACCAGGTCCGCGCTGACCGCGGAACTCGGCGTCACCCGCACCACGGCGGGTGCGGTGGTGGCGGAGCTGGAGGCGCTGGGGCTGATCGAGGTCGACGCGCGGCCAGGGGCCTCGGAGGGGGCGGGCAGACCCTCGCACCGGATCGCGGTGCACCCCGGTGGGCCGGTGGTGCTGGCCGCGCAGGTGCACGTGGACGGGTACCAGGTGGCGCTGGTGGGCCTGGGCGGGCGCGTGGTGGCCCGGACGGCGGACCGGGTGGTCGTACCCGCCGAACCGGACCGGGTCATCCGGGCGGCCGTGGAGGCGGGACTGGCGCTGCTGCGCGACAGCGGGCGCCGCTGCGCGGGCGCGGGCCTGGCCGTCCCGTCGGCGGTCGCGGAGCCCGACGGGACCGCGCTCAACCCACTGCACGTGGCGTGGCCGACCGGCGCTCCGGTGCGCGAGACCATGGCCGCGGAGATCGCCCGCGCGGGCCTGCCGGGAGCGGCCGCGGTGGCCAACGACATCAACCTCACCGCGCTGGCCGAGCACCGTCACGGCGCCGGCCGCGGTGCCCGGCACCTGCTGGTCGTGGCCACCGGCCACCGCGGCGTCGGCGGCGCGCTGGTGGTCGACGGCCGGCTCTACCGGGGTGGGGCGGGGCTGGCGATGGAGGTCGGCCACCTGACGGTCAACCCGCGCGGGCGGCCCTGCCACTGCGGCGGCCGGGGCTGCCTGGACGTGGAGACCGACCCGTTGACGCTGCTGGCGGCGGCGGGCCGGGAGCCCGACCCCGACCGGTCGCCGCTGGAGCAGGCGCTGGCGCTGCTGGACCGGGAGAACGCCGACTTGGCGGTGCGGGCCGCCACGAGCGCGGTGGTGGACCGGCTGGGCGTCGGCCTGGCGGGGCTGGTCAACGTGCTCAACCCGGACCGCGTCCTGCTCGGCGGGCTGCACGGCGGGTTGCTGCGGGCCGCGCCGAGGCGGCTGCCCGCGGTGGTGGCCGACTGGAGCCTGTGGGGCCGCAGCGGCAGCGTTCCGCTGGTGGCCGCCGAGTTGGAGGACGGCAGCCTGGTCGGCGCGGCCGAACTGGCCTGGCAGCCGGTCCTGGACGACCCGCTGGGGACGCTGGGCCGGTAGCGGGCGACCGCGCGGCCGGTGGTGGACTTCGGGAAGTCGCACGCGCCGCGCGAGCGCGGAGGACAGGGCCGAGGTCAGCCCGGAGTTCCGCCCTCCCGGTCCAGCCACTCCGACAGCAGGGCGCGCTCGGCCGCGGTGAGCATCGGCAGCTCCGCCGCCGCGGCGCGCAACGCGGCGGGTGCGGCCGGGCCGCCAGGGGGCAGCGGGGGCGGGTCGGTGAGGATCGAGCGCGTCACCGCCTCGTACATCGCGTCGGCGAGGCCGGGATCGCGCTCCTGCGGCGGCAGGGCGAGCAGGGTGAGCACGGTGCCGGTGCCCGCGGCGTGGAGCAGTTCGACGGCGCGCTGTTCGGCGACCCGGAGCCGCCCGGCCGCCGCGACGCGGCGCACCCGTGCGCGCAGCACCTCCAGCCCGGCCGTCGCAGCCGGTGAGCGGCCTGTGCGAGCGGGGTCGGTGAGCAGGCCGAACAACGCCGCGTTGGCCAGGCCGAAGTCGATGTGGACCCGCCACCCGGCGCGCAGGTCCGCCACCGGGTCGCCGTCCTCGGCGACCGCCTTCTCGGCGACGTAGGCGGCGAAGACGTGCTCGGCGACGGCGTCCAGCAGCGCGTCCTTGTCCTCGAAGAACCGGTAGATGGTCGGCGCCTGCATCCCGGCCGCCTGCGCGACCGCGCGCGTGGTGACCGCCTGCGCGCCCCGCTCGCGCAGCAGCCGCGCGGCGACCTCCACGATGCTCGTCCGCGTCCGGTGCCTCTCGGGCTTCGCCTCCACCACGCGGCTCAGGATAAGGGCGGTGTTGCTATCACCGTTGCCAACGTTGGTGGTATCGCCGTTGATCGCCGGGTGGCGGTGGCGCTCAGCGCGGCGACCGGGGCGGGTGCAGCGAGGCGCAGGTGATCACCAGCGCGGCGAGGACGAGGACCGTGGTGACGATGTCGATCAGCGCGTCGAGCAGCCATTCGAAGAGCATGGTCAGTCCTGTGGTGCGGTGGTCTTCCGGGCCGCGGAGGTCCCGGAACGTCGTCGGGAGCGCAGGCTGGTCGCGGTGACGACGGCGAGGGTGCCGATGATCACGGCCAGCGAGACCGGGGTGGGGATCTCCGGGACCCCCGGCCAGATGCCGTGCGCCCAGTGCAGCGCCAGCTTCGCCCCGATGAAGGCGAGGATGACCGCGAGCCCGTGGTTGAGGTGGACGAGCTTGGCCAACGCGGAGTGCAGCACGAAGTACAGGGCGCGCAGGCCGAGCAGGGCGAAGGCGTTCGTGGCGAACACCAGGTAGGGGTCGTCGGTGATGCCGTAGACGGCGGGCACCGAGTCGATGGCGAACACCACGTCGGTGGCGAACACGGCCACCACCACGACCGCCAGCGGCGTGAGGGCGCGGTGACCGCGCTCGCGCACGGTCAGGCGGGCGCCCCGGTAGTCCCCGGTGACCGGCATCAGCTTGCGCAGCAGCCGGACCGACCGCATCCGGGAGACGTCCCGCTCGACCTCGCCCCCGGTGAACGCGTCGCGCAGGAGCTTCACCGCGGAGACGAACAGCACCAGGCCGAACACCAGGAAGGCCCACGTCCCGGCCGCCAGCATGGCCGCGCCCACCGCGATGAACACGCCGCGCAGCACCAACGCGCCGACGATGCCGTAGAGCAGGACGCGCTGCCGGACCTCGGTGGGCACGGAGAAAGCGCCGAGCAGCAGCATGAACACGAACAGGTTGTCCACCGACAGGGACTTCTCCACCACGAACCCGGTCATGAACTCCACCGCCGGGCCGCTCCCGAAGGCGCTCCACAACCAGATCGCGAACACCACCGGCAGCGCGAGGTAGAACACCGACCACCCCACCGCCTCGCGTGCCGAGACCTCGTGCGGGCGATGGGTGATCGCGAAGTCGGCGATCAGCAGCGCCACCAGCACGGCGATGCTGACCAGCCACAAGTGCGCCGATCCCAGCGATCCCGCGGCATCGGCCGCGGCCGGTACGAGCATCGGGGCCTCCTCGAACACCGGAGTGGTTCGAGGTCTCCTTCACCCCGCCGGGGTGGTCCCCCGGGGACACCGCCGGGATGCCCGTACTGACCGGGTGGACGCTTCGGAAGTACTCCCCTCGGCGTTCAGTATCGAACAGCGGTCGCACGGAGTAAATGCCCCGTCAACGGCGGCATGCCCGCCGATCGGGTGCACCGCCGTCGGCGGGGCCACCGCGATGCCGGATCGGAGCCGCCTGCGCGGTCGTTGCGCTCGCCACATCCCGACCTCACCACGGGATCACCGCGGCGGGATGGGGGTAGAGTTGCACGCCGTCGGCGGGACGACGTCGTCCCCACCACGAACCCCTTCACGGACAGGAGACGACGCGTGCGCACGAGCCCGCCTCGCTCCCGGTCCTGCCCGCCGTAGCGGGAACCCCCTCCTCGCGCCGCTTCGGCGGTGGCCCCCGCGAGCGCCTCCGGCGCCGCTTCTTCCCGCGCGTCCCGCCGCTGGGGCGCGTCCGAGCACGACAAGGTCGCTGTGAACCTCTCCGCACCGAAGGCCCGACCGGCCTGGCTCACCCCGAAGGTGCTGCGCACCGAAGTCCTGGCAGGGCTGCTGGTGGCGCTGGCGCTGATCCCGGAGGCCATCTCGTTCTCCGTCATCGCCGGGGTCGACCCCAGCGTCGGGCTGTTCGCCTCCTTCACCATGGCCGTGGTCATCTCGGTCGTCGGCGGTCGCCCGGCGATGATCTCCGCCGCCACCGGCGCGGTCGCCCTGGTCGTGGCGCCGCTGGTGCGCGAGCACGGCCTGGGCCACCTGGTGGCCGCGGTCATCCTGGGCGGTCTGGTCCAGATCGCGCTGGGCGCGCTGGGCGTGGCCGGGCTGATGCGGTTCGTGCCGCGCTCGGTGATGGTGGGGTTCGTCAACTCGCTGGCCATCCTGATCTTCCTGGCCCAGGTGCCCGAGCTGGTGGACGTGCCGTGGCCGGTCTACCCGCTGGTCGCGGGGGCGTTGACGCTGATGGTGCTGTTCCCGCGCCTGACGAAGGCGGTGCCCGCGCCGCTGGTGTCCATCGTCGCGCTGACCGCGCTGACCATCGGGGCGGGCATCGCCGTGCCCACGGTCGGCGACCGGGGCGAGCTGCCGTCGGCGCTGCCCACGCCGGGGCTGCCCGACGTGCCGTTCACGCTCGACACGCTCAAGACCATCGCGCCGTACGCGGTGGCGCTGGCGCTGGTGGGGCTGATGGAGTCGCTCATGACCGCGAAGCTGGTCGACGACCTCACCGACACCCGCTCCAACAAGACGCGGGAGTCCATCGGCCAGGGCGTGGCCAACGTGGTGACCGGCCTGTTCGGCGGCATGGGCGGCTGCGCCATGATCGGCCAGACGATGATCAACGTGAAGAACGGGGCGCGCACGCGCCTGTCGACGTTCCTGGCGGGCGCGTTCCTGATGGTGCTGTGCGTGGTCTTCGGCCCGCTGGTCTCGGACATCCCGATGGCCGCGCTGGTCGCGGTCATGGTGCTGGTCTCGGTGGGCACCTTCGACTGGCACTCCGTGGCACCGTCGACGCTCAAGCGGATGCCCGCCGGGGAGATCGCGGTGATGGTGGTGACCGTGGCGGCGGTCGTGGCCACCGACAACCTCGCCATCGGCGTCGTGCTCGGCAGTCTGACCGCCGTGGTCATCTTCGCCCGCCGCGTCGCGGGCACGGCCACCGTGGAAGCCGTGCTCGACCCGGACGGCACCAGGGTCGTCTACGTCGTCAAGGGGGAGCTGTTCTTCGCCTCCAGCAACGACATCGTGCACCGGTTCGACTACGCCAACGACCCCGCAGAGGTCATCGTCGACCTCGGCGCGGCGCACATCTGGGACGCGTCCTCGGTCGCGGCACTGGACGCGATCACCGGCAAGTACGCCGCACGCGGCAAGACCGTCCGGATCACCGGCCTCAACCGGCGCAGCGCCGAGCTCCACGGCGCGCTGAGCGGGGAGCTCAGCGGCAGCCACTGAAGCCCGGCGCGGGCCCGCGATCAGCCCAGGACCAGCGGGAGCTTCGCGGCCAGCTCGCCCAGCCCGGCCCGCTGCGCGGGGGTCGGGGCCTTGCGACCGGTGCCGATCAGCAGCGCGTCCTCGTCGGAGAACGACCGGGGGAACGCGGCCGCGGCGATCCGCTCCAGCATCCCGCGCGAGCGGGCGAGGCCGTCGGCGGGCGGTCGCGCCGCGTCGGGCAGGTGCGCGACGAGGTCGAGGTGGTGCAGCGTCCACTCCAGGACGTACGCGGACAGGTAGTCACCCGCGGTGATGACCTGTCCGCGCGTGCTGACGCGGGCCTCGGGATCGGCCAGCCCGGCGGCCCGGCCTGCGGCGGAGCCGACGTCGTCGAGGTGGAACTTCAGCAGCCACGGCTGCTCGTAGGCGGCGGCCAGCCGGACGACCAGCGCGTCGAGCGGGTCGTCGCCGCTCGGCGGCGTCGCGGTGACCTGCCAGTAGGTGATCGCGTCCCTGGTCGGTTCCCCCTCGGCGGGGGTCACCAGGGTGATCAGGACGTCCTGCGCGTCGATGACCAGGTGGCACACCAGGTCCCGGACGAGCCAGCCCGCGCAGCCGGACGGTCGCGCGAAGTGCTCGTCGGGCAGGTCGGCCACCGCTGCCCGCAACGCCGCCCATGAGCGCGAGAAGAGGTCCACACCGGCAAGGTAGGGCGGGTCCGCGGTGGCGGACAAGCACTGGCGGACGAGCACTGGCGGCGGTCCGGATCAGTGGGATGATCGTCGGGACGTGGGGGAGGACCCGGTGAGCGTGCCAGCCGTGCAGCGCAAGGCGCTGCGATCCGACGTGCCGCAGATCGAGGCGCTGATGCGCAGGTCGGTGCTCGAGCTGTTCCCGGCCTTCCACGGCGAGCGGGAGACGGCCAGCGCGGCGGTGCACCTGACCGTGCCCGACGTGGTGCTCATCGACGACGGCACGTACTTCGTCCACGAGGCCGACGGGCAGATCGTCGCGTGCGGCGGCTGGAGCAGGCGGGACAAGCTCTACACCGGTTCCGGCGCCCAGCCGACCGACGACCGCCTGCTCGACCCCGCCACCGAGCCCGCGCGCGTGCGGGCGATGTTCGTGCGCGGCGACTGGGCACGCCTCGGCCTGGGACGCGCGACCCTGTCCTCGTGCGCGCGGGCGGCCAAGGCCGAGGGGTTCCGCGCACTGGTGCTGATGGCGACCCTGCCCGGCGAGCCGCTCTACCGGGCCTTCGGCTTCCGCGAGGTGCGCCGCACCGGTGTGCCCCTGCCCGACGGCGTCGTGCTGCCGGGCGTGTCGATGGAGTACCCGTTGGACTGACCGCGTCGGCCGCGCGCCGGGGGGCCGACCGGGCGGAACCGATCACGTTCCCCTTCCGCGCCCGTGGTCCTCACCGGCGACGCGCTGTATCAGTAGAGTGCGAGTCCTGCCGCAGCAAGACGCCAAGCCCGCCGCCGTGCCGGGCCGAGCACGCGCTGATGGGGAGATGCCCTGATCCGGAGAGGTGTTCGCTGGTCGGTCCTCGGACCCTTGCGGGGCTGGGCGGACGGGGCGGAGCTGGCCCTGGGACCGCCGCAGCAGCAGGCGGTGCTCGCCCTCCTGCTGACGGGCGGGGGCAGGCCGGTGCCGCTGTCCCACCTCGTCGACGCGCTGTGGCCGGTCGACCCGCCCACCAGCGCGGCCAACGTGGTGCACCGCTACGTCGGCGCGCTGCGCAGGCTGATCGAGCCGGACCTGCCGCGCCGCGCCACGGGGCGTTGGCTGCTGCCGGTGGCGGGCGGCTACCAGCCCGTGGTCGACGCGGACAGCCTGGACCTGCTGCGGTTTCGCGAACTGGTGCGCCGAGCGGGCGGGCGGGAGCCGCGCGAAGCGCTCGCGCTGCTGGTCGAGGCGCTGGAGCTGTGGCAGGGGCCGGTGGCCGCGGGGATCACCGGGGAAGTCCGCTCGGGCCCGCAGTTCGTGGCCGTCGAGCACGAGCGGGTGGTCGCGGCGCGGCGGGCCGCCGCGCTGGCAGCGGACCTCGGCGAGGCGCAGGTCGTGCTGCCCGCGCTGCGGTCGGCCGCGCGCGAGCACCCGCTGGACGAGGCGTTGCACGCGGACCTGATGCTGGCGCTGGCCGCCTCCGGGGCGCAGGCCGAGGCGATCGAGGTCTACGAGGCGCTGCGCGCCCGGCTGGCCGAGGAACTGGGGCTCGATCCGGGGGAGGTGCTGCGGGCGGCGCACCGGAGCGTGCTGGGACCGGCCCCGCTCTCGGTGCGGCCCGCCCAGCTGCCCCGCCCGCTCGACGCCTTCGTGGGCAGGCGGGAGCAGTCGGAGGCGGTGGAACGGGCCATCGCCGACGGCGAGCGGCTGATCGCCGTCACCGGGATGGCGGGCGTCGGCAAGACCACCTTCGCGGTGCGCTTGGCGCACCGGGTCGCGGACCGCTTCCCCGACGGCCTGCTCTACGCCAACCTGCGGGGCTACCACCCCGGCGAGCCCGCGGTGAAGCCCGCCGTGCAGCTGCGCGAGTTCCTGCACGCCCTGGGCGTGCGGCCGGGGGACGTGCCCGAGGGCGAGCAGGGGCGCTCGGCGCTGCTGCGCAGCCTGCTCGACGGTCGCCGGGTGCTGGTGCTGCTGGACAACGCGCGCGACGCCGAACAGGTGCGGCCGCTGCTGCCCGGCGCGGGCTGCCTGGCCGTGGTGACCAGCCGCGACGACCTGGCGGGTCTGGTGGCCACGCACAACGCCCGTCCGGTCCGGCTGGACGTGCTCGACCCCGCCTCGGCCCGGCAGCTGCTGGCCCGGCGGCTGGGTGCGCGGCGGGTCGAGGCCGAGGAGGCCGCGGTGGACACGATCATCGCGGCGTGCGCCCGGCTGCCGCTGGCGCTGGCGGTGGTCGCCGCCCGCGCCGCCACCCGGCCCACCTTCGCCCTCGCCGCGCTGGCGGAGGACCTGGCCGACGCCCGCGAGGGCTTGGACGCGCTGTCGGCGGGGGACGTCACGCTGGACGTGCGCGCGGTGTTCTCCTGGTCCTACGACGCGCTCAGCACCGACGCGGCCCGGCTGTTCCGGCTGCTGCCGCTGGCCCCCGGCGCTGACATCGGCGTCGCCGCGGCCGCCGCGCTGCTGGGTGCGTCCCCGGCCCGCGCCCGGCGGCTGCTGACCGAGCTGACCGGCGTCCACCTGCTCGACGAGCACACCCCCGGCCGCTACGCCCTGCACGACTTGCTGCGCGTCTACGCCACCGAGCTGACCCACACCCACGACACCCCCGGCGAGCGCGACGCCGCGATCACCGGCGTGCTCGGGCACTACCTGCACACCGCCGTCGCGGCGGCCATGGCGATGTCCCCGGACCGGGTGCCCATCCCGCTGGACCCGCCCCCGCCGACCGCGCGGCCGACCGCCTTCGCCGACGCCGACCGCGCGGTGGGCTGGCTGGCCGCCGAGCGGGTGGTGCTGCTGGCCGCCCAGGCGCTGGCGTTCGAGCGGGGCGAGGACGGCATCGCGTGGCGGCTGGGCTGGGCGCTGGCGCACCACCTGGACCGGGCCGGGCACTGGCACGACCTGGTGGTGGCCAGCGAGGTGGCCATCGAGGCGGCCCGCCGCGCGGGCGACCGGCTCGGCGAGGGCCACGGGCTGGTCGGTCTGGCCAGGGCCGAGGCCGACCTGGGTCGGGTCGAGGTGGCGTGCGAGCACGGCGAGCTGGCGCTGACCGTGCTCGACGGGGTCGCCGAGCAGCGGCTGCTGGCCGACGTGCACCGGTTCACCAGCTGGCTCTACGAGTCCACCGGCGACTACGACCACGCCCTGGCCCACGCCCGCAAGACGCTGGCGGCGCAGCGCTCGGGGTCCGACGTGGTGCGCACCGCCCGCGCGCTCAACGCCGTGGGCTGGTGCCTGAGCCTGCTCGGCCGCTACGACGAGGCGTTGGAGCACTGCCAGGAGGGCTTGGCGCTGATGACGGGGACCGGTGACGAGTACGGTCTGGCCGATCTGCGCGACAGCATCGGGCACGCGCTGTTCCACCTGGGCCGGGTGGAGGAGGCGGTGCACAGCTACGAGCTGGCCCTCCAGGCGTACCTGCGGCTGGGCGTGCGCTACGCCGCGGCCGACACGGGGGAGCGGCTGGGCGACGCCGAGGCGGCGGCGGGCAGGCCCGAACGGGCCGCCGAGCGGTGGCGGGCGGCGCTGGTGACGTTCGAGGAGCTGGAGCTGCCGCGCGTGGAGGGGTTGCGGGCCAAGCTGGCCCACCTGCGGTGAAGGCGTCGTTCACAAATCACGCACTTCGGTTGCCTAGCGTCGGGCCCGACCGCGCGGCGCTGGGGGTTCGCGCGGGCCACTCGTACCGGATGGCGAGGGAGAACGCCTTGGTGTGGATGGACGTGGCGCGCGCCGACACCCCCGGACCCGCTCTGGGGTCGCTGCTGAGCACCTACCGCAGGCGGGCCGGGCTGACCCAGGAGCAGCTCAGCGAGCTGTCCGGGGTCAGCGTCCGGGCGATCAGCGACGTGGAGGGCGGTCGGGCGCGCTGGCCGCAGCGGCGCACGGGGGAGGCGCTGGCCAGCGCGCTGGGCCTGCGCGGCGACGAGCGCGCGGAGTTCCTGCGCGCGACCAGGGAGGGCCGGGTGGCGGCCAGGAGCAGGCCGCGAGCGGGGGGCGTGGCCCCGTCCCTGCCGATGCCGACCGCCGACTTCGCGGGCCGCGAGGCGGAGCTGGCGGTGCTGACCGGGCTGGGCCGCACCGCCGCCGACACGGCCGTGCTGCACGGTCCGCCCGGCGCGGGCAAGACCAGCACCGCGGTCCAGGCCGGGCACCTGGTCCAGACCCGGTTCCCCGACGGCGGGCTGCTGGTCGACATGGCAGGCTCCACCGAGCGCCCGACCTCGCCGAACGAGGTGCTGGACCGGGTGCTGCGGGTGCTGGGCGCGGAGCTGCCCGCGCACCCGGAGGACCGGGTCGACCTGGTCCGCTCGGCGTTGCGCGGCAGGCGGCTGCTGCTGGTGCTGGACGACGTGGCCGACGAGGCGCAGGTCCGCCCGGTGCTGGCGGCCGGGGCCGGTCGCCTGGTGCTGCTCACCAGCAGGCGGACGCTGGCCGGGCTGGAGCGGGTCACCCGGATCGGGTTGGGCGCACTGCCCGAGGATGCCGCGCTGGAGCTGCTGCGGTCGATCGCGGGCGGCGAGCGGGTTGCCGCCGAACCCGAGGCGGCCGTCGAGGTGGTGCGGCTGTGCGGCCACCTGCCGCTGGCCGTGCGCATCGCGGGCAACCGCCTGGTCAGCAGGCCGCGCTGGTCGATCGCGCACCTGGCGGACCGGCTGCGCGACCCCCGCCGCAGGCTGACCGCGCTGACCGCGGGCGATCTGCGGTTGGCCGAGCAGTTCGCGTCCTCCTACCGGCGGCTCGACCCCGACGCCGCGCTGGTGTTCCGCGGGCTCGGCCTCGCGCCCACCCGGAACGTGGACGTCGAGCTGGCCGCCGCGCTGGCGGGCGTGGACACCGGGTCGGCGGCGGACGCGCTGGAGGAGCTGGTGGACGCCTGCCTGCTGGAAGCCGCCGAAGGCGACCGCTACGCGATGCACGACCTGCTGCGGGTCTTCGCCCAGCAGCTGGTCGCGGAGGAGGAGCGGACCGACCAGGTGAGCGAGGCGCGGCGACGCGCGCACGGCCGCGCGGTGCGCCCGGAGTGCGTGGGCGCGGGTCGGCCGAGGCGTTCCTCGTAGCGCTGGGCTCACCGCTCCCGGCGTCCTTCGCCGTATTGCGGACGGCGTGCCGCAGGGTGCGCGAGGATGGGCCGGATGACTGAATCGGGGGAAGGCGCCGCGGGACTCACCGCGGCGGATGCCAGGGCGCTGGCCGCGAGCCTGCGCGGGTTGGTGGAACAGGCCGCTGCCATCGTCGACCAGGACGGCGTCGCCGCGCCGCTGGTCGCCAAGGTGTGCGGGCACCTGGGCTGCGATATCACCGAGGTGCTGTCGGTGGTCAGCAAGTTCGAGGTCTGGGAGCACGTCAACCTGCAACGCGGGGTGAACGCCTACCTCGCCGCCCACACGCCCGAGGCGGAGTGGTTCGGGCTCAGCGGCCAGCAGCGCGGTCGCGAGGACCTGGTGGGCATGATCGTCGCCGCCCGCTACCAGCGGACGCACGGCCTGGGCGCGGCCGACTACGCCACCGCGGCGGTCGGACCGGACGAGAGCGTCGAGGTGGTCCAGCTCGGGATGGCGCCCACCCGCGCGCCGGACGGCACACCGGTGCTGGTCGGTGTGCAGGGCTACAACGAGTACGGGGCGCCCGCGTGCAGGCTGGAGGTCATCGCCGCGGACCGGGCCACCGCTCGCGCGGTCGGCACCGAGATCGAGCGGCTGATGCGCCTGCACGACGCGTTCCGCGGCCAGGTGCTGGCCTTCGGGGTGAGCGAGCACCGGGGCAACGAGCTGCTCACCTTCCTGCCGCGCCCCGTGCTGGGGCCGGACGACGTGGTGCTGCCGGAGGGCGTGCTGGAGTCGATCGAGCACCACGTGGTGGGCGTCGCCGAGCACGCGGAGCGGCTGCGGGCGGCAGGGCAGCACCTCAAGCGGGGCCTGCTGCTGCACGGTCCGCCCGGAACCGGCAAGACGCACACCGTGCGGTACCTGATGAGCAGGCTGCCGGGGTGCGCGGTGATCCTGCTGACCGGCCCCGCCATGCGGCTGATCAACCAGGCCGTGGCGCTGGCCCGGCGGTTGCAGCCGTCGATGCTGGTGGTCGAGGACGTCGACCTGGTAGCCATGGACCGCGCGCGGTCCCACGGCGGCAACCCCCTGCTGTTCGCCCTGCTCGACGCGATGGACGGGGTGGGCGCCGACGCGGACGTGACCTTCGTGCTCACCACCAACCGGGCCGACGAGCTGGAGGGCGCGTTGGCCGACCGACCGGGCCGGGTGGACCTGGCGGTGGAGGTGCCGCGCCCGGATGCCGACGGCAGGCTGCGGCTGCTGCGGCTCTACGGCCGCGGCGTCGACCTGCGCGCCGACCTGGCCCCGGTGGTGGAGGCGACCGAGGGCGTGACGGCGTCGTTCATCAAGGAGCTGCTGCGCCGGGCCGTGCTGGAGGCGGTGCGCGCGGGTGGCGACGGGACGCCGGTGGTGGGTGACGAGCTGCTCGAGCTGACGCGGTCGATGACCGACGAGCGGCGGTCGCTGACCGGCGCCCTGCTCGGCGGCAAGCTGGGCTGAGCGGGGCGCGTCGGCTCACCTGAGGGCCAGGGTGCGGCTGGGCGGCACCCCGTACGCCGCGCGGTAGTGCGCGGTGAACCGGCTGTGGCTGGCGAACCCCCACCGCGCGGCGATGGCGGACACCGTGCCGTCGCGCGGATCGGTGCTCAGCAGCTCGCGGTGCGCCAGGTCGAGCCGCACGCGCCTCAGGTAGGCCGTCGGCGTGGTGCCCAGGTGCCTGCGGAACGCCAGCTGCACCGCCCGGATGCCGACGTTGGCCGCCGCGGCGATGGCGGCCACGTCGATGTCCCGCGCGGCGTTGTCCTCGATGAACGCCACCGCGCGGCGCAACGCAGTGGGAGTGGCGTCCCGCCGCTCCTGGGCCGTGGGGTCGGTGAGCGCGGTGTTGGGGAAGACGGCCAGGGTGACCGTGGCCAGCAGGTGGGCGGCGTTGGCCACGAGCAGGGGTTGGACCGCCGTGGCCGGGTCGGCCAGCAGCCCGGCCACGTAGCGCCGGGCGGAGGACCACAACCGCGCACCGGCCGGGGTGACCGGTTCGAAGCGCGTGAAGCGCAGGGGCGCCGGGTGGCGTGCCGGAGCGGTGGCGGCCACCCCGGCCAGCAGGTCCGGGTCCAGCACGCACACCTCCAGGCCGCCGGGCAGCCACCGCGCGGTGTGCGGCGACCCGGCGCGGTTGGCCAGGAACACCTCCCCTGGTCCGTGCCTGCCCTCGTCCGCGCCGCAGCGGCGGACCAGCCGCGAGGTGGTGCTCCGGCAGACGACGTGGGCGCGCTGCGGGTCCACGGTGAGGACCAGGTGCGTCGACTGGGACGTCGACTCCAGGCGGAACGCCCCGGCGTCCACGCGCTGGTGGCGCAACCGCCAGCCCGCGCGGCTGCGCCAGCGGATGCGCATCCCCGTCCCGTACGCGGTGGTGAGGAAGGCGTGCCCGGCCTCGGGATCGGTGGTCTCGAAGTCCGACACGGCCCGCGTGCTGGTCATGGCACCCCCCACCTGTGGCGCGTGGATCACAAGCTACCGGGCAGCACCGCTTTCGCATTCCGGACAACGCCCGCCCACCCGTGCGTTCACCGGGCTAGCCGGAACGGGGCACCGCTTGTGACGCTGCGTAGCGCGTCCGACCCACCACCGGAGGGCTGAATGACCGAGCGCACCAAGTACCTGCTCGCCGAGGACGACATCCCCACCACCTGGTACAACCTGCGCGCCGACCTGGCGGACGCGCCGTCGCACCTGCACCCCGGCACCGGGCGGCCGGTGACCGTCGAGGACCTGGTGCCGATCATGCCCCGCGCGCTGGCCGAGCAGGAGCTGACCGGTGAGCGCGAGGTGGAGATCCCCGAACCGGTGCGGCGGCTGTACGCGCTGTGGCGGCCCTCGCCGCTGTTCCGGGCGCGCGGGCTGGAGCGCTCCCTGGACACCCCGGCCCGCCTCTACTACAAGTACGAGGGCGTCAGTCCGGTCGGCAGCCACAAGCCGAACACCGCCGTCGCGCAGGCTCACTACAACAAGGAGGCGGGGGCGCGGCGGCTGGCCACCGAGACCGGCGCGGGCCAGTGGGGCTCGTCGCTGTCGTTCGCGGGCGCGCTGTTCGACCTGCAGGTGCAGGTCTACATGGTCAAGGTCAGCTACCACCAGAAGCCCCACCGCAGGCTGCTGATGCAGACCTACGGCGGGCGGTGCGTGGCCAGCCCCAGCGAGGAGACCGAGGCGGGCAGGCGGGTGCTGGCCGAAGACCCCGACTGCGCGGGCAGCCTGGGCATCGCGGTCTCCGAGGCGGTGGAGCTGGCGATGGCCGACCCGCTGACCAACTACGCGCCGGGCAGCGTGCTCAACCACGTGCTGCTGCACCAGACGGTGATCGGGCAGGAGGCCATCGCGCAGATGGCGCTGGCCGACGACTACCCGGACGTGGTGGTCGGGTGCGCGGGCGGCGGCAGCAACCTGGGCGGGCTGGCTTTCCCGTTCCTGGGCGCCGGGTTCGCGGGCGGGCCGAGGGTGCGCGTGGTCGCGGCCGAGCCCGCGGCGTGCCCGACCCTGAGCAGGGGCAGGCTGGCGCTGGACTTCGGCGACGCCGCCGGGCTGACCCCGCTGCTGCGGATGCACACCCTGGGGCACTCCTACGTGCCGCCACCGCTGCACGCGGGCGGCCTGCGCTACCACGGGATGGCACCGCTGGTCAGCGCCGCGGTGGAGGCGGGGCTGGTGGAGGCGGTCGCGCTGGAGCAGTCCGCCTGCTTCGCCGCGGGCGTGGCGTTCGCCCGCGCCGAGGGCCTGGTGCCCGCCCCGGAGTCCGCCCACGCCGTCGAGGCCGCCATCCGGGAGGCGTTGCGCTGCAAGGAGGAAGGTCGCGCGGAGACGATCCTGTTCGGGCTGTCCGGCTTCGGCCACTTCGACCTGTCGGCCTACGAGGCGCACCTGTCCGGCGCGCTGCACGACGCGCCCTACGACCGGGCGGGCGTGGCGGCCGCGCTGGCCGCGCTGCCCCGCCCCGGACGCGGCTGATCGGAGTCGGCCCGCTTTGACAAGTACCTGTCAAAGCGGGCAGTATGCGCCACGTGGTCGCGCTGACCGCTCGTGGAGCGGAGTTCACCGAGCTGCTGGTCGAGGTCTTCCGGGTCAACGGTCTGCTGTTGGCCGCGGGGGACCGGCTGGCCGCGCCCGCCGGCCTGACCAGCGCGCGCTGGCAGGTGCTCGGCGTGGTCGACCACGGGCCGTGCACGGTGGCCGCGGTGGCCCGGACCATGGGGCTGACCCGGCAGGCCGTGCGGCAGACGGCGGTGGGCCTGGTCCGCGAGGGCATGGCGGAGTTCCGGGACAACCCCGCCGACCGCCGCGCCCGGCTGCTGGCGCTGACCCCGCGCGGCCGTTCCGCGCTGCGGCGGGTCGAGCGCGCGCAAGCGGCGTGGGCCAACGAGACCGCCGACCGCGTCCCGCTGGACGACCTGCGCGCGGCGTGCGGCACCCTGCGCGACCTCGCCGACCTGCTGGAGCGCTGATGGCCGTCATCCCGCTGCTGCCCTGCGCCTCGATCGACGAGGTGCTGGAGTTCTACTCGGCGCTGGGGTTCACCCGCACCTACCGGCAGACCAAGCCCAACCCGTACCTCGCGATGCGTCGCGAGGACGTGGAGCTGCACTTCTTCGGGATGCCCGGCTTCGACCCGGCGCAGTCCTACGGCAGTTGCGTCGTGCAGGTGCCCGACACCGCGGCGCTGCACCGCGCTTTCGCCGAAGGGCTGCGCGCGGCCTACGGTCGCGTTCCGCTGTCGGGCATCCCGAGGATGACCCGCCCGCGACCACGCAAGAACGTGGGCGGCCTGTCCGGCTTCAGCGTGGTCGACCCCGGCGGGAACTGGATACGGATCTTCCCGGTGGCGGGGACCGGCACCCCTCCCGCGATCGGGAAGCTGGCCGAGGCGCTGGAGAACGCCGTCGTGCTGGCCGACAGCCGCGGTGACCCGGCGCAGGCCGCCAAGATCCTCGACGGAGCCCTGCGGCGGGTCGCCGACGCGAGCGCGGTGGAGCGGGTGGAGGCACTGGCCTACCGCGCCGAACTGGCCCTCACCCTGGAGGACCCGGCCCGCGCGACGGCCGTGCTCGCCGAGCTGCGCGCGATCCCGCTCACCTCCGCCGACCGCGCCCGCCTGGCCGCCACCCTGGCCGCTGTCGCCGAGCTCCAGCCCTGAAGCCACGCGCGACCCGGTCACCCTCGCCGACGGCGCCGTGAGCCGCGCGATGGTCCTCAACGACCCCGACTACGGCCGCCACGCCCGCGCGGCCGCCGAGACCCTCCTCGACCACGCGCCGCGCCGCCCCCGCGGGTGATCCCGCAGGGGCGGTCGTCAAGCGCACAACCGCGGCGTCAGAGCAGCTTGTCCTGGGTGATGGGCAGATCGCGGACGCGGCGGCCGGTGGCGTGGAAGACGGCGTTGCCGATGGCGGCCGGGACACCGGTGATCGGGGTCTCGCCGAACCCCTTGGCCCCCAGCGCCGTGCTGCCGGGGTCCGGCCGGTCCACGAACAGCGTCTCCACGCTCGGCGCGTCCGCGCACACCGGCACCAGGTAGGACGACAGGGAGGGGTTGACCACCCGCGCCGTCCGGCGGTCCAGCACCGTGTGCTCCATCAGCGCGTACCCGATGCCCCAGTTCACCCCGCCGATCACCTGCCCCCGCGCGGTGCGGCGGTTGAGCACCCGGCCCAGGTCGTGCGCGGTCACCACCCTGGTCACGCGCACCGAGCCGTACCGGGCGTGCACGCGGACCTCCAGGAACACCGCGCCGAAGCTGTGGCCCGGTGTGTTCGGCACGCTGCCGGTGGCCTCGACGGGTTGCCCGCCGCGCGCGACCACGTCCCGGTAGCTGTCCCGGCGGCGGCGGTCGTCCGCGGCGAACAGGTGGCCGTGCTCGGTGACGACCCGCTCCGGGGACAGGCCGAACAGCGGTGAGCGGCGGTCCGCCACGGCCTTGGCCACCACGGCGTCGCGGACCGCGGTGGCCGCGCGGTGCACCGGGCCGGTGACGCTGGCGACCGTCGCCGAGGCCGCCGAAAGGCCCGCCTCGGGCAGCGCGGTGTCGCCGATCCGCGCGGTGATGCGGTCCAGCGGCATCCCGAGCGCGTCCGCGGCGACCTGGCTGATCACGGTGTAGGTGCCGGTGCCGATGTCCTGGGTGGCGATGCGCAGCAGCACCCGCCCCTCCGCGTCGACGCTCACCGCCGCGGTGGCGGGCATGGCGCCGTGCGAGTGGGTCTCGGTGGCCATGCCCCAGCCGACGTACTCCTCGCCGTCCTTGGTGCTGCCCGGCCTGGGGTTGCGGCGTGCCCAGCCGAACGCCTCCGCGGCCATCCGGTAGCAGGCGTCGAGGTGCTTGCCGGTGTAGCGCTGCCCGGTCTCCGGGTTGACCTCGGTGTAGTTGCGCAGCCGCAGCTCCAGCGGGTCCAGGCCGAGTTCGTAGCTCAGCTCGTCCAGCGCGGTCTCCAGGCCGAAGTGCGCCGTCGTCTCGGGGGAGCGCATGTAGCTGGAGGTGGCCACGTCCAACCGCACACCCCGATGTCTGATGTGGACGTTGGGGCAGGCGTAGAGGAGGTGGACGGAGTCGCTCCTGTTGAAGATCGCCTCGTCGGTGCGGGACAGCTGCGCGGTGCTGGTGTCCACGATCGCGGTCAGCACGCCGCGCCTGGTCGCGCCCAGCCGCAGGTTCTGGCGGAACTGCGCGCGGTGGCCGTTGGAGGTGAACATCTGCGCCCGGCTGAGCACCAGCTTCACCGGCCTGCCCACCAGCCGGGCGGCCGCCGCGGTGAGGATGGTGTGCGGCCACAGCGGGCCCTTCGCGCCGAAGCCGCCGCCCAGGTACGGGGAGATCACCCGCACGTTCTGCGGCGGCAGCCCCAGGGCGGCGGCCACCGTGCCCCTGGTGAGGTTGACGCCCTGGGCGGTCTCGTGCAGCGTCAGCCGGTCGCCCTCCCAGACAGCCGTGGTGGCATGTGGTTCGATCGGGTTGTGGTGGTGGGTGGGGCTGGAGTAGTCGGCCTCGAAGCGCACCTCCGCCCCGGCCAGCGCGGCTTCGCCCGCGCCGCGCACGATCTCGTTGGGCCGGTCGCGGAACGGCGCGGGCAGGTAGACCTCGTCGAGCGCATCTTCGATCACCGCCTTCGGCTGTTCGGCGCGGTAGCTGACCTCGACCAGGGCGGCGGCCTCGTGCGCCTGCTCCACCGTCTCGGCCAGCACCAGGGCCACCGGCTGCCCGCTGTGGTGGATCCTGGTGTCCTGCAGGGGGATGAAGCCCTTGAGGTAGGGGAACGGCGGCGCCGTCAGCCGCGGCATGTCGCGGTGGGTGTAGACGGCGACCACGCCGGGGTGCGCCCGCGCCGCGCTCGTGTCGATCCCGGTGATCTCCCCACGGGCGATGGTGCTGCCGACCAGGAACCCCTGCAGCGCGCCGGGGACGGGGTTGTCCGCGGCGTAGCGCGCCCCGCCGGTGACCTTGGCGCGGCCGTCGACCCGGTCCACGGCGCGTCCGACCAGTTCGCTCATCGCGGGCCTCCCAGCTCGGCGAGCACGCCGGCCATGGCGCGCTGGACCAGTTCCACCTTGAACGCGTTGTCGGGCCGGGGAGCGGCTCCGCGCACCAGCGCCCGACCCGCCTCGGCCACGTTGGCGGCGGTCAGCGGTTTGCCGCGCAGGGCCGCTTCGGCCTCGGCGGAGCGCCACGGCTTGGTGGCGACGCCGCCGAAGGCCAACCGCACGTCGCGCACCACGCCGCCGCGCAGCTCCAGCGCCGCCGCCACGGACACCACCGCGAACTCGAAGGTGGCCCGGTCGCGCAGCTTCAGGTAGCGCGAGTGCGCGGCGGCGTGGCTGTCCGGCACCTCGACGTGCGTGATCAGCTCGCCCCGGCGCAGCGCGTTCTCCCGCTCCGGGGTGCTGCCCGGCAGCAGGTGGAAGTCGGCGATCGGGATGCGCCGCGCGCCGTCCGGGCCGAGCACGTGCACGGAGGCGTCCAGGGCCAGCAGCGCCACGGCGAGGTCGGAGGGGTGGGTGGCGATGCAGTGGTCGCTGCCGCCGAGGATGGCGTGGCCCCGGCTGTAGCCCTCCAGCGCCGGGCACCCGCTGCCGGGCTCCCGCTTGTTGCACGCCGAACCGCTGTCGCGGAAGTAGCCGCACCGGGTGCGCTGCAGCAGGTTCCCGCCGATCGCGGCCATGTTGCGCAGCTGCGGCGACGCCGAGGCCAGCAGCGCCTGCGCCAGCACGGGGAAGCCCTCGCGGACCCGGCGGTGCTCGGCGACGTGCCGCATCCTGGCCAGCGCGCCGATGCGCACGCCCGCGCCCTGCGCCCGCACCTCGGCCATGTCCAGCCGGTTGAGGTCCACCAGGTGGTCGTGCGCCTGGGCGCCGTCCTTCATCAGGTTGAGCAGGTCGGTCCCGCCCGCGATGAAGGTGGCTCCCGGCGTGGTGGTGACCAGCCGGACCGCGTCGGCGGGGTCCTTCGCGACGGTGTAGCCGAAGGCCCTCATCGGCGCATCTCCCGCGCCGCGTCGCCGACCGCGGCGACGATGTTCTGGTAGCAGGCGCAGCGGCACAGGTTGCCGCTCATCCAGTCGCGGATCTCGGCTTCGGAACCCGCGTGCCCCTCCTGGATGCAGGCCACCGCGGACATGATCTGCCCGGAGGTGCAGCCGCCGCACTGGAAGGCGTCGTGGCGGATGAAGGCTTGCTGGACCGGGTGCAGCCGGTCGCCGTCGGCCAAGCCTTCCACGGTGGTGATCCGGCTGCCCTGCCGCATCACCGCGAGGGTCGTGCAGGACTTGATGCGCTCACCGTCGACCAGCACCGTGCACGCGCCGCACTCGCCGCGGTCGCAGCCCTTCTTGGCGCCGGTCAGCCCGAGCCGGTCGCGCAGGGCGTCGAGCAGGGTGACCCGCGGCTCCAGGGAGATGTCGTGGTCCCGGCCGTTGACCGACAGCGTGATGTCCACAGTGGAGGCAATCGCGGCCTCGGCCGAGGCGGTCGCGGCCAGTGGTGGCACCGCCGCGGCTCCTGCCGCCACGGCGCTGCCCTTGAGCACGGTCCGGCGCTTGTGGGCCCGCCGGGTGGGGTGGGGATCGTCAGTCACCGGTCGCTCCGATTCGACTGTAACGTTGTTAGACCCGCTGGCTTAACGATTCATGTATATAACGTCACTGTAGTGAGTGCAAGGTCCGTCTTATAGCCTTGTTACATGAGCTCCACGAACCGCAGGTCGACGCGGCAGCTGATCCTCGACGTCACCGCCGAGCTGTTGGAACGCCTGGGGGCCGAGGTGGTCTCCATCCGCGACGTGTGCCAGGCCGCGGAGGTCACCGCGCCGACCGTCTACCACCACTTCGGTGACAAGAAGGGGCTGTTCGAGGCGGTGGCGACCGAGGGGTTCGACCGCTACCTGGCGAACAAGCGCAGCCACGGGCCGTCCGAGGACCCGATGGAGGACCTGCGGCGCGGCTGGCAGAACCACGTGGAGTTCGGCCTCGCCCACCCGGCGTTCTACGGTCTGATGTTCGGCGCCGGCCGCACCACGCGGCACCCCGCGGCCAAGGAGGGCGACGAGATCCTGCAGGCGATCCTGGCGCGACTGGCGGAGCAGGGGCGCCTGCGCGTGCTGCCGGAGCAGGCCGCGCGGACCATCCACGCCGCCGCCGTCGGCACGACCTCGCTGTTGATCTCCGATCCGGGGGCGCCGGGCAACGAGGGGCTGTCGGATCGCACGCGCGACGCGGTGTTCGCCGCGGTCACCACCCAGGAGCCCGCCGCGGGTGACCCGCTGGGCGAACAGGCGCGCACGTTGCTGGCCACGCTGGCGGCCCGCCATGGCGAGGTCCCGCTGACACCGGGCGAGCTGGGGATCTTCCTGGAGCTGCTGCGGAAGCTGGGCTGATCAGCAGGTCGGCCAAGCGGCGCGCACCGCGGCCAACGCCTCCTCGTCGCTCGCCCCCAGGTCACGGGCCGCGCGGGCGAACCGGTCGGCCGCCTCCCGCAGCAGGACGCCGCGGTCCGCCGGGACCACCGCGTCGGAGACGACCGTGCCCCTGGTCCCCGCCGTGGTCACCCGCCCCTCGGACTCCAGCAGCCGGTACACCCGCGCGACGGTGCCGGGGGCGAGCCCGAGGTCACGGGCCAGTTGGCGGATGGGTGGCAGCCGGGTGCCGGGGGACAGGGCGCCCGCGGTGATCGCGCGGGTGATCTGGTCGTGCACCTGCCGCCACGGCGCCAGCCCGCTGTCCGGGTCGACGGTGATCCTCGGCGGTGTCACGCGGAGACGGCCCTCGTGGTGGGGCCGGGATTGGCGATCCAGACGCAGGCGATCGCGCCCGCCAGCCACGTGATCCACCCGGTGTTCGGTGCGGCCAGCACAGCCGACGCCGCGATGCCCAACCCGGTGGACACGCGTGCGCTGCGGGTGCGCAGCGCGTTGTCCACCTCGGCGCTGCCAGAGGGGGGTCTGCGCACCGCCAGCAGCACCGTCGACCACGTGACGAGGACGACCCCGGCCAGCGTCGCCAACCGCACCCACTGTCCCGTCCAGGCCAGCTGCGCCACGCCGCCCGCCGCGGCCAACCAGTACAGCGCCACTGCCCACCGGGGCGCGAAGTCGGTCACGCGCCGCTCGGCCAGCACCGCGGTGCGCCGCCCCCGCCCGCTCGGGCGCTGTGCCAGCACTTCCGCCAGGAGGCTGCCCAGCAGGACGGTGACCACGATCGTCCACGTCCCGGTGGAGCTGCTCTCGGTGAGCCGGGCGGCGTCGGCGACCGGGGGCAGGAACATGAACAGCCACGGGTACCAGAAGCGTCGTCGGCGCAGGTACCGCACGGCTTCGGCGACATCCGGCTCGTCCGGTCGGGCAACACCCCACCGACGCAGCAGGCGTGTCCCCTGACGCGGGCCCGGCCACAGCGCGACCAGCAAGGCCAGGCCGAACAGACCCAGCGCGAAGCCGGGGAGCAGCAGGTTGTCCGGGCGCACAGCCACCTCCCGAAGCTTGTACCAAGTCCACGGTACAAGCTTCGGCAAGTGCTTGTCGGGTGATGCCGCACCCGGTACCGTTCCCGATGTGTCAGGAAAACCCTGACAAGCTGGGGGTGGGTGCGATGGCGAACGCGGTGTCCCCGCTGGGGTGCTCCTTCTGCGGCAAGCGGGCCGCGGAGGTGCGGCGGATCATCGCCGGACCGGGCGTGTACATCTGCGACGGTTGCGTGGCGCTGTGCGACCAGGCGCTGGCCGAGGACCTGGGCTCGGGCGACGCGGCGACCGTGCCGGAGTGGGCGGGCATGACCGACGACGAGCTGCTGGACCACCTGCCGCGCATCGCCGCCACCGCCGAGCGGGTCGAGAACGGGCTGCGCGAGCGGGTCGCCGAGCTGCGCGGGCGCGGCGTGACGTGGACCCGGATCGGTGAGGCGCTGGGCACGACCCGGCAATCGGCCTGGGAGCGCTTCGCCCGGTCCTGAGCCGAGCGCTGCCATGGGCGCGATCATCGCGACCGGACCGGGAGACGTGGACCTGTGGGTCCGCGAGGTGATCGCACTGCTGGAGGCGGACCGGGCAGCCGAGGCGGCCACCCCGCTGCGCCGCTCCTCGACGCCCTGTCGCGAGGCCTGATCGGCGAGGGCATCCCGCTGGTCGACGCGGCCAGCGGCAACATGGCCGTCGCCGAGGCGCACTTCGCGCGGCTGCTGGGGCTGTCCTTCACCGCAGTGGTGCCGAGCCGGACCGCCGCGGATCGAGGGGATCGGCAGGCCGAGGGGGGAGCCCGCGTTCGACGCCTCGGTGGTGGACCTGGTGATCCCGGTGCCCGACGCGACAGCCGTGGCGGCGATGCGCCACCTCGGCGCGGTGCCGGGGCTGTCCGCGGGGTCGCCGCGAGGGGTGGGACCTCGAAGGACCGACGGCGGTGTCGCGGCGGTTAATCGATCGCGTCCGCCCGCCCCGCCGGTTAGCCTGGGCGCGTGATGCAGCAGCTGTTCTACCTCTGAGGACGACAACCCCTTCGGCGCCGCTCCGCCGTGCGCCGGGTTCGCCGTCCCCGCTCATCACGTCCCGAGGACTTCCCATGTCCCTTTCCCCGATCGCTCCCGCGCGCGCTGCCCACTTGAGCGCGAGCGACGTCCACCTCTCCTTCGGCGGGCGCCCCGTGCTCGCCGGGGTCGACCTCACCGCGTCCGCGGGGGACCGGCTCGCCGTCGTCGGCGAGAACGGCCGCGGCAAGACCACCCTGCTCCGGGTCCTCGCGGGCCACCTGCCCGCCGACCGGGGGCGGGTCCGCCGGGTGGGCGGCCTCGGCTTCGCCGACCAGCGGTTGCCGCTGGGCGACGAGCACACCGTCGGCCACCTGGTCGACCTCGAACTCACCGCGGTGCGCGCGGCGCTGCGCGAACTCGACATCGCCGCCGAAGCGCTGGCCGGGGGCGGACCCGGCGCCGAGAGCGCCTACGCCGAGGCGCTGGCGGTGGCGGAGCGCCTGGACGCCTGGGACGCCGACCGGCGGGTCGAGGTGTCCCTGGCCGCGCTGGGCGCGGTGGCCGACCGGTCCCGCCCGCTGGGGTCGCTGTCGGTCGGGCAGCGCCACCGGGTGCGGCTGGCGTGCCTGCTCGGCGCGGGGCACGACCTGCTCCTGCTGGACGAGCCGACCAACCACCTGGACTCGGGTGGACTGGACCACCTCACCGAACGCCTGCTGCGCCACCCCGGCGTGGTGGTGCTGGTCAGCCACGACCGCGCGCTGCTGGCCGACGTGGCCACGACCGTGCTCGACCTCGATCCCACGCACGACGGCCGTCCCCGCCTGCACGGCGGCGGCTACGCGGGCCACCTCGCCGCGCGTCGGGCCGAACGCGCCCGCTGGGAAGCGCTGCACCTGGAGCAGGTCGCCGAACGCCAACGCCTGGCCGACGACTTGGCCGCGGCGCGCGACCGCCTCCAGGACTCGTGGCGGCCGGGCAAGGGGCACGGCAAGCACACCCGCGCCACCCGCGCGCCCGCGCTGGTCCGGGCGGTGCACCGCCGCCAGGACCAGCTCGACGCGCACGAGGTGTCGGTGCCGGAGCCACCGCTGCGGTTCACGCCGCCGGTGCTGCCCGCGCACGCGGGCGACTGGCTCCTGCGGGCCGACGGGGTGGCCGTGACCGGCCGACTGCGGCCGTGCGGGGTGGTGCTGGGGACCGCTGGCAGGCTGGTGGTCGCCGGCCCCAACGGGGCGGGCAAGTCCACGCTGCTGGCCGTCGTGGCCGGGGAGGTCGCGCCGAGCGCGGGGGAGGTCGCGGTGGCGCGCGGGGCGCGCGTCGGGTGGTTGCGGCAGGAGTCCCCGCCGCCGTCCCTGCGGGTCGCGCGCGAGGTCTACGACACCGCGATCGCCCGGCTGGTGGCCTCCGGGGATCTCCCGGAGGCGGAGGCGGTGACGCTGCCCGAGCTGGGGCTGCTCGACCGGCACGACGTGGAGCGGCCGGTCGCCGAGCTGTCGGTCGGCGCGCAGCGGCGGCTGGACCTGGCGCTGGTGCTCGCCGCCCGACCGCACCTGCTGCTGCTCGACGAGCCGACCAACCACCTGTCCGCCGCACTGGTGGACGAGCTGACCGAGGCGCTGGCGGGCACCGCGGCGGCGGTCGTGCTCACCACGCACGACCGCAGGCTCCTGCGCGACACGCGTGAGTGGCCGCGGTTGTCGTTGCGCCCGCTGTGACACCGGGGTCAGTCCGCTGTGGACAGTTGCCGCCGGGTGAGTTGGCGCAGGACTAGCAGCCCGCCGATGCCGGGGGCCAGCGCGGTGAGCTTGATCGGCGTCGTCGCGCCGCTGTGGCGCAGGGTGGCGAGGACGACGAACAGGTACGCGCACCCGTGCGTCGGTCCGATCAGGGAGGACAGCGGTGGCCAGTGCACCGTGGCGAGGTTGGCCAGCAGGACGACCAGGGACGCCAGTTCCACGGCCGCCGCGATCCGCAGCGACTTCACCGTCACACCCCCGTCGTGGAGCCGGGGCGGACGATCATCAGCACGGTCACCACGGCCCACAGCAGGTTGAACACCCCGGTGTGCATGGCCAGCCGCGCGGGTGTCCGCGGGTCGGGCTCGGCGTCCGCGGCGTCGAGGTCGGCCAGCACCGCTTCCTGGCGCGGCAGCACCAGCAGCGCCAGCACGCCCGCGGCGATGGCGGTCAGCCCGATCGACACGATCAGCCAGGCGTCGCCCAGCACGCCCAGGCTGCTGGCGGTGGCGAACCCGAACACCGGGACGACGATGCCGAGCACGGCGTAGACCCGGCAGATGCGGTGCAGCACGCGCAGTGAGGTCAGGTCGCGCGACCCGTCGGAGGCCAGGACGCGGCGGGCGTGGGCGGGGAACATGCTGGCCGCCACCGCGACCGGTCCGATGGCGAGGATGGCGGCCAGCACGTGCACCGAGAGCAGGAACTTCGTCACGGACCGGGAGGCTAGCCACGTCGAGACCCCACAGGTATTGGCAGAACTGCCATGTTTCGCTTGATTCTCGCCAGTGCCCCCACCAGGGTGGCAGAAAGCCAGAACCCGCTCACTGCCCTTGGCCGGAATCAGGCGCACCCCTACCGTGTAGCCATGCACACCGTGGCGGTCCTGGCCCTGGACGGGGTCATCCCCTTCGACCTGTCCACCCCCATCGAGGTGTTCACGCGCGCCAGGTTGCCCGACGGCCGCCCCGCCTACCGCCTGCGGGTCTGCGCCGCCACCCGCACCGTCGACGCGGGCCAGTTCGTGCTGCAGGCGCGGTGGGGTCTGGAGGCGCTGGCCGACGCGGACACGATCATCCTGCCCGGCTGCTCCGACGTCACCGCCCCGGTTCCGGACGAGGTCGTCGACGCGCTGCGCCAGGCCGCGGCGCGAGGCACCCGCATCGCCTCGATCTGCTCGGGCGCGTTCGTCCTGGCCGCCACCGGCCTGCTCGACGGCCTGCGCGCCACCACCCACTGGCTGGCCGCGGCCGCGTTCGCCCAGCGCTACCCCGCGGTGGAGGTGGACCCGGACGTGCTCTACGTCGACAACGGCCAGTTCCTCACCTCGGCGGGCGCCGCGGCGGGGCTGGACCTGTGCCTGCACCTGATCCGCGGCGACCACGGCTCCGCGGTCGCCGCGGACGCCGCGCGCCTGTCGGTCATGCCCCTGGAGCGGGAGGGCGGGCAGGCGCAGTTCGTCGTCCACGACCAGCCGCCCACGCCGCGCGGCTCGGCGCTGGAGCCGGTGCTGCGCTGGATGGAGGACAACTGCGCGGAGGACCTCGTGCTGGAGGACATCGCCGCGCGCGCGGGCATGAGCACCCGCACCCTCAACCGCCGCTTCCGCGAGCAGACCGGCACCACGCCGCTGCAGTGGCTGCTGCGCACCCGCATCCGCCGGGCGCAGCACCTGCTGGAGGCCACCAGCCAGCCGGTGGACCGGATCGCGAGCCGGGTGGGCTTCGGCTCGCCCACCGCTTTCCGCGACCGGTTCAAGCGGGTCGTCGGCACCAGTCCGGGCGCCTACCGCGCCGCCTTCCGCGGCCGCGAGCGCGATGCGCGCAGCGCCTGACCCCCCTCCCCTTGCCCCATGCCCGTCGGCAAGTACTACCCGCAGCCCCGCAGGGGGCCGCTGACCACCACCCGGCGACCCGAACGCTCGGTTCGCGCCTGGGCGCGGGTCAGCGGCGGGTGAGCACCAGGGGGCCGTCCTCGGTGATCGCCACCGTGTGCTCGGAGTGTGCCGTGCGCGAGCCGTCGGCGGACCGGATGGTCCAGCCGTCCGGGTCGAAGACGATCCGGTCGGTGGAGCGGGCCAGCCAGGGCTCGATGGCCAGGGTCAGTCCCGGCCGCAGCGTCAGGCCGCGTCCGGCGGGCCCCTTGTTGGGCACGTGCGGCGGCTCGTGCATGGTCCGGCCCAGCCCGTGCCCGCCGAACTCGGTGTTGACCCGGTAGCCGCGCTCGTGCGCGACCGCCCCGATCGCCGCGGAGATGTCACCCAGCCGGTTGCCCGGCTGGGCCGCCTCGACGGCCGCCCGCAGCGCGTCCTCGGTGGTCCGGATCAGGTGCAGGTCCTCCTCGGCCGGGGTGCCCACGACGATGCTCACCGCCGAGTCCGCCACCCAGCCGTCGATGGCCACCGCGATGTCCATGCTGAGCAGGTCGCCGTCGCGCAGCACGTAGTCGTGGGGCAGTCCGTGCAGCACCGCGTCGTTGACCGACAGGCAGATGACGTTGCGGAACGGCCCGTTGCCGAACTCGGGGGCGTAGTCCCAGTAGCAGGACTCGGCCCCGCGCTCCCGGATCATGCGGCGGGCGTGGTGCTCCAGGTCGAGCAGGTTCACCCCGACGTCCGCGAGATCGCTGAGCTCGGACAGGACGTGGGCGACGAACTGCCCGGTGACGTGCATCCGCTCGATCTCCGCGGGTGACTTCAACTCGATCACGACTTCTCCTCCACTTGATCGGTATAATAATACCGAATCGCGGTGGCCCTCCTGCGGCACCCCGCCCTTCAGGAGCACCGCACGCCTGCGGCTGCCGGGTGAACCATTCGAGTGGTGCGGTCCTCGTTGCCGGGCCCGCGCCAGGGGTGCGGTGGACAGTGTGCGGATGGCGAGGCGGGAGAGCAGGCTCGATCCGGACGCGGGGCCGCTTCAGGCGTTCGCGCACGGGTTGCGGGAACTGCGCTACCGCGCGGGGGAACCGTCGTACCGGGACCTGGCCCGGAAGGCGTTCGTGTCCGCGGGAGCGCTGTCCGAGGCGGCGGGCGGCAAGAAGCTGCCCGGTCTGGCGACCACGCTGGCCTACGTGCGGGCGTGCGGCGGCGACGAGCGGGAGTGGGAGCAGCGCTGGCTGCGGGTGAAGTCGCGGCTGGCGGGAGTGCGCCGCAGCGACCCGCTGGCCGAGGGCGACCCGGCGAAGGTCGGTCCCTTCCGGCTGGAGGGCAGGCTGGGCGCGGGCGCGGCGGGCCGGGTCTACCTCGGCCGCACACCGGCCGGGCGTCCCGTCGCGGTCAAGGTCATCCACCCCGAGCTGGCCGACGACCCGCTGTTCCGCCGCCGGTTCGCTCGCGAGGTGGAAGCGGCGCGGCGGGTGCACGGGCTGTACGTGGCCGCGCTGGTGGACGCCGACCCCGACGCGACGCGGCCGTGGCTGGCCACCGCCTACATCCCCGGTCCCACGCTCCGCGCGGCCGTGGCGGAGCACGGCCCGCTGCCCGTGGACAGCCTCCTGCCGCTGGCGGCCGGGATGGCCGAAGCCCTCGAAGCGATCTTCGCCGCGGGCCTGGTGCACCGCGACCTCAAACCCGCCAACGTGCTGCTGGCCGAAGGGGGACCGCGGATCATCGACTTCGGCATCGCCCGCGCGCTCGACCGCACCCAGCTGACCCGCACCGGTACGGGCGTCGGCACTCCGGGATTCATCGCGCCCGAGCAGGTCCGCGGTCTGCCCGCGGGCCCCGAGGCGGACGTGTTCGCCCTCGGCGGCGTGCTGGCCTACGCCGCCACCGGCCGCCCGCCGTTCGGCGACGGCCCCGCCGAGTCGGTGCTCTACCGCCTGGTCCACGAGCCGCCCGCGCTGGAGGGCCTGCCGTCGCGGCTGCGCGAGGTCGTCGAGGCGTGCCTGGACAAGGACCCGGCCCGGCGTCCACCGCCCGCACAGGTCATCGGGCACTGCCGCGGCGACGACGCCCCCTCCGGGTGGTTGCCGCCCGCGCTGGCCGCGGAAGTCACCGAGCGCGCCGAGGCAGCGGCCAGCGCCGAGCCGCGGGCCGGGCGGCGGAGGGCGGTCGTCACGGCGGTCGCCGCCGCCGTCGCGCTGGTGGCGGCGTTCCTCGTCGGCACCAGCGTGGGCACCGGCGGGGACGGCGCCTTGCGACTGCACCGCGACACGGTGCCCGCGCACGTCGACCTGACCGCCCTGGGCGTCCTCGACTGGGTGCACTGGGGCCACCTCGACTCCGACGAGGGCCGCACCGAGGAGTACGTCGGTGACTACGTCGACCGGGAGTGCCACTACAACCTGCACTGCGTCAACCGGAAACGCGGGGCGAACCACATCGGCGACTACACGCCCATCGGCAACACCGCGCCGTTCCGGTTGCGCCACCGGGACGCCGCGACGGATTTCTCCTGGCGTGACGGCGAACCCACCCCAATCGCGTCGGACGTGAAATCGCTGGAGTACGCGGGAATGCGCGGGAACGGTTTCCGGCTGACCGCACCGGCCGATCGCGCGGAGCGCGAGCTGACCGTCTACCTCGCCGTTTACCAGGGGAAGGCGAAGTGCGCCGGATCGCTGAGCGACGGCAGCGCCGACGCGGTGGAGGACGACACGCTGAACACGTTCGGCACCTTCAACACGGGCCGCTTCGCGACCTGCTCCTTCCGCTACCGGGCAGGTCGCGACGGTCAGCGGCTCGCGGTGGAGCTGGTCCTGGTCGAGGACATCGGCGGCGGGAACGTGGCGCTCCTCGCGGCCACCCTGCGCTGAACCGCGTGCTGAACCACGTGCTGAACAGTGCGCTGAACAATCCCGAACGCCCCCGGTTGTTCAAATTCGGGTCCGCGGTCGCGAGCGCGGGTTAGAACGGTGTCGCGTTCCGTTCTGACCACGATGGCGAAAGGTGTGGATCGCGATGTTCCGGAAAATCCTCGAAGTCCTGCCCCTGGTGGCGCTGGTGTCGGTCTGCGCCGCACCGGCGGCTGTGGCCGCCCCCGGCGACTACGACGCCGACCCGGCGGGTGGCGGCTGCCAGTACGTTCCCAACGGCGCCCTCGGCGGCGGTGACCTGCTCAACGTCCTGTTCCGGATCAGGACCAGCGGAACCGTTCCGCCGCGCCTGGTCGAGGTGCGGGGAACCAGCGACACGGGCCTGTTCACCGAGTTCAGGTCCGGCTGGGGCGGATCGGGGTACACCGCCGCCCAGTTCACGCTCCGGGCAGGCGACTTCGGCCGCTTCCACGTGATCACCATCGTCGTCGACCCCGACGACGAGTTCGCCGAGACCGACGAGGCCAACAACCGCGTCACGGCCCGGCTCACCCTGCCGAGCCCGCGCCCGACCAGCACGATCGCGCCGCTGCCCTGCACGATCGTCCGCGGCGCCTGACCACTCGCCTCGGCGGGCCCCGATGGGCCGGGGGATCGCCCATCGGGGCCCTGGGGAGGACTGCCCGGCGCGGGTGCTCGTGCGCCGGGCGGCTCCCGGCTACAGCGTCAGGCTCCAGCTGTCCACGTCGCCCTTGGCCAGCCAGATGAGGCTGTTCACGCGCAGCTGCCACGTGCCTTCGCGGGTCTCGCGGGACAGGTCGACGGTGTAGGAGGCGCTGTCGTCGGTCCCGGTGCTCTGCCGCTGGGTCTCCAGGCGGTAGGTCGTGCCGTCCGGCGCGATCAGGTCCATGCGCAGGTAGGAGATCGACAGGTTCTTGAGGGTCACGTCGACGCGCGAGGTCGACCGGGCGTTGTCCTCGCAGCCGGAGACCTCGACGGGCAGGGTGACCACGGTGCCGCCGGGCAGGGGGGTGTCGGTGTCGACCCGCGTGACGCACTCGGTGGACGGCTCGGGGACCGGCGCGTAGGGCGCGGCGGCCTTGTGCGCCGAGTGCAGCAGCATGGGCAGCGCCTTGGGCCAGAAGAAGGTCTCCTGGCAGGAGTAGGCGGGGAAGAAGCCGCCGCACTCCTGGTCGGGCTGTCCGCCCATCTCCCACACGTAGGAGGCCACGCCGAGGTCGTCGTAGACCCAGTCGTCGGTGGTGCCCGAGGCGGAGTAGAGCACCTGGCCGGACTGCCCGTACTGCCAGTCCGCACCGGCCATCTCGGCCAGCTCCTGGGCGTGCTGCCGCAGCGCCGCGTCGTTGCCCGCCCGCTGCTCGATCACCCCGCCGGTCCACGGGAACAGCACGAGGTTGCCGTAGCTGTGCAGCGACAGCACCATGCCCGCGGTGTCGGTGGGCGCGGCCTGGGTCCGCTCCGGTGCGCGGCGGTCGGGGTACAGCGACCGCCACAGCCCCTGCAGCGCCCTGGTCTCCGGCTCCGAGTCCGGGGCGGTGCCCCGGTAGGTCTGCCTGCACTCGTAGTACGAGATGTTCTGGGCCGATTCCCAGTTCGAACTGGTGTTGCGGTTGAGGTCGACCCCGTAGTGGCTGTCGGACCTGGCTTCGCACCGGGAACCCTCGTCCCTGCCGTTCTTGCGGTGGGAGTGCGGCGCGTCACCGCCCACCTCGACGTAGTCGACGCCGTCGGGGTTGGCGACGGGGACCACCCAGAACTCGGTGCTCTCGAGCAGCGCGGTGACCTCGGGGTCGGTGCCGTGCCCCTGGACGAGGTGGTCGATCCAGCGCCAGGCGGTCTCGCCGGTGGTCAGCTCGCGGGCGTGCAGTTGGCCCATGACGAAGAAGCGGGGCTTGGGCGCGTCGGGGGACAGCGCGCAGTCACCGGGCCGCTTGGCGGTGATGCAGATGGCGCGCAGGTCGTGACCGCCCCGGTTCTGGGTCTTCAGCCACGAGTCGCCGTAGTCGACCACGGTCGCCAGGTCCGGGTGCTCGCGGGCGACCTGGTCCAGGTGCTGGTAGTGGGCGTTGACGGTGTGGTAGCCACCGTAGAAGGTGTCCGCGGCGGCTTGGGCGGCCTGCGGCGGCTCGGGCAGCACCTGGTCCACGGTGGCCTTGAAGCCCGCCCGTTCGAGCGCGGTCCGGGTGCCGGCGTCGCCCAGCACGAACAGGCTGTCGCCGTCGCGGTGCTCCATCACGTCGAAGCCCTGCTCGAACAGGGCCTGCTCGCTGCCGAGCGGGGCGTGCACCTCGTACAGGACCGAGCTCTCGTCCGGCGTCGCCGTGGCCGGGACGGCGGCGGGCAGCAGTGCCAAGGCGCTGAACAGGACGAGCGCCCGGTGTCGTTTGCGTGTCATCCGTGCTTCCTCAGTCGGGGGAGGACCAACACTGACGACTTTTCCAGGGCGCGGCGAAACGGGACGGGGACTGTCGATGTCGACAGGAATCCTGCCTCGAAGTGCCGCCGGGTGACCCGATCGGACAGCGGACTGGTCGCGGCGCGCCCGCGCTCCCGGCGGGTCTAGCGCGGCAGCGGACGGCGTCCGGCGAAGCCCACGTCCGCGCGGTGGTACCAGCTCAGCTCGGCGTCGCCCTCCAGCCAGCACAGCAGCACGTCCGCGCCGTCCAGCTCCGAGGGGAAGTCCACCAGCAGCGGGGCGAAGCCCTTCAACTCGGCGCCGGTGGCCTGCACCGCCGTCATCAGGTCGTCCAGCCTGGCCTGCGCCGCCTTCAGCTCGGGCAGCCCGCCCAGCGGGCTGGGCGTCCCGGAGCCCAGCGCCGCGGCCAGTTCGGCGGCGTCGGCCCGCACGGCCACGATCTCCGCCAGCACCGGCCGCAGCCGAGCCAGCTCCTCGCGCGCCTCGGACAGGCTGAACAGCGCCACGCCGCCACCTCGCTGATTCCTCCGCCGCGCGCCCGCCGCTGGTGCGGCGAACGGTGCGACGAGATCCCGACACCGATCAGTCCTACCGGGACGGTCGTGGTCGAGTGCGCTGCCCGGTGCGGTCACGCTACCCCGACCACGTCCACTGGGTCCTCTCGACCCTCGAAACTATCGGAACAGAACTCGACAGCAGGGTGTGCCAAGGGGCTGTGATCGCCTCATCGGAGTCCATCAACGGCCGCCTTAGGGGCGGAGGTGGGGCGATCGGAGGCTCGAAGTGCTCGCTGTTCACGCACGTGAACAGCGAGGGATATGACTGCGTGGCGAACCGCGGCCTTCGACGTGTCCCGGTGACTGGTGGTCACTGGTCATCGAAAGTCATAGGCTCGAAGACCGATAGTTTAGAAGCGGTGGACGCGCGGACAGGGGTCAGCATGAGCACATCGCTCGAACCGGGCGCGAGCAGGGGGACCTCGTCCATCGCGTCCATCGCCGCCGAGGCGGGTGTGTCGGTGCCGACCGTGTCCAAGGTGCTCAACGGCAGGCCCGACGTGGCCCCCGACACCCGCGCGCGGGTGGAGAACGTCATCGAGCAGCACCGCTACCAGCGGCGGCGGGCGCGCCGGTCGTCCCGACCCGCGCTGGTCGAGGTCGTCTTCCACGAACTGCACTCGGCGTGGGCGACCGAGATCATCCGCGGCGTCGAGCAGGCCGCCGCCGCCGAGCGCGCCGCCGTGGTGCTCTCCGAGTTGCGCGACGGCCACCGCCCCCGCCGCGAGTGGTTCGAGGACCTGCTGGCCCGCCGTCCGCTGGGAGTCATCCTCGTGCTCGCCGAGTTGGACGCGGGCGAGCGCCACCAGCTGACCACGCGCAGCACCCCGTTCGTCGTCGTGGACACCGCGGGGGAGCCACCGCCGGGAGTGCCGACCGTCGGCTCGGCCAACTGGGCGGGCGGCCTGGCCGCCACCCGGCACCTGCTGGCACTGGGACACCGCCGGATCGCGGTCGTCTCCGGCCCCACCGACGTGCTGTGCAGCCGCGCCAGGGTGGACGGCTTCCGCAGCGCGCTGGAGGACGCGGGCGTGCCGGTCGAGCCGGACTTCGTGCGGTACGGCGACTTCTACGTCAACGGCGGGTACTCGCACGGGCTGTCCCTGCTCGACCGCCCCGACCGGCCCACCGCGATCTTCGCCGGGTCGGACTTCCAGGCGCTGGGCGTCATGCGCGCGGCGCGCGAGCTGGGACTGGCCGTCCCGGACGACCTGTCGGTGGTGGGCTACGACGACCTGTCGGTCACCGAGTGGATCGGCCCGCCGCTGACCACCGTGCGCCAGCCGCTGCGCGAGATGGCGGCCACCGCGGCCCAGATGGTCTTCACCCTGGCCAGGGGCGAGCGGCCGGTCAACGAGCGGATAGACCTCGCCACCGAGCTGATCGTGCGCGAGAGCACCGGCCCGCCGCGCCGGTGAGCCGCGGTGGCCGGAGCCGGGGACGGGTCAGACCGGGGTGTGCGGGGCCGCGCCGGAATCGCCGCGCTCGCGCGCCGCGCGGGCGCGCACCCGGTCCAGCAGCAGCATGGCGGGTGAGGCCGACACGCCGTGCAGGACGATCGACCCGATCACCACCAGGCCCACGACCCGCCACAGCGCCTCCGCCTCGGCGAAGTGGCCCGCGTGCAAGGCGTAGGACACGTAGAACAGCGAGCCGATGCCGCGCACGCCGAAGAACGCGATGACGACCCGCTCGCGCGGGCCGGTCCGGCCGCCGCGCAGGCCCAGCAGACCGGCCGCGGGCCGCACCACCAGCAGGACCGCGGCGGCGACCAGCACCTCGCGCCAGTGCGTGCCCGAGAGCAGGCCGGTGGCCGCCGCGCCGCCGAGCAGGAACACCAGCAGCACGGTCAGCATCCGCTCGACCTGCTCCACGTACTGGTGCAGCACGTGGTGGTAGTCGTGACGGCGCTCGGCGGCGCGGATGGCGCACGCGCAGACGAACACCGCGACGAACCCGTAGCCCTCGACCAGTTCGGTGACCCCGTAGGCCAGGAAGGTTGCCGCCAGCGCCACGAACCCCTCCGCGTGCTCGGCCAGCCGGAGCTTCTCCGAGGGCGCGGAGAAGAACAGCTTGCCCAGCAGCCACCCCACCAGCACGCCGACACCCACGCCCGCGCCCAGCCGCCACAGCACGTCCACCGCCAGCCAGCGCGGCAGCCACAGGGCGGGCGCGGCGCCCAGCGCGGCGATGGCCACCGCGGCGTGGGTGAACGGGAAGGCCAGCCCGTCGTTGAGCCCGGCCTCGGAGGTCAGCGCGAACCGCGCCTCGTCCTCGTCGGACTCCGGGTGCTCGGCGGGCTCGGCCACCTGCACCTCGCTGGCCAGCACCGGGTCGGTGGGCGCCAGCACCGCGGCCAGCAGCACCGCGCCCGCCGCGCCCAGCCCGAGCACGGCCCAGCCCAGCACGCCGACGGCCAGCACCGACAGCGGCATGGTGATGCCCAGCAGCCGCCACGTGGTCGCCCAGCGCCGTCGGCCGACCGGCCGGTTGAGCGCCAGTCCCGCGCCCATCAGCGAGATGATCACGCACAGCTCGGTCAGGTGCAGCACCGCCGAGCCGTGCGCGAGCGGGTCCACGTCGGGCAGCGGCTCGACCAGGCCGAAGGCCAGCGCCCCCGCGCCGAGGAACACCATCGGCATCGAGATCGGGGCCCTGGCCAGCAGGCGAGGTAGCACCGCCGCTGCCAGCGTGACGAAACCCGCCCCTGCGTAGAGTGCGGGACCGGGATCCAAGGGAAGCCTCTCGACGGTGCGGGTGGTCGTATGCGTACCCCGGTCGGGTGAGAGCAAACACCCGTGCGGCTCAGTCACCTCGGTCGCGTGGACTGCGGATCCGGCCCGCTACGTGACCGGTGTGGGTGCGGACCGGCCGCCCGGTTCGGGTGCCGCCCGCGCGCCACCCGAAGAACAGGCAGGTCTCGTTCCGCAGGTGGTTCCGCGTGGTCCACCGGGCCCGCCGCGGGTCTACTGGTCGTCGGGATCGTTCCCACCGGGGGGAGCCGGCGGTGTCGTCGGCGTCGGGGCGACTGACGCCGAGGGGGATGGATGGACCCGCAACCGATCCTGCTCCGGCCGTCCTGGTTCGACGGCCGAATCGCCTCGCGGCGACCGCGGGCCGCTCGGTGGGGGGCCGCTGAGCGGCCCGCGGTGCTGCGGGGCGCGATCGTCGCGGACGAGCGCCCGGTGGCGGCGAAGCGCTACACCGCCGGGGTGCTGTCCGGGGCGGAACTGCTCCAGGACCGGTGGGGGCAACTGCTGCCGCCGGACGACCCGCTGTGGGCCTGGCCGGTCTTCGCCGCCGCGGAGCGGGCGCGCAACCGGCCGGACCACCACGGTTACGCGGCGGTCCGGCGTCAGGGCGACGTCATCGCGGTGCTGCCGATGAGCGGCTTCCGCGGACTGCGATTACCGTCCGTGCTCGGGGCGGGGGATGGCGGGTTGCCTGGCCGGGTGGACCGGGTGCTGCCGCCCATGTCGGTGCTGCTGTGCGGCAACCCGCTGGGCCGGGGCCGGGTGCTCTCCGCCGGACCGCTGCTCGAGCCGGTGGCCGACCGGCTGGTCCGCGAGGTGCTGGCGCACGCGCGCCTGCGGGAGTTCGACGTGGTGGTGTTCAAGGACTTCGCCGAACCGGACCTCGCGCCGCTGCGGCGGTCGCTGCTGCGCTCGCGGTTCTTCTTCGCGCCCGCCCCGCCCGACCTCGAACTCCGCCTCGGCCGCTTCCGCCCGCCCCGCCTGCCCGCGCCGCCGGGGACGCGGGTGGAGGTGCTCGACGACTTCCAACGGCTCCTGCCCCAGGTCGCGGACCTGCACCGGGCGGCGGCCGGGGTCGTGGACGTGCTGGACGAGGAATTCCTGCGCGTGCTGCGGCCCGTGGACGGGTTGCGCAGGAAGTTGATCGCCTGCTTCCGGGACGACCGCCTGGTGGCGTACCTGCTGTGCCTGTTCGCGGGCTCCGGCGCCACCGCCGTCCAGGTCGCGCTGGACGAGCGGGTGGTCGAGGAGGCCGGGCTGCGCGGGCTGGCCGCCGAGCTGGCCGCCGCCGAGGGGTGCGAGCGCATCCGCTTCCCCCGCGCCGCGGCGCGGGACGCGGCGCGGACGGGTGGCGAGCTGGTCGAGCAGTCGTTCGCGATCACCCACCTGAAGCCGCTGCCGCGGGCGGTGCTGCGCGGCTTGCTGCCGGGGGTGCTGTCGCGCTGATCCGCCACGCGTCACCGGACCGTCCTGTGTGGATGGTCGTCCTCCGATCGGCCGACGCAGGCGGTTCACCATCGGGGGGAGCCCCGCATATTCGATCGCCGGTGGCGCGGGTGCTGCGGCAGCATGGGGTCCCCACCGTTTCCCGAAAGGGGCCCCATGGCCGCGCCCGGACCGGGTGGTGACACCGAGAACGCCGACCGGAGTTCGCCCAGCCGCAGGACCGCGGTGCTGCTGGTACTGCGCCACTACGCCCGAGAACTGCTGCGCCACCGCAAGTTTGCGGTGCCCGCCCTGCTCATGCCCGCCCTGGGCAACACCTGCGCGTTCTACCTCGCCCCGCTCGTGGTGGCCGCGCTCGCGGGCCACCTGGCGGAGGGCGGCGACACCGACCTGACCGCGGTGCTGCCCTACGTGCTGGGCTTCGCGGGACTGCTGCTGCTGTCCGAACTCCTGTGGCGGATCGGGGTGCACTGCCTCAACCGCACCGACGGCCGCAGCATCGAGAACCTGGCGGTGGTCGGCATGGACGAGCTGCTGGCCAAGGACGCGGCGTTCTTCCACGACAACTTCGCGGGCTCGCTGACCAAGCGCGTGCTCAGCTTCGCCGCGCGGTTCGAGCAGTTCGTCGACACCCTGGCGTTCTCGGTCGTGGCCAACGTCGTGCCGCTGGTGTTCGCCTCGGTGGTGCTCTGGCGCTACGACCCGCTGCTGGTCGCCGTGCTGGTCGGCCTGATCGCGGTCACCGGGCTGGGCGTCGCGCCGCTGGTGCGCCGCCGCCAAGCGCTGGTCGACGCGCGCGAGGCGGCCATCGCCAGGGTGTCCGGCCACGTCGCGGACACCCTGGCGAACATGGAGACGGTGCGCGCCTTCGCCGCCGAGGAGCGCGAGGCCGCCGAGCACCGGGCCCGCGTGGCCGAGCAGCGCAGCCTGGCCATCCGGTCCTGGGACTACGCCAACCTGCGCATCGACAGCCTGGTCGCGCCGATGTCCGTGCTGGCCAACGCCCTGGGCCTGCTGCTGGCGGTCAGCCTGAGCGGCGGGCGGCTGGGCGTGGAAGCGGTCGTGGTGGCCTTCGCCTACTACTCCAACGCCACCAGGGTCATGTTCGAGTTCAACCAGATCTACCGCAGGCTGGAGAGCGCGCTGACCGAGGCCGCCCAGTTCACCGAGCTGCTGCTCACCCCGCCGACGGTGCTCGACCCGCCCGTCCCGAAACCGCTGAGCCCGCGCGGGGCCGACATCCGCTTCGAGCGGGTCGACTTCGCCCACCCCGGCGGGCCCGCCCTGTTCAGCGGTCTGGACCTGAGCATCCCCAGCGGCGCCAGGGTCGGCCTGGTGGGCCGCTCCGGCGGCGGCAAGAGCACGCTGACCCGGTTGCTGCTGCGGCTGATGGACGTCGACGGCGGGCGCATCCTCATCGGCGGCCAGGACATCTCCCGGCTGCGCCAGGCCGACCTGCGCAGCCTGATCGCCTACGTGCCGCAGGACCCGGCCATGTTCCACCGCACGCTGCGCGACAACATCGCCTTCGCCAAGCCGGGCGCCACCGACGCCGAGATCCGCCGCGCGGCGCTGGCCGCGCACGTCACCGAGTTCGCCGACGCGCTGCCCCGCGGTTTCGACACGTTGGTGGGCGAGCGCGGCGTCAAGCTCTCCGGCGGCCAGCGGCAGCGGGTCGCGCTGGCCCGCGCCATCCTGCGCGACGCGCCCGTCCTGCTGCTGGACGAGGCGACCAGCGCGCTGGACTCGGAGAGCGAGGTCCTGGTGCAGGAAGCGCTGTGGCGGCTGATGCGGGACCGCACCGCGGTCGTGGTGGCGCACCGGCTGAGCACGGTGGTGCGGATGGACCGGCTGGTGGTGCTCGACCAGGGCCGGATCGTCGAGCAGGGCACCCACGACGAGCTGCTGCGCGCCCAGGGCGGCTACGCCAGGTTGTGGCAGCACCAGTCCGGCGGGTTCCTCGACGACGCGGCGGACACCCCGCGCTCACCCGAGCGCGAGTCCCGCGCCCCGACACCCTGAACCGAGCGCCCGGACACCCTGAGCCGAGCGTCCGGGCACCCGGTCAGCGGTGGTCGCCCGCGTGCCCGCCGCGCCTGCGCTGCCGAGCCAGCACGCCGCGGATGACGTTGCCGGTGGGCTCGCGCAGCGCCCTGGCGATCTCCTCCACCCGGTAGCCCGCCTCCTGCAGCAGGATCGCCTTCTTCGTCCGCTCGTCGGGGATGTCGTCGAAGCCCTGCCACAGGCTCAGCCGCCGCAGCGCGAGGTCCGCCGGGTCCTGCTCGCACGAGGACAGCCCCACGATGCCCAGCGCGGGCGACTCCGCGGCGGCCAGGTGCTGCCGGTGCCACTGCTCGACCCGCCACTTGCGGTAGGCGTTGGGGAAGGCCAGCACGCACCGCCCGACGAAGTAGGTCTTCAGGCAGGCCCGCCGTCGGGCCGCCAGCCACCGCCGACCAGCGCCCGGTCGCGGAAGTCCAGCACCGCCTGGCTGACCGTGTCCTCGGCCACGGCCCGCAGGTCGTCGTGCCGCCACGCGACCGGCGGCGGTCCGGGGTAGCAGGTCGGAGGTGATCGGGTAGGCCCGGCCGTCACCCGCGGGCAGCCGCCGCAGCGCGTCGCGGTCCTCGTGGTCCCGGTTGAGCACGCGGGCCAGCAGGTCCGACAGCCACTCGACGGCGCGCACGGCGTTGTCGTCGAACGCGCGGGGTTGGTAGCTCTGCAGCGCCAGCATGCCGAACAGCCGCCGCCCGCCGTCCTTGTCCGACCGGAACAGCGGCACGGTGATCGCGTCCTCGGAGCGCCGGGTGACGTCGCCCGTCATCACCCCGGCGTTCAGCGCCGCGCCGTTGTCGTAGGCGTAGCGGTAGGTCACCCGGTGCTTGAGCAGCCACGCGGTCTGCCCGTTCGGCCCGTAGGTGTGCGACGCCGGGTCGTCGTACTTGCCGCCCTCGTAGCCGTACGGGTAGCGCACCCGGTTGGCGCCGTGCAGGAACCCGATCCAGAAGGTGTCGAACGGGACGATCTTGGCCGCGACCGCGCGCACGTAGTCGTACAGCGCGTAGTGGTTGCCCGGCGGTAACGCCACGATCTTGTGGTACGCCTCGCGCAGCACGACCGCGGTGGTGCCGTCCACTTTCAGCACGTCCGGTTTGTCCCCCGCCATCGCAGCATGGTCCCCCGCGCCGTCGGGTGGTGAGTACCCCCGACCGAGGCACCGCCGGGCGGGACCGGGCTACCGGGCGCTGCGGTGCCTGCTCTGCGCCAACCCCTCGGCCACGCCGATCAGCAGCACCGAGGCGATCACCGCGATGACGAACCCCAGCACGTTGAGCTCGAAGATGTTCCCGGTGCCGAGCAGGTTGGCGATGGTGCCCCCGATCACCGAGCCGACCAGCCCCAGCAGCAGGGTGGACAGGATGCCCAGCCGCTGCTTGCCCGGTTTGATCAGCCGCGCCAGCGCGCCGATGACCAGCCCCGCGACGATGAATCCGATCATGACAGCCTCCGTGGTGCTCATCCCTGCGCCCACGCTAAGCCCGCCGGACCGATCGTGCCCGGTCAGCGCCTGCTACCGGTCCACGCGCTCCAGCAGGAACTCCTGGTCGGCCTTGCCCGAGCAGGAGCTCTGCGTCGCCTCCGCGCCCGCGTCCACGTCGGCAGGGCCGCCCAGCACCCCGACGCACTTGCCGCTGTGCACCGGGCGCAGCACGAATCCGCCCGGCACCGGGGTGTCCACCGGCTCCAGCAGGAAGCGCTCGTGCGCCGCGCCGGTGCAGGTGCGCGGCGCGATCAGCGTCTCGTCCTCCAGCGAGGCGTCGTCCACCGACAGGCAGCCCCAGCCCTCCTGGTCGCTGCGCCACTTGATCAGGTACACCCCGGAGCCCAAGCTCTCCAGGTAGGTGTCCGGGACGAGCCCTTGGCACGGCCGCTGCACCGCCAGCGGCCGGTCGGTCCGCTGGTTGCGCTCGCGGCCCTCGCCCAGGCACAGGTCGCGGTCGGCGACGTGCGCCGGTCGCAGCCGGTACCAGCCGTCCTCGGGCAGTTCCGACCCGGTGAGCACCGCCGAGGCGGCGACCGCGCCGACCGCCGCGGCCGAGACCGCCGCGGCGACCGGCCACCAGCGCAGCCACCGACGACCGGTCGGCCGGTCGTCGGGCTCGGGCTCGGGCCGGGGGTCCTCCGGTTCGGCCGGGTCCATCGCCAGCCGCCTGCGCGCGGCCACCCACCGCTCGACGTCCTCCTCGCCCAGTCCGCACGCCCTGGTGAAGGCCACCACCAGCTGCTCCCTGGGCAGGGTCCGCCTGCCGAGCATGGTCGCGGTCGTGCTGGCGGGCAGCACCTCCCCGCGCGCCCTGGCCTTGGCCTCCACCTGGCGGTAGGTCAACCCGGACCAGACGCGTAACCGCTTGAGGGCGGCGACGTAGTCGGCGGCGCTGGTGACTTCCTCGGGCAGCGGCGGTTCGGCGTGTCGCTCCTTCACCAGGACAGCATGCACCGACCGGCGGCACCGCTTCGACATACCTGTTCGACACGCCTGCGACCAGCGCGAACATGCTCGAACAACTCCGAACGGCGGTGAGCGCCCGAGCCGGGCTATACCAGTGGCACGGTTCGGCGGAGGGGGAGCGAATGGCGTTCGAAGTTCGGCTGCTGGGGGCGGTGGAGGCGCTCGGGGACGGCGTCGCCGTGGAGTTGGGGCACGCCCGCCAGCGGTGCGTGCTGGTCGCGCTGGCGGTCGAGGCGAACCGGCCGGTGAGCTACGACCAGCTGGTGACCAGGGTGTGGGGCGACGCCCCGCCCCGGCAGCCGCGCGCCGCGCTGTACGGCTACCTGTACCGGCTGCGGCAGGTGCTGTCCGACGTGCCTGACGTGGCCTTGGCGCGGGTGCCGGGGTGCTACCGGATGGTGGTGGACCCGGACGCGGTGGACCTGCACCGGTTCGAGCGCTTGGTGGCGCGGGCCCGCCGGGCCGAGGACGACGCGCGCCGCGTCGCGCTGTACGACGAGGCGCTCGCGCTGTGGCGCGGGGAGGCGTTCACCGGCCTGGACACGCCGTGGCTGAGCACCGTGCGGATGGCGCTGGAGCAGCAGCGGTCCGTCGCCGAGGCCGACCGCACGGACGCCGCCCTGCGCCTGGGCAGGCACCAGGAGGTGCTGGCCGTGCTGACCGCGCGCACCGCCGCCCACCCGCTGGACGAGCGTTTGGCGGGCCAGCTCATGCTGGCCCTGCACGGCCTCGGCCGCACGGCCGAGGCGTTGGCGGTCTACCAGCGGGTGCGCCGCCGCCTCGCCGAGGAGCTGGGCGCCGACCCCGGCGAGGCGCTGCGCGCGGTGCACCGCCGCGTGCTTCAGACCCCGGTGCTCACCGTGACGCCCGCGCCCACCTGGCGTGCCGTGGTCACCCCGGTGACCAGGTTGCCGGTCGAGGCCACCACCAGCGCGGTGCCCGGACCCCGCTGGTAGTCCAGGCCGACGCCGGAGCCGTTGCCGCGCACGGTGTTGCCGGTCACCACGAGGTTGCCCGTGCCGTAGTTGGTCCGGGCCTGGAGGAAGGTGCCCGTGCCGCCCCCGAAGTCGAACACCCGGTTGCCGCCGATCGTGGACGCCGCCTCGCCCTGCACCGAGACCCGGATGCCCGCCTCGCCGAAGTCCTCCAGGTAGTTGTCGCTGATCGACGAGCCGTAGAGCCGCTCCGCCCACAGCGCGACCCGGCCGACGCCGTAGACGTGGTTGCCGCGCACCAGCCACCCCGCCGCGTTGTCCAGCCCGATGCCCTCGGTGCCGGAGTCCTCGATCCAGTTGTCCAGCAGCTGCCAGTCGGTGACCGAGTTGCCGGTGCCCTCCGCCCCGGCCACGTCCTCCGCGAACACCCCGCGCTGCCCGGAACCCGCGACGTGGCTGCCCACGATGCGGCCGTTGACCTGGGTGTTGGTCAGCGCGACCCGGTTGGCGGACAGGTTGGTCACCCGGATGCCGTGCCGGGTGGCCCCGCGCACCACCACGTCCTCCACGACCGTCTGCCACGACCGCAGCACGAGGGCGTCGTGCGCGGCGGGGTTGTTGTCGCGGTCGGCGTCCAGCGTCAGCGACCGGATGGTCACCGGCGCCCCGGTCCACGGCACGTCGTCGAGGTAGGAGTCGCTGGCCAGCATCGCGTCCAGGTTCGCGCCGGGGGCCTGCCGGATGACCGTGCCGGTGCGCGAGAGCCCCCGGTAGGTGCGCTCGCCCACCAGCCGGACCGTGCCGTTGATCAGGCACGTCCCGTTGAGCACCAGCTCGTCGCCGGGGGCGCTGGCGGCGACGGCGGCGTTGATCCGCTCGTCGTCGCCGGTGTTGTTCTGGCACAGCACGTCGGTCCGCGTGTCTGCCCGCGCCTGCCCGCTCACCAGGACCCCCGCGCCGATCACCGCTACGAGCAGCAGCTTCACCGGATCACCCTTGATCATGCGCACACCCTTTCCGCCGTCGGTCCGGCGAGCCTGGCGCAGTCGGATGGGGAGAATCTGGGATCGCCGTGGGAATGGCGGTGGTCACCGGCCTCGCGGCGGGCCTCGGGTAGTGCTCGCGGGTGGCTAGTTGTGGGTCACCTTCAAGTCGTAGATCTCCACCTCCCCGTAGTTGCCCTCGTCGCAGGGCGAGGAGTTGGAGCAGTTGGCCTGGGTGTAGGCGCCCGCTTTGAAGTAGGCGCCGCTGAAGCTCCTGGAGATCGTGGTCTGCAGGACGCCGTTGTAGTAGGCCTTGATCTTCTTGTCGCTGACCACGAACTTCGCCTGGAACTTCGTGCCGAGCACGTAGTCGTCGATCACGAGCTTGTGGTGCGTGTCGTCGTCGTTGGTGACGTAGAGCTTGGTGCCCTCCAGGCGGAAGACCGCCAGGTCGTCGCTGCCGCCGTGGATCTGCCCGGCCACCACGTGCGGCTTGTCCTGCGGCAGCGCGGTGATGGCCTGCTCGATCACCATCGTGTGCGTGCCCGAGGTGGACGACCAGGCCGCCTTGCTCGACCCGTTCATCTCGCGCAGCTCCGAGCGCGGGTTGCTGGAGCCGCTGGTGGTGACGCCGTTGACCGCGGCGCGGAAGCGCACCCCGTCGCACTCCGGGGTGGTGCGGAACCACGGGTCGATCGAGAAGGTGGCCAGCTCGGGCTGCTCGACGTTGGTCGGGTCCTCCTCCTCGCCGATGGGCAGCCCGATGTACCAGTTGGTCAGGTCCAGCACGTCGGCGGGGTACCGGCAGTCCCCGCCGCCACCGCCGCCGCCCCCGTCGGCCCCGTTGACGGACACCTCGGTGATGCTGGTCCAGTCGTTGGAGGTGTTGCCGTGGCCGACGATGCGCAGGTAGCGCGCCGAGCTGTCGGCGAAGTCGTGGGTTTCCGGCCGGGTGGTGGTGCCGCTGCTGCTGCGGCGCGCCACGGCCGCCCGCCAGGACGTCCCGTCGGCGGAGAGCTCGACCTCGAAGGTGTGCCGCCTGGTGTCGCCCTTGTGCCAGGCGATCGACACCGACCCGACCACCTGGGACGAGCCGAGGTCGTAGCTGATCCAGACGCCGTCGCCCTCGGCGGACCACCGGGTGCTCAGCTCACCGTCGAGGGTGTTGGCGGGGACGTTGCCGTCGTGGTCGCTCGCGCTGACGCCCACGACGGCCAGTGGACTGCCCGCGGTCGGCGCCGCCGCGTCGGCCGCGCCCGCTGATCCGAGCACGAGCGCGCCTGCCAGGGTGGTGCTGAGGATGCGTCTCATCGTCCCTCTTCCGGTTGATCGGACTCGCCGCGTGCGACGGTGCCGCAGCGTTTCCGGGACGGGTCCCCGACGACGCCGTCACACTGTCGACGAGCCGAAGGAGACCGATGAACCACGAGAGCCTGGCTCGCGGCGTGCCCCGCACCGCGCCCGGAGCCATCGTCGCCAGTGCGCTGACCGGCCGTCTCCACGTCGACCCGGTCGAGGGGCGCACGGTCCGGTTCGGGCGCAACCGCCCGAACGTCGACCTGTGCGTCGGCGAGACCGACCCGAGGGTCAGCCGCCAGCACGGCCTGCTCACCCGCCGCGGCGGCCACTGGTGGGTCACCAACACCGGGCAGCTGCCGATCCGGCTGCCCAGGACCCGGTGGCTGTTCCGCGGTGAGGACGCCGTGCCGCTGCCCAGGGGCTACACGCCGCTGTTCGTGCGCGGCTCCCGCGACCGCGAGCACCTGCTGGAGCTCTACGTCGCCGACGACCGGGACGCGGCGCCGCGCGCCCAGCACGACTGGGTGACCCAACCGCCGACGCGGTGGCGGCTCACCCCCGACGAGCGACTGATGCTCATCGTGCTGGGGCAGCGCTACCTGATGCACGAGGCCAACCCCCAGCCGGTGTCCCGCCAGCAGACCGCGCAGGTGCTGGCGGAGCTGCAACCGGATGCCACCTGGAGCGTCAAGCGGGTCGAGCACATGATCGCCGACGTGCGCGCCCGGTTGTCGGCAGGCGGCGTGCCCGGTCTGCTCCGCGAGGAGGTCGGCGAACCCGTCGGCAACGCGCTCAACGACAACCTGCTGCGTGAGCTGGTGCTGTCCACCACCCTCGTGCCCACGGACCTGGCTGCCCTTGACCCGTTGTGCTGAATTCCGGAGAACGCCGTGACGCCACCGAGCGTAGTCCATACGCTGCTTTCCGTGCGTACGGGCGATGTCGTTGACGGCCGCTACGAGCTGGAGGACGCCCGCGGCTCCGGGTCCGGCGGCGTGGTGTGGACCGCGTTCGACCGGAAGCTGAAGCGGAGGGTGGCGCTCAAGCGCCCGCACGCGGCGGCCGACCAAGCCGACCGGGCGCGGTTCCACCGCGAGGCCCAGACCGCCGCGCAGGTGCACCACCCCAACGCGGTCGCGGTCTTCGACACCGTCGACGCCGACGGCTGCTGGCTGGTGATGGAGTACCTGCCCGCGCGGAGCCTGGACGTGGTGCTGGCGCAGGACGGGCCGCTGCCGGTGGAGCGGGTGGCGCGGATCGGCGTGCAGATCGCGGGCGCGCTGGCCGCGGTGCACGCTCGCGACATCGTGCACCGGGACGTGAAGCCGGGCAACATCCTGGTCACCGACGACGACCTGGCCAAACTCACCGACTTCGGCATCTCCATCTGGCGGGAGGTGACCCGCACCGACGACGGCAGGGTCAGCGGCACCCCCGCCTACGCCTCGCCCGAGGTCGCGAACGGCTACCCGGCCAGTCGGGCCTCGGACGTCTTCTCGCTCGGCGCCACCCTGTACGCCGCGGTCGAGGGCACGCCGCCGTTCGGCGGCGGTGAGCCGCACGAGGTGCTGGAGCGCGTCCGGCGAGGCGAGGTCCCGCCCGCGCGACGCGCGGGCCCGCTGGCCCCGCTGCTGGCGGAGATGCTGCGGGCGCGCCCCGCCGGGAGGCCGACCGCCGACGAGGTCCGGTCGCGCCTGAAGGAGATCGTCGGCGACTGGGAGCCGCCCGCGGTGGAACGTCCCGCCAGGGCACCGCGGCGCCGCCTCTTGGCGCGGATCGCCGCGGCGTTCGTGCTGGTCGTGGCGATCAGCACCGCGGTGGTCATCAGGCAGCACCAGGTGCCCGCCGCGCAGCAGCAGGCGTCCGCCGGTGGGCTCATCGGCGACGAGCGCACCGCCGACCCGTGCGCGCTGATCGACGAGGAGGAGCTGAGCCGGTTCGGCACCGTGCGGGTGGTGACCGATTACGGCAACTTCAACCGCTGCGACGCCCTGGTCCACGTCGGTGCGAAGGAGCCGGTGGACATCGAGATCCAGCTGATCACCCGCGCGTCCCGCACCGTGCAGGGACAACCCCTGGAGGTGGTCGAGGAACCCCTGCGGAGCAACGAGTGCGACCGCACGGTGGTGGCCGACGAGAGGTACGCCGTCCGGGTCAGCGCGAAGCTGGACAACCCGCCGCTGGACCTCTGCCCCCTGGCCGACGCCGCGGCGGCCACCGTGCTGGAGGTGCTGCGCGGCGGTCAGATTCCCCGGCGCGCCACCCCGTTCCCCGAAGACTCGCTCGCCCGCGTCGACGCCTGCGCGCTGCTCGATGACGAAGTGCTCACCGCGGTGGCCGGGGTGAACGGCGGCTCGGCGCTGAACGTGTTCGGCAACTGGGCGTGCAAGTGGCGCAGCACGACCGGTGGGCTCGGCATCAACCTGCGCTACGACCAGCACTCGGCGGACGAGGTGCCCAAGGGGGAGCTGACCCGGCTGGAGGACGGTCGCGTGGTGTACGTCTGGCTGGACACCGATTCGAGCAAGAGCTGCACCATCCACGTCCCCCACCTGCCCGCGAGTCCGGCGAAGCGGGCTTACCTCGACGTGCTGGTGCTGACAGTGCAGGGCGACCGGTCGGGCGAGGAGTACTGCCTCGAGGCGAAGATCCTGGCGGCGGCGGCCGCCAAGAAGCTGCCCTCCTGACGGCGGCCGGCCCGCCCGGCGTCCCGGACGCTCGGTTCGCGGTGTCCGGACGCTCGGTTCGCGGCAGGCGGGAGGTCATCCGTCGGCGGAGAGCCGGAATTCCAGCAGGCAGCGCTGGTCGGTCAGCTCGGTCACGCCGTCCAGGAGCAGGCCGTGCGCCGAGCCGAGCGCCCGGAACTCGTCGAGCCCGCGCTCGCGACCGCCGAAGATCACCAGCATGGCCAGGTCGCTCTCGCTGTCGGCGCGCAGCCCCGCGACCGCCTCGACCACCAGGACGCGCCCCGCCGGGTGCGCGGCCTCGGCGCAGCGGCTCATGATGCGGTGGGCGTGCTCGTCGTCCCAGTCGTGGAGGATGTCGAACAGCAGGTAGGCGTCCGCACCCGCCGGGAGCGGGTCGAAGAAGCTGCCCGCCGTCACCCGCGCCCGGTCGTCCAGCCCCTGCGCGGTGAAGGTGCGGCGGGCGTCGGCGGCGGTCGGCTCGAGGTCGACCAGGTGGCCGCGCACACCGGGGTGGGCGGTCAGGATCGCGGCCAGCAGGCTGCCCTGGCCGCCCCCCACGTCGACGACGCTGGAGAACCGGGACCAGTCGACACCGGCGACGATCCGCGGCAGCTGCTCCCGGAACCGGTGCGTCATCTGCCGGTCAAACGACTCGCGCAGGTGGGGGTGCTCGGCCAGGTCGGCCCAGAAGTCCTGCCCGTAGCGGCGCGGGTAGGCCGCGCGACCGGTGCTGACGCTGTGGGCGAGCTCGACGAAGGCCAGCTCCGCCCGGCCGCCTGCGGTGTCCAGGCGCAGCAGGTCGGTCAGGCCGTTGCCCGCGTCCAGGCGGAGGTGCTCGCCGTACGCGCTGGTCCGGTAGCCGGTGGGGGTGCGCTCGACGACGCCGAGGGTCGCCAGGTGGGCCAGCAGGAGGTCGAGCGCGATCGGGGCGGCGTCGAGCTCGGCCGCGAGCTGCTCGACGGAGGCGCCGTCGCCGAGCAGGCGGTCCGGCAGGCCCAGGGTCGCCGCGACCCGCAGCGCCATCGGCGTGGCCAGCCCGGCCATGCGGCGCAGCGCGACGGCGGCGTCGTCCTCATGATCCATGAGGTCCACTGTGTCAGGGGTGTCAAAGCGGAATCGGTCCGCCGGGCGCCTCAGCCGGACGGGCCGAACCGCTCCACCCTGATCCGCCCGGCGGGCACTCCCAGGCCCAGCAGGTGTCCGGTGGCGGTGTCGCAGAACGCAGGCGTCCCGCAGACGAACACGTCCCGGTCCTCCACTGCGGGCGCCAGGTCGTCCGCGGTGAGCCGCCCGGCGGGCCGGGGGGAGCCCGGCGGGGCGGTCCGCGTGTAGGCCAGCGTGGTCTGCGGCCCCGGCAGCTCGTCGCGGTAGTACAGCGCGGCGGGGGAGCGCACCGACACCACCAGGCGGACCAGCTCGGGCCTGCCGATCTCCCGCGCGTGGCGCAGCATGGACATCAGCGGAACGACCCCGGAGCCACCCGCCACGCCCAGCGCGGGCCGCTCGCCGTCCCAGGCGAAGTAGCCGCCCAGCGGGCCGCGCACCTCCAGCTCGTCGCCCGGCTCCACGACCTCGTGCAGGAACTCCGAGACCTCCCCGCCGGGCAGCAGTTCGACGGTGAGGTCGATCTCCGCCCGACCGGGAGCGCTGGCGACCGAGTAGGAGCGCTGCGCGCGGTAGCCGTCGGGCGCGGTCAGCCGCAGCACGTAGTGCTGGCCGGGCAGGTGCGGCGCGGGCCGGGACAGCCCGAGCCGGAACGTCTTCGCGGTCGGCGTCTCCGACCGCACCTCCAGCACGGTGGCCTGCTGCCACGGCCCCGTGCGCGCGGGCGCGACCATCAGTCGCCCTGGTAGCGCTGCTCGAGCCAGGGGTCGCCCCGGTCGTGGTAGCCGTTGCGCTCCCAGAACCCCTGCTCGTCCTCGGCCAGCAGGGTCAGCCCGGAGACCCACTTGGCGCTCTTCCAGAAGTACAGGTGCGGCACGAGCAGCCGCGCGGGTCCACCGTGGACGTCGGTCAGCGGCGCGCCGTCGACGTCCCACACCACCCACGCCCGGCCGTCGGTGATGTCCTCGATCGGCAGGTTGGTGGTGTAGCCGGTGTGCGACCGGGCGAGCACGAACGCCGCGTCGTCCTGCGGGCCCGCCGCCTCCAGCAGCGTGTCCACCGAGACCCCGTCGAACCTCATGCCGAACTTCGACCAGGTGGTGACGCAGTGGATGTCGCCCTCGTAGTGGTCCGGGGGCAGCGCGCGGATCTCGTCCCAGGTCCACGTCGTGGGCGTGTCGACGAGGCCGTCGATGGTGAAGGTCCACCGGTCGGTGTCGATGGACGGCGTGGCCTCGGCGTGCAGCACCGGCCAGTCGTCGCCCGCGTCGTGCTGGCCGGGTGGCAGCCTCGGGTCGCGTTCGCCGCCGCCCCGCCGGGTGAACCCTCGGGTGATCGCCATGGGCCTCCTGTTCCTCGGCGGCCATGATTCCAGACCCGGTGGCTTCGGCGAACGGCTCAGCGTGCTGCCCCCATTGGCGCAGACCGTGTCGCTCACCACACGCGTGGGCGCGGTCCTGCCCCGACGGTCCTGTGAACGGGATCATGGGTGCTGATATGAAGATCGTCAGGGATCGCGCGCTGGGAGGTTGCCGGGTGTCGGACAACATCGTCGTGGTCGGCGGCGGCGCCGCCGGGATCAGCGCGGTGGAAGCGCTGCGGCGCGAGGGCTTCACCGGGCGGCTGGCGCTGGTCGCGGGCGAGCCGGGGCCGCCGGTGGACCGGCCGCCGCTGTCCAAGCAGGTGCTGTCGGGGCAGTGGCCGCTGGAGCGGGCCCGGCTGCGCGCCGACGCGGACTTCGAGGCGCTGGACGTGGCGGTGGTCCGCGACCGGGCGACCGGGCTGGACCCGGACGGGCGCAGGCTGCTGCTGGAGGACGCGGACCCGCTGCCCTACGACGGCCTGGTCGTGGCGACCGGCGTCACACCCCTGCGGCTGCCCTTCGGCCACGACCTGGCCGGGGTGCACGTGCTGCGCGGCGCGCAGGACGTGGCGGGGCTGCGCGAGAGCCTGGCGACCGCGCGCCACCTGGTGGTGGTCGGCGCCGGGTTCCTGGGCACGGAGGTGGCCGCCACGGCAGCCGGGCTGGGCCACCGGGTCACCGTGGTGGACCTGCTGCCGCTGCCGCTGGTGGCGCAGCTCGGCGAGACCGTGGCGGGGCGGGTCGCCCAGCTGCACCGCGACCGGGGTGTCGAGCTGCGCACGGGCGTGGGCGTGTCCGGGTTCGTGGCCTCCGACGGCCGGGTGAGCGGGGTGGCGCTGACCGACGGCACGGTGCTGGAGGCCGAGTGCGTGCTGGTGGCGATCGGGTCGCGCCCGGCCGTGGACTGGCTGCGCTCCTCCGGGTTGGACCTGGCCGACGGGGTGGTCTGCGACCGGTTCTGCCGCGCCGCGCCCGGCGTCTACGCCGCGGGTGACGTGGCCAGCTGGCCCAACCCCCGGTTCGGCAGGCGGATGCGGGTGGAGCACCGGGGCAACGCCGGGGAGCAGGGCCAGGCGGCGGCGGTCAACCTGCTGCACGGGGACACCACGCCGTTCAGCCCGCTGCCGTACTTCTGGACCGACCAGTACGACGTCAAGATCCAGGCGTACGGCCTGCTCGGCGCGGACGCCGAGGTTGAGGTCGTGGACGGCAGCCCCGAGGGGTCGGCGTTCGTGGCCCTCTACCGGGTGGGCGGCAGGCTGACCGGCGCGCTGGCGTGGAACGCCTTCAAGCCGCTGCGCCGCTACCGGGGCGAACTGGCGGCCCTGCCGTTCCCGACCGAGGGCGCCGTCGTCTGACCGGTGGCTCCGCGCGGACCGGAGGTATAGCGGGCTGTACTCCGAACCGGGCAGGCTGGGGGATCGTTCGGCCGCACCGACGCCAATAGCGTCACTTGCGTGATCGAGACGACCGAGCCGGTGCGCGTCACCGGCGCAGAACCCGCCATCAGGCTGTCCGCGGTGTCCAAGGTGCACGGCTCGGGCGACCGCGCGGTGACCGCCCTGGACGCGGTGTCCATCGACCTGCCGCGCGGCACCTTCACCGCGGTGATGGGGCCCTCCGGCTCCGGCAAGAGCACCTTCCTGCACTGCGCCGCGGGTCTGGACCGGCCCACCTCCGGATCGGTGCTGCTGGGCGGGACCGACCTGGCCGCCCTGGACGAGAAGCGGCTGACCGAGGTGCGGCGGGAGCGGGTCGGCTTCGTCTTCCAGGCCTACAACCTGGTCCCGTCGCTGACCGTGGAGCAGAACATCGTGCTGCCCCTGCTGCTGGGCGCGGGCGCGCCGGACCGGGAGTGGCTGGGGCACGTGGTGCGGCGCGTCGGGCTGGCCGACCGCCTGCACCACCTGCCCAGCCAGCTCTCCGGCGGGCAGCAGCAGCGCGTGGCCATCGCCCGCGCCCTGATCACCCGGCCGGACGCGGTGCTGGCCGACGAGCCGACCGGCGCGCTGGACAGCCGCACCGGCAGGCAGGTGCTGGAGCTGCTGCGCGACGTCGTGGACAGCACCGGGCAGACCGTGCTGATGGTGACCCACGACCCGGTCGCCGCCTCCTACGCCGACCGCGTGGTGTTCCTGACCGACGGGCGGCTGGCGGGCGCGCTGGACCGGCCGTCGCCGGAAGCCGTGGCCGAGCGGATGACGCAGCTGGGGGAGTGGTGAGCGTGCGGCTGCTGGCGCTGGCCTCGATCCGCCACCGCTGGGGTGGCTTCGCGGGGGTGTTCGTCGCGGTGCTGTGCGCCTCGGCGCTGATCACCGCGCTGGGCGTGCTGTTCGAGTCCGGCCTGCGCGCCGGGGTGGCCCCGCAGCGGTACGCGGGGGCGGCGGTGGTCGTCGGCGGCAGGCAGGCCGTGCCGGACGAAGCGGGCATCGAGGTGCCGCTGGTCGAGCGGGTCCCGCTGCCCGCCGACGCGGTGGGCCGCGTGGCGGCGGTGCCCGGCGTGGACCGCGCGATCGGCGAGACGGCCGTGCCGGTGGTGGTGCCGGGTGCGGAGGGGGTGCGGGCGCACGGCTGGAGCTCGGCCGCGCTGACCCCGCTGGCGGTGCGGGAGGGCGCCGAGCCGAAGGGGCCGCGGGAGCTGGTGCTCGACGCGGGCCTGGCCGACCGGCTGGGCGTGGGGGTCGGCGACGAGCTGCCGGTGGCCGTCGGCGGGGTGCCGGAGCGGTACGCGGTGACCGGTGTCGCCGCCGCGCCCGAGGGCGTGCGGACCGGGCGGCAGCCCGCCCTGTTCCTCACCGACGAGCGGGCCCGCGCGCTGGCCGGGCGGCCTGATCAGGTGGACGTGATCGGCGTGCTGGCCCGGCCGGGGGTCGACCCCGACGAGCTGGCCGGGCGGATCAGGGCCGCGCTGCCCGACCTCGACGTGGCCACCCACACCGGTGACGACCGCGGCGACGCGGAGTTCCTCGACGTGGGCCGGGCGCGGTCGGAGCTGGTGCTGGTCTCGCTGTCGTTCGCGGGCACCACGCTGATGATCTCCGTGCTGGTGGTGGCGGGCACGCTGGGGCTGTCGATCCAGCAGCGCAAGCGCGAACTGGCGCTGCTGCGGGCGGTGGCCGCGACACCCCGCCAGATCCACCGCCTGGTCGGCGCGGAGGTGCTGGCCGTGGCCGGGGTCGCCGCGCTGCTGGGGGTCGCGCCCGGCTACGGCGTGGCGCACCTGCTGCGGTCGGCGTTCGCCGCCTCCGGACTGCTGCCCGCCGACTTCGGCCTGGCGATCGGTCCGCTGCCCGCCATGGCGGCGGTGCTGCTGGTGGTGGCCACGGCGCGGATCGCCGGGTGGGTCGCGGCCCGCCGCGCCGCGCGGACCGCGCCGGTGGAGGCGCTGCGCGAGGCGGCCGTGGAACCGGCGCGGCTGGGGCGCGTGCGGGTGGCGCTGGGGTGGACGTGCGCGGCGCTGGGCCTGGGCTCCGCCGCGGTGCCGCTGTTCCTGCCCGGCGAGCAGGCGGTGGCGGGCGCGGCGGCCTCGGCGCTGCTGCTGGTGCTCGCCGCGGCGCTGTCCGGTCCCCGGCTGGTGGTCGCGGCGGCGCGGCTGGCCGGTCGGCCGCTGCGGGCGGTGGCCCCGGTGGGCGGGCACCTCGCGGTGGCGAGCGTGACCGCGAGCGCGCGGCGGCTGGCCACCGTGGTGACACCGCTGGTGCTGGCGGTCGCCGTGGCCTCGGTGCAGATCTTCACCCAGACCACGGTGAGCGCCGCCGCGGCCGAGCAGGCCGACGCCGGGGTGGTGGCCGACGTCGTGGTCTCCGGTGAGGCGGGGCTGGCCCCGGCGGTCGTGGACGCGGTCCGGGCGACCCCCGGCGTGCGGGCCGCGACGCCCGTGGTGCGCAGCCAGGTGCTGGTGCGCCACCTGATGGCCGGGGAACCGCAGATCTCCCCCTACGCCGCGCAGGGGCTGGCCGTCGACGGCCTGGACCGCACGCTGGACCTGCGCGTCAGCCAGGGCGACCTGGCCGAGCTGGACGGCGACGCGGTCGCGTTGAGCGTGCTCGCCGCCGAGACGATCGGCGTCGGCCTCGGGGAGAGGATCGACCTGCGCCTTGGCGACGGCGCGCAGCTGCGGCCGAGGGTCGTCGCGCTCTACGGCCGCGGCCTCGGGTTCGGCGACGTGACGCTGTCCCGCGACGTGCTCGCCGCGCACACCACCACCCGGCTCGACCAGTCGGTCCTGGTGCGCACGGACGGCACGGCGGAGCTCGGCGCGCTGGCCGACCGGTTCCCCGGCGTGTCGGTGCTCGACCGCGCCGCGCTCAGCGCCGCCGGGCAGACCCAGCGCGACGCCCAGTCCTGGATCAACCTGCTCGCCCTGCTGGTGGTCCTGGGGTACTTGGCCATCTCGGTGGTGAACACGCTGGTGATGGCGACGGTCGAGCGGTCGCGGGAGTTCGCCCTGCTGCGCCTGGTCGGCACCGGCAGGCGGCAGGTGCTGCGGATGACGCGGATCGAGGCGCTGCTGGTGATCGGCATCGCGGTGGTGGTCGGCACGGGCGCGGCGGTGCCCACCCTGGTCGGGATCAGCCTGGGCCTCACCGGTTCGCCGATGCCCTCCGCGCCACCGCTGGTCTACCTGGCGATCGTGGGCGTGACGGCGGTGCTGGGGCTGCTCGCGATCGGCATCCCGACCAGGGTCGCCCTGCGGTCGCGCCCGGTGGAGGTGATCGGCGCGCAGGGGTGAGCGCCGACCGGGCCCGATGCCCGGTCGGTGGCGGGCCAGGATGGTGCGATGGCAACCGTCCTGGCCTTCCACGCCCATCCCGACGACGAGGTGCTGCTGACCGGGGGGACGCTGGCCCGCGCTGCCGCGTCCCTGCTCGGTGTGGCGCGTGGTGCACCTGGGATACGCGGTCAGTGGTCACGGTTCCGTGCTGCACCAGGGGGTGCCCGCCCCCCGTTTTTCGGGCTGCTGCTGGGCTACGAGTGGTGCACCGGGGCGAAGATCGCGCGCCGCTACGATGATCTTCACCGATCCGATGTGAGGGGTGCGATGAAACCAGCGGTTCTCGGAGTCGTCCTGCTCGGTGCGGTGGTCGCGGGAGCGGGAGTGCCCGCCGCTGCCGCGGCGACCGCCTTCCCCGTGGGGGTCAAGGTCGACTACCAGCTCGGCGGCGCCTACGACCCGCCGAACGGGGTGGGCCTGGTGGTCCGCGACAGCACCGCCGAGCCCGAGCCCGGCCTGTACAACGTCTGCTACGTCAACGGTTTCCAGACCCAGCCGCAGGACCGGGAGCTGTGGTTGCAGCAGCGGCGCGACCTGGTGCTGACCGACGGGCGCGGCAGGCCCGTGGTCGACCCCGGCTGGCCGGACGAGCTGATCCTGGACACCTCCAAGGCGGACAAGCGCGCCCGCATCGCCGCCATCATCGGCGAGACGGTGCGGGTGTGCGCCGAATCCGGCTTCGACGCGGTGGAGTTCGACAACCTCGACTCCTACACGCGCTCCAACGGCAGGCTCAGCCTGGAGAACAACCTGGCGATGGCGACCGAACTGGTCGCCATCGCGCACCGCCACGACCTGCTGGCGGGCCAGAAGAACACCACCGAACTGGGGACGCGGGGCCGCGACCAGGCGGGCTTCGACTTCGCCGTGGCCGAGGAGTGCGTCCGCTGGGACGAGTGCTCGGCCTACACGTCGGTCTACGGCCAGCGGGTCTTCGACGTGGAGTACACCGACGACCTGCCCGGTGGCGTCGAGCAGGTCTGCCGCACCGCCGACCGCCCGGCCGCCACGCTGATCCGGGACCGCGACCTGGTGCCGGTCGGCGAGCCGGGGTACTTCTACCGCCACTGCTGACCGGGAACACCCGCGCGGGCCCCCTGGACTCCGGTCCAGGGGGCCCGCTCGCGTTCGGTGGAGCCGTTGGTTGTGCCGGTCACCTTCTGCCCCTATGGTCGGAGTCGAAGCGCTTCGACTGCGAGTTCGATTCCGTTCATCGGTGTGCGGAGGGGAACTGCCGTGCCTAAAGGCCGTCGTGTGCCCGTGTTGCTCCTCGTGGCGGTGCTCGCGCTGTCGCCGACCCCGGCGCACGCGCAGCGGGAGCCGTTCCGCGATCCCGACCTGCCCCTGGCGGTCAGGATCGACGACCTGGCGGGCAGGCTCACCCCGGACGAGAAGATCTCCCTGCTCCACCAGTACCAGCCCGCGATACCGAGGCTGGGCCTCGGCGCCTTCAGAACCGGCACCGAGGCGCTGCACGGCGTGGCATGGCTGGGCGAGGCGACGGTCTTCCCGCAGGCCGTCGGGCTGGCCACCACCTGGGACCCCGACCTGGTCGAGCGCGTCGGCGCGGTCACCGGCAGGGAGGCGCGCGGGTTCCACGCCCGCGACCCCGCGGCCAACGGGCTGAACCTGTGGGCTCCGGTGGTCAACCCGCTGCGCGACCCGCGCTGGGGTCGCAACGAGGAGGGCTACTCCGAGGACCCGCTGCTGACCGGGCGGATCTCCACCGCGTACGGGCACGGCATCCGGGGCGACCACCCCACCTACCTGCAGGCCGCGCCGACCCTGAAGCACTACCTGGCCTACAACGTGGAGCGCGACCGGGCCACGGTCTCCTCGGTGGTCCCGCCGCGCATCCTGCACGACTACGACGAGGCCGCGTTCAAGCACGCCATAGCCGCCAACGCCGCCACCGGCGTGATGGCGTCGTACAACCTGGTCAACGGCCGCCCCGCGCACGTCAACCCCGACCTCGACGAGGTGGTGCGCGGGTGGACCGACCAGGACCTGCTGATCGTCGGCGACGCCTCGGGCGCGGCCAACCTCGTCGGCGCGCAGCGGTACTTCGCCACCCAGGCCGAGGCGAACGCGGCGGCCGTCGAGGCGGGGCTGGACAGCTTCACCGAGAACGGCCCCGACTCCGCTCCCACGGTCGCCGCGCTCAACACCGCCCTCGCGCGAGGGCTGCTGGACCAGTCCGAAGTGGACGAAGCGGTGCGACACGTGCTGTCGCTGAGGTTCCGGCTCGGCGAGTTCGACCCGCCCGGCCGCAACCCGTACGCGGGGATCACCCCGGAGGTCATCAACGCGCCGGAGCACCGGGCGCTGGCCCGGAGGGCCGCGGCCGAGCAGGTGGTGCTGCTGCGCAACGACGGGAACGCGCTCCCGCTCTCGGCCGAGAGCACCAAGAAGGTGGCGGTCATCGGACAACTGGCCGACACCCTCTACGAGGACTGGTACTCCGGCACGATGCCCTACCGCGTCACGCCGAAGCAGGGCATCGCCGAACGGGCCGCGGTGAGCTCCAGCGAGGGCGTGGACCGCATCGCGCTGAAGGAGTTGGCCAGCGGGAACTACGTCGCCGCGTCGACATCGGACACCGGGGCCGTGCTCACCGCCGACGCCCCGGCGCCGGGGGAGCGGACCGGGCTGGACGTGTTCGACTGGGGCGAGGGCACCGTCACGCTCAGGACCGCGGCCAACGGCCGGACGGTGTCGCTGGACCAGAACCGGAACCTGGTCAACGACGCCGCCCAGCCCCACGGCTGGTTCGTCCAGCAGCAGTTCGAGCTGGTCGCCCAGCCGGACGGGGCCTACGTGCTGGAGTACGCGGGAAACGACGTCGACGAACCGTGGTTCGGCCCGGACAAGTACGTCGTGGTGGGCGCGGACGGTGGGCTGTCCCTCGGGGCCGCGACGCCGCAGGCCGCGTCGAAGTTCGTCCGCGAGGTCGTCCGCGCAGGCGTGGACAGCGCCGTGGCGGCGGCCAAGGAGGCCGATGTCGCCGTGGTCGTGGCGGGCAGCATGCCGTTCATCAACGGTCGTGAGGACGACGACCGGGAGACCACGGCGCTGCCCGCGGGCCAGCGCGCGGTCATCGACGCGGTGCGCGCGGCGAACCCGCGCACGGTCGTGATCCTGGAAAGCGGTTACCCTTATTCGGGGGACTGGGACACCGCCGACCTGCCCGCGATCCTGTGGACCTCGCACGCGGGGCAGGAAACCGGGCGCGCGTTGGCCGACGTGCTGTTCGGCGACCGCGACCCCGGCGGCAGGCTCACCCAGACCTGGTACCGCTCCGACGCCGACCTGCCCGACATGCTCCAGTTCGACATCGCCGAGTCCGGGCACACCTACCAGTACTTCCGGGGCGATCCGCTGTACCCGTTCGGGCACGGCCTGAGCTACACCTCGTTCCGCTACTCCCGGCTGCGCCTGGACCGGCACGCCGTGGGCGCGGACGGCGAGGTCCGGGTGGAGGTGGACGTGACCAACACCGGCGGCCGGGCGGGCGTGGAGGTGGTGCAGCTGTACTCGCGCCAGGAGCGGTCGCGGGTGCGGCAGCCCGTCAAGCAACTGCGCGCGTTCGAGAAGGTGCGCCTCGGGCCGGGGGAGACCAGGACGGTCCGGTTCACCCTGCGCGCGGCGGACCTGGCGTTCTGGGACGTGACGCGGGACAAGCCGGTGGTCGAGACCGCCTCCCACGAGCTGGTCGTCGGCCCGCTGACCCGCGAACTCGCCGTGCGCGGTGAGCGGATTCCGCCGCGCGACCTCGGCAGGTCCACCCCGGCGCAGAACTTCGACGACTACTCCGGCGTGACGCTGGTCGACACCACCAGGGAGCGCGGCACGGCGGTCGCCGCCACCGCACCGGGCCAGTGGATCGCCTTCCGCGACGCCGACCTGGGCCGGGGCGCGCGGTCGATCTCGCTGCGGGTGGCCAACCCCGACGAGCCGACCCGCGTGCAGATCCGCCTCGGCGGTCCCGACGGCAGGCGGGTCGGCGTGGTCGACGTGCCGACGACGGGGGACCAGTACGCCTGGACCACGGTGTCCGCGCCGCTGCGCGGGGCGGCCGGACGCCAGGACGTCCACCTGGTCTTCGAGGGCAGGGCCCGGATCGACACCTTCACCGTGGAGGAACAGTGACGCCCAAGCGACTCCTGGCGGCCGCGGTGGCCGTCGCGCTGGCCGCGGCAGGCTGCGGCGGCTCGGACGACGCGGCCGACGGCAACACCTTGAAGCTGTGGCACTTCGAGGGGCCGGACAGCGCCATGGGCGTGGCCTGGACCGAGGCGATCAAGCAGTTCGAGGCCACCCACCCCGGCGTGAAGGTGCGGTTCGAGGAGAAGGGCTTCGAGCAGATCCAGAAGACCGCGCCCATGGTGCTCAACTCCAGCGACGCGCCCGACATCCTCGAGTACAACAAGGGCAACGCCACCGCAGGCCTGCTGGCCAAGCAGGGCCTGCTGACCGACCTCGGCGATGAGGTGGCCGAGCGCGGCTGGGACAAGCAGCTCGGTCCCGGCATCGACACCACCGCCCGCTACGACGGGCGCGGCGTGATGGGCTCCGGCAAGTGGTACGGCGTCCCGAACTACGCCGAGTACGTGATGGTCTACTACAACAAGGACATGTTCGCCCAGCGGGGCATCCAGGTGCCCACCACGCTGGACGAGCTGACCGCCGCGATGGACGAGTTCGTCGCGGCCGGCATCACCCCGCTGGCCACGGCGGGCCAGGAGTACCCGGCGCACCAGATCCTGTACCAGCTGGCGCTGACCAAGGCCGACCGCGACTGGGTGGACCGCTACCAGCGCTACACCGGTGAGGTGGACTTCCACGACGAGGCGTGGACCTTCGGCGCGGAGACGTTCGCCGACTGGGTCGGCAAGGGCTACCTGAGCAAGGACTCCGCCGGGCTCAAGGCCGAGGACATGGGCCTGGCCTTCATGCAGGGCGAGCACCCCATCATGATCAGCGGCAGCTGGTGGTACGGCCGGGTGCGGGCCAACGTCAAGGACTTCCAGTGGGGCACCTTCCCGTGGCCGGGGATGACCTCGGGCTCCAGCGGCAACATCTGGGTGGTGCCCAAGGGGGCCAAGAACAAGGAGCTGGCCTACGACTTCATCGCCATCACCATGTCGCAGCCGATCCAGGACAAGTTGCGCGAGGCGGGCGGCGTGCCCGTGGCACCCGGCGGCACGCCCGCGAGCGATCCCGCGATGCAGGAGGTCACCGACACCTTCAAGGCGCTCAGCGAGGGCGACCGGCTGGCCTACTACCCCGACTGGCCCGCGCCCGGCTACTACGACGTGCACGTCTCGGCGGTGCAGAAGCTGATCACCGGCAGCGCCGGGCCGCACGAGGTGCTCGACGAACTGGCCGGTCCCTACCGGGAGAACCTGGAGAGCATCGGCGGATGAGCGTCCCCACCGCGATCCGCGGCCGCGGGTCGTACCTGTGGTTCCTGCTGCCGGGGGCGCTGCTGCTGACCGCCGTGGTGCTGGTGCCGTTCCTGATGAACGTCGGCATCAGCTTCACCGAGTGGTCCGGCGTGGGCGAACCGGAGTGGATCGGCCTGGACAACTACCGGCGGCTGGTCGAGGACGGCACCTTCTGGGCCTCCTTCCGGCACAACGTCGGCCTGGTGGTGGCGATGGCCGTGCTGCCGACCGCGATCGGCCTGGTCATCGCCGCCGGGCTGTTCGACTACGTGGGCAAGCGGTTCGGCCCGCGGCGGGCCAGCGTGCTGCGCGCGTGCTTCTACCTGCCGCAGGTGCTGCCCATCGCGGTCGCGGGCATCGTGTGGACCTGGATCCTGGCGCCGCAGGACGGGGCGCTCAACGAGGTCCTGCGCGCGGTCGGGCTGCGGTCGTTGGCGCACAACTGGCTCGGCGACCCCGACCTGGCGCTGTGGACCGTCATGGGCGTCATGCTGTGGATCCAGGTCGGCTACCCGGTGGTGATCTTCATGTCCGGGATGCAGCGGGTCGACCCCTCCCTGCACGAGGCCGCCGAGCTCGACGGCGCGTCGTGGTGGGGCCGGTTCTGGCACGTCACCCTCCCGCAGATCCGGCCGGAGGTCTTCGTCGTCCTGCTCACCTGCACCATCGCCGCGCTCAAGGTGTTCGCCCCGATCTACGTGCTGACCAGGGGCGGACCGGGCGGCGCGACCACCGTGCCGTCGTACTACTCGTTCCAGAACTTCTTCGAGAAGACCAGGGTCGGCTACGGCGCGGCGATCGCCACCGTGCTCACCGTGCTGATCCTGGTGCTCACCGCGGTGTTCCTGCGGGTGCAGAACCGGGGTGAGCGCTGATGAGGCGGCACGCGGTGCTGTGGTCGTTCGCGGCGCTGGCCGCGCTGATGCTGGTGCCGTTCGGCGTGGTGGCGCTCAACGCGGTGAAGACGCCGGCGGAGTACGCCACCGATGGGCCGCTCAGCCTGCCCGACGGCGTATCGGTGACGGGCATCGTCGACTTCTGGGAACGGGTCGACTTCGGGGAGAAGCTGTTCAACAGCTTCGTGATCAGCGGCTCGGTGGCGGTGCTCGCCGTAGTCGTCTCGGTGCTCAACGCCTACGCGCTGGGCATCGGACGCGTGCGCGGCAGGCTGTGGATACTGGTGGTCTTCCTGATCGCCAACACCTTGCCGCAGGAGGCGTTGGTCTACCCGCTGTACTTCCTGACCAACGAGGTCGGCCTGTACGACACCAAGACGGCCGTGGTCGTCATCTTCACGGTCATCCAGGCGGCGTTCGGCACCTACCTGCTGACCTCCACCCTCGGCGGCTTCCCGCGCGAACTGCTGGAGGCCGCCCGCGTCGACGGCGCCAACAAGTGGCAGACCCTGGTGCGGGTGGTGGTGCCCGTCAGCAGGCCGACGCTGGGCGTTCTGTTCGTGTTCTTCTTCATCTGGACCTGGAACGAGTTCTTCCTCCCGCTGGTGCTGCTGATCTCCAACGACAACCAGACGGTGCCGGTCGCGCTGGGCGTGCTGCAGGGCCAGCGGATGATGGACGCCACCATGACCAGCGCCTCGGCGTTGCTCGGGGTCATCCCCGCCATCGCCTTCTTCCTGATCTTCCAGCGCGCGCTGACCCGCGGCATCACGGCAGGGGCGGTCAAATGAAGTTCAGCGACGGGTACTGGTTGCTGCGGCCCGGCGTCCACGCCGCCCACCCGGTCGAGGTGCACGACGTCTCGGTGGAGGACGGGGCGGTGGTGGTGCACGCGCCCACCCACCACGTCCGGCACCGCGGCGACCTGCTCAAGGGGCCGGTGGTCGCACTGTCGCTGTCCGCGCCGATGCCGGACGTGATCCGGGTGCGGATCACCCACTTCGCTGGGCAGGTGGCCAAGGGGCCCGGCTTCGGGCTCACCGTCGACGACGCCCACGAGCCCGAGATCACCTTGGCGGACAAGGCCGCCGTGCTCACCTCCGGCGCGCTGTCGGCGCGCGTGCACCGCGGCGACCAGTGGCGGGTGGAGTTCACCGCGGGCGGGCGGGTGCTGACCGCCAGCGGTGCCAAGGGCATGGGGTTCATGACCCTCGACGGCAGGCACTACGTGCGCGAGCAGCTCGCCCTGGGCGTCGGCGAGGTGGTCTACGGGCTGGGCGAGCGGTTCGGGCCGCTGGTCAAGAACGGCCAGGTGGTCGACATCTGGAACGCCGACGGCGGCACCAGCAGCGAGCAGGCGTACAAGAACGTCCCGTTCTACCTGACCAACGCGGGCTACGGCGTGTTCGTCAACGACCCCGGCCGGGTCTCGTTCGAGGTCGGTTCGGAGGCGGTGTCGAAGGTGCAGTTCAGCGTCGAGGGCCAGTCGCTGGAGTACTTCGTCGTCCACGGCCCGACGCCCAAGGAGGTCCTGCGCAAGTACACCGCGCTGACCGGCCGCCCCGCCCTGCCGCCCGCGTGGTCGTTCGGCCTGTGGCTGTCGACCTCCTTCACCACCTCCTACGACGAGCCCACGGTGACCGGGTTCGTCGACGGGATGATCGAGCGCGACCTGCCGCTGAGCGTGTTCCACTTCGACTGCTTCTGGATGCGCGAGTTCCACTGGTGCGACTTCGAGTGGGATCCGCGCGTGTTCCCCGACCCGGTCGGGATGCTGAACAGGCTCAAGTCCCGAGGGCTGCGCGTCTCGGTGTGGATCAACCCCTACGTGGCGCAGCGGTCCCCGCTGTTCGCCGAGGGCGTCGCGGGCGGCTACCTGCTGCGCAAGCCCAACGGCGACGTGTGGCAGTGGGACATGTGGCAGCCCGGCATGGCGTTGGTGGACTTCACCAACCCGGCCGCGCGCGACTGGTACGCGTCCAAATTGGACGTGCTGCTGGAGCAGGGGGTCGACTGCTTCAAGACCGATTTCGGCGAGCGCGTCCCGACCGACGTCGTCTACCACGACGGCTCCGACCCGGAGCGGATGCACAACTACTACACCTACCTGTACAACCGGACGGTATTCGAGGTGCTGCGCAAGCGCCGCGGGGACGGTGGCGCGGTGGTGTTCGCGCGGTCGGCCACGGCGGGCTCGCAGCGGTTCCCGGTGCACTGGGGCGGCGACTGCGAGTCGACCTACGAGTCCATGGCTGAGAGTCTGCGCGGCGGGCTGTCGCTGGGCATGTCCGGCTTCGGCTACTGGAGCCACGACATCGGTGGTTTCGAGGGCACACCGGACCCGGCGCTGTTCAAGCGCTGGACCGCGTTCGGCCTGCTGTCCTCGCACAGCAGGCTGCACGGCAGCTCCTCCTACCGGGTGCCGTGGCTGTTCGACGAGGAAGCCGTGGAGGTGCTGCGGCGCTTCGCCAAGCTCAAGGCCCGCCTCATGCCCTACCTCCACCAGGCGGCGCGGCAGGCGTGCGCCGAGGGCGTGCCCGTCATGCGCGCCATGGTGCTGGAGTTCCCCGACGATCCGGCGTGCGCGCACCTGGAGCGCCAGTACATGCTCGGTGACGACCTGCTGGTGGCGCCGGTGTTCTCCGCCGAGGGCGAGGTGTCCTACTACGTGCCCGAGGGCACGTGGACGAACCTCCTCACCGGTGAGGAAGTGCGGGGGCCGCGATGGGTGCGCGACCGCCACGACTTCCTGACCCTGCCGCTGCTGGTGCGCCCCGACACGATTCTGCCCGTCGGCGCCGTGGACGACCGCCCGGACTACGACTACGCCGAGGGCGTCACCCTGCGCGCCTACCACCTAGCCGACGGCGAGCACGTCACGGCGGTGGGCGGCACGACGTTCGTCATCGGCAAGCAGGACGACCGGATCGGGGTCCGGGTCGACGCCGCGCCGTCGCGGTGGCGGCTGCTGCTGGTCGGCGCGCGGTCGGTGGACGCCGTGGACGGCGGTTCGGCGAGCCCGCACCCCGACGGGGTGCTCATCAGCGCCGCCGGCGGCGCCACGACCGTGCGAGGAGTCCGATGAGGCTGTTAGCAGTCCTGCTGGCCCTGCTCGGCTCGCTCACCGCGACGGCTCCCGTCGCCGCGGTGCCCGGAGGCGGGGCGGAGCGGCACGAGGTGTCCTACGACCGCTACTCCCTGACCGTCGACGGCGAGCGGGTGCTGCTGTGGTCGGGGGAGTTCCACTACTTCCGCCTGCCCAGCCCCCGGCTGTGGCGCGACGTGCTGGAGAAGATCAGGGCCGCCGGGTTCACCGGCGTGTCGCTGTACTTCCACTGGGGCTTCCACTCGCCCGCGCCCGGCGTCTACGACTTCACCGGCGTGCGCGACGTGGACCGGCTGCTGCGGATGACCGACGAGCTGGGCCTGCACGTGGTCGCCCGGCCCGGCCCGTACATCAACGCCGAGACCACCGGCGGCGGGATGCCCGCCTGGCTCAAGACCGTCGAGGGCCGGGCGCGGTCCAGCGACCCCGGCTACACCGCCGCCTACCGCGAGTGGCTGTCGCGCATCAACCCCATCATCGCCCGCCACCAGGTCAGCCGGGGCGGCTCGGTGATCGCCTACAACGTGGAGAACGAGTACGCGGTCAACGTCGACCCGGCCTACATGGAGGACCTCCAGGCGCAGGCCCGCTCCGCGGGCATCGACGTGCCCATCGTGCACAACAACTGCTGCGGCGGCAGCCTGGCCAACTGGTCCTCCGGCCGGGGCGCGGTGCAGATCCCCGGCGTGGACGACTACCCGCAGACGTTCAACTGCCACGACCCCGACACCTGGGGCGGGTGGGGCGACGGCGTGACGCGCAGGCTGCGCGACGACGCGCCGGTCTACGCCGCCGAGTACCAGGCGGGCGCGATCGACCTGAACGACGCGGGCTACGACAAGTGCCGCGAGCTGACCGGCCCGGGCTACATGAAGGTGTTCTACAAGTCGAACATCATCGAGAGCGGCGCCACGATGTTCGGCTACTACATGACCTACGGCGGCACGAACTGGGGGTGGCTCGCCCAGCCCAACGACGTCTACACCTCCTACGACTACGGCTCCGCGATCACCGAGGCGCGCACCCTGACCACCAAGTACGACGAGTTCAAGCGCCAGGGCTACTTCGTCGGCTCGGTCGCCCCGCTGACCAAGACCGACGAGTCGCCCGCGCCGACCCCCGCCGACCCCGCGGTGGCCACCAGGGCGCGGGCCAACCCCGACACCGGCACGCAGTTCGTCCTGGTGCGGCACGCCGACCGCCGCACCTCGGCCGACGTGTCCACCACGCTGGCCTGGTCCACCCCGGACGGCGACCACCAGGTCCCCGTGCGGGTCAACGGGCGCGACGCCAAGATCCTGGTCGCCGGCTACGACATGGGCGGCCAACGGCTGGTGTGGTCCAACTCCGAGATCCTGACCCACCTGCCGATCGCGGGCCGCGACGTGGCCGTGCTCTACGGCCGTGACGGCGAGCCGGGCTCGACCGTGCTGCGCTACCCCTCGCGGCCGACCGTGCGGGTGCTGGAGGGCTCGGTGCGCAGCTCCTACGACGGCGGCGACCTGCGCCTGGACTACACCCACTCCGGGCTGGCCCGCGTCCTGGTCTCCGGCGGCGGACGGCCGCCGCTGCTCCTGCTGCTGGGCACCGACGAGACCGCCGCGCGGTTCTGGCGGCTGGACGCCCCCGCGGGCCCGGTCCTGGTCCGCGGCACCGCGCTGGTCCGCTCGGCCCACGTCGCGGGGGACCGGCTGGCGCTGCGCGCCGACACCGACCGCGCGGGCGAGGTCGAGGTGTTCTCCCCGGCGCGCCACCTGAGCGTCGGCGGGCGGTCGGTGCCGGTGCGCCGCACCGCCAGCGGTTCCCTGCTCGGCTCGCTGCCCGGCCCCGAACAGGTGCGCCTGCCGGAGCTGTCGGGCTGGGAGTACCGGGCGGAGCCGCCCGCCCACGGCGACCAGGGCTGGACCACCGCCGACAAGACCACCACGGCCAGCCCGATCAAGCCCAGGACCCTGCCGGTGCTCTACGCCGACGAGTACGGCCACCACCACGGCAACGTCTGGTACCGGGGCGAGTTCACCGCCAACGGCGCCGAGCGGAAGGTGGTGGTCAACGCCATCACCGGCAGGCGCGGCGTCTACCTGGTCTGGCTCAACGGCCGCTACCTCGGCTCGGCCGCGGGCGGCACGCAGGCCGACAGCGAGCCGGTCAACCCCGACCCCGGCCGCGGCGAGTTCGCCGTGCCGCCCGGCCTGCTGGCCCCCGGTCAGCGCGCCACGCTGGCCGTGCTGGTCGAGAACATGGGCCACAACGACGACTGGACCGCCGACGACACCCGCTTCAAGCAGCCCAGGGGCCTGTTCGGGGTGGTCGTCGAGGGCTCGGAGGCGCCCATCGCGTGGCGGATCCGCGGTTCGCGCGGCATGGACGGCGAGCGCGGCGCGCTGAACATCGGCGGCCTGCACGGCGAGCTGTCGGGCTGGCACCTGCCCGGCGGCGGGCGCTGGCAGCGGTCACCGGACGCGCTGCCCGCTGGGGTGTCCTGGTACCGGACCCACTTCGAGCTGGACCTGCCGCGCGGGCACGACGTCTCGCTCGGGCTGCGCTTCGACGACACCGGCGAGCGCGACTACCGGGTGCTGGTCTTCGTCAACGGTTGGAGCGCGGGGCAGTACCTGCACCGGCTGGGACCGCAGCGCGAGTTCGTGCTGCCCAACGGCGTGCTGCGGGAGCGCAACACCCTGACGTTCGCGGTCATCGCGGAGGAGGAGCTGCCGGGCGGGCCGGGACCGGTGCGCCTGGTGACCCTGGGCAACCACCGCACGGGCGGCTGACCGGCGGTCGAGCGGACCGGACCGCTCCCGGCTCAGCCGCGCCGGGAGCGGTCCGGTCCGGAGGTCACCGGGACAGGGCGAACCGCTCGGCGAACGCGGACATCTCGTCGCGCCGCCGGGCGGGGTCGGCGGCGGTGGGGGTCACGACGACCCGCGTCGCGCCCTGCTCGGCGAGCCGTTCGACGTCCTCGGCGGACATGTCGATGGAACCCCACCGGGTGCACTCCAGCCGCTCGGCGTCGCGGCCCGCCTCGACGGCGGTCGCCCTGGCCAGGTCGAGCTGGTCGCGGCGCTGCTGCGGGGTGAGCACCCCGCCGGGGAAGTAGCCGTCGCCGCGTCGCCCCGCCCGGCGCGCGGCGGCCCGGCTCGAACCGCCGACGTGGATCGGCAGGGACGCGCCCCCGTGGGGCCGCGGGAAGCTGAACAGGCCGTCGAAGTCGAAGAACTCCCCGTGGAAGTCGGCACCGTCCTCGCCACCGGCCCACAGCAGCCGCAGCACGTCGATCGCTTCGTCGGCCCGGCGACCGCGGGTGCTGAAGTCGACCCCCGCGGCCCGCGCCTCGCCGGGCAGCGCGCCCACCCCCACGGTCAGCAGCCGCATGCGCCCCTTGGACAGCACGTCGACGGTCGCCAGGCGCTTGGCCAGCACCACCGGGTGGTGGTAGGGCAGCAGCAGCACGGCGGTCCCGAGCAGGATGCGCCGCGTGGCGGCGGCGACGAAGGCCAGGCAGTCCAGCGGATCGCCGTAGGGCAGCGACGGCGGCAGATCCACGGGCCCGATCTTCGCGCCGCGGTGCAGTGCGATGTGCTCGGGCACGTACAACGCCTCGAAACCGCAGTCCTCCGCGTGCTGCGCGTAGGCCACGATCCCGTCGGGGTCCACGCCGAAGTGGGGCGTGCTGTAGTTGATCGCGAACTTCACCGCCGCCACGCTAGGTCCTGACGTCGGCGTCAAGGCAAGGTCGGCGGCGCGGGCGCGCGAGGTCAGGTGCGGGGGAGCAGGCGGTGCTAGAAGGGGCGTTCCGGCCGGATGTGCCGCTGCACCAGGTCCAGGAACGCCGTGACCAGGTGCGAGGGCGGGCGCGTCGCTGACATGACGATGGCCAGGGTCCACGAGATGTCCGCGTCCGAGATCGTGAGCGTGGCCAGCGGTCGGGAGCCGCTGGTCGCGAGTTCGAGCGGGAGCAGGGCCACGCCGAGCCCGTGGGCCACGTAGTCCGGGATGGTCGTCAGGTCGGTGGTCTCGACCAGCACGTCCCGGATTCGCGAGTGCTGCGCGAAAGCGCGGTCGACGACCGTGCGGTGGCCGAAGCCCAGCGGCATGTCGACGAACGGCTCGTCCGCGATCTCGGCGAGGGTCACCGCGCGGCGGGCGGCCAGCGGGTGGTCCGGGGCCACGGCCAGGCGCAGGTGGTACTTCCTGATCGGCACCACCCGCAGCTGGGGGTCGGCGGCGTCGGTGCTGACGAAGGCCACGTCCACCCGGCTCCGCTTGACGTCCTCGACGAGTCCGGCCGCTCCTCGCTGCGAGGTCTCCAGGCGCAGGCGCACCCGCGGGTGCCTGCGGTGGAAGTCACCGGTCAGCGCCGGGACGTCGACCAGCGTGAGCCCGTTCAACATGCCCACGGTCAGGTGCCCCCGCAGCTCACCCGACGGGTCGACGACGGCGCGCGCGGCCTCCAGGGCCTCGACCGCCGCGCGAGCGGCGGGCAGGAAGGCCGCCCCGGCGTCGGTGAGGGAGACCGATCGCGTCGAGCGGGCGAACAGGGGAGTCCTCAACTCGGCTTCCAGCTTCTTGATCGACGCCGAGAGAGTCGACTGGGTGATGTGCAGCATGTGCGCCGCGCGGCTGAAGTTCAGCTCGCGGGCGAGGACGAGGAAGGCTTCGAGGCTGCGCTGGTGCACCACCGCAATCTATCGCAGCACGCGATGACCATATCGGTTTTCTTCGTTGGACTCGATGAGTGGTCGCGATCATCCTGGACTCGTCCGATCACAGGAGGAGGAACGATGCGCGTGCTGCTCACCGGGGCCACGGGGTACGTCGGCTCGGCGGTGCTCGAAGCCCTCGTGGCCGGTGGACACGAAGTCCTGGGTCTGGTCCGCGACCCGGATCGCGCGGGCGCGGTGCGGGAACGCGGCGCGTCGCCCGTCATCGGTGACATCACCGACGCCGCACGGGTCCGCGAACTGGCAGCGGGTGCCGACGGAGTCGTCCACCTCGCCTCGCCGGGCGACGCGACCAGCGCGGAGGCCGAGGACACCTTCGTCACCGCGGTGCTGGCGGGGCTCGGGGGAACGGGGAAGCCGTTGGTCTCCACGGCGGGCATCTGGGACCACGGCAGCGGTGGTGAGCTGACCGAGGTCAGCCCGTTCCGCGCGCCGCGGATCACGGCGTGGCGCCCCGAGGTGACCCGGCGGGTCCTCGCCGCGACGGGGGTCCGCACGGCGGTCATCTCGCCCGCCCTCGTCTACGGCCGCGGTGGGGGTCTGCTGCGGGTGATCACCGGGGGACCGCGGCGAGGCGTGGGCAGCCAGGCGTTGACGGTGCTCGGCAGCGGCGAGCAGCACTGGGCCACGGTGCACGTGGACGACCTGGCCGCGCTCTACGTCCTGGCGCTGGAAAAGGCACGGGCGGGCACCTACCTCATCGGCGCGAGCGGGGTGAACCCGACGGTCCGGGAGATCACCGTCGCGGCGAGCCGCGCCGCGGGCTTGGACGGGCGCGTCGAGCCCGAAGGTCTCGCGGGCACCGTCGAGCGCCTGGGCCTGCTCGGCGAGGCGCTGCTGCTGGACCAGCGGGCGTCGGGCACGGCCGCCAGGCAGCTCGGTTGGCAACCGACCCGTCCCACGCTGCTGGAACACCTCACGGGTCGGTGAGCAGCGGATCAGCACTGTCGAAGAAAGGTCGCACCACGTGGACAGCTCGAACCAGGAGCGGATTCTGATCAAGGGGGCGCACGTCCTGACCCAGGACGACCGGCTCGGCGACTTCGTCGGCGACGTCCTCGTCGCGGACGGGCGGATCGCGGCCGTCGGCGAGTCCGTCGACGGCGACGGCGCCCAGGTGGTCGACGGGACCGGCCACGCCGTCCTGCCCGGCTTCATCGACACCCACCGGCACGCCTGGCAGGGGGCGTTGCGCGGCCTGGGGCCCGCGTGGACCTACCCGGAGTACCGCGAGCACGTCCAGATCCGGCTGGGACCGCACCTCGAACCCGAGGACGTCCGGATCGGCAACACGGCCGCCGATCTCATGGCCCTCGACGCCGGGATCACCACGATCCGCGACGAGTCCCACATCATGAACAGCCCGGACCACGCGGACGCCGCCGTCCAGGCGCACTGGGACTCGGGCATCCGCTGCGTGTTCGACCACGGCTGGCCCTCCACCGAGGCCGAGTCCTGGCAGTTCGGCAGCGGCAGGCTCCACCCGCCGGACATCCGGCGGGTCCGGGAGTCCCTGCTGCCGGACGACTCGGCGCGGGTCACCCTGAACGCGATGCTGCGCGGGCCCGAGCTGGCCACCATGGACGTCGCCCGCCAGGACATCGCGCTGGCCCGCGAACTGGGCCTGCGGATCAGCATGCACGTCGGGCTGGGGGAGTGGGGCGCCCGGCAGCAGGCGATCCGGCAGCTCGACGAGGCGGGCCTGCTCGGACCGGACATGACCTTCATCCACTGCTGCACCTCCACCGACGACGAGCTGCGCCGCATCGCCGAGCACGGCGCGAGCGCATCGGTCGCGGCCGCGCTGGAGGTCTTCATGCCCGGTCTCGGCCAACCCGCGACCAACCGGTTGCTGGCGGCGGGCGTGCGGCCGAGCCTGAGCGTGGACGTGGAGTCCGCCGTCGCCGGGGACATGTTCGGCGTGATGCGCGCGGCACTGGCCTACCAGCAGCTGGTGCGCGCCGGAGCAGGAGGTCCGCTGGACCGGGCGGACGCCGCGATCACCACGTTCGACGCGCGGGACCTGCTCGCCTTCGCCACCATCGAGGGCGCCCGCGCCTGCGGGATCGACGACCGGACCGGCAGCCTCACCCCCGGCAAGGAAGCCGACCTGATCATGATCCGGCTCACCGACCCCAACCTGCTGCCCGCGACCGACATCCCGGCGGCGATCGTCACGTCCGGGCACGCGGGCAACGTCTCCCTGGTGCTCGTCGCCGGGCGCACCGTCAAGGCCGACGGCGTGCTCCGCGGTGCGGACACCATCGCGGAACAGGCCGCCCGATCGCGCGACCGCGTCCACCGCGCCGCGATGCGCTCCGCGGTGAGGCCCTCCGTGGGCAGGGCCGGTGCCGGGGTCGGGGCGTCGTCGTGATGGGAGCCGAGGCGCCCACGGCCCGTCCCGCTCCGGCCGCGCGCGGGCTGCGCGGCACCAGGGCCGCCGTCGCCGTCTCCGCCGCGTTCGGCGTGACCATGATCGGCGTCAGCCTGCCCACCCCGCTCTACGCGCTCTACAGCCGGGAACTCGGGTTCGACGGCGTGGTGGTCACCCTCGTCTTCAGCACGTACGCGGTCGGCGTCGCCGCGGCGCTGGTGCTGTTCGGGCCGTTGTCCGACCAGTTGGGCAGGCGCGCGATCCTGCTGCCCGGTCTCGCGCTGGCGGCGGCCAGCAGCGCCGTGTTCCTGATCCCGCACAGCCTGCCCGCGCTCTTCGCGGGCCGCTTGCTCTCCGGCCTGTCCGCGGGCGTGTTCACCGGCACGGCCACGGCGATGCTGGTCGACCTGGCCCCACCGGGACGGAAGCGGCACTACAGCCTGGCCGCGGCGTCGGTGAACATGCTCGGCGTCGGCCTCGGCCCGGTCGTCGCCGGTGTCCTCGCCGAGTTCGCCCCCGCACCGCTGGTCGTCCCCTACCTGGTCCACCTCCTGCTCGTGCTCTGCGCGGCGGTGGCGCTGCGGGCTGTCGCCGAGCCGCGACCACGGGCGGCGGGACCCGTGCGCTGGCGTCCGCAGCGGATGGGCGTGCCTCCCGCCGCGCGTCCGGCCTTCGTCCGCGCGGCCACCGGCGGCGTGGCGGGCTTCGCGGTGCTGGGCCTGTTCACCTCGGTCTCCCCGGCTTTCCTGAGCCAGGTCCTGGGGATCACCGACCACGTCTCCGGCGGGCTCGTCGTGCTCGCGCTGCTGGGCACCTCGGCGGCCGGGCAGGTGGCGTCGGCACGGCTGGCCGAGCGCTCGGCAGCCCTGGTCGGGACGAGTGCGCTGCTCGTCGGCGTCGTCCTCATCGGGCTGAGCATCGCGGCGGTGTCGCTGTTCCTGCTGCTGGCGGGCGCGGTGGTGGCGGGAGTCGGCCAGGGCATGAGCTTCCGCGCCGGTCTGGACGCGGTGAGCACCGCCGCGCCGGAGGAACGGCGCGGTGAGGTCACTTCGAGCTTCTTCCTGGTGCTCTACGGCGCGATCTCGCTCCCCGTCATCGGCGTGGGCGTGGCGGCGCAAGCACGGGGCCTGGTGTGGGCGGGCGTGCTGTTCACGGGTGCGGTCGCCTTGGTCGCCGCGGTCGCACTGGTCATGCTGCTGCGGCGCGGTGACGAGACAGCGTCCTAAGAGGACGGAAGTGGTGTGGCCGTGCGGGGCGGGGTGGTGCTGGCGCGCGAGGTGAGCCGGGGCGGGAGCAGGCGCACGCGGGCGGGAGGGGCGGCGCTCATGGCCAGCTCCACGGCCAAACCGCCCAGCTCGGCCGACGGGATGTCGACCGAGCTGAGCGGCACCGCCTGGAACTCGGCCATGTCCGCCGGGCAGACCGCCAGCACCGAGATGTCCTCGGGCACCCGCAGACCCCGTCGCGCCAGTTCGGGCAGCAGCGGCCCCAGCACGGCCTCGTTGTGCACCACCAGCGCCGTGACGCCCTGCCCCAGCACGTCGTCCAGGCACGCCCGCAACCCGTCGTAGGAGGGCGGGCAGGGCCGCTCGGCCGCCCGCACCGCGCGCTGCGCCACCGCCGCCCGGAACCCGCGCAGGAACCGCCCCGCGTAGCTGGTCCCCCGCGCGTAGACCGCAGGGGAAGGCCCCACCAGCGCGATGGCGCGGTGCCCCAGTTCGGCCAGGTGCCCGACGCAGGCCGCGCCCGCCGCGGTGAAGTCCAGGTCCACGCAGGCCAGCCCGTGCGGCTCGTCGGGCACCCCGATCAGCACGGCGGGCAGCGGCAGCGACCGCAGCACCGGCAACCGCGGCTCGGCGGCCTCGACGTCCATCACGATGACCGCGTCGGCCAGCGCCGACCCGGCCACCCGGCGCAGCCCGTCGGGCCCTTCGTCCTCGGTCAGCAGCAGCACGTCGTGGTCGTGCGCCCTGGCCCTGGTCACCACACCGCCGACGAACTGCATCACCACGGGCACGTTGACGTCCGCCCGCAGCGGCGCCACCAGGGCGAGCACGTTGGTCCGGCTGCTGGCCAGCGCCCGAGCGCCCGCGTTGGGGTGGTAGCCCAGCTCGCGGATGCTGCGCTCCACCCGCCGCCGCGTCCCCTCGGAGATCGAGCGCTTGCCCGACAGCACGTAGGAAACGGTGCTCGGCGAGACTCCCGCCGCGCGGGCGACGTCGGCGATGGTGACCACCACGCGATCATAGGTCCACCGGCCGGACCTGCGCCGTCCACAGTGGATCGCGCGGTCCTGCGTCGTCCGCCGAGGACGAATCCGGCTCACCTGCTGCCGGGAGGACGTGGGAGCGCCGCGGTGATGCGGCCCGTTTGCCGTCGCCGATCGCCGGGCACCCGAGGGCGTCCAGTCCGCGATCGAGAGGTGCGACCGTGTCCCCGTCCGTCTCCGCGACCGACAGCCTGGTGGCTGCTCGCTACCGGCTGGTCGACGTCCTGGCCAGGGGCGGCGCGGCCGACGTGCACCGCGCCTGGGACACGCTGCTGCGCAGGCACGTGGCCGTGAAGGTGTTCCGGCGCGGTGCCGACCCCACCGCGAGCCTGCGGTTCGACAACGAGGTGCGCACCCTCGCCGGGCTGTGCCACCACGGTCTGGTGTCCGTCTACGACGCGGGCACCAGCGACCGGACGCCGTTCGTGGTGCTCCAGCTGGTCGAGGGGCGCACGCTGCGGGAGCGGATCGCCGAGGGGCCGATGGCGCTGGAGGAGGTGCGCAGGCTCGGTGCCCAGGTGGCCGACGCGCTGGCCCACGTGCACGCCAACGACGTGGTGCACCGCGACGTCAAGCCGTCCAACGTCCTGCTCGACGAGGAGGGCCGGGCCTACCTGGCCGATTTCGGCTCGGCCCGCGCGGCGGGCGCGGGCGGACCGACCGGCCTCGACCGCGTGGTGGGCACTCCGTCCTACCTGGCGCCCGAGCAGGTGCGCGGCGAGGAGGCGGGGCCGCCCGCCGACGTCTACGCCTTCGGCCTGGTGCTGCTGGAGTGCCTGACCGGGCGGCGGGAGTACGACGGCGACGAGGTGGAGGCCGCGGTGGCCCGCCTGCGCCGCCCGCCCGCCATCCCCGACGACCTGCCCGAGGACTTGGCGCGCCTGCTGGCGTCGATGACCTCGCTCTCGGCGAGGCGCCGGCCGGGCGCGGCGGAGTGCGCACGGGTGCTGCGCACCGGCGGCAGCTGCTTGGACCAGGTGTTCCCCGTCCTGCTGCGGGACGAGGAGGACGCGGAGGTGCCGCAGCCCCGGCTGTCGAAGCGGGCGCTGCTGGCGTCGGCGACCGCGCTGCTGGGCGCGATCGGCGCGTCCTGGGTGGTGGCCCCCTCCGAACCCGCCGCGCCGCCGCCCGACTCCGGGATCACGGCACCTGGGGCACCTCAGCAGCAGGCGGCCGACACGGCCGTGGACGCGGACCAGCCCGTGCGATTGCGCCAGCAGGGCACCAACGGCCGCTGATCCCCTCCCACATCCCGAACCGAGCGTCCACGCACCCCGAACCGAGCGTTGGGACACCACGAATCGAGCGTTCGTGACGCCGGGTAGTAGTCACCTGCCGTTGTGAACGGGTCGGGTAGTACTTGCCGGTGCGGTTCGGGGTTAGTGTCGGTGGATGGGCGACGGGGCGGTCCGCGCGAATTCCTCCTGGCTGGTGGCGGTATTGCTGGCGGGGATCGCTGCGGTCGGCGTGCTGGCCGTGCTGGCGTTCCGCCCACCCGCCCCGGTGGGCGCGGACGCGCCCGCCGAACGGTTCTCCGCCGGGCGCGCGGAGGCCCACCTGCGCGAGATCGCGGTCCGGCCGCACCCGATCGGGACGGCGGACAACGAGCGGGTGCGGCGGTTCGTCGCCGACACCGCCCGCGACCACGGCGCGGAGGTGACAGTCGAGACCGGTGAGGTGGTCTCGCGGTGGCGGCACGTGTTCCGGGTCGCCACCACCCACAACGTGGTGGCGCGCGTGCGCGGCGACGACCCGGCGGTCAGCGGCGGGAAGGCGCTGCTGCTGGTGTCGCACTACGACTCGGTGGCCACCGGGCCGGGCGCGGCCGACGACGGCGCGGCGGTCGCGGCGATGCTGGAGACCATCCGGGTGCTCACCTCCTCCGGGGGCGTGCGCAACGACGTGGTCTTCCTGTTCACCGACGGCGAGGAGATGGGGCTGCTCGGCGCGCGGGAGTTCGTCGCGCGGCACGGAGTCGACGACTACGGCGCGGTGCTCAACTGGGAGGCGCGCGGCAGCGGCGGCCCGGTGTGGATGTTCCAGACCGGCGCGGACAACGGGCCGCTGGTCTCGGCGTTCGGCGAGGCGAGCGCACGGCCGGCGGGCAACTCGCTGGCCCACGAGATCTACCGGGTGATGCCCAACAACACCGACTTCACCGTGTTCCGCGACGCGGGCGCGCGCGGCCTCAACAGCGCCTTCCTGGAGCACGTGCACGACTACCACTCCGAGCACGACGACCTGGAGCGGCTGGACCGCGGCAGCCTCCAGCACCACGGCGACACGATGGTGGGACTCGTGCGCGTCCTCGGCGACCGCGACCTGCGGGAGGCGGGTGGCGCCGACGCGGTCTACTTCGACCTGTTCGCCCGCGTGCTGGTGCACTACCCGGTGTGGTCGGCGGTGGTGCTGGCCGCGCTGACGGCGGTGGGCCTGGTGGCGCTGCTGGCGCACGCCGCGCGACGCGGGCAGGTGCGGGTCGGCGCGGTCCTGCTGGTCTTCGGCGTCGCGCTGGGCACACCGGTCGTGGCGGCGCTGCTGTCGTGGGGCGCGTGGTGGGTGATCACCCTGCTGAGGCCGGGGCTGGCGTTCCTGGCGCTGTCCGAACCACACGACCGGGGCTGGTACGTCGCCGGGTTCTCGCTGCTGGCGCTGGCCGTGCTGGTCGCGGCGGTCCGGCTGCTGCGGCGGTGCTCCCGCGCCGAGCTGCTCGGCGGGGTGCTGCTGTTCACCTGCGCGCTGCTGGTGGTCGCCGCGGTCCTCGCGCCCGGTGCCGGTTTCCTGTTCCAGTGGACGTTGTTGGCGGGCCTGCCCGCGCTGTGGTGGGCGATCCGCGAGCGGCCGGACCGGGGACTGTCCGCCGCGCCGCCGCTGGTGGCCGCCGTGCTGTTCCCGCCGCTGGTGGGCACCCTGCTGATCGCGCTGGGGATGCCCCTGGTGGCCGCCGGGGTGGCGGTCGCGCTGCTGGGCGGGGTGCTGCTGGTGCCGCTGCTGGGCGCGTTGCCGCGGACCGGGCCGCTCGCGGCGGCCTGTGCGGTGCTGGCCGTCGCCCTGCTCGGTGTCGGCGTGCGGACCGCCGAGTTCGGGCCCGACGAGCAGCGGCCGGACTCGTTGGTCTACCTCCACGACACCGCGACGGGGCAGGCGAACTGGCTGTCCAGCGACCCGGAGGTGGACGCCTGGACCGCCCGCGTGCTGGGGGAGCGGCCGGAGCGGGTGGACCTGTCGGACCGCTACGCGCTGCTGGCCGACCCGGTGCTGCGGGCTCCCGCGCCGGTGCTGCCGCTGCCGCCGCCGTCGGTGGAGGTGCTGGCCGACGGCACCGCGGGTGATGTGCGCTCGGTCCGGTTCCGGGTCGTCCCGCACGCGCAGGCGTGGCGCACGCAGGTGGCGCTGCCGCGGGAAGGGCTGGGCGCCTGCCTGGTAGCGGGCAAGCGGCTGGAGCCGACCGGGGGCGCCCTGGTGCTGGAGCTCTACGGCGCGGGCGGTGGCGCGGAGCTGACCTGCGAAGCCGAGGCGGACGCGGTGCTGGAGGTCGAGGTGGTCGACCACTGGGCGGGGCTGCCCGCCGAAGCCGCCGCGATCGTCGGCCCGCGCCCGTCCGACGCGATGCCGGTGCAGTCCGGCTCCCGCGCCTTCGACGGGGCGCTGGTGCGCCGGGTGATCGAGATCTAACCCAAATGTCCTATCGTTGGATGATGGGTTGACGCATTAGAGTCCTCGTTCGTCACTGAAGGTGAACGGTGTTCGGGGGCTGTGTGATCGAGGACGTCGTCGAAGAGGTCCGCGAGTTCGACCACTTCGACCCGGCGGTGGCCGGGCGGATCCACCAGTTGACCGCCGCGCTGCGCGAGCAGCGCCCGGTGGCGCGCAGCGAGCGGCACGGCGGTTTCCACGTGCTCACCGGCTGGGCCGAGATCGACGAGGTGGCCAAGGACGACGACCGGTTCAGCTCGGCCGTCGAGGGGCTCGGGGCCACCATGGTGCTGCCCGGCGTCGAACGGGTGAACGCGCCGCTGTTCGAGACCGACCGGCCGCAGCACACGGTGTGGCGGCGGGCGATGCAGCCGTTCTTCACCCCGCAGGCCGCCGCCGCTCACGAGCCCTACATCCGCGAGGTGACCCGCGGCGTGCTGGCGCCGTTGCGCCCGCGCGGCTCCGCCGACCTGGTGGCGGAGTTCGCCAACCGGGTGCCGCTGCTGGTCACCGCCGCGTTGCTGGGCGTCGAGCGGGACCGCCGCGAGGAGTTCGGCGACCTGGCGCGGGCGACCTTCGGCGCGACCTCAGCAGAACAGGCGCGGCGGGCGGGGGAGCGGTTCGCCGCCTTCCTGGCCGAGCAGATCGCCGCGCGGCGCGGCGCACCCGCGCGGGACGTGCTGACCGCCGTGGTCAACACCGAGGTCGACGGCCGCCGCGCCAGCGACGCGGAACTGCTCAAGCACGCGTTCCTGATGGTCGCCGCGGGCCACCTGACCACCACCGACACCATCGCCAACACCGCGCTGACCCTGGCCACCGACGCGCGGCTGCGGCAGCGGGTGACCGCCGACCGGTCGCTGATCCCCGCGCTGGTGGAGGAGAGCGTGCGGCACGAGTCCGCCGTCGCCGCCACCGGCCGGACCACGCGGGAGGACACCGAGGTCGGCGGTGTCCGGCTCACCGCGGGCGAGCGGCTGCTGCTGCTGTGGGGCAGCGCCAACCGCGACACCACCCGCTTCCCCGACGGCGACCGGTTCCGCCTGGACCGGGGGCGTGTGCCGCACCTGGGCTGGGGTGCCGGGGCGCACCGCTGCCTGGGGATGCACCTGGCCAGGACGCAGCTGCGGGTGGTCTTCGACGAGCTGCTGGACGCGATCCCCGGTTTCACCGTGCCGCCGGGGTTCACCCCGACCAGGACCTTCGGCGTGATCCGCGGGGTGGTGTCGCTGCCGGTGCGCTGGCCGGTCGAGGGCTGAGCGCACCACCACCGCACCACCACCGCGCCGACGGGCCCGGTGTGGGTCGAACCCCGCCGACCGCGCGAGGTTCGACCCGTGACCGGTCAGTTCCAGGGGGTGGCCGGTTGGTCGTCGATGGCTACCCAGAACCGGCCGACGTCCCCCGCCGCCCACCAGCCCCAGCCGCCGTTGCCGTCGTGGTGCTCGCCCATCCGGTAGCCCGCGCCGATAAGCGTCCGTGGAGACGTCCGCGCCGACCAGCACCGGATCGCCGCCCCAGTGGTTGTCCCTGACCGTCCACGTCATGCCCGTGCACTCGTCGTCGGCGTTCGCGGCACCGACCGCCTGGGTGGCGCCGGTGATGACCAAAGCCGGCGCGCCCGCCACGATCGCCCGCCATCTTCGCCGCATGGGACGCGCTCCTCGCCGCGGGTTCGGGCTTCCGAAACGTAGGGAGGAAGCGCAGGCCGCACAACGCGGGTCAGTTGGGTCCAGGCTCCGGTTGGCACAACCACTCCACGCGACCGCCGGGACCGACGGAACGCAACCGGGCCGCCGCCGCGACGGGTCGACGCGGTACGGGGTTCCGCGGGCCGCGCCCGGAAGCGGTCACGGCACCGGCGCGGCGGCGTCGAGCAGTCCGGCGTCGCGCAGGTCGGCCCACAGCGCGGCGGGCAGGTGCGCGGCGAGGGCCGCCGCGTTCTGCGCCACTTCCTCCGCGGACCGGGCGCCCACGACGACGCCGACCACGGCGGGATGCCCGAGCGGGAACCGGATGGCGGCCTGCGGCAGCGTCGCCCCGTGCCGACGGCACACCTCGGCGATGGCGCGGGCGCGGGCGAGCACGTCGGGCGGCGCGTCCGCGTAGTGGTACTTCGCGTCGTCGGGCACCACCTGCCGCGCCAGCACGCCGGAGTTGAACACCCCGGCCGCGACCACGGCCACCCCGCGCTCGGCGCACGCGGGCAGGAACGACGCCAGCGCGCCCTGCTCCAGCAGCGTGTAGCGCCCGGCGAGCATCACCACGTCGGGATCGGCCTCCCGGACGAACCGCTCGGCCACCCGCCAGTCGTTCACGCCCACCCCGACCGCCCGCACCACGCCCCGCGCCCGCAGCTCCACCAGCGCGGGCCACCCCTCGGCGAAGGCCCGCTCCCGTTCCACGGGGTCCTCGACCAAGTCCACGTCGTGCAGGTACAGCACGTCGACCCGGTCCACGCCCAACCGCTCCAGCGACGACTCCAGCGAGCGGCGCACGCCGTCGGCGCTGAAGTCCCACACCCGGCGGTGGGTCGACGGCACGGCGAACCCGGTGTCCACCCCGGTGCCGGACGCGGGTTCCAGCACCCGCCCGACCTTGGTCGACAGCACGAACTCCGACCTCGGACGCCCGGTCAGCGCCGCGCCGAGCCTGCGCTCGGACAGGCCGAGGCCGTAGTGCGGCGAGGTGTCGAAGTAGCGCACGCCCGCCGCCCACGCCGCCTCGACCGCGCCGAGCGCGTCCTCCTCGGAGACCTCCGCGTACAGGTTGCCCAGCGGCCCGCCGCCCAGCCCCAACCGCGACAGTGGGATCACGCCTGCCCCCAGGTGTCTCGATCACGATCCGTCGCCACCACGGTGACCCGGGACGATCTTCGGCGCAACGCGGGAGTGCTTCACGCGGGAGCCGCGCGCCGTGGCCCGGAGGATGGCCGTCGCACCGACCGGGTGAACCGGCGGGGCCGTTAACAAGCAGTTAAGCCCCATCGGCCGGACGCTCCTAGCGTCGCCCGACATGGTCGTCATCCTCGCGTTCCTGGGTGCCGTGGCTCTGTTCGCCGTCATGTGGTGCGCCCACCACGCCTATCGCGAGGTGCTGCGCCGCCGCCGAGCGGCCCCGGTGCGCTGCGGCCCGGACCCGCTGCCACGCCACCCGGCCCGGTGAGCGGCCCGGTCTTGCCCGGTCGGGCGGGTGGCGCGGCGCGATCCGGGGCGAACGTGCGACGCCAGGTGACCAGGTCGTCCCACGAGCGGGCCAGCCCTCCCGCGGCGCGCTGGGCACCCTGTCACCCGGACGATGCGCCCGATCCGACCTGGCTACTCTCGCAAGCGGCACTGGGAGGTGGGTGCGCATGACCGACGACAGCCACATCGGCCGCCGGCTCCGCGAAGTGCGTTCCTGGCGGCGGCTCTCCCTGACCGCCGCCGCCGAGCTGGCCGGGATCACCCCGGCTTACCTGTCCATGATCGAGCGCGGTCTGCGCCCGGTGACCAAGCGGTCGACGCTGGAGGCGCTGGCCGACGCACTCCAAGTCGCACCCACCGAGCTGAGCGGCTCCCCGTTCGCACCGACCGACGCCGCCGATGCCGAGGCCCACGCCGCGATCCGCGAGGTCGAAACCGTCCTGTCGACGGTCGACCTGGGCGTGGACCCCGGTGGGGAACCCGCACCGTGGCCGCAGCTGCGCGACCGGGTGATCCACCTCAACGCGGTGCTGCGCCCGGAAGCCGACTACGCGGCGCAGGGGCGTGTGGTACCGGGTCTGCTGCTCGACCTCCACACCGCCTACGTCCACCACCCCGCCCACCGCCGCGCGGTGCTGGTGGGCCTGCTGCACGCCTACCACGCCGCGGCCGTGCTGACGAAGAACCTGGGGGTGCGCGGCCTGCCCCTGGTCGCCGCGCGCTTGGCGCAGCAGTGCGCGGAGGAGCTGGATTCCCCGGAGTGGCTGGCGTTCGCGGTGTGGTTGCGCGGCAACGTCGCCGGGGCGCAGAGCCGTGCCCACCAGCTCGCCGCCTCCGTGCGCGGTGCGGACCGGCTGATCGGCTCCGACGGGGCCAACGCGCTCCAGGCGCGCGGAATGCTGCACTTGAACGCGGCCTTGGCCGCCGCCTCGATGCGCGACGCCGATACCGTCCGCACGCATCTGGACGAGGCCGCCGCCCTGGTGGAGCGCCTGCCGGAGCAGCGCGAGAACTTCGCGTTCCTCCACTTCGGCCGCCCCAACCTGGGTGTGTGGCGGGTGTCGTTGGCGACCGAGCTGGGACAAGGCGCGAAGGTCGCCGAGCTGGCCCGCCTGGTCGACCCCGATGAACTGCCCGCCAAGGCCCGGCGCGCGGTCTACTGGACCGACCTGGGGCGGGCGCTGCTCACCGAGCGCGCCACCGTGGACCAGGGCATCCGAGCGCTGGTGACCGCCGAGTCCATCGCCCCGCAACGCGTTCGCAACGACGTGTTCGTGCGCGAGGCTGTCGCCGACCTGCTGCGGCGTGCCCGGCGTGACGCGGCTGGGCGGGAGCTGCGCGGCCTGGCCTGGAGGATGGGCGTCGCACCGACCGGGTGATCTCCGGCATCGCGACCGAGCGCGCCCGCCGGACCGGCGCGACCGCGCGGCACCGGTCAGGCGGCACCGGTCAGGCGGAGGTGGTCAGGCGGAGGTGGGCTGGCCGGTGGCGGGCTGGTCTGAGGTGGGCTGGTCGGCCGCGGCGAAGTGGCGCCACGCGGTGGCCGTCAGCACGACCATCACCGTGAAGGCGACCCAGGTGGGCGCGGTGATGCCGAACCACGCCGCCAGCGCCCCGCCGAGCAGCGCCCCGATCGCCGAACCACCGATGACCAGCAGGAAGTAGGCGCTGCCCACGCGTCCGCGCAGCTCGTCGGGGACCTCGCGCTGCCGCACCGAGTGGGTGACCACGTTCCACACCACCGCGTGCACGCCGAACAGGCCCATGGTCGCGCCCGCGACCCACGGTGAGCGCGCCAGTGCCAGCGACAGGTGGGTGCTGGTCTCCACCACCAGACCCGCCCGCAGCACCACCGAGGGGCCGAAGCGGGCGATGACCCTGGCCGCGATGAGCGTGCCCACCACGCCACCCACCGCGGAAGCGCTGAGCAGCAGCCCGTACCCGGCCTCACCGAGCCCCAGCCGCTCCCGCGCGTACAGCACCAGGACGGCCAGCACGCCGGTCAGTGCCACGTTCATCAGGCACAGGCACAGCGCGATCACCCGCAGCACCCGGTGCCGCCACAGCCAGCGCAGGGCGTCACCGATCTCGGACCGCACCGACCGGCGCGGGGCGGGCGCGCGGGCGGGCACGCCCCGCACCGCGGCGACCAGCAGCGCGGACAGCGCGAAGCTCGCCGCGTCGAGGCCGAACGGCAGCGCGGCGGCGAGCACGAACAGCGCACCGCCCAGCGGGGGACCGGACAGCTGGTTGCCCAGCAGGTTCACCGCCATCAGGCGGGCGTTGGCGCGCGGCAGCTCCGCCGGGCCGACCAGCGAGGGCAGCATCGCGCCGGAAGCGTTGTCCGCCAACGTCTCCCCGGTGCCCAGCAGGAACAGGCAGGCGTAGACCACGGCCACCGAGGCGTGACCGGTGGCCACGGCCAGCGCGAGCGCGGCGACCACCGCGGCGCGGGCGAGGTCGACCACCACGACCAGCTTGCGCCGGTCCAGCCGGTCCACGAACACACCGCTGACCAACGAGAACAGCAACCACGGCAGCTGCTGGACGAACACCGCGCCACCGACCAGCAGCGGGTCGTCGGTCAGCGAGGCCAGCAGCAGCGGCCCGGCGGCCAACGCCATCCCGTCGCCCACGTTGGACACCGCCTTGGCCAACCACAGGCGGGTGAAATCCGGACCTAATCGAGTGGAACGCACGACAGACGACCCTAACGACGATCACCCGGTGGGACAGGGGTTTTCCGGACCCCTGTCTTGGCCGCCTGGCCTGAACCCGCGTCACGAGCGGCTCGTACCCCTCCGCATGACACGTGCGCATGAGATGCCCCGACGCGGCAACCGCTTGCTGGTGGTCGGCCTGGTCGGCGCCGCGGCGCTGACCTCGGCGATGGCGGTGGCGGCGCTGGCCACCGGCGCCGAGCCGGTGGCGGCAGGCGTGGTGTGCCCGAACCCGGTCGACGAGCTGCCCGCCATCCCGGCGGGCGCGCGCATCCAGGTCGAGCGCGAGCTGTCCGCATTGGACCAGCAGGTCGCGGAGGCCAACGAGCGCCTGGTCTCCACGGCGGGCCAGGGCGGCCCGAACTTCGCGCAGAACGCGATCCTCGGGCCGCTGCGCGACAAGCGCGCCGCGACGCTGGAGCGCATCGCCATCGCGATCGGCAGGGAAGCGGACAGACCCGAAGGGCTGGAGCAGTTCGCGACCTGCGCCCTGCTGGGCGAGGGGGAGCAGCCCGCGCCGACCACGACCACCACCGCCAGGGAGACGACCAGCACGACCGCCGCGCCCGAGCAGGAGCAGGACGACGTGGCCGCCCGGATCGCGTGCCCGGACCCGACGGGCGCGCTCCCGGCGGTGCCGCAGGCCGCGCGCGCCGAGGTCGAGCGCGAGCTGGCCAACCTGGACCGGCAGGTGGAGGAGGCCAACGAGCGGCTGGTCAGCACGCGCGGCCAGGGCGGGCCGAACTTCGTCGACAACGCCATCCTCGGGCCGCTGGAGAGCAAGCGGGCCGCCGCGCTGGACCGCATCGAGATCGCCATCGGCCGGGTCTCCGACCAGCGACCCGGCGAGCTGGAGAGCTTCGCGGAGTGCTCCCTGGGCTGACCGGGGGAGGTGGGTCCCGCCGACAGGTGGCGGGTTCAACACCGGCCGATCGGGCTACTCCGAGGGCATGGACCACAACCGGGCACCTGTTCTGGAAGCGTTGCAGTCCTTCCGCGAGCACGGCTACGTGCCGTTCAACCCGCCGGGGCACCGGCAGGGCCGGGGAGTGGACCCGCGGGTGCTGGAGGTCGTGGGCGAGGCGGTGTTCGCCTCGGACGTCATCTCCCTCAACGGCCTGGACGACCGCCTGATGAGGGGCGGCGTCATCGAGCAGGCGCAGGAGCTGATGGCCGACGCGGTCAACGCCGAGCACGCGTTCTTCTCCACCTGCGGCAGCTCCCTGTCGGTCAAGAGCGCCATGCTCTCGGTCGCCGGGCCGCACGAGAAGCTGCTGGTCGTGCGGCACGCGCACAAATCGGTCATCTCCGGGTTGATCCTCAGCGGCGTCTCGCCGGTCTGGGTGTCACCGCACTGGGACGAGCAGCGGCACCTGACCCACCCGCCGGACGCGGACGAGGTGCGCCGGGCCTTCGAGGCCGAGCCCGACGCCAAGGGGATGCTGCTGGTCACCCCCACCGACTACGGCACGTGCGGTGACATCCAGGCCGTGGCCGACGTGTGCCACGAGTTCGGCAAGCCGCTGATCGTGGACGAGGCGTGGGGCGCGCACCTGCCCTTCCACCCCGGCCTGCCGCCGTGGGCCATGAACACCGGCGCCGACCTGTGCGTGACCAGCGTGCACAAGTCCGGCGCGGCGGTGGAGCAGAGCTCGGTGTTCCACCTGCAGGGCGATCGCATCGACCCGAACGTGCTCAAGGCCCGCGAGGACCTGCTCGGCACCACCAGCGCGACCTCCCTGGTCTACGCCACCCTGGACGGCTGGCGCAGGCAGATGGTCCAGCACGGCGAGCGGCTGCTCGGCGCGGCGCTGGCACTGGCGGAGTCCACCCGCGCGGCGGTGCACGCCCTGCCGGGGCTGGAGGTCATGGGCGAGCGCGAGTTCGTCGGCCCGGACCTGGCCGCGTCCATGGACCCGCTCAAGATCGTGGTCGACGTGTCCGGACTGGGCATCAGCGGCTACCAGGCGGCGGACTGGCTGCGCGAGCACCAGCGCGTCACCCTGGGCCTGTCCGACCACCGGCGCGTCGTCGCGCACTTCACCCACGCCGACGACGAGCGCACCGCGACGGTCTTGGTCGACTCGCTGCGGGCGCTGACGCGGGCCGCCGAGACGATGCCCACCCCCAAGCCGGTGGACCTGCCCTCACCTCGGGAGCTGCAGCTGGAGACCGCCATGCTGCCCAGGGACGCCTTCTTCGCCGAGGTCGAGCAGGTCGACGCGGACCGGGCGGTCGGCCGGATCTCCGCCGAGATGATCACCCCCTACCCGCCCGGCGCGCCCGCCGTGCTGCCCGGCGAGGTGATCACCCGCGAGGTGCTGGAGTACGTGCGCAGCGGCCTGGCGGCGGGCATGGAGATCCCCGACCCGGCCGACTCCGGGCTGAACAGCGTGCGGGTGGTGGCGAAGGGGTGACCAACTCGCTGCTGTTCGTCGGCAACGCCACCACGGTGTTGCGGCTGGGACCGTTCACCCTGCTCACCGACCCCAACTTCATCCGCCGCGGCCAGTGGAGCTACTTCGGCCAGGGCCTGGTCTCGCGCAGGCTGCGCGACCCGGCCATCGGCGTGGACGAACTGCCCCCGCTGGACGCCGTGGTGCTCTCCCACCTGCACGGCGACCACTTCGACCGGGTCGCCAGCCGGGAGCTGGACCGCCACCTGCCCATCGCCACCACCGGGCACGCCGCCCGGCGGCTGGGCAGGCGCGGCTTCCGGGAGCCGGTGGGGCTGGCGACGTGGGAGCGGTTCACCCTCACCAAGGGCGCGGCCACGCTGACGGTGACCGCGCTGCCCGGCAGGCACGCGCGGCACCCGCTGCTGCTCAAGGTGCTGCCGCCGGTCATGGGCTCGCTGCTGGAGTACCGGGCCTCGCCCGAGGCCACGCCGCTGCGGATCTACCAGAGCGGCGACACGCTGGTGCACGAGGACCTGCGCCAGATCCGCGAGCGCTACCCGACCATCGACGTCGCCCTGGTGCACCTGGGCGGCACCAAGGTGCTGGGCGTCCTGCTGACCATGGACGGCAAGCAGGGCGTGGAGCTGGTGGAGCTGGTGCGCCCGCGGCACGTCGTGCCGATCCACTACGACGACTACGGCCTGATGAAGTCCCCGCTGTCGGACTTCACCGCCGAGGTCGAACGCCGCAGGCCCGCCGCGGCCGTCCAGTACGTCGGCCGAGGCCAGACCTACACCCTGCCCGAGCCCGCCTGACCCGCGGGCGTTTGGGGCACGACGAAGGGGTAACTCCTCGCCCATGTCGCTCGTCAGCAGTTTCTACCGAGTTCGCGCCGCTTATTCCGGGGAGGACGACCGCCCACTGGCGGGCTACCTCGCCTCCATGGGGACCTACGCCGGGTTGGTCGGGCTGGCCGCGGCGGTGGGCAGGCGCCGCGGCGCCCGGCTGCCCGAGCGCTTCTCGCTGGCGGACACCGCCCTGCTGGCGGTGGCCACCCACAAGGCCAGCAGGTTGCTGACCAAGAGCTCGATCGCCAGCGCGCTGCGCGCCCCGTTCACCCGCTACGAGGAGCCCGCGGGCGAGGCGGAGCTCAACGAGTCGGTGCGCGCCGACAACGGCGTCCAGCACGCGGTGGGGGAGCTGGTGACCTGCCCGTTCTGCACCGGCGTCTGGATGGCGGGCGGCCTGACCGCCGGCCTGGTGCTGGCCCCGAGGGCCACCCGCCTGGTGATCACCGCGCTGACCGCCGTGGCGGGCTCGGACTACCTGCACCTGGCCTACGCCGCCGCCAAGAAGCACGTGGCGGAGTAGCGGTGAACCGCGGCGCGCTGGTCCTCGGGCTGGGCATCGGGGGGTTCATCGACGGCATCGTGGCCCACCAGCTGCTGGGCTGGCACCACATGCTGTCCGGCTGGTACCCGCCCGACACCCCGGAGAACCTGCACCTGAACATGCGCGGGGACGGGTGGTTCCACCTGCTGTGCCTGGTCCTGGTGCTCGCCGGGACCGCGCTGCTCAACCGCTCCACGCCGCTGCCCGCCCGAGTCCTGTGGGGTGGGGTGCTGGCGGGCTGGGGCGTGTTCAACCTCGTCGAGGGCGTGGTCGACCACCTCGTCCTCGGCATCCACCACGTTCGCCACGGACCGTCGCAACTGGCCTACGACATCGGGTTCCTGGTGCTGGGCGTGGTCCTGCTGCTCGCGGGCGCCCTGCTCGCCCGTTCCACCACCGGAGGTGTTCGCCGATGACCGACCTGCCCTTCGACCCGCCGACGGGGACCCTGCAGCCCCAGGAGCTGGCTGCCATCGCCAAGGCCGTGGCCGAGCAGCCCTCGTTGTGGGAGGAGTGCCTGGAGTACAGCCGCGAGGAGCGCACCTACACCGACGTGTTCACCAACGAGCACATCGGGGTGTGGGCGATCTCGTGGATGGAGGACGACCACGACACCGGCTACCACGACCACGACCGCTCCTGCGGCGCGGTGCACGTGGCCCGCGGCGCGATCCGGCACGAGCAGTTGCGGCTGGGCGAGAAGCCGACCGGCCAGGCCGTGCCCGAGGGGGAGAGCTTCCAGTTCGACAACACCTACATCCACCGGATGCGCCGCGAGCCCGGCGCCGGGCCGACGGTGACCATCCACGCCTACTCGCCGCCGCTGTCGCACACCGGTCAGTACGGCAGGCAGCACGACGGCCTGCTGCACCGGACCCCCACGCCGTCGGAGGAGCAGTTGATCCCGCACGGGGGACAGGGCACGCCCAGCGACGGCTGACGGACCGCCGCGGCGGGGAGCGCGGACAACTGCTCCCGCACCGCCGCGACCTCCGGGGAACCCAGGAGTCGAAGCATGGTCAGCGCGCTGTGCAGGGTGGCGCGGGCCGCGTCGGTCCGCCCCAGTGCCTGGTGGGCGGCGGCCATGAAGCGGAGCGTGCTGGCCTGGGTGAAGTGGTTGCCCCGCCGCTTGCACAGCGCCAACGCCTGCCGGTAGTGCTCCAGCGCCCGCTCCGGCTCGCCCACCCCCGAGCGGGCGCGGCCCAGGCACTCCAGGACGTGGGCGTGGCCGTCCGGATCGGTGCCCAGTGCCTCGAACAGGCGCAGCGCCGCCAGGCAGTGCGGCAGCGCCTCCCGGTGCTCGTCGAACTCCAGGTGGCACCAGCCGATGTTGTTCAACGACTTGGCCTGCCAGTTGCGGTAGCCGCCCCGCTCCGCCAGCTCCAGCGCCGCGCGGGTGTGGTCGAGCGCCTGCGCGCGGTCGCGGACGAGGACCCCGAGGTAGCCCAGCGCGTAACGGGTGTGGGTGCGTCCGTAGTCGTCGTCGAGCTGCTCGAACAGATCCAGGGCCCGCGCCAGGTGCTCGCCCGCCGGAGCGAACCGCTTCAGCCGGATCGACGCCCGCGCCAGGAGGCGGTGCGCCATCGCGAGGGCGGCGGGATCCCCCCATCGCCGGGCCGCGTCGAGCGCCCGGTGCGCGGTGTCGGCGAAGTCGCGCCAGTGCCCGCGCCGGTCGAGGTAGGTGGCCATGGCGCGGGTCAGGCGGAAGGTGTGCCGGTCGGCGCCCGCGGCGGCGCTCTGCGCGACCACGGCGAGCAGCGCGGCGTGCTCGTCGGCGAACCAGGCCAGCGCCTGCTCCTGGGTGCCGATGTCGTGGACGGTCACACCCGCAGGCGGTGGCGTGATGGCGAGCGGTTCCCACGGCGAACCCATGTGGCTGTCCGCGACCGCGGCGGTGTGCGCGTAGTGGTCGAGCAGCCGGTGGGCGGCGGCCTCGCGGACCGCCGCGGTATCCCCGGCGTCGCACCGCTCGCGGGCGTAGATGCGCAGCAGGTCGTGCACCCGGTACCGGTCGGGCTTGTCCGGTTCCACCAGGTGCGCGCGCGCCAGCTCCCGCACCAGGCCGCGCACGCGGTCGACGCCGGTGCCCGCCAGCGACGCCAGCGCGGCCAGGGGCAGGTCCGGGCCGGGGTGCAGGCTCATCAGGCGGAACAACGACGCGGCGGGCGCGCTGAGCGCGTCGTAGGACCACGAGAACACCGCTTTCACCGCGAACCCCGGCTCGCCGCTGGCCAGGGCGTCGAGGCGGTCGCGCTGGTCGCGCAGCTCCGCGGTGAGCGCGCCCAGCGGCAGGTGCGGTTCGCCGTCCAGGCGGGCGGCCACCAGGGACAGCGCGAGCGGCAGGTGGCCACACTGGCGGACGAGCTCCCGCACCGCCCCCGGTTCCGCGGCGACGCGCTCGCGGCCCAGCGCCACCGCCAGCAGCTCGTGCGACTCCTCCTCGGGGAGCAGGGTCAGCGTCACCGTGCGGACCCCGTACCTGGCGACCAGGTTGTCCAGCCGGTAACGGCTGGTGATCACGACCCGGCACGTCGGGCTGCCCGGCAGCAGGGGTTCCACCTGCTCGCTGTCGCGCGCGTTGTCCAGCACGATCAGCACCCGCCGCCCTGCCATCAGGCTCCGGTACAGGGCCACCTGCCTGTCGAACTCCACGGGCCAGGCGATGCCGGGCATCCCCAGCGCGTCCAGGAACCCCCGGATCGCCTCACCGGGGTGGACCGGGGCGTCCGCCGCGCCGAACCCGCGCAGGTCTGCGTACAGGAGTCCGTCGGGGAAGTGCTCGGCCTTGCCGTGCGCCCAGCGCACCGCCAGCGACGACTTGCCGACCCCGGCCATGCCGTCGATCACCGTGACGCCGACGGCACGGCCATCCGCGACCATGCGGTCCAGCGCGGCCAAGTACGTCGCGCGACCCACGAAGCCGGTTTTCACCAGCGGCAACTGGCGCGGGACCACCACCGGGGGCAGGGCCTGGTGCACCTGCACGCCTCCGGTGATCGAGTGCGCCTGGACCACCGCACCGGAGACCCCGCCGATCACGCCGTTGCCGGGTAAGGCGTCGTCCACGACCAAGGACCCTAACCAGTCGCCCGGCCGGTATGAAGCGCCGAACGCGGGTCAGGGCTGGAAGACCACGCGGACGCAGTCGTCCTCTTCGCCCTTGAACAGCGGTCAGTCGGTGGCGAGGGGGAGGGCGTGCTCGGTGAACCGGCCGCGGGCGGTGAAGCCGAGGCGGCGGTAGACGGGTTCCCCGTCGGCCGAGGCCTGGAGGACGGCGGTGGTGGCGCCCGCGGCGCGGGCGGCGTGCAGCACGGCCAGGGTGATCGCACCGCCGTAGCCGCGCCGACGGTCGGTGACCAGGGTGGAGATGTTGTAGATGCCCGCGACGCCTGCGTGGAGGAACGCCTCGGCCGTGCACACCGGGCGGCCGTCCACGCGGCCGACCAAGTAGCGCGCGGGGGAGGCGAGGGCTCGGGAGGCGGCGTCGCCGTAGAAGCGGCGCACGGTGGCGGCGGGCGGATCCCAGTTGGCGGCGAGCACGGCGGCGAAGTCGGCCAGGTCCTCCGGCGTGGTCACCGGGCGGATGTCGAGGCGGCCCGCCGGTGGGATCGCGGGCAGGTCGGCCAGGTCGCGCCACATCCCGGTCTCGGAGTCCGACGCGGGCAGCCCCGCCGAGGCGAGCAGGTCGCCGAGGTTCGCGGGTGTGGCGGCGGGGCCGACCCACCAGGAGAAGGGCCTGCCGGTGGCCCGGACGTCCCGGACCACCTGCTCGATGCGCTGGATCGCGTTCTCCGGCGTGAAGCGGGCGGCGGCGATGATGTTGAACGTGTCGTCGTCCAGCCCGCTGTCGGCGACCAGCAGGTCACCGGTAGCGGTGACGGCGGCGATCGGCGAACCCCGGTGCAGGTGAGCGGCGTGCTCGGCGAGGTTGAGGTCCATCGCCTCCTCGATCATCACAGGTGATCATGCTACCGCTGGTGCCGTGAACGGCGAGGTCGCCGTCGGTGCCGCCGCCCCGGACGCCGCGCGACGACTGGTATCCGGGGGGGCGGCGGAAGTCCACCTCGGTGCGCGTTCGGTCACCGGGGTGGAGGGACCGGCTACACGGGCCAGTCGAGTTGTTCATCGGGGATGCCGATGCTCCGGCCGTGCGCCTGGGCTTCGGTCCGTCCAGTCCGGTCACCCCGCGAGTAGCGGAAGATCCGGCCGGGGAAGACCACGAAGGTCTCGTCGGGTGTGCGGAAGTCGGCGTACCAGCCGGGTTGGTCCAGCGCGTCGGAGAAAGCGCGGGCCAACGCGTCCGCGTCCGCGTCGGGAGCCTCGAAGCTGAGCAGGGTCCAGACCGGGGGCTGGTCCGCGGTGGGGTTCCGCACGGCGACGCGCTTGATCTCCTGGACGACGAGGCGGGTGTGGTCCAGCGTCGTGCCGGTGCGGAGGCTCTCGGCTATCAGCACGCCCGTGATCATCATCCGTCCTCTCCGCGTTCCTCGCTGCCGCGATGCTAACGGGCTTGATACGTCGTCGGAGGCGCGCACGAGGCGTTCCGATACCCGTGGTGACGTGGTGGAGGAGCATCTCGTTCTCAGCGCCGATCCCCTCACCGGAGGAGCGTTCGAGCCGCACGGTGAGCGGGACTCGTCCGGCTCGACCGATGGGGGCGATTTCGGCCGGACAGGCGTCGCCGAAGCCTGCGGGGGTACCCGCAGGCTTCGGCGATGTCGAGAGGGCGGGACATGAGGACAGCGAGCAGGGCCGCGGTCGTGGCCGGGGTCGGCGCGGCGGTCGCGCTGGCGCGCAGGTTGACCAGCCACACCGCGGACGGGCACAAGAAGGGCCGGGAGGAGCACTGGTTGGCGGTGACCGCCTACCGGCCGCTGGACCAGGTGACCGGCGCGGCGTCGCTGCCCGAGCCGCTGGAGCGGCTGCGCGACCGGATCGAGGTCCGCTTCCGCCCCGCTCCCGGCGACAAGGGCACCGAACTGCTGGCCCGCCCGATCGGCGAGGAGGTCTCCCGCGAGGAGTTGCGGATCGCGCTGCGGCAGGCCAAGTCGCTGCTGGAGACCGGCCTGGTGGTCCAGCCGGACACCACCGGCACCACCCACCCCGGCCCGGCGGGCAAGGTGCTCCAGCTGGTCATCGGCAAGTCGAAGGGGGAGGGGCGGCTGTGAAGGCGCTGTGCTGGGAGGGGATCAACGACGTCCGGGTGCAGGACGTGCCCGACCCGAAGGTCCTCGACGACAAGGACGTCGTCCTCAAGGTCGGGCTGAGCACCGCCTGCGGCTCCGACCTGCACCTGCTCACCGGCCACATCCCGTTCATGCAGGCCGGTGACGTGATCGGCCACGAGTTCATGGGCGAGGTGGTCGAGGTCGGGCCGGGCGTGACCCGGCACAAGGTCGGCGACCGGGTGGTGGTGGCGTCTTTCATCGGCTGCGGCGAGTGCTACTACTGCAAGCACGACCTGTGGTCGCTGTGCGACAACACCAACACCAACCCCGGCATCACGCAGGCGCTGTGGGGCGCCGACCCCGGCGGCATCTTCGGCTACTCCCACGCCATGGGCGGGTTCCGGGGCAGCCACGCGGAGTACGTGCGGGTGCCCTTCGCCGACCACACCGCCATCCCGATCCCCGAGGGCGTGGACGACCTGAGCGCCCTGTTCGCCTCCGACTCGGTGCCCACCGGGTGGATGGGGGCGGATCTGGGCGGGGTTCAGCCCGGCGACACCGTGGCGGTGTGGGGCTGCGGCGCGGTCGGGCAGATGGCCGCGCGGGCGGCGCAGCTGCTGGGCGCGGAGCGGGTGCTGGTGATCGACCGCTTCGACTACCGGCTGCGGCAGGCCGAGCGGACCTTCGGCGTGGAGACGCTGAACTATCAGCGGGTCGACGTCGGCGCGGCGCTGCGCGAGGCCACCGGCGGGCGTGGTCCGGACGTGTGCATCGAGGCGGTGGGCTGCGAGGCGCACAGCGACGGCCCGCAGTACGTCTACGACCAGGTCAAGAGCAAGCTCAAGCTGGAAACCGACAGGCCGATCGCGGTGCGCGAGGCCATCTACAACTGCCGCAAGGGCGGCTCGGTGTTCGTGCTGGGCGTGTTCAGCGGGTTCGTCGACAAGTTCCCGCTGGGTGCGGTGCTCAACAAGGGGCTGACGGTGCGCGGGGCGCAGCAGCACGGCCAGCGCTACATCCCGATGCTGCTCGACCGCATCGCCAAGGGCGAGCTGTCCACCGGGCACCTGGCCACGCACGTGATGCCGCTGGCCGAGGCCCCTCGCGGCTACCAGCTGTTCAAGGACAAGGAGGACGACTGCGTCCGATCGGTCTTCCAGCCCTGACGCGCCCAGCGGCTCCCGAGTCCGGCCTCCGCGCCGCGGCGGTGCGGCGCGGAGGCCGGACGTCAGACGGGGTCCATCCCACCGTCGCCACCCCGACCCGCCGGTTCGGCTTCGTCGGAGGGGCGCTCCTGGTCGTCGGCCACCGTCGGCCGGGTGTGCTCACCGGCGAAGTCCGGGTCGTCCGCCATGGCGCTTGCGGTGTTGCCGTCGAGCTCGACCGGGCGTCCTCTCGGCTCGGCCATGGCTCAGTTCCGCCCTCGTGCGGGGGTCTGCCCGTAGACCCCGTGCCGCAGCGGCGTGTTGTCCTCCGGCGAGTGCTCGGGCGAGACCGGCGGAACGCCCGAGGCGCCCGCGACCTCCGGCGCGTTGCGCGGGTCGCCGCCGGACGGCTCGGCGCCGCCCTCCAGCTCCTCCAGCCGCGCGGTCAGCACCTGCAGCACCGGCGCGCGGTTGCCGTGCTCGCGCTCGTGCTCCAGCACGCCCCGCAGCTCCTGCTCGGAGAGCGACCGCACGCGGTGCCGCAAGTCGCCCAGCGGGATCTGGTCGTAGTCCGGAATCGGTAGCTCGTTGGTGCTCATGGCGGTCGGCTACCCGACCGGGCCACGGGCAAACGGGGCCTACACCCGTGCGGGCGGGGTATCCGGGGACGACCCGGAAAGGGAGGAGTGCTCGTGATCGACACGGTCTTCCGAGTACTGGCGAGGTGGCGGCACGCGCGGGCGGTGCACTCGCCGGGAGTGGCGCTGCGCGGCGTGCTGCGGGCCACCGGGCGGGATCCGGTGGCCCGGCTGCTGTCGGGTGGCGAACCCGAGCGGGACGTGCTGGTGCGCGTGTCCAAGGGGGCGGGCACGCCCGGCACGTGGCCCGACGTGCTCGGCTTGGCGGTGCGCGTGCCCGGCGGCAGGCCCGGTGGGCCGCTGGACCTGCTGTTCGACAGCTCGGGATCGCTGCCCGTGCTGCGCGCGCTGCCGCTGCCGCGGCGGAACTGGCGAGCCCGGCCCTACAGCACGGTGCTGCCGTACCGGGTCGATGGCGGCCTGCGGTGGATCGGGGCGTTCCCGGCGGGCGGCGAGCGGCTGCCCAGTTCGACCGAGGCGTTCCGCGCGGCGGCCGAACGTCACCCAGTCATGTTCACCCTGACCGTGGCGGAGCCCTTCGGCCGCTGGCGGGCGGTGGCGGAGCTGGAGGTGCGCGGCGAGCCCGAGCGGGTGGAGTGGTTCGACCCGATGGTCAACCACCACCCCGAGCTGCGTCCGGCGCCGGGCGTGCTGGTCAGGCTCAGGCTGGCGGCCTACCGGGGCTCCCGCGAGGGCAGGGGGGCGCCCGCGCACCCGCGGAGCTGACGAAAAGGGCACGGAGCGCACCGACCGCCCTCGGCGAGGACACCGGGTCGTGTGGTGTTCCCGACTGGAGTGGTGTCTTCGGCATGATCGTGGGTACACGGCGTCCATGACCTCAAGCGAAGAACAGGAGTTCGGTTCCTACACCCCGCCGCACGACACCGGTTCGCCCGATGCGGTGGAAACCGATCCCGCCGCGCTGAACAGCGCGGAGGACCTGGACGAGGACCGGCTCAGGCTCGACCCCCTGGAGGCGGGCATGGACCCGCCGGAGCGGTGGGTCGGCGCCGACCAGTACGGCACCACCCCCTACGAGCAGCGCACCCCGCGCCCGCTGGACGAGCGGTTGGCCGAGGAGCAGCCGGAGACGGCCGCGCAGACCGCAGACGAGGAGGACCCGGTCAACCAGGACCTGGCCGACGTCGCGTCGGACGTGGAACCGGACACCGTTCCCGCGCCCGACCCCGACCTGGACGACGAGGCGCTGGCCGAGGCGGCGCGACGCGGTCAGACGGCCGACGACGCCAGCTCGTTCGCCAGTTCCGCGCGCCTGCCGCACGACCGGCAGTGACGGTGGGGGACCGCGGCCGCCCCGGTGGCGCGATCGGGCCGCTTCAGCCGGACGCGGCCCCCAGCGCGCGCAGCACGGTGTCGGTGACCCGGTCGAGGTAGTCCGGCTCGACCGGTGCCCGCCGCACCACCATCCGCCAGTAGACCAGCGCGGCGGGCAGGTCCTGGGCCATCTCCAGGTCGGTGTCGGGGGCCAGTTCGCCGCGCGCCACGGCCCGCTCCAGCACCTTCCTGGCCAGCGCCCGCCGGGGCGCGCCGATGGAGGCCGCGATGGCCTCGGCCAGGTCGGGCGCGCGGGTGATCTCGGCCACCAGGTCGGGGATGATCCGGGAGAACGGCGGTTCGGTCAGCCAGGCGGCGACGGAGGTCACCAGGGCGTGCAGGTCGCCGCGCAGCGTGCCGGTGTCGACCACTTCGACCCTCGGCACGCTGATCTCGGCGAGCACCGCCAGCACCATCTCCTGCTTGGTGCGCCACCGCCGGTACAGGGCGCTCTTGCCCGCCCCGGCGCGCTTGGCCACCCCTTCCATGGACAGCCGCGCGTAACCCCGCTCCACCAGCTCGGCCAGGACGGCATCGGTGATGGCAGCGGTGATGCCGGGCTGCAGCACGGCCGCCCCGGACGGTGCGCGACGGGTCATGGTGCCACCCTAACTCATGGACGGTACCGTCCCGTCCATCGCCACGCCCGCCTGCAAGTACTACCCGACCCGCTCCCAGGGGCCGGTAACCACTACCCGAGGTGGCGTATGTCCGATGCGGGGTGGACGGCGTGCCACCCGGGCGTTGAACTCAGGGGTTCTGGGAGTTCGACTCGCGGGAGGTGGGGTGGCGCATCCCGCGGGTCAGCGTGCGTGCCCAGGCCGCGTCCACGCCGTCGAGGTCGGCGGCGACGATGAGGTGGCACAGCTGGCCCAGTGCGATGAACCGCTGCACCTGTTCGTCGGTACCGCCCGACAGCTCCCGCGCCGTCTCCACCACGGCGGCGTAACCGCGCCGGATGGCCTCGCACACCTCGGGGATGTCCGAGGCGCTCTGCGCGTGGATCTGGAGCATGAGCAGGTCGCGGTCGGCGATCAGGTCGGCGTAGGCGTTCCCCAGCGCCTCCAGGACCTCGTCCGGGCCGGCACCGGGCGCGGTCTCCGCGCTGGTGCGCAGTGTTCGGCAGATCAGCTCGTAGCAGTGGTCCAGCGCCGCGACGAACAGCTCCAGCTTGCCCTTGAACAAGCGGAACACGTAAGCCTGCGAGATCCCGGCGGCCTCGGCCACCGCGGTGACCGGCGTGGCGTGGTAGCCGTGTCGGGCGAAGACGGGCACGGCGCGGTGGAGCACCGTCGCGCGACGCGCTTCGGCGGTGGACCGGGGGATGTCGGGCATGTGTGTGAGTACACACTTACACTTTGGTGCTGTCAAACGCCGCGCAGCGACACCGGCAGCGCGGCGTGGCCGTTGGAGATGAACGAGGGCACGGGCCGCAGCTCGTCGGGCCGCACGGCCAGCGCCAGGTCGGGGAAGCGGTCGACCAGCGCGGGCAGCGCCACCCCGGCCTCCAGCCGGGCCAGCGGCGCGCCCAGGCAGTGGTGCGCGCCGTAGCCGAACGCCAGGTGGCTCTTGTCGGCGCGGCCGGGGGCGAACCGGTCGGCGCTGTCGCCGTGCACCGCCGGATCGCGCCCGGCGGCGGCGTAACCGGTCAGGATCGCCTCGCCCCGGCGGATCACCACGCCGTCGAGCACCAGGTCCTCCACCGCGTAGCGCAGCGGCAGGTTCGCCACCGGGGCCTGCCAGCGCAGCGTCTCCTCGATGACGTCCGACCACGACACCGCGCCCGAGCGGACGCCGAGCAGCTGGTCGGGGTGGGTCAGCAGCGCGGTGATGGCGTGGTCGAGCAGGTTCACCGTGGTCTCGTGGCCCGCGGAGACCAGCAGCAGCAGCGTGTCGACCAGTTCGGCCTCGGTGAGCCGGGAGCCGTCGTCGTCGCGCACCGCGACCAGGTCGCTGGTCAGGTCGTCGCCGGGCGAGCGGCGCTTGTCCGCGACCAGGTCGCCGATGATGGCGTAGACGGCCTGGTGGTTGGCCAGCGCCTCGGCGGGCGAGGTGGTGGTGGCGAAGATGAGGTCGACCGCCTGACGCAGGCCGGAGCGCGCCGCGTCGGGGATGCCGAACAGGCCGCAGATCACCTCGATGGGCAGCGGGTGGGCGAAGCGCTCTCGCAGGTCCACCCGGTCCGGTCCGGCGGCCAGCGCGTCGAGCAGGTCGGCGGTGATCCGCTCCACCCTCGGGCGCAGGGCGGCGGTGCGGCGCGCGGTGAAGGCCTTGGCCACCAGCGAGCGCAGCCTGCGGTGCTCCTCGCCGTAAGCGGTGAACATGTTGCGCGCCGAGACCCACAGGTGCAGCGGCCAGTCCTCGGGGATCTCACCAGCGGACCACGGGGGCCAGTGCCGGGCCGCGTCCTTGGACACGCGCGGGTCGGCCAGCAGACGCCTGATCAGCTCGGCGCTGGTGATCGCCCAGGCGCGCACGCCGCCGGGCAGCTCCACCGGGGTCGCCGGACCGCGGGCGCGCAGCTCGGCGGCCTCGCGGTGGATGTCCCGGCCGGTCGGGTCGAGCACGTACGGGTGCATCGATGATCCCCCGTCTCGATGAGTTCCCGAAGCTCATCGTGACCTGCTGCGCACGGTGCGTACAGGACCGGACCGGTGAAGCTCAGTCCATGCCGCGGTCGACGTGGTCGGCGTGGAACAGCGCCTGCGCCAGCAGGCCGCGCACGTGGTCGTTGGCCGCCGAGTAGTACACGAAGGTGCCCTCACGGCGGCCTTTCACCAGACCGGCGAGGCGCAGCTTGGCCAGGTGCTGGCTGACCGAGGTGGGTGTCGCGCCCGCCAGTTCCGCCAGGCACGCCACCGAGGACTCGCCCTGCAGCAGCGCCCAGAGCACCTTGATCCTGGTCGGGTCGGCCAGCAGGCGGAAGGACTCGGCGGCGAGGTTGACGCGCTCCTCGTCGGGCATGTCGAAGTTCGCCAGCGAAGTGTGCACGGGGTGAGCCTAGTTGACTGCGTATCTGCGAGTATGCGCAGATATAGAGGTTGCGGAGTCGAGCGGGAGGCGGAGCGGTGACCGGAGAGCACGGACACGGGCACGGACACGGGCACGGGCGGTCGTGGTGGGGCGTGCCGCACCGCCACACCACCGCCGACCGGCTCGACCCGGCTCTGGAGACCAGTCGCCAGGGCATCAGGGCGCTGGTGGTGTCGTTCGTCGCGCTGCTGCTCACCGCGCTGGCCCAGGCCGTCCTGGTGCTGGTCACCGGTTCGGTGGCATTGCTGGGCGACACCGTGCACAACGCCGCCGACGCGCTGACCGCCGTGCCGCTGGGCATCGCCTTCGTGCTGGGCAGGCGGGCCGCCACCCGCCGGTTCACCTACGGCCTCGGCCGCGCGGAGGATTTGGCGGGCGTGGTCGTGGTGCTGCTCATCGCCGCCTCGGCCGCGCTCACCGGCTACCAGTCGGTGCAGCGGCTGCTGGACCCCGAACCGGTGCGCCACCTGGGGGTGCTGGCGCTGGCGGGCGCCATCGGCTTCGCGGGCAACGAGCTGGTCGCCCGCTACCGGGTGTCGGTGGGCCGCAGGATCGGCTCGGCGGCGCTGGTGGCCGACGGTCTGCACGCCCGCGCCGACGGCTTCACCTCGCTGGCGGTGGTGCTGGGTGCGGCGGGCGTCGCGCTGGGCTTCCCGGTCGCCGATCCGCTGGTGGGGCTCGGCATGACGGTGGCGATCCTGGTCGTGCTGCGTGACGCGGCGACCGAGGTGCTCGGCAGGCTGATGGACGCGGTGGACCCGGCCACCGTGGAGCTGGCCGAGCGGGCGGCCGCGGCGGTGGACGGCGTGGCGCGAGCCGAGGAGCTGCGGATGCGCTGGATCGGGCACAGCCTGCGCGCGGAGCTGGTCATCGCGGTCGACGGGCGGTTGGACGTGGAGCGCGCCCACCGCATCGCGCACGACGTGGAGCGGAACATGGTGCGCGCGGTGCCCCGGTTGGTGGCGGTCACCGTGCACACCCACCCCGAAGCGGGTACGGGGCACTGATACCGCACTGATACCTGAATCCCGAAGGGCCTGGTCGACGGCGTGGCATACTTCCGCCCACTGCCACGGGAGAGGTGCGGATGAAGCTGGGTGAGGCGCTCGCGCTGCGCGCCGACGTCGCGCGACGGGTCGAGCAGTTGCGCGCGCGAGTGGCGGGCAACGCGCGCTACCAGGAGGGCGAGACGCCCGCCGAGGACGCCGAGGCCCTGCTGGCGCAGGCGCTGGAGGCGTCCGACGAACTGGAGTCGCTGATCCGCCGGATCAACCGCACCAACGCCGCGACGCCGCTGCGCGACGGCACCATCAGCGACGCGCTGGCCCGCCGTGACGCGCTGCGCCTGCGCCACGGCCTGCTCACCGCCGCCGCGGACGCCGCCACGGGCCGCAACCAGCCGGGCATGGCCCGCCAGCTCCGCTCGGAACTGCTGTACGTCTCCGCGCTGCCGGTGGCGCGGCTGCGCGCGGACGCCGACCGGCTGGCGCGGGACATCCGCGAGGTCGACACCGACATCCAGCAGGCGAACTGGCAGGTGGACCTGCTGGACTGAGCGAGGGACGGCGGGCGCGGGTAGTCGTCCGGGAAGCGAGCGCACACCGCGGTCCGGCGGTTCATCCGGCCACTTTCTCCGGCGCGCGGAGGGCAGCGCGAGGGGTTCGACTCCCCGAGGCACAACGCAGCCCAGGACACCTCACAGGTGACCGTGCACGCCGAACACCGCACAACCACGCGCTGATCCCGGACGACGAGGGCGGGCAAGGGGATTCCCGCCGTCAACGGGGCCCGACGCGCACGCGCGCGTCGGGCCCTCCTCGTCGTCGCCCGGTCCGGTCAGCGGGTCGGGTCGTCGCGGTGCCGGGCGTAGTGGCGGTTCGCCTTCGCCCGGTTGCCGCACCCCGCCATGGAGCACCACCGGCGGCTGCCGTTCTTCGACACGTCGAAGAAGTGCAGCACGCAGGCCGGGTTGGCGCAGGCCCTGACGCGGTCGGCCGCTCGCCGCAGCAGGTCGACGTAATCGCGGGCGGCCAGCCACCCCGGCAGCCACGCCGGGTCGTCCACCTCGACCTCCTCCACCGGGCGGCGGTCCTCCACCCGCAGGCGGATCCGCCCGTGGCCGAGCACCTCGTCCAGCGCCGCGGTGCTGTGCGGCGGGTCGATCGCGGCGGCGAGGGCGTCGCGGGTGCGCAGGACCGCGGCGAGCGTCGCCTCGTCGGCGCGGCAGCGCTCGGCCAGGCCGGCGCTGCGCAGCCAGGTCCGCAGTCCGTCCGCAGTTTCCAGCAGGTCGTGGGCGCTGCCCGCGATCCAGCGCGTGTTGAGCAGGTCCAGGGCGAGCGGCTCGCCGATCAGTGGCCTGGGGTCTGCGGTCATGGGACCTCCTGGGCAGCCGGTGCGCGGACCAACCTACTTCTAACCGTTGTACCCAGCTTTGCCGGGTTGACGCCCCTCCTTCTAACCGGCTACCGTTCGATCAACGGTTAAAGATGATCAGGGAGGAACGGCATGGCACTCACCGGCCTGAAGACCGGGCACATCGGGTTGAACGTCACCGATGTCGACCGCTCGCGGGACTTTTACCAGCGGGTTTTCGGCTTCGAAGTGCTCAGCGACGGCGCCGGGCCGGGTCGGCGGTTCGTCTTCCTGGGGCGGGACGGGCAGTTGCTGTTGACGCTGTGGCAGCAGAGCGACGGCGCTTTCCCGACGGCTCTGCCGGGTCTGCACCACCTGTCCTTCCAGGTGGAGTCGGTCGACGAGGTCCGCGCCGCCGAGGCGGTCCTGCGCGAGCTGTCGACGACCTTCGCCTACGACGGCGTGGTGCCGCACGGCGAGGGCGCGGACTCCGGCGGCATCTTCTTCACCGATCCCGACGGCATCCGCCTGGAGATCTACGCGCCCTCGGGCGCGGGCGGCTCCGCCGCGCCGACGGCCGGTGCTCCCACCTGCGGCTTCTTCTAAGCCATGACCAGCCAACGCCACCCCTCCTACCACCGCGGGGAGCGAGCGGTCCAAGCGCGCGCCGGTCTGCTCGACCAGGCCGCGTTCGGGCTCAACGGCATCCGCTCGACGATCCCCGAGGTCGCCGCCGGGTTCCTGGCCGGTCAGCACGTCGTCTTCCTGGGCGCCGACGACGGCGGCGGTCGGCTGTGGACGACGATGCTCACCGGCGAACCGGGGTTCCTCCAAGCGCCCGACAGTCGCACGCTCACCGTCGCGGCAGCGCCCGCCGAGGCCGATCCGCTGGCCGAGGCGCTGTCGCGGCGGGTCGAGGTCGGCGTGATCGCCGTCGAACCCGGCACCCGGCGGCGGATGCGGATCAACGGCGTGGCCCGCCCGCGCGACGGCGGCCTGGTCGTCGAGGTCGAGCAGGTCTTCGCCAACTGCCCCAAGTACATCCAGAAGCGGGAACCCACGCCGAGGGCCGACGTGGTGCCCGGTGCGGGCAGGTCCGCGTCGGTGCTCAGCGACGAGCAGCGGCACCGCGTCACCACCGCGGACACGTTCTTCGTCACCACCGCCTCGGACGAGGGCAAGGTCGACACCTCGCACCGGGGCGGGAACCCCGGCTTCGTCCACGTGCTGTCCGAGGACCGGTTGGAGTGGCCCGACTACACGGGCAACGCCATGTTCCTCACCCTCGGCAACCTCGAACTGCGCCCGGACGCGGGGCTGCTCTTCCCCGACTGGGAGACCGGGACCTCGTTGCACCTGACCGGAACCGCCGCGGTCGACTGGTCCGCGCGCGGCGCCGCCCGCCACCGGGGAGCCCAGCGCGTCGTCCGGTTCGACATCGCCGGGGTGGTGGAGGTGCCCGCGCTCAGTCCGCTGCGCTGGAGCGCCCCCGCGTACTCCCGCTTCAACCCCTGACCGTCCCACCCGTTGTGAAGGAGTGGTGTTCGACGTGCGCATCCACGTGGACATGGACGTGTGCGAGAGCCACGGGCAGTGTGTTTTCGCCGCCCCCGAGGTCTTCTCGTTCGACGATGACGACCGCTTGCGTTACGAGGCCGAACCGGCCGCAGGGCTCCGTGAGGACGTCGTCCGGGCCGCCGGGGCGTGCCCGGTGCGCGCGATCGCCCTGGTGGGAGAGGCGGGATGAGGACGCCGCCGAGGCGCGTCGTCGTGGTCGGCGCTTCGCTGGCGGGCCTGCGGGCCGCCGAGTCCCTGCGCGAGCTGGGGTTCGGCGGGACGCTCGTCGTGGTGGGGGACGAGCCGCACATGCCCTACGACCGCCCGCCGCTGTCCAAGGCGCTGCTGGCGGGAGCCGTTCCGGCCGGCGGGGTGGCCTTCCCGGTGGCCGCCGACCTCGACGTCGATTGGCGCCTCGGCTGCCCGGCGGCGCGCTTGGACCCGCGCGGGCGCGTTGTCGAGACCGCGGACGGGACGACCCTGCCCTACGACGGTCTGGTGATCGCCACCGGCGCCGCCGCGCGCGGGTGGACCGGCCCCGGCACCGCCCCGGACCGGGGCGTCCTCACCGTCCGAGGGCTCGACGACGCCTTGGCCCTGCGTTCGGCGCTGCGCGCCGCCCGCGAAGGCGGTCGGAGGCTCGTCGTGGTGGGTGCGGGCTTCCTCGGCAGCGAGGTCGCCGCCGTCGCCCGGAGCGCGGGCGTCGCGGTGACCCTGGTCGATCCCGCCGCGCAACCGCTGGAGCGGGCGCTCGGGTCGGTCGTGGGCGGATTCGTGGCGCAGGCGCACCGGGAGCACGGCGTGGACCTGCGCCTGTCGACGACCGTGGTGGAACTCGCCGGTGCGGGTGGAGGGGTCCGCGCGGTGCTCTCCGACGGCGACCGCGTGACCGGCGCAGCGGTGGTGCTGGCACTGGGCGCGGTCCCCAACACCGGCTGGTTGCGCGGATCGGGGCTGGACGTCGTGGGCGGTGTCGCCTGCGACCGGTTCGGGCGCGTGCGCACCACCCGTGGTCGGTTCCTGCCGGACGTGGTCGCCGCGGGCGACGTCTGCCGCGTCCCCGAGCCGCTGGCCGGGGGCGCACTGGTCAACCAGGGGCACTGGACGAGCGCGGCGGAGCAGGCCCGCACCGCGGCGGCCACCCTGCTGCACGGCCCCGGCCCGCTCGAACCGCGGGTGCCGTCGTTCTGGTCCGACCAGTACGACCTGCGCATCCGCTCGGTGGGCCTGCCCCACCTGGCCGACGGGCAACAGGTGCTGGAGCTCGACCCGCGCGGCAGGCGCGCGGAGGTCCTGCACCACCGAGGCGGGGAGCTGGTCGGCGCGGTGACCGTGAACCGCACGGGCAGGCTCGCCGCGCATCGCCGGACCTTGCTCGACCTGGTCGCGGCGCCCTTCCGGTAGCCGGGGTTGGTCGGATCGCGTCGGCTGCGCCCCGGTCAGGCGTCCGGTTCGCCGGACGCGACGCCCGAGGTCGCCGGTACCACAGCTGTGGTGGTGGAGGGCGGGCGCGGGGTGAACCAGCGGGTGAGCCACTCGGCGATCGCGGTCGGGTCGGTGATGGGGGCGGCCGCGGCGAGGTGGCCGTCGGGGCGCACCAGCAGCAGCCCGCCCCGGTCGCGCAGCGCGTCCGCCACCTCCTTGTCGGCGTCGAGCTGGTCGGCGTGGACGAAGAACCGGCGCTCCGTGACCGCCCCCTGCCACCGCCGCAGCGCCTCCCACCACACCGGTGCCGTCCCGTGCGGCGCCACCGCGAACAGGGTGGGCCCGTTCAGGTCCAGCACTTCGTACAGGCGTGACCCGCCTTCCAGCATCAGGTCGGGCACGCGGTCACCCGCCCGCAGCGGGCCGAGGCGGCTGTCGCTGGCCAGCGGGCCGCGGCGGTGGTGCACGGCGAGCTGGCTGAGCGTGCGGGTGGCCTTGCGCTGCACCGCTTCCCGGCCCAGCGTCAGTGGCAGCAGGTGGGCGAGGACCTGGTACAGCAGCGGGCTGCGCGAGGTGGACGCCTGCGTGGTCCTCTCGGTGGCGCGCACCAGGGCGGCGATGACGGGCAGGCGTTCGGCCTGGTAGGTGTCCAGCAGCGCCGGGGTCGCCCGGCCGTGCAGCACCGCCGCCAGCTTCCAGCACAGGTTGACCATGTCCTGGATGCCCGCGTTCATGCCCTGCCCACCCGCCGGGCTGTGCACGTGCGCGGCGTCGCCGCCGAGGAACACCCGGCCCACGCGCAGCGTGGACAGGTGGCGGCTGTTCACGCGGAAGTGGGAGCTCCAGTTCAGATCGCGCAACGTGGCGGGCACGGGGCTGACGTGGTCGTAGATCGCCTGCACCTCGGCCAGCGAGGGCGGCGGGGCGTCCTTGTCGCGGTCCGCCGGGTCGGCGGCCATGAGGCGGAAGCGGTGGCCGCCCATCGGGAACGCGGCCGCGAAGCCGTCGGGGGCCAGGAAGATGGACAGCTCGTCCTCCGGCAGGTCGGCGTCCACGCGCAGGTCGGCCAGCGCGAAGCCCTGCGCCAGCGCGCGGCCCGCGAAGGGCAGGTTCAGGATGCGCCTGGCGGTGCTGTGCGCGCCCTCGGCGCTGATCAGGAAGGCGGCCTCGACCGCCTCCTCGCGCCCGTCGGGGTGGCGCAGCACCGCGTGCACCCCGCCGTCGGGCGGCTGGGCCAGGTCGACCATCTCCACGCCCTGCTCGACGTGCCCGCCTTGGTGGGCCAGCCGCTCGCGCAGCAGTCGCTCGGTCTCGGACTGGGGCACCATCAGGATGTAGTTGTAGTGGCTGGGGACCATGTCCAGCCGCATCGACGCCAGCCGCCCGCCGCGCCCGTGCAGGGTGGTCGCGCGCACCCGGTTGCCCAGGGCGAGCAGTTCGTCGCCGACGCCGCGCGGCGCCAGCAGCTCCAGGGTGCGGGCGTGCACGGCCAGCGCCCTGGACGTGGTCGCCGGACCTGGCGCCCGGTCCACCACGCGGACCGGGACGCCCATCCGGGACAGCTCCACCGCGGCGGTCAGGCCGGTCGGACCCGCGCCGACGATCAGGACAGGTCGGGTGTCGATCACCGCTCCTCCTCGTGCCACCGAGTAAGTCAACGCCTGTTGACCGCGACGGTAGACCGGGGCGGAGGGCAAGTCAACGGCTGTTGACTCAGGCGCTCGGCGGTTCCGCCGTGAGGTAGTGCCGCAGCACCGGGGCGATCCAGTCGCGCAGGCGCTCGCGGTCCATCTCCACCAGCGGGGGCACTCCCAGCACGTACCGCGACAGCACCAGGCCCAGCATCTGCGAGCCGAGCAGGGCGGCCCGCTCGGGCGCGCGGTCTACCGCGGCGGCGGCCAGCGCCGGGGCGACCTGCTCGGTGAACAGGTCCAGCATCTTCGCCGCGGACTTCTTGTCGGTGGTCGCCGCGCGCAGCAAGGCCAGGAAGCCCGCGTTGTTCTCCCACACGCTGAAGAAGTGCGGCATGAGCACGTCCATGAACTCCTCCGGCGGCACGTCGCTGAGGTCGGGCAGTTCCAGGTCGAACCGCGCGGCCTCGGCGAACAGGCCCTCCTTCGAGCCGAAGTAGCGGATCACCATGGCCGGGTCGACCCCGACGTCGCCCGCGATGTCGCGGACGGTGACCCGGTCGAGCCCTTCGGCGGCGAAGCGCACGCGGGCCGCGTCGAGGATGGCGGCCCTGGTGGCGGATGCGGAGCGGCGTCGGTTCGTGGACATGGGGGCAGACTAAGTCAGCGTCTGTTGACTTAGTCGCGGGCGGTTCGCCGCAGTCTGGTCAACAGCTGTTGACTTATGGGAGGTGCGGGTCACGGCCCGGTGCGCCGCCGGATCGACCGGGCTGAGCCGGTGCCTTGACGTTGAGCCCGAGGACGTCCAGCACCTCGTCCGAGTTGTGCGGCGAGAACGGGATGATCTTCGTAACGGCCCGCTCGCGGCGCACGGTGCCGCGCCCGTCCGCGACCACCTCGAAGAAGCCCTCGGTCCCCAGTCCGAACTACCGCACCGACAGCGGGCCCAGCGGGTTGGGCAACCCGCGCCGCACGCCGTCGCCCGGACCGTGCAGGAACTTCTCCGGGCCGTCCGACCGCAGGTGACGGCATCGTCGACACCACCGCCGACGGCGTGGCGGGACTGATCGCCATGCCGGACTTCGCGGACATCCGCGTCGTGTTCGACGCGACCTCACCCCGGCCGCGCTCGACCCGTTCATCGTCCCGGCGGTGAACCTGGAGCGGCACCTCGACGCGCCGAACCTCGACATGGTCACCTGCGGTGGTCGGGCCGCCATCCCCGTGATGTCGGCGTAGGGCACCGCCCTGGTGCCCTACGCCGACATCGCCCTCCACCTTCGGCGGTCCGCGTCGCACCCCGACTCGTGGGCACCTTGATCGCTCACCCTGCGAGACCGCCCAGCGGTGGGTAGACAGTGGGCATGACCGACTCCTACCAGCCCGATCCGCGCCGGTGGAAGGCGCTGGCGGTGACGCTCGTGGCGGGCTTCATGAGTCTGCTCGACATCAGCATCGTCTCCGTCGCGCTGCCCTCCATCCAGCACGGCCTCGGCACCGGCCCGGCGGGCGTGCAGTGGGTCGTCTCGGGCTACGCGCTGACCTTCGGCCTGGCGCTGGTGCCCGCCGGGCGGCTGGGCGACGCGCTGGGCAGGCGCACCGTGTTCCTGGCCGCGCTCGGCGGCTTCGTGCTGTTCAGCGCGCTGGCCGGGCTGGCGCCCACGACCGGGGTGCTGGTCGCGGCCAGACTCGCGCAGGGCGTGTGCGCGGGCGCGCTGGCCCCGCAGAACTCGGCGCTGATCCAGCAGCTGTTCCGCGGCCCCGAGCGCGGCCGGGCGTTCGGGTTCTTCGGCGCCACGGTGGCTGTCTCCACCGCGATCGGACCAGTGGTCGGCGGGCTGATCCTGGCCGTGGCGGGGGAGGACGAGGGCTGGCGGTGGATCTTCTACGTCAACGTCCCGATCGGGTTGGCCGCCCTGGTGCTGGCGGCCCGGCTGCTGCCGCGCGGGCGCACCGGGCCGCGCGGCGAGCTGGACCCGGTCGGCGTGGCGCTGCTGGGCGCCGGCGTGCTGGCGGTGATGCTGCCGCTGGTGCTGGCCGAGTCCGGCGGCCTGCGCGCGCTGTGGTGGCTGTTCGCCGCGGGCGCGGTGCTGCTGGCGGTGTTCGTCCGCTGGGAGCGCGGGCTGGCCGCGCGCGACCGCGGTCCGCTGCTGGACATCCGCCTGTTCACCAGCACACCCGGCTACGGCGCGGGAGCGGCGCTGGGCATGGTCTACTTCATCGGGTTCAGCGGCATCTGGCTGGTCTTCGCGCTGTACTTCCAGGTCGGCCTGGGCTACACCCCGCTGCAGTCGGGGCTGGCGGTGACCCCGTTCGCGGCGGGCTCGGCGGTGACGGCGCTGCTGGGCGGGCGGCTGGTCGAGCGCTGGGGCCGCAAGCTGACCGTCACCGGCCTGAGCCTGGTGGTCGTGGGGCTGGCCGCCACCGCCGTGGTGCTGCGGCTGGTCCCCGGCTCCGCCGCGGGCTGGGCCATCGCGCCCGCGCTGCTGGTGGCGGGCGTGGGCGGGGGCTGGGTGATCTCACCGAACACCACGCTGACCCTGCGGCACGTGCCAGTGGCCGTGGCAGGCGCGGCGGGCGGGGCGTTGCAGACCGGCCAGCGCATCGGGGCCGCGGTGGGCACCGCGGCCCTGCCCGGTGTGTTCTACGCGGTCCTGTCCGCCCACGACCGGCAGTACCCGGTGGCCGCGTCGATCGCGATCGGCGCCGCCGCGGCCTCGGTGGTCCTGGCCTTGGCGGTCGCCGTGGTCGAGCTGCGCGTGCGCCCGAAGTGCCCCGCTGCGGCGGGCGGGGTGGTCCGGCACTTCTCGGAGGCGGGGTGAGCCGCCGGAGCGCACAGCACCACCGTTGCTATTTTTGAAAGCTTCGCTATAGCATCCGCCGGGTTCTGGTCTGCGGAGGAGTGCGATGGCGACGCTCGACACCTTGCCCACCGGCGGACGGCGGTCCGCGGCTGAGGGGACGGCGGTGCCCGAGGGCGTCGCCCATCCCCGGACCGCGTCCGCGCCGTGAGCGCGCAGGAAGCGCGGGAGCTGAGGGGCAGGCTGGCGCGGCGGTCCTGGTTGGCCGCGGTGATCTGCCTGGTCGCAGACGTGGGCGAGTTCCTGCTCAGCGGCCCGCAGTTCGCGCTGTCCCCCAGGGAGTGGGCGGTGCTCGTCCTGGTGGCGGCGGTCGACGCCTGCCTGGCCGCTCCGCCGCGCTTCTCCGGCGGCGTGGCGGCGCTGCACGCGGTGGTGCTGATCGCGGCCCCGCTGCTGCTCGCCGACGACAGCACCCGCGAGCTGTCGGGCACCGGCGTGCTGATCGCGGGCTACCTGGCGGGGGCGTGGCTGCCGCTCACCCCCGCGCTGGGCACGCTCGTCGTGCTCGGCACCGCGGTCGCCGCCAACGCCCTGCTGGCGCCGGACGGCGCGCACGGCCGAGCCGCCCTGGTCTTCACCGTCCTGGGCAACGGCGTGCTGCCGTGGGTGGTGGGACGGCACACCACCACCCGGCGCGGCCAGCTCGCGGCGCTGGAGCGGCTCGCCGAGCGCCGCGAGCACGACGAGCGGATGGCCGTCGCGCAGGCCGTGGCCGAGGAGCGCAGCGCCATCGCCCGCGACCTGCACGACGTGATCTCCCACCACGTCAGCGCCATCGCGGTGCACGCGGGCGCGGCGCGCATCGCCGCACCGGATGCCGAGGACAGCGCGGTGGGCCGGGCGCTGCACGCCGTGGAGATCGGCAGCCGGGCGGCGATGGTCGACCTGCGGCGGCTGCTCGACGTGCTGCACGGCAGGGAGGACGCGGCCGCGCAGCGCCAACCCGGTCTGGACAACCTGGAGGAGCTGCTCGCGGGCGTGCGGCGCGCGGGGCTGGCGGTCACCTTCACCGCCACCGGGACCGGGCCGACCGCGCTGCCGGACTCGCTGGACCTGGCCCTGTACCGGATCGCGCAGGAAGCGCTGACCAACGCGCTGCGCCACGGCGGGCCCGGCCCGGTGACCGTGCGGCTCGACCGAGGCGACGACGGGATCACCCTGACCGTGACCAATCCGCTGCCCACCGCCCCCGCCCGGCCCCGCTCGTCCTCGCCCGGCCGCGGCCTGGACGGCATCCGCCAGCGCGTCGCCCTGTTCGAGGGCGACGTCGAGATCGGCCCCGTCGCGGGAGGCGCGCACTGGCGCGTCCGCGCCCGCTTCGCCAAGGAGACGATGTGCTGACCGTGCTGCTCGCCGACGACCACGCGCTGTTCCGCTCGGGCGTGCGGGCGATCGTGGACACCCAGCCCGACCTGACCTGCGTCGCCGAGGTCACCGACGGCCGCGCCGCGGTCGAGGCGGTCGCCCGGCTGCGCCCGGACGTGGCGGTGCTGGACGTGCGGATGCCCAACACCGACGGGCTGACCGCCGCCGAGGCCATCGTGGCCGCGCCGGGCAACACCACGGCGGTGCTCGTGCTGACCACCTACGACAGCGACGAGAGCCTGCACCGGGCGCTGCGCGCCGGGGTCAACGGCTTCCTGCTCAAGAGCATCCCGCCCGAGGAGATGGTCTCGGCGATCCGGGTCGCGGGTCGCGGCGACACCGCCATCGACCCCTCCGTGGCCCGCCGCCTGGCGCCCCGCATCGCCACCAGCGTCCGCGCGCCGGAGCCGCCGCCGGAGCTGGACCGGCTGACCGTGCGGGAGCACCAGGTGCTGCTGCTGCTCGCCGACGCCCGCACCAACGCCGAGATCGCCGCCCACCTGCACCTCGGCGAGGAGACCGTGCGCACCCACGTGTCGCGGGTGCTGGCCAAGCTGGGCTTGCGCGACCGCGCGCACGCGGCGGTGTTCGCCCACACCAACGGGGTCGTGCGGGCGGTGGGGGAGGGCCGCCGACCCGCGCGACCCTGACCGCGCACCGGCGCGGGTCGGGGTTGTCGATCACCCGCCAGGGGGACCGCAAACCCCCGCGCACGTGACGCCCCGAGGGGTGGGCGATCCCTAGTTTCGTCGGTGATGAGAAACCAACGACACACCCCACTCGCCCGCTTCAGCGCGGTGCTGTGCGTCGTCGTCGCGCTGCTGTCGGGAGCCGCGCCCGCCTGGGCCGACGGCGGTCCGGCGGGTCAGGACGTCCACGTCGCGCAGACCCTCGGCACGCGGGAGCTGACCGTGGTGGTCCGCGCGGTCGAGGTGGTGCCCGGTCCGCTGCGGGTCAACGTGATCACCCACGCGGGCACCCCCGCGGGCGGCATCCGGCTGTCCGCGGCGCCCACCGGGGTGCGCTCCGGCGACGACGCCGCGGGCAGCCCCAGCGAAACCCGACTGGACCTCGGCGCCGAGCCCGGCTCCTACGACGCGGACCTGGCCGTCGACGTCGTGGGACCGTGGGAACTGGTCCTGGACGACGGCGAGCACACCGGGCGCATCCCGTTCGTGGTGCCCGCCCCCGTCGTCTCGCCGGTCCAGTCGCTGTCCCAGAACGGGTTCCTCGCCGCGGGCGTGCTGCTGGTGCTGGCCATCGCGACGGCCGTGCTCTCCCGCCGCGCCTGGGTGCCGCTGATCCCGGCCGCAGGCGTCGTCGCGGCCATCGCCGTGGGCGTGGTCGGCGCGCTGCTCACCGGCCTGGCGCCCCCGCCGCCGAGGCCGGGCGTGGAACTGGACGCGACGGTCGACAACGTCCGCGACCCCTACGCGGGCGGAGCGCTGGCCCCGCAGGACTTCTCCCGCCCGCCCGCCACCCTGGTGGTGGCCGCGCGACCGGTGCCCACCGGCGCCGACCTGGCCCTCACCGTCACCGACGGCTCCAGCGGGGCACCCGCCGACGACCTGCTCGTGCACGACAGCGCACTGGTCCACCTGGTCGTCGTCACGCCCTCGGGCGGCCTGCGGCACCTGCACCCGGCTCGCACCGGCCCCGGCACCTACCGCGTGCTGGTGGACTCCACCGAACAGGGCCACTACGCGGTGTCCGCGGAGATCGCCCGGCGCGGCGGCGGCGTGCAACTGCTCCGCTCCGCCACCGGGTTCGACCTGGGCACGGGCACCACCGCGCCTGCCCCGGTGGCGGGCGACGGGCCGCGGCGGATCGGTGGCACCGACGTGGTGGTGCGGACCGAGGGCCTGGACACCGCTGGGGCCACCACCGTGCACGCGCGCTTCGGCACCGGGAACGACCTGCAGCCGTGGCTGGGCATGGTCGGCCACATGATCGTGGTGGGCCCGCTGCGCGGCGGGCAGGACGTCGGGCGGGCCGCGCAGGACGCGCCGGTCTGGGGGCACGTGCACCACATGGTCCCGACCGGGCCCGGCGGCCAGCCGGACGAGACGGTCGCCGCCTACGGCCCCGACACCACTTTCACCCACCACTTCTCCCTACCGGGCCGGTACCTGGTGTGGCTCCAGGCCGAGCGGCACTACTCGGTGCTGACCGTCCCGGTGGAGCTGACCATCACCGGCCGCGAGGACGCCGAGCGAGAGGAAGGCCGATGAGGGCCCCATTCGTCACCAACCGCAAGCACGACCGGAGATTCGTGCTCGGCTTGGTCGGACTGCTGTGCCTGGTGGCGGCCTGTGCGCTCGCCGTCGTGCTCGCCGGGGCGGCGGGCGGCGGCCCCGCGACGCTGCGGGCGGGCGGCGCGCGCCACGCGGTGAACCTGACCGTGGCCGCCGCGCGGGCAGGCACCACCGCCGTCGACCTGACCGTGACCGGCGCCGACGGCCGACCGTCCACACCGGACGAGATCGAGCTGGAGGTGCTGATGCCCCAGATGGGGCACGTGCTGTCGACGGTGCGGCCCTCCGCGACCTCACCCGGCGCCTACCGCGCCGAAGCGGTGTCGCTGCCCATGGGCGGCCAGTACGAGTTCACCGTGCGCTTGAGCGGCCCGGACGGCGATGACCGGGTCGTGTTCCCCCTGCTGGTCAGCGGATGACCGGCGCACCACACCGAGAAGCAGGAGAACGAGAAGACATGGATCGGCTCTCACCAGGGCGGAACACGACGGCGCAAGCCGCTACCCGCGCGGATCGCGCCGGTATCGCGGCGAGCACCACGATCCTGATCGGCACGATGCTGTCGCTGGTCGGGATGAGCTGGGACATCCAGTGGCACGGGGACGTCGGGCCCGACACCTTCTTCACGCTGCCCCACCTGTTCATCTACGCGGGCAGCGCGATCGCGGGCATCACCAGCCTGGTGATGGTCCTGCGCACCACGGCGGCCGCCAAGGCGGGCCGCTCCGTGGCCCTCACGGCGGGCGGGCAGGCCGTCGACGTCCTCGGCAAGACCTTCTCCGCCCCCCTCGGTTACCTGGTGACCGGCGTCGCGGTGGCGGTGTTCCTGACCGCCGGGCTGTGGGACCAGATCTGGCACACGACCTACGGGTTCGACGTGACCATCGCCTCCCCGCCGCACGTGGCCCTGCTGCTGTCGATCACCTTCACCATGATGGGCGCGGTGATCACCTGCGCGGCGGCCGGGCGGACCGCGTGGGGGCGGCGCGGCTTCCAGCTCGCCGTCCTGATGTTCGTCTTCTTCGTGCTCGTCCCGCTCCTGGCGCTGAAGCAGTTCGAAGGAGCGGTGAACGCCTTCCACGCGGGTATCGCGTTCTGCACGGCGCTGGCGCTGGTCACCGCGGCCTACTTCCTGCGGACCGGGCGCGACGTCGTGGCGATCGGCCTGATCGCGGTGGGTGTCCAGGCGCTGCTGTGGTGGTTCTCCCCGTGGGCGACGGCGGAGTACGCGAACTCGGTGGGCCTGCCGCTGCGGGAGTTCCGGGAGCCCTCGCCGGACGTGCCCGCGATGCTGCCCATGGCACTGCTGCCGATGACGGCGGGACTGACCGCCCTGCTCGCCGCGGGCCGTTCCCGCGGCTGGTCACCCGCTCGCGTCGCCCCGCTGGCGGGCGCGGCCGTGGGGCTGGTCGTCGCCGTGACGATGCCGGTCCAGCTCGCCGTCGTGGGCCAGGAACCGCTGCAGGAGCTGGGCAAGACCGCGTTGACCGCGCTGTTGGGCGTGGGTCTCGGGGCGCTGGCCGGGCACCTCGGCGTCCGCTTCGCGGTCATGCTCCGCACCCTTGAGGCCGCTCCCGCCGCGACCGCCCCCAGCCCCGCCACCACCGGAGGACACTGATCATGCGCACCTCATGGCTGCGCGCCGCGGCCCTCGCCGCCGCGGCGGCACTCGCCCTGCCGCTGGCCACCGCGACGCCCGCGCTCGCCTACGAACCGGTCGAGATCGTCCACACCGAGCAGGTGCAGGTCGGCCCTTACCCGGTGACGGTCGGGTTCAGCGAGTGGCCGCTGCGCGGGTTGCACTCGCTGGACTTCACGTTCATGCCGGAGGGCGGCATCGCCGACCGGAGCGGGACGGTCGAGCTGATGCCCGACGCCGACCCGAGCTCGGGGGAGACCGAACCGCTCTCGCGGCACCCGCGCAAGCGGGAGGTGTGGGGTCTGGACGTCTACGCGCTCGACGACCCCGGCCCGTGGACGCTCCGGTTCTCGGTGGACGGACCGCTCGGTCGGGGCGAGGGGGTCCTGCCCCGGCTCAGCGTGCTGGAGCAACCCGGCCCGCCGATGGCGCTGAGCTGGTCCATGAGCGTCATCCCGATGATCATGGGAGTGCTGTTCCTCGTGGTGGTCTGGCGCAGGTCGCGGCCGGGTGACCGGATCGGGACCGCGTTCGCGACCTGATCCGGTCACCCGCCTGCCCCGGTCGATGCCGCGTCCACGTCGACCGGGGCTGCTCGGTGCACCTGGTCAGTGCAAGTCGACGTACGCCGCAGGCGGGCCGTTGCCCGCGCTGTTGCGCGCCAGCACGGTGGCCCGGACCAGTTGGCCCGCGGTGTTGGGATCGGGTCCGATGGTGGCGGAAGTGTGGGGGGTCTCCCCGTAGAACGCGCACGAGTCGCCGAAGTCGGTCCAGCGGCAGGCGACCACGCCGTAGAGGACGGCCTCGTGCCCGTCGTCGGCGGGTGGCGACCAGGTCAGCACGAGGTTCTCCCCCTCCCAGCGGGCGGCCAGGCCCTGCGGCGCGCTGGGCGCCACCACGCCGCTCTGCACGAACGCCTCCCCGGTGCTCCTGTCGCAGGTCGCCGACGCGGTCTGGGTGGCGATCACCCGGTCCTGGCTGGACCCGGAGGCAGGCGCGGTGTAGCGCCCGTCGGGGGTGATCGAGCCGAGCGCGGGCTCCGCGAGGGACCAGGTGATCGGCTGGGCGTTGTCGCACCCGACCGACTCGGCGGTGAACTGCGTGCTCTCGCCCGGTCTCACCCGGCGAGTGGTCGGTGAGACCCTCAGGGTGGTGATCTTGCCGCTGGACTCCCAGAGCGGCCACTCGTCGGTGTAGACGCTGGTGCTGCGGTCCAACCCCAGCGGCGGCACGCGGAAGGTCAGCGCGACGTTGACGCCGAGCAGGACCTTGCCCCAGGGCGTCCGGTCGGAGTCGGCGTCGAAGGCCAGCGACGGGGTGACCTGCAGGCCGGGACCGGCGACGTTGTACAGCCGGATCTGCAGGTCGACCGGTAGTGCGAGCTTGACCTGCGCCTTTGCCCCCAGGTGTGGGTCGAAGGTGGTGGCCGGAGCCGTGGTGAGCGTCTTCGGGGTCCACTCACCGGTCTCGCCGCTGTAGGAGAGGCTGCCGCCGACGACCTGTTCGTAGGAGGCGTTGAAGGTGAACTGCAGTGATCCTTCGGCGCCGAGCGTGCCGTTGAGCGTGAACTCGGGGCACGTCACCAGCGGGAACCAGCCGATCCAGGTCGTGAAGCATGGAAACTTGTACTCCAGCAGGGGTTTCTCGGGTTGGTACGAACCGGAGAACTGCGGGGTGAGCTGGCCGGTGATCGACGCCTGGACGGTGGCGCGCGCGGTGAGCGAGGCGCTCTTGAGCTTGAGCCAGGACATGTCCAGGTCCATCGACCAGTCCGGCGTGATCGCCACGTGACCGGTCACCGAGGCCTCGAAGCCCACGTGGGCCTCGGACTGCTCCTTGGTCTCGCTGGAGTGCGACTGCGGTTTGAAGGTGAAGTCCGTGCCGAACCCGCCGAGCGACTGCTCGGCCTCGACGCGAGCTTCCGGCACCAGCGAGCGGACCTGCCCGCCGCGCATCCAGTCGGCCCTGGGGGCGACCCGTAGCGACGAGGTGTCGATCGCCTCTTGGAGCCTGGCGTCGGTGGTCATCAGCACTACCTTCTCGCCCGAAGTGCGCACCTCCGTGATCTTGCGCAGCAAGCCCTTGCGGGGTCTGGGCAGTCTGGCCTCGGCAACGATGATCTGTCCCTGGTCGAGCTTCTTCACCTGCGGGGTGGCCTGCTCGAACACCACGCGGTCGCGGGCGACGCGGCTGATGGCGTCCATGCTGTTCGCGGTCAGCTTGACGGTCTTGCCGTTGATCTTGTAACCGGGCTTGGCCTTGGCGGTGGCCGCTGCGGCGAGCCGGTCGCCCGTGCCGTTGACCGCGGTCACCGACACCGTGTGCACCACCTCGGGGTTCAACCCGGTCAGCCTCGTCTGGTGCACCGATCCCTGAACGGAGACCGACTTGTCGCCCGGCGAAGCGGTGACGGTGTAGGAGGTGATCGCCGCGCCACCATCGTCCTTCGGCGGCTGCCAGGCGACGTCGAGCGAACCCTGGACTCCGTCGGCCGAGGGGGTCGCCGACACCGATCGGGGCCTGCTCGGCGCGTAGGGCGGCTTGGGCACCGCGTCGGGGGAGGTGGCGGCCTTGCCGGTGCCAATCTTGTTGGTCGCGGCCACCGACACGGTCTGCGCCCTGCCGTTGGGCAGTCCGGTCAGGGTGGCGGTGCGGGTGTCGCCGTCGACGGTGACCTTCCGGCCCGACGGCGAGGCGCTCACTGTGTACCCGGTGATGGGGGCACCCCGGTCGGCGCCGGGATTCCAGTGCACCACCAGGCTTCCCTCCCGGCCGAACACCGAGTCGATGGTCGGCGGCAGGGGTCTGCGGGCGGTGCGGGGCACCACCGGCTCGGATCTGCGGGACGTGGGGGAGGACGCCTGACCGAGGGTTTCCACCGCGGTGAACCGGTACTTCGTGCCGTTGGTCAGTCCTTTGACGCGGGCGGAGGTCTTCTCCCGGTTCTTCACCACGGCGCTCTGGCCGCCCGGTGCCGCGGTGATGGTGATCGACCACTCCGCAGCCGGGTCGCGGTGCTGGTTGGCGGCCACGAAGACCACGTCGGCGGCCTCGTCGCGGGAGTACGCCTCGGTGATGTGCGGAGCACCGAGGCCGGGTGCCGCCTGCGCGGTGCCGACCGGCGCGACGATGGTGGCGAGGACCAGGAAAAGGACGATGAGCGGCGAAAAAAGGCGTGCGGAACCACGGCGTGGTCTCACGGAGTTCATCCCCTCGATCGCGAGAAATGAAAGCCGTCTGACCGTAGCGCGGTCAGCGGGCATCGGATATCGCTCGACGGTTCTGTTCGTGGTGACGAATTGTGTCGACCTGGTCCGTAAAAGTGCAGAAAGCGAAGAGCGGTCCCCACGAGTGGCTTATTGCGCTGGACCGTTCGGCGTAGGGAGTCCGCGTGATCAAGGAATTGCGAACGGCTGTCGATGGCGGTATTGGCGGACCTCGGGAACCGCAGGGGCGGGGTGGCGCGGTTTCGCCGCCTTGTCGTGAAATCGCCAACGGGCGTTTCCGGGCGGGAATTCGGCGGTCGTGCGGCAGGGGTGGCCCCTGTGCGGCGCTTCGCTCGCCGAGGGGCGGCGGTTGACACCGCGGCGGCCGTACTGCATCCTGCTTTCACTAGTTAACTAGTGAAAGGGTCATGGGTGATCGAGTTCCGGATCGACCGGCGCTCCGGTGTGGCCACCTACCAGCAGCTGGTCGACCAGACCAAGCACGCGCTGCGGCTGGGTCTGCTGCGGCCCGGCGACCAGTTGCCGACCGCGAAGCAGGTCGTGGCCGCCACCGCCATCAACCCCAACACCGTGCTCAAGGCCTATCGGGAGCTGGAGCGCGAGGGGCTGGTGGAGGGCAAGCGGGGCATGGGCACGTTCGTGTCGGCCTCGCTGGCCCAACCGGACGCGGGGGAGCTGCGCGAGCAGCTGACCGACTGGGTGCGCCGGGCACGCGCGGACGGGCTGGACCGCGAGTACGTCGAGGCCCTGTTCAAAGCCGAGCTCGACGCCCACTACTGAGGGGAACGGACAAGGATGACCACCTACGCGCTCGACGCGACGGCGCTGGGGATGCGCTACCGGCGCGGCTGGGGGCTGCGCGACTGCGAGTTCCAGCTGCCCACCGGTCGCATCTCGGCGCTGATCGGGCCCAACGGGGCGGGCAAGAGCACGCTCATGCGGCTGGCCACCGGCCTGCTGCGGCCCACCACCGGCTCGATCCGGGTGCTCGGGGAGGAGCCGGGTCGCCACGGGACGCACCGCAAGCTCGCCTTCCTGGCCCAGGACAAGCCGCTCTACCGCGGGTTCACCGTGGCGGAGATGCTGCGCGCGGGCGCGGTGCTCAACCCGTCGTGGGACGACGAGTACGCCTGGCGGCTGGTCCGCGAGGCGGACGTGCCGCCGCAGGCCAAGGTGGGCACGCTCTCCGGCGGCCAGCGCACCCGCGTGGCGCTGGCCATCGCGCTGGGCAGGCGACCCGAGGTCGTCCTGCTCGACGAACCGCTGGCCGACCTGGACCCGCTGGCGCGTGAGGACGTCATGCGGACCCTGATGGCCGAGGTCGCCGACAGCGGCATGACCGTGGTGCTGTCCTCGCACGTGATCGCCGACCTGGACGGCGTGTGCGACCACCTGCTGCTGCTCGCGGGCGGACGGGTGCGCCTGCAGGGCGACGTGGAGGACCTGCTGGCGCAGCACCGCGTGCTGATCGGCTCGCGCGAGCTGGTGATGCCCGACGGCGTCGTGGAGGCGCGCACCACCGAGCGGCAGGCGACGGTGATCGCCCGCACCGGTCCGGTGCCCGGCTGGGAAGCCGACGAGCCGTCGCTGGAGGAGCTGGCGATGGCGTACCTGCGGTCCGCGCGGGCGGTGGCGGCATGACCTGGGTGGCGTGGCGGCAGCAGCGGCTGCAGGTCCTGATCAGCCTGGCGATCATCACCGCGCTGGCGGCGGTGATGGTCTACACGGGCTTCGACGCGAGGTCGCTGGACGAGACGGCGGTGGAGGACAAGTACGGGATGTACCTGGGCTACCTCCAACTGCTGCTGCTCGCCCTGCCGGTGCTGCTCGGCGCGTTCGCAGGCGGACCGCTGTTCGCGCGGGAGATCGAGCAGGGCGCGCACGTGTTCAGCCTGACCCAGTCGATCGGGCGCACGCGCTGGTGGGCGACCAAGATCGCGGTGGCCGGGTTGCCGGTGGTCCTGGGCATGACGCTGCTGGGCCTGGTGAACGCCTGGGCCGACCCGGCGCTGTCCACCCTGCGCGGCGCCCGCCTGGCGATCCCGTCCTTCGAGGTGCAGGGGGTGGCGATCGGCGCGTACACCGCGCTGGCCTTCACCCTCGGCGCCACGGCGGGGCTGCTCGTGCGCAACACCCTGGGCGCCATGGTCACCGCCATCGTCGGGTACGTGCCGGTGCTGATCGCGGTGGGGAACGGGTTGCGCCCGCACTACGCCGAGCCGCAGGGCGGCGTGGTCGACTCGACCATGCTGCGGGAGAAGGCGTGGCGCGTCGAGACGAGCTACGTGGACGGCGCGGGCAACCCGGTGGACCTGCGTGCGGTTTGCGGGGACGACGTCAACCGGTGCTTCGAGGAGGGGAAGGTGCGCGTCCACGCGCTGTTCCACCCCGACGACCGGTTCTGGGCGTTCCAGGCGGTCGAGGCCGGGGTGTTCCTTGCGCTGAGCGCCGCGTTGCTGGGCCTGGGCGCCTGGGTGCTGCACCGCCGTCTCCGCCTGGCCTGACCAACGTCTGCAAGTACTACCCGAGGCCTCCACACGGGCCGCTAACTACTACCCGACGTGCCCGACCGCTCGGTTCGCGGTGTCCGGACGCGCGACTCGGGGCGGCTGTCACGACGGGACCGCGCCCGTGAAGAGCAGCAGGTTCGGCGAGTCCGGGGCGAGGCCGCCGATGACGCCCGGCGTCGCGTTGGCCCGCAGCGCGTCGGCCACCGCGGTGGCCGGGTCGGTCGGGAACCGCTGCCGCCACAGCGCGGCGGCGCCCGCCGCGTGGGCGGAGGCGGTGGCACCGCTGATGGTGGCGTACACGTCGTCGGCGGTGCCCCACGCCGAGGTGATCTGCGCGCCGGGCGCCCACACGTCGATGCAGCCGCCGTGGTTGGACCAGCTCGTCTTGGCGTCGGTGCGGTCGGTGGCGCCGACGGTGGTGGCCAGCGGCGTGCTGCCGGGGGAGAAGTCGCAGGCGTTGGCCCCGGAGGCGCCGGAGACCACCGAGTAGTGCACGTTGGCGTTGATCGAGGCGGTGATCGCGTCGTTGAGCGGCCGGTAGAACGACCCGCCCGGGCTCATCAGCGCCACCGACGGCCTGCCGCCGCTGTCGCGGGTCAGCCAGTCCACGCCCGCCAGGACCTGGCTGTAGGAGCCCGCACCGGAGCAGTCCAGCACCCGCACCGACACCAGCGTGACGTCCTTGGCCACGCCCGTGCTCTGCCCGCCGATGGTGCCCGCCATGTGCGTGCCGTGGCCGTTGCAGTCGCCGCCGGGCGGGGTGACGCCGCCCACCGCGTCGACGCCCGGCACCGCCGAACCGCCGAACTCCTGGTGGGAGTAGCGGATGCCGGTGCCGACGACGTACGCCCGCACGTCCGGCGCGGTGTTCGCGTGGTGGTACTTGGCGTCCAGGGGCAGGGAGCGCTGGTCGATCCGGTCCAGGCCCCACGACGGCGGGTCCGGCTGCACCACCACCTCCCGCGCGGAAACCGCGTCGGGCAGCCGGACCACCAGGTCCTGGGCGACGTAGGCGACTCGCGGGTCCGCGGCCAGGCTCCTGGCCGCGGCCGGGGTGGCGCGCACCGAGAAGCCGTGCAGCGCCGAGGTGTAGGTGTGCTCCACGCGGCCCGATCGGGTCACGAGCGAGCGCGCCGCGGCGGTGTCCTGTCCGGGGTGGAGGACTACGACGTAGCTGCCGTCGACGGCTTCGCCGTGGCCGCTGTAGAGCACCGCCCGTTGTGCCGCACTCGCGGGTGCGGCGACCGCTCCGGTCAGCAGCACCGCCGCCAGGACGTGCTTGATCTCCATCGTTCCTCCAACCGCGGGGCGGATTCGGGGACTCCTGGAAACCACAGCACGGCCCCGTGGTCCGCGACAGGGCCGATCGGAGCCGTTGGCCGCGGAACGGCACCGGGTCCCTCCCCACCCCCATGGGGAGGGACCCGGCGGGCTGCACCCGCCTGCGCGGTCCGCACCGGATATGGCGGGGGACCTCCGCTCGGGGATGGCACCAGCGTCCCCGACCCTTCCTGCAACGGGCCTGCAACGGGCTTGCAGCCATCCGGCAGGCCGACCCCGCCGCGGTCCGGAGTGGAGTGATCGGGTGCACCCGAATGGATCAAGGAGGCCCCGTTCACCTGTCGGCGGCACACCTGGAAGGCTGAACGACGGCATGGGAACAGTGAGTGAGTCATCCCTCACTCGATTGGGTATCCCATAAGCCGAACGTGCGCGGCGATGGTTGGGAGCACCGGTGGAGGACCGCACGATCGCCGGGAGGTACCGGCTGACTGACAGGATCGGCTCGGGCGGGATGGGGGTGGTGTGGCGGGCCCAGGACACCCGGCTGCGGCGGGTCGTCGCGGTCAAGGAGCTGCTGTCGCACACCGGCTTCGACGACGAGGCCACCCGGCGGGCGGTGCGGGAGGGGCGGATGGCCGCCCGGTTGCAGCACCCCAACGTCATCGCGCTCTACGACGTGGTCGAGCACGACGGCCACCCGTGGCTGGTCATGGAGTACCTGCCCTCGCGCAGCCTCGCGGCGATCCTGTCCGAGCGCGGCAGGCTGCCGCACGAGGAGGCGCAGCGGCTGGGCGCGCAGCTGGCCGCGGGCCTGGCCGCCGCCCACCGGGCGGGCGTGGTGCACCGCGACGTCAAGCCCGCCAACGTGCTGGTGACCGAGTTCGGCACGGTCAAGGTCACCGACTTCGGCACCTCCCGCGCGGCCGACGAGGTCACCGTCACCGCTTCCGGGATGCTGGTGGGCACCCCCGCGTACCTGTCCCCCGAGGTGGCCCGCGGCGCCAAGGCCGACTTCCCGTCCGACGTCTACGGGCTCGGCGCGACGCTCTACGCCGCCGTCGAGGGGGAGCCGCCGTTCGGCCTGGACAGCAACACCATCGCCCTGCTGCACCGCGTCGCCGAGGGCAAGTACGCGCCGCCGCGGCACGCCGGGCCGCTGACGCCGGTGCTGGAGCGCCTGCTCGACCCGGAGCCCTCGACCCGGCCGAACATGGCCGAGGCCGCGGAGATGCTCCAGGAGGGCCGCGTGCTCGACCCCGCGCCGACCGCGGTGCTGAGCACTCCCACCCCGCCCGCGCCGACGCTGGTGGAGGAGCCGGTGGAGCCGGAGCCCGCCGGTTCCGAGCCGGTGGCACCCACCACCGCGCCCCCGGCTGCCGAGTCCTCGGCTCCGGAGTCCCCGACTCCCGAACCCCTGGTCCCCGCACCGGCTCCGACCCCCGAGCCACCGGCGGGGGACAGCGGCCGACGGCGCGCCCGGATCGCCCTGCTGGCCGTGGTGGTGCTGGCCGTCGCCGCGCTGGCCTTCCTGCTCACCCGCAACCTGGGCGACGACGGTCAACCCTCCGGCGACGGGACCACCCCCACCGCTGCGGCGACTACCACCTCCGCGGGTGAGCAGCCGCCGCCCGCCACGTCCGGCGAACCCACCACGACCGCGACGTCCCAGCAGCAGACGACCACCACCGGGACCACCACGACCACCACCGAGCAGCAGCCGCCCCAGCAGCCACCCCAGCAGGTCGGCCCGGACCAGGCGGTGATCGACTACTACGGCCTGCTGCCCGGTGACCAGCAGAGCGCCTTCGGCAGGCTGACCGACCGCTTCAAGGCCGAGCGCAACCTGTCGTTCGCCAACTACCAGGACTTCTGGAACCGGATGAGCGCGGTGGCGGTCTCCGACGTGCGGTCCGAGGGCGACCAGGTCTTCGCCACGGTGACCTACACCTTCAAGGACGGCCACACCGAGCGGGAGCGGCACGTCTACTCGATGGTCAACGTCAACGGCCAGTGGGCCTTCGACAGCCAGCGCGGCGCGTAGGTCGGGCCCGATCGGGTAGTCCCGGCGCATGGAGCACACCGACCCGATGCGCGACCAGGACGCCGAACAGCGCACCTCGCTGGCCGAGGAGGGAGCCGACCCGGTCGACCGGGGCGAGCTCCAACCGGGCAGGCCCAACCGGCCGGAGGCCGACCCGACCGGCACCATCGGCACGGCCGACCGGTCCGTGGCCGACGACCCCGACCGGGGCTGATCGTGCGCGTGGTGGTGCTGTCGGACACGCACGCCCCGCGTCGCTGGAAGTCCTGCCCGCCCGCCGTGGCCGAGCACCTGCGCCACGCCGACGTCGTCCTGCACGCCGGGGACGTCTGCGTGGCGCCGGTGCTCGACGAGTTGGCCCAGTACGCGCCGGTGACCGCGGTGCTGGGCAACAACGACGGACCGGACGTGGCGGCGTGGGGCGCGCCGGAGACCGTCGAGCTCGACCTGGCGGGACTGCCGGTGGCGATGGTCCACGACAGCGGCCCGGCCACCGGCCGCACCGCCCGGATGCGCCGCCGCTTCCCGAACGCCCGGCTCGTCGTCTTCGGCCACTCCCACATCCCCCTCGACGCGACCGGTGACGGGGTGCGCGTGTTCAACCCCGGATCGCCCACGGACCGCCGCCGCCAGCCGCACGGCACCATCGGGTTGCTGCGGATCGAGGAAGGATCGCTGGTCCAAGCGCGTATCGTCGAGGTGACCTGACCGGGACGGGGCCTGCCCCGACCGCACCGGGTCACCTCTCCGAGGCGTCTTGAGAGCACAGGGCGTCGATCGGCAGTGCGCCTGCGCACCCAGCGGCGTGAGTCGGAACCGCCGGGGTGCCGAAGGGACGTGGACGTGGACCTGAACCTGGAGCCGCTGAGGAAGCGCGTCGGAGCGGCGCTGTTCGACCGCGTCGCGGGCCCGCAGGGCGAGCGCGCCCGCGACCGCATCCACGGCGCGGCCGGTCCCCGCTGGTTCGGCCCGGACCGGCCGATCCGGCGGGTGCACGGCGACGCCGCGATGTTCGTCGGCGGGCTGCGGGCGCTGCTGCTGCAGTCGCTGCACCCGCTGGCCATGGCCGGGGTCGCGGGGCACTCGGACTACCGCCAGGACCCGTGGGGGCGGTTGCAGCGCACCAGCACCTTCCTGGCCACCACCACCTTCGGCACCGCGGCGCACGCCGAGGCCGCGGTGCGCCGGGTCCGCGCGATCCACCAGCGCGTGCGCGGGGTCACCGCCGACGGCGTGCCTTACCACGCGGCCGACCCGCACCTGCTGGAGTGGGTGCACGTGGCCGAGGTGGACAGCTTCCTGCGCTGCCACCAGCGCTACGGCGCGACGTCGCTGACCCCGGCCGAGGCCGACGGCTACGTGGCCGACACCGCGCGGGTGGCCCTCGCGCTGGGGGTGCCCGACCCGCCGACCACCACCGCCGCGCTGGCCGCCCGCCTCGCCGCGTACCGGCCGGAGCTGCGCGGCACCCCCGAAGCGCGGGAAGCGGCATGGTTCCTGCTGGTTAAGCCGCCGATCCCGGGGCCGGTGCGGGCGCCCTACGCGGCGCTGGCCGCCGCCGCGGTGGCCTCGCTGCCGGTGTGGACCCGGCTGCCGCTGCGCCTGCCGTTCCTGCCCGTCTTCGAAGCCACCGCCGCCCGCCTGGCGGGCCACGGCGTCACCAGGGTGGTGCGCTGGGCGCTGCCCCCGGTCGTGGATGCGCCGCACGGGGATGATCGGGCCGCCGGTTGACCGGACCTGGTAACGCCATCCCGCCGTGAGTAGATTCACCCTCGGGGTGAGCCGATGTTATTCCAGGTGCTCGGTCCGCTGCAGGTCTGGGACGGCCACGACTGGGCGGCGGTCCGCGCGCCGCAGCAGCGCGTGCTGCTCGCGGTCCTGCTGACCGAGCCCGGCCGCGCGGTCAGCGCCGACCGGCTGGTGGACGCCATCTGGGGCGACCACCCACCGCGCACCGCGCTGAACACCGTGCAGGGCTACGTGGTGCGCCTGCGCAGGCTCCTTGGCGACAACGGCGGGGCCCGGCTGGTCACCCGCGGCGCGGCCTACCAGCTGGTGGTGCCCGAAGGGCAGGTGGACGCCGCGGTGTTCGAGCGCTGCGTGGAGTCCGCGCAGCGCGAGCTGGCCGCGGGCGAGCTGGAGGCGGCGGTCGGGCGGCTGGCGGAGGGGCTGCGGCTGTGGCGCGGTCAGGCGTTCCAGGACGTGCCCGCCAGCGACGCGCTGGCCGCCGAGGTGACGCGGCTGGAGCAGCGCCGGGTGACCGCGCTGGAGCTGCGGCTGGGTGCCCAGGTCGAACTGGGCCGCCACGCCGAGGTGGTCGACGAGCTGACCCGCCTGGTGCAGCGGCACCCGCTGCGCGAGGGACTGCGCGCGCTGCTGATGACCGCGCTGTACCGGTGCGGGCGGCGGGCCGAGGCGCTGGCGGTCTACCGCGCGGGCCGCGCCCTGCTGGTCTCGGAGTTGGGGGTGGAGCCGGGGCCGCAGCTGCGCGAGCTGGAGCGCGCCGTGCTCGCCGACGACCTGCGGCTGCTGCCGTCCCGGCCTGCCGCCCGGCCGCGCGCGGTACCCGCCCAGGTGCCCGCCGGGGTCAGCCTGTTCACCGGCCGCGCCGGGCAGCTGCGCCTGCTGGACCGGGTCGTGGGCCAGGCCCACGAGACCGGGGCGGTGCCCATCGTGGTGATCACCGGCACGCCGGGCGTGGGCAAGACCGCGCTGGCCAGGCACTGGGCGCACCGCGCCCGCGACCGGTTCCCCGACGGTCAGCTGCACGTGGACCTGCAGGGCAACGCCACCGCGCCGCCCACCCCGCCGCTGACCGCGCTGTCGCGGCTGCTGCGCGGGCTGGACGTGCCGCCCGACCGGGTGCCAACCGACCTGGAGGAGGCCGCCGCGCTCTACCGCAGCGAGCTGGCGGGCCGCCGCGCGCTGGTGGTCCTCGACGACGCCCGCGACCTGGAGCAGGTGCGACCGCTGCTGCCGGGCACGCCCGGTTGCGCGGTGGTGGTGACCAGCCGCGGCGCGCTGACCGGCCTGGTGGCCCGCGACGGCGCGCACAGCGTCCCGCTGGACGTGCTCACCGCCGAGGAGGCCCGCGCACTGCTGACCGGCCTGCTCGGCGCGCGGCGCGCCCGAGCCGAGCCCGAGGCGCTGGTCCGGCTCGCGGAGCTGTGCGCCCACCTGCCGCTGGCGCTGCGCATCGCCGCGGCCAACCTGATCACCAACCCGACCGGGTCGCTGACCTCCTACACCGACCGGCTGGCGGGCAACCGGCTGGCCGCGCTGCGGGTCGACGGCGACGAGCAGACCGCCGTGCGCACCGCGTTCGAGCTGTCCCACGCGGCGCTGGGCGAGCCCACCCGGCGGCTGTTCGCCCTGCTCGGCTCGTTCCCCGGCGCGGACTTCACCGCCGAGGCCGCCGCCGCGCTCAGCGGCGACCCGGTGACCGAGGTGGCCGGGCTGCTCGACGAGCTGGCCGCCGCGCACATGCTCACCCGGCCCGCGCCCGGCCGCTACGGCTACCACGACCTGCTGCGGCTGTTCGCCCGCGAGCAGGACCTGCCCGCCGCCGAGCGGGACGCGGCGGTGCTGCGGCTGCACCGCTGGTACCTGCGGGCGGTCGACGCCGCCGCCTCGGTGCTCTACCCGCAGATGATCCGGCTGACGCTGCCCGGCAGGCCCGCGCCCCAGTCGGTGTTCGCCGACCACGCGGCGGCCTCGGAGTGGCTGGACGCCGAGCGGGGCAACCTGGTCGCCGCGGTGACCCACGCGGCGCGGCACCGGCCGCTGCCCGAGGCGGGTCTGCTGGCCGAGGCCCTGCGCGGCTACTTCTGGCTGCGGATGCACACCGTGGACTGGCTGGCCGTGGCGCACGCCGGGCTGAGCATCGGCGAGGCCAACCAGGACGACCGCGCGCAGGCTGCGGCGTGTCTGAGCATCGCCGACGCCCACCACCGGCAGGGCCACCACCGGCAGGCCACCGAGTACTCCACCCGCGCGCTGGAGCACGGCGGGCGCGGCGGCTGGCTGGAGGGGCAGGCCGCGGCGCTGGGCAACCTGGGCAACCTGGCGCGCACCTCGGGCAGGCTGGTCGAGGCCGCCGAGCACCACGAGCGGGCCTTCGAGCTCAACCGCCGCACCGGCAGGCTGACCAACCAGTTCAACAACCTGAGCAACCTGGGCATCGTCTACCGGCACCTGGGCAGGCTGCGCCAGGCGCTGGACAAGCACGCGCAGGCGCTGGCGATCAACGAGGAGATCGGGTCGCGACAGGGCGAGGCGAACGGCCTGACCTACCTCGGCGGCGTCTGGCGGGACCTGGGCGAGCTGGACGGCGCGGCGGACCACCTGGAGCGGGCGCGGGCACTGCACCGCGAGCTGGGCGACCGGGGCGGCGAGGCCGACGCGACGGGCGAGCTGGCCGCCGCCCACCACGAGTCGGGCAGGCACGCCGAGGCCGCGCGGCTGGCCCGCGACGCGCTGGAGCTGGCCCGCGAGGCGGGCTACCGGCGCGGTGAGGTGGACGTGCTGGTGGTGCTGGGCCTGGCGCACCAGGCGCTGGGCGGGCACGCCGAGGCGATCGGCCACCTCCGCGAGGCGCTGGCCACCGCGCGCGCCGCGTCGTACCGGTTCGGCGAGGTCAAGGCGATGATCGGGTTGGCGGCCGCGCGCCGCGACCTGCCCGACGCCGAGCGCGCGCTGGCCGTGGCGGTGGAGACCGGCTACCGCCTGCTGGAGGCACGGGCCCGCACGCTGTGCGCGGAGCTGCACCTGGCGGCCGGAGCGGTGGACGCCGCGGTGGAGTCCGCGAGCAGGGCGCTGGACCTGCACCGCGAGATCGGCCACCGACAGGGCGAGCAGGCCACCACCCGCCTCCTGACCCGAGCCAGGGCCCTCACCCCCTGACCCCGCGAGTCGAACGCTCGGGTACCGCGAACTCCGCGTTCGCGCGCGGCCTCAAGGTGACCGTGTGCACCTCGGCCGGTGACTGGTACCGCGGCACGCCCGGCTGACCGAGTCGCCCGCTCGGCCGGAGTGGTGAGGTGCCGCTCCGGTCGAGGTCGTGAACACCCGAGTCCCCGCAGGCCCCACTCGCACCAAGGGCGCGGGGACTCAGCGGGTGCCGCGAGGCTGGAGCACCGCCCTCAGGGCGCGCCTGCCCGTCACACCGAGCTTGGCGTAGACCCGCCCCAGGTGGTTGTCCACGGTCCGCACCGACAACTCCAACCGGCGCGCGATGGCCGGGCTGGACAGCCCTTCCCCGGCCATCGCCGCGATGTCCCGCTCCCTCGGCGTCAACCCGACCAGCCGTTCGACCAGCAGCAGCGGGGTCCGCGCCAGCGGGCACTCCAGCCGGGCCGAAGCGGCGTGCTCGCGGGAGCGGACCGCCGCGACCGCTCGGCCCGCGCGCTGGTGCGCCAAGGCCGCGGTCGTGGCCGCCTCCGCGGCGAGCAGCGGCATCCCCAGGTCCTCGAACGCGGCCGCCGTCCCGTCCAGCGCCGTCGCGTCGCCCGACGCCAACGCGGTCGCCGCGGCCGCCAGCACCGGTGCGGCCGGACCGGGCAGGAGGCCGGTCAGCTCGTCCAGCCTGCGCCGCACCGGCCGGGGTGAGCCGAGCCGGGCCGCGTCGTACAGCGCCGTCGCCTCGAAGGCGTGGTCGCCGCGGTCGCGTGCCACAGCGGCGGCGGCGCGGGCGTGCCGTGCGCCGCGCAGTGAATCGCCCCCGGCCGCCGCTGTCCACGCCGCGGCCAGCTCCACCCACGGCTCGAAGCCCCGCCCGGCGGTGACCGCTTGGTCCAGCCACTGCCGCGCTCGCGCCGCGTCACCGGCCAGCGCGTGCGCCGAGGCCAGCTCCGCGCAGCACAACCGCACCGGACCGGCGGGCTCGGGGCCGTCGAGGAGGGTGACCGCCTGGTGCAGCGCCTCGATCGCGGTGCTCACGTCGCCGCGCAGCCGGGCCACCACCCCCCGACCGACCGCCCAGCCGCCCGCGTCCGCCGCCGACCCGGTGCGCACGGCCGCGCGGTACCGCTCGGCGGCCAGCCCACCCGCGCCGGGCAGGGTGCCGTCCAGGAACGCCCGGACCAGCCCCATACCCGTGCGGACGCGCGGAGGCGTCAACGAGCCCGTGGGGCGGTAGCGCCACAGCCCGGCCCGGCCGGGCGCCAGCTCACCGGACCGCCGCGCCGAGGTGACCAGGTCGCGCAGCCTGGCGGGCACGCCCTGGCTGCGCTCGTGCAGCAGCCGGGCGCTGACCTCGTCGGCGGGGCCGCCGAGCGCCTCGCGCAGCACCCCGGCGGTGGCCGCGACCGACAGCGGCGGCAGTTCGACGCGGGCCAGCACCTCGTCCTTCCACAGCGAGGTCACCGCGTCCGGCGCGGGCTCACCCTCGCGCGTGGTCACCAGCAGCACCGCGTCACCGGCGGTGGCGAGGTGGTGCACGGCCGCGGCGGAGGCGTCGTCGAGCAGGTGGGCGTCGTCCACCACCACGAGCGCGCCGTGCAGGCGTGTGCGCACCTTGCGCAGCGCGGCAGGCCGGTCCCCGCCGGGGTCGGGATCGGCCAGCAGGTGCCGGACCGCGCCGAACGGGATGGTCGCCGTGCTGCGCGTGGCGGTGACCCACTCGGTGCGCCCGCCACCGGCCAACCACACCGCGGCGGCCCGTCGGGCGGTGCTGGTGCGGCCGAGTCCGGCCCGGCGGGCCGAGAGGACCACACCGGGGCGGGACGCCGCGACGGCGACCCGAACCTCCTCGTCACGACCCAGGAACGGCCAGTGGGGCGCGGCCCCGGTTCCCGTCTTCGCCTCGCTCATCGCCCCATCCTGGGAAGCGCCGCTGAGCGCGCGCTGAGCAGGCGCTTGCCGTGGGCCAGGGGAGCGCCGACGTCGACCAATCACGTCGAACCACCAGGTGGACGCGGGGAGTGCCACCGGTGGTCGGAGCACCCCGGACTCACCGGGAGGACGCCAGCGGCGGGGGAGCGACCCCACGAGAGCAGCGCGACTGCCCAGCCCGTCCGGCGCAGCGCGCTGCGCGGACCGGTGGGACCGGCGTCGTCGTGGTTCACCCGGCCGTGTCGAGCAGCAGCCGCGCGGCCACCGCCGCCCCGTCGGCCCGGACCTCGCCCGACACGGCCTCGGCCCGCGCTCGGGTCTCCGGTCTCATGGCAGCGGCCAGCGCGGCGGACAGGGAGTCCGAGGTCGGGGTCGAGCCCTCGTGCGCCGCGCCGATGCCCAGTTCGGCTACCCTGGCGGCCCAGCGCGGCTGGTCCGCGATCTGGGGCACCACCACCTGGGGCGCGCCCGCCCTGGCGGCCGTCAGCGTGGTGCCCGCGCCGCCGTGGTGCACCACGGCGGCCACGCGGCCGAACAACGCCTGCTGGTTGACCTCGCCGACGACGAAGCAGTCCTCGGCGTCGTCGACCGGTGTCAGCCCGGCCCAGCCACGGGCGAGCACGACCCGGCGGCCCTGGGCGCGGACCGCCTCGATGGCCACGCGGGCGATGTCCTTCGGGACGTACGAGGCCATGCTGCCGAAACCCACGTACACCGGTGGCGCGCCCGCCGCCAGGAAGGACTCCAGTCCTTCGGGTAGCGGGCGGTCGTCGGGCAGCACCCACGCCCCGGTCTGCACGACGTCGAGGTCGGTCATGCCCCGCGACGGGCACAGCACCGGGTCCGCCGCCAGCCACGGCCGGTCGGTCAGGACGTGGTCGCGGACGTTGTCCACCGGCGGCAGGCCGATCGCCGCGCGGTGGCTGTTGAGCGCCTCGCCGTACAAGGCGTTCACCCGCTGGGCGTCCTGCTGCCACAGCACCCGGTTGTCGGTCTCGCCCTCCGGGGACGGCTTGCCCGGCCGCGCCCCAGGGGGGAACTGCCGCGACGGCAGCCCGAGCAGGTGGAAGCAGGCGAGCACGTAGCGGATGCCCAGCTTCTCGGCCACGTCCCGCGCGCCCGCGGGCATCAGACCGGTCGCCACCAGCGCGTCGCACCCCTCGGCCGCCGCGGGGAGCGTTTCGAACCGCTCGGCGACCAGCCGGGCGGCCAGCCGGAAAGCGTCTTCCACCGTCGGGCGCTCCGGTCGGGCGACCACCGAGCGCACCGTCGGCCCCAGTGGCACCAGCGGTACGCCTACGCGGGCCAGCAGTTCGGCGAACTCCTCGTCCGGCGGTGCGCACACCCGTGCCTCGGCGCCCAGCCCCCGCAGCGCCACGGCGAGTGCCGCCAGCGGTTCCACGTCCCCGCGCGACCCCCACGACGTCAGCAGCACACGCATTCCCGGCCCCCTGTTTGCGCACGTCCCGGCTTCGGGCGGCAAGTGTGGAGCAGGTCCCCGGTCTTGCCGCAAGCCCCCTGGACCGCTATACCTTGAAGGTGGCGGGGAGCGTCATCCCCTCCTGCGCCACCGGTTCCCGGCCCGTGCGGCGGCCGAGCCGCCCCGGAACGCGGTTCGGCTCGTCGCCCTGGCGGGACGACGAGCCGAGGGTGCTGCTCGTGCCGGTGCGGAGCGGATCAGTAGGCCATGAACAGGATCTCGTCACGGGAGTAGTCGTGACCGGGGTGGTTCTCCTTGAGGTGCTGCTGGGTCTTCGCCACCAGGTCGTCCTCGTCCTGGCCGGTGATCCGCTCGCCGCAGGGGCAGGTGATGTTGCGCTTCATCCTCGTCCTTCCCGGTCCGTCCTAGGCGGACAGTGCCTCGTCCAGCGTCGGGTGCACCACCAGCACCCGGTCCAGCGCCACCAGGCCCAGCGCCCGCAGCACCGCCCGGTTCGCCGCCACCACGCGCAGCGCCTGCCCGCACAGCTCGTGCGCCTCGACCAGCGCGCCGAGCCCGGTGGAAGCCAGGAACCCGACTCCTGTCAGGTCTACCACGAGCAGGCGGGGGTCGGTCTCGTGCGCCGCGCGCACGGCCGACCGCAGCTGCTCCACGGTGGCCATGTCGATCTCGCCCGCGACGGTCACGACCTCCGCGTCACCACGTCGTTCGCGTGTCACCCGCAGGGCTGAATCCGCCACGGCGGACGCGGGTTGTTCCGGCCTGCTCATGCGCGACTCGTCCCTTTCTCCTGGCTCACTCACATGGGGGATCTCGAACACGGCAAATCGTAGATCGTCACGGCTCCCGCGGCCCGGCGGGCCCGGTGCCGCCTCCCGCCTCCCGGCGGATGCGGCCCGCCCCGCCGTGCGGGAAGCTGTGGTGGCTGCGAAGGACGGTGCCCCGATGAACTCCCCGACCCACGGGCCCGCCCACATCCTGGTCGTGGACGACTTCGAGACCAGCCGCTGCCTCACCGCGGGCAGGCTGCGCCGCGGCGGGCACGAGGTGACCGAGGTGGTCACCGGGGCCCAGGCGTTGCGCGTGCTGGGCGAGCAGGACGTCGACCTGGTGATGCTGGACGTGCGGCTGCCCGACATCGACGGCTACGAGGTCTGCAGGCGGATCAAGGCCGACCCGCGCACCTCGGCCATCCCGGTGATCCACGTCTCGGCCACCCCCGTGGGGACCGACACCCGGACCGCGGGCCTCAACCGCGGCGCGGACGCCTACCTCACCGAGCCGGTCGACCCCGACGAGCTGCTGGCCACCGTGGAGGTGTCGCTGCGGCCGTACCGGGCGCGCAGGCTGGCCGAGCGCCTGGCCGATCGGCTCGCCCGGCTCACCGCCGCGACGCTGCGCGTCAACGGCGCGGCCACGTTCGCCGAGCTGGCCGCCGCGGCCGCGACGGGGACGGCCGAGGTGTTCGGCACGTCCGCCGTGGTGCTGGTCGGCAACACCGACAACGCGGTCTGCGCGGCCAGGGCCGATGGCGCGGGGGCGGGCGGCGTGAAGGTGACCACGCGCACGCTGGTGGCTCCGGTGCTGCGGGAAGTGGCCGTGGCCGCCGAGCACGCCGACCTGGCGGTGGTGACCGACTTCCCCGGCCGGGAGGGCATGGCGACGGCGGTGGCGATGGCACGGGGCAAATCCCGGCGGGCGCCGGTGTGCGTCGCGGTGGAGGCCGCCGCCGCGGCCACCGACGAGGACCGCGGCCTGCTGCGCCAGTTGGCGCAGACCACCGCGCTGGCCGCCGACGCGCTGCGCGCGTTCGCCGAGGAGCACGACCTGGCGCTGGCGCTGCAGCGCGGGATGCTGCCGCAGAGCCTGCCCGAGGACACCGGCCTGCCGATGGCGGTGCGCTACGTGCCCGCCTCGGCCACCGCCGAAGTCGGCGGTGACTTCTACGAGGTCACCGAGTTGGACGGCAAGCTGCTGGTGGCCATCGGGGACGTGTGCGGGCACTCCATCACCGCGGCCACCATCATGGGCGAGGTCCGGCACGCGCTGCGCGCCTACGCCGTGGAGGGGCACGACCCGGTCGCGCTCCTGACCCGGTTGGACCGGATGCTGGAGCGCTTCCACCCGCTGCGCGGCCTGACCACCGTGTGCTTGCTGCTGGTGGACCTGGAGGGGGGCACCATGACCGTGGCCAACGCCGGGCACGTGCCGCCGCTGGTGGCCGACGCGGCGGGCGCGCGCTACCTGGAGGTGGCCGGACCGCTGCTGGGCGTCGGCCTGCCGCACCCGCCCGCCTCGGTGGTGCCGCTGCCGCCGGGCACGCTGGTCGTGCTCACCACGGACGGGCTGGTCGAGCGCTCCGGAGTGGACCTCGACGAGGGCATGGAGCTGCTGCGCGCGGCGGTGTCCTGGGACGACGACGGGGAGGAACTGTGCGACCGGCTCATCGAGCGGTTCGGCCGGGACAAGCGGGACGACATCGCGCTGCTGGTGTTCCGGCGTCCGTGACGGGACTGCCGGGGGTGGGCGGGTGAGCGTCCCCGTGCACCGGTTCGACCTGGACGGCCCGGACCGGCCTCCGCTGTCGGAACTGCGCGCCGAGGTGCGCCGGTTGCTGGCGCACCTGCACCCGGACGTGGTGGCCGACGTGGAGCTGGTGGTCACCGAGCTGGCCACCAACGCCTTCGAGCACGCCAGGGCGCCGTGGTGCGCCAAGGTGTCGCTGCCTCCGGGCGCGGTGCGCGTCGAGGTCGACGACGGCACCCCGGACCTGGTGCCCGAACCGGGCAGGTCCACGCTGGGCTCCCTGCGTGGCAGGGGAATGCTCATGGTGCAGGCGATCAGCGCCGAGTGGGGCGTGCTGCGCCGTCCCGGTGGCAAGACGGTGTGGGCGCGGCTGCCCGCGTGACGGGGCTCGACGACCGCGCCGCGCGAGAGCTCAGGTCGGCTCGCCCGGGGACGTGGTCGCGCCGGGTGGCACCGCCGGTGTGGCGACCAGGTCGAAATCGACCGTCGTGCCGTGCTCGTCGTGGTGGAACACCGCCCGCTCGCCGATGGTCCGGATGATCTGCATCCCGCGCCCGCGGTGGCCCTTGTCCGCGGGCGCCGGACGCCACGTCCCGCGATCGCGCACGGTGACGTGGACGCCCCGCGCGGTGGTCGCCACCTCGTAGTCGAACTCGCCCGGTCCGTCCGGGTAGGCGTGGTCCACCGAGTTGGCCGCCGCCTCCCCGAGGGTGAGCTGCAGGTCGTCGACCAGGTCCGCGGGCAGACCCGCCACGCCCGCCCACGCCGCGACGCGGCGGCGCATCGCGGCCAGCTCACCCGCCAGGGCGGGCACGCGGGCGCGCAGCGGCTCGGGCAGGCGCCGGACCACCACCAGCGCCACGTCGTCCCGGTCGTCGGTCAGCAGCGCGTCGGCTATGGCGGTGGCCATCCCCTCCGGAGCCAGCTCGTGGGCGTCGCGGGCGGCGGTCAGCAGCCGCTCCCGGCCCTGTTCCACCGGTGCGCCGCGGCGCTGGAGCAGGCCGTTGGTGTAGAGCACGACCGAGGCGCCCGGCGTGAGCGCGGCGGTCCGGTCGTGGTGGGGCGGCCCGCCGGGGGTGCCCAGCGCCGGGCCCGCGTCGCCGGGCAGGAACCGCGCCCACCCGCCGTCGACCACCAGCGGCGGCGGGTGCCCGGCAGCCGCCCAGCGCAGCGCGCCGGTGGCCCAGTCCACGGTCGCGCAGGCGCAGGTGCTGCCCGCCGCGCCGTCGACCCGCCGGGCGAAGGTGTCCAGGCGCCGCAGCGCGGCGGCGGGGGAGTGGCCCTGGAGCAGGTACCCGACCAGGGCGCTGCGCAGCCTGCCCACCACCGCGGTGGTGCTGCCCCCGCCCGCCACGTCGCCCACCGACAAGGCCACCGCCGTGCCGGTCACCGGCAGCACCTCGTACCAGTCGCCGCCGACGCGGGCGTGGTGCGCGGTGGGCAGGCGGCGCGCGGAGATCGCCAGCCGGTCCAGCGCGGGCGGCGGGTCGTGTCGCGGCGCCTCGGCGATCCCGTGCTCGCGGTGCGGCGGTGGTTCCCCCTCGGTCCCGGTGGACCGCTGGGCGGCGGCACGCCCGATGGCCCGCACACCGGTCGCGGTGACCTGGACGCTGAGCTCCAACGCCACCACCGAACCATCCGCCCGGCGCAGCCGCCACACCTCGTCGACCACCCGCGCGGTGGACGGGTCGGCGGCCAGCGCGAACGGTCCGCTCTCCTCGCCCGGCACCGCCAGCTCGGTCACGCCGACGCCCAGCAGCCGTTCCCGGCTGTACCCCAGCAGCGCGCAGGCGGCCGGGTTGGCCTCGACGAAGCGCAGGTCGCGGTCGAGCGCCCAGATGCCGTCGGCGGCCCGCTCGACCAGCAGCCGGTGCCACCCCTCCCGGTCCCGCAGCGCCGCTTCGGCGTGCGCGCGCCGCGACGACTCCCAGCACCGGACCGCTACCGCCGACACGAGTTCGACCTCTTCGGGCGTCCAGCGCCGCGCGGTCGACTGGTGCACCACCAGCGCCGCGGCGAACCGCCCGCCGCGCGACAGCGGCACGCAGACCGCCGCGCGGACGCCCGCGCGCTCGTAGGCGGCCAGGTCACGCCCGACCAGCCGTGGATCGCTCCCGCTGTCCGCGACCACCCACGGCCGCCCGGCGCGCAGGGACCGCAGGCAGTCCTCGCCGAGCTCGCTCGCGGCGACCCGGCCGGGCAGCCGGGGCAGCCCGGTGGCGTGGTCGCCGCTGATCACGAAGTGGTCCTCGCCCGGCTCGGCACGGGCCTGGGCGCAGCGGTCGGCGCCCAGACGCCCGCCCAACAGCCGGGTCGCCGCGGCCACGACCTCCTCGGTGTCGTCGAGCCGTCGCAGCTCGCGCTCGACCAGCGCCAGGAAGCGGTGCCGCTCCTCGGCGGCGCACAGGCCGGAGACGTCGACCATCACACCTTGCAGGACCAGGGCCGCGCCATCGGCGTCGCGGACCACGTGCACCTTCTCGTGCAGCCACAGCACGCGCCCGCCCGCGGTGACCGCGCGGTAGAGCAGCTCGAAGTCGTCGCGGCCCGCGATGTCCCACCGCGCGGCACCGGCGGCGCGGTCACCGGGGTGGACCAGGGTCGCGGGGAAGTCCGGCTCGGCCAGCCAGCGGCGCACCGGGTGGCCCAGCAGCGCCTCGGCGTGCGCGGAGACGAAGGTGAAGCGCCGGGTGCGCGGGTCGGCCCGCCAGACGACCGCGCCGACGTCGTCCACCAGGGTGGACGTCCCCGGTCGGTCCTCCTGCGGCCCGGCGCTCATGCGCGCGGAGCCGTCCCGTCTGGACGACCGGCGGGACGGGTGGCGGGGATGACGGGACCTGGCACCGCTGGAGCCTATCGAGACGCGAGCCGGGAACGTGGACCGACGGGTGTTTCGGAGATCACGGTTGGAAACGGCGCGAAGTGGAGAAACATGGGGACATGCACAGCCAGTTCTCCTCGCGTCCCGGCGCCGACCTGTTCGGCCACCCGGACGCCCAGCAGTCGCAGACCTCCGCGCGTCAGTCCGGCGAGCCCTCGGAACAGGACCTGGTCCTGGGTCCGCTGGCCAACCCGAAGCGCACCCGTCTGAACTGAAGCCGCCCCGTCCGGCCCCGGCGACCGCCGGGGCCGGACGGTCGTGCGCTCCCAGCCCGGCTCAGCTCCTCGAACACCACTCCATCGATCGGGCGTCCCCGACGGCACGCCCGATCGTCGACCCGCGCCCCCGGCGTCGTCACGGCGGCTCCGGACACCGCTCAGGGGACACCGCTCAGGGGACACCGCTCAGGGGACACCGCTCAGGGGACACCGCTCAGGGGACACCGCTCAGGGGACACCGCTCAGGGGACACCGCTCAGGGGACACCGCTCAGGGGACACCGCTCAGGGGACACCGCTCAGGGGACACCGCTCAGGGGACACCGCTCAGGGGACACCGCTCAGGGGACACCGCTCAGGCGACGGCGACGTGCCACCCGCCGATCATCGGCGCGTGCGAGACGGCCAGGTCCACCAAGTCCTGCCTGCGCTCCTCGGGCACGCCGGGCAGCTCGACCTTCAACCGCGCGTCCAGGTCGTAGGTCTGCGTTCCCTCGTGGCGCAGCGACACGCCCGCGGTCACCTGGCAGCCGGTCAGGTCGTCACCCGCCGACGAGGCGATCACCGCGAGGCTCTGGTGCAGGCAGGTCGCCAGCGCCGCGGCGTAGAGCTGCTCGGGGTTCCACCCGCCGCCGGGACCGGCCAGCTCGCGCGGGGCGGCGACGGCCAGCTCCGCGGGCTCGGCGTCGTCCACCCGGACCGACGCGCGGGTGGACACGGCCGTGGTGGTGTAGAGCTGCGTGGCGCTGCTGGTCATGGGGTGCTCCTGTCGCAGTCGGTGCGGGATCGGGGGTACCCCCTGTGCCCGCTGTCATGCGGACCGCGCTGTAGCCCCATACGGTGCACTGTGAGCCGAGGCGGAGGAGACGTGGATTGCCGGGTGCGGGAGGAGGCCGTGTGACACCGCGGTTGTCCACCGGCCAGGTGCCGGGCGCGTTCGACACCGCGGCGGCGGGCTACGACCTGCTGGTCGGCCTCAACCCCGGCTACCACGAGGGGTTGCGCCGCTCCGCGCGGGCGCTGCGGCTGCCCGGCGGCGGGGCCGGGCTGCGGGTGCTGGACCTGGGCTGCGGCACCGGAGCCTCGACCGCCGCGCTGCTGTCGGTGGCGCCGGAGGCGGAGATCGTCGCCGTGGACGCCTCGGCCGGGATGCTCGACCGCGCTCGGGCCAAGTCCTGGCCCGCAGGGGTCCGCTTCGTGCGCTCCCGCGCCGAGGACCTGGCCGAGGCCGGGGTGAGCGGGCCGTTCGACGCGGTGTTCGCCGCTTATCTGGTGCGCAACCTGCCCGACCCCGACCCGACCCTGCGCGTGGTGCGCGAGCTGCTGCGCCCCGGCGCGCCGCTGGTGGTGCACGAGTACGCGGTGCGCGGCTCGCTCCTGCGCACCGCGATCTGGACCGCGCTGTGCTGGGGTGTGGTGATCCCCGGTGGCCTGCTGGTCACCCGCGACCACCGCCTCTACACCTACCTGTGGCGCAGCGCGTTGCGCTTCGACAGTCCGGGGGAGCTGCGGGATCGCTTGCGCCGCAACGGTTTCACCGGCGTCCGCAGCACGCCCCTGCCGGGGTCGCAACTGGGTGTCGCGCACACCTTCCTGGGCCGCGCGCCCCTGCCGGAGCGCGGGTGACCGCGCGGATGACCGGGCGGATGACCGGGCGCGACCGCGAGGCCGTGCGCGTCGAAGGCCCGCGCGGTCAGTCCGGCCAGCGGCCGGTGCTGCGCAGGGCGTAGCGGCGCTCGGCGTAGGCGAGGTCGTCGCGCCACAGCCGCGCCGCCGCCCACCGCATCAGCGGCCGGATCACCGGGGCGGCGGGCCGGGCCAGGCCGAAGCCGCGCCTGCTGGAGTGCGCGATGGTCGCCTCGACGACCGCGGTGCGCGCCGAGCCGTCCGGAGCGGGGGCCAGGGGGGTGGCGTGGGTCTCGACCACGCTGCCCTCACCCTCGCCCTCCACGATGTGCATGACGATGGTGCGCGGCTCGGGACAGGTGAACGTGGCGACCACGGGCACCCCGACCCGCCGCGCCACCTTGAACGTCACCTCGACCAGGAACCGGTCGTCCTGCTCGGTCGGCGTGGCCAGCACCCGCAGGTTGGCGAACGAGTACGGGTGGAACCACGCGCCGTGCCACGGGTCCAGCCGGTTGGCCACCACGTCCTCCGGCTCGCAGCGGCCGACCAGGGTGGCCACCGCGTCGATCGACCCGGACGGCGGGCGCACCGGCAGCACCGGTTCGGGCAGCGGCTCCTCCCCGCCCACCTCGTCCAGCCGCACCCACACCAGCACGCCGTCGTCGTGCGCGGGCAACGGCGTCCACGCGCCGAACTTCTTCTCACCCAGCGCCAGTCCGTGCCACCGGCACACCAGCCTGCCCCGGTGCACCGCGCCGTCGCACAGCGGGGCGCCCAGGTGCGGGCACGAGCCGCCGCCCGCCTTCAACGTGCCCGCGGACCCCCGCCACAGCACCACCTCGCGCCCCGCGACGGTGCGGCCGAACGGTTTGTCCGCCACCACCTCGCGGCTGGCGCCGACGACGTACCAGTTGCCCGAGGGGCGGGCCTGGGCGCGCTTGAGCGCCGCCTCGATCAGCGCGGGCTTGGCGTCCCGCCAGGTCGGTTCCTGCTCCGCCCACGGACGGACGGCGAACCGGCGCAACGGGATGCGGCTGGGCATCGGGCACTCCTCCGGTCGGTCAGGCGGAACGGGCCAGGACCGCCCTGGCCAGCGCGGGCAGCGCGACGGCGAGCCGCTTGCCGCTGGACACCACGACCCGGCGCGAGAGCACGTCGTAGTCGGCTTCCTCGATCAGGTCCAGGATGCCGCCGTAGAGCCGCAGCGCGGTGGCCACGCAGGGGCGCGAGCGCGGCGCGAGCATCGCCACGCCCGGCGCGGCCTCCCGGTAGACCGCGCGGGTGCGGGCGACCTGGTGGGCCAGCGCGCGCCGGATGCGCGGGTCGGTGCGGCCGGTGCGCCGCGCCCACTCCAGCAGCGGCCGGTCCACGCCGAACGCGGCCAGCTCGTCGGCGGGCAGGTACACCCGGCCGCGGTCGAGGTCCTCGCCCACGTCGCGCAGGAAGTTGGTCAGCTGGAAGGCCACGCCCAGCGCCGCCGCCCTGGGCGCGGCCTCCTCGCGCGGCGCGCTGGTGCCCAGCACCGGCAGCACCTGCAGGCCGATCACCGCCGCCGAGCCGTGCACGTACCGCGCCAGGTCGGCGTAGGTGGGGTACTCGGTGACGGTCAGGTCCATCCGCATCGAGTCCATGAAGTCGCGGAACAGCTGGTGGTCGATGTCGTAGCGGCGGGTGGTGTCGACCAGCGCGGAGACCACCGGGTCGTCGCTGCGGCCCTCGGCCAGGCCGCGGGTCAGCCGGTCGTCCACGGCGGCCAGCTCCGCGGCCCGCTGCGCGGGGTCGCGGCCGTCACCGATCTCGTCGACGATGTCGTCGGCCCACCGCGCGAACCCGTACAGCGCGTGGATCGCGGGCCGCTGCTCGGGGCGCAGCAGCCGGGTGGCCAGGTAGTAGGTGCGGCCGTGCTGGGCGTTGAGCGCGCGGCAGCGCCGGTAGGCCAGGCGCAGCGCCGGGTCGGTGATGGCCGCGGCGTCCAGTTCGCGGTCGACGGACATTCGGGGTGGTCCTTCCGGGAGGGGCGGCTCCAACGCTAGGGCCGCGCGTGCGCGCGCGCACAGCGAGATCGTCTGTCATGCGGACCCACCCGGCCACTGCTTAGCTCGGAACCACACCGGCCACCACCCGCGAGGAGGCAGCGATGTCGCTGGCAACCACGGTCGACTCCGGCCACCCGTCCGCGCCACCCGCCGACGACGCCCTCCCGGCGCGGCTGGGATTAGCGCTGGAGGACTTCCTGCGCGAGCGGCCGCACGCCGAGCTGGCCCCCGAGCTCGCCGAGGAGGTGCGCGCCCTGGTGCTGGGCGGTGGCAAGCGGGTCCGGCCCACGTTCGCCTGGTGGGGCTGGCGCGCGGCCGGTGGCGCGCCGCGCGGGCAGGCCGCCGAGACGGCGCTGCGCGCCCTGGTGGCGCTGGAGCTGCTGCAGGCGTGCGCCCTGGTGCACGACGACGTGATGGACCGCTCCACCACCCGGCGCGGCCGCCCCGCCGCGCACCGCGCGTTCGCCACCCGGCACCGCCGCGCCCGCTGGGCGGGCGACTCGCGCCACTACGGCGACTGCGCGGCCATCCTGGTCGGCGACCTGGCCCTGGCCTGGGCGGACGACGCCCTGGTCGGTGCGGGCCTCGACCCGGCGGCCCTGCGGCGGGCCTGGCGGCCGTGGCAGGCCATGCGCACCGAGATGATGGCCGGGCAGCACCTGGACCTGGTGGCCACCGCGCGGCGCGAGGAGTCGCTGGAGGAGACCCTGCGGGTGGCGCGGTTCAAGACCGCGGCCTACACCGTGGAGCGGCCCCTGCACCTGGGCGCCGCGCTGGCCGACGCCCCCGCCGCCCTGGTCGAGGCGCTGCGCGCGTTCGGCCGGGACGTGGGCGTGGCCTTCCAGCTGCGCGACGACCTGCTCGGCGTGTTCGGCGACGTGGCGGTCACCGGCAAGCCGGTCGGCGACGACCTGCGCGAGGGCAAGCGCACGCCGCTGGTGGCCACCGCCCTCGGGCTGGCCAGGGCCGCGGGGCGGGAGCGGGACGTGCGGCTGCTGCGGGACTGCCTGGGCGGCCCGATCGACGAGGAGACCGTGGCACGGGTGCGCGCCCTGCTGGTCGAGCTGGGCGCGGTGGCCGCGATCGAGGAGCGGATCGGCGCGCTGACCGCGCGCGGGCTGCAGGCGCTGGAGGGCGTCGCCGTGGAGCCGGTCGCGCGCGAGCGCCTGGTGCGACTGGCCGCCGAGGCCACGGCCCGCAAGTACTGAGGACGACAACCGGAGGGCAACACCGTGGCGCACGTCGTGACCGGTCGGACCGACTCGGTCGTGGTGGTCGGGGCCGGGCTGGCCGGGCTGTCGGCCGCGCTGCACCTGCGCGGCGACGGCCACGAGGTCACCGTCGTGGAGCGGCTGCCGCACCCCGGCGGCCTGGCCGGGCGGCTGGACCTGGAGGGGCACCGGATCGACACCGGCCCCACCGTGCTGACCATGCCGGAGCTGCTGGACGAGGCGCTGGCCGCGGTCGGCGAACGGCTGGCCGACCGGATGGAGCTGCTGCCGCTGCACCCGGCCTACCGGGCCACCTTCGCCGACGGCAGCGCGCTGGACGTGCACACCGACGCCGAGCGGATGGAGCAGGCGGTCCGCGAGTTCGCGGGCGGACGGGAGGCGGCGGGCTACCGGGAGCTGAGGTCGTGGCTGACCCGGCTGTACGAGGTGGAGCGCGAGCGGTTCATCGGCGCGAACTTCGACTCGCCGCTGGACCTGCTGGGACGCGACCTGGTGGCGCTGACCCGGATGGGCGGCTTCGGGTCGCTGGCGGGCGCGGTGGGCCGGTTCCTGCGCGACGAGCGGCTGCGCCGGGTGTTCACCTTCCAGTCGCTCTACGCGGGGGTCGCCCCGCGTCACGCCCTGGCCGCCTACGGGGTCATCGCCTACATGGACACCGTCGCGGGCGTGTGGTTCCCGCGCGGCGGGATGCGGGCGGTGCCGCAGGCGCTGGCCGACGCCGCCGAGGCGGCCGGGGTCCGGTTCCACTACGGCGCCGAGGTCGTCGCACTGGAGCGGTCGGGCGCGCGGGTCACCGCCGTGCGCACGGCGGAGGGGTGCGTCCCCTGCGACGCGGTGGTCCTGGCCACCGGGCCGGGGCAGAGCGCCCGCCTGCTGCGCGGCCGGGCGCGGCCGGTGCCGCTGCGGTGGTCGCCCTCCGCGGTGGTGGTGCACCTGTCGGCCGCCAGGGTGGCCGACGACCTGGCGCACCACACCATCTCCTTCGGCGAAGCGTGGGACCGCACGTTCCGGGAGATCGTCGGCGATGGCGCGCTGATGAGCGACCCCTCGCTGCTGCTGACCACGCCCAGCCTCACCGACCCCGGACTGGCCCCCGCGGGCAGGCACCTGCAGTACCTGCTCGCCCCGTGCCCGAACCTGGAGGCCGCGCCGCTGCGGTGGGACGTGCTGGGGCCGCGCTACGCCGAGGAGCTGGTGGGGGAGCTGGCGCGGCGCAAGCTCGTCCCGGCCGCGGCGGACGTGACCGTGCTGTCGCTGGCCACGCCGGACGACTGGGCGCGCGCGGGGCAGGCGGCGGGCACGCCGTTCTCGCTGGCCCACACCTTCGGCCAGACGGGCCCGTTCCGGCCGGGCAACCTGCCGTCCCGGCGCGGCAACGTGGTGCTGGCGGGCAGCGGCACCACCCCCGGCGTGGGCATCCCGCCGGTGCTGATCTCCGGCCGCCTGGCGGCACAGCGCTTGCGATCTGCTCAATAGCTTCAGTGTTGACTGGAATAAATCGAAAAGTCTTCGCGTTCGGCGTGGGCAGTGGGAATGGACCCGCCGCTGGACGAAAAGGGGTTCTCCTGTGCCCGTTGGGGTCAGGTGCACGACAGCCGGGCGTCGGCCCAGTCGGCGTGGTCGAAGTTGCGGCCGTCGCCACCGTCGGTCACTCGCAGGGTGAGCAGGCGTACTCCGGTGGTGTCGACCTGGATCGGTCGTGCTGGTCCTCTGCCTCGGAGCACACCGCTGTCGTGCAGTGGTCGGTCGTCGCCGAGGACTTGGAAGGAGACCGAGCCGGGGGAGGTGGTCTCGTCGTCCAGACCGATGGCCGCGGTGAAGGTGGTGCACTGGCCTCCCAAGTAGACCGACAGCTCGGAGGGGGCGTGGGTGCCGATGCCCTTGGGGTAGACGACCGCGCCGATGGTCAGCGGGTTGCCGTCGCCTCTGTTGGTCTCGCCGTTGGACAGGTCGCGTTCGATGGGGCCCCAGCCGTTGGTCTCGTTGGTGAAGGGGAGGTCGCTGAGGTAGGGGGTGCCGGTGGGGGCGGGCGGTGGGACGAATACGCGCACCGCTTGTTCCACGTGGACGCGGTCTTGTCCGGGTAGGTCGAATTCCGCGTGCACCGGGAGGTCGATGTTTCCCGTGGGGCTGTGCTCGGCCACGCGCACGGTCCACTTGCCACTGATGTTCTCGCCTTGGCGCAGCAGGTGTCGTCGCACGGGTGGGCCGTCGACCTGCCAGCCTTGGGGTGGGGTGGTGGTGAGGACGACGTTGGTGGCTCGTGCGTCGCCGGTGAGGGTGAACTCGCCGGTGATCTCGACGGTGGTGCCCTTGGGTGCGTCCACGACCTGCTGCGGGGTCACGGTCAGCGAGGTGGTGGGGACTTGGGGGATGGGCTGGTCGCAGGTGTGCAGGCCGGGGTGGTAGCGGCAGGCGATGGCGGCGAAGCCGCCGTTGGCGCGCACGTCGACCGTCAGCGTCTGCCAGGGGTGCAGGAGGTGGGTGTCGCGTTGGACGTCGCCGCGGGTGTGGGCGGGGTCGTCGCGGATCACCTCGACCAGCCACCGGCCGCCGTCGAGGAAGTTCAGCGGTGCTCGCAGGGTGCGGGCCTCGCCCGCGGAGATGCCGCCGATGAACCAGCGGTCGGCGTCGCGCCTGGCCACCACGGCGTGGGTGTCGGGGTCGCCGGTGAGGACTTCGGTGCGGTCCCAGGTGGTGGGCAGTTGGTTGAGGTAGCGCAGTGCTCGGGGGTGTCGTTGGTAGGCCTCGGGTTTGTCGGCGAAGTGGGTCCAGCCGGATTCGTAGACCACCGGTAGTGCGACTTCGTGGGCGATGGACGCTTCGCGGTTGCCGACTTCCAGTGATACGGGCGTGTAGTCCATGGAGCCTGCGACGTTGCGGGTGAAGAACTGCACGGGGTTGTTGGCCGCGGGCGGGTAGTTCTCCGCGCCTCGCACCGCTTCCATGGTCATCACGTGCGGCCAGGTGCGTGCCAGGCCGTGCGGGATGGTCGAGCCGTGGAAGTTGACCATCAGGCGCAGTTCGGCGGTTTTGGCCAGTACGGCGTCGTACCACTGGTAGCGGGCTTGGCTGTCGGATTCCATGAAGTCGAGCTTCACGCCGCGGGCGCCCCACTGCTTGACCTGTGGTAGCACCGAGTCGCGTTCTTCGGGGGTGTCCAGGTCGGTCCAGCGGAACCACAGCAGGACCTGCACGCCTCTGGCGCGGGCGTAGCGGATGAGTTCCGGTACCCACTGGGCGCTCCAGCCCTCGTCGACGAGGGTGTACTGCCAGCCGTTGCGGGCGGCGAAGTCCACGTACTGCTTCTGGCGTTCGAAGTCGCCGGGGCTGGAGTGCTCGCTCAGCCAGGACCAGGCGACCTTGCCGGGTGCGATCCAGGAGGTGTCGGTGAACTTCGCGGGTGGGGCGAGGTCGTCGACCAGGGTGGACTCGCCGAGGGTGGCGGGGTCGCCGATGATGGCGGTGCGCCAGGGGGTGCGCAGCGGGCCGGGGGAGGTGATCCGCTGGTCGGCCAGCACCACTTCGTGCAGTGGTGAGCCTTCGGTGTGGCGCAGCCTGCTGCCGGAGTAGCGTCCGTCCACATCGGACTCGGTGAGCAGCACGTGGTCCTGGCCGACCCGGAACAGGGAGGGGTAGCCGAACTCGCCGGTGGCGGCTGCGGTGGTGCGCACGCGGTTGGCCTCGTACCAGGCGTTGTAGGGCAGCAGCCAGGCCGGTGCGTCGGGGGGCAGGGCGAAGGCGGAGGCTTCGCCGGTGACGGTGACCGGGCCGGGAGTGGAGTAGCGGTAGGCCACGCCGTCGGTGGCGACTCGCACCACCAGGTCGAGCCGCTCGCCGTGCTCGCCTTGGAACGACAGGGTGCTCTCGGTCATCCGCGACGAGCGCTGGAGGCGTTTTCCGGTGGTCATCGCGTACCGCTCGGTGACCACGCGGTCGCGGCGGCCGATCGGGCGCAGTCCGCGGGTGAGGTCGGCCTGCGTGGTGCGCAGGCCGACCGGCGCGGGGGCGAGGACTTGGCGGCCGTCGCGGGTGGCGGCGACGGTCACCGTGCCGTCGGCGGGGTCCAGCGCTACCTGGGCGGACAGCGATGACGGGCCGTCGACCACCCACCGGTCGGGTGCGGCCTGCGCGGGTGGGGCGGGTGCCAGCAGGGCCAGTGCGATGGCCGCGCCGAGCGCGGGTCGGGGTGGTCGGGGCACGGGTGACCTCCGGGGGCGGCGGCGGGGAGGGTTATCGGGCGGCCAGTTCGGCGACTTCGGCGGGGGAGAGGGCGCGGTCGAACAGCCGGACCTCGTCCACGTCGCCGCGCAGGAAGTCGACCTGGTTGCCGCCGTACTGGGCGCGGCCGATGACGGTGTGCCCGCCCGCCTGCTTGAGCACGCAGGCTTGGCGCGTGGCGACCTGCTCGCCGTCGACGTAGAGCGCGACGGTGCCGGTCGTGGCGTCGTGCACGCCGGTCAGGTGGTACCAGCGGCCGGGTTCGGGTTTGGTCGGCGACAGGGCGCGCAGGCCCACGAAGCTCATGGCCCAGCGCTGGTCCTGGCCGGAGTACTGCAGGAAGAACCCGCTGTCGCGGTCGCCGTCCTGGCTGACCACGGTCTGGAACGCGCCGCCCGCTTCGTCCAGCCGCACCCTGGCGGCGACCGAGTAGCTGCCCGCGGTGTCGATCAGGGCGGCGCCGGTGTCGGCGAAACCGCTGCCGTTGAAGGAGACCGCTCCCTCGGTCCACTCGGCGTTGATCAGGGTGGCGTCGGCGTCGCCCGCGGAGTCCCGCGCGGTGGTGCCGCTGCCCTCGTCGAAGCGGTAGGCGTGCACCCCGGCCAGGCCGGGGGTGCCCGGTCCGGGCGGGGTGTGGCCGCCGCTGCCGTCGGCTTCCCGGATGATCTGCTCGTTGATCGCCTTGACCTGGGCGTAGTCCATCTTGCGGACTTGCCGGTCGTAGGTGAGGAAGCCGTTGACCTCGTGCTCGACGTCGGTGATCTGGGTGTAGATCGCGCCGCTGATGGCGCAGCGCTGGGCGGCGGCGAGCACGTCGCGCTGGTTCTCCACGTACTTGCGGGTCAGGGTCGCGCTGTCGGGGGTCATCTCGTAGCCGTGGCCTTCGCCGAACCACATGTGGTCGGCGACCTCCAGGCCGTAGCCGCCGTGCTCGCCGTCGATGGAGACCCGGCGGGCGTCGGGTCGCGGGGCGGCCGGGCCGGGGTAGCTGTGCCAGTCGATGACGTCGCCGCGGCCGGAGTCGCCCAGCGAGTCGCAGCAGTTGACGCCGCTGTGGGCGTTGACGAGCCTGCTGGGGTCCAGTGCTTTGACCTCGTCGGCGATGCGGCCGGTGTCCTCGCGCGACCACTCGCCCCAGCCCTCGTTGAACGGCACCCAGCCGATGATCGAAGTCCAGTTCTTCTTCTGCCGCACCATTTCCCGCAGTTCTTCCTCGAACTGCCGCTGCGCGTCGGCCGGGGGGCGTCCGGGTCGGGTGGAGGGCATGTCCTGCCACACCAGCAGTCCCAGCTTGTCGGCGTGGTAGTACCAGCGGTCGGGTTCGACCTTGATGTGCTTGCGGACGGTGTTGAACCCCAGGGCCTTGTGCTCGGCCAGGTCGAACCGCAGCGCCTGGTCGGTGGGGGCGGTGTAGATGCCGTCGGGCCAGTAGCCCTGGTCCAGTGTGGACATCAGGAACAGCACCCGGCCGTTGAGGGTGATGCGCTGCCTGCCGTCCTCACCCGTGGTGGTGCCGATCTCGCGCATCCCGAAGTAGGACGACACCCGGTCCACCGGCTTGCCGCGGCGCTTGAGGGTGACCTCCAGGTCGTAGAGGAACGGCGAGTCCGGTGTCCACAGCTTGGCGCGTGGCACCCGCACGTCCATCTTGGTGCCCGCCTTGCCGCTGGTGCGGGTGACGACCTTGCCGTGGTCCTTGACCGTCACGTCGGCGGTCAGGTCCGGTTCGGAGGTCTGGACGGTCAGGGCGAGGGTGGAGGTGTCGACGTCGGGTGTCATGTCCAGCGACCGCACGTGCGCCTTGGACACCGGTTCCAGCCAGACCGTCTGCCAGATGCCGGAGGCGCCGGTGTAGAAGATGCCGCGGTCGGGGACCAGGCGCTGCTTGCCCACCGGTTGCCAGGTGGCGTCGGCCAGGTCCTCCACGCCGACCACGATCTCCTGCGGTCCCCTGCGGTGCAGGGCGTCGGTGATGTCGGCGGAGAACGCGCCGTAGCCGCCGACGTGCTGGGTGACCTGCTTGCCGTTGACGTAGACGGTGGCGCGGTAGTCCACCGCGCCGAAGTTGAGCACGACCCGGTCGTTCCAGTGCCGGGGCAGGTCGAAGGTGCGCCGGTACCACATGCGGTCCTCGTGCCGCTCGATGCCCGACAGGGCCGACTCGATGGGGTAGGGAACGAGCACGCGCTCGCCCAGGGTGCGCCCGAACGGGGGCGTTTCGCCTGGGGTGGCGCCCGCGAACTGCCACACGCCGTTGAGGTTGAGCCAGTCCTGGCGGACCAGTTGCGGGCGCGGGTACTCGGGCAGGGCGTTGTCGGGGGAGACCTGCGCCGACCACGGTGTGGGCAGCTTCGGCGGTTTGGGCGTCCAGCCGCCCGGCGCGGCGCCGGTGGTGGCGAGCAGGACCGGCAAGAGCAGCAGCACTGCCAGGCGGGTGGTCGTGGACCGTGTGCGCCGAAGTGATGACATCGTTGTCAGCCCCCTGTGCCCGTTCGCGCTCGGTAGCGGGATCGCTGCCCATCGTCACCGGCCGGTCGAGGCGGGGTCAAGACCACCGATGGGGATCAGCAGGACAGGATTTGTCCGGACCATTCGGTTGACCCGGTGGCGGCGGTGGGGTATGCGTGGGCGCGGTCGGACCCGGTCAGCGGCGCGCCACCGCGAGCACTCCTGTCAGCAGGCCCAACGTCAGCAGCGCCGAGGCGGCGAACACCGCGCGCAGCCCGAACGCCTGTCCCAGCACGCCGCCCGCTGCCGCGCCCAGCGGCAGCGAACCCCAGAGCAGCAGTCTGCTGCCGCTGGTGACCCGTCCCAGCAACCGGTCGGGGGTGGTGCGCTGCCGCAGCGACAACGCGACGACGTTCCACACCACGACCCCCATCCCGCCCGCGAAGAACGCGGCCCCGATCGGGAGCGGCTGGGTCGTCACCGCCGGAGCACCCGCCATCGCGGTGCCCGCCAGGACGGCCAGCGCGAACGAGCCGGTCCGCCCCAGGGCCCCCGCCACCCGTTCGGCCACCAGCGAGCCGGCCAGCCCGCCCGCCGCCATCGCGGTCAGCAGCAGGCCGAAGCCCGTGTCCGACAACCCCATCGCGGAGCCGGGTCCGACCGCGTGCAGCACCAGCACCGCCCCCACCGCGCCGCGGGCGAAGTTGAACACTCCGCCGGTCACCGCCAGTACCCGTAGTAGTCGGTCGCGCCACAGGTAGCGCAGTCCTTCGGCGATGTCGGCGCGCAGGGCGGTGGGCTCGCGGCGGTCGGTCCGGAACCCTCCGCGCACCGACCACAGCGCCGCCACCGCGGCGCACCACAGCGCGGCGGGTGCCCCGAACGCGAGGGTCGTGCCCGTCGCGACCAGCAGCCCGGCCAGCGGCGGGCCTGCGAACTCGTTGGTGGTCAACTCGACTGCGAACAAGCGGCCGTTGGCGCGCGGCAACGCCTCGGACGGCACCAGTGCGGGCAGCACCGACTGCGCCGCGGTGTCGTGGACCGTCTCGGCGATGCCGACGCCCAGCGCCACTGCGTACAGCACCCAGATCGAGTCGGCACCCCCTGCGGCGGCGACCGCGAGCACGCCCGCCAGCGCGGCGCGCGCGGTGTTGGCGCCCAGCGCCGCCCATCTGCGGTCCACCCGGTCGACCAGCGCCCCGGCGGGCAGTGCGAACAGCAGCCAGGGCAGGGTCGTCACCACCGCCACGCCCGCGACCAGCACGGGGGAGCGGGTCGCGTGGGCGGCGGCCAGCGGCAGGGCGACCTTGACCAGCCCGTCGGCCAGGTTGGACAGCCCTGAGGAGGCCCACAGCCGCCAGAAGGGCGCACCGAGGGGGTGTCGCGTCATCGGTGGAGAATCCCACATCGATGGAGAAAACTCCATCGATGTGGGAGTTCTCGATCAGCGGATACGCTCCGGCCATGCGCCGTCGTCCTGCCACCGCCCAGGAGGCCAAGGCCCTGTCCCACCCGCTGCGCCTGCGCGTGCTGCGGCTGTGCGGGCAGCAGGAGTTGACCAACAAGCAGTTGGCCGACCGACTCGACCGCGATCCGGGAACCGTGCTCTACCACGTCCGCCAACTGGTCCGGGCGGGGCTGCTGGAGCAGGGGCCGGTGCGCGCGAGCGACAGCGGCGCCCTGGAGAAGCCCTACCGGTCCACCGAGCGGTCGTGGTGGCTCGGCGCGCCGGAGGAGGAGGTCGAACCGGACTCGCCGCTGGCGCCCGTGGAGGCGTTCCAGGACGAGCTGCGGGAGGCGGGCGCCGGGTCGGTGCGGACGGTCGCGCGCTTCTCGCTGCACCTGTCCGAGGAGGACCTCGCCGAGCTGGACCGGCGCATCGGCGCCGTGCTCGACGAGTACGCGGACACCGAGCACCAGCGCCTCGACCGGCCCGTGCACGGCGGCATCCTGGTGATCCACCGGATGGCGGAGTGAGCCGGTGCCCTCGCGCCGCCGCTGCCTGGCGGCGTGTGCCGCGCGCCGATTCTGTCCGATCGTGTCAGTGACAGCTTATTGGTCTGAACCATAGGCTCGCACGTGCCGCCGCCGTCCTTTGGTCCCCTGCGACACAAGGGAGTTGGCATCCCGTGAGGACAGCACGCACACTGCTGGCACTGGCCGTGGCCACCGCCGCGGCGACCGCGTCCGCCACCGTCCCCACCGCGCTGGCCGATCAGCCGGTGGACCGGATGCTGGCGCAGCAACCGCTCATCCGCGCCGCCGACGTGATCCAGGCCGAGGTCCTGCGCGGCGGGCACACCGGGTTCGCGGGCATCGTCCTGGAGGACGACCACGTGGCCCTGTGGTGGAAGGGGGAGGTGCCCGAGCCGATCACCACCGCCGTCGCCCGCGCCACCCGCCAGGCCCCGGTCCGCGTGCGCCCCGCCGCGCACTCCAACGCCGAGCTGCGCGCGGCGGCCGCCGCCATCGACGCCCGACGCGGCCCCGACTCGCCTGTGCACGCGGTGAAGATCCCCGCCGACGGCAGCGGGCTGGTGCTGGGTACCCGGCCGGGCGCGGAGGCGTTCACCGCCTCGCTGGAGGTCGACGTCCCGGTCCGCACGGTCGTGGAGGAACCGCTGGCGCCGGTCTCACGGCAGAACGACAGCCCGCCGTGGAAGGGCGGGGCGACCATCGTGCTGGGCGGTTCGGCCGCCTGCACCTCCGGCTTCTCCGTGCGCACCGGCGACAACGCCCGGTACCTGCTCACCGCGGCACACTGCGGCCAGTCCGGCGCCCGTGTCACCGACCCGACCGGTGAGCACATCGGCAACGCCGGGGCCAGGCACGCCGACCACGACATCATGCTCATCCCCACCGGCAACGTGGTCAACCAGCAGTACGTCGGCGGCGGCGACAGCAACAGCACCGAAATCGTGCGCGGCTGGGGCGATGTCTACACCGGCGAGTACCTGTGCCAGTCCGGCGTCACCAGCGCGCGGGAGACCGGCGGCCCCGTCTGCGACCTGAAGGTGCTGTTCTTCTACAGCGACCGCGAGGACCTGGTGGAGGCCGAGCAGCAGGGCGGCAGGCCCGCCGCCCGCCCCGGCGACAGCGGCGGCCCGGTCTACGGGCCCTCCTCGGCGGGCGGCGTGATCGCCAAGGGCACGGTCACCCGCACCGCCGGAGCCCGGCTGGGCTTCCAGGACTTCCGCACCGCCTCCCGCGACTTCGGCGTCTACATCCCCCTGTAACCCGCCCCCTGTAACCCGGTGGTGCCCCCGTCCCGGCGGGGGCACCACCGGCGCCTCATGCACCCGTGGCGGGGGCGAAGGCGCGGCGCACCGCCTCGGCGAGCGCCGCGCGACGCCGGGCGTGGTCGGCCTCGGGGTCGTCCTCGGTGACCGCGTCGAACAGGCTGGCAGGCGACCAGGTCAGCGCCATCGTGCCGACCAGGGCCAGCACGTCGGCCGGGTCGAAGGACGGATCGACGTGCCCGTCGCGCTGGGCGTCGGAGACCGCGCGCAGCTTGCGCGCGTGCTGCTCGTCCATGCCGGTGGCCAGCGGGCCGCGAGGGAGGCGCTCCAACCGCGCCCAAGTGGCCAGGCGGGCCAACTCGGGACGGGTCAGGCAGGCGTCGTAGAGGGCGACCGCGTAGCCGGGGAGGTCCGTGGCGTCCAGTGGCACGGTGTCGACGATGGCCTCGGCATGCTGCTTGAACACCGCGTCGAACAGGCCGTCCTTGTCGCCGAAGTAGGCGTAGAGCTGCGCCTTGTTCACCTTGGCGTTGGCCGAGATCCGGTCGACCCTGGCGCCCGCGATGCCGTAGGCGGCGAACTCCGCGGTGGCCGCCTCCAGCAGACGGCGTCGGGTGGCCTGTGCGTCCTTCACGGCAGCAGTGTAACCAACCGGTTGGTTTGACACTTGCGCTCGGTGATCCCTACGGTGAATTAAGCAACAAACTAGTTAGTTGTATACTGTCGACCGAGGGGATGTGCACGGATGAAGGTGCGCGCGTACGCGGCATACGAGGCGGGGGCGGGGCTGCGCCCCTACGAGTACGAAGCGGGGCCGTTGGGCCCTGACGAAGTCGACGTGCGGGTGACGCACTGCGGCATCTGCCACACCGACGTCGGGGCGATCGACAACGAGTGGGACTACTTCAGCTACCCCCTGGTCGCCGGGCACGAGGTCGTGGGCGTCGTGGAAGCCGTCGGCGAGGCGGTCGACCAGGAACTGCTGCCGATCGGGCGGCGCGTCGGCGTCGGTGCCATCGCCGGGTCGTGCTTCCGGTGCGAGTGGTGCCTGAGCGGGCGGCAGAACCTGTGCCCCCGCAAGGACGACCTGGTGCTGCGCGGCGTCCGCGGCGGATTCGCCCACCACGTGCGCGCGGGCGACTGGCGTCACGTCCAGCCCATCCCCGACGCCATCCCCTCCGCCCAGGCGGCGCCCCTGCTCTGCGCGGGCGCCACCGTGTTCGCACCGCTGCTCACCCACCGGGTGCGGCCGGTGGACCGGGTGGCGGTGGTCGGCATCGGCGGCCTGGGGCACCTGGCCGTGCAGTTCCTGGCGAAGTGGGGGTGTGAGGTGACCGCCATCTCCACCACCTCGGACAAGGAGGCCGACGCGCGCCGCTTCGGCGCGACCGGGTTCATCGCCACCCGCGAGGAGGGAGCCCTGCGGGCGGCCGCGAACTCCTTCGACTTCGTGCTGTCCACCGTCTCGGCGGATCTGCCGTGGGACGACTACCTCGCCACCCTGCGACCCGGCGGCAAGCTCTGCGTCGTCGGAGTCCCGACCGGCCCGATCGCCGTCGGACCACTGGGCCTGCTGCCCGGCGCGAAGGCCGTCAGCGGCGCCATCCCGGGCTCGCCCGCGCAGACCCGGCAGATGTTCGACTTCGCCGCGCGCCACGGCATCGGAGCGCAAGCCGAGGTGTTCCCCGTCGCGCGGGCCGACGAGGCGCTGGACCGGGTCCGCAGGGGCCAGGCGCGCTACCGGGCGGTCCTGGAGTTCTGAGCAGGCGCCCCCGGTTGGACGGGCGGCCCCTCGCCGAGGGGCCGCCCGTGCCGTCCTCAGTCCTGCTCGGCATCCTCGTCCACGACGAGTCGCACGTCCGCCACGGTGGCAGGCGGCTCCGGCCGGTCGAGCACGGCCCCGAGACTCTGGTGCACCTGGCGGGCCACCGCCTGGCTCAGGCAGAGGTCGAGATCCCGGCCGAAGCCGATCTCCACGTCGCCGTCGGCGGTGATCGCGCACTTGACCGGCTGGTCGCCGACGACCTTGGCGTAGGCCGAGATGCCGACACCCGTGCTGGTGGTGATGGTGCTCATGGGTTGTGCGGTGTCCTTTCGGGTGAGTTCGTCCTCGCTGTCACGCACCGCGTCGGCGGGCGTGGGTTCGGGTGTTCCGCTGGTTTGGCTTATGCAGCGGAACTGTCACGAAGAGAGTGATGGGTGTTTCCGTCGCGCGGCCACCACGCGATTAGTGGGCCGATGGCCGGAAGTCCGAGGTAACGATGTGTCGATCACGACAGCGTATGCCGGTCGCTGTCATGAGGACTCCCGAGGTTGTGGCGTGGCACCAGTGTGCTGGTGCAACACCAGCATCACGGTGCAGCACCAATGAGCGCAATTCCCTGATCGGGCGATCAAGCTGAAGGGTGGATGGCTCCTATGCTGTGCCCCATGGTCAGCTCCAGTCCGAAGGCGGTAGCACTGGGGGCTCAGCTCCGAGCGGTTCGGGAGGCCAAGGACATCGGCCTGCGGGAGTTGGCACGACAACTCGGCGTCGACCACAGCGTGTTGTCCCGGATCGAGTCGGGGCAGCGGTCCCCGACTCCCCGCCAGGTCGCTGCCCACCTCACCTCGCTGGGAATCAGCGGTGTCGAGCGGGATCGGCTGGTGGAGATGGCCAGGAGCATGGCGGGTTCGTCATGGCTCGCGCTGACGTTGCCCGACCGCCAGGCCCAGCTCGCCGCGCTGTTGCAGTTCGAGCAGATGGCGTCCCGGATCGTCACGGTGGAACCACTGCTGGTTCCGGGACTGTTGCAAACCTCTGCCTATGCTCGCGCGATCATGTGCACCGGCAACGAAGTTCCCGTCAACGAGGTTGAAGTGCGCGTTGTTGCCCGGATAGGCCGCCGGGAGATCCTCACGCGCGAGGACGATCCGGTGCGTTTCACTGCTTTCATCGGTATGGCAGTCCTGCGGCACATCATCGGCAGTCCGGCTGTCATGGTCGAGCAGTTGCGGTACTTGATGAAGGTCGCTGAGCGCCCAAACGTCACCCTGCGCGTAATTCCCGACGAGGCTGGTTGGTACCACGGCTTGGAGGGCGCGTTCGTGATTCTCGACATTCAGGACAGCACGAGGATGGTCTACATCGAAAATCAACGTTCAGGGTTGTTCCTCCGGGACAAGAGGGATATCGCCGCATACGCGGAGTCCGTGGAGGCGGTGCGGGCTCTGGCGCTTGACCCGACCCGTACGGTCGAGGTGATCGCAGGTGAAGCCGAACGGATCAAGGGGAGCGCATGACGACGGAGTGGCGGAAGTCCAGCAGGAGTGGGCAGAGCACGAACTGCGTCGAAGTGCGCAGGACCTTGGAGGAGGTCAGGGACTCCAAGAACCTCGGCGGTCCGGTGCTGCGCTTCACCGACGCTAGGGCGATCAGGGCTTTTCTGACTGGAGTCCGCGCAGACTGATCGATTGGCGGGCCGGACAGTGCGCCCGCATCTGAGTATTGCCGTGAACCCCCAGCGATGGGAACCGACGTGAGAACGACTGAGTGAACGAAGTCCAGTAGATGACTGCTTTCCTGTCGGCGCTCCGGTCGACCTGACCACTTCGGGCGCGTCGGCAAGTACCACCCGACCCGCCCACAGACGCCGCTGACCACTACCCGACACCGGCCACCGACCGTCGCGTCAGGACGGACGGGGAGTCGGGTGGTGGTCGGCGGCGCGCGAAGGGGTGACGGGTGGTACTTGCGGGTCAGACTTCGTGGCGGGGCAGGGGTTCGGTGGCGGGGCCCTCCAGCACGCCGCCGTCCACGTCGAACCGCGACCCGTGGCACGGGCAGTCCCAGCTCCGCTCGGCGGAGTTGAACCGCACGATGCACCCCAGGTGGGTGCACCGCACCGACACCGCGTGCAGCCCGTCGGCCTCGTCCCGGTACACGCCCACCTTGTCGGTGCCGACCCGCACCACCCTGGCCTCGCCGCGCGGCACTTCCTCCACCGAGCGCGTGTCGGCGGGCTTGAGCCGGTCACCGACCATGTCGGCGGCCACCTCGACGTTCATCTTGGCCGCCGACCCCAGCGAGCGCAGCGACACCCGGTGGGGGCTGAACCGCTCGGCCCACGGGTTGTCCCGGTCGGTGACCAGGTCGGCCAGCATCATCGCGGCGAAGGTGCTGCCGGACAGGCCCCACTTCATGAACCCCGTCGCGGTGAACAGGCGCCGGGAGCCGGGCAGGTAGCTGCCCACCATCGGCAGCTGGTCGTAGGCGTTGACGTCCTGGGCCGACCACCGGTGGGTGATCGCCTCGACGTCCCAGTGCTGCCGGGCGAAGCGCTCCAGCTCCTGGTAGGGGGTGCCCTCGTCGCTGCCGGTCTTGTGGCTCTGCCCGCACACGATGAGCAGGTCCCGCCAGGCGCTCAGGGACCAGGACGGGCTGCCCGCGCTGATGGCCAGCCCGCGCGGGGGCCGCTGCCCGCGCAGCCGGGCGGCCACGCAGTAGGAGCGGGTGGTCTCCAGGCGGGCGAAGAAGCCGCCGCGGTCCAGCAGCGGGTAGTGGGTGGCGATCACGACCCGGTCGGCGGTGATCGTGCCGGTCGGGGTGTGCACCCGGCAGGGCTCGCCGTCGTCGAAGTCGGTGACCCGGCTGTCCTCGAACACCCGGCTGCCCTCGCCGTCCACCCTGGCGGCCAGCCCGTGCACGTACTTGACCGGGTGGAAGGCGATCTGGTCGTCCAGGCGCACGGCCGCGTGCACCGGGAACGGCACGCCCATCAGCTCGCCGCGGTCGAGGTGCACCGGCAGTCCCGCCTGCCGCGCGGCCTCCGCCTCGGCCTCGACGGCGGCGACCTCCTGCTCGGTGTAGGCGTAGGTGTAGGCCGGGTCGCGGCGCAGGTCGCAGTCGATCCCCTCGGCCAGCACGCCCACCTGGGCGACACCGGCGAGGCTGGCGGCGGCGTAGTCGGCCGCCGCGTCCGCGCCGTGCTTGTCGATGATCTTGGAGTAGACCGTGGACTGCAGCGCGCTGACCTTGGCGGTGTTGTTGCCGCTGACCCCGGTGCCGACCCGGCCCGCCTCCACCACGGCCACCCGCAGACCGGTGGCCTTGAGCAGCAGGGCGGTGGTGATCCCGGCGATGCCGCCGCCGACCACGGCGACGTCGAAGGTCTCCTCGCCCGCCACGGCGGGGTAGCGGCGGCGCGGCAGGGCCTCCAGCCACAGGGAGTTCTCGGCGGTCGTGGTGGTCACGGTGCTCCTTCCGGTCGACTACCCGGCGCATACCCGCTGCGGCTGGTTCGAACCGCCCCCGACCGGTTACCCACGGGCCCATGAGCGATCTACGGGAGTTCGTGCTGGAAGGACTGGCCGAGGACGAGCGGCGCGCGGCCGAGGGCAAGACGCCGCTGCTGCAGGACGCGGAGCAGATGGGCAGGCTGCGGGTCATGCGCACCGACGACGGGCGTGGCCTGCTGCTGGCCGCGGGCGGCACGGTGCCCATCGTCGACGACCCGCCGGTGACCTTCCGGGAGAAGGTGGAGTTCCTGCGCGCGGAGGTGGAGGCGGGCGCGGACGAGCCGACGTTGCGGATGCTGGCCGCCGCTTACGACACGCGGGTGGGATGGCAGGAGGAGTGGCGGACCTACGTGTGATCGGCGTTTGCGGCAGGGGGGCACGGGTAGACGGTCGGTGACGGAGCGCGTTCTTCCTCCCCCTTTGGAGTCAAGATGTCCCGAATGCAGACGGTCACCCGGACACCGGTGCAGACAGCGGCCATGGCGGTGAGCGCGGTGTTCGTCCTTGTCGGCATCGCCGGGTTCATCCCCGGTCTGACCACCAACTTCGACCAGCTGCACTTCGCCGGTCACCAGTCCGAAGCGCAGTTGCTGGGCATATTCAACGTGTCCGTGCTGCACAACCTGGTGCACCTGCTGTTCGGCGCGGTGGGCCTGCTGATGGCCCGCTCGGTCCGGGGCGCCGCGTCCTACCTGGTCGGCGGCGGCGTGGTCTACCTGCTGCTGTGGTTGTACGGCCTGCTCGTCGACCACGACAGCGCGGCGAACTTCGTGCCGCTCAACGACGCCGACAACTGGCTGCACCTCGGTCTGGGCCTGGGCATGATCGCCCTGGGACTGACGTTGGGCAAGCGGTCGGTGCCCGACAATCCTCGCGGCGGGGTCTGATCCCCGCCGCCCGCCCGACTGCCGCTCCGCGCACCACCGGCGGAGCGGCAGTCGCGTGTTCACCCGGTGAACGTGCGCACCAGCAGGAACAGGTTCAGCGCGGAGATGGCCCCGGCGGCCACCGCCCCCGCCACCGTGGTGGCGCGGCTGTTGACCGCCTGCCCCATCACGTCGGCCCGCCTGCCCAGCAGCACCAGCGGCACCAGCGCGAACGGGATGCCGAAGGACAGCACGACCTGGCTGAGCACCAGCGCCTGGGTCGGGTCCACCCCCAGTGCCAGCACGCCCAGCGCGGGCGCCATGGTGGCCAGTCTGCGCAGCGACAGCGGGATGCGCCTGCGCAGGAACCCCTCCATCACCACCTGACCGGAGTAGGTGCCCACGCTGGAGGAGGCCAGCCCGGAGGCCAGCAGCGCCAGCGCGAACGCCAGCGCCGCGCCCGGCCCCAGCAGCGAACCCAGCCCGCCGTGCATGTCCTCCAACGACTCGCGGGGCGCGCCCTGACCGTGGAATGCGCTTGCCGCCACCAGCAGCATGCTGGCGTTGACCGCCCCGGCCACCCCCAGCGCGACGAGGATGTCCGCGCGGCTGGCCCGCAGCATCCGCCGCTGGGTCGCCGGGTCGGGCTGGTGGTACCGCTGGGTCAGCGCCGAGTGCAGGTAGATCACGTGCGGCATGACCGTGGCACCGAGCATCCCGGTGGCCAGCAGCACGCTGTCCACCCCGGCGAAGCCGGGCACCAGCCCGGCCGCCGCGCCGGTCATCGGCCCCAGCTGCAGGGTCTGGTAGAGGAACCCGCCCAGCACGATCGCCAGCAGGCCGATGATCACCGACTCGAACCGCCGCCTGCGCAGCGGCTGCAGCACCAGGATTCCCGCCGAGACCACCGCGGTGATCAGCGCCGCGGGCAGCAGCGGCACCCCGAACAGCAGGTTCAGCGCCACCGCCGCGCCGACGAACTCGGCCAGGTCGGTGGCCATGGCCACCAGCTCGGCCTGCAGCCACAGCAACCCGGTGACCGGCTTGGGGTAGTGCTCGCGGCACAGCTGCGGCAGGTTGCGCCCGGTGGCGATGCCCAGCTTGGCCGACTGGTACTGGATGAACATCGCCAGCGCGCTGGCGCTGACGATCACCCACAGCAGCAGGTAGCCGTGGGTGGCCCCGCCCGCCATGTTGGTGGCGAAGTTGCCGGGGTCGACGTAGGCGACGGCGACGACGAACGCCGGACCCATGACCACCGCGGCCGAGCGCAGGCGCGCCGCGACGGGCGCCCGCGTCGAGATGCCGACCATGCCTGGACTCCTTCCGTGCACGGGGGCGCCGCCCGGCGCGGGGCCGGGCGGCGCCGGTGGCAGCCGGTGCTCAGGTGAGCTTGCGGATGGCCCTCTCGATCAGCCCCAGGTTGGCCGGGCTGGTGGCGTACAGCAGCGGGTCCGGCGGCGGCGCGGAGGCCTTGCCGCCCAGCGGCTCGACGTTCATCAGGTAGGAGAACTCGTGCGTGCCGTCCGGCGCCGGGCCCGAGGCCCAGCGGCCCTCCGGGCCCGCGGTGCCGTCGGAGTTGTGCCAGATGGTGCCCGCGTGCTCCTGGTGCTCCTCGTCGAACAGCGCGCTCGGCGAGACCGGGCCCTCCAGCCCGTCCTCCTGCAACTCCTCGATGGCCGCCAGCCACATGTTCTGGTGGGCGGTGTCGCGCGCGAGGTTGAACTTGAGCATGTCGCGCACGCCGGGGTCGTCGGTCATGTTGTACAGCCGCGCGGTCTGCAGCCTGCCCTGGGCCTCGGCGGCGACGTTGGCGCGGAAGTCGGCCATCAGGTTGCCGCTGGCCACGATGTAGCGGCCGTTCCAGGGCACCCCGTTGGCGTCGGACAGGGTGGGCCCGCCGCCGCTGACGATCGCCTGCTGCGGGTCCATGCCGCCGATGACCGCGGCCACCACCGGGTCGTCGGCGACCATCTTCGCGGTGACCTCGGAGGGCGCGCCCTCCAGCAGCCGGGCCACCATCGTGGCCAGCATCTCCACGTGGCCGATCTCCTCGGTGGCCACGTCCATGATCAGGTCCTTGTACTTGCCCTCCATCCGGCAGTTCCAGCCCTGGAACAGGTACTGCATCGTCACGGTCATCTCGCCGAAGGCGCCGCCGATGAGCTCTTGGAGTTTGCGGGCGAAGTGGGCGTCGGGGTTCGCCGGCTTCGCTTCGAACTGCAACCTGCTGGTGTGCAGGAACATCTGACCTCCTCGATCCATGCGGGGTGCGGTGACGCTATGGGGGGTGTGTGACGCGACTCGCGCGACGGCGGCACGCCCGCGTGACCGCCGCGTCACCGCCGCAGGTGAGCGGTGCCGGAAAACGAGTGACAACCGGTGTGAGGAGGCCGGGTTCGGGCATCCGACATGACCAACCCTCACACGCGATGGGCCGACCCGGATGACTGCTGCTCCTGTTGAACCCGCTTCCCGGCTGAGCATTCGCCTGCTCGACGGCTTCCGACTCGACTACGGGCACCAGCAGGTGCACGTCGTGCCCGCGGCGCGGCGACTGCTGGCGCTGCTGGCCCTGCGCGAGTCCCCGGTCAGCCGCACCGTCGCGGCGGCGCTGCTGTGGCCGGAGGCCACCGCCCGGCGGGCCGCGGCCTGCCTGCGCTCGTCGCTGTGGCGGTTGGCCAAACCCGCCGGGCCGTTAGTGGAGACCGCCGAGGACACGCTGCGCCTGGGGCCCGGCGTGGAGGTCGACTTCCGCCGCGCCTGCGTGCTGGTCGCGCGCGCCGCCGCGCCCGGCCCGCCGCCCGACGCCTCCGCGGTGGCGTTGTTCAAGGCCGACCTGCTGCCCGGCTGGGACCAGCCGTGGGTGGCCACCGAGCAGGACTGGTGGCGGCAGGCCCGGCTGCGCGCGCTGGAGGCGCTCAGCGAGCGGTTCCGCTCCTGCGGCGACCACTTGCGCGCCCACCAGGCCGCGCTGGCCGCGGTGCACAGCGACCCGCTGCGGGAGAGCGCCCACCGCACGCTGGTGGAGCTGCACATCGCCGACGGCAACCCGGCCCAGGCGCTGCGCCAGTACGCCTCCTACCGGTCCCTGCTGCGCGCCGAGCTGGGGCTGAGCCCGTCGCCGGAGATGAACCGGTTGGTCCAGCCGCTGCTGGGCGGCGCGCGGTGACCGGGACCGATCTCGGCGCCGCGCTGGTGGCGTGGGCGCTGCTGTGGGGTGCCGGGCTGGCGCTGTTCGGCCTGGCCTGCAGGCTTTCGGCGCAGCAGCCCCGGCCCGCGCGCGAGGCCCGCCGCATCGCGGCCTGGCAGCGGGCCAGCCCGTGGGCGCTGGGGGTGTGCTCGGTGGTCGCCACCGCCGGGGTGCTGCTGCTGGCGTTCACCGGGTGAGGCGGACCTCGTCACGCGCAGGTGTGGACCACGCCGTTCGGGGCACCCGTCCGCCGTGGGACAGGAGGTGCCGATGACGACCTTCACCGACTTGGCGGACCTCGTCGAGCTGGTCGAGCAGCGCGGGCCGGAGCTGTTCGTGCGCTGGTCCAAGGGACCGGACGCGGACGGGGTCGGGTGCGGTGAGCAGTCCAGCCGGGACACCTTGACCGGGGTGCGGCTGCCGGGGCTGTCGGCCAACCCGCTGCGCGTGGAGCCCTGGTGGGGTGACCGCCCGCTGCGGCTGTGGGTGGCCCGCCGCCTCTACGACTACCGCCACCTGCGCGAGCGGCGCGGCCCGGAGGTGCGTCCCTGGTTGATCGAGGGGGAGGAGGTCAGCCGTGGCCCGGACAACGAGCCGCTGGTGATCTGCCACCGGCCGGTCGGCTGGATCGCCGACGAGGTGCTGCGCGAGTGCGAGCGGCTGGTGGACCAGGCCAACGGCGCGGACCGGTGGGGACCGCTGGACCGGGAGAGGTGACGCCCCGGCGGACGGGTATATCGGTTGCGCCCTGCCTGGGGGGTGGCCAAGCTGACGCCCGCACAACGGCGGGCGAGAGGGCGGAACGGATGGTCGAGCACACCTACCGGGTCATCGTGCGTGGCAGGTTCACCGACCTCGACCAGGCCGGACGACAGAGGCTGCTGGCCCAGGTCGACCGGCACGGCCTGCTCACCAACGGTTTCTCCGAGCGGGGAGCGCTGTCCTACGACCGGTCGCTGGACTTCTTCAGCTTCCGCGTGCAGCTGCGCGCCGAGGTCGAGGCGAGCGACCGCGCCGTGTGCGACCGGGCCATGGCGCTGGCCGCCCAGGCGGTCGAGGCGTTCGGCGTGGACTTCCGCGACATGCGCGCCTCGGCCACCGACGTGGACCTGATCAAGGTGCGCCGCCGCTAGCCCGAGCCCCGCCGCGGCGGGGCGGCCCGAACGTTCGGTTCGTGGTGCGCGAACGCTCGGTTCAGGGCACCCGGATCAGCGTCACCCCGTCCCGCAGCGGCAGCAGGACCTGCTCGAACGACGGGTGGGCGGCCACCCGCGCGTTGAACTCGGCGATGGCCGCGCCCTGCGCCGAGCGGTGCCGCGCGTCCAGGTAGACCTCCCCCTGGTACAGGGTGTTGTCCACGACCACGACCGCTCCGGGTGCCAGCAGCCCGCGGCGGTAGGCGGTGTCGAGGTAGGCCCAGTACTGGGTCTTGTCCGCGTCGATGAAGGCGAAGTCGAACATCGCGCCCTGCCGGGCGAGCCGGTCCAGCGTCTCCAGGGCGGGGCCAGGAGCCAGGGTGATGCGGTCGCACCCGTCGAACGCGGCTCGGGCGAATTCCGCCGCGCGCGGGTCGGCCTCGCAGGTGATCACGTGGCCCCCTGCGGGCAGCGCCTCGGCCATGGCCAGCGCCGAGTAGCCGGTGAAGGTGCCGATCTCCAGCACCCGCCGCGCTCCCGAGACGGCCACCAGGAACTTCAGCAGTTGCCCCTCCACGTGGCCGGACAGCATCTCCGGCTCCAGGGTGGCCACCGCGTCGGGGGAGTGGGCCCACACGTGCCGGGCGGTCCGCTCGGCCACCGCGGCCAGCCGCTCGGACTCGGCCGTGGTCATCGCGGACAGGTAGTCCTCCAGGCCCGAGGCCAGCGCCAGTGCCCTGGTCAGCCGCGGCGAGGGCTGCTCCCGGCCCAGCGCGGCCAGTTCGCCGACCAGCACGGCCAGCGGGGTCACCGGCCGCATCAGGACCACCTCGCGTCGCGCAGGTACATGCCCAGCCCGGCGCCGCCGTCGGGGAACCCGGCGCAGCGAACCCGGTGCCTGTCCACCGCCTCGGCCAGCAACGAGTCCTCCACCTCCGCCAGGTAGTCGCACTTGCCCAGGCCGCCGCGCGGGGCCACCGCCCACAGCGCGGACCCGCCGCGCTTGCGGCGCACCGACTCCTGGGCCACCCGCATCAGCTCCAGGTCCTCGATCACCGGGTGGTGCACGGCCAGGCCCAGGTCCCGGCACACCTCCAGCAGCGCGTCGCGGCTGTCCTCGTCCAGCCAGCCGATCAGGGTGGCCAGCGTCGCGGTGAACGCCATCTCCACCGCCACCGCGTGCCCGTGCAGCAGCCCGGCGACCGGCTCGAACTTGGTGCTCCAGGTGTGACCGTAGGCGTGCGGGCGGTCCTGGTGGGTCTCGAACATGTTGGTGCCCTCGTGCCGCAGGTAGGCGTAGAGGGAGCGGAACAGCACCTCGTCGGCGATCGCCGCCAGTCCCCGGTCCTCGCCGGTGGTGGCGAACCGGGTCTCCAGCAGCCCGCGGCCGTGCCGCTGGAGCAGCACGAGCAGGCCCTCGTCGTCGACCGCGCCCATCTTCACGATCTCCGCCACGCCGTGGCGCAGGTGCTCGGGCGCCAGGGTGCGGAACAGGGCGCGGTCGACCAGCGTGAGCACGGGCGGGTGGTAGGCGCCCATCGCGTTCTTGATCAGCGTGCCGTTGACGCAGGTGCGGGGCGAGGGGCCCGCGTCCACCGCGGAGACGATGCTCGTGCCGATCATGACGTAGGGGGTGCGCCGGTTGAGCAGGGCGCACGCCAGGCCCGCGGTGTCGGTGAGCACGCCCCCGCCGACGACCAGCACCGGCTCGTCCCGCGCGACGTCGCACTCCTCGCCGCCCAGGAATGCGGCCATGCGGCGCACCGTGTCGAAGGTCTTGTCCTCCTCCAGCGCCCGGCACACCATCGTGGTCAGCGGGATGCCGTGCGCGGCGAAGTACGCCCGCAGCGCGCCGCCGTGCAACCGGTCGACGGTGGCGTCCACGATCGCGGCGCACCGGCCCGCGGGCCGGTAGACCTCCGCCAGGTCCGGTGTCGTCGGGGCGAACACGTCGGTCACCAGCCGGACCTCGCTGCGCAGGCTGAAGGTCGCCTCCACGGTCAGCGACCGCCGGTCCGCGGCGCGGCTGATCCGGCCGGAACCGCCGTAGCGGGCGGAAGTGGCGTACTTGTCGCTGTCTCGCGCGGCGCTCATCGAAAGCCCTTTCTCGCCGGGACGGCGGTGTCAGACGAGCTTGCCGGTGGCCCAGTTGACCCGCTGCCAGCGCTTGCCCTCGGCGAGCGCGCGCAGCAGGAGGACCGGCAGCTGCACGTGGTGCGCCACCAGGAACGGCACGGGGTCGCGCCAGTCGAACACGGCGTCCTTGCCGCGCAGCAGGTCGTGCAGCCACGGCCGCAGCGCACGCCGCCGCAGCACCACGGGCAGCCTGCCCAGTTCCGCGCCCAGCCAGTGCACCGGCGGCGAGCCGGGCCGGGGGCGGACGACTTCGCCGGGCACCGGGTCGAGGTAGGCCGCGGCCAGCTCGGGGCTGTCGTGGAAGGCCACGACGGCGGAGTGCGTGCGCGGGTTGCACTCGATGGCGTAGGGGACGTCGTCGTCGCCGACGATGAAGTCGAACGACACCTGCCCGCTGAGCCGGTGCGCGGCGACGAAATCGCGGGCCCACAGCCAGATCGCGGGCACTTCGACGTGGTGGTAGTTCAGCTGCAGGGCCGAGGACTCCGAGCAGGTGTAGGCGGTGATCCGGCCGTCGTGGCAGGTGGTGTGCGCGCAGTACTCGCGGCCGGCGGCGCGTCGTTGCAGCACCCACGGCCGGTCCCGGCCGATCGCCAGGTCCGGCGGTGCCGCCGCCGGGTCGGCCATCACCACGACCCGGTGGTCGGTCGCCATGCAGGTCCACTCGGGCGGCTTGAGCACGAACTCGCGGCCGGTGAAGTCGACCTCGCGCAGCTGCCGCACGTCGGTGATCCGGCGCGTCTCCAGGTGCGGCAGGCCCGCGGCGCGCACGAGTTCGGCGAAGCTCGCCTTGTCGTTGAGCAGGTGGTGGGTCGCCGGGTCGTTGGCCAGCACCGCGCAGTGCTCGGCCAGCAGGGGAGCGGCGTCGGAGGTGGGCTGCGCGCGGCCCGGTTCGTCGATGACCGGCACCACGGTGTCCACGCCCTCGGCGCGGATGACCGCGATCAGGTCCCGGACGTAGCCGCGGGGGTCCTCGGCGGGGTCGGTGACGAGGTGGAAGGCGCGGGCCGCGCGGGAGAACCGCAGCGGCCCCCAGCGGTGGCGGGGGATCGACACGGCCACGACGCGGTGGCCCGCCTGGTGGAACTTCCTGGCCAGGAACAGGCTCTTGGTCATGTGCGCGGTGGTGACCAGCACCGTGCGCGCCCGTGGCGGCTCGTTCCTGGGGCGCTCGGGCAGCACCACGCGCGCCACCCCGCACACCAGCGCCGACACCGGGGCCGTGACGACCAGCGCGGCCAGCAGCGCCGCACCGCGTACCCGTGCCGACAGCGACGCCACGAACCCACCTCCCGACGCGTGCCCGCTTAGGGCTGCCCGACAGAAGTGCGGGCAACCGCCCGACCTGCCGATTCACCTGGACGTGTGCTCGCGGGCGTCCCCGGTGCCGGACAGCGACCGCAAATGCCGATCATGCAAATTTGCAGTGTCTGCACGTTCTCCGTATCGTGGAGCCGTGCCGGGGGAGGGATTGCGCGACCGCAAAAAGCGGCGCACACGGGCGGCTCTGGCCCGCGCCGCCGTGCTCCTGGCCGCCGAGCGGGGGCTCGACCACGTCACCGTGGACGACATCAGCGCCGCGGCGGGGGTGTCGCCGCGCACCTTCTTCAACTACTTCGCGGGCAAGGAAGAAGCCGTCATCGGGCCCGACCCGGACGCGGCCGCGCGCATCGCCGCGCGCATCGCGGCCCAGCCCGAGGACCGGTCCGCCGCGGTCGTGGTGCGCGACACCCTGCTGGCGGAGATAGCCGACGAGCTGGCGGACGACCCCGAGCTGTGCCTGCTGCGGATAAAGGTGGTGCACCAGCACCCCGCCCTGCTGACCCGCCTGTTCGCCGCGGGGGAGGAGACCGAGCAGCACATGGTGGCCGCCGTGGCCGCGCGCTGCGGGCTCTCCCCCCACGACATCTACCCGCACCTGCTGGCCGCCGCGGCCGGGGCCGCCTTCCGGGTCGCGATGACCCGGTGGGCCAGCCCGGAGGGGCGTCGTGACCCGGCGCGGCTGGCCGAGCTGTTCATCGAGGCCATGGACCTGGTGGCCGCCGGCTTGGCGGACCCGCCGCACCGATCCGACGAGGGATGATGACCGACTCCACGACGGCCCCGCCGCGCACGTCGCGCCGTGAGGTCGTGCAAGCCATGTCCGGGCTGATGATGGGCATGTTCATGTCCATCCTGGCCTCCACCATCGTGTCCAACGCGCTGCCGCGCATCATCGCCGACCTGAACGGGTCGCAGTCGGTCTACACCTGGGTGGTGACCACCGAGCTGCTGGCGATGACCGCGACCGTGCCGCTGTGGGGCAAGCTCGCCGACCTCTACAGCCGCAAGCTGCTCATCCAGCTGTCGCTGGGCCTGTTCGTGGTCGGCTCGCTGATCGCGGGCTTCTCGCCCAACGTCGAGGTGCTCATCGCCAGCCGCGTCGTGCAGGGCCTGGGCGCGGGCGGCATGACCGCGCTGGCCACCATCGTGATGGCGGCGATGATCCCGCCGCGCGAGCTGGGCCGCTACTCGGGCATCTTCGGCGCGGTGTTCGGCGTGGGCACCGTGGCCGGACCGCTGATCGGCGGCCTGCTGGTGGACACCGAGTGGCTGGGCTGGCGGTGGTGCTTCTTCATCGGCGTGCCGTTCACCCTGGCCGCGATCTACCTGCTCCAGCGCACCCTGCACCTGCCCGTGGTGCGCCGCGAGGTCAAGATCGACTACCTGGGTGCGGCGCTGATCGTCGCGGGCGTGTCCACCCTGCTGGTGTGGACTTCGCTGGCGGGCAACGAGTTCGCCTGGGCCTCGGCCTGGAGCGCGGTGCTGGTGGCGGCGGGCGTGGTGCTGCTGGCGCTGGCGGTGTGGGTGGAGAGCCGCGCGGCCGAGCCGGTGGTGCCCCTGTCGATCTTCGCCAACCGCACCGCCGCGCTGGCCACCGTGGCCAGCGCCCTGGTCGGCGTGGCCATGTTCGGCGGCACGGTGTTCCTGTCGCAGTACTTCCAGATCGGCATGGGCAAGACGCCCACCCAGGCCGGGCTGATGAGCCTGCCGCTGATCTTCGGCCTGCTGGTGTCCTCCACCGTGGCCGGGCAGCTGATCACCAAGTGGGGCCGCTGGAAGGCGTTCCTGATCGCGGGCGGCGTGGTGATGGTCGTCGGGATGCTGCTGCTGTCCACCATCGACGCGGGCACCACGGTGTTCGTGGTGAGCGTGCACATGGCCGTGCTGGGCGTCGGCGTGGGCATGCTGATGCAGAACCTCGTGCTGGCCGCGCAGAACGACGTGCCCGCCCGCGACCTGGGCACCACGACTTCAACGCTGACCTTCTTCCGCAGCCTGGGCGGCGCGATCGGGGTGAGCGTGCTGGGCGCGGTGCTGGCCAACCGGGTCACCTCGCTGATGGCGGAGAAGTTCGGGCCGGTGGCGGCGGGCGGCGGCGAGGTGCCGGACCTGGCGGCCCTGCCCGAGCCGGTGCGCGCGGTGGTGCAGGACATCTACGCCACGGCCACCGCCGAGCTGTTCCTCATCGGCGCCCCGATCGCGGCGGTGGCGCTGATCGCGGTGCTGTTCATCAAGGAGAAGCCGCTCAAGACGCAGAGCGGCGACGAGCGGCTGGCCGCCGAGATGGCGGGCCACTGACCCAGCGGGGAGGGTCGGCCGCGCCGACCCTCCCCGACCCCGGCCGGTCAGTCGATCCGCTTCTTCAGCTCCTCCTTGGCCTTGCGCAGCTCGTCCTGCGTCAGGCTGGGCTGGAGGGCTTCCAGCTTCTCCACCGGCACGGCGTAGACCTCGTCCAGGTCGACCAGCAGTTTGCTGCCCCTCGTCTCGGCCCGGCTGATGAGTGCCCTGGTCCTGCCGTTCCTGTTGCTGTAGGACTCGACCAGCACGACGACCTTCTGCTTGTTGTCGGCACCGCTGAAGTCCTGTTTGTTGAACTCGAAGTTGTAGACGTGGCCTGCGTGGACCTCGTCGGCTCGTGCCATCCGCTCCTCCTTCGATCGGTGACCACGAAGTTAGGCAACGGGCAGGCCGATTCGGCTTTTGGTGCGGAAGCGGCCTTTTGGCGGACTGCAGCAGGCGGACCGCTGAGAGGATCGGCTCCATGTCCTCGCCGAGCACCCGGCGTCGAGGCAGACTGACCTCGATCGCCGACGATGTCGGAGGGCCGACCACGAGGGTCCGCGGCAGGGTCGCGGTCGGCTGGCTGCTCACCCACAACCGGCTCTACGCCCCCGATCCAGCCCTCCGGACGAGCAGGGGTTTGGCCGCGGCCCTGGCGACTTCGAAGACGCCACTGGTCGACCACAGCACGGTGGTGCGCTGGGAGAAGGGGCAGAGCCGCGTACCGCTGCGCGTCCTGCGCCGGTATGAGGAGCTGCTGGGGATGCCTTCGGGGCGGCTGAGCGCGATCGTGACCAGTCTGGGCGGCACCTCGCCGCGCGAGCAGGAGGTCCCCGTGCGGGAGCCGGAGCTGTTGGAGAGGTGCCTGGGTGACGATCCCGTCACTGCCGTGGAGTGGTTCGACCTCGTTGACGGCCTGGTGCGCTCGCGCCCCGGTCCCCCGTTGGCCCAGTGGCGTTCACTGGCGCACCGGCTGGTGGTCGAGATGACGATCTCCACAGGTTGGCACTACCTGCTGCGGCTGTCCGCCCTGCAACGGTTGCACCGGCACCCGAGGGGCGGGCGCGCGCTGGTCGCCGCCGTCGAGGGGTTCATCGCCGACCCCGCGTGTCAGGTGATCGTGGACCCGGTCGCCTTGCTCGCCGGAAGCTGCGAGCTCGAGGCAGAGCAGCGGTTGTTGTCCATGCTCCGCGCGCCCCGCAACGACTCCGAACTGCGCGGCGCGCTCTCTGCGTGGAGCACCAGGCCACCTCGGCGAGCAGGCGGCGCTAGTAGACCGTCGCTTCTAACCTTTGGGGTAGAGGTGGCGGAGTCGGGTGCGGGCGTTGTCGGTGGTGAACTGCCAGCGGACCTTGCGTTGTTCGGTGTTGATGGCGTGTTGCCAGGCGGCGAGTTCGGCGTTGAGGGTGTCGAGGTCGCCGATGCGGCGGTCGAGGCATTGCCGTGTCAGCGCGGACGGTTCGATCTCGGCGATGTTGAGCCAGGACCCGTGCTTGGGGGTGTGGTGGATCTCCAGGCGCTGGGCCGGGGCGAAGGCCTCGCCGGGTTCGAACGCCTCGTAGAGCGAGGCGATGGTGTGGGTGTTGAGGTTGTCCATGACCAGCACCACGGTCTCGGCGTCGGGATAGTCCACGGTCAGGAGTTGTTTGACCTGCCCGGCCCAGTCGATCTTGGTGCGCCGGGGCAGGGCGTGGACACGGCGCCACCCGCGTAAGGGCTCTGCCCACACGAAGACCGAGCAGGTGCCGCACCGGACGTACTCGCTGTCCTCGCGGGCATCTCGGCCCGGCCGGGCTGGCAGCGGGTCGCGGACCTGGCCGAGGAGCACGACCACTTTCGCCAGTGCTGCTCCGGTGTTGCCGGCGAGCGGAGATGCCTCCAAGCTGGAAGTCTCGATGCAGGTTGGCGGCTTCGACAGCGCGGTGGCCGAAGCGAACGGTTACGAAATCCGAACCAGTGAGAACGGGACTCAATACTCTGTAAAAAGGGGTACCCCGAAGGGCTCGACGAATGACCTGATCGCGCAGGGCGAAGTAGAAGGCGGCTGTGGGAAGTCGTGGGTTTGGCTTACCCCGCGCGGCAACAGGGAAGTCAACATCAGAACCGGATTTTCGGTTTATGACGCGGTAGCTGATTTCTCGTGGACCGTGACGTTGGACGATCAGGGCGGCCAGACCAAGCATGATTCCCTGGGGCACTACGACGCTGACGGCTATGTGGACAAGAATCGTATTGTGGGAGGATTGACGCGCGGTAGCGCGAGGGCCTATGTCATCGCCTTGGTCAATTTTGCTATTCTCGTGGACGGTACGGTCGGCTTCTCTGGTGGACCTGCCGACACTGCAGTCATCTCCTGAGCGCCCGCTGTAGCAATGAGGCGCTCAGCTAACCGAAAGTGAGCGCTTCATGGACGACCGATCGATGGGGGCTGCGGATGTTCCTCGCAGCCCCCATCCTCGCGACCAGATCGCCGTCTTTCCAGCTCCGGTAGCCTCGGCGTCTTCGGGCATGGGCCTCGGACCGATCGCCACCTTGGCAACCCAGGGCGTCAATGGCCAGCCGTGGGCCGTCGATGTCACCTATAGGAGCCCGGCTGGGAGGTTGCTGTCGGAGATCAGGACCGTTCGGTCACCGCACGGTCTTGACCCGCGAGGGCTTCCTGTGGAGAACACTGAAATCCAACTGCTCAACTTCCTGATCAGAACCCGCGAACGCGAGCCTGGTAACGCCGTGCCAACGCGCGAAAGCTCCGCAGCGGACTATGACATGGTCCGGGCCGCCGTTGGCGAGGCAGTCGCTGTGCCCGTGAACATCATGATCGATCAGAATCCACTTTCAGGGACTCGGGTCGACGCGCTTGGTGTCGCAGTGATCGAGGCCAGTTGGGGGGAGTGCACCGTCTACCTTACCGGCACGCCGGACCATCTCGGCACCCTTGAATTGCACACAACGACGACGGCCGACGTCGACCATCTCTAGTAGCGTGTCGCTGCTTAGTTTTGACGCATGTGGCTGGGAGGCTGTTGCTATGGCCTCCCAGTTGAAACGGCCGGTCAGGTTGTCGGCGCGGGATCGTGAGGAGTTGATCCGGTGGACCACCACGGGTGTGCATCCGGCGTCGTCGATCATGCGGGCGCGGGTGCTGCTCGCGCTGGACACCTCGGCGGGCGAGCCGGATCCGAAGGAGGTGATCGCGGCGCGGCTCGGGGTCTCGGGCGAGACGCTGCGGCTGGTGGCCAAGCGGTTCGCCGAGTCCGGCGGCGATGTGTTGGCCACGATCTCGCGCAAGAAGCGTGACCTTCCGCCGGTGCCCTCCCCGGTGACCGGCGAGGTCGAGGCCCGACTGATCGCGCTGGCGTGCTCGCAGCCACCGGCGGGGCACGCCCGGTGGTCGTTGCGATTGCTGGAGAAGCACGTCAAGCTCACCGAGGACATCCCGAATCTGGACCACTCCACCATCGGGCGGGTGTTAAAAAAACGGAACTGCGTCCTCATCTGAGGAAGTGCTGGAACATCCCGCCGCGGGCCAACGCGGAGTTCGCCGCCCGCATGGAGGACGTGCTCGCGGTCTACGCCCGGCCGCACGACCCCGCCCGTCCGGTGGTGTGCATGGACGAGAAACCCTTCCAGCTCCTCGGCCAGGTCCGCGAGCCGCTGCCCGCCCGGCCGGGCCGAGACGCCCGCGAGGACAGCGAGTACGTCCGGTGCGGCACCTGCTCGGTCTTCGTGTGGGCAGAGCCCTTACGCGGGTGGCGCCGTGTCCACGCCCTGCCCCGGCGCACCAAGATCGACTGGGCCGGGCAGGTCAAACAACTCCTGACCGTGGACTATCCCGACGCCGAGACCGTGGTGCTGGTCATGGACAACCTCAACACCCACACCATCGCCTCGCTCTACGAGGCGTTCGAACCCGGCGAGGCCTTCGCCCCGGCCCAGCGCCTGGAGATCCACCACACCCCCAAGCACGGGTCCTGGCTCAACATCGCCGAGATCGAACCGTCCGCGCTGACACGGCAATGCCTCGACCGCCGCATCGGCGACCTCGACACCCTCAACGCCGAACTCGCCGCCTGGCAACACGCCATCAACACCGAACAACGCAAGGTCCGCTGGCAGTTCACCACCGACAACGCCCGCACCCGACTCCGCCACCTCTACCCCAAAGGTTAGAAGCGACGGTCTACTAGCGCCGCCTGCTCGCCGAGGTGGCCTGGTGCTCCACGCGGAGAGCGCCTCGCGGCCGGTCCGGGAAGCCGCTGCCGACCTGCTGGCCACGATGCCGTCCCAGGTCCTGCCGCAGGGGACGCGCCGCAGGCTGGCCGGGCAACACGGCCACCGCACGGTCATCGCGCACCGCCTGAGCACCCCTGTGGTGGGTGACCCACCGGCAGTCACCCGGTTGCTCGACGCCCTGGTCGCCGCCGCGACCGGCCGTCACCACGACGATGGGCTGGCGCCGCGACTGGTCCGGCAGGCGCTGTTCAGCACGGACAGCGACATGCGGGTGGTGGCCGCGAACGTCCTGCGCACCTCGCCGTTCCGCGACGCCATCGCCGACGCGCTGGCGGAACTGCTGATCGCCCCACTACCGGGCACCGACGCGGTGACCGAGGCCGCGCTGATCAACCTGCTCGGCAGCCTCGGGGCCCAACGCCACCGGCCCGCGCTGGAGCGGCTGCTGTGCGCCGCACCGGACCGGGCCGCCGCGGCGTCCTTCGCGCTGGCGCACATGCCCGGCGGGACCGACCTCGCGGCGTGGCGGCGGGTGCTGGCCGACCACGGCGCGGAAGGGCACGAACCGCTGCACCGCGCGGTCCTCTACGCGGTGGCCATGAACCGGGACCGCGCGGCGTTGACCTTGCTCCGGACGAGCGCCACCACCTCGCCGGACGTGGCGCGCCGGGCGAGGTGGTGGTTGGACCTGCCCGAGGCGCTGATCTCCAGCGCTCGGACCTGAGGATCAGCTGTCCCAGCTGACCGGCAGTGAGTGCACGCCGTAGACGATCATCTGGCTGCGCATCGGCACCCGCTCCGGCTCGACCTCCAACCGCAGCCCCGGCAGCCTGCGCAGCAGCTCGGTGAACCCCACCGCCATCTCCACCCTGGCCAGCTGCTGACCCAGGCACTGGTGGATGCCGTGCCCGAAGGCGATGTGCGCCCCGCGCGGTCGCGTCACGTCCAGCTCGTCGGGGTCGGCGTACTGGCGGGTGTCGCGGTTGGCCAGTGGCACCGACACCACCACCGTGGCGCCTTCCGGGATGACCTCGTCGCCGATCCGCACCTCCTGGGTCGTGACGCGGTTGATGCCCAGGTGGACGATCGACAGGTAGCGCAGCAGCTCCTCCACCGCGCCGTCGACCAGCGAGGGGTCCGCGCGCAGCGCGGCGAGCTGCTCGGGGTTGCGCAGCAGCGCGAAGGTGCCCAGCGCGAGCATGTTCGCGGTGGTCTCGTGGCCCGCCACGAGCAGCAGGTTGGCGATGCCCACCAGCTCGTCGTCGTCCAGCGGCGGCTCGGCCGCGCTGTGGACGAGCCCGGACAGGATGTCGTCGGCGGGCCGCTCGCGCTTGTGCCGCACCAGCTCGTGCATGAAGGCGCGCAGGCCGTCACCCGCCTCCAGCAGCTCCTCGACCGGCAGGTCGACCCGCAGCACCTTGGCCGAGCGCTCCTGGAACTCGGCCCGGTCGGCGTAGTCGACGCCCAGCAGCTCGCAGATCACCAGCGACGGCACCGGCAGCGCGAAGTCGCGCACCAGATCGGCGGGCGGCCCCTGCGCGATCATCGCGTCCAGCTGGTCGGTGACGATCTGGTGCACGCGCGGGACGAGCTGCTTCATGCGGCGCACGGTGAACTGGCCGGTGAGCAGCTTGCGGTAGCGGGTGTGCCGGGGCGCGTCCATGGTGATGAAGCTGCCCGCGCGGGCGCGCTCGTCGAGCAGCCGCTCGCGGACGTGCGGCAGCAGCTTCTCCCGCACCGCGGGGTGCCCCAGGATGTCGGAGCTCAGCCGCGCGTCGGCCAGCGCGGCGCGGCACTCGGCCATGCCCGTGATCACCCAGACCGGGTCGCCGTCGCGGGTGGCGATGCGGTGGACCGGCGCCTGACCGCTGAGGCGGACCAGTTCACGGGGCGGGTCGAACGGGTGGCCCTCGGGGCGCTCGGCGAGCACCGAGGGCAGGGACAGCCCGAACCTGTCCAGGTCCGGGCGCGGGTGGGAAGCGGTGGGCGTGTCGGACATCAGTCCTCCTCCGGCCCGGTCCCCCTGACCGGGCGGCTTCGTCACCCACGGTACCAACGCGTGCGCGCTGGGCAATGTTCTTGCCGGGTCGGCGCTCCGCGTCGCGCAGGCGACGACCAACGGCTGAGAACGCGACGACTTCCGGCTGAGCCGGTCTCAGGTGGACTGTGAAAGGCTTCCCGCGTCCGCCGCCACTCGCGGGCGTCCCCATGCGCTTGTCACCCAAGGAGAAACGGCACATGTCCGTGCTGGCTCGGCTGAGCCTGGCCAACCGGAGCCTCGTCGGGCTGCTCAGCCTGGTGGTCATCGGCTTCGGCGTCCTCACGCTGCCCTCGTTGAAGCAGCAGCTCTTCCCGTCCATCGAGCTGCCCGCCGCAGTGGTGGTCGCGCCCTACCCCGGCGCCTCGCCCGACCTGGTCGACAGCCAGGTCGCCGAGCCGATCCAGGCCGCCGCGCGCGGCGTGGCGGGCGTGGAGCAGGTGCTCACCCGCTCCGCGGAGAGCTCCGCGACGGTGCAGGTGATGTTCACCTACGGCACCGACCTCGACGCCGGGGTCTCCCAGCTCCAGCAGGCCGTGAACAGGCTGCAGCCCCGCCTGCCCGAGGGCGTGGAGCCGACCGTGGCCCAGGGCAGCACCGACGACATCCCGGTGGTCGCGCTGGCCGCCACCGCCGGTGACGACGACATCGCCACCGCCGCCCGGCTGCGCGCCGAGGTGGTGCCCGACCTGGAGGCCATCCCCGGCGTGCGCGAGGCCACCGTCAGCGGTGAGCGCGAGCGCGAGGTCACCGTGGCGGTGGACTACGCCCGGCTGGCCGCCGCCCGCGTCGACCCGACCGCGCTGACCGCGGCGCTGTCCGCCGCGGGCGCCACGGTGCCCGCGGGCTCGCTGACCGAGGCAGACCGCACGCTGACCGTCCAGGTCGGCGGGCCGATCACCTCCGTGGAGGACCTGCGCGCCCTGGTGCTGCCCTCGCCCGCCGGACCGGTCCGGCTCGGCGACGTGGCGCAGGTGCAGTCCGCGCCCGCCGCGGCCACCGCGATCACCCGCACCGACGGCGAGGCCACCCTCGGCATCAGCGTCACCATGAACGCCGACGGCAACGCGGTGGAGATCTCCCGCGCCGTGCGCGACCGGCTCGACGAGCTGGGCGAGGCCGCGAACAGCAAGCTCACCGTCGCCTTCGACCAGGGCCCGGCGGTGGAGAAGGCCATCAGCGGCCTGACCACCGAGGGGCTGCTGGGCCTGCTGTTCGCCGTCGTGGTGATCCTGCTGTTCCTGCTGTCGGTGCGCTCCACGCTGGTGACCGCGGTGTCCATCCCGCTGTCGGTGCTGGTGGCGCTGCTGGCGCTGTGGACCGGGGACCTGTCGCTGAACCTGCTCACCCTCGGCGCGCTGACCATCGCGGTCGGCCGGGTGGTGGACGACTCGATCGTGGTGCTGGAGAACATCAAGCGGCACCTGGAGTACGGCGACGAGAAGCAGCGCGCGGTGCTCGACGGCACCCGCGAGGTGGCGGGCGCGGTGACCGCGTCCACGCTGACCACGGTGGCGGTGTTCCTGCCGATCGCCTTCGTCGGCGGCATCGCGGGCGAGCTGTTCGGACCGTTCTCCATCACGGTGACCGTGGCGCTGCTGGCGTCGCTGGTGGTGTCGCTGACCATCGTGCCGGTGCTGGCGTACTGGTTCCTCAAGCGGCCAGAGGTGCCCGCCGACCCGGCCGAGGCTGAGCGCGTCAGGCAGGCCGCCGTGGACAAGGAGCGGCGCAGCCCGCTGCAGCGCGCCTACGTGCCCGTGCTGCGGTTCGCCACGCGGCGGCGGTGGGCCACCCTGCTGATCGCGGCGCTGGTCTTCGGCGGCACCCTCGGCCTGGCCAGTGGTCTGGAGACCAACTTCATCGACGACGCGGGCGGCACCGCGCTGCAGGGCACCCAGAAGCTGCCTCCCGGCAGCAGCCTGGCCGCCCGCGACGAGGCCGCGCGCGAGGTCGAGGCCGTGCTCGCCGAGACCGACGAGGTGGAGACCTACCAGGTCACCATCGGCGGCGACAGCGGCCTGGCCGCCTTCGGCATGGGCGGTGGCTCGGACACCAGCATCCGCGCCACCGTCCGCGAGGGCACCGACCTGGCCGCCCTGCAGCAGCGGCTGACCGAGCGCCTCGGCGCCACCGGCGGTGCGGGCGAGGTCGCCTTCGGCGCCGCCGCGTCCGGGTTCGGCTCGGACTCCATCGACGTGCTGGTGACCGCGCCGGACGCGGACACCCTGCGCGCGGCGGCGGACAGCGTGCAGCGGGCGGTCTCCGGCACGCCGGGCGTCGGCGAGGTGACCAACGACCTCGCGGTCAGCGCGCCGCGCGTGCAGGTGGTGGTCAACCAGGCCGCCGCGGCGGCGCGCGGCCTGTCGGGGCAGGCCATCGGCCAGTTCGCGGCGCAGGCGCTGCGCGGCGTGCCGGTGGCCGAGCTGCCCATCGGCGGCGAGCCGCAGCGCGTGCTGCTGCGCAGCGGCACGACCCCGGCCGACGTCAACGCCCTGCGCGCGCTGCCGCTGCCCGGCGGCGCGACCCTGGGGCAGGTCGCCGAGGTGTCGGTGGTGGACGGCCCGGTGCAGGTGCGGCGCACCGACGGCGCGCGCAGCGCCACGGTCTCGGCCAAGGCCACCGGCAGCGACCTGGGCGCGGTGACCACCGAGCTGACCTCCCGCCTGGACGCGCTCGACCTGCCCGGCGGCGCGGACTACCGCATCGGCGGCGTCAGCGCCGACCAGGCCGAGACCTTCGCCGACCTGGGCCTGGCCATGCTGGCCGCCATCGCCATCGTGTTCCTGATCATGGTGGCGACCTTCCGCAGCCTGGTGCAGCCGCTGATCCTGCTGGTGTCCATCCCGTTCGCGGCGACCGGCGCGATCGGCCTGCTGCTGGCCACCGGCACCCCGCTGGGGCTGCCCGCGCTGATCGGCATGCTGATGCTGGTCGGCATCGTGGTGACCAACGCGATCGTGCTGATCGACCTGGTCAACCAGTACCGGGCGGAGGGCATGGGGGTCACCGAGGCGGTGGTGGAGGGCGGCAGGCGCCGCCTGCGGCCGATCCTGATGACCGCGGCGGCGACGATCTTCGCGCTGCTGCCGATGGCGCTGGGGATCACCGGCGAGGGCGCCTTCATCGGCAAGCCGCTGGCGATCGTGGTGATCGGCGGGCTGATCAGCTCCACGCTGCTGACGCTGCTGCTGGTGCCCACGCTGTACTCGATGGTGGAGAGCCGCAAGGAGCGCCGCCGGTCCCGCGCGGCCGACGGCGGGCAACCGGTGCGGGAGCGCGAGCCGGTCTCCGTGTGACGACGGCGGGCCCCGCCGCCGGACTCCCGGCGGCGGGGCCCGCCATCACTCGAACGGGTGGGATTTGCCTGCAAACGGTCAAATCTTTTGCCGAACATTTCCGCCGCTGCGGAATATCCGCAATTCTCGGTAATTCCTCCTCATGCTTTCGGGTACTGGCAGGGCATTCTGCGGACGCGTACCGTCGCTGTGCCGTGGAAGCGCTCTGGCGGAGGTGCCCTCGATGTCGCTCGACGTTCTCGCCCTGCTCAAAGAAGGACTGCCCGAGAGTTCCGGGCCGCGCAAGCGGGTCGTCGTGATCGGCGCCGGAATGGCCGGTCTGACCACCGCGCTGCTGCTCAAAGAGGCCGGTCACGAGGTGACCGTGCTGGAGGGGCAGAACCGGCTGGGCGGCCGCATCCTCACCCACCGCGGATTCGCGGGCGACATGTACGGCGAATTCGGCGCGATGCGCTTCCCGCTGCAGCACCCGCTGGTCCAGTGGCTCATCCAGGACAAGTTCAAGCTCACCGTGCGGCCGTTCCCGATGTACGACGAGGACACGTTCATCTACCTGCAGGGCAAAGGCGTGCGCCGCGCCGAGTTCAGCGCCGACCAATTCGACTTCGACCTGCTGTCCCACGAGGCCGCGCGGACGCCCCACGAACTGCTCCGGCACACCGTGCAACCGCTGGTCGACATCGTGGAGGGCGAGGAAGCCCCGGAGGCGTGGCGCAGGCTGCTGACCGACTACGACAAGTACACGCTGCTGGGCTACCTGAAGGAGCGCGGGCTCAGCGATGGCGCGCTGTCCATGCTCGGCCCCCTGTTCAACCTGGAGGGGCGCTACCACTTCTCACTGGTCGAGTGGTTCTCGCACTACTACGAGGACGTGTTCGGCAACCTGGTCTACCTGGTGGACGGTGCCGACGCGCTGCCCAGGGCGTTCGAACCGCACCTGATGGACGACATCCGGCTGGGCGCGGTGGTGCACGCCATCGACCAGACCGAGAAGAACGTCCACGTGCACTACCGGGTCGGCCGCCGGTCCCAGCGCCTCACCGCCGACGAGTGCGTGGTGACCGTGCCCTTCGCCGGGCTGCGGCACATGGAGATCCAGGGGCTGGACCCGGACAAGTGGTACGCCATCCGCAACACCTACTACGGCCGGGCGCACAAGCTGTTCATGCAGTTCAGCGAGCGGTGGTGGGAGAACGACTACGGCATCACCCAGGGGCTGACGGTGACCGACCTGGCGATCCGCAACGTCGTCTACCCGCCCGCGGGGCAGGACCCCCGCTACCGCAAGGGCGTGATGATCGCGTCCTACTGCTGGGAGCAGGACAGCATGCCCTACACCCCGCTGGCAGGGGAGGAGTGCGTGCTGCAGGCGCTGGAGGACCTGGCCAAGATCCACCCGCAGGCCCGTGACACCTTCGAGTTCGGCGTCTACAAGGACTGGGCGCTGGACTGGTTCGCCTGCGGCATCGGCCCGCTGTTCCGCGCCTTCGAGATGAGCGAGGCGGCCTACGACGACGTGATCCGCCCGGTGCACCGGGTCTGGTTCGCCAACGACGCCTGCGACCGGCGGCACCGGCGCTGGGTGGAGGGCGCGCTCAAGGCCGCGGTGAAGAACGCCTACGCCATCGACACCGGGATGCGCGACGAGATGCCCTGGAAGGACTGAGACGCCGCTCGCGCACTTCGGCGGGTGAGCCCCTTCAGCGGGACCGTCGCAGATCGGCCAGGAGGTCGTCGAGCGCCTTCTCCAGGGCTCGGGAGTTGGCCGGGGTGAACCAGGTGGTGCGGATGCGCTCGTTGCTCCCGTTCGGGGTCTCGTGGTCGTTGGCGAGCTGGCTCAGGGAGCGGGTTGTCTCGCTCAGGGAACGGCCGACGCCTTGGAAGAGGCCGCGCACGTAGCTGTCGGCGTCGTCGGAGGCGATGCCGTGGCCGACGGCCCACGAGGTCAGCGTCGCGAGGTAGCTGTAGTGCGTGGTCAGCGTTCCCGTCAGCGCGGAGAAGACGTCGAAGACCGCCTCGTCCGCGACCGGGAGCACCCCGCCCAGCTGCTCGAAGAACGGGTCCACCACCGGGTGCGACGGGCAGGTCACCGTGACGGAACGGCGCTCGCGCACCGCGGGCAGGGGAATGGCCCGGACCACCGGGACGTCGGTGGCCAGTGTCCGGCGCAGGTCGTCGTTGGCGACACCGGCCATCACGTTGACCACGACCCGGTCGCCGTCCACCCGCACACCGGCCAGCGCCTCGTGCCGGTCCTGGCGGCGCACGGCGATGACCACCAGCTCGGAGCGGTCCACCACCGCCTGGTTGTCGGCGCACACCCGCACGCCGTCGTAGCGCTCGGACAGCTCCGCGGCCGTGCGGGCTCCCCGTGGGGAGAGGTACACCTCCGGTGACCCCTCCCCGTCGCACAGGCCCGTCACGATGGCCCGGCCGATCTCGCCCACTCCGATGATGCCGACGCGCTTCACTGGGCCTTCCTCCGTGGTGTGCGGCCGAGGTCGACCGGCCCGGTCGACCCCACGACCATGCCAGAAGGAGGCGGCGGCGCGGGCCGTGCGCCCAGGGTCAGGCGGCCGCCCGGTCGGCGTTGCGCCGGATGGCGCGGACCAGGGTGGGCCAGACGGTCGGGGGCAGGTCGTGGCCCATGCCGTCGACCAGCAGCAGTTCCGCGTCGGGGATGGCGGCGGCGGTGGCCTGACCGCCGCTGGGGTTGACCAGGGTGTCGGCCGTGCCGTGCACGACCAGGGCGGGCAGCCGCACGCCCTGCAGGCCCGGCGTCCGGTCGGGGGAGGCGATGATCGCGGCGTACTGCCGCATCCCGCCCGCGGGGTTGTACGCGCGGTCGTAGGCCAACGCCGAGCGGGCCCGCAGCTGCTCCTCGTCGACCCCCGGCGAGCCGAAGACCCGCCACGCGGCCACCGATGCCTCCACCGCCTCCTCCCGCGTGGTGGCGGGCCGCTGGTCCAGCAGCGCCAACGCCTCCGGGGAGGGCTGTCCCACGGCGGGGTTGCCGGTGGTGGACATGATCGAGCACAGGCTCAGCACCCGCTCCGAGTGGTCGATCGCGCACTGCTGGGCGATCATGCCACCCATCGACGCGCCGACCAGGTGCGCCTTGTCCACGCCCAGCGCGTCCAGCAGACCGACGAGGTCGAGCGCCATGTCGGCCAGCGTGTAGGGCACGGTGGTGCGGTCACCGGCGAAGATCGCCGCGAAGTCGGGCGCGGGCAGGTGGTCGAACTGGGTGGACAGGCCGCAGTCGCGGTTGTCGAACCGGATCACGTGGAAGCCCTGGTCGGCCAGCAGGCCGCACAGCTCCTCCTCCCACGCGATCATCTGCGTGCGCAGCCCCATGACCAGCACCAGGGCCGGGTTCGCCGGGTCCCCGAACGTGTCGTACTCCAGCTCGATCCCGTTGGCCTGCGCGCGGGGCATGGACCTGACCTCCTCGTTGGACGTTCGCTTCCACCGTAGTTGATCGACTGGCCCCGCCGTGATCGGCGTGGACGACGGCGTCGCGTGGAACGGTGCGGGGCTGCCGTCACTCGCGCGGTGTTCCGACCCGGAGCCGGTTGCCGTCGGGGTCGCGCAGCTCGACCTCGCGCGCCCACGGCGCGTCCTCCACTCGCACGCCGAACTCGGCGGCGATGGCGTCGACGTCACGAGCGCGGAGGTAGACCAACGTGTCGGGGCGGGCGTCGCCCTCGTGCTCGGACAGGAACAACCGCACCCCGTGCCGGGCGACCTCGACGAACGCGGGGAACCCCGGTTCGAAGCGGTGCTCCCACTGCTTGACGAAGCCCAGACGCTCGTACCAGGCGACCGCCGCCGAGGCGTCCTCGACGCGGAGAACGGGGATGACCTCTTCGCGCATCGGGCCATCGTCCCAGACCGCCCGGTGCCAGCGGTCATGTCCACAGTGGACCGAAGTGGGTCGGCCGATTCCCGTCTTCGGGACGTGGTGGGGGAGTAGGCTGTCGAACGGGTCATACCACGGGGCTAGGGGGTCCTCGCATGGGATGCTGCTCATGAGTCCGCTCATCGGTGCGACCGCGCGGTGGGCCGACGACCGATTAGACGCGGCGGGCGGTCTGCGCAGGCAGTTGAACAAGGTCTTCCCGACGCACTGGTCGTTCCTGCTCGGTGAGGTCGCGCTCTACAGCTTCGTCGTGCTGCTGCTGTCGGGCACCTACCTGGCGCTGTTCTTCGACCCCTCCATGCAGGAGGTCGTCTACGACGGCAGCTTCCAGAACCTGCGGGGCGTGCCGATGTCGCGGGCCTACGAGTCCGCGTTGGAGATCTCCTTCGACGTGCGCGGCGGCCTGTTCGTCCGGCAGGTGCACCACTGGGCGGCGCTGCTGTTCATGGCCGCGATCGTGGTGCACATGCTCCGGGTGTTCTTCACCGGCGCGTTCCGCAGGCCGCGGGAGGCGAACTGGGTCATCGGCGTGGTGATCTTCCTGCTGGGCTGCCTGGAGGGCCTGATGGGCTACTCGCTGCCCGACGACCTGCTCTCCGGCGGTGGCCTGCGGGTCACCTCGTCGCTGCTGCTGTCCATCCCGGTGGTCGGCACCTGGCTGCACTGGGCGCTGTTCGGCGGGGAGTTCCCCGGCACCGAGATCATCCCCCGCTTCTACACCCTGCACGTGCTGCTCCTGCCCGCGGTCATGCTGGCGCTGGTCGCGGTGCACCTGGGCCTGGTGTGGTACCAGAAGCACACCCAGTTCCCCGGTGTGGGACGCAAGGAGGGCAACGTCGTCGGCGTGCGCATCATGCCGGTGTTCGCGGCCAAGGCGGGTGGCTTCTTCGCGGTGGTCGCCGGTGTCACCGCGATCATGGGCGGCGTGTTCCAGATCAACCCGATCTGGAACTTCGGCCCGTACAACGCCGGTCACATCTCGGCGGGCACGGTGCCGGACTGGTACATGGGGTGGACCGACGGCCTGCTGCGGATCTGGCCCGCCTGGGAGCTGTACCTGGGCGACTACACGGTGCCCGAACCGTTCCTGCCGTTCATCCTGGGTCTGCCGCTGCTGACCGGCCTGGCCGCGGTGTACCCGTGGATCGAGCGCAGGATGACCAAGGACTACGCGCACCACAACCTGCTCCAGCGGCCCCGCGACGCACCGGTGCGGACCTCGCTGGGCGCCATGGCGCTGACCTGCTTCATGGTGGCGCTGCTGGCCGCCGCCAACGACGTCATCGCGCTGAAGTTCGACATCTCGCTCAACGCGATGACGTGGATGGCCCGGATCGGGCTGCTGGTGCTGCCGCCGATCGCGTACTTCGTGACCTACCGGATCTGCATCGGCCTGCAGCGCGCCGACCGCGAGGTGCTGGAGCACGGCGTGGAGACCGGCATCATCAAGCGCCTGCCGCACGGCGAGTTCGTCGAGGTGCACCAGCCGCTGGCAGCGCGGCCGCTGGAGTACCAGGGCGCCCCGGTGCCGAAGAAGATGAACAAGCTGGGTTCGGCGGGCCGCCCGGTGCCCGGCAGCCTCCTGACGCCGGACCCGCCGGAGGACACCGCGCCCGCCCCGTTCGCGAACTGACCAGCACCCCCACCGCGCCTGCAAGTACTACCCGTGCCACCTCAGCGGGCCGCTAACTACTACCCGCCCCGCCGGAGCGGGTAGTAGTTACGCGCTCGGAGAGGGCGCTCGGGTAGTACTTGCAGGCGTTATGGGGTGAGGTCCGGGCGGGCGGTGTGGCCGGACCGGGACGCGGTCCGGCCACACCCGGCATCACCGCGACGGGGCGGTGAGGAACTGGTCGGGCCGCAGGGCCCGCGCGACGATCCGCGTGTCGCCGATCCACCCGTAGAAGCCCTGCCCGTAGCGCTCGGCGAACTGCGTGCCGCCCAACGCGAACGGCTTGCCCAGCGTGGAGATCCCCCTGGAGTCCTCGGCGGCGTTGCGGGCGATCTTCGAGCCGTCGACGTACATGGTGGTGCGCCGCCCGTCGTTGACCACCGCGACGTGGGTCCACCGGCCGGTGGGCACGGCGTGGCTCCACGAGGTCGGGTCCGAGTCCACCGGCACCGGGTAGACCACGAACTGCAGGAACCGCTCGCCGGAGACGTTCAGGCTGCACGTGGGCTCGTCGTCGGACCACCCGCTGGTCTTGCCCGCGTCGCCGCTGCGGCCCTCCCAGCTGAGGATGCCCATGAACGCGTGCTCGCCCTCGAACGGCTCGGGCAGCTTGATGAACGTCTCGATGGTGTAGCCGGACTCGAACTTCATCCGGTTCAGCGGAGCCGTCGCGGCGGTGCGCAGCACGGCGCAGCGGTCGGGGCCCTGGCCGCCGTCGAAGCGCAGGCTGGCGTGCCCCGGCTGGGCCTGGTGGTGCTCCCCGGACCAGGCCAGCAGTTCCGGCGCGGAGCCGTGGACCCGTTGCGCGGTCAGGTCGTTGCCGTTGCCGGACAGGTCGCGCGCGACCGCGCCGTCGGGCACCGGGCCGTCGGCGGCGGGGAAGCCCTCGCGGTCGAAGCGCCAGTACGCGACCGTGCCCTTAACCAGCACCTCGCGCGCCGGGCGCGGTGCCGGGACGGGAGCGGGGAACCGCGCGGCGAAGTCCACCGCCACGGTGAACCGGTCGACGTCCCCGCTCAGCTCGCGGTTCTGCGCGCCCAGCGGCGAGCGGTCGGCGGCGCTGAGCCACGGGGAGAAGGTCTCCACGTCGATCACACCGCGCGCCAGGTCGAACGAGTACAGCCGGATCATTCCCGCGCCGCCGTAGTAGCGGTCCTGGTAGTTGGTGACGTGCAGGTGCACGGGGTTGCCGCGGTCGTTGGTCAGCGTGGTCCGGCCGGGCGGCCAGTAGTGGCCGTTGAGGGTCAGGAAGACCTGGTCGTTGCGGCGGATCAGGCGGTCCCACAGCGCCCGCCCGTAGGTGGACAGGTCGGCCTGCCCCCGCTCGTCGGCCCACACCAGGTCGTGCGTGGTCAGGATGGTCGGCAGGTCGCGGTGCCGGTCCAGGACCTGCTGCGCCCAGCCGAAGCCGCGCTCGGACAGCCGCCAGTCCAGCGCCAGCAGCAGCCAGCGGCGCCCGCCCGCCGGGATGACGTGGAAGCTGTTGTAGCCGTCGGGGGAGGAGCCGCCGTAGGTGGCCATCCGGCGGAACCGGTGCGGGCCGAACGTGCGCAGGTACGGGCTGTCGCCGCGCTGGTCGGTGCTGTTCGAGGCGATGTCGTGGTTGCCTGCCAGCACGCTGTAGGGCAGGGTCGCGGTGGCGAACACGGTGTCGGCGACGCGCATCTCGCGCTCGGTGCCGTGCTCGGTGACGTCGCCCAGGTGGGCCAGGAAGACCACGTTCTCCTCGTGCCGCTTGCGGGCCAGGTAGCGCAGGGTCTCCCGGACCGGCTCCTCGTCGGAGCCGCCCTCGTCGATCAGGTACTGGGTGTCGGGCAGCACCGCGATGGTGAACCGGGGGCTGTCGGCGTCCGGGCGTGCGGCGGCCGAGGAGGCCGGGGCGGCGAGGTGCGCCGCGCTCGTCATGGCCGCCGGTGTGCCGATGGCCGCTTGCAGGAGGGTGCGCCTGGCGATGTCCACGCCGCGGACCGTAGGCGGGTCCGGCGAACACCGCGTGAACGCCGGGCGGCTGTTCGGCCCAGTGCCGGGGACCGTTGGGGCGCAAGCGGACCGGACACGTCCGGCGGGCGTCTCATCCGGTGCGCCTGCCATCCGTCATCCGACCGATGTTTGCGCGGGCACGCCGGTGCACCGTGGACGCGGGCGAGTCGAGGGGACGGGGCGATTCGCCCCCTCGGCGCCCGCACCGAGACGGCCCCGCGGTGCCCGCGCCAGGACGTGCGCGGCCCCCATTGGAGGTGCACCCCGATGATCGACGTCAGCCCGCTCCCGCACCCCGACGAACTCGGCTCCCGCGCCGAGACCATGGCCAGGCTGCTCCGCGACGTCCCCGTGCCGTTCACCCGCGTGGTCTCGCTGTGGGTCGGCTACCGCGTGCGCCGGGAGCCCCGGTGCCCCGACCGCGTGCACCACCTCACCGCCCGCCAGGCGCAGCTGATGGGCGGCCTGCCCACGGGCACCCCGGTGACCCGGCGCGAGGGCTACCTCGTGCCGTACCTGGGTGGTGGCGGGCCGCGCCTGGCCGCGATCACCGCGCTGCTGCACACCTCGTCGCTGGAGCTGGACGAGCCGCAGCACTCCGAGCTGTCCAGGGGTTACCTGCCGCTGGGCCTGCTGCTCAACGACGCGCGGCGGGTCACCCACTACGCCTGCCCGGTCGCCGCCGGCGCCGCCGACCCGGACCTGGACGACCCGCTGCCCGACGAGCCGGGCGACGTGGGCGTGCTGCGCTGCCAGGCGACCCTGCTCAGCGCGGGCCGCCCGGTCGCGCTGGTCAGGGAGACCGTCTACGAGGTCACCCTGACCAGCCGCAGGCCACCGGACGTGCTGTCGCACCTGCACCCGCCCGCGCACGGCCTGGTGTCCTGATGCCCGTGGTGTCCGCGCGCACCCGGGCGCTGGCCGCGGCCTCGGTGGCGGCGGGCACCAGCGGCTACGTGGTGGCCGCGGTGCTGCCCGAGCTGGCCGCCGACCTCGACGTCACCCTCGCCTCGGCCGGGCAGGTGCTCACCGCGTTCGCCCTGGCCTACGCGGTCGGCTCGCCGGTGCTGGCGGTGCTGACCGCCGGGTGGGAGCGCCGCGCGCTGATCGTGGCCGCGCTGGTGGTGGCCGCCCTGGGCAACCTGGCCTCGGCGCTGGCGCCGGGCCTGGGGCCGCTGCTGGCAGCGCGGGTGGTCACCGCCTGCGGCGCGGCGCTGACCACCCCGGCGGCCACGGCCGTGGCCGCGCAGCTGCACCCGCCGGGCACGCGGGCGCGGGCGATGGCGGTGGTCACCGGAGGGCTGACCGCGGCGACCGTGCTCGGCGTGCCCGCCGGTCGGGCGGTGGTCGAGCTGGCCGGGCCCAGGGCCGCGTTCGCGCTGACCGCCGGGCTGTGCCTGCTGGCCGCCGCGGTGGTCGCCCTGGTCGTGCCCGCCACCCCGGCGGGCCCGCCACTGGGCCTGCGGCAGCGGCTGGCGCTGCCCGGCGGTGGCGCGGGGGCGCGGCGGCTGCTGCTGGTGTCGCTGCTGTCCTGCCTGGCCACCTTCAGCGTGTACGGCTACCTGACGCCGCTGCTGACCGCGGGCCCGGCGGCGCTGCCGGTGAGCCTGCTGCTGCTGGCCTACGGCGTGGGCGGGGTGCTGGGCAACGTGCTGGGCGGCCGGGCCGCCGACCGCCGAGGCCCGCGCGGTCCGCTGCTGGTGGCGCTGTTCGGGACCGCGGTGGCGTTGGTGCTGCTGCGACCCGCCCTGGGCGATCCGGTGGCGGTGGTGGCGGTGCTGACCGCGTGGGGCGGGTTGTTCTGGGCGTTCAACCCGCCGCTGTTCGCCGCGCTGGTCGCGGTGGACCCCGGCCGCGCCGGGGTGCTGCTGGCGCTCAACGCCTCGGCGATCTACCTGGGGATCGCGGGCGCGGGCGTGGTGGGTGGCGCGGTCACCGCGACGGCCGGGGTGCAGGCCGTTCCCGTGGTCGGCGCGGTCACCGCGGCGCTGGCTGCGTGCGTGGCGCTGTCGACGCGTTCGCCGGGGCGGCGGCGTGCCACCGCCCAGGCCGGGAGCCGGGCCGAACCGGAGGGGGAGGCCGAGCAGGTGCCTGCGGCCGCGGTCCCGCTGGACCGGTAGCCACGCGCCCACCCGCCGCTCACCGCGTCGTGGTCGGCTCCAGCAGCAGTTCGGCGACCGGGCGGCGGGGCGCGGGCGGCACCGGCGAGCCGAAGCCGATGCGCAGCACCGCCTGGGGCACCAGCGTCCCGCCCAGCGCGCGGCGCAGCTCCTCGCGGACCGGGCGGACCTCGACGGGCTGGGACAGGAAGGAGGCCGACAGGCCGAGCGTGGTCGCGGTCAGCAGCACCCGTTGCAGCGCCTGGCCTGCCTGGAGGTCGGCCAGCGGGCCGTCGTAGAACGAGCACAGCACCACGACCAGCGGGTCGGACTCGTAGTCCTTGCCCGGTGGGCGTTCCACGGCCTGGAAGTCGCGCAGCGCCCACTCGTCCTGCGGCGCGGGCCGCAACCCGGCCGACGCGGGCGGGACGCCGTCCCCGTCGCGGTCGGGACCGGTCCAGGCCGCCAGCTCGGAGCGCACGTCCGCGTCGGCGGACTGGATGCGGTGCGCCCGCGCCACGAACTCCTGCAACCTGGCCCGGTCGGTGGGGTCGCCCACCACGTGCAGCCACGACCGCTCGCGCTCGGCGGCGCGCACCAGCGCCTGGCGGTGGCCCACCGGCACCGCGACGTCGCGGAAGGGCTTGCGGTTGGACCGCCGCGCGGGCACCGCGGCGGCCAGCGCGCGGGTCTGCTCGTCGACCTGGAAGGTGCCACCGCGGCGCACCGCGGCCAGCGCGCCGGGCGCGTCGCTGCCGGGCAGCAGCGACACCAGCGGCCGGACCCCGCGCGCCTGCAGGGCGACCCTGAGGTTGAACAGCGCCGCGCCGCAGGCCAAGCGCAGCTCGCGGTCCTCCGGGTCGGTCGCGGGCAGCCTGCGGGCGGGATCGGCGTGCAGCTCGACGCGGTCGCCCGCCAGTCGGAACCGCCACGGCTGGGTGTTGTGCACAGACGGAGCCAGCGCGGCGGCGCGCAGGACCTCGGTCACCTCCTGCGCCGTCAGCCCCAGCACCGGCTTCACACCGTCCACCACGCCACCTCCGCTCCATCGACCCGGCGGGTCATCCGGACGAACCACACCCACTGTCCGTCGGGGCCACCGCCACGCCACACGGCCGAAGGTCCCGTCCGGGCCGGGGAGTTCGTCCCGCGTCCCGGCCACCCGCACCCCCGCGACCCCGGTCGTGCCCATGTCCTCCTCGGCGGTCACCGTCGCGCCGACGAACCGGCCGTCCATCCGCTGCTCCTCGCGCGCAGGCAGACCCGGCACGACGGCGATACCGCGCCGCGAGTTCGGCCCGGCTGGTCGTGGTCAACTCGACGGAATCATCGGTGAACAGCGCGACACGATCGGTCCACCGCCGCCACGGCCGCGCTTGGTGCAGCGAGGCCGCGCCGGGTGCGGCGCAAGAAGATCGCGGCATTCGGCGCAGTCCGGTCCACAGTGGACGCGTCGGAGTCGTGCTTAATTTACTTAATCTTTTCAGTGTTAACTAAAGAATAAATCATTCTGCGTCGAGCAGCTTGGTGCCATCGGACCGGTAGTGGAAAACTGGCGGTGGCGCGCTTCCCCCGCGCCCGTAGTGGGGGAGGGGGCCGTCCATGTCCGTCACGCCACCCAGGCTGGCCGCGGCGTTGGCCGCCGTGGAGCGGGGTTGGCCGGTGATCCCGCTGCGTCCCGGCGGCAAGGTGCCGGTGTGGCGGGAGTGGGACCGGCGGGCGACGCTCGATCCGGCGGTGGTGCGGTCCTGGTGGGCGCGTGCCCCGTACAACGTCGGGATCTCGTGCCGGGGCGCGGGGTTGTTGGTGGTGGATCTGGACGCCGGTCGTCCGCACGGTTGTCAGGTGCTGCGGGAGCTGGCGCGTGCGCACGGTGCGGACGACCCGCGGGAGACGTACACGGTGGAGACGCCGCGCGGAGGGCAGCACCGGTACTTCCTGGCTCCGGAGTGGCCCGTGCTGGGCAATTCGGTGGCGCGACTGGGTGTGCACGTGGACACGCGCGGGGTGGGCGGGTTCGTCACGGCGGCGGGGTCGGTGCGGCGGACGGCGCGGGGGCCGCGTCGCTACCGGGTGGTGCGGGACGGGCCGGTGGCGCCCGCTCCGGCGTGGTTGGTGGCGGCGTTGGCGCCACGGCAGGTGTCGGGGCCGCTGCTGGGGCCGGGGGTGGCGCGCGTGGTGTCGTCGGGGCGTCGGGTTCGCGCGTACCGGGCCGCTGTGGTCAGCGGTGAGGTGGAGCGGGTGCGCGAGGCCGCGCCGGGGACGCGGGCGCACGTGGTGTTCACCGCGGCGTGCCGGTTGGGGGAGTTGGTGGGGGCGGGGTGGCTGGACGAGGCGACGGCGGTGTCGTTGCTGTCGGCCGCCGCCGCGGTGCACGACGGGGTCGAGGGGTGGGGCGGGCGGGAGGCGTCGCGGCACATCGCGAACGGGGTGGCGCTGGGGCGGCGCAGGCCGCGGGTGCTGCCGGAGCGCCCGGTTGGCGCGAGCCGGGCCGACGGGGGCGACGAATTGCGATCGGACAATGACCGGAAGTAATTATTCGGATTGCCCTGGAATAGTGTCCAAAGGTGATTCTACCTACTTCGCCCAGGTTTTTCCGCCGGGGGTCCGGGCTGATTCTCGGATACACTGGTGGTAGCCCGCGCCGGGCCGCAGCAGGGGGTTGCGGTCAGGAATGGTCCGCGGGTCCTCTGGGGGAGGGGCGGCAATGCCTGTTCCATTTTTCGACGAAGAATTAACGTTCACCGAGCCGGACGGCTCGTCGATCAGGGTGCGCGGCTGGGGCAACCAGTGGACCGCCGTGTTCGAGGCGCTGGACGGTCACACCGTGGTCCGCCACCCCGGCACCGGCTACCACCACTACGCGGGGTTGTCGCCGGACCGGTCGGCCCTGGTGCCGCTGGAGGGCGCGCGGGTCGGCGAGGTCGACCCGGCGACCCTGGGCCTGCCCCGCCACCTGCGCCCGGTGGCCGGGGCGGGCAAGCGCGCGGCGGCCGCCGCGCTGGAGGCGATGCCGGGCAGGCCGCGCTGGATGCGCCGCCGGGAGGAGAAGTCGGCGCTGCGGGCCCTGGGCGAGGTGGGGGCGCTGGAGATCACCGGCAGCGTCACCGGGTTGTGCCTGCTCATCCAGTTCCCGGATGTGCCGGGGACGATCAGCGTCGGGCAGGTCGAGGACTACTGCAACCAGCTCGGTTACACCGGTTTCGGCAACAACGGCTCGGTGCGCGACTACTTCCGCGACATCTCCGCGGGCAGGTTGGACTACACCAACGTCGTCACCGCCTACTACACCACCACGCGCGAGCGCGCCTACTACACCGACCCCGCCGTCCCCTACGGCACGCGGGCGCGGGAGGTCATCGTGGAGGCGCTGACCGCGCTGCGTTCGCGGGGCTTCGACTTCTCCGGTCTGACCCCGGACGACCAGGGCTACATCCGGGCGCTCAACGTCTTCTACGCCGGTCCGGTGGTCAACAACTGGTCGGAGGGCCTGTGGCCGCACGCCTGGGCGCTGGCCGAGCCCTTCGAGGCCACCCCGACAACCTGGTTCAGCGATTATCAGATCAGCAACATGGGTGATGCGCTGACGCTGGGCACGTTCTGCCACGAGAACGGCCACATGGTCTGCGACTTCCCCGACCTGTACGACTACGGTGGTGAATCCGCTGGCACCGGCGGTTACTGCCTGATGAGCGCCAGCGGTGGCACCAATCCCGTGCAGGTCTGCGCGTTCCTGAAGAACGAGGCCGGGTGGGCCGAGGAGGTCGCCGACATCGTCCCCGGCAGCACCTACACCCTCGACGCGGGGCGCAACGACTTCCTGCTGCACCGCAGGAACGACCGGGAGTACTTCATCCTGGAGAACCGGGCGCGCTCCGGGCGCGACGCCAACCTGCCCGACGCAGGGTTGGCGATCTGGCACGTGGACGAGGACGGCAGCAACAGCAACGAGCAGATGACCCCCAGCCTGCACTACATGTGCTCGCTGGAGCAGGCGGACAACGCCTTCGACCTGGAGCGGGGCTTCAACCAGGGTGACGCCGCGGACTTGTTCGGCGCGCCTTCGGCCACCGGCTTCAGCGACTTCACCGCGCCGTCGGGCCGCTGGTGGGACGGCAGCGCCTCGGGGTTGCGGCTGGAGCGGATCTCCGCCCCCGGTCCCAGCATGACCCTGCGCGCCGCGGGCGGTCTGCGGATCACCACCGTCAGCCCGGTGGCCGACCGCAGCAACAACGCCTACGTCTTCGCCCTGGACGCCGAGGGCGTGCTCCACCTGGCCTCGTCGACCGGGCAGGGGGCCTGGAGCCGCTGGGAGGCGGGCTGGAACGGGGCGCCCGCGCTGCGCGGCGTCACCGCGGTCAACGACCGCAGCAACGCGCTGTTCGTCTTCGGTCTCGCCCCGGACGGCACCGTCCACCACAGCGCCCGTGACACCGCGGGCGCTTGGGGGCCGTGGCGGACGAACTGGAACGGCGCCCCGAGGCTGCAGTCGATCACCGCGCTGGTCGACCAGGCCAACGAACTGCACCTGTTCGGCATCGCCTCGGACGGCACCGTCCACCACAGCGCCCGCAACGCGGCGGGCACCTGGGGGCGGTGGCAGGCGAACTGGAACGCCGCGCCCCGGCTGGGCTCGGTCGCCGCGGTGGCCGATCTGGTCGGCAACGTCCTGCTCTTCGGCGTGGCCCCGGACGGCACCGCCCACCTGGCCTCCCGCGACGCCTCGGGGTCGTGGACGCCGTGGCAGGCGGGCTGGAGCGGTGCGCCCCGGCTGACCGCGATCACCGCCGCGCACGACCGCACCAGCGCGGTCCACGTCTTCGGCGTGGCCGCCGACGGCACCGTCCACCTGGTCGTCCGCGACGGGCAGGGCCGCTGGAGCCCCTGGCAGGCGGGCTGGAACGGTGCGCCCGCGCTGCGGGCCGTCGTCCCGGTGGGCGATCTGGCCAACGGTCTGCACGTGTTCGGCGTGGCCCCGGACGACGTGCTGCACCTGGCCTCCCGCGACGCGTCGGGGGCGTGGACCGCCTGGCAGGCGGGGTGGAACGGCGCACCCGAGTTGACCGCGGTGGTGCCGCTGGCGGTGGGCGACGACACGCTGCACGTCTTCGGCATCACCGGGGAGGGGCAGGTGCGGCTGGCCTCCCGCACTCCGCTCGGGGCCTGGTCGGGCTGGACGGCGCTGGGCTGAGCCGCCGGTCCGCGTCGGGTCGGTCAACCGGTCGGGTGGCGCGGGGCCGCGTCACCCGACCGGTTGATGACGCGCAACCAGATCTCGGTGCAGGTCAGCGTCGCGGCGTCCAGGTCGCCGGTCCCCGAGGCGTGGTAGAAGGCGCGTTCGGTCATGTGGCACAGCGCGCGGGCCAGCGCCGCGGCGCCGGTCGGGCCTTCGCCGTCGGGGATGCCCGCCCGCACCAGCACGCGGGCCATGGCCTGGGCGTAAGCGGTCACGGTGTCGTTCCACAGCGCCGCGATGTCGGGCACCGAGGGGGAGAAGTCCACGGCCGCGCGCATCACGCGGCCGTGCTCGCGCCACATCTTCCCGGTGCGGGCCACCGCTTCGCGCACGGTGTCCTCCGGTGAGGAGCCCACGGCCTCGGAGGCGCCGAGGGCGTCCTGCCGCAGCACGGCCACGGTGCGCGCCACCAGGGCGGTCAGCACCTCCTGCTTGGAGCCGAAGTAGAAGTACAGCGAAGCGCGGGAGATGCCCGCGCCCCTGGCGATGGTCTCCACCGTCATCGGCTCGGTGCTCTCGCGCTCCAGCAGCGCCTCGGCCGTGTCCAGGATGGCCTGCTCCCGCAGGTCGCCCTTGCGCGGTGTCTCCCGCCGCTTGCCCATCGCCGTGCCGCCTCCTCCGACCGCGGCGCAGTGTAGTGACCTGCGCGGTGGTGACCCGCGCGCGGCCGGGCGCTACGAGGTGATCTGGTGGCCTTCGGGGAAGTCGGTCGAGCGCGACAGCTCCGCCCACTCCCGCAGGTCGGCCTCCACCGCCGCGCGGCCCGCCGCGACCAGGCGCAGCGCGTCCGAGCCCAGCACCAGGTGCACCGGTGGTCGGGGCGCGTCCAGCACCGCGAGCACCGCCGCCGCGGCCTTGGCGGGGTCGCCCAGCTGGTGGCCGCTGGCCGCCTGTCGGGCGGCGCGCAGCGGTTCGAACAACTCGTCGTAGTCCGCGATGGACCGCTCGGAGCGGATCATGGACCGACCCGCCCAGTCGGTGCGGAACGAGCCCGGTTCCAGGATGGTGACCCGGACGCCGAAGGGGGCGACTTCCTTGGCGAGGGCTTCCATCATGCCCTCCAGGGCGTACTTGCTGCCGCAGTAGAACGCCAGGCCGGGCACGGTCATCAGGCCGCCCATCGAGCCGACCGCGAAGATGTGCCCGGCCCGGCGCCGCCGCATGAACGGCAGCACCGCCTGCACGGTGGCGGCCAGGCCGAAGACGTTGGCGGCGAACTGCGCCCGCAGCTGTGCCAGCGGGGACTCCTCGAACACGCCTTCGTACCCGTACCCGGCGTTGGCGATCAGCACGTCGATCGGGCCGACGTGCTCCTCCGTCTCCCGCACCGCGGTGAACACCGCGTCGTCGTCGGTGACGTCGAGCAGCCGGGCGTGTGCGCGACCGGGTGCCAGTGCCTCGAACGCCGCTCGGTCCCCGTCTTTGCGCACGGTGCCGACGACCACGTGGCCCGCTTCCAGCGCCCCCGTGGCGAAGGCGCGTCCCAGGCCGCTGCTGACGCCGGTGATCAGGAAGGTCCGGCTGGTGGGTGTGCTCATGCGGGTGCCACTCCAGTCCCTGCGGGGCAGCCGGTCCGCGCGGACCGGGCGCATGTCTCTACATCGCGTAGATTTAAATCTACACGACGTCGAGAATCGGGCGTCAGCCCAGCTCGGCGCGCACCCTGGGCAGCACCTCGGTGCCCAGCAGCTCGATGCCCTCCATCACCAACCGGTGCGGCACTCCGGACCAGTCCATCTGCATGGCGTAGCGGTCCGCGCCCACCAGCCTGCCCACCGAGATCATCCGCTCGGCGACCTCGTCGGGGCTGCCCGCGAAGATCGACCGCGCGCCCTCGGCCCAGGCGTCGTAGTCCGACCGCGAGGGCACCCCCCAGCCGCGCGCCCGCGCGCCGTACTTCATCGTCTCCAGCCAGTACGGGTAGAAAGCGTCCTTGGCCCGCTGGGACTCGCGGGCCACCAGCCCGATCCCGCCCATCGTCACGTGCAGGTCCTCGGGGGTGTGCCCGGCCGCCTCACCCGCCCTCCGGTACAGGTCCACCAGCGGCGCGAAGCGCTCCGGCTCGCCGCCGATGACGGCGTAGACCACCGGCAGGCCCAGCACGCCCGCGCGGATCGAGGACTCGGGGTTGCCGCCGGTGCCCACCGAGACGCGCAGCCTGCCCCGGTAGGGCCGGGGGAAGACCGAGACGTCCTCCAGCGGCGCGCGGAACCTGCCCGACCAGGTGATCGGGTTCTCCCGGTCCAGGCGCAGCAGCAGTTCCAGCTTCTCCTCGAACAGCTCGTCGTAGTCGCGCAGGCTCGCGCCGAACAGGGGGAAGGACTCGGTGAACGAGCCCCGGCCCGCCAGCAGCTCCGCGCGGCCTCGGCTGAGCTGGTCCAGCGTGGTGAACTGCTGGTAGAGCCGCACCGGGTCCTCGGTGCTGAGCACGGTGACGGCGCTGCTGAGGGTGATCCGCTCGGTGACGCTCGCCGCCGCGGCCAGCACCGTGGCGGGGCTGGAGATGGCGAAGTCCTCCAGGTGGTGCTCGCCCAGGCCGTAGAAGGCCAGCCCCAGCTCGTCGGCGAGCCTGATGCGCTCCAAGGTCTGGGCCAGCGCCGTGGCCACCGGGACCTGCTCGCCGGTCGACGGGTCGCGGTGGCGGTCGGCGAAGCTGTAGATCCCGAGTTCCATGACGCCTCCATTGTTGATGCGTCACCAAAGTAATCCGCTCGGCGTGACACGTCAACAAACCTTTGGTGATGCATCAACAACCGCTACCGTGGAGGCATGGGCGAACCGCGGTGGCTGGACGAGCGGGAGGCGCACGTGTGGCGGGCCTTCCTCGCCCTGCAGCGCGAGCTGACGGGCGCGCTGGAACGCGGGCTGGTGCGCGACTCGGGGCTGTCCAACGCCGACTACTCACTGCTGGTGCCGCTGTCGGAGGCCCCCGACGGCCTGCTGCGCGCCCGCGAACTGGGCATGCGGGTCGGTTGGGAGCGCAGCAGGCTGTCCCACCAGGTCAAGCGCATGGAGAAGCGCGGGCTGGTGGTCCGCGAGGAGTGCGCGGAGGACGCGCGCGGCTCGATGGTGCGGCTCACCCCCGCCGGTCGCGCGGCGATCGGGGCCGCCGCGCCGGGGCACGTCGACAGCGTGCGGCGCTACCTGTTCGACGTGCTCTCGCGGGAAGAGCTCGACGTGCTGGGACGCGCCTTCGACCGGGTGCTGGCCCGCATCGCCGCCGACGACGACGAGGCGGATCCGACCCGCTAGGCGTCCAGGGCGTCGGTGAGCGTGGGGTAGAGGTCGAGGAGCTGGTTGAGCGTGGTGGCGCGCAGCGCGCGCAGCATGGTGCGGGCCGGTGCGACCACGCGCAGGGGAGTGCCCTGCCGCTGACCCTGCTGGTGGTGCTCCACCAGCAGCGACAACCCCACCGAGGCGAAGAAGCTCACTCCGCTCAGGTCGACCACCACCGGCAGCCTGCTCGTCCCGGCGTCCTCGAACGCCGCGGTGAGCTGCTCGCGCAGCAGGGGAGCGGTGGACGGGTCCACCTCGCCGGTGGCGTGCACGAGCACCGCGCGCTCGCGCTGCTCGCGGCCGACCCGGAGCGGCTCGGTGTAGTCGGGATCGGGCTGGTCGTTGGAGACCACGCTTCCTCCTTCCGAGATACCCCTATCAGGAATGGTAGTCACCCGTTCCCGGAGACGCATCACGCTGCGTTACCCAGAGCCCTGGGCCGTGATTGGAATCTTAACTCTATCGATTATTTCAGTGTTGACTAAAATTGATCAACCGTGCTCCGCCGGCCAGGCACGCCGGAACTCGGGCGACGTGGAGACCGGGTCGCAGCAGGAGTGGTGGCGCTCCAGCGCCTCGGGGTCGTCGGCGGTGACTGTCGTGGCACGGTCCCGCATTTCGACCGCGGCGGCGAGTGCGCGGCGAACCTGACCGCACAGGCCTGTTTCCGGCACGGGCTGCGCCGGTCGATGGGCGCGACCGGTAACTGCCGGGACAACAGCCCCGCGGCGTCGTTGCGGTCGACGTTCAGGCATGGGCACCACTGCCGGCACCTCTGCGGCACCAGGACGGAACTTGTTGGCGCGGTTGACAATTCAATCCGGCGACGACGGCCGCGGGCGCACCACTCGTAGGTCAGAATTGTGCGCATGCCGAAGAATAGCCAGGAGATCCCGCACGCCGAGCGCCGTGCGAAGGTGCTCGACGAGGCAATCCGCCAGTTCGCCGGCAACGGGTACCGCGCCACCAGCATCACGGCCATCGCGAAGGTGCTCGGGCTCTCCTCCGCTGCTGTCCACTGGTACTTCCCGACCAAGGACGACCTATTCGCCGAAGTGCTCACGAGCATGTTCCACGCCGCCACGGAACGGGCGTCCGGTGATCCCGATTTGGGTGGTGATCCGCGCGCCGAGCTCATCAGCGTCCTCGAGGAGCTCGATCCCCACAAGGCGCTCGTGCGAGAGGCGTACGAGCGCCTGAACACCTCCTCGACGCTGCGGGAGGCGTACGCCAAGGTGCTGCAGTGGGCCGACGACCGCCTCATCCGGGCCATCGCCCAGCGCGTGTCCGAAGACGCCGACGTCGATCTCCTGGCCGAGACCGCGCACGTCCTGTTGGAGGGCCTCCTCGTCAGCGTGCGCACGAGGGACCGGTCGATAGCCGACATGATCGACCTCCTCATCGATCCGCTGGCGGCCGCGGCGGCCGCGCGCCCCCGAGGCGGCACAACGGGCTCTTGACCGTGCGCCCGGTCCCGTGCCACCATCTCTTAATCACCAGTTAAGAGATGGTGGCACGGCAGTGCCGCCGCATGAGAGGAACCCCCGTGGTCTCACCCGCCAAGCTCGCCCATGTCGTCCTGCGCACCGGCGACCTGCAGACGATGATCGACTGGTACGTCGCCGTCCTGGACGCACGCGTCGTCCACGCCAACGAACAGCTGGCCTTCCTCACCTACGACGACGAGCACCACCGCGTGGCCCTCGTGAACGCGGGTGCGACCGAGCGGCCCACCTCCGCGCACTCCGGACTCGAGCACGTCGCCTTCACCTACGCCGACCTCGGTGACCTGCTGGACAACTACCAGCGTCTGAAGGCTGCCGGCACGACGCCCGTGTGGAGCGTCAACCACGGCCCGACGACGTCTCTCTACTACGCGGACCCCGACGGCAACAAGGTCGAGCTGCAGATCGACAACTTCGACACCGACGAGCAGATGGAGGCGTTCTTCGCCTCCGGTGCCTTCGCCGCCAACCCCATCGGGGTCGAGTTCGACCCGGACGAGCTCCACGCGCGTCTGAAGGCGGGCGAACCCAGGAGTGAGTTGATCAAGCAGACGGGCAGCCCGGCGACCGTGAGCCAGCGGCGGTGAGCGGCTCGGCCGATGCGCCGGTGCTGATCGTCGGCGCCGGGCCGGCAGGTCTCGCCACCGCTTACGTCCTCGGCCGCCACGGCGTGGCGAGCGTGGTCTGCGAGAAGTACGAGGGTGTCAATCCGCACCCGCGCGCCCACGTCGTCAACACCCGATCGATGGAGATCTTCCGGGACTGGGGCATCGCCGATGCCGTCCTCCGCGAGGCCGTCGGTCCCGCGTGGGGCAACGTCGTGTGGAAGCACACGTTCACCGGTGAGGAGCTCGGCCGGCTCCCGCTCGCCCGCGACGAGGAGGAGCACTTCGGGAGCGTCTCCCCGGTGACGGCGGCGTCCTGTGCCCAGGACCGCGTGCAGCGGGTGCTGCTGGACGCGCTGCGGCAGCAGGGGACGGCGACCGTGCGCTTCGGGGTCGAGGTCGTGGAGCTCGACGAGGACGAGAGCGGGGTGTCCGCGGCGCTCCGCTGTGCGGACGGTGCCGTCGAGCATGTGACGGCGCGCTACGCCGTTGCCGCGGACGGAGCCTCGGGGGCGCTGCGCTCGAGGCTGGGCATCGAGATGGACGGCGTGCCGGAGTTCGGTCGGCAGATCAACGTCTACTTCCACGCCGACCTCTCACCGTGGACGGACCGAGACCCCGCCCTGCTCGTGTGGCTGATCAACTCCGCCGCGCCCGGCGGGATCATCGGCATGGACGGTGGCCGCCGATGGACCTACAACTTCGGCTACGACCCCGAGGCCGAGACCGTCGCGGACTACACCCCCGAGCGCTGCGCCGAGCTGATCCGCAGGGCACTGGGCGTCGATGAGGTCGAGATCGAGGTGAAGTCCGTCGGCACGTGGCGGCTGGCCTCGCGGATCGCGCGGCACTACCGCCGCGGCAACGTCTTCCTGGTCGGGGACGCGGCCCACCAGTTCCCGCCCACCGGCGGCATGGGGATGAACACCGGCATCGCCGACGCCGACAACCTCGGGTGGAAGCTGGCAGCCGTGCTCGCCGGCTGGGCTCCCGAGTCCCTGCTGGACAGCTACGAGACCGAGCGACGCCCGGTGGCCCGCAGCAACGCCGGGTTCAGCGTCGACAACGCCATGAAGATGGCCGAGTGCGGGCTCGGACCCACCACGGCGGCGATCGCCCAACTCCTCGAGAGCGACGACCCGCAGGTGGCGGCGGCGGAGCGCGCCCGTCTCGCCGAGGTGATCCCGCACCAGCGTGGACACTTCGGTTCGATCGACCAGGAGATCGGCTACGTGTACGGCGCCGACCGTCCGCCTGTCGCACCGGTCTACCCCCGCTCCAGGGGAGCCGAGGGCGGACGTCCACCGCACCGCTGGATCAGCCGATCCGGTCAGAGGATTTCGACCCTCGACGTCGTCGCGCGAGGGTTCACGCTGATCGCGGCCCCGCACGGGCGGCGCTGGCTCGAGGCGCTCGACCGCGTCGCGGGCGACATCCCCTGCTCCCCGGTCCTCGTCGGCCGTGACATCGACACCGCCGACGAGGATCCGTTCGGCCTCGGCGAGCACGGCGCCGTGCTGATCCGTCCCGATGGGCACATCGCATGGCGAGCGCCCGCGGGCTCGCCCAGCCCGGAGGACGACCTCGAGCGCGCACTGCGGACCACGCTCGGGGCGGTCCCCGCCGAGCGCTAGCCGGGGCAGCGAGCAGCACCCGCACGCGAACGGGCGCACGGTCCGCGGCGACCTGCGGTTCTCGGTCCACGAACACGAACCGACCGGAAGAGATACGAGGTCAATGCGGATCTACAGCACCGAACGAGGCATTGCCAGGCAGGCGGATGCGGGCAGCCTCGACCTGCTCGACCTCGCGTGCGCGGACGTCGCGGAGCTCCTGCTCGGGCCGGGGCTGGAAGCCGCGCGGGACGCACCGGTGACCGCGACCGTCCCGCTCGACGACGCACGGGTGCTCGCCCCGGTGGCTCGTCCGGGAAAGGTCCTGGTCATCGGGTACAACTACCCGAGCCACGCTGACGAGGTCCGCGAGGCACGGGGCGAGGTGCATCTGCCGGAGGTCCCGAACTTCCAGATCGTCGCCGGTGCGGCCGTCGTCGCGCCCGGTGCGGCCGTCGTCCTGCCGAAGGTCGCCGACGCGGAGGTCGACTACGAGGGCGAGGTCGCCGTGGTGATCGGCCGCTCGGCGAAGGAGGTTTCGGTCCACCGGGCCTGGGAGCACGTCGCGGGCCTGACCGTGGTCAACGACGTCTCCGCTCGTGACATCCAGGCCAGGGCGATGGCGGGGGACCTGACGGTCTCGATCAGCACGGCCAAGAGCTTCGACACTTTCAAGCCCATGGGCCCGTGCCTGGTCACCGCCGACGAGGTGGGCGCGCAGCCCGACCTGCGGCTGATCACCCGAGTCAACGGAGAGGTGCGGCAGGACGACCGCACCGGCACCTTCGTGCACAGCATTCCGGAGCTCGTCGCCTACCTCTCGGAGTTCATGACACTGGAGCCGGGTGATGTCATCTGCACCGGAACCCCCCGCGGGATCGGGTTCTTCTCGGAACGGTTCCTGAGGGAGGGCGACGAGGTGGAGGTCGAGGTCGAGGGGATCGGATGCCTCCGCAACCGCGTCGAGTCGGCGTCATCCGCTCCCCGCCCACCAGGACGCCGATGATGCCGCCGGTGACCTGGTAGGTGCGATCGACCACCCGTTCCACGAATGGCGGTACGTCCACGCGCCGGACGACGTGGTGCCGCCGATTCGCCACCCCGATCCAGAAGGAGGAAGCCCCGTGAGCGACTCGTCGACGCCGAGCGTGCTGGCGCGCATCCCGTTCCGCCGCGAACACCGTTCGGCTCGAGCACCCTGCGTCCGGGACAGGGATCGTGCCCTCGACAACGCGGATTTCGCCGAAGTCGTCCGGCGTACGGCGAGAAGGCTCGAAGGCCTCGGCGTCGATCGCGGTGACACGGTGGCGGTGCTGCTGCCCAACCGCGCCGAGATCGTCACCGTCATGTTCGCCGCGTGGTGTCGGGGCGCTGCGCTGACCCCGATCAATCCGGCTCTCACCGATGACGAGGTGCGGTACCAGCTGCGGGACTCCTGTTCCGCCGTCGTCGTGGGCGGGGAGCGCGCCCAGGCGCTGGCCTCGTCGGTCGGCGCGTCCTGGGTCGACGCGGAGACGCTCCACCGCGACAGCCACGAGCCGCCTGTCGGACCCGGCGCAGAAGTGCTGCCGCTGGCCGACGCCTCCGACGTCGCGCTGGTGATCTACACGAGCGGGACCACCGGCAGGCCCAAGGGGGTGCTCCTCGACCACTCGAACCTGGACGCGATGAGCACTTCGCTCATCGAGCACTTCGAGCTCACCGCCGCGGACAGGAGCCTCCTGGTCCTGCCGCTGTTCCACGTCAACGGGCTGGTTGTCAGCGTGCTGTCCCCGCTGCGCGCAGGCGGGGACGTCGTCGTCGCCCCGCGGTTCTCACCCGACACGTTCTGGGACGTGGTCGAGGTGAACCGACCGACCTACTTCTCCGCTGTGCCGACCGTCTACTCCGTGCTCGATACGCACACGGACCGCGCGGTGGACACGTCCTCGCTGCGTTTCGCCATCTGCGGAGCGGCTCCCGCCCCGGCCGAGCTCGTCTCCCGTTTCGAGAGGCGGTTCGACGTTCCGGTCGTCGAGGGGTACGGGCTCTCCGAAGGCAGCGTCGCGTCCACGATCAACCCGGTCGCGGGTCCGCGCAAGCCCGGAACCGTCGGTGTCGCGCTGCCGGGTCAGGAAGTCCTGGTCGTCTCCGACGATGGGAGGCCCCAGCGCCCAGGGGAGCGCGGAGAGGTCGTCGTGCGTGGCGCCAACGTGATGCGGGGCTACCTCGGGCGGCCGGAGGAGACCGCCGCGGTCCTTCGCGCGGGCTGGCTGCACACCGGTGACGTGGGAATTCTCGACGAGGATGGTTACCTGCGCATCGTGGACAGGATGAAGGACATGATCATTCGGGGTGGGGAGAACATCTACCCGAAGGAGGTCGAGGACTGTCTCCACCGCCATCCCGGCGTGGTCGAGGCCGCGGTCGTCGGCAAGCCCGACGAGAAGTACGGCGAGGTCCCCGTCGCGTTCGTCGTCGTTCGGCCGGGGAGCGCGGTGACGGCCGAGGAGTTGATCGGGCACTGCGCGGCGTCGCTCGCTCGCTACAAGACCCCCGCCGAGATGCACGTGCGGGACCAGCTGCCCAAGAACTCGGTCGGCAAGCTGGTCAAAGGTCCTCTGCGCGCAGCCGTGAGCGCGACGACTCCGATCGACGCATCGCCCGGAAACCGGCGATGCGCGACTTGATCGACCGCGCAGGCAGGCTCAACTCGGCAGCCGGTCCCCGACCGGTGCGTCGCGGCCGCAGTCCTTCGTTTCCGCGAGTCCGCGCGCGACCTGTCAGCTCTGGTCGGACCACCACTTCTGGCCGGACTCGGGCAGCGTGGAGATCGGGTCGTAGTAGGGGTAGCGGCGCTCCAGCGCCTCGGGGTCGTCGAGTTCGATGCCGGTGCGGTAGTTCTTGGTCCAGTAGGAGATGCCCAGCTCGCGGTCGTACTCGTTGAGCTGGTGCACCCACCGCTTGCCCACGTAGGGCACGTCGCAGACGATGCGCGGGGTGGCGTAGCCGGGCAGGTAGCCCATGATCGCGTGCTGGAGCTGCTGGGCCTCCCACACCGCGACGCGCCAGTGCTCGGCGTTGGGGATCATGTCGCACATGTAGAAGTAGTAGGGCAGCACGCCCGCCTCGCCCTGCAGCGCGAAGCACAGGTCCAGCAGGTCGTCGGGGGTGGCGTTGACCCCGCGCATGAGCACCCCCTGGTTGCGCACGTCGCGCACGCCCGCCTCCAGGGCGGTGCGGGCGGCCTCGGCGACCAGCGGGGTGACCGACTGGGCGTGGTTGACGTGGGTGTGGATGGCCAGGTTGACGCCGCGCCGGGCGGCGGTGCGGGCCACCCGCTCCAGCCCTTCGACGACCTTGGGCTGCAGCCAGTGCTGGGGCATGCCCGCCAGGGCCTTGGTGGCCAGGCGGACGTCGCGCACGGTGGGGATGTCGAGCAGGCGCATCAGGAACGACTCCAGCTGCGGCCACGGCACGTTGGCCACGTCGCCGCCGGAGACGACCACGTCGCGCACGCCGGGGGTGCGCTTGAGGTAGTCGATCATCCGGTCCTGCCGGTCCGCGGGTTTGAGCGCGAGCTTGTGCTTGGCCACCTGCGGGGTGGAGTTGCCGACCAGGTCCATGCGGGTGCAGTGGCCGCAGTACTGGGGGCAGGTGGGCACCAGTTCGGCCAGGACCTTGGTGGGGTAGCGGTGGGTCAGGCCCTCCACCACCCACATCTCGGCCTCGTGCAGGGAGTCGCGGGCCGAGTGCGGGTGGCTGGGCCAGCGCGGGTCGCGGTCGGAGCGGACGGGGATCATGTAGCGGCGCACCGGGTCGGCCAGGAACGCCTCGGTGAACGCCTCGGGGGTCAGCGGCGCGTCGGGGGCCATGGTGTTGAGCATCTGCGGCGGCACCAGCATCGACATGGTGGCCAGTTGCTGCTGGTCGGCGGCCAGGTCGTCGTAGAACCGCTCGGTGAGCAGGTCGCCGACCAGGGCGCGCAGCTGCTTGGCGTTCTTGACGCAGTGGGCGCGCTGCCACTGGGCGTCGCGCCACTGGGCCTCGGTGACCTCCCGCCAGCCGGGGAAGCGCCGCCAGTCGGGTTCGACCAGTTCCCGGCGTCGGTAGGTGTAGGGCTGCAGGTCGGGCCGCAGGCCGGGCGTGGTGTCGTGCAGGGCAGTCATCCATGCTCCCTACTGGCTAGGTGGCGTAAAGATATGCTGCCAGAAGGGGGGATTGACGTAAATATTCCGGTCGGGGACGTTTTGCGGGGTCGGTGCGTTGAGGGGGTATGCGCCTGCTCGTCGTGCTGCTGACCGCCATGGCCGTGGAGATCGCCGTCCTCGCGGCCGTCACCGGTTCCCTCGGCTTCCTGCCCACGCTGGGCCTGCTGATCGCGGGCGGTGTGGTCGGGTCGCTGCTGATGCGCCGGGAGGGGGCGCGCACCCTGGTCGCGTTCAACGAGGCGCTGCGCACCCGTCGCGCGCCGCACCGCGAGGTGGCCGACGGGGTGCTCATCGCCGCGGCCGGGTTCCTGATCGTGGTGCCCGGCTTCATCAGCGACGTGCTGGGCCTGTTCCTGCTGTTCCCGCCGACCCGAGGACTGATCAGCAGGCGCATGGCGCGCGGCGCGGAGCGGCGCGAGCGGGCCTTCGTGCTCAACCACCGCTACGGCAGGCCCCCGACGGCGGGCGGTGTCGTGGTCGAGGGCGACGTGATCGACGTCCGCCCGGACCGGCCCGGCACGACCGAGCGACCCGAACTGCGCTGAACCGGTGTCGCGCGCACGCCGGGCGGGTAGTGGAAGGTCATGACCGTCTACGGGGTGCACGCTTCCCACGAGCAAGTTCACCCGACCCGGTTGCTCGCCGCGGTGCGGCGGGCCGAGGAGGTCGGGTTCGACGCGGCCATGAGCTCGGACCACTTCTCGCCGTGGAGCAGCAGGCAGGGCCAGTCGGCGTTCGCCTGGTCCTGGCTGGGCGCGGCGCTGCAGGCCACCTCGCTGCCCTTCGGCGTGGTCAACGCGCCCGGCCAGCGCTACCACCCGGCGATCATCGCCCAGGCCATCGGCACGCTGGCCGCGATGTACCCCGGTCGGTTCTGGGCGGCGCTGGGCACCGGTGAGGCCAGCAACGAGCACATCACCGGCGCCGGTTGGCCGCGCAAGGACGTGCGCTCGGCCCGGTTGCTGGAGTGCGTGGAGGTCATCCGCGCGCTGCTGCGCGGCGAGGAGGTCAGCCACGACGGCCTGATCACCGTCGACCGGGCCAGGGTGTGGACGCTGCCGGAGGAGCCGCCGCCGCTGATCGGCGCCGCGGTCAGCGTCGCCACCGCCCGCTGGTGCGCCCGGTGGGCCGACGGGCTGATCACCGTCAACGCGCCCGCCGAGCACCTGCGGCGGATGGTGGAGGCCTACCGGGAGGCGGGCGGGCGCGGCCCGCTGCACCTGCAGGTGCACCTGAGCTGGGCGCCCGACGAGGACACCGCCACCGCCATCGCCCACGAGCAGTGGCGCAGCAACGTCTTCCCGCCCCCGGTGTGCTGGGACACCGAGACCGCCGAGCAGTTCGACATCGTCTCCGAGCGGGTCGCCCCGGCCCAGGTGGCCGAGGTGGTCAACATCTCCGCCGACCTGGGGTGGCACACCAAGACCCTGCGCGAGTACGCCGACCTGGGCTTCGAGCAGATCTACCTGCACCACGTGGGGCAGGAGCAGCAGCGGTTCCTCGACGCCTTCGGCGAGCGCGTGCTGCCCGAGGTCCGGTCGTGAAGCTGACCCGCACCGCCGACGTGTGGTGGAAGAACGCGGTGGTCTACTGCCTGGACGTGGAGACCTTCCACGACTCCGACGGCGACGGCCACGGCGACTTCCGCGGCCTGATCCAGAAGATCGACCACCTGCACGCCCTGGGCGTGACCTGCCTGTGGCTCATGCCGTTCTACCCCTCGCCCGACCGCGACGACGGCTACGACATCACCGACTTCTACGGCGTGGACCCGAAGCTGGGCTCGTTGGGCGACTTCGTGGAGTTCGTGCGCACCGCCCGCGACCGGGGCATGAGGGTGATCGCGGACCTGGTGGTCAACCACACCTCCGACCAGCACCCGTGGTTCCAGTCCGCGCGCAGCAGCCCCGACTCGCCCTACCGCGACTGGTACGTCTGGCGCGACCAGCCGCCGCCCGACGGCGACCAGGGCGTGGTCTTCCCGGACAAGGAGAAGTCGGTCTGGCAGTACGACCGCAAGGCCAAGCAGTACTACCAGCACAAGTTCTACAAGCACCAGCCCGACCTCAACGTGGCCAACCCGGCGGTGCGCGACGAGATCGCGCGGGTCATGGGGTTCTGGATGGAGCTGGGCCTGTCCGGGTTCCGCGTCGACGCGGTGCCCTTCCTGCTGGAGACCGACCGCGTGCAGGCGGTGGACCTGCCCGACCCGCACGACTACCTGCGCGACCTGCGGGCGTTCCTGTCGCGGCGCAACGGCGAGGGCGTGCTGCTGGGGGAGGTCAACCTCCCCTACACCGAGACGATGAAGTTCTTCGGCGACGGCGTGGGCGACGAGTTGCACCTGTGCTTCGACTTCATCGGGATGCAGCAGATGTTCCTGTCGCTGGCGCGCGAGGAGGTCAGCCCGCTGACCCACGCGCTCAAGGAGCGCCCGCAGCCGCCGCGCGACTGCCACTGGGCGACCTTCGTGCGCAACCACGACGAGCTGACCCTGGACAAGCTCACCGAACCCGAGCGCCAGGAGGTCTTCGCCGCCTTCGGCCCCGAACCCGACATGCAGCTCTACGGCCGGGGACTGCGCCGCAGGCTGCCCGCCATGCTCGGCGGTGACCTCAGGCGCGTGAAGATGGTCTACAGCCTGCTGTTCTCGCTGCCCGGCACCCCGGTGCTGTTCTACGGCGAGGAAGTGGGCATGACCGAGGACCTGTCCCAGGAGGGCAGGCTGGCGGTGCGCACCCCCATGTGGTGGGACGCCGCCGCCGAGCAGCGGCGCGACCCGGACTCGCTGCTGGCGTGGACCCGCAAGCTGGTGGAGCGCTACCGGGAGTGCCCCGAACTGGCGTGGGGCGCTTTCCAGGTCATCGACACCGCCGAGCCCGCGGTGTTCGCCCACCGCTGCGACATCGACGGCGGCACCGTGGTCGCCGTGCACAACCTGGCCGAGGCCGAGGTCTCGGTGCAACTGCCCGGTCTCGGCGGTATCGCCGCGCTGACCGACCTGCTGGTCGACGGCACCGTGGAGGTCTCCTCCGACGGCGTGGCCGAGGTCGACCTCGGCGCGTACGGCTGCCGGTGGTTCCGGGCGCGGAGCGGTTCGTGAAGTCCATCGAGGAAGGAGAGGTGGCCAGTGGCCAAGGGTGACGTCGAAACCCAGTTCGAAGACGGTCGGTGGAAGAACCAGGTCGAGGGCGGCGAGCGCGCCTCCAACACCGCCGCCACCAAGGCCGAGGCCGTGTCGGAGGGCCGTCGCATGGCGTCCGACCGCGGCGTCGAGCACGTGATCAAGAAGCAGGACGGCACCATCGGGGAGAAGAACACCTACCCCCGCGACCGCGACCCCAACCCGCCCAAGGGCTGACCCGCGTGCCGTGGCCCCCGCCTCCCGGCGGGGGCCACCCCGCGAACCGAGCGTTCCGGCACCGCGAGTTCCGCGTTCGCGCACCGCGAGTCGAACCTCCGGACACCCCGAGTTCAACGTTCAGGACGTCCGAACCCCACACTCGTGCGCGGTTGAGCTTGCCTATGCACCCGCTCCTGCTCGACCTTCACCATTGAGTCGTCATCGGTCGAAGCGGCCTCGCTTCGCGGCTTCGAGGAACACGGTGAGCCCTGCGGGGCTGACAGTGAGCGCGGGTGCCGGGTTCTTCGAGTCGCGTACCGCGTTCAGACTTCGGCGCACCTCGACGCAGTTGGTGTTCGTGCTGCTGCGGGTGCTCTTGCGCCATTCGGTCATCTGGTCCCCTCGATCTTCTCGGCGATGCGGATAATGAATTCGATGGTTCGATCCGGTGTGAGCGCCACCTCGAGCACCTTCTCCACGGCGTCTTGGTAGACGGCGATATCCTCCTTATCTCTCAGGAAGAGGCCGCTGCGCCGGTTCTCGATGTGCACGACGTTCATCGCCGCCTCAAGGCCCACGATGACGAAACCGCCCTCCAGTCCTGGATGCCACCCGACGTCATCCGGGATGACGTGCAGGGTTACGTTCGGCCACTCCGCGACCTTCAGCAAATGACGCAACTGGTCGACCATCACACTCGGGCCACCGATGGTGTGGCGCAGGGCGGACGCGCCGATGAAGGCGGTGTACCGAACCGGGTTCCGTTCACGGCTCAGGACTTCCTGGCGGCCCAGCCGAATAGCGACTCGTAGTTCTACTTCATCTGTCGGTACGTCACCCGAGCGCATCACCGCCCGGATATAGGATGAGGTTTGCAGCAGTCCGGGTACCAAGAGCGGTTCGACCGTGACGATCCGATCCGCCAGCTGCTCGAAGGTGAGTAGTGCGCTCAGCTGTGCTTGTCGCTCCGGCAGGCTGATCGCCAACCATGGGGCCCCATCGGTGTCTCTCGCCATTTCGACCAGGCGATCGCGTTCGGCACCGTCGACACCGAGCAGCCGCACGTACGTCGCGACCTGCTCCGGCGTCGGAGGACGTTCACCGGATTCCACACGAGACAGGGTGCTGTGATCGGTACCGGCCCGCTTGGCGAACGCACGCAGACCGATGTCACGAGCTTCGCGGACAGCGCGGAGCTGTGCTCCCAAGGCGACTGCTTTCGGACTGGTGCCCACCATGGGCACAGCATAGAAGTCCGCTCTCCGCTTCCAGGGTCCTCCGATCAGGGAATTGCCCACAGTGGTGCGCACCCAGCAACCTGGTGCGCACCACCTCCTCACCGTTTGGAGACCTCCGTTGTCCTGGTATCGGATCGTCAGCTGTCGCAACACCGGGTGTCTCCGCGTTCCCCTGGAATGGTCGTGATGACCGACGGGCGCGAGTTCCGCTGGCTGCCCCACGCCGGGCGGCGGCACGCCATCCCGACCGAGCTGGCCGCGTTCGACGAGGGCCGGACCCTGTGCGGCATCGCGGTCACCGTCCCGAACCGGCCGCTGCCCCGCATCCCGGACTGGTGCTGGCCCACCTGCGCCGGCTGCGACCTGGCCTGGCGCACCAGCGAAGGCATACCGGCCTACCCCAGGTCGGGACGATCACCCTCGGGGAAGGCGTCGTGAACCACCCCGACAACGCCGCACCGCAGCAGGAGGAAGACCCCATGACCAGGTTCCGCCAGTTCGTGGCGACGGAGTACGCCCAGGGCAGGACCATCCGCGCGCTGGCGGCGCTGACGGGCCGCTCCTACGGGACGGTGCGCAGCGCGCTGGTCACCGAGGGCGTCGCGCTGCGGTCGCGCGGCCTGCGGGCACGGGAAGCGGCAGGCGATCCCCAGCGCGAGGAACTGGCGGTGCTGCTGCTGTCGCTGCGCCTGAGCGCGGGCCTGACCGGCCGGGAGGCGGGCGAGCGGGCGGGCATGAGCCAGTCGAAGGTGTCCAAGCTGGAGACCGGCCGCCTGGCCCCGAAACCGGAGGACGTCGCACGGCTGGCCGACGCCTACCGCGTCCCGCCGGACGTGCGCGGGCGCATGACCGCGCTGGCCGCCGAAGCCCCGGCGCGGAAGCGCCGCCGTCCGGTCCTGCTGCGCACCCGAGCCTGCCACAGCCCGCGTGTGGCCCGCGCCGAACAGGCCGCCACCGCCGTCCGCGTGCTGAGCCTGGGGCGGCTGCCGGACCCGGATGCCTACCGGGGGCGGCTGAGCCTGCTGGTGCCCGAGCGGGCGGCGTGGCCGGGTCTGCCGCCGGGCACCGGTGTCATCCCCTGCGCGGTGCCGCTGCCCGACACCGGCTTCCGCGTGCTCGACGACCGCGTGGTCGTGGTGGAGCTGCTGTCGGGCGACGTGGTCCTCACCGATCCCGACGACGTGCGCGCCCACGTCGAGCGGTTCGAGGAGCTGCGGGCCCGCGCTCAGGTCAGCCGGTAGCCGTGCGCGGGCCGGTTGGCCATGCCGTAGCGCGGCTGCACCTCGGCCTTGCCCACCGACACCAGGTGCTCCAGGTAGCGCCGCGCGCTGACCCGCGACAGCCCCACCCGCTCGGCCACCTCCTGCGCGGACATGTCCTCCTGGCAGGACCGCAGGGTCTCGGTCACCAGCTTCAGCGTCACCGCCGAGAGCCCCTTGGGCAGGTCGCTGGTCCGCGGCCGGTGCAGCAGCAGCTGGTCGACGTCCTCCTGGTCCAGCCACGGCCCCAGCCGCTGCACCTCCGAGCGTCGGGCCAGGTACTCGCGCATCCGGTCCAGGAACGCCGCCCTGGTGAACGGCTTGACCAGGTAGTGGTCCACGCCGCGGGACATCGCCTGGCGCACCGTCTCGCGCTCGCGCGCCGCGGTCACCGCGATCACGTCGACCTGCGGGCCGCTGCGGGCGCGCAGCCGGGCCAGCACCTCCAGACCCGACATGTCGGGCAGGTGGATGTCCAGCAGCACCAGGTCCGGTTCCAGCTCGTCCACCGCGCGCAGCGCCTGCCCGCCGCCGTGGGCCTCGCCGACGACCTCGAACTGCGGCAGCGACTCCAGGAAGGCCCGGTGCACCGCGGCCACCGCGAAGTCGTCGTCCACCACCAGGGTGCGCACCGTCACCGCGCACCCGCTTCCGGCAGCCACACGTCGAACGCCGCCCCGCCCAGCTCCGACTCCGAGACCCGCACCCGACCTCGTCTTCGGGTGACCACCCTGGACACCAATGCCAGTCCAATCCCTCGTCCGTGCGCCCCTCGGGGCGCTTTGGAACTCACACCCAGCGTGAAGATCCGGTCCCGGTCGGCTTCCGCCACGCCGGGGCCGTCGTCCTCGACCACCACCCGCACGCCCTCGCCGTCCGAGCGCACCAGCACCCGCACCGTCCCGCCGGTGTCCACCGCGTCCACCGCGTTGTCCACCAGGTTGCCCAGCACGGTCAGCGCGTCGTCCCCGGCGCGGGCCACGACCCGCGAGTCCTGGGCCAGTCGCAGCGCCACGCCGCGCTCGTGCGCGGTGCTGGACTTGGCCAGCAGCAGCGCCGCCAGCGCCGGGTCGGCCATTGCGCCACCGATGATCTCGGAGGTCACCGACCCGGCGCCACCGACCCGCTCGATGTAGCGCACCGCCTCCTCGCGGCGGTCCAGCTCGACCAGGCCGCTGATGACGTGCAGGTGGTTGGTGAACTCGTGCGCCTGGGCCCGCAGCACCTCGGTGACGGTGCGCTGGCCGTCCAGCTCGCGCAGCGCGTCGTGCAGCTCGGTGCGGTCGCGCAGGGTCAGCACCACCCCCACCCGGCGGTCGTGGGTGCGGGCGGTCATCCGGTTGGCCACCAGCACCCGCTCGCCCGCCAGCACCAGCCGGTCGGCCACGTCGTCCACGCCGCGGGCCAGGTCCAGCAGGCCGCCGTCCTCCAGCACCTCGGCGGCGGGCCGCCCGGTCGGGTCGTCGGTGAGCCCCAGCAGCCGCACCGCCTCGTCGTTGACCAGCGCCACCCGCTCGTGCTCGTCCACGGCCACCACGCCCTCGCGGATGCCGTGCAGCATCGCGTCGCGGGTCTCCAGCAGCTGGGCGATCTCCGCGGGTTCGAGCCGGAACGTGCGCCTGCGCACCATCCGGGTCACCAGCGCCGAGCCCAGCACCCCGACCAGCGCGGCGGCTGCCAGCCAGCCGATCAGCTCGGGCAGGTCCTCGGCGAGGTCGTCGTCCAGGGCGCTCTCCAGGATGCCCACCGACGCCATGCCGATGATCTCCCCCGACGCGGACCGGATCGGGACCTTCGCGCGCAGCGAGGTGCCCAGCGTGCCGGTCTCGGTGCCCACGAACACCTGCCCGGCCAGCGCGGTGCTCGGGTCGGTGGAGACGTGCTCGCCGATGCGCGCCGGATCGGGGTGGGAGTAGCGCACGCCGTTGCGGTCGGTGACCACCACGTAGGTCACCTGGGAGGCGTTGCGGATCAGCTCGGCCAGCGGGTGGATCGTCTCCGAGGGGTTCGGGGAGTCGAAGGCTTCCACGACCGTCGGCAGCCGTGCCACGCTCTCGGCCACCGACAGCATCCGCTCCATGTACGACTGCCTGATCCGATCGCTCTGCAACTTGGCCGCCAACAGCCCAGCGGCGCAGGTGGTGACCAGCACGATGGTCACCTGCAACACCAGCAGGGTGACCCCGAGCGGGACCGATCGGCGGCGCATGGGGGGCATTCTGGCGTACGGCTTGTGAACGCTTCCACGACCTAAACGACCAATACGCTCGTTACGACCAGTGTCTTACCCAGTACAGTCCGTCCTCCTACCGTTCCCGGCCACCGGAGCGCGTCGCTCCGATGAAGGGTGGAGGACCCGAGATGTCGAGAAAGCACACCCGACTGGCCGCGGCCGTCGTCGCCGCAGGACTGGTGCTCGCGGGGTGTGGAGGATCGAGCCAGGCGGGCTCGGTCAACAAGTTGGAGATCATGGCCCCGGCCGACCCCGGCGGCGGTTGGGACCAGACCGCGCGCGCCATGCAGGCCGCCATCACCGGGGCCGACCTGGTCGACTCCGTCCAGGTCAGCAACGTCGGCGGTGCGGGCGGCACGGTCGGCCTGCAGAAGCTGGCCACCGAGAAGTCCGAGAGCTACATGATGGTCACCGGCCTGGTCATGGTCGGTGCGGTGGAGACCAACGGCGCGGACAAGCGCCTGGAGGACACCACCCCGATCGCCCGGCTGACCGCCGAGGACGAGGTCGTCGTGGTGCCGGCGGAATCGCCGTACCAGACCATCGACGACCTGCTCAAGGCCATCGAGGAGCAGGGCAAGGCCATCTCGATCACCGGTGGCTCGGCCGGCGGCACCGACCACATCCTGGCCGCGATGCTGCTCAAGGCGAAGAACATCTCGTCGGACAAGCTCAACTACGTGCCCTACTCCGGTGGCGGCGAGTCGCTGGCGGCGCTGCTGGGCGGCCAGGTCACCGCGGGCATCTCCGGCATCGGCGAGTACAAGGAGCAGATCAAGGCGGGCAAGCTGCGCGCGTTGGGCACCTCCGGCCCGACCCCGCACCCCGACCTCAACGCGCCGACGCTCAAGGAGGTCGGCACCGGTGTGGAGCTGATCAACTGGCGCGGCGTGGTGGCCCCCGGCGGCATCTCGGTGGCCGCCAAGGACGAGCTGGTCAAGCTGGTCACCCAGATGCACGACAGCCAGGCGTGGAAGGACGAGCTGACCAAGAAGGGCTGGACCGACACCTTCCTGACCGGCCACGAGTTCTCCAAGTTCCTGACCATGGAAATCGGCCGCATCAAGCCGGTGCTCGAGGAAATCGGCCTGGTGAAGTGATCAGCGAGAAGGTCGAGGAGTACGTCTTCGGCGGCCTGGTCGCGGCGCTGGGGGTCTTCACCCTGGTCGATGCCACGACCATCGTCGTGCGCGGCTCGGCGAACACCGTCGGGCCGCGCGCCTTCCCCTACGCCGTGGGCGCGCTGCTGGTCGTGACGGGGATCGCCGCGATCGCGGCCACCGCCCGCGGCAAGCTGGGCGAGGCGGAGGAAGCCGAGGACATCGACACCCACGTGCGCACCGACTGGCTCACCGTGGCCAAGCTGGTCGCCGTGCTGGTGGCCCACCTGGTGCTCATCGACGCGGTCGGCTGGCCGGTCGCGGCGGCGGTGCTGTTCGCCGGTGCCGCCTGGACGCTGGGCGCGACCTGGTGGCGGGCACTGGTGGTGGCGGTGGTGCTGGCGCTGGTGGTGCAGGTGGTCTTCGCCTCCGGCCTGGGCCTGTCGCTGCCCGCGGGGATCTTCGAAGGGGTGCCGCTGCTCGATGGGTAGCTTCAGCGCGCTCCTGGACGGCTTCGCCACCGCGGCGCAGCCGGAATACCTGCTCTACGCCCTGCTGGGGGTCACCCTCGGCACGGCCGTGGGCGTGCTGCCGGGCATCGGCCCGGCCATGACGGTGGCGCTGCTGCTGCCGCTGACCTACACCCTGGAGCCCACCGCGGCGCTGATCATCTTCGCGGGCATCTACTACGGCGGCATGTACGGCGGGTCGACCACGTCGATCCTGCTCAACACGCCGGGGGAGTCCGCGTCGATCGTCACGGCGCTGGAGGGCAACCGGATGGCCAAGGCCGGGCGCGGCGCCGCGGCGCTGGCCACGGCGGCGATCGGCTCCTTCGTGGCGGGCACCATCGCCACGCTGCTGCTGACCGCGCTGGCCCCGACCATCGCCGACCTGGCGGTGCAGTTGGGCCCGGCGGACTACGCGGCGCTGATGGTGCTGGCCTTCGTCACCGTCGCGGCGCTGCTGGGCTCCTCGCCCGTGCGGGGCCTGGCCTCGCTGGCGCTGGGCCTGTTCATCGGCCTGGTCGGCACCGACACCCTCACCGGCCAGTCCCGCTTCACCCTGGGCGTCGACACCCTGGCCGACGGCGTCGACGTCGTGGTGGTGGCCGTGGGCGTGTTCGCCGTCGGCGAGGCCCTGTACGTGGCCTCGCGGCTGCGGCACGGCCCGGTCGAGGTGGTGCCGGTGGGCGGCAAGTGGTTCACCCGCGAGTTCTGGTCGCGGTCGTGGAAGCCGTGGCTGCGCGGCACGTTCATCGGCTTCCCGATCGGCACCGTCCCCGCAGGCGGCGCGGACGTCTCGACGTTCCTGTCCTACGCCGCGGAGAAGAAGCTCTCCAAGCGCCCCGAGGAGTTCGGCAAGGGCGCGATCGAGGGCGTGGCCGGGCCGGAGGCGGCCAACAACGCCGCCGCCGCGGGCGTGCTGGTGCCGCTGCTGACCCTGGGCCTGCCGACCACGGCCACCGCCGCGGTGATCGTGGCGGCGTTCCAGAGCTACGGCATCCAGCCGGGGCCGTTGCTGTTCACCAACAACTCGGCGATGGTGTGGGCGCTGATCGCCTCGCTCTACATCGGCAACGTGATGCTGCTGGTGCTCAACCTGCCCCTGGTCAAGATCTGGGTGAAGGTGCTGCAGATCCCGCGGCCCTACCTGTACGCGGGCATCCTGCTGTTCGCCGCGCTGGGCACCTACGCGGTGAACTTCGTGGTGGACGACCTGGTGGTGCTGCTGGTGATCGGCGTCGTCGGGTTCTTCATGCGGCGGCACGGCTACCCGGTCGCGCCGCTGGTGGTGGGCCTGATCCTGGGGCCGATGGCCGAGGAGCAGGTGCGTCGCACGCTGCAGATCAGCGAGGGCGACCTGTCCGCGCTGGTGACCAGCCCGTTCGCCGCGGTGGTCTACGCGGTGCTGGCGGTGGTCGTCGTCGTGGCCGCGGTGGTGCGGATGCGCCGACCCAAGGCCGCGGCGGCGGTGGAGGACAAGACGCCCACCGCGGTGTGACGCGGGGGACTTCCGGGTGGCCGGGCGGGGTTGGTCTCCCGCCCGGCCACCCTTTTTCACGTGATGTCTCAGCGGGTGCGGAAGCGGTCCAGCCACGCGTCGACCTCCCGCAGCGGCGCGGCGTCGACCGCGTAGAGCCGCCGGGTGCCCTCGGCGCGGACCGTGGCGAAGCCGGTGTCGCGCAGCACCCGCAGGTGCTGGGAGACCGCGGGCTGGGAGATGCCGAACTCGGCGGTGATCACCTCCGTCACCGCGCCGGAGGTCCGCTCACCCTCGGCGAGCAGCTCCAGGATGCGCCTGCGGACCGGGTCGCCGAGGACGTCGAACGCGCGCACCCCGCCACTGTATCGGCCACTGTGCCTGCCGCCGCTTGTGCCGCGGCCGTGCGTGACGCGGCGGTGCCGGGCGCGGGTGGTGGTCAACGGCGCTCGGGGGAGGGGCGGGTGGTACTTGCGGGCGCGGATGCTGAACCTTGCGCCGAGGTGACCTTGCGCGTGAAGATATCCGGGCCGTAGCTCGACGGACGGGAGGATTTCCAGCGTGACGGTTTCGCCGTACGGACTCCACCGCGTCCTGGAACCCGCCGGGGTGCTGCCGCAGCAGGCGTGGCGGCTCGACGCCGATCCCACGCCGCGCGCCGACGAGGTCGTGCTGGACGTGCGGCGGCTCAACCTCGACGCCGCGTCCTTCCGCCAGCTGCGCGAGGCCCACGGCGACGGCGTGCGCCAGGCCGTGCTGGACATCGTGGCCCGGCGCGGCAAGATGCAGAACCCGGTCACCGGCTCCGGCGGGATGCTGCTGGGCACCGTCCGGGCGGTCGGCCCGGACTCCCCGCTGGGCCTGCGCGTGGGCGACCGCGTGGCCAGCCTGGTCTCGCTCACCCTGACCCCGCTGCGCATCACCGACGGCCTGGCCGACTGGGACGGCCGCACCGAGCAGGTGCCCTGCCGCGGCACGGCGGTGCTGTTCGGCCGCTCCATCGCCGCGGTGCTGCCCGACGACCTGCCCGAGGAGCTGGCGCTGTCGGTGCTGGACGTGTGCGGCGCGCCCGCGCTGACCGACCGGGTGGTGCGCGGGTGCGCCCAGGCCCCGGCGGTGCTGGTGCTGGGCGGCGGCGGCAAGTCCGGGTCGCTGTCGCTGGCCGCGGCGCGGCGGGCCGGGGCGCGCAGGCTGGTGGCGCTGGTGCCCACCGACGACGAGGCCGCCGCGGTGCGCGCGGCCGGGCTGGCCGACGAGGTCGTCGTCGCCGACGCCCGCGACCCCGTCGCGGTGGCGCGGGCGGTGGGGGAGCGGGTCGAGGTCACCGTGGTGTGCGTGGACGTGCCCGGCTGCGAGCACGGCGCGATCCTGGCCACCGCCGACGGCGGCACGGTCGTGTTCTTCTCCATGGCCACCTCCTTCAGCGCCGCCGCGCTGGGCGCGGAGGGGCTGGCGGCGGACGTGCGGATGCTCATCGGCAACGGCTACGTCCCCGGTCACGCCCGGTTCGCGCTGGACCTGCTGCGCGCCGAGCCCGCGGTGCGGGCGCTGTTCGAGCACAGGCAGACTCACCAGGCGTGACTACCACCCTTCTCGTAGGCGGGCGCGTGCACTCGCCCACCGCGCCCGACGCCACCGCGATGGCCGTCACCGACGGCACCGTGGTGTGGCTGGGCCAGGACTCCGTGGGCCGCGCCCTGCACCCCGACGCCGAGGTGGTCGAGCTGGACGGCGCGTTCGTCGCGCCCGCGTTCGTCGACGCGCACGTGCACGCCACCTCGGCCGGGCTGCTGCTGACCGGCCTGGACCTCACCGGCTGCGCCTCGCGCGCCGAACTGCTCGACGCGGTGCGCGCCGCGCCGGGGCCGCTGGTCTGGGGCCACGGCTGGGACGAGACCCGCTGGCCAGACCAGCGCCCGCCCACGCGCGCCGAGCTGGACCGGGCCGCGGGCGGCGCGCGCGTGTACCTCTCCCGCGTCGACGTGCACTCGGCCCTGGTCTCCACCTCCCTGGTCGAGCTGGCACCCGGCGCGCGCGAGGCCGACGGCTGGTCCGACACCGGGCCGCTGACCCGCGCCGCCCACCACCACGTGCGCGGCGCGGCCAAGGACGCCCTGCCCGTCGAGCAGCGCCGCGCCGCCCAGCGCGCCTTCCTGCGCCACGCCGCCTCCAAGGGCATCGCCGCGGTGCACGAGTGCGCGGGGCCCGACATCTCCGGCCGCGACGACCTGGCCGACCTGCTCGCGCTCACCGACGGCCCCGAGGTGGTGCCCTACTGGGGCTCGCTGGAGCACGTGGACCTGCCCGTGCGCGGCCTGGCGGGCGACCTGTTCGTCGACGGCGCGCTGGGCTCGCGCACCGCCGCGCTCAGCCGCCCCTACCACGACCGCCCCGACACCAGCGGCGCGCTCTACCTCGACGCCGAGGCCGTGGCCGCGCACCTGGTGGCGTGCACCGAGGCCGGGCTGCAGGCCGGGTTCCACGTCATCGGCGACGCCGCGGTGGCCGCCGTGGTCGAGGGCTTCGAGCGGGCCGCCGCCGCGGTCGGCGTGCCCGCCCTGGCCGCCCGCAGGCACCGCCTGGAACACCTGGAGATGGTCACCCCCGAGCAGGCCGCGAAACTGGGCTCCTGGGGCGTGGTGGCCTCGGTGCAGCCGCTGTTCGACGCCGAGTGGGGCGGCCCGGAGGGCATGTACGCCCAGCGCCTGGGCGTGGCGCGGGGCACCGCCCTCAACCCCTTCGCCCACCTGGCCGCCGCGGGCGTGGTCCTGGCCTTCGGCTCGGACGCCCCGGTCACCGCGGTCGACCCCTGGGCGGCGGTCCGCGCCGCCGTGCACCACCGCACCGACGGCCTGGGCATCTCCCCGCGCGCGGCGTTCAACGCCCACACCCGCGGCGGCTGGCGCGCGGCGGGCGTGGACGACGGCGTCACCGGCACGCTGCAGCCCGGCGCCCCCGCCACCTACGCGGTCTGGGACGCGGGGCAGCTGGAGGTCGCCGCGCCCGACAGCCGGGTGCAGCGCTGGTCCACCGACCCGCGCTCGCGCGTCCCGGCGCTGCCCGCCCTCGACGGACCCGCCCCGACCTGCCTGCGCACCGTGCTGCGCGGCCGGACGATCTACGAGAGGGAGTGAGCATGCTGCTCGACCTGGACCCGGAGGTGGTCGCCACCGCGCGACGGCTGGCCGCGCGGGCGGCCGAGCCGGTGGTGGCCATCGCCAAGGCGCACACCACGGTCTCGGTCGAGCGCGCCACCCTGCGCCTGGCGGGCATCACCGGCGCGGACTCCACCCACCGCGCAGGCGACGTGCCGTGGGTCAACCGGGTGGTGGACACCGTGCGCGAGCACTGCGGCCTGGAGCACGGCGCCGCGCTGCCGGTCTTCCACGCCCTGCGGCAGCACGACCTGGGCACGCTCACCGAGCTGGCCGAGGCGTGCGCCGCGGGCCAGGTCCGCTTCACCGTGCCCGAGGGCCGCGACCGCGCCCGCGCGGAGAAGGCCGCCCGCGCCGCGGTCGCCAGGGGGCTGCGCACCGTGGACCGCAACCGCGCCCAGCGCGAGAAGCTGGTGGCCAGGTGGGGCGACCCGCCGCAGCGCCCCTGGATCTACCTCATCGTGGCCACCGGCGACATCGACGAGGACGTGGTGCAGGCGCGCAACGCCGCCCGCGCCGGGGCCGACGTCATCGCCGTGATCCGCTCCACCGGCCAGTCCCTGCTGGACTACGTGCCCGAGGGCGCCACCCACCACGGGTTCGCGGGCACCTACGCCACGCAGGAGAACTTCCGCATCATGCGGGCCGCGCTGGACGAGGTGTCCAAGGAGGTCGGCCGCTACGTGCGGCTGACCAACTACGCCTCGGGGCTGTGCATGCCCGAGATCGCGGTGCTGGCCGGGCTGCAGCGGCTGGACATGATGCTCAACGACTCCATGTACGGCATCCTGTTCCGCGACATCAACCCCATCCGCACCTTCGTCGACCAGCGCTTCTCCCGCCAGGTCCACGCCCGCGCGGGCATCATCATCAACACCGGCGAGGACAACTACCTCACCACCGCCGACGCGGTGCAGGCCGCCCACACCGTGACGGTGTCCCAGCTGCTCAACGAGCACTTCGCGCACGAGGCGGGGCTGCCCGACCACCTGCTGGGCCTGGGCCACGCCTTCGAGATCGACCCGAAGGTGCCCGAGTCGTTCCGCCTGGAGCTGGCGCACGCGCTGCTGGCCCGCGAGCTGTTCCCGGACGCGCCGCTGAAGTGGATGCCGCCCACCAAGCACATGACCGGCAACGTCTTCGACGGCTACCTGCTCGACGGGTTCTTCAACCTCGCCGGGGTGCTCACCGGCCAGAGCATCCTGCTGGTGGGCATGATGACCGAGGCCGTGGTCACCCCGTTCCTGTCCGACCGCGACCTGGCGCTGGCCAACGTGCGCTACGTGCTGGGCGCCGCGGGCGGGCTGCGCGAGGACTTCCGGCCCGCCCCGGACGGCTTCATCGTCAAGCGCGCCCACCAGGTGCTGGGCGAGGCGGTGGACCTGCTGGGCCGCATCGTCGACGACGGCCTGCTCAACGCCATCGCCGACGGCACGTTCGGCCTGATGAAGCGCCCCGCCGACGGCGGCAAGGGCGCCGAGGGCGTGGTGGAGAAGGCGGCCGGGTACTGCAACCCGGCCTCGGAGCTGCTGGAGGTCCCGGCGTGAAGCGGCACGTGCGCCCCTACGGCGACACCACCGGCGACGGCATGGTGCAGACCTCGTTCACCCTGCCGGTGCCCTTCGGTCCCAAGGCCGACGGCGCCGCACGGCAGCTGGCCAACCGGATGGGCATCGACCCGGCGATGGTGGTGCACTCCCACGCCATCGGCGAGGAGTTCACCTTCTTCGTCGTCTACGGCCCGGTCCGGCACGTGGTCGACCTGGAGCAGGTGCGCGTTGTCGAGCGGGAGTACCCGCTGCTGTCGCCCGCGGAGGTCAACGCGGCGGTCCGCAAGCTGCTGCGGCGCAAGCTGGTCGTGGTGGGCGCCTGCATCGGCACCGACGCCCACACCGTGGGCATCGACGCGATCCTCAACATCAAGGGCTTCGCGGGGGAGAAGGGGCTGGAGTACTACCGCGAGCTGAAGGTGGTCAACCTCGGCGCCCAGGTCCCGGTCCCCGAGCTGGTGCGCCGCGCCCGCGCGGAGAAGGCCGACGCGGTGCTGGTCTCCCAGGTGGTGACCCAGCGCGACGCGCACCTGCTCAACACCCGCGAGATGGCCGCGGCCTTCCGCGAGGCCATGGGCGCCCGCCGCCCGCTGCTGATCGCGGGCGGACCGCGTTTCGACCCGCTGGCGGCGGGGGAGTTGGGGGTGGACCGCGTGTTCGGCCGGGGGACCACCCCCGGCGAGGTCGCCAGCTACCTGGTGCACGCCGTCCGGTCCAGGAAGGAAGTCGCCGCGTGAGCCTGTACGAGGGATTCTCCGTCACCCACCGCCGCTACGTGCCGCGCTCGCACGCCCACTACGGGGGCGACCTCGTCGACGGCGCCTACGGGTTGGGGCTGTTCGGGGACGTGGCCACCGAGCTGCTCATCCACACCGACGCCGACGAGGGCCTGTTCGCCGGGTACAGCTCGGTGGAGTTCGTCGCGCCGATCCAGGCGGGTGATGTGATCGAGGCGACCGCGACGCTGGTGCGCATCGGCAACCGGTCGCGGGAGATCGAGTTCGAGGCGCGCGTGGTGTGCCGCTCGGCCCCGCTGCGCGGGCCCTCGGCGGCCGACGTGCTGGACCCGCCGCTGGTGGTGACGCGGGCCAGGGGGACCGTGGTGGCCCCCAAGGCCGCGGACTGAGCGGCCGAAGCGGCGGCGGGCGGGTCAGCGCTCGAGCGCGTGTTCAGCGCGGCAGGTTGGCCATGACGCGGCAGTAGTCCTCGTAGGTGGCGCGGCCGTAGCGCTCCAGGTCGTCGCGCAGGGCCCTGGGGTCCACGCCGAAGGACTCGACCACCCGCAGCGAGGCGGGGACCTTGTCCGGGCGGGCGCCTGCGACGACCTCCGCGCCCAGGCTCTCCTGGAAGGCCGCGAAGTTCTCCTGCTTGGTCCGCGCGGTCAGCTCGCGGACCCTGGGGTCGGCGCGCAGGGCGCGCTCGGCCTCGCGCATCGCCTCGTCGGTGTCGGTGAAGACCAGCAGGGTCGTGCAGTACGGGGTGGGGGAGCCGGGCACGCGCTCGGCGGGCAGCAGCGCGGCGACGGTCACCGCCGCCGCGGCGGCGACCACCGAGGTCGTCGCCAGTAGCAGGAGCGATCGGCGGTCCACTGCGGAATGGTGGCACAGCGGGCGTGGTGGCGCGCAGTCCGGCCACCCGCCGTCTGATCAATTGATTCTATGACTTCAGTGTGGAATAAAATAAACAATCGGACCCGGTGCCGGTCACAGCCGGACGAGCAGGGGTTGCGCCCTCTGCCAGGATCGGTGGGGTGATCACCCTCGACCCCGGTTCCGCCGTCCCCCCGTACGAGCAGGTGCGCTCGCAGTTCGCCCGCAAGATCACCGACCGGGAGCTGGCGGTGGGCACCCGGCTGCCCACCGTGCGGGCGCTGGCCGCGCAGCTGGGCATCGCGGTCAACACCGTGGCGCGGGCCTACCGCGAGCTGGAGGAGGCGGGGCTGATCGAGACGCGCGGACGGGCCGGGACGGTGGTCAGCGCGGCGGGGGAGCAGGGCAGGGAGCGGGTGCTGCGCGCGGCGCGCGCGTACGCGGCCACCGCGCGGGAGCAGGGTCTGACCGCGCAGGAGGCGCTGGAGATCGTCCGGGCCGCGCTGGCCGACTAGCGCGTCCTCCCGCCCGGTCGCGGGCCGGAGGACGCGGGGGAGCGGCCCCGGTCAGTACGCGCGGGCGGGCATCATGATCCACAGCGCCAGGTAGACGACGAACTGGGGTCCGGGCAGCAGGCAGGACAGCACGAACAGCAGCCGGACGGTGCCGGGCTTCCAACCATAACGGGCGGCCAGGCCCGCGCACACGCCCGCGATGACCCTGCGGTCCATGGGCCTGCTCAATGTGGTGGTCATGTGTTCCACACTCCTTGTCACCGGGGTGCCGCGCATCGGTGGAAACCCTGATTTCGCGGCCTCGGGGTTCCCTGCGGGGGTGGTGTCCACGCATCGTGATCGGGGGGAGGGGCGCTGGTGGCGCGGGTGCCCGCGCGCGGGGGGCTACGCTGACCACCCGGCTCGGTCCGCGGTGCGCGGACGAGGGGCGCGCCGGGCCTTGCGGCCCCGGCCCCGAGCCGGGCAGTGACACGACGACGATCGCGCCCGGTGCCCTCGGTGGGTGCCGGCGAGGAGGAAACGGATGGCGGACCAGCAGGCGCAGCCTGACCGCGAGCTCGGGCCGGTGCTGGTGGTGATCCCGACCTACAACGAGCGGGACAACATCGGCAAGATCGTGAAGCGGCTGCACTCGGCCCTGCCGGAGGTGCACGCCCTCGTGGTCGACGACGGCAGCCCGGACGGCACGGGGCAGCTGGCCGACGAGATGGCCGCCGCGGACGAGCGCGTGCACGTGCTGCACCGCACCGAGAAGGCGGGGTTGGGTGCGGCCTACATCGCGGGCTTCGGCTGGGGGCTGGAGCGCGGCTACGGCGTGCTGGTGGAGATGGACGCCGACGGCTCGCACGCGCCGGAGGACCTGCCGCGGATGCTGGACGCGCTGCACGACGCCGACCTGGTGATCGGCTCGCGGTACGTGCCCGGCGGCACGGTGGTGAACTGGCCGAAGAAGCGGGAGTTCCTGTCGCGGGGGGCGAACCTGTACTCGCGGCTGGCGCTGGGGGCGAAGGTCAAGGACATCACGGCGGGGTTCCGCGCCTACCGGGCCGGGGTGCTGGGCAGCCTCAAGCTGCACAACGTGGCCTCGGCGGGCTACTGCTTCCAGATCGACCTGGCGTGGCGGACCATCGAGCTGGACTACCGCGTGGTGGAGGTGCCGATCACGTTCACCGAGCGTGAGATCGGTGTGTCGAAGATGAGTGGCGACATCGTGCGGGAGGCGTTGATCCGGGTGACCAAGTGGGGTCTGCGGCGGCGCTACACCCAGCTGCGGGAGCTGTTCGCGCCGAAGACGAAGACCGGGGCGGCGCGCTAGGGCGCGGCCCCTGGCACGGTTGAGGGGGCCCGCCGCGCGGCGGGCCCCCTCAAGTGCGTTGGGTGGTGCTCAGGCGGTGCGGGTGCGCCTGCCCCTGAGCTCTTCCAGCCGCTCGTCGAGCAGCTCCTCCAGTTCGGGGATGGAGCGCCGCTCCAGCAGCATGTCCCAGTGGGTGCGCGGCGGCTTGACCTTCTTGGCCTCCGGCTCGGACCCGTCGATGATCTTGGACTCCTGGCCGTGCAGGCGGCACTCCCAGGTCGGGGGGATCTCGGCGTCGTCGGAGAAGGGGACCTCGAAGTCGTGGCCCTTCGGGCAGGCGTACCGCACCGACCGGCGCGGGGCGAGGTCGTGATTGCGGTCGGTCTCGTAGCTGACTGCTCCGAGCCGGCTACCCCGTAGAACGCGGTCGGCCATGGCGGTGTCCTTTCGCTCGGCTCAGGGCCGGGGCCCAGGCGGTGGTGCTTACCGAGTGCAACGTCCGGATTGCTCCGTTCGTTCCCGGTTCGACGGTCATGGTCGCCCACAGTGACGTCTTTCACCCGTCAACGAAGGCTTCCTCCTAAGGGATGCAATCGCGGCGGGATCGTGACGCGTTATCAGGCTGCTGGACTACATCATCACTCGGATGGAGTAGCAGCGGCCCGTAGTGTGCGGTTGCGACAGCTTAGACCGACCACGGTGGGCGACGACACTGCGGGCTTTACGCGGCAGTAGTGATGTCCGTAACGACTTGGATTACGGAAAGTTACATTGCTCATGGGAGACGACGGACCTACTGTGCGTGGTTGTTCGGTGGTTGCCGATGACGGCATCCTGAATGGGTTCACCCATCCGGCAGGCGGTTAAACCCGGCTTTCGGTCACGATTCGGCTTCGGCGTCGGATGGCCCGCGCAACAGCGCTTCGAGCCGGTCGAGGAACTCGCGCTGGGCGGTGACCAGCCTGCTGCGCGCCTGGTCGGGCGAGACCCAGGCGACCCGGTCGAGCTCGGGGTAGCTGCGCCAGTGGCCCGAGCCCCTGGGCCACTCCACGCGGAAGGTGCCGGGCACGACCCGCGCCGGGTCCAGGTCGCCCTCCAGCGCCCAGACCTCGACCACCTTGCCACCGGCCTGGCGCACCTGGCCCAGCGGCCGCGGCCGTCCCTCGGGCACCGGCAGGCCCAGCTCCTCGGCGAACTCCCGACGGGCGGTGTCCAGCGGCTGCTCGCCGTCGACGGGCTCGCCCTTGGGGACCGACCAGGCGCCCTCCTCGCGCTGGGCCCAGAAGGGGCCGCCCATGTGCCCGATGAGCACTTCCAGTCCGTGCGCGGCGCGCCGGTACAGCAGGATGCCCGCGCTGCGCCTGCCCGCACCCCGCCTGCCCGTGCGCCGACCAGTCCGCCCGTCCGTCATCGCTCCAGTGTGCGGGGTCGCCGGCGATCAGGTCAGGCTGAGCTGCTCCCCGCGCACGGCCGCGGGTCCCAGGTCGCCGGTGCGGTAGTGCTTGCGGCACAGCACCTGGTAGCGGACCTCGTCGGCCACCGGCGCGGTGTCGGCGACCAGCACGGTGCTGCCCGCGCGGACCACCTCGCCGTCGTGCACGCGGGCGTTGAAGCGGCCGGACAGGCCGCACCAGCACAGCACCTCGACCTGGATGGCGTTGAGCTCGTCGGCCAATTCGAACAGCCGCTGCGAACCGGGGAACAGGGTGCTGCGGAAGTCGGTGGCCAGGCCGAAGCAGTAGACGTCGAGCCGGGCCTCGTCGGCCAGCTCGGCCAGCTGGTCGACCTGCTCGGCGGACAGGAACTGGGCCTCGTCGACGATCAGGTAGTCCACCCGCGCGCCGCGCGCCCAGTGCTCGCGCACCAGCGCGCACAGGTCCATCCCCTCCTGCACCTCCAGGGCGCGGCGGGCCAGGCCCATGCGGCTGGAGATGGTGGGGGTGCCCGAGCGGTCGTGGCGCACCAGCAGCAGGCCGCTGCGGCCCTGTCGGGCCTGGTTGTGGTCGATCTGCAGGGCCAGTGTTGACTTGCCGCAGTCCATGGGCCCGAAGAAGAACCTCAGGCTGCCCACCGCCGCGGCGCGGCGTGCCCCGGCGGTGGGCACCGAGGACAGCGCATCGGTCGGGTCGAGGGCGGGGTTCGAGGGTTCCACGGCGGGCCACCTTAGCGCCGTGGCCGATCACCGCCACACCTCGGTGTTGTCGATACTCTCAGTGTGGATCAAATATTCACCTCAACGGTGGCATCAGAGCACGCAGAGCAGGCGGGACAACCCGCTTTGAAGAAGAACCTCGGGCTGGACCGAATATCATGCTTTCCGATATAACATGGGACATGAGTGGTAGGGGGTTGTCGGAGCAGGCGTTCCTGGTGCTGACCGCGCTGGCGGAGCAGCCCCTGCACGGGTACGCGATCGTGCAGGCGGTGGAGTCGCTGTCGCAGGGGCGCACGCGGTTGCGGGTGGGCACCCTGTACGGGGTGCTGGACCGGTTGGTCGCCGACGGGTTGGCCGAGCGGGACCGCGAGGAGGTGCACCAGGGGCGGCTGCGCCGCTACTACCGGCTCACCGACGCCGGGGTGCGGGCGCTGTCGGCGGAGGTGGCGCGGTTGTCGGCCCACGTGCGGGCGGCCTCGGCGGTGCTGCGGGCCAGGGAGGCGCGGTGAGCGCGCCGATGCCGGACGGGACCGCGGCGGACGGGGTGGACCCCGGCGGGTCGAGCACAGGCGGGTCGAACCTGGAGCGCCGGTACCGGGCGCTGCTGCGGGTGCTGCTGCCCGCCTGGTACCGCGACGGCCGCGAGGAGGAGATGGTCGAGGTCTTCCTGGCCGACCGGGTGGACGAGTTGGACCACGAGCACGGCTGGCCGGGGTGGGGGGAGGCGGCGGCGACCGCGGCGCTGGCGGTGCGGGTGCGCCTGGCCTCGGCCAGGCCCGCCGGGCGGGTGGTGCGCGGGGTGGCGCTGGCGGGTCTGCTGGGGCACGTGCTGCTGGCCGCGGAGTCGGTGGCGTTCGCGGTGCGCTTCGGCCCGGTGCGGCCCTCGGTGTTCGACCTGCTGCTGGTGGTGGCCTTCGCGGCGCTGTTGGCCGGGCGGCGGGGGGTGGCGCGGGCCGCGGTCGGGGTGGTGGCGGTGGTCGCCGCGGCGCTGGTGGTGGTGAGCGGACCGGGCGCGGCGGGTTGGTGGTCGCTGGTGACCAACACCGCGCTGGTGGTGACTGCGGCGGCGGTGCTGCTGGGTTTCCACCGGGAGGCCCCGCCAGTGGCGGCGGCCCGGTGGTGGTGGGCCGCCGCGCTCGGCGTGGTGGTGTCGGTGGTGTGGGCGGCGGTGACGCCCACGCTGGTCTACTTCTCCGCGTGGCTGGTCACCGCCGCGGTGGTGGCGGTGTTCAGACCTTGGCGGGCACCGGGTTGCCCGCGGCGCTGATGGCGCGCCGCACCGGCACGAACGCCATCAGCGTCAACCCGACGACGAAGAACACCACCAGGGAGATGATGGCCAGCCGGAACGAGCCGGTGGCCTGGCCCACGCCCGCGAACACCAGCGGTCCCAGCCAGGAGGTGGAGCGCTCGCCGACCTCGTAGAGGGAGAAGTACTGGGCTTCCCGGCCGGGCGGGATCATCTGGCTGAACAGCGACCGCGACAGCGCGTTGGTCCCGCCCAGCACCAGGCCGATGCCCGCGGCCAGCGCGTAGAACTGGCCCTGCTGCCCGGCCTGGACGAAGAAGGCCGCGCCGACCACGGCGATCCACACCAGCAGGCTGACCATGATGGTGCGCTTGGCGCCCCAGCGGCGGGCGGCCAGGCCGTGCAGCACCCCGCCCAGGAACGCCACGAACTGCACGATGAGGATGGTGGTGATGAGCACGGTCTCGTCGAGCCTGAGCTCGTCGCGGCCGTACTGGGCGGAGACGTTGGCGACCGTGGCGATGCCGTCGGTGTAGATCAGGTAGGTGCCCAGGAAGGCCAGGGTCAGCGGGAACATCCGGGCCTGGCGGGCGGTGGAGCGCAGCTCGGCGAACCCGGCGGTGAGCACCGAGGCGCCGGTCTCGGTGCCGTGCGGGGCCTGGTGGCGCTTGAGGCGGGCCAGCGGGATCAGGGTGAACCCGGCCCACCACAGGCCGGAGAAGACGAACCCGACGCGCACCGCGGCGGACTCGGACAGCCCGATCGCGTCGTGGCCGATGAACAGCGCCAGCTGCACCGCCAGCGCCAGCCCGCCGCCCAGGTAGCCGAAGGCCCAGCCGCGCGAGGAGACCGCGTCGCGCTCGTCGGGGCCCGCGATCTCGGGCAGGAAGGCGTAGTAGACCACCACCGAGGCGCCGTAGCAGATGTTGCCCAGGATGAACAGCGCCACGCCCAGGCCCCAGTCCGCGCCGCCGACCAGGGCCAGCGCGGCGGTGGCCGCGGAGCCGGTGAAGGCCAGCCCGCCCAGCATGCGCCGCTTGTTCTGGGTGCGATCGGCGATGGCGCCCATGACCGGCAGCACCAGCACCTGCACCACGGTGGCGATGGACAGCAGGTAGCCCCACAGCGATCCGGCGGGGAAGTGCAGGCCGAAGGCGGAGATGTCGCAGTCGCGCAGGGCGCTCTCGGCGCAGGCGGCGGGGCCGTTGCGGGCGGTGTCCTGGCGGGCGGACTCCTTGGCCACGGCGGTGAGGTAACCGGAGAGGAACACCGTGATCACGGAGGTGGGGAACACCGAGTTCGCCCAGTCGTACCAGGTCCAGCCCCGCTGTTCGCGGCGTCGTTCGGCGGTGGGGGCTGTGCTGTCGGCCACGCTCATGGGGGCGGACTGTATCCGGGCGGTATCGATCCGTCCTCCGTCCGGGTGGCATCACTGCCAAGCTGTTGCTCTGCGTTCACCTGCCGGGCGACCAGGCGTCGCGGGTGCGCAGCACGTGGCGCAGCGTGTCGGGGCGGTCGGTGACCAGTCCGTCGACGCCCAGTTCCAGCAGGGCGCGCATCCGGTCCTCGGCGTCGACGGTCCAGACGTGCACCTCCAGGCCGCGCCGGTGCGCGGCGCGCACGAACCGCCGGTCGACCACGGTCAGCCCGCCCTGCCGCACCGGCACCTGGGCCAGCGCGCCGCGCACCGGCAGCCGCACGGGCAGTCGGGGCAGCCTGCCCGCGGCCCACAGCGCGCCCACCGAGCGCGGTCCCATCGAGGTCAGCAGGTCGGGGCCTGCCAGCGCGCGCAGCCGCGCCAGGCGCCGCTCGGAGAACGAGGCCAGGCACACCCGTGTCAGCGCGCGGGTGCGGCGCAGCACCTCCAGCACCGGCACCACCGCCGAGTCGGCCTTGACGTCGATGTTGACCAGCGCGTCGGGCAGCTCCTCCAGCAGGTCCTCCAGCCGCGCCACCGGCTCGCGCCCGCCCACGCGGGCCCGCCGCACCGCCGACCAGGGTTGCGCGGCCACCGGGCCGGTGCCGTCGGTGGTGCGGTCGAGCACGTCGTCGTGGTGGACCACCACGACCCCGTCTGAGGTGGCGTGCACGTCGGTCTCCAGGTAGCGGAAGCCCTCGGCGACCGCGCGGCGGAACGCCGACAGCGAGTTCTCCATCTCGGCCAGGTCGTCGAGGTGCCAGCCGCGGTGGGCGAAGGCCCTGGGGTGCGGGCCGGACAGGTAGGGGTGGGTCACGGCCGTAGTGTGCCCCGGCGGCGTGGCGTCGTGGTGACCGATGGGTAGCCGGATACCGTCGCCGCCCATGGAGCTTCTGACCGGAGCGGCGGCGGGTGGGCACGTCGCGGCGGGTGCGTCGGGGCGGCGGGAGGAGGCCAGGCACTGCGCCTGGTGCGGGCGCAGGCTGCCCGACTCCGGCCGGATCGGTCGTCCTCGCCGCTACTGCGCCCAGCCGTGCAGGCAGCGCGCCTACGAGCGGCGTGCCGCGGTGCAGCGCGGTGGTCTGCCCGAGGACGCGGTGGTGCTCTCCGCCGCCGAGCTGGCCGACCTGCAGGACCGGTTGTTCCAGCTGCGCTGCGCCGCCGAGGACGTGGCCACCGCCGCGGACGACGGCGCGGACGCCCCGGAGCTGGGCCGGTTGGCCCGTGAGCTGGCCGCCACCGCGCGCGGGTTGGAGCGGCTGCGCTGACCGGCAGGGCCGCTGCGGCGCACGGACTCCGATCGGCCCGGCCCGTACACCCGGATGGAGCATTGTCGCAGGGGTTGTGCGCTGCGCAGGATGGGGCGCGTTCTTCCTGATCACCGCCGGATGGGAAACCCTCGTGTCCACACCCGCCACACCCGTGCCCGCCGCGCGGGGGCTGCGCCGCCTCGAGCGCGGCACCGCCGAGCCCGAGCAGATCGCCGACTTCTACGCCCGGTGGCTGGGCTGGGCGGTGATCGCCGAGCCGGACGGGACGTTCACCGGGTGGGTGGGTGACCGCCTGGCCGCCCGCGTGCGGCCGGGACGGGAGGGCTGGCAGGTGGTGTTCACCGGTTCCCCCGCCCGTGAGCTGCGCGCCGGTGCCCTGGTCGACACCGGGCGCGCCCTGCACGGCCCGTGGGCGCCGCCTCCCCGGCAGGGGGAGCCCTGCTGGGTGGAGCTGGTCGACCCGGCCGATCCCGACGAGTACTGGACCGGTGAGCTGGGCTGGGCGGCACGGACGCCGGGGGAGGGGTTCACCCTGCTCGACGTCGCGGGCGGTGACGCCGCCGGGGGCCCGGCCGAGGGCGGGAGCAGGCCGGTGGCCGGGCGGCTGCGGGGTGCCGGGGAGCTTCCGCCGGGGTGGCTGTGCTACTTCGCCGTGCCCGACCTGGCCGGGGCGTTGACGGCGGCGGGGCGGCTGGGGGCCACGGTGGTGGCGCCCGCCCGGCAGGTGCCCACCGGCCTGGTCGCGGCCGTGGCCGATCCGGCGGGCGCGGTGTGCGCGCTGCTGCAGGACCCGCCCGCCTGGGGCGGTGCCCTGGCCGGTTCCTGATCCCGGTCGGGCCTCAGTCGGCCAGCTCGGGCGGGAAACCGCCGGTGGCGATCGGCCCCCACCGGTCGATCGTCACCCGGATCAGCGACTTGCCCTGCCGTCGCATCGCCGCGCGATAGTCGTCCCAGTCGGGGTGCTCGCCCGCGATGCAGCGGTAGTAGTCCACCAGTGGCTCCAGCGCCTCGGGCAGGTCGAGCACCTCGGCGCGGCCGTCGAGCTGCACCCAGGGACCGTCCCAGTCGTCGGAGAGCACGCACAGGCTCACCCGCTCGTCGCGGCGCGCGTTGCGGACCTTGGCGCGCCGCGGGTAGGTCGAGATCACCACCCGGCCCTCGTCGTCGATCCCGCAGGTCACCGGGGAGACCTGCGGGCGGCCGTCGGCGCGGGTGGTGATCAGCAGCGCCCGGTGGCGGGGCCGCAGGAACTCGACCAGCCCGGCGCGGTCGACGGTGGTGTTGGTGGCGATCCTCGGCATGATCCCCAGCGTAGGGGCCGCGCACCGCTCACGCGCGCAGCACCGCCAGCACCTGCTCCCGCGACATCCCCGCGCCCTGGGCGAACAGCGCCTCGAAGTCCCCGCCCAGCCGCCGCCGCGCCCACCGCAGCACCCACCGCACCTCCGGATCGGCCGGATCGGTGGGATCGGTGGGATCGGCCGCCCCGCGCAGGGTGGCCGCCGCGCCCAGCAGCACCGCGACCCGCCGCGCGTCACCCCCGGCCACGACCCCCTCCTCGACGCCGGACTCCGACTCGACGCCGGCGTCGGAGTCGATGTCGATGTCGGAGTCGGGGGAGGGCGGCGGACCCGCCTCGGCCGCCGCCCGCGCCTCGGCGACCCCGGCCAGCACCACCCGGTTGCCCCACCGGACCGCCGAGTCCAGCGCCGCCGCCCACTCCCGCCGCGCCCCTTCCACCTCACCGCGCGCCGCGGCCAGCCGCCCCAGGCACACCCGCGCCTGCGCCCGCACCTCCGCGGGCCCGAACCAGTCCGACGGGCACACCCGCAGCGCCTCCCGGCACCACCGCAGCGCCTCCCGCGACCGGCCCCGCCTGCGCGCCAGCTCCGCCAACCCCAACCACGCCGCCGCCAGAGCCTCCACCGACCCGGCGCGCCGCGCCAGCTCCGCGGCCCGCTCCAGGTCCCGGCGAGCCGACGAGCAGGCCCCCACGCGCTCCAGCCAGCACGCCCGCTGCCCCAGCAGGGCGGCCACGTCCTCGGTGGCCCCCAGCTCCTCGGCCAGCGCCAGCGCCCGGCCCACCAGCTCCACCGCCCGCCGCGGCTCACCCCGGCCCGCCGCCAGGTCCGCCAGCCGCGACAACGCCAGCGACGCGCCCCACCGCTCACCCAGCTCCCGGAACCCCGCCAGCGCCCGCCGGTGCGCCTGCCACGCCTGCTCCACCAGCCCGTTGTACTGGTGCTGCATCCCCGCGCCCAGCTCCACCAGCGCCCGGCTCCACGCGTCCTGCCCCACCAGCGCCCGCCGGTAGCCCTCCAGCTCCTCGCCCTCCAGCTGCGGCGCGCCATGCGCCATGCCCCACAGCAGGGTCAGGAACGGGTACCGGGGCGGATCGGGGAAATCGGGCGCACCCCAGCGCTCGGGCACCCCCGCCAACTCCACCCGCGCCCGCCCGTCGGAGACACCGATCAACCGGCACAGCAGGTGCTCCTGCTCCGCCCCCAGCGGCGCGCGCGGCCCCACCGCCGCCAGCACCTCCTCGGCCAGCGCCGAACCCTGCGACCGCATCCCGCGCAGCCAGAAGTACCAGCCCAGCTCGGCCACCAGCCGCAACGCCAGCACCGGGTCGTGCCGCGCGGCCCACCGCGCCGCCGCCCGGAAGTTCTCGTGCTCCCCGGCCAGCCGCCCCAGCTCCACCACCTGCTCCGCGCGCCGCAACCGCGGCCCCGACCGGCCGATGAGCTCCAGGAAGTACTCGGCGTGCGCGCGCCCGGCCCGCTGCGACTCCCCGCAGGCCACCAGCTCCCGCGCGCAGAACTCCCGGATCGTCTCCAGCATCCGGTACCGGTCGCCCGCCAACTCCACCAGCGACTTGTCCGCCAACGCGGACAGCAGCTCCTCCGCCTGCGCACCGCACACCGCCCGCACCGCCGCCGGGGTCGCCCCGCCCCGGAACACCGTCAGCCACCGCGCCAACCGCCGCTCCGGCTCGTCGAGCAGCTCCCAGCTCCACTCCACCACCGCGTGCAGCGTCCGGTGCCGCGCCGCCGCGCCCCGGCTGCCCCGCGACAGCAACCCGAACCGGTCGTGCACCCGACGCGCGAGCTCGGCCACCGGCAGCGACCGCACCCGCGCCGCCGCCAGCTCGATCGCCAGCGGCAACCCCTCCAGCGCCCGGCACACCGCCACCACCGAGGCCACGTCGTCGGCCACCCGGAACCCCGGCCGCACCGCCGCGGCCCGCTCCGCGAACAACCGCACGGCGGGGGAGTCCGACCACCGCCCGTCGTGCTCGGGCAACCCCAGCGGCGGCACCGGCCGCACCACCTCGCCGGTCACGCCCAGCGCCTCCCGGCTGGTGGCCAGCACCCGCACCCGCGCGCACCCCGCCAGCAGCCGCGCCACCAGCACCGCCACCGACTCCACCACGTGCTCGCAGTTGTCCAGCACCAGCAGCACCGAGCCCCGCGACAGCGCCGCCACCACCCGCTGCGCGGGCTCGGTCACCGGACCCGTCCCGTCCTCGCGCAGCCCCAGCGCCGCCAGCACCGCCCGCGCCACGTCCTCGCCCCGCCCCACCGGCACCAGGTCGACGAAGAACACCTCCTGCGCGACCTGCCCCCCGACCGCCTCGGCCACCTGCACCGCCAGCCGCGTCTTGCCCACCCCGCCCGGCCCCACCACGGTCACCAGCCGAGCCCGGCCCAACGCCTCGGCCAGCTGCCGCGACTCCTCCTCCCGCCCCACGAAACCGCTCAGCTGCGCGGGCAGCACCTGCCGCGCGGGCGGCCGGTCCCCGCGCAGCACCTCCAGGTGCGCCGCGGCCAGCTCCGGCGACGGATCAGCACCCACCCGCTCGGCCAGCTCCCGACGCGCCCGGTCGAAGACCTCCAACGCCTCACGCTGCCTGCCCTGCCGGTGCAGCGCCCGCACCAGCGCCGCGACCAGCCGCTCCCGCCCCGGATGACGCGCCACCAGCTCCCGCAGCAACTCCACCGGCACGGCGCCCACACCGCCGTGCTCCTCCACCGCCCGCAGCCGCAGCTCCTCCCAGCGGGCCACCACCGCCGCCACGAACGGCGCGTCACCGACGTCGACCAGCGCGGGCCCCCGCCACAACGCCAGCGCCTGCCCCGGCAGGCCCGCGGCCACCAGCTCCTCGAACCGGTGCGCGTCGACCTCACCGGGGTCGACCTCCAGCCGGTAACCCGCCGGGGTGCGCACCAGCTCCACGTCCAGCAACCGCCGCAACCGCGACACCTGCGACTGCACCGCGTTGGCCACCCCCGCGGGCGGCCGCTGCCCGTACACCCCGGAGATCAGCTGGTCGACCCCCACCACCCGGCCGGGGTGGACCAGCAACAGCGCCAACAGCGCGCGCAGCCGCTGCCCACCGATCCGCACCGGCGTCCCGTCGGCACGCCACACCTGCATCGGACCCAGCACCGCGAACCGCACGCGCGCGATTGTCCCGCACCGACCCCACCCACGATCAGGGCCGCGCGATCAGGGCCCAGGAGAGCAGGGCAGGGGGATAGGGCAGGGGGATCAGGCCCGGCGGGCGTGCGCCATGATCCGCTCCACCACCCCGGACTTGGCCTCGGCGTACCCCTGCACGTAGCTCCACCGCCGCGCGGCCAACTCCCGCTTGGTCCGCTCGTACAGCACCCGATCAGCCGCGTCGGCCCGCAACCGGTCCCGGAACGCAGGCATCCGCTCGGCCTCCGCGTCACCGGCGGTGTGCACGTGCAGATTCACATCCGTGTCCGGCCCCTTGAACATCCGGTGCTCGTGCCAATGCGGCTCCCGGATCACCAACCGGTACCCCACCGACTCCAACGCGGGCACGTACGCCGCCTCATCCGCCGAATCCGGCACCACCAGCAGGATGTCGATGATCGGCTTGGCCGCCAACCCCGGCACCGACGTCGACCCCACGTGCTCCAGCGCCACCACCACCCGCTCCGGCAACGCCCCCCTGATCCGCTCCGCCTCCCGGCGGAACAACCGCGGCCACTCCGGGTCGTACTCCACCAGCGTGATCGTCGCGTCGTGCCGGACCGCCCCGCCGATCCACGCGCGGTTGACCACCCGCTCCAACTCCCGCTCCGCCGCCTCGTCCACACCCGTCCCCTCTCCAGCAGGCCACGCCAAACAGCCCGCCAGAGTAGGACCTCACCGGGGCAACAACACCGGATCAGCCCCCAAGTCCGCCATCAAGTCGCCCCCACTCACCCGTTCGAGAACCTCCTCGGCCACGAAGAGCAAATCCTCCGGCCGCGAACAGCCCTCCACCTCCTCCCACGTCACCGGAGTGGACACCGACGGCAACGACCGCGCACGCAACGAATACGGCGCCACCGTCGTCTTCCCAGGGTTGTTCTGCGACCAGTCGATCAACACCCGACCCGCCCGCTGCGACCGCCCCATCCGCCACACCACCTCATCCGGGTGCTCCGAGGCCAACCGCCGCGCCAACCCCCTGGCGTACTCCGCCGTGCGCTCCGGCCGCGACACCCGCACCGCCGCGTACAGCTGCAACCCCTTGGCCCCGCTGGTCTTGACCACCGCCCCGACCCCGTCCGCCGCCAGCGCCTCCCGCAACCACAACGCCACCCGACAGCACTGCACCACCGTCGCGGGCGCCCCCGGATCCAGATCGAACACCAGCAAGTCGGGGGAGTGCCTGCCACCGCGCGGCCCCACCCTCCACTGCGGCACGTGCAACTCCAACGCCGCCAGGTTCGCCAACCACACCAACGTCGCCAGGTCCTCAACCACCACGAAATCCGCGTACGGCGCGCCCTTGGCCGACCCCGGCGTCGCCAACCGCACCGTGCGCACCCACTCCGGCGCGTGCGAGGGCACGTTCTTCTCGAAGAACGACGGCCCGTCCACCCCCTCGGGAAACCGCCGCACCGTCACCGGCCGGTCCCGCAACCGCGGCAGCAGCACCGGCGCCACCCGCGTGTAGTAGTCGATCACCTCCGCCTTGGTGAACCCCACCTCCGGGTAGAGCACCTTGTCCAGGTTCGACAACCGCAACCGGCGGCCCTCCACCTCCACCAACGCCTCACCCAAGCCCGCGCACCTCCTCCGGCGCCTTGTCCGTCCGCAACCCCCGCCACACCGCGAACCGCAACCGCCCCTCCCGCGTCCAGCCCCGGTGCACCACCTCGCCCACCAGCACCGGCCGCACCCACCGCGCACCCCTCGCCCGCGCCACGGGCACCTGCCCCGAGAACGGCGAACGCCCCGCCTCCACCGACCGCAACCGCCGCGTCAACGCCGCCAACTCCCCATCGCTGAACCCCGTGCCCACCGACCCCACGAACACCAACCCGCCCTCACCGGGAACCCCCAGCAGCAACGCCCCCACCACCCCCTCGCGCCTGCCCACCCCCGGACGCCACCCCCCGACCACCACCTCCCGCGCCGCCACCTCCGTGATCTTGATCCAGTGCGGCGAACGCACCCCCGGCGTGTAAGGCGAATCCAGCCGCTTGGCCACCACCCCCTCCAGCCCCTGCTCCCGACTGGCCGCCAGCACCTCCGGCCCCGCACCGGCGAACGCCGGGGGAGTCAGCCAATGCCCACCCCGCAACCCCAACGACTCCAACAACTCCCGCCGCCGCGCATAAGGCAGTCCCACCGTCGACCGCCCGTCCAGGTGCAGCACGTCGAACACCAGGTACGTCACCGGCACCCGCGCCACCAACCGCCGCACCTGCGCCCCCGTCGCATGGATGCGCCGCTGCAACGCCGCGAAACTGGGCCGACCACCCGCCAGCGCCACGACCTCCCCGTCCAACAACACCTCCGCAGCCCCCACCTGCGCCCCCAACCCCTGCACCTCCGGATAGGCCGCGGTCACGTCGTTGCCCAACCGCGACACCAACCGCACCCGACCACCCCGCACCCGCGCCAGAGCCCGCACCCCGTCCCACTTGAACTCGTAGGACCACAACGCGTCCTGCTCCGCGGGCGGCAACGACGACACCGGCGTGGCCAACATCGGCGCCACCCACTCCGGCAACCCCACCCAACCCGACCGCACCGCTAACCGCACCGCCCCCGACTCCGACGGCAACCCCCGGGCAGCGCCCACGACATGGGGGAGCGAACCCTCCCGCACCTCAGGCAGGCTTCGCCTTCTTCCTCACCGACGACTTCCGCCCCGCAGATCCCTTCCCCGCAGACCCCCGCCCGGCAGCCCCCCGCCCCGCCCGAGCCGACCGCGCCTGCTCCACACTGCGCTCCAACGCCGTCATCAGGTCGACCACCTCACCGGAATCCACCGACTCCGGCCGCGCGGGCAACTCCGCCCCCTCCGCCTTCGCCGCGATCACCTTCTGCAACGCCTCGGTGTAGTCATCGGAAAAATCACCCGGATCGAACGACCCCGCCATGCTCTCCACCAACGACGCCGCCATCCGCAACTCCTGCGGCCGCACCTCGACATCGTCGTCCAAGAACTCGAAATCCGGCTTCCGCACCTCATCCGGCCACAACATCGTGTGCAACACCAGCAGATCCCCGTGCGCCCGCACCATCGCCAACGACTCCCGCTGACGCACCGTGATCTTCACCACCGCCAACTGACCACTGCGCTCCAACGCCGACCGCAACAACACATAAGGCCGCGCCGCCGCCTTGTCCGGCTCCAAGTAGTACGCCCGCTGCAAGTAGATCGGATCGATCTCCTCCGCGGGCACGAACTCCAACACCTCGATCGCGTGATCAGTACTGATCGGCAACTTGTCGAAATCCTCATCCGCCATCACGACCATGCGCCCGTCATCGAGCTCATAACCCTTCGCGATGTCGGCGAACGCCACCTCCTCACCGCACACCGAACACACCCGCCGATACCGGATGCGCCCCCCGTCCTCCCGGTGCACCTGGTGAAACCGGAAATCATGCTCCTCCGTGGCCGTGTACAACCGCACACCGATCGTCACCAACCCGAAGGAGATCGCCCCACGCCACACAGCCCTCATCCCACGTGGGTACCCCGCCACAGCACCTCACGCACCCCACCCCAACAGAGCCCTACTCCCGCTGCGGCAACCGCGACAACGACACGTACGTCCGATTCCCCGCCACCGCCGCCCGCCGCTCCCGCGCCGTCGCCTCGATGTAGTTCTGACTCGTCGCCAAACTCGCATGCCCCAACAACGCCATGATCTCCGACGCCGACGCACCGTCCTCCGCCAACCGCGTCGCGAACGTGTGCCGCAACGCGTGCAGATTCGCCCCCGACGGCACCCGATCGTGCAACCCCGCCCACCGGAAGCACGACCGCACCAAATACTCCAACCCGCCCCGCCCGATCGGCTCACCCCGCCGATCCCGCAACAACGCCGACCCCCGATCGAACCGCCCCTGCGGAAACCGCCGCCGACACGAGGCCAAGTACTGCTCCACGATCCGATCCATCGCGGGCTCGATCGGCACCGACCGATCCCGATTCCCCTTGCCCACCACGTGCAACCGCCGCTCACCCGGCCGACCCACCACCGACGCCAGCGTCAACGCCCGCATCTCCGCCGACCGCAACCCCGCCACCAGCCCCAACGCCAGCACCAGCACATCCCGCTCCGGCCACGGGTCACGCCCACCCCGCACCCCCTCCGCCGCGGCCTCCAACAACCGCTCCGGCGTGTCCTCACCCCGCAACGGCTTCGGCACCAGCGGAGGCGTCTTCGGCCGCGCCACCGCACCCATCGGATTGCCCGGCACCAAGTCCTCCGCCACGCAGAAGGTCAAGAACTGGTTCCACGTCGACCACGCCCGCAACACCGAACTCTTCGCGTGCGTGTCCGCGAACAACCCGAACGCCGCCCGCAGGTTCGCCCCCGTCAGGTCCTCCACCCGCAACTCCGCCACCGCGCACCCCAGCACCTGCGCCAACAGCGAAGTCACCCCCGCCAGGTCACGCCGGTACGCCGCAGTCGTGTGAGGGGAGTCCTTCCGCGGCCTGCGCGCGAGGAAGAACGCATCCTGAGCAGCCAGAACATCCACCTGATCTTCCTACCGCACCGGACCGACAACTTCCCGTCCACGCGGAGCAGGGGAGGGGAGCACCCGGCCGGGCGGACCGGTGGAGGACAACCGCGCGAGCGCCTTCCTGCGGCCAGTTCATCGACGGTGCGGGAGAGGGCGACGTGGAAGGCGGAGCCGGGGTGGCCCCTGCGGGGCAGTGGGGATCGCAGCCCCTGGGCGGCAACGGGGTGGACACGCCCGCACCGCAGCACAACGATCCCTGTTTGATGGATAATGGCGATTATCCATCAAACAGGGATCTGAGCCGGGTGGCGGGCGACCGCTCCCGGCGGGGGACGCCCCACGGCGGCCGTCGCCCTCCGGCTGTCCGGAGGCTGCTCCTGCCGTGCCGCGCTCTGCTCGTCGCAAGCGGGACGCGGCCGCTCGTCGAACACGGTCACTCGTCGTCGGGCGACTGACTCGACGGGCAAGGCGAGTCTGGGGTTCCGGGCGACGTGGGTGCGCAGGTGCCTGGGCGGCTTCGTGTCGCAGGTGCTCCGGCGTGCCATCACCGGGACCACGCTGCCGCTGATACGTCACTGTGACGTTTCGGTGTGGTGTGTCCGGCTGGCCGTCGGGCGTACCTGTGGAGCCCCTGGGCGGCCGTGTGGTCCCGCTCGGCCGCCTCGCTCGTCCGCACCGTCCATCGTGCGCCGTCGGTCGAAGCCGTCCGTGGCACACGGCGGGGCGTCATCGCGGCTGCGGCGGCTGCGCTGCAGTGCGTTGGGCGTGTGCCGGAGGTGGCACCGGCCACTGTGGACGACCCCCACCCGATGGCCTCCGGCCAGGTCGCCGCAACGCCGATAATCTACATTATGTTAAGTAAGTCGTTCGCGGCCCTCTCCCGCCCGGCGGTCCGGGCTCCCCTAGCCTCAACGCCCATGCGCGAACTGCTGGTGGTGCTGGACAAGGTCGACCGGGTGGTGCCGCTGGTGGCGGAGGGCTCGCGCTTGGGGGTGGTGCGTCCCGGCAGTCCGCTGGCGGCCGAGGACCTGCGCACCCAGCCGCACCGGATCAGCGCCCGTGCGTGGACGGCGCTCACCGAGTCGGTGGAGTTCCTGCGTGCCGCGCGTGGTGTGTGCGCGGACGGTGGTGATCTGCGGGTGGTCCGGGCGCTGGTGCGCGGCGCGGTGGAGAACGCGTGTTGCGGGGTGTGGCTGTTGGGCGCGTCGCGGGCCGAGCGGCTGGCGGATGCGGCCTCGGAGGTGGCCGTGGAGCGGTCGGCGCTGGTGCGGCGGGCGGGTGAGCTGGCTCCGGCGGTGGGGGCCGAGTTGGCGGTGGCGGCGTGGCGGGCGTGTGACGGCCTCTCCCCTGCCGTGGACGGGGTGCTGGTCAGGGCGGAGGTGGTGGATCAGGTGCAGCCGGGGATCGACTTGGCCTCGGTGGCGGAGTCGGTGCGGCCGGTGCTGGCCGCCGCGGCGGTGGGGTTGATGGTGTTGGGGCGGGGGTTGGAGCTGTTCAAGGCGCGGTCTCGGGTGGTGCTGCCAGGTGTGAGCTGATCCGGTCGTGCATGGGGCGTCGGGCCAGGGCGGCCAGGGCGGCGTCGATGAGGTCGCCGAGCGGGTGGGGCAGTTCGGCTTCGAGTTCGGTGGCGGCGGCGCGGGTGGCGTGCCACTCGGCGTCGAGGGTGGGCAGCAGGGCGCGGGCGCGGTCGGTGAGGTGGACGACGCGCTGGCGGGCGTCCTGCTCCCCCGCCTGCAGTCGGGCCAGGCCGTCGCGGGCCATCTGGTTGGCGGTTTGGCTGATGGCGGAGTGGGTGACGCCGATTTCGGTGGCGAGGTCTTTGATGGACTGGGGTCCGCGTGCGGCGACGAGTCGGATGACCGGTGTGTAGCGGGGTCGGTAGTCGGTGAGGCCGAGGTCGTCGTAGAGGCTGGTCAGGCCGTTCTCGAGTTGGTCGAGCAGGTGTCGTAGGCGGGTGCCGAGGTAGTCGTTGGTGGCCACCGCGCTAATGTAACAGTGCTGTTGTAGTTGTGGAGGGGGATGTCGATGACCTATCCGGTGGGTGAGCCGGTCGAGCAGGGGATGCTGGACGTCGGTGATGGCAACCTCGTGCACTGGGAGGTGCACGGCAATCCCGACGGCAAGCCCGCTGTGGTGCTGCACGGCGGTCCGGGGACGGGCTGCTCCCCCGGCGCGGCGCGGTTCTTCGACCCGAGCGCGTACCGCGTGGTGTTGATGGACCAGCGCGGTTCGGGGCGCAGCACGCCGCACGCCAGCGAGTACGGCGCGGATCTGTCGGTGAACACCACCGCGCACCTGGTGGCCGACATCGAGCGGTTGCGCGAGCACCTGGGTGTCGAGAAGTGGTTGGTGCACGGCGGGTCGTGGGGATCGACGCTGGCGCTGCACTACGCGCAGCTGTTCCCGCACCGGGTCGGCGAGATCGTGCTGATCGCGGTCACCACGACGCGGCGGGAGGAGATCGACTGGCTCTACCACGGGATGCGGCGGTTGTTCCCGGTGGAGTGGGAGCGGTTCCGGGCGGGTGCGCCCGAGGACGCCGCGGACCTGGTGGTGGCCTACGACCGGTTGCTCAACGACCCGGACCCGGCGGTGCGGCAGAAGGCTGCGGACGACTGGGTGGAGTGGGAGCACTCGATCCTGTCGTTGGACCCCGACCACACGCCGCCGCCGCAGGCGCAGGACCCGGCGTGGCGGATGGCGTTCGCCCGGATCACGGCGCACTACTTCCGGCACGGGGCGTGGTTGGAGGAGGGGCAGGTGCTGCGGGGGATGCCGAGGCTGGCGGGGATTCCGGGGACGATGGTGCACGGCAGGTTGGACCTGCAGGGGCCGCTGCTGACCGCGTGGGAGGTCGACCGGGCGTGGCCTGCGGGTGAGCTGGTGGTGGTGCGGGGTGCTTCGCACTCGGTGCGGGACGCGGGGATGGCCGAGGCGTTGGTGGCCGCGCTGGACTCCTACCGGCCGTAGGTGATGGTGCGCTGTCCGGTGGGGCGGAAGCCGAGCGCGGTGTAGAGGTGGCGCGGGACCGGGTAGGCGTCGTCGCCGCGGGGGTGCACCACGACAGTGCGGGCTCCTGCGGCGCGCAGCCGGTGCAGCGCGTCCAGGGACACCGCGGCGGCCAGGCCGCGGCGGCGGTGGTCGGGGTGGGTGCCCACCGGCTCCAACTCCCCCACCCCGGTGCGCTCGTCCAGCCAGGCCAGGCAGTAGGCGGCGACGCTGCCGTCGGGGGTGCGGGCGACGCGGTCGAGGTCGGCGCGGTAGGGCCAGGTGGCGCGGACCAGGCGGTAGCTGTGGTCGGTGACGCGGGAGGGGTGGAAGGCGGCGCGGTGGGCGGCCACCCTGGCGGGCACGTCGGGGTCGGTGACGTGGTCGAGGTGGTGCCCCGGTGGCAGGCGGGGTTCGGGCAGGTCGGTCAGGTCGTGGACCAGGCGCTGGAAGAACGGGCCGGGGCGGGGGCGCAGGCCGCGGCGGTGCAGGGCGCGGGCGAGGTGGGTCTCGCTGTCCAGGATGGTGACCGTGCGGGGGTCGGCCCAGTCCAGCAGGTGCTCCACCTCCTCGGGGTGGTCGGGGTGGGCGCCCAGCTCCAGCTCCCCCGGCGCGCTGAGCCAGCCCCAGGCGTGGTCGAGGACCAGGGTGGGCCAGTCAGTGCGGCCGTGCTGGGTCAGCGACCAGGTCAGGCCGCCGATGTGCCAACGGCCGGTGGGCCAGCAGGTGCTGGCGATGTCCTGCAGGGCGCGCATGGTGGGCGATCTTGACACGGCGGTGGTGCGGCGGGCACGGGGTTTTCCGTCGCGGGGTTTTCGGCGTCAGCGGGGGCGCCAGACGGTGGTGGTGCGCACGTCGCGGCCTTCCAGGTCGCGGGAGACGGGCACCTGGAACACCGCGACCTCGGTGAACCGGTCGCGGGGCAGGTGGGCGCGTTGGGGGTCGCCTACCAGCACGGTGGCGCCGCGGGTGTGGGCGCGCAGCAGGAACGGCAGCACGCGGGCGGCCATGTCGCGGTCGTAGAACACGTCGCCCGCCAGCACCACGTCGGTGTCGGGGTCGGTGTCGAGCAGGTCGCCGGTGAGCACGGTCAGGTCCACGGCGTTGGCGGCGGCGTTGCGGGTGGTGGCGGTGGTGGCCAGCGGGTCGACGTCGTTGGCGGTGACGTGGGCGCCGGTGCGGGCGGCGGCGATGGCGACCAGGCCGGAGCCGCAGGCCAGGTCCAGCACGCGGCGTCCGGCGGTGGTGGCGGGGTGGTCGAGCACGTGGCGGGCCAGTGCCTGGCCGCCCGCCCAGGGGAAGGCCCAGAAGGGCGGGTCGGTGGTGCCGGTGTGCTCCCACAGGGAGATGACGTCGTCGGCGGTGTGCAGCGCGATCTCGGGTACCAGGGGCACGGGGCGCAGCGTGGTGTCCCTGGCCAGCAGGTCGTCCACGGGTGGGTCGTCCACTAGGTGGTGAGGTGGTGGTCGGCGGGGCGGAGTGGCTGTCGCGCCATGGCGCGATGGTAGTACCGGTGTCGCCGGTGGCGGGGTGGTGCGGTCACAGGCCGCCCGCCACGCGCAGCACGGCTCCGGTGGTGAACGAGGCCTCCTCCCCCAGCAGCCAGGCGACGGCCGCGGCGATCTCCTCGGCTGTGCCCGCGCGGCGCAGCGGGATCGACGGGGCCACGCGGTGGGCCCGGTCGGGTACGCGGGAGAGCTGGTGGATCTCGGTGTCGACGGTGCCCGAGGCCACGGCGTTGACCCGGATGCCGCGTGGGCCCAGCTCCTTGGCCAGGCCGATGGTCATCGCGTCCACGGCGGCCTTGCTGGCCGCGTAGTGCACGTACTCCCCCGGCGAGCCCAGGGTGGCCGCGGCCGAGGAGATCGAGACGATCGCTCCGCCTTCGACGAGGTCGCGGGCGGCGCGGCGGGCGCACAGCAGCGCGCCGACGACGTTGACCTCGACCACGCGCCGCAGGTCGCTCGGGTCGGTGTCGGCCAGGGGGCCCACGGGGCTGGTGATGCCCGCGTTGATCACCACACCGGTGACCTGTCCGAGTTCGGCGGCGGTGTCGAACAGCCGGTCGACGTCGGCGTCGTCGCCGACCTCGGCGCGCACGGCCACCGCGCCGACCTCGTCGGCCAGGGCGCGGGCGCGTTCGGCGGCGGTGCGGTAGCTGAAGACCAGGCGGTGGCCGCGTCGGGCCAGCAGCCGCACGGTGGCGGCGCCGATGCCGCGGCTGCCGCCGGTGATCACGGTGAGAGGGCTGTGCGCGCCGTTGGCTGCCCCGTTGTCGTTCCCCCTGGTCGTCATGACCGGGGAACATACCGGTGACCATGTCACCCGGTTGGGTGGCACGGGGTGGTGGGACCACTCGAAGGGAGGAATGGGGGCACCCCGTGGTGGTGACCGGAGATGTCCGCTGCGCCGCGCTGTCGCAGTCCTGCGGCGAGCCGCAGGCGGGGACCGCGCCGACCGCCGCCGGGTGGATCTGCCTGGAGCAGCCCGGTGCGTGGGGGCGCGAGGCGCTCACCGGCAGCCGCCTCGACCCGAGGTTGGGCGTCGAGCTGCAGCGGCGGGCAGGGGCGGTGGGTGCGCGTGTGCTGCTGATCCGCCGTCCCGGCCGTCACGCCGACGACCGCCGCGGGACGTCCCCGGTCCGTCGCGCCTACCTGGCGGCGGGCACTCCCGGCGGGTCGTGGTTGGAGCGGGTCGACCTGGTCGCGCCCGAGCAGCTGCTGGAGCTGGACTTCGCCGCTCTGGGTGGTGCTCGTCCCACCGGTCTGGGGCGTCCGGTGTCGGGTCCGCTGCTGCTGGTGTGCACTCACGGTCGGCGTGACGCCTGTTGCGCGCTGCGCGGGCGTCCCGCGATGGCGGGGTTGGCCGCCGCCCACCCGGAGGCGGTGTGGGAGTGCAGTCACACCAGTGGGCACCGCTTCGCCCCGACCGGGGTGCTGCTGCCCACCGGCTACCACTACGCGCGTCTGGACCCGGTCTTCGGCGAGCACCTGCTGCGCCGTGCCGCCGAGGGGCGCGTGGTGGTCGAGCGCTGCCGGGGCCGCTCGGCCTACCTGCCGGTCGACCAGGTCGCCGAGCTGGCCGTGCGGGAGCAGACCGGGGAGACCCGTGACGTGCTCACCGCCGCGGGCGGGTACGTCCGGCACGTCGACGGCCGCGTCTGGCGGGTGCGCTGCCTGCGTCGCGACCTACCGCCCGCACGCCCCGCCAGCTGCGGCGCGGCCCCCTCCGTGCCCGTCGTCCTGGTCGTCGTCGAGGTCCAGCGGCTGGCGGGCGTTGCGCGAGGGCGGCAGGGGGGACGGCGCTGAGGTAGGCCCCGCGGAGGGGCGTGGGGTGGGTTGCGAGGAGGGCACGGCGGCGTGGAACAGGCCCAGGCCCAGCGCGTAGGGGTCGTCCAGGCCCACCGCGCGCAGCGCCTCGGCGGGCAGTGCCAGCAGCGACACGGCCACCCCGAGGAAGTAGGCGTCGAGCAGGCCGGCGTCGCGCACGCCGCTGGGCAGCCCGGCCGCGCGGTGCAGGCGCGCGCCTGCCTCGGCGTTGGCCACCACCATCCGGCCCAGCGCCTCGCGCACGCCCGGTCTGCGCACCGCCTCCAGGTACAGCTCCACCATCGCCAGGAACTGGGTCGGGTCCTCGGCCACCGCGCGTCGCAGCAGCGCCGGGTACAGCTCGCTGACCTGGGTGGCGGAGATGCCCGCGGGGGTGGTGGCGCGCAGCCGGGCCACGGCGGCGGCGTGCAGTTCGGTCATCCGCTGCGCCGCGGCGCGCAGCAGCGCGTCGCGGCTGGGGAAGTAGTTCTTCGTGGTCCCCTCGGGCACTCCCGCCGCCCGGTCCACCGCGCGGTGCGTCAGCCCTCGCCCGCCCTCGGCGGCCAGCACGGAGATGGCGGTGTCGCACAGCAGTTCCCGACGGCTCGTCACGGGGAGGGGACACTAGCGGAGCCGGGCGGGCCGTCCGGCCGTGGCCAGCAGCCTGCCGTCCCGCAGGACCAGCCAGATCCCGCACACGCAGCGCACGTAGCGCACGCGACCGTGGGTGGAGACGGGGTAGGCGGGGTCGTCGGCGGGCCAGCCGCAGCTGGGGCACGTGGTGGTCACGCACCCCAGCGTGGTGTCATGGTTCAGTGCATTTCAACCCTTACGGCGGTGCGGCGGCCGAGCTGGCCGCCGCACTGGTCAACGCCTCCCCCGGCACGAGCGCCCGCGACCTGGAGCGGCTGCTGCACGCGCAGGGCTACCAGCCGGTGGGCACGCTCACCGACGACCAGGCCGCCGGGCTGATGGCCTGGGCCCGCCGCCTGGAGGAGGTGTTCACCCGGCCCGAGCGGCGGGTGGGGCTGGTCAACGCGCTGCTGGTCGACAGCGCCAGCAGGCCCTACATCTCCACCCACGACGACCGCCCGCCCCACCTGCACTTCGCCCCGGAGCGGGCGCCCACCCCCGAGCGGGTGCGCGCCTTCACCGCCGCCGGGCTGGCCCACGCGGTGTGCCAGGACCCCGACCGGTTGGGCCGCTGCGCCCGCGAGGGTTGCGGCGTGGTCTTCGTCGACACCTCCCGCAACGGCCGTCGCCGCTACTGCGACACCCGCTGCGCCAACCGGGTGCACGTCCGCGAGCACCGCAGGCGCGGGCTCAGCGGTTGACCCGCCGCCCGAACCGCACGCCGTCGAACCGCGCGGACTCCCCGATCAGCGCCGAGCCCACGTCGGTGCGGCCGCGGAACCACGACCCGGAGAACACCGCGTCGTGCTGGAACACCGCCCCGCCGAACAGCGCCCGCCCGCCGAAGCGGGCTCCGCGCACCGAGGCGGGCCCGGTGAACTCCGCGCGCCGCAGGTCCGCGCGACCGGAGACGCGCACCCCGTCCAGCACCGCCTCGCGCGCCGCCCGCACCCCGGCGAACCCGGCGTTGCCGGTGAACACCGCGTCCGCGAAGGAGACCGGCCCGACGAACAGCGCCTCGTCGAACCGGGCGTGCCGCAGGAACCGCGCCTGGTCGAACCGGGCCGCGCCGGTCACCGTCGCCGCGGTGAAGCGGGCGTCGCCCAGGAACACCGCCCCGGTGAAGTCGGCCGCGGCCACCCGGCAGCCCGACAGGTCCCAGTCCACCAGGATCGCCCCGGCCGCCTTGAGCTCCACGCCGGGCCAGAAGTCCTCGCCGGGGCGCAGGTGCGCGCGCAGCCGCTGCTGCACCAGCCCCCGCCACGGCGCGTCCAGCCCCCGCTCCACCCCGCCGCGCAGCACCGCCAGCCAGGCGTCGACCACGTCCTGGCGCCGCCGCGGCTGCTGCCTGCCGATCTCCTCCAGCAGGTCCAGCCCGGCCCGCTCGCCCGCGCGCAGCAGCCGGTTGGCCTGCCGCCACCGCGACACCGGGGCCGGGGCGGCGGGCGCGGTGCGCCTGCGCGCGTGCTCGTCCAGCAGCGTTTCCGCGCGTGAGGTCCGGTGGTGGCGGTGGACCACGACGCCGATCACCACCGCCACGAACACCCACTGCAGCCACGTCGGGACCATGTCCCCGATCATGCCCGCACCGGCCGGGTCGGCGCCGGGAACCGCGCGTGCCGCTTCCGTCACCACACCGGCCCCGGTTGACCGTAGGGTGCGGCCATGGACCTGACCGAGGCGTGCTTCGCGGGTGCCGCACGGCAAGCGGAGCTCATCCGCGCGGGCGCGCTGAGCAGTCGTGACCTGGTCGCCGAGTGCCTGCGCCGCATCGACGGCCACGACCGGGTGCTCAACGCGTTCCGCCTGGTGTTCGCGGACGGCGCGCTGGCCGAGGCCGAGCGGGCCGACGCCCGCGCGGCCCGCGGCGAGCACGCCCCGCTGCTGGGCGTGCCGGTGGCGGTCAAGGAGGACCTGGCCATCGCCGGGTTGCCCACCACCAAGGGCACCGCCGCGGTGGACCGGCCCGCCCCCGCCGACTCCGAGGTGGTGGCCAGGCTGCGCCGCGCGGGCGCGGTCGTGGTGGGCCGCACCCGGATGCCGGAGCTGGGCCTGTGGCCGCACACCGAGAGCAGCTGGGCCGGGCCCACCCGCAACCCCTGGTCGCCCGCGCACTCGCCGGGCGGCTCCAGCGGCGGCTCGGCCGCCGCCGTGGCGGCGGGCATGGTGGGTGCGGCCGTGGGCACCGACGGGGCGGGGTCGATCCGCATCCCGGCCGCCTGCACCGGCCTGTTCGGCCTCAAACCGCACCGCGACCGCGTCCCGCTCGACGACGGCGCGGCCTGGACCGGCATGGTCGTGGCCGGGCCCATCACCCGCCACGTCCGCGACGCCGCCCTGCTGACCGACGTGCTGGCCCCCGGAGCCGACTTCGCCGCCGCGGCGGCGGTCGACCCGCCCCGCCTGCGCGTGGCGGTGTCGCTGCGCACCTGGGGTCCGGGCATCCCCATCGCCGAGGAGGTCCGCGACGCCGTCCTGGACACCGCCCGGCTGCTGGCCGACCTCGGCCACGACGTGGTGCGACTGGACCCGGAGATGCGCGACGTCGCCGGATCGGCCGCCTTCGCCGCCCGCTACCTGCACATCGCCGCACGCGGGGTGGCCGAGCTGCCCCACCCCCGCAGGCTGGACCGCACCACCCGCCGGGTCGCCGCGCTGGGCCGCGCCCTGCCGCCGCGCACGGTGCGCGCCGCCCTGGCCCAGGGCGAGCCGCTGACCCGCCACGCCAACCGGGTCTTCGACCGGCACGACCTGCTGCTGACCCCGGTGCTGACGCGCCCGCCGCTGCGGGTGGGCCAGTGGGCCGGCCGCCCCACGGTCACCGCGCTGCTCTCCGCCGCCCGCATGACCACCTTCCTGCCCCTGTGGAACATCGCGGGCAACCCCGCCGCCGCCGTGCCCGCGGGGCACACCCGCGCGGGCCTGCCGCTGGCCGTCCAGCTCGTCGGGCGCGCGCGCGACGAGCGCACCGTCCTGGCCGCGGCCGCCCAGCTGGAACGCGCCCGCCCGTGGGCCGACCGCCGCCCGCCCGGCTTCTGAGAACTACCGGTCTGGGAACTACCGGTCCGGGAACTACCGGTCCGGGAACTACCGGGCGGACCTGGTGAACTCCGCGGCGAGCAGGTCGAGCAGGCCGGGGAACCGGCGGTCGATCGCCGCTCGACGCAGCCGGACCCCCTTCTTGTTGCCGTAGTCGACCTCGCAGAGCAGGCCGGCGTCGCACAGCGTCCGGAAGTGGTGGGTCCGGGTCTGCTTGCTCACCGGGAGGTTGAAGGAGTGGCAGGCGCGCTCGCCGTCGGTCCGGTCCGCGGCCAGTTCGATCACGACGGCGCGCCTGTGGGGGTCGGCGAGGGCGCGCAGGACGGTGCCCAGGTCGAGCTCGTCTCCCGGCACCGCACTCGTCTCCGGCATCACGCCACCCTCCCATAGGTACGACTTGAATCGTACCTCGGTTTGTGCTCCACTTAGGTACGAAATTTTTCGTACCTAAGTACGGGTGGACCCGTGCGAACACGTCCGGGGCGACGGCAAGCCGACGGCCCCGGATGCCCACTCGTGGATTCAGAGGTCGTGACATGGTTTCTCCTGGTGTGCTGATCGTCGGCGCCGGCGTCGCCGGCCCCGCGCTGGCTCATTGGCTCGCCCGTTCCGGGTGGCGGCCGACGGTCGTCGAGCGGTCGAGGGAACTGCGCTCCGGTGGCAGCGCGGTGGTCCTCAGGGGGCCGGCACTCGCAGTAGCGGACGAGATGGGCATTTCGCCGCGGCTGCGCGAACTCAGGACACGCGCCACCCACGTATCGCTCCTGGACGCCGGCGGCCGACGGATCGCGCGGTTTCCGCTGAACCCGGACCCGTCGCGAGCGCTGGAGGTCACCCGGTCGGATCTGTCCGCGGTGCTCAACCGCAGAGCGGCCGATGACGCCGAGTTCGTCTTCGACGACACGGTCACCGCCATCGAGCAGGACGATTCCGGCGTCGACGTCACCTTCCGCCGTGCCGCACCCCGCCGGTTCGACCTGGTGATCGGCGCCGACGGCATCCACTCCGCGGTGCGCGGACTGGTGTTCGGCCCGGAACGGGGCTTCACGACCGACCTCGGCATGCACGGGGCGACGGTGCCGTTGGCGCCCGACGCGATCGACGACCCGAGCGAAATGACCGTCCTGGGTGCCCCCGGCCGGATGCTGGCACTCCATCCGTCGCGGGACACGCCGCTGGTGAACTTCACGTTCCGCGCGGCGCCCGCGCACGGGTACGACCGCCACGACGTCGCCCTGCGCAAGCGGATGGTGGCCCGGGCCTACGCCGGCGTGGGGTGGCGGGCACCGGAGTTCATCGCCGCCTACCGGGAGCACCCGGCACCCTACTTCGACCCGCTGACCAACGTACGTCTGGCGAGGTGGTCCCGAGGCCGGGTGGCCCTGCTCGGTGACGCGGCCTCCGCCACGGCATTGCTCGGCGACGGGTCCAGCATGGCGATCGCCGGAGCACATGCGCTCTCCCTGGCGCTCGCGGCTCATCCGGGCGACCACGCGCGCGCCTTCCGCGTCTACGAGGCCAAGCACCGGCGGGAGGTGGAGAAACGCCAGCGGCGCGTCGGCCTGCTCGCCTCGCTGATGGTTCCACGGACACGCCACGGACTCGCCGTGCGCAACGCCGTCGCCCGTGCCGCGGGCTTCGGACGCGGTCGGCAGGCACAACACGCGGAACCCGCTTGAGCCGCTTCAACGACGGGCTCATCCCGGCCGGGGCGGGGCGGCGGGCATCCCACTGGACGGAACGGTACCGTCCCGTCGTATAGTTGAACGGACGGGACCGTCCCGTCCGTTCGATTCAGGAGTGCCCGATGCCCCACCGCAGCGTCCACGAACTCGTCGACCAGGCCCTGGAACTGGTGCTCGCCCACGACATGTCCGGCTTCGCCGACCTGTGGGCGGCCGACGGGGTCCTGGAGTTCCCCTTCGCCCCCGCCGGCGCCCCCCAGCGCCTGGAGGGCCGCGAGGCGGTGCGGGAGTACCTGCGCGACTACAACGACACCGTCGACCCGCGCGAGATCACCTCCCGCACCACCCACACCACCACCGACCCGGACACCGTCGTGGTCGAGCTCGAGATCGCGGGTGTCGTGGTGGGCACCGGCAAGCCCTACCGGATGCGCTACGTCGCCGTGATCACCGCCCGCGACGGCCGGATCGCCTCCTACCGCGACTACTGGAGCCCGCAGGCCGCCGCCGAGGCACTGGGCGGGACCTCCTCCTTCGCGGGCGCCCGGTGAACACCCTGGTCATCGGCGGCACCGGCACCACCGGCAGCCGGGTCGCCGCCGCGCTGCGCGAGCGCGGCGCCGGACTGCGCGTGGCCACCCGCCACCCGCGCCCGGACCGGCCCGACCAGGTCCGCTTCGACTGGGCCGACCCGGCCACCCACGACCCCGCGACCGCGGAGGTCGACCGGGTCTACCTGATCCCGCCGCTGGGCGCGGTCGACCCGCTGCCCGTGGTCGAGCCGTTCCTGACGCGGGCGGTCGACCGGGGCGTGCGACGGGTGGTGCTGCTCAGCTCCTCGGCCGTGGCCCCCGACACCCCAGGGCTGGGCGCGCTGCAGCGGGCCGTGCGCGACCTGGTGCCGCAGTGGGCGGTGCTGCGGCCCTCCTGGTTCCTGCAGAACCTGACCCGCGAGCACGTGCTGGCCCGGGGCATCCGCGAGCGCGGCGAGATCGTCACCGCCACCGGCTCCGGCCGGGTGGCGCTGGTCGACGCCGACGACATCGCCGCGGTCGCGGTGCGCGCGCTGCTGGACCCGGTGTCCCACGACACCGACCACGTCATCACCGGCCCCCGCGCGGTGGACTACGCCGAGGTCGCCGAGACCATCACCGAGGTCACCGGGCGCCCCGTGCGGCACCGGTCGGTCAGCGCGGGCGAACTGACCGCCCTGCTGGTCGCCGACGGGATGCCCGAGCCCTTCGCCGCCGTGCTGGCCGCGCTGGACGAGACCATCCGCGACGGCGCGGAGGACCGCGTCACCACCACCGTCGCCGACCTCACCGGCCGCCCGCCGCGCTCGCTGCGCGAGTTCGTCACCGCCCACCGCGACGCCTTCGCCGCCTGACCGCGCGTCCCCGTCCCCGCCGACGCGGGGACGGGGTGGCGCCACTTGTCGGAGCACCCGCCACCCGGACCGGAGCCGGCGCGCGAGGTCGGCGCCCGGGGGCAACGCGCGGAGGTCAGCGCGCCGGCGCCACCAGCCCGGTGCCGCCCGCGCGGGCGGCGTCGAAGCGCCGGGTCACGTCGGCCCAGTTCACCAGCGACCACAGCTTCTGCACGTAGTCCGGGCGGACGTTGCGGTACTGCAGGTAGTAGGCGTGCTCCCAGGCGTCGAACACCAGCACCGGGGTGGTGTTCACGCCGACGTTGCCGTGGTGGTCGTAGACCTGCTCCACGACCAGGCGCCGCGACAGCGGCTCCCACGCCAGCACGCCCCACCCCGAGCCCTGCACCAGCGTGGTGGCGGCGGAGAGCTGCTTGGCGAAGGCGTCGAAGGAGCCGAAGTGCTCGTCGATCGCCGCCGCCAGTTCGCCGTCGGGCCGGTCGCCGCCGTCGGGGCTCAGGTTGTCCCAGAACATCGTGTGCAGCACGTGCCCGGACAGGTTGAACGCGAAGGTCTTCTCCAGGCCGACGATGCCCGAGAAGTCCCCCTTCTCCCTGGTCTCGGCCAGCCGCTCCAGGGTGTCGTTGGCGCCCTTGACGTAGGCGGCGTGGTGCTTGCTGTGGTGCAGCTCCAGGATCTCCCCGGTGATCGCGGGCTCCAGCGCCGCGTAGTCGTAGGGCAGATCCGGCAGCACGTACTGGCTCATCGACTCTCCTCGCACCGCATCGGTCCTGCCGCCGCACAGTAGCAGTTGCAAGTAAGTGGCAATAGTGTTCAGGGGTCACCCGTCGCGTCGCACCGGTGACAGGGGGTCGTGGGCCCCCTACGCTCGGGCCGTGGCGATCACCCCGACCCGCGGCCCGCTGCGCTCGGCGCGCTGCGGCGCGGTCGGGGCCACCAGCGGGCTGCTGGCCGCCCTGGTGCACACCGGCGCGGCCGGGCAGCCTCCCCCGGCCCCGCAGGTGGTGGTGTTCACCGCGGGCGTGGCGTGGCTGGCGCTGCCCTTCGCCGACCGCAGGCGCGGACCCGGCGCGATCCTGGCCGTGGTCGGCCTGGTCCAGCTCACCGCGCACCTGTCGCTGTCGCTGCTGTCGCACCCGCACCGGCTGGTGCCCACCCCCGCGATGGCGCTGGGCCACCTGGTCGCCACCCTGCTGGTCGTCGCCGTGCTCACCGGTGCGGAGACCGCCGTGTTCCGACTGGCCGCCGCACTGGCCGCCGCACTGCCCCGCAGACTCGCCCCGCCGCCCGCCACCGCGGCGCTGCGCATCCCCATCGCCGCCCACCCGCTGCCGCCGGTGCGCGACGTGCTGCGCCGCCGCGCCGCACCCCGCCGCGGACCGCCCGCCCACTCCTGAGAGATCCCCCACCCGCCCGCGCAGGCGCACGGGCGGTCCCCCGTCGTCCCCGGATGTCCAGGAGTTCGGCCATGACCAAGCCCTGGCGCGGCCTCGTGCTGCGCTTCCACTTCTACGCGGGGGTCCTCGTCGGCCCCTTCGTGCTCGTCGCCGCCCTCACCGGCGTGCTCTACGCCCTGACCCCGCAGCTGGAGGACCGGCTCTACGCCGAGCAGCTGCGCGCGCCCGCCGCCGAGTCCTCGCTCACCCTCGCCGAGCAGGTCGACGCCGCGCGGGCGGCCCACCCCGGCGGCGAGGTCCTCGCCGTGCGGCCCGCCCCCGAACCCGGCGCCACCACCCGCGTGCTGTTCGCCGACCCCGACCTGGGCGAGTCCGAGCACCGCACCGCCTTCGTCGACCCCGCCACCGGTCGGGTCGTCGGCGACCTGGTCACCTACGGCACCAGCGGCGTGCTGCCGCTGCGCACGACGCTGGACCAGCTGCACCGCAACCTGATGCTGGGCGAACCCGGCCGCCTCTACAGCGAACTGGCCGCCTCCTGGCTGTGGCTGGTCGCGCTGGGCGGACTGGCGCTGTGGCTGACCCGCAGGCGCGCGGCCGCCGACAAGCCCGTGCGCCGCAGGCACGCCGTGCTGGGCCTGTGGGTGCTGGTGGGCGCGCTGTTCCTGTCGGCCACCGGCCTGACCTGGTCGACCTACGCGGGCGAGAACGTCGCCGACCTGCGCCAGGCGCTGGGCTGGAGCACACCCGCGCTGCACAGCGCGGGCGGGCACGCCGAGCACACCACCGCCACCGCCCCCGTCGCGGCCTCCCCCGAGGACGTCGACCGCGTGCTGGCCTCGGCCCGCGCCGCGGGCATCGACGGTGGCGAGGTCGAGGTCTCCCTGCCCGCCGGACCCGGCCAGGTGTGGAAGGTCGCCGAGATCGGCCGGGGCTGGCCCACCCAGGTCGACACCGTCGCCGTGGACCCGGCCACCTTCGCGGTGGTCGACCGGGTCGACTTCGCCGACTACCCGCTGGTCGCCAAGCTCGCCCGCTGGGGCATCGACGCCCACATGGGCACGCTGTTCGGCCCGCTCAACCAGGTCCTGCTGGTGCTGCTGGGCCTGGGGCTGGTCACGCTGGTCGTGCTCGGCTACCGCATGTGGTGGCTGCGCAGGCCCACCAGGGGCTTCGGCAGGCCCGTGCCGCGCGGCCAGTGGCGCAAGCTGCCCCGCGCCCAACTGGCGGTCGTGCTCGTGCTCGCCGCGGCGGTGGGCTGGTTCGCCCCCGTGTTCGGCGTGAGCCTGCTGGTCTTCCTCGCGGTGGACCTGCTGCTGGGCGCCCGCCGCACCCGCACCCGCGGGCAGCAGCCCGAGGAGCCGGAGGAGCCCGCGCTGACCGGCTGATCCGGCTGGCGCACGGTGAGCGGCGCGGGCCGGATCAGTCCTGCCAGCGCCGCTCGCCGTCCACGACCACCCCGGTGGGCGCCAGCCCGACCGAGCGCGCGACCGCCTCCGACGCGACGTGGCCGTGGCGCACGTGGGCGAGCACGCGCGCCACACCGCGCCCGCGCAGCCAGTCCACCATCAGCCGCGACGCCGCCCGCGCCACGCCCCGGCCCTGGTGCTCGACCCCGACCACCCACGCCACCTCCGCGCGCAGCCCCTCGTCCGCCTCCGCCACCGTGGCCTGCACGAAGCCCGCCGCCCGGCCGTCGTCACCACGGCGCACCACCCAGTTCAGCCACCACCGCCCGGCCTGGCCCACCGGGCCCGCGACCTGCGCGGCGTAGCGGCGGCGCAGCTCCTGCGCGGTCGGCGGCGCGCCGCCGGTGAACGCGTGCAACCGCGCGTCGGCCAGCACCGGGACCATCTCCTCGGCGTGCGACACCCGCAGCGGCTCCAGCAGCACCTCCGGCCTCTCCGGCGGCCCCTCCGGCGGCCCCTCCAGCGGCACCGCCGCCAGCAGCAGGTCCAGGCATCCGGCCCACGCCTGCGGCCGCCCCGCGCGCCGCGCCGCCTCCCGCACCCACTCCAGCACCTGCCGCGGCGGGGTCGAGCGCAGCTCCAGCTCCACCAGCTCGGCGATCTGCTGCGGCGAGGCCGCCGACACCAGGTGCTCCCAGGTCCGCTCCCGCACCCGCGGCCACTGCCCGGTGGCCGCGGCCAGGGCGCGCAACCGCCCGTAGGTCTCCGGGCAGGGCCGCAGCCGCAGCAGATCGCCGCACAGCTCCAGCGCCTGCCCCACCTCACCGTGGCGCAGGCACTCGTCGACGCCCAGGTCCGCCAGCCGCCCCGCCGCGCCCCGGCCGCCGGTGGCCGCCAACCCCCGGCGCACCCACTCCAGCGCCTGCGCGGGGCGGCCCGCCTCCCGCAGCACCGTGGCCACCTGCAGGTAGTGCCACCCCGAGGACAGGTCCCGGCTCAGCCGCAGCACCTGCAGGTCCACGTCCCCGGTGTGCTCGGCCAGCTCCTCCACCACCCGCAGCAGCGCCCAGCGCGCCCGGTCGTAGTGCCCGGTGCCGCCGAACCCGACCACCGGCAGCCGCTCGAACCGCGCCACCGCCTCGGCCCGGTAGCGGGCCAGCCCCCGCTCGCCCAGCGCCGCCGCGTACGGGGCCAGCCGCACCTCCGGCGGCTCGGGGAAGGCGGTCTGCAACCGCAGCAGCCAGTCCGCCAGCGTCTCGGGCGGCGGCGGATCGCTCTGGCAGGCCACCGCGTGCAGGTCCAGCACCCGGTCCACCAGTTCGGCGAAGGCCGCCCGGTGCCGGGGATCGACCCGGCCAGCAGCGCCTCGGCCACCCGCTCGGCCTGCACCCGAGCCCCCGGACCCCGCCGCACCACCTGCGACAGCTCCGCCACGACCGCCGACAGCTCGTCCCAGCGCCGCGCCCACGGCAGCTCCCGAGCCAGCACGTCGACAACCCGATCGGCTAACACCGTCACGGGAACATCCAACCGTAATCACCGACAGTGACCAACTGTGGTGATCAAATGCCGACGACCGTCCCAGCGGACGGGGTGTTCACACGGGAGGGGTGGCGGCCATGACCGGCCGCCACCCCTCCCGTCGGACCCGGCTCACTGCCTCGGCGGTCGGGGCGCCTCCTGCGACACCTCACCAGGCGCGTCCTGGGGCACCGCCAGTCCCGCCGCCGGGGACGCGGTGGGCGCCTCCAGCGACGCCGCCCGCGCCGACTCCAGCGGCCCCGGCACCTCCTGCCGCGCCACCGCCTCCGCCGCGCGCACCGCCTCGGCCACCGCCGGGTCCGGCGCGGTGTCGAACCACGACGCCACCGCCGGGTCGTCCTCCTCCGGCGACGAGGCGGGCGGCTGCTCGGCGGGCGGCTCGTAGCGGAACACCCCGTCCTCGCCCGGCGCGCCCAGCATCCGCGCGAACCCCTCCAGCGCCTTGCCGTAGTCGCTGGGCACCAGCCACACCTTGTTCGCGTCGCCCTGCGCCATCTGCGGCAGCGTCTGCAGGTACTGGTAGGCCAGCACCTCCGGGGTCGGCCTGCCCGCCTTGATCGCCGCGAACACCTTCTCGATCGCCTTGGCCTGGCCCTGGGCCTGCAGGTAGCGGGCCGCCCGCTCGCCCTGCGCCTTGAGGATGCGCGACTGCCGCTCGGCCTCCGCCGCCAGGATCGCCGCCTGCTTGGCGCCCTCCGCGGCCAGGATCTGGCTCTGCTTCTGCCCCTCCGCGGTCTTGATCGCCGACTCCCGCTGGCCCTCCGCGGTCAGGATCATCGCGCGCTTCTCCCGGTCGGCGCGCATCTGCTTCTCCATCGAGTCCTGGATCGACGGCGGCGGGTCGATCGCCTTGAGCTCCACCCGCGCCACCCGGATGCCCCACCGGCCGGTCGCCTCGTCCAGCACCCCGCGCAACTGGTTGTTGATCTGGTCGCGGGAGGTCAGCGTCTCCTCCAGGCTCATCCCGCCCACCAGGTTGCGCAGCGTCGTGGTGGTCAACTGCTCCACACCGACGATGTAGTTGGAGATCTCGTAGACCGCCGCGCGCGGATCGGTCACCTGGAAGTACACGACCGTGTCGATCGAGACGGTGAGGTTGTCCTGGGTGATCACCGGCTGCGGCGGGAACGACACCACCTGCTCGCGCAGGTCGATGCGCGCCCGCACCCGGTCGAAGAAGGGCACCAGGATGTTCAGCCCCGGCGCGGCGGTGGTGCGGTAGCGGCCGAGCCGCTCGATCACCGCGGCCGTGGCCTGGGGAATCACCAGCACCGACTTGAACAGCACGATCAGCGCGAACAGCGCGAGCACCGCCGCCACTACCAGTGTCGTGGTCAACTCTGCAGCCTCCACTCAGGACCCGGACAGCACCACGGCGGTCGCGCCCGAGATCTCGACAACGGTCACTTCCTCGCCCGGCTCGACGACCCTGCCGTCGATGGACCTGGCCGACCACACCTCGCCGCCGATGCGCACCCGCCCGCCGTGGCCGTCGACCCTGGCCACCACCACCGCGGTGCCGCCCACCAGCGCCTCCACCCCGGAGCGGTGGTCCAGCCCGCGCGTCATCCGCCGTCGCAGCGCGGGTCGCGCCCCCACCAGCAGGCCCAGCGAGACCAGGGCGAAGACCGCCGAGCCGACCAGCGCGTCCGCGCCCAGCGCCGAGGCCCCCGCCGCCCCCAGCGCCGCCACACCGAGCATGACCAGCACGAAATCGCCCGACAGCACCTCGGCGGCCACCAGGAGCACACCGAGGACCAACCAGATCACCGCGGCCACACCGCCATCCTGACACCCCGCGGCATCACCCGTGCGGGTTTCACCCGCTCGCGGGCGGTTCCGTGACGAAATCGATCAACCGCTCCACCGCGCCGATCAGCGGCGTCTCCAGGTCGCGGAACCCGCGCACCCCCGCCAGCACCCGCCGCCACCCCTCGTGCGGCTCGCCCCAGCCCAGCGCCGCGCACACGCCTTCCTTCCACGGCACGCCCCGCGGCACCTCCGGCCAGGCCGCGATGCCCACCGACGAGGGCTTGACCGCCTGCCACACGTCGACGTAGGGGTGGCCGGTGACCAGCACGTTCTCGTCACGCACGGCGGCCACCAGGCGGGACTCCTTGGTGCCCGGCACCAGGTGGTCCACCAGCACCCCCAGCCGCCGCCCCGGCCCCGTGCCGAACTCGGCGACCCGCTGTGCCAGCACGTCCACCCCGTCCAGGGGCTCCACCACCACGCCCTCCACGCGCAGGTCGTGGCCCCACACCCGCTCCACCAGCTCCGCGTCGTGCAGACCCTCCACCCAGATGCGGCTGTCGCGCGCGGTGCGCGCCCGCAGGCCCTCCACGCGCACCGACCCCGACGCCGAGCGCGAGGGCGCGGGCCGGGTCGCCGCGGGGGCCGGGCGCACCAGCGTCACCGGCCGCCCGTCGAGCAGGAACGCCGCCGGGCGCAGCGGGAACAGGCGGTGGCGGCCGTGCCGGTCCTCCAGCACCACCTGGCCGTGCTCGAAGCGCACCACCGCGCCGCAGAACCCCGACACCGGGTCCTCCACCACCAGCCCCGGCTCGGCCGCCACCTCCGGCACGGTCCGCCGCTTGCCACCCGAGAGCACGTCGCGGCCGTAGTCGTGTGATCGCACGGCCTCAGTCTCGCATCGGCCTAGCCACGGGGTCGGCAGGCGGTGCGCGTCGGCAAGTACCACCCGAGGCCGCCGCGAGGGCCGGTGAGTACTACCCGCAGGGGGTGCGGGGGGCGTGTGTCAGGCCGGCTGGGACGGGAAGTAGGGGGCGAAGGCGGCACACCAGGCGGCCAGCCGGTCGCCGTCCACCACCGCCGACAACGCCTCGATCCGCGCTCGCAGGTCCGGTCCGGCGTAGGCGAAGTCCACCGCGTCCACCGCCGGGTCGCCCACGCACGGACGGGGATCGATCACCACCAGCCCGCGCGCCCCGCCGTCGAGCACGTTGCCCAGGTGCAGGTCGCCGTGCAGCAGCCGGGTGGGCACGCGGTCGCCCGCCAACGCCGCGGCCGCGGCGTGCGCGGCGGAGTAGTCCTGCTCCGGGCGTCGCCGCCGGAACAGGTCGAAGATGTAGTCCACCCGCTGGGCCAGCGTGGGCAACCCCGGCGGTGGCGGCGGCGTGTGCAGCTCGCGCAGCAGGTCGGCCAACCGCCGCACCGGCACCGCCACGACACCGCCCGAGGAGCCCACCTGGGTCCCCGGCACCAGTCCCTCCAGCAGCAGCGCCCCGGCGGGCACGTCGGCCTCCAGCACCCGCACCACCCGCGGCGAGGGCTCCCAGGCCCGCAGCGCGGCGTGCTCCTCGGCGGCGATCGTCGTGTCCGGTGTCAGCTTGAGCACCACGGTCGTGCCCTCCCGCGTGCACAGCAGCGTGTGGGAGGTGCCGCCCGACATCGGCCGCACCACCTCCAGCCCCCAGCGCCGAGCCAGGGCGTCCACCAGGTCCGGCAGCGCCTCCAGCCACGCCCGCACCCCCGGCCCGAACCGGGACAGCAACCGCTCGCTCATCGACGACCCCCCATCTCAATCCAGTCGCAGGATGAACTCCTCGACCACCTCGCCGCGCGCCTCGGCGAAGCCCGAGTCCTCCCCGACCGCCACGAACCCGCACTTGTCCAGCACCCGCAACGCGCCCACGTTGTCCACCGCGGCGCGCGCGTACAACGGCCGGGTGGGCACCAGTGGCAGGAACCGCTCCAGCGCCGCGGTGGCCAGGCCCCGCCCCCAGTGCTCGGTGGCCATCCAGCAGCGGACCTCCGGCTCGCCGAACTCCGCCGAGCACAGCAGGTGCCCCACCACCTCGCCGTCGAACTCCACCGTGCGCACCAGGATGGTGTCGTCGGCCAGGATGCGCGCCCACCGCACCAGGAACCCGGCCCGGTCCTCGGCGTCACCGGAGGTGAACGCGGCCAGCCTGCGGGCGTCGGGATCGCGCTGGTGCTCGAAGAAGGTCAGCACGTCGGACTCGGTGACCTCGCGCAGCACCAGAGCGTTCACGGCGCCCAGTACACCAGCTCAGAACGCGGGCCAGGGGATGGCGGGCCAGTCCGCGGAGGGCTCCGGGTACACCCCGGCCGCCAGCAGCTTGTCGGTGCGCTCGGCCAGCGCGCGCACCTCGGCGCGGGTCAGGTGCTCGTGCAGCCGCCGCCCCAGCGGCCCGTCCAGGTCCCCGCCCAGCTCGGCGCGCAGCCGTCGCAGCGCCTCCACCGCGGGCGCGGGCAGCGGCTCGCCCAGCCACCCCCACAGCACGGTGCGCAGCTTGTCGTCGGTGTGCAGGCAGATGCCGTGGTCCACGCCGTAGACCGCGCCGTCGCCCGCGTGCAGCACGTGACCGCCCTTGCGGTCGGCGTTGTTGACCACCGCGTCGAACGCCGCCATCAGCGCCATCCGCGGGTGGTCGGCGTGCACCAGCAGCGCGGGCTCACCGAACCGGTCGTGGGCGCGCAGCACCGAGCGCCACCCCGGCGGCACCTGCTCCACCGGCACGATGTCGACCAGGTCCTCGTCCTCGCGGGTGTCCACCCACAGCTGCACCATGCCCTCGCCGAACGGGCCGGGCCGCAGCACCGTGGGCGGCACCAGACCCAGCCCGGCGGCCTCCGACACCAGGTAGGTGGCCACCTCGCGGCCCGCCAGCGTGCCGTCGGGGAAGTCCCACAGCGGGCGCTCGCCGCGCACCGGCTTGTACACGCAGTGCGCGGAGACCCCGTCCAGGGTGATGGCGCAGAACAGGGTGGCGTTGGAGGCGTCGACCAGCCTGCCCTCGACCTCCAAGCGGCCGCGGGCGAGCAGGTCGAGCACGCCGTCGTCGCCGGGACCCACGGCTGCGCTCAGCCCTCGTCCGAACGCCGGTAGCCGTTCTGCCTCGGGCAGATGTGGCCCTCCGGGTCCAGCGGCTCCGAGCACAGCGGGCACGGCTTGCGGCCCGCGCGCACCACCCGGTCGGCGCGCTCGGCGAACGCCCGCGCCTCGGCCGGGCTGAGGAACACCCGCACCGCGTCGGGCCCCTCCTCGGTGTCGTCGAGCACCACCGCCTCGTCGACCTCCTCCTCGGTGATCGCGAGCAGTTCGATGACCACGGCGCGGGACTCGGCGTCCCAGCCCAGGCCCATCGTGCCGACCTTGAACTCCTCCTCGACCGGCACCACCAGCGGTTCGGTGTCCCGGAGGTCGTCGGGGACCTCCGCAGGGACCTCCGCGCCGAACCGCCGGTGCACCTCCTCCAGCAGTGAGCCGATGCGCTCGGCGAGTACGGCGACCTGTTGCTTCTCCAGCGCGACGCTGACCAGCCTGCTCTCCTCGGAGGCCTGCAGGTAGAACGTGCGCTCGCCGGGCTGCCCGACGGTGCCGGCGACGAACCGGTCGGGCTGGCGGAATACGTGGATGACGCGTGCCATGACGACAACGACCCTAGGCCACCGGCCGGTGACCGGCAGCCCTCCCCCCGGCTTTCGCCCCGCGAGCCGCGCTCGGGTGCCCCGACGCACCCGCGACCCCTATACAGTCGCCGCGTGGTGAAGATCGCGCCGTACGGAACGTGGACATCGCCCGTCCAGGCCGCCGATGTCGCGGCGGCGGGCGGCGGCCCCCAGTGGGTCGACCTGCACCGGGGCAGGCTCTGGTGGGCCGAGGGACGGCCCGCCGAGGGCGGCCGGGTGGCGCTGGTGCGCGACGGGCGGGACCTGCTGCCCCCGCCGTGGAACCTCCGCAACCGGGTCCACGAGTACGGCGGCAGGCCCTGGGCGGTGCTGGAGACCCCCGAGGGCGACCGGGTGGCCTTCACCCACTGGGACGACCAGCGGATCTACCTGTTCGACCCCGCCGACCCCGACCCGGTGCCCATCACCCCCGAGCCCGAGCGCCGCCACGGCTACCGCTACGCCGACCTGACCGCCGGGCCCGGCGGCACGGAGGTGTGGTGCGTGCGGGAGACGGTGACCGGCGACGCGCGCACCGACGTGCGGCGCGAGCTGGTGGCCGTGCCGCTGGACGGCTCCCCGGCGCGGGTGCTCGCCGCCAGCCACCACTTCATGACCGGCCCCCGGCTCAGCCCCGACGGCCGCCACTTCGCCTGGATCGGCTGGGACCACCCCCGGATGCCGTGGGACGGCACGGAGCTGTGCGTGGCCGAGGTCGGCTCCGACCGGCACCGCGTCCTGGCGGGCGGCCCGACCGAGGCGGTCTGCCAGGTCGAGTGGGAGGGCGACGCGCTGCTGGCGCTGACCGACCCCGACGGCTGGTGGAACCTGCACCGGATCAGCCTCGACGGTGCCGCGGTCAACCTGGCGCCGTGCCGGGAGGAGCTGGGCGGGCCGATGTGGCGGCTGGGCCAGCGCTGGTTCGCCCCGGTCGCGCCCGGTCGGTACGCGGTGCTGCGCTCCGGGGCGCTGGCCGTGCTCGACGAGCGCACCGGCACGGTCACCGACGTGGAGGTGGACCTGCCCTGGTGGAGCGCGCAGCTGGCCGCCCACGACGGGATGCTGGTCGGCGCCGCGGCCGGGCCGCGCGCGGAGACCGCGGTGGTGTCGCTGGACCTGGCCACCGGCGAGCTGACCCGGTTCACGCCCTCCGAGGTCGCGCACGCCGAGTACCTGCCCACCCCGGTGGAGCGGGTCTTCCAGGGCCCCGACGGGGAGGTGCCCGCCTACCTCTACCCGCCGCACAACCCCGATTTCGCCGCCCCCGAGGGCGAGCTGCCGCCGTACGTGGTGCACGTCCACGGCGGCCCGACCGGCCGGTTCTCGCCCGTGCTGGACCTGGAGCTGGCCTACTTCACCAGCCGGGGCATCGGCGTGGTGGCGGTCAACTACGGCGGCTCCACCGGCTACGGGCGGGCCTTCCGGGAGCGGCTGCGCGGCCAGTGGGGCGTGGTCGACGTCAACGACTGCGCCGCGGTGGCGCGGGCGCTGGCCGACGAGGGCACCGCCGACCGCGCCCGGCTGGGCATCCGCGGCGGCAGCGCGGGCGGCTGGACCGCGGCGGCGTCGCTGACCTCGGTCAAGACCTACCGCTGCGGCATGGTGGCCTTCCCGATCCTGGACCTGGCCGGGTGGACCCGTCAGGGCGGCGAGACCCACGACTTCGAGTCCTGCTACGTGGAGGGCCTGGTCGGGCCGCTGCCGCAGGCCGCCGACCGCTACGCCGAGCGCTCACCGGTCAACCGGGTGGACCGGCTGGCCGGGCCGGTGCTGCTGCTGCAGGGCCTGGAGGACGAGATCTGCCCGCCGGAGCAGGCCGACCGGTTCGCCGCCGCGCTGGCGGGCACCGGCATCGCGCACGCCTACCTGACCTTCGCGGGTGAGCAGCACGGCTTCCGCCGGGCCGAGACCATCGTCGCCGCGCTGCAGGCCGAGCTGTCCTTCTACGGCCAGGTCTTCGGCTTCACCCCGCTCGGCGTGCCGGTGCTGGAGCTGCGCCGGTGACCACGCCACCGGTCGCGGGGGTGATCCCGCCGCTGCGGCCCGGTGACCGGGTGGCGGTGGTCAGCCCGGCGGGCCCCTGCCCGCCCGAGCTGCTCGACCGCGGCCTGGGGCTGCTGCGCTCGTGGGGGCTGGAGGTGGTGCTCACCGCGCACGCCCGCGATCGACACCCGGTGCTGCCCTACCTGGCGGGCGCCGACGCCGACCGGGCCGCCGACTTCACCGCGGCCTGGTGCGACCCGTCGGTGCGGGCGGTGCTGTGCGCGCGCGGCGGCTACGGCAGCGAGCGCGTGGTCGACCTGGTGGACTGGGCGGCGGTGGCCGCGGCCGGGCCCAAGGTCTTCGCGGGCTCCAGCGACACCACCACCCTGCACGGCAGGCTGTGGCGGCTGGGGGTGCCCACCTGGTTCGGGCCGATGGTCGCCACGGCCGCGTTCGTCGAGGACGCCACCGCGCGCGAGCACCTGCGCCACGCCCTGTTCTCCGGCGTCGAGGGCTTGTCCGGGGATTCCTCCGGAAGCTTGCCGGGGGTGCCCGTGGTGCCCGGTCGCGCCACCGGCACCGCCGTGGGCGGCACGGTCAGCCTGCTGGGTGGCACCACCCCGCCCGAGGGGGCGATCGCGCTGCTGGAGGACGTCCACGAGGAGCCCTACCGGCTCGACCACCTGCTGACCGGGCTGCTGCGCCAGGGCTGGTTCGACCGGGTCGCGGGCGTCGCGCTGGGCTCGTGGGTCGACTGCGGCGAGCCCGCCGAGGTCGAGGCGGTGCTGGTGGACCGGTTGGGCGGGCTGGGCGTGCCGGTGCTGGGCTCGGTCGGGTTCGGCCACTGCGCCGGGCAGCGCACCGTGCCGCTGGGGGTCACCGCGGTCCTGGACGCCGACGCGGGCCTGCTCACCGTGGCGCGGTGACGACCCCGCGGTGGTGGGTGACCGTCGCCCGGACGGCGCACTTCGCGCTGGACACGCCCTCCCTGGGGCGGACGCTGGAGCGGGCGTGTCCAGCGGAGGGCCCGCCCAGCGTCGAGAGGAACCACCCATGCGCGATCCCGTCGAGGTGATCAGGCAGCAGATCCGGGGCGAGATCCCGGAGCAGGACTTCCGGTTCGACAGGTTCGACGTCACCCTGGGCCTGGCCGCCCTGCGCTACACCACCCTGGACGTCGAGGACCAGCGCGCCGTGGTGGTGCGGCAGTCGGTCTTCACCAACGACACCGACAACACCCGCACGCGGACTTTCGCGGTGGACGAGACCACCACCGACACCTTCGGCTGGACGCTGTCGGAGGCGCTGCGGGTCGGCACGACGTTCGAGGTTCCGGTGCCGCTCGTCGACGACGACGGGGTCCGCGCCGAGCTGGACCTGACCTCCACCCGGCCCCAGACCACCGCGGTGACCCGGCACTGGCGCTACCGCGCGCAGATCCCGGTGCCCGCGCGCTGCCGCGTGCAGACCACCTTCTCCGTGCTGGAAGGCAGGATCAGCACCCCCTTCACCGCGGTGCTGCAGGTCCGGGGGTTCCTGGACATCCGGTGGGCCGACGGCGGCAGCTGGAAGCGCTGCTTCGGCGAGGTCGCGGAGATGATCGAGAAGGGCTACCGCGTCCCGGACCCGGCCGCCTTCCAGTGCACCACCGGTGGCCGTTTCACCGGTGCCGTCGCCACCGGTTACCGCGTGCACACCCGCAACCTGGTCGACGGGTCCACCCGGCAGCTCTTCCCCGTCGAGCCCGAGCGGTCGACAGCCCTGACCCGCTGAACCCGGCGCCGCGCCGGTCAGCTGCTCCTGTCGCGCAGCGACAGCGTGTCGCGGCGCACCTCCTCGCTGCGCTCGCTGATCGCCTGGATCTCCTCGGCCAGCGCCGGGTCCGCGTCCCGCACCCGGCCCAGCGCGTTGACCAGCGGCTCCAGCAGCGCGGCGGTGTCGTCGTGCGCCAGCGCCTGCCGCACGACCACGTCCACCCGCCCGACCTGGCCCGCCAGTCCGCGCAGCGACGCCGCGTTCTCCCGCGCCCACTGCGCCACCGCCCGCTCGCCCGCCCGGCGGTCGCGCTCGGCGCGGACCCGCTGCTCGGCGGTGGAGCCCAGCTCCGACGGACGCAGCCGCAGGTAGCGGCGCTCGGCGGCCTGGCGGCTGGCCACGCCCAGCGCCGGGGCCAGCTCCGCCCAGCTGGTGCCCAGCTCGCGCGCGGCGGCGATCAGCTGCGGCTCCCACCCGGCCAGCTCCTCGCGCAGCCTGCGCAGCAGGACCAGGGCCGACAGCACCTGCTCGGCGGTGAGGTCCTCGCCCGCGGCGGCGGCCGCCCGGACGGCTTCGTAGTCCTCGATGGCCATGTGGTCATCGTATGGACGACAAAAGGGGTTGTCAACGAAGTGACGACGCGCTACTGTGGTGGCACAGCGCATTGACTGTCCAGAGAACAGCCACACAGGAGGTGTCTTCCCATGTTGATGCGCACCGACCCGTTCCGTGAGCTGGACAGGCTGACCCAGCAGCTGTTCACCGGACCGGGCACCTGGTCCCGCCCCACGGCCATGCCGATGGACGCCTACCGCGTCGGGGACGAGTTCGTCGTGGAGTTCGACCTGCCCGGTGTCGCCACGGACGCCATCGAGCTCGACGTGGAGCGCAACGTGCTGACGGTCAAGGCCGAGCGCCGTCCCGCCCACTCCGGCGACAACGTCGAGATGCAGGTCTCCGAGCGCCCGCTGGGCGTGTTCTCCCGGCAGTTGTTCCTGGGCGACACGCTGGACACCGACCACATCAAGGCCGACTACGACGCGGGCGTGCTGACCCTGCGCATCCCGATCGCCGAGAAGGCCAAGCCGCGCAAGATCGCCATCGGCGGCAGCGACACCGGCCGCAAGGAGATCAACGCCTGACGCGCGGCCGACACCACCGCGCGCGCACCCCGCGGTCCATCACGCGTCCGGCGGGAATCCGGTCCTCGGCGGGCCGGGTTCCCGCCAGACTGCCACCATGCGACCGGCCGCGGGAGAAGTGCTGCACTTCTCCGAGGATTCCACGATCACCCGCTTCGTCCCGCACGTGGCCGCCACCGCCAAGGTCCCCGGCGCCTACGTGTGGGCGGTTGACGGCGCACGCGCTCCCGACTACTGGTTCCCCCGCCAGTGCCCGCGGGCGATGGCCTGGGTCGAGCCGACCACCACCGAGGCGGACCGGGCTTGGTTGGGCGCGGGTCGCGTGCACGTCGTGGAGTACCGGTGGCTGCCCGCGCTGCTGTCCGCCAGGCTCTACGCCTACCGGTTCGACGCCTCGGCGTTCCGGCCGATCGGCGACCCTCCGCACGCCCACGTGGCCACCGGTCCGGTGGTGCCGCTGGGCCCGCCGCAGCCGGTCGGCGACCTGGTGCGGTTGCACGGGCAAGCGGGCGTCGAGCTGCGGCTGACCACCTCGCTGTGGCCGTTCTGGGACCGCGTCACCGCCTCCACGCTGGGGTTCAGCGGCATCCGGCTGCGCAACGCGGTCAGCAGGCCCGAGCCGGGGTGACCTCGGCGACGTCGGGCGAGACCCGGGCGTCGCCCTCCGGGTGCTCGCCCCTCTCCGGGAACCACTCGACCACCTGCGGCGAGTAGAGCTCCCGCCAGTGCCCCGCACCGGCCTGCCGACCACCTCGCCGATCAGCCGCCGCACCGCGTCATCGCGGCCCGTCGTCCTCGTGCACCATGGCGCTGAGCCAGTCGCCGAACGGGGCCCGCACCACCGCCTCGGCCCGGATCGACGGCGCCCATTCCCTGGTGTTGGCCATGAATTCGCCGGGAAACACGTGCGTCCAGTCCGTTCCGAGGATTCGATGGCGCGCTGGAACACCCGGTGCCGGGCCTCCGGCGGATCGTCGTCGTCCCGGCCGGGATGGTTGTGCACCAGGTGGAGCAGTAGGCGCACGACGCTGCTGTCGACGGTGCCCGTGGCACCGGTGACCAGAATCGGCACGACCCCTCCGCGCTGTTCGACGGACCCGATCGGCGGGACGGTTCCGGAGAATGCGCCCGGATTTCCGCGAAATTGCGAGAAGTCAGACGCGAACAACGTGTTCACGTTTTTGAAAAGAACCGCTTGCTGACATACCGACCGGTCGGTACCCTCGCCGCGTGGCCAATGCGAGACAGCGTCGGATCGACGCCGTGGTGCTGGACTGGGGCGGCGTGCTCACCGTCTCGGTGCCGCAGTTCATCGAGGACTGGCTGGGCGCGGAGGGCATCGACCGCGACCGCTACCGGAGCACCATGCGCGCTTGGATGGGACGCGAGGCGATGCCGGACAGCCCCGTGCTCCGGCTGGAGACCGGCGAGCTGACCGTGGCCGAGTTCGAGGCGCTGCTGGCCGCCGAGCTGGTCACCCTCGACGGCCGCGAGGTCGCCGCCAAGGGCCTGCTGCGCCGGATGTTCGGCAGCGCCCACCCCGACCCCGCCATGGTCGAGCTGGTGCGCGGGCTGCGCGCCGACGGGGTGACCACGGCGCTGCTGTCCAACAGCTGGGGCGAGGGCTACCCCGAGACCCTGCTGCTGGAGCTGTTCGACGTGGTCGTCATCAGCGGGCGCGTCGGGCTGCGCAAACCGGACCCGCGCATCTTCGAGCACACCCTGCAGCGCCTCGGCCTGCCCGCCCACCGGTGCGCCTTCTTCGACGACGCGCCCGCCAACGTCGAGGGCGCCAGGGCGGTGGGCCTGCACGCCCACCGGCACACCGACGCCGAGAGCACCCGCGCGGTGATCGCCGAACTGCTGGGGGCCGCCGCGTGAGCGGCACCGAGCTGCCCGGTCTGGACCTCGACCGGCTGGCCGCGCACCTGGGCACCGGCCCGCTGACCGGCGAGCTGATCCCCGGCGGCCGCTCCAACCTGACCTACCGGGTCACCGACGGGCGACACCGCTGGGTGCTGCGCCGCCCGCCGCTGGGCCACGTGCTGGCCACCGCGCACGACATGTCCCGCGAGTACCGGGTGATCTCCGCGCTGGCGGGCACCGCGGTGCCGGTGCCGGGCGTGGAGCTGCTGTGCGAGGACCCCGAGGTGCTCGGCGCGCCGTTCTACCTGATGCGGGAGATGCCCGGCCAGGCGCTGCGGCACCGCGACCAGTGCCCGTGGCTGACCCCGGACAAGGCCGCGGCGCTGTCCGACCGGCTGGTCGACGTGCTGGTCGACCTGCACGCGGTCGACCCGGCCCAGGTCGGCCTCGGCGACTTCGGCCGCCCCGACGGGTTCCTGCGGCGCCAGGTCGCCCGGTGGGGCAAGCAGCTTGAGGCTTCGCGCAGCCGCGAGCTGCCCGGCATCGACGAGCTGCGCGACCGGCTGGCGGGCAGCGTGCCCTCCCCCCGCCGCGCCACCATCGTGCACGGCGACTACCGGCTGGACAACGTGCTGGTCACCGCCGACCCGCTGGGGATCAGCGCGGTGCTGGACTGGGAGATGGCCACCCTGGGCGACCCGCTGGCAGACCTGGGGCTGCTGTGTGTGTACTGGAGCGGCCTCGGCGGCGCCGAGGACGACCCGATCACCGGCACCGTCCCGTCGCTGCCCGGCTTCGCCGACACCGAGCGGCTGGTCCAGCGCTACGCCCTGCGCAGCGGCGCCGACGTCACCGGCCTGGGCTGGTACACCGCCTTCGGCTACTTCAAGCTCGCCGTGATCATCGAGGGCATCCACTACCGCTTCACCTCCGGCAAGACCGTGGGCGCGGGCTTCGACACCATCGGCGCGATGACCCTGCCGCTGGTCCGGCGCGGTCTCGCCCAGACAGCAGGGGAGCACTGATGGACTTCGCGTACGACGCCAGGACCGAGGAGCTGCGGCAGCGGCTGCTGGCGTTCATGGACGAGTTCGTCTACCCGGCCGAGGCGGTGGCCCACGAGCAGCTGGCCACCGCCACCGACCCGTGGGCGCGCCCCCCGGTGCTGGAGGAGCTCAAGGCCCGGGCGCGCCGCCAGGGGCTGTGGAACCTGTTCCTGCCCGACGCCGAGCACGGGGCCGGGCTGACCAACCTGCAGTACGCGCCGCTGGCCGAGATCACCGGCCGCAGCCCGCACCTGGCCCCCGAAGCGCTCAACTGCGCCGCGCCGGACACCGGCAACATGGAGGTGCTGGCGATGTTCGGCACCCAGCGGCAGAAGCAGCAGTGGCTCCAGCCGCTGCTGGCGGGCGAGATCCGCTCCGCGTTCTGCATGACCGAACCGGACGTGGCCTCCTCCGACGCCACCAACATCGCCACCCGCATCGAGCGCGACGGCGACCACTACGTCATCAACGGCCGCAAGTGGTGGTCCTCCGGCGCGATGGCACCCCACTGCGAGATCCTGATCGTGATGGGCAAGACCGACCCGCAGGCCGAGCGGCACCGCCAGCAGTCGATGGTCCTGGTCCCCCGCGACACCCCCGGTGTGCACGTCAAGCGCGGGATGCACGTGTTCGGCTACACCGACGCGGACCACGGCGGGCACGCCGAGATCGTCTTCGACGACGTGCGGGTGCCCGCGGACAACCTCATCGCGGGCGAGGGCGAGGGCTTCGCCATCGCCCAGGCCCGGCTGGGGCCGGGACGCATCCACCACTGCATGCGGCTGATCGGCATGGCCGAGCGGGCGCTGGAGCTGATGTGCCGCCGCGCGATCGGGCGGGTGGCCTTCGGCAAGCCGGTGGCCCGCCAGGGCGTGGTGCAGGAGTGGATCGCCGAGTCCCGGGTGCGCATCGAGCAGGCCCGGCTGCTGGTGCTCAAGACCGCGTGGCTGATGGACACCGTGGGCAACAAGGGCGCGCACACCGAGATCCAGGCGATCAAGATCGCCACCCCGCTGATGGCCGAGTGGGTGCTGGACAAGGCCATCCAGGCGCACGGCGCGGGCGGGGTCAGCCAGGACTTCCCGCTGGCCCAGCTGTGGGCCGCGGCCCGCACCCTGCGGCTGGCCGACGGCCCCGACGAGGTCCACCGCATGTCGCTGGCCAAGCGGGAGCTGAAGAAGTACCTGTGACGAGGGTGCGGCGCCGCCCACGCCCCCGGTCCCAGGCGGTGCCGCCGCGCAGGGCGGCGGTACTACCAAGGAGACGGCTCGCGCATCGATCGAAGGATGTGGTCGCGCCGTCGGTGGTCCAGGGTTCCGGCCATGACACGACCGGACACGGACGCCGGATCAGGCGGCAGGGGGAAGACGTCCCCGGTGGCCCACCACGATGCCCTGTTCCCCGGCAGGGTCATCGGAGGCACGGCACTCGTACTCGGCCCCCTCGTGTGGCTGACGGGGTTGCTCCTGCGCCATCTGGCGCAGCGCTCGGCCACCTTCTCGGCCGAGCAGGTGGACTGGTTCGCCAGGCAGCCGTTCGCCGCTGCGTCGCAGTTGGCCGTCTACCTGGCGAACCCCGCGCTGACCACGGCCGGTTACGCGTGTTTCGCAGCCGGGGCCATCCTGCTGTGTCCCGCGGTCGTCACGTTGGCCCAGATCGTCGCCGTGCACTCCCCGAAGCTCGCCTTCGTGGCGGGCACGCTCGTCGTCGTGGGCCTGTTCTCCCGCCTGTACTGGGCGGGCGTGGACCAGACCGCTTTCGAACTGGTGGGGCGACTGGGACTCGACGAGGCCACCGAGACCGTGATGGACGCGTACGTGGACATCTCCTACGGTCCGTGGCGGGTTCCCATCACGGCGGCTTTCGGCCTGTACATCGGAACCCTCGTGCTGGCCATCGGCGCCTACCGGTCGGGGGTGTTCGGCACGGGGCGTCTCCTGCTGTTCCTCCTGTCGGGGACGTTGTGGACCGGTGTGCTGAAGGAGAGCACCTTCGCCAGTGTCGTCACCTCCGCCGCCCTGTGCCCGGTGTTCGTGCCGCTGGGCATCCGGGTGCTGCGGAACGCCGTGCCCGAGCTGCGGATCAGGAGCCCGCACGCTTCCGGCCGCGAGCCGTTGAAGATCTTGAGCTGGTGACACGTCGTTCCCCGGACCCGGTACCTCGTTATGATCAGGCGGATGGGCAACGTGTCGCCGCGGATGCGCTCCTCGCGCGGTGGTGCGGCACCCTGGTGGCTTCCAGCGGCTGCTTTTTGCGGCGCTTTCCTCCCCTCGGCCCTCCCCGACGCGGGGCTGCGCAGCCTCGACCTGCCCGGACTCGCGTCAGTCCCCGATTACGTCCAGGCGACCGCAGTCGGGCTGCTGGCCGCGGTCGCGATCCGGATGACGCCGCAACGGCGATGGCCGCTGCTGGCGGTGACGGCTGTGGACGCCGTGGTCCGGTCACCGGGCCTCCTGGTCGCCGTGACGTCGTACGTCGCGGCGACCACCTACCGGCGACCGCTCCACCTGGTGATCTACGCGGTGACCGCGAGCCTGCCGGCGGTCCTGCCGCGCCCCGGCACCGACATCGCCTCCTCGCTGGGCAGCGCACCGCTGTTCGTCTGGCTTCCGCTGGTGATCGGGCTGTGGGCGGCCGCGCGCGGCCAGGTGGTGGACGGGCTGCGCGAGCGCGCCGAGAGGCTGGAACGGGAGCAAGCCGCCCGCGCCGAGCAGGCCCGTGCGCACGAACGCGCCCGCATCGCGCGGGACATGCACGACGTGGTGGCCCACCGGGTCTCGCTGATGGTGCTGCGCGCCGGAGCGCTGGAGATCAACGCGACCGACGACAGGACCGCGGCGGAGGCGGAACTCATCCGCACGACGGGCAAGCAGGCGCTCACCCAGCTGAGAGCGGTTCTGGGGATACTCGGTGAAGCGGACGGGGAAGCCGCCCGACCACAGCCGACGCTCGCCGACCTCGACTGGCTGCTCGACCAGTCCAGGTCGGTCGGCGTTGTCGTGGAACGGCACGACAGCGGCACGGCACGCGGGTTGCCCGCCGTGGTGGAGCACACCGCCTACCGGATCGTCCAGGAAGCCCTGACCAACGTGCACAAGCACGCGAGCACCGCCACCGCGCGGGTGGTCGTGCGGTACTCGCCCTCGGCGCTGGAGATCACGGTCGGCAACACCGCACCGTCCGATCCCGGACCGGCGATGTCCGGCAGCGGCCTCGGCCTGATCGGTCTGAGGGAGCGCGTCGAAGTCCTGGGCGGCACGTTCGTCGCCCGACCGGAGCCGGACGGCGGTTTCCTCGTGTCCGCGGCGCTTCCGACATGATCCGGGTGCTCGTCGTCGACGACGAAACCCTGGTGCGGACCGGGCTGCGCATGATCCTGGAGGCCGCCGACGACATCGAGGTGGTCGCCGAGGCCGGGAACGGCACGGAGGCCATCACTGCCGTCGCCCGCCATCGGCCGCAAGTCGTGCTCATGGACGTGCGGATGCCGAGCATGGACGGAGTGGCCGCGCTCCAGGAGATCAACCGGTCCCAGAGCCCGCCGAAGGTGCTCATGCTGACCACCTTCGACCGCGACGAGTTCGTCCACGCGGCCCTGCGCGCCAGGGCCGCGGGATTCCTGCTGAAGGACACCGCGCCCCGCGACCTGATCGCCGCCGTCCGCACCGCGGCCGACGGCAGCGCCGTACTCGCGCCCACGGTCACCAAACGGATGATCGACGCGTTCGCGGACCAGTTCTCACCGGATGTCCGTGCCGCGCGGGAACGCCTGGCCGTGCTCACCGCTCGCGAACGGGACGTTGCCCACGCGGTGGCGCGAGGGCTGGCCAACGCCGAGATCGCCAGGGCACTCGGCATGACCGAGACCACCATCAAGGCCCACGTCAGCCGCTCGCTCGCCAAGCTCCGGCTGACCAACCGGGTGCAGATCGCCCTGCTCGTCCGCGACGCGGGCCAGTCCGGCGCCTGGTCCGCGCATGCGGCGGAGTCGCCACGCTCCCAGGAGTAGCTCCTGCGCCCACAGCGCTCCAGGGGGTGAACCCCCGATCCGCTGTCCGAACGGGCAGGCGTGCGCGCGGGCCGTTACCGTCGCGCCATGTCGTTCGTCATCACCGGCGCCACCGGCCAGCTGGGCCGCCTGGTCGTCACCGAACTGCTCGACCGCGGCGTGCCCGCCGACCGGATCGTGGCGGGTGGGCGCAACCTGGACAAGATCACCGACCTGGCCGCGCTCGGCGTCACCACCACCCGCTTCGACTACGACGACCCGGCGAGCATGGACGCCGCGCTGTCCGAGGGCGACACCCTGCTGCTGATCTCCAGCGACGCGGTCGGCACCAGGGTCGCCCAGCACCGGGCCGTGATCGGGGCCGCCGTGCGCGCGGGGGTGTCCCGGCTGCTCTACACCAGCGTGCTCTCCGCCGAGGGCAGCCCGCTGGTGCTGGCCGCCGACCACGTCGAGACCGAGCAGCTGATCAGGGACTCCGGTCTGCCGTTCACCCTCCTGCGCAACGGCTGGTACACCGAGAACTACGCCCCGGCGCTGCAGCAGGCCGCGGCCACCGGCGAGGTGCTCACCAGCGCGGGCGAGGGCCGCGTGGCCAGCGCCACCCGCGCCGACTACGCCGCCGCGACCGCGGGCGCGCTGGTGGGGCAGGGCCACGAGAACAAGGTCTACGAGCTCTCCGGCGACTACGCCTGGGACTTCGACGAGCTGGCCCATGCGTTCTCGACGCTGCTGGGCCGCGAGGTGGTGCACCGCGGTGTCACCCCCGAGGAGCACCTGGCCGCACTCCTCGATGCGGGCGTGGACGAGCAGACCGCCGGGTTCCTCGTCGCGCTCGACGCGGGCACCCGCGCGGGCGCGCTGGCGCTGACCACCGGCGACCTGTCACGCCTCGCGGGCCGCCCCAGCACTGCCCTGCTCGACGGGCTGCGCCCGCTGCTCGGCTGAGCCCGAGTTCACCGGCCGGCGGGCGCGGTTTCGGCGGGTGCCCGGCGTTGTCGGCGGTTCGTCGTGGTCTATCCCGCGCAGGACGCCGCGGACGCCCCGGCGCGGGCGGCGCTGTCGATGTTGTCCTCCACCCAGCTGCGCAGCATCCGCAGCGGCACTGCCGCGCTGTGCCCGAGCTCGGTGAGCGAGTACTCGACGTGCAGGGGCACCGCGGGGTAGACAGTGCGGTCCACGAGGCCGAAGTCCTTCAGGCGCCGCAGGGTTTGGGTCAGCACCTTCGGGCTGACTCCCTGCAGGTGCCGCTGGAGCTCGCCGAAACGCCGCGGGCCGTCCTCGAGCGCGCCGATGGCCAGCGCGGACCACTTGTTCGCCAGCAGGTCCAGCATCGCTCGGCACGGGCACTGCGCGGCGTAGACGTCGTGGTCGGAGTGCTGTCCGGTCAGGCACACGGTGGTCATGGCAAGCCCTTCACCTCGATACTTCCCATTGGGAAGTTTTAACCCTTGCAGGTAACTATATCCCTGGGGATACGTTTTCGGCGTTCAGGGAAAGATCATCCTCGGGTCTTTCCGAGTAACTGATCCAGGGAGAGAACCAGTGTCCGACGCATCGATGCGCGCCGTCGTCCAGCACGCCATCGGCGGTCCCGACGTGCTTTCGGTGGAGCAGGTGCCCCGCCCCGAACCGCTGCCGACCGAGGTCCGGGTGAAGGTGCACGCGGCAGGCATCAACCCGGTGGACTGGAAGACCCGCGCCGGGTCGGGCATGGCGGGCGTGCTCGGCGAGCCGCCGTTCACCCTGGGCTGGGACGTCTCCGGTGTCGTGGACAAGGTCGGCTTCGGCGTCACGACCCTGCGCGAGGGCGACGAGGTCTACGGCATGCCCTGGTTCCCGCGGGCGGCGGGCGGCTACGCCGAGTACGTCACCGCGCCTGCCCGCCAGTTCGCCCGCAAGCCTTCGAGCATCAGCCACGAGCAGGCCGCGGCGGTGCCGCTCGCCGCGCTCACCGCGTGGCAGGCCCTGGTGGACACCGCGCACCTCCAGTCGGGGCAGCGCGTGCTGGTCCACGCCGCGGGCGGCGGCGTCGGCCACTTCGCGGTCCAGTTCGCCAAGCACCTCGGCGCCCACGTGATCGGCACCGCTCGGGCGGGCAGCCACGACTGGCTCACCAAGCTCGGCGCGGACGAGCTCGTCGACTACACCGCCGTCCGGTTCGAGGACGCGGTCTCCGACGTCGACGTCGTGATCGACCTGGTCGGCGACCTCCACGACAACACCAGCACGCGGTCGCTGGACGTGCTGCGCCCCGGTGGGCTCCTGGTCGCGATCCCGGCAGGCGTCTCGCCCGAGCTGGCCGCCGCGGCCGAGGCCAAGGGCAAGCGGGTGTCGCCGTTCCTGGTCGAGCCGGACGGGCCCGCGCTCACCACCATCGGCTCGCTCATCGACTCCGGCGAGGTGGTGGTGGAGGTCGAAGAGGTGTTCCCGCTCGAGCGGGTCGCCGAGGCTCACACCCGCGGTGAGTCCAACCGCACCCGCGGCAAGCTCGTCCTGCGCGTCGCTTCCTGAATCCCCGCCTCGAAAGCACTGGAGCACCCGATGTTCTACGAGATCCGCCGCTACCAGGTCCGGCCGGGGCTGCGCGACGAATGGGTCCGTTACATGGAGGACACCGTCATCCCGTTCCAGGTCGAACGGGGGATGTCGGTCACGGCGTCGTTCGTGGACGAGGAGGACCCGGACGGCTACGTGTGGATCCGCCGGTTCGAGGACGAGCAGGAGCGGGCCGCCCTGTACGCCAACGTCTACCAGAGCGACCGCTGGCGGAACGAGCTCGACCCGAAGGTGAAGAGCTTCCTGCTCGTCGACCGGATCGAGGTCACCAGGGTCGTCCCTACGCCGAACTCCGGGCTGAGGTGAGCGGGCGAGGGCAGTCGAGGGCGTAGAGCGCGCCGTCGATCGCGTACCGCAGCGTCGTGCGTCCCGGCGCTGCGGTCGCCGGGATCGCCCGGACCCCGTTCGAACAGGACACCCACGACCCGAAGTCCTGGAAAGCTGGTCGGACCAGCAGCCCTCGCACCCCCGACAGCAACCCGGAACCGGTCCACCACCCGAACGGCTCGATCACCGGCGGCAATCAAACCGGTCGATTCAGACCGAGCCGAACGGCTGCACCGCCGCCAGCAGCCTGCGGGTGTAGTCGTGCCGGGGGCGCAGCAGCACCTCCTCCACCGGCCCCTGCTCGACGAACTCGCCGTGGTACATCACCACCACCCGGTCGGCGATGCTCCACGCCAACCCCAGGTCGTGGGTGATCACCAGGGCGCCCAGGCCCAGCTCGCGGCGCAGCCGCAGCAGCAGCGCCAGGATCTCGCCGCGCACCGAGGCGTCCAGCGAGGCCACCGGCTCGTCGGCGACGAGCAGCCGCGGTCCCAGCGCCAGCGCGCCCGCGATCACCACGCGCTGGCGCTGGCCGCCGGAGAGCTCGTGCGGCAGCGAGGGGAAGAACAGCTCCGGCGGGCGCAGCTCGGCGGCGTTGAGCGCCTCGGCCACCAGTTGCCCCTCGTCGCCGGGCACGCGGTGGATGCGCAGCCCCTCGGCCACCGACTCGTAGACCGAGTGCCGGGGGTTGAGGGCGCTGGTCGGGTCCTGCAGCACCAGCTGCACCTGCCGCCGGTAGTCCTTGAGCCCGGCCGAGGAGGAGGGCAGTGGCCTGCCGTCGAACAGCACCCGTCCGGAGGTGGGCTTCTGCAGCCCCAGCAGGGTCCGGGCCAGCGTGGTCTTGCCCGAGCCGGACTGCCCGACCAGCGCCACGATCTCGCCCGCGCGCACCTCCAGATCCACCCCGGCCACCGCGGTGGTGGAGCCGAAGTCGACCTTCACCCGCTCCGCGCGCAGCAGCACCGGGCCCTCCGGCGCGGACTCGGTGACGTAGCGGAACGCCGGGTCGCCGATCACCGGGAACGCCGAGGCCAGCGCCTGGGTGTGCGGATGGGTGGGCGCGCTGATCACCGACCGCGCGGGCCCCTCCTCGACGACCTCGCCACGCTGCATCACCGCCAGCCGGTCGCACGTGGCGGCCAGCACCGACAGGTCGTGGCTGATCATCACCAGCCCGATGCCGCGCTCGGTGACCAGCCTGCTCAGCAGCGCCAGCACCTGCGCCTGCACCACCACGTCCAGCGCGGTGGTCGGCTCGTCGGCGATGACCAGCCGCGGCGAGCACGCCAGCGCCATCGCGATCATCACCCGCTGCTTCTGCCCGCCCGACAGCTCGTGCGGGTAGGCCCGCTCCACCCGCGGCGGCAGCTCCACCTGGGCCAGCAGCTCCGACACCGACCCCTTGGTGCCGTGCAGGCGCATCGGCTCGGCGATCTGCTCGCCCACCCGGTGCACCGGGTTGAGCGCGTGCATCGCGCCCTGGAACACGATCGAGGCCGACGCCCAGCGCACCGCCCGCAGCCTGCCCCAGGACATGGTGCGCACGTCCTCGCCGTCGAGCAGCACCTGCCCGTCGATGCGGGCGTCGCGGGGCAGCAGCCGCAGCACCGACATGGCCACGGTGGACTTGCCGCAGCCGGACTCGCCCGCCAGGCCGAGGGTCTGCCCGGCATCCAGCGCCAGGTTCACCGACTTCACCGCGGCGGTGCCGCCGCGCGCGCCCCCGTAGTGCACGCTCAGGTCGCGCAGCTCCAGCAGTGGGCTCACCGCTCCCCCTTCAGCCGAGGGTTGAGCACCGTCTCCAGCGCCCGCCCGCACATCGTGAACGCGAGCACCACCAGCACCACTCCCAGCCCCGGCGGGACCAGGAACCACCACGCCCGCTGCGACACCGCGCCGTGCACGTTCGCCGCGTGCAGCATGGACCCCCAGGAGATCTGCGTGGGGTCGCCCAGGCCCAGGAACGACAGCGTCGACTCGGCGATGATCGCGCCTGCCACGGTCAGCGTGGTGTTGACGAACACCAGCGGCAGCACCGCGGGCAGCACGTGCTTGCCGATGACGTGCGCGTGGCCGCCGCCCAGCGCCTTGGCGCGCTCGATGAACGGCCGCGCCTCCACCGCCAGGGTCTGCGCCCGCACCAGCCGCGCCGTGGCGGGCCAGGAGGTCGCGCCGATGGCCAGCACGATCGTGCCCAGCCCGCGCGGCAGCACGGTGGACAGCGCGATGGCCAGCACCAGCGACGGCAGCACCAGGAAGAAGTCGGTGAACCGCATCAGCAGCGCCGAGGTCCAGCCGCCGAAGTGCGCCGCCGCGACGCCCACCAGCGTGCCGATCAGCACCGACAGCACGGTCGCGGACAGGCCGACCAGCAGCGAGACCCTGGTGCCCCACCAGGTCAGCAGCAGCACCGAGCGGCCCGTGTTGTCGGTGCCCAACCAGAACTCGCCGCTGGGCGGCTCGAACGGCCTGCCGGGCGCGCGCGTGACGTCCAGCCCGGTCTGGTCGGTCAGCAGCGGCGCCAGCAGCGCCAGCAGCGCGATCGCGCCCAGCCCGAGCAACCCCACCAGGCCGCCCCGGTGCGAGGCGAACTCACGCCAGGTCGCCCGCGCCGCCGCCCGGCGGCGCTCCCACACGATCGCCGTCATGCCGCACGCACCCGCGGGTCCAGGACCCGGTACACCAGGTCGGCCAGCACGTTCATGGTGATCACCGCGCCCGCCAGCACCACGAAGGTGCCTTGCAGCAGCGGCAGGTCCGGTCCGGTCAGCGCCTCGTAGGTCAGCAGGCCCAGACCGGGCCAGGAGAACACCGTCTCCACCGTGATCGCCCCCGACACCACCAGCCCCAAGTGCAGGAACACCAGGGTCACCGTGGGCAGCAGCGCGTTGGGCACCGCGTGGCGGCGGCGCACCAGGTCGTCGCGCAGGCCCTTGGCGCGCGCGGTGACCAGGTAGTCCGCGTGCATCTCCTCCAGCAGCGACGAGCGCATCACCAGCAGGTACTGGGCGTAGACCACGGCGACCATGGTGATCACCGGCAGCACCATGTGGTGGGCCACGTCCAGCGACTGCGACAGGAAGTCCGGCGGGGTGTCGGGGTAGCGCATCCCGCCGGTGGGGAACAGGTCCCCGGTCGCCATCGACAGCAGCATGCCCAGCCAGAACGTCGGCATCGCCCACTGCGTCAGCGCCACGCCGGTGGAGACCCGGTCGAAGCGGCTGCCGCGCCGCCACGCGCCCCGGATGCCCAGCCACAGCCCCACCACCACGGCCAGCGCGGTGGCCGTGCCGACCAGCAGCACGGTCGGCCACAGCCGCTCGCCGATCAGGTCGGCCACCGGGCGGTTGTAGACGTAGGAAGTGCCCAGGTCACCGCGGGCGGCGTTGACCAGGTAGTCCAGGAACTGCTCGCCCAGCGACTTGTCCAGGCCGAGCCGCGCGCGCAGGTCGGCGATCTGCGCGCTGCCCACCGGGCGCCCCCTGGTCATGGCGACCACCGGGTCACCGGGGATCACCCGGAACAGGAAGAACCCCAGCACGACCACGAAGACCAGGCTGGCCAACGCGCCGCCGAGCTTGCGGGCCAGGTGGCCGATCACTCCCGTTCTCCGGCGGACGCGCCCCGGCGGCGCGAGACCAGCCACGCGCCTCCGACGAGCACGACCAGGGCGCCCGCCCCGCCGCCGATCACCAGGGCGGTGCTGCCGCCCGAGGACGACCGGCCCGCGTTGTCGGTGGGCGTGGCGCCGTAGTAGCCCCACACGCCGTTCTGCGCCATGATCACGCCGCCCTTCTCGGGCTGCAGCGGGAAGCCGGCGAACTTGTCGCTGCGGTACGCCTCCAGGGCGTTGTCGTATCCCAGGACCACCGAGGGCACCTGGTCGTAGAACCGCTGCTGCATCCTCTTGACGATCTCCGAGCGCTTGGCCAGGTCGAACTCGGCCTTCTGCTGGGCGTAGAGGGCGTCGTACTCGGCGTCGCAGAAGAACGTGTCGGTGGTGCCGCCCTTGCCGTCGGCGTTGGGCCGCTGGGCGCAGGTGTGCAGCGACAGGATGGACTCGGGGTCGGGGTTGGTGCCCCAGCCGGAGAAGGCCAGGTCGAACGTGCCCGCGGTGGTGGACTCGTTGAGCTGGTTGTCCGAGACGATCTGCACGTCGACCACGATCCCGATGTCGGCCAGGAACCGCTTGACGAACTCACCCGTCTGCTCGTCGTAGGCGCGGCTGGCGTGGCCGATCAGGCGCAGCTCCAGCTCGCGGCCCTCCGGGGAGACGCGGGTGCCCTCGGCGTTGCGCCGGTACCCGGCGTCGTCGAGCGCCTTGTTCGCCGCCGCGGGGTCGTACACCCGCTCGGGGTTGGGCTTGTCCAGGTGGAAGTCGGGGAAGACCGGCGGGATCAGGCCGGTGCCGCGCTGGGCGTAGCCGCCGTTGACCTTCTCGATGATCTCGTCCAGGTCGATGGCCTGGGCGATGGCGCGGCGCACGACCACGTCCTTGAGCGCGGGGTGGCCGTCGCCGATCGGCTCGCCGGTCTTGGTCGCCGCCCCAGGGTTGATCACGATCTCGTTGAAGCGGCGGCCGTTGGCCTTGTTGAGGGTGATGCCCTCCTTGCCCTTGAGCGAGTCGAACTGCGCGGGCCCCATGCGGTTGACCAGGTCGACCTCGCCCCTGGACAGCGCCTGCGCGGCGGCGTCCACGGTCTTGTAGTAGGTGAAGACCAGTTCGTCGTACTTGGGCGCGCCGCGCCAGTAGTCCTTGTTCGCGGTGAGCCGGATGAACTCGTTGGCCCGGTACTCGGTGAGCACGAACGGTCCGCTGCCCACCACCGGCACGGCCTCGTTCTGGTACTCGCCGATGTTCTGCACCGCGGACCACACGTGCTCGGGCACGATCGGGATGTCCAGGGCGAGCATGGTGGCCTGCGGGGCCTTGGTCCTGATCACCACCGTGCGGTCGTCGGTGGCGGTGACGCTGTCGAACTCGGCGGTGAAGCTGCCGTTGGCGGTGGCGGCCACCGGGTCGCGCATCATCAGGTTGTAGGTGAACGCCACGTCCTTGGCCGTGACCGGCTTGCCGTCGGACCACTTCTTGCCATCGGGCACGTGGAAGGTCCAGGTGAGCTTGTCGTCGGACGACTCCCACTCGTCCGCCACGCCCTCCACCGGGCGCTGGTCGGCCTGGCTGTAGGCGGTCAGGTAGTCGTACATGAGCCTGCCGACCTCGGTGCCCGCCTGCGTGATCGACAGGAACGGGTTAAGCGAGTCCACCTGTTGGGTGATGGCCACCCGCAGCGTGATGGGGGACTGTGCTTGTGCGGGTGCCGCGCAGGGCAGCACCACCAGCCCGACCACCGCGCCGACCGCGCCGATCCGCCGTCGTACACCCATCGCGACCGCCTCCCCACGGATGTGAAGTCAAGAAATAACCACTATCGTGGTCTCCTAGTCAAGAATTTCCATAGCCCGATACGGTAGTCGTATGCGGATCTTGATCTCGGCGGACATGGAGGGGGCCACCGGTGTCACCTGGACCGCCGACGTGGTCCCCCAGACCGAGCAGTGGCAGCGCTTCCGACGGCTGTTCACCGGCGACGTCAACGCCTGCGTGGCCGGGCTGGTCGACGGCGGCGCGACCGATGTCCTGGTCAACGAGGCGCACTCCAGCCAGCGCAACCTGCTGCTGGAGGAGCTGGACACCCGCGCCAGGATGCTCACCGGCAGGCACAAGCCGCTGTCGATGATGCAGGGCGTGGACTCCGGCGTGGACGGCGTGGTGTTCCTCGGCTACCACGCGGGCGCGGGCGAGGAGGGCGTGCTCGCCCACACCTACCTGGAGAACTCCATCACCGGGGTGTGGCTGGACGGCCTGCCCGCCTGCGAGGGCAGGCTCAACGCCGCGCTGGCCGCCGAGCACGGCGTGCCGGTCCTGCTGGTCACCGGCGACGACCGCACCTGCGCCGACGCCCGCTCCTACGCCCCCGACGCGCGCTTGGTCGCGGTCAAGGAGTGCGTCAGCCGCTACGCCGCCATCTGCTCCCCGCCGGAGGTCACCGCGGGGCTCATCGCCGAGGCCGCGCGGGAGGGCATGGGTCGTGCCCGGCGGGGTACCCCGGCGACCGCGCCGCACCGCGTCGAGGTGGAGTTCGACGCCACCCACCTGGCCGCCGCCGCGGCGGTGGTGCCCACCGTGGAGCGGGTCGGCGTTCGGCGCGTCGGGTTCGACGCCGCGTCGATGACCCTGGCGATGCAGGCGTTCAAGGTGGTCACCGCCATCGCGGCGGGGGCGGTGGAAGGGATCTATGGCTGAGGACGTCGTCGACCTGTGCTCGGCGCTGCTGCGGTTCGACACCACCAACCGCGGCCGGGGCGACTCGGCGGGCGAGCGGGAGGCCGCCGAGTTCGTCGCCGGGCACCTGGAGGACCTGGGCATCACCGCGACGCTGCTGGAACCCGCGCCCCGGCGCACCAACGTGCTGGCGCGGGTGCCCGGTGAGGACCCGTCGCTGCCCGCCCTGCTGGTGCAGGCCCACTTGGACGTGGTGCCCGCAGACCCGACCGAGTGGAGCGTGCCGCCGTTCTCCGGCGTCGAGCGCGACGGCTACCTGTGGGGGCGCGGCGCGGTGGACATGAAGGACATGGTCGCCATGGTCCTGGCCGTGCTGGGCACCTGGTCCCGCGAGGGCCGCGGGCCCCGGCGCGACGTGGTGCTGGCGTTCGTGGCCGACGAGGAGGACCAGGGGGTGCTGGGCGCGCGCTGGCTGGTGGAGCACCACGCCGACTTCTTCGCGGGCTGCGCGGCGGCGATCAGCGAGTCCGGCGGCTACTCCTACCGCTTCGGCGACCGGCGGATCTACCCCGTGGCCACGGCCGAGCGCGGCACGTACCACCTGCGTCTGACCGCCCGCGGGCGGGCGGGGCACGGCTCCCGGCGCAACGACGACAACGCCGTGGTCAAGCTGATCGGGGCACTGGGCAGGCTGGCCGCCCACCGGCACCCGGTGCGGCTGAGCCCCACCGTGCGGGCGTTCCTGGAGCGCACCGGCGCGGCGCTGGGCGTCGAGGTCGACCTCGACGACGTCGACGGCACGCTGGCCCGCCTGGGCCCGGTCGGCGCCCTGGCCGAGTCCACGGTGCGCAACAGCACCACCCCGACGGTGCTGCGGGCCGGGTACAAGGTCAACGTCATCCCCGGCACCGCGTCGGCGGAGGTGGACGTGCGGGCCCTGCCCGGCACCGCCGAGGAGCTGATGGCCACCGTGGACTCGCTGATCGGTCCGGACGTGGTGCGCGAGCAGCTGGAGGCGCAGCCGCCGGTGCAGGCCCCGATCGACTCGCCGTGGTTCGACGCCATGGCCGCGGCGCTGCGCGCGGAGGACCCGGAGGCGGTCGTGGTGCCCTACTGCATGGGCGGCGGCACCGACGCCAAGGCGTTCTCCGCGCTGGGCATCGACTGCTACGGCTTCTCGCCGCTGCTGCTGCCGCCCGGCTACGACTACCGCGCGATGGCGCACGGGGTGGACGAGCGGGTGCCGGTGGAGGGCCTGCGGTTCGGCACGCGCGTGCTGGACCGCTTCCTGTCCTCCTGAAGCCCCGAGGTGATCAGCGGGCGAAGTCGGGCAGCTCGGTGGAGAGCAGTTCTTCGGCGCCGTGCTCCAGCAGCTGGCACGCCCTCACCGCCAGCCGGTGAACCGCGACCGGGCCGTCACGGCCGCCGCGCCAGCCGCACCAGCTTCAGCGCCACGTGCAGCTCCAGCCGGGCCGCCCCGTCGGACAGGTCCCGACCGGTCAGCTCCGCGATGCGCCCCAACCGGTAGTACAGGCTGGTCCGGTGCAGGTGCAGCCGCGCCGCCGCGGCGCGGGCGTCGCACCCGGAGTCCAGGTAGGTCTCCAGCGTGGCCAGCAGCGTCGCGGACAGCCCGGCCAGCACCTCCCCCGGCGACGCGCCCAGCAGCAGCCGGTACGCGCCCAGCTCCGACCACCGCGCCACCCGCGGCAGCGCCGGGTCCAGCGCCGACAGCTCCGCCGCCGCGAGCGCCTGCTGGTAGGCCGCGCCCGCGCGGCCGGGCGGGTGCGGGTCGCTGACACCGACGTGACCGTCCAGCTCCGGCAACGCGGCACCCGCGGGCACCGTCCGCACCACGCGCGGCGACAGCGCCACGACCACCCGCACCGCGGCCCGCTCCCCCGACGGCACCTGCGCCGCCACCGCGGGCAGCTGCTCCTGCACCACTGCGGCCAGCGCGTCGGGCAGCTCGCCCAGCACCCACAGGTAGCCCACCAGCACCCCGTCGTCCCGCAACGGGAACCCCACACGCGCCCGGAACCCCAGCGCCTCGTTGGACGGCACCCGCACCGGCCCGGTGGCGGTGGCGAGACCGTGCAGGTCCTGCCACGCCGCGACCTCCGGTGGCACCCGCCGGGCCAGGATCGCCCGCACCCGCGCCGGGTCCACCGAGTCGGTCTGCTCGCTGTGCCCGACCACCCGCCCCGACATGTCGTCCACCGACACACCGCACCCCACCGAGCGGGACAGCTCGTCCAGCAGCTCCTGCATTCCGACAACTGTAGGAACAAGTCCCTATCGCGCGCGGTCGCCCCGGCAGGCGCCGCACCCCTAACGTCCGCACCGTGACCAACAGCCACCCAGTGACCAGCAGCCGCATCGCGCCGTGGGCCTCGGCAGGGGCGCAGCGCCGCCTGGCCGAGGTCGAAGCCACCGTGTCCGCCGACTTGACTGCGGCCGGGGTCGCCGACACCGTCCGCAAGGCGCTCGACGCCCACACCGCGCAGTTCGACGACGACGGCATCGTGCTCTACGCGGGTACCAACGTGCTCAGTCCCGCCGCCGCGGCGGCGCACCGCACCAGCGTGTCCAGCAGGCCCAGCATGGGCTGGCCGGGCGAGAAGTACCAGGTCGGCCTGGAGCACCTGGACACCCTGGAGGTGCTGGCCCCGCTGCTGGTGGCCGAGCTGGTGGAAGGCGCGCACGCCGAGGTGCGGCTGCAGAGCGCCACGCTGGCCAACCTCGCCGTCTACGCAGCCTTCGCCCGCCCCGGCGACACGATCGCCGTGCTGCCCGAGGCGGCGGGCGGCCACGCCAGCCACCACGCCCAAGGTGCGCCCGCCATCCGCGGCCTGACCGTGGTGGACCTGCCCTACGACCCGGAGTCGCTGGACATCGACTACGAGCGGCTGCCCGCGTTCCTGCGCGCGCACCGGCCCCGGATCGTGGTCATCGGCGCCAGCCTCATGCTGTTCCCGCACGACGTGGCCGCGGTCCGCGCGGCGGCCGACGAGGTCGGCGCGGTGCTGCTCTACGACGCATCCCACGTGGCCGGACTGGTGGCGGGCAAGGTGTTCCAGCGCCCGCTGCACGAGGGCGCGCACGTGCTGACCTTCTCCACCTACAAGTCCTTCGGCGGCCCGTCCGGCGGCTGCGTGGTCACCCGCGACCCCGAACTGGCCCGGCGCGTGTCCGCCGTGGCCTATCCGGGGATGCTGGCCAACTACGACGCGGGCAGGCTCGGCGCGCTGGCCGTCACCGCGGCGGAGCTGGCCGAGTGGGGCGGCGCCTACGCCACCGACTGCGTCACCAACGCCCAGGCGCTCGCCCAAGCCCTGCACGACAACGGCTTCCGGCTCGCCCGCCGCGACGCGGAGTTCACCCGCTCCCACCACGTGGCCGTCGACGCCGCGCCGTTGGGCGGCGGTGACGCGGCGGCGGTGCTGCTCGGCGAGGCGGGCATCTACCTCAGCGGCATCGGCCTGCCCTGGCAGCACCCCGACGAGGGCCTGCGCGGGCTGCGCATCGGCACCCAGGAGATCACCCGGCGGGGTTTCCTGCCCGCCGACCAGCAGGCCATCGCGGTGCTGATGCGACGAGCCCTGCTCGACCGCGAACCCCCGCACCGCGTCCGGGCCGACGCCGTCGCCCTGCGCCGCGAAGTCGACGCCCGCTGACCCCACCGCGCCAGCGAGTACTACCCGACAGAGCCGGGAGGCCGGTAACCACTACCCGACGTGTGCGAACGTTCAGTTCGCGATGTCCGGAGGTTCGACTCGCCGGGAAGGCAGATCCAGGACCGAACCTGTCCGCGATCACGCCTAGCGTGCGGTCGTGATCACCACCCGCGCGCTCAACCGGGCCACCCTGCACCGCCAACTGCTGCTCGGCCGGGCCGACCTGCCGGTGACCGACGCGGTGGAACACCTGGTCGGGATGCAGGCCCAGGAACCGATGGCGCCCTACTACGGACTGTGGTCCCGACTGCGCGACTTCCACCCGCACCACCTGGCAGAGCTGCTCACCACCCGCCAGGTGGTGCGAGCCCCGCTGCACCGCGTCACGATCCACCTGGTCACCGCTGCCGACCACGGCCGTGTCGAACCGGCGCTGCGCCCGTTGGTGCGCCGCCGGTTCGCCTCATCGCCGTTCCGCTCCGCGCTCGACGGACTGGACCCCGTCCGGTTCGGCGAGCAGGTGGCCGCGCTGGTCGCCGAGGGCCCGCTCACCCGGCGCGAACTGGGCGACGCACTCGCCCCGCACTGGCCGGGGACCACCCCGCAAGCCCTCGGCCAGGCCGCCACCTACCTGGTGCCCGTGGTGCAGGTCCCGCCGCGCGGGGTGTGGGGCAGCTCGGGCCAGGCCCGCTGGACCACCGCCTCCCACTGGCTGGGCGAGTCGGGCGAGCACGCCGACCCCGCCGGTCTGGTCCGCCGCTACCTGGCCGCGTTCGGCCCCGCCACGGTCGGGGACGTGCGGGCGTGGTCCGGACTGAGCGGCCTGCGGCCCGTGATCGCGGCGATGGAACTGCGGGTGCTGCGCGACGAGCACGGCCGCGAACTGCTCGACCTGCCCGAGGCCGAGTTGCCCGACCCCGACACGCCCGCGCCGGTGCGCTTCCTGCCCGAGTTCGACAACCTCCTGCTCGGCCACGACGACCGCACGCGCGTGATCTCCGAGGAGGACTACCGGCGCGGCATCGTCGTAGGCGGCAAGCCGACCGTCCTGGTCGACGGCTTCGTCCACGGCACATGGCGGCTCACACCCGACGGGCTGCGGGTCGAGCTGTTCCGACCGCTGACCCGCGACCAGCGCCAGGACCTGCTCGACGAAGGCGCGGACCTGCTGGCCGTCACGGGCGTCGGTGGAGAGGTACGGATCGGCCTTCCGCGGTGAGACCGGCCGGTGGCCTCGCGGATCAACGCCAACCGGAAGGTGGCCTTGCCACTACCCGTCGAGTTCCGGGCCCGCGCGGGACGGACGCCTCCGGGCCGAGTGCGCGAGCCGGTCGGCCAGCGCCCCGACGAGGTCACGGAGCTCGTCGGGGCGTTCGATCAGGAACGGCAGGTCCAACGACGCGAGCACACCGGGCAGCCAGTCGAGCCGTTCCACCCGCAATTCGACGCGGGACCAGCGCGTGCTGTCCGAGCCCGCTCGGTCCACCGACGGCGCTTCCGTCACGGTCGCGATTCCGGCGGGGAGCCGCGTGTGGATCTGCTCGGCGGTGCCCCGGACCCGCAGCACCACCTCATGCCGGTACGGAGTGGTGGCAAGTCCTGTAAGGACTCGCTTCACCGGATCGGGCCCGTCGGGCGGGTCGAACGAGCCGGGCAGGGCCCTCGCACTGGCGATGCGGTCCAGTCGGAACGTCCGGTCCTCGCCGATCGCGGGATCGACGCCCGTCACGTACCACCTGCCCGAGTGGGTGACCAGTCCGTACGGGTGCAAGGTGCGCTCACTGCGCCTGCCATCCGCGGCGGTGTACCGAATCGAGATCGGCCGGTGGTGGCTGACCGCGTCGGCGATCGAGAGCAGGACCGCCGACTCAGGGGCGGTCGGCTCACCGGCTGGAGCGGTGAAGGCGAGGGAGTCCAGCACGGCGTCGAGTCTGCGGCCGAGCCGCTCAGGCAGCACCCTCCGGATCTTCGCCGCTGCCGTCTCCCCCGCCGTACCCGTGCCCGTCATCAAACCGGCTCGCCGTCCTGCCACCAAGCCGAGCAGCACGGCGAGCGCTTCGTCGTCGTTGAGCATGAGCGGAGGCATGCGATAACCGGGGGCGAGCCGGTAGCCGCCGTAGCGGCCGCGCACCGACTCGACGGGCACGTCGAGGTCGACGAGGTGGTTGACGTAACGCCGCACTGTGCGCTCGTCCACGCCGAGCCGGTCGGCGAGTTCGGCCACGGTGCGAACGCCTCCTGACTGCAGGAGCTCCAGCAGGGTGAGCACGCGAGCAGTGGGCTGGGGCACATCCGGAAGTCTCCCACCAATACCGGGCGGATTCTGCCCGGTATTGGTCATAGCGTGCGTTCAGCAGCACTGACCGACCAAGGAGAATCCGTGCACTTTGTCTCGACCCGCGTCATCACCGGCGACGTTGCCCGCCTCGTCGACTTCTACGAACGCGCCACCGGGGTGCGGGCGAGCTGGGCCAACGAGGACTTCGCCGAGCTCAGGACGGCCTCGGCCACCCTCGCGATCGGCAGCACCCGCACCGTTCCCCTGTTCGCGCCCGGCTCCGCCCACCCGGCGGACAACCGCAGCGTGATCATCGAGTTCCTCGTCGACGACGTGGACGCCCTGTACCAGAACCTGACCGGCTTCGTGGAGGAGTTCGTCAACGAACCCACCACGATGCCCTGGGGCAACCGCGCCCTCCTGCTCCGCGACCCCGACGGCAACCTCGTCAACTTCTTCACCCCCGTCACCCCCGCAGCCATCGAGAAGTTCGCCCGCTGACAAGACCGCGCCGAGCTCGTGACGCTGTCCGGTCACGGGTTCGGTGTGCGCACCCAGTCCACCTCGGCCAAGGCGCGGTCCAGCCGCGCTTCGGCCCGCTCCACGCGGACCGCTCCACGCGGTGTCGGTGTCGGTGTCGGTGTCGACCAGCCATACCGACAGCGGGTGCTCCGCCCCCCGCGACCTCATGGCTGCTTCGTGCTCCCTGCCGGTTTCGCCGGTACGGGAGCCTTGCGACAACAGCGGCAATTATGCGGTGTCGAGCATGGGATCCCCGACTACCACTCGGCGCTGCCGCCACGACCGCGGCGCCGCCCATGACGCTGGCGCTCACCGCGCCTGCCGCCACCGCCGAGCCCGTCACCGCCCAGTACGCCACCATGCTGGTCCAGGCTGGGGTCGCCGCGCTCACGCACACCGGCGGCGCGACGCGGTGGGCCTCATCCGGATAGCGGCGAGCCGCGTGACCATGCGGGACCCACCCGCCGATCGGTGGCGCGGCCGGTGGCAAGGCAGTGATCGGCGCACTGAGAACACCACCGAGTTTCGTCACGGTGACGACCCCCTGTTTCCAGACGGGGCCTCCAGCTCCCTGGATCGCCCTCGGATTCGCATATGCATACGTTACCGACATAATGTCACTTATCTCGGCAACCTCTTCACAGAAGTTATCGTTTTCGGAAACAGCCACCTGTTGTCGTTTCCGGAAACGAGAACTCAGCTACGATGATCAGGTGACAAGCACCGCAGAGCCGCAGGTGACGCCCGCCCCGGAGCCCCGCACCCGCCCGTGCGCCCACTGCGGGCGTCCGGTGACCGCCCGCAAACCCACCGGACGCCCGCCCCGCTACTGCCCGCCCGACCAGCGCGACTGCGCGGCCCGCGCCCGCGCCGAGCGGATCGCCGCCCGCGCGGCGGACACCGCCGGCGGGCCCGCCGCGCTGCGCCAGAGCGTGGTCGAACTGGCCGGACACCTCGACGAGGCCTGGGAACCCCTGCAGGACCTCGTCGAGTCCGCGCAGGGTGCCCGTACCCTGCTCACTACGCTGCGGGACGACCTCATCGCCCGCGTCGAACGCGCCGAGCAGGCCGCCGAGCAGGCCACGGCCGCCCGCGAGCAGGCCGACCAGCGCGCCCTGGCCGCCGAGGTCGCCCGCGACGACGCCCTCGACCAGGCTCGGCAGGCCCGCGCCCAGCGCAACGAGGCGCTGCGCGCCCGCGACACCGCCGAACAGGCCACCCAGGACGCCCTGCGCGCTCAGGAACGCCTGCGCGCCGAACGCGACGCCGCCCGTGAGCAGGCCGACCAGGCCGCCGCCACCGCAGCGGCCACGGTCACCGACATCACCGCCACCGCCGATCGGCGCGTCCAGGCCGCCGCCGACGCCGCCGCCGCGGCCCGCGAGCAGGCGGCGGCACTGCGCGCCCAGGTCGAGAGCCTGCGCGACCAACTCCGCGACCGCGACGAACGCCTGCACGAGGCCGCACAGGCCGCCGACCGGCTGCGCGCCGACACCGAGCACCGCCTCGCCCAGGCCGCGGCCGACGCCACACGCCGGATCGACCAGGCCGTCGCCGACGCCGAGCGCCGCGTCGAGCAGGCCCGCGCAGAGCTCGCGGCGCTGCGCGAGCAGCATGAGCGCCGTGTTCTCGACCTCGGCCGCCAGCTCGGCGCCCAGACCGAACGAGCCGACCGGCTCCAGCGGGCCCACGACCGCCACCGCGAGCTGATCGACCGCCTCCTCGCCACGGCCCGGACCGATCCCGCCACCCCGACGCAGGACCCCGCAGACCGGGAGCAGGCGGATGTCGAGCACGGGGCGCGGAACACCCTGCACGCTGTCATCGCCATGCTGGAGTCCGCACGGGTCACACCCGACGGCACCGAGGCACCGTCCTCACCGTGAGCGACCAACGAGGCAAGTGCGTCACGAGGTCGTGCATTCCGCTTCCGTCCCGCCCGGACCGACCGACCGGGCGGGACGGATACGGGGAGCAGATCTCGACCGGCTGCGGATAACCCGAACAGGTAGTCAGGGCTGAACAGCAGCGGTACAGCCGTTGACGCCAAGCCGAGATCCGCAGGACAGGCCACCACAACCGCAAGGGTCATGTAAACAGTCAAGCTGTCGCAGTTGCGTCGGTGTCGCAGTTGTCGGGGTATCGCGTTGTGTTTGGCTCAGAGGAACTACCGAGTCCCCGAGCGCAAGGTCCGGAGGGGCCCTTGTTCTCGAAACTCCGGGCCGTGGCGTTCCGAGAACAAGGGCAAGGCCGCGCCGTAGGGCAGGCCGGTTCAGGGGTGGGTGTCGAGCCACTCCTGGAAGGTGGGTCCTGCGAGCTTGGCGTGCGGGCTGGGCAGGAACCCGCCGTTGGCGGCGATCTCGGCATCGGGTATGCCGGAGCCGCCGACGCCGACGACCTTGATGCCTCGACGGGCGCCGAGGAGTTGGGCCGCCTCGGCCATGGTTTCCTTGCGGGGTCCGGCGATCTCGGGGATCGGTGTTTCAGGGGCGGGCGCGCTGGGGTCGGTGGCCAGGTCGACCAGTTCCTCGGCCACGGTGCGGCAGGCCACGAGCTGGGTGGGCAGGGCCGGGATGTAGGCGACGTCGCTCTGCTGCCAGTCCAAGAGCTGCCCGACGAATTCGTGGAACTGCGCGGCCCGCAGGACGCGAGCGGGGAGCGGGCCGGACAGGAGGAGCTCCTCGTGCACCTTCTTGGCGGCGAGGAAACCGGCGGTGGCCTTGTCGACGCCGATGATGGACGCCACGGTGATCTGGGCGACCCCCGCCTTCTGGCCCGCCTCCTGCAGGTTGCGGGCCGACGTGCGGAAGAACTCGGTCGCCGCCTCCTGCTCGGAGCCGTGCCACGAGGCGACGTCGATGATCACCTCGACTCCGGTGAGCGCCGCGGCGAGGCCATCACCGGTGATGATGTCCACGCCGGTGGCCCGGGACATCGGCACGACACGGTGCCCCCGTTCGGTGAGGACGTCGACGACGTGGCGGCCCAGCCGCCCGGTCGCTCCTGCCACCGCGAACTTGGTGGTGCTCATGGTGTGTGCCCTTCTTACTCGCTGTAGTTCTGGCCGGGGGGCATGCCGGGAATCGGCTTGGCGATGAGCGCGGCGGGGGTGAAGAAGCCGATGTGGGCGATCACCATGACGAGCGTCCAGAGCGCCTTGTCGTCGTAGTGCGCGGATGCCTTGGCGTACAACTCGTCGGGGACGCGCTCCCCGGACGGGTTCGGGGTGAGGACAGCCTCCACGAGCTCCAGCGCGACCCGTTCGGCGGCGGTGAAGTAGGTGGCGTCCTGCCAGGTGGCCACGGCGGTGATGCGCTTCTCCGATTCCCCGAGCCCGCGAAGGCTGTTGGTTTCCCGGACGGTGAAGTACGTGCTGCCGAGGATCTGCCCGGCGCGCAGTTGCATCAGGCTGACGGTCGCCGGGGGAATCGCATCGTTCCTGAGGACCTTGTGCAGGGCTCCGGCGACTTCCGCCATCTCTGGGACGAACCGGATGGGGTTGGGCATGCGCGACCGCGGGTCGGTCGTCGTGCTTGTGGACATGGTCAGGACTTCCTCACTCGTGGTGTCGCGTTGTGACGAGCAAGAGATCCCGGTGACCTGCTCCCTGTGACAGTCCGGCCATGTGACGGGGGCCACCGATAGTTGGTGTCACAAAGCGGTGAGGGGCGGGATCGTATGGACATGGCACGGTCGCGAACGAACAGGCGAGAACCAGCGATGGGCGAACGACGCGAGCAACCGACGGACGCGGCAGGCCCCTTCGCTCGTGGCAGCCACGTGGACCGCGCCATGGACTCGGCGACCAAGGCGTTCGTGGCCCATCGCAACCTGCTGTTCACCATGGCCTACGAGATGCTCGGTTCAGCTACCGATGCCGAGGACGTCCTGCAGGAGACCTGGCTGCGGTGGGTGGGCGTCGACCTCGACACGGTGCTGGACCCGCGCGCGTTCCTGATCCGGATCACCACCCGGCAGGCGCTCAAACGACTGCGGACGCTCGACAGGCGCAAGGAGTCCTACGTCGGCCCGTGGCTGCCCGAGCCGCTGCTGACCGCCCCGGACGTGGCCGAGGACGTCGAACTCGCCGAGAGCGTCTCGATAGCGATGCTGCTGGTGCTGGAGACGCTCGTCCCGACCGAGCGGGCAGTGTTCGTGCTGCGTGAAGTGTTCGACCTCGACTACGACGAGATCGCGGAAGCCGTCGACAAGACCCCGGCCGCGGTGCGTCAGATCGCCCACCGGGCACGGGCACACGTCGCCGCGCGCAGACCGCGCGGCACCGGTTCCCCCGCCGAGCACCGGGCCGCACTCCAGGCCTTCCAATCAGCGGTCGAAACCGGCGACCTGCAGAGCCTGCTCGACATCCTCGCGCCGGACGTCGTCGCCCTCAGCGACGGCGGAGGAGTCAAACACGCCCTGCTGCGGCCCATCATCGGCGCGGACAACGTGGCTCGTCTGCTGGCCGCCGGCTGGTGGAAACGCGACGCAGGAAGGTCAGTCGAGCCGGTACAGATCAACGGTGGCCCAGGACTGCTCATCCGCGTCAACGGGGAGATCGACGGCGTGCTCGCGGTGCGGGTCGAGAACGGCTACGTCACCGGCGCCTACCACGTGCGCAACCCTGAGAAGCTGTCACGCGTGGAGCAGGAGATCGCCGTAAGCCGCTGAGCTTGCCGAGACCGGCCCCGCCCGGCGCGCTCCCTGCTCCGGCCACCACATGACCGACGAGGCTGCGCCCGGATGCCGCGGCGCCGCGCCGCCCATTCCTCCGCATCCGGCATTGTCCGTGGCGCTGAGTGCAGCGCGCCTTGGAAGGCATTGCCGGTATCCGTTCATGCCGCATAGCGCGCGTTCGGTGACCGACGTTTCCGCGCAGTCCCGCGCGGTCGGCGGTCGCGAGGTCCACGACGCCGAAGTCGAGGTGCATCTGCTGGGAGGTGCCGTCCGGCCAGTTCGGGGAGACGTGTTCGGGTGCGGACTGGACGACGATGACCGGGAGGCCGGGGGGTCTGAATGAAGTGGTGGGTCGGCGTGCGGTGGATCGAGCCACCGAGCAGCCGGTGCCAGAAGGCGCTCTCCGCCTCGATCCCGGCAGCGTCGATGATCACGGAACTCAGGGTGATGGGCATGGTGACGGTCCTGTTCTTCGCGCTGGTACTGGTCGGTGCTCAGACGGTCGGGATGATGCCGCCGTCGACGCGGAATTGCGCCCCGGTGAGCCACTTCGCGCGGCCGGAGGCGAGGAAAGCGATCATCTCGGCGACGTCCTCGGGATCTCCGGGGCGGCCCATGGGGACGTTCAGGCGGTCCACGATCTGCTGCGTGACCTCCTCGGTGGTCACGCCCTGCTCCTCGGCCATGTGCCGGAGGTGGGCGGTGGCGCCGTCGGTGACGACGAAGCCGGGAAGGACGCAGACCACACGCACCCCGTGCGCGCCGACCTCGGTGGCCAGTTCACGGCTGTAGGTGTTGAGCGCGGCCTTGGCAGCGGCATAGGAAGCCTCGGTGCGCTGGGGCAGTTGGCTGGCGATCGAGGAGACGTGCACGACGACGCCGGAGCCCCGCTCGACCATTCCCGGCACCAGGGCCCGGTCCAGGCGCACGGCGCTGAGGAGGTTCATATCCAGGTCCGCCTGCCAGGATGTGTCGGACCGGCTCAGGGTCGGCGCCGGGGCGCTGGCCGCGCCGGCGTTGTTCACGAGCACGTCCACCCCGCCCACCTGGTCGACGACTCGGCGGCCGAGCTCGGCCACGCCCTGCTGCGTCGAGAGGTCCGCAGGCATGAAGATGGCGCCGTCGTCCTCCTCGGGCCGGCTGCGGGAGGCCGTCAGCACGGTCGCGCCCGCGGCGACGAAGCGACGTGCGGCAGCCGCGCCCAGGCCCCTGCTGCCACCGGTGACCAGCACTCGCAAGCCGTCCAGGCCCTCGTCGGTGTTCGGCATGGCAAATCCCCTCCGTAAGATGAACCTGACTCCGGAAACTGTACACATAAGCGGAACCGGACTCACCTTATGGAGGTTCCTTGTCGTCATCACGCCCGCTGCGCGCCGACGCGCGACGCAACCGCGAGGCACTGCTGTCCGCAGCCCGTCAGGCGTTCCTCAGCGGCGGCATCAACGTGCACGTGGAGGACATCGCCCGCAGCGCCGGCGTTGCCGTGGGCACGCTCTACCGCCACTTCGAGACCCGCGAGGCGCTGATCGAGGAGGTCTACCGCAAGGAGGTCGACGACCTGTGCACCGCGCCCGGCGACCTGCTGAACCAGCACGCCCCGGAGGAGGCCCTGCGGCGGTTCCTGCTGCTGCTCGTGGACCACGCCGCCGTGGGCAAGGGGATGTCCGTCGCGCTGGAGAGCATCATGGCCACGGATTCACCGGTCTTCGACGACGCCCGCACCCGCATGGGCGACGCCCTGACCCGTCTGCTCGATGCGGGCAGCGCGGCAGGCACCATCCGCGGCGACGTCACCGGACCCACCCTGCTGCGGGCTCTGGGCGGCATCTGCGCCATGCGGGTGACCGAGGGATGGCTCGACGAGGCCCGGCAGATCACCGCCCTCCTCCTCGACGGTCTGCGCCACGGGGCCCCGCGCGCGAGCTGAGCCAAGGACGCGCGTGCCTGGTGTTACTCCTGCCCGCTCCCGTCGTCGTCCTCACTGCTCCAGCTCCGGGCGGGTCGGCTCCTGGGTGAACGTCCCGCGAGACTCAGCGTGCTCGTCGGCCAGGAACTCAACGGGCACAGACCGGAACCTGGTCGATCAGCCCTGACCTGCGGATCCCGGCTCAGGATCAACCGCTGCACCGCTGCTGCTCACCCCCGGTGGTCGAAGTGAGGGGTCAGTTCGACGGACTCGCCGACGCGGTGGCGAGCACGACGACCAGCGCCAGCGCGCCGACGTCGGTGACCATCGACGGGAGCACCCCGGCAACGCCGAACCGCTCCCGCGCTGCGGTGAGCACCTCCGGCGGCACCAGCCACACCCCGCCGTCCCGACCGTGAAAACCACCGACGTCACCCCGGTCAGGACGAGCAGCGGCGTGGTCCAGCGGCCCGGACGCACCGCGGTCCGGTCACGTGACGACAGCGGTCCTCCCCCCGTCCGACACAGCCTGATCATCGGCTGCGGGGAGCCGGCGGGGATCGGGCTGGGCGTCGGGGCAGGAGGCCCGATGGTCGCTCCGGCAACGGTTCAAGGGCAGGCCAAGTCCGATGTCCACCCGTTCTGGGAGCCACATCAGAACACTTCCCGACTGGGAAACGTCATCCGGTGTCGGTGGTGCCGACTGTCGATAGGCTGCCGGTTGTGATCGTCGAACCGCCGCAGTCGCCTGGTCCGTCGGTGTTCGCACCGGTCCTCGCCGAGGACACGGCTCACGATCCCAGCAGGCGGCACGACTTCTCCTTCGTCACCGAGTCGGAGATGCGGACGCTGGAGCGGCTGTTGCACGACTGGCTCTCCGGCTATGCCTCGGCTGCCACGCGCCGGTCCTACGGCGATGCGCTGGGGCTGGACCGTCGATGGGTCGAGGCCATCGGGCGCCCCGAGGACTTCGCGTTCATCCCCCCGGCGACTGCGGGCGCGAACAGGACAGGCACACCTGCGGGGTCGAGTGGCACGAGCAGGCACGCGCCGCCCACCAGACCAGGGCGTTACCGGGACTGGGCGTGGTTGCGGTGGTGTGACCGCAACCAGGTGCACCCACTGCGCGCGGACAGCACTGCGGTCAAGCGCTGGCAGCTGGAGTTGGGCGCGCTGGGCATGCCCAAGGCGACCCGTGCCCATCGGCTGGCCGCTGTGGGCGCGATGTACGCGCACCTGGCCGAGCACGGTGCAGTCACGGTCGATCCGACTCGCTTCGACCGTTCCCGGCTCGGCCTGGGCGCTCATCGCGACACCTCCCCCACCGTGGTGCTCACCGCCGAGCAGGTCGAGCGGCTGATGCGCACTGCGGCCACCCCGCGGCGGGGCGTGCATCCGGTGATGCGCTATCGGTCGGTGGCCATCGTGGCGCTGTTGACCCTGGGGGTGCGCATCGGCGAGCTGACCGGTCTGCGGCGTGGCGATGTGCACACCACCCGAGGGCGGCGGGCGCTGCGGGTGACCGGCAAGGGCAACAAGGTCCGCACCGTCTACCTGTCGACCCTGGCTGCCTCCGCGCTCGACGATTACCTGGCCGAGCGGGACCGGTGGAGCGCCGCGGCGGTACCCGCCCTGCCCGGACAACTGCGCGGGCAGCTCTCCCCGCTGATCGCCACCCGCGACGGCGGCCCGGTCGACCCGCGCGACATGTGGTCGCTGCTGCGTCGCCTGGCCCGCAGCGCGGGCCCTGCCCTGGCCGATGTCGCCGATCGGATGGGGCCGCACGTGCTGCGTCACTTCTACGTCACCACAGCCGCGGAAGCGGGCGTGGACATGACCCACATCCAGGCCGACGTGGGTCACTCCTCGGTCGAGACCACCCACCGCGTCTACAACCAGGCCGCCCGCTCCCCCGACCGCTCGGCCGTGGACGCCGTGGAACAGGTCCTGCTCGCCGCCCGTGCCCGCCACACCCCGCCGCCCGCCGCGGCTCAGGGGATGACTGACGAAAGACCGCTTCTCCCTGTGGACGTGTCGGAGGCGGACGAGCACTCGGCGCTGCAGGTGCTGTGGAACGGACTGCGCACCGGGGACCCGGTGGAACAACTGCACGGTCTGCAACTGCTGCGACAGGCCCTCCGCGCCGACACGCCCTCCTCGGCTGCCGATCGGGTGCTTTCGGCGTTGATCGCCCAGCCACAGCCGCATCCCCGCGTGCTGGCCGAGGCCACGGCGCTGCGCCGTGTCCAAGCTCCGGCGGAGGTGAACTAGTCCGATAGCGCTGCCGTGGGGCCGGGGTTTGTGACGGTTCTCGTGAGTCCTCGCCGTAGTTCGGAAGTGTTCTGCCCGTGGCAGAACACCAGCCGGAGCGGGCTCGACGATCACTACCGTCCAGTCTCGTGACGACGATTACGACGCGTGCGGTCGAGTATCCGGCCGACGGTTTGACGATGATCGGGCACCTCGCGCTCCCGGCCGGTGCCGACCACCGGCCCGCGGTGTTGCTCGGACCAGAGGGCATGGGGCTCAGCGATGTCGAGCGCCGCCGGGCCGACGCCCTCGCCGAACTGGGATATGTGGCGCTGGCCTTCGACCTTCACGGCGGGCGCTATCTGGGCGACCCCGAGGAGATGCTGGGCCGTTGCCTGCCGCTGCTCGCTGATCCCGACCGGATGCGGGGCATAGGTCATGCGGCGCTCGACGTGTTGCGCGCCGAACCGCGGACCGACCCCGACCGGATCGCCGCCATCGGCTACGGCACCGGGGGCGCTGTCGGGCTGGAACTCGGGCGCGGCGGCGTCAGCCTGCGCGCGATCGGGACAGTCAACGCACTGACCACGGGCCGACCGGGCGAGGCGGCGCGCATTCGCTGCCCGGTGTGGGCCGGTGTCGGGTCGGAAGACCCGATCATGCCGCCCGCGCAACGGAACGCGTTCACCGCGGAGATGCAGGCCGCAGGCGTCGACTGGCGCCTCACGGTCTACGGCGGCGCCTTGCACGCCTTCCACCACCCGCCGGTCGACCACCCTGTGGTCCCCGGCGTCGGCTACCACCCGCGGCACGCGCAGCGCGCCTGGCGCGACGTCGTCGACCTGCTCGCCGAGTGCCTGCCCGTGACGGAGGATCTGAGGCACGTCCCGGGTGAGCGTGCTGGCGTCGGGCACTGACAGTCCTCGCGGTCGATGTCGCGCCGAGTGGCTCGGCGTACGAGGCCGGCGAGTTGGCGTGGGTCGGTGGTGGTTGTTGTCCACGTTCCACACAGCCAGGGCACGGGTGCGGTGCCGTTGGCTGGTCCAGGTGTGGACGTGGCAGCGGGAACTGTCGCCGGCCACGACGCGATGCGCCTGGGTGATGCCTTGGCGGTGAAGAAGGTTCGCGCGGTCGACGAAGGAAATCGCGGTGACCGCGTTCTCGTCGGCGATCGATGCCGTGGGGACGGTGCCTGTCGACTGTGCGCATCGAGATGGTGATCCCGCCGACATCAGACGGACGTCGGGGAGATCGAGCCTCTTGTCGTCGTTCGGAAGGGCAGGAGATCGACTCAATCGCGGTGTTCCGGAACGGGGACTGGTCGGCGACGTCCACTCCGGCTTCTCCGGGGTTGATGGCCAGCCGGGACCGGTCCCCGTGGACACCGTCAAGCTCAGTAGAGCGCACAGCGGTACAGGCGACCGTTGAGTTGAGGCGCAGCAAGGGGATCGGCCCTACTGTGAAACGACGGAGGGAACATGTCCATCTTCACGCGAAGGATTCGTTCGGGCCTCTTGGTCCTGATCCTGACGGGAGTCACTGTGCTGGTCGCGGGGCCGCAAGGCATGGCGTCACCAGCCGGTGCGCAGCCGACTGGCCCGGTTGGTTCGCTGGCCTCCTACGAAGGGAACCGCGTCAAGGAAGCTGGCGACCCCAAGGTCTGGCTGGTCTTGTGCGGACAGCGCGCGAACATTCCCAATGAGCGCATTTACGAAGGCCTTTTCCGGGACTGGGAGGGTATCGTGACGATGTCCGACGTGGGTTCCATCGGCCAGGGGGCAGGCCTGAACGGCGCGTTCCTCGCGAAGGGACCCAGCGCGCACGTGTACCTCGTCAGGCCGGAGGGGGGAAGGAAGCACTACATCGCAAGTGAATCCGCGTTCAACCGTTGGCACTTCGACTGGGATAAAATCATCACCACCGACCAGTCCTACCTGGACAGGCTGTCCAACGGCTGTATTTTGGGTTAGCTCCCGTGCTCTGGGCCGGTTGTCGGCAGGGCCGGCACCGGTCCAGGTCGTGAGTAATGCTCGGAAGCGGTACCGCCCCCGTGTCAAGCCGACCTCCCGGTAGGACAACGACTTCTCAGCGGCCGGTACTCGACGGCGGTGTCGCGTTGGCCCCTGAGACGACGACGGTGGCTCCGTCGGGGAAGTCTTCGGGGTGGGCGAGCAGCGCGGCGAGAGCGGTGGCTCCGCCGGGTTCGGCCACGATGCGCAGCCGCTGGTGGAGGAGTGCCTGGGCGGTGGCGATGTTTTCGTCCGCGACGGTGAGGGTCTTCGTGCCCAGCGAGAGGCCGACCGCGGTGGCTATGCGCCCCGCCCGGCGGGCACCGAGGCTGTCCAGGGCGATCCCGCCGACTTCCACGTCCACCGGTTCGCCCGCCTCCAGCGCTGCTGTGAGCGAAGGCGCCGAGGACGGTTCGGCTGCGATCACGCGGTTGCGCCCGTCCAGCGCCAGAGCGACTCCCGCGTACAGGCCTCCCCCACCGCACCCGACCAGCACGGGCTGTCCCTCCGGCACCTGCTCGGCGAGCTCCAGGCCGAGCGTGCCCTGCCCGGCCACCGTCTGCGGGGCGTCATAGGCGTCGACGTGGAAGGCGCCCTCGCGCCGGGCGTGATCCCGGCTGGCGGCCAGCGCGTCGGCGTAGAAGCCTTCGACGCGGCGCAGGCGTGCGCCCAGGGACTCGATGATGTCGGTCTTGGCCTTGGGCGAGAAGTCGGGCACGAACACGGTGGCGGGCAGGTTCGCTGCGCGTGCCGCCCAGGCCACGGCGGCCCCGTGGTTGCCTCCCGACGCGCAGCAGACGCCTGCGGTCGGGGCGCCGCGTTCCGCGACGCGCAGGAGGGCGAGCGTGTTGGCCGCGCCACGGACCTTGAAGGAGCCGGTGTGCTGGAGGAATTCCAGTTTCAGGGTGACGGGGACGGGCACGTCCAGTTCCCCGGCCGCCACCCGAATCACGGGGGTGCGGCGCACCACGTCGCGGATTCGTTCGGCCGCGCGGGCGATGTCCGCCGACGAGGGGATGTTGACGGGCTGCTCGTTCATGGGCGGTGTCCGAGGGAGGTGGTGGGCGAGTCGGCTGAGGGGGACGCGCTCGGACTGTCGCTGGTCCGCACGGCGCGGCGGTCCGTGGTGTCCACGTGGAGGCGGAAGATGTCGGGCCGTGCGTAGTGGCCGACGGGGTCGAAGTCGTAGCGGGCGCGTGGGATCAGTGCCATGTCGAGGTCCGCGGTCAGCAGGATCTCCTGGTCCAGGACGGGCCCGGCCAGCACTTCGCCCAGCGGGCCGATGATGCTGCTGCCACCGCGGGAGACGAGTTGCTCCGGGTCGGTGCCGTACGGCGTGGGGTGGTCCGGGGGGAAGTCCCCGACGCGCAGGCACTGGTTCGCCACCAGCACGAAGCACCTGCCTTCCATGGCGATGTGGCGCATGGTCGCGTGGTGGCTTTCCCTGCTGTCCGCCGTCGGCGCGCAGTACAGCTCGATGCCTTGCGCGTACATGGCCAGTCGTGTCGCGGGCATGAGGTTCTCCCAGCAGATCACGGCCCCGAGCCTGCCGAGCTCGGTGCGGTGCACGTCGAGGGTCGAGCCGTCGCCGAACCCCCAGATCATCCGCTCGGCGCCGGTGGGCATGAGCTTGCGCCGCTTGCCGAGGAGCGCTCCCGCGGCGGAGAAGAACAGGACCGTGCAGTAGAGCGTGCCGTGCTCCCGTTCGACGACGCCGATGACCAGGTGGGTGCGGGCATCGGCCGCCAGTTCGCCCAGCCGGTCCGTGACGGGGCCGGGCACCTCCACGGCGCCGCTCCAGTACCGGGCGAACTCCTCTCGTCCGGCTGCGGTCCGGTCGCCCACCATTGCCCCGAACGCCGATCCCTTGGGGTAGCCACCGATGAACGCCTCGGGGAACACCACGAGATCCAGGTTCCGCTCGGCTGCCTCGGACAGCCACCGCTCCACGACGCGCAACGTGGCCACCGGGTCGAACGGGACCGGGGCGGCCTGCACGACGCCCGCCCGAACGACTCTGTTGTGAGTGCTGTCGTCACTGGTCATGCCCGCGAGGATGCCGGTGATGACGCGGTTGGGGGGAGCCGTTGCCCCGTTCAGTGGGACATGTGGGGCATGAGCAGGCGCTGGGTCGCAGCGGGATGATCGGTCCGGTTCACGGTGAGACGGTCCCGCTGAGCCGCGAGAGCGCCTTGGCGGCCGCGCGGACCTGATCCGTCAAGGGGGACAGCGGCCGGGACGCCGGGACGGACACCGACAGCGCTCCGGTGATGGCCCCGTGGCGGGCGAGGACGGGTGCGGCGGCACAGCACAGGCCGTCGCTCACCTCCTCGTGGTCGAAGGCCACGCCGGAGCGGGTGAACCCGTCGAGTGCCGCACGGGTGCGTTTCGCGATCCCCCGGTCGGTCACGGCTTCCAGTGCGCGCTTGCGCCGCTCCTGGGGGAGCCCCGCGAGCAGGACCTTGCCGACCGCGCTGCCCGCCGGTGGCTGGAGGAGCCCGACTTCCGAAGGCGCGACATCCCCGTCACGCCCCACGAGCTTGGCCACGTAGCAGACGGCGTCGTCCACCAGGACCGCGAGGTGCACCGTCGCTGCCGTGCGCCGGTGCAGTTCAGCCAGGACGGGTTGCCCGACGGCGGCCAGCCGCGCTCCCGACCAGCGCGATCCGAGTCGGAACAGGCCGGAGCCCAGGGTGAAGCGCTCGCCGACCCGAGTCACGGCACCGTGGTCCTCCAGCTGGGTCAGCAACCGGGACACGGTCTGCTTGGGGATGCCCGTCGCGCGGGTGATCTCGGCGCAGCGCATGGGGGTGCCGGAGGTCTCCAGAGCGCCGAGGACCGTGAAGGCCCCGTCGAGGACCCCGCGCCCGGATGGTGGTCCGCTCATCGCCCACGCCTTCCCTGGAGGAGAACCGGTGACAGGTGATTCGCTGACAGCGTCGTGCCCGGTCGCGCTCGGCGGTCAGTTCGACGGGGTGGCGGGGTAGACGAAGCCCTCGTCCCGGATGTACTGGTAGCCGACGCTGATCTGGTCCTGGGCGCACGCGTCGGTCACGCAGGTGGCGTTGTCCCCGCGACCCTCGTGCCAGAACAGCCGCAGTGCGACGGTGCCCTCCCGCTGTGCGGGGTAGACGTGCCCTTCCTCGCGGACGAAGACGTACCCCACTTCCTCCTGCTGCCGGACGCACGCCTCGGTCCCGCAGGTGACGATGTCCCCGCGAGCGTCGTTCCGGTAGGTCCTCAGCGGCACGGTGCCTTCCGCACGGGAGGCCAGCACCCGCCCCTCCGTGCGGGCCAGGCCGTACTCGGCGCGCCGTTGCCCCAGGCACGCGTCGGCGGCGCAGGTGGCGTTGTCCTGAGGGCCCGGGTTCCAGTACAGCCGCAGATCTTCCAGAACGGGCCTCGCGGCTGTGGACGACGAGGCGGTGGTGGACGACGTCGGAGCGGTCGAGGCCGGTGCGGGCGGTGTCGTGCTGCGCGGCCCCTCCACCGTTCCACCGCTCGCGGTTCCCTGGTGCGGCCACTGCTGCCAAACGATCGCCGCCGCGGTCAGCAGGGCGAGCACGGCCACGCCCGCGATGGCCGTCACCGCCCACCGCAGGCCCCGGCGGGCGGGCGGCGGGGCCGGGGAGGGGTGCCCGACCCGCGTCGGCTCGCCCGCGAAGAGCGAGGTGGAGGGCGGCGGGGAGACGGCGGAGCGGGCCGTCTGCGCTGCGGGCGCGGGGTCCTGCCGTCCGGCGGGCAGCAGTCGGGCGACGGCGGCGCGCTGGTCGTCGATCATGCGGTGCACGGCGGGCAGCCAGGGCCGCACCGACGGCGGGACGGGGTGCGCCATGTCGAGGACCTGCTCGGGGCTGGGGCGCCTGCCGGGGTCCTTCTCCAGGCACCGCTGCACGAGCAGGCGCACCCGCGGCGGCAGTGCCGAGAGGTCGGGGTGGGCGCTCACGACGTTGCTCAGCGTCTGCCACGTGGAGGCGCCCGCGAACGGGCTGCGTCCCGTGCACGCCGCGGCGAGCACCGCCCCCAGGGAGAACACGTCGCCGGCGGGCCCGAGCGGGCGGGACTCGGCCTGCTCGGGGGACATGAACCCCGGCGAGCCGACCATGGAACCCACGTGGGTGAGGTGTCCGCCGGGGTCGTCCACGGCCTTGGCGATGCCGAAGTCGATCACGCGGAGGCCGTCGTCGGTCAGCAGCACGTTGGAGGGCTTGAGGTCCCGGTGCACCAGGCCGACCCGGTGGATCTCCTGCAACGCCGTGGCAAGTCCGGCGGCCAGGCGCAGCGCCGACTCCTCCGGCAGCGGTCCGGCCGTCGCCACGGCCTCGTGCAACGAGGGGCCCGGCACGAACACCGAGGCCAGCCACGGCACGTCCGCGTCCGCGTCGGCCTCGACCACGGCGGCGGTGTAGGCGCCGGAGACCCTCCTGGACGCCTCGACCTCGCGGCTGAAGCGGGCGCGGAACCCCTCGTCCTGGACGAGGGCGGCGCGGACCAGCTTGACCGCGACCAGTCGTCCGTCCGGGCCGGAACCGAGCAGCACCCGCCCCATGCCGCCCCGGCCCAGTTCCGCGAGGACGCGGTAGCGGCCGATGGCGGTCGGGTCGGACGCTGCGAGCGGCTTCACGGCACCCCCTCCGAGCGGGTCGACTGGCGCTGCGGATTCCGTGCGCTCCGGCGGTTGCTTCGCCGGGACGCGTCCCGGCAAGACCGCGCCATCCTAACGATGATCAACCTCGCCGCCGCGTCAGGAGTGGCTGACACGAACCACTACTCGGTGATACCGTATAGCAGTAGTCGGTGTTACGCAGTACCGGAAGAGAGGTGTTGTGGACGATCTGACGGAGATGCTCAAGGGCACGCTCGAGGGGTGCGTGCTGCAGATCATCGGCGGCGAGGAGACCTACGGGTACGCCATCACGCGTCGGCTGAACGAACTCGGCTTCACCGACGTCATCGAGGGGACGGTCTACACCATCCTGCTGCGACTGGAGCGCAACGGGCTGGTCCGGGTCGTGAAACGGCCGTCCGAGAAGGGGCCGCCGCGCAAGTTCTACGCGCTCAACGACGCGGGACGCGAGGAACTGGCCAGGTTCTGGGCGAAGTGGGAGTACCTCTCATCACGGATCGACAAGCTCAAGGAGGGCTGGAGATGAACTTCTGGGAGACCGTGACGGGCAGCGATCTGACCAGGGCGTGGAAGGCGTTCGAGGCCAGGGCCGAGGCGTTGCCCGCAGGCCACCGGGCGGCGTGGGAGCGGATCAAGGCCCACCTCCTCCCCCGTTCCGGCTTCACGGGGCGCGACCTGCTGCCGGTCCTCGACGGCGTCCTGGGACTGCTGGAGGAGACGGCCGCGGACGGACAGGGCGTTGACGAGGTGCTGGGCGACGACATCGCGGGTTTCTGCGCCGCGCTGGCGGGCGGAGAAGGGCTCCGCGACTACCGCGACCGGTGGCGCGAGCAGTTGAACAGCAACGTCGCGCGCAAATTGAGCAGGCTGGGGGGCTGACATGGGCATCCGGGACATCATCGAGGGCAAGAAGCACTGGCGGGCGCACGTGGCTCGGGTCAAGGCGCTCCCGCCGGACTACCGGATCGTCTACGGGGAGATCCAGAAGTACTTCTTCAAGGTCGGGCCGGTCGACCTGCCCGACGGGCGCCTGCTGTCGGGGATCGTCGACTTCTTCGAGGAGGGCGCCGCGGCGGGCAGGCCGGTCCTGGAACTCGTCGGCCACGACGTCGCCGCCTTCTGCGACGACCTGATCAAGGACTCCCCCACCTACACGGACATCTACCGGGCGTCCCTCGGCGGCGAACCCGGCAAGACCTCCTGACCCGAGGCGATCGTCCCGCTGTCCGCGTCAGCCGGTCAGCCCAGCGAGGCCGTTGCCGCGCGCAGGTCGTCCAACGCGGCCAGCGCGTGGTGCGCGAGCCCCCGCCCGTCGTCGCGGTCCTGTTCGGACCACTGGGCGTAACCCCGTTTGAAGGCGAGGACTCCCAGTTCGGCCGCGAGGTGCGCGGTGGGCTCGGGGATGTCGCGGGCGACGAGCGCGGTGGTCATGGCGGCCGCGAGACCGACGCTCTTGAGGGCGTCCCGCTCCTGCAGTTCGGTGCTGGCCGCCACGGCCACTTTCAGCCGGGGGCCGAGTTCGCGGTTCGCCGGGCCCATGGCGCTGGAGGCGCGTTCGAGGCCTGCCGCGACGGCCTCCAGCGGGCTGGCGTTCGCGGGCGCCTCGGCGATCCCCTCGGCGAGCAGCCTGCTCAGCGTCTCCTGGCCCGCGACCAGCAGTTCGCGCTTGTCGGAGAAGTGCCGGAAGAAGGTGCTCTTGGTGACGCCCGCGCGTTCGGCGATCTGCGCCACGGTGGTGGCGTCGTACCCCTGTTCGGTGAACAGGTCGACGGCCGCGACGACGAGTCGGTGGGTCGTGTCCGGTTGCCATCGGGCCATGTGCCCATCATAGGTGATGGGACAAAAGTCCCATCACTGTGTACGGTGACGGGACAAAAGTCGCATCACTTGGGGAGGGCCCATGCGCGTTTTCGTCACCGGCGGTACCGGCACCATCGGCTCCGCCGTCGTCGCCGAGCTGCTCAACGGCGGCCACACCGTGCTCGCGCTGGCCCGCTCGGACAAGTCCGCGCAAGCCCTCGCCGACGTCGGGGCCAGGGTGCTGCGTGGGCAGTTAGCCGACCTCGACGTCCTGCGGGCCGGCGCAGCGCGGTCCGACGGTGTGATCAGCCTGGCCTTCGGCAGCGACTACAGCACCGAGCAGGCCCTCGCGCGGTCGATCGCCGAGGAGAGCGCCGCCATGGCCGTGCTCGGGGAAGAGCTCGTCGGCAGCGACCGCCCGATCGTCACCGTCTCCGGAACGCCCTGGGTGGCCGGTCGCGCCTGCACCGAGGCCGATCCGCTGCCCACCGACGGGCCGGTCGGCGGTCGTGGCCGTTCGGTCAACGCGCTGCTGGATCTGGCCTCGCGCGGCGTCCGCGCGACGGCCGTCCGGATGCCGCGCACGGTCCACAACGAGGGCAGGGGCGGATTCGCGGGCCTGCTGACCGATCAGGCACGCCGCACCGGCGTGGCGGGCTACCCCGGCGACGGCACCCAGCGCTGGCCCGCCGTGCACGCCCGCGACGCGGCCGTGCTGTTCCGGCTGGCGCTGGAGTCGGCACCGGCCGGGACGGCCTGGCACGCCGTGGCGGACGAGGGCGACGCGGTCCGCGACATCGCGGCCGTCATCGGCAGGCGCCTCGGGCTGCCGGTCGAGCCGGTGCCGCAGGAGAACTTCGGCCCGTTCGGTCCGATCTTCGCCATGGACCAGCCCGCCTCCAGCGCCCGCACCCGCGAGGTCCTCGGGTGGTGGCCCCGGCACCCCAGCCTCCTCGACGACCTGGAGAACATCCAGCCCTGAGGCCCTCACGCCGGGCGCAGGCCGCGGCAGACGTCCACCGGCCGTTGTCGGCACCGCCTCGCACCACTGCGCGAGGGTTTCAGGGCCTGCGGCCGCGGAAGGTGCGGCGCAGGTCGCTCACCCAGGCCTCGGGGTTCTCCCAGGGGATGAAGTGGCCGCCGCGATCGTGGGCGCTGACGTTGACGTGGTTGAACCAGCGGGCCTGCGGGCCTGCCTCGAACGCCCGGACGCGCTCGTCCGCGGTGTGGACGCCAGGCGGGTTCTCGTAGGTGACGAGGGTGAGGCCGACCGGGGCCTGCACGACCGGGGTGCGGTCGTGGGCCGGGGCCCAGGGGTAGCGGTTGGCGTTGGCGTAGTAGCGCATGGACGTGGCGATGGAGTTGTTCACCCAGTAGATCGTGGCGTGGGTGAGCATGTCGTCCTTGGTGAAGACGGACTCGACGTCGCCGCCGTTGTCGCTCCAGGCGTTCCAGCGCTCCAGCAGCCAGGCCAGCAGTCCGGCGGGCGAGTCGCTCAACCCGTGGGCCAGGGTGGCGCCGTCGAGCGTGTGCACGGCGAGGTGGGACGCCCAGCGGCGGTCCAGTTCGACGATGCGGGCGCGAACGTCGGCGGGCTGGTCCTCGGTCAGGGGGAGGTTGCGGGCGAAGTCCCAGGAGCGGGGACCCGCGAAGAAGTCCAGCGGCAGCCCTGATCCGATGTGGACGCCGTAGAGCTGGTCGGCGTACTTGTGGCCGAGCTGGCTGGAGACCAGCCCGCCGATGTCGCAACCCCCGGCCGCGTACTTCCGGTGTCCCAGGGTCTCGGTCATCAGGGTGTGCCACAGGTCGGCGACCTTCCAGAAGTTGACGTCCGGAAAGCCGGTGAGCGGGCCGGGGAAGCCGAAGCCGGGCAGGGACGGCACGACGACGTCGAAGGCGTCGGCGGGGTCGCCGCCGAACGCGGCCGGGTCGGCCAGCGGGTCGATCACCTTCGACCAGTGCCAGAACGTCCACGGCCAGCCGTGGGTGAGGATCAGCGGGATCGGCCGGGGGCCGCGGCCGGCCTTGCGCATGAAGTGCACCGGCACACCGGCCACGCTCACCTGGTAGTGCTCGTAGGCGTTGATGGCGGCCTCGGCCCCGCGCCAGTCGTAGCCGTGCCGCCAGTAGTCGACCAGCTCGCGGAGGTAGCCGTCCGGGACGCCGTAGGACCAGTCCTGATTCCCCTCGTCCAGCGGCGCGCGGGTCAGCGCGAGGCGGGTGCGCAGGTCGTCGAGGGCCTCGTCGGGCACGCGGATCGGGGTGGGTTGCAAGGGGAAGGCGTGCGGAGTCGTCATCACGTGGTTCCTCACCGGCGGGGAAGCGGTGCCGTCGGGCGGTCGGGCGCCGAACCGGGCCATCGGCGCGTGGGACCTGTACCAGTACCACTCATCCGCCCGAGGTGTCCGGACGCTGCCGCCGCACCGGTTCGGCTTGGACCGGGAACCGGCATGATCGCGCCACGGCCTGTTGACCTTGCCCCTGGGGGAAGCAGCAGCATCAAATCACCGGTCGCGGTGACCGGGGACGGGGAAGGTGGTGGGGGACCTGCTGACGATCGGGGCGTTCGCCAGGGCCGCGCGGCTGTCGCCGAAGGCGCTGCGGCTCTACGACGAACTGGGTCTGCTCCGACCCGCTGCGGTGGACGCGGAATCCGGCTACCGGTTCTACGACGCCGACCAGTTGGAGCGGGCCCGGCTGATCGCCTGGTTGCGGCGGCTGGGCATGCCGTTGGCGCGTGTCCGCCGGGTGTGCGACCTGGGGGCCGCGGAAGCCGCCGCGGAGATCGCCGCCTACTGGGACCACGTCGTGGCCGAGACCGCCGCGCGTGGACGGCTGGCCACCTTCCTCGTCGACTACTTGTCCGGAAGGGGAAGTGCCGTGGCCGACGAGGTGAGCACCTTGGGTATCCGGTACGCCGCGCGTTCGGTGTCGGGGCTGGTGCGCACGAGCAACGAGGACGTGGCCTACGCGGGCAGCAGGTTGCTGGCGGTGGCCGATGGGATGCGAGGACCCGGCGGGGACCGGGCCAGTGCGGCGGCCGTCGCCGCGCTCGTGCCGCTGGAGACCAGGAGCGTGCCCGCCGACGAGCTGCTGGGGGTGCTGGCGGAGGCGGTCGGGGAAGCGGACCAGGCGATCCGGGACATCGCCGAGTCCACGCCCTCGGGCGAGGTGGTCACCACGCTGACCGCGATGCTGTGGGCGGGGTCGAGGCTCGCGCTGGTGCACATCGGCGACACCAGGGCGTACCTGCTGCGCGGTGGCGAGCTGTTCCAGATCACCCACGACCACAGCCACGTGCAGTCGCTGGTGGACGAGGGCAGGCTCACCGCGGAGGAGGCGGCCTCGCACCCGCACCGCGCGATGCTGGTCCGTGCGCTCACCGGCTCCGGCACCAGCAGGCCGGACCTGTCGCTGCACACGGCGTTGGCCGGTGATCGGTACCTGCTGTGCTCCGACGGGCTGTCCGCGGTCGTGCCCACCGGGGCGCTGCGCGAGGCGTTGATCGGGACGGGCGATCCGGAGCGGGTGCTGGACGACTTGCTGGAGCTGGCCTACGAGGCGGGGGCACCGGACAACATCGCGTGCGTCGTGGCCGATGTGGTGGAGGTGTGACGACCGGGCGGGTACCGCCTGCCAGTGGTGGCGGTACCCGCCCGACCTCGATGTAGTGACAAAAATTGATTTCTGTCATTACAACCACGTAGTGTGGCCCCATGGAAGAACGACACGCGGAGGCCGTCGCGCGCGGCGCGGAGGACCTGCCGGACAACTGGGGCCGCTGGGGCGAGGACGACGAGCTGGGCACGCTCAACCTGATCACCGGGGAGGCCCGCGCCAGGGGCGCCGCCGAGGTCCGCACCGGCAGGGCGGTGTCGCTGGCGCAGCCGGTCCGGCCCCGACCGCTGGTCAGCGGCCCCTTCGCCCCCTCCAGCCAGGAGGTCTCGGCGGTCCAGCAGGTCATGGCGTACACCGGTTCCCCGGCGCCGGCGACGGCCGACGTCATGCTCGTCGCCAACCACCACCTGGGCTCGACGCACATCGACGCGCTCGCGCACATCCACCGCGACGGCCTGGTCTACCCGGGGCGCAGCCTGGCGGAGAGCGTGACCCTGGCCGGGGTGCACCACGGCTCCACGACGGCGTTCGCCGCCGGGATCACCACCCGCGGAGTCCTGGTCGACCTGGCCGCGGACGGCCCGCTGCAGCCGGGCCACGCGGTCACCTCGCGGGACTTCGAGGCCGCCGAGGAACGCCAGGGGGTGCGACTGGAACCGGGGGACGCGCTGGTGGTCCGCTGCGGGTGGTCGGCCGCTCCCGACCCCGAGCGCCCCATGCCGGGGATGAGCCTGGACGCGGTCCGGTGGATGCACGGGCGCGGCGTGTCGCTCTACGTCGGCGACATCGGCGACGCGCACCCGGCGCTGGACCCCGCCTGCCCCCTGCCGCTGCACGGGGTCGCCCTGCCCTTGATGGGGATGCCGCTGGTGGACGGAGCCGCCGTGGACGAGCTCGCCGCCGTCTGCGCCGAGCTGCGCCGTTACTCCTTCCTGCTCGTGGTCGCGCCGCCACGCATCCACGGCCTGACCGGGGTGCCCGTCAACCCGATCGCGCTGTTCTGAGCGGCGGGTTGACACCACTGGCTAATGTCATTAGCTTTTAGGCTATAGACATTAGCCAGTGGAAGCGGTGGACATGACGGAGTTCCTGGAGTTCGACGGTGGTCGGCTCGCCTACGACGTGGCCGGTGAGGGGCCGCTGGTGGTGCTGGCCCACGGCATCGGCGACAACCGGTCGGCCTACCGCGAGGTGGCCGCCGGGCTGGCCGCCGCCGGTTACCGCGTGGCCAACGTGGACCAGCGCGGCCACGGCGAGTCCAGCACCGGCTGGGCCTCCTACACGCGCACCGACTCGGCCGCCGACCTGCTGGCCGTGGTACGCCACCTGGGCGGCCCCGCGGTGCTGGTGGGCCACTCGTTCGCGGGCGGCGCCGCCACCATCGCGGCGGCCCAGGAGCCCGAACTGGTCGGTGCCGTGGTGGAGATCGCCCCGTTCACCCGCGCGCAGAAGGTCGACTTCGGTGGCCTGTTCTCGCACGCCCGGTACCGCAAGGGCATGGCGCTGCTCATGGGCATGGGCGCGTTCCGCAGCGTCGGGCTGTGGAAGCGCTACCTCCACCACGCCTACCCCGGCGCCAGGCAGGCGGGCTTCGCCGGGCACCTCGCCGCGCTCGACGCCGACCTGCGCAGGCCCGGCCGGATGGCGGTGGTGAGCAGGATGGGCCTGTCCCCCGCCACCGACGCGGGCGCCCGGCTCGGCGACCTCCGGTGTCCCGTGCTGGTCGTGGAGGGGTCGCTGGACCCCGACTGGACCGATCCCCGCGCCGAGGGTGAGGCCGTCGTGGCGGCCATGCCCGCCGGGCTGGGGCGGGTCGAGGTGATCGAGGGGGCGGGACACTACCCGCACGTCCAGTTCCCGACCGAGGTGCTCGCGGTGATCCTGGCCTTCCTCGGGGAGGTCAGCCGTGGCTAGGGCGGCGCTGTCCGCGGACGCGGTCGTCGGGATCGCGCTGCGGCTGGTCGACGAGCAGGGGCCCGCCGCGCTGACTCTGGCGGCGGTGGCCTCCAGGGCGGGGGTGGCCACGCCGTCGCTGTACAAGCACGTGCGCAACCTGGCCGAGCTGCGCGCGCTCATGTCGGCGCGGATCCTGGAGGAACTCGCCGAGCGGATCGGGCGGGCCGTGCTCGGCCGCTCCGCCGACGAGGCGATCCGCGCGTTGATGACGACCTGGCGCGACTACGCCGTGGAGCACCGCCACCGGTACGCCGCGCTCGTCCAAGCCCCGGAGCCGGAGACGGCGGGGGCCGGGGAGAATCTGGTCGACATCATGCTGGCGGCCCTGCGCGCCTACGGCATGGAGGAGTCCGAGGCCATCCACGCGGTGCGCTGCCTGCGCGCGGCCGTCCACGGTTTCGCGGTGCTGGAAACCGAGAACGCGTTCCAACTGCCCGATCAGGTGGACGAGACCTACGAACTGCTGATCCACATGGTGGTCACCGGGCTGAGGACTCCTCGCCGCACCTGAAGCCGGGGTTGAGCAGCAGCGGTGCAACCCCGACCCGCTCCGGAACGGGCACTCGCGGTACCTGTATCACCAGGATCTCCCGGACACGCAGGACGCCTGTCAGCCTGTACGAGTCGACGCAGAGCAGAAGTAACAGCTCCACGGGAGACGCGCACGGCGGCCGCCCGAGGAACGCACTGCGGCTTCACCCCCATCAGTTCGACTCAGCTGCACGGACGCGCGGCCGTGTCGGCACGTGCTGCCACGGCAGAAGGAACGAAAACCGATGACGGAAAACCAGTTCACCACTCACGCGGACCTTTTCGATCTGAGTGGGAAGAGCGCACTTGTCACTGGCGGCACCAGGGGCATCGGGATGATGATAGCGCGCGGCCTCCTGCAGGCCGGTGCCCGCGTCATCATCAGCTCGCGCAAGGCGGACGCATGCGCGGAGGCACAGCACCTGCTGTCCGGATTCGGCGACGTTCGAGCATTCCCCGCGGACCTGTCCGGGTACGACGAGTGCCAGCGCCTCGCCGATCTCGTCAAGGCCGATTCGGAACGCCTGGACATCCTCGTCAACAATGCGGGAGCGATGTGGCGCGAGCCGCTGGAGACGTTCCCGAACGAGGCCTGGGGCGCGGTGATCGACCTCAACCTCAAGTCGCCGTTCTGGCTGGTGCAGGCACTGCTCCCGGCACTTCGCGGGGCGGGCACCGCCGATGATCCCGCGCGGGTCATCAACATCGGCAGTATCGCCGCCATCCACGTCGCCGATTCGCCGAACTACTCGTACGCCAGCAGCAAGGCGGCACTCCACCAACTCACCAGGGTGCTCGCCAGGGAATTGGGCCCGCAGCACGTCACGGTGAACGCGGTAGCCCCTGGACCGTTCCCGTCGCAGATGATGGCGGCCGCGCTCGATGCCATCGGCGACACGATCGTGGCGAAAGCCCCGCTGCGCAGGCTCGGCCGCGACGACGACATGGCGGGTGTCGCCGTGTTCCTCGCCAGCCGGGCCGGGGCTTACCTCACGGGCGCCGTCATCCCGGTCGACGGCGGCATCGCCACGACCGCATCAGGTACCTAGGCGTCGGCGCGAGGCCGTGTCATCGGGGTACCAGCAGAACCTCCCTTCGCCTGCGGACATGCCCCTACGGTGAAGGCGTGGCCCCGATCGATCCGCGCACCGAGATCAAGGAATTCCTGAGTTCGCGTCGCGCGCGGCTCACGCCCGAGCGGGCCGGACTGCCCGTCCACGGCGGCAACCGCCGGGTCAAAGGTCTGCGTCGCGAAGAGGTGGCTCTGCTGGCAGGGGTGTCGGTCGACTACTACGTGCGCATGGAGCGCGGCAGTCTCACCGGTGCCTCCGACGGTGTGCTCGACGCGATGGCCTCCGCCCTGCAGCTCGACGAGGCCGAGCGCGATCACCTGTTCCACCTCGCGCGGCAGTCCAGGGCACCCGGCGGTCCACGCCGCCCGCGACCCGCCGTGACGGTGCGTCCGGCACTTCAGCGGGTGCTCGACGCCATCACCGACGCGCCGGCGTGGATCTGCAACGCTCGTTACGACGTGCTGGCCACGAATCGACTCGCCCGCGCGCTGTATTCACCGGTGCTCGCCGACACGCGGCGGCAGGCGAACACCGCTCGGTTCATCTACCTGGATCCCGGAGCGGCAAGGACGTTCTTCGTCGACTACGACCGAATCGCCTGCGATGTGGCCGCGAAGCTGCGCATGGAAGCCGGCCGCGATCCGCACGACGAGGAACTGACCGCCCTGGTCGGTGAACTGGCGACAAGCAGTGAGCTGTTTCGGCAGCGGTGGGCATCCCAGGACGTCCGGCTCCACCGGTCCGGACGCAAGCGTGTGCACCACCCGGTAGTGGGCCTGCTCGACCTGGACGTCGAGTCGATGGAGATGTCCGCCGAACCCGGCCTGCTCCTGAACGTCTACACCGCGCCCGCGGGCACGGCGACCGCGGACGGTCTGGCCCTCCTGGCGTCGTGGGCGGCAGGCCGGGAGAAGCGGGCGACCGGGATCCAAGCACTCAACTGATGTGCCAACCCGTTCAGTCCGGCCTACCCGCGATCCGGGGCCGGCGCGGCGGTGCCGCTCGTGGCCGTTCCGGGCTGGGTGTGCAGGATCTCGTGGGCCTGTTCGGCGGCGCGGGCGATGCTCTCGCCGACGAAGTCGATGAAGCGGGCGATGTTCTCCAGGCGGGTGGCGGCGGGGCTGCCCGGACCGAGGACGTCGACGCCCTGCCGCGCGGTGCCGGCGAGTGCCGCGTGGGAGCGGGCGGCGGCGATCATCGACTGGTACCAGACGTCGGTGTCGGCGGTGTAGTGATCGCGGCGGCGTTCGTCGCGTTCCCGGCGGATGAGGCCCTGGCTCTCCAGGAAGGTGGTCGCCTTGGACACCGAGGCCGGGCTGACCCGCAGGCGCTGGACGAGTTCGGCGGCGGTGAGGCTGCCCGCGTCGGTGGTGTAGAGGCTGGTCAGCACTCGGGCGGCCATCCTGGGCAGGCCGGACTGCATGAGCAGGGCGGTGAAGGTCTCCTCGTAGTCGCGCACGGTCGAGGCGTCGCGCCCGTGCGCCTGCGAGAGTGCTTGAGGGCTTCGGGGGGTGGTCTTCCTGCGTCGACGGGCGCGGTGCTGGGTGGCGTGCTGGGCCAGGTCGGGGCGGTAGGCGGCGGGGCCGCCGTTGCGGATGACCTCGCGGGTGATCGTCGAGGTGGGGCGGTGCAGTCGTCGGGCGATCTCGGCGTAGGGCAGGTCCTCGGCCAGCCCCAGCGCGATCTGCTGGCGCTCCTGCTGGGTGAGCCTGCCTCCGGGCATCGCGGTCTCCTCGTGCTCTCCTCGGGACGCCCAGAGTAGCGTTCAGCTTCTACTCATTGCAACAAAGAGGCACTTCCGTTGCCTTAAATTTTGATCCATTGCAACGATATTGTACATTTGAGCTGCTGTTATGCAGTTAGATCGCAACGACCTTGTTGCTAGGTCCTCAAACGCAACGTAGCTTTTCCGGTGTCAGAAACACCGATCGACGACTCCGGGAGTGCCACGATGCACGAGTTCCCCACCCCCTCCCCGATCTCCGTGGTGCTGGACGTGCCCGCAGGGCGGGTCCGGTTCATCGCCGCCGACCGGCCCGACACCGCGGTCGAGGTCCTGCCCGCCGATGCCGCCAAGGACCGCGACGTGAAGGCGGCGCAGCGCACCGCGGTGGACTACCGCGACGGCGTTCTGCGCATCACCACCCCGACCGGCAACCGGCTGCTGAGCCCCGGCGGAGCCGTCGAGGTCACCGTCGGGCTGCCCGCCGGTTCCCACGTGGAGGCCGAGGCCGCCGCCGCCGAGGTGCGCGGCGTCGGACGGCTCGGCGAGGTCGCCGTCACCGGTGCGTACGGCGCGATCAAGCTCGACGAGGCGGCGGGCGCGCACCTCACCACCGCCGCGGGCGACATCACCGTCGGCCGTCTCACCGGGCCCGCGCGCATCAGCACCGACCAGGGCGACATCGACATCGCCGAGGCCACCCGCGGCACCCTCGTGCTGCGCACCCAGGCGGGCCAGGTCCGCGTCGGCGCCGCCACAGGGGTCTCGGCATCCCTGGACGCGGGCACCGGCCACGGCCGCATCCACAACAGTCTCACCAACACCGGGGGCGCCGCGCCCCAACTCGCCATCCACGCCACCACCGCCCACGGCGACATCACCGCCCGCAGCCTCTGACCCCGGCACAGGCCGGCAACCACCATCGAAGGAGCGCACACCGTGTCCGCCACCACCAACCAGGACCAGTTCACCCCGCAGACCGGCCCGGACCGCCCCGAGCTGCGGAAGGTCATCCAGGAGATCGTCGACTCCGGTTTCCTCGGGGTGCAGCTGCGCGTGCACGACGAGCGGGGCGAGTGGGTCGGCAGCGCCGGGCTCGGCGAGCTGGGCGGGACCGCCGCGCCGCCGGTGGACGGACGGGTCCGGATCGGCAGCAACACCAAGACCTTCATCGCGGCGCTGGTGCTGCGACTGGTGGCCGAGGGCAGGACCGGGCTGGACAGCCCGGTGGCCGACCACCTGCCGGAGTTCGGCCTGGACCGGCGGATCACCGCGCGGATGCTGCTGCAGCACACCAGCGGGTTGTTCAACTTCACCGGCGAGTACTACGAGGACGGGACGGTGGTGCCGGGGATCGCCTGGCAGGGCCGGGAGTGGGTGGACAACCGGTTCACCACCCACCGGCCCGAGGACCTGGTGCGGCTGGCGCTGGCCAAGCGGGCGCGCTTCGAGCCGGGCGCGGACTGGAGCTACTCCAACACCAACTACGTGCTGGCCAGGCTGCTGGTCGAGAGGATCACCGGCCGCCCCTTCGAGGAGGAGATGCGTCGGCTGGTCCTCGATCCGCTGGGGCTGTCGGAGACCTCGGCACCCGAAACCGGGACCGACGTCCCCGAGCCGCACGCCCACGCGTACTACCGGTACGAGGAGGCGGGCGCGCGGCAGACGGTCGACGTCACCCGCCAGAACCCCTCCTGGATCTCCGGCGGCGGTGACATGATCTCGACCACCCGTGACCTCCGCGCGTTCCTCTCCGCCCTCGTGGGCGGCAGGCTCCTGCCCGCCCCGCTGCTGGCCGAGATGCTCACCCCGCACCCCAAGGCGGGTTACGGCCTGGGCGTGTTCGTGCAGGACACCGACCGCGGCGGCACCGTCATCACCCACAACGGCGGCATCGCGGGCCACGCGGCGCTGATGTACACCACGCCCGACGGCAGCAGGACGCTGACCGCCGCGCTGAACTACGTCGACGACGCCGCGCAGTCGCTGGCCGGGCCGTTCCAGCAGGCGACGCGGCGGTTGGTCGAAGAGGTGTTCCACGGCGGACGGGCCGGTTGAGCCGCCCCCTCCTCGATGCGATCACCGGTCCGCGGGCAATCTTCGGCAGGAACACGAAAGTGACGGCCACCGCGATCGGCGCAGTGGCCGTCACCTGCCCCCCAAACAGCGGGACCAGGTGCGCGTCCCCCCGACGCGCACCGGACCCCGCTTCCCCCGTTGAGTGCGGGGACAGTCCACCTCACCGCGGCCCGTCGGGACACCGATCCGGGAAACTCCTGGACGTTCCTGGACGAACCGGGCACGGGCGGTGCCACGCTGGATCATCCTCGACCAGGGCGGTTGGGCGTGACCACCGCCGTGGGACCGCGCCGCCGCACCAGCAGCAGGCTGAGCACGATCGGCACCACCAGCAGCACCGCACCGACCATGCCCGCCCGCAGTCCCACGGCGTCGGCGACCACGCCCAGCAGCGGCGGGTAGAGCACCGAGCCGGACACCGCCGCCGCCGACAGCGCGCCGCTGACCCGGTTGAGCCGTCCGGGGAACAACCCGCCGCCGATCGCCATGATCATCGGGTAGACCGGGCCGTAGCACACGCCGACCAGGCCGAACAGCACCAGCCGGGGCCCCGTCCCGGTCACCGCGAGCGCGGCCAGCAGGAACACCCCGGACGCCACGACGCACAGGCAGGCGAAGGCGGTGTAGCCGATCCGCTCCACGACCCGCTCGGCGGTCCACCGGCCCAGCGCCAGGCCCGCCCAGTAGACCGCGAGCACCAGCGTCGCCGCGGCCACGGTGGTGCTGTCCAGCAGCCGCACCACCCAGTTCGACACCGCCAGTTCGGCGGCGACGTAGAGGTTGATGGCCAGGGCGAGCCCGGTGAAGGGCACCAGGCTGCCCGCCAGCCGCAGGCTCCCGCCGCGCGCCGCGGTGTCCTGGCCCCGGCCCGACGGCATCCCGCCGCCCAGCAGTGCCGCCGCGGCGGCCGCGGCCGCCAGGGCGGTGCCCACCAGCACCGGTCGCCAGCCGATGTCCAGCAGCGACAGCCCGCCCACGGCCAGCGGCCCGGTGAACGCGCCCAGCGCCACGTACAGGTGCAGCCGGTTCATCGCCCGGCCGCGCTGGTCGCGGTGCAGGTCGAGGAACAGGCCGTTGAGGCCACCCTCCAGCACGCCGACGGCCCAGTAGCCCGGTGCGGCCGCGGCGACCAGCAGCGCCCACGTCGGGCACAGCGCCATGGCCAGCAGGGCCGCCGGGTAGGCGAGCGCGGCCGTGCCGAGGACGGCCTGCCGCCCGCACCGGTCGACCAGGTGGCCGCTGGTGACCGCGCCGAGGGTGTAGAGCAGGGCGCCGGTGAACAGCAGCACCCCGAAGTCGGTGTCGCCGCGCTGGAAGTGCCCCAGCAGCGACCGCACCAGCGAGGGCAGCAGCACCAGGTTCCACCCGAGCAGGAACGCCACCGCGTACACCGCGGCCCTGAGCCTGGCGCCCCGCACTACATTCCCCAGTCCACGCGCGACAGCTCGGCGTGCAGCGCCGCGTGCGCGGCGAGCACCGTGGTGCTGGCGTGGTCGACCTCGGCCCCGTCGAGCGTGGTGGCCCGGCCGCCCGCCTCCTCGACGGCCAGCGCCCCGGCGGCGTAGTCCCACGGGCCGCCGTCGACCTCGATGAACGCCGACAGCGCGCCCGTGGCGACCGCGCTCAGCGCGGCGGCCCCGCAGCCGGTCATGCGGATCTCCGCGCCCGAATCCCACACGTGGTCGAGGATGTTGCGGGCCTGGCCCTGCCACGGCGGCGCGGACGCCGACAGCGCGACGGCCGGTGCGGTGGTGGGCGGCGGGCCCAGGGCCAGCCGTCTGCCGTCCAGCCACGCGCCGCCGCCGCGTTCGGCGAGCAGCACCGTGCCCTCCAGCGGGTCGTGGAACCCGCCGACGACCACTCGCCGCTCGCGCACCAGCGCGATGGTCACGCCCCAGGGCCGCAGCCCGCGCACGTAGTTGCCGGTGCCGTCGAGCGGGTCGACCAGCCAGATCCGGTCCGGATCGCCCATCAGCACCCCCCGTTCCTCGGCGACGACGAAGTCGTGGGGGAAGCGGCGGCGCAGGGCCTCGACGATCAGCGCCTCGGACCGGATGTCGGCGCTGCACACCAGGTGGCCGCCTGGTTTGTGGCCCACCACGTGGTCGTCGCGCATCCGCAGCAGCAGCGCGCCCGCCTCGCGCAGCACCTCCTCGACGAACGCGGTGACCTCCGCCGCGTCGCCGCCCGCCGGACCGTTCACAGGGCACCCCGGTCCCGCAGGCCGAAGAACTCGGCCAGGATCGCGTTGTCCTCGTAGCCCAGCCTGCGGGCTGCGGCCTCCTGGCGGGTGAACCACCGCAGGCCCTGCCCCTCGGTGAGCACCACCTCGGACAGGTCCAGGTCGATGGCGGTCCAGAAGGTGTGCTCGACGCCGTAGGAACGGCGGCGCGAGCACAGGGGGCGCACCGCGGCCGGGTCGAGCACGACCCCCATCTCCTCCTCGATCTCGCGCCGGATGCACTCGTGCGGCCGCTCCCCCGGTTCCAGGTAGCCACCGGGCAGGCACCAGTGGCCGGGGAAGCTGATCGTCGGCTTGTCGTCGCGCTGGTGGAGCAGCACCTGCCCGACCGGGTTGACCATCACGATGTTCGTGCCCTCGTCCACGTCGGTCCCTCTCAAGCGGTCCGGGTGTAGGCCAGCACGACCTTGCGCACGGCCGCCACCACGTCCTCGACGTCCTGCCGGGTCATCTTCGGGTAGAGCGGCAGGGACGCGATCCGCCGCGACAGGTCCGCGGCGACCGGCAGCGCGTCGGGGTCCATGCCCCACCGGTCGCGGTAGTAGGGCTGCAGGTGCATCGAGGTGAAGTGCACGCCGGTGCCGATGCCCTCCTCGCGCAGCGCCAGCAGGAACTCGTCGCGGCTGATCGTCAGCGCGTCCAGGTCCAGCACCACGACGTAGAGGTGGTGGGCGTGGACGCCGAAGCCCCGGTGCGCCAGCGGCCGGAGCGCCGCCAGGTCGGCGAACCGCTCGTCGTAGCGCGCCGCGTACTCGGCGCGGGTGTCGCGGAAGGCGTCCAGCTTGCCCAGCTGGTGCAGGCCCAGGGAGGCCTGCAGGTCGGTCATGTTGTACTTGAAGCCGGGTTCGACCAGCTCCCAGTGCAGCGCGCCGTCGGGCGAGTAGCGCTTCCAGGCGTCGCGGGAGATGCCGTGCAGGCTCAACACCCTGGCCCGCTCGGCGAGCGCGTCGTCGTCGGTGGCCAGCAGCCCGCCCTCGGCGGTGGTCATGTTCTTGGTCGGGTAGAAGCTGAACGCCGCGGCGGTGCTGAGCCCGCCGACCTTGCGCGCGCCGTGGGTGGCGCCCATGGCGTGCGCGGCGTCCTCGACGATCGGCAGGCCGTGCCGCCGGGCGATGGCGGCCAGCGCGTCCATGTCGCAGGTCTGCCCGGCCATGTGCACCGGCACGACGGCCCTGGTGCGCGGGGTGATCGCGGCTTCGACCCCGGCGGGGTCGATGTTGAGCGTGTCGGGCTCGACGTCGACGAAGACCGGTGTGGCGCCCAGGTGCAGGATCACGTTGGCGGTGGCGGGCCAGGTGACCGGCGAGGTGACGACCTCGTCGCCGGGGCCGATGTCCAGCGCGGCGAGGGCCACGTGCAGCGCGCCGGTGCAGGAGCTCATCGCCACCGCGTGGCGCACGCCCAGGTACTGCGCGCACAGCGCCTCGAACCGCTTGGTCTTGGGGCCGGTGGTCAGCCAGCCCGACCGCAGCGTGTCCAGGACCTCCCGCTCCTCCTCGCGCCCGACCAGCGGCAGGGCGAAGGGCAGGAAGGCGCGCCGCACCTTCTCCCCGCCGTCGCGGGCGGGGGTGCTCACCACGGCCTTGAGCGCCTCGACCGTGCAGTACCGGGGGTCGTCGACGTCCACGTCCGCCAGCGCGTGGCGCAGCTCCTCGACGCCCTGCTCGACGCCCGTGTCCGCGGTGAAGCCGGTCAGCTCCCGGAACGCCGCTTGGCCGACCCGGTAGCTGCGCTGGTCCGGGCCCCCGTCGGTGATCCGCACCGGGACCGCCCCCAGGCGGGCGCCGATCCGGCGGGCCAGGTCCGCGATGGTGGCGTTCTCGCCGACCACGTTGAACACCCCGCTGATCGGGACGCGTTCGCGGGGCAGCTCCAGGCACCGCAGGTAGGCCCGCGCGGCGTCGGCGACGTGCAGCAGCGGACGCCACTGGCCGCCGCCGTGGACGTGGATCGGCCTGCCCGCGACGGCGTGCGCGACCATGCGGTTGACCACCAGGTCCAGGCGCATCCGAGGCGAGGCGCCGAACAGCGTCGCCATGCGCAGCGACAGCACCCGGAAATCGGGTGAGGCCAGCGCGTCCAGCGCTTTCTCGGTGGCCTGCTTGGTGCAGGCGTAGACGGTCAGCGGGCGCAGTGGCGACGACTCGTCGAGCACGCCGTCCCCGCCCGCGCCGTAGACGCTGCACGAGGAGGCGAAGACGAACGTGCGCACGCCCTCGGCGGCGGCCAGCTCGGCCAGCCGCACGGTGGCGTCCTGGTTGACCTCCACCGTCCAGTCCGGGTCCAGATCGCCCGCCGGGTCGTTGCTGATGGCGGCCAGCGCGACCACCGCGTCCACGCCCACCAGGTCGGCGGCGGCCAGGTCGCGGACGTCGCAGCGGCGGACGGTCAGCGCCGGGTGCCCGTCGACCGCGGCCAGCACGTGGTCCCCGAAGTAGAACTTGTCCACGGCCACGACGTGGTGGCCCGCCTCCAGCAGCACCGGCAGCAGCACCGAGCCGAGGTAGCCGCCCGCGCCGGTCACCATGATCCTGCTCTGCATCATTCCCCCCAGAGATGCGCGAATTCCGGGTCAACTTATCCGCCCGGTGGACCGCCGAAAAGCGGGTTTGTCCTTTCGAGGGGGGCGTCGGGCGGTCATTTCGACGATGTGATGACACGCCTTCGACTCCAGTTGTCACTCAGTCGAGTGGCATTGTGTCACTGAATCGAGCAAACACGCGCGTGCCGTTCGCGTGAACCAGGAACTGAAGTATTTTCACGGAAGTCGGCGCGCAGGAGATCGGCGCGCGGCGCGTTCCGGACCCGAACGGCGGCGGGCCACCCCGCCCGTGTGGCGGAGTGGCCCGTGCCTGCGCTCAAGCAGCGGGACCTGTGCGCGTCCCCCCGGCGTGCCGGGCCCCGCCGCACTCCCCGTCGAGCGCGGGGACAGTCCACCGCACGACAGCCCGTTGGGGCACCGATCCGGGAAACTCCTGGACGTTCCTGGACGAACCGGGTAGGCCGGGGTCGAACAGGCGCAGGACGCGCTGCCGACACCGCTGCCGACACCGCTGCCGACACCGCTGCCGACGCCGCTGTCGGCGGCCGAGAAGGAGGAACTGGTGCGGATGTCGACCCTGGTGCCGGAGCGCCGCGCGTGAGCGGCACGATGCGCGCGGCCGTGCTCAGCGGACCCGGCCCGGTGGAGAACCTGACCGTGGTGGACAAACCGGTCCCCGAGCCCGAACCGGGCTGGGTGCGGATCAGGGTGCGGGCCTTCGGGCTCAACCGCTCCGAACTGCACACCCGGCTGGGCCTGGCCGAGGGCGTGACGTTCCCGCGCGTGCCGGGCATCGAGGCGGTGGGCGAGGTCGACAGCGACTGCGACCTGCCGCGAGGGCAGCAGGTCGCCGCGATGATGGGCGGCATGGGACGGGTCTTCGACGGCGGGTACGCCCAGTACACCGTGGTGCCCCGGCACACCCTGGTCCCGTTCTCCTCGCGGCTGCCCTGGGAGGTGCTGGGCGCGGTGCCCGAGACGCTGCAGACCGCCTACGGGTCCCTGACCACCGGGCTGGACCTGCGCGCGGGCCAGACGCTGCTGATCCGCGGCGGCACCTCCGCCCTGGGGTTCGCCACCGCGGCGCTGGCCAAGGACATCGGCGCGACCGTGCTGGCGACCACCCGCAGCGCCGACCGGACCTCCGTGCTGCGCGACCACGGCGTGGACCACCCCCTGGTCGACGACGGGCACGTGGCCGAGCGGGTCCGCGAGATCGTGCCCGAGGGGGTGCACGCGGCGCTGGAGCTGGTGGGCACGCCCACGCTGCCCGACACGCTGGCCGCCACCCGCGTGCACGGCACCGTGTGCTTCGCCGGGATGCTGTCCAACGAGTGGATCGTGCCCGACTTCTACCCCATCGGCTACCTGCCCAAGGGCGTGCGGCTGACCGCCTACGGCGGCGAGAGCGACGACCTGCCCGCCGAGGTGCTGCAGCGCTACCTGGACCAGGTGGCCTCCGGGGAGACCAGGCTGTGGCCGACCACGGTCTACCCGCTGGAGGACATCCGCCGCGCGCACGACGACCTGGAGCACAACCGGCAGGTCGGCAAGCTCGTCGGGATTCCCTGAGCCGGGGTGTCGATCCGGTCGTTCCCCGTTCGCACCCCTCATGCGAACGGGGAACGACGCGTGACGGCTCAGCGCAGTGCTCGCAGCAGCTCCACCAGCTCCTGGGGGCCGAACCCCATCCCGTTGACGCCGACGGTCACCTCGACCTTGCTCACCCTCGGGTCGGTGGTGCTCTGCGCGCGGGTGAACAGGTGGATGCCGCGCTCCTCGACCAGTTCGCGCGCCGCGGCCTCCGCTTCCTGCCTGGACATGGGCAGCAGGAGGTGGAACATCGGCGTGCACGGCACCTCGGGCACGGTGCGGGCGAACCCGTCGGCGTTGATCGCGGCGGCCAGCGCCACCGCGTGGTCGCGGAACTCGGCCATCCTGGGCAGCACCTCGTCCAAGCCCATCAGCGCGGCCACTGCCAGCGGCCACGCGTCGGGGATGTCCCCGCCCAGCCGCCTGCGCCACACCGACGCCTCGTCGACGACGTCCCGCTCCCCCGCCAGCACCGCGCCGCGCACGCCTTCCAGTCCTTTGTAGAGGGAGACGTAGACGGTGTCGAACAGCGCCGCGATCTCGCTGAACGGCCGGTCGTAGTACGGCTGCGACTCCCACAGCCGCGCGCCGTCCACGTGCCGGGCGATGCCGCGTTCGGCGGCCCACCCGGTCTGCGCGACCAGGTCGTCCCAGCTCGGCAGCAGGCCGCCGATCTCGCGCTGGGGCAGTTCCAGCAGCAGCGCCGACAGCGGTTCGCGCACCTCGTGCAGGTCGTCGAGGGTGATCAGCCCGTTGTGGTCGCCGACCGGCTGGAACCGCAGGCCGTGCACCGCGCTGTAGCCGTTGTTCTCCCACAGCGCCAGATGGCACTGCGGGTGGGCGGCGAAGGTCGGCCTGCCGCGCCGGTCGGCGTGCACCCGCAGGGCGGTCTGCTGGGCCATCGTGCCGGTGGGGAAGAACAGGGCGGCGGGCTTGCCCAGCAGACCGGCGATCCGCTCCTCCAGCTCGGCCACCGGCGCGTCGGGCCGCGTCCCCGGCGGCACCCGCTCCAGCAGGCGGCTCAGGATCTTGTGCGGGTCGCGGCGCAGCGGCGCGTGCGCGACGAGAGAACGTCGGATCTCTGCCATGCGCCGCAGTCTCCGTTCACCCCCGTGGGCCGGGCAACCACAAAAGGTGGAGCTTGACGTCGGCGTCGGCGAAGCGGGCGAAGGCGGTCAGGGCGGCCTCGGGGGTGGCGGACTTGGTGTGGAAGTCGCCTTCGGTGGAGACGACTTCGGCGTGGCCGGCGAAGGCCATGCCGTAGGCGGCGATCCAGCCGTCCTCGCGGTCGCCGTACTCGTGGGCGATGGCGAACAGGCGCGGGGCGTCGTCGACGGCCAGGCCGGTGAGGTAGGCGGTGAAGTCCTGGTCGCTGGTGCACCACTGGTGGAGCAGGTGGTTCATGGCGGCGGTCCCTTCCGGTTGTGCTGCTGGTGTGGACCAGCCTTGCCCGATTCACGGCGCGCCACTTGATGTGGAATCGCATGACCTGTATGCGGCTCAGCGCATAGCCCACCAGCGGTCTTCACGTACTGTGTCCACTCTTGCGCGGAGAGTCAGAGCAGGTGAAGAGGTGAGTGGATATCGACGAGCAGGTGCGCCATTGCCGCTGCGGAACCCGACTGGCCCGCGACAACAAGGGGGTGCAGTGCAATGCGTGCGCCAGGGCTGCTCGTGACCACCTGGTCCGGCCGCCTGCGGTCCCTGCCGAGTTCTGGCGCACCGAGGAGATGCGTGCGGCCCTGGCGAGCTGCGAGATGGGCGCCGTCATCCGGGCCTTCCGCACGCATCCGCACCACGGCAGGTGCATCTCCCAGCGGATCGCGGCGGCGTGGGTCGGCGTCACGCAGACCCGGTTGAGCCGGATCGAGAACGGCGAGCGGATCGTCAACCTCAACAAGCTCACGCGTTGGGCTCATGTGCTCGGCATTCCCGCCGACCTACTGTGGTTCCGGATGCCGCGCGGTGACACCACACCCCAGGTGCCCGGCGTCACCGGCAGGTCGAGTCCGGATCGGAGCGCCATGAGCCAGCTCAGCCGTCGCGCGCTGCTCACCCGCGCGGCCCTCGCGCTGCCTGCCCTGGACGGGGACGAAGCGGAACACGTCGTCAAAGCACTGGCCGATGCCCGTCGATACCTCGACCGCGACCTGCTGCGGCACTTCGACCGCCAGATCAGCGCGGTGATGGCACATGACCGTTCGGTCGGGGCGAGGGAAGCGCTGCCGATGGCGCTGGGGCTGGCGGGCGCTGTGCAGCACAGCGCGCGGGACGTCAAAGCCGACGTCCGCTGCTCCCTGCTGGGGGTCGGAGCCAGGGCTGCGGAGCTGTGCGGCTGGTTGTACCGGGAGCTCCACGAGCCGGTCGCGGAGGGGTTCTGGCTCGACCGGGGCATGGAGTGGGCGCAGGAGGCGGGTGACACGGCGATGCAGGGCTACCTGCTGCTCAAGAAATCGCAGATGGCCTACGACGACCGTGACGGCCTGCGAGTGCTGACGCTGGCCCGAGCTGCGGGCGCGGGTCCCTTGGCGACTTCCGGCCAAGGTGCGCGCCGAGATCAGTCAGCAGGAGGCGCTGGGCATGGCCATGATCGGCGAGCCCCTGCGCGGTGTCGAGGACAAGCTCGACCAAGCCCGGCGGTTCTTCGCCCGCTCGACGGGCGAGCAGGGGCCGCTCGGGGTGTACTTCGGCGAGCACACGTTGCGGCTGCGTGAGGCCAATTGCCACACCGAGGCAGGCCGCCCCAAACGAGCGGCGGAACTCTATGCCGTGATGCTGGCCGAGGACGTGCTGCCGCGTCGGAACGCGGGCTTGCACCGGGCGCGATGGGCGGCGGCGCTCGCGTTGAGCGGGGAGCCCGATGAGGCTGCCAGGGTCGGGTTGGAGTCGGCGCGGGCGGCCGAAGCCACCCATTCGCAACGCACCCTGCGAGTGCTGGCGGAAGTTGTTCGGACCCTTGAGCCGTGGCGCAACCGTCCCGCACCGCGTGCGCTGCGCGAAGCACTGCCCGTGTAGTCGGTCCTGGCGAGCGAACGGAGGGGACGACGTGCATCGCAAGGCGTTTCTGCGGGCATTGGCCGGGAGTGTCGCCGGCCTGGCCTTCACCGATCCCGTCACCGACGTGCTGGTGGGCACTGCCTGAGCGGCTGCACAACGTCGCATCGGGCAGACCGAGGTCGACCAGGTGCGACAGAACTGCTCGACGGCCGGTTCGCGCGGGACACGATCCGCACCGGGTTGTTCTCGGCGGTGGCCGACCTGGCGGACACAGCGGCTGGCATGTGTTTCGACGCGGGTCTGCACGAGCACGCCGAGCGTTGCTCCCGGTTCGCGGTCGGCTGCGCCACCGAGGCGGACGACTGGGCGATCCGCGCCAAGGCACTGTCGGGCATGGCCAACCTCGCGGTGCACCGCGGGCGAGTCGATGAGGCGCTCAGCTACGCGGAGATGTCGTTGGTGCGCCTGGACCGGTTGCCCCCCGTGGTCCGGGCGGTGCTGCACACCCGGCACGCACGGGCACTGGGCGCGATGGGCGTGACGCGCCAGACGGACTGCCTGGTCGCCGTGCGCCGGGCAGAGGACACCTTCGCAATACGTGCGGGTGAGGAGCCGGACTGGATTTCCTACTACGACCGGTCGCGGCTGGACCGGGACACCGGTAGGGCACTGCTCGGTCCGGCTCTCGGCGGTGGTGATCACCGCGAGGCCGAGCACCGATTGAGCGCGGCGGTCGGAGCTTTTCCCGACCGGCACTCGCGAGGCAGGGCACTGGCTCTGGCGAACCTGGCGGTGCTGATGATGACCTGCGGCGACCCGGTTCGAGCGGCGGAGCTGGGCACCGAGGCGATCCGCTCAGACCGGGTGGTCGAGTCGTTCCGACGGTTGCGGGCGGCCGGTCAGAGGCACCGGGCAGTGCCCTCGGTGCGCGAGCTGAACCGGGAACTCGACCGCGCGACCAGGGTGACAGCTGGGTGAAGCGCGTTTCCACCGCAGAGGTCAAAGCAGTGGGGTGCCACCTCGCGGACTGTGATACTGATCGACATGGGGAAGACTTACGAGCGGATCGAAGGCCGGTTGCGGGAGTTCATCGAGGCGCAGCCGGTGTTCTTCGTCGCGTCCGCGCCGCTGGCCGAGGACGGGCACGTCAACGTCTCGCCCAAGGGCCGGGCGGGGACGTTGCGGGTGCTGGACGAGCGGACGCTGGCCTACCTCGACTTCGGGGGCAGCCACGCGGAGACCGTCGCGCACCTGCGGGAGAATGGCCGGATCACGTTGATGTGGTGCGCGTTCGACGGTCCGCCCAACATCGTGCGGGTGCACGGGACGGGAGAGCCGGTGTTCCGCGACGACCCGCGCTTCCCCGAACTGGTGGCCGGGTTCGGCGATGCCGACGGGCCGGCGTTGCGGGCGGTCGTGCTGGTCACGGCCAAGCTGATCAGCGACACGTGCGGGTTCGCGGTGCCGTTCATGGACTACCGGGGTGAGCGGACGTTGCACAAGGAGCACTTCGGCCGCAAGTCCGACGAGGAGTTCGCCGCCTACTGCGAGTCCAAGCCGCACAACGTCAGCAGCATCGACGGGTTGCCCGCGATCCCGCTGCCGCTGCCTGCCCGGCCCTAACGGGATCACCGATCCCGGCCCGACACGCCCAACACGCCCGCCTCCGGCGTCGTCCACTTATGGGCGTGTTGGGCGTGTCGCTCCGGCGAGTCGAGCGTCCAAGCACCCTGAATTCAACATTCGCGCACCTGACGCGTACTTCCTCGCACCTCGGGTGGTAGTTACCGGCCCTCCCCGCCCCGCCGGGTAGTACTTGCCGACGCAGCAGGGGGTGCCCGCGAGCGCCGTCTTTGGCGACCTGCCGCGCGGCGAGCGCATTACGGGTAGTAGTTACTGGTCCCCGCACAGCCACCGGGTGGTACTTGCCGACGCACTGCGGGGGTGCTTCACCGGGTGGGCAGGGTTTGGCGGCGGGTCAGGGCGAAGACCAAGGCGACTGCCAGGGCGGCGGTGACCAGCAGGAACGCGGGCCCGCCGCCGTGCCGGTCGCCCAGCGGGCCCGCCAGGGCCGACCCCAGTGCGCCGCCGAGCTGGCCCACGGTGGTCAGCCAGCCGTAGACCTCGGCGCTGCGCTGCTCCCCCACCGCCGCGGCGACCACCTGGTCGCCGGTGGCCAGCCACGGCGACAGGGCCAGGCCGAACCCGCCGATCGCGACGGCCATGGGGGTCACCCCCGAGGGCAGGGCCAGCGGCAGCGAGGTCAGGGTGAGCACGGCCAGCAGCGCCAGGTAGGTGGTGCGCAGCGGCAGCCGGGGTGGGCGGGCGACCAGGGCCAGGCCGCCGACGAGGCTGCCGACCGACCAGATCGCGACCAGCACGCCCGCTTGGCCGGGTTGGCCGCTGTGCTGGGCGAAGGCGGGCACCAGCACCCACATCGCGCCCATGCAGATCCAGTAGCCGAGGTAGGTGCCCGCGAGGGTGCGGACCACCGGCAGGGCGTGCGGTCGGGTGTTCGGCTCGCCGCGAGGCGTGGGCGCGTGGGGACCGGTCGCGACCGAGGGGACCGCGACGGCCAGTGCCAGCGCTCCGCACGCGGCGGTGGCCAGGACCGCGACGACGGGGTCGGCCAGTGCCGTCCACGCGGTCACCCAGAGCGGTCCGGCGATGTAGACGGTCTCCATCGCGACCGCGTTCACCGCGTACCCGCGGGTCCGCTCCCCCGGCGCGAGGCGGGCCAGCAGCGCCCGGACGCTGCTGGCGGCCGGTGGGGTGCACAGTCCGGAGAGCGCGGCGACGCCGACGAACGCGGCGGGCGCGCGAGCGGTGATCAGCGCGGCCTGGGCGACGAGGAACAGCGCGCACGACACGGTCAGCACGCGCCGGTCGCCGAAGCGGGCCAGCGCTCGGGACCACCAGGGCGAGGTCACCGCCATGCCGACCGCCGCCGCACCGCCCGCCAGACCCGCCACGGCGAAGCTGCCGGTGACGTGCGAGCCCAGCAGCGTCACCAGAAGCGGGCGCATGGCCACCGGCAACTGGCCGAGGTTCATCGCGATGACCACGACCAGCAGGCGTAGATTCATGAGTTATGAATGACCTGGACGCCAAAGCGGCAAACGTGCTGGGCGCGGTGGGGTTGCTGGTAGCGGGGGCGGTGCGGGAAGCGGTCACCGGCGTCGTCGGCGCGGGCGGGGTGCTGGGCGAGGCGCTGATCGCGATCAAGGACCAGCCCGGTCGCACCGCCGACTGGTTGGCTTCGGTGCTGCGCATCTCGCAGCCGGGGTCGGCGCACCTGGTGCGCAGGCTGACCGAGGCGGGCTGGGTCCAGCGCGGCACCGCGCGCGACGGGCGCAGCCGCCCGCTGCGGCTGACCGAGGCAGGCGAGCGGGTGGCGGCCGATGCGCTGGCGGCCCGGCAGGCGGTGCTGGCGCAGCTGAGCGAGCGGTTGACCCGGCGGCAGCGGCAGGAACTGGTGGAGATCGCCGACGCCCTGCTGGGCCCCGAGGCGCGCACCGAGCAGTTGCTGGCCGAGCTGTGCAGGCTGTGCGACCGGGACAGCTGCCCGCGCTGCCCGGTGCACGCCGGGTGGCTGCGGGTGTGCGGGCGCGACGGTGGAGGATGGGACGGTGGCGACTCCTGACTTCGTCCTGGCCCTGCGCGAGAAGATCGGCACCGACATGCTGTGGCTGACCGGCGTGACCGCCGTGGTGCTGCGAGGGCAGGAGGTGCTGCTGGTGCGCCGGGCCGATTCGGGAGCCTGGACCCCGGTGACGGGCATCGTCGACCCCGGTGAGGAGCCCGCCGACGCGGCGGTGCGCGAGGTGCTGGAGGAGGCCGACGTGCACGCCGCGCCCGAGCGGCTGGCGATGGTGCACGTCCTGCCGCCCGCCCGGTACGCCAACGGCGACCAGGTGCAGTACCTGGACCTGGTGTTCCGGCTGCGGTGGGAGTCCGGCGAGCCCTACCCCGCCGACGGGGAGAACACCGAGGCCCGCTGGTTTGCGCTGGACGGGCTGCCGGAGTTGGAGGCGACCATGCGCGCCCGCATCGACGCGGCGGTGGCCGACACCCCGCACGCCCGGTTCACCTCGCGCGGCGTGCGATGACGCTGCCGCTGTCCCGGTCGCAGCCAGAGCGATCGCTCGACGTGGAGGCAGACCCCGAACGCCCTTGCTGATGGAGGGGACGCGACACCGGGGGGCCACGTCACGGTGACAAGGCCCCGACCGGCGCTGGGCGCGGTAGGCGTTGTCGAGCCGTTCGCGGGTCTACGGCGCGACCGGATGTTGATAGCGCAGGGCTTGGGTTGCGACCCTGGCCCCGAGGTGACGTGCCGTGGTCATGTCGGCGGTGTGGACGGCCTCTGGGCCTTGGTCGTTCCAGGTTTGGGCGCCCGCGCCGAGGTAGAACCCGAGCCGGTTGTCGTCGTGTTCGCTGCTGGTGGTGGTGTTCCAGCCGGGCATCAGGCCCAGGCTGACCCAGTGCATGCCGTGTTGCGCGGCGAGCAGGGACAGGTACTGCAGCGTGTGCAGCTTGTCGCCGCTCATCGATCCGGAGTTGGTGAACCCGGACGCGAGCTTGTCCAACCATTGCTGGGTCATCCAGCGCTTCGAGGTCGCTTCGGCGAATACGTGGAACGCCCCGGATGCCGATCCCATGTAGGTCGGTGTTCCGAAGATGATCGCGTCACTGGTATCGAGGATCGCCCACTTCGCGTCGGTCATGTCCGCTACGTCGACCATGTCGGCGCGGGCCTCCGGTACCGACTCGATACCGTCGCGCACGGCCTTGGCGATCTGCAGGGTGTGCCCGTAGCCGGAGTAGTAAGCGATGGCGACTTGAACGGATGGCATATCGGATTTCCTTTCGTCGTGCGGGGCCGGCTCAGGACTCGCGTGAGCCTGCGGTCTCGGTCATGTCCGGGTAGCGTTCGCCGGCCACCTGCTCGGCGATCGGGTCCAGACGTGCGAGTTCGTCGTCGGTGAGGGTGATCTCGAGCGCGGCCAGGTTCTCCGCCAGTCGGTCCGGTTTGCGGGTGCCGGGGATCGGCACCACGGTCAGGTTCCGCACGACGGCTTGTCGATGCAGCCAGGCCAGGGCGACCTGCGCCATCGACGCACCGCGAGCTTCGGCGATTTCGGCGACAGGTGTGAGCAGCTCGGCGTTGCGCTGGGCGTTCTCGCCGGTGAAACGGGGGAACACCGAACGGATGTCGTTGCCCTGCGACTGGGCAGGCATCGCGCCGGTCAGGAAGCCCCGCCCGAGCGGCGAGTAAGGCACAACGCCGACGCCGAGTTCAGCGGCGGCCGGCACCAGGGTGCGCTCGATGTCACGAGTGAACAGCGACCACTCCGACTGCACGGCAGCGATCGGGTGGATGGCGTCGGCTTCGCGTAGCTCATCGCCCGTGACTTCGCTCAACCCCAGGTAGCGCACCTTGCCCTGCGTCACCAAATCGGCCATCGTTCCGATCGGATCGGCCAATGGCACCTTCGGGTCGTAGCGGTGCATGTAGTAGAGGTCGATCACGTCGAGGCCGAGCCGGGACAGGCTGCCGTCGATGGCCTGTCGGATATAACGTGGATCGTTGTTCACGGACATCGAACCGTCGTCGTCGCGGACACTGCCGAACTTCGTGGCGATGACGACCTGCTCGCGGTGAGCCCGCACGAACGGGGCGAGGAAGCGTTCATTCTCGCCGCGGCCGTACATGTCGGCCGTATCGAACATCGTCACGCCCCGCTCCAGAGCCGCATCCAATGTCGCGCGAGCGGCCGACTCGTCGGTGTCGCCGTAGAACTCGCTCATCCCCATGCAGCCGAGGCCCTGCGCCCCCACCACCAGACCCCGACCACCGAGCCGGACCTGCTCCAGCCGTTTGCCGTCAGCCACTTCCGCCCCCCATCTGTTGACGTTGATAACGCTAGAACCGTGACAGTGTCACTGTCAACGTCAACAGGCTTCTGTTATCGTCGGCACATGAAACCCGACGATCGACGCGGCGGCGGGTCCGACGAGCAACGCGAGCGCATCCTGAGCTCGGCGGTGAAACTGCTCGCCGATGCCGGGCCATCCGCGTTGTCCACTCGAGCCGTCGCGGCAGCGGCCGGAGTTCAGACGCCGACGCTGTACCGGCTCTTCGCGGACAAGGACGGGCTGCTCGACGCCGTGGCCAGCTTCGGCTTTGAGAGCTACCTCGCCGAGAAGCGCGCGTTCGAGCCCAGCGACGACCCGGTCGACGACCTGCGCCGGGGCTGGGAGGTACACGTCGAGTTCGGGTTGGCCAATCCCGCCATCTACACGCTGATGTACGGGAACTTGCGGCCGGGCCGCCGTCCCGCGGCGGCAACGGAGAACCGGGCCATCCTGCGCGGCATGCTCGAACGCGCCAAAGTGCAGGGCCTGCTCCGGGTACCTGTCGAGACGGCCGTGGTGGCCATCGAGGCGTCCACGACAGGCGCGGTCCTCCTCCTGCTGGCCCAGCCGGAACAGGCGCGGCACGCCCAGCTGATCCGACCATTGCGCGACATCGTGCTCGACGCCCTGATGGAGCAGGCGGAACCGCGCGCCGACGACCGCTCCCACATCGCCGACCGCGCACAGTCACTGCTCGCGATCATCACCCCCGCCGGCAATGCCGACCCCGTGGTCGACGCGGGCTTCAGCGTCTTCGAAGCCGGCCTGCTGCGCGAGTGGCTCGCACGGCTCAACGAGGCCCACGAATCCGCCGGTAGCAGCAACCCGGCATCTCGATGACGGCGGCGGACTTCTCGCAGTGGGGGGCGATCCGCTCCAGCAGCGCGTCCAGGCTGGTCGTGGAGCCCCGGTCCTCACCGTCGGAGAGCGCGAACCTGCTGGGCGAGGCGCTGCTGGAGGTACGGGCCGCGCTCAGGGCGTGAGCACGATCTTGCCGCGGGTGCGGCCGGACTCGATCAGCTCGTGTGCCTTCCCGGCCTGCGCCAGCGGCAGCACCGCGTCCAGCTCGGTGCGCAGCGCCCCACCCTCGACCAGGTCGGCCAGCGCGGTCAGGCCCAACCGGTCGGGTTCGCACAGCACCGCCGCGGCGCGCACCTCGCGGCCCGCGGCCGCCTCGGCCAGCGCGGGCAGGGTGTTGCCCAGGATGGTGACCACGGTGCCACCGGGCCGCACGACGGGCACCGAGCGGACGCCGATGTCCCCGCCGACGGTGTCGAACACGACATCGACGTCGCGGACCTGCTCGGCGAAGTCCGCGGTGGTGTAGTCGATCGGCTCGTCCACCCCCAGCTCGCGCAGGAAGTCGTGCTTGGCGGCGCTGGCCGTGCCGATCACGTGCGCTCCCCTGGCCTTGGCCAGCTGCACGGCCACGTGGCCGACACCGCCCGCGGCGGCGTGCACGAGCACGCGCTGGCCTGCCTGCAGGTGGGCGGTCTCCACCAGGCTCTGCCACGCGGTCAGGCCGACCAGCGGCAGCGCGGCGGCGTGCGGGTGGTCCAGCGCCGCGGGCTTGGGCGCGAAGTGGCGGGTGGGGGCGACGACGTACTCGGCGTAGGCGCCCGCCTCGCGGGGGAACAGGGGCATCCCGAACACCTCGTCGCCGGGCCGGAACAGGGTGACGCCGAAGCCGACGGCCTCCACCACGCCGGAGACGTCCCAGCCGAGCACGAACGGCAGCTCGCCCAGCAGGTACCCGGTCGCGCGGGTCTTGGCGTCGACCGGGTTGACCCCGGCGGCGTGCACGCGGACGAGGATCTCGGTGGGGCCGGGTTCGGGCCGGGGCCGTTCCACCTCGTGCAGCACCTCGGGACCGCCGAACCGGTCCTGGCTGATCGCGCGCATGGCAGTCATGGACCGATCCTGGGGCAGGTCGCCCAGGTGCGCCAATCGCGCCCGCACTCCGACGGGTCGCGATGAATTACGTCCGATTCCGCTCACCGGAAAAGTACGCTGGGCGCAGCGGCGGGTGACGCCGATCACTTCGAGAAGGGGGCGGTCGTGCTGGTCGAGGGCCAGCGCAACAGGCGCGTCCTGCGCCGGGTGACCGGGCTGGCCCGCAGCACCCCCGGCCGGTTGAGCCTGGTCGCGCTGCTGCTGATCTCGGCGAGCCTGCTGGCGGGCGCACTGACCGCGCTGTCGGTGCAGCGCAGGTCCGACGCGCTGGCGGCGCTGGCGGACCGCAGCGAGCCGCTGGCCTTCGCCGCGCAGGAGGTCCACCGGGCGATGGCCGACGCCGACGCGACCGCGGCCAGCGCGTTCCTGTCCGGCGGGGTGGAGTCCCCGCGCCTGCGCGGGCGCTACGAGGCGGACGTGGCCAAGGCCGCGGCGGCGCTGTCGGCGGCGACCAGCGAGAGCACCCGCTCCCCCGAGCTGTCGCCGGTGCTGTCGACGCTGTCGGGGCAGCTGCCGGTCTACACGGGGCTGGTGGAGACCGCCCGCGCGCACAACCGGCAGGGCAACCCGGTAGGAGCGGCCTACCTGCGGGAGGCCTCGCACCTGATGCGCTCGCGGCTGCTGCCCGCCGCGCAGGAGCTCTACCGGGCGGAGACCGGCAACGTGGCGCGCGACCTGCGCGGAGCCGGAGCGCTGCCGTGGTCGGAGCTGGCGCTGGGGGCGGTGCTGCTGACGGCGCTGGCGCTGGCTCAGCGGTACCTGACCCGCAAGACCAACCGGCTGCTCAACGTGGGTCTGCTGGTCGCCACGGCGATGGCGGTGGTGTCGCTGCTGTGGGTGCTCGCCGCCAGCCTGCTGGTGGTCGCGCGGGTGGACTCCAGCGCGCGGGACGCGGCGCTGGTGGACGTGCTGGCCAGGGCGCGGATCGCGACGCTGTCCGCCCGCGGCGACGAGACGCTGACGCTGGTGGCGCGCGGCAGCGGGGCGCAGTACGAGCAGCGCTACGGCGAGGCGGACGCCCAGTTGCGGGAGTTGCTGGCGCAGGCGCGCGGCATGACCGACGCGCCCGCCGTGGCCGCGGCGGTGCGGCACCAGCAGCGCTGGCAGGAGGTGCACGCGCGGGTGCGCGCGGCCGACGACGGCGGTGATGTCGCCCAGGCGGTGGCCCTGGCGCTGGGGCAGGACCCGGCGGGTGCGGCGACGGCGTTCGACGCGCTGGACGCCGGGCTGGTCGAGGCGCTGGCCGGGGCGCGGCAGGGGCTGACCGACTCCATCGCGCGGGCGCGCGGAGCGCTGACCGGGGCGGTGCCGGTGGTGGTGCTGCTGGCGCTGGGCGCGGCGGCGGCCTCGACGGCGGGGCTGTGGCAGCGGTTGAAGGAGTACCGGTGAGACCGCCACCCCGCCCCTTGCCGCCCCGCTCATGGCCGCGCGCGACCCCGCTGGTCAGGGCGCTGATGACGGTCGCGCTGGCATCGTTGCCGCTGCTGTGCGGCTGCGCCCCGGTGCCCAGCTCGGCGCCGGAGATCGGCGGCGGCGTGGTGGAGCCACCGCGGCCCGCCGACGCGGTGGAGCTGCCCGCGGCGCCCGGCAGCGCCACCGCGCCACCCGACTCCTGCGGGGATCCCCTGGCCAGCCTGCGGCCGACCGGGCAGCAGCCCGCGCCGGGGCGGATGCCCGCCGGGTCGACCATGGAGCGCATCCAGCAGCGCGGCAAGCTGATCGCCGGGGTGGACCAGAACACCTACCTGATGGGGTTCCGCAACCCGCTGTCCGGGCAGCTGGAGGGCTTCGACGTGGACATGGTCCGCGAGGTCGCCGCGGCTGTGCTGGGCGATCGCGACGCCGTCCAGTTCAAGGTGCTGACCTCCGACGAGCGCATCCCGGCGCTGGAGCGCGGCGAGGTCGACATCGTGGTGCGCACCATGACGGTCAACTGCGAGCGCAGGCAGCGGGTGGACTTCTCCGCGGTGTACTACCTGGCGGGCCAGAAGGTGCTGGTGCCCACCTCCTCCGACGCGGACGGCATCGAGGACCTGGGCGGGCGGCGGGTGTGCGCGACCAAGGGCTCCAGCTCGCTGACCAACGTGGCCGCCGCCCCGTCGCGGCCGATCGCGGTCGGGGTGCCCAACTGGACCGACTGCCTGGTGATGCTGCAACAGGGCCAGGTGGACGCGATCTCCACCGACGACACGATCCTGGCCGGGTTCGCCGCGCAGGACCCCTACACCAAGGTGGTGGGGCCGCGGTTCACCACCGAGCCCTACGGCATGGCCGTGCCCAGGCACCACGAGGACTTCGTGCGGTTCGTCAACGGCGTGCTGGAGCGGTTGCGCGCCGACGGCACCTGGGCGGCGATCCACCGCCGGTGGCTGGGCGACCCGCCCGCCCCGCCCGAGCCGGTCTACCGGGATTGACGTGCAGTCCCGTGGCAGGGGTGCGCCTGCCGGGCAGGATGGAGAGGCGATGAGGACGTGCCCGCGACCCGCGTGCGGCGGCCGGGTGGGCAGCGACGGGTTCTGCCACCGGTGCGGCCTGGAGGCGCCGGTGCTGGAGGACACCGCTCCGGCCACCGCTGCTGATGCCGCTGCGGGCACCGGCCCCCGCACCGCGCCGGACAGCTCCCCGTCGACCGGGCCGGGCACCGCGCCGTGGACGGGGACGAGCGCCGCGGCGACCCGGTCGCGGCGGGCCGTCACCCGCGCGTCGACGCGCTCCTCGGGACGGGGCCGGTTGGGCGCGGGCCTGGTGGAGGTGCCGCGCGTGCCCTACCGCGACCCCAAGACCGCGGTGCTGACCGACCCGGAGGTGCCCGAGGCCAAGCGGTTCTGCAGCAACTGCGGCAAGCAGGTCGGGCGCGGCCGCGACGGGCGGCCGGGGCGGGTCGAGGGGTTCTGCGCGCACTGCGGCCACCGCTACTCGTTCACCCCGAAGCTGGAGCCGGGCGAGGTGCTGCACGAGCAGTACGAGGTGCTGGGGTGCCTGGCGCACGGCGGGCTGGGCTGGATCTACCTGGCCGCCGACCACGCGGTCAGCGACCGGTGGGTGGTGCTCAAGGGCCTGCTGGACTCCGGGGACGCCGACGCGATGGCCGCGGCGATGGCCGAGCGCCGGTTCCTGGCGGAGGTGGAGCACCCCAACATCGTCAAGATCCACAACTTCGTGCGGCACGCCGACCGGCGCAGCGGCGAGCTGGTCGACTACATCGTGATGGAGTACGTCGGCGGCACCTCGGTCAAGGACATGATCAAGCAGCTGCGCGCGCGGGGCACCGGCACCGAGTCGCTGCCGGTGGCGCAGGCCATCGCCTACGCGCTGGAGGCGCTGCCCGCCCTGGGCTACCTGCACAGCGTGGGGCTGCTGTACTGCGACTTCAAACCCGACAACGTGATCCAGACCGAGGAGCAGCTCAAGCTGATCGACCTGGGCGCGGTGCGGCGCGTCGACGACCGGCACTCCCCCATCTACGGCACCATCGGCTACCAGGCGCCGGAGATCGGCAAGCGCGGCCCGTCGGTGGCCTCCGACCTGTACACGGTGGGCCGGGCGCTGGCGGTGATGAGCTTCCACTTCGACTTCCGCCACGCCCACCGCGAGTCGCTGCCGGGGCCGCAGGAGCAGCCGCTGCTGGCGCGGCACGACTCGTTCCGCCGGTTCCTGGCCCGTGCCACGCACCGCGACCCCGACCAGCGCTTCGCCTCGGCCGAGGAGATGGCCGAGCAGCTGACCGGGGTGCTGCGGGAGGTGCTGGCGCAGCAGGACGGCCTGCCGCGACCGGGGCTGTCGCGGCAGTTCACCCCGGAACGGCGGGTGCCCGCCGCGTTCGACGTGGCCCGCGACGCCGGGGCCGCGTGGCGGGCGCTGCCGGTGCCGCAGGTGGACGCCGCCGACCCGGCGGCGGGGTTCCTGGCCACGGCGGGCGGCGACCCGCAGGAGCTGGTGCGGGCGCTGCGGTCGGCGCCGGTGACCACGGTGGAGGTGCGGCTGCAGCTGGCGCGGTCGCTGGTGGAGGCGGGCCGGGTGGCCGAGGCGGAGGCGGAGCTGGACGCGCTGGCCGCCGCGCGGGACGTCGAGGACGACCTCGCCGAGGACGACTGGCGTCCCGGCTGGTACCTGGGGGTGGCGGCGCTGGCGGACGGGCGGGTGCGACAGGCCAGGGAGGCGTTCGAGATCATCTGCGACGTGCTGCCCGGTGAAGCCGCCCCCAAGTTGGCGATCGCGGTGTGCGCGGAGGCCGAGGGCGACCCGGCCACCGCGGCGCGGTTCTACGAGGTGGTGTGGTGCACCGACCACTCCTACGTCAGCGCCGCCTTCGGCTGGTCGCGGGTGCTGCTGGCGCGCGGGGCCCGGCGGGAGGCGGTGGCGGTGCTGCACTCGGTGCCCGACACCTCCAGCCACCACGTGACCGCGCAGGTGGCCGCGGTGCGGGCGCAGGCGGGCGGGGAACTGCCCGACGTGCTGGCGGCCGGTACCCGGTTGGCGGGGCTGGAGCTGGACGTGGCGCGGCGGGTGGAGCTGACCGCGGAGGTGCTGGGGCGGGCGCTGGAGTCGCTGCGCGCGGGCGAGGCGGTGCCGGGAACCCTGCTGGGCTGCCCGGTCACCGACACCGGCCTGCGGCTGGGGCTGGAACGCTGCTACCGGCAGCTGGCCCGGTTGGCCGACACCCCCGAGCAGCGCATCGCTCTCGTCGACCGCGCGAACGCGGTCCGGCCAAGGACGTTGGTGTGATCATGGAGTGCTGTCCGGAGTGCGGGGCGCCGGTCTCGGCGCAGGACCGGTTCTGCGAGGCGTGCGGGCGCAACCTGCGGGTGCAGCGCACCCCGGTGGGCGGGCCGGGCGCCGGGCCCGCGACGCGGTGCGCGTGCGGCGGGGAGGAGTTCGACGCCGGGCAGTGCTGCGCGCGGTGCGGCCGGGCGCGCGGGCAGGGGCGCGACCGGGTGGAGTTCTCGCTGCCGGGCGTGGCCGGGGTCAGCGACCTGGGCAGGCGCAGGCGCCGCAACGAGGACTCGCTGGCGTTCGGGCGGGTGCGCGGGCGCGGGGTCGCGGCGGTGGTGTGCGACGGGGTGGCTTCCTCCGAGCGCGCCGAGCAGGCCTCCCAGCTGGCCGCGGACACCGCCTTGGACGTGCTGCTGGCGGCGGTGCAGTGCGGAGGTGACGCGGAGGCGGCCACGGTGGACGCGGCGATGTCGGCCGACCGCGCGGTGAGCGCGCTGGCGCGGCCGGAGGCGCCGGAGCTGGCGCCGTCGTGCACCTTCGTCTCGGCGGTGGTGATCGACGGGGCGGTGACCGTGGGCTGGGTGGGCGACAGCCGCGCCTACCTGGTGGCCGAAACCGGTGCCGCGCGCCTGACCAGCGACGACACCTGGGCCGCGCAGCTGGTGGCACAGGGGGTGCTGACCGAGCGGGAAGCGCTGACCGACCGGCGGGCGCACGTGCTGTCCAAGTGGCTGGGCGGGGACTCGGGCTTCGGCACACCACAGGTGGTGACGCTGCAGGCGGGGACACCGGCGCTGTTGGTGCTGTGCAGCGACGGGCTGTGGAACTACCTGCCCGAACCCGAGGACCTCAAGGCGGCGCTACCGGTGGGGACACCTCCGCTGGAGGTGGCGCGGGCGCTGGTGGAGGTGGCCCTGGAGTCCGGGGGCCACGACAACGTGACGGTGGTCGTCGTTCAGCTGCGGGGTGGGCATGGCGCTTGATCTCGCCCGAATCCCCTGCGGGGCAACCGGGGGCACGTGGCCGCGTGGCTGACCCGCTAGCGCGCCTGCCACGCGGCGAAGGCCGCCCGCACCTCCTCGGGTGAGGCCGTCAGGGCGTCGGGGTCGGGGGTGGCCTCGGTGACGTAAGGGAGATGGACGAGGAGGTCGTAGGCGTCCAGAGGGTCGACTTCGGCGTAGTAGGTGCCGTAGCGCTGCCGTGACGCGGCCCGCACGGCCTCGGCGTCGCGCGAGGACAGGGTGCGCAGATCGGTGATGAAAGGCCCGTCATGGCTTGCGGCCATGAGCGCGTCGAGGCTGCCCGGCTCGGGCGGTGGCAGACGCTCGAACAGCTCGCCCGCGAAGAAGCCGGGACCCAGGGTGCGGCCGGTGGCGGTGGTGGTGCCGATGACCAGGTAGTCCCGCCCCAGCCGGTCGGCCAGGCGCATCCCCATGGTGGTCACCGGTGCCGCCGCGCCGGGCATGGTGACGGGTTGGCGCTGGATGTGGCCGTTGTGGGCGGCCAGCACCACCCGCCGCTCCCGGCCCAGCACCCACTCGACGGTCTCGGCGATGGTGGTGTCCCGGTGCAGCGCGGCGCTGCGCAGGTCGCCGCGTGCCATCCCGCGCAGCACCACGTCGAGGGTGACCGTGTTGGCCATCGCCCGCAGCGCGCGCTCGTAGTCTTCCGCGCCGGTGCGCCGGACGTGGTCCAGGCTGCCCGCCCGCAGGCGTGCCGCGAGTTCGGCCAGGCCCGCCGTCAGCGCGTCGCGGCGTTCGACCGGCAACTGCCCGTAGGCGGCCAGCGCCTGTGGGATGGCGAAGGCGGAGGTGGCCGGGAACGTCGCGGCGGTCGCGCGCAGGGCGGGGCTGACCGGCGACTCGGGCTCGGCGCGGGCCAGGTGGTCGAGCACGACGTCCAGGGCGGGCAGCAGGGAGGCGTTGGCGCACCCCAGGTCGATGCCGTAGAAGCCGACCGGAGTGGATGCGGCGTTGTGCCGCCGCATCCACTCCAGGTGCTCGCGCATCTGCGTCCACGACCCCATCAGCGAGGTCAGGCCCTCGGCCAGGACCCGGCCGACCGGCTGCGCCCCGCCGCGGACCCAGTCGTCGACCAGCCACGCCTCGCAGGCCCCGGTCTCCATCGCGTAGGTGGTGAACCCGTGCCGTTCGACCAGGTAGCGCAGCAGGCGGTGGCGCAGCCGGTAGGACTCGGCGTTGTAGTGCGCGCTCTCGCCGATCGCCACCACCCGCGCGTCGCCGATGGCCCGGTCCAGGTGCGCCAGGTCGTCCAGCGGCGCGTCCGGGTCCAGCGTGCGCAGCGGTACCACCGCCTGGTCACCGAGCCTGTCCGGTGCGGTCGTCATGTCGCCCCCCATATCCGTTTCCAATTTTGGGAAAGGTACCAGATGTGAGATCGTCCGGGGCGTGGACGCCCTCGACCTGCTCCTGCACCCGATCCGGCTGCGCATCGTGCACGTGATGTCCGACAGCGGCACCCACACCACCTCGCAGGTGTGCACCCGCCTGCCCGACGTGCCCAAGACCACCGTGTACCGCCACGTGGGCCTGCTGGTCGAGGGCGGGGTGCTGGAAGTCGCCGACGAGCAGCGCGTGCACGGCGCGGTGGAGCGGCACTACCGGCTGCGCCGCGAGCGGTACGCGGTGGACCAGCAGGCGGCCGAGGCCATGTCGCTGGAGGACCACCGCCGCGGGTTCACCGCCGCGATGGCCGCGATGATCGGCGAGTTCGGCTCCTACCTCGACCGTGACGGGGCCGACCCGGCCACCGACGGCGTCGGCTACCGCCAGGGCGTGCTGTGGCTCAGCCGCGAGGAACTGGCCGAGGTCGCCGAGGGGATGCGCCGGGTGTACGCGGCCAGAGCGGGCAACGGGCCCGCGCCGGGCCGGGCCCCCTACCTGGTCAGCGCGGTCTTCTTCCCCACCGCAACGCACCGGCCGTGAAGACGACGCACCCTCGGCCGCGGAGCCCGCCCTAGCGCTCGATGGCGTCCAGGGCCTTGTAGATGCGCTTGTCGGAAACGCTGTAGCGGGTGCCGATGGTCTGGGCGAAGTAGCTCAACCGCAGCTCCTCGATCATCCACCGCACCTCCTCCAACGCCTCCTGCGGCTCGTCGGCGGGCAACTGGGCGCGCAGCTCCCGGTACTCGGCGTGGACCTGGTGCACCCGGTCCATCCACTCCCGGTCACGCCCCACGTTCTCGGTCAGCTTCTCCAACCGCCGGGACATGCCCTGCAGGTAGCGGTGCACATCCCCCAGCCGCCCGGCCCCCGCCTCGGTGACGAACCCCTTGTGCACCAGACCGCGCAGCTGAGCCCGGACATCGGCCAGCGACTCCTCGAACACCGCGCCGCGCACCCCGGCCAGGCGCAACTCGACGTCCTGGGCCGCCTCCAGCACCCGCCGGACCTTGCCCACCACGTCGAACACCGTCTCACCCAGGTGCTTGCGCACGTGCTCGGCCAGCTTGGCGAACCCCGCCTGCGTCCACGCAGGCCCCCCGGCCTGCGCCATGAGCTGGTCCACCGCGGCCGCGATGCAATCCGCCAGCAGGGGCGCGACGCCGCCATGGGGATTGCGGGTCAACGCCAACTTCTCGGCGTTGTTCAGCCCCCGCTGCAGCAGCTTGACCGGAGAGGGCACGGTCAGCAACAACAACCGCCGGGTACCCGCCCACATGGCCTGGCGCTGCCGACCGGGGGTGTCCAGGATCTCCACCGCCACCGAATCGCCCTTGTCCACCAGCGCCGGATACGCGGTGACCACGATGCCGGACTGGCGGCGCTGCACGGTGCGCGGCAGATCACCGATGTCCCAGCTGGTCACACCGGTGCGGGCCAGGCTGGCAGCGGCGGCGGCCAAGCTGTCGCGCAGCTCCGCGCGCAACCGCTGCTTGAGCGCCCCCAGATCCTTGCCCCTGGCCAGCTCCCGGTCGTTGTCGTCCACGACCTGGAAGGTGAGCCTGAGATGCTCGGGCACCTGGTCCAGCCGCCACTCCTCGCGCGGCACGCTCACCCCGGTCAACGCCCTGAGCTCGCGCTCCAAGGCGGGCAGCAGGGCCTCGTCGGCGCCGATGCGGGCCAGCGCGGCAGCCGCCACGTCCGGCACGGGCACGAAGTTGCGGCGCAACGGCTTGGGCAGCGACCGGATCAGCGCCACCACCAGCTCCGTGCGCAGACCCGGCACCTGCCAGGACAGCGAGTCGTCGGGCAGCGCGGTCAACGCGGGCAGCGGCAACCGCACGGTCACCCCGTCCGCATCCGTGCCCGGCTCGAACCGGTAGCTCAACGGCAGGGTCAGCCCGCTGCGGTCGATCCGGTCGGGATAAGCCTCGGGACTGACCTGCGCCCGGTCGTTGACCAGCATGTCCTTGTCGAAGCTGAGCAGCTCCGGCTGGGCGTGCCGGGTCTTCTTCCACCAGCTGTCGAAGTGCCGGGCCGAAACCACCTCGGCGGGCACCCGCTGGTCGTAGAAGTCGTAAAGAGTCTCGTCGTCGACGACGATGTCGCGCCGCCGCGCCCGGTTCTCCAGCTCCGCGACCTCCGCCAACAGCTCCCGGTTGCGGTGGAAGAACTTGTGGTGGGTAGTCCACTCCCCCTGCACCAGAGCGTGCCGGATGAACAGCTCCCGCGACAGCTCCGGATCGATCCGCCCGTAGTTGACCTTGCGGGAGGCCACGATCGGCACCCCGTACAAAGTCACCTTCTCCAGCGCCACCACCGCACCCCGGCGAGCCTCCCAGTGCGGCTCGCTGTAAGTGCGCTTGACCAGGTGCTCACCCAGCTTCTCGGCCCACTCCGGCTCGATGCGCGCCACGATCCGACCCCACAACCGCGAGGTCTCCACCAACTCCGCCGCCATCACCCACTGCGGAGGCTTGCGGAACAGCGCCGAACCGGGGAAGATCGCGAACTTCGCGTTGCGGGCCCCCAAGTACTCGGTGGCCTGCCGCTTGCCCGCGTCACGCTTGAGCACGTCCTTGACACCGATGTGCGACAACAACCCCGACAGCAGACTGATGTGGATGCTGCGCGGATCGGCGGGCTCGTCGTTGACGTGCACACCCAACGTCTTGGCCACCTGCCGCAACTGCGTGTACACGTCCTGCCACTCCCGCACCCGCAGGTAGTTCAGGAACTCCGACCGGCACAGCTTGCGGAACTGGTTGGACGACAGCTCCCGCTGCCTCTCCCGCAGGTAATTCCACAAGTTGAGATAAGCCAGGAAATCCGAATCCGGATCGCGGAACCGGCTGTGCTGCTCGTCGGCGGCCTGCTGCTTGTCACTGGGCCGCTCACGCGGGTCCTGGATCGACAACGCCGCGGCGATCACCATGACCTCCCGCACGCAGCCGTTGCGATCACCCTCGATCACCATGCGCGCCAACCGCGGGTCCACCGGCAGCTGCGCCAACTTGCGCCCCAGCGGCGTCAACTTCTGCTCGGCGGGCAGGATCGCACCCAACTCCTGCAGCAACTGCACACCATCGGCGATGTTGCGCGACTCCGGCGGGTCGATGAACGGGAACGCTGCGATATCACCCAACCCGATGGAAGTCATCTGCAGGATGACCGACGCCAGGTTCGTGCGCAGGATCTCCGGATCGGTGAACTCCGGACGCGCGTCGAAGTCGTCCTCGGTGTAGAGCCGGATGCAGATACCCTCCGACACCCGCCCACAACGCCCCTTGCGCTGGTTGGCCGAAGCCTGCGAAATCGGCTCGATCGGCAACCGCTGCACCTTCAACCGGTGGCTGTAGCGCGAAATGCGCGCGGTACCCGGATCGACCACGTACTTGATCCCCGGCACCGTCAACGACGTCTCGGCCACGTTCGTCGCCAACACCACCCGACGCCCCCGGTGCGGCTGGAACACCCGGTGCTGCTCACCGAAGGACAGCCGCGCGTACAACGGCAGGATCTCCGTATCACGCAGCTCCAACGCCGCCAACGCGTCCGCGGTGTCCCGGATCTCCCGCTCACCGGAGAGGAACACCAGCACATCACCGGGCCCCTCCGCCTGCAACTCCCGCACCGCGTCGCAGATCGCCTGCGTCTGATCCCGATCCGGATCGGCATCGACGTCATCGGGATCCACGATCGGTCGGTAGCGCACCTCCACCGGGTACGTGCGCCCCGAGACCTCGATGATCGGCGCACCGCCGAAGTGCCGGGAGAACCGCTCCGGATCGATCGTCGCCGAGGTGATGACCACCTTCAGATCCGGCCGCCTCGGCAGCAGCTGCTTGAGGTAGCCCAGCAGGAAGTCCACGTTGAGGCTGCGCTCGTGCGCCTCGTCGATGATGATCGTGTCGTAGCGCGACAGCATCCGGTCGCTCTGGATCTCGGCCAGCAGGATGCCGTCGGTCATCAACTTGACCAGCGTGTCATCACCGGACTGATCGGTGAAGCGCACCTTGTAGCCCACCGCCGACCCCAACGGCGTGCCCAACTCCTGCGCCACCCGCTCGGCCACCGTCCGCGCCGCCAACCGCCGCGGCTGCGTGTGCCCGATCTGCCCCAACACCCCCCGACCCAGCTCCAGGCAGATCTTGGGCAGCTGCGTCGTCTTGCCCGACCCCGTCTCCCCCGCCACGATCACCACCTGGTGCTCGCGGATCAACGCGGCGATGTCGTCCTTGCGCGCGCTGACCGGCAACTCCGCCGGATAGGTGATCTTCGGCACGGCCTCGCGGCGCAGCGCCACCCGCAGCTCCGCCTGCTCCAGCTCCGCCTCGATCTCGGCGACCACCGCCAACCGCGCCTTGTCGTCACGGACCTTGCGGGCCCCCTCCAACCTGCGGCGAAGCCGCCGCTGGTCCCGCGACATGAGCTCGGGCAGGCGCTGATGCAGATCGGCGAAGAGCGAGGTGTTCATACTGCGCCCAAGGATAGTCAGCTCCACCCGCACAAGCCCCCGAATAACCCCCGCCGAGCACCGTTCGAGGCGTGCGTCTCACCACTGCCCCCCAGCCACACCCCCCGGCGACACCCCACAACCTAGCGACAAACCCCCCAAACCCCACCCGGCCGCACGAAGATCCGGTACACAACACCTGCCAACCACACCCGAGACCAACCATTCGGCGGATACCCACCACGCCAGGGCCTGGTGAGGTAGACCCGTCGATGAGTCGGGGGACCATCGAGGGGAAGCACTTGTTCCAACCCGTGCCGGTTCCCGGCCTGCCACCCAGCACCGCACTGGCGGACCTCGCCACCGCGGGCGACGACCACGCCTGGCTCGCGGGCACCACCGGGGTCTTCACCAGCCACCCCTCGGCCCCCCTCGTGCTGCGCTGGACCGGCCACACCTGGCAGGAAGAACCCCTCCCCCACCTCCCCGCCGCCGCCAGCCTCGCGGGCATCTCCGCCACCGGCCCCCACGACGTCTGGGCCGTCGGCAACAGCGCGGGCAAACCCCTCCTGCTCCACTACGACGGCACCACCTGGCACCTCCTCGACCTGCCACCCATCACCTGGGCCAAAGCCGTCACCGCCATCACCCCCCACGACGTCCACATCGTCGGCACCGGCCCCGACACCCTCCACTGGGACGGCACCCGCTGGACCCGCACCACCGTCCTGGCCTCCCCCCGCGAAGGGCTCCAGACCATCACCGCCACCGGCCCCCACGACGTCTGGGCAGGCGGCGGCGGCCTCGCGGGCACCGGCCCCACCAGCTACGAGTACCCCGTCCTCATCCACTGGGACGGCACCCGCTGGACCGACCTGCGCGTCCCCCGCCTCGAACACGGCCACATCGCCCACCTCGCCGCCGCCACCCCCACCGACCTCTGGCTGGGCCACCAGCGCGACACCGACGGCCTGCTCGTCCACCGCTGGGACGGCCACCGCTGGCACCCCGTCCCCACCCCCACCGGTCCCGACCGGCTCAGCCTCCACGGCGTCACCGCGGGCTGGACCTGGGGCGTGCGCACCACCCGCCGCAGCTTCGAGACCCGCCCCACCTTCCACCGCTGGACCGGCCAGGACTGGACCCCCATCCCCCTGCCCGACGACCTGGCCGCCACCCCCGCCTCCCACGTCGGCCTCGCCACCACCTCCACCGGCACCGCCTGGGCCTACCTCAAGACCGCCGAAGGCGTTCACGTCCTGCGCCACACCCCAGCCACCTGACGACTCACCGGTCCTCCTGGGTGCGCTGTCGAGCGCCTTCGCCAGCGGAGGGCTCGGCGTCCCTGCGTTTTGCGTTTGTTCTGTGTGTTCGACTGCACCACTCTGTGTGATTGATTTTATTCCACACTGAAATCATCGAATATATTGATTTTGATGAGGTCGCCCGTGCTCCCGCCCGAACCGGTGCGCGTCTACCGCCCAGACCGGGTCGGTTGGGGCGCTGAGGAGAACACCGTCACCCGCCTCGGGTTGTGACCGACAGCGCACGGGCGGTCGTTAACCGTAAACGCGACCCCGGCTCCCGGACGGAGCTGAACGGCCCAGCGCACCGCCCGACTCGGGCTACCGGTGACGTCGTCCTGGTCGCACTCCCCCGCTTGATCAGCGGTTTTGGACCGGCGCTTGCCCCGCGGGACGCATCCTGACCCGCGCAAGCCGGCAGACAGCTCTCCGCCGTCACCTCCAGGCAGGGGATTTACCAGGGCATTCACCGCAATACGATCAGCCCACCTGGTCGTCGGCCGCCGACCAGTCGGACCGCCGCCCCACCGGTGGCCCCCGGCCTACCCTGCAAGGTCCGGGGGCCACTACCGCTGCGGCTCACCCGCGCGGCTCACCCGCCGGTGGTGCCGCCCACCACCGCGTCGGAGGAGGCGGGCCGCTCCGGCGGCGGCACCACCCCGGACAGGTCGCCGCCGTTGTCGTTGACCCGCAGCACGAACGGCCGGGTCGGGGTGTACTGGACCACCGACACCGAAGCCGGGTCGACCACGATCCGCTGGAAGCCGTCCAGGTGCACGCCCAGCGCGTCGGCCAGCACCGCCTTGATCACGTCGCCGTGGCTGCACGCCACCCACACCGCGCGCGGCCCGAACTCCTCGGTGATCCGCGCGTCGTGCCTGCGCACCGCGGCCACCGCGCGCGCCTGCACCGCGGCCAGCCCCTCCCCGCCGGGGAACACCGCGGCGGAGGGGTGCTGCTGCACCACCGACCACAGCGGCTCCTCGACCAGGCCTTTGAGCTCACGCCCGGTCCACTCGCCGTACTCCACCTCGGCCAATTCCGGCTCGACCACAGGGGTCAGCCCGCGCGCGGCCAGCAGCGGCTCCAGGGTCGCCCCGCAGCGCTCCAACGGCGAGGTCACCACGGCATCGACCGGAATGTCCGCCAGGCGGTCCACCAGGGCCTTGGCCTGCTCCTCCCCCTTGTCGGACAGCCGCACCCCCGGTTGGCGCCCGGCCAGCACACCGGAGCCGTTGGCGGTCGAACGCGCGTGTCGCAGCAAGATCACGGTAGCCACGGCCCCCACCCTATGCGGCCGGTTCTCCCACCGTGAAAAGCGACGCTCCCCCCTCGCCCCTCCCCCACCCGCGTCGGCAAGTACTACCCGACGAGGCCAGGAGGGCCGGTAACTACCACCCGACACGCGTGAAAGCGCGGGGGCGGGGTGCGCGAATGTCGAATTCGGGGTGTCCGGAGGTTCGACTCGCGGGAGGGCGAGACGCTCGTAAACGGCGTGGAGGCCCTGCCGACCAGTGCGGCAGGGCCTCCACGTGGAGCCAGGGACTACGACGGGCTGATCAGGTTCATCGACAGCAGGCCCATGAGCACGATGCCCAGCAGCAGCCGGTACCAGACGAAGGCCGAGTAGCTGTGCTTGGACACGTACCGCAGCAGCCAGGCGATGGTGGCGTAGCCGACCGCGAAGGCCACGATCGTGGCCACGATCATCTGCGGCACCGACGCGGCGTTGGGCTCGGAGCGGTCGAGCACGTCGGGGATGCTGAACAGGCCCGCGCCGAACACCGCGGGCAGCGCAAGCAGGAAGGAGTAGCGCGCCGCGGAGGCGCGGTCCAGGCCCAGGAACAGGCCCGCGGTCAGCGTGCCGCCGGAGCGGGACACACCGGGGATCAGCGCCAGCGCCTGCGCCAGGCCCATGCCCACCGCGTCCTTGAGCTCCAGCCTGGTGCGCACGTGCTTGGCCAGCTGGTCGGCCAGGCCCAGCAGCAGGCCGAAGACCACCAGCACGGTCGCGGTGATCCACAGGTTGCGGAACGAGGACCGGATGACGTCCTTGAGCAGGAAGCCCAGGACGCTGATCGGGATCGAGCCGATGATGACGTACCAGGCCATCCGGTAGTCCTCGGTCTGCCGCGCGGCCTTGCTGAACAGGCCGCGGAACCAGGCCGCGATGAAGTTGCCGATGTCCTTGGCGAAGTAGATGAGCACCGCGACCTCGGTACCCAGCTGGATCACCGCGGTGAACGACGCGCCCGCGTCGTTGCCGAAGAACAGCGTGGACACGATCCGCACGTGCGCCGACGAGGAAATGGGCAGGAATTCCGTCAAGCCTTGGACTAGTCCGAGGACAAGGGCCTGCAACCAGCTCAACTACCTACTCCTGCCAGATCCAGAGCTTCGGACGCCGTGCGCAGCGCGGCGATCCCCTGATCGAGATCTTGCAGCATGGGTGAAACCGTGAGAGTGGTGACCCCCGCCTCGGCGTAGGCCTTCATGCGGTCTGCTATGCGCTGCTTCGGACCCAGCAGCGAGGTACGGTCCAGGAAGTCCACCGGCAGCGCCGCCATGGCCCCCTGGTAGTCCCTGGCCAGGTACTTGTCCTGCACCTCGGCCGCTTCGGCGGCGAAGCCCATGCGCGCGGCGAGGGCGTTGTAGAAGTTCTTCTGCCTGCTGCCCATGCCGCCCACGTACAGCGCGGCGTAGGGGCGCACGCTGTCGGCGCACGCGCGCCAGTCGTCGCCGACGGCCAGCGGCACGGTCGGCACGACGTCGAAGCCGTCGAGGGTCTTGCCCGCCTTCTCCCGGCCTGCCCGCAGCGCGGTCAGCGACTCCGCGGAGTCCTCGGGCGAGAAGAAGATGGCCAGCCAGCCGTCGGCGATCTCGCCCGCCAGCTCGACGTTCTTCGGGCCCACCGCGGCGAGGTAGAGCGGGATGTGCTCGCGCACCGGGTGCACGGTCAGGGTGAGCGCCTTGCCGGGGCCGTCGGGCAGCGGCAGGGTGTAGTGCGCGCCGTCGTAGCGCAGCCGCTCCCGGCGCAGCGCCATGCGCACGATGTCGACGTACTCGCGGGTGCGCGCCAGCGGCTTGTCGAACCGCACGCCGTGCCAGCCCTCGGAGACCTGCGGCCCGGACACGCCCAGGCCCATCCGGAAGCGCCCGCCGGACAGCGAGTCCAGCGTCGCCGCGGTCATCGCCGCCATCGCCGGGGTGCGGGCGGGGATCTGCAGGATCGCGCTGCCCACGTCGACGCGCTCGGTCTGCGCGGCCACCCAGGCCAGCACCGTGGGCGCGTCGGAGCCGTAGGCCTCCGCCGCCCACACCACCGAGAAGCCCAGCCGGTCGGCTTCCTTGGCCAGTTCGAGGTTGGCCGCGTCGTTGCCGGCACCCCAGTACCCGAGGTTCAGTCCCAGTCGCACGAAGCCGGACCCTACCGCCGGGTAACACCATTTGCCAGGCCGGGACGTCGATCAACCCTTAGGCTGCGCCGCGTGGAACAGCGATACCTCGGCCGGAGCGGCCTGCGGGTCTCCCGGATGGCCCTGGGCACCATGACGTGGGGCCGGGACACCGACGCGGACGAGGCGGCCACCCAGCTGCTGGCCTTCACCGAGGCGGGCGGCACGCTCGTGGACACCGCCGACGTCTACGTCGAGGGCGAGAGCGAGCGCATCCTGGGCGGCCTGCTGGGTGAGGTGGTGCCGCGCGAGGACCTGGTCATCGCCACCAAGGCGGTGGCGCGGCGCAACGACGGGCCGTTCGGCGGCGGGGCCTCGCGCGGGGCGCTGCTGCACGCGCTGGAGGGTTCGCTGCGCAGGCTGGGCGTGGAGCACGTCGACCTGTGGCAGCTGCACGCCTGGGATCCGGCGGTGCCGCTGGAGGAGACCCTGTCCGCCCTGGACGCCGCGGTCACCAGCGGCAAGGTGCGCTACGTCGGGGTGTCGAACTACGCGGGCTGGCAGCTGGCCACGGCCGCCGCGCTGCCGGGGCACACCCCGCTGGTGTCCAACCAGGCGGAGTACTCGCTGCTGGAACGCGGCATCGAGCGCGAGGTGGTGCCCGCCGCCGCGCACCACGGGATCGGCCTGCTGCCGTGGGCCCCGCTGGGCCGGGGCGTGCTCACCGGCAAGTACCGCAACGGCACCCCCGCGGACTCCCGCGGCGCTTCGGCGCACTTCGCCGGTTACGTGGAGCAGCACCGCACCGAGCGGGCCGCGCGGATCGTGCAGGCGGTGACCACGGCCGCGGACGGGCTGGGCACCTCCCCGCTGTCCGTGGCGCTGGCGTGGGTCCGGGACCGGCCGGGCGTGGTCGCGCCCGTGGTGGGCGCGCGCGACACCGGGCAGCTGCTGGGCTCGCTGGCCGCGGAGGAGCTGACGCTGCCGCCCGCGATCCGCGCCGCGCTGGACGACGTGAGCGCGATCGAGTTCGGCTACCCCGAGTGCCCGGTGGGCTGACCGGTGATCGCGCGCCGCTGTCCGGTTCGCGAATTCCGTCGCCCGAAAACAAACTGTCCGGTTCGCCGGATACGTCTATCGGAAATTGTGAACCGGACCACGTAATTTCACTCGTTGAAGTGAAACAGGACTAAATTCCGCGCCGTGGGTGACACAGGCGATGGCTCCGCGGTGACGCGGCGTCGGTTGTTCGGCATCACGGCGGGAACGGCCGCCACCGTGGTCGCGGGCGCGGCGCCCGCGACGGCCCGGCAGGGGCGACGCGACGCGGAGGGCTCCTGGCGCAAGCTCGCCGAGGGCAACGCGCGGTTCGTCGGCGGCCACCAGCGCCACCCCCACGAGTCGCTGAGGTGGCGCGAGTCGCTGGCGGGCGGGCAGCACCCGTTCGCCGCGGTGCTCGGCTGCGCCGACTCCCGCGTTCCGCCCGAGCTGGTCTTCGACCACGGCCTGGGCGACCTGTTCACCGTCCGCGCGGCGGGCGAGGTCGTCGACGAGGCCGTGCTGGGCAGCGTCGAGTACGCCGTGGAGCACCTGGAGGTGCCGCTGGTGGTGGTGCTCGGGCACGCCAACTGCGGCGCGGTGTCCGCGGCCGTCGACGTCGTGCGCGGCCGGGGCGAGGTCACCGGCGGCATCAGCAGCCTGGTGCGCGCGATCGAGCCCGCCGTGCTGGGCACCCCGGCCGATCCCGACGACGCGGTGTTCCTGGCGCGGTGCGTGGACAACCAGGCCAAGCGCGCGGTCCGGCTGCTGCTGGAGCGCTCGGCGACCCTGCGCGCCGCGGTCGCCGAGCACGGCGTGCGGGTGGTGGCCGCCAGCTACGAGCTGACCACCGGCCGGGTCACCCGGCTGACCTGACCGCCGACCCGACCGCCGGGCACGGGCGGGCAGCGGGTATCACCCCAGGGGACCAACGACGACACCCGCCCCCTGCGTGACGATCGCGGGCGCGTGATGGATGCTGGTGAGCAGTCCGCGAACGGGTGCTGGGAGGTCTGACGTTGCGTCGTCTGGCGGCGGTCGTGCTCGCCGTTGCGCTGCTGGCGGGGTGCGGGCGCGAGGAGAACCCCCGCGACCCGCTGCAGGTCGCGGCCACCCTGGAGGCCGCGAAACCCGCCGCCTCCCCCGAACCGACCACCGCGCCCGCCGGTCGGGTGCTGCCGCTGGGCGGCGCGGACGCCGTCGCGGTGACCGCGCGGCACGTGGCCGTGGCGCTGGCCGACCCGCCGTCGGTGGCGCTGTACCCGCTGGCCGAGCCGGCCGCCGTGCCGATCGCGGTGCCGCTGCCCGGCCGGGCCGAGTCGCTGGAGGTCATCGGCTCCGACGTGGCGGCCGCGGTGCCCGGCAGCGGCGTGGTGGTGACCGTGCGGCCGGACGGCAGCACGGCCGAACGGGCCGTCGACGGCGGCCCGGTGGACGTGGCGGTGGTCGGCGGGCGGACCCTGGTGGCCCGCCGCGAGGCCAAGCTGGTCGGCGTGGACGACCGGACGATCGCCGGGGTGTCCAGCCCGGACCGGGTGCTGGCGGTGGGCGGGGCGGCCGTGGTGCTCGACCGCCCGCGCAGCGCCGTGTTCGACCTGGACCCGGCCGCGGACCGGCCCGGCGCGGGCCTGCGCGCGGGCGACGGGGCCACCAACGCGGTGGCCGACCGGTTCGGCCGGGTGCTGGTGGTCGACACCAGGGGCGGCGAGCTGATGGCGTTCTCCACCGACCCGCTGATCATGCGCCAGCGCTACCCGGTGCCCGGCGCTCCGTACGGACTGGCCTACGACGACCGGCGCGACCTCGCCTGGATCACGCTCACCGAGCGCAACGAGGTGGTCGGCCTGGACGTCGCGGGAGGCGAGCCGGTGGAGAGGCACCGGTTCGCCACCGTCCGCCAACCGGACTCGGTGGCGGTCGACCCCGGCAGCGGACGCGTGTTCGTCGCCTCCGCGGCAGGAGAAGGGATGCAGGTGATCCAGCCATGAACGAAGGGGTGGTCGACGGGGACTGGGAGTACCGGCCGCTGCGGCTCCCGGCCGGTCTGTCCCGTCGCGCGGTGACGACGCAGCTGTCCATCCAGGCGGAGTTCTCCGGGTGGGAGCTGTCCAGGACCCTGCTGTTCGGCGACGGCTCGCGCAAGGTGTGGCTGCGCCGCAAGCGCACCGCGGCGGTCATGCCCGGCCTGATCACCTAGCGGCGCGGATTCTGACCACCACAGGTGTGGTACCACACCTGTGGTGGTCAGAATCCGCGCCGGTCAGGAAGCTGTCAGCGCTGATCGCCGCCGTGCTTGGCGATGCTCGCCTCGATCCCGTCGAGCAGGACCTCCCACCCGACGGTGAAGTTGTGCATGGCGTCGCGCTCCAGGTGGGGCGCGTCGTCGGCGTCGGGCACCGCAGGCGGGTCGTCCTGGTTGATCCACACCACCAGGGGGAACCGCCGGGCCAGGTCGGGGGCGTGCCGCTCCAGCAGCGGTGAGCGGGAGAACCACCACTCCTCGTCGCCGACCCCGGTGGCCCGCGCGGCCTGGCGGGCGTCGGCGACCACCTGGGCCGCGCCGCGCACGAACTGCGCCACCGCGCCGATCACGCCGCGCAGCACCGGCGCGGGCAGACCGGTCCCGTGCAGCACGCGCGCCAGCGCCTCCAGCGTCGCGAACTCGTTGGGCCCCAGCACCGGCCTGGCCTGCGAGACCTGGAGCACCCACGGGTGGCGCAGGTAGAACGCCCTGGTCTCGCGCGCCCACGCGGTCAGCGCCGCGCGCCAGCCCCGCGACAGGTCGTGCTCGGCGGGCAACTCCCCCAGCACCTTGTCGTACATCAGGTCGATCAGCTCGGCCTTGCTGGGCACGTAGGTGTACAGGGCCATCGCGGTGCGCCCCAGCCGCTGCCCCACCGCGCGCATCGACAGCGCGGCCATGCCCTGCTCGTCGGCCACCGCGACGGCGGCGTCGACGATCGCGTCGACGCTCAGCCCCTGCTTGGGGCCCGGCCGGGACGGCCGGCGATCGGACGCGGAACCGGACGCCGGGTCGGGTCCGCGCCACAGCAGCGACATGGACCGTTGCGCGTCGCCCTGTCCGGCGTAGAGGACCACTTGCCACTCCTTACAGCGTAAAGTACGGTGCCCGAGATCAGTTTACGCCATAAAACGTTCAGGGGGCCGGCGGTATGAACGCTGTCGCGGACAGCCACGACGTCATCGAGGTGCGCGGAGCCAGGGAGAACAACCTGCGCGACGTGTCGGTGGACATCCCCAAGCGGCGGCTGACGGTGTTCACCGGCGTCTCCGGCTCGGGCAAGTCCTCACTGGTCTTCGGCACCATCGCCGCGGAGTCCCAGCGGCTGATCAACGAGACCTACACCGCCTTCGTCCAGTCGTTCATGCCCGCCCTGGGCAGGCCGGACGTGGACTCGCTGCGCAACCTCAGCGCCGCCATCGTGGTCGACCAGGAGCGCATGGGCGCCAACGCGCGCTCCACCGTCGGCACCGCCACCGACGCGCACACCATGCTGCGCATCCTGTTCAGCAGGCTGGGCACCCCGCACGCGGGCACCTCCGGTGCGTTCAGCTTCAACCTGCCCGAGGGCATGTGCCCGCGCTGCGAGGGGCTGGGCAGGGTCTCCACCATCGACGTGGACCAGCTGGTGGACCGGAGCAAGTCGCTCAACGAGGGCGCGATCACCGTGCCCGGCTTCTCGGTGGACCACTGGTACGTGCAGACCTACGTCAACTCCGGCCTGTACGACCCCGACACCAAGCTGGCCGACTTCACCCCCGAGCAGTGGGACGCGCTGCTGCACCGGCAGAACACCAAGATCCGCGTCGGCAAGACCAACGTCACCTACGAGGGTCTGGCGGTCAAGGTCGAGCGGCTGTACCTGGGCAAGGACCGGGAAGCGCTGCAGCCGCACATCCGGGCCTTCGTCGACCGGGCGGTGACCTTCGCCCCGTGCCCCGAGTGCGCGGGCGCGCGGCTCAACGCCGCGGCACTGGCCTCGCGCATCGACGGGGTCAACATCGCCGACTGCTCGGCGATGCAGATCAGCGACCTGGCCGACTGGGCGGCCAAGCTGGACGAGCCCTCGGTGGCACCGATCCTCGCGGCTCTGCGGCAGACCCTGGACTCGCTGGTGGAGATCGGCCTGGGCTACCTGAGCCTGGACCGCCAGTCGGGCACGTTGTCGGGCGGCGAGGCGCAGCGGGTGAAGATGGTGCGCCACCTGGGCTCGGCGCTGACCGACGTGACCTACGTGTTCGACGAACCGACCGTGGGCCTGCACCCGCACGACATCCAGCGGATGAACGACCTGCTGCTGCGGCTGCGGGACAAGGGCAACACGGTGCTGGTGGTCGAGCACAAGCCGGAGACCATCGCGATCGCCGACCACGTGGTGGACCTGGGACCGGGCGCGGGCGCGGCGGGCGGACGGGTGTGCTTCACCGGCGACGTGGCGGGGCTGCGCGCCTCGGGCACCCTCACCGGGCGGCACCTGGACCACCGGGCGCGGCTGAAGGACCAGGTGCGCACGCCGACCGGGGTGCTGCCGATCACCGGCGCGAACCTGCACAACCTCCGCGACGTCAGCGTGGACATCCCGCTGGGCGTGCTGACGGTGGTGACCGGGGTGGCCGGATCGGGCAAGTCCTCGCTGATCCACGGTTCGCTGGACCACCGACCGGACGTGGTGGTCGTCGACCAGTCCCCCATCCGCGGGTCGCGGCGCAGCAACCCGGCCACCTACACCGGCCTGCTCGACCCCATCCGCGCGGCCTTCGCCAGGGCCAACGGCGTCAAGGCGGCGCTGTTCAGCGCCAACTCCGAAGGCGCGTGCCCGCACTGCAAGGGCATCGGGCTGGTCTACACCGACCTGGCGATGATGGCCGGGGTGGCCTCGCCCTGCGAGGAGTGCGGCGGCAAGCGGTTCACCGCGCAGGTGCTCACCCACAAGCTGCGCGGCAAGGACATCAGCGAGGTGCTGGCCATGTCGGTGGACCAGGCGCGGGAGTTCTTCACCGAGAAGCAGGCCAGGGCGGTGCTGGACCGGCTGGCCGACGTGGGCCTGGGCTACCTGGGGCTGGGGCAGCCGCTGACCACGCTGTCGGGCGGGGAGCGGCAGCGGCTCAAGCTGGCCATCCACATGGCCGAGAAGTCCTCCACCTACGTGCTCGACGAGCCCACCACCGGACTGCACCTGGCCGACGTGGACCAGCTGCTGGCACTGCTGGACCGGCTGGCCGACCAGGGCAACACGGTGATCGTGATCGAGCACCACCAGGCGGTGATGGCGCACGCGGACTGGGTGATCGACCTGGGACCGGGCGCGGGCCACGACGGCGGCCGGGTGGTGTTCACCGGCACGCCCCGGCAGCTGGTGGACAGCGCCGACACGCTGACCGCCCACCACCTGCGCGCCTACGTCGGCCGCTGAGAGCGCACGGAGGAGGACACGGTGCTCGCCCTGCACGTCACCCACGTCGAGCGCGTCACCCCGCACGTGGTGCGGGTCAGCTTCACCGGACCGGGGCTGGAGGAGTTCCCGATCTGGCCCGACCAGCAGCTCAAGCTGCTGTTCCCCCGACCCGGCCACGGCCTGCCGGAGCTGTCCTACACCGAGGACGAGCACGGCATGGGCTGGTACCGGGCGTTCACCTCGGTGCCCGAGCAGCGACGGCCGTGGATGCGCAGCTACACCGTGCGCCGTTACGACCCGCTGCGCCAGGAGATCGCGGTGGACTTCGTGCTGCACGAGCACGGAGCAGGACCGGCCACCCGGTGGGCGGCCTCGGCACGCCCTGGCGACACCATCGGCCGCTACGGCCCCGCCGCGGCCTACGCCCGCCCGTTGGGGGCTGCCGACTGGTACCTGTTCGCCGGGGACGAGACGGCCGTGCCCGCGATCGCCACGCTGGTCGCGTCACTGCCACCGGCGACCCCGGCCACGGCGGTGATCGAGGTGCGCGACGAGGCCGAGGAACAGCGGTTGCCCACCCGCGCGCGGCTGTCGGTGCGCTGGGTGCACCGCGGCGATCAGCCGCCGGGACTGGGCGACGGCCTGCTGCGCGCGGTGCGCGCGACCGACTTCCCGCCCGGTGAAGGCCGCGCCTGGGTCGCGGGTGAGGCGGGAGTCGTGCGCGCGATCCGCGCGCACCTGGTCCGGGAGCGTGGCCTGCCCAAGCCGGCGGTGGACTTCAGCGGCTACTGGCGGCTGCGGCTGACCCAGGACGACGCGCCCACCGAGGAGGACTTGGCCGAGGCGCGGGAGAAGCTGGCCGCCACCGGGGAGGGGACCGCCTAGCACGGTGATGCCGCTCGCACCAGACGAGCGCGCCCTCGGAGGGACCGGGCCGGTGACGTCCGCTAATCAGTAGCCATGTACATAATGTACATGTACTCTAAATCTCATGGACGACGAGGACTCACCGGCCCCCACACCCGGTTACCTGGTGTGGCTGCTGGCCAACAAGTGGCGCGTCGCGGTCGACCGCGCGGTAGCTCCACTGGGCCTCACCCACGCGCAGTATGCGCTGGTCACAGCGCTGTATGACGTGCAGCGCACGGGCGAACGCCCCAGCCAACGCCGACTCGCCGACCACACCGGCCTGGAGGCGCTCTACGTCTCGAAGCTGGCGCGCGCCCTGGAGTCGGCCGGTCTGGTCGAGCGCAGCCGAGACCCCCACGACCCGCGCGCCGTGCAACTCGCCCTCACCGAACAGGGCCAGGCGGTCACGCGACAGGCCATCGCGATGGTCCAGGAACTGCTCCAGCGGCTGCTGGCACCGCTCGGCGGCCTCGACGCCCCTCGGACGCGCGCGTTCACCCAGGAGCTGACGACCCTGCTCGACACACCCCTCGCCCCACTCGCGCCCAACGACAACCCTCGAAGGAGGAACCCATGACCACCCCCGCCGTCGACTCCCGCCTGCTCGGCTTGGCCCACTACGCCGCCCGCGGCGTCCTGGAGCACGTCCTGACCCGGCACGGCATCACGTTCCAGCAGCAGATCGCCCTGCGCACCGCCACCGTCAACGCCCCGCGAACGCCGGACGAGGTGGTCGACCTGGTCCGGGACTTCCTCAAGGCCGATCCGGCAGGCATCCGCGCCACCATCGACGAACTGCTCGCCAAGCGGCTGCTCGTCGTCGACGGCGCACACCTCCGACCGACGGACGAAGGACGCGAACTGCTGGCCGCCGTCAACGCGGAGGTCGCCCCCATCTCCGCCCGCATCTGGGAAGGGATGCCCGTCGACGACCTGGCCGCGGCAGGTCGCGTCCTCGCTTTGGTCATCCAACGCGCCAACGCGGAACTCGCGGTGTTGGCCCACTGATCCTTCTGCGCCCTGCTCGGGGCTTCGGCGTTGATGAGTGTTTGTTTTGGTCAACACTGAAGCTATAGGAATAATCACGCTATACGGTGAGACGCAGGGCACACCCACACCGGAAACACCGGGCGGGCGCGCGCCGTTGTACGGAGCGGTCGGTGCGGTCCGTGTCCCCGGGCCTCACCTAACGCCTTCGCGGAATACCGTTCGGCTGGAGCCGCGTCGTGCCACTCGCCGAGAGGCGACCGCCGCGCCGACCCCTTCGACCAGCCTCCGGACGCCGTCTCCCCCCACGGCGCCCGGAGGCGTGCGCGCACCTCAGCAGGCGATCGGCGAGGGGCCGAAGGCCACGTCGTCGTACCACAGGGTGTCGCTGCCGTCGCCGTAGCTCTCCCAGCCCAGCCGGATGTCGGTCACCGTCGGCCGCCACCCCTGCCTGTTCAGCCACTGCCGGTCGATGTCGGGCGTGGGCACGCCGTCGACCTTCAGGCCCGCGATCTCCTGCTGTCCCAGGTAGGTGGTCAGCTTGCCGTTGTCGAGGCTGAAGCGCACGCAGTTCCACTCGCCGGTGGGCAGCGGAGGGCTCTGGGCCAAGCCCTGCGGGCTCTGTTCGGGCAGGGTGGCGTCGTCGGACTCGCGGTTCCACTGCAGCTTCGTGCCCTGCCCGCCCATGCGCAGGTCGCGGTTGTTGTCCGAGGTGTCCTTCATGGCCAGGAACGTCACGTGCGCGGCGGGCAGGGCCGTGGTGTGCCGGACGTAGAAGCGGCCGTGGACCACGCTGCCGCTCAGCGGCGCGCCGAAGAAGATGTGGTTGCAGTACCCGGCCTTGCCGTCCACGCGCACCGACTTGGAGCCGCTGTGGGCCACGGAGCTGTCGACGGAAACCCGGCCGGTGCCGGTGCAGTTGGCCGCGCCGACTGTCCACGGCGCTCCGGGAGTGCTCCCGGAGTGGGCCTCGAAATCGTCGCAGACGGTCGCCGTGGTGCAGTCGACCGGCAGGTTCCCGGTCGTAGTGGTGGTAGTAGTGGTCGTCGTCGTGGGCGCGTCCTCGTTGCAGGAGACACCGTTGAAGGCGAAGTCGACCGGGGCATCGTTGGCGCCCTGGTAGCCGGCCTGGAAGCCGAACCGGGCGCTGGCGCCGGTGGCCAGCGAGCCGTTCCAGGCGAGGCTGGTGGCGACCACCTTCGCGCCGGTCTGCCGCACCTCGGCGCCCCACCCCGAGATCACCGCCTGGTTTCCGGGGAAAGTCCAGCTCAGCTCCCACTGGCTGACCGGGGCGGCGCGGTTGGTGACGGTGACGTCGGCGGTGAACCCGTCGGACCACTGGTTGGGCACGTAGTCCACGGTGCAGGCGGGCACGGCGACCGCGGCTCCGTTCCCGCCCACCACCACCAACCCCGCGGTCGAGATCCCGGCCGCCAGCAGGGCGGCCCATCGCAGCAGGCTTCGCACGACGACTCCTTTGTTGTCGAGTTCTGGGAACGCTCCCAGACACTGACCGTAATGAGCCGTTCACTCCGGCGGAAGGGACCGAGTGCCGCAACGGGGTGCGGCTGACCGTGGGTCAGAGTGCAGCCCGGCCATCAGAACGGCCAGGTAGCGCTCGGCGGCGGAGTCGGTGTCGCCGCCGTTGTTGCGCGCGGCGTGCACCACCCCGCACACCATCAGCCGCAGGTCCTCCGCGTCCACGTCCGCCCGCAGCGCCCCCGCCTCGCGAGCACGGGTGATCAGGTCCTCGGCGGCGCGGTCGAAACGGGTCTTGAGCCCGGCCGCGGCGCTGCGGGCTTCCTGCCGGGTGGCCAGCACCTCGGCGAAGGCCTCGTCGGCGAGCAGCACGTCCAGCACCGCGCGCAGCAGCCGTCGCAGCCCGGAACTCGGGTCGGCTTCGGCCAGTGCCGCACTCGCCTCGGCCAGCAGGGCCAGCAGCCGGTCCTCCGACAGCGCCTCCAGCAGCGCCTGGCGGGTGGGGAAGTTGCGGTAGACGGTGCCCACGCCCACGCCCGCCCGTCGGGCCAGTTCGTTGAGCTGCAACGAGGTGTCACCGCGCGCCACCGCTTCGCGCGCGGCGGACAGCACCCGGTCGCGGTTGCGCGCGGCGTCCACGCGCATCGGCCGACGGTCCGGCATGGGGCCAGAGTAGCAAGTGGAAATATTATCCACTTCAGTCGCGATCCGCATCGTGACCAGCGGCAGGCGACGGACCTCCCATGAAATACCCGGTCGCATTCCGATGAGGCGGAACCGCCCGCACGGAGGGGACCATCCGAGGGGGACGCCACTGTGAACAGTCCTCATATCGACCGCAGCGGCCCGCTGGCCGCATTTCGCGTCATCGGCGGAATCGCCGGCCACGTCATGTGCGAAACCGGGCGAACGGGGACCGGGAACGCGCTCTACTAGTAGGCGACACCATTCGCAGACCACCCGGAGGCGTCCCTGTGCCCGGTCCGTGCCGCGGTCGTGGTCGGTCGGGCACGCCTGCGGCGCCGAAGGCGGCCCGGTGGTCGGCGTCGGTCAGTCGGGTGCCGCTGTCCGCTCGCGGTGTGCGATCGGACCCCCGCCCCTGCTGCCGATGTCGCCATCGGCAACCCCTAAGTAGCGCAATCGAGTGGTAAGTCGCACTACTACCGGGTAATGCTTTGACACACACCTACCGATCCATGAATCTGGGAAACGACTTGGCAACCGGACCACCACCGCAGGGACAAGTGGCACATCGGGCACACCGGGACTTCCCGGGGTTTTCCAGGTCACGGGGGAATTCGCGCCACCGGGGGCAAGGGCTCGCGCGTACCACCGCGGTCGTCACCGCGGCCTCGCGCGGTCCTTTTCACGTGGTGGGGGGCCGCCTGCCGAGCAGGCCGGTCCCCGGCGACCTCCCGATGCGCAGGCGGCGGCATCACTTGCCCGGGATTCGGGTGATCCGATCGCCACCAGCACACGTATCACGCAGTGGACCGAACGGCACCGCAACTACTACTCCAGGAGGTCGCCCGTGATCTACGGCGTCGACGTCTCCGCCTACCAGCCGGGCTTCGACTTCGCCGCCGCACGGCGGGAGGGCATCGAGTTCGCCATCATCAAGGCCACCGAGGGCGCCACCTGGCGGTCCCCGAACTACCACGACCAGCTGGGCCGCGCGCGGTCGGCGGGGATGCTGGTCGCGGCCTACCACTACATGCGGGGCTCGGACGTGGGCAGCCAACTGGCCAACATCCGGGCCATGGTCTCCACCGACACCCCCGTGATCCTCGACATCGAGGACGGCGCGGGCACGCTGGCCTCGATCCGGGCGCTGGTGGACGAACTGCGGCGGGCGGGCTACGCCTCCCCGCTGATCTACATCCCGCGCTGGTACTGGCAGGGGCGCATGGGCTCGCCCAACCTGTCCGGCCTGCCACCGCTGTGGCACTCGCTCTACCCCGACAACGTGGTGCGCCGCAAGGAGCAGTTCGCCCTCGGCCCGGAGTACTGGCCCAGCTTCGGTGGCCTGCACACCGAGATCGCCCAGTTCACCAGCAGCCTGGCCGTGGCCAACTACCCCAACGGCCGCATCGACGGCAACGCCTACCGCGGCACGCGCGAACAGCTGGCCGCGCTTCTGGAAGGAGACATCTTGCCCAGCGCGCAGGAGATCGCCAAGGCCGTGCTCGACGAGATGGAGCAGCGCCGCTACGACACCGACGGAGACGGCCAACCCGACCGCTCGATCGTCAACAACACCATCCAGGGCATGTGGAGCGCGCAGAGCGCCGAGGCCACCTCGCGCCGGGTCGAGGTCAAGCTCGACGCGCACGCCGGGGAGCTGACCGAGGACGAGACCAACCTGCTGGCGGCGCTGCGGGCCTCGAACGAGGTGTCCACCGCGGCGGCTGCCGCGCAGGGAAGCGACGCCCCGGCCGCCAACGCCCGCCGGATCGCCGAGGTGGTCTACCGGCAACTGCCGCCGCAGATCCGCGACGCGCTGGCCGAACTGCTCACCGACCGCACCAGCGGGAGCACCGGCCAGGCCGAGGGGAGCTGACCGGCTCGGGGCCCCGCCGCGGCGGGGCCCCGAGCACCTCACTGCGCTGAGACCGCCCCTTCGGGCACTCGTGCCTTCCGACGCCGCCATGTTCCACCACTCCTGGCAGTGACTGCCAGGAGATCTGTAATGTGGCAGTGACTGCCAAGATGGCAGTACGTGCAATCAGGAGGCAGGCGTGGACCAGTTCCGGCTCCAGGTCAACGGGAAACACCACCAAGTCCGAGCACCACGCGACACCCCCCTGCTGTGGGTGCTCCGCGAACAACTCGGCCTCACCGGCCCCAAGTACGGCTGCGGCATCGGCGCCTGCGGAGCCTGCACCTCCATCGTGGACGGACAGGCCGCCCGCCCCTGCGTCACCCCGCTCGCCGAAGCGGGCGAGCACGACATCACCACCGTCGAAGGCCTCTCCGAGCACGGCGACCACCCCGTGCAGCGCGCCTGGATCGAGCTCGACGTCGCCCAGTGCGGCTACTGCCAACCCGGCCAGATCATGAGCACCGTCGCACTGCTGGCCGCCAACCCCGACCCCGACGACGACGACATCGACCGCGCCCTGCGCGACAACGTCTGCCGCTGCGGCACCTACTCCCGCATCCGCGCCGCCGTCCGCCTGGCCGCCCAGTACACCCGCAAGGCCCAGTCGTGATCGGCCGCCGCGGCTTCCTCGCCGCCGCCGGACTGGGCGCCCTCTCCGTCGCGCTGCCCGTCCCCGCCCTGGCCTCCCCCACCGGCCTGACCCCCAACGTCTTCGTCAGCGTCGACCGCCAAGGCCGCGTCACCGCCACCATCCCCCGCCCCGACAGCGGACAAGGCGTGCGCACCGTGGTCACCATGCTCATCGCCGAGGAACTCGCCGTCCCCCTGCACTCCGTGCGCGTCGAGCAGGCCCCCGGCGACACCGCCCGCTACGGCATCCAAACCGTCGGCGGCTCCACCTCCGTCCCCCAGCTCGCCGACCCCATGCGCCGCGCCGCGGCCACCGCCCGCTGCCTGCTGCTCACCGCCGCCGCCCAGCGCTGGCGCGTGCCCGTCGACGAGTGCACCGCCCGCGACGGCGTCGTCCACCACCGCCGCAAGGGCAAACTCCCCTACGCCGCACTCGTCGACGACGCCGCCGCACTCGACCCCACCACCGTCCCGGTCACCCTCACCCCCGAGGACCAGTGGCGCGTCCTGGGCCGCCACGCCCACCGCGTGGACGCCCGCGACATCGTCACCGGCCGCGCCCGCTACGGCATCGACACCGCACCGCCCGGCACCCTCGTCGCCGTCGTCGCCCGACCATCCTGGATCGGCGCCCGCCTCGACACCGTCGACGACACCGCCGCCCGCGCCCTGCCCGACGTGGTCGACGTGCTGCGCCTGGACCCCGACACCGGGCCCCAGGGCGGCGTCGCCGTCATCGCCCGCTCCACCGCCGCCGCGCTGGCCGCCCGCGCCGCGCTGAAGTGCACCTGGACCGGCGGCACCCCCACCGCCGACAGCCGCGCCTGGCTCACCGACCTCACCGCCGCCCTGCCGCCCGCCCCCACCGCCCCCTCCCCCGTGGCACTGCGGGCGACCTACTCCCTGCCCCTGCTCGCCCACGCCCCCATGGAACCCATGAACGCCACCGTCCACGTCCGACCCGACGGCGCCACCGCGTGGGTCCCCACCCAGGACCCCGGCAACCTGCGCGTCACCCTCGCCCGGTTCCTCGGCGTGCCCACCGACACCGTCCGCGTCGAACCCACCCTCACCGGCGGCGCCTTCGGCAGGCGCTTCGACTTCGACTACATCGCCGAAGCCGCCCTGTGCTCCCGCCACACCGGCGCACCCGTCAGGGTCCTCTGGACCCGCGACGACGACACCCGCCACGACTCCTACCGCCCCATGTCGGTGCACCGCCTGCAAGCCACCACCGACGCCACCGGCCTGCCCACCTGGCGCTCCCACGACATCGCCACCTGGCCGCTGACCGTCCTGCCCCTGCCCACCGACCCCTCACTCGTCCTGGTCAACGGCAACCACTTCCCCTACTCCGTGCCCGGCACGCCCACGGTCGTCATCAAACCCGCACCGCTGCGCACCGGCTTCTGGCGCTCCGTCTACGCAGGCCACCTCGCCTACGCCGAGGAGGTCTTCCTCAGCGCACTGGCCACCCTCGGCGGCTGGGACCAGGTCGAACTGCGCAAACGCCTGCTGACCCAGCAGCCCCGGCTGCTGCGCGTCCTCGACACCGCAGGCGAGCACCACCGCCGTCCCCGCCACGGCCACACCCTCGGCGTCGCCTGCCACGCCGAGTACGGCTCCGCCATCGCCGTCATCGCCGAGGTCGACGCCCGCGCCGACCAGCCCCGCGTCCGCCGCGTCACCGCCGCCGTCGACGTCGGCCGCGCACTGCACCCCTCCGGCCTGCGCGCCCAGGTCGAGGGCTGCGTCATGGACGCCGTCTCCACCGTCCTGGGCGCCCAGATCACCGTCCGCGAAGGCCGAGTCGTCGAATCGTCCTTCCGCGACTACACCTGGGCGCGCATCGACCGGGCACCCGACATCGACGCCCTCATCGTCCCCTCCGACGCGCCTTTGGGCGGCGCGGGCGAACTCGCCTTCCCCCCGGCGGCGGCGGCCATCGCCGCGGCCATCGCCGACGCCACCGGCCGCCCGGTCACCGGGATGCCCTCCCACAGCCCGGTCGGCTGACCCGCCAACCGACCGGGTGATCATCGCCCACCCCGAGGAACAGTCGGGGTGATCCGAACCGACCAGGGACCAGCAGATGCGCGTCACGTGGGTGCTGCCCGCGGACGAGCCCTGTTCTCGTCACGGCCGCTTTCGGTTGATCGGGGTGATCGGTGCGGGGTCCGCCCCGCACCGATTTAAATTCTGTCAACACTGAAATCATTGATCAGTTCGAATCGACTGGTCGCGGGCCGGTCGCAGTCGCCTGATTCCGCTGGACCCGCGCTCGGAGAGGAGATCAGCCGCGATGGACCCGGATGACGGCGGCCATGTCCTCGACCCCGTCGCCCAGCGCCGCGGCCTCGCGGTACTGCTCGTTGAGCGCCCGCATGAGCCGGTCGTCCGCCCCGGTCCCGCGCATCGCCGCCAGGATCAGCTCGCTGTCCTTGACCGCGCCGTCGATGCCGAACGACGGCGCGAGGTCCCCCGACAGCATGGCCCGCCCCTTGAGCTGGGCGTAGGCGCTGTCGGTGGCCGTTCCCGAGATCACGTCCAGGAACGAAGCCGGGTCCAGCCCCAAGCCTCGGGCCAGTGCCAGCGACTGCGCGGTGGCCGCGGTGATCGACAGCACCCAGGCGTTGGCCGCCAGCTTCAGCCGGTGCCCGTCGCCGGGCCGCTCCCCCGCCCACACCGTGCGCGAGCCGATGGCGTCGAACACCGGGACCACCGCGTCGCGCAGGGCGACCGGGCCACCCGCCAGCACCACCAGCTGCCCGTTCTCGGCGGGCTGCCGGGTGCCCAGGACCGGCGAGTCGACGAAGCCGACGCCGTGCTCGCGGGCCAGCTCCGCCAGCCGCCGCGTGCCGTCCAGCCCGACCGTGCCGCACTGCGCCCACACCGCGTCGCCGCCCATCGACGGCAGCACCCCGGCCATCACCTCGGCGGTGGCGTCGGCGTCGAACAGCATGGTGACCACCACGTCCACGCCCTCGACGGCCCGCGACGGCTGCTCGACCACGGTCGCACCGTCATCCGCCAGCGGCCGTGCCCTGGCCGCGGTGCGGTTCCACACCACCACGTCGAACCCGGCGCGCAGCACGCTGCGGGCCATGCCCGCGCCCATCAAGCCGGTGCCCAGCAACGCCACGGTCTTCGCCACCGCTCCGCCTCCCCGTCGTCCGTGTGGTCCAACATCCCACTCGGGCCCGTGGCGCGCACACCGCGCCACGGGTGGTGCGGACGCCGGAGCGGTCCGGACCACCCGTGGCGGTAGGGCTCAGAAGTGGTGCCCCATCAGCTTCTTCTCGTCGATGAACGCCCGGATCTCGCGCTCGAGCGTGGGACTCGGCTGGGCCTGCGGGCGCAGGTCGGCACCCGCCTGCTCGTCGGCGGGAACGTCCGGCCTCGGCGTGCCCGCGCACACCGTGCGGCTACCGGGCAGCACACCGTCCACCAGGTAGCGGTCGACCAGCGCGGTGACGCAGTCGTTGCGGGAGTACAGACCGTGGATGCCCTCGTCGGCCACCGAGATCAGCGGCTCGTTGAGCCTGGTGGCCATCGCCGGTCCGCCGTCGTAGTGCGTCTGCGGGTCGAACTCCGCCTGCACCACCAACCCCGCCGGGTACTTCACGCGCTTGAGGTCGGTCACCCGCTCGGTCGGCGTGAAGCTGCGGAACGTGCACTCGTTCGGCGCGGCGCGCAGGACGCCCCAGCCATACGGGTACTTGGCCCGGAACTCGCGCATGTCGCTGTAGTAGGTGTTCAGGTCGGTGGTCCAGTCCGCTTCGCACGTGACGGTCTGGAACACCCCGGACATGGTCTCGGCGATGCCCAGCTCGCGCAGCACCCGCGCGGCCCTGGTCGCGTCGGCGAGCAGCTCGGGACCGGGCGCCGCGCCCTCCACGTCGTCGCGGATGACCTTCATCAGCGAGGCGAGCTCGTGCCAGATCTCCCGGTAGCGGGCGTTCGAGCCCACGACGATGTCGTAGGTGTTGAGGTCGATCTCGGACTGCCACGGCGTCACCGCCAGCTTGGCGCCCAGCGCCTCGCTGGTGGCCAGCACCTCCTCGCGGGAGGTGCCGAAGCCGTAGACGCCGTGGCGCTGCCCCACCCAGGTCATGAACTCGTCGACGTTGTCGCGGATGGCCCTGGACTGCGCCCTGAACTGCTCGCGCCAGATCCAGTCCGGGTGCACCGCCGAGTCCAGCACGCTGCGGTCGAGCTTGCCGGGGAACAGCGAACCGTAGACCGCGCCCAGGTAGGTGCCGTAGGAGAAACCCAGGTAGTTGATCTTCTGCTCGCCCAGCACCGCCCGGACGACGTCCATGTCCCTGGCCGTGTTCGGGGTGTTGACGTGGGGCCGGATGCCGCCCGCCGCCCGGCGGCAGGCGTCCTCCCTGGCCCGCGCGTTCGACGTGAACAGCTCCAGCTGCGCGTCGGTCGGCCGGGTCAGCAGGGGCGGGTCGCTCTCCAGCTCGCACCGCAGCGGCGTGGAGGCTCCCACGCCGCGCGGGTCGAACCCGATGATGTCGTAGCTGCGGGCGATCCGCTGGGTGGCGAACTCCAGCGGCAGCGACAGGCCCGAGCCGCCGGGACCGCCGGGGTTGAGCAGCAGCACGCCCCGGCGCCGGGCCGGGTCGGCGGCGGGCAGCTTGCTGACCGCGATCGAGATGCGCTCGGCGTCCGGCTCGCGGTAGTCCAGCGGGACCACCACCTGGGTGCACTGCAGGCCCGGCCAGGTGTCGCACGGCGCCCACTCGACGTCCTGCTGGTAGAACTGGGTTAACGACGGCGCGGCCACCGCCGCGGGTGCCGCGACGCCTCCTGCCGCGATCGCCAGGCAGGCGCCCACGGCGGCCGCCCGGCTCCCTCTGCTTGCGGTCATCGTTCATCCTCGGATCAAGTTGTGGGGACCCCGCCAAGCTAGGCAAGCCGCGGGGCGCCCAGCACCGTCCGGAAGTCGGGTGGCGCTGCGACCAAAGGCTTTTCCTCCGCCGGACGTGCGTCGTTTGCGCCGGTTCCCAGCGGCAACCCACCTGGTCGGACAACGTGAGGAGTCGTCGTGCGCGTGGTGCTGCCCGGTCGGACCGACCCCGCCTCGGTGCTGCGCGGCCTGCGCGACCGGGACCTCAACTACTCCCCCGGCGAGGTCCGGCCGCCGGAGTGGGTCTTCGACGAGCACCGGCACGTGCTGGGCAGGGAAGCGCCCGGACCGCCCGAGGGGCGCGGCTTGTGGCGGCGGGCGCGGGAACTGGTCGCGGCCTACGAGTTCACCCCGCCGGAGATCATCCGGGCCTTCCACGCCGCGGGCTCGGAGCTGCTGGGCCGCGACATGCTGCTGGAGGCCCGGCTGCCGGGATTGCGGTTCCTGATGGGCGTGCGGGTCACCGCGGTCCGCGACGACGCCGACGACGAGCGCACGACGTGGGGGTGGAGCTACGAGACCCTGCGGGGCCACCTGGAGCGCGGACGGGTCGACTACGAGGTCGTCAAGCACCACGCCAGTGGGGAGGTCGAGTTCGTGGCGCGCAGCTACTCGCAGCTGCACCCGCGCGCGCCGTGGTGGATGCGGCTGGGCTGGCGGCTGTTCGGCAGGCGCGTGCAGCTGCGGTTCTACCGGCGCGCGGGCCGGCGGTTGCGCGGGCTCAGCCACGCCGCGGACACCGTCGTGGTCGTCCCCGCCACGGCCGACCTGGGCGCGGGCTGGGCGTTGCGCATCCACGATCCGGTGCCTTGAGCGGCCGTGGCGGTTGACCCGGCACGGCCTGGGTACAGGCACGGGACGCCACCCGAGCGGATGGAGCACCAGTCGTGAAGATCGTGATCACCGGCGCGTCGGGCAACGTGGGGACCGGCGTGCTCCGCGCGCTGGCCGCCGAGGGCGGCCACCGGATCGTCGGGATCTGCCGCCGCCCGCCGCAGCCGGAGCCGCCCTATGACGCGGCCACCTGGCGGGCCTGCGACCTGGGCGACGACCGCGCCCCCGAGGTGCTGGACGAGGTCATGGTCGGTGCCGACGCGGTGGTGCACCTGGCGTGGATGATCCAGCCGCTGCGGCAGGGCGAGCGGCTGCACCGCACCAACCACAAGGGCACCGCCGCGGTGCTGGAGGCGGCCCGCCGCGCGGGCGTGCCGCACGTCGTGCACACCTCTTCCATCGCCGCCTACGCCCCGGCGGGCAGGCAGCCGGTGGACGAGACGTGGCCGACCACCGGCGTGCCGGGTTCGGTCTACGCCGCGGGCAAGGTCGAGGCGGAGCAGGCGGTGCGCCGGTTCGCCGCGGAGAACCCCGAGACCACCGTCAGCGTCATCCGCCCCACGCTGGTGGCCCAGTCCGCCACCTCGGCCAGCCTGCTCGCGCTGTTCTTCGACCCGATCGTCCCGCAGTGGCTGCTCCGGCTCCTCCAGCGCGGCAAGGTGCCGCTGCTGCCGCTGCCCGCCGGGATGCTGGTGCAGCTGGTGCACGCCGACGACGTGGGTGACGCGGTGGCGCGCATCCTGCGGCTGCGGGCGGGCGGCGCGTTCAACCTGGCCGCCGACGTGCTCACCGAGCACGACCTGGCCCGGCTGGCAGGTGCCCGCGCGGTGCCCGTCCCCGGCGAGGTGATGCGCGTGGCGGTGGGGCTGCTGTGGCGGCTGCGGGCGATCGGCATGTCACCCGGCTGGTTCGACGTGGGCACCCGCTCCCCCGTGGTGGACACCACGCGCGCCCGCGAGGAGCTGGGCTGGCGGCCTAGGGTGGGCAGCGTCGAAGCGGCCCGCGAGCAGCTGGCAGGCATGGCCGAGTCGGCGACGGCGCCGAGCCCGGCGCTGTCGCGCGACAAGCTCAGGGACGACTTGCGCGTCCCGCGCCTGACGTAGCGCCACCGGGTTTCACCGCCGCCCGGTCGTGGGACACCAGACCTCGTCCGGTGTGCGAGCGGGGAGGGTGCGGTGGCGGACCACGTGGCGGAGCTGGCCGGGGAGCTGGCACGGGTGTCGCGGCTGCTGGAGGAGGACGACGTCTCCACCGCCCTGCGGCGGTTCGTCGACCACCTGGTGCGCACCGTGCACGGCTGCGACCAGGCGATGATCACCGTGCTCAGCGGTGCCGGGTTCGACACCGCGGCCGCCACCGACGGTCTGCCGCCCGCCGATCCCCGGCACGCCGGACCGATCCACGAGGTGCTGCGCTACCGGGAACCCCGCAGGGTGGAGGACACCCTGTCCGACGACCGCTGGCCGGAGTACCTCGCACGCCTGACCGAGGACGGCTACCGCAGCTGCCTGAGCCTGCCGGTGCCCACCGAGCGCTCCCCCGCCGCAGCGCTGACGCTGCTCTCGCGCGAGCCGCACGGGTTCGACGAGCACACCCATGACGTGACGCTGCTGATGACCGTGCACGCCGGAGTCGTGTTCGACAACGCCCGGCTGTTCCACCACAACCGCAGGATGGTGGAGCACCTGACCGCCGCGCTGGGCACCCGGCACGTCATCGGCCAGGCGCAGGGCCTGCTGATGCGCCACTTCGCCTGCCGCACCGACGACGCCTTCGGCCTGTTGAAGGAGGCTTCCCAGCGCACCAACACCAAGCTGCGCGAAGTGGCTTCGGCGCTGGTGGAGGCGCAGGACAGGGGCGAGCTGGCGGACGCGCTGGCCCGCTACCGGATCGGGCGGTCACGTGCGTCAGCACCGGGGTGACCGCTCCGGCGCGGAGCTGAACTGCAGCCGCGTCGAGTCCGTGCGCGGCAGCACGAACGCCTCGGCACCGGGGGTCCAGTCCGACGGCAGCAGCAGCAACTGGCCGCTGGACTGGACCACCAGCCGGAGCCCGTCGTAGCGGTACTGGTAGGCCGAGTCCGAGCACTCCACCCTGGGCACCGACTCGGGCAGCGCCAAGCCCTCCGCGCTGAACAGGGCGGCCTCGGGCAGCAGCGGCAGCACCGCTTCCTGGCGCTGCGCCCGGCTGCGCCCCGCCGCCGCGGAGTAGTCCCCGACCGCCCAGAACAACCCGAGGCTGACCAGCGCGAAGACCGCCACCCACTCGGCTGTCGCACCGGCGGGTGGGCGGCGCACCCCTGTGCGATCCGCGGCGGTGCGCAACCGCGACGCCGACACCACCAGCAGCACCCCCGCCGCCAGGGCCAGTCCCGGCAGGCCCACCAGGTGGATCACCGGCTCCGGGTCGGCCGCCGCGGCCAGCGCCCAGCCGACCATCGTCAGCCCGGTGACCACCGCGACCGGCGCGGCCACCTGCAGCAGGACGCGCCACGCGGCGTCGGACAGCCGGGCGCGCAGCAAGCGGTAGGTCCACAGCGCCAGCAGGACGCCCGCAGAGCCGTAGGCCAGCGGCAGGTACAGGCCCTCCACGCTGCGGGACAGGTAGTACTCGGTGCTCAGGTCCAGCAGCGTCTGCTCCACGCCGAAGTAGCGGTAGAAGTGGTGCGCCTGCTGGTGGCCGAAGAAGTACAGCAGCGCGGCGAGCAGGGTGGTCGGCGCGGCCACCGCGCCGAGCAGCCGCAGCGCCCTGGGGCGTGCCAGGTCGACGTCCCCGCTCTCGGCGGGGCGGTGGGACCGCGGTCTCACGGCGTCTCGACCGGGTAAGCGGTGGTGACCTCGGTAGTTGCTTCGGTGGTCATCCCCGTCGTCTTCCCCGTCGTCTCCTCGGTCGTCTCCTCGGTCGTCTCCTCGGTCGTCTCCTCGGCGGTCCCCTCCTCCCGGCACGGGCTGTCCAGGATGAAGGTGAAGGTGTCACCGGAGCGCACCCGCTTCGGCGAGAAGTCGACGATCCGGCAATCACCCGGCGTCGGCCGCATCGGCCGGACCACGATCTTCACGCACAGCGTGCCCCCGCACAGCGAGGTGAGGACTTCGACGGCGTTGGCCTCGAAGTCGCGCCAAGTCTGCTCCAGGCCGAAGTTCTCGGGCACGTTGATCGGCACACCGGGCACCTTCGGCGGCACCCCCGGCGGTTCGTCCGTGGTGCGGCGGGGCCGGTCCGGCTTCTCCGGTGTGGTCCCCTCCCGCGAGGTCGTCGGGTCGGCGGCGGAGGAGGTCACCCCGGTCCCCTCCCCCGTGGGGCCGCCCGGCTCGGTCCCACCGCACCCGCCGACCACCGCGGCGAGCAGCAGCACCGACAGGGCGCTCTTCGTACGCATTCATACCCCCGATTGGCGCATCCAAGACGGATACCAACCCAGGGGGCGTCGGGGCGGCGCAGATACCCCGACCGCTCAGGTCAGCGCGGCATCACCCGATCGCGTGACTCGCCGCCGCGAGGACCACCTCGAACGCGGCGGCGAACGGCGGCACGCAGGCGGGGTGCCCGGTGGGCGCGTGGACCCACCGGGCCGGGCCGTGCCCGGTGACGCTGGGCGGCAGGGGCAGCAGCTGGGGACCGCTCACCACGCGCGCCCAGGCGGGCAGCCGGGGCACCGGCCCGACGGGTGTCCGCACCAGGAACGCCCACCGCAGCGCGACGCCCGGCAGCGCCAGCACCGGGACCTCCCAGCCCCGGCCGCGCAGTTCGCCGAGCAGGTGCCCGCCGAACCTGGCGCCCACCAGCAGGCCCACGACTCCCCGATCGGTGGCCAGGTGCACGTTGCCGTCCACCAGCACCAGCGGCCAACCCAGCCGCAGCGCGCAGCGCTCCACGGTGGCGTGCAGCTCGTTGGCGTACTCCACCGCGGCGCAGGACCCGATCACATCCATCGCTCCCCCTCTCACCACCCGGTGTTCGCGGCAGCGGCGCGATCGGTTCGCCTGTCAGACCGACCGCGTGGACGGGGTGAGCCACCTGTCGAACCAGGCGCGGGTGCGGCGGAGCACGTCGATCTGGTGTTCGCGCCCGCGGATGGAGTGGTTCTCGCCGGGGTAGACCACGTACTCGTGCTCGACGCCGAACCGGCGCAGGGCGCGGTGCAGGTACTCGGCCTGCGACAGCGGCACGTTGGTGTCCTCCGCCCCGTGCAGGATCAGCACCGGCGTGCGGATGGCCGAGGCGTAGGAGATCGGGCTGAGCCGGTCGTGCGGGTGCGGACCGACGCCCTCCCAGCCGGTGCTGCCGCCGAGCGCGGCCTCGAACGCGCCCCACTCGCCGGTGGCCGCCAGCATCCCCCAGTCGCTGATCCCCGCGCCCACCACCGCGGCGGCGAACCGGTCGGTCCGGCCGACCGCCCAGGCGGCGGTGAACCCGCCGTGGCTCCACCCGCCGATGCCCAGCCGGTCGGGGTCGGCGACGCCCTCGGCGACCAGCAGGTCTATCCCGCTGAGGACGTCGGTCCACTCCTCCTGGCCGACCGCGCCCGCCACAGCGGCGGCGAAGTCGTGCCCCCGGCCCTGGCCGCCGCGCGGGTTCGGCAGGAACACCGCGTACCCGGCGTGCGCGAGCCACTGCCCGGACGGCGCCCAGTGCAGCACGAACTCGTCGGCGTACCGGTCGTAGGGGCCGCCGTGGGCCAGGGTCACCAGCGGGAACGGCCCGTCCTGCCGGGAACGCCCCGGTGGCAGGACCAGCAGGCCGTCCAGCGCGAGCCCGTCGCCCGCCTGCCAGGACAGCCGCTGCTGGTCGCCCCACCGGATGCCGCGCAGTTCGGGGCGGGTGTCGCTGCGCCGGGTGAGCGGACCGCCGACGGGGCCCGCGTGCACGTCGTGCGGCTCGTCGGCCGCGCTGACCACCGCCGCGACCACGTCACCGCCCCGGTCGGCGCTGAGCTGTCCGACCCGGCCCCTGATCCGCGACAGCCGCACCGGGCCGTCGGGTGCCAACCGGTGGATCGCGGTGTCCAGACCGTCGGCGACCAGCACCAGCGGCGCACCTCGGTCGACCTGGACCAGCTCCGCCGGGCACGCGGGCAGGCGGGCCGTGAGGTTGCGGTGCGCCCCGGCCGGTCCGGTGTCGGGCACCTCCAGGTCGAACACGGCGGTTCCGCCGTGCAGCCCCGGCGGGGTGAGCGCGAGGTAGGCCAGGTGCCACCCCTCGCCGCGCCACCACGCGGGCGAGTGGGCGTCGGCCGGGGTGGGACCGAGGTCGCGGGCCTCGCCGGTGCCGGGGTCGAGCAGGTGCAGCGCGGGGTTGACCAGGCCGGGATCGATGTCCGGGGTGGACCAGGTCAGCACCGCCAGCGGCCCGCCGTCGGGGCGCTGGACCGCGTCGACCACGTGCCTGCCGCCGAACGACGCGGGCGTGCGGACCCGCCCGGTGCGCAGGTCGAGCAACCGCAGCCGGGACGGGGCCGGACGACCGCGCACCCAGGCGTCAGCCGGGTTCTCCGGCTCGGCGGGCTCGTCGGCGGCGATGATCACCACCACGTCGGGATCGGCCGAGCGGCGGCAGGCGTCGATCCCGACGCGCCAGTCGGTCAGCCGCTGGACGTCCCCGCCGGTGCGGCCGACCCGGTGCAGCTGCGCCACGCCCGGTGAGCCGTGGTCGGACAGGAAGAACAGGGATTCGGAGTCCGAGGCCCACTGCGGGCACGACACGTGGGCCGGTGGCAGGTCCAGCTGCCGCGGCGGCGCGCTGCCGCCAGCCGCGGTGACCCACAACCGGCTCGACGGGTGCTCGCCGGTGCGGCCGATGGGGGCCACGGCGTAAGCCACCCAGCGGCCGTCCGGCGACAGCACCGGGGTCGACGGCGGACACCCGTCGACCACCAGCTCTGCGCTGAGTTCCATGGGCGTGCCTCTCCGCAGCGGCGAAAACTCGTTCGACCGTATCGAATCCGGGCTGCGACAGTGGGCGGGTGGAGCTGAGCGCGGCCGTGAAGAGCCGGCGGGACCAGGGGTTCGCCGTCCTGCCCGGCTACCTGCCCGCCGAGGTGCTGCGCCCGGCGCTGGCCGAACTGGAGCTGATGTTCCCCTCACCGCAGGCGTTCCACGACGGCAGCGACCCGCGGCGGCAGCGCTTCCTCGAAGACGAGTTCGCGGGCATCGACAGCTTCCCCTTCGCCAGCACCGAGATCAGCCTGCTGGCCGTGCACGACCTCCTGATCGACCTCGCCCGGACCCTGCTGGAGGACGACGACCTGCGGCTCTACACGGCCGAGGCGTGGGCGAAGTACACCGGGGCGGCCGACTACGACCAGGCACTGCACCGCGACTACCTCAACCACACGGTGACCGTGCCCAGCGCGGACCCGCGCTTCCGGCAACTGGAGATGTTCGTCTACCTGGTCGACGTGCCCGAGGAGCTGGGTCCGCCGCACCTGGTTCCCAGGACGCGCACGACCGGGTTCGGGGCCAAGCCGAACTGGCTGGTCCCCGGTCCGGCCGACATCGCGGACGACTTCGTCGAACCGGGGCATGCCGCCCTGTACGCGCACGAGGTGTCCGCCGCGGGACCGGCGGGCACGGTGGTGGCCTTCGAGACGGGCACCTTCCACCGCGGCACCGGCCTGTCCCGCCCCGGCGGCGCGCGCTACTCGATGCAACTGGGCTACCGGCGCGCCGAGGTCGAGTGGGGGCACCGCACGGGGTGGGTCGCGGCAGGCCACGAGCCCGCCTGGTACCGGTTCGTGGAGCGCGCCACGCCCCGGCAGCTCGCGCTGTTCGGCTTCCCGCCGCCGGGGCACCCGTTCTGGACCGAGGAGACGCTGGCGGGCACGGCGCTGCGCTACCCCGGCCTGGACCTGTCGCCGTGGCGGTCAGGCCAGCGGCGCGACCACGCTGAAGGAGGCGTCAGCGGCGAACCTCCCGCCTAACTCCCGTGGTTCCACCCTCATCTCCTGGCCCGCGTGGCGCAGGTAGTGGCCGGGGTGGTCGTAGGACTCGAACGACGTGGTCCCCCGGCCCGCCAGCCCGGCCCGGCCGCAGAAGGTCGCGTCGCCGCGGAACCCGGCCGACCCGTCGAACCGGCCCAGCACCAGCGCCGTCCCCCGGTGGCGCAGGAAGTGGCCGGGGTAGTTGGACGACTCGAACGAGTAGCAGTCGGTGTGCGCCAGGCCCGCCACCACGGAGAAGGTGGCGTCCTGCCGGTCCAGGGCCGTGCTCACCGGCTCCAGGTAGGCGACGTTGTCACGGTGCCGCACATACCGGTCGGGGTGGTCGACCGAGCGCAGCGAGCGGTTGCCCGCCGGGACGGCGGTGCGGTCCCCGACCTCCTCCCGCAGCACGGTGAAGTGCCGAGCGACGCCGGACAGGCCCGGCAGTTCCGCCTTCGCGCCGAAGGCCCGCAGGTCCGGGGTGTCGGCGTAGAAGTAGCGGCCCGCGCCGTACTGGTCGAAGTAGATCCGCCACCGCCCGTTGGGCAGCTGCACCAGGGCGGGCCCCTCCAGGCCCGGTCCCCAGCCCGCCCAGTCGCCGGTGCCCACGAAGTGCCACGGTCCCGCCAGCGACCGCGCTACCGCGTGCTCGACGTACTTGGTGGTCTCGTTCTTGAGGAAGTTGTGGTACGTGCCGTCGACCTTGACCAGGAAGCTGTCGATGAAGTTCGCCGGGATGCCCAGCGGGGTCGGCGCGGTCCACCTCGACAGGTCGCCGCGGGTGGCGGTGATCCGGTACGGGCGGAACTGCCCGCCGACGCCCTCGCGCGAGGCGGAGAAGATCACGTGGACGCTGCCGTCGGTGTCCTTGAACCACTCCGGCGCCCACGTGCTGCCGGTGGCGCCGTTGAGCCCCACGGTGAGGGTCCGCAGGAAGGTCCAGTTCACGCCGTCGGTGCTGCGGGCGAAGGCGATGGTGTCGCCGGTCCAACCGGTGGTGTGCACGACGTAGTAGCGGCCATCGGTGTGCCGCATGACGCTCGGGTCGCGGATCAGGCCGGTCGGCGGGGTGTAGGCGTTGGCCCTGACCAGTGCGAAGTCCGTCGCGTCCGGCGAGTCGTAGACGTACATGTTGGACTCGCTGGTGTTGGTGAACGCGGTCATCAGGTAGTGCGGGGCCGGACCGACCGCTTCGGCCGCGGGGGCGCGGACGAGCAGGGCGACCAGCGTCGCGGCCACGGCGAGCACAGCGGTGTGCAAGCGGGTGCGCATCGGGTTCTCCTGTCAACCTAGGCGGAGGTCGGCCACTCTGACAGGCGAGGGCGTCGTGCCGCTGGAGATCTGCTGGTACTGCACGGAGATCACGCCTTCAGCGGGCAGCCGGGAGGTGTCCACGTTCACCTCGCCGAAGGCGTTCATGGCCGGGTTGTCGAACACCAGGGCCCAGTCGGTCCACCCGCTGGCCTTGCTCGCCGACACGATCCTCCCCCTGGGCATGATCAGGTAGGCGTTGTCGGCCCGGTCGAAGACGATCTTCGTGCGCTGGGTGTGGCCGGGGGCCACGGGCACCTCGCGCTTGGTCCACCGGCCGTCGGAGCCGCGCACCAGGTGGAACGCGCGCGCGTACTGCGCGCGCTGCCGGGCGTAGCTGGTGACGCACTGGGTGAACCGGCCGGGCACGTAGCTGATCACCGCGTGCGGCGTGCCGGTGGAGTCGACCGCCTGCCCCTCCTGGTTCATCAGGCCGTGGTTCGGGTCGAGGGGGTCGGCCACCAGGCCCGGCGAGCCGATGCCGACCCTGGCCCGGCCGGTGGTGCCCACCACCGCCCCCTCGCCGTTGCGCCAGGTCCGGCCGCGATCGTCGCTGTAGACGTAACCGGTGTCGTGGTTGGCCAGGCCGCCGGAGCTGCACAGCACGCCCGTGTTGCCCTCGCGCCAGGTGAACGCCGCGTGCAGCCGTCCTCGGTGGTCGTAGGTCAGGCCGTGCAGGTACATGTTGCGCGTCGTGGACACCACGCCGTTGGGGCCGGTGTAGTTCCCGGTCGCTGAGCTCCACGCGCCGAGCTTGCGCCAAGATCCGCCGGAGTACTCGGCGAGCTCGTTGACGCCGTTACCCGATCCCCCCGTCCGGTAGCTGAACTGGAGGACGCCCTCCGGGGTGACGACGAATTGCGGGTAGGTCATGTCGCCCAGCTCGGCCCCGCCGAGCGTGCGCTGCACCGCGCCGAACACCGCTGATCCCCACTGGTGCGCGGCGGGCCGCGAGGCCAGCCCGTCGACGGACTTCGCGTAGTACAGGCGGGTGTTGTGGGTGTCCATCGCCACGTGCAGGGTGCCGTCCTGCGGCGAGATGCCCAGCGAGATCACGTTGTGGGAGTCGTTGGCGCTCAGGGTGTGCGGCAGCGTCGCGGTCTCCCACCGGGTGCTGTCGGCCAAGGAGCGGCGGGCGATTACAGCGTTCCGGCTCGCCGTGTACCAGGCGGCGTACTGGTAACCCGCATGGGTGAGAATGGCGTCCTGCTGGAAGGCGTTGTTGTTGACCAGCCCGTCGTAGGACACGAAGTAGATGCCCGAGCGGTCGAGCAGGGTGTCCGACAGCAACGTCACACCGGGTGCCGCGTGGGCCGCGCCGGGCAGGGTGAGGCCCGCGGCCAACGCCACGGCCGCGGGGAGGGCTTTGCGCATGGCTCCGCCTAGGCAGTGTCCTGTAAGTCTGTGATCAGGGTGTCTGATAGTTCTGGTGGGTGGTAGGCCGTGGTGAGCTGACCGATCGGGCGTGGGCGGCGATCGAGTCGTTGTTACCGGTGTCGGGGCGTGGTCGCAGGTGGCGGGATCACCGTCAGGTGATCAACGCGATCCTGTGGAAGCTGCGCACCGGCGCCCCTGGCGGGACCTGCCCGACCGGTACGGGCCGCGGAAGACCGCGCACGAACGGCTGCGGACCCGGACCGCGTGATCGTCAAGGACGACTCGGTCGGCGAGCTGGAGTGGGTCATCAGCGTCGACCCCAGCGTCGTCCGGGCCCCACCGGCACGCCGCCGGGGCCCGGAAAAAAGGGGGATGCCATCCCTGGGGTCGACGCCCTCGCCATCGACGGGGAAGGACTCGGACGCTCCCAGGGCGGGCTGAGCACCAAGATCCACCTGGCGGTCGACGGACGCGGCCTGCCGATGCGCATCCTGATCACACCCGGCCAGGCCGGGGACAACCCGCAACTGCTGCCGCTGCTCGACGACATCCGCGTCGCCCGCACCGGTCCCGGCCACCCGCGCGTCCGACCCGAGGCGGTCACCGCGGACAAGGCTTACTCGCACACCTCGACCCGACAGGCCATGCGAACCCGCCACGTCCGGTTCACCTGCCCCGAACGCAAGGACCAGATCGCCCGCCGAGCGTCCCTGGGCTCACACGGCGGACGACCACCGGCCTTCGACCTGGGCACAGTCCGCTGGCCAGTCGAACGCACCTTCGCCTGGCTCAAAGGCTTCCGACGACTCCGCATCCGCACCGAACGACGAGCCGACGTCCACCAAGCCATCCTGAGTCCGGCCTGCTCGATCATCTGCCTGCGCAAACTCATTCTGAACTGATCACTAAGCGGCTCAGGCCGACCCGGACGCCGAAATATCAGCGAGCGGGCCAGCCTTCTCCACGATGACAGCCTCCTCGCCGCCAAGGAGCTGTTGGACGCGCCAGGCCCTGTCAGTGTGACTACTCAGGTGTCGAGGACTGTTCGGCGTTGGCGCTGGGTTACGGGTTTTGACAGCCAGGATCGCTGGCCGGCAATGCCCTCGCGTCGAAACCAGGGTAGGCGTCACTGAGCTCCCATTGAGCTCCGCTTGTTCCACCTGGAAGGAGTTGAGGGTCCGTCAGGCCTGACGGAGGCGGGGGATTTTGCTCGGTCCCGTAAAGCCAACCGCGAAGTCTTACGCAGAATCCCGGCCCGACGTAAAGGCCTGCGGTGTGGGCGTAGCCCGAAAAGCGCCCGCCTGGAATCAGGTCATCGTACTGACCGGGATGTTTGTATTGACCGTCGAACACCTGGATGGCACCGATGCCGATCGTGCCTGTATTGCGAACTTCGTTGGCCGTTGGTGACGCTGACGCGGCGGGCGTCAGACCGGTCGCGCCTGCGAAGGCCAAGCCGACCAACACCGTGGCGAGCCCGGCTCTTACCGTCCTGCTCATTGCGTGTTCCCTCCTTTGACGATCACGGCTCCCGTCAACTCCTGACGAGATTCAGCACTCAAAGGTGGCATCTTGGCCTGCGAACCGTTGGAGAACCACGCGAAAGCGTCCGGGAGGCCGGTACGGAGCATCCATGCGCTCGTCGCTCGGTGGACTGATCGGACCACAAATTCCACACGTGGGGTCAATCCCCAGGGTCCCGGCAAAGTCGGATCCGCTGTGTGGCCAGGCGATGTAGGGCGGGCGTTGCAGGACGGGCACGGCGTCCTGGTTGATCATGGATGAAGCCCTTGGTTGATCATCCTTCTTGCGACAGATGGGAGATCACACCAAGGGCTTCGATGATCGGTGTGCATCACACCGGCGCGGGCGCCGCACCGGGGACCTTTCTCGGTTCCGTGAACGGTTCCACCAGTGTCTCGCCGCACGAGCGGATGCGTTGTTCGAGTTGACCGATGCGGCACTCTGTGCCGACGGGCCGGTCACCTCGCTGGTCGAGTTGTCGCTGACGCCAGAGCACCGGCGCGGCCATGGCACCCTGTACCAGGCGCTGAACCAGGGGCGGATCGACACCGACCGGTTCCGCGGTATCGTTGCCCGCCAACCGATTCCGCGCGACAACGATGGCCGCATCATGCCGGCCATCGACATCAGCCACTGGCTGCGCCCGGACGCCGACACCAGCCCATAGCGACTGTTCCGCCACACCTACGGCCGGGGCAAGGGCCGGCCAAGCCCAGGTGATCCCCGGCTGGCCCTACTCCTTCGTCGCCGCGCTGGAACCGGGTCGCAGCTCCTGGACCGCGTTGCCGGACGCTGTGCGACGTGGTGGACCGGTTGATAGTCGCCGGGCACTGGCAGACCGGCGACCCGGAGATCCGGACCGTCGCCGGCAGTGGCTACGACGGTGTCCGGCTGACGTTCCTGCCAGCCGATCTCCCGGTCCCGGTCCTGGTCCGGCTGCGCTCCGATCGAGTCTTGCGTTCTCCCGCTCCGGCCAGAGCGCCCGGCACGCGCGGGCGCCCCGTCCGTCACGGACCCCGGTTCGGGTTCACCAACCCGGCCGGCCCCGGCACAGTCCACCTCCACTGACAGCACCCGCTACGGCGCAGCGCATGCCCAGTCCTGGGACCGCCTGCACACCAAGCTGACGCGGGTCGGCGCCTGGACAGAGCACGAGGACGTGCTACCGATCGTGGAAGGCACCTGGATCCGTTTGCACGTTCAGCCTCTGCCCGGCACCGCCACCCCGAAACCGTTGTGGCTGTGGCACTTCAGCACTGGCCGGGAAGAGGTCACCGCGGCACGGGTGGACCGGCTGTGGCAGACGTTCCTGCGCCGATTCGACCCGGAACACACGTTCCGGGTCTTCGGACAGACCCCGGACTGGACCCGACCCCGCATCCGGGACCCGCAGGCGGCGGATCGATGGACCTGGCTGATGATCGCCGTCTACACCCAGCTCCGGTCCGGCCGGTCTCTCATGGAGGATCGGCGCCGTCCCTGGGAACGCGCACCGGCCACACCCACCCGGTTGTCCCCGGCCCGGGTCCGTCGAGGGTTTCGTGCGATCCGACCGATGATCGCCTTGCCCGCAAACGCGCCGAAACCCTGCCGCCCAGGTCCCGGACGCCCAGCGGGATCACGAAACCGGCTTCCGGCACAACACCATGAGCCCGGCAAGACCCCAACAACGGACATCAAAGGTTAGAACTCAAGCTTGGGGCAGGTAGAGCGGTGACGGATGATTTCCTTGCACCGCGCGGCTGCGTTGGGCGGTGCCTGCGCCGGCATGGGAAGGGGTGGAATGCCCTGCGGCATCTCCCGTTACCAGAGGCGGTTGAGGAAGTGAGCTCACGGCACTCGGAACTCGCCTCCTTCTTCGAAGGGCGCGTGCGCGGGGGACGCGACGCCTCAGGAGAGCGTGCCGGGAGGAAGGGATGCGCGCAGCCGCAGAACGGCCGGGATCGTCAGGGCGGCCAGGATGCCCAGGGTCGACCACAGGACCACGTTCCCCTGGCTCAACAGGCCCGTCAGCAACACCGGGGCAGCCACTTGGGCGACACCCCAGGACAGCTGGAACAGGCCGCTAGCTCGCCCGCCCATGTGCGGCGGCGCCGCGGCAGCGGCGGTCGCGGTGGTGATGGGCGCGAAGATCGCCTCGGCGCCGGATGCCAGCACGCTGAACGCGAGGATCGCTACCGTGGCCAACGACATCGGTAGCGCGGTCAGCGTGGCCAGCGTGGCGAACGAGACGGCGAACAGGATGCTTGCCGTCACCATGCCCGTGCTCCGGTTGCAGCGGGCGAACCACGCGGTGATCGGTCGTTGGCTAGTGACGATGATCACTGTGCTGACCGCGACCGCCGCACCGGGCAGCCACTGGGGGCCACGCAGGACGTCGAACACCACCAGCGGCAGAACGGCGAACTTGCTGACGCTGGCCAGCGCGTAGAGCACGTGCGTGGCGCAGAACGCCACGTACGGCCGGTTGCGGAGCAACAGCAGCCAACTGCCCTTCACCGGCTTGGCAGTCGGCTCGGGAGGAGCGCTCGGCGCACCCGGCACGGGGACTCCGAACAGCAGCACGGCGGCGAGGGCGAAACTGGCGGCGTTGGCCAGCGCCAACAGGTTGTACATCGCGGCACCGGCGATGGCAGGCAGCACAGCCGCGGCGGCCGCACCGATGCCTGCGCCGGTGAACCGGGCGATGGTCTGGGTTCCCATCAACTTCTCGGCGTCACGACCGCTGGTCAGCGCGGTGACGAGCGGAGCGTTGGCCGTCCAGAAGAGCCGATCGCCGATGCTGATGACCGCCGCAAGAACTATCACCTGCCAGGCGCTGGACACGAAGGGGTAGCACAGGAAGCAGGCGCACCGGATGACGTTGCCCGCTACGAGCACGCGAACGAACCCGATTCGGTCGGCGGCGGTGCCGGCCAGCGGCACCGAGGCCAACCCGATGAAACCACCCACGGTCAGCGCCGCCCCGGACTCGACCAGCCCCAGACCGCGTCCGTGCACGAGGAACAACAGCGCGAAGGGCATCCACAGTCCGCTGCCGACGGCGTCGATCACCGTTGAGGCCACGAACCTGCGCCGCGCCCCCTGTGTGACCACGTCATCTCTCGCCGGGGAGAGAGCTTCGGACATGGGTGCGCATTCCCTCTCGGCGAACGCCACGGGCACGTGAATGCTATCGACTGTCGGGCTGGTGATCTTCGGGTTGTGACAAATCGAGGGTGTGGTTGTGGTTGAAGGCGATTCGGCCGGCGTAGGACCGCACGGGTCGGTGGTGGCTCACACCGATGCCGGCGTGAGCCACCACCGACCCACACGGTGCGATCGTGATCCGAGCGGTCGTGCCCGATGCGACGACTGGCGTCTGCTGGTGATCGAGCGTCAGCATGGCTGCGGGTGGGATTCCATTGACCGAGCTGGTTGTGGTGGGGTCGTCCCCGACCACCAAGCGCGCACGCGGGGCGGCGCGGAGCTTCGGCCCTGACCGAAGCTCCGTAGAGCTCCAATTCCAAACCGCCATACGTATAGCGCCGATCAACCACAGACGATCGTGTGGCACGAGGTCATGGGCTACCCCGACACCGTCCACGGTGGGCTTGTGGGCCTCGTCAGCCGCAGGGTCGACAGATCGTGGTCCAACCGGCGGGCACGGCCCTGGGATCGATCACCACACTGGACGGGTCGCAAACCCCGGCGTCTTTGATCTTGCAACCCTCGGGTCCTATCCCTTGGTGCGACGGTACTTCGCCCAATCGACGACGGCGTCCACCAGGAAGCCGCCCAGCAATGCACCGGCGAGCACCGTGGCCCGCGAAGCCTGATCGCTGAAGATGAACGCGATGATGTTGACGACCACGACGAACGCACCGGCGATGATGCAATGCCGCTTGCTTCGACGCGGATCGACGTCACTAGCTTGAGTTTTAACCTTCGGGTGGTGTCTGCTTGCCCCTGGTTGATCATGCGTGCAGCCCTTGGTCGATCATTCCTTCTTGCGACAATTGGAAGATCGACCAGAGGGCTGCGGTGATCAGTGTGCCTCACGCCGATGGCAGGCGTGTCGACGGGGAGTTGTCCGGATTCCGGCGTGAGTTCTACGGGTGCCTGCCCCGGCGTGCGGATGCGTTGTTCGAGCTCGCCGATGCGGTGTTGTGTGCCGATGGGCCGGTACGCTCGATCGCGGAGTCGTCCCTGGTGGGCGAGCATCGGCGAGGGCATGGCAGCGGGTATGCCGCGCTCGCTCGCGGCGGGATCGACCTCGCGCGGTTGCGGACCGCGTTGAGCGCGGTGTCGATCCCGCAGGCGGCGGGCGGGCGGTTGGTGTCACCCACGGTTGACCCACCGCATCGCCTGGGCCGCCCATGACGAGGAGCTGCCGATCCTGGAAGGCACCGTGATCCGGCTGCAGGTCGAGCGTCTGCCATCGGGCGCGATTCCGAAACCCGTGTGGCTCTGGCACTCCCGCACCGGCCTCACCTGCACCCAGCTCCGCCTCGCCCGCGAACTTGCCACCGACCCGCGTCGTCCCTGGGAGAAACCCCGGCCGACCCAGCGGCTGAGCCCGTCACGGATCCGCCGGGGTTTTCGGAACCTGCGTCCACAACTGGCCTGTCCGGCCTGTGTCCCGAAACCCTCTCGCCCCGGCCCGGGACGCCCCACAGGACTGCCCAACCATCAGCCCGCGGCACGCCACGACGTCCACACCGTCACCAGCACAAACAAGCAGAAACCCACACGCGGCAAGAAGACCAAGTCGAGCACCCACGCCCCCCGCCGAACAGGTTAAAACTCAAGCTAGAAGTCGTAGTCGTCGATGTTGGCGGCGTCGAAGGTGGTGGGCGGACCGAGGATGACCTCGCCGTGCTCGCCGATGGTGCGCTCGCCCAGCGACCCCGCTTCGAAGACCTCGCCCTGGGCCCCGGTGATCCGCCCCGAGGCCAGTGCGGCGGCGGCGTACCCGGCGAGGTAACCCAGCTCCTCGGGGTCCCACAGGGCGAAGGCGGTGACCGTGCCGTCCTTGACGAACTGCCGCATCTGGTTGGGCGTGCCCAGACCGGTCAGCGCGACCTTCCCCTTCTGCGGCGAGGTCGACAGGTAGCGGGCCGCGGCGGAGATGCCCACGGTGGTGGGCGCGACGATGCCCTTCAGGTCCGGAGTGGACTGCAGCAGCGCCTGAGTCTCCTGGAAGGACTTCTGGTCGTCGTCGTCCCCGTAGGCGACCTTGACCAGTTCGATGCCCGCGTGCTCGGGTTTGTCGAGCTCATCGCGCATGAACTCGATCCACGTGTTCTGGTTGGTGGCGTTGGGCGTGGCCGACAGGACCGCGATCTTGCCCCGGCCGCCGATCTGCTGGGAGATCATCCGGATCTGCGAGCGGCCGATCTCCTCGGAGTCGGCCTGGTTGACGAACACCCGGCGGGCGTCGTGGGCGGCGTCGGAGTCGACGGTGACCACCGCGACGCCCTCGGCCATGGCCTCCCTGAGGGCGGGCGCGACCGCGTCGGGGTCGTTGGCCGCGATGACGATGGCGTCCTGGCGCTGCTGGACCAGCGTGGTGATGTAGGAGACCTGCGAGGACGCCGAGGCGTCGGACGGGCCGACCTCCTTGCCCTCGCCCTTGAGCTCCCCGACCGCGGTGATGCCGCCGCGGTCCATGAGCGCCTCGTAGGGGTTGTCGATCTCCTTGGGCAGGAAGGCGACCTTGAGCCCCTCCTTGATCGGCGCGTTCGGATCGGCCTTCGCGGTGCCCGCACCCGCGTCGGCGGTGGGCGCGGACCCCTTGGTGGTGCTGCCGCACCCGGCCAGGAGCAGCAGCGCGGCCAGGGTGGCCGCCGCGGCGCGGTTCGGCGTTCGGGGATGGGTCATCGTCGAGCCTCCTCTGGAACGGGTGCGGGAACAGCGGCCGGGGCGGTGCGGCGGCGGGCGCGCAGCGCGCCTGCCGCCACCGGGACCAGCACCGACACGATCAGCAGCAGTCCGTTGACGACGTTCTGGACCTCGTTGGTCACGTCGTTGAGCAGCAGCACGTTGCGCAGGCCAGCGGTGAGCAGCAGGGCGCCCGCGACGCCCAGCACCGTGCCGCGCCCGCCGAAGATCGACACGCCGCCCAGCAGCACCGCGGTGACCGCGACCAGCTCCAGCCCGCTCGCGTTGTCGGCGCGGGCGGTGTTGTAGCGCAGGGTGTAGACCAGCGAGGCCACCGCGCACAGCAGCCCGGAGGCGACGAACAGGGCGAACTTGATCCGCCGCACGCGGATGCCGGAGAAGCGCGCGGCCTGCTCCCCCAGCCCGATCGCGTACAGGGCGCGCCCGACCGGCGTGGCGTGCACGACCACCGCGATCGCCGCGCCGACGACCAGCACCAGCAGCGCGGAGAAGGGCAGGAAGGTGCCGGGGACCGCGTCGGTGGCGATCGGCCGGTAGTTCTCCGGGAACCCGGTCACCGCGCCGTCGCCGAGCACCACGTAGGCCAGTCCCCGGTACAGGCCCAGGGTGCCGATGGTGACCGCCAGCGAGGGCAGGCCCAGCCCCACCACCAGGACGGCGTTGACCGCGCCGAGCAGCGCGCCCGCCAGCAGCACCACCGGTCCGATCGTCTCGAACGGCACACCGGCGTCCCACAGCACGCCGGTCAGCGCCGAGCACAGGCCCAGCGTCGAGGCCACCGACAGGTCGATCTCGCCGACCAGCACGACCGGCAGCAGCGCCAGCGCCAGCAGCGCCACCGCGGTGTGGTCCAGCAGCAGGAAGCCGATGTTGTCGGCGTCGGTGAAACCGGGCGTGGTCGCGGCTCCCGCGACGAACACCGCCGCGCACAGCACCAGCAGGACCGCCTCCCAGCGCAGCGGCTTGTCATCCACGGCGCGCTCCTCTCCCCGTTCGCAGGCGTTCGACCACGCGCAGCAGCACTGCGCGGTCCAGCGAGATCGCCACCAGCAGCGCCGCCCCGTCCACCGCCCGCTGCCAGAAGGCGGGCACGCCCAGCACCGGCAGCGCACCGGTCACCGTGGTCAGCAGCAGCGCACCCAGCGCCGCACCCAGCACGGTGCCGCTGCCGCCGAAGATCGCCACGCCGCCGACCACCACCGCGGCCACCACGGCCAGCTCACGCCCCGTGCCCACGGAGGCGTTGACCGTGCCGAAGTACGCGGCGTGCAGCACGCCGGCCAAACCCGCCAGCGTCCCGGAGAGCACGAACGCGCCGAAGACCCGCCTGCCCGCCGGGATGCCCGCCAGCCGCGCGGCGTCGGGGTTGGAGCCGATGGCGTACAGCTCGCGACCGGATCGGGAGTCGCGCAGGGCGAACCCGACGACCAGCAGCGCGACCAGCGCGATCAGCGCGAGGTTGGGCACGCCCAGCACCGAGCCGCTGCCGAAGGCCAGGAACCGCGGGGACATCCGGTCGGCGTTGACCTGGTGCACGCCGGAGGCGCTGGCCCAGCCGTAGTCGACGCCGCGGAAGACGTACAGCGTGCCGAGGGTGACCACCAGCGCGGGCACCTTCGCCACGGCCACCAGCGCGCCGTTGAGCGCCCCGCACGCCGCGCCCAGCGCCGCACCCGCCAGCACCACGAGCACCACCGGCGTGTCCCGGTCGGCCAGGAACAGCTGGCCGGACAGGAACGCCGCCAGCCCCAGCACCGAGCCGACCGACAGGTCGATGTTGCGGGTGATCACCAGCGGCGCCTGCCCGATCGCCAGCAGCGCGACGATCGAGGCGTTGAGCAGCAGATCATGCACCCCACGGCCACTGACGAACGCCGGGTTCACCGCCGCCGTCACCCCGACCACGACCACCAGCACCAGCGCGACGCCGCTCTCCCGCCCCAACCTCACACCGAACCACCTCCCACCACCACCCACTCCGCGCAATGCCGTCCTTTCCCAACCACCACGCGAGGCCGCGTCGGTCTGTCGGGATGCCTTTCGGAAAAAATCACGCTCTTCGATTTTTTCCGAAACGCGTCCCGATGGACCGACTTCCGGGCGGCCGAGCCGCCGTCTGCGAAGCAGCGGCCATCCAACACAGCCGCGTCGGTCTGTCGGGATGCCTTTCGTGCCGATCACGCCCTTCGATCGGCACGAAACGCGTGCCGATGGACCGACTTCCAGGCGGCCGAGCCCGACCCGGCAGAGCCGGGTCAATCCAGCACAGCCGCGCGCATCACGGCCTCCTCGGTGGCCGACTCCCCGGACAGCTCGGCGGTGATCCGCCCTTCCCGCATCACCAGCACGCGGTCGGCCATGCCGAGCACCTCGGGCAGCTCGGAGGAGATCAGCAGCACGGCCATGCCGCGCGCGGCCAGGTCCGACAGCAGCGCGTGCACCTCGACCTTCGCGCCGATGTCGATGCCGCGGGTTGGCTCGTCGACTATGAGCACCGTCGGCTCGGTGGCCAGCCACTTGCCCAGCACGACCTTCTGCTGGTTGCCGCCGGAGAGCGTGGCGGCCGGGTCGGACAGCCGCCGCTGCTTGATGCCCAGCCGCCGCGCCCACCGGGCGGCCAGTGCCCGCTCGCGCGAGCGCCGGGTCAGGCCCAGCGGCGAGACCTGGCGCAGCCGGGCCAGTGCCGCGTTGCGCTCGATGGGCAGCTCCGGCACCAGCCCCTGTTCGCGGCGGTCCTCCGGGACCAGCGCCAGGCCGCCGCGAATGGCCGCGCGCGGGTCGCCTGCGGGCAGTTCGTGTCCGTGCAGCAGCACGCGGCCGTGGTCGCGGCCGTCCACGCCGAAGATCGCCCGCGCCACCTCCGAGCGGCCGGACCCGACCAGGCCCGCCAGTCCGACCACCTCGCCCCGGCGCACCGCGAAGGAGATGTCCTCGAACGCCCCCGCCCTGGTCAGCCCGCGCACCACCAGGGCATCCGCGCCCGGCTCGGTGTCGCGGCGCGGGAACAGCTGCTCGACCGGGCGGCCGACCATGGCGCGGACCAGCGCGTCGGCGTCGAGTTCGGGGACGGTCCCGGTGGTGACCGGGGCGCCGTCGCGCAGCACGGTGACCCGGTCGCACAACTGGTAGACCTCGTCCAGGCGGTGCGAGATGAACAGCAGCGCCGCACCCCGCGCGACCAGACCACGAGCCACTTCGAACAGCCGTCGCACCTCCACCGGCGACAGCGCAGCGGTCGGCTCGTCCATCACGATCACCCGCGCGTCGGCGACCAGCGCCTTGGCGACCTCGATGAGCTGCCGGTCGGCCACGGACAGCCCGCGCACCGGCCGGGCCGGGTCGACGCGCACGCCCAGCCGCCGGAACACCTCCGCGGTGCGGCGGTGGGTCTCGCGCCGGTCCACCCGGCGGCCCGCCCGCAGCGGCAGCGCGCCCATGAACACGTTCTCGGCCACCGACAGGTCCGGGAAGCAGGCGGGTTCCTGGTGGATCACCGCGACACCGTGGCGGTGCGCTTCGCGCGGCGACGCGAAGCGCACCGGACGGCCCTCCAGCAGCACTTCGCCGCTGTCGGGGCGGTGCTCGCCGCCGATGATCCGCACCGCGGTGGACTTGCCCGCGCCGTTCTCGCCTGCCAGCGCGTGCACCTCCCCCGCGTGCAGCGACAGCGAGACACCGCGCAGCGCCTGGACCGACCCGAAGGTCTTGGAGACCTCCCGGAGGGCCAACCGCGGTGCCTGAAACGTTTCATTCGTTCGTGTCACTCCACCACCCCGTCGACTTGGAGCGTCTGCACCGAACCCGCGGCGAAGGGCACCCGGACCGACTTGCCGTCCACGCGGGTGTCCAGGTATCGGGTGTACCGGTCCCCCGCGCCCGAGGTCAACGTCGCCCAGCGCGGCACCTGTCCGTCCGCTCCCCCGGTCACCTGGCCGAAGCGGGACAGGTCGAAGGTCAGCGCCTGCGCCGCGCCGGTGTTGACCGCGACGATCACCAGGCGTCGCCCGGCGGGGTCGTAGGCGGCGACCGCGTTGTCGACGCCGGTGGGCAGCACGCGCATCCCCGGCCGGATGTGGCGGGTGAACTGCGCCAGCACGTAGTACTTGGTCTGCACCGCGCCCGCCCGCAGCGTGGTCGGGTCGTAGTGGATCGCCGCCCAGCCCGCGCTGGGGTCCATCACCTGCCAGTAGCACCACGCGGTGGGGCGCAGCCAGCGGAAGTCCAGGCACAGGTTGCGCGCGGTGGTCAGGCCGGTGCCGTCGCTGTCTCCGGTCTCGGAGTTCCACAGCTTCTTGCCCGCCGCCCGGACCTCGCTGTGCAGCAGGTCGCGACGACCGCCGGAGCCCTGGTAGCCGTGCACGTTGACCTGCCCCACCAGCGCCCTGGTCTGCGCGTCGAAGCTGTTCCATGTGGTGCGGGCGAGGTCGTAGCCGGTCTCGTCGGACGCCGAGACCACGATGTTGGACAAGCCGCGCTGGTCCAGTTCGGCGCGCAGGTGGGCGATGATCGTGCGCTGGATACCCGCGTCGACGTGGCAGCCCTCCTGCTTGCCGTCGGCGCGCCACCAGTCCGAGGAGGGCTCGTTGAACGGGTCCACGGTCGCGAACGACACGCCCCAGCGGTCCTCGGCCTGGCGGGCGGTGGCGGCGAGGTGGGCGGCGTGCTGGCGGTAGTTCCACGGCTGGAGGTTGTTGCCGCCGTCGGCCGCGCCGGAGGGGTTGTGGTTCAGGCACATCCACCACATCGGCGAGTTGGCGAACAGCTCGCTGACCGCGCCCCGGCGGGTCGCCTTGACCAGGGCGGCGCGCTGGTTGGCGTCGGCGTCCCAGTTCCACGCCGAGGACGCCGGGTCGGCGTTGTTCCAGTCCTGCCAGAAGCCCTCGATCTGCTTGAAGCGCGGGATGTTGGGCGAGGCGACCATCCGCTCACCGCCGACGCTGTTCCAGCCGCACGCGCCGAGGTTGTAGCGGGCGATGTTCAGGCCGAGGCCGGGCAGCGCGGTGCCGTTGTAGGTGACGGTGCCGGTGGTGAAGAACAGGTCGGCGAAGTCGTCCCGGTCGCCGAAGACGTTGGCCCACCAGGCCAGCGACGTGCCCCAGCCCTCCCAGGCGCCGTAGTCGGCGGCCGGGTCGATGACGATGGTGGCGTCCGCGCGTGCCGCGCCGGGGCCGAGGGCTGCGCCCGCGACGGCGGCTCCGGCGGCGGTCAGCAGGGTCCTGCGGGTGACCATGAGCTCCTCCTGTTCACGAGTCGCCGGGGCGGTCCGGCAGGGTGATCCGGGTGGTGGGCCCGTCGTGCCAGGCGACGGTGACGCGGTGGCCGTCGTGGGCCCGCTCGACGGCCAGGGCGGGGAGAACGGGCTCGGTGGTGCGGCGGTCGAGCAGCACCGCGGCGGCGAGCACACCGCCGGTGTTCACGGCGGACAGCCACGGGGTCGCGGTGACCGCGCCCAACGCGGTGGCGTCGCGCCGGAGGTCGACACCGGCTCCGGTGAAGCCGCGCAGCGGGGTCACGCGCGAGCGCAGGTCGACGCCGCGGACCTCCGCGTGCCGTTCCGCGGCGGTGGCCGGTTCGGTGTCGGCGGAGATCGGCCAGCCGCCCAGGCGCAGGCGGCGCCCGTCCGCCTCGTGGACCATGGCCAGTCGGACCTCCAGCCCGTCGCGGACGAGCGAGGCCACGGTCATCCGCGGTCCCGGCGTCACCGGTCCGGTGCGGCCCGAGCCGTGGTCCGGCGAGTCGTCGGCGCTGGTGTCCACCCAGCGCGTCGGCCCGGTCGAGGCTCCGGCGAGCACGCCGCCGGGCAGTTCGCGGACGAACAGGGTGGTGAACCCGGCCCGGTGGCTCGGGCGGCCCGCGGCGTCCAGCAGCACCACGGCGTTGTCCACCGGCTCGGGCAGCGGCGCGGTGGCGGTCGAGTAGCCCAGCCGCGCGTACAGCGGCGCGTCGGAGCGGGTGTCGCCGGGCAGCGCGTGGTCGGTGCCGTGGTTGAGCACCAGCGCGATGCCGTCGTCGCGCCGGGCCGAGAGCAGCCATCCCGGCGCGGCCACCACGCGGGCGACGTCGCCGGTCTCCACCGGCAGCGGCAGCTCCACGTCGGTCCACGCGGGGTGGTCGGCGGGCAGCGCCAGGCCGAGCATCCCCTTGGCCGCCCAGTACGGCGACCCCGGCCCGGAGTAGGACTGCCGCAGCGCGGGCCACGCGCCGTGCCAGCCCAGCGTGAGCAGGCCGTCCCGGTCCGGCGCGGCGCGGTCGGCGAAGTGCCGCAGCACCCCGCTGGCCGCGCGGCGCAGCAGCCCCGGAGCGCCCACGCCGGTCAGCGCCCCGACCCAGAACGGCGCCGCCGCGGCGAACCGGTAGGTCAGGCTGCGGCCCTGGAACAGCGGCGAGCCGTCCGCGCCGACCAGGCGCACCGCGTCGTCGAGGTAGGCGGCCAGGTCGGCGGTCCACTGGTCGCGGACCTGCACCGGGCACAGCGTGCCGGTCACGTCGAACAGGTGCGTCCACAGCAGCGGGTACAGGTGCAGGGCCCAGCCGGTGTAGTGGTCGTAGGCCCGCTCATGGCCGTCGCTGAGCCACCCGCCGGGGCGGCGCAGCGAGGCGTGCACCGCCAGGTCCTCGGCGATGTCGTCGGCCGACCACGGGCCGCCCACCTCGCGCAGGAACGACTCCACGACCACGCGGAACCACACCCAGTTGATGGGCGGGTAGGGCTGCCCGACGACGGTGGCCAGCCAGGCCACCACGCGCTCCCGCACGGCGTCGTCGAGCCGGTCCCACAACCAGGGCCGGGTCAGCTGCAGCACCAGCGCGATCGAGGCCGCCTCGACCTTGGCCTGCCCCAGCCGGTCGGGGCGGGGCCACGCCTCGGGCGAGGCGGAGTCGGTGCCGGTGGCGAGGCCGCGCGCGTAGCGCTCCAGCAGGCCGCCCGGATCACCGCCCCGCCCCGCGACCCGGAACCCGGCGAGCAGGAAGGTGCGCGCGAAGCCCTCCAGCCCGTCGGACTCCCGGCCGCTGCGGCTGGCCGGGCCCGGCAGGTCGATCCGGGCGCGGCCGGGCGACCAGTGCGGGTCCAGCGCGGCCAGCACCCGGTCGGCGAGCGCCGCCCAGTGCGCGCGGGTCCACCCGGTGAACGGCGACCGCGCCCGGTCCTCCGGCGGGATCACGCCTCCACCGCCAGCGCCCGCCTGGTCACCGGGGCCAGCGGGGGCAGCCCGGCCCCGTAGCGCTCCAGCTCGTCCAGCGCCGCCGCGCTCATCCGCCGCGTCTCCGACCCCAGCGACCCCGCGACGTGCGGGCTGATCAGCACGTTCGGCAGGTCGTACAGCGGGGAGGAGGCGGGCAGCGGCTCCGGGTCGGTGACGTCGAGCACGGCGTGCAGCCCGTCCACCGCGCAGGCCCGCTCCAGCGCCGCGGTGTCCACCAGCACCCCCCGCGCGGTGTTGACCAGCGTCGCCCCCGGCGGCAGCGCGGCCAGCTCGGCGGCCCCGATCAGGTGCCGGGTCCGCGGCAGCGCGGGCGCGTGCAGGCTCAGCACGTCCGCCTGCGGCAGCGCCTCCGCCAGCGCCACCGGCACCGCGCCCGCCGCGCGCACCGCCGCCGGGTCGGCCACCGGGTCCACCACCAGCAGGCGCGGGAAGTCCAAGCGGCGCAACAGGTCCACCACCCGGCGGCCAACGCGGGAGAAGCCGACCAGCACCACCGTCCGGTCCCTGGCCGACAGCTCGCCCCGGCGCTCCCGATAGCTCCAGTCCTCGCGGTGGGCGCGCGCGTCGGCGGCCAGGAAGGGCACCTTCTTCAACGCCCACAGCACCGCCGCGACCGTGTACTGGGCGACGGGTTCGGCGTTGACACCCGCCGCGGTGGTGACCCGCAGCCCTCGGTCGAACACCGCGTCGCCGACGTGACCGCGCACGCTGCCCGCCGCGTGCAGGACCGCCCGCAGCCGGGGTGCGGCGCGCAGCACCGCCTCGTCCAGCGGCGGACAGCCCCACGAGGTCAGCAGCACCTCCACCTCGGCCAGGCGGGAGCGCACCTCCGGCGACCGCAGCTCGTCGGTCACCAGCGGGTCGCCCACCCCGGCCAGTTCCCGCAGCCGCGCCAGCTCGGCCGCGCCGAACTGCACGCGCATCGTCTCCCGGCTCATCACCAGCAGCGCCTCCGGGCGCCTCACCGCGCGCTCCCCGCCGCCAGCCCGGCTCGCCACTGCCGCCGCAGCACCAGGAACGCCACCACCAGCGGCAGCACCGCCAGCAGCGATCCGGTCACCACCAGCGGCGTGTACTGCGGGAACTGCGACTGGCGGGTGCTCCACTGGAACAGCCCCAGGCTGAGCGGGAACAGCTCCGGGTCGGTCAGCAGGACCAGCGGCAGGAAGAAGTTGTTCCAGATCCCGACGAACTGGAACAGCAGCACGGTCACCACGCCGGGCCGCATCATCGGCAGCGCCACGGCGAAGAAGGTCCGCAGCTCGCCCGCTCCGTCGACGCGCGCGGCCTCCAGCACCTCGTCGGGCACTGCGGCCTCGGCGTAGACCCTGGCCAGGTAGACGCCGAACGGGTTGGTCAGCAGCGGCAGGAACACCGCCAGCGCGGTGTCCACCACGCGCAGCTGGGAGGCCAGCAGGTACAGCGGCAGCGCCAGCGCCGTGGTGGGCACCAGCACGCCCGCGAGGGTGAGCGCGAACAGCAGCCGCCTGCCGGGGAAGCTGGTCTTGGCGATGGCGTAGCCGCAGGCGGCGCAGATCAGCGCGCCGAGCACCGCGCCGCCGCCCGCGTAGAACGCGGAGTTGCCCACCCAGACCAGGAAGATCCCGCCCTCCTGGGCGAACAGCGCCGCCAGGTTGGCACCCAGGTGCCACTGGCCGAGCTCGAACGGGCTGGTGGTGGAGAACTCGCCGAGCGACTTGGTGGCCGAGGTGGCCAGCCACACCAGCGGCAGCAGGCTGTAGAGCGCGGCCAGCAGCAGCACCAGGTGCACCGCCGGGACCGACGTCCAGCGCGACCGGATCACCCCGACCTCCTCGCGGACAGGCGCATCACCAGCGCCGAGAGCGCGGCGCAGACCACCGCCAGCAGCACCGACGCGGCGGCGGCACGGCCGTGGTCGCCCGCGATGAACGCCGCCTCGTACACGTAGAGGCTCGGGGTCCAGGTGCTGGTCACCGAGCCGGTGAAACCGCGCAGCACCAGCGGTTCGGTGAACAGCTGCAGCGAGCCGATCACGGTGAACACCAGTGCCACGAAGGCGGTGGGCCGCACCATCGGCACCTTGACCGACAGGGCGACGCGGACCGGCCCGGCTCCGTCGGCGCGCGCGGCCTCCACCACCTCGCGCGGCACCGCCTGCAACGCGGTGTAGAAGACGACCATGTTGTAGCCGGTCCACTGCCAGGTGGCCATGTTGACCACCGACGGCAGGACGCCGACGTCGCTGAGCGGGTCGAAGGGCAGCACCGCCGCCAGCGGGCCGATGCCGGGGCTGTAGAGGTAGGCCCACACCAGCCCGCCGATCACCACCGGCACCACGTGCGGCAGGAACACCGCCAGCGACCACAGCTGCCGCAGCCGCACCACCGCGGAGTCCAGCAGCAGGGCCAGCAGCAGCGCCGCGCCTAGCATGACCGGGATGTGCACCAAGGCGAACAGCGCGACGTTGCCCAGGCTGTCGTGGAACGCCCGGTCGCCGAGCACGGCGGCGTAGTTGCCCATGGCGGTGAAGACCTGTCGCGGGCCGTCGAAGCCCAGCCCCGCCAGGCGTTCGGTGAACAGGCTCAGGTACAGCGCGTACAGCACCGGGGCCAGCACGGTGCCCGCCAGCAGCAGCGCGAACGGCCCGGCCAGCAGCAGTCCGGCCACCCCGCGCTCACGACGTCGCGGCACCCGCGCGGCGGGCGGTGTCGCGACGGCGGGTCCGCGCGGGACCGGCACGCTCATGCCCGACTCCCCTCGCGCACCGACAGGCCCCTGGCCCTGAGGTCGGCCACGGCGTCGTCCTGCAGGCGCCGCACCGCGTCGGGCAGGGTGACGCGGCCGGTGCGCACCGGGCCGAAGCGGTCGGCGGCGGTGGAGAACACGCGCAGCGCGTTCGGCCCCCACGTCCAGTCCGGCACCCGGCGCGCGGCCTCGTCGAGCACGTCGTAGACCGGGTCGCCGAGGAAGTAGCCGCCCCGGTAGGCGTCGCGGGCGACCTGCCTGCTCGGCAGGTGGGCCGGGAACGGCGTGGTGAACGCGGAGCCGATGCGCGGCACCTCGGGGTCGGTGCTCAGCCAGCGCAGGAACTCCACAGCGGCCCCCGGCACCCGGCTCTCCGCGGAGACGCCGAACGCGGTGCCGCCCTGGATGCCGTTGGCGGGTGCGCCGTCCCAGGTGGGCATGGTGGTGACGGCCCAGCGCCCGGCGTCCTGCGGGATGGACCGGTTGAGCGTGCCGACGCTCCACGACGCGCCCAGCAGGCCCCACAGCCTGCCCTCGTGCATCGCGGCGATCCAGTCCTGCGAGCCGTGGACCAGCCCGGCCACCAGGTCGCCTGCGATCATGTCCTGCCAGTGGGCCGCCGTGCGCAGGGTGCCCGCGCCTGCGATGTCCACCCGCCAGGCGTCGCCGTCGACGCTCCACCACGGATCGCCCGCCTGCCAGCACATCCCGGCGAAGAACGACCCGTCGTTGAGCGGGAAGGTGGTGATGCGGGCGGCCGGGTCCACCTCGCGGACCGCCCGCGCGGCCGAGCCGAACTCCGCCCAGGTGCGCGGCACCGCGATGCCGTGCGCGTCGAACAGGTCCTCGCGGTGGTAGAAGACCATGGGCGCCAGGTCCATCGGCACCGCCCAGGTGCGCCCGTCCGGGCGCACGCCGCGCCAGGCCGCCGGGGAGTAGCCGTCGGCCAGGTCGGCCACGTCGTCGGTCAGCTCGCGCAGGCCGCCGGTGAGCAGGATCTGCGGCAGGCCCTGGTACTCCACGTGCAGGACGTCCGGCGCGTTGTGGCCGCGGATGGCGTTGGTCTGCTGGGCGTAGCCGCCCGACAGACCGGCGGCGATCACGCTCAGCTCCACGAAGACGTCGCGTCGCGAGGCGTTGAACGCGGTCACGTAGCGGTCCATGCCGGTCAGCCACGACCAGACGCGGACGCGGGTCGCGCCCGGCGGGGCCGCCGAGGAGGAGCAGCCCGCGAGAGTGAGCGACCCCAGTGCCAGTGAGGCGCGCAGGACCGCACGCCGAGAACGCAGCGCCATCGCCGTCCTCCCGCCGGAGTGGTGGACATCACTCCAGCGCGTGGCATAGTCAAGGTCAACGAAACGAACAGGAACGATCAAAGTCGATCGGAACTGATATGCCGGTGATGGGTTGCGCGTGCGCCGTCCGGGTGAGGCGGGTGCGATGAGGCTGGCGGCGCAGCGCTACGAGCTGATCCTCACCGCGGTCCGCGAACAGGGCGCGGTGCGGCTGGCGGAGCTGGTGGCGCGGCTGGGCGTCACCCCGGTGACCGTTCGGCGGGACGTGACCGCGCTGGCCGACCGGGGCCTGGTGGTGCGGGTGCACGGCGGGATCACGCTGCCCCGCCACGGGCAACACCCCTCCCACGAACCGCACGCGCTGGTCGGTCCCACCGCCCCGCACGCCCTGATGGGCATGGTGGCCCCGTCGGTGGAGTACTACTGGCCCGCGATCATCCAGGGCGCGCAGACCGCGGTCGCGGCGGCGGGCGGGCGGCTGGTGCTGCGCACGTCGTGCTACGACCCGGCCGAGGACCGCAGACAGGTGGCCGAACTGCTGGACCGGGGCGTGCGGGCGCTGCTCGTCGCGCCCAGCACCAGCGGCCGGGCCGGGGCGGAACTGCTGCGCTGGTTGGACGGACTGGACGTGCCGGTGGTGCTCGTCGAGCGGGTGCCGCCGCCGGAACTGCCCACCGTGGCGCTGGACGCGGCGGTGACCGACCACTCGCTGGGCGCCGGGCTGGCCGTGCGGCACCTGGCGGCGCTGGGCCACCGGCGGGTGGGCCTGGTGGCCTCCCGGCACAGCCCGCACAGCGCCGCGATCCGCGCGGGGTGGGCCGCCGCGCTGGCGTCGCTGGGGATGTCCGCGCAGGGCGCCCCCGTGGTGGAGGTCCCGCCGTACGGGTCGCCGGGGTGGGCCGCGGCGTGCGAGGAGGTGCTGGACCAGTGCGCGGGCAGCGGCGTGCGGGCGCTGCTGGTGCACGCCGACCGGGAGGCGATCGGGGTGCTGGACCTGGCGCGGCAGCGCGGTGTGGAGGTGCCCGGCGACCTCGCGGTGGTCTCCTACGACGACGAGGTGGCCGCCGCCTCCGATCCCCCGCTGACGGCGGTGAGGCCGCAGAAGCACCGCCTCGGCGCGCTGGCCGCGCAACTCGCGCTGGCGCGGATCACCGACCCGCTGGACCGGCCGGTGCACCGGGTGGCCCTGTGGCCCACCCTCGCCGTCCGCACCTCTTGCGGCACGCCTGCAAGTACCACCCGACCGGTGTCCTCGCGCGCGTAACCGCTACCCGCGCTGGTCAGGTGGCGGCTAGCGGCCCGTTCAGGAGGACCCGGTGGTACTTGCAGACGTGGCGGGTTCGTCCTGCCGCACTGAGGTTTGCGCGCATGACCACGTCCGCATCGGCCGGATGACCGAGGCGAGTGCGACCCGCCGGCCGAGGTGGCCCGCCGCGCGCCTCCGTACGGTGCCCCACGTGGACGGACTTCCCCTCAACGAGCGACGTGTCCCGGTACTCGTCGGGTTTTGCCTCGCGGTGCTGCTGGTCTTGGAGATGCTGCCGGGGTTCCGGTTCGGCGCCCACCGGGAGCTGGCCGCGTGGCTGCTGACGTGGCCGGTGATCGGGCTGGCGGTGCTGGCCGTCCGGACCCCGGTGCGCGCGTCGCTGCTGGCCGCCGGGTGGCTGCTGGTCGCGTCCACCGCGGACCGCTGGCTCAACGCCGTGCTGCCTGCCGTGGTCAGCCCGCTGACCCCGGCCGAGACCGCGGCGTGCGCGGTGCTGGTGACGCTGGCGGTGCGGCAGGCGCCTGCCAGGCAGGCGGCGCTGTCGGTGACCGCGCTCTGCGTGGCGGCGGCGGTCGGCGCGGTGGTGCGCGACCCCGTGCTCGTCCGCGTCATCGGCGACTCGTCCGACGCGCTGGCGACCGTCCTGCTGTTCGCGCTCACCGTCGTGGTGGGGCTGTACCTGCGGGGTCGGGACGCGGAGCGGAACCTGGCCATCATCGGCGCGGAGTCGAGGGTGCGCCGGGAGGAGCGGATCTCGCTGGCCCGCGAGCTGCACGACGTGGTCGCCCACCACGTGTCCGGGATGGTGGTGCAGGCCCAGGCCGCCCTGGAGGTGGCCGGGAACGACCCGACCGCGGCCCACCGGCTGCTGCCGGGCATCGTCGGCAGCGGCTCGGACGCCCTGTCGGCGATGCGGCGGCTGGTGGGCACGCTGCGCCAAGGCGACGACGCGGCCGCGGAAGCGACCGTCGACCTGCGCGCGGACGTGCTGGCCGCGGCCAAGCGGGCCGGGCAGGACGGGTTGCCGGTGCGCACGTGCGTGGAGCTGGAGCAGGACGTGCCGCCCGAGGTGGGCCGCTCGGTGCTGCGACTGGTCCAGGAGTCGCTGGCCAACGCCCGGCGGCACGCCGACTCGCCGACCGAGGTCGAGGTGCGGCTGTCCGCGTTCGCGGGGGTCCTGCGGCTGGTGGTCGCCGACGACGGGCGCGGTGCCCCGGCCACCGGGGACGCGGGCTACGGTCTGCTCGGGATGCGGGAGCGAGTGGAGCTGCTCGGCGGCCGGTTCGCCGCGGGCCCCGACGACCGGGGCTGGCGGGTGTTCGCGGAGCTGCCGCTGGAAGGGAGCGGCCGGTGACGATCAGGGTGCTGGTCGCCGACGACCAGGAGATGGTCCGGGTCGGCTTCCGGATGATCCTGGACAACCAGCCCGACATCGAGGTGGTCGCGGACGTGGCCGACGGGGCTGCGGCCGTGGCCAGGGCCCGCGAGCTGCGGCCCGACGTGTGCCTGCTGGACGTCCGGATGCCCGAGCTGGACGGCCTGGAGGTCACCCGCCTGCTGGCGGGTCCCGGCGTGGCCGACCCGCTGAAGGTGGTCGTGGTGACCACCTTCGACCTCGACGAGTACGTGCACGCGGCGCTGGGGCACGGGGCCAGCGGCTTCCTGCTCAAGGACGCGGGCCCGGCGCTGCTGGTGGAAGCCGTGCGCGCCGCGGCTGCGGGCAACGCGCTGATCTCGCCGCAGGTCACCGTGCGGATGCTGCGCCACTTCGCCCGGCCGCTGGACGAACCGGGGGCGGAGCTGCTGACGCCGCGCGAGCGGGACGTGGTGCGGGAGGTCGCGCGGGGGCTGACCAACCAGGAGATCGCGGCCGCGCTGTTCCTGTCGCTGTCGACGGTGAAGACCCACCTGGCGTCGGCGCAGGGCAAGCTCGGCGCGCGCAACCGCGTGGAGATCGCCTCCTGGGCGTGGCGCGTCGGACTGATGTCCTCTTAGGTCGTGCTTCCGGTGTGGCGCAACCAGGATCTGCTCGTCGGAGGCGGGTGTCCGCGCGCCGTCACCTGACCGGGTGGAGATGGTGGTGCCCGACCCGCATGAAGTGGTGTGGTGTTGAGGTAATGCCTCTTGGGGGAGAAGTCGATGATTCGGAACACTCGCGCAGGTGTCGTCCGCCTGGCAGCTGCCACGGCAGCGGTCGCGTTCATGTTCGTGGGGACCGGTTCGATCGCGAACGCCGCGATGGCCGCTGACAAGCCGTGCGGCTACTCGGAATCCGAGGGCTCGGCCTGGTACAACCACTGCACGTCGGACGGCAGCAAGATCTGGATCAAGATCGATGTCGTCGCCGGGCTCGACAGCGAGCGGTGCGTCAACCCCGGCACCACCAAGCTCGGTCCCGCCTGGTCGACGCGGGGTGCCTGGTACGACCGCCTGTGCAACCGCTGATCCACGCAGCTGGACAAGTTCTTCGAGGAGGCGGACCGCTCGCGCGGCGCAGCGGCACCAGTACCGCAGGTTGAACCTCGTCGTCGGTGCCCGGACGGACTCCAACCGCTTCGCCGGGCTGATGGCCTGGGACATCCTGCGCGGCATGGGCCACTTCCCACCAGGGACGCCGCCGACGCTGCGTACCCACATCCACAAGGGGCGGCGTTCACCGGAGGAGCTGGTCGACTTCCACGGCGTCCGCGATCCTGATGTCCGGCAGCTGATCATCGACTACATCGTGCGTCGCCAGGGCGACATCGACTACGTCACCCGCGAGGGGCTGGCCAGGGCCATCGCGGGGTCGTTCCGGAGCGGGATCGAGAAGATCGCGCCCGGCCAGCGGGACTTCGACATCGCGTCGGAGGTCTACGACCAGTGGCGTGAGACCGTGCGCGTACGCAAGGGCGGCAGCCCTCGGGTTGGCGGAGGCACCGGCCTGCTGCTTCCGGTGCGTGCGTACGGGGCTTCGGCAGGCGGCGACGCGGGATCAAGGAGCGGATGGCCGACCGGGTTCGCCAGCGCCAGCCGCTGCTGTCGACGCTCGTCGCGCACGTCGAGGAGCGCTACACGGGCTTGCGGGAGCTGCTGGTGGCCGCGCTCCGCGCCGCTGGACGGGGTGTTCGCCACGGCGGTCGCTCCTACCAGCGGATGGGCGCTCGCGCCGATCAGCGCTATCGCGACGATCCGCAGTTCCCGCTGGGAATGGGCCTGTGTCGAGGTCCTGCGTCCCACAGGCGTCCGGGCCGAGGAACTCGTGGAGTTGGCGCACACCGGCATCCGCCAGTACGAGCGGCCCAACGGCGAGGTGATCGCCCTGCTGGTGATCGCCCCCTCGAAGACCGACCGGGAGCGCGTCATCCCCATGCCGGCGGAGCTGTTCCATGTGATCGCCACGATCGTGCTGCGCCAGACCGCGCACGACCCGATCCCGCTGGTCCCCCGCTACGACGGGCACGATCGGAAGTGGACCGCGCCGATGCCGCATTTGTTCCAGCGGTAGATCGGCGAAGAGCGGCTGAATCTCGCTGGGAGCGAGCTGCAGGCAAGCCGGCGAAGCGTCCTCAGAAGCAGCAGCGTACGTTCACGCGGCGTGCGCGGACGTCGACGAGACTCGGCGGTCGAAGCGGGGCAAGTCCACTCGGTTTGTCCGCGTGCGGTCGGAGAGGCGGCTGATCCCGCGTCATGGCCCCCAGGCGATGTCAAGATCGGCTGCTCGGCGACGACCACTGGACGAGCGACGTCACCAGGGCGCGCCGGCTGTCGAGGAGAAGACATGAAGTTCCTGTTGATCATGCACGTGAACCCGCAGATCTGGGAGGCCCTCACCGAGGATGAGCGCAACGAGGTGATGCGGGGCCACGGTGGGTTCATCGAGACGATCCGCGAATCCGGTGAGCTGCTCGGCACGACCGCGCTGGCCGGCCCCGACGACAGCGCCGTAGTTCGGGTCCGCGGAGGTGTCCCCACGGTGAGCGACGGACCGTACCTGGAGGCCAAGGAGTTTCTCGGTGGTTACTACCTCGTCGAATGCGCGAGCCGGGACCGCGCTCTCGAACTGGCCGGGATGATCCCGGACGCCAAGGTGGAGGGACTCGGCGTCGAGGTCCGCCCGGTGGTTTTCGCGGCGGGGGCAGAAGCGGCGTCGGACGTGTGAGCGGTGCCGCAGGGATGAAGTTCCTGTTGAACGCATATGCCGCGTCCGCGGTCACGGTGGCGCGGTCGGAGGCCGAGCGGGATGCCGTGGTGGATCACGCGGACTTCGTGGCGGCGGCGCGGGAGTCGGGTGAACTGATCGGCGGCGGGGTGCTCGCGGACTCGTCGACCGGTGTGCTGGTACGTGCCCGCGAAGGCCGGACCACCGTGGCCGACGGGCCCCACCTCGACTCGCCTGTTCGACTTGCCGCCTGTTACCTGGTCGATTGCGAGGACCGCGATCGCGCTGTGGGATTGGCGGCGACGATCCTGGCCGCGCACTACGACGCGGTCGAGGTGCGGCCGGTGATGCTGGCCGCCGGGATGGAGATGTGAGATGAGCGCCGAGGACCTCGGTCGCCTGTTGCGGGGGCTGGCACCGCAGGTCCTCGGCGCACTCCTGCGCAGGTACCACGACTTCGACTCCTGCGAGGACGCGCTCCAGGAAGCCATGCTGGCGGCGACGATCCAGTGGCCGGTCGACGGCGTGCCGGACAACGCACGCGCCTGGTTGGTCACGGTCGCGTCCCGCAGGGTCATCGACCAGATCCGCAGCGAACGGGCCCGCCGCGACCGGGAAACATCCAGCGCGAGCCGGGAACTCCCGGACGCGCTCGTCGCCCCCGGCCCCGACGAGCGGGTTCCGCGCGACCACGACGACACCCTGACGCTGCTGTTCATGTGCTGCCACCCCGCGCTGACCCCGGCCTCGCAGGTCGCCCTCACGCTGCGCGCCGTCGGTGGTCTGACCACGGCCGAGGTCGCCGGCGCCTTCCTGGTGCCCGAGGCCACCATGGGTCCGCGGATCAGCCGTGCCAAGCAACGGATCCGGGCCGCCGGCACGGCGTTGAGCACGCCCGAGGGGCCGGCGTACGTGGAGCGGCTGGGCGCCGTCCTGCACGTGCTGTACTTGATCTTCAACGAGGGCTACACCGCGAGCTCCGGCCCTGACCTGCAACGAACGGACCTGGCCACCGAGGCCGTCAGGCTCACCCGCGCCATCCACCGTTCGCTGCCCGACGACGGCGAGGTCGCAGGCCTGCTCGCGCTGATGTTGCTGACCGATGCCCGCCGCGCGGCCCGCACCGACGCCGAGGGCGGTCTGATCCCGCTGGCCGAGCAGGACAGGACCCGCTGGGACAGCGACATGGTCCAGGAAGGCGCTCGGCTGGTCACCGATGCGATGCTGCGATCGCCGCTCGGCCCGTACCAGTTGCAAGCGGCGATCGCGTCCCTCCACGTGCAGGCGCCCCGTGCCGCGGACACCGACTGGCCGCAGATCAGGTTCCTCTACCAGGTGCTGTGCCGGATCGCGCCGAGTCCCATGGCCACGCTCAACCACGCGATCGCGGTGGCCATGACCGACGGTCCGGACGCCGGCCTGGCCATGTTGTCGGCGCTGGCGGCCGACGATCGGATGGCTCGTCACCACCGGCTCACGGCCACACGGGCTCATCTGCTGGAACTCGCCGGAGACACGGCGGCCGCGCGGGAGGACTACCTGCTCGCGTCCCGTCTCACCACCAGCCTGCCCGAGCAGCGCTACCTCCGCACCAGGGCCGACCGGCTCACAGAGACGGACCCGACCTCCTGATGGGTGTGCCGTCGTGCAGATCCCGATCAGTTGGCCGGGACGCCTCTCCCGTCCTCGCTGTCCGCGCCGCGTGGGGTGCCCGGTGTGGGCGACTCGCCGGCCGGTGACGCGCCGGTCGGGGGAATGCCGCGCAGCAGGCGAACGATCAGCACGGCGACGACCGCGAGGACCGCGGCGCTGATCGCGCCGACCAGATGCAGCCCGCTGACGAACGCCTCCCGCGCCGGCGCGAGCAGCGCCCCGGCCTGGTCCTCGGACAGGTCGCGGGCGGCGACCACCGCGTCGGCGAGGCTCTCCCGCGCGGCATCGGCGGCGTGCGCGGGAACGTCACTCGGTGGGGTGAACCGGCTGTCGTAGACGGCGGCACCGATGCTGCCGAGCGCGGCGAGCCCGAACGAGAAGCCGAACTGGCCGCTCGTCTCGTTCAGCGCGGCGGCGGAGCCGGCCTTCTCCGGCGGCGCGCAGGCCATGATCAGGTGGACGCTCAGCGTCACGAGCGGGCCTGAGCCCAGGAAGATCAGCGCGAATCCGGTGGCGAGGGTGGTGGGACCGGAGGTCGTGTCGGTTTGGGTGAGCACGATCAGACCGGACACCGAGATCACCAATCCGGCACCGATCAGATACGCCGGTCGGAACCGGCGGGCAAGGATCGGCGACACGGTCAACGACAGCGCGTTCACCGCGACCGCGGGCATCATCCACAAGCCGGCCTCGAACGGCGAGAGACCCTCGACCAACTGCAGGTCCTGGGTGATGAACAGCATGATCGCGCCCATCAGCAGCGTGCCGGACATCATGGCACCCAGCGCCGTGCTGAAGGACCGATCAGCGAACAGCCGTAGGTCGAGCAGTGGGTGCTCCAGCCGCTGCTGCCTGCGGACGAAGAGGACGGCGAAGGCGAACCCGATCGCGATGCCGGCGACCGGCAGCGCCTGCCAGCCGTTCTTGGCCGACTCCTTGAGGCCGTAGATGGCAGGCACCACGGCGGCCAGGGACAGCGCCACGCTGGTCAAATCCAGCGGCCCGTGGTTCGGGTCGCGGTACTCGGGCAGCAGGACCGGACCCACCGCGAGCAGCAGCACCATCGCCGGCACGCCGAGCAGGAAAACCGAACCCCACCAGAACCCCGACAGCATCGCACCACCCACCACCGGGCCGATCACCGCGCCGACCGAGAAGCACATCCCCCAGAGCCCGATCGCCAGCCCCATCTGCTTGGGGTCCCGGAACAGCGTGCGGATCAGCGAGATCGTCGACGGCGCCAGGATCGCACCGGCCACACCCAGCACGGCACGGGCCACGATCAGCATCGCCGGGCTGGTCGAGTACGCGGCGGCGACGGAGGCGACGCCGAACACCGCAGCCCCGATCAGCAGCAACTTCCTCCGGCCGATCCGGTCGCCGAGGGTGCCCATCGTGATCACGAACCCGGCGAGCAGGAACCCGTACATGTCGGTGATCCACAGTTGCTCGATGCTGCTCGCGCCCAGGTCCGCTGTCAGGTCGGGAAGCGCGAGGAGCAGGACGTACACGTCGATGGAGACCAGCAGCGTCGGCAGAGCGAGCACGGCGAGCGCGATCCATTCCCGCCGCCCCGCCCTCGTCGGGGCCATGTCGTTCATGGCGGTCCTTCCAAGTTCACCGGTGGTCCGCCCACCGGCCGGGCCGGTTGTCACGGACAGGTCGGAGCGGTCGACCGGTTCTTGACATCCGGCGGGGAGCACGGTGACAGGCGGTTGGGCCACGGAGGTGCGCTCGACCGCGAGACGTGCATGGTGTGACGATCATGCTGACGCCACGGAGCCGCGTCTTCCGGAACCGCGCCGCCGGGTATTCAGCGGTTGCGTGGCTACCGACGCAGAGGCGGAGCGCCCTCCGGCCACACCTGCCGCTCATCGGCATCAAGGACGTTGTGCGATCGTCTGGCGGCACCGCCACACCGCGAGGTGTGACGGCGAGACGGCCAACTCCTCAAGCACCCGAACCGATCAGCCCGGCGTGTCCTCTTGCTTGGTGCAGAGAAGCTCGCCGAGCCGGTCGGCGTACTCCTGGCGGTAGAGCGTGCCGTGGGACATGCCGTAGTAGCTGATCTTCTCCTCGCCGAGCGCCTCGGGAGGTCGTCCATGTCGCGCACGGCGCTCTGCGCGTCGACCCGGCCGAACACCGGTCCGGTGCGCGCGGCAGTCCTCGGCCAGACCGCGGTTGTAGGCGGCGAGCAGGTCGAACTCCTCCCGCGCGTCCGGTCGGCCGGGGGGTGCGGCAGCCCGACGGCCTCGGTGTCGCAGTAGATCGGGCTGCTGTCGCCCACTCCGCGCGGGTCGAAGCCGACGACCACCAGCACGCCGATGCGGCGCGCGGGGTCGGTCGCCTCGCGCCGGGCGACGGCCAGGTCCACCCTCGGTCCCCTTGGCCGCGCCCGGTCCACCGGGACGGTGAGGGTGGCGCAGTCGGCCTCGGGGACGTCCGGGAAGGACCGCCACCGCAGCGGGAGCGCGGTGGCGGGGACAACGGGTGCGGCCGCGGCGAGCAGCAGACAGGCGGCGAGCGCCCCGAGGGCGCGCTGTGCGGCTCCGGTCACGCCCGGCGAGACGGCCCGCGCGACAGCGCGCGGGCTACCGGGTCAGGTGTCGCTGGGGTTGGACCAGGGCGGCTGCTCCTCGGCCAGTTCCAGGTACTCGTCCACCTGCTGCGGAGTCGGGTCCACGCCCGCCTCCTCGGCGAACTCCTCGGGGTCCGGTTCGGCGGTCGGGTCGTCCGGTGGCGGCGCGTCGTTCTCGGTCACCGGCCGGGGCTACCCGTGAACCGCGCGCCTACACCCGCGCGCCACGGGTACCCACCGGTTCCGCGGAACTCGAACCCAAGGGGTGTGCGATGCCGAAACCGGTGTCCGAGCAGGTCGTCGTCATAGCGGGTGCGTCCACCGGCATCGGCCGGGCCACCGCGCTGGCCTTCGCCGAACAGGGCGCTCGCGTGGTGTGCGCGGCGCGGGGCGTGCAGGCGCTGGACACGCTGGTGCGGGAGATCGGGCCGGAGCGCGCGCTGGCCGTGCCGACCGACGTGGCCGACCCGGTCGCGGTGCGGGCGCTGGCCGCCGCCGCGGAGGAGCGGTTCGGGCGCATCGACACCTGGGTCAACAACGCCGCGGTGGGCGTGTGGGGCAAGGTCGAGGACATCACCGACGAGGAGTTCGACCGGGTCATGCGGGTGAACTTCCTCGGTCACGTGCACGGCGTGCGGGCGGCGCTGCCCGCGCTGCGCCGCGCCGGGGGCGGCGTGATCATCGGGGTCGCCTCGGTCGAGGGCATCCGCTCGGTGCCGCTGCACGCGCCCTACACCGCCAGCAAGTTCGCGCTGCGCGGCTTCTACGACTGCCTGCGCATGGAACTGGCGCAGGAGGGCGCCCCGATCGCGGTGTCGACCATCCTGCCCGCGTCCATCGACACGCCGTTCTTCGAGCACTCGCGCAGCAAGCTCGGCGCGCTGCCCAAGCCGCCACCGCCGGTCTACGCGCCCGAGGTGGTGGCCGAGAGCATCGTGCACGCCGCCGAGCACCCGAGCCGGGAGATCCCGGTCGGTGGCGCGGCGGTGGCGTTCTTCCTCGGCCAGCGGCTGGCCCCCGCGCTGACCGACGCGGTGATGTCCATCCGCCGCCTGGGCGCGAACGTGCTGCGCAACGACCGCCCGGACAACGGCGTGGACAACCTGGACGCGCCGCTGGACGAGCCGGGCCAGGTGCACGGCAGCCACCCCGGTCCGGTGCTGCGGCACAGCACGTTCACCCGGCTGTTCGGCAGGCTGCCCCGACCCGGTGAACTGCTGACCGCCGCGGTGGCCAAGCGGCACCGGCAAGCGAGCTGATGGCATCGATGGCACATCACGTGGGTAACCCGATGGGGTGACGGCGTCCACCGAGAACCGGAGGCAAGGATGCAAGCGTTCCCGTTCGCCCCGTGGCTGTGGCGCGACGCGGTGCAACTGATCACCCAGCCCGAGCACGACCTGCCCGACGACCCCGGCCACGAGCGCCCCGACATCGGTCTGATCGGCTACCGGGTGCACGCCCAGGACGGTCCCATCGGCGCCGTGTCCGAGATCAACGCGCGCGTGCCCGCCGACTGCCTGCTGGTCGACACCGACGACCGCCGCGTGGTGCTGCCGGTCGGCACCGTGCACCGGGTCGACCACCAGCGGCGCGAGGTGCACGTGGACCGCACCCGGCAGCAGGTGGTCGACTCCCCGGAGTACGACCCGGACACCTTCGACAGCGAGGAGTACCGCAGCAAGCTCGGCCAGTACTACGCCGACACCTACCAGCACAGCCCGGCGCGGTAGCCGGCGCGGTGGTCACCACCGCCCGCCGGACGACGGTGGTCGTCCGGCGGGCCGACGGCTGCACCACGGCGCCGGCGCAGCGGATCGCGCGGGCATAGGCGCTCAAGCGGTTCTACGCGGACGCGGGTCCGCTGGTGCCGTCAGCTCAGTCCCACCACAGCACTGCCGCCCGTTCGCGGTCGGCCGCTTCGCCGTAGAAGTCGCGCAGGGCGATGTACTGACGGACGACCTCGTCCCGCAGTCCGACCACCTCGCTCGCCACACCGCGCAGCACAGCCTGGACACCGCCGGAGTCTTCCGGCACGGCCGCGCGAACGGCCTTTGGGGACAACGCGCGCAGCGCGTCGGCGACCTCGGCGACCACCTCCGGCTCCAACGCGGTGACCGGGTGCTCCCACACCGTGTCGGGGTGGTTCCGGTAGGCCGGGTTGACCTCCTCGTCACCGTGGAACGCCCGCCGCAGCACGGGCAGCGCCGCAGGGGCGATGTCGGTGCGCTCCCACACCCGTTCCAGCACTGCGGGCCACCAGTCGAGGTCGAGGTGGTCGGCCCGCGAAACCGACCGCAACGAGCACACCCGGTGCAGCTGCGCCACCGACGCACGGCACTTGGCCAACCGCTTCACCGGAATGCGCACGAGCTGCTGCGTCACCGCCACCCGCGCAGCATGGTCTCCACTCCCCCGCGCCGCACCCCATTTCCGCGCGGTCGGGTGGCCGGGTAGTAGTCAGCGGCCTCGTGGGGCGGGTCGGGTGGTACTTGCACGCGCGGGGTGAGCAGGGGACTGGTCGGTGGACGCGCCGATGTCGGCGGCGCGGGCGCGCAGGCGTTCCCGGATCTCGTCGGGCGTGTAGGCGCGGCGCTGCCGCTCCGCGCGGGCGATCACCGCGCCGGTCGCCGCCACGCCGACCACGCCCGCCAGTCCGAGCCACTTCCACCACCGCACGGGGCCAGTATGTTCCGCGCGGCGGACCCGATCAAGGCTGCCCGGCCGAGCCGCGCCGGGCCGCGGAGCCGTCGACCATCGGGTTGCGCAGCTGCCCGACGCCGGTGATCCAGCTGACCAGGGTGTCGCCCGCGGTGAGGAACACCGGTGGCGTGCGGGCCACGCCGACACCGGCGGGCGTGCCGGTGAAGATCAGGTCACCGGGCAGCAGCGGGCACACCGCGGACAGCCGCGCGATCAGTTCCGGGACGCCGAAGACCATGTCCCCGGTCCGCCCGCGCTGGAGGACCTCCCCGCCCGCCAGGCCGCAGCCGAGTTCGAGGTCGTCGGGGTCGGCCAGTTCGTCCGGGGTGACCAGCGCGGGACCGGTCGGCGCGAATCCGGGGTACGACTTGCCCAGGGAGAACTGGGGAGCGGACCCGGCCAGCTGCAGCCCCCGCTCGGACAGGTCCTGGCCGACGGTCACCCCGGCGACGTGGTGCCACGCCTCGGCCTCGCCGACGCGCTCGCAGCGCCTGCCGATCGCGACCACCAGCGCGACCCCCCAGTCGACCGAACCCGCGGGCAGGCGGACGGACGCGGCGGGACCGGTGAGGGAGGTGGGGAACTTGGTGAACACCGCCGGGGTCTCCGGGACGGCCAGCCCGACCTCCTCCGCGTGGTCGCGGTAGTTGAGGCCGATCGCGAACACCTGCCGAGGTCGCGGGACGGGCGGTCCGAGGACCGCGTCCTCGGTGACCCGGTGAGCTCCCGGCACCTCGTGCTCGGGCAGGGCGTGCGACCAGTCGACCAGCTCGTCCCACACCTCGAACGCGGCTTGCGGGTCGTGGCTGAAACGGCCACCGCTGGCCGAGGCGACGTCCACGTAGCCCGCGGCCGTCGACACCACCAGCCTGCCCTCGACGTTGGCGATTCGCATCGGACGCCCCACCTGCCCCAGGAATATCGCCATTCTGACACGCCCTTGCGAGACCACTCCCCCGAGGTGGTGACACTAGGCTGCCCGCATGGGCGAGACGAGGATCAGCCTCGACGAGGCCGTCGAGCTGACGCGCACCGGCGACGTGTGGCTGTTCCGCGGCAGCTCGGCGGCCGACCGGGCCATCCGGATGACCACCAACAGCCCGGTCAACCACGTCGGCATGTCCGTGGTGCTGGACGACCTGCCGCCGCTGATGTGGCACGCCGAGCTGGGCCGCTCGCTGCCGGACCTGTGGTCGGGCACCCACCAGCGCGGAGTGCAGCTGCACGACCTGCGCGAAGCGGTCCTGGTGTGGGCGCGCAAGTACGGCCAGCGCGCGTGGCTGCGCCAGCTGGAGCACGAACCCACCCGCGAGACCGAGGACGCGGTGCTGCGCACCATCGCCCGGTTGGACGGCACGCCGTTCCCCTCCACCGCCCAGCTGGCCACGCGGTGGTTGCGCGGACGGCTGCCGCTGCCGCGGCGCGGCCGGTCCGAGGCGGCGCTGGAGACGGCCTACTGCGCCGAGGTCGTGGCGGTCACCTACGAGGCGATGGGACTGCTGCCCGCCGGACGCCGGGTGAACTGGTACGACCCCGGCCGGTTCTGGAGCGGGGACGCCCTGGAACTGCTGTCCGGCGCCCGACTGGGCACCGAGATCGCCGTAGAGGTCCCCGTACCCTGACTGTCCTCAGTGGACGTAGGGCCAGCCCGCCGAGTCGTACGCGAGCAGGTTGACGCCCAGCAGCGACGCGCCGTTGTCGGCGTAGTAGTGGTAGGCCAGGACGTCGCTGTCGGTGTCGGTGAACACCGCTTGGTGTCCGGGGCCGTGGACGTCGCCGTGGCCTGCGAGGACTTCCGTCCCACCGCCGGAGGTCAGGGCGGTGCCGTCGCGGTCGAGGTAAGGGCCGGTGACGGCGGTGGAGCGGCCGACCATGACGCGGTAGGTGCTGGCGGCCCCTCGGCAGCACAGGTCGAACGAGACGTAGAGGTAGTAGTACGAGCCGCGCTTGACGATCACCGGGGCCTCGACAGCACCGCCGCCGCGCCCGGCGATGGAGCGGATGGCGCTGTCGGACCGCTTGCCGGTGGACGGGTCGAGCGCCACCAGCTTGACGCCCGACCAGAACGAGCCGAAGCTCAGCCACCAGCGCCCCTGGTCGTCGACCACCAGGTTCGGGTCGATGGCGTTGAAGTCGTCCGAGGTCCGGGACTCGATCACCAGTCCGTGGTCGGTCCAGGTGCCGGAGTCGCCGCTCGGACTGGTGGCCAGGAAGATCGCCGAGCGGTTGGAACCGAAGGTGGAGGCCGAGTAGTACAGCCAGTACCGGCCGTCGTGGTAGGCCAGGTCCGGCGCCCACAGGTTGCGGCTGCCGCCGGTGTAGGCGGTCGTCCACGGCGCGCCACCGGGAAAGGCCGATCCGGCGTCGCGGAAGGCCGTGCGGTCGGCCGAGGTCTTCAGCGCGATGCCGTCGCCGGTGTGCGCGACGAGGTACCCGCCGTTGGGGCGCTTGACCACGGTCGGGTCGTGCACCCAGATGTCCCCGGTGACGTAGCCGGGGCCGGGGTAGGCCGCCGCGCGCGCCTCCGCCGGGGCTCCCGGCCCGGTCGCGGTGGCGACCAGCGCCGCCACCGCCGGCAGGACTCCGGCAGACCGGGGTGTGGTCACCGCGGTACCTCCTCGCTGCGTTGTCGAAGGCGGCGGGTCATTCCAGGGTGAACGTGGCGGCGGCTCGTCCGGGCGCGTCGGAGGCGGTCCGCAGCACCAGGCGGGGGTTGTCGTTGCGCACGTAGTAGCCGGGGAGGTTCTGCGACTCCAACGAGATCCCGGCGCTGTCTGCCAGTCCGGCGTGGCGGGTGAAGGTGGCGTCGGCGCGGAAGGTCGCGGTGCCGTCGTCGCGCTCCACCCACAGCTGGTGGTCCCGGTGCCGCAGGTAGTAGCCGGGGTAGTTGGTGGACTCCAGCGACACCGCCGCCGCCGCGCTCAGGCCGGGCACGATCCGGAACTGCGAGTCGGCCAGCAGCCGGACGTCGGCCTCCACCCGTGCCTGGAAGTCGTAGTGGCGCACGAAGGACTCGGTGCCGTGGGCCTTGAGCCGGACCGGTGTGACGCCGTCGGGCACGGGGATGCCGAAGTTCGGCGTGCCGTCGGCGTTCCAGTACAGCTTCTGCACGCGGGTGCGGCGGTTGGGGTCGTCGAGCGGGTCGCCGGAGATGTCGCGGTAGTTGCGGTCGTGGTAGACGAGGATGTCGCTCTGGCCGTCCTCGGACACGGTGAACGAGTTGTGCCCCGGACCGTACTGGCCGGTGGCGGTGTTGCTGGCGAACACGGGGTTCGGCGACTTGGTCCACGCCGCCGGGTCCAGGGGGTCGGCCGACGCCGGGGCGGTGAGCAGGCCCAGGCAGTAGTTGGCGTCGGTGGCGCTGGCCGAGTAGGTCAGGAACAGTCGCCCGTTGCGCTGGATCACCGCAGGCCCCTCGGCGACCTTGTAGCCGCGCGTCTCCCACGCCAGCGTCGGCACCACCAGCCGCGTCACCGCCCCGGTGATCGTCCACGGCGTCGCGCCCATGCGGGCGATGTAGACGTTGGAGTTGGTGCTGATGCCCGGTTCCTGCTGCGCCCACACGAGGTAGCGGACACCGTTGGCGACGAACGTGGAAGCGTCCAGGGAGAAGGTGTCCCAGGGCGTGGTGATGCGGCCGCGTTCGGTCCAGGAACCGGTCAGCGGGTTGGCGCTGGAGCTCTCCAGCACGTACATCCTGATGCGCCACACGTCGTCCGCACGGCCCGCGGCGAAGTAGACGTACCACTTGCTGTTGATGAAGTGGATCTCGGGCGCCCAGATGTGCGCGCCCATCTCGCCGCTGGCGTGCTTGCGCCAGATGACCGTCTCCGCCGCGCTCGCCAGACCTTGCAGAGTGGTCGCGCGGCGCAGCACGATCCGGTCGTACTCCGGGGCGGTCGCGGTGAAGTAGTAGTAGCCGTCGGTGTGCTTGAAGATGTGCGGATCGGCGCGATTGTTCGCGAGCGGGTTGGTGTACCGCACGGCGGGCGCGGCCTGCGCGGTCGGAACCGCGACGACGGCCGCCGCGGCCAGCACCGCCACCACGATCGGCACGGCCGCCCGCCGGAAGAGGCGCACGCTCATCGGCTGTTCCTCCCGCTGTTATCGCTAACACTCCGAGACGAGCCGAGTGACCGCTCGACGTGGACGGACGCCCTCATTCGTAACGGTGCCTCCAGCACCGTGTCAACACTTCACCTTCCTCGACCGATTTCGACTTCCCTGTCGAACGTATTCGACGGAGACGTCGAACGGTGTCGAATGGAGTACTTCGCCCGGAATCCAGGGGAAATCCGCTGGCAAGATCCGCCGCATCCCACTGTTAGCGCTAACAGCCCCGATACCCTGAATTTCGCCTTCACTTCAAGGTCGACCTGGGGCGGTGGACGCTCACGCGACGGCGCGGAGGTAAGCGGCCAGCGCGCGGTAGTACGGCACGACGGTGGTCAGGTCGGCCCACTCGTCCGGACCGTGCTGGCCGTCTCCGCCGATGCCGAAGATGACCGCGTCCACGCCGCGCTGGTAGTAGAAGCGGGAGTCCGCGGCCCCGTGCTTGCGCAGGAAGTCGCCCGAGTAACCCTGGGACCGCGCGGCCCGCCGCAGCGCCGCCACGTCGGTGCTGCCCGGATCGGCCCGGTGCGGCGGTTCCACCTGGTCGACCTCGACCACCACGCCCGGCGGGCACAGCGCCGCGAGGTGGGCGGCGACCTCCTGCGCCGAGCGGCCGTCGAAGTCGGCGTCCTCGGGCGGGAACCGGATGTCCAGCCAGGCCGTCGCGTCGGCCGGGACCTGGTTCAACGCGGTGTTGGTGGTCTCGACCCCGGCGACGTTGACCGTGGTGCGCCACGCCTCGCCGGTCGCCACCGGGTAGGCCGCGAGCAGCCCGTCCACCGCCCGCATCACCTTGAGCAGCGCGTTGTCCCCCAACCACTGGTAGGCGCTGTGGGCGCTGCGCCCGGTCGCGCGCAGGCGGGCGTTGAGCAGCCCCTTGGACTCGGTCACCAGGCGCAGCCCGCTGTGCTCGCCGATGACCACGAACCGCCCGCGCACACCCCGCTCCAACTGGTGGCGCGTGCCGTCGCGACCGCCGACCTCCTCGTCGGTGACCAGCTGGAGCGCGACCGGGAAGGGCAACCCTGCCGCCACGTCCCGGAAGACCAGTGCCTGCACCAGCGCGGACAGCTTCATGTCCTGCGCGCCTCGGGCGTGCAGGCGGTCGCCCTCCCGGCGCGGGCGGAACTGCTCGGGCGCACCGGGCACCACGTCGAGGTGGGCGTTGAGGATCACCCGGAACTCCGGCCGCGACCCGCCGAGGTGGACCAGCGCGCTGGGTTTGCCGTCGGACTCGAAGCGCTCCACCGCGAACCCCGTGCCGACCACGTCCAGCACGAAGTCCAGAGCGCGGTGCAGGTCATCGGGTCGGTCGGCGGTCGACCGGATGGCGAGCAACTCCTCGGCAAGCGGGAGGAACGTGTCCAACTCCACTGCGCCATGGTGCCCGGTCGAGGGTGGAGCGGATTAGGTTATAACCTATAGAGAGGATGACTACATGACCGGATCTGCGTCGCTGTTCGTCCACGTCCATCGCGCGGCGCGTGGGCAGCGCCTCGCCCGCGACGGGGGTGTGGACCGGTGGTAGCGGTGTTCGCGCACTCGGCGCTGACCCAGGTGGTGATCTTCCTGCTGCGCCCCACCGTCTCCTACCGCGCGCTGGAGCTGGACGTGCCCGCCACGTGGCTGGGCGCGCTGTCGGCGGCCTTCGCGTTCGTGCCCCTGGTGGTGGCGCTGCCCGCCGGCCACTGGGCGGACCGGTTCGGCGAACGGTGGACCCTGGTCGCGGGCGCCGCCCTGATGACGGTGGCGTGCCTGGGATTCCTGCCGTCCAACGGCGGTGTGGCCGGGCTGTTCGCGGCCAGCGCGCTGCTGGGCACCGGCCACCTGTTCGCGATGGTCGGGCAGCAGGCGCTGGTGGCCAACAGCTCCGCGCCCGGCCGGTTCGACGCGGCGTTCGGCTACTACACCTTCTCCGCCTCGCTGGGCCAACTGGTCGGCCCGCTGCTGATCCCGGTGCTGGGCGGCAGCCGCGCCATCCCCGACACCCGCGCCATCTTCGTGGGCGGCGCGGTGTTGTCGGGCGTGCTGCTGCTGGGCTCGCTGTTCGTCCGCCGCACCCCGGCTCGTGGTGGACGAACAGCGGAATCCGGCGGGTGGGCCGCGCTGCTGCGCCTGCCCGGCCTGCCACGCGCGCTGCTGACCAGCTGCGTGGTGCTGGCCTCGGTGGACATCTCGCTGGTCTACCTGCCGGCGCTGGGCGCGGAGCGGCACCTGGCCGCGAGTGCGGTCGGGGTGCTGCTGGGACTGCGGGCCGCCGCGTCGATGACCTCGCGGCTGTTTTTGGGCAGGCTGACGCCGCTGGTGGGGCGCAAGCGGCTGCTGATCGTCAGCACCGCGCTGGGCGCGGCGGGACTGGGTGTGGCGGCGCTGCCGGTGCCGCTGTGGGCGCTGGCGGTGGCCGTGGTCGTCGCCGGGCTCGGCCTGGGCGTGGGCCAGCCGCTGACGATGTCCTGGCTGGCCGAGTCGGCGCCGCCGGGGATGCGCGGCCGGGCGATGTCGCTGCGGCTGACCGGCAACCGCGCGGGGCAGGTCGTGCTGCCTGGCGTGGTCGGGCTGGTCGCGGGCGGCCTCGGCGCGGCCGGGGTGCTCGCGGTGACCGCCGCCGCGCTGGCCTGGACCGGGTTCGGGGCCCGCAAGCTGTCGGTCGACCCGCCGGGCGCGACGACCTGAGCGCGACACGGCCACAATGAGCGCCATGCGCGAGCCCAAGGTGTTCATCGCAGGTCCGGTGTCCTGGAACCAGTTGGTGGCTGTGGAGAAGCTGCCCGAGCCCCGACCGCACGCCGTGTTCGCCTCCGATCACTGGTTCGCCCTCGGCGGCACTTCCGCGGGCAAGGCGCTCAACCTGGCGGCACTGGGCGCGCGGGTGGCGCTGCGCACCGTGGTCGGCGACGACGAAGCGGGCCGATTGGTGCTGGACAAGTTGCGGGCCGCGGGCGTCGAGGTGATCGCCGAGGTCATCGACGGTGCCACCGAGCGGCACCTCAACCTGATGGACCCGCGCGGCGGCAGGCTCTCGATCTACCTGGAGCTGCCGCGGTTGCGCTCCCCCCGGCACGACGACCGCGCGCTGGAAGCCCTCGCGGGTGCCGACGCGGCCGTGGTCGACCTCGCCGACCACGCGCGCCCGTTCCTGGCCGCGGCCCGCACCGCCGACGTGCCGGTGTGGTGCGACCTGCACGACTACGACGGTGCCTCCGCGTTCCACCAGGACTTCGTCGACGCCGCCGACCACGTGTTCCTCAACGATGACGGCATGGCCACCCATGCGGACCTGATGCGGTTCATCACCTCCCGCAGGGCCGCGGTGGCCACGCTCGGGGCCGAAGGCGCGGTGGCGGCGGTGGACGGCGCGGTGCACCGGGTGGCCGCCGCACCGGTCGAGCGGATCGTGGACACCAACGGGGCCGGGGACGCCTTCTTCTCCGGTTACCTCGTGGCGCACCTGGGCGGTGCCGACGTGCCGGGCGCGCTGGCGGCCGGGGCGGCGCAGGCCGCGCGCTGCCTGGCCTCCCCCGAGCTGGCACCACTGGACTGAAGTTCGGCGGCACCGCGGTCGATCAGGCGGAGCGCTCCTCGATCAGCGCCCCCACGCCCTTGAGCAGCCTGTCCAGCCCGAAGGTGTAGGCGTGCTCCGGGTTGTGCGCCGCCTGGTGCGCCTGCCCGGCCGCTTGGCCCACGCGCGCCGAGATCGGGAACCGGGCTGGGTCCATGACCTCCGCGACGAACGGCTCGACCTCGCGCCACCACTGCTCGTCGGTGATGCCCGTGCGGCGGACGACCCGGTCGGCCTCGACCCGGCGGCGGGCCACCCCCTCGACGTGGGTGTGCACGAGGGTGATCACGGCGTCCATCTCGACGTCGGTGAGCCCGATGCCCTCGACCACGCTGAGCTCCCGCTCGTACTTCGCCGTCGCGTGCGGTCCCAGCGGAGGACGGCCGGTGAACACCTGGAGCACCCACGGGTGGCGCATGCACAGGTCCCAGTTCACCCGCGCGACCCGGCGCAGACCCTCTTCCCAACCGCTGTCCTCCGGTGCGCCCAGCTGCTCGACGGCTTCCCCGTAGACCTTGTCGAGCATGGCCTCGACCAGCTCCTCGCGGGACGCGACGTAGGTGTAGAGCGACATCGTGCCCACGCCCAGCGCTTCCGCGACCCGGCGCATGGACAGCGCGGCCAGGTCCTGGTCGGCGTCGGCCAGCTCGACGGCGGCGGCGACCACCCGCGCGGTGGTCAGGGTGTGCTTGGGTCCGCGTCGCGGGAGCTGCCGGGTGCCCCACAGCATGGCGATCGTGCGCGCCGGATCGCCACTGCCGCTGCTCTCCACCATGACACCATCATAGGAACCCACTCCGTAGGCCCTACGCAATGCGCGTTGCGCAGGGCCTGCGGTCACCGCCCGTCCGGCGCGCCGTCGGCGACCGCGCCGACGAGTGAGATGCCCGGGGCGTCCGGCGCGGAGTTCGGCAGGTCGAAGCGGACCCGCTCGACCGGTTCGGCCTCCCCGTCGATCACCGTCGGCACGAAGAGGTCTTCGCTGACGTCACCGGGCAGGAAGACGGTGCTGTCCTGCAACCCGGTGGTCGACAGCGGCCGCGAGGGCAGCGGCTCCTCCTGGAAGACGCGCTCGCGGAACCACGTCTCGTCGACGTCGGTGGTGGACAGCTCGGCCCCGCCGGGGGCCACCGGAAGGCCGCCGATCGAGACGTTCGAGTCGGCCGCGGCGGACAGCGTCAACCGCCACAGCAGGGTGCCGCCCTCGGAGACCTCGTCGGTGACCGGGGTGGCGGTGAGGACCGGCCGCGGGTCGTCGTTGGGCACGGTCAACCTGCCCGCGTAGCGGCCGACGACCGCGCCCCGCACGGCCTTGACCACGACCGTGCGCCGCGCGTCGAAGCTCCACCGGGTGTTGCCGGTGACCTGAACGGGGACCTCCAGCTCGCGCTGTCCCGGCTCGACCGCCACCAGCTGCTCGGTGTAGGTGGTCGCGCCCTGGTCCTGGACGAACACCCGCACCGAGCCCGCGCCGTCCCCGGTGACCGAGACCGGGAACCGGACGGTCCGCGTGCCGGAGTCGCCCTCCTCGACGGTCAGCGCGCCCACGTCGACGCGCGGCAGCGCCACCGGTCGCGGGTCCGGCAGGCCGGGGGCCCAGCCGTGGGCGTCGATCAGCCACGCCTCCCCGCCGCCGCCGTGCGGGACCAGCTCCAGCTCGGCGACGCGGCGCAGGTCGATCCCGTGCGCGGGCAGCGGCACCCGGACTTCCTGGGCCCAGCGGCCGGACACCCGGTCGGTGGCGGGCAGCCCGTCCAGCGTCACCTCGCCCAGTCGTGCGCGGCGTCCGGTCGCGTCGGTGACGGCCACGTCGAAGCGGGTGGCCGTGGTGTTCGGCGGCACGGCCAGCCGCAGCGCCAGCTCCCGCGACCCGGCCAGGGACACCGGCGCGCCGGGGCGCGCGGTCGCGGCCTGCCCGTCGGCGCTCCAGCGCAGCGCCACGGCGAGTCGACCGGACTCGGACGCGATGCGGTTGAACCGGACGAAGTGCGGCGACGGGCGGCTGGCGGCCGGATCGACGCACGCCGCGGCCGGGTCGGCCGAGACCTGCGCGCACACCCGTGCGCCAGCACCGGCGGTGGTCGTCTCGTCGGGCACGACGAACGGGGTGCGGTCGGCGCCGACGGCGTGGGCGAGCACGCGCGCCGGGTCGGCCGACGGGGCACGCGCGCCCGAGCCGTCCAGCAGCGGCAGCACCCGTCGGTCACCCGCGACGAACAGGCGCGCCGCCGCGGCGATGTAGGTCGCGCCCGCGCTCTGCTGCTGCTCGGCCGTGAGGCGGGTGGCGGTGCCCGGCGAGCACACCGGGTCCTCCGGCGGGGAGCGGAAGTCGTCGGAGGCCGGGGCCTCCGCCTGACCGGGGGTCCACTCGGCGTTGAAGTAGTTGTGGTTCGCGCCGACGAAGTACAGCGCGCTGTGCAGCGCGGCCCCCCGGCTCACCCCACGGGTGGCGTCCACGTACATCTGGCCCTGCAGGTCGGCCACGTCCCCGTCGCAGCCGGGCAGGACCGTCACCGACGGCACGTCCGGTGCGGGGTTGTGCCCGAAGACCGTCGGACCGATCAGCACCTGGCCCTTGATCGTCCAGCGCGCGGGCTCGTCGTGGCCGCTGCCGGGTGGCGGCGGGACGAGGCTGTCGACCACTGCCCGGTTGACCCCCTCGCCGCCACGGGAGTGCCCGACCAGCAACACCCTGCCCGGATCGACCACCGGCGCGGTCCGGACGACCTCGGGTGCCGAGGGCCGTCCCTGGCCCGCCCAGTCCGCCCACCTGGCCAGGTGCGCGCGCACCAGCGCCGACCGCGCGCCCGCACCCGAGTCCTGGTCCAGCGCGTCCTGCGCGTTGACGCCGTTGGCCGAGATGGAGACGGTCACGTAGCCCTGCGAGGCCAGCAGCCGCTGCGCCTGGAGGTAGCCGCGGTGGCTGGGTATCGGCTTGGACGGTGCCGGGCAGGGCCACTCCAGCAGGATCGTGGTCCCGTCGTAGCAGGTGGCGTGCCTGCCGTGCAGCAGCAGCGCCAGCGGACGCCGCCCCGGCGCACCGGTCGGCGCGACCACCACGGCCCGCATCTCCAGCGGCACCGCGTAACCGGGCACGCTGATCGGGTCCAGCTCGTACTCCCCCGTGCTGGTGGCGAACGGGCCGGGTGTGCCGGGATCGACCTCCCCGGCGGGCAGCGGCGCGGGCAGCGGCGCGATCACCCCGGCCGACGGGGAAGCGGGCTCCTCGACGTCCAGGCGCCTGCCCGACACCCGCACCTGCAAGTCGGCGGCGTCGCCGACCTCCGCCGACTCCAGGGTGTAGGTCCGCAGGTCCGCGGACGGGCGCGGCAGACCCAGCAGCCGGTCACCGTTCCAGAACTCCACCGCCGCACCACCCGGCGGAACCGGAGCGGGCGCCGTCCACGTCAACCGCGCGCCGCTGACCACCCACCCCGGCGACGGCGAGTCCGGCACCGGTTGAGCCTGAGCCGTAGCCGCGATCGGCGTGACCAGAGCCGCCACCAATAACGCGGGTAACAGGGTGCTCAGCGAGCGCATGGCAATCCCCTTTGATCGACCGACGTCCGACCAGTTCTAGTGGTGCCGGACGACGCGCCACAAGCGTCTTAGGGGCAGAGAGAGGCGACGACGCGGCCTCAGCCCGAGTTGACAGGGACGGCACATCGCCGGGTTCAGCGGTCGAACCGGCCGCTCTTCACCGCCGCCAGGAAGGCTGCCCCGCGCTCAGCCGGGAAAGCCAGCAGCGGCCCCTGCGGGTTCTTCGAGTCCCGCACGGCCAGCGCGGCGGGAATCAGGGCCAGGTCGACGCAGCTGCCGTCGTGGTTGCTCGCGTTCTTCCAGCGAGCGCTGGCGAAACAAGCGCTGTCGATCATGCGATGCCTCCTGCTCTTGTCCACTCGTTGGCCGCCGTGCGCAACAGCTCGAAGGACAGATCGGGGCTCAACGCCGAGGCGCGCAGACGGTTGAACGCCACGTTATAGGTGTCCAGCTGTCCTGCTTTCTCCAGCAGGTACGAGTGGGACACGTCCTCCACGTACACCATCGGAGGCTCGTCGTCGTTGTCGAACGACAGGATGGTGAACGGCGAGGACATGGCAGCGTGCGCACCGGCGGAAAACGGCAGCACCTGGAGCGTCACGTTCTTCCGTCGAGCCAGTTCCAGCAGTCGCTCCACCTGGCCGATCATGGTCTTCGCACCGCCCACCGCGCGGCGGACGACCGCCTCGTTGAGGATCAACCAGTAGTCGACCGGATCGTCACAGGTCACGAGGGCTTGTCTTGCCATCCTGAGTTCGACTCGACGTCGTACTTCGACGTCGGACATCTGGGGAGCCATCGCCTCCACCACGGCACGGGCGTAGTCCTCTGTCTGGGCCAAGCCGTGCACGAGTTCGGACTCGTACACCTGAAGCCGGGAGGCGTCCTGCTCGAAGGCCATGTAGGGCCGGCGGGTCTCAGGCGCGGCTTCCGGGTGCTCTTGGAGCAGACCGCGATGACGGGCCTCTCGATTCCACTCGATGAGCTGGGTGCGCAAGGGGTCGGGGGTACCGAGGTAGTCGAGGACGCGGATCAACTCCGACGGGTTGAAGTTGGCGCGATAGGTCTCCAGCTTGCTGATCTTGGGCAGCCCGCACTCCAGCAACCGGGCGATGTCATCGCGGGTCCGCCCCGCTTCCTCCCGAAGGCGTCGCACCTCGCGAGCGACTCGGCGGCGTCGGATCGTGGGCCGCGGGCGAACCATCGAGCACCTCCATCGTCTCTTGGCCGCCGCTCAGTGTGCAGGGTCGCGACTCGCCTCCTCCGTCGAGTTACTTCCATCGAGCGACTTCCACATGGAACATTCCATTCGTAAAGTTCCATGTGAGCGCTCGTCCCGCAGTGCCCAGCCGTCCCAAACCCAGGGGTTCATCGGTACCCGATGACAACCGCGCGCTTTGCGAGCACCGGCAGGGCTTCTCACCACTGAAAGGCACATCGCATGGACAAGCTGGCCGAACTGGAACCGCTGTGGGACGAGGCCGGGTTCGCCGACTTCCTCAAGGGGTTGGCCGAGGACGACGCTCCCCGGCTGTTCGCCATCGCGCACGAGTACGGCACTCGGCACGACGGCTGGATCGCCGCGTGGGGCATGGCTTTCCGCGACCGCGCGGAGGTCGTGTCCACCGAAGGGGATTTCCGCACCAGCACCCAGAGCCCGGACAGCGCTCTGGCCATGTTCGCGCGCATGGCGGGCGGTGAAGACGTGAAGCTGCACCTGCTGTGGCTCACGCCGCCCCGGTCGTGAGCGGGCAGGCCGCGTCCGGTTGACCTGAACGCGCGACTCGCGGTGTCCGAACGCTCGGTTCGGGGTGCGTGAGCGCGCGACTCGCGGAGGGCCGGAGGCGGGTGGGCGCGGTGTGGCGCCCACCCGCCGGAGCGGATCAGGCGATCGTGGCGGGGAACCTCTCCCACACCCGGTGCGCGCCCAGCAGCCCCGAGATCGCGGCGAACACCTCGTCCGCGTCCTCGCCCACGACCACGCCGGGGTCGGACGCGGCGCAACCCGCCAGGGCGAGCGCGTTCGCGCCCGTGCCCCACGCGCCGATCGCCTTGGCGTGGCGGAAGCACTCCTGGACCATCAGCACCACGCGCGGGTCCACCGGGGCGGTCGCGGTGGCCGGGTCGCCGGTCTTGGCGTCCCTGGCCGGGATCGCGTCCGCGCCGGGCGGCGGGCTGCCCGCCAGCAGCAGCGCGTCGAACTCCACCGACCGCGCGGTCAGCAGCGTGCGCTGCGCCTGCAGGCCATCGCCGACCGGGCCGCCGTGCGGCGCGACCACCAGCGGCACCATCCCGGCCGCGTGGATGGCCGCGGTGACCTCGCGGACGCCGTCGAGGTGCTCGGGGTCGACCACCACGCCGATGATCCGGCCGTCCGTCGGCCACACCCCGCCGAGCTGGGACAGCGCCGAGCTGGGCTCGACCTCGGGCGCGGGCTTGTCCGCCTCCGGCACGGGCAGGCCCAAGCCCGCCGCCACCTGCGCGCACAGCTCCGCGTCCACGTTGGCCAGCACGCGCAGCTGGCGCTCCTTGATGGCCTGCTCGTAGCACTTGCCCAGTTCGAAGGTGAACGCCCGGACCAGGTGCTCCTTCTCCACCGGGCTCATGCTCTTCCAGAACAGCCGCGCCTGGCTGAAGTGGTCGTCGAAGGACGCAGGCGAGCGCCGCACCTTCGTCGCCGCGGCCACCGGCTGCGGCACCTCGATGTAGGCGCCGGTGGCGTTGCCCGCCATGAACGGGCAGCCGCCGTCGAGCGAGTTCGGCTTGTACGGCGCGACACCGGTGTGCACGGCGTGCTGGTGGAAGCCGTCGCGCAGCATGTCGTTGACCGGCACGTGCGGGCGGTTGATCGGGATCTGGTTGAAGTTGGGGCCGCCCAGGCGGGACAGCTGCGTGTCCAGGTAGGAGAACAGCCGCGCGTGCAGCAGCGGGTCGTCGGTGATGTCGATGCCGGGCACCAGGTGCCCGACGTGGAAGGCGACCTGCTCGACCTCGGCGAAGAAGTTGGAGGGGTTGCGGTTGAGCACCAGGGTGCCGATGGGCTGGACCGGGGCCAGCTCCTCGGGCACGATCTTGGTCGAGTCGAGCAGGTCGATGCCCTCGAAGGTCTGGTCCGGGCTGTCCGGGAACACCTGGATGCCCAGCTCCCACTGCGGGAACGCGCCGGCCTCGATGGCGTCGTACAGGTCGCGCCGGTGGTAGTCCGGGTCGACGCCGTTGACCAGCTGCGCCTCCTCCCACACCAGCGAGTGCACGCCCAGCTTGGGCTTCCAGTGGAACTTGGCCAGCGAGGTCTCGCCCTCGGCGTTGACCAGCCGGAAGGTGTGGACGCCGAAGCCCTCCATCATCCGGTAGGAACGCGGGATGGCGCGGTCGGACATCTGCCACATCACGTGGTGGGTGGCCTCGGTGTGCAGCGAGACGAAGTCCCAGAACGTGTCGTGCGCGCTCTGCGCCTGCGGGATCTCCCGGTCCGGGTGCGGCTTGGCGGCGTGGACGATGTCGGGGAACTTGATGCCGTCCTGGATGAAGAACACCGGGATGTTGTTGCCCACCAGGTCGAAGTTGCCCTGCTTGGTGTAGAACTTCGTGGCGAAGCCGCGGGTGTCGCGCACCGCGTCGGCCGAGCCGCGCGAGCCCACGACGGTGGAGAACCGCACGAACACCGGCGTCTCCACGCCCTCTTCGAGGAACTCCGCCTTGCAGACCTTGGACGCGGTGCCGTAACCGATGAACACGCCGTGCGCGGCCGCACCTCGGGCGTGGACCACGCGCTCGGGGATGCGCTCGTGGTCGAAGTGCATGATCTTCTCGCGCAGGTGGTGGTCCTGCAGCAGGGTCGGTCCGCGTTCGCCCGCCTTGAGCGAGTGGTCGGTGTCGTGCAGGCGCAGTCCGGTCGACGTGGTCAGGTACTCCCCCTGCTGCGCCCTCGCCGTCGGCGGCGCGCCCGTGGGAGCGCCGGTCGCCGTACCGGTGGCGGGCGCGCTCTGGTCGGGCTTGGGCGGCAGCGGTTCCCGAGGCTGCGACGGCGGCTCCGGCGAGGGCGGCTGCGACCCCGGCGCGCCGGGGATCGGCGGCGTGGTCATCTCGGCGATCTTCTCCACCGCCTTGTCCAGCGCGTCCTTGACCACCTTGGCCGGGTTCTTCGAGTCCAACGCGTCCTCCTCGTCGAGTGCTCGCGCGTGGATACCCGCCATGATCGACAGCTACACGCCCACCGCGGCCGAGGCCGGTGCGATCAGCGAGGAACCGGGGTGACCGCGTCCGCCGGGTGGTCGGCGGTGAGCGGGGGCGCGGTGCCGCGCAGGGCGGTGAGCTGGGCGGCCGAGAGGCAGAACACCCGGTTGCCCCCGGCCTGCGCCCACTCGGCCAGCGCCCGGTGCGGCAGCTCGCGGTCGGAGGCGGCCAGCACCGCGTTGCCCGCCCGCTTGCCCAGCAGCAGGCCCGGTTCGGCGAGGAGCACCACGTGCGGGAACACCTCGGCCAGCGACGCCGCGGCGCGCAGCGGCAGGGTCATCTCCGCCGAGGACCACATGTTGCCCAGGTAGAGGCCGCCTGGGCGGAGGACCCTGGCGATCTCGCGCAGGAACTCCACGGCGGCCAGGTGGATGGCCACGGTGCCCGCCTGGAAGACGTCCATGACCACGACGTCGGCGGTGGCGTCGGGGGTCCGCCGGACTCCCGGCTCGCCGTCCTCGACGCGCACCCGGAGGTTCGCGATCGCGTCCAGGTCCAGGTGGGAGCGCACCAGGTCGACCAGCGGGCCGTCCAGCTCGTAGACCGTCTGGGGCGAGCCGGGGCGGGTCGCGGCCAGGTACCTGGCGATCGTGAAGCCGCCTCCGCCGACCTGGAGGGCCGACACCGGCTCCCCCTCGGGCCAGTGCAGGTCCAGCACCTTGGCCGCCCACGTGGCGTAGGGCATGTGCAGGTACGTCGGATCGGTCAGGTCCACGCAGGACTGCAGGACGCCGTCGACCGTGAGCAGCCAGGCGGTCGGGCGGTACGGGGCGGGCGCCAGCCGCGCCGTGCCGAACCTCACCTGGCGCTCCACGGCCTCGCGGGATTCCACGCCGCCACCTTAGGCCCAGCCCACCCGGCCGGAGGCGCCAGTCGCGCGACCCCGTCGGAGGGCGACCCTCACGGTTCCCCAAGTCAAGGTCGACCCGCTGTCGGTGAAGGTGATCACCCCGGTAGGAACACCCCGCCCAGGACGGCCAGCGCGGCCAGGCCCGTCAGCACCGCCGAGGCCGCCAGGGTGAACCGCCCCGCCCGCGTTGAGGTTCACCACGACCGGTTGTCGATGAGTCGTCACCGCGATCGGTTCTCCGCTTCGCCCGACAGGTGCACCGCGACACGGCACTGACGGGCGCACGACCGCGCGGGCGGTTCGACCGAACTCAGGCCGAGCGGCTCAGCGCGGTCGGGAACGCGACGCCCGTCAACTCCTCGGAGACCCGCCACAGGCGACGTGCCACCTCCGCGTCCCTGGCGTTGCTCGCGCGGTCGACCAGCTCGGGCGCGCCGCGGCCTTGCATGAACCCGCCTGGGCCTGCGTAGCTGTCGCCCGGCAGGTCCGCCACGGCCGCGTACAGCGTGGGCAGCGCGCCGTCGTCGTCGCTCTGCGCGAACAGGCAGGCGACCGCCTCCTGCGCGCGGTGCAGCAGGCCGCGGCGACCGCTGGAGCGCAGCAGGTTGGTGGCGGCCATGCCGGGGTGCGCGGCGGTGGCGATCACCGGCGAGCCCACCCCGGTGAGCCGCCGCTGGAGTTCGGAGGTGAACAGCAGGTTGGCGAGCTTGGACTGGGCGTAGGCGGGCATCGCCCGGTACGGCTTGCGCTCCCAGTTGAGGTCGTCGAAGTCGATCGAGCCCACCCGGTGGCCGGTGGAGGAGACGGTGACGACCCGGTCCCGGACGCGCGGCAGGAGCAGGTTCGTGAGCGCGAAGTGCCCCAGGTGGTTGGTCCCGAACTGCAGCTCGAAGCCGTCGGCCGTGCGGGACAGGGGCGGGATCATCACCCCCGCGTTGTTGATCAGCACGTCGACGGGGTCGGTGAACCCGGCCGCGAAGGCGCGGACCGAGGCGAGGTCGGCGAGGTCGAGCGTGCGGACCTCGACGTGGCCGGGCATCCCGGCGGCGGCCTCGCGCCCCTTGTCGGGGTTGCGGACGGCGAGCACGACACGAGCGCCTCGGGCGGCGAGCACGCGGGCCGCCGAGCGCCCGATGCCGCTGTTGGCTCCGGTGACGACGAAGGTGCGTCCCGCTTGCGGGGGAACGTCTGAAGTGGCGAAGGGGCTCACCCCAGCGAAAGTAGTCGACAGCAACATTGTTGTCAACAACAACATGTCGCCGCGCCCGCTCGACGCGCCCCACCGGGCAGCACGTCCGACGCACCCCCCTTTTGGACTACCCGTGTGGGTCGATCGGAGTAATGGGGTACCCGAGACGGACGAGCGACCTCAGCAGCCAGAAGGGACCACACCGCCATGACGGATGTGGCGAGCAAGGGGCCGGAGTCAGGCGACGACCGCCCCGTGCTGACCAACAGGCAGGGACACCCCGTCTACGACAACCAGAACCAGCGGACGGTGGGCGCGCGAGGACCCGCCACGCTGGAGAACTACCACTTCCTGGAGAAGATCAGCCACTTCGACCGGGAGCGCATCCCCAACCGGGTGGTCCACGCGCGCGGCGCGGTCGCGTTCGGCCACTTCGAGAGCTACGGCGCCTGGGGTGACGAGCCCATCGACCGGTACACCAGGGCCAAGCTGTTCCAGGGCAAGGGCAAGCGGACCGACGTGGCGATCCGGCTGTCCACCGTCATCGGCGGGGTGGACTCCTCCGAGTGCGCGCGCGACCCGCGCGGGTTCGCGGTGAAGTTCTACACCGAGGACGGCAACTGGGACCTGGTGGGCAACAACCTCGCGGTGTTCTTCATCCGCGACGCCATCAAGTTCCCGGACGTGATCCACGCCCTCAAGCCGGACCCGGTGACCCACCGGCAGGAGCCCTGGCGGATCTTCGACTTCATGTCGCAGACGCCGGAGGCGATGCACATGCTGGTCAACCTGTTCAGCCCGCGCGGCATCCCGTCGGACTACCGGCACATGCAGGGCTTCGGCGTCAACACCTACAAGTGGGTCAACGCCGAGGGCGAGACGCACCTGGTCAAGTACCACTGGATGCCCAAGTGCGGGGTGCGCAGCATGACCGAGGAGGACGCGGCCAAGGTCCAGGCGCAGGACCTGGGCCACGCCACCAAGGACCTCTACGAGGCCATCGAGCGCGGCGAGCACCCCGAGTGGGAGCTGCTGGTGCAGATGATGTCCGACGACGAGCACCCGGAGCTGGACTTCGACCCGCTGGACGACACCAAGGTGTGGCCGGAGAACGAGTTCCCGGCCAAGCCGGTCGGCCGCATGGTGCTCACCCGCAACGTCAGCGACTTCTTCACCGAGAACGAGCAGATCGCCTTCGGCACCGGCGTGCTGGTCGACGGGCTGGACTTCTCCGACGACAAGATGCTGGTCGGCCGCACGTTCTCCTACAGCGACACGCAGCGCTACCGGGTCGGGCCGAACTACCTCCAACTGCCCGTCAACCAGGCGCGCAACGCGGACGTGCGCACCAACCAGCAGGGCGGCCAGATGGCCTACTACAACCGCCCCGGCGGGGAGAACCCGCACGTCAACTACGAGCCCTCGATCATGGGCGGGCTGCGCGAGGCGCAGTACCCCACGCACGACGAGCAGGGGCCCGAGATCCGGGGCAGGCTGACCCGCAAGCGCATCCCGCGCACCGAGGACTACACCCAGGCGGGTCAGCGGTACGCGCTGATGGAGCAGTGGGAGCGCGACGACCTGGTGCGCAACTTCATCTCCGCGATCTCCCAGTGCGACCGGGCGGTCCAGGAGCGCATGGTGTGGCACTTCCTGATGGTGGACGACGACCTGGGCCTGCGCGTCGGCGAGGGCCTGGGCATCGGGCCCGAGGACGTGTCCCACCTCAAGCCGCTGGCCAGCCAGGACCTCAGCGAGAACGACCAGAAGCGGCTGAGCAACCTCGGCGCCAACGGCCCGCGCGACGTCAGCGGCCTGCAGATGACCCACTGCGTGCCCAACGAGCACGTGCAACTCGCCTGAGCCCACAGGGACGAGCCCCCACCCCCGTCCGGGTGGGGGCTCGTGTCGTGCGCGCGGCGTAACACGACCGTCGAATTGGTCGGACCTGTGAAACTTTTTGTTGTCTTTTGGTGAAACATGTGGATAGATGGGCGGCGCTGTGATGGCACTCACAGCACGGGACTGAGGAGAACCACATGCCCCGCACCGCCAGACGGCTGCTCACCGCTTTCTTGGCCCTGATCACCGCCCCGGTCCTGGCCGCACCGCCGGGCCAGGCCCAGCCCGATCCCGACAACGCCCCGGCCGTGCACGGCCTCAAGGGCGAGTACTTCCGCATGTCCGCGCCGGGCGCGCGCGACTTCGCCCACCTCGGCGGCGTCACGCTGGACCCGAACATCGACCTGCCCGGCCTCGCGGGCACCTTCGCCTCGCTGACCGGCCAGAGCGAGCACACCACCGCCCGCTGGACCGGCCGGATCACCCCGCCGGAAACCGGCCAGTACACCTTCCACGCCATCGGCGACAACGGCTTCCGGCTGTTCATCGACGGCGCGCCGGTCATCGACCACTGGGTCGGTGACTGGGACGTGGAGCAGAACAGCGCCCCCGTGGCGCTGACGGCGGGCAAGGCGCACGAGTTCCGCCTGGAGATGTTCCAGGACATCGGCGGCGCCAACATGTTCCTGCGCTGGTCCGGCGCCACGACGCCGAAGCAGATCGTGCCCGAGTCGGCCTTCACCCCGCCCGAGGGGTTCCAGATCTACCCGGTCGAGCTGACCGTGGGCCAGGACGGCCGCTCGCTGGTGATGGACTTCGAGGAGCCGGTGGCCGCGCTGGGCGACCTGGTGGGGCACCTGGTCGTGGAGGCCGACACCACCGCCATGCCGCTGGGGTCCGCGCGCGTCACCCGCGAGGACCGGTCCCGCGTCGTGGTGGGGCTGACCAAGCCCATCCAGCGCGGCCAGCGGGTGCGGGTGGCCTACGACGGCAACGGCGGGCTGCGCGTCGGCGACGACACCGTGCCGCAGACCATCCGCAGTGCCACCAACCAGTCCACCCACCGGCTCACCACGCCGTGGGGCGACAAGCTGGACACCAACCGCCCGCTGCCGGAGTACCCCAGGCCGCAGCAGGAGCGCAAGCAGTGGCTCAACCTCAACGGCCCCTGGGAGTTCGCGGGCGCGACCGCAGGCCAGCAGCCGGTGTTCGGCAAGCGCCTGCCCGAGCGGATCATCGTGCCGTTCCCGGTGGAGTCGCAGCTGTCCGGGCTGGAGCGGCACGAGGACCACATGTTCTACCGCCGCACCTTCACGGTGCCCGCGGACTGGCGGGTCGGCCGCGGCCAGCGGCTGAAGCTGAACTTCGGCGCGGTCGACCACCACGCCAGGGTCTGGGTGGACGGCAAGCAGGTGGCCGAGCACTCCGGCGGCTACACCGCGTTCACCGCCGACATCACCGACGCGCTGCGCGGCGGCGGGCAGCACGAGCTCATCGTCGCGGTCACCGACACCACCGGCGACAACCAGCCGGTCGGCAAGCAGACCCGCAACCCCAGCGGCATCTTCTACACCCAGTCCTCGGGCATCTGGCAGACCGTCTGGCTGGAGCCGGTGCCCGACGTGGCCATCGACGACGTGGTGACCACCCCGGACCTGGCCAAGGAGAGCCTGACGGTCACCGTCAAGTCCTCGACCGCGACGCCGGGCGACTCCGTCACCGCCACCGCGAGGGACCGCGAGGGCAGGGTGGTCGGCACCGTCACCGGGCGCGCCAACACCCCGCTGACCCTCAAGGTGCGCAAGCCGCACCTGTGGACGCCGGACGACCCGTACCTCTACGACCTGGAGGTCACCCTCGGCCGCGACCGCGTCAAGAGCTACTTCGGCATGAGGTCGATCGGCATCCAGAACGTCGGCGGCTTCCCCAAGCTGGTGCTCAACGGCAAGCCCATCTTCTCGCTGGCGATGCTGGACCAGGGCTTCTGGCCCGACGGCCTGCACACCGCGCCCAGCGACGAGGCGCTGGCCTGGGACCTCAAGGCGCAGAAGGACCTCGGTTTCAACGCGGTGCGCAAGCACATCAAGGTCGAGCCCGCCCGCTGGTACTACCACGCCGACAAGCTCGGCCTGCTGGTGTGGCAGGACTTCGTCTCGACCAACATCACCGACGAGTCGGGTCAGCAGGCGTTCCTGACCGAGGGGCGCCGGACGATGGAGCAGCTGCACGACTCGCCCTCGGTCATCGGGTGGATCGTGTTCAACGAGGGCTGGGGCGAGTGGGACCGCACCGCCACCGGGCAGATCACCGAGTCGGTCAAGGCCGCCGACCCGAGCCGCGTCGTCAACGCGCACAGCGGCGTGAACTGCTGCGCGTCCAAGGGCGACTCGGGCAAGGGCGACATCATCGACCACCACGACTACGTCAACAACGACCCGCCGTGGCCGGACTCGACCCGCGCGGCCATGGACGGCGAGCACGGCGGGTTCACGCTGCGCACGCCGGGCCACATGTGGCCGGGCACGCCCGCGCAGATCTACAGCGGGGTGCCGGACAAGGCCGCGTTGACGGCCAAGTACGTCAGCAACACCGAGACCTTCTACCTCGCGGCGGCGGGCGCGGAGCTGTCCGGGTCGGTCTACACCCAGGTCACCGACCTGGAGACCGAGCTCAACGGGATGTGGACCTACGACCGGCGGGAGATCAAGGTCGACCCCAAGCCGGTGCGGGAGATCAACCGGAAGGTGATCGCCGCGGGCGCGAACGCGGCCGAGGACGCCGAGTTCCCCGGCAACGGGCACTGGCCGCTGAACGAGGGCCGGGGCACCGACAGCCGCGACCTCAGCGGCGGCAAGAGCACGGTGGCGCTGAAGGGCGACGCGGGGTGGACGCCGGGCGTGAGCGGGTCGGCGCTGAAGTTCGACGGCGACGGCGACTTCGCGCAGACGCAGGCCCCGGTCGTGGACACCACCGGCAGCTACACCGTCTCGGCGTGGGTGACCCTGGACGAACTGCCCGGCAACTACGCCTCCGCGGTGAGCCAGGACGGCAGGCGCGCGGAGAACCCGTTCTACCTGCAGTACGGGCACGGCGCGTTCGCGTTCAGCCTGCCCGGTGGCAACCGGGCGCGGTACGAGGTCACGCCCGAGCTGAACCGCTGGTACCACCTGGTGGGCGTGCGCGACGACGCCACGGGCACGACCCGGCTGTTCGTGGACGGCAAGCAGGTGGCCACCGCGCAGGGCGGTCCCGAGCAGGTCAGCACCGGCCCGCTGGCCATCGGCCGGGCCAAGTACGCGGGCCAGGACACCGACTTCTGGTCCGGCGCGGTGGACGAGGTGCGGGTGTTCGACCGGGCGCTGAGCGAGTCCGAGGTGGCGGCCCTGCACGCGCAGGTGCGGCGCTGACACCACTCTGAGAAGGGGCCGGGTGTCCTGGGACACCCGGCCCCTTTCGCGGGAACGGCGGGCGGACGGGCGGCGTTGTACCCGGCGATGACTCTTCGCTTCCGCGTCCTCGGTGACTCCCTGGCAGCCGGGGTGGGCTGCACCCGCGTCGAAGAAACCCTCGGTCACCGGTTGGCGGCACGCCTGCGCGCGGCCGGGCACGACGTCGACCTGGGTGTGCACGCCGTGTCCGGCGCCCGCTCGGCCGACTTGGCGCGCCAGGTCCGCGCCGCCGTCGCCTCCGGTGTCGACCTGGCCCTGGTGGTGATCGGCGCCAACGACCTGACCGCGTTCGTCCCGCCCGCCGTCGGCGCGGGCCTGCTGCACGACGCGGTGGCCGAGCTGAAGCGCGCCGGGGCGCACGTCATCGTCGCCACGGCCCCGGACCTCAGCGTGGTCTCGCACGTGCCCCCGGTCTACCGGACGCTGGTCTCCACGGCCAGCGGGCACTACGCCCGCACCCAGGCCGACGCGGTGCGCCGGGCGGGTGGCGTGGTGGCCCCGGTGGGGCACGAGCTGTCCGCCCGCTTCGCCGCGGACCTGGCGCTGTTCTCCGCCGACCGGTTCCACCCCTCCCCCGCGGGCTACGCCCTGGTGGCCGACGCGCTGGCCCCCTACCTGGAGGCCGCGGTGGACGCCGCGGCCTGAGGCTCAGCCGGGCCGGTCATGCGCGAAGACCTTCGAAGTGCTCCTTCATCGCCGGGTAGTAGTCGTCGAAGTCCGGCCGGGGCGAGCCGTCGCGCGCGGCCACGAGCATGTCCAGGTAGTACTCCCAGCCGGGACCGATCTCGCCGATGCCCTCCTCGGTGTCGAGGTGCTGCACGAGCCGCAGCTCGATGCCACCGTCCACATCGGACAGCAGCAGCTCCAGGTGCCAGGCCCCGTGCTCGTCCACGGTCGACACGGCCAACCTGCGCGGCGGTTCGCATGCCTCGATGCGCAGCCGCATCCACGGCGTCTGCTCTTCGAACGCCATCCGCACCCGGATGGTCCGGCCGGGGCTCGCCTCCCCTTCCCACGGGCCGAACCAGCGGGCGGTGCGCTCGGGCTCGGTGACGCCTGCCCACACGTCGTCCGCCGAGGCCCGGAAGGTCCGGGTGAGCACCAGGTCACTGCCCTGGTCGGTGCGGAACAGCCTGCCGCTGGGGGTCATGCGGTGTTCCCCTTCGCTCGGCCCGCACGGCGGTCCCGGCGGGTGCGGTGGACCTCGGTCTCCAGCGCGTCGAGGCGGTGCTCCCAGCCCGAGGGTCGGGTCAGGCGGGCCAGCCAGTCGGTCAGCTCGGCCAGCGGCGCCGGGTCCAGCGAGTAGCGGCGCTGCCTGCCCACCAGCTCGTCGCGCACCAGCCCGCTCTCGCGCAGCACGCGCAGGTGCCTGCTGATGGCGGGCCTGCTGATGGCGAACTCCTCGGCGATCCGCCCGGCGGGCAGGTCGCCGTCGCGCAGCATCTCCAGGATGCGCCGCCGCACCGGGTCCGCGATCGCCGCGACCACCTCGTCCACCCATGAAGCGTAACCCATTGGTTACGCTTTTGGGGGTTCAGGGGCGGAAGTACTCCAAGGAGATCCGACCGCAGTCGAGGACACCCGTGTCGTGGTGCAGGCTCAGGGTGAGGTCGTGCAGGGACGAGCGGGGCGCGTCGAGCCGAACGAGAATCCGGTCCACCTCACCCGTGGCCAGCGCGTGGGAGATGGGCACCGAGACCCGGTAGTCGCTCTGGTCGGCCCGCAGCAGCGGAGCGTGGTAGCTGGCTGAAGGGCGCACCAACTCGTAACTCGCAGGCAAGCGCTTCTCATTCATGAAGAAGATCAGAGAGCGCACGCCGTGCCCGCCACCGACCCGCGCACCACCCAGGTCGGTCCAGCGGTACTCGATGCTGCCGACCAGCGCCACCTTACCGTCGTAGACGACGTCAGCGGTGTCGACGAAGGGGCCGAGCGACCAGTAGGACGCGCGGTGGGCGTCCGGGTGGGCGGGTTCAAGCCCGCCAGGTTCCAGCCTCACCCCGGCCTCACCGAGCGCCGCCAGAACCGGTCCCATGTCCTCCATCCGCCCGTCCGGCCCCAATTCCACGTGGTGCGTACCGGTCACCCTGCCGGGGTGGCCGGGATGCTCCAAGTGGAAGGCGAGGACGCAGTCCGCCATCGGGCCGCCCCGGTTTGCAATCGGGCTGCCGCATAAGAGCGGGATCGATGAGAACAGGATGGGGCGCACGTGCGGCACCGGGCGCGGGTCGGGGCGGGATCGTGCGACTTCCAAGTGGACCGCGTGGAAGAACACCGTGCGCGCGGTGTTGTTGACGATCTTGACGTCCAACTGCGGGCCGCTCGCTCCCCTGGGCGGCCCCTCCCCGCTCGGCGCGATGAGATCGCGGCCGGACCACACCCGGTCGAGGTAGGGGTGCTCGGGTCTGATGAGCAAGCCGTCCCCGGTCGGGTCGCCCCGGTAGCGCGGATCGTCGTTGGAATCGTCCTCCGCGTACACCGACACGTGCGCGGTGAGCCGTCCCGGCGGGGAAACGGCGTGCAGGTGGACATCACCGGAGATGCTTCCCGCCTGCACGACGTGCCCCGTGACCTGCGCGTTGACCTCGTTGTGCGTTCTGTCGTCCTCCGTCGCCACCTCGTCCCCTCAGTGACCTCGCGCGATCCACTCCTCCAGGTGCGGGGCCTCGTCGCCGATGGTGGTGCTGTCCCCGTGCCCGGTGCGCACCACCGTCTCCGGCGGCAGGGTGAGCAGCCGCGTGCGGATGGACTCGACGATGGTCGGGAAGTCCGAGAAGGACCGCCCGGTCGCGCCGGGGCCGCCCTGGAACAGGGTGTCGCCGGTGAACACCGTGCCCAGCTCGGGCGCGTGCAGGCAGACCGCCCCCGGCGCGTGCCCCGGCGTGTGCAGCACCGTCAGGGCGACTCCGCCGACGATCAACTCCTGCCCGTCGGCGAGGTCGCCGTCCGGGGCGCGCTCGGGGTGGGTGAGCCGCCACAGCGGCCGGTCGTCGGGGTGCAGCAGCACCGGCGCGCCGGTCAGCTCCGCCAGCGCGGGGGCGGCGTCGACGTGGTCGTCGTGGGCGTGGGTGCAGGCGATGGCGACCACCCGCCGCCCGCCCACCGCCTCGGCGATGGCGCGGGCGTCGTGGGCGGCGTCGACCACCAGCACCTCCTCGTCGTCGCCGACCAGCCAGACGTTGTTGTCCACCTCCCAGGTGCCGCCGTCGAGGGAGAAGGTGCCGGAGGTGACCACGCGGTCGACGCGCGCCGCCATCAGAAGACCACCACCGAGCGCAGCACCTCGCCGCGGTGCATCCGGCCGAACGCCGCCTCCACGTCGTCCAGCGGGATGGTCTCGCTGACGAACGCGGCCAGGTCCAGCCTGCCCTGCAGGTACAGGTCGATCAGCACCGGGAAGTCGCGGGTGGGCAGGCAGTCGCCGTACCAGGACGACTTGAGCGCCCCGCCGCGGGAGAACAGGTCGATCAGCGGCAGCTCCAGCCGCATCTCCGGGGTGGGCACGCCGACCAGCACCACGGTCCCGGCCAGGTCGCGGGCGTAGAAGGCCTGCTGGTAGGTCTCCGGCCTGCCCACGGCGTCGATCACCACGTCCGCGCCGAAACCGCCGGTGAGCTCGCGGATGGCCGCCACCGGGTCGGTGCCGCTGGAGTCGACCGTGTCGGTGGCCCCCAGCCGCAGCGCGGTCTCCAGCTTGCGCTGGTCGATGTCCACCGCGATGATCCGCGACGCCCCGGCCAGCCGGGCGCCCATGACCGCCGCGCCGCCCACGCCGCCGCAGCCGATCACCGCCACCGAGTCGCCCCGCTGCACCCCGCCGGTGTTGATCGCCGCGCCGAGGCCCGCCATCACGCCGCAGCCCAGCAGCCCGGCCACCGCCGGGGTGGCCGCCGGGTCGACCTTGGTGCACTGCCCGGCGTGGACCAGCGTCTTCTCCGCGAACGCACCGATGCCCAGCGCCGGGGACAGCTCGGTGCCGTCGGTCAGGGTCATCCTCTGGGTCGCGTTGTGGGTGTTGAAGCAGTACCAGGGCCTGCCGCGCACGCAGGCGCGGCACTGCCCGCACACCGCGCGCCAGTTGAGCACCACGAAGTCGCCGGGGGCCACGCCGGTCACGCCCTCGCCGACCGACTCCACCACCCCGGCCGCCTCGTGACCGAGCAGGAACGGGAACTCGTCGTTGATGCCGCCCTCCCGGTAGTGCAGGTCGGTGTGGCACACGCCGCAGGCTTGCACGGCCACCACCGCCTCCCCCGGTCCGGGATCGGGCACCACGACCGTCTCGACCGAGACCGGCTCGCCCTTGCCGCGGGCGATGACCCCGCGCACCTGCTGCGACATGTCCGACGACCTTCCTTCCGGCGCGGTGGAGGGCACCGGGCGGGGCCGGTCGTGCGCCGCGCACCGGTGATCAGCGCGGGGACATGCCACCACATCCGTGGCACCGCCGGAAGCCCGCTTCGGTCGATCGGGGGAAGCCAGCGGGTCGCGGGCCGACCCGAACAGCAGCACCAGCGCCAGGTGCTCGAACCCGAGCTGGTCGAAAGCGCCTCGCCTCAGCGGTGTCACGGGACGTCCTCTCGCGGGTCGGCGGACCCCAGGGGCCCACTGTGCACGCCGGGGGGCGTTCGGGGAAGCCGTCGCGGGTCCGCTGTGGACCGGCTTCGGTAGCTTCGGACACGTGGACGTGGAGGCGATCTGGCAGGCGCACCGGGCGGGCACGCCCCTGACCGAGCTGCGGGCGGACACCGCGCTGGAGCTGTTCTACCTCGCGGTGCTGGCCGACGCGGGCGGCGACCGGGCCGGGGCGCGGGAGTTCGCCGGGGCGGCGGCCGAGCGGGCCCCCGACCGGGAGCTCTACGCCCAGACCGCCCGCTACCTGCAACGCGACGACGACGCCGACGTCTACCGCTCGACGGAGGCGTTCACCGCGTTCGCCACCGGCGGCGGCAACGTCGGGCTCTACCGGGCCGAGCACCGGGCGCTGCGGTCGTGCTACGCGGGCCACCACGGGCTGCGGCTGCTGGACATCGGCACCGGTGAGGGGCACGGGTTGCTGCCCGCGCTGACGCCCGAGGTGGCCGAGGTGGACCTGGTGGAGCCCGCCGCGGAGCGGCTGGCCGTCACCACCGCCGCGCTGCGCGACCGCGGTGTCGCGCACCGCGCGCACGTGAGCACCGTGCAGGATTTCCTGGCGCGCGAGGACGTCGGACCGTGGGACCTGGTGCAGGAGACCTTCTCGATGCTGGTCGTCCCGCGCGAGGACCGCGTGCGGGTGCTCGCCCGGCTGCGCGAGCGCACCGAGCGGATCGCGATGGTCGAGTTCGACGTGCCGGAGATCGGCTCCGGGGTGGAGCCCGCGTGGTTCCGGCACCTGGTGGACCGCTACGAGCGGGGTGTCCGGGAGTACGACGAGGACCGCGACCTGGTCGCGCAGGGCTTCCTGGTGCCGGTGTTCCTCAACGCGCTCGACCAGGGCACGCCCCTGCACACCGAGCAGCCGGTCAGCCGCTGGGTGGCCGAGCTGGAGGCGGCCGGGTTCACCGTGCGGGAACCCGAACGGATCTTCGACTACTGGTGGGCCCCCGCCTACCTGATCACCGCCTCCTGACCCAACGCCTGCAAGTACTACCCGACCCCCTCCCAGGGGCCGTTAACTACTACCCGGCCCGCGCGCTTCGGGTCGGCGGGTAGTAGCTAACGGCCCTCGTGCGCACCACGGGTAGTACTTGCAGGCGGGGTGTCAGGGAGAGTGGAAGTTCCAGCGGCCGTGGTCCACTCGGAAGACGAGCCATCCCCGGTCGGTCCGGACCGGGGCCACCGGCGGGTCGGCGGTCGCCGCGGTTCCGGGCACGTGCACCTCGGCCGTCGAGCCCACCGGCACGTCCACGGTCATCCGCAGTCCGCCGTCCACGGCGGACCAGCCCACCTCGATCTCACCCCGCACCGTGGACAGCCGGTAGCGCACCCAGGACACGCCGACACGCGCGTCCGGCCGCACCACGAAGGTGCGGAACCCGTCCTCCCCCGGTCGCAGCCCGGCCACGTTCTCGTACAGCCACTGCACGACGGTGCCCTTGAAGTAGTGGTTGCGCGAGCGGGTCTCCGCGTCCCACATCTCCCACATCGTGTCGGCCCCGCTGTCCAGCCAGTACCCCCAGCTCGGGTACGTCCGCTGGGTGGCCAGCGCGTGCGCCACGTCGGCGTGGCCGTGCTCGGTCAGCACCGGCAGCAGCACGCTGGTGCCCAGGCACCCGGTGTCGAGGTGGTCGCCCGCCGCGCGCACCTCGGCGGCGAGCCGGTCGGCCACCGCGGCGACCGAACCCGCGGGCACCATGCCGAAGGCCAGCGGCACGGCGTTGGAGGTCTGCCGGTAACCGGGGTCCTTGGCGGTGCGGTAGTACCCCGCCGGGTCCAGGAAGGTGGCGTTGAGCGCGTCGCGCAGCCCCCCGGCGGCCTCGCGGTAGCGCGCCGCCACCTCGGGCTGCCCGATCAGCTCCCCCAGCTCGGCGGTGTGCAGCAGAGCGCGGTAGAGGTAGGCGGTCGCGGTGAGCCGGGTGTCCTCCGGCGGGTTGCCGCCGGTTCCCGGCGCCAGGTAGTCGCCCAGCGCGGTGACCGCCAGGCCGTCGCGCAGCCTGCCCAGCTCCCAGTCCAGGTACCGGACCAGCGAGGACCAGTGCTGCCGCACCACGCGGGTGTCGCCGTAGACGCGGTGCATCTCCCGGACCAGGTAGGGGTAGACGGTGGTCCACTCCGGGGCGGGCGCCAGCTCCCGGTAGCCCCAGCCGCCGCTGGGCACGATCACCGGCACCTGCCCGGCGGCGTCCACGCTGTCGGCCAGGTCCCCCAGCCACTTGGTGAAGAACCGCGCGAGGTCGAACTCGTGCGTCATCGACGGCACGCCGACCTGCGCGTCGCCGGTCCAGCCGTTCTTCTCGTAGGTGGGGGTGTCGGTGGGGATGCCGTGCAGGTTGTTCACGACGGTGCGGCGCATGGCGCGGTCCAGCTGCTCGAACATCGCCACGGAGCAGGAGAACCGGCTCGCCTCGCGCACGTCGGAGTGCACCACGCGGCCCGCCAGGCCCGGCGCGGAGGACAAACCGGTCACCTGGACGTAGCGGAACCCCTTGTAGGAGAAGCGGGGTTCCCAGGTCTCCTGACCTCCAGCGCAGATGTACTCGTCGTACTGCACGCGCGAGCCGGAGACGTGCTCGTTGCGCATGTGGACGGTGCCGTCCGGGTTGAGCTTCTCTCCGTGCAGCAGGCCGACCACCGTGCCCTCGGGAGCGGTGACCTCCAGCCGCGTCCAGCCCGCCATCGTGCGCCCCATGTCGGCGACGAACACGCCGGGGCGAGGTTCGGTGACGGCGACCGGCGTCACCGTCTCCACCACGCGGATCGGCTCGTGCTGCTGGGCGCGCAGCACGCCGCGCGGGGCGTCCTGCTCCGCCGCCGGGCGCCATGCCGAGTCGTCGAGCCCCGGTGAGGACCACCCCGGTGTGGCGCGGCGCGCGTCGTAGGTCTCCCCGGTGTAGAGGGAGTTGACCAACGTCGGGCCGTCCGCGACGCGCCAGGTGCCGTCGCTGGCCACCACGGTTCGCGTGCCGTCGGGGTGGTCGACCTCCAGCTGTGCCAGCAGCTTCGGCTCCGCGTGCCACGGTGGGCGCTCCCAGCGCCACACGTTCGGCGACCTCATGCCGTAGAACCCGCGACCCAGCGTCGCGCCGATCGCGTTCGCGCCCTTCCGCAGGTGACCCGTCACGTCGTGCACGGCGTAGAGCACGGTGTCGTCGTAGTCGGTGAAGCCGGGGTCGAGCACGCTGTCGCCGACCCGCCTGCCGTTGATCTCCGCCTCGTAGTAGGCCAGGCCGCTGATGTGCAGCCGCGCGCGGACGACGGGTTTGGTGAGGGTGAACTCCTTGCGCAGCAAGGGAGCCGGTGCCTCACCGAGGGCAACGGAGCTGCCCCAGGGGCCTTGGCCGTAGGGGTGCGATGGGGTCGCCGCGACCCAACCGCTGTCGTCGAACTCCGGCGTCTGCCACCCGGCCTGCTCGGTGGTGGCGACCTTCCAGCCCGGCCCGGTGACCAGCTCGCGCGTGCTGCCGTCGGCGTGCTCCACCAGCAGCCGCACCAGCAGGCCTGCCGGGTTGTCGGGGCTGTCGGCGCCGCGGTTGGTGGCCCGCGCGGCCACCACGACCCGACCGCCGCCGCGCACCAGCCCGGTCACGTCGGCGCGCCTGCCGGTCTTCCACGCGTCGGTCTCCTCCGGCACGTGCAGCACCTGCTGCCCGGCCACGTAGAGGGTGAAGTCGTCGTCCGCTGTGGCCACCAGCCGCGCCCTGGCCACGTCTGCGGGCAGTTCCACCGCGCCGCGGAACCAGCGGGTGGCCACCGGCGCGGTGTCGGTCCAGATCCACCGCGCGGCACCGAAGCCGGGCAGCGAGTCGCCCGCGCCGATCCAGCTCGCCGTCCACGGCCCGCCCAGCAGGGCGGTCTCCCACCAGCTCGACGCGCTCCACGGCGAGGGGGCACCGGAGGCGTCCCGGACGCGGACCCGCCAGTGGTAGCGGGTCCGGGGGCGCAACGCGGGGCCCGCGTACTCGACGCCGACCGACCGGTCCGAGTCGACCCGGCCCGAGGACCACACGTCCGCGCGGCCGGGCGCCGTGCCCACCTCGACCTCGTAGGCGGTCTGCCTCGCCCCGTGGCCGTCCGCGGTGAGCACCCAGGACAGCCGGGGCCGCGCGACATCGGTGCCCAGCAGGGTCTCCGCGTGCTCCACCGAAGTGCGCGCGACGCGCAGCCCGCCCCCGCCCGGCGACGCCGCACCCGGCGGCGACGACGTGGTCGCCAATCCCAAGCCGACTACCGGACCGGTGAGGAACACCCTCCTGCGCATGATCCCCACACTGCTGAGAGTGACGATCCGGTGTCAACGAGTATCGACCGATCTGTCCACCGGACAACCCGACCTCCGGGGCTGGTGGAAGCCCGCTCGTCCGAGGTAACACGGGATGACACCGGATCAAGGAGGACTCTTGGCCGCACACCCCATCGGGCGACGCACGCTGCTGCGCGGCACCGCCGCCGGCGCGCTCGCCGGGCTGATCAGCGCCCCGCCCGCCGTGGCCCAACCCGTCCGCAGTCCTTTCGACCTGCACTTCTCCACCACCCACCGGTTCCGCCCGTTCGACCTGATCGCACCCCGGTTCGTGCAGTACGACAGCGCCACCGCGCCGCCGTCCGCAGCGGACACGCTGGTCAGCACCGGTGTGCGACCCCGAGCCCCGTTCGGCGCGGTGGTGGTCGAGGTGCGGCAGGGGGACACCGCGGTCGCGGGGCTGACCGGCGGACGGACATCCGTGCTCGGCACGTACAACGCGGAGACCGGGATGGTCACCATCGAGGTCGGCGCGGACAGCGGGCGCACCGTGGCGGCCTCGGCGCAGGTGCGGGCGGCGAACGCGGGTCCGTTCGGCTTCGCCGTGGTGTTCAACGAGAACGCGGTGACCGTGCTGGTCGACCACACCGGCACCGGCACCGGGTGGCAACCCGTGGCGACCGAGCGGGACAACGTGCAGGCCCTGGTCGACCTGCGGAACCCGGCCGTCCTGGGCGCGCTGTCCTACACCTACGGCGGGCGCGGCGACGCGCCGGTGCTCCTGGGCCGGGTCCGCGCGGGCTACTTCGGCCAGGTGGGCGTGCGCGACCCGCACCTGGTGCAGCACGCCGACGGTAGGCCGTTCATCCGGGACGGCAAGGTCTTCCTCACCCTGACCAACGCCGGGCTGGGCTTCTTCCAGCAGGCGCACTGGGCGGTGTGGACGGTCGACCTGGCCGACCCGACCCGCGTGGAGCAGGTGGCGACGCTGTTCTTCCAGCGCGACGGCCTGGTGCTCGGCGACCACGCCGGACAGATCGTCTACGACGACCGAACCGGCCGGTTCATCGTGCTGATGAGCTCTTGGGGCGATTTCGCCTTCCGGGGCGTGCACATCCGGCACACCACGACCACCGCGAACGTCCTCTCCGGCGTGCACGTCCTGCCCACCGAGCGACTGCCGCTGCCGACCTCGGTCAGCTCCTGGGACCCGGCGCTGACCCGCGTGGACGGTCGGTGGCGCCTGGCGTTCGTGGAGAGCGAGGCCCAGCAGCCCGCGTTCGTCTTCCACCCGGCGCTGGCCGCCGGACCGCGCGGCGCGGACTACGCGGAGTCGCTGCGGCTGGTCGGCGCGGACACCTCCGTGGACCAGACCGAGGGCACGATCATCCAGCGCGTCGGCCCCGACTGGTACGTCCTGGCCAGCGACGGCGACGCCCGCCAGTACCCGGTCTACGACCTGGCCATGCGCAAGCTGGGCACGCTCGACGCCCCCTACGGCACCAACATCCCGCACCCGACGCTGTTCCCGGTGGGCCGCGAGTGGTGGATGATCACCTTCGACGGCACGCAGTACGCCGAACCCGTCCTCGGCTACGGCGGTCACGGCGACCTGATCGTCATGCGGGCGCGCTGAACCGGACGTGACGGCGGAGGGGGCGCGGTCGATCAGCGCATCGGGTCGTAGCCCTCTTCGCCGTCCTCCTCGTCCTGCTCGTCATCGTCCACTTCGGAGTCCTCCGGCCGGGGGAAGGCGCGGTGGAAGCTCTCCGACACGGCGGCCACGCTCTCCGGGTCGTCGCCGACCTCCTCGCGCATGACCGCCTCGACCTGGTCGGCCAGCCGCGCCTGCGCCCTGCGCATGCACGACATCAGCTCCTCGACCAGTTGCGACGGCCGCACCTGCAGCGCGTCGGAGGCGTGCATGGCGGTGACCAGCCCGCTCTGCCCGACGGTGACCTCCACGCCGCCGTTGAGGCCGCGCTCGGTGATGGCCAGACCCGACAGCCGCCGCTGGAGCGCCTGGTAGCGCTCGACCTTCTCGGCGGCCCTGGCCGACCACTCCTCGATGCGCCGTTCGAGCGCGTCTTCCTCGACCCTGCTCAAGGCTGCCCCCTTCGAAGGAGAGGGTTGGGACGAGCGGAGCAACTGCCCGTCGCTTCCGCCGAAGTCGTGTTCAGAATCCCGCATTCTGCTCTACCGTGACGCTGCGTGCCTAGACATCTGCCAGGAGTGTCCACGTGACGGGGAAATTCGACGTCGTGGCCGAAGAGCTCCGCGGCCACGCGCAGCACTTGCGCGGCGTGTCCGACCTGCTCGCCGACGCGCTGTCGCAGGCGCAGGGCGCGGGGACGCCGCCGGATGCCTTCGGCGTGCTGTTCACCGCCATCCCCGGCGATCTGGCGCCGATGGTCGAGCAGGCGGTGCAGCTGGTCAAGGAAGCCGTGGAGTCCGTGTCGACCACCACCGAGCTGGTGGTCGACACGGTCGCCGAGTACGACACCGTCGAGCGGGGCAACGCCGAGGCGTTCGCGCCCTGAGGAGGGCCGTGACCGACACCGAAGCCGGGTTCCGGCTGGCCGACGAGATCAACCAGGCCACCCGGTCCCTCGAACAGGCCCAGTGGGCTGATCCGGGCATCAGCGTCAAGGACGGGGCGCTGGAGGTGCTCGGCACGATCGTCAACCCGGCGCAGGCGCTGCTGGGCGCCGGGGTGTCGTGGCTGATCGAGCACGTCGAGCCGCTGCGCAAGGCGGTGGACGAGCTGGCGGGCGACCCGGCCGCGATCGCCGCCTACGCCGACACCTGGAAGGGCATCGCCGAGAAGGTCGGCCAGGCGCAGGAGCGGCTGGCCGAGGTGGTCCGGGCGGACACCGCGGGCTGGACCGGCGAGGCCGGTGACGCCTACCGCCGCCAAGCGCGCGAGCAGGAGGGCGGGCTGGCCGCGGTGGCGGCCACCGCCGCCGCCGTGTCCGCCGCGGTGCGCAGCGCGGGCGACGTCATCGGCTCGGTGCGCGACATGGTGCGCGAGCTGATCGTCGAGTGCGTCTCCACGATCCTGTCCCGATTACCGATCTGGCTGGGGCTGGTCGCCTCGACCGCGGGACTCGCGCTGCCCGGCATCATCGCCGACCTGGTCTTCCTGATCATGGAATTCCTCTGATGGGCAGGCGCGGAACGGTGCTGAAGTCCGCGGCCACGTCCGGACGCCAGCTGCGGTCGGCCACCAAGGCCACCTCCGGCACCGCGAACAACGTCACCGGCGTGCTGCGGCGGTCCAAGCGGGTCAGCGCGGGCGGCAAGGTGGTCAAACCGCCGCCGAAGCCCGCCAAGGTGCCGAAGTTCAGCAAGACCATCGTCATCGACAGCAAGAAGTACCCCGAGTCCGCCGCCCACATCAAGGACGCGCAGAAGACGCTGGGCAAGCCGTCGATCCTGACCATCGACCGCACCGGCGCGAAGCAGAACCGGAAGGACTCGCTGCGCGGCGTGCCCACCCAGCCGAAGAAGGACCGCGACGAGTACCCGCCCGCCGTCTTCAAGGAGGGCGGCAGCGGCGCGAGCATCAAGCACATCGCCTCGGGCGACAACCGGGGGTCCGGAGCGGTCATCGGGCAGGCCATCAAGGGGCTGCCCAACGGCGCCGTCATCCAGCTGATAGCCAAGTGAGCCGCTCGCTAGACTCGGCCGCTCCGGCAGGCGGCCACGACGAGGAGAACTGATGCGGACTCCGGTCCAGGACCTGCTCACCAGAGCGCACGGCCCGCTCGGCAGGCCGACGCAGGTGGACTTCGGCGTTCCGGACGGTCCGCTGGCCGAGCTGGCGCGGCTGCTCAGCCACCTCAACGGGTTCACCGCGTTCGGCTCGGCCGTGCAGGTCTACCGGGCGGGCGACGAGGGGCTGGGGCCCGAGCTGCTGTCGTGGAACACCGGCGAGCTGTGGAAGGACACCTTCGGCGGGCTGGCCGACGACTTCTTCTGCTTCGGCCAGGACGTGCTGGGCACCCAGTTCGCCGTGCTGGACGGCCGGGTGGTGCTGTTCGACCCGGAGACCGCCGACGCCGAGGACATCGGCCGGAGCCTGGACGACTGGGCGGCGTGGCTGCTGTCCGACCCGCTGGTCAACGCCACGGCCGGGCTGGTCGTGGAGTGGGAGCGCGAACGCGGCCCGCTCCAGCCCCACGAGCGCCTGGTGCCGCTGAAGTTCCTGGCGCTGGGCGGCGAGGTGGCGCTGGACAACCTGGTGGCCCGCGACGCCGCGCAGGCCATGCGCATCCGCGGGCCGGTCGCGCAGCAGCTGCACGACCTGCCCGACGGCGCGGTGGTCAGCCTCGACGTGGACGAGTGAGCACCCCGCTCACCCCTCCGCCCGCAGGTAGGCCAGCACGGCCAGGACCCGGCGGTTGCTGTCCTGGTCCGGCGGCAGGTCGAGCTTGGCCAGGATGTTGCCGACGTGCTTGCCCACCGCCGTCTCGGTGACCACCAGGTGGGCGGCGATGGCGGCGTTGGAGCGCCCCTCGGCGACCAGCGCGAGCACCTCGCGCTCCCTGGCCGAGAGGCGGGCCAGCGGATCGCGCCGCCTGCTGAGCAGCTGGCGCACCACCTGCGGGTCGACCACCGTGCCACCCGCGACGACCTGCCGCAGCACGCCCGCGAACTCCTCGACGTCGACCACCCGGTCCTTGAGCAGGTAACCGACCCGCTGCCCGTCGCCGGAGTCGAGCAGCTCGGCGGCGTAGCTGCGCTCCACGTACTGGCTCAGCGCCACCACCGCCAGGTCGGGGTCGGCGCGGCGCAGCTCCACAGCCGCGCGCAGCCCCTCGTCCCTGAAGCCCGGCGGCATCCGGATGTCGGTGAGCACCAAGTCCGGGCGGTGCGCGGCCACCGCCTCCACCAGCGCGCCCGCGTCGCCCACCGCGGCGACGACCTCGAAGCCGAACCGCTCCAGCAGGCCCGCCAGGCCCGCCCGCAGCAGCACCCCGTCCTCGGCGAGCACCACCCTCGTCACCGCGCGCACGGCAACTCCGCCCGCACCGCCGTCGGACCGCCGGCCGGACTGGACAGCAGCAGCCTGCCGTCGAGCACGGCCACCCGGTCGGCCAGCCCGGTCAGCCCGGTGCCCGCCGCCGGGTCGGCGCCGCCCACGCCGTCGTCGGCGACCTCCACCACCAACGCGCCGCCGCGCACGCGGGCGGTGACCGAGACGCCGGTGGCTCCGCTGTGCTTGGCGGCGTTGGCCAGCGCTTCCGAGACCACGAAGTACGCGGTGGCCTCCACCGGCGCGGGCAACCGCTCGGGCAGGTCGGCCTCGACGGCCACCGGGATGGCCGAGCGGTCGGCCAGCTCCCCCAGCGCGGCGGCCAGGCCGCGGTCGGTGAGCACGCGGGGGTGGATGCCGCGGACCAGCTCGCGCAACTCGGTCATCAGCTGCTTGGCCTGGTCGTGCGCGGCCACCACGTCGTCGTGGGCGGGCGAGTCCGGCGGCAGGTCCACCCTGGCCAGGCCGAGCCGCAGGGTGAGCCCCACCAACCGCTCCTGCGCGCCGTCGTGCAGGTCGCGCTCGATGCGGCGGCGCTCGGCCTCGAACAGGTCCACGAGCCGGGCGCGGGAACGGGACACCTCGACCAGCTCGGCGCGCAGCGGCTCACCGCCCAGCAGCGCCCGGCCCACCGCCGCGTGCGCGGCGGCCAGCAGCGCCACCGGGTACGGGGCCGCGACCAGCACGAGCGCCGCGCCCACCGCGTAGCCCACGGCCTGCTCCGGCGCGGTCAGCGTGTCGACCCCGATCACGATGGGCTCCCCGCTCAGCACCAGCAGCGGCGAGACGGTGATCACGCCGAGGATGAACAGCAGCCCGCACAGAGCGGTGGACATCAGTGCCCCGGCGCTCGCCAGCAGCACGGTGTACCCGGCTTCCCGCCACGCCGCGGCGTCGGTGTACCGCCGCGGCAGGCCGAGCCGTCGGGAGCCGCCGCCGAGCGGGCGGGTGTCCACCAGCCGCAGCCGCCACCGCTCCACCCCCGCGACAGGTGCCGCCACCACCGGCAGCGCCGCGCCGAGCAGCACTCCCCCGACCAGCACGAGCAGCAGCACCGTCTCCCACGGCACGGGGGCGGGACCGGTCGCCTTGGCCAGCGCGACGGCCCACGGCAGAGCGGGCGGGAACAGCGCGAGCGCCGCCGCACCCGCGACCACCGGCGTGCCGAGCAGGTGCGCCAGCGCGCGCCACGGCCAGGAGCCGAGCAGGAACCGGCGTCGGGTCAGCGCTTCCAGCGCCGTCTTGGGCTTCCCCCTGATCATGGCTCCGACGCTAACCGGCGGCACCCGGCGACGTCCCGCCCTCTCCGCCCACTCCCTCGGGTATGTCCAGCCCTACCCCCGTCCGGAGTTCAGGTGTAGTGACCGGAGGACAGCGCCGGTGGTCTTGTGCTGCCATGCGCGACCGCGGTCTTCTCATCTTCCTCCTGCTGGCGTTCGGACCCGCTTGGGCGGGCATGATCGGCGCCCCTCTGCTCGGCCTGTCCATCGTCAACCCGTTGGTGCAGCTGCCGTTCGCGTTCGCGCCCGCCGTCGCGGCCGTCGCGCTGGCGGCGGCGGGCGGGCCGCTGCGGGCGACTGGGCGCTGGTGGCGGTCCTGCTGGCCGTGCCGGTGCTCACCCCCGTGTACTGGGGCGAGGAGTTCGGCTGGACCGGCTACCTGCGGCAGCGCCTGCTGCCCGCGCCGGGAACAACATGGTGCTGTCGCTGTTGACCGGCCTGCTGCTGCCGGGGGTGGACGCGGCCACAACCACTCTGCTGATGACCCTGCCGGTGGTCGTCCCCAGCGCGTGGATCCTCCTGTCGGGACGGTTGCGGCCGGTCGTCACGCCGCCTCGGACGACTCGACCGCGCCGTCCCGCAGCGCCAGGCGCGAGCCGGTGAAGCGGGACCGCATCCGCCGGTCGTGGGTGACGACCACCAGCGCGCCCCGGTACCCGGCGAGGGCCTGCTCCAACTCCTCCACCAGCGCGGGCGCGAGGTGGTTGGTGGGTTCGTCGAGCAGCAGCAGGTCCACCGGTCCGCTCACCAGGCGGGCCAGTTCGACCCGCCGCCGCTGCCCGTAGGACAGCTCCCCCACGCGCAGGGTCAGGTCCCGCGGGCGGAACAGGCCCAGCGCGAGCAGGGTCTCGGCGTGCTCCTCCGGGTCGCCGCCGCGCGCGAAGGTCTCCAGCACGGTCCGGTCCGGCGGTTCCGGGGTCTCCTCCTGGCGCAGGTGCCCGACCCGCCCGTGGACGCGCACCACGCCCGCGTCCGGGCGCAGCTCCCCGGCGAGCACCCGGACGAGCGTGCTCTTGCCCGCGCCGTTGGGGCCGGTCACGAGCAGCCGTTCGCCCGGTCGCACGCGCAGCGACGGCACGCTGACCCGGCCGTCGACGCGCACGTCCTCCAGCTCGGCCACGGCGGGCGGCAGTTCCGCGGTGGCGAGCCGGGCGGTGAAGACGAGCGGGTCGGTGGGCGGCGCCACCGGGTTCGCGGTCAGCCGCTCGACCCGTTCCTTGGCGTTGCGGATGCGGCTCATCGCGCCGTGCGCGCGCCCGCGCGCCCGGAACCCACCCGCCCCGAAGACCGCCAGCGGGAGCTTGCGCGGGATGCCGCCGAGCCTGTCCGCGTTGCTGTGCGCCAACTTCCGGTTGCGGTCCAGCTCGGCCCGCCACTGCTCGTGCTCCCGCAGCCGCCGCGCGCGTTCGGCGGCCTTGGCGGTGAGGTAGCCCGCGTAGCCGTCGCCGTAGCGGGACACCGCGCCGGAGTCGACCTCCAGCACGGTGGTGGTGAGGCGTTCCAGGAACACCCGGTCGTGGGTCACCGCGACCACGGTGCCGCGGTGCGCCCGCAGGCGCGCCTCCAACCAGCCGACGGCCTCGTCGTCCAGGTCGTTGGTCGGTTCGTCGAGCAGCAGCAGCTCCGGCTGGGCCGCCAGGGTCGCGGCCAGCGCCAGGCGGGAGCGCTCGCCGCCGGACAGGGTGCCCAGCGGCCGCTCGCGGTCCAGGCCGGGCAGCCCCAGCCCGTGCAGCGCCGCGTCGACCCCGGCGTCGGCGCGGTAGCCCTCGCGCGCCTCGTAGCGCTCGACCAGCGCGGCGTAGGCGTCCAGCACGTCGTGCCCGGCCGCCAGGTCGCCCTCGGCCCGGCGCATCCGCGCCTCGATGTCGCGCAGATCCGCCAGCGCCAGGTCGACCACGTCCTGGACGGCGGCCCCCGGCGGCAGCTCCAACGCCTGCGCCAAGTGGCCCACGCCGTTCGGCGCGGCCACGGCCACCTCGCCGTTGTCCGGCCGCTCCACCCCGGCCATCAGCCTGAGCAGGGTGGACTTGCCGGAGCCGTTGTCGCCGATGACGCCGACCTTCTCCCCCGGCTTGACGGCGATGGAGACGCGGTCGAGCACGACGTGCTCGCCGTAGCGCTTGGTGACCCCGTGCAGGGCCAGTTGTGCGGTGTGAACGGGATTCCTCCTCTCAGGAGCCGTAGCCCTCGGGTGCCGGGACGGGGTGTTCGGCGGCACGACTGGTCTCCTCCCATTCCGCCCACGTGGCCATCCGCTGCCGGGTGACGTCGAAGGCGATGTCGTAGGCGGCGCTGCCCAGCAGCAGCCGCAGCGGCGGCCGGTCGCTGTCGACGAGCTTGAGCACGGCTTCGGCGGCCAGGTGCGGCAGGCTGTCCACGGAACCTTCGGCGAACTGCTCCGCCAACCGGGCGCGCAACGGCGCGTAGGCGTCGATGGGCTCGGTGGTGGCCAGCCCCTTGGTGTAGAGGTCGGTCCAGTAGCCGCCGGGTTGGACGATGGTCACCTTCACGCCGAAGTCGGCCACCTCGGCGGCCAGCGCCTCGCTCATCCCCTCCAGCGCGAACTTGCTGGCGCTGTAGAGCCCGGTGGAGGCGAAGCCCGCCAGCGCGCCGATGCTGGAGATCTGCACGATGTGGCCGCGGCCCTGGGCCCGCAGCGTGGGCAGCACGGCCTGACTGACCCACAGCGCGCCGAAGAAGTTGGTGTCGAACTGGGCGCGGGCACCGTCCTCGTCGAACTCCTCGACCATGCCCATGGCCAGGTACCCGGCGTTGTTGACGACGACGTCGAGCCTGCCGAAGTGCCGCACCGCCCGGTCGACGGCGTCGCGCACGGCGGCGCGGTCGGTGATGTCCACGGGCAGGGCGAGCACGCGGTCGCCGTGCTCGGCGGCCAGCGCTTCCAGCGCCGGGGCGGTGCGGGCCACCGCGACCACGCGGTCCCCGGCGGCCAGCGCGGCCTCGGCGAAGGCGCGGCCCAGTCCTCGACTGGCCCCGGTGATGAACCAGACGCGAGCGGTGGTCATGGTGTCTCCCTCCAGAACAAGACGAACCGTCTCGTCTTGTTGAGCACACCGTAGACGACCTCACCCACTAAAACAAGACGCGACGTCTCGTTATCGCGTCAGCCCTCGCAAGACGTGCTCCACGAGCGCTTCGGCGTACTCGTGGGTGACCGGGCCGGTGCGCTGCAACCAGCGCTGTGCCAACGGCGAGACCAGCAGGTCCACCGCGATCTCCAGGTCGGAGTCCTCGCGCAGCTGCCCGGCTTCCCGCGCCGCGCGCAGCCGCTCGACGTAGAGCTGGCGCTGCGGGCGCAGGAGCCGCTCCACCACCTCGACGCCGAGATCCTCGTTCACCGCCCCCTCGGCGGCCAGCGCGCGGAAGGGCAGGTCGTACTTGGGGTCGCCGAGCTCGTCCACGGTCGCCCGCAGGACGAGCTTGAGATCGGCCTCCAGGTCACCGGAATCCGGGATGGCGGACGCGCGGTCGTCGGCGCCCGCCGCCATCGCCGCCTGGTCCCCGAGGTCGAGGAAGGCGTCGAGCAGCACCGCCGCCTTGGACGGCCACCAGCGGTAGATCGTCTGCTTGCCGACCCCCGCCTTGGCGGCGATGCCCTCGATCGTGGTGGCGGCGTAGCCCACCTCGCCGATCAGCGCGAGGGCGGCGTCGAAGATGGCGCGGCGGGAGCGCGCGCTGCGACGACTGCGGTCCGGGGTCTTGCGCGGAGCGGTCATCGCCCCACGGTACCAGCGAACGAGTCGGAACGTCTCGTCTCGTTTCTGCGGACAGGCGCTGCCCACTCGTGCGACCGGAGGGGCGGCCACAGGGGCGGCCGGACGGACGGGAGAGCCCGCACCCCCGTTCGTCCTCTGCGGACACCGGAGCCGGTTCGACACCACGTCGGTTCAGTTGTCGACCAGGGAATTCAACGACTTCCGGGGCCTCGCCGGGACAATCGGTCCTATTGTTCCGGACCGATCGGGTGCCGAAAGGGGGCGTTCTCGATCATCAGCCATCCGGGCTACTTCCTCCGGAAGATCGCCGAATCCCTTGACGCGGACGGCGGAGGGGGCAAGTATCGGTCCCATCCTATGGCGCCGTGAGCGCTGGGGAACGGGGGAGCTAAAGCTGGGTGTCGCTCGCCCATTTCCTCTCACCACTAGCGTGTCGAGGACCGTGGAGAGCACATGCCTGTCACACCGACCTATCCCGGTGTCTACATCGAAGAATTGCCCAGTCGAGTTCGCACGATCACCGCGGTGTCCACTTCGGTGACCGCATTCGTCGGATACACCTCCAGAGGCCCGGTGGACCAAGCGGTCACCATCACCGGATTCGCCGATTTCGAGCGGCAGTTCGGCGGGCTGGCGGCGAAGAGCCCGGTCAGCTACGCGGTGCAGCAGTTCTTCCTCAACGGCGGGTCGATCGCGGTGGTCGTGCGCGTCGCGTCCGGGGCGCGGGCCGCCTCGGTGGAACTGCCCAACAGCTCCTCCGACGTCGACCAGCCCGCGGGCACCGCGCTGGTGATCCGCGCCAAGGAACCCGGCGCCTGGGGCAACGGCCTGCGGGTGTCGGTCGACTACGCCACGCGCACCCCGAACGAGACCTACAACCTGCGCGTCGGCGGCGAGACCTTCAACGACGTCTCCCCCGACCCCGAGCACCCGCGCTACGTCGTGGACGTGGTCAACGCGAGCTCGGACCTGATCACCGCCGAACCGCCCGCGGGCACCGACCCCCGGCTGCGGCCCGACCCGGTCGGCACGGTGTCCGGCGCGTTCGGCGCGGAGCTGCCCGCCATCCCCGACGAGGACCTGGAGGTCAAGCTCCGCGGCGGCACCGAGACCTTCCGGACCCGCGTCCAGGGCGAGCCGGGGAACCTGGTGGCGCTGGGCCTGGCGCTGGAGCAGGCGCTGCGCGCGATCCCCGACCAGCCGGGGACCCGCACCTTCGGCGCCGCGCGGGTGACCCCCATGGGCAACCGGCTGCAGGTGGTGTCCGGCTCCGACGACCCGGCCACGGTGCTGGAGTTCAGCGGCGCGGTCGCCACCGCGCTCAACCTCAACGCCTCCCCCAACGTCACCGCCTACGCGGTCGGCGGCGAGGGCGGCCAGGCCGGCGAGGACGGCGGCCTGCCCGGACCCACCGACATCATCGGCGCGGAGAGCGCGAAGACCGGCCTGCACGCGCTGCGCGACGTCGAGGACGTCAACCTGCTGTGCCTGCCCGAGGTCTGCGGCTACCCCACGATCGACCAGCAGATCCCGGTGCTCGCCGCGGCCGAGCGGCTGTGCGTGGACAAGCGGGCGTTCCTGCTGGTCGACAGCCCGTCCTCGTGGGACACGCTCAACCGCGCCCGCGCCGAACTGCCCAGGCTGGACCCGGTGCGCAGCGACCACGCGGCGCTGTACTTCCCGCACCTGGAGCAGGTCGACCCGCTGACCGGGCGGCTGCGGGCCTTCCCGCCGTGCGGCGCGGTCGCCGGGATCATGGCGCGCACCGACAGCGGGCGCGGGGTGTGGAAGGCGCCCGCGGGCACCGAGGCCCGCCTGGCGGGCACCCGCGCGCTCACCGTGCCGCTCAACGACCCGGAGAACGGCCTGGTCAACCCGCTCGGCGTGAACTGCCTGCGGTCCTTCCCGGTGATCGGGCCGGTGGTCTGGGGGGCGCGCACGCTCGACGGCGCGGACGCGCTGGCGTCGCAGTGGAAGTACGTGCCGGTGCGCAGGCTGGCGCTGATGATCGAGGAGAGCCTGTACCGCGGCACCAAGTGGGTGGTGTTCGAGCCCAACGACGAGCCGCTGTGGGCGCAGATCCGGCTCAACGTCGGCGCGTTCCTCAACTCGCTGTTCGAGCGCGGCGCGTTCCAGGGCGTTTCCTCGCGGGAGGCCTACTTCGTCAAGTGCGACAAGGAGACCACCACGCAGAACGACATCAACAACGGGATCGTGAACATTCTTGTCGGCTTCGCTCCGCTGAAGCCCGCCGAGTTCGTGATCATCCAGATCGAGCAGATGGCCGGGCAGATCGAGGTGTGAGGTTTCGCATGGCCGAGTTCATCGTCAATCCGCAGCGGTTCGACCCGTACAAGAATTTCAAGTTCCTGGTGCTGTGGGACGGCCGCCCGGTGGCGGGCGTGTCGAAGATCAGCCCGCTCAAGCGCACCACCGAAGTGGTGAAGCACCGCAGCGGCGGTGATGCCAGCTCACCGCGAAAATCCGCCGGGCGCACCGAGTTCGAGGCGATCACGCTGGAACGCGGAATAACCCACGACGTGGAATTCGACCGCTGGGCCAACAAGGTCTGGATGGTCGGGCAGGGCCGCGGCGCGGAGTCGTCGCTGCGGGACTTCCGCAAGGACATCGTGATCCAGGTGCTCAACGAGGCGGGCCAGGTCGCCGTGGCCTACAAGGTCTACCGGGCCTGGGTCGCCGAGTACCAGATCGTCGGCGAGCTGGACGCCAACGCCAACGCCGTGGCCATCCAGAGCCTGAAGCTGGAGCACGAGGGCTGGGACCGGGACTACGAGGTCGCCGAGCCGGAAGAGCCGTCCATCCAGTTCCCGGCCTGACCATGCGCGGACCAGCGGAGCTCCTCGCGACCTGGGAGGCGGGGCTGGCGGCCGGACCGGTCCGCCGGGCACTGCTGCTGCAGGCGCTGGCGGGCGAGCGCTCGGCGGAGCTCGCGGTCGGGGCGCGCGACCGGCTGCTGTTCGAGCTGCGCCGCGCGCTGTTCGGCGAGCGGCTCACCGGGCGGCTGGCCTGCCCGGCGTGCGGCACCGAGCAGGAGTTCGACTTCGACGTGGCCAACGTGCTGCGCACCCCGCCCGCCACCGGGCAGGAGCTGGAGGTCGAGGCGGGCGGGTGGCGGGTGCGGTTGCGCCTGCCCACCTCCGCCGACCTGCTCGCGGCGGCGGCCGACCCGCCCGCCGCGAAGGCGGTGCTGCTGGCCCGGTGCGCCCTGGCGGTGCGGCGCGACGGGCGGCCGGTCCCGGACACCCCGCCCGCCGAGGTGGTCGACCTGCTCGCCACCGCCGTGGCCGAGGCCGATCCCGCCGCCGACGTGCGGGTGGCGATGCCGTGCGTGGAGTGCGGGCAGCGCAACACCGCCACCGTCGACATCGTCTCCCACCTGTGGGCCGAGCTGGACACGTGGGCGCGGACCCTGCTGCTGGAGGTGCACGCGCTGGCCCGCGCCTACGGCTGGACCGAACCCGAGGTGCTGGCGCTGAGCCCGACCCGGCGGCGGCACTACCTGGAGCTGGTCGACCATGGCTGACCACTTCGACCGCCTGCTCGCGCGCAGCGTGCCGGGCTTCCCGCCGGCCGACCCGGTGGTCCGGCCGCGACTGCCGCAGCTCTACGAGCAGCTCGACACCGAGGTGGAAGCCGAAGCGGAGGTCTGGTCCACCCCGCCCGCTCCGGTCGCGCCCGCCCCGCCGGGTGCGCGAGGTCCGCAGGGGCCGCGCGGACCGGCCGGTGACACCCCCGCCGCACCGCCGCCCGCGTCCCCGAGGCCCGCCGGGGTGAGCCCGCCCGCGCCGGAACCGGTGCCCGCGGTGGTGACCGAAACCGTCGTCAGCACCGAGCGAACGCGGCACGAAGTGGTCCGGGAGCCGTTGGTGGAGCAGCGTTCCACGACCGTGGAGGTGACCGTGCTGCCCACCGCACCGGTCGTGGTGCCCCGGCCGGTGCACACCACCGCCACCGCCCCGACGCCGGTGACCGAGCCCAGGCGGACCCCCGCCCCCGCACCGCCACCCGTGATCGCGCCGCCACCGCCGCCGGTGGTGCAGGTGTCCATCGGCCGGGTCGAGGTCACCGCGGCGGAGCCGGAGCGCGGCAGAGCCCCCCGCCCGCGCGCCCGGCGTCCCGAACCGGTGCTGAGCCTGGAGCGCTACCTCGCCCGTGAGGACGACCGCCGATGAGCAACTTCCTCGCCGTGGCCACCGCCACCAGGGCGCTGCAGACCTTCCTGGCCCGCGCCGTGGCCGCGGTGGAGGTCGGCGCGACCGTGGCCACCACCAAGCCGCCCGCCGACCCGACCTCCGACGCGCTGGTGACGGTCTTCCTGTACCAGGTGGTCCCCAACGCCGCGCTGCGCAACCGGGACACCGTCACCCGCGCGGGCGACGGCACCGTGCTCAAACGGCCCCAGGCCGCGATCGACCTGCACTACCTGATCAGCTTCTACGGCGACGAGTCCGACTTCGTGCCGCAGCGGCTGCTGGGCGCGGTGGTGGCCGCGCTGCACGAGCAGCCGGTGCTGACCCGCTCCGACATCCAGGACGCGGTGAGCAGGCCGCCGCTGCTGGGCTCGGACCTGGCCGCCTCGCCCCAGCTGGTGCGGTTCACCCCGACCCAGATGGACCTCGACGACCTGTCCAAGCTGTGGTCGACGATGCTCCAGACCCCCTACGCCCTGTCGGTGCCCTATCAGGCGACCGCGGTGCTGCTGGACGGGCAGTCCCTGCCCACCTCGGGCAAACCGGTGCTGCGCAGGCAGGTCGCGGTCACCTCGTTCACCCGCCCGGTCATCGACGAGGTGCTGTCGCTGGCCCCCGACGCGCCCGAGGGCACCCCGCCCGACGACGGGCCGATCACCGCCGAGCGGCACCTGGCGCTGCGCGGCGCGAACCTCGGCCGTCCGGGATTGAGCGCGCTGGTCGGCGGGGTCGGGGCGGAAGTGGTGCGGGCGCGGGAGAACGCGGTCGTGCTGGCCCAGCCCGACGACCTGCCCGCTGGCGTGCACCCGGTGCAGCTGCGCTACGACGTGGCGATCGGCGACGCGACGCGGCCGTGGCTGGAGTCCAACGCCGCGCCCTACGTCCGGCGGCCCAGGGTGCTGCAGGCCGCGCCGGAGGGCGACGGGGCGCTGCGGGTGGAGCTGGACATCCCGGTCCGACCCGAGCAGCGGGTCACCCTGCTGCTGGACGAGCGGGCGCCCCAGGGCAAGGCGCGCGGCCACCAGTTCACCGCCCCCTTCCCGCTGCCGCCGGGCGCCACCCAGGTGGTGCCGATCCGCGACGTCGGCGCGGGCACCTACCTGGTGCGGGTGCAGGTCGACGGCGCGGAGAGCCCGCTGACCCACGCCGACGGCACCTTCGCCGGGCCGACCGTCGACATCTCGGGATGAGCGCGGTGGGGGGCGCGGGGTTCGCGGAGGACGGCGACCGGCACCGGCGGGTGCTCCTCGCCGCCGTCGACGCCGTCCTCGCGGGCCGCGAGGAGCCCCCCGGCGACGGGCTGAGCGCCCTGGACACCGTGTGCTCGTGCTTCGGGCTGAGCCCGTTCGAGCGCAAGGTGCTGCTGCTGGCCGTCGCGGCCGAGCTGCGCCTGCAAGCGCCCGTGCCGACCTTCGCGCACGCCTTCTCCTCGTTCGACGACGCGCACTGGAGCGCGGCGGCACCGGTCGCGCCGCTGCGCCGGTGGCGGCTGGTCGAGGTCGATCCCGACCCGGTGCTGACCGCCGCCCGGCTGCGCGTGGACGAGCGGGTGCTGCACTTCCTGGTCGGCGTGCCCTACGTGGACAGCCGCCTGCACGGCACGCTGTCGCGGGTCGACGTGCCGCGCGACCTGCCGGAGTCGCACCGCGACGTGGCCGAGTCGATGGCATCGCGGTGGGCCGACGGCCCCCTGGTGCACCTGGTGGGCGCGGACCAGCAGACCCGCTGGGAGGTCGCCGCCTTCGCCGCCCGGCACGCGGGCGTGGCGCTGCACGCGATGTTCTCCGACGACGTGCCCACCTCCGCCACCGAGCGGGAGGCGCTGTCCCGGCTGTGGGAGCGCGAGGCCCTGCTGCTGCCGTCCGCGCTGCTGGTCGAGGTCAGCGGGCCGCAGCAGGCCGCGGTGCGGTCGTTCGTCGAGGGCCTGGCGGTGCCGGTGGTCGTCTCCGCGCTCGACCCGGTGCCCTCCGGGCAGCGGACCTGGCCTCGGGTGGCGGTGACCCGCCCCACCCAGGACGAGCAGCGCGCGCTGTGGCGCTCCGCGCTCAACGGCAGCGGGTCGGCGGTGCCCGAGCAGCGGCTGCGCGACCTGGTGGCGCAGTTCTCCCTGCCCTCGCACGTGATCCGGGCGGCAGGCGCGGCGGTGGGCCGGGCTTCGGACGAGCGGGGCGATCCGGCGGATCGGGCGTGGCGGGCCGGGCTGGAGCAGGCCAGGATGGCGCTGGACGAGCTGGGCCAGCGGGTCGAGCCGCGCGCGGTCGCCGCGGACCTGGTGCTGCCCGACGCGCAGCGCCTGGTGCTGCGCGAGATCATCGCGCACGTCCGCCAGCGCTCCAGGGTCTACCAGGAGTGGGGCTTCGAGAACGTGCTGCGGCGCGGGCTGGGCGTCACCGCCCTGTTCGCGGGCGGCAGCGGCACCGGCAAGACGCTGGCCGCCGAGGTGCTGGCGGGCGAGCTGGGCCTGGACCTGTTCGTCATCGACCTGTCCCAGGTGATCAGCAAGTACATCGGGGAGACCGAGAAGAACCTGCGCCGGGTGTTCGACGCGGCCGAGGGCGGCGGCGCGCTGCTGCTGTTCGACGAGGCCGACGCGCTGTTCGGCAAGCGCAGCGAGATCAAGGACAGCCACGACCGCTACGCCAACATCGAGGTCAGCTACCTGCTGATGCGCATGGAGTCCTACCGGGGCCTGGCGATACTGACCACCAACATGAAGAAGGCGCTGGACACCGCCTTCCTGCGGCGCATCCGGTTCGTGGTGGACTTCCCCTTCCCCGGCCCGGTCGAGCGCGCGGAGATCTGGCGCCGGGTGATCCCCGCCGACACCCCCACCGAGGGCGTCGACGCGGGCAAGCTCGCGCAGCTGACCGTGGCGGGCGGCAGCATCCGCAACATCGCGCTCTCGGCGGCGTTCCTGGCCGCCGAGGAGGCCGCGCCGCTGGGGATGCGGCACGTGCTGGCGGCGGCCCGCACCGAGTACCTCAAGCTGGACCGCTCGCTGACCTCCTCGGAGGTGGCCGGGTGGGTGTGAGGGTGCGGATCGACGAGCTGGTGCTCACCGGATTCGGCGGGCTGGACGCGGACCTGCTGGTGGAGTCGTTCCGGCGGGAGCTGACCCGGCTGCTGCGCGACGCCCCGGTGGCGCTGGTGGACCGGGAGGTCGTGGCCGGGCTGCCCGCGCTGCCCCGGACCTCGTCGGCGCGGGCGCTGGGCGTGGCGCTGGCCAGGTCCGTCCACACCGGACTGCGCGGGGGTGCGCCGTGACGCGCGCGGCGGCCCGCACGGCGGGCGAGCCGGGCAAGCCCAAGCAGGACAGCCCGTCGGTGTTCGCGCGCAAGCCGCGCGAGCTGCGGGAGGTGCTGGCCTCGCCGGGGCACCCGATCGACCTCGGGCTGCGCCGGGAGCTGGAGTCGCGGCTGGGCCACGACTTCGCCGCGGTGCGCGTGCACCACGACCGCGAGGCGGCCGAGCTGACCGAACTGCTGGGCGCGGACGCGGTGACCGTCGGGCAGGACATCTTCTTCGGGCACGGCATGTTCCGCCCCGAGACCCCGGACGGCGAGCGGCTGCTGGTGCACGAGCTGCTGCACACCGCGCAAGTCCCGCACCCGCTGGGCGCGCTGGTGCAGGGCCGCGACACCGGCTCGGTGTCGTTGCCGGGCGAGCCGGTGGAGCAGGAGGCCGAGCGCGTCGCGCGGTCCGACCAGGCCGAGGAGCCGGTCCCGCGCGTGGCGCAGGGAGCGGCGTGGCTGCGCTACGCCACCGTCAACGCCGACCGGCTGCGCACCGAGCGGCTGGACCCGGCGACGCTGGTGGACCGGCTGGTCGCGGGCGTGCTGCGCAGCCTGCGCGGCGACCCCACCGACTCGTCGCGGCGGGTGCGGGCCCAGCTGGCCCGGTTCACCCCGGAGCTGCGCGAGGACGTGCTGATCCGGCTGGAGCGGCGGCTGTCCTCGGCGGAGTACGCGCGGGTGCTGGAGTACGTGCGGGAGGCGGAGAGCACGCCCGGCCCGGTGGAGACGCCGAGCGTGCCGGAACCGGTGCCCGAGGAGCCCAGCACCGAAGAGCCCCAGCCCGAGGAACCTCAACCGGAAGAACCGCAGCCCGAGGAGCCTCAGCCCGAAGACCCGTCGACCGAGGAGCCCTCCACCGAGGAACCGCAGCCGGAGGAGCCTTCCACCGAAGAACCCGCGCCCGAGGAGCCCTCTACCGAAGAACCCGCTCCGGAGGAGGAAGAGGAGAAGTCCGAGGAAGAGAAGGAGAAGGAGGAGGAGGAGCGGGAGAAGGAGGAAGGCGAGGAGAAGCCCGCCGATGACGAGGCCCCGGCGGAGGGCACGCCCGCCGAGGAGATCCCCGCCGCGCAGCAGCCCGGCGCGCCGGGCGCGCAGCCACCGCCGGGTCAGGGACCTCCGGCCGGCGCCACGCCCGCGCCCGAGGTCGCCCCGATGGCGCAGCAGGAGGGCCAGGTGGCCCCGGAGCGGGTGGAGGCCGCCGCGCAGGCGCCGGACAGCCCGCTGGTGCAGCACGGCCTGCTGGACCGCCCGGAAACCGACGAACGCCTCGAAGAGCAGGAGAAGCCGATTGGCCTGGAGGCGGCGGCGGACAGCGAGGTGCCGGTTCCCGAGCCCGAGGAGCCCAGGGCGGAGCAGGAGCGGCCCGAGCCGCCGGAGCTCAAGCCCGAGGACCACCTGCCGGCCACCGATCTGGACGTCTCCAACGTCCCGACCGCCGACCGGATCACGCTGCCCGCCAGCGGGTCGCCACCGCCCCAGCAGGACGCCCCCAGCTTCCCCAGCCCGCCGCCGACCAAGGCCGAGCAGGCCGAGGAGCAGGAACCGCCGGAGCGCACCGAGGCGTCCGCACCCGAACCCGCCCCCGAACCCGCACCGGAACCGCCGCTCGCCACCGAGCGCGAGGAGGACGAGCCACCGGCCGAACAGCCGCTGGACGCCGAAGTCGGTCCGGAGCCGACCGCCGAACCACCCGCCGCACCGGTGTCTCCCGGCCCGGTCGGCGCGGACGACGGCCGCGCCGAGTCCACCGAACCCGCCGGCGCGGCGGCCCTGGCCGAACCCGCGCCGTCCACGGCCCCCGATTCCGCCGCGTTCGCAGGCGGCCCCGGTCCCGCCGGCCCCGATCTCGCTGGCCCGGCCGGTCCGGACGCGGGCCCGGACTTGGCGGGAGGCGCGGGTCCTGGCGGTGAAGCGGCACCAGGGGCCGCGGGGCCCGAGCCGGACGGCGGCGGCGCACCGGGGCCGGCTCCCGAGGCATCGCTGGAGCCGGGCGGCGGCGGCTGTGACGGTGGTCCGGCCCCGGCCGAGCCCGAGGCCGTCGGTGGTGGCGCGGGCTGCGGTGGTGGCGGTGCAGGCGCGGCGGCCCCCGCGCCTGCCGAACAACAGCAGCTGGCCCCACCGGACGTGTCGAACCAGCCGCCGGAGGGGGCGCTGGCCATGGTGGCCACCCTGCCGCCGGACAAGATGCAGACCTCGCTGTCCCAAGTGGACGCGGCGGCGACGAACGACGTCGCGAAGGAGCAGCAGGCGTTGCAGGCCGCTCCCCCGACGACCACCCGCCCGTCCGGCGCGCCGCAGATCCTGACCGGCCCGCCCGAAGCCGCGCCGCCCGGCGAGCCGGTCCAGGTCGAGCTGACCAAGGCCAAGGAGACGCAGGCCGCCGAGGAGCAGCGCCAGGCCGAGGCCAAGCGCGTCGAGGGCGAGAACCAGGCCCAGCAGGCCCGCCGCCCGCACGTCGCGGGCAACGCCGAAGGCCAGATGTCCGAGCAGGAGGTCCGCGACGTCCAGGACGCGGTGGACAACGTCCCGACCACCGACCCGGCGCTGAACACCACCGTGGGCCCTGCCCCGAAGGTCGAGCTGACCGGTGAGCACGACCCGGCGCGCACCGACGAGCAGACGAACGAGTTGCGGGACGCCTCCACCACCCTGCACACGGCGGGCCGCGAGGAGTCGGCCAAGCCGATGGGCGAGGACCAGATCTTCCCCAACGCGCCGCCGGAGACGCTGACCGCCCAGGTGCCCTCGGCGGAGGGCGGCGGAGGCGGCGGCCCGGCCCAGGCGGGCGACGCCGATCAGGGTGTCGCCGTCGTCGCGCAGCAGGAGCGCGGCGCCGAGATCCAGGCGGGCGTGGCGCAGGGCCAAGCCCAGATGGGCACCGAGCGGCAGGCCAAGCAGCAGGGCGAGGCCCAGGCGAAGGCCGACCACGAGGCCCAGGTGGCGCAGCAGGTCCAGGAGAACAGCGCCGCCCAGGCCGACGAGCGCGGCAAGGTCGCCGCGGACGTGCAGGCGCAGCGCGAGCAGTGGCGGGCCGAGCAGGACGCCAAGATCGAGGAGAGCAACGGCGAGGCCACCAAGGAGCACGAGGCGTCGCGGACCGGCATCCACAAGGAGAAGGAGGACACCGACAAGGAGACCGAGCAGCGCCAGCAGGACGACAACGACAAGATCGAGCACGAGCGCGAGCAGGCTGAGGAGAAAGCGCGCAAGGAGAAGGAGGCCAAGCAGCGCGAGTCCGAAGGTGGCGGCTTCTTCAGCTGGATCGCGTCCAAGGTCAAAGCCTTCTTCGAGGGCCTGCTGAACGCGATCACCGCGATCTTCAACGCGGCCGTCGCGGTGGTCAACGGCATTATCAAGACCTTCGCCTCGGTGGTCACCGGCTTGATCGACCTGGCGCGCAACGCGATCATCGGCCTGATCAACGCGCTGGCCACCGTCCTGCTCAAGCTCTGCGACGTCCTGGCGCTGTTCTTCCCCGAACTGGCCGCCCGAATACGCAAGGGCATCGAGGCCGCCCGCGACGCGGCCATAGCCGCCGTGAACAAGCTCGCCGACGCGCTGAAGGCGGGAGTCGAGTTCCTGCTCAACAAGCTCGCCGAGGCGCTGACCGGCCTGCTGCGCCTGCTGGAGAAGGGCCTCAAGGCAGCGGTCGAGCTGGTGCGCAGTGCCGTGAACGCCGCGATCGAGTTCGCCAAGGCCGCCATCCAGATGCTCGGCGAGTTCGCCGCGATCATCGCCGACATCGCGTCCATGGGCGTCGGGGCGTGGCTGGGCAAGCTCGGCGCGGCGGCGGTCGAGGGCATCCGCAACCACCTGTGGGACGCCATCAAGTCGGCCGTGCGGCAGTGGTTCAACGAGAAGGTCCAAGCCATCGTCGGGCTGGGCAAGTCCGTCATCGACGTGCTGATCAAGGGCTGCATCAGCATGGCCAAGATCGGCAAGATGGTCTGGGACGCGATCATCGCGGCGCTGCCCATGATGATCGTGGCCGTCGTCATCGAACGACTGGTGTCGTTGATCGTCCCCGCCGCCGGTGCCGTGCTGGCCGTGGTGCAGGGGTTGATGGCGGCGTGGGGCACGATCAGCAAGATCATCGCGGCGGTCGGGGCTTTCGTGGCCTTCGTGAAGGCGGTCAAGGCCGGACCCGCCGCCTGCCTGTTCGCCGCCGCTGTCGCCGCTGGTGTGGTGGCGCTGCTGGAGTTCATCACCAACTTCCTGATGGCCAAGCTGGCCGGGGCGGCCAAGGGCGTGGGCAACGCGCTCAAGGGAATGGCCAAGAAGATCATGAACGGCCTGAAGCGGGCCGGGAGGGGCACGCGCAAGGCCGCCGGTCGCGCCGTCAACGCGGCCCGTCGCGGAGCTCAGCGCGCGGGTGCTGCGCTCCGCCGTCCCTCCGCCCGCCCTGGACGTCCATCGGGCCGTCCGGGACGTCCCGGCCGCGCGGAACGACCCGGTCGCCCCGGACGTCCCGGCCGCCCCACTCGCCCGGCTCGCCCCGGCCGTCCCGCAGCGGGATCGCCTCGGGGACGCCTGAACCAGGCGAAGAACGCCGTGGCGAACGGGGTCAAGCGAGTCGCGACCACCCTGAAGAAGGTCGGAAGGAAGGTAGCGAACAGCAAGATCGGCAAGTCGCTGCGCAACACCGCGAAGAAGCTGCGGGACAAGTACCAGAACTTCCGCGACCGCATGAAAGCCAAGGTCAAGCAACGGCAGGAACAGCGGAAGAAGAAGCAGGAACAGGACCAGAACTCTCCACAAGCCAAGCAGCGTCGCTTGGAGCTGATCGTCGCTCGTATAAGACCACGGGTTCAACGGATGCTCGATCGCGGTGTACGAATCAAGGTGGCGCGCACGGCTCTAAACGCGATGCGTTTGTGGTACCGACTCACCCGCCTCGACCTCACCGCCAGCCAGAAGGTGGACATCCGGGCGCGTTTGAACCCCGAACTCGAAGTCGCGAACGGGGTGAGGGTCGATGTCGACGTGGATGCCATGTTGCGCTTCGCCCGACGGGTTGGTGAGGAGATAATCGAAGCGGAACGGCGCAATCCCCAGAACAAAGACGTCTCGGGGGGCCACGACTTCGTCGAGGTGTACAAGGGCGGCCAACCCGTCCAGCAACTGATGCCGGTGCTGCGGTTCAGCGGAACCGCGCGCGGCGCGACGGTGGCAAGACATTACCAGGAACTACCAGACCTCCCCGCAGGCACGCTGCGGGCGACTCTCTACGGCCAAGGGCCCGGTCGACCGGAAGCACAAGTCCGACATAAGATGGGCACCGGCTTCAACCCCCGCAATCTGCTCAACCGCGTTGTCGACTTCGCCAAGGGCAAGCGGTCAAAGAAGCGCGGCCTCCCACAACCCTCCGGATCGAGCGCGCAGCCGTTGAAGCTAATCGAACCCAAATACGAAGAACTTAGCTACTTCGCATCGCTCACCGGACAGAGCGGACCGATCGCGCGCATGGCACTGGACTCGCTCAAGGGCATGCCACCGAGTGGTCCGTATGCCGATTTCGTGCGGGAGATGACAGACTTGATGGTGCACCGCGAGGGCCATCGAAATCCGGCGGCTTATCTGACCTCGGTCATGGAACTGGATCTCGCCGCACGCGGCGAGCAGACCGTGGCCAATGCGATCAGGAGCCACCCGATGGCCCCGGTGGGCTCACAGGCCGCGGCGGACGTCCTGCAGTTGCAGCTCAAAGATCCGAACGTGACCGCGAAGGATTCCGGCATGTCATCGTCCCGCTTCAGCAAGGGAAAGGAACAAGCCCCTCGCCTACGGGAAGCCGAATTCGAGACCATAAGAACGTGGGTCCACAGCTTAAAAAATGAATTAATTATCGAAGAAGGTTCAGAAGAGGACAAGGTCAGAGAGCTCTACCGACAGATCCGCGAGCGGATGCTGCGGACGTACGGACTATCATCCGCAGAGATTTCCTTCTTCCAGAACCGAGGGTTGACCGAGTGAACGACACCTACTTCTCCCCCCTGCTGATGCTCAAGAACTGTCCGGCCGAAGAGTCGGTGTCGGAGTACGCACGTGAGCGTGGTTGGCAGTACGCAGCCCGGTCGGCCGGCAATCCTCACACATTCGAGCCCGCCGAGGTGGTGTGGTCCGCGGACTCCGCGTTGCGTGTGCATTACGGCGAGAACCACTTCACCGGGTACTGCTACGTACAAGTCTCCGGAGAGCAGCCGGGTCAGGTGCAATCACTGTCCGGACGTCTTCTGCAGGACCTGGATGTCTACACCTTCGAGGAGCTGCTCCAAGCAGTGGACGACGCCCATAACGAGTCCATGCTCGGTGCCACCCTGACGCTCCTGGCCATGGGCGCCCCCGCAGTGGACCAACGTGTCCTCCAACGCTTGAAGCGAGGCTTCTCGCACCCCTCCGAGAAGTTGCGCGAACTAGTCGTGTGGAGCATGTCCCTCAATCCCAGAGCTGAATTCCGGCCGCTGTTGCGGTCAGCCGCCGAAGAAGATCCAAGTCCGTCCCTCAGGGACAAAGCACAGCGGATGCTCGCTTCCTACGATTCAGCTGGGGTGGAGCAGGCATGACCCGATACCTGGACATACCCAAGCCGGTTCGCGCCGGGATCGTGGTCGACCCGGACCAGGGCACGCGCCGGGTCATCGTCATGCAGTTCAACCCCGACACCCTCGAACGCAGCCTCGCCCCCCAAGCCTCCGGGGCGGAGCAGGGCGACCGCACCGAAGCCCTGCGCCTCAAGGGCCCGGCCATCGAGACCTGGCGGTTCACCGCCGAGATCGACGCCACCGACCAGCCGGAGGTGCCCAGCGAGTTCGGCATCCACCCGCAGCTGGCGACGCTGGAGATGCTGGTCCACCCCACCACGACCCAGATCAACACCAACCTGCGCCTGGCGAGCCTGGGCACGCTGGAGATCACTCCCGTCGAGACCCCGCTGACGCTGTTCGTCTGGGGTGCCAAGCGGGTCATGCCGGTGCGCCTGACCGAGCTGGCCATCACCGAGGAAGCCTTCGACGCCGACCTGAACCCGTACCGGGCCACGGTCAGCATCGGGCTGCGCGTCCTCTCGGTCAACGACCTGCCCGCGGGCCACCGCGGGGCCGACCTCTACATGGCCTACCTGTCGCAGAAGGAGCGGTTCGCCGGTTCGGCCGCGCCGGGGCGGCTGGAAGCGCTCGGGCTGCGGAACATCTGAAGGAGCACGTCATGACCAACCCCGCGGACGCGATGGCCGCCGCCGTGCCGCAACCCACGCCGTACCCGCGCGGCAGCCGCTACTACGGCGTGCCCACGGCGGTGCACGTGACCGCGGACGGCAGGCAGGTCCCCCACCTCGCCCGCAGGCTACTGCCGCCGCCCCCGTCGGCCGCCATCGCCGAGCACGAGGTGAGCGAGGGCGATCGGCCGGACCTGCTGGCGCACCGGTACTTCGGGGACGCCGAGGCGTGGTGGCGGATCGCCGACGCGAACCCGGTGCTGAGCCCGGACGAGCTGACGGGCACGCCGGGCCGCCTGCTCAGGATCGCGATGCCGAATGGCTGACCTGGCTCCCGTCCACCTCACCCTGCTCATGGGCCGCCGCATCCCGGTGCCCGTGCCGCAGGAGGTTACCGACGCGCTGCTGTCGGCGCAGGTGACCGTTTCGGCGGGTCAGCGCAGCGGGTTCCAGCTGGCGTTCGACCTGTCGAAGATGGGCGTGCTGCGCAACGCGCTGCTGCCCGCCGGGTTCTTCGACCCGGAGACGCGGGTGGTGCTCGTGGTCACCGTGCGCGGCGTGCCGAACGTGATCATGGACGGGATCTGCATCCGCCAGGAGGTCGGCATCAGCAACGAGCCGGGCCAGTCCACGCTGACGGTCACCGGCGAGGACCTGACGGTGCTGATGGACTTGGAGGAGAAGGAGAACCGGCAGTTCCCGGCGACCTCCCCGGCGGCCCGCGCGGCGGTGGTGATCGCGGAGTACGCCACCTACGGCATCGTGCCGGTGGTGGTGCCGGAGATCTTCCCCCAGGTGAAGATGCCGACCGAGCAAGTGCCCTCGCAGAAGGGCACAGATTTGGCCTACCTCAACGAGATCGCCAAGGCCAACGGGTACGTGTTCTACCTCGATCCCGGTCCGGCGCCGGGGGTCAGCCGCGCCTACTGGGGGCCGGAGGTGCGGCTGGGCGCGCCGCAGCCCGCGCTGACGGTGAACTCCGACGCTTCGTCCAACGTGGACCAGATGACGTTCAGCTTCGACGGCACCGCTCGGGAGCAGCCCACGGCCATGGTGCAGATCCCGGCCACGAAGATCTCCCTGCCGCTGCCAGTCCCGGAGGTGAGCGTGCTGCGTCCGCCGATGGCGCTGAAACCCGCGCCGGCGTTGAAGAAGACCGTCATCAAGGACACCGCGAAGAAGGACGCGCCGCAGGCGCTGGCCGAGACGCTGGCCAAGGCCGCCGAGTCCGCCGACGCGGTGTCCGGGTCCGGGCAGCTGGACGTGGTGCGCTACGGGCACGTGCTGCGGGCGCGCGAACTGGTCGGCGTGCGCGGGGCGGGCATCACCTACGACGGCCTGTACTACGTCAAGAGCGTCACGCACAACCTCCAGCGCGGCAGCTACACCCAGAACTTCACCCTCGCCAGGGAAGGGTTGATCTCCCTGGCTCCAGTGGTCCGGCCGTGAGGGGAGCCAGATGACCGAACCGACCAGGTACCTCGGCAAGTACCGCGGCACCGTGTTCAACAACGTCGACCCGGAGCGCCGCGGGCGCATCCAGGCGCTGGTGTCGGACGTGTACGGCACGACGCCGTCCACGTTCGCGCTGCCGTGCCTGCCGGTGGCCGGGCCGCAGATGGGCCACTACGTCGTGCCGCCGGTCGGAGCGGGCGTCTGGATCGAGTTCGAGCAGGGCAACAAGGACTTCCCGATCTGGACCGGCTGCTGGTACGGCGGGCAGGCGGAGCTGCCCGCACCTGCCAACGCGGGGTTGCCCGCCTCGCCGAACATGGTGCTGCAGACGCTGGGGCAGCACTCGATCGTGCTGTCGGACGTGCCGGGGGTCGGCATCACGCTCAAGACGGCGGGCGGCGCGATGATCACGGTCAACGACAGCGGGATCGTCATCAGCAACGGCCAGGGCGCCTCCATCTCGCTGGTGGGGCCGACGGTCTCGATCAACCAGGGCGCGCTCGCCGTCACCTGAGGGGGAACGATGTCGGGAAACTTGTTGCACGTCAACGCGACGGTGGTGTGCCCGCACGGCGGGCAGGCCACGCTGCTGCCCGCGCGGACGCGGGTGCGGGTCAGCGGCCAGCCGGTGGCCACGCTGGCCGACACCTACACGATCGCGGGCTGCTCCTTCACCGTCAGCGGCAAACCCCAGCCGTGCGTGACGATCAAGTGGGTCACCCCGTCCTCCCGGATCACCCTGGACGGCCAGCCTGCCCTGCTGCAGGGGTCGGTCGGCCTGTGCCAGAGCGCTGAACAGGTCCCGCAGGGGCCGCCGAACGTCGTCGTGGTGCAACAGAGAGCGGTGGGACGATGACCCGCACCGACATAGCCTTCCCCTTCCGGGTCGACGGCCGCGGGCGCACCGCCGACCGCGGCTACGACGACCACGTCCGCGACATGGTGGAGCAGTTGCTGTTCACCAGCCCCGGTGAGCGGGTGATGCGGCCGGACTTCGGCTGCGGCCTGCTCGACCTGGTCTTCGCGCCCAACAGCCCGGAGTTCGCCTCCGCGCTGCGGCTGTCCATCCAGGCAGGCTTGCAGCGCTGGCTGGGTGACGTGATCGACGTGGAGGCGCTGGAGGTCACCAGCGAGGACAGCACGCTGCGCGTGCACCTGGTCTACGTCGTGCGGCCCACCGGAACGCGGCGCACCGACACGTTCGAGAGGAGCGGCGACCGATGACGCAGGACTGCCGCACCGACCGCAGGCGGGCGCGGGTGCGCGCCAAGCACCGCAACGGCGTCGACGGGGTGGAGGTCTCCGACGACGGGCGCACCCTCACCGTCACGTTCCTGGGCCGCGCGCCGCGCGACCTCGGCCCGGAGAACATCCGCATCGACGGTGGCCGCCGCGTCCGGGGCATCGTGGCGGTCTCGGTCCGGCTGGAGGACGAGGAAGACCCGGAGTTGGACGACCGCGTGCGCGTGGAGGTCGACCGGCCCGGCGACAGCTCGACCTACCGGCTGTCCGTCGTCCGCTCCGACGGGCACGGCTTCCCCGGCACCGAGCCCTACCCCGGTTTCGACCCGCGCTACGCGGGCGCGGACTTCGACTTCCGCCGCATGTGCCCGACGGAGCTGGACTGCGTGCCCGACGAACCGCCGCCACCGGCGCCGGGGCCGCAGCAGGTGGTCAACTACACCGCGCGCGACTACGCCTCGCTGCGCGGGCTCCTGCTGGACCGGCTGACGCTGACCGCGCCGCGCTGGGTCGAGCGGCACGCCCCGGACCTGGGCGTCACCGTGGTCGAACTGCTGGCCTACGTGGGCGACCGGCTCAGCTACCAGCAGGACGCCATCGCCACCGAGGCGTACCTGGACACCGCGCGCAGGCGCGTCTCGGTGCGCCGCCACGCGCGGCTGGTCGACTACGCGATGCACGACGGCTGCAACGCCCGAACGTTCGTGGCGCTGGAGGTGTGTCGCGAGGCGACGTTGCGGGCGGGCGACTTCCGCTTCCTCGCGGTGGACCTCAGCCACGTGGACCCGTTGCGCCGCCCCGAGCTGGGGCCGGTGGTGTCCGAGGACGTGGTGGCCGAACTGCCGACCTCGGCGACGTGGGAGTTCTTCGAACCGGTCGACCCCGGTGACCTGTCGGTCCTGCCCGCCCACAACGAGATCCGGTTCTGGACGTGGGGCGACGAGGAGTGCCGCCTGCCCAAGGGCGCCACGGCCGCGACCCTGCGCGACGAGTGGCTGCACCACGACAGCGACGCCGACAGCGACAGCGACAGCGAGGCGCGAAGCGGTGGCCACCACCCAGGGCGGCGCGCGTTGCGCTTGCGACCGGGCGACGTGCTGATCATCGAGGAGCGGGTCGGCCCGGACAGCGGCGCGCCCGCCGACGCCGATCCCGCGCACCGGCAGGCGGTGCGGCTGGTCAGCGTGACCCCTGGGGTCGACGACCTCTACGACCAGCCGGTCGTCGAGGTCACCTGGGACGTCGAGGACGCGCTGGCCTTCAGCGCCTGCCTGTCCTCGCGCGGCGGGCAGGACTGCTGCCCCATCCCGGACGTGAGCGTGGCGCGCGGCAACGTGGTGCTGGTCGACCACGGGCGCAGCCTCGACGCGTGCGGCGGGCCGGTGGAGGTGATCACCGTGCCGCCCGCGCCGGTCGTGCCGCCGACCTGCGACCCGCCGGAGTTCGGTTGCGGCGGCGACGACGCGGTGGACCCGATCGTCGCGTTCGTCCAGGACCTGGTCGGCCGCACCGGCGACCGGCAGCCGCTGACCCCCGAGCACGTGCACGACCTGGTGCGGCTGCTGGGCGAGAGCACCACCGACCGCGCGGGGCTGGTGCTGGACCTGGACGGCGAGCGGGAGGTGGTGGTGCCGGACACCGCCGAGGAGCAGCACGCCGCGCTGCGGGCCCTGCTGGCGCAGATCACCTACCCCGCCGTGCGCCCGCGCTTCCGGCCGGTGCTGGAGCGGGCACCGGTGACGCAGCGGGCGCCCTTCCCGCTGCCCGCGCACGTCGCCGCGGCGCAGGCGCGGCTGCTGGCGACCATCCCGGGGCGGGTGCGGGCCTGGCTGGAGGAGCTGTGGCGGCAGGCGCGCGGCGGCAGGCGGCCGAGCCGGGAGCAGGTCGCCGCGCTGACGGTGCTGTTCGGCCAGCGGGTGCTGACCGAGCTGCGGCTGGGCGAGCGGCCCGAGCGGGCGCTGCGCGAGCTGCTGGCCCGGCGCGCCGAGCTGCTGGCCGCCAAGACGCGGCGGCTGGAGGTGCTGCGCACCCGCGCGCTGGCGGGCGGTGTGCTCGACGACGGGATCGCCTGGGAGCTGGAGCACACCTGGGGCGAGGACTACGCGGCGGGGCTGTCGCCGGGCAGCGCGGCGCTGCGCGGTCCGGCGAGGGCGGCGCTGGTCACCGACCCGCGCACGGCCCTGCCGTCGGTGGTCCTCCGCGGTGACGCCGAGTGGACCCCCCGGCGCGACCTGCTCGACAGCGGGCCGCGCGACCGGCACTTCGTCGGCGAGGTCGAGGAGTCCGGGCGGCTGGCGCTGCGCTTCGGCGACGGCGGGCACGGCGCCGCTCCCCCGCCGGGCGGGCGGCTGGAGGTCCGCTACCGGGTCGGCAACGGCCTCGCGGGCAACGTCGGCGCCGAGGCGGTCAACCACCTGGTGCTGTGCCGCGGTGACCAGCACAACGCGGTGGAGCGGGTGCGCAACCCGCTCGCGGCGGTCGGCGGGGTGGAGCCGGAGACGCTGGACCAGGTGCGCCAGCTCGCGCCGCTGGCGCTGCGCCGGGAGCTGCTGCGCGCGGTCACCGCCGAGGACTACGCGGCGCTGGCGGCGCGGGTGCCCGGCGTGCAGCGGGCCGCCGCGCGGCTGCGGTGGACCGGTGCCGGGCGGGAGGTCCAGGTCGCCGTCGACCCCGTGGGCCGCGCCGAGCCGGACGCCGCGCTGCTGGACACCGTGGCGCGGGCGCTGGCGCGGGTGCGGCGGATCGGCCACCAGGTCAGCGTCGGCCCCGCGGTGCTGGTGCCGCTGGAGGTCGGCGTCGCGGTGTGCGTGGCCGAGGGCTACCAGCGCGGTCACGTGCTGGCGGCGCTGCGGGCCGCGCTGGGCGGGCGTGGTTTCTTCCGCCCCGACGCGCTGACCTTCGGCGAGCCGGTGCGGGTGAGCGCGCTGGTCGCCGCCGCGGCCGCGGTGCCCGGTGTGGTCACCGCCCGCGTGACGGTGCTGCGCAGGCAGTTCGGCCAGGACGAGGGCGCGCTGGAGGCCGGGCTGCTGCGCCTGGGCCCGCTGGAGGTCGCCCAGCTGGACAACGACCCCGACCACCCGGAGAACGGCCGGTTGGACATCGTGCTGGGAGGTGGGCGATGAGCGGCTGCGGATGCCAGGACTGCCGCGCGGCGGCGTCGGCGCGGACCCCGGTGGAGGTGTTCACCCCGCCCGCGCAGGCCGCGCTGGCGCACCGGGTGGGCACGCACGCGGAGTTCATGGCCACCATGCTGGCCCGGCTGTCCAGCCCCGGCTACCGGCCGCTGAACGCGCTGACCACGCGCGCGCTCGACGACCCGGCGATCGGACTGCTGGACGCCTCGGCGGTGCTGGCCGACCTGCTCACCTTCTACACCGAGCGGATCGCCGACGAGGGCTACCTGCGCACCGCGACCGAGCAGCGGTCGCTGGAGCTGCTGGGCAGGCTGGTCGGTCACCTGCCGCGCCCCGGCGTGGCGGCGGGCACCTACCTGGCCTACACCGTCGACGCCGATCCGACTCCCGGCCGCGACCTGGAGGCCCGCATCCCGCGCGGGGCCCGCGCCCAGAGCGTGCCCGGCCCCGGCGAGGAGCCGCAGGCGTTCGAGAGCGTCGAGGACCTCCTCGCCCGGCACTCCTGGAACGAGCTGCGAGTGCGCACCCGCAGGCCCTACCAGCTGACCAAGGACGACCTGGCGGACCGGCGGGCGGTCCAGCTCAAGGGCGTGACCACCAACCTGCGGCCCGGTGACCGCCTGCTGTTCGTCTTCGGCAGCGAGGCGGGCAGCCAGGTGCTGGAGGACGTGGCCGAGGTGGCGGTCGACCGGGAGAGCGACACCACCACGGTCGGCAAACCCGCGCCCGCGCTGACCAACCTCGCCGAGCTGCGCGCCGACCTGCGGAAGTGGCTGGACGAGCTGCTGGCCAACCCCGGCGACGTGGTGCGGCGCAGCGTGATCCTGCGGCGTTTCGTGGACGGCGTGCTGCAACCCCTGCGCGCGGACCTCGGCGCCACCCCGGAGGACCCCGGCGCGCTGCCCACCCCCACCCGCTACGCCGCCAGGTTGGCCGAGGTGCTGGAGCGGTTGGCCGAGGCGCTGGCCGTGGCCGAGCACTACGCGCACGTGCGCAAGTGGCTGGAGGACGTGCGGGCGAAGGTCGTCGACCAGCACGACAAGGCCCGCATGCTGGAACCGCCGCAGCCGGAGAAGGAGGAGACCAGCCTCTACCGGGCGCTGTCGCTGGGCACGACGCCCCCGTCGGGCAGTGCCGCGCTGCTGGGGCTCGGGGCGCTGCTGGGCGCGCTGCGCACCCCGCCCAGCCGCTCCCCCGGCAGCTCCCGCAAGCTGCGCCGGGACGTCGGCCAGCTGTACGGGTCCGGCTCCGACCTGGCCGCGCAGCTGCTCTCCGCGCTGGACCCGAGGCTCGCGGACGACCTCTACACCGCCTGGCGGCGGGTGGACCTGGCCGCGCCGCTGGCGTTGCAAGAGCTGTTGGCGATGCGGCAGGTGGCCACGCCCTTCGCCGCCACCGCGCCGCTGAGGACCGAGCCCGTGGAGAACCCGCAGAGCGGCCAACCCACCACCCGGCAGGTGGAGTGGAACCTCGACGTCCCGCAGACCTTCACCGCCACCGTCTTCTACGACGAGGCACCGGGGGAAGAGGAACCGGAGGCCGAGGAGCCCAAGCCCAAGGACACCCCGTCCTCGGCCGAGCTGGTCTTCCAGCTGGACGCCAACGCGTGGCGCGACGGCATCGACGACCTGTCGGTGGAGGGGGAGCTGGACTTCGGTCCGGGGCGGGTCAGGCACAGCGTCGACGAGGACGGGGCGGTGACCCTGCAGACCGAGCCGCAGCTGCCCGAGCACCGGATCGTGCTGTCCAGGGCGAGCGCGGACGACCGGGTCACCGTCACCCTCCCGGACGACCTGCCGGACGCGGTGGTGCTGGCCGCCAACGACCGGCAGACCCGGTGGAAGTGGGACCCGACGACCGAGCGGCAGGTCCGCATCGACTTCACCCGCATCACCCCGGCGGAGGCGGGCGCGCGGCCGTCGGTCTCGGTCACCGCCTTCACCCAGGCCCGCCTGCCCTCCACCGTGCTGGCGCTGGACGCGGTGTACGAGGGGGTGGGCATCGGCAGCTGGGTGGTGGTGGAACGGCCGCGCAAGCGGTCGAGCACGCCCGGCGTCCAGGGGCTCGGCCTGGTCACCGCGAGGGTCGCCGGGGTGCGCACGATCGCCAAGCAGGGCTTCGGGATCAGCGGCAAGGTCACCGAGCTGGTGCTGGACCGGCCGTGGCTGGACGCGCTCGACACCCGGCTGTCCGACATCCGCGACACGACGATCTACCTGCGCGGCGAGCGGCTGTCGCTGGCCGAGGAGCCGATCACCGACGACGTGGCGGGCAGCGAGGTCGAGCTGGCCGAGCTGCACGACGGGTTGACGCCGGGCCGCTGGCTGGTGGTCACCGGCGAGCGCACCGACCTGCCCGGCGGGACCCCCGGCGTGCTCGGCACCGAGCTGGCCATGATCGCCTCGGTGCGGCAGGGGCACGACCGGGAGCGGCCGGGAGACAAGGTGCGCACCACGCTCACCCTGGCCGCGCCACTGGCCTACACCTACCGGCGGGAGACCGTGCGCCTGCTGGCCAACGTCGTGCGGGCCACCCACGGCGCCGGGCGCGACGAGCCCATCGGCAGCGGCGACGAGGGCCAGGCCAACCAGGAGTTCCTGCTCCGCCAGGGCCCGCTGACCTGGCTGGCCGCGGACAACCCGCGCGGCGCGGAGAGCACGCTGGAGGTGCGGGTCGACGGGGTGCGCTGGCGCGAGGTGGACAGCTTCGCCGGGCGCGGGCCGACCGAGCGGGTCTACGTGACCCGGCCCGGCGAGCAGGGCTCGCTCGTGGTGGCCTTCGGCGACGGGGTGCGCGGCGCGCGGCTGCCCACCGGAGTGGAGAACGTCCGCGCCCGCTACCGCGTGGGCCTGGGCGAGGCGGGCAACGTCGGCGCGGGCCGGATCACCCAGCTGACCACCCGGCCGCTGGGCGTGTCGGCGGTGACCAACCCGCTGCCCGCGCACGGCGGCGCGGACCGCGACGACGCGAACCTGCTGCGCCGCAACATCCCGCTCGGCGTCACCGCGTTCGACCGGCTGGTGTCGGTGCCCGACCACGAGGACTTCGCGCGGGCGCGGGCGGGCATCGGCCGGGCGTCGGCGCGGCGGCTGTTCAACGGCGTGCGGCAGGTGGTGCACCTGACCGTGGCCGGGGTGGACGACATCGCGCTGCACGACGACTCCGACATCGTGACCACGCTGCGCGCCGCGCTGGCCGCCCACGGCGACACCGGCCTGCCCGTGGAGGTCGCCGTGCGGGAGCCGGTGCTGCTGGTGGTCTCGGCCAACATCGGGGTGCGCCCGGACCACTACTGGGAGGTGGTGGAACCCGCGGTGCGCGCGGCGCTGCTGGAGCGCCTCGGCTTCCGCAACCGCGAGCTGGGCCAGCCCGCATACCTGTCGGAGGTGCTGGCCGCCGCGCAGGCGGTGCCCGGTGTGGACCACGTGGACGTGGACGTGTTCGCCGGGATTCCCGGCAGCGTCACGCCGGTGGAGCTGGACGCGCTGGCCGGGTCGCTGGGCAGGCCGCGGACCGTGGTGCCCGCGCGCGAGGCGGTGTTCGAGGAGACCCGCTACCGGGTCGCGGCGGGCGGCGAGACGCTGACCGCGGTCGCGGCCAAGCACGGCATCACGGTCGCGGAACTGGTTCGGCTCAACCCGGACATCACCACCGGCGACCTGCTGGAGAACCGCTCCGTGGTCGTCTTCCGCGGGGTTCGGCCCGCGCAGCTGGCGGTGCTGTCCCCGACCGTGCCCGACACGCTGATCCTCAAGGAGGTCCGGTCATGAGCCGCCAGCCAGACCGCCTGTTCGACCTGCTGCCCCAGTTCCACCGCAGGCGCGACGCCGAGAGCGGCGGAGCGCTGCGCGCGCTGCTGGCAGTGGTCGCCGAACAGCTCGACCTGGTCGAGAGCGACCTGGAGCAGTTGTACGACAACTGGTTCATCGAGACGTGCGCGGACTGGGCGGTGCCCTACATCGGCGACCTCGTGGGGTATCGGGCGCTGCGCGGCTACGAGGAGGCGGTGTCCGGGCGCGGGGCGGCGGCCCGGCTGCTGTCGGCCCGCTTGGCGCCGCGCGCGGACGTGGCCGCGACGGTGGCCAACCGGCGGCGCAAGGGAACGCTGCCGCTGCTGGAGGCCACCGCGCGGACCGTGGCCGAGTGGCCCGCGCGGGCGGTGGAGTTCGGGCCGCTGCTGTCGGGGTCGCAGCCGGTGCGGCTCTACCCCGGCAGGCCGGAGCGCGCCACCGCGCGGCACCTGGCCGCCCCGGCCCGCACGGTCGACCTGCGCCGCGGCGCGGAGCTGGACCTGGTCGACTCGGCGTTCGACGAGTTCGCCCACACGGCGAGCCGGACCCGCACGCCCGCGAGCGCGGGGCTGTTCGTGTGGCGGCTCAAGCCGCACTCGATCACCAAGGCGCCCGCGTACTGCGTCGACCGGGCGCGCAGCCTCTACACCTTCTCCATCCTGGGCAACGACACCCCGCTGATGACCAAACCGGTCCCCGAGCCCTCGGCCGACCACATCGCCACACCCGCCAACGTGCCCGGCTTCATCCGCCGCCGGGCGCTGCGCGACCGGCTCGCCGACCACTACGGGCCGGGCAAGAGCTTCCAGATCTGGCGCGACGGCGAGAACCGGCCGGTGCCGCCGGGCGACATCGTGGTGGCCGACCTGTCCCGCTGGCGGTACCGGGCGCAGCGCGGGCAGGTCGTGGTGGACCCGGTGCTGGGGCGGATCGCGTTCGGCACGCGGACCGCGCCCAAGCGCGGCGTGTGGGTGAGCTACCACCACGGTTTCAGCGACGACACCGGCGGCGGCGAGTACCCGCGCGAACGGCCCGTGCGCCCCGGCGCGAAGCTCTACCGGGTCGGGCCCGACGAGGACGACTCGGAGATCATGGACGCCTACCGCCGCTGGCGGCGGGAGAAGGCCTCCGGCGACGCGCCCGCGGACGCGGTCATCGAGATCACCCGGAGCCTGGCCTACCAGGAGCAGATCGAGTTCGCGCTCGACCGCGGCGACCGGCTGGAGGTCCGCGCGGCCGAAGGCGCGCGGCCGGTGATCCGGCTGCTGGACTGGTACAGCAACCGGCCGGACGCGCTGATCATCCGGGCCAGGGGCCGCGAAGACGGCGACTGCGACGACTGCGGCAGGCCGGGACCGCCGCGCGTGGTGCTGGACGGCCTGCTGGTGACCGGCCGTGGGGTGCACGTCAGCGGACCGGTGGGGCAGGTCGTCATCCGGCACAGCACGCTGGTCCCCGGCTGGACGCTGGAGCCGGAGTGCCACCCGGTGCAGCCCGAGGAACCCAGCCTGGTGCTGGAGGACACCACCGCGTGCGTGCAGGTGGAGCGCAGCATCATGGGCACGATCCTGGTGCAGGGCAACGAGGTGCGCACCGAACCGCTGGAGATCCACGTCGCCGACAGCGTCCTGGACGCCACCGGTCGCGACCGCGAGGCCCTGTCCGGCCCGGACTGCTCGCACGCGCACGCCGTGCTCTCCTTGCACCGCACCACGGTCATCGGCGAGGTCTACGCGCACGCCATCCGGATCGCCGAGAACAGCATCCTCGACGGCTTCGTGCACGTGGCCAGGCGCGGCATCGGGTGCCTGCGCTTCTGCTACGTGACGGCGGGATCGCGCACGCCGCGGCGATACCGCTGCGAATCGGCGCACCGGCCGCGCTTCACCAGCACCCGGTACGGCACGCCCGGCTACGCCCAGCTCGCCCCCGGCTGCCCGCCCGAGATCGCCCGCGGCGCCGAGGACGGTGCCGAGCTGGGCGCCTTCCACGACCTGTTCCAGCCGCAGCGGGAGGACAACCTCCGGGCCCGACTGGAGGAGTTCCTCCCCGCCGGCACGGCCGCCGGCGTCGTCTTCGTCTCCTGAAGGGAAAGGCCCCATGCACGGCGACTTCTCCAAGCTGGGCTTCCGGCCCGACCGGCGCTACTCCGCGGTGCTGGCGCAGCAGGGCCGGGTCCAACTCGACTCCGACGCCAACGAGCAGGTGCTGCTCGACCTGCACCGGGCGCGCACCCTGGCGGCCGACCTGATCGGCCCGCACGGCGGTCCGGTCGACGCGCTCGGGTTCGGCGTCGAGTACCTGGCCAAGGACGGCGAACCGGCCGACCTGTCCATCTCGGCGGGCCGCTACTACGTCGACGGCATCCTGGTCGACGCCACCCGGCCCGCCTCGGGCGTCCCGGCGGACGACGACGAGCGGGCGGTGCCGACGCCGGACAACTGGACCTACTGGGACCAGCCGGACGCCTACCGCGACAAGGAGCGCCCGGAGACCGACAACCTGCCGGAGCAGCCGTTCGTGGCTTACCTGAAGGTGACCGAGCGGCTGGTCACCCACGTGCAGGACCCGGCGATCCGGGAGACGGCGCTGGGACCGTCGCTGCCGGACACCGCCGCGCGGCTGAAGGTGAGCTGGCAGGTGCTGGCGTTCCGGGGCAACCCCGAGCAGTTCGCCGAGTGGGTGGGCGGGCAGGCCTCCACGGCACGGCTGGCGGCGCGCACCGAGCGGCCCGCCAAAGCCGACGACAACCCGTGCCTGGCCGCGCCGGACGCCCGGTACCGGGGCGAGGAGAACCAGCTGTACCGGCTGGAGATCCACAGCGTGGCGCCGAAGCGGACGTTCAAGTGGTCGCGGGAGAACGGCTCGGTGGTGTTCGGCGTCGCCTCGGTGGACGGCGACTTCGTGACGCTGTCCGACGCGGGCCGCGACGGCAAGCTGGACCTCGACGTCGGCGACTGGGTGGAGCTGCTCGACGACGCCACCACGGCTCGCGGGGAGACCTCGGACCTGCTGCGGGTGGTGGACGTGGACACCGAGCGGCTGCGGGTGGAGCTGGCGGGCGAGCGCCCGCGCGGGGTGGGCGAGGTGCCGGGCAGGCACCCGCTGCTGCGCCGCTGGGACCAGCGGCCCGCCAAGCCGGTCGGCGGCGGGGTCGAACTGGTCGAGGAGCAGTGGCTGGACCTGGAGGACGGCGTGCAGGTGTGGTTCGAGAAGGGCGGCACGCCGCGGCCCGGCGACTACTGGCTGATCCCGGCGCGCACGGTCACCGGCGACGTGGAGTGGCCGCGCGACGAGCGCGGCAGGCCGCTGCTGCGCGTCCCGGACGGCGAGCTGCACCACTACGCGCCGCTCGCCGCGGTCAACCGCGGCCGGGCGCAGGACCTGCGGCGCGCGTTCGGACCGCTGGCGGCCCCGCCCGCCTGACCCGGACTCGCCCGCGAGCGCTACCAGCCACCCCGCAACGAGCGCTTGGCCGCCTCCCCCGGTCCGTACAGGTCCTCGGGGAGGCGCAGCCAGACGTCCGGTGGTCCCGCGACCGCCCTGGTGCCGGTGAGGCGCAGACCGGCGTAGGCGCACGAGTGGGCCACCGGCCGGTCCTGGTAGAGGTAGGAGGCGAGCACGTACTCGGACGGGTCGTGCTCGCTGACGCCGCCGCCGGGGTCCAGGTCCCAGTCCACCAGGACGCCGTCGCGGGCGACCGAGCCCTGGTCGCCGCTCTTGGGGTTGGCGTAGAACCCGTAGCAGGCGGTGCCCTCGGACAACGCGGTCAGCACAGCGGACATCTGCGCCGCGAAGCCCCTCGGCTGCAGGACGACGCAGCCACCGGGCACGTCGGTGGCGCCCACCACCGCCAGGTCGTCCTCGGCATCGCCGTCCGCGACCGGCACGGCCCCCAGCCGCCGCGCCGCCTCGGCCGCGTCGATGCCCGCCACGCAGGCCAGGCTCATGCCGTCGAGGTAGAAGTCCCCCAGGGCCGCGATGAGCCGGGGGGCTTCCGCCGCGGCGGCCACCTCCCGCTCGGACAGAGCCACCCCTTCCGGCGGGGCGCCGAACAGGTCGGGCTCGGGGCCCGCCAGTGCCAACCGGCCCGGCGACCAGCCCGCCATCATCGGCCGCCACGGGTCCGCGCCCGCCTCGGCCAGGACGCGGGCGTTGTCCGGTCGGTGGCTGTGGACCGCCCGCCACAGGGCGGTGCGGCCTTCCTCCTCCGCGTCCACGTCGGTCACCCGGCTCGCCAGCAGCGCGGCCACTTCCGGAGAGCCGTGCTCGGCGGCGATGTGCAGCGGTCTGCCGTAGTCGCCCCACATCGGGGCGTTCGGGTCCGCTCCCGAGTCCAGCACCGCGCGGATGTCCGCGGCTTCGGACCAGCTCTTGGACATCGGCGACGGCCATGCGGCAGCCATGGTTCTCCCCCCGGATCGGCTTGCCGGGCAGCGTAGCGCGCACTCGACACGCGGCAGGTCACCGAGCGCGGCGGGTCGCGGTGACGCGGTTCAGCGTGCGGGCTGCCAAGTCCGGGGTTCGGCTCGCGTTCGCGAGGGCCTACCCTGAACTTCGCGCAGCGGCGCGGAATTCAGGGGGATGATGGACGAGCGGACCGCGGTGGTGGTCGGCGGGGTGCTGCGGCACGAGCTGTGCGACCTGCCCACGCTGCCGTCGTGCGCGCGTGGTCGGGCGGCGCTGCTGGGCGACGCGGCGCGCGCGATGAGCCCGGCGTTGGGGCAGGGCGCGTGCCGGGCGCTGGAGGACGCGGTCACCCTGGCGGACCGTCTCGACGGCGGCCCGGTCGACGAGGCGTTGCGCCGGTACGACCGGCTGCGCAGGCCCAGGACGCGGCAGGTCGTGCGCCGGTCGGCGCGAGTGGAGGCAGTGGCGCGGTGGGCCTGGCCGCCCGCGGTGGTGCTGCGGGATTCGGTCGTCCGGTTGACACCTTCGGCGCTGGCGTCGCGGTCGATGGACCCGGTCCTGGGTTGGACGCCCTGATGCCCGACTGGACCTACCACCCGCTGCGCGGTATCGCCGCCCGGTCGCTGGGTGTGCGGCGCTCCCAACGGCTGGCGCTGCGGACGCTGGCCCGCGTCGGGTCGCTGCCCGGTGGCGGGTGGCTGGTGGCCCACGCGCTGGGGCATCGCCATCTACCGCCGCACCTGGCCGGAGCGGTGGCGGGTGTGCCGGTGCGCAGTCGGCTCGGGGCGGTCGTCCCGCCGGGCGTGGCGCGGGACGCCGTGCGGGCGCTGCCGTTGATCGGCGCCGGTGTGGTCGTCGTAGCGCCGGTCGCGGTCGACGACGTGCCGTTGGTGCGCGAGGCCGCCGCGGGCAGGCGGGTTCCGGTGATCGCGCACGCCGTGAGCGCGCAAGCGCGGGATGCCGTGGTGCCTCATGTCGATGCCGCCGTCACCGAGGGCTTGGAGCACACCAGCACGGGTTCGGTGGCGCACGCCGCCGAGGTGTTGGCCGATCCGGGGAAGTCCGTGCTGGTGACGCCCCCGGTGCTGGTGCGCGCTGGCCCCGGCTGGTTCGGCCGGGTGATCGACGCGGCCACGCCCACCGACCCCGGACCGGGTCGTCAACGCGGTTGGCCCGCGTGGTGGTGGGGTCTGCTGGTCGGACTGGGCATGATCGGCGCAGGGCTGGGCGCCGCCGCCATCACGCTCGGGCCGGTGCTGCTCTGGTACGACCGCGCTTTCCTCGGCATGGACGTCGCGCGGTTGCACGCGGTCAACCACCACTTGGTGCACTTCTTGCAGCACGACCGGATCACCATGGCGGGCACCATGGTGGCGATCGGCGCGGTTTACACCGGGCTGGCGGCGGGCGGGCTGCGCCAGGGGATGGCGTGGGCGCGGGACGCCTACCTCGTCAGCGGGTGGATCGCGTTCCCGACGCTGCTGTACTTCCTGGGTTTCGGGTTCGTCGAGCCGCTGCACACCGCGGTCGTCGTCGTGCTGTTCCCGATGTTCCTGCTCGCCACCCGCCGCCGCACCGGGCCCCGGTGGACGGTGCGCGAGGACGGGCCCGAGCACCTCCGGCACCGGGCGCTGGTCGGCCAGCTCCTGCTGGTGTGCACCGGGATCAGCCTGTTCATCGGTGGCGCTGTGGTGTCGTTCGTGGGACTGACCGGGGTTTTCGTGGACAGCGACCTGGACTTCCTGCGCGTCGGCGCGGACGCTTTCGACCAGCGACTGCTGTCGTTCATCGCCCACGACCGGGCGGGCTTCGGCGGGGCGCTGATGGCCGCCGCGGCGGCGATCACGCTGTTGAGCGCGTGGGGTTGGCGGCGCGGCGAGTCGTGGGTCTGGTGGTCGCTGGCGGTGGCCGCCGCCGCGGGGTTCCTGCCCGCCCTGCTGGTGCACGGCGTCATCGGTTACGTCGACTTCTTCCACCTGGCGCCCGTCGTCCTCGGACTCGGTCTGACCGTGACCGGCCTGGCGCTGTCCCGCTCGTACCTGTGCGGCGGCGCCGCGCGGTGCTCGCCGCGCGGCGCCGCCCACCGGGTCACAGCAACGGATCGCTGACCACCCGCAGGGTCGGGCTGCTGTCCGGCTCGACGTGGGTCACCGCGAACAGCCTGCGCCGGTCGGCCGCCTCCCCTGCCGCGAGCACCAGCGCGACCGCGCTCCCGGCGGCTCTTCGCAGTGAAACCGTCATGCCCGTTCCCCCTCACTCGGAGTGCTACGAACTGGCTTTGCGGCGTTGCTCGAACCAGGCCCACACGACGGTGATCGCCACGCCGATGGCGACCCACACCCACAGGAACGCCCACGAGCCGATGACCCGGTCCTGCTGGTCGCGCGGCACCGGGGGGCCCGCGAGCAGCATCGCCACCACCACGACCACCGCTATCGCGCCGGGCCCCCACGGCGGCAGCACCAGGGCGAACAGGATGGGCACGGTGTAGAACAGGCCGACCACCAGCGCGGAGGTCAGGTCCGCGCCCTTGGCGTAGGCGATGACGACCGCCACGGCGAACCCGGCGAGCACGGCGAGGAACTTCTTCACGTCGCGGACTCCCTTCCGTTGCGCAGGATGCCTCCGGCGGTCTCGATGCCGCCTTGCCGCCGACCTGCTCGGCCGACTCGGCGACGACGCGCCCCATCGCCTCGACGCCGCCCTCGAGGTCCTCGACCTGCTTGTGCACCTTGTCCGCGGTCTCGAAGGCGCTCTGCGAAGCCTCGCCCTGCAACGCCTTCCGCGCCTCACCCGCGAACTGCTTGACCTTCTCGCCGACCTCGCCGACCTCGCCGACCTCGCCGACCTCGTCGGCGGTGGCGCGGCCGACGTCGAACTCCACCAGCAGCCCGCCAAGGTCGGCGTCGAAGGCCAGGTCCGCCATCGGACCGTGGCCGCCGGGCATCGGTGCTGCCCCGCTACCTGGCCGACCCGGCGCTGGCGGCCGGGTCGGTGGAGCTGGTGCAGCAGGCGAGCGTGCCCCCGTTGGCCATGCTGTTCCTGGCGACTCGCTTAAGTGGGCTGGCCACCCCGCAGGTGGCACTGGCCCACCGCCACTTGCTCGACCGCGCCCGCGACTGGGGCTCGCTGTGACGGCTAGCTGTGACGCGAACCGGGCGTTCGCGATGCCGGGTAGTAGTTACCTGCCCTCCCGGAGCGACCCGGTAGTACTTGCAGGCGCTCTGGAGGGGTGACGTCCTGCGGGCGGCGGTCGGGGCTGGCCTCACAACATCTGGATGCCCAGCAGGCAGGTGTCGTCGTCGGTGTCGGCGTCGCTGTGGGTCAGCAGGTGGTCCAGCCGCTCCTCCAGCGGTCCCCACGCCCCGGCCGCCGCGCTCGACAACGCCTCGATGCAGTCGTCCAGCGGGGTGTCGCGACGCTCGACCAGGCCGTCGGTGTAGAGCAGCAGGACGTCGTCCTGCTCCAACTGCACCTGCCCCTCCTCGTAGTCGACCTCCGCCAGCGCGCCCAGCAGCACCCCGTCGAGCATCGGCAGCACGGTGGCGTGCTGCCCGCGCACCAGCACCGGCGGCAGGTGGCCCGCGCGGGCCCACCGCAGGACGCGGGTCTGCGGGTCGTACAGACCGCAGATGGCGGTGGCCAGGATGTTGTCGCTGAGGTGGTGGGCCACCACGTTGAGCCACGTCAGCAGCTGCGCGGGACCGGCACCGGTGGCGGCCAGGCCGCGCAGGGCGTTGCGCAGCACCACCATGCCGGTCGCGCCCTTGATGCCGTGCCCGGTGATGTCGCCGACGGAGACCAGGATCTGCTTGGAGGGCAGCACCACCGCGTCGTACCAGTCGCCGCCGACCAGGTGCTCCTGCTCGGCCGGGCGGTAGCGCACCGCGATGCGCAGCCCGAAGGCGTCGATGGAGGGCTGCGCGGGCGGCATGATCGCCTGCTGGAGCTGCAGCGCCAGCCGGTTGTGCTCGGCGGCCTGCTGCTCGGTGTGCGCCAGCTGGTCGCGGGTGGCCGACAGCGCCACCTCCGTCCAGTGCTGGGCCGAGACGTCCTGGTAGGCGCCGCGCACCGCGAGCAGCCTGCCTGCGGCGTCGAGCACCGGCTCGGCGATCACCCGCACGTGCCGGGTGACGCCGTCGGGCCGCTGGAGCCGGAAAGCCGCGGAGTCCGCCCGGCGGTGGTGCAGCACCGCGCGCAGGAACCGGTTGATGGCGACGGCGTCGTCGGGGTGGGCGTGCAGGGGCAGCTGCGCCAGCGGCAGCGGGTCCGCGCTCGCGGGCAACCCGTAGAGCGCGAACAGCTGGCTGTTCCAGGTGATCTCGCCGGTGGCGGTGCTCTCCTCGAACCCGCCGATGCGGCCCAGCCGCTGCGCGTGCTGCAGCAGGTTGGCCAGCCGGGCGGTCTCGTCCTGGACCCGCCACACCACCAGCACGTTGTCGCCGTGGCGGCTGATGCTCACCGCCGCCACCACGGTCAGCGGCACCTGGTCGACCAGCTCGGTCAGCGTCATCCGCTCGGCGCGGAACGGCTCGCCGGTGGCGTGCACGTGCTCGACCTTGTCGAACAGGCTGCCGTCGTCGGCGGCCATCGGGTAGACCTCCAGCACCAGCGCGCCGACGATCGCGCCGCGCGGCCTGCCCGCCAGGTCCACGAACCGGCGGTTGACGTGGTGGATGCGGAAGTCGCTCAGCTCCCCGTTGGCGTCCAGGTGGGGGCGCAGCACCAGGGCCGAGTCCAGCAGCCCGTCGGCCAGGTCCACCAGCTCGGCCAGCGCCCGGCCCGCCGGGTCGTCCTCCCCGCCGTGCGGGTCGAAGGTCTCCAGCGTGTGCGCGCACAGCTCGGCCAGCGCCTCGACCTGGCGGCGGACCGGCTGCGGCTGCGGCTCCAGCGGCTGCGGCCAGCAGATCTCCAGCACGCCCAGCACCCGACCGCCCGCGCCCGCGGGCACCGCCACCCGGCCGCCGCCCGCCAGGTCGCGGTGGGCCACCGAGGGCAGCCCGGAGCGGGCCAGGTCCTCCACCCACACCGCGCCGCGCTCCACCAGCGCCCGCCGGGCGGGCGTGACGACACCGGGCGGCACGTACCGCCACCGGGCCGCCTCCTCCGGCGTGATGCCCGCGAACCCGGCCAGGGTCAGCGACGAGTCGTTGCCCGCCGACCAGATCGCCACCGCGGTGGCGCCCAGCGGGGTCAGCGCGTGCTCCAGCAGCGACTCCGCGACGGTCTGGGTGTCGCCCGCGGCCAGCGCGCCGCTCTCCGCGGTGCGCAGCCGCACCGCGGCCGACGTCCCGTCCCCGGCTTCGGCGGGACGGTCCTCGCCCTCGCCGACGGCGTGCGCCAGGAACTGGTCCACCACCTCGGTGAACCGGTCCTGGGCTGCCTGGTTGACCAGGTCGGCGGCCAGCTCCAGCACGGTCAGACCCGCCTGCTCGGCCAGCTCGGAGAGCTGGCGGGCGGCTTGCGCGGGCCCGCAGCGCAGCCGCTCCACCAGCACGCCCTTGGCCAGCTCGACCAACGCCCGGCCGTCGGCCGCGGCGTTGGCCTCCCGCACCTGCTTGCGCAGCCGCTCGACGGTGGCGGCCAACCTGCCCAGGCCGCCCTCGCCCGCGCGGTCCGCCGTGTTCTCCGTGGCCGGGCCTGTTCCCGGCGGGTTCGGTGACGACATCGGCTACGCGTCCAACCACCGGCGCATGCACGCCAGGAGGTCGTCGGCGTCCACCGGCTTGATCACGTAGTCGTTGGCTCCCGAGGCCAGGCTCTTGTCCCGGTCGCCCGGCATCGCCTTGGCCGTGACCGCGATGATCGGCAGCCGCGCGTACTCCGGCATCGCGCGGATCGCCGCGGTGGCCGCGTAGCCGTCCATCTCCGGCATCATCACGTCCATCAGCACCAGGTCGATCTCCGGGTGCGCGGTGAGGGTTTCGATGCCCTCCCTGCCGTTCTCGGCGTGCAGCACGTTCACGCCGTGCAACTCCAGGATGCTGCTCAGCGCGAACAGGTTGCGCGCGTCGTCGTCGGCGATCAGCACGGTGCGGCCCGCCAGGGTGCGGTCCACGTGCTGCGGCGCGGGCTGGACCGCCTCCTCGTGCCGCACCAGCGGCAGCACGTCACCGGGCACCTCCGCGGTCAGGTGCAGCGCGATGCGCTCGCGCAGCTCGTCCAGGCTGGACAGCAGCTCCAGCGGCTGGGACTCGGTGCGCGACTGCAGCCGCCGCTCCTGCTCCACGTCCAGCCGCCGGTTGCTGTGCGCCAGCACGGGCACCCCGCGCAGCGCCGAGTCGCCGTCCATCGCCTCCAGGAACCGCAGGGCGGCGCCGTCGGGCATGTCCAGCTCCAGCACCACGCAGTGGCAGGCTTCGGCGGCCAGCGCCGCGGCCGCCTCCTGCGCGCCGATGGCGGTGATCACCTGCACCGGGCCGCGCGGGTCGTGGGCGTCGGACAGGTCCGCCACCGCGCTCTGCGCCACCAGCGACAGCAGGCCCTGCGGTCGCTCCTCCACCACCAGCAGCCGCCGCTGCTGGGGCGGCGTGTGCGCGGACTGCGGCGCGTCCTCCTGCCGCTGCGTCCCCCGCGCCGGGTCGGTCGTGGCCGCGGCCGGGCCTGCCACCGCGGGCGACTCCTGGAAGTCCGGGCGGGCCACCGGCAGGTACAGCGTGAAGGTGCTGCCCTGGCCCAGCGTGCTCTCCGCGGTGATCGCGCCGCCCAGCAGGTAGGCGATCTCCCGGCTGATCGACAGGCCGAGGCCGGTGCCGCCGTACTTGCGGCTGGTGGTGCCGTCGGCCTGCTGGAAGGCGCCGAAGATCGACTCCAGCTGGTGCTCGGCGATGCCGATGCCGGTGTCGGTCACCCGGAAGGCGATGGCCGCGCCGTGGTGGCGCACCGAGGAGGGCAGCTCGGCCGCGTCGGCGGGCTCGATGCGCAGCTCGACGCTGCCCGCCTCGGTGAACTTCACCGCGTTGGACAGCAGGTTGCGCAGCACCTGGCGCAGCCGCGAGTCGTCGGTGAGCAGGTCCACCGGCACACCGGGAGCGGTGGTGACCCGGAAGCCCAGGCTCTTCTGGGTGGTCATCGGCCGGAAGGTGGCCTCGACGTAGTCCAGCAGCTGGCGCAGCGGCACCCGCTCCGGGGTGATGTCCATCTTGCCCGCCTCGACCTTGGACAGGTCGAGGATGTCGTTGATCAGCTGCAGCAGGTCCGAGCCCGCCGAGTGGATGATGCCCGCGTACTCCACCTGCTTGGGGGTCAGGTTGCGGGTCGGGTTCTGCGCCAGCAGCTGGGCCAGGATGAGCAGGCTGTTGAGCGGGGTGCGCAGCTCGTGGCTCATGTTGGCCAGGAACTCCGACTTGTACTTCGAGGCCAGCGCCAGCTGCTGGGCGCGGGTCTCCAGCTCCTGGCGGGCCTGCTCGATCTCCAGGTTCTTGGCCTCGATGTCGCGGTTCTGGCTGGCCAGCAGCGCCGCCTTCTCCTCGAGCTCGGCGTTGGAGCGCTGCAGCTCCTCCTGCCGCACCTGCAGCTCGCCCGAGCGCGCCTGCAGCTCGGTGGCCAGCCGCTGGGACTCCACCAGCAGCTCGTCGGTGCGGGCGTTGGCGACGATGGTGTTGACGTTGACGCCGATGGTCTCCATCAGCTGTTCGAGGAAGTCGCGGTGGATCGGGGTGAACCGGTGCACCGAGGCCAGCTCGATCACGCCGAGCACCTGCTCCTCGACCACGATCGGCAGCACCACCAGGTTGACCGGCGCGGTGCGGCCGAGGCCGGAGGTGATGGTGACGTAGTCGGCGGGCACGTCGTCCACGGCGATGGTGCGGCGGCTGCGGGCGGCCTGGCCGACCAGCGAGCGGCCGAACCCGAAGCGCTCGGGCCGGTCGGCGTCCTGGGGGCTGCCGTAGGAGCCGATCAGCCGCAGCTCGGGGGTCTGCGCGGTGTCGTCGGCCAGGTAGAACGCGCCGTACTGGGCGGAGACCAGCGGGGTCAGCTCGTCCATGATCAGCTCGGCGACCACGGACAGGTCGCGGCGGCCCTGCATCAGGCCGGAGATGCGGGCCAGGTTGGACTTGAGCCAGTCCTGGTCCTGGTTGGCCTTGGTGGTCTCGCGCAGCGATTCCACCATCGAGTTGATGTTGTCCTTGAGCTCGGCGACCTCGCCGGAGGCCTCCACGGTGATGGAGCGGGTCAGGTCGCCCTCGGCGACCGCGCTGGTGACCTCGGCGATGGCGCGCACCTGGCGGGTCAGGTTGCCCGCCAGCTCGTTGACGTTCTCGGTCAGCCGCTTCCAGGTGCCCGACACGCCCTCGACCTCGGCCTGGCCGCCCAGCCGCCCCTCGCTGCCCACCTCGCGCGCCACGCGGGTGACCTCCGCGGCGAACGCCGAGAGCTGGTCGACCATGGTGTTGATGGTGGTCTTGAGCTCCAGGATCTCGCCGCGCGCGTCCACGTCGATCTTGCGGGTCAGGTCGCCCTGCGCCACGGCGGTGGTGACCTGGGCGATGTTGCGCACCTGGTTGGTCAGGTTGTTCGCCATCGAGTTGACGTTGTCGGTCAGGTCCTTCCACGTGCCCGCCACGTTCGGCACGCGCGCCTGGCCGCCCAGGATGCCCTCGGTGCCCACCTCGCGGGCCACGCGGGTGACCTCGTCGGCGAACGCCGACAGGGTGTCCACCATGGTGTTGATCACACCCGCGAGCGCGGCGACCTCGCCCTTGGCCTCGACGGTGATCTTCTGCGACAGGTCGCCGCGCGCCACCGCCGTCGCCACCTGCGCGATGGAGCGCACCTGGCTGGTCAGGTTGGACGCCATGACGTTGACGTTGTCGGTCAGGTCCTTCCACGTGCCCGACACGCCGCGCACGGTGGCCTGGCCGCCCAGGTTGCCCTCGGTGCCCACCTCGCGGGACACGCGGGTGACCTCGTCGGCGAAGGCGGAGAGCTGGTCGACCATCGTGTTGATGGTCTCCTTCAGCTCCAGGATCTCACCGCGCGCGTCGACCCGGATCTTCTGGCTCAAATCGCCCCGCGCCACGGCGGTGGTCACCTGGGCGATGGAGCGCACCTGCGCGGTGAGGTTGTCGGCCATGACGTTGACCGACTCGGTGAGGTCCTTCCAGGTGCCGGAGACGCCCTTGACGTCCGCCTGACCACCCAGCCTGCCCTCCGTGCCCACCTCGCGGGACACGCGCGTGACCTCGTCGGCGAACGACGACAGCTGATCCACCATCGTGTTGATGGTGTTCTTCAACTCCAAGATCTCACCACGAGCGGTGACCGTGATCTTCTGACTCAGATCACCCCGCGCCACCGCGGTGGCCACCTGGGCGATGGAGCGCACCTGCGCGGTCAGGTTGCCCGCCATGAAGTTCACCGAGTCGGTCAGGTCGCGCCACATGCCGGAGACGCCCTTGACGTCCGCCTGACCACCCAGCGCGCCTTCCGTGCCCACCTCGCGCGAGACACGGGTCACCTCGTCGGCGAACGACGACAGCTGATCCACCATCGTGTTGATGGTGTTCTTCAACTCCAAGATCTCACCACGAGCGGTGACCGTGATCTTCTGACTCAGATCACCCCGCGCCACGGCGGTGGTCACCTGGGCGATGTTGCGCACCTGGTCGGTGAGGTTGCCCGCCATGAAGTTCACCGAGTCGGTCAGGTCGCGCCAGACGCCGCCAACGCCGGGCACCTGCGCCTGGCCACCCAGCCGCCCCTCGCTGCCCACCTCGCGCGCCACGCGCGTCACCTCGTCGGCGAAGGAGGACAGCTGGTCGACCATCGTGTTGACGGTCTCCTTCAGCTCCAGGATCTCGCCGCGCGCGTCCACGTCGATCTTCTGCGACAGGTCGCCGCGGGCCACCGCCGTGGCCACCTGGGCGATGTCGCGCACCTGGCTGGTCAGGTTGCCCGCCATGGCGTTGACCGAGTCGGTCAGGTCGGCCCAGGTGCCGGACACGCCGGGCACCTCGGCCTGGCCGCCCAGCCGCCCCTCGGTGCCCACCTCGCGCGCCACGCGGGTGACCTCGGAGGTGAACAGCGACAGCTGGTCCACCATGCCGTTGAACACGGTCGCGATCTCGCCGAGCAGGCCATCGGCGTCATCGGGCAGCCGGGTGCCGAAGTCGCCGTCGCGCACCGCGGTCAGCCCGGCCAGCAGCTGCCTCAGCTCCGGCTGGTCCACCGCCGCCGCTCTGCCCCGTCCCACCCGACGATCGGCTTCCACCGTCACGTCGCCCACGTCACCCTCGTTCCGCTTGTCGCGCGATCGCGCGTGAAAGCCGACACCACCACCGCGCCCGGCTTCTTCAGGCGGCGGTGCACCGCGACCAAATTACACACATGTCAGTCGTCCGAGGGACAGCGGAGACCGCAGGTACAGGAGCGAGGGGCCCGAACGGGGGTGTGCGGGCACGACGGCAGCCCGGCACCGGGGCCGGTGCCGGGCTGCCGTCGAGGTCGCCGTCAGGTGAGGGCGGGGCCGGACTCCTCGCTCCCGGACAGCTCGCGGAGGAACTCGTGGCACTGCTTCGCCCGCGCGGAGTCCTCCTCCATGACGCGGCGGAAGAAGTCGGCGATGTCCTGCCTGCCCGCGTTCTCGGCGTCACGCACGTACTGGCCGTAGTCGTGCCCGGCCTTGAGCGAGTGGTACTGCACCGAGATCAGGTCGAAGCTGACGTCGTCGAAGCCGGTCTCACCGGTGGCCATGTCTCCTCCTCGTCGTCGATGAGGTCATCGGTCACCGTGCGTAGTACCCGCGGATTTCCGTCTCAAGCGCACTGACCCCGCCCACTTCCGGTGAACACCCCACCCGCGTCAGCAAGTACTACCCGTGCCGCTTCGTCGAGCGCGTAACTACTACCCGTCTCATGAACGTCCGGGGCGGGTAGTAGTTATCTGCCCCCTCCCAGGGGTCGGGTAGTACTTGCCGACGCGGAGCGGGTCAGCCGAAGGCGGGCAGCAGGCGGGTCAGCTCGCCCGCGTCGAGCACGTCCAGCACGCGGCCCTCCGGTCGCCTGCGCACCAGGCCGCGCTCCAGCAGGGCGTCCAGCACCGCGCTGCCCAGCGCCCCGCCCAAGTGCGGCAGGCGGTGCGTGCGGTCCAGGCACGCCGTGGCCCGCTTGCGCCTGCCCGCCGCCACCGCGTCCGGGTCGACGCCCAGCTCCGCGAACGCCGTCGGGTCCGGCCCCAGCGCCACCTCGTCACCACGGCCGTCGGGCGGCCGGAGCGCGCCGCGCTCGACCAGGGTGCTGAACACGACGACGCCCAACCTGCCCGCGGCGTGGTCGTAGCAGGTGTGGGCGATGTCGGCGGGCGAGGGCTCGCGGTTGACGGCCGCGTCGGCACCGGCGTAGCGGGACAGCGCCGCCAGCACGCCCGACAGGCCCGCGTCGGCCACCCGGTACAGCGCGTGCCTGCCGGAGCGCTCGACGGCGACCAGGCCGCTCGCGCGCAGCCGCCCCAGGTGGTTGCCCAGCCGGGAGGCGGACACCCCGATCGCGTCGGCCAGCTGGGTGAGCGTGTGCGGCCCCTCCGCGGCCAGCAGCTGCAAGGCGGTCAGCCGCACCGGGTCGGCCAGCTCGCCCGCCAGCGCGGTGGCCTTCGCGAGCACCCGGTTCTCCGGGTCGATCCATCCCGCCACGTCGTCAGGCTAGCACCTTTCAAGCCTGCCTGAACTGTTATTGCGGCAGATCCCGTGCGCCCCTACAGTGACCATTCACCTCCTCCTGAAGGGTGGTTTCCGATGGTCGTCGTGCTGGAACGGGCGGCGGGGTGGCAGCGCCGCCTCATGTGGGGACGCGGGGTGTCCGCGCTGGGCGACGGCCTGTGGTTCACCACCTGGGCGCTGTACTTCACCCGTGTGGCCGGGTTCCCGCCGGTCGTGGTGGGCGTGGGGATGACGGTGGCGGGCGCCTGCGGGCTGCTGGCGGCCGTCCCGCTGGGCGCGCTGGCCGACCGCCTGGACCCGCGCCGCGTCCTGGTGGCGATCACCGGCGTGCGCGCGGTCGCGATGGCCTGCTACCTGCTGGTGGACAGCACTTGGGCCTTCCTGGTCGTCACGGTGGCGTTCGTGGCGCTGGCCAACGGCGGCAACGCCGCCCGCACCGCCCTGGTGTCAGCTCTGGTGTCCGATGACGACGAACGGGTCGCCGTGCTGGCCCGGCAGCGGGTCGCCCAGCACGTCGGCTACGCCGCGGGCGCCGGGCTGGGCGCGCTGGTGCTCTCCGTCGACCAGCCCGGTGTCTACCACCTGTCCATCGCGGGCAACGCGGTCAGCTTCCTGGTGCTGGCCGCGGTGACGGTCAGCCTGCCGTCACCCGGTGTCGCAGTCCGCCGCCCCAGCGCGCGGACGGCCCTGCGCGACCTGCCCTACCTGGCGGTCACCGCCGTGACCGCGGTGCTGTCGCTGTGCTGGGCGATGCTGTCGACCGGACTGCCGCTGTGGATCGCCGCGACCGGGCTGCCGCTGTCGCTCAGCGGAGCCGTGGTGGTGCTCAGCTCGGTCGGCATCGCGGCGCTCCAGGTCGCGGCCACCCGGCTCGCCACCTCGACCACCCGCGCCGCGCGCACGGCCGTCGGCGCGGGGGTTGCTCTGGCGGCGAGCTGCCTGCTGCTGGCGGTGACCGGTTCCACCGGCGCGGGTGTCGGCGTGGGGATCGTCCTGATCGCGGCCCTGCTGCACCTGGCGGGCGAACTGGGCTACGTCGCCGCCGGGTGGCGGCTGTCGATCTCCCTCATGCGACCGCACGCCCACGGCGCCTACCAGGGTGCGACCGAGGCGGCCACGGCCACCGCGCAGATGCTCGCGCCGAGCTTCTTCACGATGGGGCTGGCCGGCTTCGGCGCGGGCGGGTGGGTGCTGGCCGCGGCCGTGTTCCTGGCCGCAGGCGCGGCGGTGCCCGCGTTGACCCGGTGGGCGGTGCGCACCCGCTGATCAGGACTCCGGCCCGTCGAGCCAGATCAGGTGGAGCTCCACATCCCCGTCCGCCGCCCGAGCGAAGGTGGTCAGCGCGCTCTCCGGGCTCGCGGCGCGGGTGTGGAAGCCGCCTTCGACGGAGAAGACCTCGGCCCGGTCGTAGAACGCCATGCCGTAAGCGGCGATCCAACCGTCACGGCGCTCGCCGTACTCGTGGGCGATGGCGAACAACCTGGGCGCGTCATCGGCGGCCAAGCCCTTCAGGAACCCGGCGAAACCGGCCCCGTCCCACAACTGCTCCTGCTCGGCCTGCGCGGTCATCATGTCCATGCTCCGGGTTTCGGCGCACCCGGCTCGCGACCGCAGTGCTGCCGCGGGTGTCGAAAGTGGTGACGCGGCCGTGTCACCCCCGCAGCACCCCGGCCTGCTGCCACACTCGGCGAAGGGCGGTTCGACACCAGGAGGTGGACCGATGGGCGACGGGATTCCGAGCTGGGCCCGGCGCATCCGAGCGCTCCGCGAAGCCAGGGGGTGGTCGCAGGCAGAAGCCGCCGAGCGGATGCGCGAGCACAGCCGCGCCGCGCTCCCCGACCCCGATCACCTGCTGCGGCGGTGGAAGGCGTGGGAACGCGGCGAGAACAAGCCGAGCCCCCACTACGCACCGCTCATCGCCGCCGCGCTGCACACCGTCACGACCGCCCTGTTCCCGCCCGAACACCGCGCGCGAGCGGAAATCCTCGGCGTGACCGGCACGGACACGATGGAGATCGTGTCGCGGTTGCGGGCCTCGTCGGTGGACGAGGCTACGGTGCAGGCACTGCGGATCACGGTCGACCGGCTCTGCTCCGAGTACGCGCACCGCCATCCGGACGAGCTGCTCGTCGAAGGGCGCGAGTGGCTGCGACGCATCGTCGACCTGCAGGAACAGCGCCTCGGCTTCCGGCAGCGGCGGGACACGCTGGAGCTGGCCGGGTGGCTGGCGCTGCTGGTCGGCTGCCTGGAGTACGACACGGGCGACCGCCGGTCCGCCGAAGCGACCCGGCAGGCAGCCCTCTCCCTCGGGCAGGAGGTCGGCAGCGCAGGCGTGCTCGGGTGGGCGCACGAGATGAGGGCGTGGTTCGCCCTCACCTCCGGCGATCACCGGGGAGCCGTCGCGGCGGCGCGAGCGGGGCGAGCCGTGTCGGGCGGGCACTCGGTCGGCGTCCAACTGCTGGCGCAGGAGGCCAAGGCGTGGGCGCGCATGGGCCGTCCGGCCGAGATGGAGGACGCCTTGGAGCGTGGCAGAGTGCTGCTGGACTCGCTGCCCTACCCGGACAACGTCGACAACCACTTCGTGGTCGACCCGTCGAAGTTCGACTTCTACGCGATGGACTGCTACCGCCACGTCGGGGACGACCGGCTGGCCAGTGCGCTGGCGAACGAGGTGATCCGAGGGGGCACCGACTTCAACGGCTTCGAACGCTCGCCCATGCGGATCGCGGAAGCCCGGATCACTCTCGGTGTCGCCGCGGCACGCGAAGGCGACCTGGAGGGCGCCGTGGCCTTCGGGCGGCAGGCGCTCACCGGGCAGCGGAAGTCGTTGCCATCGTTGGCGATGGTTTCCCAGGACCTAGCCGCTGTCCTGAGCAGCCGGTTCTCCGGCGAGACCGAGGCCGAGGCATACCTGGCCCAACTGCGCGAGATCCACCACGCCCGCTGAGCGCGAGTCGCGCGTTCGGACACCGCGAACCGAGCGTTCGCGCACTGCGAGCCGAGCGTTCGCGCTTCCTGATCGTCTGTGCGGTGTCGGCGTCGACTCAGCGGTCGGCTTTGACGATCAACTGTTCACAGAGTGTGAACCCACACCGAGCCGACTCTTCAGCGACTTCAGCTCCCACGTGCGCACGCGGGCGCGCTGATCGAGCTCGATCAGCAGTTCGCGGGCCACCGGGTTGTGTCGGATGCGTTGCGGCGCGATCCGGTCGGCGGTGTCCAGGTGCCGCAGCGCCGCCGCGTCCCGCGAGCCGCCCGCCTGGCAGTGGGCTCGGGCGAGGTCGAAGTGCAGCGCGGCACGCCGGTCGGCGGCGGTGAGGGCATCGGCGTAACCGGGGGTGGCCTCGACCCGCTCGGCCTCGACCGGACCGCGTCCGGATTCCACGGCCACGGACAGCGCCCACGCCCGCACGTTCGCCGGGCCGAAGCTGAACCACAGCGCGTTCCGCTCCCCCGTCCGTCGCGCCAGTTCGACCGCCTCCGCGAGGTGCGCCACCGCGTCCGCCGCGCGTCCGGACTTGGCGGCCAGCTGCGCCGACGACAGGTGCAACATGCCGGCCGCTTCCGCCGCCGCGGTGTCCGACGCGGTCGGGTCGGCCACGTCCACGAGGTGCTCCAGGGCGGTGCGGGCGATCCGCTCGGCCCGGTGCCGAGCGCCCAGCCTGCTCAACACCCCGGTAGCCGCCATGGCTGTGAACCCCTGCAGTGCCGGGGACTCCACCCTGCGGGCAGCCTCCTGCGCACGGGCGGCGGCGGTGACCGCCAGGTCCGCGTTGCCGAGGCTGCGGGCGGCACCACAGGCCACTAGGCAGGTCTCCACCAGGGCGATGAGCGCGGCTCGGCGGTCCTCGCCGGTCACGACGTGGACGTGCAGGTCGGTCAGCAGTGAACCCAAGCCTCGTCCGGCTGCCGCGTAGCGGCTGTGCGCGGTGTGCTCGTTCGCCTGAGCCGCCAGCCCCGCCAACTCGTGCAGCGGCCGGGCGGGCAAGTCCGGAACATCGTCCAAAGTGGCGTCGTACAGGGCTACGGAGATTTCCGGCAGCGCGGTCAGCGCCTCAGCGGCCACGCGGTCACCGGGCAAGTACGGCTGGCCGGTCAGGTCTGCGACGGAGCAGCCCAGCGCGCGGGCGATGTCCTCCAGCAGACCCCGCCGCTCGAACCGGCGCTGACCGCGTTCGAGCATGGACAGGTACGACTTCGTGATCCCGGCCAGCCCGGCGGCGGTGTCGAGCCCGAGGCCGCGGCGCCTCCGGATGGTCCGCACGCGTTCACCGATCTCGGGCGGGGTCGGCTCGGATCGTGAGCCTTCTGCGACGTTCATCGGCACCTCCCGGCTGCTGCCGAGGGTAGCCGGCCCGGCCCGAACACGATCGAGTCCGTCCACGCCGCAAGCCGCGCGTTCGAGTGGTCGGGTAGTGGTTACCGGCCCCGAGGAGCACGTCGGGTAGTACTTGCAGACGTTGAGGGGCGGTGGAAGCGGAAGTTCAGCGGCGGTAAAGCGCGGCTCCCTACGTTGGCGCCGTGATGCGATTCGCCCACCTCGTCCTGCTGGCCCTGGTCGTGGGCCTGCTACCGCCACCGGTCGCCGCGGCCAGCGGTGTCTCACCGTCCACCTCGCTGGTCGGCACCCAGCAGGTGCTGTTCCGCACGGGCACCAACGGCTACGGGTGCTTCCGCATCCCCGTGCTGGTGCGCACCGCCGCGGGCAGCCTGCTGGCGTTCTCGGAAGCGCGCAAGTCGCCGTCCTGCGCCGACCGCGGCGACATCGACCTGGTGGTGCGGCGGTCCACCAACGACGGCCGCACGTGGGGGCCCATCCGGGTGGTCCTCTCCGGCACCCCCGACGACCCGAACGCGCCGTTCACCAGGGGCAACGCCGTGCCCGTGGTGGACCGGCGCACCGGCCGGGTCGTGCTGGTGACCACCTCCAACGAGGCCGTGCCCGGCGGACAGCGGCTGCCGTGGGTGCAGCACAGCGACGACGACGGCCTGACCTGGAGCACTGCCCGTCCGCTGGGCGCGAGCTTCGACGGGACCAACGACGGCTGGTTCGCCACCGGGCCCGCGCACGGCATCCAGCTCCAGCACGGCGAGCACGCCGGGCGGCTGGTCGTCGGGGCGCACCAGAAGCCCAGGAACGGCACCGTGCTGGCGGGCGTGCTCTACAGCGACGACGGTGGCGACACCTGGCGTGCCAGCACGGTGCCCAACTCCTACGTGGAGGGCCAGCTCAGCCCCGGTGAGATCGCCGTGGCGGAGCTGCCCGACGGCGCGGTCTACGCCCTCGCGCGCAACGAGGTCACCGACGGCAACCACCGGGCCAAGGCGGTCAGCCTCGACGGCGGCACCACGATGCCCTCCTTCACCACCGTGCCCTCGCTGGTGACGCCGACCGTGCAGGGCTCGGTTCTGGCGCTCCAGCGGACCTACCGGTCCACCCCCGGCGACGTGCTGGTGTTCTCCGGCCCCTCCGACCCGAACGACCGCGAGCACCTCAAGATCCGCTACTCCACCGACCGCGGCAACACCTGGCTCAGCCCGGCGAGCGGTCTGGTCACCAACGACCGCTCGGGCTACTCCGACCTGGCGGAGCTGGCGGGCGGCGAGATCGGGGTGCTCTACGAGGGCGGCGTGGCGTTCTCCGCCGACGAGATCCGCTTCACCCGCTTCACGCCGGGCCAGCTGGGTCTGCCGGGGACCACCCGCGGCACGCCGTCGGCGCAGCCGTCCACCCCGGCGGGCCCGACCACGCCGGACAGCTCGCCCGAGGCCAACGACGCCTACCTGGTCGGGAACGCGGCGCTGGACGACGGACTGCTGCTCGACGGCGCGGGCGATCACGCAGACATCCCGCACTCGCACACCCTGGACCCCGGCGCGGACGACTTCACCTTCACCACCCGGTTCCGCTACAGCGCCACGGCGAGCAGCCCCAACCAGGCGCTGCTGTGGGCCTACGGCGTCGGTTCCGGTCAGCCGCAGGTGTGGCTGCGCGCGCAGCCCGCGAACGACCAGCTGACCGCGTGGGTGCAGGGCAGCGGTGGCGGCGCGTCGGTCTCGCTCCCGGACACCGCGGCGCGGGTCGCGTTCGGCGACGGGGCCTGGCACCACCTGTCCTTGACGCGCGCCGGGAGCAGGGTCGAGCTGACCGTGGACGGCGTGACCGCGAGTGCCACCGGCGTGGTGGGCCCGGTGAACAGCGGCGTCGGCGGCATCCGCCTCGGCGCCAAGCAGGACGCGGGCGCCAGCGACAGCTTCGCGGGCAGGCTCAAGGACTTCCGGCTGTTCCGCAGGGCGCTGAGCGTCGAGGAGCTGACCTCGGTGCGCGGCGGCTACGGGCCGACGGGCGTGCTGCGGCTGGCGTTCCAGTCGGTCGACACGGCGACCGTGCCGAGCCGGACGGCCACGCCGATCACCGACGACGTGTCCGGCCACTGCGCCACGGCGACCCTGCTGGGCGGGCTCCAGTCGCCGGTGGAGGGCAAGTCCTCGTCCGCGATCCAGGTGAACGCGGCGCACCCCGGTGTGGAGACGCCCTTCTCCCCCGCGCTCGACCTCGGCTCGGGGGACTTCACCTTCGCCACCTGGTTCCGCTACAGCGCCACGGCGAGCAGCCCGAACCAGGCGCTGGTGTGGGCCTACGGGACGACCTCGGGCAAGCGGTCGCTGTGGGTGCGGGCCCAGCCGGGGCAGGACCGCCTCTACGCGTGGGTGCAGACCGACACCGCCCAGGTCTCCGTCGCCCTGCCGGACACCTCGGCGTCGCGCACCGCGTTCGGCGACGGCGGGTGGCACCTGATGGCGCTGTCCCGCGAGGGCGGCACCGTGCGGCTCAGCGTCGACGGCGGCACGCCCGCCTCGGTCACCGGCCTGACCGGTTCGGTGACCGCGGAGCAGGACACCATCAGCGGGTTGCGCGCGGGGTCCAAGATGGGCGGCACCGACGTGCTGCAGGGGGCGTTGGACGACTTCCGGCTCTACCACCGCGCGTTGACCGCCACCGAGCTGGCGCAGGCCGCGGCGGGCCGGTTCCCCGGCGACCTGCCCGCGGTGTGGTGGACGTTCGACGGCCAGCGGACCCAGTCGCACGACATGGTGGACCCGGTCACCGGGCCCAGCACCCCGGACGCCTCGGCGCACTGCGTGCGCGCGGCGGCGCTGGGCGACCCGGCCGTGGTCACCGGGAAGGTGGGCGGCGCGCTGTCGTTCGACGGCGTGGACGACGCCGTGCGGCTGCCGTACGCGCCGAGCACCGCGCTGGGGTCCGGCGACTTCACCACGTCCGCGTGGGTGCAGTACCGCGCCACGAGCACGACCGCCGACCAGGTGCTGTTCTGGGCCTACGGCTCCGGGTCCACCGAGCGCAACCTCTGGCTGCGCGCCCAGCCGGGCAGGGACCGGCTGCACGCCTACGTGCAGACCGACGCGGGTGTCGCCGAGGTGTCCGCACCGGACCAGTCGACGGCGGTCGCGTTCGGTGACGGGACCTGGCACCACGTGACCCTGCGCCGCTCCGGCGACTCGGTGGCGCTGCTGGTGGACGGCGCCCAGTTGGGCAGCGCGGCCGTGTCGGGCTCGCTGACCTACGGCGACACCTTCGCGGTGGACGGCTTCCGGCTCGGCGCGAAACCCGACGGCACCAACCGGTTCAAGGGCCTGCTCGACGACTTCACGATCCACCGCAGGGCCCTGACCGACGTCGAGCTGACCGCGCTGCGCCGGGGAACCGACTTCGGTCCCGTCACCGCGGTCCGACTGCCGCTGGACAACGCGGGCTGACACGTCCTCGCGAGTCGAACGCTCGGGTTGCCCGAGTTCAACGCCTGGGCAACCCGAGCCCTACCCGAACGCGGAACTCGCGCCACCCCGGCGTTCGACTCGCGCCACCCCGGCGTTCGACTCGCGGGTCCGGGCGAGGAAGCGGCGGACCAGCGGGTGCCAGCGGTACCGGCCGGGCCGGGGCTGCGCCAGCAGGCAGGCCCCGGCCAACGCCCGCAGGGCGGTCCCGGCGTCGAACACCGGGCACCCGGCCACCGCCGCGGCGGTGCGCGCGCTGAACTCCGACACCGGCAGCGGAGCCCACCGCAACGCCACGTCGCGCAACTCGGCGGGCAACGCGGCGAACCACCCGGCGAACGCCCCTGCCACCGACTCCCCGCCCACGACCAACCGGTCCAGCACCCGATCCGGGGGAGTCTCGGCCAACCACCGGGCGGCACCACCGGGGTCGGCGGCGGCGATCCGCAGCGCCAGCGGCAGGTGGCCGCACAACTCCGCCAACTCCTCCGCCGCCGCCCCCCGCTCCCCCAACACCTCCAGCGAATCCCCGACCGCCAGCACGTCCAGCGGCAACGCCCGAGCACCATCGCGGACCACCAGGTCGCCGAGCCGGTTCCTGCTGGTCACCACGACCACCGCCGACCCACCCGGCAACAACCGCCGCACCTGCGCGGCGTCCTCGGCGTGGTCGAGCAGCAGCAGGAACCGCCGATCCGCCACCGCCGTCCGGTAGCGCCGGTCCGGCTCCCCCGTTCCCCGCCCGTGCGGCTCCACGGTGCGCAGCAGCCGCGCCACCGGGTCACCGGGATCGCGCAGGTCCAGATACAGCTGACCGTCGGGAAAGCGGTCGCGCACCCGATGCGCCCAGTGCACCGCCAGCGCCGACTTGCCCACACCGGGCATCCCGCTGACCACGCACACCCGCACCCCGCCCGCGCGCTCCCACTCCTCCAACCAGCCGGTCAGCTCGGCCAGCTCCCGCTCCCGCCCCGCGAAACCGGGCACGTCGTGCGGCAGCTCAGCGGGTCGCGGCCCCGCCTCCCGCCCCTGGAGGATGCTCCGGTGCAGCCCGACCAGGGCGTCACCGGGGTCCAACCCCTGCTCGACGGCCAACCCGCGGCGGAACGCGTCATAAGCCGCCAACGCCTCGGGCACGCGGCCCGCACGGGACAGCGCCACCATCAGCTGCCACGTCAGCCGCTCCCGCAGCGGGTGCTCGCGCACCAGCGCGGTCAGCTCGCCGATCACCCCGGCGTGCCCGCCCAACGCCAACTGCGCCTCGGCGAAGTGCTCGAACGCGACGACCCGCCGCTCCTGCAGCGCCGGTCCCTCGCGCGCCACCAGCGACTCCGGCACACCGCCCAGCGCGGGGCCGCGCCACAGCGCCAGCGCCTCGCGCAACGCCTCCGACGCCGCAGCGGCCCGACCGCGCGCCAACTCCTCGACACCGCGCCCGACCAGCCCGGTGAACACCTCCAGGTCCAGCTCGCCGGGTGCCACCACCAGCCGGTAGCCGCGCGACTCGCGGACCACGGCCGCCTTGCCCAGCAGTCCGCGCAGACCCGACACGTAGACCTGGAGCTGGCCGCGCGCGTTGGCGGGCGGGTGGTCGCCCCACAGCAGCGCGCACAGCCGCTCGTCGGCGACCTCCCGGTTGGCGTGCAGCAACAACACCGCCAGCAGGCCCCGGCGCTTCGGTCCGCCCACGCGCAGGGGCCCGGTCGCGCCGTCCGCGGCGACCGGGCCCAGCACGCGGAAGCGGACCGGGGACCGCGCGGCCCCCGGCCGTTCCGGTTCGGTCACGACGTCGGGATCTCCCGCCCGTAGAACCTCATCGCGCCGTTGGCGTTGAGGTAGGAGAACAGCAGCTCCGAGGTGTTGGAGTTGCGGTACGCCAAGGCGAACGGGTCGGTCGCCACCGGGTCCGGGTTCGGGCCGGACATGTCGTACACCGAACCCCACTCGTTGCTGGCCGTGGCCGTCTCCCAGACGCCGTGCGCCTCCCCGTCGGTTCCGCGCACCACGACCGCGACGCGGCCGAGCGCCGGGTCCAGGATCGCGGCGGGCGCACCCGCGGAGGTCAGCGCACCGACCGACGTCCAGTCCGCGGGCCACGCGCCGCTGCCGTCCTGGAGCTTGCTCACGATCGCGCCGCCCGCGTCGCGGACGAACACCTGCGCCGAGTAGCCGGGGCGCACCACGACGGACGGAGCGCTGTTGAGGCCGACGCCGCCCAGGTCGGCCCACGCCGAGACGGAACCGTCGTCGTAGTACTGGATCACCTTGATCGACCCCGCGGTGGTCAGGCCGAACACCTGCACGCCGCTGCGCACCGCGACCACCTCCAGCGAGCCGGTGAGGTCCTGGTCGCCCAGGTTGCGCCAGTACGGCACCGAACCGGTCTGCGCGTGGGCCCACAGCTTGCCGTCGGCGTCCACCGCGAAGTGCACCGCGGTCCCGGCGACCAGCGCGGTCTTCGGCGGCGACGCCATCGAGCCGCCCAGGTCCGCCCACGCGCCCCAGCTCACCGCGTCCAGCGCGGTCTGGGTGATCGACCGCAGGTCGCCGTCGGTGTGCTGCGCGGTGATCCGCACGCGGCCGTCGGACAGCCGCACCAGGGTGGGCTGACCGGTGAACGCCTCGTTGCCCGAGAGCACCTGCCACCGCACGGCGCCCACGACGTCGGGGTTCTCCTGCAGGCCCGCCACCACGCGACCCGAGTTGTCCACGTAGGCGTGCCAGATCTTGCCCGTCAACGCCCCCTCGACGGGCGGCAGCTGCAACGCCGCCATCCGGGTGTTCTTCGCGATCTCCAGCGTCGGCAGCGGGTCGGCGAACCAGCCCAGCAGGTCCACGACCACGTGCGCGGTGCCGGAACTGCCGTTGCGGAGGCGGATCTTGCCGTCGGTGCCGGGCTTGAGCACGATCATGTTGTCGCGCCAGGAGTCCGCCTTGAAGTCCATCACGCTGACCGACGGCTCGGCCTGGCCGACCGGCCACGCCTTGAGGTAGCCCGCCTCCGCGGGCGTGACGACCACGTTCACCGCCGCGCCCGCGATGCCGCGGGTCGGCAGGCCGTTGGTGCCGCCCACCTGGACGTCGATCGTGCCGTTGGCGGCCACCGGCAGGCCCGCGCCCGCCGTGCGGGTGTTGAGCAGCCGCTTGGCCACCGGTCGGTAGCCCGCGCCCTGGCTGGCGTTGGCGGTGAAGTAGCCCTGCACGGTGACGCTGAGGTTGACCGCGGCGGAGCCGTTGTTGCGGAAGACCACCTTGCCGTCGGCGGACAGCGGGATGATCGCCTGCGACTGGGTGGACCCGGCCGCGTAGTTGAACACCGGCCGGGTGCTGGACGCGCCCGCGTTCAGCCAGCCCCCCGCGCTCGCGCCCGGCACCAGCAGGTTGACCACGACCGCCGCGGCGCCGACCGGGACCAGGCCGCCCGCCAGCGTCACGGTCCGGTTCGCGTCCGAGGCGATCGTGCCGGTCGTGGTGCCCAGACCTTCACGGGTGTCGACGACCCTGGTGTGCGCCACCGGGACGAACCCGCCGCCGGTGGTGCCCTGGCTGCTCTTGAAGTAGCCGTGCGCCTCGACGCCGATGTCCACCTTGCCGGAGGCGTTGTAGACGGCCAGCTTGCCGTTGGCGCCGACCTGCACCACGGCGAAGTTGGAGATGGTCTCGCCCTTGACCGCCGAGATGTGGGTCAGCGTCGGCCGGGTCGCGCCGTCGGGCCACAGCTCGGCGAAGGTCGACTCGGTGGGGTTCATCAGCGTGATCCGCACCACCACCGACCCCACACCGGAGGTGGGCACCCCGCCCACGCCCAGCACCGGGAACGCGGTCGTGCTGGCCGCGCCCCGCTCCCCGGTCACCCCGCCCACGCCGGACCGGGTGTCCAGCACAGCCGGGGCCGCGGGCAGCGGCACGTAGTCGCCGCCGCCGCCCGCGGCGTCCGCCAGCGCGGCGGGCGCCTGCGGCAGGGTGGTCACCAGCAGCAGGGCCGCCAGCGCCATCGTTGTTCTTCTGAACACTTCACTCTCCTCGACCGAGCTGGCTCGCGCAGCTCGCGTTCAGGGGACGGGCGGCGGTCACGGTGTGGCCCCGACGGGGACGGGCGCGCCGCCGTCCTCGATCAGGCCGAGGTTGTGCCTGCCGCCGGTCTTGGGGCTGTAGATCGTGTTGGGCACCACGGCGTGCATGTTGATCCCCGGTGCGCCGCCCTCGTACATGCCCTCGGCGGTCATCTCGTAGGACACCGGCACCGTGCGCCGCCCCTTGTAGATCGGGGTGACCTCGTAGCGGACGATCTGCTTGCTCCTCAAGGCCGCCTCGACCTTCTTCTCGAAGTTGTACATGTGGTGGTTGATGGGCTGGTCCCTGGTGGCGACCTTGGTGGCGTTGGCGGTCCGGCCGCACGTGGACAGGTTGCGCAGGTCGCTGCCGCTGCCGCCGAACTGCTTGCCCAGCAGGTGGCACCGGTTGATCCAGCGCGTCAGCTCCTCGCGCTCGACGCCCAGGCTCCGGGCGTACCCGAAGGCCCACCCCATGCCGGGCGGGTTGACCGAGGCCGGGGTGCCCTTGCCGTTGTCGAGGTCATCGATGGTCAGGCACGCCTCCACGCCGGTCGCCCGGCCGCCCCTGGCCGTGTCCACCGGCTTGTAGTTCGGCTCGGGCAGCTGCTCGCGGCAGTCGCCGCCGCGCGCGTTGGTCACCCGCATCGAGTACGGGTCGCCGAGCGAGCTGACCGTGGCCACCACGACGCGGGCCGCGCTGGACACGTCGTGCACGAGCCTGCCGACCCGCCGCACGGCGTTCTGGTAGATGTCGTCGGTCGCGGCCTTGGCGTCCTTGACCACGTCGCGGCTGGTGCCCAGCTTCGCGGCGGGCTTGGACGGCGAGGACGACACCAGCTTGGGCAGCGTGACCACCGGCGCGGTCGCCCCGGCGGGCAGCGCGATCGGCGTGTTCTTGGCCGCGTGCTCGTTCTCCGCCCGCGCCTGGTCGGAGATCCGCTTGGCGCGCAGGTAGGCCGCCAGCCGGGCCGCCGCCGCGATCTCCTCCGCGGTCGGCCCGCCACCGCCACCGCCGCCCGGACCCGCGCCGGTTCCGGGGGAGGCGTCGGTGCCGGGGTCGCCGACGGGCGGGTAGAACCTGGTGCCGCTGCCGCCGCACTGGTTGGTCCACGGGTGGGTGTCGCAGAACCGCTCCAGCACCGACGGTTGGTGCTGCCAGCCGGCGCTGTAGTACACGTCGCAGGTCACGCCGTACCGGCCGGTGCAGGAGGAGTCACCGAGCGGGGTCGGCTTGATGACGTTCCAGATCATCCCCAGGCCGATGCCGACCCAGCCGAACTTGCCGCCCTTGGGTCCGCTGGGCGCCTTCGGCTTGGTGGGGGTGTACGGGCTGGCCGGGTAGGGGCGCGGGCCCTGGAAGTGGCCGGTGGGGTCGTTGTAGCCCACGGGGTCACCGGCGCCGTAGGCGTAGCGGTTGGCGTAGGAGGCCGAGCCGCCGGAGGTGTCCAGCGTGTCGCGGGAGGAGAACCCGCCGGTGCTCGGGTCGTACCAGCGCACGCCCGCGTCCACCCGCCCGGTGGCCGGGTCGGTCCAGTCGCCCTGGAAGCCCAGCGCGCCGGTGTCGCCGTTCCTGGCGGTCACCTTGCCGAACGGGTCGTAGCCGGTGGAGTCGGGCAGCGCGGTCAGCGCGCTGTCGACCGGGTCGAAGCCCGCCACCACGTCGCCGTGGGCGTCGGACAGCGTCAGCCGCTCGGTGGTGCCGCGCGCGGTGGCCACCAGCTCGTCGCCCGGTCCCCTGGCGAAGCTCTGCACGCCGTCGGAGACGACCTCGTCGGCCAGGCCCGCGTAGGTGAACCGGGTGGCGCCCCTGGTGGCGACGCGGTCCAGGTCGTCGTAGCCGTAGGTCTGGCCGTTGGCGGACACCATCCGCTCGAACGCGTCGAAGGAGTACTGCTCGGTCTGCTCCGCGGTCGTCTTCGACCGCAGGCCGCCCCTGGCCGAGTAGGCGTAGGTGCTGGTGCCGTCGGACAGCAGCCGGTTGCGCTCGTCGTAGGTCGCGGTCCTGCCCGCGGCCTTGGCGCGGTTGCCCGCGTCGTCCCACTCGTAGGTGGTGGTGGCGCCGCCCGCGGTGACGCCGGTCAGCCTGGCGGCGTGGTCGTAGGTGTAGGTCGTGGTGCCCGCGCCCGCCAGGCCCGCCGTGGTCTCGCTGGCGACCGTGTCGTCGGGGTTGTAGCCGTAGCCGATCGAGGCCACGGTCCGCTTGCCCGCGTTGGTCAGGGTGTCCGAGGCCAGCCTGCCGACGTCGTCGTAGCCCAGCGAGCGCACCCGGCCCGCGCCGTAGTCGATCGCCTTGACCGCGCCCGCCTGGTCGTAGGTGAACTTCTGCGCGGTGCCGGTGAGGCCGTCGGTGATGCTGCTGAGCCTGCTCCTGGTGTAGCCGTAGCTCGCGGTGCCCGCGGCGTCCTCGCGGGTGGCGGTGTTGCCGTCGGGGTCGTAGGTGAACTCCGCGACACCGCCGGGGCCGGTGGTGCTCAGCAGGTTGCCCCGGTCGTCGTAGGCGTAGGTGTTGGTGCCGCCCACCGCGCCTGCCGAGGTGAGCCTGCCCGCCAGGTCGTAGCCGATCTCGCGGGCGGCGGTCTCGGCTTCCGCGCCCGCACCGGTCTCGTCGGTGGGCCGGTTCGCCGCGTCGTAGATCCGTTGCCGGGTCACGCCGCCGGGGGCGGTCAGCGAGACCGGGTTGGCGTTGCCGTCGTAGCCCACCGTCCAGGTCCGGTCGGCGGTGTTCGGGTGCGCGGCGGTCGCGGGCTCGGTGGTGGACTCGGCCAGGCCGAGGTTGTTGTAGGTGGTGATGGTGGCGTTGCCGCGGCCGTCGGTGTAGCGGGTGCGGTGGCCCGCCGCGTCGTAGCCGGAGGTGGTGGTGATCGACTTGCCGTCCGCGACCGGCTCGACCTGCTTGACCAGCCGGTTGGCCGCGTCGTAGGTGTAGGTGCTGGTCTGCTTGAGCGGGTCGGTGGCGGTGGTCAGGTTGCCGACCGGGTCGTAGCCGTAGCCGGAGCTGCGCAGCACGGTCCCGTCGGCCTTCAGGGTCGCCTCGGCGACCTTGCGCCCGAACAGGTCGTAGGTGCTCTGCGCGGTGCGGCCGAAGCCGTCGGTGGTCCGCACCCGCCTGCCCATGAAGTCGTAGCCGTGCTCGACCCGCACGTCGTTCGGGTCGGCGGACTTGATGAGCTGGCCGAGCGTGTCGAAGGTGTTGGTGGTCGTGGCCCCGCTGGGCAGGGCGGAGGTGAGCACGTTGCCCGCGTCGTCGTAGCCGACCCTGGTGGTGAACGCGCCGGGGACGGGGCGGCGCTCCACGGCCGTGGCGGTCACCTGGCGGTCGAGGTCGTCGTAGGTCGCCTCGGTCCGCGCGCCAGTGGGGTCCACTGTGGACAGCAGTTGGCCGGATCGGGTGTAGGTGAACCAGGTGGTGGCGCGCTCGTCGTCGGTGGAGGCGGGCTGGTCCAACTTGGTCAGCCGGTCGAGCTGGTCGTAGGCGCTGCGGGTGGTGTTGCCGCGGGCGTCGGTGACCTCCACGGCGTTGCCGTTGCCGTCGTACTTCGTGGTGGTGGTCGGCGTGATCGGCTTGCTCGCGCCCGGCGCCTGGTAGGCGGGGGACGACTTGCTCACCGGCCTGCCGAGCCGGTCGTAGGCGGCGCGGGAGACGTTGCCCAGCTCGTCCTTGCCCTCGGTCGGCTCGCCGAAGGTGTTGTAGCCGGTGACCACGGTCGGGGTGACCGTCGTCGCGGGCTGCCCGCCGGTCTCGGCGAGCACCGGCGCGCCGGTCGTGGTGACCGGGCGGCCCAGCTCGTCGTGGGAGACGCGGGTGGTGAACGCCGCCGGGTCCGCGCCGGCGGCGGTGCCGCGGGCGTCGGTGGCGGAGGTGGCCAGGCCGCGCTGGTCGTAGCCGGTCTTGGTGACGCGGGTGGTGGTGCCGTCGCTGACGCGCTCCTCGACGAGGTTGTCCGCGTCGTCGTAGACGTAGGTGACCTTCTGCTCGTTGACGGGCACGACACCGGAGACGTTGGACCACTTGCCCGTCGACGTCACCGAGGTGACGTTGCCGTTGCCGTCGTAGGTGAAGGCGTTGGCGCGGTTGAGGCCGTTCGGGTCCAGCACCGCGGTCAGCACCCGGCCCAGCTTGTCGACGGTGTTCCGCGCCACCGTCTTGCCGTTGTCGACCACCTCCTGGACGAGGTGGCCCGCGCCGTCGTAGGTGTTGTCCTCCAGCACGTAGTCGCGCGTGCTGCCGTCGGGGTTGCGGAAGTTCTTCAGCACCGACCGCTTGAGCAGGCCGTCGTCGTAGTGCTCGTGCTCGACCCGGCGGCCCATCGCGTCGGTGGTGCTGGCCAGCCTGCCCGCGAAGTCGTACGCGTAGGAGTTCAGCACCAGGTAGTCGCCGGTGCCGGGGGCAGGCGCGCCCGGCGGGTCGCTGCGCCAGTCCCGCAGCCGGACCTCCGCCAGCGCGTTGCGGGCGGTGTAGGCCATGTCGAAGCGGTTGCCGTTGGGGTCGGTGACGGAGGTGACGTTGCCGAAGGCGTCGTGGTCGTAGCCGGTCTCGCCGCCCTCGGCGTCGGTCACCGTGAGCGGGCGGCCGTGCTCGTCGTAGTCGGTCGTGGTCACCCGCGGTTGGTCCCCGCCGAGCAGGTCGGCCCGCTCCACGCGGGTGGGGTTGCCGTCGGCGTCGTAGTCGGTGGTGGTGCGCAACTGGTGCTTGACGCCGCTGATCGGGTTGGTGGTCACCGGCCCGGTGGTGGTGCGCGGGCGGGACATGCCGTCGTAGGTGAACGTGGTGACCACTCCGGACGGGAAGGAGTCGGAGATCTCCTTCTCGGTGGTGCGGCGGCCCAGGGCGTCGTAGGTGTACTCGCGCACCAGGCCGTTGGGGTGGGTGATCCGGGCCAGGTCGCCGTTGGCGTAGTAGGCGAAGCGGGTCACCTTGCCGCGGCCGTTGGTGGAGCCCGCCAGCAGGCCGGCGGGCACGCTGCCGCCGCCGACCGCCACCTCGGAGCCGTTGGTGTAGGTGTTCGAGGTCGTGCTGTTGTCCGGGTTGGTCTGCGAGGCCAGCTGGCCGGTGAAGTGGTAGCTGTAGCTCGTCCGGTAGGTGTTGTCGGTCGGGCCTGCCGACCGGCCGTCGCGGGATTCGACGGGCAGGTCGTTGCGCGGGTCGTACTGGTTGGTGATGGTGGCCGGGTAGGTCTTGTACGAGGTGTGGCACACCGTCGCCGTGCGGCAGGTCTTGGTGGAGGTGACGTTGCCGCGGGCGTCGTAGGTCAACCAGGTGGAGTCGCCGTTCTCGTCGGTGACCGTGGTGAGGTTGCCGTTGTCGTCGTAGGAGAACGCCCGGATGCTGGTGCCCTCGGTGCCGTAGCGCACGAACACCGGGCCGCCGGAGTCGTCCGGGATCGTGGTGCAGAACGCGGGGTCGTTGGGGTCGGGCTGGGTGCAGGTCTCCACCGGCTCCGGCTCGCTCGGGGCAGGCTCGCCGGGCTCGTCCTCGGAACGGGCCTCCACGCCCAGCGGCAGGCCGTAGCGCAGCAGCCAGCCGCCGATCGCGTCGTACTCGTACAGGCTGGGCCTGCCCGCCGGGTCGAGCACCTCGACGCTGCGGCGCAGGTCGGTGTCACCGCCGTAGACGGCGGGCGCGCCGATCCGCCACGTGCCGCCGTCGGCGTCGGTGTACTCCTTGAGCCGGTCGCGGCTGACGTCGTAGGTGGCGGTGGCGGCGACCCGGCCGCTGGGCAGGGTCACCTTGGCCAGCTGGTCGGCCTTGGCGGTGGCCGCCTTGTAGTGCGCCGCGACCGAGGCCGCGCCCAGTGGGCCCGCGTAGAGCGAGACCTCGTCGATGGTGCCGTTGTAGGACCGCTGGGCGGTGGCGCCCCAGGCGGGCCAGGACGCGGGCGTGCCCGCGTAGGCCGCGCCGATCTGGTTGAACGTCAGCAGGGCGTGGTCGACGGTCTTGCCGGTCAGCTCACCGACCTTCGCGCCGTCCAGGTACAGCGTCTGCGTGCTGCCCATCGAGGACAGCACCACGTGGTGCCAGCGCCCGTCGTTGACCGTCGCGGCCGAGGTGATCGGGGAGATCGAGCCGGTGGCGAACTGGCCGCGCAGCTTGCCGTCCGTGCCGACGTACAGCACGGGCACGCCGGTGGTGGACGCGCTGCCCAGCGCCTTGTCCTGGTAGCCCAGCAGCGGACCGCCGGAGCCGCTGGGGTTGTTCTTGAACCACAGCTCGACCGCCGCGTCGCGGCTCTTCTTCAGCGTGCCCTTGGGCAGCTCCACTGCGGAGGTGGAGCCGTTGAACGCCGTGGACTGGTCGGTGGTGCCCGCCAACGGGGTCTCGGTGCTCGGGGTGGTGCTCTTGTAGGTGCCGACGTCCTTGCCGAGGTTGACGGCGACCTCGCTGGAGGCCGCGGTGCCCTCGGTGTCGCCCAGCCGCCAGTACGACTCGGGCCGCGCGTCGAGCACGGCGCTGCGGTAGTGCGAGCCCGCGCTGTAGTCGTAGCCGGTGCACGCCGAACCGGGCGCGCACACCTTCTTGAGCACGTCGCCGTCGTAGGTGTAGTTCCACGTCAGCGCGGTGCCGTCGACCGGGTCGGTGCGCACGCTGGTGACGTGGTTGCCGGTCCAGGTGAACAGCAGCGCGCGACCCGCGGTGCTGGTCTGGCTCACCGACGCCTGGACCTTGCTGAGCTTGCCCTCGGCGTAGGTCAGCACCAACGAGCGGTTGGCCACGTCGGTGATCCTGTTGAGCTTGCCGGTCGTCGCGAACTGGTAGGTGGTGCCGGACTTGTCCAGCAGCTTCCACGAGGTGCTGTCGGAGGTCAGCGACGCGGTGCGGCCCGGTGGGGCCGCGTAGGTGCCGTCGGCGTTGCGGCCGAACCGGACGGCCTGGCCGTCGGGGTAGGTCACCACGACGTTGCCCGAGCCGTCGTCGTCGGGCACCACCTTCATGTCGTAGCTGGTGCTCCAGCCCGCGCCGAACAGACCGTCGCGGCGCGGGTCGAGGCTGTTGTAGGTGCGGGTCAGGGTCAGCTGCGGACCCACCGTGGCCGCCGTCGCGTCGACAGCGGAGGTGGTGTGGTTGCCGCTCCGCGGGTCGAAGTCCTGGTTCTGGTCGGAGTAGGGCGCGCCCGCGATGCGGGAGGTGATCTCCGGCTGCGGCACCTGGGCCAGCAGCACCGAGTACGGCGAGGGCACCTCTGTGGTGGCGTCCTTGACGAAAGCGCGCCACTGGTAGGTCCTGCTCCACCGCAGGGTGCCCGCGGGCACGGTCCACGCGGTCTTGGCCTGGTAGCCGGAGTTGACGCAGTTGACCGGTTTGCCCGCCGCGTCGCTCTCGCAGACCTCGAACTTGAACTGCAGCGACGAGGACGGCGGGGCGTCGATGTCCAGCGCCCGCGCCCACAGCTGCGGGGTCAGCGTCGGCGCGCGGAACCCGTTGGGCGGGAACAGCTCCTGCACCACCGGTGGGATGTCGAAGACCTGGAGCACGATCCGCCCCGGCGGGACCTGGTGGTCGGTGAAGACCGGCCCGCCGGAGCGGACCATGGTGAAGTCGAGGAAGTACTTGCCCGGCGGCAGCGCCTTGATGGTCGCTTCCAGGGTGACCTTGCCGCCGCGCGCCACCGTCGAGGTGAGGTTGGCCGCGCGCTGCTGGACCACCGAAGCGCCGGTGTCGGCCTTGTAGGCGCGATAGGCCAGGTAGTAGTCGCCGGGCGCCCAGGCGGCGGCGCTGCGGTTGGTGACGGTGATCTTGACCTTGCCGTCCTGGTTCTGCAGCACCGGCGGCTTGGGCACCGGGTCGGCCAGCTTGTAGGTCGCGTTGTACGGGCTGTGCGTGACGAACAGCTTGGGCGGGTTGGCGGTGCCGGGGCCGGTGAACTTCTTGGCCCCCGTGCCGCGCAGGGACAGGCCGTGGTTCGCCTGCTCGCCGTCGACCCAGCGCTGCACCAGGTCGCGGCCCCCGGAGCCGAGGTTGAACAGCTCGCCCGCGCGCGGGCACGCCGAGGAGGACTGGCCGAACGCGATGTAGCCGTGTGCGAAGGACTTGCTCGCCAGCGCCCCGCCCACGGACGGGCCGGGGTAGGAGTAGTCGCCGTCGGAGACCCAGGAGCTGGTGACCGGGTGCACGGTGACCTGCCGCGGGTTGCACGACTCGGCCTCGTAGTTCACCGCCCACAGCTGCGCGCCGAAGATGGTGTGGTGCTGGAGCCTGCTCACCAGGCCGCCGAACCTCAGGTACGCGGCGGCGTTGGGGCCGATGGAGAAGTCGTTGCCACCGGGAGAGGAAGCACCACCCGAGACGTACATGCTGCTGTCCGCGGCGTCGCCCGCGACCGGCAGCTTCACCGTCGGGTCCACCGAGACGGGGAACGCCCGGCCGGGCTCGCGCAGCCAGCCGCCGTCGACGCTCACCTGGAGCGCGGGCGCGCCGCCGGAGGTGACCAGGCGGTAGGAGACGCCGGTGGAGCGCGCGGACTTGGCGTCCACCATGTCGCCCGGCGGGATGACCGCCCGCCGGGCGCCGGAGGCGTCGGCGAACACGACCTCGCCGTCCACGACGCTGGGCGTCAAACCCTTGAGCGTCAAGGGGAACAGGTACTCGGTCGGCGCGTCGGGCCCGGCCAGGACGAGGGTCTCCTTGGCACCGCTGGGCACCGACTCCACCCTGAGGTCCACGCCGGGCAGGACACCGGGGTAGGTGACGGTGGTGCCGTCGGCCGTGGCGGTCGCCCGGTTCGCGCCAGCCAGCGAGTAGGACACCGAGTGGTCCTGGTCCACGGTCAGGGTGACCAGGTCACCGCCGGACTGGCCCGCCAGGCGCACGTCCACTTCGTCCGCTGCGTTGCGCCAGCCCTTGCCGGGGTCCGCCACCAGCGAGGGGTCGACCGGCTTCCAGGAGCCGTCGGCGGCGCGGTAGTTCACCTTGGCGGTGGAGAACTCCGTGGTCTGGGTGCCGTCGGCGTTGGTGTAGACGCGCTCGTGGGCGGTGCGCGCCTCCGGGATCTCCTTGCTCGTGGCGGCGTCGTACCCGGTCGTCCGGGCGACCGGCGCCTCGACCTCCTCGACGGTGTTGTCGACCTTCTGGTCCCACACCTGCTTGGGGTAGCGGCCGCGGATCGACTCGGGCAACGTCCGGTTGTCCGGCTTGCCCTCGACGTGCCCCGCGGCCGCCGCCGCGGCCGCGGAGCCCCACAACTGGTCGGGCCCGCGCAGCGCGGACAGCACCGAGCCGTCGACCGGACCGGCGCCGCCGAGGACGGCGTCACCGGCCGTTCCCCCGGCGAGCACCGCGACGGTGAGCCCGATGGCGAGGAACTTCACCCCGCCCGCAGGCAGGAACAACAACCCGGCCAGTCCGGGACGAGACCGACGACCGCGCACGAACACCCCCAGCCGAAAGACGGCGACTTGTTGCGCCGCGCGAACTATCGGTGGTGCCGCTTGCAGAATCCTTGCAGTCCGATCGTGTCCACACAGGACCGGAGCGGTGTGCGCACGAAGGTTAACAGCAGTTGTCCACAGGGAGAAGCCGAGGAGAACCCAGGGCCTCACTTCGCCACCTGCGGCCGAGCACCTCGCGGCAGCCGGGATGACGCCGGTCGACGTGAGCGGCGGGTCGCCGTCCGCCACGGCGGAGACGTCCACGGCGCCGCGGTGGTCGGCGCGGCGGGTCGTGCCCGGCCCCGCAGGACCCGGTGGCGCAGGTCGACACCGAGGTGGGCGGCGAGGTGCTCGCCGACCCGGTGGGCAGCGCCTGCTCGGTGCGCATGACGCCGAGCATCGTCACCAGGTCCACTCGTCGGAGAGCCGCACACACGTGGGCGCGGTGTCCGACTGTGGCAGGCGCCGATGCCTGAGCGGCCCGCAGCAGCGCGATGGCCTGCCGCGCCCGCCATCCGCGCCGGCCTCCGGCATCGCCACCACCCGCTTCCCCGCTGCCCGCGTCGAACGAGGAACGCGCGGCCCGCCCTCGACTGCCGGTACCACTCCCCCGGACGCGTGTGCCGCGGTGATCCGCCTCGGTGGTGACCGGTAGGCGGCGGGGAGCGCTTGGTGCTCGACGGCTCCGGGGCCAGGGTGGACGGGACGGCCGCGGCCCGGCCGCCCGCGAGGGGCGGCCCGCGGTGATCGCGACGACGGGAGCACCGATGACGACCACCCCCGCACTCCGCAGGACCGGTGTGCCGCCGCCACCGCCCCGCTCCGACGAGGTCCGCGGATGACCCGCGGGCGCGACGACGTCGCCGCGGTGGTGGAGAAGCTCGTCGCGCGCTGGGCCGCGGGCGACGCCTCCGGCGTGGCCAGGCTGTTCTGCCGGGGGTTCCGCTGGTGGGCGGCGCGAGTGCCGGGGGCGCCGTGGCCCGCGCAGGTCCGCAACCACCGCGAGCTGGAATCGTTCTTCCTGGGCTACCTCTCGGCGTTCGACCTGACCCGGATCACCACCCGCGGACTGGTCGTGGAGCACGCGAGCGGCGTGCTGCTCGGCCGGGTGCACGCGCGGGTGCCGCGCACCGGCGGCGAACTGGTCTACGACTTCGCGCTGTGGATCGGCGTGCGGGACGGGCTCATCTGCGAATTCCGCTTCTTCCACGACACACTGGCCATCGCCAGGGCACTGGACCCGCAATCGAGGCTGCCGTGACTTTCCCGGAATTCGTCCGGCCGCCGTCATGTTCTGCGGGTATCACCGGTATGCATTCGGTGGTGGGCGGGCTGTCGGTGCCAGACTGGGCGTGCGCACCAGCCCGTCGAGGAAGGGGAATCAGCTGTGCCGCGGCCAGCCACCCGAGACGACCAGGACGAGCGACCCCTGACGACCTCCGCACTCCTGCCCCTGGTGCGCCGGAGGCACGGCCTCACCCAGCGCGGCCTGACCGAGAGACTGCACGCCGTCTCCGGCAACCGGGGCGTCACCCGCGAGGATGTCTCGCGCTGGGAACGTGGTAAGCGCATTCCGGGCCCGTACTGGCGGCACTGGCTCAGCGACGTGCTGGAAGTCCCCCGCGCGGAACTCGAGCGGGCCGCCACCGCCGCACGCAGATCCCGCCGGCTCCACCGCGACGGTCCGTCACCGACCGCGCGGCGCTGAGCCCGGCTCCGGAGCGGCGGGCAGGCGCCGCTCCCGCGGTCGGGTGCCCCGGCGGGCGGCCCTGCGGAGGGGGCCGCGGGCGCACCCGACCGCGTCGGGCCCGCCATCCCGACGACTCCCGAAAACATTCGGAAAATTCCGCTGAGCGGCACCAGTGCTTTTGGCGGACTGCCGACAACGGCCAGCGGAAACCGCGTCACGGCCGGGCGCGCAGGTGACTGTCCTCCGACCCGCATCACCACCAGGGGAAGTCGTCACCACCGGCGTCCGACTCCAACCGCAACCGGTGTGCCACCACGTCGTCGGCCACGGCGGTGAGCCTGCGTTCGGTGCAGTAGGCGTGCGCGCGCAGCCGCGCGGACGCCGTGGCCAGGTCGCTGTCCAGCTGCACCGACAGCACCCCGATCGCCTGCTGCACGCGGACCCAGCGGGCCTCGACCGCGTCGGTGTGCGGATCGCGCGCGGCGCCCGCCGGACCGCCGCGCAGCAGCACCAGCATGGCGGAATCGGCCAGCAGCAGCCCGTCGGCCCACTCCTGCGGGGTCAGCGGGCCCGCGGCGGCGCGGTGGACCTCCAGGCAGCCCACCGCGACCGCGCCCATCATCACGGGGAAGGCGAACACCGCCGCCACGTCGCGGGAGACGGCCCAGGAGGCGAACACCGGCCACCGGGCCGCCCCGGTGGGAGCCATCAGGTCCGCCGCCGGGACCGGGCAGCGGTGCCGCAGCGCGCTGAGAGCGGGCCCCTCCCCCAAGGTCACCTGCGCTTCCCCCAACTCCTCCGCGGGCGGCCCCGACAGCGCCACCGGGCGCACGCCCGCCTCGCCCCAGCCCTGGTAGAGCAGGACACCGGTGCCGTTGAGCGCCTCTCCCGCCGCGCCGCACACGTGCCGGGGCATGACGGCGGTCCCCTCCAGCGCCGCGCGCCGCTCGATGCGCCGCCACACCAGCACGTTGCGCTCTTCGTCGGCGTGCCACTGATCATCCCTGTTCCCGGCCGCGAAGCCCATGGCACCGGACTACCGCATGGAAGGTGGTCCGAAGCGCGTCACCCCGGAACGGACGCACCCGAACGGGCCGCGTCGCGGTGGTGGGCCCACCGTCGCGGAATCAGAATCGGGGCTCGATGTCACCAGGCGACCAGGCGCGCGGGACCAGGGAGGTCCTGCTGACCGCCGCTGCGGCGGTGTTCGCCCGCGACGGGTACGTCCGCGCCACCGTCGAGGACGTGTGCCGCCGGGCGGGTGTCACCAAGGGCGCGCTCTACGGCCACTTCGACTCCAAGCACGCGCTGGCCACGGCGGTGCTCGACCGGCAGGCGACGGTGTGGCGGCGCAGGCGCGACCACCTGCTGCGGGTGCACGCGAGCCCGTTGCAGGTGCTGGTCGACCTCGGGTATTCGGTGCGGCGCGAGCCCGACGGCGCGCACCCGGCCTCCAGCGCGCACCGGATGCTGTTCCAGTACCCGATGTGCGACGAGCTGGCCGAGCGCGAGGTCGAGCGGTGGACCGGTGCGGTGCACGGCCTGCTGCGGGCCGCCGCGGCGCGGCGGGAGCTGCGCGACGGGGTGGACCAGCGGCGCTGCGCCGAGGGGATGGTGACCTCGCTGGTGGGGGTGCACATCGCCTCGATGGCGATGGACGACTTCCAGGACGTGTCGCGGCGGGTGGCCCAGCTGTGGCGGACCTGGCTCCCCGCCGTGGCCACACCCGGCGCGTGCGCGGCGCTGCGGCTGGAGCCCCCCGAGGTCAGGTGGTGAGCACCACCCAGAGCACCGAGCCGCCCGACCACGTCGTCGACCAGCCCCCGCGCGGCAGCAGCGCCCGCGCGCCCGCCAGCGCCCGGCGCACGTCCCGGTGGTCGCACGGGATCTCCACGTCGGCGCTGAGCGCGACGGTGAGCCGCGTCCCGCGCAGGGTGAAGCCGATCGACACGCGCGCCTCCGGCACCCAGCGCACCAGCTCGCACATCGCGCCCGACACCTCGGCCACCGCGTCCACCGCCGCGTCCAGGCCCCACTGCAGGCAGGTCTCCTCGGCCAGAAGCCGGGCGATGACCGCCGCGCTGGAACCCACCGGCAGCGGCAGCCTCGGCGTGCGGCGGGCGCGCTGCTCGCCGACCGACGCCAGCGCCGCGGCCACGCTGGGGTGACCGGGTCGGTTCCACGGTTCGGGCGGACCCGCGGCCAGCAGCAGCGGCACGCCCGGCCAGTCCACGATCTGCGCGCGGACCGCGAGGAACACCCCTTCGGCCCGCTCGTCGGTGCGCAACGCGGACAGGTCCACCACGACGGCGACCGGTTCGGCCAGCACACTGCGGAACAGCACGTCGAGCATCCGCGAGTAGGTCGCGGAGCACAGCAACCCGCGGGGGCGCAGCACCAGGGCGCCACCCCGGCCGGTCACCTCGATGTCGAGCCGGTCCTGGGACACCAGCGCTCCCGCGTTGACCTTGCGCCGCACGCCCCCTTACGGTGGGTGTCTGGGGCAATGCAGCACGTGAGGAAGTGGGGCCGTGTGAACGACGTTGCCCGAGGAGCCCGCACCAGGGCCTGCCTGGTCGCCGCGGCCATCGAGCTGTTCGACCGCGACGGCTACGAGCGCACCTCGCTCAACGCCGTCTGCCGCAGGGTATCGGTCACCAAAGGCGCGCTCTACCGCCATTTCCCGTCCAAGCAGGCCCTGGCCACCGCTGTGGTGGAGGAGCTGTTCCGCACCTGGCACGACGTGCGCGACGACTTGGAGCGCGCGGGCGTCGGCCCGCTGCAGACGCTGGTGGACGTGACGCACCGGATGAGCGCGCGCACCCTCGTCGACCCGTCGGTGCGGGTGGGCGCGCGACTGCTGTTCACCAGCGACCTGTTCGAGCTGCTGGCGGGCACCCACTTCGTCTGCCTGGCGGTGATGGTGCGCGACCTGCTCGACCGCGCTCTGGCCGGTGGCGAGCTGCGCCCGGAGGCCGACGTGCGGGCGGAAGCCGAGCAGATCACCGCCGTGGTGGTCGGCGCGCAGGCGCTGGGCGCGATCACCAGCGGGGAGGTGGACCGGCTGACCCCGTTGTGGCAGAACATGCTGCCCCGCCTGACGACCGCCGAGGCGCGCGGGAGGGTGCGTGCGCACCCTCCCGGCGCTCCGGCCCTCACCGGCGTGGGCCCGAGCACCTGACTGCCCACAGAGGACGGATGCACCACGTCGACCCGACCGTCCTCTTAGGATCGCGCTGTCCTTGATCGCTCCTTCCCGCAGCCCTTCCCTCTGGGCCGCTTCGCCCACCGCCCTCCTGCGCGCTGCGGCGCGGACGCCGGACGTGGCACCCTGGACATGGCACTCCGGACGTGACACCGGTCGCCGAGCCGTCGAGGGGAGGGCGCCGTGGAGCCGGTGAGAGCACCGTGACGGGGCGCCCTGGGATCGCGATGTGGCGGTTGACCTCGTGCGACGGGTGTCAGCGGGTGTTGTTGGACTGCTTCCCGGAGGCGCGGGCGCGGCCGGGGCCCGGTCCCCACCGCGTGTCGGTGGTCGTGGGCTCGGTGACCACCGCGCACGACGTCGAGCGGCTCACCCGGATCAGGGCGCGCTCGGAGGTGCTGGTGGTGGTCGGCGCGTGCGCGACCGCGGACGGCATCCGCGCCTTGCGCGGCGTCGACGGGGTGGACGGGTTCGAGTCGATCGTCTACGCCTCACCGGGGTTGATCCGCTCGTTGGACACGGCGACGTCGGTGTCCGAGCACGTGCGGGTGGACCTGGAGCTGCGCGGCTGCCCGGTGGACCGGGAGCGGCTGCGGAGCGTGCTCTCGGCGCTGCTGGCCGGACACGAGCCGGACCCGCTCGACGAGAGGGTGTGCGTGGACTGCAAGCTGCGGGGTCTGACCTGCACCGCGGCCACCGACGGCGTGCCGTGCCTGGGGCCGGTGACGCACGTGGGCTGCGGGGCGCTGTGCCCGACCCGGCGCTGCGGCTGCTCGGACCCGCTGTCGCCGCCCGCGCTGATCCCGCTGCCCGAGCGGTCCTGACACCGGTCAGCCGCCATCGTCCCGCGCCTTCACCGCGCCTCCTGGCTCGGGCGCACCACGGCCAGCGGGCACGGCGCGTGGTGGACCAGAGCCCGGCTGGTGGAGCCGAGCGGTGCGCCGACGGCCTCACCGAGCCCTCGGCTGCCCACCACCAGCAACCGCGCCCCGCGCGCCACGCCCAGCAGCGCGCGCACCGGCGGGTCGCGCAGCACCAGCCGCTCGACCCGGACGTCGGGGTACTTCTCCGGCCAGCCCGCGAGGCGTTCGGCGAGCAGCCTGCGCTCCTCCGCCCGCGAGGCGGGCTCCGCCTCACCGGTCCGGGCGATCACGGCGGTGAGCGGCACCCCGTGCAGCGATGCCTCCTCGAAGGCGAACTCGACCGCGCGCTCGCTGGCGGGAGACCCGTCCACGCCGACGACCACCGGACCGTCCTCGGTCCCCAGCCCCCGGACCACGACGACGGGGCACGCGGCGTGCTCGGTCACCGCGACCGCCGAGGCCCCGGCACGCGGGCCGGTGGAGCCGAGGACCACCAGCCGCCCCCTGCGGGACTGGCGGACCAACGCCTCCACCGGCCCGGCGGGCACCAGCTCGGTGGTCAGCGGCACGTCCGCAGCGGCGGCGTGCGCAGCCCGCTGGGACTCGGCCAGCAGGCTCCCGCCCCGCTGCTCCGCCGTCCGCCTCAGGTCCTGCGCGACCAGGACGATCTGCGGGTAGCTGCGGGTGGGCGGGTCGTAGGCGTGCACGAGGCGCAGCGGCACGCCGTGCCGCGCGGCCTCCACCGCCGCCCACCGCACCGCGGCCAGCGCCGCGTGCGAGCCGTCCACGCCCACCACGATCGGTCCGGTCATCGGCCGCTCCTCTCCGGTCCCACCTCGACGTTAGGCGCGCGGAGGGGACGGGACAGGGGTCCTTGGTCCCCCGCGGCGCGGGACTTCGTGCCTGGACCGCCTTTTGGCCCGCGCCGGTTGGCCCGATCGGCGCACTCGCACCGAATCCGGGCCACCGATGACGGACCGGCTGGAATACTCCGCGGGTTCGCGAGTCCGGTCGGTCGCCGACCGGACCGGTTCACAGATGGGGGATTTCCTTGAAGAGCAGAAGGATGGCGTTACTCGCCACCGCGCTGATCGCGGCCGTGGGCGCGGCGGTGCTGCCCGCGATCGCGGACGCGGCACCCGCGCCAGGGGTGCGCGCCAGCTACGCCAACCCGGTCCGCTCCGGTGGTCGCGTCGACGCCGCGGCCACCGTCGCGCGGCTGCGGGCGCTGAACGCGAACACCTACGCGTTCCTGGTGCACAACGAGAACGACTGGAACGACTTCGAGCCGTTCCTGCGCGAGGCCCAGGCCGCCGACCTGACGGTGTGGGCCTACCTGGTCCCTCCGTCCGAGTGCCCCGGCGGCGAGGACACCTGCGCGCAGTACCTGCCGCACAAGAAGAACTACGTCGCGTGGGCGCAGGCCGTCGGCGCGCTGGCCAAGAAGTACCCCGTGCTGCGGGCGCTGGCGATGGACGACTTCTACTACAACAGGTCCTTCTTCACACCGGCCTACACCGCGCAGGTGCGCGCCGCCGCCGGGATCGACTTCTACCCGGTGGTTTACGGCAACCAGCTCACCGCGGACTTCGTCACCCGCTACGGCAGCACCATGGACAGCCTGATCCTGCCGTTCAACGACGCCCCGAACCGCAACACCCTCTGGACCGGTTCACTGCGCGGCCAGCTGGACAGGGCCATCGCCCTGCTGGCGGAGAAGAACCGCAAGCTGATCCTGATGGTCTACGCGTCGACGCTGTCCAACACGACGGTCACGCCGGACGTCGGCTACGTGCGCGCGGTCACCGCGGTCGGCGTGGAGTACACCAAGGCGGGCAGGATCGCGGGTGTCATCCAGTACGCCCTGCCGCTCACCCCGGACGTCCCGCAGAACAAGGACGTCTCGTTCGCGCACACCGGACGCGGCGGCCTGGTGTTCACGGTGCACGGCAACACCACCACCCAGGCGGGCGACTTCGCCGCGGCCAGCACCACGATCCGCCTCGACGAGGGCTCCACGTCGTGCTCCATGGTGCTGTGGCACAGCGATGACTGGGAGCCCGCCACCGCGGGCTACCACATGAAGCAGGCGCTCGTGGCGGGCACGCGGGTGTGGCAGCGCGATGTCGCCAGCGAGGGGACCGACTGGTACACCTCCGCTCCGAAGGACCTGACGCCGTACCTGACGGGTGGCTCGGCCACGCTGACGCTGCGCCTCTACGAGGCGAAGGGGGTCGGCAACTACCGGGTGGTCGCGCGGTTCGACGACGTGCTGCTGACCGGTTGCCACATCGCGAACGCCGACTTCGAGACCACCGGCGGTTGGACGTTCACCAGGGGCAACGGCCCGGTCAACGGCGGCATCCACATTTCCGACCCGGTGTACTCGTCCTCGGTGCACGCGGCCGTCGCGGCGCTCTACGCGAGCTGATGCACGAGGTGTTGCCGCCGGTGGCACCGGCGGCAACACCTCGCCCACGCCCGGATCGCGGCGGCGGTAGTCCGAAGTGACCATGCCTGTCCCCCGTGCGAGCTACACGCGAGTGTCCACAGCGCGGTGACGATTTCGTCCGGCCGAATCCCTAGTTTTCCTGGCAACCGCGGCGCACCCGTCGCGGACGTCTGACTAAGGATCGATCGTGCGATTGTTGAAGCAGCTGGTGGTGGTCGTGGCCATCGCGTTCGTCGGCAGCGCGGGCGTCGGCGCCGTGCAGTGGAACCCGCCCCTCACCCTGGCGATCGGCGTCGCGACGGCGGTGCTGTCGCTGCTGGGGTACGCGTGGGTAGTGCGGCGGAGCGAGCACCGCGACCCCGTGGAAGTCGCCACGCGGGGAGCGGTCGGCGCGCTGAGCCGGGGGCTCCTGATCGGCGCCGGGATGTTCGCCGCTGTCATCGCCAACATCGCCTTCCTCGGCGGCTACGAGGTGATCGGCTGGGGTTCGGCGGCGGGCGCGGTGGCGTTCTTCGGCTTCACGGCCGCCGCCGCGGTGACCGAGGAGGTGCTCTTCCGCGGCGTGCTGTTCCGGATCGTCGAGGGGCGCATCGGCACGTGGGCGGCGCTGGCGCTGACCGCGCTGCTGTTCGGCGCGTCGCACATGTTCAACCCGAACGCCACCCTGTGGACTTCGCTCGCCATCGCGATCGAGGCGGGCGGCATGCTCGCCGCCGCCTACGCGGCGACCCGCAACCTGTGGGTGCCGATCGGCGTGCACTTCGGCTGGAACTTCGCCCAGGGCGGCATCTTCAGCAGCAACGTCTCCGGCATGGACAGCCCGAAGGGGTTGCTGGAGAGCGCGACCTCGGGTCCGGCCGTGTTCACCGGCGGTGAGTTCGGGCCGGAGGCGAGCGTGTACTCGGTGCTGGCGGGCGTGGTGGTGACCGCCGCGTTCATGTGGCTGGCCCGGCGGCGCGGGCACATCGTCCCCCTCCGCCGACGCACGGCCCCGGCGGCTACCCTCGTGCCGTGATCGACCTCCGGCGAGTCCCGGACCTGTGGCGGGGATTCGACGTCACGGTCCGGGACCTCCCGCTCGCGCTGCTGCTGGCACTCACCTCGCTGGTGCCCGCGGTCAACAGCCACGGCACGCAGCTCGGCGACCTGCCCACCCGTCCCATGGACGCCGCGGCCGTCGCCGTGGTCGCCCTGGAGTGCCTCCCGCTGGTCGTGCGCAGGCGGTGGCCGCTGACCTGCCTCGTGCTGGTGTCCATCGGCTTCGCCGCCGACCAGCTCCGCGGCTACCACACGGTCGCGGGCACCGCGCTGCTCATCGCGCTGCTGAGCACGGCGCTGCACCTCGAGCACCACCGGCGCACCACGGTGGTCCTGGCCTCGGCCGCGTACGTGCCGCTGGCCGTGTCCCTCGACCGGATCGGTTCACCCGAGGGCGCGGCCGGGTTCACGACGTTCTACCTGGGACTGGCCATCGTGTGGGGCTCCGGGGTGTGGCTGCGGCGCTCCAGGGCCGCCGAGGCGGAGCTGCGCCACCACGTCGCCGAGGCCACCCGTGCCGCGGAGCGCACCCGCGTCGCCCGCGAACTGCACGACATCGTGACCCACCACGTGACCGCGATGGTGGTGCAGGCCGAGGCGGCGCGCTATCTGACCGCTTCCCCCGAACGCCTCGAGCAGACCCTGACCGCGATCACCGACACCGGCAGGCGATCCATCACGGACCTGCGACACCTGCTCGACCTGCTCAACCCCGACCACAGCGCCGAGCCGCGCACGCCCTCCGTCGGTGAGCTGCGCGCACTGGTGGAGCAGACCAGGCTGGCCGGACAGCCGGTGGAGTTCACCGAGGAGGGCGGCCCGCCGGAGATGATCGGCAGCGCGCAGGTGGCGGCCTACCGGGTCGTGCAGGAGGCGCTGACCAACGCCCTCAAGCACGCCCACGGCAGCCGCACCACGGTTCACGTGCACCACGGCGAACGGGAGATCACGGTGGAAGTGGGCACCGACGGCTCAGGGGCGCACACCGCCTCCCCAGGGGGCAGCGGGCGCGGCCTGGTCGGGCTGCGCGAGCGGGTCGGCCTGCTCGGCGGCGAGTTCAGCGCGGGCAGGCGGAACGGGGGCGGTTTCGTCGTGCGGGCCCGCATCCCCGCGGGGAGCTCGTCGTGACCGCGCCGGTGCGCGTCCTGGTCTGCGACGACCAGGCGCTGATCCGCACCGGTTTCGCGACGATCATCGACGCGCAGCCCGACCTGGAGGTGGTGGGCGAGTGCGGGGACGGCAAGGCCTCGGTCGACCTCGCCAACCGGCTTCGCCCGGACGTGGTGGTGATGGACGTCCGGATGCCGGTGCTCGACGGCATCGAGGCGACCCGCCTGCTGGCGGGCGCCGCGGTGGCCCATCCCGTCAAGGTGCTCGTGGTGACCACGTTCAACCTGGACGAGTACGTGTACGAGGCGCTGCGCGCGGGCGCCAGCGGGTTCCTGCTCAAGGACGCGCCGCCCGCGCAGCTGCTGCACGGCATCCGGACCGTCGCCTCCGGCGCGGCGCTGCTGGCCCCCGAGGTGACCCGCGCGCTCGTGGGCCGGTACGCCGCGCGCATCCGCCCCGCCGGGGGCGGGACGGACGACGTGCCGCTGACCCCCCGCGAGCTGGAGGTGCTGCGCCTGATCGCGGAGGGCCTGTCCAACAGCGAGATCGCCACGGCAATGGTGATCAGCCAGGAGACCGTCAAGACGTACGTCTCGCGCATCCTCACCAAGCTCGACCTGCGCGACCGCGTGCAGGCCGTGGTCTACGCCTACCGCCGCGGCCTGGTGACCTGAGCCCGGCTCCCCCACCGGACCACCTGCGGGAGCAGCGCCCGAGCACGCTCCCACACCCTCGTGGCAGGCCCGTCCCGCGCGCTCCGACGACCTCGGGCACGACTTGAGCGTTGAACTCAGGGGTCTTGGAGGTTCGACCCGCGACGGGGCGCTTGACAGCGGATTATGGAAGTGGTTGATTACTTACGTCCGCACGGTCTGAGAGATGTCCTGAACGAACACGGATCTGTTCCGTCAAGCCAGTCATACATGCGGCTCTAGACGCCCTGTAGAGTGAGCGGTTAACCGCTAACTTTCTGAAGTCCACCCGACGAAGTGAAGGTTCAGGCATGAACGACACCGCCCCTACCCAGCAGCACGCCGACCAGGTCCGCGCCGCCGCGCAGCAGGCGTTCCGGAACCACTTGGACCACCTGGCCGCGGGCCGGGTCGCCGAGTGGGCGGACCTGTTCACCGAGGACGGCGTGCTGGAGTTCCCCTACGCCCCGAAGGGCTACCCGACCCGGCTCACGGGCAGGCGGGAACTGCTCGCGCACATGGCGAACTTCGCCGAGCAGTTCCGCGTGCGGTTCACCGACCTGCGCTTCCACGAGACCGTCGACCCCTCGCTGGTCATCGCCGAACTCAAGGGCGAGGGCCTGGCCCTGAAGACCAACCGGAGCTACGACCAGAGCTACATCTCCGTGGTCGAGACCAGCGACGGCAAGATCAGCCACTACGTCGACTACTGGAACCCGCTGGCGGCCATCGACGCCCTCGGCGGAGAGGCCGACGACATGGTCTCGGCGTTCAGCGACGACTGAGCGCACCGACGCCGCGGCCGGGCGGTTTGACGGCCGGGCGGTTTGACGGCCCGGCACGGGGTTGGTTGATTACTCGCATGGAGACCAGGACGCGACAGCGTTCCACCGCCGAGCAGCGTCGGGCCACGGTCATGCGCACGGCGATCAAGACCTTCGCCGAGCGCGGGTACTACGGCACCTCGACGATGGACGTGGCCAAGGGCGCGGGCATCTCGCAGGGCTACCTGTACCGGCTGTTCAAGGACAAGGAAACGCTGTTCGCGGCCCTGGTCGACTACTGCTCGGACCGCCTGCGGGAGTCGGTGGCCACCGCAGCGGCCTCGGTGCGCGGCACCGATCCCGAGTCGGTCCTGCGGGCGATGACCGCCTCGTACGACGAGGTCATCGCCGACCGGGACGTGCTGATGATCCTCATGCACGCCCAGTGCAGCGTCGGCGAGCCGGTCATCGGCGAGGCGGTGCGCAGGTGCTACGCCCGGCAGGTGGAGTACATCCGCTCCGTCTCCGGCGCCTCGGACGAGCAGATCCGCCGCTACTTCGCCGACACCCTGCTCAGCAACGTCGTGGTGGCGATCGACGCCGCCGCCATCGACGCCCCGTGGGCGCGCGCGCTGCGCGCCCGGCCGGGCAATGCGTGAACCGCGCTCCACGTCAGGGTCCACGACCGGATGGACGTACCCAATCGGACGGATCACCCGGAGCGGAGGCAGGTTGCCGCTCAGGGCATTCCCAGGCGCACGGTCGCCACATCGGTCCACTCGTACGCCTTGTGGTCGCGGTTGAGGTCGATCAGCGTCACCGAGGACACGGTGACCTCGGCCGTGCGCCTGTCATGAGCGTCCAGCGCCGCGGCGACGGGTTCGGCGGGACCCGCGGTGTTGCAGTAGCCCAGGCTGACGTGTGCCCGGAATCCGGCTTCGGGCTCGGGTACGTCGTCCGGTCCCCACACCTCGCCGATGGCGGCGCGGATGGCCAGTCGCAGCCGTGCCAGCGGCTCCAGCGGCCGAGCGGGCATCTGGATGGTCTCCGGGTCGACGTGGGCCGGGCCGATGCTGACGGTGAACGGCTCCAGCTCGGCGCAGCGCTTGCGGGCGGCTCGCGCGATCCGTTCCACGTCGGCCCGGTCCACCTCGTCGGTGAAGCCGATGCCCTGCAGCGTCAGGTGCAGCCACCGCGCCGGGACGGGGTCGAGCTGGGGCAGCCGCGCGAGCACCGGCGCGTAGTCGGAGACGAGTCGCCGCGCGCCGGGCTGGTCGGCGAGGGTGACGTGCCAGGTGTAGAACGACCTGCCGACCTGCCAGCCCGGCCGCCACCACCAGTGGTCCCGCATCGGCTCAAGTCCGCTCACGGGCCCAGCTCCCTCGTCGCCACGGTGTTGCCGCGGAAGTCCGCGACGGCCCCGCGGATTCGCCTCGCCGCCGCGCCGCCGGTCCCGCCCGCCTGTGCCGCGAGCACACCCACTTCGGTGACTCGGTGCACCAGGGGGCGGACCCGCTGGGCGGCAGGCGTGTCGAGCACGGGCCGCAGCGCGTCCTCCGCCGATCGCAGGTCGCCCAGCGCCATGTGGGCCTTGACCTGCTGGAGCCGGGCCATCCGCTCGCTTCCCCGGTTGCGGCGCTGCTCGGCAGTGGCCTCGAACGCCGCCACTGCCCGGTCCGCGAACGACAGGGCGGCGTCGGCGCGACCCAGCGCCAGCTCGGCGTCCGACCACAGCGACCCGGCGCGGTCGGTCGAGCACGTCAGCGGTCCGGCCAGCTCGTCCTCGGCGGGCGCGGCGGTTTCGGCGACGTGCTGTGCGCGCAGCAGCGCCCGCTCGGCGGCCTCGACCTGCCCAGCGTGGGCCAGGTCCACCGCGAGCGCACTGGACAGGAACAACCGCGCCGTGCCGGTGCCGCCGTAGCTCAGGCCGTCCGCGGCGTACTGGGCGGCCGCGGTGTAGTCGGCCTGCCAGAACGCGGCGGTGTGCTGGGTGGCGCGCACCCAGGCGCGCAGCGCGTTGTGATCGGCCCGCTCGGCGCACATCCACGCGGCGCGCGCGTGGTCCTCGGCGGCGTCAGGCCGCCCTAGGTCCACCGAGATCCACGACAGCACGGTCAGTGACACCCGGCGGCGGCGTACAGCTCACGGGTGCGGCGCGGGTCCTGGTGCCCGGCCAGCAGGGTGAACGCCCGGTCCCGCAGCGCCTTGGTGCGCGCGAACAGCGGCAGGGTCGGCGCTTTGAGGTAGCTGTGCGCGATGCGCCGCACCTCAGCGTGCATCTGGTCGACGGTCAACTCGCCGACGTTGGTGGTCTCCGCCCACGCTAGGAAACCGGAAGATTCTTCGGCCGCGCTCATCAGCAGCTCCTCCACGGTGTTCGGCGTCGCCACCGCGCCGACGGGCGGGGTCGCGACGAGGGCCGGGGGCCGGTGCGCGGAGAAGCCGAGGTCGACGTCGGCTGCCACGCCCAACACGGCACGCAGGGCGGCGCGGTAGTGCTGGGAGGGACGCCTCACCACGCCACGCTCCAGTTTGGCGATGTAGTGGGCGTCCAGCGCCGCCGTTCTCCCGGTGGTCTCGTGCAGCCACGCGACAGCGGCGTCGGCCAGTTCCCGGCGGGACATGTGCGCGCCCGCGACCTGTCGGGACGCGGTGGCTTCGCGCACCGCGCGAAGCAGGCGGTTGGGCTCGGGCACCACGCGAGCCTAACCGTGTCAACGCAACGCGCGAGTGCTCCGCGTGCCCCGATCCGCCCCGTGCCACCCCGCGATCCGGCCTCCCTCCCCGTACCCGAGTACCGGATGGTCGGAGCATGTCGGGAGCATCCGTCGTCCTCGCCCTACTGGCTCTCGTAGCCGTCGGTCTGGTCGCCTGGCTCTGGCACCACGTCCGTCGGGAAGCGCTGCGCCACCGCACGTCCGGACCGCCCTGTCATCCCCGACTCCGTCCTGGGCGCGTGCGGCGGTTGCCCGACGTGCCGCGCGCCAGGGTCGGTCCCAGCGGCGAGGCGGGGCGGGCGCGGTGAGTGGCTTGATCGTGCCCGGCCGGGCGGAGGCGGAGATCGTCCGCGCGTACCCGCCGCTGCGGCACCTGCTGTACCTGCGCGATGCCGCGTGGCGATTCCTGCCGCTCCAGCCCGGCCGCGACCAGATCGACGGCGTGCGCGTGTGGCCGGACGGGTGGCGCGACGCGATCCGGTTCCGCGACGCCGACGACGCACTCGGACTGCGCCTGGACCGCGACACCGCGATCACCTGGGAGCACACCGGGGCACTCGCCGACGTGGTGCAGGAGCTTCTGGCGCTGCCCCACCCCCGCTCACGACTCGCGCCACGCCTGGCCAAGGGGCGGGGACCGGAGCTGCGGTGACCGGAGGCGTCGACAGACTCTGCCACCTGGTGCTCTGCCCGGTCCGGGCCTGCCTGTCGCGCATGGCACGCCCAGCCGAAGTCCCAGCCGCGAGGCCGGTGGTCACCCGGTCAGCCCGGCCGCGGTCGCGGTGAGGTGCTCGACCAGCACCTGCGCCGCGGTGTCGGCGTCGCGGGCCAGCGCCGCCTCCTCCAGTCTGCGGTGCTCGCCGACGTGGTCCCGGCCGGGGTTGCGGCGGGCCGACCAGCGGCGGGCCAGCTCGCTCGCCGACCACAGCCGGTCGAAGGTCTCCAGCAGCACCGGGTTGCCGCACCCCTCCAGGAGGGTGCGGTGGAAGACCCGGTGGGCTTCGGCCCACTCGTCGCTGTAGTGCTCGCCCTGCCCCGGCGCGAAGGCGGGGGTGCGGGCCAGGCGGTGGTGGGCGGCGCGCACGCGGGCTTCCCAGTCGAGGTCGCCGCGCTCGACGGACAGGCGCAGCACGAGCGGTTCGACGGTCCGCCTGGCCTCCGCGATCTCCTGCCAGCGGCGGTCGGTGAAGGCGGGCACGGCGAAGCCGCGGTTGGGCAACCGGTCGGCGAGGCCGTCCCCGACGACCCGCACGAGCGCCTCGCGCACGACGGCCAGGCTCACGCCCTGCTCCTTGGCGATCTCCTGCGGTTTGAGGGCGTCACCGGGGGTGTAGTCGCCGCGCATGATGGCTCCCCGCAGGTGCGCGTAGACCTGCTCGGAGAGCATCTGCTTGCCCGACGAGGTCGCGGGGCGGGACGTCCTGGCCATGCCACCAGCTTAGACGATCACGCAGATAATCGATTATCTACGCTATAGTCGATCTATGGTTTCCAGCACCGATCCCCTCGCCCGCCTGCCCGAGGCGACTGCCTTCACCGTGGTCAGCACCACGATCACCGACGGTTCCGCCCTGCCGCGCGAGCAGTTCTCCCACCTCTGCGGCGGGAAGGACATCTCCCCGCACCTGTCCTGGAGCGGCGCTCCGGAGGGCACCAGGAGCTACGCCGTCACCGTCCACGACCCCGACGCCCCCACGGGATCGGGCTTCTGGCACTGGGCGGTCGCCGACATCCCCGCCACCGTCACCGAACTGCCCGAGGGCGCGGGCGACGACACCGGCTCGGGACTGCCCGAGGGTGCCTTCCAGCTGCCCAACGACACCCGCGCGGCCCGCTTCACCGGCGCCGCGCCGCCCGCCGGGCACGGCCCGCACCGCTACTTCGTCGTGGTGCACGCGCTCGACGTCGAGGCCATCGGCGTGCCTGCCGACGCCACGCCCGCCCTCCTCGGCCTCACCATGGTCCCGCACACCCTCGGTCGCGCGGTCCTGATCGCCACCGCGCGGACACCGCCCGCGAGCGGGGACGCCGAGCGCATCGAGGTCTCCCGCGTCGTCCCCGCCCCCGCCGACGCCGTCTTCGCGGTGCTGACCGACCCGAAGGGCCACGTGGAGATCGACGCTTCGGGCACGCTCATGGACGCCGAAGGACAGCCGGTCCAGCGGCCCGGCGACCGGTTCCTGGTCCACATGGACCGGGCAGCCCTCGGCGACGTCCCGCTGGGCAGGTACCAGGTCGAGGTCGTCATCACCGAGCTGATCCCGAACCGGGAGATCGCCTGGACCGTCGAGGGCCCGGCGCGGTCCCACGCCCGCCACGTCTACGGCTACCGGCTGGAGCCCGCCGAGGGCGGCACCCTCGTCACGTCCTACTACGACTGGTCGCAGGTCGGTCCGGAGTGGAGGCGGCGCCTGAGCTTCCCGGTGGTCCCCGAGTCCGCGCTCAAGGCCACCCTCGGGGTCCTCGCGCGCACCGTCCGCCGCAGGACCGCCGCCTGACCGGGCGCTCAAGCCCCCGGCAGCAGGCGCTCCACCCGGTCGGCGGCGGCCAGCAGCAGCGGTTCGCGCCGGTCGTGGACCCGCGCGTTGGGTGAGTCGGGACCGTGCCGCCGCAGCATGTCCGCCAGCCGCTCGCCGATCGCCACGCGCCGCCCCCGGCTGTCCACGGTCTGGTCGGCGTAGGTCAGCGCGTCGGCCACCGGGGACACCTCCTGCGGGAACTCCGCCAACCCGTCGGCCACGCCCACGACCCGCGCCACCAGCCGCGCGCCGGAGTGGTTGGCCACCAGCGCGCACAACCGGGGCGGCCACCCGTGCCGCCGCAGGTACCGCGCGCCGTCGAGGGGGTGGAACCCGGTGTCCACCACCGCTTCCGCGTAACCGATGTCGTGCAGCCAAGCCGCGGCGATCAGCAGCTCCCGATCCCGCCGCGGCACCGCCGGGGCCAGTTCCGCGGCGCGGGCGGCCACCCCGGCGCAGTGGCGCGCCCGGTCGGGCAACCCGGCCAGCAGCTCCTCGGTCAGGGCACGCGCGTGGGCGACGCCGAACGGGTCGGCGGTGCCGTGGCCGCCGATCATCGGCGGACGCACGACGCGGGCGAGGGCAGGCCGCGCGGAACCCCTCGCCGGGTCAACGCCGCAGTCCCGCGCGCACCACGAGGGCGTCGTGGTCGGTGTGGGTGGTCGGCTCGATCTCCAGCCGCGGCGCCGCGAGGTCGCCGTAGGCGTGCTGGATTCCGGGGGCCTGGGTGGCTTCGGCGTCGGTCAGCGTCCAGTGGTCGGGTGGAGCGCACGAGGTGCGCCGGTTGACGTCACCGGCGAAGACGGTCGGCCTGACTCGGGAGGCCAGCAGCGCGGTCAGCTCGGCGCACTGGACGGAGTTGGCGCTGCCGGGGGCCTCGCCGCCGGTGGACAGGTGCGTGGTGCACACGTCCACGCCGCGCGCGGTCGTCACGCACAGCCAGCGCCGTTGTTCCACGCCGTTGAACACGGAGAACGGCGCGTCCTCCGAGGCCCGGATCGCCTCCTTGACCAGCACGGCGTTGCCGAAGACCCCTCGCCCCTCCGGCGACTTGCAGGCCAGCGGAGCGCCTCGGTAGACAACGGTGGCGAAGCGGAAGTGGTAGCCGGTGCGCGCCGCGACAGCGGCCACGTCACCGCTGCACGCCTCGTTGAGGGTGACCGCGTTGACGTCGTTGGCCCGGATGCGCTCCACCACCTCGTCGACGATCGCGGGGTACTCGGTGCGCGGGTAGCAGCCCGCGTACCCGCTGGAGCAGACGTTCATGTGCAGCAGCGAGTAGGGCGGTCGGCCCTCGCGCGGCTGGGCCTGCGCGGCGGACGCGGCGACACCGGGGACCAGCAGTCCGGCGACCAGCAGGCAGCCCAGCAGCACGGCGCGCGGACGGGTGGGGAGAGGTCGGATCACGACGCGATTGTGCTTGCCCGCCTGGGGAAACCGGAGAGCGCTCGACAAGAGTTCACCGCCTCGACGCCCAGGCGAACCACAGGTGGCCCCGTCCTCGCGCGGCGCTATCGTGGTCTCGGGTCGGCCGCTGCGCCGGATCGGGTGTCCCACGACCGGGAGATGGGTGATGGAGTCCGCCGCGCACCGGCGTCCCGCACTGCTGGACGCGCCCTCGAACCTGGGTCTGCGCCCGCCCGCCCCCGGACTGGTCCCCGGCTGCTACAAGGCCCCCGGCGTCTACCGCGACCACGGCCTGCTGACCAGGCTGGGCGCGGTGGACGCGGGGGTGGTGACCCCGCCGCGCTACCGGCCCGACTGGACGCCGGGGTCGGTGCGCAACGAGGAGGCCATCGCCCGCTACTCCCGCCTGCTCGCCGACCGGGTCGCCGCCCTGCTGGACCGGGAGCACTTCCCGGTCGTGCTGGGTGGCGACTGCAGCATCGTGCTGGGCACGTCCCTGGCGCTGCACCGGCGCGGCCGCTTCGGGCTGGCCTACCTCGACGGCCTGGACTACCGGCACGACACCGAGGACGTGGGGGCGGCGGCGGGCGAGTGCCTGGCGATGGTCACCGGCCTGGGCGGGCCGCTGGCGGAGCTGGGCGGCACCCGTCCCTGCGTGCGTCCAGGGGACACCGCGGTGCTCGGCCTGCGACCGGGCGACGAGTACGCGGCCGAGGCCGCGGCGCACGGCCTGCGCCTGGTCGACGCCCCGACCGTGCGCGCCGACCCGGCCGCGGCCGCCGACCGGGCGCTGGAGGTGCTGGAGCGCGCCGACCTGGACGGCTTCTGGGTCCACGTCGACGCCGATGTCGTGGACGGCGCGCTGCTGCCCGCCGTGGACAGCCCCGAACCCGACGGCCTGACCTTCGACGACCTCGCGGCGGTGCTGGGCCGGCTGCTCGCCTCGCCGGGCGCGGTGGGGCTGGACGTGGCCATCTACGACCCGGACCTCGACCCCGGCCTGCGCGGTGGTCGCCTGCTGACCGAGGCCCTGGTCGCGGCGTTCGCCGAGCGGGACGGTCACCTCGTCCGGGCGTGACCGGCGGGTTGCTCCGTCCGCGCGGCCGATCGTCCACCGGCACCCTTACCCGCCACTCCGGGGATCACTAGCGTCGCAGGGAATGGAGGCTCCCGGCACGTCCTGCACGCCGCCGCGGCGCGCGTGGCGCCTTCCGCGCAACCGAACCGGGAGGTACCTGTGTCGAGCGAGGATTCCTTACACCGCTGGGGGATCGCGGCGGCGGTGGCACTGCTGGCCGCGAGCGGGACGCCACCGGCGTCGGCGGCCACCGCGCATGACCCCGCGCACGACCCCGCCGCATGGCCGGTCGCCGCCGAGCGGGCCGCCGAACCGGTCCCGGTCACCCTGATCACCGGCGACCGGGTGGTGCTCAAGGGGGAGCGCGTCCTGTCGATCACCCCCGGCCCCGGCCGCGAAGGCGTGTTCTTCCACCACTTCCAGGACGCGGGGCGCGAGCACGTCGTGCCCTCCGACGCCCTGCCCGCGATGGACACCGGGAAGCTGGACCGACGCCTGTTCGACATCACCGGGTTGGTCGAGGCAGGCTATGACGACGCGCACCGCGACACCGTGCCGCTGCTGGTCACCGGCGGTGGGGCCACCCACTTGCGGGGCACCAGGAGCCTGACCGCGGTGGACGCCGTCGCCGGGCAGGTGGCCAAGACCGACGCCGCCACCGCCTTCCGCGCGCTGATGGCCGACCCCGGCGTGGACGAGATCCTGCTGGACGGAGTGCGGCAACTGGCCCTGGACCGCAGCACCGCGCAGATCGGGGCACCCTCAGCCTGGGAGGCGGGGCTGACCGGCGAGGGCGTCGTGGTCGCCGTGCTGGACACCGGCGTCGACGGCGAGCACCCCGACCTGGTGGGGCGGGAGCTGGCCGAGGCCAACTTCAGCGCCGCGCCCGACAACACCGACACCGTCGGCCACGGCACCCACGTCGCCTCGACCATCGCGAGCACGAGCGCGAAGTACCGGGGCGTCGCCCCCGGCGCGCGACTGCTGGACGGCAAGGTGTGCGAGACGAGCAGCTGCTCCGAGTCGGCGATCCTGGCGGGCATGCAGTGGGCCGTCGACCAGGGCGCCGACATCGTCAACCTCAGCCTGGGCGGCGTGGACACCCCGGCGGTCGACCCCTTGGAGGAGGCCGTCGACCGGCTGTCCGAGCGCAGCGGCGCGCTGTTCGTCATCGCCGCGGGCAACTCCGGCAGGCCCGGCACGATCGACTCCCCCGGCAGCGCCGACGCCGCGCTGACCGTCGGCGCGGTGGACCGCCGGGACGCCGTCGCCCACTTCTCCAGCCGCGGCCCGCGCGTCGGTGACGGCGGGATCAAGCCCGACGTCACCGCTCCCGGAGTGGACATCGTGGCCGCCAAGGCCGCGAAGGGCGGCGCGGGCACCCCCGTCGACGAGCACCACGTCGCCCTGTCCGGCACTTCCATGGCCACCCCGCACGTCGCGGGTGCCGCCGCGCTGCTCGCCCAGCGGCACCCGGACTGGTCCGGCTCCCGGATCAAGACCGCGCTCACCTCCTCCGCCCGGCCCAACCCGGCATCGACCCCGTACGACCAGGGCACGGGCCGGATCGACGTGGCCGCCGCCCTCACGCAGGCCCTCACCGCCGAGCCCGCGAGCCTGTCCTTCGGCAACCAGCGGTGGCCGCACCACGACGACGCCCCGGTCACCCGCGAACTGGTCTACCGCAACACCGGCACCGAGCCGGTGGCGCTGAGCGTCACCGCGGAGATGACCGGCCCGGACGGCGAACCCGCCCCGGCGGGCCTGGTCACCGCCTCCCCCGCCGAGGTCACCGTGCCCGCGGGCGGCCAGGCGACGGTGACCGTTACCGCCGACACCCGCGTGGACGGCCCCGACGGCGGCTACGCGGGATTGGTGACCGCCTCCGGCGGGACGGCGGTGCTGCGCACCCCGATGGCCGTCGTCCGCGAGGTCGAGAGCTACGACCTCACCTTCCAGCACCTGGACGCGAACGGGCAGCCCGCCCAGTACGGCACCCGCCTGTTCGACGTCACCACCGGCAAGATGCTGACCGTCGGGTCCGGCGTCAACCGGCTGCCCGCGGGCGACTACCTCGCGACCGCGAGCATCTCCACCGGCAGGACCGTCGCCCTGCTCTTCCAACCGGACTTCCGGGTCGGCGGCGACGCGGCGGTCACCATGGACGCCAGGGCGGCCAAGCCGGTCCGGGTCACCGCCCCCGACCCGACCGCGCAGGCCATGCTCGCGGGCGTCGCGGGGCGGCGGGTCCACGAGGGGATCACCTCCGGCTGGAGTCTCGTGGTGATGTTCGGCGGCTTCGACGACGTCCCGATGGCAGTCGGCCACCTCGGCCCGGAAGTGGCCCCGGACCGGTTCGCCACCAAGGTGACCGCGGAGTTCGCCACCGAACCGACGACCGACCCGAGGGTCCGCTACCGGTTCGCCTGGGGTTCGCGCGGCAAGGCGTTCACCGGGCTGGACCGCGCGCCCGCCAAGTCCGAACTGGCCGAGGTCCGCACGACGTCCGGCCTGTTGCCGCAGGGTCGGGGGGCATCGCACGGCGCCGAGTCCGACGTGGCGGGCATCCGGGGGCTGGTGTGGTCGCAGGGCGCAGGCCCCACGGGCGAGTCGGTCGACTACGTCACGACCGAGGACGTCCGGTGGACCTGGTACGCCTCGCAGTGGTCGCCGCCGTCGACCACCGAGGCGCAGTTCACCAGTCCGGCACGCACCTACCGCCCTGGGCGGAGGTACGAGGAGGGCTTCAACCGGCCGGTGTTCGGCCCGGTCCCGCCTGAGCGGGGTTCGCGGCACCTGCACCGCGCGGGCGACCGGATCACCTTCGACCTGCCCCTGTTCGGTGACGGTGCGGGCCACACCGGCACCTCGCTCACCGCGTCGGCGCGCACGGCCCTGTTCCGCGGGGGTGAGCTGGTCGGCGAGACCGCCACCGCGGGGCGGGGCGACTTCGACGTGCCCGCGGGCGGGGGCGACTTCCGGTTGGAGACCCGCGCGGTGCGCGCGACGGGCGTGTCGGCGTTCAGCACCGAGGTGAGCGGGAGCTGGACGTTCCGCTCCGAGGGCGGTGATCGCGCGCTCCCGCTGACCACCGTCCGCTTCGCCCCCCGCTTGGACGCCACCGGCTCCGCGCCCGCGGGCGGGCTGCTGCCCGTGCCGCTGGTCGTGGGGCAGCAGGTGCGGACGCCCGTGCGCGACTTGCGGGTGGAGGTGTCCTTCGACGACGGCGGGACCTGGAGCCGCGTCCGGGTGCTGGGCAACGCGGCGCTGGTGCGCAACCCCGACGCGCCGGGGACGTTCGCCTCGCTGCGGGTCGAGGGCTCCGACACGCGCGGCAACGCGTTCCGGCAGAGCGTGCTCCGCGCCTACCGGCTCGGCTGACGATGGGGATCGTCCGGGCGCGGCCCCCGCTCACCGCAGGTTGCACAACTCCAGCGGCGTCCCCTCGGCCGTGGCGCACGGCAGGTACCCGGCGTCCTTGACCCGCACCCGCGCGGTGTCGTGCGTGCGCAAGTAGCGCAGGAAGGCCTCCTGCAGCGATCCGGGCTTCGGCTCGGTGCGGGTGTAGAGGTACTCGACCGTCCAGAAGGGATAGCCCGCCTCTACACCCGCCGCCGCGTCGAACACCCGGCCGTCCAGGCTGATCGCGCTCAGCGCGCCGGTCTTGCGGGTCTCGGCCACCGACGCGGCGTCGGCGTAGCCGATGGCGCCCTCGACCGAGGCGATCTCCCGCACCACGTCGGCGTTGCGGGAGCGCTCGCAGCGGATCACCGGGGCGGCCGGGTCGCGGTCCTTGGTGCGGCAGTCGTCGGAGGACAGCCCGCTCTCCCCCGCCAGCAGCACCCTGCGCTCGAACAGCTCCCTGGTCCCGGACTCGCCGCCCCGGCCGACGATCCGGATGGGCAGCGCGGCCCCGCCGCGCAGCTGGCTCCAGTCCGTGTAGACGCCCGCGTAGATGTCGCGCAACTGGGCGGTGGTCAGCGTGTCCAGCCCGACCGAGCTGTGCACCACCACGTGGTAGACGACCACGGCGACCTGCTGCGCGGGCAGGTCCACCCCGTCCTGCTTGCCGTCGGACAGCGCCATCAGCCCGCCCGCCCCGGCGGGGTCCTTGGCGGGGTCCACGGCGGCGACCGCGCGTGCGCCCTCGATGCTGCCGGTCGGTTGGGTGGTGATGGTCGCGCCGGGGCAGATCCTGGTGTACTCGTCGGCCACGGACTTCAGCGCGGGCATGAACACGCTCGACCCCTCGACCCGCAGCGCGCCGCCCGCGCAGGCCACCGACGGGTCGGCGGCGGGCGGCGCGAACCACAGCGTGACCAGCAGCACGGCGGCCAGCACCACGCCCAGGCCACCGGTGAGCCTGCGCAGGGTGAAGGTGCGCTGCCGCTTCTCGTCGTGCAGCACGCCCGCGCCGCCCAGCCGTCCGCTGATCTTGACCTCCTTGTCGATCTCGCCGCCGTCACCGGGCTGGCGCAGCACGACCACGAGCTTGAACTTCTGCTTGCGGGGCAGGGTGAACGGCTCCAGCCGCACGCCGTGCCACAGCGGCTCGGCGGTGTCCGCCGCGGCGGTGTCCGCGGCCGGGTACCACCACCTGACCAGCCGCTGCCCCAGCCGCTCGCGCACGGTCCGCAGCGTGTCCCGATCGGCGGGAGCCGCCTCGGAGCGCAGGAAGCGCAGGTTGCGCCGGACCTGTCCGCGCAGCTCGTCGGAGGCGGCTTCGGAGACCCTGGCGTTCCACACCACCCGTTCGCCGAAGGTCACCGACAGCGGCTTCTCGAAGTCGTCGGGCTCGATGTCGTAGTTGCCGCTGTTGCGCACGCGCAGGACCACGATGCTCATCCGGTCCAGCAGGTCGACCAGCTCGCGCAGCCGGGGCGCGTCGGTCGGGGCCCCGTCCGCGCCGTCGTGCAGCTGCTCGGGGCCCAGACCGATCTTGGAGTTGTAGAGCACGCGGTAGCTGATGCGCTTGCGCCGCACGAACAGCCGGTCGATGACCGGGGCGGCGAACAGCAGGGCGATCGCCAAAGCGACCGGACCGGGTCCACCGAGGAATTCCAACGCCGATCGGAGGAATCGCACGGCCGATTGTCGATCGGTCCGTCCGCTCGCCGGACCCGTGATCGCGATGCGTTCACCAAGGCTTCACGTGCGGCTCACCCCAATGGGGGCGAGATCCACGATCGGGCAGGCGAAGGCGGAAGCGAATGTTTTTTCGAGAGTGGCCCCGGATGTCAAGCCTTGCTTAAATCAGCGGCGATGTGACCGACGTCTCCCTATTCTCATCCCATGAGACTGCTGCTGTGGATCACGCTGCTGTGCGTGTCGGTGGTCGGCGGCGCCTGGATCCTGCCGGTGCTCGCGGGCCTGCTGATCGCGTTCTGCTCGCACAAGTCCTCGCGCGTGCGCCGCGGGCGCAGAGCCGTCCGCGACCTCCGCCCGACCTCCGCGATCGCTACTCCTCGACCGCACCGCTGATCCGCCGCAGGTGCGCGCGGAAGGAGTAGGACGGGTCAGCGGCGCGGCGTGCCAGGTAGTCGTCGAAAGCGGTCTGCGCGCGCAGCGCCTCACCCGCGCGAATCCGGTCGGCCTGGTCGCGCTCGACGCGGTGGATCTCCCCCGCCGTGGCCAGCACCGCCTCGACGTGCTCGCCCGCGACGAACAGCGCGCCGTCGTCATCGGCGAAGACCACGTCCTCGGAGTTCACCACGTGCGATCCGACGCGGGCGTCGGCCAGGGCGTCGGGTTCCCAGCGGGGCTCGCGCACCGGGCCGCAGGGGTAGCGGCCGTAGCTGAACACCGGCAGGCCGATGCCGACCAGCTCCGGGGTGTCGCGGTGCAGCCCCCAGACCAGCAGACCGGCCAGGCCCACCCCGGCGGCCTCCAGCACCACCAGGTCGCCGACGCAGGCCTCGTCGGTGCGGCCCCCGTTGTCCACCACCAGGACGTCGCCGGGCGCGCCCGAGCCGATGGCCGCCAGGAACACGTCCACGCTGCCGTGGTGGCGGGCCGGGAGCACACGGCCCGCCAGCCGCTGGCCGGGGACCAGCGCGGTCACCCCGGCGGGCGCGAGGCGCGGAGCGATCCCGCGGCGCAGGCACGCGTCGGCCACCAGCGGCGTGGACAGGTCGGCGAAGGCGTCGAGCACGGCGCTCCCCCTGGCTCGGCACCGCCACCCCCAGCGGCGCGGGACCGCGATCCTACGCCTGCAAGTACTACCCGTGTCGTCCCACAGCGCGCGTAACCACTACCCGGCCCGGAGCCGGGTAGTAGCTACCGGCCCGCGTGGGTGGGGCGGGTAGTACTTGCCGGTGGGGTGGGGCGGGGCGGGATGATCACGGCATGAGGGTTCTGGTGATCGGCGCGAGCGGGTTGGTCGGGCAGCACGTGGTCGAGCGGCTGCGACAGCGCGAGCACGACGTGACGGCGGTGGCGCGCACCGCCCGCGAGGGCGTGGACCACGCCCTCGACGCCACCACCGCCTCGGTGACCGGGCTGCGCGCGCTGCTGGAGGGCCACGACGGCGTCGTGTTCGCGGCGGGCGTTGACGACCGGGAGGTGCCGCGCAAGCCGTGCTACCCGGTGTTCCACCGGGGCAACGTGGCACCGGTGGCGCGGCTGCTGACCGCGGCCCGCGAGGAGGGGCTGACCCGCGCGGTGGTGCTGGGGTCGTACTACACGCACTTCCACCGCGAGCACCCCGAGTGGCGGCTGGCCGACCTGCACCCCTACATCCGCAGCCGCGTCGAGCAGGCCCGCGCGGGCCGGGAGGCGGCCGGGCCCAGGCTGCCGGTCGCGGTGCTGGAGCTGCCGTTCGTGTTCGGCCGCGCGGGCGACCGGCTACCGAACTGGGCCGCCCCGCTGGACCGCTGGGCGCGCTCGCGCTCGCCGCTGCTCGCGCCCGAGGGCGGCAGCGCCGCCACCACCGCGCGCAGCGTCGCCGAGGTGGCGGTGCGGGCCCTGGAGGAGGCGTCCGGGGAGGACATCCCGGTTTGCGACGAGAACCTCACCTGGCGCGAGCTGCTCGACCGCGTGGCCGCCGCGACCGGCAACCGCCGCCCGGTCCGCGCGCTGCCCGCCGCGGTGGTGCGCGCCGGGCTGCGGCTGACCGGTCTGGCGCAGGCGCTGACCGGCAGGCAGTCCGGCGTGGACCCCGCGCACCTGTCCCGGCTCCTGCTGCGGGAGCTGTTCGTCGAGCCGTCCGCGTCCGGTTCGGCGTCTCGTTCGGTGGATGCCGCGATCGCGGAGACCTTCCGAGTTCCGCTCCGCTGAGTGATGATGGCCAGCGTGAGCACCGAGGCAGAGCCGCCACGGGCCGATCCGGGGTACCCTGGCGCGCCGCTGACGCTGTACCTGGTCAAGCGGCTGGAGATGGTCATCCGGGCGCTGTTGGACGACGCCCTGCGACCGCTGGGGCTGACCACCCTGCAGTACACCGCCCTCAGCGTCCTGCGCAGCCGGGGCGCGCTGTCCTCCGCCCAGCTCGCGCGGCGCTCCTTCCTGCGCCCGCAGACCATGCACGAGATGGTCCTGACGCTGGAGAAGCGCGGCCTGATCACGCGCACGCCCGCGCCGGGCAACCGGCGCATCCTGCTGGCCAGCCTCACCGAGACCGGGCACGCGCTGATGACCGAGTGCGTGCCCGCGGTGCGGGAACTGGAGAACCGGATGCTGATCGGGTTGAGCCCGCAGCGGCAGGCGGAGTTCCGCGGCGTGCTGCAGCACGGGATCTCCTCGCTCGCCGCGATCGCGGTGACCCGGCGGATCGCGGTGGGAGGACGGGACTGAACCACCCGCCCCACCACGGGAACGCGCGGCATCAGGGAACCTGAGCCCAAGCGCCGACCGGACGCCGCCGGTCGGCGACGGCGGGAACGCCCTCAGACCACCAGCGACGGCACCACCGGCGAGGCGGTGGTGCCCGCCGAGAACCGCCGCCAAGCCGCCACCATCCGGTCCACCGCGGCGTCGACGACCTCGACCGCCGCGCTGAAGGGCAGCCGCAGCCGATCACCGCTGCCGCCAGTGGGGTCGAGCGAGCCGCCGGGCAGCACGGCCACCCCGTGCCGCAACGCCACCTGCGCGTAGGAAGCCGCGTCCACGCCGGGCAACCGCACCCACAGGGTCTGGCCGCCCGCCGCGGGCGCGAACTCCCACTCGGGCAGGTCGCGCCGCAGTCGGGCGCACAGGTGGTCGTGCTGCGCGCGCAACGCCGCCACGCGCTCCGCGCGCACGTCGGCGTAATCGGCCACCAGCTCCGCGGCGGCGAGCTGGTCCAGCACCGCCCCGCCCAGGTCGTGCACGGCCTTGAACCGGGCCAGGCGCGCGATCAGCGCGGCGTCGGCGCGGACCCAGCCCACCCGCAGGCCGCCCCACACCACCTTGCTCAGCGACGCCACGGTGATGGCCGCCGCCTCCGGCGGGCGCGGCGGCCCGGCGTCGAAGTCCAGGTCGGACAGCACCTCGTCGAACAGCAGCGGCACCCCGCCCGCCACCCGCACCAGGCGCTGCCGCTCCAGCGCGCTCATCGAGGTGCCGGTGGGGTTGCGGAACGACGGCATGGCGTACACCAGCGCCGGTCGCCCGACAGGCGCCGCCGTCAGGTCCCGCTCGGCCCTGACCACCGCGGCGGCCTCCCGCAACAGGTCCAGCACGCCGGGGTAGGTGGGTGCCTCCACCAGCACCTCGTCGCCGGGTCGCAGCAGCGCGCGGACCACCAGCGCCAGCGCCTGCTGCCCGCCCGTGGTCACCAGGACCTGGTCCGGGGTGGTGGGCACGCCCAGCGCGCGGTACCGGGCGGCCAGCGCGGCCCGCAGTCGCGGGTGGCCCAGCGGGTGGTAGCCCAGGTCGTCGGCAGGCAGCCGGGCCATCGCCCGCTGGTAGGCCGCGACCAGTCGCGGCGGCGGCGACGCCGGTCCGGCGCAGGCGAACTGGAGCACGCCGTCCTCCGGTTCCAGGAGGTTGACGAACATCGGGTTGGCGGTCTCGGCCCGCGCCGCCGCCGCGCCGCCCGCCGAGACCCACGTCCCGCTGCCCCGCCGCCGGGTCAGCCGCCCCTCCTGCCGCAGCACGTCGTAGGCAGCGACCACGGTGGTCCGGCCGACCGCGAGAGCGGCGGCCAGCGCCCGGTCCGGCGGCAGCAGCGTCCCGGCGGGCAGCAGCCCCTCGTCGACCAGCTCGCGCAGGCGCGCGGCCAGCAGCAGGTACAGCGAGCCCCGGCCCGCCGACCACCGCCCGAGCCGCCCCGCCAGGTCGTCCACGCCGATTGGCCTCATGGGCAGACCAATTTAGCCGCATTGGCACTGCCGGCACAGCGCCGCCGCGCCGATGATCGGCCCATGCGACCCGACACCCGCGTTGTGCGCACCGAGATCCCCGCGCAGACCGGCAGCAGGCCACTCGCCGTGCCGCTCTACCAGACCTCCAACTTCGCCTTCGACGACCTCGACGTGCTGGCCGACGGCATGACCCGGCCGGACGGGGCGTTCGTCTACACCCGGTTCGGCAACCCGACGGTCCGGGTGCTGGAGGACGCCGTCGCGGCGCTGGAGGGCGGTGCGGCGGCGCTGGCCACCTCGTCCGGGATGGGCGCGATCAACGCCGTGCTGCTGGCCAACCTCAGCGCGGGCGACCACGTGATCGCCCAGCGCTCGCTCTACGGCGGCACGCACGCCCTGCTGCGCGGCCTGGCGCGGTGGGGCATCGCGGTGAGCTGGGTCGGCGGCCACGACCCGGACGAGGTGCGCGCGGCGGCGCGGCCGGAGACCAGGGTGCTCTACCTGGAGAGCATCGCCAACCCGAGCGGGCACGTGAGCGACCTGCCCGCGCTGGCCGAGGCGGTCGGGGACGTGCTCGTGGTCGTGGACAACACCTTCGCCACACCGCTGCTGTGCCGTCCGATCGAGCACGGCGCGGACGTGGTGGTCCACTCCGCCACGAAGTACCTGGGCGGGCACAGCGACGTCACCGGCGGTGTGGCGGTCTTCGCCGACGAGCGCCTCCACCGCTCGACGTGGGGCCACTCCGTGGAGCTGGGCGTCACGCCGGACCCGTTCGCCGCGTGGCTGACCATCCGGGGTATGCGCACGTTGGCGCTGCGGGTGCGCAGGCACGAGGAGAACGCCGCGGTCCTGGCCCGCCGGTTGGCCGAGCACCCGGCGGTGCGGGCGGTGCACTGGCCGGGCCTGGCCACCCACCCCAGCCACGCGGTGGCCTCGCGCGTGCTCGACGGGTACGGCAGCGCGTTCTCCTTCGACCTGGCGGACGCCGAGGCGGGGCGGAAGTTCGTGGCGGGGTTGGGCCTGGTGGTGCTGGCGCCCTCGTTGGGCGGGCCGGAGACGCTGGTGCTCCACCCGGCCAGCACGTCGCACCGGCAGTTGGACGAGGCGGAGCTGAACGCCGCGGGCATCACCGGCGGCACGATCCGGCTGTCGGTGGGCATCGAGGACGTCGAGGACCTGTGGGAGGACCTGGCGCGCGCGTTGGACGCCTGAGCGTCGAACTCGAAGGTGCCGTGCGTTCGACTCGCGGGTCAGGACAGCACGGCCCAGCCGTGCGGGGGCAGGTGGACGCCGCGCCGGAGGTCGGCGGTGCCCACTTCGGGAGCGCCCGCTTCCAAGGTGGTCACGCCTGCGACGGGCAGGGTGGCGGGCTGGTCGTCGAGGTTGAGCGCCACGACCAGCCGCCCTTCGCCTGCGGCCTCGAAGGCCAGGTGCGCGTTGGTCAGGTGCAGCACCCCGGTGCGCGCCCGGTGCAGCCAGGGGTGCCGCCTGCGCAGCCCGATCAGCCGCTGGTGCAGCCGGTAGGTGTCCCACCCGTGCGGGGCGAGGCCACCGGGGTCGTCCGGGAACGGCGGGCGGACCGCGTCGTCGCCGCCGACGCGGTCCTCCTTCACCCCGCGAAAGGCCTGCTCGTCACCCGCGTAGACCGACGGCGTGCCGCCGACGGTCATCAGCACGGCCAGGGCGTGCGGCAGGTGCCGCACGTCGTGCAGCCTGCTGGCCAGGCGGGTCACGTCGTGGTTGCCGACGAAGGTCAGCGGGGCGAACGAGTCCAGGAAGCCGTTGTGCCGCTCCAGCGCCCACGCCAACTCGTGGAGGTTGACGTCGTTGAGCGAGCTCCAGATCGCCTTCCACAACTCGTACTGGGTGACCGAGTCCATCCCGGACTCGGCGACGATCGCGGTGTAGTCGCCGTGGATGACCTCGCCCACGACGTAGGCGTCCGGGTGCGCGGACCGCACCCGCGGCAGCACGCGCGCCCAGAACCGCGGCGGCACCGCGTAGGCGGCGTCCAGCCGCCACCCGTCGGCCCCGCGGTCCAACCAGTGCGCCATGACCGCGGCGACGTGGTCGGCGACCGCGGGCTCGTCGTGGTTGAGCGCCACCAGCCCGCGGTGGCCCTCGAAGGTGGCGTAGTCGGGTTCGGGCCCGTCGCCCCAGGACAGGTGGAACCACGACGCCGTTGACGCGGCCCGCCCCTTGGCCAGCACTTCGGCGAACGCGGGGAAACCGCGCCCGACGTGGTTGAACACCCCGTCCAGCAGCACCCGCAGGCCGCGGCGGCGGGCGGCGTCGACCAGCGCGTCGAAATCGTCGTCGTCGCCCAGCCTCGGGTCGATCCGGAAGTGGTCGACCGTGTCGTAGCCGTGGGTGTGCGAGGCGAAGACCGGCCCCAGCGCCAGCCCCGAGGCGCCCAGCTCGACCGCGTAGTCCAGCCAGCGCTCGATGCGGCGCAGGCGGTGCTCGACCACTGTGGACAGCGGATCGCCCTCGGCGGGCGCGCCGACGAACCCGAGCGGGTAGACCTGCCACCACACCGCGTGCCGCGTCCACTGCGCCATGGCCGCACTGTACTGAGACCGGCTCAGCCCCGCCGGGTGACGATCACCGCGCGGTCCACGCCACGAGCTTGCTCATGTTCGCCACGAACGCGCTGGTGCTGATGACCAGCGGCCGCTCCTGCGGCTGGTACGGCGGCTCCTCCGGGGGCGTGCGCGGGTCGTAGGGCGAGGTGTCGTGCAGGTCGCCCACGTGCTTGCTCATGTACGCCTGCCCGTCGTACGGGGTGGCCGGGGGCGCTCCCCGGTACGGGTTGGTCACCGCGTCGACCGGGGTGAGCCAGTGGTCCTTGTCCCCCAGGTCGGCCACCAGTCCCCCGGCTTCGGCGTCGGTCACGGCGGGCAGCGGCAGTGGCGCGTCGCGGAACAGGTCGGTCAGCTCCAGGTCGCGCAGCGAGAAGAACCTCGGCAGCGGGATCGCCCCGCCGCTGAGCGGTGAGCGGGCGCGCAGGTCGGCGACCTGCTCGTCGCTCAACGACATCAGCTCGTCATAGGTGGCGCGCAGCGACGCGGTGTCCACGGCACGGCCCGCCGAGTAGTGGCTCAGCGTCCGGCGGTGGTCGTGGTCGAAGTAGTAGGCGCCGTTGCGCACGTTGGAGCCGAACCGGTGCACGAACCTCGCGCGGTTGGTCCCCAGCTCGACGAACGTGGGGTGCGTCCGCCCGGCCAGCAGGGGGTTCTCGGCGACCTGCTGGTCGGTGAGCGGGCAGCTGTCCAGCCAGGCGATCGCTTCTGGCACGCGGGTCAGGAACGCGCGGTCGCCGGTGAGCCGGAAGTAGTGGAACAGCTGGCGGACGTTGGTCTGCGTGGTGTGCGTGGCCAACGCCCTCGGCTCGTAGGAGCGGGCTCCCGCGGGTGCGCCCGCCGGTCGGCCGCCCGCCGCGGCGGACAGGTGCTGCAGGCCCCAGCCCGCCTGCGGCGCGGGCTGCTGGAGCCGTCGCAGGCAGCTCATCGCGCGCCGCACCGGCCCGGCCAGCTCGTCGCGGTCCAGGGTGGACATGCACATCAGCAGGAATTTGACGTTCTCGCCCAGCACGTCGTCGTTGAAGGTGACGTGCTGGGTGTACTCGCCGTCCTCCATGCCGTGCGCCACGTCGTCGGGCAGCCATGACGGGCGCTGGTCGGGCCACGGCGTCTGCGCCACCGAGCCGCTGAACCGGGGGAACCGCTGCGGCCAGCCGCCGTCGGCCACGCCGCCGCGGAACTGCGCCTTGAGCACGAACCGGATCGCGCGCTCCAGTGACGCCCGGAACCGGGGATCGCGGCGCTCCAGGTACAGCCGCAGGACCAGCTGCGCGGCCGAGGCGGTGCCCGCGTCGTCGAACGTGGCGTTGCCGTAGTGGTGCTGGAACTCCTCCAGCCGCCAGCCGTTGGCCCCGACGGTCCGGTACCAGCGGCGCAGCGACGCGGTGCCCGCGAAGTCGTGGACGTAGTTCCACCCGCCCACCGGCAGCTGCGCGGCGACCAGCGCCAGGCCGGTCCGCTCGGCCGCGCGCAGGAACACCTCGTCCCCGGTGGCGTGGTAGGCGTCGAGCATGGCGTGCCCGACCGAGGGCGTGCCGGGCGGCTGGACCCAGCACATCGTGCGGTTGGCCTCCATCTCGCCCCAGGAGCGGGACAGGTCGGGCAGGTAGTTCCAGACGTAGGCGCCGCGGTAGGAGACGTGCTCGTCGAGGAAGGCCGCGGCCCTGCGCATCGCAGCGAGCACTTCGGCGCGGGTCGGTGCGGTGGCGGCCATGGCGGTCGTGGCGGTCGTCGTGGCCGCGGCGGTGGCGACCGCGGGCACGACGGCGAGACGGCCGAACTGGCGGCGGGTGAGCGTCATCGTCGACAGACACCTTTCCGGCTGATTCACATTCATGAAATTTCACATTCATGAATTTCGTCGGGCGGCGCGGAATCGCATGCTGCCAATGCGGCAGCGCGCAGTCAACGATCTGCCGCATCGGGCGAGGTCCTAGGGTGGCGGGCGTGATCACCGAGGAAGAACGCACCGCCCGCTCGCAACGCGCCCGCGACGCCGCCGTCGCCGCCGCGACAGCGCTGGGGCTGGACGCCTCCGAGGCGACGGTCCTGTACGACGTCTTCTCGGTGGTGGTGGACCTCGCGCCGTCGCCGGTCGTCGCGCGCATACCGGTGGTGGTCCCGCGCGGCACCACTTCGGCGGGTTTCCAGCGCACGGAGTTGGACGTGTCGAGGTGGATGGCCTCGCGCGGCGCGCCGACCGTGGTGCCCAGCGGGCTCGTCCCGGCGGAGCCCGTCGAGCGCGACGGGTTCACGATGACCTTCTGGGAGAAGGTCGAGGGCGTGCTCCCCAACGACTACGACGCGGTCAAGCGGATGCCCGCCGTCGCCCGCCTGCACTCGATCCTGGCCGACTACCCCGGCCGGACCGGCTTCTTCCCCGGCATGCAGGGCTACGTCGACCTCGCCTTCGACGACCTCGAAGGCCGTGAAGACCTGCTGCCCGCCGCCGATCTGGTCCGCGCCCGCGCCGAGTGGGCCGCCCTCTCACCCGCCATCGCGTCGCCCTCCGCTTTCGCGCGGATGTTCCCCGGTGTTCCCGTTCAAGTGGTCCACGGCGACGCCCCGTACTACAACCTGATCGAGACCGCCGACTCGGTGCTGTACTCCGACTACGAGCACGTCGGTGTCGCCCCGGTCGAGTGGGACCTCGCGCACACCGGCGAGGAAGCGATCTCCGCCTACGACGCCGCCGCGGCCGACCTGGGCCTGCGCGCGGTCGACACCGGTGTGCTGCGCGCCATGGAGCGCCTGCGCGACCTGCAGGTGGTCGCCTGCCTGGCGCTGGTCCCGCAGCTGGCGCTGCTGGCCGACGGCCTGTCCCCGTCGCTGGAAGCCTGGCGGGCGACCGAGCCCTGGCAGGACCGGAAAGCCCCCTCGGCGTGAGGTGGGCAGGCTGATGACGGCCCGTGCTCCCCGGTAGCCGACGTGGACGGGCCGTCGAGCCGCGCTGGGTGGAGCGCGGCCGTATTCGTGCGGTAGGCATCGGCGGCCAGGATCACTAGGGTTGCGCTTTGAGCAGTCGGCGCTCGACGTAGGGGGCACGGTGGAGCAGGACAGGGACTACGAGGCCCGACTCACCGAGCAGCGCAGGCGATTAGCCCAGCTCCGAGCGGGTGGCGTGGCGCCGCCGCCCGCGGCGGACCCCGAGATGGAGGACTCGGTCGGCACGGCCGGTGCGGGCGCGGTGCGCGTCGTGGTGCGCGACCGCCGGATCCTCTCGGTGGAGATCAAGCCCAGCGTGCTCGGACAACCTCCCAGCGCGGTGTCGGCTCTGCTGCGGGAGGCCGTCAACCCCGCGCTGGCGCAGTCGCTGATCGACACTCCCGCCGCCGGGGACCCCGGCCCGGACCTCGGGGCGCTGGGTGAGCAGCTGGCGGAGTTCACCCGCCAGGGCGGCCAGGCCCTGCGCCGCATCCAGGACGCGCTGGACGCGTCGATGGCGAAGCTGGCCGACAAGACCGGCATCCGCGGCGACACCTCGCCCCAGTACGTCGACTTCCTGTTCCAGGACGCGCTCGACGTGGTCGGCTCCACGCGGGCCGCGCTGGCCGCGGACCCGGCGCCCGCGGCCACCGGTGAGGGCCAGGACGAAGCCAACGAGGTCTCCGCCGCCGTCACCAACGGCGAGGTCATCGCGCTCGACCTGACCACCGTCGCCGTGCGGCTCTCCCCCGCCGAGTTGGGGCGGGCGGTGCTGCAAGCGGTCAACGCCGCGCTCGACGACTGGGAGCGGCGAGCCGCCACCGCCGGGCGCGCGGCGCTGGACGTCGAGGCGCTGCGCAGGATCGGCGAGCGGGCCGAGCAGGTCCGCGAGCAGAGCATGCAGCACCTGCGCGCGTACACCTCCAACCTGACCGCGATCATGCGCGACATCGACTGAAGGGCAGCGCGATGTTCAAGCAGATGAACGTCAACGCCGCGGCGATCGGCGAATCCGCCCAGCAGATCCTGAGCACCGGCGACGCGCTGGCAGGCGAGGTCGCCGCGTTCCGCGGCCAGGTCGACGCGCTCGCCGACGCCTTCGGCGGCGACGACCTCGGCTCGGCGCTGGCCACGATCTACCAGGTCGTCTCCGAGGCCGCGTTCGAGTCCTTCACCGACAACGCCGAGGGCCTGAGCGAGGTCGGCCGCACCCTCCAGGCCATGGCCGACGACTACTCAACCGCGGAAACCGCCAACAGCGACTCGTTCCGGCAACTGATGGGAGGCCTGGGATGACCTCCGGCATGATGCTGCCGCCCGAGCTGTCCGGTCTGCTCAACACCCTCGGCTTCAACTGGCCCGAGAGCGACGAGGGCAAGCTGTTCGACCTCGGCGGCCTGTGGTCCGGCTTCGCCGACCGCCTCGCCCCCGCCGCCGCCGAAGCCGACGGCCGGGCTCAGCAGGTGCTCAGCACCAACAGCGGCGCGGCCGTGGAGGGGTTCAAGGCGTTCTGGACCGACGGCGAGGCGCCCAAGCAGAACCTCGACGACGGCGCCACCGCCTCCTCGCTCGTCGGCACCGGCCTCTACGTGTGCGCGGGTGTCGTCGTCGCGCTCAAGATCGCCTTCGTCGTGCAGCTGGGCATGCTCGCCGTCCAGATCGCCCAGGCCATCGCCACCGCGGTGCCCACGTTCGGCGCGTCGCTGCTGGAGATCCCGATCTTCAAGGAGATCACCTCGCTGCTGCTCGACCAGGCCGTCGACTTGGCCATCAGCCAGGTGCTCAATGCCTAAGACGAAGAAGCCGAAGAAGGGCGGGGTCAGCACCGCCAACGCCAGCGCGGGCATCTTCACCCCCGTCGTCAAGAACCTGCGCACCGGCAAGCGCCCCGCCGGGTCCGGCGGCAACGTCAAGCCGCTCGACGTGGGGACCTACGACGACCTCAAGAAGCGCGAGAAGGTCGGCGACAAGCTGGAGCACGACCACATCCCGTCCTCGGCCGCGCTGAAGAAGGCCATGGAGAAGCAGCTCGGCCGCAAGCTGACCCCGAAGGAAGCGCGGGACATCCACCAGCAGGGCGCCGCGATCGAGGTGCCCAAGGACGTCCACGCCAAGAGCGACACCTTCCGGGGCAGGAACACGCAGGCGCAGATCGACGCCGACGCGGCGGACCTCAGCGCCGCGGCCAAGAGGGACTACGCTACGACCCGCCAGAACCTCATCAACGCGGGCTACTCGGCCAAGGACGTCGACGCCGCCCTCGACAAGATGCGCGCCCTGAACCGCCAGAGGGGGATAACGTGACGGCGACGATCACCGGTGAGATGGCCGTGCTGCTGGGCGTGCTGGGACACCGCCAGGGCGACAGCCGCATCCTCGACGCGATCGCCCTGGTGGGCCCGGACATGGAAGTCGAGGAGTTCGACTTCGACGGCGAGAAGTCGACCTACTTCACCTTCAAGCAGGCGGGCACGGACCTGCTGTTCGAGGACGACGTGCTGGTGTCGGTCATGGTGCGCACCCAGCCGGACGAGCAGGACGAGACCTACGGCCGGTACCCGCGCCCGGCGGCGCTGGTGGACGGGCTGTCCCCCACCGCCACCCGCGCCGAGGTCACCGCGCTGCTGGGCACCCCCGAGCAGACCGGGCCGAGTTTCGACCGGTACCGGGTCAACAACCGCTACCTGCACTTCGAGTTCGACCCGCACGACCGGATCACCAAGCTCTCCGCGCTGCTCGAACCGGTCTAGCCGAACCGGAAGCCGTCCCCGCTCGAGCGGGCGCGGCGGGCTCGCGGCCCCCAGCCGTCGGGTGCGGTCGGCCCGGCACCGGGGTGTGCGGCTGGGGACGGCGGGGTGGTGAACGTCAGGCGCTGGGCACCAGGACGACGACCTTGCCGGGCAGCGTGCCCGCGGCGGCGTCGGCGTGGACCGACGCCAACTCCGCCAGCGGCACCCGCCGGGCGATGTCGATGTGCAGTTCGTGGCGGTCGACCAGCTCCACCAGCTGCGCCAGCTGTTCGGCGTCGCTGCGGACGAACACGTCGACGCCGCGCACGCCGCGGTCCTCGTCGGACGGCGCGGGCATCCACACCGTGGTGTTGACCAGGGTGCCGCCGGGACGGATCAGGGTGACCAGCGCGGCCAGCCGCTCCGGGGTGATCGGCGCGAGGTTGAGCACGAGGTCGACCGGCTCGTCCACCGCCTCGACCACCTCGGTGGCGGTGTGGTCGACGACCTCGTCGGCCCCCCAGTCCCGGACGCTCTTGCCGCTGCGCGGACTGGCCGTGGCGATCACGTGCGCACCGGCCCACTTGGCCAGCTGCACCGCGTAGCCGCCGACCGCGCCGCCCGCGCCGTTGATCAGCACGCGCTGCCCGGCCGCCAGCCCGCCGTGGTCGAACAGCGCCTGCCACGCGGTCAGCCCCACCAACGGCAGCGCGGCGGCGTCGGCCAGCGGGACGCGCTTCGGCGCAGGCGTCAGGAGTTCGGCCGACATCACGATGTGCTCCGCGGCAGCGCCGTCCTCCATCATCGGCAGGAAGCCGACGACCTGGTCACCCACTTCCAGGCCGTGCACGCCCTCGCCCAGCGCGTCGACCGCGCCCGCCACGTCGCGACCGGGGGTGTGCGGCAGGGCCACCGGCATGACGTCGCGCCTGCTGCCCGCGCGAACACCGGCGTCGATGGGGTTGAACGACGTCGCGGCCACGCGGATGCGGACCTGCCCGGCACCGGGGGCGGGCTGCTCGGCGTCCTCGAAGCGCAGGACCTCGGGCTCGCCGTACTCGTGGAAGCGCACTGCCTTCATCTCGGGGCTCGCTCTCGTTCTCGGGGGAAGTTGCTTCGAGTTTGAAGCAACTGGGACTACTGTAATCTTGCTTCGAATTTGAAGCAAGTGATGCCGGTCACCTCCGCGCGCGACCAGCACCGACGACCCTGCGCCACACCACTGCTCGATCCCCGCGCCCTGTGGTGCTCACCCGCGCTCAACACTGCCCGCACCGCGCGCCACCGCCCGGTCCGTGAACGCCCGCGCCGAGCGCGCCCGGCTGGGCCGGGGCGGGCGCTCGCGGGCACAGGTGGGCACTGCCGCTGCCCGTGCTCTCCGGAACCAGAGACCTCGCCCTCCTGCGAAGGTCTACATCTCCGGTGCGTCCTCGGGTGTCTTCGACGAGGTCGGCGGAGAAGGCGCGGGCGCCTCGACCTGCCGCCGCAGCAACTGCTCGACGAGCCGTTGCCTGGCCAGCGCCAGGTGGCGCCGGTAGGTGCCGTAGGGCACCCCGAGCCGTCGGGCGGCTGCCTTTTGGGTGCGGGACGCCGAGATGTAGGTGGTGGTGAGCGCTTCGTAGGCCTTGACGCCCGCGGGATCGACCCGCAGGGCGTCGAGGGCGGTCGTGATGGCGCCGCGCAGGTCCGCGACCGGGTCGGCCGAACCCCGCGGCACCAGGCGCGAGCGCAGCAGGACGCTGGTCGCGAACTCGCGGGGAGCGCGCCACGTGCGCAGCGCCTCGACCACGCCCGCCTCGAACGCCGAACGCGGCAGCTCGTCACCGGGGGCGGCGGACGCGGACCACGCGACCACGGGCGCGGTCGCGGCGCGGGCCCGGTGCTCCACCCACTGCTCCACCGTCTGCCGCCGCCAGTCCCGACCGAAGACGTGCTGCTCGCGCCCGTCGAGATGCACCGCGACGATCTCGTGCAGCCCGGCGTCGGCGAGGTAGCGGCGCCACCGCTCGGCGTCCTGGAACACGGTGAAGGTCAGCGCGCGCCCGCGGGTCCTCATCTCCTCCGCGATGGTGCGCCTGCTGATGAGGTCCATCAGGGGTGAGGGACGCTGGTGCCAACCCGGTTGCACCGCGAAGCGGCGGATGCCCAGGTGTTCGCCCTGCCTCAGCGCGCCGCTCGCCCCCACGTGCTCCCACAGCCGCGCGATCACCGGGTCCGCGGCCCGGTCCTCGGGCAGCGGCGCCTCCAGCCGCAGCATCGCCATGAACGCCACCGGCGCGGACGAACCCGCGTAGCGGTAGACGCGGAAGGCCCCCGGCTGGCGGCGCGCCCAGTGCGCGACCGCGACCGCCGACGTCGGCCCCTCCGCCTCCTCGGCCATGCGCAGGACGTCGGGCACGTCGCCGGGTCGCAGCGGGGTGTCCTCGACGTGGGGATGCGCCCGCCAGTCGTACAGGGCGTCCGGGCCGTCGCGGTCGCGGAAGAGGAACATCCACTCCGCGACACGCGGCAGCGCATCCTCCTCGGAGGCGCGGCGCACCGCCTGCAAGCACGCGACCGAGACGCGCACGCGCACGTCGTCGTAGCGCTCGGGGTCGCGCCAGCGCAGGTCGGCCTCCAGGGTCGCCCGCACCGCGTCGTGCGGCTGCAGCCCTTCAGGGGTGGCCTCGATGTAGGGCAGCCGGCGCAGCCAGGGGAACACCGCCGCGCTGTCCTCATCGCCCAGCACCGCGCGCAGCAGTGGTTCGCGCGTGACGTAGGACTGGGCGACGACCTCCAGGGCGCGCCGGTGCGCGGCGCTCGGCAGGTCCCCCACCAACCGCTGCACCAGGGTCGTCAGCGCGTCCCCGGTGGGCCCCCACGGCGCGCCCGGTGTCGCCGGGGGCGCGGACGCGGCGAGGGAGAGCGCGAGCGGGCTGCCCCCGGCGAAGGCCACGAAGGCGGCCCGCTGCTCGGCGGCGACACCGCGGGCGGCGAGCAGGGCGTCGGCCTCGGCGGGGTCGAGGGGGCGCAGTGCCAGGTCGGCGAACAGCCGCGCCCAGCCGGGGTCCAGCGACCAGTCGGCGTCGGGGGCGCCCCGCCCCGCGAGCACGACCAGCGCGCCCTCGGCGAGCCGGAGCAGGAAGGTGTCGCGCAGCCACGGCTCGAGTCGCCCGCCCTGCTCGAAGGAGTCCACGAGCAGAGCCGTGCCGGGCTCGACGCAGGCCAGGGCGGCGGCTTCCTCCAGATGCCGCGGGTTCCCGTCGAGGAAGCGAGCGTCGACGTGCACCACGCTGCGGCCCGCGAGTTCCGCCTGCCGCGCGGCGTAGCGCACCAGCGAGGACTTGCCGATGCCGCCGGGGCCGTGCAGGTAGGCCACCACCGGGGCGTCCGCCGCTCCCGACACCATCCGGTCGAGCACCGCCCGCTCCGGCCCCCTGCCCACCAGCGCGACGGCTCGCGCCGCCGCCAACCGGTCCGCCAGCCCGGTCCTGCCCAATGCGCACTCCTCCTGCCCGCTCGGCTCGCCGCCGATGATCCGACGGGTGCTCAGAGGATTGCTCCCACCGGCTCAGTCAGCCTGGGCCGGCTTGGCCCACCCTGATGACGGGCTGCTCGTCGGAGGCGCTGACGACCTCGCCCAGCCGCGCCGCGTCGGTCGAGCCCGGTGCCGCGGTGAGGACCACCAGCATCAGGTCGTCCTCCGGCACTTCGAGCAGGTTGCCGTCCAGCGTGATGGCTTCGCCGTCCGGATGGCGGAACACGGCACGGTTGTCGTAGCCCGCGACCGGTCTGGAGGCGCGCCACAGGGCGTCGAACGGCCTGCTCTCGCTCCGCAGCTCGTCAACAAGTTCGGCGAGTCGCTGGTCAGCGGGATAGCGCAAGGACGTGTCGCGCAGCCGGGCGGCGAGCATCGCCTGGAAACCCACCGCGTGCTCCTCGGTCCGGCTGATCCCGCCGAGCGGGTTGCGGAACGTGCGCCACGCGATGTTCCAGTCCAGGGCGTGCCCGGTCGGCGCTCCGCAGCCCAGCGCTGCCCACGTGGCGTTGACCGCGACCGCGTTCCACGCCGCGTCGACCAGGAACGCGGGGGTGTCCGCGAACCGCTCCAGCAGCCGCAGCGCGGCCACCCCGGCCTCGCTCGGCACCTGTCCATCGGCCGCGGCGTACCCGGCCAGGGCGCACAGCCGCTCGTACTCCGCCCGCTCCAACCGCAGCGCGCGGGCGATGGCGTTCACCACGCCGGCGGACGGGTGCCTGCGCCCCTGCTCCAACCGCCGCACGTAGTCCGCCGACACCCCGGCCAGCTCGGCGAGCTCCTCCCGCCGCAACCCGCGGACCCGCCGTCCACCGCCCGGTAGTCCGATCGCGCTGGGCTCCGCGTTCTCGCGCAACCTGCGCACCGCCGCCCCAAGATCGTGCAACATCACGGCGCAAGTGTGCCCGACGTGGAACATCCGCTTTCGCGTGTCGATTCGCGGGCGCTGGATGTCGCCGGGACTACTCGCGGACCTGGGCGTTCACCGCCTGCTGCACGTCACCGCTGTCCGCCCCCAGGCTCGCGAGCAGACGCAGCCCGTCCTCGGCGGGGCTGCCGGGAGGCGCGGACAGCACGACCAGTTCCACGCCCGATTCATCCGGCAGCGCGAAGTTCTCCTGGTGCAGTTCCAGCCGCCCGACCAACGGGTGCCGGTAGCGCTTGCGGCCGTGCGTGCGAGCGCGGACGTCCGCGCGCGCCCAGAGGCGGCGGAAGCGCTCGCTGCCCATGGCCAGCTCGCCGACGAGCGAGGTGAGCCGGGGGTCCTCGGGGTACTTGCCCGCGGCCAGGCGCAGGTGCCCGACCGCGTCGAGGGTGCAGTGCTCCCAGTCCGCGTAGAGGCCGTGCGGGCCCTCTTCGAGGAAGACGTGCCGGGCGATGTTCAGGCCCGGTATCGGCTTGCCGAACAGCAGGCGGGCCATGTGGTTGCCCGCGAGCACCTGCAAGCGGTAGTCCATGATCATCGCGGGTGCGCCCGCGACCAGGTCGAGCACGCGCAGCAGCTCCGGCCTGACTCGTCCGCTCGGCACCTTTGCGCGGCGGTGGCGCTGCCGGGAGAGCCGGTGCAGGTGCTCGCGTTCGGTCTCGTCGAGACCGAGAACGCCTGCCAGCGCGTCGAGGACCTGCTCGGAGGGCTGGGTCGCGCGGCCCTGCTCCAAGCGCACGTAGTAGTCGACGCTGACACCGGACAGGTGCGCGACCTCCTCGCGGCGCAGCCCCGCGACCCGGCGACGCCGGTCGGTGGGGATGCCGACCGTCGCCGGGTCGACCCGTGAACGCCTGGTCCGCAGGAAGCCCGCGAGATCGTCCATGCCCACCAGTATGGCCCCGGTGGCGCGGGCGAAGGTGGTCCTGCCATTACCAGGAAGTCCCGTCCGACGGTGGAAGCGTCCCTGAACACCGGGTGCCGCGACGCCCAGGATCGGGAGCACCCGATCTTGAGGAGTTCCCATGAAGGTGCTGATCGTCTACGCCCACCCCGAGCCGAAGTCGCTCAACGGCTCGTTGAAGGACCTCGCGGTGTCCACACTGGAATCCGCCGGGCACGAGGTGCGGGTGAGCGATCTGTACGCGATGAACTGGAAGGCGGTCGTGGACGCCGCGGACTACGGTCCCTACGCTTCGAGCCCGTTGAAGATCAACAGCGACTCGGGCCGGGCCTTCGACGCCGGGGCACTCACCCCGGACGTGCTCGCCGAGCAGGAGAAGCTGCTGTGGGCCGACACGATCATCCTCCAGTTCCCGCTGTGGTGGTACACGATGCCCGCGATCCTCAAGGGCTGGGTGGACCGGGTGTTCACCTGCCACTTCGCCTACGGCGTCGGCGAGCACAGCGACACCCGGTACGGCGAGCGCTTCGGCGAAGGCACCCTGGCGGGTCGGCGGGGCATGCTGGTGGTGACCACCGGCGGCCCGGAGGCGCACTACGCCCCTCGCGGGATCAACGGCCCCATCGACGACCTGCTGTTCCCGATCCAGCACGGCATCCTCTACCACCCCGGCATCGAGGTGCTGCCGCCGTTCGTCCTCTACGCCGTGGACCGGATGACCGCCGACGAGTACGCCGACGCGGCCAAGGCGTGGGAGCAGCGCCTGCTCACCCTGGAGTCGACCGAGCCGATCGCGTTCCGGCGGCAGAACTCCGGTGACTACGAGATCCCCTCGCTGCAGCTGAAGGAGGGGCTGGAGCCTGCGGGCCGCACGGGTTTCAGGCTGCACGTGCGCGACTGACCGCAGGAGCAGCAGGGAGATCCGGGGTGTCCCGGCGGCGGGTGGTGCCCGCCGCCGGAACCCCGGTCAGCAGGGCTTGCGGAGGATGGCCCCGGAGGTGCCCGCCAGCGAGACCGAGGAGACCGTCGCGCCGCGCTCGTCGACCTGCCCCTGCTCCAGCCGCACGGTGGTCGGCGGGCTGTCCGTGCGGTTGGCGTTGACCAGGACCGTGCCGCAGGAGAAGTCGCGGCGGAAGACGTTCGCGGCCACCGACCGGTAGGGCCCGGTCGGCGTGCCGAGGTCCCAGTCGTACTCGGCGTGCCACGGCGAGGGGTCGCCGTAGCCGTCGGTCCGCTCCACGCCGGCGATCGCGGTCCGGTCACCGGCGGCCATCAGGTAGCTGGCCAGCGCGTACCGGCGGGGCCGCTCCGCGCCCGCGCTGTGGTGGGGCTGCACCCAGGTGATCTTGCCGCGGGCCTCGTTGGCGGCGATCTGGTCGACCTGCCTGCTCCAGCCCTCGGGGTACTCCGAGAGCAGGTTGGTGTCGTCGAAGGTCAGCCACCACTCGTCGAACCCGCCGTCGAGGTGCTCGGTGTAGGCGTCCCAGGCGCCCGCGTGCAGCCGGGCGTTGGACAGGTTGGCCACCGTCTTCAACCCGGCCGCGGTGAACCGGTCGCGGGTGCCCGCCAGCATCGACTCGTAGGCGTCCTGGAAGGCCGCGTCGGTCGGGTACTTCGCCGGGCAGACCCCTTCGTGGTAGGCGTCGCACGGGAACAGCGCGTTGTCCATCAGCACGCCGTCGAACCCGGCGGCCTTGCTGCTGCCGACCACGTTGGCGGCCCAGGCGTCCTGGTAGGCGGGGTTGCCGACGTCCATCTGCCAGTGCCCGGCGTAGCCGCTGTACTCGAACCGGCGACCGCCCTGGTCGAGCAGGAACCACTCGGGGTGCTCCCGCTCGGCCTGGCAGTACCCGACGCCGGTGGGCAGCTGCGCGTCGTCCACGCCGCCGCGACAGGCGTAGCTGCGGGTGGAGGACAGGTCCTTGTAGACGAACACCTGGACTTCCGGGTTCGCCGCCTTCAGCTTCGGGACCAGCGCGCCTTCCCAGGCGTTGAGCACGATGTAGGCGCGCCTGCGCGCTTCGGTGGCCAGCACCTCGTCCGACACCGGGGTGCCGTTCCAGTGCAGCCAGAAGGACTTCACCGCTCCGCCTCCGCCCGCCGAGGACTCGACGGCGCTGGTCGCGCCCGACGGCGCGGCCAGCAGCGCCGCCGCGACACCGGCCACGACGCTGAGCAGTATGCCGCCCCGGCTGCGGCGCGCAAGCCGGTGGCGGACGCGGTGGCGGCGGTCGAACAGGGCCATTCCGGACTCCCCGGTTTACCGCAGGCGGCACCCACCGGTGCGCGCGACAAAGATGTCGAGCACAACGGGGAATGGGCACGCCTGCCCTCGTACCATTAGCACGGAGATCACCTACCAGCCGGTAGGACAACGTGCGGAGGCAGTAAAACCGGCGCTCTTCAAATAAGTCAAGCAACGTGCGCCACACCACGCGGAAAATGCGCTCCCATATTGATCGAAATCATTCTTGTCAACCGCTGGAGCGATCAGGCGCGAGCCCGTCCCGTCCGGTGGGAGCCGGTCGCGCCGGGGGCTTGGGCGGGCGTCAACCCCGCAGGAAGTCGACGGCCGCGGCCCGGAAGGCCGGGCTGCCCACGACGCCGTGGTCTCCCGGCAGCAGGCGGAGGCGGGCGTCGGGGATGGCGTCGGCGAGGACGTGCGGGCGTTGCGCCAGCGGATCGACGTCACCGGCGATGACGAGGGTCGCAGCGGCGATGGCGGCCAGGTCGATGCGCCCCCGGTGCGCGGAGCGGGCCTGCGCGGCCAGGGAGGGCAGGTCGGCCCCCACCGTCTCGGCGAACGCGCGCATGGCCGCGACCTCGGGCGGCAGGGTGCCGGGGGCGTCGGTGAGGAGGGCCAGGGACAGCACGTCGTTGGGCAGCACGCGGGTGTCGACGCCGCCGAGTTCGACGACTCCGGCGCCGACGCCGCCGATGACCAGCCTGCGCACGGCGGGTTCCTCGGCGGCGGTCAGGAGGGCGACGATCGCGCCCATCGAGTAGCCGACGAGGTCCACGGCGGGCACGCCCAGAGCGGCGATGACCGCGCGCAGGTCGCGGGCCATGCGGCGCTCGCCGTAACGGGCCGGATCGGGCGATTTCCCGGACCGGCCGTGGCCGCGGGCGTCGACCCCCACGACGCCGCGCCCGGCGGCGGTGAAGGCGGCCACCGTGCCGGGGTCGGCCCACTCGACCGCGGTGTTGGCGGCGAAGCCGTGCTGGAGCACGACCGGCACCGGGTCCGGGTCGGTGCCGGGGTCCGGCTCCCAGCGGTGGTAGGCGATCCCGGTGCCGTCGTCGACGACGAGCGTGGCGCTGAGCGGCTGGTCCACGGCGGCTACGGCTTGTCCGCGACCTTGATCGAGCCCTGGATGATCTGGGCCTTGAACCCTTCGAGGATGCCCTGCAGCTTCGCGTCGATCCTGCCACCGGAGGTGGCGTAGCCGACACCGTCGACCTTGAGGTCGAAGACCTTCGGCAGCGAAGCCAGGTCGTTCCTCGCGGCGGCCTTGAAGAAGTCGTAGACCGCCACGTCGACGCGCTTGAGGCTGGACGCGACGATGACGTCCCTGCTGTCCGCCAGCGACGGCTGGTTGTACTGGTCGGCGTCGCACCCGACCGCCAGCACGCCCGCCTGCTTGACCGCGGAGAAGACCCCGATGCCGGAAGCGCCCGCGGCGGGGTAGAGGACGTCCGCGCCCTCGGCGATGAGCCCCTTCGCGGTCTCCAGGCCCTTCGCCGGGTCCTGGAAGCCGCTGAAGTCGGTGGCGGGCGTGATGTACTTCTTGTCGACCACGACCTTCGGCGCGGCGGCCCTCGCGCCCTGGGTGTAACCGGCCTCGAACTTCCGGATCAGCGGGATGTCGACGCCGCCGACGAAACCGACGTGGCACTTCTTGCTCTGGTACGCGGCCACGACGCCCGCCAGGAACGCCCCCTCCTGCTCGGCGAAGACCAGCGGCGTGACGTTGGCCGCGCCCTCCACCGCCGAGTCCACCAGACCGAACCGGACGTCGGGGAACTCCGGCGCGACGACCCGCAGCGCCTCGGTGTAGGCGAAACCGACGCCGACGATCGGGTCGAAGCCCTCGCGCGCGAGCTGGCGCAGCCGGGACTGCTTCACCGACTCGTCCTCGGCCGGGGCGGCGGAGACCTCGCGGGTGTTCTCCTTGCGCACCCCCATGTCCTGAATCGCCCGGTCGAACCCGGCGGCGGCGAGGTCGTTGAACGAGGCGTCACCACGACCACCGATGTCGTAGGCCAAGCCGATCTTCAGCGCGCTCCCGTCCACCTGCTCGCCCTCGGCCTCCCGGCGACCCGCGGCGCTGGTGGTCGCGGCGGCTGGCGCGGCGGGCGGGGTCGCGAACTCGCAACCGGCTCCGACGACGCCGGTCGCCGCGGTGGTGCCGCCGGAGTCCTTCGCGCAGGCGCTCAGCACCATGAGGCCGGTCAGCGCGAGCGCGGCGACAGCGGTGCCGGACACAGGACGACGCACAGTTGGTCTCCCTCCCTGCTCGTCGAGCAGACGACAGCTCCCCCGATGAGCCCCATCAGGGCTTGCGCGACGGACCGTACCTTCCGGCCGCGATCTTGCGTTTCGGCGTTCACCTGCTGGGAACCGGGGGAAACGCCCGCGCTCCGACCGCTCGGTGGAGCCGATCGGGCGCCACCCCGAGCCGTGGCTCCGCGATGAACCGGTGAGCGCCTACTGGGGCACAATGACCGGCCGTGGGTTCTGACTGGTGGTGGTCGTTGTCCCTGCCGCCCGGCTCGTTGACCGCCGACCTGGTCGAAACGGTGCTGGCGCTCGCGGGGAACGCGGGACTGTCACCGCACCGGCCGGACGGGGCGATCAACGGCTTCCAGCGGGAGGGCGACCTACTGCTGCTGGACCACCGCGAACTGGTCGCAGGGTTGACGGCGGGGACGATCGCCACGAACCTGTGGAACTCCGAAGGGGTGGACATCTGGCTGGCGACGGACCCGGAGACGAGCGCCGTCGTCCTGTCGCTGGACTCCTGCTGGACCTGGCGGTCCCCCGTTCCCGAGGCGGAGCCCTACCGGCGGCTGCACGGCGGCCTGACCGAGTTGTGGGTGGCCGTCGCGGAGCGGACGGGAGCGCTGTTCGGGCGGGTCGAGGACGAGTGGTCGCTGGAGCAGGTGTACCCGTCGCTGACCAAGCCCGTCTCCGACGCTCCCCCACCACCCGGCCGCAGGCCCGAGCGGATGGGGTGGTGGACCTACGTCACCGCCGAGCTGTACCGGCGGATGCCGCCGTTGCCGCCGGGGATCGACGCGACGGTCCGCCGCACGGCCAGCGGCGCGGCGGTGATCGCCCTGCTCGACGATCCGGCCGCGGTCGACCCGTTGGCGTTCGAGCGCTTCCACCTGCACCACGGGACGCGGACCCGGCTCGCGGGCATCGACCCACCCGGCGGGTCCCGGCGGTGAGAGGCTTCTCGTTGTCCCGCAAGCCGATACTGCGCATCGGCGACGGCCTCGAGCAGTGCGGTTGCCCTCTGGTCGAACCGGTGACCATCCACCTCGGACGCACTAAGCTGTCGCTGTGGCGCAATCATCGTCGTTCGATCGGATCGCCAAGCAGTACGACAACTCGCGGGGCGGGTTGGAGCGCGGCCAGACCGCCGCGGCCATCATCGCCCGCCACCTGGTGCCCGGTGCGGTGCTTGAGGTCGGCATCGGCACCGGTGCCGTCGCGGCGGGGCTGCGGGAGTTCGGGCACCCCGTGGTCGGCGTCGACATCTCGGCCGAGATGCTGCGCGAAGCGGGCGACCGGTTCCCCGGCGCGGTGGCGCGCGCGGACGCCGTGGCGCTCCCGGTCGCGGACGGCTGCCTGCCCAACGTCGTGTGCGCCCACGTGCTGCACGTGGTGAGCGACATGGGTGCGGCGATCTCGGAGGCCGCCCGCGTGCTGCGCCCCGGCGGTCGGTTGGTCGCTCTGCACGGCAACACGGTCAGCGACCCCGACCCGGTGAGCGAGGCGATGGCTGCGCTGGAACCGCTGCGGGCGCGTCCGGACAGTCCCGAAGGCGTGGCCGCGGCGGCGGCGGCCGCGGGGTTGCGGGTGGTCGCGCAGTCGTGGGCCGGGCCGTACGAGACGGCGTTCAGCCCCGAGGACTTCGCGAAAGCGTTGACCGGCAAGCAGTACCCGTACCTGTGGCGGGTCGACGACGCCACCTGGGTCCGGGTGGTCGAGCCGGTCATCGCGGCGTTGCGGGCGCTGCCCGACCCCCAGCGGGCCAGGCAGCAGTCCTGGCGCGTGCCGCTCACCGTGCTGGTCAAGGGCTGAGGGTCAGCCCTTGACGGTGATCGCCCCCGAGGGGCACAGCGACGCCGCTTCGCGCACGGCGGCCCGCAGCTCCGGCGGCGGTTCCGCGACGAGGAGCACCACGGTGCCCTCCTGCTCGGACTGGGTGAACGCCCCGGCCGCGGCCACCACGCACTGACCGGACGCGACGCACCTGTTCACGTCGACCCGCACCCGCATGTCGTTCCTCCTCACCCGTCCGCGAACCGCACGCGCAGCACGCGCTTGAGCGGCTTGCCGTTGTCGCCCCGCGGCAGCGAGTCGACGACGAAGACGCGCACGGGCACCTCGGCGCCCGTGAGCTCCGACCGCGCGAAGTCCAGCAGGTCCCCCTCCGGCACCGGGGAGTCGAGCACCACCGCCGCGGCCACCAGGTGGCCCGCCTCGATGTCGGGGATGCCGAACGCCGCGGCTTCGACCACGTTCGGGTGCCACAGCAGGGCGTTCTCGACCCGCGCGGAGGACACCAGCGCGCCCGCGGTGCGGATCGCGTCGGGAATCCGGTCGAAGAAGTGGAGGTGGCCGTCCTCGTCCAGCGAGCCGTAGTCGCCCATCCTGGTCCACCCGTCCGCGAACACCTCCCGGTTGCGGTCGGAGTCGCCCAGGTACCAGCGCTGCGGTGCGGTGGTCCGCAGGCGGATCTCGCCGACGACGCCCGGCGGCACCGGTTCGCCGCGCTCGTCGACCACCGAGACCTCGGTGCCCGCCGCGGGCCTGCCCTGGGACGCGGTGCGCGGGAGCCGGTGGTAGGCCGGGTCCGCGTGCTCGTTCCAGGCGGCCAGCGCGTGGTGCACGGACGCGGGCACCGCCTCGGTCGACCCGTAGCCCAGGAGCACCCGCACGTCCGGCAGCGCGCGCGACAGGGCGCTGATCGTCGCCATCGGGACGGCGGTCGAGCCGAGCATCAGGACCCGCAGCGCGCCGAGGTCGCACCGGTTCGGCACGTCGTCGGCGAGCCAGCGCTGGATCGCCCACGGCGACACGACGGCGGCGCCGATCCGCGAGCGGGCGATGGCCCGCGCCGCCGAAGCCGGATCTGGATCGCTGAGCACGTGGGTCTCGCCGGAGGAGGTCAGCGCCAGCATGGTGGCGCTGTGCCCGGCGTTGGTCCCGATCGGCACGGCGCACAGCAGTCGCGGGTTGTCGCCGAGGAACGCGCCGCGCGCCCCGCGGCCGTGGGTCAGGTTGGCATGGCTGACCGCCACCGCCTTGGCCTGCCCGGTCGTGCCGGAGGTGTGCAGGATCTCCGCGATCTCGCGGGGGTCCACCTCGACCGGCAGGCCGAGCGGCTCACCGTCCACTTCGGACGTCAGAGCGGTCCAACCGGGGGAGGTGGGCGGCTGGACCGCTGCGGTGTGGACCAGACCGGTCACGCCGCAGCGGTCAAGCCGCCGCGCCAGCTCCTCCTCCGGCAGGTCGGGTGACAGGGTGACCACCGCGCCGCCCGCGAGGTGCACGCCCATCACCGCCACCACGTGGTCGATCCAGTCGCCGTGCCCGCACAGCACGGCGATCCGGTCACCGGGGCGCACTCCCCTGGCGACCAGTCCGCCCGCGATCCGGGCGGCCCCGCTCGCCCACTGCCCCCTGGTCAGGGCGCGCTCGCCGTCGACGACCAGCGCGACCGAGTCGGGCTGCCGCGCGAGCAGCGAGTGGACGAGCCGGGACATGGTGGCCGTGGTCCGGGCGTGGGTCATCTCCGCTGTCCTCCCCGTCCGACTGGCTGGACGGGAACGACGCTAGGGAGACCGGAGCCGGGCCACCGCCCACAATTGCGCGCGGGTCAGGAGGTGCGGCGCCAGTACACGCCGAACTTGTCGACAGTGACGATCTCCTCGGTGATGCCGTGGGCGTCGCGGTAGTCGTGCACCGCTTCCGCGCACGTGCGCAGGCCGTAGTCGTCGATGATGACGTAACCGCCGACGGACAGCTTGGGGTACAGGTTCTCCAGGACGTCCATGGTGGACTCGTAGAGGTCGCCGTCCAAGCGCAGCACCGCGAGCCGCTCCACCGGGGCGGTGGGCATCGTGTCGCGGAACCAGCCCGGCAGGAACTTCACCGACTCGTCGAGCAGGTCGTAGCGCCGGAAGTTCTCCCGCACCTGCTCCAGGGGGATGCCCAGCACATCGTTGAACTCGTGCATCTTCATCCGGTGGTCGCGCGGCCTGCCCTCGGGGCCGACCTGCGGCATCCCCTGGAACGAGTCCGCCACCCACACCGTCCGGTCGTGCACCCCGTGCGCCTTGAGGACCCCGCGCATGAAGATGCACACGCCGCCGCGCCAGACCCCCGTTTCGATCAGATCGCCGGGCACGTTGTCCGCCAGCACCCGCTCCACGCACTCCTGGACGTTGTCCAACCGCTTCAGCCCCACCATGGTGTGCGCGGTCAGCGGCCAGTCCTCACCGCCTGCGCGGCGGGTCGGGTCGTAGTCCCCGTGCGGCCGCGGGTCGGCGGGCCCGGTGGGGTAGGCGGGGTTCGACGGGTCCTCGTAGATGACGTTGGTCAGCGTCTTCTTGAGCAGGTCCAGGTAGAGCTGCACCCCGTTGTCCATTGGTTTCCTTCCCACGTCGGCGCGCCGACCGCGGCTCGGGGCCGACACGCCGACGGCGGCTTGCTCACTTGCCGGGTTTGGGCGGCGCCTTGAGCGGCACCTCGCTGAGCAGCAGGGTGGCCACCAGGCCGATGGCGGTCAGCACGGCCCCGACCAGGAACACCTGGTGCATCGCGCCCGCCAGCTCGGCCGGTGGCACGGCGGTGGTCCCGTCGGCCTGGACACCGCTGCCCAGGAAGGCGCCGAGCACGGCGATGGACACCGGCGCCGCGACGGTCCGCCAGAACTGGACCAGGCTGGTGCCGACGCCGAGCCGCTCCGGGGGGACGGCGCTCTGCACCACCGTGGTCGCCAGCGGGAACGACACTCCGATGCCGATGCCCACCAGGACCATCGCGACCACCGGCAGCACTCCTCCGCTGCCGGGGTCCACCAGGGTCAGCAGCAGCAGCCCGCCGACCATCGCGGCGAAGGCCGCGGTGCCCAGGAAGCGGTACCTCGGCACCGACGGGAGCAGCTTGCCCACGACCGGCGGGACCAGCATCATCGCGGCCGCGATCGGGATCAGCAGACCGCCGGACGCGGTGGCGCTGACCCCGAGCACGCCCTGGTAGAGCAGGGGGACGTAGAAGGTGGTGGCGGCCATCGCGAACGACGAGAAGAACGCCACCACCGACAGCACCGCGACCTGGTTGACCCGGAACAGGCTGAAGTCCAGCACCGGGTGGGTGGCCACGCGGGTCTCGACCAGGTAGAACAGCACGAGCACGAGCACACCCGCGACCAGCGGCACGAGCACTTCGGGCGCGCCCCAGGAACGCCCCTCCCCCGCCAGGGAGACCGCCGCCAGGAGCGGGCCGATGCCGCACAGCAGCGTGAGCACGCCGAGGAAGTCGATGTCGCGCCAACTGGCCGCCGACCGCGCCAGCGGTATCCCGAGCATGGCGACGAACGCCAGCGCGCACAGCGGGGCGTTGATGTAGAAGATCCACCGCCAGCCGAGGGCGTCGGTGAGCAGGCCGCCCAGCGGCGGCCCGATCACCATGCTGAACCCCGAGGCGCTGAAGAACACGCCCTGCACCTGCGCCCGCCGCTCGGCCGAGTACATCTCCCCCAGCAGGGCGAAGACGTTCGCGGTCAGCACGGCCGCGCCGACGCCCTGCAGGGTGCGGCCCGCGACGAGCACCCCCATGTCCCGCGCCACGGCGGCCAGCAGCGACGAGAGCACGAAGGCCAGCAGGCCCGCGAGGATGAACGGCTTGCGGCCGAACATGTCGCCGAGCTTGCCCGCCACCGGGATGAACGCCGCGGCCACCACGCCGTAGGACACCCCGACCCACGGGTACAGCTCCAGGCCGCCCAGCTCGTCGATGATGTCCGGCATGGCGGTGGCCACGATCATGACGTCCACTGAGGCGAGGACGACCGCGATCAGCGCGCCCGCGGTGGCCATCGAGCGCACCCGCGGCGACAGCGGCCCACCGACCCCCTCCGCTGTCGTGCCCGGTCCGGTCCGCCCCATCGACATCGCCTCCTCAACTGGTGCGCGGGCACGCGGTGCGAACTTCGCGGCGGCCCCCACATGATCACTCAGAGTCACCGGATGGTATACCAGGGTGGTCACCCGGATGAGGAAGTCGGACCTCCTGCCGCGCCCGCGTTCGGCGCGAAGGCCTTTCTCGGGATGTACAAGGGGATTCCGCCGTCGAGGTTGACGCCCTTGTCGATGAAGGCGATGTTGCGGTACACGTGCAGCCCGGCGATGCCCGCCCCCTCGGCGAACCGCTCGCCGCGCAGGGCGGGCGGGTGCTCCTCGTGGTGCAGCGCGTCGACGAGCCGCTTGACCAGTCCCAGGCCGGTTCGCGGTCCGGCGGTGGTGGAGTCGTCGCCGCCGTAGCCCGACAGGTACGAGGTCCACAGATCCTCGATGACGTACAGGCCCCCGGTGCGCACGTGCGGGAACAGCGCGGCGAACGAGGTGAGGATGTGCTCGTTGACGTGGCTCCCGTCGTCGATGACCACGTCGAAGGGGCCGTGGCGGCGCGCGATCTCCGTCAGCGTGGCGGGGTCGTTCTGGTCTCCTCGCAGGGTCGTCACGCGCGGCCTGTCCAACGGCGACTTGTCGAACAGGTCCACGCCGAACACCAGGCCGCGCGCGAAGTAGCGCCGCCACATGTTCAGCGAACCCCCGCCGGACTCGGCCCCCTGGAAGCCCCCGATGCCGATCTCCAGCACCCGCACCGGCTCGTCGCGCAGGCCGCGCAGGTGCCGTTCGTAGTGGGGCGTGAACCAGTGCAGCCCGCCCCACTTGTCCGAGTAGTACCTGGCGGCCAGCGCCCCCAGGTCCGGTGGGCGGGAGTCGATGCCGCTCAGCACCGCCGCGGTGGCCTTCTGCATGGCCAGGACCGATTCCAGCGAGGGCCGGTTCTTGCCGGGGATGTTGGCCACCTCGAAGCGGGACTTGAGCGCCCGCCTGCTCGCGTAGTGCTCGCGCGCGCTGCCGAACAGCTCGCGGACCAGGTCCGCGCAGGAGTACGCGACGCTCTGGGCGATCCGGTCGCCGACCCCCTCCGACACCCGCACCGGCTCGTGCGGCCGCACCGTGAACGTGAACGAGGTCGTCGCGCCGCCGTGCTCGACGTCCAGGCCCACCTCGGTGAGCCGGTCCACGTCCGGCAGGTCGGCGCGGAAGGCGATCTCGTCGACCAGCACCCGGTTCACCCGGTCCGCGCCCAGCTCGGTCACCACCTCGTCCAGCGCGCGGTCCGGTCCGCCCGCGGCGGCGATGAGCCTCTCGAGCTCCTCGGTGTTCAGCAGATCGGTCACGCCGTTCCTCCCCGTACCGCTGTGCTCGCACCAGCCGACGTCCGGCAGGTTAGGCAGCGGTCGGGGGGCGGACTGCTCAAAGCTGAGCGGCGTCGGCACTGCGCCCGATTGAGCAGAACCGGAGCGGGAGCGCGGCGACCATCGCGGTCATGCGAATACTGCTGACCAGCTGGGCGTGGGCCACGCACATGTACCACATGGTGCCGCTGGGCTGGGCCTTCTGCGCGGCGGGCCACGAGGTCCGGGTGGCGAGCCAGCCCGCGCTCGTCGAGGCCATCCGCAGCACCGGCCTGACCGCGGTCGCGGTCGGCGAGGACGTGGACTTCCTGTCGGCGCGGGCCCGCGACCGGGTGCAGCCGGTCGACCAGCTGCCCCCGCCGGGGTCAGTGCCGGACTACCGGCGGATGTGGCGCAACACCACCACCCGGATCACCGATCTGGCCGACGCGATGGCTCCCGACCTGACCGACTTCTGCCGGGCGTGGCGACCGGACCTGGTCGTCTGGGACTGGATGACCTTCGGGGGCCCGATCGCGGCCCGGCTGACGGGGGTGCCCAGCGCGCGGTTCCTCTACGGCCCGGACCTGCTGACCCGGCTGGGGCGCGCCGCCGAGGAGGCCGACCCCGGCGGGCGCGACCGCTGGCTGTCCGACCTGTACGGCCGCTTCGGCGCCGAACCCGGCGGCGCGGGGGCCGAGTGGGGCGGGACGGCGCTGCTGGACACCTGCCCGCCGAGCGCGCAGCTGCCCGGCGTGGACGGGCTGCGGATGCGCTACATCCCCTACAACGGACCGGCCGAGGCTCCCCGGTGGACGGTCGAGCCGCCGCGGCGCCCCAGGGTCTGCGTCACCATGGGGCTGCTCACCCGCAACCTGCGCAACCAGGACTCGGTCCTGCTGCCCGAGCTGCTGCGCGAGCTGTCCGGCGCGGACGCCGAGGTGGTCGTCGCGGGCACGCCCGCGCAGCGCGCCGAGCTGACCGACCTGCCCGCCAACGCCCGGTTCGCCGAGCTGGTGCCGCTGCACGCGCTGCTGGGCGGCTGTTCGGCGATCGTGCACCAGGGCGGCGCGGGCACCGCGATGTCCGCCGCCTACTACGGGGTCCCGCAGGTGGTCGCCGCGGCGATCGCGGACCAGCCGTTCAACGCCGAGCGGTTCGCGCGCACCGGCGCCGTCGTCCCGGTCCCCGCGGTGGCGGGCAGCGAGGGCGCGGTCCGGGCGGCGGTCGACGAGGTGCTCACCAAGCCGCAGTACCCCGCGGCGGCGCGGGCGCTGCGGGACGAGGTCATGGCCCAGCCGTCCCCCGCGGCGGCGGTCGAGGCGTTGAGGGAGGCGGTCCGATGATCCACGGCGATGTGCCGCACGTGCCGTTGAAGGTGTCGCGCTGCGTGCTGGGCACCTCGGGGTGCCGCGACGCCGGCGCGTACGCCCTGCTGGACGCGTACCTGGAGGCCGGGGGCAACTGCCTGGACAGCGCCCACGTCTACGGTGGCGGCCGGTCCGAGGTGACGGTCGGCGCGTGGCTCGCCGAGCGGGGCGTGCGCGAGGAGGTGGTGATCGTGGGCAAGGGGGCGCACCCGCCGGACTGCCGCCCCGAGGCGATCGGGCCGCAGCTCACCGAGTCCCTGGACCGCCTGGGCACCGACCACTTGGACGTCTACCTGCTGCACCGGGACGACCCGGAGGTGCCGGTGGACGAGTTCGTCGACGCGCTGGAAGCCGAGGTGCGTGCCGGGCGCATCCGCTGCTACGGCGGGTCGAACTGGAGCGTGGAGCGGGTGCGGGCGGCCGACGAGCACGCCGCCCGCGTGTCCGGGCAGGGCTTCACGGCGCTGAGCAACCACTTCTCGCTCGCCGAGCCCGTGGAGCCGCTGTACCCCGGCTGCGTCGCGGTGGACCGGGCGGGGCGGGAGCACCTCGCCGCCACCAGGACGGCGCTGTTCCCGTGGTCCTCGCAGGCGCGGGGATTCTTCTCCGGCGTGGACCCCGCGCTGCTGGACCCGAACATGGTGCGGTGTTGGGACACCCCCGCCAACCGCGAGCGGCGCGAGCGCGCGGCGGTCCTGGCCCGGCGCCACTCGGTCGAGGTCATCAACATCGCGTTGGCCTACGTGCTCGCGCAGCCGTTCCCGGCGTACCCGATCATCGGCCCGCGCTCGACCGACGAGCTGCGGACCGCGCTCGCGGGCGTGGAGGTGCGGTTGACCGCGGCCGAGTGCCGCTGGCTGGAGAGCGGGGCGGGAACGCCCTGATCCGCGAGCTTCCCGGTGCCCCGCCGCGCGGTGGGGCACCGGGAACCGGTCGGTCAGGCGCCCGAGGCGATCGTCCGCGCGATGGCCGAGACGATCGCCTCGACGTGCCGGTCGGTGATGGCGGGGTGCACCGGCAGCGAGAAGGCCTGCTCGGACAGCATGTCCGCCACCGGGAAGGAGTCGCTGGTGTTCACCACCTTGGCGAACACCGGCTGCCGGTGCAGCGGGATCGGGTAGCGCGGCAGCACCGGGTAGCCCTCGGCGAGCAGCCTGCCGGTGAACTCGGCCGCGGTCATCCCGGTCCGCTGGCGGTCGAGCACGCACGTGTACTTCCACCAGCAGGGGTCCGCGGCCGGGGACGGCTGCGGCAGCAGCACGCCCGGCACGTCGGCCAGCAGCCGCGCCAGCAGGTCGCTGTTGCGTCTGCGGCGCTCGTCGTACTCGGCGATGCGTCCCATCTGGACCGAGCCCACCGCGGCCTGCGGCGCGGTGAGCCGGTAGTTGTACCCCAGCACCGAGTGGTGGTAGAGCCGCCGTGGGCCCGCCACCGGCTCCTCCCCGTGGCTGCGCAGCAGCCGCACCGACTCGGCCAGCGCGTCGTCGTCGGTCAGCACCGCGCCGCCCTCGCCCGCGGTGGTGATGATCTTGTCCTGCCAGAAGCTGAGGCACCCCAGCGCGCCGAAGCCACCGACCGGCTTGCCGTCGTAGCGGGTGCAGTGCGCCTGGGCGGCGTCCTCGACCAGGGCGACGCCGCGGCGGTCGCAGACCTCGCGCAGTTCGGCCAGGGGGGCCGCGCAGCCGTTGAGGTGCACCGCCACCACGGCGCGGGTGCGCGGGGTCACCCGGCGCTCGACCTCTTCGGGGTCCAGGCAGTAGTCGGTGGCCCGGACGTCGGCGAACACCGGCGTGGCGCCCTGGTAGAGCACCGGGCTGGCCGATGCGACGAACGTGTGCGCGGGCACGATGACCTCGTCGCCCTCGCCGACCCCCAGCGATGCCAGGGCCAGGTGCACTGCGCTGGTGCCCGTGTTGACCGCCACGGCGTGCCGCACGTCGTGGTGCGCTGCGAGCTTCTCCTCGAACTCCTCGACGAGCCTGCGGCCGACCAGCTGGGACATCTGGTTGGCGGCGACCGCCTCGCGGGCGGCCTCCGCTTCCTCCGGCCCCATCTGCGGCCACGTCGGGAATTCGATCGCGGGTCGAACGTCTTCCTGAGCCATGGCCACGAGCTTGCTCGCGCGCCGGTTCCCGTGCTGCTCAACACTGATCAGGTGGGTCGCGGCCGCTCAGCCCGCGAGCACGACCTCGCGCTCGGCGCAGCCGGGGTGCAGGAACTCCAGCAGCCGCTCGCCCTGCGCGGTCAGCGCCCGGCGGTCGGCGGCCTTGACCGCGGCGAACGGGGTCAGCGTCAGCACCGCCGTGCGGCGCTTGGCCGTCGAGGACCACAGGCCCGCCACCACGCCGTCCAGCAGGAACGTCGGCTTGATCTGGAGGTTGGCCCGCACCGAGACCGCGTCGCGGTGCGCCTCGGGCAGGACGCGCTCGCGGCGCTGCGCGTGGTAGGCCAGCAGCGCGCTGTCGAACGCGGCCAGGAAACGGGGCCCGACGCGCACCCCCTCGTCGGGGCGCGGCGCGTCCACGAGGTCGTGCACCTGCCTGCCCGCCTCGTCGGTGAAGCGCACCAGGGTGTCCCCGAGCCGCTCCAGGGACTCGCGTACACCCGGTGTGCTCCAGCCCGTCCAGTACGCGACGTCCTCGACCGTGGCGGGCCCGAAGGCCCGCAGGTGGTGGCTCACCACGGCGTCCAGCGCGGCCTCGGTGGCGCGCTGCCCGACCGGTGGCGCCGCGCGGTAGTGCTTGGGCTCCTTGGCCCACCGGCCGTCACCGGGAACCCGCACCAGGAAGGGCCCGGTGCGCAGCGGTCGCCACTTGTGCTCGCGCTGGAACGCCAGCTCCTCCGCCCCCACGACACCCGGCCGGGCAGCGGCCCACTGCTCGGCGAAGGCCGAGATCTCCTCGACCGACCGCGGCTCGTCGGCGGCGAAGGCCGCCACCGCCGGGCGCAGGGCCGCCGAGTCGGGATGCGGCTCGCCCTTCGCCCGCCGCCAGTCGCACGCACCGGACCGCTCGGCCACCACGGCGTAGTCCGCGTGCTGGGCGGCGCTGACCACGTGCAGGGTCGCGCGCAGCAGCGTGCCCGCGACCAGCTCGCCCCCGGCGAGGGCGGCGTGCAGGTCCTCCGCGCGGAAGCCCGCGAGCCGGGACCACAGCGCGACCGGCGGCGCGGCCCACGACTGGGCCTGGATGGCGCCGATCGCCTCGACGGCCGCCACGACCGGCAGCGCCAACGGCTCCAGCAGGCCCTGGCGGGCCAGCAGCGCCCGGTTGAGCGCGCGGGTGGTGATGGGCTTCCCGCTCACGGTGGGTGGCCTCCTCGACTGGACGTGGCCGTGGCCGTGGCGCGCCGGACGGCTCAGGCGATGTCGTACTCCAGGGTGATCGCGCCCACCCGCGTGCCCTCCGACCGGTACTCGCCCGATCCCGACAGCCCGCTCAGCTCGTTGGTGCCCGATCCGGAGACCACGGCGAGCTCGCCCTGCACCGCGCCCCCGCTGAAGGTCAGGTGGGCCCGCAGCACGAACGAGCCGAACCGGCCGCCGACGGCCCCGGTGACCCGGAACAGCCCGACGATCTCGGCCTCGGACTCGGTCGGGTGCGCCATGAGGAACTCCGCCATGGCCTCGCCGTCGACGTCACCGGTCAGCCGGTGGCGCGACGTGGTGCGGGTGACCATGACGCCGTCGCCGTCCAGCGGGTTCTGCTCCCACGTCAGCACCTCGAACCCGCTCTTCGCCTGTGTGCCCACCAGTCTCTCCTGACCTCGTGCGGTTCCGGTCGACTGGCAAGGTAGGGCGACCGCCGGAGGCGGGCAGCTCAACAGTGAGCACGTCAACGGTGAGCACGCGACGACGAGCGCGCGGCCCGCCGCGCGGGGTCAGCTGCCGCCGAAGCGCGCCAGGCAGAACGGGTGCCCGGCCGGGTCCAGCATCACGCGCCAGCGCTCCGCGTTCGGCTGGGGCTCCGGCTTGGTGCCGCCCAGCTCCAGCACCTGCCGCTCCGCCTCGTCGAGGTCGGCGACGTCGATGTCGAGGTGGATCTGCTGCGGCACGTCCTGGGTGGGCCACTGCGGCGGGCGGTAGTCGGCCACCCGCTGGATGGCGATGGCCACCCCGCCCTCCGGCCCGGACAGGTAACACCCGTCGTCGTCGTTGTGCACGATCTCCAAGCCAGTCAGGCCGTGGTAGAAGGCCGCGAGGTTCTTGGCGTCGGCGCAGTCCAGGGTCACCGCGGCCAACCGCCCCACTGCAGTCATCGTAGAACTACCTCCAGTTACGTGTCGGATACCGAGCGGAACAGTACCAACAGAGTTCTGGAGGTACTACCCACCCGCACCGGGGATTGACTGCGGATGAGCGAACGTCGCAAACCGCCCAACGCGCGTCGGGTCGTTGACATCGGCCAATACGGAGTGGTAGCCATGGGGGAGCCCATTTTTGGGGAATCTACCGGAAAATTCTTGCAGACCAGGTTGCGAAATCGGTAGAGGTTCCGTCTGCCGTTGGCAACCTCATCTCCGCCGCACACATGGGGGAAATACCAGCGATGGAACCGCGATGTCTGCAGCAACAGCCCGGCCGGGAGGACCGCGACGGCGGCTTCCTGATGCACCTGCTCCCCGGCTCCAGGGGTACGACGGCCTCGCTCACCCTGGAGTCCTATCCGCAGAATTCCTTGCGGTGCGGCGACATGCACGTCGTCGGCCGACTCGACCACCTGGAGTCGTTCACCCCCGACCCGACTGACGACGGGACGCTCCCCGGCGTGCCGCTGCCCAGGGTGGCGCCCGAGCGGCTGGCCGGGTGCGCCCCCGCGCAACGACCGACGCAGACCCCCGCCGGGAGGTTGGCCGAACGACTGCGCGCCACGGGCCTGCCCACGCCGACGCTCCGACTGCCGCAGCACGACAGCCTCTACAACTGCGGCGAACCGGGCGATGCGCTCTACACCATCGAATCCGGGTGCGTCAAAACGATGACCTACTCCGCCGTCGGGAAATTCTGCCTGCTCGACATCCACACCGCGGGCGACTTGATCGGGGAGTCCTGCCTGCTCGGCCGCGGGCGAACCGAAACGGCCACCGCGATGTTGCCCACCGTGCTCCGCACGGTGCGCCGCGATCATTTCGTGGATTCACTGTCCGACGGCTCCCTGCGGGCGGAGGTGCTGCGCTACCTGGCCGACCGCATCGCCCAGCAACAGAAAACGATTTCCCTTTTCGTGACGCTGGACAGCGAGCGCAGGCTGGCGGCCACTCTGCTGCGCCTGGGCCGCAAGCTCGGCGTGCGGCGCGGCGAGCTGCTGCTGCTCCCCCACCGGATCACCCACGAGGAGCTGGGTGGCCTCGTCGGCACCACCCGCTCCAGGGTCGGCTACTTCCTCAAGCGGTTCCGCGACATCCGGCTGGTCGAGGCCACCGGTCCGTGGCCGCTGGCGGTGCACGAGCGCCGGATCGCCGACTACGTCGAGGACCCCGACCTCTGAGTGGGGACCGCGCGGACCCGTGAGCGCTTGTGCCGATCCCCGGCACAAGCGCTCACGTTTCACCGCGCGTAGAGCTCCAGGGCGATGGCGGGGCGGTCGCCGAACCTCTTCCCCACCTGCCGGGCGAACCCGGTCATCGGACCGCGCACGTCGGTGATCGGGGGGTTGAGCCCGGCGAGGTAGCTGCGGTGCGCCTCCAGCGAGGCGATGCCCGCCTCCAGGGTGTCGGTGACGTCAACCGCGTGGGTGGGGTGCGGCGACTGCGCGATGGCGACGTAGCGCACGTGCCACGGCGACGGGCCCGCGTCGGGGAACACCCACCGGTTGCCCGCGTCGCCCACCGCGTCGATCAGCGCGCGGCCCGCGTTGCGGTGGTCCGGCGAGTTCCACTTCCCGCTGATGGTCAGCTCGTGGTGGTTGAACCCGATGACCAGGTCCGGCCGGTGCTTGCGCAGCGCGGCGGTGATGTCGCGGCGCAGCGCCACCCCGTACTCCAGCACCCCGTCGGGGTGGTCGAGGAACTCCACGTCCTTGACCCCGACCAGTGCGGCGCTGGCGCGCTGCTCCTGCTCCCGCAGCCGGGCCGCCTCGGCGGGCTCGACCCCGTCGATGCCCGCCTCGCCCCTGGTCAGCAGCAAGTAGTGGACGGCCTTGCCCGCCTCCGTCCACGCCGCCACCGCGGCGGCCGCCCCGAACTCGATGTCGTCGGGGTGGGCCACCACCGCCAGGGCCCGCTCCCAGTCCTCCGGCATCGGCTGCAACTGGTCCGACATCTTTTCCTCCCGTGACGCCTGCGCGACTCACCCGGCCGGCCTGGTGAACACGACCGCCGAGTTGAACCCGCCGAAACCGAAACTGCTGGACAGAGCCACCTCGACCGGCATCGACCGGGCCACGGGGCCCGCGAACCGCACCTCCGGGTCGATCGGGTGGTCGAGGTTGGCGTTGGGATGGGCGAAACTCCCGTCGAGCTGCACGACCGCGGCCACCGCCTCCACCACGCCCGCGGCGGTCAGGCAGTGCCCGGTCAGCCCTTTGGTGGAGTTGATCACGGGCACCCGGAAATCCACCCCCAGGGCGGCCCTCAGCGCGCGGACCTCCGTCGCGTCGCCCAGCGGCGACGCCGAGCCGTGACCGTTCACATAGGACAACTCGTGCGGTCGGACGCCCGCGCGCCGCAGCGCCCCTGCGATGACGGCCGCTTCGACCTCCTCGTCGGGATCGGCGAGGTTGTTGGCCGCCAAGCGGGTCACGCCGCCCGCGAAAGCGGCGACCGCCGCCACGCCGCGCCGCCGGGCGGTGGCGGCGGACTCCAGCACCAGGCAGGCGCTCCCCTCGCCTGGGACGAAACCGCGGCGGCCCGCGTCGAAGGGGCGGCACATCGCGGTCGGGTCGCCTCCCGGCGGCGCCATGGCGCCCAGCGCGGTCAGCGCCCGCCGCTCCAGAGGACCGAGTTCCAGCATCGCACCCACCACGAGGCAGGCGTCCACCTCGCCGGAGGACACCAGCCGCGCCCCCGCGACCAGGCCGACCGACCCCGACGCCGACGCCCCGCCCACGGTGCAGCCCTCGCCCGTGGTGCCCAGGACCGCGCTGAGCGTGCCGACGTGGTCGGTGTCCAGCGCGCGGAGGGCGAAGCTCGGGCGCAACCGCCCCGGCCGGGTGGCGCACTCGGCCTGGGCGTCGTGGCAGTACCGCGCGGTCAGGTTGCTGCCCGCCACCACCAGGCCGACCCGCTCCGGTGGCAGGGGGCGGTCGTGCAGCTCCGCCGACGCCCACGCCTGCAGCGCCGCGACGACCGCGACCCTCAGCGGCAGCGGCGACCGCGCGGCCACGCGGGTCGCGCGGTCGCGCAGCCGCGCGGGCAGCTCGCGCAGGCGGAGGACCTCGTCCGGGAAGGACCACCCGGTGATCCGCGCACCCGCCGGGTCGGTGATCCCGGTCCGGCCGCCGCGCAGCGCCTCGGTGAAGGACGGCACGTCCCGCCCGATCGCGCTGACCACGCCCATCCCGGTGACCACGACCCCCGGCGGCATCAGCAGTGCCTCACCAGCAGCCGGACCAGGTCGCCGATGTCGGCGACGCCGCCGAACTCGGCGACGGGCACGGTGATGCCGAGGTCGTCCACGGTCATCGCCGCCACGTCCGCCCGGTCGATGCTGTTGCAGCCGAGGTCGGCCAGGGACCGATCCGGCGTGATCAGCTCGGGGTCGAGGTCCGGCACGACCGCCAGGACGTTGCGCCTGACCGCCTCCAGGACCGCCGACTCGTCCACCGCGCCGCCCACCGCGCCTCCCCGATCAGCCGTTGGCCGCGCCCACACCGGACGCGCGCGTGGTGAACGGGTGCCCCAGCGTGGTGTGCGTGGCGATGCGGTTGTGCCCGTGGGTGTCCTGCCCGGACACCAGCACCGCGCCCCACTTCTCCAGCGACACCGAGCCGCCGTACTCCTCGACCACGTCCGTGTCCGGGTACACCCGCACCGAGGTCGGCACGTACCGCCCCGCGAAGCCCAGCCGCATCTCGTCGGTCTTGCCCGCGTGGGGCAGGGAGGCGTGCATGAGCGTGGACCAGAACATGATCGCCTGCCCTGGTCGCATCACCATGGACACCGCCTTGGACTCCTCCGGCTTCCAGTCCGGGTCGATCTGGAGGTCCCGGTAGTCGTAGCCGAAGAACCCGCGGCGAACCCCGTCCTTGTCCACCTTGTTGATCTTGTCCGGGTCGTAGTGCATCCGCTTGGTCTCGTCGTAGAACATGCTGCGGTGGGTGCCGGGGATGAACTGCAGGCAGCCGGTCTCCTCGTTCGCCTCGGTGAAGGCGGTCCACACCGTCAGCGTGCCGCCGAAGTCCTCGCCCTCGCCCGGCCACAGGATCTGCGGCTTGCCCGAGGCGTTGGCGAACGTGTCGGCCTGGTGCCAGTCGGTGCCCTCGTCGCCGGGGTACTTGGGGAAGAACTCGCTGCGCCAGCACAGCACGTCGGGGCCGAGCACGCTGGCCACCCGGTCGACGATCTCCGGCCTGACGATGTGGTCGGCCAGGAACGCGTTGTCCATGTGCCGGTCGTAGTTGGCGATGTTGGTGTTGCCGGACTCGGCGGCGTCGCCCTGGTAGATGGCGTGGCTGCGGTCCATCAGCCGCATCCGCTCGCGCCGCCAGCGCGCCTTCATCTCCTCGACCTCGTAGACCTGGAAGGGGCCGAAGTAGCCACGGCTGTGGAAGCTCGCCAGCTCCTCCGCGCTCAGCGCGAAGCTGTCACCGGACATGTCATCCTCCTACCTGTTGCAAGTCGGCCCGCCGGGTTCGCGCGGCAACGCAGCCGGCCAGGCAGGTGATCGTGGGCTCCTCCAGCTCCGCACCGGTCAGCCCGGCGCGGAACCGGTCGTTGACGGCGGCGATGATCCGCGCGAACGCCAGCGAGGTGACGCCGTGCTCGAACAGATCGTCGTCCGGGCCGATGGACGGGCGGCCGGTGATCTCCGCGACGATCGCGCGCACCACCGCCTCGTCACCGCTCGCGCCGTCGCCCGGCACCGCGCTCGCTCCGGTCGCCGCCGACCGCAGTGCCGCGCGGTCGAGCTTGCCCTGCGGGGTCAGCGGGAGGTCGGTGACGACCCGGTAGTCCGAGGGGCGCAGGTGGGCGGGCAGCCGGGCGGCGAGCCGGGCCAGCTCCCCGGCCAGGCGGTCGGCGTCCCGGTCCGGCCGGTCGACCGCGGCCGCCACGACGGCCAGCAGGCGCACGTCGCCGTCGCCGTGGTCGTCGTTGACCACCACCGCGGCGGTGATCTCCGGGTGCTCCAGCAGCACCGCCTCCACCTCGGCGGGTTCGACCCGGTAGCCGCGCACCTTCAGCTGCCGGTCGGTCCGGCCGAGGTAGCGCAGCTCTCCGCCGACCCGGACGGCCAGGTCGCCCGAGCGGTACCAGCGCACGCCCCCCAGCTCGACGAAGCGCTCCGCGGTCAGCTCCGGCCTGCCGAGGTAGCCCGAGGCCACGCCCGGCCCGCTGACCAGGATCTCGCCCGGCGTGCCATCGGGGACGGGACGGCGGTCCTCGTCGAACAGCTCGACCCGCACCAGGGGCAGCGGCGCGCCGAGGGGGCTGACGTCGGGGTGGTCCAGGTCGGCGGCCTCGATGCGCCGCAGGGTGGCGTGCACCGTGACCTCGGTGATGCCGTACATGTTGACCAGCTGCGGCGACCGGTCGCCGTGCCGGGCGATCCACGGGCGCAGGACGCCCATGTCCAGCCGCTCACCGCCGAACACCACCAGCCTCAGGCTGTCCGCCCCGTCGACCTGGTCCACCAGTCTGCTGAACGCCGACGGGGTCTGGCTGAGCACGGTCACCCGCTCGGCCGCCAACAGCTCGGCGAAGCGGGCGGGTGTCCTGGCCACGTCGGTGTCGACGACGACCAGCCGCCCACCGTGCAGCAGGGCTCCCCACATCTCCCAGACGGAGAAGTCGAAGCTGATCGAGTGGAACAGCGTCCACACGTCCAGGTCGTCCAGCTCCAGCGCGGGGCCGGTCTGCTCGAACAGGCCGATCACCTGCTCGTGGGTGATGGGCACGCCCTTGGGCACACCGGTCGACCCCGACGTGTGGATCACGTAGGCCGGGTCCGCGGGCCCGGCGGGCTCGTCCTGGACGGGCTCGTCACCCGAGGGCCACTCCTCCTCGCGGTCGAGCAGCAGCACCCGGCGGCCGGGGCCGTCCACGGCGGACGCGACCGCGGACACCGAGACGATGAGGTCCACACCGGTGTCGCGGAGCAGGAAGTCGATCCGCTCGACCGGGTAGGCCGGGTCCAGCGGCACGTAGGCGCCGCCCGCCTTGAGGATCGCGAGCACGCCGACCACGAGGTCGGCCGAGCGGTCGACGCACAGGCCCACCAGCGAACCGCGGCGCACGCCCGCCCGGCGCAGCGCCGCTGCGGCCCGGTCGGCCGACGCGTTGAGCTCGCCGTAGGTCAGCTGCCGCTGTCCGCTGACGGTGACCGCCGCCCGGTCCGCGAAACGGGCGGCCTGGCGTTCGAAGAACGTGTGCAGGCATCGCGCAGTCATCTAGCACCTCTCTGTCGGGGCCGGGGTGCGGGCGACGCGGCGGACCGGGATCCCCTTGCGTCGTCAGGACGCTAACCACGTCCGGCGACCGCCTCTGCTCACTTTTATTCAGCGCCGGGAGGTCGTGCCGGGGCGCAGTGTTGAGCAGCACCCCGGCAGGCCGCCTCCTACGGTCCGGGCGACGGAGGAGGTGCGATGAGGGCGTGGCTGTACCCTGGGCAGGGCTCCCAGCATCGCGGGATGGGGGCGGGGCTGTTCGAGCGGCACCCCGATCTGGTGGCGGTCGCCGACGCCGTGCTCGGCCACTCGGTCACCGAGCTGTGCCTGGAGGACCCGCACGACCGGTTGGGCGACACCCGCTACGCGCAGCCCGCTCTGTTCGTGGTCGGGGTCCTGAGCCACCTCGCCATGGCCGAGGACGAACCGCCGCCGGACTTCCTGGCGGGGCACAGCCTCGGCGAGTACGTCGCGCTGTTCGCCGCGGGCAGCTTCGACTTCCCCACCGGTGTCGAGCTGGTGCGGCGGCGCGGTGAGCTGATGTCCCTGGCGACCGGGGGCGGCATGGTGGCCGTGGTCGGACCGACGGCCGGGACCGTGTCGTCACTGCTGGCCGAGGGCGGGTACGACGACGTCGACATCGCCAACCACAACGCGGCCGATCAGGTGGTGCTCTCGGGACCGCGGTCCTCGCTGGAGGCCCTGCGGCGGGAGATCCGCGCTCGCGGAGGGCGGTGCGTGCCGCTGAAGACCAGCGGCGCGTTCCACTCCCGCGCCATGCGGCCCGCCGCCGAGCAGTTCGCCCGGCACCTGGCCGGGGTGGCGGTGGCCGATCCCGCGCTGCCCGTGCTGTCCAACGTCACCGGGCTCCCCTACCCCCCTGGCTCGGTGCGCCGCCTGCTGGCCGAGCAGGTCCACCGCCCGGTCCAGTGGGCGCGGTGCATGGCGCACCTGCTCGACAGCGGGGTGACCGAGGTGGCGGAAGTCGGTCCCGGCACCGTGCTGACCGGCTTGTGGCGGTCCGCCCTGCGGTCCGCGCGCCGCCCCGCCCCGGTCGGCGACGCCGGGGGCGGCGGGGCGACCGCCGCGGCGCGCCCGGCCGCGAGCACCGCCGAACCCCGGCCCGAACAGCTCGGCTCGACCGCGTTCCGCGCCGACTACGGCCTGCGCTACGCCTACCTGGCGGGGTCGATGTACCACGGGATCTCCTCTACCGACCTGGTCATCAGGATGGGGAGGGCCGGGCTCATGGGCTTCTTCGGCGCGGGCGGCCTGCGCGTCGAGCGGGTCGACGAGGCGCTCGGCGAGATCCAGGCCGCCCTCGGGCGGGACGGCCGGTACGGCGCGAACCTGCTGTCCACACCGGACCGTCCGGACGCCGAGGAAGCCGTGGTGGACCTGTACCTGCGCCGCGGTGTCCGGCACGTGGAGGCCGCAGCTTACACCAGGATCACCCCCGCGCTGGTGCGCTACCGCTACGCGGGCGCGCACGTCGACCGGACCGGGCGACCGGTCGCGGTCAACCGCGTGCTGGCCAAGGTCTCCCGGCCGGAGGTGGCCGCGGCGTTCCTGCGACCGCCGCCGCGGGCGGTGGTGGACCGCCTGGTCGACCAGGGCCGCCTCACCGCTGCCGAGGCCGCGGTGGCGGCCTCGCTGCCGGTGAGCGAGGACCTCTGCGTCGAGGCCGATTCCGGCGGCCACACCGACGGCGGCGTCGCCCTGGCGCTGCTGCCGTCGGTGCGACGGCTGGCGGACGAGGTCGCCGGTCGGGGCGCGGTCCGGGTCGGCGCGGCGGGCGGCCTGGGCACGCCGGAAGCGCTGGCCGCGGTGTTCCTGCTGGGAGCGGACTTCGTGGTGACCGGGTCGATCAACCAGTGCACCCCGGAGGCGGGCACGTCCGAGGCGGTCAAGGACATGCTCGCGGCGCTGGACGTGCAGGACACCGGCTACGCGCCCGCGGGCGACATGTTCGAGGCGGGGGCCCGCGTGCAGGTGGTGCGCAAGGGCACGCTGTTCGCCGTCAGGGCCAACCGGCTGCACCAGCTCTACCGCGGCTGCGGCGGGGTGGAGGAGATCGAACCGGGAACCCGCGCCGTGCTGGAGCGCGACGTCTTCGGCAGGCCGCTGGACGCGGTGTGGGCGGAGGTGCGCGACCACCTCGCGGCCCGCAGGCCCGACGAGCTGGTCCGCGCCGAGCGCGACCCCAAGCGCAAGCTCGGCCTGGTGCTGCGCTGGTACTTCCGCCACTCCACCGCGGTGGCGCTGCGGGGTGTCGAGCGGGAGCGGGTCAACTTCCAGGTGCACTGCGGCCCCGCCATGGGCGCGTTCAACCGGTGGGTCGCGGGGACCGACCTGGAGGACCGGCGGCGCAGGCACGTGGACGTGGTCGCGGAGCGGCTGATGACCGCCACCGCGCGGTACCTGCGGGAGCGGCTGGACGCCGTGGCGGGCGGACCGCTCGCCGAGCGGGCGCCCTCGCCCGCTGTCGGGGTCGGCCCGTCGTGACCGGCGACTGGATCACCGGGTCCGGCGCGGGTGGCGACGCGCCGGTGCTGCTGTTCTGCGTCCCGCACGCCGGGGGCGGGGGCGGCTTCTTCCGGCCGTGGGCGGAAGCGCTGCGCCCGGACGTGCGGGTGCTCCCGGTCGTGCTGCCGGGCCGGGAGCGCAGGCTGCGCGAGCGGCCGCTGACCCGCGCCGAGGACATCGTCGGGCCGCTGGCCCGCGCGGTGGCGCGGCGGGTCGACCGGCCGTTCGCCGTGCTGGGGCACAGCATGGGCTCCGTGCTGGCCTACGAGGTGGCGCGCAGGCTGGAGTCCGAGGGGCACCACCCGCTGTGCCTGTTCGCCTCCGGCAGGCGGGCGCCGCACCTGCCCGCGCGGCGCCCGCCGCTGCACCCGTTGCCCGAGGCGGAGTTCCTCGACCAGGTGGGTCGGTTGAACGGCACCCCGCCGGAGGTGCTGCGCGACGCCGGGCTGCGGGCGCTGTTCACCCCGTCGCTGCGCGCCGACTTCGAGGTCAACGAAACCTACGCGCCGCTGCCGGGGCCGCCGCTGCGCTGCCGGGTCTCCGCGCTCGTCGGGGGCGCCGACCCCGAGGCCGACCTGGAGGAGGTGGCCGCGTGGCGGCACGCCACGACCGGGGAGTTCACCCTGCGGGTATTCCACGGCGACCACTTCTACCTCAAGGGCGCTCCCGCCGAGCTGCTCGCGGCCATCCGGGCGGACCTGCGGCGCGGTGTCGAGGCGGTGGCCGGTCCCCTGCTCAATCGTGAACAGCGATCCCCCGACCCGCACGGGTAGAACCGGCACCACGGACCTCCCGCCACGCACGAGAAGGGACGCGCGATGACCGCCACCACCCCACCCCGGACCGCCGCGGTGACCAGGGCGCAGGACCAGACCTCGCTCGCCCCGGACCGGCTGCTGCACACGGGCAACGCGGGCTTCGTGATCTACCGGCAGGGCCGGTTCAACTACGAGTTCGCGGAGGAGGGCCGGGGCTTCAGCGTCGACCTGCTGCGCTACATGAACGACAAGCAGGCGGGCGTGGCGAGCACCTACTGCTACGAGGAGGTCTTCGGCGTCCGGGACAGGCTGCACTGGCTGATCCACCTCCGCTCGCCCAACGAGTACCGCAAGCTGCTCGACATGGTCGACCACGACAAGCGGGTGCAGCAGATCAACACCGTCGACCGGCTGCCCGAGAAGGGCCACGGCAACTGGGAGCGCATCTTCGTCGAGGGCAGCATCGAGGAGCGCGTCCTGGTGCCCCAGCACGGCCTCGGCCACCACCACGACGAGGAGGCCGAAGTGGACAACTACGTCCCCTCCGCCCGCAACCAGACCAGCCAGCCGCTGGACGTGCAGCTCAACTCCGCCAACGCGGGCGCGATCGTGCTGCGCACCGCCCACGTGAAGTACGAGTTCCGGGAGGAGGGCAGGCTGTTCGCCTACGACTGGCAGGAGCACGTCAACCGCGAGCTGGCGGGCTCGGTCACGGTGCTGCTGTTCGAGGAGAACTTCGGCAAGCAGGACCGCATCTACTCGATGATCCACCTGCGCGAGCCGGACGACTACTGGCGGCTGGTCGAGCTGGACCGCAGCCCGGCCACCGCGGAGCGCGTCCACCGCAAGCAGCGGATCCACGACTCCAAGGGCGGCGGCACCTGGCAGCGGCTGTTCGTGCAGGACAGCGTGCGGGACACGCTGCTGCTGCCGCAGGCGCCCGGTGGCGGGAAGTCCTGATCGGACGACGAGGGGCGGGGAGGCCCGGATGGCCCTCGGCATCGAGGCGATCAACGCGTACGTCGGCCGCGCCTGCGTGGACGTGCGCGAGCTGTTCTCGCGGCGCGGGCTGAGCATGGCCCGGTTCGACAACCTGATGATGCGGCAGCGGTCGGTCGGGCTGCCGTGCGAGGACCCGGTCACCAACGCGGTCAACGCGGCCAAGCCGCTGGTCGACACCCTGTCCCCGGCCGAGCGGGAGCAGGTGGAGCTGGTGGTGGTCGGCACCGAATCCGGTCTGGACTTCGGCAAGTCCATCAGCACCTACGTGCACCACCACCTCGGGCTGCCCGCGCGCTGCCGGTCGTTCGAGGTCAAGCACGCGTGCTACGGCGGCACCGCCGCGCTGCGCACCGCGGTGGGCATCGTCGCCACGAGCGCGTCCCCGCGGGCTCGCGCCCTGGTCGTGGCGACCGACGCGCCCAGCGCGGTGTCGCGCGGCAGCTACTGGGAGCCGTCGGAGGGCGCGGGCGCGGTGGCGATGCTGGTCGGCAGGCAGGCCGGGGTCCTCCAGCTGGACCAGGGCGCCAGCGGGTTCCACACCTACGAGGTGATGGACACCGCCCGGCCCGCGACCGACGTGGACGTGGTCGACCCGGACGTGTCGCTGCTGGCCTACCTGGACTGCCTGGAGCACAGCTTCGCCGCCTACTCGGCCGCGGTGGCCGGGGTGGACGCCGTGGCCACCTTCGACGGCCTGGTGTTCCACACGCCGTTCGCCGGGATGGTCAAGGGCGCGCACCGCGCGCTGCTGCGCCGGTTCCACCCGCTGCCGCCCGACGAGGTCGAGGCTGACTTCCGGGCCCGCGTCGCCGCCTCGCTGGAGTACCCCGGCGCGGTCGGCAACCTGTTCTCCGCCTCGCTGTACCTGGCGCTGTGCTCGGCCATCGACCACGGGCCCACCGACCGGCCCCGGCGGTTGGGACTGTTCTCGTACGGCTCGGGGTGCGCGTCGGAGTTCTACAGCGGCGTGGTGCCCGCCGGCGCGGCCGAGCTGGTCGGCGCGATGGGCGTGGGCAAGGCCGTGGCGGACCGGTGCGAGCTGGCCGTCGACGAGTACGACCGGCTGGTCGAGGGACTCGCCGACAGCGCCTTCGGCACCCGCGACGCGGTGTTCGACCCAGCGCGGTACGGCCGGGTCTACGACACCCGCTTCGACGGTCGCGGGCTGCTGGTGCTGGACCGCATCCGCGACTTCCACCGGGAGTACCGGTGGACCTGAGCCGCTCCCGCGCCGTGGCGTCCCCGCTGGTGCGCGAGGTCTGCGTCAACCGGGGCGACCAGGCAGGCACCATCGACGACGCGCTGGTCCGGCGGCTGTACGACGAGCTGGACGCGGCCGAGGCCGACACCCGGTGCCGGGTGCTGCTGATCACCTCCGAACCGGGGGTGTTCAGCACCGGCATGGACCTGGTGGACGCGGCGCGGACCCCCGGCCCGCAGGATTCCGGCGGCCGGTTCTTCGACCTGCTGCGGCGCTTCACGCGCACCCCCCTGGTGGTGGCCGCGGTGGTCGACGGCCGGGTCGCGGGCGGCGGTGTCGGGCTGCTGGCCGCGTGCGACCTGGTGCTGGCCACCCCCCGCAGCACCTTCGCGCTGCCAGAGGCGCTGTGGGGTCTGCTGCCGTGCTGCGTGCTGCCCTTCCTGATCCGCCGCACCGGCTTCCAGAGGGCGTACGCCATGGCGCTGACCACCCGTCCCCTCGGCACCGCGGAGGCAGCGGCGTGCGGTCTCGTCGACGAGGTCGCCGACGACCCGGCCAAGGCGGTCCGGCGGCTGGTGTTCCGGGCGGGCAAGCTGGACGGGGCCACCGTGGGCGATCTCAAGCGCTACGCGGGCGCGCTGTGGGCGATCACCGACGACACCCGACGGCTCGCGGTGGAGGAGCTGGACCGGCTGATGGCGCTGCCGCGGGTGCGGGACCGGCTGACCGCGTACGCCGCGCACGGCCGCTACCCGTGGGAGAGCTGACCCGACCAGGAGGACGTGCCATGGGCGTCGCGCTGCTGTTCCCCGGCCAGGGTTCCCAGGCACCGGGCATGGGCGCCGGGCTGTTCGACCGGTTCCCCCGGCTGGTCGCCGAGGCCGACGAAGTCCTCGGCTACTCCGTGCGGGAGCTGTGCTCGGCGGAGGCGTCGCGGCTGCGCCGGACCGAGTACGCGCAGCCCGCGTTGTACGTGGTGAGCGCGCTGACCTTTCTGGACCGGGGCGCGGACCGGCCCGCGCCGGACTACCTCGCCGGGCACAGCGCGGGCGAGTTCGCCGCGCTGTTCGCCGCCGGGTGCTTCGACTTCGCCACGGGGCTGCGGTTGGTGCGGCGGCGCGGCGAGCTGATGGGCCGCGCGCCTGGGGGCGGCATGGCGGCGGTGCTCGGCGTCCGGCTGGAGGCGCTGCTCGACCTGATCGGCGCGGCGGGCGTCGAGGGGGTCGAGGTGGCCAACCACAACACTCCCGAGCAGCTGGTGCTCGCCGGGCCGAGGGAGGCGCTGCGCGCGGTGGCCGACCTGGTCGCCGCGCGCGGCACCGGCAAGTGCGTGCCGCTCAACGTCAGCGTGGCCGCCCACTCCCGCTACATGGCCGGGGCGGCGCGGGAGTTCACCGAGGTGGTGCGCGGAGTGAGGTTCGCGGAGCCGCGCGTGCCGGTGATCGCCAACGTCACCGCCCGGCCGCACCGAAGGGACGAGATCGGCGGCGCGCTGGTGCGGCACCTGACCAACCCCGTCCGGTGGTGGGAGACGCTGTGCCTGCTCGCCGAGCGGGGTGTGGCGGAGGTGGAGGAGGTGGGGCCGGGCGAGGTGCTGTCGAAGATGTGGCGGAAGGCCCGTCCGCACCTGCCTGCGCCCGCTCCCCCGGCCGCGCCCGCTCCCCCGGCCGCGGCACCGCCCGGCCCGGCGCCTGCGCACTCCGGTGCGTTCCTGGGCAGTGCCGCGTTCCGCGACGCCTACGGGGTGCGCCACGGCTACCTGGCGGGCTCGATGGGGCACGGCGTGTCCGGCCCCGTCCTGCTGCGCGCGCTCGCGGGCGCGGGCCTCGCGGGCTTCCTCGGCACCGCGGGCCGACCACCCGAGCGCATCGACGAGGACTTGCGGGCCCTTGACGACCTCCGGGGCCGGTTCGGGATCAACCTGCCCTCCGGCGTGGAACCGCCGGAGCGGGTGGACGCGGTGGTGGAGCTGGCCCTGCGCCACGGGGTCCGTCACGGCGAGGCGTCCGGCGCGGGCGGTGTCACCGCCGAGCTGGTGCGGTGGCGGTTCACCGGTGCGCGCTGCTCACCCGGAGGCCACGCCACCCCCGGCAGGGAGCTGCTGGTCAAGGTGTCCCGCCTGGACGCGGCGAAGGCGTTCCTGCGCCCCCCGCACGCAGGTCTGGTCGACGCGCTGCGCCGGGACGGGCGCCTGACCGAGGAGGAGGCACGCGCCGCCGAGCGGCTGCCCGTGGCGGGCGACCTGGTCGCGGAGGCCGATCCGGCGTGGCTCGGCGGCGGGGCGGGCGGCGCGCTGTTGATGGCGGTCCTCGCCCTGCGCGCCGGGGCGGACCACGGACCCGGCGGGCGCGTGCGGGTGGGCGCGGGCGGTGGCATCGGGAGCCCCGAGGCCGTCGCGGCGGCGTTCCTGTGCGGTGCGGACTTCGTGGTGACCGGCTCGGTGAACCAGTGCACGCGGCAGGCGCGGGTCCCGGCGGCGGTCAAGGACCTGCTCGCCAGGGTGGACGTGGACGACACGGTGCGGGCCCCGGCGGGCGAGCTGTTCGAGCTGGGGGCCCGCAGCCGCGTGGTCCGCAAGGGCAGCATGTTCAGCGCGCGGGCCGAGGCGCTGTACCGCGCCTACCGGGAGCACCCCGGCCTGGAGGAGATCCCGGAGCGCACCCGCCGGTCGCTGGAGACCGCCTGCTTCACCGAGCCGCTCGACGCGGTGTGGGAGCGGGTGCGGGAGCGACTGCCCGCAACCCGGCGCGCCGCGGTGGAGGCCGATCCGAAGCTGCGGATGGCGGCGGTGTTCCGGTCCTACTTCGACCGCTCGCGGCGCGCGGCGCTCGACGACGCCTCCGAGGCGCCGCTGGACCTGCAGATCCCGTGCGGGCCCGCGATGGGCTCGTTCAACACGGCCGCGGCGGGCACGGCGCTGGCGGCGTGGCGGGACCGGGACGTGGACGCGGTCGCGGCGTTCCTGCTCGACGGCGCGGCCGACCTGCTCGCCCGGCGGCTCGACCGGTGAGCCCGTGCCGGCGGCCCCGGCACGGGCCCACCGGTCTCACGCCGCACCGGCGGTGGTCCACTCGTACTGCCGGTGGTAGCCCTTGGTCCCGTTGAACACCAGCAGCTCCCGCTCGATGCCGAACCGGGACAGCAGCGGGGCGCACCGCGCGGCCTCGGCAGGCCGGTCGCGCTCCGGCACCAGGCACCGCGCGTTCCCGGCCAGCAGTTCGGTGTACTCGGCGAAGTCCACCTCGAAGCGGGCGGCCAGGTGGTCGCCGATCCGCGCCTCCCGCACCGCCGCGGCCGACTCGCCGTCCACCACCCCGCTGAAGAACTCCGACGCGCAGCCCGACCCGTAGGAGTACAGGCCGACGCGGGCGCCGCCCTCGACGTCCGCCGCGTCCAGCAGGCTGGCCAGCGCCAGGTACACCGAGCCCGAGCAGAGGTTGCCCACCAGCCGGGGGTACCGCAGGGAGGGCTCCAGCCGCCGCGCGAAGTCGGTCTCGACCTCCTGCCGCGACGGCGCGGGCCGCACGTCCCGCATCACCGCCCGGTGCGCCGCCCGCACGATCCCCGCGAACGGCGTGTGCATGGCCAGCAGGTCGAAGGTCTCGGCGAACCCGGCCTCCTCCACGCGGTCGGCGTAGTCGCGGAACGCGCCGCGCAGGCAGTCGATGTAGGCGAACAGCGACCGGTCGGAGTCCGCCACGTCGAAGGTGGGGCCGGGCCGCGCGGAGTCGAAGGTCTCGTAGCTGTGCAGGCCGAACGCGCCCTGGTCCAGCGCCAGCACCCTGGGCCGGTCGCCGACGAGCATGGCCGCCGCGCCCGTGCCCATGGCGGGCTCGGTGTACTCGGCGCGTTCGTCCACAACGGACACGTCCGTTCCGATGACCAGGGCCTTGGCCCCCGGTGACAACCCGCTCGCGACGTACGCGGCGGCCAGCTGCACGCCCGCCGTGGCCGCGTAGCACGCCTGCTTGACCTCGATGGTCCGGCAGCGGCGGCTCAAGCCCAGCTGCTCGTGCACGTAGGAGGCGACCGACTTGCTGTAGTCCACACCGGACTCGGTCGAGGTGACCAGCAGCTCGATCGACGCCCGCTCGACCGGGTCGAGCCGGTCGAGCAGCGGCTTGGCCGCGTTCACCGCGTTGGTCACCGGGTCCTCGCAGGGCAGCGCCACGGACTTCTGGTCCATCATCAGGTTCGGCAGGCGCGCCGGGTCCAGCCCGCGCCCGGCGAACAGCGCGGCCACCGGGATGCGGGCGAGGCCGCAATAGACGTTGAGCGCCTCGATGCCGATCGGCGCAGTGCTCACTTGCCCATCCTCTCGTGCAGGAACTCGGTCAGCGCGCCGATGTTCGGCAGGTCGCTGAAGCTCGCCAGCGGCTCGCGCACGCCGAGCCGGTCCAGGACCGACAGGATGATCTCCACGCGGTCCACGGAGTCGGCGCCGAGGTCGCGCAGGTGCTTGTCGGCGGTGATGTCGGCCCGCGCGACGCCCGGCACGATCTCCGCGACGGCGGCGAGGATCGCCCGCTCGACCTCGGCCCGGCCGCCGCGCGGCGGCCGCGGGGCGGTCATGCCGCACCCGCGCGCACGCGCAGCAGGCAGACCGCGAGCAGCGAGCCGTGGCGGCGGTCGCGCAGGACCACCTCGACCAGTTCGTCGGTCTGGTCGTCCCGCTTGCGCCACAGGTCCACCCGCACCCGCACGACGGCGTCGCCGTCGGCGTTGCCCAGGTAGCACACCCGCTGGTCCAGGACCACCCGGTCGAGGTAGTCGCGCACACCGCGGCCAAGGTGCCGCCACAGCCGCAGCAGGGCCCAGTCGACGATCGCGAAGTAGGAGGCGAAGTACAGCAGGCCCACGCCGTTGAGGTCGCGGCCCGCCTCGACCGGGTAGTCCGCGGTGAACCCGCGCACCGCAGGCCACCGGTCCGGCGGCGGTTCGGCCAGGAAGCTGCCGCGCCTGGCGTTCGCGCACGCCAGGCGCGGCGAGTGCGCCGGGGGCGGGGCGGGCAGGTGGTCGTGCCGGAAGCCGACGGGCGAGGCCCGCGCCAGGTCGCGGTTGCTGTGCTGCCTGGTGCGGGTGATCCAGCGGTTGAAGTTCTCCACCAGCAGGTCACCCGGTCGCGGACCGCCGTAGAAGGCGTCCGGGTCCAGCGGCTCGGGCGCCGCGCCGGTGTCCACGCGGATGCGGTGCACCGTCAACACGGACTCGCTGCCGCAGTCGAGCACACGGGACACCACCTGCAGCCGGTCCCCGAACGCGATGCCGGTCGGGTGCAGCTCGCGGCTGCCGCGGATGCGGTAGTAGTAGAACGACAGGTACGTGGGCTCGCCCCGCTCGTCCACCGCGCGGTAGGCGTCCACGCCGCACAACGCGCTCACCGCGTCCCACGTCCAGTCGCCCACCCGACCGGCGAACAGCGAGACCGGTCCGCACATGCCGGGGCTGGCGGTCTCGGTGCGGACCAGCGAGCCGTCCGCCATCGGCCGCGGGTGGGCGGCGGGGACCGGCGCGCTCATCGCGCCGCCCCGCCGTCGCTCGCCGCGCTCCCAGCGGTGAACTCCACCAGCAGCCGGTTGACCTCCTCGGCGTGCGTCAGGCACGGGAAGTGGCCCGCGCCGGGCAGCTCGACGTACCGCGAGTCCGGTATCGCGCCGTGCAGCAGGTGCGCGGTCTTGAGCGGGATGACGGTGTCGTGACTGCCCTGGACGATCAGCGTCGGCGCGGCCACGTCGCCCAGGCGCGCCGCCAGGTCCGGCCGGGCCGCGAAGACGTCGAGGTAGCGCAAGCCGGTCTCCGGGTCCATGCTCTCGCAGCGCAGCAGCGTGCGCTCGAGTTCGGCGCGCCGCTCGGCCAGCCGCTCCCCGCCCGGCGCGGTGAGCACGTGGTCGAAGTCCTGGCGGGCCACCGCTTCCAGCCGGTCGAGCCCGCCGACCCGGTTGCCGATGCGGTACGAGCTGCCGATGAGGGTCAGCGTCGCGCAGTCCTCGGGGTGGTCCAGGGCGAACGCCAGCGCGGTGAGGCCGCCGAAGGACGCCCCCGCGACGTGCACCGGTCCGGTCACGCCTAATCCGCGCAGCGCCGCGCGGGTGAGCGCGGAGATGCCCGCCAGGGTGATGTCGGCGGCTCCCGCCGAGGCCCCGACGCCGGGGTGGTGCGCGCATACCACGCGGTGGCTCCCGCTCAGCGCGGCGAACTGGCGGGCGAACAGCCCCGCGCCGATGTTGAACGGCGGCATGAGCAGCACGGTCGGCCCGTCGCCCGCGGTGAACACCTCGATCACGGCGCCGCCGTCGACGGGGACCAGGTGCCGCTGGACGCCGGGGTGGTGCTCCCGCAGCACGGCCAGGTTGCCGTCGTCGGGCGTCCCGGCTGCCGGGGCGGCGCTCCGCGCGGGGTTCCGCGGCCGCAGCACCGGCACCAGCCGCTGACCCGCGCGCACCGCCTCGTCGACGGACCACCCCAGTGGCACCGCGAGCCGCACGCACCGCCGCAGTTCCGGCGTGTCGCCCAGGTGCGGGGCACCCCGCACACCGGCGGTGAACATCCTGGCCACCACCTCCCGGACCGGGTCGGCGACGTCGCCCGCGACCCGCGCGGCGTCGACCAGGACGCAGTGCCCGCCGGGCGGCCCGGCCAGGGGCACGCCCGCACCGTCGAGCACCTCCCGCAGTGCGCGGACCGCCGCCACGCGGGTGCGGACCAGCGCGGCCACCGCGTCGGTGTCCGCGAGCGCGGCGGCGGCCAGCTTGCGGCCCGCCAGCGGCAGGTCGCGCCCACCGGCGGCCAGCTGCGCCGAGACCGCGTCGGCCAGCGCCCCGTCGCCGGTGGCCAGCAGACCACCCGCCGTGACCCCGAAGTCCTTGGTGAGGCTCATGGTCACCGCGTCGGCGCACGAGAGCAGGCTGTGCACCACCTTCCACGGGTCCTTCCCGCCGTCGCCCTCCTCGGCCCCGGCCACGAGCAGGGCGTTGTCCACGACGCGGGTCGCGTCCAGCACGACCGGCACGCCGCGCCGGTCGGCCAGCGCGCGCACGGCGGTCAGGTTCGCCTGCGAGACCGGGAGCCCGCCCGCCGCGTTGACCCCCAGCTCCAGGGACACGAACGCCACGTCCGGCCCGGACCGCTCCAGCACCTCGGCCAGCTCGTCCACGTCCACGTCGCCGCCGGTCGCGCCGCCCGCCCGGCGGACCGGGACCGGCGTGAAGCCGGCGGTCACCAGCGCCGCGAGCAGGGTGGGGAACAACCCGTTGTGCGGCACCGCGCCGCGCGGGCCCGGCCAGTTCGCGCACAGCAGCGCCTCCGCGGACCGGCCCGAGCCGACCAGCGCGGAGTACCCGAACGGCAGCCACGACGCGGCGACCTCCTCACCGCCCGCGCGGGCGGTGAGGTCGACCGAGCGGCGGCGGATGACCTCGCCGTCCAGCTCCGCCCACGAGTCGGTCGCCAGGTCCAGCTCCACGGCGTCGTGCGGGAGCACCAGCGGGTCGGGCGGGGTGGCGGGCGCGACGGCCGACGGCGCGCGCAGCTCGGGGTCGGCGATCATGAGGATGATCTCGGAAACCGGCGTGGGGTCGTCGGCGGGCCTGCACAGGTAGATCGGCAGGTTCACCGGCCGGAACTTGTTCTTGAACTGGAAGTTGCCCTCGCCGAAGACGCCCATCGAGCGCAGCTCGGCCAGTTCCCGCTCGATGCCGGGGTCGGCGTTGGGCGCGTCGCCCAGCTTGACGCCGAAGCTGGCGCCGAGGCTGAACGTGGTGCAGCCCTCGGCCACGATCACCCGGATGATCTCGGTGATGGCGTACTCCAGGCCGCCCAGCGGAGCTTCCGGCGGGTAGAACTCCAGGTCCAGCAGGTAACCCGGAGTGGACGGGATGCGGGTGACGACGATGGCGTTTGCCAGCTCGCCGTCGACACGGGTGAGGAACAGCCGGTGGCGGTCGGTCAGGCTGCCGGAGCGGATCTCGTCGCGCACCACCGCCACGTAGGGGTTGACCATCTGCTTGTTGCGCGTCCAGCGGTCGAGCATGGCCGCGACCTCGGCGTCGGTGGCCGGGTCGCTCCCGGAGCGGTACTCGACCGTCCGACAGGCGCCCTGCCGCTCGAAGCGGCGCACCATGTACCGCAACCGCGACATCCGGCTGCCGTCGAGGCCGAACGACGGCAGGTCCTCGATCCGCTGGAGCGCCCCGAACGGCGTGGCGGTGAGCGGTTGGCCGTCCACCTGCTCCAGGGGCGCCAGCGACAGGAAATTCGGTCGCAGCCCGTGCTCCCGGCAGTGGCGGACCAGTTCGGCGGCCAGCTCGTCGAACCGGTCGGCCGGGCCGACGTAGCTCCAGGCGAACAGCACGCCGTTGCGGACCGAGACGTTGAAGTAGCCCTGCTGCCGGGCCCCGATGAGGGCGAACGGGGCGATGTCCCGCCCGGCCAAGCCGCCCTCCATGCCGTGCGCGCGCTCCAGCTCGGCCACCGCGCGGGCCAGCTCCGGCCTGCCGGGCAGGTCCCGCTTGAGCACGACGATCGTGCCGCCCCGCTCGGCGACGGGTGGCGCGTCCGGCCGCCCGCCGCCGTCCGAGGTGGTGGTCAGGCGCTCCAGCGCGCTCGGGCCGTAGCGCTCGACCAGCTCCTCGGTGACCTCCGCCGTGGTGGGGCGGTCGAACAGCAGCGTCTTGCGCTGGGGGCCGAACCGCTTGTCCAGCTCGTTGACCAGGCGGAGCATGTCGAACGAGGTGAACCCGTTGTCGGTGAAGGTCAGCGCCGGGTCGACGGGTCTGCCGACGGTGGCCACGACCAGCTCCTCCAGCCGCCGCCGGACCTCCGCCGTGTCGATCACCGTGTCAACCGCCGTGTCCGCCTCGGCGTCGACCGCCGTGCCTGTCCCGACATCGGCCGCCGAGGGGTCGCCCGCGCGGGGCGCCGACCGGCGCACGAAGCGCGCCAGCGCCTCGATCGAGTCGTGCTCGTAGAGGTCCGCGGCCTTGAGGTCCACTCCGTGGGCGTCGTTGAGCCAGCGGACCAGCTCCATCCGGAAAATCGAGTCGAGGCCCAGGTCGGCGAACGAGCCGTCCGGGCTCAGCCAGTCCGCGTTGACGCCGAGGATCACGGCGAGCCTGTCGCGGATGGCCGCCTCCACACCGTCCGCCTGCCCGGCGAGGGGGTGCTCGGCGGTCGCCGAGGATGGCTCCGGGACGGACGGCGCTCCGGCCCGCCGGGGCACGGGGACGGGCCCGCCCGCGGCCGGTCCGGTGCCGCCGCGACCGGCGGGCCGCGCCAACCGGACCTTGGCCCGCGGCGCCTGCCTCGGAGTCTCGTCCCGCACGGGGTCGTCCTGCACCGTGTCCTCCTCGGGAACGTCGGTGGTTCGCTCGGTGAACCAGTGGGTGGTCTTGGCGAAGGGGAAACCGGGCAGGCCGGGCAGCCTGCGGACCGGGGCGGGCCACCGGGCCGCCCAGTCGACGCGCCGCCCGGCGACCCAAGCCGCGATCGGGTCCTCGTCGGGGTCCGCCGGGTCCGCGGCCTCCGCTTTCCGCCAACTGCCCGGCACCAGGCCCCGCACCAGCCCCGGCGCCGGGCGGTCCTCGGCGACCGCGCGCAGCGTCCGCAGCACCTGCTCGTGGTCCTCCGCGAGGAAGCCGCACCGGTGGGGCAGCGCCTCGCGCCCGACCTGGAGCGTGCGGGCGACCCTGGCCAGCGGCAGGTGGGGACGCCGCGCGAGCAGGTCGGCCAGCCGCCCGGCGTACTCGGCCAGCGCCCGCGGGCTCGGCGCGGACAGCACGAACGCGTGCGGGCCGGGCGGCGAGGCGTCGTCCTCGGGCTCGACCAAGCCCTCCAGCACGACGTGGGCGTTCGTGCCGCCGAAGCCGAACGAGCTGATGCCCGCACGCCGGACCGGGGTGCCGTCGGGCAGGGTGGCCGCCTCCCAGTCGCGCAGCTCCGCGTTGAGGTAGAAGGGGCTGTCCGCGAGATCGAGGTACCTGTTGGGCCGCTCCAGGTTGATCGACGCGGGCAGCTTGCGGTGGTGCAGGCACAGCAGCACCTTGAGCAGGCTCGCCATGCCCGCGGCCGTCTCGAGATGGCCGGTGTTGGTCTTCACCGAGCCGATGCCGATCCACGGCGGCCCCTCGGGCGCGCCGAGTTCGGCGAACGCCTTGCGCAGCCCCTCCACCTCGACCGGATCGCCCAGCCGGGTGCCGGTGCCGTGCGCCTCGACGTAGCCGACCGTGCGCGGGTCCACCGCCGCTTCCCGGTGGGCCGCCACGATGACGCGGGCCTGCGCCTTCGGGTTGGGAGCCGTCAGCGACGTGGCCCGGCCGCCGTGGCCGACCGCGCTGCCGCGGATCACCGCGTACACGTGGTCGCCGTCGGCGAGCGCGCGGTCCAGCGGTTTGAGCAGGACGACGCCCACGCCCTCGCCGCGGCCGTAGCCGTCCGCGGCCTCGTCGAACGCCTTGCACCGGCCGTCCGGGCTGAGCATCCCGGAATCGGCGAAGGCGACGAACAGGCCGGGGCTCAGCAGCAGGTTCACGCCGCCGACCAGCGCCGCGTCGCACTCCCCCGACCGGATGGCCCGCACGGCCCGGTGCAGCGCCACCAGCGAGCTGGAGCACGCCGTGTCGACGGCCTCGCTCGGACCGCGCAGGTCGAGCAGGTGCGACACGCGGTTGGCCAGGATGCACGCGGCGATGCCGCTGGCCGAGTGCGCCTCCACCGGGACGCCGTGGGTCCGCAGCAGGTCGTCGTAGTCGCAGGCGGACACCGCGGCGAACAGCCCGGTGGCGGTGCCCGCGAACGACGACGGCGCGTAGCCCGCGTCCTCGACCGCACGCCACACCGTCTCCAGGAACAGCCGCTGCTGGGGGTCCATCAGCGCCGCTTCGCGGGGGGAGATGCCGAACAGCGCGGCGTCGAAGCGGCGGACGTCGTCCAGGAAGCCCGCCCGGACGTCCCTGGTGCGGTGGTCGGCGAGCAGGTCGGTCCGGTCCGGCGGGACCGGGCAGATCAGGTCGTCGCCGTCCACCAGGTGCTGCCAGAACCGGTCGACGTCCGCCGACCCCGGCAGGACACCCGCCATGCCCACCACCGCGACCGGCGACGGCCTGTCCGGCGCGGGTTCCGGGGTGGGCCCGGGGGCGGCCACCCTCACGTCCGCCGGGGCCGGTCCACGGACCTCGCCCACTTCCACGTCACCGACTCCCTGGCCTGCCTGCTCCGCGTCACCGGCTTGCCGGCCCTCCGGTCCCGCTTCGAAGGCGGGTGCGGCGACCGGGGTGTCCGCGTTCACCGGCACGTCCGGCATCGCCGCGGTGGTCGCCCTCGCGGCCACCGCCGGGCCGTGCTCCTCGACCAGGTACCGGGCGAACGCGGCCAGGTTCACCGACTCGAACAGCACGGTCGGCAGGAGGTCCAGGTCGTAGCGCTCGTTGACCGCGCCGATCAGCTCGGTGAGCGAGATCGAGTCGAAGCCCGCGTCCATCAGGTCCGCGTCCAGGTCGACGTGCTGCTCCTCGACCAGCAGGAACCGCGCCGCGATCGACCTCAGCTCGGTCCGCACGAACGCCGCGGCGTCGGCCGGGGGCGGCACGGCCGCCTCGACGCGCTCGTCGGCGGGACGGGTGCCGCCCCCGGTGGCCACCACCAGGCAGTCCGCCCCGGCGGACAGGGCGCGGGCGAAGGCGGCCATGCCGTCCGCGGTGCCCAGCGGTGTGCTGCCCCACCGGCGGGCGAACAGCCGCCTGGTCGCGTCGGGGACGGTCATGCCGCCCTCTTCCCACAGCGGCCAGCAGATCGACACCGCCCGCCCCTGCCGCCGCCCCGCCGCGAGCAACCCGTTGCGCAGCGCGGCGAACTCGTCCAGGAAGGCGTTGGCGTAGGCGTAGTCGACCTGCCCGAGGTTGCCGGTGCGGCCCGCGACCGACGAGAACAGCACGAAGAAGTCCAGCGGTTCACCCGCCGTGGCCGCGTCCGCGTGCACCGCGCCGAGCACCTTGGCGCCCAGGACCTCCGCGACGTCCTCGGGCGACTTGCGCACGGCCAGCGAGTCCCGCGTGACCCCCGCGGCGTGGACCAGACCGCACAGCGGTCCGTGCTCCCTGCGCACCTCGTCCACGAGCCGCCGCACGTCTCGCTGGTCGGCCAGGTCGACCCGCCGGTACACCACGGTCGAACCGGGCCCCGCCAGGCCGCGCGGGTCCGGCGCGCCGGGGTCCGAGCGACCGGCCAGGACGACGGTGATCGGGGCCTGCCCGCTCAGGTGCTCGGCGAGCTTGCGCCCGAGCGCGCCCGCACCGCCGAGGACCAGGTAGGTGCCGCCCGCGCGCAGCGGGACGGCCGGGACCTCGCCGGGCGGGTCGACCGGTTCCAGGTCCGCCTCCCACCGACCCTCCCCGGTGCGGCGCACCTGCCGGACGCGGTCCTCCGGCGGCCCGGACGGCGTGGTGCGGCGCAGTTCGTCCACCAGCAGGCCCGCGGCGTCGGCGACGTCCTCGAAAGCCGCCGACACGCCGGTGAACCCGCTGTGCTCCAAGGCCAGCGTGCGCAGCATCGCGTGCAGCGCGGCGGGCACGGGCCGGTGCTCTCCCGGCCGCCGCTCGAACCCGACGGCCACCCGCAGCGGTTTCCGCCCCCCGGCGGCCAGCACGGCGGTGGTGGCCCACAGCAGCGGGTACACCGCGGTGTCGAGTTCGACGGCGACGTCAGCACCGTCGGTGGCGGGCGCCAGGTGCACGACGGCGTCGGGCAGCAGGTCCCGTTGCGCGAGGTCGGTCACCGCGGCGGTGAGGTCCGCGCGGCCACCTGACGCCCGGACGCACCGGACCCCGGCCTCGGTCAGCCGCGCGGCGGTGGCTTCGGCGCCGAGGTCGTCGCCGAGCACCAGCGCGGTCCGCGGCAGGGATGCCGGTGGCGCGTCGACGCGCCGCCACACCGGCCGCGAGTACACCAGGGACGCGTCGGAAGCCGCGCCGCCCCCTGCGGTCCCAGCGGGCGCGGGAGCGGGTCGGGGCAGCCAGAACCTCCTGCGGTCGAACGGGTAGGGCGGCATGGCCACTCGTCCCGGTGAGCCGCCGGGCCACAGCGCGCGCCAGTCGACGGGCGTCCCGCCGACCCACAGCTTCGCCAGCGCGCGCAACCGGCGCCCGGCGACCAGCTGGGCGACCAAGCCGTCCTCGTCCGCGGCCTCGCCGGGCCGTTCCGCCGTGCCCAGCACGACGCCCTCGGCGGACCGCCCGGCGCTCGCCGCGCGCAGCCGCTCCACCAGCTCCCCGCTGCCCCCCGCGACCACGGCGAGCCGCTCGCCGAACTCCGCGCGGCCCACCTGCGTGGTGTGCGCCAAGGCGGCGAGCGACAGGTCGGGCCGGGCGGCCACCGCGTCGGCCAGGTCGGCCGCCGCGGTGCGCAACTGCTCCGACGTGCGCGCGGACAGCAGGAACACCTGCTCGCCCTCGGCGGACGCGGCGGCGGGTGGCCGGGCGTAGCCCTCGACGACCACGTGCGCGTTGGCCCCGCCCGCGCCGAACGAGCTGATCCCGGCCCGGCGCGGCGCGGCCCAGTCGACCGGTTCGGTCGGCAGGACGAACGGGGTGGACCGCAGGTCGATCTTCGGGTTGACCCGGAGCAGGTTCGCGCACGGCGCGACCACGCCGTGCCTGAGCTGGAGCAGCACCTTGGTCAGCCCGGCGATGCCCGCCGCGCCCTCCAGGTGCCCGATGTTGGCCTTGACCGACCCGACCAGGCACCGCTCGGGCCCGCCGACCTCGCGCAGGGCCTCGGCCAGCGCGGCGAGTTCGATCGGGTCGCCCAACGACGTGCCGGTGCCGTGCGCCTCGACGAAGCCGATGGTGCGGGGGTCCACACCGGACTCGCGGATCGCCTCGGCCACCAGCCGGGCCTGCGCGTTCGGGTTCGGCACCGTGTACCCCGCGGTGCGCCCGCCCGCGTTGACGCGGGTGCCCTTGATCACCGCCCAGATGTCGTCCCCGTCCGCCTCGGCCGCCGCCAGCGGCTTGAGCAGCACCGCGCCGACGCCCTCCCCCGGCACGATGCCGTCGGCCCGCTCGTCGAAGACCTTGCAGGCCCCGTCCGGGGACAGCATCCGCATCGACGACAGCGCGACCAGGTGCGCGGGGTGCAGCACGAGGTTGACCCCGCCTGCGATGGCCATCCGGCACTCGCCCCTGCGCAGGCTCTGCACGGCCAGGTGCACCGCGGTCAGCGAGGACGAGCAGGCGGAGTCCACCGCGAAGCTCGGCCCGCGCAGGTCCAGCGTGTACGACACGCGGTTGGCGATGGACCAGTACGGCGAGTGCCCGTCGGTGAACCGGCCCGCCCGCCACCCGCCCGCCGCGGCCAGCTGGCCGTAGGTCCCGTACATCGTGCCGACGAACACACCCGTGGACCGCTCGCGGGTGGTGTCGGCGAGGTGACCCGAGTCCTGCAGCAGCGTCCACGCGGTCTCCAGGAACAACCGCTCCTGGGGGTCCATGGTCGCCGCGTCGCGGGGCAGGATGCCGAAGAAGCCGGGGTCGAACCTGTCGACCCCCTCGATGAACCCACCCCAGCGGCCGTAGCTGCGGTTCGGCTTCCCCGGTTCCGGGTCGTAGAGCTCGTCCCAGTCGAAACCGGCCCAGTCGAACCGCTCCGGCGGCACCGCGGTGACCGACCGCTGCCCCGCGCGGAGGTTGCGCCAGAACGCGTCGAGGTCCGGCGCGCCGGGATACCGGCCCGTCACGCCGATGACGGCGATGTCCCCCGAGGTGTCCCCCGAGGTGTCCCCCGAGGTGTCCCCCGAGGTGTCCCCCGAGGTGTCCCCCGAGGTGTCCTCCGAGGTGTCCCCCGGGAGGGCGTCGGCCGGAGCCTCCGCTGGGTCCTCCGCGGCGGGTGCGGCGGCGACGCGGCCGGGTGCCGCGTCCCGCCGCGGTGGCGTGAGCACCGCCGCCAACCGGTCGCCGCAGTGCCGCTCGAAGTGCTCGGCCAGCTCCTCGATGGTCGTGCGCTGGAACAGCAGGGTGGCGGGCAGTTCGCCCAGGTCCCGCTCGAACCGGTCCACGATGGACAGGCTCACCAGCGAGTCCACCCCGAAGGTCTCGAACGTCGCCCGCTCGTCGAGGTCCGCCGAGCGGAACTTGAGCACCTCGGCGAACACCCGCCGGACGTAGTCGACGACGGCGGCGCGGGTGAGCGGTCCCGCCGGGACCGGCGGTCCGGCGGGTTCGACCCGCTGCCGCTCGGCCACCACGACGCACTGCGCCAGCCGGTCCTCCGGGGTGCCCGGCACGCCGCGCACGCGCCGCACCGCCAGTCCTGCCCCGGTCAGCGCGTCGCGCCACTGGGCGGGGCCGAGCAGCGGCGAGCGGTCCAGCCGCGCGGCCGGGTCGCGGAACCGCCACCAGCCGGGCGTCAGGCCGAACGTCGCGGTCAGGAAGTCGGTGGCCAGGGTGGCCTCGTTGACCACCAGCAGCCCGCCGGGGCGCAGCAGCCCGGCCACGGTGGCGAGCGCGCGGCCGATGTCGGCGGTGGCGTGCAGGACGTTGGCCGCGACCACGACGTCGTAGCCCGGCGCGGCCAGCCCTTGCGCCATCGGGTCCTGCTCGACGTCGAACAGCCCGAAGGTCACGTTGGGGTGCTCGACGCCGAAGCGCTCGCGCGCGCGGTTGAGGAACGCCGGGGACACGTCGGTGAAGTGCAGCCGGGGCAGCGGGTCGAGCCCGGCGCAGGCGTCGAGCACGAACGCGGTGCTCGCCCCGGTGCCCGCACCGACCTCCAGGACCTCCGCGGGCCGCCCCGTCGCCCGAGCGACCTCGCGGACCGCGGCCACCACCTCCTCGGCGACCAGCCGGTGGTGGAAGTCCGCGCCGGTGTTGCCCCGGTACACCTCGTCGAGCAGTTCCGTCGAGCCGCCGGGAAACAGCACCTCGACCCCGCGCCGGGCCCCCGCGAGCACCTCGGGCAGCGCCGCCGCGCAGGTGCGCAGCAGGCGCAGGTGGCCTGCCAGCTCCGGGTACCGGGCGGCGACTTCGGCCGTGGTGTCCTCGGGCACCGCGCCGGTGACCTCCACCCACCCGTCGCCCAGCCGGACCACGCCCGCGCGGACCAGCGCGTCCAGCACCGCGTCGAACAGCCTGCCCTGCTCCGGGGCCACGGGGAGCCGCTCGGCCAGGCAGGCGAGGTCCACCCGCTCGCCCGGTGCGGGCGCACCGGGCATCCCGAGGAACACGCGGGCCAGCAGCGCCCGGCTGCACTCGTCCAGCTCGGCGTATCCGGCGACGGCGCCCGCGATGTCGGGGTCCGGCCGGGGGCCCGCGCCCAGTCTCGCCAGCCCCTCCCCGGTGCCCTTCACCACCAGGGCCTGGGGCAGGCCTGCGCGCAGGACGCGCTCCAGCGCCGCGATGCCGTCGGCCGGTTCGAGCGGGGCGATGCCCAGGGCGGCGAATCGCTCCCGGTGCTCGGGTGTGGCGACGGCGCCGACGCTGCCCCAGTAGCCCCAGTCGATCGCGGTCGCGGGCAGGCCCGCGGCGCGCAGCGCCAGGGCACAGGCGTCCTCGAACCAGCTCGCGGCCGCGTAGTTGCCCTGGCCCGCGGCGTCGGTGCAGGTCACGGCGGAGGAGAAGTAGGCGAGGAAATCCAGCGGTTCGCCCGCCAGCGCCTCGCCGAGCGCGACGGCGCCTGCGGCCTTGGGCGCCAGCACCTCCAGCAAGTCCTCCTCGCGCATCGTGGCCAGCGCGCGGTCGCGCAGCACCATCGCGGCGTGCACGACCCCGTGCAAGGCCCCGAAGCGGGTCTTCGCCACGTCGACCGCGGCGCGCAGCGCGGCCGGGTCGCCCACGTCGCCCCGCAGGTAGGCGACCTGGCCGCCGAGCCGCTCGACCTCCGCGCGGGCCGCCCGGACGCCGTCGTCCTCGGGGCGGCGGCCCAGCCAGACCAGGCGGGCCCCCACCGTGCGCGCGAGGTGCGCGCTGAAGGCACGGCCGAGGCCGCCCGCCCCGCCGACGACCAGGTACGTGCCGCCGGGGCGGAACACCGCCCTGGCCGCCCCCTCCCCCGGCGCGGGGACCAGCCGCCGGACCAGCCGTCGCTCCCCGCGCAGCGCGACCACCCGCTCGGTGTGTTCCTCGCCCGCGATGCGCGCCGCGAGCAGCGGGTCCGCCGCGGCCGACCCGACGTCGACGCACCCGGCCCGCCAGCGGGGGTGCTCGGCCCGGATCGCGCCGACCAGCCCGACCAGCGCGGCGGCGGCGGGGTCGGGCACCTCCTCGCCGGACACCGCCACCGCGCCGCGCAGGACCACCGACAGGGTCAGCGGGTGCCTGGCCCAGCCCGCGTCGATCATGCCCCTCACCAGGCGGAACAGGTCGAGCACGGCCGAGTGCCCGGTGCGGTCGTCGGGCGCGGCGACCACGTTCACCACGTCGAACGGCCGCCGCGGGTCGCCCCACAGCGCGTCGGCCTCGGCGGGGGACACGCACACCGCGTGCTCCGGCTCCCCGTGGGCCAGCAGCGCCAGTGCGAGGGGGTCGTCGGGGGCGGCGACGACCGCCACCCTGCCCCGCGCCCGGCCCCGCGCCGCTGCCGTGGCCGGGGCCGGCTCCCACCGGGGCACGAACACCGTCTCCGGGACGAGACCCGCGTCCTCCGCCAACGGCCCGTCGGTGCGGGCGGGCTCGGGCGCCGCACGCAGGTGCAGGCCGTCCAAGCGCACGCAGACGTGCCCCGCGGCATCGGCGACGCGAACGGAGAACCGGAAGTCGCCCTCCTTGCGCACGTGGGCGTAGCGCGGTGCGGCCCGCCGGTCGAGGACGTCCACGCGCTCCACCGCGAAGGGCAGCAGCGGCCGGGGGTTCGCGCCCTCGGCCACCAGCACCACGGCGGCCTGGAGAGCGGCGTCGAGGGTGGCCGGGACCAGTGCGGCGCCCGCCGGGTCCACCCGGTCCGCCGCGCGCAGCACGCCGATCGCCTCGTCACGGCCCCGGCGCAACTCCTCCAGGCCCCGGTGGTCGCCGCGGTAGTCCAGACCGGCCGACGCGAAGCGCCGGTACACCTGCTCGACCGGGACCGGCTCGGGGCAGCGCTCGCTCACCGCCGCCGCGTCGAGGCGCTCGCCGTCGTCGGTGAGCGGGTGGACCGCGCCGTGGGCGCACTCCCCCGACTCGTCGGCCAGGGTCACGGCGACGCCGTCGCGCTTCGGCCGCACCACCAGCGACACCGTGCGGGGAGCCCGGACCACCAGCGGCCGGGACCACCGCAGACCGCGGATGGCCACCGCCCCCTCGACCGGGGCGACCGAGGCCAGCAGCAGGACCGAGGCGGTGGCGGGCAGCACTGGCGCCCCGCCGACGTGGTGGCAGGCGACCAGCCAGTGGTCCGGGGTCAGCCGCAGCTCGTGGGTGGTGGTGTCACCGGACCGGGTGGTTCCGCTCAGCAGGGGCGCGTCGTCCGCCCGCACCCAGTGCCGCTCGCGGGCGAAGGGGTACGGCGGCAGCGGCACCCGGCGCACCGGGCGGTCCCGGTGGTGCTCCGCCCAGTCGGGGTCCTCGCCGCGGGCGTAGGCCAGCGCGAGGTCGCGCAGCGCCTGCGGGGCCGTCCGGTCCGCGGCGGGCGGGGTGCGGCCGTCCGCCACGGCGCGCAGCCACGCCAGCAGGGCCGCGCGGTCGGCCACGACGACCGCGGCCCGCGCCCGCAGGTGGCGACGCCCCACCGCCAGGGTGTGCGCGACGTCGGCGAGGGGGTGGCCAGCTCCCGGTCCGTCGAGGTGGTCGGCCAGGTCCGCCGCCCGGCGGCGCAGCCCCTCCTCGTCGCGCGCGGAGAGCACGACCACCTCGGCGCGGGAGTTCGGCGCGCCCTCCGTCCGCGCGGGCGGTTCCGCCACCACGACGTGGCAGTTGACCCCGCTGAAGCCGAAGCTGCTCACCGCCGCCACCCGCCGCCCGGACGGCCCCGGCGGCCACGGCTCCAGCTCGCGCACCACGCGCAGCGGCCCCGCGCCGAAGTCGATGTGGGGGTTGGGCACCTCGTAGCCCGGCGTGGGCGGCAGCTGGCCGTGCCGCAGCGCCAGCAGCACCTTCAGCAGGCCGGCGATCCCGGCCGCCACGGTGGTGTGCCCGATGTTGCCCTTCACCGACCCGAGACCGCTGCTGGTCCGGCCGTCCGCCGGGCTCAGCGCCGCGTTGAGCGCCTTCACCTCGATCGGGTCGCCCAGCTCGGTGCCGGTGCCGTGCGCCTCCACGTACCCGACGTCCGCGGGCCGGACGCCCGCGAGGTCGTGCACGCGCCTGATCAGGTCGGCCTGCGCGCGGGCGCTGGGCGCGGTGATGCCGTTGGTCTTGCCGTCGCTGTTGACGCCGCTGGCGAGGATCACGCCGTGGACGTGGTCGCCGTCGGCCAGCGCGCGGTCGAGCTTCTTGAGCACCACCACGCCGACGCCCTCGCCCAGCACGATGCCGTCGGCGCCCGCGTCGAACGGGCGGCAGCGGCCCGTGGGCGACAACATGCCGGTCCTGCTGGTCCAGACGTGCATCTTGGGCGTGCACATGACCGCGACACCGCCCGCCACCGCCGCGTCGCACTCGCCGCGCAGCAGGCTGGCGCAGGCCAGGTCCAGCGCCACCAACGAGGACGAGCACGCGGTGTCCAGGGCTACCGCGGGACCGCTGAAGTCGAGCAGGTACGCGATGCGGGCCGCCAGCACGGACGGCGCGTTGCCCAGGAACGCCTGGGCGGACAGCCCCCGGCCCGCCGCGTCGAGCAGGTCGGTGTAGTCCCCGGCGGCGCACCCCGCGAACACGCCCCAGGGGCGCCTGCCGCGGTCGCCCGCGTAGCCCGCGTCCTCCAGCGCGGCCCACGCGTGGCGCAGGAACAGCCGCTGCTGCGGGTCCATCGCCTCGGCGTCGAGCGGTGACAGGTTGAACAGCTGCGCGTCGAACACGTCAACGTCGTCCAGCATCGCCGCCCACTTGCTGTAGGTGCGGTCCGGCGCCCGCCGGTCGGGGTCGAAGTGCTCGCCCACGTCCCACCGGTGCGGTGGCACCTCGCGGATGCTGCACCGGCCCCTGGCCAGGTTGTCCCAGAACGCGTCGAGGTCAGGGGCGTCGGGGAAGCTGCCCGACATGCCGATGACCGCGATCTCCCGCCCCGTGGTGGGCGGCTCGGCCGCTCCCCGCGCGGGAGCGGGCGGTGCGACCACCGGCCGCGGATCGGTGGGCAGGGGCGTCAGCCTCACCTGACCGGCACCCGGAGCGGGCTCCGGGTTCTTCTCCAGGACCGATTCGGGGACCGATTCGGGGACCGATTCGGGGGCCGATTCGGGGGCCGTCCCCCGCGCGGAGGCGACCGGCGGTTCGGGCGCGGGCTGCGCCTCGACGCGCCGGGGACCGGGATCGGTCGCGGCGGCGCGGAGGGCGGCGGACCGCGTCAGGTCCTCGGCCACCGCCTCGGCGAGCGCGGGCACGGTCGGCCGGTCGTACACGGCGGTGGAGTCCAGATCAGTGCCCAGGCGGCGGTTGAGCTTGCCGATGATCTCCACCGCGCCGACCGAGTCCAGCCCCATCTCGGCGAACGTGCGGTCCGAGTCGATCTCCTCCCGGTCGAGGTAGAGCACCTCGCCGAGCACGTCCTCCACCTCGGCGCGAACGTCCTCGGCCGTCACCGCCACCGCCACCGGCACCTGCGCCGGTGCTCCAGGCGCGACGGGTTCGGGCGCGACGGGTTCGGGCGCGACGGGTTCGGGCGCGACGGGTTCGGGCGCGACGGGTTCAGGCGCGACGGGTTCAGGCGCGACGGGTTCGGGCGCGACGGGTTCGGGCGCGACGGGCTCGAGCACCACCGGCGCGGGTTCGGCGGGCGCGGGTTCGGCGGGCGCGGGTTCGGCGGGCGCGGGTTCGGCGGGCGCGGGTTCGGCGGGCGCGGGTTCGGCGGGCGCGGGCGGCCGCGCCGTCGCCCGGCCGGGGAAGCGCGCCTCGACCAGCGAGCGGGCGTCCTCGCCCAGGACCTTCGCGTGCATGGCCGCCTCCGCGTCGATCACCTCGGGCAGGCCCGCCAGCACCCGCCGGGCCAGCTCGGCCTTCAGCGTCCGCACCGCGGCGGCGGGCTTGCCCGCGATCGAGCGCGCCAACTCCAGCGCGGTCGCCAACACCCGCTCACCGGGCATGACCGTCACGTCCGCGCCCCGCCGGGCCAGTTCCGCGCCGCTGAGGGCACGCCCGGTCAGCAGCATCTCCGCGGCCAGGGTGCTGCCCAGCCTGCGCTCCAGGATGTAGGTCGCCCCCAGACCCGGCGTGAAGCCGTAGGTGAGGAAGTTGGCGCGGTACTCCGCTTCCTCCGACATCACCACCACGTCGGCGTAGAGCCCGAACGTCAGCCCGCCGCCCGCGGCGTGGCCGCGCATGGCGCACACGACCGGGCGGTCGCAGCGCAGCAAGCCCTCGTACACGAACGGCCGGTCGGTGAAGCTGCCCTCGCCCGCCGCCAGGTCGGTCAGCGCCTCGGCCGAGCCGCCCATGCTGAAGATGCCCTCGCCGCCGGTGACCACGACCGCCCGGACCTCGTCCGCCGCGGCGATGTCCGCGAAAGCGGCTTCCAGGCCATCGATGAGCCCGTCGGTGAAGGTCGGCGCGTGCAGGCTGACCAGCGCCACGCCGCCGTCGAGCACCCGCAGGTCAACTTCGGCCCCCGGCTGCGGCGCGGGCTGCGGCGCTGGTCGCGGCCGGGGGCGCTCGGCGGGTGGGGCCTGCCGGGCGGGCGCGGTCCTGCCGCCGGACTCGGCCTCCCAGTGCCCCGGCCAGCAGCGCTCCTCCTGGAACGGGTACCCCGGCAGCGGCACCCGGCGCGGCCGGTCGGGACCGTCGGGGTGCAACCGCGCCCACGGCAGGTCCGCCCCCGCCACCCAACCCGCCGCCGCCTCGGCCAGCCTGCCGTCCCGGAACGCGTCGGCGCACTCCCGCTCGTCGTGCTCGGCGTCGGTGGCGGTGGCGGTGCCGCGGAACTCGCCCGCGCCCGGCCGCTCGCCCGCGGCGCAGCGGTCGAGCGCTTCGACCAGCCTGCCCGTGCTCTCCGCCACCACGGCCAGCCGGTGCTCCAGCTGCGCCCGGCCGACTTGCAGCGTGTAGGCCACGTCGGCGAGGTGGTCCTCCGCCGCGCCGCACCGGGCGGCGAACTCGGCCAGCGTGTGGTCCAGGCCGAGGTCGGCGGGAAGGACGTGCGAGCCCAGGTCGTCGGCCAGCGCCGCCAGGTCGCCGTGGTCCAGGCCGAGGTCGCCCAGCGCGGCACCCGCGTCGACCTGCTCCGCGGGCACGCCCAGCCGGGCCGCGACCCGCGCCACCAGCTCCTCCGCCGGGGCGGTCGGGGCTTCGGCCAGATGCGCGGCGAGCCCGCGCGCCTGCTCGCGCAGCGCCTCCTCGGTCTTGGCCGACAGCACGAACAGCCACGGGCCGCGGCGACGGGGCCGCCTCGGCTGCGGGGGCGCCTCCTCCACGAGCAGGTGCGCGTTGGCGCCCCCGGCGCCGAACGCGCTGATGCCCGCGCGGCGCGGCGCACCGGCGCGCCGCGGCCAGGGCACCGCCCGCGCGGGAACGGTGAACGGCGTCGAGGCGAAGTCGATGTGCGGGTTGAGCTGCGCCGCGTGCAGCGAGGGCGCGATCGTGCCGTGCCGCAGTTGCAGCAGCACCTTGGTCAGGCCCGCGATGCCTGCCGCGCTCTCCAGGTGCCCGATGTTGGACTTGACCGAGCCGACGACGCAGTGCCCGGCGCCGCCGAACACCTGGCGGAGCCCTTCGACCTCGATCGGGTCACCGAGGGCGGTGCCGGTGCCGTGCGCCTCGACGTAGTCGACGGAGGCGGGGTCCCAGCCCGCGTCCCGCAGTGCCGCGGTGATCAGCGCGGCCTGCGAACCGGGGCTGGGCACGGTCACCCCGCTGGTGCGGCCGCTGTGGTTGATCGCGGAGCCGCGGATCACCGCGTGGACGTGGTCGCCGTCGGCGAGCGCGCGGTCCAGCGGTTTGAGCAGCACCGCGCCGACGCCCTCGCCCGGCACGTAGCCGGAGCCGTCCTTGCCGAAGCTGCGGCACCGGCCGTCCTCCGACAGCCACTGGCCCTGCGCCAGCTGGAGGTACTTCTGCGGGTGCAGGATCGCGTTCACCCCGCCCGCCAGCGCCAGGTCGCACTCGCCGCGGCGCAGGCTCGCCACCGCCTGGTGGATCGCGGTCAGCGACGCCGAGCAGGCCGTGTCGACCGCGAAGCTGGGCCCGGTCAGGTCGAAGGTGTAGGAGACCCGGTTGGGCACCGCCGTGTGCAGGGCGCTTGGTGCCACGCCGTCGGGCGCGCCCTCGACGAGCTGGTAGTGGTTCCACATGACACCCGCGAACACGCCGACCGAGCGGCCGCGCAGTGCCTCCGGGGGGTACCCCGCGTCTTCGAGGGCGTGCCAGCAGGTGGACAGGAACAACCGCTCCTGCGGGTCCATCCGCTCGGCCTCCCGGCGGGAGATGCCGAAGAACGCCGGGTCGAACCGGTCCACACCCGCCAGGAAACCGCCCCACTTGCCGTAGGTCCGCCCGGCCCGGCCCTTCACCGGGTCGAAGTAGCGGGAGTGGTCCCACCGGTCGGCGGGGACCTCGGTGACGCGGTCGACGCCGCGCTCCAGGTCGCGCCAGAACGCCGCCAGGTCGGGAGCCTGCGGGTAGCGGCCTGCCACGCCGATGATCGCGATGCCGCGCTCGGCGCTCGCGGATTCGGCGCGGTCCCGCGCCACGGCGGGTTCGGCCCCCGCGACCTCCGCGTGGCGCGGTCGGGCGTCCACCGGTCCCGCGTCGGCAGGGGCGGTGGGCAGCAGGGTCTCGGCCACGCCCGCCACGCCGTGCAGGACGGTGACCTGCGGCTCGCCGTCGGCCAGCAGGCGTTCGAACAGGGCCAGCCCTTCCGCCGTGGGCATCGGGACCTGCCCGTCGGGCGACCGGTCGCCGTCGGCGACGCGCATCCCGCCCTCGGCCCAGTACGGCCAGCCGATCGCCACGCTGCGCCCCGCGCGGTCGGACCGGGCCGCGCGCTGCCGGGCGAACTGCTCCAGGAAGGCGTTGGCCGCCGCGTAGTCGGACTGCCCCTGGTTCGGGGTGCTCGCCGACGACGAGGAGAACACCGCGAAGAAGTCGAGCCGGTCGCCCGCGGTGACCGCGTCCACGGTGAGCGCGCCGCCGACCTTGGGCGCCAGGACGGCGGCGACGTCGTCGCGCCGCTTGGTCAGGTACACCCCGTCGCGGCGTTCGGCCGCGGCGTGGACGACGCCGTCCACGCGGCCGAACGCCGCGCGCGCCGCCCCCACCGCGCGGGCGGCCTCGGCCGGGTCGGTGATGTCGGCGCGCAGGTAGCGCACGTCGCCGCCCGCGTCGCGCCACTGCGCCATCCGGCGCTCCAACCCGGCTCCGGCCGGGCCCCGTCCGACGAGCGCGACCCTCGCCCGGTAGCGGCGCACGAGGTGCTCGGTGAGCACCCCCGCCAGCCCGCCGCCCCCACCGGTGATCAGGTAGACCCCACCCTCGCGCAGCGGCGTCGGCGCGCCCGTCGGGGCGGCGGGCGACCAGCGGCGCACGCGGCGGCGCCCGGTCGAGAAGTCCAGCTCCGCCTCCGCGGAGTCGTCGCGCGCGACCGCCGCCGCGATCCGGGCCGTCCCGGCCGGGTCGCGGGGGTCGGCCCCGAGCACCGCGCGGCAGCGCAGCCGCGGCGTCTCGGCCATGACCGTGCGGGCCAGCGCGCCCAGTGCGGCGGCCGTCGCGGGCGCCTCGCACAGGGCGGTCAGCCGGGCCCCGTGCTCGCGGCGCACCAGGGCGGCGGCCAGCGCGTAGACGGCGGTGCACGTGTCGGCCGTGGGGACCTCCTCGGCCACGTGCACCACGACGTCCCGCACGGATCTCCCGGCGAGGGCGTCGAACAGCGCGTCGACCTGCCCGGTGTCGGCGGGGTCGAGTTCGTAGCCCGCGCCGCGCGGGGCGAACCCGGTGCCGGGCAGGACCGGGACCAGGCCGGGCTCGGTCCGCCCCAGGGCGTCGGTGAACCAGTCGGGGCCGATGGCGATCAGCGGCGCGGCGTCCCGTCGCGGTCCGTCCTCCTCCACCCAGTCGGGGGTCCAGCAGGTGGTGGTCCCCGACTGTGGCGGCGTGGCGGCGGTGGACTCCGGGGACGAGGGCGCGCCCTCGTCCCGGAACCGGAGGTCGTAGGTGCGCTCCAAGTGCTCGGCGAGGCTGGTGACGGTGCCGTGCTCGAACAGCAGCGTCGGGTACAGCGGCTCGCCGACCAGCTCCTCCACCTCCCTGCCGAGCTTGAGCAGGGCCAGCGAGTCCAGGCCGAGGTCGTAGAAACCCGCCGCCGGGTCGACCTCCTCCGCCCGCCGCCCGAGGTGGGCCGCCACCAGCGCGCGGACCCTGGCGGCGACGGTGGCGCCACCGCCCCGCGTCCCGGTCGCGGGACTGGACCCACCGGCTGGCGCACCGCCTCCCGCCAGGCGCTTCCACGTCATGCCCGTGCACTCGGCCAGCAGCGCGCCGTGCTCGTCGTGCAGGGTGAAGTCCACGGTGACCACTTCGCCCGACGCGACCGCGGGCCGCGGCACGTGGACGTAGCACGTGCCGCGCAGCGGGCGGACCGCGTGGAACCGCTTGACGAACACCGGCACGAACGGCTCCCCCGGCCGGTCGTGGTCGGCGCCGAAGCCGACCACGGTCGCCGCGTCGAGCACGGCCGGGTGCAGCGGGAACCGGTCCTCGTGGGCGTCGCCGCGCCGCTCCAGGCGCAGTTCCGCCAGCCGTTCACCCCGCCCGTGGAAGACCGTCCCGGTGCAGCGCATCGCCGCGTCGTGCTCGATGCCCGCGGCGCGTGCGCGCGCGTAGTGCCCCGACAGGTCCTCGGTCCGCTCGGCGCGCTCCCGCAGCAGCGCCACCGGCAGGTCGGGCCGCGGGGCCTCCTCGACCGGCGACAGCCGCGCCGTCATGTGCTCGGTCCAGTCGTCCCCGCTGCCCGCGACGCGGCTCGCCACGTCGACCCGGCCCGCGCGGCCGCCCGCGGGCGGTGTGAGCGCGCACCGCAGGTCCCGGTGCGCTTCGTCGGCGACGGCGAGGGGAGCGCGGAAGGTGACGCCGTCCAGCGCTGTCCCCCGGTGGTCGAGTCCGGCGGCTTCCAGGACCCGGTACACGAGATCGAGGAAGGCCACCGCGGGCAGGACCGGCGTGGCGCGGACCCGGTGGCCGCGCAGCGCGAAGTCGTGCGGCGACAGCGCGACGCGGCACTCGATCTCCTCCATGGCGCACTCCTCAGTGGGTCGACGCGGTGGGCGCGGGCGTCCGGTTCACCGTGAGCTGGAGGTCCAGCGTGGAGGCGACCAGCGGCTCGTCCGGGGATGTCGCGGGCGCGGCGTGCCCCTCCTGCGGGCGGTCGAGCCACAGCCGCCTGCGGCGCAGCGGCGGTGGCGGCAGCGGCTGCCGGGCGGCGCGCGACCACCGCGGGTCGGGGCCGCTGGCCACCAGGTGCGCGTTGGTGCCGCCGAGGCCGAACGAGCTCAGGCAGGCGACCCGCTCGGGACCTGGCCGCTGCCACGGCCGCGCGCCCAGGTTGGGGAAGAACGGCGACCGCGCGAAGTCGAACCGGGGGTTGGGGCGCTCGCACCACAGGGTCGGCGGGATCAAGCCGTGCTCCAGCGAGAGCACGACCTTGATCAGGCCCGCCACGCCCGCGGCGCTGAGCAGGTGGCCGATGTTGGACTTGACGCTGCCGATCGCGCACCAGCCGGTGCGGTCCGCGCCCTCCGCGAAGACGTCGGTCAGCGCCCGCAGCTCGATCGGGTCGCCGATCGTGGTGCCGGTGCCGTGCGCCTCGACCAGCCCGATTTCCTCCGGCGCACGCCCGGCCAGCGCGAGCGCCCGGCGGACCAGCCGCGTCTGGGCCCGCGGGTTGGGCGTGGTGATGCCCATGGTGCGCCCGTCGTTGTTGACCGCCACGCCCTCGATCACCGCGTGCACCCGGTCGCCGTCGGCCAGGGCCGCGGCCAGCGGCTTGAGCAGCACGACACCGCAGCCCTCGCCGGGCACGAACCCGTCCGCCCGCTCGTCGAAGACCTGGCAGCGGCCCGACGGCGACAGCACGCGGGCCGCGCTGAGCTCCAGGTAGGGCTGCTCGTCCAGCAGCACCTCGACACCGCCCGCCAGCGCCACCTCCGACTCGCCGTCGAGCAGGCTGCGGCACGCGAGCTGGACGCTGACCAGCGACGACGAGCAGGCGCTGTCGACCACCATGTTGGGGCCGCCGAAGTCGAAGTGCTGGGCGACGTGCGCGGCGATGAAGTTCTGGTCGGAGCGCAGCGCGTTGGGCCGCAGCCCGGCGCGCCGGGCGTAGGAGTCGGTCATCCGGGCCCCGACGAACACGCCCACGTCGCGACCCGCCAGCTCGTCGTCGGCGTACCCGGCTTCGCGCAGGCAGGCCGCGGTCGCCTCCAGGAACAGCCGGATGGACGGGTCGAGGCACCGCGCCTCGTCCTCGCCGAGACCGAAGTGCTCCGGGTCGAAGTCCTCGATGCCGTCGACGAAGCCGCCCCACTTGCTGGTGCTGGCGCCCGGTGTGCGCTCCGCGCGGTACCACCTGGTGTGATCCCACCGGGATGGCGGGACCTCCACCACCGACGAGCGCCCCGCCACGAGGTTCGCCCAGAAGGCGTCGACGTCCGTCGCGCCGGGGAAGCGGCACGCCACGCCGATGACAGCGATGCGGTGGTCGGCGGCGTGACGGTCGGCGCGCTCGACCGGGCCTCCGGTGGTGGGCTCGGGAGCCGGGGCGCTCGCCGCCTGCTCCGGTCCTGGCTCGGGCTCGTGCTGCCCGAGGTGGTCGGCAAGGCGTTCCAGGGTGGGGTGTTCGAGCAGGGCGGCCGGTTCCAGCGGGCGGCCGAGCCGGTCCTCGATGGCGCGCACCAGCTCGCCGATCATGATCGACTCGACGCCGAGCGCGCCGAACTCGGCGGTGACGTCCAGGTCGTCCACCGGGATGTGCAGGGCGTCGGCGAAGATCCGCACGAGCCACCGGGCGGGCTGCGCGGGGGTCGCCGCTGGTCCGGGCATGGTGTCGGCCACCTCCGGTGGAGTCGGGTCCGGGTGCGGGCGCACGAGCGCCTCCGGGTCGATGCCGCCGCCCAGCGCGGGCGCGGGCAGCACCCGCCCGCCGCCGGGCAGGGTCAGCACGCGCTCCAGCACGCGCAGGCCCGCGCGGTCGGTCAGACCGCCGATGCCCAGCGCGGCGCAGGGGTTGGGACCGCTGCTCGTGCCGCCGGTCTGCGTCCACTGCGGCCAGTCGACGGCGTGGAACCGCGGCTGCCCGGTCCGGGTGCGGTGAGCGGCGACGAAGTCGAGGTAGGCGTTGGCCGCGGCGTAGTCGGTGGTGCCCGCGGCCAACGAGGGGACCGCCACGCACACCGACGAGAACAGCACGACGAACCGCGGCGGCCTGCCGTCCAGCAGGTCCAGCAGCGCGTCCAGGCCGTCCGCCTTGGGGCCCAGCACCTCGCGCATCGCGGTCGGGTCGAGGTTGGCGAAGGACGGCCTGCCCCGCGTGAACCGCCCCGCGCAGTGCACCACACCGCCGATCGGCCCCAGCTCGGAGCGCACCGCGTCGAGCAGCTCGCGCAGCCGCGGGCGGTCGGCCAGGTCGGCCAGGTGCGTCAGCACCCGCACGCCGCGGTCGCGCAGCCAGGTCAGCAGTTCGTCCGCCGGGGGCCGGGTGCCGCACAGCACCAGCCGCCGGGCCCCGCGCTCGACCAGCCACCTCGCCACCAGGGCGCCCAGGCCGCGCGTACCCCCGGTGACCAGGTGCGCCGCGTCCGGGTCCACGGCCAGTGGCGCGTGGGCGGCCTCCAGCGGTTCGAGCACCGGCCGGTGCCGCACACCGCCGCGGTGGCACACCTCGCCGAACGGGGCGTCGGCCGCCCACTCGGCCAGCAGTTCCTCGACCAGCGGGCGCACCTGGTGGGGGCCCCGGTCCGTGTCCAGCGCGCAGGCGCGGACCCCCCGGTGCTCGGAGCCCAGCACGCGCACGAACGAGGCCATCCGCGCACCGGCCAGGGTGGGACGGGGGCCGTCGAGGTCCTGGAGGCCGCAGGTCACCTGCACCACGCGCAGACCCGTGCGCGCCTTGCGGCCGACAACCCGTTGCAGCGCGGCCAGCCGAGCGCGCCACAGGCCGTGCTCGGCGTCGGGCAGGTGCAGGTCGGCCAGGTCGAGCCACCCCGCCAGCGCGGGGTGCGCGTCCAGCAGTGCCCCGACCAACTCTGCGGCCTCCGCCGCGCCGGTGTAGCCGGGGATGCCGTCGGCCAGCTCGCCGCCCTCCCGGACCAGCAGGACCCGGTCGCGGCCGAGGCGATCCGCCAGCGCCCGCGCCACCGGCTCGCTGTGCTCGGAGAAGACGCACAGGAGGGGGGCGGTGGGAGTGGTAGGAGCGGCCACGGGGCCGACCGGGGCCCACGTCCAGCGGTGCAGCGGCACCTCCTCCTCGCCCGCTCCGGTGTCCGGCGGGGCCGGGAGCGGTGCGGGGGCGGGAGTCGGGGCGGGAGTCGGGGCGGAGCCCTCCGGTTCGGGCAGCCAGCAGCGCACCCGTGCGAACGGGTAGGAGGGCAGCTCGACGACGCGGGGCGCGCGGCGCGGGTCGCGCAGCCGCGCCCAGTCCACCGCGCCCCCCTCCACCCAGTGCCGGGCCAGCGCGGTCAGGTCGACCTCCGCGCCGGGGGTGGGCAGGGCCGGTCCGGCCGCGTGCCCGGCGCTGGGCGCCCGACCCCGGACCACCGCGCCGGCCTCGCCCGCCAGGAAGCGGCGCAGCCGGTCCCGGAACTCGGCCCGGTCGCGGACGACCGCGGCCAGCCGCTCGCGCAGCGCCTCGCGGCCCGCTTGGAGGGTGAAGGCGATGTCGTCCAGCGCGGGCGGGTCGTCCCGCTCCAGCGCCGCGACCACCCGACCGGCCAGCTCCGCGAGCCGGTCGGCGTCGTGCGCGGACAGCACCACCAGCTGCTCGCCCCCGGCGGGCGCGGGCCGCTCCGGTTCCGGGGGCGCCTGCTCGACCACGACGTGCGTGATGGTCCCGCCCGCGCCGAAGGAGCTGATGCCCGCCCGGCGGGGCCACCGCGCCGGGGGCCACGCGGCGGCTTCCCGTTGGACCCGGAACGGCACTTCGTCCCACCGCACGTTGGGGTTGAGCTCGTCGGCGTGCAGCGAGGGCGCCAGCGTCGCGTGCCGCAGCTGGAGCACCACCTTGGTCAGTCCGGCCATGCCCGCCGCCGCCTCGACGTGCCCCAGCACCGACTTCACCGAGCCGATCGGGATGGCGCCGGGAGCGAGCCCGGTCGGGCCGAACACGCTCGTGAGGCCCTCCACCTCCACCGGGTCGCCCAGCGCCGTGCCCGCGCCGTGCGCCTCCACGTAGCCGATGGTCTCCGGCGGCACCCCCGCGTCCCGCAGCGCCTTGGCGACCATCTCGCCCTGCGCCGCGGGGTTGGGCACCAGGTACCCGTTGGTGCGCCCGGCGTGCACGACCGACGTGCCGCGGATCACCGCGTGGACCCGGTCGCCGTCGGCCAGGGCCCGGTCCAGGGGCTTGAGCAGCACGGCACCCGCGCCCTCGGAGGGGACGAACCCGTCGCCGCCCGCGCCGAAGCTGCGGCACCGGTGCCCCGAGGCGGTCAGCCGCATCCTCTCCTGCTGGATGAACTTGTTGGGGTGCAAGGAGAGGTTCACCGCGCCCGCGATGGCCAGGTCCACCTCGCCGTCACGCAGGGCGCGCACCGCCAGGTGGATGGCGACCAGGGACGACGAGCACATGGTGTCGACGGTGAGGCTGGGGCCGCGCAGGTCGAAGGCGAAGGAGACCCGGTTGGCCACGCCGCCCAGGGTGGCCCCGGAGTCCTGCGGGTGTCCCCGCTGGGACCGCTCGACGCCGAAGTACGGGTACTCGTTGTACATCGCGCCGGCGTAGACGCCGACGCGGGAGCCGTGCTCGGAGCGCAGGCGGGCGGGCGGGTAGCCCGCGTCCTCCAGCAGCTCCCAGACCACTTCGAGGAAGATCCGCTCCTGGGGGTCCATCAGCTCCGCGTCGCGCGGGGAGATGGCGAACAGCAGCGGGTCGAACAGGTCGACCCCGTCGAGGAAACCGCCCCACATCAGGTCCACCGGCCAGCCCGGCCGGCGCCTGTCCTCGGGCAGCCGGGTCACGCAGTCGCGGCCGTGCACCAGGTTGTCCCACAGTTGGCGCAGATCCGCGGCCTTCGGGTACCGGCCCGCGATGCCGATCACGGCGACCGCGCCGCGGTCCGCGTCCGGCTCCACCGGTGCCGCGGCCCGCTGCTCACCCCGCTCGGCCAGTCGCGGGTGGCGGTGGGCCAGCGCCCGTGCGACGCCCGCGAGGTCGCCGTGGGCCAGGAACAGGGTGCGGTCCCGCTCCCCCAGGTCCCGCTCCAGGCGGGCGTTGAGCGAGGTGATCAGGAACGACCCGATGCCGTAGTCGGCCAGCGGCACCCGCGGGTCCAGCCGGTCGACCGGGATGCCGGAAACCTCGCCGTAGAGCTCCAGGACGTAGCGCAGCGCGGCCTCGGGCACCTCATCGGAACCCGGTGGTGCGGCAGGGGCCGGGCGCTCGACGGCCGCCGAGGTCCGCGCCGCGTCGGGGGACGGCGCGGGGGCCTGCTCGTCCGGCTCGTCGTCCCAGTCGCGCACGGGCAGCGGAATCCGCCGCGCGGGCTCGCTCCAGTACCGCCGCCACGGCACTTCCGCCCCGGCCAACCAGTCCGCGACCGCCTCGGCCTCGGTTCCCGCGGTGGAGGCGCCTGCCGCGGCACCGGACTCCGTTTGTCCTCTGTGGAGGCAAGGGTGCGGCCGGTCCGCCAGGTAGGCGTCCAAAGCGGACCGCAGGCGGGTCAGGTCGGGCACCAGCAGCGCCAGCCGGTGGCTCATCGCGACCCGGCCCGTCTGGGAGGTGTAGGCGATGTCGGCCGGGTCGATCCCCGGTGTCCGGTCGAGGTGCTCGCGCAACCGCCGGGCGTAGGAACGCAGACCCGCTGGAGTGTCCGCGGACAGCACCACGGCGTGCACGCGATCGTTGTCCTGGTTCGGTTCCATGCTCCTCGCCTCGTCAGGCAGGCGCACCCGGCGCCCGCGGTCCGTGCGACCGGGCTCCACCCGGTTCGCGGCGGCTGTCGGCAAACGCTAAGCGGCGCCGGGGAGTTCGCCTGCTCACGAATGAGCAGGGGCTGTCAGCGGGTCGGCGCCGGGGTCGGCCGCGAACCGCTCCGCGATCTCCAGCACCGCGGTGCCCCGGAACAGCGACAGGTGGTCGCCGTGCGGCAGGACGACGAGCCTGCCGCCGGGCAGGCGCTCGGCCACGTGCCGCGATCCGTCCGGGTGCGCGGTGCGGTCGTCCCGGCTGGTGACCACCAGGGCGGGGTGGGGGACCTCGGCCAGCAGCGGCCCCACGTCGGTGCCCATGATGGCGCCGTTGAGCAGGCAGTACCGGAACAGCAACTCCGGGGTGGCGTACGGGTAGAGCACCAGGTGCGCCAGGTCGGGCGGGGTGCCGGTGAGCATCGACGCGGTGAGGGTGGCGTGGACGGCGCGGGCCGAGGCCCGGTCCCGCGCGGCCAGCGCCATCAGCGCTTGCAGGTCCTTCTGGTGGCTCGTCTTCGGTGCCGCCGCGCCCAGCTCGAAGTCGCCGTGCCACAGGCTCAGCGAGCTCACCCGCTCCGGGTGCTCGTGCGCGGCGACGACCGCCAGCACCGCGCCGCCGCACAACCCCACGACGTGCGCGCGGGCCACGCCGAAGTGGTCCATGACGGCGATCGCGTCGCGGACCTGGGCGGCCACGTCGGTGGCCGCGTCGAAGCGCGGCTCGCGCAGGTCCCGCGGCGCGCCGAACAGGCCGCGGCTCTCCCACGTCAGCACGTGGTGCGAGCGGGCCAGCCCGCGCACCCAGGGTTCGGCCAGCGCCGCGGGCATCCCGCACGCCGACGCCACCACGACCGCGGACGCGGTCGGGTCGCCCGCCGCGTGGGCGAGCACGCGCACCCCGTCGTCGGCGGTCACGACCGCCTGCCTGCACAGCGCCGCGAAGCCACGTGCCTCGGCGTCGGCCACCGCGGCGTCGGCTTCGGGCCAGTGCTCCTCGGCGATGGGCGGCAACCGGTCCAGTCCGAGCCGCCCGCTGACCACCCGGTCCAGCGCAGCGGACGGCTGCCCGCCCGCCTCGGCGAAGTACGGCGCGCCCAGGCGCTCGGCGACCCGGTGGAACCACCGCCGGGTCTCGGGCGGGCCGGGCATCGCCACGCGGACCGGGTGTTCCAGCACCGCGGCCAGCGGGCGGACGGATTGGACGGCCGCGACCACGTCGGTCACCGCCTGGCGGGTCTGTGGGTTGAGCACCGTCGCCTCCCTCCGGCGCCGGGTGGTCGAGCGGATCGCGCACCGGGACGCGCCGCGACCGCGGTTCGCCGGGCGCCGGCGGGAACGCTAGGCGCGGCGGCGTGGAACGGGCTGCTCAGTGTTGAGCAGGGTCCGGCAGGCGAGGGACCTAGCATCGGGCCGAACCGGCAGCGCGCACGTCGACGAGGGGGATCGCTGACATGACTGCCCGTCCGCGGGATGAGCTGGACGCCGCCACGAGCGCGCTCGTGCTGGTCGACTTCCAGCGCGGTGTGGTCGACGGCCTCGGCGCGGGCGTGCCGCTCGGGCCGCACCCCGCCGCCGAGGCCGTGGCCAACGCGCGCCGGGTCGCCGTGGCGCTGCGGAGGCGCGGCGGGCTCGTGGTGCTGGTGCGCGGCTCGATGGGGCGCGGCGGCGTGCCGTTCCCCGCGCCGCGCGCTGACGTGGAGCTGCCACCGCCCGGCGGTGCGCCCGCCGAGTGGACCGAGGTCGTGCCCGAACTCGCCGACCTCGGCTCCCACGTGGTCGTCAAGCACCAGTGGGGCAGCTTCTACGGCACCGAGCTGGACCCGTTGCTGCGGCGGCGGGGCGTGCGGACGGTCCTGTTCGGCGGCATCGCCACGAACCTGGGCGTGGAGTCGGCCGCCAGGGAGGCCTACGACCGCGGCTACGAGCAGGTCCTGGTGCGGGACGCGGCCACCGCGTTCGACGCCGGGGCGCACGAGGACGCGATCGCGCGCGTCTTCTCCCTCATCGGCCGGGTGCGCACCGCCGACGAGGTGATCGACGCCCTCGCCCCCCCGGCCTGACCCCGAGCGGTACGGTGGTGGCCGCGTGCGGGGTGCGACTGCCGCACCACGCCCCGCGAACAGGCCGACACGGGGGGACGATGCGTCGATTCGACATCGCGGAGCGGCGGGCGAGGCTGGGCCACAGGCACCGGCTGGCGGCGGAGGCGCGTGCGGCGGACCCGACCGAGGTCGCCGAGAGCGTGGTGGCGCTGCACAGCACCGACCCGACCAGCGTGTACCTGTCCGCGCTGACCCGGATGCGCGAGGGCGGCCTGGGCGACGTGGAACGCGCCCTGTACGAGGACCGCTCGTTGATCAGGATGCTGGCCATGCGCCGCACGGTGTTCGTCACCACGGTGCGGACCGCTTCCGTCGTGCACGCCGCCTGCGGTCGGGCGGTGGCCGCGCGCGAACGCCGCAAGCTGCTGTCCATGCTGGCCGAGACCGGCGTCGGTGACGACGTCGAGGGCTGGCTGGCCGACGTGGAGGAGACCGCGCTGCGGGCGCTGGCCCGGCGCGGCGAGGCGACCGCCGCCGAGCTGGCCACCGATGACGAGCGGCTGCGGCAGCAGGTGGTGCTGGCCAAGGGCAAGCACTACGAGGGCAAGCAGAACGTCGCCAGCCGGGTGCTGCTGCTGCTGGCCGCCGAGGGCCGGGTGGTGCGCGGACGTCCGCGCGGGTCGTGGACGTCGCACCAGTACAAGTGGTCACCGCTGTCGCGGTGGACCCCCGACGGGCTGGCGGACTGGCCCACGGCCCAGGCGGAGGTGGAGTTGGCGCGCCGCTGGCTGGCCGCCTACGGCCCGGCCTTCCCCGAGGACCTGCAGTGGTGGACCGGCTGGACCAAGACCCAGGTCAAGCGGGCGCTGGCGGAGCTGCGGCCGGTCGAGGTCGACCTGGACGGCAGGCCGGGCGTGGTCCTGGCCGACGACCTGGAGCCGACCCCGGCGCCCGAGCCGTGGGTGGCGCTGCTGCCCGCGCTGGACCCCACCCCGATGGGCTGGCAGCAGCGCGACTGGTTCCTCGGCGGGCACGGCCCCAAGCTGTTCGACCGGGTCGGGAACATCGGCCCGTCGCTGTGGTGGGACGGTCGGGTCGTCGGCGGCTGGGCCCAGGACGCGGGCGGCCAGGTCGTGTGCCGGTTCCTGGAGGACGTCGGCTCCGACGCCCGCGCCGCGGCCGAGCGGGCGGCCGCCTCGCTCACCGAACTGCTCGGCGATGTGGTGCTCTCCGCCCGCACCAGGGGCAAGACCTGGTTGGAGGAGGAGTTGTCGGCGAAGTAGGGCGCGCCGCGACCGGCAGGCCGGTCGCGGCGTCCAGCGGGGTCCCCGCAGCGGCTAGCTCACCGCGGAGCGGGCCTTGGCCTGCTGCGCGACCAGCGCCATCAGCTCCGGCGTGTAGAGCTGCTCCAGCGGCAGGATGCCCGCCACGGCGTCGAAGTAGCGCTGGGTGTGATCGGGGTGCTCGGCCAGCGCCGCCAGCAGCGCGCGGCGCTGCTCCCGCCCCTCGGCCTGCGCCACCAGCAGGGTGGCGTTGAAGTAGGGCGTGAGCCTGCGGTCGCGCTCCTCGGCGAAGGCGGCCAGCCCGGCGGTCAGCGCCGCCTCGTCGGCCAGGCCGTCCGCCACGCTGTCGACGAGCAACTCCGCCTGCATGAACGCGTCGCCGATGCCCTGGGCGGTCAGCGAGTCCTTGTGGTGGCCCGCGTCGCCGATGAGCGCCCAGCCCGGCCCCCGCGCCTGCCGGAAGAAGTTGCGCTGGTCGCCGGTGCCGTACAGCCGCTCCAGCCGCTGCTTGCCCAGCAGCCGCTCGAACAGCGCCGGGGCGTTGTCCTCGATGCACCGCGTGTAGGAGTCCAGGGCGTCCTTGCGCACCCTCTCGAAACGGCCCTGCGGGAAGTACGCCGACACCAGCACCGCGTCGTTGGTCGGGACCGTGGCCACCCAGCCGGTGGGCCCCTCGTACATCTCGAACACCGCGTCCAGGCCCTGCCAGAACGAGTAGTAGGCGCACGTCAGGCGCGGGCGCTCGACCGCGGTCGCGGCACCGGCCAGCCGGGCCACCGCCGAGCGCATGCCGTCCGCGCCGACGACCAGCCGGGCGGTCGCGGTGGCCACCCCGCCGTCGGGTGAGCGGTGCCGCACGCCGGTGACCCGCTCGCCCTCGCGCACCAGGTCCACCACCTCGTGCCCGGCCAGCACCTCGGCGCCCGCGGCAGCGGCCGCGTCGGCGAGGATGCCGTCGAGCAGGTGCCTGCGGGGCGCGTAGGCCGCGCGGATGCCGTCCACGCCGCTGGAGCAGCCCTCGACGCGGATGCCCTCCAGCTCGTACACGACGTGGTCCAGCGGCGGGCAGCCGGTCGCCCGGACCTCCTCCAGCAGGCCCCAGCGGGCCAGCCGAGCGACGCCGGGCTGCTGGATGTAGAGGGTGGACAGGGTGTCCGCGGGGAACACCGCCCGATCCAGCAGCAGGACCCGGTGGCCGCGCCGGGCGAACAGCATCGCCGCAGGCGCCCCGGCGACGCGGGCGCCCACCACGACCACGTCGTAGTCGGGCCCGGTCACCGCTCACCGCCCGCGCGCGTCGCGTACATGCCCCAGTGCTGCGGGGTCAGCGCCATGTCCTGGAGGCTGGCGCCCTCGAACATCCGCTCCCAGGAGCCGCCGCCCTTCTCCTCCGGGATCCACTGCCGGGTGAACACCTCGCGCGACGCGGCGTCGCTGACCGCGCGCAGCCCCATCAGCGTGTAGTACGAGCTGAGCGACTTCAGGTGGATGAAGTGGTGGATGCGGTCGGAGACGCCGAAGGCCTCCTCGTACAGGAAGATGGTGGCGTGGCCCGCCAGGCTCTCGTTCCAGGCGTCGCACAGCGCCCTGGCGAACTGCCTGCCCTCGACCCGGAACTCGTACTTGAGCTGCCCGACGCGGTGCATCAGGATGCCGCAGTTCGCCGAGTGCAGGATGCGGTCGGGCGGCAGGGTGGTCTGCTGCTGCGCGACCGGCACCTGGAAGCGCGGCGCGCCGTCGCCGTCCGCCACGACGGTCTCCAGCCGCTTGTCCGCGGTGCCGTACATGCCGAAGGTTGAGGGGAGGAGCACGGTCTCCCGCAGGGTGCCGTCCAGGAACACCCGGTCCCAGGTGCCGCCGCCGCGCTCGGCGGGGATGCGCTGGCGCATCATGATCTCGCGCCAGCCCTCGTCCCTGGTGCCCATCCCCACCAGCGTCTCGTAGGCCTCCAGCGACTTGAGGTGCATCAGGAAGTGCAGGCGGTCCTTGGTGCCGAAGGTCTCCTCGTAGACGAACACCGTGACCACGTCGCGGTAGGCGGTGTTGAGGTACTCGGCGAGCTCGCGGCCGAACTGGCGGCCCTCGGAGCGGAACTCCGACCGCAGCTGGCCGACCCGCTCGACGATCACCCCGGCGTTGCCGGAGTGCAGGACCTCGTCCGGGGACAGGGAGGTCTGGTCCTGCGCGACCGGGATGGTGAAGGCGGTGGAGGGTCCTGCGGACATGCTGTCTCCTTCTCGTTCGGCGGTGGCGCGGCCGGTGGCGGTCACGCCGTCACCGCGGCCGTGAGCCAGTCGCGCAGCTCCCGCTTGCGGACCTTGCCGTTGGGGGAGAACGGCAGGGCGTCCACCGGGACGAAGCGCTCGGGGACCTGGTGCGGGGCCAGCCGCCGGGCGGTGAAACCGGGCAGCTCGGCGAGCGCGTCCGGCGAGGCGAGCACGACCACGGCGACGACGGCCCGGCGGTCGCCGCCGTCGGGGACGCCCAGCACCGCCGCCTCCAGCACGGCGGGGTGCTCGTAGACCGCCGCTTCCACCTCGATGGTGGACACCAGTCCCCCGCTGGTCGGGATCGCGTCCACCCGGCGGTCGAACAGGTAGAGCTCGCCGTCCGGGCCGATGCGCCCCAGGTCGCCGGTGCGGGTCCAGTCGTCCTCGGCGGTCTGCGTGCTGCCCAGGTAGCGCCTGCGGGGGGCGTCGCAGCGCAGCTGGATCTCCCCCAGCTCGCCGTCGGCGACGGACCGGCCGCGCTCGTCCACCACGCGCAGCTGCGTGCTGGGCGACGGCTTGCCCACCGACAGGGGGCGGGCCGGGTCGTAGGTGCTCACCACGACCCCGGGCACGGCTTCGATCTCGGTGTAGGAGCTGTTCAGCTTGGCGCCGGGGAACATCGCCAGCAGCCGTTCGGCGAGGGCCGGGGCGATCGGGGCGGCCGCCGCCCCGAGCGTGTGCACGGAGCTGAAGTCGTAGCGCTCGTGCAGGCGCCCGGCCACCATCCGGGCCGCCACCATGGTGTTGACCATCACCGACCCGGCGCGGTGGGCTTCGATGAGCTGGGCCATCCGCTCGACGTCCCCCGGCGGGACGACAACCAGCGTCGCGCGCAGGGTGAGCGCGATGTTGGTGGTGGTCACGCTGGCGGTGGTGCCCAGCTGCATGGGCACCACCAGCGGGCGCGGGTCGCCGAGCTGCCGGAAGCCCTCGGGGCCGCGGCCGTGGGTGAGGTTGCCGTGCGGGACGCGCACGGCCTTGGAGGCGCCGGTGGTTCCCGACGAGTAGAGCAGGTCGGAGATGTCGTCCGGGCCGATCTCCAGGTCGAACGGGTCACCGTTGCCGGTGTCCAGCGCGGACACCGTGCCGACCCACCCGGCGAAGCGCGCGGGCGGGGCGAGCTGCTCGCCCCGGATGAGGCCGGACACGCCGCACTGGGCGATCCGGCGGTCGACCTCGGCCGCGGGCATGGTGTCGTTGAGGTGCACGGCCGTGCCGCCCGCCTTGAGCACTCCGATGTAGGCCACGGCGTACTCGTCCCAGTCGAGCCCGCCGAACAGCAGGGCGACCACGTCGCCGCGGCGCACGCCGAGGTCGCGCAGCCCCCTGGCGACGGCGTTGGACCGCCTTTCCCAGGCGGAGTAGGTCATGGTGCGCGCCCCGTCGAGGTTCATCACCACCTGGTCGGGGTCCGCCTGGGCGCGCAGGCGCAGCAGGTCCGGCACGACGAGCCCGGAGGTGCGGTCGGTCATCTGAGCTCCCTCGCGTTGCTGGTGGTCACCATTCGACGGGCAGCGAGTCGACGCTGAAGAAGGCGGAGTTCTGCCGGAACGGCAGCCGGTCGACCGCGACGGCGGGCCGCAGATCGGGGAACCGCCGGAACAGCGCCTCGTAGACCACCCGCAGCTCCAGGCGCGCCAGTTGGAGCCCGAGGCACTGGTGGGGGCCGAACCCGCAGGCGAGGTGGCGGTGCGCGTTGGCGCGGGCGGGGTCCAGCCGCTCGGGGTCGGGGAACACCTCGGGATCGTGGTTGGCGATCATCGGCAGCACCACGACACCGGTGCCCGCCCGCACCGGCGCGCCGCCGACCAGCACGTCCTCGGTGGCCACGCGCGGCATCCACTGCGCGATCGACAGGTGGCGCAGCACTTCCTCCACCACGTTCGGCACGGCCGTCGGGTCCTCCAGGGCAGACCTGGCCTCGGGGGTGGAGGACAGCGCCAGCGCGCCCAGCGCGATCATGCTGGTGGTCGTCTCCTGACCCGCCACCAGCAGCAGGAGGACCATGGCGGCCAGCTGCGGCGGATCGAGCAGCGGGTCGGCGTCGAACGCCCGCACCAGGTCCGACAGCAGGTCGTCGCCGGGGTCGGCGCGCTTGTCCCCGGCCAGCCGCTCGATGTAGGAGCGCAGTTCGCCGACCGCCGCGCGGTAGGTCTCCGGGTTCATCTCCGGCGCCCTGGCCATCACGTCGATCAGCCGGTGGAAGTACTGCCGGTCCGCGTAGGGCACGCCGAGGATCTGGCAGATCACCATGCTGGGCAGGGGCAGCGCCAGCCGCTGCACGAGGTCCGCCGTGCGGGGTTTCCCGGCCAGCCCGTCGAGCAGTTCGTCCACCGCGGCGCGCACGACCGGCTCCAGCGCGGCCAACCGCGCCACGGTGAAGTGGGCGGTGACCTTGGTGCGGTACCGGCGGTGCTCGGCGCCGTCCATGCGGAAGAACGACAGCGTCGCGGAGGTGGACGGTGCGCCGGGGCGCGCGGTCGGGAAGCCGGGGTTGCGGCCGTCGGCGCTGAACGGTCCGGAGAGGACGGTGCGGACGTCGTCGTACCGCCCCACCAGAAGCGCTTTCCGCCCCACCGGCAGCACCACCTCGGGCACCCGCCGCTGGGCGAACAGCCGCCGGTACTCCTCGGGCACGGCGAACGGCCTGCCGGGCGGGCGCGGCGCGGGGAACCGGTGCAGCAGCTGGTCTGCGGCGCTCATCTGCGCTCACCTCCTCGGGTGCCGAACGCTAGCGCCGCGCCGTTCGGCGGTGCTGCTCAAAACCGAGCAACGCGGGCGCGGGCGGGACGGGCAGATTTGAGCAGAGCCCGCCCCGCCGCGGCGCTTACTTTTCGGCCATGTCGGCTCCTGTTCCCCTCATGTCCCAGCACGTCCTGCTGGTGTTCCTGCTCCAGCTGGCGGTGCTGCTGGTGGTGGCGTTCGCCCTGGGCAGGCTCGCCTGCCGCCTCGGCCTGCCCGCGGTGGTCGGCGAGCTGCTGACCGGTGTCCTGCTGGGACCGTCGCTGCTCGGCCACCTCGCGCCCGGTCTGTCCGGGTGGCTGCTGCCCCGCGACCCTGCCCAGATGCACCTGCTGGACGCGGTGGCCCAGCTCGCGGTGGTCCTGCTGGTCGGCATCACCGGTGTCCAGCTCGACCTGAAGGTGCTGCGCCGCCGCCGCGCCACCGCGTTGCGGATCAGCCTGGCGGGCTTGCTCATCCCGTTCGCGGCCGGTGTCGGCGTGGGCTACCTGCTGCACGGGCACGTGTCGCCGGGGCAGCCGGACCGCGTGGTCTTCGCCCTGTTCCTCGGGGTGGCGATGTGCGTCAGCGCCATCCCGGTGATCTCCAAGACGCTGTCGGACATGGGCCTGCTGCACCGCGACGTCGGGCAGCTCACGCTGACCGCCGGCATGGTCGACGACGCGGTGGGCTGGCTGCTGCTGTCGGTGGTGTCGGCGCTGGCGGGCGCGCACGCGCTCGGCGCGGCGGGGATGTCGGTGCTGTACCTGGCGCTGTTCGTCGCGCTGGCGGGCGTCGCGGGCAGACCGCTGGTCCGCGCGGCGCTGCGGGTGGCCGCCCGCTCCCCCGAAGCGGGTCCGCCGGTCGTGGTGGCCTGCGCGGTGATCCTGGCGGGCGCCGTGGTGACGCACGCGCTGGGCATGGAGGCGGTCTTCGGCGCGTTCATCGCGGGCATCCTCGTCGGCTCGGCGGGGCCCGAGGTCACCTCGCGGCTGGCGCCGCTGCGGACCGTGACGCTGGCCGTGCTGGCCCCGATCTTCCTGGCCGCGGCCGGGCTGCGGATGGACCTGACCTCGCTGCGGGACCCGGACGTGCTGGTCGCGGCGCTGGTCGTGCTCGCGGTCGCCGTGCTCGGCAAGTTCGCGGGCGCCTACCTCGGCGCCCGGCTGAGCAGGCTGGGCCACTGGGAAGGGCTCGCGCTGGGCGCGGGGATGAACGCCCGTGGCGTGGTGGAGGTGGTGGTGGCCATGGTGGGTCTGCGCATCGGGGTGCTGAACACGGCCGGGTACACCATCGTCGTGCTGGTGGCCATCGTGACCTCGGTGATGGCCCCGTTCGTCCTGCGGGCGGCTATGCGGCGGGTGGAGCACAGCGCCGAGGAGCGGTTGCGCGCCGCGGAGTACGACCGGATCTGGTCCCAGCAGCGCGCGGGCGAGCCGCGGCACGGGGAGTGAACCGCCGCGCGGCCGGGCCGGGTCAGTGCCGACCCGGCTCGGCCAGCAGGCGCCGGACCAGGTCCGGCTCGCGGATGCGCTTGCAGGCCAGGCCCACCAGCTCCGCGGCGAAGCGGCCCCGCTCGTCGTAGAGCACCAGGTCGGAGTGGAACAGCTCCCCGGAGGGGGCCAGCCGCTCGGGGCGCGGCACGTGCACGGTGAAGCGGCCGGGCAGGGGCCGCGGCGCGCGGAACGACTCGATGAACAGGGGGATGAACGGCTCGCGCAGCGCGGCGTCGGTCTGGCCGTAGGCCACGATCGTCGCCGCGTCCAACTTGGCGGGGTGCAGGTGGAACCGCGCCTCGGCCGGGTCGGGGTGGCTGAGGGCGAGGTCTGCGAGCAGTTCGGCGCGGCCCAGGCGCAGCACGCCGGTGCAGCGCATCGGCACGCCGTGGGAGATGTCGCGGGCGCGGGTGTAGGCGTACATGTCCTCCATGGACCGCTCCCGCCGCACGCCACCGTCCGGAACCACGGGCGGCGGTCCCGGTTCAGGGCGGTCGGCGGTGACGAGTTGGGCCTGGAAGTTCTCCCGCCAGGGGGTGAACGGCCGCTCGCCGTCCAACCAGCGGCTGCGCCCCACCAGGTGCAGGCGACCGGGCCCCGGACCGGCGGTGATCACGATCTCCCGGTCGTACCCGCCGGTGGTGGCCACCGCCTCGGTGAACAGCACGTGCCGCAGCTCGACGCCCGCCGGGTCCAGCCCGGCGGCCACCGCGATCCGGCACACGACGTCGAGGAAGGCGACGCCGGGGAGCACGGGCACGTCGTGCACCCTGTGGTTGCGCATGATGAAGTCGTCGTGCCGCAGCACCAGCCTGCACTCGGCGGGGAAGGCAGGCGCGGTCGTCGCGCCCTCAGCCATCGCCGCGCTCCACGGCTCGGACGACGACGTGCCCGTAGGAGCCGGTCGCCCCCAGCGCGTTGACCAGGGCCCGCGCGGGGGCCCCCGGCGGCCAGTCGACGAGGCGGTCGACGAGCCGCAGCGGCAGCGCGGTCCAGTCCACCAGCGGCGAGCGGTCCTCGGCCACGAGCGTGGGCGCGATCCGGCGGTGCCGCAGCTGCAGCAGCACCTTCACCAGCTGGGACAGGCCGGAGGCGGATTCCAGGTGCCCGATGTTCGGCTTGAGCGTGCCCGCCAGGACGGGGGTGCCGTCGAACACCCGCGCCAGCGCCTCCAGCTCGGCGGCGTCGGCCAGCGCCGCGCCCGCGGCGGCGCACTCCACGTAGCCGATGTCGCCGGGGCGGAGCCCGGCGCGGGCCAGGACGTCGCCGACGCAGTCCGCCAGCGCCCGCGGGTCGGGCCTGCCGAACGGCCCGCCACCGGAGTGGCCGATGCCCGTCGCCTCCACCACCGCCCGCGCGGTGTCGCGTTCCCGGCGCGCGGCGTCGAGCGGCCGCAGCAGCACCGCGGCCACGCCCTCACCGGGGCACCAGCCGGAGGAGTCCGCCGCGAAGGCCCGGACGGGACCGGTCCGCGCGAGCAGCCCCGCCGAGGACAGCAGCGCCAGGTGGTAGGGGTGCAGCACCAGGTTGGCCGCGGCCACCACGGCGGCGTCGCACTCGCCCCGGCGCAGGCTGGACACGGCCAGGTGCAGCGCGGTCAGCGAGGACGAGCAGGAGGTGTTCACCGCCACGCTCGGCCCGGTGAACCCGAAGGCGTTGGAGACGCGGTTGGGGATCTCCGAGGGCAGCGCGGAGATCCGCGCCTGGCCGCCCGCGCCCCAGGCGTCCGCGCCGACATGCTGGTAGTCCTGCCACATGGTGGCGGTGAAGACGCCGACGCGGGGAGCGGACCCCACCAGGGCGGTGGCGGTGTACCCCGCGTCCTCCAGGCAGTTCCACACCGCGTGCAGCACCAACCGCAGCTGCGGGTCGAGGGTGGCCGCCTCGGCGGGCGACAGGCGGAACCGCAGGCTGTCGAAGCGGTCCACCCGCTCCAGGAAGCCGCCCGCGACCCGCGGCGCCTCGGCCAGTCCCCGGTCGGCGGGCAGGGGCCCGACCGCGCACCGGCCGTCCCGCAGCGACGCCCAGAACTGGTCCACGTCCCCGGCGCCGGGGAAGCGCCCAGCCATGCCGATCACCGCGATGTCGTCCCCGGTGTCCTCGCCGGTGGGAGCGGGCGCGCCGAGGACGGGCGCACCCGCGGTCGCCTGTGTGGGTGCGGCGGGCCGCTCGACCGGACCCGCCATGAACGCGTGCAGGAAGACGTGCCCGTCGTCGAGGTCGAACTGGTCGCGGATGCCGTCGAACGCCACCGTGCCCACCGGGCACAGCCCCACCCCGCAGGCGGCCTGTCCCATCATCAGCACCTGGCCCGCGTATCCCGCTTCCAGCAGCAGGAAGCGCTCGGCGACCTCCTGGTAGACCGGTTCGACGCCGTGCCGCTGCCCGATGAGGTAGATGCCCACGCCGGACCGGTCGAACACCGGCCGGTTGTAGTAGAAGTGGGCGTTGCGGTCGATGCGGGGGGCGGCGTTGACCAGTTCCAGCGCGTGTTCGACCGGGTGGTAGTAGTAGATGCCCTCCGCCAGGCCCTCGACCGCGCCCGGCTTCACGTGGAGGTAGACCTGGACCGCGTAGGTGTCCCCGGCGGACGGGTACAGGTAGCGGTCCTCCCCCTTGCGCAGCAGGGACAGCAGGCGGGCGAAGGAGGCCGCGTCCAGCGCGCCCGGCAGGAAGTCCCGGCGGCTGGCGCGCCGCGCGTACACCTCGGTGGGCGGGGGGAGGTGCTCGACCGGCAGCAGGCGCGTGCCCGGCGCCGTCCTGCGGAGGTTCCACCGCTGCTGCCTGAACGCGGCGCGCTCCTCGGCGGAGAAGAGGTCCACTTCGGACGGTGGGCCGGCGGGTCGGGGCGCTGCGGGGACCGGGGTGGCCCGCGCGGGCTCCGGTGCGGGCGGGGCGGCGCCGAGGCGCTGCCCGACCACGCGCGCGATGCCGGTGATCGTCGGCTCCGCGGTCAGCGCCGCCACCGGCACCCGCTCGCCGTACCGGCTCAGCAGCCGGGCCGAGACCTGGACCATGGTGAACGACGTGGCCCCCTGGTCCCACAGGTCCTCGTCGACTTCCAGCTCCCCCGCCCCCAGCACCTCGGCGAAGACCTCCCGCACCTGCTCGACCAGGTCCTCGGGGGCCGGGGCGGCGCAGGCGTCCGCCGCCTGCCCTGGAGCGGGACGGGCGGGGGCCGGGGTGACCGCCGGGCGGTCGTCCGCCTGCTCCAGCGGCCAGGGCAGCGCGTCTCGGTCCAGCTTGCCGTTGGCGGTCGCGGGGAAGGCGGGCAGGAACGCCACGGCGCTCGGCACCATGTACGGGGGCAGGGTCTCGGCGGCGTGAGCGCGCAGCGCCTTGGCGTCGGTCCGGCCACCCTCGGCGGGCACGACGTAGGCGACGAGCCGGTCGTCACCGGAGTGGTCCCGGCGCACGGCCACCACGACGTCGCGCACCGCGGGGTGCGCGCGCAGCCGGTGCTCGACCTCGCCGGGCTCCACCCGCTGGCCCCGCACCTTGACCTGCCGGTCCGCCCGTCCGGTGATCACCAGGTTGCCGTCCGGACGCCAGCGCGCCCGGTCCCCGGTGCGCAGCATCCGCTCGCCCGCCCCGGCGAAGGGGTCGGGCACGAACCGCTCCGCGGTGAGGTCGGGCCTGCCGAGGTAGCCCAGCGCCAGGCACTCCCCCGCGGTGTACAGGTCCCCCTCGACCCCCACCGGGCAGGGCTCCAGCCGCTCGTCGAGCACGTAGTGCCGGGTGTTCGGGATCGGGCGGCCGTAGGGGATGGACCGCCAGCGGGGGTCGACCCGCTCGACCCGGAAGTAGTTGGACCACACGGTGGTCTCGGTGGGCCCGCCCAGCGCGGTGGTGCGGGCGCGTGGGAACGCCTCGGTGATCCGGTCCGGCAGCGTCACGGGGATGAAGTCGCCGCTGAGCAGGACCAGCCGCAGTCGCGCCGCCGACGGGTCGCCGCCGTGCGGGCGCAGCAGCGGCGTGAGCTGGTGGAGCGCGGTCGGCGCGGAGTTCCACAGCGTGACCGGCCGCGAGCGCAGCACGTCCAGCAGCAGCTGCGGGTCCTTCTGCTCCTCCTCGTCGGCCACGTACAGCGCCGCGCCCGCCCCCAGGACCCCCAGCACGTCGAACACCGACAGGTCGAACCCCAGTGAGGTGACGGCCAGCGCCAGGTCGTCGGGGACCAGGGCGAACTCCTCGGCGCAGAAGGCGATCAGATTGCGCACCGACCGGTGCGCCACCGCCACGCCCTTGGGCTCGCCGGTGCTCCCGGAGGTGGGGATGACGTAGGCGGTGCTCCGCTGGTCCGCCACGGGCTCGGGGTCCTCATCCGCGCGCGGGTGGCCCACCACCGCGGGGTCCCGGTCGACCTCGACCTCGATCACCCCCTCGGGAGCGGACCCGGCCGTGCCCGCCGCGGTCAGCAGCACCTCGGCGCCCGCGGTGGCCAGCACCCGCGCCACCCTGGCGGGCGGAAGGGCGGGGTCCACCGGCAGGTAGGCCCCGCCCGCCTTGAGCACGCCGTGCACGGCGGCCACCATCGCGGGGCCGCGGCGGATCCGGATGCCGACCACCCGCTCGGGGCCGACGCCCAGCTCCCGCAGCCGCCAGGCGATCCGGTTCGCCCGCCGGTTCAGCTCGACGCGGGTCATGCTCCCGGTGCGCCACCGCAGCGCGACCGCGTCCGGACCGCTGCGCGCCCACCGCTCGAACAGCCGGTGCACCGGCCCGTCGTCGGGGATCGGCACCACCGGGCCGTTCCACCGGCGCAGCACGTCCAGGCGCTGCTCGGCGCTGGGCTCGAACCCGTCGCGGAACAGCTCCAGCTCGCGGGCGAAGCCCTGGAACAGCTCGTCGACCGGCACTCCCGCGAGGTCGCCGGGCACCACGTCCCAGGCGTAGTCGAGTTCGTCGCCCTCGGCCACGGACACGCAGTCCAGCGCGCAACCGGGGGTGCTGGTCAGCCAGGGCCCCTGCCGCACCCCGGCGGGCAGCGGGTGGTCGGTCAGGTCCACCACCCCGGTGTAGACCACGGGCTGGCCCGCGCCGTCCCCGCGCTTGGAGGCGAGCCTGCGCATTTCGCGCAGCCCGCCCGCGGCCCCGGCACGGTCGTCCCGGTCGAACCGCTCCTGGTAGCGGCGGGCCGCGGCGAGCAGAGGCTCCCCCGCCGCGACGGCCCGGACCTGGGTCATGACCGAGAACTCGCCCGGTCGGGGTGCGTCGGCCCAGCGCACCGCGGGCAGCGAGAACGGCTCGGTGAAGTGCCGGGACAGCACCCTGGCGAAGGCGGCGAGCAGCACGCTGTCCGGGCTCAGGCCCAGCCCGGCCGCCCGGCGGGCGAAGTCGCGGTAGCCGGGCAGCCTTCCGGAGAACCGCTCGCGGCTGCGCTCGGGGACGCGGACGGGCAGTCGCGGGGCGGGCGGCAGGTCGGCCAGCAGCCGCCGCCAGTGCTCCGCGTCGTGCCCCTCCCGCGCGGTCGGGGGCGCGTCGGACGCGCGGAACACCGTGCCGCCGTCGGCGTAGCAGCGCCACAGCTCCCGGAACAGCGCGTGCACGCTCGGCGCGTCGCCTACCAGGAGGTCCACGGCGACGTGCGCCACGCAGCGCCCCGAGGGGTCGCGGGTCACCCGGACGTCGATCAGCGGCCAGTGCCCGAACGGCGCGGGCAGGTTCGCCATCCGGGCGCGGAGGCGTTCGCCCACCGCCCGGTGCTCCGCCTCGGAGGGCACCTCGACCAGCGCGACGTGCCACCGGTCCGGTCCGCGCGGCACGACCCGCACGCCCTCGGGGGTGAACCGGGCGCGCAGGGCGGCGTGGCGGTCCACTACGGTGCCCAGCGCGCGTTCCAGCCGTGCCAGGTCCAGGTCGTGCGCCTCGTAGCCGCGGTAGCACTGGCAGCCCTCGGGCCGCTCCTCGGCGGACAGCCGGGCCACGGCGTAGGCCTGGGTCAGCTCGGGCAGCGGCGCCGGGTCGCCCCCGCCAGGGTCGGCGGCCGCGGCGAGCAGCGCGTTGCGGAAGGCGGCGAAGACGGTCTCGACGTCGCCCGCGGCGAACCGGGAGGCGTCGACGTCCCAGCGGAACCGCAGCCCGCCGTCCTGCTCCCACATCTGGTGGTCCAGCGCCACGTCGCTGGTCTGGCTGACGCCGTGCCCGATCGCGGCGCCGAACCCGCCCGCCACGCCCGGCGCGGGTCCGACGTCCAGCAGGCTGGTGAACACCACGGCAGGCGGCACGTGGTCGCGGCCCGCGGCACGCAGGTCCTGGAGGACCTCGATGCCCGACACCGCGCCGTGCCGCAGGTGGTCGAGCAGCTGCTCATGGGCCGCCCGCGCGCCCTCGGCGGGCGATGCGGGCTCCCGCACGACGTGCAGGGCCGTGGAGGTGAACGGCCCCACGACCGCGTCCGCGCTCCTGGGCAGCCACGGCCGGTCACTGGTGGTGACGACCAGGGAGAAGGGGTAGCGGGCTCCGGCGCGGGCCAGGGCCCCGGTGAACAGGTGCAGCACCAGCGCGGTCGGGGACACCCCCTGGCGGGCCGCAGCGTCCTTGAGGGCGCGCCAGGGCTCGGCGGGCAGGTGCGCGTCCAGGGGGCGGCGCGGCCTGCACCCGCCCGCCTGGGCGGGCGGCGGGTCCAGCACGAGGTCGGGGCCGGAGGGCAGGTCGGCCAACTCCTGCCGCCACCACGCCAGGTCCGCCTCGCGGTGCGGCCGCTTCCTGGCCTCCAGCGCGGACAGGCACTCGGCCAGGGGCGGCCCCTGCCGCGGAAGGGGCGCGTCGGGGTGCTGGTAGCGGTCGTGCCACTGCTGGAGCAGCAGCGCGTAGCCGTGGCCGTCGGTGACGAGGGTGTCCAGGCCGAGGTGGACCACGCCCCCGCCACCGGGCAGCCTGCTCAGCTCGACCGCGAACAGGGGGCTGCTCCCGGCGGGGAAGCAGTGGTGCGACAGGCGTTCCCGCACCGACCGCAGGTGCGCCGCGACGCCGGGCGGTTCCGCGCCGGTCAGGTCGTGCACCGGCAGCGCGCAGTCCGCGGACGGCGGCAGCACGCGCTGGGAGCCGTCCTCGTCGACCACCAGCCGGAGCGCCTCGTGGTGCTCGACGAGGTCCTGCCAGGCCCGGCGCAACCGGGCGGGGTCGACGTCGGGCACGGTGAACTCGCGGTAGAGGTGGCAGCCCGCCGCTTCCACCCCGGCACCCGCCTGCTTGGCCACCAGGTAGGCGCGCTGCAGCGGGGTCAGCGGGAGCCGCTGGGCCGGTTCCGCGGTCGCGCCGCGCAGGCGCTCGACCAGGTCCGCCGCGGTCGCGGCGCCCAGCCACGGGATGGGCAGGTCGACGGAGAACTCGTCCTTGATCCCCAGCCACAGCCGGGCCAGTGCCAGCGACGACAGCCCCCACTCGCGCAGCGCCCCCGGCGGGCGCGCCTCGGCTCCGTCCGGGCGGACTTCGGTCAGCAACCGGTCAACCGCCTCGACGATCCCCGTTGGTTCCACCTGGTTCTCCCACGCAGTCGGTACGCCGCCCAGTACGCCGGAGCGAGCGGACCGCTGCTGCCCAGTTTTGAGCGGGTGTCGACCACGGGGACCCCGGTCGTCGTCCCGCCGTGCCGTCGGTGCCGCGGGACGACTCCTACCGGCGCGGGAGTTGGTCTGGAACCGCCACCGCGAGCCGCGAGTCGTGGCCTCGGCGACTCCCGCCGGCGCGGGTTCCAGCGGCGCCCCGACCAGGATTCGAACCTGGGACCTCGCCGTTCGTAGCGGCGCGCTCTGTCCTGCTGAGCTATCGGGGCATTTCACGAGAAAAGCCGCACCGGAATTCCCAGCGCGGCTCCATCTCCCGACGCGGGATTACCTCGGAAGCTGGAGAACGGGACGCTGAGCTGCCCGTACCGGCCAGGCGAGCGGACGGGCGGCGCGTCGCCCACGCCTTTCCCGCACTTCCGCCATGACCTCTCCCCGTTCGGATCGCGTGGCCAGATCATCACCAATCCCGTCGACCGCCGTCAATGGAATATCGGATGTGCTGGAATGGGGCGTGGACGACTTCACCGATCGCGTGGCCGACCGGCTCGCCGCGCTGCCGGGTGTGCGGGCGGTGGCTCTGGGCGGATCGCGCGCCCAGGGCACGCACCGCGAGGACAGCGACTGGGACCTGGCGGTCTGCTACCGCGGCGGGTTCGACCCGCGCGCGCTGCGCGACGTGGGCTGCCCCGGCGAGGTCTCGCAGATCGGCGGCTGGGGCGGCGGCCCCGGCCGGACCAACCGCTGCCGCCCCCACCCTGGCCGCCCACGCCGTCCTGGCGGCCCGCGGCGAGTGGGTCACCAACGAGAAGACCCTGCTCAGCCGCGCCGGGCTGGACGCGGTCGACGGGATCACCGCGCGGGTGGAGGCGGACCCGGTCCGCGCGGCGGAAGAGGCCCACCTGGTGCTCTCGGCCGCCGTGCGCGTCGCCACGGGCTGATCCCTACCGGTCGTCGTGGCCCTCCTCGGCCCGCTGCCGCAGCACCTGCTCCCGCGCCCGCTCACCGCCGGGTTCCTGGTCCAGACCGCGGTAGATCATCTCCGCCTTGCCCTCGGGCAGGTGCGGGGCCAGCAGCGGCACCGCCGGGTCCACCACGGCCTCCACCACCACCGGCCGGTCCGCGGTGAACGCCTCGTGCCAGGCCCGGTCCACCTCGTCGGGCGAGTCGACCCGCAGGCCGCGCAGTCCCAGCAGCTCGGCGTAGCGGGCGTAGGGGAACTCCGGCACCCGCTGGGAGGCCGGGAAGCGCGGGTCGCCCTCCATCTCCCGCTGCTCCCAGGTGACCTCGTTGAGGTCGCGGTTGTGCAGCACCAGCACGACGAAGCGCGGATCGGCCCACGACCGCCACCGGTCGGCGACGGTGATCAGCTCCAGCAGGCCGTTCATCTGCATGGCACCGTCGCCCGCCAGCGCCAGCGCGGGCCGGTCCGGGGCGTGCAGCTTGGCCGCCAGCGCGTAGGGCAGCGCGCAGCCCATCGACGCCAGGTAGCTGGAGGTGTGCGCGGGCACGCCCACCGGCAGCGCCAGGTGGCGGGCGTACCAGTAGGTGACGGAGCCGACGTCCACGGCGACCTGCGCGTCGAGCGGGATGTGGCCGGACAGCAGGTGCACGACCAGCTCCGGGTTCAGCGGCTCGGCGGGATCGCGCACCCGCCTGCCGCTGAGCTCGCGCCAGCGCGCCACGGAGGCGAACACCTCCTCCTGCCAACTCCGGTCCTCGTTGCGGGGCAGCAGGGGCAACAGCGCCCGCAGGGCTTCCCCGGCATCACCCACTAGCGGCACCTCGACGGGGTACTTGCTGCCGACCACCCGAGCCTCGATGTCGATCTGCACGGCGCGGGCCTGATCCGGCCGGGGGTAGAACTCGGTCCACGGGTCGTTGCAGCCGACGACGAGCAGGGTGTCGCACCCGGCCATCAGCTCGGCGCTGGCGGTGGTCCCCAGGTGCCCCATGACGCCGGTGTGCCAAGGCGGGTCCTCGGGCAGCACCGGTTTGCCGACCAGCGAGGCGGTCACGCCGGCGCCCAGCTTCTCCACCACCTCGGCGATCTCCCGCTCGGCCCCGGCCGCCCCCCGGCCGACCAGCAGGGCGACCCGGCGTCCCCGCCCCAGCACCTCGGCGGCGCGGCGCAGGTCCTCCTGCGCGGGCACCACGCGCGGTCGCGCGGTGACCGCGGAGGAGGGGACGACGCCGTGGCTGTGCGGCAACTCGTCGACGGCGTCGGCGCGCTGCACGTCGTGCGGCACGATCAGGCACGTGGGCACCCGCTCGGCGATGGCGGTGCGCATCGCGTTGTCCAGCAGCACCGGCAACTGCTCGGGCGCGAACACGGTCTGCAGGTACTGCCCGCAGACGTCCTTGAACAGCGCGTGCAGGTCCACCTCCTGCAGGTAGCCCGTGCCCAGCGCGGTGGACACCACCTGGCCGACCACCGCCACCACCGGCCGCCGGTCCAGCTTGGCGTCGTAGAGACCGTTGAGCAGGTGGATCGCACCCGGCCCCTGGGTGGCCAGGCAGACCCCCGGCGCACCGGTGTACTTGGCGTGGCCGCTGGCCATGAACGCGGCCATCTCCTCGTGCCGGGGCTGCACGAACTCCGGGTCCCCGCCCGCGCGGTGCAACGCGGCCAGCAGCGGGTCGATGCCGTCCCCGGCGTAGCCGAAGACCCTGGCCACCTCCCAGTCGCGCAGCCTGGCCACCAGGGCGTCGGCGACCGTGCGGGCCATCGGGCCACCTCCTCGTCACAGCGTGCGCGGCGCTCGTCGAGTTCCCGGCCCGGCCGCTGTGAAACGAACGGGCGGTCAGCGCCCGAACACGCCGACCAGGGTGCCGTGCGCGAGCACCCGCCCCTCCAGCGCCGCTCGCACCTCCTCGGCGGTGGCGCCCTCACCGACCTCCAGCGGCCGGTCCACCGCGTAGAGCCGGAAGAAGTACCGGTGCTCCTCCCCCACCGGCGGACGCGGCCCGCCCCACCCCGGCTCGCCGTAGCCGTTGCGGCCGACCACCGCGCCGTCGAGCAGCGAGCCCTCCGGGATGCCGCTGGCGTTGGCCGGGATGCCGGTCACCACCCAGTGGACGAAGGGCTCACCACCGGTGTCGGGGTCCTCGCAGAGCAGCACCAGCTCCCGCGCGCCGTCGGGCACACTGGCCCACTCCAGCGGCGGGGAGGTGTTGCCACCGTCGCGGGAGTACCGGTCCGGGATGAGGGTGTGCCCGCTGAAAGCGGAGCTGCGCAGGCTCAGACCGCCCTGGTCGGCTTCACCGCCGGTGCCGGGCGGCCCGGCGGCCCGGTCGCCGAGCGGGACCGGCGGGTGCTCGCGCTGCAACTCCTCGTTGGCGGCCTGATCTGCGTGCTGGTCGGGAGTGCCGGTGTCGTCGTACTCGGCGCGCAGGCGGGTGCGGCGGACGTCATAGCCGTGGCTGCCGGGGTTGGGCATAGTGTTCTCCTCCCATTCCACCGGAGGGCCTACCCGACTGGCGCGCCGGTACACCCGAACGGCTCAGGGGACGTGGGCCGACGCACGACCGGCCCGCCACGCGGAGGCGCGGGCCCGGTCACGCGCGTGGCCGGGCATCCGGGCTGGGCTTGCGACCGGGCTCGAACGCGACGTTGAGGAACGCCACCTCCACCGGCTGCTCGTAGCGCCTGCCGTTGACCGGGTCGTGACGCATGAACGTCGGCGGGTCGATGTGGACCTGGACGTCGTAGGCTCCCGCGCCGGGCATCGTGAAGTTGGTCCCGTAGTGGTGGAGGAACGGGTGCCACAGGAACGGCAGACGGGTGTCGAGCACGTCCGCTCCGCCCCGGCTGACCGTCACGGTGACGTCCAGACCGGGCACGAACCGCCCGTCGGCGGCATCGGCGACGGCGATCTCCAAGTGCCCGTTGGCCTCCTCTGGCGCCTCGTGCCACACCAGCCGCCCGCCCCGCAGCTCGTACATCCCCTCGGCGTCCTCCTGGACCAGCGCGACCAGGAAGTCCCCGGCGCGCTTGACCACCGCGCCGGACTCCTCCCGCATGGCCTCCAACGACCGCAGGTAGGCGTCCCCCTCGGCACGGGCGAGGCCGAGCTGGTCCGGCTCGGCCTCGTTGCTCGCGCCGGTCGGGGGCGTGGTGCTCGGCGTGCTCATGCTGCCTCCCGGTGCTCGGCTCCCCCGTCGTCTACCCGCCGCAGGCGGTCGACCACCACCGCACCGCCCGTGCCACACGATCGGCGCACACCGGTCCCCCGGTCCTCACGACAGCAGCGGCAGCTTCTTGACCAGCTTGTCGACGCGGTTGCGCGGACCGACGATGCTCACCGCGCAGTAGTCGAGCGAGGTCTCCTCCCCCACCTGCCGCAGGTACTCGTCGTAAACGCGAGTGGCCTGCGCCTGCACCGGGGTGTCGGCGACGAACACGCCCAGCGACTCCACGGCCTTGGCGCGGATCTCCGCGATCCGCTCAGCGCTGGCGGCCAGGATCGAGCAGCCCGCCCACGGCAGCCCTGGGTGCAGCTGACCGGAAGCGTCCTTGGCATCGGGCCCGAGCAGCCCTCGCACCCCGACCGCTGTGGCGGAGGCCGCGCACACGGCCGCGTTCACCGCGCGTCCTGCCGGCAGCGCCTCGTCCACCAGGATGACCCACTTCAGCCGCGCCTCGCGGGTCGCGATGGTCGGGTCGACCTCTTCCGGCTCGAAACCGACCCGCGCCTGCTCTTGTTCAACCACTGTCCCGCCCTGCCCTGACGATCTGCACTCCAACAGCGGTATAAGCTATGAACATCCGGAACAGATGGCAACTGATCCGTACTTAATACGGCAGAGGAGCGTTGATGGCACACCTGGACGAACTTGATAAGGCGATCATCCGAGCACTGCAGTCGGATGCACGGCGCACCAACCGCGACGTGGCGGCCGAGGTCGGCGTCTCCCCCACCACCGCGCTGGACCGCACCCGCGCCCTGCGCGAGCGCGGCGTGATCCGGGGCGCCACCCTGGACCTGGACCTGGCCGCGATCGGCCGCCCGGTCCAAGCGCTCATCGCCGTGCGCATCCGCCCACCGTCCCGGCGCAACATCGAGGCGTTCCGCAACTGGGCCCGCACCCTGCCCGAAACCCTCGGCGTGTTCGTCACCTCCGGCGCCGAGGACTTCCTGCTGCACGTCGCCGTGGCCGACAACCAGAGCCTCTACGCCCTGGTGATCGACCGCCTGACCGAGCGGGCCGAGATCGCCGACGTGCGCACCTCCGTGGTCTACGAGCACCTGCGCAACAACCACGTGCTGCCCGAACCACCGTGACCGCTCCGAACGCCCCGCATCACCCGGCGGACCGGGACCGCCGGGCGCGCAGGGCGTTGACCACGGCCAGCACCGCCCCCAACCCGACCAGTACCAGCCCGCGCAACCACACCGCGCCGTCGACGCGGGTGAACAGCAGCAGGCAGGACGCCAAACCCAACCACGGCACCACCACCGGCACCCGGAAGTGCCCCGCCTCGCCCGGTCGACGCCGCAGCACCAGCACGGCGGCGTTGACCGCGACGAAGACCACCAGCAGCAACAGCACCAGCGTCTCGGCCAACGCGTCGACCTCCCCGGTCAACGCCAGCGCCAGCGACAGCGCCGAAGTGGCCAGCACCGCCACCCACGGCGTGCGCCTACCGGGGAGGACACGGGCCAGCACCGAGGGCAGCAGCCCATCACGAGCCATGCCGTAGGCCAAGCGGGAGGACATGATCCCGGTCAGCAGCGCACCGTTGGCGACCGCGACCAGGGCCACCAGGCTGAACAGCCACTCCGGCACACCACCGGCCAGGCGCACCACCTCCAGCAGCGGGCCGCTGGAAGCCGCGAGCCGGTCGGTGGGCACCGAGGCGCTGGCCACCAAGCCGACGAGCAGGTAGACCGCGCCCGCGGTGAGCAGCGCGCCGAACAACGCCCTGGGATAGGACCGCCGGGGGTCCTGGACCTCCTCGGCCAGGTTGACCGAGGTCTCGAACCCCACGAACGAGTAGTAGGCCAGCACGGCGCCCGCCAGCACGGCTCCGACCGCGCCGCGCCCACCCGCGCCCACCTCGGTCAACCTGCCCAGGTCCGCGTCGCCGCGCAGGACCACCCACGCACCCAGACCGATGACCAGCAGCAAACCACCGACCTCGACCGCGGTGGCCACCGCGTTGGCCCCCAGCGACTCCCGGACACCGCGGATGTTGAGCAACGCCAAGGCGGTCAGGAACACCACCGCCACGACCCCGGTGGGCACCGCGACCAGCTCCTGCAGGTAGTCCCCGCCGAAGGCCCGCGCCAGCGCTCCCACCGAGACCAGCCCGGCGGCCAGCATGCAGAACCCCACCAGCGACCCCACCGCCTGCCCGAAGGCCAGAGTGGCGTAGTGGGCCGACCCACCCGCCCTCGGGTGCTTGGTGGCCAGCTCGGCGTAGGAGGCGGCGGTGAGAGCCGCCAAGCCGAGCGCGGTGAGCAGCGGCAGCCACACCGCGCCCCCGGACTCCGCCGCGACCGAACCCACCAGGACGTACACCCCGGCACCGAGGATGTCGCCGAGGATGAACAAGTACAGCAGGGGCGTGCTCGCGGCCCGGTTGAGGGAGATCGCCATGCTCGCCTTTACCCCTCGCGCGGCACGCCGAAGCGGCCCGCGCGGAACGGGCGCGGCGTGGAACGGACACGGCATGGAACGGACACGGCGCGGGTAACGCAGAGGACATGACGAATCAGGAGCCCCTGGACCTCGGCGCGACCGAACTCCCGGCGGAGGAGGAAGCACGCCTGCGGCGCGAGCACGACCTCGACCGTCCGGAGGTCTTCGACCGGCGCAACGGCGTCGAGGAGCGCGCCCGGACCAGGGCCGCCCTCCTGCCCGAAGAGGCCGAGTCGGGCAGCGCGGACCCGCAGGCCCAGGCACGCGAGGTGCTGCGCGATTCCGACCTGCGCACCGAGGTGCCCGAATCCGCGCCCGACACCGTCTTCGAGCGGCGCGAGTCCTTGGACTGACCTCAGGGTTGCGACGACGGTGCCGTGCCCCTCGGCGCCGTCGCGGGCACTTCCTCGTGCACCTCTGGGGCCTGATCTTCCCTGGCACACCGGTCATCCGTTGAGCGCTGAAGATGACTCTTCCTCCGTGGCGTTTTTCGTTCCGGCGCCCCGTTCGGATTAGTTTCAGTCAACACTGAAGTAATCAATATTACTGATTATTCCTCCAGTGCTCGGCTGGCAGATCCGCGCGCTGGCGCGCGCACCGAACGCGCCACCCCGCCCCCGCCCGACACCGCTCCCTGCCAGGGTGGCGTCCGTCCTGTTGAGACGACACGGAGAAGTCTTTCCACCGCAACGAGTCATGGCGACACGATCGGTGGAAGTCACCCCGCATGCGCACCGTCAGCGGCCCCTTATCCGATTCACATGGGCTGAACTGCGGATTCGAGCGGGTGAAGATCGCCACCTCATCCTTTTGGGCGGCAACTCTTCTTGGTCACTCACAAGCGGTGCGTTTCGCGCACGTGCCGTGATAACCGCTCTTCAGACCGGTTGTGACCGTCCAAACCCCGGTCACACGATGCGTTCACGCCACCAGCGGTGACGCTGATCAACGGTGACGATGAATCCGCATGGTGACTACTACACAAGGAGGTTGCCCCATGCGCAGCATCATTCGACTCTTCGCCACAGGCGCGGTGTCCCTACCGATGCTGATCGGCGCAGCGGGAATCGCTGCGGCGGGTACCGAGGAGGTCTACTACGAGGACACCTTCGCCGCGGCGGGGCCGGAGGGTGCCTATGGCGCCGGCGTCTACTCGGGCATCGGCGCGGAGGGGGAGGCCTACTACTGGGCAGGCCACGTGTGGGCGGGCCCGCACGGCGCGGGCACGTACGAGGTCGGTGCCTACGCCGACGCGGACGAGGCGCACTACTGGGAGGACTTCGCCTACGCGGGCGAACACGGTGCGGTGGCGGGTGGGACTCACAGCGGTGCGGTGATCGGCAACCCGCACCACGGTAGCTCAGGAGCGGCTGCGGGCGAGGCTGCCGCTGAGGAGCAGAAGCCCGCCGAGGAAGAGGCAGGTACCGCGGAGGAAGCCACCGCTGTCGAGGGCGAGACCGCCACCGCCGAGGAAGCCACCACTGCGGAGGAGGCCACTGCGGAGGAGGCTGCCGCCGAGCAGACCGCCACCACCGAGGAGGCCACCGTGGAGGAGGCCACCGCGGAGGAGGCTGCCGCCGAGCAGACCGCTACCGCCGAGGAGGCCACCACGGAGGAGGCCGCCACCGAGCAGACCACCGCCACCGAGGAGCAGGCCGCCACCGCCGAGGAAGCCGCCACCACCGAAGAGCAGAAGCCCGCCGAGGAAGCCACCACCGAGGAGGAGCAGACCGCCACCGAGCAGACCACCGCCGCGGAGCAGACCACTGCCACCGAGCAGGCCACCGCCACCGAGGAGGCCACCGCCACCGAGGAGGCCACCGCGGAGGAGGCCGCCACCGAGCAGACCGCCACCACCGAAGAGCAGAAGCCCGCCGAGGAAGCCACCACTGAGGAGGAGCAGACCGCCGCCGAGCAGACCGCCACCACCGAGGAGCAGGCCGCCACCACCGAGGAGGAAGCCGCTACCGAGGAGGAGGCCCACGAGGGTCAGCACGGGCACGGCAGCCACCACGAGGGTCAGGGGCAGGCGACCGCGAAGCGTTGAATCAACCTGAACGGAATGCCTGATCGCGCGGCACCAGTGGTTCGACGGTCGCGTTGACGCGCCGTCGGACCAGCGCGCGGTCCACCGGCAGCCACGGCGTACGGCCGCCGGGCTGATCACTGGTGGGGTGGCGGGTCGTGCGTCCTCGCGGTACACGGGACGTGCGGCCCGCCACCCGTGCCGCGCGGGGCGGTGGTCGCTCTCCGGTCATTCGCCGCAGCACGCGTGCACCGACCACTCCGGCTCGTGCCACCACTGCTCGGACGCGCCTGCCGCCGACGGCGCGGCGGGCAGCACCGGTCCGGCCTGTGCCGCGCCCGTCCGCCGGAACGGCTCCAGCAGGTCCGCCACCTGGTGCACCACGCCACCGACGACCACCCGCCGCACCGCCGCCGCGGCCCGGATGTCGGTCAGCGGGTCGCCCGCCACCAGCGCCACGTCGGCGTACGCGCCGGGGCGCAGCACGCCGACGCGCCCGGACAGGCCCAGCCACCGCGCCGGGTTGCGGGTGGCGGTGGTCAGCGCCTCGTACGGGGTGAAGCCGTACTCGACCATGGCCCGCAGGTTCTGGTGCAGCGACGTGGCGACGGCGTCCAGCGGCGAGTCGGTTCCGCAGATCACCAGCCCGCCGCCGCGGTGGATGCGCAGCACCATGTCCACCCAGCCCGCGAGGATCTCGCGCGACCACGGTGACGCGGGCGTGCCCGCGGCGGCGGCGTCGGCCACGTACCGCTCGTACTCCCACGGCGGGAACAACACCCTGGTGCGCTCGTCCTCCACCAACGACTTGTCCCGGTCCAGCAGCGCCCGCGACTGGAACAGCGTCGGCGTGATCGACATGCCGGAGCGCACGAACAGCTCCACCGCGTCCTGGTAGGACCGGCCGGTGCGGCTGACGGTGTGCGAGTAGCCCAGCCGGTTGGTGGCGCCGACGTGCTCCATGCCGTCCATGCCGAGGTTCGCGGCCGGGTACAGGTAGTGCGACGACAGCGGCACCCCCGCCCGGTGCGCCGCCTCAGCGGTGGTCCGCTGGAGTTCCACGGGCAACCGCACGTAGGTCTTGACCATGTCGTAGTCGAGTTCCAGCGCGCGTTTGAGCTCCAGGCCCAGCTGCGCCTTCGACCGCGTGGGGCGCATGAAGTTGTAGTAGACCCGCGAGCCGTCCACCGCCTCGCCGGTGCCCAGGAATCGCGGCCCGACGCGGGTGCCCGCTTCCAGCGCCTCGCGGGTTTCCAGCATCTGGTAGACCGGGTCGCCGGGCGAGCGGGTGGTGGTGATGCCGTAGGCCAGCCACAGCCTGCCCTGCCGGTCGCCCCACTGCCGCCCGCGCAGGTGCCAGTGGTTGTGCGCGTCGACCAGCCCCGGCATGGCCACCGAGTCGCGCGCGTCGACCACGCGCTCCCCCGGCGCTGCGCGGTGGGCGCGGACCTCGGCCACCCGGCCGTCCTCCAGCACCACGTCCACGTCCCGGCGCAGCCGCTCGGACTCGCCGTCCCACACCGCACCCGCGTGGATGACGGTGCGGTGCGGCGGCGCCTGCCTGCGCCAGGTGAAGTCCAGCCGGATGGTGCGCGGGGGCCCGCCACGCAGGCCGACCCGGCGCAGCACGCCGTTGCACAGGTACACCAGCGCGTCCGAGCCCGACCACGCCGGCGAGTCGGTCACCTCGTGGGTGACCTGCCTCGGCTCGCCGGTGAACCGCCCGGCGGCGTCCACCGCGACCACCCACGCCACGCTCTCCACCACGAACGCCAGCTGTCTGCCGTCGGGCGAGAACACCGGTCCGTCATCGCCCCTGGTGGACAGGGAGCGGAACGGCATGGGCTCGGCGTAGCGCAGCTCGCCGCCCGCCAGGTCGACGGTGAGGACCTGGCTGGTGCCCTCGCGGAACCGCCGGGAGAACGGCTTGACCGCGGCGAGCGCGAGCACCGCGCCGTCGGCGGACCAGCTCGGCCTGCCCGGCATGAACAGGGCGGGGGTGACCTGCCTGCGGGCCCCGGAGGCGATGTCGAGCACCCACACCGCGCCGTCGTGGTCGACGTAGGCGACGGAGCGGCCGTCCGGGGACACCCGCGGCGTGGTCTGCGCGCCCGGCGAGGCGCCGAGCCGGGTCTCCCGCCCGGTGGTCAGGTCCCGCGACCACAGCGCGGGCGTGCCGGTGCGGTCGCTGGAGTAGACCAGCGCGCGACCGTCCGGGGTGAAGTCCGGGTCGGAGTCGAAGTAGCCGCCGGAGGTCAGCTTGCGCGGCCTGCCGCCGAGGCGGGACACCACGTACAGGGCGTTGAGCGCGCGGAACGCGATCCGCGTTCCGTCCGGTGAGACGACCGGGCTCGCGATGCCGCGGACCCGCTGCGGGACGCGGGAGTCCAGGTCGCGCACCCGGCGGTGGTACTCGCGCCGCGCCACCGGCACCTCGGCTTCGAACGGGATGTCGCGCACCGCCCCGGACAGGTCGCGGCGGCGGATGCGGCCGTCGGCGGTGTAGAGGGCGGAGTCGCCGGTCCAGGTGGCGGCGAACCCGAACACGTCCTCGCCGTCGGTGAGCTGCCGCTCCCCCAGCACCAGGTCCGCCCTGGGGCCGCGGACCAGGGTGTAGCTGGGCACGCCGCCCGGCCCGAAGGCGGGTCCGTGCACCCGTCCGCCCTCGGGGGCGGTGACCAGTCGCGTGCGCTGCCCTCTGCCGACGACCACGACGTCGATCGCGGTTTCGTTGACCGCGAAGACGATCTTCGTTCCATCGGGGGACCAGCGCGGCGCGGCCACCTCGTCCGCCGGGTCGGTGGCCACCGGGGTGATCCCGCCGGAGGCGAGGTCGAGCAACCAGAGCCCGTAGCTGCCGCCCCGGTCGCTGGTGAACGCCACCGTGCCGCCGTCGGGCGAGAACACCGGTTCCCGGTGGTCGTGCTCGCCCGTGGTCAGCTGCCGCGGTTCACCGCCGTCCGCGTCCACGACCCACAGGTGGAAGTTGCCGTCCCGGTACGACTGGAACACCAGGCCGCGACCGTCGGGCGACCAGGAGGGCAGCGTCGCGTCCTGCAGGTCCCCGGTCAGCCTGCGCGCCCGGCCGCCCGTCGCGGGCAGCACCCAGATCGCGGTCACCAGGTCGATCGCCAAGCGCGTCCCGTCCGGGGACAGCGCCGCGGAGGTGTTGGTGCCCTCCCGCAGCACCACACCGCCCCGGCCACCGGGATCGGCCTGCGCCGCTGCGGCCACCCGCGAACCCGCTCCGGCCACCCCGAGCCCCGCTGCGGCCTGACCGCCGCGCACGAGGAAGTCCCGGCGTGAGAAGTCCTGTGGTGACAAGCGAACCACTCCCCCCGACGCAGCCGTAATCCCGCATTGGGACCACGTTGCCGGTGCTGGTGGCGTGGTGCATCGCCCATACGGGCGCTGTTCTCACTCCACCGGGTGTCCCTTCGGGACGGCGATCAGCGCTGCCCGTTTCGGTGGGTGGCCGCCCTCGCGCGGCCGTGCAGGTCCTCCAGCGCGTCCAGGACCGTGGTCTGCTCGTGCCACTCCAGCCACTGCCCCGCCTGGCAGGCGATGTCGTCGAGCTGACCCCGCTCGACGGCCGAGGGCACGTGCTCGGCGCGGGTGTGGCAGGTGGACACCACGCCGAGGCAACGCCGGGAGGGCGCGAGCAGCGGCGTGCTCTGCACGGCCCTGATGCCCGCACCGAGCATGACCTCCTGCACGCGCTTGCTCGTCAGCACCGTGCTGTCCGCGATGTCGTGGAACACCACGCGGGTCCGGCGCTCCAGCGCCAACGCGCACGAGGTGCTCCCGCCGTCGACGTGGGCGAGCAGGTCGGCCAGCTCCGCGGTGAAACCCCGGTACCGCTCCAGCCGCAGCCCGCCGATACCGGTGTCGACCAGCTGCAGGTAGCCGATGGCGGTCGCGGTGCACGTCAGCGCGGTGTCCAGCACGGCGTCCAGCAGCGAGGGCAGGGTGTGCGTGCGGCGACGCCCCGAGGCGGGGAACATCGTCGCGGGCGCGGGGAAGCGCACCCGGTGGGGGAACCACAGCGCGGCCCCTCCCGTGGCCGGGGGCGGCGCGTTGAGCACGGCGGCGGCCACCATGCGCATCTTCAGGTTGTACCGCTGGGACGCTTCGCGCAGCAGGCGGCGGGCGGTGTCCTCGTCGGGCAGCCGGTAGCGCTCCTGGAGCACGCCCAGCGCGCGGGCCAGCAGCGGTCGGGTGCGCAGCTTGGCGCGCAGGTCGCCGATCTCGCGGCGCAGCCGGTGCAGTTCGTCGGGGGTCACGTCGACCACGCCCGAGTCGGCCGCGCGGTAGAAGGTCCGGCGCAGGGCGGCGGCCTGCGCGCCGACCGCGTCGTCGAGCTCGTCGTAGGTCTCCAGGACGTCGGCGACCCTGACCGCGCGCAGCACCCGCCGCACTTCGGCGCTGGCCACCAGGCGCAGCCTGCGGGCGGTGCCGGAGAGGCGGTCGGCGATCTCCAGCAGGACGCGCACGCCCGCCGCGGTGATGAGGCCGACTTCGCTCAGGTCGAGGATGACGTCGCCGCCCTGGGTCCCGACGAAGGCGGTGAGCTCGGTCCGGAACGACGTGCTGGCCTCGGCGTCGATCTCGCCGATGACCACCAGGACACCTTCCGCGGCCGGGTGGGCGGACGGTGTCTGCCGTAAGTTGAGCCTGCGGGACGTGAAAGCCATGCGTCACCCTTCCACGCTGCCGGGTGCGGCGCGACACCCATCACACTGCCGGCTCCGCGAACTGCGGGTAGCCCCAGGGGTTCCGGCGGCGCAACGGGCGTGCGCCCTTCGGGTGAAGCCGGTTCCGGTGCCGCGGGGACGCTCGGGTCGCCGCCTCCGGGATTGTCGATGAGGATGACTCTCGGGACGTGCGGGAGGTGACCGGTGGCGCGTGCGGCGAAGGCGGTGGACCGCCTGCCTGATCCCGTCCCGCCGATGCTCGCCGTGCCGGGCGAGCCGCCCGCCGGGCGCGGCTGGTCGGTGGAGTTCGCGTGGGACGGCTACCGCGCGGTGGCCCACTGCGCGGGCGCGCGAGTGCGCGTGCTCGGCCGCAACGGGCTGGACCTGCTGGGCCGGTTCCCGGAGCTGGGTGTGCTGCCCGAACTGCTGTGCGGGCGCACCGCGGTGCTCGACGGCGAGATCGTCGCGCTGGGGCCGGACCGGCGGCCGGACTTCCGCCTGCTGCAGCAGCGCACCCGCTCCGAGGCGGGCATCCGCGCGCTGCGCCCCGCACCGGCCGCGTTCTACGCCTTCGACCTGCTGCGCCTGGACGGGCGGTCGCTGCTGGAGCTGCCCTACACCACCCGGCGGGCCGTGCTCACCGGGCTGGAGCTGCCCGGTGAGCACGCCGTGCAGGTGCCGCCCAGCTTCCCCGACGCCGACCCGGCGACCTTGCTGCGGGTCGCCGGGCAGCACGGGCTGGCGGGCGTGGTGGCCAAGCTGTCCTCGTCGCGCTACGAACCCGGCCGCCGCTCGGCGGCGTGGGTGCAGACCACGTTGCGGCGGACGCGGGACGTCGTGGTGGGCGGCTGGCGGCCGGACCGGGGAGCGCACCCGGACACCGTGGGGTCGTTGCTGCTGGGCGCGCACGGCGAGACGGGGCTGGTCTACGTCGGGCAGGTGGGCACCGGGTTCGCCGACCGGCTGCTGGGTGATCTGGACCGGTGCCTGGCGCGGCTGGAGCGGCGCACCAGCCCGTTCACCGAGCCGCTGCCGGACGGGCTCGGCCACGGCGCGCGCTGGGTCCGGCCGGTGCTGGTGGGCGAGGTGGAGTTCGACCGGTGGAGCGCTGAGGGGCGGCTGCGGCGCCCCTGGTGGCGGGGTCTGCGGGCCGACCGCGACCCCGGAGAGGTCCGCCTGCCCTGACCCGCTCACCGGCCCGCCAGCACCGGGGAGCCGGGACGCTGCCGGGGGAAGGAGGGAATGCCCTCGCGCTTGCGCCACTCGGCGTCGCAGGAGCGGCAGGTGGGCCAGCAGCCGTCGGGGAAGGCGGGCGGGGTGACGCGGGGTACGGTCACCGGCACGCCGCACAGCGTCCGCCCCCGCTGGTCCGCCGTCAGCGCGTCGGGAATGGCGTGGCGGAGCCCTTCGTGGGGCAGCCACCGGAATTCGCGGATGCCCATGGGACCACCCCTTCCCGGTACGCGCGGAACTCCCGCACCGAAGCCAGCGAGAGCAACTTATCGCCGATAGTTATCGCGGCGGTATCGTTCGATCGAGTAGAGAACCGCACTACGCTGTGTGCCGCTTCCCCTCCGTCCGGCCCAGTCCCCTCACCCGCAGGGAGCAGCACCCCCCATGGTCGACAGCCCGCATCCCGGTCCGCTCTCCAGCACGGTCCAGGCGTGGGAGCTGGGACTGCGGTTGCGCGAGCACCGGGAGCGGTTGGGGCTGACCGCGGCGCACGTGGGCCGCACCACCGGCATCGGCGGGACCAACCTGTCCGCCATCGAGGCGGGCAAGCGCAGGTTGACCGCCGCCAAGCTGCGCGACCTCGTCGCCGTCTACGACCCGCCCCCGGACGAGCGGGCCGAACTGGAGGCGCTGCGGGAGCAGACCGACCGGCGCGGGTGGTGGCACGACCAGGGCAGGCTGCACACCGAGGAGTTCCTGCGCCTGCTCGGGCTCGAAGCGGGCGCCCACCGGGTCCGCGAGTACGCCCCGGACCTGGTGCCCGGCCTGCTCCAGACCCCCGACTACGCGCGGGCCGTGATGAGCGCGGGCACCCCCTACATCCGACCGGTCGACGTCGAGCCCCGGCTGCGGACCAGGCTGGCGCGGCAGGCCCGGCTGGAGGGCGACCAACCGCTCGGGCTCGACGTGGTGCTCGGCGAGGCCGCGCTGCGGCAGTGGATCGGCGGCCGGACGACCATGCGCCACCAGTTGGCCCACCTGCTGGAGGTCATCGACGGCAGGAGCGGGCACGTGCGCGTCCGCGTGGTGCCGTTCACCGCCGGGGCGCACCCGCTGCTGGGGGCGCCGCTGATGATCCTGTCCTTCCCCTCCCCCAGGTTGCCCGACCTGGTGTGGCAGGAGACGGCGATCAGCGGTGTCGTGGTCGACAAGCGGCAGGTGATACTCGAATCCGCCGCCGGTTTCGACGAGACCTTCAACCGGGCCCTGGACGAGAGCGCCTCCCGCGCCCTCGTCGCCGAGGTCCACGACGAGATGGAGCGGCCCTGATGCCCCACGCCTGGTCCCCCGGCTCGCGCGGCTGGTTCAAGAGCAGCTTCAGCTCCGCCTCCCAGGCCTGCGTCGAAGTCCGCTTCGACGACCACCCCGACGGTCGGGTCAGCATCCGGGACGCCAAGCACCGCGGCCCGCTGATCACCGTCGACGCCCGGCGGTGGACGGCTTTCCTGGAGCTGGCTCGCGCGGCCTGACCGGTAGCGCGCACCGGCCCCGCGCCCCAGACGGGGGCGCGGGGCCGGTGGCCGCGTTCTCAGACCGCAGCCGCGGGGGCGGCCAGCTCGGTGAAGCTCTGGGCGCTGTGCGCGGGCATGTTGAGGTACTTGGTGTCGAACCAGCGGGTCGCTTCCACGGTGATCGACACCGGCCTGCCACCTTCGACGGTGACGGCGTCGATCGACCGGTACCGGTGCGGGGCCATCGGGTCGCTCGTCGGGCTGTGGTTCTCGGCGATCCTGGTCAACTCCACCCAGGTGCCCCACCGCAGCTCGTAGTCGGACAGCCCCTGCACCCCCGTGACGTCCAGCACCAGCTGGTAGTCCGGCTGCCAGGTCATGTAGTGCGCCATGTGGCTCTCCTGCGACGTGCCGAAGAGCTGGTAGCGGGGCCGGGCGGGCGGCGTCTCGGTGGGGTCGAACTTGCGGTTCTGCAGCACGGCCTCGATCCAGACGTCCAACCCCGTGGCGACGACCCTGCGCTTGCCGAAGTCGTTGCCCGGCAGCTGCCAGATCTCCGCGGGGAAGGAACCCTGGTCGATCAGGTCCGGCAGCAGCATCTTGTGCGACTCGGGGTTGACCACGATGACCGGTGACGACGGGTCTTCGGCCAGTGCGTCCAAGTACTTCTCACGCGCGTCCTGCCCGTTGCCGTCCAAGCCCAGCACCAGCCTGAGGATGACCTGGTAGGTGTGCTCGGGCATGTTGAACATGGCCAGGTGCGCACCGTGCACGTCGGTGCGGCCCATCAGGACGAAGCCGTGCTGGTCGGGCTGTGGCTCGCGCTGCGTGGACATACTCGTCCCCTCTCCGGGCTAGAAACCGTTGCCCCAGGTGCGGACCAGGGCCAGGCGGGACACGTCGGGGGTCTCCGCGGAGCCGTCGACGTAGGTGATCAGGTCGACACCGCCGCGCCGGGCGCGTTGCACCGGGATCTCCGGGGCGGTCCGCAGGTCCTCGACCAGGCTGTCGACCAGTTCCCTGGTCACGTGCGGCATCACGTACAGGTGGGCGTAGTCCACCACGGTCCCCGACGAGGTCTTCAGCGGCACGGTGGCCAGCGAGTACCGGTGCACGATCTCGTCCGGTGGCTTCATGAACCGCACGGACAGCGACAGCGGGGTACGCGCCGCCGCCCACCTCTCGCCCAGTTCCCCGATCCTGGCCACCGCGTAGGCGGCGACCTCCTCGGCCTCGACGATCATGTCGACCTGGGTCTGCTCGGAGTGCCTGGCCAGGAAGTCCCACATGATCAGCGGGGAGAAGGCGTTGCGCGAGCCGCCGAAGGTGGTGTCCGGCGAGCCGATGACCGCGGGCTGGTCCGGCGGCAGCATCTGCAGGTTGGCCTTGGTCATGAAGATGCCGCACGGCCACGGCGCACCGGGGTACTTGTGGCCGCTGGTGACGATCGAGAACACCTCGGGGACGCGGAAGTCGAACAGCGGCAGCGCGGCGTCCTCGTCGATCCGGCCCGCGTCGATCGCCTTCTCCAGGAACGGCGCGTAGGTCGCGCCGAGGGCGCCGTCGACGTGGATCCAGTGGCCCGCGCGCTCGTCGACCAGCTCGTTGCCCTGCTCGTCGCGACCGTAGCGGACCTTGCGCTTGTCCAGGCCGTACTTGGCGAAGATCGGGCGCAGGGCGTCGCAGACGGCGGCCACGTCGTCGTAGGCGCCCTTGAACGTGCTGCCGTAGTTGAGGTTGATCAGGATGGGGTGGCCCATGCTGGCGAAGAACTCCACGAGCTTGGTCAGCGCCGCGATGTCGATGCTGCCCGGCCCGTCGTCGCCGCCCTCCGAGGGCACCTCGTGGTCCCACGGCTGTCCGGGGTTGAGCGGGTTGGCGTGCGGGTACTTCTTCGTGCCGAGCTCGTAGAAGCTCGGGATGCCCAGCACCCGCATGGCCTTCGCCACCGAGTAGTGGGTGTCGTGGGAGTAGAAGCCCACCGGCGAGTAGGCGTTCTCGTTGTCGGCGGGGACGGTGTCCTGCACCCACATGTACTGCGCCAGGCCGTTCGGGTCCGGCTCGCGCATCAGCGTCTTGCCCGACAGGTAGTCCCTGGCGTTCCACAGCGCGTAGTTGTTGCCCTCCGACGAGCCCATGGTGAGCACGTAGCCCCAGTAGGCGTCGGGGGGCATCTCGCCCCTGGAGTTCTTGGTCCTGGGCTTGGCGTGCCAGATCCTGGCGTAGTAGTCCAGCACGGCGCGCTCGGCCCAGCGGGTGTGCAGGGTGAAGTGCGACGCTTCGAACGGGTCGCCCACGTTGTTGAAGTGGTAGTCGAGGAACCTGGCCATGTCCGCGTGGTAGCTGAAGCCCTCGTTGGTCTGGTAGCCGAGGAACTCGGCGCGCTGCTGGGCGAAGTAGGCCTCCAGCTTGTCCAGCGCCTTCTTGCGGTCCGCCTCGGGCAGGCCGTCGGGAGGGAGCCGGAACTCGTCGTCGGTGGGCTGGTCGGCGCTGACCGCGCTCGACCGGTCGACCGCGGTCTTGGGCCCCTTGGTGGTGGTCATGGTCGCCTTTCTGTCGTGGTCGCCTGCTCGCAGGCGGGCAGCCCGCAGCGCCCCCGCTCGCACGCGGGGGTGCGGGGCGGCGGGGTTCAGGGACGGGTGAGCGCCTGGAGCAGCAGCGCCTCGGCGAGCGTCATGCGCTCCAGCTCGGACCGGCTCACGCTCTCGTCGTTGCCGTGGATGTTCGCCCTGGGCTCCTCGCAGCCCCACAGGACGATGTCGGCGTCGGGATTGGCCGCCCGGAACGCGGCGACCAGCGGAATGGAACCGCCCTGCCCGGCGTGCTCCACGGTGGCGGTTCCGTAGGCCTCGCGCAGCGCCTGCTCGATCGCGTCGTGGTGGGCGCCGCGCTGCGCGACGAACCCGGTCCCCCGGCCCACCGCGGTGACCTCCACCTCCAGCCCCCACGGCGCGGCGCCGACCAGGTGGGCGCGCAGCGCTTCCAGAGCCGCTCCCGTGTCCTGGTCGGGGGCCAGCCTCATGCTCACGCGCGCGCGGGCCGCCGGGCAGAGCACGTTCGTGGCCGCGTCCATGCCGGGCACCCCGCTCAGGCCCACCACGTTGATCGACGCCCTGCCGTAGAGCCGCTTGGCCAGGCTGTCCTCGGGCGCGCCGATCAGCGCCACGCCGGGCAGCACGCCCGCGTCGGCGCGGAAGGACTCCTCCGACACCGCCGACCATGGGTAGTCCTGGTCGGCCAGACCGGGCACCGCCACCGCGCCGGTCTCCCGGTCCAGCAGCGTGGACAGCACCTGCACCAGCGCCATGAAGGCGTCCGGCGCGGGCCCGCCGTACATCCCGCTGTGCACCGCGCGCCGCAGCGTGCGCAGCTCCACGTCGACCACCGCGATGCCGCGCAGGGTCGAGGTCAGGGTGGGCGCGCCCAGCCGCAGGTTGCCGGTGTCGGCCACGACCACCACGTCGGCCTGGAACCGCGGGTCCTCCGGGTGCTCGGCCAGGTACTGGTCCAGCGTGCTCTCGCCGGTCTCCTCCTCGCCCTCCACCACCAGCTTGAGGTTCACCGGCGCGTCCGCCGCCTGCTCCAGCAGTGCCCTGACCGCGCCGAGGTGCATCACCACGCCGGACTTGTCGTCCGCCGCTCCCCGCCCGTAGAGCCGGGTGTCGTCCCCGTCGGGCACCTCCTTCGGGGTGAAGGGCTCGGTCACCTGCCACTGCGCGGCGTCGGCGGGCTGCACGTCGTAGTGGGCGTAGAGCAGCACCGTCGGCGCGCCCGCGTGCTTGCGCTCGTCGGCGTACACCAGCGGGGCGGAGGTGCTGCCGCCGTGCTCGATGGTGATGACGTCCGCGCTGCCCAAGCCCGCTGCGCGGAACAGCTCGGCGACCCGGCGCGCGGTGGCGGCCAGCGGTTCGGCCGGGCCCGCGCTGACCGACCGCAACCGGACCAGCTCGCTCAGCGTCCCCCACAGCTCGGGCAGCATCCCGCGGACCGATTCCCGGACGCCTTCCCCCGACGAGACAACGGTCATCCGACTCCCCTTCCCTCCACTGCGGACGATGTCGGACCCGGAACTCATCGTGGCAGCGGGCAACCAGGTCCGACAGGCCCGCGCGAGGGGAAGCCCCCATTGAGTGAGATGCTTGACCGACAAGGAAAACCCCTCGATCGGGAGGTTTCGCCGCCTGCGGCGCGGCCCCGTCCCCGGCCGGGGGACCGCCCGGCCGGGGACCTCCGCCACCAGGTGACACTCCGATGAACCCGCGGCCGCACGTAGTCTCGAACCATGCGAACACGACCCACGTTGAGCTGGACGGCCACGGGCGCGCCGCTGCCGCGGACGACCAGCCTGGACGAGGTCGTCCCGGTGGTCGCGCGGGGACGGGTGCTGGTGCTCAGCGGGGCGGGGCTGTCCACCGAGTCCGGCATCCCCGACTACCGCGGCGCCGCGGGCAGTCTGCGCAAGCACACCCCGATGACCTACCAGGAGTTCGTCGACAGCCCGGACGCCCGCCGCCGGTACTGGGCGCGCAGCCACCTGGGCTGGCGGACCATCGCCAGAGCCCGGCCCAACGACGGCCACCGGGCGGTGGCGGCGCTGCGCGCGGCGGGCCACCTCTCCGGCGTCATCACGCAGAACGTGGACGGCCTGCACCAGGCCGCGGGCACGTCCGACGCGGTGGAGCTGCACGGCAGCCTGGACCGCGTGGTCTGCCTGGACTGCGGGCGGACCAGCCCGCGCGAGGAGCTGGACCGCAGGCTGCGCGCGGCCAACCCGTCGTTCGAGGGCGAGGCCACCCGGATCAACCCCGATGGCGACGTCGACCTCGACGAGGGGCAGGTGCGCGGCTTCCGGGTGGTCGGGTGCGCGGACTGCGGCTCCGGCGTGCTCAAGCCGGACGTCGTGTTCTTCGGCGAGAACGTGCCGCCGGAGCGGGTGCGGCGGTGCTACCGGCTCGTCGACCAGTCACGGGCGCTGCTGGTGCTCGGCTCCTCGCTGACGGTCATGTCGGGGCTGCGGTTCGTCCGCCACGCGGCCAAGGCGGGCAAGCCGGTGCTGATCGTCAACCGCGGCCAGACCCGTGGCGACGCCTGCGCGACCGTGCGCGTGGACCTGCCGCTGGGACGGGCGCTGACCGACCTCGTGGCGCAACTGGCCGGGAGCGGGCTCAGCGGTACAGGGCTTCCAGGAGCGGCGTCCACCGCGGGTCCGGTCCCGCCGGGCTGATCAGCACGCGGTTGGTCACGTAACCCAGGCCGATGCCCAGGTCCGGGTCGGCGAAGGCGAGCGAGCCGCCCGCGCCGGTGTGGCCGAAGGCGCGCGGGTTGGGCGCGAACGGCCGGACCTCGTTGGGCAGCATGTAGCCCAGCCCGAACCGGGTGCGCCCGCCCAGCACCTCGTCGGGGCCGTCGCTGCGCGGGGCGGTGGCCCGCGCCAGCACGTCGGAGCCGAGCAGGTCCGCCAGTCCGCCGTGCAGCGCGGCCAGCGCGCGGGCGGTGGCGTGGCCGTTGACGGCCGGGATCTGCGCCCGCCGCGCGGCGGGCGTGTTGATGGCGCCGGGGACGAGCAGGTCCGCCGGGTTGGTGAAGGCGCGCAGCGCCACCGGGCCGGGGGCCGGTGCGACGCCCGCGCTCCCCTCGGGCGGCAGCACGGACGCGGCGCGGCGCTCGGCGTGCGCGGGCAGCCCGATGTGCAGGTCGGGGCCCAGTTCGGCGGTGACCAGGTCGCGCACGGAGGTGCCGGTCGCCCGTCGCAGCACTTCGCCGACCAGCCAGCCGAAGGTCACCGCGTGGTAGCCGTGCCGGGTGCCCGGCTCCCACCACGGCGGCTCGGCCGCCAGCGCGGCGGTCATCGCGTCCCAGTCGTAGGCGCTGCCCTCGGGCATCGGGTCGCGCAGGGCGGGCAGCCCCGCCCGGTGCGCCAGCAGGTCGGCGACCGTGGTGCGGGTGCGGAACGCGGGCCAGTAGGCCGACACCGGCGCGTCCAAATCCAGCAGTCCGCGGCGCACCAGCACGTGGGCGAGGGTCGTGACCAAGCTCTTGGACACCGAGAAGACGTTGACCACGGTGTCGCGTTCCCACGGCAGGGTGCCCGCTTCGTCGCGGGTGCCGTGCCACACGTCCACCACGATCCGTCCGCCCGCGGTGATCGCCAGTGCCGCCCCGCCCGCACCGATGCCTTCGCGGAACGCCTCGACCACCGGTCGGAACGCCGGGTCGCACAGCATCCGCGCCACCTCCTCGGACAAAATGCTCAACCTAGGTTGCACAACCATGGTTGAACATGTCAGCCTCCCGCCGTGGCGTCAACCCCCGACCGCGACCTGCCCCTGCTGCTGACCGCGCTGGCCGCGGAGTGCGACGCGCGCGTGCGCGCCCGGATGGCCGAAGCCGGGCACGGCGAGGCCCGCACCGTCCACGGCTACGTCTTCCAGCACCTGCTCACCGGCCCGGTGCGGGTGACCGACCTGGCCGAGCGGCTGGGCATGACCGCGCAGGGGGCGTCGAAGGTGGTCGCCGAGATGGAGCGGGTCGGCTACGCCGCGCGCCGCCCCGACCCGAGGGACAGCCGTGCCCGCTTGGTCGAGCTGACCCCGCGCGGGCTGGCTGCGGTCGAGGCGGGCCGCGCCGCCCGCGCCGAGGTCACCGCCGAACTGCTGGGCGCGCTCGGCCCGACGGCCGGTGAGTTCCTGACGTCGCTGGGCGGGCTGGCCGAGCGGACCGGGGCGCTGCGCGAGCTGCTGGCCCGCCGCCTGCGCCCCCGGTGACCGGCCGCCGGATCACCCGCCCGCGCGGTCGCCGCGGAACTCCTCGAACAGCTCGGGCAGGTAGGCCAGCAGCAGTTCCAGCGTGCCGAACGAGCCCGAGACCGGGTCGAGCTCGGCGTGGGCGTAAGCGACCTGGCAGCCCTCGTAGGACGGCACGGGATTGCCGACGTCGGTGAACCAGTCCACGAACGGCACCCGCCGCAGGGGCAGCACGGGGTGCACCAGCACCCCGTGCACCAGCAGCAGGTCCAGCACGGCCGGGCGGTTGCGCAGGGTCCACCGGTAGAACTCGGAGAACAGGAAGAAGCGGCGCTCCACGGCGGTGGGGCGCAGTCCGCGCACCCGCTCGGCGAGCACCACGCCGTGATCAGTGGCGGCCTGCTCGGCCTCGCTCCACGCCCGGTCGTGCGCGGCGCGCTCGGCCAGTTCGCCGCGCCGCAGAGCGATCAGGTAGTCCGCCCACTCCGCCGAGCCGGGGTTGCCGAACCCGTCGGTCGAACGGCCCAGCGCGATGGCGACGCCGCGCTCGATCCCCTCCAGGATGCCCGCGTCGACGTGCGAGACCCAGGTGCCGGGGGCGCCCAACCCGCGATCGCGGAAGAAGGCGATGACGCCTTCGACGTTGCGCCACCGGTCGGTCGCGCCGAACACCGCCGCCGGACCGCGTTGCAGGGCGCGGAGCAGTTCCAGCCGCTCGTCCATGGCCATGCGGTCGATCTCGGCCGCCGTGCAGTCGAGCGCCGCGGCGCAGTCCGCGGGACTCCGGGCAGCCGCCGAAGCCGTGCCGGGCGCGGGCAGACCCGCGAGAAGAGCGACGACGATGAGCCACCCCAGGCGCTTCACCGGATCAAGCTAACCACCCGACGTGATCAGGAAGACCTCAACCACTCGGGCGGCTTAACACGATCGAGTTACGCAGTGCCACCTGGCCGGGTACCACCGGGGCAGCGGAAGACCTGGGAGGAGCCCGATGACCCGGCGTGCCACCACAGCGCTGACCACAGCGCTGACCACAGCGCTGACCGTCCTGCTGACCGGCTGCGCCGCCCTGCCCGGCGGTTCACCCGCCACCAGTGCCGGCCCATCGGCGGCGCAAGCCGCCCAGCGCGTCCCCGACGGCACACCGGACGCCGCGACCGCGCGGACCCGGCTGGCCCAGCTGCGGGTGGCCGCGCCGGGCGGGCTCGACGGCTACGTCCGCGACTGCGACGACGGCGCGGCGTGCGTGTTCGGCAGGCCCTGGGTCGACGTGGACGGCGACGGGTGCGACCAGCGCAGCCAGGTGCTGGCCCGCGACCTGACCGGGGTCACCCGCAAGGAGGGCCGGTGCGCGGTCAACTCGGGCACCTTGCTCGACCCCTACACCGGGGAGACGGTCACCGGCGTCTCGAAGATCCAGATCGACCACGTGGTGCCGCTGGCCGAGATGTGGCGCGGCGGCGCGGGCTCCTGGCCAGCGGAGCGGCGCACCGCCGCCGCCAACGACCTGCGCAACCTGGTGGCCGTGCAGGGGAAGGTCAACCAGGCCAAGGGCGACCGGACACCGGACGAGTGGATGCCGCCCAACCCCGCCTACGCCTGCGCCTACGCGCGCGTCTACGTCGGTGTGAAGGCGATCTACGACCTGCCCACCACCGACCCCGAGCGCTCGGCGCTGGACCGGGCGCTGGCCACTTGCGGGTGAGGTGGGGCGGCCCCGGCCCCCAGGTCACCCGGGGCCGCCTTCTGGCGCACCCTGCCCGGCCGGTCGTGCAACCCCCTTGCCGATCGTTGGAATCCGCTGGTCGGGTCAGTCCCGGGAGGTAGCGGGCGGTGGACGGGTCAGACCTGCTGGGCGAGGTGGCGGCCTACCGGTCGCAGGACCGCGATGCCGAGGCTGAGGACGTCCAGGTGCGGCTGGACGGGCTGGCGCGCTAGCGCGGGGGCAACCGGGGCCGGGTAGCGGTTACCGGCCCCGGTGGAGGGGTCGGGTGGTACTTGCAGGCGCCTGGGATCAGGCGGTGGTCGTGCTTTCCGGGAGTGGGGGCGCGACCAGGGGCAGCAGGACCCGGAACCGGGTGTCGCCCGGCGCCGACTCGACCTGGATGTCGCCGCGGTGCTTGTTGACCACGATCCGCCACGAGATGTCCAACCCCAGCCCGGTCCCCTCCCCCACCGGCTTGGTGGTGAAGAACGGCTCGAAGATCCGCCCCAGCAGCTCCGGCGCGATCCCCACGCCGGTGTCCCCGATCTCCACCACCGCGCGGTCCTCCCGTCGGGACGTGCGCACGGTCAGCGTCCCCTCGCCGCCCATCGCCGCCAGCGCGTTGTCCACCAGGTTGGTCCACACCTGGTTCAGCTCCGCCGCGTACGCGGGCAGCGCGGGCAGCGACCGGTCGTAGTCCTTGACCACCCGCACCCGGTCACCGATCTTGCGCCCCATCATCACCAGGGTCGAGTCGAGCAGCTCGTGCACGTCGACCACCTGGAAGGGCGCCCGGTCCAGCTGCGAGTACTGCTTGGCCGCGCCGACCAGGCTGGAGACCCTGGTGGTCGCGTCCTCGATCTCGTTCATCAGGGTCTCGGTCTCCACCGTGTAGCCCAGCCACCGCACGGCCGCCTCGGTGGCGGTCTGGGGACAGCGGTTCACCGCGTGCTCCAGCCACGCCACGTCCAGGCCACCGGCCACGAGGGTCGGCGCGAGCTCCCAGCCGCCCTCGACGCCGTGCGCGGCCAGCCACTCGCCGACCTCGTCCTCGCGGTCGGCGGCCTCCATCGGTCCCAGCTCGGGGGCCTTGGCGACCCGCTCGACGGCCTCCGCCTGCAACTCCACCAGCACCGGCAGGGTGGCCGGGTCGATCGAGCCGCCCGCGAGCATGGCCAGCTTGTGACGCATCCCGGCGACCCGCTCGCGCAGCGCGGCGGTCGCGCGGACCGCCGCGGCGGCCGGGTTGTTCAGCTCGTGGGTCAGGCCCGCCGACAGCGAGCCCAGCGCCAGCAGCCGCTCGCGCTGGCCGACGATGCGCTGGGTGTTCCGCATCCCGATGAGCAGCCCCTCCAGCAGGTGCATGGCCATCGGGAACCACTCGCGCACGATCGGCCCGAAGTCCCGCGCGGGCAACTGGTACAGGCGCACGTCGGTGATCGCCTCGGCGGTCATCTGGTAGGCGGTCCCGGACGCCGCGTCGGTCTCCAGGTACGCCTGGGTGGCGCCGAAGTAGGCCCCGCGGTGGTCGGTGCGGTTGATCTCGACGCGCTGGCCGCCGATGTCGCGGCTGAGCGCGATCGTGCCGTCGAGCAGCACGAAGAAGCACGTCGCGGGTTCACCCTCGGTGTGCACGGCGCTGCCCGCGGCGCGGATCTCGACCTGTCCGTGCTCGACCAGCCAGGCCAGCTGGTCCTCGTCCAGGTGCTGGAACAGGAACAGGCCGCGCAGGTCGTCGGCGGTCAGCTTCAGCGGCTCGTTCTGCGGCTCGTTCCGGGGGGACATCAGGACCTCTCCAGGTAGCGGTGCACCAGCGATACCGCCATCGCGCCTTCGCCGACCGCGGAGGCCACCCGCTTGACCGAGGCGGCGCGCACGTCGCCCGCGACGAACACGCCGGGCAAGCTGGTCTCCAGGTGGTAGGGCAGGCGGTCCAGGTCCCACCCTGCCGGGGCGCGGCCGTCGGCGACCAGGTCCGGTCCGGCCAGCACGAACCCGCGCTCGTCGCGCGCCAGCGTGCCCTCCAGCCAGTCGGTGCGCGGCGCGGCGCCGATGAAGGCGAACAACCACGAGGCGCGCACCGAGGTCTTCTCGCCGGTCCGGTTGTCCCGCAGGACCAGCGACTCCAGGTGGTCGCCGCCGCTGCCGCCGACGACCTCGGTGCAGGTCAGCACCTCGATGTTGGGCACGTCGGCCAGCTGTTGGACCAGGTAGTGCGACATGGTCCGCTCCAGCGAGTCGCCGCGCACGAGCAGCACCACGCGGCGCGCGTGGGCGGCGAAGTACAGGGCGGCCTGGCCCGCGGAGTTGGCACCGCCGACCAGGTAGACGTCCTGGCCCGCGCAGTGGGGCCCCTCGGTGGTGGCCGCGCCGTAGTACACGCCTCGGCCGGTCAGCCCGCCCAGCCCCGGCGCGTCCAGCATCCGGTAGGACACGCCGGTGGCCAGGATGACGGTGTGCGCGGCCAACTCGGTGCCGTCGTCGAAGCGCACCACGCGCGCCGCGCCGCGCGGCTCGAGCCCCACCACGTCGCGGGTGGTCAGCAGTTCGACGTCGAACTTCAACGCCTGCCTGCGGGCGCGCTCGGTCAGCTGCTCGCCCGAGACGCCCTCGGGGAACCCCAGGTAGTTCTCGATGCGGCTGCTGGTGCCCGCCTGACCACCGGTGGCCCGGCGCTCGACCAGCACCGTGCGCAGGCCCTCCGAGCCGCCGTAGACCGCCGCGCCCAACCCGGCGGGGCCGCCGCCGACCACGATCAGGTCGTAGAAGTCGGTGGAGGGCCGCGTGCTCAGGCCGACCTTCGCGGCCAGCTCGGCGTCCGACGGCCCGACCAGCGCCTCGCCCTCCGCGGTCACCACCACCGGCAGCCGGGTGCCGTCCTGGCCCGCGGCGGTCAGCAGCCGGACGGCCTCGGGATCGGTGCCGTCCAAGGCGTGCCAGCGGAACGGCACCGAGTTGCGGGCCAGGAAGTCGCGCACCTCGTAGGAGCGCGGCGACCAGCGGTGGCCGACCACCCGGACCTGCCGGGGCGGTCTGCGGTCGGTCGCGCACCAGTCGGCCAGCAGCCGGTCCAGCACCGGGTAGAGCTTCTCCTGCGGCGGGTCCCACGGCTTGAGCAGGTAGTGGTCCAGGTCGACGACGTTGATCGCCCGGATCGCCGCGTCGGTGTCCGCGTAGGCGGTCAGCAGCACGCGCCGGGCCACCGGGAACAGGTCCATGGCGGCTTCCAGGAACTCGACGCCGGTCATCTGCGGCATCCGGTGGTCAGCCAGCAGCGCGGCCACCTCCTCGCCGCGCATCTTGATCTCGCGCAGCGCCTCCAGCGCGTGGGGGCCCGACTCGGCCCTCACGATCCGGTAGCTCTCGCCGTACTGCCTGCGCAGATCACGCGCGATGGCCCTGGACACGCCGGGGTCGTCGTCCACGGTCAGGATGGAAGGCCGTGCGGGGACGGGTGTGGTCATGCTGCCAAGTCAATCAGCGACACCCGCCCCAGCGGCACCGTCCCCGGTCAACGCCGGTTGCAGCCCGTCGGCGCACACCCGCACCGGGTACCAGTCCGCGGCGCGGGCGATCGGGTCGGTGAAGTCCAGCGGCTCGCCGTCCGGAGCGGTGCAGCACCCTCCCGCCTCCCGCGCCACGCAGTCGATGGCCGCCACGTCCCAGATCCTGGTGCGCCGGTGGAGGAAGGCGCCGTACGCGCCCTTGACGACCTGCACCGCGTCGAAGACGCTGTTGCTCATCCGGATGCCCAAGCAGCGCGATGCCAGCCAGGACAGCCGTCGGAAGTCCTCGCTCAGCTCGGCGGGCGGCCCGGTGTCCAGCCCGTGGGCCACCAGGCAGTCGGCCAGCTCGGTGCGCGCGGGCGTGCGCACCCGCACTCCGTTGAGGTGGGTTCCCCCACCGTGCTCGGCGAGCAGGACCTCGTCGAACTCCGGCAGCGCGATGCCCGCGGCCACCACCCGACCGTGCTCCACGACGGCCAGCATGGTGCCGTACAGCGCCGTTCCCGCCGCGTAGTTGCTCGACCCGTCGAGCGGGTCGAGCACCCACGTGGTGCCCGAGGGGCCGCGCCGCGGGCCGGTCTCCTCGTCCAGCACCGAGTCGTCGGGGAAGCGCGCGGTGATGCGGCCGACCAGCTCGGCGCTGATCGCCAGATCCGCCGGGGTGACCACCTGGTTGGGGTCGTCCGGCTTGACCGCGACGGCGGACCGGTCCGCCGAGCGGCGCGCTAGCGCGGCCGCGCGGCGCAGGCAGTCGTCGATGAACTCCAGGTGGGCCATGGCCGTTCCCCCTCCGCGATCCTCCGGTACCGCGCGACGATGGGGCGCTCCGGGGCGATGACGCCTGCGGGGACCTCACGCGCGGCGAAGAACGCCGCGCCGCAAGCCTCGGTCTCCTGCAGCACCAGTCGGTCCGACGCCGAGACGCGCGCCAGGTAGGCGGCGGTGACGTTGTGCACCTGGTCGCCGTTGGGGTACCGGTAGAAGTACTCGGGCCCCGCGAACACGTCGAGCAGGACCAGTTCACCCGCGCGCAGGCCGGTCTCCTCCCACAGCTCGCGGCGACCGGTGTCCTCGAACGACTCCCCCGGCTCCATCAGCCCTCCGGGCAGGCCCCAACCGCCGGTGTCGCGCCGACGCAGCAGGAGCAGCCGATCCCGCTCGTCGACCGCCACCACCGACGTGCCGGGCAGGATCAGCGGCCGACTGCCCACCAGTGCCCGCAACTCGGCGACGTAGTCCCTCACGCGCTCGCTCCCCCCTCGCCGATCGCCCGGCAGATCCGGTCGACCACCGGGTCCTCCATCTTCGGGTACAGGGGCAGCGTCAGCATCTCGGCGCACAACGCCTCGGTGTGCGGCAGCGGCGTCCCCGGCGTCAGGTGGCGGTAGGCGGACTGGCGGTGCAGCGGCGGGTCGAAGTAGGACCGCGTGCTGATCCCCTGTCGGCGCAGGCGGTCGGCGAGATCGTCCCGGTCGCCGCCGAACGCCTCGGCGTCGACCCGGACCACGAAGTCCTTGTAGGAGCTGAGCGCGCCCGCCGGAACCCGCTGTGGCTCGACGCCCACCACTTCCGCCAGGCCGCGCCGGTACCGGTCGACGAGGGCGCGCCGCCGCTGAGCCCACCTCGGGAACGTGCGCAGGTTGGCCCGCCCCAGCACCGCGGCCAACTCGGTCATCCGGCCGCTGAGGCCGGGCATCCTGCTGTCGTAGTCACCGGGGTTGCCGTACTCCCTGGCCACGCGCAGCTCACTGGCGAAGTCCTCGTCGGTCGTGGCGATCAAGCCGCCCTCGCCGGTGGACAGCGGTTTGGTGGGGCTGAGGCTGAAGACCTCGGCCACCCCCTTGGTGCCCACCGCTGTGCCGTCCGGGTAGCGGCTGCCGAAGCCGTGGGCGGCGTCGACCACCAGGGGAACACCACGCCGGTCCGCGACCTCCTGCAACGCCACGGTGTCGCAGGGCGCGCCGAAGGTGTGCACGGCCAGCACGGCCGACGCGCCGTCGACCACCGCGTCCACCGAAGCCGGGTCGAGGGTGCACGTCGCGGGATCGACGTCGGCGAAGCGGGGCGTCAGCCCGTTCCAGATCACGGCGTGACCGGTGGCCATGAACGTGAAGCTGGGGATGACGACGTCGCCCCGCAGGCCCAGACAGCGCAGCACGAGCATCAGGCCGGTGGTGCAGCTGCTGACCGCCACGACGCACGCGACGCCGAGGTGCTCGGCCACCTCCTGCTCGAAGGCGCGCACCAGCCTGCCATTGGTCACCATGCCCGATTCCAGCACCGCGCCGAGTTCGCGCAGCACTTCCTGGTCGACCTCGAACACCGGGCGAGCCATCGGGACGGGTTCGCAGTGGGTCATCGCCTGCTCCTTCAGGCTGCGACGCCGGATTGGGCGCGCACCGTGAGGTAGTTGCTGTAGCGGGGTGAGGTGAAGTCCAGGAACCGCCCGTGCGCCATGGCCTCGCGCACTTCGCGCACCGTGTCCACGACCCGGTTGCGCGTGTCGAAGCGCAGGTCCCGCCGGGCGCGGTCGAAGTTGACCCGGTAGTTGCGCGGGTCCACCACGTCCCGCTCGACGCGCAGCGCCGCGCCGGGCACCTCGCGGGCGATCAGCGCGCCCACCTGGTCCATCCGGTAGTTCTCGTCGTTGGACCCGCAGTTGTAGACGTGCGCGCCCGGTCCGGGCCGCCGATCCAGCGCCCGCAACACGACCCGCGCCGCATCCCGCACGTGCAGGAACGGTCGCCACTGATCACCACCGTGCACCACGACCTCGCCGAGGGCCACCGCGTCCGCCGTCATCGCGTTCACCGCCAGGTCGAACCTCATGCGCGGGGACAGCCCGTGCAGCGTGGCCAAGCGCAGCACCTGCGGGGAGAAGCCATCGCAGCAGGCCGACAGCAGGTGGTGCTCGGCCAGGATCTTCGACCGCGCGTAGACCGACTGCGGGTTCAACGGCGACCAGACGTCGGCCTCCTCGCGGCAGGCCCCGTAGTTGCTGCACGTGGAGGCGAACACCAAGCGGTGCACCCCGTTGCGACGGCAGGCTTCGGCGACGCGCACGGTGCCGACGTAGTTGACGTCCCACGCGTCGTCCGGATCCACGCCGCAGGCGGGGTCGCCGACGATGGCGGCCAGGTGCACCACCGCGTCGACTCCCGCCAGCACGTGCTCCCAGTCGGCGGGTACCCGCACGTCGGCGTCGACGCGGGACACGCCGTCCACTTCGGACGCCGGGCCGGCGACGGCGCCGTTGTCCAGGACGACCACCTGCCTGCCGCGCCGCACCAGCTCACGGGTCAGCACCGAGCCGAGGTAACCCCGCCCCCCGGTGACCAGCACTCTCTCTGCCGTCACGGCCCCTCCGATCAGCGTTGGGTTGTGTGGACCAACCGTGATCCCCTCCCACCTCCGCGCGCCAGTAGCGCAATCACGGGACCTCGCAACGGGTTTCCGCCACAACGCGGCGGTGTACGCACCGGGGAACCGATGACACCCGTCGAGGAGGTTCGCGGTGCAACCCTTCCCCCTGCTCCCCGAGCAGCACAGCTTGTTCTTCTTCCAGCACCTGCTCGGCCCCGGTGTGGCGCACAACCTGGCCACCGATGTGCAAGTGCCCGCGCAGGTGGGTCCCGACCGGGTGCGCTCGACCGTGGAAGACCTGCTGGCCCGGCGTTCGGCGCTGCGCGCGGGCCTGGTCGGCCGTCCACCGCGCGCGCAGTGGCTGGGCGACGCCGCGCAGGAGCTCGTGGTGTCGGACGTGCCGGAAGTCGCACCAGCGCTGGAGCGGCGGCTCACCGAGCTGTACCACGCCGAGCTGTCCGGCCCGCACGAGTCCCGGCGCGCCCGCTTCGAGCTCTTCCGCGACGGCCGCGGGCAGTCGCTGCTGGTGCTGGCCGACCACCTGGTGACCGACCACCACTCGATGGGCGTCATCACCCGCGAGCTGACGGGCGCCTGGTCCGGACGTCCCGCACCGGAGGTGGTCGGCTATCCGGAGTTCTGCCGGTCACGCGCCCGTGACGGGCAGGCCCGCGCGGAGCGCGAGAAGTCGATCTGGGCCAGGGCTTTCGCCGACGTGCCTCCGTTGCGGGGCTTGATGCCGCACGGCGACGGCGAGGAGCAGGTCCGCGCGCAGCGGGATTCGACCCACCCCGGTCCGGCCTTGGCCGCGGCGGTGCGCGAGCTGTCCGGTCTGCTCAACGTCTCCGCGTTCAGCGCCGTGGCCGCGCTGGTGTCCTTGGCGGTCTGGCGGCGCACCGGGCAGGAGCGGTTCGCCATCCAGACACCGGTGTCCACCCGGCGCGACGCGGGCGCCGAGGACGTCGTGGGATACCTGATCAACGAGCGGCCCCTGGTGTGCCGTGTCGACCCGGCCCGGACGCTGCGCTCTTACGGCAGGCAGGTGTGGCAGTCCTGCGTCCGGGCTTTCCGGCACTCCCACCTCGGCGTGCCGGAACTGGCCGGGGACGTGCCCGCGTTCGGTGACTCGCTGTGCCAGGACCGGGTGGACTACCTGCAACTGCACGTGACCAGGGGCGACGGGCGGTTGCCCGGCACGGTGGCGGGGTCGGCGGGCGACGAGGTGACCCACCGGACCCGCGAACTGGGGACGTTCCGTCCCGGCGTCGACCTGACGTGCACCACGGTCCGGTTCGACTTCGGCGACGACCGGACGCTGGTGCGGACGTTCTTCGGCGGCCCTCGTGCGGGGTTCCCGGCGGCGGTCGCGCTGACCGATGACGTGCTGTGGTTGCTGGGTGAAGCAGCGGAGCACGTGGACCGCCCGCTCGGGGATCTCGCGGGCCACCGCGGGTAGGCGTCCGGCTGCCGGTGCCCCTGGAGGTGGCGTGCCAGGGGCACCGGACCGGGCTCCGGCTCAACCGCCCTGGCTGCGCCGGACGGCTTCCACGACGTCGCCGACGGTGCGCAGCTCGGAGTCCGAGATGGCCTCGTCCAGCTCGACGTCGAGCGCCTCCTCCAGCTTGAACAGCGCCCGCATCAGCTCCAGCGAGGTCAGCTCCAGCCCACCGCCCGCGAGCGGGGTGCCCGCCCGGACCGCCACCTCCACCGGGTGAGCGGCCTCGGCGACCAGCACCGCCACCACGGCCCGACCCGCGTCATCCAGAACGTCCACCGAGATCACCCTCCAGTCGTGATTCCTCCCGCGTCACCGCTTCCAGCGCGGTGCGCAGCGCGGTGAGCTTCGGCCTGCCGCGCCGCGCCGACTCCTCGGCGTAGTGCAGCATCATCGGCACCCGCTCCCACGTGTCGGCCAGCTCACGCGCCTTGCCCGCTTCCGGGGAACCGTCGCGCTGCAGCACCACCTGTCGCAGCCGCCGGTGCCGCGCCGTCACCCAGAGGTCCTCGGTCTGCCGGTAGGCCGCCGGGTCGGCCCCGCGCTCGGCGTAGTGCCCGGCCAAGCGCCGCAGGGCGGCCGCGCCGCACAGCCACTCACCACGGGGCCGCAGGTCCGCGTGCCCACCTGTGGCGAACCACTGGTATCGGGAGCGCACCGGTTCCGGCTCTTCGTCCCCGAAGGGGAAGCGGTCGCGCAACCGCTGTTCGGGGCTGCCGGGCGCGGTCGCCAGCACCGCGGGCAGGTGCTCGTCGGAGATCCAGCCCTCCCAGGGGGGTTGTTCGCCTCCCGCGTCGCGCATGGTGAAGCGGTCGGTGATGTGCCAGCGGCCTTCGTCGCGGCCGTCCACGACGCACCAGTGCGGCGCGTGGCGGCGGCCCCGGCCCGTGCTCCACGGGAGGTTGTGGACATCGGCGATAGCGATGACCCACCCGTGCCGCTCGTAGGCGCGCGACAACCCGGTCAGCAGTCCGCTCGCGTCGTCCGCCCCGGTGCGGTGCAGGTCGGGCGCGAGCAGCGGGCGCAACGACGTGCTGTGGTGCCGGAAGGCGAACAACTCCCCCTCCGGCCGAATCGCCAGCACCGATCCGAGCCCGATCGCGGCGGCCCAGTCCCCGCCCCGCCGCCACAGCGCTTCGGCCACTGCCGCGGTGTAGCAGGACAGCAGCGCTCCATCGGGCCGCACGGCTACCGGGCGCACAGCGTCTCCGGTGCGCTTGGCAGCGTCATCGCCGCGCGGACCAGGTCGGCTTTGTTGCCCAGGCCCAGCTTGCCGCGCACCCGCTTGACGTAGGTGTCCACCGTGTGCGGGCTGATCCCCAGCTTGCGCGCGGTCTGGTCCTGGGTCAGGCCGTCCGCGATGAACCGCAGCACCTGCCGCTCCCGCTGGGACAACGAGGTCCCCGGCTCACGCCCGCGCAGCCGTGCGATGGCGGTGATCGCCGCCAGCACCATGTCCGCCGCGAACACCGGACCCGCGTCGCGGGTCGAGACCACGAGCACCAGCGTGGCCGGGGGTGGCGCCACGTCGGTGACGTCATCGGTGAGCAGCACGTCCAGCCGCTCCGGTGGGGGAGCGGACCGCTCCGGCGGCAGGAGACGCACCCGCGTCCCCGGCAACCCCTCCAGCGCGGAGCGGAGAGCCGACGCCATCCGGCTGTCGGCGCACATCAACCCGACCGTGCACATCGAACCTCCAAAGCCCGTATGAGGGTGGTACTCCGGCACAAGCGCACCGGCCGGGGGTGCTCCGCCGCCCGGCCGCTAGCTGTCAACCGCCATCGCGGCGGGAACCTGGCGTCGTGCCAGGGCCAGCAGCCCCAGCGCGATCAGCAGCCCCGTCCCGGCGGCGGCGGTCAGCGCGGCGCGCAAGCCGCCTTGGCCGGTGCCGACCGTGACGAACACCGCCATCCCCAACGCCACGCCCAACTCGGTCGCGGTGTTGAGCAATCCGCCTGCCACTCCCCCGCGCTCGTCGGCCGTTCCCGGTGCGATCCCCGCGGTGCCCTCGGCGTTGGCCGCCACCGACGCGCTCCCACCACCCAGGCCCAGCAGGGCGAACCCGACCAGGACGGGCACCACGAACGCTCCGGTGGAGGGCAGCAGCACCAGAACGCCCGCACCCGCCGCGATGGCTCCCACCGCGGCGGCCATCACCGCCAAGCGGACGCCGCGCCGCCCGCCGACGCGCCGGGCGGCCAGCACCGAACCGGCGATCACCGCGAGGTTGAACGGCACGAACAGCGCACCCGACCACGCCGCGCCGACGCCCCTGGCGCCTTGCAAGTGCAACGCGCACAACGTCAGCACGGGCGTGGTGATGGCGTTGATCAGCGCGATCACCGCGGTCCCGGTCACCAGCGAGCGGGACCTCAGCGCGACCAGCGGCACCACCGGGTCGGTGGCGCGCCGCTCCACCAGCGCGAACCCGACCAGTGCCAGCGCGCCCCCGGCCAGCAGCGCGGGACCGGTGCGCGGGTCCGCCGCCTCGGTCAGGCCCAGCACCAGCAGGAACATCGCCAGGGTGATCAGCGCGCCGCCCGCCACGTCGACCCGGCGCGCGCTCCTGCTGCCCACAGGCATCAGCAGCGGGCTCAGCACCGCGCACAGCAGCGCGAGGGCGGCATTGCCCAGGAACACCCCCCGCCACCCCACGACCTCGCTGAGCACGCCACCCAGCAACCAGCCCGAGGCGCCGCCGAGCGCCTGGGAAGCCGACCACCAGGCCAGCGCTCGCGGGCGATCACGGGTGAACTGGCGGATCAGCAGAGCCAGCGCGGCGGCGGCGACCGCCGCGGCGCCCAAGCCCTGCGCACCACGCGAAACCAGCAGCACCGCGGGATGCCCCGCCAGCCCGCATCCCAGCGAGCCCAGCGCGAACAAGCACAGCCCCGCGCCCAGGACGCGGCGGTGACCGAACAGGTCGGCCAGCCTGCCCGCGATCACCAGGCTGCAGCCGAAGGTCAGGGTGTAGGTGCTGACCACCCACTGCACACCGCCGCCCGCGAAACCCAGGTCCCGCTGGAGGGCGGGGAGCAGGATGGTGACCAGGGTGATGTTGGCGACGACCAGGAACTGCGCCGTGCACAGCACCGCCAGCACCGGCCCACCACCACCGCGTCCCACGTGGACGGCCACCGGACAGCTCAAGAGGCCAGCGCGCCGGACTCGGAGCCGCCCGCGCGCAGCACCGCGTCGTACAGCGAGCGCGGCGTGGCGAACGTCGCGGCGTTGAGCGCTTCCTCGTCGAGCGTGACCTGGTAGTGGTCCTCCAGGTCGAACAGCAGTTCCACGGACCGCATGGAGTCCAGCCCCAGCTCGCGCAGCGAGGCGTCCGGTTCCAGCGGCTGGCCGTCCGGGGCGAACCTCAGGTGTCGCAACAGGATCGAGTCGAACGCGGGTGTCGGCACGGATCTGCCTCCTTCACTGTGTCGGCTCCCCTCAGCCAAGTCCACCGCGGCGCCGCGCTCAACGCGGCGGCACGTAGTGGTCAGGGCAGGCAGCCGGCACGAAGTGGGCCGCGCGTTGCCGGTGCTCAGATCCAGCCGCGCCGGGCGGCCAGCACACCGGCCTGGAACCTGCTGGTGGCGTCCAGCCGCTCCAGCAGGTGGGAGATCTTGCGCCGCACCGTGCGCACCGACAAGCCGAGCTGCCTGGCCACGTTCTCGTCCTTGGCGCCATCGCTGAGGTGTTGCAGGAGCACCAGGTCCTCGCCCGTGGGGCGCACCCCGTCCACTCCGCCGGGTTCGCTCCCGGCCGGTGCCGCGCGGCCCAGGCTCCACCACGTGTCGAACAGCGCGTAGAACACTCGCACCAGCGCGTGTCCGTGCACCACGAACCACGTGTCGGCTGAGTCGCCCTCCACTAACGCCACGCGGCGGTCGAACACGTGCAACCCAACGGGTGGGCTGCTCACCACGCGCATGGCATTGCTGTCCAGGCCGTCCAGCGAGCGGGCCTGGCTGGTGAGCAGGGACGAGGAGGGGCAGATCAGCCGGACGTCCACGCCTGGGCGAACCCCTTTGAGCTCGCGTCCGGCGGAGTGCAGCGCGTCGGCGTCGCCGGACGTCGCGCACATCCTCAGCAGCTCGTGCCGGGTGTGCCCGATGAGCGCGAGCAGCTGGACGTGGGTGGCCCCCGAGTTGGTGAGCACCTCCACCGGGGAACTCGTGCCGTCCACACCGGACAACAGCCCTTCACCGACGATCCGGCTCAGCTCGCCGTGCAACCCGGCGGCCTGCTTGCGGCGCTGGTTGTACTCGACGTCGATGTCGGCGCGCAGCCGTTCCACCACCAGCTCCGGACCGACCGGGTTGACCTGCATGCCCTCCTGCTCGCCGGTGACCAGCAGACCCATCTCGACCAGCCGGTCACGGCTGGCCTCGACGGCGGGTCGGGGGAGACCGGCGGACACCACCAGTCCGCCGAGCGAACAGCCGGGGTGGTGGGACACGCACCGGTACACCCGCATGTCCAGCTCGGTCAGGCCGACGCTTTCCAGCGACATCGTTTCCCCCAGACGTGGAAAAGTTATCCAAACGTGAGATCAAGTACTGTTTACCCGGCGGAAAAGCCCGAAAAACTCATGCTGAGCCGATCGGGGGCAGCGCCGGAGCTCGACCGCGTCGTCGGGTCGGGGGACGTCAGGACAGCAGCAACCGCAGCAGGGCGCTCACCAGCGCGGCCCCTGCCATGGCGGTGAGGATGGAGCGCTTGGCGGCCAGCAGCACCACGCCGACGCTGACACCCGCCAGCGCGGTCAGCGTGCGGAACGCGCTTACCTGCGGACCGCTGGGCCACAGCAGCATGACGACCAGACCGGCCAGCAGCGCCGGACCGGCGTTCAACAGCGCCGCTCCCAGCCATCCCGGCAGTTCGCGACCACCGAGGACCAGCGGCAGCACGACGCGGAGGGCGACCGAGGTCAGCGCCAGCGCCGCGACCACCCACCACACCCCGGTCACCGCCGCGCCCCCAGGACCGCGCCCGCCACCGCCCCGGCCGCGCCCGCGAGCAGCACGGGGATGCCCGGTGGTGTGAAGGGGGCCAGTCCGGCCACGGCCGCCACTCCCACCGCGGCCAGCGACCACGCCCGTCCGCTGGTCAGCTGGGACCGCAGCAGGCCGAGGAAGAACACCGGGTACGCCGCGTCGAGACCGAAGCGCGCGGGGTCGCCGATCGCGCCACCCAGCACGGCCCCCAGCGCGGTGCCCGCCGTCCAGCCGCACAGGCACAGCAGCCCCGCGACGGTGAGCACCCGCATGTCGTAGCGACCACCACCTCGGTGCGCGACGGCCCACGACCCGTCGGTGATCAGCAGCGCGCGACCGACCCTGGACCAGGGCGATCCGGTCAGCGCGGGCGCGATGGTGGTGCCCATCAGCAGGTAGCGGGCGTTGAGCGCGGCGGCGGTGCCGACCACGGCCCACAGCGAGCCGTCGTGGCCGAGCACCGCGATCGCGCCGTACTGGGCGCTGCCGGAGAACACCAGCAGCGACATGACCACCGGGGCCAGCACCCCGAGGCCGATCGACACGGCCAGTGCACCGAAGGCCATCCCGTCCGCGAAGTCGGCGACGGCCAGGGGCACCACGGGACGCACCACCCGGCCCAGCGGTTCACGCTCGGCGGCCCGCTCCGTCATCACGCACCTCCCCGGTCCGGTGGGGTACCTCGCGCTGGAGGGTCGAAACACCGGTGCTCACCAGTAGGCGCCGCGGAAGAAGACCAGCGGTTCCTCGTCGCCCCTGGAACCCGCTTCCAGTACACGTCCGATCAGGATGCGGTGGTCGCCTGCCTCCACCGCCTCCTCCAGGCAGCAGTCCAAGTAGGCCAGCGCGGAGCGCAGGACGGGCGCGCCGGAGCGCCCGGCGCGCACCGGCACGCCGTCGAATCGGTGCTCCGCGGGGCCGCAGAACCGACGGGACAGCTCCTCCTGGTCCCGGCACAGGACGTTGACCGCGAACGCCCCGGATTCCTCGATGCCCCGACCGGTCCGGGACTCGTGGCGCGCGCAGACCAGCACCAGTGGCGGGGACAGGGAAACGCTGGTGAAGGAGTTGACCGTCATGCCCAGATCGCCCGAGGGGCTCACGGAGGTCACCACGGCGACCCCGGTGGCGAAGTGGCCGAGCACTTCGCGCAGCCTCTCCTGGTCGATCCGCGGTGCGGTGAGCTGTTCGCGGTGGCTGTTCATCGGCGCTCCAGTCCTCCCGTCGCGAGCCCTGCTCGGCGCAGCGCTCCCCCACCGTGCGGTTCGGTCGCGCCGAGCGCCAACCGGACCGGCAGTTCCTGCCAGTGCCCTCCGGTGGCAGCAACGTGCCGCCTCGTTGAGCGCACGAGCGGCGCTGCGCTTTGGTCGTGGGGACGACTTTCGGCGCCGACGCGGGCGCCAGAGAAGAGGACCGGTCCGTGATCGAACAGATGCTGGACTCGGCGCACCGAGCACTGGCCGACGCCCCCGCCCCCGGCGATGCCGCTTACCTCGCGCTACCCCGGCTGCTGCATGAGCGGTTGTGCCGGGACTGGGACGAGGTGTTGCGCGCCAACGAATCCGACTTGACCGTCGCGCGGCAGCGGGGACACCCCGAGGCGCTGCTGGGCCGGATGCGCCTGGACCCCGAAGACTTGAGCTGGCTGGGCGAGCTGGCCCGGCAGGTGGCGGCCCACCTGCCCTCGGCGCTGGCCCCCGGCCCTGAGCTGCGCGGCGCATCCGGTGTGGTGACGCGCAGGCTGCCCAAACCGCTGGGTGTGCTGCTGGCCGTCTACGAAGCACGTCCCACGGTGACCGTCGAAGCGGCCCTGCTGGCGATCAGCGCGGGCAACGCCGTCCTGCTGCGCGGCGGCAAGGAGTTGGCCCGCACCAACGGCGTCATGGCCGGGACGGTGGCGAGCGCGTTGAGCGACGCTGGACTTCCCCCCGGATTGGCCCACGTGCTCGACGACCCCGACCGGTCGCTGCTGCGGGAACTGCTCAAGCGGCACGACCGGATCGACGCGCTGATCCCGCGCGGCAGCCCGACGCTGATCGACTACTGCGCCGAGCACTCACGCATCCCGGTGATCGCCAGCGGCGGTGGGGTCAACCACCTCTACGTGCACCGCGCGGCCGATGTGGAGCTGGCCGCGGAACTGGTGCTGGACAGCAAGCTGCCCCAGCCCGCAGGCTGCACCGCGGTGGAGACGGTGCTGGTCGACGGCGAAGTGGCCGGTGAACTGGTGGCGGCGCTGCTGCGCCGGGCTGCCGAGCCGGGCACCCCCCGCTTCGCGCTGCGCCTGCCGCCCGACCAGGTCCGGCGGTTCGCGCCAGTGGCCTCGGGCGTGGACATCGACGTGGCCGACGACGGCGACAACGGCCGCGAGTTCCTGGACCGCACGCTGGCCCTGCGCCCGGTGGACGGCTTGGACCAGGCCGTGCGCCACATCCGGCGCTACGGCACCGGGCACACCGAGGGGGTCATCACCGCGGACACCGCGGTGGCGGAGCGGTTCTGCGCGCGGGTCGACGCCGCCTGCCTGGTGGTCAACGGATCACTGCGGCTGGACGACGGTCCCACCATGGGGCTGGGGCCGGAGCTGTCGATCAGCACCGGCCGCCTCCACGTGCGCGGACCCGTCACCCTCGACGCCCTGCTGACGCACAGCTGGGTGGTGCACGGCAACGGCGCCACGCGCGAGGACCACCGGGCCGGGAAGCCCGCCGCCGTCGATGCCGAGCAGCGCGGGCCGGTGAAGATCTCGCGGCAGGTGGGGCGGAGCACGCGGGAGGCGGTGAGCGCGGTGGTGCGGCGACTGGTCCTGCGCGAGTCCCGCTCCCCGCTGTCCGCCGAGGACATCGGGGAGGACGAACCGCTCAACGGCGGCACGCTGCGGATCAACTCCTTCGGCTTCGTCGGGATGTTGGTGCACCTGGAGGACGAGCTGGACGTGCGGCTGCCGGACGACCTGTTCGTGGGCCGCCGCTTCGAAACCGTCGGCGACCTCGTCGACCTGGTCGGCTCGGCGTGCGCGTCGGGCGCCACCGGCACCGAGGAGGCGACCGGATGACCACCGAGATGCCGGTCACGTGGCGCAACGCGCTGCCGCACCTGGGCTACCGACTGCCCGCGGACCACCTGCCCGAACGCGGCCATGGCGCGGACACCGGGGTCGGGGTCAACCTGCCGCTGGAGCTGGTGCGGCAGAGCGTCAGCGGCGTCGAGCACTGGCCGATACCGGAGCGGGTCCGCGAGCAGTACGCCCGCTACCGACCCACACCGCTGTGGCGTGCCCGCGCGTTCGAGCGCGCCGTCGGAGCCAGAGCTCCGATCCACGTCAAGTACGAGGGCGGCAACATCTCCGGCAGCCACAAGCTCAACACCGCCTTGGCGCAGGCCCACTACTACCGGCTGGCGGGAGTCCGGGAACTGGTGACCGGCACCGGTGCGGGCCAGTGGGGCACCGCGCTGGCCGCCGCCTGCCGGGTGTTCGGCATGCGCTGCACCGTGTTCATGGTCGGGGAGAGCCTGCGCCGCAAGCCCTACCGCGGCTCGCTGATGCGAGTGCTGGGCGCACGGGTGCACGGCAGCCCCAGCGACCTCACCGAGGTGGGCAGGCACGTGCGGCGCGGCAACGGGCTGTCGCTGGCGATCGGCGAGGCTGTGGAGTACGCCGGGCGCGCGGAGGGCCGCGCGTTCGCCATCGGCAGCGGGGAGACCTACAGCCTGCTGCACCAGACCGTGATCGGTCAGGAGGCGATGACGCAGCTGCGGTCCGAAGTGGACACCGTGGTGGGCTGCGTGGGAGCCGGGTCGAACTTCGGCGGCATCGCGCTGCCCTTCTTCGCCGAGCAGGCAGTCGGCGCACGCGCGTCCACGCGCCTGCTGGCGGCGGAGTCCAGCAGCTGTCCGAAGTTGAGCAGAGGCGTCTACGCCTACGACCACACCGACGCCACCGGCACCGGCCCGATGGAGGCCATGTACACCGTGGGCAGCTCGTACTCGATTCCCGACGGGCACTCGGCGGGTCTGCGCTTCCACGGCGCGGCCAAGCTGATCAGCGCCATGCGGCACCACGGCCAGATCGACGCCGTCGCCGTGGACCAGCGCGCGGCGATGGAGGCGGCACGGCTGTTCGCGGCCACCGAGTCCACCCTGCCCGCACCGGAGTCCGGGCACGCGCTCGCGGCCGCCGCGCGGGCGGCCCGCGACGGGTCCCGCGCGGGCGTGCTGGTGTGCCTGAGCGGGCACGGGTACCTGGACCTGGGGGCCTACGAGCAGCACCTGGCGGGTGAGCTGGCGGACGAGAGCCCCGCGGACGAGGACCTGCGCGCCGCGACCGCCTGTCTGCCGAGGGTGGAGTCCGACGCGCTCGTGGACGCGCCGTGACGCCGGAGAGGGCCATGGCGGGCGTTGCCGCCGAGCTGTTCGACTGCGTACTGGTCAACCTGGCCGTGCTGGCCGACCTGCACCACGGGCCGGGCGCGCATCGCGCGCTGGGCGGTCCGCTGCGCTTCCGGCCGCGCCGCGTGGACGGCCTGCCGACCGTTGAACCCACGACGTCCCACCGGCTCGACGCGGCGCGCACCCACCTCGGCGTGGCCGCGGAGGAGCTCCCCGGCGACACCGACCTGACCGACGACCCACGCGGAGTCCTCTACGTCCTGGCCGACGCGCATGAACTGCCGTGGGTTCCCTACTACCAGCGCCAGCACATGGAGCACAGCTTCCTCGTGCACGTCGACAACGGTGTTCCGGTAGTGCTGGACGCCTACCACAACGACACCCCGTGGGGCGCTGCCCGACCGGTCCGGCTGCCCCTGCCCGTGGACGCGCTGCGCGGCTTGGCCGTGCGGGTCTTCCGCACGTGGCCGCGGGAGCCGTCCGGTCCCTCGCCCGACCGGGTCCTCGCGGCCAACGCCGAGCACTTCCGCTCGGCCGAGACCAGGGCCGCGGTCGAGAGCTACACCCTGGCCTACCGCCACCACCCCGACCAGCTCGCGGCGGTGACCGCGCTGGCCCTGGAGACGTGGCTGCTGGCCAGGTCGCACGCCTTGCACGCGCGGTGGCTGGACGATCACCGGCCCGAGGGCGCGGCGCGGGCCGCCGAACACGCCCGCCGCTGGTCCGACTTGGCCGAACGCGCCTACATCGCGCTGCGCAGGCTCCAGCGCGGCAGGCAGGCCCCACCGGGTCTGCACGACCGACTGGCCGAACTGCTGCGCACCGACACCACCGGATCGCTTTGGGAGGCACAGTGGACCAGCACCGCGTCGAAGAGCTCGTGAGGGACACGGCGGCATCCGTGCTGGCGGTCGACGCCGCCACGCTGGCCGCCACCGGCAACCTGTCCGACCTGCCCACCTTCAGCTCGTTCCGGGTGGTCACCATCGTGGAGCGGACCGAGGAGGAGCTCGGCGTGGAGGTCGACGCCGCCGAGCTCACCCCGGACAACCTGCACCGCCTGGACGCGCTGTGCGCGCTGTTCGTGCGCACCGCGGCGAAAGGGGTGTGAGCGGTGGCGCGGTTGGTGCACGAACTGCTCGACGAAGCCGTCGAACGGCGCGGTGCGGCGCCCGCGTTCAGCGGCAAGGGCCTGGAACTGGACTACCGGCAGGTGCGCTCGCTCAGCCTGGGCGTGGCGGCCGAGCTGGTCAGGTGCGGCCTGCGGCGGGGCGACCGCGTGGTCGTCCGCACGCCGAACGACCCGCGGTTGGCCGCCCTGGTCTTCGGGGCTTCGCGCGTCGGCGTGGCCCTGGCGGTGATTCACGAGCAGGTGCGCGGCCACGCGCTCGAGCACATCCTGGACGACTGCGGTCCCGGTCTGCTGGTCACCGCCGACCCCGAAGCCGGGAGGACGGCGCGGGAGCGCGGCATCGCGGTCGTGTCGCTGGAGGAGCTGACCGATCGGTCCGGCGTCGAGACGGGCGAGCGGGCCGGTGGCGTGCCCCCGCTCGCGGTGGACCCGGTGCTGCTGATCTACACCTCCGGCACCACCGCGCTGCCCAAGGCGGTCGTGTCGACCCACGCCCAGGTCGTGTTCGCCGCCGAGGCGATCCACTCGCGGCTGCGCTACCAGCCGGACGACGTGGTCTACTGCCCGCTGCCGCTGTCCTTCGACTACGGCCTCTACCAACTGTTCCTCGGCGTCCTCGGCGGATCGCACGTGGTGGTCGGCGACGCCGCGGAGGCAGGTCCCAGCCTGGTCTCGAACCTGGCGCGGGTGCGGGCCACCGTGCTGCCCGCGGTGCCGCCGGTCGCGGCGGCGCTGCTGCGGCTGCTGCGGCGCGATCCCTCGCGGACCGCCCCGCTGCGGCTGATGACCAACACCGGGGCCGCGGTGTCGCGTGACGTGCTGCGAGGCCTGCGCGCACTGCTTCCGCGCCTGCGGGTGCAGTTGATGTTCGGCCTCACCGAGTGCAAGCGGGTGTCCATCATGGACCCGGACGAGGACTTGGCGCGCCCCGACGCGGTCGGCAGACCGCTGCCGGGCACCGAGGTCTTCACCGTCGACGAGCGAGGCAACCGCCTGCCCGACGGTGAGCCGGGCGAGCTCACCGTGCGCGGCCCGCACGTGATGGCGGGCTACTGGCGCAGGCCTGAGCTGAGCGCGCAGCGCTTTCCGCTGGTGGACGGCCTGTTCCCGGAGCTGCGCAGCGGTGACTACGGCTGGCTGGACGAGGACGGCCACCTGCACTTCCTGGGCAGGCGCGACGACGTCTACAAGCAGCAGGGCTTCCGGGTCAGCGCGGTGGAGGTGGAGGCGGCGGCGCGCGGGTTGGACGGCGTGGACGCCGCGGCCGTGCTGCCGCCCGCACCGGAGCGGGACCACGCGGTCCTGGTCGTCGCCGCGACGGTGGAGCCGGGTCAGGTGCTGCGCCTGCTGGCGGCGCGGCTGGAGGACTTCAAGGTGCCCGCGCGGTGCCTGGTGCTCGACGCGCTGCCGGTGAACGCCAACGGCAAGACCGACAAGAAGGCGCTGCTGGCGCTGCTGAGGGAGAGCACCGATGCCTGAGATCGACCTGGCCGCGCTCGACACCCCCGCCTACGTGTACGACCTGGCCGAGGTGCGCCGGTCGCACGAACTGCTGCGCCGCGCGCTGCCTCGCCCCAGCGGGTTGTACTACTCGCTCAAGGCCAACCCGCACCCCGCGCTGCTGGGCTGCCTGCGAGACCGGGGCTGCCGGGCCGAGGTCAGCTCGCCCGGCGAGCTGCGCGCCGCGCTGGACGCGGGCTTCCCCGCCGCGGAGGTGCTCTACACCGGCCCCGCCAAGCGCGACGAGGACGTGCGTCGCGCCGTGGCCCTGGGGGTGCGCGAGTTCTCCGCGGACTCGCCCCGCTCGCTGGACCAGCTCGACGGGATCGCGGGCGAGCACGGCGTGCGGTTGCGGTACCTGCTCCGGGTCAACGCCAACGAGCCGGTGCCGGGCGTGGGCCTGGCGATGACGGGGGTGCCCTCGCAGTTCGGCGCGGACGTCGACTGGGTGGCGGGCAGGCCGCGGGCGTTCACCGGCCGCGCGAACCTGGACCTGGTGGGGCTGCACCTCTACATGGCCACCAACATGACCGACGAGGACCACCTGGTTGAGCAGTTCACCATCGCGATCGGGGTGGCCGCGCGGCTGCGCGACCGGTTGGGCACGTCCTTCCGCACACTCGACCTCGGCGGCGGGTTCGGCGCGCCGTACGCGCACGCGGGCGAGCTGCCCCGGTTCCCCACCCTGGCCGCGCGGGTGGCGGCGCTGCTGGACCGGGACTTCCCCGGCTGGCGCGGCGGTGCGCCCGAGGTGGTCTTCGAGTCCGGCCGCTACCTCACCTCCACCTGCGGCAGGTTGGTGACCAGGGCGCTGGAGGTCAAGTGGTCGCACGGCAAGCGGATCGTCGTGTTCGAGTCCGGCATCAACCACCTGGGCGGCATGTCGGGCCTGCGCCGGGTCCCGGTCATCTCACCGGACCTGGTCGACCCGAACCGACCGGGTGTCACCGGGGCGGCGGCGGGCGAGGACGGCGCGCTGGCCGTCGGACCGCTGTGCACGCCGCTGGACAGCTGGACCCGGTCGGCAGCGGTGCCCGACTTCCGCCCCGGTGAGGTCGCCGTGGTGCCCAACGTGGGCGCCTACGGCCTGTCCGCCAGCCTGGCGCTGTTCCTGGGCCACCCCATGCCCGCCGAGGTCGTCGTGGACGGCGGCCGGGTGCTGGAGAGCACCCGCTTGGCGGTGCGGCGCGAGCGGCTGGCCGCCGCACTCCCCCAACCCTTCGCGATGGCGGGTGATCTGTCATGACCCTGACAACGCCGCACGACGTGGACCACCAGGTCGCCGTGGTGCGGGAAGTCGCCGCGCGGCACGCGGCCGAGACCGACGAGCTGGCCCGCTTCCCGGTGGAGGCGCTGACCGCGATGCGGGAGACCGGACTGCTGGGCCTCGCGGTTCCGGTCGAGCACGGCGGGGCGGGGGGCACGACCGCCGACGTGGTGCGGGTCAGCTCCGCGCTGTCCCGCGACTGCACGTCCGTCGGGATGATCTTCACCATGCACTGCCAGCAGGTGGCGACGCTGGCCCGGTTCGCGGGCCCCGGACTGGCGCGGAACGTCCTGCCAGGCGTCGCCCGCGGCGAGGTCTACCTGGCGTCGGTGACCACCGAGGCGGGCACGGGCGGGCACCTGCTGTCCTCCGGCGCGGAGCTGAGCGCCGACCGGGACGTGCTGCACGTCGACCGGTTCGCCCCCGTCGTGACCGGTGGCCTGCACGCGGACGGGTTCCTGATCACCATGCGACGGCCCGGCGCGGTGTCCCCCGGCCAGGTCTCCCTGGTCTACGCCGATCGCGACCAGGTCGAGCTGACCGCCGAGGGCGGCTGGAACCCGCTGGGGATGCGCGCCACGCACAGCGTGCCGATGCGCATCACCGGTGATGTGCCCGCCGACCAGGTGGTGGGCGAACACGGGAAGTTCCCGGAGATGGCGGTGCTGTGCTTCGCGCCGTACGCGCACCTGGGGTGGGCGGCGTGCTGGCTGGGCGCGGCCTCGGGCGCGCTGGCGCGCACGGTGCGGATGCTGCGCGAACCCGCTGAGCGCAAGCGCCGGGACCTGGGCTCGGACCTGCTGCTGCACCGGCTCTCACGGGTCCGCGAGCGGCTGGACGGCGTGCACTCGCTGATCCAGCACGCCGTCTCGGTGCTGGCGAGCGGCGCCGACCCGGCGTCGCACCCCGTGCAGCTGCTGCTCAACGCGGTCAAGCTGACCGCGTCGGAGCAGTGCGTCGCCGCGGTCGAGGACCTGGTCGAGCTGGTGGGCATGCGGCACGGTTACCTGAGGAACTCGCCGCTGGCGCTGGAACGCGCGCTGCGCGACCTGCGGTCCGCACCGCTGAACTACAGCAACGACCGGCTGCGCGCGGCCGACGGCGCCCTGGTGCTGATGGACCAGGAGGTGCGCTTTGCCCGGCACCTGCGCTGAGGGGATCTGGCGCGCCCTCGGTGAGCGCGGCGCGCTGCGCGAGCTGTACCGGGACAGCGGCAGCCGCGTGCGGGTCGACCTGACGCGGGCGCGCGAGCTCATGCTGGAGGTCGACGCGCGGTGCTCGCTGGGCGTGGCGCTCGGCGTGTGCGTGCAGATCTCCTCCGCGCTGCCCGCCCTGCTGGATGCGGGCAGCGGCGAGGTGGCGCGCGCGGTTGCCGAATCCGCGCTGCGCGGCGAGGCGGTGGTCGCGCTGGCCGCCACCGACGACGCCGCCGCGGGGTCCGACCTCACCGCGCTGGGCACCTCGGTGCGGATCGACGGCGACCGGGTGGTGGTGGACGGGGGCAAGCGGTGGATCACCAACGCCACCCGCGCCGACCACTTCCTGGTGCTCGCCCGGCACCGGCCGGGCGAGCACTTCACCAGCTTCACCACGGTGCTGGTGCCCGCGAACGCCCCCGGCGTCTCCACCGAGGCCGCGACCACTCGGCTGTTCGACGGCTCGGGCATCGGTTCCGTGCGGTTGGACCAGGTCCGGTTGGACGCGGCCCACCTGGTCGGCCGCCCTGGCCAGGGCCTGGCCCGGTTCGCGCACGGCATGATCGCCGAACGCCTGGTGGGCGGGGCGTGGGCGGCGGCGCTGCTGCGCCGCGTGCTCGTCGAGACCTACCGCCACCTGGCCGGGGCGCGGCGAGGCGGAGCGCCGCTGTGGGACGACGAGGTCGTCCGTCGGCGGTTCGCGCGCTGCGTGCTGGTGCAGCGAAGGCTGGACGCGCTGTGCCGGACAGCCGAGGACGCCGCGCACGCCATGGTGGTGAAGGCGTCGGCGGCCGAGGCGGTGGACGAGGTGCTGGCCGAGTGCGCCGCCCTGCGGGGGGCCGAGGCGTTCGGCACCGGTGGGCTGCACGAGCTGCGCGCCGCCGCGGCGATGTGGGGCGTGGCGGGAGGCACCACGGACACCATGCTCGGCGGTATCGCCGCCCACACCCGTCAACTCCTGGAGCCGCTGCCGTGACCGGGTGGACGCGGGTGGCGGTCGGCCGGCTGGACGACCTCCCGCCGTCCGGTCTGGACTCCGCGGAGGGGATGCCGCCGTGGCGGGCGCGTGAGCACCTGGCCGGTCGCGCCCTGCTGCGCGGGCTGCTGCGCAGGCACACCGGTCGGGGCGACGACGCCATCGCCGTCGAGCCGTCCGGGCGTCCGCACCTGCCGGACCGACCCGAAGTGGGCATCTCCGTCTCGCACTCCAGCGGCCTGGTCGCCGCCGCCATCGGACTGGGGTGCCCGGTCGGTGTGGACGTCGAACGCCCCGCGCCGGTCGACCGCGCGGTGCTGCGGCGGTGCTGCGCCCCCGACGCGGTGGCGGTGCTGGACCGGCTGCCCGCCGACCGGCGGGCGCGCGAGTTCACCCGGATCTGGACGGTGCAGGAGGCCTGCGTCAAGGCGCTGGGCCTGGGACTGGCCGGACGACCGTGGACGGTGCCCGTGGCGCCGGGGCAGCACCGCGGGCGGTGGCGCGGGCTGCGCTGGGTGAGCTGGCCGGACCGGTGGGCCGCCCCGGTGTCGTGCGCGTTCGGACCACCAGCGGAAGAAGGGATGCGGAGATGACGCCATTCGAACTGGTCGACGCCGCCGCGCGGCGGCACCCCGAGCGGACCGCCCTGGTCGTGGGCGGAACCGCCTTCACCTACGCGCGGCTGCGCCGGGCGGTGGAGCGCACGGCCGCGGAACTGGTCGGCGCGCACGGCCGCCCGCCGCGCACCGTCGGCCTGCTGGCCGCCCGGCAGCCGCTGGCCTACTTGGGCTACCTGGCCGCGCTGCGGCTGGGCGCGACGGTCGTGCCGTTGAACCCGGCCTTCCCGGACTCCCGCAACGCCACCACGTCCCGCCTGGCGAGGCTGGACGTGGTCGTGGTCCAGGACGGCGCCCAACCGCCGCCGGGCCCGTGGACCGTGCTGCGCCAGGGCGAGGCAGTCCAGCCGGGACCGGTGCCGCCGTACGCGGGCCTGCCCGACGACACCGCCTACGTGCTGTTCACCTCGGGCTCGACCGGTGCGCCGAAGGGCGTACCCATCACCAACCGCAACCTGTCGGCCTACCTGGAGCACAACCTGGCGCGCTACCGGCTGGGACCGGGCTGCCTGCTGTCGCAGACCTTCGACCTCACCTTCGACCCGTCGGTGTTCGACATGTTCCTGGCCTGGAGCTCCGGCGCGACGCTGGTGGTGCCCAGTCGGGAGGAGGTGTTCGACCCGGTGGGCTTCGTCAGCGCGCGCGGGATCACGCACTGGTTCTCGGTGCCGTCGGTGATCTCGCTGGCCCGGCGGATGCGCAGGCTGCCCGAGGGGGCCATGCCGAGCCTGCGGCTGAGCCTGTTCGCAGGCGAGCAGCTGACCCTCCAGCAGGCGCGGGCCTGGCGGGCCGCCGCGCCCGGCAGCGCGGTGGAGAACATCTACGGCCCCACCGAGCTGACCATCACGTGCACCGGCTACCGACTGCCCGAGAACGCCGACCACTGGCCCAGCACTGCCAACCAGACCGTCCCGATCGGGTGGGCGTACCCCCACCTGGAGCACGTGGTGCTCGGCGAGGACGGCAGGCCCGCGAACGAGGGCGAGCTGTGCGTGCGCGGTCCGCAGCGATTCGCGGGCTACCTGGACCCCGCTGACAACGCGGGGCGCTTCCTGGCCTGGGAACCCGGTGCGGTGGCCAGGGTCCACGAGGGCGGGCGAGCGGTGACCACCGAGCACTGGTACCGCACCGGCGACCGGGTGCGCGCGGACGACGAGCACGGCCTGCTGCACATGGGCAGGCTGGACAGCCAGGTCAAGATCCACGGCTACCGGGTGGAGCTGGGCGAGATCGAAGCGCTGCTGCGCGAGCACCCCGTCGTCGAGGACGCGGTGGTGGTCTTCGACGGCGACAGCGACCTGCGCGCGGTCTACACCGGGCAGCGGGTACCCCCCGGCCAGCTGGCCGAACTGGTCGGCGCTCGGCTGCCGCGCTACATGGTGCCCCGCGAGTACCGCTGGATCAGCGAGCTGCCGTTGAACGGCAACGGGAAGGTGGACCGCAAGCGGCTGGCCCGCAGCCGGTGAGCGAGCCGAACGCCCGGTTCGGCGCGCCCTCGGCCGCGGCGGCGGGCGCGGCCTGCATCGCCTCCTCCACGGCGCTGGTCGAGCTCAGCGGCGCCGGTCCGATCACCGCGGCCGTCTTCCGCTGCGCTTACGCGCTGCCGTTCCTGGCGGCGCTGGCCTGGACCGAGCGCCGCGGGTGGCCTCTGCTCCGGACGCGCCTGGCGGTGCTGGCCGGTGTGCTCTTCGCCGTCGACCTGGTGTGCTGGCACTTCGCGATAGCCGCTCTGGGCGCGGATGTCTCCACGGTGCTGGTCAACCTCCAGGTGGTGCTGGTGGTGCTGCTGGGGGTGGCGCTGGTGTCCGGTGGCGGGGGTCGGGTCTCGGTCGCGGGGGTGCTGTGGGCGCTGGCCGCCGCGGCGGCCTACGCGGGCTTCCTGCTGGCGCTCGGGGAGGTCAGCGGCGACCCCGCGCTGTCGGCGACCCCGTTGGCGGTCGCCGCGGGGGCCGCGGCGGTCTGCACGGCGTTGACGGGCGTGCTGGTGCGCCAGATGGACTTCGCACCGCGCTGGTCCGCGCACGGCTGGCTGGCGGCGGTCGCGGTGACCGGGCAGGTCGTGGGCTGGCTGCTGATCTCGCGGTCCATGCCCCGCCTGCCGCCTGCGGTCACGTCGCTGACCCTGCTGCTCCAGCCGGTGGCGGCGGTGCTGCTGGCCGCGGTCGTGCTGGACGGGCACCCGACGGCGTGGCAGTGGGCGGGTTGCGCGCTGGTGCTGCTCGGCGTCCGGATCGCCCACCGCGGTACCGCCGCGCGCGCACTTGTTGCCCGCGACCGGACCTGACCACAACCTGTCGCCACCTTGAGCACCCCGCTTCGGTGCACTTCGCTGGAACCGCAAGCAGTTCTCGGGAGAAGAAGACGGAGACCGCCCATGCTCAGAAACCCCGACGACGCTCTCTGGTACAACTCCATCACCCCCGAGCAAGTGCGCGACGGCACCATCGGTGGCAGCGCGCTCACCCGCGGCGACGGCTGCTGGGTGTGGGACGCCTCGGGCAGCCGGTTCCTCGACGCCAGGGCCGCGCTGTGGAACACCACGCTCGGCTACAGCGCGCGGTCCGTCGTGGGCGCGATGACCACCCAGCTGCGCGCGCTGCCGGTGGGGCAGGTGATCCGCTACCGGCAGCCGCCCGCGATCTCGCTGGAGTACGCCAGGAGACTGGTGTCCGCGCTGCCCGGCGGCCTGTCGCACGTGCGGTTCGGCAGCACCGGCTCGCAGATGACCACCGCGGCGGTCCTCCTGTCCCGCTTCCTGCGCAAGGTGCGGCGGGAGAACGACCGCACGGCCGTGATCGGGTTCCGCAAGAGCTACCACGGCACCGGTGGGATGGCCAGCGCGCTCAGCGGGGAGAGGCAGCTGCACGCGCTGCAGAGCCCCCTGCCGCCCGGCGTCCACCACGTGCCCGCGTGGGACCTGGACGCGCTGGGGGCCGCCGTGGACGGACTGGGCCCGGATAAGGTCAGCGCGATCATCCTGGAGCCGGTGCTGGGCACCGGTGTGGTGCCCGCCCCTTCCGGTGCGCTGGCGCGGGTGCGGCAGCTGTGCGACCGGCACGGCATCCACCTGATCGCCGACGAGGTGACCACCGGCTTCGGCCGCACCGGCGCGCTGTCCCGGATGGCGTGGGAGGGTGTCGAGCCGGACATGCTGGTGCTGGGCAAGGGGATCACCGCGGGCTACGTGCCGCTGGCCGCGCTGGTGACCACGGACGAGGTCTTCGACACCGCCTTGTCGCGGCCGGACTTCGCGTTCCCCCACGGCTCGACCGCCGACGCGCACCCGGTGGCGATGGCCGCGGGCGTGGCGGTGCTGGACGTGCTGGCCGACGGCACGCTGTTCGCGACCGTGCGCGAGCGCGGGAGCCGGTTGCAGGACCGGCTGGCCGAACTACCCGTGCACGACGTCAGAGGGGTCGGCCTGATGATCGGCGTCGAGTTGCGCGACGACGCGGGCGAGCCGCTGTCCGCTTCCGCGATGGCTCGGGTGCACCAGGAGTGCGCGGCCGAGGGGCTGCTCATCACCTCGACGGACAACACCGTCGTCCTGATGCCGCCACTGGTCATATCCGAGCGGGAGTGCGACGAACTGGTGCGGCGGTTGGGGACCGCCGTGCGCCGGGCGCGCACACCAGCCAGGGTCTGACCGCCACGACACGTCGGGGACGGCGCGGGCCGCCCTCGGCGCCCACCCGGTGGACCGGGCGGGCGCCGAGGCGCGGGCTGACTACTTGAAGATGTCCTTGACCTTCTCGCCAGCCTGCTTGAGGTTGCCCTTGACCTGGTCGCCTTCGCCCTCGGCCTGCAGGTCCTCGTCGTCGGTCGCGCGCCCGGCGGTCTCCTTGACCTTGCCCTTGAGCTCGTCGGCCTTGGCGTCGATCTTGTCGTCGGTGCCCATGCGGTCCTCCTCCGTCGTCCTCCGCGCCAATCCTCCGCGCCAATCACGGTCGGGCTGCCCACGGCGGGTACCGCCGAAACGCGATCGCTCCGCCCAGCGGCCCGGCGAGTCCCTTGTCACACTGCCGGGGTGAGCATCCGACTGACCCAGTACGCGCACGGCGGCGGGTGCGCCTGCAAGATCCCGCCCGGAGAACTGGAAGGCGTCGTCGCGGGTTTGGCGCGGCCCCCGCGCCGCCCGCACGGGCAGCTGCTGGTGGGGCTGGACACCGGGGACGACGCCGCGGTGGTCGGCATCCGGCCCGACCTGGCGCTGGTGGCCACCACGGACTTCTTCACCCCGGTCGTGGACGACCCGTACGACTGGGGCCGGATCGCCGCGGCCAACGCGCTGTCCGACGTCTACGCCATGGGTGGCACGCCGGTGGTCGCGCTGAACCTGCTGGGCTGGCCCCGCGACGTGCTGCCGCTGGAACTGGCGGGCGAGGTGCTGCGCGGTGGGCTCGACGTGGCGGCGGAAGCCGGGTGCCACGTGGCGGGCGGGCACAGCGTGGACGACCCGGAGCCCAAGTACGGCCTGGCCGTGACGGGCCTGGTCGATCCCGGCGCGGTCATGCGCAACGACGCGGGCGCGGCGGGCGTGCCGCTGTCGCTGACCAAGCCGCTGGGCCTGGGCGTGCTCAACAACCGCCACAAGGCGACCGGCGAGGTCTTCCCGCACGCGGTCGAGACCATGGCGGCGCTGAACCGGGACGCCTCGCGGGCCGCGGTCGCGGCGGGCATCCGGTGCGCCACCGACGTCACCGGCTTCGGCCTGTTGGGGCACCTTCACAAGCTGGCGCGCGCCAGCGGCGTGACGGCCGTGGTCGACTCGACAGCCGTGCCCTACCTCGACGGCGCGCGGGAGGCCCTGCGCGACGGCTACGTCAGCGGCGGCACCCGGCGCAACCTGGACTGGGTGGCCCCGCACGTGGACCTCGGCGGCGCGGACGACGCCCTGCTGCTGGCCGACGCGCAGACCTCGGGCGGGCTGCTGCTGGCCGGGGAGGTCCCCGGCGCGGCGGTGATCGGCGAGCTCGTGCCGCGCCGGGAGCACACCATCGTGGTGAGGTGAGCGGGGTGCGGGGCGGTCACCCCCGCGCGGCCCGGAAAGCGGCCACGACGACGCCCGGACCGCGCTCGTCACCCTGTCCCGGCATCCGGTTCATCACGTAGGACACCGTCATCCGGCGGTCGAGGTCGGCCACCACCACCGGACATCAGCCGCACACTGCCACTACTCGCTGTTGCCCTCCTCGGCGGGCATCGGGGGGTTGCCGCACCGGGGAGGCTCGAACGCCGTGCCGGGCGGCGGTGGGATCACCGGCGCGACGCGGTGCCGCGCCCGGTGACGCGGCGGACCACCTCGTCGATCAGGGACCCCTGGGTGAGCGCGCGGTAGCAGCCCTAGACGCCCGGCCGCGACCACGATCGCCGAGCGGCCAGCAGCAGGACGCACAGGGCCGTCATCGTCTTGTGGTGGACCAGACGTTGGTGATGGTTTCGTGCCCCACGGGGTGGTGCGCGTTTCGTCGACGTACCCGCATCCGATCAGCCCGCCCCGCGCCGCGTGGGCGGCACCCGCCGCTCCCCCTCGGTCACCGGCTCCTCCTCGCGCTCCGTCGACCACGGCGGCTCCGAAGGCGGGACGCGCGAGAAGGCTGCGGCCCACGCGGCGGGCAACCGTTACGCCAACACGCTGAATGACGGAACACCCCCACAGGTGTTTCCTGGATTCGGGGGTCCGCGCGCGCGAACCCCGAATCCGGGAGGCAGCGTGACGCCCCACCGCAGTCCTGCGGTCTTCTCCGCCGCCGTGCTGATCGCCGGTGTCCTGCTGTCGGGCACACCACCGCACGTGGCCACCGCGGCGCAGTCGTGGTCCCCGCACCCCGACCGGTCGATCACCCTGATCACCGGCGACCGGGTGCAACTGGGCGGTCCTCGGGGCCTGACCGTGGTCCCGGCGCCGGGGCGGGAGGCCATGGGGTTCCGGCAGAGCACCGACGAGCACGGCGACACCCACCTCGTGCCCTCCGACGCCGCCGCCCCGGTGGCCTCCGGGTGGCTGGACCCGCGCCTGTTCAACATCTCCCTGCTCGCCGCGACCGGCTACGACGACGCCACCCGCCGGGACATCCCGCTGATCGTGGCGCGCTCGAACGCCCGACCGACCGCCGCCACCGCGGTGCGCGAACTGCCGAGCATCGACGCGATCGCCGTGCGGGTGGCCAAGTCGTCCGCGTTCTGGTCCGCCCGCTCGGCCACGAGCACGACGCGGATCTGGCTGGACGGCCCGATGAGCCCGCATCTGGACCGCAGTGCCGCGCAGATCGGCGCGCCCTCGGCGTGGCGGGCGGGGCACACCGGCAAGGGCGCCACGGTCGCGGTGCTGGACACCGGTGTCGACACCACCCACCCCGACCTGGCGGGTGCCGTGGTGCGGGAGCGGGACTTCACCGGCAGCGCCAGCGGCCCGACCGACCGGTACGGGCACGGCACGCACGTCGCCTCGATCATCGCGGGCCGCCACGACCGGTACACGGGTGTGGCGCCCGGTGCCGCGCTGCTCAACGGCAAGGTGCTGCCGGACAGCGGTTTCGGCCTCGAGTCCGCGATCATCGCGGGCATGGAGTGGGCGGTCGCCGAAGGCGCCGACGTGGTGAACATGAGCCTGGGCAACGCCACCGCCAGCGACGGCGCCGATCCGGTGTCCCGGGCGGTGAACCGGCTCACCGAGCGCACCGGCACCCTGTTCGTGGTCGCCGCGGGCAACACCGGCGACCTGGTCGGCAGCCCCGCCGCGGCGGACGCGGCGCTGACCGTGGGCGCGGTGGACGAGCGGGACGCGCTGGCCGACTTCTCCAGCCGGGGGCCGCGCCTGGCCGACGACGGCATCAAGCCCGACATCACCGCCCCCGGCGTGGACGTCGTGGCCGCCCGCGCCTCGGGCAGCTCGCTGGGGCAGCCGGTCGGCGATCGGCACACGCGGGTGTCCGGCACGTCGATGGCGGCACCCCACGTGGCGGGCGCCGCGGCGATCCTGGCCGCGCGGTACCCGCACTGGCGGGCCGAGGACGTCAAAGCGGCCCTGACCGGCAGCGCCAAGGCCGACCCGGCGCTGTCGGTCTTCGAGCAGGGCGCCGGTCGCGTCGACCTGGCGCGGGCGGTGTCCCACGCCGTGCACGCCACCCCGGCGGCCATCGGCAACGGCCTGGTGCGATGGCCGCACACGGACGACGAGCCCATCGACAGGGTGGTGACCTACCACAACGCGGGAACCACGCCGGTGACGCTGGCGGTGGAGGCCGACGTGCGCGCCCAGGACGGAACTCCCGCGCCCGCCGGCATGTTCACCGTCGCACCGCGCGAGATCACCGTCCCGGCGGGTGGTCGGGCCGAGGTCACGGTCACCACCGACACCGCGGTGGACGGCGTCGACGGCCTCTACAGCGGAACGGTCACCGCGACCGGCGGTGACAGCACCATCCGGACTCCGCTGGCGGTGACCCGCGAGGTGGAGAGCTACGACGTGCGGCTGACCTTCCTCGGGGCGGACGGCCTGCCGACGCCCGACTACGACTACCGGTTCATCGGCATCGACCACCAGAAGTCGTACCAGTCCTACGACGAGTCGGGAACGGTGGTCGTCCGGCTGCCCAAGGGGAACTTCCACCTCCAGGCGCACACCCGGACCGGCCCGGCCGAGTCGGTCCGGGTCGAACCGGCCTTCGTGGTCGAGCAGGACACCGCGCTGACCGTGGACCACCGCGAGGGCAAGCCCCTCGGGTTCGCCGTCGACCGCCCGGAAGCGAGGTCGAGCGGGGCGAGCGCGGAGTTCTCGCTGCGCGCGGAGTGGGGCGAGGCGCGTCTCCTGCTGCACCTGCACGGCTTCAACGGCTACCTGGTCGCGCCGTCCAGCACGTCCGCGCCGGGGAAGTTCACCTTCACCGCCGAGGCGACCATGGCCCGGCCGGACGGCAGCGGGGGCTTCACCACCAGCCCGTACCTGTACCACCTGCGCCGCGTCGAGGACGGCCGGGTGCCCGCCGACCTGCTGCGGACCGTGCGTGACGACGAACTGGCCGTGGTCAGCGCGGTGCACGCGACCACTCTGCCCGGTCGCGTCGGCGAGCGCGACGGGGACGTGGTGCGACCGCTGCCGTTCACCCTGGAGGAGCTCTACACGCCGGACCAGCCGTGGCACGGCGAGTTCGCCCAGGTCCCGCGCGCGCACCACCGCCCGTGGGACGGGCACCAGGGCACCGCCGCGCCGCGGGTGTTCCGACGCGGCCAATCGGTGGTGGAGCGGTGGAACCACGGCGTCCAGGGCCCGGCGTTCCCACCGTCCACGCGCGCTCTGGCCACCCGTTCCGGGGACCGGATGGCGTTCGACATCCCGCTGTACTCCGACAGCACCCCCAACCACATCGGCTACGGCCCGCACTCCGGGACCACCGAGCTCTACCGGGGGCAGGAGAGGGTCGGCGAGGCCCGGTCGCAGGCGGGCACCGGCCAGTTCGCCGTGCCGGGCGGGAGCGCGACCTACCGGCTGCACGTCGACGCCCTCCGCGCGGACACCGCCGAGGTCTCCACGCGCGTCACGGCGGACTGGACGTTCCGGTCCGGCACGACCGTCGGGCAGACGCCGCTGCCGCTGCTCGCCGTGCGGTTCGCGCCGGAGCTGGACGACTGGAACCAGGCTCCGCGCGACGCGCCGACGGTGCTCGACCTGACCGTGGACCACAACGGCGGCGCCCGCTCGGCGCGTCCGACGCGGGTCGAGGTGTCCTATGACGACGGCGCGAGCTGGCAGCCGGTGCAACTCCGGCGCCACGACGACCGCTGGACGGCGGAGCTGGCGCACCCGCCCAACGCGGCCCACGTGTCGCTGCGGGCGGGCGCGGCTGACGACGAGGGCAACTCCGTTGACCAGACGATCATCCGGGCCTTCACGCTGAAGTAGTCAGCTCCAGCACCAGGGCCGCCCACGGGGAGAGCGCCAACTGTCCTTCGTGGACTTTCCCGGGCTCGGTGTTGGACAGGACCACCTCGGCCGCGGACCACTCCGGGGCCACCTCGACCGTCCGCCCGGTGCCGCCGAGGTTGGCCACGACCAGCAGCCGGGTGCCGTCGAGCGCGCGTTCGTAGGCGTAGACCTGCGGATCGTCGGCCAGCAGCATCCGGAACTCCCCCAGCGCCACCACGGGTTTGGTGTGCCGCAGCCGGATCAGCCGCTGGTAGTGCCGGAACACCGACCGCGGGTCGTCGTACTGGGCCGCGGCGTTGAGCCACGTGTGGTTGGGGTTCACCGCGATCCACGGCGTGCCGCTGGTGAAACCGGCGTTGGGGGTGTCGTCCCACTGCATCGGCGTGCGGGCGTTGTCCCGCCCCATCGCGCGCAGCCCGCGCAGCACGTCCTCCGGCGACCGCCCCTCGGCGACCGACCGGTGGTAGTGGTTGAGCGACTCCACGTCGCGCAGATCCGCCAGGCCCGCGAACGGCGCGTTGGTCATGCCGATCTCCTCGCCCTGGTAGACGTAGGGCGTGCCGCGGTGCAGGTGCAGCACCGTGGCCAGGGCGGTGGCCGACTCGCGCCACCAGCGCCCGTCGTCGCCGAAGCGGGAGACCACGCGGGGCTGGTCGTGGTTGTTCCAGTACAGGCTGTTCCAGCCGGTTTTGGCCAACGCGGTCTGCCAGCGGCCCAGCGACGCCTTGAGGTCGCGCAGGTCCAGCGGCCTCGGGTCGAACTTGCCGCCCGGCCCGTGGTCCAGCGAGACGTGCTCGAACTGGAACACCATGTCCACCTCGCGCCGGGCCGGGTCGGTGAACAGCCTGGCGTCCTCCCAGGTGACGCCGGGCATCTCGCCGACGGTGAGGAACTGCCCCTCGCGGCCCGCGAAGACCTCGCGGTGCATCTCCTGGAGGAACTCGTGGACGCGCGGGCCGGTGCAGAAGTGCGGGAACCCGTCGCCCAGCGCACCGGTGCCGGTGGTGACGCCGTCGGGCAGGGCCGGGTCCTTGGAGATGAAGTTGATCACGTCCATCCGGAAACCGTCCACGCCCCGGTCCAGCCACCAGCGCATCATCGCGTGCACCGCCCGCCGCACCTCGGGGTTCTCCCAGTTGAGGTCGGGCTGCTTGCGGTCGAACAGGTGCAGGTAGTACTCGCCGGTGGCCTCGTCCAGCGTCCAGGCGGGGCCGGAGAACAGCGACTCCCAGTTGGTCGGCTCGGCGCCGGGCGCGCCCGGCTCGAACCCCTCGCGCGGTGGGCGCCACCAGTACCAGTCGCGCTTGGGGTTGTCGCGGGAGGAGCGCGACTGCGCGAACCACGGGTGCTCGTCGGAGGTGTGGTTGACCACCAGGTCCATCACCAGCTTCATGCCGCGCTCGTGCACCTGCGCCAGCAGCCGGTCGAAGTCCTCCAGCGTGCCGAAGACGGGGTCGATCGCCTGGTAGTCGGCGATGTCGTAGCCGTTGTCGGCGTGCGGGGAGAGGTAGACCGGGGACAGCCAGACCACGTCGACGCCCAGCCGCCGCAAGTGGTCGAGCCGGGAGGCGATGCCCGCCAGATCGCCGACCCCGTCACCGTCGGAGTCGGCGAAGCTGCGCGGGTACACCTGGTACACCACGGCCGAGGTCCACCACGGGGCGTCGCTGTGCGGGGTCATCGCCGTCCTTCGTGCCGGGGGCGGGGCACCCCGAAACTACCGGGAGGCGATCACCTCCGCCGCTCACCACCCTCTCGCCGCGACGCGGTCGAGCTCATGGCGCGACGTCCTCGACGGCCGCGGCCCGAACCCGCGGACCGGCCGTGTAGAGCACCAGGAACTGCAAGCGCGCGTTGAGCACCGTGGTCCGCGCCACGTCCAGTTCGACCGGCGCGCCACCGAGGTTGGCGTAGGTCGAGATCGTCCCCCGAGGCCGCAGCACGGCGAGGCGCAGCGCGAGGTTCGCGCCGGGTGCCACCTCGGCGACGGCGTCGACCACACCCGCGCCGTCGAGGTGGGGGACGACCTCCGGGAACCGCTCGGGGTGGGCGCCGGAGCGGTCCTGCCGGTCGGTCGGGCTGCCCCGGACACGACGACCCGGACGCGGACCTCGCCGGGACCGGATTCGGGCACGTCACGCTCCACGAACCGGAGCACCTCGGGACCGCCGTTGTCGCGGTGGGCGATGGCCTTCACGACCCGCTCCCCCTCACTCGGCGTCGAGCACGAGATCGACGGAGCGGGACTCCACGGCGTCGAGGGCGGCCAGCGTCGCCGCGTCGAAGGTGATCCCACCGGCCGCCACGTTGGCCTCCAAGTGGTCCGCGTCGGCGGTGCCGGGGATGAGCAGCACGTTCGGGGCGTGGTGCAGCAGCCAGGCCAGACCGACCTGGGAAGGGGTGACGCCCAGGGCTTCGGCCGCGGCGCGGACGGCGGACTCCTCGGTGACCTTGGGCAGTCCGGGGAAGGCGCCGCCCAGCGGGAAGAACGGCACCCAGGCGATGCCCTCCGCCACGCACAGCCGCAGCAGGTCCTCGTCGCCTCGGGAGACGAGGCTGTAGGCGTTCTGCACGCAGGCGATGCCCGCGGGCAGGGCGCGGCGCAGGCCGTCGAGGGTGACGCTGCTCAGGCCGATCGCGCCGATCTTGCCCTCGTCGCGCAAGGCGGTCATCACCGCGAGCTGGTCGTCGAGGTCGACCAGCTGGTCCCCGTGGGGCCGCAGCCCCGGACCGGCGTCGAGGCGGCGGAGGTTGACCACGGCCAGCTGGTCCACCCCCAGGCTGCGCAGGTTGTCCTCGACACTGGCCCGCAGCTGCTCCGGGCGCTGCGCGGGCCGCAGCGGCACCCGCCCGCCGGGGTTGGGGTCGGCACCGACCTTGGTGACCACCAGGACGTCGTCGTCGGTGCCCAGCACCTCGCGGATCACGTCGTTGACGAAGCCGAAGCCGTAGAACTGGGCGGTGTCCACGTGGTCGACGCCCAGCTCGACGGCGCGGCGCAGCAGCGCGACGGCGTCGTCCCGGTTGCCCCGCAGGCGTTCGAGCTGCATCGCGCCATAGCCGATCCGGGACACGGTGCGGCCGGCGAGCGAAGCGGTGGGTGAGCTCATGGAAGGGTCTCCGCAGTTGGTGGTCGCGTCAGGGTCAGGACTGCGCGCACTCGGCTCCACCCGACGAAATCTGCGCACTGTGGACAGTGTTGAGCACCCTGCCCCGATCGCCGAGCCGACGGCGCGAGCGCGGCGCCTCCGTGAGGACAACCTACAACGTTCGACTGACAACTATCAACATCTGTCAGCCACTCATTCAGGTGAGTTGTGCGTTCGCCTCCACAGACACCGAGCGTCCAGGACCTCCGGGTAGTAGTTCTCGGCCCGGACGGGCACCTCTGGTACTACTTGCCGACGTGCCAGAGGTGGTGGTCGCGGGCGCGATCAGCGCCCTCGCTCCGCGCCGCCGTTGACCTGGACGACCTGGCCGGTCGCGTGGGCCGCGCCCGCGGAGGCCAGCCACGCCACCGTCTCGGCCACGTCGGCGGGCGTGCCCGCGCGGCCGGTGTGGGTCTGGCCGACCAGCACCTCCTCCCGCTCCGGGGACATCCCGCCCTTGAAGAACTCGGTGTCGGCGATGTAGCCGGGAGCGACCACGTTCACCGTGATGCCGCGCGGCCCCAACGCGGCGGCCATGTCGTAGGCGTACGGGTGCAGGGCCGCCTTCGACCCGCCGTAGGAGCCGGAGCCCGATCCCCGGTAAGCCGCGATCGAACTGAGCAGCACAACCCGGCCGCCATCGGCGATCCGCCCCCGCAGCGCCTCGGTGAGCAGCACCGCGGTGAGCGTGTTGAGGCGGAAGTTCTCCACCCAGTGCCACGCCACGCCCGCGATGCCCTCGGGCACGTCCGGCGGCGCGCTCATCAACGCGTTGCCGCCCGCCGAGTTGACCACCACGTCCACCGAGCCGATCCGCCCCGCCACCCGCTCCGCCTGCGCGGGCTCGGTCAGATCGGCGGCCACCGCCACCGCCGCCGGTGCGCCTGGGTGCCGGGACGCGATCTCCACGACCACCCGGTCCAGTACCTCGGCCCTGCGGCCGATGAGCACCACCTGCTCGCCGTCGGCCGCGAAGCGCAGCGCGACCGCCCGACCGATGCCGGTCCCCCCACCGCTGACCACCACTGTTCGCACCAGTCCACTCCTTGTCCGGTTGGTAGCGGGCGAAGCCCCCGGTCGACCATCCTGCCGGTCCCGTGCGCGGACTGGGCGACCCGCGCGGCCGCGACGCCGATATCGTCTTGCTCGGCCCGACCCCGACCACCAGGAGCCGCCCCGTGGACGACCACTCGCTGGCCCGCCTGCTGGCCACCCTGGCCGGAGACCTGCTGCTGGAACTGCGCCGCGAGCGCACCGACCTGGCAGGCGCGGAGCTGGGCCGGGAGGGGGATCGACGAGCGCACGCGATGCTGGTGAGCGCCTTGCGCGAGCACCGACCCGACGACGCGGTGCGGTCCGAGGAAGGCGAGGCGGCGCTTGACGGGCACCGGTCGGGGAGGTTGTGGATCGTCGACCCGCTCGACGGCACCCGCGAGTACGGCGACCGGGAGCGCGGTGACTGGGCCGTGCACGTGGCGCTGTCCGAGCGCGGCAAGCTGCTCGCGGGGGCGGTGGCGGTGCCCGCGACCGGGCGCACCTTCGCCACCGACGAAGCCGCGCTGGCCCCGGCGCCCCCTCGGCCCCGGCCTCGGGTGGTGGTCAGCCGCAGTCACCGGCCGCCACTGGTGGACGCGCTGGCCGAGGTGGTCGACGTGGACCTGGTGCCGATGGGCTCGGCCGGGGTGAAGGCGGTCGCGGTGCTCACCGGGGCCGCCGACGCCTACGTGCACGCGGGGGGCCAGTACGAGTGGGACAGCGCCGCGCCGGTCGCGGTGTCCGCCGCGGCGGGCGCGCACACCTCCCGGATCGACGGCAGCGAACTGGTCTACGGCAACCCCTCGCCCAGCATCCCGGATCTGCTGATCTGCCGCCCGGAGCTGCGCGACACCCTGCTCACCGCCCTGGCCGCCGCGCGCTCCTGAGCCCTCCGGAAACCGGCTCACCGGTGATGTCCCGCCCCGACCGGGCACGTCGAGGGCGACCGCCATGAGTCCGCTGTGGACACCAGGGCGAGGTCTTGCCGGAGGCCGTGCGCATCGCGCGTCGGAAGGACGAGAGCACCTGCGGGACTGCCGGGCAGGTGTGGAGCCGTGGTTGCACCACCCGACCAGCACGGCGAGCCCGCCCCCGCGGTGGGGACGGGCTCGCCGTGCTCGGGTGCGGGTCAGTACGGCGGGTTGAGCGCGACGGCGATGTCACCGACGGACAGCGGGAAGCTGCCCACCGCGGTGGCCGCGCCGCTGAGGAGGTTGATGGTGTAGAACGCCGATCCGCTCATCGTGTTCAGCGCGGCGAAGGCCAGCAGCGAGTCGGCCTTGCCGCCGACCAGGTTGCTGTAGATGTCGAACCCGGCGTTGACCCCGGCGTCCACTCCGAGCGATCCGGTCGGGGCCAGCGTGCCGTCGTTGGGCGGCGACTGGATCAGCACCTGATCGCCGGCGGTGCCGATGTCGAACAGCGTGGTCCCGGTGCTGCTGTTCAGGTCGTTGTTCGTGTAGGCCGCGGCGGTGACCCCGGTGGCGGTGGCGCCGTTGAGGTTGAGCGGCTTGTCCTTGATCGTGGTGCCGTCGTTGAGGTTGTGGCGCAGGTTCTGCCCGGTGTCGCTGATCACCCGCAGCCGGTCGGCGGCGGGGTTGAAGTCGACGCCGAAGTTCTTGCCCTCCAGCGACACGGCGAGCTGGGAGACCTTCGTGACCGCGTCGCCGGTGACCGGGATCTTGTAGATGCCGCCGTAGTTGCCGACGCCGTACAACGCACCGTCCTGCACGCGGAAGTCCAAACCGACCAGCGCGGTGTCGTGGCCGCTGAGCCCGGTCACCGTGCGGACCCAGTCGAACACCTGCGGGTGATCGGTGGTGAAGGTGAACATCAGCTTGCCGTCGGCGGTGATCCCGTAAGCCCGCAGGGACGGCGGCGCGTCCGCGCTGCCGCCGCTCGCCGAGCCCACGACCATCGCCGTCGTGGCGGACAGGAGCACGGCCGCCGCGGCGACCCCCCTCTTGATCCGTGCCTTCATGGCCCATCCCCTCCTGAGTCGCTCGCCTGGAAGAGCGATCGACTCGAAGCTAGGAGGCGGGGCTGGGTGCGAGCTGAGCGCGCGCTGAGCGCGGGGTTTCCACCCGAACGTCGAACTCGAGAGTCGTGGACGTCCGACTCGCGGAGGTGGGCGGCTACGGCGTGGGCGGGGACCCGAAGCGGGCCAGCAAGGTCGTGAGGATCGTTTCCAGCCGTTGGGCGTCAGCGGGTTCCAGCACGTCGAACGCCCCCTCGCTCAGCCCGTGCCTGCGGTAGACGAGGCACAGCTCCTCGGTGAGCAGCGCCGCGAGGCGGTGCGGGCGGCCGATGACGCCCTGGGGCGTCACGTCCACGTCAGGGCGCTCGCGGGCCCACTCCGCCTGGATGCGCGCTACGTGGTCGGCCATGGTGACGATGCTGCTGGCGGGACCGCTGCTGGCAGAGCGCCCGAGCACGCCACCCGCGGTCGGCGCGGTCATCGGGGTGCTCGGCGTGGTGCTGCTGCTCGCCACCGGCGCCCAGGCCGTCGACCCGCTCGGCGTGCTCGCGTCGGTGGCCGCGATGGTCATGTCCGCCCTCGGGCACGTCCTGACCAGGAGATGGGGTTCGAAACCTGCCGGTGCTCCCGATGACGGCCTGGCAGTTGCTCGCGGACGGCGGCGTGCTGATCGTGCCCGCGCTCGTGGTCGAGGGCGCTCCCCCGACGCTCACCCCCGGCGGCCTGCTCGGCTTCGGCTACCTCTGCGCGGTGGCCACCGCGCTGGGCTTCACCGCCTGGTTCACCGGCCTGCGGCACCTGGGCACGGGCGCGGTCGGCCTCATCGGCCTGCTCAACCCCGTGACCGGCGTCCTGCTGGGGACGCTGCTGGCGGGCGAGGCGCTGACCGGTCGCCGGCACCTGGGGCTCGCGCTGGTGCTGGTGGGCGTGCTGCTGGGCCAGCCCGCGGTCGCGCGCCGGATCGCGCCGCCATCCTGGACGCCCGAGGGGGTCGGCGGTCGGTAACCCGCGCCCGGCGGTCAGCGGCGCGCACCGCCGGGCGGCGGACCGTCGCTGATGGCGAACAGCCGGTCCAGCGTGGCCATCCGCAACGCCGCCAGCACCGCGCTGCGCGGACGGGCCAGCAGCAGCGAGCCACCCGAGCCGGTGGCCGCCTTGTGCAGGCGCACCAGCGCGCTGAGGGCGCTGGAGTCGCAGAACACCAGGCCGTCCAGGTCCAGGACCAGCTCGCGGCCCGCCTCGGCGAGCGGCACCGCGGCGTCGAGCAGCGCCGGTGTGGTGGCGAAGTCCAGCTCTCCCGCGACCGCCACCACCACCGGCCCGCCACCACCGCGGTCGTCGACGTCGATCGACAACTGCACCCGCTCCTCCACCGCCACCCCCTCACACGTCCCGTCGGAGGCCAGTCGACCACGCCGGCCGCTGGTCCGGCCACCCGCGGCGACCGGGTGACCCGCGCGCCCTGTGTTACCGTCAATGAACGGGCCACCCCTGGTCCCCTCCCACCGGCGGGCGCACCGCATGGGGTGAACCGTCCTCCCCGTGAAGCGGAATGCCATGACCACCGCACCTGCTCCGCACACAGGCCCCTTCACGCATCCCGCCCTGTTCTACCGCGGCGAGGACGACTACCTCGGAAGTGTCGTCCCGTTCATCACCGAGGGGCTGGCGCGCGACGAGCCGGTGGCCGTCGCGGTGCCCGCTCCTCGGCTGGCCGCGCTGCGCGCCGCCTTGGGCCCGGCCGCCGAGCGGGTGCGCTGGCTGGACATGACGCGAGTGGGCCGCAATCCCGGTCGGATCATCCCCGGCGTGCTGCGCGCGTTCGCCGACCCGCACCGGGGTCGGCGGGTGCGCCTGGTCGGCGAGCCGATCTGGCCGCTGCGCTCGGCCGCCGAGTACCCCGCCTGCGCCCAGCACGAAGCGCTGATCAACTACTCCTTCGCGGGCCGCGACGTGGCCATCCTGTGCCCGTACGACGTGCGAGGGCTCAGCGGGCAGGCCCTGCGCGACGCCGAGATGACCCACCCGGTGCTCATCGACGGGGGCGTGGAGCGCGCCAGCGACCACTACGCGCCCGAGCACGTGGTGCGGGCCTACAACCGCCCGCTGCCGCCCCCTCCCGCGCACGCCACCCCGGTCGACCTGTCCTCGCCCCGTCCCGCGGCCCGGTTGCGCGCGCTGGCCACCGAGCACGCCCGCGAGCTGGGTTTCCCGCCGGACCGCGTGGACGAGGTGCGCCTGGTGGTCACCGAACTGGCCGCCAACAGCGTGCTGCACGGCGGCGGCACCGGCACGGCCTGGCTCTGGGCCGATCGGACGCACCTGTTCTGCCAGGCCAGCGACCGCGGCCACATCACCGACCCGCTGGCCGGGCGCAGGCCCGCGCCACCGGAGCAGCCACGCGGACGGGGCCTGCTGCTGGTCAACCACCTCGCCGACCTCGTGCGCACGCACACCACCCCGGAGGGCACCACGACCAGGGTGCGCTTCGCCCATCGCTGAACGCCAGGGAGTTCCCATTAGTTCCCGTTCGGGCCGGATTCAAAACGAGGTGTTGATTACATTGCACAGTTGCGGCGTCGAGGGCTTCTCTTCGGAGAGGATGACGTCGTGAACAAGGCACAGAAGATCGCAGCGGCGTGGTCTGCCCTGTCCGCGCGGGAGTTGACCGAACAAGTTCGGCACCTGGTGAAGGCCAGGGACGCGGCCGCGCGGGCCACGTGGGCCGCCGTGCGCGAAGACCCCGTGCTGGCCGCTCGCGCGCGTGGCGCGCTGGCCGGGCTGAAGGCGGAGTTCCGCGGTCACCGCGACGAGGGCATGTGGCTGCTGTGGATCGCCCAGGCCCAGCAGCAACTGGCCGCGCCCACCACGAGCGCGCAGGCTCCTGCCCCGAAGTCCACGGTGGACTCGCGCCGGAAGTCCACGGTGGACGCAGGCGCGAACCCCGCGGTGGACTTCCTGGCCGATGCCGCGGTGGACGCCAGGACGGACTCCGCGGTGGACTCAGCGCCGGTGCTCACCGCGCCGGTCGTGGTCGCCCCGCAGCGCCGCGCGAGCGCGCCCGCCGTGCTGTTCCAGGAACCCCTCGGCTCCACCGCCAACTGACCAGCCCCGCGGGGTGGAGCGAGGGCGTCACGGCGTCCCGGCGCGTGCTCCGCGGGAGAGGTCGGCGAAGTCGAGGACGCGGTCGGCGACGGCGTCGAGCAGGGGGCGGTCGTGGGAGATCGCCAGCACGCCGATGCCCTCCGCCCGGACCGCGGCCAGCAGCGAGTGCCACAGGCCCGCCTGGGTGATCGCGTCGAGGTTGGCGGTGATCTCGTCGGCCACCAGGAAGCGCGGCCTGGCCAGCAGCGCCCTGGCCAGGGTGACCCGCTGGGCCTCCCCGCCGCTGATCTCGTGCGGGAAGCGGTCCAGCAGCCGGGGCGGGACCAGCTCCGGGTCCAGCGCGGCGATCACCTCGTCCGGGGCACCGGTCTCGGCCAGGGTGGCGCGCACCTTCCACAGCGGGTCCACCGCCAGCTCGGCGTGCTGGAAGACCAGCTGCACCGGGTTCGGGCGTCGCTCGCGCCGGTTCGGTCGGGGTGGGTGGCCGTCGACGGTGACCTGCCCCCGGCTCGGCGCGACCATCCCGGCCAGCAGCCTGGCCAGGGTGCTCTTGCCCGCGCCGCTGGGCCCGTGCAGCCCCACCACCTCCCCCGCCGCCACGGTCAGCGACACGCCGCGCACCACCCACGGGTCTCGCGGGCCGTAGCGGAACCAGACGTCCCGCGCCTGCAGCGTCATGCGTCCTCCGGCAGTCCGAACCCGTTGGCGGGCAACGCCCGCCACAGCGCCCTGGTGTACGGGTGGGACGGTCCGCCGCCGCGGAAGTCCGCCGGTCGGGCCTCGTCCACGGTGCGACCCTCGCGGCAGATCACCAGGCGGTCGGCCACCTCCAGCGCCCCGGACAGCTCGTGGGTGATCAGCACGACCGCGCGGCCCTCGTCGGCGGTGCGGCGCAGGTCTGCCAGCACCGCGCGGACCGCCTCCTCGGGCAGGCCGGGCGTGGGCTCGTCGGCCAGCACCAGGCTCGGGTCGGCCATCATCGCCATCGCGGCCAGCACGCGCCGGACCATGCCGCCGGAGAGCTGGTGCGGGTGCATCCGGGCCACTTCCGGGCCCAGCCCGCGCGTGGCCAGCGCGGCGGTGGCCGCGGCCCTCGGGTCGGGCAGGCCCGCCAGCTCGGCCGAGCGGCGCACCTGGCGGCCGACCGGGACCACCGGGTCCAGGAAGGTCACCGACTGCGGCAGCAGCGCCACCTCCCGGCCCGCCAGCGCGCGCCGCGCGGGAACGTCCAGCGGCCTGCCGTCGAACCGGATCTCGCCGGTCTCGGTGGCGTTGGGCGGCAGCATCCCCAGCACGGCGTGCGCGAGCAGGGTCTTCCCCGCCCCGCTGGCGCCGACCAGGGCGACCAGCTCCCCCCGGTGCGCGGTCAGGTCCATCCCGGACAGCGCGACCACGGTGCGGCGGCGCAGCCCCCGGTCGTACTGGTCGAAGGAGACGCCCAGCGCGTCGATCTCCAGCAGCGCGGTCACCGGTGGTGGCTCCTCGGGTCGAGCAGGGCGCGCAGGTTCTCGCCGATCCCGTCCACCGCCTTGACCACCAGCAGCAGGCACGCGCCCGGCAGCACGGCCAGCCACCACGCGCCCGCCGACAGGAAGCGCATGGACTCGGCCAGCAGCACGCCGATCGAGGGCTCCGCCGGGTCCACGCCCAGGCCCAGGAACGACAGCGCCGCCTCGTGCAGGATGGCGTGCGGGAACAGCAGCACGGTGCCGACCAGGAAGTGCCCGACCAGGTGCCGGGCGACGTGCTCGCGCGCGATCCACCACCGGCCTCGGCCCAACTGCGCGGCGACCGCCACGTAGTCCGAGCCCACCACCTGCCTGGCCTGGCCGCGCAGCACCCTGGTCAGGGTCGGCCAGTGGGTCACCGCCACCGCGATCACCACCGCCTGGGTGCCGCCGCCCAGCGCGAAGGCCAGCAGCACCAGCAGCACCAGGTGCGGCAGCGCCAGGAACAGGTCCACCAGCCAGCCCACCGCGGCGTCCACCCGCGGCCCGCCCATCGTGGCGGCGCAGGCCAGCACCAGCGCGATGACCGCGGAGACCACCGCGGCCGACGTGCCCACCACCAGGCTCAGCCGCAGTCCCGCCAGCACCCTGGCCAGCACGTCGCGGCCCAGCCAGTCGGTGCCGAACCAGTGCGCGACCGAGGGCGGGCCGTTGCGCTCGGCCAGCGCGGTGGTCCGCGCGGCCTCCTCCGCCACCGCGCCCGCGATCACCACGGCGGCCACGACGAGCACCGACAGCGCCAGCATGACCAGCGTCTTCCCGCGACGGTCCCACCTCATCCCGCTGCTCACCGCCACCTCCGGTGGTCGGCCCGCGGGTCGACCACGGCGTGCACGCGGTCCCCGATGGCGTTGCCCGCGTACACCAGCACCGTGGTGAACAGCGCGATGCCCAGCAGCAGCGGCACGTCCTGCCCCAGTGCCGCGGTCGTGGTGGCCGCGCCGAGACCGGGGTAGGAGAACACCTGCTCGGCCAGCACCGACCCGCCGAACAGCTCGCCCAGCGAGCCGAACTGGAGCAGCAGCGCGGGCGCGGCGGCGTTGCGCACCACCCGGTGCAGCACCAGGCCCAGCCCCCGGTCGCCCTGCGCCCTGGCGAACGCCACGTGGTCGGAGGCCATCGTGGCGACCACCGCCTGCCGGGTGTGCAGGACCACCGGGGCGACGCCCACCACGCTGAGGGTGATCGCGGGCAGCGCCAGGTGGTGCAGCCGGTCGAGCGGGCCGACCTCCGCGGCGGGTACGCCGATCGGCACCGCGCAGCACACCGGCGCCCAGTTCAGGCTCACCGCGAAGACGTAGAGCAGCAGCAGGCCCACCCAGAAGGTGGGCGCGGAGGCCAGGGTGTAGGCCCACCAGGTGATCACCCGGTCCGCGGCACGTCCCTGCCGCACGCCCGCCACCACGCCCAGCGCGAACCCCAGCAGGCCGGACAGCAGCCAGGCCAGGGCCATCAGGGCGAGGCTGGTCAGGAACTTGTCGCCGATGACCTCCAGCACCGGCCGGTTGAAGGTCAGCGAGTGCCCGAAGTCGCCCCGCACCAGGTTGCCCAGCCAGGTCAGGAAGCGCTGGGGCGCCGGGTCGTCCAGGCCCCACCGCTCGACGATCAGCGCCCGCTGCTGCGGCCCGAGCGCGGCCACGTCGCCGCCGACGTAGGCGGCGACCGGGTCGACCGGCGAGTTGACCATCAGGGCGAACGACGCCACCGCGACCGCGGCCAGCAGCAGCGCCAGCCTGCCAAGGCGCTTGGCCAGCGCGGTCAGCACTTCCAGCGCCAGCCGACGATGCCCGAGGTGATCGGCCAGCCGTGGCCGTGCGGCTCGACGCCGGGCTCGCCCACGTCCAGGCAGGAGTCGACGAAGTAGGTGTGCTCCAGGTTGACCAGCCAGGCCCAGGCCGCGTCGGCGGCCGGGCCGAAGCCGTTGCCCCGGCCGTCGTGCTGCGCGGCCTTCCAGTGCGCGGTGGCCTGCTCGGGGTCGGTGGCGGCCATGGCGGCGTCGAGGTGGGCGTCGACCTCGGCGCTGGCGTAGAAGCCGGGGTTCCACAGCTCGGTGCCCGCCAGGGCCGAGTGGTGCAGGTTGAACATCTCGGTGGGGTCGTGGCTGCCCCAGCCGAACAGCACGGCGTCGGCGTGCATCCGGGTGCGGATGACCTCCCAGCTCTCCCCCTTGGCCGTCACCGCGACGCCGACCGGTTCGAGCATGTCGGCCACGGCCAGCGCCAGGCCCTGCCGCAACGAGTCGCCCGCCGGGTAGAGCAGGGTGAACTCCGCGCGCACACCGCCGCGCTCGCGGGTGCCGTCGCCGTCGGCGTCGGTCCAGCCCGCGGACTCCAGCAGCTGCCGCGCCCGGTCGGGGTCGTTGTCCGGCACGGCCGAGGCGGGCTCGTGCCAGGGCAGCCCGTCGACCGGGCCGGTGGCGGGGCTGCCGAACCCGGCCAGCACGCCGTCCACCAGCGCCCGGCGGTCCAGCGCCGCGTTGACCGCCTGGCGCACCGCCTTGTCGGAGGTCACGGCGTTGCCGATGGGGTGGCCTGCGGCGCTCTTGCGGCCGGTGTCGGGCGCGTAGGGGAACATGATCCCCCGGTTGTCCACCGAGGTCACCCGCACCAGCTCCATGCCGGGCACCGGTGAGCCCGCCAGCGACGAGGGCAGCGCGGCCACGTCGACCTGGCCGGACCTGGCCGCCGCCAGGGTGGCGTCCTCACCGGTGAACACGAACACGACGCGCTCGAAGGCGGGCTTGGCGCCGTAGTAGCCGTCGTTGCGCCGGACGATCAGCTGCTGGCCCTCGTCCCACTGCTCCAGGACGAACGGTCCGGAGCCGACCGGCTTGCGCGCGTAATCGGGGCCGTGGGCGTGATGGGGCACGATTCCCAGCGACACCAGCCGGTTCACGAACGTGCTCTGCGGTGCGGTCAGCCGGAGTTCGACGGTGTCGTCGTCGACCGCGACGGCCTCCTTCAGCGCGGTCACGTCGGTCAGGCCGCCGCTCCTGGCGGCGGTGGTGAAGGTGTAGGCGACGTCGCGCGCGGTCAGCGGCGTGCCGTCGGTGAACTCGGCGTCGGTCCGGATGTCGACCGTCCAGACCAGACCGTCGGGGCTCACCGAGTGGTTCGTGGCCAGGTCGTTGACGATGCCGAGGTCGGCGTCGCGGGTCAGCAGCGTGGACTGGAACAGCGGCGCCCCGTAGCGGCCCCACCCCAGGGTGGGGTCGTAGCCCTCCTCGGACTCGCCGCCGATGGCCAGCCTCAGCTCGGTCGGGGCCGGGCCCGCCGCGCCGTCGGCGCCTCCCGTGCACCCCGCCGCCACGACCGCCGCCGCGGACAGCACCGCCGCACTCCGGGTGAACCCGCGCACCACACCGCCCCCTCGTCCCGCTGTTGCCAGCTATTCGTAACAAGCAGCCCAACGCGACTGGGCGACCTGAGAGCCAACTCACACCACCCCGCCGGGGCGCACCGCGCTCCCCGCGGACTGTTTGTGCCACGAACCGGTACCGCAACAGTCACGTCTCGATAAAGGACGTGCGCGGGCGTCGGGCGGGCCGGTAAAGACGGCGGATCACACATCCGCCGGCACCCGCCGGGCGTCTCGGAAATTTTGACGAAATGTGCGGAATAAGGGGTCCGGTTACCGCCGAGTTCGCCATCCGGCCCCAGGGCTCCGGTGGGCCGTTCGGCTCTCGCCGCTACTCCTGAAAACAAAAGGAATATCGAGCGAAGCGCGGTACCCCCTCCTGCGGATCGCGCATATCTTCTCTTTGCGCGTCCCGAGATGCCCTGAACAGGGGGAGGTCGGATGCTCTCGGATGCTCCGCCGCACCACTTCGCCCAGTGCCCCGCGGAGACCGATGGGACAACCGACCGGGAATAACCGCCGAGGGTCGCCACCAGCTCTGCACGCCCTCCCCGACGAGCGGGGAGGCAGCGGAACCGCCCCGGAAGAGCGGGGAAATCCGCAGAAGTACGGAATTCAACGACTTCCCGAAGGGATCACACCGTGGTTACCTCACGCGTGCGCGCGAAGTGGACCGCGTCATTGTTGGCAACGGTGGTGGCCACCGCGACGGCACTACCACCAGCGGTGCACGCAAGCGCCCCGGACAGACACAGACACGGGATCATCCTGGGCGACGTCGCCCGGCCGAAGGCCCCCGCGCCGCCGAAGCTGGCGGTGTCGGACGGCGCCCTCCCCCCGACCAAGAGCACTCCCCCCGCGTCCAGCGCGAACACCGCCGCCGCCGAGCCGAACAAGGTCGCGCTGCGCGTGCTGGTGATCGCGCTGGACTCGGCCGACTTCGGCCTGCCCACCTGGCGGGCCGTGCTGGACCGCGCGGGCACCCCCTACGACGTGCTGCTGGCCGGGAGCCAACCGCTGACCGGTGAGCGGCTGCTGCGCCCCGACGGCGTGGGCCGCTACAACGCCATCCTGCTGACCGACAACGCCCTGCTGCACCCCGACGGCGCGGGCGGCTACACCAGCGCGCTCAACACCGACGAGTGGCAGGCGCTGTGGGCCTACGAGCGCGCCTACCGGGTGCGCCAGGTCTCCCTCTACACCTCGTGGGGAACCTTCCCGGAGGACTACTGCCTGCGCCCCGGCATCGAGGGCGGCGTCGGCGGTCCGCTCAACGCGTCGCTGACCAGCACGGGCGCCCGGTTCTTCGACTACCTCAAGTCCTCCGCGACGGTGCCGATCCGGGACTCCTACCTCTACCGGTCCACCCTCGCCCCCGGCTGCGACGCACAGGCGCTGCTGACCACGGGCAGTCACGCGCTGGGCGTGGTCAGCACCTCCACCGACGGACGCGAGCGCGCGGCGCTGACCTTCTCCTCCAACGAGCACCTGGCGCAGACCGACATGCTGGGGCACGGCCTGCTGCGCTGGGCCACCCGAGGGGTCCTCGTGGGCGAGCGCAGGCACTGGATCAACGTCGACGTGGACGACTGGTTCAACTCCAGCGACCACCTGCACCCCGACGGGCGGCTGGAGACCGATCCCGGCTTCCGGCTCAGCGGCTCGGACGCCAACGGCACCCACGCCCAGCAGAACGCCCTGCGCGCGGCCTACCCGCAGGCGGCGGGCTTCACCCTGAACCTGCCCTACAACGGCGGCGACCTCGTCCCCGAGGCACCCTCGCTGTGCAGCTCGACGGGCACCCCGGACTCGCTGACCAGCTACTCCAAGTGCCTGTCGGGCAACTTCCGGTGGCTCAACCACACGGTGAACCACCCCGAGCTCAACGCCACCAACTACGCGGTCAGCCGCGCCGAGATCGGCGACAACCTCACCATCGGCAGGCAGGCCGGGCTGACCGTGCCCACCGACGTGCTCAAGACCCCCGCCTACTCCGGGCTGGGTGTCTACCACCCCGACCCCAACGCCCCCGACACCGACCCGCCGACGGACTTCGGCCTGGCCGCGTCGAACAAGGCCATGCTCGACGCCGCGCACGACCTGGGCGTGCGCTACCTGCACGGCAACATGTCGTTCACCAGCCACCGACCGAGCTGCTTCAACTGCGGTCTGTACCACCCCTTGAAGTCCTCCATCATGGTCGTGCCGGACTGGCCGACCAACATCGGCTACCACACCACCGCGCCCGCCGAGGAAACGCTGTTCTACAACCAGATGTACGGGCCGCAGGGCAGGTTCCCCTACCACGACCACAACCTCACCTACGCCGAATTGCTCGACTATGAATCGGACGTGGCGCTGCAGCACGTCATGAGCGGTTCGGCCTACGCGCACACCCTGCACCAGGGCAACCTCAGGCAGTACGCGGCCAACCGCAGCCTGACCTTCGACTGGCTGCAGGCGGTCGTGGCGAAATACGCCGCCAACTACCAGGTGCCGCTGCGGAACCCGGATTGGCCCGCGCTGTCCACCTACGTGAAAGCGCGCACCGCGCACTTCGCCGAACTGGCCGCCAAGCGGGACGCGGTGTGGGACAAGGGAACCAACAGCGTCACCTTCACCCCGGCCACGACCGGTTCGCTGTTCCTCACCGGCGTGACCTCCACCGCGGGCACCACCGACCGGTACGGCACCGACACCGTGGTGCAGCTCCCGATCACCGCCGGGACCCAGCTCGTGGCCACGGCGACGCCCCGCGCATGACCGCGTCCCGATCACGACTGGGGCTGCGCGGACCCCTGCTGGCCGCTCTCGCGCTGGCCATCGGGGTGATCACCGCGGTGAGCCCGTCCAGTCCCGGTCCAGGGGGCGCCGCGCCGTCGCGCGACGGCGCGGCGCCCCCGCCGGTCCCGGTGCCGGTCGCGGCCAAGCAGCAGGTGCCGGTGCGCTTGACCGACCCGCCGCGGGGCGCGGCGGGTCGGGGGGACCTGGTGGCGCTGCGGCAGCTGGTGGTCGCCACCGGCCCGGACGACTTCGGCCTGGCCACCTGGAAGGCGGTGCTGGACGGCATCGGCTCGCCTTACGACGTGCTGCTCGCGGGCACCGAGCCGCTGGTGCCGCAGCGGCTGGTGCACCCCGACGGCACCGGCCGGTACAACGCCGTGCTGCTGACCAACAACGCCCTGCTGCGCCAGCAAGCCGACGGCGCGTACGCCAGCGCGTTGGACGACGCGCAGTGGGCGGTGCTGTGGGACTACGAGCGCGAGTACCGGGTCCGCCAGGTCTCGCTGAACACCTACCCCGGCACCACGCCGGAGGACCACTGCCTGCGCATCCGCGGGGAGGGACCGGTGGGCCGGGACCCGGTGCCGCTGACGCTCACCCCGGCCGGTCAGGACCTGTTCGACTACCTGGCCCCGCAGGCCCGCATCCCGCTGTCCGACTCCCACCTCTACCGCGCCCGCCTGGCGGAGGGCTGCGCGGGGCAAGCGCTGCTCTCCGCCGGGGACGACGTGGTCGCGGTGGTCGCCAAGGCGCCCGACGGGCGCGAGCGCCTGGCGCTGACCTTCGCCACCGGGCCGGACTCGATGTCCGCGCTGCTGCTGGGCTACGGCATGGTGCGCTGGGCCACGCACGGTGTGCTGCTCGGCGAGCACCGGCACTGGTTCAGCGTCGACGTCGACGACTGGTTCAACGCCACGCTGCGGCTGCGCGCCGACGGCGGCAAGGACCTGTTCCGGCTCAGCGGCGCGGAAGCGGCCTCGGTCGCCGCCCAGCAGCGCGCCCTGCGCGAGCGGAGCCCGGTGGCGTCGGCCTTCACGCTCAACCTGCCCTACAACGGCAGCAGGTTGAACACCAGCGCGCCCGCCACGTGCGAGGAGAAGGACACGCCGGACCCGTTGAGCAGCTGCTCCAAGCGGCTGGTCGACCAGTTCCGGTGGATCAACCACACCTCGACCCACCCGCAGATGAACGACACCTCCTACGACGTCAGCCGCACCGAGATCAGCACGAACCTGGAGATCGCCGCCGCGGCCGGGCTGCCGGTCCCGCCCACCGTGCTCAAGACCCCGGAGTACTCCGGGCTGGGCGTCTACAACCCCGACCCGCAGTCGCTCGACCCGCCCACGGACTTCGGGCTGGCCGCGTCGAACAAGGCCATGCTCGACGCCGCGCACGACCTGGGCGTGCGGTACGTGCAGGGCAACATGTCCTTCGACAGCCACCGCCCGGCCTGCTTCAACTGCGGCATCGACCACCCGCTGCGGCCGGAGCTGTTCGTCGTGCCCGACTGGCCCACCAACGTCGCCTTCGAGGCGACCACGCCCGAGGAGCAGACCGTCCTCTACAACGCCGAGTACGGCCGCGAGGGCCGCGCGCCCGACCACGCCGACCAGGACCTGACCTACGAGCAGTTCGTGGACGCCGAAGCCGAGGTGGCCCTGCGCCACCTGGTGAGCGGCTCCGCCTACGCCCACACCCTGCACCAGGGCAACCTGCACGAACACGCGCCGGGGCGCAGCCTCGCGTTCGACTGGATCGGTGCCACCGTGGACAAGTACGCGGCCTACTACCGGGTTCCGCTGAAGAACCCGGACTGGCTCGCGCTGGCGGGGTACGTGCAGGGCCGCAACGCCCACTTCGCGGAGCTGTCGACCCGCCGGGACGCGGTGTGGAACCGGGCGACCGGCGCCATCGACTACGTCCCCGGCGCCGACGGCGCGCTGTTCCTCACCGGGGTGCAGCAGCGCCCGGCCACCGACGAGGACCAGCGCTCCGCCGACGAGGGCGAGACCTACGGCTCCGACCCGGTGGCGCGGGTCGGCCTGACCGGTGGCGAGCGGGTCACCCTGATGGCGAGCCCGCGCCCATGACCACCTCCCAGCACCGGGGCGCGATCACCGGCCCCGCGCAGACCACGAACATCCGGCCGGACACCGGAGCGGGCGCCGGAGCGGGCACCAGGGCGCTGCGGATCGCGCTCATCTCCGAGGGCACCTACCCGTTCCACCCCGGCGGGGTGAGCCTGTGGTGCGACCAGCTCGTGCGCGGGATGCCCGAGCACGCCTTCACCGCCGTCGCGCTGACCGTCGACGGCTCCGAACGGCCGACGTGGCCCGCGCCGGACAACCTGGTGGAGGTGGTGAACCTGCCGCTGTGGGGCAGACCCCGGCGGCGGAAAAGAAGTCGCTCCGCGGACTTCACCGCCGCCCACGAAGCTCTCCTCCGGTCGTTCGTGCCGCACACCGCGGACAGCGCGGACGCGCTGCTGGCCGCGCTGCGGCGGTTGTTCGACCTGTCCCGGTCAGCGGACCCGGAGCCTGCGTTGACCTCCAACGACGCGGTGGGCAGGCTGATCGACGTCGCCGCCGAGGCGGGCACCCGGTTGTCCCTGCGCGACGCGGCGATGGCGACCGACCTGCTGGCGCACCTGCTGCGACCGCTGTTCCACCCGCCCATCCGGGCGGACGTGTGCCACCTGGCGATGAACGGGGTCAGCGCGCTCGTGGCGATGGCCAGCAAGTGGGCCTACGGCACCCCGGTGCTGATGTCCGAGCACGGTGTCTACCTGCGCGAGCGGTACCTGGGCATGGTCGCCGAGCCGCTGCCCCAGCCGGTCAAGGTGCTGCTGCTGAGCTTCCACCGCGCGCTGGCCGGGGCGGCCTACCGCTGCTGCGACATGCTGACCCCGCACTCCAGCTACAACCGGCGCTGGCAGCTGCGCAACGGCGCCGACGAGAAGCGGATGCGCACCATGTACAACGGCATCGACCCGGAGGACTTCCCGGTGGCCCAAGGGGAACCGGACGTGCCGACGATCGTGTTCGTCGGCCGGATCGACCCGCTCAAGGACCTGCACACGCTGATCCGCGCGTTCGGGCTGGTGCGCCGGGAGCTGCCCGAGGCGCGGCTGCGCATGTTCGGCCCGGTGACCGCGGCCAACCGCGGCTACCACGCGAGCTGCGTCGCGCTGGTGGAGGAGCTGGGGCTGTCCGGCTCGGCGGTCTTCGAGGGGCTGATCCCCAAACAGGTCGACGCCTACCACGCAGGCCACCTGGTCGCGCTGACCAGCGTGTCCGAGGGCTTCCCGTTCAGCGTGGTGGAGGCGATGTCCACCGGCCGGGCCACGGTCTGCACCAACGTGGGCGGCGTGTCCGAGGCGGTGGGGGACGCCGGTTTCGTCGTGCCGCCGCGCGACCACGCCGCGGTGGCGCGGGCGTGCCTGCGGCTGCTCACCGACGGCGGCCTGCGGCGCGAGCTGGGGCAGCGGGCGCGGCAGCGGGTGATGGAGAACTTCACGCTCCAGCGCTGGAACGACAGCTACCAGGCCCGCTACGCCGAGCTCGCGCTGCTGGGCAGGTCCGGATGAGCGTCGCGGACCTGGTCGGGCGGGTCCAGCCGCTGCTGCCCGCACCGGTGGACGAGCTGCAGGTCGCCGCGCTGCTGGAGAGCCAGGGCGTCACCGACCAGGCGGCCGTCGAGCAGTACGGGGCGGCCGACGTGTTCGCGCTGGCGCAGGAGGTCTTCCAGCGGCTGCCGCACACCCCCGTCCCCGCTCCGGAAACCCCGCTGCCGCGGCGTTCCTGGCACGACGCGGCGCACGGCCTGCTGTACCTGATGCCCTCGGCGGTCTACCCGGCGGTGTTCGCCGTGCTGGGCGGACCGGTCATGGCGCGCGGGATGGTGCTCGCGACCGCGGTGGGCTGGGTGTGGGGCGCGGGCACGAGCTGGGTGGCGCACCAGCTGCTCGGCCTCGGCGCGGCGGGCAGCGCCGACCGGGCGCAGCGGGTGATGAGCGGCATCGGCGTGACCGCGGTGCTGGCCGGGGCGGTCGCGCTCCTGCCGTGGGGCGGCGGCCTGCCACTGGTCCTGTTCGCCGTGGCGCAAGCGGCTGTCCAAGCGGCGTACGGGATTCTGCTCTTCCACCGCGAGCAGCCGCTGCTGCTGGCGGCGATGCTGCCCGCGGGACTGGCGGGCTTGGTGCACCTGGCATCGGGTTACGACGACGCCTTCGCCCCCGTGGTGCTGCTGTTCGGCGGCGTCTCGGTGCTGTTCGCGCTCGCGCTCGCCTGGCGCGCCACTCGGGGCACCCGCGACGCCGACGGCGTCCGGCCGCCGACGCGGTCGGCGCTGGCGCGCGGCGCGCTGCCCAACGCGGCCTACGCGGCGGCGTGCGCGGCTTTCCTGCTCTACACCGACGCGCGTTACGTGCTGGGGGCGGTGGACCTCGCGGTGGCCGCGGCGCCGCTGGTGCTCGGCATGGGCGTGGTCGAGTGGCGGGCCAACCGGGTCTTCGAGCAGGCCGACGACCTGATCCGGGGCGACCTGCGGCCCGCGCAGTTCCAGCGGGCGGTGTGGCGGGTGCTGCTGCGCGAGCTGACCACCTGCCTGGTGGCGTTGGGCGCGTTCGCCCTGCTGCTCCTGCTGGTCCTGCGGTGGGCGGGCGCGCTCACCCTGCACGGCGCGCTGCTGATCGACGGGCACGTCCTGCTCGGCGGCGCGTTCTTCCTCGGCTTCGTGCTGATCCGCACCGGTGGTCCGGCCCGGCCGCTGGCCATCGCCTCCGGTGTGCTGCTCGCCTGCGTCGCGGTGGCCGAGACCGCGGCGGACGCCTGGGGTCCGCACGGCCACGTGCCGGTGTTCCTGGTGGGCAGCGCGGTACTGCCGGTTCTCATGCTGGGGGCGCTCCGCGGGAGCGTCGGGCAAGTTCGGCACCACTTATGACATCGGCACCACTTATGACAAGGGAGTGATCTGATGCACGCGGTCATACTCGCAGGCGGCCAGGGGGTGCGACTCCGCCCCTACACCACGGCGCTGCCCAAGCCGCTGGTGCCCATCGGGGAGGAGTACGCGATCCTGGACATCATCCTGCAACAGCTCAAGGCGCACGGCTTCCAGCGCGCCACCCTGGCCATCGGCCACCTCGGCGCGCTCATCCGCGCGTTCGTCGGCGACGGGTCCAAGTGGGACATCGCGGTCGACTACGCCGAGGAGAAGAAGCCGCTGTCCACCATCGGACCGCTGCTCAACTTCGTCGACCAGCTGCCCGAGAACTTCCTGGTGATGAACGGCGACGTGCTCACCGACCTGGACTACGTGGCACTGCTGGACCACCACGTGGCCACCAAGGCGCCGCTGACCGTGGCCACCTACCAGCGCAAGGTGAAGATCGACTTCGGCACGCTGGAGACCGACCGGGGCCGGATCGTGGAGTTCGTCGAGAAGCCCGTGCTGTCCTACGGCGTCAGCATGGGCGTGTACGCGATGTCCCGCAAGACGCTCACGCCGTACCCACGCGGCGTCCCCTTCGGGCTGGACGAGCTGGTGCTGGACCTGCTGGCGCGCGGCGAGGAGCCCGCCGCCTACGAGTTCGGCGGCTACTGGCTCGACATCGGCCGCCCCGACGACTACGACGAGGCCAACCGCTGCTTCGAGCAGGTGCGCTCGGCGCTGCTGCCCGGTCGGCGCGCCGCTCCGGTGGACGCCCCGTGAGCCCGGTCAAGGTGCTGCTGTTCGGCGCTACCGGCTACCTGGGCAGGCAGGTGGCCGCGGCGCTGTCGGCCGGTCCGGGGGAGGTCGCGGTGGTCCGGGTGGGCCGCACCGCCCCGCAGGAGGCCGGGTGGGTGCGCCACGACCTCGTGCACGGCCCACCGGAGCAGCTGGCGCGGGTGCTGGCGGCGACCGCGCCCGACGTGGTGGTCAACTGCACCGGCGCGCTGGACGGCAGCACGGCGCAGCTGGTGGCGGCCAACGTCACGGCCACCGCCCACCTGCTCGACGCCATCCCCGCCGCCGCGCCCGCCGCGCGACTGGTCTCGCTCGGCTCGGCGGCGGAGTACGGGGTGGTGCCCGACGGCATCCCGGTCGCCGAGGACGCGCCCGCGAACCCGGTGGCGCCCTACGGGATCACCAAGCTGGCGGGCACCTCGCTGGTGCGCTCGGCCGTCGCCGCCGGGCGGCTGGACGCGGTGGTGCTGCGGGTGTTCAACCCGATCGGCGCCGGGATGCCCGCTGGCACCGTGCTGGGCCGCGCGGCGGAGGCGATCCGCGCGGCGCTGGTCAGCGGCGGGGACGTCGTGCTCGGCCCGCTGGGCGCGTTCCGCGACTTCGTCGACGTGCGCGACGTGGCCGAGGCGGTCGCCGCGGCGGCGCTGGTGGCCACGCCGCCGGAGCCGGTGCTCAACGTGGGCAGCGGGAACGCGGTCACCGTGCGCGAGGCGGTCAAGCTGCTGGCCGAGACCGCGGGCTTCACCGGCCAGGTCGTCGAGTCCGACCCGGCTCCCGCCCGCTCCGGCGCGGTGTCCTGGATCGCGGCGGACCTGACCAGGACCCGGCGTGCGCTGGGATGGTCGCCGCGGCACTCGCTGGCGGCGTCCGTGCGCGACGTCTGGGCGGGGCTCTGACCTGGCTGCGTGGGTGAAAATGCCGGTGGAGCGGCATTTTCACCCACGCGGGGATCAAGCCCAGTTGTCCCGGTACCACTCGAAGGTCCGCCGAACACCGTCCTCCAGCGACACCTCCGGCTCGAACCCGGTCAGCGCGCGGAGCCTGGTCAGGTCCGGGCAGCGGCGGTGGACCGAGCCCGGCGGCGCGGGCACCCGCTCCAGCTCGGGGCTGTGCCCGGCGATCTTGAGCACCAGCTCGGCCAGCTCGCCGATGTTGGTCTCGGCGGAGTCGTTGCCGATGTGGACGATCCGCCCCGCCGCGTCCTCCGCCTCCACCAGCCGCACCACCGCGTCCACCGCGTCGTCCACGTGGCAGAACGCCCGGAACTGGTCGGTGCCGTAGACCCGGAACGGGTCCTCGCGGCGGATCGCGCGCAGCGAGAGCTCCGGGATCACGTGGTCGGCGCCCATCCGAGGGCCGTAGACGTTGTGGAAGCGGCCGACCACCACGGGCACGCCCTTGGCGCGGCCGGTGTGCACGACCGCCGCCTCCCCGAGCATCTTGCTCACCGCGTAGGCGAAGCGCGGCGAGGTGACGTCCTGCACCACCAGCGGCACGTCCTCGCCGGTGGGCACCGGCACCACACCCGCGTCCACCCCGCCCGCGTAGGTCTCGCTGGTGGAGGCGAAGAACAGCTTCTGGTGCGGCTCGACCCAGCGCAGCGCGTTGAGCACGGCCAGGGTGTTGACGTTGATCACGCGCGCCGGGTCGCGCTCGACGTTGCGCACGCCGACCACCGCGGCCAGCAGGTGCACCCGCTCGAACTCGTGCGGCACGCCGTCCAGCGACGCGGGATCGGTGAGGTCCGCGGAGATCACCGGCACGCCGAGCTCGTCCAGCTCCGGGTCCCGCCTGCCGCGCGAGAAGTCGTCCACGATGGTCACCTCGTGCCCGTCGGCCAGCAGCCTGCGGGTCAGGTGGACGCCGATGAACCCGGCGCCGCCGAGAACCAGGTGCCTCATCCGGCCGCCTCCTCGACGGGCTCGTAGCCCAGGCCCGCGTAGCGGACGCCGTGCCGGGTCACCCGCTCCGCGTCGAGGACGCGCCAGGAGTCGTAGACCAGGCGCACGCCCGATCCCGGCAGCAGCGCGTCGACGTCCAGCCGCCGGTACTCGGGGTGGTCGGTGATGACCAGCACCGCGTCGGCGGCGGCGAACCCGGCCGCCAGGTCGACCGGCTCGCCGCCGTAGCGGCGGATCACCTCCGCGCTCACCAGCGGGTCGTGGCCCAGCACCCGCACGCCCGCCTCGGCGAACACCGGCATCATCGACGCGATGGGCGTGCCGCGCATGTCGTCGGTGGGCGGCCAGCCCTTGTAGGCCCAGCCCAGCACCAGCAGGGTCCGCTCGCGCGCCGCGCCCATCAGCTCCACGACGCGGCCCGCGACGTGCACCGGCGTGTCCTCGTTGACCTGGCGCGCCGCGCGCACCAGCGGCGGCACGTAGCCGGTCCGGTCGGCGCTGGACATCAGGATGTACGGGTCCTTGGACAGGCAGCCGCCGCCGACGTAGCCGGGCTTGGCGATGTTGGGCCGGGGGTAGTCCAGGTTGGTCGCCCGGATCACCTCCAGCGGGTCCAGCCCGAGCCGCTCGGTCAGCCGGGCCACCTCGTTGCCGAAGGAGTAGATGACGTCGGTGTGGCAGTTGTTGGTCAGCTTGACCAGCTCGGCCGTCTCCAGGGTGGACACCGGCACCAGCTGGGCGGCCAGGCCGCCGAACAGCTCCAGGCCCAGCCGCAGGCTCTCCTCGTCCAGCCCGCCGACCACCTGCGGCAGCTCGACCAGCTCGCGCAGCGCCTGCCCCTGGATGGTCCGCTCGGGCGCCATCACCAGCCGCGCCGAACCCCACGCGTCGACCAGCCGGGGCAGCACCACCGACCGCGTCGCGCCCACCGGCACGGTGCTGCGCACCACCACCAGCGTCCGCGGCGAGCACCGCTTGGCGATGTGCTCGGCGGCGGCGGCCAGGTTGCCCAGGTACGGCTCGCGACCGGCCTCGTCCACCGGCGTGGACACGCAGATGATCGCCGCGTCCACGTCCTCGGGCAGCTCCGGCCACAGGAAGATGCGCTTGCCTACCCACTCCCCGAAGACCTCTTCGACGCCGGGCTCGAAGATGTGCGGACGACCGCGCGACAGCGAGTCCAGCACCGCTGCCTGCGTGTCCACGCCGTGCACCTCGTAGCCCTTGCGGGCCAGTGCCGCGGCCAGCGTCAGGCCGACGTACCCCATCCCCATGATGCCGATCCGACGCATTCCCGGTAACTCCTCCGCCACAACCACTCCCTCACTCGGTGCGCGCCACGGTTCACCGGCACGGGGCGCTGATCCGATCCAGCTCCCGCACCGACACGTAGCCCTCGAAACCCTCTTCGCGGTACGCCCGGCAGGCCCTCTCCACGTTCTCCGGGCGCACCGCGTAGTCCACCGCCAGCACGGTCTTCCCGGCGGCGCGCAGCTTTCTCGTCTCGGCCAGGTTCTGCGCGCAGTAGTCCGCCGCGCACGGCTCGTCGGTGGCGCGGAAGAACAGCTCCTCCACGCCGATGCCGTCGACCGCCTCCAGGTAGCCGTGGTGGTGCAGCAGCTCCGGCGAGTTCTGCGGGTAGACCAGGAAATCCGCGTCCGTCCGCTTGCCGTGCGCGCTGATCCTGGCGATCAGCTCGACCATCCGGCGGCCGAGCTCCTCGCGCCCGATGCCGGGCACCAGCGCCAGGTCGATCTCCTCGTAGGCCAGCGGGGTGTCCAGGTAGACCCCGTCGAACCCGGCGGCCAGCGCCCGGTCCACGCGCGGTCGCACGCCCAGCTCCCACCAGCGCTGGTCCCAGTACCGCACGAAGTGCTCGCCGGGCCAGCTGGGCCACTCGTTGAGCAGCAGGTCCGCGCGGTCGTCGCGGATGGCGGCGTAGTCGGGCCGGAACGACTCGATCGAGCCGATCTCGAAGTAGGCCAGCACCCGCTTGCCCGACTTCTTCAGCGCGCCGACCTCCTCGGCGCTGAAGTAGCCGTCCCCGCCGTCGCGCGCCAGGTCGATGACGGCGTACCGGAACGGCGCGGCGGCCAGAGCGTCGAGCCCGCCGTCCTGGTAGCCCTGCAACTGGTAGACGAACCCGCGCGCGTCTGGCGGCACCGGGACCTCCGCACCGCAGCCGACCGCCGCGCCCGGCAGCAGTAGCGGGAAAACCACGATAGCTCCGAGCAGGAGGCGATTCGCCACAGCTCAACAGTACCGACGCCGATCACCGGATCAATGGTCCGTTGAGGGCAGTCCGTGCCGCCGCGCGAGCATCCGCCGCGAACTGCGCGACCGCCCATTCGGACACCGCGGCACCGCATTTCTCGGGCTGCCGGAATGGGCGTCGCCACGCATTCGCGCGAGTTCCGGAAAGAGCCGGACCCGGTGCGGCGAATCGCCCGCCACGAGCGCTCCCCGGCGGTGGTGCCGTCAGCGGTTGGAGCGGGGGAACCGACCACCCCGACTGCCGAGCGCGACGAGGTCGGTGTACTGCTCCTGCCACGACCGCTCGGTGGCCAGCAGGTCGGCCAGCCGCTGCGCCCACTGGGCGTCGATCGGCGGCGTCGCGCCCGCCAGGTGCCGTTCGGTCTCCTGCCTGGCCTTGAGCCACTCGGACAGCGTGGGGGCCAGTTCCGGACCGCCGAATTCTCCTGACATGGCCAGAACGTACTGCTCCGGGGCCGCCGGATCGACCCGCCGTGCGGTACAGTCGGCCCGTCGGGGTACGAGGCGTCGGCATCCCGCCGCCGCAGTCCTCGATCCAGTCCGGTCCGGTGGTTCCGGCCGGGGACGGGAGCACCGGCTTGTCGCCGGACCGCCAGCTCGCACCACCACTCCCCTCGACTCCCGCGACCCGCGGGTGGAGCGGTCCCGCCGCGCCCACGGGCCCGGCGGACGATCCCGACCTCGCCGCACGTCGAGGTCAACCCGCAGCAGAAGGGGAACCCGCATGACACCGGACGGACGTCCGAACCGGTCCCGAGGCGCCGCCGCGGACTTCGCCGAGACGCGCTCCGCCGCCCAGCGGGCCGAGGCGGCCCGCCAGATCCGGGCAGGCCGCACGGTGGCGAACCACTCGCTCGACGCGAACGACCGCCGGGAACTGCTGTCCATGCTGGGCCTGCCGGGCGCGGACCCGGACACCGCACCGCACGATCGGCACGTTCCCGCCTGATCGGCGTCCACACCGGACACTTCTCCGCCCGTCGCCGCGGCACGTGCGCCCGGTGCCGGGCGACGACGCGAACCGCTCAGCGCGGCGGCCGGTGCCCTTCGGGGGCCGCGCGGTCGAGGTCCGCCGCGCGCAGCCGGTACACCTGCAACTCCAGTCCGAAGTACTTGCGCGTCTCGCCGACCCAGTACATGCCGTTGCTGCGGATCGCCGCGGCGTCCTGCGCGTTGTCGGACCGGACGACGGCGAACACCTCGTCAACGCCGTGCTCGAAGGCCAGCCGGGCCAAGGCGAACGCGCACTCACCCGCGTAGTCCTCGCCCCACGCGCCGGGGTGCAGCTGCCACCCGATCTCCAGGTCCTCGTCGCCCGGCGGCAGGGGCAGCAGGACGGCTCCGCCGATCACGCGGTCGTCGTCAGCGCGGTGGAGCGCCCACCGCCCGGCGGGCGCGGTGAGCCTGCCGTCCTCGGCGATCCACCGCTGGAGCAACAAGCGCATGGCGGCCAGGTCGGGCACGCGGTCCATCACGGGGCTGAGCCACCGGGTGACCTCCGCGCTGCCGTAGACCTCCAGCGCCGCGGCGGCGTCCTCCACGCGCCAGGGGCGCAGCACCAGCCGGTCGGTTCCGATCACCCCGGACGGGGGCGGCGCGCTCGGGTCGTCGGAGGACATGGCCCGCGTCACCTGCCGGAGGCGGGCAGCGGCTGGAAGCGCACGGCCGGCACACCGCGCGACTGGCGGGAGACGGCCCTGATCTCGGTGTCCAAGTGGCTGAACACGACCGGGTGGACGGGGTTGGCGCGGTTCGGGGTGAGTCGGGTTCCGTTGTGGGTCATGGGTTTTCCTTTCGCGATGCGGTTGAGGTGTCCCGTGCGGGACGGGTGTGGCGTTCCATGCGCTCGGCCAGGTCGGACCAGTCCACGTGCGCGGGCAGGACCGCGCAGGCCCGCTCCCGAGGGCGCGGGGTGGTCGACTCGGCGACGAACCGGGCCACCGCCCCCGGCGCCGGGACCAGGTCCCGACCCGCCCGCGAGAGCACCACCGGCGGTTCGGCCGGTGCGGTCTCGACCGAGAGCACCCATCCCTGCGAAGCGCTCCAGGCCAGCATGAGGTCGCGGCCGGGGTGCTGCGCGGACCGGCAGTTCAGCGCGAGGTAGGCGGTCACCGTGTCGGTGACCTCGCAGGTGGTGCCCTCGCGGGGGACGCCGACCGCTTCCGCGACCATCCGCACGTAATCACCGAGGGCGCGCGACAAGGCGTCCGCCGCGTCGGACAGGACGGTGGTGTGGGTCCGCTGTGCGGGCAGGACACTGCCCTGCGGGAGGGCCGCGTCGTCAACGCGTCGCGGTCCGAGTGGTCTGGTTCGGCTCATGCGGGCTCCATCTGCCTGGAGGTCGAGTGGGAGAGCCCTTCGACGGCCGTGCGGCCGATGAGGGATCGGAGGAAGCGCGTTCGCGGAACGAGGCAGTGGCGGGAACGACCCGATGCCCCGGCGGCGCTGTCGGCTCCCCGTCCTCGACTGGAGAACCGGATCGGACCGACCCGGAGAGCCCGCAGGAGGCGGGCAGTGGTCTCTCTCGCACTCACTGTATCGCATCACGGGCAGCAGCGGGGGCAGAAGCGCTGTGACGCGCTCGCGGCGGGCCACGCGGCCCCGCCGACAGCGTGTCGTGCCGGTCCGGGTCGCCCGCAGGCGGGGCGACCGACTCGCCGTCGGTGACCATCAGCACCGGCAGGTACGGCGGCGGCAGGAGGATCGAGGCCGACGTGTCCCGCGTGGTCACTCCTTCTCCGGTCGCGGTGCGATTCCTTCGACCTCGACGAGCAGGTCCGGACCCTTGACCGCGCGCAGGTCCCGCAGTGAGCAGCCGCCGGGAATCCCGTGCCGGGCCACGTCGCCCTACCCGACCGCGCCCAGCACGCCGTGGCCCGCGAGGTCGGTGAACTCGTCGTCCGTCCTGAATGAACACCGCATCGCGATGGTTCCGTTGCTGTGCAGGGATTTCCCCTCGCCTGAGACCAACCCGCGCCACGCCCGCACGACCGCGAGCGCCTGCTCGGGGTTGAGCCGGCGGTCGCCTCGACGGTCACCACGTCGAGCGCCACCGCGCCGACCACTCGGGTCTCGCGGCCATCGCGAGTCGCTGATTTCGGGAAAAGTGATTCCCACGGATTCGCCCCTTTCGTCCGGCAACGGGCGGATTCACCGCGTCCGCCAGCGGGGGGGGGGGAACGGGGCGAAAGTGCGCCCCGCAGTGCCCGTACGGGCTGCCCGATCGGAGCATCTCCCCCTCACTCAAGGGGCCTGATCAGGCAGTTCCGTGTCCATCGCCCCTCGTTCGAGGTAAGCCTCCAGAGGGAGGCTCAAGGTCCGACACCGGGTGGACGATACGTGCAGGGACAAGGCGGTCCCATTGTTCTCGGGGCGTGCGAACAAAGCGATTGACGCGAGAACGGGGAGGAAAGAATGTCCGGTTCCGATGTGCGACTGGCGGTGTCCGCGCAAAGCGCGGGTTTCGACGGGAGACCAGTGGAGGGGCACCTGGCCACCGGAGGCGTCGACCCGCTCGTGCTTCCGCTACCGCCGACCGGGGGCGAGCGACTGCGGGCCGAGCGCGCCGGCTGCGCGTTGAAGGGTGCGGTGCCGGCGGGCGCGTGCGAGGCGATCCCGCCGGAGTCGCCACGGCAGGTGGCAGCGGTCGAGCGGGAGCAGCGCGAACCGGTGTTCCAGCGCCCGGTGGCGCTGTCCGGCGTCCAGCCCGCCGTGGGCGAGTCCACCCCGGTCCGCGAGAAGAACGGGTCATGATCACGGGACAGCACTGGTGGCTGTCCCGCGCGAGCGCGGCCGACGTGGCGCTGGCCGTGTCGGCGGCGATCCTGGACGTGCTCCTGTTCTCCACCTTCAGCCGCCACCCGGCGACGAACGCGAGCGCGGCCGTTGCCCTGGCCTTCGCCGGGGTGGGGCTGCTGGCGCTCTCCGCCCGCCGCAGGCGCCCCGTCGCGGTGTTCGCGGTGGTCTGGACCTGTGCGGCGCTGGCCGCCCCGGTCAGCGGCATCGACTTCCGGCCGACCGCGACGCCGTGCGTTGCGCTGTTCACCGTGGCGCTGCGCGCCCGCACCCCGGTGGCCGTCGGGGCGCTGGCGGCGACCGGTCCGCTGGCGGTGCTCGCCGCGCTGCTGGAGTCCGGCTCCCGCCCGGCGGAGGGCCGGGCTGCGGCGCTGTACGGCACGCTGGCCTTCTACCTGGTGCTGTACGGCTGCGCGTGGGCCGCCGGGCGCTGGGTGCGGATGAGCAGGCAGCACGCGGACGACCTGGCGTTCCGGCGGCGGGCCGAGGCCAGGGAGGCGGTGCTGGAGGAGCGCACCCGCATCGCCAGGGAGTTGCACGACATCGTGGCCCGCTCCGTGACGGTCATGGTCCTGCAGGCGGCGAACGCGCGGCGGGTGCTCGACAGCGATCAGGGACGGGTGCGGGAGGCGCTGGGCCACATCGAGGAGTCCGGCGAGCAGGCCATGGGCGAGCTGCGCCGGATGCTGACCGCGCTGCGCCCCGACCGCGAGGACGCCGAGGCGACCGCGGACGGACCGCAGCCGGGTCTGGCCGACGTGGCGCACCTGGTGGCGGCGGCCTCGGCGGCCGGGGTGCGGGTCCGCACGCGGGTGGAGGGCGTGCCGCGCGGGCTCGCCGCCAGCGTCGACCTGGCGGCCTACCGGGTGGTGCAGGAGGCGCTGACCAACGTGACCAAGCACGTGGGGCCGGGCGCGGACGCCGAGGTGCGGCTGTGCTGGGACCGGGATGAGCTGACCGTGGCGGTCGTCGACGACGGCCGCGGCCTGCGGCCTGGGCGCGCCGTGCTGTCAACCGACCACGGCCTGCTCGGGCTGCGCGAGCGGCTGGCCGTCGTGGGCGGCACGCTGGCGGCGGGACCGGTGGCGGGCGGCGGGTTCCGGGTGACCGCCGTGCTGCCCACGGCGGAGCCCCGCCCCGCCGAGGCCCGGCCCGCCGAGGCCCACGTGGGTCAGGAGGGGCGGTGATCCGGGTCCCGTCGTCGCGGCCTACAGAATCGACTTGAGGGTGAGCAGCTCGCACTCGGTGCGGGCCAGGTCCACGCCGTCCTCGGGGCCGCCGAAGAGCAGGGCACGCAGCAGGTCCTTGGCCTCGCCCAGCAGCCGCGCCGTCACCCGGCTCAGGGCCTCCTCCTCCAACCGGACCGGGCGTACCTCGTGCGGGTCGGCGGGCACCGTCGGGGGCACTGCCAGGCCCAGCGCGGCCAGCACCCGGCCCGCGAGCCGGTCGACCAGCCACTCGCGCGGCTGCCCGGCCCGCAGGTCCTGCCTGGCCTTCTCGGCGGCGGCCCGCCGGGTCCGCTCGACGACTCAAGCGTGCGACAGGCCCGGCCGCGTTCCGTGGCGCTCGCCGGGCGACGACCGCCGCGCACCCCGTTCCCGGCCGTGCGCGGCACTTCGCGGGCAAGCGATCGATTTCGGTCCGACAACGCCGGAGGCACCACTTTCAATGGTCCCCCTTATGGGTCGCGGAACACCTCTCCGAGCGATGTGCGGTTTTACCCATCACCCCTGCGTGCGGCCTCTGGACTGGGAAGACGCAATCCGCAAAAGATAATAGGTTAGGCTCCCCTAAATTCTCTCCGGTTGCGGGCCCGAATCGCCGGTGGCACCGTTCCGATTGACGGAGCCCGCTGTCCAGAGGAGCGGTCATGACCACAACTGAAATGCCTGCCGTCCACGAGTGCACCGTCACCGGCTGCTCGTACAACCACGACGGGTGCCACGCGTTCGCGATCACCGTGAACGGCACCGACGGCGCAGCCGACTGCGGCACGTTCGTCCCGCTGTCCACCAAGGGCGGCCTGACGAAGGTGATCGCCCAGGTGGGCGCCTGCTCGCGCACGGACTGCCAGTACAACTCCGACCTGGAGTGCACCGCGTCCGGGGTCCGCGTCGGACCGGGCAGCGGTGGCCACGCCGCCAACTGCCTGACCTACACCCCCGTCTCGCGGGGCTGAGCGGGCCGGGCGCCGCACGTGTCCGACGTGCGGCGCCCCAGCCCGCCGTCACGCCGCGCCGCACCACGAGCAGAAGTGCGGTCCCACGGCCCTGTCCCGTCCCCTCCACCCCGCCCCCTGCGCGGACGACCACAGCAGGTCCCACCCCCGCTCGTCGTGGCGGAAGGTCCGGCCGCAACCGTCGCAGATGAGGACGAGATCGGACAGGTCCCGGTCGCCGGGGGCGACGCCGGGGGTGCTGCTGGGGATGGCGGTCACGGCAAGGGGTCTGCTCTCTCGGCGGCGCTCGGGCGGTGGTCGGTCGCTCATCATGTCGGATACCGACGGATACTCTGGTCCGGATTCACCGACGACGACCTTGCAATCACCTTGCGATCGCCGTGCTCGGCCGACCGGAGCGCGACGCCCGCACGGGACGGAGGGCAGACCATGAGGTCTTCGACGCGCCCCGGCCCGCGCGGGTGCGGCCTCCTGCGGTGACAGCCGTGCCCAGGCTGTCGTTGCGGCGGCGAGTGGCGCTGGCGCTGGGCGCCGGATCGCTGCTGATCACCAGCGCGCTGTCGTTCGCGACCTGGACGCTGGCCACCGACTACCTGCTGCGCCAGCGCGAGCAGGCGGGCGCCAGGCAGGCCGAGGTCAACGCGCGGCTGGTGGACCAGTCGCTGCGCCAGGGCGCGCAGGGCCTGGAGGAACTGCTGACCGGTCTGACCACCGGGCCGGATTCGACCGTGCTGCTGTTCCGCCCCGGCGGGGTGCTCACCAGCGGACGCCAGGTCGACCCCGGCGTGCTGCCCCGGTCCCTGGTGGCGCTCGGCCGCGAGGGCACCGCGGCCAAGCAGCGGCTGCGCGTGGAGGGCGTGCCGGTGCTCGCGGTCACCCTGCCGATCACCGCCGCCGAGGGCGCCTACGTGGAACTGGTGCCCCTGGTGCAGCTGGACCGGACGTTCCGCTTCCTCAGCGCGGTGATGGTGCTGGGCGTGCTGGTCAGCGGCCTGCTCGGGGTGGGGTTGGGGGTCTGGACCGGCCGTCGCGCGCTGCGTCCGCTGACCGAGTTCACCCGCGCCGCCTCGCGGGTGGCGGGAGGTGACCTGAGCGCGCGGCTGCCTCCGCAGACCGACCCCGACCTGACCCACCTGGCCACCACGTTCAACGCCACCGCCGAGGCGCTGGAGCGGCGGGTGCTGCGCGACGCCCGGTTCGCGGGCGACGTCAGCCACGAGCTGCGCTCCCCGCTGACCACCATGGTCAACGCCGTCCAGGTGCTGCGCCGCCGCCGCGCCGACCTGCCCGGCGCCGCGGGCAAGGCGCTGGACCTGCTGACCGGCGAGGTCGACCGGTTCGCCCGGATGGTGGTGGACCTGCTGGAGATCTCCCGCGCCGACCAGCGGGCGGACGGGTCCGAGGCGGAGCCGATCGACCTGGCCGAACTGGTGCGCAACGTGCTCGCGGCCCGGCCGGGCTCCACGACGCCGCTGGAGGCGGAACCGGCGTGGGTGCTCGGCGACCGCCGCAGGTTGGACCGGGTGGTCAGCAACCTGCTGGACAACGCCGACCGGCACGCGGGCGGCGCGATCCGGGTGGGCGTGCTGCGCCGGGACGGCCGGGTGCGGCTGGAGGTCGACGACGCGGGGCCCGGCGTGCCCCCCGAGCTGCGCGAGCGCGTCTTCCAGCGGTTCGACCGGGGGGCGCGGGCGGGCAGCCGCGGCGCCGACACCGGCAGCGGGCTCGGCCTGGCCCTGGTCGCCCAGCACGTGCAGCGCCACGGCGGCACGACCGGCGTGGAGCCGCGCCCCGGCGGGGGCGCGCGGTTCTTCGTCGAGCTGCCCGAAACGCCTCGGTGACCTGCCGCAACACCGCGTTGACCCCGGTGGGGTGATCGTCAGGCAGTTGTCAGGTGGAAGGACGGGCTCCTCCCCCAGGATGGGGGGCGACATCCCCGACCGTGAGGAACACCTTGACCCGCAGCCTCTCCATGCCCGCCGACGCCGAGAACCTCTTCGAGATCATCACCGACCTGGAGAACCTGTCCGCCTGGCTGCCCCGCGGGCTGGAGGTGGAGCGCTACGGGCCGAACCTGGTGCGGCTGTGGCTGCCGCACGGCGCGGTCGAGCGGCACATCGCGATCGACTGGGAGAACCTCCGGGTGGTGTGGGGCAGCGACGCCACCCCCAGCTACCGCGGCCGCGTTCAGGTGCTGCGGATCGGCCCACACCGCAGCGCGGTCACCGCGGACGTGGTCGGCGCGAGCGGAATCGCCGACCCGCGCGTGGACAGCTGGCTCGACCAGGCACTGCACGCGCTCGCCGAGGTCGTCGCGGTCGAGCACCCCTGCACCCCGCCCCGGCAGTTCCAGGCCGCCGCGGCCCGCTGATCGGGGACGACCGGGTTGGCGCCGCCGCGGACGGGTAGCCGACCCGAACGAGCACCGCGAACCCCGTGCCCGCCCGCCAACCTTGCGATCACCTTGCGATCGCGGCGACCGGTGGCGCGGCGGTGGAAGGCGGTGCGCCGGGTCGGCGAAGATCGGGCGGACATGGACCACTCCGTACTGCTCGTCGAGGACGACGAGAACATCAGGCAGGCGCTCGGCCTGGCGCTGGAGGACGAGGGCTTCCGGGTCACCGGCGCGGTGTCCGGGGAGCAGGCCCTGCGGGTGCTGGCGGGCGACGGCTTCGACGTGGTGCTGCTGGACCTGACGCTGCCCGGCGTGGACGGCCTGGAGGTCTGCCGCACCCTGCGGGCGCGCGGCGACCTGCCGATCATCATCGTCACCGCGCGCGCCGACACCCCGGACGTGATCGCCGGGTTGGAGGCAGGCGCGGACGACTACGTCTCCAAACCGCTGGTGGCGGGCGAACTGGCCGCCCGCATCCGGGCGCTGCTGCGCCGCCGCGGCACCGGGCACCAGGGCGAGGTGCTGCGGGTCGGCGACCTGGAGATCCACCGCGACGTGGGGACGGTGCACCGGGCGGGCCAGGAGGTGCACCTGACCCGGACCGAGTTCCGGTTGCTGGTCGAGCTGGCCGCCGCGGCGGGCCGCATCGTGACCCGCGAGCAACTGCTCCAGCGGGTCTGGGGCTACGACTACTTCGGTGACACGCGGCTGCTGGACGTGCACGTCCGCAGGCTGCGCCGCAAGGTCGAGCCCAACCCCGACGACCCGGTGCTGGTGGTCACCGTGCGCGGCGCGGGCTACCGGATCGGGGTGGACCGGTGAAGCGGCTCGTCCTGCTGCTGTCCTGCCTGCTGACCGGGGCGTGCGGGGTGACCACCCAGGAGCACCCGGTGCCGCTGGTGACCTCCTCGGACGGGCCCGCCACCACCCCGACGGTCACCCAGCGGCCCGACCCGACGTCCTCGGCCACCTCCTCCTCGGCGGGCTCGTCCCCACCGTCGACGACGACAGCCGTCGCACCTTCGACCTGACCCCACCGTCCACTTCGGACAGCACTGGGCCCGACGCGCGGCGCGGGTTGCCCGGAAGGGCGGGCCGGACCGCACCTCTGGCCGCCCGGCCCGCCCTTCTCCGCCACCCTGGCGTCGAGCACCCTGTGCGCGGGGAGCGGTTCGTGCCGCTCATGGGGATTCAGCGCTTTTGCAGGGGGAGTGACATCCGTTGATGGTCAAGAAGACGCTGTCCGCCGCCACCGCGGCCTGCCTGGTCGTGCTGTTACCCGCTGCGCCGAGCGCGGCGAGCGGGGAGCAGCGGACCACGCCGCGAACCTGCGTCACCACCGCCAAGAGCACGGTGTGCCTGGCGACGGAAACCGCGCGCGACGCGTACCAGGCGCTGCTCGACCGCAGTTGGGGCGCGGGCGCGCAGAAGGTCGGGTACGCCTTCTCACCGGACGGGGGCGGCACCCGCGTCCGGGTCATGCTCGACGCGTCCGCCGATCCCGCCGCCGCGGACCGGCTCCAGCGGGCGCTGGGCGAGGTGGTGGTCGTGGAGCGCACCGGCCTGACCGCCTTCTCGGGCAGCCGGACCAACGACGCGAGCCCGCACTACGGTGGCGCGGCCGTCGGGTTCAGCAGCATCCCCACCTGCACCACCGGGTTCTCGGTCAGGTTCCCGGACGGCACCAGGGGGTCGGTGACCGCGTCGCACTGCTTCAACAGCGATGAAGCGCTGCTGTCCGGGAGCCAGTTCTACGGCGTCGTGCGGCAGATCGAGGGCTTCCCGAGCTTCGACGTGGTCGCCGTCGACAACGCGGGCACCGCGGAGACCTACACCAACGTGCTGCACGTCGACCCGTGCTGCCCGAGCGCCCGCTCCGTGATCGGCGATGCCGACCCGGTCAAGAACGCGAAGGTGTGCGCCAGCGGCCGGGTGACCCTGGCCAAGTGCAACATCAACGTGGACGAGACCGCGACCTCGTTCTGCCCGCCGGAGTTCCCCGGTTGCGTGCCGGACGTCATGCAGCTGAGCAAGACCGTCGGCGGCAGCAAGGTGGTCATCGGCGCGAAGGGCGATTCGGGCGGAGTGGTGTACACCCAGTCCGGCGCCACCGGGGCGGTGGTCAACGGCATGGTCATCGGCGGCAGCGCGGACGGCAAGACGGTGTTCGCCGAGAAGGTCTCCAACATCACGGCCCACGTCGGTGCCACGGTGCTCGCCACCCCCTGAGCGCGACCGGCGGGCCCGCCGGTGGTGCGAGCGACCCCGGACCTGTCGGGGGAGCGCTGCGATCGGCGCTCCCCCGACAGGTGGATTTCCCCGCGCGGGTGTCGATCGGCGGCCCGCCCGTTCGTCGCACGGGTATGACTGACACCATGATCGAACCAGCCGCGACCCGCAACCTGGACGGGTACGGGTGCGCGGAGCTGCCCTGGAGCCGTGCGCACGACCTCCTCGTCAACGGCACGCCCGAGGTCGGCCTCACCTTCTTCCTCGGGACCGTGCGCCCCGACGGGCGACCGCACTCGGCCGGCGTCGGAGCCGCGTGGGTGGCAGGCGCGCTGTACTTCACCAGCGGGCCGGGCACCCGCAAGTCGCGCAACCTGGCGGTGAACCCGGCGTGCACCGTGTCGGTGCGCCTGCCCGGCATCGACCTGGTGCTGGAGGGCGAGGCCCAGCGGGTCGCCGACGCCGCCGAGGTGGAGCGCGTGGCGGCCGTCTACCGCGCGGACGGCTGGCCCGCCGTGGTGGAAGGCGGTGCGCTCACCGCCCCGTACAGCGCGCCCAGCGCGGGGCCACCGCCCTGGCACCTGTACCGCCTGGCGCTGCGCACCGCGTTCGGCGTGGCCACCGCCGAGCCGTACGGGGCCACCCGCTGGGACTTCACCCCCTGAGCCGCCGGTCGCGCCCCGGCCGGGGCGGCGGGATCAGGTGTTGCTGCGGGCGGCGCTGATGTCCGCCAGCCCGGAGAGCGAGTCCTTGTCGATGGCGGCGTCGCCGAGCGACAGCACGCCGACGGGCTTGCCGCCCTCGACGACCGCGATGCGGCGCACGGCGTTCTCCCGCATCCGCGTCACGGCGGTGTCCACGTCCTCGTCCGGGGTGGCGGTCACCAACCGGTCGCTGCACACGTCGCCCACGCGGCAGTCGGACAGGTCGTCGCGGTCGGCCAGACCGCGCACGACGATGTCGCGGTCGGTGACGATGCCGCGCACCTGGTCGCCGTCGACGACGAGGACGTCGCCGATGCCCTGGTCGCGCATCGCCCGCGCCGCCTGCCGGACCGGCGTGTCCGGGGCCAGCGTCACCGGGTTGGGGGTCATCAGATCGCGCACGTGCTGGGTCATCAGCACCCTCCTCCTGTTCGCGGAGCCGTTCGGTCCGCCCACGGTTACCCGCCACGGTGCGCGGCACACGGGTCGGCTCCGACGGGCTCGCGGGGAGGGGACCCGCGTTACCGGTCGACTCCGGACAGCGCGTCGGGTGCTGTGACGGGGAGGTGGTGCGCGACCACCTCCCCGATGGCCGACCGCACACCGCGGAGGTGCAGCGAGGTCAACGCGTTCACGTACGCCGCGGTGAACCGCGGGTTGTCGACGAGGTCGCCGAACACCTCGCGCCTGCGGAGGAAGGCCAGCGGGTCCTCGCGCCAGCGGCGGGCGGCGGCCGCGAGCGGCTCGCGCAGCCGGTCGACCACCCGGATCTCCCCGCCGCGCTCGTCCAAGCCTTCGACGTAGCGGGCCCAGGCCGCCACCACGACGGCGGCGTGCTCGACCTCCCCGCCCGCGGCGAGGTTCTCCCGCACGACCGGCAGCAGGAACTTCGGGATGCGGTCGGAGGTGTCCGCGCAGAGCCGCTCGAGGGTGTCCGCCACCTCCGCGTTGCCGAACCGCTCCAGCAGCCGCAGCCGGTAGCGGTCGAGGTCCACGCCGGGCACCGGCCGCAGGGTCGGGCTCGCCTCGCGCTCCATGTACCCCAGCAGGAACGAGGCGAACAGCGGGTCGCGGCAGACCTCGTGCGCGAACCGGTAGCCCACCAGCGAGCCGAGGTAGCACAGCACCTGGTGGCTGGCGTTGAGCAGGCGCAGCTTCATCAGCTCGTACGGCTCGACGTCGTCGACCAGCTGGACCCCGACCTCCTCCAGCGGGGGCCTGCCCATCGTGAAGGAGTCCTCCAGCACCCACTGGGTGAACGGCTCGCACACCACGGGCCACCCGTCCTCGACGCCGAAGCGCCGGGCGAGGTCGACGCGGTCCTCGTCGGTGGTGACCGGGGTGATGCGGTCGACCATGGAGTTGGGGAAGCGGACCTCCCGGCGCACCCACTCCCCCAGCTCCGGGTCGCGCAGGGTGGCGAAGGCGGCGAAGCAGCGCCGCGCCACCTCGCCGTTGGCCGGGACGTTGTCGCACGACACGACCGTGAACGGCGGGACACCGCGCTCGCGGCGGCGCACCAGCGCTTCGACGACGAGTCCGAAGACCGACCGCGGCGCGGCCCCCGGTTCGAGGTCGGCCAGGACGGCGGGGTTGCCCGCGTCGAAGCGCCCGGTGGCGGTGTCGACGTTGTACCCGCCCTCGGTGATGGTGAGCGAGACGACGCGGGTGGTCTCGTCGGCGAGCTTGCGCACCACGGCTTCGGGGTCGTCGGGCGCGTAGAGGTACTGCACGACCGATCCGACGACCCGCGCTTCCCGAGTGCCGTCGGCGTGCTTGGTCACCACGGTGTAGAGGTGGTCCTGCGCCTGGAGCACCCGCTGCATCCGGCGGTCCGCGGGCAGCAGGCCGACGCCGCAGATGCCCCAGTCCATCGCCTGGCCGCGGCGCATCAGCTCGTCCAGGTACACCGCCTGGTGGGCGCGGTGGAAGCCGCCGACGCCGAAGTGCACGATCCCGGTGCGGACCCGATCGCGGTCGTAGGTCGGCACGGGCACGGCGTGCTCGGCGAGGGTGGTGGCGTTCAGCGGTGGCATGGGGTGGTCCATTCCGGCGGGCGGATTCCGCGACGGGCGCGGGTCAAGAGGTCAGGCGGTCCAGCAGCAGCGGCATGAACAGGTCGTTGTCGACGTGGTCGGCGATCATCACCGGGCTGAGCTCGGGCAGTTCGAGGTCGCCGCGCAGCATCTCGTCGTCCCAGGCGACCATGCGCCCCCGCGTCAGCCTGCCGCGCAGCTCGACGTCGACGTAGGCCGTGCGGGTGCCGATCACCCTCGGTTCGAGCAACGCCGCGAGCGCCAGCGGGTCGTGCAGCGCGCACCCGTCCTCCGCGAAGCGCTCCGCCAGCCAGGTGATCCACGGCCGGGCGGTGTGCCCCAGGTAGGTCGCCAGCGGCGTGCCCGCGGCGTCGAGCCGGTCGACGTCCCCAAGGCGCATGAAGGTGCGGGTGGTGACGTCGAGCGGGACGATGAGCAGCGGGGCCCCGCTGCTCAGCACGATGTGCGTCGCCTCGGGGTCGTAGGCGGCGTTCAGCTCGTGCAGCAGGTTGGGCACGTCGAACGCGCCGCCCATGACGACGAGCTGCTTGATCTTCTGCGACCACTCGGGGTCGAGCATCATGGCGGTGGCGATGTTGGTCAGCGGTCCGATCGCCAGCACGGTGATCTCACCGGGACGCTCGTTCACCCGGTCCACCAGCACCCGCGCCGCGGGGGTGGGGTCGGCGGCGGTGGTCGCGCCGGGGGTGCGCAGGTGCTGCCAGTGCCGCCGCGCCGACTCGGAGTCGCGGCGGCCGTCCAGTCGCGCCCGCCACGCGGTGGGGTCCTGCATCAGCGGTCGCGCGGCGCCCCGGTGCACCGGCACGTGCGTCGCGCCCGCGACCTCCAGCACCTCCAGGGCGGAGCGCACGCCCCGGTCGACGGACACGTTCCCGGCGACGACCGTGATCGCCTCCAGCTCGATCTCCGGTGACCGCAGCGCGAGCCCGATGGCCAAGCCGTCGTCGACATCGGCACCGGGGACGCCGTTGCCGGGGTCGGTGTCCAGGATCATCCTCATCGAACACAACCTGATCTCGTTCGGTGGTGGGCTGGCGCCCGCAGCCCTGTTATGAACGCACTGTGACCGCCCCAGGCGAAGCGGTAGTGACCAGGATCATGTTTGAAATTCGACCAAATGGATCTTGCGGCACTTTTTCACACGATGGTGTGTAACGCAGCGTGTCCGCCCCACCGCCGAACGCACGTCGGCAAGCACTACCGGACGCGCCGGAACGGGCCGGTAGCCACTACCCGCCCACGGGCACTGGTCGGAACAGGGGTGTCCGCAGGCCCGATCAGGCCGAACGAGTGGTCTTCGCGGCTCGGTCCGCGCAGCGGGACGCGCTACCGGACGCCCAGGCGCGGCGATGCCGCCCACGCGGGGGCCAGGAGCTCCCTCAAGGCGGTCCACAGCGGGTCCGACGCCGCCAGCACGTCGCCGCTCGACGGCCAGGTGCCCGGCACCGGGCCGTCGAGGTCCCCGGTCGTGCCGCCCGCCTCCTGGACCAGCAGGACACCGGCGGCGCAGTCCCAGGGCCGCAGGCCGGGCGCCCACACCGCGTCCGCCCGACCGGTGGCCACCTGCGCGAGCGCCGCGGCCGCGCTACCGCCGCGCCGCACGTCGCGCACGCGGGGCACCAGGGCGTCGATCACGCGGCCCGCCAGCGCCCGCTGGACCGGGCGGCCGAGGTTGAGCTCGACCAGGGCGCGGGACAGGTCGTGCCCGCCGAGCGCGGGGACCGGCGTCCCGTCCGCCGCGGTGCCGCCGCCGAGCCGGGCCTCGGTCGTCCTGCCGAGCACCGGCTCGACCACCACCCCCGCCAGCAGCCTGCCGTCGGCGGCGTCCGCCGCGGCGACGCTGACCGCCCAGTCGGGGCGCCCGTAGAGGTAGTTCGTGGTCCCGTCGATCGGGTCGACGACCCACCGCACGCGCCCGGTCCCCGACGTGACACCGCTCTCCTCGCCCAGCACGGGGTCGTCGGGGCGGTGGCGGGCCAGCACCGACCGGATGGCCCGCTCGGTGTCCCGGTCGGCCTGGCTGACCAGGTCGTCCGGCCTGCCCGCCTTCTCCTCGACCAGCAGCTCGCGAGTGCGCCAGGACATCGCCGTGCGCGCTCCGGCCCGCGCCGCCGTGCGCGCCACGGCCAGCAGCTCATCGAGGTCCACCGCGCTCCTCGGCTCGCAGGGCGGTCCAGGTGTCCCGCCCGACCACGGCCCGCGCGACCGGCGCCAGCACGGCCGCGCCCGCGGTCCGCACACGCCTGCCGGGCAGACCGATCGTGTTCCGCCGCCTGCTGCTGAACACCAGGTAGGCCGCCATCACCGCCAGCCAGGGCAGCACGGCGGACAGGGGACGCGGCCCGCCCGCCACGACCAGCGCGCCGAACTGGACCGCCGCGCCCGCGAGCACCACGACCACGCGCCCTCGCGGCACGGCGGCCGCGATCGCGGTCGCCGTGCCGCCGACCACCGCCGTCCCGAGCGCGTGCGCGACCGGCGCGGGACCGGTGAGCAGCCGCCCGGTCAGCCCGGCGGCCGCGCCCGCCAGCACCAGGGCCAGGTTCCACGGCGCGGTCAGCGGGGTGCGCCCGCGCAGCGCCGCCCAGCTCGCGGGGTCGCGTTCGGCGGTCCGCGACGGCAGCCACCGCACCAGGCCGAGCAGGTGCTCCCGCGCCTGCTCGGCGCGGGCGCCCCAGATCAGCCTGCCCCGCTCCACCCGCGCGAACGCGGTGGCCTCCAACGCCCACCTGCTGGTCACGAACGCGATGCCGAACGCCCACAGCGCGACCACGGCAGCGACGGCCAGCACCGGGCGGCCCCCGAGGTCGACGGCCATCGCCAGCCCGGCCATGCCGCGCACGACGTAGCCCGCGCCCACGACCACCCACAGCGCGATCAGCCTCGGTCCCAGGGGCGGCGGCACGCGCCCCGTCCGGCCCGTTCCCCCGCTCCGCAGCGCCTCGTAGGCGATGGCGACGCCGAACACCGCCGCGGTGACGGCGGCGAGCACCCCGCCGAGGCGGAGGTGGGGCAGCGACAGCGCCAGGCAGGCGACGGCGGCCAGCCTGACCAGCGCCACGGCGCAGCTGGCGGTCACGTGCCGCCGGGCGCGCGCCAGGGGGCCGGGCAGACGTCCCCGGTCCTTCTCGCCGGGGTGGTGCTGGTCGGCGACGAACCCGCGCACGTCGTTCCACTGGTAGCGCGCCGGGTAGATCAGCAGCTCCAGCGCCGCCCACACCACGGCGGCGCGCAGCACCGCCTCCGGACCGGGGGTGCCGCCTGCCAGCACGCCCAGGGCGAAGGTGACCGGCATGAGCAGCCCCTTGACCGTGTCCTTGGGGCGGGGCACCAGCAGGTAGCCCAGCAGCGTCCGGCGGTGCGCCCGCGCGGGAACGCCGTCCCGCCGGGCCTGCTCGTCCTCCCGGCGGGGGATCGGAGCGACGCTGATGCCCACGAGCCCCGGCGTGCGCGCGCCACGCGGGAGGGCTCGTCTCCGGCCGTTCACGCGGGTATCTCCGCGGTGCGCAGGAGCAGACCGGTCAGCTCGGACCAGGAGCGCACGACCACGGCCGCCCCGGCCTCGCGGAGCACCTCCACGCGCTCGGCCCGCTCGTCCTCGGGGACGAACTGGACCAGGCCCGCGGTGGGGATGCCCGCGGCGACGGCGGAAGCGGCGCCGGTGGCGGAGTCCTCCACGGCCAGCGCCCGCCCCGGCGCGATGCCGAGGTGGCGCAGGGCGTGCCGGTAGATGGCGGGGTCGGGTTTGCTGGTGGGTACGGGCAGGCTGTCCTCGGCGCTGAAGCGCGTCGCGGCGGGGAGCAGGTCGTCCAGGCCGCTGGCGGTGAAGCAGGCCCGCAGGCGGGTCAGGGCGCTGGAGCTGACCACGGCCAGCCGGTAGCGGCCCCGCAGCGCCGACAGGGCGGCCACCACGTCGGGCAGCGGTCGCAGCACCCGGCCCAGGTGCGCGGAGACCTCGACCTTCTCCCGCTGCACCCACCGCTCCAGCTCGTCGGGGTCGGCGCGGACCCCGGCTCGGGCGAGCAGGTCGCCCGCCGTGGTGCGGAAGTTCCTGCCGGTGGTGGTGCGGCGCAGGTGTTCGGGCGAGAAGTCGCCGGTCAGGCCGAACCGGTCGGCGAAGGCGCGGGTGACACCGGCCGAGGCGGCGAAGGCGGGTTCCTCGGAGGGGAACAGGGTGCCGTCGGCATCCAGCAGCAGCGTCGTGATCCCGGTCAGGTCTGGGGCGCTCATACGTCTCCTGGGTCGCAGCGGGCAGGTCGTCGGACGGGTTCCAGCGGGGCGGGTCAGCGGGCCAGGACGGCCATGGCGGCGGGCAGGCCGTCCCGGTCCAGCGCGGTCAGCACTCGGCGCAGGTCGGCCACGCACCCGGCGTCCTGGCCCAGGTCGCCGAAGATGTCGGTCAGCGCCAGCAGCGGGCACGGGTCCACGCCACCGCGCTCGGCGGCCTCGCGCAACTCCTCGGCTCGGGCGTCGTGCACCTCGATCGGCGCGCCGCGCAGGTCCACGCCGCGCAAGTACCGCATCCACGCGGCCACCGCGAAGGTCAGGCGTGCGCGCGGACGCCCCTGGGCGCGGGCGTCGTGCAGGGAGGGCAGCAGGTAGTCGACCACCTTCGTGGACCCCCGGCGGCACAGCCGCGACAGCTGGTCGGCGATGGCCGGGTTGGCGAAGCGCTCCAGCAGGGTGCCGCAGTAGGACTGCGGGTCCATGTCCGGGATGTCGTCGGGCAGCAGCGGCGCGATCTCCCGGCGCATCAGGGCCTCGACGTACTCGGCCACCAGCGGGTCGGCCATCACCTCGTCGGTGCTGCGGTGCCCGGCCAGCACCCCCACGTACCCCAGCGCGCAGTGCGCGCCGTTGAGCAGCCTGCTCTTGATCAACTTGTAGGGCGCCACATCCGGCACGAACCGCGCCCCCACCCGGTCCAGCGGGGGCCGGTCGTTGCAGAAGGCGTCCTCGATCACCCACTGCCGGAACGGCTCGGTGATCACCGGCCACCGGTCCCCCACCCCGAAGTCCCGCTGCACCACCTCCCGGTCCAGGGGCGTGGTCGCGGGCGTGATCCGGTCCACCATGCTGCCGGGGAAGGTCACCCGCTGCTCGACCCACGCCGCCAGCTCCGGGGCGTGGCGGCGGGCCAGCTCCAGCACCGCTTCCCGCGTCACCGCGGCGCTGTCGGGCAGGTTGTCGCAGGAGAGCACCGTGAACGGCGCATGACCGGCCCGCCTGCGCGCGTCGAGCGCCCGCACGATCAGCCCGAACACCGACTTGGCCGCCTCCTCCCGGTCCTCGGGCAGCACGTAGCCGTCGGCGGTCACGGTCAAGGTCACCAACCGGATGCGCGGGTCGGCCAGCCGCGCCAGCACCGCGTCCGGGTCCTGGGCCAGCAGCAGGTACTCCACCATGCTGGCGACCACCCTGGCCGTGCTGTTCCCCGCTCCCCGCTGCACCACGGTGAACAGGTTGTCCTGCGCCTCCAGCACCCGGCCCAGCTCCGGGCGGTGCATCCCCACCCCGATCACTCCCCAGTGGGTGAACCCCAACCCGGCGAGCTGGTCGAAGTACACCGCCTGGTGGGCCCGGTGGAAACCACCGACCCCGAAGTGCACCACCGCGGGCCGCAGCCGCGACCGGTCGTAGGCGGGCAGTGCCACGCGGTCATCGGGGAAATCGAGGGCGCTGTTCGACAGCGGTGCCGAAGGTGTCTCGGTCATGGCAGTCCTCAGTGGTGTTCGGCAGCCCGTCGGGGAAACCGCTCCAGCGACGACAGTTATGTCCATTGTGGACGATACACCGCGTGCTCCGCCGTCCACCGGTTTCACGGCGGGACGGCGCTGGGAACGGCCTTCGGCGGGCACGAGGACAGGGTTGTCGAGACCTCGTGACGCGCCTGCCGCCTCGTACGGCGGGCCGGCGCGCTTTTTGACCGACCTGGGAGCTCGACTCGACAACGTCACGGGTGACGCCGTCGAATCCACGCCTGGTTACCACAGGAATTGAACGGCAAACACACCCGATCGGGGATCGATTTCACACCCGTGAGCAAGGGAAGTGAGCCTGAACCGCACGTTCGGGGCGTTTTCGCTGCCATCAAGCCCGGCGGTTGCACCGCCGAACCACCCCAGCGGGCCTTAGCCGGCCCCGCCGCCATCACCCAGAGCGAACGGGCCTGACCGCGCAACGTCCGTCGCGCGCAGGACGCCCTCGGGGCCCTCGGCCGTCGTGGTCGAGCTGGCGGTCGGTGGGCGCGAGGTGCGTCCCGATGGTCCTGTCCACCCCGGCGTCGCGCTGGTCGCGGTTGCGGACCGAGCAGCGGGCTCGCCGGAGCGGCGGCTCTGCGCACGTTCCAGAGGAACGGTCGGCGTGGCGGCGCGGCACGCCCCGGTTGCCCAGCAGGTGGTGGACGGAGAAGGCGAGCTTGGAACCGATGAACGCGGTCCGGAAGTGGACGCCTCGAAGGTCAACCGGCCCTTCCACGTGGTGCTGGCGCAGTTGAAGAACTTGACGCCGGGGGGATGGCGATGATGGAGGTGGATGCGGAGAAGCCGGCGAGCCGATCTGCGGCGGTGGGACGGAGTTGGCGAAGCCGAACACGATGGGCGTGGCGTAGACCAGCGGCAGATCGTGCCGTGCCGATCAGCCCGTGATCGGCGGTGCGGAGCAGGCGGAGCGACACCGACCCCTTCGGGCCTCGCCGCACCGCTTCGACGGGAAGGGCGCAGGGGGCGGTTGTTCGGTTGTCCGCCGCGTCGTCAGTCCGTGGTGCTCATCCGCTCGCTCGGAAGGGCGGAAAACACGGCGTCGCCGTGTCGTGCCGCGGGGAGGGGGTAGGTCGAGGGGACCGCGCCCACTGCCCGAGGAGCACCTCATGCCTGCGCCCAACCGCCGGGCAGCCTTCCTGCTCGACCTCTCCCCCGCTCGCTCGGGTGAGCGCACCGCCCCGCCCACCGACTTGGCCGCTGCTTCCCCCGCGCGACCGGAGAGCTCACCCATCCGCCGACCACAATCCTTTCGGGTGGCGAAAGGCGAAATGCGCGTTATCGCCGACCCTGGGTGGCATCCCGATGGTGCGGAATCCGAGGAACCGCCCCCCGCTCCAACTGGCACACTCAACCACGGGGAGGCACGTCATGCGACGTGTGATCACCTCGATCGCCCTGGCCGCGCTGGTCCCGCCCAGGGACCTCTGGACCGCTCCCGCTCCGTTCCGCCGCCGCCGACCGCCGGTGGAACAGCGCTGGGAGCACATCGCGACCTACCACGAGGAAGCGCTGTGCGCGGCCACCGGCCACAGCGGTGTGCGGAACGGCGACTGGATCGATTACGACTGCGTCTTCAACGAGGAGTACGGGGCCTGGGACCTCCACGTCCGACTGCCCCCTCCGTAGCGGTCGCCTCCCCGCCCGTGACGAGCCCTTCCCGCCCACGACGAGCGGCGCCCCGCGCCCGGACGACCGGCGCGGGGCGCCGGGCTCACGCGGTCAGCGCGTGCAGTGCCCCGTTGCGCTCGGGATCGCGCAACAGCCGCAGGGACTCCTTCTCCAACTGGCGGATGCGCTCGCGGGTCAGCCCGATCTCCTCGGCCACCTCCTGGAGCGTGCGCGGGCGGCCGTCGGCCAGTCCGTAGCGCTGGGTCATGATCCGCGCCTGCCGCTCGGGCAGGGTGTCCACCAGCGCCCGCAGCGCCCGTGTGATCGCCTGGTGCTCGACCGCATCGTGGGCCTGCACCGCGTCGGCGTCCTCGATCAGGTCAGCCACCGACGAGCCGCCGTCACCGACCGGCGTCTCCAAGCTGACCGTGGCGCGGGCCGCCGTGCGCAGCTCGGCCACCCTGGCCACCGACGCCTTCGCCGCGCGCGCGACCTCCTCGTGGGTCGGCTCGCGGTCGAGCTCCTGCCGCAGCCGCCGCTCGGCCTTCTGCAGCTTGGCCAGCTCCTCGGTCACGTGGACCGGGATTCGGATGGTGCGGATCTGATCGGCCAGACCGCGCTCGATGGCCTGCCTGATCCACCAGATCGCGTAAGTGGAGAACTTGTAGCCCTTGGCGTAGTCGAACTTCTCCACGGCGCGGATCAACCCCAGGTTGCCCTCCTGCACCACGTCCAGCAGCGGCAGCCCGCGGAAGGAGTGCTTCTTGGCCACCGACACGACCAGGCGCAGGTTCGCCCGGATCATGTGCTCCTTGGCGCGGCTGCCGTCCGCGGCCACCGCGCGCAGGTCGCGGCGGCGCTGCGGGGTCGGCTGCGGGGTCGGCCCCGCCCCGCCCTGCTCGGCGCGGCGCAGCAGCTCGGCGGCGTACACGCCCGCCTCGATGCGCCTGGCCAGGTCGACCTCCTCCTCGGCGGTCAGCAGCGGCGTGGCGCCGACCTCGCGCAGGTAGTGGCCCACCAGGTCCACCTCCGCCGACCACTCCTGGCCGGGTGCGGCCCGCCTCGGCGCGCGGGGTGTCCCCATCGTCGACGACATGATCATCTCCTTGCCCGGCTCGCACCCGTCGCGACGGCGCACGGGTTCCGGAAGGTCGGAACAGAACATCGAGGGAAGAGGGCGATCCGCGAACACCGCCACTGCTCAAGCAGCGGCGACCGGGACGCGCCCACGCGCCCGGAGGGGCAGCTCTTGTTCAACGTCGCCAGGGGCGTTCCGGTTCCCGTGGCGGCGCGGTCGTCGCGGACGCGCATGGACGTCGGGTGGAGGGGTAGCCGAGGACCTACTCGACGGTGAGGAGGAGCCCATGGCAGGCGCGTGGCTGTTGGGAACCGAGGCCGACGCGGCGCGAGCACCGGCGAAGGCCGTGCTGGTGGCCGTCCGCGAGGAGGAGGACGCGGGTGCGCCGGGCACCGAGCTGTCGCTGGCGGAACTGCGACGGCTGGCCGACACCGACGGCCTGGACATCGTCGAGCAGGTCGTGCAGGTCCGCGGACGCCCCGACCCGGCTACCTACGTCGGCTCCGGGAAGGCCGACGAACTGGCCGCCACCGCCCTGCGGGCCGACGCCGACCTGGTCATCGCCGACGGCGAGCTGTCCCCCCGGCAGGCCCGCACCCTGGAGGAGCGCGTCGGCGTGCGCGTGGTCGACCGCACCGCCCTGATCCTGGACATCTTCGCCCAGCACGCCCGCAGCAGCGAGGGGCGCCTCCAGGTCGAACTGGCCCAGATCGCCTACCAGCTGCCGCGCCTGCGCGGCCAGGGACAAGCCCTGTCCCGCGTCGGTGGCGGGCGCGTCGCGGGCGGTGCGGGCATCGGCGTGCGCGGCCCCGGTGAGATGCGCCTGGAAACCCAGCGGCGCAAGTTGCGGCAACGAGCGGGAAGCCTGCGCAGGCGAGTCGCCGAGCTGGCCAAGCGGCGGGAACGCACCCGCGACCGCCGCGCCCGCAACCGCGTCCCCTCGGTCGCCATCACCGGCTACACCAACGCGGGCAAGTCCGCGCTGCTCAACCGACTCGCCGGGGCGCGGGCAGGCTCGGCCGACGTCCTGTTCGCCACCCTCGACCCCACCGTGCGGCGCATCGACGCCGAGGGCGCCACCCTCACCGTCACCGACACGGTCGGCTTCGTCCGCCACCTCCCCCACCAGCTCGTCGACGCCTTCGGCTCCACCCTGGAGGAGGTCCGCCACGCCGACCTGGTGCTCCACGTGGCCGACGCCTCCGCCCCCGACGCCCTGGACCAGATCACCACCGTGCACGGCGTTCTGCACGAGATCGACGCGGGTGAAGTCCCTGAGCTGCTCGTGCTCAACAAGACCGACATCGCCCCGCCGGAGTGGGTGGCGGCTCTGCGCCGCGCCCACCCCGAGGCCGTCCCCGTTTCCGCGCTGACCGGCGACGGCGTCGAGGAGCTGCGCAACCGACTGGCGGCCTGGGCCGGATCGCACCACCGGTGAGCACGCCGGGTGGCCGCCGCGCGACCACCCGGCACGGCGAAGCCCGCTCCCACTAGGGTGACTTCCCCGTGACCCAGGAGCACAGCACGACCATTCAGCAGTTCCCCGTGCCGCATCCCGCCGCCGGTCCCTACAGCATCACGCCAGGCCCGGACGGAGCCCTGTGGTTCACCCTCGTGGGCTCCGGCCACATCGGACGGATGGGCGCGGATGGCGAGCAGGCCACCTTCGAGCTGGGCGACGGGGCAGCCCCGATGGTGATCACCCCCGGTCCGGACGGCGCCCTGTGGTTCACCCGCCGCGACGACAGGATCGGCCGCATCACCGTCGACGGCCGAGCCACGTCCTTCCCGCTGGCCCCGCAAGCCGGGCCCTTCGGGATCACCACCGGTCCCGACGGCGCGCTGTGGTTCACCGAGACCACCGCGAACCGGATCTGCCGCCTCGGCACCGAGGGCGAGGTCACCGGGTTCGCGCTTCCAGCGGAGGGGGCGTTCCCGTCGTTCATCACCACGGGCGCGGACGGCGCCCTGTGGTTCACCCTCAACGCGGCCAACGCCATCGGCCGCGCGGACACCAGCGGTGGCGTCACCGTGCACCCGCTGCCCACCGCCGACGCGGGTCCGGTCGGCATCACCGCGGGCTCCGACGGCGCGCTGTGGTTCGCGGAGATCCTCGCGGGACAGATCGGGCGGATCGGTCCGGACGGGACCATCGCGGAGTTCCCGCTGCCGGACCGGACCGCCAAGCCGCACGCCGTCGTCGCCGATCCGCGCGGCGGCTGCTGGTTCACCGAGTGGGGCGGCAACCGCCTCGGCCGGATCGACGCCGACGGCCGGGTCGAGCGGCACGAGCTGCCCTCCGCCGAACCGCACGGCCTCGCGCTCGGCCCGGACGGCGCGGTGTGGGTGGCGATGGAAGCGGGCGTCCTCGTGCGGTTCGCCCATGACTAAACTTCCCGTGCCACCGAGCGGGTGTGGATGGGGATGGGGTTGAGAACGCCGAAAAGCCACAGATACGGCCACTTGTTCCTGGTCGTCCTGGTGCTCGTGCTGACCACGGTCGAACTCGGCACCCCGCGCGCCTCCGCCGACACCGCCCGACCGGTCCGCCCGGTGGTGGACTGCGTCGATCTGGTGCGCGACTTCGCCATCCCCGGCACCCGCGCGCACGTGACCGAAGCGGCGGTGGTCCCCTCGGGCGGTGGCGAGGCCGAGCACTGCTCCGTGCGCGGGTACGTCGAGCCGGAAGTGCGCTTCCACCTCAAGCTCCCCACCGCCACCTACACCGGCCGCTACTTCCAGTACGGCTGCGGCGGGTTCTGCGGCGTGCTCTCCTCCCCCGCCATGCCCGACTGCGGTCCCCGCGTCGGCGACCTGGCCGTGGCGGCCACCGACGACGGGCACGTGGGCCGGGGGCCGGTGCCCACGGTCGACGCCCGCTGGGCCGCGGACGACCAGGCAGCCAGGGACGACTTGGCCTTCCGCGCGCCGCACGTGGTGTCGCTGGCCGCCAAGCGGCTCATCGCGCGGTACTACGGGAAACCGCCCGCGCGCTCCTACTTCGGCGGCTGCTCCAACGGCGGTCGCGAGGCGCTGCTGCTGGCCCAGCGCTACCCGCACGACTTCGACGGCATCCTCGCGGGCGCGCCCGCGAACTACCAGGCCCCGCTGATGCTCTACCAAGCGTGGCTGGCCAGGGTGAACACCGCCCCGGACGGCGGGCCGGTGCTCACCGCCGACAAGCTGCCCGCGCTGCACCGGGCCGTGCTGGCCCGCTGCGACCACCTCGACGGCCTGTCCGACGGGCAGCTCGACGACCCGCGCCGGTGCGACTTCGACCCCGCCGCCCTGCGCTGCCCGGACGGCACCGACCAGCCGTCCTGCCTGACCGGGGCCCAGGTCGGCACCGTGCGCGCGCTGTACGCGGGTCCGACCGACAAACACGGCAGGCGGCTGTACCCGGCGGGCCAGGAACCCGGCTCGGAACTGGCCTGGAGCGGCTGGGTGACGCCCTCCCCCCAGTCGGGCGAGTCGATGGCGGCGCTGCTGGCCGACAACTACCTGCGCTACCTCGGCTACCCACTCGGCACGCCGCACTCGTCACTGGCCGAGGTCCGGTTCACCGCACAGGAGTTCCACCGCCTGACCCACGAAGGGGTGCGCGGCGGGGCGATGGCGCTCGACCTGAGCGCGTTCCGCCGGGCGGGTGGCAAGCTGATCCTCTGGCACGGCTGGGGCGATCAGGTCATCCCGCCGGGCGGGACGCTGGACTACTACCAGCGGTTGACCCTGCGCGACGGCGGGCTGCGCGCGACCCAGCGGTGGGCCAGGCTGTTCATGGTCCCCTCGGTGCAGCACTGCACGGGCGGCGACACGCTGTCCGCGTTCGACCCGCTGCGCGCGCTGCTGGCCTGGGTCGAGCGCGGCGACGCCCCGGACCGGATCATCGCCACCGGCCAGAACGCCGACGGTGCCGCCCGGACGCGGCCGGTGCACCCCTACCCGCTGCGGACCCGCTACGACGGCTCCGGCAGCGTGGACGACGCCACCAACTTCGTGCCGGTCTCCCCCGCCGCTCCCCCGCAGGACACCGTCGACTGGATCGGCACCTACCTCCACCACCAACCAGGCCCCACCGCCCCCTGACAGCCCGCGCGAGGCCACGCCCGAGGGCGCGGTGATCAGACGCGATCGTTGAGCACGCTCAGCAGTCGCTGGGCGGACTCCTCCAGGTAGAAGTGGCCGCCGGGCAGTTCGAGCAGTTCCACCGGCAGGGTGGTGTGCCGCTGCCAGGCCGCGATCTCACGCCTGCCGACGCTGTGATCGGTGCTGCCCGCGATGGCGGTGACGGGGCAGCGGACCGGCTCGCCGCCCCGGTACCGGTAGCTGTTGACCACCGCCAGGTCGGCCCGCAGGCTGGGCAGCACCAGCGGGCGCAGCCTGGGTTCCGCGTCCAGGTGGGCGCCGCCCGCGCTGCCCAGCCCGCGCACGTGGGCCAGCAGGTCGGCGTCGTCGGCGGTGTCCACCCGGACCGGTTCGGACTCCGACGGCGCGGACCTGGCCGAGACGAACAGCCGCCGCGGTTCGGGCAGGCCGCGGGCGGTCAGCGCGCGGACCGCCTCGAAGGCGACCGTGGCGCCCATGCTGTGCCCGAAGAACGCGTAGGGCCGGTCCAGCAGTCCGGCGATCTCGGCGGTGGCGCCCGCCACCAGCTCCTCCAGCGATTCCGCGCACGGTTCGCCGAACCGGTCCTGCCTGCCGGGGTACTGCACGGCCACCAGCTCCACGTCCGGGCGCAGCATCGCCGTCCACGGCCGGTAGGAGGCCGCCCCGCCGCCCGCGTGCGGGAAGCAGAACAGCCTGCTGCCCGCCCGCGGTCTGGGTTCGAAGATCCGCAGCCACTCCATCGGTGCTCTCCCGCTCATTCCGGCGAGTACGCCGTGCTCGTGTGCGCCCGGTGCAGCGCGGCGAACCGGTCCACCGCCAGGTCCTCCTCGGCGACCAGTTCGGTGGCCACCGCGCGGACCAGGTCGTGGAAGCCGTACTTGTCCTGGCCGGGCAGGTCGGTGCCGGAGACCTCCAGCAGCCGGGCGTCCACCAGTTCCTCGACCAGCTTCCTGGCCCGGCCGACCGGCACGTCCAGCACCACCGCCGCGGTCCACACCGCGAACCGCTCCCGGTCCAGCAGGGCCAGCAGCCGGAACGCCCGGCGGGTCGGCTCGGCCAGCCCTCGGTAGCTCAGCGCCACGCTGGCCCGCACGTCCAGGTCCGCCAGCTGCAGCTCGTCGAGCCTGCGGCGCTGGTCGGCCAGCCGGGTGGCCAGCTCGGCGGTGCGCAGGTGCGGTTTGGCCACCAGCCGGGCGCCCGCGATGCGCACGGCCAGCGGGAGCCCGCCGCACAGCCGCACGATCCGCTCGGCGGCGGCCCGGTCGGCCGCCACCCGCTGCTCGCCGGTGATCCGGCCGAGCAGCCGGACACCTTCGACGGCGGGCAGCACGTCCAGGTCGAGCAGCGGGACGCCGGGCAGCGCGGAGAGCCGGGTGCGGCCGGTGACCAGCACCCCGCACCCGGCGTTGCCGGGCAGCAGCGGGCGCACCTGCCGCTCGTCCGCCGCGTTGTCCAGCACCAGCAGCACCCGCCGCTCGGCCAGCCTGCTGCGGTAGAGCCGCAACCGCTCGTCCACGCCGTCGGGAACCTCGCGCGCGGGCACGCCCAGCCCCGTCAGCAGGACCGCCAGCGCTTCGGCCGGGTCCAGCGGCCCGGAGGTCCCGCGCAGGTCCAGGTAGCACTGCCCGTCGGGGAAGTGCTCCCGGCAGCGGTGCGCCACGTGCACCGCGAGCGCGGTCTTGCCCACGCCCGCCATCCCCGAGACGGTGGCGACCGGGGAACGCGGCTGCCGCAGCAGCGCCTCCAGCTCGGCCACCTCCGCGTCCCGGCCGGTGAAGTCGGCGATGTCGGGTGGCAGCTGGGCGGGCACCGCGCGGCGCGGGGCGGTCCGGTGCCCCGGCGGCGGCTCGGCGGCGGGTGCGGCCAGAATCGACTCGTACACGCGGCGCAGCTCCACACCGGGGTCGATGCCCATGTCCGCGGCCATCCTGCGGCGGTGCCGGTGGTAGCTGCTCAGCGCCTCGGCCTGGCGACCGGTGCGGTTGAGCACGATCATCAGCTGACCGCGCAGCCGTTCGCGCAGCGGGTGCGCGCTGACCAGGCCGGTCAGCTCGGCCACCAGCTCGGCGTGCCTGCCAAGCTCGATGTCGGCGGCCAGGCGGTCCTCCAGCACCACCAGCCTGCGCTCCTCCAGGTCGGGCGCGGCCGCCGCCTCCAGCACGTCGGTCACCCCCGCCAGCGCCGGGCCCGTCCACACCGCCAGCGACCGGGCCAGCAGGTCGGCCGCGGCGGCGGTCCGCCCGGCCGCGGCGGCCTGCCGACCGGCCGCCGCGATCCGCTCGAACTCGACGAGGTCCAGCTGGGCGGGCCCGACGTCGAGCACGTAGCCGGGGCGTCTGCGGGTGATCGCGCAACCCTCGCCGAGCACCTTGCGCAGCCGGGAGACGTAGTTCTGGATCTGCGCCTCCGCGGTCACCGGCGGCGCGTGGCCCCACAGCATCTCGGCGATCCTGGAATCGGGCACCAGGCTGCCCCGGCTGAGCAGCAGCAGTGCCAGCACGGTGCGCAGCTTGGCCGCCCGCAGGTCGATCCGCTCCCCGGCCACGGTCAGCTCGACCGGGCCGAGCAGGGTGAACCGCGTGCCGGTGTGCTGGTCAGACGGCGACTCTGTCACCGGTCACCACCTCCACCCCGTGGCCGGTGGGCTCCCGGTAGAGCCTGCGCACGTCGCCGTCGAGCTCCTCGTAGACGGGGTGGACGGCCCTGGCGGCGAACAGCGCCCTGACCAGTTCGCGCCGGTCTCGCTCGCCGCCCACGGCGGGCAGCTGCCCGGGCTGGAGGAACACCACGCTGCCGAAGCGGACCCGCGTGCGCCGTCGCAGCCACGACCGCACCGCGCCCGCGAGCAGGCGCAGCTCGTCGCGGTCGACGCGGTCCAGCTCCTGCACCACCACGACCTCGTGGCGGGGCACGGCCACGGTGAACACGCTGGCCGGGTGCCCGGCCAGCGCGGGGAACCGCTCGGCCAGCTCGCGCTCCACGTCGTGGGCGCGGATGGTGCGCCCGGCGACGGTGAGCATCGAGTCCGCCCGGCCCAGGACGAACAACTCGCCCGCGTCGAGCACGCCGATGTCGCCGGTGCGGAAGAACCCGCCCTCACCGGTGTCGAGGGTGGCGCCGAACCGGAGGTCGGTCCCGCCGCCGCGCCGCCAGTAGCCCGAGGCCAGGCCGTCACCGCGGACCCACACCTCGCCGACCCGGCGGTCGGGCAGCGGGCGGCCCGATTCGGGGTCGACCACCCGCAGGTCCAGCCTGGCCACCCGGCCGGAGCTGACCAGCACCGGTCCCTCGGCCGAGGTCGAGGCGGCGAACGTGCGCTTCTCCAGCGCCACCGCCGAGACCCGAGCGGTGCGCAGCAGCGGGCTGGGGTCCGTGGTGGAGACCAGGAAGCCTGCCTCCGGCAGGCAGTAGCTCACCCGCAGCGCGGACTGGTCGAAGCCCGCGGGTGCCAGCACGCGGGCGAACCGGGTCAGCGTCGCCGGGTCCAGCATCGCGGTGGAGGTGTAGGCGACGCGCCAGCTGGACAGGTCCAGTCCGGTCACCCCGCGCTCGGCCGCGGCGTCCGCGCAGCGCCCGTAGGCGCCCGGCCCGCCGCCGCTGACGGTGATGCGGTGCCGGTGGACCAGCTCCAGCCAGCGCAGCGGGTCGCGGCGGAAGCGGTCGGGGCTGAGCAGGACGGTGGTCGCCCCGACCGACAGCGCGGTGAGCACCGCCATCAGGCCCGAGTACTGGTCCGGCGGCAGCCAGCTGAGCACCCGGTCCTCCTCGGTCAGCCCGAGGGCGTCGGCGGTGCGCCGCAGGCCGTGGCCCAGCGCCGCGGCGGAGATGGCGGTGCCCACCAGTTCGCCCTCGCCCGACCCGTAGGACAGCAGGGCCAGCTCGCCGGGGTCGCGGCGGGGCTCGACCCAGTCCGCCGGGTCGCCCAGCGGCACCGCGTCGGTGGCCACGCAGGTCAGCTCCCCCATGCCGTCCTGGCTGAGCCAGTCGTGCACCGCGCTCAGGCAGCTCGCTTCGGTGAGCACCACCCTGGCCTCCGCGTCGAACGCGATGCCGGTGGCCCTGGACAGGTGCGGGTCGCGGCCATCGGGCACCGGCGCGACGACCGGCACCACGCCCGCGTAGAGGCAGCCGAGCACGTTCTTGACCAGTTCCACGCCCAGCGGGCTGAGCAGCAGCACGCGCTCACCGGGCGCGCAGTGCTCCGACAGCCAGACCGCCACCGCTCTGGCGGCCAGGTCGAGCTCGGCGTAGGACAGCGACGACGAGTCGCCCGAACCTTCCCCGCCGTCCGTGTCGCAGGTGATCGCGGCCGCTTCGCCGGAACGGCCCGCGGGCCGTCCTGACAACCGCTCCACCACGTGGTTGAAATACATTTGGATCCCCCATGCGAGCAATGAGGGCGATCGCCGGCCGACGTCCCCAGACTTCCCCGTCGTCGTGTCGGCGATCACCGCGGTCCACCCCCCGGACTTGGCAAGCAAAGTACCTACGCGGACGGTCCGTGTCAATCTCCGGGAGTCGGTTCCCGACATATTGGTGGGATATGCACCCAACCAAGCCGAAAGGCCTCGGAGATCAAACCCGTAAATGGTCTCAACATTTTCGGTGATACCCCCGCGGGCGCGGCGGAACTGCCCGCGAAGACATTGCGCGCGCCGCGGCGGAATGCTAGGACATCCCCACCAGCACCCTCCTCGCGCCGTCGAACGGTCGCCTGCCGTGACCGACCAGCACGTTGTCGATGAGCAGCAGGTCGCCCAGCCGCCAGTCCACGTCCACCGCGTTGTCCAGGCCGCGGTCGCGCACCTGCAGGACGTGCTCGGCGGGAATCGGGCTGCCATCGGCGTAGGTGACGCTCTGCGGCATCTCCTCCGCCCGCAGCACCTCGGCCATGGCCCGCGCCGTCTCGTCACCCAACGTCGCGCTGTGCCACTGGTCGGCCTGGTTGAACCAGACCTCGACGCCGGTCACCGGGTGCCGCGTGGTGGCGGGCCGCAGCTGGCTGACCCGCAGGCCCCCGTCGTCCTGCCAGCGCCACGTCGCCTCGGTGCCCGCCAGGAACTCGTCGACAGCCCCCCGGTCGTCGGTCTCGAAGGTGTCCTGCCAGCTCTTGCCCAAGCCGAAGCCGCCGTGCAGGTTCTGCGTGTAGCGCACGCCGCCCGCGAAGGCTTCGCGCACCTCGTCGTCCAGTGACTCCAGCCACAGCCGGGCGTCCACCAGCGGGGTGGCTCCCCCGGTCATGTCGGCCAGCACGCAGCAGAACACGAGCCGCGAGGGCCAACGGTTCGCGTAGGACAGCTCGTTGTGCATGGAGATGGTGAACTCGGGCGGGTACTCGGTCGAGGTGTAGACGTTCGCGCCCACCTTGGTGCGCGGCGAGTTGCCGTGCACGTAGGCCAGCCGGTCCGGCAGCAGCCGGTCCATGATCGCGGTGACGGTGCCCTCGGTGACCCCGAAGCCGCGGAAGACCAGCGCCTTGCGCTCGACCAGCAGATCGTCCAGCCCTTCGGCGGTGGCCAGGTGCGCCAGCAGCCCGTCCGGGGTCGGGGACACCCCCGCGTCACCCGGCGTGATTTCCGTCGGCACCCACTTCTGACCCGTGTCCATGTGTTCGGCTCCGTTTCCTGGAATGAGTCTCCACAACCCTGCCGAAGGCACTGCAAATCCCTCCGGCCGCGGGTCAACGGTGCCGGACGAAGCTATACTGCGACCACTTTGACGACTGGCGGACTATTCGTCGTATTGAATCCGGACGTCTCCCGAGAGTGATTCGACGTCGATGCGGTTGGCCGCCTCTCCGCTCTGGTCGACCTCCACCGCCCGGTTCCCGGATTTGACGCTCAGCAGGACCGCGTAGGGCCCGGTGCCGGGAGGCACGCGCATCGCGAAATCCCCGGAGCGGACGGAGGCGGTGACCTGACGCGGGTCCTCGGCGAACACCAGTTCGGTCGGGCCGGAAGTGCTGCCCACGTCGACCTCGGGCGAGCGCAACCCGGTGGCCCGGATACCGCCCGAGGACGCCCGCGCCCACAGCACCCCGCCCAGCCGGTCCGCCGTCAGGCTGCCCGAGGTCGTGCTCAGCCGCAGATCGCCGTCCAGGCCGTCGACCGACAGCGCGCCCGAGGACGTCCGCGCCTCCACCGCGGTCCGGGCGGGCACCTCGATCCGGTAGCGCACCGAGCAGCCGGGCAGCCGCGGGGCCGACCGGCAGCCCGCGCTGACCCGCAGCGTGCCGCCGTCCCACACCTCGCGCACCTCCGGTTTGCCGAACGACCAGCTCAGCTCCCGGTGCACGACCACCCGACCGGGCTGCCCCGCCACCACGGCCACGTCCACCGCGTCGGTGTCCACCTCGACCCTGCTGGCCTCGCGCTGGTAGGTCTGGTGCTGGGACTCGGTCTGCACCCCCACCCAGGACCACAGGTAGAGGCTGCCCAGCACCATGGCCGCGGTCACCACGATCGCGCCCGTCACCAGCCAGATCCGGCGCCTGGCGAGCGCCGTGCCGTGCTCGGTCACGTGTCCTCCCCCTCAGCCCTGCAGGAACCGCTGCACGGCGATGACCCGGCGGTGGTCGCTGTCCTTGAGCCCGATGTCGAGCTTGGTGAAGATGCTGTTGACGTGCTTGGCCACCGCGCTCTCGCTGACCGTCAACGCGGTGGCGATGCCCGAGTTCGACCGGCCCTCGGCCATCAGCCGCAGCACCTGCGACTCCCGCTGGGTCAGCCGGTCCAGCGGCCGCTCCCGGTGCTTGACCAGCAGCTGCGCCACCACGTCCGGGTCGAGCACGGTGCCGCCGTCGAGCACCCGGCGCACCGCGTCGATGAACTCGCCGACATCGGCGACCCGGTCCTTGAGCAGGTAGCCGACGCCGGTGTTGTGCGTGGACAGCAGCTCGGTGGCGTAGCGCTCCTCGACGTACTGGGACAGCACCACCAGCGCCAGGTCCGGCCACTCCTGGCGCAGCACCAGGGCGGCGCGCAGGCCCTCGTCGCGGAAGTCCGGCGGCATCCGCACGTCGGTGATGACCAGGTCGGGCCGTTCCCGCTCGACCGCCCGCAGCAGCGACTCGGCGTCGCCCACGGCGGCGATGGTCTCGATGCCCGCGACGGCGAGCAGCCTGATCAGGCCCTCGCGCAGCAGCACCGAGTCCTCGGCGATCATCACTCGCACGGCAGCTCCACCCTGATCGAGGTGCCGCCGCCCGCGGGGCTGTCCAGGACCAGCGCGCCGTCCACCGACGCGACCCGCTGCCGCAGCCCGCGCAGCCCGGAGCCGTCCCGCTCACCCGCACCGCCGACACCGTCGTCCACCACCTGGATCGACAACGAACCTCCCGTCCTGCGCACCGAGACCTCGACGCGCGTGGCCCGCGCGTGCTTCGCAATATTGGTGAGGCTCTCGGAGACCACGAAATACGCGACGGCCTCGATTCCAGCCGATGGGCGGACGTCCACGTCCACCGTCAGCGCCACCGGGACCGGCGAACGCGCGCACACCCCGGCCAGCGCGGCGTCCAGCCCGCGCTCGTCCAGCACCGCCGGGTGCAGGCCGCGGACCAGGTTGCGCAGGTCGGCCAGCGCCGCCTTGGCGTCCTCGTGCGCGGCCACGATCGCGGCCCGCGCGGGATCGGAGAGGTCGGGCAGCGTCTGCCGCGCGATGCCCAGGTTGAGCGCGAGGGAGGTCAGCTGCTGCTGCGTGCCGTCGTGCAGGTCCCGCTCGATGCGGCGGCGCTCCGAGTCGGCCGCCTCGCGCAGTCCCGCGCGGCTCTCCACCAGCGACTCGACCTTCTCCGCCAGCACGTCGCGGGCGCTGCGCTGCAGCAGCGCCCTGGCCAGCGCCACGTCCAGCCCGGCGAGGCCGCGAGCGACCCAGGGTGCGGCCAGCAGGGCGACCAGGCCCAGCGCCACCAGCGCGGCCGGGTGGACCACCGCCGTGCCACCGGAGAGCAGCCTCAGCACGGCGAACAGGGTGAGCGCGACACCGGCCACCCAGGCCGAGAGCACCAGCGCCGCGCTGACCGGGCCGAGCAGCAGGATCAGCAGGTGGTAGCCGATCTGGCGCAGCGTGGCGGGCTCGCGCAGCCGGACCGCCAGCACCCCGGTCCAGCCCCTGTCCTTGGCGACCGCCTCCCGGCGGGTGCGCTGCAGCCGCACGTCGAGGAAAGCGGCGAACCGCGCGCGGTGCAGAGAGGTGCCCACGTCGACGCAGGCGACGAACGCGACCAGGCAGATCGCTGCCAGGACCACGGTGATGGCGAGCAGACCGGTCAGCGCGGCCAGCAGCAGCAGCGCGATGCCGACCGGGACGCCGATCAGCGCGCCGGTGGCCACGTGCATCGTCGCCAGCCAGGAACGCCGTCGCGCCGGAGCGGCCAGGACCGCGACGACGAGCGCACGCGGTCCGGAGAGGACCGGCGGAACGCGGCTAGCGAGCATTCTCCCACCGTATGGCCCGTCGCAGGCCGTCACCATGACACCAGCACCCGTTCGGACCCTGTACCTGGGTGCAGGCCAAGTGGGGGGTGGGCCTTAACGACATGAAGTCGTCCGATCGACACTCTGTGAGCATGCTATCTCGGATGGGGCGCGTCTGCTACGAGCGGCGCGGTTGGGTGTTCGGTATCTGGTTGCTGGTCATGGTCGTTGGCGGCGTGGCGTTCAGCCCGCTGTTCAGCACCCTGGCGTTGAACAAGCCCTCGCAGGGCATGGAGTCCAATGTCGCCCGGCAGGTGTTGACCGCCGAGGGCGACTACTACGACAAGCTGATCGCCGTGGTGGACGGCGGCGACGTCCGGTCGGCGGCGACCGGCGCCGCGGTGGACCGGGCCGTCGACGACGTGCGCGACATCGCGGGCATCAAGGCCGTGGACGAGCCCGCCGTCTCCGCCGACGGCACGGCGCTGGCGATCACGGTCAAGTTCGGCAAGATGCCCAAGTCGGAGAAGAAGGAGTCGCTGCGGGCCGCTTCCGACCGGCTGCACCAGCTGGCGGGCGAGGTGCCGGGGGCGAAGGTCGTCGTCGGCGGGGACGAGCCGCAAGCCCAGGAGACCAACTCGGTCTCCGGCGCGGACACCCTGCGCGCCGAGCTGAGCACGCTGCCGATCGTGCTCATCGTGCTGGTGGTGGTCTTCGGCGGGCTGCTGGCCGCGCTGCTGCCGCTGGTGGCCGCGATCGCCGCGGTGGCCGCGTCGTTCGCCATGGTGCTGCTGTTCTCCACGTTCCTGAACCTGGACAGCACGGTCATCTCCGTGGTGTCGCTGCTGGGTCTGGGGCTGTCCATCGACTACGGGCTGCTGCTGGTCGCCCGGTACCGCGACGAGCTGGCCGCGGGCCACTCGCCCAGCCGTGCCGCGGCGCGCACGTGGGCCACGGCGGGGCGCACCATCCTGTTCAGCGGGCTGACCGTGTCCGCGGCGCTGACCGGCCTGCTGGCCTTCGACGTGGCGCGGTTGCAGACCATGGGCGCGGCGGGCATCTCGGCCACGCTGGTGTCGATGCTGGCCGCGCTCACCCTGACCGGCGCGCTGCTGGGCTTCTTCGGCAAGCGGATCAAGCCCTCGCAGAAGGCCATCGCCAAGGCCGCCAGGGCCGACAGCTCCGAGCACGGCGGGTTCGCCAGGCTGGCCCGGTTCACCCAGCGGCGCCCGCTGCTGATCACGCTGCTGGCCTCCGGGCTGCTGCTGGTGATGGCCCTGCCGGGGTTCACCGCCACGCCGAAGCTGCCGCAGCTGGACGGGCTGCCCAGGGACGTGATGGAGTCCGCCCGCGCCGCGGACCTGCTGGAGGAGAAGTTCGACTTCGCCGTGCAGCCGCCGGTGATCGTGGTGGCCCGCACCAGCGCCGTCGAGCTGGACCAGTGGGCGCAGCGCTGGACCGACGACCCGTCCGCGCCGCGGGCCCGGCCCGCCGAGCAGACCGGGCAGGACCTGGCCATGGTGGCGTTCGACATGGAGGGCGACAGCCAGAGCCAGGCGGCCCAGGACTTCGTCGGCCGGGTGCGCGCCGACCGGCCGCCGGGCGGCGAGTCGTGGGTGCTCGGTGACGCGGCGGTGATCGTGGACCTGTGGGAGAAGGTCGTCGAAGGGCTGCCGCTGGCCATCGCCATCGTGCTGATCTCGATGTTCGTGCTGCTGTTCCTGATGACCGGCTCGCTGGCGGTGCCGATCAAGGCGATCTTCATGAACGTGCTGTCGCTGGGCGCGACGATCGGTGTGATGGTGGCGATCTTCCAGCACGGCTGGCTGTCCGGCCCGCTGGACACGCTGACCGTGGGCGGCCTCAGCCCGTACATCCTGGTGCTGGTCGCGGCGTTCGCGTTCGGCTTCTCGATGGACTACGAGGTGTTCCTGCTCGGCCGGATCAAGGAGCACGTGGACGAGGGCCAGGACACCGACACCGCGGTGCGCCGCGGCCTGCAGCGCAGCGGCCGCATCATCACCTCGGCCGGGCTGCTGATGCTGATCGTGTTCGTCGGCTTCGCCATCGCCGACCTGGCCGACGTGGAAGAGCTGGGCATCGGGCTGTTCCTGGCGGTGTTCATCGACGCCACGCTGGTGCGCTGCGTGCTGGTGCCCTCGACGATGACGCTGCTGGGCAAGTGGAACTGGTGGGCGCCGAGGTTCCTGCGCCCCGTGCACGACCGCTTCCAGCTCCGCGACTCGGGGAACCTGCCCGACGACGAGCCGGAGTTCGAGCTGACCCGGAGGTAGACCAGCGGGGGTTCCCGCCACCCGGCCCCGTCCGGGTGGCGGAGCCCTGCGCCCTGTCCGAGGTAGCACCCGGACCAACCCGCCTCCGGCCAGTACCCAGGCCCAGCCGCGAGGCGGGTGCCCAGCGAGGGGTCGGTCGAGCGCTCCCCCCAGCCTCGACCGGCCCCTCGCCCCTCGCGGGTGGGGCGTGACCGTCTCCGGTCACGCCCCACCCGCTTTCCCATGCCCTCCCCCGTCGCGGGTCGAACGCTCGGGACGCCCTGAGTTCGTCACTCGGGTCGCGAGTTGAGCGTTCGGGCACTGTGAACTGAGCGTTGGGGTTGGGTGGGGTGAGCGTTGGGGGTAGGTGGGGGTTTGAAGAGCGGCGCTCGCCGCGCGGCAGGTCGCCAAGGATGGCGGGTCGCGCCGTCCCCCTGGTGCGTGGGCAAGTACTACCCGACGGGGCTGGGAGGGCCGGTAGCTACTGCCCGGGGTGGGTGAGGGCGGAGGCGGGGGCGCGAAAGTGCGGACCGGGTGCGTGAACGCTCGGTTCGTGGTGTCGGAACGCGCGACTCGCGGGGGCGACACGCCCAACACGCCCATAGGCGGGTGACGCCGAGGGCGGGCGTGGCCGTTCTGAGCGTTGAACTCGGGGGTTCTGAGCGTTCGACTCGCGGGGAGGTGGGGGCATGGGGAAGCCGCGGGCGGGCACCGGGGAGGTGGCCGCCCGCGGCTGCGGGAGGGGGTGGGCTCAGGAACGCTTGGGCGCGGCGCCGGAGACGGTGGCGGTGGCGGCGCGGACGACGGGGCTGGCGAGGGCCCCGACGGCCAGGGCGGCCATGACGGCGGCCAGGCCCAGCACGGTGGGGGTGGCGCCGACGGCGTCCAGCAGCGGCCCGACGACCAGGCCGCCGAGGAAGGCCAGGCCGGAGCCGAGCAGGGTCATCACGCTCACCGCGCGCCCCATCATGGCGTCCGGCGCGATGGAGACCAGGTACACGCCGCCCGCCACGTTGAAGACCCCGCCGATGTAGCCGAACGCGGCGAACGCCGCCCCGAGGGTGATCGGGTCGTCGGCGAACGCCACCGGCACGACGGTCAGCGCCCACGCGGTGAACCCGCCGACCAGCAGCGCCCTCATGCTCAGCCAGGCCAGCCACCGGGTCGCGGTCAGCGCGCCGACCATGCCGCCGAGGCCGCCGATGGCGGTGATCACGCCCAGCACGGCCGCGGAGCCGCCGCCGGTCTTGACCACGAACATCACCGCCAGGCCCAACCCGGCGAAGACGATGTTGCTCACCGAGATCAGCATCATCGCGGTGCGCAGCAGCCGCTGCCCCCAGATCCACCGCAACCCTTCGACGACCTCGGCGCGGAAGTCCCGCCGCTCGGGCCGCCCGGCCTGGAACTGCTTGCGGATCAGCAGCAACGTCACCAGCGACACCAGGTGGGTCACCACGGTGAACAGGAACGGCGACCAGCGCGCGAGCGCGAACAGGCCGCTGCCGATGGGCTGGCCCAGCATCCCGGCGGCGCGGGCGCGGGCCTCGTTCTGGCTCAGCGCTGACGACAGCTGCGGCACCGGCACCACGTGTCGCACGGCGGCGCGCTCGGCCAGGTCGTAGCAGATCACCAGGCTGCCCTGGAGGAACGCCACCGCGACCAGCTGGGCGATCCACACGTGCCCGAGCAGCACCGCGACGGCGACGCTGCCGGTGAGCAGGATGCAGCCCACGTCGCACAGCACCATCAGCCTGCGCCGGTCGACCCTGTCGACCAGCACGCCCGCGGGCAGCTGCACCAGCAGCTGCGGCAGCAGCACCGCGGCCGTCACCACGCCCGCCGCGGTGGCCGACTGGGTGGCCCACAGCGCCAGCAGCGGGTAGACGAACACGGTGACCTTGCTGCCCAGCAGCATGCTGCCCGCGCCGCTCCACAGCAGCACGAAGTCGCGGTTGGCGCGCAGCGGGCGCGGCTGCGCCTCGACGCTCACCCGGTCACCCCAGCCAGCTCCGACGCCGCCCCGGCGGCGCACCAGCGCAGCACCGCCATGGCACTGGTCATCTTGTTCGCCGCCTGGTCGAACGCGATGCTGCGCGGCCCGTCGAGCACCTCGGCGGTGACCTCCTCGCCGCGGTGGGCGGGCAGGTCGTGCATGAACACCGCGTCCGGGCTGTCCCGCCACAGTCCCCGGTGGACGCGGTAGGGCTCGAACGCCTGGCGCCAGTGCGGGTCCGGTTTGGACGTGCCGGTGGTCTGCCAGCGGGTGGTGTAGATGACGTGGCAGTCCGGCGGCAGGTCGGCCACGTCGTGCCGCTCCACCACGGTCGAGCCGGTCCGGGCGGCCTGCGCCCGCGCGGCGGCGGTGATCGACTCGGGCATCCCGTAGCCGGGTGGCGTGCGGGCCTCGAAGTGCACGCCCGAGAACCGGCTCAGCGCCAGCGCCAGCGCGGTGCAGGTGTTGTTGCCCTCGCCGACGTAGAGCACGCGCAGCCCGTCCACCGCGCCGAAGCGCTGGGTCAGGGTGGTCAGGTCGGCCAGCGCCTGGGTCGGGTGCTCCAGCGCGCTCATCGCGTTGACCACGCCCATGCCGCCGGGTTGGGCGAACTCGCGCAGCTCCTGCTCGGCGCCCGCGGTCCTGGCCACCAGCACGTCGAGCATCCGGCCGAGCACCCGGCCGGTGTCCGCGACCGTCTCGCCGGTGTTGAGCTGGAGGTCGTCGGGCCCGTAGGTGATCAGCCGCGCGCCCAGTCTCAGCGCGCCGCTGGAGAACGCGGTGCGGGTGCGGGTGGAGGTCTTGCGGAAGTAGACGCCGACCACGGCCCCGTCGAGCAGGCCGCGCGGGTCGGCCGAGCCTTCGGCGAACCGCACCCCCTGGCCGACGATGTGCCGCAGGTCGTGGTCGGCCAGGTCGCCGATGGAGATCAGGTGTCGTCCCATGTGCTTGCCCATGCCCTCGGTCCGTAGGGGTGTCAGTACTCGTGCGCGGTGGTCAGGCCCGCGCCGAGCCCGTCGACGAGCTGCGCGGCGTGGGTGGCGACGAACTTGTGCGCCTCGCGGCCGGAGTCGGAGTTGGTCAGCACGACCAGGCCGCTGCCCGCCCGCAGCCTGCTCAGCGTCACCGCGCGGTAGCCGGGTGACTCGCCGACGTGCCCGTACTCCAGGTCGGCCCCGGTGGGGTCGACCGAGGTGCCCAGCCCGAACAGGCTGCCGGGGTGGGCCACGGTCAGCATCTGCTCCGCCGTCTCGCGGGTCAACACCCTTGGCGAGCCGCCCAGGTGCGCCTCGCGGATCTCCACGGCCACGCGGGCCAGGTCCGAGGCCGTGGTCCACAGGCCGGCGGCGGCTTGCGTGGAGCGGTTGCGCCAGCCGCCGTCGAGCACCGCGCCGTCGGCGTCGTGGCCGAGGGCGACCGGCAGCCCGGAGGTCTCCGGGTGGGCGAAGTCGTAGCTGCTGCTGTCCATGCCCAGCGGGCGCAGCACCAGCTCGGCCATCAGCTCGGCGAACCCGACGCCCACCACGTCGACCAGGACCTGCTGCAGCACCGCGGAGTGCGTGTTGTGCTTGACGAAGTCCCGTCCGGGGACTCCCTCGACGAACACGCGCGGTGGTTCGGCCGGGGGTGTGCCCTGCAGCAGGTCCAGGACGGTCGGCATCTCCGCGGAGCGGGGGAAGGACTCGTTGGAGGTCACCGACAGTCCGGAGAGGTTGGCCATCAGCAGCCGGGGGGTGACCCTCTCCGAATCCTCGCGGGCGTAGGGAACCCGCCACGACGTCAGGTACTCGTTGACGTCGGTGTCCAGGTCCAGCCGCCCTTCACCGACCAGCCGCAGCACGGCCAGCGCGGTGACGTGCTTGCTGATCGACCCGACTTGGAACAGCGCGTCGGGTGTGGTGGGCGCCCCTCCGGGGGTGAGGGCGCCGTAGGTGTGCGCGGCGACGAGCCCGCCACCGTTGATCACGGCGATGCTGACCGCCGGGATGCCGTGCTCGGCCATCACCGGCTCCGGCGACGACAGGCCGCGCCGTGCGGTGTGGCCGTCCAGCTGCCGCCCCAGCTCGGCGATCGTGTCGTGCTGGTAGAGCGTGGCCAGCGAAAGCGACACGCCCGCTTCCTGCGCCACGGCCAGGAATTTCACCACGCGCGTGGAGTCGCCGCCCAGGTCGAAGAACCGGTCGTCGCGGCCGATCCGCGTCACGCCGAGCACCTCCTGCCACAGCGCGGCCAGCTTCCGCTCGGTGGCCGTGGCGGGCTCCTGGTAGGGCCTGCCCGCCGCGGTGGCGTCGCGGTCGGGCGCGGGCAGCGCGCCGCGGTTGACCTTGCCCGCCGTGCTCAGCGGGAACTCCGGCAGCGACACGAACGCCGAGGGCACCATGTAGGCGGGCAGCGACTCGCCCAGGAAGGCCGCCAGGTCCGCCGGGTCGGCGGTGGCGTCCGCCGCGGGCACCACGTACCCGACGAGCGCCTTCTCGCCCTCGCCGAGGTCCCTGGCCACCACCACCGCGTCGGCCACCGCCGGGTGCTTGAGCAGCCCGGCCTCGATCTCGCCCAGCTCGACGCGGTGGCCGCGCACCTTCACCTGGTGGTCGGCCCGGCCCAGGAACTCCAGGCCGCCGTCGGCGGTGAACCGGGCCAGGTCGCCGGTGCGGTACATCCGCCCGCCCGCCCGTGGGCCGAAGGGTTCGGGCAGGAACCGCTCGGCGGTCAGCGCCGGGCGGCCCGCGTACCCCCGCGCCACGCCGTCGCCCGCGATGTAGAGCTCGCCGGTCACGCCGACCGGCAGCCGCCTGCCCCGCGCGTCCAGGACGTAGAGGCGGGTGTTGGCGATCGGCCTGCCGATGCGCACGTGCTCGACGGGGTCGGGCACCGGCCAACTGGTGGACCAGATGGTGGTCTCGGTCGGGCCGTAGACGTTGACCAGGCGGCCGACCGCGGGCCGCAGCCGCCGGGCCAGCGTGGCGGGCAGTTCCTCACCGCCGACCAGCGCGACCACGTCCGGTCGCGCGAAGCCCGCGGCCAGCAGCAGCTTCCACCCCGACGGGGTGGCCTGCACGTGGGTGGCGGAGTGCTTGTCCACCAGCTCCAGCAGCCGGGGGCCGTCCGCGGCCTGCTCCTCGTCCGCCAGCACCACCCGGCCGCCGGTGGTCAGCGGCAGGTGCAGCTCCAGCCCCGAGATGTCGAACGACACCGCGGTGGAGGCCAGCCAGGCGTGCGCGGGCTCGGCGTCGAGCAGCCTGCCCATCGACTTGAGCAGGTTGATCAGCGCGCCGTGGGAGATCTGCACGCCCTTGGGCTCGCCGGTGGACCCGGACGTGAACATCACGTACGCCAGGTCCGCCCGCTCCCCCGGCACCCGCACCCGCTCGGCGCCCGCCAGGTCCTCCGACCGCACGCGAGGGCCGTCGAACACGCCGTCCAGCCGGTCGGCCAGCACACCGCCGGTGACCACCGCGCGGGCCTGGGCCGTGGCCAGGACGCGGCCGATCCGCTCGGCGGGGGTCGCGGCGGTCAGCGGCACGTACGCGCCGCCCGCCTTCCACACGCCCAGCATCGCGGCGGGCAGGTCCGGGCCGCGCGCCAGCAGCAGGCCCACCGCGTCACCGCGGCGCACGCCCGCCGCGCGCAGCAGGGTCGCGTAGCGGTCGGCCAGCAGGTCCAGCTCGGCGTAGGTCTGCTCCACGCCGTCGAAGACCAGCGCCACCGCGTCGGGGGTGACCGCCGCCTGCTCCTCGAACAGGTCCAGCACTCGGTTCGCCATCACCACTCCACCGCGGTGTCGTTCCAGTCGTCGGTCGGGTTCGTGCCGTCGGCCGGGTGCTCGGCGGCGGGGTCGCCGTCCGGGTCCGCGGCCATCGCCTCCAGCACCCCTCGGTACATCAGGGCCAGCCGCTCGCCGTTGGCCCGGCTCAGGAAAGCCGGGTCGGCGGTGAGCGCGAGGTGACCGGGCACGGTGGACACCGCCAGCGGGAACTCGTTGGCCCCCTCGCCCGCGCCCTCGCCGACGCCGGTGCCGTCGGCCAGGTCGGTCTCCGCGGCGTCGAAGTCCCGGTAGCTGAACATGACCTCCAGCATCCGGCCGGGTCCGGCGTGCGCGGCGATGGCGGGCATGGGCAGGGCGCGGTGCGCCCACAGCTCGCTCTCCGTGTCGAACACCCCGCGCACCAGCTCGCGCCACGTGCGCGCGCGCCCGTCGTGCGGGAAGGGCACCGTGTTGAGGTACATGCCGGGCACCCGCTCGGCGCCCTCGGCCTCGGGGCGGGCGCTGCACACGTACCCGGTGTAGAACGCGGGCTCGAAGGCCAGCCTGCCCAGCACCGCCAGGTGCGCGCCGAGCAGCACGCTCTTGAGCGACGCGCCCGCCGCCTCGGCCAGCCGCGTCAAGCCCTCACGCAGGTCGCCGAAGGCCACCGGCAGCACGTAGCCGGGGCCCGCCTGCCCGCCCCAGCCGTCGGGCAGGGTGAACCGGGGGCGGCTGGTGACCACGGACTTCCAGTAGCGGTTGGTGTCCGCCGACTCCAGCGCGGCCAGCTCGGCGGCGATGAAGTCGGCGTAGCGCACGCGCGGCAGCGGCGCCGGGTCGGGCCGCCGTCCGGCGCGCAGCGCCCGGTAGTGCTCCAGCAGCTCGGAGACCAGCAGCCGCTGGCTCCAGCCCTCGGTGATCGCGTGGCACACGGTCACCGACAGCCACCAGCTCCGGTCGCTGTCGACGTGCACGGTGATCCGCTGCAGCGGCGCGGCGACGAGGTCGAACGGAGTGGCCCGCTCCCGCGCGGTGAACTCGCGCAGGGTCCGGCCGAGCCCGTCCTCGTCGAGGTGGCGCACGTCGTGCACCTCCAGCGCCATCTCGGCGCGCTCGTGCACCAGTTGCAGGGGTGCCGAGAAGCCCTGGAGGTGGATGGCGGTGCGCAGCACCTCGTGCCGGTCGACCAGGATCCGCACGGCTTCCCGCATGGCGTCCGCGGCGAAGGGCTCGTCATCGTGGACGCGGAACGAGGTGCAGTTGTGGTACCGGTTCACGCTGGGGTCGGACAGCATCTCGACGACCATGCCCAGCTGCACCCGCGACAGCGGGTAGGCGTCGGCGAGCCCGGTGGGCAGCGCGGCGCGGTCGGCGTCGGAGATCAGCTCGAACGGGGCCGCGAAGCGCTCCTCCGCCTGAGCGGACTGGCCGGAGACGGCCTCGGCCAGTGCGGCGATCGTGCGGTGCTTGAAAACGTCCTGCACACCGACGTCCACACCCGCCGCACGCAACGCACCCACCACCGCCACAGCACGAATCGAATGCCCGCCAATGGCGAAGAAGTTGTCGTGCACGCCGACATCCGGCCGGTCCAGCACCTTGCGCCAGACCTCCGCGATCCTCACCTCCAGCTCCGAACGCGGCTTGCCCGCCGACTGGCCGGAGACGGCCTCGGCCAGTGCGGCGATCGTGCGGTGCTTGAAAACGTCCTGCACACCGACGTCCACACCCGCCGCACGCAACGCACCCACCACCGCCACAGCACGAATCGAATGCCCGCCGATGGCGAAGAAGTTGTCGTGCACGCCCACTTCCGGCCGGTCCAGCACCTTGCGCCAGACCTCGGCTATCCGCTCCTCCAGCTCCGAACGCGGCGCGGCCGATTCCTCCACAGTGGACGCGCCGTCCGGCGCGGGCAGGGCGCGGCGGTCGATCTTCCCGTTGGCGTTCAGGGGAATCGATGGCACCCGCACCACCAGCGAGGGCACCATGTACTCCGGCAGCTTCTCCCCGCAGTGCCGCAACAGCTCCTGCGTCCCCTCGTCGCTGACCACGTAGGCGATCAGCCGGACGTCGGCGCCGCCGTGCGCGATGACCGCCGCGTCCTGCACGGCGGGGTGCTCGACCAGCACGGCGCGGACCTCGCCCGGCTCCACCCGGTAGCCGCGGATCTTGACCTGGTCGTCCACCCGGCCGACGAACTCCACGTTGCCGTCGGGCAGCCGCCGCACCAGGTCACCGGTGCGGTAGAGCCTGCCCTCCCCGAAGGGGTCGGGCACGAACCGCTCCGCGGTCATGGCGGGCTGCCCGACGTAGCCGCGCGCCACGCCGGTGCCGCCGACGTACAGCTCGCCGAGAACACCGATCGGCACGGCGTGCATCCGCGCGTCGAGCACGTACATCGACATGCCCGGCAGCGGGAGGCCGATGGGCAGCACGTCGGTCGTCGGCTCGGCCACGACCGGGAAGACGCTCGTGCCGACGGACGCCTCGGTGGGGCCGTACTCGTTGATCAGCCTGCTGCGCGGGGAGATCTCCCGCCACCGCCGCACGGTGGTGCGGCTGAGCGGTTCGCCCGCCACCACCAGCACGTCGGCCAGCTCGGTGCCCACCGGCACCTGCGAGGCGATCACGTCCAGGTGGCCGGGGGTCAGCTTGATGAAGCCGAACGGCCCCGCCTCCACCAGCAGCGCGCCCAGGTCGGCCAGGTCCAGGTCCTGCGGCAGGAACGCCACCCGCTCCCCGGTCACCAGCGGCGCGTACAGGTTGGGCACCACCAGGTCGAAGGCCACCGAGGAGAACAGCGGCGCGCCGCCGGGACCGGACAGCTCGGCCGCCGCCCAGCGCACGTGGTTGGCCAGGCCGCGGTGGCTGACCAGCACGCCCTTGGGGCGCCCGGTGGAGCCGGAGGTGAAGATGGCGTACGCCGCCGCGTCCAGGTCGTTGACCACCGGCGGCTTGGTGTCCGGTCGGGTGTCGATGACCGCGCGGAAGGTGTCGAGCACCACCAGCGGCACGTCCACGGCGAACCGGTCGCTGTAGCGGGCCTGGGTCACCACCAGCGGGGCGCCCGCGTCGGCCAGGATCGCGGCCAGCCGGTCGGCGGGCTGGGAGGGGTCGGCGGGCACGTAGGCCCCGCCCGCCTTCCAGGTCGCCAGCAGCGCGGTGATCAGGTCCGGTCCGCGGTCGACCAGCACGCCGACCGCGGTCTCCGCGCGCACGCCCTGCGCCCGCAGGTGGTGGGCCAGCCGGTTGGCCCGCCGGTCCAACTCGGCGTAGGTCACCCGGTCGTCGCCGCAGGTGACCGCGACGGCGTCGGGCGTGCGGGCCGCCTGGGCCTCGAACGCCTCCAGCACGGTGCCGGTGAAGCCGTCCACGTCGGCGGTGGGCTGGTGCAGCACCCGCTCGCGCTCGGCGGCGGGCAGCCGGACCTCGCGCGGGTCGCCGTCGGCGTCCTCGGCCATGGCCAGCAGCACGGCCCGGTACATGCCGCCGATGCGCTCGACGTTGGCGCGGCTGAGCTGCCTGCTGTCGGCCATCAGGAACACGTGCCCCAGCCGGACCAGCACGGCCAGCGGGAACTCGGTCGGGCTGTCGTCGACGCTGGCGGCGTAGTCGACCAGGCCGCGGTCGACCATGGTGAAGTCGTGGTAGCTGAACCGCACGTCCAGCAGCCGCTCGCCGTCGGCCAGCTCCTGCTGGATGACCGGCATCGGGAACCGGCGGTGCGGCCACAGCGCGGCTTCCTGCTCGAACACCGAGCGCACCAGGTCCCGCCACGTGGTTGCGCTGCGGTCGTGGCTGAAGGGCAGGCTGTTGAGGAACATGCCGTAGACCCGCTCGGCGCCCTCGACCTCGGGCCTGCCGTGCAGCACCAGCCCGCTGAGGAAGCTCTCCTGGTCGGTCAGCTGGCCCAGCACGGTGAAGTGGGCGGCCAGCAGCACGCTCTTCATCGACGCGCCCGCGCTGCCCGCCAGCTCGCGCAGCCGGGGCTCCAGGTCGGTGAACGGCACCGGGTGCGAGATCGCCTCGCGCTCGCCATCGGGCTCGCCCCACCCCGTCGGCAGGGCGAACTTCGGGTGCCGGTCCACCACGGCCTGCCAGTGGGCGCGGTCCTCGGCCGACTCCAGCGCCGCCAGCTCGGCCGCGATGAAGTCGGCGAAGCGCAGCGCGGGCGGCTCGACCGGCTCGGTCGCGCCGGTGTCGCGCAGCTGCCGGTAGCAGTCCAGCACGTCCATCAGCAGGGTGTGGTGGCTCCAGCCCTCGATGACCGCGTGGCACTCGGTGATGGTCAGCCACCAGGCGTCGCCGTCGCACTCGTGGGCGTGCAGCCGCACCAGCGACGGACGGCGCAGGTCGAACGGCTCGGCCCGCTCCACCGCGGTGAACTCGCGGATCGCGGCGTGCACCGACTCGTCGTCCAGGCCGGTGAGGTCCTGGTGGCCCACGGCCATCGCCGCGTCGGCGACCACGAACTGCATCGGCACGGAGTAGCGGTCCAGGTCGATGCCGGTGCGCAGCACCTCGTGCCGCGCGCTGACCACCCGCGCCGCCTCGCGCAGCGCCGCCAGGTCCAGCGGCCGGTCGTCGCGGACGCGGAAGGAGGTGACGTTGTGGTAGGCCAGCAGGTCGCCGGAGGTCAGCATCTCCACGACCATGCCGGTCTGCACCCGTGACAGCGGGTAGGCGTCGACCGCCTCCTTCGGCAACCTGGCCCGGTCCTCGGCGGTGATCAGCTCGAACGGCGCCACGCGGCGCTCGTGCGCGAGCTCCTCGCGGGACTCCAGCAGCGCGGCCAGGCCCGCCACCGAGCGGTGGTCGAACACGTCGCGCACGGTCACGTCCACGTTGGCCGCGCGCAGCCTGCCCACCAGGGCGACGGCGGACATGGAGTTGCCGCCGAGGTCGAAGAAGCTGTCGTGCGCGCCGACGCCCGCCACGCCCAGCAGGTCGGCGAACAGCGCCGCGACGCGCTGCTCGGCGGGACCGTCCGGGGCGACGTAGTCGGCCTTGGCCAGCGCGTCGTCGGTGGGCGCGGGCAGGGCGCGCTTGTCGAGCTTGCCGTTGTTGGTCAACGGCAAGCGGTCCAGCACGACCACCGCCGAGGGCACCATGTACTCGGGCAGGTGGGCCGCCACGTGCTCGCGCAGCTCGCGCGGCGCGGGTTCGGCTCCGGGCTCGATTCCGGGCTCGGGCACCACGTAGCCGACGATGCGCCGGTCGCCCGGCACGTCCTCGCGCAGCAGCACCGCGGCATCGCGCACGCCCGCCGCGTCCGCCAGCACGCTCTCGATCTCGCCCAGCTCGATCCGGAAGCCGCGCAGCTTGATCTGGTCGTCGATGCGGCCCAGGAACTCCAGGCTCCCGTCGGCCCGACGCCGCGCCAGATCACCACTGCGGTACAACCGCGCTCCCGGCTCACCGCCGAACGGATCGGGCACGAACCGCTCCGCCGTGAGCGCGGGCCGGTTCCAGTACCCCACCGCCACACCCGGCCCACCCACGTGGATCTCCCCCGGCACACCCACCGGAACCAACCGGCCGTGCCGGTCCAACAAGTGGATGCGCAAGTCGGCCAGGGGCCTGCCGATGGGGTTCAGCCAGCCGTTGGCCACGTCGGCGTCGGTCACCTCGTAGTAGGTGGAGTGCACGGTCGTCTCGGTGATGCCGTACATGTTCACCAGCTTCGGCGCCGCGGTACCGAACCGGTCCACCCACGGCCGCAGCTCGGCCATCTCCAGCTTCTCGCCCGCGAACACCACGGCGCGCAGGCACAACGACGCCAACCGGTCGTCGTCCGCCGCGGCCAGGTCCACCAGGCCCTTGAACGCCGAGGGCGTCTGGTTGAGCACCGTCACCCGATGCTCCACCAGCAGATCAAGGAACTCGTCCGGCGACCGCGTCACCGACTGCGGCACCACCACCAGCTTGCCGCCGTACAGCAGCGAACCCCACAGCTCCCACACCGAGACGTCGAAGGCGTATGAGTGGAACAGCGGCCACACGTCCGACGGGCCGAACTGGTAGTGCCGGTGCCCGCACAGCATCAACCGCAGCACGTTGCGGTGGGTCAGGCACACGCCCTTGGGGCGTCCGGTCGAACCCGACGTGTAGATCATGTAGATCAGGTCGTCCGGCCCCGAACCGTTGTCCACATCGGACGAGGGCAGGGCGTCGATCTCCGCGGACGCGGCGTCGAGCACCACCTGTGCGCCGTCGGAGAACTCCGAGACGGTTGCCGCGCAAGAGGTGTCGGTGACCACGACGGAGACGCCGGCGTCCTCGACCATGAACCGCAGCCGGTCCACCGGCACCGCCGGGTCCAGCGGCAGGTACGCCGCGCCCGCCTTGAGCACGCCCAGCAGCGCCACCACGACGTCAGCCGAACGCGGCAGGCAGACGCCCACCAAGGAACCCGGACGCACGCCGACCGACATCAGGTAGCGGGCCAACCGGTTGGCCCGATGGTCCAAATCCCGGTAGGACAGCACCTCCTCGCCGAAGACGACGGCGGGCGCGTCCGGCGTGGTCGCGGCGCGCTCGGCGAACATCGCGTGCACACCGCGGCCGACCGCGAACCCCGGATCGGAACCGCGGTCCAGCAGCAGTTCCCGCTCCGCGGGCCCGACGAACTCCAGCTCCGACAGCCGCGCGGCGGGGTTGCCGGTCACCGCGCCCAGCAGCCCGAGGTAGTGCTCGCCCAGCCGCTCGACGGTGGCGCGGTCGAACAGCGCCGCGGCGAACTCCACCTCCAGCCGCATGGAGCCGTCGCGGCGCTGCTTGACCAGCGCGGTCAGGTCGAACCGGGACACCTGCGAGGGCAGCTCCAGCGCCTGCACGTCCAGGCCGGGCAGCGAGAACAGGTCGTCCTGGGCCTCGTGCGCGGTGAAGGCGACCTGGAACAGCGGCGTGCGCGACATGTCGCGCTGCGGCTGGACCTCGTCCACCAGGCGGGCGAAGGGCACCTCCTGGTGGTCGAACGCCTCGTGCACCGCGGTGCGGGTGTCGGCCAGCAGTTCGGTGAAGGTGGTGTCGCCCTCCCAGCGGGTGCGCACCACCAGGCTGTTGACGCCGTAGCCGATCAGCCGCTGCAGCTCCGGCCGGAACCGGCCGGAGACCACGGTGCCCACCGGGATGTCGGTCTTGCCGGTCCAGCGCGCCAGCAGCGCCTGGAACGCCGACAGCAGCACCACGTACTCGGTGGCGCTGTGCTCGCGGGCCAGCCGCCGGACGCCGTCGGCCAGCTCGGCGGGCACCTCCAGCGACACCACGTCGCCGCGCCAGTCGCGGGTGGCGGGCCGGGGCCGGTCCAGCGGCAGCTCGACCGGCTCCAGTTCGTGCAGCTGCTTGACCCAGTAGTCCAGGTGCCTGCGGTGGGCGATCTCGGAGCGGCCGCGCTCCCACGAGGCGTAGTCGGCGAACTGCACGGCGGGTGGCTGGACCGGGGGCGCGTCGGCGGGCCGCCCGCCCGCCACCGCCGCCCGGTAGCCCTCGCGCAGCTCGTCCGCGAACACGCCGGTGGACCAGGCGTCCCACGCGATGTGGTGGAACACCGCCACCAGCACGTGCACGTCGTCGGAGACCCGCACCAGGCTGGCCCTGGCGGGCCACTCGCGCTCCAGGTCGAACCCGGTGCTCGACTCGCGCTCGACGTGCTCCAGCACCGCCACGGGGTTGCCGTGCACGTCGACCACGGGCAGCTCGACGTCGGCGGGCTGGTCGACCACCTGGCGGGGCAGGTCGTCGACCAGTTCGTAACGGGTGCGCAGGATCTCGTGCCGGGCCAGCACCTGCCGCCACGACTGGCCGAGGGCGGCCACGTCCAGCGGGCCCTTGATGCGCAGCGCCAGCGGGATGAGGTACTCCGCGCTGCCGGGGTCGAGCCTGGTGAGGAACCACATCTGCTGCTGGCCGAAGGACAGCGGCAGCGGCCGGGACCGGTCGGCTGGTTCGATGGCCGCGCGGCGGGCCGCCCGCCCGCCCGCCAGCCTGCGCCGGACCAGCTCCTCGCGGTCGGCCTCGACCGCGGTCCCGATCTCGCTCGTCGTCACGACGTGTACCCCCTGCTCTCCAACGAATGCGTGCGGACCTCGGCCTCGGACAGCCGGGCGACCTCGGCCCGGATCGCGGCCTCCACGGCCTCGGCGAGCCTGGCCACGGTGGCGTGCTCGAACACCTGCCGGACGGTGAAGTCGAGGTCGAACTCCTCCTCCACCAGCGAGGTGAGCCGCACCGCCAGGATCGAGTTGCCGCCGAGGTCGAAGAAGCTGTCGTGCGCGCCGACCTCCGGCACGCCCAGCAGGTCGGCGAACAGCGCCGCGAGGCGCTCCTGCGCCGCACCGCTCGGCGCGGTGTAGTCGGCCTTGGCCAGCGCGTCGTCGGTGGGCGCGGGCAGGGCGCGCTTGTCGAGCTTGCCGTTGTTGGTCAACGGCATCCGGTCGAGCACCACGACGGCGGAGGGCACCATGTACTCGGGCAGGGCCGTCAGCAGGTGCTCGCGCAGCTCGCGCGGCGACAGCTCGATTCCGGGCTCGGGCACCACGTAGCCGACGATGCGCCGGTCGCCCGGCACGTCCTCGCGCAGCAGCACCGCGGCGTCGTTGACACCCGTGTGCCCGACCAGCAGCAGTTGGATCTCGCCCAGTTCGATCCGGTAGCCGCGCAGCTTGATCTGGTCGTCGATGCGGCCCAGGAACTCCAGGCTCCCGTCGGCCCGACGCCTGGCGAGGTCACCGCTGCGGTACAAGCGCGCTCCCGGCTCACCGCCGAACGGATCGGGCACGAACCGCTCCGCCGTGAGCGCGGGCCGGTTCCAGTACCCCACCGCCACACCCGGACCACCCACGTGGATCTCCCCCGGCACACCCACCGGAACCAACCGGCCGTGCCGGTCCAACAAGTGGATGCGCAGGTCGGACAACGGTGTTCCGATCGGGTTCAGCCAGCCGTCGGCAACGTCCACATCGGACACCTCGTGGTAGGTGGAGTGCACGGTCGTCTCGGTGATGCCGTACATGTTCACCAGCTTCGGCGCCGCGGTACCGAACCGGTCCACCCACGGCCGCAACTCGGCCATCTCCAGCTTCTCCCCGCCGAACGTGACCGCGCGCAGCGCCAGGTCCGCCAGCCTCGGGTCGTCGGTGGACGCCAGGTCCACCAGGCCCTTGAACGCCGAAGGCGTCTGGTTGAGCACCGTCACCCGGTGCTCCACCAGCAGGTCCAGGAACTCGTCCGGCGACCGCGTCACCGACTGCGGCACCACCACCAGCTTGCCGCCGTACAGCAGCGCGCCCCACAGCTCCCACACCGACATGTCGAAGGCGTAGGAGTGGAACAGCGTCAGCACGTCCGACCGCCCGAAGGCATAGTCGCCCTGGCAGCTGTGGAACAGCCGAGCCACGTTGCGGTGGGTCAGGTAAACACCCTTGGGGCGTCCGGTCGAACCCGACGTGTAGATCATGTAGATCAGGTCGTCCGGACCGGTGCCCGCGTCGATGTCGCTGGTCGGGTAGCCGTCGATGGCCGCGGCCTGGAGCACGTCGTCGAGCAGGACCTGCGCGCCGTCGAAGAACTCCGACACCAGCGGCTCGACCGACAGCTCGCCCAGCACGACCGGCACGGCCGCGTCCTCGGCCATGAACCGCAGGCGCTCGGCGGGCACCGCCGGGTCCAGCGGCAGGTACGCCCCGCCCGCCTTGAGCACGCCGAGCAGCGCCACCACCAGGTTCGCCGATCGCGTCAGGCACACGCCGACCAGCGAGCCCGGCCGCACGCCCATCGACACCAGGTATCGGGCCAGCTGGTTGGCCCGCGCGTTGAGCTGGCGGTAGGTCAGCACCTCGTCGCCGAACACCACCGCGGGCGCGTCCGGTGACATGGCCACGCGCTCGGCGAACATCGCGTGCAGGCCGCGGTCGACCGCGAACCGCTCGCCCTCGCCGCCGTGGAGCAGCAGCGCCCGCTCCCCCGGACCGACGAACTCCAGCGCCGACAGCCGCGCGGTCGGCTCGGCCGCGACCGCGCGCAGCAGGCCCAGGAAGTGCTCGCCGAACCGCTCGACCGTGGACCGGTCGAACAGTGCGGCGGCGAACTCCAGGTAGGCGGTGACACCGCCGTCGCGGCGCCGGTGCGCCAGCACGGTCAGGTCGGTCTTGGCCACCGCCCACGCCTCGGCGAAGGAGTCCACGTCGGCGGTGTGGTCGGCGGTGCCGGTCGCGCCCTCCTCGTGGAAGTCGAAGGCCACCTGGTACAGCGGCGTGCGGGACAGGTCCCGGCGCACCTCCAGCGCGTCGACCACGCGGTCGAACGGCGCCTCCTGGTGCGCGAACGCCTCCCGGCAGACCTCCCGCACGCGCCGCAGCGCCTGCTCGAAGGTGGGGTCGCCGTCCAGGTCGCAGCGCAGCACCACGTTGTTGAGGAAGAACCCGACCAGGTCGGCCACCTCGGGCCGGTCGCGGCCCGCCACCGGGCTGCCCACCGCCACGTCGGACTGGCCGGTGTAACGCGCCAGCAGCACCGCGTAGCAGGTCAGGAAGGTCATGAACGGGGTCGCGCCCTGGCCCCGGCCCAGCTCGACCACCCGCTCGGCCAGGTCGGGCGGCACGTCCAGGGCCACCAGGCCGCCGCGGGCGTCCCGCTCCACCGGCCGGGGCCGGTCCGTGGGCAGCTCCAGCGGGGCCAGGTCCGCCAGCACGCCGCGCCAGTGCGCCAGGTCGCGCTCCACCCGATCGCCGGACAGGTGCCGCCGCTGCCAGACCGCGTAGTCGGCGTACCGCACGGCCAGCGGCGGCAGGTTCGGCTCGCGCCCCGCCCGCTGGGCGGCCAGCAGCTCGCGCAGCTCGCGCTCCAGCACCACCGACGACCAGCCGTCGCAGGCGATGTGGTGGATGGTCAGCAGCAGCAGCGACTCGGTGTCGGACACCGGGGTCAGCAGCGCCCGCCAGACCGGGCCGTCGGCCAGGTCGAAACCCCTGGCCAGCTCCGCCTCCACGTAGTCGAACCGGCCATCGGCGTCCCCGTCGACCACGGTCAGCTCGACCTTGCCCGGCGGGTTGATCCGCTGCACCGGCCTGCCCGCCACCGCGGCGTAGGTGGTGCGCAGCACGTCGTGGCGGGTCTCCAGGGCGTTCAGCGCCGCGGCCACGGCGTCCTCGCCGACCTCGCGGGCAATCCGCAGGAACACCGGGGTGACCCACTCCAGGCTGCCCGGCCGCAACCGGTCGAGGAACCACAGCCGGGTCTGACCGGTGGACAGCGGCGCGCTGGTGGCCTCCGCCTCCGGCACGATCGGCGCGTCCGCCGCGCGGCCCGCGGCCACCAGCCTGGCCTGCTCGCGCACCGTGGGGGTGACGAACAGGTCGGCCAGCCGCACGTCCGCGCCGGTGGTGTCGCGCAGCCGGTTGGCCAGCCCGGTCAGCAGGATCGAGGTGCCGCCGAGCTGGAAGAAGTCGTCGTGGGCGCCGACGCGCTCCACGCCGAGCACCGAACGCCACACCCCGGCGACCGCGCGCTCGGTGTCGTCCGCGGGTTCCTCGTGCTCGGGCCGCGCGGCGCGCGCCGTGGCGTCCACGTCGGGCAGCGCGGTCCGGTCGACCTTGCCGCTGGTGGTCGTCGGCAGCTCGGGCAGCGCCACGAACACCGCGGGCACCAGCGCCTCGGGCAGCCGGGCGCGCAGGAACTCCCGGTGCTCGGCCGCGTCGATCTCCCGGTCGGCGACCACGTAGGCGGCCAGCCGCTTGGGTTCGCGGGTCACCACCACCACCGCGGCGCGCACGTCGGGGTGCGCGGTGAGCGCGGCCTCGACCTCGGCGGGCTCGATCCGCACGCCGTTGACCTTGACCTGGTGGTCGGACCGGCCCAGGTAGTCCAGGGTGCCGTCCTCGCGCAGCCTGCCCAGGTCGCCGGTGCGGTACAGCCGCGCGCCCGGCCTGCCGAACGGGTCGGGCACGAACCGCTCCGCGGTCAGGTCCGGCCTGCCCAGGTAGCCGCGGGCCAACCCCACCCCGCCCAGGTGCAGCTCGCCCGGCACGCCCACCGGCGCGGGCTCGCCGTGCCGGTCCAGCACCAGCACCCGGCCGTGGTCGATGGCCCGGCCGATGGGCACCGGGCCGCTGTGCTGGTCGGGGTCGAACTCGTGGGCGGTGATGTCGATGGAGCACTCGGTGGGCCCGTAGGTGTTCCAGATGGCCGGTCGCACCGCCGCCAGCGCCCGCTGGCACAGCTCGGCGTGCAGCGGCTCGCCCGCGGAGAACAGCAGCCGCAGCGAACCGCAGTCCCGCCAGCCGGGGTCGTCCACCAGCGCACGCAGCACCGTGGGCACCACCTGGAGCACGGTGACCCGGTACTCGGCGATGGTGCGGGTCAGCAGCGCGGGGTCGCGCTCGGCCCCGGTCGGCGCCATCACCACGGTCCCGCCGCTGATCAGCGGCGCGAACACCTCCCAGCAGGCGGCGTCGAATGCCATCGACGTCTTGTGCACGACCCGGTCGGTCTCGGCCAGGCCGTGCGTGCGCACCGTCCAGGACACCCGGTTGGCGATGCCGCCGTGGGTGATCACCACCCCCTTGGGGCGACCGGTCGAGCCCGAGGTGTAGCTGACGTAGGCGGCCTGGTCGGACCGCACCCGCACGCCCCGCCAGTCCCCGTCGTCGTCGCCGAGCCCGTCCAGCAGCAGCGGCTCGCCGCCCGCCTCCCGCACCTTGTCCGCCAGCGACGGCTGGGTCAGCACGGTCCGCGCGCCGGAGTCGGAGAGGGTCCAGGCCAACCGGGTGACCGGGTGCGCGGGTTCCACCGGCAGGTATGCCGCGCCCGCCCGCCACGCGCCCAGCAGCGCCACCGCCAGCTCCGGCCCGCGCTCCAGGCACACGCCGACCACGCTCTCCGGCCCGTGCCCGCGTTCCCGCAGCACCCGCGCCAGCCGGTCGGCGCGGCCGATGAGCTCGCGGTAGGTCAGCGCGCCGCGCTCCGCGAGCACCGCGACGGCGTCGGGTGTGCGGGCGGCCTGCGCGCCGACCAGGTCCGGCAGCGGCCCGAGCACGCTCCCCGGTTGTTTGGCAATCATGGGTTCCCCTCAGTGGTGTGCTCCGGCGGACGCGGTCGGTCGCGGAGTCGAGCGCGCGGTCGGGCGCGGGTTCGGCGCGGTGTCCGGCGGCGGGCCGGGTCAGGACTCGGCGGCGGCCATGCGGCGGCGCAGACCGGCGGGCCGCATGTCGGTCCACACCCGCGCGATGTGGTCCAGGCACTCCTGCTTGGTGCCGGAGTGGCCGTCGCCGCGCCAGCCCGCGGGCAGCGGTCGGTCCGCCCACCAGATCGAGTACTGCTCCTCGTCGTTGAGGACGACGAGGTAGGTCTCCTGGTCGTGCTGCTCGCTCATGGTGTTCCTCTCAGGTGGTGGGTCGGGGCAGGAAGCCCTCGACGGTGGTGCCCAGCCCCCGGTGCGCCGCCTCGTCGCGCACCAGCCGGGCCACGGCCATGTCCAGCGCGCCCAGCCCGAACGGCGAGTAGACCAGCGGCCGGGCCGGGTCTCGGGTGAACCGCACGCGGCCGCGCAGCACCCCGCCGATGGGTGCGTCGATGAACGCCCGGCCGCCGGTGCGCTGCTCGGCCAGGTGCGGCGAGGTGCGCTCCCGGCACACGTGGTCGGCGTCGTCGACCACGTTCTGCGCGGCCAGCACCGCCTCGACGGTCAGGTCGCGCAGCGACACGTGCAGCACGACCGCGCCCGGTCGCGCGGCGCGCAGGTCCAGGTGCGGGGTGCTCGCGGTGGTGGCCAGCGACACCAGCGGGTGCGCGCCCACCGCCCGGTGCGCGTCGTCGACCACCGCCACCGGCAGGTCCAGCTCGTCGGCGGCCCGGCGGGCGAACGCGGCGGCCCGGTCCGGGGACAGGTCGAACGCGGTGACCTCGGCCAGCGACGGCAGGACCGCCCGCAGGAACCGCAGCACCTCGAAGTTGATCGGCCCGCAGCCGATCAGGCCCACGCCCCCGGTGCCGGGCTCGGTGAACTCCCGCGCGGCCAGCGCGGCGCTCGCGGCGGTGCGCTTGGCGGAGATCAGCGAGCCCTCCAGCAGCGCCACCGGCCTGCCGGTGGTCAGCTCGTTGAGCACGACCACCGAGCTGGCGCGGGCCAGCCCCGCCTCGACGTTGGCCGGGAACGAGCTGATCCACTTCATGCCCGCGGCAGGCTGGTCGCCGCCGAGGAAGGCGGGCAGGCCGATGATCCGGTTGCGGGTATCGCCGGGGAAGCGCAGGAACGTGGAGTGCGGTACCGCCGAGCGGCCCTCGTCGTGCAGCTCGTAGGCGGTGCGGACCAGTTCGACCAGGTCTTTCTCGCGGTCGCGCAGGACTTCCGCGACCTCGTCGTGCCCCAGGATCAACACGGGTGGACCTCCGTTGCGGGTACCGCGCCGAAGCGCTCCGCCACCCAGGAGTCGCAGTAGATGGTGTCCAGGTAGCGGTCGCCGGTGTCGGGGAAGATCAGCGCGCAGCGCGCCCCCGGCGGGATGCGGTCGGCGAACTTCTCCAGCGCCGACACCGTCGCCCCGGACGAGCCGCCCGCGAGGATCGCCTCGGTGGCCACGAGCCTGCGGCAGGCGGCCACGCACTCCACGTCGGACACGTGCACCACGTGGTCGGCGGCCCCGGCGTCGTAGAGCGGGGGCCGCAGCGAGGCGCCGTGGCCGGGGATGTGGCGCGGCGCGGGCGCCTGCCCGTCGAAGATGACGCTGCCGACCGCGTCGACACCGACGATGCTGGTCCGCAGGCCGTGGTCGGCCACGTACTGCGCGCAGCCGCGCAGCGTCCCGAACGAGCCCACCGAGCAGAACAGGTAGTCGACCCGCCCGTCCATCGCGTTGGCGATCTCGTGCATGGTCTGCTCGTGCGCCTTGGGGTTGAGCGGGTTGGCGTACTGGTTGGGCCAGCACGCGTGCGGGATGGCCGCCACCAGCTCACGCACCCTGGCCAGCCTGCTGGGCAGGAACTCGCCGGTGCGCGGGTCGGGTTCGGCGACCACGTCCACCTCCGCGCCGTAGGCCCGCAGGATGGACAGCGTCTGCCGGTTGGTCTTGGCGTCGACCACGCACACGAACCGCAGCCCGTAGTAGCGGCAGACCTGGGCCATGCCCACGGCGAGGTTGCCGGAGCTGGACTCCACGACCACCGACCGGCCCGGCACCAGCTCGCCGCTGTCCACCCGACCGCGCACCATGCTCAGCGCCGAGCGGTCCTTGATGCTGCCGCCGGGGTTGAACTGCTCCAGCTTGGCGAAGACCCTGGCGTCCAGGCCGGGCGCGATGCGCGTCAGCTCGACCAGCGGGGTGTTGGCGACGGTGCTCAGCACACCGCCCACGGTGTTCCCGGCGCCCCCGGCCACCGAGGTCAGACCGGGCAGCGAGGCCACCTGGTCGCCCGGCGCCGGGGTCCGGACGGCAGCCAGCAGGTCCGTCATTGCGCGGCGCTGCCCGCGGCCCTGGCTCCGTCCACGAAGGACGCGAGGTCACCGACCGTGCGCAGCTCGGCCAGCACGGAGTCCGGGATGGTCACCTGGAACTCGCGCTCCAGCGCCACCACGAGGTCGACCCGGCTCAGCGAGTCCACCCCCATCTCCTCGAAGTTGGACGACAGCGCGACGTCGCCCTCGTAATCGGGCACCAGGTCCCTGATCAGGGAGGTGGTGACCTGCAGGATGTTGTCCACGGAACGGGTCCTTCCGGTGTCTTCGGGTGTTGGTCAGCACATGCGGGCGACCATGCCCGCGTGGCTCAGGCCGGAGCCGAAGCCGAGCAGCAGCACGAGCTCCCCCGGCGTCGAGCGGCCGCTGTCGCGCAGCCGCGTCAGCGCCAGGGGGATGGAGGCCGAGGAGGTGTTTCCGGTCTCGACGATGTCGAGCACCACCCGCTCGGGCGGGATCGCCAGCGTCCGGGCGACCGTGTCGATGATCCGGCGGTTGGCCTGGTGCGGGACGAACCACGCGATGTCCGAGGGGGACACCCCGTAGCGCGCGCAGGCGGCCTTGGCCACGGCGGGCATCTCGCCGGTGGCCCACCGGTAGACCACCGGGCCGTCCATGGTGGCCCGGACCCGGCCGTCGGGCCGCAGCTTGGACTCGATGACCGCGGCCCTGGTGCCGTCGCTGCCCCAGACCGCCTGCCCGATGTCCTCGGTGGCGGCGGCCGAGACCACCGCGGCGCCCGCGCCGTCGGCGAAGATCGCGAAGGTGTCCGGCAGCTCGGGGCCGATCATCGGCGACAGCTTGTCCGAGCCCACCACCAGCACGTTCTCCGCCTGACCGGTGCGCACGGCGTTGGACGCCATGGACAGCCCGAAGGTGAAGCCGGCGCAGACGGCGTTCAGGTCGAACGCCGCCGCGCCCCTGGTGCCCAGCCCGCTGGCCACTTGTGGTGCGCCCGCGGGTGCCAGTTGCTCGCGCGAGGATGTCGCGAGCACCACCAGGTCCACGTCGTCCGGCACGAGGTCGGCCGCTTTGATCGCGGCGGTGCCCGCCGCGATCGCCATGCTGACGACGGTTTCTCCCGTCCCGGCGTAGTGCCGCTGCCTGATGCCGGTCCGCTCTTCCATCCAGCGGGCGCTGACGCTGGTCATCGCGGCCAACTCGGCGTTGGCCACCACCCGCTCGGGCCGGTAGCCGCCCACGCCCGCGATGCGGGAACCGCGAAGTGCGCTCACCGGATTTCCCCGAATCTCGTGAAGTGGAATGCGATGACCGGCATCGAGGCCGCCGGGGGAAAGTCTGCGACACCGCCCCACACTGGCCCCATATCGGTTCTCGGGCCGCTCACAGCGCGATACCGCCGTCCACCTGGAAAACCTGGCCGGTGACGTAGGAAGCCTGCTCGGAGACCAGGAACGTGACCATGTCGGCGACTTCCGCGGGCCGCCCGAACCGGTGCAGCGGGATGCGCCGCAAATAGCCCTTGGCGGTCGACTCCTCCAGCCCGGCGGTCATGTCGGTCTCGATCAGCCCCGGCGCCACCGCGTTGGCCCGCAGGCGGTAGCGGCCGACTTCCTTGGCCAGCGCCCTGGTGAAGCCGATGATGCCCGCCTTGGAGGCGGAGTAGTTGGTCTGCATGGCGTTGCCGACCACGCCCGCCACGGAGGACACCGTGACGAACGAGCCGCCCCGGCGGGCGATCATCGGCCGCAGCGCGGCCCGGCAGAAGTGGAAGGTGCCGTCGAGGTTGACCCGCAGCACCGAGTCCCAGTCGTCGGCGTCCAGCAGCGCCAGCGGCTTGTCCCGCACCACGCCCGCGCAGCTGACCACCGCCTCCGGCCTGCCGAGCCGCTCGACCATGTCCTGCACGTGCTCGTCGACGGCGGCCTTGTCGGCCACGTCGACCCGCTCGGCCAGCACCTGGCCGCCGAACTGCGCGGCCTCCTTGACCGTCAGCTCGGCCGATGCGACGTCGTTGCGGTAGCAGAAGCCGACGTCGTAGCCCGCCTGCGCGAGCCGGACCACGACCGCTCGACCTATCCCCCTCGCTCCCCCGGACACCAGCGCCACGGGGCGCGCCAAGTCATCGTTCGTCATGAACGGGAACTCCTCTTCGCGATGGCGGCCATGCGGCCGCGCGTGCTCGGCGGTAGGGGCCGAGACCCAGGCACCGGGGAGCTTGGTCGCGATTCCAATACTGAGCCCATATCGACGCACTTGGGCTCTATTTTCCGGCTCTATCCGGCGCAGTTCGTTGGTTTCCGCCGGAGCCCGCCGCTACCTTGGCCAGATGCCCACAAATATCACCGTCGGCCAGGCCGCCCTGTGGTTCCTGCACGACTTGGCGCCGGAGAGCGCCGCGTACAACGTGGCGTTCGCGCTGCGCATTCTCGACCCGGTCGACACCGGGGCGCTGGAGCAGGCGGTGCGGCGCACCGCGCGGCGGCACGACATGCTCAGGTCGTCGTTCTCCGACGTCTCCGGCCAGCCGGAGCGGGTGGTGCACGGGGACGACGTGGTGCGGCTGGAGGTGAGACCGGCGCGCGACCCGGCGGCCCAGGTGCGCGCGGTCATCGCCGAGCCGTTCCGGTTGCGCGAGGCGCCGCTGGTGCGGTTCGTGCTGCTCCGCGACGACACGGGGGGCGACACGGGCGGCGTGCTGGTGATGGTCGCCCACCACGTCGTGCTCGACGCGGGTTCGCAGACGGTGATCATGCGCGACCTGTTCGAGGAGTACCGGGCGCTGCGCACCGGGGTGCCCGCCCGGCTGCCCGAGCTGGCGCTGACCTACGCCGACCACGTGGCCGCCGAGCGGGAACTGCTGGCCTCCCCCCGATTGGCCGAGCTGACCGAGCACTGGCGGCGGTTCTGCGCGGGCGCCCCGGTGGCGCTGGAGCTGCCCACCGACCGGCCGCGTCCCGCGGTGCAGCGCTACGTCGGCTCGGCGGTGTCCGCGCGGCTGCCCGAGGACGCGGTGGCGGACGTCCAGCGCGTCGCCCGCGAGCTGCGGGTCACCCCGTTCGCGTTCCTGGTGGCCGTGTTCGAGGTGCTGCTGCACCGCTACAGCGGACAGCCGGACTTCCTGCTCGGCTGCGCGACCTCCACCAAGGACCGCCGGATGAGCGAGGTGGTCGGCTTCTTCGTCAACCCGGTGCTGCTGCGCCCGGAGGTGGGCGCGCGGACCACGTTCCGGGAGCTGGTCGCGCAGACCGGTGGGCAGCTGCGCCAGGGCACCGCGTACCGGCACCACCCGTTCGCGCTGCTGCCGCCCGCGCTGGGCGTGCCGCACGACCCGAGCCGCTCGGCGCTGTTCCAGGTGCTGGTCACCGCCTACTCGGCGGGCGCGGACGACACCCTGCTCGACGGCCTGTTCCAGGGCGTGGCGCACGGCCCGTTCGACTACGCCGGGGTGCGGGTGGCGGCCGTCGACATGCCGCCGCAGCAGACCGGTCAGTTCGACCTCACGCTGGAGCTGCACATGAGCAAGCGGTCGGTGACCGCCACCCTCAAGTACGCGACCGCGCTGTTCGACGCCGCCACCGTCGAGCGGCTGGCCCGCCAGTACCTGGTCCTGGTCCAGTCCGCGTGCGCCGACCCCGACGAGCTGGCGGGCAGGCTGCCGATGATGGCCGCCGAGGAGCGGGAGCTGCTGCTCAGCGCGGTGGGCGGGGACGCGCTGGACTGGTGAGCCGCCGAGGTGCGCCCCCGCCTGCCCGGTGTCAGCATGGGGGGACGTCGTGGACGGAGGTGCGCGTGGGCGTCGGGCGGTGGCTGGCGTCGCGGCTGGCGTCGTGGCCGGTGTACCGGCAGATCACCGGGCGCGACCCGCTGGGCCGCGGCCGGGCCGCCCAGTCGCCCCGCTCCGCCGGGCTGACCGCGCGGATCGCCGACGCCGACCGCGTCGCCAAGTCCGTGTGCCCGTTCTGCGCGGTCGGCTGCGCCCAGCGCGTCTACGTGTCCGAGGACCGGGTGCTGCAGATCGAGGGTGACCCGGACAGCCCCATCTCGCGCGGCAGGCTGTGCCCCAAGGGCTCGGCCAGCACGCAGCTGGTCACCGGTCCGCAGCGCGCGCGGAAGGTGCTCTACCGCGCCCCCTACGGCGGCCAGTGGCGGGAGCTGGACCTGGACACCGCCATGGACATGGTGGCCGACCGGGTGCTGGAGGCCCGCGCCAAGGGCTGGCAGGACGTCGACGAGCGCGGCAGGCGCGTGCGCCGCACGCTCGGGCTGGCCAGCCTGGGCGGGGCGACCCTGGACAACGAAGAGAACTACCTGATCAAGAAGCTGTTCACGGCACTGGGCGCGTTGCAGATCGAGAACCAGGCCCGCATTTGACACTCCGCCACGGTTCCCGGTCTGGGAGCCTCCTTCGGTCGCGGGGGCGCGACGGACTACCAGCAGGACCTGATCAACTCCGACGCCATCGTCATCATGGGCTCCAACATGGCCGAGGCTCACCCCGTGGGCTTCCAGTGGGTCATGGAGGCCAAGGAGCGCGGTGCCAGGGTCCTGCACATCGACCCCCGGTTCACCCGGACCAGCGCGCACGCCGACGTGCACGTGCCGCTGCGCGCGGGCACCGACATCGCGTTCCTCGGCGGGGTGATCAACCACATCCTGACCAACGCGCTGGACTTCCGCGAGTACGTGGTGGCCTACACCAACGCCTCCTTCCTGGTCGGCGAGGACTACCGGGACACCGAGGACCTCGACGGGCTGTTCAGCGGCTACGACCCGGAGACCGCGTCCTACGACTCGTCGACCTGGCAGTACGAGACCGCCGAAGCGGGCCCGGACGACCACGCGGGCGCGAGCGCCAAGGAGCGGTCCGCGTCCTACCAGCACGGCTCGGGCGGGCCGAAGATCGAGGGCGGCAGCGGGCGCATCGCCGCCGACCCGACGTTGGAGCACCCGCGCTGCGTCTACCAGGTCCTCAAGCGGCACTACGCCCGCTACACGCCCGAGGCGGTGGCGCGCACCTGCGGCGTGTCCGAGGAGCTGTTCCGCGCGGTGTGCCAGACCTGGACGGCCAACTCCGGCCGCGAGCGCACCGCCGCGCTGGTCTACAGCGTCGGCTGGACCCAGCACACCACGGGCGCGCAGTGCATCCGCGCGGGTGCGATCATCCAGCTGCTGCTGGGCAACATCGGCCGCCCCGGCGGCGGCGTGTTCGCGCTGCGCGGCCACGCCAGCATCCAGGGCTCCACCGACATCCCCACGCTGTTCAACCTGCTGCCCGGTTACCTGCCGATGCCCACCCCCGAGCACGGCGACCTGGCCGAGTACGTCGACAGCGTCCGCGCCGACCAGCAGAAGGGCTTCTGGCGCAACGCCGACGCCTACATGATCTCGCTGCTCAAGGAGTACTGGGGCGAGCACGCCACCGCCGACAACGACTACTGCTTCGACTACCTGCCGCGCATCACCGGCGACCACGGCACCTACCGCACGGTGATGGACATGGTCGACGGCAAGGTCTTCGGCTACTTCCTGCTGGGCCAGAACCCGGCGGTCGGCTCGGCGCACGGCCGGTTGCAGCGGCTGGGCATGGCCAACCTGGACTGGCTGGTGGTGCGCGATCTGACCATGATCGAGAGCGCTTCCTTCTGGAAGGACTCCCCCGAGGTGGAGACCGGCGAGATCGCGCCGGAGCGCTGCCGCACCGAGGTGTTCTTCTTCCCGGCCGCCTCGCACGTGGAGAAGGAGGGCACCTTCACCCAGACCCAGCGGATGCTCCAGTGGCGGGAGAAAGCCGTGGAGCCCAAGGGGGACCAGCGCTCGGAGCTGTGGTTCTTCTACCACCTGGGCCGCAAGCTGCGGCAGCGGCTGGCGGACTCCACCGACGAGCGCGACCGGCCGCTGCTGGACCTGGCCTGGGACTACGCGGTGGTGGGCGACGAGCCGCAGGCCCAGGACGTGCTGCGGCGCATCAACGGCGTGGACCTGACCACCGGCCGCGCGGTCGGCGGCTACACCGAGCTGAAGGCCGACGGCAGCACCATGGCGGGCTGCTGGATCTACAGCGGCGTCTACGCCGACGAGGTCAACCAGGCCGCCCGCCGCAAACCCGGCCGCGAGCAGAACCTCTACGCCACCGAGTGGGGCTGGGTGTGGCCGATGAACCGCCGGGTGCTCTACAACCGCGCTTCCGCCGACCCCGCGGGGCGGCCGTGGAGCGAGCGCAAGGCGCTGATCTGGTGGGACGCCGAACGAGGCGAGTGGACCGGGGACGACGTGCCGGACTTCGAGCGCACCAAGCCGCCGGACTACGTGCCGCCCGAAGGCGCGGTGGGTCCGGAGGCGCTGCGCGGTGACGACCCGTTCATCATGCAGGCCGACGGCAAGGGCTGGCTGTTCGCGCCCAAGGGCCTGGCCGACGGCCCGCTGCCCACGCACTACGAGCCGCACGAGTCGCCGGTGCCCAACCCGCTGCACGGCCAGCGCGGCAACCCGACCCGCAAGATCTACGGGCGCGCGGACAACCCGTCCAACCCGCCGCTGGACCACGAGGTGTTCCCGTACGTGGTGACCACCGCCCGGCTCACAGAGCACCACACCGCGGGCGGGATGAGCCGGACGGTGCCGCACCTGGCGGAGTTGCAGCCGGAGCTGTTCGTGGAGGTCTCGCCCGCGCTGGCGCGCGAGCGCGGGCTGGAGAACCTGGGGTGGGCGCACGTGGTGACCAGCCGGGCGGCGGTGGAGGCGCGCGTGGTGGTGACCGACCGGATGCGGCCGCTGCGGGTGGACCAGCGCGAGGTGCACCAGATCTGGCTGCCCTACCACTGGGGCAGCGTCGGCCTGGTCCGCGGCGACTCCCCCAACGACCTGTTCGGCGTGGTCGTCGACCCGAACGTGTTCATCCAGGAGACCAAGGTGGCCACCTGCGACGTGCGGCCGGGCAGGCGTCCGCGCGGACCGGCGCTGCTGGACTACCTGGCCGGGTACCGGCGGCGCGCGGGGATCGCCGAGCCCACCGTGCTGACCACCGGCCCGGAGGCGGGCCTGCCGCACACCGAGGAGGACCAGCCGTGACCGAGCACAGCCTCTCCGGACCGCTGCACGACGTGGCGGGCGAGGCCGGGTACGAGCAGCACCCGCCCAGGGTGGGCTTCTTCACCGACACCTCGGTGTGCATCGGGTGCAAGGCGTGCGAGGTGGCCTGCAAGGAGTGGAACGACGTCCCCGCCGACGGGTTCGACCTGCTGGGCATGTCGCTGGACAACACCGGGCACCTCGGGGCCAACGCCTGGCGGCACGTGGCGTTCGTGGAGCAGCAGCGGCCCGCGCCGCAGGAGCTGGGAATGCCCTCGTTCGACCGGCCGGGCGCGGCCACCGGCCCGGAGGCGCGCACCGACTTCCGCTGGCTGATGGCCTCGGACGTGTGCAAGCACTGCACCCACGCGGGCTGCCTGGACGTGTGCCCGACCGGGGCGCTGTTCCGCACCGAGTTCGGCACGGTGGTGGTGCAGCAGGACATCTGCAACGGGTGCGGCTACTGCGTGTCCGGCTGCCCGTACGGGGTGATCCAGCGGCGCGAGGGCGACGGCCGGGCGCAGAAGTGCACGCTGTGCTACGACCGGCTGCGGGTGGGCGAGCAACCCGCGTGCGCCAAGGCGTGCCCCACCGACTCCATCCAGTTCGGCGAGCTGGACGAGCTGCGCGAGCGGGCCGCGCGCCGGGTGGAGCAGCTGCGCGAGCGGGGCGAGGACCGCGCCCGGCTCTACGGCGCGGACCCCGAGGACGGGGTGGGCGGCAACGGCGCGTTCTTCCTGCTTCTGGACGAGCCGGAGGTCTACGGGCTGCCGCCGGACCCGGTGGTGCCCACCCGCGACCTGCCCGCGATGTGGCGGCGCGCGGGCGTCGCGGCGGTCGCCTTCGCCGCTGCCGCCGTGGCCGCGTTCCTGGGCGGGCGCTGATGGGGCGGGCGCTGATGGGGCGGGCGCTGATGAGTCGGGCGCTGGTGGACCGGGGTCGGGCGCTGCTGGAGCGGGTGGGGCTGCGCCGCGACTACCGGCCGCGGGCCGTCGAGGACAGCGATCCCCGTCCTCGGCACGGGGAGGTGCGCGCGGGAACGCGGGAACCGGTGGACCGCGCCGAGTTCCGCTCCTACTACGAGCGGCAGATCCTGCAGACGCCCGCGTGGGAGTGGCCGGTCCCGGCCTACCTGTTCGCGGGCGGGGTGTCGGCGGGCTCGACGCTGCTGGGCGTGGGCGCGGCGCTGACCGGGCGGCCCGCGCTGCGGCGCGCGGGCAGGCTCGGCGCGCTGGTGTCGCTGCTGGCCGGGCTGTACCTGCTGGTGGTCGACCTGGGGCGGCCGGAGCGGTTCCTGCACATGCTGCGGGTGGCCAAGCCGACCTCGCCGATGAGCGTGGGCACCTGGACCCTGGTCGCCTACGGGCCGGGGGTGGCCGTCGCCGCGGCGGCCGAGGTGCTGCCGCGGCGGTGGTGGCTGGGCAGGCTGCTGCGGCGGGCCGCGCTGCCCTCGGCGGTGTCGTCGGCGGCGCTGGCCCCGGCGGTGGCCTCGTACACGGCGGTGCTGCTGTCGCAGACCGCGGTGCCCGCCTGGCACGAGGCGCACCCGCACCTGCCGCTGGTGTTCACCGGGTCGGCGGCGGCGAGTTCGGGCGGGCTCGGCATGGTGTGCACGCCCCTGGCGCAGGCCGGTCCGGCACGGGCGTTCGCCGTCATGGGCGGTGTGGGCGAACTGGTGGCCTCCCGTGTGATGGAGTCCGGGCTGGGGTTGGTGCGCCAGGCGTACACCACGGGCCGCCCGCACCGGTTGCGGCGCTGGTCGGAGTACCTCACCGTGGGCGGCGTGCTGGGCGCGGCGCTCGGTGCGCGGCGCAGCCGGGTCGTCGCCGTGGCCTCCGGGCTCGCGCTGGTGGTGGGCAGCGCTTTGCAGCGGTTCGGCGTGTTCGAAGCCGGAGTCGAGTCCACTAAGGACCCGAAGTACGTCGTGGTGCCCCAGCGGGAGCGGCTGGACTCACGGCAGCACGACGCGGCCGGTGTCGCAGACCCGGCGCGTCAACCCCAGTGAGTCCAGCAGTTCCAGCAGCGGCACCGCCACCCGCCGCGTGGTGCCCAGCGCCTGCTTTGCCTGGCTCGCCGTGAACGGCGCGGGCAACTCCGCCAGCACCCGCGCCGCCCGCCCCGGCGCGTCCGGACCCAGCACCACCCCGTCGGCCAGCCGCAGCAGCCTGCCCACCCGCACCGCCGCGCCGATCTCCCTGGCGCCCAAGCCGAGTTCGGCCAGCCGCGCCGCGTCCGGGGCGGCGAACGGGGCTCGCGCGAGGTCGGCCTCGACCGCCGCGACCGCGCGGTCCACCGGGTCGGGCAGCGCGGCGGCACCGGGCACCTGCCCGTCGACCACCGCCAGTCCCGCCTGCGCCAGCAGCGGCACGGCGACCTCGGCGGCGATGCCCATCCGGTGCGCCATGGCCTCCACCGGAGCCCCCGAGGCCAGCGGGTGTTCCCGCCGCCACCGCTGGACCTCCTCCGGAACCCGCCGCACCAGCGCCGCCCAGTGCGCCGGATCGGCCCGCCACCGCCCGACCGGCGTCCCGACCTCGCCGAAGCCGAGCACCCGCAGCTCCCGCGCGAGCACCAACCCGCGTGCCGCCAGGTGCGCGCGAGCCGCGTCACCGGCCAGGTCCAGCCCGCGCTGCCGCGCCGCGCCGCGCCGGTCCAGCGCGGGCGGGCGCGCGTCCAGCACCACGACGCCGTCCACGATCCGGCGTCGTCCGGGGTCTCGCAGCAGCCCCCGGTCACCCGCGCGCAGCGGCAGCGGGCGCGTCAGGACCAGCCGCGCGGTGTCCGTCCCCAGTGGACGGACGTGGGCGGACACCGCCGCGGAACCCACGTGCAGCACCGCGTTCCGCGGCGGTTCGGCCGCTCCCACCAACCGGACGTCCAGCACCCGCGTCATGGGCCAGGCGTCCGGGGTGAGCAGGGCGTCGCCGCGGCCCACCCGCTCGCGCTCGACGCCGCGCAGGTTCACCGCGACCCGCGCCACCCCGACGACCCGCCGCGCGCTCTCGCCCAGCGCCTGCAGTCCGCGCACCGCCACGCGCCCACCCGTGCCGGACAGCACCAGCTCGTCACCGACCTCCAGCGCCCCGGCGCCCAGCGTGCCGGTGACCACCGTGCCCGCACCGCGCACCGTGAAGGAGCGGTCCACCCACAGCCGCACATCGGCGCCCGGATCGGGGTCGGGCAGCGCGCGCACCAGCGCGTCCAGCTCGGCGCGCACCTCGTCCAGCCCCGCTCGGGTGCGCCCGCTGACCGCCACCGCCCGCGCCTCCCGCAACGACGTCCGCGCCAACCGCTCGCGGGCCTGCGCCAGCGCCGGGCCGGGATCGGCCAGGTCCGACCGGGTCACCACGAGCAGCCCGTGCCGCACCCCCAGCCCGTCCAGCGCGGCCAGGTGCTCGTCCGACTGCGGCATCCACCCCTCGTCGGCGGCGACCACGAACACCACCGCGGGCACCGGTCCGACACCGGCCAGCATGTTGGTGGTGAACCGCTCGTGGCCGGGCACGTCCACGAAGGCCACCTCGCCGCCGGGCAGCCGGGTCCAGGCGAACCCCAGGTCGATGGTCAGGCCGCGCCTGCGCTCCTCGGCCCAGCGGTCGGGCTCCATCCCGGTCAGCTCGCGGATCAGCGTGGACTTGCCGTGGTCCACGTGCCCCGCGGTGGCGATCACCCGCACCGCAGCACCGCCTGGCACAGCCGCTCGTCCTCGGCCGGGTCGACGGTGCGCAGGTCCAGCAGGCAGCGCCCGCGCTCCACCCGGCCCACCACCGGCGTCCGGTCCACCCGCAGCGCGCCCGCCCACCGCTCGGGCAGGCTCACCGCCGCGCTGGGCAGCTCCACTCCCGGCGCCCCGCCGCCGCCCACCGCCGCCACGCTGTCCACCACCGCGGCGTCGATCCCCTGCTCCGCCAACGCTTTCACCAGCAGCTCGGCGCGGTCGCGCAGCCGCCGCGCGTCGACCTCCAACGCCTGCCGCACGGGTGGGGTCGGTCCCAGCAGGGTCGCCTCCAGGGCGGCCAGCGCCAGTTTGTCCACGCGCAGCGCCCGTGCCGCCGGGTGCCGCCGCAACCGGTGCACCAGCCCCGCCTCGCCCAGCAGCAGCCCCGCCTGCGGACCGCCCAGCAGCTTGTCCCCGCTGGCCGTCACCAGGGCGGCGCCCGCGCGCAGCGCGCCCGCCGCGTCCGGCTCGTCGGGCAGCAGCGGGTGCGGCGAGAGCAGCCCGGAGCCGATGTCCACGACCAGCGGCACGCCCAGCCCGGCCAGCTCTCCGACGTCGGGGGCGCTGGTAAACCCGGTGACCCGGAAGTTGGACGGGTGCACCCGCAGCACGAACCCGGTCCCGTCGCCGACCGCTTCGGCGTAGTCGCGCAGGTGGGTGCGGTTGGTGGTGCCCACCTCCCGCAGCCGCGCACCGGCCGAGGTCAGCAGGTCCGGTATGCGGAACCCGTCGCCGATCTCCACCAGCTCGCCGCGGCTGACCACGATCTCCTTGCCGGGTGCCAGCACCATCGCGCACAGCAGCAACGCGGCGGCGTTGTTATTCACCACGTGCACGTCGCCCGCGTCCGGCACGGCGGTCCTGAGCGCCGCCAGCGCCCCTCGTCCGCGCTGCGCCCGCTTCCCGGTGACCAGGTCGAACTCGACGTCCGCGCACCCGGCCGCGTCCGCGACGGCCCGCGCGGCGGCCCTGGACAGCGGCGCCCTGCCCAGGTTGGTGTGCACGACGACGCCGGTCGCGTTGATCACCGGCCGCAGCGAGGACGGTCCCGGCGGGAGCGCCGCCAACACCGCCTCCACCACCCCGTCGGGCGTCAGCACCCCCTCGCGGGCCTCCCGCTGGGCCCGCCCGACGGCAGCCTTGACCACCGCCCTGCCCAGCTCCGCGACCGCCGCGGCCACTCGCGGCTCGGCGAGCACCGCGTCCGTGCGCGGGATGGCGCGCCTGGGGTCGGTCACCGGGCACCGCCGTGGCGGAGGCGGACGGGAATCGAACCCGCCAGCGGCAGGTGCTGCCGCTCAACGGTGTTGAAGACCGCGCCGGTCACCAGACCGGGTACGCCTCCTCGGGCCATCGCCCAATCCTGCCCTCGGCGCGGCTCGGGCGCGAACCGGAGCTCCGACACCGGCCGTTCAACCCCAGGCGGTTGACCGGCTCCCGCCGGTGCAGCAACGTCTGTGCCGCCCCGCCATCTCGCCGCATCCCTGCTACCGGAACGAGAGGCCCCTGTGACCGTGCCCAAGACCCGGCCCCGCCCCACGCGGAGGCGACTGCTGCCCGGCCTGCTCGGCGCGACCCTGCTCGCCGTGCTCGTGCCCGGCACCGCCTGGGCCGACCCGCCCCAGGCGATCCCCGCGAGCTTCACCGCCGCCGACGGCAGGTGGCAGCCCGCCTTCGACTACGACACCGACGGCTGCTACCCCACCCCCGCGATCTCCCCGACCGGCGTCGTGGCGACCGGGCTGAAGAACTCCGGCGCGCTCAACGGCCAGTGCCGCGACCGGTCCGACCTGGACAACACCAACTCCTACGCCCGGTCCAAGTGCAACAACGGCTGGTGCGCCCACCTGTACGACCTGTACTTCGAGAAGGACCAGGCGGTGCCGGGCATCGACTGCTGCGGCCACCGGCACGACATCGAGCACGTCGTGGTGTGGGTCTCGGGCGACCAGGCCCAGTACGTCTCGACCTCCGCGCACGGCCGCTACTCGACCTACCCGCGCGCGCAGGTCGCGTGGGAGGGCACCCACCCCAAGATCGTCTACCACAAGGACGGGCTGAGCACCCACTGCTTCCGCCTGGCGGACGCGGCGGAGCAGCCGGAGAACCACCACGGCTCCTGGCAGTACCCCGACCTGGTGAGCTGGGACCACTTCCCGCCCGGCGGCCGCGACACCCTGGTCCGCGCCGACTTCGGGAGCGCGAGCCTGGGCATCAAGGACGGCGCGTTCGCCGCTGAACTGGCCAAGGCCAAACCCGCGGGCATCCCGTTCGACCCGAACGCCTGACGGTCCCACCGGTGGCGGAGGGCGGTGCGCCCTCCGCCACCGGCCATCAGGTGGTGGGCACCACGTCCCGGTGGCGCCCGGTGGTGGGAGGCGCGGTCCGAGTACCCGGTCCGCGAGACCGCCACACCCACATCGGCGAGCACTGCTCGGACTGTCCGCGCTGCCGGTCACCACCCGGCATTTCCGGGAAATCCCCGAAACGGGGAAATCCGGCGGCGGACGGGGGAATCACAGGTCGACCAGGCGGGGCAGGTTCAGCGGATTCTCCTCGCGCAACCCCTCCGGCAGCAGGTGCCGGGGAAAGCCCTGGAACGCCACCGGGCGCTGGAAGCGCGCGATCGCACCGCGACCGAGGGCGGTGCGCTGCGGCGCGGTGCTGGCCGGGTACGGGCCGCCGTGCTGCATCGCGGGGGTCACGGCCAGTTCGTTGGGCCAGTCGTTCCACACCACCCGGCCGCTGCGCTCGACCAGCTCGGGCAGCAGGTCCAGCAGCACCTCGTCGCAGTTCTCGCCCTGCACCGCGGTGGTCAGCTGGCCGGGCAGCGCCCTGGCCACGGCCAGCAGCTCGTCCTCGGTGTCGTAGTGCACCACCAGCCCCAGCGGGCCGAAGCACTCCGCGAGCAGGTCCGGCGAGCGCACCACCGCGGCGGCGGTGGTCAGCAGCAGCGTCGGCGAGTGGCCGTCGGCGGTCGGCTCACCCGCCACCAGGGTGGTCACGTCCGGGTGCTCGCGCAGCACCGCGACCTCCCGCTGGTAGCGCTCGGCGAAGCGCTTGTCGAACAGCGGAGAGCCACCGCGACGGCGCGCGGTGTCCGCCGCGACGGCGGTCAGCACCGACGTCGCGGGCACCACCAGCGCGCCGGGTTTCGTGCACAGCTGGCCGCCTTCGGCGGTCAGCGCCCCGACGAAGCCCTCGGCGATCTCGGTGCCGCGCCGCGCGGCGGCGCACCTGGTCACGAACACCGGGTTGATGCCGCCGAAGCCACCGAAGAAGGGGATGGGCTCCTCGCGGGACACCGCCAGCGCCAGCAGCTGCTTGCCCACCGACGCCGAGCCGGTGAAGGCCACCGCCTTGACCCTGGGGTCCAGCAGCAGCTCGCGACCGCTGCGCTCGCCGTGGACGACGTCGAACACGCCCTTGGGCGCCCCCGCCTCGCGCAGCGCCTGGCGCACCAGCTCGGCGGTGCGGTCGGACAGGCCGGGGTGGGCGGGGTGGGCCTTGAAGACGACCGAGCACCCGGCGGCCAGCGCGGAGGCGGTGTCCCGGCCCGCCACCGAGGCCGAGAAGGGGAACGCCGAGGCGCCGAAGACCACGACCGGGCCGAGCGGGACCATCGTCCGGCGCAGGTCCGGTCTCGGCCCGGACGGCCAGTGCCGGTCGGCGTGGTCGACCACCAGTTCCAGGCAGTGGCCCTCGGCCACCTCGCGCGCGCACTCGCGCAGTTGGAAGGTGGTGCGGCGCAGCTCCGCCCGCAGCCGGTCCTCGGGCAGCCCGACCTCCCGCGCGGCGATCCCCACCAGCTCGTCGGCGTGGCGGTCGAGGGTGTCCGCCACCCGCCCCAGCGCGGCGGCGCGCTTGGCGGGCCGGGCCCCTCCCCAGGCTCGGACGGAATCCGACGCGTGCTGGAGGACGGATTCCCATTCGTTGGCTTCCATCACCGCTCCCGATCAAGTCCGGAATTCCTCTGCGCCGGACCAAGGTAAGCGTAGACTGAGATCTGCGACACACCCCTTGGAACAATGTAGTTGTTCACCTAGTCGGGTAATTCCGCGGTAATTCCGGGGCATGTCGGGGCCATCGCGCGGTATCTTTCCGGCGCCCGTTCCGCGCTCTCGCCGCAGCCGACCGGGAGCGGGTGCGAGCAGGCCCCGATGCGCGCCGATCGCGGTAGCGTGGTGTCCACGGGCACGCCGGCACAGGAGCGCAGGTGGACGAGAGCACCCGCAACGAGGTCTCCGGGACGGTCGACGGCGTGGTGGTGCAGGCCGGCGTGATCCACGGCGGCGTGCACGTCCACTCCCCCGACGACCGGCGCCTGGCCAACGCCTACGAGGAGGTCGAGCGGGTCCGCCGACAGCTGGCCGAGAGCGTGGCCGCGGAACGCGACATCACCAAGGTCGTGTGGGTGCTGCAAGTGGTCCTGGCCCAGGCGCGGGCCACCGTCGCGCACCTGACCGGGGACCGCGACCACCTCCGGGACGAAGCCGACCGGCGGCGCGCGGAGCTGGCCCGCGCGCGCCAGGCCCAGGCCAGGACCGAGCAGCGGCTGCGGCGTGCCGAGCAGGAGCGGGAGAACGCGCTGCGCCTGGTGGAGGTGGCGCGGCGGAAGGCGCGGGCACTGCAGGCGCGGACGCACCGGGAAACGCCCGCCCACTACCCGCCCGCACACTCCCTGCCAGCCCTGGAACCGGCCGCGCTGGAAGCGGGCCTGGACAACGTCGACGCCTACCTCGACGCGCAGGACGACCGGCTGGACCGGTTGTCCACGGCGCTCGGCACGTCCCCGGCGGACCAGGCGCCCCACCCGCCCACCGAGGACCGGCGGCCGGAAGTGCTCCTCCCCCTGGTCGCCGCCCTGCTGCGGATGCCCGCACTGGCCGAGGCGAGCAACCGGAGCACGATCATCCGGCTGGTCGGTCACGAACTGGGCACCGGGCTGGTCGTCCCGGAGAGCGCGCACCCCACCGTGCACCTGTCCAACCTCGTCCTGGCCTGCCTGGAGCACAGCGGCGGCCTGTCCGCCCTGCTGCGGGTGCTCGACCACGTCGAGCACGACTCCACCCCCATGCGCGAAGCGCGCCGGGCGGTGGACGAGCTGACCACCGGGCAGTCGTGAGGGATTCCCGGTGACCGGCCCCGCGCGTCACCGCGAGCGCTGTGCCCGCAGGACGGTGTCGCGGGTGTGGTGCGTACCCGCCGGGGCGGGAGCGGTCCGCGGGCGGGTTTCGGCGATCAGGACGGTCCAGTCGTGGTCGAGGAGCCCGGCGACCTCGTCGGGCCAGTAGTAGTCGTCGGGATCGAAGTCGTGCTCGCCGTCCGCGGCCAGGTCGGCGAGGTCGTGACTGACCACGAGCAGGGTTCCGCCGGGGGCGACGGCGTCCAGCAGACCGCGCAGCGCGGTGCGGCCGGATCGGCGCTCCAGCGGGAAGTACTGGATGGAGACCAGGTCGAACGCGCCCGCCGGGGGCGGCGTGGCGGTCAGGTCGCCGTGCTTCCACGCCACGCGGCCCGCGACGTCCGCGCCCGCCGCGGCGGCGCGGCTCAGCGCGGTGTGCGAGATGTCGACCGCGGTGACCCGCCAGCCGCGCCGGGCCAGCCAGAGCGCGTCGCCGCCCTCACCGCACCCCACGTCGAGGGCCTGTCCCGGCGGCAGGTCGGCGACCTCGGTGACGAGCACCCCGTTGGGCGCACCGCTGAAGAGCCGCTCGCGGCTGCGGTACATCTGTTCCCAGAACTGCACACCGGTGTGTCGGGCCATCGTGACCACCTCCACCGCCAACCTGCCCACTCCCCGCGCCGGAAGGCGAACATCTTTGCCGGATCAGCAAGACGCGGGCTCCTACAACATCCCCGCCGCGCGGAAGAGCCGGTCGTAGATCTCCCGGACGACCTGCTGCTTGCGCGCGTTGTAGTCCATGACGCTCCCCCCGCCGGGCACCGCCGCCCGCTTCGCCCGCTCGTAGCGGGCGCGGTCGTCGGGGTGCGCGCGCAACCAGTCGCGGAACATGCGGTGCCGGATGGCCTCCGGGCAGTCCGGGCCGAACACGTGCAGGTTCACCCTCGGCTCGGCGAGCCGCAGGCACCGGTGCTGGTGGAAGGACGGTTCCCGGATGACCAGGAAGTAGCCGAGGCGTTCGAGCGCGGGGACGTAGGACCGCTCGTCACGGGGGTCGGCGACGGTGAGGTCGATGTCGATGACGTCCTTGGCCGCCAGCCCTTCCACGGAGGTCGAGCCGATGTGCTCGACGTCGAGGGCCGCCTCGCCCAGTGCCGCGCGGATCCGCGCCGACAGGGCTCGGTAGCGGCGTGGCCACTCGGGGTCGTACGGGACGATGGTGACCGTCTCGGGCCCCGGCGGCCCGTTGACCCAGGGGCTCTCGGACGGGTCGGCGTCGTGGTGCCGGGTGATCTCCTCGAAGCTGGGCACCGTCGAAAGGTAGCGAGCCCCGGCAGGGGTGTCGACGTGGTGACCGCGGCCCGCTCAGCCCCGCAGGGCGACCCGCGCGATGTCCCGCCACAGCGCCGGGTCCACCGCTGCGGGCCGCACCGACTCCAGCGCCGCCCGCAGCGCCTGCTTGGCCGCGGCCAGCCGGTCCCGGTCCCCCGCGAGGTCCACCGCCTGCACCCGCAGCAGGTGGCAGCGCAGCTGGTCCTCCAGCTCCAGCGCGCCGGTGGCCAGCGCGGCGTCCGCGGCCGACCAGCAGAGCTCCGGCTGCCGCCGGTGCAGCGCCAGCTCGGCGCGCACCGCCTCGACCCTGGCCGCGATCCGCGGCCACCGGTTCCCGGAGACGGCCCTCACCCGTTCCAGGGCCCGCTCGGCTCCCCCGGTGTCCGGCTCGGGCAGGCGCAGGCCGATCGCCGCGGCGGTCAGCAGCACCTGGCTGCGCAGGAGCCCGCCGCAGTCCTGCTGGTCCAGCAGCTCGAGCGCCTTGGTGATCGACGCGTGGGCCCGCGCGCTGTCGCCCAGCCGCTCGGTCACGGCGGCGCGCGCCCACCACGCGCTGATCGCCAAGCGCCCGCCCCCCGCCACCTCCAGCGCCTCGTCCAGCTGCTCCAGCGCCTGCTCGGCCTCGGCCGCGCGACCGCTGCGGGCGGCGTGGCAGCACAGCGCGACCAGCGCCCGCAGCCGGACGCGCCACCGGTCCGCGATGTCGGTGCTCTCGGAGAGCTCGACCGCGGTGCGCGCGGCGCGCACCGCCTCGGCGCTCAGGCCCAGCTCCCACAGGACCTGGGCGCGCTGCACCTCGACGACGACGTCCACCGCCGGGCCCGGCGACCAGCCCGCGCGCAGCTCGTCCAGCGCCGCCAACGCCTCCGCCGGGTCCGACACGCACATGATCAGCACCGCCCGCAGCCAGCGCACCGACCAGGCGAACAGCGGCGGGTCCTCCTTGGGCTCGATCGCGTCGAGCAGCTCGACGGCCCGCCGGGGCTCGCCCTCGCGGTAGGCCAGCGCCACCTCGCACCAGCGCAGCGCGGCCTGCTCGGTGGACGCGGAGCGGGTCTCGCCGGTCAGCTCGCGCGGGTCGACCTGGAGCACCTCGGCCAGCCGGGCGATCACCGACGGTGACGGCAACCGGTCCCCGGACTCCAACCGGGAGACGTAGCTCATCGACACGCCGGGGCCCGCCAGGTCCTTCTGCGCCAGACCCCGCCGCTGCCGGACCGCGCGCAAGCGCGACCCGAATGGGGACCCCACCGCGCCGCTCCCCGCGTCGGACTTGTTTCCCCCTTTCGGGGCCTCAGCGTCGTTCCGCAAAACTCTGACCAATCGACCGGTGTCCCACGTGCCCGTGGAGAGTATCCACGGCGCGTGAGCCGCGGCCAAGTCTCCGGCTCAATTGGTCGCGGAGATGCGCGCGGGTGCCGCCCCGACGGAACCGGCGCGCACCGCGGGAATCCGGTTGCTTTTCCGACCGATTGCCGCGCAATGCGTCGCGGAATTGCGCGACTCGGCCGGAGCCGATCGCGCCGCCCGCGCTGGGCGGGCGGCGCGATCTCCCGGTCCGGGGTCGCCGGACCGGCGCGGCAACCGCCTGGCGGTCACCGGGGCGGTTCACACCCCGGACACCGCCATCGCCGGGAGTCCTGTGTGGAGCGTCGCGCTACTTGATGAATTCGGGCGATACCTTGGGCGGCCACTCGCCGGGGCTGAGCACACCCGCCGAGTACGCGCGGGACACCAGGGAGGCCCGGTTGGGCACCTTGAACTTCTTCAGCATCGTGCCGACGTGGTACTCCACGCCCTGCTTGCTCAAGTAGAGCTGGACGGCCAGCTTGACGGTGGGCATGCCCGCGGCCACGCCCTCCAGGATGCGGGCGTCCAGCTCGGTCAGGATGCGCCGCCGCTCGTTGCCGGGAGCCGCGTCCGACGACTCGTCCCACCGCAGGGTGACCACGAGGGTGGAAACCATGGGGCCGTGGTCGTGCACGGCGACGGCGGTCAGCGTGCCGGGCACCAACCGGTCGTCCGCGCCCAGGCCCACCACCCGTTCCACGACGCGATCCCGCTTGCCCTGGATCAGCCTGACGAACTGCCTGCGCAGGTTCGCGTGGCCGCCGCGGTGCAGGAAGTCGAGCAGGTTGCGGCCGACCGGGTCGCGCTGCCCGGCCAGGTCGCGGACGAACCGCTGGTTGGCCTCCAGCACGTGCAGCCCGAGGTCGACCACGGCGGCGGCGTCGAGCCGCTCGAACAGCGAGCGGTAGGCCGCCGCGTGCCTGCCCGCGGTCTGGCGGGCGGGCACGTCCACCACGCCACCGTGAGCCGGGGCGATCGCGGCAGTGGTCACAGCGACACCATCCCTTGTGGAGTAGCCGTCGGAAAGCGGGTGCGGCGACGGAGAACGCGATCGGAGTTCACCCGTTGCGGTGCGTCACCGCGTGGTGACAACACTAAGAATGGACTAGACCTTCGTCAACGAGGGAGCGGCCGATCCGAATTAACCTTGCGGTGGTCCCGCACCGGTGGTTCGGTCGACCCGCCGCGGAGGTGCGGAGCGCGGTTCGGTGCGGCTCGTCCCCCGACGACGGGCACCCACGACCCGAGTTCGACCGATCGCCCCACCTGCGCGAACGGCGAGAGGAGCGGGACACCGCACCGCAGTTCCCAACACCCGCGCGCGGCGCCGGGGTACGGACCGCAACACGAGCCGAAACAGCGGACCGCCTTTTCCCAGTTTAATCGTGATATGAATCACAGACAATTGTTCGGGTGTTGCCCGTCGGCTACCCGTGCGATGAATTGCCCGCAGCGCGGGGATCAGCCGAGCAGAGCGGACTTGAGTTCCGCCCGCCCGGACAGGCTCAGCTTCCGGTAGACGTTGGTCAGGTGCTTCTCCACCGCGCGGGAGCTCACCCCCAGCTCCTCGGCGACCGCCTGGTTGGTCCGGCCCGCGGCGGCCAGCTCGGCGACCCTGCGCTCGGCGCGGGTGAGCACCAGCCCCGGCTGCGGCTCGCCGTCGGTGGCCGGGTCGACCAGCCACGACGCGCCGCACTCCAGGGCCAGCGCGCGACCGCGGCGCGCGTGCCGCGGCGCGTCGGCGGACCGCAGCCGACCGAGCAAGCGGCCCAGCTGCAGGTGAGCGCGCGCCAGCTCCAGCCGGTTCTCCGACTCCTCCAGCACGTCCAGCGCGTCGCGGGTGAGCCGCACACCCGCGTCACCCGCGCGGAGCGCGCCCTGCACCCGCAGCGCCCGGCCGACGCCCACCGGCGCACCCCACGTCCTGGCGGCGTCCAGCTCGGCCTCCGCCAGCTCCAGCGCCGCGGCGGCGCTGCCCAACCGGTGCCGCACCTCGGCCGCCCTGACCCGCCACGGCAGCACCAGCGGATTGCGCCAGCCCGCCCGTTCGAGCTGCCGCCCGCAGTCCAGGAACCGCTCCAGCGCCATCGGCAACTCACCTCTGACCGACGCGCGCACCCCGTGCAGGTACTGGTCCAGCGCGCGCAGCGCCGGGTGGTCCACGCGGTCCGCGCACAGGCCCGTGATCCGCTCGGCCAACTGCAGGTCCGGCAGCTCCGACGCGGCCATGGCCAGCAGGACACCCGAGGTGGTGACCGCGTCGAACCACCGGCTGCCCATCGCGGTGATGCTCGCCTCGGCCACCGACTCGGCCTCGACCAACCGTCCCGCGCCCATCAGCGCGAGGGCGCGGTCGACCTCGGCGACCGCCAGCGCGACCGGGTCGCGGTGGCGCCGGGCCTGGTGCAGCGCGGCGTCCAACCAGGGGGTGGCCGCCTCGGCCCGGTCGGCCAGGGTCAACGCGCTGATCACGATGGGCAGCGAGCTGTGCAGGTGCACGGGTTCGGGGGACTCCAGCCGCAGCAGCTGGTGCCCCAGCCCGGCGATCCGGTCGCTGGACTCCCGGCCGGTCAGCGCGGCCGCGTGCAGCAGCGCGGCCAGCAGTTCGCGCCCGGCCGGGGTGCGCAGGCAGACCTGGTGGTCCAGCCCGTGCAGCCGGTGCGCCGCGGCGAGCAGGTCGCGCGCGTCGGAGTCGTCGAGGTAGCGCAGTCTCGCCTCCAGCCGCAGCGCCAGCTCCCGGTCCACGCCGACCAGCCGCTCGACCTCGCCCAGCGCGGTCGCCACGTCGCGGACGACCTCGGAGACCGCCAGCGGTGCCGCGCCCAGCGTGCTCGGCGCCAGGCGCACCAGCGCGGCGGCGCGCTCGGGAGCGGTGCGCAGCAGGGACACCGCCTCCAGCACGTGCCGCACCGACGCGGAGGTGTCCACCGCGCGTTCCACCGCCGCCAGCTCCACCAGCAGCTCGGCGCGCTCACCGCTGTCGGCGGAGGCGTCCAGCAGGGCGCGGCGCAGGTAGCGCGCGGCGAGTTCGTGCTCGCCCCGCTGCGCGGCCGACTCCGCCGCGGCGCGCAGCACGTCCACCGCCCACAGCTGCTGCGGCGACGACACGGCCAGCAGGTGCGCGGCCACGGCCTCCGCCGGGTAGCCGCCGCGGTGCAGCAGGGCGGCAGCTGCGGTGTGCAGCCGCTCCCCCTCCGCCGCGGTGGTCAGCTCCTCGATCGCGTCGCGCACCACGGGGTGGGTGAACTCCGGCGTCGCGCTCGCGGTGATGAGCCCCTGCCTGGCCAACGACCGCGCGATCTCCCGGCAGGCGATCGGGTCCAGGCCCGCGAGCGAGCCGACCAGCTCCATGTCCGGCGCGTCGCCGAGGAAGCACAACGCCTCGGCGAAGGCGCGCACCGGGGCGGGCTGGCCGCGCAGGCGGGCCAGCAACCGGTTGCGCAGCGGAGCCGGGCGGCAGGCGCGCACCGCGTCGACGGCCCGGTCGCCCGGCTGGTGCCCGGCCAGGGTCAGGTCGGTCAGGATGGACCGCAGCAGCAACGGGTTGCCGCCGGAGACCGCGGAGCACTCCTGGTCGAACCGCTCGCCTCCCGGTTCGCCGAACCACTGGCGCACCAGCTCGCGCACCGCCGCGGCGGACAACCCGCCCGGCCGCAGCACGCCCAGGGCGCCGCCGACCGCGTTGCGCACCAGCGGCCGCTCGCTGTCCGCGTCGCCGTCGCGGACCACGACCACCGCCAGCACGCCCAGCCCGTCGAGTCGGTTGAACAAGTACCCCAGGCAGCGCAACGACTCCTCGTCGGCCCACTGGAGGTCGTCGACCAGCACCACCACCGGTTGCCGCCCGCTGAGCACCGACAGCAGGCGTCGCAGGCCGTGCAGCAGCGCGTGCTCGACGGGGATCGGCGACTCGGTGTCGCAGGCAGGCTCGCCGCCCCCGACCAGCGGGCGGACGCAGTCGGCCACCTCCCCCAGCACCCGCGCGCGGACCCGCTCGGGCAGCGCGGCGACAGCGGGTTCGAAGACTTGGCGGACCACGCCGAAGGAGAACTCCCGCTCCGCCACCGAGGCCGTGGCTCGCAACACGCTCGCCCCCGCCGCCGTGGCGTCGTCGGCCACCGCCCGCAGCAGCGCGGTCTTGCCGATCCCCAGCGGACCGCTGACCACCAGCAGCGAGCCATCGCCCGCCGCGGCGGCCCGCAGCGCCTCGCCGATGCGGGCCAGTTCGGTTTCACGGTCCAGCAGCACGGTCAGCTCTCCTCCCGACCGCCGGGGGCGCACCCGCTCCCGGCACCGCGGCCCACCCGCGCGAGCGGCGCAGCCGCGCACGCCGCGTCGACGCCATCAGCCCCGCTCCGCCACGTCCGGCAGCACCACGTCCGGCAGCACCGCGGGCAGACCGGCCCGCCCGCGAATCCCCAGCTTCCGATAAGCCGAGGTCAGGTGCAGTTCAACGGTCCGCCGGGTCACCCCCAGCGCGCCCGCGATCTCCGGGTTGGCCAGACCGCTCGCGGCCAGTTCGACCGCCCTGGTCTCGGCGGGCGAGAGCCCCGCCCGCGCGAGGACCGCGTCGTTCCGGTGGTGCTCGACCGGCCGCGCCCCGCGCGTCCGCAGGCTGTCGACCGCGCGGGCGAGGGGTCGCGCACCGCAGTCGCGCGTGGTGCGCGCGGCTTGCTCCAGCAGCGGCGCGGCTTCCGCCGCGTTCCCCCGCTCGCGCAGCACCCGCGCCGCGGCCAACTGGGCCCTGGCGTGCAGCAGTCGCGCGGGCGAGTCGCGCAGCACCCGCTCCGCCCGCAGCATCCGCGACTGCGCCTCGGCCCGGTCCCCGGACAGGCTGCCCGCGGTCAAGTCCACCGCGCCGAGCACCGTAGGCGTGCCCCAGGCGGTGGCGGCCCGCGTCTCCTCGGCCAGCAGGGCGCGCGCTCCTCCCGCGTCGCCCAACGCGTCCAGCGCCTGGGCCGCGCGGGCGCGCCAGCCGATCAGCGCCGGGTTGTCCCAGCGCTTGCCCGCCAGCCTGCGCCCGCACTCCTGCAGATCGCGCAGCGCGCCCCGCGGGTCGCCCGCCGCCAACCGCACCTGCCCTCGCGCGTACAGCAGCGGCGCCCAGGCGATGCCCCGCTCGGCGGCCACCGGCAGTTCGGTGGCCAGCACCCGGCGCGCGTCGGTGATCCGCCCGCGCTCCAACGCCACCAAGGCCCGACAGGCCAGCCACAGGGGCTGGGGCAGCACCGCCCACGACGCGGTCGGCAGCTCGGCCCGCGCCTGGTCCAGGCAGCCGTCCGCCTCGTCCAGCCGCCCCGCGCGCAGGGCCAGCCAGGCCAGCCCCAGCAGTGCCGCCGCGGCGGCCACCCGGACGCCCCGGCGGCGGGCGTCCACCAGCACCGCGGTCAACCCGGCCGCCGCCTCGTCCGCCTCGTCGGCTAGCACCAGGGCGGCGCACGCGCTCAGCCGGGGCAGTACCAGCGGCTGGTCGGCGGGTGGCGCGGCCAGCGCGGCCCTGGCCAGGGCGCGGGTGCGGTCCAGGTCGACGCCCGCCACGGCCAGCCGCCACGCCGCGACGCCCGCGCCCACCGGGTCGTCGGGCAGCTCCTGCCGCCGCAGCGCCAGCTCTTCGCCGTCCACCAGCACGGTCGCCACGAAGGCGTGCAGCGCGGACAGCTCGGGGTGCCCCGGCTGGTCCTTCGCGGACCTCCCGGTCAGGCGGCCCGCGAGCAGGCGCCGCACGGTCGCCAGATCACCGCGCAGCGCCAGCAGGTCAGCGGCCCGCGCCCGGTCCGGCCCGCCCCACCCGCCGGTGATGATGCGGACCAGCGTGCGGTCACTGCCCTCGGGCCGGTGGCGCGCCTGCGCCAGCGCGAGGTCGAACAGCAGCCGCAGCCGCTCACCGGGCGACGCGGGTTCGCGCAGGGCGCGCTCCAGCAGCGTGGCGGCCTCGGCGTCGCGGCCCGCGGCCAGTGCCCGGCGCGCGGCGCGGTGCAGCACGCCCGGTGCCCAGGACGACCCCACCGCGGGAGCGCCGAGCAGGATGCGCCCCACCACCTGGTCCGGTGCGGCGATCCGGTGCGCCAGTTCGGCGGCCGAGGCGTGCAACGCCCTGCGTGCCCACACCGCCATGCCCGCCAACGCGCGCTCCGCGACGACCGGGTCGGCCGGGCGCATCCGCTCCTGGCCGACCGCGAGACCCGCGGTGCGCAGCTGGTCGGCTTCCTCACGGCGGACACTGCCCGCGATCGAGCGGACGAAGCGCAGCTCCAAGTCGTCGCCGACGACGGCGAGCGCGCGCAGCAGGTCCAGCGCGGACCCGCGCAGTCCGTCGAGCACCGCGTCCAGCCGCCCGGTCCGGTGTTCCGCGACCAGTGCGGCGAACCGGTCGACGCCCGACGCCACGGGCTCGCCCCCGTCCGCGAACTCCCGCAGAGCGGGCACCAGCACGCCGGGCCTGCCCCCGGTCGCCGCCGCGGCGGCACGTACGAACTCGTCGTCGGGCGCGGTCCCGCACACCGCCCGGCACAGCAGGCGCACCCCGTCCTCCGACAGCGGGAGCGGCCTGAGCACGGCGCAGTCCTCGGGCGGGAGCGCCTCCTCGTCGGCCGGGTCGGGACGCGACCCGTCCGTCGCGACGGCCACCACCAGCGGTGCGTGGTGCAACCGCCGCAGCAGCATCCGCAGCAGCGCGTCGGACTCCGGGTCGACCCACTGCGCGTCGTCCACCACCACGACCAGTGGCCTGCGCCGCGCCGCGGCGAGCAGGACCTGGCACAGCCGGGGCAAGTCGGCGCGATCCGCGGTGCTCCAGCCGTCCGGGTCGGCATCCGGCAGGGCGCTGAACAACTGGGCCGCGACCCCGAACCGGACGTCGGACTCGGGGAGGCGCGCACGGGCCGCTACCACCACCGCGCCCACCCGGTCGGCCTCGGTGACGACCTCCGCCAGCAGGCGGCTGCGCCCGACACCGGGTTCGCCGCGCACCACGACCGCGTGCGACCGCCCCGCCCCGAGCATCCGCACCACCGCGTCGAGCACTCCGCGCTCCGAGTCGCGCTCGACGAGTTCGCCGGAGTCCCGGACCGCCCGCGCACAGGCACCCGCCCCTCTCGTCATGACCGCTCCTCGGGTCTCTCGCTACCGGGGCAGGTCGCAGCGCTCACGGGCCAGCGCGGCGGGCAGCTCGGCCCGGCCGCAGACGCCGAGCTTGCGGTAGACGCTGCTCAGGTGCACCTCCACGGTCCGGAGCGTGACGAACAGGGTTTCGGCGATCTCGCGGTTGGTGCTGCCCGCCACGGCCATCATCGCCACGCGGCGCTCGCTGCCGGTCAGGGTGTCCACGCGGGCCCCGGTGATCGGCCGCATCCGGCCCCCCGCCCGGACCAGCAGCTCGCGCGCCCGCGTCGCGGCCACCGCGGAGCCGCACCTGGTGGCCAGGTCGACCGCCCGGCGCAGGTGCTCGCGCGCCGCGCGGGCGTCTCCCCGGCACAGCAGCTCCCAGCCCAGCCGCTGCTCCGCGCGCTGGTGGTCGTAGCGGGCCGAGGACCCCTCCAGCACGCGGACGGCCTCCTCCAGCAGCTCCACCGCCTCGGCGCGGTCGACCGCGGCCCGCGCCAGCAGGGCCAACCCGCGGGCGCGCGGCACGTCCCAGCCGCGCACCAGCTGCTCGCCGTGCTCGACCAGCTCCACGGCCTCGTCCGCGCGGCCCGCGTCGGCCAGCAGCAGCGCCGCCTCGGCCCACCACGGCACGAACAGCGGGTTGGCCACGCCCGCCTCGGCCAGGCTGCGGCCGCACCGCCGCAGCTCGGCCAGCGCGCCCTCCACGTCGCCGAGGTGGCTGCGCACCAGCGCCCGCGCCATGCGGTAGTGGTGGTTCTCCACCACGAAGTCGTCCATGCGCGGTCGCACGAGGCGGGACAGCGCCCCCTCGGCCCGCGCCGGGCTGCCGCGGTGCGCCAGGGAGATCGCGACCTCCACCACGGGTTGCACCACGTTGCCGTGCCAGGACTCCTGCTCGGCGATCTCCAGCGCCACCTGCGCGTCCGCGCCGGACTCCACGAAGTCGCCCGCGTTGCGCAGCAGCACCGCCCTGGTGCCCAGGGCCAGGCAGTAGCTCCACACCTCGGCGTGCGCGCGGCTGCGGGTGAGCAGCTTGTCCACCGCGACCAGCCCGGCGGGCACCTCGCCCGCCAGGTCCAGCACGAAGGTCGAGGCCAGCGCGGTCCACCCGCCCAGCGCGCCGTCGTCCAGCAGCACGGCGCGGTTGACCCGCTCCACGGCCAGCGCGGGCGACTCGCCCGCCAGCGCCCCGGCCACCGCCATCATGGCCAGCAGCTGGCGCTCCGCCGGGGTGTCGCCCGCGGGTTCGGCCATCGCGCGCACCCGCTCGCGCACCAGCGGCACGGTCCGCTTCTCGTCCAGGCCCGCGATCAGGAACGCGGAGCGGACGTGGGTGAGCAGCTCCCGGTCCGCCGCGGCGCAGTCCGCACCCAGCTCGGCGGGGAGCGCGTCGAGCACCTCGCCCAGCACCTCGACCGCCTCGGGCGAGCGCTGCACGGCCAGCGCGGTCATGCCGAACCGCACGGCGGCACGGGCGCGCGCCCGCAGGTCCTCGGCGGTCTCCAGCGCGGTGCGCAGGTGCTCCAGCGCGGCGGCCGGGTCGGTCTGGCCCAGCAGCGCGGCCAGCTGCAACCGCAGGTCGACGTCTCGGGGTTCCGCGTCGACCAGCGGGGTCAGGTAGCGGATGGCGGCTTCGGGGGCGCCGCGCCGCCGGGCGTCGGCCGCGGCGGCGGCCAGCGCGGTGAGCATCCACGGCTCGTGCGGCCGGGGCAGCAGCAACAGCTGCGCGGCCACCTCCTCGGCGGGCCTGCCCGCGTCGTTGAGCAGCCGCGCCGCCCGGTCCCGCAGCCGGTCGCGCGCGGGTGGCCGCAGGTCGTCCAGCAGCGAGGTGCGGACCAGGTCGTGCGCCACCTCGCGGCCGTCCTCGGCCAGGATGTCGTTGCGCCGCAACAGGTCCAGCACCGCACCGGCGGTGTGCACCGGGACTCCGGACAGCGCGGCGACCAGGTCCGCGTCGGTGCGCTCCAACACCGCGACCGCACGAGCCACCCGGCGCACGTGCTCGGGCTGTCCGGCCAGCCAGCCCGCCACCAGGGTGCCGACCACATTGCGACCGATCCGCGCCAGGACCGGCAGCGCCTCGTCAGTGGGCCTCAGGCCCAGCCTGCGCACCTCACCCAGCAACCGGGCCAGCACCAGCGGGTTGCCGCCGGAGATGCGCCCGCAGGCGGTCAGGAAGTCCGCGCTGGGCGGGCCGTCCGACTCTTGGTGGACCACCTGCGAGACCCCGTCCCCGTCCAGCGGCGGCAGGGTCAGCAGCAGGCCGTCGTCACCGGTGAGGACGTCGCCCAGCAACGGGGTCACCGGGCGGGCGGTCGGGGCGCGGGCGGTGAGCAGGACGCACAGCGGCATCCCCTCGGTGCGCCGCAGCAGGTAGCCCAGCCAGTGCAGGGATCGCTCGTCGGCCCACTGCACGTCGTCGACGGCCAGCACCAGCGGCGCTTCGGTCATCAGGTTGACCGCCAGCCAGTACAGGCCGTGCAGCAGGGAGTGGGTGCGGGAGGTGTCCGGCGACGGCCCGTCGCCGCCCGCGTCCAGCAGGGCGGGCAGCGCCCAGCGGGCCCCGGAGCGCAGCACCGGTGCGCTGCTGGCGTCCGGCGAGGTCAGCCCCAGCGGTCCGACCAGTTCGCGGACCACTCCGTAGGGGGTGCCCGCGTCGATCTCGTGGCACCTGGACCGCAGCACGGTCGCACTCGCGGGCACGGCGCCCGCCAGTGCCGCGTGCAGCAGGCTGGTCTTGCCGATACCGGCGGGCCCCTGGATCAGCACCACTTGGCGGGAACCCGCGCACGCCGCTTCGAGGCGTTCCTTCACCACCGCCAGTTCGCGTGCGCGACCGATGAGGGAGTCAACGAACCCTGTGGATTCACCGATGCCCCTCGGCACCCAAGATCACCCCATGCCGGATGTTGTCCGCCGACTCGACATGACTGCGCATGACAAGTTGTCATGTAGCGTGCGGGATAGTAGCCCTCACACCTTGGCGTGTGAAGTGCCGATCAGTCCCCGACAGCGCAGGACATCTCCGCCGATGCCTTTCGCCGACAGTTCCACCGCCTTGTCGTGACGTCATCTTCCGCTTTCACCGGTCCACTGATGCCCGCACAGCGCATTGCCCACGCCTACCTCCTCTTCATTACACGCACCTCGCCGCCCGCGCGAGCACGACCGGCCCGCGACGCCGCGCAACGGCCCGAACGGGCAGCAAGAGGACACTCACGGACCAAGAAACGGGCAGTTCCGGCACGTCAGCCGACACCGGACAGGAGCTTGAGACGCACATCACAGGCACTGCGCGCGTACTCGACGGGCGGACCGCCCGCACTGGGGGGCGCGCAGGCGGAAGACGGACGGCCACCGCACGCCGCAGCGCGGCACACCGGGCAAATGCCGAATGACCTGGAGGTGTCGATCGTGAAACCGGACCCGCCGCCGCGAACACCATCCACGGGCCGCACCCTCTACCACAACCGCGAGGAGCCGACGATTCTCCCGTAGGCGATGTCCGCACCGGATCACCGAAGAGGTCAGCCTCGCTTGACACCTCGTAGGCCGCACTTCCGCAGGTCCGGTAAATGAACCTACCCTGGGTCAGGCGCGTTACCGGCCGAAGTACCGCTCAGCCCTGTGAAGAATGCGGCGAACACTCAGCGGAGCGCGAACCGACAGGATTTCGACAGCATTGGCCCCGCTGGACGGGCCGTGACCGGGGCGGAGCCGCACCGCCGCCACGGGCGGGTGCGGTCACAGCCTCGGGTCCACCGGCTCGGACTCCAGCGCCAGAACCGCGAACACGCACTCGTGCACCCGCCACAGCGGCTCGCCGCGCGCGAGCCGCTCCAGCGCCTCCAGCCCCAGCGCGTGCTCCCGCAGCGCCAAGGACCGCTTCGCCCCCAGCGCGCGCCCGCGCAGCCGCTCCAGGTTCTCCGGCTCGGTGTAGTCCGGTCCGTAGATGATCCGCAGGTACTCCCGCCCGCGCACCTTCACCGCGGGCTGCACCGGACGGCGTCCGTCCCGGACCAGGTTCGCCAACGGCTTGACGACCATGCCCTCCCCGCCGTCCGCCGTCAGCGACTCCCACCACCGGACGCCCGCGGCGACCTGCTCCTCGTCGGTCGTGTCGACCACGAGGTACCGGGTCCTGGAGAACAGCTCGCCCGCCAACCGCCCCAACACCTCCAGGTGCCACAGGTGGTCCCGGTCGTGGAACGTCCGTCCCCGAGCGGCCAGCAGCTGGAACGGCGCGATGCGCACCCCCTCCAGCCCGTCGGTCGGCCAGCAGTAGCGCTGGTATGCCGCCCGGTAGCGCGTCGCGTTGGTCAGCCGGGAAGCAGTGCGCGCCAGCAGCCGCGCGACATCGACACCGCGACCGGCTGCGGCGCCCAAGGTGTCGACCGCGGCGGTGAGCGCCCCGGTGGCGGCCGCTCCGACCGCCGCGTACTGCTCCTTGATCAGCCCTGTCGCCTTGGCGTTCCACGGCATCAGCTCGGTGTCGAGCAGCAGCCAGTCGGTGTCGAACTCCTGCCACAAACCGGCCGAGGAGACCGCCTCGCGGACGCGGGCGAGCAGCTGCTCGCCCAGCGGCGGGTCGAAGAACGCCCGCCCGGTGCGGGTGTGGACGACGCCGGAGTCCCTGGTCACGTGCACCACCGCGCGGGAACCCATGTGCTTCTCCTGGCAGATCACCTGGCGCACACCGGCATCGCGGTACTCCGCGAACGCGTCCTCCGGGTGCTCCAGCACGTCCGGACGGCGCGAGGTCGCGGTCGGAGGCATGGTCGGCGGCAGGTAGAGCAGCCGTCGCGGGTCGACCGCGAAGCGGCTCATCACCTCCAGGGCGGACGCGGCCTGCTCGGGCCGCACGGTGACGCGGCCGCGGTACGCGGTCTCGATGGTGCGGCGACCGGTGACGTCGGTCAGCTCCAGCACGTCGGCCTCGCGCTCGGGCTCCGCCGCCGCCAGCGGGCGCACCGGCTCGTACCAGGTCTCGCGCGCGGGCACGGACACGACCTCGCGCTCGGGGTAGCGCAGCGCGGTCAGCTTGCCGCCGAACACCACACCGGTGTCCAGGCACATGGTGTTGTTGACCCACTCCGCTTCCGGGGTCGGCGTGTGCCCGTAGAGAACGGTCGCCCTGCCCCGGTACTCGGTGGCCCACGGGTAGCGCACCGGCAAGCCGTACTCGTCGGTCTCGCCGGTGGTGTCGCCGTACAGGGCGAAGTCGCGCACCCGACCGGAGGCGCGGCCGTGGTAGCGCTCCGGCAGGCCCGCGTGCGCGATCACCAGGTCGCCGCCGTCGAGCACGTAGTGGGCGACCAGGTCGTCGCAGAACCGCTCGACGCGCTCGCGGAACTCGGCGGGTTCGGCGGCCAGTTGCGCCAAGGACTCGGCCAGGCCGTGCTTGACCTGCACGTCGCGGCCGCGCAGCGCGCGCACCAGCTTCTGCTCGTGGTTGCCGCACACCGCGAACGCGTGCCCGGCCTCGACCATGCCCATGACCAGGCGCAGCACACCGGGGGTGTCGGGACCGCGGTCGACGAGGTCGCCGACGAACGCGGCACGCCTGCCGCCCGGCGGGACGGCGTCGACCGGGCGGCCCGCCTCGTCGCGCACCAACCGGTATCCCAGCGCGACGAGCAGGTCTTCGAGTTCGGCGCGGCAGCCGTGCACGTCGCCGATGACGTCGAACGGCCCCTTCTCGTGGCGGAGGTCGTTGCGCAGCCTCTCGGTGACGATCCGAGCGCTGTCCACTTCGGACGCACCGCGCAGGACGTGCACGCGGCGGAAGCCCTCCCGCCCGAGGGACTTCACCGACTTGCGCAGCGCGGTCCGCTGCCTGCGCACGACGTGCGCGCCGAAGTCGCGGTCCGGGCGCGCGGCGTTGCGCGCCAGGCACACCTCTTCGGGCACGTCCAGCACGATCGCCACCGGCAGCACGTCGTGGTGGCGTGCCAGCTCGACCAGCTGCGCGCGGTCTCCCCGCTGCACGTTGGTCGCGTCGACGACCGTGGTGCGCCCCGCGTCGAGCCGCTTGCCCGCTACGAAGTACAGCGCCTCGAACGCCGCGGCCGAGGCCGACTGGTCGTTCTCGTCGTCGGCCACCAGTCCGCGGAAGAAGTCGCTGGAGAGCACCTGCGTCGGGGCGAAGTGCTCGCGCGCGAAGGTGGACTTGCCCGAGCCGGACGCGCCGATCAGCACCACCAGGCAGAAGTCCGGGATCTTGAGCTCCATCAGGCGTCCTCCCTGGTGAACACGGCCAGCTGGGTCGGCGCGCCGCGATCGGGGTCCTCCGGCCCGACGGGCAGGTGCCGCACGGTGTAGCCGCGGCGGTCGCCCACCTCCCGCGCCCAGTCGCCGAACTGCGCGCGGGTCCACTCGAAGCGGTGGTCCGGGTGCCGCAACCCGCCTGTCGGCAGGGTCTCGAACAGCGCGTTGTACTCGACGTTCGGCGTGGTCACCAGCACTACGCGGGGGCGTGCGACGGCGAAGACCGAGTGCTCCAGCGCGGGCAGCCGCATCGGGTCCAGGTGCTCGACGACCTCCATCAGCACGGCGGCGTCGAAGCCCTTCAACTCGGCGTCGGCGTAGGTCAGCGAGGACTGGCGCAGCGTGATCCGCGCGCGCAGGCGCTCGGGCATCCGGTCCAGGCGCAGCGCGCGGGCGGCCTCCCGCAGCGCCTTGGTCGACACGTCCACACCGCAGATCTCGGTGAACTCGGGCACGGCCAGCAGGTCGCGCAGCAGCGCCCCGCCGCCGCAGCCCAGGTCCAGCACGCGGCGGGCGCCCGCTTCCCCCAGCTGCGCGAGGACCACCGCACGGCGCTGGGCGGCCAGCGAGATCCTGGGCTCGGCGAGCGCGTTGTCCAGCTCCTCCGGCTCGACCTCCTCCAGCTCGGCCAGCCGCGAGAGCGCGGACTCCACCAGCGGCTTGTGGCGGGCCAGGTAGCGGGTGGTGATCAGCTCGCGGTCCGGGTGTCCGGCCAGCCAGCCCTCCCCCGCGCGCAGCAGCTTGTCCACCTCGTCCTGGGCGACCCAGTAGTGCTTGCTGCCGTCGAGGACGGGCAGCAGCACATAGAGGTGCTTGAGGGCGTCGGCCAGCCGGTGGGTGCCGGTGAGGGTGACGTCGGCGTAGCGCGAGTCGCCCCCCTCGTCCAGCGGGATCGGCCGGATGCCGACCTCCCACCCCAGCGGCGTGAACAACCGCTCGACCAGCCGGTGCGGCAGCACCGGCACCCCGACCCGCAGCGGGATGGGCGTGGCGGCCAGGTCCTGGTGGCTCCTGCTGCGGCCGTTCATCGCGGTGCGGAACACCGAGCCCAGCGCGACGGTGAACAACGAGCCCGCCACGTACGGCCGATCGTTGACGTAGTGGGTCAGCGTGCTGCCAGGACCTCGCACGAGCGCCACCGGGTCGACTTCGAGCAGGAGCGCGACGGTGCACTCCTCCTCATCCGCGCGCGGGTAGAACACGTGCGCGGTGCCCGACGACGTCGTGAACGACTGCGCCCGGTCGGGGTGCTTGTGCAGCAGGTGGCCGAGGTCGGTCGCGGGCCGGTGGGTCGTGGTCAGCGTGAGCAGCACCGCTGGATTGTCACCGACCGGGCCGTCCGACGCGCCCGATTTACCACCGCGAGGACGGGGACGATCCAACGCGACGATCCATCGACCGCGAATGCGCAACGGCCCGACAATCCGCCCCCGGAGAAATCCGGAACGACCCGGACCGGGCCGCGCCAGCAACTCGCCGCGGTGACCAGACCGACACCACCACGGGGGTGCCACTGGGCGCGGTAGGCCGGGAGTGTCCGCCGAAATCGGTTCCCCTCACCCGAAAGCGCCCTGGCTCCACCCCTGGTGGCCACTCCGCGCTCAGCCGTCACCCCTCCAGACCCTTGGCTTACCGGGCACCCTGTTAAATGATTTCCCAGCAATTCGACCAGTTCCGGAGAACAGCTTCCACCGGAGCACCGGCAACCGCTTTCCGGAACACTTCCGCCTTTCCACCACCATCCGGACGAGAACGTTCATTGGGGAGGACTCATGTCCCACCGCTCCTCGTGGCGAAGATCCGCGGCCGCCACCGCGGTCGCGCTGGCGACGTGGGCCGCGACGGTGGCCGCGGTCACGGCGCCACCGGCCGCGGCCCAGGTCGACCCCGCCGACGTCGAGGTCACGCTCGGCCCCGGCGCGAGCACCGGGGTGACCAAGACGGTCACCACCCCGCAGGTGCCGCCCAACCCGGACCTGGTGTTCCTGGCCGACACCACCGGCAGCATGGGCGGCGCCATCGCCGACGTCCGGGACAACGCCGCCGCCGTGACCGGAGAGGTGCTCGCCGCCCAGCCCAGCGCGCAGTTCGCGGTGGCCGAGTACCGCGACGCGGGTGACCCCTTCGTCTTCCGGGTCAACCAGGGGCTGACCGGGGACACCGCGGCCGTGCAGAGCGGTATCGACGCCTGGGTGGCGGCCGGTGGCGGGGACTTCCCGGAAGCGGCCATCAACGCCCTGTTCGAGATCGGCAGCGGCGCCATCGCGTTCCGCCCGGACGGCACCAGGATCGTCGCCTGGTTCGGCGACGCGCCCTCGCACGACCCCAGCCAGGGCCACTCGCTGGCCGACGCGATCGCCGCGCTGCAGGCCGCGGGCATCCGCGTCATCGCGGTCAACATGGGGCCCTCCGGCGGCGGGATCGACACCGGCGGGCAGGCCACGGCCATCGTGGACGCGACCGGGGGCGTGCTGCTGAACAACGTGCCCGCCGACCAGGTGGCGCAGGCCATCCTGGACGGCATCCGCGCCGTCCAGGTCACCGTCACGCCCACGATCACGGCGTGCGACCCCCAACTGGCCCTCGGCTTCACCCCGGCCACCCGGACCGTCGACAGCGGTGAGAACGCGGTCTTCGCGGAGTCGATCGCGGTGGACCCGAACGCCCCGGCGGGCACTTACCACTGCACGGTCGACTTCCTGGTGGACGGCACCTCGCGCGGGTTCGTCGAGCACACCACGGTGCACGTGCCCGGTCTGACCATCGACGACGTGGTGGTCGCCGAGGGCGACGCGGGAACGACGCCCGCGACCTTCACCGTGAGCCTGGACCGGCCCAGCCCCGCCCCCGTGACGGTCGGCTTCGCCACCGCCGACGGCACCGCGATACAACCCGCGGACTACGCGCAGACCAACGGGTCGGTGATCTTCGCCCCGGGGGAGACCACCAAGCAGGTGACCGTGCCGGTCAACGGCGACGTGGTGGATGAGCCGGACGAGACGTTCACCGTGGTGCTGTCCGCGGCCGCAGGCGCGGCGATCTCCGACGCGACCGGCGTGGGCACGATCGTCGACGACGACCGCGACGGCGTGTTCTCCTGCCGGGCCAGCGCGCTGAACCTGGTCGGCGCCGAGCCCGCGGTGGCCAACCCGGACAATGTGCCGTGCAAGGACGACGCCAAGGCGGTGGCGCAGGTCGGCCTCAACGCCGGGCTGCTGTCCGTCGGCGCGCGGGTGCTGTCGGCCACCACCGACCAGACGCCGGACGACCTGACCTCCGCGCCGCCCGCCGCGGGCGACAACGCCACCGCGACGGCCAAGGTGGACAAGACCACGATCAGCACCCTGGGGTTGACCATCGAGCTGGGCGTGATCGAGTCCGAGGCGGTGGCCCGGTGCGCTTCCGGTGGGGGCGGGTTGGTGCCGCAGTTCTCCGGCGCCTCCAGCATCGCCTCCCTGAAGATCAACGGGGTGCCGACCGCGGTCGGCACGGCCCCGGTCACCATCCCGCTGGTGATCGGCTCGCTGCGGCTCAACAGCACCGAGACCACCGCCACCTCGGTGACCCAGCGGGCCGTGGTGCTGGACACCCCGCTCACCGACGTGGTCATCGGTGAGGCGCACGCGGACGTCCACGGCACGGGCGCTCACCCGAGCGGCAACCCCTGCGTGGGCTGACGCCCGCGTCGGGACGTGGGGGCGGGCCGACGCGGCCTGCCCCCGCTTCGCGCGCGACGGGTGGACAGCGGGTCAGTCCAGCAGCAGGTCCGCCGCGGTCAGCCGACGGCCGGGCAGCGCGTCGGGGGGCGCGTCCGGACGCGCTCGCAGACCCTCCAGCACGAGGGCCAGGGCGCGGCCCGTGGCCAACTGCGCGGTCGAGTCGGCCATCGTCTGCGGCTGGCGCAGCAGCAGTGCGTAGACGATGGCCACGTCACTGGCGCTCACGTCCGTGCGCAGCGAGCCCTCGGCCTGGGCGGTGCCCACGATGGTCTCGAACGCGGTGAGCAGCGCGCTGCGCAGTTCGCGGAGGACCGGATCCCCGTGGAGGGTCTTCCGAACCGTCGGGGAGAGCATCGACAGCCGGACGCTCAGCCCCAGTTCGGTCGAATGGCTCAGCAGCCGGACCAGGGCGCTCCAGCCGGTGGGCTCCTCGACCGCCGCGGCTCGCGCGTACGCCAGCGCGTCGGCCATGTTGTCCCGCACCACGGCCCTGATCAGCGCATCGCGGTCGGGGAAGCGGCGGTAGAGGGTGCCGACGCCGACCTCGGCGCGGCGCGCGATCTCCTCCATCGGCACGTCCGGGCCGCGCTCGGCGAACATCTTCTTGGCGGCGCCGATGATCTGGTCCCGGTTGCGGCGCGCGTCGGCGCGCAGCGGTGTGTCGTCCGACGCTGAGAGATCCGCGGTCACCGGGGAATTGTCGCATTCGCGGATAAGTGGACGGACAGCTTCCGGATCAGTACCGTGGGTGAAGCGGAATGATCTCCTCCACATGCCTCCGGAAGGTCGTGCCATGACCCGAGCCGTCGACCACCGCGCGCTGAACTTCCCGGCTCAGCGGACCTGCCCCTACGCCCCGCCCCGCGAGTACGCGGAGCTGCGCGAGCACTCCCCGGTCCACCGGATCGAGCTGCCCAACGGCTCCTCCGCGTGGCTGATCACCCGGCACGAGCACGTCCGCGCCGTGCTGGCCGACACCAGGTTCAGCTCCGACCGCGGCAAACCGGGGTTCCCGTCGCTGCTGGCCGGGCAGGCGAGGACGAACCTGAGCGGGTACCCCATGATGATCTCGATGGACCCGCCCGAGCACAGCGCCGCGCGCCGCGCGGTGCTGGGCGAGTTCACCGTGCGGCGGATGCAGGCGCTGCAACCCCGCATCCAGCGGATCGTGGACGACTGCCTCGACGCCATGCTGGCCGGACCCCGCCCCGCGGACCTGGTGACCGCGCTGTCGCTGCCCGTCCCCTCGCTGGTGATCTGCGAACTGCTCGGCGTCCCCTACGCCGACCACGACTTCTTCCAGGTGCACACCACCTCCCTGGTCCGGCTGAGCACGCCGCCGGAGGAGCGCAGCCGCTCCATGGGCGAACTCACGGCGTACCTGAGCGAGCTGGTCAGCGCCAAGCAGGCCGAGCCGGGTGACGACCTGCTCGGCAGGCAGGTGCTCAAGCAGCGCGAGAACGGCACCGAGGACCACGGCGCACTGGTGGGCTTGGCGTTCCTGCTGCTCCTCGCCGGCCACGAGACGACCGCGAACATGATCTCGCTGGGCACGCTGATCCTGCTGGAGAACCCCGCCGCGCTCGCCGCCGTCCGGGACGACCCCGCGCTCACCCCCGGCGCGGTGGAGGAGCTGCTGCGCTACCTGACCATCGTGGAGAACGCGACCTCCAGGGTCGCCACCACCGACATCGAGGTCGGCGGCACCCTCATCCGGGCGGGCGAGGGCGTGATCTGCCTGGGGCACACGGCTGACCACGACCCCGAGGTGTTCGCCGAGCCGGAGCGGTTCGACATCGCGCGCGGCGCGCGCCACCACGTCGCGTTCGGCTTCGGCCCGCACCAGTGCCTGGGGCAGAACCTGGCGCGGCTGGAGCTGCAGGTCGTGTTCGACACCCTGCTGCGCCGCGTGCCGACGCTCGCGCTCGCCACGCCGTCGGACCAGCTGCCGTTCAAGGACGACGCCAGCGTCTACGGCCTGTACGCGCTCCCGGTGACCTGGTAGGGGGCGCGGATGAGGATCATCGCGGACACCGGCCGGTGCGTCGGGGCGGGCCAGTGCGTCCTGGCCGAGCCGACCGCGTTCGACCAGGACGAGCAGGACGGCACGGTCGTGGTGCTCACCGAGCACGTGGCGGGCGAGGCGTTGACCAGGACCCGCCAGGCGGTTCAGCTCTGCCCGAGCGGGGCGCTGTCGCTGGCCGAGGACTGAGGCGGCCCCGCCGTCGCGCGCCGCGTGCTGGGATCCACCGCTGTGGACGACCGGCGGCGGGTGCTCATCGTGGCTTACGACGACGCGCAGGTCCTCGACATCGCCTGCCCCAGCGGCGCTCTGGACATCGCCAACCGGTACGGCGCGGCGCCTCCGTACGCCATCGAGCTGGGCCCCCTCGGCAGGCGCGCGGCGCGCAGCTCCACCGGGATCGCGCTGGCGGCCGGGTGCGGGCTGGAGGGGGTGACCGGGCGGCTTGACACGCTGGTCGTCGTGGGCGGCGCGGGTGCGGAGGACGCGGCGGCGGACCAGCGGCTGACACCGCGGGTGCGGCGGCTGGCCGCGCGGAGCAGGCGCGTCGCGTCGGTCCGCACCGGCCTGCCGACCAGGCGCAGATCAGCGTCTTCCCGGCCGCGCCGCCACCGGGTGACCGGCTGGTCCGGGACCTGGCGGGCCACATCGCCGGGCACCTGGCCGAGGACCTGGCGCCCGCCGCGCTGGCGGGGGATGCGATCGCCCGCCGCTGCGGGTTCGGGTCGGCCCAAGTCCTGCGGCGGGGTCTCCGCGGGCATCGACATGGCGCTGCACCTGGCCTCGCTGATCGCCGGGGACACCACGGCGGAGGCGATCCGGCTGGCCGTCGAGTACGACCCGCGCCCGCCGTTCGACTCCGGCGACGTCACCCGCGCCACGCCCGAGCTCAAGGAGCTGGCGCTGCGGCTGCCGGCCGAGTCCCAGGTGTGACACGGCCGCTCACGGCGCACCGGCCTCCGGTCCCGCTTCGCCGGTGCCGACCGGAAATGTGGTCGACAATGCAGGTGCCCCGGCCCGCCGGACCGGTTTTCCGGAAGATCCGAATACCGCCGCGACTGGCGTTGTCCCGAAATCCCCTCCTGCCCACCGCGTGGCACCACCGGTGCGGGCGCACCCCGCGCGAGCAGCAGGAACAGGGCGGACATCCCTCTCCGCGCTGGGTCCGCCCTTTCCCGCGTTCGCTCACGGCACACTCCTCCGAGTGGTTTCCGGCTGCCCTTCCGCGTGAACCGATCCGGTCCTGTTGAACCGCCCCGGACCGGGGGGTACCTTTGCCGCAGATCCTCTTCCACGTCACCGGTGCGCAGAGGTGCGCGCAGAACCACCCGTGTTTCTCCCCCATTCCGGCAGGCGTTGTGGTGCCCCGGTGGCCATCGGGTTGCCCTGGCCGCACCGGGGTAGCCGAGGGGCGACCAGGCGAAGGGAGGCCCACCATGACCGGACCGCAGCAGGAGGACGGTGACGTCGAGCGCGGTGACGCCGAGGAGTCCAGCGGTGTGCCGCTGACCGAGACCGAGCGAGAGGTCTCGCAGCGCCCGCCGAGCGACAGCCCGGACCCGGACGACCAGTCGTCGGGCTGATGCCCCGTGGAGCACCCCGTGCGGGACTGCCCTCCCCCTGCGGTCGAGCGGGAGGAGTCCTGGCACGGGGTGTTCCGGCGCATCATCGACGACACCCACGTGGCGACCGCCGACGACCTGTCCGACGTTGTCGACCGGGCCGTCGCCAAACTCGGGCTGATGGTGCAGCTGTACCTGACCGACCTGCCCCAGCGGCGCCTGCACCCGGTGCGCGCCGAGACGGGCCCCTCGCAGGTGATCGACTCCACCACCGCGGGCCGCGCCTACCGGACGGTCGAGATCGTGCCGGGGCGCCCGTTCCTCGGGCGGTCGTGCCTGTGGCTGCCGATGCTCAACGGGGCCGAGCGCCTTGGCGTGGCGCACGTCGTGCTGCCCGAGGGCGCCGACCCCAACCACCCGGTGGTGCGGCAGCAGTGCTGGACGCTGGCCGGGGTGCTGGGCCACCTGGTCATGAGCAAGCTGCACTACAGCGACCTGTTCCACGTCGTGCGGCGGACCAGGCCGCTGACGGTGGCCGCGGAGCTGCTGTGGCAGATGCTGCCCCCGCAGACCTTCGCCAGCGACCGCTTGGCCGTGGCCGCGCTGCTGGAGCCCTACGACGAGGTCGGCGGTGACGGCTACGACTACGCCGTGGACGACCACCGCGCGTACGTGGCGATCTTCGACTCGATGGGCCACGACATGCTGGCGGGCCTGACCACCGCGGTGGCGCTGGCGGCCACCCGCAACGCCCGCCGTCAGGGCTTGGGGCTGCTGGAGGCCGCCGGGTTGGCCGACCGGTCCATCCACGTCCAGAGCAGCCGGGCGTCGCGGATGCCGTTCGCCACCGCCGTGCTCGCCGAACTGGACCTCGACACCGGGCAGCTGTGCTACCTGGTGGCCGGGCACCCGCCGCCGGTGCTGCTGCGCCGGGGCCGCGTGGTCAAGACGCTGCACGGGTACCTGCGCCCGCCGCTGGGCCTGGGGCACCTGGTCGACGAGGAACCGAAGCTGGGCCGGGAGCAGCTCCAACCCGGCGACCGGGTGCTGTTCCACAGCGACGGCGTGATCGAGGCGCGCAGCCCCGACGGCGAGCTGTTCGGCGTGGAACGGCTGGTGGACCTGACCGAGCGCAACGAGGCGGCGGGGCTGCCGCCGCCGGAGACGCTGCGCAGGGTGGGCCACGCCGTGCTGGAGCACCAGGACGGCCGCCTGCAGGACGACGCCACGCTGGTCCTGCTGGAGTGGTCCGACGGGGTGCGCACGCGACTGCCTCAGGTGTGACCGTACGGGCGCTAGGCGCGACCGGTGCCCTGTGGTCAACTGGCTTGCACACCTGCCCACAAAACCGAACAAGAAAAGACACCCAGCGTCCATCCGCACCAGGAGGCAACGATGCCCCTGCGCATCTCCCGACGCCTGCTCCCCCTGCTCGTGACCGCGGTGGCGACCGCCGCGGCGCTCGTAGCGGCGCAGCCGTCCTTACCCGCCACCGCGGCCCCCGGCAGCCCCGCGGCCACGCCCCCGTTGGGCTGGAACTCCTGGAACACCTTCGGCTGCAACATCAACGAAGCGCTGGTCCGCGAGATGGCCGACACCATGGTCAGCTCGGGCATGAAGGCTGCGGGCTACCAGTACGTGGTGATCGACGACTGCTGGTTCAACCCCCAGCGCGACCCCGACGGCACGCTGCAGGGCGACCCGGTCCGCTTCCCCAGCGGCATGAAGGCCATGGGCGACTACATCCACAGCCGCGGCCTGAAGTTCGGCATCTACCAGGTGCCCACCGAGAAGACCTGCGCCCAGCGCGGCGGCGCCTACCCCGGCTCGACCGGCAGCGTGGGCCACGAGGAGCAGGACGCCCGGCAGTTCGCCGCGTGGGGGGTGGACTACCTCAAGTACGACTGGTGCTCCCCGGAGGGTTCGCTGGAGGAGCAGGTCGCCCGGTTCACGCTGATGCGGGACGCGCTGCGGGCCACCGGCAGGCAGATCGTCTACAGCATCAACCCCAACAGCTACCACGCCATCGCGGGCGCGGACTACAACTGGGGCGAGGTCGCCGACCTCTGGCGCACCACCGAGGACCTGCTCGACATCTGGCAGAACGGCAACGTCAACAGCTACCCGATGGGCGTGGGCAACGTCGTCGACATCAACGCGCCGCGCACCGCGCAGGCCGGGCCGGGGCACTGGCCGGACCCGGACATGCTGGTGGTGGGCAGGCCGGGGCTGACGCTGACCGAGTCCCGCGCGCACTTCGCGCTGTGGGCGCTGATGGCCGCGCCGCTGATGGCGGGCAACGACCCGCGCTCGATGTCGGCCGAGATCAGCGCGGTGCTGCGCAACCCGCTGCTGCTGGAGGTCAACCAGGACCGGCTGGGCGCGGGCGGCAGGCGGGTGCGCGACGACGGCGCGACCGAGGTCTTCGCCAAGCCGCTGGCCGACGGCTCGGTCGCGGTGGGCCTGTTCAACCGGGGCGACTCGGCCACCCGCGTGGCCACCACGGCGGCCGAGGTCGGCCTGCGCGGCGACCGCTTCGACCTGGTCGACCTGTGGACCGGTGCGGGCTCGGCCACCACCGGCGCGATCTCCGCCGACGTGCCCGCGCACGGCGTGGCCGCGTTCCGGGTGCGCGGCGGCAGCCCGATCACGGGCACCACCTCGCAGCTGCGCGGCGTCGGGTCCACCCGGTGCGCCGTGGTGGAGGCCGCGTCCACCGCGCCGGGCGCGGGCCTGGTGCTGTGGGGCTGCCACCCGGCCGCCAACCAGTTGTGGACCAGCTGGCCGAACGGCGAGCTGCGGATCTTCGGCGACAAGTGCCTGGACGCCCACGACCAGGGCACCGCGCCGGGCACGCGGGTGGTCACCTGGCCCTGCAACGGGCAGGCCAACCAGCGGTGGCGGCTCAACGACGACGGCACGATCACCGGCGCGCAGTCCGGTCTGTGCCTGGACGTCGAGGGCGCCGCCACCGCCAACGGGTCACGGCTGATCCTGTGGACCTGCCACGGCGGGTCGAACCAGCGGTGGACCCGGCTGTGAGCAGCCCGCGGCGGCGGGGGTGCCCCGCCGCCGCGGCTTCGCACGTCACAGCGCGGGCAGGTACCCCGGTGCGCGCCGGGCTCGCGCGATCCGCTCGAAGGCCGCCGCGCAGCCGAGGACCCATGCGTCGGCGCCCTCGTCCGCCATGAACGACACACCGATCGGCAGCGGTCCGGCGAACCCGGCGGGAACCGTGGCGTTCGGGTAGCCCGCCACCGCGGCGGGCGTCGAGGAGTCCACCTCGTAGGCGTCGCCGTCGGCGTAGTCGGTCCTCCACGCCGGGCTGTTGGTCGGCGCCATGATCACGTCGAGCTCGTGCGCCGCCAGCGTCTCGTCGATGGACGCGCGGGCCAGCGCGGTCGCGGTCTCCCGCTGCCGCCGGTAGGCCGGGTCGGTGACCGGCGGCGCGACCGCCGCCAGCTCGAACAGCTCCTGGCCGAACCTGCTCAGCTCCACCGGGTCGCGCTCGTTGAACGAGATCAGCTCGGCCAGCGCGCGCGGGGCGCCGGGACGGGTGCGCAGGTAGCGCTCCAGGTCGTGCTTGAACTCGGTGATCAGCGCCGGGAACTCGGCCGCCTCGACCGCGACCTGGTGGGGCAGGGCGACTTCGACCACCGCCGCGCCCGCGCGGCGCAGCACTCGCACTGCGGAGTGCATCACGCGGTCGACGTCGGCGTCCGCGCCCGCCTTGCGCCACACGCCGACCCGCGCGCCGCGCAGCGCGTCCGGGCGCAGCCCCGAGGCGTAGTCGGTGCCCTCGACGTCCAGCGCCGACATCAGGATCGCGGCGTCGACCACGTTGCGCGCCACCGGGCCCGCGGTGTCCTGCCACGCCGAGACCGGCACGATCCCGTCGCCGCTGACCCGGCCGAGCGTCGGCTTGAAGCCCACCACGCCGCTGTGGCCGGAGGGGCACACGATCGAACCGTCGGTCTCGGTGCCCACGGCGACCTGGGCCAGCGACGCGGCCACGGCCGCGGCCGAGCCGGACGAGGAGCCGCACGGGTTGCGGTCGAGCGCGTGCGGGTTGTTGGTCTGGCCGCCCACGCCGGACCAGCCCGAGGTGGAGCGGGTGGACCGGAAGTTGGCCCACTCCGACAGGTTGGTCTTGCCCAGCAGCACCGCGCCCGCCTCGCGCAGCCGGGTCACCAGCGCCGCGTCGCGCGTGGGCGGCACGCGCAGGGCGCGCGAACCAGCGGTGCTCGCCAGACCTTCGGTGTCGATGTTGTCCTTGACCAGCACCGGGATGCCGTCCAGCGGACCGAGGGCGCGGCCGTGCGCGCGACGCCGGTCGCTCTCGGCGGCTTGGCGCAGTGCGCTGGGATCGATCGCGAGCACGGCCCGGACCCTGCGGTCGACGGTGGCGATCCGGTGCAGGTAGGCCAGGGTCAGCCGGACGGAGGTGAGCCCGCCGGACGCCATCCGCCGCGCCAGCCACGGGATGGTGGCCGCGTCGAGGTCGGAACCGAGCTGCCCGGTGGGGTGCCCGGCGGGCGGGACCGGCTGGTGCGACGGGCCGGTCGGGGGCGTGCGGCGGGAGTGCATCCGTCCAGCCCAGCCGCGCGGGCACGCCCGGTCAAGCTCCTGTGCGCCCGGTCTCGTCGCAGTCGGGGTGCAGGCCGGGGCCGTGGTCCGGGTCGGGCACCGGGGCGATGGGGGTGGGGCTGAGGGCGGTGTCGTCCTCGCCCTCCTCCAGCAGCGTCGCCGCCGCGCCCACCACGCGCGGGTCGGGCTCGCCGACCACCTCGGCGTCCTTGTCGGCGTAGTCGGTCCTGGCCAGCACGCTGCGCATGGCCTCGATGCGGGCGCGCTTCTTGTCGTTGCTCTTGACCACCGTCCACGGCGCGCACTCGGTGTCGGTGGCGCGGAACATGGCCACCTTGGCCTCGGTGTAGGCGTCCCAGCGGTCCAGCGACTCGATGTCGTTGGGGCTGAGCTTCCACTGCCGCACCGGGTCCACCTGCCGGATCAGGAACCGGGTGCGCTGCTCGGCGCGGGAGACCGAGAACCACAGCTTGACCAGCAGCACACCGTCGTCGACCAGCATCCGCTCGAAGGTGGGGACCTGGCGCATGAACCGCTCGTACTCCTCGTCGGAGCAGTAGCCCATCACCCGCTCCACCCCGGCCCGGTTGTACCAGGAGCGGTCGAACAGCACGATCTCCCCGGCCGTGGGCAGGTGGTTGACGTAGCGCTGGAAGTACCACTCCCCCTGCTCGCGCTCGGTCGGCTTGCTCAGCGCGACCACACGCGCGCCACGCGGGTTGAGGTGCTCGGTGAACCGCTTGATGGTGCCGCCCTTGCCAGCGGCGTCGCGGCCCTCGAACAGGATGACCATGCGAGCGCCGGTGTCCTTGACCCAGTACTGGAGCTTCAGCAGCTCGATCTGCAGCAGGCGCTTGGTGTAGTCGTACTCCTGGCGCGACATGCGCGAGGAGTACGGGTAGTTCTCGCGCCACGTGTCGATCTCGGAGCCGTCCTCGCGGCGCAGCACCGGGTCGTCGGCGTCCTGGTAGTCGACGACGAGTCCGTCGCGCAGCTCCGGGAACAGTTTCGCGGTCTCCGACAACTCTTCGAGCACGGAATGAGGCCTACCCGGTGGCGCGGGAAGGCAAACAGGATCACATTCCGATATCGCCGGGTGAAATAGGTGTGAGAACGCGGTGAGGTGGGCATCCCGGCGTCGACAGGGACCACGCCGCACCACCGAAGACGGCGTGGCACGAGGACAAGGAACCACACCGTGGGCATCCTGGGTTGGATCGTTCTGGGTCTCATCGCCGGCGCCATCGCCAAGGCCATCATGCCCGGCAGGGACCCCGGCGGCATCATCATCACCATGCTGCTCGGCATCATCGGCGCCATCCTCGGCGGCTTCATCGGTCGCGCCCTCTTCGGCTCCGACATCGGCAGCTTCTTCGACCTGAGCACCTGGCTGCTGGCCATCCTCGGCTCCATCGTGGTGCTCGCCGTGTACCACCTGGTGACCAGCCGCGGACACCGCGCGCACGGGTGACGCACGGATGAACGAATAACCGGACCGGACCGCTGTCCGGTCGAGCGGTGAGGCCCGCCGGGAACACCCGGTGGGCCTCACCGCTTTTCGCCGTCGGCACTTCCGGCAATTCGGACCGCCGCTGGTTCACCCCAGGTCGCCGCGGCACGTCGGATGATTTTTCGCGCCACGGTCGTCAAATGTTCACCACAATGTCGGGCACGGGCGCGCCGAGCTCACCCCACCGGTGAGGGGCCGACGCGCCCCGAGGGCTCGCCCCCTCGCCACCGAGCCAACCAACCCGCCGAAATGCGGTGGTCGCGCGGGCTGCCGAAGAAGATCGGGCGTTCGCGTGTCAGATCCACAGCGGTGGGTAATCCGCTGTCGCCGTGCGCGCGCGTGGTCTGCACGGTAGGACCGCTGTGGCGGACCGGCCAGATCGACGCGGGATCGTTGACCAAACAGCACCCGCGTCGGTCTGGCTCATCCCTCCACCCGCTCCCCGGAGGAGTCCTCAGGCCGCCTCGTCGGCCCCCGTGACCGGACGTCGGAGGTCCACGCGGGCGACGTGCCCGTCGGGCCGGATCAGCGCGGTGGCCACGCCCGCCCAGTCCTCCCGCGCCTCACCTGGCCGCACCTCGTCGAGGTCGAGCAGGACGTGACGTCCGCCCCGCAGCCGGGTGAACAGGTCGTCGTCGTCGAACCGGAAGTTCGGCGCCCGCCTGCCGGTCAGCGGGTGCGCGCCCTCCGGCGCCGGGTAGGCCACGGCGAGCGCGGAAACCTCCTCCGCCAGCGCGCGGGAGAACGCCGGTACGGCGGCGATCGCGTGGCTCAGCAGTGCGCGCAGCGCCTGCCCCTCCCCCGACCAGGCGGTCATCAGCGCGGTCTGGGCCCTGGTGACGCGCAGCAGTTGCGCACCCACGGGGTGGCGCTCGTCGTGGTAGCTGTCGAGCAGGTCCTCGCCCACCTCCCCGCGCACCACGGCGGCCAGCTTCCAGCCGAGGTTGGCCGCGTCCTGCACACCGGTGTTGAGGCCCACCCCGCCGGTGGGGAAGTGCTGGTGCGCCGCGTCGCCCGCGACCAGCACCCGGCCCGCCCGGTAGCGCGCCGCCTGGCGGGTGGCGTTGCCGAAGCGGGACAACCACCGCACCTCGCGGACGCCGAAGTCGGCGCCGGTGATCCGGGTGACGGCGGCGCAGAGCTCCTCGGTGGTCAGCTCACCGGGGTGGTCGGCGCGCAGCCCCGAGGGGTCCACCCCGACGAAGCGCCAGACCTCGCCCGCCACCGGCACACCGATCATCCCGCCGCGGGGTCCACTGGTGATCAGCGGTCCCGCAGGCGGTCGCTCGGGCACCACGTCGCCCAGCCAGCCCCAGGTGTTGGCCTCGGTGCCGGGGAAGTCGATGCCCGCCGCCGCGCGCACGGTGCTGCGCACGCCGTCGCAGCCCACCACGTACCGGGCCCGGAACACCTCCCCGTCCGCTTCGACCGTCACGCCCTCGGCGTCCTGGTCGACACCCGCGACCCGTACGCCCCGCCGCACCCGCGCACCGGCTTCCACGGCGTGCCGCTCCAGCAGCTCCTCGGTGCGGGCCTGCGGGAGGAACAGCGTGAACGGGAACGGCGTGTCGAGCACGCCGAAGTCCAGCCTCTCCTCCAACCCGCCGAAGTGGCTCTTCGGAATGGGCAGCCCCTCGGCGAGGAACCGCTCCGCCAACCCCCGGCAGGCCAGGAGCTCCAGCGTGCGCGGGTGCAGCGTCAGCGCCTTGGAATGCGGGTCGCGCTCGCGCCGGGCCTCCAGCACGGTGACGCCCACGCCCGCCAGGCGCAGTTCGGCGGCCAGCCACAGCCCGGTCGGCCCGGCGCCGACCACGATGACGTCCTCCACCACTCCTCCTTAGTCATTGACCAATATCCCTAGACTAGGTCAATGACCAATAAGCAAGCGGGCCGCCCCAGTCCGCCCCGACTCGACCGCGACACCGTGGTGAGCGCCGCGCTGGCCCTGCTGGACGAGGCGGGCCTGGAAGCGGTGTCGACCCGTGCCGTCGCCGCCCGGCTCGGCGTGCGGATGAACACCGTGCTGTGGCACGTGAAGAGCAAGGCGCGACTGCGCGAGCTGATGGCCGACGCGATCCTCGCCCAGGTCGCCCTGAACGACCTGCCCGAGCACTGGCGCGACCGCGCGGCCGAACTCCCGCGCAGGCTCCGGCACGCCCTGCTGGCCCACCGCGACGGCGCGGCGACCGTGATCGGCACCTACACCGCCGAACCGGGCACGCTGCGCTTCGCGGAGGAACTCGTGGCCGCGCTGCTCGCCGGGGGCGTGGACGACAGGCGCGCCGCCTGGACCACCTGGAGCCTGCTCTACCTCACGCTCGGCCTGGTCCACGAGGAGCAGGCGCAGCCCGAGCCCGGCGACAACAGGCTCGCCGAGGCCCTGTCGCGCGGCGGATACCCGGCGTTGGACAGCGTCCATGCCCACTTGGCACCCGGCGCGTTCGCGCAGCGGCTCGACTTCGCCCTGGACCAGGTCCTCGGACAGCTCCCCTGACGAGATTTGTCTGACAATCTGTCCAACTCTTGGACTGTCTGTCTAGACTGCTCCGCATGACCGCGGACGCGATCCTCAACGCGCTCAAGGATGTGCTGCCCGGCCTGGCGGCGACCTTCGGCCGCTCCTGCGAACTGGTGCTGCACGACTACCGGCAGCCGGACCACTCGGTGGTGGCGGTCGCGGGCGAGCTGACCAACCGGCGGGTGGGCGGCGCGATGAGCGAGATCGGGCTGAGCGTGCTCGCCGAGGGCGACGACGCGACCCCCCAGCTGAACTACCTGACCCGCACACCGTCCGGCCGAGTGGTCAAGTCCTCCACCCTGCCGCTGCGCGACGAGGGGGGTCACGTCTTCGGCGCGCTGTGCGTGAACCTGGACGTCACCGCGCTGCGCCAGGTCGGCGACCTGCTGGCGGACCTGGCCGGAACCGCGGCGACACCCGTGCCGACCACGTTCACCGACGACGTCGACGAGGTCGTGGACGCCGTGCTGCGCGATGAGGAGTTGGCGTTGGCCAAGCCGGTGCACGGGCTGAGCAGGCGGGAACGGCTGCCCCTGTTGCGCGCTCTGGACCGGCGCGGCGTCTTCCACGTGCGCGGGGCCGCGCCCAGGGTGGCCGCCAGGCTGGGCATCTCCCGCGCCTCCCTCTACGCCGACCTGGCCGAGTGCCGCTCCACCGGCACCACGAACACCGGCACCACGAACACCGACGCCACGAACACCGACACCGTGAACGGGGAACGATGACCGAGACCCCCTACCTGCTGCTGGACGAGGACAAGGTGCGTCGCAACATCGCGCGTCTGCGGTCCCACCTGGACGCGCTGGGCACCCCGCTGCGCCCGCACGTCAAGACCGCCAAGTCGGTCGACGTGGCGAAGCTGCTGTTCGACGGCGGCACCGGCCCCATCACCGTGTCGACGCTGCGCGAAGCCGAGGCGTTCGCCGACGCGGGCTTCACCGACATCGTCTACGCGGTGGGCATCGCGCCCGCGAAGCTGGACCGCGTCCTCGCGCTGCGTCAGCGCGGCGTCGACCTGGTCGTCCTGCTCGACAGCGTCGCGCAGGCCACCGCCGTGGCCGAGGCGTCCAGGGCGGCGGGGACGGCGATCCCCGCGCTGGTCGAGGTCGACTGCGACGGCCACCGCGGCGGCGTGCTGCCCGGCTCGCCGGAGGTCGTGGCCATCGCCGAGGAGCTCGCTGATGGTGCGCGGCTGCGCGGTGTGCTGGCCCACGCGGGCGAGTCCTACTTCTGCTACACCCGTGAAGCGCTGGTGGCCGCCGCGGAGGCGGAGCGCGCGGCGGCCGTGCGGGTGGCGGAGGACCTGCGCGCGGCGGGCCACGACTGCCCCGTGGTGAGCATCGGCTCCACCCCCACCGCGCACGCGGTGACGGACCTGACCGGCGTCACCGAGGTGCGGGCGGGCAACTTCGTCTTCTTCGACCTGGTGATGGCGGGCCTCGGCGTGTGCTCGCTGGAGGACCTGGCGCTGTCGGTGGTCGTCACCGTCATCGGCCACCGCCCGGAGAAGGGCTGGATCATGACCGACGGCGGGTGGATGGCCACATCGCGGGACCGCGGCACCGCGCGGCAGCCGGTGGACCAGGGCTACGGCCTGGTCGCCGCCCTGGACGGCGGGATCTACCCGGACCTGCTGATGACCGACGCCAGCCAGGAGCACGGCACCCTGTCGATGCGCGCGGGCAGCGACCGGCCGCTGCCGGACCTGCCGGTGGGCACCAGGGTCCGCGTCCTGCCCAACCACGCGTGCGCCACCGCGGCGCAGCACGACTCCTACCAGGTCGGCGCGAGCACGTGGCGCCGCGTGAACGGCTGGTGACCCGGTGATCTTCATCCCCGAGGCGGAGTCCGCCGCCCTGGTGACCCACGAGCTGGCCTACGCGGCCGCCCGCCGGGCGCTGCTGGCCGCGGTGGACGAGGACGCGCACTCGTTCCCGGCGGTGCTCGGGCACGGTTCGGCGCGGGCCAACCGGTTCACCGTCAAGTCGGCCGCCACCGCGGAGGTGGCGGGCCTGAAGGTCGGCAGCTACTGGCCGGGCAACGCCGAGCGGGGGCTGCCCCGGCACAACTCGCTGGTGCTGCTGTTCGACCAGGAAGTCGGCCGGATCGGCGCGGTGATCGAGGCCGGGCAGGCCAACGCCTACCGCACCGCGGCCGCCGACGCGGTGGCCGCCGACGCGCTGGCCCGCCCCGACGCGCGGGCGCTGGCCGTCTTCGGCACCGGCCACCAGGCGTTCCACGAGTGCGCCGCGCTGGCCCGCGTGCGCGAGTTCGAGGTGGTGCGCGTGGTGGCCCGCGACGCGGATCGGGGCGCGGCGTTCGCGCGGAAGCTGGCCGGGCACGGGCTGACCGCCGTGCCCGCCTCCGCCGAGGAGGCGTGCCGGTCCTCCGACGTCGTGGTGACCGCGACGACCTCCCGCGCCCCGCTGTTCGACGCCGCCTGGATCGGGCCGGGCACCCACGTGGCGAGCATGGGCTCCGACGCCAGGGGCAAGCAGGAGCTGCCGCCGGAGCTGCTGGCCACCGCGCGGCTGTTCTGCGACTGGCCCGCCCAGTCGCGGGAGATCGGCGAGTTCCAGCACGCCCCGGCGCACGCCGAGCCGACCGCGCTCGGGCACGTGCTGTCCGGCCGGTCGCCGGGACGCCGCTCCGCCGACGAGATCACCGTCTTCGACAGCTCCGGCATCGGCCTGCAGGACCTGTTCCTGGCGGTGGCGCTGCTGGAGGCCCGCGAGCACCGGGCCCAACCCGGCTCGTGAGGACGCCGTGAGCTGACCGCGCTCCCGGCGGGCGAGCCGGACCCGCCCGCCGGGACGACCTCAGCCCTCCTGGACCGGCTCCAGGACGAACACGGGGATCTCACGGTCGGTCTTGCGCTGGTAGTCGGCGTAGTCCGGGTACGCGGCCACGGCCCGCTCCCACCACACGGCCTTCTCCTCGCCGGTCACCTCGCGCGCGGTGTAGTCCTTGCGGACCGGCCCGTCCTGCAGTTCCACCGTCGGCGTCGAGCGGATGTTGTAGTACCAGACCGGGTGCTTGGGCGCACCGCCCTGCGAGGCGACCACGGCGTAGACGCCGTCGTGCTCGACGCGCATCAGCGGCGTCTTGCGGATCTTGCCCGACCGGTTGCCCTTCGTGGTCAGCACGATCACGGGCATGCCGCGCAAGGTCGTGCCCTCGGTGCCGCCCGAGCTCTCGTACAGCTCGACCTGCTCGCGCACCCACTTCTCGGGGCTGGGCTCGTACTCGCCGGTCAGTGGCATCGGTTCTCCTCACTCCGTACCGCGGTCCGATCACCCATCACAACACCGGACGGGGCCACGAGCATCCCGGAATGACGTTCCAGAACGGCGCCTCACCGCTGGGGCGGCGCCAGGACCAGCGGCCACTCCACGCCGGAGTCCAGGTCCGCCAGCACCCGCCGCACCGGCGTCCCCGGCGGCACGGCCACCACGGTCGTCGCGTCCGGCAGCCGCTCGCCCTCCGCGGCCTCGCCCCGCACGCGCAGCAGCCGCACCGCTCGCCGGTCCACGCGGGACCTCTCGGTGAACGCCTCCGCGTCGACCCCCAGGGACTCCAGCGCGGCGGAGCGGACCAGGACGTCCACGACCAGGACGCCGTCCCGCAGCCGCCGCTCGGCCCAGCCGTCGGTCCGCGACAGGTGCAGCACCCCGTCCCCCTCGTAGCCGAGCTCGGCCAACCGGGCCACCGCCCGCTCCCCCGGCGTCCCCTCCGGGTCGACGACCACCAGCACCCGTCCCGCCGCGCAGTGCACCTCGGGCACCGCCACCTCCTCCGCTCCGCGAACGGACCGAAGTAGACCACGCGGCTCATTCGACGTGCTGCGTCACCGTCCCCCGGACGAAGTACCGCTGCGCGACCAGGAACAGCAGGACCATCGGCACCGTGGCCACCGTGCTGGCGGCCAGCACCAGCTCCCACTGCGCCTCGCCGCCCTCGCCGAAGCGGTCCAGCACCGCCTTCAGCCCGCGCGGCAGCGTGTACAGCTGCGCCTCGCGCAGGTAGATCAGCGGCTTGACCAAATCCGTCCAGGCGTTCTTCAGCTCGAAGACGAACACCACGACCAGGCCGGGCCTGGCCAGCGGCAGCGCCATGCCGGTGAACAGCCGCCACGGGCTCGCGCCGTCGACCTTGGCGGCGTCGAACACCTCGCTGGGCAGCCCGAGGAAGAACTGGCGCAGCAGGAAGACGTAGAAGGCGGAGCCGAACAGGTTCTGCGCCCACAGCGGGACCTGCGTGGTGGCCAGGCCGATCGCGTGCCACTCCAGGTAGACCGGCACCATGGTCACCGCGGCAGGCAGCATCATGGTGGCCAGCACCAGCCCGAACAGCGGGCCTCGACCGCGGAAGCGGAACAGCGCGAACCCGAACGCCACCGCGGCGCTGCTCAGCGTCACCGCCACCGCGGCGGCCAGGCCCACCACGACGCTGTTGCCGATCCAGGTCAGCAGCGGCACCGCCCGCCACACCTCGACGTAGTTGCCCGGCGAGAAGGGCGCGGGCAGCAGCGCGTTGTCGAACACGTGCGCCCGGTCCTTCAGCGACGCGCTCACCAGCCACCAGAACGGGTAGACGAACGCCACCGCGACCAGGAGCAACCCGAGCAGCACCAGCGCGCGCTTCACGACCGCTCCCCCTCGTAGTGCACGTACCGGCGCGACAGCCGCACCTGCACGGCGGTGACGGCGGCGATGACCACGAACAAGCCCCAGGCCAACGCCGAGGCGTAGCCCATCCGCAGCGAGCCGAACGCCTCCTGGAACAGGTGGATCACGTAGAACAGCGCCGCGTCGCCCTCCTTGGACTGCTGGTCGCGCGCGCCGAAGAACATCGCGTACGCCTCGGTGAACACCTGCAGCGAGGCGATGGTGTTCACCACCACGGTGAAGTACACCGTGCCGCTGATGCCGGGCAGCGTGACGTGCCAGAACTGCCGCCACGGGCTCGCGCCGTCCAGCCGCGCCGCCTCGTAGCGCTCCAGGGGCACCCGCGTCAGGGCGGCCAGGTACAGCACCGCCGTGCTGCCCACCGTCCACAGGCTCATCAGCACCAGGCCCGGCTTGACCCACGCGGGGTCGGTGGTCCAGTTCGGACCGGTGAAGCCGAACCAGCCGAGGAACTCGTTGATCGCGCCGTTCTGGCCGTTGAGCAGCAGCAGGAACATCGCCGCCAGCGCCACCGGCGGCGTCATCACCGGCAGGTACAGCACGGTGCGGAAGAAACCCGCCGCGCGCCCGGCGCGGCGCATCAGACTCGCCAGCGCCAGCGCCAGCACGATCTGCGAGGGCACGTGCAGCACGGTGTAGAACGCCGTGTTCCACAGCGCGGTGGCCACCCGCTCGTCGCGCACGGCCTCCCGGTAGTTCTCCAGCCCGACGAACCGCGGTGGCTTGAGCATGTCGTAGTGGGTCAGCGACAACCACAGGCTGAACAGCATCGGTCCCGCCGTGAAGGCCAGGAACCCGATGATCCACGGCAGCAGGAACAACCACCCGGCGCGCGACTCGCGCCTGCTCACGCTCGCCACGCCGCTACCTCCCGCCCACGCGCCGCAGCGCCCGCTCGGCCTCCCGCTGCGCCTGCGCCATCGCCTCCTCGGCGTTCTGCCCACCGGTCAGCACCCGGTTCACCGCCCCCTCCCAGGCGCGCACCAGCTCGCTCGCCGCCGGGCTCGGCGGCAGCGCGAACGCCTGGTCCTGCAGCGCCAGCACCATCGGCACCCCCCGCTCCAGCACGCGGTTGCCCCTGGGGTCGAAGACCTCGTCGAAGATGCGCTGGTCGGCGACGCGGTTGGCGGTGAACGTGCCGCCGTAGGGCCTGCCCGCCCCGGCCAGCGCGTCCCGCCGGGCGGTGGCCGCGGTGACCCACGTGTCGGTCGCGGTCATGGTGACCAGGAACCGGCAGGCCGCCTCGGGGTGCCGGGCGCCCTTGGGGATCGCCCACGCCTGGCCGCCCGACTCGGTCAGCGGCGCGCCCGAGCGGTCGGTGAACGGCGCGACGGTGACGTCGACATCGGGCGAGTTGGTCGCCAGCGTGTTGATGTACCAGGAGTCCATCGCCATGGCCGCGAGCTGCCCGGTGACGTACTGGTTCGCGGCGCCGAACTGGTCGAAGGTGTCGCGGAAGGCCCGGAACGACGCCCAGCCGCCCTGCGCGGCGACCAGGTCCGCGGTGTAGCGCACCGCCTCGACCACCTTCGGGTGGTCCAGCCGCACGTCCACCCCGCTGCCGCCGACCAGCTCGACGCCGTTGGCCTTGGCCCACAGCGGCAGGAACTCCGGCACCTTGGGGTCGAAGCCGATGCGGCGGGGCCGCCCGCCCTCCACCCGCGCCAGCCGGTCGGTCATCCCCGCCAGCGCCGCCCAGTCCGACGTGGCGACCGCCGCCGGGTCCAGACCGGCTTCGCGCACCGCGGTGTTGTTGACGATCAGCAGCCGGACGCTGGAGAAGTCCGGCAGGCCGTGGACCTCGCTCCCGTAGGTCACCTGCCGCAGCGCCGCCTCGCGGAACTGGCCCAGGTCCACGCCGTGCTCGCGGACGCAGTCGGCCAGGCTGACCACCGCGCCCCTGGCCGCGTAGCCGCCCAGCTTGCGCCGGTCGGCGTAGACCACGTCGGGCGGCTCGCCCGCGGCCACCGCGGACAGGAACTGCTGCTCGTCGAAGGCGCCTTCGGTGATGCGCAGGTCGACGTCCGGATTGGCCCGCCGGAACACCGCGACCCGCGCGGTGGCGTGCTCGTCCGGCAGACCGAAACCCATCGTCACCAGGGCGCGGGGGTCGTCGGCCGGGTCGGCCCCCAGCCCGCCGCAGCCCGCCGCGAGCAGCAGCGGCACCAGGACCGCCGTCCGCCAACGTCCGCCCATGACACCTCCACGTGCCGGGAGGGAGAAGGTCGCAGACCCGGTCCCCGGTGGGGAACAGCAGCACGCGCAGACCGCCCGAACGGCTCAACGCCGGTCGGGGCGAGGCCCTCAGCCGGTGCCCACCTCGGCCCACACGGTCTTGTGGTCCTCGTGCTGCTCGACACCCCAGTCCACCGCGAGCCGCGCGACCACCAGCAGTCCCAGGCCCACGGGCTGCCCACCCGGCCTGCCCAGCACCGGCAGGCGGTGGGGGCTGGCGTCGTCGACCTCGATGCGCACCCGGTCGGCCAGCCGCGCCAGCCGGACCGGCCGCGGCGAGGCCGCGTGCTCGTAGGCGTTGTTGACCAGCTCGTTGCCCACCAGCAGCACGTCGGTCAACCGCTCGTCCTCGACATCCGCCAGCGCCGTGGTGATCCGGCGGCGCAACTGCGCCAGCGGCAGGACCGACCTCAGCGCCAGGTCGACGCGGTCGTCGCAGGCAACTGCCATGTGCTCCACCTTTCCTCGCCGCCCGGTGTACCTCCGCTCGGACGGGTCCAAACCGCCCGAGCGGGTGCGCCGCCACCATGGTGGGATACTTCCCACCATGGACGTGTGGAGCAGGAACCATGTGACGGTGACCGGTCCGGAAGGCGGCCGCCCCCTGGTCTTCTCCCACGGGTTCGGGTGCGACCAGAACATGTGGCGGCTCGTGGCGCCCGCCTTCGCCGCCGACCACCGGGTGGTGCTGTTCGACCACGTCGGCGCGGGCCGGTCGGACCTGTCGGCCTGGGACCCCGAGCGGTACTCCTCGCTGGAGGGCTACGCCGCCGACGTGCTGGAGATCATGGCGGAGCTGGACCTGCGCGACGCGGTGTTCGTCGGGCACTCGGTCAGCGCCATGATCGGCGTGCTGGCCTCGGTGGCCGACCCGTCCCGCTTCGGCGGGCTGGTCCTGGTCGGCCCCTCGCCCCGCTACGTCGACGACGGCGACTACCGGGGCGGCTTCAGCGCCGCCGACATCGAGGAGCTGCTGGACTCCCTGGACAGCAACTACCTGGGCTGGTCGGCGGCCATGGCGCCCGCGATCATGGGCGTGCCGGAGCGTCCCGAGCTGGGCCAGGAGCTGACCGAGAGCTTCTGCCGCACCGACCCGGCCATCGCCAGGCACTTCGCGCGGGTGACCTTCCTGTCGGACAACCGCGACGACCTGGCCGCGGTGACCGTGCCCTCGCTGGTCCTGCAGTGCCGGGAGGACATCATCGCCGCCCCGGCGGTGGGCGAGTTCGTGCACCGCAGGCTCAGGGGCAGCGAGCTGGTGCTCCTCGACGCCACCGGGCACTGCCCGCACCTGAGCGCGCCCGAGCAGACCACCGCGGCCATCGCCGAGTTCCTGCGCCGCAGGTCGTCATCGTGATGAGCGTCGCCGGGCACCAGGTCGAGGAGCCCGAAGACCGCGAAGCCTCGTTCTCCGCACTGCTGGAGGACAGCATGGAGGACCTCTACGACAACGCCCCCTGCGGCTACCTGTCCACGCTGCTCGACGGCGAGATCGCCAAGGTCAACGCCACCCTGCTGACGTGGCTGGGGTACCGGCGGGAGGACCTGGTCGGGCGCAGGAGCTTCGCCGACCTGCTCAGCGTCGGTGGCAGGCTCTACCACGAGACGCACTACGCGCCGATGCTGCGGATGCACGGCGAGGCGCGGGAGCTGGCGCTGGACCTGGTGACCGCGGACGGCCACCGGCTGCCCGTTCTGGTCACCGCCACGGTGAAGAAGAACCAGGACGGTGACCCGCTGCTGGTGCGCATCACCGTCTTCGACGCGCGGGAGCGCCGCGCCTACGAGCGGGAACTGCTGCGCGCCCGCAGGGAGGCCGAGCGGGAGCGGGAACGCCTGCAGCGGCTGACCAGCACCCTCCAACGCACGCTGCTGCCCGCCGAGCTGCCCGAGGTGCCGGGGCTGGAGATCGCGGCCCACTACCACGCCGCGTCCAGCGACCAGGTCGGCGGCGACTTCTACGACGTGTTCCCGCTCGACGCCGACCGCTGGGGCTTCTTCCTGGGCGACGTGTGCGGCAAGGGACCGCAGGCCGCGGTCCTGACCTCGTTGACGCGCTACACGCTGCGCGCCGCCGCCGTGCACGACACCGACCCGGTGGCGGTGCTGTCCACCCTGAACAGCGTGCTGCGCCAGCGGCACGACCCCGGCGCACCGCGGTTCTGCACCGTCGTGTTCGGGCTGCTCGAGCCCGACGGCGACGACTTCGCGGTGTCGCTGGCCAGTGGCGGCCACCCGCCACCGCTGGTGATCCGCGCGGACGGCGAGGTCGACGTGCTGACCACACCGGGCGGACAGCTCGTGGGCGCGCTGCCCGACGCCCACTTCGTCGCCACCAGCGCGCGCCTCACCCCCGGCGACGTACTGGTGCTGTACACCGACGGTCTCACCGAGGCCCGCCGGGCCGACGGCCTGATGCTCGGCGAGGACGAGGAGCGGCTGCCCGCCCTGGCCGCGGGCTTCGCGGGCACCGGCGCCCGAGCGGTGGTGGACTCCCTGGCCGAGGTGCTGACGGCCTGGGCGGACGAGCCCTCCGACGACACCGCCATCCTGGCGTTGGGCCCGCGTCCCCCGGAGGCGGGATGAGCGGACTGCGCATCACCACGGCGGCCGAGGGCACGACGCACCGCGTCGTGCTGACCGGCGAACTGGACCACGAGACCGCTCCCGCGCTGGAGCGGACGCTGGCGCGGTTGCCGCAGGCCGCGGGGCACCGACTGGTGATCGACCTGTCCGGGTTGGCGCTGTGCGACTCCAGCGGCCTGACCACCTTCATCGTCGCGCGCGAGCGGGCGCTGGCGGCGGGCACCGGGTTCGAGCTGACCGCCCCGCCCCCGCCGGTGTCCCGGATGCTGCGGGTGACCGGACTGGACCGGGTGCTGCTCGCCCGCCACCCGCAGGACGCCTGACCGGGCCGGTCAGGGGAACGGCCAGGGGTTGGGCGCGCACACCTTGCCGTCCGCCGGGATCACCGCGCCCTGCGGCACCCCCGCAGTGATCCTGACGATCTCGTCGTTGGACGTGCTGAACGTCTGCTGCATCATCACCGGCGCGAGTCCACCGTGGACCGCGCACGGCTGGTGGCCCTGCCCGAGCGCGTGGCCGACCTCGTGGTTGATCACGTAGCGCCGGTAGTTCACCAGGTCGCCGTCGAAGGCGACCGCGCCGCGCACCCAGCGGGCCGCGCTGAGGTCGATCCGTCCCCCGTTGCGGCACGACACGTCCACGGGGATCTCGTAGCCGCAGAGGGCTCGGGCGGTCCGCATGGAGGTCAGCCGCACCCGCATGCTCGCCGGGCCGCTGTCCACCCGCCGCAGCGCGACGCCGCCGCGCGCGGTCCAGCCGCGCGGGTCGGCCAGCGTGTCCTGCACGAACTGGCCGAACGCCTGCTCGTCGACCCGCACGCCGTCCTCGACTTCCACGACGTAGGTGTGGAGCGTGCCGCTGCCGACGGGCGCCGAGGTGCCCGGAACCACGTGCCACGTCCCGGCGCCCTGCTCCGGGATCGGACCGCCGTCGGGCAGTTCTGCGGACGACGCGTAGACGCGCTTGGTGGTCGTGGTCGTGATCGCGGTCGTGGTTGTGGTCGTGATGGCGCTCGTGGTCGTGGTCGTCGGGACCGTGCTCGTGGCCGATGGCGAGGGGATGGCTTCCCGCACGGCCGATCGCGTGCCCACGACCTGCCACGAGCTCAGCACGAGCACCGTGACCAGGCAGGCGATCAGCCCCAAGCGCGTCCTCATGTCCCCAAGATCGCCGGAAATCGTGAAGAACCTATTTGCGACCTGCTCGACTCCGATGAACGCAGGGCATACTCGCTGGCGTGTGCGCCCACATCATCGTGGCGGAGGACAACCACAACCAGGCCGAACTGGTTCGCCGCTACCTCGAGCACGACGGGCACTCGGTGCTGGTGGTCCACGACGGACGTGCGGCGATCGACCAGACGCGCAGGCACAACCCCGACCTGCTGGTGCTCGACGTGATGATGCCCGCCGTCGACGGCCTGGACGTGTGCCGGGTCCTGCGCGCGGAGTCCGACGTGCCGATCGTGCTGCTGACCGCGCGGTCGACGGAGGACGACGTGCTGCTGGGGTTCGACCTGGGCGCCGACGACTACATCACCAAGCCGTTCCGGCCGCGGCAGATGGTCGCGCGGGTGCGCACCATCCTGCGCCGCGCCGGGCGTGCCCACTCGGCGGGCTCTGGCGTGCTGCGGGTCGGCGACCTGGCGATCGACCAGGTCCGGCACGAGGTGAGCCTGGCCGGGCAGCCGGTCGCGCTGACGCCCTCGGAGTTCCGGCTGCTGGCCACGCTGGCCGCGCAACCAGGGCGGGTGTTCACCCGCGGCCAACTGCTCTACGACGGCTACATCACCGCGCGTACGGTGGACGTGCACATCATGAAGGTACGCCGCAAGATCGAGCGCGACCCGCGCACCCCGGAGCGGCTGCTGACCGTGTACGGCGTCGGCTACAAGCTCGTATGAGCAGGCGGCACAGCCTGCTGGTCCGGTTCTTCGCGGTCTCGGCGCTGATCGCCGCCTGCTCGATCGCGGTCACCGCCTGGCTGGCCACCCAGGCCACCACCGGCAGCATCAGGCAGGAGCAGGGCGAGGCGCTGGCCACCGACGCGACCCTCTACGACGAGTTGCTGGGCTACGCCGCGACGCACCCGGACTGGTCCGAGGTCGGCCCCACCGTGCGGGCCCTGGCCGCCCGGCACGGCCGCCGGATCGCGCTGACCACCAAGGACCGCGAACCCATCGCCGACTCAGGTGGCCCCGGTGCCCCGCCGCTGCCGGTCACCCCCAAGGTCGTGGTCGACCCGCTGAACGTCGACCCGGCGCTCAAGGCGGGCGGGACCGACGAGATCGACCCGCGCGCCGTCGGCCCGCTGAAGCTGACCGAGCAGGAGAGCGCCGACCTCCAGCGCAAGGCCCGCGCCCTGGCCGAGTGCACCGGCGCGCGGATCTCCACCAGGGCGTCCGGCAGACCCCACCTGGAATGGCCGACCTCCGCCGCTCCCGGCCCGCCGTGCACGGTCGAGAAGGACCTGGACCTGCCCGTGCCGACCGAGGTCGCCGCGAACACCGACTTGCTGAACAGGGCCGCCGCCTGCGCCGAGCGCTCCGGCAAGTCCTTCGCCTTCGACCCGCAGTGGCCGCGGCTCACGGTGGACGTGTACCGGAGCGCGGCCCGCCTGCCCCCGGAAACCGCGCAGTGCCTCACCACCGCGCGCCGGGAGCAGCTCATCCCCTACGTGGCACAGCCCGCACTGCTGTTCCTCACCGCGCCGACCGGGGCGGAACCCGCCACGGTGGACCTGTCCACGGCAGGCGTCACGCGCATCGCGCTGACCGGGGCGGCGATCCTGGCGGTGGCCGGGTTCGCGGCGTGGCTGACCGCGATGCAGCTGGCGCGGCCGATCCGCGCGCTGACCTCGGCGGCGCAGCGGATGGGCGCGGGCGACCGCACCGTCCGCGTCGAGGAGGCCAAGGGCGAACTCGGCGAGCTGGCGCGGGCGTTCAACACCATGTCGGCCGCGCTGGCCGAGACCGAGCGCCAGCGCCGGGCGCTGATCAGCGACGTGGCGCACGAGTTGCGCACCCCGCTGGGCAACGTCACCGGCTGGTTGGAGGCGACCCAGGACGGTCTGGCCACCCCGGACCCGGAGCTGATCTCGATGCTGTTGGAGGAGGCCCTGCTGCTGCAGCACCTCGTGACCGACCTCCAGGACCTCGCCCGAGCCGACGCCGGGACGCTGCGCCTGCACCGCGAGGCGGTGGACGCGGACGAGGTGATCGGCCAGGCGGTCGCCGCGCACCGGGCCGAAGCCGAAGTCCAGGGCGTGGCGCTGCGCGCGGAGAGCCGGTCCGGGCTGTTCCTGCACGCGGACCCGGTGCGGCTGCGCCAAGCCCTGGGCAACCTCGTGACCAATGCCGTCCGCTACACCCCCGCAGGCGGCACGATCACCGTCACCGGCCGCGCCGAAGGCGAGTCGGTGGTGGTGGAGGTCGTCGACACCGGTGTCGGCATCCACGCCGAGGACCTGCCGAGGGTGTTCGACCGGTTCTGGCGCGCGGACAAGTCCCGCAGCCGCACCACCGGCGGCAGCGGCCTGGGCCTGGCGATCACCCGCCAGCTGGTGGAGATGCACGGCGGCGAGGTGTCGGTGACCAGCACCCCCGGTGCCGGGACCACCTTCCGCCTCGTGCTGCCGCGACTGCCGGTGGTGTGACTGAATCACCCAGTGGTCGTCACCGAGCCGGTCGTGGCAGGCGGCGCGGACTCCGACGAGGGAGGCAGCGGGGAGGATGGCGGCACCGGGCCGGTCGTGGTCGGCGGGGCCGACGTCGTCGGCGTCGGGATCACCACGGCGAACGGCACGCCGTCCACCTCCCGGCAACCGTGCCCATCGCGCTCCACCTGCGGCTTGGGGTACTGGTTGTCGGCGCGGGGGACGCCAGAGGCGCAGCCGTACCACGGCGACTCCAGCGGTTGCCCGTCCTCGTCGTAGAGGTAGACGTCGGTGAGCGCCTTGCCGTTCTTGTCGAACACGTAGATGTTGTCCGGGTAGTCCGGCGTGGCGCTGTACGTCGCCTGCGGGACCGACGCCCGGTAATAAGTGTGGGTGAACACCGCGTCGAACAGGGTCAGGAACAGGCCCAGCGCGAACGCCCCGATGGGCAGGCTGATCCACAGCCAGCGCCGGTCCCGCTTGGCCCTCGGCCCCGACAGCAGGGCCAGCGCGGTCAGCGGCAGCGCCAGGACCAGGAACTCCGAGATGCCCAGCAGGAAACCGGCGGCCAGGATCACCAGCGCCCGCAGCAGCCACCACCCCGGCTGCAGGGTGCGCAGGTAGGCCAGCACCCTGGCCGCTTCGGACCGCTCCGCCTGGGCGATCGCGTCGCGGGCGAACGAGGCCTCCGGGAGGTTGCCGACTTCCCGCACCAGCCCCGCCCGCCCGAACAGCAGGGCCACCGCGATCAGTCCGCACACCGCGACCAGGAAGGTGACCTGTTCGTGCTCGCCGCCGCTCGCGGCGAAGGCGAAAGCGGCGGCCACACCGGCCACCAGGGCGTAGAAGCAGAACCTGGCCAGCGCCGCGCCCCCGCCGCCCGTCGACGCGGGCGCGGCTGCGGGCGGGTACCCGGCGGCCGCGCGGAGTTCCCGCGCGTAAGCCTCGGGGGAGCCGAGGCGGGCGGCCAGCGCCTCGGCGGAGAACTCGTCGCCCAGCTCCTCAGCGACCTCGACCACGTGCGACCCGGCGTCGTCCATGATCTCGCCCACCTCGACGGCGGGCAGGTCGGACAGGGCGGCGCGCATCCGGTCCAGGTAGCGCTGCACCTCGGTGTTGGTCTGCGTGTTCATGCGACTTCCCCCAACAGGTCGTCCAGCGTCCGCGCGAACGACTTCCACGTGTTGCCCGACTCGATCAGCCGGGCCCGCCCCGGCTCGTTGAGGCTGTAGTACTTGCGGTGCGGCCCCTCTTCACTGGGAACGACGTAGGACGTCAGCAGCCCGGCGTTGTAGAGCCTGCGCAACGTCCCGTAGACCGACGCGTCGCCGACGCCGTCCAGACCACCTTGGCGGAGTCGGCGCAGCACGTCATAGCCGTACCCGTCCTCCTTGCGCAGCACCGCAAGGACGGCCAGGTCCAGCACTCCCTTCAGCAGTTGACTGGTGTCCATTGACCTCTCCCGGTTGTGTGCTGTGAACACTACTACGGGAAGCGCAGTACTACCGACACCGGTACACCACCTTTCTGTAACAGTCCGTCACGGGAGCTACTGCCCCAGATCACCACATCGAGCAAGATCGCCGCCCCGCTGTCTCACGCGCGAGCGTTCAGCTCTCCGGAACCACGACGGTCTTGCCGGTGAGCGCACCGGCCTCACCCCGTTCGTGAACCAGCGCGGTCTCCGCCAGCGAATGCCGCTCGGCGACGTGGACGCGCAGCTCATCGGCGCCGCCCCGTCCTCATATCGGCGAACTCGAACAGCGGCCCCATCACCCCTCCCCGACCGGCGGACCGGGGGGCGCGAGAGCGGGCGTCACCACTGCGAGAGCCCCGCGATCGGTGATCGACAGTGCGTTCATCCCGGCTCCCTTCAGGACCAGTGACCATCAAGCTAACAGCCCGACGGTCCCTTATCCACTCGCACCGGTATTGATAACCTGAACGAATGAAGGCGACCAGCGGCGAGTTCCAGCGGGCCCGGCGCCCCGAGCAGGTCGAAGCCCGACGAGCGGCCATCCTGAGCACGGCGGAGGCGATGCTCGCCGAGCGGCTGATCGCCGACATCAGCCTGCGCGAGCTCAGCGACCGGGTGGGACTGGCCAAGTCCAACGTGCTGCGCTACTTCGACAGCCGGGAGGCGATCTTCCTGGAGGTGCTGAACCGCAGGTGGAGCGCATGGCTGGACGAGTTGGAACCGCGCTTGCGCGAAGCGGTGGCCGAGCCCGTGCCCTACGGCCGCGCCATCGCCGTGGCGACCGCGGTGGCCCACTCCGTGCTGCGCCACCCGCTGCTGTGCGAACTGTTCAGCGCGATGGCCTCCGTGCTGGAGCGCAACATCAGCGTGGACTTCGCCCGCGTGTTCAAGGCCCACTCCACCACGAACACGCACCGGCTCGCCCGCTTGGTGCGCGCCGAGCTCCCCCACCTCGGCGCCGACGCGGCGACGCACTTCGCGGAGGCCGTGCTGGTGATCACCGCCGGGCTGTGGCCGCACGCGCACCCCACCGACGCGGTGGCGCGGGTGACCGCCGAACTGGGCCTGCCCCCCGCCGAGCAGACCTTTCCCGCCGCGTTGACCGAGAGCCTGGTCAACCAACTGATCGGCCTCACCGCTCGATCGGGTTAACCACCAAAAGACCACCGGTCCGTTGGGATAGGGTCGAGCAGACCACCGGTCCCTTACCGAGGAGTTGCGATGTCGAGCACCACGTCAAGTCCTCCGCGCTCGGCACCGCGGCGTCGCTTGGCCTTCGTCGCGGTGCTGGTCACCGTGGCGACGCTGCTGTTCTGGGTGCCCTGGTTCGGCCTGTTCCCGCCGTCGGCGCAGTGGCCGTGGCCGGTGACGGTCACCAGTCTGCTGCTGTTCGGCACGGCGTACGTGGCGTTCCCCGTCCTGCTGGTCCGCGCCCACGGGCGGCGGCGCTCCGACCGGGCGGCCCGCATCGCCCACCTGATGCTGGGCGTGAGCTGGGTGGCGTTCGCCTGGACGCTGATCACCGACGTGGTGCGCCTGGTACTGCTGGTGGCCGGGGTCGACAACCCGCTGCGGGCGCGGGTGGTCTCGGTGCTGCTGGCGGTGGTCGTCGTGGTCCTGGTGGCGCACGGCTCGGTCGAGGCGCGCCGGGTGCCCAGGGTCAGGCGTGCCGAGATCGTGCTCCCCCGCCTCGACAGGGCGTTCGACGGCCTCACCATCGCGGTCCTCGCCGACACCCACTACGGCGCGATCGACCGCACCCGGTGGTCCCGCGCCATGGTGGCGGCGGTGAACGCGGCGGAGCCGGACGTGGTGGTCCACGTCGGTGACATCGCCGACGGCACGGTGGCCCAGCGCCGGGGCCAAGCGGCCGCGCTGGGCGAGGTCCGCGCCAGCGCGCGGTTCTACGTCTCGGGCAACCACGAGTACCTGTCCAACGCGCAGGCGTGGCTGGAGCACATGTCGGAGCTGGGCTGGACCAGCCTGCACAACCAGCACCGCGTCCTGGAGCGGGGCGGAGCGCGGTTGGTCTTCGCGGGTGTCGACGACGTCACCGGTTCCGCCTCCGGCGAGCCCGGCCACGGGGACGACCTCGGCGCCGCCCTGGCGGGCACCCGTCCGGACGATCCGGTGGTGCTGCTGGCCCACCAGCCCAGCGAGGTCGGCAAAGCCGCCGCGGCCGGGGTGGACCTGCAACTGTCCGGACACACCCACGGCGGGCAGATCTGGCCGTTCCACCACCTGGTGAGGCTGCAGCAGCCGGTGCTGTCGGGGCTGAGCGGGCACGGGGAACGCACTCAGCTCTGGACCAGTCGCGGCGCGGGCTTCTGGGGGCCACAGCTGCGGGTGTTCGCGCCGAGTGAGATCTCCTTGTTGACCCTGCGGGCGCCGCGGTGATCGCCGTGACCGCGTGGAGAGCGGGGAGGAGGGGTCAACTCGTCATGAAGGGGCGCAGCACCGTGCGGAGGTAGTCCAGGGACCACCGGCTGCCTTCGTGGGCCAGGGTGCTGAGCACCTCGCGCAGGAACAGCACCGGCATCCGCTCGCGCCATCGGGAGTCCAGCGGTCGCACTTCCCGGTAGGCGTCGAAGAACCTGGCGGGCGACTTGTCGGCGCAGAACATCATGCTCAGGTCGACCTCGGCCCACATCCACGACACGGCGGGATCGATGAACACCGGTTCGCCGTCCGGCGCGGCCACCACGTTGTTGTGCCACAGGTCGCCGTGGGTCAGCACGGGTGGCGCGGTGGGCACGATGTCGGGGAGTCGGACGCACAGCCGCTCCAGGGCGGCACGATCACGACTGGTCAGCACGGCTTCGGCTTTGGGTTCACCGACGTAGCGCAGCAACCGCTGCTCCGCGAAGAACACGTGGCCGTCGTCGTGCCAGTGGTTGCGTTGCGGCAGCACGCCCAGCCAGCCGTCGTGCGGCCAGCCGAACCTGTCGCCGTGCACACCGTGCAGGGCGGCAACCGCGCGGCCGGCGTGTTCCCAGAACTCCGGTTCGGCGGGCACTCGCGGGGTCAGCGCCTCCAGCGCCAGCCCTCCCCCTCCGACGCCGAGCACGCGCGGGGTGCGCAGACCGTGATCGCGGAGCGCGTCCAACCCTTCGGCCTCGACCTCGTACAGGTCCTCGGGGGTGTCGTCAGTGGTCTTGAGCACCAGGTCGTCGGCATTCGCGCGGTGAACCATCCAGACGGTGTTCACCACGCCGCCCGTCAGCAGTTCCAGGCCGGTCACGTGGTCGTCCAGTCCCAACGCTGCCAGCGCTTCGCGTGCTCGGCGCTCCTTGGGCTCCGGGAGGATCATGAGCACCAGGTTCGCAGGCGGGAGCGGCCCGGTGCCAGAGGGGGTGGCAGGCGCGTTCACGGAGCGGAGAGGGCGATGCGGAAAGGGCGATGACGAGACTGGTGATCCTGGTGGGCTTGCAGGCGTCGGGGAAGACCACCTTCTACACCCGTCACCTGGCCGCCACCCACCTGCACGTGAGCAAGGACCTCTGGCCGCGCGCCAGGCACCGCGAGGCCCGGCAGCGGCGCGCGGTGGCGGAGGGGTTGGCGGCGGGCCGGTCGGTCGCGGTGGACAACACCAACGCTTCTCCCGAGGAGCGGGCGGGGTTGGTCGCGCTCGGCCGGGCTGCCGCCGTGCCGGTGGTCGGCTACTGGTTCCCGCCGGACCCGGCGGGGTCGCTGCGGCGCAACGCCGCCAGGCCGGGTCGGGCGCGGGTGCCCGAAGTAGGTTTGTTCGCCACGCTGAAGCGCCTGCGCCCGCCCAGCTTCGACGAGGGTTTCGACGAACTGCACGAGGTGCGCTTCGACGGCGCCGGGGACTTCACCACCACACCGCTGTGAAGCGCTCGCTCAGTTGCGCGACGGCAGCGAGTCCCACCCCTTAGCCGGTTCCGGTCGGCCGAACAGGAAGCCCTGCGCGTAGCCGCAGCCCGCGCGGCGCAGCCAGTCCGCCTGCTCCCGCGTCTCGATGCCCTCGGCCACGGTGACCGCACCCAGCACCTCGGCCAGGTCGATGATGCAGCGCACCACGCCCGCGGTGCGGCCGGTGTCGCCCAGCGCCCTGGTGAACGACTTGTCGATCTTGACCACGTCGAACGGGTAGCGGTGCAGGTAGCTCAGCGACGAATAACCGGTGCCGAAGTCGTCCAGCGCCACCCGCACCCCGGTTTCGCGCACCGCCATCAGCGCCCGCATCGCCGCCTCGTCGGCCCACACCGACTCGGTCACCTCGATGGTCAGCCCGTCCGGCGGCAGGGCGGTGGCCTCCAGGGCACGGCCCAGCGAGGGCAGGAAGCCCGGCGCGGACAGCTGCCGGGTGGACACGTTGACCGTCACGTCCAGCGAGCGGCCCTCCCCGCGCCAGCGCACCGCCTGCGCGCACGCCGCGGTCAGCACCTGCGCGCCCAGCGGCACGATCAGGCCGGTCTCCTCGGCCAGGCCGATGAACTCCTGCGGCGGCAGCAGTCCGCGTCCCGGCCGCTGCCAGCGCACCAGCGCCTCCGCGCCGGACACCGCCGAGCTGGTCAGGTCCACGATGGGCTGGTAGTGCAGCACCAGCTGCTCGGTGCCGATCGCGGCGCGCAGGTCGCGCTTGTCGCGCTGGCGGGCCAGCAGCTCCTCGGCCATCTCCCGGCGGAACAGCCGCGCCCGGCCGCCGCCTTCCCGCTTGGCCACGTACATCGCGGTGTCCGCGTCGTGCAGCAGCTCGTCAGTGGCGGTGCCGGGCGCGGACACCGCGACGCCGATGCTGGCCCGCATCACCAGGTCGTAGCCCAGATCCGACCACGGCTCGCGCAGCGCCGCCAGCGCCGCCGCGGCCAGCCGCAGGCACTCCCGCTCGGTGCCGCCGGGCACCAGCACGGCGAACTCGTCGCCGCCCAGCCGCGCGGCCACCGCGCCCGGTTCGACCGCGTCGCGGATGCGGTGCGCCGCCGCGACCAGGTACCGGTCGCCCGCGTGGTGCCCCTCGGTGTCGTTGACCTCCTTGAACTGGTCGAGGTCGAGCACCAGCAGGCCCGCGTCGCCGTCGGCCAGCGCTCGGTCGAGCAGGTGCAGCAGGTGGGCGCGGCCGACCAGGCCGGTCAGCTCATCGCGCTCGGTGCGGTGGCGCAGCTGGTCCTCCAGCCGCCTGCGCACGCTGATGTCCACCGCCGCGATCAGGGTGCGGTCCGGTCCCATCGCCTGCTCCACGCGCGCCGGATGCAGCGCCACCACGCGCTCGACGCCGGGCAGCCGCACCTCCACCGGCTGGTCGCGGCATCCCCGGTCGCAGGCCGCGATGTTGGGCCCGTGCGGGCACGGCACCGCGGGGGCCGCCACGCCGTCCCAGCCGAGCAGGTCCCTGGCCCGTTCGTTGTGCAGTCCCGGCGTGCCGTCGCCGTCGACGAGGACCAGGCCGACCGGGCTGGAGTGCAGCACGGCGGCGGTCGTGGCGCGCGCGTCCTCGGCGCGCAGGTGCGCCAGCTCGGCGCGGCGGGCCACCCGCACCACCTGGTGCAGCGCGGCGGATTCCAGCACCAGGCCCGCCAGCGGCAGCAGCATCGTCGGCAGCGTGTCGTGGGGGGCCGCCCCGGTGCCCAGCACCAGCGAGGCGATCACGCCTGCCAGGTAGCCCACCAGCGCGAAGGCCGCCTCCACGACCAGCCGCTCGCCGCGCAGCGCGCGCTTGGTGGTGACGCCGAACAGGAAGCCGATGACCACTTGCGGGGCAGGCAGCAGGAGCAGGGCGGAGGCGGCGATGACGCCCTCCAGCGCGGCGACCCACCGGCTGTCGCCGCGCGGCTTGAGCCACCACGACCCCAGCACCACCGCGACCAGGGCCACGACGGCGAACCGCGCCGGGTGGTCGGCCTCCAGCACGAGGGTGGTCGCCAAGCCCACGCCGCCGACCCACGCCACGACGTCGACCAGTGTTCGGATGCGCCGCAACCCGCGGTCACCCACTGAAGTCGTCACGTGTTCCGTCTCCCCCACCACGGCATCCCGCGCTGCCGGGTCGAAGTTGGCACTATCCGATGCCACGACCAGTTCGACAACCGCCATCCGGGTGAGTCCGCTCCACCAGGCGGCCCATGGTGGGCGATCTTGGTGACAGAACCGGACAGAACGCTTTTACATCGTTGTAAGCGCAGCTTCGGCGCACTACCGTCCACTCTGCTGGAAAACGCATTCCGGTCCTCTTCGGACAACCCCGGCGCTTCCCGGCGGAGGCCACCATGCCGACTCCCCTGCTGGTCGCACTGATCACCACCGCGCAGCTGCTCAGCCCGACCGCTCCCACTCCCGCCGCGACCGTCTGCTTCCTGGCCTGCGACGCCTTGGACCCCTCGCAGGCCAGGGAGGAGGAGTTCCCGGTGCCGGAGAAGCGGCTCAACGGCCGTCTCCTGGTGCTGCACGTGTCCGACGCCGACGGCATGGCGTGGGGCAGCATCGACGAGGGGACGCCAGGCGACTCGGTGTGGCTGGACCGCTCGTGGGACGGCGGCGTCACCTGGGAGCCCCTGCTGGGCAGGGCAACCGTGCCCGGCACGCGGACGGGCACGCGCACGCTGATGCACAACGTGAGCGACCCGGCCGGGCACCGGCGCGGCCTGATCCGCGCGTGCGGTGACGCGGGAGCGGTGGCGTGCACCGACTGGATCTACCCCGTGGTGTGCGACGTGCTGTGCGATCACGTCGACGCGAGCCTGGCCGCCGGTGACGTCCAGCCGGTCGCCCCGACCACCTTGCACGGCCGCACGATCCGCCTGCACGTGGACGCGAGGGCGATGGCTTGGGGAACGGTCGAGGCAGGCGGTCCCGGTGACGAGGTGTGGCTGGACCGCTCGTGGGACGAGGGCGCGAGCTGGCCGGGCGGTTCGTCGTTGGGCCGCACCGCCGTCATCTCCGGCACTTCGACCCGCACGACCATGTTCGCCACGCGCGACCCGCGCGGGCGCCACTACGGCGGCGCGGTCCGCGCGTGCGGACGCGCGGCGGGGAGCAACGAGGGCAGCTGCACGGCGTGGGCCCGCCCAGCTCCGACTCGGGCCGATGGCGCGGCGGAAGCGCTGATGTACTCGTACCGTCCCCACGAGGGGTGGTGGGCCAGCAGCTGGTGGAACTCGGCGGCCACGCTGACCGCGCTGGTCGACTACGCGGCGCGGACCGGGAACCGCCGCTACGACTGGGTCGTGGCGCGCACCTTCGACGTCAACCGGGGCGTCTTCCCCGCCGGGCAGCGCGGCAGCGACCCCATCGAGGGCGACTTCGTCAGCCGGGCCATCGACGACAGCGCGTGGTGGGGGCTGGCGTGGATCGCGGCCTACGACCACACCGGCGAGCGGCGCTACCTGGGCATGGCGGCGACCATCGGGGCTTATGTGCACCAGTACTGGGACACCAGGACCTGTGGTGGTGGCGTGTGGTGGGACCGCGAGCGCACGTACAAGAACGCGGTGACCGCGGGCCTTTACGTGCGCTTGGCCGCGTCGCTGCACCGCCGCCTGCCCGGTGATGCGGTGTGGTCTCGGCGCACCCGCACCGCGGCGGACTGGTACCTGGCCAGCGGCATGATCAACAGCGCGGGGCTGGTGAACGACGGTCTGACCGCGGACTGCCGCAACAACGGCTCGACGGTGTGGACGTACAACCAGGGCCTGGGCATCGGCGGCCTGACCGAGGCGTGGCGCGCCACCGGCGATGCCCGGTACCTGGCCGCGGCCCGGCGCCTGGCCGATGTCGCGCTGGTGAGCCCGGTGCTGACCCGTGGCGGGGTGCTGACCGAGTCGTGCGATGTCGGGCAGCGCAGCTGCGACGACAACCAGAAGCAGTTCAAGGGCATCTTCGCGCGCTACCTGGCCGACCTGGCGCGGGTGACCGGCTCGGCGGCCCACCGGGCCTACGCCCAGCGGCAGTCGGACTCGATCTGGACCACCGATCGCGACGCGCTCAACCGGTTGGGGCAGCGCTGGGCGGGCGGCACCCCGAACCAGCTCGACTGGCGCACCCAGGCCAGCGCGCTCGGCGGCGTCCTGGTCCGCTGACCGCTTCCGCTGGCGTGCCCACCGGTTCGTCACCGCCCGAGGGCGGACGCCACCTCCTCCCCCAGCGCCGTCGCGAGCGCCGCCATCTCCTCCGGCGGGATCTCCAGGTATCCGTGGTCCGCCGAGAAGGCAGCGATCTGCTGCCGCTCGTAGGGCACGCCCGGCGGCAGCGGTGCGAGGTGCCAGTGGACGTGCCGGTTGCCCTGCTGGCTGCCCAGGCTCAGCACGTACAGCCGTTCGGTGGGGACGAGGCGCGGCAGCGCCTGGCCGACCGCGTGGACCACGCGCTGCAACTCCAGGTACTCCTCCACCGGGAAGTCGCCGATGACGTGCTCGTGGTGGTCGACCGGCGCCACCAGCACGTGTCCCCGCATGAAGGGGAACTTGCTGAGGAACACGATCGCCCGCTCGTCGCGGTGCGCGACGTGGTGGGGGTAGTCGGGGTTGTCCGCCAGCACCTCGCAGATGAAGCAGGCCCTGCGGACCAGCTCCAGGTAGGCGTCCTCGTCCCACGGCACGCGGTTCACCCGATCGATCATGCCGGCACCGGTCGGACCACACCGAGGGATGACGTGGCGACAAAACGGGTAAACCGCCCACCGTGACCGGACAAGTTGCAGTCTTCGCGCCCTCGCCCCAGCTCACCATCACCGTCGAGGACCTCGACGGCACCCCCGACATCCACCTGCACGCGGGCGGCCAAGGAGTCTGGCAGTCCCGCATGATCGCCTCACTCGGCGTCGACGTCGTGCTGTGCGCCGCGCTCGGCGGTGAGACCGGCCACGTGCTGCGGCATCTCATCGACGTCGAGCTGCGCGCGCGGGACGTGGCCGCGCGCAACGGTGCCTACGTGCACGACCGGCGCGAGGGCGAGCGGGAACCCATGGTGCAGATGCAGCCCGATCACCTGTCCCGCCACGAGCTCGACGACCTCTACGAGATGACGCTGGTCGAGTCGCTGCGCGCCGGGGTGGCCGTGCTCAGCGGTCCCAGCGACGACGTGGTGCCCGACGAGCTGTACCAGCGGCTCACCGCGGACCTGCGGGCCAACGGCTGCGAGGTGGTGGTCGACCTGTCCGGCGGCAGGCTGGCCGCCGCGCTGGAGGGCGGGCCGTCGATCCTCAAGGTCAGCCACGACGAGCTGGTCGAGGACGGGCTGGCCGACTCGGCCGAGGTGCCCGACCTGGTCAAGTCCTGCTACCGGCTGGCCGAGTCGGGGGCGCGGGCGGTGGTGGTGTCGCGGGCCGCGGACCCGACCCTGGCGCTGATCGAGGGCGAGCTGTTCACCGTGGAGGTTCCGACGCTGTCCACAGTGGATACCCGTGGTGGTGGCGACTCCATGACCGCCGGGCTCGCCGCGGGCACGGCCAGGGGCGACTCGCTGCACGAAGCCCTTCGGCTGGGCGCGGCGGCGGGCGCGCTGAACGTGACCCGGCACGGGCTGGGCACCGGCAGCGGCGAGGGCGTCGCGGAGTTGACCGGCCGGGTGGAACTGCGTCCGCTGGAGGAAGCGTGAGGGTTGTGGTGACCAACGACGACGGCATCGACTCGCCGGGGCTGCTGGCGCTGGCGGGCACCGCGCGGGAGCACGGCTGGGACGTGGTCGTCGCCGCGCCCGCGCGGGAGTCCAGCGGCACCAGCGCCGGGCTGACCGCGGCCGAGCACGGGCGCAGCGTCGCCGTCGAGCGCCGGGAGCTGGCAGGCCTGCCGGGGGTGCCCGCGTTCGCCGTGGCCGCGCACCCCGGCCTGATCGCGCTGGTGGCCTGCCAGGGCGCGTTCGGCGACCCGCCGGAGGTGGTGCTGTCGGGGGTCAACCGGGGCGCGAACATCGGCCGGGCGGTGCTGCACTCGGGCACCGTCGGCGCGGCGCTGACCGCGTCGATCAACGGCGCGCGGGCCATGGCGGTGTCGCTGGACGTCGGCTTGGGCGACCCCGACGAGGTGGTGGAGTACCACTGGGGCACCGCGACGGCCGTGGCGCGCGGGGTGTTCGAGCGGTTGGTCGCCCTGCCGCCGGGTGTGGTGCTCAACCTCAACGTGCCCAACCGGGAGCGGGTGGGGCCGCCGCTGCGGGCCGGGCTGGCCGAGTTCGGCGCGGTGCAGACGCGCCTCAAGCAGGTCGGGGACGGCGGCATCGACGTGGCGCCGCTGGTGGTGGAGGGCGAGCTGCCGCCGGGCAGCGACGCCGCGCTGCTGGCGCAGGGCCACCCCACCATCACGCCGCTGCGGTCGGTGGCCGAGGATCTCGAGGTGGAGCTGTGAGCCTCCCCGACGGGTGCGGATCGCGTGCCCGCGCGAATCCGGTCAACCGAGCGCGATGCGCTCGGAAACGAGGAGAAGCGCACAGGTGTGGCAGTGCGCGGAGATCGCCGCGAACGGGGGGTTAATCACGTCCGCTGTGGTGCCGGAGGACTTCACCCAATAATCGGGTCAGCTGCTCCCGCTCGGGAAGTGACAGGGGTGCGAGCAGTTCCTCTTGGACGCGCGCCAGCCGCCGTTCCTGCCTGCGCAGCTGGCGTCGGCCCGCCGCGGTGATGGTGACCGTGTTGCGCCTGCGGTCGACGGGGTCGGGGGTGCGCTCGACCAGGCCGCGGTCGGCCAGCTCGTTGAGCGCGGCGACCACGTCGCTGAGGTGGATGCCGCTGCTGCGGCCCAGGGTGGCCTGGCTGACCGGGCCGATCCGGTCCAGCTCGGCCAGCAGCCGGAAGTGGTGCCCGCGCGCGTCGACCGCGGCCAGCCCGTCGGTCACCAGGCGGTGGGCGTGCAGGGCGGTCTGGGTGATCAGCCAGCTGGGCAGGGTCACCCACTTGGCGGCCGGGTCGGGGGCCGGGGCGCGCGTGTCCATGGCAGCCACCCTAATCAGCTCGTTGGACCGACCAATGTTTCCCGGAAATGGTTGGCCCGGCCAACGTTCCGATCGCGAATGTTGGCCGGGCGAACAGCGAACGCGGTGATCACAGCGGACGCCCGCGGGCCGAGCCCGAGGGCCCGACGGGCAGGTGGGTCCGCACCGCCCGCTCCGACGGGTCGTCGGGGATCGGACGGGACTACGGCATCCCGCTGTCGCGGGTGCGGGACCTCGTCGGCCGGGCGGTGGTGGGCGACGCGGTCAGCGCCGTCCACCACCGGTTCGGATCAGCAGCTCAGCAGGCACCGCGAGTAGGTGGCGGTGTAGGTCGTCGGGGTCGCGGGCGCGATGATGTTGTGCGTCTGCGCTCCCCCGTCGGACCAGTTGCGGTACCGGTAGCGGGAGAACGTCCCACTGCCCTGCGGGCTGGGCGCGCTGATCGAGTTGTTCGACCCGACGATCACCGTGCGGGTGAACGGCGTGGCCTGGGTCGCCCCGCCCACGGCCAGCTGCAGACCGCTGGGGCTGCTGGCGAAGGTCAGCGCCACCGTCTGCGGGTCCAGCCTGCGGGTCGTGCTCGCCGTGCGCCCCGACGAGTCGGTGGCGGTCAGCGTCAGCTCCAGGTACGAGGGGTACTCGTGGTCGGGCGCGACGAAGGTCCCCGACGACACCCCCGTCGTGTTCTGCACGACGTGCTCGTGGCAGGAGCCGGTGCTGGCGCAGTGCTGGATGCTCAGCTTCCAGCTCAGCGCCGACGCGGGCAGCGCGCCGTCCTGCGGGTCGGTGGCCGATCCGCTGAACGACACCGCCTGCCCCACCCGCCAGCGCAGCGCCGTGGTGGGCGTGCTGATCACCGGCACGGGGTCCTGCGAGGTCGGTGTGCCCACGGTGACGGCCACCGCCGCGGTGCCGGAGGCGCCCGCCTGGTCGGTCACCCGCAGCCGCGCGGTCACCTGGGCCTGGGCGGTGTAGGTCCAGGTCGCGGTGGCGGAGGTGGAGTCGTCGTAGGCGCCGTCACCGTCGAGGTCCCACGCGTAGCTCAGCACGTCGCCCTGATCGGGGTCGGTGGAGCCGGTGCCGCTGAACTGCACGGTCAGCGGCGCGGGGCCGGAGGACGGCGTGGCGGTGGCCACCGCGGTCGGCGCGCGGTTGCCGCCGCCGGGGTAGCTGACCCGGCGCACCTGCCCCGCGCCCAGCGCCACGTAGAACAGGTCGCCGCCGGGACCGGTGAGCACCTGCACGGGGGCGTTGACGCCGGTGACGAACGGCACCAGCTTGGTCGGGTCGGGCTGGCCCGCGGTGGTCTGCATGGCCCAGACGCAGCCTCGGGAGCTGTCGGCGAAGAACAGCGCTCCGTCGTAGGCGGCCGGGTAGTTGCTGCCGTTCTCGAAGGCGATGCCCGCCACCGACGAGCCGCCGGTCGGGCACGGGTCGCTCGCCACGACCTTGGACGAGTGGTTGTAGGCGTAGAACGGGGCGTTCTGGCCGCCCGAGGTGTACAGCGACTCGCACAGGGTCAGGTTGGCGTTGTCGTAGCCGGACTGCCGTGCCGCGCCCTCGAAGCAGGGCCAGCCGAAGTTCTCCGCGGTCGCGTCGTTGGCGTCGGCGATCCGGTTGATCTCCTCCCAGGTGTTCCAGCCGACGTCGCCGGACCAGATCTCCTCGGTGCCGGGGCGGAAGGCGAAGCGGAACTGGTTGCGCATCCCGTGGGCGATGACCCGGCGGGCGTTGGCGTCCGGGCTGCCCGCGAACGGGTTGCCGGGCATCCCGGCGCCGGTGTCCGGGTCGACCCGGACGATGGTGCCGTCCAGGGTGACCGGTTCGCCCGCAGGTCTGCGCGGGGACTGCGAGCGCAGCGCGCCGCCCCTGGCGGTCGGCGGGGTGAGGTTGGTCCCCGCGGCCGAGGGCGGGTCCGCGCACGGGTTGCCCACCTGGCCGTAGTCGGCGAAGTTGAAGCTCGCGCCGTCACCGCCGCCGACGTAGAGGGCCCCGTCGGGGCCGAAGGCGACGGTGCCGATGGAGTGGCTGGGGTACTGCTGGCACCAGTCGGTGATCAGCGGCTGCTCGGCGGTGGCCACGCCCGCCGGGCCCATGGTCAGCTTGGACAGCCGCCCGGTGACCACGCAGCCCTGGTCGGTGGCGCCGGGCGGGGTCGGGCAGGTGTCGCCCCAGCGTGGCGCCGCGCCGCCGGGCACCGCGTCGTAGGTGTAGAGGGCGTAGACGAACGGGCGGGCGGGGAACCGCGGGTCGACCGCGATGCCCAGCAGGCCGCGGTCCCAGAAGTCCTGCGTCTGCGGGCGCAGGTCGGCGAACACCGTGGCGGTGGTGTCCGCCAGCGAGTCGAACACCTTGACGATCCCGCTCTTCTCGGCGACGAAGACCTTGCCGTCCGGCGCGAAGGCGACGTTGGTGGGTGCGGTCAGGCCGCCGATGGCCAGGCTGTCGGTGAACCCGGTGGGCACCGCGGCGGTGGCGGTCGGTGTGGTGGCGACGGTCGTGCCCGCGACGACGAGCAGCGCGGTCAGCACGCTCGTCGTGCGTCTGGCGCGGGGTTGTCTGCGGCGGAAGAAACCCATGAGGTTGTACTCCTCTCGCACTTCGGAGTGAGCACGAAGGGGTAACACGGGCTCTGGCCAGGGCGTTTTGCAATCCGTGCCAGAGTCGTCCGGACGCCCCACCGTCATACGAGCGGAGCAATCCGGTCCTGTCGGACAGTGCGGAGCCGGTCACCGGTGGTGAGAGGCCGCGTCGCTGTCCACTCCACCTGGAATATCCCTCATCTGCGGCCCACCCGCCAAGAGACCGCGACCAGGTCGAGGACTGCGCACGCAGGCGCGGCACTAGCCGAGGTTGGGGCGCGCCCAGCGCCCCAACCTCGGCTACGCCCCCGAGGGGGCGTGACTCACGGCCGCACGTGGACCATCAGCGAGTCCACGCCGTGCACGATGGACGCGCCGCGGAAGGCGGGCGCGGGGTCGGCGAACCGCAGCTGCGGGAAGCGGCGGACCAGCGCGGGGAAGGCCGCCCGCAGCTCCATCCTGGCCAGCTCGGCGCCCACGCAGCGGTGGGCGCCGTGGCCGAAGGCCAGGTGCCCCGAGGGGGCGCGGGAGGGGTCGAACCCGTCGGCGCCCTCGCGGTTGGCCGCGCTGAGCGAGCAGACCAGCACGTCGCCCTCCCGGATCTCGGTGTCGCCGATCCGCATGTCGCGGCGGGCGAAGCGGGGGAACGCCACCTGCACCACGCTCAGGTGCCGCAGCAGCTCCTCCACCAGCGGGGCCACCGCGGCGTCGTCGTCGCGCATCGCCGCGCCCGCCTGCTCGTCGCTCATCAGCACGATCGCGCCCAGCGCCAGCATGCTGGCCGTGGTGTCGAACCCGCCGGTGAGCACCCCGTCGGCCAACCCGGCCAGCTCCTCGTCGCTGACCTCGTCACCGTGCTCCCGGATGATCATGCCGATCAGCCCGTCGCCGGGGGCCAGCCGCTCCCGCCGCACGATGTCGCGCATGTAGGCCAGCGACTCCGAGACCGCCCCCAGCGCCGCGCCCGCGCCGCCGAACAGGTCGAACCGCGCCGAGGCCAGCTGCTGGAACCGGTCGCGGTCGTCGTAGGGCACGCCCAGCAGCTCGCAGATGGTCAGCGACGGGATGGGCAGCGCGAACTCCCGCACCAGGTCCACCGGCCCGTCCGCGGCGGCCATGGCGTCCAGCCGCTCGGTGACGATCTCGTCGATGCGCGGGGCCAGCCTGGCCAGCCTGCGCATGGTGAACTCGGGGGTGAGCAGCTTGCGCAGCCGCGTGTGGTGCGGCGGGTCGGCGAAGCCGAGGCCGCCGGGCGACTGCTCCAGGCCCACCGCCGCGCCCAGCTTGGCGTAGTCGTTGCTGAACGAGTCGGTGTCGGCCAGCACGGCCTTGGCCTCGGCCTGGCCGGTGACCAGCCACACCCGCACGCCGAAGGGCACCGGCACCCGGTGCAGCGGCGCGGCCCGCCGCATCCGCTCCAGCTCGGCGACCGGCTCCACGCCGTCGCGCTTGAGCGGCACCAGCGCCGCCTGCGGCAGCAGCGCCAGCGCCCGCGAGCCGAACTTCGCCAGCACCCACTTCGCGGCCGACCGCCGCGCGACCCAGGCGACCAGACCGTCTCGCACCGATGCCACTGTCGTCATGACCGTTCCTCCCCCTCAACCACGGGCTCGGCCCCACCCGGCCGATGATCGTGGCACGGTAACCCGACCGGGGACCGCGCTGCGTCAAACCCCGGTCGGAAGCGCCTCAGCCTCCGGTAGTACTAGGCGGTCGCGGTGCGTGTCGGGGATGCCGGGAAGCCCACTCGAACGGCTCGAACCCCCGCACGGCGGGCGGGTCGCGGTTGCGCCGAACGGCACTGTCCCGCCAATGAACAACACGGTGAACTTGCAGTGGGTAAGTTCGTCACCACACCGGGGGTCCCCGATGTCCTGCCGCCCGCTCCGCCTCCTGGCGCTGTCCGCCCTGCTGCTCGGCCTGGCCGCCCCGGCGCACGCCGCCCCCGACCTGCCGGTCCAGGACCTGCCCGACGCCCCCGCCACCGCCACCGCGGTCGACCCGACCCGGCGGATCGAGACCGACCGCGAGACCCGGCCGGTGGCGCCGGGGGTGACGCTGGACTCGTTCGACTGGTACGAGCCGGGCGGCGCGGGCGGCTGGGTGCGCGGCGACGCGCTCACCGTCGACCTGACGGCGGGCACGCGGGTGGACTACCTCGACCCCGGTCGCGTCACCGACGTCGAGCCGCTGTCCGCGCAGGCCGACCGGACGGGCGCGGTCGCCGCGATCAACGGGGACTTCTTCGACATCAACAACTCCAACGCCCCGGAGGGGCCGGGGGTGCGCGACGGGCAGCCGGTGAAGTCGGGGGCGGCCGGGCGCGGCCGAGCGGTGGGCATCGACGCGGCGGGCCTGGGCCGGGTGATGGAGGTGCTGTTCGAGGGCGGTGTCGTGCTGCCGTCCGGGCAGGTCCCGCTGGCGCAGCTCAACAGCGCCTCGATCGGCGCGGACGGCATCGGCGTGTTCACCCCGCTGTGGGGGTCCTACAGCCGGGCCCGCGCGGTGCGCGGCGGCGCGCGGGTCACCGAGGTCGTGGTGCGCGGCGACGTCGTGGTGGCCACGCGCGGGCAGGCGACCGCGGAGCCGATCCCCTCCGACGGGTACGTGCTGGTCGGCCGGGAGACGGGCGGGGACGCGCTGGCCGCGCTGCGGCCCGGCGACCCCGTCTCGGTGCGGTACACCGCCAAGGCCGCCGACGGCGCGGCCCTGCGCGCCGCGATCGGCGGCAGGCAGCTGCTGGTGGACAACGGCGAGGTGGTCGCGCCGGAGGACCCGATCAACCCGCGCACCGCCGTGGGCTTCTCGGCGGACGGCAAGAAGATGTTCATGCTCACCGTGGACGGCCGGACCACGCCGTACCTGCTCGGCCTGAGCCTGCGCGACCTGGCGACCACGCTCAAGGAGATGGGCGCGCACAACGCGCTCAACCTCGACGGCGGCGGCTCGTCCACGATGGTCGTGCGCACGCCCGGCGCGGAGGCGGTGGAACTGGCCAACACCCCGTCCGACGGCGGTGAGCGGCCGGTGCCCAACGGGCTGGCGCTGTACGCCCCGCGGGGCAGCGGCGAGCTCGCCGGGTTCTGGGTCGGCACCGCGGTCGACCCGGACACCGCGCCCGGCGCCGGGACGGTCCCCGGCGGCCACCCCGAGCGGGTGTTCCCCGGTCTGACCCGGCGGCTGACCGCCGAGGGGTACGACGAGACCTACGGGCCCGCGCGCGACGAGTCGCACGTCTGGCACAGCTCCCGCCCCGAGGTCGGCCGCGTCGACCAGGACGGCGTGTTCCGCGCCCAGCGGCCCGGCACCACCAGCGCCGTGGCGCGGCGGGGGCGGGTGAGCGGCGAGCTGGAGCTGACCGTGCTGGGCCCGCTGGCGCGGCTGTCGGCCACCGAGAGCAGGCTCAGCCTGGCTGCGGTCGGCGGCACGGCGGCCTTCGGCGTGGTGGGCCACGACGCCGAGGGGTTCACCGCGCCGATCGAGCCCGCGGACCTGGCGCTGGAGTACGACCGGACGGTGGTCGACGTGGTCGGCGGCGAGGACGGCGCGCTGCGGGTGACGGCTAAGCGGGAGGGCGCCACCACGGTCGTGGCCCGCGCGGGCGGGCGCGAAGTGCGCCTGCCGGTCACGGTCGGGCTGCGCGAGCAGCTGGTGGCCGGGTTCGACGACGCCGCGTCGTGGACGTTCGGCTCGGCGCGCGGGTCGGGGTCGGTGGCACCGACCCCGGACGGGCGCACCGGCACGGGGTTGAGGCTGAGCTACGACTTCAGCCAGTCCACCGGGACGCGCACCGCCTACGCCATCCCGCCGCGGCCGATCGAGGTCGAGGGGCAGCCGCTGGCGCTGGGCGCGTGGGTGCACGGGCACGGCCGCGGCGAGTGGACCGCGTTCACCGTCACCGACGCCCAAGGGCTGACGCGCTCGCTCTACGGCCCGTTCATCACCTGGGAGGGCTGGCAGCAGATCGAGGTCGCGGTGCCCGCCGAGCTGGCGTTCCCGCTGCGGATCACCCGGTTCTACACCATCGAGATCAAGTCCGACCGGCAGTACACCGGCGAGGTGCTGGTGGACGACATCGTGGCGAAGGTGCCGCCGCCGGTCGAGCTGCCGCCCACCGAGGTGGTGGCGGACCGGTTCGTGGTGCGGGACGGCACGGTGGACGGGCGACCGTGGCGGTTCGCGGTGATGTCCGACGCCCAGTTCGTGGCGCGCGATCCCGACAGCGACCTGGTGAAGGCGGCACGGCGGACCCTGCGGGAGATCAAGGCGCAGCGGCCCGACTTCGTGGTCGTCAACGGCGATCTCGTGGACGAGGCCGCGCCCGAGGACCTGGCGCTGGCGCACCGCGTGCTCGACGAGGAGCTGGGTGACGAGCTGCCGTGGTACTACGTGCCGGGCAACCACGAGATCATGGGGCCGGGCACGATCGACAACTTCCGCCGCGAGTTCGGCGTCACCAACCGCGTCTTCGACCACCGGGGCACCCGGTTCGTGCTGCTGGACTCCTCCACCGGCACGCTGCGCGGGGGCGGTTTCGACCAGGTGGTGATGCTGCGCGACGCGCTGCGCGACCACGGCGGGGTGAACTCGGTGGTGGTGCTGGAGCACCACCCGACGCGCGACCCGTCGCCGGTCAAGAGCAGCCAGCTGTCCGACCGGATGGAGGCGGCGCTGGTGGAGCGGTGGCTGGCCGAGTTCCAGCGGGACACCGGCAAGGGCGCGGCGTTCATCGGCGCGCACGTGGGCCTGTTCGCCGCCTCGCGGGTGGACGGCGTGCCGCACCTGGTCAACGGCAACTCCGGCAAGGCGCCCTCGGGCGACGCGGGCGCGGGCGGGTTCACCGGCTGGACGTTGCTGGGCGTGGACCAGGGCGCACGGGACTGGCTGGCCGCGGAGATCCGCCCGCACGTGGACGCGCTGGCGCTGCAGGCGCCGCCGGTCGTGTGGACGGGCTCAGCGGAGCGGGTGAGCGCCACCGTGACCCAGGGCGCGCGGCGGGTGCCGGTGGCGTACCCGATGAGCCAGGACTGGAGCGGCTCGCCGAACCTGCACGTCGGGCCGCGGCAGGGGGTGCGCCCGTGGCACACCGCGTGGTTCGACCCCAGCACCGGCGAGCTGACCGGCCTGCGGCCCGGCCGGGTGACGCTGGCGGTGGCGGTCAACGGCGTGACGCAACGGGCGGAGGTGACCGTCGCGCTGCCGCAGCGGGGCCTGGGCGTCGCCTGAAGTGTTCCCCGCCTGAGTGTTCACCGGCTGTTCGCCCGCGTGCGGTGCGCGCGTGCGGTGGCGTCGCAATAGTTTCGGGACGCCACCGCACGGGTCACGATCGGAGCGCCCCGATGTCGCACCACCACGGCCACTCCCACGAGCACACCCACCAGGACGCGCGGGACAGCTGGCTGAACCAGGAGGACGACCGCCCGCTCTCGGTGGCGCGCCGACGCTTCCTGGCCGGGCTGGGCGCGGCGGGCGCGGTCGCGGGGACCGCGGCGGTGGGCGCGGGGACCGCGCACGCCCACGAGGACGACCGCAGGCCGCGCAACCCGTGGGGCGGCGGCGACCGGTGGTTGGCGGGTGACCACCACATCCACACCCGGTACTCCTCCGACGGGCAGTACGAGGTCGCCCAGCAGGTGGCCGCGGCGCGCGAGCACGGCCTGGACTGGGTGGTCATCACCGACCACGGCGGCGTGGCGCACCAGAAGCTCTCGCTCGACCAGGTCGGGCCGGACGTCGAGCGGGCCCGCAAGTCCTACCGCGACGTGCTGGTGTACCAGGGCCTGGAGTGGAACATCCCCGGCGCGGAGCACGCCACCCTGTTCCTGCCTCCGGGCCGCTCCACCATGGACATCCTGCGGGCGTTCGAGGCCGCGTACGACGGCGGCGTGCTGTCCACGCCCGCGGAGCAGGGCGGCGCGGGCCTGATCCCCCGCTCGACCGGGCCCGAGGGCGAGCCGTACGCGCTGGCCGCCCTGCGCTACCTGGAGGCGCAGGTACTCTCCGGTCGCACCGAGATCGCGCTGATGTTCGCCAACCACCCGTCCCGCCGCGGCCTGGACAGCCCGCACGAGCTGCGGGGCTGGCGCGACGCCGCGCCCGGCGTCGCGGTGGGCATGGAGGGCGCGCCGGGCCACCAGGCCGCGGGCATCCCCGAGGACCGGGGCGGGCGCGGTGGTGGGCGCGGCTACTACGACTCCTCCCCCGGCCCGGACAGCTTCCCCGGCTACGCCCCCACCGCGTCGGAGAACCCCTACCGCACCTACGGCGGGTTCGACTGGATGACCGCCAAGGTCGGCGGCCTGTGGGACTCGATGCTGGCCGAGGGCAAGCCGTGGTGGGTCACCGCGACCTCCGACAGCCACCAGAACCACCGCGACACGCACGTTCCCGGCAGCGGGGACCACGGCAGCACCGGCAGCCGCGGCAAGCCCGTCGACACCGGGGTCGAGCAGGTCTACGGCGACTACTGGCCCGGCTTCTACAGCAGCACCCTGGTCGGCGCGGCCTCCAAGTCCTACCTCGACGTCATGCGCGGGATGCAGGCGGGCAAGGTCATCGCCGTGCACGGCAGGCTGATCGACGGGCTGGACCTGCGGGTGCGCACGAACCGGGACGGCCGGGGCGTCACCATCGGCGGCCGCACGTTCGTCCCCCGCGGCGGCGAGGTGGAGGTCGTCATCGAGGTGACCTTGGCCCGCGGCGCGAACTTCGGCGGCGTGGTGCCGAAGCTGGCCAAGGTCGACCTGATCGCGGGTCCGGTCACCGGCCCGGCGGCCGACCGGGACGCGCTGTCGGCGCCGGGGACCTCGGTGGTGAAGACCTTCGAGGTCGGCGGCGCACGCGGCGAGGTCCGCTTCACGCACACCTTCCGCGATGTCGACCGCTCCTTCTACCTGCGGCTGCGCGGCAGCGACGGCAACCGGCTGACCGCCGACGGGCATCCCGTGGTGGACGTGATCGGCGACGCGGACCCGTGGGCCGACCTGTGGTTCTACGCCAACCCGGTCTTCATCGACGTCATCTAGCGAACACCCTCTGATCACCCTTTCGAGTAACGCTCGAAAGGGTGATCATCGACATCGTGAACGTGATCATCCGCAGACTTGGCGGCAGCGCATGACCGCCCGCCCTCGACGCTTATTGACCTTCCTGCCGCTCGTGCTGCTGCTCTTACCGACCGCGCCACCCGCCGGTGGCGCGGCGACCACGGCCTGGTGCCAGTCGCTGGCCGCGGGCGCGCCCGTGGTCGACGTGCTCGGCGACTCGGTGGCCCGCGGCGACCGCGCCGACGACGAGCACCGCTGGCCCCTGCTGCTGCAGCAGAGCCTGGTGGCCGACGGCTATCCCAACGCGCAGGTGTGGTCCGGCGGCGCGGTGGCGGGCTCGACCACCGCCGACTTCCTGCCCGGCGGACCGCAGCACGGCCACATCGCCTTCACCCGCCACCGTCCCCCGCTGATCATCATGAACTGGGGCATCAACGACTGGTACTACCGGGTGCCGGTGCAGACCTACCGGCAGCAGTTCCAGGCGATCATCGACGAGGTCCGGGGCTACAGCCCCGACAGCCTCATCGTGCTGCTGCACAGCCCCTGGGTCTACAACCCGCAGCAGACCGCCGAGCGCGGCCCCCAGGAGCCCTACGCCGTGGCGATGCGCGACCTGGCCCTGGCCAACAACCTGCCGATGATCAACCTGGAATGGGCTTTCCCCGGCGACAACCGCTGGGGCGGCTACCACGAGGACCTGGTCCACCCCAGCAACGCGGGCAACAACACCATCTTCGGCATCGTCCGCGAAGTCGCCATGCAGCTCTGCCCTCCACTGCGCCGAGGCGTGGCGCACTGAGCAGGGCGCGGACGAGCACCTGATCGGCAGGCTCCCCGTCCGGCGGAGTTCAGGAGTAGACGCGGACCCAGTCGACTTCGAACACCGCCGGGCGCAGGCCGCTGCTGCCGGTGAAGTTGTCGAGCTGGATGTTGAGGTGACCCGAGGGCATGTCCTGGATGTCGCCCCGGTCGGAGCCCGCGCCACCGGACAGGCGGAACCACTCCACTCCGTCGACGTAGCCCGCCACCCCGGCCGGGGTCCACTCGAAGGCGAAGTTGTGCCACTGGGTCATGTCGACCGGGCAGCGCTCGCGCCGCTCCTTCTTGTCCGACGGGCTGCTCGGGTAGTGCAGGAAGGCCTGCAGGCACTGCGCGTCGGGGTTGGAGTACTCCACCCAGTCGTACTCGCCGTCCTGCAGGCGCTTGCCCGAGGTCGGCCAGATCAGGTGCAGCGGGTGGTACAACCCGCCGGAGGTGCCGGTGTTGCGCGAACGGGACCGGATCTCCCAGCGACCGTACTGGCGGTCCAGTTGCTGCCTCAGCCAGCCGGTGTCGCCGTTGGCCTCCCCGCGCATCGTCATGATGCCGTCGGCGACCGTGCTGTTCTTCGCGCAGCGGCGGCCGTTCTCGGCGTGCCCCTTCCAGCACCCCGGCGTGCCGCCCTCGTTGCCGCTCGGCACGGCCCACTTCGTCGGGTCGACCGGTCCGGTGTAGTCGAACTCGTCGGAGATCGGCAGCGGCGCGCCCCACCCGTACCTCACCGCCGCACTGGTCTGGTCGCCCGGCTCCGAGGTGGCGCCGTTCACGCTCACCTCGGTGATGCTGGTCCAGTCGTTGGAAGTGTTGCCGTGACCGACAACGCGCACGTACCGGCCCGAGGCGTCGGGGAAGTCGTAGTCCTGCAACCGGACCGAACTGCCGCTGCTCCTCTGCCCGCTCAACACCGGAATCCACGACGACGCGTCATCCGACACCCGAACGTCGAAGGTGTTCCTCCGGGTGTCCCCCTTGTGCCAGGCGATCGAGACCGACCCGATGGTCTGCGCCGAACCGAGGTCGTACTGGATCCACACCCCGTCGCCCTCCGCCGACCACCGGGTGCCCAGGTCGCCATCCAGCGTGTTGGCCGCGACATTGCCGTCGTCCCCGCTGGCCGCCACGCCCACGACCGACAACGGCGAATCCTGCGCCACCGCGACCGAGCCGGAGACCCCCACCGCCCCGGCCACCAGCGCCACGGCCAGAACCGCACGGCAAGCTCGTTGTAAGTCCATGCATCGCCTCCTCTGCCACCACGCCCGGAGCGACTACCCGTGCCGCCCACGCGGGCACGGGATGCGAACTCCTTCGCGACCTCCTCCGCGACGTGTCGGCGCCCAGTGTGTTGCGCCAATTCGGGACCAGTCCCCACGCGGCTCACCGCCGCCAAGGGGTCGATCGCCGTGATCGGCGCGGCACTGGCCGGTGGTCTGGCGCTGGGCACGGCTTCGCCTGCGTACGCGGACTGCAACAGCCCGCTCTACCCGACGTTGTCGAAGTGCAACGAGGCGCGGAAGACCTGCGTCTCCTCGTGGACCTCCCCGCAGCAGTGCTACCGGGTCGTTTACGGGAACGACAGCTTCGCCCGGTATCAGTTCCTGGTGAAGACCCGGTGCTGAGGCGGCACCACGCTCACCGCCTCCTCGCGCGGGAGGCGGCCTCTGGTATCCGGGACGTGTTCGTGCGAGGCGCTCTGACCAGCCACTACCTGGTGTCGCGCTCGTAGTCGGTCAGCAGCTCGTAGTCCTTGGCGGGGCCGGTGGCGTGCCAGTGCTCGGTGAAGCTGTCCGGCCCGGTGATCCGCCCGGCCACCACGTAGGTGTCGGCGCTGCACGGGTGCTCGGCGGACCAGCCGCCGTCGCTGAGGTGGAGGCGGTAGAAGTCGCGGCCGTCGGCGAACTTGACGTCGAGGACGTGCCCGCCCCGGTCGATGTAGCGCAGGGAGCGGGTCGCGGGCCCGCGGTGGTCGCCCCAGCGCAGCTCGCCCTCCTCGTGGTAGGACAGGTCGTCGCCGAACTCGGCCGTTCCCACGAAGTCGCCCTCGACCCCGTTGCGGTGGTCGACGATGCGCCGCCGCACCCGCCATCGCCCGCGCAGGAAGTCGGCGGCGCCGCCCTCGCGCTCCTCTCGAACCGTCACCCCTCGGAGGTTTCCACGTGACCCTTCGTAGCGTCGACCCGGCCTGCGCTATTCGTGCGAGGGCTCGCGGTGGGCTCGAACCTCTTCCGCGGCAGCTTGCCTCGGGTCTTGACCAGGCTCGCCGCGGTGGCCACCGCGATGGCCGCAGCGATGACGAGCAGCGAGAACCAGGTCGGGATCTCGGGCACCCAGAGCACGGGCTGACCGCCGTTGATGAACGGCAGCTCGTTCACGTGCAGCGCGTGGAGGATCAGCTTCACACCGATGAAGGCCAGGATGAAGGCCAGGCCCTGCGCCAGGTAGACCAGGCGCTCCAGCACGCCGCCCAGCAGGAAGTAGAGCTGGCGAAGCCCCATGAGCGCGAACGCGTTCGCGGTGAACACGATGTACGGCTGCTCGGTGAGGCCGTAGATGGCCGGGATCGAGTCCACGGCGAAGATCAGGTCGATGAAGCCGATCGCGACGACGGTGATGAACAGCGGCGTCACCATGCGGCGTCCGGCCTCGCGGGTGACGAGGCGGTCGCGGTGGAAGTCGTCGGTGACCGGCAGCACCCGGCGCGCCCAGCGGGTGATGGCGTTGTCGCCGGGGTCCTTGCCGTCGTCGTGCCGCAGCTGGCGCCAGGCCAGCAGCAGCAGGAGCGCGCCGAACAGGTAGAAGACCCACGACAGGTTGGCGATGAGCGTGGCGCCCACCGCGATGAAGGCGCCGCGCATGACCAGCGCGATCACGATGCCGATGAGCAGCACCTTCTGCTGGTAGCGCTTCGGCACCGCGAACCCGCTCATGACCAGCAGGAACACGAACAGGTTGTCCACCGAGAGCGCCTTCTCGGTGAGGTAGCCCGCGAAGTACTCGCCGCCGAAGCCCCAACCGTTGACCAGGCCGATGCCCACGCCGAACAGCAGGGCCAGGCCGATGTAGAACGCGGACCAGGCGGCCGACTCGCGGATGGTGGGTTCGTGCGGCGTGCGCACGTGGGCCAGGAACTCGAAGACGAAGAAGGCGATGGTGACGCCGACGGTGACGAGCCAGACCCAGGTGGGGGTGTCCACGGGACCTCCGGGCAGGACGAGACGGCCAGGTCTCCCCCACCCGCGGACGGGCCGGGCACGCCGGATCGGATTCGGCCTCGATCGTGTTGACGACGTGCACCGTGCCGGGATACTCCCCTGTGGACACCAGGCTACAAGACGCCGACCGAATTATCCGAATGGTCCCCCTGCCCGCCGCTCCGCGCTCCTCCCGGAATCGAGCGCAGCCGCCGTCTCAGAATCAAAGTCTCATTTCTTCAGGTTTTGAGACAACGGTAGACCGTGGCCCGCGAGACGCCGAACCGGGCGGCGAGCTGCTCGGCGGTGCAGGCTCCGGAGGCGTGCAGCCGCCGCACCTGCTCGACCTGCTCGCCGGTCAGCGCGAGGGGCCGCCCGCCACCGCTCCCCCTGGGCCGCGGGCGTCGGGCGGACGGCTCGCCCAGCAGGGCGCGCACGCCGTCGAGCAGCAGGGCCCGCACCCGCTCGGGCGGGGCGTCGTGGAACAGCACGACCGGGTCGGTCAGGCAGGCCACCGCCTGGGCGGCGCGCACCCGCCGCTCCAGGCTGCGGTCCGGCCCGCACACCAGGTCGTTGGCCAGGCGCACCACGGCCCGGAACCGCTCCGCGACCGGCGGCCTCGCCAGCAGGGTCATGTCCCGCACCAGCATCAGCAGGGTGGTGCGGTGGCGCAGGCTGACGTCCAGGAACCCCTCGACGGCCCGCCAGCGCACCGCTTCGGGGTCGTGGTGCGTCCCCGCCTCGTCCAGGGCACGCTCCAACTCCCCGAGCAGGGGAACCGTGAGACGGTGCAGTATCTCGTCCTTGGACGGGAAGTGGTAGTACAGCGCGGCCTTGGTGATGTCCACGCGCCGCGCGATCGCCTGCATCGACGTCGCTCGATACCCGCGCTCGGCGAACAGTGCCCCGGCAGCGGCGAGGATGCGCTCGGCGGTCGTCCCGGTCCCCGTCATGAATCCCCCTACCGCTGGTCAATTCTCCTGCTATTTTACTGACCTGGATTCAGTGCTGGGGGGATGCGGCGTGGTGGAACGGGAACACGTGTCGTTCGAGTCGGGCGGCACCCGGTGCGCGGGGTACCTGCACCTGCCGGAGGGGCGCTCCGGCCCGCTGCCGTGCGTCGTGCTGTGCCACGGGTTCAGCGGCACGATGGACCGGCTCTTCCCGCACGCCCGGCGGTTCGCCGCCGAGGGGGCGGCGGCGCTGGTGTTCGACTACCGGGGCTTCGGCGAGAGCGGCGGCGAACCGCGTCAACTCGTCGACGTCCGCGGCCAGCAGGACGACCTGCGGGCCGCCATCGCGTGGGCGCGCGCCGACCGGCGCATCGACCCCGACCGCATCCTGCTGTGGGGAAACTCGCTCGGCGGCGCCCACGCCATCACCGTCGCGGCCGACGACCCGCGGGTGGTCGCCGTCGTGGCCCAGATCCCGTTCAACGGCTTCCCGGAGCAGGTCGAGGGCCGGTCGACCGCGGAGGTGCTGAAGTTGCGGGCGGTCATCCTCTGGGACGCCCTGCGCGGGAAGCTCGGCCTGGCGCCCCACTACATCCCCATGCTCGCCAAGCCGGGGCAACTGGCGGTCACCGCGACCGAGGAGGCCGAGCAGCACATCCGCACGCTCAGCGGGGACGGCGACACGCTGTGGCGCAACTCCGTCGCCCCGCGCGGACTGCTGTCCATGGCCCGCTACCGCCCGGCCGCCGACGCCTCCCGCCTGGGGGCGCCGCTGCTCGTCTGCATCGCCGCCGACGACCGGGAGACCCCGGAGCAGACGACGCGGGAACTCGCCGAGCGCGCCCCTCGCGCGGAACTGCGCCGTTACGAGGGCACGCACTTCTCCTTCTACAACGACCCCGCCACCCGCGATCGCGTCCTGGCCGACCAGATCGCCTTCTACCGCCGGTTCACCGCGTTCTGAGGTCGTGCGCGGTGCCGCCCGCGACGGCCCGGAGCTTGTCCGGGTCGACCACGTCGTGGGTGGCGGTGTGCCGGCGGGCTCGACGCCTTGGTAGGCGACGGTGCCGATCGGTGACCTCGCGCTGCCGCGAGCGGTGCGCGGCCTGCCGGACCGCAGCCTGATCCCCAACTCATCGGCACCAGCGTCAGCCACCCAGCGCTGCTGGCCACCTACCGGGAGCAGCACATCCGGCCGGCGACGCCGACGTCGACTCGGTGACCGACATGGTCGTGGGCGCGGCCATGTACCGGATGCTCATCGACCCCCGGCGGCGGACGAATCGCTGGTCCACCTCATCCGCTCGCTACAGGTGCGCCAGCGGATCGGCGACCTGCACTGCCAGGGCTTCATGCTGTACAGCCTCGCCGTCTCCCACCAGTTCCCGGACCCGCGATCACGACACGTCACCCCGAACTGAACATTCACGCACTCCGAACTCGCCATTCGCGCCGCCGGGTAGTACTTACCGCTCCGCGCGGGCACTTCGGGTGGTACTTGCAGACGCGGTGGGGGTACTGGGGAGAATCGTGTGCGAGGCGGCGAGCCGGTAGCGCCGGGGGCGAAACCTACGTGCTCGTGCCGATGTCTGCGCCGGGTCCGGGAACCGACGCTGGTCCCATGACCAGAACCGGGTACGCGACAGACCAGGCGCTGCCGGGAGCCGCCCGGCGGCGGTGCTCTGGCAAGCTCTCCCCCACCACGGGCGCCGTGGTCGGCAGGGGTGGCGCACCCGCCCCCAGGTCGGACCGTCACCCCAGCAGCGGGCTCCGCAACCAGGTCCAGTCGGCCTGCCCGAGTTGGCTCGCCACGAGCCACAGGCCGCCCATCAGCCACAGGGTCATCCCGATGACGACCGCAGTTGCGGCGAGCACCGCGAACTTGACCGGCCGGTCCTGCCGACGGACCCACGCGGTCCAGCCGTCGTAGTGCCGCCGCGCGTAGCGCAGGAGGTGGCGGGCCCAGACGAATTCGCTGGCGAGGACCGCCAGACCGGCGAACACGATGAGCCAGCCGGGCCCTGGGTAGGGAATGGCGAGTACGCCGAGCCCGAGAACGGCGAATCCGACCACGGCGACGCAGAGCTGCCAGACTCGGCGCAGCACAGGACGGTCCTCGATCCGGACGCGGATCGCGCGCAGTTGGCCGTGGACGAGGGTGAGGCGGGTTCGGGCGCCGCGGGGACGGCTCGCGGCACCGCCGTCGTCGACCGCCGCCGGGGCGGTGGGCCGAGTAGGGGACGAGGTCGGGGTGGGGGGCGCCTGCGCCATGGGGGTCCTGTTCGGTAGTGGCGGAGAGGAAGCCCATCCGGACCGGGGGTTGGCTGCTGCCTCGCCGGCGGCGGATGGGGCTCCGGTGGCTAGGGGCTGGGATTCGGCTCGTGCCGCAGCACGGCAGTGGGTGCGACGAGCGGGAGGTCAGCCGTCGTGGCCGGGCGGGGGCGGGGGATGAAAGCTGCGATGACCAGGGCCAGCAGCGCCGCCGACGCGCCGATCAGCAGGATGGTGGTGAACGCGGTCCGGTCCGGGACGACGTGCCCGCCCACCGTCGTGCTCATGGTGGTCAGGAGCAGTCCGGCCACCGTGCTGGCGGTGGATGTGCCCAACGACCGGCAGAGGTTGTTCAGGCTGTTGGCCGCCGCGGTCTGGCTGACGGGGACCGCGCTCATGATGAGCGAGGGCATTGCCCCGTAGGCGAGCCCGATGCCGGATCCGACGAGGGCGGAGCAGACGAGCAACTGCCAGAGCTGGGTGTGCAGCAGCGTCGCGAAGCCGTAGCCGCACACGACGACCGAGGCACCGGCCGTGAGCGTCGCCCGCGGTCCGCAGCGGTCGGTGATCATGGCCGACACCGGCGACATGGCGATCATGCACACTCCGCCGGGAGCCTGCAGGAGGCCGGCGACGAGCATCGACTCGCCGAACCCGTACCCCGTCGCCGTGGGCAGCTGCAGCAGCTGGGTGAACACCAGCGAGCTGGTCAGCATGGAGAAGCCGAAGACCAGCGAGGCGGTGTTGGTGAGCAGCACCTGTGGCCGACGGCTCACCCGCAGATCGATCAGCGGCTGCGAGGTGCGCAGCTCCCACGCGCCGAACAGCACCAGCAGCGTGGCCGCGCAGGCGAACGACCCGAGGGTGACGCCGCCGGTCCATCCCCACGTACCGCCCTTGGAGATGGCGAGGAACAGGCAGACCAGCGCGCTGGAGAGCAGCAGCGCCCCCAATGGGTCGAACCGCCCGCCCGGCGGCCGGGACGTACGGGGCACGACGAGCAGGACGAGAACCCCCGTCGCGGCGGCCAGCACGCCCGCGGTCCAGAACAGGACCCGCCAGTCGGCGTGCTGCGCGAGCAACGCCGACAGCGGGATTCCCAGCGAAGCCCCGACGCCGAGCGACGTGCTCATCACCGACGTCGCGGAGGCCAGGCGGTGCTGGGGCAGGTGGTCGCGAAGCAGGCTGATGCCCAGCGACACCACGCCCGCGGCGGTGCCCTGCAAGGCGCGACCGGCGACGAACCAGCCGAGCGAGGCGCTGAGCGCCGTCACCGCGGAACCCGTGACCAGGAACGCCAGACAGGACAGCAGAACGCGCCGCTTGCCCCACATGTCGGCGAGCCGACCGACGATCGGGATCGAGACCGCCCCCGCGATCAACGTGGCTGTCACGGCCCACGAGGCGTTGTCGGGGGTCGTGCGCAGCAGCGCGGGCAGGTGGGGCAGCAGGGGGATGACGAAGGTCTGCTGCAACGACACCGTGGTCCCGGCGATGGCGAGCACGGCGACGAGCGCTCTCGGTGGCGATGTCACGGGTTCCGGCTGGTTCACGGGGTCACTCCGCCTGCTTGTGACCGGTGTCCGCCTTCTTCAGGCCGAGTTGCTTGCTGCTGACCCGGAAGGCCCACACGATGACGAGCGCGACGAGTGCCGACAGCGGCGTGCCCATCGCGATGCGGGCGACACCGAGCGCACTGGTGTTGTCGGTGATGTACAGCCACTGCTGGAGGGAGAACCGGGCGCCCAGCACGCAGGCGGCGGCGAGGGTGGCGACGGTGTGGGCACGCAGGACCCGCCGATCGGTCCGCCACCGGTACTTGCGGCCGTGCACGAAGTTCCAGATGATCCCGGTGACCGGCCTGCGGGCCAGCACCGAGCCGAGGGCGATCACGAAGCCCGCGAAGTAGGCCCAGATCCCCACCGCGAAGTAGTTCTTCGCCGACCCGGTCAGCGCCACGATCCCCGCAGCGATCGCGACGCCGACCAGGCTGCCGACAGCCGAGGTCCAGCGCTCACCGCGCACGAGTCGGAACACCGTCAACCCCGCTCCCGCCAGCAGGGCGAGGGTGATCGTCATCGCCAGCGGGAGCAGGAGGTTCGCTGTCACGAACACGACGACGGGGATAGTGGAGTAGACGAAGCCCTTCCGCCCGCCCATGCGGGCGACCACCGCCTCGTCCCTGGCAGGGCCTGTGCCGGACGGGGTGGTCGTGTCCGTCGTGTCCTGTTGTTGCAGCTTGGCCATGGTCGATTCGTCCTTTCCGGCGGTGCGCCGGCGTTGGCGGGGCGGAAGGTCAGGAAGCGGTGCTGGCGGGGCGCGTGGGCGCCGACGTCCGGGCGAACGCGATGGCCTCGTCGAAGCGGGCGCGCTGGGCGATGAGTCGGCGGTACTTCATGACGTGGCGCTGCCCGTTCAGGGTCAGCACCCCGGTCAGCCGGTCACCCTCGCGGTACAGCGCGACGAAGTGGTCACCGGCCGGGTCGCCCGAGACGATCTCGTAGCCGTCGTGGGTGGCGACACCGGCGAACTGGACGCGCGAGCCGTACCAGTCCGACCAGAAGTACGGGACCGTCGCGTAGGGCTGGGCATCTGCCGGTGACACCGCGTTGCGCGCGGCCCGCGCCCCCTGCTCGGCGGCGGAGGACCAGTGCTCCACCCGCATCGAGCGGTCGAACAGGGGGTTGTGCCAGCGGACGACGTCCCCCGCGGCGTACACACCGGGGGCGCCCGCACGGAGGAACTCGTCGCAGACCACGCCGTCGTCGACGGGCAGTCCGCTGCCTGCGAGCCAGTCGGTGCGGGGCACCGCCCCGATCCCGACGACGACCAGGTCGGCCTCGATCACGGTGTCGTCGGCGAGACGGACTCCCTCGACCCGGCCGGTGCCCTCCAGCGCGGCCACGGCCTGCCCGCAGCGCAGCGCGGTGCCGTTGCGGGTGTGCAGCAACGCCAGCGCGGCACCGAGGTCGGACCCGACGGACCGGACCAGGGGGGCAGGCAGCGCCTCCACGATCGTGACCGGCGAACCGCGCTTGCGCGCGGCCGAGGCGACCTCGGACCCGATGAACCCGGCCCCCACGACGACGGTGCGAGCACCCTCGTCGAGGGCGCGGCGAACCGCGCGCGCATCGTCGAGCGTGCGCAGGACGTGCACCCCCGCCAAGCCCTCGGTGCCCGGCAGGCCGCGGGCGGCGGCACCGGTGGCGACAATCAGCGCGTCGTAGGCCACGTCTTCGCCACCGGCGTGCACGACCCCGGCGTCCGGGTCGAGTCCGGTGGCCGGAGCGCCGAGCAGCAGTTCCACGCCCAGCTCGTCGACGAGCTCGGCACGGCTGCGGAGGGTCACCGGATCAGTCGGGCCCCCTGGTGCCAGCAACTCCTTCGACAGCGGCGGCCGGTCGTAGGGCAGGTGGGGCTCGTCGCCGATCAGGGTGATGCGGCCCGCGAATCCGGTCTTGCGCGCGGCTTCGACCGCACGCAGGCCGGCGAGCGAGGCGCCGACGACAACGAGCGAGCCGGGCCCGGTGCGGACCGTCGCGGTGCTCACGACCGCAGCCTCAGCGCCATGGTGGGACAGCCCTCGACGGCCTCGGCCACCTCGTTGCGGGCGTCTTCGGGCACCTCGGCGGACAGCACGACCAGCTCACCGTTGTCGTCCACCTCGAACACGGTGGGTGCGAGGGCCTCGCAGATCCCGATGCCCGTGCACTTAGCCCGGTCCAGGATGATCCTCATCGGACGGTGGCCCTCTCGTTCGCGGCACCCAGGCGGACGTGCATGGTCCGGACGCCGGGCACCATGGTCGAGCGCATCCGCAGCACCTCGCCGGTGAGTTCGACGCGGTCGAAGCGGGCGAGGAACTCCTCGAAGAACACCCGTGCCTCGAGCCTGGCCAGCGACAGGCCGAGGCAGGCGTGCTCGCCGGTGCCGAAGGCCAGGTGCGGGTTGGGCCTGCGGGTGATGTCGAACTGCTCGGCGGTGTCGCCGAAGACGTCCTCGTCCCGGTTGGCGGCGCCGTAGAGCAGCACGACCGCTTGGCCCTTCTTGATGGTCCTGCCGCGCAGCTCGACGTCCTCGGTGGCCCAGCGGGTCATGTGCGTGACCGGGGAGATGTAGCGCAGCATCTCCTCGATCGCGGTGGGGATCAGGCTCGGGTCCTCGACGAGCACCCGCAGCTGCTCGGGGTGGTTGATCAGGGCGATGGTGCCCATCGCGATCAGGTTGCGCGTGGTCTCGTTGCCCGCGACGAGCAGCAGGTGCAGGAACGACATGAGCTCGTCGTCGGACAGGCTCTCGCCGTCGACCTCGGCGTCCATCAGGATCGAGATGAGGTCGTTGGTGCGGTTCCGCTGGCGCAGGTCGATCAGCTGGCGGAAGTAGGCGGTCAGCGCCCCGAACGCGTCCTGCGAGGACAACGTGATGTCGGGGTCGGCCGAGCCGACGGATGCGTCGGACCAGGCGCGGAACCGCTCCCAGTCCTCGGGCGGCGCTCCGAGCAGGTCGGCGATGATCCGGACCGGGACCTTGGCGACGATCCCCTCCGCGTACTCCAGTTCGACGCCGGGCTTCGCGGAGTCCAGCACGCCGCGCACGATCGCGCGGACGTCGGGCTCCATCGCGTTGATGTGCTTCGGGGTGAAGCCCTTCGAGATCAGCTGGCGCAGTGCCTTGTGCCGCGGCGGATCGGTCGTGATGAGCATCGGGCGCGGGTCCACCGCCCGAGGCTTGCCGTCCGGCATCAGCACGCCCTTCGCCGACGAGAACAGGTGTGGCCGCGCGCCGATGAACTTGACGTCCTCGTAGCGCGTGATGCCCCAGAACCCACCGTTGGCGCTGGTCCAGTGGACGGGGGAGTTGCGGCGCAAGTCCCGGTAGGCCGGTGCGGGGTCGCCGATGTAGAAGTCCGGCAGGTGCAGTGGGTAGTTCGGCTCCACGCTTGGTTCCCTTCCGTGGTGGTGTGCGCGGCGCTGCGCTCCGGCATGGCCGTCAGGAGCACCGCTCGCAGTTCAGATATGAGGCAACGTACACGCAAATTATGATGCCGTCTACACGTAGTTCGAACGCGGTCCGTTGCTGTCGCTGGAGCCGACGGAGCCTTGAGGCAGGCCCTCACGTACACTGTTTAGGAAGCGGGGTACACGTGAATTCGCATCAAGCGGCGCAGCGCGGACCGCGTGCCCCCTCCTCGGCGGTCGGGACGGACAGGAGCGGAGCGGCCCCATGACGCGACAGACACTCGAGACACGGGTCCTCGACGCGATGTCCTTGCTCACGCGGACGACGGAGGACTTCTTCGAGCGGATCGCGGGCAGCATCTCGCCGGGGCTGCGCCGGGGCACCGCCTCGCCGCTGTTCGTGCTGCACCGGGTCGGGCCGCTCCGGGTGTCGCAGCTCGCCGAGGAGCTCGGCCTGGACCGGACGACGGTGACGCGTCACCTCGACGACCTGGAGTCCCGCGGTCTGGTGGACCGGCGGCCCGACGAGCGGGACCGGCGCGCGATGGTGGCGAGCCTGACTCCGACGGCCCAGGGCTTCCTCGACGACATGCGGGTGCGCAACCGGGCGTTGATCCGGCGCATCTGCGCCGACTGGACGCCCGAGGAACGGGCGATGTTCGGGCTGCTGCTGCCGCGCTTCGCCACCGAGGGCGAGAGGGTGTTCGGCAGCGCTCTGCCATCGGGCCCAGGGCGATCCCAGAGCAGCGGCTGACCCGCACCCGCTCATCGGCGGATCAGCCGGATCGGGGACCAGGCCTTGTGCCGTGACGTCGCTGGGCCACGGCGCGGGCCGACGCCCACCGCAACCCGCCGACAGCAGGTATGGGAGCGTTCCCAGATCGCGTAGCGTGCTGCTCCACCGACTCGAGGAGGAGTTCGCGTTGCGCAACCGGTTACCCACGCTCGCCCTGATCCTGCTGCTGCCGCTGACGACGACCGCGACCGCCGCCGCGTCGTCACCGGGCCGAGGCCCCGGCACCTGCGCCAAGTCGGCCCTGCTGTTCTGCGAGGACTTCCAGGACCTGCCCACCGGCGGGGCGAGCAGCCTCGACTGGGGCGTGGACACCAAGCACGGCACGCTCACCGTGGAGCGGGAGGGCAGGCGCGGGCAGAAGGTGCTGCGCGTGCACACCGAGGGCAACGGCCGGGCGTTCCTGAAGGTCGACGACTTCGCCCCGCCCGGCAACAGCTTCTACGGCCGGGTGCGGCTGAAGGTCGACGCCTTCCCCGTCGCCCCGGACTGGGCGCACTACACGCTGGTCGAGGCCACCGGGACGGGGCCGGAGATCGTCCGACCGCTGGGCGGCCAGTACGTGCCGACGCTGGACCGGGCGCTGTGGGGCGTCGGCGCCGACGGCGGTCCCACCGGCGACTGGACCAACTGGCGCGAGTCCGCGCCCTCGGTGGCGGGCCGCTGGCTGTGCTTCGAGTGGCGGATGGAGGCCGCCGACAACCGGATCACGGTGTGGTTCGACGGCGTGCCGCAGCCGGACCTGACCGTGTCCACCCGCGAGCACGGGGGCAACGACGTGGACTTCGTCTTCCCCCGGTTCGACACGGTGAAGCTGGGCTGGCAGCTCTACCAGGGCGACCCCACGCCGTCGGGCTACGACGTGCGGATCGACGACATCGCGCTGAGCACCACCCGCGTGGGCTGCTGACCACTCACCCCCGCACCCCGTACCGCAGGGCCGCCTCGACCACGTCGGCCAGCACCAGTTCGGGGTGCTCGACCCAGTGCTGGATGGCCGCGCGCAGGGACGCCAGGAACGTGGCGGCCAGCACGCGGGCGCGCAGCGCGGCCGCCGGGTCGTCCGCGAGCCTGCGGGCGAGCTCGGCGGCCAGGTCGCGCTCGACCGCGCCGTAGGCGGCCACCTGGTGCGCGAGCAGGCTCGGGTGTCCGCGCAGCAGGTCGCGGTGGGCCAGCCAGACGGGGTCGTAGCCGTCCTCGACCACCTGCAGCGCCGCTCGTGACAACGCGGTGCGCGGGGGCTCCCCCTCGGGGCGTTCCCGGACCAGTCGCAGCAGCCTGCGCAGCCGCTGCTGGTCCCGGTGGAGGATCGCCTCCTCCTTGTTCGCGAAGTAGTTCGAGAACGTGCGGCGGGACACCGACGCGGCGTCCGCGATCGCCTCCACGGTGACCCGCTCCAAGCCGTGCTCCAGCGCCAGCCGCAGCGCCGCCTCGTGCAGCGCCTGGCGCGTGGCCGCCTTCTTGCGCTCGCGCAGCCCCAGCGTCGTCTCCACCGCCCCAGCGTACGCACGCCACTCAACGTGCCCAATAGGCAAATTTGCACAGTGGGCAAGTTCGGTGAATACTTGTATGCGGCAAGCATCGATAGGGAGGTGTCGACGTGGACACCAAGGCGCAGCGCGACGCGTTGCAGGACCGGATCCGCGACCTCATGCGAACCGTCCGCCTGGTCAAGCAGTCGCAGGGCGAGAGCTCACCGGCCCTGCCCCCAGGGCTGATCGGCACGCTGTCCATGATCGACAACTTCACCGGGCACCCGACCGGCTGCCACGCCAAGGAACTGGCCGCGCGGGCCGGGCTCGACCCGTCCACGGTCAGCCGGGCGGTGGGCGCCCTGGTCACCCACGGCCTGGTCGAGCGGCGGGCCGACCCCGGCGACGGACGCGCCAGCATCCTGGCCATCACCCCCGAGGGGCACGCCGCGCTGGCGGCGGCCAGGGGTTGGTACGACGATCTGATGAGCAGGGCGCTCGCCGACTGGCGCACCGACGAGGTGGCCGCGCTGATCTCGATGCTGACCCGCCTGACCACCGACATCGAAGGGGCCGTCGGCTCCGCTAGCACAATGGAGGCCGCGCCATGAGCGCAGTCAGCACGACCGGCACGGAGCCGATGAGCCATCGGCAGATCATGGAGGCGCTCAGCGGTCTGCTGCTCGTGCTGTTCGTCGCGATGCTCAGCGGCACGGTGGTGTCCACGGCGCTGCCCCAGATCATCGGCGCCCTCAACGGCTCGCAGACGCAGTACACCTGGGTGGTCACCGCAACCCTGCTCACCGCGACCGCCAGCACCCCCATCTGGGGCAAGCTCGCCGACCTGTTCAACAAGAAGACCCTGGTCCAGGTGGCCATCGTGCTCTTCGTGATCGGCTCGGTGATCAGCGGGCTGGCGCAGAGCGCGGGCCAGCTCATCGGCGCCCGCGCCTTCCAGGGCATCGGCGTGGGCGGCCTGCAGGCGCTGGTGCAGGTGGTGATCGCGGCGATGATCCCGCCCCGCGAGCGCGGCCGGTACAACGGCTACCTGGGCGGCGTCATGGCCGTGGCCACCGTCGGCGGACCGCTGCTGGGCGGGCTGATCGTGGACACCTCGTGGCTGGGCTGGCGCTGGTGCTTCTTCGTCGGCGTGCCGGTGGCGGTGCTGGCGCTGGTCGTGCTCCAGGCCACCCTGCACGTGCCCACCATCCGGCGGGAGAACGTCAAGATCGACTACCTGGGCGCGACGCTGATCGCGGCGGGCGTGAGCGTGCTGCTGGTCTGGATCTCCTTCGTGGACGACTCGTTCGCCTGGATCTCCTGGCAGAGCGCGGCCATGGTCGGTGGCGGGCTGCTGCTGCTGGCGTTGGCTGTCTACGTCGAGTCCCGCGCCAGCGAGCCGGTGGTGCCGCTGGCCATCGTCCGGCAGCGCACCACGGCCCTGGCGATCCTGGCCAGCCTGGCGGTCGGCATGGCGATGTTCGGCGGCGCGGTGTTCCTCGGCCAGTACTTCCAGATCGGCCGCGGCTACAGCCCCACCGAGGCGGGCCTGCTGACCATCCCGATGATGGTCGGCGTGCTGGGCTCGTCGATCGTCGCGGGCCGGATGATCACCCGCAGCGGCAGGGTCAAGCCCTACATCGTCACCGGCTCGGTCGTGCTGGTGGCCGGGTTCGCCGCGCTGGGCGTGATCGACCACGAGACCTCGCTGGTGTTCCTGGGCGGGGCCATGCTGCTGGTCGGCATCGGCGTCGGCATGACCATGCAGAACCTGGTGCTGGCGGTGCAGAACACGGTGTCGCTGCGCGACATCGGCGCGGCCAGCTCCACGGTGGCGTTCTTCCGCTCGCTGGGCGGCACCATCGGCGTGTCGGTGCTGGGCGCGGTGCTGGCCCGGCGGGTGGGCGACCAGATCACCCGCGACCTGACCGCGGCGGGCTTCCCCGCGGCCTCCAGCAGCGGCAGCAGCAACCTCAACATCACCGCGCTGCCCGAGGCCGTGCAGCACATCGTGCGCGCCGCCTACGGCGACGCCACCGGCCACATCTTCCTGATCTCGGCGGGCATCGCGGTGGTCGGCGTGATCGCGGCGCTGCTGCTCAAGCCCATCACGCTGCGCAACAGCGTCGACCTGCCCAGCGAGCCCGCCCGATGAGAACAGGTCGGTTCGGCATGATCGCGCCGGGGTACTCGGCCCCCTGATGGGCGCCACGGTCGGAGTGGAGGAGGAGTTCCTCCTCGTGGACGCGGGCACGCGGCGGACGACGCCGCGTGCCCGCGCTGTGCTGTCACGGGTGCGCGGCCGGGCGCTGCCGCCCGGCGGGCAGGCGCACGGCGAGATGCTGACCTCGCAGCTGGAGTTCGCCAGCGGCGTGTGCGGCGACCTCGCCGAGCTGCGCGAGCAGTTGACCGCGGGCCGCGCCGCGCTGGCCGAGGCCGCCGCGGCGGAGGGCGCGCGGCTGGTGTCCTCGGGCACCCCGGTGCTCGGCGGGGCCGCGCCGATCAGCCCCGGCGAGCGGTTCGACCTGATCACCGACCTGTACCGGGAGCAGGTGACCGACTACCAGTGCTGCGGGTGCCACGTGCACGTGGGCGTGCCCGACCGCGACACCGCCGTCGCGGTCGTCAACCACCTGCGGCCGTGGCTGCCGACGCTGCTGGCGCTGTCGGTGAACTCGCCGTTCGAGCACGGCCGGGACACCGGTTACGGCAGCTGGCGGATGATGCACCAGGCCCGCTTCCCCGGCTCCGGGGTCACGCCCCGGTTCACCTCCGCCGCCGACCACGACGAGCGGGTGGCCAGGCTGGTCGACTGCGGTGTGCTGGCCGACGCGAGCATGACGTTCTGGCTGGCCAGGCCCTCGCCCCGGTACCCGACCGTCGAGGTGCGCGCGGCGGACGCGGCGGCCACCGTCGACGAGGCGGTGCTGCAGGCCGGGCTGACCAGGGCACTGGTGGAGACCGCGCTGGCCGACCTGGCCGAGGGCAGGGAGGCCGGGGACTTCGACGAGCAGGTGCTGGCCGCGGCGGTGTGGTCGGCGGCCCGCTACGGCCTGGACGGGCCCGCGGTGGACCCGTGGCGGGGCGTGCGGGTGCCCGCCACCGACCTGGTGCGGGCGCTGCTGGACCACGTGGCTCCGGTGCTGGACCCCGCGCTGCGAGCACCGGCCCTGGTCGGCGGCGAGGGCGCGCGGCGGCAGCGCCGGGCGGCGGCGGACGGCCCGGCGGCGGCGGTGGACGCGCTGGCCGCGGCGTTCCTGGGCGCGGACGTGATCACACCGACCGGGCGTGCACATCGGGGGACGAGCGGGTAATCCCCGCTCATGACCAACACGGCCGTGCTCCCGTCACCTCGCGGACCGCTGTCCGCGGCTGTCGTCGAAGCCCTGCGGGCCGATCCCCCGCCGCCCGTCCTGCCCCTGGACGACGCCCGCCGCGCCGACCCCTACGGCGAGGACCTCCAGCTCGCCCTGCACGTCTGCTACGAGCTGCACTACCGGGGCTTCACCGGTGTTTCCCCCCGGTGGGAGTGGGAGCCTGAGCTGATCCGGTTCCGCGCGGTGCTGGAGGAGGTCTTCCTCGCCGCCCTGCGCGCCGACCTGCCCGAAGGGCCCACGCTGACCGAGGTGCTCGACGAGCTGCTGGTCGAACCGATCGGGGGCAACGGCGTCAGCCACTTCCTGCGCGACGAGGGTCAGTGGTGGCACATGCGCGAGTACCTGGTGCACCGGTCGATCTACCACCACAAGGAGGCCGACCCGCACGCCTGGGTGATCCCGCGCCTGCAGGGCCGGGCCAAGGCGTCGCTGGTGGCGGTGGAGTTCGACGAGTTCGGCGGCGGGCGCGGGGACCGGATGCACTCGCACCTGTACGCCAAGCTGCTCGCCGGGGCCGGGCTGGACGACGGCTACCTGGCCTACCTGGAGCACGTGCCCGCGCCGATGCTGGCGAACGTGAACATGATGTCGCTGTTCGGGCTGCACCGGGACCTGCGCGGCGCGCTGGTCGGGCACTTCGCGGCGGCCGAGATCACCACCGCGCCCAGCGCCAAGCGGATGGCCGACGCGCTGCGCAGGCTGGACGCCCACCCCGACTGCGTGGAGTTCTTCACCGAGCACATCGAGGCCGACGCGGTGCACGAGCAGGTGATGCGCCGCGACGTCATCGGCGACCTGCTGGAGCGCGAGCCGGAGCTGACCGGCTCGGTGGTCTTCGGCGTGCGCGCCACCGAGCTGCTGGAGCAGCACCTGGCCGACCACCTGCTGGGGTCGTGGAAGAACGACGCGACCTCGCTGCGCGAACCGCTGCCGTGAAACGACGGGAGCGGGCCGTCCACGGGGCGGCCCGCTCCCACAACCGGGTGTCAGTCGTCCAGGCGGACGCGCTTGCGGTGGCTGGTGTCGCACAGCGGGTACCGCTTGCTCCGCTTGCACCCGCAGACCGCCACCAGGAACCGGTCCGAGCACACCCGCGTGCCGTCCTCGAGCACCATGTCGACCGGTCCCTCCACCAGGATCGGCCCCTCCGGCACGACGGTCACCCGTCGCGCGTCACGCCGCCGCGTCGGCTCGGTCGGCACGGATCACCACCAACTCCTCGTGCCGCTGGCCGGGGGCGATCAGCCCCCTGTCCTCCAGCCACCGCGCCCGCCCGCGCATCACCGGTCCGAAGGGGACCGTCCGCCGGGCCACCACCGATGCCTTCAGCCCGCCGCCGCGCAGCTGGTGCAGCGTGGCCTCCTCGCCGCACAGGCCGGAGTGCACGATGAGCCCGATCCCGCGCTCCGCCAGCAGCAGCGGCATCACCGCGCACAGCCGGTCCAGCACCGCCCGGCCGCGCTCGCCCGCGTCCCACGCCCGCGCGGGGCCGCGGTCGGGCACGTCCTGGCTGGGCACGTAGGGCGGGTTGGCGGTGACGACGTCGAACCGCCGCTCCCCCACCAGGTCGCCGAAGTCCCCGTGCCGGGCCCGCACCCGCACCCGGTGGGCGCGGCCGTTGGCCCACGCGGCGAACACCGCCCGCCTGCACCTGTCCACCGCGGTCACCTCGCCCGCGCCCGCGCGTGCCGCGGCCACCGCCAGCGCACCGGTTCCGGTGCACACGTCCAGCACGTGCGCCCCCGGACGGATTCCCGCATATGCCATCGCCTCGGCCAGCAGCCTGGTGTCGTCCTGCGGGGGGTACACACCGGGCGGTCTCAGCAGCCACATGGGACACAAGTTCCCTGAATCGGGGCCCGCAAACGGCGGTGGGAGCAGCGCTGCCCGCCGAACCGGCGTGTCGCGGACATTCGCCCGGCCGGGTGGCTGCCGTCGTGCGTTCCCCCGTTCGGGCACCTAACATGCCGCTCCGGCGACGTCGGCAGGCGGCGACGCTGCCCCGCTCCGACCGCCGGTGGTGCTGCTGACCGCCCGCACGGGCGCGGGTCAGACCGGGGTGCCGAGCGCGGCGTCCACGGTCGGGCTCAGGTGCAGCTGCTCGTCCAGGCCGGTGATCCGCAGCGGCCTGAGCACCTCGCGGTGCTGGGCGACCACCCGCAGCTGCGCGCCCAGCAGCTCGGCCTGCACGTGGGCGAGCACGAGCTCGTTCAACCCCGCGGAGCCGAAGAACTCGACGCCGGACAGGTCGACCACGACGGGCGATGGCGGGCCGACCTCGGCGAGCGCGCGCAGCAGCTCGCGGTGGAAGAGCCCCGCTGTCGCCTGGTCGACTTCACCTTCGGCGCTGACCACCACCGCGGTGCCGCTGGTCTCCCGGCGCACTCGCAGCACTTCTTCGAACTCAGACACGGCCACGCCTCCTCACCGAGTGTGGAAGGCAGCGGCTACCAGGCTGAACCTGCTGCGATCCCGATGTTAGTCCCCCGTGGGGCGAACGCAAGCGGCAACCCCCGAACGCCTGTCCATCGGGGAAGCGGGTTGGTCCGTTCGGCGCTACCAATCGAGACGAGACAGCGCTGCGAGCGAATGCGGGATTGACGCCCGCAGCGCACTGCTGTTGTCTCCTGTTCAGTTGTGTCTGAACGTGGAGGTTCAGCGTGCGGGTTCTGCGCGGTTTCGCGGCGATGTTGTTGATTGCGACTGGTTCGCTCAGCGGCGCGGGGCCCGCGTCCGCGGCCGGAGCGCCCACCGACCTCTACTCCTACCTGGAGAACCCCGCCCTCGTCGGCGAGGGCCAGGAACCGCACCACGCCCACCTGCGCCCCTACCGGGACGTCGAGCAGGCGGTGCGCCGCGAGGAGCGCACGCCCTACACCCGGTCGCTGGACGGGCGGTGGCGCATCGCCATGGCCGACCGGCCGGAGGAGGTGCCCGCGGGGTTCCACGCCGACGGCTACGACACCTCCGGCTGGCGCGAGGTGTCGGTGCCGCACACCTGGCAGACCGACGGGCTGGACCACCCGATCTTCCGCAACATCGCCACCGAGATCCAGCCGGACGACCCGCCCAGGGTGCCCCGCGACATCAACCCGACCGGCGCCTACACCCGCGACTTCGACCTGCCCGACGACTGGCGCGACCGCCGGACCTTCCTCCGCTTCGAGGGCGTGACCTCGGCCTACCTCGTCTGGGTCAACGGCCGCTACGTCGGCTACGACCAGGGCGGCTACACCCCGGCCGAGTTCGACATCTCCGCCGCGCTGCGCCCCGGCCGCAACCGCGTCGCCGTGCAGGTGCACCGCTGGAGCGCGGGCGCCTACCTGGAGGACGTGGACCAGTGGCGCTACTCGGGCATCTTCCGCTCGGTCGGCCTGTTCTCCACGCCCGCCACCTACGTGCAGGACGTGACCCTGCGAACCGACCTCGACGCCACCTACACCGACGCCACGCTGTCCGCGCGGGTGGAACTCGGCCACAAGGACGGCGGGAGCACCGGAGCGCACCGCGTCACCGCGAGCCTGCGCGACGCGCGGGGCCGCCAGGTCGGCTCGGCGAGCCGAGACGTGGACGTGACCGGTCCGACCGCCGTGGACCTCTCGCTGCCGGTGCGCGATCCCGCCAAGTGGACCGACGAGACGCCCAACCTCTACACGGTCGTGCTCACCCTCTCCGGCCCCGACGGCCGCACCACGCACGTCACCAGCGAGACGGTCGGCTTCCGGGAGATCGAGATCCGCGACCGGCAGCTGCTGGTCAACGGCAAGAAGGTGCTGTTCAAGGGCGTCAACCGGGCCGAGACCGACCCCGATCACGGCAGGCACGTGCCGCGCGCGGCCCAGGAGCGCGACGTGGCGCTGATGGAGCAGCTCAACGTCAACGCCGTGCGCACCGCGCACTACCCGTCCGACCCGTACTTCTACGAGCTGGCCGACAAGCACGGCCTGTGGATCGACGACGAGGTCGACATCGAGACCCACAACCACGAGGACTGCTCGCGCTGGTGCCAGGCCGACCAGCCCGAGTGGCGCGACGCCTTCCTGGACCGGCTGGTCGGCATGGTGGAACGGGACAAGAACCACCCGAGCGTGTTCATGTGGGACACCGGCAACGAGGCGGGCCTGGGCGCGCACCACTACGCGATGGCCGAGTGGCTGGACGCCAACGAGCCCACCCGGCCGATCTACCACCAGTCCAACAACCCCGACGGCGACGCGCCGTTCGCCGACGTGTGGGGGCCGCGCTACCCGTCGCCGGAGAAGTTCGCGGGCCAGGCGCAGTCCACCACCAAGCCGCTGATCTTCGGCGAGTACGCCCACGCCATGGGCAACAGCCTGGGCAACTTCCGGGAGTTCTGGGACATCACCCGCGCCAACCACGCCACCCAGGGCGGCTTCATCTGGGACTGGGCCGAGCAGAGCATCCGCCAGGACGTGCGGATCGTGCCCGACAGCTCCGGCAACGACATCTCCGCCCACCTGACGGGCGCGCCCGAACTGGTCGAGGGGCACCGCGGCAAGGCGCTGTTCATGTCCGGGTTGGACGACTTCGTGGAGGTCTACCGCGACCGCAGGCTGGACATCACCGGCACGCGGCTGACCCTGGACGCCTGGGTCAAGCCCGCGCGGTGGAGCGGCGAGTTCCGCATCGTCGGCAAGGGCGACCACCAGTACGCGCTGAAGATGAAGACCGAGAACACCCTGGAGTTCTTCATCCACAGCGGCACGTGGCGGTACGTGCAGGCCCCGGTGCCCGCGGACTTCTACGGCAACTGGCACCGGGTCAGCGGCACCTACGACGGCACGGCGCTGCGGCTCTACATCGACGGCGTGGAGGTCGGCAGCACGCCGTTCAGCGGGCCGATCGACCCCTCGTCTGCGGAGGTCAACATCGGCCGCGACTTCGAGACCTCCTGGAACGACCCGAGCAACGTCGGCCGCATGGCCCACGGCGCCGTGGACGACGTGCGCATCTACGACCGGCCGCTGAGCGCGCAGGAGCTGCGGGCGGCCGAGCCGGTGGGCGGCGCGGTGCTGGCGCTGGACTTCGACCGGATCGACAAGCGCGGCACGCACCTGTCCTACGGTTCCGGCATGTCCGGCGTGGACGGCCTGGTGGGCGCGGAGCGCGACGCGCAGCCGGAGACCGCGCAGATGGCCTGGGCGCACCAGCCGCTGCGGTTCGGCTACGCCGACGGCGTGCTGTCGGTGCACAACGAGCGGCAGTTCACCGGCACGGAGGACCTGAACCTGCGCTGGCGGGTGACCGAGGGATCGCGCACGGTGGTCGAGGGCGAGCAGCCGCTGCGGGTGGCCGCCGCCTCGACCGGCACCATCCGACTGCCGGTCGCGGGCTCGGACCGCGAGCGCTTCCTGACCGTGGAGGCGGTGACCCGGTCCGGGCAGCCGCTGCTGCGCGCCGGGCACGTGCTGGCCCACGACCAGTTCTCGCTGGGCGGCACGCGGGTGCCGGGCCTGGACCGCACTCCCCCGGCGCAACGGGTGACCACCCACGAGGACGCCGACAAGGTCACCGCCACCGCGGGCGAGGTCCGCTACACCGTGGACAAGCGCACCGGGGCGCTGTCCTCGATCGTGGTGCGCGGCCGGGAACTGCTGGCGGGCGGGCCGAAGCTGGACGTGTGGCGCGCGCCGATCAGCAACGAGACCTGGGCGTGGGGCCGCGCCGAGGGCGAGGACTGGCGCAGGGCGGGCCTGGACCGGTTGGCCACGGCGGTCACCGGCGTGCGGGTGGAGCCGGGGCCGAAGGTGGTCGTGGACAGCCGGGTCGCCGCGCCGGACGTGAGCGGCGCGTGGTTCGACCAGACCATGACCTACGAGGTGGACGGCACCGGCACGCTGCGCCTTGGCCACAAGGTCACCCCGCAGGGCGCCGCGCGCACGCTGCCGTACCTGCCGCGGGTGGGCGTCTCGCTGGCCGTGCCGGACCGCTACGACCGGTTCGCCTGGTACGGCCGCAAGGCGGAGAGCTACGTCGACCGCAAGGACGGCACGCCGATCGGCGTGCACTCCAGCACGGTGGACGAGCAGTACGTCGAGTACCACCGCCCCCAGGACCACGGCAACCACACCGACACCCGCTGGGCGCTGCTCACCGACGGCCGCACCGGCGGCCTGCTGGTGGCGGGCGCGAAGGACGTGTCCGTGACGCCGTACGACGACCTGGACCGGGCGGCGTACCCGTTCCAGCTGCAGCGCAACGACGGGTGGTTCACCCTGCACGCGAGCCACGCCGCGACCGGCGTCGGCGACACGCCCAACCCGGTGCGCGAGCGCAGCCAGGTGCGGCCGGACACCACCTACGAGTACGCGCTCGCGCTGCGGCCGCTGACCGCGCAGGAGGCCCGCGCGGGCCTGCCCGCAGGGGGGTGAACAGCAGGGGGGTGAACAGCAGGGGGTGACCGGTCAGCCCAGGTCCCAGGACGCGCTGTCGGTGACGGTGACGCCCCGCGAGGGGAACAGCACGTCCACCAGGAAGTCGTGCACCGCCGGGTCGGCGTCGGCGCAGCAGTCGCGCAGCACGGTGATCCGGTAGTCGCGGTCGGCGGCGTCGAACAGCGTCGCGGTGACCATCGCCCCGGTGGCCACCCCGGTGAGCACCAGCGAGTCGATCCCCCTGGCGCGCAGCACGAGGTCCAGGTCGGTGCCCGCGAAGGCGCTGGCGCGGCGCTTGAGCACGACCACGTCCTCGGGCCCGACCTCCAGCGCGGGGTCGACCTCCGTGCCGGGCGAGCCCTCCAGGAACGACGGGTCCTGGAACAGGGCGGTGATCACCGGGTTGCCCTCGGCGACGTCCGCGCCGTTGAGCCGCCAGGCGATGCGCACGAACACGACCAGCACGCCCGCGGCGCGGGCGCGCGGCAGCAGTGCCGCGATCGGGCCCACGACGGTCCTGGCGAACGGGTAGCCCTCGGTGATGCCGCGCTGAACGTCCCCGACGATCAGCGCCGTGCCGGTCCCGCGCGAGTTCTCCGTCACCACCGGGAATCTAGCCACGCCGGGTGCGGTTCGCGCAGGTGCGGGCGATCTTCGCCCGATCGGTGCAGCGCCCGCGCCCGCCGCGCGGCGCCGCCGCTCCGGACGCGCGATCATGGACGCACTCGGCGGAGGGACTTCTCGACATGCGCTTGGACCTCAGCGGCAGGACCGCACTGGTCACCGGATCGACCGGGGGCATCGGCCAGGCCATCGCGGCCGGGCTGGCCCGCGCGGGCGCCCGCGTCGCGGTCAACGGTCGTGGCGCGGACTCGGTGGGCGGCGCCGTCGCGCGGCTGCGCGAGGAGGTCGCGGGGGCCGAGTTCGTGGCGGCGCCGGGCGACGTGTCCAGCGAGGAGGGCGCGGCGGCCGTGCTGGCCGCGCTGCCCGAGGTGGACGTGCTGGTCAACAACGTGGGCATCTTCGGCGCGCGACCGCCGCTGGAGATCACCGACGACGAGTGGCGGCGCTACTTCGAGGTCAACGTGCTGGCCGCGGTCCGGCTCACCCGCGCCTACCTGCCGGGGATGCGCGAGCGCGGCTGGGGGCGCGTGCAGTACATCGCCAGCGACTCGGCCGTGGTGATCCCGGCGGAGATGATCCACTACGGCATGTCGAAGACCGCGCTGCTGGCGGTGTCGCGCGGGTTCGCCAAGGAGGCCGCGGGCAGCGGGGTGACGGTCAACAGCGTCATCGCGGGCCCCACGCACACCGGCGGCGTGGAGGACTTCGTCTACCAGCTGGTGGACCGGGACCTGCCCTGGGACCGGGCGCAGCGGGAGTTCATGCGGCTGCACCGGCCGCAGTCGCTGCTCCAGCGGCTGATCGAGCCCGAGGAGATCGCCAACCTGGTGGTGTACCTGGCTTCTCCGCTGGCCTCGGCGACCACCGGCGCGGCGGTCCGGGTCGACGGCGGCTACGTGGACTCGATCCTGCCCTGACGGCCGCCCGCTACGGCGTGGCGGTGGTGGACGAGCCGGAGCACCAGCGGGTCACCAGCTCGTTGCGGAACTTCCCGGCCGCGTCGAACTCCTCCAGCAGGTCGGCGAAGCGGGACCACTGGTAGCGGGCGCGCAGCTGCTCCGGCGCGAGGGCGAACAGCTTGCCCCAGTGCGGGCGGGGTGACCAGGGCGCGAGCGCCTGTTCGACCAGCCGCAGCACCTCCAGCACCGCGTCGGTGTCCTGGCGCCAGGTGAAGTGGAAGGCGACGCCGGGTCGCCCGTGCACCGGGCTGAGCCACTGCTCGTCGGCGTCCACGGTGCGGATCTCCGAGGTCAGCAGCACCGGGGCGAACCGCTCGCCCAGCTCCGCCAGGGCGCGCAGCGCGTCGGCGGCGTGCTCGCGCGCCACGAAGTACTCCGACTGCAGCTCCTCCCCCACGCTCGGGGTGAAGTCGGCGCGGAAGTGCGGCAGGCGCTCGTGCCACGGGCCGGGCTCGCCCAGCTGCGGGGTGCAGTGCAGCGCGGGCTGGCCCGGCACCGGGTGCCGGGGCCCGTCGGCGGGGCGGCCGCCGAACGCGGCCAGGTCCGCGGGCTCGTCGTCGAGCCGCCGCTTGACCCACACCTCGGCGGTGCCGCGGTAGAGGGTGAAGGCGCTGACGCTGTAGGCGGTGGCGAAGATGTCCTGGACGTGCTCCACCAGGGAGTCCCACGGCAGGTCGTGGACGCGCTGCTCGACGTCGAAGTCCGGCTGGACGGCCACCTCCAGCGCCACCACGGCGCCCAGCGCGCCCAGCGACACCACCGCGCCCTCGAAGCCGGGCTCGCCCCGGCGCAGCGTGCGCAGCGAGCCGTCGGCGGTGACCAGGTCGACCGAGCGCACCATGTCGGCGAACGAGCCGACCCGGTTGCCCGAGCCGTGGGTGGCGGTGGTGCACGCGCCCGCGAGGGTGATGTGCGGCAGCGACGGCATGGTCGGCAGGGCGAGGCCGCGGGAGTGCAGCAGCTCGGCCAGGCGTGCCAGCTTCATCCCGGCCCCCACGCGCGCGGTGTCCGCGCCCGGCTCGAAGACCTCCGGCAGGCCCTCCAGGCTGATCAGGGTGCCGGTGGTGTCGGCGATCCGGTTGAACGAGTGGCCGGTGCCGACCACTCGCGCGGTGCTCGCCTCCGCGACGACCCGCTGGACCTCCTCGACCGACGCGGGAGCCAGCACCCGTTCGGCGGAGAAGGCGAAGTTGCCCGCCCAGTTCGTGCGCACCGTCACGCGACCTCCCGCGTCCTGGGTGGTTCCACGACCGGATCGGCCACCCGAGAATGAGCTTTTCTCACGAAATGTTCTCAGTGCGTCGCGCGAGCGCGGGAGCGGGGCTCCGGCGGACGGGCGGGAAGATCCGCTCGACGGCGGGCTGGGCACCTCGGCAGCGCCCGCCGGTTGCGCTCATCGTCGCCCTCGCGTGCGCCGGATGCGGCACCCGCCCTAGGAGCACCGGACCAACGCCGAGGTTTCACCGTCTACTCTGCGGGTATCCCGCGCACTTAAACGAGTTTCAGTGGAGGAGCTGCACGCGTGCGGATCGTGGAACGCCCCAACGAGTGGGTGGAGGTCGTGCTGCACGGCGACCGACCGCCGCTGGCGCGCATGAGGCAGTGGACCTCGGGGCTGTTGGCCGACGTCGCGGAGGACCGCCTCACCGATGTGCTGCTGGTGGCCAACGCGCTGCTCAGCAACGCCTTCCGGCACGCCGACTCGCCACGCCGGTACCGGGTGCTGCGCCCCCGCGCGAGCGGGGTGGTCCGGATCGAGGTGGAGGACAGCAGTCCGGGACGGCTGCCGGTGCTGGGCCGCTTCGGCAGCGTGCTGCACCCCGAGGGCCGCGGGCTGCTGCTGGTCAACCGCCTGGCCGCACTGTGGGGCGTGGTGCCGCAGGGCACCCGCAAGACGGTCTGGGCCGAGGTCACCACCTGAAGCGGTTCCGGTTCCCCGCCGAACCCGTCACGTTGACACGTCGCGTGAGCGTGACCGACCATCGGCCACCGAGACAACAGCATCCGCGCACGGCGGGGGAAGCCGGTCGAAATCCGGCGCTGGCCCGCAACGGTGGGGCGTCCGAGGCGGACGCCGAGCCCGAACACCCGGCGTGCGCGGTTTCGCTCTGACACCGTCGAGGAGAGCGGGTCGGAGCCCGAGGACGCCGCCACCGCGACGTCCGGGTTCCGCTCGGCGCCTCGCCCCGGAAAGGCGCCACCGTGCTGAACCGCAAGATCGCCACGAGCACCGCCGCGGTCGCCCTGCTGCTGACCTGGTCGGCGGGCCTGACCCCGGCGCACGCCGCCCCCTCCTCCCCCGCCCCGACCGCGGCCGGGTGGCTGGCCAGGCAACTGGTGGACGGCGAGCGCCTGGAGACGGTGGTGGACCAGGTTCCCTACCCCGACCAGGGCGCGACGGCCGACGCCGTGCTGGCGTTCGCCGCCGCGGGCGTGGCGCAGGACAACGCGACCAAGGCCACCGACTGGCTGGCGCGGCCTCAGACGCTGGCGGCCTACCTCGGTGACGGGACCACCGAGTCCTACGCGGGCGCGCACGCCAAGCTCGCGCTGGTCGCGCAGGTGCAGGGGCGCGACCCGCGGTCCTTCGGCGGGGTCGACCTGATCTCCCGGCTGACCGCGCTGCAGGCCCCTTCGGGCCGGTTCAGCGACAAGTCGGCCTACGGCGACTACAGCAACGGCATCACGCAGTCGCTGGCGGTGATCGCGCTGGAGCGGCACGGCACCGCCCCGGAGGCCGCCGTCGACTACCTGGTGGACGCCGCCTGCCAGGACGGCGGCTTCCCGCTGTACCTGGAGCAGACGCCCTGCGCCTCAGACGCGGACACCACCGGCTACGCGGCGCAGGCACTGCTGGCCTCGGGCAGGCAGGCCGAGGCGGCCAGGGCCCTGGAGTGGCTGGAAGGGGTTCAGGGGCCCGGCGGCGGGTTCCGCGGCAGCGGTCCGACGCCGCAGGAGAACGCCAACAGCACCGGGCTGGCCGCGCAGGCGCTGCGCGTGGGCGGGCGCACGGCGGCGGCGGACAAGGCGGTGGCGTTCCTCAAGAGCTTGCAGGTCGGCTGCGGTGACGCGGCCCGCGCGGGCGCCATCGCCTACGACGCCACCGGTTTCGACCAGGGCAACGCCACGCGCGCGACCACCCAGGGCATCACCGGCATCGTCGGCGTGGGCCTGTTGGAGCTGTCCGCGCACGGCGAGGCGACCGCGCCCGCATCGGACTGCCCGATCACGACCACCACCACGACCACGACCACGACCACCACGGCTGTCCCCGCCACCACGACGACCGCCGGCACGTCCACGTCCTCGGAACCCGCCGCTGCCGCGCCGGTGACCAGCAACGGCACCCGCCAGTTGGCGCGCACCGGCTTCGAGCCGGGTCCGGCGCTGGCCCTGGGAGTGCTGTTGATCGCCACGGGCGTCCTGGCGCTGCTGCTGGCCCGCCCGCGCCGCGCGGAGCGGTGATGCGGCGCTTGCTGGCGGTGCTGGCGACCGGTGTCGTCGTGGCCGGGCTGATCAGCGCCACGGCGGTGGGCACGGCCCAGGCGGCGGAGTGCGCGGGCGTGACCGTGGTGGTCGACCGGGGGCCGCTGGGTGGTGGCGTGCGGACCGGCTGCGCACCCGGCGACCCGGCCAGCGGGCTGGCCGCGCTGGCGGCGGCCGGGTTCGGCTACACCTTCGCCTCGCGGCAGCCGGGCTACGTGTGCCGCATCGACGGGCAGCCCGCCGCCGACCCGTGCGTCACCCCCTCCCCCACCACGGCCTACTGGTCGTACTGGCACGGGCAGCCCGGCGCGGGCTGGACCTACAGCAGCGGTGGCGCGGGCGGGCACGACCCGGCGCCGGGCTCGGTCGAGGGCTGGGCGTTCGGCGCGGCCCAGCCGCCCGGCATCGCGCCCCCCGCGCCCGCGCCGAAGCCCACCACCACGCGGGCCGGGGCCGCCGAGCCGCCCGCGCCCGAGCCGCCGCGTCCCGGCGTGCCGCAGCCCGCGACGCCCACAACGACGACCGGCCGCGGCGGCACCGAGGACACCCCCCGGAGCGAACCAGGGGGCGAAACCAGCGGCGACACCTCCAGCAGCGCCCCGGAAAGCACCCCGAGCAGCGCGGTGAGCACCCCGTCGTCCACCTCCCCGGCACCGGGCGGAGCACCGTCGTCGACCGCCGTTCCCGCGCCGGTCGCGACAACCTCCGAGGACCGGTCGAACGGGCTGGGCTGGCTCGCGGGCCTGGTCGTGATCGCCGTGCTGGCCTGCCTCGGCGCGTGGACCGCGCGCAGGCGCAGGGCCGAGCCGTGACCCGTGCGCTGCACCCCGGCGCGTGGTGGCTGTGGGCGCTCGGGCTGGCCGTGGTCGCCGCCCGGACCACCAACCCGCTGCTGCTCGGCCTGGTCCTGGTCGTGGCGGGGTACGTCGCGGTGGCGTGCGCGCAGGACACCCCGTGGGCGTCGTCCTACGGCGTCTTCCTGAAGTTCGGGCTGGTGGTGATCGCCCTGCGCGTGGTGTTCCACGTGCTGCTCGGCGGTGTCCAGGGACCGACCGTGCTGTTCACGCTGCCCCAGCTGCCGCTGTGGCCACCCGCCCTGCGGCTGGGCGGCCCGGTGAGCGCGGAAGGACTGGTGTTCGCGCTGGTGCAGGGCCTGCAGCTGGCGACGCTGCTGGGGTGCGTCGGCGCGGTGAACGCGGTGGCCAACCCCAAGCGGCTGCTGCGGTCGCTGCCCGCCGCGCTCTACGAGGTCAGCGTGGCCGTGGTGGTGGCGCTGACCGTCGCCCCGCAGCTGGCGGCCAGCGCCCGCTCGGTGCGGCGGGCCCGGCGGCTGCGCGGTGACGCGATCCGCGGTCGGGGTGCGGTCCGCACGCTGCTGGTGCCGGTGCTGGAGGGCGCGTTCGAGCGGTCGCTGAGCCTGGCCGCGGCCATGGACTCGCGCGGCTACGGCCGCAACGCGGGTCTGTCGCGGCGGGCGCGGCTGCTCACCGCGGTGTTGGTGCTGGGCGGTGTGATCGGCCTGTGCGTGGGGGTGTACGCGCTGCTGGACGGCAGTTCGGCGGGGGTTCCGGTGCTGCTGGTGGGCGTGCTGCTGGCGGTGGCGGGCCTGGTCGCGGGCTCCCGGCGGGTGCGCCGCAGCCGGTACCGGCCGGACCGCTGGCGGGCGCGGGAACTGCTGGTGGCCGCTTCCGGCGCGGTGGCGGCGATGTGCGCGGTGCTGTCGGGAGGGCCGGACATGGTGGTGCAGACCTCGCCGCTGTCCGCGCCGCACCTGCCCGCGCTGCCCGCCGTCGGCGTGCTCGTCGGGCTCCTCCCCTCCCTCGTCGCGGCCCACCGGAGGAGCGCGTGATCCGGTTCGAGCACGTCACCGTCACCTACCCCGACGCAACCCGGCCCGCCTTGGCCGACTTGGACCTGGTCGTGCCCGAGGGCGAGCTGTGCCTGGTGGTCGGCCGCACCGGTTCGGGCAAGTCGACCCTGCTGCGGGCGGTCAACGGCCTGGTCCCGCACTTCACCGGCGGGCGTCTGGAGGGCCGCGTCCTGGTCGACGGCCGCGACACCCGCGACCACCCGCCGCGCGAGCTGGCCGACGTGGTGGGCCTGGTGGCGCAGGACCCGCAGGCCGGGTTCGTGACCGACTCCGTGGAGGAGGAGCTGGCTTACTCGATGGAGTCGCTGGGACTGCCCGACCCGGTGATGCGCAAGCGCGTCGAGGAGACGCTGGACCTGCTGGGGCTGGTCGAGGTCCGCGACCGCGCGCTCGCGACGCTGTCCGGCGGGCAGCAGCAGCGGGTGGCGATCGGGGCGGCGCTGACCGCGCACCCGCGCGTGCTGGTGCTCGACGAGCCGACCTCCGCCCTGGACCCCGGCGCGGCCGAGGACGTGCTCGCCGCGCTGCACCGCCTGGTGCACGACCTGGGCATGACCGTCCTGATCGCCGAGCACCGGCTGGAGCGCGTGGCCCAGTACGCCGACCGGGTCGTGTGGCTGCCCGGCGGCGCGCGGGCGGCCGTGGCGGGTGATCCGGGCGCGGTGCTGGCCGAGGCGCCCGTGGCCCCGCCGGTGGTGCGGCTGGCGCGGCTGGCCGGGTGGCAGCCCGTCCCGGTGTCCGTCCGGGACGCTCGGCGGCTGGCGGGTCCGCTGCGCGACGAGCTGCCCGCTCCCCCTGCCGCCGCACCGCGACCGACCGGCGACCTGCTGCGGGCTCGTGGCGTGCGGGTGTCCTACTCCGGCGTGGAGGCGGTGCGCGGGGTCGACCTCGCGGTGGCGGGCGGCGAGCTGGTGGCGCTGATGGGCCGCAACGGGTCGGGCAAGTCCAGCCTGCTGTGGGCGGTGCAGGGCAGCGGACGCCGGTCCGGTGGTTCGGTGCGGCTCGACGGGGTGGACCCGGCCGACCTCAAGCCGGCGGTGCGGCGGCGTTCGGTCGGGCTGGTGCCGCAGCAGCCCGCCGACCTGCTGTACCTGCACACCGTGGCCGGGGAGTGCGCGCAGGCCGACCGCGAGTCCGACCGGTCCGCCGGGACCTGCCGGGCGATCCTGGAGCGCATCGCGCCCGGCATCGCCGACGACGCGCACCCGAGGGACCTGTCCGAGGGGCAGCGCCTGGCGCTGGTGCTGGCGATCTCGCTGACGCCCGAGCCGCGCGCGCTGCTGCTGGACGAGCCCACCCGCGGCCTGGACTACCCCGCCAAGACACGGCTGGCGGAAGCGCTGCGGGAGCTGGCCCGCGCCGGTCACGCGGTGGTGCTGGCCACGCACGACGTGGAGTTCGCCGCGGAGTGCGCGACCCGCGTGGTGGTGCTGGCCGGGGGCGAGGTGGTCGCCGACGGCCCGACCGCCGAGGTGGTCACCGCCTCGCCGATCTTCTCCCCGCAGGTGGCCAAGGTGCTCGCGCCGCGGCCGTGGCTCACCGTGGACGACGTCCGCACCGCGATGGCGGCCCGGTGAGGCCCCGCGTGGTGTTCGTGCTGGTGTTCGCGGCGCTGATCAGCGTGGCGGCGTTCGGGTGGCCGCTGATCGTCGCGCCGGAGGCGGGCCTGGCCCAAGGGGTGGACGCGCCGTGGCTGTTCGCCCTGCTGCTGCCGCTGGTGGTGGCTGTCGTGCTGGCCGAGCTGAGCTCCGACGGCATCGACGCCAAGGCGGTGGCGGTGCTGGGCGTGCTCTCCGCGCTGGGCGCGGCGCTGCGCCCGCTCGGCGCGGGCACCGGCGGCGTGGAGACGGTGTTCTTCCTTCTCGTACTGGGCGGGCGGGTGTTCGGCCCCGGTTTCGGCTTCGTCCTGGGCAACACCGCGCTGTTCGCTTCGGCGCTGCTGACCGGCGGCGTCGGCCCGTGGCTGCCCTACCAGATGCTCGGCGCGGCGTGGGTGGCGCTGGGCGCCGGCCTGCTGCCCCGGTGGCGCGGCGGGGCGGAACTGGCCCTGCTGGCGGTCTACGGCGCCGCGGCGGCCCTGGTCTACGGCCTGCTGCTGAACCTGTCGTTCTGGCCGTTCGCCCTGGGCACCGGCAGCGCGCTGTCGTTCCAGCCCGGCGCCCCGCTCGCGGAGAACCTGTCCCGCCTGGTGGTGTTCAGCCTGGCCACCTCGCTGGCCTGGGACGTCGGCCGGGCGGTCACCACCGCGGTGCTGGTGCTGGCCACCGGCCCGGTGCTGCTGCGCACCCTGCGCCGCGCCGCCCGCCGCGCGGTGTTCGACAGGGGCCCGGTCAGCCCCGGCGGATCGGGATGATCCGACCCCTGGCCATCAGCTCGACCGGCATCCGGCTCTCCACGCGAACAGCGTCCAGGGGCGTTTCGCTCGCGTTGACGCCGATCCTGAGGCCGTCGTAGTCGCGGTTGGGGCCCGCGCTCACCGCCGCCGGGCAGGTCCGCAGGACGCGGGCCGCCTCGGCGGTCAACTCGTCCAGCGCGTACGGCGTGGTGCGCAACTCGACCACGACGCCCCCGTCCGCCTCCGCGCGGGCGCGTTCGGCCGCCTCCGGCGGAACCTCCCGGTGCCAGTACAGCCACACCGCCGAGGCGGCGACGTCCATCCGCGCCCCCACGAAACCGGCCGACCGGCCGCGCACGCGCTCGATCACCGCGCTCAACCGGCCCTGCCGCCGCCAGTCGGGACTCATCCCCCGGCTTCCTCGGGGACGTCGGCGGGGAAGTCGGCGCTGACCGTGAGGTCGCGCCAGGCGTCGAAGGCGGTCCGCAGCGAGTCGAGCCTGGCCTCGGCCACCCCCAGCGCCGCCCCGCCCAGCAGCAGCCGCAGCGGCGGCTCGTCGGCATCGACCGCGGTGATGATCGCCTCCGCCGCCCGCGCCGGGTCGCCCGGCTGGCTGCCGTAGGTGGCCAGGGTGGCCGCGCGACGCGCCCCCGCCGTGCCCTCGTAGTCGTCGATGCGGGTGGCGGACTGCCGCATCGACGGACCCGACCAGTTGGTGCGGAACGCGCCGGGTTCGACGATGGTGACCCGGATGCCCAGCGGTGCCACCTCGGCGGCCAAGGACTCGGACAGCCCCTCGACGGCGAACTTGGTGGCGTGGTAGTAGCCGGTGGCGCCGAAGGCCACCAGGCCGCCGAGCGAGGAGATGTTCACGACGTGCCCGCAGCGGCGGGCGCGCATCCCCGGCAGCACCGCCTTGGTGGTGTCCACCAGGCCGAAGAAGTTGGCGTCGAACAGCGCCCGCACCTGCTCGTCCTCGCCCTCCTCGACGGCGGCCAGGTAGCCGTACCCGGCGTTGTTGACCAGCACGTCGATCCGGCCGAAGGCGTCCTCGGCGCGCCGCACGGCCGCGTCGACCCGAGTCGCGTCGGTGACGTCCAGGGGCAGCGCCAGCGCCCGGTCGCCGTGCGCGGCGACGAGGTCTTCGACCGCACGCGGATCGCGGGCGGTCACCGCGGCGCGCCAACCCCGGTCGAGCACGGCGGTGGCCAGCGCCCGGCCGAGGCCGGTGGAGCAGCCGGTGATGAACCACACGGGAGAAGTCGCGGGAGAAGTCACGGGGGCCTTTCAGCGGTCGTCGGCGCGGGAGGCGGCGAGGCTGCCCAGCAGCCGCAGCGACTCCGCTGACGCGCTGCCCGGCTCGGCCTGGTAGATCACCAACTGCTGACCGGGCGCGCCGTTGACGGCCAGGGACTCGTACTCCAGCGTCAGCTCCCCGACCAGGGGGTGCCGGAACCGCTTGGTCTCGTGGGTCTTCTGCCGGATGTCGTGCCGGGCCCACAGCTTGCGGAACACCTCGCTCTTGACCGACAGCTCGCCGACCACCTCGACCAGCTGGGGGTCGTCCTGGTCGGCGCCCGCCGCGGCCCGCAGCGCGGCGACCACGTTGACGGCCACCCGGTCCCAGTCCGGGTAGAACTCCCGCGCGTCCGGGTCGAGGAACACCAGGCGCACGAGGTCGGCGCTGTAGCGGTGGCCGCTGAACAGCGCCTCGCCCAGCGCGTTGTGCGCCAGCACGGTCAGGCACCGCCCCAGCACCACGGCCGGGTTGTCCGGCCAGCCGTCCATCATGCGCAGCAGGGTCGGGCTCACCCGCTCCCGCCGGGGCGCGGGGCGCCGCTTGGCGGGAGTGGGGCGGGCCAGCGCGTGGAGGTGCCCGATCGCCTCGTGCTCCAGACCGAGCGCGCCTGCCAGCGCGTCGAGCACCTGGGCCGAGGGGTGCCGTTCGCGGCCCTGCTCAAGGCGCACGTAGTAGTCGGTGCTCACGCCCGCCAGGACGGCGACCTCCTCGCGGCGCAGGCCCGCCACCCGCCGCCTGCCCTGCACCGGCAGGCCCGAGTCCTCCGGGCGGACCTGTTCCCGCCGGGCCCGCAGGAACTGGCCGAGTGCGTTGCGGCTGCTCATGCCCCCGAGGTTAGGACAGCTCGCGGCGTCGTGGAGCCCGCGAAGGGGGGTGCGGTACTCCTAGGTTCAGCGGCGGGCGCTGAACACCGCGAAGCTGGGGCTGCGCCGCAGCGGGCCCCAGAAACGCTCACCGCGACCGTCCTGCGGGACCACCGCGGGGTGCCTGCGGACCTCGGCCAGTCCCGCCCGCGCCAGCGCCGCGTCGAACACGCCGGGCTCCCAGAAGAACGAGCCGAACTCGAAGGGCGGTTCACCGGGGACGCGCACCAGGACCTGCTGCCGGGGGCCGGGCGGCCCGGTCCTGGTCACCTCGTAGCCGTAGCGGCCGTAGTCGGCGAGCAGGTCCCAGTCCGCGTCGGGGTTGGGCACCAGCACGACGAGGGTTCCGCCGGGGACGAGGTTGGCGCGCAGGCTGCCGACCATCCGGTCGAGCGCGGCCACGTCCTCGGCGTAGCCGAGCAACCAGATCGCGGTCACCACGTCGAAAGCGCCCAGCACCGGCAGCGAGGCCGCGTCGTGCCGGGCGTAGGAGATGCCCAGCGGGGCGCGCTCCTCGACGGCGCGGGCGTGGGCGACCATCTCCCGCGCGGAGTCCACGCCGAGGACGCGGGCCGCGCCGAGCTCCCGGAACAGGCGCGGGTAGAAGCCGGTGCCGCAGGCCACGTCCAGCACGGACCTGCCCGCCAGGTCGGGGAGCGCGGACAGCAGCGTCGCGCGCTCCGCCAACCCGGTCGGGATGTGCTTGGTGCGCTCGTACAGTTCACCGAGCGCGTCGTACTGCTCGTCCGATTCCGCCATGCCGCCAAACTAGGCCGCGCGCACCGGCGTGCGCTCGTGGACCAGCCGCACGGCCAGCGCCATGTTCGCCGCCGCGGCGGCGGGGGTGCGCCGCCCGTACCCGCAGGCGGCGGCCACTCCGGCGACCGGTCCGCCCAGTGCCCGCGCGGTCAGGTCGAGCGCGCGGCGGGTCTGCTCGGGGTGGTTCTCGGCGACCACGCCCGCGATGACCGCGATCCCCCGCCGCAGCCGCCTCAGCGCGCCGTAGAACGCCGGGTCGGTGGGTGGCGCGGCGTCGCCGTGGGTGACCGGCAGGTGCACCACCGGCATCGGGGTGCGGCGCTCCAGCGCCGCGTCGGCCAGTGCGTTGAGGAACTCCACGGCGGGTTCCAGGTCGGTGGGCGTGAAGACCGGGACGTGCCCCAGGTCGCCGTAGCACAGGTGCAGCACCCAGCGGACGTGCGGTGCGGCGGCGAGCACGCCGGTCACCTGCCGCACCAGCTCGGCGGTCAGCGGCGGCCACGCCTCGCGCGGAGTCCGGTGGTAGGAGATGAGCACCGCCGGTGTCTCCAGCTGCAGCTGGACCCGGTCGCCCCAGCGGGCGGCGAGCTGGGCGACCTCACCGGCCACCGCGGCCTGCACGGTGGGCAGGTGCCGCTGGGCCGCCTCCACCGAGCCGAACGCGAACAGCGCCAGGTCCAGCGCGTTGGGGATGCCCACCTGCACCCGCACCGGCTCCGGCGGGTCGAGCGCGGCCAGCGCCGCGAACGCGGCCTCGGCCTGTGCGGGCCGCCCCGGCGCCACGTCGCCGGGGCTGAGCAGGTGGCCTTCGCGCACGCGGTAGCGGGGCATGTCCTCGTAGTCGCGGCTCTCCCCGTCGTGGACCCGCTCCAGCGCGGGCACCGCGGCCAGGCCGTCGGTGAGCCAGTCGATGATCCAGCGGGGATCGCGCTCGTAGGGCAGCGCGGTCAGCGGGACGTCGCCGCGGTGGCGGAGGAACCAGCTCATCGCGGCGACGGGGTCGGCGCACAGCGGGGGCGGCAGCGAGCCGACCAGGTGCAGGGGTAGCGGGTGGTGCTCGGCGGCGGGGTGCATGGCGAGTCCTGACTGCGGGCGCGGAGCGGGTGGTCCGGTGGCGCCTGGGCCGGGCTGCGGCCGTCTTCGGCGCTGTGGGTGGGAGGGGCCACCGGCGGCTCGCAGGATCTCCGCGTGAGACCGCCCTTCGACCAAGAGCATTCTGCCGACGGCGGCGAGCGTCTGTCCACAGAGGATGGCGGCGCGCGGCGCGGTCCATGCGATCGTGTGACACCGGCCGGCTCGCGCGCTCGGTCGTGTCGGTGTCGCGTGGCAGGCTGTCCGGCATGACCGGGACGGATGTGAAGTCGGACCTGCACCGCTACCTGAACTCCGCGCGCGACGCGGTGCTGTGGAAGCTGGAGGGCTTGTCGGAGTACGACATCCGCCGCCCGCTGACGGCCACCGGCACCAACCTGCTCGGCCTGGTCAAGCACCTGGCCGGGTGCGAGATCGGGTACTTCGGCCGCTGCTTCGGCAGGCCCTTCCCGGAGGAGTTGCCGTGGCTGCGGGAGGACGCCGAGCCCAACGCCGACATGTGGGCCACGCCGGAGGAGTCGCGTGATGACGTGGTGGGGCTCTACCGCCGGGCGCGGGCGCACTCGGACGCGACGATCGAGGCGCTGGACCTGACTGCGCCCGGCCGGGTCCCGTGGTGGTCGGAGAAGGGCCGTGACGCGACGTTGCACCTGATCCTGGTGCACATGATCGCCGAGACGCACCGGCACGCGGGCCACGCGGACATCGTCCGGGAGCTGGTCGACGGGGCCGTGGGGATGCAGGCGGGCAACGACAACATGGCGCCGGGCGACGAGGCGTGGTGGAAGAGCTACCGGGACCGGTTGGAGCACGCGGCGAAGACGGCGGACGGCGGCTGACGCGCCGTTGCCGAGCCACTACCGTCGGTGGCGCCCTGCGGAACGCACAGTGCTGTGGTGATCGGGGGTCGTCTTCGATGGTGTCCGCGCGCGTTCTCCGACCGTCCCGGCTGGGCCGGGCCTCAGCGGCACTGCTGCTGGTGACCGCGCTCGCCGGGTGGCCCGCGGCGGCGGCGGGCACCGCCCGCGTCGACAACCCCTACGCGGGGGCGCGGGTGTACGTGAACCCCGAGTGGTCCGCGCGGGCCGCGCGCGAACCCGGTGGTTCAGCCGTCGCGAACCTGCCGACGGGCGTGTGGCTGGACCGCATCGCCTCCATCGAGGGCTTCAGCGGCCGGATGGGCCTGCGCGACCACTTGGACGAGGCGCTGCGCCAAGAGGCCGACCTCGTGCAGCTGGTGTTGCACAACCTGCCGCAGCGGGACTGCGGCAGGTTGTCCACCAACGGCGAGTTGGACGTGCGGGAGCTGCCGCGGTACCGGCAGGAGTTCATCGACCCGATCGCCGAGATCCTGGCCGATCCGGCGTACGCGCGATTGCGGGTCGTCGTGGTGGTGGAGCACGACTCGCTGCCGTTCCTGGTCACCCACACCAGCCCCGCCAACCTGGCCACCCCCGAGTGCGACCGGGTCAAGGAGACCGGTGTGTACGTGGAGGGCGTCGGCTACGCGCTGGCGAAGCTGGGCGCGATCCCCAACGTCTACAACTACCTCGACATCGCCCACCACGGGTGGCTCGGCTGGGCCTCCGACCGCCTGCCCGCGGCGGAGGTGTTCGCCGCCGCTGCCCGCGCCGCGGGCAGCACCCCGGCGAACGTGCACGGCTTCATCGCCAACACGGCGGACTACTCGGTGCTGCGCGAGGAGTACTTCAGCAGGGACGACGTGGTCGGCGGCCGACCGGTGCTGCAGAGCCGGTGGGTGGACTGGAACGACTTCGTCGACGAGCTCTCCTACGCCCGGCGGTTCCGGGCCGAGCTGGTCGAGGCGGGCTTCGACCCCGGCGTGGGTGTGCTGGTCGACACCTCGCGCAACGGGTGGGGTGGTCCGAACCGGCCGACCGGTCCCGGACCGAAGACCGGCGTGGACGACTACGTGGACGGCAGCAGGCTCGATCGCCGCGCCAGGATCTACAACTGGTGCAACCAGGTCGGTGCCGGGCTGGGCGAGCGGCCGGTCGCCGCGCCGGAGCCCGGCGTCGACGCCTACGTGTGGATGAAGCCGCCGGGCGTGTCCGACGGCGCCAGCATCCCGCTGCCCACCGGTGAGGACAACTTCAACCCGATGTGCGATCCGAGCTACACCGGCAGTCCGGACGCCACGCCGGACCCGACGGGCGCGCGGCCGGACGCGCCGCCCGCGGGAGCCTGGTTCTCCGCGCACTTCCAGGAGCTGCTGCGCAACGCGCACCCGCCGCTGTGACCTCCGAGTCCGCCGGTCACCAGCGCCTCGGCGCGTCGCCGGGCCCGCACCGCCCATGGGTGCGGGCCCGACTGCGGGAATCAGGCCGCGGGAATCAGGCCGCGGGAATCAGGCGGTGACGCCGGAGGCGTGCGCGGACAGCCGCTGGACGACCTCGGCCAGCGCGGTGGCGACCTCGGCGTCGTCGGCCGGGTGGGTCTCGGCGAAGCGGACCACCGAGCCGGGGATGGACAGCTTGAGGTCCTCCAGCACCGTACCGCCCGCGATGCCCACGGCCTTGCGCGCCTCGTCCTGCGCCCACACGCCGCCGTACTGGCCGTACGCGGTGCCGACCACGGCCACCGGCTTGCCCGCGATGGCGCTCGCGCCGTAGGGCCGCGACAGCCAGTCGATGGCGTTCTTCAGCACCGCGGGCATGGTGCCGTTGTACTCGGGGGAGAACAGCAGCAGCGCGTCCACCTCGGCCGCCGCCGCGCGCAGCCGCGCCGCGGGCTCCGGCACGGATGCCTCGACGTCGATGTCCTCGTTGTAGAAGGGGATCGTTTCCAGCCCTTCGAACAGCTCGATCGTCACACCCTCGGGGGCGTGCTTGACGGCGGCCTCGGCGAGCTGGCGGTTGTGCGAGGCGGCGCGCAGGCTGCCGACGAGAGCGAGGATGCGTGCGGACATGGCGAACTCCGGATGTCGAGGTGGGCGTGAAAGCGGACCGTGGTCCGCTTAAGGTCTACCACATGAAGCGGACCGTGGTCCATTTAACCCGCGCGCGGCTACGCTCATTCCCATGGACATCGCCCTCACCCCGGTCGGCAGCACCCCGCCGTTGCGCGCCGACGCGGCCCGCAACCGGGCACGCCTGCTGGAGGCCGCCGCGCGCTTGGCCGAGGAGCACGGAGCGGCGAACCTGACGATGGACGCGGTCGCCGCGGCGGCCTGCGTCGGCAAGGGCACCGTCTTCCGGCGCTTCGGCGACCGCACCGGACTGCTGCAGGCCCTGCTCGACCACAGCGAGCAGCGACTGCAGGCGGAGTTCATGAACGGCCCCCCGCCGCTGGGCCCCGGAGCCCCTGCGGTGGACCGCCTGCACGCCTTCGGCCCCGCCGTCATCCGCCACGAGCACACCCACCGCGACCTCTACCTGGCGGCCGTCCCGGCCACGGGCCGCCGCTTCGAGGTCCCCGCCTACTCGCTGCGGCTGACGCACGTCGCGGTGCTGCTGCGCCAGGCGGGCGCGGGTGGCGACGTCCAGCCACGGGCGCTGGCGCTGATGGGCTACCTGGACAGCGCGCTGATCGACCACCTGCTCACCCGCCGCGGCATGTCCCCGGAACGCCTGGAGGCGGGCTGGCACGACCTCGTCTCCCGCCTCGCCTGAGCGGCCCCACGCCGCTACGGGTGTCCGATGGCAAATCGCCAACCAACTACACCCAGTTTTCGCCAACTCTTGCCGACCACGACTCGGTCGCGCTTCACTGGGCGCCGTCCGTCCGAAGTCGACCGGAGGTGCGCGTGTTCAGCAGGTTCGTCGTCGCGATCGGTGTGATCGCGGCATTCCTCGGCTCGGCCGCGCCCTCGGGGGCCGCCGCGCTGCCCGAGGCCGACATGGAAGCGGTGCTCAAGGCCGCGCAGATCGACCCGCGACGGGCGGACTCGGCGATCACCCCCGGCAGCGGCGACAGCGTGCGACTGGTGGAGGAGGCGTTGAGCGCCAAGGGGCTGCTCGACGCCTCCTACGTGGACGGGCACTTCGGCACCAGGACCATCGACGCCTACGCCGCCTACCAGCGGTCGCTCGGCTACAGCGGGCTCGACGCCTCCGGCCTGCCCGGCCCCTCGTCGCTGCAGCGGCTGGGCGAGCAGCGCTACACCGTCATCAACCCGGTCTCCGCGGGCAGCCGGGTCGGCTACCGGGGCGTGACCATGAACACCCGCACCAAGGCGATGCTGCTGGCCGCCGAAGGCCGGATGGGCAGGCAGCTGACCATCACCCAGGGCTCCTACAACACCGGCAACGCCGGTTCGGCGGGCACCCACGACGGCGGCGGGGTGCTGGACATCTCGGTGTCCGGGATGAGCACGTCGACCCGCACCTCGGTGGTCAGGGCGCTGCGCGAGGTCGGGTTCGCGGCCTGGCTGCGCACCCCGGAGCAGGGCAACTGGGCCTACCACATCCACGCCGTCGCACTGGCCGACCCGGACCAGTCCACCCAGGCGCAGCACCAGTCCGGCGACTACTACCTGGGCCTCAACGGCCTGGCGGGCCGGGGCGCGGACGACGGCCCCGCGGTCAACCCCAAGGTGACTTGGGAGGAGTACCAGCGCTAGGCGCCGCGGAGGTGGGGACGATCAGCCCGGTCTCGTAGGCCACCACCACGGCCTGGGCCCGGCTGGTCAGCCCCAGCTTCCCCATCATCCGCTTGACGTGCGTCTTGACCGTGGCCTCGCTGAGCACCAGGCGCTCGGCGATCTGCGCGTTGGTCAGGCCGTTGCCCACCAGCCGCAGCACTTCGGTCTCCCGCGCGGTCAGCCCGGCCAGCTGCGGCTCGCCCACCGCCGTGGTGCGGTGGTGCTGGGCGTAGGTCTCGATCAACCGGTGGGTGATGCTCGGCGCGATCAGGATGTCGCCCGCCGCGATCGTGCGCACCGCGGAGATGATCCGGTCCGGCGGCGTGTCCTTGAGCAGGAAGCCCGCGGCCCCCTCGCCCAGCGCGGTGTAGACGTACTCCGGCAGGTCGAAGGTGGTCAGCACGACCACCTTCGGCGGGTCCTCGGCGGGCCCGGACAGGATCTGCCGGGTGGCCGCGATCCCGTCCATGACGGGCATCCGGATGTCCATCAGGATCACGTCCGGGCCGGTGCTGGCGGCCAGCGCCACGGCCTGCGCGCCGTCGGCGGCCTCGCCCACCACGTCGAACCCCGGCGCCGCCCGGAACAGGGCCACCAGGCCCGCTCGGATCAGCGCCTGGTCGTCGGCGACGAGCACGCGGATGGTCATCGTTCCTCGCTCATCGGCAGTCGGAGCACCACGGAGAACCCACCTCCCCGGCCGGGGCCCGCGGTGAGCACGCCGCCGTAGAGCTCGGCGCGCTCCTTCATGCCGCGGATGCCGTGCGAGGTCGTGGAGACCTGCTGCGCGGCGGGCTTGGCCCCGGTGTCGGTCACTTTCAGGGTCAGCGTGCTCTCACCGTAGTCGAGGTCGATCCGCGCGGTGGCCGGGCCCGCGTGCTTGAGGACGTTGGTCAGCGACTCCTGCGCCACCCGGTAGGCGCACAGGTCCGGACCCGGCGGCAGCGGGCGGGCCCGGCCGGTGACCACGGTCTCCACCGGCAGCCCCGCGCCGCGGGCGCGGGCGACCAGCTCGTCCAGCGCCGCCAGGCCCGGTTGCGGCTGGTACTCGTCGGACTGGTCGACCCGCAGCACGTCGAGCAGGCGGCGCATCTCGGTCAGCGCCTCGCGACTGGTGTCGCCGACGGTGGCCAGCGCCTGCCGGGCGGTGGCCAGATCGCTGTCGAGCACGTACTGCGCCAGCCCCGCCTGCAGCGAGATGACCGACATGTGGTGGGCGACGACGTCGTGCAGCTCCCTGGCGATGCGCACCCGCTCGTTGGCCACCGCCTGCACCGCCTCCTCGGCCAGCCGCTCGGAGCGCGCGCTCCACCGCTTGGTGCCCTCCCCCAGCGTCCACGCGCCCAGCACCACCAGGCCGGTCTGCGCCACCTCCGACCACACCACCGGCATCGACATCCGGAGGCAGGCCAGCCCCACCACGACCATCGTGCCCGCGAACACCAGCGCCGCCACCTCGCGGCTGCGCAGCATGGCCACGGTGAACATGCCGACCAGCAGGCCGATGCCCGAGTTGGGGAAGTCGCCGTAGCCCAGGAGGGTGTACAGGCCCAGCGCGGCCACGAGGATCGCCATCGTGGTCACCGGGGCGAGCTGGCGCAGCGCGATCGGCGCCGCGGTCAGGACGGCCAGCACGTAGGCGGGCCACTGCTGCGCCCCCGCCCCGAAGCTGGCCAGGGTGGCCAGGGTCAACCCGGTCAGCACCACCGCGAGCAGCAGGTCCAGCCGGATCGGTTTGAGGTTCGCCAACACGATGCCAAGGTAGTCGCGCGGCGCCACCCCGGTCGCCCGTCCGAAGAGGTATAGCCGACTACCCCCACGGGGGTAGCGCCCCCCGCTGTCCTCATCGGACTCGCCGCCACCCGGCCGAGGACCGACACGCCATGCGGAAGGCGGAGCCCGAGCGCGGCTGGTATGCGTAGAGCTCATGGACGTCTCGCTGGTCGGGTTGCGCGTCTTCCGGGAGGCGGCCGAGCACGGCACGCTCACCGCGGCGGCGACGGCGTTGGGCTGCACCCAGTCCGCAGTTTCGCGGCAGATCGCCGCACTGGAGCGGGCGACCGGCACGGCGCTGCTGGAGCGCCGCCGCGACGGCGTCCGGCTGACCCCGGCAGGCCACGTCGTGCTGCGCTGCGCGGTGGCCGCCCTGGACCAGGTCGACGCCGCGAGGCGGGAGCTGTCCGGGCTGCCCGCGCAAGCGGGCGCGGTGCGGCTGGGCTGGTGCACCAGCGCGGGCGCGTCCCTGGTGCCCGCGGCGCTGGCCGCGTTGCGGCGCACCCATCCCGGCATCACCGTCACCACCCGCGAGGGCGGCACGCCCGCCCTGGTGCGGGCGCTGCGGGCGGACGCGCTGGACCTGGTGCTGCTGGGCTCGGCACCGCCGTTCGGCCCACCGGACACCGGGTCGCCGCCGCTGGAGGTGCGGACGCTGGCCGAGCGGGGGCTGCGGCTCGCGGTGCCCGCGGCGCACCCGCTGGCCGGGGCCGACTCCGTCGACGTCGCCGACCTGCGCGGGCACCGGTGGGTGGCGGGCGCCTCGTCGGGCGAGGACGGACTGGTGGGCGTGTGGCCGGGTCTGGACGAGCGGCCCGAGATCGCGCACACCGCCCGCGACTGGCTGGCCAAGCTGCACCTGGTGGCCGCCGGGGGCGGGCTGACCGCGGTGCCCGCCTGGCTCACCGGGGCCGTGCCGCCGGGGGTGCGGGTGCTGGCGGTGCGGGGTGGCCCGCGGGAGCGGCGCAGGGTGGTGCTGGCGCGGCTGCCCGGCCCGCCGCCCGAGCCCGTCGCCCGTCTCGTCGACGCCCTGCACGCGGCGGCGCAGCAGCGGTAACCGCGCCCCGCGAGCGGATCGCCTCATCCTTCCGATATCTCGACCGGCGCGACAGCGATGGCTACCTTCGGCGCATGGATCATGGGACGGCGCTGCGGGAGCAGGTGCGGTCGACCCGCGTCACCCCGCTGATCGGCATCTTCGACATGCTGTCGGCGTCGGTGGCGGCGCGGCACTACGGGGGTCTGTTCGTCTCCGGCTTCGGCCTGGCCGCCTCGCACTACGGCCTGCCCGACATCGGTTTCATCGCCTGGCCGGACGTGGTCGGCTTCACCCAGCGGCTCAGGCTGGCCTTCCCCCACCACCACCTGCTGGTCGACATCGACGACGGCTACGTCGACCTCCCGGTGGCCCGCCACGTCACCCGCGGTCTGGAGCAGGTGGGCGCCTCCGGCGTGGTCCTGGAGGACCAGCAGCGCCCCCGCCGCTGCGGGCACGTGGCGGGCAAGCGGGTGCTGCCGCTGCCGGAGTACCTGGAGAAGCTGGAACTGGTGCTGGAGAGCAGGACCAGCCTGCTGGTGGTGGCCCGCACCGACGCCACCGACGAGGACGAGATGCTGCGCCGGGCCGCCGCCTTCGCGGCCACCGACGCGGACGCGGTGCTGGTCGACGGTGTGCCCACAGTGGACACGCTGCGCCGCGTCAAGCGGGTGATCGGCGACAAGCCCCTGGTGTTCAACCAGATCGCGGGCGGCAGGTCGCCCAGGCTCTCGCTCACCGAACTGGCCGCGCTCGGGGTGGGCGTGGCGATCTACAGCACGCCCTGCCTGTTCGCCGCGCAGGCCGCCATCGACGGCGCGCTGACCAGGCTCAAGGCCGAGGACGGGGTGCTGGAGGACGGCCCCGTGGGAGTGGCCGAGTCCGCCGCGCTGATGGAGCGCAACCTCCGCTGCGCGCCACCGGTCCGGGCCGAGGCACTGAGCCCGGCGAGGTGACCGCGCGCCGCCGCAGTCCAGTGTGGACGGTGGTGGCGCGGCGGTCACCCACTGGCCACGCCCCGCTCACCCGCAGGACGCGACCAGGCTCGCCACCACCGCGAAGCAGACGATCACCAGGGCCACCACCAACCTGACCCGCTCACCAGGCCGGGCGCGCACGCCCTCATCCACCGATCGCGCCACCGACACCAACCCCCTCGGCGCGGCCCGCTCCCTCCCCCGGACCGCAGGCCCAGTGTGCGCCGTCACACCCGGCCGTGGTGGGGATTTTTCACCGGAACCGCTTCAGCGGGAGCTTTCCAACTCGACGATCCTCTCGCGCAGCGCGAATTCCACGTCGCGCAGTTCACGCGCGGGCGCGCCGAGCCCGGTCAGCGCCAACCGGTGCCGCTCAAGGCGTTCGCTGCGGCACTTGGGGAACGCCAGCTTCAACGCCGTGTCGATCATGGCGAGGTGGTAGCGCAGCAACTCTCCGGTGCGGCGGGGCAGCGGACCGGAACCGGCTGTGACGACCAGGTCCGCCACCCAGCCGCACAACCTGCCGTACTGGCCCGCGACCGCCCTGCCGACCCTGGCGACCTCGCACGGGACCTCCCCCGGCCGCGCGCACCCGAGGATCACCGCGTCCGCCTCGTCCTGCAGCGCCACGGCCTGCACGACGACCTCCAGCAAGGTTCCCAGCCGCACGAGTTCGGCCGTGACGGGGTCGAACCGGACGCTCGTCGAGGCGTTCCGGCCGCGCCTGCCGATGCACGGGCGGAGCCGCATCAGGCCAGGCTACCCGGAAAACCCGCCGGTCTTCCGCGGAACCGATCAAGTCCGTAACGTCGCGGGCACGCCCACGCCGCCGGGCGACCTCCACCCAGGGAAGGAGAGTCGCGATGCCACAAGGACGTGGCGCGCTCGTCGTGCTCGCGGTGCTGGCCGGTCTGGTCGTCGCGCCGCCCGCGCACGCCGCGGCGGTGACGGTGTCCAACGGCACCCAGTTCACCGACACCACCGGGGCTGCGGTGCACGCCCACGGCGGCGGCATGATCAAGGTCGGCGACCACTACTACTGGTTCGGGGAGAACCGCAACGCGGACAACACCTTCCGCGCGGTCTCGGTCTACCGCTCCACCGACCTGCGCACGTGGGAGTTCCGCAACAACGTGCTCACCCAGTCCTCCGCCGCCGAGCTGAACGTGGCCAACATCGAACGCCCCAAGGTCGTCTACAACAGCTCCACCGGGCAGTTCGTGATGTGGATGCACAAGGAGAACGGCAGCGACTACGGCGAGGCCCGCGCGGCCGTGGCGACCTCCGCCACGGTCGACGGGAACTACACCTACCGGGGCAGCTTCCGCCCGCTGGGCCACATGTCCCGCGACATCACGCTGTTCCGCGACGACGACGGCACCGGCTACATGATCTCGGCGGCGCGGGAGAACGCCGACCTGCACGTCTACCGGCTCACCCCGGACTACCTCGGGGTGAACTCCCTGGTGCACACCCTGTGGCCGGGCTCGTACCGGGAGGCGCCCGCGATGTTCAAGCGCGGCGGCACCTACTTCCTGCTCACCTCCGGCGCCACCGGGTGGAACCCCAACCAGCAGAAGTACGCCACCGCCAGCAGCGTCGCCGGGTCGTGGACCTCACCGGTCGACGTCGGCGACTCGACCGCCTACGGCTCGCAGACCGCGCACGTGGTCCCGGTCCAGGGCTCGCAGACGACCTCGTACCTGTACCTGGGCGACCGGTGGGCCGGGGCGTGGGGCGGTCGCGTGATCGACTCGCAGTACGTGTGGCTGCCACTGCGGTTCCCCTCGGCGACCAGCCTGGCGATGAGCTGGACGCCGCAGGTCGGCATCGACACCGCCACCGGGGTGGTCACCGGCGTGGGCAGCGGCAGTGCGTACGAGACGTTCGTGGCGCGGCACAGCGGCAAGTGCGCCGACATCCCCAGTTCCTCCAGGGCCGACGGCACGGCGGTGAAGCAGTACGGCTGCAACGGCGGGGCGAACCAGCAGTGGCAGTTGCAGGACGCGGGCGGCGGCCACCACCGGATCGTCGCCCGGCACAGCGGCAAGTGCCTCGACGTGGGCGACTCCTCCACCGCCGATGGCGCGGCCGTGGCGCAGCGCACGTGCAACGGGGGCTCGAACCAGCAGTGGCAGTTGCAGGACGCGGGCGGCGTCCACCACCGGATCACCGCCCGGCACAGCGGCAAGTGCCTCGACGTCACCAGCGGCTCCACCGCCGATGGCGCCGTGATCAAGCAGCACAGCTGCAACGGCGGCGGCAACCAGCAGTGGACCCGGCGGGCGGCGTGAGCCGCGCGGAGCCTGTCGGGTAGGCCGGGACGATCACCGCTCCGCCGCACCGAGCGGGACTCCACCCGACTCGCCACACACCCACCACAGTGCTTCATCAGTCACCGTCCGTCACGGCCGTGGCGGGCACCGCCACGGCTGGGGCGGTGGTTGTCGGGGGTGGGGCCTAGCATCGCCGTCTGGGTCGGTGTCGGCGCGAGGCGCGGGAGGCGGTGAGTGGTCCTGGGCTCATCCGGTTCCCCCGCCCCCGACACGTCGGTGGCGGGGGTCGTCGAGGCCCGCTGGGGCGTGCGGCCCGCGCCCGCCATCGCCCGCTACGCCGAGCCGGGCTGGCAGTTCTCGCCGCTGCCGATCGACAAGCCGTGCCCGCGCTGCGGCGGAGTGCTGCACGGGCTGTACCGGGCGCACCCCGGTCAGGTCCGCCAGCAGCTGCAGGCCGCGGTGGTGTGCCCGGCCTGCCCGGCTTCGTTCACGCTGCGCGAGCTGCAACTGGCGCAGCGGACCGTGCTGGGCGACCTGCGGCCCGAGGCGGTGGCCCGACGGCTGGCCGAGGAGGCCCAGCTCGCCGCGCTGGCCGCGGAGACCAGGGCGGAACCGGAAGCGGAACCGGAGGCAGGTCCCTCGCCGGACCAGCCGGTGCCGCAGCAGGCCGCACGCCCCCGCAAGCGCCCGACCAGGCGCAAGACCGCCGTGGCCGCCAGCCCGCCGCACTCCGCCCCGCCCGAGGACACCGCACTCCCGACCGCCACACCCCCGACCACCACTGCCGAGGTCGAGCAACCCCGGGTCGAAGCACCACCGGCACGAACCGGCAGGCGGATGACCACGACCGCGATGGCCGCGCGGATCAGGTCCATCCTGGGCGGCTCCGCACCGGTCCCCGCCGACCGCGCCGACCCCGCGCCCGCCCTGCCGCCGGGGCTGACCGCCGTCGAGCCGGGCGCGTCGTGGTGGTGCAAGACCACCGACCCCACCCTCAAGCCGCCCCCCGTCGCCCCCGGCGCCGACCTGCGCGTGGTGCTGCCCGACCAGCCGGAGTTCGACGCGCTGCGCGCCCTGCTCGACGAGGCGGGCGTGCCGTTCCGCGCCGTCCGGCACTGGCTGGAGCAGGAGGTGGTCTCCTCACTGGCCCCGGACGGCTCCGCCGCCCCGCTGCGCGCCGAGGCGTGGCTGTCCGAGGCGGGCGGCATCGTCCCGGAGTCCTGCGAGCCCGCCGAGGGCGAGCGGGCGTGGGCCGCCCGGCTGGCCTTCCAGGTGCTGTGGGACCTGCACGAGGCGGCCGACCCGGCATCGGTCCCCGCACCCGTGCCGGTCGCCGACCTGGTGCCCGCGCGGTGGCTGCCGTTCCTGCCCTTCCCGGTGCTCAACCCCGCCCAGACCCAGGCCGCCCCGCACATCGTCGACGGCGACGAGCACCTGCTGATCACCGCGCCCACCGGCGCGGGCAAGACCGCGATCGGGATGCTGGCGGTGCTCAAGTCCATCCTCGACGAGGGCCGCAAGGCCGCCTGGCTGGTGCCGCAGCGGTCGCTGACCGACGAACTGGACCGCGAGCTGGAGACCTGGCGGGACCGGGGCCTGCGGGTGGAGCGGCTCTCCGGCGAGCACACCGTGGACGTGGCCGCGGTGCGCGCCGCCGACCTGTGGGTGGCCACCACCGAGAAGTTCGAGGCCATCTGCCGCGCGGGCTCCCTCCAGGCCGCGCTCGGCGAAGTCGGCTGCCTGGTGGTCGACGAGATCCACCTGCTGGGCAGCCCCGGCCGCGGCGCGCTGCTGGAGGCGCTGCTGGCCCGCGTCCGCGGCGCCGACTCCCCCGTGCGCATCGTCGGCCTGTCCGCCACGGTCACCAACGCCGCCGAGGTCGCCGAGTGGCTCCAGGCCGAGCTGGTCAGCACCACCTGGCGGCCGTCGCGGGTGACCTGGCAGCTGCCCACCGTCCCGGCCGCCTCCGGCTACGCCTCCAACTCGCGGCTGCGCGAGCAGGTGGTGGTCGACCTGACCCGCAGGCACACCGCCGAGAAGGGCAGCGTGCTGGTCTTCTGCGGCTCCAAGCGCAACGTCCGCTCCACCGCCATGGCCATCGCCGCCGACCGCGGCGCGGCGGTGCACACCGTGGCCGCCGACGACGTGGACGGGCTCACCCGCGTGTGCGCCGAAGTCGGCGTGCGGCTGCACTACTCCGACTACGAGCACAAGCACGCGGCCGAGCGCGCCTTCCGCGACCGCACCGCCGACGTGCTGGTGGCCACCTCGACCGTCGCCGCGGGCGTCAACCTGCCCGCGCGGGCGGTGGTCATCCGCGACACCACCGTCGGCGGCGAGACCATGGACACCTCGATGGTGCTGCAGATGTTCGGCCGCGCCGGGCGCATCGGCGCCGGGGAGACCGAGGGGTGGTCCTACCTCGTGGTGGACGAGACCCAGCGCGCCGCATGGCAGGCCCGGTTGGTGGCCGGGTACTCGGTGTACTCGCGCATCCGGGAGAGCCTGGCCGACCACGTGCTGGCCGAGGTGCTGCAGGGCCGCATCGGCACGCTGTCCGACGCCACCGCGTGGTGGCGGGAGACCCTGGCGCACGCCCAGGGCGACGACGACGAGGAACCCGTGGCCGAGGCGGTGTCCTTCCTGGTCGAGGACGGTTACCTCACCGCCGTCCCGCGCGGTGACGACCTCGTGCTGGCCACCACCGAGCTGGGGCGGCTCACCGCCCGGATGATGGTGTCCACGCACACCGGCCACCGGCTGCGCGAGGCGCTGGGCCTGCTCCCGCTGCCGCCGGACGCCGACGCCGCCGAGGAGGCGCTGGCCCTGGTGCTGTCGGTGGCGGTCCCCGAGCTGGCGGGCATCGCGGTGCCGGAGCCGGTGCGCCCGGCGGTCGCCACCGCGATCAAGTCCGGCGGCCGGACCTCGCGGATCACCGACACCACCTCGGTCAAGGGCCTCGGCTCGTCCACCACCACCTCCCCCGGCGACCTGGCCTGGGCGGGACTGCTGCTGGCCGCCCGCTCGCCGCACCTGTTCGCCGACTCCCGCACCGGCAGGAGGGTGGCCGCGGGCATCCCGCTGACCACCCTCTACCCGGTGTTCGACCAGGCGCCCCGGCACCTGTCGTGGCTGGCCGCGCAGGGCGTGCTGGGCACGGTGCACCCGTGGATCGCCATCGTGGCCGCCGACCTGGACCAGCGGGTGCGGTGGCGGCACCTGGCGCCCCGGCGCGGCGCGGGCAGGCTGCTGTGGCTGTGCGAGCAGATGGCCACCCGCGCCCACGCCAAGGAGCTGGTGCCGCGGATGTGGCGGTCGGCGGTGGAGCGCGGCGTGCGCTCGCCGGACTGGCCGCCGGGCAGGCCGCCCGCAGGCTGTCTGCTCGACCACGCCGGGTACACCGCGCTGCTGCGCGAACGCGTTTCCGCCGCGGTGCTGGCCGTGCGGCCGGACGAGGCATCGGTGACCGGCACGGTGGCCGCCGCGGCGGTGGCGTGGCGGGGCCGGGCGCACGGACCCGCCACGCCCACGAAGGCGACCACCGCGCTGCCCTACCCGTCTTCGCAGGACCAGGGCGACGCGGACACCGGCGTCGCGGTGTTCACCCGTCGCGGCGACTACCGGGGCAGCGGTTGGCTGTCGGTCTACGACGCGCTGGCCGAGCCGGAGCAGGAAGAGCTCCCGTCCGTCCCTCGGGTCCGCCGTGGTCTGGGCCGCGTCGCCCGATGATTTCTTTTGGTCAACACTGAAGTCATAGAGGAGGCCGAACAGCGGCGCGGGCCGCTGCCTCCGGCCGTAGGGCGCCGCGCGCGGGCAGGCAGTGGAAGGCCAGCAGAGCCGCGACGAGCGTGACCGCGCCCGCGGTGACGGCGGTGGCCGTCATGGCGTCGACGAAGGCGTGCCGCGCGGTGAGCAGGTGCGCCGCCCGTGCCCGCTCGGGCAGGTGGGCGGCCACGGCCCAGGCGTCCAGGACGCTCCCCTGCCCCAGCCGCGCACCGGACACGGTGGCCAGGATCGAGCCCTGCACCGCCACGCCGAGGGTGGCGCCGATCTGGCGGGTGGCGTCGTTGACGGCCGAGCCCAGACCGACGCGATGGCCGGGCACGGCGCTCATCACCGCCTCGGTGCCCGCCGTGACGGCCAGCCCCGCCCCGATCCCGCCGATCACCTGGAACAGCAGCAGGTGCGGGTAACCGGACTCGACGCCGGCGGTGGCCAGGTGGGCGAACGCGGCGCTGATCACCAGCAGCCCGGTCACCACGGGAACCCGCTCGCCCCAGCGGGCCAGCAGCGGCAGCGCGGCGGCCGCGCCGGCCCCGAGCGCCACCGCCATGGGGACCGTGCGCACCCCCGCCTCCCATGGGGTGCGGCCCAGCACCCCCTGCAGGTACAAGGTCATCACGAACAGCGCGCCGAACACGGCGAAGGAGGCCAGCACCAGCACCACCGCGCTGATCCCGACGCGGGGCTTGCGCAGCAGGCGCAGCGGCAGCAGCGGCGTCGGGGCGCGGAACTGCCGGACGAGGAACGCGGCCAGCAGGCCACCGCCCACGAGGAACGCGGTCACCGCGGACGCGCTGGTCCAGCCCCGGCCGGGGCTCTCGATGACCGCCCAGACCAGCGCCAGCAGCGCCGCGGCGCACAGCACCGCGCCGGGCAGGTCCGGCCGCCGGGTCCGGCAGGAGCGGGACTCCGGCACCACCAGCAGCGCCAGCGCGATGGCGGCGGCGGCCAGCGGGACGGTGGCCCAGAAGCCCGCGCGCCAGGACGACAGGCCCACCAGCCAACCGCCGATCACCGGGCCGGTCATGCCGCCGAGTCCCGCGATGACCGCACACAGCGCGAGCGCCCGGCGGCGCTGGGTGGCGCCGGCGAACAGCGTGGTGATGATCGACAGGGTGGCGGGCATCAGCAGCGCCGCGCCCGCGCCCATGCCGCCGCGGGCGGCGATGGCCTGCCAGGGCTGCTGGGCGAGCGCGCCCAGCGCGGCGGCCGTGCCGCACACCGCCAGGCCCGCCACGAAGCAGCGCCGCCTGCCGAAGTGGTCGGTGACCGCCCCCGCGGCCAGCACGGTGCCGCCCAGCACCAGGGCATAGGCGTCGACGATCCACTGGACCTCGGCCATGGTCGGCGACAGGTCGCGGTGCAGGTCGAGGACCGCCACGTTGAGCACGGTCAGGTCGACGCCGAGCAGGAACACCCCCAGGCACACCACCACCGTGGCCGCCCACGGCCGGACCGGGCTGGGTGCGGGCCGGGGCTGCGGTCGGCTCATGGGGTGGCGGCTCCTGCGGGCGGGTCGGCGGATCGCGATCACACTAACCAGCAGCCCACTCGGCGCATGCGGGCGACTACGAAGAGCACCCAATTGAGTGGCCGTCGCGTGGCGCGGAAGTCCGCCCTAGCCGAGGTCGGCGATGAACTCCCGGAGCAGGCGGAGCAGCGGGGCGAGCAGGTCGAGCAGCACTTCCCGAACCGGGGGCACGAGGATGGCCAGCGCCACCACCAGCGCCACGTACGGCGCGACGCCGCCCCCACGCCTCGACGCCATGTCCACCCCCGGATGCGCCGCGTTCGACCGCCGCCCGCGACCTGCCCCACCAGGATGCCCGATCCGCCCGCTCAGCCGTAGGCGCGCAACGCCTCCTCGTAGTACCGGCGCAGGAGCGGGTCGGCGACCCTGCCGTTGTCGTGCAGCGCCCCGAACCTCGACCGGTACCGCTCGAACCACGTCCTGCGGCCACGCAGGAACAGGATGTCGTGCACGGCCATCCAGCGCAGCGCGTACATCGGCAACGGCGAGCGGGACACCGGGAAGTCGCGGTTGCGGACCGCGGGCTCCGGGCACGTCGGGTGGAACTGGCCGATCATCAGCCCCTCGGCGACCAGCTCCTCCTTCAGCGCCGGGTAGCTCTGGTCGATCACCTCCCACCGCCGGTCGGGGATCGCCGGGAACGCCACGACCTGGGAGGTGGTCACCGGTCCGCGAGCGGACGGGGGCAGCGGGAACCGGGCGGTGAACCGCTCCACCTCCTCGCGCACCACGCGGCCCAACTCCTCGCCGGAGTCACCGTCCACGTCGTAGCGCAGGGCCAGGAACAGCTCGCGCCGCAGCCTCGAGGCCCGGACGAACGGGCACACGTCGCCGGAGCGGCCCAGGTCCGGGTGCGGAGCGCTGATGAAGTCGTCGAGCCAGTCGAGCACCTGCCGGATGTCCCGGTCGACCGTGGCGGGCAGCACCGGTCGCCGCTCCACCATGACCACCGACCAGGACGGCCACGGCAGCTCCGTCCTCCGCAGTTCTGCTGTGCGCACGTCATCCCCCCGAAGTTCTTCGACTGCTCTCACCGGAACAGGTCTCGCGCGGCGGGCAGCGACTCCGCCGCGAGCACGACGGCGAAAACCGCCATCGCGAGCCCGCAGCAGAGCACGGTGAGCCGGTAGGCGCGCGGGGCCAGCAGCCTCCTGCCACCGCCGACCAGGCCCGCCAGGGCGGCCTTGCTCCCCACCAGCAACAGGTAGAAGCCCAGCACGAAGGCGATCGCGCGGGAGGGCTCCTCGCGCCACGAGGTCAGCACGATCGGCGCTCCCACGGTCGCCCAGAACAACCAGGGGTGCGGGCTGAGCAGGTTCACCACCGCCGCCTGCCGGAAGACGCCGCTGACCTCCCGCTCCCCCGCCGCCACCGGCTCGGCGGTGCGCGAGGACAGGACCGTGCGCACCCCGATGAGCCCCACCAGGCAGGCGCCGACCAGCCCGATGGCGCCGAGCACGCCCTCGGGCAGGGCGCCCAGCGCGGTGATCGCCAGCACGACGATGACCACGTCGGTGAGCAGCGGCGCGACCGCGACCCGCCACCCCGCCGTGAACCCGCCCTTCGCCGAGGCGAGGACGACCAGGGTCAGCAGCGGGCCAGGGCTGATCCCCGCGCTGAACCCGATGACCACCCCCAGCACGAGCCCATCGGCCATGTTTCCCCCTTACGACGGCCCCCACCGCCGGTACGCGGGTCGTACGGCGCGAATCCGCGCGCGACACCGGTCCAGGGCGCCCTCGGCGCGGTGCGCGCCGCCCCCCGTTCGCCCACGCTCCAGGGTAGGCAGGGCTTAATGGCCGATGGAGGGAATCGGCCTTTGGACGCACTTATTCACCCGAACGGCTTACCCTGAGCTGTTATCTGAGATCGCGCGATCAGGGGCGCGGGCGGACCCGCGTCCAACTCCTGCCACGCTCCTTGCGCGGGGTCAGCGCGGCCGAGCAGCGCGGGCACAACCACAGCGACCGCTCACCGGTCTGCGCCAGCCACACCGCGTCCGCCCACGGCACGTGCGGGAACCGGGCCAACTCGCTGCGGCTGAGCGCCAGCCCGCACAGCGTCTGGTTCGTGCCGCGGGTCCAGGCGTGCACGTCCCCGGCGGGTTGGCGGACACCGTCCTCGTCGACCCACCGGCTGGACGCGGCGACCGCCGCATCGGGTGCCATGGCCGCCGGGTACCCGACGGGGCGACCGGCCGAACCCCGGCGTGATAAACGTAAACGCCGATCTTCCCGCTGCTGCGCCGGTGGCGTCGCCGGACCCGCGGGCGACGCCACCGCGGCGTTTCAGCTCTCGCGGCTCTGGTCGACCGGAACCGCTCGGAGGACTTCCTCGAAGGAGCCGTAGAGCTTCTCCGGGATGGAGTGCAGCGCGTGCACGGTGTCCTCGTCGGAGTTGTTGCGCGACGCGTGGTCGACCAGCTGCCCCTTCTCCGCCGGGTACCGGACGTCCCGCAAGCCGGTCCGCAGCCGGTCCACCGTCGTCGTGTCGCTCATCGGCACCGTCCTCCGCCGTGTCGGTTTCACCTTCCCCCACCGGCTACCCCGCGCGACCGCCTGCCCAACCGATGCGCGCGCCACACCCGGAACCGCTCCCAGCGGCCGGGCGTCGAACCGGCATGGGGACCGGGGGCTGGTGGGTCGTGCTGGAGGAGAACCAGGGCGCGGGCGAGCGGGAGTGGACGCTGTCGCACTCCCAGGCGGTGGGCGAGCGCGAGTCGGCCCGCGCCGAGGCGCTGCGCCTGGCCCGCGAGCACGTCCCGGCCCACCCGTGGTTCCTGCGCGCCCGGCAGGTGCTGCGCATCTCGCCGGACGCCTACCTGGTGATCGCGACCGGCCGCACGTCCACCTTCCACTTCCGGGTGCTGGTCGCCGAACTGGTGGAGTGACCCTCAGCGCGCCAGGTCGGCCAGCAGCCCGGCGGCCTCGGCCGGGCGGACCAGGAACCCGACGTGGCTGCTGTCCAGCGACCGCACGTCGAACGGGTTGTCCGGGGTGAGCGCGTCGGCCTCCGCGATGAAGCGGTCCTGCAGGGCGAGCGGCATCGAGGTGTCCCCGGTGAGCCGGACGTAGGTGCGGGGCACGCGGCCCCAGGTGTCGGCGCGGGCGCGGTCGTGCGCGGTGCCCGCGTCCATGCTCTCGTCGGGTTCGAGGGTGTTGAGGTAGGCCAGGAACTCCCGCTCGGTGCCGTCGGCGAGCATGGCGGTCTTCAGCGCGGCGAGGAGTTCGGGGTCCGCGGTGCGCCAGTTCATCCGCAGCGCGCCCAGCTCGGCGGGATCGCCCACCAGCACGCCCGCGGTGGCGGCGAGCGCGCTCGACGCGTACTCCGGTTCCGCCATGTACTCGCCGGGAGTGAGGTCGACGCAGCACCAGGCGGAGATGTAGACGAGCCGGTGCAGCAGGTCCGGGACCGCGTTGCCCACGCCGGTCAGGGCGAGCCCGCCGCGGCTGTGCCCGACCAGGATCACCGGCCCGTGCTCGGCGGCCCGGCGCACCACGCCGATCACGTGCTCGACCGCGTCGGCGAGCCGGACACCCGCGAGCGCGGACGGCGCGGTGGCCAGCGCGGCCGGGTCCTGCGGCGCCTGGTAGGCAGCGGGGAAATCCGCTTCGAAGCCGTGTCCCGGCAGGTCCACCGCGAGCGCGCGGTGCCCCAGCAGGGTCAGCTCGCGCTGCAGCGGGGCCCAGCTGAACGAGTTGCCGTTGGAGCCGTGGACCAGGACGAAGATCGGGTTCACGGCGCACATCATGCCATCGGGTGATCATGCAACCGCAGGTGAGGGCGCGCAGCGGCGTCCGCCCGGCGGCCGCCGGGCGGCGTCCAGAGCCACCGCGACCAGCGCGGTCAGCGCGGCCTCACGCCGACCGCTACGAGCGCTCCTGCTCCTGCTCGACCTGCCGGTTCCACTCGGCCTTGGAGGACTGCCAGCCGTCCTCGTCCGCGCCGAGCCGCCAGTAGCCGGAGATCGACATGCGCTCCCGCGCCACCCCGCGCTCCAAGCGCAGGTGCCCGCGCAGCTGCTTGACCATGTGCGCCTCGCCGTGCACGAACACCTGGACATCACCCTCGGGGAACGCCAGCTCGCGCACGGCCGCCACCACCGCCTGTCCCAGCGGACGCCCCGCGCGGTGCAGCCAGACCAGGTCCACCGCGCCGGGCGAGACCACGGCCTGCTCCTCCTCCGGCCCCTCGACCTCGATGAACACCTTGGCTGGTGCGCCATCGGGCAGCGCCTCCAGCGCCGCCGCGATGGCGGGCAGGGCGCTCTCGTCACCGGCCATCAGGTGCCAGTCGGCGGTCGGGTCGGGCGCGTAGCCGCCACCGGGGCCCGCGAAGCGCAGCACGTCGCCGGGTTGTGCCTTGGCCGCCCAGGGACCTGCGACGCCCTTGTCGCCGTGCACCACGAAGTCGATCCACAGCTCGCGCGCTTCGGCGTCCCAGCGCCGCACGGTGTAGGTGCGGGTGCGCGGCCACTGCTCTCGCGGCATCGACGCGCGGATCTCGCCGATGTCGAACGGCTCCGGGTAGACCACGTCCTCCAGCGGGAACAGCAGCTTGACGTAGCTGTCGGTGAACGGGCCGACGGCGAACTCGGCCAGCCCCTCACCACCGAGCACCACCCTGGTCATGTGGGGGGTGATCCGCTCGGTGCGCACGACGTGCCCGCTCTTGGTACGGGGCCGCTCGGCCATGGTGCTCCTCGGTGACTCATGCCTTGCCTGACGAGTCCACGCTACGGGAGTCGCCCGCGCGGAAACCGCCTTCCGGGGGAAGTCGCCTAGTGGGTCAGCTTGAGACCGATGACGCAGCCGACGATGCCCGCCAGCAGCAGCACCCGGACGGCGGAGATCGGTTCCTGCCCCGACCACATGGCGTAGCAGGCGGTCAGCACGGCGCCGATGCCGACCCAGACCGCGTACGCCGTGCCCAGGGGCAGGCCGCGCATGGCGTAGGCGAGTCCGGCCATGCTCGCGGTGAGCGCCACCGCGAAGACGACGGTCGGAGCGAGGCGGGTGAAGCCCTGCGTGCGGTCCAGAGCGGCGGCCCACACGGCTTCGAGGACGCCGGAGATGATGAGGACGAGCCAGTGCACGGTTGTCCCCCAGTACGCCGTCTTGTCGCTGGCCGGGTACGGCGCCGCTCGTCCGGGAGTCCGGGGCGGACTCGCTCCCAGGGTGTCACACCGGGTGCGGGGTCGCGTCGTGGGAGCCCGCGCTCAGCCGAGGGCGCGGGCCGGTCAGGAGGCGAGGCAGAGCCGGTCGCGTCCGGTTCGCTTGGCTCGCAGCAGCGCCTGGTCCGCGACCAGGATCAGCTGGTCGACCTCGGTGCCGTGGTCGGGGCTCAGCGCCGCGCCCATGGACGCGGTGAGCCCGGTGATCTCCACTTGGCCGGTGACGGTGGGCACCGCGACGACCAGCGCCCGCAGGCGGTCCAGGATGCGCGCGGCTATGTCGCGCACGTCGCCCGCGGTGGCGCCGGGCAGCAGCACGACCAGCTCGTCGCCGCCGAAGCGGCCCACCAGGTCGCCGCGCCGCAGCTCGCCGCGCAGCACCGCGGCGGCCGCGCGCAGCACCTGGTCGCCCGCCACGTGGCCGTGCTCGTTGTTGACCTGCCGGAAGTGGTCCAGGTCCAGCACCAGCATGGCCACCGGCCTGCCGTGCTGGCGGGCCCGCGCCAGCTCCGCGCCCGCCATCCGGCTCCAGTAGGTGGCCTCCATCAAACCGGTCTTGCCGTCGGTCTGCGCGGCGCGCTGCAATTGGGGCATGAGCAGGCCTTGGTGCAGGGCGAGCACCGTGACCATCAGGACGGCCACCAGCCAGGGCGCGAACACCAGCAGCGCGGCCAGCCCGACGCCCAGGCCGAGCGCGGCGGCCACCACCAGCTGGTCGGCCAGGTCGCCCACGGCCCGGCTGGCCGGGGCGGTCGGGTTGGACAGCACGATCGCGCCCACCACGAGCGCGAAGTTCACCAGCCACCACACGGCGGCGGCCGCCACCAGCGCCAGTGCGCCCAGCGGCCCCTCCGGGATGCCGGGGCGGACGACCAGGCCGGTCGCGTCGAGCACAGCGGCGGACGCACCGGAGGCCAGCACGAAGGTGGCGGCCGAGAAAACCTTGCGGAACACCATCGTGTGGCCGTAGACGCGCAGCCAGCAGTACAGGTAGCTGATAACGGTCAGCGCCATCACCAGCGGCAGGGGCAGCACGATGACCGACGCGAAGACCCACAACGACTTCAGGTTGACATACGGCCCGCTCTCCACGGCCACCTCGCGCAGCCGCTCGATCCCGCGCACGGCCTCCAGGTGGACCACGGCGGCGGCGGTGAGGACCAGGAAGCGCGTCAGGTCCGCGCCGGTCACCCCGGTGAACGCGACGCTGGTGGCGATCACGGCCAGCGCCGCGACGTCGACCAGCAGCACATAGGCCAGGACGGGCCGGGGTAGCCCCCACAGTCGCCACCGGAAAGGGGGAACCAGGCGCAGTCGGTGCTCGTGTATTCGCCCTTGCGGTGACTCCGCGTTCACACTCATGGGGAATCCCACGCTCTCTACTGGCTGCACTTCCTCGTATCCCTGCACCGTAACCAGAGAACTACCCCTCGTCACGAGACCGTCCGGGTGGGAGCGACCACCCACGAATCCCAGGAGCACCCCATGATCACGCGCGGCAACGAGTGGACCAGCCGAGGCAACGAGTGGACCTTCCGCGGCAACGAGTGGGGGGCGCGCGGCAACGAGTGGACCCTGCGCGGCAACGAGTGGACCTGCCGGGGCAACGAGTGGCCCGCCCGGCGTTGACCCCTCCGGACCGCTCCGCCGGTGACATCACGACGGCACCGGCGGGGCGTCCGCGCCCGCTCGCCGCCAGGCCGCTCCGGCGGCCACGGCGGTCACGGCGCCCAGCACGCCCGCTCCGGCGATGACCAGCGAGGCGGGCACGGCCGTGGCCGCCAGACCCGCCAGCATGATCCCGCCGCCCTGCGCGGTCCGCAGCGCGGTGACCGCCAAGCCCAGGCACTGCCCGCGGTGCCGGTCGGGCACCGCCTGCACGAACGCCGCCCGCGCCACCATGTGGTAGCCCGACGCCGCGCCCGACAGCGCCCACAGCGCGACCGTGGCCGCCAGCCCCGGTCGCCACGCGCACAGCACCAGGGGCAGGCACGCCGCCACAGCCAGCGGACCGAGCCAGCGCAGCCTGGTCCTCGGCGGCAGCTTGGTCAGCAGCAGCATCCCGACCACGGTGCCCGCCGGACTCGCCGCCAGCAGCAGTCCCACCGCGGTGGCGCCCTGGCCGATCTCCCCGGCGTAGGGCACGGCCAGGCCCTCGACCGTGATGTAGAAGCCCGCCACGCACGCCAGGGCGACCAAGGAGCGCAGCCTCCGGTCGCGCAGCACCAGGCCCAGGCCCGCACCCAGCGAGTGCCACCACGACCACACGGCCGGTGCGCCCGCGGCGGCGTCGGCCAGCGGGGCGGGCCGGTGCCGCACCCCCAGCCGCACCAGCACCGCCGAGAGCAGGAACGTGGCGCCGTCGAGCAGCAGGCCCTGGCTGGTGCCCGCCACGGCCACCACGGCCCCACCGGTGGCGAACCCCAGGACCTGGCTCGTCTGCACCATCACGTCCTGCACGCCCGAGGCGACCACGAACCGGTCGCCCCGCATCGCCGCGGCCAGGGTGGCCGCGCGAGCCGCGCCGTGCGGGGCGTTGAGCGCCTGCACCAGCACCAGCAGCACGGCCGCGCACCACAGCGGCAGGCCGGGCAGCGCCATCACCGCCACCAGGCCCCCTCGGCACAGGTCGGTGGTGATCATCACGGCGCGGCGGGGGTAGCGGTCGGCGAAGCCGGACAGCAGCGGCCCGGACACCAGGTCGGGGACGTAGGTGAGCCCGTAGGTCACGGCGGTCAGCCCGGCCGACGCGGTGCGCTCGTAGACCAGCACCGACACCGCCACCCGCGCCAGCTGGTCACCCAGCACGCTGAGCAGCTGGGCGAGGAACAGCGCGCGGAACTCGCCCGAGGCGAACACCGACCTGAAGGTGGCTGGCCGTCCGCCGTCCGCTGCGCCCATCCCGATCCCCCGCCCGACCCGCGACTGGTGGCCTCACAGCATGCCGGTTCGGCGCGGGGCGCGAGTGCGGTTCGCCGATCTCGTCCGACTACGATCACCGCTTCGTGGAATTGCTGATCTTCGCCGCGGTGCTGCTGGTGGTCTTCCTGGTGCGGCTGCGGCGGGAGCCCCGGCGCATCGTCAACGGCGTCTACCTGCTGCTCGCCTTGGCGTTCGGGGCGCTGTGGCTGCTCACGTTGACCGGCTACAGCAGCGATGAGGCGGTGGTGGCGCTGCTGCTGCGGGCCGCTCCGCTGTTCGCGGCGGTGATAGCGGTGTTCCTGCTCGCCAACGGGTGGCTCATGCTGCGGCGCGAAGGCGTCCAGCTCGCCAACGCGCTGTCGCTGGCCGCCGGGCTGGCGGTGATCGCGCTGGTGGCCGGGGTGTCCACCGCGCTGACCAAGGCGGCGGACGACACCGGCGCCGCCGACTGGCTGCTGGTGGCCGCCCGGTCGGCCGTGCTGCTCGCGGGTTACCTGGGATTCGCCTTCACCGCCTTCCTGCTGTACTCGGTGGTCTACGGCCGCGTCCCACAGCGGGCGGGCCACGCGGCGATCGTGGTGCTCGGCGCCGGTGTCCCGCAGGGGCGGGTGCAGCCGCTGCTGGCGGCGCGGCTCAACCGGGCCGCCGAGCTGTACCGGCGGGAGCTGGCCGCGGGCGCCCGTCCGGTGGTGGTGACCTCCGGCGGCCAGGGGCCCGACGAGCCCGCGTCCGAGGCCAGCGTCATGGCCGGTTACCTGCACGCGCGCGGCATCCCGCCCGAGGCGGTGGTGGAGGAGGACCGGTCCACCTCGACGTGGGAGAACCTGCGCTACTCCGCCGACCTGCTGGCCGCGCGGGGGCTGGAGGGAAGGCTGCTCGTGGTCACCAGCAACTACCACGTGCTGCGCGCGGCCGTGCTGTCCCGGCGGCTGGGGCTGCGCGCCGACGTCCGCGGCGCGAGGACGGCCTGGTACTTCCTGCCCAACGCGTTCGTGCGGGAGTTCGTCGCGCTGCTGGCGCAGTACAAGGCGGCCAACGCCGTCGCCATGGTCGCGATCGCCGCCGTGCTCCCCCTCCTGGCGCTGCCCAACTAACCCGCGTCGGCAAGTACTACCCGCCCCACCACCACGGGCCGGTAACCACTACCCGGCCCACGACGTCGATCCGCGCGGGTAGTAGTTACGCGCTCGACGGAGCGGCACGGGTAGTACTTGCAGACGTTGGGCCAGTTGAGACCCGAAACTTCTCCGCAAGAGATTGCTCGGCGTGTCGGCGTCGCAACATAGTGAGCTGACTTCAGGGGCGATCTCTCAAGGAGGAGGGATGGTCATCAGAGCGCTCATGCTCGTGCAGGCGGAGGTCCGGCGTCCCGGCGGAACCACCGGCCGGACAGGCCCAGCGGTGGTGGTGGCGCCGTGAAGGCACTGGCCGCCGTCACCTCCGCGCTGGCCGTGGTCATCGCGGTCCTCGTCGCGCCGCAGGCCTCCGCGGCCTCGCTGACCGAGGTGACCGGTTTCGGCACCAACCCCAGCAACCTGCGGATGCACCTCTACGTGCCCGACCGCGTCCTCAGCAAGCCCCCGGTGCTGCTGGCGATCCACTACTGCACCGGCTCGGGCCCCGCGTTCCACTCCGGCACCGAGTTCGCGCGGCTGGCCGACCAGCACGGGTTCATCGTGATCTACCCGTCCGCCACCCGCAGCGGCCAGTGCTTCGACGTCTCCTCGCAGCAGGCGCTGCGGCGCGACGGCGGCAGCGACCCGGTGGGGCTGATGTCGATGGTGCGGTACGTGCTGCAACGCCACAACGGCGACGCGAGCCGCGTGTACGTCACCGGCACCTCGTCCGGGGCCATGATGACCAACGTCATGCTCGCCAACTACCCGGACGTCTTCGAGGCGGGCGCGGCGTACGCGGGCGTGCCCGCGGGCTGCTTCGCGACCACCGACGGTTCGGGCTGGAACAGCGCGTGCGCCAACGGGAACGTGCTCAGGACGCCCCAGCAGTGGGGCGACATCGCCCGTTCCGCCTACCCCGGCTACTCCGGGCAGCGGCCCAGGGTGCAGCTGTGGCACGGCACCGCCGACGACACCCTGCGCTACCCGAACTTCGGCGAGGAGATCGACCAGTGGACCAACGTCCACGGCCTGTCCACCACGCCGACCTTCACCGACCGCCCGCAGGCCAACTGGACCCGCACCCGCTACGGCGACAAGGTCGAGGCCATCTCCTTGCAGGGCACCGGTCACAACGTCATGGCGTCGGGGATGGCCCTGCGCACCATCCAGTTCTTCGGCTTGGACCGGACCCCGCCGACGAGCACGACGACCACCACGACCACCCCACCCGGCGCGGGCACCTGCAAGGTCTCCTACGCCGTCAACGCCTGGAACGAGGGCCTGACCGCGTCCATCACCATCGCCAACACCGGCACCACCGCGGTCAACGGCTGGGCGCTGGAGTTCACCCTGCCCAACGGGCAGCGGATCACCTCGGGCTGGGGCGCGACCTACTCGCCCACCAGCGGCGTGGTCACCGCGCGCAACGCCGCGCACAACCCCGCGATCAGCCCCGGCGCGTCCATCGGTGTGGGCCTGCAGGCCTCGCACACCGGTGACGCGGGCGAGCCGTCCTCGTTCTCCCTCAACGGAACCGCTTGCGCGGTCGGATGACTCCGGTCACCCCGTGCGGGATCCGCCCTCGCACGGGGTACTCCCCTGCCCGGCGGGAATCGCGGCAGAATCGGGGCACGCCCCCGGCGGGCGTTCGCGCCCGCTGCCGCCGCGGCCGAACCCGACACCGAGGAGCTCCCTTGCCGCAGTTACCCCCCAGACGCCGCGACCGCCTCGGCACCCGCGTGGCAGCCCTGCTCACCGGCCTGCTGCTGGCGGTGGGGGCGCAGACCGCGACCGCCGCCCCCGCACCGACCTGGATCGGCACGTGGGGCACCTCGTCCACCTCCGTGCCCGCGTCGGCGAACACGGTGTTCCAGGACCAGACCCTGCGCCAGATCGTGCACACCAGCGTCGGCGGCAGCACCCTGCGGGTGCGGCTGTCCAACGAGTTCGGCTCCCAGCCGCTGGTCGTCGGCGAGGCGCACGTGGCCCGGTCGGCCTCCGAGGGCTCGGACGCCCGCGTCGAACCCGGCTCGGACCGCCGGATCACCTTCGGCGGCAAGCCAACCGCCACGGTGCCCGCGGGCGCCCCGCTGCTCAGCGACCCGGTCGCGCTGCCCGTGCGGCCGGGCGCGGACCTGGTGATCAGCCTGTACCTGCCCGAGCGCACGCCCGCCACCACCGTGCACGGCTCGCCGTTCCAGGACGGCTTCCTCACCTCCGGCAACGCCACCGGCAGCACCGACTTCGACTCGCCGACCGTGCTGCCGCAGTGGTACTTCCTCAGCGGTGTGCGGGTCGCGGGTGAACCGCGCCGCGGTGGCACCGTCGTGGCGTTCGGCGACTCGATCACCGACGGCGCGATCACCACGCCGGGCGCCAACCGGCGCTGGCCGGACTTCCTGGCCCGACGCTTCCAGGCCGACCGGGGGCTGCGTCACCTCGGCGTGGTCAACTCGGGCATCGGCGGCAACCGCCTGCTGCACGACCCCAACCCGCCGGAGGGCTCGCCCGCGCAGGACTACGCGGCCTACTTCGGGCAGAGCGCGTTGCGCCGCTTCGACCGCGACGTGCTGCTCCAGCCGGGCGTGCGGCACGTGGTCGTGCTCATCGGCGTCAACGACCTGGGCCACCCCGGCAACATCGCGCCGATCAGCGAGAAGGTCACCGCGCACGACCTCATCGCAGGCTACCGGCAGCTGATCGCCCGCGCGCACGAGCGGGGCGTGGAGATCCACGGCGCCACCATCACGCCGTTCCGCGGGGACACGCTGGGCTTCTACAACCCCGACAACGAGGCCGTCCGCCAGCAGGTGAACCACTGGATCAGGACCAGCGGCGAGTACGACGGCTACGTCGACTTCGACGCCGCCGTCCGCGATCCCCGGCAGCCCGACCGGCTCCTGCCCGCCTACGACAGCGGCGACCACCTGCACCCCAACGACGCGGGGATGGAGGCGATGGCGAACTCGGTGCCACTGCGCCTGTTCCGCTGACGCACCCGGTGCGGGGCCGCCCGGGCGGCCCCGCACCGGTTCAGCCGGTCGCGAGGACGCCGGAACGAGCCGGGCCGTACCAGTGCTCCAGCGCCCGTGGCAGCCCGTCGGCCTGCTCACCCACGACGCCCACCCAGGCGGTGTGGCCGTCCGGGCGCAGCAGGAGCGCGCGCAGGTCCGGGTGGTCCGGGCAGCGGTCGGTGACGATCCCGACCCTGTCCGCCCACCCCGCGGCCCGCTCGGCGGCCGTCCCGTCGCCCAGGTCCAGCAGCACGCCCCGGCCGGGGGCCAGCAGCTGGGCCAACCGAGTCCCGGTGCCGAGCACGAGGTCGGGGGCCATCCGGCCCAGCCACGGGTGCTCCGGGGCCGCGGGCGCGGGGTAGCGGGTGTCCAGCCCGGTCACGACCTCGGCCAGCGCCCGGTTGCCGTCGGGGTGCTCAGCCAGGCGGGTGAGCAGGTCCGCGACCGGCCGGAGCCCGTCGCCTGCCGTCCCCAGCAACGCCTGCGCGCGGGTGCTCGCCAGCAGCCGCACCCCCGCGGCGTGGCGTTCGTCGTGGTAGGTGTCGAGCAGGTGCGCGGGTGCGGTGCCGCGCACCGCGGCGGCGAGCTTCCAGCCGAGGTTGAACGCGTCGTCCAGGGCGGCGTTGACGCCGATCGCCCCGGCGGGCGGGTGGACGTGCGCGGCGTCGCCCGCCAGCAGCACCCGGCCCGTCCGGTACCGCTCTGCGAGCCGGGCGGCGTCGCCGAAGCGGGTCAGCCAGCGGGGCGCGCGCAGCTCCACGCGCCTGCCCAGGGCGGCGTCCACGGCGGATCGCAGCCGTTCCAGGGTGACCGGGGTGTCCCGGTCCTCGGGCGGCTCGGGGTCGTCGACCACCACCCGGACGTAGCCGGGGCGCGGGATGACCAGCACCGCACCGCCGGGGCCGGTGGTCACGCCGAGCGGCAGCCCGTCCGGATCGGCCGACTCGACGTCGCCCAGCAGGGAGAAGCGGGTGGCCGGGGTGCCGGGGAAGGCGATGCCCGCCTGCTTGCGGACGGTGCTGCGGCCCCCGTCGCAGCCCACGAGGTAGCCCGCGCGCAGGACGCGCTCGCCGTCGGGGGTCGCCGCGGTGGCGGTCACCGCGTCGGCGTCCTGCCGCAGGGCGCGCAGCTCCCAGCCGCGCCGCAGGTCCGCGCCGAGTTCCAGCGCGTGGGCTTCGAGCACCTCCTCGACCCTGGTCTGCGGGATGCCCAGGGTGTACGGGTGGTCGGTGCGCGCGCCGGTCAGGTCCAGCGTCACCGGCAGGCCGGAGAACGCCGCCTGCGGGACCTGCCAGCCCTCGGCCAGGAAGGGCGCGTCCAGTCCCCGGCGGGCCAGCAGGTCCAGTGCGCGGGCGTTGAGCGTGAACCCCCGGCAGAAGCCGGGCCGTTCGGCGTGGCGTTCCAGCACGGTGGTGGCCACGCCCGCGCGCCGCAGCTCGGCCGCCAGCAGCAGCCCCGCCGGTCCCGCTCCGACGATGACGACCTCGGTGTCCCAGTCGGCGCTCACCCGTTTCCCCCTCGCTCCTGGCCGCTCCAGGTCCAGCCCTGGTCGGTGCGCTCCGCTTCGGGCCAGGCCAGGCTGCCGCCGCGGATCTCGGCGACGGTGCGCCGCGTCCACTCCAGCTCGGCCCGCGCCACGTGCAGCAGGTACTCGGCTTCGATCATGAACAGCCTCGGCAGGCCCCCCGCGCCGACCGTCGAGGCCAGCACCCGCTCGATCTCCTCGACGTGCCGGGTCAGGTGCTCCACCCGCTCCGCGAGCGCGTCCGCCGCCGCCTCCGGGCCGAGCGCGCCCAGGTAGGACACCGCGGCCGCGAACTTCGGGTGTTCGGGCACCGGTCTGCGCAGCAGTTCGTCCAGCCAGGCGAGGAACTCGCGGTGGCCGAGGTCGGTGTGCGCGTAGACGGTCCGCTCGGGGCGCCTGCCCTCGCGCACGGTCCGCACCGGCTCGATCCAGCCGTGCCGGACCAGCGCCTCGACCGTGTCGTACAGCGATCCGGAGTTGAGCTTGAAGCTGCTGTCCTTCAACCGCTCCCGCAGCGTCGTGGCCATCTCGTACGGGTGCATCGGGCGTTCCTGCAGCAGCCCCAGCACGGCCAGGGCGACCGTGTTGGTGATCTTCCTCTTCGCCATGTATCACCGCTCTCTACTAGTCGGAACCTACTATACGGAACCGACTAACGATAACGCGCTTCGTCTCATGGGCTGCCCTTTACGGACTTTTGACGGTGGAGTGACCGACCTCCCACCGGGAACCGCGTGACGACATCGCGGGGGTCATTACCGTGCCCGCATGGCACTGGTGTGGTTACCTCTCGACGACGAGACCATCGACCGGATGCTCGTGCTGGCGCGCTCCCCGTGGACACCGGCGGAGTTGGACCGGACCTGGGCCGCCACGGGCTGGGCGCTGCCCGGCGGGCTGCCGCTCGCGGCCCAGGTGTTCGACGACCTGACCTACACCTTCGGCACCGGCGACCGCCTGCTGCGCCTGGGGATGCGCTTCGACCCGGACGAGATCACCAGCTTCTCGGTGGACTTCGCCACCTACTCCGACAGCGCCGACCCGGACGCCGCCGACTTCGGCGGTCCGGACGCGCTGGGGGCCGGGTGGTCGGTCGACCCGGACGCCACCCGCGCGGACTTCGACGCCCGGTGGCGCGAGGGGGTCGACGCGGTGGCCGCTCGGCTGGGCGACCCGCTGATCGGGCGGCACGGCAGGCGGTGGCACCACGCGCTGTGGCGGCTGCGGGACGCGCTGGTCGTGGTGGCCCAGAGCGAGAGCTCCGACGACTACGCCGACGTGGAGGACGCGCTGCTGTGCGTGGCGCACCACCCGGGGGACACGCCGATCCCGCGCGACGAGGAGTTGCGCGACTTCCTGCTCGGCGCTTAGCGCGGGCCCGCCAGCACCTTCGCCACCACCCTGGGGTCGAACAGCGCCGAGGGCCCCTTGACCATCTGGGCCACCTGGAAGAACCGCCGGTACACGGCCAGGTCGCCGGGCAGCACCTCGATCATCCGGTCCAGGTACCAGCGGACCAGTCGCGCGGCAGGGCCCGACCTGGTTGCGGTCCACCCCAGGTCGGCGCTGGTGGCCATGCGCCACGGCAACCGCAGCACGCGCGCCGCGCGGCGCTGGAACCGCCACCCCAGCGCGTCCAGGTCCGTCGAGCGGGACAGCAGCCCGCCCAACTCCTCGGCCTCCAGCGCCGCCACCGTCATGCCCTGGCCGTACACGGGGTTGAAGCTGCACACGACGTCGCCCAGCGCCGCCAGCCGCCGCGGCCAGCGGGACATGCGGTGGAACGGGGTCCAGCGGTTGCCCAGGCCCACCACCCGGTACAGCTCGCCCGCCGGGACGCCCTGCTCGACGCACTGGGCGATCAGCGGGTTGTCCAGGGACCGCGCGTAGGCCAGGAATCCGTCCTGGTCGGTCGGGGTCGGCTCGCCGCCCGAGCCGATGAGGCAGATCTGCCACCGGTCGGCCTCGACGGCGAACACCGCGCCACCGCGCCGCACCACCGGCGCGTGCGTGCCCTGCGCGGTGGCGATCCAGTCCCGCCGCGCGCCGGGCGGCACGTGGTAGAGGCGGGTCGAGTAGGAGAGCCCGCCGTTGACCACGAGGTCCTCGGGGACGTCGAAACCCGCGGCCGCCAGCCGGTCCCTCAGCTTGGCGTGCCTGCCCGCGGCCACCACCACGAAGTCGGCCGCCACGACCTCCGAGCCCACGCGCACCCCGGTGACGCGCAGGCCCGCCTCGTCGAAGCACAGGTCGTCCACCCTGGCCCCGGCCCGCAGCCGCACCCGCGGCAGCGCCAGCACCCGACGGCGCAGGCAGGTCTCCAGGCAGACGCGGGTGAAGCACCGGATGGTCAGCCCCAGCACGCCCTCGGGCGCCCACCCGGTGACCATCCGCAGCCGCGTCTTCCGCGCCTGGTCACCCGACGGCACGCCGAGCCGGTCCAGTTCCGCACCCAGGCCGGGGAACAACCGCTCCAGCACCTCGGCGCCCCTGGCCAGCAGGGCGTGCGGGTGCCGGGCCTGCGGCACCCCGCTGTGGTACTCGGTGTCGGCGGTCACCTCGTCCTGCTCCAGCAGGGTGACGCGCTCGAAGTGGTCGGCCAGCACCCTGGCCGCGACCAGCCCGCCGATCCCGCCCCCGACGACGACCGCTTCCCGCGCACCAGCCATGACGCCCCCTGCCCTTGGTGGATCACCAGTCTGTGCCAGGGGAACCCTCCGGTCACCGGTTCGGCGCGATTCCCCCCGAGCGCCCGCTCTTTCACCCGTACGCCGACCCTCGCGGAACGCGGCTCAAGGACCCACCTCGGTCCGCGCCCAGTCGGCGACCGCGTCGTAGTACGCGCCCGCGTGCGGGGCGAGGTTGATCGAGTGGCCGTAGTCGGGCAGCACGTACGCCTGCAGGCGGGCCTGCGGGCCGAAGTACGGCCGCTCGGCGGCCAGCAGGGTCAGCGCGGTCGAGCAATCGGTGGCCAGCGGTCCGCACACCGCCGCGTCGCGGCCGCCCACCGCCGTCATCACCGGCGCGGTGATGTTCCGGCTGAACGGGAGCAGCACCGCCACTCCCAACCCGTCGGCGGCCTCGGTGGGTGAGAAGACGTCCTTGGTCGCCTCCTCCACCGCCATCACGTCGGACGCGGACGGGGCGGGTGCGTGGAAACTGGCGTAGCGGGTGCCCGACGCGGTGGTCAGGTAGCCGACCGGGAACAGCGGGCCGAACTTCGGGTCCAGGTTGGCGGGCCGGAAGTTGGCGAAGGAGGCGGCCACGCCCGCCGGGTTGATCCGGTGGGTCATGCCCGTGAGCAGCACACCGTCCACGTCGCGGTAGGCGCCCGCCTCGATCGCGGCGACGGCCGCGCCGAGGGAGTGCCCGCCGATGACGACCTTGTCGAACCTCGGCCCGTACGCGCCGGACCGCAGGCCCCGCACCACCTGGTGCATGGCGTCGGCCTGCGCCAGCGCGGTCAGCAGCGGCGCGGGTGGCCGCGAGCTGCGGCCGCTGCCGAGCCGGTCGACGGCGAGGGTGGCGAAACCCGCGCGGTTCTGGGCCGCTCGGAAGGAGTGCCTGCCGTCGGGGAAGTCCCAGTAGGAGCTGTTGTAGGTGGCTCCGGGGATGAGCAGCTGGACCGCGTCCGCGCCCCCGGCGGGCGTGCACAGCTGGCCGTGCACGGTGTGGCGGGTCGCCAGGACCGTCACCGGCGCTCGCACCTCGCGACAGGTGGCGGGGTCGGCTCCGGCGGCCGGGGCGGGGGTGGCGGCGACGGTCAGTGCCGCGAGCCCGGCGGCGAGTGCTCGCTGGTACCGCAAGAGTGGGGTGTCCTTTCCTTCACAGCGTCGTGGTTCTCGGGCGGGGCAGTGCGGCCATCGGCATCCGACCGGGGTGGATGGTGCCGACGACCTTCGTGCGCACGGACTTGCCCGGCACGGGGACCAGGCGCCAGCGGGCGGCGGTGGTGGCCGCGACGATGGCGATCCCGGCGGTGGCGTAAGCGTGGCCGGGACAGCGGTGCGCTCCGCCCGCGAACGGGAGGTAGGCGCCCCTGGGCAGGGCGCCCGCGCGCTCGGGCGACCAGCGGTCGGGGTCGAAGCGCCACGGGTCCCGGTGGAACCGCTCGTCGTGGTGCAGCGCGTGCGGGCTGAACGCGACCTCCGCGCCCGCAGGCACGCGCACGCCCGCCAGGACCAGGTCCTCGGCGGTGCGGCGCACCACGAACCACAGCGGGTACCGGCGCAGCACCTCGTTGACGACGCGGCGCAGGTACCGCAACCTCGGCAGGTCGCCGATCGTGGCGGGGCGGCCCCGCAGCACCTCGTCCGCCTCGGTCTGCACCCGCCGCTGCACCTCGGGGTGGCGGGCCAGCTCGTGGAACAACCAGGCCAGCGCCGGACCGGTGGTCCCGCTGCCCGCCACGAGCAGGGTGACCACCTCGTCGCGCACCTGCCGGTCGGACAGGACGCGGCCGGTGCTGTCGCGGGCCGACAGCAGTGAGCGCAGCGGGTCCTGGCGCTCGACGGGATCGGCGCGGGCGGAGGCGATGGCCCGGTCCACCGCGGCGTGCACGCGCCCCACCGCCTCGTCGAAGCGGCGGTCGACCGGTCGGACCAGCTTCCGCGCCCGTGGGAGCGGCAGCACCCGCGCCACGCCGTGCCGGATCAGCTCGGGCGTCCAGCGCCGGATTTCGCCGTCGACCTCGGGATCGGAATCGGTTGCGAGCAGCATCCGGTCGACAGTGGCGATCGCGAAGTCCCGCATCACCCGATCGATTTCCAACACCTGTCCAGGCCGCCAGGAATCGACCAGCTCAGCGGCGCCTTTCGTGACAGCGGTGCAATACTGAACCACCCGGTCGGGATGGAAAGCGGCTTGCACCGCCTTCCGCTCGCCGTGGCGGCAATCGCCACCCGCGACCGGAGGGCGGTTTCCGAAAAACTTTCGAAACTTGCCCACCGGCAGCCCTTTTCCCACCCCGCACGTCTCCGCCGCGAGCACCTCGCAAGCCAATTGCGGGGTGGTCACCACGTACACCACACGCTTGCCCAGGTAGATCCGCACGACATCGCCCACAGCGCTCAGACCGGCGCTGAAGTCGAGGCGTCGCCGCAGCATGGCGGGGGTGTGCCCGAGCAGCGGCCAGCGGCCCGGCACCACCGGAGCCTCGCACCGAGGAGCGCTTCCGGTTTTCCGGCGTGCGATCACGTCACTTGCCCCCACTCGGTCGGGCGATGAACGGCGAGCACTCTATGCGGCCGTTCAGGCGGAGAGGGATAGCGCAATCGAGTTAATTTATTGGATCGACTGGCATCCGCCCGGCCCAAGCGGTTGGATACTCGCGTTCCAACCACCAACCGGGTGGTCGCACCTCTCACCCGGAACCCCTCGGGGAATGAACTGGAGCGCGCCGTGGACGAGCCGGACTGGGTGCCCGAGGGTGTCGACACCTCGATTCCGAGCGTGGCTCGCACTTACGACTACCTGCTCGGTGGCGCGCACAACCTGGCGGTGGACCGCAGGATGGCCGACGAGATGCTCCGGGTGCTGCCCGGCGCGCGGCACCTGGTCCGCCTCAACCGCTCGTTCCTGCGCCGCGCGGTCACCCACCTGGTGCGGCGGGGGGTGCGGCAGTTCCTCGACATCGGCTCGGGCATCCCGACCGCGGGCAACGTGCACGAGGTCGCCGGGGCGCACGCCCCGGACTGCCGCGTGGTCTACGTCGACAAGGACCCGGTGGCCGTCGCGCACAGCCGGATGCTGCTGGCCGGGGACGAACGCACCGACGTGGTGCTGGCCGACCTGCGCGACCCCGAGGACGTGCTGGGCAGGCCCGAGGTCAAGGGCCTGCTGGACCTGGACCAGCCGGTGGCGCTGTTGCTGCTGCTGGTCGTGCACTTCCTGACCGACGAGGAGGACCCGGTGGGTCTGCTCGGCCGCTACCGGGACCGGCTGGCGCCGGGCAGCTTCCTGGTCGTCTCGCACGCCACCGACGACCGGCGCGCCGAGACCATGCGGCGCGCGGCGGACACCGTGCGCCGCGCCCGGTCCAGGGACAACCTGGTCTACCGCGACCGCGCCGAGGTCACCGCCCTGTTCACCGGCTACGAACTGGAGGAGCCCGGCGTCGTCGGCTGCGCGCTGTGGCGTCCCGACGGCGCGGGTTCGATGGCCGACACCCCCGAGGACAACACCCAGGTCTACGTCGGCGTCGGGCGCAAACCCGCGCCTGGGGAGCGGGGGACGTGACCGCCCCGCTCCCCCGCGACGCGGCCGGGCTGCGCGAACGCGTGAAGCTGGCCCGCAAGTGGGCCTACCTGCTCAGCAAGCGGACCTACCTGCCGATGTCGCAGGCCGAGTTGGAGCGCCAGCTGCTGGGCCTGGTCGAGCGGCTGTGCGCGGGCGTGGTCACCGGGCCGCTGGCCCACCAGGTCGGCCGCGAGGTCGGCGTGGCGCTGGTGGAGATGAACTGCACGCTGGCCGAGACCCTGCGGCTGAGCGTGGAGGTGATCAGCCGCGGCCTGCTGGACATGACCTCGCTGCGCGGCATCCCGCAGCGGCGCGACCGGGTGGTCGAGGTGGTCGCCGCGCTGGCCTCCGGGTTCGCCGAGAAGCTGCGGCTGGCCACCCTGGAGCAGCAGGAGCAGCTGGGGCGCGCGCTGCACCGCGCCATGCGGCAGGTCCAGCTGGACCTGCAGGCCAGCGAGGCCAGGACCGAGGTGGTCGAGACCTTCACCTCCAGCGGGGTGGCCACCACCGATCTGGCCGGGCAGGTGCTGCGCGCCAACGACGCGCTGGCCCGCATCGTGGACCTGCCCCCCGCCGCGGTCACCGGGCTGTCGCTGCCGGACCTGGTGCACCCCGATCAGCGGGACGCGGTGCGCGCGGACTTCGCCCGGCTCGCGGCGGGCTCCGGCGAGGTGATCAGCCAGCCCCGCAGGCTGCTGCGCGCGGACGGCGAGACGGCGTGGGTGACGCTGACGCTGACGCCGCTGCGGCTGCACGACGGGCGCGGCCAGGTGGTGGTGCTGGCCGAGGACAGCTCGGACGTGAGCCTGCTGCAGGGCCAGCTCAACCACCAGTCGCTGCACGACCTGCTGACCTGGCTGCCCAACCGGCAGTACTTCACCAGCAGGTTGGAGCAGGCGCTGCGCACCGCCGACCCGGCCACCGGCATCAGCGTGTTCCACCTGGACCTGGACGGGTTCTCGCTGATCACCGGCGGGCTGGGCAGGCGGGTGGGCGACCAGGTGCTCAAGACCGTGGCGCTGCGGCTGCGCGAGGTGGTGGCCGAGGAGGTCGCCATGGTGGCCCGGTTCGGCTACGACGAGTTCGCGATCCTGGTGGAGAACTCGGCCAGCACGCCGGACGTGGTCACCCTGGTGCGCCGGATCAACGACCGGCTGTCCGAGCCGTTCGACGCGGGTGGCCACCGGGTGGCCACCTCGGCGACCATCGGCGTGGTGCACCGCCCGCCCTCCGACGCCTCGCCGTCGGACCTGCTGGACTCGGCGGACCTGACGCTGCGCCGGGCCAAGGGCGGCGGCAGGCGGCAGTGGGAGCTGGCCGACCCGACGCAGGACGGCCGCGACCGCAGGCGGTTCAGCCTGGCCGTGACCATGCCGGGCGCGTGGGAGGGCGGTGAGCTGCGGGTGCGCTACCGGCCGCTGGCGCGGCTGGCGGATTCGGCGCTGGTCGCCGCCGAGGCGGTGCTGCGCTGGGACCACCCGAAGCTGGGCGCGCTGCCCCACGAGCAGTGCCTGGCGCTGGCCGAGGACACCGGCCTGGTGGGGTCGCTGCTGGCGTGGCTGCTGCGGACGGCGTGCGAGCAGTCCCTGGCGTGGCGACGCGACCGGGGCCGGGAGCTGCCGGTGCGGGTGGGCGTGACCGCGAGCCAGGCGGCCGACCAGGAACTGGTGGGCGCGGTGCTGGGCGTGCTCGCCGACACCGGGCTGCCGCCGCGGCTGCTGCGGCTGGGCCTGCCCGCCGCGGCGGTGCTCGACGAGGACGAGGCGGCCGCGGACAACGCGCGCATCCTGGCCGAGAGCGGGGTGGTGGTGGAGGTCGACGACTTCAGCGCCGCGCCGGGCGAGCTGGTGAGGGTGGCCGAACTGCCGGTGGCGTCGGTGCGCATCACCTTGTCCCGAGGGCCGGTGCCCGGTGGGCCGCCGGGCGGGCGCGTGGTGGCCGACCTGCTGGCCGTGGTGCGCGACGCGGGCGTGGCGGTGGCGGTGGACGGGCTGTCCTCGGTCGAGCAGGCGAGGTGGTGGCGGGAGGCCGGCGCGGACACCGGCTCCGGCCCGCTGTTCGCCTCCCCCTCGCCGCCCGAGGTGATCGCCGCCCGGCTCGGCTGAGAACGGCGTCACCGGCCGACCCGGACGCTCAACTCACGCGGACGGGCGCCCCCGACGCGCGGTGGGTGGCCGGTGGGCACCACGCGAGGCCGCGTCGGAGGCGCGGTGGTCAGATCCGGCAGGTGTCCAGGGAGCTGACCAGGATCGCGCGGGCGCCGACGCGCCACAGCTCGTCCATGACGCGCGGCGCGTGGTCGCGCGGGACCAGCGACCGCACGGCGACCCAGCCCTCGCGGGCCAGCGGGGAGACCGTGGGCGCCTCGATGCCGGGCACCAGCTTGAACGCCTCCTCCTGGGCGGCCACCGGGCAGTCGAAGTCCAGGATCACGTAGCGCCGGGCGATCAGCACGCCCTGGAGCCTGCGGGTGAGGACCTCCACCGCGTCCACGGTCTGCTGGGTGTCGGCGACCTGCTCGCCCTGGATCAGCACCGCCTCGGACTTCAGGATGGGGTCGCCGAAGGTCTGCAGGCCCGAGGTGCGCAGCGTGGTGCCGGTCTCCACCACGTCGGCGATGGCGTCGGCCACGCCGAGTTCCACGGCGGTTTCCACCGCGCCGTCGAGCCGCACCAGGTGGGCCTCGATGCCCAATTCGGCCAGGTGCTCCTGGACCAGCTTCGGGTAGCTGGTGGCGATCCGCTTGCCCGCCAGCCCGGCGGCGTCGGAAATGCCTCCGGGTTTGCCCGCGAAGTAGAACGCGGCGCGGCCGAAGCCGAGCGAGAGGATTTCTTTGGCGGAGACGGTGGAATCGCGCAGCAGGTCGCGGCCGGTGATGCCGACGTCCAGCGACCCCTCGCCCACGTAGACCGCGATGTCCCTGGGGCGGAGGAAGAAGAACTGCACGTCATTGGCCGGGTCCGCGACGATCAACTCCCGCCCGGACCGGTTGACGCGGTATCCCGCCTCGGCCAGCATTTGCGCGGCGGGAGCACTCAGCGACCCTTTGTTGGGCAGGGCGAAGCGTAGAGCAGCCATGGCGGCGAGTCTCCCACACCGGGTCCGTGTCACCCGATCAGGGGGCGCATCCCAAGGAATGAAAACCGGTTGTGCACCAGCGGTTCACCACATTTTTCGCGAGCGGTCGTGATATCCGCCGCATTCCGGCCCTCCGGGTTCGAGGACCCCGATCGCCACGCCCGCGCGGGCGCAGCGCGAGCGGACCGCCGCGCCTGCCCGGACGCGGCGGTCGTGATCGTCGCCCTACGGCGTGGGCCGCCCGCCGTTGAGCAGCTGCTCGAACGGCACCACGTCGCCGTAGGGGTCGGCGGGCGCGGCGGGCGCGCGGCCCGCCAGCAGGTCGGCCAGCTCCGCGCCCGCGCGGTCGATGCGCTCGACCAGCCCCGCCTGCGCGCCCCAGTCCGACGACGCGGCGTAGACGCCGGTCGGCAGCACGATCGCGCGCAGGTAGGCGAACAGCGGGCGCAGCGCGTGGTCGAGCACCAGCGAGTGGCGCTCGGTGCCGCCGGTCGCCCCGATCAGCACCGGCTTGCCCACCAGCGAGCCCGGTTCCAGCACGTCCACGAAGGACTTGAACAACCCGCTGTAGGAGGCGTTGAACGTCGGCGTCACCGCGATCAGCGCGTCCGCGCCCACCACGTCCTCGACCACCCGGCGCAGCCGCGCGCCGGGGAAGCCGGTGACGAGGTTGTCGGCCACGTCGCGGGCCAGGTCGCGCAGGTGCACGACCTTCGTGTCCACGTCGATCCGGTTCGCCACCGCGGTGGCGAGCCGGTCGGCCAGCAGGTGGCTGGACGACGGCTCGCCGAGCCCGGCGGACACCACGGCCAGGGTGGTCATCGCACGACCTCCGCCTTCGCCGCGAGCAGCCCCCGGTGGGTGGGGGCGTCGGGCACGTCGGCCGGGCGGCCGACCGCGAACTCCGCGCGCAGCACCGGGACGATCTCGCCGAGGAAGTCCAACTGCTCCAGCACGGTCTTCAGCGGCAGGCCCGCGTGGTCCATCAGGAACAGCTGGCGCTGGTAGTCGCCGAAGTGCTGCCGGAAGGTCAGCGTCTTGTCGATGACCTCCTGGGGGCTGCCCACGGTCAGCGGGGTCTGCTCGGTGAACTCCTCCAGCGACGGCCCGTGCCCGTAGACCGGGGCGTTGTCGAAGTAGGGCCGGAACTCGCGGACCGCGTCCTGGGAGTTGCGGCGCATGAACACCTGACCGCCCAGGCCCACGTACGCCTGGTGCGCGGCGCCGTGCCCGTAGTGCTCGAAGCGCTGCCGGTAGAGGTTGATCAGCCGGATGTAGTGCTCCTTGGGCCAGAAGATGTTGTTGGCGAAGAAACCGTCGCCGTAGTAGGCGGCCTGCTCGGCGATCTGCGGGCTGCGGATCGAGCCGTGCCAGACGAACGGCGGCACGCCGTCGAGCGGGCGCGGGGTCGCGGTGAACGACTGCAGCGGGGTGCGGAACCGGCCCTGCCAGTCGACCACGTCCTCCCGCCACAGCTTGTGCAGCAGGGCGTAGTTCTCCACCGCCAGGTCGATGCCGTCGCGGATGTCCTTGCCGAACCAGGGGTACACGGGGCCGGTGTTCCCCCGCCCGAGGACCAGGTCCACCCGACCGTCGGCCAGGTGCTGCAGCATCGCGTAGTCCTCGGCGATCTTCACCGGGTCGTTGGTGGTGATCAGCGTGGTGGCGGTGGACAGGATCAGCCGCTCGGTGCGGGCGGCGATGTAGCCCAGCATGGTGGTGGGCGAGGACGGCACGAAGGGCGGGTTGTGGTGCTCGCCGGTGGCGAAGACGTCCAGACCGACCTCCTCGGCCTTGAGCGCGATGGTGACCATCGCCTTGATGCGCTCGGCCTCCGTGGGCGTCCGGCCCGTGGTGGGGTCGGGCGTCACGTCGCCGACGGTGAAGACGCCGAACTGCATCATGTCCGCTCCTCGATCAGGTAGTTGCGCTTTCAACTACTTGTTCCAACAGTACCCCCTCCCCCGCTATTCCGACCCCGCCGGGGGCAGTGGTCCGATGACCCGCCGACCGCCGCCGATAGTTACCCATTCGTGCATCCGACCACCCCCGGCCGTCCCTACCTTGGGGTTACGAGACGCCCCGGACCGGGCGCCCCCACCACTCAGCAGAGGGCCGCATCGCATGGACAGGGACGAGCTGCTCTTCAACGCTTGGCTCACCAGCGTCAACACCCGGCTGGGCCGCTACGTCGTACGCCTGGTCGACGAAGCCTGCCTCAGACCCGCGCCCCGGCACTCGGTGCCGCTGGTGCAGGTCGAGCGCGAACTGGCCGAGGACCTCACCGAGCTCGCCGACGCCATCGCCCGCAAGGCCGCCGGGGAGTCCTTCCCGGTGCAGAGCACGGCGGACCGCAGGCGCTGACCGGCTCGACCGCGCGGACCTCGGCGGTGGCCGCCGCCGGGGCGCTGCCGGGGTGGCGCGAGGCACGCGCCCGCTGATCAGGCGCTACCCGCCGTAGCCCTCGCACAGGTACGAGCGCTCCTGGTGGATCAGGCCGTCGACGAGGTGGAAGACGTCGATCGAGCGCTTGCCCGCCACCTCCAGCTCGGCGAACACCGTCGCCTTGCAGGTGTCCTCGGCGATCGCGAGCACCCGCAAAGGCTCATCGCGCCCCTGGTACGCCTCCTCCAGCGCCGCCAGGTAGTCGCGCACGCCGATGACGGTCCTGCCGGAGGGCCAGGTGGTCGACCGGATGTCGGGGTGCACCAGCATGGCGGCCCCGGCCCAGTCGCGGGCGTTCTCCGCGACGTAGAGCCGCCGCACCAAGTCCGTGGGCCCGCCGGGCGCGATGTCGGTCATGCTCCCATGGTCGCGCGAGTCGTGCCCGGCCACAGCTCAGCCATCAGCCCACCACGAGCGGAGCGGGCAGTGCGACCGAGGCGACCCTCATGCCCCCAGCCAGGCGAGCAGGGCGGCGGCGTCACGGCGCATCGACTCCGGCGAGTCGTCGGCGACGAACTCCAGCACGACGTGCCGGTCCCGGCCGTCCTCGGCCAGCAGCGCGAGCAGCGGACGCCACAGGTCCGCGCGCTCGGCCAGCGCCAGCCGGTCGGTGTAGCCGCCCGACCCCCAGGAGAAGGCGTGCACCGCGGCCAGCCGCGGCAGCAGCGCGGTCACCTCGGCCAGGCACGCGGCGACCTCGGGGCTCGCCTTCGGCTGCCAGTGCGCGACCAGGCCGTCCACCTCGTCCAGCAGCCGCAGCGCGGAGGCCAGGTCGTCGGTGAGCGAGCAGGCGTGGTGCTCGGCGGTGACCGCGATGCCGCGCCCGGCCGCCAGCTCCGCGCAGCGGCGCAGGTCGTCGGTGATCCGCGCGCGCTCGGCCGGGCCGGTCTCCGCGGAGCCCCGCACCCCCGCCCACACCCGCACGCGCGGCGCGCCCAGCGCTTCGGCGGAGTCCAGGACGGCGGCGAACTCGGCCGGGTCGCCGCGGCCTGCCTTGTAGTAGGAGCCGTAGGTGCCGATCACCAGTCCGCGCACCCGGCACAGCTCGGCCACCCGCGCGGCCCTCGCCGGGTCGCCCGGCGGCACGTGCACGTCGGCTCCCCACTCGACCGCCCCCAACCCGGCGTCCGCGACCAGGTCGACGACCTCGTCCACGGCCCTGCCCCGGAAGGTGACCGAAGCCAATCCCGCGATGATCATGCCCCCGCCCCCTCCCAAAGCGCCTGCAAGTACCACCCGACGGCCACATCGGGGCCGACAGCTACTACCCGAGGTGCGTGGACGCGCGGTTCGCAGTGTCCGGACGCGCGGTTCGTGATGCCCGAACGCGCGACTCGCGGTGGCCCGGAGGAGTGCGCGGCCAGGCCACCGCGAGCGGGCGGGTCAGCCGCGCTCGACCAGGTGGCCGACCACGTCCGGACCGGGGTGGGGCGCACCGGAGCCGTCCCGGCGCTGGTCCACCTCGGGCAACTCGACCGCCGACCCGTTGCTCGCCGCGCCCGCGGGCCGAGGACCAACCCACGCCAGCACCAGGCCCTGCTCTCCCTTGAGGAACCGGTGGGCCCGCACCCCGCCGGTCGCCCGCCCCTTCGCCGGGTACGCGGCGAACGGCGTCACCTTCACGCTCTGCCCGGTCGAGGTGACCACCATCGGCTCGCCGTGCTCGTCGTCATCGGTGCGCACCGCACCGAAGAACACCACCTTCTCCCCCGCGCCCAGGTTGATGCCCGCCATGCCACCACCCCTGAGCCCCTGCGGGCGGACCAGCGACGCGCTGTAGCGCAGCAACGAGGCATCCGACGAGACGAACACCAGCGTGCTGTCCGCACCCGCCAGCCACGTCGCCCCGACCACCTCGTCACCCTCCTTGAGGGTGATCACCTCGAACTCGTCCGACCGCACCGGCCACTCCGGCGCGCACACCTTCACCACGCCCTGCCGCGTGCCCAGCGCCAACCCCGGCGACTCGCCCGGCACCAGCGGGGCGATGCCCACCACCCGCTCGCCCTTGCCCAGGTCCAGCAGCTCACTGGCCGCCATCCCGCCGCTGAGCGACACCGTGCCGCTGGCCTCGGGCAGCACCGGCAGCGGCAGCACGTCCACCTTCACCGCCCGACCCCGGTTGGTCACCAGCAGCACCTGGCCGCGCGCCGTGGTGTGCACCACCGCCGCCACCGCGTCGTGCCGCGCCCGACCGTTGCGCCTGCGCGCCTCCGAAGCCTCCTCCGACTCCGCCGCCGTGCGCGCCACCAGCCCCGTCGCCGACAGGATCACCTGGCACGGGTCGTCGGCCACCTCCAGCGGCCCGGCGGGCTTCGACGCCGCCAGCACCTCCTTCAGGTCACCGTCGAGCAGCACCGTGCGCCGAGGGGCGGTCAGCTCCTTGGCCACCTTGCCCAGCTCCGTCGAGACGACCTTGCGCAGCACCTTGTCGTCCTCGAGGATGCGGGTCAGCTCCGCGATCTCGTTGCGCAGCCGGTCCTGCTCGGCCTCCAGCTCGATCGCGTCGTAGCGGGTCAGCCTGCGCAGCGGCGTGTCCAGGATGTAGGTGGCCTGCACCTCCGAGAGCTTGAACCGCTTGACCAGGCCCTCCTTCGCGGCCTGGGCGTTCTCGCTGCCCCGGATCAGCTTGATCACCTTGTCGATGTCCACCAGCGCCTTGAGCAGGCCCTCGACCAGGTGCAGCCGGTCCTCCCGCTTGCGCCGCCGGAACCGGGTCCGCCGCGTCACCACCTCGTAGCGGTGCGCCAGGAACACCTCCAGCAGCGCCTTGAGCCCCAGCGTGCGCGGCTGCCCGTCCACCAGCACCAGGTTGTTGATGCCGAACGACTGCTCCAGCGGCGTCAGCCGGTACAGGTCCGCCAGCAGCGCCTGCGGGTTCACCCCGACCTTGCACTCCACCACCAGCCGGACGCCGTTCTCCCGGTCGGTGAGGTCCTTCACGTCGGCGATGCCGGTCAGCCGCTTGGACTTGGTGACCTCGTCGTGGATCTTCTCGATGATCTTCTCCGGGCCCACCCCGTAGGGCAGCTCGGTCACCGTGATGGCCTGCCGCCCCCGACTGCCCTCCAGCGGCCCGGTCTCCACCTTGGCCCGCATCCGCACCACGCCGCGGCCCGTCTCGTACGCCCTGCGCACCTCGTCCAGCCCCAGCAGCACACCGCCGGTGGGCAGGTCCGGGCCCGGCACGAACTCCATCAGCTTGTCCAGCGAGGCGTCCGGGTGCGAGATCAGGTGCCGCGCCGCCGCCACGACCTCGCCCAGGTTGTGCGGGATCATGTTCGTCGCCATGCCGACCGCGATCCCCGAGGTGCCGTTGACCAGCAGGTTCGGGAACGCCGCAGGCAGCACCGAGGGCTCCTGCAACGAGCCGTCGTAGTTCGGCCGGAACTCGACGGTGTCCTCGTCAAGCTCCCCCACCAGCAGCATCGCCGCCGACGACATCCGCGCTTCGGTGTATCTCGACGCGGCCGGCCCGTCGTCTGGACTGCCGAAATTTCCGTGCCCGTCGATCAGCGGCGCGTTCAGCGAGAAGTCCTGGGCCAATCTGACCATGGCGTCATAAATGGCCGTGTCACCGTGCGGGTGGTACTTGCCCATCGTGTCGCCGACCACTCGCGACGATTTCACGTAAGGTGAATTCGGGCGGTGGCCCTGCTCGTTCATGGAGTACAGGATGCGGCGGTGGACCGGCTTCAGCCCGTCCCGCGCGTCGGGCAGCGCGCGGGAGTGGATGACCGAGTACGCGTACTCCAGGTAGGAGTCCTCGATCTCGGTGGTCAGCGAGTTGTCGAACACCTGCGCGCCCGCGCGGTCGAAGGCGGACGGGTCGACCCTGGTGACGGGGCCCTTGCGGCGTGCCATGGCTGAGCGTTCTCCTGGCGTCAGACGTCGATCGCGGACTGGTCGACCCGTGCGGCGGACTCGACGAGCCACGCGCGGCGCGGCTCGACCTTCTCCCCCATGAGCAGTTCGAGCGCGGCCTCGGCCGCCTCGGCGTCGTCGAGGGTGATCCGGCGGACCGAGCGGGTGGCGGGGTTCATGGTGGTTTCCCACAGCTCGTCGGCGTCCATCTCGCCCAGTCCCTTGAACCGGGGAACGGGCTTGACCACCGTTTTGCCCGCCTTTTCCAACTGGGCGACCTTGCGCTCCATCTCGCGCTGGGTGAAGGTGAAGTGGGTTTCCGGGTTGCGGCCCTTGGTCACCACCTTGTGCAGCGGGGGCATCGCGGCGTAGAGCCTGCCGTCCTCGATGACCGGTCGCATGTACTTGGCGAACAGGGTGATCAGCAGGGTGCGGATGTGCGAGCCGTCGACGTCCGCGTCGGCCATCAGGATGACGCGGCCGTAGCGCATGGCGGCCAGGTCGAAGGTGCGGCCGGTGCCCGCGCCGAGGACCTGCACGATGGAGGCGATCTCCGCGTTGCGCAGGGTGTCGGCCAGGCTGGCTTTCTGGACGTTGAGGATCTTGCCGCGCAGCGGCAGCAGCGCCTGGTACTCGGAGACGCGCGCCATGCGCGCCGAGCCCAGGGCGCTGTCGCCTTCCACGAGGAACAGTTCGCTTCGCGAAACACCTGTGGTGCGGCAGTCGACCAGCTTGGCGGGCATGGCCGCGCCTTCCAGCGCGGTCTTGCGGCGGGCGGCGTCCTTCTGCTGCTTCTGGGTCAGCCGGACGCGGGAGGCGTCGACGACCTTCTGCAGCACGACCTTGGCCTCGGCCTTGGTGCGGCGGTCCTCGGTCCAGGCCTTGACGTGCCGCTCGACGACGCCCAGGACGACCTTGGTGATGCCCGCGGTGGACAGTTCGTCCTTGGTCTGGGAGGTGAACTGGGGCTCGGGGATGCGGACGTGGATCACGGCCGTCATGCCCTCCAGCACGTCCTCCAGGGTGGGCGGGTCCTCCTTGGGCTTGAGCAGGCCCCTGGTGCGGCCGATGGCCTCCTGGACCGCCTTGAGCACCGCGCGCTCGAAGCCGCGGCGGTGGGTGCCGCCGTGCACGTTGCGGATGGTGTTGGTGAAGCACTCGACGGTGCGCTCGTAGCCGGTGCCCCAGCGCAGGGCGATCTCGACCTCGGCGTGCCGCTCGACCTTGGAGCGCATGACGCCGTTCTCGTCGGCGGCGTTCTCGTGGTAGACGCCGTCGCCGGTGACCAGGAGGGTGCCGGAGACGGCCTTCTCGCCGGAGGGGGCGAGGAAGTCGACCATGTCGGCCAGGCCGCCGGGGTAGTGGAAGACCTCTTCGGAGATGGCGCCGCCGGTGGCGTCGCGCAGCACGTAGGTGACGCCGGGGACGAGGAAGGCGGTGTTGCGCAGCTTGGTGCGGACGGCCTCGACGTCCAGCGCGGCGCCGTTCTCGAAGTAGCGGGCGTCGTGCCAGTAGCGGATGGAGGTGCCGGTGCGCTTGGTGCGGCCGGTGACGCGCAGGCCGGACTGGCGGGTGAAGGCGGCCTTGGGACCGGGGCCGTCGAAGACGCCGGGCACGCCGTGGGCGAAGGACATCTCGTGGGTCTTGCCCTCCCGCCGGACGGTGACGTCGAAGCGGTGGGACAGGGCGTTGACCGCGGAGGCGCCGACGCCGTGCAGGCCGCCGGAGGTCTTGTAGCCGGAGCCGCCGAACTTGCCGCCCGCGTGCAGGCGGGTGAGCACCAGCTCGACGCCGGACAGGCCGGATTTGGCGTGCACGCCGGTGGGGATGCCGCGGCCGTCGTCGTCGACCTGGACGCTGCCGTCGGCGTGCAGGGTGACCGCGATCCGGGTGGCGTGGCCCGCGACGCCCTCGTCGGTGGAGTTGTCCACGATTTCGGTGAACAGGTGGTTGATGCCGCGGCTGTCGGTGGAGCCGATGTACATGCCGGGGCGCTTGCGAACCGCTTCCAGACCCTCCAGGTGGGTCAGGTCGTCGGCCCCGTAAAGGATCTCAGCGGTCACCGGACTCCCCAGGTCGTGGCGTTCATCGGGCGGTTCACGGTAGTGGAGGGTAACCACCGGGTCCGACATTTCTGCGGACACCGTGCTCGGTGACCGGGTCGGACGGTGTGGTGGTCGCCACCGCGGGCGGTTCGCCGGTGTCGGCGGGCGCCGCTCGTGGTGGGGCCGTCCCGGAGAGCGGGGTGTGGTGGCCCACCGCGTGAGTTTTCATCCTACCTCTAACGAGCGACAGGCGATGAACGGTGGGTATCGGGTCCACTGTGGACCGGGCCGCGATGGGAGGCCAAACCCGTTCGTGTGACCCCCGGTAGAGTGCCGCCGAATCCCCCGCAGGTCCGGCCAGGAGGTGATCGGGCGCCTTGGTGTTCCGACGTTCCGCCCCGAAGGAGAGCGCGCCGCAGGCGCCTCCGCCGCCGCCCGTCGAACCGGTGGTGGAGCAGGAGCCCCCGCCTCCGCCCCCGCCCGCCTACTCGGCGTCGTTCTCGGGTCCGGCGCTGGTGGTGGCGCCGCCGTCCGGGGCGTCCCCGGCGGCGGCGGCGCTGGCCAGGAGCCTGCCGGTGGACCGGGGGCGCACGGTGGTCGTGGTGGACGCGCCACCGGGCGAGGAGGCGGCGTTCTGGCACGCCGTGGCCGCCGCGCTGCACGGCCGCGGTCCGGTGCGGCTGGCGACCTCGCACGCGGGCACGATGCGCCCGACCGCGCCCGCGCAGTGGCTGGCCGAGCAGCTGCAGACCGAGGTGGTGGCTCCCGACGGGGTGCTGAGCACGGTGCCCGGCGCGGCGTTCGTGACCGGCGCGGGCGGCGGGTACGGCAGCTGGCTGCGCTTCCTGCCGGGGGCTTCGCCGACGCCGATGGGCAGGCGGTTCCCGGTGCCGCAGTGGGAGGCGGTGGACCCGAACTCCCTGTGGCCGACCGGCGAGGTGGGGGTCTCCGAGCCGATCCCGGCGGGGCTGTGGCTGCGGGCGCAGCGCACGCCGCCGGACCTGGCCTCCCCGGAGGCGCGGGCGGTGCTGGCGCTGCCGTGCCGGGACGCGGTGCTGACCGTCGTGGTGGGCGGTCCCGGCCAGCCGCCGATCCCGGTGGAGGAGGTGTGCAGGCTGCTGGCGGGGCTGTCGTCGGCGGCGCGGACGCGGGTGCGGCTGGTCTGGTACGGCGGCGAGCACCAGGCGCAGGCGGTGGCCGACCAGCTCGGCGAGCCGGTGTCGCTGTACACCGGTCTGCCGGTGGGCGCGCTGCGGGCGGGGGCCGCGGTGGTGGCGGTGAACCCGCGCGGCCAGCAGACGTGGCGGCCGTACGTGACCGAGGTGCGCTACCAGCCGGGCGGGCCGCCCGTGGTGGCCGCCTACCGGCCACCGGTGCAGGGCCTGGTCGAGCGCGGGCCGGGGGTGTTCGACCTGGGCGGCGGCGTGGTGCTGGAGGTGGTGCCGTCCGGGCTGTGGGTGCGCGACGCCGAGGACGGCAGGGCGGCGGAGGTGCGCGCGCTGCCGGTGGACCCGGAGTGGGCGCGGCTGACCGTGGGCACCCCCGGCCGGACCACCGCGGGCGCGGTGGCCGTGGCGGGCGCGTCGCTGGTGGAGCGCCTGGAGCCGGAGGTGCGCAGGCTGCTGAGGGTGGTCTTCTGCGACCCGACGCCGCCGCCCCGGCCCCCGGTGGCCGAGGAGCCGCCGCCCGCGGCGGTGGCGGAGGACCCGATCCCGCTCAGCGTCGACGGCCCGCTGGCGGCGCCACCCGCGCCGCTGTGGGGCGAGCTGTCCGGCGACGAGGTCGTGCCCGCCGACCACCGCAGCACCGAGCAGGAGCGCGACGCGCTGCGGCGGATGCTGGGCGAGCGGTACGGGCAGCACGCCGCCGTGGCGTGCAGGCACCTGGTCGAGCGGCCGGACGACCCGGAGGCGTTCGAGGCGGTGGTGACCGACCTGGCCGCGGTGTCGGCGTGCCTGACCCAGGACGAGGAGGTCATGGTCGAGGCGTTCCGCCTCGGCAAGCTGGGCAGGCTGCGGCCGTACGCGGCGGCGGTGGTGTCGGGGCTGCGCAGGCTGCCGGTGTACCAGGGGGTGACGGTGTGCTGGGGCGAGCCGCACCAGTACCGGACCGGTGACCTGCTGGTGGAGCACGGCCCGCTGAGCACGGTGGCCGGACCGGTGCCCGCGGACGGCCGCACGGAGTTCCTCATCTGGTCGGTGGCCGGGCGGCGGGTGACCGTGGTCGACCAGTTCGGCGGAGTGCTGCAGGAGCGGGTGGTCTTCCCGCCCGGCACGACCTTCAAGGTGCTGGCGGTGGTGGAGGCCGAGGAGGGCGCGCCGATGCAGGTGATGCTGCAGGAGGTGGCGGGACCGCGCGCCGACCTGCCCGCCGGGGTCCTCGGGACGCTGGAGCGGGCGGCGGTGACGCTGCGGGCGCAGACGCGGGAGTGGGCCCGCGCGGCGACCTGACGTCCCTGGCCCCGCGAACGCGCGGTTCGCGGGGCCGGGGACGCGCCGGGTCAGCGCTTGCCCGCGATCCAGTCGCGGTACCAGTGGAAGCTGGCCCTCGGGGTGCGCTGCTGGGTGGCGTAGTCGACGTGCACGAGGCCGAACCGGTGCTTGTACCCGTGCGCCCACTCGAAGTTGTCCAGCAGCGACCACGCGAAGTAGCCGCGCAGGTCCACCCCGGCCGCCATGGCCTCGTGGGCGGCGGCCAGGTGGGTGCGCAGGAACTCGATGCGCTCCTGGTCGTCGAACCCCGGCGTGTCCGGGTACACGCACCCGTTCTCGGTGACGTAGACCGGCGGCAGGTCCGGGTAGCGGTTCTTGAGCCCCACCAGCGTCTCGGTCAGCCCCTGGGGCTCGACCGGCCAGCCCATGCCGGTGCGCGGCACGTCGGGCAGCCGGGTGGTGTCGATGCCGATGTCCACCGCGGTCCGGGTGGCCGGGTCGGGGTCGCGGTGCGGCGCGGCGGTGACGTGCTGGCGGTAGTAGTAGTTGATGCCCACGTAGTCCAGTGGCGTGCCGATGACCTCCAGGTCCCCGTCGTGCCGGAAGGACTTGTCGGTCAGCTCGCCGAAGACCTCGTCGTAGTCGGCCGGGTAGCGGCCGCCGAAGATCGGGTCGGTGAACTGCCGCCGCAGCAGCAGGTCGTGCCTGCGCGCCGCGGCCACGTCGGCCGGGTCGTCGCTGGTGGGCACGGACGGCGACTGGTTGAGCACGATGCCGAAGCGGTGCGAGGACCGGCCCGCCTCGCGCAGCGCCCGCACCGCCAGGCCGTGGCCGAGCTGGAGGTGGTGGGCGGCGGCCAGCGCGCCGTGGCCCTCCTTGGCCCCCGGAGCGTGCCTGCCCTCGCCGTAGCCGACCATGGCCGAGACGTAGGGCTCGTTGAACGTGGTCCAGTGGTCGACCAGGTCCCCCAGCGCCTCCTGCACGACCAGCGCGTAGTCGACGAACCGCAGCGCGGTCTCGCGGGAGCGCCAGCCGCCCTCCTCCTCCAGCGCCTGCGGCAGGTCCCAGTGGTAGAGGGTGAGGAACGGCTCGACCCCGCGCTCCCGCATCCCCTCCACCAGCCGCCGGTAGAAGTCCAGCCCGCGCTGCTCGACCGGCCCCTTGCCGGTGGGCTGCACGCGCGGCCAGGCCACCGAGAACCGGTAGGAGTCCACGCCCAGCGCGGTCAGCAGGTCCAGGTCCTCGGCCCAGCGGTGGTAGTGGTCGCACGCCACCGCCCCGGTGTCGCCGCCCGCGATGGCGCCCGGCACCGCGCCGAACGCGTCCCAGATGGACGGACCGCGGCCGTCCGCGTCCACCGCGCCCTCGATCTGGTAGGACGAGGTGGCCACGCCCCAGCGGAACCCCTCGGGGAAGTCGGTCATCTAAAGCTCCCGTTGCGAATGCGCGGGTGTTTCGTGCCGCGCTGACAGCCGGTGGGACCGCGGGGAGGTTCCCGCGGTCCCACCGGGTGGAAGAGGAATCCGGTGTCCCCGTCGTCCTCGACGGGGTGCCGAGCAGGCTGTCGCGGCGGTGCTCCCCGGTCGTGCGCGACCGGGGAGGACGTCAGCCCTTCAACGCGCCCTGCATGATGCCGCCGACGATCTGCCTGCCGAACAGCAGGAACACCAGCAGCACGGGCACCGTGCCGATGGTGGCGGCGGTGAGCACCAGGGTGTAGTCGGTGGTGTAACCACTGGCCAGGGTGGACAGCGCGGTCTGCACCGTCGGGTTCTCCGGCACCAGCACCACCAGCGGCCAGAAGAAGTCGTTCCACGCCTGCATGAAGGTGAACAGCCCGAGCACGGCCGCGGCGGGCCGCGCCGCGGGCAGCACCACGTGCCAGTACAGCCTCAGCGAGCTGCACCCGTCCATGCGGCCCGCTTCCAGCAGCTCGTCGGGCACCGCCCGCTCGAAGTACTGGCGCATGAAGAACACGCCGAACGCGGTCACCAGGCCGGGCACGATCACCGCGTGGATCTCCCCGGCCCAGCCGAAGTCGCTCATCATCATGTAGAGCGGGATGACGCCCAGCTCGGTCGGCACCGCCTGGGTGGCGACGACCAGCAGCATCAGCGCCGAGCGGCCCCGGAAGCGCAGCTTGGCGAAGGCGAAGCCTGCCAGGGTGGAGAAGAACACCACCGACACCGTGATGGTGCCCGCCACCACCAGCGAGTTCATCAGCGCCAGCGCGAAGTCGGTGGTGTCGAAGACGCGGGCGATGTTGGCGAACAGGTGCCCGCCGGGCACCAGCACCGGCGGCACCCGGTCCACCGCCGCTGGTGTCTGCGAGGACACCACCAGCGACCAGTACACCGGGAAGGCGGAGCCCGCCAGCACGGCGATCAGCGCCGCGTAGGTCCACGGTCCGGCGACCACCGCGACCCGACGCCGCCGCTTGGGCGGCGTCGGGGAGGCGGCGGACGGCGCGGACCGGTCCAGCACGCTGGTCATGTCGGCCCTCCTAGTCGGTCCGGATGCGGCGGGCGGCCAGGTAGCTCAGCCCGGTGATCAGCACGGTCGCCACCAGCAGCAGCCAGGCGATGGCCGAGGCGTAGCCGAAGTCGTACTTGGCGAAGCCCTGCTCGTAGAGGTAGAGCGCGGCGGTCTGGAACTGCCGGTCGGAGCCGCCGGTGGCGGCGGCGGCTCCGGGGTTGAACAGCAGCGGTTCCGCCAGCAGCCGCATGTTGCCCGCGGTGGCGATCACCGTGGAGAAGATGATCTGCGGGCGCAGCATGGGGACGGTGATCCGCCAGAACTGCTGCCACGAGTTCGCCCCGTCCAGCCGGGCGGCCTCGTAGACCGAGGACGGGATGGCCTGCATCGACGCCAGGAAGATCAGCGCGTGGTAGCCCGTCCACCGCCACACCACCATGGTGGCGATGGCGACGTGCGAACTGGCGGTGCCCGCCTGCCAGTCGATGCGGCCTGCCCCGAACAGCTCCAGCACCCAGTTGATCAGCCCGAAGTCGCGGCCGAACAGCTGCGCGAAGATGATCGTCACCGCGGCCACCGAGGTGATGTTGGGCAGCAGCACGCCCATCCGGAACAGCGTGCGGGTGCGGATGCGCCGGTTGAGCAGCTGGGCGATGCCCAGCGCCAGCGCGATCTGCGGCACGGTGGTCAGCACCCACAGGCTCAGCGTGTTGCCCATGGCGTTCCAGAAGTACGGGTCGGCCGTGAGCAGCTGCGCGTAGTTCTCCAGCCCCACGAAGGTGGCCGAGTCGCCGTCGAGCAGGTTGCGGTCGTGCAGCGACACCCACGCCGTGTACAGCAGGGGGAACAGGCCGAACACCGCGAACAGCAGGAAGTACGGCGCGATGTAGGCGTAGGGCGCGTACCGGATGTCCCAGCGGTGGCGGCGTTCCCGCCAGTCCGTCCTCACCAGCGGCCTACTTCGCCAGCTTCTCGGCGTCGCCGACGAACTGCGTCCACGACTCCTCCGGACCCTGCTTGCCCTGCTCCACGCGCAGCATGGCGTTGCCGAGCTCGGTCTGCACGTCACCGGCCTTGGGGCCCTGGTACTGCGGCTTGAGCGCCTGGGCGGCGTCGGTGAAGACCTTGCCCACGGGGGCGTTGTTGAAGAACGGGTCGGTCTTCGAGGCGACCGACTGCTCGCTGTAGAGCTTGGGCGCGGACGGCAGCAGACCCGCCGAGGCGAACACCTTGGCCTGCTGCTCGGGCGCGGTCAGCCAGGTGGCCAGCTCGATGGCCTTCTCGGTGTTCTTGCCCTGCTTGGGCACGGTCAGGTACGAGCCGCCCCAGTTGCCGCCGCCGCCACCGGGCACCGCGGCCAGGTCCCACTTGCCCGCGGTGTCAGGCGCCTGGTCCTTGATCTTGGCCATCTGCCACGCCGGGCAGATCACGGTGGCGAACTGGCCCTGCTTGAAGCCGGTGTTCCACGCCGGGGTGCTGTAGAGCAGGCCCGCCGACAGGCCGTCGGCCACGCCCTTCGCGACCAGGTCCCAGCCCCTCTTGATGTCGGTGTTGCTGCCCACGACGATCTTGTCGTCGCGGTCGTAGTAGCCGGTGGGGGCCTGGCCGACGATCGCGTTGAGCAGGCTCGGCCCGCCGTCGAACCACTTCACGCCCGCGGGCGCCTTGGCCTGGAACTCACGGCCCTTGGCCATGAAGTCCTCCCAGGTCGGCCACAGGGCCGAGACCTGGTCGCGCTCGGTGGGCAGACCGGCCTGCTCCAGGAAGTCGCGGCGGTAGCAGATGGCCAGGCCGCCGACGTCGGTGCCGTAGCCGATCTGCTTGCCGTCCTTGGACAGCGACGCCTCCCACTTCCAGTCCAGCCACTGGTCCTTGCGGCTGGCGTCGAGCTCGACGAAGCGGTCCGGGTTGGTCTTGAACTGGTTGATGTAGCCGGTGTCCACGGCCTCGATGTCGGCCGCGCCGTTGTTGGTGGCCAGGTGCGCGGCGAGGTTCTTGTGGTGGTCGGAGTAGGAGGCGGTGCGGTCGGTGATGTCGATGTCCGGGTGCGCCTTCTCGTACTCCTCGAACAGCTGCTGGTAGCCGAAGTTGCCGAACAGGCCGATGGTGATGCGGGTCTTGCCGTCAGCGGCACCGCTGCCGCAACCGGCTACCAGGCTCGCGGCCAGCAGGCCAACGCCCAGCAGGGGTACGGCGGCTCTCGTGGTGCGGCGCATTTCGCTACTCCCCTTCCGTTTTTGGGCGCACCTGATACCGGGAACGTCCTCACGAGGGGTTTCCGGGAATGAGCCGGTGCGGTGCCAGCCCGGTGCGGTGTTCATGACAACCGCAGCCCGGCGACACCGTCAAGTAACAAAGCGATAACCTGGTTGTGCGGTGACCCCGGACACCCTGCTGGCGTTTCCGCAGGTGGTACGGTATCCAGCCTGGTCAGACCACAGAAGCCCCGGTGGGCTTGGAACGCTGTAACCGGTTACAAAGAGAAGAGCCCAGATGACCACCATCAGGGAGATCGCGGAACTCTGCGGGGTGTCCGTGGCGACCGTCTCGCGCGTTTTCAACCAGCCCTCCACGGTCAGCCGGGAAAAGCGCGAGGTGGTCGAGCGGGTGGCCCGCGAACTCGATTACCGGCCCAACGAGTCGGCCCGCGCGCTGGCCACCAAGCGCTCCGGCCTGATCGGCCTGGTCTGGGACACCGACCACCGCAGGCCCGGCTGGCGGCACCCGTACCTGCAGGAGCTGCTGATCGGGCTGAAGTCCGCGCTCAGCGCGCACGGCTACCACCTGCTGATGCTGGCCACCAGCGGGTCGGCCGCGCTGCGCGCGGTGGGGGCGTCGCTGGCCGACCCGGTGGCGTACGTGAACATGACGCGCAGGCACCACCTGGGCGGGCTGGTGCTCATCGACAGCGGCTCGGACGCGCCCGCGTTCGCCGCGTTCGCGCAGTCCGGCCTGCCGTGCGTGGCCGTGGACGTGGCCGTGCAGGGGCCGCGCGCCACCTACGTCACCTCCGACAACGTGGGGGGCGCGCGGATGGCGGTGCAGCACCTGGTGGCCGCCGGGCACCGGCGCATCGCCACCATCACCGGCCCGCCGCACAACCGCCCGGCCACCGACCGGCTCGCGGGCTACCGCGCCGCGATGGCCGAGGCGGACCTGCCCGTGCCGCCGGAGTACGTGGTCGCGGGCGACTTCTACCGCCCCAGCGGCCAGGCCGCGATGCGCGCGCTGCTGGCCCTGCCCGACCCGCCCACCGCGGTGTTCGCCGCGGGCGACGAGATGGCCGTGGGCGCGATGCTGGCGGCCCGCCACGCGGGCCTGGCCGTGCCCTCGGACGTGGCCGTGATCGGCTTCGACGACATCGAGCTGGCGGCGCTGGTCGACCCGCCGCTGACCACCCTGGCCCAGGACAAGGCGGGCATCGGCGTGGCGGCGGCGCGGGCGGTGCTGACCATGGTGCACGGCGGCGAGCCCCCCGCCCCCGCTTTCCTGCCCACCAAGCTGGTCGTGCGGGCCTCCGTGTCCGATGGCCCCGCCTCCGCCGGGGCGGCTCGGCCGCCCGGAAGCCTGCCCACCGGGCCCACGCCGACGCCGTCCGAGGCATCCGAGTGCGCGAGTTGAGCGTCCGGGCACCGCGAACCGAGCGTCCGGACACCGCGAGCCGAGCGTTGGGGTACCGCGGACCCAGCGGTCGGGCAGCGGATCGCGGTCAGCGGTCGACACGAGAAGCTCGGGTGGTGTTCGCGGGGGGCGCGGTCGATCCTCTGGGATGTGGGGCTAGCGCTTGGCCTTGGCGGCGTCGTAGGCCACCCGCGCCCGCTCCACCTCGGGCAGGCGCTCGGTCGACCACCGCGCCAGCGAGGCGAACAGCGGGGCGAGGCTGCGCCCGAGTTCGCTGATCTCGTACTCCACCCGCGGCGGCACCTCCGGGTGGTAGGTGCGCACCACCAGCCCGTCCCGCTCCAGCTGCCGCAGCCGCTGGGTGAGCACCTTGGGCGTGATCGAGCCGATGCGGCGCTCCAGCTCCACGAACCGCTGCCTGCCGTGCTCGTTCAGCGTCCACAGGATCGGCGTGGTCCACCGGCTGAACACCAGGTCCACCACCGGGGCGATGGGGCACGCCTGCTCCGGGTCGACCCGGCTCGTCACCGTCGCACCGCTCAAGGGTTCCTCCCGGGAAGCCACTTTCCTGTAGGTACCTACTATCTTCGCGATGCTAGCTTCGCCGCGATCTTCCGGACGAGCGAGGAGAAGCGGCATGATCGTGGTGACCGGGGCTACCGGGAACGTCGGGCGGACGCTGGTGGGTCTGGTGGCGTCGTCCGGTGAGGACGTGGTGGCGGTGTCCCGCCGATCACCGGAACCGCCTCTGCCGCAAGGGGTCCGGCACCAGTCCGCCGACCTCGCGGAGCCGGACGGCCTCCTGCCCGTCTTCGACGGCGCGGACGCGTTGTTCCTGCTGACCGCGGGCCGGGACCCGCGGGCGGTCCTCGACGCCGCCGAGGCGGGCGGGGTCCGGCGGGTCGTGCTGCTGTCGTCGCAGGGCGCGGGGACGCGTCCGCACCAGTACCCGCACCCGGCGGCGTTCGAACGGGCCGTGCGGGACCACGGCCTGCCGTGGACGGTCCTGCGCCCCGGCGGCTTCCACTCCAACGCGTTCGCCTGGGTCCGGTCGATCCGCGAGCAGCACACGGTCGCCGCCCCGTTCGGCGACGTGGCGCTGCCCACCGTCGATCCGGTCGACATCGCCGAAGTGGCCGCCGCGGCGCTGCTCGACCACGGCCACGAGGAGCGGACCTACGTGCTCACCGGCCCCGAGCCGACCACTCCGCGCGAGCGCGCCGAGGCCATCGGCGACGTGTTGGGCGTGCCGCTGCGGTTCGTCGAGCAGACGCGCGAGCAGGCCCGCGCGCGGATGACCGCGTTCATGCCCGAGCCTGTCGTGGACGCCACGCTGGCCATCCTCGGCGACCCGCTGCCCGAGGAACGGCGGGTCAGCGGCGACGTCGCACGACTGCTCGGGCGCCCAGCGCGGTCCTTCGCCGACTGGGCCGAGCGCAACGCCGCGATCTTCCGCTGAAGGGAACCCCCATGCACACCAACATCCTCGGCTCGACGCTGCACCACCGGGAAGTCGGCTCCGGAGCGCCGGTCGTCTTCCTGCACGGCAACCCCACGTCGTCGCACCTGTGGCGGCACGTCCTGCCCGCCATCGGCGGGGCGCGCAGGCGACTGGCCCCCGACCTCGTCGGCATGGGCGAGTCCGGGAAGCCTGACATCGCCTACACCTTCGCCGAGCACGCCGCCTACCTCGACGCCTGGTTCGACGCACTGGGGCTGGAGGAGGTCGTGCTGGTCGGGCACGACTGGGGTGGCGCGCTGGCGTTGGACTGGGCCGCCCGCCACCCGGAGCGGGTGCGGGGCGTCGCGTTCACCGAGACGATCGTGAAACCCCTGTCCTGGCAGGAGTTCCCCGAGGGCGGGCACGAACTGTTCCGGGCCGTGAGGACACCGGGCGTCGGCGAGGCGATGGTCCTGGACGAGAACGCGTTCCTGGAGAAGGTCCTGCCCATGACGGTCGCGAACCCGATCGCCGAGCAGGACCTGGAGGTCTACCTCGCCCCGTACCCGACTCCGGGGAGCCGCCGCCCGCTGCTGCAGTGGTCGCGCTCCATGCCGCTGGACGGCCAACCCGCCGACGTGGTGGCCCGCGTCGAGCGCTACGACCGCTGGCTGGCGGCCAGCGGCGAGGTCCCGAAGCTGCTGATCACCTTCGAGCCGGGGCCGGGCGCGATGACGACGCCGGAGACCGTGCGGTGGTGCCGGGAGAACATCACGGGCCTGCGCGTCCACCACCACCCGGAACCGGCGGGCCACCACACGCCGGAGGACCACCCGGAGGTCGTCGCGGCGGCCGTCACCGCCTGGCTGGACGACCACGACCTGGGCTGAGCGACCCGGAAGTCCTTTCCGGGGCGGCAGTCCCCGGCATTAGGATGCGGGTCTTCCCGGTGTGGGGGTGAACAGCGTTGAGCACACCCGTCCTGTGGCTGTCCGGTCCGCCGGGCGTCGGCAAGACCGCTGTCGGCTGGGAGGTCTACTCCCGCCTCGCCGGCTCCGGCATCAGGACCGGCTACGTCGACATCGACCAGTTGGGCATCTGCTACCCCGAGCCCTCCGACGACCCCGGACGGCATCGGATGCAGGCGCGCAACCTCGCCGGGGTGGTGGCCGACTTCCGAGCCGCCGGGGCGCGGTGCGTCGTCGTGTCCGGGGTCGTCGACGTCGACCGCGGCGTGCCGGTCGACCTGCTGCAGGGCGTCGCGCTGACCGTGTGCCTGCTGCGGGCCGCCCCGGAAGAACTCGAACGGCGTTTCCTGGGCCGGGGGGAACCGGTCGAGCAGGTCGAGCACGTCCTGCGGGAGGCCGAGGCCCTGGACGCCCGCGACTTCGCCGATTTCCGCGTCGACACGACTGGTCTGCCGGTGGTCGACGTGGCTCGGCGGGTGCTGGAGCACGGGTGGCCCGTGCTCACCGACCCCGGCCCCTGCCCCAGCGCGGCCGCACCGCGAGCCGACGGGCCGGTGCTGTGGCTGTGCGGGGTCACCGGCGTGGGCAAGTCGGCGGTCGGCTTCGACGTGTACCGACGGGTTCTGCGCACCGGGCGCAGGGTCGCCTACGTCGACCTGGACCAGCTCGGCTTCCTCGGCCCCGCTCCGGCGGACCACGGCGTGCGGGCCCGCAACCTGGCCGTGCTGTGGGGGACCTACCGCGCGGCCGGGGCCGAGGCGGTGGTCGTGGTCGGCCCGGTCGAGGACGCGGCCGCGTTCGAGGTGTACGCCCAAGCGCTCCCCGCCGCGACCATCACGCTGTGCGGGCTGCACGCCGGCCGCGCCCGGCTGGCCGAGCGGATCGCGGCGCGCGGGCGGGGAGGCGGTTGGTGGCAGCCGGGCGACCCGCTGCGGGGCCGCTCGACCGCGCACCTGCTCCGCGTCGCCGAGCGGGCCGCCGCCGACGCCGAGGCGCTGCGCCGCACCGGCATCGGCGACCTGTGGATCGACACCGGGGCGTTGAGCGCCGAGGACGCCGCCGAGGAGGTCCTCAGCCGGTCCGGCTGGCCCGACCTCACACGTTGCGCCGGTACTGGCCGCCCACCTCGAAGAACGCCTCGGTGATCTGCCCCAGCGTGCACACCCGCGCCGCGTCCATCAGCACCGCGAACACGTTCTCCCCCGACGCGGCGGCCTCCTTGAGCCTGCGCAGCGCCGGCTCCGCCTCGGCCGCGTGCGCCTCGGCGAACGCGCGGGTGCGCTCCACCTGCGACCGCTTCTCCTCCTCGGTGGCCCGCGCCAGCTCGATCTCCACCCGCTCGGGCGTTCCCGACTCGGGCAGGAACGTGTTGACCCCGATCAGCGGCAGCGACCCGTCGTGCTTGCGCTGCTCGTACAGCATCGACTCGTCCTGGATGCGGCCGCGCTGGTAACCGGTCTCCATCGCGCCCAGCACGCCGCCGCGCTCGGAGAGCCGGTCGAACTCCGCCAGCACGGCCTCCTCGACCAGGTCGGTCAGCTCCTCGATGACGAACGAGCCCTGCAGGGGGTTCTCGTTGGCCGCCAGGCCCCACTCCTTGTTGATGATGAGCTGGATGGCCATCGCCCGCCGCACCGAGGACTCCGTCGGCGTGGTGATCGCCTCGTCGTAGGCGTTGGTGTGCAGGGAGTTGCAGTTGTCGTAGAGCGCGCACAGCGCCTGCAGCGTGGTGCGGATGTCGTTGAAGTCCATCTCCTGCGCGTGCAGCGACCGCCCGGAGGTCTGCACGTGGTACTTGAACTTCTGCGACCGCTCGTTGGCCCCGTAGCGCTCCCGCATGGCCACCGCCCAGATCCGCCGGGCGACGCGGCCGATCACGCTGTACTCGGCGTCCATCCCGTTGGAGAAGAAGAACGACAGGTTCGGGGCGAAGTCGTCGATCTTCATGCCGCGCGCCAGGTAGGACTCGACGTAGGTGAACCCGTTGGCCAGGGTGAAGGCGAGCTGGCTGATCGGGTTCGCACCGGCCTCGGCGATGTGGTAACCGGAGATCGACACCGAGTAGAAGTTGCGCACCTTGTTCTGGATGAACCACTCCTGGATGTCGGCCATCATCCGCAGCGAGAACTCGGTGGAGAAGATGCAGGTGTTCTGCCCCTGGTCCTCCTTGAGGATGTCGGCCTGCACGGTGCCGCGCACGGTCGCCAGCGCGTGCGCCTTGAGCTGCTCGGCCTCGGCGGCGGTGGGCTCGCGGCCGTGCTCGGCGCGGAAGGCGTCCAGCCGCTGGTCCACCACCGTGTTGAGGAAGAACGCCAGGATCGTCGGCGCGGGTCCGTTGATGGTCATCGACACCGAGGTGGTCGGCGCGGTCAGGTCGAACCCGTCGTAGAGCGCCTTCATGTCGTCCAGCGTCGCGATGGACACGCCGGAGGTGCCGATCTTGCCGTACACGTCCGGCGGGGTGTCCGGGTCGCGGCCGTACAGGGTCACCGAGTCGAACGCGGTGGACAGCCTGGTCGCCTCCGAGCCGCGCGACAGGTACTTGAACCGCCGGTTGGTGCGGAAGGCGTCGCCCTCGCCCGCGAACATGCGCGCCGGGTCCTCGCCCTCGCGCTTGAACGGGAACACGCCCGCGGTGTAGGGGAAGCGGCCGGGCAGGTTCTCCTTGCGCAGGAACCTCAGCAGCGTGCCGTCGTCGTCGTAGCGGGGCAGCGCCACGCGCGGAACCTTGTTGCCCGACAACGTCTCCCGCGTCAACCGGGTGCGGATCTCCTTGTCCCGCACGCGCACCACCAGCTCGTCACCGGTGTAGTCCTCGACCACCTCGGGCCACTGGGCCAGCAGGTCGGCCACGTCCGCGTCGACCCGCCGCCGCGCCGAGGCCAGCAGGTCGTCGACCACCGCGGTGTCGTGCCCGGCGGCGGCCAGCTCCTCGCGCGCGGCGCGCAGGTGCGCCACCCGGCGCACCGCGTCCACGTGCGTCTCGGTGGCGCGGTGGTAGCCGCGCACGGTCTCGGCGATCTCCGAGAGGTAGCGGGCCCGCGAGGGCGGCACCACGGTGGCGGCCGAGGTGGAGACCTTGCCCGCCACGGCGGGAAGCGCACCCCGCTCGACGCCCAGCCCGCGCCGCGCCAGCTCGTCGCGCAGGTGCTGGTACAGCGCGGTCACGCCGTCGTCGTTGAACGTCGCCGCGCTGGTGCCGAAGACCGGCATGTCCTCCCACGAGCGGCCGAACGCCTCGCGGTTGCGCACCAGCTGCCGCGCCACGTCGCGGCGGGCGTCCTCCGCGCCGCGTCGCTCGAACTTGTTGATGGCCACCGCGTCGGCGAAGTCCAGCATGTCGATCTTCTCCAGCTGCGACGCGGCGCCGAACTCCGGCGTCATCACGTACAGCGAGAGGTCGGCGAACGGCACGATCGCCGCGTCGCCCTGGCCAATGCCCGGCGTCTCCACCACCACGAGGTCGAACCCGGCCGCGCGGCAGGCCAGCACGGCGTCGGCCAGCCCGTCGGGCACCTCCGCGCCCGCGCGCCGGGTGGCCATCGACCGGAAGTAGACCCGGTCGCCGTCCAGGCAGTTCATCCGGATGCGGTCGCCCAGCAGCGCGCCGCCGCCGCGCCGCCGCGTCGGGTCGATGGCCAGCACCGCGATGCGCAGCTTGTCCTGCTGGTCCAGCCGGAACCGGCGGACCAGCTCGTCGGTCAGCGAGGACTTGCCCGAGCCGCCGGTGCCGGTGATGCCCAGGACGGGCACCGGGCGCGAGGCCGCGGCGCGCGCCATCGCCGCGCGCACGTCCTCGGGCAGCCTGCCCGCCTCGATCAGGGTGATCGCCCTGGCCAGCACGTCCTGCGCGCCGGTGAACAGCGCGTCCCAGTCGGTCGGGGCGTCCAGGGCCAGGTCGCGGTCGCACTCCCGGACCATGGTGTTGATCATGCGGGCCAGGCCGAGCCGCTGCCCGTCCTGCGGGGAGAAGATCCGCGCCACGCCGCGCGAGTGCAGCAGCTCGATCTCCTCGGGGACGATCACGCCGCCCCCGCCGCCGAAGACCTTGACGTGCCCGGCGCCGCGCTTGGCCAGCAGTTCGACCAGGTAGGTGAAGTACTCGACGTGGCCGCCCTGGTAGGCGCTGATGGCCACGCCCTGCACGTCCTCCTGCAGCGCCGCGTCGACGACCTCGCGCACCGAGCGGTTGTGGCCGAGGTGGATCACCTCCGCGCCCTGCGACTGCAGGATGCGGCGCATGATGTTGATCGCGGCGTCGTGGCCGTCGAACAGGCTGGCCGCGGTCACGAAGCGGACCGGGTTGCGGGGCACGTGCAAGGTGTTGGAGGTGGTCACGACGGCTCCTTCGACATCGCGGGCACCCCTAGATTACTAGGACATCCGTCTATTGGAAGTGCTAGGGAAATGTGCTCCACCTCACCGGTGTTTGATCCACAGCCGCCCCCCGTCCGTTTCCCCTCAAGAGGCCCGTGTAGCGTTGGACCAAAAGGGGTAAGGGACCGCCCATGAGCAACACGCCGATCTACGACGAGTTGGCCGCCATCCACCTCGCCGACCTGCCGACCGCCGCGCAGGCTCCCGCCGAGCCGCCCCCGCCGCCGGTCGCCGAGCCGTCTCCGCAGGTCCGCACCGGCGGCAGGCGACGCAAACCCGAACCGCAGGGGTAACCCCCGGTTCGAAGTCGAACAGGCGTTCGACCGTGCGCTAGGCTCGCCCCGTGTCGCAGCCTGTGCAGGGGTCGCTGTTCGGCGGTGAGGAACCCGCTCTGCGCCCGCTCGCGGACCTGCGCCGCTCGACGCTGGGCCACGGGGCCTGGGTCGACGTGCTGCCGGGCTGGCTGACCGGCGCCGACGTGCTGTTCGAGCGGCTGGCTGCCGAGGTGCCCTGGCGCGCCGAGCGGCGGCGGATGTACGACCGGGTGGTCGACGTGCCGCGCCTGCTGTGCTTCTACGGCGAGGGCGCGCCGCTGCCCGACCCGGTGCTGGACCTGGCGCGGGAGGCGCTGAGCGCCCGGTACGCCGGGGAACTGGGCGAGCCGTTCCGCACGGCCGGGCTGTGCTTCTACCGCGACGGCCGCGACAGCGTGGCCTGGCACGGCGACACGCTGGGGCGCGGCGGCACCGAGGACACCATGGTCGCGATCGTGTCGGTGGGCGCCGCGCGTCCCCTGCTGCTGCGGCCGCGAGGCGGCGGGCCGACGGTGCGGCACTCGCTGGGGCACGGCGACCTCATCGTCATGGGCGGGTCGTGCCAGCGCACCTGGGAGCACGCGGTGCCCAAGACCGCCAGGCCGGTCGGGCCGCGGATCAGCGTCCAGTTCCGCCCGCGCGGCGTCCGCTGACGCCCCCCACAGCCCCCGATTCCGCCCGGCCGGTCGCAGCGTCGCCGAAGGCACCCGGCAGCCGCCGGATCGCACGCGTCACCCGCACCGGTGACTAGGCCGAGGCGCGGGTGGTGACCTCGGCGGGGGACACCGCGGCGGCGCAGTCCTCGCACACCAGCCGGGCGCCCACGTGGCCACCGCAGTCCGCGTGCTCGGCGACGCGCGGCGGCCCCGCCTCCCCCGACAGGTGGCGGTCGCCCCACTCCATCAGCGCGACCACCACCGAGATCAGCTCCCGCCCCATCGCGGTCAGCCGGTACTCGAAGCGGCGGGGGCGTTCCTGGTACTGCACGCGCTCCAGCACCCCGTGCCCGACCAGCCCGCTGAGCCGGTCGCTGAGCACGTTGCGGGCGATCGGGAGCCGGGCCAGGAAACCGTCGAACCGGGTCACCCCCTGCAGCGCGTCCCGCACGATGAGCAGCGTCCAGCGCTCCCCCACCACCTCCAGGGCGCGGGCGACCGAGCACACCTGGCCTTCGTACGTGCTGCGCAGCATGGCGGCCATGGTAGCTCCGGTTTCTTCCCGCAACCGCCCGGCGATCAGCGCCGTTGCCCTCGAAGCGGTTGAGGGGCAACGGTTTCCGCACTGATCCGATGTGGAACGCGCCCCGGCGGCGAGGTGCGGTCCGCGGCCGTCGTCCGCTCGGGCACTTCCACCGGGAGCACCACTACCAGCGGCTGTGACCCGCGAGCGGGAGAAGGACCCGATGTCCACCAGCCGCCCGCGGCGACCGACCAGCCGTTAGGTGCCTGAGCGGTCCCAGCGGGCGGGTCAGAACTCGGGCACCTCGGCCCGCGCGCGGTCGCACTCGGTGCTCAACCCGGCGCTGATCGCGCGGCTGATGCCGTCCAGCGCCCGGAGCTGCTCGGGGGTCAGCACGTCGAACAGGTGCTCGCGCACGGTCGTGACGTGGCCGGGCGCGGCGGCCTCCAGCACGGCGAAGCCCTCGTCGGTCAGCTCGGCGATCGAGCCGCGGCGGTCCGACGGGCAGGCCCGGCGCACCACCCAGCCCTCCTTCTCCAACTTGGCCACCGCGTGGGACAGCCTGCTGCGCGAGGAGTGGCACATCATCGCCAGCTCGCTCATCCGCAGCGCCCGCCCCGGTGTCTCGGACAGCGCGACCAGGATCTCGTAGTAGGCCATCGGCATCCCGGCGTCGCGCTGGAGCTGCCGGTCCAGGTGCTCGCTGAAGGTGGTCACGGCGGTCATGAAGCCGCGCCAGATCCGCTGTTCCTCGGCGCTGAGCCACCGCACGTCTGCCATACCTCCATCATACGCGATGGTTGAACTCTCAACCAGGATGCGTTACGTTAGGTTGAGAGTTCAATCAGACCGAGCGAGAAGGATCGACCATGACCTCCACCGCGCAGATCCCCGGTTACCTCGTGGGCACCTGGGCCATCGACCCGGTGCACTCCGACGTCTCGTTCGTCATCCGCCACCTGGGCGTGTCCAAGGTGCGCGGCCACTTCGGCAGCGTCGAGGGCCAGATCGTCACCGCGGAGAACCCGCTGGAGTCGACGGTCACCGCGACCATCCACGCCGACTCGATCGACACCAAGAACGAGCAGCGCGACGCGCACGTCAAGGGCGAGGACTTCCTGCACGTCGAGCAGTACCCGACGCTGACCTTCACCTCCACCGGGGTGCGCGCCGAGGGCGAGCAGTTCTTCATCGACGGCGACCTGACGCTGCGCGGCGTGACCAAGCCGGTGTCCCTGGAGCTGGAGCCCAACGGCTTCGGCGACGGCTTCGAGGGCGCCAAGGTCGCGGGCTTCTCCGCCACCACCGAGATCAACCGCCGCGACTTCGGCGTGACCGGCGGCGCGGCGGGCGCGGTCGTCGGCGACAAGGTCAAGATCGTGCTGGAGATCGAGGCCGTCAAGCAGGGCTGAGCACTTCCCGGTCGACGAGGGCCCGCCGCGCGACGGCGGGCCCTTTTCGCGTCCGCACGCCGTGGCGTATTCCATTGGGACCGGCATCGGGGTACGTTGCCCGGCAATCGGCGTCCCGATCACCGGGGTGAACCGGAACGCCGTCACGCCCGTAAGTAGCCGTGACAGACGTGGAACCCGAAACGCTTTCGATCGGCGCTGAAGCCGCAGAGCTTAGTACCACGCGGTTCGCCCGCAGTGGTAGACCACGTGGGTGACGGCGCTCGGACGCATGGCACCATCTGGCGCAGCGCGCGTCGGACGCTGGCGAGGAGGATCCGTGTGAACGCCCAGACCGAGCAGGTCGATGACATTCGGCTGGTAGCGCTGCCCACAGCCATCAACGTCGCGGACATGTTCGTGCGCTTCTCGCTGGGCGAGTGGCGGCTGACCTCCATGCGGGACGAGGCGGCGCAGACCGCGCGCCGCCTGGTCGCGGCGGCGGTCGAGGTCGCCGAGCGCGGCATCCCCGGCTTCCTGCTGGTGCGGCTGCGACTGACCGGCACCTACCTGGTGGTCGAGGTCGAGGGCGATCGGGTGGCCATGCCGCCGGAGCTGGCCAACGCGCGCGCGGGTCTGGTCGACCTCACCGCGGGTGGCCACCTGGCGTGGTGCGAGCTGGCGCTGCCCTCGGGCATGAACGCCTCCGCCGTGCCGCTGCCCCGCCGCGAACCGCGCCGCTCCCCGGCCGCCGAGCGGCTGGGCGACGAGCCCGAAGTCGACCCCGAAGTCATCCAGCGCATCCTCTACGGCCTCGGCGGCTCGGTCCCCCACCGCCCCGAGTGACATCCCACGGGCGTGGCGGCGTCCCGACACCGGTCGGAACGCCGCCACGTCTCACCGGGACAGCGCCGCCAGCGCGACCGCCAGCACCGCCATGCCGCCCCACGACACCAGCGGCAGCCGCTCGTGCAGCACCACCACCCCCAGCACCGCCGCCACCGCGGGCTCGGCCAGGGTCAGCGTGGTCGCCGCCGCCGCGCCGGTGTGCCGCAGCCCCCGCCCGAACAGCAGGTAGGCCAGGAACGTGGTGAACACCGACAGGTGCGCCACCACCGCCAGCCCGGCCGGACTGGCCAGCCACCCCGCGCCCAGCGCGAGCAGCACCGGCGCGGTGAGCACCGCGGCGCCGCCGAACACCGCGCCGACCACCGCGCGGGAGGGGTGCCCCAGGTCGATCAGGTGGGCGCAGATCGCCGAGTAGGCCGCGTAGGACAGCCCGGCGACCACGGCCAGCGCCACGCCGACCAGGTCCACGCGCGCGTCACCGCCGCCCAGCACCAGGATCGCGCAGCCCGCCACCGCGGTCGCGGTCACCACCGGCCGGGACCGCAGCCCCAGCACGATCGGCGCGGTGGCCAGCGCCACCGTGGTCGCCACGGCCACGCCGGTGCGCTGCACCGCCGGGTAGAAGGCCAGCGCGTAGCCCGCCACGGTGACCGCGCCCAGCACCAGCAGCCGCCAGTCGGCCCGGCGCAGCACCGCGCGCGCACCGGGGGCGGTCAGGAACAGCAGGCAGCCACCGACGACCAGGCCCGCCGCGCCGACCGCCGAGGCGGGCGCGGACGCGGGCGCGAAGGCACTGGCGGTGCCGGTGGTGCCCCACAGGAAGCACGCCGCCAGGATCGGCAGCGGTCCCTGGACGAATCGAGGACGTGCTCGTACCGCAAGGGATGACACGGTTTCTCCGTTCACATCGACCGGGATCGGGACGCGAACGGGCGCACGGCCGTGGCCGGTGCGGGATGACCTCAGCTGGTGCGCCCGATCAGGCGCACGGAGGGGGCAGCACTACGTGCCAGTGGGTGCTCACGGCCGTCAGCCTAGCCCACCCGGACCACCGGTATCCTCGTGAGCATGGACGTCGGCGTCGCAGACGACCTGCTGCGGCGGTCTCTGGTGATCCACAAGTTCGCGGTCGAGGAGCTGATGACCAAGCTCCGCATCCTCAGCGAGGAGTTCGACCTCGTGCACAGCCACGACCCGATCGAGCACATCACGCAGCGGGTCAAGCGGCCGGACGCGATCCTGGACAAGCTGCGCCGCAAGGGCCTGCCCGCGGACCTGTCGCTGGCCGCGGACCACCTGGACGACGTGGCGGGCGTGCGGGTGGTGTGCCCGTTCGTCTCCGACGTCTACCGGGTGCGCGACATGCTGGGCAGGCAGAGCGACGTCGAGATCCTCAAGACCAAGGACTACATCGCCCACCCCAAGCCCAACGGCTACCGCAGCCTGCACCTGATCGTCCGCATCCCGGTGTTCCTGTCCGACCGGGTGGAGCACGTCAAGGTCGAGGTCCAGCTGCGCACCATCGCCATGGACTTCTGGGCCACTTTGGAGCACAAGCTCTTCTACAAGTACGACGACCAGGTGCCCACGGGCTTCGTGGAGGAACTGGGCCGCACCGCCGCCATCGCCGCCGAGCTGGACTCGCGCATGGAGGCGCTGCACCTGGAGGTCCAGCGCGACGAGCGCTGACCCCCGCCGCGGGGAGTCGCGAGTCGATCGCCGGGGGTGGGCCGCGCCCCCTCGCCACCCCTGGGCGGGAGTCGGTCGGGGGGACGCGGCGCGACAGGTGCTGTACTCCGGCCACCGCGTGGTGGACACTACCGACGCGCCCGGCAACGCATAGCCCCCCGCAAACGACCGGGAACTCCATTGGTTACGGCCCGGTGGACATTTTTTCGGAACCGGCTCGGTAAGGTTCGTCTAATCCCTTTCAAGACCTCCGGACGTGACGGAGGTTACTCCGCAGACCCGGCCAACCGCCCGCTCAAAGCCCTGGTATTACGAAACCAACGAGTCCAAACATGCCGTTCGAGTGAACCTCCGCAGGCCCTTCACCAACGTGCGGTTACGTGTTGACAAACCGGGAACCCTGCATTTTGATAAATGCTCCGTTCGGCGGTCGCGATGATCGTGGGCGAACCGTCAACGTGACACCGAGGCCAATTGGCTCATTCGCGAAGGACCGTGATGGACACCGATCTGATCCAGCAGCGATTAAGCGAACTGACCCGTGCGCACGGGGTTCCCGGAGCCCAGTTCGCCGTGCACCGCCACGGCCGGACGTGGACCTGCGCCGTGGGTGAGGCGAGCACCGGAACGCCCCTCACCGACGACGCGGCCGTGCCGATCGGGTCGATCACCAAGACGTTCACCGCCACGGTGGTCATGGCGCTGGTCTCCGACGGCGACCTGGAGCTGGACGCGCCGCTGTCGGACCACCTGCCCGAGCTGCGCCGGGTGGCCAGCGACCTGGGCACCCAGCTGACCGCCCGGCACCTGCTCAGCCACACCGGCGGTCTGCCGTCGGACCCCGAGGACGCGCACGGCACCTCGCTGCGCCGCCACGTGCTGGAGGCGTTCCGCACGCTGGAGCCGCTGCACCGCCCCGGCGCGGGCTTCTCCTACTCCAACATCGGCTACGTCCTGCTCGGCCACCTCATCGAGGTGCTGACCGGCATGAGCTGGTGGGAGGCCGTGGACTCGGTGCTGCTCAGGCCGCTGGGCGTGCCCGCGCGGTTCACCGTGGGCCCCGGCGCCGACCCGGCCGTGGTGCCCGGTCACGCGGTGCACCCGCGCACCCGCAGGGTGGTCCCGGTGCGCCAGTCGCTGGCCCTGGTCGACGCGCCCGCGGGCGCGCTCGCGGCCAGCGCCACCGACCTGCTGGCGCTGGGCCGGATGCTCGGCGGCGGAGCCCCGCCGCTGGTCGCCCCCGAGGACCTGGTCCTGATGCGGACCCCGGTGCGGCACGCCGAACCGTTCGGCATGGCCGACGGCTGGGGCCTGGGCATGGCGCTGTGGCAGCGCGACGGCAGCACCTGGGTGGGGCACGACGGCAACGGCGACGGCACCTCCTGCCACCTGCGCATCAACCCCGAGGACGGCACCGTGGTGGCGCTGACCACCAACGGCAGCAGCGGCCTGCCGCTGTGGCGGCGACTGGTGCCCGAACTGGCCGAGGCCGGGGTGCCGGTGGGCGACTACGACGGCTTCCGCAACCTCGCCCGCCGCATCCCGCCGCCCCCGGACTGCACCGGCAGCTTCCTCAACGGCGACACCGAATACGCGGTCCGGGCCGCCGATCGGGAACACCTGGTGCTCACCGTGGACGGCGAACCGTTCGCCGACCTGTCGTTGTTCGACGGGCTGGTGTTCGCCATGCGCGATTCCGACACCGGCGACACGAGTCAGACCGGCCGGTTCCTGCGCAACCCGCGCGACGGCGGCATCGAGTGGATACAGATCGGCGGCCGGTTGGCTCGCCGGCAGGTTCCGGAAATGGCCTGATCGGATATCCGAAGTTTGAACTTCACCATTCGTGGGTAACTGCCGTGCCCACGCGCACCGAGTCGTTGAAAGGCTCATGTGACGATGACGTCTGCCCAAGTGCTGTTTCCCGCCTTGGTGCGGGAGCAAGCGTTACGCACACCCGACGCGCCGGCGATCCTCGCCGCCGGGGAATCGGTTTCCTACGCCGAGCTGGACGCGCGCGCCAACCGGCTCGCGCACCTGCTGATCGCCAAGGGCGCCCGGCGGGAACGGGTGGTGGCGGTGGCGCTGCCGCGCTCGGTCGACAACGTCGTCGCGCGACTGGCGGTGCTGCGCGCGGGCGCGGCTTATCTGCCCGTCGACCCGGACTACCCGGCCGAGCGGATCGCGTTCATGCTCGACGACGCCAAGCCGCTGCTGGTGCTGGACGGCCCGGTGGACCTGTCCGGGCTGCCCGACACCGATCCGGGCGTGGAGATCTCCCCCGACGACCCGGCCTACGTCATCTACACCTCCGGTTCCACCGGCAGGCCCAAGGGTGTCGTGGTCACCCACCGCGGGCTGCCCGCGTTCGCCGCCGCCGAGATCGAGCACTTCGGCGTGCGGCCGGGCGACCGGGTGCTCCAGTTCTCCTCGCCCAGCTTCGACGCCTCGGTGCTGGAGCTGTGCATGGCGCTGCCCGCGGGCGCGGCGCTGGTCGTGCCGCCGCCCGGTCCGCTGCTGGGCGACCAGCTCGCCGACGTGCTGGAGGAGTACGGGGTCACGCACGCGCTGATCCCGCCGGTGGCGCTGGCGACGGTGCCCCACCGGCCGCTGCCCCGCTTCCGCCTGCTGATCGTCGGCGGCGACGCGTGCCCGCCGGAGCTGGTGCGGCAGTGGGCGCCGGGCCGAACCATGATCAACGCCTACGGGCCGACCGAGTCCACCGTGGTCACCAGCTGGAGCGGCGCGCTGGAACCGGGCGGCACCCCGCCGATCGGCCGCCCCATCCCCGGCACCGAGGTGCGCGTGCTCGACGACGAGCTGCGCCCGGTCGACGAGGGCGAGCTGTACGTGACCGGGGTCGGGCTGGCGCGCGGCTACCTCGACCGGCCGGGGCTGACCGCGACGCGGTTCGTGGCGGACCCGTTCGGCGCGCCCGGTTCCCGCATGTACCGCACCGGCGACGTGGTGCGCCGCGGGGACGACGGGCAGCTGGAGTTCGTCGGCCGGGCCGACCACCAGGTCAAGATCCGCGGGTTCCGGGTCGAGCCGGGCGAGATCGAGGCGCTGCTGCGCGAGCACCCGGCGGTGCGGCAGGCGGTGGTGGTGGCGCGCGACGACCACGGCGGCCCCAAGCGGCTGGTGGCCTACGTCGTCGGTGACACCACCGGGCTGCGCGAGCACCTGGCCGCCTCGCTGCCGGACTACCTGGTGCCGTCGGCGTTCGTGGCGCTGGAGTCGTTCCCGCTGTCCCCCAACGGCAAGCTCGACCGCGCCGCGCTGCCCGCGCCGGTGTTCGGCGACGCGGAGCCGGAGGGGTACGTGGCGCCGCGCACCGACGCCGAGCGCGAGGTGGCGCGGGTGTGGTCGGAGGTGCTGGGCGTGCCGCTGGTCGGCGCGGAGGACGACTTCTTCGCGCTGGGCGGCGACTCGGTCCTGGCCGCGCGGGTGGTGGCCAGGCTGGGCCGCGGACTGCCCGCGCGGGCGCTGTTCGACGCGCGCACGGTCTCCGCGCTGGCGCGGCTGAAGCCCACGGACGCCGCTCCGCTGCCGCGCGCGCCGCGCGGCGTGCCGCTGCCGCTGTCACCGACGCAGCGCAGGCTGTTCTCCCTCGACGGCACCGCCGAGCACACCACCGGCATCGGACTGCGGCTGAGCGGGCCGCTGGACGTGCCACGGCTGGCCGACGCGCTCGACGCGCTGGCACGGCGGCACGACGCGCTGCGCACCACGTTCGACACCGCCGACGGCGAGCCCGTGCAGCTGGTCGCCGCCGAGGGTGAGATCCCCCTGCGGGTGGTCGACAGCGACGACGTGGACGGCGTGCTGGCCGCCGAGCTGGCCGAGCCGTTCGACCTGCGGAAGGGCCCGCTGACCCGCGCCGTGCTGGTGCGCACCGCGCCCGAGGAGCACGTGCTGCTGCTGGCCCAGCACCACATCGTCACCGACGGCTGGTCGGTGGCCCTGCTGGTCGACGAGCTGGCCGACCTCTACGCCGGGGCGCGCCCGCCGGAGCCCGCCGCCCAGTACCCGGACTTCGCGGTGTGGGACGCCGCCCGCGACGACCTCGCCCCGCACCTGGAGTTCTGGCGGCGCAGGCTGGACGGGGTCGAGGCGCTGGACCTGCCCACCGACCGGCCGCGCCCGCCACTGCGCACCACCTCCGGCGCGGTGCTGCGCAGGCCGCTGGACGCCGAGCTGGTGCGGCGGCTGGCGAGCGTCGGCCGAGCGCACGACGCCACCCTGTTCATGACGCTCACCGCCGCCGTGCAGGTGCTGCTGTCCGCTCGCAGCCGCCAGCGCGACATCGCGGTCGGCACGGTCAGCTCCGGTCGCGAGCGCGCGGAACTGGAGCGGGTGGCCGGGTTCTTCGTGCGCACGCTGGTGCTGCGCTCGTGGGTCGACCCGGAGCTGCCATTCACCGCGTTCCTGGACCGGGTGCGGGCCACCACGCTGGAGGCCCTCGAGCACGACGCGGTGCCGTTCGACCGGCTGGTGGCCGAGCTGCGCCCCGACCCCGACCCCAGCCGCGGCCCGCTGGTGCAGGCCGTGGTGGCGTTGCAGCAGCCGCTGCTGCGGCGCACCAGGATGGGCGAGCTGGAAGTGCGCGAGCACGACCTGCCCCGTCCGTCGGCCCGCTTCGACGTGGTGGTGGAGTTCTGGCCGCGCGACGACTCGCTGGTGCTGACCGTCGAGTACAACACCGACCTGTTCGACGCGGCGACCGCGCAGGGCTTGGCCGAGGACCTGGAGTCGTTGCTGCGCCTGGTGGTCGAGGACCCGGACCGACCGCTGGGCCGCCTGGTGGAGCTGGACTTCCCGCCCGACGACGGAGTGCTGCGCGTGCGCGGGCTGCGCGTCGATCCGACCGAGGTGGAGCGGGTGCTGCTGCGCCACGACGACGTGTCCGCCGCCGCCGTGGTCGCCGACGGCGACCGGCTCATCGCCTACGTCACCCCTGGGGCGTCCACGCCCGGCAGCGCCGCGCTGCGCGGCTTCCTGGAGCAGGTCCTGCCCGCGCACCTGGTGCCATCGGCCTTCGTCGTGGTGCCGGAACTGGACCGGGACGCGCTGCCCGCGCCACCGCCCGAGCACGACACCCAGGCCCGCTACGTGGCCCCGCGCACACCGGTCGAAGCGGTGCTGGCGGGGGTGTTCGCCGAGGTGCTGGGCGCCAGGCGGGTGGGCGTGCGGGACAACTTCTTCGCGCTGGGCGGCGATTCCATCCTGGGCATCCAGGTGGTCACCCGCGCGCGGCAGGCCGGTCTGGTGCTGACCTCGCGCGACATCTTCACCCACCAGACGATCGCGGCCATCGCCCCGCACGTCACCCGCGACCTGCCCACCGCGGCCGACCAGGGCCCGGTGACCGGCGAGGTGCCGCTGACCCCGGTCCAGCGCTGGTTCCTGGACCGCCACACCGTGCGGCCGGAGCACTTCGACCAGGCGGTGGCGGTGGAGTTCGACGCCGACGTGGACCGGGGCGCGCTGGCCACCGCGGTGGCCGCGCTGGTGGAGCACCACGACGCGCTGCGGATGCGGTTCCACCGCGACGCCTCCGGGTGGCGGCAGGTCAACGCCGCGCCGCAGGCCGCGCCCGATCCGTCGTGGGGGCCGCTGCTGCGCGCCGAGGTCGTCGGTCCGCGCCGGGTCCGGTTGACCGCGCACCACCTCGTGGTCGACGGCGTGTCGTGGCGGGTGCTCAGCGAAGACCTGATGACCGCCTACGAGCAGGCCCGCCGGGGCCGGGCCACCCACATCGGGCGCAAGACGACCTCGTTCCGCGAGTGGGCGCTGCGGCTGGCGGAGCACACCGCCTCGGGCGGGTTCGACGACGAGCTGCCGCACTGGGCTTCGGTCGTCACCGAGGCCGCCGACGTGCCGCGCGACCGGGAAGGCCCGAACACCGCCGGTTCCGAGCGGGTGGTCACCGTGCGGCTGTCGGAGCGCGAAACCGCGGCGCTGCTCAAGGACGTGCCCTCGGCGTACCGGACGCAGGTCAACGACGTGCTGCTGACGGCGCTGGGTCGGGTGCTGGCGGACTGGACCGGGCGGCGGCGCGTGCTGGTGGACCTGGAGGGCCACGGCCGCGAGGAGCTGTTCGACGGCGTGGACCTGTCCCGCACGGTCGGCTGGTTCACCACGATCTTCCCGGTGGCGCTGGAGCTGCCCCGCGCTGAGCGGGGCACCGACTGGGGCGGGGCGCTCAAAGCGGTCAAGGAGCAGCTGCGCGCGGTCCCGCGACGCGGCATCGGCTACGGCGCGCTGCGCCACCTGGCGGGTCGCGAGCTGGCCTGCGACCCGGACGTGAGCTTCAACTACCTGGGCCGGTTCACCGCCGAGCAGCGGGACCTGGAGCTGTCCGCCGACCCCGCCGCGCCCCGACCGCACCTGCTGGACGTGGTGGGCAAGGTGCAGGACGACCGGCTGGAGTTCTCGTGGCACTACAGCCGCAACGTCCACGACGACGCCACGGTGGCACGCCTGGCCGAGGAGTTCGCCGCCGCGCTGCGCGGCATCCTCGTGCACTGCGCCTCGTCGCGGACCGGTGGTCTGACCCCGTCGGACTTCCCGCTGGCGCGGTTGACCCAGGAGCAGGTCGACCTGCTGCCCTCGGACGTGGAGGACGTCTACCCGCTGACCCCGATGCAGGCGGGCATGGTCTTCCACGGCCTGGGCGACTCCAACGCCTACTTCCAGCAGACCACGTTCGTCGTGGACGGTGTGCCGGACTCGGCGGCCTTCGCCGCCGCCTGGCAGCGGGTGGTCGACCGGACCCCGGTGCTGCGCAGCTCGGTGCGCTGGCAGGACGTGCCCGAGCCGGTGCAGGTGGTGCACGCCGGTGTGCGGGTGCCGTTCACCTTCCTGGACTGGAGCCGGTTCGACGCCCGGCGACAGGCGGAGGAACTGCGCGGCCTGCTCGACCAGGACCGGGCGCGGGGCCTGGACCTGACGCGGGCGCCGCTGATGCGGGTGACCATCGCCCGGCTCTCCCCCGACTCCGTTCGGGTGCTGTGGACCTTCCACCACGTGCTGCTGGACGGCTGGAGCGTGTTCCAGGTGCTCTCCGACGTGCTGACCCGCGAGGAACTGCCGGACCGCCGCCCGTTCCGCGACTACGCGGCCTGGCTTGCCGAGCAGGACGACGAGGCGGCCGAGCGGCACTGGCGCGGCGTGCTGGGCACGTTCGACACCCCCACCCCCCTGCCCGCCGACCGCCCGGCCACGGGCCCCACCTCGTCGTCCGCGCGGTTGCCGGTGTCGCTGACCGAGGCCGAGTCGGCGCGGCTGTACGAGTTCGCCCGCGAGCACCGGCTGACGCCCAGCGCGGTCGTGCAGGGCGCGTGGGCGCTGCTGCTGAGCCGGTACAGCGGCAGGCGCGACGTGTGCTTCGGCGCGACGGTGTCGGGCAGGCCCGCCGACCTGCCCGGCGTGGACGGGATCACCGGCATCTTCATCAACACGCTGCCGGTGCGCGTCCTGGTGGACGGGGCCGCGCCGGTGGCGGACTGGCTGCGCGGGCTGCAGGCGGCGCAGGTGGAGTCGCGCCGGTTCGAGCACGTGCCGCTGACCCGCTTGCAGGCGTGGAGCGGGGTCGAGCCCGGCGCCGCGCTGTTCGACAGCGCCGTGGTGTTCGAGAACTACCCGACCGAGCTGGCCGACGAGATGGGCCTGCGCGAGCTGGAAGCCGTGGAGACGACCAACTTCGCGCTCAGCGCCACGGTGTACCCGGCGCGGCGGCTGGAGGTGCTGCTCGGCTACGAACCCGCGATGTTCGACGCGGCGACCGTGGAGCGGCTGGGCGAGCGGCTGCGGACCCTGCTGGTCAGCCTGGTCGCCGATCCGGACCGGCCGGTGGGCGGCGTGCCGTGGCTGTCCGAAGCGGAGCGCGAGCAGGTCTTGGTGGAGTGGAACGGTGATGTGGTCGACGCGCCCACCGGCACCATCCCCGAGCTGTTCGCCGCCCAGGTCGCCCGCACCCCCGACGCGGTGGCGGTCACCTGTGAAGGCCGCCATCTGACTTATGCGGAGCTGGACGAGCGGGCCAACCGGTTGGCGCACCACCTGATCGGCCTGGGCGCGGGTCCGGAACGCCTGGTGGCGTTGAAGTTCCCCCGCTCGCTGGACCTGGTCGTCGCAGTGCTGGGCGTGCTCAAGTCCGGCGCGGCCTACCTGCCCATCGACCCCGACTACCCCACCGAACGAATCACCGCGACGATCCAGGACGCACAACCCGTGGCGGTCCTCGACCACATCCCGGACACCTCCGACCAACCCGCGACCGATCCCGTGGTGGCGCTGCGGCCGGAGCATCCCGCCTACGTCATCTACACCTCCGGCTCCACCGGCAAGCCCAAGGGCGTGATCATCCCGCACGGCAATGTCGGCAGGCTGTTCTCCGCCACCCGACACTGGTTCGACTTCGGCCCCCAGGACGTGTGGACCCTGTTCCACAGCTACGCCTTCGACTTCTCCGTCTGGGAACTATGGGGACCACTGCTGCACGGCGGCCGACTCGTCGTGGTGCCGCACGCGGTGTCCCGCTCCCCACGTGACTTCGCCCAACTACTACGAGACGAGAAGGTCACCGTCCTCAACCAGACCCCCTCCGCCTTCTACCAACTCACCGCCGAACAACCCCAAGACCTGCACCTGCGCTACGTCATCTTCGGCGGCGAAGCACTCGACATCCGCAAACTCCACAACTGGAACCACCCCGCCGCACTGATCAACATGTACGGCATCACCGAAACCACCGTCCACGTCACCCACGCCCACCTCCACCACGACAACACCATCGGCACCCCCATCCCCGACCTGCGCGTCTACCTCCTCGACGACGACCTGCACCCCGTACCCCCCGGCGTCATCGGCGAAATCTACGTCGCAGGCCCCGGCCTGGCCCGCGGCTACCTCAACCGCCCCGGCCTGACCGCCTCCCGCTTCATCGCCAACCCCCACGGCCAACCCGGCGAACGCATGTACCGCTCCGGCGACCTCGCCCACTGGCACAACGGCCAACTCCACTACCACGGCCGCGCCGACCACCAAGTCAAAATCCGCGGCTTCCGCATCGAACCCGGCGAAATCGAAGCCGTGCTGCACGCGCACCCGGACGTCCGGCAGGTGGCCGTGGTGGTGCACGAGGACCGGCTGGTCGCCTACCTGGTGGGCACCGCCTCGGCCTCCGCGCTGCGCGAGCACGCGAGCCGGTCGTTGCCCGACTACATGGTGCCCACCGCCTTCGTCGCACTCGACGCCCTACCGCTGAACAACAACGGCAAGCTCGACCGCGCCGCCCTCCCCGCGCCCGAGCGCGACGCGGTCACCTCCGAGGAGTACGTGGCACCGCGGACGGAGACCGAGGAGGTCCTGGCCGCGATCTGGGCGGAGGTGCTCGACGTCGACCGGGTCGGCGTGGAGGACAACTTCTTCTCCCTCGGCGGCGACTCCATCCGCAGCCTGCGCATCACCGCCCGCACCAAGGAGGCGTTCGGCGTCGACCTCTCACCGCGGGATGTCCTGACCGCCCGCACGGTGTCCTCGCTGGCCGACCTGGTCGAGGAACTCGTGCTGGCCGAACTCGAAGCCCTCGTCGACCGGGAAGCGTGACACACACGATGACGTCCTCCAAGCAAAGCCGCATCTCCGCCCTCCCCGCGCACCTGCGGGAACGCCTGCGCGACCGCCTGGCGGGCAAGGTCGGGCACGCCGACGTCATCCCGCCCGCGCCGCGCCACGAGCCGCTGCCGCTGTCGCTGGGCCAGCAGCGGTTGTGGTTCCTCAACCAGCTCAGCCCCGAGGACACCGAGTACAACAGCGCGCTGGCGCTGCGGTTGCGGGGTGGGCTGGACGTGCCGCTGCTGACCGGGGCGCTGCGCGGGCTGGTGGAGCGCCACGAGTCGTTGCGCACCTCGTTCGTCGACACCGACGGCAAGCCGGTGCAGGTGGTGCACGCCGACGCCCACCTGCCGGTCCCGGTGGTGGACTGCGCGCCCGAGGCGCTGGAGGAGCTGCTGCGCGCCGAGGTGGCGCAGCCGTTCGACCTGGGGCGCGGCCCGCTGTTCCGGGCGCTGCTGGTGCGCTTGGCCCAGGACGACCACGTGCTGCTGCTGACCTCGCACCACATCGTGGTGGACGGCTGGTCGCTGGGGGTGCTGGCCGACGAGCTGGGCGCGCTGTACCGGGGCGAGGTGCTGGCCCCGCCCGCGCTGCAGTACGCGGACTTCGCGGTGTGGCAGCGGCAGCGACCGCTGGAGCGGCAGCTGGACCACTGGCGCGACCGGCTGCGGGGCACCGCGCCGCTGGAGCTGCCCACCGACCGGCCCCGGCCCGCCGAGCGCACCTCGGCGGGCGCGGCGCACGAGTTCACCGTGCCCGCCGGGGTGGTGGACCGGCTGCGCGAGCTGGCCCGAGCGCACGACGCGACGTTGTTCACCGCGCTGCTGGCGGCCTGCCAGGTGCTGCTGGCCCGCTACGCCGGTCAGGACGACATCGCGATCGGCACCGTGACCGCCGGGCGCAACCGGCCGGAGCTGGCCGGGCTGGTGGGTTTCTTCGTCAACACGGTGGTGCTGCGGTCCTCGGTGGACACCGCGCGCCCGTTCACCGAGCTGCTGGCCGCCGCCAAGGACACCGCGCTGGACGCGTTCGCCCACGACGAGGTGCCGTTCGACCGCGTGGTGGAGGCGGTCGGCGTCGAGCGCGATCCCAGCCGCACGCCGCTGTTCGACGTGATGGTGGTGCTGCAGAACGCGGGGCGCGCGCTGCCCGTGCTGCCGGGCCTGGCGGTCAGCGAGCACCCGATGACCCGTCAGGCCGCCAACTTCGACCTGAGCATCGACTTCACCGAGGGCGACGCCGGGCTGCACTGCCTGGTGGAGTACAGCACCGACCTGTTCGACGCGGCCACCGTGCGACGGCTGGGCGAGCACCTGGTCGTGCTGCTGGAGGGCGTGACGGCCGAGCCGGACCGGCCGGTGGGGGCGCTGCCGCTGCTGACCCCGCCGGAGCGCCACCGACTCCTGCGGGACTGGAACGACACCGCGCTGGACGTGCCCGAGACCACGTTCACCGCGCTGTTCGAGGCGCAGGTGCGCCGGACGCCGGAGGCCACCGCGCTGGTGTGCGGCACCGACCGGTTGACCTTCGCCGAGGTGGACGCGCGGGCCAACCGCCTGGCGCACTGGCTGATCGGACGGGGTGTGCGGCCCGAGCAGGTGGTCGCCCTGTCGCTGCCGCGCGGGGTCGACGCGGTGGTGGCCGTCTTCGGCGTGCTGAAGGCGGGCGCGGTCTACCTGCCGGTCGATCCCGGACTGCCCGAGCTGCGCAGGCGGCACCTGATCGACGATTCCGGTGCGGTGCTCGTGCTGGACGGTGCGGTGGACACCGCTTCCTGCCCGGACACCAGTCCCGGCTTACCTTTGCGGCCGGACAACGCCGCCTACGTCATCTACACCTCGGGCTCCACGGGCAAGCCCAAGGGCGTCGTGGTCGAGCACAGACACCTGGTCAACCTCCTGCACAACCACCGCGAGGACTTCGCCACCGAACACCTGCGCGTCGCGCTGTCCGCGGTGTTCTCCTTCGACACCTCCTGGGAAGGTCTGCTGCTCATGGCCGACGGCCACGAGCTGCACGTGCTGACCGACGACGTCCGCTTGGAGCCCACCGCGCTGGTGGACTACGTGCGGCGCAACCGGATCGACTTCCTGGACCTGACCCCGTCCTACGTCCAGCAGCTCATCCCCGCCGGACTGCTCGACGGCGAGCACGCGCCGAGGTTGCTGATGCTGGGCGGTGAAGCCCTCGGCGGCGCGCTGTGGCGCGAGCTGGCCGCCTCCCGCACGCGGGCCCACAACTTCTACGGCCCCACCGAGACCACCGTGGACGCGGTGTCGTGCGAGGTCACCGGGGACCGCCCGGTCATCGGCCGTCCGCTGAGCAACCTGAGCGCCTACGTGCTCGACGAAGAGCTCCAGCCGGTGCCCGTGGGCGTCGCGGGCGAGCTGCACATCGCCGGGGCGCAGGTGTCCCGCGGCTACCTGAACCGGCCAGGGCTGACCGCGTCCCGGTTCCTGCCCGACCCGTTCGGCGAACCCGGTTCCCGCATGTACCGCACCGGCGACCGGGTCCGCTGGCTGCCCGACGGCACCCTGGAATACCTCGGCCGCAACGACGACCAGGTCAAGATCCGCGGCTTCCGCATCGAACCCGGCGAGGTCGAGGCCGCGCTGCTGAGCCACCCGGACGTCACCGAGGCCACCGTCGTCGCCCGTGACGACGACGGCCACGCCCGGCTCGTCGGCTACGTGGTGACCACGTCCCCGGTCGCGCACGCCGCGTTGCGCGAGCACCTCAAGCGCACGCTGCCCGAGTACCAGGTGCCGTCGGCGTTCGTGGAGCTGGACCGCATCCCGTTGACCCCCAACGGGAAGGTCGACCGCAGAGCGCTGCCCGCCCCGCAGGTCAAGGGCGAGGGCGACTTCGTCGCGCCGAGCACGCCGGTCGAGGTGGCGCTGGCGCGCGTCTGGGCCGACGTGCTGGGCGTGGAGCGGGTCGGCGCGCACGACAACTTCTTCGCGCTGGGCGGCGACTCCATCCTGTCCATCCAGCTGGTCTCCCGCGCCCGCCAGGCGGGGTTCCGGCTCAGCTCGCGCGACGTGTTCCGGCACCAGACCGTGGCCGAGCTGGCGCTGGTGGCCGGGGTCGCCGAGCAGGCCCCGGCGGAGGTGCGGCTGTTCAGCGGTCCCGCGCCGCTGACCCCGATCCAGCGCTGGTTCTTCGCCGAGCACGGGCCGCTGCGCCACTTCACCATGTCGCTGCTGGTCGAGCTGGACCCGGAGGTGGACCACGCGCGACTGCGCGCCGCCGTGCGGTCGGTGGTCGGGCACCACGACGCGCTCCGGCTGCGGTTCCGCGAGGTCGACGGGCGGTGGGTCCAGGAGGTCGCGGACACCGAGACCGCCGAGGTCTTCCGCGTCGAATCCGACGCGGACGTCGAAGCGGGCGCCCGCGCCGCGCGCCGCGACCTGGACCTGGCCGGGGGGCCGCTGCTGCGCGCGGTGCTGTTCACCGGCACGCCGCCCCGACTGCTGCTGACCGTGCACCACCTGGCGGTGGACGGCGTGTCGTGGCGCATCCTGCTCGGCGACCTGGAGGCCGCCTACCGCGGGGAACCGCTGGAGCCGGTGGGCACGCCGTTCACCGAGTGGGCGCACCGGCTGGCCGAGCACGTCGCGTCCGGCGCGCTGGACGACGCGCTGCCGCACTGGCGCTCGCTGCCCGAGCCGGAGCGGCTGCCGGTGGACCACGACGGCGTGGGCGCGGAGGGCTCGACGCGGCTGCTGTCGGTGCGGTTGGACCGCCGGACCACCGACGCGCTGCTGCACGAGGTTCCCCCGGTGTACCGGACGCAGGTCAACGACGTGCTGCTGAGCGCGTTGGGCCGGGCGCTGGCCGAGTGGACCGGCCGGGACTCGGTGAGCGTGGCGCTGGAGGGCCACGGCCGCGAGGAGCTGTTCGACGGCGTGGACCTGTCGCGCACCGTCGGCTGGTTCACCACGCAGTTCCCGGTGGTGCTGCCGGTGGCCGAGGACTGGGGGCGGACCCTCAAGGCGGTCAAGGAGGCCCTGCGCGCGGTGCCGCACAAGGGCTTGAGCTTCGAAGCCCTGGACGTGGGCGGGCGGCTGCCCGAGATCTCCTTCAACTACCACGGCCAGTGGGACGTGGGCGGCACCTCGGAGGGCCTGTACCGGGCGCGCCGCGACTCGGCGGGCGAGGACGTCGCGCCGGACCGGCCGCGCGGCCACCTGCTGGACGTGACCGGTCTGGTCGAGGGCGGCGAACTGGAGCTGACCTGGCGGTACTCGCCGGAGGTGCACGACGAGGCGACCGTGCGGCGGCTGGCCGAGCGGGTGGCGGAGGCGTTGCGCGAAATCGTGGCGCACTGCGCGCTGCCCGGCGCCTTCGGCCGCACGCCGTCGGACTTCCCGCTGGCCCGGCTGACCCAGCAGCAGGTCGACCGGCTGGCCACCCCCGAGGTCGAGGACATCTACCGCCTCACGCCGCTGCAGGCGGGCATGGTCTTCCACAGCCTGGTCGAGCCGGGCGCGTACGTGGACCGGATGCGGCTGGTGCTGGAGGGCGTCGCCGACCCGGACGCGCTGGCCGAGGCGTGGCGGCGGGTGGTGGACCGCACGCCCGTGCTGCGCACCAGCGTGGTGTGGCAGGACGTGGCCGAACCGGTGCAGGTGGTGCACCGCCGCGTGGACCTGCCGGTCACCCGCGCCGACGAGGTGTCGGGCGAGTTCGACCTGGCCGTCGCGCCGCTGTTGCGGGTGGGCATCACGCCGCTGCCGGACGACCGGGTGGAGCTGGTCTGGTCCTCGCACCACGTGCTCATGGACGGCTGGAGCGCGGGCCAGGTGTTCGCCGAGGTGCTGGAGCACTACCGCGCGATCACCGGCGGCGTCCCCGCCAGGCTGCCCGCGCGCAGACCGTTCCGCGACTACCTGCGCTGGCTGGCCGAGCAGGACCGGGCCGAGGCCGAGGCGCACTGGCGCGCCGTGCTGTCCGATGTGGACGGCCCGACGCCGCTGCCCTTCGACCGCCCGCCCACCGAGGCGCACCGCGCCGAGGGCACCGCGTCGGTGCGTCTGGCGCTGGACGCCGACGAGCTGGGCGGGGCCGTGCGGCGGGCCGGGCTGACGGTCAACACCGCGGTGCAGGGCGCCTGGGCGCTGCTGCTGGCCAGGGTGTCGGGCGAGCGGGACGTGGTGTTCGGCAGCACGGTCTCCGGTCGCCCGGCGGAACTGCCGGGGGTCGAGTCCGTGGTCGGCATGCTGATCAACACCGTGCCCACCAGGGTGTCGGTGGACGCGCAGGCCGAGGTGGCGGTGTGGCTGCGGGAGCTGCAGGCGGCGCAGAGCGAGTCGCGGCGGTTCGAGCACACCTCGCTGGCGGAGATCCAGTCCTGGGCGGGCACCCGGCTGTTCGACAGCGTGGTGGTGTTCGAGAACTACCCGTTCGACCAGGGCGGCGACGCGCCGAGGGTGGTCGAGGTGGAGGCGGTGGACAACACCACGCTGCCCCTGACGCTGACCGCCTCGGTGACCGACCGGCTGAACCTGGACCTGGCCTACGACCCCGAGCTGTTCGACGAGGCCACCGCGCGGCGCCTGGCCACCTGGCTGCGCGAGCTGGTCGTGGGCATCGCCCGGCGACCGCACGCGCGGGTGGCGCAGCTGCCGTGGCTGTCCGAGGACGAGCGGCGGCGCGTGCTGGTGGAGTGGAACAGCACCGCGACCGCGTTCCCCCCGGCGCTGTTCCCGGAGGTCTTCGCCGAGCAGGCGCGCCGGACGCCGGAGGCCACCGCGCTGGTGTTCCGCGACACCCGGCTGACCTACGCCGAGCTGGACGCGCGGGTCAACCGCCTGGCGCACCACCTGATCGCCCTCGGCATCGGCGCGGAGCGCACCGTGGCGCTGCGGATGCCGCGCTCGGCCGATCTGGTGGTCGCGCTGCTCGCGGTGCTCAAGGCCGGTGGGGTCTACCTGCCGGTCGACCCGGAGCTGCCCGCCGACCGGATCGCGTTCCTGCTCGCGGACGCCGCTCCCGCGCTGGTGCTGGAGTCCTTGCCGGACACCGCCGACCAGCCCGACACCGCGCCGGAGGTGGCGCTGCGGCCCGACCAGGCGGCCTACGTGATCTACACCTCCGGGTCGACCGGCAAGCCCAAGGGCGTCGTGGTCGAGCACGCGCAGCTGGCGAACCTGTTCCACGCCAACCGCGCCGACCTGATGTCCGAACGCCTGCGCTTCGCGGTCACCGCCACGTTCTCGTTCGACACCTCGTGGGAGGGGCTGCTGTTCCTGGCGGCGGGCAACGAGCTGCACGTCATCGACGACGAGCTGCGGCTGGACCCGACCGCGCTGGTGGCCTACGTGGTCGAGCACGGCATCGACGTGCTCGACCTCACCCCGTCCTACGCCCGCCAGCTCGTGCGGGCGGGTCTGCTGGAGTCCGGGGTGCGCAAGCTGATGCTCGGCGGCGAGGCGGTCGACGCCGCGCTGTGGCGGGAGATCGCCGCGTCTCAGGTCACCGGCTACAACTACTACGGGCCGACCGAGGTCGCGGTCGACTCGGTGGCGTGCGAGATCACCGGCGACCGCCCGGTCATCGGCCGCCCGCTGCACAACCTGGCCGCGTACGTGCTGGACGCCGACCTGCGACCGGTGCCGCCGGGGGTGCCCGGCGAGCTGTTCCTCGCGGGCGCCCAGGTGGCGCGCGGCTACCTGGACCGGCCGGGCCTGACCGCCTCCCGGTTCCTGCCCAACCCCTTCGGCGAGCCCGGTTCCCGCATGTACCGCACCGGCGACCGGGTCCGCTGGCTGCCCGACGGCACCCTGGAATACCTCGGCCGCAACGACGACCAGGTCAAGATCCGCGGCTTCCGCATCGAACCCGGCGAGGTCGAAGCGGCGCTGCTGGCCGTGCCGGGCGTGCGCGAGGCCGCCGTGGTCGTGCGCGACGACCGGCTGGTGGGCTACGTCGTCGGCGCACCGGAGACCGACCCGCGCGCGGAGCTGAGCCGCGCGCTGCCGCACTACCTCGTGCCCGCCGCGGTGGTGACCCTCGACGCGCTCCCGCTGTCCCCCAGCGGCAAGCTGGACCGGCGTGCGCTGCCCGAACCGGAGTTCACCGGCGACGCCGCGCACGTCGAGCCGCGCACCGAGGCCGAGCGCACCATCGCGGGCATCTGGGCGGAGGTGCTCGGCGTGCGGCGCGTCGGCGCGCACGACGACTTCTTCGGCCTGGGCGGCGACTCGATCCTCAGCATCCGGCTGACCTCCCGGCTCCGCACGGCGTTCGGCGTGCAGCTCTCGCCGCGCGCGGTGTTCCAGCACCCCACGGTGTCCGGACTCGCGACCGCGATCTCCGGTCTGGTGGGGGTGGACGCCATTCCGGTGATCCCGCGCGGTGGCGTCCACCCCCAGTCCCCCGCCCAGCGGCGGCTGTGGTTCCTGGACCAGTTCGAGCCGGGCAGCACGGAGTACGTCACGCCGACCGCGCTGCGGCTGCGCGGCGAGCTGGACCTGGCCGCGCTGCGCCGGGCCCTGGACGGGCTGGTGGCGCGGCACGAGTCGCTGCGCACGACGTTCGACGACGACGTGCAGGTCGTGCACGAGCCCTTCGCGGTCGACCTGCACGTCGAGGAGGGCTCCTGGGAGCAGGTGCTGCGCGAGGAGGTGACCACGCCGTTCGACCTGCGCCGCGGCCCCCTGCTGCGCACGCGGCTGGTGCGGGTCGCCGACGACGACCACGTGCTGGTGCTGACCCTGCACCACATCGTCACCGACGGCTGGTCGACCGGTGTGCTGGCACGCGACCTCGGCGCGCTGTACGCGGGGCGGGAGCTGCCGCCGCTCGCCGTGCAGTACGTGGACTACACCGCCTGGCGGCAGGACCCGCCGGTCGACTACTGGGCCGAGCGGCTGGCCGGGGTGGCGCCGCTGGAGCTGCCCACCGACCGCCCGCGCCCGGCGGTGCGCGGCACGGCGGGCGCGATGCACGAGTTCACCGTGCCCTCCGACCTCGCCGCCGCGCTGAAGGAGCTGGCCAGGCGGCGCGGGGACACCCTGTTCACCGCCCTGGTCGCGGCCTGCCAGGTGCTGCTGGCCCGCTACACCGGCCAGGACGACATCGCGGTGGGCACCGCGGTGTCCGGGCGCGGCCGGGCCGAGCTGGACGACGTGGTGGGTCTGTTCGTCAACACCGTCGTGCTGCGCTCCTCGGTGGACCTGGACCGGTCCTTCGACGAGTACCTGGCCGAGGTCCGGCAGACCGTGCGGGAGGGCTTCGCGCACCAGGACGTGCCGTTCGAGCGGGTGGTGGACGCGGTGCGCCCGGACCGCGACCCCAGCCGCAACGCCCTGTTCGACGTGATGGTGCTGCTGCAGAACACCGGCAGCGAGGTGCCCGAGCTGCCCGGCCTGCGGGTGTCCGAGGTGCCGCTGCCGCTGACCACCTCGACCTGCGACCTGACCTTCGAGTTCGGCGAGTCCGACGGGCGGCTGCGCGGCGCGGTCGAGTACAGCACCGACCTGTTCGACGCGGCCACCGTCGAGCGGATGACCCGCCACCTGCTGGCGCTGCTGGCCGGTGTGACCGCCGCGCCGCGGCGGCCGATGGCCGAGCACTGCCTGCTGCTGGGCGACGAGCCCGACAACCGGGGCGTCGCGCTGGAGGTGCCCGCCACGACCTACCCGGCGCTGTTCGAGGCGCAGGTCCGCCGGACACCGGACGCCACCGCGCTGGTGTGCGGCGACACCCGCTACACCTACGCCGAGCTGAACGCGCGGGCCAACCGGCTGGCGCACTGGCTGATCGGTCGCGGCGCGGGCCCGGAGCGCGCCGTGGCGGTGCTGCTGCCGCGCTCGGCGGACGTGGTCACCGCGATCCTGGGCGTGCACAAGGCGGGCGCGGTGTACCTGCCGGTGGACCGCGACCTGCCGCGCGAGCGGGTCGGCTTCCTGCTCAGCGACGCCGACCCGGCGATGGTGCTGGTGTCGTGGCCGGACCTGGACGGGCAGCCCGACACCGATCCGCAGGTGCCGCTGCGGCCGGACAACGCCGCCTACGTCATCTACACCTCCGGCTCGACCGGCAAGCCCAAGGGCGTCGTGGTCGAGCACAGACACCTGGTCAACCTCCTGCACAACCACCGCGAAGACTTCGCCACCGAACACCTGCGCGTCGCCCTGTCCGCGGTGTTCTCCTTCGACACCTCCTGGGAAGGGCCGCTGCTCATGGCCGACGGCCACGAGCTGCACGTGCTCACCAACGAGGTGCGATTGGAGCCGTCGGCGCTGGTGCGGTACGTGCGCGAGCACCGGATCGACTTCCTGGACCTCACCCCGTCCTACGTCCAGCAGCTCATCCCCGCCGGACTGCTCGACGGCGAGCACGCGCCGAGGTTGCTGATGCTGGGCGGCGAAGCCCTGCCGCCACCGCTGTGGCGCGAGCTGGCCGCCTCCCGCACGCGGGCCCACAACTTCTACGGCCCCACCGAGACCACCGTGGACGCGGTCTCGTGCGAGGTCACCGGGGACCACCCGGTCATCGGCCGCCCGCTGGCCAACCTCGTCGCGCACGTGCTGGACGAGCACCTGCGCCCGGTGCCCACCGGGGTGCCCGGTGAGCTGTACCTGGCAGGCCCGCAGGTCGCCAGGGGCTACCACGCCCGGCCCGGTCTGACCGCGTCCCGGTTCGTCGCCGACCCCTTCGGCGAACCCGGTTCCCGCATGTACCGCACCGGCGACCGGGTCCGCTGGCTGCCCGACGGCACCCTGGAATACCTCGGCCGCAACGACGACCAGGTCAAGATCCGCGGCTTCCGCATCGAGCTGGGCGAAGTCGAGGCCGCGCTGCTGGCCCACCCCGACGTGGCGCAGGCGGCCGTGGCGGCGCGGGAGGTCAACGGCCACCAGCGCCTGGTGGCCTACACCGTCGGCGCGGCGGCAGATCTGGCGGCGTGGCTGAAGGAGCGGCTGCCGGACTACCTGGTGCCCTCGGTGTTCGTGGCGCTGGACGCGCTGCCGGTCTCGCCCAGCGGCAAGGTCGACCGCCGGGCGCTGCCCGCACCGACCGTCCAGGGCGGCGACAGCGGCTACGTCGCACCCGCACCGGGCATCGCGACCGAACTCGCGGCGATCTGGGCCGAGGTGCTGGGCGTGGAGAAGGTCGGCGCGCACGACAACTTCTTCGCCCTGGGCGGCGACTCCATCCTGTCCATGCAGGTGGTCTCCCGCGCCCGGCAGGCCGGGATGCGGCTGACCTCCAAGGACGTGTTCCTCCGGCAGACCGTCGCCGACCTGGCGCTCGCGGTCACCGCCGAGGACGGGCCGCGAGCCGACGAGGCCGTGGCCGGACCGGCGCCGCTGACCCCGGTCCAGCGCTGGTTCTTCGCCGAGCACGGGCCGCTGGCGCACTTCACCATGTCGGTGCTGGTGGAGCTGGGCGAGGTGGACGTGCCCGCCCTGCGCGACGCGGTGCGCGCGGTGGTGGCCCACCACGACGCGCTGCGCACCCGGTTCAGCTTCCGCGACGGCCAGTGGTGGCAGCAGGTCGCCGAGGTCGAGGACGGCGAGGTCTTCCGCGTCGCCACCACCTCCGACGTGGCCGCCGAGGCGGACCGCGCCAGGGCGGGCCTGGACCTGCGGCACGGACCGCTGCTGCGCGCGGTGCTGCTCCCCGGCGGCAGGCTGTTCCTGACCGCGCACCACCTCGTGGTGGACGCGGTGTCGTGGCGGATCATCCTGGCCGACCTGGACACCGCCTACCGCGGCGGCGAGCTCGGCCCGAAGAGCACGCCGTTCAGCGGCTGGGCGCGGCGGTTGAACACCCACGTCGCCGCCGGGGGATTCGACGACGCGCTACCGCACTGGGCCGCCGTCCCGACCGAGGAGCCGGTGCCCACCACCGCGGGCACCGCGCGCAGCGTGTCGGTGCGGTTGGGGCGCGAGGAGACCGACGCGCTGCTGCACGCCGTGCCTCGCGCATACCGGACACAGGTCAACGACGTGCTGCTGACCGCGCTGGCGGCGGCGTTCGAGGGCAGGGCGCTGGTGGCGCTGGAGGGCCACGGCCGCGAGGAGCTGTTCGACGGCGTGGACCTGTCCCGCACCGTGGGCTGGTTCACCAGCCAGTTCCCGGTGGCGCTGGAGCTGCCACCCGGCGACTGGGGCACGGCGCTGAAGTCGGTCAAGGAGCAGCTGCGGGCCGTGCCGCACCGCGGCCTGAGCTACGAGGCGCTGCGCTACGCCGACCGCGGCCTGACCGGCGCGCTGCCCAGGGTGTGCTTCAACTACCTCGGCCAGTGGGAGTCCGGCGGGATCGGCGCCGGGGACACCGGCAGGGAGGTGCCCGACGACCTGACCCGCCCGCACCTGCTCGACATCACCGCCGCCGTGGAGGGCGGCGAGCTGCTGGTCGACTGGGAGTACTCGACGCGGGTCCACGACGAGGCGGCCGTGCGGGCGCTGGCCGACCGGATGCTCGACGCGCTGCGCGGGATCGCGACGCACTGCGCCTCCCCCGAGGCGTTCGGCCGCACGCCGTCGGACTTCCCGCTGGCCCGGCTGACCCAGCAGCAGGTGGACCGGATCGCGGACCCGGACGTGGAGGACGTCTACCCGCTGACCCCGTTGCAGGCGGGCATGTTGTTCCACAGCCTCGTCGACCGGGACAGCACCGCCTACCTCAACCAGGTGCGCGTGCGACTGTCCAAGGTGGACTCCCCGGAGCGGTTGGCTGCGGCGTGGCAGAAGGTCGTGGACCGCACGCCCGTGCTGCGCAGCGGCATCGTGTGGGAGGGCGTGGACCAGCCGGTGCAGGTGGTCCGGCGCGGCGTGGTCGTGCCGGTGGAGTTCACCGACATCACCCCCGAGCTGGTGGCGCGCGACGCCGCGGCGGGGGTGGACCTCACCGCGCCGCCGTTGATGCGACTGGCGATCGGGCGGGTCTCGGACGACGAGGTGGACCTGCTGTGGACCTCGCACCACGTGCTGCTGGACGGCTGGAGCACCGCGCAGGTGTTCGGCGAGGTGCTGGCGGAGTACGGCGGCGGTGCGGAAGTCGTGGCCCGGCGGCCGTTCCGCGACTACCTTGGCTGGTTGGCCGAGCAGGACCAGGACGAGGCCGAAGCGCACTGGCGCGGTGTGCTCGACGGTTTCACCACGCCGACGCCGCTGCCGTTCGACCGCCCGCCGGTCGAGGCGCACCGCGCCGAGTCCAGCGCCCAGGTGCTGCTGGACCTGCCGGTGGCCGACCTGGACCGGGTGGCGCGGGCGGGCGGCCTGACCGTCAACACGCTCGTGCAGGGCGCGTGGGCGCTGCTGCTGGCCAGGACGGCGGGCGAGCGGGACGTGGTGTTCGGCACCACCGTCTCGGGCAGGCCCGCCGAGCTGCCCGGCGTGGAGTCGATGGTGGGCATGTTCATCAACACCGTGCCGACCAGGGTGTCGGTGGACGGCGACGAGCCCGCGCTGCGGTGGCTCAAGCGGCTGCAGGAGGCGCAGACCGACTCGCGCCGGTTCGACTTCGTCTCGCTGGCGCAGCTGCGGTCGTGGACCGGCTCCCGGTTGTTCGACAGCCTGCTGGCGTTCGAGAACTACCCCGTGGAGGCGGCCGACCCGCACGGCCCGCAGGTGCACGTGCTGGACGGCCTGGACACCACCACGTTCCCGCTCACCGTGCGCGCGCACGTGGACGACGCGCTGCACGTCGAGCTGACCTACGACCCGCAGCTGTTCGAGGCGGCGACCGTCGAGCGGTTGGCGGGCAGACTGCGACTGCTGCTGACGGGTCTGGGCGAGAATCCCGACCGGACGCTGGCGGAGCTCCCGTGGGTGTCGGAGGAGGAGCGGCAGCAGGTTCTGGTGGAGTGGAACGGTGATGTGGTCGACGCGCCCACCGGCACCATCCCCGAGCTGTTCGCCGCCCAGGTCGCCCGCACCCCCGACGCGGTGGCGGTCACCTGTGAAGGCCGCCATCTGACCTACGCGGAGCTGAACGAGCGGGCCAACCGGTTGGCGCACCACCTGATCGGCCTGGGCGCGGGTCCGGAACGCCTGGTGGCGTTGAAGTTCCCCCGCTCGCTCGACCTGGTCGTCGCAGTGCTGGGCGTGCTCAAGTCCGGCGCGGCCTACCTGCCCATCGACCCCGACTACCCCACCGACCGCGTGGAGGGCATGGTCGACGACGCCCGACCGGTCGTGACGCTGGACCGGATTCCCGACCTCTCAGCACACCCCGCGCAGAACCCGGAGGTGGCGCTGCGGCCGGAGCATCCCGCCTACGTCATCTACACCTCCGGCTCCACCGGCAAGCCCAAGGGCGTGATCATCCCGCACGGCAACGTCGGCAGGCTGTTCTCCGCCACCCGACACTGGTTCGACTTCGGCCCCCAGGACGTGTGGACCCTGTTCCACAGCTACGCCTTCGACTTCTCCGTCTGGGAACTATGGGGCCCCCTACTGCACGGCGGCCGACTCGTCATCGTCCCCCACACCGTCTCCCGCTCCCCACGCGAGTTCGCCCAACTACTGCGGGACGAGAAGGTCACCGTCCTCAACCAGACCCCCTCCGCCTTCTACCAACTCACCGCCGAACAACCCCAAGACCTGCACCTGCGCTACGTCATCTTCGGCGGCGAAGCACTCGACATCCGCAAACTCCACAACTGGAACCACCCCGCCGCACTGATCAACATGTACGGCATCACCGAAACCACCGTCCACGTCACCCACGCCCACCTCCACCACGACAACACCATCGGCACCCCCATCCCCGACCTGCGCGTCTACCTCCTCGACGACGACCTGCACCCCGTACCCCCCGGCGTCATCGGCGAAATCTACGTCGCAGGCCCCGGCCTGGCCCGCGGCTACCTCAACCGCCCCGGCCTGACCGCCTCCCGCTTCATCGCCAACCCCCACGGCCAACCCGGCGAACGCATGTACCGCTCCGGCGACCTCGCCCACTGGCACAACGGCCAACTCCACTACCACGGCCGCGCCGACCACCAAGTCAAAATCCGCGGCTTCCGCATCGAACCCGGCGAAATCGAAGCCGTGCTCAAGGCCCACGCCGAGGTGCGGCAGGTGGCGGTCGTCGTCCGCGAGGACGAGCCGGAGGTCAAGCGGCTCGTCGCCTACGTCGTGGGCTCGGCGACCTCAGCGCAGCTGCGGGAGCACGCGAGCCGGTCGCTGCCCGACTACATGGTGCCCACCGCCTTCGTCGCACTCGACGCCCTACCGCTGAACAACAACGGCAAGCTCGACCGCGCCGCCCTCCCCGCGCCCGAGCGCGACGCCTCCGACGAGTACGTGGAGCCGCGCACCCCCGCCGAAGAGGTGGTGGCGCGGGTGTGGGCGGACGTGCTGGGCCTGGACCGCGTCGGCGCGCGGGACAACTTCTTCACCCTGGGCGGCGACTCCATCCTGAGCATCCGCGTGGTGTCGCGGCTGCGCGAGGAGTTCGGCGGCGACCTGTCGCCCCGTGCGCTGTTCGACCACCCGACGGTGGGCGCGCTGGCCACCGCCCTGTCGGGAACCGGTCCCGCCGAGGTCATCCCGAGGGTCGACGGCGACGGCCCGTTCGAGCTGTCGTTCGCCCAGCAGCGCCTGTGGTTCCTGGACCAGTTCTCCCCCGGTGGCACCGAGTACGCGACGCCGCTGGCGGTGCGGCTGCGCGGCGAGCTGGACGTGCCGAGGCTGGAGCGGGCGCTGACCGCGCTGGTGGCGCGGCACGAGTCGCTGCGCACGGTGTTCCCGGCGGTGGACGGGCTGCCGGTGCAGGTGGTCCGCCCGCCGCACGAGGTGCGGTTGCCGGTGCTGGACTCGCTGCCCCCGGTGGAGCCGTTCGACCTGACCGAGGGCCCGCTGTTCCGCCCGGCGCTGGTGCGGGTCGCCCCGGACGAGCACGTGCTCGCGCTGACGATGCACCACATCATCACCGACGGCTGGTCCGGCGGGGTGCTCATCGGCGACCTGGCCGAGCTCTACGCCGGGAACGCGCTGCCCGAGCCGCCCGTCCGGTACGTCGACTTCGCGGCGTGGCAGCGCGGGCAGCCGCTGGAGCGGCAGCTGGCGTACTGGCGCGAGCAGCTGGCCGACGTGCCCGCGCTGGAGCTGCCGACCGACCGCCCGCGACCGCCGGTGCAGACCTCGGCGGGCGCGCAGGTGGAGTTCGCGGTGCCCGCCGAGATCGCCGACGCGCTGCGCGAGCTGGCCCGCGGTCGGGACGGCACGCTGTTCACCGCGCTGGTCGCGGCCTGCCAGGTGCTGTTCCACCGCTGGTCGGGCCAGGAGGACTTCGCGCTGGGCACGGTGGCCTCCGGGCGCGAGCGGCCCGAGGTGCAGGGCCTGGTCGGGTTCTTCGTCAACACGCTCGCCCTGCGCGCGAGGATCGACCCGCAGGCCCGCTTCCCGGAGTTGCTGGACCGGGTGCGCGCGACGGTGCTGGACGCCTTCGCCCACCAGGACGTGCCGTTCGAGCGCGTGGTGGACGCGGTGCAGCCGGATCGCGACACCAGCCGCACGCCGCTGTTCCAGGCGGTGGTGGCGCTGCAGAACGCGCCGCAGGCGGCCGGGTTCGCCGGGCTGGACGCCGAGGACGTGGCCCAGCCGGTGGTCTCCACGGCCTTCGACGTCACCGTGGAGTTCACCGAGGAGCCCGACGGCGGCCTGGCCGGGTCGATCGAGTACAACACCGACCTGTTCGACTCCTCGACCGTCGTGCGCCTGGCCGAGCACCTGTCGGTGCTGCTGCGCGGCATCGCCACCGACGCCGACCGTCCACTGTGGATGTTGCCGGTGCTGCCGGAGTCCGAGTCGGCGCTGCTGGCGTCGTGGAACGACACCGGTCGGGGGCTGCCCGCCACGCCGTTGGCCGAGCTGGTGCGGGCCCAGGTGGCCCGCACGCCCGACGCGCCCGCCCTGGTGGGTCAGCAGGAGCTCTCCTACGCGGAGCTGAACGCGCGGGCCAACCGGCTGGCGCACTGGCTGCTGGCGCGGGGCGCGGGGCCGGAGCGGATCGTGGCGCTGCGGCTGCCCCGCTCGGTGGAGCTGCTGGTGGCGGAGCTGGCCGTGCTCAAGGCGGGTGCCGCGTTCCTGCCGGTGGACCCGTCCTACCCGGCCGAGCGGATCGCGTTCATGCTCGACGACGCCAAGCCGCTGCTGGTGCTGGACGGCCCGGTGGACACCGCGTCCTGCCCGGACACCGACCCCGAGGTCGTGGTCGGGGCCGACCACCCGGCCTACGTCATCTACACCTCCGGCTCCACCGGCAGGCCCAAGGGCGTCGTGGTCACCCACCGGGGCATCGCCACCTTCGCCGCGGCCGAGGTGGCGCACCTGGACGTGCGGCCGGGCGACCGGGTGCTGGAGTTCTCCTCGCCCAGCTTCGACGCCTCGGTGCTGGAGCTGTGCATGGCGCTGCCCGCCGGCGCGGCTCTGGTCGTGCCGCCACCGGGCCCGCTGCTGGGCGACCAGCTCGCCGACGTGCTGGAGGAGTACCGGGTCACGCACGCGCTGATCCCCCCGGTGGCGCTGGCGACGCTGCCCGACGTGGCGCTGCCGCACTTCCGCTCGCTGGTGGTGGGCGGCGACGCCTGCTCGGCGGACCTGGTGGAGCGCTGGGCGCCGGGCCGCAGGATGGTCAACGCCTACGGGCCGACCGAGTCCACCGTGGTCGCCACGTGGAGCGGCGCGCTGGAACCGGGCGGCATCCCGCCGATCGGCCGCCCCATCCCCGGCACCAGGGCGCACGTGCTGGACGCCGAGCTGCAACCGGTGCCGGTGGGGGTGCCCGGCGAGCTGTACGTCTCCGGGGTCGGCCTGGCCCGCGGCTACCTCGACCGCCCCGGCCTGACCGCCTCCCGGTTCGTGGCCAACCCCTTCGGGGAGCCGGGCGAGCGCATGTACCGCACGGGCGACGTGGTGCGCTGGACCAAGGGTGGCGAGCTGGAGTTCGTCGGCCGGGCGGACGAGCAGGTCAAGATCCGCGGCTTCCGCATCGAGCTGGGCGAGGTCGAGACGGCGCTGCTGCGCCACCCGGACGTCCGCGAGGCGGTGGCGGTGGCCCGCGCCGACGCGAGGGGGCACAAGCGGCTGGTGGCCTACGTGGTGGGCGAGACGGCCAAGCTGCGGGAGTTCCTGGGCGAGACGCTGCCGGACTACCTGGTGCCGTCGGTGTTCGTGGCGCTGGACGCGCTGCCGATGAGCCCCAACGGCAAGGTGGACCGCAAGGCGCTGCCCGAGCCCGACTTCACCGCCGCGCTGACCGCGAGCCACGTCCCGCCGCGCGACCCGGTGGAAGCGGCGCTGGCCGCGGTGTGGGCCGACGTGCTGGGCCTGCCGGAGGTGGGCGTGGCGGACAGCTTCTTCGCGCTGGGCGGCGACTCCATCCTGTCCATGCAGGTGGTGGCGCGGGCCAGGCAGGCGGGCTACCGGTTCAGCACCAAGGACCTGTTCGCGCACCAGAGCATCGCCGAGCTGGCCCCGCACGTGCGGGTGGAGGCCGAGCGGACCGACGCGGACGCGCCGGTGGTCGGGCCGGTGCCGCTGACCCCCATCCAGCGCTGGTTCTTCGGCTCCCAGCGCCGCAGCCCGCACCACTTCAACCAGTCGCACCTGGTCGAGCTCGACCCGGCGGTGGACGTCGAGGCGCTGCGGCGGGCGTTGGCCGCGCTGACGGCCCACCACGACGCGCTGCGGATGCGGTTCGAGCGGGTGGACGGGCAGTGGCGGCAGCACAACGCCGACGTGGAGCCGGTCGAGGTGCTGGAGGTGCGCCGGGTGGCCGACGAGGCGGAGATGGAGGCGGTCGCGGACGAGGTCCACGCGAGCTTCGACCTGGCCACGGGGCCGCTGCTGCGGGCGGTGCTGTTCGAGCTGCCCGACCGGGGGCCGCTGCTGCTGCTGGTGGGCCACCACCTGGTGGTGGACGGCGTGTCCTGGCGCATCCTGCTCGACGACCTGGAGACCGCCTACCGGGGCGGTTCCCTGGGCGCGAAGACCACGTCGTTCCAGGAGTGGGCGCGCAGGCTGGAGGAGCACGTGAGCTCCGGCGGCCTGGACGAGGAGATCGGGCACTGGACCCGCGCCCTGGACGCCGCCGAGGTCCCCGGCGCGGCCACCCCGTCCGGGCCGACCGGTTCCGTCGCCGTGCAGCTGTCCGCCGAGGACACCGACGCGCTGCTGCGGGGCGCCCCGGCCGCGTACCGCACGCGGATCAACGACGTGCTGCTGGCCGCGCTGGCCTGGGCGCTGTCCCGCTGGACCGGCGGCGACCGGGTGGCGGTGGACCTGGAGGGGCACGGCCGCGAGGACGTGTTCGACGGGGTGGACCTGTCGCGCACCGTCGGCTGGTTCACCACGGTCTACCCGGTGGCGCTGGAGGTGCCGGAGGGCGGTTGGCGCGACCTGGTCAAGGCGGTGCGCAGGCAGCTGCGGGCGGTGCCCGGCAACGGCTTCGGCTACAGCGCGCTGCGCGAGCACGGCCGCCTGGGCGAGGTCGGCCCCTCCCCCGCCGTCTCGTTCAACTACCTGGGCCAGTTCGACTCCGGCGGCTCCGGGGGCGAGGGCCTCTACCGCGCGGTGCACCCCTCGATCGGCCAGGACCACGACCCGGCCGACGCGGGCCACCACCTGATCGACGTGGTGGGCGAAGCGGGCGGCGGACGGCTCGGGTTCCTCTGGTACTTCCACCCCGAGGTGCACGAGGAGGCCGTGATCCGGCGGGTCGCCGACGACTTCGCCGACGCGCTGCGCGCCATCGCCGAGGACTGCCGGGGCGCGCTGTGACCACTCCCCTGGCGCGCAACCGGAACTACACCCTGCTGTGGAGCGGCCAGGCGCTGGCCGAGGTCGGGTTCAGCGCCACCATGATCGCGTTCCCGCTGCTGGTGCTGGCGGTCACCGGTTCGCCGGTGGCCGCGGGCCTGGTGCTCTCCGCCGACGCCACCGCGCAGCTGCTGGCCGGGCTGCCCGCGGGGGCGCTGGTGGACCGCTGGGACCGCAGGAAGATCATGCTGGCCTGCGAGGCGGCGCAGGTGCTGGCCCTGGGCGGGCTGGTGGTGGCGATCTGGCTGGACACCGCCACCGTCGCGCACATGGTGGCGGTGGCGGCGGTGCTGGGGGTGTGCCGGGCGCTGTTCGAGCCCGCCGAGGACGCCTGCCTGCCCAAGCTGGTGCCCGACGAGCAGCTGGCCACGGCGGTGGCGATGAACTCGGCGCGCTCGTCGCTGGGCCAGATGGCGGGCACCGCGCTGGGCGGCGCGCTGTTCGCGGTCACCCGCTGGCTGCCGTTCCTGGTCGACCTGCTCACCCACTGCGCGGCGTTCCTGGCCCTGCTGTTCCTGCGGGTGCCGCCCTCGCCGCGCGGCCCGAGCGCCGAGCGCCACTTCCTCCGGGAGATCGGCGAGGGGCTGCGCTGGGTGTGGCGGCACCGGGAGGTCCGCGCCACGGCCGCGTGCGCGGTCGTGCTGAACCTGTTCTTCACGGCGTTCTACGTCGTGGTGATCGTGCTGGCCGAGCAGCGCGGCGTGGCCAAGGCCGAGATCGGCGTCATGGCCGCGATGCTGGGCGTGGGCGGTGTGCTGGGCGCGCTGGCCGCGCCCCGGCTGCACCGGGTGCTCGGCCCGCACAAGTCCATCGCGGCGGTGTTCTGGGCGGTCACCCTGCTCACCCCGCTGGCGGCCCCGGTCCACGACGGCTACCTGCTGGGCGCCCTGTTCGCGGGGATGGCGTTCCTGGCCCCCACCGCGAACACCACCATCAGCACCCACCAGCTCCTGCTCACCCCCGACCAGCTGCGCGGCAGGCTCAGCGGCGTGCTGGCCGTGGTGGTCGGCACGGCCGGGGCCGCGGGCCCGCTGGTCGGGGGCGCGCTCACCCAACTCCTGCCCGCGCACCAGGCGGTCCTGGTGTGCGCCGCGGGCATCGCACTCGTCACGGCGTTCGTCACGGTCAGCCCGACCTTGCGCCGGTACGCGGAGAGGAAGGAAGAGACGGCATGAGGGACGACATCACCTACCAGGTGCTGGTCAACGACGAGGGGCAGTACTCGCTGTGGCCCGCGCACCACGAGGTCCCGGCGGGCTGGCGGGCGGACGGCACGACCGGCACCCGCGAGGAGTGCGCCGCGCACGTGGACGAGGTGTGGACCGACATGCGCCCGCGCTCGCTGCGCGAGGCCATGTCCTGAGCCGGTGGGCGGCGGGCCGGTCGGCGGTCCGCCGCCCGCTCACCCCGACGAAGAAGCCCCCTCCGTCGGGGGCGGAGGGGGCCACGCGCCCAGTGTATCGATCAAGCCGGTGGTGCGGCTGAGCTGAACGGGTCATCCGAGGTGGAGCCGCAGGACGCACCCCACCCGTCCGGGCTCCGCGTGGTGTTCCCGGCCACCTGATCACCCCCTCGCCGCGCGCGTCCGCGTCGATCAGCGAAACTTGACCCATGACCGACGCGCCCGACGACCGGACCAGCTTCGCCGACCTGGGGCTGCGCCCCGAACTGCTGCGGGCGCTGTCCGGACTCGGCTACGAAGAACCCACCCCCATCCAGCGCGAGGCCATCGCGCCGCTGTCGCAGGGCCGCGACCTGCTCGGCCAGGCCGCGACCGGCACCGGCAAGACCGCCGCGTTCGCGCTTCCCGTGCTGCAGCGCATGGGCTCGCGGACCGACCGCGAGCCGTACGCGCTGGTCCTGGTGCCCACCCGCGAGCTGGCCGTGCAGGTGTCCGAGGCGGTGCACCGGTACGGGCGCGAGCTGGGCGCGCGGGTGCTGCCGATCTACGGCGGCCAGCCCATCGGGCGGCAGCTGCGGGTGCTGGAGCACGGCGTGGACGTCGTGGTGGCCACCCCCGGCCGCGCCGTGGACCACCTCAACCGCGGCACGCTGAAGCTGGAGTCGCTCCAGGTCGTGGTGCTCGACGAGGCCGACGAGATGCTCGACATGGGCTTCGCCGAGGACCTGGACACCATCCTGGCCGAGACCCCGAGCCAGCGGCAGACCGTGCTGTTCTCGGCCACCATGCCGCCGCGCATCGACCGGCTGGCCCGCCAGCACCTGACCGACCCGGTGCGCATCACCATCGGCCGCGAGCGGACCGAGCCCGGCGAGGCGCCGCGGGTGCGCCAGAGCGCCTACGTGGTGCCCAGGGCGCACAAGCCCGCCGCGCTGGGGCGGGTGCTGGACGTGGAGGCGCCCACCGCCGCGATCGTGTTCTGCCGCACCCGCGACGAGGTCGACCAGCTCACCGAGACCCTCAACGGGCGCGGCTACCGGGCGGAGTCGCTGCACGGCGGCATCAGCCAGGAGCAGCGCGACCGGGTGATGGCCCGGTTGCGCAACGGCACCGCCGACCTGCTGGTGGCCACCGACGTGGCCGCGCGCGGCCTGGACGTCGAGCAGCTGACCCACGTGGTCAACTACAACGTGCCCTCCGCGCCGGAGTCGTACGTGCACCGCATCGGCCGAGTGGGCCGCGCGGGCCGCGAGGGCGTGGCGATCACGCTGGCCGAGCCGCGCGAGCACGGGATGCTCAAGACCATCGAGCGGGTCACCAAGCAGCGCATCGCCGTGGAGAAGGTGCCCACGATCGCGGACCTGCGGGCGCGCAGGCTGGAGCTGACCCGCGCGGCGCTGCACGAGAGCCTGCTGGAGGACGACCTGGAGGGCTTCCGGGTCGTGGTGGAGACGCTGGCCGACGAGTTCGACGTGATGGAGGTGGCGCTCGCGGCGGTGAAGCTGGCCCACGAGGCCACCGGCGCGGCGGCGGACGAGGAGGAGATCCCCGACGTCACCCACCGGGTGGAGCGGCGCGAGCAGCAGGGTCCGCGCCGGGAGCGCAGGCCGCGTCCGCCGTCGGCGGGGATGACCCGGCTGTTCGTGGGCGCGGGCCGCAGCGCGGGCATCCGGCCGCAGGACCTGGTCGGCGCCATCGCGGGCGAGGCGCGGCTGCCCGGCCGCGACATCGGCGCGATCGAGATCGCCGACCGGTTCTCGCTGGTGGAGGTGCCCGAGTCGGCGGCGCAGCAGGTGATCTCGGCGTTGCGCGGGGCGAGCATCAAGGGGCGCAAGGTCACCGTGCGGCGGGAGCGCGACGACCCCCGCTGACCGCGGCGGCGCGGGTCAGGGGGCCTGGACCGGCCAGTCGATCGGCCGGTCCAGGTCCACGCCGCGCCACAGCTCGCGGGTGTCCGGCACCGCCGGACCCCAGTGGCGCACCCCGGTCCACCCCGGATCGCCGGTCGCGGCGAAGTCCGCCCAGGCCCGGCGCATCCGCCGGGACAGGGCGTGCTCGGCCCGCCCCGCCGGGCCGCCGATGAGGAAGTCCGCGCCGTCGAGGTTGCCGAAGGCGAACGGGACGTCCGCGGTGTGCCAGGCGGGCGGCCTGCCGAACCTGGCCAGGTGGGCGCGGCCGTGCGCGTCGGCCAGGCGGGCGGTCGGCTCGGCGAAGACGAAGTCGCCGCACAGGGCGATGTGCGCCCCGGAGGCGGTGGCGTGCCGGGCGCGGTAGCCGTCGACGACGTGCGGCGGGATGCCCATCTCACGGGCGAACCCGGCCAGGTCGGCGTCGGTGCGGGCGAAGGGGATCGTGCCCAGGCGGTCGAACAGCCGGTGCTCCTCGGTGGTGTGGCACAGCAGCAGGTCCACCGCGGGCACCGGCAGCCGGTCCAGCACCGGTCCGAACAGGACGGGGTCGTGCCGCAGCGGACCGGTGCGCTGGGCCTTGGCCAGGGCGTCCGCCGACAGCACGGCCGTTTCCGGCGTGGTGGGATCGATGTGCTCGGCGACCCGGCGGGCGAAGTCCGCGGTGTAGAAGCGGTTGGGCACGCTGTGGGCGATCACCCGGCGCACCGGGCGCGCGGCGGCCAGCAGCAGCGCGCAGGCCGCGCCCGCGGACTGGCCCGCGACGGTGATGTTGTCCGGGTCGCCGCCGAACGCGGCGATCTCCTCGCGCACCCAGTCGAACGCGGCGGCCTGGTCGAGCAGGCCGCGGTTGTCCGGGTGGCTCGGCACGTGGCCGAAGCCCTCGAACCCCAGGCGGTAGTTGCACGTGACGACGACCAGCCCGGCACGGGCCAGCGCGGTGCCGTCGTAGTCGGGTTGGGCCGAGGAGCCGAACGTGTAGGCGCCGCCGTGCAGGTAGAGCAGCACGGGCAGCGGGCCGTCCGGTGCGGACGGCGTCCACACGTTCAGGCTCAGCACGTCCTCCTGCCCCGGTGTCCACACCGGAGCGCCGGGCAGCCGCGCCGACTGCGGCGCGATCGGGCCGAAGCGCAGGCAGTCGCCGGACTCGCGCACCGGCTCCGGCGGGCCGAAGCGCCGAGGACCGAACGGCGGCGCCGCGTACCGGATGCCCAGGAACGCCAGCACGCCGTCCCGGTCCACGCCCCGGAAGCGCCCACGCCCGGTCATCGTGGGGCTCCTGTCGCCCCCCGCGCTGCCCGAGCGGGCCGCGGATCGTCACCGCTGGCCGCGCGGGCCCGCCGGGCGTAGGGCGTGGAGACGAAGTCGACCAGGCCCAGCACCCCGGAGGTCTGCCGGTCCAACTGCTTGGCGAACGCGGTCATGTTCGCGTCGACCCGGTCCATCAGCCACGCCAGCAGCAGCACCACCACGTCGGCAAGCAAGCCCACCTGCACGGGCATCTCCTCGCGCTTGCCCGCGGTGACCGCGCTGGCGAAGTCGGTCATGCCGCGCTGGGTCAGCCGAGGGGGCCCGATCTCGATGGCCCGCTTCATCGAGTCGACCACCAGCGGCACGATCGCGGCCCACACGTCGCGCTCGACGACCTCGCAGATCAGACCGCCGCACAGGGCCGTGGTCCACAGCGCCTCCGGGTCGTCCGCGCGCACCGCGCCCACGGCCAGGTGCGGCAGCAGCTCCGCGCCGCGGGCCAGCTCGCCCACGGCCACCGCGGTCTCCACCGCGTGCCGGTAGTGCTCCAGCGCCTCGGCGTGCTTGCCCGCGCGGGTCAGCACGTCGCCGATGAAGTCCTCGAACCGGGCCGTCTCCACCGGCAGGTCCAGCCGCGCGGCCAGCGCCAACCCCACCGTGGCGTAGTGCTGGGCGGTGTCCAGGTCGCCGCGGTCGCGGTGGCACTGGCCGAGCCTGCCGATCACCGCCAGCTCGCCGTGCTCGTCGCGGCGCTCCCGGCACAGCTCCAGCGCCTCGGTGCCCACCCGGATCGCGCCGTCGAGGTCGCCCGTGCTCTGGCGCAGGGCGAACTCGTCGAGCTTGAAGGCGATCCGCTCGTCCTCGTGTTCCAGTTCGACAGCCAACCGGTAGCCCTCCACCGCGTACCGCAGCGCGGTCTCCTGGTCGCCTGCGCGCTGCCCCACCTCGTCCAGCACCCGGCAGGCCGCCAGCATTCCCGCCCGGTCGTCACGATCGGACAGCCCTTGGTGGGCCTGCTCGGCCAGGCTCAGCGCCCGCGCCGGGTCGGGCTCCAGCTCGGCCAGGCGCAGCAGCACCTGGGGCCGGTCGCGGCGGGGGTCGCCGTAGGAGGCGCAGCGGGTGTAGTCGGCCAAGGCCGCGTCCGCGTCACCGCGCCGATCGTGCAGCGCGGCGGTCAGCTCGAACCGGGCCGCCCACCGCCGGTCGGCTTCCCCGGCGGGCAGGTCCAGCTCCGGCAGGGCGCGGTCGATCCGCTCCGCCTGCTCCCGCGCCCGGTCGGGATCGCCTGCCAGCGCCAGCTCCTCGAGCAGCACGTCGACGTAGGCCGCGGTGCGGTCCAGGCCGTGCTCCTCCGCGACGCGGCGCAGCGCCGCGATCTCCCGGCGCAGCACGCGCCGCAGCGCCTGGTCCTCCTCGACGCGCGCCACGCCCGCGAGCAGCTCGCACGCGGCCAGCGCCGTCGCGCCCTCGGTCGCGGCGCGGTCACGCCACCGGTCCAGGCACCCGTTGACGGTGCCCACGTACAGGTAGGACCGCTCGATGCCGCTGGGCAGCCCGGTGTCCACCACCGACCGCGCGGCGGGGGCCTCGTGGACGGTCAGCCGCCGCGCGAGCACGCGGGCGTAGTCGGCCGCCAGCGCCTCGGGGATGCGCCACAGCGCGCCGACGTAGCCGCGCGCGCCGACCCGCAGCAGCTCCCGGCCCACCTCGGTCCAGGGCAGGCTGGAGTTGTCCAGCACGATCGGGCCGTGGGCCAGCCGCAGCCGCTGGGCGATCAGCCGGGTCGGCAGCGGCTGCTCGCCGACCAGGATCGTCCCGTCCTGGGCGTGGGAGTTGAGGAAGACCAGCTCCACCGGCAGCCGCGAGGTCAGCGCGGTGAACGCGGGCAGCGAGGCGTCCGGCCCGGACAGGGTGATCTGGTGGGTCAGGTGCGCGGCGCCTGCAGCGGGCTCGGGAGCGGGCCCGGTGCCCACGACCAGGCTGAACGCCGCGGGCGGGCGGGCCGTGGCGGCCCGGTGCAGCTCGGTGAGCACCACCAGCGCCGGGTCGGCGACGACGTGCCCGATCGGCTTGCGCGCCCAGTTGGCCCGCCCGGTGTGCACGAACGGGTAGGGCAGCCCGGTGGTGAACGCGGTCAGCGCCCGGTCCCCCACCCGCTCGACCACCTCCGCGGGCACCTGGGCGCTCACCGCGGCCTCCACCGCCGGGAACGGGTCGTGGCCACCGGTGGACAGGTACCGCCACAGCGCCTCGCCGACCGCGATGCCCTTGACCGCGTCGCCGATGGCCCGCGCCGACTCGGTGACCCGCTCCTGCTCCTGGGTGATCACCCGGCAGACCTCGGTCAGGTCCGGTCGGGGCGTGACGACCAGACGCGCGCCGCGGTGGTGGGCGTAGACGGCGGCCACCAGCGCGTCGGCCTCGCCGGTGTCCTCCACCAGCACGGCCTCGTCGCCGTCCGGGTCGACCTCGGCGAACCGCGCGGCGACCGGCTCGGCGTGCTCGGCCACGCGCAGCGCGGACCCGGTGCGCAGCGCGGTGAACAGCGCCGCGACCAGGTCGTCGTCCGGGCGCACCGACAGCGTCCGCTCCGGGCCGCCGTCACCCCGCAGCAGCCGCCAAGCCGCGTCGGTCAGGTCCTCGTCCTCGGGCAGGCGCAGGTGCTCCAGGTCGGCGAACACCCCTTCGGGCACCACGTCGACCACGGACCCGTCCAGCACCACCGCGCGCCGCACCCCGGTGCGCGTCAACAGCTCCGACAGCCGCTCGACGCGGTTGCGCCACGACCGGCGCGCGGCCAGGGCGGCGGGCGGGGCGTCGTGCTCCGGCTCGGGCGGCGGCGCGGTCAACGCGACCACCGGGGTGAACCGGTCCCCTGGCAGGCACGACACCACGACCGCGGCCTCGCGCACCTGGTCCGGGCGGCACAGCACCACCGTGTCACCGACCGCGAAGACCGGTTCGCTGGTCACCGCCACGACCAGCTCGGCGGGCCCGGCGGGCAGCAGCACCCGCGCGCCGTCGTCGGTCGGCTCGGTGGGCGCGGTGGAGGCCACCCGCAGCGCCACGCCGCCGGGCAGGTCGAACTCCACCGCGCCACCGCGATCACGCCCGGCGACCCCCACCCGCAGGCTCCACTCGACCGGCCTGGCCAGCTCGTAGCGCTGCCGCAGCTCGACGCGCAGCGCGCCCTCCGGCGCGTCACCGGTGTCGGTGACCACCAGGTCGCGCTCGCCGACCTCGGCGGACAGCGCTTCGGCGAGCCTGAGCGGGGGTTTGCCGTGCGCGTCGAGCAGGACCGCGCACAGCAGTCCCGTCTCGAACCGGAAGCGGATTCCGTGCGAGGCACCCAGGTCCACGGCTCACAACCCTTGCGACGACGGAGGTCGGGGATCCCCCGACGAGTGATGGCGGGGCAGAACGTACCGCCATCGGGGGCCCGTGCGAACCACAAGGAGGGCAAAGCCGCGCCCGTGGTGTCAGGCCATGCGCCCCAGCGCGGCCAGCACGCCGTCCACCACCTCGGCGGGCGCCTTCTCCACCGCGCCCGCGTCGTGGGGAGGCTGCGGGTCGTACTCGATGAACAGCTGGGTCGCCTGCGCCCGCCGCTCCCCCCAGATCAGCTCGACCAGGGTGAGCGCCATGTCGATCCCGGCCGACACGCCCGCCGCGGTGATCACCTTCCCGTCGCGGACCACCCGGTCGGTGCTGATCACCGCCCCCCGCTGGGCGAGCGCGTCGCGGAAGGCCCAGTGCGTGGTGGCCGGGCGGCCCGCCAGCAGACCCGCGTCGGCCAGCAGGATCGAACCGGTGCACACCGAGGTGGTCCACGTCGCGGTCGGGTGGACCTCGCGCAGCCACGCCGACACCTGTCCCCCGGCCAGCGCCTGCCTCACGTCCCCGCCGGGCACCACGACCACGTCGGCCCGCGCCAGCTCGTCGAAGGTCGTGCTCGGCGTGACGGTCAGCCCCACGTCGGAGCGCACCGGCTCGCGCGTGGCGGCGACGAAGTGCACCCGCACCTCCTCCTGCCCCACCAGCCCCTGGTGCCCCAGCACGTCCAACGGCCCGATCAGGTCCAACGCGGTGAACTCCGGGTACAGCACGAACGCCAAGTCCATGTCTCTTCCCCTCCTCATGCCGCACCGGTGGTGCGGAACCTGTGACGGTAACCGCCCGGCGTCACGCCGAGCACCCGCGAGAACGCCCGGCGCAGGGTCTCCGCCGTGCCGAAGCCGCAGTTCCGCGCCACCACGTCGAGCCCGTCGTCACCGGACTCCAGCGCGGTGGCCGCCGCCTCGACCCGCACCCGCTCCACGTACCGGGCGGGCGACAGGCCTACCCGGCGCGGGAAGACCCTGGCGAAGTGGCGGGTGCTCATCGCCGCGCGGCGGGCCATCCGCTCCACCGTCCACGGCCCGGTCGGGTCCTCCACCACGGCGTCGAGCACCGCCCGCAACCCGGCCTCGCGCACCGGCGGAACCCGCGAGCGCACGCTGAACTGCGACTGGCCGCCGGGGCGCTGCAGGAACACCACCAGCCAGCGGGCCAGCAGCCTGGCCAGCGCGGCCCCGTGGTCCTGCTCCACCAGCGCCAGGGCCAGGTCGATGCCCGCGCTGACACCCGCCGAGGTGGCCGTGCGGCCGTCCTGGACGAAGATCGCGTCGGGCACCACCTCGACACCGGGGTGAGCGGCCAACTCCGCGCAGTAGGCCCAGTGCGTGGTGGCCCGGCAACCCTCCAGCAGCCCGGCGGCGGCCAGCACCAGCGCCCCGGTGCACACGCTGGCGACCCGCCGCGCGGTGGCCGCCAACCGGGTCAGGTGCGCCAGCAGCTCGGCGTCGGCCGCGGCACGGGTGAACCCCTGGCCGCCCACCACGACCAGGGTGTCCACCGGTCCGGTCACCTCGCGCAGGTCCTCGGCCCGCATCCGCAGGCCCGCGGTGACCGCGAACCCGCCGCCGAGCCCGGCCAGCCGCACCCGGTAGCCGCCGCAGACCTGCCCCGCCCCGTCGAACACGTCCACCGGCCCGGCGACGTCCAGCAGCGTCGCCCCGTCGTAGCCGACGATCAGCACCTCGCGTTCCACGTGTTCCACCCTGTTCCCCGCCCGACGCGGCGGCAACGACCCACAACCCTCGATTCCCGCCACGCTACGGTTCCCGGTCGTGCTGAGGATCGAGATCGACGGCGGCCCCGCCACACCCGAGCAGGTGGCGCGCGGCCTGCTGGCCAACTACGGCCACTTCACCGCCATGCAGGTGCGCGACCGGCGGGTGCGCGGCCTGGAACTGCACCTGCGCAGGCTGGACTCGGCGCACCGGGAGCTGTACGGGCAGGGCTTGACCGGGGTGGCCGACCTGGTCTCGCACGCACTGGCCGACGACGTCCGCGACGCCTCCGTGCGGGTCACGGTGTTCGGCCTGGACGAGCCGACGACCATGGTGACCGTGCGCCCGCCCCACCAGGGCTCGTCACACCCGCACAGCCTGCTGCCGGTGCGCTACACCCGCCCGCTGCCGCACGTGAAGCACACCGGCGGCTTCGGTCAGCTGCTGCACGGCCGACGCGCGGTGGCGGCCGGGTTCGACGACGCGCTGCTGACCACGCCGGACGACGTGGTGGTCGAGAGCGCGATCGCCAACATCGGGTTCGTGCGCGACGGCCGGGTGGTGTGGCCGCAGGCGGACTGGCTGCACGGGATCACCATGCAGCTGCTGGAGCGGGAGGTGCCGTCGCACCGGGAGGTCGTGCGGCTGGCCGACCTGCGCTCGTTCCAGGCGGCGTTCCTGAGCAACTCCAACGGGGTGGTCCCGGTGTCCCGCGTCGGCGAGGTCGACTTCGACGTCACCGAGCCCACCCTGACCCACCTGCGAACCGCCTACGACGCCATCCCCCAGGACCCCTTCGACTGACCACCGCCCGCGGTGACCACCGCCCCTCGGTGGTCACCGCGCGAGGCCGCGCCGGAGGCGCGGCGATCCTATACAGCCGGGGGCCGGTCCTCGTACGGCGTGGACAGCACGACCGTGGTCCGGGTGGACACGTGCGCCGCCTCGCGGATCTGCCGCAGCAGCTCCTCCAGGGCGGTCGGCGAGGCCACCCGGACGCGCAGGACGTAGGAGGCGTCCCCCGCGACCGAGTAGCACGCCTCGATCTGCGGCAGGTGCTCGACCCGCCTGGGGTAGTCGTCCGGAGCCGCCGGGTCGATCGGGGTCAGCGAGATGAACGCGGTCAGCGGCAGGCCGATCTCGTCACCGTCCAGCCGCGCCGCGTACCCCTTGACCACGCCGCGCTGCTCCAGCCGCCGCACCCGCTGGTGCACGGCCGAGACGCTCAGCCCCACCCGCTCGGCCAGGTCGGTGAAGCTGCACCGGCCGTCGGCGGCCAGCTCGCGCAGGATCGCCCGGTCCGTCGGCTCCAGGTTCGTCACGCGGGCAGCACCACCAGCTCGTGCGGTCGGGTGTTCACGCTCTCCGCGCCGCTGTCGGTGGCGATCACGATGTCCTCGATCCGCGCGCCCCACCGGCCGGGCAGGTAGATGCCCGGTTCGACGCTGAAGGCCATGCCCGGCTCCAGGGGCAGGTCGTTGCCCGCCACGATGTAGGGCTCCTCGTGCACGTCCAGGCCGATGCCGTGGCCGGTGCGGTGGACGAAGAACTCGCCGAAGCCCGCGTCGGCGATGACCTGGCGGGCCGCCGCGTCCACCTCCTCGCAGGTCACCCCCGGCCGCACCGCGTCCACCGCGGCCTGCTGCGCGGCCTGCAGCACCGCGTAGGTCTCCCACACGTCCTTCTCACGCGGCTCGCCCAGCACGTAGGTGCGGGTGGAGTCGGAGTTGTAGCCCTCGGCGACCGGGCCGCCGATGTCGACCACCACCACGTCACCGGCTTCGATCACCCGGTCGGACAGGCTGTGGTGCGGCGAGGCGCCGTTGGGGCCGGAGCCGACGATGACGAACTCGGCCAGCTCGTGCCCCTCGGCCACGATGGCGGCGGCGATGTCCGCGCCCACCTCGGCCTCGGTGCGACCGGGCCGCAGCCACTCGCCCACGCGCGCGTGCACCCGGTCGATCGCGGCGCCCGCCTTGCGCAGCGCCGCGACCTCGGCGGCGTCCTTGCGCATCCGCAGCTCCCGCAGCACCGGCCCGGCCAGCACCTGCTCGCCGCCGATCACCGCGCGCAGGCGCAGGTTGTGCAGCGCGGGCATCATGTCCGCCACGGCGACCCGGCCGGTGCCCTTGAGCGCCTTGCGGACCAGCTCGTAGGGGTCCTCGCCGTCGACCCAGGTGGCCACCCCGACACCCAGCGCGTCGGTGGGCACGCCCGCGTAGCCGGGCTGCTCCAGCTTGGGCACCACCAGCACCGGCTCCCGACCCACCGGCAGCACCAGGCAGGTCAACCGCTCGAACGACGAGCCACCCGCGCCGATCAGGTAGCGCAGGTCGGAACCGGGGGAGATGAGCAGGGCGTCCAGCCCGGCGGCGGCGGCCGCGGCGGTGGCCCGGTCCAACCGCGCGCGCAGCGCGTCCACGTCCAGGGGTCCAACACGGGTCGACATGTCGGGGAGCCTAGTCGAGGCGGTCTCTGGCACGCTGGTCGCCGTGAGTTCCCCGCTCGTCCTGTTGGACGCCGCCAGCCTGTACTTCCGGGCCTTCTACGCGCTGCCCGAGTCGATGACCGCCCCCGACGGCACACCGGTCAACGCGGTGCGCGGATTCGTCGACACCATCGCGAAGGTGATCACCGACCGGCGGCCGGGCAGGCTGGTCGCGTGCCTGGACGCGGACTGGCGACCGGAGTTCCGGGTGGCCGCCCTGCCCTCGTACAAGGCGCACCGGGTGGCGGCGGACGGCGCGGACGGCGAAGAGGAGGTGCCCGACGCGCTGAGCCCCCAGGTGCCGATCATCCTCGACGTGCTCGACGCGGTCGGCATCGCCACCGCCGAGGCCGTCGGCTACGAGGCCGACGACGTGATCGGCACGCTGGCCGCGCGCGAGGAGACCGACCCGGTGGAGGTCATCACCGGCGACCGCGACCTGTTCCAGGTGGTGCGCGAGCGACCGACCCCGGTGCGCGTGCTGTACCTGGGGCGCGGCTGGGCCAAGGCGGAACTGGTCGGCCCGGCGGAACTGGCCGCCAAGTACGCCCTGCCCGAGGTCGACGCGGGGCGGGCGTACGCGGGCATGGCGGTGCTGCGCGGCGACCCCTCCGACGGGCTGCCCGGCGTGGCGGGCATCGGCGAGAAGACCGCGGCCAAGCTGATCAGCGAGTTCGGCTCGCTGGAAGCGGTGCTGGCCGCGGTGCACGACGGCCGCGACCGCAAGCTGACCACCCGTGCCCGCACCGCGCTGCTCAACGCCCAGGACTACCTGGCGGTCGCCCCGACGGTGGTCGACGTGGCGGTGGACGCCCCGGTGCTGCAGGACCGCGACGACGCCGTGCCCGCCGCCCCGGCCGACCCCGACCGGGTGGCGGAGCTGACCCGGCACTGGGGCCTGGGCAGCTCTCTGCCGCGCCTGCTCAACGCCCTGGAACGCCGCCGGGCCTGACCCCCCACCCCGCGAGTCGAACGCTCGGGTACCGCGAGTCGAACGCTCGGGTACCGCGAGTTCGTCGTTGGGGTGCGGTGGGGGTGCGCTCGCCGCGCAGCAGGTCGCCATGGACGGCGCTCACGGGCACCCCACTGCGCCCTGGTGCGTCGGCAAGTACCACCCGACGGGGCTGGGGAGGCCGGTAACTACTACCCGAGGCACGGGAAGCGCGCGGCGGGGCGCGTGAAAGCGCGGCTCAGGGTGCGCGAGAGCGCGGCTCAGGGTGCGCGAATGTTGAGTTCGGGGTGTCTGAGCGTTCGACTCGCGGGGGCGACATGCCCGACACGCCCATAGGTGGGCGACACCGGGAGCGGGCGTGGCGGTCAGAAGTAGGTGCCGGACCAGGGGGACTGGTCAACGGCGAACAGGGCATCGGCGCGCGCCACGGCGGCAGGATCGACCACCTCCAGCCTGCCGGTAGCCGCCAACGCCCGGAACGGCACGTCCCCCAGGAACGCCGCGGCCAGCACGTCCACGTCCAGCACCAGGTCCGGCTCCCGGTCGGTGCGCGTCGCCCCGTCCGGCGCGACCAGGTACGCGCCCTCGTTGTCCGGCAGGTACCGGTCGCGCACGCCCAGCACCACCGGTTCCGCCGCCCGGTAGTCCCGCCGCGCCAGCGCCTGCGGCACGTCCAGCAGCCGCAGCCACGTCTCGTCGTCCTCGGCGACCACCTTGCACGCGCGCGGGTCGGCCAGCAGCCACCCCACCGGCTCGTCCAGCGGGCGCAGCGGGGCGCTGATCTCGCTCACCAGGTCCACGCCCACCAGGAACCGCCACAGGTCCGCCCACGCCTCGGGCGTGACCGCCCACAGGTCCAGGACGGTGAGCACCGACGACCGCTCGTCGAGCAGACCTCCGCTGCCGGGGTCGACCTTGTAGGCCACGTAGCCGTCGTCCCCACCGGGGCCGCTGCGCACCACGATCCGGAGCGCCTCCTCACCGGAGTGGCGCACGTTCATGCTCCACCAGGCGTCCCACCTCGCGATGGTGCCGGGGCGGCCCGGTGAGACGCGCTCGAACAGGGTGCGGATGATCCGCTCCCCTTCCTCCAACCCGACCAGCCGCACGTCACCGCGCACCCGCGACCGGGGCGCCGCTCGCCGCCGGTCCAGGCGCAGCGTCCGCCCCCTGGTGGCCGCGCCGTAGCCGAACCGGCCGTAGATGACCGCCTCCGAGGCGCGCAGCGTCGCGGCCACGTCCCCCAGCTCGCGCAACCCCCGCAGCTGCGCCGACTGCAACCCGCTGAGCACACCTCGCCGGGTCCGGTCCGCGCGCACGCCCACGCGGCTGACCGCGCCCATCCGCACCACCTCCCCACCGGGCAGCGCCAACGCCGAGGGGAACGACTGCACCGTGCCGACCATCTCCCCACCGTCGAACGAGGCCAGCACGCGACCGGGCAGGTACGACTCCAGCGCCACCTTCCACCGGTCGTCGGGAGCGGGCGGGTGGTGCAGCGTCCCCCGGAACAGGGCGTGCGCGGCGCGGTAGTCGGCTTCGTCGTCCAGCACGCGGATGTCGGTCACGCCCCGATCCTCCCCCGAGGTCGCTCGCAACGCTAACGACTTTCCCCTCGGCGGACAGCGACGAGGCCACCCCCGCGCGGGGGTGGCCTCGTCAGTGATCCGGGAACGCGCTCAGCCGGTGGGCTGACCGACCTCGTACTCGCCGTCGGCGGTCTTCACCGTGATCTTGACCTTCTTGTCCTTGTCCCCGACCTTGACAGTGCAGTCGAAGGTGGTGTTCGGCTTCACCTCGTGCTCACCCGTGCAGGACGCGCTCTCCACGTCGGCGATCTTGTAGTCGTCCTTGAGGACCTGCACGATGCCGTTCTGCACGGCGGTGTTGTCGAACACCTTCGTGTTGAGGAACCCCGGCGTCACGAACCCGGTGATGCCCACCGCGCCGACCACGAGCACCGCCAGCGCCACCACGACCCACAACACCGCGCTGGACTTCTTCGCGGGCGGCTGCGGCCCGTAACCCGGCTGCCCGTACGGCTGCTGACCATAGGGCTGCTGACCGTACGGACCCTGCGCGGGCTGCCCGTAGGGGTTGGACTGGGTCGGGTCGTACGCACCGGGGTACTGCTGCGTGTACGGCTGCTGAGGCGGCGGCTGCTGCCCCCACTGCGGCTGCTGCGGCGACTGCTGCGACGGGTCCGGCTGCCCGTAACCGGGCTGCTGAGCGGGGAAACCACCCGACGGCGTGCCGGGGTACCCACCACCGTAGGGCTGCTGGCCCCACTGCGGCTGCGGGTCGTTCCCTCCGGACGGTCCGTACGGACTGGTCATGCTCGGCCTCCGACGGTCGGTCTGAGAGTTGGACGTACAGGGCTTGCGGGCGCGATCAAACCACAGGCGCGGGGCGGCCACCCAGCCACCCCGCAAACCTTTGTCAGACCGTGGCCATCGCCACCACCCCGCGCCGCAGCGCCTCGACCGCCTTGCGCGCGGTGGCCCCCACCGGATCGCCACCGCCCACCACATCCCGGATCTGGTCCAGGAAGTCGATCACCTGCCTGCACCACCGCACGAAGTCACCCGCGCCCAACTCCACCCCACTGGCCTCTGCCGAGCTGAGCACCTTCTCCAACGACTCCCCGCGCGCCCACCGGAACACCGCCCAGGCGAACCCCGGATCAGGCTGCCGCGTCCGGTCCAGCCGGTGACGACGCTCGTCCTCCTCCAACTCCGCCCACAACCGCGACGTCGCCGTCAACGCGTCGTAGACCTTGCCCGGCGGCAGCCGCGTCTCCAACGGCCCGTCCCGCCGCGCCTCGTAGACCAGCGCCGAGACCACCGCCGCCAACTCCGCCGGGTCCAGCCCCCGCCACACCCCGTGCCGCAGGCACTCCGCCGCCAGCAGATCCGACTCGCTGTACAGGCGGGTCAACCGCTTGCCGTGCTCGGTGACCTCCTCACCCGGCCCGGCCTCCTCCTGCGTCAGATAACCGCGCTCTCGCAGCAACCCGCGAATCCGGTCGAACTCCCGCGCCAACGAGTGCGTCGTCGCCGCCACCTTGCGCTCCAACTGCTCGGTCTCCCCCAGCAGCCGGTGGTACCGCTCACCCCACCGCGCGTGGTCCTCGCGCTTCTCGCACCCGTGACACGGGTGCGCCCGAAGCGCCCGCCGCAACGTCGCCAACTCCGCGTCGTCATCCGCCGTGGACCGCCGCTTGCGCAGCGCGGGAGCCACGATCCCGGTGTTGCGCAACGTCGACGCCAAGTCCCGCCGCGACCTCGGCGACCGCGTGTCCACCTGCCTGGGCAACCGCACGTGCCCCAGCACCTCCACCGGCACCGGGAAGTCCGCCGACGACAACCGCCCCGACCACCGGTCCTCGGTCACCACCAGCGGCCGCGCCTCACCCAGCGGCTCCAGACCGGGGTCGATCACCACCGCCAGCCCCGACCGCCGCCCCGACGGCACCGCGATCACATCACCCTTGCGCAGCTTCTCCAACGACGCCGCCGTCTCCGCCCGCCGCGCCGTGGTGTTCTGCCGCGCCAGCGCCTTCTCCCGGTCGGCCACCCGCCGCCGCAGCGAGGCGTACTCGCTGAAATCACCCAGGTGACAGGTCATCGCCTCGGCGTACCCGCCCAACGCCTCCCGGTTGCGCTCGATGCGCCGCGCCAGCCCCACCACCGACCGGTCCGCCTGGAACTGCGCGAACGACTGCTCCAGGATCTCCCGCGCCGCCGCCGCGCCCAACTGGTGCACCAGGTTGACCGCCATGTTGTAACCCGGCCGGAACGACGAGCGCAGCGGGTAGGTCCGCGTCGAGGCCAACCCGCCCACCGCCTTCGGGTCCACCCCCGGCTGCCACACCACCACGGCGTGGCCCTCCACGTCGATGCCCCGCCGCCCGGCCCGCCCGGTCAGCTGCGTGTACTCCCCCGGCGTCAGGTCGACGTGCGCCTCGCCGTTGTACTTGACCAGCTTCTCCAGCACGACCGTGCGCGCGGGCATGTTGATGCCCAGCGCCAGCGTCTCGGTGGCGAACACGACCTTCACCAGGCCGCGCACGAACAACTCCTCCACCGTCTCCTTGAACGCGGGCAGCAGCCCCGCGTGGTGGCTGGCGATGCCCCGCTCCAACGCCTCCCGCCACTCCCAGTACCCCAGCACCATCAGGTCGCCCTGCGGCAGGTCACCGGTCTTGTCCTCGATGATGTCGCGGATCCGCGCGGTCTCCTCCGCCGAGGTCAGCCGCAGGTTCGCCCGCACGCACTGGGCCACCGCCGCGTCGCAGCCCGCCCGGCTGAACACGAAGTCGATCGCGGGCAGCAACCCGGCCGCGTCCAGCCGCTGCACCACCTCCACCCGCGACGGCGGCTTGAACCCCGTCGACCGCGGCGCCCGCCCCCGGTCCTTGTCCCGGCCACCCCGCCCGCGACTCCACGGCACGTGGAAGCGCGCCAGGTCCTCGGTGTGCCGCAGCAGCTGCGGGTTGATCCGCGCGTGCCCGTCCGGTCCCTCCCCGGCGAACAGGTCCATCATCCGGTTGCCCGCCAGCATGTGCTGCCACAGCGGCACCGGCCGGTGCTCGTCGACCACCACGGTGGTGTCGCCCCGCACCTCGACCAGCCACTCGCCGAACTCCTCGGCGTTGCTCACCGTGGCCGACAGGCTCACCAGCCGCACCGACTCCGGCAGGTGCAGGATGACCTCCTCCCACACCGGGCCGCGGAACCGGTCGGCCAGGTAGTGCACCTCGTCCATCACCACGTAGGCCAGGCTGTTCAACGTCGAGGAGCCCGCGTAGAGCATGTTGCGCAGCACCTCGGTGGTCATCACCACCACCGGCGCGTCGCCGTTGACCGACGTGTCACCGGTCAGCAGACCCACCCGCTGCGCGCCGTAGCGGGCGCACAGGTCGGCGTACTTCTGGTTGGACAGCGCCTTGATCGGCGTGGTGTAGAAGCACTTGCGCCCCTCGGACAGGGCGAGGTGGACGGCGAACTCGCCGACGACGGTCTTGCCCGCGCCGGTCGGCGCGCACACCAGCACGCCGTGCCCGTCCTCCAGCGCTTCACACGCGCGCCGCTGGAACGGGTCGAGCTCGAAGGAGATCACCGAGAGGAAGTCGGTCAGCTTGGGCCGGGTGGAGCGGCGTCGGAATTCCGCGTAGGCGTCGGCCGGGGACCGCGAAGCGCTTGACACCCCTCCAGGCTGTCACATGACCCCGACAAAAGCTGGTCGGATATCGCGCGCGGGCCGGAGCAGATATTTCGTTCTACACTGAAGTTATTGAGCTGACTACGGTCAGGGCGCCGGGAACGCAGGTCGCGCTCACCGGCACCTCGTGCATCCGCTCCCCGTCGGCGTAGCCCACCCAGGGAGGTCCGGACAGGGTGACGGATCTGGCGCGGAAGGTGCGGACCGCCGGGTGGTCGACGTGCCTGCCCGTGCGCAGGGCGGGCAGCATCCGCAGCAACGCGCGGCGCGGTGCCGCGGCGAGCACGGTCACGTCGAACAGCCCGTCGTTCACGTCGGCGTCCGGGCACACCGGGATGCCGCCGCCGTAGCTGCTCGTGTTGCCCACCGCCACCAGCAGCGCGTCCAGCTCCAGCACGCGCTCGTCGGCGTCCACCCGCAGCCGCTGCGGGCGCAGCACCGCCAGCTCGGCCAGGATCGCCAGGTCGTAGCGGCGGGGACCGGCGGGCCAGCGCAGGGCGTTGGCGCGCTCGTTGACCGCAGAGTCGAAGCCCGCGCACAGCACGGTGGCGAACCACGTCCCGGTCTCCAGCCTGCCCAGGTCGACCGACCGCCTGCCGCCCGCGCGCAGCGCGGCCACCACGTCCTCGACGGAGGAGGCGCCCAGCGCCGAGGCCAGGTCGTTGCCGGTGCCCGCGGGCACCACGGCCAGCGCCGTGCCGCTGCGCGCGCAGGCCTGCACGGCCAGGTGCGCGGCGCCGTCGCCGCCCAGGACCACCAGCACGTCGACCCCGTCGTCCACCGCGCGCCGGGCCAGCGCCAAAGTGCCCTCGGCGGAGTCGGCGACGTGCGAGTTCAGCGAGTCCACGGCGGTGCGCAGGCGCGCGGCCACCGCGTCCGCCACCCGTCCCGCCCGGCCCCTGCCCGAGGCGGGGCAGACCAGCAGCGCCGCGCGAGTCACGGCCGCATGATCGCACGAGGCCCCGCCGCGACGGGTGCGCGGCGGGGCCTGGTGGGTCGTCGATCAGGTCGCGTCGTCGTAGCGCACGCGCTCCCGGCTCGCGGACTCGGTCACCGGCTCCGGCTCGTCGATCTGCGAGGGGGTGTAGTCGAACGGCGCGGCCTCGTCGTCGGCCAGGTCGTCCCAGCCCTCGGCCTTGCGCTTGCGCGCCGCGCGCCGGTCGTGCACCCGCGCGATCTGGATGGCCAGCTCGAACAGCAGCGCCAGCGCGATGGCCAGCGCCACCATCGAGATCGGATCGGTGCCCGGCGTGGCCACGGCGGCGAAGACGAACAGCCCGAACACGATGCCCCGCCGCCACTGGCTCAGCTTCTCGTAGGTCAGCACACCGACCTGGTTGAGCATCACCACGATCAGCGGCAGCTCGAAGCTCACGCCGAAGATCAGCAGCAGGGTGAGCACGAAGTCGATGTAGTCCCCCGCCGACAGCGCGGTGAGGAACTGGCTGCCGCCGAACCCGACCAGCACCGTCAGGCCCTGCGGGACCACGTAGAACGCCAGCGCCGCGCCCAGCACGAACAGCACCGAGGCCGCCGCCACGAAGACCAGCGCGAACCGCCGCTCCTTGGCGTACAGGCCGGGCGCGATGAAGCGCCAGACCTGGTACAGCCACAGCGGGGCGGTCAGCGCCATGCCCGCCGCCGCGCCGACCTTCAGCTGGATCATGAAGGCCTCGAACGGCTTGGTCTGCAGCAGCTGGCAGCTGCCGTTCTGGCTGAGCCGGTCGGTGACCGGGATGCCGCAGTACGGCCCGGTGACGATCTGGCCCAGGCTGGGCAGGCCGAAGGGGTGCCACCCCCACCACAGGAACCCGAAGATCGCGCCGAACGCGATGAACAGCAGCGCCAAGCCCAGCCGGTGCCGCAGGTCGTACAGGTGGTCCTTGAGCGACATCGTGCCGTCGGGGTTGCTCCGACGGCTCGTCAGCCTGCGGCGCTCCCGGCGCTGGGACCACCACCGGACAGGGCTAGCCCCCACCGTGCGGACCGTCCTTCACTGCTAGTTGGACTTGTGCTGGATGTTCTGCGGCGTCTGCTCGATCGGCGGGGCCACCTGCGGCTGCTGCGCCTGGGGCTGCTGGACCGGGACCTGCTGGGCAGGCTGCTGCACGATGGGCTGCTGCGCGACGGGCGGCTGTGCGGGCGGCAGCTGCTGCTGCGCGGGCGGCTGCGCCTGCGCCTGCTGCTGGCCGTCCTCGTCGGTGCGCAGGCCCTTGGTCTCCGCCTTCAGGATCTTGGCCGAGCGGCCGATCGAGCGGGCCATGTCGGGCAGCTTCTTCGCGCCGAACAGCAAGATGATCACCACGGCGATGATGATCAGCTCGGTTGGTCCGAGGTTACCCACGGTGGTCCTCCTGTCTCCCCCGGTGCGTCGATCGTACTCGGGGCTCGCCCTGTCGGGCCCGGTCCGGACGCCGTTCGGCGAAGGCCACCCCGAGCGCGGCGAACCGCGCCCGCAGCAGACCCACGCCGTCGCCGACCCTGTCACCTACCAGAGTGCTTGCGACGCGGAATCGGCGCAACGATCCGATCACTCGGACCACCACCACGACGAGCGCGACCAGCCCGAGCAGGACCAGCGCCAGGATCGGCAAGTACGGCACGGCACAACCGTATAGGGCTCAGGTGGACGGGAGGTGATCCGCCCGCCGCAACGCGGCCTCCGCCCGGCGAACGAGCGCCTCCACCAGGTCCGGTGGCTGCTCGACGTGCACCTCGCCGCCCTGGCCGAGCAGCAGTCGGACCATCCAGGCGGTGTCGGAGTAGCGCATCCGCACCCGCGCGCGGCCCTCCCCCAGCTCCTCCAGGTCCTCGATCGGGTAGTACTCGGCGAACCAGCGCGCGTCCGGCTCCAGCACCAGCACGGCGGTGCGCTGGGACGGGTCGGGGTGGAACAACCCCTCCGAGGTGTCGGTGGGCGTGGCGTGCGGCGGCGGGCTGGCGGGCTCGTCGAGCACCTCCACGCCGTCGATGCGGTCCAGCCGGAACAGCCGCACGCCGTCCGCGGCCCGGCACCACGCCTCCAGGTAGCCGCGGCCCTCGACCAGCAGCACCCGCATCGGGTCCACCACCCGGTCGGTGATCTCGTCCCGCGACGGCGTGTAGTAGCGCAGCCGCAGCGCCCGGCCGCGCCGGACGCCGTCGGAGACCGCGTCGCGGACCCGCTCGGTCTCCGGGGCCTCGCGCACGGCCAGGCCGACCGCGACGCCCGCGGGCCGGGCCTGGCCGACCGCTGACTCGATCTTGGCCACGGCCCGCTGCACGGCGGCCTTGTCCACCACGCCGGGCGTCTCGGCCAGCGCCCGCAGCGCGACCAGCAGGGCGGTGGCCTCGGCGGCGGTCAGCCGCAGCGGCCTGCTCATGCCCGCGTCGTAGGTGACGGTGACCGTGTCTCCCTCGAACGACAGGTCGATCAGGTCGCCGGGGCCGTAGCCGGGCAGCCCGCACATCCACAGCAGCTCCAGATCGCGGCGCAGCTGCTTGGGGGTGACCTCGAAGTCGGCCGCCGCCTCCTCGATCGGGATGCCCGGCCGGGCCAGCAGGTAGGGCACCAGCGCCAGCAGCCTGGGCAGCCGGTCGTTGACCGCGTTCACACCTTCACCCCGGCTCCGCGCAGCGCGCCCACCAGCTTCTCCCGCACCGTCTTGGCCAGCGTCTCCGGCTCCAGCACCACCACGTCCTCGCCGAACCCGGCGATCCAGCCCGCCGCCGAGTCCGGGAAGCGCAGCTCGATCTCCAGCACGTCGCCGGGCACGCCGTCGTGCTCCCGCTCGCCCAGCGGCCGGGCACGGCGGCGCACCCCCTGTCCCCGGCCCTTGGCCACCCACAGCTTGGCGGTGGCCGTGGTCTGCGGGTCGCGCTGGGTGCGCGCGACGAAGCTGAGCAGGTCCACGTCGTCGGGGCGGGCCACCGCGCCGGGCCTGCCGACCGCGCGGACCTCGCCGACGATGCGGGAGAGCCGGAAGCAGCGGGGGGCGTCGCGGTCGCGGTCGTGCCCGACCAGGTACCAGCGGCCGCGCCAGGCCACCACGCCCCACGGCTCCACGGTGCGCTTGCGCACCTCCACCGGGACCGGGCGGCGGTAGTCGAACTCCACCACCCGCCCCTCCTGCACCGCGGCCAGCAGCGGCGGGAACGCCGGTTCGGTGGCCCGCACCTTGGGCTCCACCGGCACGTGCACGTCCTGGTCGACGTCCACGCCCGCCGCGCGCAGCTTGATCAGCGCGCCGTGCGCGGCGCCGGTGAGCTGCGGCGAGTCCCACAGCCGGGCGGCCAGCGCCACGGCGGCGGCCTCGTCCGGCTCCAGGTCGACGTCGCCCAGCTCGTAGTCGCGGCGCGCGATGCGGTAGCCGTCCACGGCGTCGAACGCGCCGCTGCGCCCGGTCTCCAGCGGGACGCCCAGGTCCCGCAGCTCGGTCTTGTCGCGCTCGAACATGCGGAAGAACGCCTCGTCGGTGGACGCGTCGGCGTAACCGGGGACGATGGCGCGGATGCGCTCGGCGGTCAGGTACTGGCGGGTGGAGAGCAGGCACAGCACCAGGTTGACGAGCCGTTCAGCACGTGCGGTGGCCACCAGGGAACCCTAACCCCGCGCGGCCACCCGGTGACGCCCACTCCCCCGCACTGCTCGGGTGAACGGTCCGCTCACCCGCGCTGGTCGGTCAGGATGCCGTCGGGCAGCTCGGGCACCTCCGGCGTCAGCCACATCGGCCGCCAGTCGGGCAGCTCCAGGAACCGGCGCAGCTCGGCCACCCCGGCCAGCCAGCCCAGCCAGGCCCCGAACGGCGGCCTGCCCTCGTCGAACCCGCTCTGCGTGAACGTCATCCGGGTGCGTCCCCCGGAGCCCTCCAGCTCCCAGGTCGACACCGAGTCTCCCCAGTCGACGGTCATCGCGCGGCCGGGTCGCAGGTCGACGATCGTGGCGGGCTCCGGGTTGTGCTCGAAGCCGCCCATCGCGAACCGGCCGCCGACCTCCGGTTCGATGTCGACCTTCGCGCCGAACCAGCGCTCGAACTTCACCGGGTCCACCAGCGCGTCGTAGACCTCGTCCACCGGGGCGGCGACGTCGACCACGGCGCGCATCCGCCCGCTGGTGAAGTCGGGCTTGGGGGTCAGCGGGCGGCCCTCGACGTGGTCGACCAGGTTGGCCAGCGCCAGGCACCAGTAGGTGTAGAGGTAGCCCAGCACGCTGGTCTCGGCGATGGCGGTCCGCCAGCTGGGGAAGTGGCTCTGGGTGAGCGTGACCAGCGTGCCACCCTCCTCGTCGGCGAGCAGGAACTCGACGGTGGTGTCCTCGCCGCCGAGGTGCCAGCCGAAGCTGACCGCGCGGTCGTCCACGCGCAGGGGCCGCTGGCGCGGCCGGTCGCCCTCGGGGGTGTGGCGGCCCCAGAACTGGTAGCGGTCGGGCAGGTCGACCTCGGCCCGCTCGGCCAGCCAGGTGGCCAGCTCGGCGCCGTCGGTCAGGGCGCGGTGCACGCGCTCGGCGGGGACGCGGGCGCGCACCCGCAGCGTCAGGGTCTCACTCATCGTCTCGTTCGCCCTCCGGGTAGCAGGCCACGGCCAGCCGGAAGGCGTCGCCCTCCGCGCCGCCGTAGCGGGTGAACAGGTCCTGCAGGGTGGCCTTGAGGTCGGCGAAGAAGCGCTGCCGGTCCTCCGGGCGCAGCCGGATCTCCCCGGAGACCCCCAGCGACGGCAGCTCCGGGCGGGTGCGGTCGAGCGCGGCGATGTCGAACTGCACCTGCTCGACCAGGTCGAGCAGACGAGCCAGGTTCAGCTCGTCCCGCTCCCGGCGCAGCCCCAGCCGCCCCACCAGGTGCGGCGACAGCCAGTACGACCGCGCGGCGGCCTGGTAGACGCCCTCGTGCACGCCGCGCACCCGGCGCTCCGACACCTGGGTGACCAGACCGGCCTCGACCAGGCGTTTCACGTGGTAGTAGACCCGCTGCGGGGTCTGGTCGAGCACTGCCGCCACCTCGGTGCACGAGCGGGGCTCGGCCAACTGCCGCAGCACCTCGACGCGCTGCGGCTTGAGCAGTGCCTCGGCCTGCTCGATCTGATCCAGGTACAGGACATCTCTCATCGCGAAAACAACTTTGAACGTACAAATCTATTTTGTCAATGGGGCGTGCGGAGCCCTGGACAGGCTCCACCCGAGAGGTCAGCCGCCGGTCAGCACACCGACCCGGCCCTTCTCACCGGCCGCCCAGCAGGTGCTCGGGCAGTCCACGGTGTCGAAGCTGCCCTGGTCGAACTGCCGCCAGTGGCGCCCGCCGTCGCGGCTGAGGTCGCTGCCGCCCGGTCCGACCGCGACCACCGAGCCGCCGCGCCAGGCCACGCCCGAGCGGTAGCCCACCGGGGCCTGCGACGGCGCCCGCCACGTCCGGCCGCCATCGCCGCTGAGCGCCAGGTTGGCCACCGCGCCCGCCGGGTCCGCGTAGTCGCCGCCGACCGCCACGCCCTGCCGCGGGGTGCGGAACGCCACCGCGAACACCCCCGCCGAGGGTGAGCTGAGCAGCGGCGTGTCCGAGGCGGTCCAGCGCCACCCGCCGTCGCCGGAGTGCAGCACCCGCGCCCGCGCGCCGCCGCCGGTGGCGATCCAGGCGTCGCGCGAGCCCGCCGTGGTCAGGCACTGGCCGCTGGCGGCGAAGCCGAACTCGCCGTCCGAGGCGGGCGGCAGGTTCTCCTCGGGCACCCGCCGCCAGCTGCGCCCGCCGTCGCGGGTGACCAGCACGCGGAACCGCCCGCCCACCGGGTCGCCCATGGCCAGGCCGCGGAACCGGTCGAAGAAGGCCACGCAGTCGTAGAAGGCGTCCGGCTCCGGGTTGGCGAAGGTCTGCGCCCACGTCCGGCCGCCGTCGGAGGTGCGGTAGATGCGCGAGCTGTCACCCGGCCCGATGGACAGCACCACGGCGTTGCGGGCGTCGAACGCCTCGACGTCGCGGAAGTCCAGCGCCTCGGTGCCCGGCGGCGCGACGGAGGCCCAGCTGCGGCCGCCGTCGGTGGTGCGCAGGACCGTGCCCTTGCTGCCGCTGACCCACGCGACGCGGGCGTCCACCGCCGAGAGGCCGCGCAGCCGGGCGTCCACCCCGGTGGGCCGCAGCTCCCAGCGGGTCTCGGGTGCGGCCCCGGCCGGGGCCACCACCAGCAGCGATGCCGCGACCGCGGCGAGGAGGAGGATCTTCATGGGCTCAGAGCCTCACGAAGTCCCCCTCCCCCGACAACCGCTAGAGGGAGGAGATCAACCGCTCCACCCGCTCGTCCACCGCGCGGAACGGGTCCTTGCACAGCACCGTGCGCTGCGCCTGGTCGTTCAGCTTCAGGTGCACCCAGTCCACGGTGAAGTCCCGGCCCGCGGCCTGCGCGGCGGCGATGAAGTCGCCGCGCAGCTTGGCCCGCGTGGTCTGCGGCGGGGTGTCCTTGGCGGCCTCGATCTCGCCGTCGTCGGTCACCCGGTCCACCTGCCCCTTGCGCTGGAGCAGGTCGAACACGCCCCGGCCGCGCCGGATGTCGTGGTAGGCCAGGTCCAGCTGGGCGATGCGCGGGTTGGACAGGTCCATGTCGTGCTTGGCCTGGTAGCGCTCCATCAGCCGGTACTTGATGGCCCAGTCGATCTCGCGGTCGATCTTGGACAGGTCCTCGGCCTCGATCGCGTCCAGGGTGCGGCCCCACAGCTCCAGCACCCGCTCGGCCATCGGGTCGGGCGAGCGCTTGGCCACGTGCTCCACCGCGCGCTCGTAGTACTCGCGCTGGATGTCCAGCGCCGAGGCCTCCTTGCCGCCCGCCAGCCGCACCGTGCGCCTGCCGGTCAGGTCGTGGCTGATCTCGCGGATCGCCCGGATCGGGTTGTCCAGGCTGAAGTCGCGGAACTGCACGCCCTGCTCGATCATCTCCAGCACCAGGTTCGCGCTGCCCACCTTGAGCAGCGTGGTGACCTCGGACATGTTCGAGTCGCCGACGATGACGTGCAGCCTGCGGTAGCGCTCGGCGTCGGCGTGCGGCTCGTCGCGGGTGTTGATGATCGGGCGCGAGCGGGTGGTGGCGCTGGAGACGCCCTCCCAGATGTGCTCGGCCCGCTGGGACAGGCAGTACACCGCCCCGCGCGGGGTCTGCAGCACCTTGCCCGCCCCGCAGATCAGCTGGCGGGTGACCAGGAACGGCAGCAGCACGTCCGCGATGCGGGAGAACTCCCCGGCCCGTGCGACCAGGTAGTTCTCGTGGCAGCCGTAGGAGTTGCCCGCCGAGTCGGTGTTGTTCTTGAACAGGAAGATGTCGCCGCCGATGCCCTCGTCGGCCAACCTGCGCTCGGCGTCGACCAGCAGGTCCTCGAGTATCCGCTCGCCCGCCTTGTCGTGCGTCACGAGCTGGGTCAGGTCGTCGCACTCCGCGGTGGCGTACTCGGGGTGCGACCCGACGTCCAGGTAGAGCCGAGAGCCGTTGCGCAGGAAGACGTTCGACGAACGACCCCACGACACCACCCGGCGGAACAGATAACGCGCGACCTCATCCGGGGACAGCCTGCGCTGCCCGTGGAAGGTGCAGGTCACCCCGAACTCAGTCTCAATGCCGAAGATCCGCCGCTGCATCCCTCAACAGTAAGCGCATCCGGCGCTTCCTTCAGTGATCCAATCGGGCGTCAGCCGGTTTTCGACGATAACGTTCAGGTGTGCTCCGACGAGTGAACCGCCTGGACCAGGGCCTGATGCGGCGCTGCGCGGCGCTCCCGGCGACCCCCGCGGACCGGGGTCTGAAGAAGTTGTCCAGGGCGGCGAACCACAGCCTGCTGTGGTTCGCGGTGGCCGCGGTGCTGGCCGCCCGCAGGGGCCGGACCAGGCGCGCGGCGCTGCGCGGGGTGGCCGCCATCGCCGGGGCCAGCGCCGGGGCCAACCTGGTCGGCAAGACGCTGTTCCCGCGCCGCAGGCCCGCCGCCGACCTGCTGCCGGTGCCGCGCAGGCTGACCAAGCGGCCCACCTCGTCGTCCTTCCCGTCCGGCCACGCGGCCTCGGCGGCGGCGTTCACCGCGGCGGTGGCGATGGAGTCCCCGACCGCCGCGGCGGTGGTCGGGCCGGTCGCGGCGGCGGTGGCTTACTCGCGGGTGCACACCGGCGTGCACTGGCCCTCCGACGTGCTGGCGGGCGCGCTGCTGGGCACCACCGTGGGCCTGGCGACGCGGCGCTGGTGGCCGCTGGGCCGCGAAGAACCCGCGTCGGCCTACGAGCACGCCGCGCTGGAGCCGCTGACCGACGGCGAGGGCCTGGTCGTGGTGGTGAACCCGCAGGCGGGCGGCGCGGACCCGACGGAGGCCATCACCCAGGAGTGGCCCAAGGCCACCCTGGTGGGCGTGGCGGACCTGCCCACCGCGGTGGCCGACCACGCGCCGCGCGCGCTGGGCGTGGCGGGTGGCGACGGCACCGTGGCGGCGGTCGCGGCGGTGGCCGCCGAGCACCGGTTGCCGATGGTGCTGGTCCCGTCCGGGACGCTGAACCACTTCGCGCGCGACGTGGGCGTGGACGGCCTGGACGACACCGCGCGGGCCGTCTCGGCGGGCGACGGGGTGCTGATCGACCTGGCCTCGGTGTCGGTGGACGGCGCGGCGCCCCGGTGGTTCGTCAACACCGCCAGCCTCGGCGGCTACCCGGACATGGTCCGGCTGCGTGAGCGCCTGCAGGACCGGTGGGGCAAGTGGCCCGCGGCGGCCATCGCGCTGGCCGAGGTGCTGCGCACGTCCCGACCCCTGCGGGTGGAGCTCAACGGCGAGCCGCACCTGGTGTGGATGCTGTTCGTGGGCAACGGGCCGTACCGGCCCAAGGGCTTCGCCCCCACCGTGCGCCCCGCGCTGGACGCCGGGCTGCTGGACGTGCGCTACATCCGCGCCGACACCCGGTTCTCCCGCGCCCGGTTCTTCCTCGGGGCGCTGCTGGGCTCGCTGCACCACAGCCGGACCTACCGGCACCTGGAGACGCGCGCCCTGGAAGTGCGGGTCTTCGACGCGGCCGTGGCCATCGCCACCGACGGCGAGGTGGGCCCGACCGGCACGGCGTTCTCGTTCCGCTCCCAACCCGCCGCCCTGGGCATCTACCGACCGTGACACCCGGCGCGAGTCGCGCGTTCGGGCACTGCGAACTGAGCGTTCGCGCACCTCGGGTAGTAGTTACCCGCCCTGGTGAGGGCCTCGGGTGGTACTTGCTGACGCGGCCTGGAGCACGTGTGAGGCCCGGCTCGCGGGAGCGGGCCGGGCCTCACACGTGTCGGATCAGGACTTGTTGTCGTCCGGTGGCAGGCTGGCGTCGGTGACGGGCTTGCTCTTGCCCTCGTCCTTGGCCTCCGGCTCGGCGGGCGCCGCGTCGGAGGTGGGCAGCAGCGGGGCCAGCGCGGCACCGACGATGCGGCGGAACGCCCGGCGCGGGCGGTCCCGCTCCAGCACCGCGACCTCCAGCTTGGCGGAGTCGAGCAGGTCCGGCTTGCCGTTGCCGGTGCTGGTGCTGCCGTTGCTGAGCGCCTTGACCGCCAGGCGCACCGCGTCGGCCAGTGCCAGGCCCTCGGCGTAGCTCTCCTTCAGGGCGGTGCCGGTCGCCTCGGCCTGCCCGCCCATCACCACGTACTGCGGCTCCTCCACGATCGAACCGTCGTAGGTCAGCCGGTACAGCGTGTCCTCTTCCGCGGAGTGGCCGACCTCGGCCACGCAGATCTCCACCTCCAGGGGCTTGATCTCCTGGGTGAAGATCGAGCCCAGGGTCTGGGCGTAGACGTTGGCCAGCGAGCGGCCGGTCACGTCGCGCGGGTCGTTCTGGTACCCGCGCACGTCGGCGAACCGGATGCCCGCCTGCCGCAGGTTCTCGAACTCGCTGTAGCGGCCGACCGCGGCGAAGCCGATGCGGTCGTAGATCTCGGAGACCTTGTGCAGGGTGCTGGACGGGTTCTCGGCGACGAACAGCACCCCGTCGGCGTACCTGAGCACGACGACGCTGCGGCCCCTCGCGATGCCCTTCCTGGCGTACTCCGAGCGGTCCCGCAGGATCTGCTCGGGTGAGGCGTACAACGGCAACGTCACTGGTGCGGCTCCCGTGTTCGGCGGATGGTGATCACGGTGGTCAGCCCGTCGGGCTGGTCCGACGGGCTTCCACGACGGCTTCGGCCTGGGCCGCGACCTGGTCCTCGGACAGGTACGCCGCGCCGTCGGCCGTGATCGTGACGACCACCGGGTAGATCTTGCGGACGGTGTCGGGGCCGCCGGTGCCCGAGTCGTCGTCCGCGGCGTCGTAGAGCGCCTCGATCGCGCTGCGCACGGCCGCCTCGGCGTCCGCGTCGGGGTTGTAGAGCTTCTTCAGCGCCGACTTGGCGAACAGCGAGCCCGATCCCACGGCCTGGTAGCCCTGGGACTCCTCGTAACGGCCGCCGGTGACGTCGTAGGACACGATCCGGCCCGCGCGCTCGGGATCGGGCGCGTCGATGTCGAAGCCCGCGAACAGCGGCACCACGGCCAGCCCCGCCAGCGCCGCGTCGAGGTTGCCCTTGATCATGCCGGAGAGCCGGTTCGCCTTGCCGTCCAGCGACAGCGAGACGCCCTCGATCTTCTCGTAGTGCCGCAGCTCCACCGCGTACAGCCGGACGATCTCGACCGCGATGCCCGCCGTGCCCGCGATGCCCACCGCCGAGTAGTCGTCGGTGATGAAGACCTTCTTCATGTCCCGCTGGGCGATGACGTTGCCCATCGTGGCCCGCCGGTCCCCGGCGATCACCACGCCGCCGCGGAAGGTCAGTGCCACGATCGTGGTGCCGTGGGGTGCCTGGACGGTCCCCTCGGGCAGCCGCTGCGGCGAGGGCAGCAGCTCGGGCGCCTGCGCGCGCAGGAAGTCGACGAACGAAGAGGACCCCGGCCTGAGGTAGGCCGGGGGCAGCGACGCGGCCGGGTAGTGCCCGGTCGAGCTGAGGTCCATGTGTGGGTTCTTCTCCTGTCCCGCCAGCGGCCTACTGGCCGCCCTTTTGCACGTACGCGCGGACGAAGTCCTCGGCGTTCTCCTCCAGGACGTCGTCGATCTCGTCGAGGATCGCGTCCACGTCCTCGCCGAGTTTCTCGCGGCGTTCCTGGCCCGCCGCCGCCGCGGCGTCGCCGCCGTCGTCGCCGTCACCGCCGCCTTGGCGCTGAACCTGTTCCTGGGCCATGTCGACCTCCCGGTCCTCGGGTCGTGCACGTCAACCCTACCCATCGAGTGTGACAATTTTCGTCTACCACTCGGGTAAGTTGATCAGCCCCTGGTCAGCGCCTCCACCAGCTGCTCGGCCGTCTCGGCGGCCTCCAGCAGCGCGCCGACGTGCGCCTTGGTGCCGCGCAGGGGCTCCAGAGTGGGGATGCGCACCAGCGACTCGCGGCCCAGGTCGAAGATCACCGAGTCCCACGACGCGGCGGCCACCGAGGTCGGGTAGCGCTCCAGGCAGCGGCCGCGGAAGTAGGCCCTGGTGTCCTCCGGCGGCGCGAGCACGGCCGCGCGCACCTCCTCCTCGCTGACCAGGCGCTTCATCGAGCCGCGGGCCACCAGCCGGTTGTACAGGCCCTTGTCCAGCCGCACGTCGGCGTACTGCAGGTCGACCAGGTGCAGCCGGGGCGAGCCCCAGGCCAGCCCGTCGCGCGCCCGGTAGCCCTCCAGCAGCCGCAGCTTGGCGGGCCAGTCCAGCCGGTCGGCGCACTCCTGCGGGTCGCGGGCCAGCGCGTCGAGCACCTCGCCCCACACCCGCAGCACGTCGCGGTCGCCGACGCCCTCCTGCTCGACGAACTGCGAGGCCCGCTCGAAGTAGGCGAACTGCAGGTCCAGGCCGGTGAACTTGCGCCCGCCCGCCAGCTCCACGCGGGTCTTGAGCGTCGGGTCGTGGCTGATCTGGTGCACCGCGCGGACCGGGTCCAGCAGGCGCAGGTCGTCGAACCGCCTGCCCGCCTCGATCATGTCCAGCACCAGCGAGGTGGTGCCCACCTTCAGGTAGGTGGAGTACTCGGCGAGGTTGGCGTCGCCGATGATCACGTGCAGCCTGCGGTACTTGTCCGCGTCGGCGTGCGGCTCGTCGCGGGTGTTGATGATGCCGCGCTTGAGCGTGGTCTCCAGGCCGACCTCGACCTCGATGTAGTCCGAGCGCTGGGACAGCTGGAACCCGGCCTCCTCGCCCGCCGGGCCGATGCCGACGCGGCCGGAGCCGACCACGACCTGCCGGGAGGCGAAGAACGGGGTCAGGCCCGCGATCACCGCCGTGAACGGGGTGCTGCGCGCCATCAGGTAGTTCTCGTGGGTGCCGTAGCTGGCGCCCTTGCCGTCGACGTTGTTCTTGTACAGCTGCAGGCGCGGCTGGCCGGGGACGGTGGCGGCGCGCATGGCCGCCTCCTCCATCACCCGCTCGCCCGCCTTGTCCCAGATCACCGCGTCGCGGGCGTTGGTGACCTCGGGCGCGGAGTACTCCGGGTGCGCGTGGTCGACGTAGAGCCGCGCGCCGTTGGTGAGGATGACGTTGGCCGCGCCGAGGTCTTCCACGTCGCTGTCGCCGGGGTGGCCGCCGGGGGCGCCGAGGTCGAACCCCCGCGCGTCGCGCAGCGGGGACTCGACCTCGTAGTCCCACCGCGCGCGCCGGGCGCGCGGTATGTCGGCGGCGGCCGCGTAGGCCAGCACCACCTGCGTGGAGGTCAGCACCGGGTTGGCGGTCGCGTCACCCGGCACCGCGATGCCGTACTCGACCTCGGTTCCCATGATCCGCCGCATAGCTGCAGCCTACGACCTACGGCGGGCACCGCGCGGCACCCACGCGCGTTTTCAGCCTGCCGCCAACCCCGCGGCGGGTCGGACGCGGGCCGCGCCGCGGGCGGGTCCGGCCGCGGCCAGCACCGCCAGGACCACCACGCCCAGCCCGCCCAGCAGCAGCGGAGGCACCGCCGCGGTCGGCCAGGTGAACACCCCGAGCGCGGCCATCGCCAGCTCCGCGTACACCAGCCCGAACACCCCGCCGCCGAGCAAGCCGACCAGCGACAGCAGCACCGCCTCGGCGACCACGCCGCCCTGGATGCCGCCCCTGGTCACGCCCAGCGCGCGGCGCAGCGCCAGCTCCTTGCGGCGCTCCTGCACCGAGATCGCCAGCGCGGTGCCGATGCCGGTGACCGCGACCGCCGCGGACAGGCCCAGCAGCACCATCAGCAGCGTGGTGCCCATGTCCAGGTAGCGCTGGCTGCGCGCGGCGATGTCGGCCCTGGTCGTCACCAGCACGGTGGGCGCGCCCGCCAGCACCTCGCGCACGCCGTCGCGGTAGGCGGCCGGGTCGGCGGCGGGTTCCAGCGCCACCAGGACGCGGGAGGCGGGCGCGATGGACGGGTCGGCCAGCACCGCGGAGGCCTCGACCAGCTCGCCGGGGTAGGTGCCCGCGAACGTGGCGGTGCGCGCCCCGCCGGGCATCCCGTAGAGCGTCACGGCGTGCCCGAGCCGCGCGTCGAGCCGCTGCGCGGTCCCCTCCGACAGCAGCACCTGGCCCGTCGCGAAGTCGGGGGCGTCCGCCTGCTGGGCGGCCAGCCAGTCCCGCATCCGCCGCGGATCGGCGCCCGCGACCGTCATGGTCCTGCTCTCGCCCTGGGCGTCGACCTCCGCGCTCTCGGCCTCGTGCAGGACGACGGAGGCTTCCGCTCCTGGCCGCCGCACGGCGGCCTCCGCCCCGGCGGGCAGGGGGCGGTCGCCCACGTCGGCGACCATGACGTCCGGGCGCGACGCGCCGCTGAACTCGTCCTCTACGCGCTGCGCGGTGCCGACCGCGACCGCGAAGAAGGTCACCATGGCCGCGGCCAGCACCAGCGGCATGGCCACCGACGCGGCGCGCCGCGGCACCCGGCGCACCTCGGCGGCGGCCAGCTTCCACTGCGCGCCGCCGAAGCGGCCCGCGATGTGCCCGAAGAGCAGGCCCAGCGCGGGCACCACGACGGGGCCGAGCACGCCGAACAGCCCGGCCATCGCGGCGATGCCGGAGAACAGCACGAGGAAGACCGCGCCGATCGAGCCCTTCGCGAGCACCCCCAGCGCGGCCAGCGCGACCGCGGTGCCCACCAGCAGCAGGCCGAGGACCAGCCGCCTGCGCGCCACGGCCGCGTCCGGGGTCCCCCCTTCGGAGGACCGCAACGCCGACAGCGGGGCCACCCGCGCGGCGGCCAGCGACGGCCGCACCGCGGCGAACGCGCTGAGCGCGGCGGCGACGAACCCGCCGAGCAGCAGGTGGTCGGCCGAGGGCAGCAGCCGAGGGCTCAGCTCGACCGCGCCCAGCACCGCCGACAGGCCGGTCGCGTCGAACAGGCGGGCCAGCAGCAGGGCGACCGGGCCGCCCAGCAGCGCGCCCAGCACGCCCGCCACCGCGCCCGTGAACAGCGCTTCGAGCAGGTTGGCGCGCAGCAGCGGGGCCCGGTGGGCGCCCAGGCAGCGCAGCAGCGCGGTGGTGCGCTGCCGCTGCGCGTAGACCGCGCGGAAGGTCGCCGAGGAGACGAACACGGAGGTGGCCAGCGCCAGGACGCTGAACGGCAGCAGCATCACCCGCAGGTCGTCGGCGTCGTCCGCCGCGGCGGCGACGACCTGCGCGGCGGACCGCACCGCGAAGCCCTCGCCCAGCGCCCGCTCGACGGCCGCCGCGTGGCCGCCCCGCACGTGCGCCTCCACCACCCGCGGCGTCCCCAGTTTCGCGGCCAGGTCCTCGCCGACCACGACCAGCGGCTCCTCGCTCAGCGACCCGCGCTCGGTGACGCCTCGGACGACCACGTCCAGCGGCCTGCCCCGCGCGTCGGCGACCCGCATCGCCGAGCCGGGGCCCAGGCCGTGCTGGTGGGCGGTGACCCGGTCGAGCGCGATCTCCCCGTCGCGCGCGGGGGTGCGGCCGTCCCGGATCGGGATGCGGTGCAGCTCCGCCCGGTCGGGCTCGACGTCGGCGTCGGCCCGCTGGCTCCCCGCGCGGCCCCCGTCGAGCAGCAGGTCGACGCGCACCTGCCGGACCGGCACGACCTCCGCGACGCCGGGCAGCGCGGCGACCCGGTCCAGCGCGGCTTGGTCCAGCACGGCCCCGCCGGACGTGCCGGGCCGCACGACGTGGTCGACCCCGGCGGGCACCGCGGGCGCGGTCTGCTCGACGGCTTGGACCATGGCCTGGCTGAGCACCAGCGAGGCCAGCAGGCAGGCGACGCCGACGACCAGGGCGACACCGGGCAGCACCGCTCGGCCCGGCCGGGAGCGGAACTCGGCCACCGCGAGCCGCAGGGATGTGGGCACGATTCCTCCTCGTGACGTGGACGTCACGAAGGTAGGAACGGGGTTCGTCGGCGGGCGTCGGCCCGCGGTAGCACGATCGGGTACGACCGGAGGAGGACGATCGTGGAGCTGGTGGCGCTGGTGGACCCCGACGGCACGCCGGTCGGGTCGGCGACGCGGGCGCGGGTGCGGGCCGAAGGGCTGTGGCACGCGTGCGCGGCCATCGTGGTGACCTCGCTGGACGGGCGGCGGCTGTACGTGCACCGCCGCACCGACACCAAGGACGTCTACCCCGGCCTGTACGACCCGACGTGCGGCGGCGTGGTCGCGGCCGGGGAGACGCCCGACGAGTGCGCGCGCCGCGAGCTGGCCGAGGAGCTGGGCGTCACCGCGCCGCTGACGCCGCTGTTCCGGTCGCGGTTCGTCGACGGGACCATCCGCTACGTCGCGCACGTCTACCTGGCGCGCAGCGACGGTCCGTTCCACCACCAGTCCGAGGAGGTCGCCTGGGGCGGGTGGGTGGACGTGGCGGAGGTCCGGCGGCTGGTCGCCGACCCCGACTGGCCGGTGGTGCCGGATGGCCGGGAGCTGGTTCGGATGTGGTTCGACGGCGGTGGTCCGCGCTTTCGCGACGGCGGGTGGTAGTCAGCGGCCCGCGCGGGCGCCTCGGGTAGTACTTGCAGGCGGCTCAGCGGGATTCGAGGCGGCCCAGTGGTCGGGGGCTGTCGGCCAGCTCCTTCCGCGCCGCCGCCCAGCTGTCGTCCTCGACGCCGAGGGCGTGGCGCAGGTAGGCCCAGGTGATCCGCTGCAGCAGGGCGACCCGTTCGGGGTTGTCGTCCGTGGTCTCCTTGGCCTCGTAGCCGGGGATGCCGCCGAGCGAGTGCTCTGCCCCGAACAGGGTGAGCAGACTCTTGCCGCCGGGGCTGAGGAAGTACGGGTCGGTCATCCAGTCCGGTCCCCGAACGGTCAGCGGGGAGTCGTCCCGGTCCCCGGCGACCACGAGCGCGGGCGTGGTCATGGTCGTGAAGTCGGGGTTGAGGAACGGGAAGTTCTCGGCCGCGAACGGCGTCAGGTCGGCTCCGCCCCGTCCGGCCGTGGCCAGCAGCACGCCGGCCGCGACCCTGGGGTCGGACAGGTCCTGCCCTCCCCCGCCCGCCGGGTCGAGGACCCGCAGGCCCAGCAGGTTGCCCGCCGTCTGGCCGCCGAAGGAGTGCCCGGCCACGGCGATCCGGTCGCGGTCCAGGCGGCCCGCGAGGCCGGGGACGGCGGCTTCCAGCACGTCGAGCCGGTCGAGGACGAGCTTGACGTCCTCGACGCGGAAGCGCCAGATCCGCGGGGTGCGGGGGTCGTCCGGGGGGATGCCCAGCGTGCGCGAGTCGAGGTGGGTGGGTTGGACCACCGCGAAGCCGTGGGCGGCCCAGAAGTCGGTCAGGGGGCCGTAGCCGTCCATCGACGAGCCGAAGCCGTGCGAGAAGACGACGATCGGCAGTCCGTCGCCGGTCACCGGCGCGGACACCCGCACTCGCAGGTCCTCGCCGCGGCCGGGGGCGGGCAGCGCGACCGGTTTGACCGAGATGACGGGCAGGGCTGTTCCAGTCATGGGGAGTCTTCCTCGTAGTGACCCGTGGTGGGGCCGGCGGCGCCGACCTGGCACCATGTAAGCGGGACAGCGTCCCGTTTTAAGCATACGGGACAGTGTCCCGCTTAGCCGGGGCGATGGGAGGCAACGCGCGGTGGACGACGGCGATCGGGGGACGGCCCGTCCCAAGCGGGCGGACGCGCGGCGCAACCAGGAGGCCCTGCTCGACGCGGCCGCCTCGGTCTTCGTGACCTCCGGCGTGGAAGCGCCGATACGCGACATCGCCGCCGCGGCGGGCGTCGGGACGGCGACCATCTACCGCCACTTCCCGACGCGGGCGGACCTGATCGTCGCCGTCTACCGGCACCAGGTCGAATCCCTCGCCCAGGCCGGTCCCGTCCTGCTGGCGACCAGCCCCACCCCGTACGCCGCGCTGCGGCGGTGGATGGACGCGTTCGTCGACTTCGTGATCACCAAGCAGGGGCTCGCCGCCGTGCTGCAGTCCGACGACCCCTGCTTCGACCCCCTGCACACCTACTTCCTCGACCACCTCGTGCCGGTGTGCGCCCGACTGCTGGACGCCGCCGCAGCTTCCGGCGAGATCCGGGACGACCTGGCGGCCTACGAGCTGATGCGCGGCGTCGGGGGCATCTGCGCGGGCGCGGGCAAGAACCGCCGCTACGACGCGCGCCGACTGGTGGCGGTCCTCGTCGCGGGGCTGGCGGTGAAGGACTAGTTCCAGGGCAGGGAGGCTCGGGTGGCCCAGTAGCGCTCGGCGGGCTCGGCCAGCTCGGCCATGGCGTCGGGGGCCAGCTCGACCTCGCGCGCGGCCAGGTTGGCGCGCAGCTGGTCCGGGCTGGCCGCGCCGGAGAGCACCACGTCGACCCACGGCTGGGCGCGCACCGCGGCCAGCGCGATCGCGTCGGGCCCCACCCCGTGCTCGGCGGCCAGCTCGCGGACGCGGCGCGGCGGGTCCACCGCGAGCCTGCCGTTGGCCAGCCCCTCCTTGACCAGCACCTCGGCCCCCGCCTCGTGCGCGAGCGCCAGCGCGGGCCCCACCGAGGGCTCCAGCACGTTCCAGGTGGACTGCACCGCGTCGAACAGCCGCCGCCCGGCCACCTCCACCTCCAGCCCCCGGCGCACCGCCTCGCCCTGGCGCGGTCCGGAGGTGGACAAGCCCAGCCGCACCCCGGAGTCGCGCAGCGCCCCCAGTGCGGCGAGCAGCTCGGAATCGCCGAACAGCGGGCTGTCGTCGGTCAGCGAGTGCACCTGGTACAGCTCGACACCGGCCCCCAGCAGCGACTCGGTCTCCCGCCACTGCCGGGTGAAGCGGTCCAGCGAGTGCTCCTTGACCTCGTGGGTGTCCGCGTCGCGCCGCCAGTCGGCCACGTAGGCGTAGCCCCACTTGCTGGACACCCGCACGTCGCGGTGCCCCCGGTCGGCCAACCACTCGGCCAGGAACTCCTCGGCGCGCCCGTAGGAGCGGGCCGCGTCCACCCGGCGCACGCCCGCCGCGTACGCCGCGTCCAGCACGGCGTGGCAGGCGCGCCGCATGGCGTCGACGTCGCGGTGTTCGGGCAGCGCCCGCTCGCGACCGAGGTTGATGTAGGCGGGCCTGCCGAGGGCGGCCAGGCCGAGGGCGAAGTCGGGCACGGCGATCACGGTAACCGGCGCTCAGGCGTCCCGGCGCAGCAGCACCGCCGCGCCCGCGCCCAGCGACACCGCGGCGTAGGCCACCATCACCAGCCCCGCGCCCCACGGCGTCAGCGACGGGTCCGCCATGGCCCCCGTCAGCTGCGGCGCCAGCACCCCCGGAGTCAGCGCGTAGAGCCGCTCGTCCCACGGCTGCGGCAGCATCAGCACCAGCACCGGGAGGACGAACAGCAACCCGCACAGCGCCACCAGCGTGCCCGCCGTGGAGCGCAGGACGAAGCCGAGGCCCAGGCCGAGCAGCGCCAGCAGCGCCAGCGCCGCGGCGTTGGCCAGCACGGCGGACCAGAGGGCGGCGGAGGAGTCGAACGCCGCGATCGGCGCGGGCCGGTCACCGGTGATCAGCTCACCGGACAGGGCCGCCGCGCTGGCCACCACCAGGCCCAGCACGACCGCGCCACCGCCCACCACGGCGGTCTTGGCCAGCAGCAGCGTCCGGCGGCGGGGCACCGACACCAGCGCCGTTCGGATCATGCCGCTGCCGTATTCGGAGGTGACCGCCAGCGCGCCCAGCACGCCGAACAGGAACTGGCCGAAGGGCACCACCATGACGCTGGGGTCGGCGCTGCCGAACCGGGCCCGCTGCTGCGGCGGCGAGGTGTCCCAGTCGGCGGTCATCAGGTACGCCACCGCGCTCCCGGCCAGCAGCGTCAGCAGCAGCGCCAGCAGCAGGTAGCCGGTGGAGCGCACCGAGCGGAGCTTGAGCCACTCCGAGGCGATCACGTCGGTCATCGGTCGGTCCCCCCGGCGCGGTGATCCACGCTGTCGTCGGTCAGTTCGAGGTAGGCCTCCTCCAGCGACGCTCCGCGCGGCGTCAGCTCGTGCACCGGCAGCCGCGCCGCCGCGGCCAGGTCCGCGATGCCCGGCGCGTCCAGGTCGCGCACGAGCAGCGCCCCCGCCTCCTCGCGCACGGTGGCCCCGGCGGCCCGCAGCGCGGCGGTCGGCTCGGCGGGACGGGGCGTGCGCACCAGCACGTCGCGCCGGAAGCGGTCGCTGAGCTCCCGCACGGACGCTTCGAGGATCAGCTTGCCCCGCCCGACGACGACCACCCGGTCGGCGGTCAGCGCCATCTCGCCCATCAGGTGGCTGGACACCAGCACCGTGCGGCCCTCGGCGGCCAGCGACCGCATCAGCCGCCTGATCCACCGGATGCCCTCCGGGTCCAGCCCGTTGACCGGCTCGTCGAACAGCAGCACGCCCGGATCGCCCAGCAGCGCCGCGGCCACGCCCAGCCGCTGCCTCATGCCCAGCGACAGCGCGCCGACCCGCCTGCGCGCCGCCCCGGCCAGGCCCACCTCCTCCAGCACCGCGACGACCCGCTTGTCGCCGATGCCGTTGCTGCGGGCCAGCACTCGCAGGTGGTCGTAGGCGGTCCGACCGCCGTGCGCGGCACTCGCGTCCAGCAGCGCGCCGACGTGGTGCATCGGTCGCGGGATCTCGGCGTAGCGTCGCCCGCCCACCAGCGCTTCGCCGCTGGTGGGTCGGTCGAGGCCGAGAACCGCTCGCATGGTGGTCGACTTGCCCGCGCCGTTGGGCCCGAGGAACCCGGTCACGCAGCCGGGCCCGACGGCGAAGGACAGGCCATCCACGGCCTTCGTGGCGCCGTAGCGCTTGGTCAGCTCACGCACTTCGATCACGCGGCTCAGCGTCGCGGGTCGACGCGCCGGGCGGATCGGACGGCGGTCCACGACGGACATCGGACCGTGGTCCGATCCACCGGGGCGCGCGGCCGGCTACGGTCGGCCGGTGACCTCCCGCGTGATCCGCCTGCTGCCCACCGCGTACCTCGTCGCGCTGGACGTGGCGGCCGCCGCGGTGGTGACGATGCTGTACCTGCACTTCGCCCAGGTGAGCACCGCGCCGCTGTGGCTGGGCTACCCGCTGGCGTTCCTGGTCGGGGCGCCGCTGGCGGTGCGCCGCAAGTGGCCGCTACCGGTGCTGGCCGTGGTGCTGACCGCGCAGAACGCGGGCACCGTCGCGGACATCACCCTGGAGATGTACACGCCTTCGGCGTTCGCCCTCTACATGGTCGGGGTGGAGGTGCCCCGGAGGCGCTCGGTGGCCGCGCTGGCGGTCAGCCTGGCGACGGCCGCGGTGGCGCTGTTCATCGGCCAGCCGTGGCCCGACGACATCGGCCTCGCCCTGGCCGTCGCGCTGGTGCTGGCCTCGTCGTGGATGCTGGGCCGCACTGTGCGCCTGCGCCGCGCCTACGACGCGCGGACCGCCGTCGAGGAGGCGTCGCGGGCCGTCGCGCGGGAGCGGCTGCGCATCGCCCGCGAGCTGCACGACGTGGTGGCGCACAGCCTCAGCGTGATCGCGGTCAAGGCGGGCGTGGCCAACCACGTCGAGGACGCCGCGGTCGCCCGCGAGGCGCTGGGGGTGATCGAGCGGACCAGCCGCGGCACGCTCGTGGAGATGCGCAGGCTGCTGGGGGTGCTGCGGGACGAGGGCGGCGAGGCCGAGCTGGCGCCCCTGCCGGGGCTGGCGGATCTGCCGGACCTGGCCGCCAGCGCGGCGCTGGCGGGGGTCGAGGTGTCGCTGCGGGTCAGCGGCGGGGACGTGCCCGACGGGGTGGGGCTGGCGGTGTACCGGATCGTCCAGGAGTCGGTGACCAACGTGGTCAAGCACGCCGCGCCCGCGCGGTGCGAGGTGGCCGTGGCCGTCGAGGCGGAGTCGGTGCGGGTCGAGGTGACCGACGACGGGCCGGGGGGCCGGTCGCTGCCGGGAGGGGACGGGCACGGCCTGGCCGGGATGCGGGAGCGGGTGGACCTCTACGGTGGCACGCTGACCACCGGCCCGGCGCACGCGGGCGGGTTCCGGGTGCTGGCGGAGGTGCCGTTCACGTGATCGAGGTGGTCATCGTCGACGACCAGGCGCTGCTGCGCGGCAGCTTCCGCGTCCTGGTGGACTCCGCGCCCGACCTGCGCGTGGTGGGCGAGGCGGGCGACGGCGCGACGGCCTGCGAGGTGGTGCGGCGCACGTCGCCGGACGTGGTGCTGATGGACGTGCGGATGCCCGGCGTGGACGGCATCGAGGCCACCCGGCGGATCGCCGGGGACGGCGACCACGCCAAGGTCCTCGTGCTCACCACGTTCGACCTGGACGAGTACGTCTACGCGGCGCTGCGCGCCGGGGCCAGCGGGTTCCTGCTCAAGGACACCCCACCCGCGGACCTGCTGGCCGCGATCCGCGTGGTCGCGGCGGGCGAGGCCCTGCTCTCGCCGCGGGTGACCAAGCGCCTGATCGCCGAGTTCGGTCGCAGGCCCGCGCCGCGGTCGGTGACCCTGGCCGGCGTCACCGACCGGGAGCGCGAGGTGCTCTCGCTGATCGCGCGCGGCCTGTCCAACGCCGAGATCACCCAGGTCCTGCACCTGTCGGTCGGGACGGTCAAGACGCACATCGGCCGCCTGCTGCACAAGCTGCAGGCGCGCGACCGGGCGCAACTGGTGATCGCCGCCTACGAGTCCGGCCTGGTCACCGCCGGGGGCTGACGTGCGACTCCCCCTCCCCCGGCGCGGGCGGGGAAGGGGGAGCGCCGGTCGCGGCCTACAGGTACTGGCCGGTGTTGGTCGCCGTGTCGATCGCCCGGCCGGACTCCTGGTTCTTCCCGGTCACCAGGGTGCGGATGTAGACGATCCGCTCGCCCTTCTTGCCCGAGATGCGCGCCCAGTCGTCCGGGTTGGTGGTGTTGGGCAGGTCCTCGTTCTCGGCGAACTCGTCCACTATCGCGTCCAGCAGGTGCCGGACCGACAGGCCGGGCTGCTTGGTGTCCAGCAGCGACTTGATCGCCGCCTTCTTCGCCCGGTCGACGATGTTCTGGATCATGGCCCCGGAGTTGAAGTCCCGGAAGTACAGGACCTCCTTGTCACCGTTGGCGTAGGTGACCTCCAGGAACCGGTTCTCGTCGGACTCCTCGTACATCCGCTCGACGGTGTGCTGCACCATGCCCTGGATGCAGGCCGCCGGGTCGCCGCCGAACTCGGCCAGGTCGTCGGCGTGGATCGGCAGGTCGGGCGTGAGGTACTTGTTGAAGATGTCCTTCGCGCCCTCGGCGTCGGGCCGCTCGATCTTGATCTTCACGTCGAGGCGGCCGGGCCGCAGGATCGCCGGGTCGATCATGTCCTCGCGGTTGGAGGCGCCGATGACGATGACGTTCTCCAAGCCCTCCACACCGTCGATCTCGCTCAGCAGCTGCGGCACGATCGTGGTCTCCACGTCGGAGGACACGCCGCTGCCCCTGGTGCGGAAGATCGAGTCCATCTCGTCGAAGAACACGATCACCGGGGTGCCCTCGGAGGCCTTCTCGCGCGCCCGCTGGAAGATCAGCCGGATGTGCCGCTCGGTCTCGCCGACGAACTTGTTGAGCAGCTCCGGGCCCTTGATGTTGAGGAAGTAGGACTTGGCCTCGCGGTGGTCGTCCCCGCGCGCGGCGGCGACCTGCTTGGCCAGCGAGTTCGCCACCGCCTTGGCGATCAGCGTCTTGCCGCAGCCGGGGGGGCCGTAGAGCAGCACGCCCTTGGGCGGGCGCAGCTTGTACTCGCGGAACAGGTCGGCGTGCAGGAACGGCAGCTCCACCGCGTCGCGGATCTGCTCGATCTGCCTGCCCAGACCGCCGATGTCGGTGTACTTGACGTCCGGGACCTCCTCCAGCACGAGGTCCTCGACCTCGGCCTTGGGGACCCGCTCGTAGGCGAAGCCCGCCTTCGAGTCCACCAGCAGCGAGTCGCCCGCCTTGAGCGGCGCGTCCAGCAGCGGCTGCGCCAGCCAGACCACCCGCTCCTCGTCGGCGTGCCCGACCACCAGCGCCCGGCCCACCGAGCCCTCGGCCTCGGACTCCAGCACCTCGCGCAGCGTGCACACCTCGCCGATGCGCTCGAAGTCGCCGCCCTCGACCACGGTCAGCGCCTCGTTCAGGCGCACCGACTGGCCCATGACCAGCGACGACGCCTCCACCGCAGGCGAAACCGAGACCCGCATCCGACGGCCGGAGGTGAACACGTCCACCGTGCCGTCCTCGAACCTGTTCAGGAACACTCCGTAGCCGCTGGGCGGCTGGGCCAGGCGGTCGACCTCCTCGCGCAGCGCGAGCAGCTGGCTCCGTGCTTCTCGAAGGGTGTCGATGAGCTTGGTGTTGCGCTCGGTCAGTTGGCTGACGCGTTCCGTCGCCTCCGCCAATCGCTGTTCCAACAGGCGGACGTGTCGTGGGGATTCCGTCAACTTGCGGCGCAGCAACGCGATCTCGTCCTCCAGGAACCTGATCTGCGCTGCCAGCTCACCAGAGTTGTTGCCATTGTTCAGCTCGCCGCCCTCATCGGGCTGGCTGCCGGGATGACCGTGCTGCATGTCGGCACCCTCCTCCCGTGTTCGTACGACAACGGTACCGGCGATCACCGACAAAAGCGGCCACCCTCTGGCCGGTCGGGCGTGGTGCGATCACGCATTCCGCTCGCTCGGCCGGACCAACTGCTCCATACCGGTGTCAGCCGGAACCGCCTACCCGCTACGGTGCGTCCGATAACGAGTCCCACACTGACGTGTTCCCGGCAGTGTCCAACGCCACCAGCGGCGAGTTCTAGGAGAACGTGATGTCCGTCCCGCCCCAGCAGCCGGGTCCGTACGGCCAGCAGCCTGGCCCATTCGGCCAGCAACCAGGCCAGTTCGGTCAGCAGCCGGGGTACGGCCAGCAGCCGGGCGGCTACCCGCCGCCGCCCCAGGGCTTCCCACAGGGTGGGCAGCAGCCGGGGTACGGGCCGCCCTCGGGTGGTTTCGGGCAGCCCGGTCAGCCCGGTCCTGGGCAGCCGCCGTACGGCCAGCCCGGTCACCCCGGCCCCTACGGCCAGCAGCCCGGTTACGGCCAACCGGGTGGTTTCGGCGATCCCTACGGCGCACCGCCGCGGAAGAAGAGCCCGCTGCCCTGGGTCCTGGGCGGCGTCGGCGCGCTGGTGGTGATCGGCGTGGTGATCACGCTGGTGCTCACCATGGGCGGCGGCAGCGCCGAGGACACCGCCCAGGCCTACGTCAAGCAGCTCAACAGCAACGCGGCCGCGAAGGACTCCGGGATGAAGGAGCTGCTGTGCGCCGCCGACCGGAAGAAGGTCGACGAGATCACCGACGAGGGCATCGCCGCGCCGTCCGAGCCGGATTCGAAGCTCAAGGACATCAAGGCGACCTACACCCTCGGCGAGGTCACCGAGAACGGTGACACCGCCCAGGCCACGGTCAACGCGAAGTTCTCCAACGTCCCCGAGGACCTCAAGGAGTTCATCAAGGACGGGCCGCAGAAGGTGAAGCTGGTCAAGGAGGACGGCGACTGGAAGGTCTGCGGCATGTTCGAGTTCGAGCGCTGACCGACCCGCCCACCGAACGCGCCGCACGGCCCGTGCGCTCGTCGCACGGGCCGTTTTCGCTGCTCAGCCCTTGGACGGGCGGCGCTGCGGCCGGGGCGGCGTGACGCCGTCGGCCAGCCTGCGGGTGGTCAGCAGGAACGCGGTGTGCGCGATCATCCGGTGCTCCGGCCGCACCGCCAGGCCGACCACGTGCCACGGCCGCACCAGGGTCTCCCAAGCCTGCGGCTCGGTCCAGTGCTGCTGCTCGCGCAGCGCCTCGGTGACCTTGGACAGCTGCGTGGTGGTGGCCACGTAGACCACCAGCACGCCGCCGGGGATCAGGCTGCGGGCCACCGTGGGCAGCACGTCCCACGGGGCGAGCATGTCCAGCACGACCCGGTCCACCTCGCCCTCGTGGTCGGCCAGGTCGCCCACGGTCAGCGACCAGTTGCCGGGGCGCTCGCCGAAGAACTGCTCGACGTTGCGCACCGCGTGGTCGGCGTGGTCCTGGCGCACCTCGTAGGAGGTGACGCTGCCCTTCTCCCCCACCGCGCGCAGCAGCGAGCAGGTCAGCGCGCCCGAGCCCGCGCCCGCCTCCAGCACCCGCGCGCCGGGGAAGACGTCGCCGTACATGACGATCTGGGCGGCGTCCTTGGGGTAGATCACCTGCGCGCCGCGCGGCATGGACAGCACGTAGTCGGCCAGCAGCGGACGCAGCGCCAGGAACGAGGTGCCGCCGACGGAGGTCACCACCGACCCCTCCGGCTGCCCGATCAGCTTGTCGTGCGGCAGCGCGCCGCGGTGGGTGTGGTACTCCTTGCCCGGTTCGAGCACGATGGTGTAGTGCCGTCCCTTCGGGTCGGTCAACTGCACCCGGTCTCCGGGCTGGAACGGACCACTGGCGGTGCTCACCGCGGCGAACCTCCTGCTAAAAGCACGCGAACAACAGCGCACGATGGTCGCAGAAGGCCCGCGGCGGCCGGTCAGCGGCCTCGGCTGAGCTCGCGCGCGGTCACCCAGACCGGCCAGCCGACCAACCAGATCACGCCCACCACGCCCAGGCCGCCCAGCTGGCCCCACAGCGGCGCGGTGCGCGCCGGGTCGCCCGCCACCAGGGTGAGCAGCCCGACCACGGCCGCCGCCACGGCCGTGGCCAGCACGAACTTGCCCCACTCCCGCCACTCGTAGCGCACCCGCGCCTGCCCGTGCTCGGGCGGCTTGACCGGCGGCGGCCCACCGGCGAACCGGTGGGCGACGCGCTGGTCGGCCCAGCGCAGGACGGAGTGCCCGAACGCGACGCTGAAGCCCAGGTAGACGGCGGCCAGCCCGTGCGCGGTCCGGGCCTGACCGCCGGTGGCCAGGTCCAGCGCCGCCGCGACCAGCAGCACCACGTCCACCAGCGGCGTGCCCATCAGCAGCACCGCGCCCAGCCGTGGCCTGCGCAGCGCGTACCGGGCCACCAGCCCCGCCGCCAGCACCACCCAGAAGCCGACCTCGCACGCCACGATCACCCACACCAGCGGTTCCACGGTGTGGAGCGTGCCGCCCGCGCACGACGCGCGTCGTCGGCGGAGCGGACCACAGCGCGTCATCACTTCGTAGGACGAGCCGGGCCCGGCCGTGTGCTGTGATGACCGGTGTGCTGATCCGCTCGACGCGCCGCGACGTGCTGGTGGCGCTCGGGTCCTTCGCCCTGGGCGCCCTGGCCTACCTGCTGGGCCTGGACCGGATGTGGGGTTCGGGCGACCACGCCTCCACCGGGGTGCGGCTGGCCCTGCTGGGCGTGGCCTGCGCCGGGCAGCTGTTCCGGCACACCGCTCCCCCGCTCGCCCTGGCCGTCGTGGTGGCCGCCTGCGCGGCCGACACCGCGCTGGGGTCCAGCCTGCCGGTGACCGGGGTGATGATCGACGTGCTGCACGTGGCCGCGCTGGACGGCTCGCGGCGGCTGCACCGGGTGATCAGGGCCGCCGTGGCGGTGATCACCGTGGCGGTGGTGGCGGTGGTGGCGGTGCTGGGTGACTGGCGGCAGTCGCTCGGCGCGGGGCTCCAGGTGTTCTCGCTGCTCATCGTGCCGGTGTGGTGGGCGGCCAACATCCGGGAGCACCGGGAGGGCGCGGAGCGGGTGGCCCGGATGGCCGAGCTGGACCGCAGGGCCGCGGTGAGCGCCGAGCGCGCCCGGATGGCCCGCGACCTGCACGACGTGGTCGCCGGGCACCTGTCGGCCATCGCGATCCAGTCCGAGGCGCTGCTGTCCGCTCCGGGCAAGGACCCCGAGCTGGTGCGCACGGTGCTGAAGTCGGTGCGCGAGAACAGCCTGCGGTCGTTGACCGAGATGCGCACCATGATCGACGTGCTGCGGGCGGACGACCCGGTGGACGAGCCGGTGACCGCGCGGCTGGGCGAGGTGGGTCGGCTGGTGGAGTCGGCCCGCGCGGGCGGGCTGCGCGTGGGTGCGGTGGTCGGGAACGTGGACGGGCTGCCGGTAGCCGTCGACGTCGCGGCGTACCGGATCGTGCAGGAGTCGCTGACCAACGCGCTCAAGCACGCGCCCCGATCGGAGGTGTCCCTGGTGGTGGAACGGCAGGTCAGGAGGCTGGTGGTGGTCGTGCGCAACCCGCTGCGCGACGGCGTGGCGCGGGGGACGGGGACGGGGCTGGTGAGCATGGCCGAACGCGCGCACGCGGTGGGCGGGTCCTTCCGCGCCGGGCCGGTGGACGGCGGGTGGGTCGTGCGGGCGGAGCTGCCCCTGGGGACGGCGCTGTGAGCGCGGGGGCGGTCCGGGTGCTGGTGGCCGACGACCACGCGGCCATCCGCGCGGGCCTGGTGATGATCCTGGGCGGGGCCCCCGACGTGGAGGTGGTCGGCGAGGCCGCCGACGGCGAGCGGGCCGTGCGGCTGGCCCGCGAGCTGCGGCCGGACGTGGTGCTGATGGACGTGCGGATGCCCGGCTTGGACGGCATCGAGGCGACCCGGCGGCTGGCGGGCGTGTGCGAGGTGCTCGTGCTGACCACGTTCGACCTCGACGAGTACGTGCACGGCGCGCTGCGGGCGGGCGCGGCGGGCTTCCTGCTCAAGTCGGTGGACGCGCCCGCGCTGGTCGAGGCGGTGCGGCGGGTCGCGGCGGGTGACGGGGTGCTCGCGCCGAGCGTGACCCGGCGGCTGATGCGCGAGTTCGCCTCGGCGCCGCCGCGCGCCCGCCCGGCGAACCTGGACGCGCTCACCGAGCGGGAGCTGGAGGTGCTGCGCTGCCTGGGCGAGGGGCTGTCCAACCACCAGATCGGCCGCAGGCTGCACATCGGCGAGACCACGGTGAAGACGCACGTCTCCCGCGTGCTGGCCAAGCTGGACCTGCGGTCGCGGGTGCAGGCGGCGATCCTGGCGCAGGACGCCGGGCTGCTCAGCGGCGGTTCAGCGCGGCCTTGAGGTCCTCCCGGCGCAGCACGCCAGCGGGCCGCCCCTCCAGGTCCACCACCAGGTACTCCCAGGCGGCGGTGCCGTGCACGCGCTCGGCCACCTCGTCGCCGGGCTCGTTCTCCAGCAGCACGGTCTCCGGCCGGATCGGCACCGCGGCCTGCTCTGCGGGCGCGTGCGGGGAGGTGCTGGCCAGCCTGCGCGCCAGCTCCCGGTCCAGCAGGCCGGCGGCCACCCCGTCGGCGCGCACCAGCACCACGCCGCGCCCGGCGGAGGCCGACAGCGCCCCGGACACCGGGCTCTCGGCGGGCAGCTGCAGCACCGGGCGGACCAGCTCCCCCAGGGTCAGCCCCTCCGGCCAGGCGCGCCTGCGCTCGGCGGACAGCTCGCCGCGCGCGCCCGCGACCACGAACCACGCGGTGAGCAGGCACGCCCCGAAGCGCAGCCAGCGGTCCTCGGTGCCTTCCAGCACGCCCCACACCGCCCAGGCCACCAGCAGCGCGGCCACGACACCGCCGCCCACGACCGCGGCCCTGGTGCCCGAGGCCCGGTGGCCGGTCAGCGCCCACACCCCCGCGCGCAGGATGCGCCCGCCGTCCAGCGGCAGGCCGGGCAGCAGGTTGAACACCGCCACCGCGGCGTTGGCGAACGCGGTCTGCGCGACCAGCAGCCACACCGCGTCGCGCACGGGCATGGCGTGCGCGGCCAGGCCGAAGGCGCCCGCGAGCACCACCGACACCACCGGTCCGGCGACGGCGACCAAACCCTCGTGGCCGGGTTTGCCGGGGGTGCGCATGACCTCGGACACCCCGCCCAGCAGGAACAGCCGCAGCCTGCGCACCGGCAGGCCCAGCCGCAGCGCCACCAGGCAGTGCCCCAGCTCGTGGGCCAGCACGGACAGGCCGAGGAACACCGCGAAGGTGGCGGCCAGCAGCACGCCGGCCAGCCCGCTCGCGTCCGGTGAGATCCGGCTCGCCAGCGGCGCGTAGAGCACCACGATGGCCGCCGACCCCAGCCACCACGAGGGCGCCAGCAGCACCGGCACCCCCGCCGCGCGGAACAGCGGCAGCCCGCCGTCGCGGCCCGCCTGCCGACGCCAACTCCCGGTGCTCGCCACGGGGGAAGCCTAGGGGCCCCGGTGTCAGGCCGCGGTGTTGAACGCGGTGTCGAACGCGGCGCCGAGCGGCACGCGGGTCTTGTCGGTGGGGTGGCATATCGTGCTGGCATGGCAGTGCCGACGACCACCGAACGACCCGTGCGCAGGCCGGCCCTGTCGCCCTCGCGCGCGGGTGACTTCAAGCAGTGCCCGCTGCTGTACCGCTTCCGGGCGGTCGACCGGCTGCCGGAGAAGCCGACGAAGGCGCAGGTGCGCGGCACGGTGGTGCACGCGGTGCTGGAGGACCTGTTCAGCCTGCCCGCCGCCGAGCGGCTGCCCGAGCGGGCCCGCGAGCTGGTGGCCCCGGCCTGGGAGCGGGTGCGCGCGGAGCGCCCGGAGTTCGCCGAGCTGTTCACCGCCGACGAGGCCGACGAGCAGGCCGCCTGGCTGGCCTCGGCGGAGAGCCTGCTGGAGGGCTACTTCGGACTGGAGGACCCGCGCCGGTTCGACCCGGAGTCGCGCGAGCTGCTGGTGGAGTGGGAGATGCCCTCCGGGGTGCTGCTGCGCGGCTACGTCGACCGCGTGGACGTGGCCCCCACCGGTGAGATCCGGGTGGTGGACTACAAGACCGGGGCCGCGCCGAGGGAGGTCGGCGAGGCCAAGGCGCTGTTCCAGATGAAGTTCTACGCGCTGGTGCTGTGGCGGCTGCGCGGTCAGGTGCCCCGGCAGCTGCGGCTGATGTACCTGGCCGATCGGCAGGCGCTGGCCTACACGCCCGACGAGGCCGAGCTGGCCCGGTTCGAGCGCACCCTGGAGGCGATCTGGGAGGCCATCCTGCGCTCGGCGCGCACCGGCGACTTCCGGCCCAACCGGAGCAGGCTGTGCGACTACTGCGACCACAAGGTGCGCTGCCCGGCCTGGGACGGCACCCCGCCGCCCTACCCCGGCTGGCCGGAGCCGGACGCGGGCTCGGAGACGGTCCTGGACCGGGCCGACTGACCGCCCGAGGCCGCCGGTCAGACCGGGCGGAAGTGCTCGACGACCGGGAGCGGGTCGTAGAAGTGGTGCAGCAGCGCCTTCCAGCGCGGGTACAGCGGTCCCTGGCGGAAGCCGACCGTGTGGTCCTCCAGGGTCCGCCAGCGCACCAGCAGCAGGTACCGGCCGGGGCGCCGCACCGACCGCTGCAGTTCCAGGCCCACGAAGCCGGGAGAGGCGGCGATGACCTCCCGTGCCTGGGCGAAGGCCCGCTCGAAGTCCCCCTCCAGGCCGGGGCGGACGTCGAGCGGGGCGACTTCCAGGATCACAGGTGCTTGTAGACGTCTTCGAGGGTCAGACCGCGGCCGAGCATCAGCACCTGCACCCGGTACAGCAGCTGGGAGATCTCCTCGGCCAGGCGCTCGTCGGACTCGTGCTCCGCGGCGATCCAGACCTCGCCCGCCTCCTCCAGCACCTTCTTGCCCTGCGCGTGGACCCCGGCCTCCAGCGCGGCGGCGGTGGCGGACCCCTCGGGGCGGGTGCGGGCGCGTTCGCTCAGCTCGGCGAACAGCTCGTCGAAGGTCTTCACGAGTGTCCATCCTCCCATCCGCCGCCACGGCCGCGGGCGGCGGCCTGCCCGCTCCCCGCCGCTCGCGGGACCTGACCGGTCAGATGCCGTAGCGGGGGTTGGCGAACGGCCAGTCGCGGGCGATCCACCGGGGGATGAACGCGTCGAGGGCGCGTTCCAGGTCGGTGCCCGCGTGCTCGTCGACCACCCACCAGGAGATCAGCGCGTCCTCGCCCTCCGGGTCGATGTAGACGCAGCCCAGCACCGCGCTCTCCTCCGCGTCGAACAGCACGTAGTTGAACGACTCGTGCGCCTCGATCTCCCGCTCGTGCCGGGCGAGGTCGGCGCGGTTCTGCTCGGGGGTCATCGTGGCGGGCGGCCAGCCCCACACCTGGCCGTACAACGCCCACAGCCGCTCCCGCGAGCCCATCACCGCCGGGTAGTCCCGGGCGGCGTCGGACTCGCGGATCGGGCGCAGGTGGTGCCCGGTGCCGATGTCGACGCGGGTGGGGTGGGCGAAGTCGTGCGGGAGCCAGGACATGGGCGGGATTGTGCGTGGCGGCCGGGTGGGACCGCGAGCGGATTATCGCGCGGCGGGGACCGGCGGGCTCAGCCCGCGAGGATCTTCTCCGAGACCTCCCACAGCCGGGCGGCGGTCTCCGGGTCCAGGGCGTGGGCCGCCACGCCGCGGCTGGTGCCCGGCTGGTGCGGCAGGGCCTCGGCGCAGTCCTCGAAGTACCGCCCACCCACTCCCTCCAACAGCGGCGAGGTGGCCACCAGCACGGAGGTCGCCGCGCCCTGCTGCGGCGTCTTCCACCGCATGCCTCGCGCCTCCAGCACTGAGCGCAGCTGCCGCAGCTCCTCCTCCGCGAGGTGGCGCTGGAGGTTGGTCTCGATCGCGCCGGGCATCAGGGAGTTGACCGTGATGCCGTCGGCCTCCCAGCGCCGGGTCGCCTCGACGGCGAACAGCACGTTCGCGGTCTTGGACTGGCTGTAGGCCAGCCACGGGTCGTACGGGCGCTCGGTGAAGTGGACGTCCTCGAACAGCACCGGCGACCACAGGTGCGCGGAGGAGCTGACCGACACCACCCGCGCCCCCTCGCTGGCCAGTGCCCGGTGCAGGCCCCTGGTCAGCGCGAAGTGGCCGAGGTGGTTGGTGGCGAACTGCAGTTCCCAGCCGTCGGCCGTGCGGGTGTGCGGCGTGGCCATGACGCCCGCGTTGTTGACCAGGACGTGCAGCGGCCCGTCCCAGTTGGCGGTGAACGCCGCGACGGAGGCCCGGTCGGTCAGGTCCAGCGGGGCGACCACGACGCGGCCGTTGCCGGTGTCGGCGGTGATCTCGGCGGCGGCGCGCTGCCCGGCCGCGATGTCGCGGACCGCCAGGGTGACGTCGGCGCCCGCGCCCGCCAGCGCCCGCGCGGTCTCCACCCCGATGCCCGAGGCGCCCCCGGTGACCACCGCGCGGCGACCCGTCAGGTCGATGCCCGCCACGACCTGCGCGGCGGTCGACTCCGCGGTGAACGGGGTGCTGATGTGCTCGGTCATGTGCTCCATCCCCTGCCCTACACTGAACCGGAGGCTCCTCCGTTAACTCGACGGTAAGCGGAGGAGTCTCCACTTAGCATCGCGAGCTGCGTCACACCCTCCAGGAGGAGCCGTGCAGGCCGCCAGCCCCCGCCCCCTGCGCGCCGACGCCCGGCGCAACCGCGACCGCCTCCTCGCGACCGCCCTGCAGGCGTTCTCCCAGGAGGGCGCGGAGGTGCCGCTGGAGTCCATCGCCAAGCGGGCGGGCGTGGGCATCGGCACCCTCTACCGGCACTTCCCCACCCGCGAAGCCCTGGCCGAGGCCGTCTACCGGGCCGAGCTGGACAAGCTGTGCGACGCCGCCCCCGAACTGCTCGGCGCGCTGCCCGCCGACCAGGCGCTGCGGGCGTGGATGGACCGCTTCCTCGGCTACCGGGCCACCAAGCGGGGACTGGCCGACGCCCTGCGCGCGGTCGTCTCCTCCGGCGCGGCCCCTTACGCGCACTCCCTGGAACGGCTGGTCGAGGCGATCGCCACGCTGCTGGACGCGGGCGCGGACCAGGGCGTGCTGCGCCCGGAGGTCGACCCGGTCGACGTGCTGACCGGCATCAGCGGCGCCTTCCTGGCCACCGACGACCCGGTCCGCGCGGGCCGGGTGCTGGACCTGCTGCTGGAGGGTCTGCGCGGGCGCGGCTGAGATCCGCTTCCCCGGCACCGCCCGGAGCCCGGCCCGAACCGGCGAATCGAACCAGGGGCACCGGCACTCGGAGGCCGATCGGCTGAAATGATCGCGGTGGCGAGCAAAAGCATTCGGATTGAATTTTGCCGTTCCGCGCCCACCTCGCAATAGCCCACTCGACCGTGTCACTCATCCGATTATTCTCGACTACGGAGCGAGGTCGCCCCTCGGGGTGTTCAGCGGTCGGTTCCTCGACAGGTGGCAGTGGGGAGTGAAATCACGCGCACGCCTTGCGGCGACCGGACTTTCGGCGCAGTCTCGCATCGGCTTCTCGCTCCGAGAGTCCCGATGCGCCCAGCGAAAGGTTGCCCGACATGGTGAAGTCCGTCGTCCGGTTCACGCTCTCCGCGGCGGCTCTGCTCGGCCTCGCGTTCGCTCCTCACGGCCTCGCCTCGGCCGCCGAGGAGGAACCGCAGGCGGAGATCCAGCACGACTACTACGCGATGGTCAACGACCAGACCGGGAAGTGCTGGGACATATACCAGCGTTCTTGGAACAACGACGCCCGGATCGTGCAGTTCGACTGCGCCGAACTGCCGTCGAGTCGGCAGTGGTACCTCGAGGACCGAGGAAATGGCGAGCACGCCATCAGGAGCAAGATGACCGACAAGTGCGTGGACATCTACCAGCAGAACAACGGCAACGATGTCGGACTGGTCCAATACGACTGCCACTACGCCCCCAGCCAGCGGTGGACCCTCCAGCCCTCATCCGTACCCGGCCACCGACTCATCAGGAACGTGCAGTCGGGCCGATGTGTCGACGTCTTCCAGCGCAGTTCGGACAACAACGTCCCCATTGTTCAATACGACTGCCACGGCGCGAGCAGTGAGCGGTGGCTGTTGGCCTCGGTCTGATCAATCCGCGGCAGGCGTGCGTGGGCGGTACGACGAGGGACGCGGTCGTCCCCCGGAAGTGCCGCCCACCCACTGCTGAACGGCCCGCGCGGGCGGTTGAAATCCGCTGGCCGGGCCCGTCGCGATCCGGCCACACTGCCCGGATGCTGCTGCGCACCGCGCAACCGCGCGACCTCGACCAGATCGGCGCGCTGCTGGCCGAGCGGGGCGAACCCGAGGACGCCGAGGACCACCGCCTGGTGGTGCTGGACCCCGATGCCGGGTTCGAGTCGTGCGGGGTGGTGGTGGACGGCGACCGCGTGGTCTCCACCGCGACGCTGCTGGACGAGACGCTGGTGCTGGACGGCCTGGAAATCCCGGCCGGACAGGTCGAACTGGTGGCCACCCACCGCGAGCACGAGGGACGCGGCCTGGTCCGCGGGCTCATGGCGTGGGCGCACGAGCGGTCCGCCGCGCGCGGGCACCTGGTCCAGGTGATGCTCGGCATCCCCTACTTCTACCGGCGGTTCGGCTACACCTACGCCATCCCGATCCCGGCCACCCGGCCGGTCGCCACCCGGCCGGAGTCCTCCGGGCACCTGCTGCGCGAGGCCACCGCCGCCGACATCCCGACCCTGGCCGCCCTCCAGGACGCCGAGCAGGCCCGCGCGGACCTGCGGATGCCGCACTCGCCCGCGCGGTGGCGGTGGCTGGTCGCGCACCAGGCCAGCACGCAGTGGCTGGTCGAGCGCGACGGCGTGCCGGTGGCCGCGGGCCGGACCGCCGAGGCGCACCTGACCGAGGTCGCCGCCGTGGACGCCGAAGCGGCCCGCGCCCTGCTGGCGCTGACCGGTGCGGCCGAGGTCACCGAGCGCCCCGGCACGGTCGCGGGCGAGGCGCTGGCGCCGTTCCTCGGCCCCGCGCCGGAGGAGGCCGCCAGCTACTACGTCCGGGTCGCCGACCCGGTGGCGCTGCTGGAGCACCTGCGCCCCGTGCTGTCGGCCCGCTTGGCGGGCGCGGGCCTCACCGACGGGGAGGCGGTCGTGTCGTTCTTCTCCTCCCACGTCCGCCTGCCGTTCGCGGCGGGCGAGGTGGGCCCGGTGCGGGCGGGCGGCACCATGCAGGGGCCGGCCGCGGTGGGCGGCGCGGGCGTGGCCCCGGACCTGGTCGCGTCGCTGCTGTTCGGCCCGCACGGCATCCAGGGCCTGGCCGCCCGCCACCCCGACGTCTACCCCGGCCCGAACGCCACCCTGATGCGCGCGCTGTTCCCACCGGTGCGCGCGGACCTGCTGACCTTCTACGTGCCGTAGGACCCGCCCGAGGACGCACGGCAGACTGACCGCGTGTCCCAGTTCGCCCGAGTCCTCACCACGCTGCGCGAGATCCGCGGCATCAGCCCGTTCTTCGCCCTGGACGTCGGCCGCCCCGACCCGAGCTGGCTGTCCGGCGACGCCCTGCTCGACGGCGACGCCCTGCCCGCCACCCTCGACGCGATCGCCCGGCGCTACCGGACCGGCGAACCGCGCGTGGCGGCGTCGCTGTTCTTCCTCGGCTACACCGCCCGGCTGCTGTGCCCGGTGGTCGCCGCGCACGTCACCGGGCGGGCAGCACCGGACATCCGGCCCGCCAACCTCTGGTGGCACCACAGCGCCGACGGCCTGCGGGTCAGGATCGCCGACCCGGTGGAGGGCGGAGGCATCGCCGACGCCCTGGAACCGGTGGTGGACGCGATCCGCCGGGTCACCCCGGTGGCGCGCGGCCTGCTGTGGGGCAACGCGGCCTCGTCCATCGCGGGCGCCCTGCGCACGCTGAGCCGCAGCGGTGCCGCCGAGGCGGAGCAGTGCGTGGCCATCGGGCGGCGAATGCTCGCGCAGCCGCCGTTCACCGGCTCGGGCGACTTCATCCCGTTCCCCGGCGAGGTCGCGTTCCGCAGGCGCAGCTGCTGCCTGTACTACCGGCTCGACGGCGGCGGCACGTGCGGTGACTGCCCACTGCCCTCCGGGGGTGATCGCGCGCGGCTACAGAGGTGACATCGCCGGTCACCCGTTGTGCGCACGCGGCCCGGCCCCTTATCGTGCGCAGGCCGCGGTGGACGGGAAGCCGGTGGGAATCCGGCGCGGTCCTCGCCACTGTGACCGGGGAGCCAACCCGCCGAGCACGTCACTGGCCGCACCGCGCGGCTGGGAAGACGCGGGAGAAGCACTGATCCGGGAGCCAGGAGACCGGCTGCGGCGCCGTTGTTGCAGACCTTCCACGAGGCATGGAGGAATCGGTCATGACGAGCCCCTCGCACCCGCTCTCCCCGGCGCTGCCCCGGTGGGCCTACGCCGTCGCCCTGCTCGCCCTGGCGGTGACCTGGGTCGTGCTCCAGGAGAACGGCCTCGCCCTCGGCCACGCCGCCGAAGTCGTCCACGAGTTCTTCCACGACGGCCGCCACGCGCTCGGCGTCCCCTGCCACTGACGTGGCCTGGTCGGTGTGGCTGCCGTGGTGGCTGCTCGGGTGGTTCGGCGTGGAGCTACAGGACGGGCGGGCGAGGTGAACTCGTTCAGGGGTGTGCTGCTGCGGGGGCTGGCGGCGGGCGGGGTCGCGGGGGTGCTCGCGGGCCTGGTCGGGCTGGTCGTGGTGGAGGCGCCGATCCGCGCGGCGCTGGCGGTCGAACAGGCGCGTGGCGAGGTCGGGGACGGCCACGAGCACGGTGAACTGGTCAGCCGCGGCACGCAGGTGGTCGGTGGTGTGCTCGCCGCTGTTGTCGTCGGGGTCGCGCTCGGCGCGCTGTTCGCCACCGCCCACGCGGGCGCGCGGCGGTGGTTGCCGCGGCGGTCGCCGTTCGCGCGCAGCGTCGCGCTGTCGGCGGCGCTGTTCGGCGCGGCGGCGCTGATGCCCGCGGTGAAGTACCCGGCCAACCCGCCGGGGGTGGGCGACGGGTCCACCGTGGAGTACCGGACGGTGCTCTACCTGGGGCTGATCGCGGCGGGCCTGCTGGTCGTGCACGGCGCCGGGGTGCTGGCGGCGCGGCTGGCGCACCTGGCCGAGCCGGTGCGGTTCACCGCGGTGGCGCTGGCGGTGGTCGCCGCGGCGGTGGTGCTGCTGGTGGTGTTCCCGGCCGGTCCGGACCAGATCCCGGCGGACGTGCCCGCCGGGCTGCTGTGGGAGTTCCGGCTGGCCTCGCTGGCCGAGACCGCCACCCTGTGGCTGGGGCTGGGCCTGGCCTTCGGCCTGCTCGTCGACCCGGCCACCCGCCGGACCCGCCTGACTTCGGCCTGAGCGCAGCCCTACAGGTCCAGCAGTTCGGTCGGGTCGAGCGAGATTTCGAAGGGGTCATCGACTTCGAACCGCTCACCCGACCGGGCGTCGGCGACCACCTGGTAGACGCCGTCGCGGAGCGCGGACAGCCTCAGCGAGGCGAACCGCCGCCGTAGATCCGCTTCACCGAACAGGTAGTACTCGACACCTTCCGACGCGCACAGCGCGGGTTTGTCGATCCGGTCCCGTCGGCGGCTGGTAGGCGAGACGAACTCGCCTACGAGGACCACGTCCTCCACATCCACCCAGACACCTTCCACGGGGCTGCGCACCACCGCGAAATCCGGTTGGATCCACCGCTGCGCGCCGAACCTGACGTTCAGCGTGGTGTAGACGCGGAGACCGGCCTTGCGCGCGGCGGGCTTGACGATGTCGCGCAACTCCGCAGCCGCATACGTGTTGGGTCCTGCCTCGTACGGGCTCAAAATCAGTCGTCCGTCCACGCACTCGTACTTGGCCGGTGGCACGCCGTCGATCGGCAGGTACCGCTCAGCGAGATCGGTGGTCCACATGCCTGCGAGATCGACCAGCGGGTCGAAGGGCGGATGTGCTGGTGCGGCCATGACCACCTCCTCTCCGCTCAGCCTACCGCTGAGAGCAGCGTCGTCAGCAGCGAGTGGTCGACGCCGGTCAGCGAGTCGCGGAAGACCCGGCGCTCCCCCGGCTCCACCGGCACGTCGCACGGCACGACCAGCACGGTGCAGCCCGCCGCCACGGCGGAGGCCACGCCGGTCGGCGAGTCCTCGACGGCCACGCAGCGCGTCGGGTCCGCGCCCAGCAGCCGGGCCGCCTTCAGGTACGGGTCGGGCAGCGGCTTGTTGCGGCCCCCCACCTCGTCGCCGCACACCGTGGCGTCGAACAGGTCGCGGCCGATGGTGTCCAGCGCGACCTCGGTCAACCTCCGCTCGGTGGAGGTCACCAGCGCCATCGGCACCCCCGAGGAGCGCACCGCCCGCAGCGCCTCGCGCGCCCCCGGCCGCCACGGCAGGCCCGCGCGGAAGACCTCCTCGGTGCGCCGCGAGATCCACGCCGCGCCATCGGCCAGGTCCGCCGGGGTCGGCTCGACGCCCACCTCCGCGAACAGCAGCGTCATCGTGGTCGGCACGTTGGTGCCGACCATCTTCTGCCGCGTGGCGTGCGAGAGCGTGCCGCCCAGCTTCTCGGCGAACTCGTAGAGCGGGATGTCCCACAGCTTCTCCGAGTCCAGCAGCGTGCCGTCCATGTCCCACAGCACCGCGTCCAGCTCAACCACGCACTTCCTCCATCACCTTCGTCGGCGCGTCGCGCGCCGACGGTCGAACAGCCCGGAACAGCCCCGCACCACCAGCAGGCCCCCGAGCAGCAGCGGCACCGCGAGCAGCGCGGTCGACCACAGGGGGTCGTTGGCGACCTCCTCGGTGCGCACGCGGTCGGGGTCCGCGGGGTCGTGGAACACCGTCACCCGGTCGCCGACCCGGTGCGGCGGCACGCGATCGTCCGACAGCAGCGTGCGGACCCGCTCGACGCCGTCCACGGTGAACCGCACGTCCACCGACGAGGGCGGCCTCGTCGCCTCGTGCACCCGCACCACGACGCCGGGCACGCGCGCACCCGTGCGCAGCAGCTCGTCACCCGCGTCCAGGACCAGGCCCGCGCTCGCCACGAACACGCCCAGCAGTGACGTCCCCGCGACGAGCTCGACCGCCCGGCCCGGCGGTCTCACGCGTTGAAGTACTTCGCCTCGGGGTGGTGGGCCACGAACGCGTCGGTCGACTGCTCCGGGTGCAGCTGCAGCTCCTCGGACAGCCGCACGCCGATCCGCTCCGGCTCCAGCAGCTCGACGACCTTGGTCCGGTCCTCCATGTTCGGGCAGGCGCCGTAGCCCAGCGAGTAGCGGGCTCCCCGGTAGCCGAGCTTGAAGAACTCCTCCACCTCGCTCGGGTCCTCCTCGGCCACCGCGGTGCCGTCGGTCCAGCGCAGCTCCTCGCGGATGCGCCGGTGCCAGTACTCGGCCAGCGCCTCGGTCAGCTGCACGCCCAGGCCGTGCACCTCCAGGTACTCCCGGTAGGCGTCCTTGGCGAACAGGTCGTTGGCGTAGTCGGCGATCGGCTGGCCCATGGTGACCAGGTGGAAGGCGATCACGTCCACCTCGCCGGAGGAGCGCGGGCGCCAGAAGTCGGCCAGGCAGAGCCGCCGGTCGCGCTTCTGCCGGGGGAAGGTGAACCGCAGCCGCTCGGGCGCGTCGGGCCGGGGCTCGGTGAGGATCACCAGGTCGTCGCCCTCGGACACGCACGGGAAGTAGCCGTAGACCACCGCCGCGCTGGCCAGCACGCCCTCGGTGGTCAGCCGGTCCAGCCAGTACCGCAGCCGCGGCCTGCCCTCGGTCTCCACCAGCTCCTCGTAGGTGGGGCCGTTGCCGCCGCGCGCGCCGCGCAGGCCCCACTGGCCCATGAAGGTGGCGCGCTCGTCGAGCATCGCGGCGTAGTCGGCCACCGGCACGCCCTTGACCACGCGGGTGCCCCAGAACGGCGGGGTCGGGATCGGCACGTCGGTGGCCACGTCGGAGCGGCCCACCGGCTCGGGCTCGGCGCGGGCGGCCTTGCGCTCGGCGGCGATGCGCAGCGACCGCTCCCGGCGGGCCTTGCGCTCGGCGGCCTTGCGCTCGGCCTCCGGGTCGACCGCGGGGGCCTCACCGCGCTTGACCGCCATGATGCCGTCCATCAGCCGCAGCCCCTCGAAGGCGTCGCGGGCGTAGCGCACCTGCCCCTGGTACAGGTCGGCCAGGTCGTTCTCCACGTACGCGCGGGTCAGCGCCGCCCCGCCGAGCAGCACCGGCCACCGGTCGGCGACCCCGCGCGAGTTCATCTCCTCCAGGTTCTCCTTCATGATCACCGTGGACTTGACCAGCAGGCCGGACATGCCGATGGCGTCGGCGCGGTGCTCCTCGGCGGCGTCGAGGATGGCGTTGATCGGCTGCTTGATGCCGATGTTGACCACCTCGTAGCCGTTGTTGGACAGGATGATGTCCACCAGGTTCTTGCCGATGTCGTGCACGTCGCCCTTGACCGTGGCCAGCACGATGCGGCCCTTGCCGCCGTCGTCGGAGCGCTCCATGTGCGGCTCCAGGTAGGCCACGGCGGCCTTCATGACCTCCGCGGACTGGAGCACGAACGGCAGCTGCATCTGCCCGGAGCCGAACAGCTCGCCCACGGTCTTCATGCCCGCCAGCAGCGTGTCGTTGATGATCTGCAGCGCCGGGCGCTGGGTCAGCGCCTGCTCCAGGTCGGCTTCCAGACCGGTGCGCTCGCCGTCGACGATCCGCCGCTCCAGGCGCTCGAACAGCGGCAGCGCGGCCAGCTCCTCGGCGCGGGAGGCCCGGTCGGACGAGGTGGTGACGCCCTCGAACAGCCGCATCAGCTCCTGCAGCGGGTCGTAGCCCTCGCGGCGGCGGTCGTAGACCAGGTCCAGCGCGACCGCGCGCTGCTCGTCGGGGATGCGCGCCATCGGGATGATCTTCGAGGCGTGCACGATCGCGGTGTCCAGCCCGGCCTGCACGCACTCGTGCAGGAACACCGAGTTGAGCACCTGCCGCGCGGCCGGGTTCAGGCCGAAGGAGATGTTGGAGATGCCGAGCGTGGTCTGCACCTCCGGGTAGCGGCGCTTGAGCTCGCGGATGGCCTCGATGGTCTCCAGGCCGTCGCGGCGCACCTCCTCCTGCCCGGTGGAGATGGGGAAGGTCAGGCAGTCGATGATGATGTCGCTGGTGCGCATCCCCCAGTTCCCGGTCAGGTCCTCGACCAGCCGGGACGCCACGCGCACCTTCCACTCGGCGGTGCGGGCCTGGCCCTCCTCGTCGATGCACAGGCCGACCACCGCGGCGCCGTGCTCGGAGACCAGCCGCATGATGCGCTGGAACCGCGAGTCCGGGCCGTCGCCGTCCTCGTAGTTCACCGAGTTCACCGCGCACCGGCCGCCCAGGCACTCCAGGCCCGCCTCCAGCACGTCGGGCTCGGTGGAGTCGAGCATGATCGGCAGCGTGGAGGCGGTGGCCAGCCTGCCCGCCAGCTCCCGCATGTCCGCCGCGCCGTCGCGGCCGACGTAGTCGACGTTGAGGTCGAGCAGGTGGGCGCCGTCGCGGGTCTGGTCGCGGGCGATCTCCACGCAGTCCTCGAACCGGTCGGCCAGCATGGCCTCGCGGAACTTCTTGGACCCGTTGGCGTTGGTGCGCTCGCCGATCATCAGCACCGAGGCGTCCTGGCGGAACGGCACGGCCTGGTAGAGCGAGGACACGCCGGGCTCGGGGCGGGGGCGGCGCGAGGTCGGGGGCAGCGCCCGGACCGCCTCGGCGACCTGGCGGACGTGCTCGGCGGTGGTGCCGCAGCAGCCGCCGACCAGGCGCGCGCCGAACTCGGTGACGAAGCCGGACAGCGCCGCCGCCAGCTCCTCCGGGGTCAGCGGGTAGACCGCCCCGTTGGGCCCCAGCTCGGGCAGGCCCGCGTTGGGCATGACCGACAGCGGCACCCGCGCGTGCTTGGCCAGGTGGCGCAGGTGCTCGCTCATCTCGGCCGGGCCGGTGGCGCAGTTCATCCCGATCAGGTCGATGCCCAGCGGCTCCAGCGCGTTGAGCGCCGCGCCGATCTCCGAGCCCAGCAGCATGGTGCCGGTGGTCTCGACGGTGACCTGCGCGATGATCGGCACCCGGATGCCCTCGGCGGCCATGGCGCGCTTGGCGCCGATGATCGACGCCTTGGTCTGCAGCAGGTCCTGGGAGGTCTCCACGACCACCGCGTCCGCGCCGCCCACCAGCAGGCCGCGCACCTGCTCCTGGTAGGCGTCGCGCAGGGTGGCGAAGGAGGTGTGGCCCAGGGTGGGCAGCTTGGTGCCAGGACCGACCGAGCCGAGCACGAACCGGGGGCGGCCGGGTTCGCCGAACTCGTCGGCGACCTCGCGGGCCAGCTCGGCGCCCAGCCGGGACAGCTCGAAGATGCGGTCGGCGATGCCGTACTCACCCAGGTTGGCCAGGTTCGCGCCGAAGGTGTTGGTCTCCACCGCGTCGGCACCCGCCTCCAGGTACCCGCGGTGCACCGCGCGCACCACATCCGGCCTTGTCACGTTCAGCATCTCGTTGCAGCCTTCGTGACCTGCGAAGTCGTCGAGGCTGAGGTCTACGGATTGGAGCATGGTGCCCATTGCGCCGTCGGCGACGACCACGCGGTCGGCGAGCGCGTCCAGCAGGGGGGACGAGACACGATCCGGCATGGGCCAAGCCTACGGCGTCAGGCGACCCCCCATGGTCGTAGTCTGACCCGGTGACCGATCCCGACCAGGCCGCCCAGACCCCATTCGAACCCGGCAAACCGCTCACCAACCCGATCATGGTGGCGGCGTTCGAGGGGTGGAACGACGCTGGAGACGCCGCCAGCACCGCGATCGAGCACCTGCAGCTGACTTGGGACGCCAAACCGCTGGCGGAGGTCGACCCCGATGACTACTACGACTTCCAAGTGACGAGGCCCACAGTCCGCATGGTGGACGGCATCACCCGGCGGGTCGAGTTCCCCACCACCCGGCTGTCGGTGTGCAGGCCGCCGGGGTCCTCCACCGACGTGGTGCTCGTGCACGGCATCGAGCCGAACATGCGGTGGCGCAAGTTCGCCGCCGAGCTGCTGGGGCACGTCGAGGAGCTGGGCGTGACGACGGTGGTGACGCTGGGCGCGCTGCTGATGGACACCCCGCACACCCGGCCGGTGCCGGTGACCGGCACGGCCTACGACGCGGCCTCGGCGGCGAAGTTCGGCCTGGAGCGCTCCCGCTACGAGGGGCCGACCGGGATCGTCGGCGTCTTCCAGGACGTGTGCGTGCAGGCGGGGGTCCCCGCGATCTCGTTCTGGGCCGCCGTGCCGCACTACGTGTCCCAGCCGCCCTCCCCCAAGGCCACGCTCGCGCTGCTGCACCGGGTCGAGGAGGTGCTCGACGTGGAGGTGCCGCTGGGGGCGCTGCCGGAGCAGGCCGAGGAGTGGGAGCGCACGGTCAGCGAGATGGCCGACGAGGACGAGGACGTGCGCAACTACGTGCGGGCGCTGGAGGAGCGCGGCGACGCGGAGATCGAGATCACCGAGGCCAGCGGGGACGCGATCGCGGCCGAGTTCGAGCGCTACCTGCGGCGGCGGGGCCGCGGACCCGGCCGGGGCCCCGCCGGGCTCTAGACAGCGGCGCGCGAGTCGGGCGACGACCGGAGGTGGTTACCGGCCCTCGCAGCCCCGTCGGGTAGTACTTGCCGACGGGGCTGGGGTGGTGGTCGTCAGGTCCACGCTCCTGAGGCCGCGGTCCGGACGACGTAGTCCTCGAAGGTCCGGGGCGGCCGTCCCAGCACGGTGGCCAGGTCGTCGGTCGCGGTGGCGAGCAGCCCGCGCGCCATGAGCACGAACATCTCGGCGACGTGGTGGGCGCTCTGCTCGTCCAGGCCCTGCTCGACCAGCGTCGCGGCGTACTCGGCGGGGGTGATCCGCCGGTAGGCGATCTCCCGGCCGGACGCGCGGGAGATCAGTTCGACGGCCTCGGCGAAGGTGAGCGCGCGCGGCCCGGTCAGCTCGTAGACCCGTCCGGCGTGCCGACCGGGTTGGGTCAGCACCGCGACCGCGGCATCGGCGATGTCCTCGACGTCGACGAACGGCTCGGGCACCGCGTCCGCCGGGAGCGCCAGCTCCCCGGCCACCAGCGGGGCGTGGAAGACGTCCTCGTCGAAGTTCTGGTCGAAGTTCGACGCCCGCAGCACGGTCCACTCCAGCGCCGAGCCGCGCACGGCGTCCTCGGCCGAGCGCATGTCCAGCCCGAACGCGGAGTCGCCCCAGGTGTCGGCACCGCGCCCGGAGAGCAGGACCAGCCGCCGCACCCCGGCGGCCTCGGCCCGCGCCACGAACTCGTGCACCGGGCCCGGCACGGTCGGGGCCACCACGTAGACGGCGGTGACGCCCCGCAGTGCCGCGTCCCAGCCGCCGGGGTCGGACCAGTCGAAGCGGGTGGAGCTGGACCGGGAAGCGGTGCGCACGGGCGTGCCGCGCAGGCGCAGCCGGGGCACGATCCGCCGACCGGTCTTGCCGGTCGCGCCCAGGACGAGTGTGGTGCTGTCGCTCATGGCATCGATTCAACACCAGCAAATTGGACGAGCCCATAGGTGATCAGCCAGACCTCCTGTCCATTCGTCTAACCTGGGTGTGGTGGACGCGTTCAGCGACTTGATCCGGGGAGTGCGGGCCCACGGCTCGCTGTTCGGCAGCTCGACCCTGTCCCCGCCCTGGGCGCTGCACTTCGTGGACGGGGCGCCGCTGACCCTGTGCACCGTCCTGACCGGGGCGGGGTGGATCGTGCCGGAGGGCCACCCGCCCGAGCCGCTGCGCGCCCGCGAGACGGTCGTCGTGCGCGGCCCCGCGACGTTCACCTTCGTCGACGAGGTCGGCACCCTGGCCGAACCGATCGCGTGCGGCGAGCACTGCGCGGTCCCCGAACAGGGCGGGACCAGGCACCGGCTCGGCTGGAACGACTGCGGGGACGCGGGTGCGGACCGGGACGCGACGACCCTGATCGTCGGCGCCTACCCGGTGCGCGGCGAGATCAGCCGCAGGCTGCTGGACGCGCTGCCCGTGGTGCTGCGGGTGGACGCCGGGGGCCCGGCCGACCCCGTGCTGGACCACCTCGCCGCCGAGGTCGCCGTCGACGCGCCGGGCCAGCAGGTGGTGCTGGACCGGCTGCTGGACTGGATGCTGGTGTGCACGCTGCGCGAGTGGTTCGACCGGCCCGGCGGCGAGCCCCCGGCGTGGTGGGCCGCCCAGCGGGATCCGGTGGTCGGCCACGCGCTGCGCTTGCTGCACGCCGAGCCCGCGGCGCCGTGGACGGTGGCCGCGCTGGCCGAGCGCACCGGGGTGTCGCGCTCGACGCTGGCCAAGCGGTTCACCGACCTGGTCGGCGAACCGCCACTGGCCTACCTCACCCGCTGGCGCATGACGCTGGCGGCGGACCTGCTGGTCGAGCGGGAGAGCGCGACCATCGCCGAGGTCGCCCGCGCCGTGGGGTATGCCGACCCGTTCGGGTTCAGCGCGGCGTTCAAGCGGGTCCGGGGCACCAACCCGAGCCGGTTCCGGCGCACCGCGACCACCGCCTCCCCCGCGCGTGCCTGACCTCGCGGCCGGGGCGTCGAGCTGACCGGCACCCGCGCGTTCGCCCCGCGAGCGCCGGTCAGCCCACGTCCCGCCGCCGGAAGCCGAGCAGGCCCACCGCCGCCAGCGCCGCCGCCACGACCGTCAGCCACACCAGCGGGGTCGCGCTCACCTCGGCGCCGGGCACCTCCGGGACGTGGGTGAACGGCGAGAGGTCCATGGCCCACCGGTCGAGTTGGAGCAGCGGGCCGAGCTGGCCGAGCACGAGGAGCAGCACCAGCACCGCCCAACAGGCGGGCACCAGCTTCGGCGCCAGCCCGAACAGCGCCAGCGCCAAGCCCGCGACCACCCACGCGGCCGGGGCGTGCACGAGAGCCGCGCCGACCAGTCGCGCCACCTGACCGCCCACGTCGCCGACGCGCAGCCCGTGCACCAGTCCCGCGCCGAGTCCGGCGGCGGCCAGCACGACGGCGTTGCCGATCGTGGCGAACAGCAGGTGCCCGGCCACCCACCGGGTCCGCCGCACCGGCGTGGCCAGCACCGGTTCGGCGCGCAGCGCGATCTCCTCCGAGCGCGGCCGCAGCGCCGCTTGGACCGCGTAGACCGCGCTGAACAGGCCGACCACGCCCAGGATGGAGGCGAGGTAGACGTCCACGAGAGCGCCGGAGCCGCCCATCCTGGCGATGAGCTGCGCCAGCAGCGGGTTGCTCGTCAGCATCTCCTCCACGCCGCGCGCCACCGCGCCGTAGACGGCGCCGAGCACGAACATGCCCAGCGCCCAGCCCAGCAGCATCCCCCGCTGCAACCGCCAGGCCAGCCCGAGGGCGCTGCCCAGCGAGCGCGGCGCGCGGGCCGCGCCCGGCCTGGTCGGCAGCAGGCCGCCGCCAAGGTCGCGCCGGGCCACCAGCACCCACGCGCCCGTCACCAGCGCCAGGGCCAGGCCGAGCGCGAGCGGCAGGACCCACCAGCGCTCCTGGGCGAACGGCCGCAGCTGCTCGAACCAGCCGATCGGCGACAGCCAGGTCAACCAGGACGGTCCCCGCTCCCCCGCCGCGTCGCCGACCGCGCGCAGCAGGTAGGCAGCCCCCAGCGCACCGCCCGCCAGCGCGTTGGCGGTGCGGGCGGTCGCGGACAGCTGCGCGGTCACCGCGCCCACGGCGGTGAACACCAGGCCCACCGCCGCGAAGCCGAGCCCGAACGCCACCGAGCCCGCGACGCCCTCGCCCATGCCGACCAGCCCGAGCGCGCAGGCCGCCCCGATCAGCGCGCAGGCCAGCGCCGACACCGACACGGCCGCGGCCAGCGGTGCCCGGCGGCCGATCGCGGTCGCGCCGAGCAGTTCCAGCCGCCCGGTCTCCTCCTCGGCGCGGGTGTGCCGGGTGACCAGCGACATCGCCGCCAGCGCGGTGAGCAGCGAGCCGAACACGCCCCAGCGCCAGGCCAGCAGGCCGCCTGCGGTGGTGGAGTCGTGCAGCGGGCCGAGCAGCGCCAGGAACGCGGGGTTGCCACTCGCGGTGGTCGCGAGCAGGGCGCGCGACTCGGCCGTGCCGTAGAGCTCGCCCACGGCGGAGCCGGTGGCCACCGTGACGCCCGCCAGGCAGACCACCCACACCGGCAGCAGCACCCGGTCGCGCCGCAGCGCGAGGCGGATCAGCGCACCGGTGCCGACGAGCGCGCTCATCGCGTCGCCGCCACGGGCGGCTGGTCCCGGTAGTGCCGCAGGAACAGCTCCTCCAGCGTCGGCGGCCTGCTGGTCAGCGCGCGCACACCCGCACCGACCAGCGCCCCCAGGGCGGCGTCGAGGTGGCCGGTGTCGACCTCGAACGCGACCCGCGTGCCGCGCACCTCCAGGCCGTGCACGCCGGGCAGCTCCGCCAGGCCGGTGGGCGGCGCGGCCAGCTCGGCGGTGACGCTGGTGCGGGTCAGGTGGCGCAGCTCGGCCAGTGTGCCGGTCTCCACGGTCCGGCCGCCGCGGATGATGCTGACGCGGTCGCACAGCGCCTCGACCTCGGCCAGGACGTGGCTGGACAGCAGGACCGTGCGCCTGCCGCGCTCCTCTTCGACGCACTCCCGGAACACCGCGTCCACCAGCGGGTCCAGGCCCGAGGTCGGCTCGTCCAGGATCAGCAGCTCCACGTCCGAGGCCAGCGCCGCGACCAGGGCGACTTTCTGCCGGTTGCCCTTGGAGTAGGCGCGGCCCTTCTTGCGCGGGTCCAGCTCGAAGCGCTCCAGCAGCCGCGCCCGGCGTTTCTGGTCCATGCCGCCGCGCAGCCTGCCCAGCAGATCGATGACCTCCCCGCCGGTGAGGTTGGGCCACAGGCTGACGTCACCGGGGACGTAGGCGAGCCTGCGGTGCAGGGCGGCGGCGTCGCGCCACGGGTCGCCACCCAGCATGCGCGCGGAGCCCCCGTCGGCGCGCAGCAGGCCCAGCAGCACGCGGATGGTGGTGGACTTGCCCGCCCCGTTGGGGCCGAGGAAACCGTGCACCTCACCGGTGCGCACGGTCAGGTCCAGACCGTCGAGCGCGCGCGTCGGGCCGAAGTCCTTGATCAGCCCCGACACGGATATCGCGGGTGTCATGGCGTGAGACTACAAATCTTCATGAACTCGTGAAGTTAAAGAAGCGTATAAACTCCCCGCGTCCAGCGGAGCGGAAGATGATGATGCGGCGGTGACACGGGTGGGCGAGCGCGACGAGCGGGCGGTGCTGCGCTTCATCGAGCGCTTCTCGGCGGTCCTCACCGAGTCCGGGATGCCCCGGATGCCGTCACGGGTGTTCGTGGCGATGCTGGCCACCGACTCGGGCACGCTCACCGCCGCCGAGCTGACCGAGCTGCTGCGCGTGTCGCCCGCGGCGATCTCCGGCGCGGTCCGCTACCTGACCCAGGTCGGCCTGGTCAGCCGGGAGCGCGAGACCGGCTCGCGGCGCGACGTCTACCGGGTCTACGACGACGTCTGGTACGAGGCGATCTTCCGCCGTGAGCAGTTCTTGCTGCGCTGGCAGGGCTCCCTCAAGGACGGCATCGCCGCGTTGGGCGCGGGCACCCCCGCGGGCGAGCGGATCACCGAGACGTTGGCGTTCTTCGAGTTCCTGCACCACGAGATGCCCGAAATGCTGCAGCGGTGGCGGCGGTTCCGGGCCGAGCACTTCCAGGACGCGAGTCCGGCCGATTACGACTAACGGTGCTACTGGCAGTGGCTTTTCAGCCCGATGATCGAAGCGACCAGGTCGGCACAACCCCCGTTCGCGCGAACGTCCCACCCCTGCGAGCCCAGCCGCTCGGCCACCGGCCGGGTCGGCCGGGCGACTCTGCCCGAGGGAGACCTTCGCCATGCGAGACCCCCGCACCACCAGAACAAGACTGACCGCGCTCGCCCTGGCCACGGCCACCGCCGCGGCGATGGCGGTGACCGGTGCAGGTCCGGCCGCCGCCGAGGGGCGGGTGCTCGACGCGGACCGCGCCGACGCCATCCCCAACTCCTACATCGTGACCCTGCGCGACGACGCCTCGCCGCTGGGCGCCTCCGCGCGCACGGCCGACGCGCTGGTCGCCCAGCACGGCGGCCAGGTGCGCACCACCTGGCAGCACGCGCTCAACGGCTTCCACGCCACCCTGAGCCCCACCCAGGCGCGCAGGCTCGCCGCAGACCCGCGCGTGGCGATGGTGCAGGCCGACCTGCCGGTGCGGCTGGCCGAGCAGCCCAACCCGCCGTCGTGGGGCATCGACCGCATCGACCAGCGCAACCTGCCGCTGGACAGCAGCTACGAGTACCCGAACACCGCGAGCAACGTGCGGGCCTACATCATCGACACCGGCGTGCGCACCACGCACGCCACGTTCGGCGGCCGGGCCGAGTGGGGCTTCAACTCCGTCGACAGCAACGACACCGACTGCCACGGTCACGGCACGCACGTGGCGGGCACCGTCGGCGGCGCCGAGTACGGCGTGGCCAAGGAGATCCACATCATCGGCGTGAAGGTGCTCAACTGCGCGGGCTCGGGCACCACGGCCGGGGTCGTGTCGGGCGTCGACTGGGTCACCCAGAACGCCATCAAGCCCGCCGTGGCCAACATGAGCCTGGGCGGCAACGCCAACGCCTCGCTGGACACCGCCGTGCGCAACTCGATCGCCTCGGGCGTGACCTACGCGATCGCGTCGGGCAACTCCAGCACCAACGCCTGCAGCACCTCGCCGGCCCGCGTCGCCGAGGCGATCACGGTCAACGCCTCCACCAACACCGACGCGCGCGCCTCGTTCTCCAACTACGGCACGTGCACCGACATCTTCGCGCCGGGCCAGAACATCACCTCGGCGTGGACGACCAACGACACCTCGACCAACACCATCAGCGGCACCTCGATGGCCACCCCGCACGTGGCGGGCGCGGCGGCGCTGTGGCTGGCCGACCACCCGACCGACAGCCCGGCCGCGGTGGCGGCGGCGCTGACCGGCACGGCCACCCCGGACAAGGTCACCAACCCCGGCACGGGTTCGCCGAACAAGCTGCTGTTCACCGGCGACAGCACCGCCGAGGCCCCGTCGCTGTCCAACCCCGGCAACCAGGCGGGCACCGTCGACGTGCCGGTGTCGCTGCAGCTGTCGGCCTTCGGCGGCACCACGCCGCGCACCTTCACCGCCTCCGGCCTGCCCACCGGGCTGTCGATCAGCGAGACCGGTCTGATCTCCGGCACGCCGACCGCCACGGGCTCGTTCCCGGTGACGGTGACCGTGACCGACGCGTCGGGGCGGACCGGCACCACCTCGTTCACCTGGACGGTGCTGCCGGTGGGCGCGGACTGCCCGGCGGTGACCAACGACAGCGACGCGCCGATCCGCGACCTGTCGGAGGCCAACAGCTCCGTCACCCTCGACTGCGCGGGCCCCGCCTCGGCGTCGACCACCGTGCGGGTGGAGATCACCCACACCTACATCGGTGACCTGGTCGTGGAGCTGATCTCGCCCACCGGCTCGATCTACACCCTGCACAACCGGACCGGCGGCGGCACCGACAACATCAACCAGACCTACACGGTCGACGCCTCCCGCGAGAACGTCACGGGCACCTGGACGCTGCGCGTGCGCGACCTCGGCCTGGCCGACACCGGCACGCTCACCAGCTGGACCCTCGACGCCTGACGCGCCACGGTGCTGGGCCACCCGAGGTGACCCAGCACCCCAACCCGGCCATCCAGCACAGTCCTACACAGCCACGCCCAGCAGGGCGTCCACGGCGGTGCGGAACAGGCGGGGCGCGTCCGGGTCCGCGCCGCCCGCCGTCAGCGCCTCGTCCACCCAGGCGTCCAGCGCGGCCAGCGCGCGCGGGGTGTCCAGGTCGTCGCCGAGGTGGTCGCGCAGCCTGGCCACGGTGGCCGCCGCGCTCGGGCCCGAGGGCAGTTCCGCCGCCCGGCGCCAGCGCGCCAGCCGGTCCTGCGCGGCCGCCAGCAGGTCGTCGGTCCAGGGCCGGTCCTGGCGGTAGTGCCCGGACAGCAGGGCCAGCCGGACCGCGTTCGGGTCGATCCCCTGGGCCCGCAGCTTGGAGACGAACACCAGGTTGCCCCTGGACTTGGACATCTTCTCGCCGTCCAGCCCGATCATGCCCGCGTGCACGTAGTGCCGGGCGAACGGGTGCTCGCCGGTCAGCGCCTCGGCGTGGGCCGCGCTGAACTCGTGGTGCGGGAAGACCAGGTCGGAGCCGCCGCCCTGCACGTCGAAGGAGGTGCCCAGCCGGTTGAGCGCGATGGCGCTGCACTCGATGTGCCAGCCGGGGCGGCCCTGCCCGAGCTCCGAGGGCCACGACGGCTCGCCGGGGCGGGCCATCCGCCACAGCAGCGCGTCCAGCGGGTGCCGCTTGCCCGCCCGGTCCGGGTCGCCGCCGCGCTCGGCGAAGAACCGGGTCATGGTCTGCTCGTCGTAGTTCGACTCGTAGCCGAACCGGCCGGTGACCGACCGGTCGAAGTACACGTCCGGGTACTCGGCGTCGTCGACCCGGTAGGCCGCGCCGTCGGCGAGCAGCTTGGCGATGGCCTCCACGATCTCCGGGATCGCCTCGACCGCGCCGACGAACTGGCGCGGCGGCAGCACCCGCAGCGCCTCCATGTCCTCGCGGAACAGCGCGGTCTCCCGCATGGCCAGCACGACCCAGTCGTCCTGGTCGCGCTCGGCGCGCTCCAGCAGCGGGTCGTCCACGTCGGTGACGTTCTGCACGTAGTGCACGTCGTGGCCGTTGTCCAGCCAGATCCGGTGCACCAGGTCGAAGGCGAGGTAGGTGGCGGCGTGCCCGAGGTGGGTGGCGTCGTAGGGGGTGATGCCGCAGACGTACAGCCTGGCGGTCTCCCCCGGTGCGGTGGGCCGCACCTCGGCGGTGGCGGTGTCGAACAGCCGGAGGGGGCGAGGCTCGCCGTCGAGCCTCGGCACGGGGGTGGTTGACCAGGTCTGCATGGTCCGACGATAACCGGCCGGGTGACGCGCGGAAGAACGTCCGCCTGGTGGGAGCGGCGGGCGTACCCTCGGGGTGGGAGGAGCCATGGTCCTCGACGTCGTGCTCGCCGTGCTCGGTCTGGCCGCGGTCGGCCTGGCCTCCAGCGCCCGCGTGGTCAAGCAGTACGAGCGGGGCCTGGTCTTCCGCTTCGGCCGGGTGCGCGACGCGCTGCGCGGCCCCGGCCTGACCGTGATCGTGCCGGTGGTGGACCGGCTGCGGAAGGTCAACCTGCAGATCGTCACGCTGCCCATCCCCGCCCAGGACGGCATCACCCGCGACAACGTGACGGTGCGGGTGGACGCGGTGGTCTACTTCAAGGTCTCCGACCCGGTGCGCGCGGTGGTCAACGTGGAGGACTACCGGTTCGCGGTGCTCCAGGTCGCCCAGACCTCGCTGCGCTCGATCATCGGCAAGAGCGAGCTGGACGACCTGCTGTCCAACCGCGAACGGCTCAACCAGGGCTTGGAGCTGCTGATCGACAACCCGGCCACCGGTTGGGGCATCGACATCGACCGGGTGGAGATCAAGGACGTCGCGCTGCCGGAGAGCATGAAGCGCTCGATGTCGCGGCAGGCCGAGGCGGAGCGCGAGCGGCGGGCCCGCATCATCACCGCCGACGGCGAGCTGCAGGCTTCGCGCAAGCTCTCCGAGGCGGCCGCGGCGATGGCCCAGACGCCCGCGGCCCTCCAGCTGCGGCTGCTGCAGACGATCGTCGAGGTGGCGGCGGAGAAGAACTCGACGCTGGTGCTGCCGTTCCCGGTGGAGCTGCTGCGGTTCCTGGAGCGGGCGACGGAGTCGGTGTCGACGCAGATCAGGGTGCCCGCGCCCACCGAGCCGCCGGAGGGCCGGGTGTCCACCTGAGCGACCGCGCTCGTCGCGCTGGGTGATTGCCCGGCACACCCGGTGGGGTACAGCATGGACCGGCTCACGTCGTCGGGACGAGGGAGGCGGTCATGACCGCGCTCAGGCCGGAACCCGTCATCACCCACCCGAGCGCCGCGCGGCGACGTCCCAAGGGCGCGGTGCTGCTGGGTCTGCTCAGGACCACCGACCCGAAGCAGATCGGCCTGATGTACCTGACGACCTCGTTCGGGTTCTTCATGGTCGGCGGTCTGATGGCGCTGCTGATCCGGGGTGAGCTGGCGCGGCCGGGTCTGCAGTTCCTGTCCAACGAGCAGTACAACCAGCTGTTCACCATGCACGGCACGATCATGCTGCTGCTCTACGCCACGCCCATCGTGTTCGGCTTCGCCAACTTCGTCCTGCCGCTGCAGATCGGCTCGCCGGACGTGGCCTTCCCCCGGCTCAACGCCTTCTCGTACTGGCTGTTCCTGTTCGGCGGGCTGACCGTGCTCAGCTCCCTGCTCACGCCGGGGGGCGCGGCGGACTTCGGCTGGACGGCGTACCCGCCGCTGAGCGGCGCGGCGCACGCCCCCGGCGTCGGAGCGGACCTGTGGATCGCGGGCTTGGCCGTCAGCGGCCTGGGCACCATCCTCGGCGCGGTCAACATGGTCACCACCGTGGTCTGCCTGCGCGCGCCGGGCATGACCATGTTCCGGATGCCCATCTTCACCTGGAACATCTTCATCACCAGCATCCTGGTCCTGCTGGCCTTCCCGATCCTGACCGCCGGTCTGCTGGGCCTGCTGGCCGACCGGAAGCTGGGCGCGCACGTGTTCGACCCGGCCAACGGCGGGGTGATCCTGTGGCAGCACCTGTTCTGGTTCTTCGGCCACCCCGAGGTCTACATCATCGCGCTGCCGTTCTTCGGCATCGTGTCGGAGATCTTCCCGGTGTTCAGCCGCAAGCCGCTGTTCGGCTACAAGGGCCTGGTCTTCGCCACGCTGGCGATCGCGGCGCTGTCGGTGGCGGTGTGGGCGCACCACATGTTCGCCACCGGAGCGGTCCTGCTGCCGTTCTTCTCGCTGATGACCTTCCTCATCGCGGTGCCCACCGGCATCAAGTTCTTCAACTGGATCGGCACCATGTGGAAGGGCCGGTTGACCTTCGAGACGCCGATGCTGTTCAGCATCGGCTTCCTGGTCACCTTCCTGCTGGGCGGCCTGACCGGCATCCTGCTGGCCTCCCCGCCGCTGGACTTCCACGTCCACGACACCTACTTCGTGGTGGCGCACTTCCACTACGTGCTGTTCGGCACCATCGTGTTCGCCACCTACGCGGGCATCTACTTCTGGTTCCCCAAGATGACCGGCCGGATGCTGGACGAGCCGCTGGGCAAGCTCCACTTCTGGACCACGTTCCTGGGCTTCCACGGCACGTTCCTGGTCCAGCACTGGCTGGGCAACCAGGGCTTCCCCCGCCGCTACGCCGACTACCTGCCCACCGACGGGTTCACCGCGCTGAACACCGTCTCCACGGTGGCCGCGTTCGTGCTGGGCGCCTCGGTGCTGCCGTTCGTGTGGAACGTCTTCCGCAGCTACCGCTACGGCGACCCGGCGGCCGTGGACGACCCGTGGGGCTTCGGCAACTCGCTGGAGTGGGCCACCACGTCCCCGCCGCCCCGGCACAACTTCACCGAACTGCCGCGCATCCGCTCCGAACGGCCCGCCTTCGAGCTGCACTACCCGGAGATGGTCGAGCGGATGCGCGCCGAGGCCCACTACTCGGTGACCCGGCCGGACAAGCGGCGGGTGGCGCCGGACGAGGCGACCGAACAGGCGCTGGCACCGACGGATCGGGACACGAGCACCACGAACGGGAGCTGATCCGAGGTGCCGCCGGAGAACGGGGCGGCCCACTCCCCCTTGCCCCCTCGCAGGCCGCCCCGCTGGTGTCGAGTGTGCGCGCCCGATCATGTAGACCTCTTGTGGGATTCTGCAATCCGCAGGTCAGGCCGATAATCCCCCACCACGAGCCGAGCGTCCGGACACCCTGAACCGAGCGTTCAGGCGCGATCGGCCGTAGCGCGGACGAACTCCCACCACGCCCGCGCCGGGAAGACCAGATGCCCGGCAGCGGTGTTCTTCGAGTCCCGCACACCCACCCCAGCACTGCCGAGCCCCACCTCGACGCAATTGGTGTTGCCCCCGCTGTAGCTGCTCTTGCGCCACCTGAATTCCACAACAGCACCCTCCTCCACACTCACAGCCCTTCACCCAACTTGCGAATCAGGTCTACCGAGTCCCGCGCACCGTGCGCAACAGCCAGAATGCCGTTGAAAGCGGCCTTGTAAGCATTCACGTCCGGCTTTTCCTCCAAGTAGAGGCTGTGCACCATGTGCTCGATGTGCACCAGGCTCGGCAGACCCACGAAGTCGAGGATGACGAAAGCACCTTCGACGAGCCCCGGATGCGCGCCGACACCACCGGGCACGATCCGCACCTCGATACCGGGTCGGTCGGCCAAGGCCGCCAAGTGCCTCAACTGCTCCCGCATGACATCAGGCCCGCCCACGTCCTGCCACAGCGCGGCCTCGTGCAGCAGCACGTTCAACCGAGGTCCGCCCTCCCGGCGCAACAACCCCTGCCGCGCGATCCGGGCGGCCACCCGGCGGTGCACCTCGGACCGCTCCAGCGGCAGGCCGTAGTTCTCGATCACCGCTCGGGCGTAGTCCTCGGTCTGGCACAGGCCGGGGACCAGGAAGTGCTCGTAGTTGCGGATCTCCACGGCGTGCTCCTCGAACCCCACCCACGTGGCGAGTTCGTCGTGCACGTGCAGGTCCGCCTCTTCCAGGAGGCTGGGCAGGTTCGCCTCCCGGTGGAGCTTCAGCACGGCTTCGCGCACCGGCCTGGCCACCTGGTAGATCGCCAGCAGGGCGGACAGGTCGTCCCGCCGCACCGCGCGCTCGCAGCTCTCGATGCGCGACAGGGTGCTGGACGGGATGCCGAGCAACCGCTCCACGTCCTTCTGCGTCAGCCCCCTCTCACCGCGCACGCGGGCGAGTTCCAGGCAGATCCGGCGCATCTTGACGGTCAGCGGTCCGGGTTCGATCATGCCGACACCCTGGCGGAGCGGGATCACGCCGCGCTATTACCCGCTCAGGCGATTCGAGCCGGGTGGAAGTGCGCGAACGCTCGGCGCGGTGTCCGGGCGCGACTCGCGGGTGGTGGGTGGGCCACCACCCGCGAGGGTCAGCGGTGGCGGCGGGAGCGGAGGTAGTCGCTGACCACCGCCGCGCCGAGGCCGTCCTCGCCGGGGGCCACCACGCGACCGCCGCTGCGCCGGGCGACCAGGTCCACGAAGGCGGCCAGCCTGGGGTCCTCGCCCAGCTTGAACACCGTCATCGAAGCGCCCAGCCGGGTCAGCGCGTCCACCTCCGCCACGGTCTTGGCCAGCGTGCGGTCCACCGGCGGGTAGTTGAACACCGCCTCGCCGTCGGCCTCCAGGTGCGCGGTCGGCTCGCCGTCGGTGACCACCAGGACCACCGGCTGCGCGTCCGGGTGCCGCCGCACGTGCCTGCCCGCCAGTAGCAGCGCGTGGTGCAGGTTGGTCCCCTGCTCCCACACCCCCTCCAGCGCGGTCAGCTGCCCGATGTCCACCGTCTCGGCGTGCCTGCCGAAGGTGATCAGCTGCAGCGCGTCCGTGCGGAACCGGGTGCTCACCAGGTGGTGCAGCGCCAGCGCGGTGCGCTTCATCGGCACCCACCGCCCGTCCTGCACCATCGACCACGACGTGTCCACGCACAGCGCCACCGCCGCGCGCGAGCGCTGCTCGGTCTCGCTGACCTCCACGTCCACCACGTCCAGCGACACCGCGCCGCCCGCGGCCCGCAGCACCGCGTTGGACACCGTGCGGGGCACGTTCCACGGCTCGGTGTCGCCGAACCGCCACGGCCGGGTGCTGCCGATCAGCTCGCCCGCCGCGCCCGCCTGGCGGTTGTCCCGCTGCCCCTGCGCCCGCGCCGTGTCCAGCACGCCGCGCAGGGCGGTCTCCCCGAGCTGCCGCAACGCCTTCGGCGTCAGCCGCAGCGAGCCGTCCGGGGCCCGTTCGAGCAGGTTCTGCTCGCGCAGCTGGCGCTCCAGTTCGGCCAGCCGCCGCGCGTCGACCCCGGCTTCCTCGCCGAGCTGGCGCACCAGCGCCTCCAGGTCGATGTCCTCCAACCGCGCGCCGGGGTAGGACTGGGCCAGCTGCTCGGCCAGCGCGTCCAGCTCGGCCAGGTCCGCCATCGCCTGCGCGCCCTCGCCCAGTCCCAGCGGGTTCTGGCCGCGGAAGCGGGCGGAGCCGTTCCAGTCCTCGCCGGGGCGCAGACCTTGCAGCAGCGAGTCCAGGGTGGCCAGCTGCTGCCCGACACCGGAGTCGCCGAACGCCTGCTCGCTCAGCGCGGCCAGCTCGGCGCGCTGCTGCTCGGTCATCGAGTTCATCATCCGCTGCGCGGCGGCCGAGCGGGCCGCCAGCGCGTCGATCAGCTCGTCGACCGTGCTCGGGTTCTCCGGGAAGAAGTCGCCGTGCTCGCGCATGAACTCGGCGAACCGCTGGTCGGTGTCCTCCCCCGCGGCGTGCGCGGCGAGCAGGCCGTTGAGGTCGCTGAGCATCCGCTGGATGCGCTCGACATCGGCCCGCCCGACGTTGCTCATCGCCTCCTTCATGCCCTGGAAGCGCTGGTCCATCAGCTCGCGCCCGAGCAGGTCGCGGATCCGCTCGTAGGACTCGCGGGCCTGCGGCGAGCGCCAGTCGTACTCGGCCAGCTCGCGCACCGCGGCGGCGGTGCCCGGCGGCAGGGCGTCCAGCCGGGCCTCCCGGAACCTGGCCTCGTCGTCGGGGTCGGGGAACAGCGCCGCGCGTTCGGCCTCCAGCGCCCGCTCCAGCAGCCGCTGGACCTCCTGCAGCGTGCCGTCCAGGCGGTGGCGGCGCTGGATCGCGGCGCGCTTCTGCCACAGCCGTGAAGTCAGCTCGTCCAGCCCGCGCTGGCCGGGCAGGCCGCGGCGCAGCAGCTCGCGCAGCGCCGCGGCGGGCGAGGAGCCCTCCATGACCTCCCGGCCCAGCTCGTCCATCGCCGCGCGCAGGTCCGCGGGCGGGGCCAGCGGGTCGGGGCCGCCCGCGTAGCGGCGGTAGCGGTAACCGCTCATCCGTACACCGATCGGTCGTCGTCGCTGTCCTTGGCCAGCCTGCGGGTCAGGTAGAGCGATTCCAGGGCCAGCTCCACCGCCGAGGCGATCCGGCCCGCCGGGTCCTTGGGCCCCGCGCCCAGCCGGGCCGCGACCTCGTGCAGCACCGGCACCTCGGGCAGCGCGCCCAGCAGATCGCCCGCGCGCACCCGCTCACCGGTGGCCACCGGGTGGCCGTTGGAGACCACCTCGGCCAGCGGCCGCAGGTCCAGCCCGGCGAACGCCGCGCGGGCCGTGTCGGCCACCGAGCGGCGCAGCAGGTGGGTCAGCACCTCCTGCTCGCGCCCCTCCTCGCCCGCCTCGAACTCCAGCTTGCCGCGCAGCACCTCCGGCACCGACTCCAGGTCCACCGGCCGGGCGATGGCCGGGCGCTCCCCGGTCAGCGCCGAGCGGCGCAGCGCCGAGGCGGCCACCGTCTCCGCCGCCGCCACGGCGAACCGCGCGGACACGCCGGAGCGCTGGTCGATCGAGGACGACTCGCGCAGGTGCCGCACGAACCGGGCGATGACCTCCAGCAGGTGGTCGCCCACCTCGGCGACCAGCTCGGCCTCCTGGCGCACCAGGTCGATCTCGGCGCCGATCTCCAGCGGGTAGTGGGTGCGGATCTCCGCGCCGAACCGGTCCTTGAGCGGGGTGATGATCCGGCCCCGGTTGGTGTAGTCCTCCGGGTTGGCGGTGGCCACCAGCAGCACGTCCAGCGGCAGCCGCAGCGTGTAGCCGCGGATCTGGATGTCGCGCTCCTCCATGACGTTGAGCAGCGCGACCTGGATGCGCTCGGCCAGGTCGGGCAGCTCGTTGACGGCGATGACGCCGCGGTGCGAGCGCGGCAGCAGGCCGTAGTGGATGGTCTCCGGGTCGCCCAGGCTGCGTCCCTGCGCGACCTTGACCGGGTCCACGTCGCCGACCAGGTCGCCGACGCTGGTGTCGGGCGTGGCCAGCTTCTCGGCGAACCGCTCGTCGCGGTGCCGCCAGGCGACCGGCAGCTCGTCGCCCAGCTCGGCGGCCCGCCGCTTGGACTCCGGCGTGATGGGGTCCAGGGGGTGCTCGCCCAGCTCCGCGCCCGCGATGACCGGGGTCCACTCGTCCAGCAGGCCGACCAGCGTGCGCAGCAGGCGGGTCTTGCCCTGGCCGCGCTCGCCCAGCAGCACGACGTCGTGGCCCGCCAGCAGGGCGCGCTCCAGCTGCGGCAGCACGGTGCGGTCGAAGCCCACGATGCCCGGCCACGGGTCGCGGCCCTCGCGCAGCGCGGCCAGCAGGTTCTCCCGGATCTCGGCCTTGACGCCGCGCGGCCGGTGCCCGGCCGCGCGCAGTTCACCCGCGGTGGTGGGAAGTCCAGATGTCACCCCACCGAAGTTACGCACCGATCGGCGCTCGTGCGACGTGGAGCGGCTCCAGCGGGCCGCGCGGCCCGCCCGCGGCGACTCTCTAGGATGGGACGGTTCGCATTCTCCAGGGGGAACTACGTGAAGAGAACGTTCATCGCGGTCGGCGCTGCCCTGCTCGCGGTCGCCGGGTGCTCGGGGGCGCCGGACGCGCCCGTCAGCGCTCCCGCTCCCGATTACGCGGCGATGGCCAGGCCCTTGCTGCTGCCCGAGGAGGTCACCGCGGCCAAGGGCCTGGTGCGGGCGGGCGAGCCGGTCGAGGGGGTGACCGCGCTGGTCCAGTGCCCCGATCTGGCCTCGGCCGGGCAGGCGGCGGCGGGCATCACCACGGCGTGGACCTGGTCCGGCGCCACCCAGCAGGCCAAGATCACCCAGTACGGCGTGGTCTACCGGGACGTGGCGGGCAAGGACGTGGTCAAGCAGGCCCGCGCCGCCTCGGGCTGCCACCGCGACTTCGGGTCCGTCGAGAGCGCCTTGCACATCGACGAGTACTTCTACACGCAGGAGAACCAGGGTCCGACCAAGCCGTTCGTGGACGACCGGTACGCCTACTGCCTGGTCAACTCGGTCCGCGCGCACCAGATCTGCACCGCCCTGCAGGCCAAGGGCGACCGGGTCGTCCGCATGACCATCGACATCACCGGCCCGCAGACCGACCTCGACACCATCAAGGTCAGCACGTTCGCCCAAGCCGTCACCGACCGGCTGGTCGCCTGAGGCAGCAGCGGCCCCGACGACGCCCGCAGGCGACGCCCGTGCCGGGCGCCGCCTGCGGGAGATCACCTATCCGGTTGTTCCGTGCGCTGCGCGCGATCTACAGCGGCGGGTAGGCGTTGTTCATCAGCTCCTGGAACTGCGCGGAGAACCAGTGGCCCGACAGCGGCGCGTTGTCCAGAGCACCCGAGGGGTTGTTGCCGTTGCGCGGGTTGCCCTGGTACTTCGGGTCGCACATCTCGTCGAAGCCCTTGCCCTCGTCGTTCGGGATCTCCTTGCTCGCGCCGTCGGACTCACCCGGCGGCTTGATCCAGACGTAGGCGTCGATGTTCGGCTTGGGCGAGGCCTTGGGCCGCTCGCCGAGGCCGGCACCGGACTGGTTGCACCAGTTGCCCTTCTGGATGCGCTTGTCGATCCTGGACTCGTCGACGTACTTGTCGACATCCGTCGCGCTGGACTTGCCCGTCGGCCTCTTCGAACCGCCCCAGCCGTTGCGGGAGGTGTCGATCAGCATGCCGATGTTGGAGTTGAAGCCGTTCTTCACCAGCTCCGAGCGCAGCGCCGTGGCGAAGTCGATCTCACCGTTGAAGTCGTTCCAGTCGACCCACTTGGCGTGCTCCTTGACGATCTTGCCGCCAACGCTGTCCTCGACCTTCCAGTACGGCTCCTCCAACGCGGAGTAGTTCGCCGTGTTGGTGATGAAGCCGGCGACCTTGTCGGCGGTGGCGCCGTTGCGGCCCAGGATCGAGCCGAACAGCTTGGCGGACGCGTGGAAGTTGTCGTACTGCTCCTGGGTGTCGCCCCACCCGATCCAGCCGTGGTGGCCCGCGTCGAGGTAGTTGTAGACGTTGGGGATGTCACCCAGCTTGCCGACGGCGTAGGAGATGCCCTCCTGGTAGTTGCCGTTGGCCTTCATGGTGTTGCAGTTGTCCGTGGCGGTCTCGCGCGGCGAGACGTTGGTCACCAGGTTCGGCAGCGAGTCGATCTCGATGACCGTGACGATGCGCAGGTTGGCGTACTTCGAGTCCGACAGGATGGCCACGATCGGGTCGATGTACTCGCTCTTGTAGCGACCGATCTCCGTCGCCTTCAGCTCGCCGTTGGACGCCAGCGCCGCGCAGTCGCGACCGGGCAGGTTGTAGATGACGACCTGGAACACCAGCTGGCCGCCCGCCGCCTGCTCGACCGCCTCGTCGAGGTGGTCGCGCAGGCCCATGCTGCCGGTCGTGGGCGAGTCGTTGCCCTCGATCGCGCTGATGCGGTCCAGCCACACACCGGTGGGCTGGTTGGCGATCCGGGAACCGCCGGGCTCGGCGGCGGCGCGCTCGGACCACTGCGGGTTCACGTAGACCTTGGCCCCGGAGTAGGGGTTGTCCACCCTGGCGGCCGGGGTGTCACCCGGCGTCTCGCCGGGCGTCTCGACGCTGCCCGTGCAGACGGTGCCGTTGAGCCGGAACTGGGTCGGCACCGGGTTGTCGCCGCTCCAGCTGCCGTTGAAGGTGGGGCTGATCGACGCCCCGGTGCCCACCGTCGGGCTCCAGGACGGGTTGCGGACGGTCACGCGGGTCCCGGCCTGGGAGAACGTGCCGTTCCAGCCGTGCTGGACGGTTTGCCCGGCGGCGAAGTCCCACTCCAGCGTCCAGCCACCGGAAATCGCGTCGCCGAGGTTGGTGACCGTGACGGTGGCGCTGAAGCCGCCACTCCACTGGTTGCTGATGGTGTAGTTGGCCCGACAGCCTGGTGCGGCGCTGGCGCTGGTGCCGCCGGCCACGATCGCCGTCGCGGACAGTGCCACGACCGACGTCGCCGCCAACGCCCCGCCCAGCTTGCGGGACCGGACGAACGTGCGCAGACTCATGCATCGCCTCCTTGCGAGCAAATCGTCGTCTGGGAACGCTCCCATTTCGTCTCTGGATCGGGGACCGACGCGAGAGCGGGGTGTCAAGACTGGGAGCGCTCCCAGATCGGTACCGTAACGCACGACACGTCACGTTGACGAGGGGTCTGAGCACGGATAGTGCGCATCAATTCGATACTGCGCGCACCATCAAGTCGACTACCAGTGCATTTCCACACCGAATAGAATGAAGAATGTGTCCGCTTGGCGGATGATCAACGCACGGTAACGACGAATGGACGACGTCCGTTTCGTCCTTCGAGCCGCTTGCGCGGGCCGCTCCGGCGTGGAAGATGACGCGCGTGTTACGCGCGAAACCCGCTTGGGTGGGTGTGACACGTCCTCCCTCAACGCGCCCGCGTTGCCCACGATGGAAACCATGGAGAACATCGACGTGGTCGGCATGTGGGTGACCGCCGACGGCTACATCCGTCAGGAGCTGCTGCCCAACGGGCGGTACGACGAGGCGCGCGGCAGCCGGCGCAGCGCCTACACCGGCAGCTACACGGTGACCGGGTCGCACCTGGACTACGTGGACGACACCGGGTTCACCGCGACCGGCGACATCCGGGACGGCGTGCTCTACCACGAGCACCTGGTGCTGTACCGAGAGGAGAAGAAGGCGTGAAGAAGGTAGTGCTGATCACCGGGGCGTCGTCGGGCATCGGCGCCGCCACCGCCCGCGCGCTGGCCGGCGCGGGGCACCAGGTCGTGCTCGGGGCGCGGCGGGTGGACCGGCTGCGCGAGCTGGCCGAGTCGATCGGCGGCGACCACCGGGCACTGGACGTGACCTCCCTGTCCGACTTCCAGTCCTTCGTGGACTACGCGGCCGAGCGGCACGGGCGGGTGGACGTGCTGGTGAACAACGCGGGCGTGATGCCGCTGTCCCGGTTGGATGAAGGCCGGGTCGAGGAGTGGAACCGGATGCTCGACGTCAACGTGCGCGGCGTGCTCAACGGCATCGCCGCCACGCTGCCGGGGATGAAGGAACGGCGCTCGGGGCACATCATCAACGTCGCCTCCATCGGCGCGCACGAGGTGTCGCCCGCCGCGGCGGTGTACTGCGGCACGAAGTTCGCCGTGTGGGCGATCTCGGAAGGACTGCGGCAGGAGGCCACCGAGGGGGTGCGGGTGTCCACGATCTCCCCCGGTGTCACGGAGTCCGAGCTGGCGGACAGCATCACCAGCCCCGAGGCGCGCGAGGCGATGCGCGAGTACCGCAAGATCGCGATCCCCGCCTCGGCCGTGGCCTCGGCGATCGCGTTCGCGATCGACCAACCGTCCGAAGTGGACGTGAGCGAGATCGTGGTCCGGCCCGCGGCGTAACGCCGGCAGCGGGGATCGGTTGGGCCTGCCGGACCGTGACGGGCGCGGTGCCCCAGCCGCCGGTGCGCCGGGGCACCGCCCGCCCTCGTCAGCAGCGCACGGCGGAGCCGTAGCCCTCAAGGTTCTCGTCCCACACCCAACCGGCGATGTCCTGGCCCACCACGCGCACCCACGTCCAGGTGTTGCCCGCGTCGTTGACCGTGTAGCAGTGGTAGTGCAGCCGCGTGCTGCTGTCGATGTAGCCGTCGATCGAGCAGTCCTTGTACGGCCCCTCCGAGCGGACCGGCACGCTGGACTTGGAGGGGTAGCCGTCGTTGAACGAGTCCTTGGCCGAGTGGTTGTGCGAACGGCAGGCGGCCGACGCGTCCGCCTCCTGCCCCGAGGTCGGACCGGCCAGGGCGACGGACGGTACCGAGGCGGCGAGCAGCACCGACAGCGCCACACCGCTCAATCCGGCCACAGCGTTCTTCCGCATGAGCAACACTCCTCCGAGTCGATGGGTGAGTCGCGCGTCCACATGACCCCCATGCGGGCGCGAGGTGTCGACGGACGGGCTCGCGGCGGAAGCGCTGGTCCCAGTGCGCTCCACGCGGTCCGCTCCGTCACGCCCACGACGGTGCTCGGCCGCTCTGGGAAGAACCTGCGCGAATTCTGGAATCCGGCCGGTGCCCCAGGCTTCAGTGCCGCCCGGCGCCCTGGTCCGAGAGCACCCGCACGGCCTCGTCCACGGCGGACAGCCGGGCGCGGCGAACGGCCTGGGACAACGGCTTCAGCGCCTCGTCACGCGCTCGGGTCGCCGAGGCCGACACCGCCCCGCCGGGCGCGTCCGAAGCGGCCACCTCCAGGATCGCGGCGACCTCCGCGGCGCGCTGCAGCACCCGCAGCGCCCTCGGGGGCATCCCGTCGGGCCAGGCCAGCTTGGTGTGCTCCGCGGCCCGCTCGGCGATCTCGGCGCGCACGTTGGGCCGGTGCCGCGCCACGTCCAGGGTCACCAGCGCGGTGGCCGCCTCGCGCATCGCCGAAGCCAGGCCGTGCTCGGCCTCGCCGATCGGGATGTGCTCGCCCGGCGCGGCCGACGGCAGGTCGAACACCGTCCAGCGCAGCACGCCGTCGGCCACCAGGCGGGGCACCAGGCCCACGCCCACCTCCGGCAGGACGACGGCCTGGCCCGCGCGCAGAGCGCTGGCGCTCAGCGGGCCTCGGCCGCCCAGGCCGCGCACGTCGCCCGCCACCGGCAGGACGAGGCGGGCGCCGCCTGCCTGCGCGCGGCGCAGGGCGGCCAGCAGCAGGGCCGGGCCCACCGGGGGCTCGTCGGGGCCGGGCAGGTCGAGCGCGGTGGCGGTGCCGTCGTCGTCGGCGACCACCTCGTGCAGCTCGGCCCACGCGCCCAGGGCGTCCAGGACGTCGTCGGCCGCGGCCGCTCCATGCAGCCACCCGGACGTCCAGACGACCAGCGTCGCACTCGCACAGGACACGCTGACCGAGGGTACGCGCGCCCGGTCCCCCGATCAGCTAGCCGGGCCGACGTGTTGCTCCAGCAGGGCGCGGAACCGCTCGACCGCGGCCGGGTCCGCGAACGCCCGGTGCGGCACCGCGTACATCGCCGAGGACGCGGTGCGCAGCACGAACGTGCGCCCGGTCTCGGACCATCCGGGCAGCTCAGACCAAGCCAGCTCGCTGCGCGCGGTGTTGCCCACCGCCATCCGCAGCGAGTGCTGGTCCGCCGTGCCGGTGACCGCCTTCGCGGCCAGCGGGTGGTTGTGGAAGTTCACCGCCGTGCCGACGGGCACCAGTGCGACGATGATCACAGCCAGCGCGAGGCCGAACAGCCCCGCCGCGACCATGCCCAGCGCCAGGACCACGACGCCGACCGCCCCCAGGGCCAGGGCGAACCACGGCGCCCAGCGGTAGAGCGGCACCGCCGTGCGCAGCGCGGCCCGCCAGTCGGCGGGCCGCGGCGACCAGCTGAAGTCCACGCTCACCCGCGCCGCCTGGCGGGCTCGCAGCACAGCGTCGCGCAGAACGCCCCGTTGGTGGTGCACCCGTAGGCCGGGAACTCGGACAGCCTGCGGGCGGGCACGCCGTCGGTGTGCTCGGCGACCAGCTCGGCGACCAGGCGCGCGAAGCGCGGGTCGTTGTTCGGGGTGGCCGCGCGGCCGAAGCCCATGCCCAGCTCGGCGGCCTTGTCGCGGGCCTCGGTGTCGAGGTCCCACACCACTTCCAGGTGGTCGCTGACGAAGCCGATCGGGCAGACCACCACCGCGGGCACGCCCCGCTCGTGCAGCGCCTCGATGTGGTCGACGACGTCCGGCTCCAGCCACGGGATCTGCGGCGGGCCGGAGCGGGACTGCCACACCACGTCGTACTCGGCGACGCCCAGCTCGCGGGCCACCAGCCGGGCGGCCTCCGCGACCTGGCGGGAGTAGAGGCGACCGCCGTCCTCCGGCGGGCCCGCGGCCTGGTCGGCGGACAGCGGCACCGAGTGGGCGGTGAAGACCAGGCGGTGCTCGCCGAGGTCCTTGGCGGCCTCGCGGACCGCGTCGGCGAAGGACTCGACGAACAGCGGGTGGTCGAAGAACTGCCGCAGCTTCACCAGTTCGGGGGCGTTCTCGCCGACCGCGGCGCGAGCGCGCAGGATGTCCTCGTCGTACTGGCGGCAGGCCGAGTAACCGCCGTAGGCGCTGGTCGGGAACACCAGGGCGCGCTTGACCCCGGCCCGCGCCATCTCGGCGAGGGTGTCCTCGACCATCGGGTGCCAGTTGCGGTTGCCGAAGTAGATCGGCAGGTCCACCAGCGGCTCGACCGCGGCGATGGCGTCGCGGTTGAGCCGGTTGATCGGCGAGACCCCGCCGAAGTGCTGGTAGTGCTGCTCCACCTCGTCCAGGCGTTCGGGTGGGACTCCCCGGCCCCGTGTCACGTTCTCCAGGAACGGGCGGACGTCTTCAGGTCCTTCCGGGCCGCCGAAGGACAACCAGAGCAGCGCGTCGTAACTCACCCCGCCATCCTCGCCCCGCCGTGGTTGTGACGCACAACCGGGTCGCGTGACCCGCCGCACCTCGCCGACTCCGCAGCGCGACCAGCCTAGGTCTGCGGCCACATGGCGTAGATCACGTCGTCCCCGTCCGAGCACACCACCTGCGGCAACGCGGGCTCGGGGACCTGGTTGCAGGTCATCGGCCCGATCGCCAGCGGCGGCAGTCCGGGGACCGGGTCGCGGCGCTGGGCGTAGTAGTCGACCAGGACGGCCGCCGCCTCGTCGCAGTCCAGGCGGCCGGACGGGGTCTCGACCACGACGGCCAGCATCGGCTTGCCGAGCGCGCCCGCGAACGGCCGGTCGCAGTACCGCGCCGGGGCGCTCTCGTCGATGGTCGGCAGCTCCACCGGGGTCGGCTCGGGGGACTCGGACGTCGTGGTCCGCTCCGTCTCGGCGGTGGTCGCGGTCGCGGTGGTGCTTGCCGTGGTGGTCGCCGCTCCGGTGCCCGAGCCCGCCCCGACCACCGTGGTGGAGCAGCCCGCGACCAGGGTGAGGAGCACGATGAGGAGGGTCTTCACACCGGGGGTCGCACCCGATCGCCCTGTTGACGAGGTTCGCACGCTGCTTGGACGCGGGAACGGGTCTCGTGGTTTCGGGACGTCGGCGTGCGCCGGACCGCTCCGCCCAGCACAGCGGTGACCAGCACCAGGCCCGTCGCGAGCGCGCCGAGCACGTAGGCGTTGCCCACCAGCGCTTCCAGCGGTGTCCAGTCCAGTTCACGGTTGTCGCCGCGGGGTACGGGAACCAGCGCGCAGACGCTGAACAGCGCCGCGGTCGCGAACAGCACCCGCCACGCGCCCCGGCGCGCCGCCAGACAGCACACCGGCACCACCCACACCCAGTGGTGGGTCCAGGAGATCGGACTCACCAGCAGCCCGCAGAACGCCGTCACCAGCAACGCCGCGGCGTGGTCGGCCCGCTCGTGCAGTGCGCGGACCAGGAACCCGGCCGCCACCACGCACACCGCGACCGCCAGGACCAGCACGACCCGCCCACCCGCCAGTCGGTGCACCAGGCCGTGCAGCGACTGGTTGCCCCACCACGCGTTGGACAGCGCTTCGTTCGCCCCGAGCAACGCCGAACCCCAGTACCGCCGGGAATCGTCCGGCAGCAGGACGAACCCCGCGAGGCAGGCCGCCGCGAACGCGCCCACCGCGCGCAGCGCGTCCGACCGCCGTCCGGTGACCAGCAGGTGCGGGACGAACACCAACGGGGTCAGCTTGACCGCCGCGGCCACCCCGATCAGCAGCCCGGACCAGCGGGACCCCCGCAGCGCCAGGACGTCCACCACGACCAGCGCCATGAGCAGGGCGTTGACCTGGCCCAGACCGACCGTCCGCCAGACCGGCTCCAGCGCCACCAGCAGGGGGACCAGCCACCACATCCCCGACCGCGGCCCGGTGAGCCGGGCGACCACGCCCAGCGCGACCGCGGTGAGCACCCCGAACACCCCCCACACGAGCTGCGTCGGCAGCGCCGCCAGGGGCCAGAACAGCAGCGCCGCGAACGGCGGGTAGGCGAACGGCAGGTCCGGCGACCAGTCGGGGGTCGCGGCCAAGTGCCCGTACAGGGATTCACCGCGCAGCACCGCCAGCGCGCCGGAGCGGTACACCGCGCTGTCGACACCCAGTGGTCGACCCGCTACCCAGCAGACCACGGCGGCCACCGCCACGACGCACGCGAACACCTCCGCGGCACAGGGAAAACGGCCCGTCCACACCGAACTCGACACCCGGTCGACGCTAAGGACCGGGCGGCGCGGGAACGTCCCGCTCCGGTGGTGTTCCCGTCCCGCCCGCCGGTACGGGGTGGGCGCGACCGCTACCCCGGTACTACTCCCCCGGCGCCACCAACCCCGACTCGTAGGCCAGCACCACGGCCTGTGCCCGGTCCCGCAGTCCCAGCTTGGTCAGCACCCGGCTCACGTGGCTCTTGGCCGTCTGCTCCGCGATGGTCAGCGCACCGGCGATCTCGGTGTTGGACAGGCCGCGGGCGATCAGCCGCAGCACCTCCCGCTCGCGCGGCGTCAGACCGCTCAGGCTCGCGGCGGCGGGCGGGTCCGGGGACCGCGCGGCGAACGCCGCGACCAGCCTGCGCGTGACCGACGGCGCGAACAGCGTGTGCCCCGCCGCCACCACGCGCACCGCGTTCACCAGGTCGGCCAGCGGCGCGTCCTTGAGCATGAAGCCGCTCGCACCCGCGCGCAGCGCGCTGTAGACGTACTCGTCGAGGTCGAACGTCGTCAGCACCAGCACGCGGGGGGCCTCGCCGCTGCTGCCGAGAATGCGCCGGGTGGCTTCCAGCCCGTCCATGACGGGCATCCTGATGTCCATCAGCACCACGTCCGGCGCCAGACCGGCCGCCAGGGACAGCGCCTGGACCCCGGTGCCCGCCTCGCCGACGACCTCCAGGTCCGGTTGGGCGCTCAACGCGACGTGGAAGCTCTCCCGCACCATCGCCTGGTCGTCGACGATCAGGACCCGCGTGCTCACCCGTCCGCCCTCCCGCCCAACGGCAACTCGGCGATCACCGCGAACCCGCCGTCCGGCGTGGGGGCCGCGCGGAACTCGCCGCCGAGCACCCGCACCCGCTCGGCCATGCCCGCCAGCCCCTGGCGCGGCCGGTCTCCGCCGGCGTCCAGGGCGGGCCGCGCCGCCGCCGTGTTCGACACGGTGATCCGGAGCCTGCCCGCGTCCACCGCCAACCCGACCGCGACCGCGGCGCCGGGTGCGTGCCGGGCGCTGTTGCTCAGCGCCTCCCGCACGATCCGGTAAGCGGACGGACCGATGCCCACGGGCAGCGGGTCCGGACCGCACCGGATGTCCAGCTCGATCGCCGTGCCCGCCGCGCCGAACCGCCGCACCAGCTCCTCGATCTCGCCCACCCCCGGCTGCGGGGCGGTCTCCGCCTCGCCGTCGGAGCGGAGCGCGCCCAGCATCCGCCGCATCTCGGTGAGCCCGTCCCTGGCGATGTCCTGCAGCAGTTGGAACTCGGCGCGCACCTCGGGTGCCAGGCCGGGCAGGCGGTAGGGCGCCGCGTCCGCCCGCAGCACGAGCACCGACATGTGGTGGCTGACCACGTCGTGCAGCTCGCGGGCGATGCGGGTGCGCTCCTCCAGCGCCGCGGCCCTGCTCTGCTCCGCGACCCGCCGCAGGTCCGCTCGCCGTCGCGACCGCAGCGTGTTGCCCAGCACCATCACGCCCGCGCCCAGCAGTGCCGCCAGGACGTGCTCGCGCCAGTCCGGCAGGTGCGGCCACGCCGCCGCGGTCGTCAGCGCCCACGCCGCGACGACCACCGGCCCGTCGTAGCTCTCGGCCAGGGCGAAGAGGACGAAGCCGGTGCTGATGGTCAGCCCCATCACCCACGGCCAGCCCCACCACCGCTCCAGGTCGGCGTTGGCCGGGTAGGTGAACGGCGCGAGGAGCACCTGCAGCGCGATCAGCCGCCATGCCACCAGCGGGTAGCGGACCGCCAGCACCACGGGCAGACCCGCGAGCAGGCTGGAGAGCACGATGCGCGGTTCGAGCTGGCTCACCCGGAACACCCGGAACGGCGCGTTCGCCAGGACCACGGCTGCCACCGCGGTCGGCGCCGCGACCACCCAGCGGAGACCGCGGAGGCCCGCCGGGCCGACGAGGGGGTCCGGCGGCGCTCCGCGCGCCACGACGAAGACCAGCGGCCTCACCACGGCCCGGACGAGCCGTGGCCACCACCCCACCTCGGCCACCCCGTCACGGTAGCGGGTGCGCGCGGCGTTCGCGGTGTCCGTGTCGAGGGGACCGGGTTCGGCCCCCTCGACACCCGTCGTCACAGACCCAGGAAGTGGACGCCGCCGTCCACGAAGACCATGGAGCCCGTGGTGGCCGGGAACCAGTCCGACAGCAGGCCGCACACCGACCGCGCCACCGGGGTCGGGTCGTTGACGTCCCACCCCAGCGGGGCCTTCTCGCCCCACATCGCCTCCAGCTCGACGAAGCCGGGGATCGACTTGGCGGCCATGGTGCGCACCGGGCCCGCCGAGACCAGGTTCACCCGGATGCCCTGCGGCCCCAGGTCGCGGGCCAGGTAGCGGTTGATCGACTCGAACGCCGCCTTGGCCGCGCCCATCCAGTTGTAGGCGGGCCACACCTGGCGGGCGTCGAAGTCCAGGCCCACCACCGAAGCGCCGCGGCCCAGCAGCGGCAGCGCGGCCTTCACCAGCGCCTTGTACGAGTAGGCCGAGACGTGCATCGCCGTGGCCACGTCCTCCCACGGCGCGTCCATGAACGGCGCGCCCAGGCACGACGGCGGCGCGTAGCCGATGGCGTGCACCACGCCGTCCAGGCCGTCGACGTGCTCGCGCACCCGGTCGGCGAGGGTCTCCAGGTGCTCCTGGTTCTGCACGTCCAGCTCGATGACCGGCGCGGCCTCGGGCAGGCGCTTGGCGATCCGCTCCACCAGGCTCATCCGGCCGAAGCCGGTGAGCACGACCTGGGCGCCCTGCTCCTGGGCGACCCTGGCCACGTGGAAGGCGATCGAGGCGTCGGTGATCACCCCGGTGACCAGCAGTCGCTTGCCTTCGAGCAGTCCCGTCACGTGCGTTCCTCCGTTGTGCGTGGTTGAGCGGGTGGTTCAGTGGCCCATGCCGAGGCCGCCGTCGACCGGGATCACCGCTCCGGTGATGTAGGCGGCGGCGTCGGAGGCCAGGAAGGTGACCGCGGCGGCGATCTCCTCGGTGGTGCCGTAGCGGCCCGCGGGCACCTGGGCGAGGATCTCCTTGCGGCGCTCCTCGGGCAGCGCGTCGGTCATGTCGGTGGTGATGAACCCCGGCGCCACCACGTTCGCGGTGATGTTGCGCGAGCCCAGCTCGCGGGCGATCGAGCGGGCCACGCCCACCAGGCCCGCCTTGCTGGCCGCGTAGTTGACCTGGCCCGCGCTGCCCGTCAGGCCGACCACCGAGGAGATGAACACGATCCGGCCGTAGCGCTTGCGCAGCATCCCCCTGGACGCGCGCTGCGCCACCCGGAACGAGCCGGTGAGGTTGGCGTCGAGCACGCGGGTGAACTGCTCCTCGGTCATCCTCAGCAGCAGGGTGTCGTCGGTGATGCCTGCGTTGGCCACGAGCACCTCGACCGGCCCGTGCGCCGCCTCCACCTCCGCGAACGCCGCGTCGACCTCGGCCGCGCTGGTCACATCGCACTTCACGCCGAGCAGGCCATCGGGGGCGCCCGAACCGCGGTGGGTCACCGCGACCTTGTCGCCCTGCGCCGCGAACGCCTGCGCGATCGCCAGACCGATCCCGCGGTTGCCGCCGGTCACCAGTACGGACCTCGCCACGCCGTGCTCCCATCTGCGCTGGTTGATGGCCGCGAGGCTATCGGCTACCCCCTGGTACGCCCGCATCGGCGGTGCACGGATCACACTGGACCGGTGAGGGGATTCGTGGACAGGCTCCGCGCCGAGGTCGACGGTGACGTGTTCGACGACGCCACCGCCCGCGCTCTCTACGCCACCGACGCGTCGAACTACCGGCACGTGCCGCTGGCCGTGGTGCGGCCGCGGTCGGTGGACGCGCTGGTCGCCGCCGTGGGCGTGGCGGTGGAGCACGGCGTGCCGGTGACCCACCGCGGCGCGGGCACCAGCGTCGCGGGCAACGCCGCGGGCTCCGGGGTGGTGATCGACTCCTCGCGGCACCTGCACCGGGTCGTGTCGGTCGACCCGGACGCGCGGCTGGCGGTCGTGCAGCCGGGGGTGGTGCTGGACCGGCTCAACGACGCGGCGCGCCCGCACGGGCTGCTGTTCGGCCCGGACCCGTCCACCCACTCGCGCTGCACGCTGGGCGGGATGATCGGCAACGACGCGTGCGGCTCGCACTCCGTGGCGTGGGGGAAGACCAGCGACAACGTGCACGCGCTCGACGTGCTGCTGCCCGACGGGCGGCGGTTCGACACGCGCACTCCCCCACCGCTGGACCTGCCCGCCGCAGACCCGGCGTGGTTCCCCCGCCTGGACCGCCGGGTCTCCGGCTACCGGCTGGACGCGCTGCCGGACCTGACGCGGGCGCTGGTGGGCACCGAGGGCACCTGCGTGACGGTGCTGGGCGCGACCGTGCGGCTGGTGGAGGCGCCGCGGCGGCGGGTGCTGGCCGTGCTGGGCTTCGACGGCCGCTACGACGCCGCGGACCGGGCCGCCGAGCTGCTGGAGCTGGACGTGCTGGCGGTGGAGGGCCTGGACGAGGCGCTGGTGGCCGCCGCGGGCAACGCCCGGCCGCTGCTGCCGCGCGGGACGAGCTGGCTGTTCGTGGAGACCCGCGAGGAGTCGGTGGCGCACCGGGCCGCCGCGCTGGCCCCGCACTCGGTGGTGGTGACCGATCCGGCGCGGCAGCGGGCGCTGTGGCGGGTGCGGGAGGACGGGGCTGGGCTGGCGACCCGGATGGCCGACGGCGGCGAGGCGTGGTCGGGCTGGGAGGACGCCGCGGTGCCGCCCGATCGGCTGGGCGCCTACCTGCGCGAGTTCGACGCGCTGCTGGCCGGGCACGGGCGGCGCGGCGTGACCTACGGCCACTACGGCGAGGGCTGCCTGCACGTGCGGATCGACTTCGACCTGGCCAAGGGCTACCGCGCGTTCCTGCGGGACGCGGCGGACCTGGTGGTCGCGCACGGCGGGTCGCTGTCGGGCGAGCACGGCGACGGGCAGGCGCGCTCGGAGCTGCTGCCCCGCATGTACCCGCCCGCGGCCATCGAGGCGTTCGGGCGGTTCAAGGCCGCCTTCGACCCCCGGAACCTGATGAACCCCGGCCGGATCGTGGACCCGCTGCCGCTGGACGCGGACCTGCGGGTGCTGGTCGCGCCGCCGGTGATCCCCACGCGGGCCGCGCTGGCGCTGCGCGCCGACGGCGGCGACCTGGCCGCGGCCACCCGGCGGTGCGTCGGCGTGGGCAAGTGCCTCAACACCTCGGGCGGGGTGATGTGCCCCAGCTACCGGGTGACGCGGGAGGAGGAGCACTCCACCAGGGGGCGGGCGCGGCTGCTGTTCGAGATGCTGGCCGGGGACGTGGTGCGCGGCGGCTGGCGGTCGACCGAGGTGCGCGACGCGCTGGACCTGTGCCTCGGCTGCAAGGGGTGCAAGCGGGACTGCCCGGTGGACGTGGACATGGCCGCCTACAAGGCGGAGTTCCTGCACCACCACTACAAGCGGCGGCCGCGGCCCGCGGCGCACTACTCGATGGGCTGGCTGCCGCTGTGGCTGCGGCTGGGCCTGGTCAACCGGCTCTCGGGCGGGCTGGCCCGGTTCGCCGGGGTGGACCCGCGCCGACCGCTGCCGCTGCCCGCCGCCCGGACGTTCCAGGCGTCCTTCGCCGGGGGTGGCGGCGGTGAGCGGGTGCTGCTGTTCCCGGACACGTTCACCAACCACTTCGAGCCGGGTATCGGGCACGACGCGGCGGCGGTGCTGGCGTTCGCCGGGCAGGCCGTGGAGGTGCCGCGCGCTTCGGTCTGCTGTGGACTGACGTGGTTCTCCACCGGCCAGCTGGGCGCCGCGCGCCGGGTGCTGCGCCGCACGGCCCGGCTGCTGCGGCCGTGGACCCGCGAGGGGGTTCCGGTGGTGGGGCTGGAACCCAGCTGCACGGCGTTCCTGAGGTCCGACGCGCTGGAGGTGGCCGGGGACGACCCGGACGTGGCGCGGTTGGCCGGGTCGGTGCGCACCTTCGCCGAGCACCTGTCGCCGCTGGTGGAATCGCTGCCGGGGGCCGCGGGCGGGGACGCGGTGGTGCAGCCGCACTGCCACCAGTACGCCGAGATCGGCTTGGACGCGGACCGCGAGCTGCTGGCCAAGGCCGGGGTGAGGGCGTCGGTGCTGTCGGGGTGCTGCGGCCTGGCGGGCAACTTCGGGTTCGAGCGCGGCCACCACGAGGTGTCGATGGCGGTGGCCGAGCAGACCCTGCTGCCCGCCGTGCGCGCGGCGGCGGCGGGCACGGCGGTGGTGGCCGACGGGTTCAGCTGCCGGACCCAGGTCCGGCACGGGTCCGGCGCCGAACCGGTGCACACGGCGACGTTGCTGGCCCGCGGGCTGGGCCTGTCCTCGGCGCGGGAGAACCGCGAGTCGAACCTCCGGGACCGCTGAACCCGCCGCTCGGGTTCGCGGCCGGGGTTCGCGGCCGGGGTTCGCGGCGGCACGGCAGACCTCACCCCGGTGCAACGCCGGGCCCGGCAGACTCCGGGCGGTGTTCGGTCGAGGGGAGGGACCGGGACTGTGCTGCGCGTCCACTTCACCCCGGAGGACTTGCTGCGCACCACGGTGGCGGGCGGCGTCGACCCGCTGTGGGAGGTCGTCTTCAGCAGGCTGCGCCTGGTCGAGCGGGACAAGTCGGCCGTGTACGCGCCCTGGCTGCGCCGCCTCCGCACCAGCGCGGCCCCGGAGCTGGTGCGGCCCGGCAGGCAGGTACTGACCGCGCTGACCCCGCTGGGACCGTACTTCCCGGACTTCCTCACCCCGCCGGAGGGCGGGCAGGGCATCCGGGCGGGTGTCGAGGCGATCCGCGCCACCTCGCCGCGGCGGTTGGGCCAGGAGATCGGCGAGCTCTCGCGGCACCACCGGCTGCCCTCCTGGGCCCAACGCCTGCGGCAGGGCGACGAAGCGGTGCTGGCGGACGTGTCCGCCTCGTTGCGCTCCTACTACGGGGCCGTGGTGGAGCCGCACACCGACGCCATGCTGGCCGCGATCGAGGCGGACCGCGCCCACCGCGCCCGCGTCCAGCTCGACCGGGGCGTCGAAGGGCTGCTCGGCAGCATGTCCCCGCTGATGGTGTGGCGCCCGCCGGTGCTGGAGGTGCGCTACCGGGCGGATCGGGACCTGTTCCTCGGCGGGCGGGGACTGCGCCTGGTGCCGTCGTACTTCTGCAGGCACGCGCCGGTGGCGCTGGCCGATCCCGCGCTGCCGCCCACCCTGGTCTACCCGGTCCACCACGACTACTCGCCCATCCCGCCGCCGGGACCGCGCGCCCGCCCCGCCCGCGCGCTGGCCGCGCTGCTGGGCGCCAACCGGGCGGCGGTGCTGGCCGCGGCGGCGGGCAGCGCCACCACGGGGGAACTGGCCCAGCGGCTCGGCCTGCCCGCTTCGTCGGTCAGCAGGCACACGGCGCTGCTGCGCGACGCGGGGCTGATCACCACCCGGCGTCGCGGGCCGTCCGTGCTGCACACCACCACCCCGCTGGGCGATTCCCTCCTCCGGGCGGACGCCCGGTAGCCAGTGCCTTTGCCCGCCACGGCAAACGCCTTCACCCGGACGCGAGGTCCTGCCGATACTGGGCGAGCGCCGCGTCTCGGCGCGGAAAACCCTTGGAGGACAACATGAAGCGATTAACCGTGCTCTTGTCCGCCGTCCTGCTCGGGGTGGCGGCCCTGGCCACCCCGGCCGCGGCGTCGTCCGCTCCGGGCATCGCGGCCTGGGAGAACTGCACCACCGGCAACGCGTGCTTCTACTCGGGCAGCGGCGGAACCGGGTCGGTCTGCCGGTGGAGCAACGCCGACCCGAACTGGCTGGCGGGCACGGACAGGTGCAGTTGGGCCCAGGCCACTTCCGCCCGCTCCGTGTGGAACCGCGGGACCTCCCCCGACTTCACCGCGGTCGCCTTCTACCGCGGCACCGACTACACCCTCTACGAGGGCTGCATGGGGCAGGGCTGGCGCGGCGACATCGGGCCCGCGCTGCTGCGCTCCCACCGCTGGATCACCACGTCGTGCTGAGCCGCCGGGCCGCCGGAGCAGCCGGGCGGCGACCCGGCGGCCCGGTCACGCGGTCTCGGTGAACGGGTCGTCCGCGGTGGAGAACAGCATCCACAGCAGGACCGCGACCACCAGACCGCCGATCAGGAAGACCGGGAACACCAGGTCGAACGCGCTGCTGCCGGTCGGCGTGGGCAGGTCCGCGTCGCCGGTGACGGTGATCGCGGCCATGCCGGTGTAGTGCATCCCGGTCACCGCCAGGCCCATCACCAGGCCCGCGAGCACGCCCGCCACCGGGGTCTTGACCACCAGGGTGAACCAGAACGCCGCGGTCGCCGCGACCACGGCGATCGCCACCGACGCGCCGACCAGCGCCGGGTCGTAGGAGATCTCGCCCTTGAGGCTGATCGCCGACATGCCCAGGTAGTGCATCCCGGCGACGCCGACGCCCGCCAGCACGCCCGCGGCGACCAGTCGGAGCCCGCTGAACCGCAGCAGGGTGACCAGCGACAGCCCCAGGCCCACCACGCCGATGGCCACCACGGCGGACAGCGCGGTCACCAGCACGTCGAACTTGATCGTCGCGCCGGGGACGGCGAAGCCGAGCATCGCGACGAAGTGCATCAGCCAGATGCCCACGCCGCCGATCGCCAGCGCCCCCAGCGCGGTCCACCGCCCCCTGGCCCGGCGGGTGACCTCGGCCCTGGCCCTGGCCATGCAGGACAGGCCGATCAGCGAGCCGACGACGGCGACGGCGTAGGCGGTGATCACCGTCCAGAGGTCGAAGGAGAAGTGCTCCATGGTGCCGTGGTTCACGGAAGGCCACCGTCCCCGTGCGTCTCGAGTGGGCCCTCTTGATAACCCGGCGTGACAACAGTGACCAGCGCTATCGCACGCGAATTGATCCGTTCGAGATCTTTTCGTCGTTTTCGACGACAGTGCGTGATTATAGGGGTACCAGCGGTTCAGCTCGGCAGCGGCCCGACCTGCTCCGCGGCCGGCGCGGTGAGGTCCGCGGCCACTCCCCGCTCGGTGAACTCCGAGGTGGTGACGGACCTGCCGCCGTCCGGTTCCGGGACACGTCCCCAGGCCCGCTCCAGCGGGGTCCGGCCCCGCCAAGCGTCGATCCGCGCCCATGCCCAGCCGGATCGAGTAGCGGCAGTCAGTAGCGGCAGTCGGAGGTGGTCCGCTCCCCCTGGTCCGCAACACCCGCCGTACCCGCACGTACCGCTCGGCCGTGGCCGCCTTCCGGATGCCAACGAGCAGTGCGGCGGTGTCCGGGAGGACCGCCGTGGTGGTGCTGGGTGACGACGGTGTGGCCGCGAACCCTGGTCACACCGGGGCCGACCGCCGTCGTCGGAGCCGCGTTCCGCACCGCCGCCCCGACCGGCCCAGCGGAGGCGCTGCGGAAACGAGCAGTCAGGTCGGCGCTCCGTGATGGAACGCCCGTGATCCACACTTTCGAGCTAATAGAGGCGCCCGAACGTCATATCCGCCCTCCGCGCCGCCGATTCCGAAGCGGGTGCGGTTCAGCGCCCACGAGGACTGCCTCCGCCCCTTGGGCGATGGCTGATGCTGGAGGACGCGGTGGATTCCGAAGAACTGGCCGAAGCGGTGCGACGCGCGGTGCGGCGCTGCGTGCGGGCAGGTCTGTCGCGGGCCGAGGCCGAGGAGTGCGTGCACGAGGCCCTGCTGGCCCTGCTGGCACGCCCCGACCGCGAGGGGGACGAGGCGGTCCGGCGGCTGGCGGACCGGCTGGGCGAGGCGGGCCGCCCCAACCTGGTTGACCACCTGCGGCGCGGCGGGCGCGAGCCGCACGCCGCGCGGCGACCCGACGCCCGCCCGCCGCGCGGCTCCGGCGACCTGGTCACCGAGCACGCCCTGGCCCGCTGGCTGGTCAAGGCCGTGCAGGACCTGCCGCCCACCACCCGGCAGGTGTGCCGCGCCCTGGCCGAGGGGCGGACTCCCGAGCAGGTCGCCACCGAGCTCGGCCTGACCCACCGGGCGGTGCGGGCGCACCTCTCCCGCGCCCGGCGGGCGCTGCGCGGGCTGGCCGGGGACGCGGCGGCCTCGCTGGCGGGCGACACCCGACGACTGGTCCGGCAGACCGCCCCCATCGCGCTGGCCGCCATCGCCGCGGGCGTGGCGCTGGCCCCCGACCACCTGTCGCAGCCCGCCCACCTGCTGTCCGTCCCGATCACCGGTCACCAGCCCATGCCCGGCGTCCCCGCCGAGCCGGGACAGCGACCCGGCCCGACGACACCGCAGGCGCTGCCCCCCGCGCCCCCCGCGCCGCCGCCGACCACCGCACCGCCGCCCGTCCGCCGCACCGATGCGGCGACCGCGCCGGTGACGCCCTCCGCACCGGTCTCCCGGCCCCCGACGACCACCCCGGCGGCGTCGGAGCCATCCGTCCCCCCGGTGCTGCCGCGGGTGGAGGTGGAGGTGTCCGGCCCGGTCGCGACCGACGTCGAGGTGCCGCCGGGGGCGGACACCCCAGGGGTGCGCGACTCGCTGCTGTGCGCCGTGCTCGCCCCGGTGCTGCCCGCCTCCCGCTGGTGCGGCTGAGCCGCACGGCGGTCAGGCGCGCTTGCGGGCGATCAGGCAGGCCTGGGGCACCTTCGCCGACTTCTCCCCCTCGCCCAGCTCGCGCAGCACCCTGGCCACCACGGTGAAACCGGTCTCCTCCAGCACCGCCGCGACCCGGTCGGGCCGCAGCCGGTGGAAGTCCAGCCCGACCCGGTGGCCGAACGCCTCGGCCAGGTGCAGCGGTTCATCGCCCACCTGGAAGGCCAGCAGCAGGTGGCCGCCGGGGGCGAGCACGCGGTGGAACTCCGCGATCACCTCCGGCTGCCGCCGCGGCGGGACGTGGATGAGCGAGTAGTACGACACCAGGCCGCCCAGCGCGGCGTCCGGCAGGTCCAGCGCGGTCATCGAGCCGACTTCGAAGCGCAGGCCGGGGTGCTCGCGCCGGGCCAGCGCGACCATCTCCGCGGACAGGTCGACGCCGAACACGTCCGCCCCTGCGGCGCTCAGGTGCGCGGTGACCCGACCGGGACCGGAGCCGACGTCGGCGACCGGTCCCGCGTCCCCGACCATCTCCGCGAACGCGGTGAGCAGCGCGCGGTCCAGCGGCGCGTCGGCCAGCGCGGTCCGGAAGAACTCGGCGTAGTCGGCGGCGAAGGCGTCGTAGGCCCTCCTGGTGACGTCGAGGAAGTCGGTCACCTGGTCGCCTCCGTGACCCAGCCGAGGTAGGCCGGGCTGCCGCCCAGCACGGGCAACGCCACCACCTCGGGCGTGTCGTAGGGGTGGTTGGTCTGGATGAAGTCGGTCAGCCCGGCGAGCCGGTCGCGGGTCGTCTTGGCCCACAGCTGCCACTCGCGCTCGTCCCGGACCTCGCCCTCCCACCGGTAGACGCTGCGGACCGGTCCGCCCACCTGGACGCAGGCGGCCAGCCGCGCTTCGACCACGGCCGCGGCCAGCCGTCCCGCCGATTCCTCGCTGTCGGTGGTGGTGATCACCACCACGTGTTCGTCGCTCACGCGGTGGAGGGTAGCCAGGGTGCGCGGCCCGGCGGGCCGACCGAGCGGAAAGCGCTTTCTAGTCGCATCGGCGAGCGGTGCTGGAGCGCTCCACCAACCGTGGCGTCAGCAGGGTCAGCGGCGGCACCGCGACGCGGGCGAGCTTGGCCATCAGCAGCTCCACCGCGCGGTGGCCCAGCTGCTCGGCGGGCACCCGCACCGACGTCAGCCGAGGTGCCAGCCGCTCGGCCTGCTCGTCGGGGCAGATGGCGACCACGGCGACGTCGTCGGGCACCTTGCGGCCGGTGGCGCGCAGCGCCTCCAGCACCGACGGCAGCGCGGCCTCGTTGTGCACCACCAGCCCGGTGACCGCGGGGTGCCGCTCCAGCAGCCCGGCCACCGCCGAGCGCACCGACCCGTGGTCGGTCCCGGTCGGCAGCGTGGTGGAGGAGATGCCGCGCCGCATGGCCGCGGCGCTGAACCCGGCCATGGTGCGGTGGGCGAAGCCGGTGTCGCGCTGGTAGACCGCGCGGGGCGCGCCCACCAGCGCCACGTAGCGGTGACCCAGGTCGGCCAGGTGGTCCACGCACCGCGCGCCCGCCTCGGCGAAGTCCAGGTCCACGCAGGTCAACCCGGCGGCGTCGGCGGGGTAGCCGATGAGCACCGAGGGGCGGTCCAGCTCGCGCAGCACCGGCACCCGCTCGTCGTGCATCTCCACGTCCATCACCAGCAGCCCGTCGACCTGCGCGCTGCCCGCGACCCGGCGCAGGCCCGCCGCGCCCTGGTCGGCGGTCACCAGCAGCACGTCGTGCTCGTGGCCGCGCGCGGCGTTGGCCACCGCCACGACGAACTGCATCAGCACCGGCACGTGCATCCCCTCGCGCATGGGCAGCACCAGCGCCAGCACCCCCGCCCGGTTGCTGGCCAGCGAGCGGGCCCCGGCGTGCGGGTGGTAGCCCAGCGCCCGCACGCTGGCCTCGACCCGCGCGCGGGTGGCGGGCGAGATGGACCGGCGGCCGGTCAGCACGTAGGACACCGTGCTCGGCGCTACCCCGGCGTGCCGCGCCACGTCGGCGATGGTCACCACGTCAGCCCACCTCCGGCATTCGTCGAATTGGTCGAACGACCAGTCAGGGGGATCGAATCGATTCGACTCCGCACCCGGTCCCGCGAAACGCGGAAACGGGAGGTGAAGTGCACGAAATGTGGCACACGCGACAACTCGGCGTCAACCCCGGTCGCATTCGACTGGAATTCGTGGCGGCGAATTCGGGAAAACGCCGAGCACCCCCCGCACCACGTCGTGCGGGGGGTGACGGCGACCTTCGCGGGCCTACCTCGCGGAAATCACCCGAACAGCTCCGCGTGCAGCGAGAACGCCGTGGCGATCTCGGCCTGCGCCCAGAACCGGTGGTAGGTGAAGGTCGGGGCCGGACCACCGTCGAGGTAGCTCTGGACCTTCGACCACTGCGGGTCGTTGCGGTAGAACGAGCGGATCGACAGGAACGTCGAGCTCTGGTTGATCGTGTCGCCGTTGGGCATCTTGCCGGTCCAGCCCGGAGGCACGTAGGTGCCCTCGCCGGTGCTGGAGTTGTAGGCGTCGTCGAAGCGGTTGTAGTCCGACCGCGTCTCCGGCGTGGCGATGCCCTTGTCGGTCTGGTGCGCCAGCATCGCCTCGAGCAGGCCCTCGCCCGCGGTCCGCGCCTGGGCGTTGCCCGACTTGGCCGCGTAGTTGAGCAGGGTCTTGGCGTAGGACGCGGCCACGCCGACGTCCTGGCTGTGGTTGAGCACCGAGACGCGCAGGTTGGCGTTCGAGCCGGGGTTGGAGGCGTTCCAGGTGTCCGGAGCGCCGGTCCAGTTCATGTCCGACGGGATCTGGAAGTCCCCGCCCGTGCCGATCGTGGTGTTGGCCAGCGCCCAGGGGACCCACTTGTCGAGGATCTTCTTGGCCGTGGCGTTGCCGGTCATCTGGTACAGCGACGCGGTGCGCTCCATCTGCCACACCTGGAAGCCGAACCACCGGTTCGACGGCGGGTCGCGCCACACCGGGTGGGCGTCGTAGAACATGCCGTAGAAGGTCGGCGTGCCCGAAGGCGGCGTGCCGTACTGGCCCTCCCACGTGTTCGTGACACCGCCCGCGATGCCGCCGTCGGCGGACTGCAGCCACTGCAGCAGCTCCAGCTGCCGGGTCATCGACGTCGCCCAGTCCTGCTGGCCGGTCGCCGACTTCGGCTTGAGCGCGGGCACCTGCGACAGCGCGTAGGCCGCCAGCGGGTTCTGGTAGCCCTGGTGCGAGGCGCCGTCACCGATGCGCCACGCCCAGCCCGCGGACGTGTCGGTCGCACCGCCCCACGCGTAGTACCAGGACATCAGGTAGTGCGCGCTGTCCTTGCCGCTGCCCGCCGGGCAGGACGAGGGGCCGACGCAGTTGCCGATCTTCTTGAAGTACTTGTCGAACATGGCGTAGCGCAGGTAGTCACCCATCTTCGCGGCCTTGCCGATCTCCGAGGAGATCTCGCTCGCCTTGCCCTGCGCGGTCGCCCACTGCTGGGCCAGCAGCGCCACCTGCACCGCACGCGCGTCGGCGTCCGGGGCGTTGGTGTACTTCCACTGCTTGGCGTACTGGGCGTCCTTGGTGAACAGGTCGAGGAAGCCGTTGGGGCCGCCGTGCTTGAACGTGTCGCACGAGGGCTGCGGGATGGTCTCCCACACCGACTCCGACGAACCGCGCTGGTAGGTGTTGATGTACGCGGGCGCGGTGGTGCCGTCGCCGCACCGGCCGAAGCCGTAGGTGTTGTCGACGTCGAGCAGCCAGTGCATGCCGTAGATGTCGCTGTTGCCGTAGGCCGACCTCAGCTCCGCAGCGATCGGGTCACGACCCACCGGCACGTTGGAGTCCAGCTGCGACGGGTATGCGTCCATCCTCGGGTGCTCGGGCGCGTAGGTCGCGGGCTTGGACGCGTCGTACTTGTCGTTGGTGGGCTGGTCGGCCTTGGCCGGGATGATGAACTTCTCCATCGAGGCCCACGCGGACTTGAACGACGACCAGTCACCGGTGATGCGGCCGTAGCTGGCCTCCAGCCACAGGTAGTAGCTGAACGCCTCCGAGGTCGTCTGGTGCCCGTGGTCGGGCGCCTCGACCATCAGCGTCTCCACCGAGTGGTACGGCACCTTCAACCCGGAGAAGGTCCGGAAGTAGCCGCTGGCCGGGTCGTGGATCTTGGCGTACTGGTCCAGGAACGCCTGCTCGAAGTCCGAGGCGGAGGAGGAGATCTCCTTGACCTCCACCGCGGCCGCGGTCAGCCCGGCGGCGCTGGCGGTGAACGTGGCCGTGGCCAGGTCGCCGCCGTTGTTCGCCGAGGTCACCGTGACGTTCTGCTTGGTGTTCCAGTTCGCCGAGGTGAACGTCAGCGTGGCCGGGCCCGCGGTCAGGTCGGAGCTGCCCGCCGAGCGGGACACCGCGACGGTGACCGGGGAGGTCGGCTGGGTGGCCAGCGACACGCCGAAGGTGCCGGTCCGGCCCTGCCGCAGGCTCAGCGACGCCGGGCTGGCCAGCACCGCCTGGCCCGCGAGGACCTTGACGCCGACCGGGGCGGAGGTGCTCACGCCGCCCTTGTCGTCGGTGGCCCGCGCGGTGATGCTGTGGTCGCCGAGCGCCGCGCTGTTCCACAGGCCCTCGAACGGAGCGGTGGTGTCGGTGGCGATGACCGCGCCGTCGGACAGGAACTCGACCTTGGTGACGGTGCCGTCGGTGTCGGCCGCGGTGGCCGCCAGCGGGATGGGCGCGCCCGTCAGGTACGACGAGCCCGCCGAGGGCGAGGTCAGCGAGACCGTGGGCACCGCGTTGGGACCGGTGCACGGGGTGCCGTTGATCGCGAAGTCCGTCGGCGGGGTGTTCGTGGCGCCCTTGGTCCCGTTGAACCCGAGCGTCACCTGGCCGTCGGAGGGCAGGTTCGGCGACCAGGTCGGGGCCGCCACGGTGACCGCGGCGCCGTCCTGGCTGAAGGTGCCGTTCCAGCCCTGCTGCACGCGCTGGCCGTCCGGGAAGGTCCACGTGAGGCGCCAGTTGCTCACGGCGTCACCCTGGTTGCGGATGGCGACCGACGCGCCGAACCCGTTGTTCCACTCTCTGGTGACCTGGTAGTTGACGGTGCACGTCACCGCGGCGTAGGCCGTTGGCGCGATGACCGGCATCATCCCCGCGGCGGTCGCCGCCGCCGCTGTCAGCGCGAGCGGTCCGGTGCGCAACCGACCCGCTCTCGTGCGGTACCTCATGCGTCCTCCTCCTGCACGGATCAGCCGTTGACCCGCGAGCTTCAAGGCGGCGGCGGTGGTGGTGACGTGGCTTGGGTTCGGCACGAGGCGCCTGGGCGCGCAGAACGCCCCGTGCCGAGGTCCGGGTCAGGGCACGGCGGCCCCGGTCGGGTGTCCGTTCAGGACGGTGGTCGGTTCCTGGCCCCACAGGACGCGCCCGTCCTGGTGCAGCGGGACGCGCTCGGTCAGCGCCACGGCGTTGCCGGTGCCCAGCCCGGCGTAGGACCAGTCGTTGGTCGGGTCCCACGTGCCGCTGCTGGTGATCCGGAACTGGACCTCGTGCCGGTGCGCCGACTGCCCGCCGGGGTGGACGTCCGGGCAGGGGACGTCCACGTAGTACACCGATCCGCTGAACTGCGTGGGCGCGCTCGCGGTGCCGCACTGGTTGTAGTTCATGGTCACGGTGAGCTGGTCCGGCGTGGTGGAGCCGTCGAGGGTGAAGTAGTAGCGCAGCGAGCCGTCGAAGGTCCGCGCGGGCCACGCGGACTTGTTCACCACGAAGGCTTTCACCTCGGTGAAGTGGGGCGCGCTCTGGTTCACCGACGCCTGCACGGTCAGCTCGGGCCCGTCGGGGGTCTCCGCGACGGGGAACTCCGCCGACGGCGTGCCTCCGTACTCGCGGTACAGGCGGGCCAGCGCCCCGGTGAAAGCGGCGTTGTAGTCCAGCGCGACCTCGTTGGCGATGTAGTCGCCGCGGCTGTCGGTGTAGGCGTCGTTGTTCGTGCTGGGCCCGCCGACCAGCGCGCCGTACAGGACGTGCCTGCTGGTCGCCGGTTCCTGGATGGTGTCGGCCCACGCGCCGTGGGCGGTGCGGTGGTGCGGATTGCGCGGCGGGTTGGCGCCGAAACCCACGACGTAGCTGGACTTGCGCGGGTTGTCGCCCAGCGCGTAGTCGATCTGCCGCACGCCGAAGTCGTGGTAGGTGGTGGCCCTGGTGGCGTCCCTGGACTTGAGCCAGTCCGAGTAGACCAGCGCGACGAAGGCGGTGTTGGCCGCGTAGCGCAGCGACCCCCAGGTGTCGAGCACGGCCTGGCCGCCGGGCGAGTAGCGGACGCGGTTGCCGTTGTGGCCGGTGGTCCAGAAGTCCAGCCAGCGGTTGGCATCGGTGACGTACTGCTGCTCGCCGGTCAGCTTGGCCATCAGCACGTAGGCGCCGTAGGACTTGTCGTCCCAGGCGATGGTCCACCGGTAGGAGCGCTCGGTGCTCTGCGGCTCGGTGGACAGCTTGGCGTACTCGGTGCGCGCCTTGGTCAGGTAGGCCGCTTCACCGGTGGCCTGGTGCAGCCAGATCGCGCCCCACACCAGCTCGTCCTGGAAACCGCTGTGGGAGTTGTAGAAGTTGGCCGCGTCGGTGATGCAGGAGCTGTACTTGCCCCGGTAGGTGTCGGCGAAGCTGTAGAGCTGCCTGGCGTGGGTGAGCAGGGTGGCCGCGTAACCGGGATCGGTCGGCGCGAACACCAGGGAGGAGGCGGCCATCGCGGCGGCGTACTCGCCCGCCAGGTCCGAGCCGGGGCAGGAGGCGTCCACTTTGTACGAGGGACGGGCCATGCGCATCACCTCGGCGGACCCCCACCAGGCGTGGTCGGGGTTGCCCGCGCCGACCTGGCCGTAGACCACGTTGGGCGACGGGTGCGCCTTGATGATCCAGTCGGTGCCCCACCTGAGGTTGGCCAGCAGGTGGGGCAGCTGGCCGGAGCTGTCGTAGGCGGCGCGGTTCTCCACCGCGCCCCACGCCAGCATGGTCATCGCCGCGCCGAACGGGAGGCCGAACTTCACGTGGTCGCCCGCGTCGTAGAACCCGCCGGACAGGTCGAGGCCGACGTCGGCGCCGTCGCGCAGCGCCGAGTCGCCGCGCCAGGACACCCGGTTGTCGGCGGGCAGGTCGCCCGAGCGCTGCGCGTCGTAGAACCAGATCGACTTCTGCAGCGCCTCCCCGTAGTTGAAAGCGGGTGCGGCCGAGGCCGCCTGCGGGGAAGCGACGACCACCGACGCGGCGCCCAGCAGCGCGGCGAGTGTGCCTGACAGCAGTCCGGACATGCGTCGTCGCATGACGGGCCTCCGTGGGGGCCGGCGGATGGGGTTCTGGGAGCGCTCCCAGCTCGGGACTGTAACGGCATCGAAACACCGTGAAAAGAGGGTTGGGCCACAAAACCTTGACAAAGGCATCAACGGGCCTCCCCACCGCTGGACTGAATGCCCCCTTCCGCTGGGCTGGACGACGCAGCGTGAGGGAACGCTCCCAGAACGTCACCTGCGGTGATGCCCGACAGCCGTGCCGCCGTTTGTGAACCCGGAAGGAGCGCGGTCGCCGTAGCCGAGGCCGTGCCCCAGCGGGTACAGCGGGGCCTTGCCGTCCCCGTCGTTGACCGGCTGCTGCGCGCTGCCCGCCATCCACGTCACCGGCAACCTGCCGGTCGGCTCGTGGTCGCCGAACAGCACGTCCGCCACGCCGCGCCCCTCGGTTCCGGGCAGCCACGCGGCCAGCGCGGCGTCCCACCCCGACACCTGCGAGGCGATGTCCAAGGGCCTGCCCGACACCAGCACGACCACCACCGGGATGCCCGCCGCCTTGAGCCTGGCGATGGTCTGCGCGTCCTCCCGGTCCAGGGGCAGACCGCCCGGACGGTCGCCGCGCCCCTCCGCGTACGGCGTCTCCCCCACCACGGCGATGGCCGCGGTGTAGGAGCCGTCCACACCGTTGCCGTAGCGCTCGTGGGTGACGGTCGCGCCGCTGCCGAGGAGGTCGCGGATGCCCCGCAGGATGGTCGTGCCCGGCGTGGTGCTCCCGCTCGCCCCCTGCCAGGAGATGGTCCAGCCGCCGCTCTGGTTGCCGATGTCGTCGGCGTTCTTGCCCGCCACGAAGTACCGGCCGGTCCTGCCCAGCGGCAGCACACCGTTGTTGCGCAGCAGCACCTGCGACCGGCGCACCGCCTCGCGGGCGAGCTCCCGGTGCGCCGCCGAGCCCACCGAGGAGGTGTAGGAGCGGTCCGCCAGCGGGCGCTCGAACAGGCCGAGCTGGAACTTCTTGGTCAGGATGCGGCGGTTGGCGTCGTCGACGCGGGCCTGCGGCACCCGCCCGGCCTGCACCTCGGCCTTGAGCAGGCCGGTGAACAGCTCGTAGTCGGTGGGCACCATCACCATGTCGATGCCCGCGTTGACCGCGGCGGCCACCTCGGCACCGGTGAAGCCGCGCCTGCCGTCGAGCTGGTCGACGCCCGCCCAGTCCGACACCACGAAGCCGGAGAAGCCCAGCTCGGTCTTGAGCAGGTCGGTGATCAGGTAGCGGTGGCCGTGCGCCTTGACGCCGTTCCAGCTGCTGTAGGAGATCATCACCGAGCCGACGCCGCGATCGACCGCGGCCCGGAACGGCGGCAGGTGCACCGCGCGCAGCTCCTGCTCGGTGATCCGCGCGTCGCCCTGGTCGACGCCGCCCTCCGTGCCGCCGTCGCCGATGTAGTGCTTGGCCGTGGCCAGCACCGAGGTCGGGCCGCCCAGCGCCGTCCCCTGGAAGCCGTCGATGATCGACGTCATGGCCGAGGGGATCTCGGGGACCTCGCCGAAGGACTCGTAGGTGCGGCCCCACCGGTCGTCGCGCGCCACGCACAGGCACGGCGCGAAGGTCCAGTCGACCCCGGTGCCCGTCATCTCCTCGGCGGTGGCCGCGCCGATCCGCCGGACCAGCTCCGGGTCGCGGGTCGCGCCCAGGCCGATGTTGTGCGGGAAGATCGTCGCGCCGTGCACGTTGTTGTGCCCGTGCACCGCGTCCACGCCGTAGACCAGGGGAATTCCCAGCGGTGTGGACAGGGCGGCGCGCTGGAAGGCGTCGTACATGTCCGCCCAGCCCTGGGCGGTGTTGGGGGTGGGCGCCGAGCCGCCGCCGGAGAGCACCGAGCCGATGCGGTAGGTCGCCACGTCGGAGGTGGTGGTGAGCGCGGCGCGGTCGACCTGGGTCATCTGGCCCACCTTGTCGTCCAGCGACATGCGGGCCATCAACTGCTCCACCCGGTCCTCGACCGCCTGCGGGGCGACCGGGGCTGCGGCGGAACGCGGGTGGGGCGCGGGCGTGGTCGCCGCCAGCACGACGGCGACCACGGCGGAGGTGAGGGCGGACAGTGGTCGGGAGGCGGTGCGCGTCATTGCGGGCCCTCCGGGTCCAGAGACGTCTGGGAGCGCTCCCAAAGTAAAAGCAGGGGAAAGTCCCGGACAACCACCCGACCGTTCGGCCCTCTTCGCGCTGCGCCTCGCGGAGTAATTCGACGAAATGAGCTGATCCACTTCCCGGATCACCGGAACGAGCGGTTGACGACCGGAACGGCCTAATCCCGCAGGAAGACGCCCACGAGCCGTGACGAAGACCCTCACCATTTATTCGACATTCGGCACGGCTCTGGAATGTTAACGTTTACAACTCACTCCGAGTGAGAGCCGACGAGACCGGGATCGTCGAATGCCGTCGAATCGACCCCTTTGCCGAGACGTTTCCCTGTGGTTACAGTCCCGACCACCTGGGAGCGCTCCCAGGTGGCCCGCACAGCACCGGCGCTGCGAGGGAGGACGACATGCGGCCGACGACGAACCCGGCTCGCGGCGCCGCCGCGGTCGCCGCGCTCTCCGCGTGCTCGGGCGTGCTGGTGCCGGCGGGCAGGACCGCGGGCGCCACCTCCGGGTGCCTGGTCGACCACGAGGTCGACCAGCGGGAGGCCGGGTCCACCGCGCGGCTGGCCGTGCGCAACTCGGGCGGGCCGATCACCGGCGGCTGGACGCTGGACTGGGAGTTCCCCGACACCCCGGTCCTGACCGGCGGCTGGGGCGCCACCTGCACCCAGTCCGGGCGGTGGGTGCGCGCCCGCGACCCGGAGTGGACCCGCGACATCGCCCACGGCGCATCGGTGCGCCTGGGCTTCCAGGCCTCCCACTCGGGGGCCGACACCGCTCCAGCCGAGTTCCGGCTGAACGGGGCGCCGTGCGCGAGCGGCACGGCGCCCACCCCACCGTCGGCCGGCGCGGTGACCCGCAACCGGACGTCAACGGCGACGTCACCCACGCGGTCCACTCCGGACCGCGTGGCGCGGGTCACCGCGCCGGGCGGCGGACCCGCGCCCGGCGCCGCGCCAAGGCGTTCACGGTGCTGGTCCACAACGCCCACCCAGCCCTCCGAGGAGATGGACTGATGGCGAAGACGGGCAAAGCCGCCACCGCGGGCGCGCTCTCCAGCGCGCTGGTGGCGAGCGCCGTGGCCCTGGCGCTCGGCGGTGGCGCGACCACCGCCAGCGCGGCCGACTCCGAGTTCTACGTCGACCCGAACACCAGCGCGGCCCGGTGGGTCGCGGCCAACCCCGGCGACTCGCGCACCCCGGTGATCCGGGACCGGATCGCCTCGGTCCCGCAGCCCCGGTGGTACACCACCACCAACACCTCCGCGGTGCGGTCGCAAGTGGACTCGTTCGTCGGCGCGGCCGCGGCGGCCGGGAAGATCCCGATCCTGGTGGTCTACAACATCCCCAACCGCGACTGCGGCGGGGCCAGCGGCGGCGGAGCGCCCTCGCACCAGGCCTACCGGGCGTGGGTGGACGAGGTCGCGGCGGGCCTGGCGGGCCGCCCGGCGGCCATCGTGCTGGAACCCGACGTGCTGCCCATCATGAGCAGCTGCCAGAGCGCGGACCAGCAGCGCGAGACCATGGCGTCGATGGCCTACGCGGGAAAGAAGCTCAAGGCCGGTTCGTCGCAGGCCAAGGTCTACTTCGACATCGGCCACTCGGCGTGGCTGACCCCGGCGCAGGCCAACGAGCGGCTGCGCGGCGCGGAGATCTTCACCAGCGGCGACGGCATCGCCACCAACGTGTCGAACTACCGCCGCAGCGCCGACGAGATCGCCTTCGCCAAGGCCGTGCTCAACGCGCTGGGCGACACCAGGCTCAAGGCGGTCATCGACACCAGCCGCAACGGCAACGGCCCGCTCGGCAGCGAGTGGTGCGACCCGCCCGGCCGGGCGATCGGCACGCCCAGCACCAGGAACACCGGGGACGCGCAGATCGAGGCGTTCCTGTGGGTCAAGCTGCCCGGCGAGGCGGACGGCTGCATCGCGGGCGCGGGGCAGTTCGTGCCCCAGCGCGCCTACGACATGGCCGTCGCCGCCGGGCCCCCCGCCACCACGACCACGACGAGCACCACCGCGTCCCCGCCCGGCGGGACCGGGTGCGCGGTGACGCACCGAGTGCTCAGCTCGTGGTCAGGCGGTTACTCCGGTGAGGTGGTGATCGAGAACTCGGGCCCGGCTGTCGAGAGCTGGACCCTGACGTTCTCGGCTCCCGGTGTGACCGTCACCCAGGGCTGGAACGGGACGTGGTCCGACACGGGTGACACCGTGCGGGTGCAGAACGCGTCCTGGAACGGCAGGCTCGCCACCGGTGGAACCGCGACCATCGGCTACAGCGCGAGCTACAGCGGAAGCACACCCCCGTTCGGCTCACCCGCTCTGAACGGGGCGGCCTGCGGCTGACGCCGTCGCTTCCAGCCCGCTCCCCTCCCGGTTGGCAGTCACCGGGAGGGGAGCCCTTTAATGACCGGGTGACACCCTGCCCCTGCGGCCGAGGCGAGCCGTACGACCGGTGCTGCGGCCGGTACCACTCCGGCGGGCTGAGCGCGCCCACCGCGGAGGCCCTGATGCGGTCGCGCTACAGCGCTTTCGCCCTCGGTGACGAGGACTACCTGCTGCGCACCTGGCACCGCGGCACCAGGCCGCGCTCGCTGGACCTCGACCCCGAGCAGCGCTGGACCGGGTTGGAGGTGCTGTCCACCACCGGCGGCGGGCTGCTGGCGAACGCGGGCTCGGTGCGGTTCCGCGCGCACTACCGGTGGCGGGGCGGGGACGGCGTGCTGCACGAGCACAGCCGGTTCGTCCGCGAAGACGGCCAGTGGTTCTACGTGGACGAGATCTGACCGCCACCAGTCCCCGGACCGGTGGCGGGCCTCATCGTCCGCGGACCGAGTCGAGCAGGTTGCGGGCCACCTGGCGCAGCTTGGTGTTGCGCTGCTGGGACTCGTGGGCCAGCCGCTGGAAGGCCTCGTCGGCGCTGATGCCGTGCGCGGCCATCAGCACGCCCTTGGCCTGGTCGATCTCCGCGCGCGAGACCAGGGCGCGCTGGAGGTTCTCGATCAGCTCGCGGGAGCGCTCGTAGCGGCGCGCGCCGGTGATCGCGGTGGAGGCGGCGGTGGTGAACAGCCGCAGCAGCGCCTCGTCGAACGGGTCGAACCCGCTCTCGGTCTCGCTGTAGAGGTTGAGCGAACCCAGCAGCTCATGCCCGTCGACGTCGACCACCAGCGGCGCCGACAGGTAGGCCAGCACCCCGGCGCGCCGCGCCGCGGCCGCGAACCGGGGCCAGCGGTCCATCGCCTCGGCGACCCTGACCCGCACCGGCGTCAACGTCCTGGCCGCCTCCAGGCAAGGCCCCTCACCCGCCGCGTACTGCTCGCGGTCGATGTCGACCACCTTGTCGTCGGTGGCCGCGGCGGTCTCCGCGGCATCCCCGCGCACCAGCGTGACGCTGACCGCGGCGGCGTCCGGGATGACCCGGACGGCCGAATCGGCGAGTTGCCTCAACACCTGTCTGAGGGGCTGCTCGTCGGCCAGCAGACCCGCGAGGTCTTCCAGCGCGCGGCTGGCCTCGTCGAGTTGCGCGGCGGGTATTTCGATGCTCACAGGCATTGTCTACACGTTGAGGGCGATAATCGCTGCCACCGGAAGGGAGGCGGCGTGCGCGTGCTGCTCGTCGAGGACGACGACGGGGTCGCCGGGGCTCTGGTGGAGGCGTTGCGGGCCAACGGCCACCACCCGCACCGGGTGCGCCGCGGGGCGGACGCGCTGCTGGCCCACCGCGACCACGACCTGGTGCTGCTCGACCTCGGTCTGCCCGACACCGACGGGCTCGAGGTGCTGCGCAAGATCCGCCGGGTGGCGCAGGTGCCGGTGCTGGTGCTGACCGCGCGCGGTGACGAGCGGTCCACCGTGCGCGGCCTGCGCCTGGGCGCGGACGACTACCTGGTCAAACCGGTGCGGCTGGGTGAGCTGCTGGCCAGGATGGACGCGGTGGCGCGGCGCAGCGCGGCCCGCTCCGGCGCCTCGGCCGGGGTGGTGCGGGTCGGCGACGTGGAGATCGACCTGGAGGGCAGGCGGGTCGTGGTGGGCGGCGCGGAGGTGGCGCTGACGAGCAAGGAGTTCGCCGTGCTGGCGGCGCTGGCCTGCCGCGCGGGCATCGCGGTGAGCAGGCAGCAGCTGATGGACGAGGTGTGGGGCGACGCCTACCTGGCGGTGTCGCGGTCGCTGGACGTGCACCTGGCGGGGCTGCGCGCCAAGCTGGGCAGGCCGGGGCTGGTGACCACCATCCGCGGCTTCGGCTACCGGCTGGGCGGCTGAATGCGCCGCAGGTTGCTGCTGGTGCTGCTGCTGTTCTCCGCCGCGGCGGTGGCGGCGTTCGCGGTGCCGCTGCTGTCGGCCACCGCGAACGAGCGCACCCAGCGGTTCGTGCTCAGCCGCACCGCCGACCTCGACCGGTTCGCCGCGCTGGCCCAGCAGGCCGAGGCGGGCGGCGACCGGGCCCCGCTGGTGGACGAGCTGACCGCGTACGCCTCGCTGTACGGCGAGCCGGTGGTCGTGGTCGACGCGCGGCGGCGGGCCGTGGCGCAGGCCGGGCTGAGCGTCGACGACCCCGGCGTGGCCCGCGCGCTGGACGCCGCGCTGCGCAACCAGCCCGCCGCTCAGGTGCCGACGGTGCTGCCCTGGTCGTCGGAGCGGGTGCTCTTCGCCCGGCCCGTGGGCACCGGCACGCGGGTGGTGGGCGCGGTGGTGCTGCGCGCGTCGGTGGACCGGGCGGCGGCGGACGTGGCGGGGCGCTGGTCGTGGGTGCTCGGCGGCGCGCTGGCGGCGGCGCTGGGCTCGGTGCTGCTGGTGCTGGCGGTGACCCGCTGGCTGCTGCGCCCGCTGGCCGAACTGGCCGAGGGCGTGCGCGCCGTCGCGGCGGGCCAGCGGCGCGCGCACGTGACCGGCAGCAGCGGTCCCCCCGAGGTGCGCGAGCTGTCCGAGCAGTTCAACCGCATGTCCGACGCGGTGGGCGAGGCGGCCGACCAGCAGCGGCGGCTGATCGCCGACGCCTCGCACCAGCTGCGCAACCCGATGGCGGCGCTGCGGCTGCGGATGGACGCGCTCAGCGGGCGGGTCACCCCGGAGGGGGTGGCCGCATACACCGCCGGCGTGGCCGAGATCGAGCGCTTGGAGTCCATGCTCGACGGGCTGCTGGCGCTGGCCGTGGCGGAGAGCAAGGCGACCGAGGCGGCCGCGGGCGGGCGTGAGCCGGAGCTGGCCGACCTGGCCGCGGTGGCGGCCGACCGGGCGGACTTCTGGCAGGTGTCCCCGCCACCCGCGCCGCGGCTGCCGGTGCTGGTCCGCTGCCCGGAGTCGGACCTGGCCCAGGTGCTGGACGTGCTGCTGGACAACGCGCTGAAGCACGGCGGCGCGGCGCGGGTGGCGCTGGGCGCGGACCGGGCGGCGGGCACGGCGTGGGTCGAGGTGGCCGACGACGGTCCGGGGATGGGCGAGCGGGAGCTGGCGCTGGCGACCCGGCGGTTCTGGCGCGGCGACTCGGCGCGACCGGGCACCGGCCTGGGCCTGGCCATCGCCGACCAGCTGGTGCGCGCTCGCGGCGGCGCGCTGGAGCTGTCCTCCCCCGGCGGTCTGGTCGCGCGGGTCGTGCTGCCGCTGGAGCCGCCGCTGTGAACGCGGTGACCAGGAGGACGTTCCTGCTCGGGCTGCTGGCCAGCGGGTGCGCGGCGGGCGGCCCGGAGGGCGAGGTGGTGGTCGCGGCGGGTGAGCGGGGTGGGTTCTACTTCGACTTCGCCACCCTGCTGGCCGCGCAGTTGGAACCGGGCCTGCGCCCTCGGGTGCTGGCCACCAGGGGAAGCGTCGACAACCTGGGTGTGCTGGGCCGGGGCGAGGCGCACCTCGCGCTCACCCACGCCGACGCCGCCCACGCCGCCGACCCGGCCCTGGAGCTGCGCGCCATCGGCCGCGTCTACGAGAACTACCTGCAGTTCGTCGTCCGCTCCGACGACCCGGCGCGTTCGGTGCCGGACCTGGCCGGGCGGGTGGTGTCGCTGGGCGCGGAGGGCTCCGGTGCGGCGCTGATCGGCGACCGGGTCTTCGCGTCGCTGGGCCTGCACGGCTCCGCCCGCGTCGAGCACCTGCCGCTGGCCGAGGCCGCGGCGGCGCTGGCCCAGCGCCGCGTCGACGCCCTGCTGTGGTCCGGCGGCGTGCCGACGCCCGCGCTGGCGCGGCTCGACGGCATCCGCCTGCTGCCCATGGCCGAGCTGCTGCCCGGCCTGCGGGCCGCTCACGGTTCGGTGTACGAGCAGGTCAGCGTGCCCGCCGGGGTCTACGAGGCGACGCAGGAGGTGGCCACCGTGGGGGTGGCCAACCTGCTGGTGTGCCACGCCCGGCTGCCCGACGACCTGGTCGCCGCGATCACCCGCACCCTGCTGGACCGGGCCGCCGCCCTGGTGCCCGAGCAGGCGCTGGGCACCCAGTTCCTGGACGTCCGCAGCCTCATCGGCACCGTCGGCGTCCCCCTCCACCCCGGCGCCGCCACCACCTACCGCACCGTCCACGGCTGAGCGCCCGCAGGCGGTGGGGGGTGGCCGGGGGGCGGTGGGCCCCGGCCACCCCCGGTGTCAGGGGAGCCGTTGTCCCAGGACCAGCGCGCCCACGACGGAGGCCAGGCCGATCAGGGTGCCCAGCACCACCCACGGCCTGCTGGCGTCGGCCTGCTTCTTCTCGTAGCCGATCTGCTCGCCCAGCGTGTCGTAGACCCGCCGCAGCTCCTCGGCGCTGGCGGCCTTGAAGAACTCGCCGCCGGACAGCTTGGCGATCTCCTTCATGGAGTCGTCGTCCACCGGCACGTCCTGCTGCTTGCCCTCGATCTCCACCACGCCGTCCTCGGTGCCGAAGGAGATCGTGGAGATCGGGATGCCCGCCTTCTTGGCGTCCTCGGCCGCGTCGAACGCCTTGCGCGTGCCGACGGTCTCCTTGCCGTCGGTCATCAGCACGACCCGCGCGGGCGGCGGTCCGTCCGCGCCGCCCACCACCTTGCCGAACGAGTCGATCGCCGCCAGCGCGGCCACGATCGCGTCACCGGTGGCGGTGGACTGGGCCAGCTTGAGGCTGTCGATGCTCTGCGTCACCGCCGAGCGGTCGGTGGTGGGCGCGACCAGCACGGTCGCCGACCCGGCGAACGAGATCAGGCCCAGGTTGATGCCCGGCGTCAGGCCCTCGGCGAAGGACTTGGCGGCCACCTGCGCGGCCTCCAGCCGGGTCGGCTTGACGTCGGTGGCCTTCATCGACAGGGACACGTCCACCACCAGCATCACGGTGGCCCGGTTGCGCGGCACCTTCTGCTCCGCGGTCGGCCCGGCCAGCGCCACGGTCAGCAGGATGAACGCCACCAGCAGGAACGCCGCCGGCACGTGCCGGTACCAGCCCTGCCGCTTGGGCGCGACCCGGTCCAGCATCGCCAGGTTGGCGAACCGCAGCACCCGCTTGCGCAGCACCCGCTGGATCACCACGTAGAAGGCGGCGACCCCCGCCACGACCACCAGCAGCAGGAACCACCACGGCGCGGTGAACCCCGACAGGCTCATGCCACCCCTCCCGACCAACGCCGCTTGCGGGCCACGACGAAGCGCACCGTGTCGGCGATCCAGTCCGAGTCGGTGCGCAGCACCAGGTGGCCCGCCCCGGCCTGGCGCAGCCCCGCGGCCACCTCGGCGCGGTGCTCGGCCGCCGCGGCGGCGAACTCGCGCCGCAGCAGCGGGGAGGCGACGACCTCGCGCTGCCGCCCGGTCTCCGGGTCGGCGAGCACGACCGTGCCCACCTCGGGCAGGTCGATGTCACGCGGGTCGACCACCTCGATGGCCACCAGGTCGTGCCGCGCGGACAGCGCGCGCAGCGGACGCTGCCAGGTCAGCTCGCCCAGGAAGTCGGAGACGACCACGACCAGGCCGCGCCGCCGCGGTGGGCGGCGCAGCTGCTCGACCACGGCGGCCAGGTCGCCTCGGGTGCCCTCGGGCGCGCGCGGGGTCTCGGCCACCTTGCGGATCAGGCCGCGCGCGTGCGCCATGCCGCCGCGAGCGGGCACCCGCACCAGCTGCTCGCCGGTGGACACCAGCGCGCCGATGCGGTTGCCACCGCCTCGGGTCAGGTGCGCCACCGCGGCGGTGGCCGCGACCACCAGATCGCGCTTCTCGCACACCGCGGTGCCGAAGTCCAGGCTGGGTGAGAGGTCCACGGCCAGCCACGTCTCCAGCTCGCGGTCGGCCACGGTCTCCCGGATGTGCGGCTCGGTGGTGCGGGCGGTGACCGCCCAGTCCATCCGCCGCACGTCGTCGCCGGGCTGGTAGGGCCGCGCCTCACCGGGCTCGGAGCCCGGTCCGGGCACCAGGCCCAGGTGGTTGCCCTGCAGCAGGCCGTCCAGCCTGCGCCGGACCTCCAGCTCCAGGGTGCGCAGCGCGGCCTCCAGGCGACCGCCGTGCAGCACCGGTGGGGCCCAGCTCGGGCGGGCGGACCCGGTCCGCGCGTCGGCGGGGTCGAACGTGGGCTGCGGCGCGGTCACGGCCTGCCCACGGGCTGCGGTGCGCCGGGCTGCGGCCGCGCGGAGACCTGCGGCAGCGGCACGGTCTGCAGCACGCGGGTGATGATGTGGTCCAGCGGCACGCCGTCGGCCAGTGCGTCGTAGGACAGCACCAGGCGGTGGCGCAGCACGTCAGGCACCACGTCCACGATGTCCTGCGGCAGCACGTAGTCGCGCCCGCGGACCAGGGCCAGCGCGCGCGAGGCGGCGATGATGCCCAGGCTGGCGCGCGGCGAGGCGCCGTAGGCGACCCAGCCCGCGACGTCGGTGAGCTGGTGCTCCTTGGGGGCGCGGGTGGCGATCACCAGCCGCACCACGTAGTCGACCAGCGCGTGGTGCACGAACACCCTGGAGGCCACGCCCTGCAGGCGGACCAGCTCGTCGGGGCTGAGCACCTGGTGCGGGACGGGCGCCTCGACGCCCATCCGGTAGACGATCTCCCGCTCCTCCTCGGCCGTGGGGTACTCGACCTGGATCTTGAACAGGAAGCGGTCGCGCTGGGCCTCGGGCAGCGGGTAGACGCCCTCGTTCTCGATCGGGTTCTGGGTGGCCAGCACCAGGAACGGGGTGGGCATCGGGAAGGTCTTGCCGCCGATGGACACGTGCCGCTCGGCCATGACCTCCAGCATCGCCGACTGCACCTTGGCGGGCGCGCGGTTGATCTCGTCGGCGAGCACGAAGTTGGCCACCACCGGACCCAGCTCGACGTCGAAGCTCTCGGTGGCCTGCCGGTAGATGCGGGTGCCGAGGATGTCGGCGGGCACCAGGTCGGGCGTGAACTGCACGCGCGAGAACGAACCGCCCACCACGGTGGCGAACGTCTCCACGGCCAGCGTCTTGGCCACACCGGGCACGCCTTCCAGCAGCAGGTGCCCCTTGGCCAGCAGGCCGACGAGCATCCGCTCGACCAGCCGGTCCTGGCCGACGATCACCCGCTTGACCTCGAACACGGTGCGTTCGAGCAACTGGGCGTCACGAGCCGGCGTGTTGGGCGCCTCGGCGGCGGGCTCGGACAAAGGTCCTCCTCGACAGGGTTGTGCGACGGTGCCCAGTCTCCCCGGTCGCCGGTGTGGCTCATGTGAAGACCCCCGCCCGCCGCGGCGTGTCCAGGGTGGACGAGCGCCCCCGGCGCGGGCGGGCCGGAGCACGTGGTCACCTCGCGTGCTCGTCGAGGTCCTCGGGCGTGTCCACGTCACGCGCCTCGCCCGGCAGCGCGGGCACGAGCGCGGGGGCCAGCGGTCCCAGCACGGAGCGCATGGCTGCCCCGCGCGGGTCGGCGGGCAGCGCGGCGCGCAGGGCCTCCGTGCGCCACACCCCGGCGAGCCACTGCTCGCGGCCCGTCGCGTCCACCAGCACCGCGCCGCCGCCCCCGGCCGCCGCGCGCAGCCGGTCCACTGTGGACTCGGTGACTCCCGGCTGGTCGACCGCCAGCACGGCCACGAAGTCCTCGGCCACGTGCGCCAGCCCGGCGGCCAGGCCCGCCACCGGCCCCCCGCCCGGCGGGTCCTCGCGCGCCCAGGTGACCCCCGCGACCTGGCGCGGCGGGCCGACCACGACCACCCGCGCCGCGCCGCGCACCGCGTCGAGGGCGTGGTCGAGCAGAGTCCGGCCCGCGACCAGGAGGGCGGATTTGTCGACCCCGCCCATCCTGCTGCCCCGACCGCCGCTGAGCACCACCGCCGCCCACGTCATGCCGCTGTTGTAGCCGACCGCGCGCCCGGCGGCGCGCTCAGGCCGGGGCCACCGCGCCGCAGTGGGGCCACGCCGAGAAGTCGCGGTTGCGCTCCCACGTGCGGCGGGCCAGTGCGATGTTGCGCTCCGGGTCCAGCGCTTCCCTCGGGCTCGCGGAGTACTGCCGCAGCAGGCCGTCGGACAGCTGGAACACCCCCCAGTTGTTGCTGCCGTCGACGTTGGGCAGCACCCACAGCGGGTCGACCTGGGAGGCGCACCGGGCGACGCCGACGGCCCGGTCGGGCTCTTCGGGGAACACCTCGCGGATGCGCTCCTCGACCCGCACGGCGGGCCAGCTGCGCAGCTGCGCCTTCTTGGCGTAGAGGGCGCGCTTGGTGGCCGCGTCCGCCTCGCCGGTGGCGGGCAGCTCCGCCAGCACCTGGAAACCGATGGTGCGCATCCGCGTGCGCGGCCCGAAGCTGCTGTCGATGGCCAGCTCGCCGCCCACCACCTGCAGGAGGGTCTGCAGCTCGTGGACGCAGTCGCCGTCGTGGCCGAGCTTGAGCACGTCGGGACAGCGGTCGGACAGCAGCAGCGGCACGGTCGGCGCGGCCTCCTGCCGGTGCCGGAGGTCGACCAGGACCAGGACCATCACGGCCACCAGGCCCAGCGCGGCGACCACGGCGAGCTTGAGCAGCGCCGGCCGCCGCGGTCCCGCCCCCGGTTCGGGCTCACTCGCGACGGGTTCCGCGACGGGTTCCGGGGCGGGTTTCGGGGCGGGTTCCGGGGCCTGCTCGACGAGGGGTTCGGCGCGGGACTCCCCCGCGCCCTCCCGGCGCAGTTCGGTGATCAACCACAGCCGGCGCAGCTCCGCCAGCTGCTCGCGGGTGGCCCGGCACGCGCGGGCGAAGCGGTCCACCACCGCGAAGTCGGCGGGCACCGACTCCCCCGTGCAGTACCGGTGCAGCGCCGAACCGCTGACCCCCACCCGGCGCGCGAGGTCCTGGTAGCTGCGCCCGGACCGCTCCTTCAGCTCCACGAGCCGCTCGGACAGCTCACCTGATCGGTGCTTCATGCCCCTCCCTCCGGCCGTTCCCTCCCCACCTCCACCCTGGCCGAGCCGCCGCCCGCGTTCACCGCAATCCCGCGACGTGTCCCAGGCCCGCACCATCACCGCAGGTCAGCGCCTTCTCACATCCCACCGTCCCAGCGCCGTTGCCCGGTGGGACGAGCCGTCAGCAGAGTCCGACCGGTCCGATCCACGAAAGGAAAACGATCATGTCCAGAACACTCACCGCACTCGCCGCGGCCACCCTGGTCACCCTGGGCGTCGCGGCTCCGGCCTCCGCGTCCGCCTCGGTGGACGCGCAGGCGCCCTACTACTGCAACGAGCGGGGGACGTGGGCCGAGGAGTCCTGGATCCCGGTCTACAACGTGCCGGGAACCTGGAGCGCCGCGTGCGTGCTGGACCGAGGCGCCCAGAGCAACGCGGTCCGAGCTCTGCAGGACTCCCTCAACTACTGCTACGGCCAGGGCCTGGCGGTCGACGGCGAGTTCGGCGCTCGCACCGAGGCGGCGCTGCGGGAGGTGCAGAAGATCATCGGCGTCCCGGCCGATGGCGAGTACGGTCCCCAGACCCGCAAGGCGATGAGGCACTACCCGGTCAAGACCGGAACGTCCTGCAACCGGGTGCCGTGAGCGAGCGAGTCCGGTGCGGGGGTCGTGCCCCCGCACCGGGCGGTGGTCACAGCACGCGCGTCGCGTAGGGCGTGATCCCGCCGTAGCGCACGGGTGCCAGGCGGACCACCGAACCGGAGTACGGCGCTTCCACCATCAGTCCGTCACCCAGGTAGAGCGCCACGTGCGTGCCGCCGCCGGGCCCCCAGAACAGCATGTCCCCGCGCTGCGCCTGGGCCAGCGGTACCTTGCGGCCCGCGTTGTGCTGGGCGCCGCTGTGGCGCGGCAGTCGGACCCCCACACCCGCGAAGGCGTACACCATCAGCCCGGAGCAGTCGAACCCGACCGCGCGGTAGTCGCCGTGGGAGTCGCCGACACCCCAGTCCCGCACGCCCACGGTGGGACCTTGGTGGTTGCCGCCACCCCACGAATAGCGCACGCCCAACTGCGCCATCGCCCTGGTCACCACGATCTCCACGGCACCGCGCGAGGACACGGCGGGCGCGGCGGCCCCTTCCGCGCGCCGCTGGTCCGCGTCTCGCGCCTGCCCCACCGCCCTGGCCAGCTCGGCTTCGAGCGCCGCCTTGTCCCGCCCGAGCGCGACGGCCTGTCCGGCCTGCTCCTGCCGGGCCTTCGCGGCCAGCGCCCGCGCCGCGTCGGCGGCCCGCTCGGCCCGGTCGGCGGCGGCCTGCTCGCGCTCGGCCCGCGCCAGCGCCCGGCGCGCGGCGGCGGCTCTGGTCGCCTTCTCCGCCCGGCTGCGCCGGACCTCCTCCAGCACGCCCAGCCCGGCGCCGCCCGCCACCTCCAGCAGGTGGACGCGGGCCAGCAGGTCCTGCGGGCTGGTCGCGCCGAAGTAGGCGGTGATCGAGCCGACCACGCTGCCCTGCAGGTAGCTGGCGGTGGCGACCTCGTCCAGCGCGGTGCGCGCCGCCTCGACGGCCTCATCGGCCCTGGCGGCCTCGGCCTCGGCCGCCTCGGCCGCCTGGCGGGCCCTGGCCGCCTCGCCGCGCGCGGCCTCGAAGTCGGCACGGGCCTTGTCGGCCAGTTCGGCGGCGTGCGCGACCTCGTCGGCCAGCGCCCGCAGCCGGGCATCGACCCTGGCCAGCTCCTTGGTCAGGGTGTCGACGCGGGGCGTGGCGGGGTCGAGCCGCTTGCGCCCCGCGCTGACCTCGGGGTCCGGTGGGGGCACCGCTGTCGCCGTGCCCGCGAACGACACCAGGGCGGTCAGCACGACCGCGCCGCAAGCACCCCACCGACCCACGCACACCTCCCGCCCGTTCGACTCAGCGGACTGCTCCGTTCAGCCGTACTCGCGGGGGACTGTGCCACTGCTGCCCCAACAGCACCACTCGACCCGGCCGCACCACCGGTCACAGGTGGCGCGACCGCGCCGTCAGTTCACCTTCCGGTCCAGTCCCGCCCAGTAGGGTTCGCGCAGCTTGAACTTCTGGATCTTGCCGGTGGCCGTGCGCGGGATGGCCGCGCGGAACTCCACCGAGGTGGGCGCCTTGTAGCCGGCCAGTCGCCGCTTGCAGTGCGCGATCAGCTCGGCCTCGGTCGCCGAGGCCCCCTCCGCCAGCACCACCAGCGCCTTGATCGTCTCGCCCCACTTCTCGTGCGGCACGCCGATCACCGCGACCTCGGCCACCGCCGGGTGGGCGAACAGGGCGTCCTCGACCTCGATGGAGGAGACGTTCTCCCCACCGGTGATGATCACGTCCTTCTTGCGGTCGGAGATGGTCAGGTGGCCCTCGTCGTCGAGGTGGCCGCCGTCCCCGGTGTGGAACCAGCCGCCCTCCAGGGCCTCGGCGCTGGCCCGCGGGTTGTCCCAGTAGCCGTCCATCACCACGTTGGAGCGGGCCAGCACCTCGCCGCTGTCGGAGATGGCCAGCCGGGTGCCCAGCGCGGGGGCGCCCGCGCGGGAGAGCTTGCGGGCGCGCTCCTCGGCGGGCAGCGCGTCGTCCGCGGGCCGGGCGCGGTTGAACGTGAGCAGCGGTGAGGTCTCGGTCAGGCCGTAGATCTGGAGGAACTCCCAGCCCAGCTCCTCGGTGACGCGGGCGATGGTGCGGCTGGGCGGCGGCGCGCCCGCGCACACGACGCGCACCGCGTCCCGACCGGGGATCTCCCCCGACCAGCTCCGCGCGGCGTCGAGCACGGCGTTCCACACCGCGGGCGCGCCGCACATCAGCGTCACCCCGTGGTCGCGCACGCGGCGCAGGATCTCCGCGCCGTCGACCTTGCGCAGCACCACCTGCGGCACGCCCAGCCCGGCCAGCCCGAACGGCATCCCCCAGCCGTTGCAGTGGAACATCGGCAGCACGTGCAGGTAGACGTCGCGCTCCCAGGCGCGGGTGTGCATGGCGAAGGTCACCGCGTTGAGCCAGATGTTGCGGTGGGTCAGCCGCACGCCCTTGGGCCGCGCGGTGGTGCCCGAGGTGTAGTTGATCGTCGCCGTGGCGTCCTCGTCGGGCGCGCTCCACGGCCTCGGCTCGACGTCGAACCGCATCAGCTCGGTCTCGGTCTGCCCACCGAGGGTGAACCGGTGCGGCGCGGTGACGCCGTCCAGCTCCAGCTCCGGGTCGACCAGCAGCACCGACGCGCCGCTGTGCTCGACGATGTAGGACACCTCGTCGGGCCGCAGCCGGAAGTTGACCGGCACGCAGACGCGCCCGCTGCCGGGCACCGCGTGCAGCAGTTCCAGCAGCCGCGCGGAGTTGTGGCTGACCACGGCGACGCGCTCGCCCTCGCCGACGCCGAGCGCGTCGAACCCGGCCTGCCAGGCGCGGACCCGCGCGCCCAGCTCGCGGTAGGTGGTGGTGGGCACCGGGGCGGCGGGCTGCGCGGGTTCGTCCACCGTGGCGGTGGAGTCCGCGAAGACCCGCTCGGCGCGGTCGAGGAAGTCGGTGACAGTCAGTGGCACCCGCATGGGGACGACTCTATTGAGCCGCCACCACCCGGACCAGGGCTCGGAACGGGTGGTTCACCAGGTGCTCGGGTCGCCCCAGGTCCTGATCGGACGCTGTGCGGCGGCCACCGGCGCCGCCACCAGCTCCGGCAGCACCCCGCCGACCGGCCCGCGCACCACGGCCGCGGCCAGCCCGTCGCACGGGGTCGGCTCGGCGTTGCAGATCACCACCGCCGCGCCCGCCCGCGCCGCCAACTCCACCAGCCCCGCCGCGGGCTGCACCTGCAACGAGGTCCCGGCGACCAGCATCAGGTCGCAGTCCAGCGCCGCCGCGCGGGCGGCCCGCAGCACGTCCGGGTCCAGCCGCTGTCCGAAGGAGACGGCCGTGGACTTGAGGATGCCGCCGCACGCCGGGCAGTCCGGTTCCTCCTCGCCCGCGCGGACCCGCTCCAACGCGTCGCGCATCGTGCCGGTCGCCCCGCAGGACAGGCACACCGTGCCCAGCAGAGACCCGTGCAGCTCCACCACCGACGTCGAGCCCGCCCGCTGGTGCAGGCCGTCGACGTTCTGGGTGAGCAGCGCGCGCAACCTGCCCGCGCGCTCCAGGTCCACCAGCGCCCGGTGCGCGGCGTTCGGCTCGGCGGTCCACATCGGGTGGTGCAGCCTGCCGCGCCAGGCCAGCCTGCGCACCGCCGGGTCGGCCAGGTAGTCCTGGAGGCTGGAGCGGCGGCCCGCGTCGGCGTCGGTGGTCCACGCGCCCTCGGGACCGCGGAAGTCCGGGATGCCCGACTCGGTGGAGACGCCCGCGCCGGTCAGCGCGGTGATCCGCCGCGCGCGTGCCATCGCCTCCCGTGCGTTCATACCCCCACCGTGACACGGTCCCCGGCGAGAGCGCCAACCGCCCTGCGAGCATGTTCCGGTGCTGAGGAGACGGGTGGGTTCCGCGCTGGCGGCTGTTGGCTTGGTCACCGCGGTGGTGGGCGCGTTCCTGCCGTGGCTGCGGTCGGGAACGGTGAGCCGGAGCAGTTACCAAGTGCTCGCGTTCCGTGGTTTCGCCGGGTTGGACGACACGTCCGGGGAAGTGATCCGGGCCATCTGGGTGGCAGTCATCCCGTTGGCCGTGTGCTCCGTGCTCCTTTGGGCACTACATCTTCACCGGATCGCGGCAATTTTTGTTCTTCTTTTTGGCACGATGACGGGAACGGTGGCGGCACTTGCCGCCGTCCAAGGGGGCAACGAGGGAGCACTGGTCGGGATCAGCCTGATCGGACCGGTGACCACCCTCGGTGGTGCCGTGCTGGCGGTCGCGGGGGCGATCACCGCGCTCACCGCACCGGCCCGCGCAGCGATCATCTCTCCAGGAGGAGCACCGTGACCTACCCAGGTGGCGGCGGAGGCGAATGGCCACCGCAGCCCAACCCGCACCAGCCGGGGCAGCCCTATGGCGGTCCTCAGCAGCCGCAGCAGGGCGGCTGGCCGCAGACCGGCCCGCAGCCCCAGCAGGGCGGTTACCCGCAGACCGGCCCCCAGCCCGCCTACGGCCAGCAGCCGCCGTTCGGCCAGCAGCCCCAGTTCGGGCAGCCGCAGTTCGACCAGCAGTTCGGGCAGCAGCCCTACGCCTACGCGGGGGGCGAGCCGCCGAAGAAGAAGCGCACCGGACTGGTCGTCACCGCCATCGTCGCGGTGCTCGCGCTGGCTGCGGGCACGGTGGCCACGGTGTGGGCGCTGCGCAGCTCCAGCGACGCGGCGGCCGGTTCGGACAGCCCGAGCGCCGCGGCGAACAACCTGCTCAGCGCGCTGGGCAGCGGTGACGTGCTGGGCATCATGAACGGCCTGGCCCCGGCCGAGGCGCAGCTGAGCAAGGACTACACCGAGGCCACCGTCTCCGAGGCCAAGCGGCTGGAGATCCTCAAGCCCGACGCGGACCCGAACAAGCTCACCGGTGTCCAGATCAAGAGCGAGGGCATCAAGTTCGACGAGGCCGCCGCGGTCAAGGTCAACGACCGGCTGACCATCAACAAGGTGGTCGAGGGCAAGATCACGGTCACCTCCGACGTCAAGCAGGTCCCGCTGACCGACAAGCTGGTCGAGGCGCTGGGCGCGGAGCTGGACAAGGAGCCGCAGAGCGAGACGCTGGACTTCGCCGAGGTCAAGGCCGAGCGGGACGGCAAGCCCATCGGCATCGCCACCATCAAGGTCGGCGACGAGTGGTACCCCAGCCTCTTCTACACCATCGCCCACGCGGCGCTGGAGGAGGAGAAGCTGGAGTGGCCCGCGAAGGGCATCGCCCCGGCCGGGGCGGGCTCGGCCCAGGACGCGGCCAAGCAGATCCTGGAGGCTGGGCTCGACGGCGACCTGGAGAAGGTCATCGCGCTGCTGCCGCCGGACGAGATGGGCGTGCTGCAGGACGTCGGTCCGGTCCTGCTGGAAGAGGCGGGCAAGGTGTCCGCGACCGGCGCGAAGCTGCTGGAGCTGGAGACCGACGCCAAGGACGTCGCGGGCGGCAAGCAGCTGACCATCCGCAAGCTGATCGTCGAGGCCGACGGTGAGAAGGTGGAGGTCAGCCGGGACGGCGACTGCTACACCGTGCGGGTGCAGCGCCAGTCCCAGGGCCTGTGCGCGGACGAGATCGCGCAGCTGATCGAGCAGCAGGGCGGCAGCCAGATCCCGCCCGCCGCGGTCGACGTGATCTCCAGGATCGGCGCGCAGGTGCTCAAGGACGGCCTCGGCGTGGTGGCGACCGAGGTCGACGGCAAGTGGTACGTCAGCCCCATCCGCAGCTACAGCGAGGTCTTCCTGACGCTGCTGCGGGGTCTGCAGCCCAAGGACATCGACGAGCTGCTCAAGGCCGCCAAGTAGTCCGGTTCACCGAAGGGGGTCCGCCGTGCAGGCGGGCCCCCTTCGCCGTGCTCGCCCGCGTCCACCTCATCCCCTGCGCGGCCCCAGCCTCGTGGCGGTCAGGGTGGCGATCACCAGCAGCGCCAACGCGCACGCGCCGGAGACCAGCAGCACGGGCAGGACGTCGCGCTGGTCGTTCAGCGCCCCCAGCACGCTGCCCACCGGGGGCACCCGTCCCAGCGGGAACGGCAGCACCACCAGCGCGGTCGCCGCGAGCACGCCCCACCCGAGCCTGGTGATCACCGGCCGGGCGCACAGCAGGCCGACGCCGACCCCGGTCAGCCCGCACACCAGGTGCGCGCCGAAGCCCTGCGCCACCACCTCCGGCGGGTAGGGACGCGACTGGGTCAGCACCGGCACCCCGGTGGCCACCAGCGCCAGCAGGCACGCGCACAGCGCCGCGCTCACGGCGACCGCGCCCTGCACGCGGCCCCAGCCGCCCGCAGCCACCACGGTCACCGACCGCCGCACCGGGTCCTCGGCGGTGGCGACCACGACGGTCAGCCACACCGCCACCGGGTAGATCAGCACGCAGGACCCCGCGTAGGCGACCAGCGGCACCCCCGCGTCACTGGCGTACAACATCCCCAGCACCGCGAGGAACACCATCACCGGCGCCAGGAACCGCTGCGAGCGCAGCACGTCCGCCAGCAGGTACCGCACCAGCGCGTTCACCCTCCACCCCTCCGCGAGTCGCGCGTCCGGGCACCCCGAACCGAGCGTTCCGACACCGCGAACCGAGCGTTCGCGCACCTCGGCGTCACGACCGCACGCTCCGCACCGAGCAGCCCAGCCGCAGCACCTCCGCCAGCACCCCGTCACTGGCGTCGCGCCGGACCTCCAGCCGCGCGCCGCCGCCGACGGCCGTGGCCGCCAGCACCCCGTCCAGCTCGCTCACCCGCGCCAGCAGCCCGCCCACCCGGTCCAGCTCGACCACCACCCCGGTCGGGGAGCCGCCGGTCAGCCGCAGCTCGCGCGCGTCGGGCAGGTCGTGGCCGTGGTGGTCGGTCAGCAGCACCGCCGCCCCCTCCTCCCGCGCCGTGGCGACCAGCTCGCCCAGCACCGCGCCCGCGGCCGCGTCCAGCCCGGACCACGGCTCGTCGAGCACCAGCAGGTCGGTGGCCTGCAGGGCTTGGACCAGCGCGACCTTCTGCGCGTTGCCCTTGGACAGCCGCGCCATCGGCGCGCTGTCGTCGCCGACGAACCCCAGCGCCTCCAGCAGGTCCCACCGCGCGGGCACGCCGCGCACGGCGGCCAGGTGCCCCAGGTAGGCGCGGGCCGACAGGCCGACTCCGGCGGGGAAGCGCTCGGGCAGGTAGCCGACCGAGGCCGGTCGGCGCACCCGCCCGGTGGTCGGCGCGGTCAGCCCCGCCGCCACCCGCAGCAGCGTGGACTTGCCCGAGCCGTTGCCGCCCGCGACCACCACCAGCTCCCCCGGCTCCACCGCGAGGTCCACGTCCCGCAGCACCCAGGGACCGCGCCCGTAGCGCTTGCCGATCCGATCAAGACCCAACACCGGGGCGATGATGCCGTGATCTCCGTGGGGCCGGGTTGAAGCCGAATACAGGACACGCGTACTGTTTAACCCGGGAGGGCGCCGCACCCGCGGGTGCGGAAGACTCACGGAAGTTCCCCAACCGACTTTTGCGCGTCACCAAGATGGAGTTGGTCGTGACTGCACCAGCGAGCAAGGACAGCTTCGGCGCCCGCGGCACGCTCACCGTCGGCGACGCCTCGTACGAGGTGTTCCGGCTGAGCGCGGTCGAGGGCGCGGAGCGCCTGCCGTACAGCTTGAAGATCCTGCTGGAGAACCTGCTGCGGACCGAGGACGGCGCGAACATCACCGCCGACCACGTGCGCGCCCTCGGCAGCTGGGACCCCACCGCCCAGCCCAACACCGAGATCCAGTTCACCCCGGCCCGCGTGGTCATGCAGGACTTCACCGGCGTGCCCTGCGTGGTCGACCTGGCCACCATGCGCGAGGCGGTGACCCAGCTGGGCGGCGACCCGGCCAAGGTCAACCCGCTGGCGCCCGCCGAGCTGGTCATCGACCACTCGGTGATCGCCGACGTGTTCGGCCGCCCGGACGCCTTCGAGCTGAACGTGGACCTGGAGTACGAGCGCAACCGGGAGCGCTACCAGTTCCTGCGCTGGGGGCAGACCGCGTTCGACGAGTTCAAGGTCGTCCCGCCGGGCACCGGCATCGTGCACCAGGTCAACATCGAGCACCTGGCGCGCGTGGTCATGGTCCGCGGCGGCCAGGCCTACCCCGACACCCTGGTGGGCACCGACAGCCACACCACCATGGTCAACGGCATCGGCGTGCTGGGCTGGGGCGTGGGCGGCATCGAGGCCGAGGCCGCGATGCTGGGCCAGCCGGTGTCCATGCTGATCCCGCGCGTGGTCGGCTTCAAGCTGCACGGCGAGCTGCCCGCGGGCGCCACCGCCACCGACCTGGTGCTGACCATCACGCAGATGCTGCGCGAGCACGGCGTGGTCGGCAAGTTCGTCGAGTTCTACGGCTCGGGCGTGGGCGCGGTGCCGCTGGCCAACCGCGCCACCATCGGCAACATGAGCCCCGAGTTCGGCTCCACCTGCGCGATCTTCCCGATCGACGGCGAGACCATCGACTACCTGAAGCTGACCGGCCGCTCGGCCGAGCAGCTGGCGCTGGTCGAGGCCTACGCCAAGGAGCAGGGCCTGTGGCACGACCCGGCGCGCGAGCCGGTCTACTCCGAGACCCTGGAGCTGGACCTGTCGACGGTCGTCCCGTCGATCGCCGGTCCCAAGCGCCCGCAGGACCGCATCGAGCTGACCAACGCCAAGGCGGCGTTCCGCCAGGCGCTGACCGACTACGTCAGCCACGGCGTGACCGGCGGCGACGACCGCAAGCCCGGCGTGCCGCAGAACACCGCGCCCTACGGCGCGGACTCGTCGGTGGACGAGGCGGTCTCCGAGTCGTTCCCGGCCAGCGACCCGCCCGCCTACGGCCACGAGGACGGCGCGAACGGCAAGCCCGCGGTCCACTCCGCCGCCGAGGGCAGCGACGGCCGCCCGTCCAACCCGGTCAAGGTGACCGTGGACGGCGCCGAGTTCGAGCTGGACCACGGCGCGGTCGCGATCGCCGCGATCACCTCGTGCACCAACACCTCCAACCCGTCGGTGATGATCGGCGCGGCCCTGCTGGCCAAGAAGGCCGTGGAGAAGGGCCTGGAGCGCAAGCCGTGGGTCAAGACGACCCTCGCGCCGGGCTCCAAGGTCGTCATGGACTACTACGAGCGCGCGGGCCTGCTGCCGTACCTGGAGAAGCTGGGCTTCCACCTGGTCGGCTACGGCTGCACCACGTGCATCGGCAACTCGGGTCCGCTGCAGGAGGAGATCTCCGCGGGCGTCAACCAGGGCGACCTGGCCGTGGTGTCGGTGCTGTCGGGCAACCGGAACTTCGAGGGCCGGATCAACCCCGACATCAAGATGAACTACCTCGCCTCGCCGCCGCTCGTGGTCGCCTACGCGCTGGCGGGCTCGATGGACAAGGACATCACCACCGAGCCGCTGGGCACCGACCAGAACGGCGAGCCGGTGTACCTGGCCGACATCTGGCCGTCGCCGCAGGAGATCTCCGAGGTCGTCGCGTCGGCGATCTCGCCGGAGGGCTTCACCAAGGGCTACGCCGACGTGTTCGCGGGCGACCAGCGCTGGCAGTCGCTGCCCACGCCGACCGGCAACACCTTCGAGTGGGACGCCGAGTCGACCTACGTGCGCAAGCCCCCGTACTTCGAGGGCATGGAGATGGAGCCCAAGCCGGTCACCGACATCAGCGGCGCGCGGGTGCTGGCGCTGCTGGGCGACTCGGTCACCACCGACCACATCTCCCCGGCGGGCGCGATCAAGGCCGACTCCCCGGCGGGCAAGTACCTCACCGAGCACGGCGTCGAGCGCAAGGACTTCAACTCCTACGGCTCGCGGCGCGGCAACCACGAGGTCATGATCCGCGGCACGTTCGCCAACATCCGGCTGCGCAACCTGCTGCTGGACGGCGTGCAGGGCGGCTACACCCGCAACTTCCTGGCGGACGGCGAGCAGACCACCATCTACGACGCCTCGGTGGCCTACGCCGAGGCGGGCGTGCCGCTGGTGGTGCTGGCGGGCAAGGAGTACGGCTCGGGCTCGTCGCGCGACTGGGCGGCCAAGGGCACCTCGCTGCTGGGCGTGCGCGCGGTGATCGCGGAGTCGTTCGAGCGCATCCACCGGTCGAACCTGATCGGCATGGGCGTGCTGCCGCTGCAGTTCCCGGCCGGTGAGTCGGCGGCTTCGCTGGGCCTGGACGGCACCGAGACCTTCGACTTCAGCGGCATCACCGCCCTCAACGACGGTGCGACGCCGGAGACGGTGAAGGTCGTGGCCACCAAGCAGGACGGCTCGAAGGTGGAGTTCGACGCGGTGGTCCGCATCGACACCCCCGGCGAGGCGGACTACTACCGCAACGGCGGCATCATGCAGTACGTGCTGCGCAAGATGGTCCGCAGCTGACGCGGACCGCGTTCGAGGGGCCGTCCGCTTCGGCGGGCGGCCCCTCGCCGTTCGCGCGGAACACGAAGGAAATATCGCACGAGCGATTTCCGGATTACAAATCCGCCCAGCCCGCTAACATTCGCCACCACAGCGGCGATGCACGATTCCGCTAACTCTTTCAGGTGAGTTCCGGTCCCCTTTCCGGAAACCGCGCTTAATCTCACCGTGCCGGGCCCCCCGACTCGTCGGGAACAGCGCGACGTGGTTCCACGGGGAATTCACGAGCGACCGGCGCGCACGAGAGAGATGCGACACCGATGAGAACCAGAAAGAGACAGACCTGCTTCACCGCGGCCGCCGTGCTCGCCGCGCTGGCCGTGCCGCTCGCGGCCGCGCCCGCCGCGCAGGCCGCAGGCGGCACCGTCACGGGCACCAAGTCGCTGGGCGCGACCGACATCGACTGCGGCGGGTCGGTCCCGGTGACCGTCGCGCTCGACGCCGAGAACGGCATCTCCGGCAGCCCGGTGGACGTCGCGCTGGTGCTCGACCGCTCGGGCAGCATGGCGGGCCAGCCGATCGCGGACCTGAAGACCGCCGCGAAGGGGTTCGTCGACCTCGTCGACGAGGCCACCGACGGCTCGCTGGACGGGGTCATCGCCAACGGCAGCAGGCTGGGGGTGGTCAGCTTCGCCTCCACCGCGACCGCGGACACGCCGCTGACCTCCGACGCCAACGCCGTGAAATCGGCCATCGACGCGCTGGTCGCCGACGGCAGCACCAACCACTCCGAGGCCATTTCCACCGCGCAGGCGCAATTGGCCGGATCACTGCCCGGAAACGCCAAGAAGATGGTCGTCATGACCGACGGCGAGACCACCGCGGGCGGCGACGCCAGTGACGACGCGGTCGCCGCGCGGGCGGCCGGGACGGAGATCTTCGGCATCGGGCTGGGTGCCGCCGACGAGGCCGAGATCCAGGACTGGACCAGCGACCCGGACAGCGCGCACTACCGCTACGCGCCGGACTCCGGTCAGCTGGCCGAGGTGTTCGCCGCCATCGGCGCGGCGATCGTCGTACCCGCCGCCACCGGCGTGACGGTGGTGGACACCGTGGCGCCGCAGTTCTCCATCAGCTCCCCGGCGGTCTCCAAGGGGTCGGTCGCCCAGGCGGGCAACCAGCTCACCTGGACCATCGACGAGCTGGGCACCGAGTCGCCCACGCTGACCTTCACCGCGACGCACGACCCGGCGGCGGGCGGCGGCGCGCTGGCGGTCAACCCGTCGGTCGCCTACACCGACGCCGAGGGCCACGTGGTGACCTTCGCCAACCCGGTGGTGAACGTGCACGGGTGCGCGGCGGCCATCGACGTCGAGCCCGAGCACGCGGTCAACGAGCTGGGCACGCCGGGCCAGACGCACACCGCCACGGCGACGGTGACCGACGACTTCGGTGACCCGGTGGCGGGCGTGCCGGTGGACTTCACCGTGCTGTCCGGCCCGAACGCGGGCGCGGCGGGCGCGGCGGACACCTCGGGCGCGGGCACCTCGGACTTCACCTACCCCGGCGCGCAGGGCCTGGCCGGCCTGGGCACCGACAGCATCCGCGGCTGCTTCACCCACGCCTCGGGGCAGCAGCGGTGCGACGACGTGCTCAAGGACTGGGTGGACACCACTCCCCCGACGGTGACCTGCACGCCGACCAACAACCCCGGCGGCGGGACCGAGCCGCCCGCCGACAACGAGGACGGCTTCTTCCAGCTCACCGCCACCGACGCGGTGGACCCCGCCCCGGAGGTCTACGTCGCGGACTCGGCCAGCTCCTACGTCTTCGGAGGCTTCCCCAGCGGCACGAAGATCAAGCTGGTGCAGGCTCCGGGCGCCACGCCGAACCAGAAGGTCGGCGTGGGCGACATCGACTGGCGGATCACGCTCAACGGCGACGCGCTGGTGTACGCCGTGGACGCGTCGGGCAACCAGTCCGCCCCGGTGAGCTGCCTGGTGCCGCCCGGCCCCAAGTAGTCCCCGGACGGTGAGCGGCGCGGCGCGCCCCGCGCCGCTCACCCGGGGGTCGGGCGCTCAGACGTCGTAGTCGCCGTCCTTGACGCCCGCGACGAACACCGCCCACTCCTCGTGGGTGAACACCGCCGTCCCCGCCTCGGGACGCAGGTCGTTGCGGACGTGCACCGCGTCCTCGGTGAACTTCGTCCCGACGCACGTGCCGCCGTTCGTCGTGCGACGGGGCAGGAACCACGTGTTGGACTTCAGGGGCATACGCCGTGGAAGGCGTGCGGACCGCCGTCGAACGGCATCACCTGGATGGTCACGTTCTCCGTGGCGGAGTTGAAGTGGATCAGGTGGTCGAGTTGCTCGCTCATGACTTTCGGACCGCCGATGGCCGTGCGCAGAGCGCTTTCGCTCAGGATGCACCAGTAGCGCAGTGGCGGCCGGTGCGTGCGGGTCAGCAGCTTGCCGCGCTCCATCCTCAGGTCGAGCAGCTTGGCCACCTCGTTCCGCTGACCGTTCCACGCCCAGTCCAGCAGCGCCTCGGCGTACGGGCGGATCTGGAGGATGCCGGGCACCGGTTCGCTGGAGCAGCGGAGCGAGGACACCGCCTGCGCTTCCAGGTCCACGATCCGGCGGTGGTTGTCGGGCACGGTGGCGGCGGTGTACGGGCCGGGTGCCCGACGCCTGCGCGAAGTCCGGGCGAACCGCACCAGTTCCGCGCGTTCCTCGCCCATGACGCCGTAGTGGTCGAGCAGCCGCTCCAATTCCACCGGCTTGGGCTTGGACCGCCCGGTCTCCAGGTCGCCGATCTTCGAGATCGTGTACCCGAGCACCGTGGCGGCACCATCCCGCGTCACGCGCGCCTGTTCGCGCATTCGCCGCAGGGTCGCGGCGATCTGGATGTGCTCCGGCTGCACCCCGCGCATTGTCATGGTTTCAACGTAGCGGGCTGTCCGCCTTGCGGAAGTCACTCAACTGGATAAATGCGCGGCTCGACGTCAGTAGATGCGTTTTGCCGAAAGGTTGGCGGAGCCGGGAGGCGAACGCGGGCGGTGCGGGGTTCGACATGGGCGCACCTGGAAGAGGACAGCGCCGTCAGCTATCGGGTCGCTCCCGATGACGATTGCGCCACGTTCGTGGTATTCGGTCCGATCGAAGTCGAGTGGACCATGCCGCATTCGCTGGTCAAGCGCTGCCGCGACGTGTTCGACGTCGCGCTCCGCGATATCGACGCGGATATTCGATTACCGCTCCTCAGCGCATCGTCGCCCCGCCGTCGACGACGAGGACTTGCCCGGTCAGCGCTTGCGCGCCGTCGGAGGCGAGGAAGGCGACGGTGTGAGCGGTGTCCTCGGGGGTCAGCGGGCGCTTCATCGCCTGGGTGGCGACGACCGCTTCGATCTGCCCGGCGTCGTTGACGCTTCGCGCGATGGGCGTGTCGGTCAGGCCCGGCGCGACCGCGGTGACCGCGATCCCGTCGCCGCCGAGGTCGACGGCCAGCGTGCGCACGACGCCGAGCATGGCCCCCTTGCTGGCCACGTAGGGCAGGAACCGGGGATCGGGGGGCGACCAGAGCGTGTCGGAGGCGACGAGCACGATGCGGCCGAACCCGCGCTCGGCCATCCCCGGCGTGAACGCCCGCGCCAACCACAGCGCGGCTTCCACGTTGACGGCCTGGACGGCCCGCCAGCGCCGCGCGTCGAACTCCCCCAGGGACATCGGGTCGATGACGCCCGCGCAGTGGACCAGGACGTCGACCCGCCCGTATCGGTCCAGGACCTCGGCCCCGGCGCGCCTGGTCGCGGACTCCGACGCCAGGTCGGCGACGACGTCCCCGTCGCGCCTGCCGAGGGCGACCGTCCGGTGGCCCGTCGCGCCGAGCGCCGCGACGATGGCGCTCCCGATCGCGCCCGTGCCGCCGGTGACGACGGCGACGCGCTGCTCGCTTGTCATGCGCACCTGCTTTCAGGAGGAGGGGTGTGCCGCCGAGTCGGCCCTGGTCGTGCCGTCCGGCCGGGGAGCGGGGGTGAGCGCGGACGAGCCCAGCAGCGCCAGCTTCTCGGCGTCCGCGGAACCCGCGTCGGCGTGGTAGATGACGAGGGTGATGCCGTCGGTCCCGCTGATCGCGAGCCGCTGGCGGTGCACTCGCAGCTGTCCCACCTGGGGGTGGTCGAACAGGACCGGGGTGACGCGCTGGTTGGCCACGTCGTGGCGGTGCCACAGGTCGCGGAAGCGCGGGCTCGCCACGGAGAGCTCCCCGACCAGCTCGATGAAGCGCTGGTCGTCGGTGTCGGTGCCCACGGCCTGCCGGAGGCTGGCGACGTAGCACCTCGCGGTCCCGTCCCAGTCCAGGTGCAGGCCCTGCTCCGCCGGGTCGAGGAACACGTCGAGCAGCTGGTTGCGGCCGACCGCCAGGCGCGGTGACAGCGCGGTCGCCGCGGCGTTGGCGGCCAGGACGTCGAAGTAGCGCCCCTCGACGAAGGCGGGGTGCGGCAGGGTCGGCAGCAGTTCGACGGTGCTGGCGGGCACCGTCTCCTCGCGGGGCCTGCGCCGGGGTCGCCGGGGCTTGTCCGACGCCAGGCTCAGCAGGTAGGCCACGTGCTCGTCGTCGAGCTGGAGGACGCGCGCGATGGATTCGAGGACCTGCGCCGACGGGTTGCGGTCGCGTCCCCGCTCCAAGCGCAGGTAGTAGTCGACGCTGATGCCTGCGAGCATGGCCACCTCCTCGCGCCGCAAGCCGGGCACCCGCCGCCCGCCGACGTCGGTGAGGCCCGCTTGCTCGGGGGTGACCAGCTCGCGGCGGGCGCGGAGGTACTCGCCCAGGCGATTCGGCTTGTCGGTCATGGGAATCAACGTATGCGGCGGGCGACCGGGCACGGGAGGACCTGTCACTACCAGGGTCCGCAGGGGCACTGGTCCGGTCCCGACGCCCGGCGTTGTCTGGCGGGGCCACCACTCACCCCACTCCACCGAGGAAGACCACTTCATGCGCTCACAGGTGAACCGGCAGATCGTCCTGGCGGCCCGGCCGCACGGCAACCCCAAGGAGAGCGACTTCGAGATCGTGGAGCGCCCCGTGCCCGTCCCCGGCGACGGGCAGGTGCTCGTCCGGAACCTCCTGGTCTCGCTGGACCCCTTCAACCGCATCCTGATGGGCAACGCGAACAGCGACCAGGCCCCCATCGAGCTCGGCGAGACGATGTTCGGCTTCACCGTCGGCGTCGTCGAGCGCAGCGACAACCCCGCTTTCGCCGTCGGCGACCACGTCGTGGGCTTCACCGGCACCACCGGTTGGCAGGACTACGCCGTGTCCGACGGGTCGGACCTGCGGGTGGTCGACCCGGACGTGGTGCCGCTGTCGGCGCACCTGGGCGTGCTGGGCGTGACCGGCCTCACGGCCTGGGTCGGCCTGACCGAGGTCCTGGACCCGAAGCCGGGCGGGACGCTCGTGGTCACCGCCGCGGCGGGGGCCGTCGGCTCGGCCGCGGCCCAGCTGGGCAAGCTCCGGGGGCACCGGGTGGTGGGGATCGCGGGCGGCCCCGAGAAGACCCGCCACCTGCTCGACGACCTCGGCCTGGACGCCGCCGTCGACCACCGGGCACCCGACTTCGCCGAACGGCTCGCCCGCGCCGTGCCCGACGGGATCGACACCGTCTACGAGAACGTGGGTGCCGCCCTGTTCCCCGCGCTGGTGCCGCACCTGAACCGGGGCGCGCGGATCGCCGTGGGCGGCGTCATGTCGCAGATCACCCGGACCGGGGCCTTCGAGGGACCGGACCACCTGCCGGACCTGCTCAGGGCTGCCCTCTACAAGACCCTGACCATCCGCGGTTTCGACGTGACCGAGTTCTACGACCGCTACCCGCGGTTCCTCGCCGAGCTCACCCCGGCCGTGGTGGAGGGGAAGCTGCACCACAGCGCGCACGTCGTCGAGGGACTCGAAGCCATCCCCGCCGCGTTCCCCCGGATGTTCACCGGGCAGGTCGCGGGCAAGATGATCGCGAAGATCGGCTGAGCACGCCCGCCGACCGCGCGGACAGCCGCCTCAAGATCACCGGGTCGCGACCCGTGAGGACCTCGAGGCGGCTGTGGCCGTCACCGCGCTCCGGCGGACCGGTCAGGCGAAGGGCTGGTTGTCGGGCTGGAAGACCTGGCCGGACGCGGGTGCCTTGAGGTTGACCAGGTAGTCGGCCACCACGGCGTCCACGCCCGCGCTGTCGCCGAGGATGCAGTGGCCGAACGAGTCCACGCTCACCAGCACCGCGTTGCCCAGCTGCCGGGCCATGCGCTGCGAGAACTTGTACTGCGTGGCCGGGTCGTAGTAGTTGCCCACGACGACGACCGGGTTCGGGGTGCGCCGGTGCCACGGGCCCGACCACCGGTCCGGAGACCGCACCGGCCACGAAGCGCAGGTCAGCAGGTCGGACGCGGCCTGCATGCGGCCGAAGGTGGGCGATTCGCGCTCCCACTTCGCGGCCACCGCCGGGAACCGCTCGGGCACCTTCGGGAACGGCTTGTCCGAGCAGTTCACGCCGTAGTAGGAGTCGTCGGCGAGGTACTCGGCGTCACCCGCGACGCCCACCCGGACATCGGCCAGGCCGCGCTTGTTGGGAGGCGGGGCGGGCTGCTCGGCGATCCGCGCGGACGACGAGGCCGAGTCGGGGTGCAGGACGTTGTAGATGTCCTGCAACCACTCCGCCAACCCCTGGAACGCGCCGGGCGAGTACAGCACGCCCGCCACCCTGGTGATGTACGTGGCGTAGGTCACGACCGCGCCCCCCGGGAGGGTGATCGGATTGGCGCGCAGGTGGTCGCGCACCTCGTCGAACTTGGCGCGCGGGTCGCCGCCGCTGTAGGCGCACTTGTCGCCCACGGCGTCGCAGTGCTTCAGGAACGCGTCGAGCGCGAGCTCGAAGCCCTGGGCACGCTGCCGGTCGTACTCGGTGCCGTCACTGGTGCGCAGCGCCGGGTCGACGTTGCCGTCCAGCACCAGGGCGCGCGACTTGCTCGGGAACATGGCGGCGTAGGTGGCGCCGAGCAGCGTGCCGTAGGAGAAGCCCACGTAGTTCAACTGCTTGTCGCCCACGCCCTGGCGCAGCAGGTCCAGGTCGCGCGCCACGGCCTCGGTGGACATGTGCCGCAGCAGCGGCCCGGCGTTGCGGGCGCAGGCCGAGGTGTAGTCCTCGGTGGCGTCCATGGTGTCGCGGATCTCGGTGCGCGTCACCGGGACCGCCGCCATCCGGCCGAAGACCTCCCGCGCCTCCTCCTCGGTCTTGAAGCAGCGCAGCGGGGTGCTGCGGGCCACGCCGCGCGGGTCGAAGCCGACGAGGTCGAAGCGCTTGAGCACCTCGGGCTGGAACAGCGATCCGCCGTAGGTGGGGTAGAGCAGGCCCGAGCCACCCGGCCCGCCGGGGTTGAGGAACAGCGAGCCGATCCGGTTGGCCTGGTCGTCGGCGGACCGCTTCAGCAGCGCGATGGTGATCTTCTCGCCGTGCGGCTCGCGGTGGTCCAGCGGGACCGGGTGGTCGGCGCAGCTGACCTTGTCCCGCTCCTCGGCCGGGACCGAGGACAGCACGTCCTCCGGACAGGCCGCCCACTGGACCGGCGTCGCCCCCTGCGTCTCCTGCGCCGCCGCCGACCCGGTGGCCACGAGCCCCGACGCGGCGGTGCCGACGGCCAGCGCGACGGCCAGCGCTCTCCTTGCGAGTGGATGTAACACGAGTGTCGCTCCCTCGGTCTCCCTCGGCGCCGCCCTCCTCCGGTGCCGCGACGCCATCGCCGGAGGCTCCCACCATCGGGCAGCGGACAACACCCGCAGAACGGAGGTTTTGCGTACGTTCTGTGATGCATCCAGTCTCATGAGTGGCCAGAGAGAGGCTCGACTCCGTGAACGAACGGCTACGGGCAAGGCGGGCTCAGCGGCCACGGGCACGTCCAGAGCACGTAGGCGAAGGCCGACTTCGTGGAGGTGTTGTAGTCACAGGAGTACGCGGAGATCCGCCCCTTGGCCCGCAGCACCCTCATGGACTCGTCGCACTTGCGGCAGGCGGTGGTCCGATCACCGCCGAAGTTGCCGTAGTGGACCGATCCGGGCACCGGGCGCGCGTCCGTGCAGTAGACCAGCACCCCCACGTCGGTGACCGCGGGTCGCGCCGTCCGCTCCACCGCCACCGCTCCCGATGTCGCGGTGGTGAGCGACACCACCACCACGAGCACGGCGACCAGCGACCCGACCACACGTCGCATCAGAACCATGCGCTGCTCCTTCCCGAGCACCGGCGTTGACCAGACGAGTTCTAGTGCGGACGGGTGGTCTTGCATCGATCCCGGCGCGGTGAACGACGAGCACTGGACAATGGAGCACGGGGGGAGACGTGCCATGCCGCGCAAAGAACGCCCGCTCGACGCGGGTGACAGCACGTTGGTGGAGTTCGCCGAAGGGCTGCGCGAGCTGCGCGCCAGAGCGGGCCTGCCGCCCTACCGGACGCTGTCCGCGCGGGCGCACTACTCCGCCGCCGCGCTGTCGGAGGCGGCCAGCGGCCGCAAGCTGCCCAGCCTCGGCCTGACCCTCGCCTACGTGGGCGCCTGCGGCGGGGACGTCGAGGAGTGGGAGCGGCGCTGGCACGACATCGCCGCGGAGCAGGCGGGCAGGCAGCCGCCGCAGGACGGCGGCGACCCGCCGTACCGGGGGCTGGCCGCCTTCCAGCGGGAGGACGCCCACCGCTTCTACGGCCGCGACCGGCTCGTCGGGCAGCTGTGCGACCGGTTGTCCCGGCACCGGTTCGTCGCCGTGTTCGGCGCGTCGGGCTCGGGCAAGTCGTCACTGCTGAGAGCGGGCCTGCTGGCGCGGCTGGACTCCGCGGTGCTGCTCACCCCCGGCCCCTTCCCGGTCGAGGAGTACCGGCGCGTGCTCGCGGACGGCGGGGACCGGGAGCGGGTGGTCGTCGTCGACCAGTTCGAGGAGGTCTTCACGCTGTGCCGGGACCAGGCCCAGCGGGACCGCTTCATCGAGCTGCTGGTGGGCGCCTGCCGCGCGGAGCACGGCGGTCACCGGGTGGTCATCGGCGTCCGGGCCGACTTCTTCGCGCACTGCACCGCCTACCCGGAACTGGTGGAGGAGCTGCGCGACGGCCAGCTCACCGTCGGCCCCATGACGGCCGTCGAGCTCCAGCGGGCCATCACCCAGCCCGCCGTCAACGCGGGCTGCACCGTGGAGGGCGCGCTGCAGGCGGCGATCGTGGCCGAGGCCGCCGGACGGCCGGGTGTCCTGCCGCTGCTGTCGCACGCCCTGCTGGAGACCTGGCACCGCCGCCGGGGCAACGCGCTGACGCTGGCCGCCTTCCAGGCCGCGGGCGGCTTGACCGGCGCGCTCGCGCAGACCGCGGAGTCGGTCCACGACGCGCTGCCCCCGCACCAGCGCGACCTGCTCAAGAACCTCTTCCTGCGCCTGACCGCGTCCGACGAGGAGGCGGGCGACACCAAGCGGCGCGTCGCGTGGGACGAGCTGGACGACCACGCCGACCTGACCGCGGTGCTGCGGCGGCTGACCGAGAACCGGCTGCTCACCGTCGACCGCGAGGGCGTCGAGATCGCCCACGAAGCGCTCATCCAGCGATGGCCCCGCCTGCGCCAGTGGCTGGCCGAGGACCGCGAGGGCAGGCGGCTGCACCGCCACCTCACCGAGGCCACCGACGCCTGGGAGGCGCTGGGCGGGGACGCGGGCGCGCTCTACCGCGGCACCCGGCTGGCGCTGACCCTGGACTGGGCGGCGGGCAACCCCGCCGCGCTGACCCGGCGCGAACAGCGGTTCCTGCACGCGAGCAGGTCCGCCGAGCTGCGCGGCCACCGCCGCCTGCGCCGTCTGGTGGCGCTGCTGGGCGTGCTGTTCCTGCTGGCGGTGGCCGCGACGGCGTTCGCCGTGCGGACCGGTGCGACCGCCGCCGCGCAGCGCAACGCCGCCCTCGCCCAGATCGCGGCGGGCGAAGCGGTCGCGCGCTACCCGGACGACCCGGACCTGGCGGTCCAGCTCGCGCTGGCCGCGCACCGCCAGGCCCCCACCGACCACACCCGCGACAGCCTGCTCAGCACCCTGCCCCTGGCCGTGGTCGGTCACTCCAACGAGGTCCTCTCCACGGTGTTCGCCCCGGACGGCCGCACGATGGCCACCGCCGGGTTCGACCGCGCGGTGCGGCTGTGGGACGTCACCGACCCGCGACGGCCCACCGAGCTGGCCACCCTGACCGGGCACGACGAGGGCATCTACGGGACGGCCATCAGCCAGGACGGCCGCACCCTGGCCACCGCGAGCACGGACCGCACCGCGCGGCTGTGGGACATCACCGACCCCCGGCGCGCCGTGCAGATCGCCGTCCTCCAGCACGCCGAAGCGGTCTACTCGGTCTCGTTCAGCGCCGAGGGCGGCACCCTGGCCGTGAGCGGGTTCGACCACACGGTGCGGCTGTGGGGGGTCGAAGACCCGCGCAGCCCCGTCGAGCTCGCGGTGCTCGCGCACGCCGAGGCGGTCAACGTGGTCGAGTTCAGCCCGGACGGCCGCACGCTGGCCAGCGGCGGCATGGACCGCGCGGTGCGGCTGTGGGACGTCCGCGACCCCCGGCGACCGGTCGAGCTGACCACCCTCACCGAGCACACCGACGGCATGCACGCGCTGGCGTTCAGCCCCGACGGCCGCACCCTGGCCAGCGGGGGCGACGACCACACGGCGCGGCTGTGGGACGTCACCGACCCGCGGCGACCCACCCGGCTGGCCGTGCTCACCGGGCACGTCGACGGGATCTACGCGCTGGCGTTCAGCCCCGACGGCCGCACCCTGGCCAGCGGCAGCGACGACCGCGCGGTGCGGCTGTGGAACGTCGCCGACCCCCGCGGCCCCGTCGGTGTGGCCACCCTCAGCGGCCACACCGACGCGGTGAGCGAACTCGTCTTCAGCCCCGACGGCCGGGTGGTCGCCACGGCGAGCTGGGACAACACCGTCCGGCTGCTCACCACGGACTTCTCGCGGGCCATCGCGCACGCCTGCGAGCGCGTCCGCGAACCGCTGACCCGCGCGGAGTGGGAGCGCCACTTCCCCGGCCTCGACCACCGGCCGCCCTGCGCGGGCTGAGCGGGCCTACGGCAGGACCCGCGCCAGCGTCAGCGCGAAGCGGGCACCGGGATCGGTCCACCAGCGGACCGGCTCGAAGCCCGCCGCGGCCAGCTCGCGCTCCACGCCCTCGCGGCGGAACTTCGCGGAGACCTCGGTGCGCAGTTCCTCGCCCCGCTCGAACCCGACCTCCAGGTCCAGCGCCGCCACCCGGACGCGGACGGGGCGCTCCGCGCGCAGCCGCATCTCGATCCACTCCTGCTCGGCGTTCCACAGCGCCACGTGCGAGAACGCGTCGGGGTCGAAGTCGGCCGCCAGCTCGCGGTTGAGCACCCGCAGCACGTTGCGGTTGAACCGCGCGGTCACGCCCGCCGCGTCGTCGTAGGCGCGGACCAGCGTCGCGGGGTCCTTGACCAGGTCGGTGCCCAGCAGCAGCCACTCCCCCTCGTGCAGCACGTCCCGCACGGACGCGAGGAACTTCTCCCGCTCCTCGGGGAGCAGGTTGCCGATGGTGCCGCCCAGGAACGCCACCAGCCGGGGCGAGGTGCCCGGCAGTAGCCCCAGGTGCTCGGTGAAGTCGCCCACCACGCCGTGCACCCGCAGTCCGGGGTAGTCGGCCATGATGTCCGAGGCCGCCGCGGTCAGCGCCGAGGACGACACGTCCAGCGGCACGAACTCCCGCAGCGAGGGCCGCAGCGCGTCCAGCAGCAGCCGGGTCTTCTCCGACGACCCCGACCCCAGCTCCACCAGCGCCCGCGCCGCCGTCAGCTCGGCGATCTCACCGGCCCGCGCCACCAGGATCTCCCGCTCGGCGCGGGTCGGGTAGTACTCCGGCAACCGGGTGATGCGCTCGAACAGCTCGCTGCCCACCGCGTCGTAGAACCACTTGGGGGACAGCCACTTCGGTCGCGCGGTCAGCCCTTCGCGCGCCTCCAGGCGCAGCGCGCGCGCCGCGTCCTCGGGGGTGAGGTGCACGTCCAGCACTGGCTCGGTCATCGTCGTCCTATCGGTTGAACGTCCACAGTGGAGGGATCGGCCACGACGACGCGGCCGTCGGGCACCTCGGCCCACGGCCCGTCGTCCAGCGGCTCGGAGGACAGGGTCACCGCGCCGTCGTCGCGGCGCACCCACAGCGAGTGCGTCCACGTCGTACCGACCAGCACGGAACCGTTGGTGAGCAACAGGTTCAGCCGCGATCCGGGCGCGGCGGCGGCCACCTCGGCGACCACGCCCGCCACAGCATCGGCCGGTGCGCTCCCGGCGTTCAGCCGGGAGCGCACCAACGCCCACAACAGGGCCGAGTCCGTGGGCGCGTCGAGCGTCAGCAGCGACTCCACCGGCAGCGACGCGGCCAGGTCCACCACGGACGAGGGCCAGTCGACCACCCGTCCGTTGTGGCTGAACAGCCACCGCCCGTCGGTGAACGGCGCGCACGCGGTGTCCACCACCGGCATCCCGACGGTGGCCGAGCGCACCGCGGCCAGCACCGCGCCCGAGGCGGTGACCCGGCTCAGCGCGGCCAGGTTCTCGTCGGCCCAGATCGCCCCGGCCCTGCGGTAGCGCACCGCGGGGCCGCCGGGCGCGGGGTACCAGCCCACGCCGTACCCGTCGGCGTTGATCGTGCCGCCCCCGCGCATGTCCGCCGGGGCGTAGGACTGGTGCACCAGCGAGTGCGGCGGCTCGTGCACCAGCCGTGCGATGGGCACGGCGGGGCCCAGGTAACCCAGGTGGCGGCACACGTCAGGCCAGCTCCTGCGGCGCGGCGTCGCGCGCGCACCGGAAACCCGCGAAGATCTGCCGCCGGATCGGGAAGTCCCAGTTGCGGAACGTCGCGCGCACCGCCGCCGGGTCGGTCCCGAAGGACCCGCCGCGCAGCACCTTGTAGTCGGAGCCGAAGAACACCTGCGAGTACTCCGCGTACGGGAACACCTCGAACCCGGTGTAGCCGTGGAAGTCCGAACTGGTCCACTCCCACACGTCGCCGATGAGCTGGTGCACGCCCAGCGGCGACGCGCCCGCCGGGTAGGCCCCCACCGGCGCGGGTGACAGGTGCCGCTGGCCGAGGTTGGCGTGCGCCTCGGTGGGCTCCTCGTCGCCCCACGGGTAGCGCCGGGAGCGCCCGGTGGCCGGGTCGAAGCGGGCCGCCTTCTCCCACTCCACCTCGGTGGGCAGCCGCTTGCCCGCCCACCTCGCGTACGCCTCGGCCTCGTAGTAGCAGACGTGCACCACCGGCTGGTCGTCTACCAGGGGCGCGACCACGCCGAACGCCTGCCGGTACCAGCGGTCGCCCTCGCGCAGCCAGAACCGCGGGGCCTCCAGCGACGCCTTGCGCGCATGCGCCCAGCCCGCCTCGCTCCACCAGCGCGGGTCGGTGTAGCCGCCGTCGGCGATGAACTCGGCGTAGGCCCGGTTGGTCACCGGCGCGGTGTCGATGAAGAACGGCCGGGTGAACGCCTGGTGCGCGGGCCGCTCGTTGTCCAGCGCCCACGCCTCGGTCGAGGTGCCCATGGTGAACGGGCCGCCGGGCACCAGCACCTCGGCCGGGCCGACCGGCCCGCCCGCCGGGGGCGGCGGCGCGTGCAGCACCGGCGGACCGACCCGCAGCTGGTGGGTGGCCAGCATGGTCTCGTCGTGCTGCTGCTCGTGCTGCACGATCATGCCGAACGCGAACCCGCCGTCCACCAGCCGGTCGCCCTCCAGCGGGACGCGCTCCAGCACGTCGAACACCTTGTCGCGCACCTCGCCGACGTACCGGCGGGCTTCGGCGGGCCCGAGCAGCGGCAGCTCCGGCCGCACCGCGCGGGCGTGCTTGAACGCGTCGTAGAGCTCGTCGATGTCGGCGCGGACCGGCTCGCGCCCGCCCACGTCGCGCACCAGCCACAGCTCCTCCTGGTTGCCGATGTGCGCCAGGTCCCACACCAGCGGCGACATCAGCTTCGAGTGCTGGCGCACCAGGTCGTCGTCGTCCACCGCGTCGGTGAGCGCGACGCTGCGGGCGCGAGCCCTGGTCAGCTGCGCGGCCACCCGGTCGCGCAACTCCTCGGTGCTGGTCATGAACGGCCCCCTCCGATCTTCTCAGCGGTCCTGCCCGCGGTCTTCTCCGCGAGCGTGCGGTGCAGCTCCTCGGCGATGGCGCCGGCCCGGTCGGCGGGCAGGTCGGTGCGGTGCAGCCACCGGCAGCCCAGGTCGACCACCGCGCGCGCGGCGCCTGCCAGCGCCGGGTCGGCCAGGCCGTGCCGGGCGGCGGCCAGCCACCGGCCCGCCACCGCCTCGGTGGCCGCCAGCACCCCGTCCACCGCGGCCGCGTCGGAGAACAGCGCGGCCAGCAGCGCGGTCGGGGCCGCCCACCCGCCCGGCGGGGGCGTGTCGAGGTAGCGGACCTCCAGGTACCCGCGCGGCCGGACCGGCGGGAACTGCAGGCTCAGGTGGTAGTCCAGGTCCTCGGTGGTGGGCGGCTGCTCCAGCGCCCCGGCGATCCAGTCCGCGAAGGTCAGCGGGAACGGCGGTCGCCAGTCGCGGCCGGGCCTGCGCAGCACGATCACCGGCGAGTCGATCACCCGCCGGGCCCACGCCGCCACCGGGTCCGCGCACACCGCCGCGGGGCGGGTGCGCACCGGGTCGGTGCCGTAGACGGTGCGCATCCGGGCGCAGGTCCAGTCCGCGCGCCGCCCGCCGATGCCGGGCGAGTTGGCGAACAGCGCCAGCAGCACCGGTCCCAGCGCGTGCACCGCCGCCCACCGGGCGGGCAGGTCGGCGCGCTCGCCGGTGTCCAGGCACACCTGCATCCCGGCGGTGCTGCACATCATGGTCAGGCCCTCGGGGCCGATCGGCTCGAACGCCCGCTCCATCGCGGTGTAGCGGGGCACCCGCAGCATCCTGCGGGGCGGTCGGTGCGGATCGGCGCCGCGGTCGCCGAGCACCAGGCCCGCGGGCTCCAGCAGGGCGGTGAGGTGGTCGACGTCCTCCGCGACCGTGTCGAGCAGCTCGGCCAGCGAGTCGCGGGGAGGGGTGGAGATCTCCACCTGCCCGCCCGGTTCCACCGTCAGCGGGGTGCCGCTGGGCAGCGGCCGCTGCGGGCTGTCCGGGACGAGGGTGGGTGGTGCGTGCTTGCCCAGCGCCGCCGCGAGCACTTCGGCGTCCAGCTGGCGGGCCGGGTCATCGGCGTGGTGGACGGTCCACTCGATCTCGACTCCGAGCAGTCTCGGGGGGCCGTGCTTGAAGCACACCGAGGCCACGTATGCCTCGGCTTCCGCGCGGTCGCGGAAGACCGCCGGAGCGGGCCCCTGCGCCGGGTCAGGACGAACAGCTGCGACCATTCGCTCTCCCAGGTGTTTCGGGCGTGGTTTCGAAGCTACACCGGGGTACCGACAGTCGCACACACCTCAAACCCTTGCGGGCCAACACATCCGCCGCGGTGTCCGATTTGCACCGGGCACCGCGCGGTGCTTGCACAAGCCCATTCGGGAAAACAACCGCCAAGCGTTCACACTTCGTTCCCGACCGGACGTCCGCCGGTCACCTCGCGGACCACGCCCGCCCCCGCAGCTCGACCCGCGTCCGGTCGGCGTCCCAGGCCAGCCGGTCCAGCTCGACCAGTGCGGCGCGGTGCTCGCCCGCCACCTCCGGCCTGCCGCCGGAGTAGGCGACCGCCGGGGCGTCGGCGAACTCCAGGTAGACGAACGGGCGCAACAGGCTCGGCCGCGCGCCCGCCGTGAACGGCACGACCCGCACCGGCCACGGCGACTCGGCCAGCGCGCGCAATTGCGCGGTCATCACGGCCGGGCCGCCGACCGGGGTGAGCAGGGCGGCCTCGTGCAGGTAGAAGGTGTAGCGCGGGGCGGTGGGCGACCGCGGGGTCGCGGCCGGGTCGAAGACCTCGGCGTACTCGGGGGTGCGCAGCGGCGCGGGCACCGCGAGCACCTCGTAGCAGGTCACGGCGTCGGCCTTGCGCTCGTCGAGCGCCAACTGCTGCCCGTGGCCCAGCAACCGGATCAGGTCGATGGCCTCCACCGCCGCCCGCGCTCCCGGCAACCCGCCGAGCAGCCGCGCCGCGCCCGTTTCCCCTGTCGTCACGAAAGCGCACCGTAATGGCGGTTGACCTGCCGATTCGACCGCGCACGCCGAAGTCCACCCCAAAGAATCACGGACACCGGCGACCCAAACCGTACGTACTGATTGGATTTCGCAGGCCCGGACTGGAACGATCGAACAGTGCCCAGGGTGAGCCAGGACCACCTCGACGCCCGCCGCCGCCAGATCCTCGACGGCGCGCGGGCGTGCTTCGCGCGCCACGGTTACGAGGGCGCCACCGTGCGCCGCCTGGAGGAGGCTACCGGTCTGTCCAGGGGTGCGATCTTCCACCACTTCCGGGACAAGGAGTCGCTGTTCCTGGCGCTGGCCGAGGACGACGCGCTGCGGATGGCCGAAGTGGTGGCCGAGCAGGGCCTGGTGCAGGTGATGCGCGACCTGCTGTCCGCGCCGGAGCCCGCCGACGCCGAGCACCCCGCCGACTGGCTGGGCACCCGGCTGGAGGTCTCCCGGCGGCTGCGCACCGACCCGGAGTTCCGGGCCCGCTGGGCGGAGCGCTCCCAGCAGCTCACCGACGCCACCCGGCAGCGGCTGCTGCGCCAGCGCGAGGCCGGGAAGCTGCGCGACGACGTGGACGTGGGCGTGCTGACCTCGTTCCTGGAGCTGGTGCTGGAGGGTCTGGTCTCGCACCTGGCGATGGGCCTGCCCGCGGACGACCTGGGGCCGGTGCTGGACTTGGTCGAGGAGACGGTGCGCAGGCACCGCCGGTCGGCGTGATGCGGCTGTACCTGTGCGCGGCGGCGCTGGCGCGCACGGCCGACGAGATGGTCGGCGTGGCCTTGGTGCTGCTGGTGCTCGAACGCACCGGTGACGCGGCGCTGTCCGGCGCGGTGGTCGCCGCCTACACCGTGCCCTCGGTGCTGTCCGGCCCGCTGCTGGGCGCCTGGCTGGACCGCGCCCGGCGGCCGGTGATCGCGCTGGCGGGCAACCAGTTCCTGCTCGCCGCGGTGGCGCTGGGCCTGGTGCTGGCGGGCGACCGGCTGGCGGTGCTGCTGGGGTTGGCCTTCCTCGGCGGCACCACCCTGCCCATGACCAGCGGCGGTTTCAGCAGCCTGGTGCCCAGGCTGGGCCGGGACGACCTGCCGCGCGCCACCGCCGCGGACGCGCTGGTGTTCAACGCCGCGGCGATCGGCGGCCCGGCGCTGGCGGGCGTGCTGAGCACGGTGTGGGGGCCCGCGGTGGCGGTGCTGGGGATCAGCGGCCTGTCCCTGCTCGGCGGGCTGTGCACGACGGCGCTGCGGGTGCCGCCGCACGAGGCGGCGCGGCGTGCGCCGCTGCTCGCCGCGATGCGCGCGGGCCTGCGGCACTTGGCGACCACTGCCCCGCTGCGCGGCGCGACCGCGGCCACGGTGCTCAGCTACGGCACGGTCGGGCTGCTGTCCACCGGCCTGCCCGCGCACCTGGCGTCGCTGGACCTGGACGAGGACCTGGCCGGGGTGGTGTGGGCGGTGTTCGAGGCGGGGGCCATCACGGGGGTCTTCGCGCTGCGCCGCCACCTGCCCCGCTGGCGTCCCGAGCGGGTGATCTTCACCCTGCTGCCGCTGTACGGGCTGGCGGTGGCGGTGTGGCCGCTGCCCTCCGGCCTCGGCGTGCTGCTGGCGCTGGTGTTCGTCGGCGGTGTGGTGGACGGCCCGGTGCTGACCGCGACGATGACCGCCCGACAGCGGTACACCCCAGAGGAGCTGCTCGGGCAGGTGTCCACCACCGGGGCGAGCCTGAAGATCGGCGGTTACGCGGTGGGCGCGGCGACGGGTGGCTGGCTGGTCGCGGGCGGACTGGCGCCTGCGCTGGTGATCCTGCTGGTGGCGGCGGGCCAGGTGGCGGCGGCGGGCCTGGGCGCGCTCACCGCCCGCTCTCGCCACCCCGTCCGGGTGAGCCCATAATCGCTGACATGGCTGACGCCCGCCCCGTTCACGTGCACCGGGTGCGGGTGCGCCCGGTCGACTGCGACCGCCGGGGAGCCGTGCACGCCTCCCGCTACCCCGTGTTCTTCGAAGCGGCGATGGTGGAGGCCCTGCGCTCGCTGCTGGGCTCGTACAAGGAGCTGGAGAAGCGCGGCATCGACCTGGTGGTGGCCGAGACGTCCGTCCGCTACCTCAACCCGGCCCGGTTCGACGACCTGCTGCGCATCGCGGTGCGGGTGCGGACCCTGGGGACCACCACGCTGACCGTGGGCTTCGACGCCGACGTCGACGGCACGCCGATCGCCACCGCGTGGCACCGGTACGTCTCCTTCGGCACCCCGCAGCTGCGCAGCACGCCGATCCCGGACGAGTTCCGCCGGGCGCTCGAACCGCGCGGCCCGGTCCGCCGCTGATCCCCGACCACCCACCGAGGACGAACATGACGACCGTCACCGCCGACGACCTCGACACCGCGGTCGCCCACGCGGAGGCCGTGCTGAGCCGGGGCGTCGCCCACGACTGGGCGGCGCTGCCCGGCGTCGGCGAGTGGAGCGCCCTGCGCACCGCCGAGCACATCGGCGACTGCCTGCTGTCCTACGCGGGACAGCTCGTCATCCGCCCCACATCGCGGTACGTGCGTTTCGAGGGCGTGCTGGCGCGGGGCGCCTCGGCCGCCGACGCGCTGGAGTTCGTCGTGGCGGGCGGGAGGATCCTCGTCTCGACCGTGCGCACGTCCCCACCCGAGGCCCGCGCGCACCACCCCGCGGGCACCTCCGACCCGGCGGGCTTCGCGGCCATGGGCTGCGTCGAAGTGCTCGTGCACGGCGAGGACATCGCGCGCAACCTCGGCCTGTCGCTGGACCCGCCGCGCGAGCTGTGCGCGCGCGTGCTCGCCCGGTTGTTCCCGGATGTCGACGCGAGCGGCGACCCGTGGCGGGTTCTGCTGTGGGCCACCGACCGGTCGGAGCTGCCGGGACGTGGGCGGCGCGGGCGCTGGCGCTGGCGGAGCGCCGTGCCCGGCGAGTGACCGCCGGACGCGGTCCCGGTCCAGCCCGCGAGCGCCTACCCCGCCGCGACGACGCTGCCGGAGGCGACCGCCTGGCAGGCGCCGAAGCCCTCCGCCCGCGCCACCACCCGTCCCGACTCGACGCGCACGGCCGCCTCGGTCGCGTCGCTGACCGCCGCGACGCCCGCTGCGGCGGCCACCGCGCCGGACTCGTCGCACACCACCCGCAGCCGCGGCCAGGCCGAGGGCGGGAAGGACTGGCGCAGGCAGCCGCACAGCTCGGCGACCACGAGCCGGGCCAGCGGGGCCAGCTCGGCGGGCTCGCCGGTGACCAGCACGGCGGTCACCTCCGCCCCGGCCCGCACGGCCTGCTCGACCGCGGCCAGGCGGTGCAGCCCGAGCACGGCCACCACGCCGTCGCCGTCGAGCCGGGCCGGACCGCCGGTCACCAGGTCGACCGCGCTCGGCGGTGACCAGGGCAGGTCCGCCGCCCGCACGGGAGGGACGGCGGTCGGCGGCGGCCAGTGGTCGTTGAGCTCCAGCCCGGCCAGCCGCTCGCACGCGCTGATCACGTCGAACGGCTGGAGGAACCCCGGTGCGGCGCCCGCCAGGCCGCTCGCGCCGTGCAGCGCGCCCAGCACGGTCGTGGCCAGCCGCACCCGTCGCGGCACGGGTCCTCCCGGCTCGCGGGCGGGCGGGCGCAGGCGTTCCAGGGCGAGGCCGAGCAGCAGCGCGTCCAGCGCCATCAGCTGCTCGAACGGGCGGCGGGTCAGCTCGGCGGAGACCACCTCGGGCAGCAGGTCGCCCGCCAGCCGCGCCCAGCCGCCGGGTTCGGCGTCCAGCCTGCTCACCCACGCGCGGGCCAGCGCGCCCAGCGCCTCGGCCGGGGTGGTGCCGTGCTGCGGGTGGGCCGGTCCGGGAGCGCGTTCGACCAGGTCGGCCAGCACCGCGAAGTAGAGGGCGCGCTTGCCGGGGAAGTTCGAGTAGACCGCGCCGCGGGTCAGCTCGGCCCGTTCGGCGATGGCGTCGACCTTGGCGTCGCGGAAGCCGCGCTCGGCGAACTCGGCGCGGGCCGCGGCCAGCACCCTGGCCCGGTTGCGCTCCTGCGCCTCCGCCCTGCTGAGTCGGGCCACGCACCCCTCCTTGCCGCCTGCGCCGCGATCAAGATAACGTCGCCACTCAGATGATGAGAACATCTGATGTGAACATCTGGAGGATCGCGTGACCGTCCCCGAGATCGACCCGACCGACCCCGCCGTGCTGCACGACCCGTTCACCGCCTACCGGCGGGCCGGGGAGCAGTCGCCGCTGGCCCGGATGCGGGTGCCCGGCATGGGACCGCTGTGGGTGGTGACGCGGCACGAGCAGGCCAGGCAGGTGCTGGGCGACCCGCGGTTCGAGCTGAACGCGGCCAGCTTCCTGCGCCCGCCCGGCATCCCCGAGCACTGCCTGCCCTACCTGCGCACGATGGCCGAGATCGACGGCCCGGAGCACACCCGGCTGCGCAGGCTCGCCGCGCCCGCGTTCACCGCGCGCCGCGCCGCCGAGTTCCGGCCGCGCGTCGAGGAGATCGTGGGCCGCCTGCTCGACGCGCTGCCCCCGCACGGGCCGGTGGACCTGCTGGAGCACTTCGCGCGACCGCTGCCCGCGGACGTGATCTGCGAGCTGGTGGGCATCCCCGAGGACGACCGCGCGCGGTGGCGGCGCTACGGCGCGGCGGTCGCCGCGGGCCACGGCCCCGAGTTCATCGAGGCCATCCCGCACATCGTCGAGGACGCCAAGGCCGCCGTGACCCGGCGGCGGGCCGAGCCCGGCGACGACGTGATCTCCGTGCTGCTGGCGGTGGAGGACGGGCTCGACGACGTGGAGCTGGTCGCCCTGGTGTGGCAGCTGGTGCTGGCCGGGCAGACGCCGACCAACCTCATCGCCAACGCGGTGGAGGTGCTGCTCACCCACCCCGAGCAGCTGGCCGCGCTGCGCGCCGACCCGGCACTGGCGCCGCGCGCGGTGGAGGAGCTGACCCGCTGGACGACCCCTCAGCTGCTCACCACGCCGCGCTGGGCGCGCGAGGACGTGGAGATCGGCGGCGTGCTGGTGCGCCGAGGGGAGCCGGTGACCACCGCGATCGTCGCCGCCAACCGCGACCCGCGCGCGTTCGCCGAACCCGAGCGGCTGGACCTGGGCCGCGCGGCGGCGCCGGGGCACCTGGGCTACGGGCACGGCCCGCACTTCTGCCTGGGCGCGGCGTTCGCGCGGGTGCAGACCGAGGTGGCGCTGACCGCCCTGCTCGACCGGTTCCCGCGACTGGCGCCGGCGGGCGAGGTGCGCCACGCGCCCGATGGCGGCACGTGGCGCGTGGCGCACCTGCCGGTGACCTACTGATCGCCGGGTTCGCCGCCGGTGGCGCGAACACCGCGTTCGCAGCACCGGCGGCGAACCCGCTTGAAAATCCCCCACTCCTTGACCACCGTGTGGCCATGCCGTCCGCGCTGAGAACCGCCTCACTGCTGCTGCTGGGACGCACCGCCGTCCGCGTCCAAGCCGTCCTCGGCGACCCCGCCGCCCGGTTATTCGGGCTCGACCAGGGCGAAGACCCCTACCCCGTGTTCGAGTCGGTGCGCGCCAAGGGGGTGCTGGTGCCCAGCCGGATGGGCCTGCACCTCACCGCGTCGCACGAGCTGTGCTCGCGACTGCTGCGCGACCCCGCGTTCGGCGTCGTCCCCGCCGGGGCGCTGTCCCCGGTGGACACCACCGCGCACGTCGGCGGCAGGCGGCTGATGAACCCGGTCGAGGACTCCTTCCTGGTGCTCAACCCGCCCGACCACACCCGGCTGCGCAGGCTGGTGGCGCCCTGGTTCACCCCTCGCGGGCTGCGCAGGCAGGCGGACATGATCGAGCGGGTGGTCGAGGAGCACCTGGACCAGGTGGCCGCCCGGCCCACGTTCGACCTGGTCCGCGACTTCGCCGCGCGGGTGCCCGTCCGGGTGATCACGGATCTGCTCGGCGTGCCCGGCGCGGACCAGGCCGCGTTCGCCCGCTGGGGCGGCGTGCTGGTCAACGCCTTGGACGGGGTGCGCGACATGGCCGAGATGAGGGCGCTGCACACCGGCTTGCGCGAGTTCGAGGAGTTCCTCGACGGCTTGATCGCGCACCGGCGGCGCACTCCCGGCGACGACGTGGTCAGCGCGCTGGCCGCCGAGCCCGAACTGACCCGCGAAGACCTCATCGCGACCACCGAACTGCTGCTGGTGGCGGGCTTCGAGACCACGGTCAACCTGATCGGCAACGCCGTGCTGGCGGTGCTGGGCCACCCGGAGGTCCGCGAGCGCCTGCTGGACTCCCCCGACCACGCCGAGGCGGTCGTCGAGGAGACGCTGCGCTTCGACCCGCCGGTGCAGTACACCGTGCGGGCGCCGAGCGAGGCGGTGGAGGTGGCGGGCACGCGGCTGCCCAGGGGGACGCCCGTGATGCTGATGCTCGCCGCGGCCAACCGCGACCCGGCGGTGTTCGCCGACCCCCACCGCTTCGCCCCCGGCCGGCCGGACGGGCGCGAGCACCTGGCGTTCTCCTCGGGCATCCACTACTGCCTGGGCGCGGGTCTGGCCAGGATGGAGGCCGCGGCGGCGTTGCGCGGCCTGTTCCGCCGCTTCCCCGACCTGCGCGCCGCCGGTCGGGTCCACCGCAGACCCTCAAGGGTGATCCGCGGCGCGGCGCGCCTGCCGGTGAGCACCGGCCTCCGCCGCCCGATTCGGCAAAACGCCCGCTGAACACCGGGTTCTGGGGCATTCTTGGAACCGTGCGAGCGGGCCCCGCCGCACCGCCGCCGCGGCGGGGCCCGCTCGCCGCCACCCACCGGGGTGGCGTGGGGGCGACTGCTAGCCGACCCCGTGCATCAGCTTGCGGATGCGGCCGGTCGACACCGCCAGCAGCACGCCCAGGGCGATGGCCACGCCACCCAGCACGCCGAAGTAGGTCACCGCGTTCTCGTCGCTGTAGAACCGGACCACGACCGCGCCGATGCCCTGCCCCGCCGCGGAGGCCAGGAACCACAGGCCCATGGTCTGCGAGGCGAACGCGCGCGGGGCCAGCTTCGTGGTCACCGACAGGCCCACCGGGGACAGCAGCAGCTCACCGCAGGTCATCACCAGGTACATGGCCACCAGCCACAGGAAGCCCACCCGCACCGCCGGGTCGCCCTGGCTGGCCACCATCATCAGCAGGAACGACAGCCCCACCAGCAGCAGCGAGTAGGCGAACTTGCGCGGGGTGGCGGGCTGCCTGCTGCCCAGCCGGGTCCACAGCAGGGCGAACAGCGGCGCGATCACGATGATCATCACCGGGTTGATCGACTGGACGAACGACGGCGGGAACTCCAGGCCGAGGAAGCGGGTGTCCACCCGCGTGTCGGCGAACGCGGCGATGACCGTCGCGCTCTGCTCGAACAGCAGCCAGAACATCACCGCCGCGACGAACAGCGGGATGTAGGCGACCAGCCGGGAGCGCTCCACCGAGGTGGTCTTGCGGCTGCGCAGCATCACCGCGAAGTAGCACACCGGCAGCGCCACCGAGGCGACGCTGATCAGGTTGATCACGCCCTCGGCCCCGAGCACGCCGGTGACCAGCAGCAGCACCACCGCCGCCACCGCGGCCAGGGTGATCGCGGTGATCCGGCCCAGCACGCGGCCGCGCTCGGCGACCGGCAGCGGGTTGGGCGGGTTCATCGCGGAGCCGCCCAGGTAGCGCCTGCCGAACCGGTACTGCACCAGCCCCAGCGCCATGCCCACCGCCGCCGCGCCGAACCCGAGGTGCCAGTCGTAGTTCTCGCCGAGGAAGCCGCACACCAGCGGCGCGAGGAAGCCGCCGAGGTTGATGCCCATGTAGAAGATGGTGAAACCGGAGTCGCGGCGCGGGTCGGACTCGGCGTAGAGGCCGCCGACCACGGTGGAGATGTTCGGCTTGAGCAGGCCGGTGCCCAGCACGATGAGGATCAGGCCGGTGTAGACGCCCGCGACGCCGATCGGCATGGCCAGCGCGACGTGGCCGAGCATGATCAGCACACCGCCGTGGAAGACCGCCCGCTGCCCGCCCAGCACCCGGTCGGCCAGCCAGCCGCCCGCGATGCCCGACATGTAGACCGCGGCGCCGTAGATGGCGACCAGGGACAGCGCGAAGCTCTTGTCCAGGCCGAGCGCGCCCTCGGCGGTGGAGCGGTAGAGGTAGTAGGCGAGGATCGCCTTCATCCCGTAGTAGGAGAAGCGCTCCCACAACTCGGTGAAGAACAGCGTGGACAGTCCTCGGGGGTGCCCGAAGAAGCCCCGCCGAGGGGCGGTTACCGCGCTCGTGGCGCTCACGGTGCCTCCTGCGTGGCGGTTCGGTGTACCGGACGAAGTTACGCCGTACGGAGGTACCAGAAAAATTTTCGACTACTCCGAGTGGCGCAGCGCACAGGCTTGAGGTGCGCGGCCCGGCGAGCTTTGGTGCACTCGGGAGGTGGATCTGATCGAGGCCCACGGACGGGCGATGAACGAGTTCGACACCAGGGTGCGCCAGGTGCGCGCCGACCAGTGGGAGCTGGCCACGCCGTGCAAGGAGTGGTCGGTCCGGGACCTGGTCAACCACCTGGTCCAGGAGCAGCTGTGGGCGCCCGAGCTGCTGGCGGGCTGCACCGTCGAGCAGGTCGGCGACCGCTTCGAGGGCGATCAGCTCGGCGAGGACCCGCTGCACGCCTGGGTGCTGGCCGCCGCGGCGGCGCGGGAGGCGTGGATCGCGCCGAAGGCGCTCCAGCGGCAGGTGCACCTCAGTTCCGGCCGGACCGCCGCGCCGGAGTACGGCTGGCAGATGACGCTGGACCTGGCCGTGCACGCCTGGGACCTGGCCAAGGCCATCGGCGTCGGAACCGGGGTCGACCCGGACCTGGCCGAGGAGCTGCTGGAGCGGATGGGCCCGGAGGTCCAGCGGTGGCAGGGCAGCGGGCTGTTCGAGCCGCCGGTGCCGGTCCCCGCGGACGCCGACCCGACGGCGAAGCTGGTCGCGCTGCTGGGCCGCACGCCCTGAGGGGCAGCCCGCCGGTTCCTCGTCGGACGCCCAGGACCGCCGTGCGGGGCACGCGTCCCGCTCCCCGCGCCTCCCCCGGCGTGCGAGGAGCGGGACGCATGTCCCCCCTCAGTGCGCGTGCCCCCCAGCACACCCGCACACCGGAATTCCTACTCCTCGGAGCTTGTCAGCTGTCGGCAGCGGACCTGCTGACAACAACGACCTGACAACAACGACCTGACAACGCGGCCCTCAGGGACCGTCGACGCCGGGCGTCCAGCTCTCCGGTCGACCGCTCTCGGTGAGCAGCAGCTGCCAGTCGCCGAAGCCCTCCGGCGCGTCCGGCTGCCACGGCCAGTGGCCCTGCGGGGTGGGCACCACGATCTGCACGGCGGCGAAGTCACCCTTGCCGTAGAGCAGGAAGGCGCTGCCGAAGAACTCCGGGTAGAACCCCTTGAACACCCGCTCGAAGGTGACCGGCACGCCCTGGAAGAAGTCGTGGTAGAGCTTGCCCGGCACGAACCGCTCCCCCCGGCTGGCCCGGTCGACGTAGGCGCGGATGAGCACCTCCGCCATGCCCGCGTCCAGGCCGATCACCACGGCCTCGGCCACCCCGAAGCGCCGCCAGGCCCCGACCGAGAAGGCGTACGGCGCGCCCTCCTCGTCCTGCGGCACGGTGACCACCGCGTGGCCGTGGCGTTCGGCCTGGTCCAGCAGCCAGGCGCGCAGGTTGTGCTCTTCGGGGCTCAGCGAGGGGGTCGACACGGCGCCCATTGTCCCGGACCGCCGCGCCGACCCGATCACCCCGGTCAGGCGTCCACGGCCGCCATGACCTCGTCCGAGACGTCGAAGTTCGCGTACACGTTCTGCACGTCGTCGCAGTCCTCGAGCGCGTCGATGAGCTTGAAGATCTTGCGCGCGCCCTCGGCCTCCAGCTGCACCGTCACCGACGGCAGGAAGTTCGCCTCGGCCGACTCGTAGTCGTACCCCGCGTCCTGCAGCGCCTTGCGCACCGCCACCAGGTCACCCGCCTCGGAGACGACCTCGTAGCTCTCGCCCAGGTCGTTGACCTCCTCCGCGCCCGCGTCCAGCACCGCCATCAGGACGTCGTCCTCGGACAGGCCGTTCTTGGGCACGATCACCACGCCCTTGCGGGTGAACATGTAGGACACCGAGCCGGGGTCGGCCATGGAACCGCCGTTGCGGGTCATCGCCGTGCGGACCTCGCTCGCCGCGCGGTTGCGGTTGTCGGTCAGGCACTCCACCAGCACCGCGACGCCGTTGGGGCCGTAGCCCTCGTACATGATGGTCTGCCAGTCGGCGCCACCCGCCTCCTCACCGCCACCGCGCTTGCGGGCGCGCTCGATGTTGTCCAGCGGGACCGAGTTCTTGCGCGCCTTCTGGATGGCGTCGTACAGCGTGGGGTTGCCATCCGGGTCACTGCCCCCGGTGCGCGCCGCGACCTCGATGTTCTTGATCAGCCGCGCGAACAGCTTGCCGCGCTTGGCATCGATTGCGGCCTTCTTGTGCTTGGTGGTCGCCCACTTAGAGTGGCCGCTCATTGCTCCTCCGTCGAATACTCAGCCCGCGGCGCGGACCATGTCCACGAAAAGGCGGTGCACGCGCCCGTCACCGGTCAGCTCCGGGTGGAACGAGGTGGCCAGCACGTGCCCCTGCCGAACCGCGACGATCCTACCGGCGGCCTCGCCCGCGTCCTCGGATTCCGGCACGCGCGCCAGCACTTCCACATCGGACCCCGCCGATTCGACCCACGGGGCCCGGATGAACACCGCGTGCACCGGCTCATCCCCGACCCCGGTGAAGTCCAGGTCCGACTCGAACGAGTCGACCTGCCTGCCGAACGCGTTGCGCCGCACGACGATGTCCAGTCCGCCCAGCTGGTGCTGGTCCGGGCGGCCGTCGAGCACCTGGTCGGCGAGCAGGATCATGCCCGCGCAGGAGCCGTAGGCGGGCATCCCCTCGGCGATGCGGGCGCGCAGCGGCTCCAGCAGCTCGAAGGTGTGCAGCAGCCTGCTGATGGTGGTCGACTCGCCGCCGGGCAGGACCACGCCGTCGACCTCGGCCAGCTCCTCGGGGCGGCGGATCGGGCGGGCCAGCGCGTCGGCCTCGGCCAGCGCGACGAGGTGCTCGCGGACATCGCCCTGCAGGGCCAGGACACCGACGACGGACACGACTGGATCTTCCTCCTGCGGCGGGGAACGCTCCCCACCAGCCTAAGGCGTGGCCCCGCACCCCTGTTCCACCAGGGCGGGGCGGGTGCTCGTGACACCCGCCCCGCCCGCTTCCACCTTCCCGCGGTGGGCTAGTCGCCCGCCGCGACCCGCTCGACGTCCGGTCGGGCCGTCGAGCGCCGGGACTGGACCGCCCGCCACCCCGCGAACAGCAGGACGACGAGCACGGGGATGGACCAGAAGGCGATGCGCTCGGCCGGTCCGGCGAAGGCCATCAGCACCAGGACCAGCGCCAGGAACCCGAGCGTGGCCCACCCGGTGTAGGGGGCGCCGGGCATCCGGTACGCGGGCTGGGGCAGCTCGCCGCGCCGCACCGCCTGGCGCAGCCTGAGCTGGCAGAGGATGAGCGTGGCCCAGGTGGCCACCACGCCCAGCGAGGCGATGGCGATCGCGATGTCGAACGCCTCCTTGGGCACCAGGTAGTTCAGCACCACGCCCGCCAGGTAGGCCACCGAGGTGAACAGGATGCCGCCGTAGGGCACGTGCCTGCTGCTCATCCGGCCGGTGAACGCGGGCGCCTCGCCCTTGTCCGCCAGTGCCCGCAGGATGCGCCCGGTCGAGTACAGCCCCGAGTTGCACGAGGACAGCGCGGCGGTCAGCACCACGGCGTTCATCACGTCGCCGACACCGGCGATGCCCAGCTGCGAGAAGACGGTGACGAACGGGCTCTCCGCGCCGCTGTAGAGGTTCCAGGGCAGCAGCATCGCCAGCAGCAGGACCGAGCCGACGTAGAAGACGCCGATCCGGTAGACGACGCCGTTGATGGCCTTGGGCAGCACTTCGCGGGGGTTGCGCGTCTCGCCCGCCGCGATGCCGACCAGCTCGATCGACGAGTAGGCGAAGATGACCGCCTGGAGGGTCATCAGCGCGATGCCGATGCCCGCCGGGAACAGCCCGCCGTGCGCGGTCAGGTTGTGCACGCCCGCCTCTGCCCCGCCGATCTCGGCGTTGCCCACGACCAGCGCGACCCCGGTGAACAGGAACACCACGATCGCGGTCACCTTGACCACGGAGAACCAGAACTCCAGCTCGCCGAACAGCTTCACCGACAGCAGGTTGACCACGACCAGGAAGGCCAGCGCGATCAGCGCGGTGACCCACTGCGGCAGGTCCGGCAGCCAGCGGTGGACGTAGATGGCCACCGCGGTGATCTCGGCGATGCCGGTCATCGCCCAGTTCACCCAGTACATCCAGCCCGAGGTGAAGCCCGCCCACGGCCCGATGAACTCGCGGGCGTACTCCACGAAGCTGCCCGCGGTGGGGCGGTGCAGCACCAGCTCGCCCAGCGCCCGCATCACGAAGAACGCGGCCAGGCCGCACGCGGCGTAGGAGAACACGAGGGCCGGACCGGCCTGGGCGAGTCTGCCGCCCGCGCCGAGGAACAGGCCCACGCCGATGGCGCCGCCGATGGCGATCATCTGGACCTGGCGCTTGCCCAGTGACTTGGTGTAACCGTCCGTGTTCTCCTCGTTCACGAGGGTTGGACGTTAGAACCTCGCGGCGCGACTGCCACGCGGGCTTGAGCAAGGCTTGATGTGATCATTTCCACAACGGCGGGAAAACGCCTGGTGGAGCTCTTCCGGCAGGCCGGGCGTTCGGCTCGCGGTTCCGCCGGACCGGGACGGGCGGGTCCGGCCGTGACTCCGGGCACGGTTGGCCCAGGCCGGGTCCGCCCGCGCCGAGGGCCGTGCTACTAAGGAGTAATGAGGACCGACGTGCTGCGCGAACTCCTGGACGGCCGGTGGGCCACCCTGCGGCGGGACTCGCTGGACCTGCTGGGGAAGCTGGAACCGGCGGGTGAGCTCTCCCGCGAGGAGCACCGCGCCTGGGTTCTGGAGCAGATGCGCACGCTGGCCGAGGGCGGCTACCCGGCGATCGGCTTCCCCGCCGAGCACGGCGGCCGCGACGACATCGGCGGCTCGGTGGTCGCGTTCGAGGCGCTGGGCTACGGCGACCTGTCGCTGATGGTCAAGGCGGGCGTGCAGTGGGGGCTGTTCGGCGGAGCGGTGCAGGCGCTGGGCACCGAGGAGCACCACGCGCGCTACCTGCCGGCGATCATGAGCATGGAGCTGCCGGGCTGCTTCGCCATGACCGAGACCGGGCACGGCTCGGACGTGCAGCACCTGCGGACCACGGCGACCTACGACGTCGAGGCGGGCGAGTTCGTGGTGCACACGCCCGACCCCGCGGCGCGCAAGGACTACATCGGCAACGCCGCCCGCGACGGTCGGGTGGCGGTGGTGTTCGCCCAGCTCGTCACGCGGGGGCAGCAGCACGGCGTGCACGCGCTGCTGGTGCCGATCCGCGACGAGTCCGGCGCCCCGACGCCGGGGGTGCGGATCGAGGACTGCGGGCCCAAGGCCGGGCTGAACGGGGTGGACAACGGCCGGTTGACCTTCGACAACGTGCGGGTGCCGCGTGAGGCGCTGCTCAACCGGTACGGCGACGTGGCCCCGGACGGCACCTACTCCAGCCCGGTCGAGGGCACCGGCCGCCGGTTCTTCACCATGCTGGGCACGCTGGTGCGCGGGCGGATCAGCGTGGCGGGCGGCGCGGGCAGCGCCACCAAGAAGGCGCTGGCCATCGCGATCGGGTACGGCTCGCAGCGGCGGCAGTTCACCCGACCGGACACCGGCGAGGAGGTCGTCGTGCTGGACTACCTCGCCCACCAGCGGCGGCTGCTGCCCGCGCTGGCCACCTCCTACGCGCTGCACTTCGCCCAGGAGGAGCTGGTCTCGGCGCTGCACGACGGTGGCGACGACCGGCACCAGCGGGAGCTGGAGTCGCGCGCGGCCGGGCTCAAGGCGGTGGCCACCTGGCACGCCACGCACACCATCCAGACCTGCCGCGAGGCCTGCGGCGGCGCCGGGTACCTGTCGGAGAACCTGCTGGCCGGGCTCAAGGCCGACACGGACGTGTTCACCACCTTCGAGGGTGACAACACGGTGCTGCTCCAGCTGGTCGCCAAGGGCCTGCTGACCAGCTACCGCGACCACGTCGGCGACCTGGACCCGTGGGGCATGGCCCGGTTCGTGGCCGACCAGGCGGTGAGCGTGGTGATCGAGCGCACCGCCGCCCGCGCGATCATCGACCGGCTGGTGCGCGGCAGCTCCGACGCGCTGCTGGACCGGGGCTGGCAGGTGCGCCAGTTCGAGGACCGGGAGCGGCACATCCTGGAGGGGCTGGCGCGCAGGCTGCGCAAGGCTTCGAAGCAGGACGCGTTCGACGTGTTCAACGCCGCGCAGGACCACGTGCTGCACGCGGCCCGCGCGCACGTGGACCGGGTGGTGCTGGAGGCGTTCGTGGCGGCGGTCGACCGGTGCCCGGACCCGGAGGTGTCCGCGCTGCTGGACCGGGTGTGCGACCTGTACGCGCTGAGCACGATCGAGGGCGACCGGGCGTGGTTCCTGGAGCACGGCAGGCTCAGCCCGGCCCGCTCGAAGGCGGTGTCCCAGGCGGTGAACCAGCTGTGCCGCCAGCTGCGCCCGCACGCGCCGACGCTGGTGGACGCGTTCGGCATCCCGGAGGGGTGGCTGGCCGCGCCGGTGCTCAGCTGACGCCCGCCAGGCGCAGCCCCGCCGTGGTGGCCCCGGCCAGCAGGACGACCACCACGAACGGGGCCTTGCGCCACGCGGCGAGACCTCCCACCAGCACGCCCGCGGGCAGCGCCCACCCGGCGAACTCCCGGCCGCTGGTCAGGGAGGAGGTGGCGACCAGCGCGACGAGCAGCACCGTCGCCGCGGTGGCCATCAGCTCCCTGACCCGGTCGGGCAGGGTCAGCCGGTCGCGCAGCAGCGGACCGGCCACCCGGAAGGCGTAGGTGCCCGCGGCGAGCACCAGGATCGCGGCGAGGCTCACGCGGCCACCTCCTTCTTCCGCCCGGTCTTCTTCCGCCCGGCCGTGGCCACCAGCCCGACCAGCGCCAGCAGCACCGGCACGCCCGCGGGCAGCAGCGGCGTGGTGGCCAGCGCGACCACCGCGCCGAGCAGGGCCGCGCGCAACGTCGCGGTGTCCTTGAGGGCGGGCAGCACCAGCGCCAGCAGGGCGGCGGGGAACGCCGCGTCCAGGCCGAACGCGCCGGGGTCGCCGATGCCCTGCCCGACCAGCGAGCCCGCGACCACGCCGAGGTTCCAGCCGAGGAAGAGGGTGGCTCCGCAGGCCCAGAAGGCGGTGCGGGCGCGCGCCGGGTCGCGCTGCGCCAGGGAGAAGGCCACGCTCTCGTCGACCATCAGGTGGCTGCCGACCAGCCGGGCGGCCAGTCCCCGGCCCAGCACGTGGCCGACGGCCAGGCCGAACGGCAGGTGCCGCGCGTTGAGCACCAGCCCGGCGAGCACCGCGGCGGCCGGGCTGCCGCCCGCGGCGACCACGCCGACCGCCATGAACTGCGAGCCGCCCGCGAAGACCAGCACGGACATCACCAGCGGCACCCACCACTGCAGGCCGCCCGCGACCGAGATCGCGCCGAAGGACGCGCCGTTGACCGCCGCCGCGGCGGCGATGGCCGCCACGTCGCGCAGCAGGTCGGTGTCATGTGTACGCCATATCGAACGCATCGTCTTCTAGACTGAACACCTACGGTGTGTTCGTCAAGCCGAACGATTGGACTGTCATGCCGAACACAGGGGCGCCGCTGGAGGTCATCGCGGCCTCGCTGCGACGGGAGCGGGAGCGCGCGGGCCTGTCGCTGAGCGAACTGGCCAAGCGGGCCGGGATCGCCAAGTCCACGCTCTCCCAACTGGAGTCGGCCAGCGGCAACCCCAGCGTGGAGACGCTGTGGGCGCTCGGCGTCGCGCTCGGGGTGCCGTTCAGCAGGCTGGTCGACCCGCCCACGCCGCGGGTGCGGGTGATCCGCGCGGGCGAGGGGCCCGCCATCTACTCGGAGCGGGCGCACTACACGGCGACCCTGCTGGCGTCCTGCCCGCCGGGGGCGCGGCGGGACATCTACGTGCTCAACCTGGAGCCGGGCGCGGCGCGCGAGTCGGAGCCGCACATGCCGGGCACGACCGAGCACCTGGTGGTCAGCGCGGGGCGGGTGCTGGCGGGGCCGAGGGAGGAGCCGGTGGAACTGGGGCCGGGCGACTACCTGCTCTACCCCGGCGACGTGCCGCACACCTGCCAGGCGCTGGAGCCGGGCACGTCAGCGGTGATGGTCATGGAGCACGTGTAGAACACCCGTTCGAGTAGTTGATTCCATCGGTGCACGTGCCGATGAGAGCTTCATGGAGACAGCATGTACCGCCCCTACGCTCGAAGACATGGACGAGGGCGGCGACACCAAACCCGTGCACATCCGTGAGGTGCCGTCCAAGGTGGTGGACATCCTCCAGAAACGCGCCGACGCACAGGGCATGTCGCTGACCGGCTACCTGCGCCAGCACCTGATCGAAGTGGCCAGCAAGCCGACCATGGAAGAGTGGATCGAGTCCGCCACCAACCGCACCTGGGGTGTGGACCGGGAGACCATCGTGCGCACGATCCGCGAGCTCCGGGACGAGGTGGACAGCGAATGAAGACCACCATCGTCGTGGACTGCTCCGCGCTCGTCGAGGTCGTCGCGGGCAAGAGCCCGGAACGGGAACTCCTGCGCAGGCTGATGACCTCGACCGCGTCAGCCCCGGAGCTCATCGACGCCGAAGCGATGAGCGTGCTGCGCCGCATGGAGCGCAACCTCCACCTGACCTCGGACGACGCGACCTTCGCGATGTCCCGGATCACCGCGTCACCAGTGAACCGGGTGCCCCTGCGGACCCTGCTCCGCCGGGCATGGGAGTTGCGGCACGCGGTGCACACCTACGACTCGCTCTACCTGGCGCTCGCCGAGGAGCTCAACGTCCCCCTCATCACCTGCGACGCCAAGCTGGCCGGGTCGAACGGCCACCAGGTCGACATCGAGGTGTACCCGGTGTCCTGACGCGCGGCGGCTCCCGGCCCGCGGTGGGCCGGGAGCCGCCGGGGACCGCTCCTACCAGCCGCGCTCGGCGAGCCGGTGCGGCTGCGGGATCTCGTCCACGTTGATGCCCACCATGGCCTCGCCCAAGCCGCGGGAGACCTTGGCGATCACGTCCGGGTCGTCGTAGAACGTGGTGGCCTTGACGATGGCCTCCGCGCGCTGCGCCGGGTTGCCGGACTTGAAGATGCCCGAGCCCACGAACACGCCCTCGGCGCCCAGCTGCATCATCATCGCCGCGTCGGCCGGGGTGGCGATGCCGCCCGCGGTGAACAGCACGACCGGCAGCTTGCCCGCCTCGGCGACCTCGCGCACCAGCTCGTACGGGGCCTGCAGCTCCTTGGCCGCCACGTACAGCTCGTCGGCGGGCAGGTTCTGCAGGCGCTTGATCTCGGCGCGGATCTTGCGCATGTGGGTGGTGGCGTTGGAGACGTCGCCGGTGCCCGCCTCGCCCTTGGAGCGGATCATCGCCGCGCCCTCGGTGATCCGGCGCAGCGCCTCGCCCAGGTTGGTCGCACCGCACACGAAGGGCACGGTGAACTGCCACTTGTCGATGTGGTTGGCGTAGTCGGCCGGGGTGAGCACCTCGGACTCGTCGATGTAGTCCACGCCGAGGGACTGCAGCACCTGCGCCTCGACGAAGTGGCCGATGCGGGCCTTGGCCATCACCGGGATCGAGACCGCGGAGATGATGCCGTCGATCATGTCCGGGTCGCTCATCCGCGACACGCCGCCCTGCGCGCGGATGTCCGCGGGCACCCGCTCCAGCGCCATGACGGCGACCGCGCCCGCGTCCTCGGCGATCTTGGCCTGCTCGGGGGTGACCACGTCCATGATCACGCCGCCCTTGAGCATCTCCGCCATGCCGCGCTTGACGCGGGCGGTGCCGGTCAGGTGCGCACCGGCCTCGGAGTTGGATGAAGTGGTCACGGCCAGCCTTTCGGATCAGGGGGACGACCACCTGATCGTACGTCGGACGTGGACCGCCGAAGCAGGCCAATCCGACGCGTTCTCAGCAGTCCACTCGCACCCCCACCGCAGGTAGTGGCCTGGCACACGTCCGGGTGCGAGCACCGGCCGAGCGGGCGACCCGACGCTCCGGTGGCAGCGGTGGGGTGAGCACGGCCCCCGTCCGCGCCCGCCCTGGTTCCTCCTGCCGGGTTGGGTCCGGCCCACGGGGTTGTCCGACGCGCGCCACGGGTGTGAGATCGAACACTAATCACTTGTGGAGGGTGGGCATCCCATGGGCAGCAAACACTCCGACAGCAGTCCCTCGGCAGCCGCGGTCGCTGTGGACGACCCGGCCAAGGTGCGCAACGTCGTGCTGGTCGGCCCCTCCGGGTCGGGCAAGACGACCCTCGCCGAAGCCCTGCTGGCGACCACCGGCGTCCTGACCAGGGCGGGTTCGGTCACCGAGGGCACCACGGTGTGCGACCACGACCCGGCCGCGGTGCGCCAGCAGCGCTCCGTCGGCCTGTCGGTCGCCCCGGTCCGGCACGGCGACATCAAGATCAACTTCATCGACACCCCCGGTTACGCCGACTTCGTCGGCGAGCTGCGCGCGGGCCTGCGCGCGGCGGACGCGGCGCTGTTCGTGGTCAGCACCGCGGAAGGCGTCGACGCCACGACCGTGGCGCTGTGGCAGGAGTGCGCGGCGGTCGGGATGCCGCGCGCGGTCGTCATCTCGCGCACCGACCACCACCGCGCCGACGTGCTCAACGAGATCGCCGCCTGCCAGGAGGCGTTCGGCGCGGGCGTGGTGCCGCTGTACCTGCCCGGCGACGGCGGAGGGCTGGTGGGCCTGCTCACCACCGACGACGAGCGCTACGCCGAGCAGCGCGACCAGCTCATCGAGGGGATCATCGCCGAGAGCGAGGACGAGACCCTCATGGACCGCTACCTCAACGGCGAGGAGATCGACCAGGCCACCCTGATCGCCGACCTGGAGACCGCGGTGGCGCGCGGCTCGTTCCACCCGGTGCTGCCGGTGTGCGCGGCGACCGGGACGGGCCTGCCCGAACTGCTCGACGGCATCGCCCGCGCGTTCCCCTCGCCGCTGGAGCACCCGCTGCCCGAGATCACCGGCGTGGACGGCATCCCGCATCCCCGCCTCGCCCCGGACCCGGAGGGGCCGCTGGTCGCCGAGGTGGTGCGCACCGCCGTCGACTCCTACGTGGGCCGCGTGTCGCTGGTGCGGGTGTTCTCCGGGACGCTGCGGCCGGAACGGCCCGTGCACGTCTCCGGTCACGGCATGGCCGATCGCGGGCACGAGGACCACGACGCGGACGAGCGCGTCGCGCACGTGTACTCACCATTGGGGGCGAACCTGCGCGAGGTGCCGTACTGCGTGGCGGGCGACCTGTGCGCGCTGACCAAGCTGGGCTCGGCGGAGACCGGGGACACCGTGTCCGCGCCGGAGCACCCGCTGCTGGTCGCGCCGTGGGACATGCCCGAGCCGCTGCTGCCGGTCGCGGTGGTGCCGCGCAGCCGCAGCGACGAGGACAACCTGGCCCGCAACCTGAACAAGCTCGTCGCGGGCGATCCCACGCTGCGGCTGGAGCGCAACGCCGAGACCCACCAGCTGGTGCTGTGGTGCATGGGCGAAGCGCACGCCGACGTGGTGCTGGCCCGGCTGCGCGCGGGCGGGGCCGAGGTGGACACCGAGCCGGTGCGGGTGGCGCTGCGGGAGACCTTCGCCGCCCCGGCCAAGGGGCACGGGCGGCACGTCAAGCAGTCCGGCGGGCACGGCCAGTACGCGGTGTGCGACATCGTGGTCGAACCGCTGCCGCGCGGCGCGGGCTTCGAGTTCGTCGACCGCATCGTCGGCGGCGCGATCCCCAACCAGTTCATCCCCAGCGTCGAGAAGGGGGTGCGTGCGCAGCTGGAACGCGGCCTGCAGGCAGGCCACCCGGTGGTCGACGTGCGCGTGACGCTGGTGGACGGCAAGGCGCACTCGGTGGACTCCTCCGACGCGGCGTTCCAGACCGCGGGCTCGCTGGCGCTCAAGGACGCCGCGGCCAACGGCCGGACCTCGTTGCTGGAGCCGGTGGACGAGGTGCGCATCAGGCTGCCCGACGAGCACCTCGGCACGGTGCTGGGCGACCTGTCCGGGCGGCGCGGCCGGGTGCTGGGCACCGAGGCCGACAGCGCGGGCCACACGGTGATCCGGGCCGAGGTGCCCAGCACCGAGCTGCTGCGGTACGCCATCGAGCTGCGCTCGCTGACGTCGGGCACCGGCACCTACAGCCGCCGCTTCTGCCGCTACGACCCGCTCCCCCAAGCGCTGGCCGCCCAGGCCAGGTGACTCCTACCGCTCCGGGACCGCGCTCTCCGCCGCGCGCGGTCCCGCCACGCGCAACCGGAACACCACGGTGCCCTCGACGCAGCGCACGTCGACCGACTCGCAGATCTGGCGGGTCACCCACAGCCCGTCGCCGGGTGCGGTGGGCGCGTGCAGCGCGGGCGGCCGGAACCCGGCGAACGGGTCCAGCTCACCCGCTTGCGCACCGCTGAGCTCGCACACCAGCGAGCCGTCGGCCAGCCACATCGCGGCGTGGCCGTCGTCGCGCAGGAACGCCAGCGCCTCGCCGACCGCGACGGTCAGCATCGCCGCGTTCTCCTCCGACAGCCCGAAACCGATGGCCCGGCCCACGATGAACCGGCGCAACGCCTGCAGGTCACCGCGCAGCGGCAGCACCCTGGCGTCGGCCGGTCGGGGCGGCAGCGGGAGCGCGTCGCAGGTGTCGGCGTAGTGGGCGGGCTCGACGTAGTGCGGCGAGGTGACCACCTCGCCGTCGACCACGTGCTCGGGGTGGGTCATCAGCGCGTGGGTCACGCCCTCCTCGCCGACCACCCGCGCGTCGTACGGGCACAGCATCCACACGTTAGTGGCGGCTAAGACGACGTTGAGCCCCGACTCCATGCGCCGCCAGGCCGTCGCGTCGGCGCGCGTGCGGCCCGCCCACAGCGGTTCGGCGAGCACCCTGACGTTGCGGCAGGTGGCCGACGTCACTTTGTGCTGCCAGTAGCGGAAGAAGGCGGTAGCCCGTTCCGGTGGTCGCCGCCCGAAATAGGCAGTTTCGGCATGGTCGAAATCACCCGCCAGGGTGCCGAGCGCGGATCGCAACGATTCGACGTTCGCGGGTGTTGTGGCGACCAGCACCGGCTCACCGAGTTCGATCCCCTCGGCCACGAATGGGGCCGCCACCGCGAGGAATTCCTCGTCCGTGGTGTAGACGGCCGCGTGGTGCCGGAACCGGTCTTCGCTCACCTGGGCACACCTCCGTTCAACAGGACCAGACCGGGCGCATCCGCCCAGCCCAGCGCTTCGATCGCCCAGGCGTGGTGCCTGGCGACGTCGAGCACCAGCGCGCGACCTCTCGGGGCCAGCTCAGCGGCGACCGCGATCAGTACGCGGATGGCCTCGACCCGGAGGAACGGCACGTCCCGCGCGCAGAGCCGGACGCCGTCACCCCCCGCGTCAGCGGCTTCGAGGACGACATCGCGCAGCGCCTGCAACTGCGCGGCGCCGATGTCCCCCGACAACACCAGACCGGGCGGATCGGTGTGGCGAGTGATGACCAACGGTGCTCCTAGCGGGAATCGCGATAAGCCCCAGCGCCCCCAAAGCCGAGTGCACAACGCGGAGCAGATTACGCCATTCCGCCCACAATGCCAAAACGGCCCCACCACGACCGTGCGAAATAAATTGTTCAGCTATTGAACTGGCACCGCCGGGCATTGCGCCCGTTCGCCACCGATTTTCCGGTTGCGCGCGCAAGCCGTTCGCGGGGCGGCGTGCCGGTCGGTCAGGTGTTGCGCGGGAACCCGAGGTTGACCCCGCCGTGCGACGGGTCCAGCCAGCGGCCGGTGACGACCTTGGTGCGGGTGAAGAAGTGCACGCCGTCCGGGCCGTAGGCGTGCGAGTCGCCGAACAGCGAGTCCTTCCACCCGCCGAACGAGTAGTAGGACACCGGCACCGGGATCGGCACGTTCACCCCGACCATGCCGACCTCGACCTCGTTCTGGAACCGCCGGGCCGCACCGCCGTCGTTGGTGAAGACGGCCGTTCCGTTGCCGTACGGGTTGGCGTTGACCACCTCCAGCGCCTCGTCGTAGGTGGGCACCCGCAGCACCGACAGCACCGGGCCGAAGATCTCGTCGCGGTAGACGGACATGTCCACGCCCACGTGGTCGAACAGGGTCGGCCCGAGCCAGAAGCCCGACGGGTCGCCGTCGACCGGGCGGTCGCGGCCGTCGACCACCAGACGGGCCCCCTCCGCGACACCCGCGTCCACGTAGGCGGCCACGCGGTCGCGGTGCTCGCCGGTGATCAGCGGCCCCATCTCGCAGCCCGCGCGACGGCCGTCGCCGACCTTCAGCGCGGCGATGCGGTCGGCGACCTTGGCCACCAGCTCGTCGCCCACCGGGTCCACGGCGACCACCACCGAGATGGCCATGCACCGCTCCCCCGCCGAGCCGAAGCCCGCCGACACCGCCGCGTCGGCGGCCAGGTCCAGGTCCGCGTCGGGCAGCACGACCATGTGGTTCTTGGCCCCGCCCAGCGCCTGCACGCGCTTGCCGTGCCGGGTGCCGGTCTCGTAGACGTGCCGGGCGACCGGCGTGGAGCCGACGAAGGAGACGGCCTTGACCTCCGGGTGCTCCAGGACGCGGTCCACGGCCACCTTGTCGCCGTGCACGACGTTGAGCACGCCGTCGGGCAGGCCCGCCTCCGCGAACAGCTCGGCGATGAACACCGACGCCGACGGGTCCTTCTCGCTCGGCTTGAGCACCACGGTGTTGCCGCACGCGATGGCGTTGGGCACGAACCACAGCGGCACCATGGCGGGGAAGTTGAACGGCGACACCACCCCGACCACCCCCAGCGGCTGCCGGATCGAGTAGACGTCGACCTTGGTGGAGGCGTTCTCGCTGAACCCCCCCTTGAGCAGGTGCGGGACGCCGCAGGCGAACTCGACCGCCTCCAGGGCGCGCTGCACCTCGCCCATCGCGTCGGGGAGCACCTTGCCGTGCTCGGCGGTGACGATCGCGGCGAGCTCGCCCTTGCGCGCGTTGAGCAGCTCGCGGAAGGCGAACATCACGTTCGCCCGCTGCGCCAGTGACGCGCCGCGCCACCGCGTGTACGCCTCGCGCGCCGCGGCCACCGCTTCGTCCACCACCGACGCCGACGCGAAGTCGACCCGCGCCGAGACCCGGCCGGTGGCCGGGTCGTGGACCTCGCCCGCGCGCTCGACCGCGCCGGTCCACGGCTTGCCGCCGATCCAGTGGGTGATCCTCACGACGCCACCTCCGCGATGGTCTCGCGCAGCACCGCCAGCGCCTCCTCCAGCTCGTCCTCGGTCAGCGTCATCGGCGGGGCCAGGCGGATCACGTTGCCGTACAAGCCGCCCTTGCCCACCAGCAGACATCGTTCCCGCGCGCCCTCCAGCACCGCCACCGCGGCGGCCGGGTCCGGTTCACCGCCGGGGCCGACCAGCTCCACGCCCACCATCAGGCCCTTGCCGCGCACGTCGCCCACCACGGGGTGCCGCTCGGCGATGCCGCGCAGGCCCGCGAGCAGCCGCGCGCCCAGCTTGGCCGCGTTGGCCTGCAGGTCGTGCGCCAGCAGGTACTCCAGCGTGGCCAGCGCGCCGGTGGTGGCCAGCGGGTTGCCGCCGAAGGTGGACAGCGAGTTCGCGGTCAGGCAGTCCATCAGCTCGCCGCGCGCCACCACGCCGCCGATGGCCAGGCCGTTGCCCAGGCCCTTGGCGAAGGTCATCGCGTCCGGGGTCACGCCGTGCGCCTGGATGCCCCAGAAGTGCTCGCCGGTGCGCCCCCAGCCGGTCTGCACCTCGTCGGAGACGAACAGGACGCCGTACTCGTCCAGGACTTCCTTGAAGGCGGCGAACAGGCCGTCGGGTGGCGCGGTGAACCCGCCCACGCCCTGGATCGGCTCGGCGATCAGGCACGCCACCTCGCCCGCCGTCGTGGTCTCGATCACCTCGCGCAGGTCGGCCACGCACGCCTTGACGTAGTCGGCGTCGGAGAGGTCCTTGAAAGGGCTGCGGAAGCGGTAGCCGCCGTGCACCCAGCTGACCTTGACCGGGCTGAGCGAGCTGGCCGACCAGCCGCGGTTGCCGGTGATCGCCACGGTGGCGAAGGCGCGGCCGTGGTAGGAGTTGCGCAGCGCCAGCACCTGGTCGCTGCGGCGGAACCGGGTGGCGAGCATGAGCGCGGTCTCGTTGGCCTCGGTGCCGGAGTTGGTGAAGAACACCTTGGCGTCGGGGATGCCGGACAGCGCGGCCACCTTCTCGGCCAGCTCCACCTGGGCGCGGATGAGGTAGAGCGTGGAGCTGTGCAGCACGCCGGTGGCCAGCTGGGCGCGGATCGCCTCGCTGATCTCGGCCACGTCGTAGCCGATCGCGTTGGTCAGGATGCCCGCGAAGAAGTCCAGGTAGGTGCGGCCTTCGCGATCGGTGACCCGCCGCCCGCTGGCGCTGGCCAGCTCGATGGGCCGGTCGTAGTACAGGGCCATCCAGCGGGGCATCACCGCGCGGTGCCGGGCCAGCAGCTCCTCGTGCGACATGGCGTCCTCCTCGGGCTCCCTGCCGTGGAGTGTCGTCGGAGCGGGCACCGGCCGCCATGCACAACCTGTGCCCCTTTGCCCCGCGCGGCATTACGTTGTGTCCATGTACCCGACGGTCGCCGAAGCGCTGGTCCTGCCGGTGCTGCGCCGTGCCCGGCCGAGGGTCGTCGCGGGTGCCGCGGGCATGGGCCGCCGGGTGCGCTGGGTGCACGCGGCGGAGGTCGCCGACATCGCCCACCTGCTGCGCGGCGGGGAGCTGGTGCTCACCACCGGCATCGCGCTGCCCGACGACGAGGCGGGGCTCACCCGCTACGTCGACGACCTGGCCTCGGTCGGCGCGGCGGGCCTGGTGGTGGAGCTGGTGCGGCGCTGGCCCGACGACCTGCCCGGCGCGCTGGCGGCCGCCGCCGAGCGGCACGGGCTGCCGCTGGTCGCCCTGGCTCGGGAGACCCGGTTCGTCGCGGTCACCGAGGCGGTGGTGTCGCTGATCGTCGACGCCCAGCTGGTCGAGCTGCGCGCGGCGGAACAGGTGCACGAGACGTTCACCGCGCTGACCGTGGCGGGCGCGGAACCCGCCGAGGTGCTGCGGGAGGTCGCCCGGACCTCCGGGCTGCCGGTGGTGCTGGAGACGCTGGGCCACGAGGTGCTGGCCTACGACGCGGCCGGGCAGGACCCCACCGCGCTGCTGGCGGACTGGGGGCAGCGCTCGCGGGCGGTCTCGGTGGCCGAGCGCACCGCCTACCACGAGGAGTCCGGCTGGCTGGTGACCGTGGTCGGCGCGCGCGGCGCGGACTGGGGGCGGCTGGTGCTGCTCACCCCGGAGCCGCCCGCGCACCGGCAGGTCGTGGTCGCCGAGCGCGCGGCCTCCGCGCTGGCCGTGCACCGGCTGGTGGCGCGCGACCGGGAGTCGCTGGAGCGGCAGACGCACCGCACGCTGCTGACCCAGCTGCTCGGCCAGCCACCACCCGACCTGCCCGCGCGGGCGGCGGCCCTGGGCGTGCCGCTGGAGCGGCGGCAGCTGGTCGGCGTGGCGGTCCGACCGGGCAGCGCGGTGTCCCCGGCGCAGGCCCTGGCCACCCAGGAGGTGCTGCGGGACCTGGCCGAGGCCACCGCGCTGGCGACCCGGCGGGCGACGGTGCCCGCGCTGGTCGGCGTGGTCGACGACACCAGCGTCCGGGCCCTGCTGTCGGTGCCCCCGCAGACCGGGCTGGAGGGCGTGCTGCGGCGGCTCGCCCGCGAGATCCACCGCACCGCGGCGGGGACGCAGCACGCCCTCCCGGTCGTCGTCGCCGTCGGCACGACCGTCACGGCCGTGCCGGAGGTGCGGCGCAGCCTCGGCGAAGCCGCCCACATCGCGGGAGCGGCCCTGCGCTCACCCGGTACGCGGTTGTACCACCGGCTCGACGACGTGCGGCTGCGAGGCCTGATGCACCTGCTGCGGGAGGATGAGCGGGTGCGGGCGTTCGCCGACCGCGAGCTCGGCCCGCTGGTGGCCCGCGACGCGGACCACGGCAGCAGGCTGGTCGAACTCCTGCGGTGCTACTGCGAGCACGGGGGCAACAAGTCTGCGGCGGCTGCCGCGGCCCACCTCTCGCGCACCGCGTACTACCAGCAGCTGGCCCGCATCGAGCAGGTGCTCGGGGTGTCCTTGGAGGACCCGGAGTCCGTGCTCTCGCTGTACGTGGCGCTGCTGGTGCGGGAACTGGACGCCTAGCCCAGCAGGGGCAGCCCGACCGGCAGCTGACCGAGGCCGCCGGTCACGCCACCGAGGCCGCCGGTCGCGCCGGTGAGCTGGTCGGTGGGCAGCTGCTGGGTCAGCCCGCCCAGGCCCAGCCCACCCAGGCCGAGGCCGCCCAGCCCCTGCCCGCCCAGCAGCGGCAGCTGCTGGGTCAGCCCGGTCACCGGGGCCATGTCGGCGGCCCGGTCCAGTTCCGGCGCGGTCTCGGACAGCACCGAGGTGGAGGTCTCGGTCAGGTCGCGCTCCATCGGCGCGGCCTGCGGGGTGATGGGGGTCGCGGGCAGCTTCACGGTCTTGCCGCTGATGACCTCGTCCGCCTTGAGGTCGGCGACCGACACCTCGGGGGCGTCGCCGATCTTGGGCGTGATGCTGTCGACCTGCGGCGCCTCGGTGGCCGAAGCGGAGCCTGCGAGCAGCGGGGAGACGCCGACGGCGAGCATGGCGGCGGCGCGGAAGAGTCCGCGCGGGCGAAGTGCAGACACGGTGTTCCTCGAAACGAGTCGGGGGTCTGGCAATGGACCTTTGACCTATCGACATCCCGAGCCCGTCTCCACACCCGCTCGATCGAGTGACTGACGCTCCGTGCAGGCATTACACCTTCGAGGGAAGCCGAAAGTGGCGGCGTGGTTCACCCCTGGTTTCCCGACGGGGTGTACAGAGTGTCCGCCGATCACGTCAAGCGCGGACACATCGACGCTGCCCGGACCGCGCGGCGGGAGCTGAGGATGCCGAGGTGGACCTCGCGCCGGACCGCTGCCGCGGACGGTGTTTCACCAGCGTAACAGGGGAGTGACCGATGGCCCTCGACCCCGTGGCGCAGGCCGCGCCGGACGCGGCAGGCCGGGTGGAGCTGCGCGACCACACCCCGATCGCGGACAGCCCCCACTACAACCCCGAGCTGGCGCCGGTTCCGCTGGAGCAGCGCACCTGGACCACCTACAACTTCTTCGCGCTGTGGATGGGCATGGCCCACAACATCCCCAGCTACACGCTGGCCGCGTCGCTGGTCGCGCTGGGCATGGACTGGGTGCAAGCGTTCCTGACCATCACCCTGGGCAACCTGATCGTGCTGGTGCCGATGCTGCTCAACAGCCACGCGGGCACCAAGTACGGCATCCCCTTCCCCGTCTTCGCCCGCGCCTTCTACGGCGTGCGCGGGGCGAACCTGGTGGCGCTGCTGCGGGCGTTCGTCGCCTGCGCCTGGTTCGGCATCCAGACCTGGGTCGGCGGCAAGGCGCTGCACGTGATCGTGGGCAGGCTCGCGGGCGAGGGCTGGACCGGCGCCCCCGCGGTGCTCGGCCAGGTGTGGACGCTGTGGCTGTGCTTCCTGGGCTTCTGGGTGGTGCAGATGCTGGTGATCTGGCGCGGCATGGAGGCCATCCGGCGGTTCGAGAACTGGACCGCCCCGCTGGTGTCGGTGGGCTTCCTGGTGCTGCTGGCCTACGTGGCGGTCCAGGCGGGCGGGTTCGGCCCGATCCTGTCCGAGCCGTCGCGCCTTGGCTGGGGCGCGGAGTTCTGGCGGGTGTTCTTCCCCGCGCTGATGGGCATGATCGCGTTCTGGTCCACGCTGTCGCTGAACATGCCCGACTTCACCCGGTTCGGCGGCAGCCAGCGCAAGCAGGCGGTCGGCCAGGTGCTCGGCCTGCCGACCACCATGTCGTTCATCGCGATCGTGGCGATACTGACCACCTCGGGCGCGGTGGCGCTCTACGGCGAAGCCATCTGGGACCCGGCGGAGCTGGCCAGCCGCTTCGACAGCACCGCGGTGGTGCTGGTCGCGCTGGTGGCGCTGGTGCTGGCGACCATCTCGGCCAACCTGGCGGCCAACGTGGTCAGCCCGTCCTACGACTTCTCCAACGCCTTCCCGCGCCGGATCACCTTCGCGCTGGGCGGGCTGATCACCGGCGTGATCGGCGTGCTGATCCAGCCGTGGCGGCTGATCTCCGACCCCGGCATCTACATCTTCGCCTGGCTGGGCTTCTACGGCGGCCTGCTGGCGTCCGTGGCCGGGGTGTTCATCGCAGGCTACTGGCTGCTGGCGCGCACCGAGCTGGCGCTGGTCGACCTGTACCTGGCGGGGCGGGGCGCGTACTGGTTCCGGGCGGGCTGGAACTGGCGCGCGGTGCTGGCCACCGCGGTCGGCTCGCTGCTGGCCGTCGGCGGCGCGTACGGCGGCCCGTTCCCGGCGGACGGGCTGATCCCGTTCCTCAAACCGCTCTACGACTACAACTGGGTCGTCGGCCTGGTCGGCGGCCTGCTCGTCCACCTGGCGCTGGCGCCGCGGAAGGAGCACTCGTGAGCAACGTCGTCCGGGCAGGTCTGGTCCAGCAGAAGTGGACCGGTGACAAGGATTCCATGATCGCGGGCGCCGTCGAGGCGATCCGGTCCGCCGCGTCGCGGGGCGCGCAGGTGGTGTGCCTGCAGGAGCTGTTCTACGGCCCGTACTTCTGCCAGGTGCAGGACGCGGACTACTACTCCTACACCGAGGGCATCCCCGACGGGCCGACCACGCAGCTGATGTGCCGGGTCGCCGAGCAGAACGGCGTGGTGCTGGTCGTGCCGATGTACGAGCAGGAGCAGCCCGGTGTCTACTTCAACACCGCCGCGGTGATCGACGCCGACGGCACGTACCTGGGCAAGCACCGCAAGAACCACATCCCGCAGGTGAAGGGGTTCTGGGAGAAGTTCTACTTCAAGCCGGGCAACCTGGGCTACCCGGTGTTCGACACCGCGGTGGGCCGCATCGGCGTCTACATCTGCTACGAGCGGCACTTCCCGGAGGGCTGGCGGGCGCTGGGGCTGGCGGGCGCGCGGATCGTGTTCAACCCGTCGGCGACCAGCCGCGGCCTGTCGGAGTACCTGTGGCGGCTGGAGCAGCCCGCCGCCGCGGTGGCCAACGAGTACTTCGTCGGCACCATCAACCGCGTGGGCGTGGAACCGCTGGGGGACAACGACTTCTACGGGCAGTCCTACTTCGTCGACCCGCGCGGCCAGCTGATCGGGGACGCGGCGTCGGACACCGAGGAGGAGGTCGTGGTGCGCGACCTGGACATGGACCAGCTGGCCGCGGTCCGCGACCTGTGGGCGTTCTACCGGGACCGCAGGCCCGACAGCTACGAATCGCTGGTGCGGCCGTGAGCACCTTGATCAGGGGCGGGACGGTGGTCAACGCCACCGGCGCGGTGGCCGCCGACGTGCTGGTGGAGGGCGAGAAGATCGCCGCGCTGCTGACGCCGGGCTTCGCGATCGCCGCGGACCGGGTGGTCGACGCCGCGGGCAAGTACGTGATCCCCGGCGGCATCGACGCGCACACCCACATGGAGATGCCCTTCGGCGGCACGTTCTCCGCCGACACCTTCGCCTCCGGCACCACCGCGGCGGCCTGGGGCGGCACCACCACGATCATCGACTTCGCGGTGCAGGCCAAGGGCACCTCCCTGATGTCCACACTGGACAAGTGGCACACCAAGGCGGACGGCAACTGCGCGGTGGACTACGGGTTCCACATGATCGTCTCCGATGTCAACGACACGTCGTTGAAGGAGATGGAGTCGTGCGCGGACGCGGGCGTGAACTCGTTCAAGATGTTCATGGCCTACCCCGGCGTCTTCTACGCCACCGACGGGGAGATCCTGCGGGCGATGCAGAAGGCCCGTGAGATCGGCGGCACGGTCATGATGCACGCGGAGAACGGCATCGCGATCGACCAGCTCGTCGCGCAGGCGCTGGCGCGGGGCCGCACCGCGCCGGTCGAGCACGGGCTGACCCGCCCCCCGGAGCTGGAGGGCGAGGCGACCTCGCGGGCGATCACCCTGGCCGCGGTCACCGGCGCGCCGCTCTACGTCGTGCACCTGTCCGCCGCGCAGGCGTTGGACGCGGTGGCGCGGGCGCGCGACACCGGGCAGAACGTGTTCGCCGAGACCTGCCCGCAGTACCTGTACCTGTCGCTGGAGGACCTGGCCAAGCCGGACTTCGAGGGCGCGAAGTACGTGGCCTCTCCCCCGCTGCGCCCTCGGGAGCACCAGGCCGAGCTGTGGCGCGGCCTGCGCACCAACGACCTGTCGGTGGTCTCCACCGACCACTGCCCGTTCTGCTTCAAGGACCAGAAGGAGCTGGGGCGCGGGAACTTCGCCAAGATCCCCAACGGCATACCCGGCGTCGAGCACCGGGTGGACCTGCTGCACCAGGGCGTGGTGCGGGGTGAGATCAGCCTTGAGCGCTGGGTGGAGATCAGCTCCACCACGCCCGCGCGGATGTTCGGCCTGCACCCGCGCAAGGGCGTGATCGCGCCGGGGGCGGACGCCGACGTCGTGGTGTACGACCCGCGCGCCCGGCAGACCATCTCCGCGGCCACCCACCACATGGCGGTGGACTACTCGGCGTACGAGGGCATGGAGCTGACCGGCAAGGTCGACACCGTGCTCTCGCGCGGCCGGGTGGTGGTGGACGCCGAGGGGTTCCACGGCCGGGTCGGGCACGGCAGGTTCCTGACCCGCGAGCTGAACCAGTACCTGGTCTAGGGAGGCGTCAGTGGACTTCGGTGTCGTGCTCCAGACCGACCCGCCCGCGCGGGAGGTGGTGGCGGGGCTGAAAGCGGCGGAGGACTGCGGTTTCCGCTACGGCTGGACCTTCGACTCGTGCGTGCTGTGGCAGGAGCCGTTCGTCATCTACTCGCAGGTGCTGGCGGCCACCCGCGAACTGGTCGTCGGCCCGATGGTGACCAATCCCGGCACCCGCGACTGGTCGGTCACCGCCTCGCTGTTCGCCACGCTCAACGACATGTTCGGCAACCGCACGGTGTGCGGCATCGGGCGGGGCGACTCGGCGCGCCGGGTGATCGGGCAGCGGCCCGCCTCGCTGGCGACGCTGGGCCGGGCCATGACCGTCATCAAGGAGCTGGCCGAGGGCCGGGAGGTCGAGCACCACGGCACGCCCGTGCGCATCCCCTGGGTGCGCGACGGGAAGCTGGAGGTGTGGATGGCCGCCTACGGGCCCAGGGCGCTGAAGCTGGTGGGCGAGCAGGCCGACGGGTTCATCCTGCAGACCGCCGACCCCGACATCGCGCGGTGGACCATCGGATCGGTGCGCGAGGCGGCCAAGGCGGCCGGGCGCGACCCGTCGTCGATCACGATGTGCGTGGCCGCGCCCGCGTACGTGGGCCCGGACCTGGCCCACCAGCGCGAGCAGCTGCGCTGGTTCGGCGGCATGGTGGGCAACCACGTGGCCGACCTCGTGGCGCGGTACGGGGATTCCGGCGCGGTGCCCGCGGCGCTGACCGACTACATCAAGGACCGGGAGGGCTACGACTACTCCCACCACGGTCGGGCGGGCAACCGGTCCACCGACTTCGTGCCCGACTCCATCGTGGACCGCTTCTGCCTGCTCGGCCCCGTCTCGGCGCACGTGGACCGGTTGCAGGAGCTGCGGGAGGTCGGAGTGGACAACTTCGCGCTCTACCTGATGCACGACGCCAAGGACAAGACGCTGGTCTCGTACGGTGACGACGTGATCGGGCGCGTGTGACCAGGTGCGGCGGGACGGAATGTGGGGCCGCCCCGCCGCACCTCCTACCAGTAGGATCGAACACGTGATCGACTTCGAGAAGACCTCCGTCTTCAAGCTCGCGCCGTGCCGTCCGGAGGACATCGGCCCGCAGGTGGCGCCCATCCTCATCCAGGGCGAGCAGATCGTGGCGTGCTTCAAAACCGTCCGAGACTTCGTGGTGTTCACCGACAAGCGGGTCATCGCGGTGAACGTGCAGGGCATGACCGGCCGCAAGCGCGACTTCACCTCGCTGCCCTACAGCCGCGTCCAGGCGTTCTCGGTGGAAACCGCGGGCACCTTCGACATGGACGCCGAGCTGGACCTGTGGTTCAGCGGCCTGGGCAAGGTGCGGCTGGAGTTCAAGGGGCACGCCGACGTCCGGCTGCTCAGCCAGGTGATCGCGACCTTCGTGCTCTGAGCCCAGAGTCGCCGTCTGTGGCACGTGCCGCAAATCCGTCTTCGCTCCCCGCCGGGACCGCGCATGATGTGAGATCACGCGATTCGGTTCGCGCGGCATCGGCGCGGCGGGCATCCCGCTGGGCGACGTGTCGGAGGCGGTGCCGCCGGGGCGCGTCGGCAGGCCCGAGGACATCGCCGAGGTGGTGGCGTTCCTGGTGTCCGACCGGGTGATCTGGATCACCGGCCGGACGTTCACCTCGGACGGACGGCGGCCAGTTCCCGGTAGGCCGCCCCACCGCCCAGTTCGAGGTGCTCGAACGCTCAGTTCGGGGTGCGCGAAAGCTCGGTTCGCGGTGCCGGAACGCGCGACTCGCGGGGCAGGCTCGTGGCCCCCTGGTCGGTCCCGGCACCGGGATCAACGCACCGAGCGGGTCGTGCCGTCCCACTCGCCGCCCAGCACCGAGGGCAGCAGCTCGGCGAGCTGGACCGGGTAGACCGTCTCCCCGGTGGCCGCCAGCTCGTCCGCCGACCACCAGCGGTGGCGCACGACGGTCCGCCGCTCCAGCGCGTTGAAGCCGGAGGTGTCGACCGCCCCCGAGGCGGCACGGGCCACGAAGAACCACTCCTGCGCGGCGTAGCCGAGGCCGTCGAAGGTGAACACGGCCTGGCGCTTCCACACGGGGCCGACCAGGTCCTGCGGCGCGAGCCGCAGCCCGGTCTCCTCGAACACCTCGCGCACCGCCGCCGCGCGCAAGTCCTCCCCCGGCTCCACACCGCCGCCCGCGGTGAACCAGAACAGCTCGTCGGGGCGCACCGGGTCGAAGCCCTGGAACATCAGCACGCGGTCGCGCGCGTCGAGCAGCACGACGCGCGCGGAGACGCGGCGGGCCACCCCCGGCACATCGTCCACGTCGGTCACCGGTTCGGCGATCTCGAAGTACTCGGGGCGGGCCGCCGTGCCCGCCAGCCGCAGCCAGCGCACCGGCCGCCTGCGGCGCAGCGCCAACGTGTCGCGCACCGCGTCGTTGTGCACCCGGCGGGCCAGCACCACCCGCTGCTCGGCGTCGGCCAGCTCGGCCGCCAGCGCCGGGGCCAGCTTGCCCCGGTCCAGGTCCTCCAGCAGCGTGCTCAGCTCGTTCTCGGCCGCCTCGCGGTCGACGCGGGGCGCCCGCTCGGCCCGGTCGGCGGCCTCGGCCAGCTCGGGCGTCCCGCACACCGCCGCGACCGCCCTGGTGACCACCGCGCGCCGGGCCAGCGCGGCGTCCAGCGCCGCCCACGCCGCGTCGGTGCGCACGTGCAGCCGGTCCAGCCTGCTGGCCACGCCCAGCAGCCACGGCCCGACCAGCAGCACGAGACCGAGCACCACCAGCAGCGTGGTGGCCGTGGCGGCGCTGGTCACCGGTCCGCCTCCGCCACTCGACGCGGGTCGGCCGCCATCGCGCTCTCGTAGACCCGCAGCACCTGCCCCGCGACCACGGACCAGTCGAAGGCCATCACCCGCTGCCGCGCCGCGTCGGCGTAACCCGCCCGGCGCGCCGGGTCGGTCAGCAGCCCGCGCAGCGCCGCGGCCAGCGCCGCCGGGTCGCCGACCGGGGTCAACACGCCCGCCTTGCCGTCGTCGAGCACCCGGCGGAAGGCGTCCAGGTCGCTGGCCGCCACCACCGCCCCCGCCGACATCGCCTCGGTCAGGATGATGCCGAAGCTCTCCCCGCCGGTGTTGGGCGCGCAGTACACGTCCACGCTGCGCAGCGCGCGCGCCTTGGTCTCGTCGTCGACCATGCCCAGGAAGTCGATCCGCTCGGCCAGCCTCGGCCCCGCCTGCTCGCGCAGCTCGTCCTGGTCGCCCCGGCCCACCACCAGCAGCCGCGCGTCGGGCAGGTCCAGCCGCCGCATCGCCTCCAGCAGCACCGGCATCCCCTTGCGCGGCTCGGTGAAGCGGCCGACGAACCCGATCGTGCCGCCGGGGCGCGGGTAGCCCTCCAGCGGCGTCGCGTCGGCGAAGAAGGACACGTCCACGCCGTTGGGGATCTCCACCGCGTCCCCGCCCAGGTGCTCCACCTGCACCCGGCGGGCCAGCGCGGACACCGCGATCCGGGCGGTGACCTTCTCCAGGAACGGCTGGAGCACGCCCTGGAAGGCGGCCAGCATCTTCGAGCGCGGCGTAGAGGTGTGGAAGGTGGCCACGATCGGGCCGTCCGCCACCATCAGCGCCAGCATCGACAGCGACGGCGCGGTCGGCTCGTGCAGGTGCAGCACGTCGAAGTCGTGCTCGGCGATCCACCGGCGCACCCGCGCGAAGGACACCGGCCCGAACGACAGCCGCGCCACCGACCCGTTGTACGGGATGCCGACCGCGCGGCCCGCGGGCGTGACGAACTCCGGCACCGGCGTGTCGTCGTCCGCGGGAGCGAGCACGTCCACCTCGTGGCCCAGCCCGCGCAACGCCCTGGCCAGGTCGACCACGTGCGCCTGGACCCCTCCCGGGACTTCGAAGGAGTACGGGCACACGATGCCGATCCTCACGCGGTGTCCCTCCTGCGGGCCAGCACCCGTTCCAGCGCCCTGCGCCTGCTCGGCGGCAGGTCGGCCAGCCACAGCTTCTGCATCATGTGCCAGTCGGCCGGGTGCGCGGCGATGTCGGCGGCGAACACGTCGGCCAGCGACTGGGTCGCCGCGGCCACCCCGTCCGGTCCGGCCACCCGGATCGGCGGGTGCACCCGGAAGCTCCAGCCGTCCTCGGTGAACCACAGCCCCACCGGCAGCAGCGCCGCGCCCGTCGTGGCGGCCAGGTGCGCGGGACCGGCGGGCATCATGGTGCGCTCGCCGAAGAAGGTCACCGGGATGCCGCCCGCGGTCAGGTCCCGGTCGGCCAGCAGGCAGACCACCTTGTTCTGGCGCAGCCGCTCGGCCAGCACCGCCGCCACCGGGCGCTCGCCGCCGGTCAGCGGCAGCACCTCGAAGCCGAGGCTCTCCCGGAACCGCACGAACCGCCGGTACAGCGACTCCGGCTTGAGCCGCTCGACGACCGTGGTGAAGCCGCCGGTGTGGCCGACCAGCCACACCCCGGCCATGTCCCAGTTGCCGCAGTGCGGCAGCGCCGCCACCACGCCCCGGCCCTCGGCCAGCGCCGCGTCCAGGTTCTCGTGGCCGCTGATCATCTCGTCGCAGGCCGCGTAGGCGGCCTCCAGGTCCATCGACGGCAGTCGGAACGCCTCCCGCCAGTACCGCGCGTAGGAGCGCAGCGACAGCCGCACCAGCTCGTCCAGCTCCTGCTCGCCCGCCTTGGGCACGACCCGGCGCAGGTTGGCCCGCAGCTGCCGCACGCCCTCGCCGCCGCGCCGGGCCGCCCAGTCGGCGGCCCGGTCGAACAGCGCCCGCGCCACCGGCTCGGGCAGCACCCGCACCAGCCGCCACCCGGCCGCGTAAGCCAGGTCGGCCAGCCGTTCCCTCATGCCCCGATCTCCTTCGCCGACCGCCGCACCGCCACCAGCCGCTGCGCCACCGTGACCACCACCAGAACGGCCAGCACGTACAGCGCCACGGGCAGCACGAACGGCACCCCCAGGCCGTGCAGGCCCACGCCGACCAGGGCGAAGATGAACCGCTCCGCCCGCTCGGCCAGGCCGCCGTCGGCGCTGAGCCCCGACGCCTCGGCACGTGCCTTGACGTAGGAGGTGACCTGGGCGCCGACCAGCGACACCATCGTGGCCGCGGCCAGGCCGTGCTCCCCCGCCCCGAAGGCCCACCAGGCGATCGCGCCGAACAGCGCGCCGTCGGCGATCCGGTCGCAGCTGGCGTCGAGCACGGCCCCGTACCGCGTGCCGCCGCCGCGCGCCCGCGCCATCGCGCCGTCGAGCAGGTCGAACAGCACGAAGGCGGCCACCAGCGCGGCCCCGGCGAACAGCTGGCCGCGCGGGATGAACCACAGGGCCGCGACGACGGTGCCGACGGTGCCGAGCACCGTGACGGCGTTCGGGGTGAGGCCGCGCCGGACCAGCCACGCCCCGACCGGATCGGTGACGCGGGAGACGGACGCTCGGGCGAAGATGTTCAGCATGGGGCGGGGACTGCACCTACCGGCGGGGACGAGTTGGTCCCCGGCAGCCTAACGACCCAGCTCAGCCGAGCTTGCGGTGGTCCCTGGAGATCCCCTCCAGCAGCTCCTCCAGCTCCTCCCCGCGCACCGCCAGCCGCTCCAGGCGCCCGAACAGCGCCAGGTACTCGCGCACGTCGTGCGGGTCGGTGATGGTGGCGTTGCCGGTGAGCACGCTCAGCGTCACCACGCGCTCGTCGTAGACCTGGAACCCGTGCAGCGCCACCATGCCGGTCTCCGCCGTCCACGGCACCACGCCCAGCTGCACGTTCGGTCTTCGCATGATCTGCACGAGGTGGTCGATCTGGTCGCACATCAGGTCGGCGTTGCCCATCCGCCAGCGCAGCGCTCCCTCGCTGAGCAGGAAGACGAACCGCTTGCCCTGGTCGTCCAGGCGCGCCCGGCGGGTGCGCAGCGTGGCGATGGCGGTGTCCTGCTCGTGGGGCGGCATGGCGGAGAAGACCACGCGCAGGTAGTCCTCGCTCTGCAAAAGTGCGGGTACTCCCGCGTTCTGGAAGAAGCGGCTGGTCGTCGCACGGGCCTCGATGCGGGCAACGGTCTGCTGGTGGCGGTGCGCCCCCCGGTGCAGCACGACGCGGCGGGTCTCCGCCTCGGCGTGCAGCTGGCGGGCCAGCTCCACCAGTTCGATCCTGGTCTCCCTGGTCGCCGAGAGCTCGGCGACTAATCGCTCCACGTCGGTCACGGACGGGAGGAGCATGCCGTTCTCTATCTTCGACAGCTTCGACTGGCTCATCCCGGTGGCGCGCGCGGTGGCCGTTCCGGTCATCCTGGCCTCCGTGCGCAACCTTCGTAACTCGCGCGAGAGCCGTTCTCGGGCCAGCCGCGAACGCTCTGGTGCGGTCATGAAACGCACCGTATCGGCGTGTGCGCCCCGTGACGATCGGCCATCACAGGGAATTACGGGCGGCTCCCCGGCCCACGGGAGGCGGCTGCGGGCACGCCGAAGCACGTGCACCTCCAGGCGCACGTGCAGGTGCGAGCGCACCCGTCCCGCAGCGCGTTCTCAGCGCTGCGCGGCCCACGCCTCCGACAGCAGGGCGCGGGTCTCGCCGAGCAGCTGGGGCAGCACCTTCGTCTGGCCGATCACCGGCATGAAGTTGGCGTCCCCGCCCCACCGGGGCACCACGTGCTGGTGCAGGTGCGCGGCGATGCCCGCGCCCGCGACCACCCCCTGGTTCATGCCGATGTTGAAGCCGTGCGGGTTCGCCGCGGTGCGGATCACCCGCATGGCGGTCTGGGTGAACTCGGCGAACTCGACCGTCTCCTCCTTCGTCAGATCGGTGTAGTCCGGCACGTGCCGGTACGGCAGCACCATCAGGTGACCGGGGTTGTACGGGTACAGGTTCAGCACCGCGAACACCAGCTCACCGCGGGCCAGGACCAGGCCGTCGGGGTCGTCCAGCGAGATCACGCGGCAGAACGGGCACCCCTCGGGCTCGTCGCCCACCGCCTTGCCCTCACCCTTGACGTAGGACAGCCGGTGCGGGGTCCACAGCCGCTGCAACCCGTCGTGGACCCCGACGCCGTCCTGCTCCTCGTACCCGGTCGTCACTTGACCAGTTCCGCCGTGGGTGAGGCGTTCTCGCGGCGGGCCACCCAGTCCACGACGGTGGCCACGGCCTTGGCCACCGGCACGCCGTTGACCTGGGTGCCGTCGCGGAACCGGAAGGACACCGCACCGGACTCCACGTCCTTGCCGCCCGCGAGCAGCATGAACGGCACCTTCTGCGTGGTGTGCGTGCGGATCTTCTTCTGCATCCGGTCGTCGGAGGCGTCCACTTCGGCCCGGATGCCGTGCTTGCGCAGCTCCGCCGCCACGGCGAACAGGTGGTCGGCGTGCTCGTCGGCGATGGGGATGCCCACCACCTGCACCGGGGCCAGCCACGCCGGGAACGCGCCCGCGTAGTGCTCGGTGAGCACGCCGAAGAACCGCTCGATCGAGCCGAACAGGGCGCGGTGGATCATCACCGGCCGCTGCCGGGAGCCGTCCGGGCCGGTGTACTCAAGCTCGAACCGCTCGGGCAGGTTGAAGTCGACCTGGATGGTCGACATCTGCCAGGTGCGGCCCAGCGCGTCCTTGGCCTGCACGGAGATCTTCGGGCCGTAGAACGCCGCGCCGCCGGGATCGGGCACCAGTTCCAGGCCCGAGTCCTCGGCCGCCGCCCGCAGCGCCTCGGTGGCCTGCTCCCACACCTCGTCGGAGCCGACGTACTTCTCCTCGTTGCGAGTGGACAGCTCCAGGTAGAAGTCGTCGAGGCCGTAGTCGCGCAGCAGCCCGAGCACGAAGCCCAGCAGCGACTTCAGCTCGTCCTGCACCTGGTCGGGGGTGCAGAAGATGTGCGCGTCGTCCTGCGTCATGCCGCGCACGCGGGTCAGGCCGTGGATCACACCGGACTTCTCGTACCGGTACACCGAGCCGAACTCGAACATGCGCAGCGGCAGCTCGCGGTAGGAGCGCCCGCGCGACCGGAAGATCAGGTCGTGGAAGGGGCAGTTCATCGGCTTGAGGTAGTAGTCCTGGCCCGGCTTGCGGACCTTGCCGTCCTCGTCGTACTCGGCGTCGAGGTGCATCGCCGGGTACATGCCGTCCTTGTACCAGTCCAGGTGGCCGGAGGTCTGGAACAGGTTGCCCTTGGTGATGTGCGGCGAGTAGACGAACTCGTAGCCCTCTTCCTCGTGGCGGCGCCGCGAGTAGTCCTCCATGGCCTTGCGGACGACGCCGCCCTTGGGGTGGAAGACGGCCAGGCCCGAGCCGATCTCGTCGGGGAAGCTGAACAGGTCCAGCTCGACGCCGAGCTTGCGGTGGTCGCGGCGCTCGGCCTCGGCCAGCAGCTCCAGGTGGGCGTCCAGCGCCTCCTGCGACTCCCACGCGGTGCCGTAGATGCGCTGGAGCTGGGGGTTGCGCTCGTTGCCCCGCCAGTACGCGGCGGCCACGCGGGTGAGCTTGAACGCCGGGATGTGCTTGGTGGTCGGCACGTGCGGACCCCGGCACAGGTCGCCCCACACGCGGTCGCCGGTGCGCGGGTCGAGGTTGTCGTAGATGGTCAGCTCGCCGCCGCCGACCTCCATGACCTCGGCGGTGTCGACATCGCTCTTGATGTCCACCAGCTCCAGCTTGAACGGCTCGGCCGCCAGCTCGGCCTTGGCCGCCTCGACCGAGGCGACCACCCGGCGGGAGAACCGCTGGGAGCCCTTGACGATCTGCTTCATGCGCTTCTCCAGCGCCTGCAGGTCCTCCGGGGTGAACGGCTTGGCGACCTGGAAGTCGTAGTAGAAGCCGTCCTTGACCGGCGGGCCGATGCCCAGCTTGGCCTCGGGGAACTGCTGCTGCACGGCCTGGGCGAGCACGTGCGCGGCGGAGTGCCGGATGACCGCGCGGCCGTCCTCGGTGTTCGCGGCCACCGCCTCCACCTCGACGTCGACCTGAGGGGTCCAGGACAGGTCGCGCAGGTGGCCCTCGGCGTCGCGGACGACCACGACCGCGTCCGGCCCCTTGCCGGGCAGCCCGGCCTCGCGCACCGCGGCCCCCGCGGTAGTCCCGGCCTGCACCACCACGCGCGGGGGGGTGGGAGCGGCTGCGGGACGCGGCTGGGACACGGTGACTCCTCGGTGTGCGGTCGGTCAGAGCTCCCCAGATGTTATCGGTGCTCACCCGAGCCTTCCCGGCCGGACCACGCGCCCCCCGCGAGTCGAACGCCCAGGCCCCCCGAGTTCAACGTTCAGGTCGCGACCCACCGAAACGCGGCCACCCCCTCCGGGGCCGGACTGGGCTCGCGGCCGCCGCCTGCCGGAACGGGGTGGTCTGGCTTGTTACGCCTGGAAGTGCTCGACTACCGCGACCGGACCTCATGTGGGGTGGCGGCCGACCGGGGCAGGCGGCGGGTTCCTCGCCGACCACGTGGTGGAACTCGACCCGGACGAGTGGCGCTTCGCAGCTTCGCCGACCCGCACCGGTACCTGGCCGGGCACGCAGGCCCGCACCGGCGGTGGGAGCACGAGGCCGAACCGCTGTCCGATGTGGACTGGTTGCGCCGCTGCTGGTGCGGGAGTGGCCGCGCTGGCCGACCTGGACCTGCGGGTCCTCAGCCTCCGCGGCGGCCGCCGCGGACGACCGGACCCGGTGACCCAGGGCCTCGAACTCCCGCGAGCCGCGCGTCCGGACACCGCGAGTTGAGCGTTCCGACACCACGAACCGAGCGTTCGAGCACCTCGGGGAGCGGCCACCGGCCCCGGGACGCCCACCGGGTGGTACTTGCAGGCGCGCTCGAGGTCAGCCGGTGATCAGGGCCGGGATGGCGGCGGGGGTGCTCACGGCTCGGCCGGTGGTGCGCTGGTAGCGGCGGACCAGGTCGCCGTGCCGCGCTCGGCGCCCCAGCCACCGCTCGGCGCGCAGCACCGGGTTGCGGCGCGGCGGCGGGAACGCCTCGGCGAGGTCGGCCAGCAACGCCCGCCGGTCGACCCCCGCGGTCCGCAGCACCCACGCCGCGCCGGGGTCCAGGGCGACCAGCGCCAGCGCCAGGTGCTCCACCCGGTGCTCGCGCTCCCGCCGGGCCAGCGCGAGCCGCAGCGACGCCGCGTGGGCGGCCTGGGCGTCCAGCCCCAGCGGCGGGCTCGTCCGGGCGCAGCGCCGCCTGGCCCGAGCCGCGCCCAGCGGGAGCAGCGGTTCCCGCCCTGCGGGCCGGTCCAGCACGGCGGAACCGCCCAGCAGGCGGTCCAGGTCGACGCCCAGCGGCGCCAGGGTGGCCCGGTCCGCCGCAGCGCCCGCGCCCATCGGGGCGGCCAGGTGCGCGGCGTCCTCGATCGCCTCGACGGTGGCACCGTGCCGCGCGAAGGCGGGCACGTGGTCGACCAGCGCGAGCAGCAGGTGCTCGCTGCCCGCGCGGGGGTGGCCCAGGTCGCGGGCACGGGCCAGGGCGCGGCCCGTCGCGCGGGTCAGCTCGGGGTGGTCTCCTCGGAACACCGGTCACTCCTGTTCGCGGCCGTGCTTGCGGTGGACGGTCTGCTTGGTGACGCCGAGCCGGGTGGCGATGTCGCGCCAGGACCAGCCCGCCCGGCGCGCCGCCCGCACGTGCTCGGCCTCCAACTGCTCGACCAGGGCACGCAGCCTGGCCACGGCGCGCAGCCCCGCGTCGGGGTCGGTGCCGTGCGCGTCCTCGCCGAGGTCGCCGATCGCGGACATGCCGTCAGCATATGCTGACGCCCTGCTGAACGTCAACACATGCTGACGGCCGTCGGGTCCAGGCGATCGACAGCGGCTGGGACGAGCGCCGCCACGACCGGCGCGTCACCCGCTGACCGCCGCCCGGAGGCGGTCGCGCACGCCGCCGCCCCGGTCGTCGGCGAACTGGTCGAAGACGGTCAGGGCTTCGCGCCAGCAGGCGATCGCGCGAGCGCTGTCCCCGCTGTGCCGCAGGGAGATGGCCAGGGTGTCGAGCGTGACCGCGTGCTCGCGCGGGTCGAAGCGGGGGTGCTCGCAGGCCAGGGCCCGCTCGCACAGGGCGATCGCCTCGCCGTGCTCGCCGAGCGCCTGGTGGACCTGCGCCAGGCGGTGCAGCGCGTACGCCTCCCGGTCGTGGCGGCCCGCCGCGCGCAGCAGCGCCAGGCAGCGCTCCAGGTGCCCGCGCGCCCGTGCGGCCTCGCCGAGGCCGAGGTGCGCCCCGCCGAGGTTGTACTCGACGAAGGACTCCAGGTGTCCGCCGTCGGGCAGTTCGCGGCTGAGCGGCAGCGCCGAGGCCAAGTGCTCCCGCGCCTGCGCGTGCCAGCCCGCGTCCACGCACATCCAGCCCAGGTCGGCCAGCACGCCCGACCGCATCCGGCGGTCCTCGGTCAGCGCCAGCGCGGTGCGCAGGACGCCGATGGCCTCCGGCAGCCGCCGCGCCAACCGGTAGCCGTGCCCCAGGCACAGCAGCATGTGGTGCTCGGCGAGGCGGTTGCCCATGCGGCGCGCGGCGGCCAGGCCGAGGCGGCAGACCTCCAGCGCGTCGTCCTTGAGCCCCCGTTGGCCCAGCGGCACCACGGCGGCGTTGGCCAGCAGGACGACGAACCGGTGCAGGTCGTGGCGCGCGCAGTCACGGGCGGCGGCGACCGCGTTGACGTGCTCGCGGTCCGCCCAGTCCCACGCCCGCACCGGGTCGGGGAAGGCGATCTCCGGGTGGGCGCTGGTGTTCAGGCCCGCCGCGGCGTGCCACTCGGCCAGTTCCGGCGCGACGGCCCGGTAGGCGGTGCGGGCGTGGTGGGCGTACCAGCCGAGCGCGGCGATGCGGGCGTGGTCCCGGTCGGCGCGCGTTTCGTCGCGCTCCGCGCGGTCGGCGGCGTAGGCGCGCAGCAGGTCGTGGAGCCGGTAGCGGTCCGCGGCGACCGGCTCGACCAGGTTCCCGTCCGCCAGCGCGTCGAGCAGCCGTCGAGTCTCGGCCAGGTCGCGGTCCGCGACGGCCGCGGCGACGTGGGAACCGAACTCGGGGCCGGGGTGCAGGCCCAAGCGGCGGAACAGCCGCGCCTGCTCGTCGGTCAACCTGCGGTAGGACCAGTCGAACACCGAGCGGACCGCGGTGCGCTCGTCCGCCGGGACGCTCAGCGCCTCCCAGCGGCCCCGCTCGCTGCCCAGCTCCGCCACCAGGTCGGCGATCGTCGAGTGCGGCCGGGCTGCGGCCCGGCTCGCGGCGACGCGCAGCGCCAGCGGCAGCCGGGCGCACCCCCGGACCAGCCCGGCCACCGCGTCCGGCTCGGCGTCGGCGCGCGGCCCCAGCACCGCCCGCACCAGCGCCGCGGCCTCCTGCGGACCGGGCAGGTCCAGCGCGATCCGGGTGGCGCCCGCGTCGACCGCCAGCCCGGTCAGCGTGGCCCGGCTGGTCACCACCACCGCGCACCCCGCCCCGCCGGGCAGCAGCGGCCGCACCTGCTCGGCGCTGCCCGCGTCGTCCAGCACCACCAGCACCCGCTGCCCGGCCAGCACCGACCGGTACAGCGCCGCCCGCGCCCCCAGCCCCGCCGGAACCCGCTCCGGCGGCAGTCCCAGCGCGGCGAGGAACCCGCCCAGCGCGTCACCGGGTGCGATCGGCTCGTCCGGACCGCAGCCGCCCAGGTCGACGTACAAGGTGCCGTCGGGGAAGCGGTGCTGCGCCCGGTGCGCCCACTGCACGGCCAGCGCGGTCTTGCCCACCCCGGCCGTGCCGTCCACGGTGGCGACCACCGGCCCGCCCTCGTCGGCCAGCAGGGCGTCGAGCGCGGCCAGCTGGCGGGCCCGTCCGGTGAAACCGCGCACCGCCAGGGGCAACTGCCTGGGCCGCTCGGCAGGCGGTGGCGCCGCGACCGAGACGTGCCCCACCGATCCGGCCTGGAGGAGGAACCCGTTCACCTGGCCGCTGGCCACGTTGCGCACATCCGGCCGATCAGTCACGCCTCCCAGTCTGTCGGTCAGCGGGACCAGGAGCGGTCAACGTCACCCTGTTGGCTCCGCGCGGCTTCCCGTGGAGTCGGACGGCGGTGTGGTCAGAGCCTGGCGAGGAAGGCGGTCCACGCGGTGGTGGACAGGGTCAGGTGGGGGCCGTGGGGGTTCTTGGAGTCGCGGACCCCGACGCGGGTGGTGGTAATGCGGACCTCGACGCAGTCGTTGTTGCTGCCCGCGCTGTAGCTGCTCTTGAACCAGCCCGTGTCGTGGGGCATCTCAGAACTCCTTCAGGCTCTCGATCAGCAGCGCTCTCGACTCGGCCGGAGACAGGGCCAGCTCGCTGGCCCGGTCGAACGCACATGCCATCGCGGTGGTGTCGGCAGGCTGATCGTAGTAGGTCGTGGGGCCGTAAAGCGTTGGCGCGTAGCCGATTCGCGGTGCGTTGGAGAAGTCGAGGACGATCAGGCTGCCACCCAGCGCGGGATTGCCGACGGTGGTGGAGCGGAGGATCTGGACGCTGGTCGAGGGGTGCCGCTCGGCCAGTTGCAGGACGTGCAGGATCTGCGACCGCATCACCGACCCGCTGCCGACCACGGTGCGCAGCGCGTCCTCGGTGAAGACGAAGGACATCGACTTCGGCTGTGCCGCCAGCGCCCGCCGCTGCTGGTCGAGCCGGAAGGCGATCCTGGTCTCCGCCTGGCCGCTGGCGGCGTCCCACCAGACGCCGTCGCACGCCCGGATCACCGCCTCGACGTACTCGGCCGACTGGAGCAGGCCGGGGAACACGCCGCTGGTGTAGTGCCTGATCCGCGAGGCGTTGGCCTGCAGGTCGGCCAAGCGCTGGAAGGCGTCGGGCAGCACGTCGGTGTAGGCCCGGCGCGGTGCGCGGCGGCGGGCCTGGACGCCCAGCGCCAGCACGGTTTCGCGTTCCGCGCGGCTCGCCCCGTACAGGTCGAGCAGGACGACCAGCTCCTCCTGCTTGAGCGCGCCCTTGCCGTGCTCGACCTGGCTGATGCGCACGTACGCCCGGCCGATGGCCTGGCCCGCCTCCTGCTGCGACCTGCCCGACCGGGAGCGCAACTCCTGCAGCACCAAGCCCAGTTGCATCCGCTCGACCGTCTGCTGCGCGTCCGCCACGCGAACCTCACTCTTCTAGGGCACTGACTTATGGGGAATGTATGACTTAAATGAAGCAACCAAGCCGTACTTAACCCCATAAAATTTCTCATGACCGACTATACGTGAGCGAGGCCCCGTGTACGAGAGCGGTCCGGTGCAGGTCATGGCCCAGGTCGACATCTCCGAGGACTTCTCCCTCAGCAGTACCGTCTGCGACGAAGGAGAGATCGTTGAGCTGGCCTTTTCCGGCGGCACCGAGGTGTTGCTGTCGTTCACCAGGAGGGGGTTCGAGCAATTCCGGGAGCAGTGGGCGGAGGTGCTCGCCAAAGCCGACGCGCGGTTCGAAGAATACTCGAAAGAGTGTTTTTCGGGTCGTCAGGCGAGGAAGCCGCGCAGCAGCGAGGCCGTGCCGTCCAGGTGCTCGGCCATCGCCCGCCGCGCGGCGTCCGCGTCGCCGTGCAGGATGTGCGACACGACCAGCTCGTGCTGCTCGTTGGAGTGCGCCAGGTTGGGCGGCAGCAGCGGAATCCGGTCCAGCAGCTCGTTGACCCGCATCCGCGCGTCGGCCACGGCGGCGGTCAGCGACGGCGAGCCCGCCGCCTCCGCGATGGCCAGGTGCAGCCGGGAGTCCTTGCGCCGGTAGTCCGCCCGCCCGGCCTGGGCGCACTCGGCCAGCCGCGCGCCCAGCTCGCGCCGCTCCCCCGGCCCCAGCGCCCGGCCCGCCGCGCACTCGGCCGCGCCGGTCTCCAGCACGGCGCGCAGCGTCAGCGCGTCCGCCAGCTCCTCCCCCGAGATCCGCCCCACCGGCTGCGCGGCGGGCAGCTCCGCGTTGACGAACGTGCCGCCGTAGCGGCCCCGCCGGGACTCCACGTAACCGTTGTCCTGCAACGACTTGATCGCCTCGCGCAGGGTGACCCGGCTGATCCCCAGCCTGCCCGCCAGCTCGCGCTCGGCGGGCAGCCGCTCCCCCGGCGCGACTACGCCCAGCCGGATGGCCTGCACCAGCCGCTCCACGGTCTCCTCGAACGCGTTGCCCGCCCGCACCGGGCGGAACAACGCGTCCCGCAGCGCCATCAGAGCGGTGTCACGTAGGCGCCGGAGATGCCGCCGTCGACCAGGAAGTTCGACGCGGTGATGAACGAGGAGTCGTCGCTGGCCAGGAACGCCACGGCGGCGGCGATCTCCTCCGGCTCGGCGAACCGGCCCAGCGGCACGTGCACCAGCCGCCGCGCGGCGCGCTCGGGGTCCTTGGCGAACAGCTCGCGCAGCAGCGGGGTGTTCACCGGCCCCGGCGACAGCGCGTTGACCCGCACCCCCTGCCGGGCGAACTGCACGCCCAGCTCGCGGCTCATCGCCAGCACACCGCCCTTGGAAGCGGTGTAGGAGATCTGCGAGGTGGCCGCGCCCATGGTGGCCACGAACGACGCGGTGTTGATGACCGATCCCCTGCCCTGCCTGAGCATGTGCGGGATGGCGAACCGGCAGCACAGGTACACCGAGGTCAGGTTGACCTGCTGCACCCGCTGCCAGGCCGCCATCCCGGTGGTCAGGATCGAGTCGTCGTCGGGCGGGGAGATGCCCGCGTTGTTGAACGCCACGTCCAGCGAACCGTAGGTGTCCACCGCGGTCTGGAACAGCGCCTCCACCTGCTCCTCGTCGGTGACGTCGACCTGGACGAACAGGCCGCCCACCTCGTCCGCGGCGGCCCGCCCCGCGTCGCCGTCGACGTCGGCGACCACCACCCTGGCGCCCTCGCTCGCCAGCCTGCGCACCGAGGCCAGGCCGATGCCGCTGCCGCCGCCGGTGATGACGGCCACCCGGCCGTCGAGTCGCTGTGCCATGTCTCTCCTCGAAGCGGTGCCCCAGTGGGCGTCTCAGCGGACGCCTCAGTGGGCGATGAAGACGTTCTTGGTCTCGGTGAAGGCGTCCAGGGCGTCGGGCCCCAGCTCGCGGCCGAGGCCGGACTGCTTGAACCCGCCGAACGGGGTCCAGTAGCGGACCGACGAGTGCGAGTTGACCGACAGGTTGCCCGACTCCACCGCCCGCGAGACGCGCAGCGCGCGCCCGACGTCGCGGGTCCAGATCGAGCCGGACAGGCCGAACTCGCTGTCGTTGGCCAGCCGCACCGCGTCCTGCTCGTCGGTGAACGGCAGCACCGCCACCACCGGGCCGAAGATCTCCTCCACCGCGGCGCGGTCGGTGGCCGCCACGGGCGCGAGGACCGTCGGCGGGAACCAGAAACCGGGACCGTCCGGCGCGGACCCGCGGAACGCCACCGGTGCGCCCTCCGGCACGTAGGAGGCGACCTTCTCGCGGTGCGCCGCGGAGATCAGCGGCCCCATCTCGGTCCGCTCGTCGCCCGGCTCGCCCACCACGACACCGCGCACCGCCGGTTCCAGCAGCTCCATGAACCGGTCGTAGACCGACGCCTGCACCAGGATGCGCGACCGGGCGCAGCAGTCCTGCCCGGCGTTGTCGAACACGCCGTAGGGCGCGGTGGCGGCGGCCCGCTCCAGGTCCGCGTCGGCGAAGACGATGTTCGCGCTCTTGCCGCCCAGCTCCAGGGTCACCCGCTTGACCTGGTCCGCGCAGCCCGCCATGACCCGCTTGCCGACCTCGGTGGAGCCGGTGAACACCACCTTGCGCACCGCCGGGTGCGTCACGAAGCGCTGCCCCACCACGCTGCCCTTGCCGGGCAGCACCTGGAACACGTCCTCGGGGATGCCCGCCTCGCGGGCCAGCTCGGCCAGCTTCACGGCGGTCAGCGGGGTCAGCTCGGCGGGCTTGAGCACGACGGTGTTGCCCGCCGCGAGCGCGGGCGCGAAGCCCCAGCCCGCGATGGGCATCGGGAAGTTCCACGGCACGATCACGCCGACCACGCCCAGCGGCTCCTGGAAGGTCACGTCCCACCCGCCGGGCACCGGGATCTGCTTGCCGAACAGGCGTTCCGGCGCGGCGGCGTAGTAGTGCAGCACGTCGCGGACGTTGCCCGCCTCCCACCGCGCGTTGCCGATGGTGTGGCCGGAGTTGAGCACCTCCAGCCGGGCCAGCTCCTCCACCGCGCCGTCCACCGCCTCGGCGAACCGGCGCAGCAGCCGGGCGCGGTCACCGGGGGCCACCTCGCGCCACGCGGGGAAAGCGGCCTGGGCGCGCGCGATGGCGGCGTCGGTCTCCTCCAGCGAGGTCGGCTCGACCTCCGCCACCCGTCGCCCGGTCGCCGGGTTGATCACCTCGAAAGCGGTCACCTCTGCCGTCCTTCCTGCGCCGCGCGCACCAGCGCGCCGAACAGGCGCAGGTCCTCGCGGTCGGTCTCCGGGTGCGACTGCACGCCGAGCGCGAACCTCGCGTCCGGCAGCTCCACCGCCTCCACCACGCCGTCCGGCGCCACGGCCACCACCTCCAAGCCCTTGCCCAGCTCGTCGAGCGCCTGGTGGTGGTGGCAGTTGACCCCGGTGCGATCGCCGACGACCGCGGCCAGCGCGGTGCCGGGGGCGACGGTGATCTCGGTGCGCTCGAACACCGCAGGCGCGGGGTTGTGGCCGTCGACGTGCTGGCGCAGCGTGCCGCCCAGCGCCACGTTGAGCACCTGCATCCCCCGGCACACCGCCAGCAGCGGCAGGTCCAGCTCCAGCGCGGCCCGCGCCAGCGCCAGCTCGGCGGCGTCGCGGTCCGGGCGCGCCGGACCGGTGCGCGGGTCCCTGGCCGCGCCGTAGCGGGCCGGGTCCACGTCCGCGCCGCCGGCGAGCACCAGCCCGTCGAGGAAGCCGACGGCCCTGGCGTCCCACTCGCCCATCGGCGGCAGCAGCACCGGGTTGCCGCCCGCGCGCACCACCGAGTCCAGGTAGTCGCGGTGCAGCACGGCCGCGTCCACGTCCCACACACCGAAGCGGGCCCGCTCCAGGTAGGTGGTCACGCCGATGAGGGGCCTAGAGCCGTTCGAAGCCACGGACCCTCTCCCAGTCGGTCACCGCCGACTCGTAGGCGGCCAGTTCCACGCGGGCCGCGTTGAGGTAGTGGTCCACCACGTCCTGGCCGAAGGCGTCGCGCGCGATGTCGCTGCGCGCCAGCAGCGACGCCGCGTCGCGCAGCGTCGTCGGCACGGTCGCCCGGCCCGAGTCGTAGGCGTTGCCGACGAACTCCTCCTCCAGCGGCAGCTCGTTCTCCAGCCCGTGCAGGCCTGCCGCGATGAGCGCGGCCACCGCCAGGTACGGGTTGACGTCCCCGCCGGGGACGCGGTTCTCGAAGCGCAGCGACTGGCCGTGGCCGACCACGCGCAGCGCGCAGGTGCGGTTGTCGCGGCCCCAGGCCACCGCCGTCGGGGCGAAGCTGCCCTGCACGAAGCGCTTGTAGGAGTTGATGTTCGGGGCCAGGAAGTAGGTCAGCTCGCGCAGGCAGGCCAGCTGGCCCGCCAGGAAGTGGCGCATCAGCGGGGACATGCCCTCCCCCTCGGCGAACACCGGCTCCCCGTCGGCCGAGCGCAGGCTCAGGTGGATGTGGCAGGAGTTGCCCTCGCGCTCGTTGTACTTGGCCATGAACGTCAAGGACTTGCCGTGCTGGGCGGCGATCTCCTTGGCGCCGTTCTTGTAGATGCTGTGGTTGTCGCAAGTGGACAGCGCCTCGTCGTAGCGGAAGGCGATCTCGTGCTGGCCGGGGTTGCACTCGCCCTTGGCCGACTCGACGTACAGCCCGGCGCCCGCCATGTTGTTGCGGATGGCGCGCAGCAGCGGCTCGACGCGCGCGGTGCCCAGCAGCGAGTAGTCCACGTTGTACTGGTTGGCGGGCGTCAGGTCGCGGTAGCCGCGCGACCAGGCGTCCTCGAAGGTGTCGTTGAAGACGATGAACTCCAGCTCGGTGCCGACGTAGGCGCGCAGCCCCCGCTCGGCCAGCCGGTCCAGCTGGCGGCGCAGGACCTGGCGCGGCGAAGGGGGAACCGGGTCGCCGTTGTCCCACCGCACGTCGCACAGCACCATCGCGGTGCCCTCCTGCCAGGGCACGCGGCGCAGCGTCGACAGGTCCGGCTTCATCGTGAAGTCGCCGTAGCCCCGCTCCCAGGAGGACATGGCGTAGCCGCTGACCGGGTTCATCTCCACGTCCACCGCCATCAGGTAGTTGCAGCCCTCGGCGGCGTGCGGGAGCACTTCCTCGACGAAGTAGCGCGCGGCGCAGCGCTTGCCCTGCAGGCGGCCCTGCATGTCCACGATCGCCACCAGGACCGTGTCGATCTCCCCGCTGTCCACGAGCTCGCGCAACTCCTCGACGGTGAGCATCCGCAGTCCTCCAAAGGTATGACAGCGAGCCATTGGACGCCTCATCTTGACACCACAGGGTGACCCGCGCCACCCTCGACCAGTCCTGCAAAGGAGCGCGGCCGACCCATTGGCACACCCAGTGAGGGGCGCAGATGGCCAAGCACGTCGAGTACGAGAAGGTGGGCGGCGACTACCTGGAGCACCGGCAGCTCAAGCGCGGCGCGGCGGGCTGGGTCCTGCTGGCGGGGCTGGGTGTCTCCTACGTCATCTCCGGCGACTTCGCCGGGTGGAACTTCGGCCTGGCGCAGGGCGGGTGGGGCGGTCTGCTCATCGCCACCGTGCTGATGGCCACGATGTACACGTGCATGGTGTTCGGCCTGGCCGAACTGGCCGCGGCGCTGCCCGTGGCGGGAGCGGGCTACGGGTTCGCCCGGCGCGCCCTGGGACCGCTGGGCGGCTTCGCCACCGGCATCGCCATCCTCATCGAGTACGCCATCGCGCCCGCCGCCATCGCGGTGTTCATCGGCGGCTACGTCGAGACGCTGGGGCTGTTCGGGCTGACCAACTCCTGGCCGGTGTACCTGGCCTGCTTCGCGATCTTCGTCGGTGTGCACCTCTACGGCGTCGGCGAGGCGCTGCGGCTGATGTTCGTCATCACCGGCATCGCGGTGGTGGCGCTGCTGGCGTTCGTGATCGGCATGATCGGCAGGTTCGACTCCGCCAAGCTGTTCGACCTGGCCGAGGGCGACGGGTTCCTGCCCTTCGGCGTCACGGGCGCGCTGGGCGCGCTGGTGTACGCGATCTGGTTCTTCCTCGCCGTGGAGGGCGTGCCGCTGGCGGCCGAGGAGGCGCGCGACCCCAAGCGGGACATGCCGCGCGGGATCATCGCCGCGATGGCCGTGCTGCTGCTGTTCGCCGCGACGATCCTGGTGTTCGCCCCCGGCGGTGCGGGCGCGGAGGCGCTGAAGGCGTCGGACAACCCGCTGCCCGCGGCGGTGCGCGCGGCCTACGGCGGGGACAACGCGCTCGCGCAGGTCGTCAACTACGTCGGCCTGGCCGGGCTGGTCGCGAGCTTCTTCTCGATCATCTTCGCCTACTCCCGCCAACTGTTCGCCCTGTCGCGGGCGGGCTACCTGCCCCGCTGGCTGTCGCGCACAGGACGGCGCAAGACGCCCTACCTGGCGCTGATCGTGCCCGGCGCGATCGGCTTCCTGCTGGCCGCGATCACCCGCGACGGGGCGCTGCTGATCAACATCGCGGTGTTCGGGGCGGCCCTGTCCTACGTGCTGATGATGGTGTCGCACATCGTGCTGCGGGTCCGCGAACCCGACCTGGAGCGCCCCTACCGCACCCCAGGCGGAGCGGTGACCACCGGCGTGGCGCTGGTGTTGGCGGTCGCCGCCGTGGTGGCCACGTTCTTCGTGGACGAGCTCGCCGCCGGCATCACCGCGGGCATCGTCGTGGTGGCGCTGGCCTACTTCTGGTTCTACAGCCGCCACCACCTGGTCGCCGCGGCCCCGGAGGAGGAGTTCGCCGCCATCGCCCAGGCCGAGCGCGAACTCGGCGGCTGACGCGGTCGCCGAATCGGGCCTGAGGGTGGGCCGGTAGTAGTTACCGGCCCACCCTCAGGGGTCGGGTGGTACTTGCCGGCGCGGTGGTTCGGGGTCAGCAGTAGAGCGAGGCGAAGAGCCCGATGACGGCTTCGCCGGGCACTTCGGCGGGCAGCGGGTTGTAGGACAGGGTGGCAGTCCGGCCGGTGTCGTCGCGGACGGCGTAGGTGAGGTAGCCGATCAGTTCCCCGCCGTGGCCCCACACCTGGCGACCGCAGGGCAGGTCGAAGCTCTGCAGCCCGAGTCCGTAGCGGAAGATGGTGCCGGTCGGCACCGCCTCGCGCATGGCCGCCAACGAGGCCGCGCTGGTCAACCGCCCGCTCAGCAGCGCGCCGAAGAAGGTGTTGAGGTCGTCTGCGGTGGAGATCATCTCCCCCGCCGCCCAGTCCAGCGACGGGTTCATCAGCGTGGCGTCGACCAGTCGTCCGTCCACTTCGGAGTAGCCGCGCGCGTGCGGTTCCGGCAGGCCGGCGCGGTTGCCCGGCACGCTGGTGCGCTTGAGCCGCAACGGCTTCAGGATGCGGTCGGCGATCTCGTCGCCGTATCGGTTGCCGGTGACCCGCTCGACGAGCAGACCCGCGACGACGTAGTTGGTGTTCGAGTAGTGCCAGCCCTCGCCGGGATCGAAGTAGGACGGCCTGCCTGCGGCCACGTCCAGCAGTTCCTGCGGCCGGTAGGAGCGGAACCGCGCGTCACCGCGCCACCGGTTGGTCGAGTAGCCCTGCTCGTGGGCGTAGTCGTAGAGGCCGCTGGTGTGGTTGAGGACTTGGCGCACGGTCATCCGGTCGCCCATCGGCACCCCCGCGACGTACCGGTCGATCGGGTCGTCCAGACCCACCTTCCGCTCGTCGACCAGCTGCAGGACGACGGTGGCGACGAAGGTCTTGGTCGCGCTGCCGATGCGGAAGTAGCCGTCCTCGTGCGCCTGCCCGGCGGCGTGCCCCCGCACGCCCGCGGCGTCCTCGACCTTGAGCAGGGCCGCCGACGCCCAGCCGCCCGCCACCCAGGAGTCGAGCTCCGCGGCGGGGAACTGGCTGGTCAGGGCCATGCTGGTGGCCAGGACCAAGGATTTGATCATCACGACGACAACGCTAGGGACGCGCGGTGATCCCGACCATGAGGTCCGCCACCCGATCCGCTGTGGAAAACCCCACCCCGGTCGGGCGAGCCCCGCCGGTGCGGGGTGCGCCGCCCGCCGTCGCCCCTGGCAGGATCGGGGTGTGAGTGACATTCAACGTGTAGGTGTGGTGGGCTCCGGCCTGATGGGCTCCGGCATCGCCGAGGTGTGCGCCCGCGCGGGACTGGACGTGCTGATCGCCGAGGTCAGCGCCGACGCCACCGAGGCGGCGCAGGCGCGGATCGCCTCCTCGCTGGGCCGCGGCGTGCGCAGCGGCAAGCTCAGCGCCGAGGACCGCGACGCCGCGCTGGAGCGGCTGCGGTTCACCACCGACCTCGCCGACTTCGCCGACCGCAACCTGGTCGTCGAGGCCGTCGCGGAGAACGAGCAGGTCAAGACCGAGGTGTTCACGGCGTTGGACAAGGTCGTCGAAGATCCGGCGGCCATCTTCGCCTCGAACACCTCCTCCATCCCGATCATGAAGCTGGGCATGGCCACCGAGCGCCCCGAGCAGGTCATCGGCGTGCACTTCTTCAACCCGGTGCCGGTGCTCAAGCTGGTGGAACTGGTGCCGTCGCTGCTGACCGGCGAGCGGACGCGGGAACGCGCCGAAGCCTTCGTCACCGGTGTGCTGGGCAAGCAGGTCATCCGCTCGCAGGACCGGGCGGGCTTCGTGGTCAACGCCCTGCTGATCCCCTACCTGCTCTCGGCGATCCGGATGCTGGAGTCGGGCTTCGCCTCGGCCGACGACATCGACAACGGCATGGTGCTGGGCTGCGCGCACCCGATGGGCCCGCTGCGGCTGGCCGACCTGATCGGCCTGGACACCACCAAGGCCATCGCCGAGTCGATGTACGAGGAGTTCAAGGAGCCCTTGTACTCGCCGCCGCCGCTGCTGCTGCGCATGGTCGACGCGGGCTTGCTGGGCAAGAAGAGCGGACGCGGTTTTCACAGCTACGCGGACTGACGTCGAGGGGCGCGGGACCGCTCCGAGCGGTCCCGCGCCCCTGACGGCCGTCAGCGCAAAGCGTGCCGGGAAACTTCCAGCGTATCGCACGGGAGCACTTTTCCCATAATGCCACCATGCGTTATGACACCTCGTGGCGCATTGGTGCGAACGAATGAACAGAGAGGTCGTCAATCGGCCGTTCGGAGTATTCCTCGCTACTTGGAACAGGCATTCCGTAAGGCTTGCGACGCGCCGGTGATGCCCTTCCACCGCGTTATGTCACAATTGGGGCATACGGTGGACAAGATTGGTTCGCATGGCGTACTTTCTCCTTCGCACCCCACGAGGAGACCCAGTCTTGGACGCACACGAGGATTCGATACGCGATTTCACGGGCCGCCAACTGCACGCTCTCCTGCACTCCCTGGGCATTACCAGGAACACCGAGGATTCCCTCGGAATGCTCGGTGACGCGCTCGGCCCCGGCGGCTCGCGACCACTGTCCCAACCACCCACCTGGCCGTCTGACGTCGCCGACGACCACACCCCCGTGGAGTTCTCCACAGCATTCGAAGCAGGCGCTCCGCCGGTGGTGCGCGCCATCGTCGAACCCACCGCGGGCACGCCGTCCCGCCGGGCGAACACGCAGAGCGCGCTCGACGCCCTGGCCGCGATGGGACGCAGGCAGCGGTTGGACCTCAGCCGCTTCGACCACGTCCGGGAGCTGTTCCTCCCCGACCAGCCGCACAGCGACTTCACCTTCTGGTACTCGCTCGTCTTCCGCGCGGGCGAACCGCCCGCGGTGAAGGTGTACTTCAACCCGCAGGTGCGCGGCGAGCACGCCGCCGACGACCTGGTGCGGGAAGGACTGGCGCGGACCGGCTTCGCGGGCGGACACCAAACCCTGCTCGACCACGCGATGACCAGGCCCGGCGCCGACCGGTACTCCTTCTTCGCGCTCGACCTGCTCGACCGCAGACGCGCGCGGGTGAAGGTCTACGTCTCCCACCACGACGCCGAAGCCGCTGTCGCGCAACGAGCCGCGCACGCCGCCCGCGACGTCGACGCGGAGCGACTGGACGACTTCTGCCGCATCGTCGGCGGCGGCACCAGGACCTTCGACCGGAGACCGCTGATCTCCAGCTACACCTTCCTGGACGGCGACACCTCCCGGCCGAGCGGCTATTCGCTGTACCTGCCGGTGCGCGACTACGTCAGCGACGACGCGGAAGCCGTGGCGCGCGTGCACGCCGCGATGGCGGCGTACGGCCTGGACACCGCGCAGTTCGACACCGCGCTGCGCAGCATCGCCCAACGCCCGCTGGACGAGGGAGTGGGCCTGATCGCCCACGTCTCCCTGCGCACCGGCAAGCCCAGACCCGGCATCACCGTCTACCTCTCCTCCGAGGCCTACGACGTGGCCTCCCCCCGCGAGAGCAGCCTGGCGAACTAGGAGTTCCCCGAATGCCCCTGATGGAGCCCTACCGGATCAAGGCCGTCGAGCCGATCCCGATCACCACGCGCGAACACCGCGAACGCGCCCTGGCCGCCGCCGGGTACAACCCGTTCAACCTCAGCGCGGCCGACGTGACGATCGACCTGCTCAGCGACTCGGGAACCGGCGCGCTGTCGGCGGACCAGCAGGCGGCCGGACTGCGCGGCGACGAGAGCTACGCGGGCGCGCGCTCCTTCTTCAGGTTCCGGGAGGTCGTCGAGGAGCTGACCGGCTACCCGCACCTGTTCCCCGTGCACCAGGGCCGCGCCGCGGAGCGCATCCTGTTCAACGCGCTGCTCAAACCGGGACAGCTGTCGGTCAGCAACACCCACTTCGACACCACCCGCGCCAACGTGGAACTGGTCGGGGCGGTCGCGCTGGACCTGCCCTGCGCCGAGGCCAAGGACCTCGACAGCTACTCCCCCTTCAAGGGCGACATCGACCTGGAAGCCTTGCAGCGCGTGCTCTCCGGCCCCGACGAGGTCGGCCTGGTCATCATGACCATCACCAACAACGGCGGCGGCGGCCAGCCGGTGTCCATGGCCAACCTGGAGGCGGTGGCCCGGCTCACCCGCGAGCACGGCGTGCCGTTCTTCCTCGACGCCGCCCGCTTCGCCGAGAACGCCTGGCTGGTCACCCAGCGGGAACCCGGCTACGCCGACCGCACCCCCCGGCAAGTGGCCCAAGAGGCCTTCGCACTGGCCGACGGCTGCGTGGCGAGCCTGAAGAAGGACGGCATCGTCCACATGGGCGGGCTGCTGGCGATGCGCGACCCGGAACTGGCCAAGCGCTGCGAACTGCTGCTCATCGCCACCGAGGGGTTCCGCACCTACGGCGGGCTGTCCGGCCGCGACCTGGAGATGCTGGCGCAGGGCCTGGTCGAGGTGACCGACCCGGCCTACCTGCGCTCGCGCGCCGAGCAGACCGCCTACCTGGCCGAGCTGATCGCCGACGTCGGCGTGGACAGCGTCCGCCCCGCGGGCGTGCACGCGCTCTACCTCAACGCCGGACGCCTGCTGCCGCACATCCCGCCCAGCCGGTTCCCCGGCCACGCGCTGGCCCAGGAGATGTACCTGGCGGGCGGCATCCGCTGCGCCGAACTGGGATCGCTGTACCTGGGCGAGCTGGACGAGTCGGGCGAGCTGATCACCCCGGCGCCCTACGAACTGGTCCGCATGGCCATCCCGCGCCGCGTCTACACCAAGAGCCACCTGGAGTACGTGGCCGAAACCCTCGGTGAGATCGCCAAGCGCCCCGAGCGGGTGCCCGGCTACCGCCTGGTCGAAGTGCCCGCCCTGCTGCGCCACTTCAACTGCCGACTGGAGCCTGTGTTGAACTGACCCGGCTCCGCCGGGTCGGGCTCGGCCACCCGGAAGTCGGCTGTATCGATGGCCGCTGCTCCGCAGACGGCAGGCTCGGCCGCTCGGAAGTCGGCCCATCGGCACGCGTTTCGCGGAAAATCGAAGAGCGTGATTTTCCGCGAAAGGCATGCCGACAGGCCGACGCGGCCTCGCGCGGTGCCCACCGGGTTCCGCGCGAGTTGAGCGTTCGGGCACCATGAATTGAGCGTTCGGGTGGAAACCGTTGGCGCGGGGTTGGGCGCGCCAACGGTTTTCCGCTCAGGCCATCGCGTCGAGGCGGTCCATGGTGTGCTGGATCAGGCTCACCAGCACCGTCTTGCTGGACTCCCGCTTCCGCGCGTCGCACAGCACCACGGGAATCGCGTCGTCCACGTCCAGTGCGCGCCGGACCTCGTCGACGGCGTAGCTGTGCGCGCCTTCGAAGCAGTTCACCGCGATGATGAACGGGATGCCCCGCCGCTCGAAGAAGTCGATCGACGGGAAGCTGCTGTCCAGCCTGCGGGTGTCGACCAGGATCACCGCGCCGATCGCGCCGTAGGCCAGTTCGTCCCACATGAACCAGAAGCGGTTCTGGCCCGGTGTGCCGAACAGGTACAGCACGACCTCGGGGTTGATCGTGATGCGGCCGAAGTCCAGGGCGACCGTGGTGGTCTCCTTGTTCTCCAGGCCCGCCACGTCGTCCACGCCGACGCCCGCCTCGGTGAGCAGCTCCTCCGTGTGCAGCGGGGGTATCTCGCTGACCGAGTTGACCATGGTCGTCTTCCCGGTGCCGAAGCCCCCGGCGATGACGATCTTGACTGGGGTGGGGACGAGGAGTTCCCCGCCCGGCCGCTCAGATTCCACGCACACCATCCAGCACTGCCTGCAACAGGTTCCGGTCGGGCACCTCGGCGATCCGCGAGGGGTCCCTGATCACGACGTCACCGCGCTGGATGAGATCGCTGAGCAGCACCTTGACCACCACGAGGGGGACGTCGAGGTAAGCGGCGACCTCTGCCACCGACAGCGGCCGCTTGCACAGCTCCATGATCTCAAGGTGCTCCACGGACAGCGAATCCGGGTCCGACGGCGACGGCATCGCGCGCACCTGCGTCACCAGGTGCAGTTCCGGGCGCAGCGGCCGGGTCCGGCCGCGCACCATCGCGTAGGGGCGGACCAGCGGACCCGCCGCCTCGTCGTACCACCAGTCCTCGCGCCTGGACATCAGGACGACCTGCGTGCGGTGGGCAACACCGAGGTGCCCCGCGGCGCGGACGACAGGTAGGTGCCCACCCGCTTCACGAGCATGTTCATCTCGTAGGCGATCATGCCCATGTCGGAGTCCTCCTCGCCCAGCACCGCCAGGCACGCCCCGTGGCCTGCCGCCGTGACGAAGAGGTAGGCGTGCTCCATCTCCACGATGGTCTGCCGGACCTTGCCGCCGCCGAAGTGGCGGCCGGTGCCGCGGGCCAGGCTCTGGAAGGCCGACGCCATCGCGGACAGGTGGTCGGAGTCGTCCTTGGACAGGCCGGCGGAGCGGCCCAGCAGCAGACCGTCCGCGGACAGGACCACCGCGTGCCGGGCACCGACCACACGGCCGACCAGGTCCTCCAACAACCAGTTCAGTTCGTTGTGCTGGCTGGTCATGTCGTTCATCGGGGTTGCCTTTCCGGTTTCCAGTCGTCCGTCCACTGCGGATCACTTCTCGAAGGCGTCGTCGGAGCGGCGGGCGTTGCGAGTGCCCCGCTGGAACGCCGACAGGCCGTTGCGGACCCGTTCGGCGGCCTGCTCGACGTCGACCTCGGCGAGCGGTTCGGGCGTCGGGTGGAAATCGTTGCGCACCAACTGCGGCGCGATGTGCTGCTGCCTGCGCCTGCGGGGCAGCTCGGGCTTGCCCCCCGCGGGATCGCCCGCGTCGGGCCGCGGCGACTCCGCCGCGAGGTCGCCCCCGGTCCGCGTGCGCTGCGGCAGCTCCAGGGAGCCGCTGTGCGGCGTCAGGTCCAGCCCACCGCTCAGTCGCTCGTCCTCGGGCTGGGGATCGTGCTGCTGATTCGCGGCCGCCTCGGCCTGGGCCCAGAAGCCCTCCAGCTGGGAGGGTTCGGGAAACCTGGCCTCCGGCACCGACCCGTTGTTCCCCGCGGCGACCACCGGCTCCTCCTCGTCCTCGTCCCGCTCGGCGACCGCGTGGTCGTGCAGGCTGCGCCGGGACAGCAGGAGGGTGGTGTCCGCGGGTTCGGTCGGCGAGTTCGGGCTCGCCACGATCGACGTCGGCATGAGCACCAAGGCCAGCGTGCCGCCGTAGGGGGATTCGCGCAACTCCACGTGGATGCCCCGGCGCGCGGCCAGCCGGGCCACCACGAACAGGCCGAGGCGGGACTCGCCGCGCAGCCGCACCGCGTCGAACTCCGGCGGGTCGGCCAGCATCGCGTTGTGCTGCTCGCGGTCCTCCGGGCTGATGCCGAGTCCGTGGTCCTCGATCTCCACCACGACGCCCTGGGGCACCTCGCTGGCGTGGATCTGCACCTGGGAGCGCGGCGAGGAGAACGCGGTGGCGTTGTCCACCAGCTCGGCGACCAGGTGGATGGTGTCGGCCACCGCGGCGCCCACCAGCGCCACGTCGGGCACCGGGTTGACCTTGACCCGGACGTACTGCTCGGTCTCGGCGACCGCGGCGCGCAGCACGTCCAGCAGCCGCACCGGCTTGCGCCACTGCCTGCCCGGCTGCTCGCCCGCCAGGATGATCAGGTTCTCGGCGTTGCGACGGGCGCGGGTGGCCAGGTGGTCGAGCTGGAACAGCGCGTCGAGCTGGTCGGGGTTCTCCTCCTCGCGCTCCAGCTTGTCCAGGATCTTGAGCTGGCGGTGCACCAGGCCCTGGTTGCGGTGGGCGATGTCGAGGAAGACCCGGTTGACGCCCTCGCGGGCCTGGCTCTCCTTGACCGCCGCGGCGACCGCGGTGAACTGGGCGGCGTTGAACGCGTCGGCCACCTGGCCGATCTCGTCGCTGCCGTAGTCCAGCGGCGGGACCTCCGCCTCCACGTCGACGTGCTTGCCCTCGCGCAGCCGGTCGACGATGTCGGGCAGCCGCTCGTGGGCCAGCGCCAGGGAGTCCTTCCGCAGCGCCGCCAGACGGGTGATCAGCGCGCGGTTGACCAGCCGGTTCGAGGTGCGGATCGCGATCAGGATGCCGATGATCACCGCGAGCAGGCCGACCAGGCTGCCGATCAGCACGGTGCGGAACTTGCTCTCGCCGTTGGCCATGGTGATGTCCACCGCGCCCGCGGCCTGCTCGCTGGTCAGCGCGTTCAGCTCGGCCGCGATCGGGCCGCTGATGCCCTGCCAGTCCGACAGCGACCCGGCGTTCGCGGGCCTGCTCTGGTTCTGCACCAGCCTGTTCTCGAACTCGACCAGCTTCCTCCAGGCCTCGCTCTCGACCATGGCCTGGTAGTGCCTGCGCACCTCGGGCAGCGCGTAGGGCTGGCCGGACTCGTAGGTCGCGTGGTAGGCGCCGACGAGGTTGGCGAACTCGATGTGCTCCTCGGGGCTGAACGAGCCCGCCGCCAGCGCGGCCGAGGCGATCGAGGTGGCCCTGGACATCCAGTCGGCCGCCTTGAAGAACTCGGGCGCGAAGATGGCGTTCTGCACCGACTCGGCGTCGGGCACCGTGCGCGCCTGCACGTTGAACAGCGCGGTGCCCGCGTCGAGCAGGCTGTTGTAGTAGGTGTAGATCTCGCTCTTGGACGCCTTGCCCGTCTCCAGCTGCGACCGCTTCTGCGAGAGCTGGCCGAGCAGGACGTCCAGACCGTTGATCCGGTCGACGATCTCCTGGGGCGCCGAGGTCGCCAGCTCGTCGAGCGCGCTGTTCATCGCGCCCAGCGCCCGGTCGGTCTCCTCGTACTGCGCCCGCAGCGCCGTCTTGTCGGTCTCCGGCTGGCTCAGGCTGGTCAGGCTGAGCTCGCGCTCCTTCTGCAGCGCGGCGAAGGTCTGCAGCGCGGGGATGGACGCGTCCTTCACGCCCGCGGCGACCGTCCGCAGGTAGTAACCGTCGAAAACGGTGTACGAGGAGAACAGCGCCCACATCACGAGCAAGACGATGCTGGGGACGACGACGACACCCGTGAGACGTGAACGGATGGTCTTGTAGTTCGTCTCCGTTGTGCTCTTCTGCTTCACAGCGCTCCGCAGCCTCGTGAACTCCGTTGCCAGGTCAGGTGCAGCGCGAGCGCGCCGCCTCCTCGTCACCAGATCGGCTACAGAACGGTAACACTGAAGATCAAAACTACGAAGAGACAGCGATCACTCGCACCGTGCGACGGTCAGGCTACCCACTGGGGCGCGGCACCGGACAGGGGGTCGGCGGGAACTAGGGGCGATTAGGGGATTCCCGTCGACCCCCTGGTGTTCAGGGCTTGGGCACGGAAACCGCGTTGTACGGCGTGGTGGGGGTGGGCGTGGTGGTGAAGCGGGCGTTGGGCAGGTACAGCCGGGTGCCGAACTCGGCGACCGTGGTCGGCACGTCAAAGCGCGGGTCGGTGATCGCGGAGGTGAGCTTTCCGCTGGTCCCGGCCTTGTTCAGGGTGAAGGAGGCCAGCGTGTTGACCCGGTTCAGCACCACGCGCAGGGTCCGCCCCTCGCGCAGCAGCCCGTCGCCGTTGGTCAGCACCTCGCCGCCGAGGTCGACCTCGGCGGAGTGCCCGGTGTCCGGGTCGACCCGGAACAGCTTGCCGGTGTTGCTCTGCACCACCAGCAGCGCCCGGCCGTCCGGGGTGGTGGTGATGCCATTCGCGTTGATGACTCCGGGGGTCAGCACAAAATCACCCGTTAGAGGCACGCTGACGAAAGTGTCGGGTAGTTGCCCGAAACGCCCGAACGGCACCTTGTAAAGGGTCGCCCTATAACTGTCCGTGAAGTACGCGGCACTAGGGGTGACAACCACGTCGTTGACGAACGTGTCACCGCTGGAGAACCGGTAGGACTTGAGAATTTCGCCGGAGCGGGCGTCGACGACCCGCGCGTCGCCCGTCGCGCCGCCCGCCACGAACAGCCGCTCACGCCGGTCGATCTGGAGACCCACCGACTGCGTTCCCGGCCCCTGGCTGAAGACCTCGCCCCGACCGGTGCGCAGGTCGGCCCGGTAGAGGTCGCCGTCGGCGAGGGAGCCGAAGTACGCGATGGGTTCGGCGCCGATGGCGATGCCCTCCGGCCTGAAGCCCTCGGGCAGCGGGATCTCGGTGGGGAACGGATGGACGTGCTCAGCGGCGGCGGGAGTGGCGGTGACGAGCGCGAACCCGACCACTACCGCCGCCAGCACGCCGAAAGTGCGAGACATGGCCACTCCTTACGGTTGTCCGGTTCGCGAGTCTTCCGCAGGCGTGGGCGCGGGTGAAGACCTCACGTGCAACCGACAGGAACACCGGCGGGGGCAGGCCGCGCGCCGACCTGGGCCGAAGATAGGGGTCACCCGATATAACGAAACGATAACGGCCAGGTCGCGGACTGGCACCGGTACGTATGCCCCGGTGTCCACCGCCCACCGGCGGTCGGGGTTCGAAGCAAGCGATCGATGCGCGTACCTACGACGAGGTGACACTTCCATGACGCGAAACCAGGGGCGGCACCGCTTCTCCCGGCGCACGAAGCTGACAGCAGGCGCGACCGGGCTGGCGCTCACGATCGGCCTGGCCGTCGCGATCTCCAGCGCCGGTGACCAGGGCACGGCCCAGGCGGACGGGGCCGACATCTCCCTGTTCGTCGACATCACCAAGCAGGCCCGCAACGTCAACACCCCCCGCCCCCAGCGCGACGCCTCCACCGGGACGTTCACCGTCGACTGCGGCCGCAACGAGAACGGCCACTTCAACCCGGACAACTTCATCGCCCAGCCCGGCGTGCGCAACGGCGCCCAGCACCTGCACGACTACGTGGGCAACGTGTCCACCGACGCCGACTCGACCAACGAGAGCCTCGCCGAGGCCGACACCACCTGCAAGAACGGCGACAAGTCCACCTACTTCTGGCCCGTGGTCCGGATCGACCGGGAGAACGAGGAGGAGGAGCCGGGCGAACCGGCCAAGGCCACCGTCGAGTGCCCGGACCTGCGGCGCAAGCTGCGCAACGTCCCGCAGCGCGCCCGCGCTGAGGTCGACCGCGGCCTGCAGGCCCTCAAGGACCAGGTCACCCAGGCCAACCAGAAGCTGCAGAGCGGCAACGTCGACGACGCCAACTTCGTCAACAACCAGGTGCTGCGGCCGCTGCGCAACCAGCGCGTCGGCACGATCGTCCAGATCTCCCAGGCGATGAACCGCGCGGGCGCGCGGACCCGCAACCTGCTGCGGCTGTCGCCGTGCACGGTCAAGGACGGCGACGCCGCCGACGCGCAGGTCGCCGAGGAGCAGCGGGCCGCCGAGCCCGATGCGGTGGAGAAGGGCGAGGGCAAGAGCGCCAGCGACGAGAACGAGCTGCCCGGCAACGAGGGCGAGATCCAGCGCCCGGAGGTGGTGGACCTGACCTTCCGCGGCAGCCCGGTCGGCAAGGTCACCGCGATGCCGCAGTTCCTGCGCATCCTCTACGGCGACGCCAAGGTCACCACCAACGGCCCGAAGAACGCCCGGAACTCGTGGACCTGCACCGGTTTCGAGGACAAGGTGCTGATGAACAAGTACCCGATCTGCCCGCAGGGCAGCAAGGTCAAGCGCATCCACGACTTCGCCAGCTGCTGGGACGGCAAGAACACCGACAGCGCCAACCACCGCGACCACATCGTCTACCCCGACCAGAACGGCCGCTGCCCGCAGGGCTTCACCGCCGTGCCGCAGCTGCGCATCAGCCTGACCTACAACATCCCCAGGGACGTCCAGGTCAACGGCCAGTACGCGGTCGACGCCTTCCCGGAGGAGGAGCACAACCCGTTCTCCGACCACGACGACTTCGCCAACGTGATGGGCGAGGAGATCATGAACCGGCTGGTCGACTGCGTGAACACCGGCAAGCGCTGCAAGGAGTGACCCCGTGATCCAGGCGCACTACGACAGCGGCGTCGCGCAGGTCCGCCGCACCGAGGACGTGCACCGGCTGCTGGACAGGCTGGTCGTGGCCCGCAACGCCGCGCTGGTGCACAGCGACTGCGAGCACACCGCGTGGGTGGGCGTGCGGGGCGATCGGGGCGCGATCCTGTTCGCCGACGCGATGACGGGCTCCTGGGCCAGCCTGGGCGAAGGCCCCCGGATGGGCCCCCGCTACGCGGGTCTGCGCTTCCCGTCGCACTGCGAGATCCCGGTCACCGAGCTGGCGGTGGCGATCGACGAGTTCCTCACCACCGGTCAGCGGCCCACCCTGGTGCCCTGGCAGCGGGTGAGGTGAGGGAGCCTCTCCCGTGCCCCGGCGGGTCAGGGGCCCCGCCGACCGGTGCGGCACCCCGAGCGCCGCGCAGGTCGACCCCGGCAGCACGTCGTACGCCTGCCTCGCCCCGGCGCGGCGGGCGTACGACGTTCCGGGCCGCGCGGGAGAGCCGTCACACACCGCCGGATCGCCCCACAACACCGCGCGCCGGTTATCCGCCCGCTCGCAACGCCAGGTACAGGTCGACGCGGCGGGCGAAGTCCGACAGGTCCGCGCCGAGCAGCCGCTCCACCCGGCCGACCCGGTACCGCAGCGTGTTGACGTGGACGTGCAGCCTGGCGGCGGCGGTGGTCCAGGAGCCGGAGCAGTCCAGGAACACCCGCAGCGTGCCCACCAGGTCCGAGCCGTGCTCGGCGTCGTAGTCCAGCACCGGGCCCAGCACCCGGCGGCGCAGCGAGCCGCGCAGCTCCTCGGGCGCGCTCGCCAGCAGCAACTGGTGCGCCGCGATCTCCTCCCCCGCCACCACGCGGGTCCGGCCGCCGCGCCGGGCGCCCAGCCGGCGCGCATGCGCGGCCTCCACCGCCGCACCGCGCAGTCCCGCCGCGAGCACCGGGGAGGAGATGCCGACCGCCACGCGGGTCGAGCCCAGCGCCGGTTCGACGGTGTGCAGCGCCGACCGCGCCGCCTCCGCCCAGCCCGCGCCGGACGGGGCGACCGCGCAGACCTCCGCGCCGACCGCGCAGACCAGCGCGTGCGGGGTCACCGCGGCCAGCACCTCCTCCAGCAGGGCGGCGACCAGCTCGGTGCGACCGTCCGAAGCGGACGCCGACACCACGCGCAGCGGCACGTCGGGCTCCCACCCGGCGGCGGCCACGTGCGCGGCCAGCTCGCCGGTGCCCGAGCGCACCTCGCGCAGCAGCGGCCCGGCGGCGCGGTTGCCGATTCGCCGGGCCTGCACCACCCGCGCCCGCTCCAGGCCGACCAGGCTGGCCAGCTCGGCGGCCAGTTCGTCGCGCGCCCGGTCGCCGTCCACCGCCAGCACCCACCCGGTCATCCGGTCACCACCCCGCTCGGCCACCGGCAGCAGCGTGGTGCGGCGCACCACCACCGGCAGCCGGTCGGCCCGCAGGAACTCCCGCACCAGCGCCGTGCGCACCCGCGGGTCCAGCTCCGGCCCGGCGACCACGCGCCCGGTCGTCGACAGCACCCGGCACGGCGCGTCCAGTTCCGCCGCGCCCGCGGCCAGCAGCGCGGGCAGCCCGCCCTCGCCCGCCGCCACCGCGAGCAGCCGCCGGTGCCCGTCCAGCAGCGCGCCGCCGCGCTCGGCCGCCAGCGCCAGCACGACCCGCTCGGTGATCACCGCGAAGGAGAGGTCGACGGGGACCTCCAGCAGCGGCACCCGGTGCCTGCGACAGGCGTCCACCAGCGCGGCGGGCAGGCCGCTGCCGTCGGTGCCGCTGGCCGCCAGCGCCGCCACGCCCGCGCCCGCGAGCGCGGCGGCGAACCTCTCGCAGTCGGCCGCGGTGCCGTGCCACAGCAGCCCCGACAGCACCAGCTCGCCGCCGCTCAGGTAGCGGGCAGGGTCGGGCAGCTCGGTGCCGTACAGACCGGTGACCGGTCGGTCGAGCAGGTCTTCGCCGGTCACCAGGCGCAGCCGCAGCTCCGGCGCCCCCAGCAGGCCGCGCACCAGCAACACGCCTGCCTCCCCGCTGTCACAACCACCACTTACGGTCACCCGATCGTGTTTGTAGGAAAGCACAAATCAACACCCTGTAGGAGCCTGGAATTCATGCACCGCCGCCGTAGCTGATCCGCCACCGGAATCGGTGTACTGGCCCGCACGCACCGCACACACCCGAGGTCGCCGATGGACTTCCTCCGCCCCGACACCCTGGCCGAAGCGCTGGCGCTCAAGGCCGAGCACCCCGACGCGGTCCCCATCGCGGGCGGCACGGACGTGATGGTGGAGCTGAACTTCGACCACCGCAGGCCCGCCGCGCTGCTGGACCTGACCCGCGTGGCGGAGCTGCGCCAGTGGTCGGAGCGGGCCGGGGTGGTGCGCCTGGGGTCCGGGGTGCCCTACGCGCGGGTCATCGACGAGCTGGGCGGGGCGCTGCCGGGGCTGGCGGCGGCGTCGCGCACGGTGGGCTCGCCGCAGATCCGCAACCGGGGCACGGTCGGCGGCAACCTCGGCGCGGCCTCCCCGGCGGGTGACGCGCACCCGGTGCTGCTGACCGCCGACGCGGTGGTCGAGGCGGTGTCCGCGCGCGGCACCCGGCTCATCCCGGCGACCGAGTTCTACCTGGGCGTCAAGCGCAACGCGCTGGAGCCGGACGAGCTGATCGCCGCGGTGCTGATACCGCGGGCGCGGGGACCACAGCAGTTCTGCAAGGTGGGCACGCGCAACGCCATGGTGATCGCGGTGTGCTCGTTCGCCATCGCGCTGCACCCGGCCGCCGCGCGCGTCGCCGCCGCCATCGGCTCGGCCGCGCCGACCCCGCGCCGGGCGAGCGCCGCCGAGGAGTTCCTGTCCGGCGAGCTGACCGCTGCGGACCAGTGGCGGTCGCCGCGGCCGTTGCCGGAACCGGTGCGGCGCCGGTTCGGCGAACTGGTCGCCGAGGCCGCGAGCCCGATTGACGACGTGCGGGGCACCGCGGCATACCGCGGGCACGCGCTGGCCGTGCTGGCCCGGCGGGCGCTGGGCTGGGCGTGGCAGGACTACCAGGACCACCGGGACCGCTGGGGAGGGAGCGTCTGACATGCGCGTGGACGTGACCGTAAACGGGGAGGCCCGGCGGGCCGACGACGTCTGGGAGGGTGAGAGCCTGCTCTTCCTGCTGCGCGAGCGGCTGGGGCTGCCCGGCGCCAAGAACGCCTGCGAGCAGGGCGAGTGCGGCTCCTGCACGGTGTACCTGGACGACGTGCCGGTGTGCGCGTGCCTGGTGGCGGCCGGGCAGGCGCACGGGCGCGAGGTGCGCACGGTCGAGGGCCTGGCCGTGGGCGACGAGCTGGACCCCGTGCAGGAGGCGTTCGTGGAGGCGGGGGCGGTGCAGTGCGGGTTCTGCACCCCCGGTCTCGTGGTCGCCGCGCACGACCTGCTCAACCGGGTGGCCGCGCCCAGCGACCCGGAGATCCGCGAGGCGCTGGCGGGCAACCTGTGCCGCTGCACCGGGTACGAGAAGATCCTGGACGCGGTGCGATTGGCGGCGCGGAGGCGATGAGGCCCACCGTCATCGACGGCGTCGCCGTGTCCACAGTGGACTCCGTCGGCACCGAGTTCGCGTTCGGCCACGTGGTGGTCGAGGGCGGCCGGATCGCGGCGGTGGGCCCCGGCCAGGCCCCGAGGCCGTCCGGACCGCACACCTGGGTCGACGGCAGCGGCTGCCTGGTCACGCCCGGCCTGGTCAACACCCACCACCACCTCTACCAGTGGGCCACCAGGGGCTTGGCCCAGGACCTCCCGCTGTTCCAGTGGCTGACCGCGCTGTACCCGGTGTGGCGGGGGCTGGACGCGGAGAGCACCCACGGCGCGGCCTCGGCCGGGCTGGCCAGGCTCGCCACCACCGGCTGCACCACCGCCGCCGACCACCACTACGTGTTCCCGCGCGAGGGGGGCGACCAGTTCGGGGCGCTGGTCTCGGCCGGGCGGCGGATCGGCCTGCGGCTGCACGCCGTGCGCGGCTCGATGGACCGCGGCCGGTCGCGGGGCGGGCTGCCCCCGGACGACCTGGTGGAGGAGACCGACGCCGCGCTGGCGGCGACGGAGGAGGCGATCGACACCCACCACGACCCCTCCCCCGACGCGCTGGTGCGCGTGGCCGTGGGCCCGTGCTCGCCGTTCTCGGTCAGCCGGGAGCTGATGGTCGGCGCGGCGGAGCTGGCCCGCGCCAAGGGCGTCCGGCTGCACACGCACCTCGCCGAGACCACCGACGAGCAGCACCGGTGCCGGGCCGAGTACGGCTGCACGCCCACCGAGTACGCCGAGCGGCTCGGCTGGCTGGGCGCGGACGTGTGGCTGGCGCACACCGTGCACCTGTCGCCGGAGGAGGTCGAGCGCCTGGGCGCCACCGGGACCGGCTCCGCGCACTGCCCCACCTCCAACGGCAGACTGGGCACAGGTATCGCCCCGGTGCGCGAGCTGCTCGACGCGGGGGCCGCGGTGGGACTGGGCGTGGACGGCGCGGCGTCCAACGAGTCCGGCGGCCTGGTCGAGGAGCTGCACCAGGCGCTGCTGCAGGCCCGCCAGCGCGGCGGTCCCGAGGCGCTGGGCGTCCGGCAGGCGCTGTGGCTGGCCACCATGGGCGGCGCGCGGTGCCTGGGGCGGCAGGACGAGATCGGCTCGATCGAGCCGGGAAAGCTGGCCGACCTGGCGGTGTGGCGGCTCGACGGGCTGGACCACGCGGGCGTCGACGACCCGGTGGCCGCGCTGGTGCTCGGTCCCCGCCCGCGGCTCAAGCTGCTGCTGGTGGGCGGCCGGACCGTGGTCGACGACGGGGAGCTGCGCACCGCCTCCGCGACCGAGCTGGCGCGCGAGCTGCGCACCGCCGCCGCCCGCCTGAAGGCCACCGCCGAACGACGAGGGGGGATCACGTGAGCCCGATCCGGACCGCCCTGACCTCCGCGCTGACCTCCGAGGTGACCGGGGGCATCGGCACCAGCCCCCGGCGCCCCGACGGCAACCTCAAGGTGCGCGGCGAGTTCGCCTACGCCTCGGACCTGTGGCACGAGGACATGGTCTGGGGCGCGACGCTGCGCAGCCCGCACCCGCACGCGAGGATCGTCTCCGTCGACCTCACCGAGGCGATCCGGGTGCCGGGCGTGCGGGCGGTGCTCACGCACGAGGACGTGCCGGGGCTCAACCGCTACGGCCTGGAGCGCAAGGACCAGCCGGTGCTGGCCGAGGGGGTCGTGCGCTACCAGGGAGAACCGGTGGCGCTGGTGGCCGCTGACCACCCCGAGACCGCGCGTCGGGCGATGCGGCGCGTCAAGGTCGCCTACGAGGTGCTCGAACCCGTGGTGGACGTGGAGACCGCGGCCGGGGCGGCCCCGCTGCACCCCGGCGGGAACCTGCTGCGGCACGTGCCGGTCCGCCGCGGCGACCAGGCGGCCACCGCGGCGGTGGTGGTCACCGGCCGCTACGAGGTCGGCATGCAGGACCAGGCTTTCCTGGGGCCGGAGTCCGGGCTGGCGGTGCCCGCCGAGGACGGCGGGGTGGACCTCTACGTCGCCACCCAGTGGCTGCACGTGGACCGGGAGCAGGTCGCCCGCGCGCTGGGGATGCCCGAGGACAAGGTGCGGCTGACGCTGTCCGGGGTGGGCGGCGCGTTCGGCGGGCGCGAAGACCTGTCCATGCAGGTCCACGCCTGTCTGCTGGCGCTGCGCACCGGCAGGCCGGTGAAGATGGTCTACAACCGCGAGGAGTCGTTCTACGGGCACGTGCACCGCCACCCGGCGGTGCTGCACTACGAGCACGGCGCGGACCGCACCGGGAAGCTGTCGTACGTCAAGGCGAAGATCTACCTCGACGGCGGCGCGTACGCCTCCAGCACCGGAGCCGTCGTGGCCAACGCCGCGACACTGGGCATCGGCCCGTACGAGGTCGACAACGTGACCGTGGACGCCTGGGGCCTCTACACCAACAACCCGCCCTGCGGCGCGATGCGCGGGTTCGGCGCGGTGCAGGCGGCTTTCGCCTACGAGTCCCAAATGGACAGACTGGCCGCCGAGCTGGGCCTGCACCCGGTGGAGCTGCGCCTGCGCAACGCCATGGCGGAGGGCTCGGTGATGCCGACCGGCCAGCTCGTCGACTCGGCCGCGCCCGTGGCGCGACTGCTGGAACTGGTCCGCGACAAGCCGCTGCCGCCGCCGAGCGGCGCGCTGGACCTGCGGGACATGCCCGGCGGCGTCGCCAACACCACGCACGGCGAGGGCGTGGTGCGCGGTGTGGGCTACGCGGTGGGGATCAAGAACATCTGCTTCTCCGAGGGCTACGACGACTACTCCACGGCACGGGTGCGCCTGCAGGTCGTCAACGGCGAGCCGGTGGCGCAGGCGCACACCGCGGCGTGCGAGGTGGGCCAGGGCCTGGTCACGGTCGTGCAGCAGATCGTGCGGACCGAACTGGGCGTGCGCCGGGTGGCGATCCTGCCCATGGACACCACCATCGGCGACGGCGGATCGACCTCGGCCTCGCGCCAGACCTACGTCACCGGTGGCGCGGTCAAAGCCGCGTGCGCCGCGGTCCGCGCCGAACTGGCCGCCATGGCGGGCACCGAGGACCTGTCCGAGGTCGACCTGGCGGAGCTGCTGGGCGACCGGGTGGTCGACCGGACCGCCGAGTACCGCCACCGCCGGACCGAGCCGATCGACCCGGTGACCGGCCAGGGGAACGCGCACGTGCAGTACGGCTTCGCCGCCCACCGCGCGGTGGTGGACGTGGACACCGAACTGGGCCTGGTCAAGGTGGTCCGGCTGGACTGCGCGCAGGACGTCGGCCGCGCGCTGAACCCGCAGGCGGTGGTCGGGCAGATCCAGGGCGGTTCCGCGCAGGGCCTGGGCCTGGCGGTGATGGAGGAGATCCGCACCTCCGGCGGCCGGGTGCGCAACCCGTCGTTCACCGACTACCTGATCCCGACCACGCTGGACATGCCGCCGATGGGTGTCGACGTGCTGGAACTGGCCGACCCGAACGCGCCCTACGGCGTGCGCGGCGTCGGCGAGCCGCCCACCATATCCTCCACCCCGGCCATCGTGGCGGCGATCCGCGCCGCCACCGGTCTCGCCCTGACCCGCGTGCCGGTCCGCCCCGAGCACATCACCGGCACCTGACCCCCCGGAGCGCGTCCTTGACCACGTCCACCACCGCCGAGCACTCCTGGCTGCGCACGGCCATCGAGCTGGCCACCCGCAGCGTGACCGAAGGCGGCGGCCCCTTCGGCGCGGTCGTGGTCCGCGACGGCGAGGTCGTCGGCGAGGGCACCAACCGCGTCACCGCGACGCTGGACCCGACCGCGCACGCCGAGGTGGTGGCCATCCGCGCGGCCTGCCGGGCGCTGGGCCGGTTCCGGCTGACCGGCTGCGTCCTGGTGTCCTCCTGCGAGCCGTGCCCGCTGTGCCTGGCGGCGGCGCTGTGGGCGCGGGTGGACCGGATCGTCTACGCCGCGGACCGGCACGACGCCGCCGCGGCGGGCTTCGACGACCGGGAGTTCCACGATTTGTTCGGCAGGCCGCGCGAGACGTGGAACCTGGCGGTGGAGCGGATCACCACCGATGACGACGCCGCGCCCTTCGCCGCGTGGCTGTCCCGCACCGATCGCGTCGACTACTGACGCCGGGGGTGATCTTCGGGGCGAACCCCTGCGCTAGCGTTCCCCCTCATGAGACACGGGGGGACTTTCCTCGCCCTGCTGGTGCTGGCAGGCTGTTCGGCCGCACCAGTGGCATCGACCACCGCAACGTCGTCCAGCGCGACGCCCACCACGACCACGACCACCACCGCGGCCCGGCCCGACCCCGCGCTGATCGAGCCTCGGCTGCGTCAGGCCCAACTGCCCGACGACGTGCTGGCACCGCTGGGCTACACCCGCAACTCAAGCGGCGAGCAGAAGAACTACACGGTCGTGCTGTGCCCAGGGGAGCTGTCCACCGACGGCGCGATGTCGGCGACCCGGATGGCCGCCGACTGGATCGACCGGTCCGGCTTCTACCTGCACCAGTACAGCGTCTCCTACTGGCGCGTGGCCGCCGCCGCGGAAACCGTCGAGCTGAGCCGCAAGGCGCTGGAGTGCGGCACGTTCGAGTACGGCGGCACGAGCTACACCATCGCCGGGGAGCTGTCCCTGCCCCAGTTGGGCGCGGACGCGCAGTTCTCCTACTGCGCCCGCAACGGCCTGGAGTCGGCCTGCCAGCTCGTGCTGAGCAAGGCCGACCTGATGGTGTCGTTCACCTACTTCGGCGCCGACACCACCGCGGCCAAGGTGCTGGAGACCGCGGGCCGCGCCGTCGTGCCGCGCCTGTCCGCCTGACCCGCCGCACGAACCGCGCGTTCGGACACCGCGGATGGGACGTTCGGAGCAACGGGTAGCGGTCAACGGCCCGCGCTCGCACTCCGGGTGGTACTCGCAGGCGTGCCCGAGGTGCGGGTGTCGTTGATCACCGGTCCCTCCCGCGCGTCCGACGGGACGCGCCGCGACCGGGCCGAAGCCGCGCGGGATGGAAATTCATCGGCGCACGACTACCGGGACGTCGATCTGAACCGCTACCCTGCCGTCTCGTCCCACAAGGACGGCGGGGCCGCGTCGCCTCCGTCCACCTCTTCCCACCGATGCCGCGCACACCACCGTCGGCGAGGGGCTGCCGGATTCCCGCGCCGTGGCCACCGGCTGACCCCGGTCAACCCCGGTTCAACCGATCGGTTGACCGAAGCTCCGTCCTCCGGAACAGGTCGTGCCACCGGGTGGCGCCCCTATCCTGCCCGGAGCCGATTCCCCTGGAGGGGCCAAGGATGGTCAGGAACGCTCGCCGACGCTGGCCGGTGTTCGCGTTGATCGCGGCAGCGGTGCTCGCCGCCGGGGCGGTGTTACTGCTGTGGACCACCGGTGGCGCGACCGGGGGTCCACCCAGCGCCCAGCGCGGCGCGCCGAACCAGCCCTCCCTGGGCGCGGCCATGGAGCGCTACTACACCCAGCCCTGCGACGCGATCGGCGCGGACCGGCTGGCACGGCTGGACTTGACGCCCGCGGGTGGGTCCGCGGCGATGATCTGCTACCTGGAGGCGGGCGACGGCACGCAGGTGTCGGTCACGCTGGGTTCGGGGATCACCCCGGACGAGATGTACCGCGACTGGCAGGACGCCGCGGACGGCAACGTGCCCCGGGTCAACGAGTACCGCGACGTGGACGTGGCGGGCTATCCCGGCGTGTCCTCGCGCAGCGACAGCGGCAGCTGCGTGGTGTCGGTGTTCGTCTCGGCCACCGAGGCGGCGCACGCCACGGTGGGCGATCGCCCCGTCGACTCCTGCGAACTGGGCGTGGACGCGCTGGCGGCCATGGTGGAGACCTTGCGCGCTACGGGATCCTGATCGCCTTCATCCGCTCCACCTCGTCGGTCTGGGTGGCCAGCACGTCGGTGGCCATCTCCTCCACCCGCACGTCCGAGCCGGTGGTCAGCACCTCCACGGCCATCCGCATCGCACCCTCGTGGTGGGCGATCATCAGCTGGAGGAACAGCCGGTCGAAGTCCGCGCCGCCCGCCGCGCGCAGCGCGGCCAGCTGCTCGGGGGTGGCCATGCCGGGCATCGAGGCGTGGTCCACGTGCGGCAGCCCGCCGGAGTGGCCGTGCGCGGGCGCTTGCGCGGCGAACTGATCGCGCCAGGACTCCATGGCCCGCGCCTCGGGGCCCTGGGTGTCGTGGATGCGCGCGGCCAGCCCCCGCACGGCCTCGTGCTGGGCCCGGTCGGGGGCCAGCGCGGTCATCTCCAGCGCCTGCTCGTGGTGGCGGATCATCTTGGCCACGTAGGCCAGGTCGGCCTCGCTGGGCGCGGTCCAGCGCTCGGTGCCGATGTCGTCCGGGGACAGGGTCTGGGCCTGCTCCCCCGGCCCCTGGGGCGCGATGATCGGGGCGCTGTCCTGGGCGGCCCCACCGGTGCACCCGGCCACCGAGCCCACCGCGACCAGCACCGCCGCCGCCAACCCGATCCGCATCCTCGCCCCCTCCACTGCCACCCGGCCGCCAAGGTACCTGCCATCGCGCCCGGTGAGAACCACTGAAAACCGGTCGTTCGGGTCTGGTACTTAGCCTTGCAAAAGGGTAATACTGCCCTTCCCTGCACCAGGTCGGAAGGGGAACCTGTGGAGAACAATCGCGACACGAGCCGTCGGCGGGCGACCGCGGCGGCCGTGGGGGCGTTCGCGTTGGCCTTGTCGGCCGTGGCGTGGGGTCCTCAGGCCACCGCCGCGCCCGACGACGACCTCGCTGGTCTGTCCGAAGCGCAGCTGGAGAGCGCGGAGCAGCAGGGCGCCGGAATTCCCGGCGTCGACGAGATCCGCAACAGCCGCAACATCAAGCACCTGGCGAACCTGCCCAAGCAGGCGCCGTTCGACAACACCTCGTCCACCTACACCGACCTGGCCTTCCAGGACGGCTACGCCTTCGACGGCAACTACAACGGATTCGTCATCTACGACATCCGCAACCCGCACCAGCCCAAGATCGTCAGCTCGGTGCTGTGCCCCGGCTCGCAGAACGACATCTCGGTCAAGGACAACCTGCTCTTCCTGTCCACCGACTCCTCGCGCAGCGACAGCTCCTGCTCCAGCACATCGCTGCCCGCGTCCAACAAGGACGCGTGGGAGGGCATCAAGGTCTTCGACATCAGCGACAAGCGCAACCCGCGCTACGTCGCCGCGGTCGAGACCAAGTGCGGTTCGCACACCCACACCATGGTGCCGGACAAGCGGGGCCGCGACGTCTACCTGTACGTCTCCTCGTACGGACCGGACGCGGCGTTCCCGGACTGCAAGCCGCCGCACGACCTGATCTCCATCGTGAAGGTGCCGCTGCGCAACCCGGCGGCGGCCTCGCTGCTCGACGAGCGCGTGGTCTTCCCCGACGGCGGCAACCCCGGACGCGAGGGCACGATCGAGAGCGGCTACGTGCGGGCCACCTCCGGCTGCCACGACATCACCGTCTACCCGTCCAAGGACCTGGCGGCGGGCGCCTGCATGGGCGACGGCGTGCTGTGGGACATCTCCGACCGGGAGCGGCCGAGGGAGATCCACCGGGTCCAGGACGACGTGAACTTCGCGTTCTGGCACTCGGCGACGTTCAACAACACCGGCACCAAGGTCGTCTTCACCGACGAGCTGGGCGGCGGCGGCGCGGCGACCTGCAACGCGGCGATCGGCCCGAACCGGGGCGCGAACGGCATCTACGACATCACCGGTCGCGGCGACGACCGGAAGCTGGTGTTCCGCAGCTACTTCAAGATCCCCCGCCACCAGGGTGAGACGGAGAACTGCGTGGCGCACAACGGGTCGCTGATCCCGGTGCAGGGCAAGGACATCATGGTCCAGGCGTGGTACCAGGGCGGTATCTCGGTGTGGGACTTCACCGACTCGTCCAGGCCCAGGGAGATCGGGTTCTTCGAGCGCGGCCCGCTGCCCAATGGCGCGGGCGGCGGCTCGTGGTCGGCCTACTACTACAACGGATACGTGTACTCGTCGGACATGGCCAAGGGCTTCGACGTGCTGGACATCCGCGATCCGCGGGTGGCCACGGCGAAGCTGGTGCGGGTCGGCGAGCTGAACGTGCAGACCCAGGGCCACTACCGGGAGCTGTTCCGGTAGCGATCCGCCGAACGCAGGAGGAGGCCCGCCGCGATGCCCGCGGCGGGCCTCTTCGCGTTCCCTGCCGCTGTCCGAGAGCAAGAACGCGAGCTCGGGTCGGCTTACTACTACAACAGCTACGTGTACTCGTCGGACATGGCCAAAGGCTTCGCCGTGCCGGACATTCCCGGCCGCAGCCCGCTTCTCCCGTTCCGCGCCGCCGCAAGTATGCCGAATCGACCGGGGAGCACTCCTTGCAAGTCCATGTACGTAACATGTAGGCGTACTATGTGTAGTACACCTACATGTTGGGGGGGACGGATGCGAAAGCTCTTGGTGTGGACCCACGTGGTCAGCTCCACGACGTGGATGTGCATGGCGCTGGCCCTGTTCGCGGTCGTCGGCTACGCCTCGGCAGCCGTTGGCGAGCAACGGCGGCACGCGTTCGAGATCGCGCACCTGCTGGACGTCGAGGTGCTCCAGTTCGCCGCGACGACCGCGGCCTTCACCGGTCTGATGCTGTCCGGCCTGACGCCGTGGGGCTACTTCCGCCACTGGTGGGTGCTGCTGAAGTTCGGGATCACGCTGATCCAGCTCTACGTCGGGATCTTCGTGCTCAGCCCGAACCTGCACCCGGACGGATCCGCCGCGCTGACCCGCGTCGGCGCACTGCTGATGGCCTCCGCGCTGGCCTGCCAGGTGTGGTTGTCGGTGGCCAAGCCGGGTGGGCGCACGCCGTGGGCCTCGGCGGGCAGACTGCCCACCGCGCCCCCGTGGGCGTTCGCCGCGTGCCTGGCCGTGCCGTTCGCCGACTACGCGCTGGGCGAGTTCCTGCTCGGGCAGTCCATCCCGCTGATGTCCTTGCTGCTCGTGGTCTGCTACCCGGTGGCCCGCAGGATCGCCGGGTCGTCGCGGAGACGAAAAGCCGTTGCCGCCCGATGACACACTCATCCCGTGGACACCACCCCGGACTTCGACATGCTCCGCCTCGCCAACCAGTGCGTGGAGCTGGTCGACGCGCAGTTCGGCAGACAGCTGGACCGGACCGTCGACAGCCTCGCCCTGCTCGACGAGGTGTGCGCCGAGCTGTCGGCCGACGAGCCGTTGCGAGGTGAGCGGTTCGACCTGTGGTGGGAACTGGTCGGCGCCTACACCGGGCAGGTGGCGGTCGAGGCGTACGGCGGGCAGTGGATCGCGCACGAACGGGCGCAGGGCGCGTACGCCGTGGCCATCAGCGGCATCGTCGGCTTCCCGTTCGGCGTCGCGGACCAAGTGCTGTCCGGCGAGCCGTACAAGAGCCTCGCCAGCTTCGCGCGCGCCTTGCCCGCCATCATCGCGCGGTCCGGTCCACTTGCCGCACAATGACGCCATGGTGCGCATCGGAACCGTAGTCCTGAACGTCGGGAACGCCCGCCGGGCCACGAAGTTCTGGACCGAGGCGCTCGGCTACAAGGTCCACGACGGCGTGGTCGGCGACGAGACGCCCGTCCTCGTGCCCGAGGAGGGGAACGGCCAGGCCATCGCGCTGGACGAAACCGACCGGACGCACCTCGACCTGCACGTGACCGGCGACGCGGAGCAGCGGTCGGAGGTCGAGCGGCTCATCTCGCTGGGGGCCAGGCGCGTTGCGTGGGACTACCCGCCCGGTGCCGACTTCGTGGTGCTGGCGGACCCGGAGGGCAACCTGTTCTGCGTGGTGAACACGGCGGGCCGGTGAACGAGCACGCGCGCTACGAGGCGCACCAGCGCGTCCTGGCCGCCGCGGTCCCGTTCGCCGATCGCGACGTCATCGCCGCGGTGCTCGCGGATGCCGACTCCGCCATGGCGGAGTCGGCGGTGGCCGCCCACATCGGGCGAATCGCCGCGACCGGAGTGGACTTCGCGTCCTGGGCGAGCACCGTGCGCCCGCTGCTGTCCGGTCGCGCTTTCCTCCTCCGCTGCCTCGACGAGTGGTGCCTGTTCGACGAGGTGCGCAAGGGCGTGGTACCGGAGGAGGAACGCCTGCGGAGCGCGTCGGACTGGCTGCAGCGCAAGATCTCGGCCGAAGCGGTCTCCCCGGACCTGCTGGAACTGCTCGCCACCACGGGCAGGACCAAGCGGGTCCGCGCGGAGGCCGCCCGGCGTCGCCGGGAGCACCCGCCTCCGACCCCACCGCGACCGGGGGCGGCCGAGGTGATCCGCGAGCACGTGGACGCGTTCAACTCCCGCGACCTCGAAGGTCTGCTGGCGGGCTTCACCGACGACGCGGTGTGGATCACCGGAACCAGCGTGGCGCGGGGACGTGCCGAACTGGCCGAGTTGTTCGGGAACGCCATGGCGGGACTGCTGCCGAGCCTGGTGGTCGACAACCTGCTCGTCGTGGGCGACCGCGCCGCCTGTCAGCTGACCGAGGAGCTGAGCGCAGGCGGTGAGCGGCTGACCTTCTCCATCGCGGGCTTCTACCAGCTGCGCGACGGACGCATAGCATCGGCGAAGATCTACCGTGAAGGCAGCGCCGAGATCGCTTGACGCGGCGGAACTCCGGGTAGCAGGGCTCCCGACCACAATGAGGCGCGCCAGCGCTTCCCAGCAGTCCACATCGGACGCTTCGCCGGAACGGGTGTGGAGACCCACCAGGGAGTCGAACCCTGAACGGACGGCTTTGCAGGCCGCCTCACGACCGTCGTGACGTGGGCCGGAGTCGTGCTTCGGCGCTTACGCCCGACACCGGCGTCCTCCGCCGGTGCCGAACGCGCCGCGTGCCCCCACCAGGATTCGAACCTGGACTGGCCGCGTCCTGAACGCGGTGCCTCTGCCGTTGGGCTACGGGGGCCGGAGTGCGGTTCCGGGGACTCGAACCCCGACTGGACTGGTCCTCAACCAGACGCCTCTGCCGGTTGGGCTAGAACCGCTCCGAAGTTGTCGACGAGCACACCGACGCCCGTGCGGAAACGGGCGGCGTCGAGCAGTGGCGGAAGGAGTCGAACCCTCGGGAAACGGTTTTGGAGACCGTTCCGCTTCCGAAGCGCGCCACCTCGGTGAAATGACCGGGAAAAGGAGAAGCCGCCCGGATCGGTTTCCCGATGGGCGGCCTCCTGCCGGTCCGACCTGGTTCAGGTCACGGCGGGGAGACCGCGCGGTTCAGCGGCAGGCCGCACAGCCACGGGCAGAGGCACGCGCGGAGGCACTGCGCACCTCGTCGCCACATGTCCGCCATGACCTGCTCCCGACTCCCGTTTCCCGATGTGCCACAAGGATGCACCACGCGGGATCGCGGGCACAATCTTTTTCACACGGGAAGCCGAAATCCGCTTTCGCGGGTTGATCCGCGCACACGCTCCTGCGACGCTGCGCGCATGTCCTCTTCGGCGCCGTCCAGCCAAGACGTCTTCGACCGACCCCTGCGCGCGCAGTTCGAGGCGTTCCTCGACGAGCACCGCCGCGCGCTGGGCGACTGCCTGGACGGGTTGACCGAGGAGCAGGCCCGCCGCTCGCTAGTGCCGTCGCGCACCACCCTGCTGGGCCTGGTCAAGCACGCGACCTTCGTGGAGCGGGTCTGGTTCGACGAAGCCGTCACCTGCCGCTCGCGCGCCGAGATCGGCATCCCCGCCACGCCGGACGAGTCGTTCGTGCTCACCGACGACGACACCATCGCCGCCGTGCGGCGCGCGCACCGCGAAGCGTGCCAAGCCTCCCGCCTGACGACGTCTTCCCTGGCGCTGGACGACGTCCTGCACGGCAACCGGCGCGGACCGCTCCCCCTGCGCTGGGTCTACCTGCACGTGCTGCGCGAGCTCGCCCAGCACTGCGGGCACGCGGACATCCTGCGCGAGCAGGTCCTGGACCGGTAGCGGTGGCCGGCCGCCCCGCAGGACCGGACATCCTCCGCCGACCGGCACTGCCAGCACGGTCCACTGTGGATGGAGGTTTGCCGCCCGGTAGGCTGGGAACCCGGTCGTATTCCGAACGGGAGGGGTCGACGTGCCGGGAGTGGGAAGATCCGCACTGGTGGCGGCACTGCTGACGGTGCTCGCGGCGTGCACGGCCGGACCTGCGGGCACTCCGGGGACGACGTCGACCAACCCATCGGCCCCGACGACGAGCAGCGCACCGCCCGCCGAGCGCGTGTACGTGTCGCTGGGTGATTCCTACGCGACCGGTTACCGACCGGCGGAGGCCGGCTCGGGGGCGGGTTCCTCGCCGGACGGCTTCGCCCACCTCGTGGCCGACCAGTCGGACCTGCGGTTGATCAACCTGGCGTGCAGCGGCGCCACCTCCGCGCAGATGCGCGGTGAAGCCGGGTGCGCACCCGGAAACCGCGCCACCGGCGCACCGGACCCGCAGGGCCTCACCCAGCTCGACGCGGCCGTGCGGGTGCTGCGCGAGCACCGGGGGCGGATCGGCCTGGTGACCGTGGTGATCGGCGGCAACGACCTGGCGCCGTGCGCGCGGGCGTCGGACGCGCTGGCGTGCGCGTCACGGGCCGTGACCGAGGTCCGGGCCAACCTGGCCGCGATGCTGCCCGTCCTGCGCGACGCCGCGGGCGACGCGCCGATCGTGGGGTTGACCTATCCGGACGTGTTCCTCGGGGCGTGGGTGTCCCCCGCGTTCGGCAACGGCCAGGACCTCGCCCGGCTGTCGGTGACCCTGTTCCGGGACTTCTTCAACGCCGCGCTCAGGGCCGAGTACGAGAAGGTCGGGGCGAAGTTCGTCGACATCACCGAGGTTACCGGCGGCTACGGGCCGCTGACCGAGGTGGCCCAGGACCCGACCTACGGCCCGATCCCCGCGCCGGTGGCGCGGGTGTGCTCGCTGACCTACTTCTGCCGTCTCACCGACGTGCACCCCACCCCGGAGGGACACCGGGTGATCGCCGACGCGGTGCTGGCCGCCGACCGCTGATTCACCCTTTCGGCTCAAGCGACCCACCACCGGGACTACGAAATTTTCGAACCGAGACGCTTCGGGGTTCCGACCGTCGACACCGGCCATTGCCTGCCTCAAGAGGTGCTCGGACCGCAGCTTAATCGGTCCAACCTGGGGCAGATTCGCCCTTTTGGTATACGTTGGCGTGCCGGAAGTTCATTGACGTGACACCCGTCATGCACCTATGGTTTCGAACGGGTTCCCGAAAGTTTACCTGAAGGCACGAAAAGTTTCGGCGACCGTCCTGCAGACCCCCGCCAAGACGCGGGCGGCGCCTGGCCGACCAGCAGCGGCTCAGGAGGAACGTACGAGATGTCCCAGCTCGTCTTGTTCGCCATCGACATCTGCGCGGTGGTACTGCTCGTGTTCGGGCTCTACTTCCCACGCCACCGCCGCCGCGACCTGGTCGTCGCCTACTTAGGGGTCAACGCGGGCGTCCTCGCCGTCGCCAGCGCGCTGAGCTCCAGCAACGTCGGCGCCGGGCTCGGGCTGGGAATGGCGCTGTTCGGCGTGCTGTCCATCATCCGCCTGCGCTCGACCGAACTGGACCAGCACGAGGTCGCGTACTACTTCTCCGCCCTCGCGCTGGGCATCCTGGGCGCGTTGAGCACCAGCTCGGTGTGGCTCAACGGCGGTCTGATGGCGCTCATCGTCGTGGTGATGTTCCTCGGCGACCACCGGCGGCTGTTGCGGAACTATCGGCACCAGATCCTGGTGCTCGACTCGGCCATCACCGACCACGTCGCGCTCATCGCCCACCTGGAGCAGCTGCTCAACGCCAGGGTGCACGCCGTCACCGTGCAGCGGCTCGACATGGTCAACGAGACGACCGTGGTCGACGTCCGGTACGCGCTGACCGACCGCGGCCTGCCCGCCGCGACGGGGACCCCCGCACGGTCGGGAGCACACCGATGACCACGACGCCCGTCGCGACGCCCGTCACGGCGGCCCTTGCCCGGCTGGCCGCCGTCGGGCTGGCCGAACTGGTCGACCGCGCCGCGCTGCAGACCAGGGTGGACCGCAAGTACCTCATCCCCACCTCGACGCTGCCGCGCCTGCTGGAGCAGGTCGAGCCGTTCGCCAAGGTGCTGGACATCGGCGGGCAGCGCACCTTCCGCTACGAGTCGGTGTACTTCGACACCCCTCGGCTGGCCAGCTACCACTGCGCGGCCTACCGCAGGCGCCGCCGGTTCAAGGTGCGCACCCGCACCTACCTCGACTCCGCCGAGTGCTGGCTGGAGGTCAAGATCAGCGGTGCGCGGGGCAGCATCACCAAGCACCGGCTGCCGTACCACCCGCGGGACTGCGGCACCGTGCGCCCCGGCCGCGACTTCATCGACGAGGCGCTCACCCGCGAGTCGCTCGGCCCCGCGGCGGGCAGCTCCCTGGACCCGGTCCTGATCACCGACTACCAGCGCGCCACCCTGCTGCTGCCCGCATCGGCCAGCCGGGTCACCGTCGACCTGGGGCTGACCTGGCGGGACGCCGAGTCCACGCTGCGGCTGCCCGCGCTGGCCGTGGTCGAGACCAAGAGCGCTTCGGCCGCCACCCCGGTCGACCGGATGCTGTGGCAGATGGGCATCCGGCCCGTCCGCATCTCCAAGTACGCCACCGGGCTGGCCGCCCTGCGCCTGGACCTGCCCGACGTGCCGTGGCGGCGGACGCTGCGCCGCCACTTCCGCAGCACCATCCCGTCGGTGGAGCAGGCACCGACCACGTCCCACCGACCCGAGCAGGAGGCATCGTGCGTCTGACTCACCGCACCGGAGGGGTCGCGGTCGCCGCCGTGCTCCTCGCCGGGCTCCTCGTCCCGTTATCGGCGGGCGCCGCCCCCGCCCCCGGCGGCCAGGCCGCCGACCCCGCCGCGAGCGCGGCGGGCGACCTGACCGGCGACATCGTCTTCTCCGTGCCCAGCGGCACTTTCCAGGGGCAGGTGTCGGTGTCGCTGAGCACCGCGATCAGCGGGGCCCAGATCCGCTACACCACCGACGGGACGCTGCCCACCGCGCAGTCCCAGCTCTACCAGGGCACCCCGCTGCAGTTCACCCGCACCACCCAGCTGCGCGCGCAGGCGTTCGTCGGCGGGACCGCCTCCGGGGCCCCCGGAACGGCCATGTACGCCGCGCGCGAGACCACCACGGCGCACGACCTGCCGCTGGTGCTGATCGACTCCTACGGCGCGGGCAAGCCGGGACGCCAGGACATCGACGCCGCCGCCATGATCTTCCAGCCAGGCAGCGGCGGAACCACGTCGCTGGCCGAGGCCCCGGCGGTGGCCACCCGTGCCGGGGTCCGGCTGCGCGGGCAGTCGTCGGCGATGTTCGAGAAGACGCCGTACCGCATGGAGTTCCACGACAACGCCAACGATGACGCCGACTACCCGGTGCTGGGGATGCCCGCCGACTCCGACTGGGTGCTGCGCGGGCCCTACCCGGACAAGTCGCTGATCCGGGAAGCGCTTACCTTCGAGCTGGGCAGGGAGATGGGGCTGAAGGCCCCGCGGTACTCGTTCGTCGAGTTCTACCTCAACACCGACACCACCCCGGTGGGCGCCAACGACTACATGGGCGTCTACCTGCTCATCGAGACGATCAAGAACAGCAAGAACCGGTTGAACCTCAAGAAGCTCAAGGAGACCGACACGACCCTGCCCGCGATCCAGGGCGGGTACATCTGGAAGTTCGAGTGGCTGGCGGCCGAGGAGCCGACGCTGCCGTGCACCGGCCCCGCGGCCTCCTGCTGGAACTACCTCGAAGTGGTCGACCCGTCGCCGCTGCAGCCCGCCCAGCGGGACTGGCTGCGCAACCACATACAGGAGTTCCACGACGTGCTCAGAGCGCCGAACTTCGCCGACCCGGCGACCGGCTACCGGAAGTACATCGACGTCGGCTCTTTCATCGACAACCTGATCGTCAACGAGCTCAGCCGCAACATGGACGCCTACATCCGCAGCTCCCACTTCTACAAGGACCGGGACACCAAGATCTTCGCCGGTCCGCTGTGGGACTTCGACCTCACCTACGGCGTGGGCGGGTACTTCCAGAACGACCAGGCGGCGGGCTGGCAGTACCTGCAGACCCGGCAGCCGGTGGCCAACGACTGGTACGCCCAACTGCTGCGCGACCCCGCCTTCGTCACCGAGCTCAAGGCGCGCTGGCAGTCGCTGCGCCGCGGCGTGCTCTCCGACTCCGCGCTGCAGACCAGGATCGAGGCGCTGGCCCGGCCGCTGACCAACGCCGCGCAGCGCAACTTCCAGCGCTGGCCGATTCTCAGCACGCGGATGGTCGGTCCTTTCATCACCCCCACCGCACCCACCTGGGAAGGCCAGGTGCAGCACCTGCGGGACTGGACGGCGCGCCGCATCGCCTGGCTGGACTCCGCGGAGGGGTGGGGCGGCACGACCGCGCCCGGCACGGCGGGCTGCGCCGCGACCTACACCGTGACCGGCCAGTGGTCCGGTGGGTTCCAGGCCGAGGTCCGGGTCACCGCGGGCGCGTCGGCGATCAACGGCTGGAGCGTGTCCTGGACCGCGGCAGGCGGTGAGGTGGTCAACCAGTCGTGGAACACGGCGCTGACCAACCAGGGTGCGTCGATCACCGCCCGCAACGCCTCCCACAACGGCTCGCTGGCGGCGGGCGCGAGCACCACGTTCGGCTTCCTCGGGTCGTCCACCGGATCACCCAGCACGCCAACGCTCACCTGCGCAGGCAGTTGATGGACCCGCGTGCCCGGCGCCACCCACGTGGTGCCGGGCACGCGGCCGTTCAGCGCCGCCGGGGCTGCCCCAGCGCGGCGGGCGGGGTGTTGCCCGCGGTCGCCCCCTGGGAGTACTGCGGCGTCACGATGAACACGAACTCGTGCACGCGGTCGGCGGCGAGACGGTCCACGACGTAGGACTCCCCGATGCGGATGCCGTGGCGCATGATCAGCTCCTGGTGCACCGGGAAGGCGCTGCCGTCGCCGTTGACCGGGTTGCCCAGCACCTCCAGCGCCCAGGTGTCGCCGCCGACGATCGCCGGCCGGGAGCGGGCCAGCCAGCGGGCTTCGCGCAGGTAGATGCCGGGCAGGCCGCGCGAGCCCGCCCAGCGGGCGAGGTCGTCCGGGTGCCGGTGGGCCAGCAGCCCGCTCCAGCCGGTGCGGAACAGCACCGCGTCACCGGGCTCGACCCGTTCGACGCCGCCGAACTCCAGGGCGTCGCGGATGTCCTCCACGGTGATGCGGTAGTTCTCGCGCAGCAGCGGACGACCACCTGTCGTCGGTTCCGCCAGGTCCTCCGCGCGGCCTTGGGCGAGCTTGACGCCCAGCACGTCCAGCAGCACGCCGCGGGTGACCACCGGTCCCACGTTCTCCGCGCCGAGCCGGATCGTGCCGTGGGCGCGGGCGATGTCCGGTCCGCGCAGGCCGTTGTAGAAGAACTCGGCCGCGCCGACGTGGTTGAGGTTGTCCAGCTGGCTGCCGATCTGGAAGGTGGTGGCGAGCGGTTTCGGGTGTCTGGTCGAGAACTCCGCCTCGAACCGCTCCTCGTGGACGCTGACCCGGTTGGCGCCCAGCGGCTCCAGCGACACCAGGACGCCGCCCTGCTCCTGGAAGCCGGGCGGCGGCGGGTAGCCCCAGATGGTGAGCCGCTGCTCGTAGGTGCGGCGGGGGTCGGTGCTGAACGCCGGGAAGCCGTTCCACATCAGCTCGCCCAGGTTGTAGGTGGTGACCTCGCGGCGGGGCCGCAGCAGCGCCAGGGCGGCGGCGGTCTTGGCCGGGGTGACCTCGTTGAGCGCGCCGCGCTGGTCGTCGGGCCCGTACCGGCTGGGCGCCCAGTCGGCCAGGTTCGCCGGGTCGGCGTAGTCGAACGGCGTGTCGTCCAGGCCGCCCGCGTCGGGTGCCGCGGCGGGTGCCGCGGCGGCGGGAGCCGCGGCCACCAGGTGTGCCGCGCCCGCCGCGCCCGCCAGGCGCAGCAGGTCACGGCGTCCCACGTGGTGCTGGACGAGGTAGTTGCGCAGCAGATCCGGGTTCACGTGGGCCTCCTTCGGCGCGACGGCTACCAGGAGCAGTACCGAGCGGGTGGGCGGACCGCAATGGAGGTCACCTCAACGTGGCAGACCATGTCATCACGTGACATGTCCTAGGATCGCGCCATGAGTCGATGGGAGCCCGACGCGAGCGGCCGACTGAGGCAGGCCGCGATGGAGCTCTTCGTCGAACGCGGGTACGAGCAGACGACGGTGGCCGAGATCGCCCAGCGGGCGGGGCTGACGGCCAGGACGTTCTTCCGGCACTTCGCCGACAAGCGCGAGGTGCTCTTCGCGAGCTCGGCCGTCCTGCTCGACCGCCTCGCCGAAGCCGTCGAGGACGCTCCTGCCTCGGCGTCGACGATGACGGCCGTCCTGGCCGCCCTCGACGCCGCCGCGGCGGTGCTCGGAGGGCAGCACGAGACCGCCCGACAGCGCTACTCGATCATCTCGGCCAACGCGGAGCTGCGGGAACGCGAACTGATCAAGCTGGCATCGCTGTCCGCCGCCATCGCCGACGGGCTGCGCCGCCGGGGTGTCGCGGACCCGGAGGCGAGCCTGGCGGCCGAGGCGGGCATCGCGGTCCTGCGCGTGGCGTTCGAGCACTGGCTGAGCGGGCCTGCCGACCAGGACCTGGCGCGGATCGTGCGCCAGTCGTTCGACCAGCTCAAAACCCTCACCGCGACGATCTGATTAGCTAGGCTCACTATTCACCAGGTACTCTGATGTGTTCGGCACCAGCAGTATGACGCCCGTCACGTGCTCGTGTTGTTCACTGGTCGTGCGGGGGTCGGAACGTGGACGGGATTGTTCGGATGGACGACGGGCAGAACCCGGAGCTGCGGCTGCGCGTGCTGGAAGCGATCACCGACAGCGCACTGCTGGAGTTCCAGCTGGACAAGCTGTTCGAGGTGCTGCTGTGGCGGGTGCGCGAGCTGTTCGCGGTCGACACCGTCACCGTCCTGCTGGCCGACGCCAGCGGCGAGCAGCTGGTGGCCAGGGCCAGTTCCGGCCTGGACGAGGAGGTCTTCCAGGGCGTCCGGGTGGTGGTGGGCACGGGTTTCGCCGGAGAGGTGGCCCAGCGCCGGGAGCCGGTGCGGGTCGAGCACGTCGACGAGTCCACGGTGGTCAACCCCCTGCTGTGGGAGCGGGGCCTGCGCGTCCTGCTGGGCGTGCCGATGACCGCCCAGGGCGACCTGGTGGGTGTGCTGCACGTCGGCAGCACCGCGCCCCGGCGGTTCTCCGACACCGAGGTCGAGCTGCTGCAGCTGGTCGCCGACCGGCTCGCGGTGGCCGCGCACATGCACCGGTCGCAGTCCGAGCGGGCCGCGGCCGCCGTGCTGCAGGACAGCCTGCTGCCCAGTCACCTGCCCGCCACCGAGGGCTGGGAGATGGCCGCCCGCTACGTCCCCGGCACCGACAGCGGTGTCGGCGGCGACTGGTACGACGTGTTCCACCTGCCCGGCGGGCGCGTCGGGCTGGTGATCGGCGACGTGGTGGGCAGCGGGCTGGCCGCCGCGATCGTCATGGGCCGCCTGCGCAGCGCGCTGCGCGCCTACGCCCTGGAGTTCGCCGACCCCGCCGAGGTGCTGGGCAAGCTCGACCGCAAGGCCAGCCACTTCGAGGCCAACACCATGGCCACGGTCGCCTACGCCGTGATCGACACCGCGACCCACCGCATGGACCTCGCCCTGGCGGGCCACCTGCCGCCCGTCCTGGCCGTGCCGGGCATGGAGGCCGGGTTCGTCGACGTGCCCGTCGGCCCGCCGCTCGGCTACCACCTGGCCGTCTCCGGCCGCCGCGCCGCCCAGGTGGACGTGCCGCCCGGCGCCCTGGTCGCGCTGTACACCGACGGCCTGGTGGAGCGTCGCGAGGCGAACCTGGACGAGCGCTTGGAACAGCTGCGGCAGGCCGTGTCCCCGACGCCGTCCGAGACGGCCTGCGTGCGGATCATGGCCACCATGGTGGGCAGCACCCCCGCCACCGACGACATCGCCCTGCTCGCGGTCCGGCGCTGCCCCGAGTAGCCCGTCCGGGCAGTCGCGCGGGCGCGGGGTTGGTCAGAGCTCGCGCAACAGGTCGATCAGGGCGGCGGGCGGGATGCTGGCGGGCCGGTCGCTGACCTGGCCGTCGCCGAGTTCGACCACCCGCCACGCCCCGTCCTCGCGCAGGGCGAGGTCGACCGTGACGAACGGCAGCCCCAGACCCGCCACCAGGGGCGCCACGACCGAGAGGTCCGGTCCGGTGGCGGGCAGGTCGTCCGGGGTGTCGGGGTGGGCGCCGACCAGGCGGCACCGGCCGTGCGCCCACCAGGTGCGGACCTCGGCGGAGACGAAGCGCTCGAAGCGGCGCAGGACGAACCCGCCGACCATGTCCTCGTCGCGCAGCTCGCGGAACCGCCGGGCCACCGCCCACGCCGCGTCGCCGTCACCGAGCTCGGGGATGAACGCCGCCTCGTGCCAGTAGTGCTTCATCGACTTGGTGTAGTCGCGCAGCACCGCCGGACCGGCGCCCAGCTCACGGCGGGCGCGGTCGAAGTCCGCCCGGTCGTCGCCCCCGGTCCACGCCGAGCGCGGCGTCACCGCGGCCAGGTCGCGGTACCAGCCGGGCAGCTCGTGCGCCCGGCGGTACTGCTCGGCACCGGTCTTGGGCACCACGCCGCGCCGCCGCAGCGCTTCGGCGAACGCCGCGTACCGCTCCGCGCGCAGCATCCACCCCCGGTAGACCGCCTCGCCGCCCTCCGGCACCCGGCGCACCGCCCGGTCGGCGTCGCCCGAGCGGGCCAGCGCGTCGTGGTCGACCAGGGCGACCTCCAGCCCGGCCGCGCGAGCGGCCTCCGCCTCTGCCGCGAAGTGCTCGTCGACACGGCGGGGGTTGAGCACGTCGCAGGGCAGGAGCAGCAGCGTCATGGCCCGCATGATCCCTCATGCCCGTCGCCGGGCCGCAAGGCCGACACGCCCACCACATGGCCCAACACCGGAACCGCTCGTCGGCAGGACCGCTGCCCAGCGTCTGCGCGGTGTCGCCCCCCAGGGGCCGGAAGAGGTGGCCGCGCTGCGCTTTTCGGTGCACGGGCCTGTCGACCGGACCAACCCCACCTTACGGTCCGGGCATGTCCAAGCGGATCAGCGTCATCAGCGCGGCCGCCGCCGCGGCGGCGCTGCTCACCACCGGGTGCGGCGGAACGGACGCCACGGCGTCGGACGACCGGCCGGTGGTGCTGACCACGTTCACGGTGCTCGCCGACATCGCCGCCACCGTCGCGGGGGAGCACCTGCGGGTCGAGTCCATCACCAAGCCGGGCGCGGAGGTCCACGGCTACGAGCCGACCCCCGAGGACGTCGCCAAGGCCGCCGAGGCGGACCTGGTGGTCGACAACGGGCTGGGCCTGGAGGCGTGGTTCGAGCGGTTCGTCGCCGAGGTCGACGCGCCGCACGTGGTGGTCAGCGACGGCGTGGAACCCGTCGCCATCGCCGAGGACGCCTACGCGGGCAAGCCGAACCCGCACGCGTGGATGTCGCCGCTGAACGTGCGGACTTACGTGGACAACCTGGTCGAGGCGTTCAGCGGGCTGGCCCCCGAGCACGCCGCGGCGTTCCGGGCCAACGGCGAGCGCTACCGGGGCGAGCTGCGGCGGGTGCACGACGACCTGGTGGCGGCGCTGGCGGTGCTGCCGCCCGACAAGCGGGCGCTGGTCACCTGCGAGGGCGCGTTCTCCTACCTGGCGCGCGACGCGGGGCTGACCGAGCGCTACCTGTGGGCGGTCAACGCCGAGCAGCAGGCCACGCCGCGGCGGGTAGCGGACGTGATCGAGTTCGTGCGGGCCAACGCGGTCCCCGCGGTGTTCTGCGAGTCCACCGTGTCCGACGCCCCGATGCGGCAGGTCGTCGCCGCCACCGGGGCCGCCTTCGGCGGCGTGCTCTACGTGGACTCGCTGTCCACAGCGGACGGTCCGGTGCCGACCTACCTGGAGCTGCTCCGCCACGACGCGCGGACCATCGCGGGCGCGCTGACGCGGGGGGCCGGGTGAACGCGGTGGAGGTCGACGGCGTGACCGTGCGCTACGGCGACGTGCTGGCGCTGGACCGGGTCAGCCTGGCGCTGGGCGCGGGCCGGGTGTGCGGGCTGGTGGGCGTGAACGGCTCGGGCAAGTCCACGCTGTTCAAGACGATCACCGGCCTGGTGCGGCCGGAACGCGGCGCGGTGCGGGTCAGGGGCGGTCCGCCCGCGCTGGCCCGGCGCGGCGGCGCGGTGGCCTACGTGCCGCAGAGCGAGGCGGTGGACTGGGCGTTCCCGGTGTCGGTGCGGGAGGTGGTGATGACGGGGCGGCACGGCGGACTGGGCTTGACCCGCCGCCCGCGCCGCGTCGACCACGAGGCGGTCGACCGGGCGCTGGACCGGGTCGGCCTGACCGACCTCGCGGACCGGCGGATCGGCGGGCTCTCCGGCGGGCAGCGCAAGCGGGCGTTCGTCGCCCGCGGCATCGCCCAGCAAGCCCGCGTGCTGCTGCTGGACGAGCCGTTCGCGGGCGTGGACAAGCGGTCGGAGGGCACCATCACGCGGCTGCTGCGGGAACTGGCCGCGGACGGCGCGGCGGTGCTGGTGTCCACCCACGACCTGCGCTCGCTGCCCGACCTGGCCGACGAGGCGGTGCTGCTGATGCGCCGGGTCCTCGTGCACGGCAGCCCGCAGGAGGTGCTGCGGCCGGACAACCTCGCGCGCGCGTTCGGGCTCGACGTGGGGCTCCGCGAGGGGGAACCCGCGTGAGCCCGCACGAGCTGCTCGTGGTGCCCATGGGCTACGGGTTCATGGTCCGGGCGCTGGCCGCCACGGTGACCGCCGCCGCCGTGTGCGCGGTGCTGTCCTGCTGGCTGGTGCTCATCGGCTGGTCCCTGATGGGGGACGCGGTGTCGCACGCCGTGCTGCCGGGCGTGGTGCTGGCCTACGTCGTGGGTGTCCCCTTCGCGCTGGGCGCGGCGGTGTTCGGGTTCCTCGCCGTCGCGCTCATCGGCGTGGTCCGCGACACCAGCCGGGTCAAGGAGGACGCCGCGATCGGCATCGTGTTCAGCACGCTGTTCGCCCTGGGGCTGGTGCTGATCTCGGTGACGCCGAGCCAGGTCGACCTGCACCACGTCGTCTTCGGCAACCTGCTCGGCGTCGACCGCGCCGACCTCGTCCAGATCACCGCGATCGGCGGCGCCGCGCTGCTGGTCCTGCTGCTCAAGCGCCGCGACTTCACCCTCTACGCCTTCGACCCCGTGCACGCCCACGCCATCGGGCTCAACCCGCGCCTGATCGGCGCGGCCCTGCTGGGCCTGCTGGCGCTGACCTGCGTGGTGGCCCTGCAGGTGGTCGGCGTGGTGCTGGTGGTGGCGATGCTGATCATCCCCGGCTCGACCGCCCACCTGCTCACCGACCGGCTGGGGCGGATGCTGGTGATCGCCCCGGCGCTGTCGGTCTGCGCGTCGGTGGTCGGCCTGTACCTGAGCTACCACCTCAACACCGCCTCCGGCGGCATGGTGGTGCTGGTGCAGGGCGCGGTGTTCCTGCTGGCGTACCTGTTCGGGCCGCGGCACGGCGTGCTCGGCAGGCGGGTCGCGGCGATCCGGTCGGCGCGGACGCCGCCTCCCCCCGCGGGCTGACCGGGCTCAGTCCGCGACCTCCGCCTCGACCAGGGACAGCGCGCCCGCGGTGGGCACCACGCGGGTGACCCGGAGACCGGCGCGGTCGAACAGCTCCCGGAACTCCGGCTCGGTGCGCTCGTGCCCGGTCAGCAGCACGAGCATGGACATGTCCAGCAGCTTGCCGAAGTGCGGGTCGTTGCCGGGCGGGATGACCGCCTCGACGGCGAGCACCCGGCCGCCGGGGCGCAGGGCGCGGCGGCAGTTGCCCAGGACGCGCACGCACTGCTCGTCGCTCCAGTCGTGCAGGACGTTCTTGAGCAGGTGGAGGTCCCCCTCGGGCACCGATTCGAAGAAGTCGCCCGCGACGACCTCCCAGCGGTCGTCCTCGCCCAACCGCCCGAGCACGTGGCCCGCCAGCACGGCCTCCTGGTCGAACAGCACGCCGCGCAGACCCGGACGGGCGCGCAGCACCCCCAGCAGCAGGGCGCCGTAGCCCCCGCCGACGTCGACCACCACGCCCGATCCGGGGAAGTCGTAGGCGGCCGTGATCCGCTCGTCCTCGGTGGCCGAGAAGTTCGCCATGCCCTCGTTGAACAGCGCGGCCTCGGCCGGGTGCGCGGCGAGGTGGTCGAAGAACGGGTGTCCGAAGCGCCGGTCGAAGGCAGGCCGCCCGTGGCGGACCGCTTCCACGACGTGCGTGGTGGGCAGCCAGATGAACTCCGAGGTGATCGCGAGCACCGACGGTTTGACCGTCCTGGGGGCGTCGGCGCGCAGGACGTCCGCGCGCGGGGTGAGGTGGAACCTGCCGTTCTCGTCCTCGCGGAAGACCCCGCGGGTGGCCAGGAACCGCAGCAGCCTGCGCAGGTAGGGGGCGTTCGCGCCGACCGCGCCCGCCAGGTCGGCGGGATCGCGCGGCCCGTCCGCCAGCTGTTCGGCGACGCCGAGCAGCGCGGCCGCGCGCAGCGCGGCGGGGTACAGGTGCCCCATGGCTTCGGCGAGGACTTCCTCGGCCGGGTCTGCGGGTGGGTTCGTCATGTCCGCAATGCTGCTCCCGGTGCCGCCGCGCGATCCAGCCCGCGACCGGTCAGCCCGGATGGCTCGCGTCCGGGAGGTGGCGCCGGAACCAGTCGGTCAGGCCGGTGTCCACCGCGCGGGCCGTCGGCAGCTGCGGCGCGGGCTCGATGCCCGGCTCCTCGGCCAGCGGGTGCGCCAACCCCGGGATCGACAGCAGCTCGGCCCGCTCCCCCACGGCGGCGGCCAGGTCGAGCGCGTCGGCGCGCAGCGCCGGGTGGTCCAGTTCGCCGCTGACCACCAGCAGCGGCGCGCGACCGGCGATGGCGTCCGCCTTGGCGACGAAGTCCAGGCCGTCCACGGCCTGCCGGGATTCGGCGTCGTACGGGTAGTCGCCGGGGAACAGCTCGACGACGGAGCGCATCCGGATCGCGGCGTTCACCACGGCGCCCGCGAAGACCGGGACCTCGCCCTCGGCCAGGACCCGCAGCGCGACGGCCCCGCCCAGCGACCCGCCCAGCACCCCGATCGGCCCCTCCCCGACCGGGAACCGCGCGCGCAGCGACGCCAGCGCGGCCGGGAACTCCCCGCTCGCCTGCTCGACGAACGGGTGCAGGAAGGACATCAGCGGGTCCTCGCGCATCAGCGCCACGACCGCGTCGGTGCTGCCGCCGACCATGCGCGCCCCGCACATCGGCATCCCGAGGTGCACCCGCCACGCGGGCAGCCCGGCCATCGGCAGCGCGGCGGCGAACGCGGCGTCCGACCTCGGCGCGTCCAGCATGTGCCAGGTGACGACCAGTGGCGCGGCACCGCCGCCCGGAGGCGGCAGCGCGGTGAACGGCACGCCCGCCGCCGTGCCCGTGATCCGTGAACTCACGCGGCCACGGTAGGTCCGCGCGCATCCGGCGGGAACCGGTTACGCCACAGGCGGAAAACCGGCGGGGCGAGCGCCACGCCGCCCTTGTGCGGCCGTCACGGGCTCACTTACGATCTTGGACCTGTAGCGATCGTGGGGGCCCACAATGGCAGCCAGGGCCGTGCGTATCCGGGTGTTCGGTTCGTTGCGGGTGTGGCGCGGCGACGTGGAGGTCCCCGTCGGCCCGCCCGCGCGGCGGGCGGTGCTGGGGTTGCTCGTGCTCGCCCGCGGCGAGGTGGTCGCCCAGCGGGAACTGGTGGACGCGCTGTGGGGGCAGCGGCCTCCGCGCAGCGCGGTGAACGTGCTCCAGACCCACGTCAAGCACCTGCGGAGGCTGCTGGAGCCGGATCGGGCGCCGCGGTCGAGCGGAGGCGTCCTGCGGCACGTCGGCGGTGGCTACGCGCTGCGGCCCGACGCGCTGGAGATCGACCTGCTGCGGGTCGGGCACCTGGTGGCCCGTGCCGACGAGGCGCACCGCGACGGTGACGCGGCCGGTGTCGCGGCGGCGCTGGGCGAGGCGTTGCGGCTGTGGCACGCCCCCGTCCTGCTCGACGTCCCCGCCCTCGCCGAGCACCCGGAGGTCGTGTCGCTGACCGCGGTCCGCCTGGAGCTGCTGACCAGGTACTGCGACGCGATGATCGGGACCGGCGCCGCCTCGGACGTCCTGCGCGAGGTCGACCGGATCGCCGCCGAGCAGCCGCTGGACGAGCGCGCCCAAGCGCGCCTGATCCGCGCCCACCACGCGGCCGGGCAGCGGGCCAGGGCGTTCCAGGTCTACCGCGAGGTCCGCGACCGGCTCCTCGACGAGCTCGGGGTGGATCCCGGTCCGGAGATCCTCGCGGCCCACCGGGCGCTGCTGCGCGACGGCCAGGACACCGCGCCCGCCGCCCCGGCGCCGCGCGCCGAGCTCCCGGTGCCCAAGCAGTTGCCCCCCGAGTCGCTCGGGTTCACCGGCCGAGCCGATCAGCTGTCCACTTTGGACAGCCTGTTGCCCGGCCACGGGAGATCCGGTGGCGCGGTGACCATCGCGGCCATCTCGGGCACCGCGGGCGTGGGCAAGACGGCGCTTGCCGTGCACTGGGCGCACCGCGTCCGCGACCGCTTCCCCGACGGGCAGCTCTACGCGAACCTGCGCGGGCACGCGCACGGCACGCCCGCGCAGCCGGTCGAGGTGCTCGCGCAGTTCCTGTCCGCCCTGGGCGTTCCCCCCGAGCGGGTGCCCCTCGACCCGGACACCGCCGCCGCCCTGTACCGGACGCTGATGACGGACCGCAAGGCGCTGGTGCTGCTGGACGACGTCGCGGGCCCCGAGCAGGTCCGACCACTGCTGCCCGCCGGGTCGGGGTGCGTGGTGGTGGTGACCGGCCGCGACAGCATGGCGGGCCTGGTCGCCGCGCACGGCGCCCGCTCGCTCACCCTGGACGTGCTCAGCCCCGACGACGCGGTGGAACTGCTGGGGCACGTGCTGGGGCCCCAGCGGGTGCGTGCCGAGCAGGAGGCGGCGCTGCAGTTCGCCAAGCTGTGCGCCCACCTGCCCCTCGCGCTGCGGATCGCGGCGGCGAACCTGGCCGAGCACCCCGGCCGCGGCATCGAGGACCACGTCGCGGAACTGCGGGAGGGCAACGTGCTGGCCGCGCTGGCGGTGCGGGGCGACGAGCAGACCGCGGTCCGGACGGCCTTCGAGCTGTCCTGCGCCGCGCTGCCCGACCAGGCGCGGCGGCTGTTCGGGATGCTGAGCGTGGTGCCCGGCGCGGACTTCACCGCCGAGGCGGTCGCGGCCCTCGCGGACACCGACCCGGCGCACGCCGCCCGGCTGCTGGACCGGCTCGCCGCCGCGCACCTGGTCGAGCGGCACGCGCCGGGGCGCTACCGCTTCCACGACCTGCTCCGCCTCTACGCGGCCGAGCAGTGGGAGCGGCAGGAGTCCCCGGCACGACGCGAAGCGGCCCTGCGCCGCCTGCACGACTGGTACCTGGTCTCGGTCGACCACGCCGCCCGGTTGCTCTACCCGCACATGCTGCGGCTGCCCTCCCCCGGCGGCTCCTCGGGCGGTGGGGTGCGCCCGCCCGCGGGTGTCACGACCGCGGCGCAGGCGTCGAACTGGCTGGACAGCGAGCGCGGCAACCTCGTCGCGACGATCCGGCACGCCGCGAGCGCCGGGCCGGAGCCGGTGGCGTGGCTGCTCGCCGACGCCCTGCGCGGCTACTTCTGGATGTGCACGCGGCGCGTGGAGTGGCTGGCGGCGGGTGAAGCCGGACTGGCCGCGGCCGAGGCGGCGGGCGATCCCCGCGCGCGGGCCGCCACCCGCCTCAACCTCGCCGACCTGCACTTCCGCCAGGGCCGGTACCGGCAGGCCGTCCGCCACCACGCGCACGCGCTGCTGCTGGCCCGCCGAGCGGGCTGGGTCGAGGCCCAGGCCGCCGTGCTGGGCAACCTCGGCTGCGTGCACTGGCAGGCGGGGCGGCTCGCGGTCGCCGCCGCCCGGTTCGAGCGCGGGCTGGCGCTCAGCCGCGCGATCGGCCAACCGGCGGGCGAGGCCGTGGCGCTGGGCAACCTCGGCCTCGTGCACTGGGAGATGGGCGGGCTGGCGCGCTCGGCCGAGCTCTACACCCTGGCGCTGGAGCGGTACCGCCGGATCGGGTCCCGCTACGGCGAGGCGATCAACCTGACCAACCTGGGCCGGACCCAGCTCGCCCTCGGGCGGACCGCCGAGGGCCTCGCACTGCTGACCGAGGCGCTCGGCCTGCACCGCGAGGCGGGCAACCGCGGCGTCGAGGCCGAGACGCGCAGTCTCATGGCCGCGGCGCACCGCGCCCTCGACCGCCCGGACGAGGCGATGGACCACGCGCGCGCGGGTCTCGCGCTGGCCCGTGACAGCGGCGATCCCCGGACCGAGGCGGAAGCGCTGGTGGTGCTCGCCGCCGTGCACCAGGCGCGCGGGGAGCGGCAGGACGCGGTCGACCACTACCAGCGGGCGCTCGCGCTGATCCGCGACACCGGTGACCGCTACCCCGAGGTCGACGCGCTCATCGGCCTCGCGTCGGCGACCGCGAGGACCGACCCGGCGCGCCAGGCGCTGGCCCTGGCGCAGCGGGCGGGCTACCGCGCGCTGGCGGGCCTGGCGCTGGGCGTGCTCGCCGAAGTCCTGCTGGAGGCGGGCGAGCAGGCGCAGGCGGCCTGGCACGCCCGCCGGGCGCTCGCCGTCCACCGCGAGACCGGTCACCGCCCCGGCGAGCGGCACGCCCGCGCCGTGCTGCGGCGGGCCGAGCCCTGACCTCGCTCAGGAGTCCGCTTCGACGCCGCTGCGCACCTGGTAGGTGCCGTCGGGACGGAGGATGAACTCACCCCAGGGGTTCACCGCCTCCACCCCGCCACCCCGGCGGCACGCGAACCCGTTCATGTTGAACTCCCGCCAGGCCGCGTTTCCGGGCAGCGGCCCGGAGTACTCCTCCAGGTTCCCCAGCCACGCGCAGTCGGCGGAGTGCAGTTCGTAGGTGGTCTCCGGGTCCGCCCAGAGGACCGCGCCGTTGCCCGCGCACCAGGTGACGCCGAAGGTGTAGCGCCACGAGCCGGGCTCGCCCAGCTCGACCCGCTCGGTGCGCAGCGGTGTCGAGGCGCAGGTGCGCTCCTGCGCGCTCGCGGCGGGCGGGAACCCGGTGGCGGACACCGCCGAGCACACCGCGGCGCACCCCGCCAGCGCGGCCATCACACGCTTGAACGTCATCAGCCGATCCTCCGATTCGCCCTACCCACCAATCTGCTGCCCCCACCGGAGGCCCACAAGGCGCTGAAGTGCGTAGTCCAGTCCACGTCCAATGGGCGTCCAGACCCGCCGGCTAGCTTCTTGACACCGTCGCACCCCGCCCAGCCCACCAACGCCCCAGGGGGAAGAACCGATGAGAGCAGCCACCAGGAAGGCAATCGCGGCGGTGACCGCGGTCGTGTCCACCACGGCGGCGGTCGTGGTAGCCGGGACGGGCAGCGGCTGGGCCCAGGCCCCCGGCGTGCGGGCGTACGGGATCACCGCCGACGGCACCCTGATGGCCACCTTCACCACCGACAAGCCGCAGGTGCTGGACTGGGTCCGCAGCGTCACCGGGCTGACCGGGGACAAGACCCTGCTGGGGATCGACACCCGCGTCCAGGACGGCCTGATGTACGGCTTGGGCAACGCCGGTGGCATCTACTCGATCAAGACCCCGCCCACGACACCCGACGTGGTCTTCACCAAGGTCTCGCAGCTGTCGGTCCCGCTGGAGGGCAGGAACTTCGGCGTCGACTTCAACCCCGCGGCGGACCGGCTGCGGGTGGTCAGCGACACCGGCCAGAACCTGCGGCACAACCTCTCCGACCACAGCACCGTCGAGGACGCGGTGCTGAGCACGCCGCCCGCCGACGGGCCGACCAGGGGCGTCACCGCCGCCGCGTACACCAACAACGACCTCAACCCGGACACCGGAACCCAGCTGGACGTCATCAGCCCGGCCAGCGACGAGCTGATCATCCAGTCGCCCGCCAACAAGGGCCTGCTGGCACCGCTGGGCAAGCTCGGCGTGGACGCGGACGGCAGCGTGGGCTTCGAGATCCACACCGACCTGGTCAACGGCAAGGCGACCGCGCTGACCGGCTTCGCCACGTTCGCCCCCAAGGGTGGCAACGCCACGCTCTACACCGTCAACCTGGTCAACGGCGCGGTGACGCCGGTGGGCCAGTTCCCGCTGGCCATCGCCGACATCACCACCGCCCTCGACACGGACTGACCGCCGCGGGAAGCGCGAGCCCGCCTCGGCCCCGACCCGAGGCGGGCTCGCCGCGTCCGGGTGGGCGGCGGCCTGCCGGACCGCTCTACCGGAGGGCCGCGATACCGGCCAGGAAGATGTCCACGCCCGCGAGGAACTGCTCGCGGTCGTCGTGCTCGCGCAGCCGCGTCGCCGCCTTGTGCACGAACGGGTACCTGTCGGGGTCGAGCCGCGCCCACCGCGCGGCGGCGGTGGACAGCACCACCGCCCGGTCCGCCTCGCCGGAGGCGAGGAGCCTGGCGTTCGCGGCGTTCTGCCCGGCGACTCCGAGGACGTAGTTCACCAGCGCGCCCGCGGCGTCGAAGATCGACCGCTCGGGCACGCCGAGCGCGTGGAGCAGTCCGCCCACGCGCTCGTAGACCTCCAGCAGCGCGGGACGCCACGGCTCCCTGGACAGCTGGGCGCCGACCCAGGGGTGGGCGTCGATGGCGTCGAACAGGCCCAGTGCCACGGCCCGCAGGGCCTGGCGCGGCTCCGCGTCGACGACCACCCCGGTCATCACGCCCGCGACGACCTCGTCGGTGGCCGCCGCGAGCAGGTCGCCCTTGTTCTCGACGTGGTGGTAGATCGCCCCGTAGCCGGTGCTCAAGCGGTCGGTGATCGCGCGCAGGGTCAGCGCGGCCTCGCCGCCCGCGTCCAGCAGCTCGGTCGCGGCCTTGACGATCAGCTCCCTGGACAGCCCGTCCGCGCGCCGTTGGGCCCTCTTCGCCATGGCGCTCATCATGCCGGCTTTGGATCGCCGATCCAAAATCGTGCTAGCGTTTGGATCGCCGATCCAACAAGTGCGCCGGAGGAACCCATGACCACCCCTGTCACGATCATCGGAGCCGGTCTCGGCGGTCTCGTGCTGGCCCGCGTGCTGCACCTGCACGGCGTCCCCGTCACCGTCCACGAGGCGGAGCCATCGCCGACCACGCGCCGCCAGGGCGGGATGCTCGACGTCCAGCCCTGGAGCGGCCAAGCGGCGCTCGACGCGGCGGGCCTGCTCGGGGGATTGCGCGAACTCGTCCTGGAGGGGCGCGAGTCCTACCGGGTCCTCGACCGGACGGGGACCGTGCTGCTCGACCGCCCCGACGACGGCACGGGAGCGCGCCCCGAGGTGCAGCGCGGCGCGCTGCGACGACTGCTGCTCGACTCGCTCCCGCGCGGCACCGTCCGGTGGGGCAGCAAGGTCACCGGTGTGCGGGCGCTGGGCGCGGGCCGCCACGAGGTCAGGCTGGCCGACGGCACCACCGTGGTCACGAACCTGCTCGTCGGCGCGGACGGCGCCTGGTCACGGGTGCGCCCGCTGCTGTCCGACAGCACCCCCCCGGTACACCGGCGTCTGCCTCGTCGAGACGTTCCTGTTCGACGCCGACGCCCGCCATCCCGCCGCCGCGGCGGCGGTCGGCGCCGGATCGCTGTTCGCGCTCGCGCCGGGCAGGGGCCTGCTGGCCCACCGGGAGAGCGGCGGAACCCTGCACGCCTACGCGCAGTTGCTGAAGCCGCGGGACTGGCTCGCCGACGTCGACCCCGACGACGCCGCGACCGTGACCGCGCGGACCGTCGAGGAGTTCGACGGCTGGGCCCCCGAGCTCACCACCCTGATCACCGGCAGCGACACCCCGCCGGTCCTGCGCCGCCTGTTCGCACTGCCCGCCGGACACCGCTGGGACCGCGTGCCGGGGGTGACCCTGCTCGGCGACGCCGCCCACCTCATGCCGCCCAACGGGGAAGGGGCCAACCTGGCCATGCTGGACGGAGCCGAACTCGGCAGGGCCATCGCCGCGCACCCCGACGACCCGGAGGCCGCCCTCGCCGAGTTCGAGCGGGCCATGTTCACGCGCGTGGCCGAAGCCGCGAACGACGACACCTACGAGATCATGCTCGGCGAGGAGGCGCCCCACAGCACGGTCGCCATGCTGACCCCCGCCGAGCGGGTTTCCTGACCCGCGGCGGCTGATCGCCGCGGGTACCGCGCGGCGCGGTCCACCGCGATCACGGCCCCGGCGGCCGAGGGCACCCGTTGCCCTCCCTGGGCTGGTCCGCGCTGTAGAGCGTGCCGATCATCAGCACGCAGCGCGGAACGCCTTCGCCGCCCTCCAAGTCGCGGACGTTGGCGATGGTCAGCACGGCGAGGTTGCGGTCGTTGGCGATGCGCGACTCCCGGAACTCGATGGCCCCGGTCGCGCCCAGGAAGGTCATCTCGCGGAACACCTGGGCGACGGCCGCCCGGTGCGGCGGCGGGTCGGACGCCCCCAGCCGCAGCACCGCGTCCACGAACAGACCAGCCGTGTCGTAGAGGCCGCCGACCCGCTCCCCCGGCCACCGCATCACGGGACGATCCTCGGCGGGCAGCGACGCCAGCTCCTCGCGCAGTTCCCGGTACCCCGCGCAGAAGGCGTCGAGAGCGGAGGCCCCGCCCGCCAGCGACTCCGACCTGCCCTCGACGCAGCGCTGCCCCGCCAGCACCACCAGCCCGCCCATCCCGACGTAGGAGATGCTCAGGCCGTTGAACTCGTTCTGGGCCCGGCCAGGGGCGTGGGCGACGAACCGGGACGTCGCGTCGTCGGCCACGATGTGCGGCAGCGCGGTGGGGTCCGCGCAGTTGCGGCGCACGGTGCGCAGGAAGTCACCGAAGTCGTCCTCCCGCCCCGCGTAGAACACCATCTCGCGGCTGCGGTCGCGCTGGTCGGCGCACAGCGAGGGCAGGTCGGTGGGCGAGTCGTCCCACCCCGTCGTGGACACCCCGACGCCGGTGCCGCCGAGCCGGTCGCGCATGACCTGGACCAGCGAGGTGACGTAGGTGTTGGGCCCGTTGACCGGCGGGTGGTAGATCGTCACCGCCGTCGCCCCGATGCGGCGCGCGTACTCGCTGAGCAGCTCCGCCTGCTTGCCGTTGTCGGGCACCAGCTGGAAGTACAGCGGCGACAGCTCGCCCAGCCCCACCTTGGTCAGCGTGGTGCCCAGCGTCGGGATGCCGTGCCTGCCCAGCTCCGCGATCACCTCCTCGGTCTGGGCGACGCTGCGGTCCAGGCCGACCACGCCCAGGATGCTCGGATCGGCTCGGGTCAGCGGGACGATCATGTCGCGGGCCACGGTCGCGGCGGCGGCCATCCCGGTGCCGCCGTTGGCGACGACCACGCGCAGCAGCGGTTCCGCCGTGGAGGTGGTGGTGTTCTGCTCGCGCTGGCGGATCACCAGGCCCTCCAGCTCCTCCGCCACGGAGTGCTCGGTGGCCGGGGCGCTGTCGTTCGCGGTCAGCCCCGCGAAGTAGACCAGGCTGACGTAGGGGCGGCCGCGGACGTCCCGGTGCAGCCGCTCGGCGATCCGGTTCTGCGCGAAGACGTGCTCCTGCGCCAGGCGCAGCCGCGCGTTCGTGCCGAACACCTGGCTGTCGCGGTCGCTGTAGCCGACGCACTGGTCGTGACCGCCGATGCGGGCCAGCGCGGTGGCGACACCACCGGACACCGCGCCGAAGAAGGCGCAGTCGGCGCGCCAGTGGTCCCTGATCGCCATGACCGGCGCCACCAGCGCGGCCAGCAGCGTGCAGACCGCGATCATCTCCCCCACGCCCCGGCGCGCCAGCCGCGGTTCCGGCCTCGGCTGCTCGCGCGCCTCGGACTCCCACGCCTGCCTGTCCTGGTCGTCCAGCCCGGCGTCGTCGGGCGGAACGGCACCGGGCAGGGTGACGAAGAGGTAGCGGGCGTCCTCGGCGAGCAGCTGCCGCCGCCTGGGCAACCGGTCCTTCCAGGCGCGCAGCGCCTTCTTGGCCACGCTCGGCTTGTTCGGCCCCGGCGGTTCGGCAAGCCGAGCGGGCTGCTCGCGGCTGGCGGTGATGATCAGCAGCGGGTCGAGCTGGCCGGTCTCGTTGCGCACCTCGTTGACCAGCCGCAGCAGTTCCCAGCCACCCGGCGCGTCCACGTTGTCCAGCAGCACCGTGACGTAGGCGGTGCGCCGCAGTCCCCGGCGGCGGGGCAGGAACCGCAGCCTGGTGCGCCGGTAGGCCACCCGCAGGTCTTCCAGGAAGGCGTGCACCAGCAGCTTGCGCACCTGCTCGGGGTTCTCGAAGTTCCGGCGCTCCCGCGTGAGCCGGGCGGCGAAGTCGAGGAAGTCGTGGGAGTGCCTGGGCACCATGTAGGGCTGGCCCATGAACCACCGCCGCTCGCGCCCGAGTCCGGGGACGCGGTCGCGGCCCCAGTACAGGCCGATCAGGCGTCCGGCGAACTTCGCCAGCGCCATCACCAGCTGTGCGCGCTCCCCGGCCTTGTCCGCGACCTCGGCCGCCGGGCCGGACAGCGGGGAGCCGCTGCTCCACGCGCGCAGCGCGGTCTCGACGGGCTCCTCCCGCTTGACCTGCCGGGGCGGCAGCTCCACACCGGTCAGGTGGTGGGCCAGCTCGTAGTGGTCGAACCGCCGGAGCGGGTTGCGGCCCAACTGCTGGTCGCGCAGCTTGACGTGGAGCTGGTGCAGCAGCGGCAGCACGGCCTCCGAGCGCTCGCCGGGCTCGGCCACGTCGACCAGCACGTGCGGCACCTTCGGCAGCTTGGCGTCGAGCGCCTGGTCGAGGCGGGCGAGGAAACCGTCCGCGCCGGGCTCGCGGACCAGGCAGACCAGCGGCAGCGGCAGGTCACCGCGCACGCCGAGTTCGCGGTCCCGCTCGAACAAGCGCGGCCTGCGCACCAGGTTGCGCACCAGCGTCAGCAGGTCGTCGACACCGCGGAACACGGGATTGGACAAAGGCTCCCCACTCACTACTGCGGCGGTTTTCGGGGTTCAACCGTTGTATCACGGGGTCGACCCGGTTGTTGCGCGCTCACGTGCGCCGGAACGGCGTGGCCGGACGATCGCGGGGAGCCGGACGGGCGCTCGGGCCTGCTCGTGCCGCTTCCCGGGTGGCGCCCATCCCGCCACTTCCCCCTGATGAGGCCCCGTGCTGTCGCGAATTTTACGCAGAGTGGAATTGATCAGCCGAACGAGTGAATTCCTTACTTTCGACATGTCCGCGCGCACCTGCGGCGAGCCGCAGACAGAGCACGGTGGCAGCGAACCCGCATTCGTGCGCCTCGCGATTCCGGCGAAAGCGACCCGCCCGGTCCGGCCTTGACCGGTCAGGCCACCGGCGAGCGCTGCCGCGACACCTGGTCAGCGGGGAAGTCCGCGGCCTTGGCAAGCGCTTCCCCCGCTTCGACCTCGGCCAAGGCGGTCCGCAACTGCTCGACGACCGCGGCGTGCCCGGCGGCACCGAGCACCAGCCGATTCGGCGGGTTCTCCCACCCCATCGCCGAGATGACCGCGCGGACGCCGCGTTCGGGGTCTCCCGGCTGCTTGCCGTCCTGCTCGACCATGCCCGCCCGGACGGATTCGAGCATCGGCCGGTAGTCGGCGATGCCCTCCTCGACCGGCTCGTCGGCGAACCCCGCGTAGGCCCGCGTGCGGAACGCTCCCGGCTCCACCGCGAGCACCTTGATCCCCAGCGGCGCGACCTCCTGGCGCAGCACGTCGGTCAGCCCCTCGATCGCGAACTTCGCGGCGGTGTAGAAGCCGAAACCGACGACACCGCGCAGCCCCGCCACCGAGGACATGTTGACGATCCACCCGGAGCGCCGGGCCCGCATCCCCGGCAGCACCGCGCGGGTCGTGGTGACCACCGAGAAGAAGTTCAACTCGAACAGGCGGCGCAGCGCCGTCTCGTCCATCCCCTCCACCGAGCCGTACCAGCCGCGCCCCGCGTTGTTGACCAGCACGTCGATGCCGCCGAACCGCGCTTCGGCCGTCGAGACCGCGGCCCGGACCCGCTCGGCGTCGGTCACGTCCAGGGGCAGGACCAGCACCCGCTCACCGTGGCCGTCGGCCCACTCGGCCAGCTCGTCGGGACGGCGGGCGGTCAGCACGACGCGGTCGCCCAGTTCGAGCGCGGCCTCGGCGTAGGCCATGCCGAACCCGCCAGGGGTGCCACCGGTGATGAACCAGGTCTTCATGCGTTCCTCCGGGTGATTCGCGGGAGGCGGGCCGGTCGGGCGCGCTGGAGCGGCACCCCTGCCGAAGGTGATCGCCTGCCCGCGCGGAGCGGATCTCCCCGATGCCACGGGCAGCGGGAGTCGCCGTCGATGCGACGGCCAAGTGACTTCTAAGTTAGCAGCCACTCCCGACGCGAGCAACCCCGCCCCGCCGCGCACGGCGGTCCACCACGCCCGGCGCACCGACCGCCGATCATCCACAGTGAACGGACGACGTCGGCGGCGACGTCGCGTCAGCGGCGATCCGAGGCCGTCGGCGTCACCGACCCGACCGCCCGCCGACCGCCTCGGCGGTGGCGGCGTAGCGGTCCCGGAAGGCGGCGCTGGCGGCGGGGCCCGCGGTGAAGACGAAGTCGTCGCCGTCGACCCGCCGCCCGGTCTTCCGGTCGACCAGGACGGGCTCCGCCTCCTCCCCGGTCTCCGCGTCGACGAGGATCATGCTGCGCTCGGCGGGATCGAGCCGGGCGTTCCCCCACGCGGCGAGCGCGACGACCACCGGGCGCAACGACCGGCCGAGCTCGGTCAGCACGTACTCGTACCGCACCGGGTTGGTCTGGTACGGCTTCTTCTCCAGCAGCCCGTTGGCCACGAGGGTCTTGAGCCTGCTGGTCAGCATGCTGGTGGAGATCTTGAGGTTGTCCTGGAACTGGTCGAAGCGGCTGTAGCCGTCGAAGCAGTCGTGCAGGATCAGCAGCGTCCACCACTCGCCGACGTAGCCCAGGGCCGTCGACAGCGGGCACTCGCGGTCCTCCAGTCGGATCTTCGCCGCCACGTGTTGACCTCCCACGAGTCACTGCTAACATCGAAGTCATTCGCTTCTATTCTAGCAGTCACAGGGTGCCCTGGCGGCGACCGCGCCACCGACGTCAGCGGTGCGCCCACCGCAGCTCCACCCGCACGAACAGGAGACCGGCATGACGACCACCATCACCGCACCCCGGATCATCCAGCGCTACTTCGAGCGCGCCTCTTCCCCGGACACCGAGGCGTACCTGGAGCTGTTCACCGATGACGCCCTCGTCGAGGACGAGGGCCGGGAGCACGTGGGCATCGACGCCATCCGGGCCTGGCGCGCCGAGGTCCCCCTCGTGGAGCACGTGGTCACCGGTGTCGAACCGGCCGCCACCGGACTGGTGGTGACCTGCACGATCACCGGCGACTTCCCCGGCAGCCCGATCGCGGGCATGAGGTTCCACTTCGAGCGGTTCGACGAGCGGCACGTGAAGGTGCTGCGCATCCGCGTCTGAGCGAATCGGGAACGCGCAGCGGCCAGGGCGGCCGTCGAATCCTGCCCCGGCGCGGGTGATCCGATTTGCCCAATTGCGCCGCGAGGCACCACCCGGCGAGTAGGTGGCAGTGCGATTATCGGCGGGTTGCCCCGGACCGGCGCGGGCGTGGCGACCCGGTTCACCGGAAGAAAAGGAGAAAAGCTTGCTCAGGCGCGTCCGCGGCACTGCCGCCACAGCGTCGCCCGGTTCACCCCTCGGGCTCGCCGCCACCGGTTCGCGGGTGCCTTTCCACTCCCGGTGACTTCACCGGCGGCAAGATCAGCTGCTCGCTGCCGCGGTTCGGCGGTTGGAACTTCCTGACCCCCCAGTGACCGCAGGAGCTCGATGACACCTCTCCCCGCCAGGGCGGATGGCGATCGCCTAGCCGCCGGTCGAGCAGTCCGCCGGGGCGGCGTCGAACAGCCGCGTCCGGTTGGCGAAATCGATCAGCGGCTGCAGCGCCGCGACCAGCGCGACGCCGTCGGCCGTCGGCCGGTAGCGCACGGTCACCGGGGTCGTCGGCACGACCGTGCGGTTCATCAGCCCGCACCGGGTCAGTTCCTTCAACCGCTGCGACAGAACGCTGTCGGAAATTCCGCCGACCATCGCCCGGTACTGGCCGAATCGTTCGGCACCGCGCATTCCGGCGAGGATGATCAATCCCACCCAGCGGCGGCCCACCAGTTCCAGCAGTGGGACGAAAGTCCGACAGCGCTCGTCGTCGTGCGCTGTGGGCCAGGCCCTTTCGGCATTCGCGCTCACCACGCGATGCTACCGCGATGCGAGCGCCACGCGAAGCGTCCGCTCACTCTTTCCCATTGCGCCGGTGAGGAGCGAACTCCTCGGGGTACATCGTCATGTTGTACCGCCGCAGGGGGTCTTCGATCGCCTTGAACTGCTCCTCGTTCCACGGCACCCCGATGTTCCGCGGCGTCGGCGGCTCGCCGACCTCCAGCCAGAAGTCCTCGGCGCCGCCGGGGGTGAAGAAGACGAGGAGCTTCGCGGTCCCGCTGCCCACGTTGGTGTAGCCGTGCCGGGTGCCGCGCGGGATGAACACGAAGTCGCCCGCGCGGCAGAGCCGCCTGGTGTCGCCGTTGAGGAACTCGACGTCGCCGGAGACGAGGTAGAAGGCCTCGTCCTCGGTGCCGTGCGCGTGCGGGTCGGCGCCGATGCCCGGTGGGACGTCGGCCTCCAGGAACCCCAGGGAGCCGGTGGAGAGCGCGGCCCTGAGCTTCACGGTGAAGACGTCGCCGTTGATCACCCTGGTCTCGCCTTCCCCGCTCGGCACGATCACGGCGCGGCGGGCCGTCCAGGCGGGGTCGTCGGCGGTGGGCGGGAAGAAGGTCATGACAACTCCTCGAGGAATTCGATGATGGTTTTCGACACGATTTCGGGCTGCTCCTGCTGCACCCAGTGCCCGGCGCCGGGAACGACCAGCGTCCGACGAAAACCGGGGTGCTCGTCCGGGAGCCGCTCGACGAGTTCCGGGACACCGGGCATGAATCGCACCACGTCCCGCTCCCCCAGGACGAGCATGGCGGGCGCGGTCAACCGGACGCCTTCGAACGGCGCGGTCAACTCCCAGTTGCGGTCCAGATTGCGGTAGAAGGCGAGGGAAGGGGTGAATCCGTGCACCTCGTAGGGGCGCGCGAAAGCGTCGAAATCCCGCTCGGACAGCCAGTCGGACAGTCGTCCGGGGTCGCGCCACGTGCCGAGCATCCCCGCACCGGGGCGGACCACCATCCGCTGGTCGACGTCGTCGGCCGGGTTCTCGTAGCTCAGCGTGTGCAGCATCCCCCGCAACGTCGCCCGCGGGTCGCTGTCGAACTCGGCGTCGGCCACCCCCTGGTCCTGGAAGTAGTCCAGGTAGAACCGCCTGCCGTCCGGGAACACGCCCTTCGAGCCGGTGGCCATGCCGACCGGTCCTCTCGGGATCGGCGGTCCGCTGATCCCGATGACGCCGCGCACGAGGTCGGGCCGCATCATCGCGAGCCCCCAGGCGGGCACGCTGCCCCAGTCGTGGCCGACCACGACGGCCCGGTCGGCCCCGGCCGCCGCGATCAGCGCGACCACATCCCCCACGTAGTGCACGACGGAGTAGTCCTCCACCCGCTCGGGGCGACCGCTCTCCCCGAAACCCCGCAAATCCGGAGCGATCACCTGAAAACCCGCGGCGGATATCGCTTCGACCTGGTGGCGCCATGAGTGGTGATTCTCCGGGAAACCGTGCAACAGCACGACGAGCGGCCCGGTCCCGCTCCGGGTGAATGCCAGGTTCACCCCGTTGGCGTTGATGTACCGCATTTCTTCCACACCGACAGGGTGAACGCCGGTCCGGAGCGCGGCAAGCGGCCCGCTAGTAGCTAGTTTCTTGCTAGCGAGATGCTGTCAGCGGTTTCCGCGCGGTCGTCACTTCCTGCCCGTGACCACCGTCACCACCTGATGTCGGGCACCGCGGGTGCCTCGGTCGGGCGTGCGGCTCACCGGACGTCGGTGGTCTCGGTCAGCGCGGCGGCCCTGCGGGTGCGGCAGCTCCAGTGGCACAGCTGCTCGGGGCACACGCAGCGCGGTCGCAGCGCGAACCTGGTGGCCCCACCGTCGTGGTGGACGGTGGCGTCCACGTCGAACACCTCCGCGATCGCGGTCGGGGTGAGCACCTCCTCGGGCCTGCCGTGCCCGACGACGCGGCCCGCTCGCAGCACGGCGACGGTGTCGGCGTAGCAGGCGGCCAGATCCAGGCTGTGCAGCGCGGCCAGCACGGTGATGCCCAGGTCGCGGACGAGTTCGAGGATGTCGAGCTGGTGGCGGATGTCGAGGTGGTTGGTCGGCTCGTCCAGCACCAGCAGCCGGGGCTGCTGGGCCAGTGCGCGGGCCAGCAGCACCCGCTGGCGCTCGCCGCCGGACAGCTCGCCCACCCTCCGGTCCCGGTAGGGCGTCAGGCCGGTGCGCTCCACGGCCTCGTCGACGGCCGCCCGGTCGGCGCGGGTGAACCTGTCGAACAGCCCGAGGTGGGGAGTGCGGCCCAGGGCCACGGTCTCGGCGACGGTGAACTCGAACCCGGTGTGCTGCTCCTGCATGAGCACGCCGGTGTGCCGGGCCGCCTCGGCGGCGGGCATCGCCCACAGGTCGCGGCCGTCGAGCCGGACCGCGCCCGCGTCCGGGCGGCGAGCGCGGTAGACCGCGCGCAGCAGGGTGGACTTGCCGCTGCCGTTGGGACCGACCAGCGCGGTGAACTGCCCTGGGTGCACGGTCAGGTCGACCTCGTGGAGGACCGGGCGGCCCCCCAGCACGACCGAGACGGCGTCGATGTCGAGCCTCATGACGCGCTCTCCTGGGTGGCCAGGCCGCGAGCCCGCATGACCAGCAGGAAGAACGGCACGCCGAGGAACGCGGTGAGGATGCCGATCGGCAGCTCCGCCGGCGAGATCAGCATCCGCGCGGCCACGTCGGCCCACAGCAGGAACAGCGCGCCGAGCAGGGCGGTGACCGGCAGCATCCGCCGGTGGTCGGCACCGACCAGCATCCGGGCCAGGTGCGGCACGATGAGCCCGACGAACCCGATCCCGCCGGAGACGGCGACGACGGTGCCGGTCACCAGGGTGGTGAGGATCAGCAGGTACCAGCGCAGCCTGCTGGTGTTGACGCCGAGGGCGGCTCCCGCCTCCTCGCCGAGCACCAGCGCGTTCAGCCGCCGCGCCCGCACCAGCAGCAGCGCGACACCTCCCGCGACCACCGCGGCGGGCACCGGCAAGGTGGCCCACTGCGCGCCGGACAGCCCACCGAGGAGCCAGAAGATGATCTGCTGCTGGGCGGCGGAGCTGTCGGTGCGGGCGAGCGCGAACGAGGTGACCCCGGCGAACAGGTGCCCGATGGCCACGCCGACCAGGATCAGCCGCACCGGCAGCAGCCGACCGCGGTGGCGGGCCATCACCAGCACCACCGCCATCGCGGCGGCGGCACCGGCGAACGCCGCCACCGGCAGGGTCAGCGCGCCCAGCGCCGCGACTCCGGTGGTCAGCACCAGGACCGCGCCCACCGAGGCGCCGTGCGACAGGCCGAGCAGGTACGGGTCGGCGACCGGGTTGCGCACGACGCCCTGCACGACGGCCCCGGCCAGTGCCAGGCCCGCGCCCACGACGGCGCCGAGCAGCACGCGCGGGAAGCGGATGCGCCAGATGATCAGGTCGCTGGTGGCCGCGGTGTCACCGCCACCGGTCAGGTGGTGGGCGAGGATGCGGGCCACCTCGTCGGCGGGGACACCGACCGGGCCGACACCGGTGGCCAGCAGCGTCGACCCGGCCAGCGCGGCGGCCAGCACCGCGAGCAGGGCTGGGTAGGGCAGGACCGCCGCGCGCGGCCGCCGCGCGCGGGAGGCGTCCGGGGCCGCGAGCTCGTCGATGGTGGTGGTCATGTCAGCCCCCGCGCATCTGGGTCGCGAGCTGCTCCAGGCCGTCGACGTTGAGCGGGCTGGGGAAGGACACCCGGAACTGCGAGGTCGAGACGATCCTCCCGCGCTTGGCGGCGGTCGTGTTCGCCAGCAGCGGGTTGTCCTTGACCGCGTCGACCAGCTCCGGCCCCCTCACCTTGGCGAAGGTGTAGTCCGTGACGACCCAGATCACCTCCGGGTCGCGCTGGACGACCTGCTCGGGCGAGACCTCCGCGTGCATCGAGGAGATGTCGGTGAACAGGCTCTGCCCGCCTGCCATGGTGATCAGGGCGTGCGCGATGGTGTTGACGCCCGCGGTCTGGATCGGTTGCCCCGCCACCGGGTTGTCCTGCAGCACCAGCACGCGGGGCTTCGCCCCCGCCGGACCGGCCCGGTCGGCCACCGCCCGCGCACGTGCCCGCAGCTCCGAGACGACCTGCTCGGCGCGGTCGGGGACGCGGAACACGGCACCGAGCTTGCGCAGGTAGTCGTAGGTCGGGGTGAGGTCGGTCAGCGCGCCGCCACCGCCCGCGTCCCCGCCCTCGGGCATGCACGCGGTCAGCCCCTTGACGCCCATCGTGGTCAGGTCGGCGTCCTTCGGGCTGCCGGGTGGACCGCCGAACGCCGAGAAGGCGGTCACCACCACGTCCGGCCGCTGCGCCGCGACGACCTCGGTGACCGGCGGCTTGTCCGACAGCACCGGGATCTTCGCGAGCTGCTCGCGGTGGGGTGAGGTGTCCGCGGCGAACGGGGCGGGGAAGCCGGTGCCCACGACCTTGTCCGCCAAGCCGAGCCGGACCAGGGCCTGCGCGGCGTACCCGTCCAGCGCCACCACCCGCTCCGGCGTGGTGCCGAACGTGACGTCCCGGCCCGCGCAGTCCTCGACGGTGACCGGTCCGGTCGCCGAGGACGCCGCCCCCGCCGAGGACCGGCTCTGCGCGTCGCCGCACGCGGTCACCGCGAGCAGCGGCAGCACCGCGCCCAGGACCAGCAGTGCTCGCCTCACCAAGCGCTCGCTTCCCGCTCGTCGGCCGCAGTCCGCGACTCGTGCCGCCCGGAGCGCCACAGCGGTTCCCTGCGCTCGTACTCCAGGACCCGCTGCGCGAAGCCCGCCGCCTCCGGCCCGCGGAACCTCTCCAGCAGCCACAGCGCCAGGTCCAGACCGGAGGTGATGCCGCCCGCGGTGACCAGGTCGCCGTCGTCGACCACGCGCGCCTCGACCGGCTCGCCACCGGCCGCGGCCAGGTCGTCGACGGCCCGGTGGTGCGTGGTGCACGGCCGCCCGGTCACCAGACCTGCCGCCGCCAGCAGCAGCGCGCCCGTGCAGACCGAGGCGAAGACCAGGCCGGGCCGGGCCGCCGCGGCCAGCGCGGCGGGCAGCCGCCCGTCGACGATCTCGGCGCGCACCCCGACCGTTCCACCCGTCGCGTACCCGCCTCCCGGCACGATCAGCACGTCCGCGTTCCGGGGCGCCCACGGGCCCCCGTGCAGGGTCAACCCGCCCTGGGTGGTCGCCTTGGCCGGCCCCGCGACCGCGGTCAGCCGCACCGCCACGCCGAGACCGGCGCGGCCCGCCAGGCTCAGCACCGAGAACGGCCCCACCACGTCCAAGTCGTCCATGCCGTCGAAGACGGCGATGTCCACGCGCAAGACTGCAACTCCTCACCGCTGTCGTGTCGGCTCGCGGCGACCGGCGGTCGCCACTCGGCGCGACTCCCGGAAGAGGGCGGGTGGGCGGGCACCGGAGCGAATCCCGCCACGGCTCCGGGTGCGCTCCAAGCCGTTCGTAGGAGTAGTCGCCACCGCATCCGGATCAGTTCCCGCAGGCCGCCACCGCGACCGCCAGCCCGTGCGGGGTCCTCGTTCCCGGCCGCTGACCGCGAGCGGCTCAGCGGAACCCGGTCGCGGGCGCTTCCCGCCCGCCGCTTCCGGGCAGCCGCGCCAGCTCGGCCTCCACCTGGGCGTGCTCCTCGGGCATCGCCAGCTCCGCGTACAGGGCGAGCGCGCGTCCGAGCACCGCGGCGGCCCGCTCGTGGTCACCCGCGTCGATCCGGCAACGACCTTCCCGCAGCGCCGCGTACGCCTCCAGCATCTTCGAGCCGTTCTCGACGTAGGCCGCGCCGGCTCTGGTGAACATGTCCGCCGCCTGCTCGCACTGCCCCATGCCGTGCAGGCACAGCGCGACTCCTTCGATCAGGATCACCACCAGCCGCCTGCGCGGCAGCGGCAGCTCGCCCGCGCTGTTGGCCTCCGCCTGCGCCAGCAGGTCGAGCATGACGGTCAGCGCCTCCCCGGCCTCGCCGAGCCGGAGCAGCAGCCTCCCGTACCGGTGGCGCACCGGCAGCTGGACGGTCCAGAAGTCGAACCGGGCGGACAGCGCCACGGCCCGCCGAAGAGCCTCCCGCGCGCGCTCCCCGTCGCCGAGCTTGGCGTAGATCGAACCGCAGTAGCCGAGCGCCCAGACCTGCTCCAACTCGTCACCGGCCGCGACGGCCACGCGCAACGCCTGCTCGTGGGCCGCCAGCGCGGGGATCTCCCGCCGCACCGCCCAGCCGACGAAGTTGAGCTGCTGCGCTTCGGACGACCGGTCCCCGAGCTCCCGCGCCGCCGCCACGCCCGCGCCGAAGACCTCCTCCCACGGCACGGTGAACCAGTGGTCGTCGGAGTACCAGTGCATCGACTTGGCCAGCTCCAGCACTTCCCGGTGCCAGCCGCGCCGCGCCGCCTCCCGCACCGCCGCGAGCCAGTTGGCGGCCTCCTGCTCCAGCCAGGTGCGCGCCTGGTCGAGCGAGGCGAACTCGTCGCTGCGCGCGCCGTCGGGGAAGAACACCGCTCCCGCCGCGCACGCCGTGCTCAGCAGGTGGCGCAGCACGGTCTCGGTGACCCGGTCGCGCTCGGCCTGGTCGTGCTCGGCCTCCCACCGCTCCCGCGCGAAGATCCGGATCAGGTCGTGGAAGCGGAACCTGCCCTGCTCCCCGCAGAGGAGCACCATGCTGGCGTCCACCAGCTCGTCGAGGTGGGCGTGGGTCTGCCTGGCGGTCATCCCGGTCGCCACCCGGGCCAGGTCGACGCCGAAGTCCTCGCCGGGCACGGCCGCGAGGCGGCGGAACGCCGTGCGGCCGCCGGGTGACAGGCGGCGGTAGGACACCTCGAACGCCGACCGCACCTGCAGGTCCACCGCCGACAACGAGGTGAGCCGGATGCGCTCGTCGCGCAGTTGACCGGCCAGGTAGTCCAGCGACCAGTGCGGCATGGTGGCCAGCCGCTTGCCCGCGATCCGCAGCGCCAGCGGCAGGTTGCCGCACAGCGCCGCCAGTTCCGCCGCCTCACCGGGCGCGGCCCGGACCCGGCCCCCGACGATGGACAGCAGCAGCGCGGTGGCGTCGGAGTCAGCCAGCGGACCGAGCTGGAGCCAGCGCACCCCTTCCAGACCCGCCAGCGTGCGGCGGCAGGTGATCAGGGTGCGACAGCCCGGCGCCGCGGTGAGCAACGGGCGGACCTGCGCCTCGTTGGCGGCGTTGTCCAGCAGGATCAGCGCTTTGCGCCTGCTCAGCACCGCCCGGTACACCCCGGACTGCTCGGCCTCGGTGGCCGGGATCTCGTTCTGCGGCACCTCCAGCGCCCGGAGCAACCGCTCGAAGACCGCCCGCGTCGGCAGCGGCTGCTCGTCCACGCCGCGCAGGTCGACCGCGAAGCAGCCGTCGGGGAACTGGTCGCGCATCTGCTGCGCCGCGAACGTCGCCAGCACGGTCTTGCCGACGCCGGGCTGTCCCACGATCGCCACGGCGGGATGGGCGGAGACCAGGTCGCGCAGCCGGAGCAGCTCCGCTTCGCGGCCGACCAGGTCGGGTGGCAGCGGGGGCAGCTCAGCCGCGCCCGCGGCGGTTTCCCGCGCGGTGCGCCTGCGTCCCTCCCGCGCGACGGCGAGGAACTCGGCGCGGGCGTCGCCCGCGAGCCCCAGCGCGTCGGCCAGCACCTCCGCCGAGCGGCGCTGCGCCGCGCGCGCCCGACCGCGTTCCAGTTCACGCAGGGCGCGCTCGCTGACACCGGACAACCGGGACAGCGCCCGCTGGCTGAGACCGGCCGCGCGCCGGTGCCTCAGCAGCAGTTCGCCGAACTGCGACGGGGTGTCCGTCCTGTCGTCCACCGCTCCAACCTAACCAGCGCACCAGCCGCCATCAGCACGACAGCAAACCCGCGACACCGCCCGCGCCACCCGGACGGCGCGTGTCCGCCGAGCGGGCAGGCGAAAGGACCGCCCGCGTCCGGGCTTCCGGGACACCCGCCACCGGGTTCGCCCCGCCGCGACAGAGCCTCGTCAGCTCCATCCCGCGACCCACGTGCGGGAGCGCCCGCCCGCGGTCGTCGCCGATCGTCCCCGCACCGGTGTCGGGCGCAGCTCCGGACTCGTCCCGGTCGCGCTGCCCGAACTGGGCGAGCAGGGCGTCGCGGAGCTCCTCCCGCGTCCGCACCGGCTCCACGTCCACGAGGACTTCCGCCGCGTAGAGCCGGATCAGCTCGTGGAACCGGAAGCGGCCCTCCGGCACCCGGTACAGCAGGGACACCTCGACGAGCTCGTCGAGCGGGGCGCCCACCTGGCTCGGCGGCACACCGGTGGCCGCCGCGGCGAGTTCGGCGTCGAAGCCGTCACCGGGGATCGCCGCGAGCCGCCGGAACACCCGGCGCGCGGACGGGGACAGCCGCCGGTAGGAGACCTCGAACGCCGACCGCACCTGGCGGTCACCCGCCGACAGGGAGTTCAGCCGCACCTCCTCGTCGCGCAACTGCTCCGCGAAGTGGGCCAGTGAGCAGTGCGGACGCGTCGCGAGGCGGTTGCCCGCGATCCGCACGGCCAGCGGCAGGTTCCCGCAGCAGGACACCAGTTCCAGGGCCGCCTCCGGCGCCGTCCGCCGCACGTCCTCCCCCAGTGCGGAAGCGAGCACTTCCACCGCGCTGGCCGGGGTCAGCGGCACGAGCGTCATCCGGTGCGCCGCGGTGAGCCCGCTGAGCGCGCGACGGCAGGTCACCAGCGTCATGCCGCCGGGACCGGCGCCCAGCAGCGGCCGGACCTGCGCCTCGTCGAGCGCGTTGTCCAGCAGCACCAACACCCGCCGCTCCCGCAGGAGGACCCCGAACAGCTCGGCGCGCTCGTCCTCCCCCTCCGGAACGCGGTCGCCCGGCACCTCGAGCGCGACCAGCAGCCTGCGCAGGGCCTCACGCGGCGCCACTGGCCGGTCGCCGACGCCGTTCAGGTCGATCGCGAGGCAGCCGTCCGGGAAGTTCCGCACGAGCTGGTGCGCCGCCGCCACGGCAAGCGCTGTCTTGCCCACGCCGGGCGGGCCGGTGACGACCACGACCCCGGTCGAGGACCGCGCGCTGAGCTCGTTCAGCTCCCGCAGTTCCCGCTCGCGGCCCACCAGGTCGGTGACCAGCGGCAGGGAGTGCAGCACCGCCGGGTCGACCGGCCGGTTCCGGCGGCGACGGCCCTGCTCCGCCAGTGCCAGGAACAGCTCCCGCTCGCCGCCGCTGAGCGCCAGCGCCTCGGCCAGCAGCGCGACCGAGCGCTGCTGGGCCGACTTCGCCCGCCCGCGCTCCAGCTCGCGCAGCGCGCGGACGCTCATCCCCGTCGCGCGGGCGAGGTCCGCCTGCGACAGACCGGCCGCCCGCCGGTGCCCCAACAGCGCCTGACCGAACGCAGGCATCGTCTCGTCCGCCTTGAGCACACGTGTATTCAACCGGCAGACTCCGTCCGCGGAAAACCGAGCGCTGGGCGTAACCGGACGGTCACCGCGCGGGACCACCGGTCGGCAGCCCCCCGACCAGGCGACCGACCCGGCCGACCGGCACCGCGCGCCGCGGCCGGACCGGCAGCTTTCGCCCGCCGAGAAGCTGCCGCCCGGCAGAGCTGGTGTCCAGGCAGGACGGCCGTGTTCGCTGTGGACATGAGTTCGCACACCGCCTGGCCGATCGACCGCCGCCACACCCAGGGCGGACATGCGCGTCGTGCCTCCGTCCGGGTCTCGGTTCACGCGACCGACCCGCTCGTCGCCTCGGGCCTGCGCGCGATGTTCCAGGTCGCCACCGGCGTCGAGCCGGTCGACGAGCCTGCGGAGGCCGAGGTCACGGTCGCGGTCGCCGACGCAGGCCTGCGAGAGCTGCTCCCGCCGGACATCAAGCGCCTCGTGATCATCGCCGACGACCTGCGGCGGGTCGAGCTCTGGACCGCCATCAGGCGCGGACTGGTCGTCCTGGTGCCGCGCACGGAGGCCGGCGATCAGGCGCGGCTGGCGCGTGCCGTCCACGACGCCCACGAGGGCCGGGGCGACCTGCCCCCCGAACAGCTCGGCGCGATGCTGCAAGCGCTCAAGGAGCTGCAGGAGAACGCCTCCGACCCGCGCGGCCTGGGCCCCAACGGCTTCACCCCGCGCGAAGTGGACGTGATCCGGCTGCTCGCGGACGGGTTCGACACCGGTGAGATCGCCGAGAAGCTGGTCTACTCCGAGCGCACGGTCAAGAACGTGCTGCACAACCTGCTCAGCAGGCTCAACCTGCGCAACCGGACCCACGCCGTGGCCTACGCGCTGCGCCAGGGCGTGATCTGAGGTCCCCTGACGGACGCGGGACCGGTGGTGGGGCAGGCGGAACGGGCTTTCCCCCGATCCGGGAGCCGGGGCTCCGACGGCCCCCGGCGAGATCACCACCGCGCCGGTCGGTGTGCTAGTTTCCGGCGAATGCGCGGAGCTTCTACGCACGGTGCCGCGGCGGTCGCCTTCACCAGGACGTTCGCGGCGCTCGCCGCCGCGGTGGCGTTCTGCCTCGTCGGCTCGACCGCGGTCGCCCACGCGGACACCCCGGCCCGACGCGGCCACGAGTGCGCGACCCCGTCGATCGACCGGTTCCAGCAGTGGCTCGCCTCCGGCGAGGGCACCACAGTGCCCGCCACCGGCAGCCTGCTCGTGCGCGAGCGCCACGGGTACGCGGCCAGGGTGGAGTTCCTCGGCACCGAGTGGCACGTGGCCGTGGTGTGGCTGGGCAACCAGTTCGAAGCCCAGGCCGACCTGTCCGACTCGGCCGGTTTCTGGCTGACCTACAGCGCCACCGACGACCTCTACGTCCAGTTGCGCTCCGCCTCGCGCTGGAGCGGTGGCGCCCAGTGGCTCACCCGCGTGCCCTCGACCGACGGCAGGCTCGTGCGCAGGTTCTTCAGCTTCGCCCCCGACGGCTGGACGTGGCTGCCCGAGCTGGGCGAGCCGTCGCACTCGTTCGCCTCGGCCGTGGCCGAGGCGCGCGGCCTCGTCTTCGTCGGCAAGACCCCGAACCGGCTCGCCTTCCGCGGGCTGCGCGTCAACGGCTACCGCCCGCCGTGCCGGTGAGCTGACCCCCCTTCGCCGATCACGCGCCTGTCCCGACCGGAACGGGGCGGAAGTCCGCCAGCTCGTGGACGAACCGGACGATCTCCTGGTGGCTGTCCGCCCTGTCCGGGTTCGGGAAGCGCACGTTGTGGCGGTAGTAGCGGTGGAAGGCGATGATCAGGGCGGCGTGCTCGATCGCTGTGGGCACGGCGGCCAGCTCGTCGGCGGTGAGCGGGCGGACGCTGGTGTAGCCCGCTATCAGCGCCTCGGCCCGACCGGCGGGGAGCCGGTCCCCCGTCCGGGCGAGTCCGACGACGGCCATGCCGAGGTCGAGCAGGGGGTCGTCCAGGGACGCCGTTTCCCAGTCGATGACGGCCAGGCTCGCGTCGGGGCGGACGATCACGTTGTCGGCGAACAGGTCGCCGTGCGCCACCACGGGAACGCGGTGGACGTCCTCGGCCCGGACCCGCGCCAGGCGCCCGGTCAGCCACAGGCTGAAGTCCCGGTCGGCGAAGTCGCCGATGCGGTGCCGCTGGTCGGCGGAGAGCCGCCGGGTTCCGCTGGGCAGTCCCGGCAGACCGGTGGGCACCTCGTGGAGGGTGGCCAGCACCTTGCCCGCCTCGGGCAGGAGGCGGTCGGGCAGCGGATCGAGGACGGTGCCGTCGATCCAGCGCTTGAGCACCGCGGGTTTGCCGCCCACGACCGACACCAACCGGCCTCGCGCGTCCGGGACCACTTCGGTCGTGGGCACACCGCGCTCGACGAGAGCGCGCATGAGGCGGGCCACGACCACCGCGCTGGACATGTCGTGGTTGTCCAGAACCGTCAGGACGTGTTGCCCCAGTTCCGAGCGCACCAGGAAGCTCGAGTTGGCCGCGCCGCCCGCCAGCGGCTCCAGGCGCGGGTCGGACAGCCCGTAGTCGCGGGCGAAAGCCCGGACGTCGATGTCGTCCAAGGACGTGTAAGTGGCCACGGAACTCAACTCCCTCTGACGGCGGTCATCTCCTGCCGCCGGTCCAGGACCAGTTGCCGCCACCGGGCGCCTGCCGCCGCCGCGCCGTCGACCCAGTCCGCGAGCGGCAGGTCGGCCGGGGGAGCCGTCCCCGTCATCATGTGGCTGATCTCCAACAGGTAGGCGAACTCCGCGCCGTTGACGTGCTCCCGGAGACGCGCTCGCGCGGCCTCGACCCCTCCCCCGGAGTCGAGCACCGCCATGTGGAAGCAGAGGGCCAGCCACGCGTAGGCCACCGACGAGGTCAAGCCGCTGCCCTTGGCTTCAGCCGCCACCGCGGTCGCCTCGGCGGGCAGGTCGTCGCCGTCCCCCGCGTTGCGGAGCAGCTGCGCGATCCTGACCTGCAGTTCCGCCCAGCGGATGGCGGCGCCTGCCAGCATCCGCTCGGCCCGTTCGATCTGCTCGTCGGCGCGGTGGCGGTCCTGGAACGCGGCGGCGAAGGCCAGGCACGCCTGGGCGAGCGCGGCTTCGCCGTGCTCGCCTCGGCGCAGCGCTTCCTCACGACCGTGCGCGAACGACGCGCAAGCCCTGGTCATGTGCCCGTGCGGCCACCAGATCTCCCCGGAAGCCCGGTGCCCGCGCCCCTCGGCCCCCAGCGCCTCGCAGAGGGCACGAGCCTGCCGGAAGTGGCCGAGCCTGCGGGACAGGTGCAGCAACCCGCGGGTGGCGCTGGGCGCGAGCCGCCTGCCGTGGTCCACCACCCACCGCATTCCGGCCAAGGACTCCGCGAAGTTGCCCAGGTCGCGATCGCACTCGGCGAGGAAGTAGCGCGGCAGTTCGGCGAGCTCGACGGGCAGCCGCCCCGAGTCGACCACCACGCGCAACCGCTCGGCCGCGCTCCGCCGGTGTCCGCGCTGCCTGCCCGCGATGGCGGTGAGCGCGACCGCCAGCGCGGCGGCGGGGTTGTCCTGGGCCACCGGGTCGTCGGGCACCTGGACGGAGGGCGGCGGGAGCACCACCGGCTCCCACACGCAGTCCTGGACGTAGGCGAAGGCCGCGTCGACCAGCCACGCCAGGTCCAGGTCGAAGTCGCGCGCCAACCGCAATCCCTGGAGCAGGCAGTCCACCAGCAACCTGCGGTCGGCGGTCCGGCTGCTCGCCCGCCACTCGCGCCCCAGCGCGTCGAAAGCGCGCTGGGCTGCCCGCTGCCAGTCCGCCGGGCTCCAGCGGTCCGCGCCGGTCGAGTCGGCCTCCAGGATCGCGGAGCGGACCAGGTCGTGCAGGCGGTGGGGACGGACCGCGCCCTGGTCGCTGTCGACGACGGGGCGCTCGATCAGGCGGAGCACCGGCCCCTCCTGGGACAACCCCGCCGCCGCGGCCGCCAGCGGGACGGAGAAGGAGTCCAGCAGGCTCACCGCGCGGGCGACGTGGCGCTCCTCGGTGGTGAGGTCCCGGAAGGCGCGGGCGACCAGCGCGGTGAAGTCGTGGTTGAACTCCTCGGGACGCGGCACGTCGCCCGACCGCTGGTACAGGCTGAGGAACCGCATCACCGCGAGGTCCAGGTAGAGCGGCAGCCCTCGGGAGCGGTGGGCGATCACCTCGCGGATCTCCGGCGGGATGACCGGCTTGCCGTCCCGGCTCAGCCGGTTCGCCAGGTAGGACTCGCAGTCGTCGCGGGAGAGGTGGCCGACCAGGTGCTGGCGGGGTTCCTCGGTGGCCCCGACCGCGGTCAGCGGCCAGCACCGGGTGCCCACCCAGTCCAACTGCCCCTCCAGGCGTTCGTCGTCCCACTGGAGGCGGTTGCGCCCCGTGATGACGAACAGGGCGTTGGGCATCAGCCAGACCATGCGCTGGATCAGCCGCTCGTGGTCCCGCTGCCCCCGATCGCTGACGTCCTCGAAGGTGTCGAGCAGGACCACCGGGGTGGCGGCGTGCTCGCGGGGCAGGTGCGCCAGGTCCCAGGCCAGCAGGTGGGCGCAGTAGCTCAGCACGTCCAGGTTCGGGTCCGCTTCCAGCAGGTCGGGGAGCCGGTGGCACTCGGCCAGCGCCAGCCCGTGCCGCTTGCGGTCGCGCAGGGTCCGCACCAGGGTCCGCAGCCCCTTGCCCATCAGGGCGCCGATCGTGGCGGGGAAGCCCAGCGCCTGAGCGACGTCGGCGAGCACGGACTGCATCTGGGAGGAGAGCGACCTGGCCGCCCGGTTCGACGTCGCGTACCCGCGCAGGTGCTCCTCGACAGGCTCGCCGGGGTGGTTGTGCTCCCAATAGCGGCGCAACGCGAGGTCGAAGGCGGGCATCGGGCGGCCGAGGGCCGTGAGGGCCAAGCGCACCGCGAGGACGACGGACTCGAAGTCGACGCCCGCCTGCCTGGCCAGGTCGATCCGCACCGGGACCGTCCTGGCCAGCGGCGGATCGGGCGTGGACCACTGGGACGGGCCGTCGGGCTGGCCCGCCAACTGCTCGGCGATCTCCCGCGACAGGGCGGACTTCCCGATTCCGCCGACACCGTAGAAGACCAGCACGTTGCGACGCGGCGATTCCAGGTCGTTGACGTCGAAATCCGGCGCGCCGGTGGCGGCGGTCAGGTTCTCCAGGCTCCGGATGACCGCAGCCCACTCGTCCTCCCGATCGGTGAAAACGTCCACCGCCTTGAGCTCACGGCTGTTGGAGTGGAATAGCGCCCGCAAGTCTGATCGGGACACGGCGAGCACACCCCCGTCACGTGGAAACCGGTTGAAACCGACTTTGACCTGTTCGACGATGTGAGGACAGCACACGAGGAGTTCGTGGACGCGCGCCGCCCATCCCGTCGGCACGACTGTATCGCACCAGTCCAGGAAGCCGATCCCAACCACCCACCGCCCATTGACCGCAAGAATGCGGCACGGAGTGTTCACAGAAGAATATTCATATCAATCAGCGAATCGTGGTCTCACCCGACCGGGACGATCAGTCGCTTTGCGACGATCAGCGAACGCCGGAAGCAACACTTCAAGAGGTGAGTAAGCCACCCGATCGACGGAGAACATCGACGTCAACTACTTCGTGCGAGTGATTAGGTCGGGGATCCGTCGACAAAAACTCCCGCCGGGGAGCAGCATTGCTCTCTCCAGTCGACACGAGTCGACGCCGTCATGCGCTCGCTCGCCGCCGCGCTACACCTCGGTACACCGCGATACACCGCAGCACGGCCCGCGAGCGGTCCGACCCGAAGGGAGCTCGATGGTCGCACCACAGGACTCGCCCTCCGGTCGCCCCCCGCCGCGCGGCGCGCGCATCGCCGCCGAGGTCGTTCCGCGCCTGCGGCGCGAGGGTTTCGCTTTCGTCGAGCCCGAAGAGGTGCTCGAGTGCACCGGCTGCCCCGATGCGTGGCGGAATTTCGGCACCGCGTGGGAGCGCCTCCCGGTCGACGGCTACCTCAGGGAGGGCGAGAGGTTCCGCAGCAGGAGGTACGGACGGTTCCGGATCTCCTCGGACAGCGGTTTGCGCGAGCGGCCGCACGGCCCCTACCACCAGAGCCTGCAGCACAACGGCTACGCGGGCGGCATCCAGCGGCACTACTCCGCCATCGAGGCGGCGACCAGCGATCATCGGATCTTCACCGCTCTGGTCGAATTCGACTGCACCGTGGTGTCGCAGGCCCTGTCGCACACCGGCGCGTGGGAGATCGAGGTCCACCTCTTCCGCATCACCAGCGGCGGTCCTCCCGCCACTCCCACGCCGGAAGGCGTGCACCGCGACGGGAACGACGCCTTCGCGGTGCACGTGGTGGACTACCGCTGCCGCGGTGGGGCCACCAGGATCTACTCGTTGGACGGTGAAGTCCTCCACGAGCGGACCATGACCCGGCCCGCCGAAACGCTTTACGTGGACGACGCCAGGGTTCTGCACGACGTGACCCCGATATGCCCTCGGACGAATGACGTCGCGGGCACCCGAGATGTCATGATCGTGGACTTCCACCGCGGCGGGCCGGGGGCGTGACCCGCCGCGGGCGGCGGACCACCCCGCGGTGCGCCGGGGTGGTCCGCGCTCACAGCGCGGGCGCGCCCCACTGCGCCACCGGCGTCATCGTGGTCATCGCGCTCTCCTCGCGCACCGCGCCCAGCCGCGCGATGCGCTCCCGGTGCTCCGCGCTGCGCTCGTGCTCCCGGAACGCCTCCTCGTCGACCCAGTCGCTGAACACGTAGTAGGTCGCCGGGCCGTCGGCTCCCCCGGCGTCGGCGCGGAACACCCGCTGCCCGAGGTTGCCGGGCCGGGCCGCCACCGCCGCCGCGACCTCGGCGATGACCTCCTCGAACACCCCGGTGCCGCCGGGCCGCACGCGCATCCTCAGCATGACCCGGTACACGGCTCACACCCCTCCGTCGACGTCGAGGGTCGCGCCGGTGACGTAGCCGGACAGGTCGCCCGCCAGGAACAGGATCGCGCCCGCCACCTCCTCCACCCGCCCGAGCCTGCCCAGCGCGGCCTTGGCCTCGTAGGCGCAGCGGCGCTCGGCGGACAGCGCCGCGGTGGCCTCGGTCTCGATGATCCCCGGCGCCACCAGGTTGACCCGGATGCCGCGCGGCCCCAGCTCCTTGCACAGCGCCCTGGTCAACCCGGCCAGCCCGGCCTTGGACGCGACGTAGTGGGCGGCGGCGGGCATCCCGGCCCGCGCCACGCGGGAGCCGACCAGCACCACCGACGCCCCCTCGCGCAGCAGCGGCAGGGCGTGCTGCACCAGGGTGAACGGGCCGGTGAGGTTCGTGGTGACGGTGCGCTGCCACTCGGTCAGCGACAGCTCGCCCAGCGGGTGGTGGCTGACCGTGGCGGCGTTGCTCACCACGACGTCCAGCCGCCCGTACCGCGCGCCCGCCTCGGCCACCAGGTCCGCCACCTCGCGCGGGTCGGCCACGTCGGCGCGCACCACGTGGTGGTCGCCGCCGGTCTCCTTGAGCGCGACCTCCAGCGACGCGGCGGCTTCCTCGTCCCGCCGGTAGCACGCCATCACGTTGGCGCCCGCCGCGGCCAGCGCCAGCGCGGCGGCCCGGCCGATGCCCCTGGTCCCGCCGGTCAGCAGCGCGGTGCGCCCGGTCAGCCCGTGGTCCATCACACCGCCTCCCACGAGTAGAACGGCTCGGCCATGGCGTCGCGGGGGCTGCGCCAGTCCGGCGAGTAGGCGCGCACATAAGGGCTCAGGCGCGTGTTCACCTGCTGGAACAGCGGGTCGTCGCGCAGCGCCGTCACCCCCGCGCCGATGTCCTGCTCGGACTCGATCAGGTGCAGGTACAGGTCGTGGAAGCGGAACAGCGTGCGGGCGGAGGCGCCGAGCCGGTGCGGCAGCTCGGTGGCGTCGGACTCGGCGAAGATCTCCGCGATCACGCCCGCGTGGTCGGGGTTGAACCGGGCGACGATCAGGCTTCGGTACATCGGGGCTCCCAGCGGGTCACGGGTGGGCGCGGTCGGCGATGAGGACGCGCATCGGGACGTTGGGCAGGCGGTGCACCGCGGGCGCGGTGAACCCGGCCGCGGTGAGCATCCGGTCGTAGGCGCGTTCGGTGTGCACCTCCCCCGCCGTGGTCCAGGCCAGCATGAGGACCGAGAACAGGTAGGGCGCCGGGTCCCGGTCCGGCGGCTCGTCGGTGAGGGTGAACCCGACGACGACGAGCCTGCCGTCGGGCTTGAGCGCCCCCGCGACCCTGCGCAGCAGCTCGGTGGCGCGCTCCTCGGAGAAGTGGTGCAGCACGTTCGTCACCAGCGCCACGTCGTAGGGGCCGCCCAGGGGCTCCTCGAACATGTCGCCGGGGATGTGGTGCACGCGGTCGCGCACGCCCAGCCGCTCGGCGTGCCCGGCGGCGATCTCCAGCACGTGCGGCCAGTCCAGGTCCCACACCCGCACCGACGGATCCCGCGCGGCCAGCGCGTAGCCGTACAGGCCGTGCCCGCAGGCCACGTCGAGCACGTCCACGGACGGCCGGGCGGCCATCCACCCGGCCAGCTCGCGCGCGACCAGGTCGGCCGTCGGGCCGGTGGCGGCGGTGGCGTGGGTGGCGAAGTCCTGCCAGTAGCGGAAGTCCGGCGTCTCGGCCTGCTCCCGCACCACCGTTCCGCCCGTGCGCACCGCCTCGTCCAGCACCTTCAGCGCGTCCCACTCCCAGTCGCTGGCCAGCACGTGGACCAGGTTGGCCACCGATCCCGCGCTGCCGCTGACCAGCCACTCCCGCGCGCCGGGGGCGAGCGAGAACACGCCGTCGGCCACTTCCAGCAGCCCGATGGCGGCCAGCGCGTTGAGCAGGATCAGGCCGCCTCTCGGGTCGAGGTCCAGCTGGGCGGAGACGTCCCCGGCGGTCAGCGGCCCCTCGGCGAGGCAGTCGAACACGCCCAGCCGGATGCCGGTGCGCAGCAGGCTGGTGTTGCGGTACCCCTGGATCAGGTCGAAGACGCGGTCCTTGGTCAGGTGCGGCGACGCGGTCGCGGTCATGCCGGGTGGTCCTTTCACGCCGGTCGGGCGGCCAGCACCTGCTCCACCAGCGAGGTGGAGTGCGCGCCGTCCCGGAAGAGGGGGTGGTCGAGGATTTCGGAGAGGAACGGGATCGTGGTGCTGATCCCCTTGCCGGACACCCGGAACTCGGCCAGCGCGCGCCGCATCCGGGCCAGCGCCTGCTCGCGGTCGGGCGCCCAGGTGATCACCTTGGCCAGCAGGGAGTCGTAGTCGGGGGTGATCCGCATGCCTGCCCGGCCGTGGGTGTCCACCCTGGTGAACGGCCCGCCGGGCGGTTCGAACTCGGCCAGCACGCCGGGCGCGGGCGCGAAGCCGCGTGCCGGGTCCTCGGCGTTGACCCGGCACTCCACGGCCACGCCGCGGCGCACCACGTCCGCGGCGGTGAAGCCCAGCGGCCTGCCCGCCGCCACGAGCAGCTGCTCGCGCACCAGGTCGACGCCGGTGGTCACCTCGGTGACCGGGTGCTCGACCTGGATGCGGCAGTTGACCTCCATGAAGGTGAACTCGCCGTCCGGGCCGACCAGGAACTCGAAGGTGCCCGCGCCCACGAACCCGGCGGCGAGCGCGCCGCGCACCGCGGCTTCGGCCATCCGCTCCGCCAGCTCGGCGGGCAGGTGCGGCGCGGGGCTCTCCTCGATCAGCTTCTGGTGCCTGCGCTGCACCGAGCAGTCCCGCTCGCCCAGTGCGACGCCGTTGCCGTGCGCGTCGCACAGGACCTGCACCTCGACGTGCCTGGCGGTGTCCAGGAACCGCTCGACGTAGACGCTGCCGTCGTCGAAGGCGGTCCGCGCCGCGGCACGGGTCCGCCGGTAGACCGCGGTGAACTCGCGCGGGTCGCGCACCACGGCCATGCCCCGGCCACCCCCGCCCGCGGCGGCCTTGACGATGACCGGGTAGCCGATGTCGTCGGCGACCCGCTTGGCCTCCACCGCGCTGTCCAGCGCGCGCGTGCTGCCCGGCTGCACTGGCAGGCCCGCCGCGGCCATGAACGCGCGGGCCGCCGCCTTGTCGCCCAGGGCGCGCAGCACGCGGGCGGGTGGGCCGACGAAGGTGATGCCGTTGCTCTCGCAGACCTCGGCGAAATCGGCGTCCTCGGACAGGAACCCGTAGCCGGGGTGGATCGCCCCGGCGCCGGTGCGCACCGCGGCCTCGATCACCGCGGGCACGTTGAGGTAGCTGTGCCTGGCCGAGGGCGGGCCGATCTGCACGGACTCGTCGGCCAGCCGCACCACCGCCGAGTCGCGGTCGCAGGTGGAGTGCACCGCGACCGTGCGCAGACCCAGCTCCCGGCAGGTGCGGGCGACCCGCAGGGCGATCTCGCCCCGGTTGGCGATCAGCACGGTGTCGAACACGCGGACGCCTTTCACAGCAGCAGACCGACGATGACGGCGTTGACCGCGAGCGAGGCGATCACCAGCACCGCGCGGACGGTGTTCCACTTGCGCCACGTCTCGCGCGGATCGGTCTCGGCGAAGTCGGCGGGCAGCGCGTCCGCGTCCAGCGCGGCCAGCCGCCGGTTGATGGGCGCGTTCTTGGTCACCGCCACGAGGACCGCCTTGAGCTGCAACGAGGACGCGACGATGCACAGCACGTGGGTGGCTGTGGTGGGCGCGGAGAACCCGGCCACGCCGTTGAGCACCGCGCCCGCCGCGAGCAGGGCGGGCATCAGCGGTTCCAGCCGCGGCAGCAGGAGCTGGTGCAGCTGGACCGCGCGGTCGGCGGGCAGCGCGAGGCGCACCGGCGCCACGCCGACCACGGAGACCAGCAGCCCGCCCGCGGTGAGCCCGTTGGCCAGCAGGCAGAGGGGGATGAGGATCTGGAACATCGCGGTGCGCCGACCTCCCGGTCAGGGACGCCCGGCGGGCGCGGCGTCCGTGGACACTCCTCGGACACGCCTGGGCGGTGTCCGGCCGCCGATGGTGGTCCCCCCGGCTCGAAGCACCGTCGTGCGCGCCGCCGGCGGACCTCCATCCGGGCACCACGGCTTCCCCAGCGTTTCTCCACGGAGGTCGGCGACGGTGGGTGGCCACTGGCCCGCGTGAGAGGAGTCCCGTTGCCCCGACCCAGGATCACGAAGGTGGCGGCCGAGGACGTCACCCCCAACCGGCGCCGCGGCGGCGAGCTGCGGGTGGTGCTCGGGCCCGCGACCACCGGCGCGACGACCGGTTTCCTCGGCGTGCTGAGGATGGCGCCCGGCGAGTACGTCAGCGAGCACTACCACCCCTACTCGGAGGAGTTCCTCTACGTCGTCGCGGGCGCGCTGACCGTGCGGGTCGACGGCGAGCCGGTCGAGCTGGCCGCGGGCGAGGGCCTGCTGGTGCCCAAGGACGTCCGGCACAGCGTCCGCAACAGCACCGGCGAGCCCGCCGAGGCGGTGTTCCACCTGTGCCCGCTGGCCCCCCGGCCCGAGCTCGGTCACGTGGACACCGAGCCGCTGCCCGCGCCCGCCCAGCCGCAACCCGACGTCGGCGGCGTCCGATGAGCGCACGGCGCGCGGTGGTCACCGGCATCGGCGTGGTCTCGCCGGGCGCGGGCGACACCAAGGCGTTCTGGGAGCTGCTGATGGCCGGGCGCACCGCGACCAGGACGATCTCCACGTTCGACGCGAGCCCGTTCCGCTCCCGCGTCGCCGCCGAGTGCGACTTCTCCCCGGCCAAGGAGGGGCTGACCCCGCAGGAGATCCGCCGGATGGACCGGGCCGCGCAGTTCGCCGTGGTCGCCGCCCGGCAGGCGGTGGCCGACAGCGGGGTCGAGTTCGACCCGCCCGAGCGGGCCGGTGTCGCGATCGGCAGCGCCGTCGGCTGCACGATCGGCTTGGAGAGCGAGTACGTGGTGGTCAGCGACGGCGGCCGGGACTGGGTGGTGGACCACCGGTTCGGCGTGCCCCAGCTCTACGACTACCTGGTGCCCAGCACCTTCGCGGCCGAGGTCGCGTGGGACTGCGGCGCGCTGGGGCCCGCCGCGACGATCTCCACCGGCTGCACGTCCGGGTTGGACGCCATCGGCCACGGCGCGGCCCTGGTCGAGGAGGGGTCGGCCGACGTGGTGGTGGCGGGCGCGACGGACGCGCCGATCTCCCCCATCTCGGTGGCCAGCTTCGACGCGATCAAGGCGACCTCGCCCAACAACGACTGCCCCGAGCACGCCTCCCGCCCGTTCGACCTGAACCGGGACGGCTTCGTGCTGGGCGAGGGCGCGGCGGTGCTGGTGCTGGAGGAGCGGGAGCACGCGCGGCGGCGCGGAGCCCACGTGTACGCCGAGGTGGTCGGGTTCGCCAACCGCAGCAACGCCTTCCACATGACCGGGCTCAAACCGGACGGCCGCGAGATGGCCGAGGCGATCACCAGGGCCATGGCTTCGGCGCGGATCGGCCCGCAGCGCATCTCCTACGTCAACGCGCACGGCTCGGGCACCAGGCAGAACGACCGGCACGAGACGGCGGCGTTCAAGCGCAGCCTCGGCCCGCGCGCCTACGAGGTGCCGGTCAGCTCCATCAAGTCGATGATCGGTCACTCGCTGGGCGCGATCGGCGCGCTGGAGATCGCCGCGTGCGCGCTGGCCCTGGAGCACCAGGCCGTGCCGCCGACGGCCAACCTCACCACCCCCGACCCGGAGTGCGACCTGGACTACGTGCCGCGCACCGCCCGCGACGCCGACCTGGACGTGGTGCTCAGCGTGGGCAGCGGGTTCGGCGGCTTCCAGTCGGCGATGCTGCTGGCCCGGCCGGGGCGGGTGGCGTGAGCGGCCGCGCCGGGCTGGTGGTGACCGGGCTGGGCGTCGTGGCGCCGACCGGCACCGGGGTGGCGCGGCACTGGGCGGCCACGCTGGCCGGGCGCGGCGGCATCGGACCCATCACCCGGTTCGACGCCAGCGGGTACCCGGTGCGGCTGGCGGGCGAGGTGCGCGGGTTCGACGCGAACGAGCACATGGCGACGAAGCTGGTGCGGCAGACCGACCGGTGGACGCAGTTCGCGCTGTGCGCGGCGGAAGCGGCGCTGCGGGACGCGGGCGCGCACCCGTCGCAGGAACCGGGGCTCGACGAGTACGACATGGCCGTGGTGACGGCCAGTTCCAGCGCGGGCAACGAGTTCGGCCAAGCCGAGCTGGGCAGGCTGTGGTCGCGGGGACCGGAGCACGTCACCGCCTTCCAGTCCATCGCCTGGTTCTACGCCGCGACCACCGGGCAGACCTCCATCAGGTTCGGGATGCGCGGGCCGTGCGGGGTGGTGGCCACCGAGCAGGCGGGCGGCCTGGACGCGCTGGCCCAGGCCCGCCGGGTGGTGCGGGCGGGCGCGCGGCTGGTCGTCACCGGCGGCACGGAGGCGCCGCTGTCGCCGTACGCGCTGGTGTGCCAGCTGTCCACCGGGATGCTCAGCCGGTCGGACGACCCCGAGACCGCCTACCTGCCGTTCGACCCGCGCGCGAACGGGTACGCGCCGGGCGAGGGCGGCGCGGTGCTGGTGGTGGAGGACGAGCGCAGCGCGCGCGAGCGCGGCGCGGCGCGGTGCTACGGGCGGATCACCGGCTACGGCGCGACGTTCGACCCGCGCCCCGGTTCCGGTGGGGAACCGGGGTTGCGCCGGGCCGCGGCGCTGGCGCTGGCCGACGCCGGGCTGTCGCCGAAGGAGGTGGACGTGGTGTTCGCCGACGCGGCGGGCGTGCCGGAGCTGGACCGGGCCGAGACCGACGCGCTGGTGGCGCTGTTCGGTCCGCGCGGCGTGCCGGTCACCGCGCCGAAGACGATGACCGGGCGCCTGTACGCGGGCGGGGCCGCGCTGGACGTCGCCACCGCCCTGCTGTCGGTCCGGGACGGCGTGATCCCCCCGTCGATCAACGTCCGGCCGAGCCCGGACATCCCGTTGGACCTGGTCACCGAGGCCCGGCCGGGACCGGTGCGCACCGCGCTGGTGCTGGCCCGCGGGTTCGGCGGGTTCAACGCGGCCGTCGTGGTCGGTGCGCCGTGAGCGGCGCGGGCAGTGAGGAGTGCGCGGTGGAGGCAGTGGCGTTCGTGCGCCCGCTGGACGAGGTCGGGCTGGGCGACGTGGCCGAGGTCGGCCACAAGTCGGCCGTGCTGGGGGAGTTGAGCGCGGCCGGGCTGCCGGTGCCGCCGGGCTGGGTGCTCACGGCGGACGCGCTGGACCGGGCGCTGGCCGCCGGGCCGGTGGACCGGCGCGACGGGCCGGAGCTGCCCGACGACGTGGCGGGCGCCCTCGCCGCCATCGCCGAGGAGCTGGGTGAGCGGCCGGTGGCGGTGCGCTCGTCGGCGACCGACGAGGACCTGGTGGGCACGTCCTACGCGGGCCAGTACGAGTCCGTGCTCGGCGTGCGGGGTCCGACCGCGCTGGGCGCGGCGGTGCGCGCGTGCTGGGCGTCGGCGTTCACCGACCGGGTCGCGGTCTACGAGGGCGCGCGTGGCGACGGCGCGGGCCGCCGCCGGATGGGCGTGCTGATCCAGCGCATGCTCCGCGCCGAGGCCGCGGGGGTGGCCTTCAGCGCCGATCCGGTCACCGGGCGGCGCGACCAGGTGCGGATCAGCGCGGTGCGCGGCCTCGGCGACCGGCTGGCCGCCGGGCAGAGCGACGCCGAGGAGTGGTCGGTAGTCGACGACATGGCCACCCTGGTGACCGGGGCGCGGGACGCGCTCACGCCCGCGCGGGCGCTGCTGGTGGCCGAGCTGGCCCGGCACGTCGAGCAGCGCTTCGGCCGCCCGCAGGACATCGAGTGGGCCTTCGCCGACGGGCGGCTGTGGCTGCTGCAGGCCAGGCCGATCACCGCGCTGCCGGACCCGCCGCCGAGGCCAGCGGACAGGCCGGTCCAGCCGCCGCCGGGGTTCTGGCGGCGGTCCAACTACGCGGCCCGGCCGCTGTCGCCGATGGCCAGGTCGACGGTGCTGCGCGGCCAGGCGGACAACCTGCGCCACCTGCTGGCCTACAGCCTCGGCCAGTCGCTGGAGCTGCGCGAGATCGGCGGTTGGCTGTACTCGCGGTTCGCCATGCCCGACGGGCCCGCGGGGTTCGCCGCCAAGCTGAACCAGGTCATGGCCGCGGTGCGGGCCGACGAGCCCGCCGGGACCGTGCGGCGCTGGCACGCCGACTGGCTGCCCCGGCTGGGCGGCGCGCTGGAGCGGGAACGCGACGAGGTCGACCCCGCCGCGCTGGACGACGACCAGCTGCGGGCGCACCTGACCCGGCTGCTGGAGCTGGCGCACGAGGCGTCCGAGGCGCACTTCCGGATCGGCGGCGCGGGCATGCTCGCGCTGGGCGAGCTGGGCCTGGCCTGCGCCGAGCTGCTCGGCTGGGACACCCCGAGCACCCTGGTCCTGCTGACCGGGTTGCCGGGGCGGACCACCGAGCCGTCGCACCGGCTGGCCGAGCTGGTCCGGCTGGCCGAGGGCGAGCCCGCGCTGCGGGCGCTGCTGGCCGACGACCGCACGCCCAGCCGGTCGGCGCTGGCCGCCGCGAGCCCGGCGTTCGCCGAGGCGTTCGACCGCTACCTGCGGGACTGCGCGCTGCGCGCGGCGGGGCTGGACATCGCCAACCCGACGATGGCCGAGACGCCCGAACTGGTGCTGGCGCTGGTGCGCGGCAGGCTCGACCAGGGCTTCGACCCGGCCGAGGACGCCTTGCAGCTGGTGCGGCAGCGGGCCGGGGCGGTCGCGCGGGCACGGGCCGAGCTGGCCCGCACCCCCGAGCACCTGCCCCGGTTCAACCGGGCGCTGCGGCGCGCCCAGGCCGCGTACCCGCTGCGCGACGACAGCGGCAACCTGGCCAAGCTGGCCGCCGCGCTGATCCGCCGGGCGGTGCTGGTGGTGGGCGACCGGCTGGTCGCGCGGGGTCTGCTCGACCGCGTCGACGAGGTGTTCCTGCTGGAGCTGCCCGAGGCGCTGGCCGCGCTGGCGGGCGGTGAGCGGCCGGACGGGATCGTCCGCGCGCGGGCCGCCGAGCTGGCCTGGGCGCAGGCCAACCCCGGCCCACCGAGCTACGGCCGCCCGCCCGAGGGCCCCGGCGGACCGCCCGCCGCCGTGCTGGAGATGCTGCCCGAGGACGCGCGCCTGGTCGTGCGGGCCGGGATGTGGGTGTGGCGGGAGGCCGCCGAGAACCTGGCCAAGCACGAGGCGCACGACGGCGGGTCGGGTTCTGCCGTGCGCGGCATCCCCGCCTCGGCGGGTCGCTACACCGGTCCGGTCCGGGTGATCGTCGACGAGTCCGGGTTCGGCGCCCTGCGTCCCGGCGACGTGCTGGTGTGCCCGCAGACCACCGCCGAGTGGTCGGTGCTGTTCCCCAACATCGGCGCGCTGGTCACGGATCAGGGCGGGCTGCTGTCGCACCCCGCGATCATCGCGCGCGAGTACCGGGTGCCCGCCGTGGTGGCCACCGGGGACGCGACGCGGCTGCTCACCGACGACCAGGTCGTCACCGTCGACGGCGGCGCCGGAGTCGTCGAACCCGTCACCGGCCCGCGGTGACGTCCTCCACTAGCGAACGGGAACCCCTCACGATGACCACAACCGACCAGAAACCCGGCCCGGCGGCGCTGCTGGACCTGGGCACCTCGTTCTGGGCCGCCAAGGTGCTGCTCACCGCGGTCGAGATCGACCTGTTCTCGCTGCTGGCCCGAGGCCCGCTGGACGCGGCGGGCATCGCCGAGCGGCTGGGCCTGCACCCGCGCGCGGTGCCCGACTTCCTGGGCGCGCTGCGCGCCGAGGGGCTGCTCGTCGAGCAGGACGGCGAGTACCGCAACAGCGCCGCCGCGGACATCTACCTGGACAAGGCGAAACCCAGCTACGTCGGCGGATTCCTGACGATGGTGAACTGGCAGTACCACGGCTGGGGCAAGCTCGGTGATCTGCTGCGCACCGGGCGGATGCAGAACGAGCGCGCCGCGGACTTCGCCTCCTTCTACGCCAACCCCGAGGTGCTGGCCCGGTTCATGGCCGCGATGGACGGGGCGAGCCGGGCCATCGGCCCCGCCCTGGCGCACGCGGTGGACTGGAGCGAGCACGCCTCGGTGGTCGACCTCGGCGGCGCGCGCGGCAACCTGGCCGCCGAGCTGGCCAAGGCGCACCCGCACCTGGCGGCGGGCTGCTTCGACCTGCCGCCCATCGAACCGCTGTTCGTCGAGCACATGGAGCGGCTGAAGCTGACCGGCCGGGTGCGGTTCCACGGCGGCGACTTCTTCACCGACGAACTGCCGCCCGCCGAGGCCTACGTCGTCGGGCACGTCATGCACGACTGGGACGCCGAGCACAACCGGCTGCTGGCCCGCCGGGCGTTCGAGGCGCTGCCGCCGGGCGGCAGCCTGATGGTCTACGACGCGATGATCGACCCCGAACGCCCGGAGACCGCGCGCAACCACCTGCTGAGCCTGAACATGCAGCTGCTGACCGCCGGTGGCGCGGAGTACCCGGTGCGGGACTACCTGTCGTGGTTGCGGGAGGCGGGCTTCACCGACGTCAGCGCCACCCCGCTGACCGCCTCCGACACCCTGGTGCGGGGTCGCAAACCCGTCCGCTGACGCGCACGACGACGCGGCCGCCCCCTCGTGTCCGGGAGGGGGCGGCCGCACGCTGGTCAGCGGGGCTGCGAGGGGTCGAGCAGGAACAGCGGCTGGCCGTACTCGACAGCCTCGCCGTCCTCCGCCAGCACCCGCACCACGCGGCCGGGCTCCCCCGCCTCGACCCGGTTCATCAGCTTCATCGCCTCGACGATGCCCACCTGCTGCCCGGCCGCCACCTCGTCCCCGACCGCCGCGAACGGCGCGGCTCCCGGCTGGGGGCCGCGGTAGAACGTGCCGACCAGCGGCGAGCACACCCGCACCAGGCCGGCGTCCTGATCGGCGTCCTGCTCGGGTCGCGCCGGTGGCGCGGCCGACGGCGGCGCGGCGCCGGGCACCCGCCCCCAGTCGACCTCGATCCGGGCCTCGCCGAGCGAGACGCTGATGCGCCTGGGCGGCACCGGCGCCCCGCGCGCCACCTCCGCGACCACCCTGGACAGCTCGGCGAGCACCGACGGGTCGTCCGGTGGCGCGGCGGGCGGCGGGGCGGCGGGCGGCGGGGCGGTGACCGTCCCGGCGTCCCCGTTCGCCGATGTGCGCAGCGCGTCGATCATGCCCGTTCCCCTTCGTCGTGGGCTCGCGGGTCCTGGTCCGGCAAGCCGAACCGGCGCAGCCGCGCCATTCGCGAGCGGATCAGCTCATCGGCCGTGCGGGTGCGCAGGTCGCGCAGCGCGCACACCACCGCCCGGCGCACGTTCTCACTGGTGGCCGCCGGGTCCAGGTGCGCGCCGCCGTTCGGCTCCGGCACCACCCCGTCGGCGACGCCGCTGCGCACCAGCCACCCCACGTCGATGCGCAGCGCCTCCGCGGCGGCGTGGGCGTGCTCGGCGGAGCGCCACAGGATCGCCGCGCACCCCTCGGGGCTGATCACCGAGTAGAAGGCGTTGGCGCACACCAGCAGCCGGTCCGCCACGGCCAGCGCGAGCGCGCCCCCGCTGCCGCCCTCGCCGGTCAGCACGGTCACCACCGGCACCGGCGCGGTCGCCATCAGCCGCAGGTTCTCCGCGATGGCCACCGCCTGACCCGACCGCTCGGCCTCGACGCCGGGGTGCGCGCCGGGGGTGTCCACGACGGTCACCACCGGCAGCCCCAGCTTGGCCGCCAACCGCACCAGCCGCGCCGCCTTGCGGAACCCCGCGGGTGAGGCCATGCCGAACCGGCGGGCCACCAGTTCCCCGGTGTCGTGCCCCTTCTGGTGCCCGATCACCACCACCGGCAGGCCGTCGAGCCTGCCGACGCCGCCGACGACCGCCGGGCAGTCGGCGCCCGCGCGGTCGCCGTGCAGCTCCACGAAGCCGTCGAGCCAGTACCCGATGTGGTCCAGCGCGGTGGGCCTGCGCCGATCGCGCGCGGTGGCCACCACGTCGTGGACGGGTGCCCGGTCCAGCAGGTCCGGGTCGCGCACCACCGGGTCGGTCACGTCCGCACCCCACGCCGGGTCGACGGGTCCGGTCGCGGCGAGCAGCGCGCCCAGCGTGGCGCGCAGCTCGCCGCGGGGGCACACGACGTCCACCAAGCCGTGCTCCAGCAGGAATTCCGCGGTCTGGAACCCCTCCGGCAACCGCTGGCGGATGGTCTGCTCGACCACCCTGGGGCCGGCGAAGCCCATCCGCGCGCCCGGCTCGACCAGCACGACGTCGGCGAGCGCGGCGAAGGACGCGGCCACGCCGCCGTAGGTCGGGTCGGTGGCCAGCGTGATCGTGAGCAGCCCGGCGCGGTCGAGGCGGGCCATCGCCGCGCTGGTCCTGGCCATCTGCATCAGCGACAGCACCCCCTCCTGCATGCGCGCCCCGCCGGAGGCGGTGACCAGCAGCAGGGGTACCCGGTCGGCCAGCGCCGCCTCCGCGGCGGTGACGACCGCCTCGCCCTCGGCGACGCCGAGGCTGCCGCCGAGGAAGGCGAAGTCCATCACCGCGGCGACCACCGCGTGCCCCTCGACGCGGCCGCGCAGCACGCGCACGGCGGCGTTCGCGCCGGTCCGCTCCCGCGCTCGGGCCAACCGCTCGGCAAACGGTTTCCGGTCGACGAACCCCAGCGGGTCGTCCGGAGTGGACCGCACCGGCACGGCGGTGGTGCTGCCTTCGTCGAACAGCTGCGCGATGCGCTGCCCGGCGTCCAGCCGCTCGTGCGCGCCGCACTCCCTGCACACCCGCAGCGAGCGCAGGTGCCGCTTGCGGTAGAGCAGGCCGCGGCAGCGCGGGCAGACCAGCCAGTCGCCTTCGGGCGCGGCGAGCAGCCCGCTGCTCATCGCGGGCGCGCGGCGCCCGCCGCCGCTTCCACCTTCCCCTTGATCAGGCGCAGCTGCTCGGGGCTGTTGGCGTCCAGCCGCCGCGCCATGGCCGCGTCGTCCAGCGGCGCGCCCGGCTTCATCTCGAAGTCCTGCACCCAGCGCAGCAGCACCCCGCCGCTGTCCGGCAGGTACTCCCAGAAGATCGACATGTACTTGAACGGACCGGTCTCCACGCGGTGCGCCCGCACCGTGCGGGTGGCGGCGTCCGGGGTGCGCTCGGACACCCAGGACCACACCCGGCCCTGCTCGTCGGGGTGCATCACCAGCCGGAACCGGACGGTGTCGCCGCGCCGCTCCAGCACCTCGGCGGAGGCGTACTCGTCGAACAGCCCCGGCCACGCCTCGACGTCGTTGGTCATGTCCCAGACCAGCTCCATCGGCGCGGCGATGACGATGGAGTTCTCGGTGTGCCCCGCCACGCCCTCACCCCCTGCCCTCGGCCAGCCGGGCGTTGATCAGCTGCACCGCCAGCGCGGGGGTGCGCAGCTCCACGACGACCTCCTCGGGCAGCGGCACGCCGTACTCGCGCTTGACGTGGCCCGCCAGCTCCAGCACGGCCAGCGAGTCGTAGCCCAGGTCGTCGAACTCGACGTCGGCGATGTCGCCGTCCAGGTCGACGCCCTCCTCGACACCGACGCTGACGCGCATGATCCGGCGCAGGTCGTCCAGGGTGAACGCGCGCGGCACGGCCTCGTCGGGAGGGGTGCCGGGTGTTGTGGTGGTCATGCGGTCGAGGGTGGCAGCGGGCCGTGGGAGGGTCGTCCAGTCGCGTTCGAGCCGTCCTCGAGCAACCCTCTGGTGGCTGGAGCGCGCACGGCCAGCAGCAGGCGCTGCGTCCCGACCAGCGCGAACTCCAGCTCCACCGGGGCGGCGCCGACGCGGGCCAGCCGCCGGGAGCGGGCGGCCAGCTCGGTGACCTCGACCAGCGCCAGCACCGGCGCGGCCACCAGCCCTGGGGGCACCCGGACGCTGTGGGTGCCCCCGGAGGCGGCCACCGTCGCGGTGTACTTGTCGGCGATGGCGCACCCCTCCAGGTGCAGCGGCTCGCCCGCGAAGGAGAACCGGTCGAAGTGCAGGGGCGTGCCCAGCGGCTCGGCCAGGCCCCAGCACAGCCGCACGTCCACCCGGTGGCGCGCCTCCACCAGCACCAGCGCCGTGGCCGCCGCGGGTCGGAAGTGCTGCACGGCGAGCACGAGCCGCTGGCGTGCCGCGTCGCCCGCGCCCCTCCGGCGGGCCGCGGCGGTGATCTCGGCGACCGCCTCGGCCAGCCCGGCCGGGTCGATGTTGTTCCACACCGGCTCGACGACCTGGTCCGGCCGGTCCGGCCGGACCAGCCAGCTGCGGATGGACACCGGGCACCCGGTGAGCGCACCCCACCGCGTGGCGGGCACGGCACCGGGCCCCCACGGCGGTCTGCCCGACGTGCCGACCGGGACGCTGAGCACCACGGTCTCCGGGACGGGTGTGCGTCCCGCGGCGGCGGCCAGCACCGCCACCTGGTTCCCCACCAGCTTCTGGTCCAGGCACCGCGGGTCGTCCAACCCCAGCCGCAGCACCCCCTGCTCGGGCGGGCGCCACCGTGCGCCCAGCCCTCGGGCGCGGTGCGCCGGTCGCATCGCTCCACCCCCTCCGCCCGCGACTGCCGGACACCGGGTTCCTGCCGGTCGGGGCGGCGCCGACCGGGTCACCGGTCAGATCGCGACCGCGCGCCGCAGCACGCCGCGATCCTCCACGTTCAGCGCGAGGTTCGGACCGAAGACCGGCGGCCCGGCTTCCGCGTCCGCCTCCAGCAGGTCGACGACCCGGCGGATCACCGGGTGGCACCGGTAGCGGAACGCGCCGTGCGCCGGTGCCTCCGACGGCTGCTCCACCTCCAGCAGGCCGAACTCCACCAGCTCGTCCAGCAGCGCCTCGGCGTCGGCCTCGCCCAGGCGGATGGCCGCCGCCAGGTCGCCGGGCACGATCCGGCCGTCGACCAGGGACACCCAGCGCAGCGCGACCCTGGCCGCCGCGGGCAGCAGCTCGGTGGTCCGCGCGACGCTGGCCAGCAGGTCCAGCTCCGGCGGGCCGGGTTCCAGCAGCAGTTGCGGCGCGGCGCCCACCCGGTGCACCAGCCTGCGCACCGACCAGTGCGGTCTCAGCTCCAGCCACCACAGGGCCGCGCGCAGCGCCAGCGGCAGCCCGCCGCACATCGTGACCAGCTGGACGGCCGCGTCGGCCTCGGCGGCGACCCGCCGCCTGCCCAGGACGCTGACCATCAGCTCCAGCGCCTCCATCGCGTCCAGCGGGGCCAGCCGGACCGTGCGCATGATCGACGGGTCGGTGAGCCGACGCCGGGCCACCACCAGCGCCGCGCAGCCGAGGCCGATCGGCAGCAGCGGGCGCAGCTGGTCGTCGGAGACCACGTCGTCGAGCACCACGAGCACCCGCTGGTCGGCCGTCCAGCTCCGGAACGCCCGCACCCGCTCCTGCACCGACGCGGTCGCGGGCACGGCTCGGCCGCAGGAGGACAGGAAGTCGCCGAGGACGTCGACGGGATCGGCGGGCCTGCCCGCCGGGGTGACCAACCGGGCGTAGAGCTGGCCGTCCGGGAACTCCGCCCTGAGCTGGTGCGCCAGGCGCACGGCCAGCACGGACTTGCCCACGCCCGGCGGGCCGACCACGACCGCGACGCCGGGCGCGCGGCGGCCGGGCGCGGTCAGCGCCGCGCACAGCGCGGACACCTGCGCCTCGCGGCCCACCAGCACCGGCGAGGCGGGGGGCAGCTGGCAGGGCAGTTCCGGCGGTTTCTCCACGTGCGCGGCCGGGCGGGCGCGTGGCGCGGTGGCCTCGGGCGCGGCCAGGTCCAGCGCCGGGTCGCCGGTCATGATGGCGTGGTGCAGCCTGCGCAGCTCCGGGCACGGCTCGACGGCCAGCTCGGCCCGCAGCACGGCGCGGGCGTCCTGGTAGACCTGGAGCGCTTCGGATCGCCTGCCCGCCCGGTACAGCGCCAGCATCAGCTTGCTCTGGTACCCCTCGTTGGTGGCCTGCTCGGCCAGTGCCGCCCGCAGCTCGCCGATCACCTCGTGGTGCCTGCCCAGCTGGAGTTCGATGTCGAACCGCTGCTCCCGCACGCTGCGGGCGAACTCGGCCAGACCCACCGCCTCGGCCTGCAGGACCGGGCCGAACCGGATGTCGGCCAGCACCGGACCGCGCCACAGCCGCAGCGCGTCCCGCAACGTCGTGGCGGCGGCCTCCAGCGAACCCCGCTCGGCCTCCGCCCGGCCGCGTTCGACCAGCGCGCGGAACTGGTCGACGTCGAGCGAACCGGCGGGCAGTTCGAGCAGGTACCCGCCGCGGGTGGTGTGCAGCGCGACCTCGCGACCCGCTTCGCCCGCGCTCGCCCCGGTCAACCGCAGCGAGCGGCGCAACTGGTAGACGTAGGTCTGCAGGGTGGTCGTCGCGGTGAGCGGCGGCCGGTCCTCCCACAGCTCGTCGACTATCTGGTCGGTGCGCACCACACCGGCGTTGAGCGCGAGCAGCGCCAGCAGCTGGCGGAGCTTCGGCGCGGTCGGCGTGATATCCACACCTCCCCTGGACACGTGGAACGTACCGAGAACTCGAACGTGCACCGGACACCCCCAAACGCCTTCGGCGACGGACGGCGCACCGGGCGCGTCAGCAGAAACGCGATCACCGTGGTGCGCCGCAGGCTCGCGAGATCATCCTCCGCGAAACATTCCTCCCCCCGGCGCAGCGCGGAACACTTCGCGATCGGGTCATCATGTTTTATTCGGGGGCGCATTTCAAGCAGGTTGGACCGTTCGGACGCAACAGCGGCGACACCGGTCGGATGGCCCGGATAATGCGTTGTCAATGCATTTCACACAATGATCCGCTCACCCGCGCGGGCCACCGGGGCGAGTGGCCAGCGCCAGCATCGCGGGCAGGTCGGCGAGCTTGGCCACCGCGCGGCCCTGCCGCGCGCCGAGCCGTTCCTCCTCCCGCTCGATGCGCCGCCAGCCCTCCCAGGTCACGACGGGAACCCCGCGCCGGGACAGCAGCGCCGTGACCGAACCGGGGTCGCGGTCGGGCGCCCGCCGCAGACCGGGCAGGTCGGCCAGCAGCGACGCGGCGGTTTCCCCCGCGTCGGCCTTGTTGGTGCCGATGACACCGGTGGCGCCCCGCTTGAGCCAGCCCGCGACGTACACGCCGGGCAGCACGCCGCGCTCGGGGTCCACGACGCGGCCCGCCACGTGCGGCACGGTGCCCGCGTCCCGGTCGAACGGCAGCCCCGGCAGGGGGACGGCGCCGTAGCCGACCGCGTGCAGCACGCCCTGCACCGGCAGCAGCTCCTCCCGCTCACCGCGCACCACCAGGCCGGACACCCGGTCGGGGCCGAGCAGTCGGACCGGGCGGCGCCGGAAGCGCAGCCACACCCGGCGGTCCCGCCCCTCCGGCGCCCGCCGCGCCCACTCGCACAGGATGTCCACGTTCGCGCGGTCGGCGCGGGAGCCGTCCGCCGCCTCGGCCAGCGCGCCCGCCACGTCCTCGGCCGCCACCAGCACGTCGACCCCCGGCAGCTCGCCGAGTTCGCGCAGCTCGGCGGGGGTGAACCTGACCTGCGCGGGACCGCGCCGGGCGACCAGGTGCACGTCGGTGACCGCGCTCGCGCGCAACGCCGCGAGCACGTGGTCGGGCAGGTCCGTCCCGGCCAGCGACGCGGGGTCCTTGACCAGCAGCCGGACCACGTCGAGCGCGACGTTGCCCGCGCCGATCACGGCCACCCGCCGCGACGCGAGCAGCGGCGACAGGTCCGGCGCGTCGGGGTGGCCGCTGTACCAGGACACGAAGTCGCCCGCGGGCGCGCTGCCGGGCAGGTCCTCGCCCTCGATCCCGGCCATGCGGCCCACCGGCGCCCCGGTCGCGTACACCACGGCGTCGTAGTGCCGGGCCAGGTCCGCGGGGGTCAGGTCGACGCCGACCTCGACGTTGCCGAGGAACCGCACACCGGGCGAGGAGAACGGCCGGGACAGCACGCCCGCGACCGACTTGATCTTCGGGTGGTCCGGTGCGACCCCGTATCTGACCAGGCCGAACGGGGTCGGCAACCGCTCGGCGACGTCCACCTCGACCTCGGCCGCCGCCAAGGCGGTCGCCGCGTACAGCCCGGCCGGGCCCGCGCCCACCACGAGGACCCTGGCCGCACCGGTCACGGGGTGCCCCCGTCGTCGAAGAACGCGCGCGCCGCCTCGATCGCACCGCGCTCGCCCGCGGGCACCTCCTGCTCGGCGAAGATGGCGTCGACCGGGCACACGGGCTCGCACGCGCCGCAGTCGATGCACTCCACGGGGTCGATCAGCATCTGCTCGCCCCCGTCGTGGATGCAGTCCACCGGGCACACGTCGACGCAGGACTTGTCCTTCGTGCCGGCGCACGGGCTGGTCACGACATAGGTCATCGCTGACTCCTGGGCTCTTTGTCGGGGTGGGCGGTCGGTCAGCTCGCGGACTCGGCGCCGGAGCCGACCGGGGCGGTGCGGCCCGCCGCCTCGGCGGCCAGCTCCCGCCGGACCCGGCGCAGCCGTCGCGACCGGTAGACGCTGAAACCGACGCCCGTGCAGAAGGTGAGCAGCGGGTAGTCCATCCCGCTGAGGTACTCCACCACCGGGATCGCCATCGCGGCCACGAACAGCCAGGTGCCCTGGCTCTGCTCGACCCGCTTGACCGCGGCCCGCTCCTGCCTGGTCTCGGGCGCGCCGCGCCTGCCCCACGGCTTGGCGATGGACAGCCAGACCATGAGCAGCAGCGTGCCCAGCGTCCACCCGGTGCCCAGGTACAGCGGCGCGGGCGACCAGTCGTGCCCCGCGCGCAGGGCTTCGATCGAGCCCTCCAGCCAGCGGCCGAGGAAGATGCTGCCCAGCAGGATCGCGATCAGGGTGAGCCAGAACTTCACGGTGACCCACCAGTGCCGGAAGAACCCCCACGGCGTGAGCGCGGACAGCATGACCCCGGTGTAGGCCGCGGTGATCCCGAACGGGTCGAGGATGCCGTCCTCCAACTTCAACGCCGTCTCCAGCAGCAGTAACCGGTCATCCGGCGGCCCGTTCAGCACGCTGGTCAGCAGGGTCAGCTGGACCACGGCCATCGCGATCCACCCGACCGACGAGATCACGTGCAACCAGAGCAGCAGGGATTTGGCCTGCTTGGCGGAGAAATTACTCATGCGGGTTAGCTTGTCGACCTTCCGCGGCGCACACAACAGGCGCTTACCCGGAGACCCCCCGGAAACAACCCCTAAGGGTTGGTGAAACAAATGCGAAACATTCGCGGATGGGCATGCGAAAAGGCCGGACCGAGTCCGGCTGAATACTTAGCGCAGCTCATTTCTCAGTTCCGGAGAACAATTCCTCCGAACACCTGTTGCACGCGCACGGACCGCGGCGGCGCGGTCAGCTGCGGCGCAGCGCGCGGAGCAGGATGGCGCGCAGCGCCTCCCGGTCGGCCGGGGACAGCTCGCCCACGGCGGGGACGTTGCGCGCCAGCGCGCCGCGCAGCCGCCCCTGGAGCGCGGCACCCTCCTCGGTGAGCACGACCAACCGCACCCGCCGGTCCGCGGACAGCGTCCGCCGGTCCACCAACCCCTTGGCGCGCAGGCCCTCCACGATTCCGGTCATGTTCGAGGCGTCGTAGCGCGTCCGGGCGGCCAGCTCGCGCATGGAGGCCGAGCCCTCGATCCGCAGCAGGGTGCGGGCCTGGGCCATCGACACGCCCATCTCGGCGCTGACCGCCACGAACCGGTCCTTGAGGTGCTCGGTCAGCTCCAGCAGCAGGCCGACGGTCTCCACCACCGGGTCGACGCGGCCGCCGTCGGCCACGGGGAAGGCTCCGCCGGTCATGCGAACAGGCTAACCGGGTCGTCGCGGGCCCGACCCGGCCGGTCACGAGCCCCCGCCGACGGCGGCCCTGACCTCGTCGCCATCCCTGGCCACCTCGTAGACCCGCCGCTCCAGCACCCGCCAGTACGGGCGCATGGGCGTCGTCGTCTCCCGATGCACCGGGGCGTTCTCCCAGTCGAGGAACCGCTGCGCGCTCTCCCACCAGCTCAGCAGGATGTAGCGGTCCGGCTGCTCGTGGTCGCGCAGCAGTTCGTCCCCCAGGTGGCCGTCCACGCCCGCGACCTGCCTGGTCACCTGCGCGTAAGCGCGTTCGAAGTCCTCCGCGTGCTCAGGTGCCACCAGCGCCGTCACCATCACCCTCGCCGTCATGGCGGGGACCGTCCCACGATTACTGGTACTAGTCAACCATCATTAGCATTCGCAATCGGCACGTCCGCTCTGGCCGCCGCGGGGACGGCACTGGTCAGCAGGTCGTGCAGCGCGGCCCGTTGTGCGGCGTCCAGCCCCGCGAACAACCGGTCGTGCGCCCGCGCCACCAGTCGGTCACCGTGCGCCAACACCCGCTCGCCCGCTTCGGTCAGCCGAAGCGCGTACCGGCGGCGGTCGCCCCGATCCCGCTCCCGCGTGATGAACCCGGCCTCCTCGGCCGCGTCGGCGATGCCCATCAACGTGGTCCGGTCGACCCGCAGGACCTCGGAGACCACCTGCTGCGACACGGGTTGCCGCTCGCCGACCACGACGAGCAGCGCGTGCGAGCGCGGGGTGAGCCCGGCCTCGGCGAGCTCGCGGGACAGCAGCACCCAGCCGCGCTGGGCGAGGCGGGACATCAGGTACATCGACCACCGGGTCAGGCCCTCGGGCAGCGGGGGGCCGCTCTCGTACAGGTCCGCCTCGGCGTCCGCGCCGCCGCGGCGGCGATCTGGTCCGATCACGTTCTCCATCCGGCCATTTTCCCTCATACTGCGAGATGTGCAGCGATACTGACGAAACAGTGGCCGATCCCCGGAGGCGCGACCGTGGCGATGTCGGAGTGGAAACCGCTGGTCCCGCTGTGCGCGGGGGCGGCGATGCTGCTGCTCGACGTGACCGTGGTGAACGTCGCGCTGCCGAGTGCGGCCGCCGAACTGCGGGCCGGGTTCACCGAACTGCAGTGGACCGTCGACGTCTACGTGCTCGCGCTGGCCGCCCTCCTGCTGGGCGCGGGCTCGGCGGCCGACCGGTTCGGCAGGCGGCGGACCTACGTGGTCGGCCTGGCCGCGTTCGGCGCGGCGTCCCTGGCCTGCGGCCTGTCGCCCGCGCCGGGGGCGCTGATCGCGGCGCGGGCCGTGCAGGGCGTGGCCGCGGCGTGCCTGTTCGCCACCGCGCCCGCCCTGCTCGACCAGACCTACCGGGGACGGGCGCGGGGCTTCGCGTTCGGCGTGTGGGGCGGCGTGAGCGCCGCCGCGGCCGCCGCCGGACCGGTCGTGGGCGGCGTGCTCACGCACTACCTGGGCTGGCGGTGGATCTTCCTGGTCAACGTGCCGGTCAGCGCCGCCGCCCTGGTGCTCGCCCTGCGCCTGTTCCCCCGCTCGGCCCGCGACCCCCGGCGGCGGCTGGACCTGCTCGGCACCGGCGCGTTCGCGGTGAGCGCGGGCGCGCTGGTGTACCTGCTGATCCGGGGCGGCGCGGTCGGCTGGACCTCCACCGCCGCCCTCGTCCTGCTCGCGGTGTGCCTGCTCGCGCTGGTCGTGTTCGCCCTCGTCGAGCGGCGTCGGGCGTTCCCCGTGCTGGAGCCCGCCCTGCTGCGCCGCAAGCCGTTCCTCGGCGCGAGCGTCGCGGCGGTCGCGCTCACCGTGTCCGCCTACTCGTACCTGCTGTACGTCTCACTGCGGTTGCAGACCCACGACGGCCTCTCCGCGCTGCAGACCGGTCTGGTGCTGGCCCCGCTGGGCGTGACCGCGATGATCTCGGCGCTGCTGAGGGGCCGCTCCCCCGACCACCCGCCGCCGCGCGTGCCGATCGCGCTGGGCCTGCTGCTGATCGCCGCGGGCGCGCTGGTGATGCTGGTCGCGGGCACGTCGTGGCCCTCGGTGCTGGTCGGGACGGCGGTGACGGGCACGGGCACCGGCCTGGTGAGCCCCGTGCTGGCGGCCACCGCCATCGGCGCGGTCCCCGGCGACCGGGCGGGCATGGCCTCGGCCGTCAACGCGGCGTGCCGCCAGTTGGGCACCGCCGTGGGCATCGCCCTGTTCGGCGCGGTCTACGCCCGCCACGGCCTGCCCGTGCTGTACGCGATCAGCGCCGCCGTCGGCATCACCGGCGCGGCGGTGGTGTGGCCGCTGCTGCGCACCGCGCGGCCCGGCCGCCCGCGCACCCACCCGATTCACCCGACAGGGCCCCGTGCCCCGGAGTCGAGGAGCAGACCATGACCGACCAACCCCGATCAGCCCGCCGCCGAGGGTGGCGCGCGCTGTCCGCACCGGCCCTGTGCGCGGTGCTGGCGTTGACCGCCCCCGGCGCCGCGAGCGCCGAGCGGTTACCCCGCGCGGGCAACTTCGTGTGCCAGGCCAACATCCTCCGCCTGGCGGATCAGGTCTGGACCCAGGCCAACCCCGCGGCGAGCCCGTGCGCCGACGACTTCGAGGCCTCGGACCGCCAGGACGTCAGCTTCCTGGGCGTCTACCGCTTCCGCAGCAGCGTCATCGACGTCCGCACCGACCAGCTCCCGGACGTGCTGGGCAGCACCCCGCCCGCGGCGGGCGACATGGCCAGCTCGTCCGCGAGGCTGGCGTCCATGCGCCTGACCGGCCCCGACCTCCTCGTCGAGTTCGGCGCGGTCCACGCGGACGCGGTGGCGACCTGCGTCGCCAGCGGCGGCGCGCTGACCCCGTCCTACACCGCCCGGTCGACCGTGGCGACCCTCAGGATCAACGGGACCGAGGTGGTGGACCTGACCGGCCCGCGCACCATCCCCCTGAACGTGGGCAAGCTCCTGCTGAACCACACCGTCACCACGGCCAGCGGCATCACGAGGAGGGCGGCGGTCTGGGACACGCCCCTGTTCGACCTCATCATGGGCGAGGCGAGGGTGAGCACCAGCGGCAACCCGTGCGGCTGATGCCCGCCTGACCACCCGGTTCGGGGTGTCGGTGAGCGGATCGTGGCGATCCGCTCACCGACACCCCGCATCCCACGCGCCGCCGGTCGTGACGAGCCGGGCGATCAGCGCGTGCGTGCCCGGACCGGTCTCCACCGGCGGCAGCGGGTGCGCCGCGCGCGGAGGCGCCAGGTCGTCGGCCGTCACCGCCTGCGAACCGTGACGTCGCAGGCCCGGCTCTGGTGTCCACTTCGGACCGGGATGGCCGACGTGCGGACGACGTGCTCGACACCTGCGGCCGTCGCTCCCCCGGCGAACGCCGTGACCAGCCGCCACCCGTCCCGACCCATGCGCCGGACGCATGTGAGCGATCCGCAACTCGCGTTGGCGGTGACGTCGTCCACGGCGGACGCTGAATTCCATGACGCAGTACGAGGGCATCACCAGACGCGGGCTGCTCGGCCTGGCGGGCAGCGCCGCCGTGGCCGCCACCGCCCCGTCGGACGGCGGGAGTGCCGCGGCGCGGACCACGACCGAGGAAGTCGCCGTGCGCATGACGGTCAACGGGACGGCCACGTCGCTGACCGCCGACCCGCGCACGACGCTGTTGGACGCGCTACGGGATCGGATGCGGTTGACCGGCACCAAGAAAGGCTGCGACCGCGGCCAGTGCGGCGCGTGCACCGTGCACGTCGACGGGCGGCGGGTCGTCTCCTGCCTGACCCTGCTGGCCTCGGTGGACGGTGCGACCGTGACCACGATCGAGGGGCTGGCCGACGGCGACCGGCTGCACCCGCTCCAGCGGGCGTTCATCGACCACGACGGCCTCCAGTGCGGGTTCTGCACCCCTGGGCAGATCATGTCCGCGGCCGCGGTCATCGCCGAAGGAGGCGCCCGGACCGACTCGGAGATCCGCGAGCAGATGTCGGGCAACATCTGCCGGTGCAGCGCCTACCCCGGTATCGCGGCCGCGATCCGCCAGGCGCGGGCGGAGATGCGCTGATGCGCGAGTTCCGGTTCGACCGCCCCGCCGACGTCGGCGACGCCGTGCGGCGCTCGGGTTCCGACACCGCGTTCCTCGCGGGCGGCACCACGCTCGTGGACCTGATGAAGCTCGAAGTCATGAGCCCCCGGCACGTCCTGGACATCAACCGCCTGCCGCTGCGCGGGATCGACGCGACCGGCGGCGGTCTGCGGATCGGGGCGCTGGAGCGGATGAGCGACGTGGCGGCGGACCCCCACGTCCGCCGCGGCTACCCGGTGCTGAGCCGGGCGCTGGAGCTGAGCGCCTCCGGCCAGCTGCGCAACATGGCCAGCATCGGCGGGAACCTGCTGCAGCGCACGCGGTGCGGCTACTTCCGCGACGTGAGCACGCCCTGCAACAAGCGGCAGCCGGGCAGCGGCTGCCCGGCGGTCGAGGGCGAGAACCGGACGCACGCCGTGCTGGGCACCAGCGACTCGTGCGTGGCCACCCACCCCAGCGACCTGGCGGTGGCGCTGGTCGCCCTCGACGCCAAGGTGCGGCTGCGGGGCCGGGACGGCACGCGCACCGTCGACCTGCGCGACTTCTACCCGCTGCCCGGTGACACCCCCCACCTCGAACACGACCTGCGGCCCGGTGAACTGGTCACCGAGGTGGTCGTCCCGCCTCTGGACTGGGCCACGCGCTCGACCTACCTGAAGATCCGGGACCGGCAGTCCTACGAGTTCGCGCTCTCCTCGGCGGCGGTGGCGGTCCGGCGCGTCGGCGACACCATCGTCGAGGCACGCGTGGCGGTCGGCGGCATGGGCACCCGGCCGTGGCGGCTGCCCGCGGTCGAGAAGGCGCTGGCGGGCCGCCGCGCCGGGGAGGACACCTACGCGACGGCCGCTGCCGCCGCGGTGGAGGGGGCTCGACCGTTGCGGCACAACGCCTTCAAGCCCGAGCTGATGAAGCGCACCCTGATCCGCGCTCTGCTGGAACTGGAGCAGCCCCGATGACCCCCTCCCCCATCGGACGCCGGACCGACCGCGTCGACGGTCCCGCGAAGGTCACCGGCAGCGCGCCGTACGCCGCCGACTACCGCCCCGAGGGCCTGGTCCACGCCCACCTCGTCCAGGCCACCGTCGGCCGCGGCGAGGTCCGCGGCATGGACGTGTCCCGCGCCGAAGCCGCCCCCGGCGTCATCGCCGTCTTCACGCCGTTTCGCCCGCTGCCGCTCAACCCCCCGAGTCCCCAGCACAGCGGCGAGAACTACAGCGCGTTGCAGGACACCGCTGTGCGCTTCCGCGGCCAGATCATCGGCCTGGTCGTGGCGGACACCGCCGAGCGGGCCAGGGACGCGGCCGCGCTGGTCACGGCGGACTACGCGGTCACACCGCCGCGGACCTCGTTGGCCGACGCGGGCCCCGGTGTGCCGCAGGGCCTCGTGCAGAAGCTGGCGCCGGGGACGCCCTCCATCGACGCCGCGCTGGCGTCGAGCCCGGTGACCGTCACCACCTCGGTCAGCCAGCACGCCCAGCACCACATCGCGATGGAGCCCCACGCCACGACCGCGGTGTGGGTGGACGACCAGCTCACCGTCTACACCGGAGCGCAGGCGCCGCAGCAGGCCGCCGCGACGATCGCCGCCCGCCTCGGTGTCGAGCCGGGCAAGGTCCGGCTGATCTGCCGGTACACCGGTGGTGGCTTCGGCCAGCGCTCGCCGGTGTGGAACGAGGCGCTGCTGTGCGCCGCGGCCGCCCGCGAACTCGGCAGGCCGGTGAAGCTGGTGCTCAGCCGCGAACAGGTGTTCACCGCCATCGGCCACCGGGGAGCCGTCCGGCAGACGATCCGGCTCGGGGCCGATGCCGACGGCAGGCTCCGCGCGCTCAGCCACGACAGCGACGGGGAGCTGCCCGCGGCCGGTGGCTGGCGGATGATGCCCGGCCGCGAGACCTCCGCCGTGATGTACCGCACGCCGAACATCCGGATCGACCAGCGGCTGGTCACCCTGGACACCCCGCCGACCTGGTCGATGCGGGCGCCCGCCGAGGCGCCCGGCATGTTCGCGCTGGAAACCGCGATGGACGAGCTCGCCGCGCGCACCGGGGTGGACCCGGTGGAGCTGCGGCTGCGCAACTACGCGACGGAGGACCCGGTCGAGGGACGCCGCTTCTCCAGCAAGCACCTCGACGAGTGCTACCGGGTCGGGGCCCAGCGGTTCGGCTGGGACCGGCGCTCGGCGCGCCCCCGGTCCCGGACCGACGGCGACTGGCTGATCGGCATGGGCATGGCCAGCGCGGTCTACATCGCGTGGCGGCAGCCCGCCTCGGCGCGGGCGCGGTTCCTCGACGACGGTCGCGTCGCCGTCGGCTCGGGCACGTCCGACCCCGGCACCGGAGCCTCCACCGTGCTGGCGGTGGTCGCGGCGGACGAGCTGGAGCTGCCGGTCGGCTCCATCACGGCCGAGGTCGGCGATTCCGCGCTCCCACCCGGCGGCGTCGGCGCGTACGGCTCCAGTGTCACCACGAGCACGGTGCCCGCGGTGCAGGCCGCGTGCCGGGCCGCCGTCGAAGCGCTCGTCCGGTCTGCCGTGGACAACCCGCGCTCGCCGTTCGCGGGTCTCGATCCCGCGAGTGTGCGCTACCGGCGGGGCCGGGTCGAGGCGCGCGGCCGGTCGGTCGACTTCCCCACCCTGCTGCGGGCCATGGGGCTGCCGCACGTCGAGGCGGTCGGCACCGCCGCCCCGGACCAGAGCGCCTCCCGGTACCGGTTCCACTGCTTCGGCGCCCACTTCTGCGAGGTCCGGGTCCACCGGCTGACCGGGGAGCCCCGCGTCAACCGGTTCACGTCGGTGTTCGACGTGGGACGGGTGGTCAACGCCAAGGCGGCCCGCGGCCAGCTCGTGGGCTCGATCATCTGGGGCATCGGGCACGCCCTGCTGGAGGCCGACCCGATCGAGCCGGACGGCAGGTTCGCCGCGGCGAGCATGGCGGACTACCTCGTCCCGGTGCACGCCGACACACCGGAGATCGACGTGCACTGGCTGGACCGCCCCGACCCGCACATCAGCGAGTCCGGGGTCCGCGGGCTGGGCGAGATAGGCATGATCTCGGCCGCGGCGGCGATCGGCAACGCGGTGTACAACGCGACCGGCGTCCGCGTCCACGACCTGCCGATCACGCTCGACAAGCTGCTGTGAGGCCGTGCGCGGCCGCGGAGCCGACCCGCCGGTCACCCGGAGGTCAGCTCCGCGGCCGCGGCCCGGACCACCTCGCGCAGCCAGGCGTGCATCGGGTCGGAGTCCAGGCGCGCGTGCCAGGCCATCCCGTACGGGAAGGCGTCGAACTCCTCCGGGGCCTCGACCAGCCGGACTCCCGGATGGGCGGCCACCCGCAGCTCCGCCAGCCGTCGCGGGATCGTCGCCACGAGGGTGGTGCCGGGCAGCGGGGCGAACGCCGAGCCGAAGTCCGCCACCCGCACCGCCGCCACCCTGGTGCGGCCCAGCTCCTCCAACCACCGGTCGATCATCGGTTGTCCCCGCTGGATCAGGGCGACGACCACGTGGCGGGCCGCGGTGTAGTCGGCCAGCGAGAAGCGCTCCCGCACCGGGTGGTCGCGGTCCACCGCACAGACCACGTCGTCGGTGAACAGCTGCTCCCACCGCAGCGGGGAGGTCGGGCGGAGCACGGACAGGGCGATGTCGGCCCGACCCCGCTCCAAGGCCGCGAACGCGTCCCCGTCCTTGTGCTGGACGCGGACTTCCAGCTCGGGGGCGGCCAGGAACAGCCGGGGCAGCAGGTGCGGCCCCAGCGTCGAGGTGGTGTAGTCGGTGCCGATGATCCGCACGACACCGGTCGCCGTGGCGGGGTCGAAGCCCCGGCCCGCGAGGAGTCTCTCCAGGCGCGGCAGGAGCAGGACCAGCTCGCGCTGCACCTCCCGCGCCCTCGGGGTCAGCTCGTACTCGCCGCCGGACCGGACCAGCAGCTCGTCGCCGAACAACGCGCGCAACCGCTGCAACGTCCGGCTCATCGAGGACTGGCTCAGGTGGAACCGGCCCGCCGCCCGCGTCACGTTCCTCTCCTCGAGCATGATGGAAAGAGCGCGCAGTTCGTGCAACAGCCCGAGGTCACCGTGCGACATGGGCACAGTATGCAGCGCGCTCGCGTGCACGACCCGCGCCCCGGAGCGGCAGACGTGCCACGGCGCTCCGTCCGCGCAGCCGCCACGATCGCGGTTCGCCGAAGCCGGAACCGGGTTGGGCGGTGAGATCCGACCTGCCTGCGCGTGTCGACGGCGGGAGGAGGAGGGCCCTCCCGCTGCCCCACGAATCAGCACAGCGCAGATCAGGGACAGAGCCCTGACCCGAACGCGGTTGACGCCTCAGGTCCAACGCGGTGTGGGCAGGCGGCGGGACGCGGTGGCGCGCCCCAGTGCCGCGGCGAGCAGCACGACAGCCGCTGCCGCCGCGACCGTGAGCCCCAACGGCAGCACCGTCCAGCGGGCTTCGCTGCCCGCGACCATCGCGACCGCACCCGCCCCTCCTATGGCGACACCGAAGACCACGCCGATCGCGGCCGTCGCGCCCGCCTGCCACGACGCCACGGCGCGGACGATCCCCGGCTGCGCGCCGACCGCCGCGAGCACCGCGAAGTCGTCCTTGAGCTGATTGGTCGACAGGCCGATGCCCATGGCGATGATCACCAGGCAGAACACGACCAGCAGGGGCACGATCAAGCGGTTGATCAGGTTCACCACCCGCGGTCGAGAGTCGCCGCGCTCCACCAGGAGCTTGCCCGACAGCACACGCCCCTCCGCGCCTTCGAGCAGAGTCGCCCGCGCCTGGTCCTCGGCCGCTTCGCTGGGCAGCGCCGAGGACCGGAACAGGTAGGAGTAGCTCTGGCTCAGCGGTTCCAGGTTGCGAGCGCGCGCGACCTGCTCGGTCACCAGCAGCAAGGGTGCGCGGCGGAACTTCCGATCGGCCACCACGAGCGCGGGCATCCGGACGTCCACCTCGGTGAACGTCGGTGGTGTGCTCGCGTTCCCCGGTGTGCGCGGGAGCGAGCCCTTGAGCAGGACCGAGCCGTCGGACACCAGGCCGGGGTTCAGCGCCAGCGCCGAACCCGTGGTGAACGCGCGCCGCTCGGCATCGCTGAGCGGCCTGCCGAGCAGTTCATCGGCCTCGTCCTCGGCCACGACCGCGGTGAGCGGGCTGAACGCGCCCAGCGCGGCGGAGGAGATCTGCACCGGACTGGGCGTCGCCCCCTCCGGCACGCTGAGCGCGGCCTCCCGGAACGCGATGGCGCCGGGGGCTCCGAGCTGTTCCGCCGCGCGGCCGAGGACGTCCGGTGCGACCGGCGCGCGGGTGGTGAACACCGCCGCGTTCTCCGGGGCGTCCGGCACGTACGGCTTGTAGTCCGGATTGGCGGCCATCCCGGTGAGGTAGAACGTCATCGTCGTGGCAACGGCGATCATCGAGGCGATGGCGGTCGCCAGCGCTGCGGTGCGGCTGGGGGCGAGCGCGGTGTCGCGGATGGCGAGCCGCGCGGGCAGTCGCATCCCCCGCCCCACCACCAGCAGGCGCGGCAGCAGCACGGTGAGCAGCAGTCCGCCGCCGAAGACGCCGAGCAGCACGCCCAGCGGCGCGAAGGTCTCCCGACGGACCAGCAGGCCGAACACCATCGAGGTGACGCCAACCGCCAGCAGCCCTCCTCCGACGAGGATCAGGCCGCGCCGTGACCTCCCGATGACGGACTCCCGGCCGTGCAGGGCCTCGGCGGGGTTCCGCGTCGCGGAGGACCGGCTCACCAGCGCCGCGCTCAGCACCGTGGCGGCCACCGCCAGCAGGACCACCTGCCCCAACAGTCCGGTCGGGACGGTCAGCTGCTCCCACCTGGTTTTGGTGGCCTGCTCCAGGGTGCCGCGCAGCAGGAGCGCGGCCAGTACGCCGCCCGCGACTCCGATGGCGGCGGCGATCACGCCGATGACCAGGCCGTGCGCGCAGGCGATGCCGAAGCGCTGGCGCGGTCCGGCGCCGCTGAGGGCGAGCAGGGCGTAGAAGCGGCGCTGCCGCCTGGCCGTCGTGGCGAACACCGCGGCGACGATCAGCGTGATCTCCAGCAGCGAACCGAGGAAGACGCCGAAGAACAGGCTGCGGTTGCTCGGTTGGGACTCCAGCAGCACCATGCGCTTGTTGACGACGGTGAGCGTGCCGACGGTGCCCGGCGGCGGTGCCTGCGGTCCGATCTTCACCAGCCACGACAGGGTCGGTGACGCTTCCCGCTCCGCCGTCAGCGGTCCGACGAGTTCGCCGGAGTCGGGCAGCACGGCGAACGCCGCCTCGATGTCCCTCGGGTCGAACTGGACGCCGCTGACCACGAGCGGCCGATCCACCCCCGCGACGGTCACCCGGTCCCCCACCGAGACGGCCAGCCGTCGGGCGGTGGCCTCGGACAACGCCACCTCGTCCGCGGAGGCGGGACGCTTGCCGGACAGCAGTCGGTAGAGCGGTTCGGTCAGCGGGCTCGCGGTGTCGTGCAGGTGGATCGTCGTCGGGACCTCGCGGTCTCCGGCCCGTGTCGTCGAGCTGACCTTCACCAGGGCTGCGACTTGTGAATCCGGTCCGAACTCAGTGGTGATGTCGGCACGCGAGCGGGCCACTCCCTCGGCGAACGGCTCCGGCGCCTCGACCAGCACCCGGACATCCGCGCCGCCCAGTTCACGTGCGATCCTGCTCTCGGGACTCGCGATCGCCGACGCGTCGGCGGTGAGGTAGGCGGTGATGCCCAGGACCGGCAAGGTGATCAGGATCAGCACCAACAAGGAGGACGAGCGCTGGGCCGCCATCTCCCGACGGGCCAGGCGGCTGGCGAGCACCAGGAATCTCATCGGACCGTTCCCGCCCTGGCGACGCCGATGTGCTCGATCCGACCGTCCCGCAAGTGGATCGTGCGGTGCGCTCTTGCCGCGACCGAGGGGTCGTGCGTGACGACGATGCCCGCCGCGCCATCGGCCACTCGCCGCGCCATGACGTCCAGGACCCCGGATGCGGTGTGCGAATCGAGCGCGCCGGTCGGCTCGTCGGCGAGCAGCACCCGCCTGCCGCCGCCGAGCGCCCGCGCGAGGGCGACGCGCTGCTGCTGCCCACCCGACATCTGGTCGGGGAAGCGCCGGGCCAAGTCGCCGACCCCGACGGCGCGCAACGCCTCCTCGGCCTCCGACACGGCCTTGCGGTAGGACATCCCGTTCAACTCGGCGGGTAGCGCCACGTTCTCGACCGCGGTGAGCGTGCGGATCAGGTTGTAGTTCTGGAACACGAATCCGATGTGCTGCCGACGGTGCCGGTAGAGGGCTTCCTCGGACAACCCGGCCAGTTCCGCGCCTGCCACGGTGACCGAACCGGCGTCCGGTCGTTCGAGTCCGCCCACGACCAGCAGCAGGGTGGATTTTCCGGAACCACTCGGCCCCATCACCGCGACTAACTCACCGCGGTGCACGTCGAAACCAACGTCCTCCACGGCCGTGACCTTCGTTATTCCACTGCCGTACGAGCGCCGCACCCCGTGCAGCCTGACAAGTGGAGCCGCAGAATCCGTCAAGTCGGCACACCGCCTTTTTCCCGGCTACGGCGTGATCGCCGTCGTTTCACCGCCACCGTAGCGTGTTCGTGAAGCTCCATACCGCCTCGACCGTCGGCGAATGGACCTGGAATTCACCCCGGCTCGGACTGCTCGGGGACGTTCGGCGGGCCCGTCCGAGGTCGGACGAGCCCGCCCACGCGCTCACATCGCCCTGTCCTGCCGCCCCGCCGTTTCAGGCCGGGGCAGCGTCAGCTGGCTTCGGTGGTCACCGTGTGCATGTCCCACCAGAACGTGCAGCCGCCCGTCCACAGGTTCATGTTCGTACCCGCGACCCAGTCGGAGTACTGGTCCGGACCACCGTTGCACCAGCCGTGCAGCCGCATGACGGACCCGCCCGTCGTGGTGCAGCCCCAGCCGTGCCCTCGGTCCGCGTCGATGATCTCAAGGTTCGAGCAGCCACCCCCGAGAGCGTCGACCTCACCTGCGCTCGCGACCGCGTTGAACGACAGCAGCCCGCCCGTCACGACGGCCAGCGCCGCCGTCGTCTGCGCGAGCTTCACCCACTTGCCCTGCATCGACATTCCATCCCCCTCACTCGATTTCGAATCACGTGGAATTCCCCTCGCCGAAGCGGCGGGCCAATCCCACGGCTGCTACGACCTCCGGCCGCTCCACCAGCATGAGGTCCGGACCGTAAGAAAATCTTTCACGAATCTTGAGGACAACGACGACCTCACCGATGCTCCAGCGGAGCCCGTGGTACCGCGTCGCCCGCCAGTCCACCGCACGACACCATGTCGACGAGCGCGAGTGCTCGTGCTGGGACCACTTCCGGCTCTGCCCCACTGGCAGCGGCCGGACACTTCACCTGACCGGTTACCGGGGCGAGGTTCCGGGACGCAGCACTAGGCTGTATACAGGGTCGGAACGCATCATGGTGTCCCGGGGGGGAGTCAGGCGTGTCCTTCGAATTTCGGTTGCTCGGCACGGTGGAAGCGGTTCACGATGGCAAGCTCGTGGATCTCGGTCCCGGCAAGCAGCGGGCCGTCCTGGCGGCGTTATTGGTGGACGCGAACGATGTGGTTTCGGTTGATCTGCTGGTGTCGCGAGTATGGGGTGACACCCCGCCGCACCACCCCCAGAACACGCTGTACACCTACCTGTCCCGGTTGCGCAGGGCACTAGCCGGCGCTGAGGAGGTCAGCCTGGAGCGCAGATGCGGTTATCTGATCCGCGTCGATGACAGCGCAATCGACCTGAATCGGTTCCACCGCCTGGTCGAACAGGCGGGCGATGCCGCCGACGACACGGCGAAGCGGCTGTTCGACCAGGCGTTCGCCCTATGGCAGGGACAGCCGCTGAGCGGACTGGACACGCCGTGGGCCAACGAAGTGCGGAACGCCGCGCAGCAGGCCAAGCACCACGCCGAACTCGACCACGCGGACGTCGAGCTACGCCGCGGCGGCCACGCCGCCCTGGTGCTGAGGCTGGCCACGCTGGCCGCCGAACACCCCTTGGACGAACGACTCACCGGTCAACTGATGCTTGCGCTCTACCGGTGCGGGCGCCAGCACGAGGCACTGGAGCAGTACCGTCGCAGCGCCGTCCTGATGGCCGAAGAGTTGGGCGTTGACCTCTCCCCACCGCTGCGCGAGCTGCACCGGCGGATTCTGGCCGCCGACCCGGCGCTCTCCACCCCCGAGAGGGCGGTCGAGGTGCGGTCCGCTGCCGACACCGCCGCCACGCGGTTGGTCCCACGTCACCTGCCCGCGGCACCCTGGGGATTCGTCGGACGCGAGCGGGAACTGGCGGAATTGAGCACTGCGCTGAGCGGCCAGAAGGACGGAACCCGCATCCCGGTGGTGACCGGGCCCGGCGGAGTCGGCAAGACCTGGTTGGCGCTGCGCTGGGCGCATCAGCACGCGGACCACTTCCCCGACGGTCAGCTCTACCTCGACCTGCGCGGTTTCACCCCTGGCAAGGAGCCGCTGGCACCGGAAACCGCCGTGCGGGACCTGCTGCACGCCCTCGGCGTCGAGCAGGCCCATGTGCCCGTCGGGTCCGGTGCGACCGCCCTGTACCGGGGGTTGCTGGCGGAGCGGCGGGTGCTGGTCGTGCTGGACAACGCCAGGGACGCGGCGCAGGTGATTCCACTGCTGCCTGGCGGTCGGTCATCCTGTGTGCTGGTCACCAGCCGGGACCGGCTGGGCGGTCTCGTCACCGGACACGGCGGTGCCTCGCTGCGACTGGGTCCGTTGTCCGAGGCGGCAGCGTTCTCGCTGTTGGCGCTGCACCTCGGCGGGGACCGGGTGACGACCGAGAGGGGGGCGGTGTCGGCGCTGCTGGAGGGGTGCGCGCGGCTGCCGCTGGCATTGCGGATCATGGCCGTCCGCGCTGCGATGGCCCCGGACTTGCCGTTGTCGGCGCTGGCGGAGGAAGTGCGCGACGAGCGGACCCGGTTGGACGCACTGACCATCGGCGACGACGTGGCGGACCTCAGGGTGGCGCTCTCGGCGACCTACTCGGCGCTGAGCGCTGACGCCGCGTGGCTGCTGGGTCTGGTGAGCCTCGAACCGGGGGACGATATCGAGTTGACCTCGGCTGCGACGCTGGCAGGCCTGCCGACGAGCCGAACGCGGACGCTGTTGCGCGAGGCGGTGAACACGCACCTGCTGGACCAGCACGCTCCGAACCGCTACCGGATGTCCGATTTGGACCGCCGGTACGCAGCGGAGCGGGCGGCCGGTGCGCTGCCCTCGGAACACCGCCCGGCCGCGCTGCGCCGTCCACTGCCCCGCCTCGCTCGGGAGTCGACTTCCTCGAAGTCGCCCAACGCGGTGTTCTCGGACCGACAGGTGGCCCTCATGGACGTTCAGCCGTGCTGCTCCGACCAGCTCACCCAGGTGCGACCGACGCGTTCGCACTCCTGCGCTGCTGCCCGTGAGAGGCGCTGCCAGGTTGTGACGCCCTTCATGGTGAGAATTCCACAACGGGAGAGTTGACTGCTGTAGTGAGCAACCACGTCGATTTCATCAAGGAATACAGCGCGTTCATCGAGTCCACGATGCTCGACGAGCAGGCGTTCCTGGCCAAGCTGCCCGACTACATCACCGACGAGTCGGTCCTCGTCGAACCCGACAGCATCTTCGGCAGGCTCGTCGGGTTCGAGGGGTGGGCCCAGTGGCGCAAGGCCGCGGCCGACATGGCGATGCGCACCGGTGTCCGGTTCGAGTCCGGTGGCTCGCAGTTCTTCGAGAACGGCGACACGGTGCTGCACTACTACGAAGTCCAGTTCTCCCCCCGCGAGGGGTACCCGGACGGTTGGCGCACTTCCATCATCGAGCGCTACGACTTCGCCGACGGGAAGATCGCCAAGCTCACCGAGTACTACGCCGACACCGCGGCGTTCGTCAACTACTTCGCCTGAGGCGCCGACAGCGCTGGTGGCGGATGTCGCGGGATCACGGCGCGTCCGCGCGTGGTGACCACAGCGGAGGCCGGACCGGCAGGGACCAAAGTCCCATCCGCCCCCTGACGTTGCTCCCTGCTGCCGGGCGCGCGAGTGGCGCACCGTGGTCCTCGTGATCGGATCGGGCGGAACGGACCCCGTTCCGCCCGATCCCACGCATCTTCGACCACCAGGAGGAGCACACCGTGCTGTCCGCTGCCTCGGCCGAGGTGGTGCGCGTGACGCTGCCCGTCGTGCGCGACCACGCCGTCCAGATCACCAGCGAGTTCTACCCCGCCATGTTCGCCGCGCACCCCGAGCTGCTGGACCTGTTCAACCAGGGCAACCAGGCGAGCGGGCGGCAGCGGGTCGCGCTGGCCTCCGCCGTCGTGGCCTTCGCCGAGCACCTGCTCGCCCCCGACGCGGGCTCGTTCGACGCGATCGCCGAGCGCATCGCGCACAAGCACGTGTCGCTGGGCATCCGGGCCGAGCAGTACCCGATCGTCGGCAGGCACCTCATGGCCGCCGTCGGCAAGGTGCTCGGCGACGCGGTCACGCCGGAGGTCGCCGCCGCCTGGGACGAGGTCTACTGGTTGTTGGCGTGCCGCCTCATCGCCGCCGAGGCCCGGCTCTACCAGCGCGGAGGGATCGACTCCGCGACGGTGTGGCGGCGCTGGCGGGTGGCCAAGCGGCAGGACGAAGCCGTCGACGCGGTGTCCTTCACGCTCGTGCCCGATGACGGCGGCGAGGTGCCGGACTTCGCGCCCGGCCAGTACGTCTCGGTCGCGGTCGACCTGCCCGACGGCCACCGCCAGCCCCGCCAGTACTCGCTGTCGCAGGGACCGGGCCGCGGCTCGTTGCGGATCAGCGTGCGCCGGGTGCGCGGTGTCGACGGCGCACCGGACGGCGCGGTGTCCAACCACCTGCACGACCACGTGCGCACCGACGACACCCTCCTGGTCGGCCCGCCCGCCGGGGAGAACGCGCTCGACCCCGGCACTGGTCCGGTGTTGCTGGTCAGCGCGGGCATCGGCATCACGCCGATGGCCGCGATGCTGGACCACATCGCCCGCAGCCAACCCACCCGCCGGGTGGTGGTCGTGCACGCCGACCGCTCCCCCGAGCGCCACCCGCTGCGCGCCGAGATCCGCCGGATCGCCGCCGGTCTCACCGATGTCGACCAGTTCACCTGGTACGAGGAGGGCGACGGCGGGCGCCGCGGTCTCGTCGACGTGGACGCCATCCCGCTGACCGAGGACACGACCGCCTACCTGTGCGGGCCGGTGCCGTTCATGCACCGGGTCCGGGCCGGGCTGCTGCGTCGTGGTCTACCCGCCGACCGCGTGCACTACGAGGTCTTCGGACCGGGGATGCTCGACGGCCGAGTCGGCTGACACCGCGAACGGTCCGGGACCGCGACGCGGTTCGCAGCCGTGGGCGAGTCGACGAGCGGCGCGGTCACGCGATCAGGAGCAGGCGCTCGGCTGGGACACCCGGCCGAGCGCCTGGCTCAACCGCGACCGGATCGGGTTCATCGCTGTGGGAAGCGCTTTCCCGAGCGGTCCCCGGCATCGGCAGCGTCCTGACGCGGGTGGACCGTCGAAGTCCCGAACCGGTGTGTAGTGCGCAGGCACTAGATCGGGTGGGCAACTGATCAGGGTGCATCAGGGGGGAGACGGTGCCAGGGGACGATGCCCCGCGCGGCGTCACGGGGAAGTGTTGGGTGGTGCGCGCACTCACCGGAACCCAACGACAAGAAGGTTGTCCATGTCCGAAACTGTGGCTTCCCCGATTCGCATCGGGAAGCCGTCGATAGGCGCCCTGGGCGTCCTGGCGCTCGCCCTCGGCACCCTGCAGTCGGTGGTGGAGCCCGCGCTCCCGCTGCTGCAGCGTGAACTCGACGTCAGCCCTGCCGAAGGAGCGCTCATCGCCAACACGGTGCTCATCACCGGTGCGGTCGCCGCCCCCGTCGCGGGCAAGCTCGGCGACCGCTACGGCGGGAAGCGGGTCCTGGTCTGGCTGATGGCCGTGGTGTCGGCCGGTGGGCTGCTGGCGGGCCTGGCGCCGAACCTGCCGGTGCTGCTGCTCGGCCAGGTGCTGCAGGGCGTCATGGTGGGGGCACTGCCGCTGTCCTTCATCCTGGTGCGCAAGTACCTGCCGACCGAGCAGACGCAGGTGGCGGTCGGTCTGGTCGTGGCGCTGTTCACCGGCGGCGGCATGGTGGGCACGTTGATCGCCGGGCCGCTCGCGGAAGCGCTGTCCTGGCACTGGATGTTCGCGCTGCCCGCGATCGCGATCATCGCGACGACGCTGGTCCTGGTCCGAGTGATGCCGCACGACCAGCCCGCCCCCTCGGCGGGCGGGATCGACTGGCCGGGTGCGGTCCTGCTCAGCGGCGCGTTGCTCGCGCTCATGCTCGGGCTCGTGGTGGTGACCCGCGGCGGCCTGCCCCCAGCCGCGATCGGCGCCGTGGCCGTGGCCGTGGCCGGTCTGACGGCCGGGTGGGTCGTCGTCGAGCGCCGGGCCGCCTCGCCGATGGTCGACCTGCGGATGCTGGCGCGGCCCGCCATGTGGCACTCGGTCGTGCTCACCTTCGTCATGACCGCCGGTTCCGGGCTGGTGGCCTTCCTGATGCTGCAGCTGTTCGCGGTGTCGGCCGACGGTTACGGCTTCGGGCTCAACACCACCGACATCGGACTGCTCCTGCTGCCCGGCGCCATCGCCGGCGCGGTGAGCGATTCGGTCGGCGGCGTCGCGGCGCGGCGTTTCGGTCCGCGTGCCGTGGTCGTCGTGGGCACCACCGCCATGGCGGCCACGATGATCGCCTTGGCGTCGCTGCACACCGAGGAGTGGCAACTGGTCCTGGCGAGGGTGCTGATCGCGTTCGTCGCGGGCATCGGCACCACGGCGCTGCTCGCGGGCATCACCACCGCCGTCGAGACCGAGAACATCGGCATCGCCACCAGCCTGCTCGTGGTGACGCGGGTGATCGGCCTCGCCGTGGGCTTCCAGGTCGGCGGTGCGATCCTCACCGCCGGGACCGATCCGACGACGGGACTGCCCGCCGAGTCGGCCTTCATCACGGGCTTCACCACCGCGGGCGTCGTCTCCGCCTTGTCGCTGCTCGTCGTCCGCATCACCAGGAAGGGAGCCAGGGCATGACGCCCACCGGTCTGCCGATGGAGGCGGGCACCACCGCCGAGCGCGAGGTCCTGATCTCCGGTGCGGGCATCTCCGGTCCCGCTCTGGCGTACTGGCTGCACCGGGCCGGATTCGCGGTCACCGTGGCGGAGCGGGCGAGCGCGCCGCGCGGCGGCGGTTACCCGATCGACATCCGGGGCACCGCGGTGGAGGTGGTCCGGCGGATGGGGCTGCTGCCGCGACTGCGGGACGCGCACATCACCTCACGCCGCTGCGCCTTCCTCGACGCCGACGGCGGCGAGATAGCCTCGCTCGCCCCCCACGTCGTCGCGGGCGGCGTCGAGGGGCGGGACTTGGAGGTGCGCCGCGGGGACTTGGCCGAGGCGCTCCACGCGGTGGTCCGCGACGACGTGGAGTTCCTGTTCGACGACTACGCGGAAACCCTCGACCAGTCCGGGCGAGGGGTCGACGTCACCTTCCACAGCGGGCGGCAACGCACGTTCGACCTGGTGATCGGCGCGGACGGCGCGCACTCGCGCACCCGGCGGTCGCTGTTCGGCCCCGAGGAGCGGTTCCACCGCTACTTCGGCTACTGCTTCGCCATCTTCACCATGCCGAACACCTTCGGGCTCTCCCGCGAAGTGGTGATGTGGAACAGCCCCGGCAGGGCCGCGGCCCTCTACGCCGTCGGTGACAGCGAGGAACTGCACGCCTTCCTGAACTTCCACCAGCCCGAGCCGCCGCCGCACGTCTTCGGCGACCCCGACGCCCAGCGGGACCTGGTCGCCACGGCCTTCGCGGACGCGGGCTGGGAGGTGCCCGGCATGGTCGAGGCCATGCGCGAGGCGGACGACCTGTTCTTCGACGCGGTCGGCCAGATCCGCCTGCCCCGCTGGTCCAGCGGCCGGGTCGCGCTGGTCGGCGACGCCGCGTACGCGCCCTCGTTCCTCACCGGGCAGGGTTCGAGCCTCGCGCTGGTCGGTGCCTACGCGCTCGCCAACGCCCTGGCCACGCACCGGGACCACGCCACCGCCTTCGCCGCCTACGAAAGCGGCGTCCGCGACTTCGTGACCATGAACCAGGCGCTGGCGGGCGACGGTGCGGCCACGCTCTTCCCCACCACGGCGCGGGAGCTGGAGCAGCGCAACACCAGGTTGCGCGGTCTCGTCGCCATGCCCTCCCCGCAGGCACGACCGGCCCACTCGGCCTTGACCCTGCCCGAATTCGCTTCGACGTCGTGACGTGACGCGGCAGCACCACGCCCTTCCGGGGCGATCCCGGCGACCGGCTACGGCAGGCGGTCGGAGCTACCGCGAGGGTCGGCCTGTGCCAGGCCCGTCCGGTAGGCGATGACGACCAGTTGCGCCCGGTCGCGGGCCCCCAGCTTCGTCATGGCGCGCTGCGCGTGGGCGCGGACGGTGAAAGGGCTCACGACCATCCGCTCGGCGATCTCCTGGTTGGACAGGCCGGTCGCGACCAGGGTCACCACCTCGCGCTCGCGCGGGGTGAGCACGGCGAGCCGGTCGGCGTGGTGCGGCGCGGTGTCGTCGGGCATGGCCAGGAAACGGGCGACCAGGGAGCGGGTCGCGGTCGGGGACAGCAGGGTCTCCCCGCCCGCGATCGTGCGCACGGCGTCCAGCAGGCCCTCGGCCCCGATGCCCTTGCCGATGAAACCGCCCGCCCCCGCCCGCAGCGCCTGGGCGACGTGCTCGTCGGTCTCGTACGTGGTGAGGATCAGGACGCGGCTGGCGCGCAGTTCCGGGTCCGCGCAGATCCGCGACGTGGCGGTGATGCCGTCCACCCTGGGCATGCGGATGTCCATGACCACCACGTCCGGGCGCAACCGCCTGGTGAGCCGCACCGCCTCATCGCCGTCGGCGGCCTCGCCGACCACGGTGATGTCGTCGGCGCTGTCGAGGAGCACCCGGAAAGCGCCGCGCAGCAGGGCCTGATCGTCGGCGAGCAGCACTCGCAGCGTCACGGCGCCCCTCCCGGCTCCCCGTCACCCGTTGCCGAATCCGCCACCGGACCCGCGCCGGTCGTCGCCGCGCCGGTTCTCCGCGTCGCGTCCTTGGCGGGTGGGAGGGGCAGCTGGGCGGAGACGAGGAACCCGCCCTCCGCGCGCTTGCCCGCGGAGAGCTGCCCGCCGACCGCGGTGGCGCGTTCACGCATGCCGATCAGGCCGTAACCGGGCGGGCGGCCCGGCACCCCGGACGCGGTGGGCGCCGGGCGGACGCCCCTTCCGTCATCGGCGACGGCGATGGTCACGCGGTCGTGCTCCCACGTGAGGCGCACCCCGGCGCTACCGGTGCCCGCGTGCTTGGTCACGTTGGTCAGCGCCTCCTGGACGATGCGGTAGGCGGTGAGGTCCAGCCCCGGCGGCAGCGGTCTGGGCGTGCCCTCCTGCCGCACCGACACCTCCAGGCCTGCGCGGTGGAAGGACTCGATGAGCGCGGGCAGCCGGGACAGCCCCGGCGCCGGATCGGCGGGCGTGGCCGCGTCCCCGGACTGGCGCAGCAGGCCGACCGTGGCCCGCAGCTCGTCGAGCGCGTCGCTGGTGGTCCCGACGATCTCCTCCAGGCTCTTGCGGGTCTGCTCCGGGCGGCGGTCGAACAGGTGGGCGGCGACGTTGGCCTGCGCGTTGGCCAGGGTGATCTGGTGGGCCACGAGATCGTGCAGCTCCCGCGCGATGCGCACCCGCTCCTCCGCCACCCGCTGGCGCGCCTCGCTCTCCCGGCTCTCCTCGGCCCGCCGGGCCCGCTCCTCCAGCGCCGCCAGGTAAGCCCGCCGGTTGCGCACCGAGCGACCGAGCAGGCCGGCCATCAGCGGGAACGCGGCCACCGCCACCACCCGGCTCGTGTCCTGCCACGAGAGGTGCCCGAACAGCGGGGTGGAGGCGAGCAGCGCCAGGGAGGTCAGCGAAACCACGACCACCGCGCGCCGTTCGTCGCGGGCGGTGAGCGCGTAGGAGTAGGCGGCGACCAGGACGGGGGCCACGATCAGCGGAGTCGGCAACAGCCCCAGGGGTGACACCAGCACGCCGCCCGCGGTCGTAGCGGCCAGGACGACCAGCGGCGCCCGGTGCCGCGCGGGCAGCACGGCGCAGGACAGCGCGGCGATGAAGTAGGCCGCGGCGGGCGGCGGTGACAGCGTGCCGTCGGCCCGCACCACGCCGCCGAGCACGCACAGCGCGAACGCCGTCGCCGTGACCGCTTCCCCCCGCCACCACGTGCCGCGTGACAGGCCACCGCCCCCCGCCCTGGCCATGACCCGCTCAGCCCCGTTCGAAGTCGTTCAGGAACATGGGCGCATGTTATCGCGACCGCCGTTCACCACGTACTCGACGACAGGTCGGAAAAACGCGGTTCGCCTACCGGGAAGCTGCGCGAACCGAGCATTCGAACACCACCTGCCGCCGCGCGGCGCTCAGCGCCGCCAACAAAACGCCTGTTGAATTCGCGAGCCGACCGCTCGACGACAACCCATTCGACCGAATGGCGGAGGCCGCAAGGTCCGCATATCCGTGTCCGATCGGGCAGAGCCGAACTCTCCCACGTCGACGAACAACACCGCCGCAACGGCGGTAGCAGCTCTTATCACCGTCCGTGACTACGGGTTCGGCGAGCGTGCCGCTCCGAGATCACCCACCGCGCACTTCCCCGGCCTGGCAACCTGCAATGGCCGCCGGAATGAGCGTCCGCAGTCGGAATCCCGCGATGGCGTCGACTCGCCGAATAGGGGCGTGAATGACAGCCAACGCGGGCAGCGGCCGACGGGCGGCTACGGATATCTCCCGACGCAGGAGGTTCAGTGGGAACAGGGCCATGGGGGTGGGCTCGCACGGGTATCACCGCCCTCGTCATCTCGGCGGGCGTGGCGACCGGTGGGGCACCGGTCGTGCGGGCACAGGCCGCGGATGGGGTCGCGCCGCCGTCAGGAGAGGCGCACCGCACCGTCACTCTGATCACCGGTGACCGCGTCGTCGTCGCGGGCGACCGGATCGTTTCGCACACGCCGGGGCCAGGACGGGAGGACGTTCCCGTCACGACGTACTCGGAGAACGGGCGGCAGTACGTCGTCCCCGACGACGCGGAGCCGCTGATAGCGGGCGGCAAGCTCGACCGGCGGCTGTTCGACGTGACCTCGCTGGTGGAGTTCGGGTACGACGACGCGGAGCGGTCGACGGTGCCGGTGATCGTGCGTCCCGCCGCGGGAGCGCGAGCGGATCTGAGCACGATGTCGGTCGCGGAGTCGGTCCCCGCGTTGAACGTGGTCACCGGCACCGTGGCGAAGTCGGGCCAGTCGTGGGCGGCGTTGCGCGACGGCGCGGTGGAGAAGGTGTGGCTGGACGGCAAGCGCAAGCTCACCCTGGAGCGGAGCGCGAAGCAGATCGGCGCTCCGGTCGCGTGGCAGGCCGGGCTGACCGGCCGAGGGGTGAAGGTCGCCGTGCTCGACGGCGGCATCGACGGCGCGCATCCCGACCTGGCGGGCAAGGTGATCGCGGAGCGCAACTTCACCGGAGTGCCCGTCGAGCCCGCCGAGCGGAGCCACGGCACCCACATCGCCTCCACGATCGCGGGCACCGACGAGCGGTACCGCGGCATCGCGCCGGACGCGCAACTGCTCGACGGCCAGATCTGCGTGCCCGGTATCGGCGGTTGCAGCGACTCCGCGGCGCTCATGGCCATGCAGTGGGCGGTCGACCAGGGAGCGCAGATCGTCAACATGAGCTTCGGCAACACGGACACACCGGAGATCGACCTGCTGGAGGAGGCGGTCGACCGGTTCTCCCGCGAGAAGGGCGTGCTCTTCGTCGCCGCCGCGGGCAACGGCGGGCCGTCGCCGGGCACGATCAGCACACCCTCCAGCGCGGAGTCGGCGTTGTCGGTGGGCGCGGTGGACCGCGCCGACGACGTCGCGGGGTTCTCCGGTCGCGGGCCGACCGCGACCGGTGCGGTGAAGCCGGACGTGACCGCTCCCGGCATGGAGATCGTGGCCGCGCGAGCGGGCACCGAAGGACACGTCGCGATGTCCGGGACGTCGATGGCGACACCGCACGTGGCAGGCGTCGCCGCGCTGCTCAAGCAGCGGCACCCGGACTGGTCGGGTGAGCGGATCAAGGCGGCGATCATGGGCTCGGCGACGGCCGGGGCGGGATTCGCGCCGTTCGAGCAGGGCGCGGGCCGGGTGGACGTGCCGAAGGCGATGGCCCGGACGGTGATCGCCGAGCCGGGCAACGTGGACCTCGGGGTGCGCCAGTGGCCCCACGAGGACGACGAGCGGGTCAGCCGCGAGGTGACGTACCGCAACTCCGGTGCCGAGCCGGTGGCGCTGGACCTGGCGGTGCACGTGACCGGGCCCGGCGGCGAGGCGCCTGCCGGGATGTTCACCGTGTCACCCGCGCGGCTGACCGTGCCCGCCGGTGGCGAGGCGAGGGCGACGATCACGGCCGACACGGCGGTTCCCGCGCCGGACGGGACCTACGCCGGGGCGCTGATCGCCTCCGGTGGTGCCGACCTGCGCACGCTGCTCAGCGTCAACCGCGAGGTCGAGCACCACGACCTCGCGCTCACCCACCTCGACTTCGACGGCGCGCCGTCCGACTTCTTCCGGACCACGGTCGTCAACGTCGCGACGGGTCGCAAGCACCTGGTGGACAGGGAACCCGAAGCGGGCAAACCCCTTCGCCTGCCGAAGGGCGAGTACCGCGTGTACTCCACGATCACCGGCCAGGACCGCAGGTACGCGATCCTGGCACAGCCGAAGCTGGAGCTGGACGGCGAAGCGCACGTCGTGCTCGACGCGCGCGCGGCCAAGCCGGTGAGGATGAGCACCCCGGACCCGGCGGCGCGGCAGCGCGGCGGCTACGTGCTGTTCACCGCGACGACGGCGGGCAAGCCCGAGACCGTGACGATGTCCACCATGGGCAGAACCGTCCTCACCGCGCAGATCGGGCCGGACTCCCCCGACTTCAGCACGTCGTTCGGCGCGCAGTTCGCCGGAACACCGCGTGATGGGAAGACCCCGGTGACCTACCGCCTGCACTGGACCGAAACCGGCGGGCTGCCCACCGGCTACGAGCGCACGGCGGAGGCGTCCGAGCTGGCCGAGGTGACCAGCGACATCCGGTCCGCGGGTCCGGGGAAGCAGTACCTGGTGAACGCGGCGCCCCGGCCCGCCATCGGCACGGACACGGCGGTGCCGGAAGGCGGGCAGGCCGTGGACCTCGTCACCGCCAGCGAGGACGTCGACTGGAGCTGGGGCTTCGAGCAGCGTTCCGCGGACGGCAACACCGAGGTCATGCTCAGGCTCCCGGCCCGGTCGGTCGGGATCGGCCAGTCCTACCGGCAGGAGCTCAACACCGCGGTGTTCGGCCCGTCCGTCGGGGACGGGGCGTTGACGCGCCACGGCGCCACCATCGGCGTGGCGGTTCCCCTGTTCACCGACTCCAACGGCGGGCAGGGCGACAGCCCGTCCGCCAGGGGGCGGGTCACGCTGTTCCGGGAGGGGGTGCGGTTCGGCGAGACCACGACGCGCCAGTACGAGGACTTCTGGGTTCCCACCGCCGAGGCCGCCTACCGCGTCGAAGTGGAGCAGTCGCGATCGGTGTCGGACGTGTCCACGAGGGTCCTGGGGGTGTGGACGTTCCGGTCGGCGCACACCGACGGCCCGAAGGCGTTGCCGATGTCGGTGCCGCGGTTCCTGCCGGAGCTCGACGACGACAACGCGACACGTGACCGCGTTCTCGAGATTCCGGTGGAGGTCGAGCAGCAGCCGGGCACGCCGGAGGTGCGGCGCGTCGACGTGGAGGTGTCGTTCGACGACGGTGCCACGTGGCGGAGGACGCCGGTCGTCGACGGCGAGGCGGTCGTGGCGCACGACGACGGCGCCGAGTTCGCCTCGTTGCGCGCCACCGTCACCGACGCCGCGGGCGACACGGGTCAGGTGAGCATCATCCGGGCGTACAAGATCGTGCTCTGAAACCCCTGTCCTCGGGCTGAGGCGGCTTCGAGGGGCTTCGGTGCGCGGATGGGGAACCCCTGGCGGGGCGGACGTTGCCGAAACGCCGCTCCGCCGGGAGTTCCGTCGGGGTCGTGCCCTGCCCCGCCGCCCACCGCTGAACGACCCCGCTCCAGCCGACCTCAGCGGCACGCGCCGTTGACCGACAGGGTGCGGGAGGACGGGTGCAGCGCGGCCGCGGCCGGTGCCGCGAAGCAGATCAGCGCGCACAGCAGGAGCACGGCGGGCGCGCCGCACCACTCGATGGCCGGTGCCATCACCACCAGCCCGAGCGGGGCGAGGCCGTAGGACAGCAGGAAGTCCAAAGAGGACACCCTGGCGATCTTGTCCGGCGCGACCTCGTGCTGGATGGCCGTGAACCACGGCACGTTGAACACCTCGATGCCGATCCCCGCCGCGACGTAGGCCGCGACGACCACGATCGGCGCGGTGGGCAGCACCAGGCTCAGCGGTGCGAGTCCGTAGGCGGCCAGTCCGGCCATCGCGACCCATCCCTGCCGGACGGGCTTCCAGCGGCTCATCAGCAGACCACCCGCCAGCGCACCCGCGGTGTAGCCGGTGCTCGCCGCGGCGAGCACGAACTCCGAGCCGTAGTCGTCCCGGCTGACCAGGGGCAGCGCGACCCCGGTCGCGGAGTAGCCGGTGGCGATCACCGCGGTGAGCGCGCCCAGTCCGGCGAGGAACCACGGGTGCTTCCTCGCCTCGCGCACGCCCTCGCGGAACTCGCCCGCGAAGTCGAACCGGGAGTCCACGCGCGCGGGCCCGGCCCGGCCCGAGGGCGGCAGGAGCCCGGTGACCAGCCACAGCGCGCCGGTGCCGATCAGCAGTGCCCAGACCCCCGCCACGGCGGCCAGCAGGGCGGTCGCGCCCGGCGCCACCAGGGAGGTGACGCGCACGGCCATCGTCATCGCCGCGTTGGCCCGCTGCCGGTCGGCGACCGCGACGACTTCGGCCGTGAGCGCCTGGAACGCGGGGCGGCACGCGCCCTGACCCGCGCCGACGACGACAGCCGCCGCGGCCATCAACGCGGTGGAGCGCCCCAGTCCCAGCGCGATCACCGGTGACGCGGCCGCCGCCGCGAGCCCGGCCCAGAGCACGACCGCGCGCCGGGAGTACCGGTCGGCCAGCACGCCCGCCACGGGCACGGCCAGCAGGAACCCGACCGTGCGGGCCGCCAGCACGACGCCGAGCGCGGTCGCGGTGAGCTCGCGTTCCAGGACGGCCAGCCCCAGGACGAACGGCAGGCTCCAGGTGGCCAGGCCCGACGCGGTGGCGCCGCACCACAGCCGCAGGAACCGGCTGTCGAGCACCAGCGGTCGCCGGGGTGGAGTACCGCGGGCGGGGTCCTCGGTGTCGGGCGCTGTCACGTCTGCTCCTCGCTGTGGCCGTGTCAGGTCGCCCGCGATGGGGCGAGCGCCACTGTAGTGAAAACAGTTGTCGTTCCCACTAGGACATCCAGGGCTTCTTCGCTCCCGCCGATCACCCTCGGTCAACAGGCGGCGCGAGGCCCAGTAACCCGATCAGGGGTACAAGAAAATGATTTTCATTGCTTACTGTGACTGCGCGGAGGGCGGTCCTCCGCAGCCCGAAGCACAGCGGAGACCACGTGGACACCACCTCGGCCAGCACCGATCTCCTCCGGGAGTTGCCCGACCCGCTCCCCGCGGAGCACATCATCGGCATCAACACGCCCAAGGAGGACATCCGCTCCACGCGCGCCTACGAGTGGAACGGATGGCGGTTCCGCGTTCCCCCGGGCGTGTTCACCCCTGGAGCCACCAGCAGGATGATCCACGAACGGCTGCTCGACAACACCATCGCCGTGCGCGGCCTGGTCTACGCCGCGATGGGAGTCGGGCTCGGCGCGGAAGCCGTGGCGGCGGGGATCGCGGGCGCGGCGCGGATCTACGCGCTGGACGTCCACGAGCCCAGCGTCCGCGCGACGCGGGAGCACTTCGAGCAGTTCGTCGGAACCGGCGACGTGCTCGTCCCCCTCGTCGGCGACCTCTTCGAAGCGCTCCCCGACCGCACCCGCCTGGACGTGGTGACCTTCAACCCGCCCGCGGTGAGCCAGAAGGTCAGCGACGACCCCGACGTCGTGCGCAACGTCTGCGAAGGGGCCGGGATCGTCACCCGGTTCTTCGACCAGATCGTCGACCGCGACCTGCTCGCCCCCGGCGGCAGGGTCTACGTCGCGCTGTCCAACACCGCCGACATGCACCGGATCGTCCGCCACGCCATCAGCGCCGGACTGCGGCCCGCGATCGAGCACCGCCACGACTGGCACGACGGCGTGATCACCCACATCTTCCGCTTCACCGGGGGGAACCAGGCATGACCCTCGACGCCGCCCACGCCGACACCGTCGAGGACCTGGCCGCGCAGGTCCTGGCCGCCCGTCGCGGTCCCGACCCCGCCACCCTCACCGCCACCAGCGTCTTCTGGGTCCACCACGGCACCCGCCTGGCGGGTGGGAACACCACCTACCGCAACCAGTACCTGCTCGTGCGGGTCGGCTCCGCGTTCGGCGCTTGCGCGTTCGAGCACGGCGAGATCACCCCGGACGTGTGCGCCGAGGCGTCGGGCCAGCCGCTGGACCGACTGCTGCGCGACTCCCCGCTGCCCCTGCGCATCGCGGCGCTGGACGCCTACTTCGGCTCCACCGCGCCGCACCGCGAAGCCACCGCCGCGGAGGCCGTCGCCCTGCCCTCGGGCACGCCTGAGGTCCGCGCGCGGGCCAGGGACGCCGCCATCGCGGAGCTGCTCGACGTGCCCGCCGGGGCGAAGGTCGCGCTGATCGGCGTGGTCAACCCCCTGGTGGCCGCCATCCGCGAGCGCGGAGCCCAGTGCCTGCCCTGCGACTACAACCTCCGCGCCACGCAGTGGGGCGACGCCGTGACCCGCGACATGGACCAGGTGCTCGACGTCGCCGACGCCGTCGTGGCCACCGGGATGACGCTGGGCAACGGCACCTTCGACCGAATCCTGCGCCGCTGCCGGGAGCGGGGCGTTCCGCTGGTGGTCTACGCCCAGAGCGGCAGCGCGATCGCCAGGCAGTTCCTCGGCGGCGGGGTCACCGCGCTGTCGGCCGAACCCTTCCCCTTCTCGCAGTTCAGCGCGGAAACCACCGTCCTGTACCGGTATCGCGCAGATCGGACCCGATGAAGACGGCGCGAAGCGGGCCGGAAGCCGCGACGACAGTGCTGGACCGACCACCGCTCACCGGCGGCCCGCCGCCCGCCGTGGGCAGGGGACGCGCGGCCTGCCACCACGGCGAACTGCTCCAGGGCTGCTTCCCCGACCGACGGGGAGGGCGCCGCAACGGCCTGGTCACCCTGCCCGTCGCGGAGCCCGCCACGCACGCGGAGTTCCGGCGGGACCGCGCGCTGTCCCCCTCCGACATCCGCGTGGACCCACCCGACCGCACCAACACCGCTCGCGCGGCGGCGCTCGCCGTCGCGGAGTGCGTCCGCCGGACCGGGCAGCGGCCGGACGGGGGCCGCGTCCTGCTGCGCGGCGGCGTTCCGGTCGGCGTCGGCATGGGCTCGTCCACCAGCGACCTCATCGCGGCGGTGCGCGCGGTCGCCGACAGCTACGGCACCACCCTGCCCGCGCGGGTCGTCGCGGCCATCGCGGTCCGGGTGGAGACCGCCAGCGACCCGCTCATGCTCGACGACCGCCCCCTGCTGTTCGCCCAGCGCGAGGGGACCGTCATCGAGGTGCTCGGCGACCGGTTGCCGCCGCTGGTGGTGGTGAGCTGCCTGACCGGCGGTGGCGCGCCCGTCGACACGGCGGCCCTGCCCAGCGACGACTACGACGACGAGGAGGTCGAGGTGTTCGCCGGGCTGCGCGCGGACATCCGCCGCGCGATCAGCCGTGGCGATCCCGAACTGCTGGGCCGGGTCTGCACCCGCAGCGCCCGGCTCAACCAACGACGACTGCCCAAACCGGAGCTGCCCCTGCTGATCGAGGTGGCCGAGCGGGCGGGCGCGGTCGGCGTGCAGATCGCCCACAGCGGCAACGTCGCGGGCGTGCTGTTCCCCGCCGACCGCGCCGGGGCCGGGCGTCGCGCCAACGCCTGCGCGGACCTGCTTGGACGCGCCGGAATCCCGATCACCAGCGTGTTCACCACTTCCGGGAGCCGACCCACCACCCCCGCGGAGGAGGACCGTGCACGACCACGTCGCAACGGCCATCGGAACCCCTGACCTGATCGCGGTGGAAGAAGGCGTCGTGTGCCTGAGGTTCGAGACGATGAAGGTCGTCTCGGCGATGGCCGCGGTCGAGCACCTGCTCGACCGCGGTCTGGTGCGCCCCGGCGACACCCTGGTGGACAGCTCCAGCGGCATCTACGCCTACGCCCTCGCGCTGGCCTGCCACCGCTTCGGCATGAGGTGCCTCATCATCGGGTCCACCACCGTGGACGCGACGCTGCGGACGCAACTCGCGATCCTGGGGGCGGAACTGGAGCAGATGCCTCCGTCCGCGAACCTCAAGCACGACCAGGACCGGCGGGTGCGCCGCATCCGGGAGATCCTCGCCGAGCACCCCGACTACCACTGGATGCGGCAGTACCACGACGACATCCACTACCTCGGCTACCGCCCCATCGCCGAACGCCTCGCCGCCGAGCTGGGCGACGGGATCACCCTCGTCGGCGGCGTCGGCTCCGGGGCGTCCACCGGCGCGCTGGCCACCTACCTGCGCCGCGACGCGCCGGACACCACGCTGGTCGGGGTGCAGCCCTTCGGCAGCATCACCTTCGGCGCCGAGCACGTGCACGACCCGGAGATCATCATCGCGGGCATCGGCAGCTCCATCGTCTTCGACAACGTCTCCCACCGGATGTACGACACGATCCACTGGACGTCCTTCGACACCGCCATGTCGGGCAGCGTCGATCTGCTGCGCCGCCACGCCGTGTTCGCGGGCCTGTCCACCGGCGCGGCCTACGCGTGCGCCCGGTGGGAGCGCGGGCTCGCGCCGACCCGGACGGTGGTGTTCATCGCGGCCGACACCGGCCACCGCTACGCGGAGTCGGTCTTCGCCCGGCACGAGCGGGCCGCGCCGCTGGACTCGCTGGCCCCGACGCAGGTCTCCACCACCGATGAGCTCGCCCTGCCGTGGTGTCGGATGGACTGGAAACGCGCTCCCGCGCCCACCGGCCACCGCTGACGGCGGGGTGGGCGGGAGATCCGCGTGCGCCCACCTCCCCGTGCTCGCGCACGCGGATCTCCCCGTCACCTCAGCGCGGCAGGCCCCGCATGTACTCGGCGAAGCCCTCCAGGCCGTCGACGTTGCGGGGACCGCTGATGCCCTCGTTGTAGTCCAGCACGTAGAACCGGTCGTTGACCACGGCGGGCAGTTTCGCGGTGGTGGGCGAGGACTTGAGGAAGTCGATCTTCTCCTGGGCCGGCTTGTCGCCGTAGTCGAGGATCACGATCACCTCCGGCTCCCGCTCCACGACCTGCTCCCAGCCGACCTTGGTCCAGCGCGCGTCGAGGTCGGCGAAGATGTTGCGCCCGCCCGCGAAGGCGATGATCTCGGTGGGCGGCACCTGGCTGCCCGCGGTGAAGGGCTGATCGGTGCCGGAGTCGTAGAGGAAGACCGGCACCGGTTCCCCCTGCGGCACCCGCGACTTCACCGCCTCCACCCTGGTCCTGAGGCCGTCGACCACCTCGCGGGCCTTGTCCTCCACGCGGAAGATCTTCCCCAGCCGCTCCAGGTCGGTGTAGAGCGCTTCGAAGGGGGGCTTGCGCTCGGGGAAGTTCGGGTAGTTGAAGCAGGACTCGGTGTGCATGAAGCTCTGCACGCCCAAGCCGTCGAGGATCTCCGGCGTGATGCCGCGCTGGTCGCTGAAACCGGAGTTCCAGCCCGCCACCACGAAGTCGGCCTTGGCGTCGACGACGAGTTCGCGGTTGAGCAGGTCGTCGCTGAGGAACTCGACCTCGGCGTACTCGGCCGCCCACGGCGACTCGGTGACCGGCGGGTTGGCGGGCGGCATGACGTAGCCGTGGACGTGCTCGGTCAGTCCCAGGGAGAACAGCTTGTCGGCGCTGCCGCCCTCGTAGACCACGGCCCGCTGGGGCACGCGGTACTCGACCTGCTCGCCGCAGCGGTTGACCACCACGGCGGCGTTCTGCTCCCCGGCGCCTTGGACCTGGGCGCCGCAGCCGGACAACAGCGCTGCCGCTGCCGCGGTGATCGCGAGCCGTCGGCCGGAGGTGGGTGATCTCATGGTGCGCTTCCCTCTTCGACGTGGTTGGCGAGCGTGTACAAGATCTGGGGCACCCCGTCCAGCGGGTGCTCGACGACCGAGGCGCGGACGCTGAACACCTCGCGCAGCAGCTGCTCGGTCAACACCTCGGCCGGTGTTCCCGAGGCCACCAGCGCGCCCTCCGAGAGCACGCACAGCCGGTCGCAGGCCGCCGCGGCCAGGTTCAGGTCGTGCAGGACCACCAGGACCGTGAGCCCCGAGTCGCGCAGCAGGCGCAGCAGGTCGACCTGGTGGCGCAGGTCGAGGTGGTTGGTGGGCTCGTCCAGCACCAGCACCTCGGGTTCCTGCGCCAGGGCGCGGGCGATGAGCACGCGCTGCCGCTCGCCGCCCGACAGCGACAGCACGCCGCGGTGCGCCAGGTGGTCCACGCCGACCTGGCGCATGGCGCGTTCGCACAGCGCGGCCTCCCGCGCGCTCAGCGGCGCGTTGCCCTTCAGGTGCGGCGCACGCCCCAGCGCGACGACCTCCGCCACGGTGAAGTCCAGCTCGCCCGAGCTGTTCTGGGTCAGCGCCGCCACCAGGCGGGCGCTCTCGCGCGGCGACATCGCGCCGATGTCGGCACCACCCACCCGCACCACCCCCGACCGGGGGCGCAGCGCCCGGTAGACGCAGCGCAGCACGGTGGACTTGCCCGAGCCGTTGGGGCCGACCAGCCCGACCACCGAGCCGCTGCCCACGCGCAGCGAGACCTGCTCGACGATCGCGCGTCCGGCCAGCTCCACCGACAGCCGGTCAACGTCCAGTTCCACTGGTCACCGCCCCCCGAACAGGTAGCCGCGGCGGCGCATCAGCGTGATGAACACCGGAACGCCGACCAGCGCGGTGATCACCCCCAGGGGCAGCTCGCGCGGCGCGACCACGACACGGCAGACCAGGTCGACCCACACCATGAACACCGCGCCGAACAGCGGCGCGATCACCAGCACCCTGGCGTGGCCCGCGCCGACCACGATGCGCACCAGGTGCGGCACGACCAGGCCGACGAACCCGATCGCACCGCTGGTGGCCACCATCGCCCCGGTGGCCAGCGCGGTGACCACGAACAGCCACCCGCGCAGCCGGTCGGCGTCCACCCCCAGGCTCGCGGCGCTCTCGTCGCCGAAGGACAGCACGTCCAGTCCCCGCGCGGCCCGGCGCAGCGCCACCACGGCCAGGACCACCACCGCGGTCACCACCGGCAGCGCGCCCCAGGTCGCCGCGCCGAAGCTGCCCATCGTCCAGTACAGGACCGTGCTGGTCGCCTCGCTGTCGGGGGCGAAGTACACGATGACGCTCATCAGCGCCTCGAACCCGAACGCCAGCGCCACGCCGGTCAGCACCAGGCGCAGCGGGGTGACCCCGGTCGCCGAGCGCGCGGCGAGGTAGACCAGCCCCGAGGCGACCAGCGAGCCGAGGAAGGCCCCCACCGACACCGCGTAGATCCCGAACCCCGCCAGCGCGCCGAACACGGTGACCGACACCGCGCCGACCGACGCGCCCGAGGACACGCCGAGGATGAAGGGATCGGCCAGCGCGTTGCGCACCATGGCCTGCACCGCGACGCCGACGGCGCTCAACCCGGCCCCGACCACGGCCGCCAGCACGACGCGGGGCGTGCGCACCTGCCAGATGATCTGGTACTGCGTCACCTCGTCGGCGGAGATGACGCCGCCGGTCAGCGCCGCCCACAGGAAGCGCGTGGTGTCGCCGAAGGGGATCACCGCCGAACCGAGGCTGATCGCGGCGAGCACGGAGATCACCAGCGCGGCGCCCAGGACCGCGCAGGCGGCGGCGGTTCCGGGGCGGCCGGACGCGGTCGGCAGCCCCCGGACCGCCTCGTCGCCGCGAACCCGCGCGGGCGGAGCCTGTCCCCCGTCCGCGACTTTGGCATTGATTTTCATTGACAGGAACGTAGCACGATCGAGTGGCTGCCCGGCTCGACGTCCTGTGCGACATCCCGTGCGGCGCGGCCCGCCCGGCCGCCTCGGAACTCCACCGGCGGCCGACGCGCACCGCGTTGGTCACCCGAGCGTCTCGCGCGCACCGGGGAACGGGTCGGCGAAGGTCAGCTCGGCCGCCAACCACCGCTCCTCGTCGGTGAGCAGGGCCTCGCTCAGCGCGGCCTCGATCACCTCCCCCGTTCCCCGGTACGCGACGACCACCAAGTCCTGCGCCCGCCCGCGCCCGTCCGCCCCGGACGAACCGCCGACAGCGGCGGGCCAGGGGCCCACGTCGCCGATCCGCACCGCGCGGCCCGCCCCCTCCAGCCACAGCACCGAGTCGTCGCGACCGGCCAGCCAGACCCTGCCCCTCATGCGCACGACACCACCGGAGAGCGCGGCGAGCACGCGGCGCAGGCGCACGGGGTGGAAGGCGCGACGCGCGGTGAAGCGCACCAGGTGCACGCCGTGCGCGGGTTCCCCCGGAACTTCGCCCCGCACCAGGGCGTCGAAGGTGTCGTCCACCTCCCCCCGGCGCGATCCCGGCGGGATCGAGGCCAGCAACGCGTCGACGTCGAGCACCGACAACTCGCACCGGGGCGCGAGGGGGTTGAGCCGCTCCAGGACGGCGGACACCCGTTCGTCACCGGTCGGCCCGGTCAGCACGAGGGCGTCGGCGAACTCCGCCTGTCCCACGACCAGTTGCGCCACGGTGCGGGCGTCGCCGGGCGCCGCGGACAGCCCGCGCTCGGCCATCAGGTCACCCCCGGTGGCGTCGGCGAACCACGTGGCGCGGTCCACGACGGTGATGACCGCCTCGACGCGCACGGGCTCGCCCTCCAGCGCCAGGCACACCGCCTCGGGCTCCAGGGCCGGGTCCAGGTGCACCACCACCGGACCCCGCAGCCGCCGCAGCAGCGGCAGCAGGTCCGAGCGCATCGCGCACGAGACGCAGCCGTGCTCCAGGCGCAGCTCGGTCGGCACCCCGTCGACCCAGCGCCGCACCACGCCGTCGGACAACTCGCTCAGGTCGTGGCTCACCAGCACCGAACCCGGCAGCGCCCGCCACACCTCCTCGGCGACGGAGTGCTCGCCCAACCCTGCGACCAAGACGACGGATGTGTCCACACGACCACGGTAAACGACAATGATTTTCAGTACAACCACGTTCACCCGGCGATCCGACGCCACCGCCGGAGCGCGACGGGGCGGGTCGCGATCGAGCAATTATTGAAAACGATTGTCCTTTGCCTTAAGTTCTGCCAGTAGACGACCACTGGGGGAGCGATGCCGAACCACGCGGCCTGCCGCGACAAGAGCGGGTGGACCACGGCGCGAGCGCCGAGATCGGTGCGTGCCGTGATCGCGGCGCTCCTCGTGGCGCTCTCCGGCGGTCTCGTCCCCGCGCACGCCGCGGAGGGCCCGGCGCCTCGGCCTGCGGGCAGGCAGCTGCTCTCCACCGGGCACGCCGACCTCGTCTCGGTGCTCCTCGACGAGGGCCGCCTCGTCGTCGCGGGCAAGGCCGACGTGGACCGGGTCGCGACCCGCTTCGACCCGGCGCGCACGACGGTGCACGTCAGCGACGCCGCGGCGCGACGCGCCCCGTCCTCACCCGCCTACGCCTTCCTCGGCGTGCCCGCGGGCGCCCCGATCCACGTGCTGCCCCAGGCATCGCAGCCGGGTGTGCTGTGGGCGGGCTGGAACACCGAGGGCGTGCCGCGCGGCGCGCTGGCCGGTGACACCGTGGACATCACGCTGCGCTCCGCGCGAGGCCCCGGCAACGTGGAGGTCTACTTCACCGGCACCGACGGCCCCGAGCGCGTGTTCAGCTCGCGGGACGCGGGCGTGCGCACCCTGCGCGCCTCGGTGCCGACCCACGCGCACGCCAACTGGGCGTTCACCGCGCCCGGCGTGTACGAGCTGGAGTTCACCGCGTCGGCCACGACCACCTCCGGCACGCCCCTGGTCTCCGCCTCGACCCGCTACGTCTTCGCGGTCGGCCCGCACGCGGCCACCCCGACCTCCACCGCGCTGGAGGTCGGGGAAGCGGGCGGAGGACTCCGGCTCTCCGCCACCGTCACCGGCGGTCCGCCGCACCTCGACGGCGGCGTCCCGACCGGGTGGGTGGAGTTCACGCGGCACCACGCCGACCGCGACGAGGTCGTGGGGCACGCGGCCCTCGACGGCGGTCGCGGCGCGCTGTCGCTGCCCGACGTCCCCGACGCGCTCGCCTTCACCGCCCGCTTCGTCCCGGCGATCGGCGACCTGGTCGCCCCGTCCGACTCCCCGACGGTCGCCAACCCGAGGGCGCCTGCGGGCGCGGTGGTGACCGGGGTCCGCGACCGCTACGCCACCGGCCAGACCATCACCGCCTCCGCGCTGATCACCCCCGAACGAGCGGACCGCACCGCTTCCTGGTGGACGCGCGTCGGCGACCGCGTCACCGACCGGGGCACCGGTCCGGCGCTGACCCTCCCCGCCACCGCCGACCTCGACGGTGCCCTGCTCGGGTTCGACGTGCGCGACCCGCAGGGGCGGGTGGTCGCCACCGCGCGCGCCGTCCCGCTCGCGATCGACCCGGCGCCGCCGACGACCACCACGCCCGACCCGGCACCCACGCCCGACCCCGCGCCCACGTCCACCGCCACCACCACCGCCTCCGGTAGGTCCCCGTCCCCGACCGAGCCGCCCACCGGCCCCGGCGCGCCGCCCCCGCCGTGCGTGCCCACGTCGGTGACCCGCGTGGTCGAGCCCGGCGAGGTGGAAGTCGTCACCGACGGCCACTTCGACTACGGACCGGTGGTCGAAGGTGGCGCGCTCACCGCGCGGATCAAGGACGACCGCGACGGCGAGCCGGTGTTCCGCGACCCCGGCGGGTACGTGTTCCACCTCGACGACACCGCCCGGACCACGCCACCGGCCGGGTCCGGTTACGACTTCCTCGGCGGCGGTCCCGTGTGGATGATGCCGTTGACGCAGCGCTCGGGCATCCCGTGGTTGGGCTGGAACACCCAGCACCCGTCCGTTCTCACCGGGATCACCGGGGACGTCACGATGACCCTGGAGGAGGTCCGGGGACCGGGCAAGCTCGCCGTCTACGGTCAGGACCCGTTCGGCGGCGTCGGCGACCGCTACTTCGGCACCGCCGACGGCTTCCCCAGGGCGACGACCGTCCCGGTTGGACGGTCCGGCGTCCACGTGCACGGCGTCTGGGCCTTCACTGCGCCCGGCGGCTACGCGGTGACCTTCTCGTTCAGCGCCACCGTCGACGGCCGCCCGACCACCGCCCGCAGCACCCTGGCCTTCCACGTCGGGCCGGGCGACCCGAAGACCGCCCGGCCGAAGTCGGAAGTGGTCGAGCAGGTCGGCCACACCCCCGACGGGCAGGACTGCGCCCTCGGCGCGGGCGGGCTGGCGGACACGGGCCTCGACGACGAGCTGGTCGTCGCCCTGGTCGTCGTCGCCGCGCTGCTGCTCCCACTGGGCTTCCTGCTCACCAGCCTGACGACGTTGGCCGCGGTGCGGCGACGGCGTTGACACACCCGCGAGGGAGGAACCGAACACATCCCCGGCGCCCGTGCGCCATCCCCACCCACGCCCTCCCCGCAGGGGAGCGGCAGAACCGAGGAAGACCTTGAACACAGTACGAGAACGCAGAACGCGGGTCACCGGTCGCGTCGCCGCTGTGGCGTCGCTGACCGCACTGGGCCTGGCCGTCGGCTCCCTGACCGGGACCGCGAACGCCGAGTCCGCCTACGCCGACAAGCAGGTCGTGTCCGAAGGCCACGTCGACGTGTTCTACGTCGACGTGGTGGACTCCGCGCACACCCTGGTGGCGCACACCGCCGCGGGCAACGTCGCACCCGGCGACCTGGTGATCCAGGCCAAGCCGTCGGTGGCCTCGCGCACGGTCAGCGCGACCGTCGCGACCCTGCCCGGCTGGAAGCCGCAGGGCCAGACCTACTACCTGCTGCCGCAGACCTCCCAGGCGGGCCAGGTGTTCGGCGGCTTCGGCTACAGCTCCGCCGTGGCCGAGGGCACGTCGGTGACCTACGAGCTCGACTCGGTGCGGGGCCCCGGCGCGTTCGCGCTGTGGCAGAACGGCGAGGACGGCCCGAACGTCTTCCTCGCCTCCGCCGACGGCGGGCCGAAGTCGTTCACCAGCGCGGCCGACCACGAGCACGCCAACTGGGGCTTCACCGAGCAGGGCGAGTACCAGGTGACCGTGCGCGCCGCGGTCACGCCACCCGGCGGCACGCCCACGCGGCTCCAGCCCGTCGTCTACACGTTCTTCGTCGGCGAGGAGCTGCCGCAGGAGCCGACGCCCGATCCCGGCACCCCTGCCACGCAGCTCACCATCACCGGGTTGGCGAGCCACTACCACGCGGGCGGCGTCGCGGCGCTGACCGCGGTGCAGACCCCGCCCACCGACGAGGACCACTACCACTGGCTGACCCGCGCCGCGGGCGAGACCCAGTGGTCGTTCGTGCCGGACGCCTACACCGCCAAGTACGGCTTCGTCGTCCGCACCTCCGACGACAACCGCGAGATCAAGGCCGTGCTCTACAACCGCGACCACCAGCTCATCGCCGAGTCCGCGCCGGTCGTCATCGACGTCGACGACCACGGCAACGACCCGGTCAACGGCCCGACCATCACCGCCACCCTGTCCGAGCAGCAGGGCGCGCTCGTGCTCAGCGTCGCCCCGGAGAACCGCGAGGTCGACCTCGGCGCGCTGACGCTCAACCCGGCCGCCGACCGCTACACCGCCGCGGGCGCGCTCAAGCCGATCACGGTCACCGACACCCGTGCGGAGAACCCCGGTTGGAACGCCTCCGGCCGGGTGCGCGCCTTCACCACCGTGGACGGGCAGCAGCTCGGCGGCAAGTACCTGGGCTGGACGCCCACCGTGCTGTCCGCCTCGCCCAACCAGACCGTGGCCGCGGGTCCGCAGGTCGCCTCGGGCTTCGCCGCGGGCAACGGCCTGGCCACCTGGTCGCAGCTGGGCACCGCGGCGGCGGGCGCCGGTCGCGGCACCGCTCAGCTCGGCGCCGAGCTGAGTCTGGAGGCCCCGGCCGACCTGGCGCCGGGCACCTACCGGGCCCTGCTCATCCTCACCGCCATCTGATCCCACCCCGGTGCGGGTCCGCTCCGAGGAGCGGACCCGCACTCCCCTTTTCCCGTGCTGGAGCACTCGTGAGAACCCTGTCGACCGCGGTCCGCCTCATCGGGACGGCCCTTGTCGTCACCAGCCTGCTGCCCGTGCCGCGGGCCTCGGCCCAACCCGCCGACGGCGACACCGGGCGGCAGACGTGGTCGGTCGCACCGGCCTCGGCCGCGGGCCCCGACGGACGAGCGCGGTTCGACTACGTCGTGGAGCCGGGCATGCGCTACGACGACCACCTCGCCGTGCGCAACCTCGGGGAGACCGAACTGGCGCTGGACCTGTACGCGGGGGACGCGGTCAACACCGGCACCGGCGGCTTCGACCTGCTCGCCCGCGACGAGCCCTCCACCGTGATCGGCCAGTGGATCACCGTCTCCGCGCCTCGGGTCGTCGTGCCCGCGCGCGAGACCGCGATCGTGCCCTTCAGCGTCACCGTTCCCGCCGACGCCGAACCGGGCGACCACGTCGGCGGCCTCGTCGCCGCGCTGACCACCGGCGGAGACACCCCCGTCGAGGTGGAGCGCCGCGTGGGCAGCAGGCTCTACGTCCGCGTGGCGGGCCCGATCACCGCCTCCGCGCGGATCGACTCGCTGACCGCCACCCACCACGGCACGCTCAACCCGGTCGGCACCGGCGAGGTCGACGTCACCTACACCATCGTCAACGACGGCAACCTGCGCCTCGCGCTGCGCCCCTCGGTGAACGCGAGCGGTCCCCTCGGCCTCGTCGAACGCGGCACCACCGGCGAGGTGCTCCCCGAACTGCTGCCCGGCAACGCCGTGACCCTGACCCACACCCTCACCGGCATCTGGCCGCTGGGTCCGCACGAGGTCCGCGTGCGGGCCGAACCCGTCACCTCGGCGACGCAGGACCTGGCCGGAGCGGTGGAGCCGGCCACCGCAGGCACCACCGTCTGGGCGCTGTCGTGGACCGCGACGGGCACGCTGGTGCTGTTCGTCGGCCTCCTCGTCGCGCTGTGGCGCGTCCGGCGGCGGATCCGCGCCCTGCGAGTGGCGACCAAGCCCTGACCCGCTGCCCGGTCAGGCGTGCGAGTGGGGTGCCGCTCCAGGGGCGGGCCGCTGATTCCGACCACGACAACACGCGTGATCACCGGGTATCTTGGTTTTGATTATCGTTGTCGTTCGGCGCATCCGCAGGGGGACCTCTTGTCGCAGGACACGATCACCGACCCGCACCGCGCTCTGATGAACCTGATCTTCGGTTCCATGGCTTCCCAGGTCGTGGGCGCATGCGTCCGACTCGGCGTGGCGGACGCCCTCGGCGAAGCGGAGCGGTCCACCGAAGAGGTGGCAGGCGCGTGCGGCACCCCGACCGGCACGACGCGCCGCCTGCTGCGCGCGGCGACCGCGCTCGGCTTAGCGGTGGCGCGCGATGACGACCGGTTCGCCCTGACGCCGATGGGCGGGATGCTCAGGTCCACCGGTCGGGGTTCCCTGCACGCGTTCGCCCAGGTGTTCACCGACCCGGTCATGGTGCGGCCGTGGCACCGCCTGGACGAGGCCGTCGCGGCCGACCGCACCACCTTCGAGGACGAGTTCGGGGCGCCGTTCTTCGACCACCTGAGGACCTCGCCGGAACTGGCGGCCGGGTTCAACGCCGCGATGAGCCAGGGCACCCGCCTCGTCGCGGCCACCCTGCCCGGAGCGTACGACTTCGGGCGCTTCGGCGTGGTGGCCGACGTCGGAGGTGGCGACGGCACGCTGCTGGCCGCGATCCTGCGCGGGCACGAGGAGCTGCGCGGGTGCTGTTCGACACGGCCGAGGGCGTCGCGCGGGCCGAGGACACGCTGCGCGCGGCGGGTGTGGCGTCGCGGTGCGCCATCCGGACCGGCGACTTCTTCACCTCGGTCCCCACGGGAACCGACGCGATCCTGCTCAAGAGCGTCCTGCACGACTGGGACGACGAACGCGCCACCACGATCCTCGGGCACTGCCGACGCGCGCTGCCAGAGCACGGCAGGCTGCTGGTCGTCGAGCCACTGCTCCCCGAGGCGGTCGAGGACGCCCCGTCACCGGTGGTCTACCTCAGCGACTTGAACATGCTGGTCAACCTCGGCGGCCGGGAACGCGCGCGCGCCGAGTTCGCAACCCTGCTGCACGGCGGCGGTTTCACGGTCACCGACGTCACCCCGTTGCCGCCATCGGGGTTCTCCCTGATCGAGGCCGTCGCCTCCTGACCGCACCGGAGGTGCGACAGTGGACCGGAGCAACGCCGACGGGGTCACCGGGCTCCGGATGACACCCCACCGGCGCGCGGTGCTGCGCGCGCTGGCCTGCCTGCCCGGACCGGCAGCGGTCCACACGATCCACCACGCCCTGCGGGCGAGCGGTGAGCGCGTGGGTCTGTCGACGCTGTACCGGCAGATCGCGACCCTGGTCGACGCGGGCGTCATCGGCACCAGGCTGGACCGGCAGGGGCGCCACCTGTTCCACCTCAGGACCGACGACACCCACGACCACCACCTGACCTGCGTGCGCTGCGGCCACGCGACCCCGGTGGACGCCTCGGCCGTGCTGAGGTGGGCAGCCGACGCGGCCGCCGCCCACGGGTTCTCCGACATCACCACCTGGGCCGACCTGACCGGTCTGTGCCCGCGCTGCCCGGCCGGGCGCGCGACCGGAACGCGATCGGCGAGGACCGTCCCGGAACCACCGGAGGAAGCTGAGCGATGAGTCCCACCACGACCGCCACCGACACCGGGGGCGCGGACGGTTACGCCGTCAACGCCCAGTACTACGACCTGATCTTCCCAGCCGACCTGCGCGACGCGGTGAGCGCGGCGCTGACCACTCGGCTGGCGGGCGCGCGGCGCGTGGTGGAGATCGGCTCGGGCACCGGCCAGTTCACCGAGACCCTGCTGGCGAACCTGCCCGACGGCGGCGAGGTGTTCGCCGTCGAGCCCGCCGCGGTGATGCGCGCCGCGCTGATCACCCGGCTGGCGGCGCTGGAGGACCCGCCGGTGACCGTGCTGCCCGAGGACGCGCTGACCGCCGAGGTCGACGGCCCGGTGGACGCGGTCGTGCTGCTGCACGTGCTCACCCACTTCTCCCCCGCCGACCGCGAGGCGCTGTGGGCGCGCTGGGCGGCGCGCCTGAATCCCGGCGGCCTGATCGTGGTGGACGTGCAGGCCCCGCAGACCCCGGTGGCGGTGCCGCCGACCACCATGCCCGGCCGCACCCTCGGACGTCGCCGCTACGACACGGTCGCGGAGGCCACAGTGGACGGCGACGGTCTGGTGTGGACGATGACCTACCGGGTGCACGAGGGCGACCGCCTGATCTCCGAGGAGTCGGTGTCGTTCCCGTCGTTCGTCGTCTCCGATGAGGTGCTGCACGCCGAGCTGGGCGATGCCGGCTTCGAGCCCACCACCGACCTGCGGGACGGACTGCTGGCCTGGCGGCGGCGTTAGTGGTCGGTTCGGGCACGCTGTCGGTTTCACCACCCGGCCCGCTCGACCACCAGCTTGCGGAACCACCCCGCACCGATCGCCTGTTCCCGGCGATCAGTGCGGGGTGGTTCCACGCGCCGGGTCCGCCGCGGCCCCGCGTCGGCCGGGTTTACAGCAGGCCGCGCCGGTAGGCGGCCACGAGCCTGCGGGGCACCACCAGCTTGCGGCCGTCCAGGGTGGTGACCGGCACCAGGTCGGGCGCCTGGGCCTTCCACTGCGCGCGGCGGTGGCGGGTGTTGCTGCGCGAGGTCTTGCGCTTGGGCACGGCCATGTCAGCGGTTCCTCTTCCCGTAGCGGCGGTTGAACTTCTCCACGCGGCCCGCGGTGTCCACGACGCGCTGGTTGCCGGTCCAGAACGGGTGCGAGTCGGCGGTGATGTCGACCGTGATCAGCGGGTAGGTGTTGCCGTCCGACCACTCGACCGTCCGGTTCGACGTGGCCGTGGACCGGGTCAGGAACGCCTTGCCCGTGGACTGGTCCTGGAAGACCACCGGGTGGTAGTCGGGGTGGATGCCCTGCTTCACAGCTCCTCCATCTCGTCGTGCCACTGCGCGAACGGGTCGACGAACTCCAGCTCGTCGGCCAGCGCGAGTTCCTCGTCGGTCACCAGCGCGCCGCGCAGCGCCGCGGTGATCTCCTCCGCCGACGCGGAGGAGGTGATGACGACCAGTTCCTGCGACCGGTCGCCGAAGCGGGGGTGCCACACGGCCGAAGCGGCCGCCCGGCGCTCGGCGGGCACCTCGGACCAGTCCTCGACGGCCGCGAGCCACGGTCCGAGGTTGCCGACGTTGAGCCCGCCTCCCGCGGATTCCAGCCACAGCGCGACATCCGGCTGGCTGGCCACCCACACCCGGCCGCGCGTGCGCACGACACCGTCGAGCAGCACGTCGATCGCCTCGTGCAGCCGCATCGGGTGGAACGGGCGCCGTTCGGTGAAGTGGACCACGGCCGCGCCGTGCGCGGGCTCCAGTGGCGGCTGCCCGTGCAGCAGGACGCCGAAGCCGTCGTCGAAACGGCCCCTGCGGGCCGTGCGGGGGATCGCGGCCAGCAGCTCCGCCACGTCGAGGGCGTCGCGGTCCCGGCGCGGCGCGAGCGGGTTCAACCGGTCCAGCACGGCTCCCAGCGCGGGGGTGTCGCCCGCGCCGGTCAGCACGATCGCGTCGGCGAACTCGGCCTGCCCCACGACCACCTGCGCCACGGTCCGCTCGTCGCCGTCCCCCGCGCCCAGACCGCGCTCGTCCAGGGTGTCGTCGCCGGTGGCGTCGGCCAACCAGGTCGTCCGGTCCACCGCGGTGACCACGGCCTCGACCCGCGCGTCGATCCCGCGCAGGGCGAAGCAGACCGCTTCCGGTTCCAGCACCGGGTCCAGGTGCACGACCACCCGACCGCCCAAGCGCTCCAGCAGCGGCAGCAGGTCCAGGCGCAACGTGCACGAGACGCAGCCGTGGGCCAGTTCCAGCACGCTCAGCTCGCCGTCGACCCAGCGGCGCACCACGCCCTCGGCGAGACCGCGCAGGTCGTGGCGGACCAGCACCGACCCCGGCCAGGCGCGCCAGACCTCCTCGGCCACGTCGTGGGCGGTGAATCCGGCCACCAGTAGGACCTCGGTTCCCATGTGGGCTAGCCTAACGGAAACGATTGTCGTTTCACAAAGCGGAGGTACCGTGTCCTCACGGCACTGCCAGGTCACCGGGCGCAAGCCCGGCTACGGCAAGCAGGTCTCGCACTCGCACCGGCGCACCTCGCGGCGCTGGCTGCCCAACACCCAGCGCAGGCGCTTCTGGCTGCCCTCGGAGAACCGCTACGTCGTGCTGACGCTGTCCACCAAGGGCATCAGGACCGTCGACAAGCGCGGCATCGAATCCGTCGTGGCCCAGCTGCGCAAGCAGGGGGTGAAGCTCTGATGGCCAAGTCCACCGACCTCCGGCCGATCATCAAGCTCCGCTCCACCGCGGGCACCGGCTACACCTACGTCACCCGCAAGAACCGCCGCAACGACCCCGACCGCCTGGTGCTGCGCAAGTTCGACCCCGTCGTGCGCCGCCACGTCGACTTCAAGGAGGAGCGCTGATGGCCAAGAAGTCCAAGATCGCCCGCGACCGGCAGCGGCGCGAGACCGTCGCCCGCTACGCCCAGCGGCGCGCGGAGCTGAAGGAGGTCATCCGCACCGACCCCGAGCGCCGGGACGAGGCGCTGGCCGCGCTGCAGCGGCTGCCCCGCGACGCCAGCCCCACCCGGCTGCGCAACCGCGACGCCGTGGACGGCCGCCCCCGCGCGGTCTTCCGCGCCTTCGGCCTGTCCCGCATCCGCCTGCGCGAGATGGCCCACCGCGGCGAGCTGCCCGGCGTGACCAAGTCCAGCTGGTAGGAGGAACCGTGCCCCGAGTCGAACGCCCCGCCAAGCGGCGGGTCAACCTCCTGCGCAAGGAGGGCGTCACCGAGGTGGACTGGAAGGACGTGAACCTGCTGCGCAAGTTCATCTCCGACCGCGGCAAGATCCGCTCCCGCCGCGTCACCGGCCTGACCCCGCAACAGCAGCACCAGGTCGCCACCGCGATCAAGAACGCCCGCGAGATGGCACTGCTGCCCTACCCGTCCCGGGGTCGCTGACCCCACCGGTGTGCTCCGCCCGCGCGGGCGGAGCACACCGCCCCCCCACCAGGAAGAACCCATGACCACCGATCCGCGAGTTCCCGTCACCGTGCTGTCCGGCTTCCTCGGCGCGGGCAAGACCACCCTGCTCAACCACGTCCTGGCCAATCGCGGGGGACGCCGGGTGGCGGTGGTGGTCAACGACATGAGCGAGGTCAACATCGACGCCTCGCTGGTGTCCGGCCGGGGCGGTGAGCGCCTGGTCGAGCTGACCAACGGCTGCATCTGCTGCACCCTGCGCGAAGACCTGCTGGAGAGCGTCGGCGCGCTGGCCCGGGAGGGCCGGTTCGATGCCATCCTGATCGAGTCCACCGGCATCTCCGAGCCCATGCCGGTCGCGGCGACCTTCGAGTGGACCTTCGAGGACGGCACCAGCCTGTCCGACCACGCCCGGTTGGACACCACGGTCACCGTGGTCGACGCCTCGACCTTCCTGCCCGAGCTGGAACGCGGCGACCGGCTCGACCAGCGCGGGCTCGAAGCGGCCGACGGCGACGAGCGCGGCATCTCCGACCTGCTGGTGGACCAGGTCGAGTTCGCCGACGTGCTGGTGCTCAACAAGACCGACCTCGCCACTCCGGAGCGGCTGGCCACCACCGAGGGCTTGTTGCGCGAGCTCAACCCGGCCGCCCGGCTGATCCGCTCCCACCGCGGCGTGGTGGACATGGCCGAGGTGCTCGACACCGGCCGCTACGACCCGGTCAGCGCCGCGACGTCACCGGGCTGGGCGCAGGAGCTGGCGGGCTCCCACACCCCGGAGACCGAGGAGTACGGCATCCGCTCGGTCACCTACCGCGCCGACCGCCCGTTCCACCCCGCCCGCCTGGCCGCCGCGCTGGAGGACTGGACCGGCGTGGTGCGCAGCAAGGGGTTCTGCCACCTCGCCAGCCGTCCGAGCACCCTGGCCGTGTGGTCCCAAGCGGGCCCGAACATGACCATCGAGCCGGGCGAGTCGCTCACCGGCCACACCGCCCGCCAGGAGCTGGTCTTCATCGGCATCGGCCTGGACCCCGACGAGCCGCGCCGCCGCCTGGACCCGGCCCTGCTCACCGACGCCGAACTGGCCGCGGGTCCCACCGCCTGGCGTCGCATGGACGACCCGCTGCCGCCGTGGGACCTCGACCCGCACGACCACGAGCACCACTTCCCGCCCTCCCGCCACACCGCGGAGCTGTGAAGGGGGAGGGCTCGGCCGGCCCTCCCCCCTCCCTGAACGCCCGTCAGCTGCCGTGGGAGCGCCTGCGCCGCGCCAGGACCAGTGCCAGCGCACCGGCGGTGGCCAGCACGACCGCGAGCAGCACGATCGTGCCCACACCGCCGACACCGGTGGAGGCCAAGCCCGCCGACCTCGGTGCCGCGGCCACCGGCCGCGTGGTCGTGAGCGGGCCGGTGGTGGCCGTGCCGGTCGGGGCGGGCGTGGTGGACGTGGTGGACGTGGTGCTGGGCGGCGCGCAGTCCTCGCCCGCCGTGGGGTCGACATCGCCGACCGCGATGGTGAACACGTCGCGGTCGGCGACCGCGCGGCCGTCGGCGAGGGTGGCGGTGACCTCGACGGTGATCCGGTAGACGCCTTCGCCGCCGAACGCCCAGTTGGCGTGGGCGTGGGTGCCCAGGGGGACGGTGATGGCGTCGGGCAGGCCGTCACCGGAGTCGACCAGCACGGTCGGGGCGATGCCAGTGAGGAAGACCGCCACCTCGCCGGGACCCTCCACAGCGGACAGGCTCACCTCGACGTCGCCGCTGACCTGCTGCGGGGTGAGGGACTCGGTGTTCCAGCCCGCCCACACGACGCCGGGGACCTGGGTCTGCGGGATGAGCCACACCGGGGTGCCGGGCGCCCCCAGGAAGGCGTAGGCCGGGTCGGCGGGCACGGTGTTGCGTGCTTCGGGGACCACGTGCAGCACCACGTCGGCAGGCTCCCGCCACACCGCCCGCTCGGGTCCGGCGGCGCCGTCCTTGACCCCGGTGCGCAGCGCGCCGTCGAGCAGGCGCGGGGCGATGAGGTCGACGTGGCCGTCGTCGAGCACCACGCACGACTTCGGAGGGGTGGATGGCGTGGTCGTGCTGGCCGTACTGGTCGTCGTGGTCGTCGTGGTCGTCGTGGTGGACGGCGTCGAAGAGGACGCGGGAGGCGAGGAGGACGACGAGGGCGGGGTGCCCGTGCCGGGCCTGACGGTGCTGGGATCGACCGCGCCGACAGCGATGGCGTAGGTCGTGGTGTCGCGCAACGGCGTCCCGTCGGGTGTGGTGGCCTCGACGGTGAAGGTGAGCCGGTAGACGCCCTGGGCGGAGAACGTCCAGTTGGCGTGGGCGTGGGTGCCAGGGACCAGCGGGGTGCTCTGGGGCAGCGGTCCGGAGGTGTCGAACACGCGGGGCAGCGGCTCGCCGACCGGACCGGTCTGGAACACGGTGAGCTTGCCGGGGGCGGCGCTGCCGGGCGCGTCGCCGCCGATGGCGTCGAGGGTCCAGCGCACCGAGTCCGGGGCGACCCGGTCCGCGGTCAGGGACTCGGTGTTCCACCCGGCCCACACCACGTCGGGGTTCTGGATCTCGGGGATGAGCCACAGGTCGCTGCCCACCGGCCCGAGGAAGGCGTACTCGGGGATGTCGGGCACCTGGATGACCGATTCGGGCTTGACGTGCGTGACGACGTGCTCGGGGTCGTGGATCGTCGGCGGCTCGGTGCTGCCGTCCTTGTAGCGGATCTTCAGCGCGCCGTCCACGACGGCGGGCGCGAGCAGGTCCACGTGGCCCCGGTCGACCACGGGTGTGGCGTCCTGGGCGAGGGCCGCGGTGACGACCGGGGTGGAGGACAGCGCGGCCAGCGCGGCGGCCGCGAGCGCGCCGAGCGCTGTCCGGCGGCGGGTCGAGGTGGTCACGGCTCCTCCGGGGCGGGGCGGCGGCGGGTGAGGACGAGGGCGGCGGCGCCGGTCGCGATGAGCACGAGCGCCAGGCCCGCCGTGGCGGGGATGCCGACGGGACCGGTGGACGCCAGGCGGTTGGGCGTGCCGCTCTGCCGGCCGGTGCCGGTGCCGGTGCCGGTGTCGGTGTCGGTGCCGGTGTTGGCGGGCCGCTGGTCGGCCGGAGTGCCCGCGCCGTCACCGACGACGAACGTGTAGGTCTCGGTGTCGGTCAGCGCGCCACCACCGGCCCTGGGCGCGCTGACGGTGAAGGTGAGGCGGTACCGACCGGGCTCGGCGAACACCCAGTTGGCGTGCGCGTGGGTGCCCAGGGCCGCGGAGTGGGTGTCGGGCAGGCCGTCGGTGCTGTTGAAGATGACGGTCGGGGCGCCGAACGAGCCGGTGGTGAACAGGCCGAACGCGCCTGGCCCGTCGACCGCGGTCAGCGCCCAGGTCACCGGCCCGGACACCTCGGCCGGTCGCAGCTCCTCGGTGGACCAGCCGGTCCACAGCAGGTCGTTGCGCTGGGTCTGGGGCAGCAGGTGGACCTGCTTGCCCGCCCCGCCGAGGAAGGACAGCTGCGGCTGCGCGGGGAGCGCGGTGCGAGCGGCGGCCGTGACGCGGAACTCGACGTCGGAGGGTTCGCGCCAGGTGGCGGTGCCCGCGACGGTGCCGTCCTTGACCTGGAGGTGCAGGCCGTCCGGGAGCAGGCGGGGTGCGACGGCGTCGACGTGGCCGCGGTCGAGGGTGACCCGGCCCGTGGCGGTCGGCGGCGGCGCGGCGGCCGCTGCCCCTGGCCGCGGTTGTGCCGCGGCGGGGGCCGGGACCTGCGGGAGCGCCCTCGGTTCGACCGTCGTCGGGTGCCTGCCGGTCTCCGGCCGGGTCACCTCGGCGACGACCAGCCGGTAGTCGCGCTCGGCGGCCAGTGGCCTGCCGTCGAGCGAGCGCGCTTGGGCGCGCACCCTCAGCACGTGCTCACCGGGGGCGGGCGCGTCCACCTCCAGGGTGCCGGTGGCGCCGACCGGCAGGACGGCGGGCAGGCCGACCTGCTCCTCGGGGGTCGGTCCGTCCTGCGCCGCGGGTTCGGCGGGATCAGGCGGGACCAGGAGCGACGCGCTCAGCGTGACGGCATCACCGAACACCGTGCCGGGTTCGACGCCGGCGGTGTCCCAGTCCAGTTCCACCCGGTCGTCCCCGGCGGGCACTTCGACGGACGCGGACGGGGCGTCCAGCGACAGCCCGCCGCCCTCGGCGTCGAGCACCACGTCCGCGGTGGGTTCGTCGGTCGGCGTGGTGGGAACGGGTTGGGCGCTCGCGGTCGGCGTCGCCACCAGCAGCGCGGCGGCCACGCCGAGCAGCGCGCCGGTTCGGGCGTGGGTCACGGCTTCTCCTCGGCGGGGGCGGCGGTCCGGCGGGTGCGGGTGAGCAGGCCGTGGCGGGGCGCGAAGAACCAGCACAGCAGGAAGATCGCGGTGAGGGTCAGCACGATCAGGCCGCCCGCGGCCAGGTCGAAGGCGTAGGACAGGTACAGGCCCAGCACGCCGCCGCCCGCGCCGATCAGCGGGGCCAGCAGCATCATGGCGCCGAGGCGGTCGGTGAGCAGCCTGGCCGCCGCGGCGGGGGTGACCAGCAGGGCGAGCACCAGGATGTTGCCCACCGCCTGCAGCGAGATGACGATGGCCAGGGTCACCATCACGTGCAGGGCCAGGTCGAGCCAGAACACCGGCAGCCCGACCGCGCGGGCCTGCTCGCGATCCAGCGTCGCGGCGGTGAACCGGCTGTTGAGCACGCCGGTGGTCGCCAGCAGCAGCGCGCCGATCACCGCGACCGACACCACGTCGGAGTCGCTGATGCCCAGGATCGAGCCGAACAGGAACGACTCCAGCGACCCGCCGTAGCCGGGAGCGGTGCTGAGGATGACGATGCCCAGGCCGAAGGAGCCCGCGAAGAAGATCCCGATGACCGAGTCCTCCTTGAGCCTGCGGTTCTGCGTGAACACCGCGATCAGCAGCGCGGTGACCACGCCCGCGACCGCGCCGCCGAGCACCAGGTTGGTGCCGAGCACGAAGGCGACCGCGATGCCGGGGAAGACCGCGTGCGAGACGGCGTCGCCGATGAACGCCATGCCGCGCAGCACCACGTGGCTGCCGATCACGCCGCACACCAGGCCGGACATCAACGCCACCAGCAGGGCCCGGCGCCAGAAGTCGTACTCCCACGGGGCGGTCAGGAACTCCAGGGCCGTCACCCGGTCACCCCCAGTGCCTTGAGCAGCTGCTCGGCGCGATCCAGGCCGAAGGTGCGCAGCCAGATGTCGGTGTCGGACAGCGCGCTCGGCGCGCCGTCGGCGACCACGGTGCGGTTGAGCAGGCACAGCCGGTCGCACAGCGCGCTGGCGGCGGCGAGGTCGTGGGTGGTCATCAGCACCGCCACGCCCTCGTCGCGCAACCCTGCCAGCAGGCCGCTCAGCAGCTCCTGGGTGGGCACGTCGATGCCGGTGAACGGCTCGTCCAGCAGCAGCACCCGCGGTCGCAGGGCGAGCGCGCGGGCGACCAGGACGCGCTGGCGCTGACCGCCGGACAGCTCGCCGACGGGCCTGGTCCGCAGGTCGGCCATGCCGACGCGGTCCAGGGCGTCGGCCACGGCTTCCCGGTCGCGGGCGGTGCGGCGGCGCAGCAGGCCGGTCAGGTGGGTGCGGCCGGTCGCGACCGCGCCTTCCACCGTGATCGGGAAGTCCCAGGCGAACTCGTGGCGCTGCGGCACGTAGCCCAACGACCCCTGCGCCTGGCGCGGCGTGCGGTCGCCCACGACGACCGCGCCCCGGTGGATCGGCACCAGCCCCAGCGCGGTGCGCAGCAGGGTCGTCTTGCCCGCGCCGTTGGGCCCGATCAGGCCGACCAGCTCGCCCCGCCGCAGGCGGAAGTCCACATCGGACAGCACTTCCCGGCCGCCCAGGTGCACGGTGACGCCCCGGACGTCGAGCACGGGGGCGTTCACCGGTCCCCCCTCGCCGCCCGACGGGACCGCGCGGCGAGCAGCGGGGTGGCGATCAACCCCGCCACGAGCACGGCTGCCAGGGCGACCCAGCCCCACGGCGTGCCGGAGGAGCCCTCGCCCGCCGCACCGGCCTGCCGCGCGGCGGACGTGCTCGACGGCCCGGCGCTCCGCTCGACCGCGGCGAACGCCGCCGCCGGGTCGCCCGGCCCGACGTGCACCTTCAAGGTCGCGCGATCCGAGCGGCCGTCGGCGGTGGCCATCTCCACGTCGAGGGAGTAGGCGCCGGGGGCGGTGAACACCCAGTTGCCGTGGGCGTGGGTGCCCGGCTCGACACCGGTCTGCTGCGGATAGGGCCGCCGGCTGCTGAAGACCGTCTCGGGTGCGCCGAAGCTGCCGTTGAGGAACAGCTCGAAGCGGCCGGGTCCGCTCACGCCGTGCAGGCGCCAGTCCACGCCACGCCCGGCGAGGTCGCGGATGCTGGGGTCCTGGGTGTTCCACCCCGGCCACACCACGCCCTGCGCCTGCACCTGCGGCAGCACCCAGATGTCGCTGCCTGCTGCGCCGAGGAACGCGTAGGCGGGGTCGTCGGGGACGGTGTTCTTCGCCGCGTCGGCCACTTGGATCACCACGTCGGAGGGTTCGCGCCACACCGGTTCCTCGCCGGTGTCGTCGCGGATCTGGACCACCCAGTCGCCCTCGACCAGTCGTGGACCGAGGTCGACGTGGCCGTCCGCGACGACCACCGGCGCGGCGTGCGCGGTGTGCTGGCCGAGCATCAGCGCGGCGAGGACCGCGACGACGGGCGCGGCCAGGGCTCGGGTCAGGCGAGGCACCGGGCGACCTCCTGCGCGTTGTGCCGCATCATGTCCGCGTAGTTGCGGGTGCGCTCGTCGAAGGAGTCCCCGTACAGCAGGCACACCCGCACCCCCTGGTCGCGGGCGACCTGGGTGAGCACCGAGGCGCGCTGGGCGAGGTTGGGTTCCATGAACACGGCGGGGACCTTCAGGTTGCGGATGGTCTCGGTCAGCTTGCGCACGTCCTCGACGCTGGGTTCCTGCGCGGGGTTGGGCACCACGAACCCCGCCACGCTCATCTCGTAGGCGTGCGCGAAGTAGCCGAAGCCGTCGTGGGTGGTGATCAGGTGGCGGCGCTGCCGGGGCAGGGCCGCCACGGTGTCGCGGACGTGGGCGTCCAGCTCGTCGAGGCGGGCGGTGTAGTCGCGGGTGCCGCGGTCGTAGTCGGCCGCGCCGTCGGGGTCGGCGGTGCGCAGGGTGTCGCGGATGACCTCGGCGTAGGCGCGGGCGTTGCGCACGTCCTGCCACAGGTGCGGGTCGATCTCGCCGTGCACGTGCTTGCCCAGCACCGCCTGCGGCAGCTGGTGCACCGACGCGCCCGCCGCGCCCAGGAACGCGAACCGCTGGTCGTCGGGAACGGTGGTGATCGCCTTGTTGGGCACCTCGATGACCGCCTCCGCGGCGGGCACGACCTGCTGCGAGGTGCCGCCCGCGCGGTCGTTGAACGTGTACAGCTCACCGGTGTCCAGGTCGACCGTCAGGTCGGTGTGGCCCTCGTTGAGCACGGTGGGCGCGATGCCGCCGGGGTCGACGCCCACCGCGAAGGTGAAGGTGCCCTCCCCCAGCGGGACCGGGTCTCCCCCGTCGTTGAGCAGGGCCGCCCGCAAGGTCAACCGGTAGGTTCCCGGCGCGGTGAACGCCCAGTTCAGGTGGGTGTGGGCGGCCGGGGGCAGGGTGGTCGAGTCCACATCGGACAGACCGTCGCCGGAGTCGAAGTACGTCACGGGCTTGCCCAGCGACTCGGTCAGGTAGGCCACGAGCTCGCCGGGGCCGTCCACGGCGGTCGCGGTCAGCCGCACCTGCGAGGTGCGCGTGGCGCCGCGCTGCTTCCCGTCACCGCGCACCCGCAGCCCCAGCCACAGCACGTCCAGCCCGACGTTCTCCACCAGCGGGATCACGTTCGCGCCGTAGGTCTCCGACGCCTCGGCCAGCGAGACGTTCGGCGTGCCCTCGCGGGCGTTGGCGTCGACGGCCTTGATCAGCCGCTGTTCCTCCAGCAGCAGGTGGTTGGTGAACGTCACGTCCGCCGCGGCGATCTTCTTGGCGTCGGCGGGCGTGGGCTCGTAGGAGTGCGGGTCGCCACCGGGCGGCACCAGCGAGTCCACCCGCACCCGATCACCCCCGACGTTGCGGACCAGGTCGGCCAGGATCTCGGTGGTCGTGACCACGGACAACCCGTCTCCCGCACCCCCGGCGGCGGAAGACGTGCACGCGGTGGCGGCGACCACGAGCACGCACAGGGCCGCGGCGACGCGCGAGGGCGCACGCACTCGCATCTGCTCTCCAACCTCCAGTCGCCCGTTCGCCGGACCGGCGGGGCACCGCGAAACTAATACAAACGACAACCGTTTTCAATGGGCCGAACGGAGCCCGCCCCCGCCGGGCGCACCGTGCGCCACGCGCCGGAGGAAGTGCTCCGTTCAGCCGTATTGGAAACGATAATCATGTGTAATGCTCCCGTGGCGGCCCCACCCGGCCGCGCCACCGCACGATTGGAGTGCACCCACAGTGCGCACGACTGCACGCATCGCCCTGCTCCTCGCCGCGACGGCCGGCCTGTCCGGCGTCGTCGCGGCGTCCGCCACCGCCGCCCCGGTGGTCACGATCGACACCGGCCACGTCGACGTCTTCGGCGTCGCCTACGAGGACGGCGCGTTCGACCTGCACGTCCACGACGAGGCCGCCGAGGCCGAGTACTCCCCAGCCGAGGTCCTCCTGGTCGCCAAGTCCCAGGCGAGGACCACCGTGCCCGCGGACCCCGCCTACGCCTTCCTCGGCGCGCCGGGCAGGCCGGTCTGGGTGCTGCCCGAGGTCGAGGACACCGGCCTGCTGTGGCCGGGCATCGCCGCCGAGGAGGTCGAACCCGACGTCTTCGTCGACGGCTCGCTGCGCCTGAACGTCACCCGCGTCCACGGCCCCGGCGACTTCAGCATCTTCACCACCGACGCGGTCGGCGCCCCGAGCGTGCTGGTGGACAGCGGCAACGGCCTGCCCGACCGGTTGGCGCTGACCCCCGGCGGCCACCAGCACGCCAACTGGGCGTTCGAGGCGCCCGGCTACTACACCATCACCGTCCGCGCCGCGGGCACGCTCGCCACCACCGGCGAGCGGGTCGTATCCGAGCCCGCCACCTACCGCTTCAAGGTGAACCGATGAGCACCCGCCTCTCCGCCGCCGCACTCGTCGCCGCGCTCGCCCTGCTCCCGACGGGCACCGCCCACGCGGCCACCACCCTCTCCTCCGGCCACGTCGACGTCATCGACGTCGACTGGACCGGCAGCGCGCTCACCCTCGACCTGCGCGACGGCACCGCCTCCCCCGCCGTCGACCGCGACCCGTCCGCGGTGACGCTCAACGCCGTCCCGGCGAGCAAGTCCACCGTGCCCTCCAGCAGCGCCTACGCCTTCCTCGGCGCACCGGGGTCGACCTTCTGGGTCCTGCCCCAGAGCCAGGTCAACGGCGTCCTGTGGCCCGGCTTCGACACCGCGGGCGTCCCCACCGGCGTGCTGCTGAACAACTCGCTGACCGTGAAGCTCGTCTCGGTCACCGGGCCCGCCGACTTCAGCGTCTACACCACCGGCTTCGGCGGGTCCGTGAGCGTGTGGTTCGACAGCGGCAACGGCCTGCCCGACAGCCGCGCGCTGGCCATCGGCGGCCACGCCCACGCCAACTGGGCGTTCGAGGCGGCGGGCACCTACACCGCCACCTTCGAGGTCACCGCCACCGGCGCCACCGGCGGCGCGCTCACCAGCGGCCTGAAGAGCTACACCTTCACCGTCCAGCCCTGATCGACCGGAGTCCCGGCGCCGCCCAGCCGGTGGTGCCGGGACTCGGGCTCAAGCGCGTTCACCTCGCGGTGATCAGCCAGGGCCGATCAGCACCGGGCGCGAGTACCCCCGCGACCGGGGTTGCGCCGGCTCGATCGCTCCTCTGATCACGAGCTCGGCCGTCAGACGTGCGCGGTACGGTCCTGCCGTGGCAGCCGGAATCGATCTGACGCTTGATTGCGCGGACGCGCAGCTCCTCGCCGCGTTCTGGAAGACGGCACTGGGCTATGTCGACGAACCACCACCTGCTCCGTTCGCCACGCGCGAGCAGTGGCTCGCGCAGTTCGACCTGCCGGAGGGCGAGTCCGCGGACGACGGCGCCTGGCTCTGCGACCCTGACGGCGCAGGTCCCCGGCTCTGCATCCTCAAGGTCCCCGAGCCCAAGACGGCGAAGAACCGACTCCACATCGACATCCGAGTGCCGGGACAGGGCAGTCCCGACGAGCGGTGGGCGCGGATCAAGGCGGAAGCCGAGCGTCTGGTGCTGGCGGGCGGGAGCGTGCTGGAGGAGTTCGAGGGACACCACGTGGTGATGGCCGACCCGGAGGGCAACGAGTTCTGCGTCGGCGCGGCCCCGGTGTGACCCGCGTGCCCGCCTCCCCGACCGTCCCTCGTCGCCGCTCGACGGCTCAGCGCGCGGGTCCTCGGTAGGCCACCGCGAGGCGGCCCGCGCTGTCGCGGTCGACGTCGGCGTCCACCTCGAACACCTCGCGCAGCAGCGCGGGGGTCAGCACCCGCTCGGCGGGTCCGTCGGCGACGACGCGACCGCGCTGGAGCAGGACGAGCCGGTCGCAGTAGCGGGCGGCCATCGCCAGGTCGTGCAGGGCGACGACCACCGTCCGCGGTGTGGCGGCGGCCAGCTCCATGAGTTCGAGCTGGTGGCGGACGTCGAGGTGGTTGGTGGGCTCGTCGAGCAGCAGGCCCCACGTGCGCTGGGCGAGCGCGCGGGCCAGGTGGGCGCGCTGGCGCTCGCCGCCGGACAGCTGCTTCCACGGCCGGTCGGCCAACCCCGCCAGGTCCAGCCGGTCCAGGGCGGCGGCGGCGATCGCGCGATCCGCGGCGGTGGGTCCGCGCCACGGCGAGCCGTGCGCGGTGCGGCCGAGCATGACCACCTCGCCGACGGTCAGGTCGCTGTCGGTGTCGGCGGTCTGCTCGACGAACGCCACGTGCCGCGCCCTGGTGCGCGCGGACCAGCCCGTGATGTCGACACCGTCGTAGCGGACCTCGCCGGAGGTCGGGGCGCGCAGCCCGGCCAGGCACCGCAGCAGCGAGGACTTGCCCGACCCGTTGGGACCGATGAGGCCGACCGTCTCACCGGACTCGACGGTCAGGTCCACCTCGCGCACGATGGTGCGACCGGGAACTCCCCATGACAGGTGTCGCGCTTCGATCCTCACAGCTCTCCCCGCCGTCGCAGGATCACCAGGAACAGCGGGACGCCGAGCAGGGCGGTGAACACGCCCACCGGCACCTCCAGCGGGGCGAAGGCCATGCGCGCCAGGGCGTCGGTCCACACCAGGAAGACCGCGCCCACGACCGCGGACACCGGCAGCAGGACCCGGTGCAGCGGCCCGACCAGGAACCGCACGCCGTGCGGCACGATCAGCCCCACGAACCCGATGGCCCCCACCGCCGCCACGGCGACGGCGGTCATCAGCGAGGTGGTCACCAGCACCACGACCCGCACCGCGCGCACGTCCACGCCCAGCGAGGCGGCGGTGTCGGCGCCGAAGGCCAACCCGTCCAGTGCCGACGAGCACAGCCAGATCAGCAGCAGCCCGACGGCGCAGGCGACGGCGCACACCACCACCGACTGCCAGCGGGCCGGGGCCAGCGACCCGAGCAGCCAGTGGGTCAGCGCGCGCGTGCTGTCCGCGTCGCCGGTCGCCATCAGGATCAGCGAGGTCAGGGCGGTGAACAGCTGCCCGACCACGACCCCGGTCAGCACTATGCGCACCGAGTCCAGGCCCCGGCGGCGCAGCAGGAGCATCAGCAGCGCGAAGGACACCAGCGCCCCGAGGAAGGCCCCGCCGGTCATGCCCAGCTGGGAGCCCGCGAAGCCGACCACGACCACGACCACCGCGCCGGTGGACGCGCCGGAGGACACGCCGAGCAGGTAGGGGTCGGCCAGCGCGTTGCGGGTGACGCTCTGCAGCGCCGCCCCGCAGACCGCCAGCGCCGCGCCGACCAGCGCGGCCAGCAGCACGCGGGGCACGCGCAGGTCCCAGATCAGCGAGTCGGTCAGCCGGGGCAGCGGCGGCACCGGCAGCCCGAACCGCGTGCCGACCGAGCGGCCGATCTCGGCCCAGCCGATGCCGCCGCCGATGCCCACGCGCACGGCGGCCACCAGGGACACCGCCAGCACGAGCAGGCCGAGCACGACCACGACCAGACGACGTCCACCCGCGCCACTCGGCCCGGCGGTCGGGCCGGTCGCCGTGACGACGGGCTCGACCGCCGGGTCCAGGAGTGCGGCGGGATCAGCCACGGGCGGCGATCTCGTCGAGCCCGGCGGAGAACGCGCGCAGCGCGTTGACCGTGCGCACCGAGGGGTCCATCTCGATGCCGGACAGCTCGACGACCTTCCCGTCGCGCACGGCCGCCAGCTGCGACACCGCCGGGTGCTCCCGCATCATCGCCAGCTTCTCCCCGGCGCTGTCACCGGGGTTGCCGCGCTCGGACAGGTCGCCGACCACGATCACGTCGGGTTCCCGCTTGGCCAGCTCGTCCCAGGACACCTCCGGCCACTCCTGGTCCACGTCGGCGAAGACGTTGCGCACGCCCGCCAGCTCGCTCATGTGGTCGGCCATGCCGGTCCCGCCCGCCACGTAGGGCATTCCGTTGAACACCGAGTACACCCAGGCGACCTCGATGCCCTCCGGGCGCCGCTCCCCCGCGGCGCGGACCTGCTCCACGATCGCGCGCTGCTCGGACACCAGCCGCTCGGCGCGGTCCGGCACGCCCAGCACCTCCCCCAGGTCGGTGAAGTCGCGGAACAGCCGCTCGAACGGCTCGGTCCGACCGTCGGGGCAGTTGACCGCGCTGACGAAGGTCGGCACCCCCAGCTGCTCCAGCTCGTCGCGCGTGCCCGCGCGGTCGGCGGTGAACAGCTCCTTGAACGAGGCCACCACCAGGTCCGGGTTGGCCGCGCGCAGCGGTTCGGCGGTGAGCACCTTCGGCGAGAGCACGGGGATCTTCGCGTACGCCTCGGCGTGCTCCGGGGCCACCTCGGTCTTGAGGTTGGCCGTGCCGACCACCCGGTCGCCCACGCCCAGCGCCAGCAGCGTCTCGGTGGACGACTGGTCCAGCGCCACCACCCGCCGCGGCGCGTCGGCGAAGGCCAGCCGCTTCCCGCAGCTCTCGATCTCGACCGCGCCGGACGGCGCGGCGGTGCCCGCGGAGTCCTGCGGTGTGGCGCACGCGGCGGCCACGATCGCGGCGGCGAGCACGGACACCAGGCGAGCTGAGCGCGACGTTGGGCGCGACACGGTCCCCTCCACACCTCGAAAGCGGCACCGCTACCCTGAACGATAATCATTGCCAAATCAAGCCCTCGGCGAAGGGAAGTCCGCGTGGTGCACGACGTCGCACCGGCCGAGCACCAGTCGGCATCGGTGTTCCGAAGCCCGTCCTTCCTCCGGCTCTGGACGGGCAGCACCGCCTCCGGCATCGCCACGTGGGCGCTGCCGTTCGTCCTCGGCCTGGCGGTGCTGGAGCGGTCGATCACCGCGGTCGAGCTGGGTGTGGTCCTGGCCGCCCGCACGGCCGGTTTCCTCGCCGCCGTCCCGGTGGCCGGGGTGCTGGCCGACCGGCACTCCCGCCGCGCGGTCGTGCTGTGGGCGGGCCTGGTCGCGGGGGTGGCCGCCCCGGTGATCGCCATGGGCATGGGGCGCTCGCTGGTGCTGATGGCGACCGCGGCGGCGGTCGTCGGCGCCGGGCAGGGCGCCTGCCGCCCGGCGTTCCAGGCGCTGACCGCCGAGGTCGTGGCCGAGCACCAGCGCCAGCGGGCCAACGCCGCGCTGACCCTCTCGGTGCGGGTCACCACCCTGGTCGCCCCCGGCGTGACCGCGCTGCTCGCCGTGGTCGTCGACACCCCGGTCCTGCTCGTCGCCACCGGCGTGCTCTGGCTGGGCGCCGCGCTGATCCCACCCGCCGGAGCCGACCGGGCGCCGGTGCCCGGCGCGCGGACCCGCTTCGCCGCCGACTTCCTCGACGGCATCCGCGAAGCCCGCAGGCACCCCTGGTTCCTGGCCGGCCTGGGCGCGCTGACCGCGGTGATCGCCACCGGCTACTCCGCCACCGGCGTGGTGCTGCCGCTGGTGAGCCGCGACCGGTACGGCACCGAGGCCGTGCTGGCCGCCGCGCTGACCGCCTACACCGTCGGTGCCCTGCTCGGCGCGCTGCTCATGGCCCGCTGGAAGCCCCGCCACCAGGGGTGGGCCGCGCTCGCCGGACTGGCCTGCTACGGGTTCGCCCCGCTGAGCCTGCTGGTGCCCGCGCCCGCCACCGCGATCCTGGCCGCCTACGTGCTGGCGGGCGTGGGCATCGAGCTGTTCAACGTGCCGTGGTTCACCGCGACCCAGCGGGAGGTGGACCCCCGCATGCTGGCTCGGGTGTCCTCATTGGACTTCCTGCTCTCCTACGGCCTGGCCCCGGCGGGCCTGGCCCTGATCGCCCCGGCGATCGACCACTTCGGCGCGGGACCGGTGCTGGCCGCGTGCGCGGTGGTCTGCTTCGCCGCTCCGGCCGCCGCCGCCCTCGTGCCCTCCTCGCGCGGGTTCGGGACCGCCCGGTGACCGGCATCGTCCCCGACCGCGTCGACGCCGCCGACCCCCGCGCTCGGCGGCTGCTGGCCGAGGCGGGGGCGGTGGTGCTGTCCGGGCTGCCCGCCGTGCCCGATTCGCTGACCGTGGCCGCGGCCCTGCTGTTCGGCACCCGTCTGCGCGAGCTGTACCCCCACCGGACCCGGCACTCGGTGGACGGCGGCCTGGTGCCGCTGCACGCCGACAGCTTCGACGTGGTCGTCGACGTCGCGGGCACCCCCACCCGACGCCGCCACCCCGACGAGGACCACGTCCTGGTCATGCTCGCCCGGCAGGCGCCCAGCGGGGGCGAGTCGTTCGCCCTCGACGCCCACGCCTTCACCGACTCGCTGCCGCCGGACCTGCGGGCGTTCCTGGCCGACAGCGACGTGGACCTCTACGGCCGCTGGGCGGGCACGCGCGGGCTGCCCGCCACACCCAGGGTCGGCAGGCACATCGAGCACACCCGCACCGGCAGGCGCATCACCCGCCGCACCGACGGCGCCGTGCCGCTGCACCGGGACCCGGACGCCGAGCGCGTCACCGCCATGCTCGCCCGCTTCGACGACGCGGTCGCCCGCGTCCACCCCGCCCTGCCCCGCTTCACCCTGGAGGAAGGCGACATCCTCGTGCTCGACAACTACCGCTGCTGGCACGGCCGCGACCCGCACACCGGCGAGCGCACCACCCACATCCAGACCCTGCGCACCGCCGACGCCGGGTAGTGCGGCGGGGGCGCGATCCCGGCGGCCACGACGCGGGCACCGTCGTCACCGCGTCGTGCCGGACGAGACCGGGGCCCGCGGTGCGGTGGTGTCCGCCGTGATCCGGCGGTCGTGGACCTTGCGGAGCAGGTCGAGAGCGGCCGAGCGCAGCACCTCGGCCCTGCGGCTGGACGGGACGAACATCTGCTGCTTGAGCCGGGCGGCGCGCTGGTGCTTGGTGATGAAGGGGCGCAATCCCGCCTCCCAGGCGTCCAGGGCGGCGGTGAGGTCGTGGGGGTGCTCCCGCAACGCCGCGCCCAGCGCCGCGCCGCCGCGCAGCGAGGACGTGGCGCCCATGCCCGAGTAGAGGTTCATGCACCACGCCGCGTCCCCCACCAGCACGACCCGCCGCGCGCTCCACTTCGGCATCCTGACCTGGTGCACCGAGTCGAACAGGAAGTCGTCGGTCTGCTCCAGGGAGTCCAGGACGTGGCGCACCACGGGACTGTCCATCCCGGAGAAGACCGAGCGCAGCCGCTGGACCCGTGACCCGGTGAACTGCTCCTGGATGTCCTTGGTGCGGTAGGTCAGCAGCGTTGTGGGCGCGTGATCGGCGAACCCGAACACCCACACCGCGCGCTTGGAGCGCGCGTCGACGACGCTGTCGCTCGCCTCGAAGGAGGGCACCTGCTCCTTCAACTGGAAGGCGCAGATCATCGCGTTCCACTTCGTCAGGTAGTCCTCGTGCGGCCCGAAGGCGATCCGGCGCACGCTCGAACGCATCCCGTCCGCGCCGACGACCAGGTCGAAGTTCTCCCGGTACCGCGCACCGGTGTCGGCGCTCTCCAGCAGGACCTCCACCCCGGCAGCGCCCTCGGTGATCGCGACCGGGGTGGTGGCGAAGCGCACCTCGACGCCGTCGCCCGCGACGCTCCGCCACAGCGCGGACTCGATGTCGCCGCGCAGCACCGCCGCGGGCCCGTCGGGCTGGTCCAGGAACCTCGGAGCCGGTTTCCGCCTGCCCCTGCGGGTCAACGCCCACGTGCTCCCGTCCGGCTTCCACTCCGGGGTGCGGGTGTGCAGGTGGTCGACGACCCCCAGGTCGACCGCGGCCCGCCTGCCCTCCGGGAACAGCGCGATGAAGTAGCCGCCCGTTCGGCGCTCGGGCGCCCGCTCGACGATCACCGGCGTCCACCCCGCCCGGCGCAGCCCGATCGCCGCGGACATCCCCGCGATGCCGAGCCCGACCACCAGTGCCCTCTTCCGCATGATCGCTCCCCCTCCGGTCACGACGACCGGACTCTCCTTAACTAAGTTAAGCGGTACGGCCAGGGTGCCTGAACACCGTTAAGGTGTCAACCATGACCAAGGGCCTCACCAGGGAGCGGATCGTGGCGGCGGCGCTCGAACTGCTCGACGACAAGGGCATGGACGCCCTCACCGTCCGCGCGCTGGCCACCCGGCTCGACGTCCGCGCGCCCGCCCTGTACTGGCACGTGCGCAACAAGCAGGAACTGCTCGACGAGATGGCCACCGAGGTCATGCGCCGGGTCGTGGGCGCCCTCGCCGCGATGCCACCCGGCGCGGACTGGCGCGAGGACCTCGCCGCCTACGCCCGCGTCCTGCGCGCGGAATACCTGCTGCACCGCGACGGTGCCCGCACCTTCAGCGGCACGCGGATCACCGACCCGGACGTGGTCCGCATGAAGGAACCGTGGTTCGAGCGCTGGATCGCGTCCGGCTGGCGGCTCGCCGACGCCGCCGACGCCGCCGACGTGGTCACCGCGTTCGTCGTCGGCTTCGTCATCGAGGAGCAGGAACAGCGCCAAGCCGCCGAGACCGATCCGACGCGGTACTCGGTCGCCCACCGCGAGGTCTGGCTGGGCGAGGGCGCGTCACTGGTCAAGGAAGCCGGACGGCTCCACGACGACGGCGATCGGCGGTTCGAGCGGCACCTCGGCATCGTGCTGGACGGGCTCGCCACCCGGCGGAGCGGTTGAGGCACCCGAAGCCGCGATGAGCGCCGCCCCTGGCGGTGCAGGTCGCCCTCGAAGACCGGACACCGGGATTCACGCCGTGCGGCGGGATCTCGCCGACCTGGGAAACCAAGAAAAATCCAAGACCCGCCCAAGACCGGCGCGACACCATCGGCCCCGTTCCGCGACAGCCCACGGAGAGGGGTCCAGATGGCAGCACGACGATTCGCCACCGCGATCGGCATGGTGATCGCGCTGTTCACAGCCGCCGCGCTGGCGGCTCCGGTCGCGTCGGCGTCCACGGTGGTGAGCAGCGGCAGTTCGGCGAAGGGCGGCTACGGCGTGGCCGGCTTCACCGACGGGGCGCACCTGTACGCGTGCGACGAGGGGAAGCCGGACGGGATGCGCGCCATGGCGTTCCTGTGGGTCTCCGGCCACACGAAAGCCGTTGTCGCGCAGGACTTCAACGGGTCCAACGCGGAGTGCAGCGACCCGTACCTGGTGGTCGACTGGATCGAGGTCGGCACCTCGTACCGGCTGGAGGCCTGCATCCAGGACGGCGCGTCCGGCACGCCCCAGAAGTGCCGCTCGAAGTACGGCGTGTTCTGACCGGCCGTGCCGCCGGTGCCCTGGCAGCACGGGCACGGCGGCACGTTCCCGCATCAGTCGGAGGCCGGTTCACCGGGAGCGGCTGCCGCGATGATCGTCTCGACCAGACCGGTCTCCAGCTTCAGGACGTGCCCGGACACCGTGGCGACGGCGTCGCCGGTGATGAGCGGGCTCGCGAGCAGCCGCCGCACGTCGTGCCGGACCGTCCGCGACGGCTCCGTGACCGCCCTCGCGGCCAGCACCTCCTCGTCGGCCCCCGTGCGCTCGGCGAAAGCCCCGCGGAACCGGTGGTCGGCGAGCAAACCGGACCCGCACTGCGTGTGGTGGATGACAGCGACGTCGAGCCGGACGCCGAGCCGCATCGCCAAGTAGGCGATGTCCTCGACGATCCGGTCGTCGACGCGGCCGCCGACGTTGCGCAGCACCCCGGCGTCCCCGGTCCGCAGCCCCAGGAAGCCCGCGGGCTCGACGCGGGGGTCGACGCAGGTGAGCACCAGGGGCATCCGCTCGGGCATGCGAGCGGGGTCGGGCATCTCGAGGAGTCGGAGATCCGTGGTCGAGGCGAACTCGCGGTTGCGCTCGAGGAGGTCGTGGAATTCGGTCATGAAGTCATCCTTTGAACTTCTCCCACTGGTCCATCAGCGGACACGGGCGAGCGCGCCCAGGAGTTCATCGCGGTCGAAGCTGCGCGTCGGCAGGGTCGCCGTGCGCCGGTAGCGGATGGTGCCGTCGTCCGAGACGAGGAAGGTCCCGCTGTGCTGGACGGCCAGGAAGCTGCCCATGCCCACGGTGCCGTGGGCGGTTCCCGACGCCCATGCCGAAACCGCCGACGACGCAACGCGGTCGGCGAGCCGGCGCGCCTCGTCGACGTCTCCGGGCGCGACGAGGACGACCTCGGCTCCGCCCAGCTCGTCCGCCTCGGCGAGTTCGGCCAGCGCACGGGCGTGCTTGAGACACGCCGGGCACGTGCTCGCCCTCAGGAAGTAGACGACCGTGGTCGCTTTGGCACGCACGGCGTGCAGGTTCGTCCGGACGCCGCTCGGGTTGATCAGGGAGAAGTCCGGCATGAGGGTGCCGACGTCGGGGACCGCGGTGGTCTCGGCCATGAGGTGCTCCTGGGATGGTCGCCGATCGTGTTGCGACGGCACACGAGGATCAGATAGGCAACTAAGCTGCTTATATAGTCAACCTAGCTGCTCAATCTGTCAAGCAGGTTGCCCAATCAGCCTCGCGAGCACGCGAGAACCCCCGACAAGCCACTCCGACGAAGCCACTTTCCGCCCACAGCCCGAAAATCCGCCGCAACGGCCGTCTAACCGTCGCAAGTGGACATACGGACAGCAGGGACCAGCGCGCCAGTCCTCCGCGAGCAACCCTCCACCGGTAGCCCCGCAGCAGGCCGGCCACGACGCGATCGCGCTCAACGAGCGGAACAGGTCACCCCGCCCAGGACTCCCGAACGGGCGCGGGATGGACGGCAGGAGGCGTCGAGGTGGTCGATCCACCCACGGCGGTGACCGGGGCAGGCGCCGAAGCGGTGGGCGGCCACAGCACCGGGTGCAGGTCCAACGGCACCAGCAATCCCACGGGCACACCACCGTCGTGCAGGTGCCGGGCGGCATCGAGGAAGCTCGCGCACGGCCACGTCATGGTCGAGCACAGCGGACAGCGGGTCTGAGTGCCCGGCATCGGGAGGTGGGCGGCCAACTCGTCAACCGCCACCCCCACCCGCCCCAGCGGGCTGTCCACGTCAACCATCCGCGCGACCGCATCGCGCCACAGGCCCGCCACCGCGCTCAGCTCCGCTCGCTGCGGACACCGGCCCGGATCACGGCGACCCGGAGCGACCGTCCCACCGTCCCGGCACGCGGCGGCTCATCCGCGCGCGGACTGGGAACACCCCCGGTCAACCCGGTGCGCTCGGTCCTCAGGGCGGCCATCTCGCCCACCTCCGCTCCACCCATCCGGGAAGCACCAGCTCAGGTGCGGTGCCGCGACCCTGCCCCACGTCGACCCCGGCAGGCGAGAAGCCGCACTGCTCCCGTTCACCGCTCACCGCCCCGATCAGCAGCCCCGATCAGCGCAACCGATCGGTTTGACCGATCAGACCTCGGCACGGCCACACCCGCGTCGCTACCGTGATCGGCGGACCACGAGCGGAGGCCCCATGAACGTGCTGCCCCGCGAGCAGGCGCTCGACCCGCGCCTGTGGGAGACCCCGCAGATGCGCGAAGCACTGGCCCGGCACGACATCGGGCGGGTGTTCGCGCTGTTGCGCAGGTCGGGGGTGTCGCAGCGGCAGATCGCGGCACGCACCGACCTGCACCAGTCCGAGGTCTCCGCGATCACCCGCGGTCGCGAGGTGCAGGCATACCAGGTGCTGGCGCGCATCGCCGACGGCCTGGGCATTCCACGCGGCTACATGGGCTTGGCCTACGCCGGTGGTACGGCTGCTCCCCTGCCCTGCTCCCCCTGCTCGGACAGCGTGAAGGACGGACCCGTGCGTCGTCGTGAACTGCTCGGCATCGTCGGCAAACTCGTCGTGGGCTCGGCGCTGACCAGCGCCGACATCACCCTCATCAGCACCGACCCGCAACCCACACCGGTACCGGCGCGCCTGGGCGCCGCCGAGGTCGACCAGCTGCGGTCGCTGACCGCAGGACTGCGCGCCTACGACATCGCCCACGGCGGCGGCTCCTGCCGCGAGGCCATCCTCGCCCACAGCCGCTGGGCGGAGTCGTTACTGGGCGCCGACTGCACCGACCCCATCCGCAGGCAGCTGCTGGCCGCGGTCGCCGAAGCCAGGACCCTCGCCGGGTGGACCGCCCACGACCTGGGCCTGACCACCGAGGCCTACAGCCACCTGGTCCGCGCCGTCGAGCACACCCGCGCCGCCGGCGACCCCGCCCACACCGCCATCGTGCTGCACTACCTGGGCCGCGTGCCGCTGGACAACGGCGACCCCGACGAAGCCCTGAAGTACTTCCAACTCGGCCAGATCGCCGCCCAAGACGCCCACTCCCCCCTCGCCGTGGCCTTCCTGCACGCCAACCAGGCCGTCGCCTACGCCCACCAAGGCCACCCCGACCACGCCATCAGCTCCCTGCGCCGCGCCGAGAACGAATTCGCCCACGCGGGCACCGACGAACAGGACCGCCCCTTCGCCCGCTTCTTCGACCACACCGCCCTGGAAACCGCCGCCGCCCGCGTGCACAGCCACCTGGGCCTGCACGACCCCGCACACCGCGACCAAGCCATCATCCGCCTGCGCCGAACCCTCGACCACACCCCCGCAGACCACGCCCGCCAACGTGCGTTCAACCTCACCTGGCTGGCCACCTGCACCCTCGCCGCAGGCGACCCCGACACCGGCACCCAACTCGGCCACCAGGCACTCGACGCCGTACGCGCGGTCAACTCCACCCGCCTGCTGCACCACCTGGCACCCCTGGCCACCGAAACCGCGCACCACCGCCACAACAGCGACGTCAACGACCTCGCCCACGAAGTCCACCTGCTCCGATCAACCGCCGCTTGATCGGATACCGCGCGGGCCACAGTCCCAGCCGCCCACGTCACGACGCATCTCGCCGTCGCCCGGTGGCGCTGTTGTCGAGGCTGGACATCGCCTGCCGTCCGATCAAGCTTTCCGCTTCCCGATGACGTCCCTCGTGGTCAGCGATGAACCGACATATGGGTCCGGCCACGCCCTCAAGTACCTGATCGCGCTCACCGGATAGCCGACTGATCAACTACTTCAGGTCAAGCCGAGCCCGTCAAATCAGCGTGTCCGCTGAGCAGTTGGAGCCAGCCGCCGCAGGTACCCCGGTGAGTGCCCGCAGACCGGCCCCCTGTCCTGACCACTCAGTGCCAGCCCGCACAAACCGATGCCAAAACAGCGGAACGCCGTGTAAAGTGCCTGGTCAGAAAGTGTCTTCCCCGCGCGAGCGGGGGTGGTCCTGCCCGCGTGGAACAGCGAGGCCACCCAGTGCCGTCTTCCCCGCGCGAGCGGGGGTGGTCCACCTCCCCGCCGGCCGTCTCACCCGACCGGTCCGTCTTCCCCGCGCGAGCGGGAGTGGTCCGTACCGTGCGTTCCTGCGGTCGGAGGCGGACGCGTCTTCCCCGCGCGAGCGGGGGTGGTCCGGGCTGGGCCAACCTGCAGCCGGGCACCCGGCTGTCTTCCCCGTGCGAGCGGGGGTGGTCCCGCGACGCCGCGCTGATTACCGCCTACCGGATGGCCAGCGCCGCGAGGCAGCTACGACCAACGGGGAGAAACGCGCCATCCAGCGGATGCGTCGTTCCGGTTTGCTAATCGCCCTCTCGGGCCGCCTTGCGGAAGAACGCCCCGGTGATCCGGGCTGCCGCCTTAGGCGGGAGGACGCGGCCGAACATGAAGGCCAGAAGGGCGTTGACCCGACCGTCGACGACCACGGGGGCGCGGCTGCGCAGAGCAGCCATGACGGTGTCCGCGACCTGCTCGGGCTGCCGCGTTCCGGGAACGCGGCGGAGGTTCATCGGTGTAGCGGTCGAGCCGGGGCTGACCGCCACGACCCTGACTCCGGTGCCCCGCACCTCGTGCCAGAGCGATCGGGTGAAGGAGACCACGAACGCCTTCGACGCCGCATACGTGGCGTTGTAGGGCCCTGGCGTGTACGCGGCGGTGCTGGCGATGTTCACGATCGCGCCCCGGCCGCGAGCCACCATGGCGGGCAGGAACAGCGCGGTCGTTTCGGCCACTGCGCCGGCGTTGAGGTCGACCAGCGCGCGGATCGTCTGCGGATCGGTATCAGCGACCGCCCCGACCTTGGCGGCACCCGCGTTGTTAATCAGGATGTCGATCTCGATGCCCGCCTCCGCCAACTGCTTGGCCAAGTGAGTGGGGGCATCCTGTCCCGACAGGTCCAATGGCACGGGCAGCACGTCGACCCCGTGCTCGGCGTGCAGTCGCTGCGCCACGTCCTCCAAGCGGGCGGCGTTGCGCCCCACCACGACCAGGTCCATGCCCTGTGCGGCCAGCCGTTGTGCGAGGGCGGCTCCGATGCCCGTGCCCGCACCGGTGACCAGCGCGACGCGCCGATCGTTGTTCCGCTGTTCGCCCTGCTCATTCGCGCTCATGACAGCGACGCTAAACTTTCACGTTGACGTCAATGTCAAGTCCGGTGCGGCCAGGAGGTAGCGTCATGCGGATCGGGGAGCTCGCCAAGGCCACCGGGGTCAGCACCCGCGCGCTGCGGTACTACGAGGAGCAAGGTCTGCTGCTCTCCGAACGGCGCACCAACGGCTACCGCGAGTACGACGAGCAGGCAATCCGCCAGGTGGCCTTCATCCAGGACCTCTACCGCGCGGGCCTGCCCTCCGAGGTCATCCGGGAGGTCATCCCGTGCGCCGGGTCGAAGCAGCCCACCGGCGACTGCGCCGCGCTCGTCGCCCGTGCCCGGCAGGTCCGCGACCAGTTGGCGCAGCAGGAGCAGCAGCTCGCCGAGCGACGCCGGATGCTGGAGCGCTACCTCTCCGGCGCTGCGGTCCCGACCGGCCTGGCCACCTCGCCTTCACAAGACTGCTGACTCGTCAACAGGGGCAGAGGACGTGCCTCAGGGTTGTCTTCCCCGTGCGAGCGGGGTGGTCCCCCGAGGCCGTGCCGGTGGAGAAGCGCTGGCACGTCTTCCTCGCGCGAGCGGGGGGCGCTGGAACAGCTTGGCGTCCGGATTTTCCAGCGCGTCTTTCCCGCACGAGCGGGGATGGTCCGGCGGCCAAGGCCCTGACCGACGCCGAGACCCGGTTTTCCCCGCGCGAGCGGGGATGGTCTCTGTTCGACGGCCGCCGCCCGGTCAGCAGGCGTATCTTACCGCGCGAGCGGGGTGGTCCATGGTGGAGCCTCGCCCGGTGGATCGACTGGTCTTCCCCGCGCAAGTGGGTCCGGGCGGTCCCTCTCCGCGCTTGACCGCCCCGTGGCCGGGCGTGCTCATGACCGACTGGCCTCCGCCAAGGCGGATGACGACACCCTGATAGTCGGCATCCCCACCATCGGCGGCCTGTGCTACCAGGGCACTCCAACCATCCAGCCCCATTGCAAAGTCCCGACCCCACCAACCACACCCAGGGACAAGGCGAAGACCGGCATCAACGGGTCCGCAAGCCGTCGAGCGCCCCATCCCCCACCCCTCAAAAACGGGAAGACCCCAGCCACCGGCTACCGGGCACGGCTGACCGATACCGCCCGCGTGTACTCCGGTGTGCCGCGCCGATCAGCACGGGGAACATGGACGTCGTCCAGGTTCAGCGGGCTCAGGTCGCGACCCGCCCCAGCAACGCGCTGGCCCTGGTCGGGCGGGTCGATCCGGAGTAGAACTGGCCTGAGTCCCATTCGGTCTTCGCGGTCTCGGCAAACGCCTCGTCGAACGCCTCCAGCACCGTCGTCCCGGCGTGACGGGACACGAACACCTGCGGCGACAGCGAGGCTTTCCCCACCTTCAGCGCGCTCGGCGTGGGCAGCGAGTACTCCACATCGACGGTCCCGTACCAGGGGTCGCACCGCGACGCCATCGCCCGCAGCAGCTTGACAGCCCACTTCTCCAGCCTCCTCCCGGACAGGCGCTGCGACCTGTCGCGCAACTGCTCGGGCCACCCCAAGGCGCCCGCGGAGATCGAGACCGCGATCGGGTGACGGTCCTCGTGGCGGTTATGCAGGTACTCGACCACGACCAGACCGTGCTGACGGTGCCGAAAACCCGCTTGTGCCACCCGCCATGCCCGCTCGCCACCCGCGATCAGGCCCTCCAACCGCTCCGGCCGGACCCCCGCCGTCTCCGAATGCCCTCGTGCGAGCCTGGCAGCAGCGGAAAGAGGCGGAGACCGCGACGAGGCCGCCCGTGTGCCTGGTCGGAAAGTGACCGTGAGCGATCGGAGGTGGTCCGTGGCCCGGAAGTGCTCGTCGGGCCGGCGTGTCGTGAGATCGTCGCAGTGGTGGCTCAGTTTCCCGCTCCGGCGCCCTCACCGGAGGGCACGACTCGCACCACCACGACCGGAACGCCCGATCGTAGGAGCGCAAGCCGGAACGCCAATGCCACTTCCGGTACCGCGCGCCGACCGGCCCCGGTGACCGGGGCGCGCGGTCAGCTCTTGTCGATCGCGGACTCGCCCGACGTCCGGTTCGGGCCGTAGAGCACTCGCTTGGTGAACTCGACCAGGTCGTCGAAGTCCATCCGCTCCGCTGCCGCGTTCTCCGGACCTTCCTCGATCGCGGTGTAGTGGGTGTTCTGGAACGTCACCCGCCACACCCGCCGTTCGAAGTTCTCGAACTCGACGAAGCCGTCCTCCCGCTCGGGCAGAGCGGCGAACTCGTGGACGACCCTGGACGGGTTGGCGAAGCCGCGCTCGGGGATCTCCCGCCCGGATGCGGCGCGGTGGCGCATCTTCAGGTACGGGTTGGGTTCACGGTCCCACCTGGACGGTTGGGCTCCTGCCGCACGCGTGTAGCGGTAGGCCGCGTCGTCCTCGGTCTCGGCACCGGAGAACTCGCAGCGATAGGCCGGGAACACCGCCCTGGTCACCTCGTGCACCTCGGGCTTGTCCGACTGGTACTTGTGTATGTCGGGGCTGACCGCGACCACCGTGTCGAACCCGAAGCCGGGGTGCTCGAAGCCTTCCACGACCACCAGGGGGCGCTGCGGCGGTGCGATCAACTCGGCGTCGTGCTCCCGCGTGAACGTGATGACCGCACGTGCCAAGCCCTCGTCGTAGGAGTTGTGCGCGTAGCACTGGAAGGCGTGCTTGCCGTCGCGGCTGAGCACCGCGGAGTGGCCGAACTTCGGCGCGTGCGTCCAGAACCAGGCGTCGGGCACCCCGTCGATCGGCACAGCTCCAGGGATCGCCGCGAAGGTCGCCGCCAGGTCCACGTTCCGTCCTCCGAGGGCGTCAGGTGCAGGAGTAGTTGGGGCCGGGTGGTGTATCGCTGTAGCGCTCGGTCAGCTGGGCACCGCGCCGGGAGTTCTCACTCCTGGTCATGGCTTCCATGTCGTCGGTCTGGTTGTACCACGCCTCGCGCTGGGCACGGGTCTGATCGTAGCCCTCTTGGTTCCAGTGCTGTACGACAGCCGGGTTGTGGTCATAGGTCAACTGGTCGAACGGGATGGTGTTTCCGTTGGCGTCGACCCAGGTGAGCTGGTCGCGTGGAATGGGCACGCCGCTGGCGTCTACAGGGCGCGCGCCCTGCGCCTGTCCTTCCAGGGTCCAGTTGGTGGCCATCGCGTCGTGCGTGGAGTCCCAGTAGGTGTGCGGGTACTCGGTGCTGCGGTTGTGCGTGCTGCTCGGCGGCGCGTTGGGATCGGTGGCGTACCGGCCGTCCGGTCCCCGGTGGCCTGCCAGGCCGAACGGGTCGCAGACCACGAGCGGGTTGACGACGTAGGTGTAGTGGTTGGCCGAGGGGCGCAGTCCGACCGGGTCAGGGCTGAGATAGCGAGCGGTCGTGGGGTCGTAGTAGCGGTGGAAGTTGTAGTGCAGGCCGGTCTCGCGGTCGTGGTACTGGCCGGGGAAGCGCAGCGGGCAGTCGGTGCCGCCGCGCGAGTGCAGCGCCAGTTCTTCGCCCCACAGGCTCTCCGTGCGGTACCAGGAGACCCTGCCATCCGGCCCGACCAGTTCGGTGGGTGTGCCGACCAGGTCGGACACGATCGCGTGGAACTTGGTGTCGATCACCTCGTCCGGCGCGCTCGCGAGCCAGGACCGGCTGGTCTGGGCGAGAGGTTCGCCGGTGCCGCCGCGGTAGTCCCACGACGTCGCGGTCACCAGACCGGCGCGGGTGTGCCGCTGCTCGGCCAGTTCCGCGCCGTCCCAGGCGAAGGTGGTCTCGTCCAGCACCGTGCCGTGCTCGTCCAACCGCTGCTTGGCCACGCGCCTGCCGAGCGGGTCGTAGAGGTACCGCCAGGTGGCGCCGTCCGGTGTGGTGGCGCCGACGAGCTGGTGGTGACCGCTCCACCGGTAGGTCCACACGCGCAGCTGACCGGACAGGGTGCGCCGGGTCTGGCGGACCAGGCGGCCCGCGTCGTCGTACTCGTAGCTGGTGCGTCCCGCACCGCGCAGCAGCAGACCGTCGAGCACGCGAGGGCCTGCCGAGTCGGACGGCGTCGCGGGTTGTGCGGCGGCCAGGTTGCCCAGCGCGTCGTAGGTGTACTGCTCGCGCCAGGTCGCCCCGGTGACACCCGCGACGCGGCCCGCCCGTGTGAGCTCGTACAGGCGGTCGCCGCGCAGCCGGTCGCCGATCGCCGTGGCCACGCCGTCCGCCCGGTAGCGATAGGTCCGCTGCTGCACCGGCACGTAGTGCTGGGCGGGCACGTCGGGCGTGGTCGGGTCCGGTGAGGGATGCGCCCACACGTTCTGCGCTGCCAAGCGGCCTGCCGCGTCGTAGGTCTGGGTCAGCGCGGCGCGCGCCCCGAGGCGGCGGGCGACTTCCCGGCCCGCGAGGTCGTAGTCGAAGTGCAGCGCGCCCGCCGTGCCGATCAGCGCCGCGGGCTGCTGCGTCGGTGTGTACTGCCACGTGGTCTGCGCACCGGAGGGCGTGGTGCGGCGGACGCGGCGGCCGAGCAGGTCGTACTCGTTGCGCACCGCCCGCCCGTCAACCGCTTCGAGCACGGGGCGGCCCAGTGCGTCCCGCTCGTAGACCACCTCGGTGACGCCGTCACCCGCGCGCCGCAGATAACCGGCAGGCGTGTACTCGAACTCGACCGGCCGCTCCCCCGCGACGCGCTGCACGAGGATCCGGCCGCGCGCGTCGCGCACCAGCTCCAGCACGGCCCCGCCAGCTTCGGCACGGCCCACCTGGCACCCGGCGGCGTCGTAGCGGTAGGTCACCTCGCGGCCGGTGAAGTCGTTCTCCCGGACCAGGTTGCCTGCGGGATCGTACTCGTATTCCCAGGTCAGCCCCAGTGGGTTGATCACCTTGACCAGTCGCAACTCGGTGTCGTACACGAACGCGTACCGGGTGCCGTCCGCACCCGTGCGGGCCACCGGCAAGGTGAACGGGCCCACCTCGAAGGTGGTTCTGGCGCCGTCGCCGGAACGGCTGGCGAGCAGGTTGCCCTCGGCGTCGTAGGAGAAGTCCTGACGGGTGCCGTCCGCGGAGACCTGCCAGGCGAGCCTGCCCTCGACGGTCCAGCCGTAGCGGGTGACGGCGCCGTCGGGTCCGGTGGTGGTGACGAGCCTGCCGAACCCGTCGAGGTCGTAGCGGGTGGTGGCGCCGAACGGCGTGGTGGCCGACCTGGGACGGCCCGTGGCGTCGCTGGTGAATGTCGAGCGGGTGCCGTCCGGGGCGGTGGTCGCGATGAGGTGGCCGCGCGCGTCGAGCTCGGAGGTCGTCACCGCTCCCACCGGGTCGGTGGTCGTGAGGACCGCGCCGGTGTCGGAGTAGGTGTGCCGCCACTGGACACCACCGGGCTGGACCACGCGAGTCGGCATCCGCCAGCGCTCGTCGTACTCGATGGACGTGACCGTGCCGTCGGCGTGCTCCACCCGAACGACGTCGCCCTCGTCGTTGCGCACGTACCGGGTGGTGTTGCCCAGCGCGTCGGTGCGCGACAGCAGGCGGTGGTAGCGGTCGTACTCGGTGGACTCCTCGTTGCCCAGCGGATCGACCACCTTGGTGAGGTGGTTGTGCACGTCGTAGTGGTAGTGCGTGACGTGCCCGAGGCTGTTGGTGACCGAGGTGATCCGCTTCCGCAAGTCGTAGTGGAACTCGGCGTCCAGATGGCCGCCCTCGCTGTGCCCGCGCGCCACCCGACCATCCGCGCGGTACTCGTAGTCGTAGCGGAACCCGTTGCGGTCGACCCACGCGGTGATGCGGTCGGATTCGTCGTACTCGTAGCGGTACGGCAGGCCACTGGAGTTGACGATGCCGGTCAGCCTGCCGCGCTCGTCGTAGAGGTAGGACACGACGGCGACACCGTGTCCCTGCTGGTCGATCAACCGCAGCCCCGCGACGCGCGGGCCTCTCGGCCCTTCCACGACGTCGACGGCGATGTAGTAGCCGCCGGAGTGGCGGACCGCCAGCGGCAGGCCCGCCGGGTCCCGCACGTAGGCGACCTCGTGACCGTCGCGGTCGGTCAGCGCGGTGATCAGCCGGGTGCCACTTCCGTCGGCACCCGGTCCGAAGTGCCGCACCCAGCCCGATTCGGGGTCCTCGACGCGGTAGGTATCGCTTCCGGTGTCGTGGCTGAGCGGCCACCGCGCGCCGTGTCGCGGCAGCACCGGTCCCTCAGCCAACCGCGGGTACGACAACACCTGCGCGTCGTCGCCGAGGTACCGGATTCCGTCGTCGGTCACCTCGAGGCGCTGATCCAGCGTGGAGGACCAACCAGGCCCGTGCAGGCGTCCCTCGCCGTAGTCCGAGGCGTAGGCACGGCGCAGCACCAGCGGCAGGAGACCGGGCAGCGCGACGTCGACTTTCGAGGTGATCATCTGGCCGGACACGACGTCAACCGGGTCGCCGCCCTTGCCGTCGCAACCGCCATTGCCCTCCGAGCGCTGCCCCCCGCCGTCGCCGTCACGCGGCGGTGGGTTGTCGCCCCTGGGATTGCCGGTGCCGGACGAGTCTGGTTTTCCGTTGGGACTGCCCGACGTGCCATCGCCCGGACTGCCCGACGGGCTGGTGGCACCGCCGGAGTCGGCGCCGTTGGGACCGCGGGTGGTGGGCGCCTCCGCGCCCGACTGATGGGTGGAGGGGCCGTCCGCGCCGGACGAGGACGTGGTCCCGTCCGTCCCACGCGGTGCCGCCGACGGTCCGCCGTGGCCTGACGGCGAGGTCGTGCCGCTCGGGCTCGTCGTGCCGCTCGGGCTCGTCGGGGCGTCACCCCCGCGCATGAGCTTGGCCAGCTTGGCCATGATTTCATCGAGCTTGTCGATGACCTTGCGAATGCGTGGCGCGACGTTGCCGATGGTCTTGACGAGCTTGCGGATGAGGTCGCCGATCTTGCTGACCACGCGGGAGATCGCGTTCACCGCTTGGCCGACGATCACCGGTGTGGCCAGCCCTAGAGTGGCCACGGCCTCCAGCGCCCACGCGATGAGCCTGCCGATCAGCTCGGCGACGATGTCGCGGACCGTCTCGCGGACGAACGCGACGACCTCGCCCATGATCATGACGCCGGCGGAGACGCCCTCCGCGAGCACGCCCGCGCCCGCCACCGCGTCGGCGACCTGCGCCGAGTGCGAGCGGTAGGCGTCGGCTGCGGACCCGATCCAGCCCGCCGTGCCGTTGTTGGCCTCATTGGCGTAGTCCTGCGCGATGCTCGCGACTTCGGTGGCCACGTTCGCCCACGTCTCGCTGAAGGAGCGGATCACCGGTGGATCGCCCGCCAGCCAGTCCAGTGCCTCCTTCAGCGGTTGGACGTGCTCGATCAGCCAGGACACGCCGTAGGAGGCGAGCGTGCCAATCGGATCCACGACCATGCTGAGCACTTCGAGGCCGACACCGACACCACCGAGCCCGCCCGCGACCCAGTCGCCGCTGGCCAATCCGCCCGCGAGCCCCTGAGCCGATTCGAGGATCCCCACACCGGTGACAGCCGTTGTGTCGGACTGCGGCTGAGCGACCAAGGGGTTCTCGGTCATGACGGACCGCCGAACCGAGCGGCCTCCGCGCTCTCCTGAGCCCCGTAGGATTCGGCTGTCCTGCGCATCCGCTCCGCCGTGTCGGCGATTGCCTCGACCCCCTTGGACAGGGCGGTGACCCCCGTCTCCTCGAACGGCTGGAGCATCGCCGCGAACGGTTGGCAGATCACGCCGTAGGCGCTGTCGTTCATGGTCACCTGGCGGGCCGCGTCGACCGCCGCGCGGAGCCGCTCGGCGAACCCGTCGACCTTGCGGGAGTGCGCTGCGAGTTCATCGACCAGGACTTCGTACCCGGCTGCCATCAGCGACCACCGTCCATGAAGCTGTTGTTGCTGAAGTCCTCGGGATCATCGGGGGCGCGCCTGGGCCGCGGATCCGTCCCCGGCGCGCTCTCGGGCCCGGGGAAGTTCGCCCTGGCCTCGGCGAGCAGGTGCCGAGTCGTGGAGTCCTCCCCCACCGTGTGCGACATGATCTCCGCCAGGCGCTCGGGGTAGCGCGACTGCGCCTGCCGCATCGCCTCCATCACGGCGGCGGCGATGCGCTCGGGCTCCATCTGCCGCACCTTCGCCGTCATCGTGACCCCGGTGGGGATGCCGTTCGCGCCGACCGTCACCACGACCGCACCGTCCGCCGCCGAACCAGTGACCGACACCTGCTGCACTTCACTGCTCATCGCCCGGTAACGAGCGGCCTTCTCGGCGGCGTTGCGCTCCCAGTCGTCGACCATGCGCTCGATGTCGGACAGCGATCGATCCATGATTCACCCTTCGGCGGAGAACCTGCCAGCCGATCCTCCATGACGCCGTGCGAGACGTCCTCGAGTTGCCCCCGCGCCACCCGTCCGGCCTACCGCGGCGGAATTCCGCGCATCGGTGCAAGTCAACCGGGGCGACCGGTCACATCGAATAGCGGCGCGGCTTTCCGGACGCCCAGCGGAGCCGCGCCTGCCGACAAGCCCATCCGGGCAGTTCGTGGCGTCCGCACCGATGCCACGCAGGGCAGTTGTGCTGTGCCTGCTGCCCATGAGCGCTCGGGACGAGGACTTGGGATCCCCGCGCTCCGTCAGCTCCGACTGCCGGTGCATCGCCCGGACCACTTCGACGGCCACGACTTCGACGGCGGGCGGCACTCGGCTTCCTCGCCGCAGGGCGAGCAGGACGTCGCGGGAGACCTCGGGATCGGTGAGACGGGCACCGGTGACTCGTCCGGCCGCCACGTTCTCGGCGATGCTCGCGGCCGGGAGGACGCTACACACGTCGGTGGTGGCGACCAGCTTCTTCCGCACGAGCATCGAGTTGGTCTGGCACGTGATCGCGGGCTCGACACCAGCGGTGCGCAGTGCCTGGTCGATCAGGCTGCGCAAGCCGTGCCCCTCGACGGAGAGCGCCAGCCCTGCCGGAACAGGCGGGTCCAGGGCACCGTGCCGTGGTCGGCGAAACCGTGCGGGGTGGTGCGACCGCCCACGACGTCCCACTGATTCCAGCAGCGGTGCGGCGACGAGTTCGACAGCGCTTTCCAGCAGGTCCGATGTCACGATTCCCGGACGAGCTGCCGGTGCGGCCGGATCTCGGCCCTGGCCCGCTCCAGTTCCAGTCGGCCCTGGTCCGCTCCAGTTCCAGCGGAGCGCGCCGCGCCCGCCTGAGCGAGCTACCCGTCATCATCCGCATCGTCACCACCCTGGAGCGCTGCCGTACCGGTCAGCACGGGGCGTCGACGTCGTCCAGGTTCAGCGGGCTCAGGTCGCGACCCGCCCCAGCAACGCGCTGGCCCTGGTCGGGCGGGCCGATCCGGAGTAGAACCAGCCCGAATCCCATTCGGTCCTCGCGGTCTCGGCAAACGCCTCGTCGAACGCCTCCAGCACCGTCGTCCCGGCGTGACGGGACACGAACACCTGCGGCGACAGCGAGGCTTTCCCCGCCTTCAGCGCGCTCGGCGTGGGCAGCGAGTACTCCACATCGACGGTCCCGTACCAGGGGTCGCACCGCGACGCCATCGCCCGCAGCAGCTTGACAGCCCACTTCTCCAGCCTCCTCCCGGACAGGCGCTGCGACTTGCCGCGCAACTGCTCGGGCCATCCCAAGGCGCCCGCGGAGATCGAGACCGCGATCGGGTGACGGTCCTCGTGGGGGTTGTGCAGGTACTCGACCACGACCAGACCGTGCTGACGGTGCCGAAAACCCGCTTGTGCCACCCGCCATGCCCGCTCGCCACCCGCGATCAGGCCCTCCAACCGCTCCGGCCGGACCCCCGCCGTCTCCGACCGGTCGGCGAGGTCGGAGGAGAAGACGAACGCGACGTCACGGGGCACCAGGTAAACAGTGCCCTCGGGCTCACATCCCACCTGCCGCACCGCCTCGCACGCCTGCGCGAAACACTCGATCTCCGTGCCACGCGGGTACACCGCGACCGTCAGGTGCGGTGGGTGGGGGTACAGGCGGACCACTGTCGCTCCTTCACGAGGTTGAGCATCGCGCCGACTTGGCCGCAGTTCGAGCGAAGGCGATGGCCGGTTGATCGGTCGTCTGATCGAAGTGGACCACGAACGGCTTGCCCTCGATACGCCCGATGCACGCACGCGTCGGGTAACGCTGCTGTTCCGTGGAACCGTCTTGGGACTGTCCCACGCAGCGTGCTGTTGTGACTGCGCAAGGCATCCTGGCCTGTCGCTGCACGGGCACGACGCGGGGCCGGGTCCGCTTTCCGGAAGTCACCGCATGGCGGACCGTTCCACGGCCTGGACTCGATACCGCCCCGGTGTTACGCCGAACTCCTTCTCGAAGGCGTGTGAGAGCGAGTACGGACTGCTGTAGCCGACTCGGCCTGCGATGGTGGCCAGGGTGTCCGAGGTGTTCCGGAGCTGGGTGGCGGCGAGGATCAGCCGCCACCACGTGAGGTAGGCCATCGGCGGGCGACCGACCAGGGTGGTGAACCGGCGGGCCAGGGTGGGGCGGGAGACGCCCGCCTCCGCGGCCAGGCGGTCGTTGCTCCACGGGGCGGCCGGGTTCGCGTGCAGCGCCCGCAGGGCGGCGGCCGTCACCGGGTCGCCCAGCGCCCGTGGCCACGTTCCGCTGGTGTCCTCGGTCATCCAGGAACGGATGATGTAGACGAGGAGGAGGTCGAGCAGGCTCGGCAGCGCGATGCAGGAGCCGGCCCGCTGCTCGTCCAGCTCACCGGCGAGCAGGTCGATCGCGGCGCGGAGTTCGAGGTGGCTGCCCACCCGGTTGGGCAGGTGGACGACTTCGGGCAGCTCCGTCATGAGCGGGTGCAGGCGGCTGCAGTCGAGCCGGTACTTGCCGCAGACCATCTCCGTCGTGCCGGGCTCGGGTTGATCCCGCGATCCCGTCCCCGCCACCCACTGCTCGAACGGCACCGCCTTCTGCCCGGCGATCGTCGCGTCGATCGGGGAATCAGCGATCACGTGGCCGGCGCCGTGGGGCAGCAGGACCGCGTCACCCACGCCCAGGTGCACCGGGGCGCACCCGTCGGGCAGCAGCCAGCAACTGCCCTTCAGGACGACGTAGAAACCCGCGCCGTCGTACGGGTCGAGCCGCGCGCACCAATTTCCCCTCGTCCGCACCCGGTGGGACGAGGGGTACCCGAGGTGCACAGCGGAGATCGCGTCGCTCACCACATCCACTCGCGCAGGATATCCCCACGTATGAGGCGTGAGACGAACGCTTATCCGGATGAGCAGAACGCGCATTGTGAGGGTCACTTGACCTTTCTTAAGGTCGAACACGTGACGACTGAGGACGAGCGCGTGCAAATGATGGTGCTGGGGGATGTCGAGGTCGTCCGGCTCGTGGAGTGGCAGAAACCGTTCGCGCCCGCTTCCGGCATCGTGCCGGAGGCGACCGCCGAGGTGTGGCAGGACAACCAGGACTGGCTGGCGCCGGACCACTGGGACCCGGACAGCGGGTGGGCGGTGCTCGCGCTGCAGACGTGGGTGCTGCGCAGCGGTGGGCGGACCGTCGTGGTCGACACAGGAGCGGGGAACGGGCGGGAGCGGCCCGGCATGCCGCCGTTCCACCGCTGCCAGGGTGATTTCCTCGGTCTCCTGGCCAGGGCAGGGATCCGCCCGCAGGATGTCGACGTCGTCGTCAACACCCACCTCCACGTCGATCACGTCGGCTGGAACACCGTTGACGCGGAAGGGGAATGGGTGCCGACGTTTCCCAACGCCCAATACCTCATCCCTGCGGCGGACGACTTCCACTACGGTCCCGACAACGGGTACGGGAACGGTCTGCAAGTGGTCGACCGCATGATCTACGAAGACAGCGTCGCGCCCGTCCACCGGGCCGGGCAGGCCGTGCTGTGGGACGGTCTGCACCGCATCGACGAACACCTCACGCTGGAGTCCGCGCCCGGCCACACCCCCGGTTCCTCCGTGCTGCGGCTCGCGTCCAAAAGCGACCGGGCCGTCTTCGTCGGGGATCTGGTGCACAGCCCGGTCCAGCTCCTGCGCCCCTGCTGCAACAGCAACGCCTGCCTGGACCCGGAACAGGCGGTGGCCAGCCGTCGCCGGATTCTGCAGCGCGCGGCTGACGAACGCGAGCTGCTCGTCCCCGCGCACTTCGGCGGTGCGGGTGCGGTGGAAGTCCGGCAGGCGGGTGACGGGTTCGTCCTGGGCCCGTGGGCGGCAGCCAAGAGCGTCAACCCCTGAGCGAGCCCTCCGTCATGACACTCACGTCGACCGATCAGCCCGCGACCAGGGCGAGTCGGGCACTCGTCCCGGTTCTCTCCTTCACGGGCATCGTGGTCGCGGTGACGCAGACCATGCTCGTCCCGGTGCTCAAGGACCTGCCGCGGTTGCTGGGCACCGAGCCGGGCAACACGACCTGGGTCATCACCGCGACCCTGCTCTCCGGTGCGGTCGCCACACCGGTCATCGGCAGGCTCGGCGACCTTCGCGGGAAGCGCCGCATGCTGCTCGTCAGCCTCACCGCGATGGTCGTGGGCGCGCTCGTCAGCGCCCTCACCAGCGACCTGACCGCGATGATCGCGGGCCGGGCCCTCCAGGGCTTGGGGATGGGCGCGATCCCCCTCGGCATCGCTCTGATGCGCGACGTGCTCCCCCGCGAGCGGCTCGGCTCGGCCATGGCGCTGATGAGCTCCTCCATGGGGGTCGGCGGCAGTCTCGCCCTGCCCGTCGCGGCCCTGGTCGCCCAGCACGCCGATTGGCACGTCCTCTTCTACGGCAACGCCTGCCTCGGTGTCCTCTGCGTCGCCGTCACCGTCTTCGTCGTCCCCGAGTCGCCGATCCGCGCGCAGGGCACCTTCGACGTCCTCGGCGCGGTCGGGCTGTCCGCCGGTCTGGTCCTCTTCCTGCTGCCGGTCACCAGGGCCGGTGATTGGGGCTGGACCTCCGGCACGACCCTGGGGCTGTTCGCCGCGGCGGCCGTCGTGCTCGTCCTGTGGGCCGTGGTGGAGCTGCGGTCGGAGGCACCGCTGGTGGACCTGCGCACCGCGGTCCGCCCCGCCGTGCTGCTCACCAACCTGACCTCGCTCGTGGTCGGCTCCTCGTTCCTCGTCGTCTCGCTCGTCCTGCCCCAGTTGCTCCAGCTGCCCAGGGCCACCGGCTACGGCCTCGGCCAGTCGATGGTGGTCGCGGGTCTGCTCATGGCGCCGCTCGGCCTGGTGATGATGTCCACGGCCCCCGTCCACTCCCGACTGGCCGCGAAGTACGGCGCCAAGGGCACGCTGATCCTCGGCATGGCGATCATCGCGATCGGTTACGGCGCCGGTCTCGGCCTGATGAGCGCGCCGTGGCAGAGCCTCGTCACCGTGGTGGTCCTGGGCGCGGGCATCGGACTGGCCTACTCCTCGTTGCCCGCCCTGATCGTCGGCGCGGTCCCCGCCTCGGAGACGGGCGCGGCCAACGGGCTCAACACCCTGATGCGCTCGATCGGCGCGGCGGTCTCCAGCGCCGTCATCGGCGTGGTCCTCACCGACACCGCCAACGACGTGCACGGCGTCGCGATGCCGACCATGCACGGCTTCCGCCTCTCCTTCCTGATCGCGGCGGGCGCGATGGCGGTCGGCCTGCTCATGGCCCTCTTCCTGCCCCGAGTTCACCCGCCTCACCGCAGCGCCGGTACACCGGCGCCGTTGGGTGGATCGGGAACGCCCGAGTCGCATTGCCCGGCTCGGTAAGACCGGGCCGGACTCGGGACGCACTTACGCAGTTCGCCCGAGGACGCGATTTTCAGCGCGTGACGTGTTGCGAGACGGACAGTTGGCCCACCACAGCGACTGGGGATCGACCTAATACGTCCATCTTCGTGGTCGCGCCGCCCCGCGAGCGGCCCCGTCAAGCCGGGAGGGGTGGGTCGACCGGTTGCCGGTCGACGCTCGCGCGCAGGGAGTGCAACGCCTCCGGCAGGAGATCGCGCAAGGTTCGGGTCTCGTCCGGTCGCGTCCACTTCCGGAACGCCGCCTGCTGCGCGAGCATGGCGGCACCGGCGGCGAGGAACGCGGTCTCGGGATCACAACCCCGCGCGTGCAGCACGGCCGCGATGGCCTCGGTGAGCGCGGCGTTCTTGCCGAGTTCGCGCTCCTGCAACTCCGGGTTGGCGGCGACAACGGCGTAGCGGCGCGTCACCACGGCACGCTGGTGCTCGAACATCCTGTCGGCGACGGCTCCCAGCGCGCGCACGACGGCGTCGAGGGGCGGCAGGGTGTCGTCACCGGCCGCGATCTCGCTGATGATCTCTTGTTGGAGCTGCGAGCTCAACACGAACAGCACCTCGCGCTTGTCGGCGAAGTGGTTGAAGAACGTTCGCTGGGTGAGCCCTGCCCGCTGGACGATCTCGGCGACCGTCGTGCGCTCGAACCCCTGTTCGTCGAAGAGCTCCAACGCGGCGGTCTGCAGGCGCTCGACTGCGTCCGGCTTCCATCGCGGCATGCCACGAGCCTAGCGACTGCACAGTGTGCAGTCACCAGTGCTACAGTGACTGCACAAACTGCAATCACCCCAGGAGGCTGCTCCATGGCTCAGGTGTCGATCGTCGGCCCCGACGGGGGCGAGCTCATCGCCAACGGCCCGTCTCGTATCCGGATCCTCGAAGACGGCAGCAACACCGAACACCGCCTGGGAATCGGCGAAGTCGTCATCCCCCCGCACACCCCCGGTCCTCCGCAACACCGCCACGCGCAGCACGACGAAGGCTTCTACGTGCTCTCGGGCAACGTGCGGTTCACCATCGGGCAGGACGACTACGACGTCGTCGCAGGCACGTGGGTCACGGTCCCGCCGGGCGCGCCGCACACCTTCGCCAACCCCGGCGACGAGCCCGCGGTCATGCTGACCACCTTCACGCCGGACCTGTACGTGCAGTACTTCCGCGACCTCAAGGCCATGGTCGAGTCCGGGCAGCCCATGACGCGCGAGACCATGGCGCCAATCTGGAAGAACTACGCCACCGAACCGTCCACCGAGTTCGCACCGTAACCCCTGCCCGCACCGCTTTCGCCAGGTGCCGCAGGCATCGGCTTCGCAGCGGACGACGCGCTGTTCGACACTCCGCTGTCATCGGTTGAGCAGGATCGGCTCGCGGAGCAGGACCAAGCCCCTCGGCGCCGGGTCCACCGCTCGAACGGCTCGATCTCGTCGACCGATTCCTCCGCCCCTCCGGTAGGCCGCGCCGGTCCCGCGTCGAAGCCCCGTACCCGGCGGCGGCCAGGAACGCGTCTGCAAGTACTACCCGTCACCCTCGGCGGGCCGCTCACTACTACCCGTCCACCGGGGCGGGTAGTAGCTATGCGCTCGGAAAGGGCGCTCGGGTAGTACTTGCAGACGCGGTGGGGCTAGTAGGCGAGGGCGACGTCCTCGGAGGACGGGGCCTGGTCATGGGAGTCGACCCCGTTCAGGCGCGCGGTAGAGCAGCCGCAGCAGCGCGAGGCAGACGGCCTGCACACCGAGGGCGATCGCGGCGTGCACGGCCCAGGCGCCGACGAGCGTGGGACCACCCCAAGCGCCGCCGAGGACGATCGGGTCCGCGGTGAAGGGGTGGCCGATGGCGCCCACGGTGTCCGGCCACAGCGGGTAGAACCAGCCACGGGCCGCCAGGTAGACGACGAGCAGCACGAGGGGCGACGCGGCGAGCGCGCGGACGAAGCCCGGTCGTGGGTGGACACCCAGGCGGACGAGAAGTGCTGTCATGGCTCGAACGCTAGGCGCGGGCGCACCTCACGTCGTCATACCACCGTCCGGTCCTCCGGGTCATACCCACGTACTACCCACGCCCGCCCCCGGAGTCAGCGCGCCTTCGCCGCTGCCGCGGCCTCGCTCGCGCTTCGCGCGATCATCGCCAGGTCGTCGACCGCGGCGATCATCGTGAAGCCCGCCGTTCTGAGGTGGACGGCGCGCTCCACCGATCCCGCATAGGCACCCGCCACGAGACCGTTGGCCCGGCAAGCGCTGACCACCCGCCGCAGCGGGGAGTCCTCGCTGTCGTCGGCCAGCAGCTCGGTCGGGTCAAGGCCGAGCGCCAGCGACAGGTCGAACGGGCCGACGAAGATGCCGTCCACGCCGTCCACGGCCGAGATGTCGGCGACCGCGTCCAGACCGCGAACCGTTTCGACCATCACCAGGCACAGCACGTCCTCGTTGGCCCGTGCCGGCACCGCGGCCGTCAAGGCGTCGGTGGACCGGATCGGTCCGAAGCTGCGCGTCCCACGCGGCGCGAACCGCGCCGCCGCGGCGGCTGCCCGCGCCTGCTCGACGCTGTCGACCATCGGGACGATGATCCCGTCGGCACCGCTGTCCAGAGCCCTGCCGATGAGTTCGGGACGGTTCCAGGCGACGCGGACGAAGGCGGGAACGCCCGCCGCGCGCACGGCGGCGATCAGGTCGGTGTTGTCCCGTCCGCCCGCGGCGCCTCCGTGCTGCTCGTCGACGCAGGCCCAGTCGAATCCGCCGGCGGAGGCCGCCCGGACCACCCGCGCGTCGGTGCTCCCGACCCACAGCCCCGTGCCGAGATCGCGTGGCGCGTCCGTGTTCCGGCCGGTGCGGGTCATCGTGTCTCCCCTGGTCGTCGTTGAAGCACCGTAGCGCCGCTCATGCCCCGGAGTGGTCACGACCGCTCGGGGGTGCCCGATCCCGCACGTCCGCCGACCGGCCATAGATCCATAATGCGAATATGAAATTGTTGCCCGTCACCGCGTCCGGCACGCAGGTCGCCTACCTCGACGTCGGGGCTGTCGGTGGACGCACGAGCGTCTACCTCGGTGGCCTGGGGTTGGCGAGCACCGTCACCTTCGCACCGGTCATCGGTCACCCCGCGCTGGCGGGCCGTGGTCGGCACGTGCTGATCGACCTGGTGGGCAGCGGCTGGAGCGACCACGACGACGCGTTCTCCTACACGATCGAGGAGCACGCGGCCGCTGTGGCGGCGGTGATCGACGCGCTCGAACTCCGCGCGATCACGCTCGTCGGGCACTCGCTCGGTGGTTCGATCGCGATCAGCCTGGCGACGCAGCGCCCCGACCTGGTCGGTGAGCTGATCGTGGCCGAGCCGAACCTCGACCCCGGCGTCGGGACGATGTCGGCGCGGATCGCGAGCTTCGACGAGGACGCTTTCGTCGCCGGCGGGATGCGGGACATCCTCGACGCCGAGGACACCACGGTGGGTGCGCGGACGCTGCGCCGGTGGTCACCACGCGGATTGCACCGCACCGCGGTGTCGTTGCTGGCCGAGCGGCCTGCCAGCTTCCGCGCGCAGCTGACCGCGCTGCCCATGCCGAAGCGCTACCTCTCGGGCGAGCTGACCGGCGAGGACCTCGACGCTCTGCGCGCGGCAGGCTGTGACGTGCGCGTCGTGCCCCGTGCCGGGCACTTGATGATGGATGACAACCTGGACGGGTTCGTGGGGCTGCTGACCGATCCGGGCGAGGGCGCCTCGGATTGACCGGTGGCAGACGACCGGGACGAGGACGGTCCCGCAGGGCGCGCCGGTCGACCACGAAGCCGTGCGGGGCGCAGGCCGCGAACAAGTCGAGCACCTCGGGCAGCGTCAGCACCCAGTCGCGAAGGGACTGGTCAGCCGTGCATCGTTCCGCAGGAGCCCCGGAAGGCGCGGGCCGACCGGATTAAATTCACCCGATTCAAAGTTCCCTGGTAGAAAGTTCGAACGGTGTGGCATTTAGCCACTTTAATGGCTAGCTTCTGCGCCCATGTTCGCACGAATGAGCAGCCCCACCGTTCGCGGAGTGGTGATGGTCCTGGGCGCCGCGGTGCTGTGGGGCACCGTCGGCCCGGCCCAGGTCCTGGCCGCCTCGGACGCCGATCCCCGCGCGCTCGGCGCCGCCCGCCTCGTCCTGGGCGGTCTCGTCCTGCTCGGCGTGCTCAGCGCCACCGGCCGCGGCGAGCCGGGCCGGTGGCGCCTGCTCGGCCACGGCGCCACTCCCGGTTGGCTCGTGCTCGCCGCCGTCTCGACGGCGGCCTACCAGGTCGCCTTCCTCAGCTCCGTCGCCCGCGCCGGAGCCGCGCTGTCCACCGTCGTCGCCCTGGGGGTCGCGCCGCCCGCCGTCGGAGCGCTGGCCAGGATCGCGGGTGCCGAACGGCTCACCCGGCCCTGGCTGCTCGGGACCGTCGCGGCGGTCGCCGGGACCGCGCTCCTGCTGCTGCCGGGAGCCACCGTGCGCGCCGACACCACGGGCGTGCTGCTCGGGGTCCTCAGCGGGATCTGCTACGGCGTCTACACCGTCGCCGCCAAGCGGCTGCTGGACAGCACCGCCCCCGCCTTGGTGGCGGTCTCCGCGACGCTCGTCCTGGGCGGGGTGGTGATCCTGCCCTTCACCGACGGCCTGGAACCGCTCGCCGAACCGAACGCGCTCGCCCTGGTCGGCTGGTTCGCGATCCCGGCGACCGCGATCGGCTACCTGCTCTTCGTGTCGGGACTGCGGCACGTCACCGCCGCGACGGCCGGAACGCTGAGCCTGGCCGAGCCGCTCGTCGCGGCGGTGCTGGGCCTGGCCTTCCTCGGCGAACACCTGCCGTGGCCCGCGGGCGCGGGTGCCTGCCTGCTGCTGGCAGGCCTCGTGGTGGCGACCTCGCCCGCCCCCGATCGGCCGGACACCGCGCCGAACGAGCCCACCCGAACCGCCCCGACGTCGTGAGCGACTGTCGCCGCGACTGCCCGGCAAGGAAACCCGGCCCTCTTCTGCCGCGCGTGCGGGAAAGACGTCCGCGACGGAGCGTGGTCGCTATATTACTGCCGTGACGGAGGGTGATGGGAGACTGGTCGCTGCGCGATACCGCCTGCGACAGGTCCTCGGTCGGGGCGGGATGGGCGTGGTCTGGCGTGCGCACGACGAGTACCTCGACCGGGAGGTGGCCATCAAGGAGATCGTGCCGCCGAGGGGGCGAGTGATCCGGGAGGACGACCCGGAGGTGCGGCGCGCGCTGCGGGAGGCCCGAGCCGCCGCGAAGTTGAGCAAGCACCCCAGAGTCATCACGGTCTACGACGTGGTGACCGACGGCGGTGGCCTGCCGGTGATCGTGATGGAACTGCTGCACGGGCGCTCGCTCAGCGACGCCTTGGCCGCCGACGGGCCGATGCCGCTGGACAGGGCCGCGCGGATCGGGATCGAGGTCCTGGAGGCCCTGGACTACGCCCACAGCAACGGCGTGCTGCACCGGGACGTCAAACCGGGCAACGTCATGCTCGTCGACGACCAGGTCGTGCTCACGGACTTCGGGATCGCGCTGATCGACGGGGACTCGGTGCTCACCGCGACCGGGCAGCTCCCCGGGGTGCCGGAGTACATATCGCCGGAGCGCATCCGGGGCGAGGAAGCGCTGCCCGCGGCCGACCTGTGGTCGGTCGGCATCATGCTCTACGGCATGGTCGTCGGCCGGACGCCGTTCTCCAGGGGGGACGTCCAGGCCACGCTGGGTGCGGTGCTGTCGTGGGAGCCCGCCCCCGACCCGAAGGTCGGCCGGTTGGCGCCGGTGATCGACGGGCTGCTGCGCAAGAAACCCGCCGAGCGCATGACGGCCAGGAACGCGATCGACAGGCTGACCGAGATCGCGGCCGTGCCGTCCCCGGCGCCGCCGGGGACCAGGGTGCGGCTGGAGTTCCCGACCAAGGTGGTCAACCCGGCGGGCGAGCTGACGGTCGCCCACGGGACCGTGCCCAACACCCGCACCGCGGTGCCGCCCTTCCTGCCGCCTCCCGCTCCGGTGCGCGGCGTCGCACCGGACGCCCCCACGCTCCCCCCGGCCCCGTGGCCGCGGTCCAACCGGGGGCCGCTGATCGCGATCGGCGCCGCGGTGGTGGCCGTGGTGGCGGCGGTGATCCTGGCGAACCTGCCCCCGGGCGACCGGAGCGCCGCGTCGCAGTCCTCCGGCCAGTCCCCGACGCCCACGGCGGGCGCTCCGGACGTCACGCTGAAGAACTACCAGGAACGCCTGGGCTTCGAGATCGGCGTCCCACCCGACTGGCGGCGCGCTTCCTCGATCGACGGCGCGCTCAGCTCCGTCACCTGGGAAGGCCAGCGGACCGACCCGAAGGTCGGCGCCTTGAAGGTGGAGGTGCAGCGGCGCACCGGCGAATCCGGGGTGTCGGCGATCGAGGTGCTCGAAGCCGACGCCAGAGCGCAGAGCACGAGGCAGCAGACCTCGGACTACCGGGAGATCGAGTTGTCCGGCAACGCCTCGTCGGCGAACTTCGAGTGCGCCTACCGCGCGGGCGGCTTCCACTACCGCACCCGTACGAGGGCGGTGGCGTCCGGGGCGCTGTTCAAGCTGACCTTCTCGCTGTACGCCGCCGACCAGGAAACGCTCGCGCGGCACTGGGCGGCGGCGGAACCGCTGATCGCCGAGATCCGGGGCAGCTTCCGCCCGGTCGGGTCGTGAAATCGCAGGTAACGCGGCCGGGGACCGGTCCCGAAACGCCGTCGTTAGCATCCCGCTCCATGATCAGGAAGCACGCCGCGGCACGTGCGAGCCAGCCGTTCGTCCTGCTCGCCGTGGTGTGCGCGGCGGTGGTGGTCGCCGTCGTCGGCGGAGTGACCCCACCGCTGTCCGCCGCGAGGTTCGCCAACACCGGCCACTGGATGTACAACTCGGTCCTCGGGATGGTGTTCCACGTCGACGGCGCGACGGCCAACGTCGACGCCGGGTTCCCGATGGACGCCGAGGTGGGCAGCCAGGTCCTGCAGAGCGACACCAGCGGCTGGGTGGTCGGCCCGAACCGGATCACCGAGTTCGACAAGGAGTCGCAGTCACAGCAGCAGTCGGCGAAACCGCCCTCGGACGAGATCCCCGTGGGCATCGAGGTCGTCGGTGGACCGTACGCGGTCTACCGCGACACCGGCCGGATCGTCCGGCTCGGCGACCCGGCCGCGTCGATCCCCACCGGTGGTCCGATCGGCACCCCGGTGGCCACCCCGGACGGCACCCTGTGGTTCCACCGCACCGGGAAGGGGCAGATCTGCAGGCTGGCCAAGGACGGGATCGAGGTCTCCGGCTGCCCGGTCGCCGCGCCGCCGGACCACGCGGGCGCGCTGACCGTCGTGGACGGACGGCCCGCGTTCATCGACCTGTTCACGAGCAGGCTGCACACCATCGACGGCGACACCCTCGGCGAGGGCGTCGAGCTCGGCGTCGCGCTGTCGCCCAACTCCCGACCCGCCGCACAGGACGCGGACGGCAGGCTGGCCATCCTGGACCAGGGCTCGACGCAGAGCAGCCTGATCCTGGTGGACACCAGGACCTCACCGGTCGAATCGGTGACGGTGGCCCTCGGCACCGGGGACTACGACGGCCCCGTGTCGACCCGCGAGGTCGTCACGCTGGTGGACCGGCGCAACGGCACCGTGCTGACCTACGGCGTGGACGGCAGGAGGAAGGACGAGAAGCCGTTCAGGGACAAGGCGGGCGAGTCGCGGCTGGTGCTGGGCGAGGACGAGCGGGTCTACGTCGAGGACAGCACCGGCACGCAGGTGCTGGTGGTCGCCGAGGACGGCAGCGTGACCGACGTCGACCTGACCCGGCGGGCCGCCACGCCGACCGGGAAGCCGGACTCCCCGTCCGCCGAGCAGCCGGGGCGGGCCGGTGATCCCGGCGACGAGTCGCGCCGGGCGCAGCGCTCGGCCGGGCTCCCCACGCCCACGACGCGGGCGCAACCGCCACCGGTGCCCCCCAGCCGTCCCGGCGCCCCGGTCGGGGTGGCCGCGCGGCCCGGCGACGGTTCGGCCGACGTCACCTGGGGGGCCGCGCCGGACAACCGCGCGCCGATCACCTCGTACGTGGTGTCCTGGCGGGGCAGCAACGGCCAGACCGGGTCCGTCCCGGTCGGCGGCGGCGCGGGTGGGCACCGGGTCAGCGGCCTGACCAACGGCGTGAGCTACACCTTCACCGTCGCCGCGACGAACCAGGTGGGCACCGGCCCCGGCGCCTCGACCGGGCCGGTCACGCCGAACGCGCCGGTCTCACCGGCCGCGGCGCCGGTCAACCTGCGGCCGAGCTACGACGTGAGCGCCCGGCCCGCCCGCGACGTCACGCTGACCTGGGCGCAGCCCGCCCTCAACGGCGGCACGCTGGTGCACTACGAGGTCACCGCCACCGGCCTGGGCACGCAGCAGGTGACCGGAACCCAGGTCGTGTACCGGCAGGTGCGGGCGTCCCAGGCGGTCACCTTCACGGTGGCCGCGGTGACCAGGGCGCCGAACGGGCAGCTGCTCACCGGCGCGCCCGCGTCGGCCACCCACGAGCCCGCTCCCCTGCCGCGGCTCACCCTGAGCAAGGGCGCCCCCACCGAGGAGAGCTGCGGTGAGAAACCGGACTGCGCGTGGATGCACGTCGTGCTGACCGGGTTCGACCCCCGCACCGCCTACCTGGTCAAGCCGTACAACAACGCCGGTGACGGCTACACCAACCCCGGGCACACGGTGACGACCGACGCCAACGGGAACGAGACGATCGACCAGTTCGCCTACACCGGTCCCGGTGAGACGGTCTGGGTCGAGGTGGTCCTCCCGGACGGCACCCCCATCCGGTCCAACACGGTGGTCTGGTGAGCTCTCAGATGGAGGAAAGGGCAATCGTGACGCAGACTCCCGGTCAGGTCTACGAGCTGATCGCGGCGAACGTCCAGAACGTCGTCCGGGGCAAGCCCCAGGTCGTCCGGCTGGCCGTGGCCGCGCTGTTCAGCGAGGGGCACCTGCTCATCGAGGACGTGCCGGGACTGGGCAAGACCACGCTCGCCCGGTGCCTGGCGCGCAGCATCGGCGGCACCTGGAACCGCATCCAGTTCACGCCCGACCTGCTGCCCGGTGACATCACCGGTGTCCAGGTCTACCACCAGGGCGACGAGAAGTTCGCCTTCCACCCCGGCAGCGTGTTCGCGAACGTGGTGCTGGCCGACGAGATCAACCGCGGCACCCCGAAGACGCAGTCGGCGCTGCTGGAGGTGATGTCGGAGCAGCGGGTCACGGTCGACGCGGTGCGCCACGAGGTGCCCCGGCCGTTCCTGGTGATCGCCACGCAGAACCCGATCGAGATGGCGGGCACGTACCGGCTGCCGGAGGCGCAGCTGGACCGGTTCCTGATGCGGCTGCGGATGGGCTACCCGGACCGGGCCTCCGAGGTGCTGGTGGTCATGAGCGACCGCGCCGGGATCGACCCGGACGAACTGCGGGCCGTGGTGGACATCCCGACGCTGCGCGACGCCATCGCGCAGGTGCGCGCCGTCCGCATCGAGCGCGCGGTGGTCGACTACGCGACGAGCATCACCTCCGCCACCCGGCAGCACTCCGAGGTCCGCTACGGCGCGAGCCCGCGCGGCACCATCGCGCTCGTCCGCGCGGCACAGGCGCTCGCGGCGACGTACGGGCGGGCGTTCGTGACGGTCGACGACATCAAGGAGGTCGCGCACCCGGTGCTCGACCACCGGCTGATCCTCAAGCCGGAGGCGGAGCTGCGGCAGCGCGAGGCCGAGGGCGTCGTGAGCGACCTGCTGGCCGAGATCCCGGTCCCGGTCGCGGCCACGACCGCGCCGGGAGCCTGACCGTGCGGCTGACCCGACGTGGTGCGTGCACCCTCGTGGCCGCGGTCGTGCTCGTCGCGCTCGGCCTGGCCGGGGGTTACCCGCTGCTGGTCGCCCTGGGCGCGATCGCGCTGGGCGCGGTGGGCGCCGCGATCGGCGTCGCGGGGCGCAAGCCGAGGGTGGAGGTCATCCGCGAGCTGTTCCCCGACCGGGTCGAGCGGAACGGCCGAGCCGTGATCACGCTCCGCGTCCACAACCCCGGCACGCGGCGGCAGGGCGGCTTCACCGCGGTCGACCGGGTCGGCGAGGACCGGGTGACCATCGCGGTCCGGCCGCTGGCGGCCGGTGCGGAACAGCCCTACCTGAACGAGTTGCCGACCGGGCGGCGAGGCAGGCACGAGGTCGGCCCGCTGACCCTGTTCCGGGCCGACGCGCTCGGCCTCGGCCGCTCCGAGCTGTCCCTCGGCGGGACGGCGACGCTGTGGGTGTACCCGAGGACGCACCCGGTCGGCGCGGTCACCGGCGGGCTCCCGCTGCACCACCACGACGGGGAGGCCACGGAGACCTCGCCGCGGGGGTCGCTCGACATCCGCGAGGTGCGCCCGTACGTCCCCGGTGACGAGGTCCGCCACCTGCACTGGAAAGCGACGGCCCGGACCGGGCAGCTGATGATCCGCGACTACGCCGACCCGCACCAGCCGCAGTTCACCGTGCTGCTGGACGACCGGCGCGAGATCACGGCGCCGGAGTTCGAGGAGGCGGTCGAACTCGCGGCGTCCCTGATCGTCGCCGCCGCCGAGGCCGACCACCGGTGTCGGCTGGTGACGCCGGGCGGGGTCGACGTCGCCACGGACTCGGGGTGGGACGCGGTCCAGCGGTACCTGGAGCAGCTGTGCGTCGTGGCGCGGACCGAGGAGGCGGGCCTGCCGCTCGTGCCCGGCGCGCTGGCGCGGGCGGGCGGCGGCACGCTCGTGGTGATCTCCTCGGCGGTGACCGTCTCGCCGGACGACCGCGCGGCGCTCGTCGGCGTGCGGCCCCGGTACGGGGACGTGATCCTGGTGGTCGGGTCGACCGGTGCCGCGCCGGCGGCGCCGGGGGTGCGCGTGCTGCGGGCGGCGAACGCCGTGGACGCGATCCGCCAGTGGCGGACGGTGATCGCATGACGAGGACCCGCGTGGTCTGGCTGCTGCTCGCCACGGCGGTGCCGGGTCTGCTGTTCGCCCCGGTGTTCGGGCTGTGGGCGCTGGTGCCACCGGTCGCCGCCGCCGTCGTGGCCTGCTACGCGGTCTTCGAGCTGTGCCTCGCGGTTGCCGCGCTGCGGCCGTGGCGGCCCCTGCTCGGGCTGCTGGCGGGCGCGCTCGCGCTGGTCGAAGTGGCGCTGTTCGACACCACGCGAAGCGGCCTGCCGACCCCGGACAGCCTGGCGCGGCTGGTCGCCGGTGTGACCGAGTCCTGGCAGCTCACCCTGCAGTCGACGTGGCCGGTGCGGCCGGAGGCGGACCTGCTGCTGTTCGTGCCGCTGCTGGTGCTGCTCACCGCGCTGGTGGGCGTCGAGCTGCTGCGCTGGCCCGCGGCGGCCGTGCTGCCGAGCCTGGTGCTGCTCGTGCTGAGCCAGACCTTCGTGGCCGTGTCGGGCGCGGTGGCGACGCTGGTGGCGCTGGCCTACGGCGTCGCGGTCGCGGGGCTGTTCCTCTCCCCCGCGCGGTCCGCCGTGGCGCTGACCGCCGGGTTGAGCGTCGTGGCGGGCGTCGCCGCGCTGGCGGTGCCGACGGGACCGGCGTACTCGGTGCGGCAGAACCAGTTCGCCCACGTTCCGCTGCCGAGGGAGGTGAGCCCGCTGACCGAGGTGGCGGCGCGCTTGGCCGACCCGGACGCGGAGGTGTTCCGGTACACCAGCGACACCCCCGTGGACCGCTGGCGGCTGGTGGTGCTGGACGGCTTCAACGGCGTCACGTGGACGGCGAGCGACCGGTACCGCAGGCTGGGCGCGGAGATCACGCCGCCCGCCGGGGTGGCTGTGCCGACGACCCGGCACTCCGCGCGCGTGACGGTCCCCGGCGGACAGCGGTGGCTGCCGAGCCAGGCCATGCCCACCTCGGTGGCGGGCGCGGCGCGGCCTTTCGTCGACCAGGAGACCGGCACGCTGCTGCTGCCCGAACGGGGCGGCCCGGTGACCTACGAGCTGCGCTGGAGGGAACCGTTCGGCGACCTCTCCGGCCTCGCCGACGCTGCGGTGTCCTCCGAGGTCCGCCCCGGCGACCTGGGCACCGTGCGGCAGGAGATCGCCGCACTGGCCGCCGAGGCCACCAGGCACGCGCGGCCGACGTTCCGGACCGCGCTCGTGTTGGAGCAGTACCTCAGCGGCAACTACAAGGTCGCGACCGGCTCGCAGCTGCCGACCGGGAGCGGCTGGCCGCAGCTGCGCGAGTTCCTCCTGGACACCAAGCGGGGAACCAGCGAGCAGTTCGCCGCCTCCTACGTGCTCCTCGCCCGGATCGTCGGCATCCCGGCCCGGTTGGCCGTCGGGTACCGCGCACCCAGAGAACCGGTGGGCGGTGAGGTGGTGGTGCGCAACAAGGACGTGCTCGCCTGGCCCGAGGTCGCGGTGGAGGGCGTCGGCTGGGTGCCGCTCGACCCGGCGGGCACGGCGAGCGACGCGGGTCCAGCGCCGACCAAGCTGGCCGAGGTCATGGCGAAGGCCAGGGCCGAGTTGCCGCCGCCGGACGAGAAGCTGCCCGACCCGCCCGTGCCCGCGCCGGCACCGGTGGCGCAGCCGAGTCCTTGGGGCGGGCTCGGAGCACTGGCGCTGCGGGGACTGGCGGGCCTGCTCGTGCTGCTGGTGGCGGTGCTGCTCGCCGTTCCGGTCTGGAAGTCCGCCCGAACCCTGCGCCGCAAGCGCTCCACCGGCGTGCGCGGCGTGGTCGGCGCCTGGTGGGAGGCGCGCGACCTGCTGCGCGCGCATGGCGCCCGGATCACCCCCGGCATGACCGCCCGCGACCTCGCCGCCGTCTCCGAGGGGGCCGTCGTGGACGGCCTGCACCGCCTCGCGGTCCACCTGGACACGGCGTTGTGGTCGGGCGCGGGGGCGGACAAGGGCACGGTGACGGCCGCGTGGGAGGCCGTCGCGGAGATCCGGGCCGCGCTGGCCCGGCGTCCGCTCGGCGCGCGGATCAGGGCGGTGTTCGCGATCCGATGAGCCAACTGCTCGGCAGGGGCCCCGTCGCCGAGGTGTACGCCGTCGACGGGGTCGCGTTGAAGGTGTTCCCCGGCAAGTTCGACCGGCGCGCGCTCTCGGTGATCGAGCGGGAGAGGGCCAGGCTCGCCGAGCTGTCCGCGCCGGTGCTGCCGCTGGACGGCATCGAGCTGGTCGACGGCACCAGGCACGCTTTCCGGATGGAGCTGTGCGCGGGCTCGCTGGCCGACCGCGTGCGCAGGGAGGGGCCGCTGTCCTCGGAGGAGGTGGACGCCCTGTGCGGGTCCTTGTCACGAGCGCTGGCCTCGGCGCACGCGCTCGGCGTGCTGCACGGCGGGATCACCCCGGCGAACGTGCTGTTCCGCGCGAACGGCGAGGTCGTGCTGGCGGACTTCGGCGTGGCGCAGCGGCAGCAGTTCCGGCGCGATCCGCTGGCGGGCATCGAGTGGGTGTCGCCGGAGACGCTGCGCACCGGCGTGGTCGAAGCGGCGACCGACGTGTACGGCCTCGGCGCGGTGCTGCACTTCGCGCTGACCGGGAGGTCGCCGCACCCGAGCCGGATCGGGGAGCTGACCGGCGAGCGGATCCTGCGCGTGCTCAGCGATCCGGTGCCCGCGGTCAGCAGGCCCGACGTCCCCGTCGCGCTGTCCACCGCCATCGGCCGGATGCTGGCCCCCGATCCGGCTCGGCGGCCCGCGCCCGCGGCGGCCGACACCCCGGCGGCCCCGCTCGCCAGGCCTGCGCGGCGGCGCGGGTACGCGGCTCTGGTGGCGGCACCGGCCGCCGCGCTGGCGGTGGTCCTGTGGCTCCGCGCCACGCCGGAGCCGCCCGCGCCGCAGCCCCTGCCGCCGGTCGCGGAACCGGCGGCACCGGTGGTGGAGCTGGACGAGCCCACCGATCTGGGCGACAAGGTCTCGCTCCGCTGGACCTCGACGGACGACCGGCTGTACTTCGCCGTCAACTACTGGGCCGAAGGCGAGCCGAGCCGGACCGAGCCCGCGGAGTTCAGCACCACGGTGACGGTGACCGTCGAGCCCGACCGCAAGTACTGCTTCCTGGTGCGCGGCACCAGGGGCGGCGACCAGATCTACGAGAGCCAGACCGAGAGCGTGCGCGGGGCGGTCTGCCACAGGTGAGGAGGTCGGCTCGTGGAGCCGAAAGTGGAGCACTCGGACGGATTCCTGCTGCCAGGGGGCCATGGCAGCCTGACCCGCGGCGTCGCGCGCGCCGTGCCGGGGTCGGTGCACGCGCTCGCCCTCGGCGGCGGGTACGCGGTCGGCCCCAGGGACGGCCGGACCGTCTACTTCGGACGCAACCGCCCGCTGGTGCACGTCTGCGTGGGCGAGGACGACCAGCAGGTCAGCCGCAGGCACGGCGAGCTGACCCACCGCCACGGCCGGTGGTGGCTGCGCAACACCGGGCGCAGGCCGATCCGCCTGCCCCGGTCGCAGTGGCTCTTCGCCGAGGACGGCGCGATCCCGCTGACCGAGGGGTACACGCCGCTGCACCTGCCCGGCTCGCGGGACCGGGAACACCTGCTGGAGGTCTACGTCACCGGCCTCGACGGCGATCAGCGCCGCTCCCGCCACGACGCCGACACCGACCCGCCACGGCCGTACGCGCTGACCCCGGACGAGAAGCTGATGCTCGTCGCCCTCGGCCGGAACTACCTGCTGCGCGAGCCCAACCCCAAACCGCTGACGTGGAAGGAGGCGGCCCTCTGGCTCGCCGAACTCCAACCAGGCGCGGGGTGGACCGCGAAGAAGCTCGAACACCGGGTCGGCGCCGTGCGCGACCGCTTGTCCCGCCGAGGGGTGCCCGGTCTGACCCGCGACGAGGTCGGCGAACCCGTCGGCAACGCCCTGAACGACAACCTCCTCCGGGAGCTGGTGCGATCGACCGCGCTCGTGCCGACGGACCTGGAGCTGCTGGGCTGAGAGCACGGGCGGAGGCCCGCCTCGGGCGGCGCGGATGCCGCGGTTCGGCCGGTGGACGCCCTGACCCGCCAAACCGGTGATCGGCCCGCCGCTCCGACCGGCCCATCCGGCACGGCCGCTTGGCGGTGTCGCCGGCGACGCCACCGGCCATCGCCCCAGGACCTCCGAGCCGGCCGACAGCCGACCGGCGCGCGTCCATTGTAGACATCGAGGGGTGGCGCATCCCACAGGGCGCACCGGTTGGCAAGCCCGCCGGACTGTGACGGTGGACGCGCTCGGACGGCGGTAGGTGCCCAGGTATGCGCTTGCCAGACTCCAGAGGTCCAGACCAACCTTGGAGTGGAGGACCTGTGCGGAGTTCCACCAACCGCAAGCGCATCGCCCGGACTGCCGCCGCCTTGGTCGCGGCGGCAGGCGCGCTCGTCGTCACGGCGGGCGCGTCGGCCGCCGCCACCGGAGCCCCGGCCGCGCCGGTCCCGGCGGACGCCTCCGCGTCCGCCGGTTGCGTCACCACGGACATCCACCTCGACCCGGCGGCGCGGGAGGTGGGCTGGACGGTCGAGTGCGCCGACCGCCGGTACGTGTTCGCCGACATCACCGTGTTCGCGGGCGGTGTGGCCGACAGCAACCCGCGGGAGGCGAAGTGGGTCGAGGCCGGGGGCACCTGGCAGGACCTCAACGTCTACCCGCAAACCACGCCGCCCATCGACCACCTCTGCGTCCACCTGGTCAGCTACGTGGACCCGAACGACCCGTTCGAGCAGCCGCAGGTCATCGGGCACGCCTGCGTGTGACGCCGGACCGCCCGCGCACGAGCGCGGGCCGCACGCCGGTGTCGGGACACCGGGGTGCGGCCCGCGCCGCGGCGGGAGCGCCTCAGCCGTTGGCGGGGCGGCGCAGGACGACCAGGGCCACGCCGACCGAGGGGGCGCCCTCGCTCATCGCCCGCAGCTCCTCCGGGCTGGGCGCGATCTCCAGCACCTGCGTGATCTCCGGCGGAACGTCGTTGTTCGCCGCGTACTCCCGCAGCGGCCCGTAGAACCGCTCCTCGGTGTACCTGGTGTGCAGGGTGATGTCCTTGACCTCGACCACCTCCAGGCCCGCTTCGGCGGCGAAGGTCGGGTAGTCGGACTCCTTGATCAGCGGAGCGGTGTGCCAGGACTCGCCGACCTCGGCCAGGTCCTCCTTCTTGCGCGCGTTGGCCTCGGGGTCCCGGTCGGTGAAGTCGGTGAGCGCGATCACGCCGCCCGGTCGCACCACCCGCGCGAACTGCCGCAGCGCCTGGACGCGGTCGGGCATGCACACGATCGACTCGAGCGCGAAGACGTGGTCGAACGAGTTGTCCGCGAAGGGCAGCTCCATGGCGTCGGCGCGCTGGAACCGCACCCGGTCGGCGACCCCTTCGCGCTGGGCGCGCTCGTTGGAGACCTCCACGTCCCTGGCGCTGATCGAGATGCCGGTCACCTCCGCGCCGGTCCTGGTCGCCAGGCGCACGCCCGGCCTGCCCTGACCGCAGCCGACGTCGAGCACGTGCTGGCCCGGCTCGGCGCCCAGCTTGTCGGTCAGGATGTCGGTGAGCCGGTCCGCCGCCTGCTCGAACGTGCTCTCGTCGTCCGGCCCGGTCCAGTAGCCGTAGTGCGTGCTGCCACCGAGGAACTGGGTCATCAGGTCGTTGGTGGCGTCGTAGAACGTGCCGACTTCCTCGGGCTTGGGCAGCGACACATCGGTGGTCATGAAGATCTCCTAGGCAGGAATCGCTTGATGTGGACGGGCGGTTCCCGGGGCGGCGCCCCGGAAGTCATCGGTTCCCGCGCGGTGTCAGGAGGACACGGCGAGCGGGAGGGTGTGCGCGTTGAACATCTGCGCGGTGCGGATGAACGCGGGCGGTTCGTCGGGCACGGTGGCCAGTTCGGAGAAGCGGTCGAGCAGGACGTTCAGGGCGACGCGCCCTTCGAGCCGTCCCAACCCGGCGCCGACGCAGAAGTGGATGCCGCGCGAGAAGGTCAGGTGGGGGTTGGGGTTGCGCTCCGGGCGGAACTCGGTCGGGGCGTCGAACACGCGGGGGTCGCGGTTGGCCGGGCCGAGCCACACCATCACCAGCTGGTCGGGCGGGATGACGACGCCGCCGAGCTCCGCCTCGGCCGCGGTCACCCGCGAGGTCACCGAGAACGGCGGCAGGTAGCGCAGCGACTCCTCGATCACGCCGGGCAGCCGCGACCGGTCCTGCCTGGTGCGCCGGAACTCCTCCGGGTGCGCGTCCAGGCACAGGACGGTGTTGCTCAGCATCATCGTCGTGTTCAGGTGCCCGGCGAGCAGCAGCGTGTCGACCAGGCTCGCGACCTCCTTGTCGCTCAGGCGCTCCCCCTCGACCTCGGCGTGCACGAGCCCGCTGAGCAGGTCCTCGCGCGGCTCCCGCCGCCGCTGGTCGATGAACTGCTGGAGGTACTCGGCGAACTCCTTGTGCCGCTTGATGACGGTCTTGGTGACCTCTTCCTGGCCTTCGAACCGGCCGACCAGAGTCACGTCGTCCGAGGTGGCGGGCATCAGCGACTCGGCCTGCTTGCGGAACAGGTCCCGGTCGGCGGCGGGGATGCCAAGCAGCTCGCAGATCACGATGACCGGCAGCGGGTAGGCCAGCGCGCTGACCAGTTCGAGCCGGTCCGACACCTCGGCTTCGTCGAGCAGCTCGTGGGTCAGCGCCTCGATCTTCGGCTCCAGGTCGGCCACGACCTTGGGGGTGAAGGCGTGGCTGACCAGCTTGCGCAGCCGGGTGTGCTCCGGCGGGTCCATGTAGAGCAGCTCGTCGTAGGTGTGCTCCGGGTTGTCGACGCCGAGCTCGGGGGCCATCAGCCGCTGGAGGTTCGACGAGAACACGCGGGGTTTGCTCAGCAGGTGCACGATCTCGGGGTGGCCGTACACGTGCCACATCCGGGTTTCCGGGTCGTAGTCGACGGCCTTCGGGGGTTCGATGCCGCGCAGCCAGAACTGCCGCTCGTCGACACCCCACTCGTCGAATCTGGCGATGATGTCAGGCATCCTTGTCCTCCTGGTGCCCGCGGTGCGCGGGGTCCGGTGCGTAGAGCGCGTCGCACAGCCGCAGCACCTCGTCCAGCGACCGGGGCGCTGTCATCACCTCGGTGTGGCTGGCCGTGTCGACGTCGATGACGCGGAAGTCGTCGATCTGCTCCTGCCACCCGCGCCAGTACTCGACGCCGTCCATGCCCGGCAGGTCCGGGTTGGGGAACAGCACCATGTACTCCTCGTAGTCGCCGAAGAAGCGACCACTGCCGTTGCGGAAGTAGTAGCAGCGCACCGCGTCCCGCCGGGGGAGCGGATCGACGACGTGCTCGTTGGTGTGCAGCACCTCGAAGTACCGCGCCAGCCGGGTGACCTGCGCGCGCAGCTGCGCCTCGGTCTTGGTGGTCCCGGCGGCCAGCGCGGCGGTGATCAGCGAGTCGAGGAACCGCGGGTAGGGCAGGCTCGGGTCCACCTCGTCCCGGTGCAGGATCGGGGTGGTGCCGTCGTTGGCGTCCAGGCGGTTGTTGCCGAGCACCACGTTGACCGCGCGGTACGCGCAGATCTTGGCCACCGCGTCCGGGTCGGTTCGCCCGCCCTGCATGGTGGTGTTGACCCGGTTCGTCGCCTCGGCGTCCAGGGTGTCGAGCATGACCAGCGTGTTCACCTCGGCGCCCCGCAGCTGGAGCTGGCGGACGACCTCGTAGGCCAGCAGACCGCCCAGGGAGTACCCGCCGATGTCGTAGGGCCCCTCCGGCTGCACCGCGCGGATGACGGAGGCGTAGTGCTCGGCCATCGGCACCTGGCCGCTGAGGATCTCGCCGGAGCCGCCCCAGCCCTTCGGCTGGATGCCGTAGAAGGGCCTGCGGCTGCGCTCGGCCAGCGGCCGGTAGGACTCCACTCCCCCGTTGCCGTGGTGGATCCAGAAGACCGGACGGCCCTGGCCGCCCCGGTCCATCCGCACCAGCTCGGGGAACTCCTCCGCCGTGGTCCGCGTCTGCTCGGCGGCCACCGCCGCGCCGACCCGGTCGACGATGTCGCGCAGGGTTTCGCACTCGGCGATGACGTCCATGGTGATGCCCGCGTCGACGTGCTTGCGCACCGAGGACAGGAACTGGGCCATGAAGATCGAGTCGAAGCCGTAGCGCCGCAGCGGCACGTCCGGTGCCAGCCGGTCGGGGTCGACTTCGAGCACCTCGGCCAGCAGTTGCGCGATCCGGTCGGCGAGCGGGGCGCAGGCCGGGGCGGGCTCGACGGGTTGCGCGCCGGGCGCCCGCTCGGCGACGGGTTCGCCCGTGCTCGGGCGCGGCTGGCGGATCAGGCCGTCGCTCTCCGCGACGAGGACCTGCTGGCCCAGGTCGTCGGCGCCGTCGGCGGCGGGGAACGCGCCGCGGAAACCCGCTTCGGCCAGCAGCCGCTGCCACGTGGCCGGGGTCAGCACGGGTGTGCCGGGGACGCGCGGCGCGGGGTCGTCGTAGCGCCACCAGCCCTCCAGCAGGCCGAAGGTGAGGTGGCTGAACAGCGTGCCCTTGCTCAGCTCGTTGAGCAGCAGGACGCCGTTGGCGCGCAGGGCGGCCTTGGTGTTCCGCAGGGTCGTGCGGATGTCTCGGGTGGCGTGCAGGACGTTGGTGGCGATGACGACGTCGAAGCCGCCGACGGGGATCGGCTGCCCGGCCAGTGGCCGCTCGACGTCGAACAGCCGGGTGTCCAGGTAGGGCGTGGTCGGGCCGAACTCGCGCCGGGCGTGCCGCAGGAACGCCTGGGAGATGTCGGTGTAGCAGTAGGTCCCGATGTGGTCCTGCCACGGCCGCAGGTGGCGGAAAACGGTTTCGCTGGTGCCACCGGTGCCCGCGCCGATCTCCAGGACGCGCAGCTTCACCCCCTGGTCCTCGGCGACGCGGTGCCGCACGTAGTCGACCAGCGTCCCGGCCAGGACTTCGTTGAAGTAGTCGGCGACCGGGTTGGCCCGGTAGAGGCCCTCGACCAGCTCGACCGACGAATCGGGGAACAGCACGTCGGTGGCGGGGCGGCGGCCGGTGAGGATGTCGCCCATGGCGCGCAGCGCCGTGTCGACCAGCCTCGCCTGCGCCCTGGTGGACTCCTCGGCCAGCCAGCCGTCACGGGCCCGCTCCCACTCGGCCCAGGCGGCGGCGGTGTCCGCGGCCGGACCGCCCGCGCGGCGGTAGCGCCCCTCGCCGTCGTGACGCAGGTGGCCCGCCTCGGTCAGCACGTCGAGGGTGTGCCGCAACCAGCGGTCGTACCGCTCGGCGATGCCGCCGTGGGCGCGCCACTGCGCCGCGGTGGCCGCGCGGTCGTCGTCGAACAGGCCCAGCGAGCGCAGCACGGCCCAGGTGATCCGCACCAGCGCGGCGTCCAGCGCCTCGTCGTGCCCGGCGACCCGCTCGCGCAGCCGGGCGAGCTCCCGCGTGCGGTCCGGGCTGCCCTCGCGCAGCGGGGTGATCAGCGCGGGTGTGCGGTCGGCGAGCGGTTCGACCGCGTCGTCGCCGCGCAGCTCGTCGAGCACCCGCGTGTCGGTCACCTTCACCAGCGCCAGCCGGGCGTGCCGGGAGCCCATGAGCGTGTCGTAGGTGGCCATCCCCTCGGCGGGTTCGATCGAGTCCACGCCCGCCCTGGCCATCCGCTCGCGGTGCTCCTCGTCGGCGACCACGCCGACACCGCCCCAGTAGCCCCAGTTGACGACCTTCACGGGGCAGGCGAGCCGGGTGCCCAGGTGCTCGGCGTAGGCGTCGGCGAAGGTGCAGCCCGCGGCGTAGTTGGCCTGCCCGGCCGAGGTGAGCAAGGACTGCAGCGAGGAGAAGAACACGACGAAGTCCAGCGGCTGGTCGGCGAAGGCGTCGGCGATGTTGACCGCGACGTCGGCCTTGGCCGCGTAGGTGGCGCTGAACCGCTGCTCGTCCATGCGGGCCAGGCCGCGGTCCCCGAGCACGATGGCCGAGTGCAGCACCCCGCGCACCGGGCCGTGGCGGCGCACGATCTCCTCGCGGGCCCGGCGCAGTGCCGCCGGGTCGGTGGCGTCGGCCTGGACGTAGTCGGGCTTGGGGCCGTGCGCCGCGAGCCGGGTGCGCCGGGCTTCGATGTCGGCGTCCAGCGGCCTGCGGCCGATCCACACCACGCGCACCTTGTGCTTGCGCACCATGTGCTCGGTCCAGGCGGTGCCGATGCCACCGGCGCCGCCGATGGCGACGACCACGTCGTCGGGTTGCAGGTTCGCGTGCACCGGCTCGGTCGGGCCGGACGCGCCCAGCTCCAGCAGGCGCTGCCGGTACCACTCCCCGTTGCGGCGCGCCAGCAGCGCGCCCTGCGGCTGCGGCCGCAGCGCCAGCACGTCGTCCCACGGCACGGGGGCGTCGTCGGGGACGTCCACGACCCGCACGGTCCACTGCGGGTACTCCTTGGCCAGTGCGCCGAACAGGCCGTGCACCCCGGCGCAGGCGGGGTCGACCGCGGTGTCGCCGGGCAGCAGGCGGGCCTGCTCGGTGACCACCGTCCAGCCCACCTCCCTGGCGTCGGCCCCGGTGGCCAGCATTGCCTTGACCAGGCGGAAGGCCGTCAGGGTCGGGGCCGGGGCCAGCCACACGACGTGCTCGGCGTCCGCCGGGACGCGGGCGGCCAGGTCCTCCACCGCGTCGGCCGCGTCCAGGACGGTGGTGTCGGGGCAGCGGCGGCGGAACTCGGCCTGCTCCTGCGGGGTTCCGCCGAGCAGGACCACCCGCGCGCCCCTGGCGGGCCACTGCGGCGCCCGGTCCTCCGGCAGCGCGTCCCACACCGGCGTCATCAGGTGCGTTCGGGACGGCTCCGGCCGGGGCGCGGTGCGGGTGCGGAACCCCACCATGCGCACGCAGACGCGGCCGTCGGCGTCGCACACGTCGACGTCCAGCCTGCGCAGCTCGCCCCCTCGGTCGTCGGCGTTGCCGCGGATGACGACCCAGCCCTCCGCGGGCGTCGCGGCGCGCACGTCGACCTCCCGCACCGCGAACGGCAGCGCGAGCCGGGCAGCCGTGCCGTCGTTCTCGCCCAGCCACACCCCCAGGACGGCCTGCAGCGCGCCGTCGAGCAGGGCGGGGTTGAGCACCAGCGGCGACTCGGCCTCGCGCGGCAGGCTCAGCCGCGCCACGGCGATGCCCTCGTCGTAGTGCAGGGAGCGGACGGTGCGCAGCGCCGGGCCGTAGTCCATGCCGATGCGCTCGTACATCCGGTAGAACCCGGCCGCGTCCAAGCTGTGGGCGCAGCCGTCGCGCAGCCGCTCCACCTCCACCGCCTCCTCGGTCCGCGCGGTGCCGACCTGGCCGGTTCCCTGGGCGTAGACCGCCTCGTCACCGTCGATGCGGACCTCGAACGCGCGGGCCCCGGTCTCGTCCGGCGGCTCCAGGCGCACCTCGACGCCACGCGGCTCGGTGACCTCGATCGGCCGCAGCCAGCGCACGTCGCGCAACCGCACGCCGGTGGCGGGGCCGCCCTCGGTGAGCGCTTCGCGCGCCAGTTCCAGGTAGGCCACGGCGGGCAGGGTCGGCACGCCGCGCAGCCGGTGGTCGCGCAGGTAGTACTCGCCGCCGTCCAGCACGCGACCGCGCCGGGGCGCGGGCGCGGGCTGCGAGCCCCGGTCGGCAATCCAGAAGCGGCGCAGGTTGAACGGGTAGGTCGGCAGCGGGATGCGGCGCGGCGGGGTGTCGCCGTGCAGGCGGCGCCAGTCGAAGTCGAACCCGGCGGCCCACAGCTCCAGCAGGCGCGGCAGCTTGCCCTTGGCGACCCAGCTGTCCATCGCGGCGGCGATGTCCTCGTCGCCGACGAGCACGCGCCACACCGGGTTCGGCTGCGGGCGACCGCGGTACAGGTGGGCGGGCGGGTCGCCCGCGACGAACGCCCGCAGCGCGTCCCGCAGGTCCTCCACCGTCTCGACGGTGAAGGCCAGCCGCTCCGGCATCGCCACCCGGCCGACCTGGAGGGTGTAGGCCAGGCTCGGCAGGTCGTCGTCGCCGGGGCGGCGGTCGTCGAGCCACCCGAGCAGCTGCCGCGCGCGGGCCAGCAGGGTCTCCGGCTCGTTGGCCGACAGCACGATGGCGAACGGTCCCGCCGCCGCGCGCGATTCGACGGGCGGCCGGTACTCCTCCAGCACCACGTGCGCGTTCGCCCCGCCGAAGCCGAACGAGCTCACGCCCGCCCGGCGCGGCAGCTCGGTCCCGTCGGCGGCGACCGGCGCGGCCCAGGGCTGCCGTTCGCGCACCAGGAAGAACGGGCTGTCCTCCAGCTCGACGTACGGGTTCACGGTCTGGCAGTGCAGGCTGCGCACCAGCGTGCGGTGGCGCATCTGCAGCAGCACCTTGAGCACGCCCGCCACACCGGCCGACAGCTCGAGGTGGCCGATGTTGGTCTTGACCGAGCCGATGCCGCAGTGGGCGCCCGCGACGTCGGCGCCGAAGTCGGCGTACAAGTCGCGGAACGCCTCCTTGAGGCCGTTGACCTCCACGGGGTCGCCCAGTTTCGTGCCGGTGCCGTGCGCCTCGATGTAGCCGACCGTGCGCGGGTCGACACCTGCCCGGCGGTAGGCGTCGCGGATCACCGCCGCCTGCGCCTTCGGGTTCGGCGCGGTGAGCGAGTTGGCCCGGCCGCCGTGGTTCACCGCGGTCGCGCGGATCACGCCGTGGATGTGGTCGCCGTCGCGCTCGGCCGCCGACAGCTTCTTCAGCACCAGCATGCCGACGCCCTCGCCGCGCGCGTAGCCGTCGGCGCGGTCGGAGAACGCCTTGCTCCGGCCGTCCTGGCTGAGCATGCCCGCCCGGCCGAAGCTGATGTGGCCGTCGGGCACCGGCACGGTGTTGACCCCGCCCGCGACCGCGAGCGAGCACTCGCCCCGGTCCAGCGCCGCGACCGCCCGGTGCAGCGCGACCAGCGAGCTGGAGCAGGCCGTCTCGACCGGTTCGCTGGGACCGTGCACGTCCAGGAAGAAGCTCATCCGGTTCGGGCCGATGGAGGGGACCGTGGCGGTGGCCGCGACGCCGTCCCCGCCGGGGGCGTGGGCGTCGATCAGGCGGTGGTACCCGGTGGTCGCGGTGCCCACGATGATGCCGAGGTCGCTGCCCGCCAGGGCGTCGGCCGCGTAGCCCGCGTCCTCCAGCGCCTTCCACACGTGGAGCATCAGCAGCCGGTGCTGCGGGTCCATCAGCTGCGCCTCGCGGGGCGCGATGCCGAAGAACTCCGGGTCGAAGTCGGCGACGCCGTCCATGAAGCCGCCCCACTTGACGGTGGTGCGACCGGCTTGGTCGAAGGGGTCGCCGTACAGCTCGCGCCAGTCCCACCGGTCGGCGGGCACCTCGCTGACGCAGTCGCGGCCCTCGAACAGGTTGCGCCAGAACGCGTCGAGGTCGTCGGCCTGGGGGAAGCGGCCGCTCATCCCGATGATCGCGACCGGGTCTCCCGGCGGCGGCGGGTCGGCCGGGACCGGTCGGGGCGGCACGACGGGCTTGGGCGTCGGGGTTTCGCGGACCTGGCCGCGCGCCGCGGGCGCCGGGACGGGGCGCAAGCCCAGGCGGTCCGCCAGCCCCGTCCCGTGCTCGTCGACGATGTGGGTGGCCAGCGCGCGCAGGTTCGGGTGCTCGAACAGCGCGGTGGGCTTCAGGTTCAGCTCCAGCGCGTCGTTGACCATGCTCACGAGGTGGGTGATGACGACCGAGTCCAGCCCGTACTCGCTCAGCTCGACGTCGACGTCGAGGTCCTCGCGGCTGACCTTGAGCAGCTGCCGGACCTTGTCCGCGAGCACGTCGCAGACCCGGTCCCGCAGCACCTCCGCGTCGATCCCGGCCGGCTGCGCCGGTTCGACCCGGTCCGCCGGCTCGGTCCGCTTGGCGCCCTTCAGCCGCTTGGCCAGGCGCACCGCCTCGGCCTTGTCGATCTCCCCCCGGCTGATCAGCTCGTACAGCTCGCTCACCGAACTGACGCGGTGGCTCATGTCACGCTCCGTTCGCGTTCGTCGCGCTGATGGCGCTGCTCGACTCCGCCCGTCCGGGAACGAGCGGGCCGGGACAGGGCACTGCCCCGGCCCACGGGGTGGGCGTCGGTGCCGGGGAACCGTCGCGGTCCCCTCGCCTGCCGCCTCGGCAACGATGCTCGCGAAGCCGGTTCCCGTTCAGGTACCCGCCGTTCCCGAGCAGCCGATCCAGCGTGGTATTACCGACAAATCGGACAGCGGTGCGCGTCCCGCCGCGGCTCACGACGAGACGGCGAGCGGCAGCGTGTGCGCGTTGAGCATCTGCGCGCTGGGGATGAACTGCGGCGGCTCGTCGGGGATGGTGGCGATCTCGCGGAACCGGTCGAACAGGATGCCCAGCGCGATCCGGCCCTCCAGCCGGGCCAGCCCGGCCCCGATGCAGTAGTGGATCCCCCTGGAGAAGGTCAGGTGCGGGTTGGGGTCGCGCCCAGGGCGGAACTCCGCCGGGGCGTCGAACACCCGCGGGTCCCGGTTGGCGGCGCCGAGCCAGACCATCACCAGCTGGTCGGGCGGGATCACGACCCCGCCGACCTCGGCCTCGGCCGTGCTCGCCCTGGCGGTCACGGCGAACGGCGGCAGGTAGCGCAGCGACTCCTCGATGACGTCGGGCAGGCGTGAGCGGTCCGCGCGCACGCGGGCGAACTCGTCCGGGTGCGAGTCCAGGCACAGGACCGTGTTGCCCAGCAGCATCGTGGTGGTCACGTGCCCGGCCAGCAGCAGCACGTCGGCCAGCGTGGCGATCTCCTTGTCGCTGAGCCGCTCCCCGTCCACCTCGGCGTGCACCAGCCCGCTCAGCAGGTCCTCGCGCGGGTGCCTGCGCCGGTCCTCGATGTGCTCGGCCAGGTACTCGCCGAACTCCTTGCGCTGCAGCAGGGTCGTCTCGGTGACCTTGTCCTGGCCCTCGAACCGGCCGACCAGGGAGACCTCCGAGCCGGTGGTGGGGATCAGCGACTCGGCCCACTCGCGGAACAGGTCGCGGTCGCTCGCGGGTACGCCGAGCAGCTCGGCGATCACGATGACCGGCAGCGGGTAGGCCAGCGCGCCGACCAGCTCCAGGCGGCCGGTCGCGGGCGCCTGGTCCAGCAGCTCGTGGGTGAGCCCGGCGATCTTCGACTCCAGCCCTGCCAGCACCTTGGGGGTGAAGGCGTGGTTGACCAGCCTGCGCAGCCGGGTGTGCCGGGGCGGGTCGAGGTAGAGCAGTTCGCCCGCCTGGGCCTCCTCGACGTCGGCGCCGATCTCCGCGGCCATCAGCCGCATCATGTTGGAGGAGAACAGCTTGGCGTCGCTGAGCACCCGCACCGCCTCGGCGTGGCCGTAGACGTGCCACATGCGGCTCTCGGCGTCGAAGTGGACGACCTGCTCCGGCAGCGCGCCGCGCAGCCAGAACTGGCGTTCGTCGACACCCCAGGTGTCGAACCGGGTGATCATGGTGCCCGTCCTTTCGGTGCTCGGGGTCAGGGGCGGGGGAACGCGGCCAGGTGGTCGGCCGCGGCGTCGAGCAGCATCCGGCCGATCTCGTCGACGTGCCGGTGCCGCCACGATTCGTGCGGGGTGCCGCGCACCCACTGGTTGAAGGAGCCCAGCGCGGGTCCGGTGTGGACCTGGTAGTTGACCTTGTCCTCGGGCCTGCCCTCCAGCGCGATCCGCGCGGTGTAGCCGAAGTAGCGCCGGAAGACCAGCGCCATCTTCTGCTTCGGCTGCCGCTCGGCGCGCCGCAGCAGTTCGGTCCGCCCGGTCGCGCGCAGGTGTCGGGCCACGTCGGCCCACACCTCCTCCAGCGGCTTGCGGAAGTAGGTGCGCTCCAGCAGCTGCCGCGTCTTGGCGGGCAGGTCGTCGAGGCTGTCGTGGTGGGTGTAGAGCGCGTGGAGCTTGTTGCCCCGCGCCGGGAAGAACACCCCCTTGCGCAGCACCTGGACCTTGCTGCCGAGCTCGAACATGTCGCCCGCCGGCGCGTAGTCGGTGTCCTGCACGTCGATGCCCTGCAGCATGTCCTTGACCGCGTCGCTGGTCGCGGCTTCGACGGTGCACTGGTTGACCGAGCCGGTGACCACGTAGTCGGCGCCGAGCACGAACGCGGCCGCCACCGCCGCCGGGGTGCCGATCCCGCCCGCCAGCCCCATGCAGATCGGCTCGGCGTAGGAGCGCTCGGCCAGCACCCTGCGGCGCAGTTCCAGCATCGAGGGCAGCAGCACGGTCGGGATGCCGCCGTCGGTGTGCCCGCCGGAGTCGGCCTCGACGGTGATGTCGTGGCTCATCGGCACCTGCCGGGCCAGCTCGGCCTGCTCCGCGGTCAACGCGCCGGTGGCCAGCAGCCGGTCCAGCACCGAGTCCGGCGGCGGCGCCATGAACGCCGCCGCGACCTCGGGCCGGGACACCTTGGCCATGACGCGGTGCTCGCACACCGGCCGCCCGTCGGGTCCCCTGCGCAGGCCGGTGGCGCGGTAGCGCACGAGCGCCGGTGTCATCTGGATGTACGCCGACGCCTCCACCAGCCGCACCCGGTGCCGCAGCAGCACGTCGACCACCGCCTCCTCGGCGTCGGGGTCGTCGTGGTCGGCGATGAGGTTGACGCCGCAGGGCCCGTCCTCGCCCAGGGCGGCCTGGACCTCCTTGATCCCGCGCTCGATCTCCACCGGCTCCAGGCCGCCGGTGCCCAGGAAGCCGAGCATGCCCGCGCGGCCCAGCCGGGCGACCAGCTCCGGCGAGGCGATCCCCCGGTACATCCCGCCCGCGACGTAGGCGAAGCGCAGGCCGTGCCGCTCGCGGAAGACCGCGCTGCCCAGGTCCTGCGCCCGGAGCGCACGCGCGGGCGCGGGCGTCGGCACCGGTGCGGGTGCGGGTGCGGACCTGGTGGCGGACGACGCGGCGCGGGTCTGCTCGACGAGCTTGGTCAGCACCGCGCCGCCCAGCTCGACGAACTCCGTGACGCCCGCGTCGAGCAGGTACCGGACGGTTTCGGTCCAGCGCACTGGTTGGACGATCTGGTCGGCGAGCATCGCGGCCGTGGTGCCGGACGGGTAGGGCCGCGCGGTCGCGTTCGCGATCACCGGCACGCGCGGCGCGGCGAGGTCGAAGGCGTCGAGGAAGCGGCGGAACTCCCGCTGGGCCGGGCGCATGAGGGCGGAGTGGAACCCGCCGGACACGCGCAGCCGAACCCAGCGGACGCCGCGCTCCCTCAGGTAGGGCCCCAGCTCGTCGATCGAGTCGGCGTCGCCCGAGACGACGCACTGCCTCGGCGAGTTGTCGTTGGCCACGACGAGCGTGCAGAACCCGCCCTCCCGCACCAGCTCGGTGACCTGGTCGCGGTCGAGGTCGACCACCGCGATCATGCCGCCGCCCCTGGCACCGGCCATCAGCTCGCCCCGGCGCCGGACCAGCCGCAGTCCGGTGGCGAAGTCGAACGCGCCCGCCGCGTGCAGCGCGCAGTACTCGCCCAGGCTGTGCCCGGCGTAGAACGCCACGTCGGCGCCGCCGCTGTCGCGCCAGTGCCGGTGGGCCAGCGCGCCGACCACGAACAGCGCGGGCTGGGTGAACTCCGTGCGGTCCAGCTCGCCCCTGGGGTCCTCCAGGCACAGCTCGCGGACCGAGTACCCGAGCAGCTCCGAGGCCGCCTCGACCTGCTCGGGGTAGGCGTCGAACAGCTCGCGGCCCATGCCCTTGACCTGGGCACCCTGGCCGGGGAAGATCACCGCTCTCACCGGTCCTCCTCTCCCGCGCGACAGGCGCGGCGGCTCACGTCAGGCTCCGTGCGAAGTCGTCCAGGCTGATCGCGCCGTCGACGGCGGCCTCGACCAGCCTGGCCAGGTACTCGTCGTCGGGATCGGCCACCGCGCCGCGGTGCGCGCCGTCGAGGGCGCGGACGCGGAACCCGCGCAGTCGCACGCAGATCTCGCCTTCGTCGTCGCACACGTCGATGTCGAACGCGTACTCGCCGGTCGAGCCGTCCCCCGCGCCGAACCGGACGACTGCCCAGGCCGACGCGGGCAGCGGCCGGGCCACGTGGACCTCGTCGACGGCGTGCGGCACCGCGGCGGGGACCGCGACCGCGCCGTCCCCGGCGAAGAGGCCGAGGGTGCTCTGGAGCGCGGCGTCGAGCAGGCTCGGGTTGAGCACGAACGCCGGGTCGTCCGCGGCGGCCGAGGGCAGCCGCAGCCGGGCGACCGCGAGGCGCTCACCGCAGTGCACCCGCTGGACCGCCCGCAGTGCCGGACCGTAGGCCAGGTCCAGGGCGGCGAACCGCTCGTAGCACTGCTCCGCGTCGAGGACCCGGCCGTCGCACTGCCCGATCAACCCGGGGATGTCCTGCCGTGGCAGCGGTTGCGGCGGCGTCTGAGCCAGGGCGCCACGCCCGTGCACGATCCGCTCGCCCTCCGCGTCGGTGGTGAACACCTGGTAGGACACCGCACCGGAGGTCTCCGCCGACAGTCCGATGTGGACCTCGGTGGCCGCCTCGACCGCGAGCGGGCGGTTCCAGGTGGCGTCGGTGATCGACCAGGACCGGTCGCCGCCCGCCAGCGCGGCCGCGGCCACGGCCATCTCCAGGTAGGCCGCGCCGGGCAGCACCGGCACACCGCGGACCCGGTGGTCGGCCAGGAACGGCTCGCGCCCGGTGAACCGCGCGGTGTAGCGCAGGCCGCTCAGGTCCGAGGTGTTGGCGTGCACCAGCGGGTGCGGCTTCGCCGCCTCGCCCACCGGGGCGCTGGTGTCCAGCCAGTAGCGCTTCAACCGGAACGGGTAGGTCGGCAGCGGGATGCGCCGCGGCGCGGCGGGCCGCCACCGGCTCCAGTCGACCTCGGCGCCGCGCACCCACGCCCGCAGCACGTCCGCCGCGTCCGCGCCCGTGGGCGCGGGCGGCACCTCGTCGCGGGCGACGCGGCCGGTGAGGACCCGGCCGTCCGGCTCACCCCGCAGCCACGACTCCAGCCCCGCCGCGAGCTCCGCGACCGTGCCCGCGACGCAGCCCAGCCGCTCGGTCATCGGCGTCCGCCCGACGTGGGTGGTGTAGGCGATCGAGGGCAGGTCCGCGTCGCGGTAGGTGCCCGCGCGCAGCGCGTCGACCCAGTGCTCGACCAGCGTGCGCAGCACCTCCGGGTGGCTCGCGGACAGCACGACGGGCAGCGGCCGCGCGGGCGGCGTCTGCGCCACCGGCTTCGGCACGTACTCCTCGAGCACGACGTGGGCGTTCGCGCCGCCGAAGGCGAAGGAGCTCACCCCGGCGCGGCGCGGCAGCTCGGCCCCCGCGCCGTCGACCGGCGCGGGCCACGGCTGCTTGTCCCGCACCAGGAAGAACGGCGTCCCGTCGAGCTTGACGTACGGGTTGACCGTGTCGCAGTGCAGGCTCTTCACCAGCGTGCGGTGCTTCATCTGGAGGAGCACCTTGATCACGCCCGCCACGCCCGCCGCGACCTCCAGGTGGCCGATGTTGGTCTTCACCGACCCGATGCCGCAGTGCGCGCCGGTCACCTCCGCGCCCGTGTCGGCGTAGAGGTCGCGGAAGGCCTCCTTCAGACCGTTGACCTCCACCGGGTCGCCGAGCCGGGTGCCGGTGCCGTGCGCCTCGACGTAGCCGACGGTGCGCGGGTCGACCCCGGCGGCGCGGTGGGCCGACCGGATCACCGCGGCCTGCGCCTTCGGGTTCGGCGCGGTGAGCGAGTTCGCCCGGCCGCCGTGGTTCTCGGCGGTGCCGACGATCAGCCCGTAGATGTGGTCGCCGTCGCGCTCGGCCGCCGACAGCCTCTTCAGCACCAGCATCCCGACGCCCTCGCCGCGCGCGTAGCCGTCCGCGCGGTCGGAGAAGGTCTTGCTCCGGCCGTCCTCGGCCAGCATGCCCGCCTTGCTCATGCTGATGTGCAGGTCCTTGCTGATCACCGTGTTGACGCCGCCGACGATGGCCATCTCGGAGGTGCCCTCCCGCAGCACGCCGACCGCGCGGTGGATGGCGATCAGCGCGCTGGAGCACGCGGTGTCGACCGGCTCGCTCGGGCCGTGCACGCCGAGGAAGTAGCTCATCCGGTTCGGGCCCAGGCAGGGCGCGGCCCCGGTGGCGTCGTAGGGCTCCACGACCGGCGAGTACTTCGAGACCATCGTGGGGTAGCCGGTGCTGGCGGTGCCGACGAGGATGGCCAGGTCGCTGCCCGCCACGGACTCCGCCGAGTAGCCCGCGTCCTCCAGCGCCTTCCAGGCGTAGAGCAGCAGGAGCCGCTGCTGCGGGTCCATCAGCTCGGCTTCCCTCGGGGAGATGTCGAAGAACAGCGGGTCGAAGTCGCCGACGCCGTCGATGAACCCGCCCCACTTGACGTTGCTGGTGTTGGGTTCGGTGATCGGGTCGCCGTAGCACTCCCGCCAGTCCCACCGGTCGGCCGGGATCTCGCTGATGCAGTCGCGGCCCTCGGCGAGGTTGCGCCAGAACCCGGCGATGTCGTCGGCCATGGGGAACCGGCCGCTCATCCCGATCACCGCGATCGGCTCGGGGCCGGTCGGCGGCGGCGTGGTCGTCGTCCTCGGCGCGGCGGGCGCTTCCGCCTCCGGCTGCGGCGCTGACGCGGCGACCAGGGCGGCGAACCGGTCCGGGTGCCGCTCCAGCAGGTGGTCCGCCAGCCCGTTCAGCGTGGGGTGCTCGAACAGCAGAGTCGGGTCCAGCTCCAGTTCGAACCGCGCGTTGACCCGCGTGGTCAGCTCGGTCAGCGACAGGGAGTCCACGCCGTACCTGCTCAGCTCGCGACCGCCCTCGATCCGCTCGACCGGCAGCCGCAGCACCGACGAGGTCAACTCCACCAGCTCCGCCAGCAGCGCCGCCCTCGGCGACGGGCCGTCGACCGGTCGCGCCGCCGGCGGCTCGGGCTCGGCGGCCGGGGTGGCGGCGGGGGTGGCGGCCGGGGTGGCGGCCGGGGTGGTGCTGAAGGTGTCGCCGTGGTTGTCCAGCAGGTAGGCGGCCAGGCCGTCCAGGGTCGGGTACTCGATCAGCAGCGTGGGCACCAGGTTCAGCCCGAACTCGTCGTTGAGCAGGCCGACGAAGTCGACCAGCGAGATCGAGTCGAACCCGTACTCGCTCAGCTCCACCGCGCCCTCAATCTCCTCGGCGGGCACGTCGAGCAGGCGCGACACCCGGTCGGCCAGCAGTTCGACCAGGGCTTCGGCTTCGGGCACGGCGGGCACCTCCGGATCGGTGACGACAGCGGTGACGGGAGTGGGAGCGGGGGTGGGAGCGGGAGCGGCGGGTTCCGGAGCGGCCAGCAGGGTCCGCTCGATGCGCGCCCGGTCGCCGTAGACCACGAGGACGTGCGGTTCGCCGCTGCCGCAGGCGCGGTACAGGGCTTCCACGCCCGCCTGCGCGGGCATGGGCAGCACGCCGACGGTGTCCCGCATGGTCCGCTCGGTCGCGGCGTCGACGCGCATCCCGCCGTCGGCCCACAGCGGCCAGCCGACGCTGAGCGTGCGCCCGTGCCGCTGTCCCGCGGCGACCAGCGCTTCGCGCCGCACCGCGTAGCCGTCCAGGAAGGCGTTGGCCGCCGCGTAGTCGGCCTGCCCTGGGTTGCCGGAGGCCGACAGCGAGGAGAAGGCGATGAGGAAGTCCAGGTCCAGCCCGGCGGTCGCCTCGTCGAGGTTGACCAGGCCGGTGACCTTCGCGGCGAGGACCGCCCGCAGGTCGGCGGGGTCCTTGCGGGCGAGGTAGCCGTCCCGCAGCACGCCCGCGCCGTGCAGGACGCCGTCCAGGCGGCCGTGCTCGGCCACGATGCCGGCGACGCACCGCTCGACGGCCGCCCGGTCCGCGACGTCCAGCCGCCGGTAGCTCGCGGACGCGCCCGCCGCGCGCAGCTCGTCGAGCAGCCGGGTCGGCTCGTCGGCCGAGCGCCCGCACAGCACCAGCGCGGGATTGGCGACGCTGCCCGCGATCTCCCGCGCGAACACCCGGCCCAGACCGCCCGCGCCCCCGGTGATCAGGTAGACGCCGCCGTCCCGCCACGGCCGCACCTCCGGCGCCTGGGCCAGCGGGGTCCACCGCGCCACCTCGCGGCGGCCGTCCGCTTCCCTGGTCACCACGTCGTCCGGGCAGGCCGCCTCCCGGCGCAGGCGCGCGACCACGCTGTCGGCGTCCGCGCCGGGTGCCACCACGACGAGCTGGGCGACCAGCTTCGGGTGCTCGTGGCGCGCGGTGCGCAGCAGCCCGGCGAGCCCGGTGAGCGGCTGGTGCTCGGCCCCGTCGGGCACGACGACCTGGAGCAGCACCCGGCCCGGCCCACCGGCGGTGACGGCGTCCCGCACGCGGGAGAGCAGCCCCTCGGCCTGCCGGGTGAACGCGGTGGCGAGGTCCCCGCCGCCCGGCAGCACGGCGCAGGGCACCCCGAGCCGGGCTGCGACCTCGGCCGCGTCGACGCCGTCGAGACCGGCGAGCAGCACCTCGTGCCGGGCGTGCTCCCCGGTCCCGGCGCCCGCCGCGACCGGGTGCCAGGCGGGCCGAGCCAGCACGAGGGCACCCGGCCGCGCCTGCCCGGCGGGCGCGGCGACAGGGGTGCCGCCCGCCGGGAGGGACCGGAAGGTGAAGCCGAGCAGGCGCACGCACACCTCGCCCGCCTCGTCGCACAGGTCGATGTCCAGCCGCCGGACCGTGCCGGGGCGGTCGTTGGCCGACGGGCGGATCACCGCCCAGCCCGTGGCCGGGGTCGGGGCGTGCACGCGCACCTCGGTGAGCGCGAACGGCAGCGCGGCGGACACCTCCTGCGCGCCTTCGGCCAGCGCCAAGCCGAGGGTCGCCTGCAGCGCGGAGTCGAGCATCGCGGGGTGCACGGTGAGGTCGTCACCGCCCGCCGCGGCGGGACGGCGCAGGCGGGCGACGATCAGCCCCTCGCCGAGGTCGAGCCGCTCGACGCCGCGCATCGCCGGTCCCAGCCCCATCTCCGTGCCCTCGTACAGCGCGTAGCAGGCGTCGCGGTCGAGCGTGCGGCGCGTGCAGCGGGCGCGCAGCGCGTCGATGTCCAGCCGGGGCGGCGCGGCCGGGGCGGACGGCTCGACGCGGCCCTGGCCGTGGACGACCGGCTCGCCGGAGCCCGCCGTCGCGATCCGGTAGGCGTAGCCGCCACCGTCCTGCGGCTCCAGGGTGATCTCGGCGGTCGTCGGCGCGGTGATCCGGGCGGGCCTGGTCCAGACGACGTTGCGCAGCACCACCCCGGTCCTCGGCGAGCCCTCGGCCTCGGCCGCCGCCCGCGCCAGTTCCAGGTAGGCGACGCCGGGCAGGACCGGCACCCCCGAAACCCGGTGGTGGTCGAGGAAGAACTCGCCGCCGGTCAGCTCGACGGCGTAGGAGCGCCCGCTCCCCGGTCGCTTGTGGACGGTCAGCGGCGACGGCCCGGCCGCCTCGCGGGCGGTGCCGGTGACCTCCGGCGGCGTGGTGATCCAGTAGCGCTCACCGCCGAACGGGTAGCCCGGCAGCGGCACGACGCGGAACCCGTCGTCGGCGAACAGGCCGGACAGCGAGGAGAGCTCACCGCGCACGTACCGCCGCGCGGCCTCGACCGGGTCCAGGCCCGCCGCGGCGACCGGTTCGGGGCGCTCGTCGGGCACGCGGCCGGTGACGACCGCCGCCGCGCGGCCCTCGCGCAGCCACGTCCGCATGGCGTCGACCCACTGCGCCCGGTCGGCCGCGACGCAGGCCCACCGCAGGTTCTCGTGGCGGCGGCCGGTCGCCAGGGTGAAGGCGACGTCGCCGAGGTCGAGGTCCTCGTGCGCCTCGGCGTGGGCGAGCACGCGCTCCACGTGGGTGCGCAGTGCGCGCTCGTCCTGCGCGGACAGCACGACCAGCCACTCGTCGCGCGCCGGGTGCGCCACCCCTCCGGAGGCGGGCGCCTCCTCGACGACGAGGTGCGCGTTGGTGCCGCTGGCCCCGAACGAGCTGACCCCGGCGCGACGCGGCCCGGACCGCGGCTCGGGCCAGTCGCGCAGCTCGGTGTTGACGTAGAACGGGCTGCCCTCCAGCGGGATCGCCGGGTTGGCCCTGGTGAAGTGCAGCGACGGCGGCAGCTGGCGGTGGTGCAGCGCCAGCAGCGCCTTGATCGCGCCCGCGACGCCCGCGGTGAACTGGGTGTGCCCGATGTTGGTCTTGATCGACCCCAGCGCGCAGCCGCCCTCGGGAGCGCCCGCGAACGCCCTGGCCAGTGCGCCGAACTCGATCGGGTCGCCGAGCGGGGTGCCGGTGCCGTGCGCCTCCACCAGCTGGACCCCGCCGGGCCGCACACCGGCGTCGCGGTGGACCTGGCGCACCAGGTCCTCCTGGGCCTGCGCGCTCGGCGCGGTGATGCCGCTGGTCGCGCCGTCCTGGTTCACCCCGGACCCGCTGATGACGCCGTAGACGTGGTCGCCGTCGCGCACGGCGTCGCTCAGCCGCTTCAGCACCAGCACGCCCGCGCCCTCACCGGGCACCATGCCGTCCGCCGCCGCGTCGAAGGTGCGGCACCGCCCGGTCGGCGAGAGCATCTTCGCGGTGGCCGAGTACTCGTAGAGCCTCGGCGTCGCCTGGACGAACACACCGCCCGCGAGCGCCATCGACACCGTGCCCAGCCGCAGGCTGTCACAGGCCATGTGGATCGCGACCAGCGAGCTGGAGCACGCCGAGTCGACCGCGACCGCAGGGCCCGACAGGTCGAGCAGGTAAGAGATCCGCGAGGCGATGACCGAGGCCATGTTGCCCCACATGGTCTGCGGCGGCCGCTCGTCGCCGATCAGCTCGTGGTAGTCGCCGGGGTAGGCGCCGACGTAGACCCCGCACGAGCGGTCGGTGAGCCGCTCACCCGCGTAGCCCGCGTCCTCCAGGGCGTGCCAGCACTCCTCCAGGAAGACGCGCTGCTGCGGGTCGGTGTACAGCGCCTCGGTGCCGGACACGTTGAAGAACAGCGCGTCGAAGCGGGCCGGGTCGTCGAGGAAGCTGCCCTGCCGGAAGCCCGCCTTCGCCGCCAGCTTCCCGGTCGGGTGCCAGCGGGTGACCTCGCCGACCAGGTCGTCCCCGGCGGCCAGGTGCGCCCACAGGCGCTCGGCGTCCGGGCTGTCGGCGAACCGGGCGGCGATCCCGATGACCGCGATGGGCTCGACGGTGGGCGCGGTGGGCGCGGTGGGCGCGGTGGGCGCGGCGGAGCGGGTGGCGGCGGGCAGCGGGCTGTCCGGGGTCGCGCCGCCCGCCCAGGCCGAGCGGCGCTGGAACGGGTAGGTCGGCAGCGGGGTGCGGCGCACGTCGCGGCCCGCGAACAGCGCGGCCGTGTCCAGCTCCGCGCCGTCGCACCACCGCGCCCGGACCCGCTCCAGCTCGACGTCCGCCGGGGCGGGCGTGGTGCCCTCCGCCAGCCACCTCTCCAGGCGGCTGATCAGGGTTTCGCGGTCGGCGGCGGCGAAGGCGACGCGCTGGGCGAAGTGGGCGCGCCCGTGCGCGAGCGTGTAGCTGACGTCGCGGAGCACCGCCTCCGGCGTCGCGGCCAGGTGCTCGGCCAAGTCGGCGACGAGCTGCCGCAGCGGCTCGGGCCGGGGCGCGGACAGCACGAACAGCAGCTCGCGGCCGTCGTCGTGCCGCGGCGCCCGCGTGGGCGGCTCCTCGACGACCAGGTGGGCGTTGGTGCCGCTGAAGCCGAAGGAGCTCGTCGCGGCGACCAGCCTGCCCCGGCCGTTGGGCTCCCACGGCCGCAGCTCGGTGTTGACCCGGAACGGGCTGCCCTCCAGCCGGATCGCCGGGTTCGCCCGGTGGTAGTGCAGCGACGGCGGTATCGCGCGGTGCCGCAGCGACAGGACGATCTTGAGCAGCCCGGCCACGCCCGCGGCCGACATGGTGTGGCCGATGTTCGTCTTCACCGAGCCGAGCGCGCAGCCCCTGGAACCGTCCGCCGCGCCGAAGGCGCGGACCAGCGCCTCGGTCTCGATCGGGTCGCCGAGCTTGGTGCCGGTGCCGTGCGCCTCCAGCAGGCCGATCTCGGCCGGGTCGATGCCGAAGCGGTCGTGCACCTCGCGGATCAGCCGCTCCTGCGACGACGCGCTGGGCGCGGTGATCCCGTTGGTCGCGCCGTCCTGGTTGATGCCGGAGCCGCGGATCACCGCGTGGACGTGGTCGCCGTCGGCGAGCGCGTCCGACAGCCGCCTGAGCACCACCACCCCGACGCCCTCACCGGGGACGAAGCCGTCGGCGGCCGCGTCGAAGGTGTGGCAGCGGCCGGTCGGCGACAGCATCCCGGCGCGCCCGGCCGTCAGGTGGGTGCGCGGCGTGGTCAGCACGGCGACCCCGCCCGCGACCGCGAGGTCGGTCTCCCCGCTCCACAGCCCCTGGCAGGCGAGGTGGATCGCGACCAGCGAGCTGGAGCAGGCCGTGTCGACCGCGATCGCGGGCCCGCGCAGGTTCAGGTGGTAGGCGACCCTGGCGGGCACGATCGACGGGGCGTTGCCCCACGCCGCCTGCGCGGGCGGGCGCTCGTCGAACCAGGCGGTGTAGTCGCCGCCGGTGCAGCCGACGTAGACGCCCGCGCGCTTGCCGTCGAGGGAGGCCCCCACGTAACCGGCGTTCTCCAGCGCGATCCACGCCTGTTCGAGGAACAGCCGCTGCTGCGGATCGGTGTGCGCGGCCTCGCGCCCGGACATCCGGAAGAAGCGGGCGTCGAACTCGTCGATGCCGTCGAGGAAGCTGCCGTGCTTGCACGGCACGTCCGCCCACTCGGGGCCGGAGACGTCCCAGCGCTCGATGGGGCCGACCAGGTCGTCGCCGTCGACGAGGTGCTGCCAGAACGCCTCCAGGTCGGGCGACTGGGCGAACCGGCCGCTGATGCCGACGATCGCGATCGGCTCGCCCGCTCCCCCAGGCTCGGCCGCGGCGACCGGCTCGACCGCGGCGACCGGGGCCGTCATGGCGACCGGTGCCTCGACAGCCGGGGCCTCGACAGCCTGCGTCGCCGGGGCCTCGGGCGCGGGCGCACCGGGCGGGGTGGGCCGGTGGCACTCGGCGATGTGCGCGGCCAGGAGGTCGACGCTGCGGTGGTCGAAGATCACCGTGGTGAGCAGGTCCAGGCCCAGTGCCGCGTTGAGCTGCTGGATGAAGCCCGCGCCGACGATCGAGTCCAGGCCGTAGTCGGCGAACGCCCTGGACGGGTCGATCGCGGACGCGGGCATCCGCAGCGCGTCGGCGAGCACGTCGAGCACCACGGCGGCGATCGACGCGACCGGCACGGCCTGCGGCTCGGGCTCCGCGACCGGCGTCGGGCGCACCGCCGGTCGCGCCGGTGCCTGCGGTTCCGCCGCCACGCGGGGTCCGCGCGCCACCCCGTCGCTGTGAGCGACGACGATCTGCTGCCCGAGCGGCTCCGCATCGGCCGCCGGGAACGCGACACCCCCGAAGCCCTCCTGCTCCAGCACGGCCCGCCAGCCCGCCGGGGACAGCGCCGGGCTGCCCGGCACGCGCACCTGCGGGTCGGTGTGCGCCCACCAGCCGTCCAGCAGCCCGAACGTCAGGTGGTTGACCAGGTAGAAGCCGCTGATCTCGTTGAGCGCCAGCAGCCCGTTGCGGCGCAGCAGCGCCTTGACGCCGCGCAGCGTCGCGCGCACGTCGGGCGTGACGTGCAGCACGTTGGCCGCGATGACCACGTCGAAGGCCCCGATGTCCAGGCCCTGGCCGTGCGGCGGCTCGGAGGCGTCGAACACCCGGTAGGTGAGGAAGTCGTGGTCGACCCCGAAGGTGTCCTCGGCCCGGTGCAGGAACGCCCGCGACACGTCGGTGAAGCAGTACTCGGCGACCGGCAGACCGGCGCGGACGATCCGGTCGAGCACCACGCGCGTGGTGCCGCCGGTGCCCGCGCCGACCTCCAGGACGCGCAGCGGCGCGCCGGGGTCGGCCGCGCGCCGCGCCCGCAGGAAGCCGACGACGTGCTCGGCCAGCACGGTGTTGAGGTGGTCGGCCACCCGGTTGTCCCGGTACACCCCCTCCACCTGCTCGAACGAGCCGTTCGGGAACAGCACGTCGGTGGCCAGGACGTCCCCGCGCAGCACCGCGGGCAGCGCGGGCACGGTCCGGCCGAGCAGCGCCAGCGGCGTGCGCAGGTCGGGGTTGGCGGCCGCCCAGCGCCGCGCCGAGCGCTGCCACTCGGCCCGGCAGCCCGCCGCGTCCGGCACCGGCGCGGCCCACCGGCCCGCGCCGTCGACCAGGCCGTGCTCGGTCAGCACCCGCAGCGTCGGCGGCATCCAGGCGGCGATCCGGTCGCCCGCGCGGATCGCCGCCGGGTCGCCGAACCCCGCCTCGCGCAGTTCGGCGGCGACCCAGCGGGCCAGCGCCGCGTCGATCTCGGCGGGCACCGGACCCGCCTGGTACGCCGCGAGCGCGGCGGGCAGCGGCAGCGCCACCGGCTCGACCGGGGCCGCGTCGGCGACGGGCAGCACCGCGGCGCGCTCCCCGGTGAGCACGCCCTCCACCGGCAGCGGCCGGGCCAGCCGCATGAACCCGATCCGGTCCAGCGGTCCGGCGATCAGCGCCTCGACCGCGGCCATCGCGGTGGCGGGGTCGATCGGCGCCAGGCCCAGCGCCGCCATGCCCGCCAGCACGTCGTCGGTGACGTTGCCCCAGTAGCCCCAGTTCACCGTCTTCACCCGGCAGCCCAGCGCCTCGGCGAGACCGGCCGCCGCCGCGTCCACGTAGGCGCAGGCCGCGGCGTAGTGCGCCTGGTTCGCGTTGCGGATGAAGCTGACCAGCGACGACACCAGCAGCACGAAGTCGAGGTCCAGACCGGAGAAGACGTCCGCGAAGTGCGCACAGGGGTCCACTTTGGACCTCAGCGTCGCTTCGAGGTCCCGTTCCGCCAGTTCCGCGAGCGGGGTGTGGCTGAACGTCATCGCCAGGTGCACCACGCCGTCGATCCGGCCGTACCGGCGGATCACCTCGTCGCGGACCCACCGCAGCGCCGCCGGGTCGGCGGCGTCGGCGCGCAGGTACAGCGGTTCGGGGCCCGCGATCCCGGCCCGGCGGGCGCGGATCGCGTCGTCCTCGGCCCGGCGGCCGACCCAGACCAGTCGGGCGCCGTGGGTGCGCGCCAGGTGGTCGCTGAGCACGACGCCGAGATCCCCGGCGCCGCCGACGAGCACGTACACCCCGCCCCGGCGGAACGCGGACTGCTCGGGCGCGGCCAGCTCGACCGGCAGCAGCCTGCGGCGCAGCCACTGGCCGCCCGCGCGCAGGACCGGGTGCGCGCGCCGGTCGGCGGGCAGCCCGAACACCTCCGCGGGCCGGAACGGCTCGTCGCCCGCCACGTCGACGGCCCGCACCCGCCAGCGCGGCTGCTCCTTGGCCAGGCCGCCGAGCAGGCCGTGCAGGCTCGCCTGCGCCGGGTCGGCGGGGCGGCCCGCCGGGTCGAAGGCGCCGCGGGTGAGCAGCGTCAGCTCGAACTCCCCGTCGCCGTGCGCCGCCTGCAGCGCGTTGAGGAGGTGGAGCAGGCGGCGGGTCGCGGCGCGGTGTTCGGCGATGCGCGCGGCCGCGTCACCGCCGACGCGCGTCGGCACCCGCAGCACGGCCCGGTCGACCCGGCCCAGCGCCTCCAGCTCGGCGCGCACCTGCTCGGCGCTCACCGCCTCGCCGTTCCAGGTGGACACCTCGGCCCCGGACTCGCGGATCGCGGTGACCTCGGTGCCGAACAGCCCGATCGCGAGCACCCGGCCGCCCACCGGGTCGGCCGCCGGTCGTTCCGGCTCCCACACCGGGATCACCGCGAGGTCACCGGCGGGCAGTTCGTCGGCGGGCAGCTCGTCGACGGGCGCGGGGGCCGGGGCAGCGGACTCATCCCGGCGGGGCACCGCCACTCCCGGCGCGGGCTCCACCGCACGCGGCGGCGCGGTCTCCCCAGACACGGTCTCCCCAGGCGCGGTCTCCCCAGACGCGGTCTCCCTGGGCGCGGCGCCCTTCGGCAGGACGTCGGTGTACCAGTGGCGTTCGCGGGCGAACGGGTAGGTCGGCAGGCCGACGCGGCGCGGGCGCGGGCTGCCGGTGTGCAGGCGCGCCCAGTCCACCGCGACACCGCCCACCCACACCTCGGCGAGCGAGGCCAGCTTGCCGCGCGCGATCCAGCGGTCCAGGGTCTCCCGGAAGTCGTCGTCGGCCGCGAGCGCGGCGAGCGCGCCCGAGGGCTCACCGCCGTGGCGCACGAAGGTGTCCGGGGGCAGTTCGCCGCCGCGCAGGTAGGCGTCCAGCGCGGCGTCCAGGGTCGCGAGGTCGCCCGCCACCGTGGCGAACCGCGCGGTCATCGGCTCGCGGCCGACCTGAAGGGTGTAGGCGATGTCGGCGAGGTCGGCGTCGCTCCACGAGCCGCCGCGCAGTTCGTCGCGCAGCCGCCGCGCGGACTCGCGCAGCCGCTGCTCGTCCAGCGCGGACAGCACCACGGCCTGCGCCGCGGCCGGTCCCTGGGTGCGGTCGGGCACGATGTACTCCTCCACGAGAAGGTGGGCGTTGGCACCGCCCGCGCCGAACGCGGAGACCACCCCGACCCTCGGGGCGCCCCCGGTCCGCGGCCACGGCGCGGCCTCGCGCTGCAGCACGAACGGCGTGCCGCTGAAGTCGATCTCCGGGTTGACGCGCTCGGCGTGCAACGACGGCGCGAAGGTGCCGTGCCGCATCTGCAGCAGCAGCTTGCTCAGGCCCGCCATCCCGGCCGCCGCTTCGAGGTGGCCGATGGCGGACTTGGCCGAGCCGATCGCGCAGAAGCCCCGGTCGTCGGTGAACTCGGCGAACGCCGCGGTCAGCCCGGCGATCTCGATCGGGTCGCCGAGCGGGGTGCCGGTGCCGTGCGCCTCGACGTAGCCGATCCGCCTCGGGTCGACCCCTGACTTGCGGTAGACCTGCCGGATCACCGCGCTCTGCGCCTTCGGGTTCGGCACGGTGAACCCGTGGGTGCGGCCGCCGTGGTTGACCGCGCTGCCCCGGATGACGCCGAGGATGCGGTCGCCGTCGGCCTCGGCGTCGGCCAGCGGGCGCAGCAGCACGGCGCCGACGCCCTCGCCGGGCACGTAGCCGTCGCCGCCCGCGCCGAAGCTGCGGCAGCGGCCGTCGCTGGAGGCGAACTGGGTCTGCCCGATCATCAGGTACTTGCTCGGGTGCAGCGACAGGTTGACCGCTCCGGCCAGCGCCACACCGCACTCGCCGCGCCGCAGCGCGGCGCACGCGAGGTGGATGGCGGTGAGCGCCGCGGCGCACATGGTGTCCACGGTGATGCTCGGGCCGCTGGCGTCGAAGAAGTACGAGACGCGGTTGGCGATCGACGCGAGGCTGCCCGGCACGACGACCGGTTGCCCGCGCACGCCCTGCTCCGCGCCGTACAGCTGGTACTCGCTGTACATCGCCCCGGCGAACACCCCGATGTCGCCCGCGTCCTCGCCCACCCGCGCCCTGGCCGCGGCGCGCAGCGCGTCGCGCGTGTACCCGGCGTCCTGGAGCGCCTCGTACGCGGACTGCAGGAACAGCCGCTCCTGCGGGTCCATCGTGGCCGCGGCGGCCGGTGAGATGCCGAAGAACAGCGGGTCGAACTCGTCGACGCCATCGAGGAAGCCGCCCCACTTGGCGTAGGTCTTGCCGGGGACGCCGCGCCGCGGGTCGTAGTAGCGGTCGTGGTCCCACCGGTCGGCGGGCACCTCGGTGACGCAGTCGGTCCCGGCGAGCAGGTTGGCCCAGAACTGGTCGAGATCGCGCGCGCCGGGGTAGCGCCCGGACATGCCGATCACGGCGATCGGCATGTCCTCGTCCGGGACGTCCCGCGCTCCGGCGGCCGTCGGAGCCGGGACCGGTGCCACCCGCGCGGGAGCCGGAGTGGCTTCCGGAGCGGGCGCGGGGGCCTGCTCCGGCTCGTCGAGGCCGACGAGGGCGGCCAGCGCCTCGGGCCGGGTGCGGGCGAAGTGGCGGGCGAGCCCGTCGACCGTGCGCACCTCGAAGAACAGCGTGCTGCCGACGTCGTCGAACACCTCGCGCACCGCCTCGGTCAGCTGGACCACGAGGATCGAGTCGATCCCGTAGCGGTCGAAGGTCACGTCGGCGCGCACCGACGACACCGGCAGCTGGAGCACGTCCGCGACGAGGGCGCGGAAGTGGTCGCGCGCCCGCTCCAGCAGCTCGGCCTCCCGGTCGCCTCCCGGTGCGGCGGCTCCGGCTCCGCGCACGGCCTGCGCGGTGCCCGCCGTGGGCCGCGCGGTGCCCGCCCGCGCGGGAGCGGGCTCGGGGGTCACCGGCGGGAAAGCCGGACCGCCTGCCGGGACCGGCTGCCGCACGACGCCGTCGCTCTCCGCGACGAACACCTGCTGCCCGAGGTCGTCGGCGCCCTCGGCGGCGACGAACGCGGGCCGGAAACCGGTCTCCGCCAGCGCCCGCAGCCAGTTCCGCGGGGTCAGGCCGGGCGAGCCGGGGATGCGCAGCGCCGGGTCGTCGTAGCGCCACCAGCCGTCGAGCAGGCCGAAGGTGAGGTGGCTGAAGAACACGTTGTCGCTGAGCTCGTTGAGCAGCAGCACGCCGTTCGCGCGCAGGGCCGCCTTGGTGTTCGCCAGCGTCGTGCGGATGTTGCGCGTCGCGTGCAGCACGTTCGTCGCGATCACCACGTCGAAGCCGCCGATCTCGACGGACTGGCCCGCCAGAGGCTTCTCGACGTCGAGGATGCGGGGGTCGAGGTAGGGCGCGATGTCGCCGTAGGCGCGGCGCGCGTGCAGCAGGAACGCCTTGGACAGGTCGGTGTAGCAGTAGGTCTCGACGTGCTCCCGCCACGGCGCGAGCCTGCGGAACACCACCGCGCTGGTCCCCCCGGTGCCCGCGCCGATCTCCAGGATGCGCAGCCGGACGCCGGGGTCCTCGGCCACCCTGGCGCGCACGTGCTCGACGAGCGCGTCCGCGAGCACCTCGTTGAAGAAGTCGGCGACCGGGTTGTTCCGGTAGACCGCTTCGACCAGGTGCAGCGAGGACTTCGGGAACATGACGTCGGTCGCGGGGCGGCGTCCGGTGAGGACGTCGGTGAGCGCGCGCAGCGTCGTGTCGACCAGCACCGCCTGGGGGCGCTTGCCGTCGCTGTCCAGCCACGGCGCCCGGTCGAGGTCCCAGCGGCGCCACGCGGCGTCGAGGTCCACCGGCCGCGCGTCGACGGCCTCGTACCGGCCGCCGTCCGCCTCGCGCAGCAGGCCCGCGCGGGCGAACACGGTCAGGGTGTGGTCGAGCCAGCGCTCGTAGCGGGGCTCGATCCCGCCCGCCGCGAGCCAGTCCGCGACGGTGCCCGCGCGACCGGGGGTGAACAGGCCGAGGTCGCGCAGCAGCGCCCAGGTGATCCGGACGAGCGCGGGTTCCATCGACCGCCCGTGCCCGTCCGCGGCGGCGCGGACGCGCTCGACCTCGGTGCTCCGGTCGGGCCGTGCCGCGCGCAGCGCCGCCACCGGCGAGACCGGACCGGCGGGCAGCGCGGTGAGCGCGCTGCCCTCGTAGAAGGCGGCGATGCTGCGGGCGTCGGCCGCCTTCAGCAGCGCCAGCCGGTCGAACCTGGAGCTCAGCAGCCGGTCGAACGCGGCCATGCCCTCGTCCGGCTCGATCGAGCCGAGGCCCAGGCTCGCCATCCGCCGCCGGTAGCCGTCCTGGGCCACGACGCCGACGCCGCCCCAGTAGCCCCAGTTCATCACCTTCACCGGGCAGGCCAGCCGCTGGGCGAGCCGGTCGGCGAAGGCGTCGGCGAAGGCGCAGCCCGCCGCGTAGTTGGCCTGGCCGGGCGCGGTGAAGAAGGCCTGCATCGAGGAGAAGAACGCGACGAACTCCAGGGGCTGGTCGGCGAAGACCTCGGCCAGGTTGACCGCCACGTCCGCCTTGGCCGCGTAGGTCGCGCGGAACCGCTGCTCGTCCATCCGCGCCACGCTCTGGTCGCCCAGCACGATGGCGGTGTGCAGCACGCCGTGCACGGGTCCGTGGCGCCGCACGATCTCCGCGCACGCCCGGCGCAGGTCGGCCAAGTCGGTCGCGTCGGCGCGCACGTAGTCCGGCTTCGGCCCCAGTGCCGCCAGGCGCTCCTGGTTCGCGGTGATCTCCGCGTCCAGCGGCCTGCGCCCGATCCACACCACCTGCGTGCCGTGGCGGCGCAGCAGGTGCTCGGTCCACGCGGTGCCGATGCCGCCCGCGCCGCCGATGGCGACGACGACGCCGCCGGGGGCCTTCGGCGCGGCGGGCTGGTGCGCGTCGGCGACCTCCAGCAGCCGCTGCCGGTACCACTCGCCGTGCCGCCGGGCGGTGACCACGCCGTGCGACCCGGCGGGCGGGTTCAGCACCGCCTCCCACGGCACGGGCTCGTCCGCGGCGATGTCGACGACCCGCACCCGCCAGTGCGGGTACTCCTTCGCGACCGAGCCGAGCAGGCCGTGCACGCCCGCGTGGGTGGCGTCGACGGACCGGTCGCCGGGCACCCGGCACGCCTGCCGGGTGATCGCCGTGAACCCCACCTCGCGGCCGTCCGCGCCGCGGGCCAGCAGCGCCTTGACCCACCGGAAGACGGTGAGGGCGCCGTGGGCTCCCCCGGTCGCGGGCGCGAGCCAGAACACGTGGTCCACCTCGGCGGGCAGGTCCTCGGCCCGGTCCTCGCCGAGCAGGACGGCGTCGGGGAACCGGGTGAGGAACGCGTCCCGCTCGTCCTGGGCGCCGCCCGCGAGGACCACCCTGGTGCCCGTGGCGCGCTCGACCTCGACATCGCCCGGCAGCGCGTCCCACACCGGCGCGAGCAGCGCCGTGCGGACCGGCCGGGACTCCGCCACCCGGCGGAAGGCCAGCCCGCGCAGGCGCACCGCGACCCGGCCGTCGTCGTCGCACACGTCGATGTCGACGGTGGTCACCTCGCCGCCGTCGGCCGCCCGCCGGACGTGCGCCCACATCGTCCCCGAGGTGGGCGCGAGGACGTCGACCGCGTCGACCGCGAACGGCACGGCGGGGCGGCCACCGCGCTCGGCCAGCGCCCCGGTCTCGTCGCCGAACAGGCCGACGACCGCCTGCACGGCGCTGTCCAGCAGCGCCGGGTGCACGACCAGGTCGGGGTCGTGCGCCCCGGCGGGCAGGACGAGCCGCGCCAGCACCTCGCCGTCGCCGACGGCGAGCCCGTCCAGCGCTCGCAGCCGGTCGCCGTGGCGGATGCCCACCGCGTCGAGGGCCTCCCGGCACTGCTCGGCGGTCAGCGCCCGGACGCGGCAGCGCTCGCGCACCGCGTCCACCGGCACCGCAGCGGCGGGTTCGGCTTCGGCGTAGCGCCCGCGCGCGTGCACCTCCGCCCCGTCGCGCCGCACGTGGAAGGCGTCGCCGTCGCGCTCGACCGACAGGTCCGCGCCCTCGGCGCCCACCGGGAACGGCGCGGTCCACACGAGGTCGCGCACCCCGACCGGGGTGAACGCGCCGGAGGTCACCGCGCGCCGCGCGAACTCCAGCGTCAGCACGGCGGGCAGCACCGACCGCCCGTCGACGTGGTGGTCGGCCAGGAAGAACTCCTCCCCGGTGAGCCGGACGCGGTACGCGGGTGCGGTCTTCGCGGGCCAGTAGCGCTGCCGCTCGTACGGGTAGGTCGGCAGCGGCACGACGCGCCGCGCGCCGGCGGGGAAGGCGTCGGCGAGCCGTTGCACCGCGCCGCGCACGAACGCCGTTGCCAGCTCCTGGGCCGTCGCGGGCCGGGCGGCCGGGTCCGGCCGCGCGTCGGCGGGCACCTCGCCGGTGAGCACCCGGCTGTCCGCGCCGGACAGCCAGGCCCGCAGGTGCCCGGCGAGCGCGGCGGTGTCCTCGGCCACGACGGCGAGCCGGTGCGGCAGGGGCGCGCGCCCGGCCGCGAGGGTGTAGGCCACTTCGGCCGAGGACAGCCCCGGCTCCCGGTCCAGGTGCGCGACGAGCCGTTCGGCCACCTGGCGCAGGGCCTCCGGCGACCGCGCGGACAACAGGAACGCCTGCTCCCCCGGCACGTCGGCCGCCGGTGGCCGCTGGTACTCCTCCAGCACGAGGTGCGCGTTGGTCCCGCTGGCGCCGAAGGAGCTGACCGCCGCGCGTCGCGGCCCCTGTCGCGGCGCGGGCCAGTCGGTCGTCGCCGTCGGCACCGTGAACGGGCTGCCCGCCAGCGCGATCCGCGGGTTCGCCGCGTCGAAGTGCAGGGACGCGGGCACCGTCCGGTGCCGCAGGGCGAGGACCGCCTTGAGCACGCCCGCCACCCCGGCGGCGAACTGGGTGTGCCCGATGTTGGTCTTGATCGAGCCGAGCGCGACGCTGCCGGGGGCGGCGTCCGCGAACACGCGGGACAGCGCGCGGAACTCGACCGGGTCGCCCAGCTGCGTGCCGGTGCCGTGCGCCTCCACGAGCTGGACACCACCGGGGCCGAGGCCGGAGTGCACCTCGCGCAGCAGGCGTTCCTGGGACGCCGCGCTCGGCGCGGTGATCCCGTTCGTCGTGCCGTCCTGGTTGACGCCCGAGGCGCGCACGAGGGCGTAGACGTGGTCGCCGTCCCGTTCGGCGTCGGCGAGCCGCTTGAGCACCAGCGCGCCCGCGCCCTCGCCGGGGACGAACCCGTCGGCGCCCGCGTCGAAGCTGCGGCACCGGCCCGACGGCGAGAGCATCCCGGCGCGGGTGGCGGAGGTGTAGAGCCTCGGCGTGGTTTGCACGAACACGCCGCCTGCGATGGCCAGGTCGGCGGTGCCCGCCCGCAGGTCCCGGCACGCCAGGTCGATCGCCACGAGCGAGCTGGAGCAGGAGGTGTCCACGGTCAGCGCGGGACCGGTGAAGTCGAGCAGGTAGGCGATGCGGGACGCGACGACCGAGCCCATCGTGCCCCACAGCGCCTGCGCGGGCGCCGTCGCCGAGTCCATGTGCTCCCCGTAGTCCCCGGCGTAGCAGCCGACGTACACGCCGACGCGGCCCGCGCGGCGGCGCTCACCGGTGTAGCCCGCGTCCTCCAGCGCGTTCCAGCACTGTTCGAGGAAGATCCGCTGCTGCGGGTCCATCGCGGTGGCCTCGACGCCGGAGATGCCGAAGAACGCCGGGTCGAACAGGTCGATGCCGCGCAGGAAGCCGCCGGTGCGGCAGGAGATGTCCGGGGCCAGGGGCCAGCGGGTGACCGGCTCGACGAGGTCGGAGCCCGCGACGAGGTGGTCCCACAGCCGCTGCGGGCTCTCCGCGTCGCCGTACCGCGCGGCGAGGCCGACGATGGCGATGGCGTCGTCCACTTCGGACTCCGCAGACGACTCCGCAGAGGAGTCCCAAGTGGACTTCGCGGTGCTGGCGGGGCGGGCGGCCGGGCGGGCATCGGCGAGGAACGCGCCGAGGCGGTCGAGGGTGCCGTGGTCGAACAGGTCCGTGGTCTCCAGGTCGGTGCCCAGCGCCTCGTTGAGGCGGTGCACCAGGCTCACCCCGAGGATCGAGTCGAGCCCGTAGTCGGCGAAGGGCCGGTGCCGCTCGATGTCACCGGTGGGCATCTGCAGGATGTCCGCGAGCTCGGTGAGCAGGACGCGCTCGGCGTCCACCTCCTCGGCACGCCGCCCGGCGGGCGCGGGCGACGCGGTCGGGGTCTCGTGCTCGGCGGGCTCGAACCAGAACTCGGGGCCCGCGAAGGGGTAGCCGGGCAGGTGCACGCGCCTGGTCGGGGCCCCGCCGTTGACCTGGGACCAGTCCAGGGGCGTGCCCTTGGCCCAGAACGCGGCCAGCTCGCCCCACTCCCCCGCCTCGACCCACTGCGCGACGAGCGCGCGCAACCCGGCCTTGCCCGCCAGCGCGTCGAGGGTCTCCCGGCTCGCCCGCACCCGGCCCCGCCACCACGGCCCGTCGGCGTCGGGGTCGGCGAGGAACGCGCGCAGCTGCTCGCGCCACTCCCGCGCGCTGCTCGCCACGAAGCACAGCCGCTCGTCCATGGCCTCGCGGCCGGTCTGCAGCGTCGCCGCGACGGCCGCCAGGTCCGGCTCCGGCCGACCGTCGAGCCAGTCGGCCAGGCCGGCGGCGCGGGCGCGCAGGTCCTGCTCCGTCCGCGCGGACAGCGGCAGCAGCAGCGGGTGCCGCGGCGGGGTGGCCGCGACGTCGTCGCGCAGGTGCTCGGCGACGATCACGTGCGCGTTGGCGCCGCCCGCGCCGAACGAGGAGATCCCGGCGATCCGGCGGCCACCCGCCGGGCGCGGCCACGGGCCGCCGCGCGGGCTCGGGGTGAACGGTGTCGTGGCGAAGTCGATGTCCGGGTTGGTCGGCTCCGCGTGCAGGGTCGGCGCGATCTCGCCGTGCTCCAGCTGCAGCACCACCTTGGTCAGCCCGGCGATGCCCGCCGCCGCCTCCAGGTGGCCGATGTTGGACTTGACCGAGCCCAGCGCGCACGAGCCCGGCGCGGGCGCGTCCGGCGCGAACGCCTCGGTCAGGCCGTCGACCTCGATCGGGTCGCCGAGGCGGGTGCCGGTGCCGTGCGCCTCGACGTAGCCGATGTCGCCCGCGCCCAGCCCCGCGCTGTCCAGCGCGGCGCGCACGACCGCGGCCTGGGCCTTCGGGTTGGGCACGGTGTAGCCGTTGGTGCGGCCGCCGTGGTTGATCGCGGAGCCCAGGATCACCGCGTGGATCGGGTCCCCGTCGGCTTCGGCGGCGGCCAGTGGCTTGAGCAGCACCGCGCCGACGCCCTCGCCGGGGACGAAACCGTCGCCGCCCGCGCCGAAGCTGCGGCAGCGCCCGTCGGTGGAGAGCATTCGCGCCCGGCTCAGCTCGACGTAGGTCGAGGGGTGCAGGTAGAGGTTCACCCCGCCCGCGATGGCGAGCTCGCAGGCGCCGTGCCGCAGGTGCTCGCACGCCTCGTGGATCGCGGTCAGCGAGGCCGAGCACATGGTGTCCACCGGCAGGCTCGGGCCGCGCAGGTCCAGCAGGTAGGAGACCCGGTTGGCCAGCGAGGCGAACGACGTGCGCGGCGCGCGGCGCGGCCCGCTCACCTCGGGCGGGCGGTTGCGGTCGAAGCCGGTCTTGGTCACCCCCGCGAAGACGCCGACCCGGCCGCCGTGCCGCTCGGCCAGCCGAGCCCGCGTGTAGCCCGCGTCCTCGAGCGCGGACCACACCACTTCGAGGAAGAGCCGCTCCTGCGGGTCGATGTCGGCCGCGTCGCGCGGCGCGATGCCGAAGAAGGCCGCGTCGAACCGGGCGAAGTCGTCGAGGAACCCGCCCCACTTGCTGTAGCTGGTGCCCGCTTCCACGGCGCGCTGCGGGTCGGGTTCGTAGAAGCCGTCCAGCGACCACCGCCGCGCGGGCACCTCGCGCACGCTGTCCCGGCCCGCGCGCAGGTTGGCCCAGAACGCCTCCAGCGTCGGCGCGTCCGGGTAGCGGCCGCTGATGCCGATGATGGCGATGGGTTCGCCCGCCGCGTCCGGACGCGGTCGCGCGGGAGCCGTGACCACAGGTGCCGGGGCGGGCACGGGTGCCGGGACGGGTGCCGGTGCCGGGGCGGCGGGCGTGTCGTCGAGCCAGCGGGCGCAGTCCTCGGGGAACCGCTCGACGAGGTGGTCCGCCAGCTCGCCGAGCGTCGGGTACTGGTAGAGCACCGTCTTGGGCAGCGCGCCGAACCACCGCGCGAACTGCCGGTTCAGACGGGTCACGGTGAGCGAGTCGATGCCGTAGCCGTCCAGCGGCGCGGCCGCGTCGAGGCGGTCGACGTCGAGCCGCGTCGCCTCGGCCACCAGCTCCTTCAACCGCACGAGCACCCCGGCGCGGAGGTCTGCCGCGCGGGCGGAGCTGCCGGTCATCCCGTCCCCTTCCCCGGTGATCACCACGTGGGCGGCACCGAGCTCGATCGCCTCGTGCAGCGCGCTCAGCGCGGCCCCGGTCGCCAGCGGCGGGCCGAACCGGTCGACGAGCGCGGGGAGCTCCTCGTCGGGGGCGCGCATGCCGCCGTCCCGCCACAGCGGCCAGCCCAGCGAGACGCTCGCGCCGTGCCGCGCGCCACCGGCGACGAGAGCGGCGCGGTGGCCCAGGTAGGCGTCCAGGAACCCGTTGGCCGCGGCGTAGCCGCCCTGGCCCGCGTTGCCCAGCGCGCCCGCGGCCGCGGAGAACGCGGCGAAGAAGTCGAGCGGCACGTCGCGAGTGGCCTCGTCGAGGTGGACCGCACCGGCGACCTTCGGCGCGAGCACCCGCAGGAAGTCCTGGTACGAAGCGTTGATCAGGTAGTCGTCGCGCAGCACTCCCGCCGCGTGCACGACGCCGTCGAGCCGCCCGTGCGCGCGCAGGACGTCTTCGACCAGCCCGCGCACCGCCGCCGCGTCGGTGATGTCGACGCTGCGGTACTCGCCGGGGCCGTCGGCGCGCGGCGACCGGCCGAACCGGACCACGACCGCGTCCGGCGCGTGGCGCGCCACGTCCTCGACGAGCAGCCTGCCGATCCCGCCCGCCCCGCCGCTGACCAGGTAGACGCCGCCGGGCCGCCACACGGGCTCCGTGCGGCCGGGCGCGGCGGGCTCCCAGTGCGGGACCTCGCGGCCCACCGGGGTGTAGCGCACGTGCTCGCGGTCCCCGCCCGCCTCGGCGGCCAGCACGGCGGCGAGCTCGTCGTCCGACGGGTCGTGGGTGAACTCGATGAGCTGTCCGCGCAGGCCGGGGTCCTCCTGGGCGGCGGTGCGCAGCAGGCCGAGCAGACCGGAGTGCACCGCGCCCGCTCGACAGGCGACCTGGACCACGCGCGGGCGACCCGCTCCCGTCGACAGCAGCCGCTTGAGCTCGCCGAACAGCCGGACCGCGGCCCGCTCGTAGGCGGTGGCCGGGTCGTCGCCGCCGGTGTGCGCCTCGGCGAGGGAGATGCCCGGCAACCGCTCGCGGACGGCGTCGGCGGGCAGGTCGCACACCATGATCAGCCGCCGGGCACCGGCCGGTGGGTCGGCCGCGACCGCCGGTTCGCCGCGCCACACGGGCACGCGCAGGATGCTGCGGGTCACGGGAGAACTCCTTCCAGGGACGAGCGAGGGCGGGGAACGGCCTCAGACACCGTTGAGCGCATCGGGGCTCTCCCGGTCGGCCAGGACCGCTTCGAGCAGCGCGGCACGCGCGTCCACGTCGAAGGAGCGGAGCGCGGGTGCGGGTGCGGGCGTCTCGGGCACCCAGTAGCGCTCGCGCGCGAACGGGTACGCGGGCAGCGGCACGATCCGGCGGTCGCCGGACCGGTGCAGGTCCGACCACCCGACCACGCGGCCCTCGCACCACAGCGCGGCGACGCGGTGGAGGTCGCCGTCGCGCACCGCGGCCACCGCCTCCGCCTCCGGCGTGCGGTCCCGGAGCACGGCCGCGCCGCGACTGCGGCGCAGCCCGCCGGTGCGCAGCCCGCGGCGGCCCGTCCCGGAGAGGAACGCGCCGAGCCCGGCGACGACGTCCTCGACGCTGTCGGCGACGAAGCCGAGGCGGTGCTCCATCTCCTCGCGGCCCACCTGGAGCGTGAACGCGAGGTCCGCGAGCGACGGCGGCCTGCCTCCGGCGAGGGCGCGCACGAGGAAGTCGCGCAGCGCTTCCGCCCTGGCGCGCAGGCGATCGGCGTCGCGCGCGGACAACACGATCACTTGGGAGCCGTGGACCGGCTCGGGTTCCGGACGCGCGGGCGGCGCTTCGAGGACGACGTGCGCGTTGACGCCGCCGAAGCCGAAGCTGCTGACCCCGGCGCGCAGCGGCAGCTCGCGCCCGGCGCCGTCGGTCACCGGCTCCCAGCGGCGCGGCTCGCGCACCACCTCGAACCCGCTGCCGTCCAGCGCCAGCTGCGGGTTGAGCCGGTCGCAGTGCAGCACGGGCAGCAGTTCGCGGTGGCGCATCTGCTGCAGCACCTTCAGCACACCCGCCAGTCCGGCCGCCGCTTCCGCGTGGCCCATGTTCGCCTTCACCGAACCGAGCGCGCGGACCCGGTCCGGCGAGCCGCCCAGCTGCCGGTAGGCGGTGGCCAGCGCGTCGACCTCGACCGGGTCGCCCAGCGCGGTGCCGGTGCCGTGCGCCTCGACGTAGCCGACGGTGTCCGGGTCGACGCCCCGCATCGCCGCCCGGACGACCTCCGCCTGCGCCGCCGCGTTGGGCGCGGTGAGCGATGCGGCCCGGCCGCCGTGGTTCTCGGCGCTGCCCAGGACGACGCCCCGGATCGCGTCGCCGTCGCGCAGGGCGGCCGCCAGTGGCTTGAGCAGCACCGCCGCGGCGCCCTCGGCGCGGACGTAGCCGTCGGCGGCGGCCGAGAAGGGCTTGCACCGGCCGTCCGGGCTGAGCATCCCGGCCGCCTGCGTCGCGGCGAAGGTGTCGACGCTGAGCAGGAGGTTCACCCCGCCCGCGACGGCCATGGCGCAGCGCCCGGAGCGGATGGCCTCCACCGCGCGGTGCAGCGCGACGAGCGAGCTGGAGCAGGCGGTGTCGATCGGCTCGCTCGGCCCGCGCACGTCGAGCAGGAACGAGATGCGGTTGGCGAGCACGGCGTGGGAGTTGCCGGTCGCGGTGTAGCCCTCGGGCGCCACCCCGCTGGCGTTGAGCAGGTGGTGGTAGTCGTGCCCGGACACCCCGAAGAAGACGCCGGTGTCGGCGGGCAGCCGGGTGGGCGGGTAACCCGCGTCCTCCAGCGCCGTCCACACGGTTTCCAGCGCCAGCCGCTGCTGCGGGTCCATCAGCTCCGCCTCCAGCCGCGACACGGCGAAGAAGTCCGCGTCGAACCGGTCGACGCCGTCGAGCAGTCCGGCGAACTTCGGGAAGTCCGCGCCCGCCACGACCTCGGCGTAGCGGTCGTCGAAGCGGTCGCCGGGGTAGCGCGAGACCAGGTCGTCGCCGGAGCGCAGCCGTTCCCAGAAGGCATCCGGGTCGTCCGCGCCGGGGAAGCGGCCCGCGACGCCGATGATCGCCACGGCGCCGTCGTCACCGGCCTGCTCCTCCGGAGCGGGCGGCGCGGGGAGCGCGGCGGGCGCGGCGGCCGTGAACGCGGGGGACGCCGGGGTCTCGGCCTGGCTGACCTGCCCGGCCAGCTTGCCGACCAGACCGCGGATGTTGGGGAACTCGAAGAACACCGAGGGCCGCAGGTCGATCCCCAGCCGGGCGCCCAGTTCCGCCGCCAGCGAGGCCAGCGTGATCGACTCGAAGCCGAGGGCGGGGAAGTGCGTGTCCAGGTCGACCTCGGCCACGCCGGTCCCGAGCAGTTCGGCGACCGCCTCCCGGACCACGCCCGTCAGCCGGTCCCGGCCGCCGTCGCCGGGCCGCCCGGCGTCCGGGGCGTCCGGCGTCGCGCCGAAGTCGGCGTCGGTGAGCAGGCCGAGCACCCGGCCGGTCCCGTCGAGCAGGCGGACGGCGAAGACCGCGTCCCCGGTGCGCTCCAGCAGGAGGGCGCGCGTGCGGTCGAGGTCCCGGCCGACCGCCGAACCGAGCCGCCGGATCGTGACGTCGGCGTCCGCGCACAGGTGCTGCACGCCCTGCACGAGCCCGATGAACACCCGAGCCGGGATGCGGACGTTCCGCTTCCCGGAGTCCTGGCAGGTCGCGGGCTCGGCGACGTGCACGAGGAGCCTGCCGCCGACCTCCGCGACGCCCTCGACCACCTTCGCGTACGGCCGGGGGTCCACGCCGAGGCCGGCGAGCCGGGCGTAGAAGGCGTCCCGGTCCAGCGACGGGGGCGCGGTCACCGCGGGCTCGGTCCCGCCCCCCACCTCGGAAGCGGGCACCAGCTCGGCGCTGAACAGCGCGGTGCCGTCGGCGGCGCGCAGCTCCACGTGGTGCGCGGAGCCCCGCGTGCCCAGTCGCCAGTCCAGCGGCTGGGCCGCGTCGGGAGCGGGCAGCGCGCCCCACCGCGCGTCCCGGACCGCCCACGGCCCGCCGTCGAGGCCCGCCAGCTCGGCGAAGGCGAGCGCGCCGTCCACGAGCGCGGCGGTGGCGTACCGGCGTTCGCGCCGCACCGAGTAGACGTAGTCGAGCAGCTCGTCGCCGCGCGGCACGAGCCGGTAGCGGATGCCGGTCAGGTCCGACCGGTTGACCCCGACCCACGGGTGCTCCCGCCGCGCGAACGCGATCGGGTCGAGCACGCTCGGCGCGTCGTCGAAGGCGGGGTACCAGCACCGCACCTTCTCGAACGGGTAAGGGGGCAGCGAGAGCTTCGCCGGGCGCTCGGCGGGCGGCCAGAGGACGTCCCAGTCCACCGCCGCGCCCTGGGTCCAGCAGTCGGCCAGCGCGGGCAGATCCGCGTCGGCCAGCGCGCGCGCCACGGTCGCCGCGTCCGGTGCCCGGTGGACGGCCATGGTGTTGGCGGTGAAGCGGACGCCGTCGGGCACCTCGACCTCGCCGGTCCAGTCCAGCTCCGCCAGCCGCGCCAGCCCGGTCGCGGCCGCCGCCGCGTCCTCGGCGACGAACGCCAGCCTGCACGGCAGCTCGTTCCTGCCGGTCTGCAGCGTGAACGCGAGCGCGTCCAGGCCCGGCCGCTCGGCCAGCACGTGGGCGTGGGCGTCGCGCAGCACCCGCCCGAGCGCCTGCGGTGTGGTCGCGGAGAACACCAGCAGGCGCGGTCGTCCAGACTCCGGCGCGCCGACGACCGCGGCGTCGTGCTCCTCGACGACGATGTGCACGTTGGCGCCGCCCGCGCCGATCGACGTGACGCCCGCCCGCCGGGGCACCTCCCGCCCGTCGATCACCGGGCGCGACCAGGGCGCGCGCTCGCGCTGGACCACGAAGGGGGTCTCGGCGAAGTCGATGGCGGGGTTGAGCGTCTCCGAGTGCAGCGACTCCACCAGCGTGCGGTGCTTCAGCTGCAGCAGCACCTTGGTCAACCCGACGATCCCCGACCCGGACAGCAGGTGCGCCACGTTGGACTTCACCGAGCCCAGGGCGCAGAAGCCCCGGTCGGCGGTGTGCCTGCGGAAGGCCGTCGTCGCGCCCTTGATCTCGATCGGGTCGCCCAGCGAGGTCGCCGAGCCGTGGCCCTCCAGGTAGCTGATCGTGCGGGCGTCCACCCCCGCGTCGTCGAGGGCCTTCTCGATGGCGCGGGCCTGCTGCGCCGGGCTGGGCACGGTGAACCCGTTGCGCACGCCCGCGTTGGTCGCGCCGGTGCCCCGGATCACGCCGTACACGTGGTCGCCGTCGGCCACCGCGTCGGCCAGCGGTTTGAGCACCACCATCCCGACGCCCTCGCCGAGCACGGTGCCGTCGGTGCCCAGGCCGTAGCTGCGCAGGACCTCCGCTGACTTGCTGGTGAAGTGCGCCTGCGAGGTCGCGATCAGGTCGTAGGGGTGCAGCATCAGGTTGATGCCGCCGACGACCGCCATCCGGCACTCCCCCGCGCGCAGCATCCGCACGGCCACGTGCACGCAGGTCGACGACGACGCGCACATCGTGTCCAGGAACATCGACGGCCCGGTGAAGCCGTAGAAGTAGGACAGCATGTTGGCGAACACGCCGGTCTCGCTGCCGCTGGTGGACGTGCCGCGCAGGAGCATGTTCTCGAAGCCGTAGAGCGAGTAGCTGTTGTTCATCGAACCGACGAGCACGCCGACGTCGCCCTGGTAGCGCCGCTGGATCGTCTCCCGCGAGTAGCCCGCGTCCTCCAGCGCCGTCACCCCCGCCTGCAGCAGCAGCCGCACCTCCGGCGACATCAGCTCGGCCTGGCGCTGGGAGATCGAGAAGTAGCGCGGGTCGAAGGCGTCGATGTCCCGCAGGAACGTCCCGGTCCTGACGACGGTCTTGCCCGGCACGTCGCGCTCGTCGAAGTACAGGTGGTCGTGGCGCCACCGCTGCGGCGGCACCGGCTCGAAGCTGTGCCGCCCCTCGCTGAGCAGCTCCCAGAACTCGGCGAGCGTGTCGGCCCCCGGATAGCGGCCCGCCATGCCGATCACGGCGATGTCGTGGGTGTCCCGCCCGTCACGTGGCCGGTCGGCGATCCGCGCCGGGCGCGGCGTCCCGACGACCGCGACCGGCTCGGGCCGCGCCTCGGGCTCGGGCTGCGGCTCGGTTCGCGACTGGGGCTGCGGCTGCGGCTCGGTTCGCGACTGGGGCTGCGGCTGCGGCTCCGTTTTCGGCTGGGGTTGCGGCTGGTCGGCCGCGCCGAACAGCTCCCGCACGCGCTCCCGGTGCTCGGCGAGCAGGTACCCGGCCACGCCCCGCAGGTCGACGTGCTCGAAGAACAGCGTCTTGGGCAGCGAGCCGAAGTCGTCTTCGAGCCTGCTCGTCACGTCCACGGCGATGAGCGAGTCGATGCCGTAGCGCTCCAGCTTCTGGTCGGGCCGGATGTGCTCCGGCTCCTGCCCGGTCAGCTCGGCGAACAGCCTGCACAGGTGCTCCTCGGTCCGCGCGGCCAGCGTCCGGTCGTCCACCTCGGGCCGGGCGGGGGCCGTGGGCACCGCCGGGGCCGCAGGGGCAGCGGGCACGGCCCGCGCGGGCCGCTCATCGGCCGTCAGACCCGCGTAGCGGCGCAGCTTCGCCGCCTCCCCGTACAGCACGACGCGCTGCGGCGGGGCGTCGACGAGCAGCGCGCGCTCCAGCGCGGCCAGCGCCGCGTCGGTCGGCAGCGGAACGGTGCCCGTCGTCTTGCGCAGGTACGCCTCGGTCGCGGCGTCGACCCGCATCCCGCCGTCGGCCCACAGCGGCCAGTCGACGACGCGCACCGGGTAATCCGAGGCCCGCGCGGCGTAGGCGTCGAGGAACGCGTTCGCCGCCGCGTACCCCGTCTGCGCCGCGCTGCCGAACGCCCCCGCGACCGAGCCGAACAGCAGCAGGAAGCCCACGCCGAGCTCCCGGCAGGCGGCGTCGAGGTGCGCGGTGCCGTCGAGCTTGGGCGCGAGCACCGCGGTGGCGGCCTCGGGCGGCGTGGCCACCAGGTAGCCGTCGTCGAGGACGCCCGCCGCGTGGAACACCCCGTCGACACGGCCGAACCGCTCGCGGATCGCCGCGGCGGCAGCCCGGACGGCGGCCTCGTCGGTGACGTCGACCGGCTGGTAGTCGATCCGGTCGCCGTAGCGCTCCCGCAGCGCCTCGACCTCCGCGCCCGCCGGGCGGCGGCCGCTGAGCACGACGCTCGCCCCGTGCCGCTCGCACAGGTGCGCGGCGAGCAGCCTGCCCACGCCGCCCGCGCCGCCGGTGATCCAGTACACGCCGCCGTCGCGCAGCAGCGATCCGCCGCCGTCGCCGGTCGGGGTCAGCGCCACGCTCTGCCGCGCCAGCCGCCGCCCCGAGCGGTCGTAGGCGACCTCCGGGCCGTCCGCGGCGGCCTCGGCGCGCACCAGCGACACGAAGCCCTCGACGTCGTCGGCGTCGAGCCCGTCGACGAGCACGAGCTTGCCACGGATCGCGGGGTTCTCCTTGTGCAGCGACTTCAGCAACGCGCCCAGCGGGGCGTGCACCGGGTCGTCCGGTGCGCCCGGCGCGACGACCAGCACGGTGCGGGCGGCGGGACCGGGCCGGTCGAGCAGTGCGCGCAGGTGCCGGTAGCAGGCGTCGAACACCGCTCCGGCGGCCTCGGCCGGTCGGCGTCCGGTGGTGCGGGGCAGCGGGAGGACCTCGGCGTCCAACTGCCGCGCGGCGGACCGGGCGTGCGCGTCGGCCAGGACCGCGTTCAGCACCACCAGCGGCGCGGTCGCACCGGTGCCGTCAGCGGGCGCGGGCCGCCAGACCTGGCGCACCTCCAGGAGGTCGCCCTCGGCCGCGGCGGCGGGCAGCGGCCGCGACGTGTAGCCGCGCAGCCGGGCGCACAGCACGCCGTCCTCGTCGTGCACGTCGATGTCCACTTTGGACTTGTCGTCGGCGCCGCGCACGACCGCCCAGCAGGTCCGGCCGACCGGGGCGTGCAGGGTCAGCTCGTCCAGGGCGAAGGGCACCGCCGCGGCGGTCGGGCGACGCCAGCCGGTCCCGTCCGCGCCGAGGGCGAGGACCGCCTGCAGGGCGCTGTCGAGCACCACCGGGTGCAGCCGCCACCCCGGCGCGGCCTGCGCGGGCACCGCGATCCGGGCGAGGACGCCCTCAGGGCCTCGCGCCACCTCGTCGAGCCCGCGCAGCGCGGGTCCGTGCAGCACACCGCTGGTCCGCAGCGCCGCGTAGCCGTGGTCCACGTCGAGCCGGTCGGTGAACCGCGCCCGCAGCCCGGCCGGGTCGGTGCGCCCACCGGTGGCCCCACCCGCTTCCAGCCTGCCGGTGGTGTACCGGTTCCCCGCGTCGTCGAGGACCGCGAAGTCGACCCCGTCGCCGCTGGGGACCAGTCGCAGGCGCACGTCCAGCCGCTCGCCGGGAACGGCCAGCGGCCGGACCCAGCCGACGTTGCGCAGGCTCGGCACGGCGGTCGGCCGGACGCGCTCGGCGGCGGCGAGGACGAGCCCGAGCACCGCGACGCCCGGCACGACGGGGGTGCCGTTCACGACGTGGTCGCGGATGACGTCCTGCCCGGCGTGGAAGGTCAGCGGGAACGTCCAGCCACCGTCCTCCTCGCGGCCCTCGCCCAGGGACGGGTGTCCGGGCTCGGGAGCGTCCAGCGGGCGGAACCAGAACGGGGTGCGCGCGAAGGCGTACCCCGGCAGGTGCACCCGGCGACCGGTGGCCTGCCAGGCCGACCAGTCCACCGGCAGGCCGTGCGCCCAGGCGCGGGCGAACTTCTCGGCGCGGCCCTGCTCCACCCAGCGCGCCGCCAACTCGGCCAGGTCGGCCTCGTCCAGGCCGCCCACGAGCTCACCGTCCGGTTCGGCGTGCCCGCGCAGACCGCCCTCGGGCAGTGCGCCGTCCCGCGCGAAGCCCTCCAACTGCCCGGCCCAGGTCCCCAGGTCGCGAGCGCGGAACACCACGCGGGAGGGCATCGGCACCCGGCCGTGCCGCAGGGTGTGCGCGACGTCGGCCATGGACGGCGCCCCGCCCTCGGCCAGCCGCGCGCGGGCCCACGCCGCGAGTCCGGCGCAGGTCTCGCGCAGCCGCTCGTCGTCCATCGCCGACACCGGCAGCCACTGGTCCGCGTCGGCGGGCGGGGTCGGTTCGACGGGCGGCGGCGACTCCAGCACGGCGTGCGCGTTCGTGCCCGCGAACCCGAACGAGCTGACCCCGGCGCGCAGCGGCCGCCCCTCCGGCGCGGTCCAGTCCGAGAGCCGGTCGACGACGCGGAACGGGCTGCCGGTCAGCGTGATCAGCGGGTTCAGCCGCTCGAAGCCGACCGTGGCGGGCAGCAGGCGGTGGCGCATCGCCGCGATCACCTTGAGGATGCCCGCGACGCCCGCGGCGCCTTCGAGGTGGCCGATGTTCGTCTTGACCGAGCCGATCCCGCAGTGCTGCTCGGCGCCGGTGTCGCCGAGCTCGGCGAACGCCTTCTTCAGGCCGCGCACCTCGATCGGGTCGCCGACCGGGGTGCCGGTCCCGTGCGCCTCCACGTAGCTCACCGTGGCCGGGTCGATCCCGGCCCGCCGGTAGGTGTCGACGATCAGCTGCGCCTGCGCGTCCGGGTTGGTCACCGTCAGCGAGCTGGTGCGCCCGCCGTGGTTGGTGCCGACCCCCTTGATGACCGCGTGCACCGCGTCGCCGTCGCGGCGCGCGTCCGCCGCGCGCTTGAGCAGCAGGACACCGCCGCCCTCGCCGCGCACGTAGCCGTTCGCCCCCGCGTCGAAGACCTTGGCGCGTCCCGTCGGGGAGAGCATGCCCGCCTTGCTGAACGCGATGAAGTGCCGGGGCGACCAGATGAGGTTCACGCCGCCCGCGAGCGCCTGGTCGCAGTCGCCCGCCACGAGCGCCTGCACCGCCTGGTGCACCGACACCAGCGAGCTGGCGCAGGCGGTGTCGTTGACCACGCTCGGGCCGCGGAAGTCGAAGTGGTGGGAGACGCGGTTGGCGATGACCGCGTACGCCGCGCCGGTCGGGTAGTAGGCGTCGATCGTGTCGAGCTCCCGCTCGACCAGCTCGGCGTAGTCCCAGTGGCACACGCCCATGAACACACCGGTGCGCGAGCCCGCGAGCCGGTCCGCGCGGTAGCCCGCGTCCTCGATGGCGTGCCAGCTCAGCTCCAGCGCCATCCGCTGCTGCGGGTCCATCAGCCGGGCCTCGCGCGGCGAGACCCGGAAGAAGTCGGCGTCGAAGCACTCCACGTCGGCGACGAAACCGCCCCAGACGCTGCTGGTCTTGTCGCCGTCGCGGCGCGGGTCGCCGGCGTGGTCGGCGGCGCGCCAGCGCTTCTCGGGCACCTCGCTGATCAGCGAGCGCCCCTGCGCGAGGTTGGCCCAGAACTCGTCGATCGTCCGCGCGCCGGGCAGCCGCAGCGCCGCGCCGACCACGGCGACGTCGGTGTCGGCGACCGGGTCACCGCAGGTGTGTGCCATGAGAGTTCCCGTCTTCCGTGCCGGTCAGGCAGGCAGCGCGCTCGTGCGGCGGTCGACCACGTGCAGCCCGCAGCGCAGCGGCGAGCGCTCGCGCGCCTGTCCGCGCACGAACCAGTGGTGCAGCCAGAACAGCGAAGCCAGCAGGGTGAACGCCTGGTTCTCCTTGGTCCCGACGCGCTCGGCGGGACCGTCGAAGACCCGGTCCACGAGCGCGCGGGTGAACCGCGGGTCGAGGACGCCGATCTCGTCGAGCACGGTCGAGTCGGTCAGGGTGTCGCGGTAGTCCGGTGCCGCGCGCACGAAGGCCGCGCTGTCCGTGGCGCGGTAGGGGAACTTGCCCTTGGCGACCACCCGCTGTGGCAGCACGTCCGCGTAGGCGCGCTTGAGGAGGTACTTCTCGTCGAACGGGTCGCCGAAGCGGTGGTTGACCGAGGCGGCCAGCCGCACCACCGCCGGGTCGAGGAACGGGCAGCGGTTCTCGACGCCGTGGCCGAGGGCCATCCGGTCGCCCTGGGTGGACAGCAGGTACCCGGCCAGCAGCGTCCGGAACTCCAGCCACTGCGCCTTGCGCACCGGTGCGAGGGCGTCGTAGCCGGGTTCGGCCGTCACCAGCCGCCGGACCGCCTGGAAGGGGTCGGGCGCGTCGCGGAGCAGGCGCACCGCGAAGCGCCCGTTCTGGAACCGCATCTGGTGGGAGAACAGGCCGGGCAGGCGCTCCTCGGTGAACTGCCGGTACAGGCCCAGCATCCGGCGCGCCGCGCCCTCACCGGCGAAGTGCGGCAGGTACGGGTAGATCCGCGCGATCCGGTCGAGCCGCGTGTCCTCGTCGAGGTCGTGCCACGCGGTCAGCAGCAGCACGTCCTTGAAGATGCCGTAGCCGAGGAACGCCTCGTCGGCGCCCTCACCGCTGAGCACCACCTTGATCCCGGCCTGGCGCACCTGCTCGGCCAGCAGGTACATCGGCACGAACGCGGTGCGGAAGGCGGGCACCTCGGCGTGCCTGACCGCGGCCGGGAACGCGCGCACCACGTCCTCGTCCCGGATCCGCACGGCGTGGTGACGGGTGCCCAGCCGCGCGGTGAGCGCGGCCTGCTCGGCGGACTCGTCGACCGCGGCGTCGTCGAACTCGATGGAGAACGTCCGCAGCGGGCCGGGCTGCCTGGCCGCGGCCAGGTGCGCGATGATGGAGGAGTCCAGGCCGCCGGAGACGTAGACCCCGACCTCGACGTCACTGCGCAGCCGCACGTCCACGGCGGCGGCCAGCTCCGCGCGGATCAGCTCGACCGCGTCCCGCTCGGACTCCGGCGCCGGACCGGGCTCCAGGTCGAGCGTGGCCCAGCGGCCGCGTTCCACCCGGTCGCCGCGCAGGCGCAGGTACTCGCCCATCGGCACCTGCTCGACGCCGTGGTAGCCGCTCTGCGCGGGCAGCGGCGTCCAGGTGGCGAAGATCGAGGCGAGCTGCTCCTGGTCGAAGCGGAACCGGAAACCGGGGTAGGCCAGGAAGGCCTTCATCTCGGAGGCGAACAGCCAGGTCCCCTCGTGGCGCGCCACGAACAGCGGGCGCTTGCCGAACCGGTCGCGCACCAGGGTCAGCTCGTCGGCCGCCGAGTCGTAGACGGCGAAGGCGAAGGCCCCGTTGAACCGGGGCAGGCACTCGCGGCCCCAGGTCAGCCACGCCTGCAGCACGACCTCGGTGTCGGAGTCGGTGTGGAACCGGACACCGCGCGCGCTCAGCTCCCGGCGCAGCTCGCGGTAGTTGTAGAGCTCGCCGTTGTAGCACAGCCACCACCGCCCGTCGGCGCTGCCGATCGGCTGGGAGCCGTTGGCCAGGTCGATGATGCCGAGCCGGACCGTGCCCATGACGAGCCGGTCGTCCAGGTAGCACCCCGCCTCGTCCGGGCCGCGGTGCTCGATCTGGCGGAGCATGCCTTCGATGAGGTCCCGGTGGCTGCCGGAGGGCAGTTCGCCACCGTAGGCGCCGGCGATTCCGCACATGCCCGCTACCGGCCGTCCTCGCCGTGGGCGGCGCTGGGCACGGCGCTCGCCTCGACCAGCTCCACGATCGCCCGCAGCGACACCCGCACGGAGTCCAGCAGCTCCTCGCCGAGCTCGACGCCGTAGCGCTCGTGGAGGTGGTTCATCAGCGCGATGTAGCCGAACGAGTCGAGCACGCCTGCCTTGAACAGGTCGGTGTCCTCGGTGATCTCCTCGCCGAACCGGATCAGCGCCTCGGACTCCAGGTAGTCCTTCAGCTCGGCGGTCAACGTCGCGTCAGGCATGGGGTGCTCCCTCGATCAGGTGGGCCAGCTCGGCCCAGTGGCCGCGGATGAAGAAGTGGTCGCCGGGAAGGCGGTGGCGGGCCAGTGGTTCGGTGCTCTCGCGCTGCCAGGCGCCGATCTCCGCGTCGGTGAACGGCTCCCGGTCGCCGGTGACGACGGTGATCGGCACGTCCAGGGGCGGCTCCTCGCGGTGGGCGTACCGGCCCAGCAGCGTGAAGTCCGCGCGCAGCACGCGCTCGTAGTGCGCCATCAGGTCCTCGAACTGCCGCAACTGCTGCGGCACGCCGCCGAGCCGGTCGAGGTGCGCCCAGAACGCGTCCCCGGTCAGGCGCCAGGTGTCGCGCTCCCGGCTCGGTATCGACGGCCCGCACTCGCCGGAGACGACGAGCCGCCGCGGCAGGGGCAGGCCCTCGGCCCGCAGCGCGCGGCAGACCAGGAACGCCAGGCGCGCGCCGAGGCTGTGACCGTAGACGGCGTAGGGCTCGTCGAGCCTGCCCCGCAGCTGGTCCACCAGGTCGGCCACCACCGCGTCGACATCGGTCAGCAGCGGCTCGGCCACCCGCCTGCCGCGTCCCGGCCGCTCTAGCGGCACCACCTCCAAGTCCCCGGTGTGCCCGGCCAGCGCGCGGTAGGCGTTCTCGTCCCCGCCCGCGTAGGCCACGGTGAACACCCGGCGCGGTCGTGCCTCCGGCGCGGCGGGCGCGCCCTCGATCTGGCGCACCATGCGGGTCAGCACCCCGGTCCCGCCGATCTCGCGGAACCGCGCGCCGGGCAGCCCGCGCAGCACCGAGCGCACGCTGTCCGACCAGCGCACGGACCCGGCGATCTGATCGCTCAGGGTCCGCGCCACCTCGCCGTCGCGGTACGGGCGGGCGGTGACGTTGGCGATCACGGTCCGGGTCAGCGGGCCGAACCGGAAGCCGCGCAGGAAGGCGGCGAACTCGTCCCGCGCCGCGCGCATGTACCGCGAGTGGAAGGCGGCCGACACGCGCAGCGCGGCCACCCGGACCCCGTGCCCGGTCAGCGCTTCGCGCGCCCGGTCGATGTCCTCGGCCGGGCCGGACAGCACGTTCTGCGTCGGGGTGTTGCGGTTGGCCACGTCCAGCGTGGTCAGGTCCTGCTCGGCGAGCAGGTCGGCCAGCCGCTCGGCGGACATGCCCACCACCGCCAGCATGGCCCCGCCGCGCTGCGCGGCCATCAGCTCCGCCCGCTGGGCCACGATCTTCAGCCCGGTCTCGAAGTCGAACGCCCCCGCGGCCAGCAGCGCGTTGTACTCCCCGAGGCTGTGCCCCAGCAGGACGTCCGCCTCCGGCTCGCCGCGGGCCACCCGGTCCCAGTAGGACAGCGCGTTCACGACGTAGAGGGCGGGTTGGGTGTAGCGGGTGTCGTCGAGTCGGTGGTCCGGGTCTTCCAGGCACAGCCGGGCGATGTCGTAGCCGAGCACCTCACCGGCGAGGGCGGTGTGCTCGGGGAATCGGTCGAACAGGTCCGCACCCATCCCCTTGGCCTGGGTTCCCTGGCCGGGGAAGAGCGCGACGCTGGTCCCGTCGGCGACCGGCATGGCTGTTCCCGCTCTCCTCCTGGTGTGGCTGGTCAGCACAGCGGGTGGCCCCAGGTGTCGAGGAAGGCCACCGCCTCCAGCGGCTGGCGGACCGGGGGCCGGAAGTCGGTGGTGGTCGTGTAGGCGACCGGCAGCAGGCCGACCTGGGTCACGTCCGCGGGCAGGCCGAGGATCCGCGCGGCCTCGGCCTCCCGGTGCAGGTGCAGCGTCGTCAGGACGGTGCCCAGGCCGCGTGCCCGCAGCGCGAGCTGGAAGCTCCACACCGCGGGGTAGATCCCGCCGTAGAACGAGGTCGACTCGACGTTGCCGGAGGGCCGGGGCCCTTGCACGCAGGGGATCACGAACACCGGGACGCGGTCGATCACGTCGACCAGGTGCTGCACCGAGGTGATCATCCGGCGCACCGGCGGGTAGTCGACCGCGGCGCCCAGCCGCTCACGGGTCTGTTCCAGGTAGACCTGGCCGACCTCCCGGAACAGCTCGCCCAGCTGCTTGCGCCGCTCCGCGTCCCGCACGACGATCCAGCGCCACTGCTGCTGGTTGCCCGGCGACGGGGCGTAGGTGCTCAGCCTCAAGCAGGTGGTCAGCACCTCCTCCTCGACCGGGCGGTCGAGGTCGAGCTTGCGGCGGACCGCGCGGGTGGTGCTCAGCACGTGGTCGACGCTCGCGACGTCGATGTTCATCGCTCCTCCTGAAGGCGTGTCCTGAAGGCGTGCGAAGTCGGCTCGTGACAGCGCGGTTCGCGCCGGGCGCGGCGCGAAGTGCCGCGCGAATTCACCGGAGCCGGATTCCCCCGCCGTCCGGGCGCGCTGTTCGGCACCGCGGCGGGGTTCAGGGCCGCGACGTGCGCGCCCCACCCCTGGCCACCGTTCCCGCGTGCGTGCGAGTCCCCGGCACGCGCAGCGGGCGACGTGTCAGCGGTTCGGTCCTTCGCCGCCGACGCGCGCACCGGCCCGCGTCAACCGGCTCACGCCGAAACCGGTGGAGACGAGCGCGGGCAAAACCGTCCGAGACACCTCGGCAACGCGCGCCTCGAGGTCCCACGGAATCGTGTCGGCGGATCCGCCTCGCATGTCACCACTTCCTCTGCTCGGTAACGACAGAATTCATGGTCACAGCCGTGGTTCCCGTTTTCATTCCGCCCCCTATACCTCTCTGTACCTCCCCGCGGGTATCGGGTCCGGTGGGGGGTGGCGGTCGTCCCGCCTCACGACCAGAGGCGGTGGCGGGCGAGGTCGAGGCGCTCGGCGACGAGTTCCGCTGTCGGTCCCTCGGCCAGCACGCGCGGCCCGGACGTCCCGTCCTGGTCGCAGGGCGGTTCGGCGCCGGGCAGCCGGAAGAACTCGACACCGGCGAACCAGCGGGCCAGCGGCGGGTGGACCGGCACGCCCGCCAGCGCGCGGAACAGCTCGGTCTGCACGTCGAACCCGGAGGTGACCTCGATCAGCCTGCGGATCTCCCGGTGGCCGAATCCCGGTCGGGACCGCACGATCCGGGGACCGTGGTCGGACAGGACCACCCTGGTCTGGGCCGGGCCGAACTCGTAGCCCACCAGGTCCAGCATCGCGGTGACGGTCGCCCGGACCCGCTTCGCCTCGGGCTCGTCCAGGACCGCCGGGTGCAGGTAGCGCACCCCGTGCGCCGCGACCTGCCTCGCGGTGATGCCCACGACGCGGTGCATGCCGTCGTGGGTTAACGTCGTGACCACCACCTGCGGCCCGGCGACGAACTCCCCCACCGCGAACGGCCCCTGGCCGTCCCCGAGGCGGCGCACCCACTCATCCAGCTCCACCTCGGACCGCACGACCGCTTCCCTGTCGGCCGACCGGATCACCGCGGGCGGGCCGATGTCGGCGACCGCCTTGGGGACGTCCGCGGCGTCAGCCACCGTGCGGGTCCGCACCATCGGGTGGTGGCTCGGGGCGAGCACCTGCTCCAGCCGGTAGTCGTCGGCCAGCACGCGGACGGCTTCGAGGTCCTCGGCCCCGGTGACGCCTGCCGCCGGAACCCCTTCGGCGTCGAGCACGTGCGTGATGCCGTTGCGCCGGACCACCCCGGTGACGGCGTCGGCGACGGCGACCTCGTCGTGGGAATCCACCGGTGTCGTCCGGTCGGCGGTCAGCAGGGTGAACACCGCGTGCTGCGCCTGGTCGACGACGAGCCACAGGTCGAGGCCGCAGCGCGCCGCCTTCCGGGCGAAGGGCAGCGAGGGCAGGCAGAGCAGCAGCCTGCAGGACGGCGGCCCGGTGGGTTCCACGTTCACGACGGCACCTCGCCCTCGGCGGTGCCGGCGGTTGCGGACGGACCGCCATGGTGTCGCCGACTCATAGTGACTCCTCGCGGTTCGGTGACCTGCGATCCGCCGAAGTCGTACCGCGGCCACGACGATGGGTGACACGTGCGCCGCTCCACCCTGGCCGCACCGGTTACCGATTCGTTCCCTTCGCAGCGCGCCGGTCAGGTGCGCGCCGCGGACGGCACGCCGAGGTCCCGGAAGATCTCGTCGGCCCGCTCGCGGTGGCGCCTGGCCTGCTCCACCTCGCCCAGCGCGGCACTGGCCTCGGCCAACCCGACCAGCGCACGGGCTTGTTCGATCCGGTAGCCGATGTCGGCCGCCAGCGCGTGCGCCCGCTCGTGCAGCACGAGCGCCTCGGCGTGGTCCCCCTCGGCCCGGCGCAGGCGGCCGATCATGTTGCCGATGACGACGCGCCGGATCGGGGTCCAGCGCGCCTTGTGGTACTGCAGCCCGAACTCGACGAACCTCCGGGCCTCCCCCGGTCGGCCCATCCGGTGGGCGACCAGCGCCGACAGGGCGTAGCCGAGCGCGACGTCACCGGGCGCGCCGACGTCATGGCCGAGTTCGCGGACCCGCCGCAGGTGCTCGTCGGCCTGCTCCAGGGCGCCCATGCCGAGCAGGGCCAGCGCCAGATCGACGAGGGCCACGATCTCGTTCTCCGAGGCCCCCAGCTCGCGGTTGATGACCACGGCCGCTTCGGCCGCCTCGGCCGCCTCGGTGTAGCGGCCCCACTGCTCGTAGAGCGAGCTGAGGTTGGCCAGGGACTCCGCCTCGGTCCGGGCCGCGCCGAGCTCCCGCTTCATCCGGATGGACTCCTGGAGCAGCGACAGGGCGTCGCCGAACCGGCCGGAGGTGCACATCAGCAGGCCGAGCATGCCGGTGTCCTTGGCCACCCCGCGCTGGTCGTCCAGCTCCACCGCGAGGTCCAGCGCCTCCGACGCCGCCGCGATCCCGTCGCCGAGCCTGCCGAGCTTCCAGTGGGCCACCGCGGCGTTCGACAGGCTCAGGCGCAGCAGCTCCGGGTCGCCGAGGCGTCGTGACGAGACCACCGCGATCCGCGTCACCTCGACGAACTCGGTGTACAGGCCATCGGCGTCCAGGGGGAAGACGACGTTGCGGGCGAGCCGGGCCACGTGCCGGTCCAACCCGCGCGCGTGCGCGAGCACGACCGCCTCCCGCAAGGTGGTCTGCTCGCGGTCGAGCCACTGCCGCGCCGCTTCGCGGGTCGACAGCGCGGGCAGGGCGGGTGTGCTGTCGGTCGGTTCGGGCGACAACCGCACGCGACCGGGGAACAGCTGGTCGCAGACGTGGTCGGTGGCGTGGACGAAGTAGTCGAGCAACCGCTTGAAGGCGTCGGCGGCGCCGTCGTCGTCGCCGGTCAGGTCGAACTGGTTGACGAAGCTGCGCACCAGGTCGTGGAACGTGTAGTAGCCGATCTCGTGCTGCTGGAGCATGTGCGCGTCCAGGAGCACCTCCAGCACGCCCTCCGCGGCCTCCGGTGACATGCCCAGCAACGCCGCCGCCGAGTTGACGTCGATGTCACGGCCCGGATGGGCGCCGAGCACGCGGAACGCCCAGCGCAGCCGCGGCGCGAGTCCCTCGTAGGAGATCCGCAGCGTCAGTTCGACGCCGCGCTCCCCGGACTTGAGCTCGTCCAGGCGCCGCGACTCGTCACTCATGCGGTCGACCAGGTAGCCGATCGGCCAGCGCGGACGGTTGCTGAGCCTGCTCAAGGCGATCCGCATCGCCAGCGGGAGGTGACCGCACAGGTCGACCAGCTCGGCCACCGCCTCGGGCTCGGCCGCGGTGCGCCTGCCACCCAGCAGCTTGGCGGCCATCGCCGCACTGTCCTCCCTGGTCATCGTGCCCAGCGACATCCAGTGCGCACCGTCGAGGTCGATCAGCCGTGTCCGGCTGGTGACCAGCACGAGCGATTCGGGGCCGAGCGGCAGCAGCGGCCACACCTGGGCGACGTCGTAGGCGTTGTCCAGCAGGACGAGCAGCCTGCTCTGCGCCGTCGTCGCCCGCCAGAGCATCGACCGCGCCTCGACGTCGTCCGACATCTGGTCGGCGCCCACGCCGAGCATGCCCAGCAGCGTCTCCACGGCGTCACCGGGCGGGAGCGGCTGCGCCCCGGCGGTGTAGCCGCGCAGGTTGAGGTACAGCTGCCCGTCCGGGTAGCGGTCGGCGACCAGGTGCGCCACGCGCACGGCCAGCGACGTCTTCCCCACGCCCCCCATCCCGTCGATCGCGACGATCCGCGGGCCCCGACCGGCGGGCTCGTCCAGGTAGCTCAGCAGTTCCCGCAGCTCCGACTCGCGGCCGATGAAGTCAGGGAGGTCGTAGGGCAGCGTGCGGGCGACCGCCGCGGCAGTCGGCTCCGCGACCGGCTCGGGCTCGGCGGTCGCGACCACCACCGGTTCCCCGGCGACGGGCGGTTCGAGCGCGGGGTCGGTGCGCAGCATGCGCTGGTACAGGTCCGACAGCTCACCGCCGGGACTGATGCCCAGCTCCTCGGCCAGCAGCTCGTGGACCTTCCGGTACTCCTCCAGGGCCTCCGCCTGCCGCCCCGAGCGGTACAGGGCGAGCATCAGCTGCCCCCGCAGCTTCTCCCGCAGCGGGTGGGCCACGACGCGCTCGCGCAGCTCGCTGACCAGCTTCCAGGACTCCCCGCGCGACAGGCGCAGCTCGTTCAGCTGCTCCACCGCGTCCAGGTACCGCTCCTGCAGCGCGACGTCCGCGGCCCGGATCACCGGACCACCGGCGCCCGCGAGCACGGATCCGCGCCGCAGCGCGAGCGCGCCCTCCAGGTGTGTCGCGGCCTCGTCCCACCTCCGGGCCTCGGATGCCTTCTTGGCCTTGTCCAGCAGGTCCAGGAAGATGTTGACGTCCACCTGCTCCGCGGGCAGGACGGCGCGGTAGCCGGGGCTCTCGGTGAGGATGATCTCGTCACCGGCGGGGATGAGCTGGCGCAGGCGGGCCACCGCCTTGCGCACCTGGTGCGTCGCGGTGGCGGGCGGGTCCTCGTCCCACACCGAGTCGACCAGCTGGGAAATGCTGAGCACCTGACCGGACTCGAGCAGGAGCGCGGCCATCACCCGCGTCTGGACGGCCCCGCCGAGGTGGATGCGGCGCGTACCGGCCCAGCACTCCAGCGACCCCAGCACGTTGATCCGCAGCTCCGACTCCGCCTGAGAAGGCGCGCCACCCATCAGAAGTCGACACCTTTCCGCACGCAGGCCACGCCGTCACACCCTTCACAGGTCTTCCATGCGGCCGCGGCGGACGGACCCCGGTACGTCACCCACCGCTCGCGGAACCGCGAATGCCCGAATGGGGCGGTGGAACAGCGCAGCACGACATCCCGGACGACACCGGCCTCCGGCAGGGAACGGTCGCTCCCGATCAGTCCCTCACCCCGGCCCAGAATGGACGTCCAGCTCCTTCACCGCGCTCCACCAGAACCCGAGACTTCCTCCGATTGGATCATCTGAGACGGAAGCCGATCGCGCAAGAGTTCGCACGGATGCCTGCACGAAAGGGAAACGATCCCGCCTGAACCCAATGCCCCGCGCTTATTGAACCGAAAACGACTTGTCGCCACAGGTTGACAATCGGGATTGAGTGTGCGCACGGGTTGTCGCCGCTCTGAGCAGTGGGAATCAGCGCAGGGACTGCGGGAACCGCAGCACGCCGTCGGGGTCGTACCGCCGCGCGATCGCGCGCAGCCGCGGCAGGTTGTGCCGGTACGCGGTCCTGGCCCAGTCCTCCTGCCGGGGGTCCAGGTAGTTGATGTAGGTACCGGTGCCGATCAGGCGGGCCAACGCGGTCTGCACCTGGTCCACCTCACGGGTGACCCGCTCGGGCCGCAGGTCGCCGACGGTGCCGAACACCTCGACGGACGTGGGCGCGCCGCGGTGCGGGTAGGCCGTGTCGGTCGCGCCCCTCCGGTCGATCGCACCGCCCAGCGCGCCGATGATGAGCAGGGCGCTCTCCCTGCCCCGCAACGTCTCCACCACGGCCGTCGGGTCGTCCCACATGCGGTCGGCGATGCGCGAGGACGCCCGGAAGGCGTTGCGCGTCGGATGGCCGCCGGTCATGATGCCGGTCGCGGTCGGGTAGTCGACCTCGGCGTGCTCCAGCGGCGCGTCGACCCCGATCGCGGCGCGCAGCCGCGCGAGCTCGCCGAGCAGCACACCCTCCGGGCCGACCGCGCACCCGGTGACGTCCACCGAACCGTCCGGCGCGGCCACGCAGACGCTGGACACCTCGTCGGGGACCGCGACGCTCCACGGCTGCCACGCGCCGAGCACGTCCGCCGCCGAACCGGCGGGGAACCGCAGGCGGAACACGGTCAGCACCTCCGGCACGGGGACGGTGGCGAACTCGAACGAGGTCACCACGCCGAAGTTGCCGCCGCCACCGCCGCGCAGCGCCCAGAACAGGTCCGGTTCGCACTCGGCCGACGCGGTCAGCAGCCTGCCGTCCACGGTGACGACCCTGGCCGAACGCAGCCAGTCGCACGCCAGGCCGAAGGTGCGGTCCACCCACCCGAGGCCGCCGCCCAGGGTGAACCCCGCGATGCCGACCGACGGGCAGTTGCCCAGCGGCAGGCAGCGACCGGCGGCGGTCAGCGCCGCGTAGACCTCGCGCAGCCGGGCGCCCGCGCCGACCACCGCGGTGCCGTCCGACCGCACCTCGACGGCCGCCATCGGCGCCAGGTCGACCACCAGCCCCTCGTGCGGGGTGGAGTAGGCGGCGTAGCTGTGCCCGCCGCCACGAGCCGCCACCCGGACACCGGACTCGCGCGCCTCGTCCAGGCAGAGCCGCACGTCCTGCGGCCGCGCGCACCGGGCGATCGCCGCGGGCCGGTGGTGGTCGAACAGGGAGTTGAACGGCAGCCGCGCGGTGTCGTAGCCGACCTCGCCTGGCAGCAGCAGCTCACCGGACAACCGATCCCGCAACCGCGCCCACCGCTCGGGTCGCGTCCCGACGACCGCGTCGCCCCCGACCACCGCAGCGCCCGCCCACCGCAGCACGTTCCGCCGTGAAACCACCACGCAGACCTCCCACCGCCGGGCCCCGATGCAACCAGCCGCGGAATCGGCGCGGAACCGCTGTTCGGCCGACCGCACCGGCACCGCGACCACGGTCATCGCGGGGCGATGTCGGCGCACTCGACCTCCTTGTCCGGCAGCCTGCCGGTGGTCAGGAACGTCACCGTCGCCTCGTCCACGCACGTGGAGCCCTGGTTGTAGACGTAGTGCCCGCCGTTGTCCGCGCCGACGAAAGCCGCGCGCTTGCCGAGGGCCTCGTACAGCCCGATGCCGTCCTCCCACGGTGTGGCGTTGTCCCTGCGGTTCTGCAGGATCAGCGTGTTGCGCGGTCCCCGGCCCGTCACGCGGACGGGCTCTTCGACCGGCTCCGGCCAGAACGCGCACGCCCAGATGTTGGCGGGCATCCCCGCGGTCAGCGGCCAGGCCGCGCGGTCCTCGGCGGTGCGGCGGGCGTACTCGTCGACGTTGCCGGGCCACTGCGCGTCACCACAGGTCAGTGCCAGGAACATGGTGGCCTGGTTGTCGGCGGGCACGCCGGGGGTCGGCGGCGGCGCGGCGAAGACCTGCTGCAGCACCTGGCCGTCCGCCTCGCTGAGCGTGCCGTCGGCCAGCCCGGCGGCGGCCTTCCAGAACCGCGCGAGCACCGGGAGGCTCTCGTTGTGCAGCAGGAGGCTGTAGGTGACGGTGCGCAGCATCGGCCCCGTCAGGGCCAGTGGGGTGCCGGGGACGGGCGCGGGGGTGCGGTCGAGGCGGTCGGCGAGTGCGAGGTACTTCCGGGTCACCTCGTCGACGGTGCTGCCCAGTCCGAGCGTGGCGTGCTGCGCCGCGGCGACCTTCGCCGCGTCGGGGAAGCGTTCCGACATGGCCTTGCCCCAGTTGTCCGTCGCGTGGGCCCAGACCTTCGCGGGGTCGACGTTGCCCTCGAGGACCACCCGGTCGGCGTGCTCCGGGAACAGCGATTCGTAGACGGTGCCGAGGTACGTGCCGTAGGACTGGCCCCAGTAGGAGATCTTCTTCTCGCCGAGCGCCGTGCGGATGCGGTCCATGTCGCGGGCCGTGTTGGCGGTGGTGAAGTACCGGAGCTTCTCGCCCGCGTTCGCCGCGCACCGTTCGGCGTCGGCGCGGGCGTGGTCGACGTTCGCGGTGATCGAGCCGTCCGCAGCCGGGTACGGGAAGAGTCCGACCAGGGACGGGTCGTCGAGGCCGCAGCTCTGCGGGGTGCTGTGCCCGACCCCACGCGGGTCGAAGCCGACCAGGTCGTAGGCCGCCAGCACCGACGGCGGCAGGGTCGGCGCCACGACACCCGGTGTGTCCAGGCCTGCCAACGCCGGGCCGCCGGGGTTCAGCAGCAGGACACCGCGGCGGTCACGGGACTTCGCCGCGGGCAGCTTCGAGACGGCCACCTCGATCTTCTCGCCACCGGGGTCGCGGTAGTCGAGCGGAACCTTCACCGTTCCGCAGGTGAGCCGGGGGTCGCGACTGGCGCCCTCGGCCAACGCCGGGCACTTGCCCCAGGTGATGCGCGACGTGGCGGCCGTGGCGGCCGCTTCGGCGACGACCGGTGGTGCGTCCCCGTTCGTCGCGTCTTCCTCCGGGGCGGCACCACAGGCCGCCGTCGCGACGGTGAACCCCACCGCGATCACCACTGCGGTGAACCTCCGGGGGATACCGGCTTTCACTGACCGTTGCATTGCCTTCAACGCCCTTGTTCTCCAGTTTCTCGGTGTGCCACGACGAGCTGACGCCGTTGTCAGCGAACCTATGGGAGGCCGCGGCGCCGAAAATCCCCTTGATATGGACACTTCTTGTAGCCCTCATGGGGGACAGCGGCCTACGGCCGACTGACCGTCACCCGATGCGTGGTCGGTGCCGCCTGCGGAGCTACCCGAATCGTCGTCACCACCGCATCGGGGTGGACCGCACGCAGGGGCGGGGACGGCCCCCCTGGCACTTCGTCAGCCCCGCGAGAGGATTTCCTCCACGGCGCCCACCAAGCCCAGAAGTAGTCCAAGGTTGAGGTGTTGCGAAGGACCGTTGTGCCGGCGTGAGGCACAGCTGTGCGTCGGAGTGTTACGTTTCGCCGCGATGGGCACCGAGGACCAAGCAGGCGACGCGGCAGGCAAGAACAGGCAGAGCAGCGGCATCCGTTCGATGAACAGCGTGCTCAGCACCCTTCGCGTGTTCGAGGAAGTGGCCGCGCGTCAACCGATCGGCGTTTCGGAGCTGTCGCGGGCGACCGGCATCCCGAAGAGCTCCGTCCAGCGGTGCCTGGTCACGCTGCAGCAGGCGGGCTGGCTCAGGGTCGTGGACCCCGAGCACGCGCGGTGGGGCATGACGATGAAGGCGCTCATGCTGGGGTTGCGCGGTGCCGGGGAGAAGGACCTGCGCGAGGCCGCGGCTCCGGTGATCAAGCGCCTCGCCGCCGAGACGGGCGAAACCGTGCTGCTGGGCCTGCGCGACCAGGCCGAGTACGTGATCATCGCGCAGGAGGAGAGCAGCCAGGTCGTCCGGGTCTTCATGGACATCGGCACGCGCGTGCCGCTCGTGGCGAGCACCGGAGGCGTGTCGATCATGGCGCGGCTGGCCGCCGAGGAGGTCGCCGACCTGCTGCGCTCGGACCTGACGTCGTTCGCCGACACACCCCTGCTGCCCCCTGACCAGATGCTGCAGGAGATCGCCCGGACCACCGAGCGCGGCTACGCCCTGGACATGTCGTCGTGGTTCCGCCCCCACGTCGCCTCGATCGGCGCCGCGATCACCAACGCGACCGGACGGCCCATCGCGGCGGTGACACTGGCGATACCGGTGATGCGCTACGACCGCGAACGGGAGAAGTCCTTCGCGCGACTGGTCGTCGCGGCGGCGCAGGAGATCAGCGACCTGATCTCCGCCACCTGACCGCGTCCGCCCCTTACGCGCCCACCACACCCGCGATGAGCTCGGCCGTCGCCTTCGGCGACTCCACGTGGAAGTGGTGGCTGCCGAGGTCGACCAGCACGAACTCGACCCGGTCGCCGAGGCGGTCGAGGGCCTCCCGCGTCACCAGCGAGCGCACGCCGAACACCGTGATCGGCTGCTCGACCTCGTTCAGCGCTTCGTCCATGTCCCACGCGACGAGCCCTTCGAACGCGCGCACGCCCGCGGGCTGGCGCACCGACACCATCTTCTCGAAGTACGCGTCCTTCACCGCTTCGTCGGTGCCCGCGGGCGAACCCGCCTCGACCATGCTCCGCACCAGCCCGGCGAAGTCCTCACGCACCGACCGCAGCAAACCCTCCGCCCGCTCCTCGTCCGCAGCCTCGAACAGGAACAGGTAGTGCAGGGCATCCAGCGCGACGATGTGCGTGACGACGTCGGGACGCAACCGGCCGATCTCCACGGTGACAGCGCCACCGAGCGAATGCCCGACGACGACGCACTCCTCCACCGCTTCGGCGTCGAGCACCGCCGCCACGTCGCGAGCGAACTCCCCGATCGTCCAGACCTCCCGCGTCGAGCGCGACTCCCCGTGCTCGGCGAGATCGACCGCGATCACGCGGAACTCCCCCGACAGGTGCTCGGCCACCTCGTCGTAGTCCCTCCGATCACACGCCCAGCCGTGCACGAGGACCACCGTCGGCCCCGTCTCGGGGCCGCTGACCGCGTACCGGATGGTGGTCTCCCCCGAGCGCCGCACCTCACGGTCGACCGCCCCGCTCACCCTCACCACAACCACTCCTTGTGCCACAATGCGGTACGTCGTATCGCTCAGTAGCATGAAGCTAGACAGGCGCACGTCGGCTGTCAACGCGCCGGTGCGGCGAAGACCAGGGGGTCGTCTCACCGGTGCGGCAGTACTGCTGAGTGAGCGGAAAGCCCACCTCCGCGCACCGTCCGCTACGGCCGACTCGCCGAAGGTGGTGCCGAGCTGCCGGAATTCCGCGCGGCGGGATCACCGGCGGTATCGCACGAGCTCACCGAAGCCGAATTACCACGAAAACGTCAATCAGGCGCGAACCCGACGATCGCGGCAGGAGCGAAAAGCGACGGGCGGCGACCACCGCCACCTCGACGTGCCGTTCCCGGAACGGCCGCTTCCGTCCGCGACTTCTTCGTCCCGGACACCACGCGCGCTGGAGCGGTGCCGCACTACGGGCACCGCGAACCGTCCGCTCCTCCCGACTCCTGGGGATACCGCCCCGTCCGCGGTGCGACAGATCCGCGAGGGCGGCATTCTCGACCGGGACCGCGTTGACGATCCGAACGAGCCTGGCTACTCTGAAACGCCGTTCGGAATCGATCGGTTCAGTTACGGCGTTTTCCGCCGCCGTCGATGTCCGCCGCAACGGCATTCCACTGGCAACCACCAAGGAATCGACATGACCCGCACCGTCCTCGTCGTCGGCGGTGGCACCGCAGGCAACGCCCTGACCGTCCTGCTGCGCCGCGCCGGGCACGCGGTGGACCTCGTGGAGGCCGAACCGAGCTGGAACGCCACCGCGGGCTCGGGCATCACCTTGCAGGGCAACGCCCTGCGGGTGCTGCGCGAGGTCGGCGTGCTCGACGCGGTGCTGCGCGAGGGATTCCCGTTCGACGGGATGAGCCTGCTCGCCCCGACCGGTGAGGTGCTCACCGCCCAGCCGGGCGCCCGCCTCGGCGGCGACGACCTGCCCGCCACCACCGGGATGCGGCGCCCGCAGCTGCAGCAGCTGCTCATCGACGCCGTGCGCGCCTCGGGCGCGTCGGTCCGGCTGGGCGTCACGGTCACCGCGCTGGACAGCGACAGCGGGGACGCCGCGTTCTCCGACGGCACGACCGGCCGCTACGACCTGGTGGTCGGCGCGGACGGCCTCAACTCGGCCACCCGCCGCCTGATCGGGATCACGGACGTGCCCGCGCCGACGGGCATGGCCATCTGGCGGGCCCCGGTACCGCGCCCCAGGGGTCTGGAGCACACCCAGATGATCTACGGCGGGCCGTGCTTCATCGCCGGGTGCTGCCCGACCGGACCGGAAACCGCTTACGCCTACCTGGTCGAGCGCAACCGCGACCGCGGCGACATCGCCCCCTCCACCTACGCCGACGAGATGCTGCGCCTGGCGCGGGGCTACGGCGGGCCGTGGCCGGAGATCCGGGGCGCGCTGACCGACCCGGCGGTGGTCAACTACACGTGGTTCGACCGGCTGCTGGTAGAGGGGCCGTGGCACCGGGGCCGCGTGGTGCTGGTCGGCGACGCCGCCCACGCCTGCCCGCCCACCCTGGCCCAGGGCGCGGCCATGTCGCTGGAGGACGCCTCCGTCCTGGCCGAGCTGCTGACCACCCACGACACCTGGGACGACGCCCTGCTCACCACCTATCGGGACCGCCGCTACCCGCGCGTGCGCGTGGTCGTGGACGCCTCGGTGCAGCTGGGTCAGTGGCTGCTCGACGATGCCCGCGACGCCGACGTGCCGGGCCTGATGGGCCGGGTGATGGCGACTCTGGGGCAGCGGCCGTGAACGCCCGACCGCGCGCCCGGCTCTCATCGAGCACTTCGAGGCGGGACCACCCACCACAGCGGGGAGTGAAATCCTGATGGCGGCCTTCCACGAGCTGGTCGGGCTGGATCTGCGGTCCCTCGCGGCACGTCTCGCCACCGGGTCTCCGGCTCGGTCCGAACTGGAAGCGCAGCAGTGGCTGGCCGTGGTGCAACTGCTGACCGCCCATATCCTGCGCGACGCCGTCGAACTGTCCGGAGGTGACTGGCCGCTCGTCACACGGGCATACGCCTATGCCGTGGAAACGGCGATCGCAGCAGGCGACTTCGACCACCGGGAGAAGACGTACCGAGCCCTGCACCTGTCCTCCGACCTGCTGTGGCAGGTGCCCGCCAACCCCGACATCGAGCTGCTCGACCCGCACCGGATGACCGAACTCCTGATCCGGGAGCTGCCGATGCCGGTCGAGCGGGCCCGAGCGCGAGCCGAGCACTGGACGACGCTGGAACGACCGGAAATCCTGGTTCTGCGCATCGCCAAGGAGTTCCTGCGGCCGGGTCTGCGCCTGGCCCACCTGGCACATGGTGAGCAACTGCCCGAACCGTTGAAGTCGTGGGAAGAGCTCTTCCCGTCATTGCCCTGAGTCGGCCTGTCGACGCCGACCCGCGCCAGGATGACGCGGGCGCGGTTGAAGGCGACCACCGGGAGGCAGCGGCCGAGAACTCGGCGCGGGCGTGCACGAGGTCACCGGGATTCACGGGCGCGCCGCCGCTGCGGTCATCGTCCGATCCCAGGAGCTCAGGGCGTGGGCAGCGCCTTGCACGCCTCGATCCGGGTCTGCGGGAACAGCTTGGCGGGATTGGGGGCCATCGACCACGGGGCTCCGTCCGCGTGGTGGCCGAGGACGCGGAAGTGGTCGATCACCTCGGCGTAGCGCTCGTTCGCCGTCAGCGCGAGAATCGCCCAGCCCCGGTCGCCGCGCAGCCACCGCGTGTCGGCGCCCACGCTCGCCAGCCACGGCAGCAGCGCGTCCAGTGCGTCCAGCACCATCGGCGAGCGGAACGCTTCGGGCTCGTCGGTTCCCATCTCGTGCGCCGCCCGCAGCGCCAGTGCCGCCAGCGACGGGGACGCCGTCGCCGTGCGGGTGGCGAAGTCGCACATCAACTCGTGCGACTCCAACCACTTCTTGCACCAGTACTGCAACGCCTGGGCGTGTCCCATCCGGTGCGGCGGGGCGCGGGCGACCAGCTCGTCCCACAGCTTCCCGACTGTTTGCTCGCCAGGCGCATCGGTGAGAGCGCTTTCGCGGTCCTGGCCGGGTGGAGCGGCAGCCTCAAGACCATGTCGTTCCTCGTCGTCAAGGTCGGCAGGCGGTCCCGCGGGCCGTGACGGCAGCGCGCGGCCGAGCGATCCCCGTCGAACGACATTCCCAGTACGCCGCGACCGCGGACGCCGGGAGAGTTGTACCAGCACCACGGCGCCGTCCAGCACGGAGACGTCCCGATCGTCTGACCAGATGGCCAGTCGCCTCGGCCGGAAGGCCGAGGCACGCCGTTCTCCCAGTGCGTACGATCCCGTCGTGGAGGAACCTCGCGGCCCCTGGTGGGCACGAACGCCAACGCTGCTCGTCGCGACGGTCGTGATGTGCACCGGTGTCTTCCTGAGGACCGGACTGCTCAGCGGCTTCAGCCGGGCGGTGCTGCTGGACGGGCCCGGCGTCGGCGCCAGCCTGTTCGAACACCCCGTGCTGACCGCGGCCGAGCTGCTCGCGGGGACAGCGCTGCTGGTGGCGCTGGCGTGGACAGCTCCGGTAGCCGTGGCATCGCCGTCCGTTGCCGCCGTGGTGCTCGTCGGCGCGCACGCGGCCTGGATCCGGTGGTATGAACTGGTCTCGCGCGCGGAAGCGGCCGGCTTGGTCCTGGCGCTGGGCGTGGTCGCGGTCCTCATCGGGGTGCTGCTGCGGACGCGGGAACGGTCTCGGGTGTTGCTCGCCGCCGCGGCGGTGGATCGGGCCCGGCACGAGGAACGGCTCGACATGGCCAGGGAGCTTCACGACGTGGTGGCGCACCACGTGTCGGGAATGCTGGTGCGGGCGCAGGCGGCGCTGTTGGTGGCCGAGCACGACAAGGCGGGCGCGTGCGAGATGTTGCCGGGCATCATCGACGGCGGCACCGACGCGATGGGAGCCATGCGCGCGATGGTCAGGACCCTGCGGGACAGCGGTGTCTCCGCCGCGACCGGCGACCTCACCGCCGACCTGCACCGGCTCGCCGAGCGGTCGGAGCTGCCGGTGCGGACCAACATCGAGCTGACCGAGGTGGTGCGGCCCGAGCTGGGACGGTCGGTGTTGCGCATCGTGCAGGAGGCGTTGACCAACACGCGCAAGCACGCCCCGGACGCGACGAGCGTGGAGGTGGACGTGCGGCTCACCGCGTCGGCGGTGCTGCTGTCCGTCGTCGACAACGGGACGAGCAGGTCCGCGCACTCGGGCGGGTTCGGGCTGATCGGCATGGAGGAACGGGTGCACGAGCTGGGTGGGCGGTTCTTCGCCGGAGCCACGGGGGACGGCTGGCTGGTCACGGCCGAGCTGCCGCTGGAGGCGCGCGCGTGATCTCCGTGCTCATCGCCGAGGACCAGGCCATGGTCCGCGCGGGTTTCCGCCTCATCCTGGAGGCGCAGCCCGACGTGGAGGTGGTCGCCGACGTCGCGGACGGGGTCAGCGCGGTGCAGCGCGCTCGCGAGTTGCTGCCGCAGGTCTGCCTGGTCGACGTGCGGATGCCGGGGTTGGACGGCCTTGAGGTCACCCGGCAGCTCGCGCCGCACACCCGCGTCGTGGTGGTGACCACGTTCGACAGCGACGAGGTGCTGCAGAGGGCGCTGGACCTGGGCGCGTGCGGATTCCTCACCAAGGACGCGAGTCCCGGCCTGCTGGTCGAGGCGGTCAGGTCGGCGGCGCGGGGTGAGGCCCTGGTGTCCCCGCAGGTCGTGTCGCGGGTGCTGCGGCGGTCCGCGTCGCCGGTCCCGACCAGCGACGCGGACGTGCTGACCCCTCGGGAGCTGGAGGTCGTCCGCCACGTCGCGCGAGGGCTGAGCAACAACGAGATCGCCTCCGCGATGAGGATCTCGCTGTCGTCGGTGAAGACGCACCTGGCATCGGTGCAGGGCAAGGTCGGCGCGCGCAACCGCGTCGAGATCGTCACGTGGGCGTTCCGCGCGCGCGTGGTGGCGGGCTGACCACGGCCACCCGGCCTGCTCCGCGCTTCTCGGGTGGCCGAACGGCCATGATCTTCCGGCCCATCGGCCGATCCGGCGACAGCCCTTCCAGCAATAGCTTCGTCCGCACCGAATTGTGTTGTGGGCGAAGGGTTTTGACCTGTGCTGAACGAGCTGTGGTGGATGTGGCTCCAGGTGTTCGACTCGCTCTCGAACCCGCTCATCGGCGGTGGCGTGGTGGTGGGCGGCGTGGCGCTGGGCTTCGGCGGACGGCTCGCGGCGCGGCGGACCGGGTGGCGACCGGTTCCCTCGGTGCTGGCGGGGATCTGGCTCGGTGTCGTGCTGGGCGCGACGTTCTCGCGCACGCTGCCGGACTGGGCGGGCCGGGACCAGTTCTGCCAGCTCAACGGCTTCGCGGTGAACGGCGGGATAGAACTGCTGAACGGCCTGCTGTTCGTGCCGCTGGTGTTCTGCGCCGTGCTGGCGACGCGCAGGCCGCTGGCGGTGCTGGGGTCGGCGATCGCGCTGAGCGCCGCGATCGAAATCGTGCAGCCGCTCACCCGGCGCGGGTTGTGCGAGACGCAGGACTTCCTCAACAACAGCGCGGGAGCCGTGGTGGCGGCGGCGCTCGCGGCGGGTGTGCTGGCGGCGTACCGGCACCGGACGGCGGCACGATGACGGCGGTGCCGCACCGCGTCGACCCTCGGCGCGTCTGGACGGTGGTCGGGGTCGGGCTGCTCGTCTGGGTCGGTGCGCGCAGCCTCGGTTCGGGTGTCCTCGACCTGCGGGTCTACCTGGCCGGCGGCGAGGCGTGGCGGTCCGGCGCGGACCTCTACACCTCGGCCTTCCACGGCCCCGGCGGGTTGCCGTTCACCTACCCGCCCTTCGCGGCGATGCTGTTCAGCGGCCTCGCCCCGGTGCCGGTGCCGATCGCCGCCCTGGTCTTCACCGCGGCGGGCATCGCGCTGTTCACCGCGGCCTGCGTGGTGCCCGCACCGAGCGCCCGCACCGGTTTCGGCCTCGCCGCGGTGTGCCTGCTGCTCGAACCACTGCGGGGCGGACTGGACCTCGGCCAGGTCAACATGGTCCTGATCGGTCTCGTCGTGCTCGACTGCCTGCTCCCCCGCACCCCGTGGCCCAGGGGAGCGCTCGTCGGCCTCGCCGCCGCGATCAAGCTGACGCCTGCGATCTTCGTGCTGTACTTCCTGGCGCGCGGGCGGTGGCGGCCCGCCATGACCGCCGTGACGACGTTCACCGCCTGCGGCCTGATCGGGTGGGCGCTCGCCGCGGAGCAGTCCCGGCAGTTCTGGTTCCACGCGGTGCTCGACCCGCAGCGCGTCGGCGGACTCGCCTACAGCGCCAACCAGTCGTTGCACGGCCTGCTGTTCCGGCTCGGCGCGCCCCAGTCGGCGTGGCTGGTTTCCGCGGCGGCGGTCGTGGCGGTGACCGTCCTGGTCGTGCGCCGGTTGCACGACGACCTCAGCGCCCTCGTCGCGGTGGCAGCCGCCGGCCTGCTGGTCTCACCGGTGTCCTGGTCGCACCACTGGGTGTGGATCGCGCCCGCACTGCTCCTGCTGCACGGCAGGGCCCGGATCATCGTCGCCGCGGTGTTCGCGGTGGGACCGCACTGGCTCCTGCCGACGGCCGGTGACCGCGAACTGGCTTGGGAGTGGTGGCAGCACCTGGCAGGCAACAGCTATGCGTGGCTGGGTCTGGCCTTCCTCGGCTGGGTCTCGATCCGGGTGGTGCGGGACCGGGCGGGCGCTCCGGCTCAGGAGGGACCGCGAGGGAGTGCGGAGGTGTCCGCATGGCGATCAAGCGGTTCGGGAGCACCCGCGTTCACGCCGAGCGCGCGGAGCGCGAAGCGACAACTCCGAGCGCTGGCTGAACTTCGCGCCTGCCGACAGCCTCGTCCACGCGGGTGACCACGACGATCCGGTGCGCGGTTCCGCCACCTTGTCGACACCGGCCGCGGGCGGCGGCGTGGAACCCACCGGGTGGACCGCGGTGGCTCGCGCGGTGGATCTGCCGCATCCGCACGGTCTCGCCAGCGGCCCGGCGATCGGTTCGGTCCACTGTGGACGCTTTCTGGTCTCACCGCGCGGCGTCACCGCCGACCACGGGTCGGAGCCGCTCGTCGGGCGGACCCGTTCCCGCTGGGAAACCTCAACGAGTGGCCGGGGTCCAGGTGCCGTGGAAGCCGGTGGGGACTCGCCGGGGCAGGTGGACGGTGGCCACCGGCCCCGCTTCGACAGCGGTGGCGTCGCGGACCAGCAGCCGGGAGGCTACTCCGACACCGGGTCCATCGGTGCGCTGCCGACCGGCTGGAGCAGCCGGTTCCGGGCCTCGATCGCTTCCCGAGTGGGTGGCACGAGAAGCGCGCCACCACCTCCGACCGCGCCCTGGGCGAATTCGACGTAAGGCCGTTGGCGGGCCTCATATCGCGGGAACGCCGTGACGTGGTCCCCATGCGATCGTTCGAGCTCCTCAGCGAGGAACTGAGCCCCGGTCAGCGCCAGGGACGCGCCCCGACCCGCGAGAGGGGACGCGCAGTGGGCGGCGTCGCCCACGAGCGCGACCCGACCCCGGTGCCAGCTGGGCAGGTGGATCTGGCTGATCGAGTCGAAGTAGACGTCGGGATCGGCGCGCACCGCGTCGAGGATCGTCTGGACCTTCCACGAGCGGCACTCGGCGAACTGCTCGAACAGGATTCTCTTCTGCGCTTCGACGTCGCGGTAGTCGTAGTCGATGGGATCCGACGCGAACATCAGGACACCGATCGCCCTGTCCTTGAACCGGGCGATGCCCGCCAGGTGCCCCGGGTAGCTGTACATGGGATTGATCCGCTCGGCTTCGGCATCGGCTTCGCCGGGCATGTCGGTGATGGCGACGTAGAGACCGAGATGCCGGGTCCAGTCCCGCTCCGGACCGAACACGAGCCGCCGCACCGCCGAGTGCACACCGTCGGCACCGAGGACGAGGTCGAAGCGCTCCGGGTCGCCGGAGGCGAACCCGACCTCCACCCGGTCGTCGTGCTCGGCGATCGAGTCCACCGATTCGCCCAGGCGCAGCTCCACGGCTTCCGGCAGCGCCTCGGCCAGGATGCGGGACAGGTCCTCGCGGGCGATCTCGATGTCGTCGGGCGAATCGCCGATGTCGTCGGGCAGCCGGCCGATGGCCGTGCCGTCGTCGTCGACGAAGTGCACCTGCTCGGTCATCCGGATGCGCGCGTCGCGGAGCGCGGGGAGGATGCCCATCTCCTCGGCGACCTGGATCGCGTCGCCGCGCACGTCGATGGGCGAGCCGTTGCCCCGGAGCCGATCCGCTCGCTCGACGATCGTGACGTGATGCCCTCGCATCCCGAGAACACGTCCGAGAGCGAGACCGGCGACGCCCGCGCCTGAGACAAGAATCTTCACGAGTTCTCCGCAACAGTGAGATCGGCCGGGGTTTTCACCGCGCAGGCCGCGACGGGTGGGCGAGCACGAAGTGACGTAGCAACCGGGCGGTTTCCCGCGTGAACTCCACGGTGATCCCGTGGCGCGCCCCCGCGATCACTTCCAGCCTCGCCCCCTGGATCGCCTCGGCGATCCCCTGCCCGATCCCAGGACGGGCCGCGGGATCGTCCTCGCCGTAGATGAGCAGGGTGGGCGCCGCGATCTCGGGCAGGCGGTCGGTGAGGTCGTAGCCCCGGATCGCGGCCAGCCGCCGCGCGTCCGCCTCCGGTGAGCGGTGGACCAACATCGACCGGAGTTCGGCCACCAACTCCTCGTCCGCTTGCCCGCGTTCGGACAGGGCGAAGGTGAGCATCCGCGCATCGCGCCGCGACGGCGGCAGCTCGATGATCTCGGAGGCCACGGGTGCCCGCAGGGCCGAGGCGTCGGCGAAGGCGGCGCCGACCGTCAGCGATTGCACGACGTCGGGCACCGACACCGCGACCTGAAGTGCGATCAGGCCGCCGAAGGAGACCCCGAAGATGTGCGCCCGTTCGTGCCCGAGTCCCCTGATGAGCGCGGCGCAGTCCTGGGCCAGGTCGGGGATGCCGTAGGGATCGGGCGGGTTGACCGACGCTCCGCTGTCGCGCTGGTCGTAGGCGATCGCGCGGATTCCGTCACCGAGCAGGGGTCGGAAGGTGTCGTACTGGACGTGGGTGCTCTCGCCGCCGTGCAGCAGGATCACCGGCTCGCCCGCACCGGACTCCGCGTAGGCGATCTCGATCTCGCCTGCCTGCACCGTTTTCAACGCGGTGGTCATGCCCACGCCCGGTCCTGCTTGAGCACCAGGGTGTCGCCCCGGACGCTCGGACAGCTGGACTCCACAACGCTCACATCCTTAAAGAGACTGATCGCCTCTTTAGGCTAGCTGTGATCCACTGCGGTGTCCACCGAGAGTCAGATGTGAGAATCAGAGGCATGCCGGAGGACGTGGAGACCGCGGAGACGGCCGAGGCCGGGGCACGACCGGCAGCGCGACCGGGCGGCCGCAACGCTCGGGTGCGGTCGCAGATCCTCGCGGCGACGACGGAGCTCGTGGCCCGGAACGGCGTGGCGGGCCTGCGCTACGAGGAGATCGCCGAACTCGCCGGAGTCAACAAGAACAGCGTCTACCGCAACTGGCCGGACCGCGCCAGGCTCGTCAGCGACGCGCTGCTGCAGTACGCGGAGGACTCCGCACCTCTGCACGACTCCGGCGACCTCCGGCGCGATCTGGTCGACTTCTTGATGGTGTTCTCCGAGCGCCTGTCGAGCTCGGTCGGCCGGGCCCTGTTGCAGGCCGCCGTCACAGCTCCGGGGAACACGGATCTCGACGAGGCGGTTCGAACCGCTTACGACCGACGGTTCGCCACCGTCCGGAAGCGATTCGACAGCGCCGTCGACAAGGGGGAGATCCCCCCTGTCGACAGCTACTTCCTCACCGAACTGCTGTCCGGGCCGGTGTACCTCTACGTCACCCGGCGACGCCGCCCCTTCACCCGCGAGGTGGCCGAGAAGATCGTCGACGTCGTCCTGGCGGGCATCCGTGCCACCGCGCCGTAGGGTCCGGTCGGCCGCACGCCCCGGCGGTCCGCCAGGCCCGGAAGTGGTTCAGAGGCTCACCCGCACGACGGTGAACGGCAGGTTCGGCTCGGTGCGCTGGTACTGGAAGTTGACCACCAGGAGGTCGTCACCGTCGAACGCCGCCGTCGACGGGAAGTCCATGCCCCGGCCGTTGATCCGGCGCTGCACCTGTGCCCGCGAGTAGTCCTCGCTCAACCGCAGGACGCTGATCTCCCCTTCGGGGTGGAAGAGGCTGGTGATGCTGTACAACTCGCCGTCGCGCAGCAGCAGTCCGTCCGCGCCGATGTCGGTCACCCCACCGAGGTCGACGGCATCGACGGCACCGGTCTTGGTGCTGATGCGGTAGAACGCCTGCGAGTTGGTGTCGGCCATCAGCACGAATCGGCCGTCCGGGGTCACGACGAGGCCGTTGCTGTTGATGCCCTCCTCGTTGACGCCCTTCTCGTACTCCACCGGCGTGCCGTCGAAGTTCACGACAGTCTCGAGTGGCTGATCGATCTGCCTGTTCGCCAGCTGTGCCGCGGTGATCCGGTAGAGGACCGGGCGGAACGAGTCGGTGATGTAAGCGTCCCCGTTCGGGGCGATGGCCACGTCGTTGACCAGGCCGTCGCGCGCACCGGAGTCGAAGACGTGCAGCAGTTGCCCGGTTCGGGTGCTGTAGACGAAGACCTTGCCGGTGGTACCACCCGCCACCACCAACCGGTCCCTGGTGATCTTCATGCCGACCGCGGTGGTGCGGCCGTGCTGCCCGCCGGGCAGGAAGACCTGCAGGTGCGGCTGGTCGATCCGGCCTCGCCAGATCGTTCCGTCGGTCAGCCCGCTGACGTAGAAGTACGGTGTGCCGGGCTCGCGGACGATGCCTTCCGGATAGGCCTGCTCCCCCGGGACCACGTAGCGGCCGATGGGCTGGCGATCGTGAGCGCCTGCCTGCGTGGACGTCGAGAGGACCAGCGTGGCGGCGAGGATGCCGCCGAACAGCAGGCGGGCGCGAGTGGTGAACATGGCTGCACTCCAGAACTGTGGTCGAATGGATGATCCCGTCCCTCGACGGGCTGGACTTGGCACGAGGGCCATACAAGCGCTCGGTTCCCAACGGCGGCAGGGCTGGTTCATCGGGGGGAGAATCTCGACCCCCCTTCGGTCGGATGGCGCTCATAGACTCACGACATGAGCGACCACGGCCTGTCCCGGTCCGGCAATCGCGCCGACGTGCGCGAGTTCCTGATCAGCAGACGCGCCAGGATCAGCCCGGAGCAGGTCTCGCTGCCCGTCACCGGGCGGCGCCGCGTACCGGGGCTGCGGCGGGAGGAGGTCGCGATGCTCGCGGGCGTCAGCGTCGACTGGTACACCCGCTTGGAGAAAGGCCACATCAGCGGCGTCTCCCAGGAGGTGCTCGAGGCCGTCGCCCGAGTCCTGCGACTCGACGACGAGGAGCGGGTCTACCTGTTCGACCTGGCCCACGCCGCCCGGCCGGCACGCCGCACCCCGGCAGCGGCAGCACCACTGCCACCGAACGTCCAATGGCTGCTGGACAGCATGACGCTGTCCACGGCGATGGTCACCAACGAACGCCATGACGTCCTGGCGGCCAACCCGCTGGCTCGCGCGCTCTACGCACCGCTCTTCGGCAGCGCCACCACACGCGAGAGCGGTCACGCGAACTTGGTGCGCTACCACTTCCTCGATCCCGGTGCCCGCGACTTCTACGGCGACTGGAACCTCACGGCCGACATGCTCGTGGCCTCGCTGCGCACCGAGGCCGGACGCAACCCCCACGACATCGGGACCCGTGGGCTGGTCGGCGAGCTGACCACCGCCAGCGCCGACTTCCGAGCCCGGTGGAACACGCACAACATCCTCATCCACGTCAGGGGGACCAAGCTCTTCCGGCATCCGGAGGCCGGTCGCCTGAGCTTGAGCTACTACTCGCTGGGCCTGCCGGTCTCCGTCGGCGAGACCCGGCACATGTGCGTCTGCACCGCCGAACCCGGCTCGGCCGACGAGGACAAGCTGACCCTGCTCGCCAGCCTGGCGGCATCGCCCCCGCACCAGGCGGACGCCGCGGAACCGGACTTCGCGCTTCCATGACCCCACGAGCCAGCTGAGCGTTCGCTCCTGCTCGTGGTCAGGCGGGTGTCTCGTGGTGCCGCCGGGGCGGCACCACGAGGCGGCCTGCTGAGCGCGACCTACCCGCCGACGTTCCGCTCCGAGAGCACATGCCTGACGTAGCCTGCTATCTCGACGATGTGCTCGTGCATGAAGAAATGACCTCCGGCAAGGACCTTGATCTCGAAGGACCTCGCTGTGTGCTGTCGCCAAGCGTCCGCCTCCTCGAACGACACGCTGGGATCGCGATCCCCGGTCATCGCGACGATCGGCACGTCCAGCACCGCCTCGGTCGTCGGCGCACGATAAGTCGCGATGGCCCGGTAATCGCCCCGGATCACCGGAACGATCAGGCGCGTCATCTCGTCGTCGTCGAGGAGAGCCGGGTCGGTGCCACCAAGCCATCGGAGGTTGGCGATGATGCTGTCGTCGTCGTCCGCGTAGGAACTCTGGTCACGGTGGCACGACGGGGCGCGGCGCCCGGACGCGAACAACGCGAGCGGCACGCGTCGGTCATCTCGCGCAAGGCGACGCGCCACCTCGAACGCCACCACCGAGCCCATGCTGTGACCGAAGAGCGCGAGTGGTCGCGTCTCCCACGGCAGCAACGCCTCGCAGATCTCGTCGGCGAGCAGGCCGATGTCCTCGATCAGCGGCTCGTGCCTGCGGTCCTGCCGCCCTGGGTACTGGACCCCGAGCACCGAGATGTCGGGTTCGAGCGAGCTCGCCAGCGAGTGGAAGTAGCTCGCCGAGCCGCCCGCGAAGGGGAAGCAGACGAGGTGTGCCCGACTGCGCCTGGCCGAGTCTCGCAGTGGCCTGATCCACGATCCGCCACTCGTGGTCGATGCGCGCACGTCTCCTCCCCCTCAGGCCATGCCGCTCATCCCGCGTTGCCCGCCGGGAGTTGGAAGTTGCCCGCTTCCGGCCTGGTCAGCGGGATCACTTTGCGGCTGGAGAACTTCCACATCCCGTTCTCGTGGACGTACTGGTCCTTGTAGTACGCGGTGGCCCGAGAGGTCCCGCCTGCCCGCACGTCGCCCTGGGCGAAGACGGTGCAGGTGCCGGAGGCCCTGGATTCGAGGATCTCGTTGACGACGTGGTTCGTCGTCAGGTGGCAGAGGTTCTCCATCTGCCCGTAGATGTCGACCTCGAAGTGGTGCCGGATCTGGTCTTTCCCGGTGGCCTTCCCCAGCCCGAAGTCCTCTTCATCGAAAACCGGGCTCGCGTCGCTCCACAGCTCCATCAGGAGGTCGATCTGGCGGGTGTCGAGCAGGTAGGCGTACTTGGCCGTCAACTCGATGATCTCGAGTCGGTTGACCAGCCACGAGAGCGTTTTCTCCGTCATGCTGAAACAGCCTCCGACAACTTGTTCGCGCACCTGGGCGCGTGGTGGACCTGTGAATCCTGGTCCACGTTCCGCCCGTGGACCGGTACCAATTCCTAACGCGATTTGTTGGGAATCATCATCCCGGCGTCCACGGGCAGGGCGATCCCGGTGACGTGCCGCGCCTCGTCCGAGGCCAGGTACAGCACCGCGTCGCTGATCCCTCGCGAGTCGATCCAGCCGACGGGCAGCGCGCTCATCCCCTTCATCACGTTGTCCGCGTCCTCGGGCGTCGGGTCGGAGATCTCGGGCAGGAAGAGTTGCCGCATCGTGGCGTTGTTGACCATCGGCGTGTCGACGTTTCCCGGGTTCACCGAATTCACCCGGATGTTGTACGGCGCCAACTCCGCCGCCAGGGCGCGCATCAACCCGACCACGCCGTGCTTGGACGCGGTGTAGTGCGCCATGGTCGGCACGCCGATCAACCCCGACACGGAGCTGATGAAGACTATCGATCCGCCTTCGTCCCGCTCGATCATGTGGGGGATCACCGCTTTGACGGTTTTCCACGATCCCGTCAGGTTGACGTCGATCATCTCTTGCCAGGTCTCCTCGGAGAGCTCCCAGGCGAACCCGAAGCTGGATATCCCGGCATTCGCGCACACCACGTCGATGTGCCCGAACTCGGCTACCGCCTCGTCGACCACGCTCTGCAACTGCTTGAGGTCGCGCGTGTCCGCCTGGCGTGAGATGACCCGTCGGCCCAGCTGTTCGACCATGTGCGTCGTCGCCGCGAGGTCTTGACCGCCCGCTCCGGGGTACGGCGTGGTGTCAACGTCCGCGCACAGGTCGACAGCTACGATGTCCGCCCCTTCCTGGGCGAGCCGCACCGCATGCGAACGGCCCATCCCGCGCGCGGCTCCGGTGATCAGTGCGACTTTTCCGGCCATCCGGCTCAACTCTGGACCTCCACGTCAGAAGAAGGAAAGCGCGATTCGCGGCGGACCGCACGAGATCACGAACTCGACACTCCTCGCGGTGTCGCGACCGCACCCGCACTGCACTGGCGCCATCGCGGGATCGTTCACTCGGCGGACGCGAACATGATCAGCTTGACCTCGGCTCCTTCTTCCTTGCCGAGATTGCGCGGACGCCAAGCCATGAACCCCGTCTGGCCGAGGTACCGGCCGCTGACACCCACACTCGGGTAGTAGGCCCAGTTCCCGGACAGGAGTGACCCCATGTCGATCCAGCCGGCGACCCGGATCGTCCCGGAGCCGTCCTCGAAGACGACCTCGTTGGTCAGGTAGGCCATGAACTGCTGGTCGGACTCCCGCCGGTAGAGAACCTTGAACCCACCCGAGGTGGTGGCCACCTTCTCCCCGGACGTGGTGAACAGGGCGTGCTCGTAGGTGCCGCTCTGGCCGACGTGGATGTTCTGCAGGTCCTCGATGTCGGTGGTGGCGCTGATCGTGGTCTCGACCAGATCCTCGTAGCTGTTGATCACAATTCTGCCCTTTCCCGGTCGAGCGTTTCAGATCTTGCGGTAGACGTCCTTGAGCACGATCTTGCCGTCACTCAGGACGAAGAGGTCGACACCGCGGTTGACGACCTTCCCCTCGGTCGTCTCCACGGTCCACCGGACCAGTCCCAGGTTCTCGCCGAGCATGATCGGCGGTTCGAACTTCCCGTCGACCCCGGAGGCGATCATTTTTTCCCGCATCGCGTTCAGGCTGTTGATCAGATCGCCGATCTCGTCCTTGGTGTGGACCGTCCCGAGCCCGTCCCCGTCGGGCGTGATCCACTGCCCGTCCTCGGCGAAGCACTCGACGGCGGTCTCGATGTCGCCTGCGCCCGAGCTCTTGAAGAATCGGTCGATCACTTCTGCGGACATGGCTCCGCCCCATTCTCGTCGTGGCACGTGTTCACGGGTCATGCGTGCAACCTCACCGGCAGCCGCTCCAGGCCGCGGAACTGCAAGGTGTAACGCCAGTCGAGCCGGTCCAGCGGCTCGACCGCTTCCCAGTGCGGGAACTTGTCCAAGAGCCGAGCCAGCACGATCTCACCCTCCAGCCGTGCCAGCGGCGCGCCGACGCAGTGGTGGATGCCGTGGCCGAAGGCCAGGTGCGCGGCAGCGTCGCGGCGTATGTCCAGCCGATCCGGTGCCGCGAACCGATCCGGGTCGCGATTCGCCGAGGCCAGCGCCAGGAACACCACCTCGCCCGCCGGGACGACGGTGTCACCGATCTCCACGGGTTCGGTGGTGTAGCGCAATGTGGAGAGGTTCAGCGGACTCTCGTAGCGCAGGAACTCTTCCACCGCGTTCGGTATCAGGGTGGCGTCCCCGCGCAACAGCTCCAGCTGTTCCGGGTGCTTCAGCAGGGCGTACACCGAACTGCTGATCAAGTTCGCGGTGGTCTCGTACCCCGCGTTCATCATCAGGAAGATGGTGGAAAGCAGCTCGGACTCGTCGAATCGCTCCTCGTTGTCCGGGTCGATCATCGCGTTGATCAGGTCGTCCGCGGTGTCGTGACTTCTCACCTTCTCGGCGATCAGGTTCCGGAAGTACTCCAGGGAAGCCATGTACGCCCGGTACTTCTCCGCCGGCTCCGAATCGACACCGGTCAGCGTGCGATTCCACCGGCGGAGATCGTGGTGGGCCGCGCGGGGTACGCCGAGCAATTCGCCGATCACCGCGATGGGGATGGCCATCGCCACCGACTCTACCAGGTCGATCTCGGCTCCGGCGGGAATCGAACCGAGCAGTTGATCGGTTATTTCCTCGATCCGCGGGCGGAGATTCTCCGTGCGGCGCACCGTGAAGGCCCTGGTGAACATCCGGCGCAACCGCGAGTGCTGCGGCGGATCGCTGAACAGCATGCTCTCCGAGGTGATCGCCTGTCCCGAGACGTCCTCGGTGCTGTGCTCGGCGATGATCGGCGCGGCGCCCCCGGCCGCTTTCGAGAGCCTGGGATCGGCCAGCAGCCGACGCACATCGCCGTACTCGGTGACCAGCCACGCGCGCAGGCCGGTGCTCAACGTCTTGATGACGAGCCGCCGGGGGCCTGTCCCGGCGCGCATCTCGCGGTAGGTCAGGTACGGGTCCTGGATGAAATCCCAGCTCAACAGGTCGGCCTCGGCGAATGTCCCGGTGCCGGGCGTGTCGACCCCTGTGGAGTCAGTCGTCATGGGGATGTCCTTTGTCCTCAGGTGTCGAAGCGGGGGAATCAACAGATCCGGCGGGTCGCGGTCGAACCGCTCCGGCGACATGTCGAGCCGTGGCGCACTGGTCCCGGTTCACCGGCCGGCACCGCCCAGCTCCCGGTTGATGAAGTCGAACAGCTCGTCGTCGTCGGCGTCCGCGATGAGCCGGCTCTGCTCGGAATGCCCACTTTGATCGGTGAGCGAGGCGGCCATCTTCTGGACCCGCCGCAGCACCTCGTTCCTGACCGCCTCGTCGACGCGGTTGTCCGCCGTCACCGCCGAGAGCACCTCCTCCAGCCGGTCGAGCTCGGCCAGCGCGGACTCGGCCTGGTCGGCGTCCGCGCCGAACATCGCCGTCCGCAGGTGGTCACGCAGCGCCAGCGGAGTCGGGTGGTCGTAGGTGAGCGTCGCGGGCAGCGTCAGCCCGGTCGCCGCGACGAGCCGGTTGCGCAGCTCGACCGCGGAGAGGGAGTCGAAACCCAGTTCGAGGAACGCCTTGGTCGGCGGCAGCTCCTCGGTCGAGCTGTGACCGAGCGCCTCGGCCACCTGCGTCCGCACCAACTCCAACAGCACGGCGTCACGCTCGTCCCCGTCCAGGGTGCCCAGTCGCGCCCAGGGCCCGGACCCGCCGCTGGGCTCGGCGAGCCGATCCGCCTCGGCGGCCACCGGGAACGCCGCCCGGTACTCGGGCAGGTCGCTGATCACCGCGCACTTGACGGTGCCCGCGGTCGCCTTGATGAACCGGCTCCAGTCGACGTGGGTCATGGCGATGTAGGTCTCGTCGTGGTCCAGCGCTCGCCGCAGTCCGGCCAGCGACTGGCCGGGATCCATCGGGTGCAGGCCCCGACGGCTCGCCCGGTCGGTCGCGCCGGTGTCGTCGGCCATGCCTGCGCCTGCCAGCAGGCCCCAGCCGATCGTCGTGGCGGGCAGACCGCGCGCCCGCCGGTGGTGGGCCAGGGCGTTGAGGAAGGCGTTGCCCGCCGCGTAGTGCGACTGGCCGGGCGAGCCGATGAGGCCGGCGGCCGAGGAGAACAGCACGAAGGCCGACAGGTCCAGGTCACGGGTCAGCTCGTGGAGGTTCCACGCCCCGTCCACCTTGGGCCGCAGCACGTTGTCCAGCCGGTCGAGGGTCAGCTCGGTGATGACGCCGTCGTTGGCCACCCCCGCGCTGTGGAACACGGCCGTCAACGGCAGGTCGGCGGGAAGATCGGCGAGCAGGGCCCGCACCTCGTCCCGATCGGCGACGTCGCAGGCGACGATGGTCACCGCGGACCCCAGGGCGGTGAGATCGGCTTCGAGCTCGACGGCGCCCGGCGCTTCCCGGCCCCGGCGGGAGGTGAGCACGAGGTGGGGTGTGCCCTGCTCGGCCAGCCAGCGCGCGGTGCGGGCGCCCAGGCCGGTGAGGCCGCCGGTGACCAGCACGCTGCCCGACGGTCGCCAGTTCCGCCGTCGCGGCTCGTCCGGGTCGGCGCGGACCAGCCTGCCGCCCAGGACGGCGCCGTCCCGCAGCGCTGCCTGCTCCCCGGTGCCGCCGTCACCCAGCAGGCGGATCAGCCCGGCCAGCGAGGCGTCGTCGGGGGTGCTCGGCAGGTCGACCAGACCGCCCCAGCGGTCGGGGCGCTCCAGTGCGAGGGTCCGTCCGAGACCCCACAGCAGGGCTTGGTCGGGGTGGTCGAGGCCGTCGCCGGGGACGACGTGCACCGCGCCCTGGGTCAGGCACCACAGGGGCGCGTCGATCGCGCGGTCCTCCAACGCCTGGACCAGGCTCACCGTGGCCGCCAGACCGACCGGCACGCCGGGGTGCCCCTGGACGCGGGCCTGCTCCGCCGCCAGCAACGAGACCACCCCGGCGAACGGCGGCTCACCGAGCCGGGTCGCCAGCGCGGCCCGGTCCAGCTGCTGCTCGCCGACCTCCAGGACGCGAACCTCGGCCCCGGCGGCGGTCATCGCCGCTTCGATGGGCGCTGCCCAGGCGTCGTCGCGGTGGCCGACGGGCACCACCAGCAACCAGGTGCCGGTGAGCGCGCCCTCGGGGCGGGTCGGCACGGGCCGCCAGCTCAACCGGTACCGCCAGCTGTCCAGCGTCGTCTTCTCGCGCAGGCCGACGCGCCACCGGGCCAGTGCGGGCAGCACGGCGCCGAGGCCGTCCCGTTCCTCTGTGGACAGCTCGGCGCTGAGCGCGTCGAGGTCGCCCTGCTCCACCAACCCCCAGAACCGGCTGTCCACGGCGTCCGGGTCGGCCGTTGTGGTGGCCGGAGCTTCCGGCGTGTCCGGCCAGTAGCGCCTGTGCTGGAACGCGTAGGTCGGCAGCGGGGTCCGCCCCGCGCCCGCCGCCGGGAACAGGGCGGGCCAGTCGACCTCGACCCCGACGGCGAACAGGGTGCCCAGCGCGGCGAGCACGGATTCGGTCTCGGAACGGCCTCGCCGGAGGCCGGGCACGGCGACGACGCCCTCACCGGTCGCGCACTCGCGGACCAGGCCGGTCAGGACCGCGTCCGGTCCCAGCTCCAGGAAGCGGGTCACCCCGCCCGCCCGGAGTTCGCCGACCATGTCGGCGAACCGCACCGCGTCCCGGACGTGCCGGACCCAGTACTCGGGGGTGGCCACGTCGCCGCTGGTCATCGGTATCCGCGGTGGCCGGAATTCCAGGGCGTCGAGCGCGGCCCGGAACTGCCCGAGCACGGGGTCCATCAGCGGGGAGTGGAAGGCGTGGCTGACGGTCAGCCGCTTCGTGCGGTACCCGGCGTCGGCGAGGCGTCGTCCGACATCGCCGACGGCGGACTCGGTGCCGGAGATGACCACCGACTCCGGGGAGTTGACCGCGGCGATCGAGACGGGCCCCGCCGCGCCGGCGAGCAGTGCGGCCACGACGTCCTCACCGGCGTTCACGGACAGCATGGCCCCGCCCGGTGCGAGCCCCTGCATGAGCCGGGCCCGCGTGGTCACCAACGCGCAGGCGTCGGTCAGCGACAGCACGCCCGACACGTGGGCGGCGGTGATCTCGCCGACGGAGTGGCCGGTGACGAAGTCGGGTCGGATGCCCCAGGACTCGAACAGCCGGAAGAGGGCCACTTCGATCGCGAACAGCGCGGGTTGGGCGAACTGCGTGGTGTTCAGCCGGGCGTCGTCCTCGTCGAGGACGATGCCCCGGAGCGCGGGGTCCAGTGCCGCGCACACGTCGTCGAACGCGGCGGCGAAGACCGGGAAGTGGCGGTGGAGCTCGCGGCCCATCCCGGCTCGTTGCGAGCCCTGACCGGTGAACACGACGGCCAGGCCACCGCTGCCCGCCACGCCGGTGGCGTCCGCGCCGGGCGCGGGGGTGTCGTCGGCGAAGGCCGCGAGTCGCTCGCGCAGTTGCTCGCGGTCGGCGGCGAGCACCACCGCCCGGTGGTCGTGGACCGCGCGGTCGGTCACCAGCGATCGCGCGACCTCGGCCAGCGTCAGTTCGGGCCGGTCGGTCAGGTGGGCGCGCAGCCGCGCCGCCTGGGCGCGCAGGGCCGCCCGCCCTCGGGCCGACAGCACCACTGGCTGCACCGGCCCGGGCTCGGTGCCCTCGTCCGGGGCGGGCGTCGTCGGCGGCGCGGGGAGGTCGTCGGGCGCTTGTTCCAGGATGATGTGCGCGTTGGTTCCGCTGAGGCTGAACGCGGAAACGCCCGCCCGGCGCGGACGGCCCTGTTCGGGCCAGTCGCGGGCCCGGTCCAGCAGTGCCACCCCGCCGGAGGACCAGTCGACCTCGGGTGACGGGGTCTGGGCGTGGAGGGTCATGGGCAGCAGGCCGTGCCGCATCGCCATGATCATCTTGATGGCTCCGGCGGCGCCCGCGGCGGCCTGCGAGTGGCCGATGTTCGACTTGACCGAACCCAGCCACAGGGGGTTGTCGGACTCGCGGTCGCGTCCGTAGGTGGCCAGCAGGGCCTGCGCCTCGATGGGATCGCCGAGCCTGGTCCCGGTGCCGTGTCCCTCCACCGCGTCGACCTCGCGGGCCGACAGCCCGGCGTTGGCCAGCGCGGCGCGGATGACCCGTTGCTGCGACGGGCCGCTGGGCGCGGTCAGGCCGTTGGAAGCGCCGTCCTGGTTGACCGCCGAGCCCGCCAGGACGGCCAGCACGCGGTGGCCGTTGCGGCGGGCGTCGGAGAGTCGTTCCAGCACGAGCAGGCCCACGCCCTCGGCCCAACCGGTGCCGTCCGCTCCGGCGCCGAAGGCCCGGCACCGACCGTCCGGGGACAGGCCCCGCTGCCGCGCCATCTCCACGAACATGGCGGGGGTGGCCATCGTGGCGACACCGCCCGCCAGCGCCAGCGAGCACTCGCCCGAGCGCAGCGCCTGGGCCGCCAGGTGCATGGCCACGAGCGAGGACGAGCAGGCCGTGTCGATGGAGACCGAAGGCCCCTCGAACCCGAACTCGTAGGACAGCCGCCCGGAGATGATGCTGGCCGCGTTGCCGGTCAGCACCCGGCCGCCGAAGTCGCGGGAGTCCTGGGCCAGCAGGGCCGGGTAGTCGCTCCCGTTCGCGCCCACGAACACCCCGACCGGGCCGCCGCGCAGGACGGTGGGGACGATGCCCGCGTTCTCGAACGACTCCCAGGCCGTCTCCAGCAGCAACCGCTGCTGCGGGTCGATGGCGATGGCCTCGCGCGGCGAGATGCCGAAGAAGTCGGAGTCGAACCCGGACAGGTGGCGGAGGAACCCGCCGCCCCTGGCGTAGGTCGTGCCCTGGCGTTCGGGATCGGGGTCGTAGAGGTGGGTCAGGTCCCAACCTCGGTCGACCGGGAAGCCGGTGATCGCGTCGCGGCCCTCGACCACCAGCCGCCACAGCTCGTCCGGCGAGTCCACCCCGCCGGGGTACCGGCAGGCCATGCCGACGATCACGATCGGGTCGTCACCGGTCGCGGTGACGCGCCCGGCCGGAGCGGCCCCGGTGGTGTCGGCCTCGTCCGGGTCGGCCTCGTCGCCCACCAGCGCGGACCGGACGAACGCGGCCAGCGCCTCGGGGGTGGGGTAGTCGAACACCAGCGTGGCGGGCAGCCGCAGCCCGGTGGCCGTGTTGAGCCGGTTGCGCAGCTCGACCGCGGTGAGCGAGTCGAACCCGACCTCGTGGAAGGCGCGGGTCATGTCGACCGAGGCGCCGCTGGGGTGGCCGAGCACGGCGGCGACCTGCTCGCGCACCAGTTCGCCGATGGCCTTGACCTGGTCGGCGGCGGAGGAACCGGCCAGTCGCGCCACCTGCGGTCCGGCGACCGACGAGCGCGCCGCGCGCCGGGCCGGACGCCGCACCAGGCCGCGTAGCAGGGCGGGCACCGTGCCCGCCGACCGCACGGCGGCCAGGTCGAGGCGAGCGGCCATCACGTTCGGCCGGGCCAGGTCGGCCGCGGCGGCCAGCAGTTCGAGGCCCTGGGCCGTCGCCATCGGCAACATCCCGCCCCGCCCCATCCGAGCCACGTCGGTCCGGCTGAGGTTCTCGGTCATCCCGCTGTCCTCGCCCCACCAGCCCCAGCTGATCGAGACGGCGGGGAGGCCGTGGCGGTGCCGCTGGACGGCCAGCGCGTCGAGGAAGGCGTTGGCGGCGGCGTAGTTGGCCTGGCCCGGTGCGCCGAAAGGCGCGGCGGAGGAGGAGAACAGCACGAACGCGGAGAGGTCCAGTTCACGGGTCAGCTCGTGCAGGTGCCACGCGCCGTCGACCTTGGGCGCCAGCACCGCGTCGACCCGGTCGCTGGTCAGGGCGTCGAACACGCCGTCGTCCAGCACTCCGGCGCAGTGCACCACCGCGGTGAGCGGGAACTCGGGCCGCACCGAACCCACCACGGCCGCGACCTGCTCGCGGTCGGCGACGTCGCAGGCCAGGACGCTGACCACGGCGCCGAGTTCGGCCAGTTCGGCGGCGAGCCGGGCGGTCCGGGGCGAGTCGGGCCCCTGCCGGGAGGTCAGCAGCAGGTGTCGCGCGCGGTGCTCGGTGACGAGGTATCGGGCCACGTGCCCGGCGAGCACACCCGAGGCGCCGGTGATCAGCACGGTCCCGGCCGACCACGGGGTGGCGTGCGCGGTGTCGGCGGTCGCCAGGCGGGCCAGCCGTGGTGCCCGGAGCGCGCCGTCGCGCACCGAGACCTCCGGCTCACCCGACTCCACGGCCGCGTGCAGCGCCGCGGTGGTGATCGTGTCGGCGTCACCCTCGACCAGGACGATGCGGTCGGGGTTCTCCGACTGCGCCGAGCGCAGCAGGCCCCGCACCGCCGCGCCGGTCAGGCTGTCGGTCGTGACGACCGCCAGCCGCGAGGACTCCCAACCGGGATCGGCCAGCCACAGCTGCACCGCACGCAGCACGTCGTTCACCGCCGCGTGGACGTCGTCGGTGACGGCGAGCCCCTCCCCCGGCACCGACACCGCCACGAGGGGCGGAACCTCGGTTCCCCGGTCCCGCCCGGACACCAGCTCGGCGAGCTGGATCGGGCCGTCCAGCACGGTGATCCCGGAGCGGGGCGCGGTGTCGTCGACGCGGCCGCACTCGACCCAGCCGATCTCGAACAGCGAGTCGTCGCGGGAAGCGGCGGCGGCGCGGAGCCGGTCAGCGGACACCGAGCGCGAGGACAACGCCGCCACGCTGAAGACCGGGGCGCCGGTGTCGTCGAAGGCGTCCAGGGCGACCGTGTCGGTGGCCACCGGTCGGACCCGGACGCGCAGCGCGGTCGCGCCCGAGGCGAACAGCCGCGCTCCCGCCCAGGAGAACGGCACCAGCCCCTGGGGGGTTTCGGAGGTGAGGGCCCGCAGCACGCCGCCGTGCAGACCGGCGTCCAGCAGCGCCGGGTGCACGCCGAAGCGCTCGACGTCGGTCCCGCCGCTGGGCAACTCCACCTCGGCGTAGAGCTCCGCGCCGCGCCGCCAGCAGGCCACCAGCCCCTGGAACGTCGGCCCGTAGTCGTGGCCCGCCCCGGCGAACAGCTCGTACGCGCTCGCGACGTCGACGACCTCGGCTCCCGGTGGCGGCCACTCGGTGAGCGGATCGGGGTCCGGTGCGCTCCGCGCGGCGGACACCGCTCCGGTGGCGTGCCGCGTCCAGGGGGTGTCGGCGTCGCCGTCCGGGCGGGCGGAGATCGTCATCTTCCGGTGGCCCCCCTCGTCGGGGGCTTCCACCAGGATTTGCAGCGCGACCGCGCCCGTCGCGGGGATCAGCAGGGGGGACTCGATCGTCAGCTCGTCCAGCAGGTCGCAGCCGACCTGCTCGGCGGCCCGCAGCGCCAGGTCCACGAAGGCGGTGCCGGGCAGCAGGGCCTGCTCGAACAGCACGTGCTCGCGCAGCCACGGCTGGGTCCGCGGCGCGAGCCTGCCGGTCAGCAGCACCGCTTCCCCGCCCGCCACCTCCACACCGGCCAGCAGCAGCGGGTGGTCGAGCGGATCGAGGCCGACCGCGGCGAGATCGGCGGGCGGCTCGGGGGCGTCGAGCCAGTACCGCTGGTGCTGGAACGCGTAGGTGGGCAGTGGGGTGCGCCGAGCTCCGGTGCCGTCGAACAGGGCAGGCCAGTCGACCTCCACGCCGGCGGCGAACAGCGCGCCGAGTCCGGTGAGCGCCGTGTCGGCTTCGTCGTGGTCCCGGCGCATGCTGGGGACCGCGACGACGTCCGGCTCGTCGAGGCACTGGCGGATCGCGCCGGTCAGGGGCGCGTCGGGACCGATCTCGAGGAACCGCGTGACGCCCGCGCCGTGCAGTTCGGCCACCCTGTCGGCGAACCGCACCGTGTCCCGCACGTGCCGCACCCAGTACTCCGGGTCGGTCACCTCGTCGCCGCCCACCATCGGGATGCGGGGCGGTTGGAACGCCAGGCCACCGACCAAGGCGCGGAACTCGTCGAGCATCGGGTCCATCAGCGGCGAGTGGAACGCGTGGCTGACGACGAGCCGCTTCGCCCGGTGCCCGTCCTCGGTCAGGCGCCGCACGATCCGGGTGACGGCGGGCTCGAGCCCGGAGAGCACCACCGAACCGGGGGTGTTGACCGCCGCGATCGACACCGCTCCGGCGTGCTCGGAGACCAGCGGGGCGACCACCTGCTCGCCCGCGGTCACCGAGACCATCACACCGCCGGGCTCCAGCCGCGCCATCAGCCTGCCCCGCTCGGACACCAGCAGGCACGCGTCCGGCAGCGACAGCACGCCCGCGACGTGCGCGGCCGCGATCTCGCCCACTGAATGACCGGTGAGGAAGTCCGGCCGGACACCCCAGGACTCGAACAGCCGGAACAGCGCCACCTCGACCGCGAACAGCGCGGGCTGGGCGATCCGCGTGGCGTCGAGCCGGTCGCGCCCGTCGCCGAGGACGGCCTCCCGGACCTCGGGGTCCAACTGCTCGCACACCTGGTCGAACGCGGCCGCGAAGACCGCGAACCGCCGGTGCAGCAGCGAGCCCATGCCGGGGTGCTGCGCGCCCTGACCGGTGAACACCATCGCCAGCGAGCCCCGCCGGGCCACCCCGGCTCCCTCTCCCCCGCGCGCGAACGCCGCCAACCGCTCCAGGGCCTGCTCGCGGTCGCGGGCGAGCAGGACCACCCGGTGGTCGTGGTGCGCCCGGTCGGCCACCAGGGAGTGGGCCACATCCGCCAACGCCACGTCGGGCCGGTCGCGCAGGTGGGACTCCAGTCGATCGGCCTGCCCCCGCAGTGCCGCCTGCCCTCGGGCCGACAGCACGAGCGGCCACGCGGGTGGGGTCGCCGCGGGGGCAGGGGCGTTGTCGGGGGTCGGGGCGGTGGGCTCGGCCGGGGGCTGTTCCAGGATGAGGTGCGCGTTGGTCCCGCTGACGCCGAAGGAGGACACCCCGGCCCGGCGGGGCCTGCCCCGATCCGGCCACTCCCGAGCCCGGTCGAGCAGCGCGACCGCGCCCGAGGACCAGTCCACCCGTGGCGACGGGGTTTCCGCGTGCAGGGTCTTGGGCATGACCCCGTGCCGCATCGCCATGATCATCTTGATCGTGCCCGCGATGCCCGCCGCCGCCTGGGTGTGGCCGATGTTGGACTTGATCGACCCCAGCCACAGCGGCGCGTCCTCGGCGCGCTCGCTGCCGTAGGTGGCCAGCAGCGCCTGGGCTTCGATCGGATCGCCCAGCCGGGTTCCCGTGCCGTGCCCCTCGACCACGTCCACGTCGGAGGCGGACAACCCGGCGTTGGCCAGGGCCTGGCGGATCACGCGCTGCTGGGACGGACCGTTGGGGGCGGTCAGCCCGTTCGACGCGCCGTCCTGGTTCAGCGCCGAGCCCGCCACCAGCGCCAGCACCTGGTGCCCGTTGCGCCGCGCGTCGGACAGCCGCTCCAGCACCACCAGGCCCACGCCTTCGGACCAGCCGGTGCCGTCCGCGTCCGCGCCGTAGGCCCGGCACCGGCCGTCCGGGGCGTTCGCGCGCAGCCTGCTGTACTCGACGTACAGCTCGGGCGAGGCCATCACCGTCACACCGCCCGCCAGCGCCAGGGAGCACTCGCCCGACCGCAGCGCCTGCGCCGCGAGGTGCATGCTGACCAGCGACGACGAGCACGCCGTGTCCACCGTCACGGCGGGGCCCTCGAAGCCGAACTCGTAGGCCACCCGACCCGACGCGATGCTGCCCGCGCTGCCGTTGCCCAGGTAGCCCTCGAACTCCTCGGGCTTGGTGCGCAGCCGCGAGTTGTAGTCGTGGTACATCAGCCCGACGAACACGCCGGTCGGGCCGCCCCGCAGCGAGGTCGGGTCGATGCCCGCGTTCTCCAGGGACTCCCAGGCCGTTTCCAGCAGCAGCCGCTGCTGCGGGTCGATCGTGATCGCCTCGCGCGGCGAGATGCCGAAGAACTCGGGGTCGAACTGGTGGGCGTCGTAGAGGAAGCCGCCCTCACGGGTGTAGGTGGTCCCGAAGTGGTCGGGGTCCGGGTGGTAGAGCTCGTCCAGGTTCCAGCCCCGGTCGGCGGGGAAGGGGCCGATCACATCCCGCCCCTGCGCGACGAGGTCCCACAGCTCGTCGGGCGAGCTCACCCCGCCGGGGAAGCGGCAGGCCATGCCCACGATCGCGATCGGGTCGTCCCCGGTCCCGGCCGCCGCCGCGGTGGTCGTCGGCCGGGCCGGGGCGGCCGCCTCGCCGCCGACCTCGCCCCGCACGAACTCGATCAGGGCGGCCGGGGAGGGGTGGTCGAAGATCAGCGTGGCGGGCAGCCGCAGCCCGGTCACCGCGGTGAGCCGGTTGCGCAGCTCCACCGCGGTCAGCGAGTCGAACCCCAGTGCGGTGAAGGGCTGCCGGTCGTCGATGGCGTTGGCCGAGGAGTGCCCGAGCACGGCCGCCGCGTGGGTGCGCACCAGCTCGGCGACGGCCCGGTCGCGCTCGGCCGGTTCCAGCGCCGCCAGGCCCTCGCGAGATCCGGTCCCACCGGCCAGGTGGGGTTCGACGACCCGCCGCGCCGGACGGCGCACCAGCCCGCGCAGCAGTCCCGGCACCGTGGCCGCGGTGGACATGCCCGCGAGGTCGAACGGGGCGGCGATGACGCGGCCCTGCCTGCGGACGGCCGCGTCGAACAGGGCGAGACCGAAGTCGTTGTCCACCGGGCGGATGCCGGTGCGGGCCATCCTGGCCCGGTCCTGGGCTCCGAGGTGGCTGCCCATCCCGCTGGCCTGGGCCCACCACCCCCAGGCGATCGACACCGCGGGCAGGCCCAGCCTGCGCCGGTGGTCGGCCAGCTCGTCCAGGAACGCGTTGGCCGCCGAGTAGTTCGCCTGGCCCGCGGTGCCGAACGCCGACGCGGCCGAGGAGAACAGCACGAACGCCGACAGCTCGGCGTCACGGGTGGCCTCGTGCAGGTGCCAGGCGGCGTCCACCTTGGGCCGCAGCACCGCGTCCACCCGGTCGGGGGTCAGCGACCCCAGGGTCGCGTCGTCGAGCACCCCCGCGCAGTGCACCACGGCGCTGAGCGGGAACTCCGGCGGCAGCGAGCCGACGAGGTCCGCCACCTCCTGGCGCACGGCCAGGTCACACGCGACCACCCGGACCGAGGCGCCCGCCCCGGTCAGCCGCTCGACCAGCTCACCGGCACCGGGAGCGGCGGAACCCCGCCGCGACACCAGCAGCAGCCGCCGCACCCCGCACTCGGTGACGAGGTGCTCGGCCACCAGGCCGGCCAGCACTCCGGAGGCTCCCGTCAGCAGCACGGTTCCCGTGCCCCACACCGAGGGCTGCTCGCCCCGCGCGGGCTCGTCGGGACCGGGGGGCACCTCGGCGGCGGCTCTGGTCAGCCGGGGCGACCACAGCCGTCCGTCCCGGACCGACACCTCCGGCTCACCCGACGCGATCGCGGCCCGGACGAGCGCCTCCGCCGACCGCGCCCCGACCGGCTCCGAATCGGCGAACGCCCGCTCGACGAGCACCACCCGCTCCGGGTTCTCCGACTGCGCGGAGCGCACCAGGCCGCCTACCGCCGCGCCCACGAGCCCGCCGCCGGTCACCACGACCAGCCGCGACCGCTCCCACCGGGCATCGGTGAGCCAGTCCTGCAGCACCCGCAACGTGCCGTTCACGGCGGTGTGCGTCGATTCGACCACCGACTCGGGTGTCGGGAGGTCGGGAACGCGCAGCACCACCAGGTCGGGCAGCGGCGCGCCACCGTCCACCGCCGAGCCCAGGGCGGCCAGGTCGGGGTGGACCCGCGCGTCGACCGCGCGCTCCTCCTCCGACGGCGCGGTCCGCGCCCGGTCGAACGGCGTCACCCAGCCGATCGATCCTCCGGCGCTCGCCTGCGAACCGGCATCGGCCGACCCGCACCGCACCCAGCCCAGCTCGAACAGCGCGTCGCCGTGCGCGGTGTCGACCTCGCGCAGCTGCTCGGCGGACACCTCGCGGGCCACCAGGGAGTCCACCCTCAGCACCGGTCGGCCGGTGGTGTCGAACCCGTCCACCGACCACGAGGACGGCCCCGTCGGGGAGAACACGAGCCGCAGCGCCGCGGCACCCGAGGCGAGCAGCCGCACCCCGGACCACAGGAAGGGCGCCCGCACGCCGGGGGCCTGGTCGGTCCGCGACGAGTCGAGCTGGTCCACGGCGAGGCTGTGCTGGCCGGTGTCCATCAGGGCCGGGTGCAGGCCGAAGCGCGCCGCGTCGGCCGCGAGCCCCTCGGGCAGCTCCGCCTCGGCGAAGACCTGATCACCCCTCCGCCACGCCCGGCGCAGGCCGGTGAAGGCGGGGCCGTAGTGGTAACCGAGCGCGCCGAGCCGCTCGTACGCCCCGGCGACGTCCAGTTCGGTCGCCCCGGTCGGCGGCCAGGTCGAGTCCGTCGGCCACGGCGCGGGCTCCGGGTCGTCGCCGGGCACCGCGCTCGCCAGCGCGTGCCGCGTCCACGAAGCGCCCGCGGCCTCGCCGGGTTCCGCCTGCCGGGAGTAGATCTCCAGGGTGCGGCGGCCGTCGCCGTCGGGAGCGCCGACGAGCACTTGGACCGTCACGTCGTGCCCGCTCGGCAGGACCAGCGGCGCCTCGAGGGTCAGCTCCTCCAGCAGGCCCAGGCCCGCCTCGTCGGCCGCGCGGATCGCCAGCTCCAGGAACGCCGTCCCCGGCAGCAGCGGCCGGTCGAACAGCGCGTGGTCGACCAGCCAGGGGTGGACGCGCGACGAGAGCCTGCTGGTGAACAGCAAGCCCGCGTCCCCCGCCAGCGCCACCTTGGCGCCGAGCAGCGGGTGGTCGACCCCTTCGAGGCCGCTGGCGGCCAGGTCGCCCGGCGCGGACGCCGACGCCGTCGGCCAGTAGCGCTGCCGTTGGAAGGCGTAGGTCGGCAGGTCGACCCGCCGCGCCCCGGTGCCCGCGAAGACCGCGGACCAGTCCACGGTGAGCCCGGCCCGCCACGCGGCGGCCACCGACCGCAGGAACACGTCCGGGTCGCTCTCGCCGCGGCGGAGGGTCGCCAGCGCGGTCACCTCGACGTCGCGCTCCTCGGCGGTCTCCTGGATCGCGGGGGCCAGCAGCGGGTGCGGGGCCACCTCCAGCAGCACGCGGTACTGGTCGGCCAGCAGCACGGCGACGGTGTCGTGGAAGCGCACCGGCCGCACGAGGTTGGTCAACCAGTACCGGCCGTCGAGCTCGGGGCCCTCCACCCGGCGGGCCAGCGTCGTGGAGTAGTACGGCACCGAGGCGGTCGCCGGGCGGATGTCGGTCAGCAGCGCGAGGAGCTCGTCCTCGACCACCGCCATGTGCGGGGAGTGCGTCGGGTAGTCCATCGGGATGGGACGCGCGCGGACACCGGCGGCCTCGTACTCGGCCCGCAGCGCGGCCACTCGGTCGGCCGGACCGGTCAGCACGACCGATCGCGGCCCGTTGACCGCGCTGACGTGCACGTCGGCCAGCCGCTCGACCCGTTCGCGCACCCGCTCGACCGGCAGCCCGACCCAGAGCGTGGCGTACCCGCTCAGCCCGTCGGACACGCGCGCCCGCGCGGTCAGGACCCTGGCCGCGTCGGCGAGGGTGAGGATGCCCGCGACGTGCGCGGCCGCGACCTCCCCCACCGAGTGCGCGATCACCGCGGCGGGCACCACCCCGTGGGAGAGCCACAGCCGGGCGAGCGAGACCATGACCGCGAACAGCGCGGGCTGGACCTGCTCGGCGTGGTCCAGGTCGTCCGCGCCCGCCAGCAGATCGCGCAGGGTGCGGCCGTGCCAGTCCACGTGCGGCGCGAGCGCCGCCTCGCACTCCGCCATGGACGCGGCGAAGACCGGCGAGGAGTCCCACAGCCGCAGGGCCATCCCGGCGTACTGCCCGCCCTGGCCGGGGAAGACGAACACCGGATCGGTGCTGCCGGAGCCGACGGGTCCGGTGACCGGGGTGGTGCCCGACGCCAGGTCGTCCAGCCCGGACAGCAGTTCGGCGAGGTCGCCGCCGAGCACCACGGCCCGGTGGTCCAATGAGGACCGGGTGCCCGCCAGCGAGAACGCCACGTCGGCCAGCTCCGCCGGACCGGTGGCCCCCAGCGCCAGCAGGTGCTCGCGCAACCGCTGCGCCTGACCGCGCAGCGCGGCTTCACCGCGACCGCTGAGCGGCAGCGGCAGCACCTTCGGCGCGTGGGACCGGTCCGCCGGTTCGTCCTCGGGTTCCGGGGCCGGAGCCTGCTCCACGATGACGTGCGCGTTGGTCCCGCTCGCCCCGAACGACGACACCGCAGCCCGCCGGGGACGCCCGGTCGTCGGCCACGGCCGGGCGTCGACGAGCAGCCGGACGTTCGCGCTCTCCCAGTCGACGTGCTCCGAGGGCCGGTCCGCGTGCAGGGTCCTGGGCAGCAGGCCGTGCCGCATCGCCATGATCATCTTGATGACGCTGCCGACCCCGGCCGCCGCCTGGGTGTGGCCGATGTTGGACTTGAGCGAGCCCAACCAGAGGGGGTCGCCCTCCCGCCGGTCCCGGCCGTACACCGCCTGCAACGCCTCGACCTCGATCGGGTCGCCGAGCACCGTGCCGGTGCCGTGCCCGTCCACGGCGTCCACCTCGTCGGGCCGCACGCCCGCGTTGGCCAGCGCCTGTCGCACGACCCGCTGCTGGGAGGGGCCGTTGGGCGCGGTCAGGCCGTTGGAGGCGCCGTCCTGGTTGATCGCCGAGCCGCGGAGCACGGCGAGCACGGGGTGGCCGTTCCGGCGGGCGTCGGAGAGCCGCTCCAGCACCAGCAGGCCCGCGCCCTCGGCGAAACCGGTCCCGTCGGCGTCCGCTCCGAACGCCTTGCAGCGGCCGTCGGCGGACAGCCCCTGCTTGTCGAACTCCTGCAGGTCGACCGGGGTGGCCATGACGGTGGCCCCGCCCGCCAGCGCCAGCGCGCACTCCCCGGACCGCAGCGCCTGCGCGGCCAGGTGCATCGCCACCAGCGATGACGAGCAAGCCGTGTCGACGGTCAGCGCGGGCCCTTCCAGGCCGAACTGGTAGGAGACCCGCCCGGCGAGCACCGCGGCGGAGGTCCCGGTGAGCAGGTAGCCGTCGGCCAGCTCGGCGCTGCCCAGCAGCAGGTCCGCGTAGTCCTGGTCGCTGGTGCCGACGAACACGCCGGTCCGGCTGCCCCGCAACGACTTCGGGTCGATCCCGCTCCGCTCCAGCGCTTCCCAGGTCAGTTCCAGCAGCAGCCGCTGCTGCGGGTCCATCGAGGCCGCCTCGCGCGGCGAGATGCCGAAGAACCCCGCGTCGAACCACGCCACGTCGTCGAGGAACCCACCGCCGCGCACGTGGGTGGCGCCCTGCCGCGCCGCGTCCGGGTGCAGCAGGGCGTCCAGGTCCCAGCCCCGGTCGGTCGGCAGTCCCGACACCGCGTCGCGCCCGCCGTCCACCAGCTCCCAGAGCTGCTCGGGCGAGCCGACGCCACCGGGGTAGCGGCAGGCCATGCCGACCACGACGATCGGGTCGGCGGACGCGGCGGGGGTGGCGGTCGCGCCGGGCTCCTCGTCGGCCGCGCCGGTCACCAGCGCGACCAGGTACGCCGCCAGGGCGGCGGGCGTGGGGTAGTCGAAGGCCAGGGTGCCGGGCAGCCGGAGGTCGAGCGCCGCGTTCAGCCGGTCCCGCAGCTCCACCGCCGCGAGCGAGCTGAAGCCCAGGTCCTGGAAGGTGCGCTCGACGTCGACAGCGGCAGGCGAGTCGTGGCCCAGCACCAGGGCGATCGAGGTCCGCACCAGATCGCTCATGACCCGGCGCTGGTCCACGACGGCCAGCACGTCCGCGACCCGAGCGCCGGTGGTCGGCTCGGGCGCGGCGGCTGAGGGCGGGGCCGAGGGAGCCGGGGCGGCGGAGCCGTCGCGCGGCAGCCAGTGCCGGTGCCGCTGGAAGGCGTAGGTCGGCAGGTCCACCCGCCCGCCGCCGTCGGGGAACAGCGCCGCCCAGTCCACCTCGCCGCCGCCCGCGAAGAGGCGACCGGCCGCGGTGAGCAGGGCGACGGCCTCGGACCGGTCACGGCGGGATGCGGCCACGGCCGTCACCCGCCGGTCGTCGGGCAGGCATTCCCGGACCATGGCCGAGAGCGTCGCGTCCGGTCCCAGCTCCAGGAACCGGGTGACCCCCCGCTCGTGCAGGGTGGCCACGCCGTCGGCGAAGCGCACCTGCTCGCGCGCCTGGCGGACCCAGTACTCGGGCTTGCCGAGCGTGGCCGCGTCGACCAGGGCACCGGTCAGCGTGGACACCACCGGGATGTCGGGCGCGCCGAAGGCGAGTCCGGCGACGACGGCCCGGAAGTCGTCGAGCATCGGGTCCATCAGCTCCGAGTGGAACGCGTGGCTGGTCGTGAGCCGACGGGTCCGGTAGCCGGCGGCGGCGAGCCGGGCCACGACCTGCGCCACCGGTTCCTCCGCCCCGGACAGCACGACCGAGCCGGGGCTGTTCACCGCCCCCACGGACACCCCTGGCGCGGCCGCGACCAGCGGGGCCACCACGTCGAGGGCGGCGTTCACCGCGACCATGGCGCCGCCCTCCGGCAGCGCCTGCATCAACCGGCCGCGCGCCACGACCATGCGACCGGCGTCGGCGAGGGACAGCACGCCCGCCACGTGCGCGGCGCTGATCTCGCCGATCGAGTGGCCCGCGACGAACTCGGGCCGGATGCCCATCCACCGGACGAGCCGGAACAGGGCGACCTCGAAGGCGAACAGCGCGGGCTGGGCGTGTTCGGTGCGGTCCAGCGCTGGACCGCCCTCCCACATCAGCTCGCGCAGCGACCGGCCCAGCAGCTCGTCGAGCACCCCGCAGACCTCGTCCAGCGCCGAGTCGAACACCGGGTACCGCGCCGCCAGCTCGCGCCCCATTCCGCCGCGCTGGGCACCCTGACCGGTGAAGACGACCGCCAGGCGGCCCTCCGCCGCCCGGCCGACGTGCACCGCGGCGCTTTCCGCGCCCTCGGCCAGCGCGGACAGACCGGCCAGCAGGGCCGCCCTGTCCTCGGCGACCACCACCGCGCGGTCGGCCAGCGCGGCGCGGGTGGTGACCAGGCTCCGCCCGATGTCGGCGGGCTCCAGCTCCGGGTGGCGCTCGACGAAGGAGCGCAGCTGCTCGGCCTGGCCGCGCAGCCCGGCGGCGCCCCGACCCATCACCACGAACGGCCAGGGACCGGTGTCGGCCCGCCGCACCGGCACGGAGGTGGCCGCGACCGGGTCGTCGGGGGCCTGCTCCAGGACGACGTGGGCGTTGGTGCCGCTGATCCCGAACGACGACACCGCGGCGCGCCGGGGGCGGCCCCGGTCGGGCCACCGCCGAGGGTCGGTGAGGAGCCGGACCGTGCCCGCCGACCAGTCCACGTGGGACGTCGGCCGCTGGGCGTGCAGCGTCCTGGGCAACTCCCCGTTGCGCATGGCCATGACCATCTTGATCACACCACCGACGCCCGCCGCGGCCTGCGGGTGCCCGATGTTGGACTTCAACGATCCGACCCACAGCGGCGTGTCCGCCGTCCGCTCCCGGCCGTAGGTGGCCAGCAGGGCCCTGGCCTCGATCGGGTCCCCCAGCCTGGTGCCGGTGCCGTGCGCCTCGACCGCGTCGATGTCGGTCGAGGACACCCCGGCGTTGGCCAGCGCGGCCCGGATCACCTGGCGCTGGGCCGCGCCGCTCGGCGCGGTGAGGCCGTTGGAGGCGCCGTCCTGGTTGAGGGCGGACCCGGTCACCAGGGCCAGCACCTGGTGGCCGTTGCGCTGGGCGTCGGACAGCCGCTCGACCACGAGCACGCCGACGCCCTCACCCCAGCCCATGCCGTCGGCCTCGTCGCTGAAGGCCTTGCACCGGCCGTCCGGGGCGATTCCGCGCTGCCGGGCGAACTCGATCAGCGACGCCGGACCCGACATGATCGTCGCCCCGCCGACCAGGGCGAGCGAGCACTCCCGCGAGCGCAGCGCCTGGGTGGCCAGGTGCAGCGCGACCAGCGAGGAGGAGCACGCCGTGTCCACCGTGACCGCAGGCCCTTGCAGGCCGAACGCGTAGGACAGCCGTCCGGAGACGACGCTGGCGATGTTGCCGGTGAGCGTGTAGCCCTCGTAGGTCGACGGCACGGTGCGCAGCGAGATGTAGTCCTGGTAGCTGACGCCGACGTACACGCCGGTCTGGCTCCCCCGCACCGCGTCGGCGCTGATCCCCGCTCGTTCCAGGGCCTCCCACGAGGTCTCCAGGAGCAGCCGCTGGTGCGGGTCCATCACGGTGGCTTCGCGCGGGGGGATGGCGAAGAAGTCGTGGTCGAACAGGTACGGCGACCGCAGGAAACCGCCGCCCCGCGAGTAGGTCCGGCCCACCTTCTCCGGGTCGGGGTCGTAGAGCTCGTCCAGGTTCCAGCCGCGGTCGGTCGGGTAGCCGGACACCGCGTCGGTGCCGTCGGCCACGAGCCGCCACAGGGCTTCGGGACTGTTGGCGTCACCGGGGTAGCGGCAGGCCATGCCGACGATGGCGATCGGCTCCCGGTTCCGCGCCTCGACCTCGCCGAGCCGCTGCCGGATCCGCTCGTTCTCCTTGAGCGCGTTGCGCAGCGCGTCAACGAGCTCGTTCATGGAGGCGGTGGTCATGAGGTCGGTCCCTCCGACTGGTCGCTCGCATCGGTTCTGCCGTATGCGGCGCGAATGAGATCAGCCATGTCCATCGAGTCGATCGCGCTGGTGGGCGCGGCGCTGTCGACCTGCTCGACCACGGGGGCGGTGTCGGCCAGCTCGAGCAGCGCGCCCACCAGCCCGGCCCGCCGCAACGAGGCGAGCGGAATGCGGTCGATGATCCGCTTCAACCCGGCGTCGTCGACGCCCTCGCCGGTCCCGCTCTCGTAGGTCCCGCTCTCGTAGGTCCCGGTGTCCTCGCCGAACAGCTCGGAGTGCACCAGCTCGGCGACCGAGGCGGGCGTCGGGTAGTCGAAGACCAGCGTGGCGGGCAGCTGCAGGCCGGTCGCCGCGCCGAGCCGGTTGCGAAGCCGCAACGCGGTGAGCGAGTCGAACCCGATCTCCTGGAAGCTGCGCCCCGACTCGACCGAGCCGATGTCGGTGTACCCGAGCACGGCCGCCACCGTGGTCCGGACGAGTTCGGTCAGCGAGTACGCCCGCTCGGTGGCGGGCAGGCCGGCGAGCCGCTCGCGCACGTCGGTGTCGGCCGCTGCTCGCGCCGACCGTCCGGGCGCGGTCTCCTCGGCCGGGAGCAGTTCCGCGAGCAGCGGTGCCGATCGGGTGCCGACGAGTTCGGTGGCGAACGAGGACCAGTCGACGTCCACCACGACCACGGCCGTCTCGTCGCGGTCGATCACCTGGTCCATGACCTGGATGGCGCGGCGGGGGTCCATCGCCCGCAGGCCGCGGGCCGCCAGCTGTCGCTCCACCCCGTCGCGGTCGGCGATCCCGGGGCCTTGCCAGAGTCCCCAGGCGATGGAGGTCCCGCTCAGCCCGAGAGCCCTGCGGTGCGCGGCCAGCGCGTCCAACGAGCTGTTCGCGGCGGCGTAGTTGGCCTGGCCCGCCGGGCCGACCGTGCCGACGAACGACGAGAACAGGACGAAGTCGACGAGGTCGTGGTCCTTGGTCAGCTCGTGCAGGTGCCAGGCGGCGGCCACCTTCGGGCGGAACACCCGCTCGAAGCGCTCCGGGGTGAGCCGGTCGATGACGCCGTCGTCGAGGACACCCGCGGTGTGCACGACCGTGGTCAGCGGGTGCTCCGCGGGCCAGGAGTCCAGCAGCTCGGCGAGCTGCGCCCGGTCGGCCACGTCGCAGGCGACCACCGACACCGAGGCACCCCGCTCGGCCAGCTCGGCGGCCAGTTCGGCGGCACCGGGCGCGGCCGGGCCACGACGGCCGGCCAGCACCAGGTGCCGCGCCCCACGAGCCACGAGCCAGCGCGCCACCTCCGCCCCGAGTGCGCCGGTGCCGCCGGTGACCAGGGCGCTGCGCTCCAGCGGCTGGGACGTCCGGTGCGCGGGTGCGGCGACACGGGTCAGTCGGCGGCAGAACACCGCGCCGCCCCGCACCGCCAGCTCGCTCTCGTCGTCGCCGAGCGCCCCGGCCAGCGCCGCGAGGTCCGCGTGGCCGACCTCGCGTGGCAGGTCGACGACACCACTCCACGGCACTGGTTGCTCCAGCCCCGCCTGTCGGGCGAACCCCCACAGCGCGGCCTGCCGCGGCTGGGTGACGGAGTCTCCGGGTCGGACAGCCACCGCGTCCTGGGTCACGCACCAGATCGGGGTCGACAGGCCCAGCGTGCTCACCGCCCGCACCAGTGCGAGCGTGCCGCGCAGACCGGCGGGCACGGATGCGGCGTCGGTGTCCCCCGCTGCGTCCAAGCCCAGCAGCGACACCACGTTCGCGGCACGTTGGCCGTCCAACGCCACGGTCAGCTGGTGGCGGAGCGCCTCGACATCCGCCTGCCGTGGGACCGTGACCCGGCCGACCAGGGCCCCTCGGGCCGTCAGCGCCGCGGTGGCCTGGTCCAGCCACGTCGGCTCGGCGATGTCGGCGGGCACCACGAGCAACCACCGGCCGGTGAGCGGTCGGTCCGGCACCTCGGTGCGACGCCAGGTGACGCGGTACTGCCAGCCCGCCAGCGTCTCCTGCTGCCTGTTGTGCTCCCGCCACGAGGACAGTGCCGGGAGCACGGTGCCCAGCGAGGAACGGCCGGCGTCGTCGGAGATGGCCAGCGCCGTGGTCAGTCCTTCGAGGTCACCCTCGTCGACCATGTCCCAGAACCGGGTGTCGACGTCGGCTCCCCTGGTCGAGCGGTGGGGCAGCGCCTCGATCCAGTAGTGGGTGCGTTGGAAGGCGTAGGTGGGCAGCCGCACGGCCCGCTGGCCCGAGGGGAACAGGCCGGACCACCGCACGTCGACGCCGCTCACGAACGCCTCGGCCGCGTTGCGCAGGAATTCCCGCGCGCCACCGTGGCCGCGACGCAGCGAGCCGACCGTCGTGACCGACGTCCCCTTGGCGTCGGCGAGCTCCTGCACCGAGTTGACGAGCACCGGGTGCGCGCCCACTTCGAGGAACGATCGGTGCCCAGCGCTGAGCAGCTGATCGACCACGTCCTGGAAGCGCACCACCTCGCGCAGGTTCCGGTACCAGTAGTCGGCGTCCAGCTCCCGGCCGCGCAGCACCGAGCCGGTCACCGTCGAGTAGAACGGGACGTCACCGTCGGAGCACTCGACCACGCCCAGCGTGTCGGCCAGCTCGGCCCGGATGCCCTCCACCACCGCCGAGTGCGACGCGTAGTCGATCGCCACCCGCCGGACCCGCGCCCCCTCGGACTCCCAGACCGCGAGGAACCGGTCCAGCTCGGCGGTGTCCCCGGAGACGACCGTGGACACCGGTCCGTTCACCGCGGCGATGCCGAGCCGGGGATGGCCTGCCAGGCGTTCGCGCACCTCGTCGACCGGTCGGTTCACCCAGCCCATGCCGCCGTGGGCGGCCAGACGCCGCAGCACCCTGGACCGCAGGGCCACCACGCGCGCGCCCTCGGCCAACGACAGCGCCCCCGCCGCCACGGCGGCGGCGAACTCGCCCTGGGAATGCCCGACCACAGCCGAGGGCCGAACGCCCAGGGATGCCCACAGCCGGGACAACGAGACCCCGACCGCGAACAGCGCGGGCTGGACGACGTCGTCCCGGTCGAGGCTCGGCGCACCCGCAGCCCCGGCGAGCACGTCCCGCAGCGAGAAACCATCCCAGTCGACGTAGGGCGCCAAGGCCTCGTCGCAGGCCCGCATCAGCTCCGCGAACGTCGGACTGAGCCGCCACAGCTCGACGCCCATCCCGAGCCACTGACCGCCCTGCCCCGGGAAGACGAAGACCGGGCCGTCGTGGTCGGCTTCGCAGGCTCCGGCCACCACGAGGGGCGAGCTGTCCGCTTGGCCCGCCGCGATCGCGTCAAGGCCGGCCAGCAGCTCGTCGCGGTTCCCGGCGATGACCACCGCTCGGTGGGAGTGCGGGGAGCCGCCGTTGGCCAGTGCCGCGCCGAACCCGGCCACGTCGGTGTCCGGTGAGTCGGCCAGCGCGGCCCGCAACCGGGTTGCCTGGCCCGCCAACGCCGCCGATCCCCGCCCTGACACCGGGAAGGCGGAGACGCCGAGCCGCGTCACGGCCTCCGACTGCCGGGCCTCGGGCTGCTCCGGCGCCTGCTCGAGGATGACGTGCGCGTTCGTGCCGCTGATGCCGAAGGAGGAAACGCCTGCCCGGCGGGGTCGACCGGTGCTGGGCCAATCCTGGTTCCGGTCCAGCAGGGCGACGGCTCCCCGCGACCAGTCGATCAACGGCGAGGGCTGCTCGACGTGCAACGTCCTGGGCAGAACGCCGTGCCGCATCGCCATCACCATCTTGATGACGCCACCGACCCCGGCGGCGGCCTGCGTGTGCCCGATGTTCGACTTCAACGACCCCAGCCACAGCGGCGACTCGGCCGTGTGCGCCCGCCCGTAGGTGTCCAGCAGTGCCTGCGCCTCGATCGGATCTCCCAGTCGGGTGCCGGTGCCGTGCGCCTCCACCGCGTCGACGTCAGCCGCCGCCAGCGCGGCGTTGGCCAGCGCCTGGCGGATCACCCGCTGTTGGGCAAGCCCGTTCGGCGCGGTCAGCCCGTTCGACGCGCCGTCGGAGTTCACCGAGGAGCCCTTGAGCACCGCGAGCACCTCGTGGCCCTGCCTGCGCGCGTCCGACAGCCGTTCGAGCACCACCAGGCCGACCCCCTCGGCCCAGCCGGTGCCGTCCGCGCCCGCGCCGAACGCGCGGCACCGGCCGTCCGGGGACAGTGCCCGCTGGTGGCCCAGGTCGACGAACGTCATCGGGGTGGACATCACCGTGACCCCGCCTGCCAGCGCGAGCGAGCACTCGCCCGACCGCAGTGCTTGTGCGGCCAGGTGCATCGCCACCAGCGACGACGAGCACGCGGTGTCGACCGAGACGACGGGCCCTTCCAGGCCGAACTGGTACGCCACCCGCCCGGAGAGCACGCTGCCCGCGCTGCCGGTCAGAACCGCTCCGCTGAGCTGGTCCGGCACCAGGTCCAGCGCGGGCGCGTAGTCGTGGTACATGACACCGGCGAACACGCCGGTCCGGGTGCCGCGCAGCGAGTCCGCGTCGATGCCCGCGCGCTCGAAGGCCTCCCAGGCCACCTCCAACAACAACCGCTGCTGCGGGTCCATCGCCGTCGCCTCACGAGGCGAGATCCCGAAGAACCCCGCATCGAACTCACCCGCGTCGTGCAGGAACCCACCACCACGCGCATACGTCGTCCCCGGATGATCCGGATCCGGGTGGTACAAACCCGCCACGTCCCACCCACGCGACTCCGGAAAACCCGTGATCCCCTCCCCACCCCCGACGACCAACTCCCACAGATCCTCCGGAGAACCCACCCCACCCGGATAACGACACGCCATACCCACGACCACCACAGGATCATCGGCATCGCTCGCGGGCGCGCTGGGCGCGTCCGGCGCCTCGTCGGTTGTGGTGAGTTCACCGGACAAGTGGTCGGCGAGGGCCCGTGGGGTCGGGTGGTCGAACACGGCCGTGGTCGCCAAGCGCAGTCCGGTGATCGCGTTGAGCCGGTTGCGCAGCTCGACGGCGGTGAGCGAGTCGAGCCCGGATTCCTTGAAGGTGCGGTCGACGCCGATCGGGTCGCGCCCGTCGTAACCGAGCACTCGCCCCGCCTCCGCACGCACCAGCTCCAGCAGTCGCCCAGGCCGGGACGTCACGTCCTCGCCGGTGAGCGACGGCCCGTCCGAGCGGCCCGGTATGACCGCCGGGCGAGTTCGCCGCGGCGCGATCGTGATCAGTTCACGCAGCAGCGGATGCGGGTTCCCGCCGTCCGCGGCGGAAGCGCTGTCCAACCGCAGTGGCACGAGAAGCGGCTCGCTGCGCCGAACAGCGGCGTCGAAGAGCGCGAGTCCCTCGGTCTCGGACAACGTCGCCACTCCGGAGCGAGCCATCCGGTTGAGGTCGCCCGCGCTGAGCGCCGCCGCCATACCTCCCCGCTGATCCCACATCCCCCACGCCAGCGACGTCGCAGGCAGTCCACTTCGGACACGGTGGTGGGCGAGCGCGTCGAGGTAGGTGTTGGCGGCCGCGTAGTTGGCCTGGCCCGCCGCGCCGATCAGTCCCGAGATGGAGGAGTACAGCACGAACGCCGACAGCGGCATGTCGACGGTGAGCTCATGGAGGTTCTTGGCCGCCAACGCCTTGGGGCCCATGACCGCGTCGAGACGTTGTGGGCTCAGCTCGGTGAACACGCCGTCGTCGAGCACACCGGCCGCGTGGATCACAGCCGTGAGGGGGCGATCGGCGGGCAACCCGCGAAGCAACGCGGCGAGCTCGGCGCGGTCGGCGACATCGCAGGCCTCGGCCCGCACTTCCAGACCGAGCCCGGTCAGCTCGGCCACCAAGGCACGCGCCTCGGGCGTGACGGGGCCGCTCCTGCTGACCAGCAGCATGCTCGTCACCCCGTGCTCGGTGGCCAGGTGCCGCGCGAGCAACCGGCCGAGTCGGCCGAACGCCCCGGTCAGCAGCACGGTTCCGCGCTCGGGTATCGACTGCCCGGCGGCGTGGTGAGAGCCGGAATCCACGGGCAGGCGAGTCAGGCGCGGGACACGGACGCCCTCGGCGGACAGAGCCAACTGCGGTTCCCCCGTCGCCACCGCGGCGGCAAGCCGTTGGGCTCCCCCACCGTCCGACGCCACGTCGACGAGCACGATGCGGTCGGGGTGCTCGGACTGCGCGGCACGCAGCAGACCCCAGACCGGCGCGTTGTCGAGATCGACGCGCCCGTTGTCCCCCGTGTCGACGACACCGGTGGTGACGACGACCAGTTGAGCGTCGGCCAACGTCTCATCGGCCAGCCAGTCCTGCACCAGTCGCAGCACGCGGTGCACGCCACCGAAGTCCACGACGCCGGTCGGGGGAACCGCGGTGATCACCGTGGCAGGCGTCGGCGTCCCCGCCGCCACCGCGACCCGCAGCGCGGCGAGATCGGCGTACCGGTCCAGCGGTGAGCTTCCGCCCGCCACCCGCGCGCCGAGGTCGTGCGGGTCCTGCCCCACCATCGCCCAGTCGTCGGTGCCGGGGTGGGCGTCGACCTCCTTCGGCAGCCACGACAACCGGAACAGCGCCGCCTCGCCCTGATCTGTCGACGGAGTCGGTGACATGTCGGGGGCAGGCCGCAACACCAGCGAGTCGATCGACGCGACCGGGTTGCCGTCGCGGTCGGTGAGCGTCATGGCAACCGAGTCGGCACCGGTTCTCCGGACACGGGCGTGCAAGGTCGACGGGGCCGCGCTGTGCACGGTGACGCCGCTCCACGCGAACGGCACCAACGTCTCGTCCGCGGCCTCGAACAGGCCGACCAGCGCGGCTTGAACGGCGGCGTCCAGGAGGGCGGGATGCAGGTCGAACACCGGGTCGCCGTATCCCGCCGCCGTTCCTGCCGCCTCGTCCAACACGATGTCGGCGAAGACCACGTCGTCGCCACGGCGGATGGTTCGCAGTCCTCGGAACGCCGGTCCGTAGTCATATCCCCGGCGGGTGAGCTCCGCGTACGCGGTGGTGATGGCGACGGGCCGGGCGTCGGGATCGACCTCGCCGTCCCAGGCGGTCGCCGACGCCGATCCGGCAGGCGCGGGCTCGGCGGGTGGGGCAACGGTGCCATCGGCGTGCCGGGTCCAGGTGTCGTTCCCAGCGGTGCCTCCCCCTCGGGACAGCACGCGCAGCGCACGGCGACCGGTGTCGTCCGGTGCGTCGACCACCAGCTGGAGTTGGATGTCGCCGTGCTCCGGCACCACCAGAGGGGCGTGCACGACGAGCTCTTCCACCAGGCTGGCACCGGTTCGCCGTGCGGCGTGCGAGGCCAGGGCCAGAAAACCGGTTCCGGGCAGGATCGCGGTGCCCGACACCACGTGGTCGGCCAACCACGGTTGCTGCTCCACGGACAGTCGGCCGGTCAGCACGAGCGCGCCCGCGTCGCCCACCGGCATCTCGGCGCGCAGGAAGGGGTGATCGACCGGCGTCAGGCCGAGGGCGGCGGGATCGGTCTCCGGGAGGGAGGGCGTATCGAGCCAGTAGTGCTGGCGTTGGAATGCGTAGGTGGGAAGTTCGGTGCGTCGTGCGCCGGTCCCGGCGAACACCTCCGACCAGTCCACCGCCACCCCGGCCGTGAACAACCCGCCCAGCCCGGTCAACACCGACTCGACCTCGTCACGACCACGCCGCAAACCAGGCACCGCTGTGATATCGCGGCCGTCCAGGCACTCCCGCACCAACCCGGTCAACACCGCATCCGGACCCAACTCCACAAACCGGGTCACACCACGCCCATGCAACCGGGAAACCGTGTCAGCGAACCGCACCGTGTCACGCACATGCCGAACCCAGTACTCCGGCTCCACCACCGCCTCATTCACGACCCCAATGCGCGGAGACCGGAACGACAATCCGGACACCACCGCCCGGAAATCCTCCAACATCGGCTCCATCAACGACGAGTGGAACGCATGACTCACCACCAGCCGCCTCGACCGACACCCCAACTCCGCCAGCCGCGCCACCACCCGCTCCACCGCAGGCCCGACCCCCGACACCACCACCGACGACGGACTGTTCACCGCCGCGATCGACACCTGATCGCCCAGCTCGGCCACCAACGGCGCCACCACACCCTCACCCGCGGCGACCGCCACCATCACCCCACCCGGCGCCAACCCCTGCATCAACCGACCCCGCGCCGTCACCAACCGACACGCATCCTCCAGCGACAACACACCCGCCACATGCGCCGCCGCGATCTCACCCACCGAATGACCGGTCACGAAATCCGGAACCACACCCCACGACTCGAACAACCGGAACAACGCCACCTCAACAGCGAACAACCCCGGCTGCGCGAACTCCGTCAAATCCAAACGACCATCCCGGCCGTCCTCACCGAACACAGCCGACCGCACCACCGGGTCCAACAACCCGCACACCCGATCAAAAGCCGCCGCGAACACCGGGAACCGCCCATACAACTCCCGACCCATCCCCACCCGCTGCGAACCCTGACCCGTGAAGACGACGGCCACCCGGCCCCGACCCTCCACACCGGACACACATCCGCCCGCAGTCCCGCCCTCCGCAAGAACCGCCAAACGATCCAGCAACTGCTCCCGACCCGAAGCGACCACCACCGCCCGATCCCCCAAAGCGGCACGATCGGTCACCAACGAGTACGCAAGATCGACCAACGCCACATCCGGCCGCTCCACCACAAACGACCGCAACCGAGCAGCCTGACCACCCAACGCACCCAACCCACGAGCCGACAACACGAACGGCAACACAGGCGATGCGAGCGTCGGCGTCGGCCGTTGGGCCGCCGTCGGTGGATCGTCCGGTGGTTGCTGCAGGATGACGTGCGCGTTCGTCCCGCTGATCCCGAACGAGGACACCCCCGCTCGCCGAGGCCGGTCCGCGTCCGGCCACTCCCGCGCCTGGCTCAACAGCGCCACCCCGCCGGAAGACCAGTCCACCTCGGTCGAGGGTTCCTCAGCGAACAGGGTCTTCGGCAGCAACCGGTGCCGCATGGCCATCACCATCTTGATGACCCCGGCGACGCCGGCCGCCGCCTGCGCGTGTCCGATGTTCGACTTCACCGACCCGAGCCACAGGGGCGCGCCGTCGGTGTGCTCTCGCCCGTAGGTCGCCAGCAGCGCCTGTGCTTCGATCGGGTCGCCGAGTCGCGTGCCCGTGCCGTGCCCTTCCACCACGTCGACGTCGGCGGCGGTCAGCCCCGCGTTGGCCAACGCCTGACGGATCACCCGCTGCTGCGAGGGGCCGTTGGGGGCCGTCAGCCCGTTCGAGGCCCCGTCCTGGTTGACGGCCGAACCGGCGAGCACCGCGAGCACCTCGTGCCCGTTGCGCCGCGCGTCGGACAACCGTTCCAGCACCAGCAATCCCACGCCCTCGGACCACCCCGTGCCGTCCGCGCCCGCGCCGAACGACCGGCACCGGCCGTCCGAGGACAACCCGCGCTGCCGCGCGAACTCCGTGAGGATCATGGGGGTACCCATGACCGCGACCCCGCCTGCCAACGCGAGCGAGCACTCGCCCGACCGCAGTGCCTGCGCCGCCAAGTGCAGTGCCACCAGCGATGACGAGCACGCGGTGTCCACCGTCATCGCGGGGCCCTCGAATCCGAACTGGTACGCGATCCGCCCGGACAGGACCCCTGGCGTGGTACCGGTGAGGAGGTATCCGCCCGCGTCGGTTCGCACCGCGCCGTATCCGTGCGGTGTCGCTCCCACCAGCACGCCGGTCCGGGTGCCGCGCAGCGAGTCCGCGTCGATGCCCGCGCGCTCGAAGGCCTCCCAGGCCACCTCCAGCAACAACCGCTGCTGCGGGTCCATCGCCGTCGCCTCACGAGGCGAGATCCCGAAAAACCCCGCGTCGAACTCACCCGCGTCGTGCAGGAACCCACCACCACGCGCATACGTCGTCCCCGGATGATCCGGATCCGGGTGGTACAAACCCGCCACGTCCCACCCACGCGACTCCGGAAAACCCGTGATCCCCTCCCCACCCCCGACGACCAACTCCCACAGATCCTCCGGAGAACCCACCCCACCCGGATAACGACACGCCATCCCCACGACCACCACAGGATCATCGGCATCGGCAGTCGACGCAGCCTGGGCGCGCACATCGACGTCTCTGCCCGACACGACCGATCGCAGGTGCTCAACGAGAACAGCGGGAGTGGGGTAGTCGAAGATCACCGAGCTGGGCAGTGGAACTTCCAGGGCGTGTGAAAGCCTGTCCCGCAGTTCGGCGGACATCAGAGAATCGAAGCCCAGATCCCGAAACGTCTGGTCAAGTGCGATCTCACCGGGCACGCCGCTGCCGAGGGTGGCCGTGATGTGCGCGCGAGCCAGCTCCGTCAACCGATGCCCGCGCTCGGTTTCGTCGAGCCCGCGCAGCTCGCTCACCGGACCCGAGGTCGTCATCGACGTCTTCTCGTCGTCCATCGTCATGTCCAGCCAGTAGTGCTGGCGTTGGAATGCGTAGGTGGGAAGTTCGGTGCGTCGTGCGCCGGTCCCGGCGAACACCTCCGACCAGTCCACCGCCACCCCGGCCGTGAACAACCCGCCCAGCCCGGTCAACACCGACTCGACCTCGTCACGACCACGCCGCAAACCAGGCACCGCTGTGATATCGCGGCCGTCCAGGCACTCCCGCACCAACCCGGTCAACACCGCATCCGGACCCAACTCCACAAACCGGGTCACACCACGCCCATGCAACCGGGAAACCGTGTCAGCGAACCGCACCGTGTCACGCACATGCCGAACCCAGTACTCCGGCTCCACCACCGCCTCATTCACGACCCCAATGCGCGGAGACCGGAACGACAATCCGGACACCACCGCCCGGAAATCCTCCAACATCGGCTCCATCAACGACGAGTGGAACGCATGACTCACCACCAGCCGCCTCGACCGACACCCCAACTCCGCCAGCCGCGCCACCACCCGCTCCACCGCAGGCCCGACCCCCGACACCACCACCGACGACGGACTGTTCACCGCCGCGATCGACACCTGATCGCCCAGCTCGGCCACCAACGGCGCCACCACACCCTCACCCGCGGCGACCGCCACCATCACCCCACCCGGCGCCAACCCCTGCATCAACCGACCCCGCGCCGTCACCAACCGACACGCATCCTCCAGCGACAACACACCCGCCACATGCGCCGCCGCGATCTCACCCACCGAATGACCGGTCACGAAATCCGGAACCACACCCCACGACTCGAACAACCGGAACAACGCCACCTCAACAGCGAACAACCCCGGCTGCGCGAACTCCGTCAAATCCAAACGACCATCCCGGCCGTCCTCACCGAACACAGCCGACCGCACCACCGGGTCCAACAACCCGCACACCCGATCAAAAGCCGCCGCGAACACCGGGAACCGCCCATACAACTCCCGACCCATCCCCACCCGCTGCGAACCCTGACCCGTGAAGACGACGGCCACCCGGCCCCGACCCTCCACACCGGACACACATCCGCCCGCAGTCCCGCCCTCCGCAAGAACCGCCAAACGATCCAGCAACTGCTCCCGACCCGAAGCGACCACCACCGCCCGATCCCCCAAAGCAGCACGATCAGTGGCCAACGAGTACGCAAGATCGACCAACGCCACATCCGGCCGCTCCACCACAAACGACCGCAACCGAGCAGCCTGACCACCCAACGCACCCAACCCACGAGCCGACAACACGAACGGCAACATCGCGGGTGACTGCCCGGAGTCCGCCTCACCGGTCCCAGGTCGCCCGTCCGAGGTGATCGGGTCGGATGGCGCTTCACCGACGACCAGGTGGCAGTTCGTGCCACCCATCCCGAAGGAGCTGACGCCGGCGATCAGCGGGTGGTCGGGTGCTTCCCACGGACCGTGGTTCTGCTGGACTCGGAGGTTGAGCTCGTCCAGGGCGATGTCCGGGTTCGCCCGCTCGAAGTTGAGACTGGCGGGGAGTTCGCGGTGGCGGATCGCCATCGCCACTTTGATCAGGCCGGCGATGCCCGCGGCCGCTCCCAGGTGCCCCACGTTCGTCTTGACCGACCCGACGGGCAGCGGTCGCGTTCGCGGGCGGGCGGAGCCCACGGCAGCGCCGAGGGCGGACGCCTCCACCGGGTCGCCTGCGGGCGTCCCGGTTCCGTGCAGCTCCACGTACTGGAGTTGCGTGGCGCTGATTCCAGCGCGCTCATGAGCCCGCCGCAGGACGTCCCGTTGTGCGGCTTCGTTGGGCTGGGTCAGGGCGCGACCGCCGCCGCCGTGGTTGACCGCGCTCCCGAGGATCACGCATCGCACGGTGTCACCGTCGGCGAGGGCGCGGTCGAGCCTCTTGAGCACCACCAGGCCGCCGCCTTCGCCTGGCACGTAACCATTCGCGCGAGCGTCGAAGGTGTAGCAACGGCCGTCGGGGGACAGCGGTCCCCAGCGGTCCGCGATGTCCAAGGACTCCGCCAGCAGGTTGAGCTGCACACCGCCCGCGACGGCGAGGTCCGACTCACCGGTGAGCAGGCTCTGGCAGGCCATGTGGACGGCGACCAGCGATGACGATTGGCCGCTGTCGACGGTCACGCTGGGCCCGCGCACGTCCAGGAAGTGGGAAAGCCGGTTGGCGATGACCGCGCGTTCGACGCCGGGGTAGGTGTGCTGCGACGCAGCGGTAGCACCGTTCCGGTGCGCGAGATGGGCGTAGTCGTCGGCGAAGGCACCCACGAAGACACCGAGTCGGCCGCCGCGAACGCTGTCCGGCACGATCCCCGCGTCCTCCAGCGCCTCCCACCCCAGCTCCAGCACGAGTCGCTGCTGCGGATCGGCGGACGCCGCCTCCCGGGTGGACATGCCGAAGAACCCGGCGTCGAACTCGTCGACGGCGTCGAGGTACCCACCCCACGGGGGCGCGACGGTCCTGCCCGAGGTACCACGTCCAGGACGCCTGGGCGGGCCATCGGTGATCGCGTGACGTCCCGCAGCCAGAAGCCGCCACAGTTGCCCAGGCCCGTCAGCGCCGGGGAAACGGCACGACACACCAATCACCGCGACTTCGCCACTCCGGGCGCGGACATCCACCTGGGTCGTCCCCTTCCACGTTCGCAAATCGCGTCCTCCGGGCCACCGCGGCCAGTGCCGGAAAATCAAGTCGAAGGCGCCAGAGATCCCGCCGGCACGGAGGTCCGGCGTGATTCACCGTCTCGGTTTTCGCGGTTCCCGGTCCCGGCCAGGTGTTTTCACGCACCCTGAACTACGGCGTGATCCCTGGCCATGGCCCGATCAACGCCGCGCACCGGACTTCACGCACCGCGGCTGCGGCGCAGTCGCACGAAGAGTGTGATCAATCGAGTGTCGAGAAAGCAGATCCAGCGGATGACGACGCGAGCACGGTCATCGGGCTCGCGGGAAGTCCCACCTGGTCGCGGATTCCCATTCGGCGATACCCGCCCAACCGTAGACCCGCTGGGGAGTCAACCGGAACACCGGCGCGCTCTGGCCGAACTGCGTGTGGACACGGCCTTCGGTCACCGAGAGCTTCCAGTCGTACTTCACCCCCACGGCTTCGGCGAGCACGTTGATCTCGTCGACCGCGATCACCCTGGAACAGCTGCCCTCGATCATCACCACGTCCTCGCCGACCTGCAGGTTCACCGAGGCCCGCGGGTTGACCTCCAGGAACCTGCCGCAGCGGTTCTGGCTGGAGAACAGGAAGGTGTCCTGATCCCAGACACCCCACAGGGGCCTGCTGTGCGGGACACCGTCCGGGCTGGTGGTGACCAGCCAGTACGTGTGCGCGGACGCCAGCAGGTTCTCCGCCCAGCTCCACGGTTTCGCCGGTCCCGGCGCGGTCTGGTTGAAGATGAATGCCGACGTCCCCGCCGGATCCTGCGTGTTCTCCAACAGCTCGGCAGTCATGTCGCCGTCCCTTCGCTCGTCTGTCGCGGGCGACCAGCGGGACGCACCCGTCCAGCTTCGCGGCCAATGCTTGCAGCGCGGCTGCGACACCGACACCCCACAAGGATCGCGCGGCTGGGGTCGTTCCACCGGTACGGCGACTAGGGGAGTTAGGGGGTGCCCGCGCTGACGCCGTCAGACCATGGTGGTTAACGCGACCGCCCAGAGGCAGTCCTGATCATGGCCCCACCCGAGCCTTCTTTCGGCGCGATTCGCCGGGCTGCCGGCCTCATCAGACGCCTGCCACGTGTCCAGGGCACGTCAGGTCCGGGGTACGTCGACCACTCCGGGGTCCCCCGGACCACTGGAACAGACACAGACGGATGGGGTTTCTCCTGTGGAAAACGAGGAAAAGCTTCGCCAGTACCTCAAGATGGTCACGAGCGACCTGTACCAGGCTCGCAAGAGGATCACTGAGATGGAGGCCCAGGACACCGAGCCGATCGCCGTCGTCTCGATGGCCTGCCGCCTGCCCGGCGACGTCTGGTCGCCGGAGGACCTCTGGGAGCTGGTCTCCAGCGGGACCGACGCGATCGGCGACGCCCCGACCGACCGGGGCTGGGACATGGACAGCATCTTCGACCCGGAGCCCGGCAAGCCCGGCAAGACGTACTCCCGCGAGGGCGGCTTCATGTCCGGCCTGGCCGACTTCGACGCGGGTTTCTTCGGCATCTCCCCGCGCGAAGCCCTCGCCATGGACCCGCAGCAGCGGATCGTCCTCGAAGCCGCGTGGGAGTCGTTCGAACGCGCGGGCATCGACCCGGAGACCCTCCGCGGCACCAAGACGGGCGTGTTCATCGGCTCGAACACCCATGACTACGTGCCGTTGACCGTCACCGCGCCCCGCGAGGTCGACGGCTACCTGCTGCTGGGCAACGCGCCCAGCGTGCTCTCCGGCCGCGTCGCGTACATGTTCGGCTTCGAGGGCCCCGCTGTCACCGTCGACACCGCCTGTTCCTCCTCGCTGGTCGCGATGCACTACGCCATTCGGGCCCTGCGCCGCGGCGAGTCCACGATGGCCCTGGTCGGCGGCGTCGCGTCGATGTGCTCGCCACTGGTCATGGTCGACTTCGCCCGACAGCGCGGGCTCGCGCCCAACGGCCGGTGCAAGGCGTACGCGGACACCGCGGACGGCACCGGTTGGTCGGAGGGTGTCGGCCTGGTCCTGCTCGAGCGGCTCTCCGACGCGCGCGCCAACGGTCACCCGGTGCTCGCCGTCATCCGTGGTTCGGCGATCAACCAGGACGGCGCCTCCAACGGCCTGACCGCGCCCAACGGCCCCGCCCAACAACGGGTCATCCAGGCGGCGCTGGCCGACAGCCAGGTCCCGATGGAGCAGGTCGACCTGGTCGAGGGGCACGGCACCGGCACCCGGCTGGGCGACCCGATCGAGGCGCAGGCCCTGCTGGCCACCTACGGCCGCAAGAAGAAGGACGGCGAGCCGCTGTGGCTGGGCTCGCTCAAGTCGAACGTGGGTCACACCCAGGCGGCCGCGGGCGTCGCGGGCGTGATCAAGGCGGTGATGGCCATCCGCAACGGCGTCCTGCCCAAGACGCTGCACGTGGATGAGCCGACGCGCGAAGTGGACTGGTCGGCCGGTGGGGTCGAGGTGCTGACCGAGAACCGCCCGTGGCCGGAGAACGAGTGGCCGCGCCGGGCGGGTGTGTCGTCGTTCGGCATGAGCGGCACCAACGCGCACGTCATCCTGGAGGAGGCGCCCGCGCCGGAGCCGGTCGAGGCCGAGCCGGTGAGCGCACGGCCGACCGCCTTGCCCTTCCTGCTCTCCGCCCGCACTCCGCGGGCCCTGGCCGGTCAGGCGGCGCGGCTGCGCGACTGGCTCGCCGACGAGGACGTCGCCCTGCTCGACGTGGCGAACTCGCTCGCGCTGCACCGCGTGACGTTCGAGCACCGCGCCGCCGTGGTCGCGGGCGGCAAGGAGGACCTGCTCGCCCAGCTCGACCTGCTGGCAAGCGGCGGCAGCGGCGCCACGGCGGTCGTCGGCACCGAGTGCCGCGGACTCACCGCGGTGATGTTCCCCGGACACGGCCCGCAGCGCATCGGCATGGGCGCCCAGCTCGCGGCCGCGTTCCCCGTCTTCGCCGCGGCGTACTCGGAGGTCCTGGGGTTGCTCGACCCCGAGCTGCCGCGGATCATGGCCGAGGGCGGCCCGACGTTGGACCGGCCCGAGTACGCGCATCCCGCGCTGTTCGCGATCGAGGTGGCGCTCTACCGCCTGGTCCAGTCGTGGGGTCTGCGGCCCGACTACCTGCTCGGCCAGTCCTGCGGCGACATCGCGGCGGCGCACGTCGCGGGTGTGCTGTCGCTCAAAGACGCGGCCACCATGGTCACCGCCCGAGCACGGCTGATCCAGACCACGGCCGCGGGCGTGATGGCCACGGTCGCGGCAGGCGCCGACGTGGTGGAGCCGGTCATCGCCGACATCGAGGGCGTCTCGCTCTCCGGCGTCAACAGCCCGAGCGCGGTCACCATCTCGGGGCTGGAGGGCCCGGTCGGGGCGGCTGTGGCGCGGCTGTCCGGGCTCGGCTGCGCGACCCGCGTGGTGCGGGTCGACCGCGCGGGCCACTCGGCCACGATGGAGCCGATCCTGGCCCAGTTCCGGGCCGTGGTGGAGACCTTGACCTACTCGGCCCCGACCATCCCGATGGCGGTGCCCGCCGAGGTGCTGCGCACCCCCGAGTTCTGGGTCCGGCAGATGCGCGACACGGTGGACCTCGCGGGCAGCGTGGCCCGGCTGCGCGAGCACGGCGTCACCCGGTTCATCGAACTGTCGCCCGCCGCGTCGATGACCAGCCACGTGCGCGAGTGCTACGGCGACGAGCCGGTGGTGGTCGTGCCCGCCCTGCGCAGTCGGCGCGACGAGGTGGAGTGCGTCGCGACGGCGATGGCCACCCTGCACAACGCGGGCGTCGAGGTGGACTGGGCGGCCTTCTTCGCGGGCACCGGCGCGCAGCGCGTCGACCTGCCCACCTACGCGTTCGAGCGCGAACGCTTCTGGCTGGAGACCAGCCACGTCGGGGGGCACGACCTCGGCTCGATCGGCCTGCGCCCGGTGGACGCCCCGCTGCTGGGTGCGGGCGTCTCGCTGGCCAACGACGGCGGCTTCCTGTGCACCGGCAGGCTGTCGCTGTCCACCCAGCCCTGGCTCGCCGACCACGCCCTGTTCGACCGCGTCCTGCTGCCCGGCACCGCGTTCGTCGAGTTCGCGCTGCGCGCGGCGGACCAGGTCGGCTGCGAGCTGGTCGAGGACCTGACCATCGAGACCCCGCTGCTGCTGGAACGGGGCGGCGTGGCGCTGCAGATCGTGATCGGCGAGCCGGAGGAGTCCACCGGCCGACGGTCGATCACCGTCTGGTCGCAGCAGCAGGACCCGGACTCACCCGACATCGACGGGGCCTGGACGCGGCACGCCAGCGGCTTCGTCTCAGCGACCGCTGGTGTGCGCCGCGACGACCCCGAGATGGCCCAGTGGCCACCCGCCGGTGTCGAGGAGGTCGACCTCGGTGATCTCTACGAGAACTTCGCCGCGGCCGGGTACGGCTACGGGCCGGTGTTCCGCGGCCTGAAGGCCGCTTGGCTGCGTGACGGGGAAGTCTTCGCCGAGGTGGCCCTGCCCGAGCACGTGGGCGACGCGGGCGCGTACGGCATGCACCCCGCCCTGCTGGACGCCGCTCTGCACGCGATCGGGGTCACCGGCACCACCAGGGGCGTCATCCCGTTCACGTGGACGGGCGTCCGGCTGTACGCCGTCGGTGCTTCCGCGCTGCGCGTACGACTGACCCCTGTGGGGACGGACGCGGTGGCGCTGCTGGTCGCCGACGGGACGGGACGCACGGTGCTGTCCGTCGACTCGCTGACCTTGCGGTCCGCCACCGCGGAGCAGATCGCCCAGGGCGCCCCCCGTGCCCACGACTCCCTCTACGAGATCGAGTGGATCTCCGCGGGTGAGGTCGAGGTCCCGTCGCCCACAGGCTGGGCGAACCTGGGCGGCGGAGCGCCCGCGACAGGCACGGCGTACGACGGCTTCCCCGCGCTGCGGGCCGCCCTCGACGCCGGCGGCGAGGCGCCCTCCGTGGTGCTGGCCGCTCCCGTTCACGGCCACGGTCGCGACACGGCCGAGGAGGTGCGCTCGGGTGTCAACCGGATGCTCGAACTGGTGCGCCACTGGCTGGCCGACGAACGGCTGGCCACCTCACGGCTGGTGCTGGTCACCCGCGGCGCGTTGGCCACCTACGACGGTGAGCACGTCGGTGACCTGGTCGGCGCGGCCCTGCACGGCCTGTTCCGCTCGGCGCGTGCCGAGCACCCCGGCAGGCTCGCCCAGGTCGACCTCGCACCCGGTGAGCCCGACGCGGCCGTGGTGGCGGCGCTCGGCGCCGGGGAGGACGAGATCGCGGTGCGCGCGGGCGCGGTCCTGGTGCCGCGCCTGGCCAAGGTCTCCTCCTCGACGACCCTCGCCGTGCCGGAGGGGGTGACCGCGTGGCGCCTGTCCGCCCCCCGCCCCGGCACCCTCGACGGGCTCGCCCTGGTCGACTCGCCGGAGGCGGTCGCGCCCCTGGCCGAGGGCTGGGTGCGGGTGGCCGTCCGGGCCGCGGGCATGAACTTCCGGGACGTCATGTCCACCCTCGGCCTCGTGCGCGGTCAGGAAGTGCTCGGCGGCGAGGGGGCGGGCGTGGTGACCGAGGTGGGCCCCGGCGTCACCGACCTCAAGCCCGGCGACCGGGTGATGGGCCTGTTCTACGGGCCGTTCGGGCCACTGGCCGTGGCCGACCAGCGGATGGTGGTGCCGATCCCGGACGGGTGGTCCTACCTGCAGGCCTCGACCGTCCCGATCACCTACCTGACCGCGTACTTCGGGCTGGTCGACATGGCCGACCTGCGCCCCGGCGAGTCCGTGCTCATCCACGCCGCCGCCGGCGGCGTCGGCATAGCGGCCGTGCAGCTGGCCGCCCACCTGGGTGCGGAGATCTTCGCCACCGCCAGCCCCGCCAAGTGGGCCGCCGTCCACGAGCTCGGCATCCCCCGCGAACGGATCTCGAACTCCCGCACCGCGCAGTTCGAACCCGACCTGCTCGGCGCCACCGGCGGCCGCGGCGTCGACGTGGTCCTCAACTCGCTGACCAACGAGCTCGTGGACGCCTCGCTGCGGCTGCTGCCGCGCGGCGGCCGGTTCGTCGAGATGGGCAAGACCGACATCCGCGACGCCGGTTGGGCGGCCGACACGTTCCCCGGTGTGCGGTACCAGGCCTTCGACCTGCTCGAGGTGGCGCCGGAACGGGTGCACGAGATGCTGGTCGAGGTGCTGGAGCTGTTCGACCGCGGCGTTCTGACCCTGCCTCCGATCGCCACCTGGGACGTCCGCCGGGCGCCGGAGGCGTTCCGCTTCCTCAGCCAGGCCCGGCAGGTCGGCAAGATCGCCCTCACCATCCCGGTTCCCCCCGATCCGGCCGGGACCGTGCTGCTGACCGGCGCCTCCGGCACGCTGGGCGGTCTGGTCGCCCGGCACCTGGTCGCCGAGCGCGGCGTGCGCAACCTGGTGCTGGCGAGCAGGCGCGGCCCGGACGCCCCCGGCGCCGCCGAGTTCGCCGCCGAGCTGACCGGGCTCGGCGCCTCGGTGACGACCGTCGCCTGCGACGTCGCCGACCGCGAGTCGCTGCTCGGGGTGCTGGCCGCGATCCCCGCCGAACACCCGCTGACCGCGGTCGTGCACGTCGCGGGCGTCAGCGATGACGGCGTCGTCGGCTCGCTGACGACCGAGCAGGTCGACAACGTGCTGCGTCCCAAGGTGGACGCCGGTTGGCTGCTCCACGAGCTGACCGAGGACCTCGACCTGTCCGCTTTCGTGCTGTTCTCCTCCGCGGTCGGGGCACTGGGCGCGCCGGGCCAGGCCAACTACGCCGCCGCCAACGCGTTCCTGGACGCTCTTGCCCGGCACCGCCGCGCGTTGGGGCTGCCCGCCGTCTCGCTCGACTGGGGTCTGTGGGCCACCGCGAGCCAGATGTCGGCCTCGCTGCGGGAGGCCGACTGGGAGCGGATGACGCGCTCCGGCATCAAGGCGATATCCGACGAGGAAGGTCTGGCCCTCTTCGACGCGGCCCTCACCGTCGGCGCCCCGGTGGTGCTGCCGGTCCGGCTCGACCTGGCCGCGTTCCGCGGCCAGGTGCCGCCCGTGCTGCGCAACCAGGTCTCCGGGCGGGTGCGACGTGCCGTCGTCGCCAGTGGCGGCGACGCGGGCTCGTGGACCCGCCGTCTGCTCGCCCGGCCGCCCGCCGCCCGGCATCGGATCGTGCTGGACGCGGTCGCCGCCGAGACCGCGGCCGTGCTCGGGCACACCTCGGCGTCGAGCCTGTCGCCGGACCGGGCCTTCAAGGACATCGGCTTCGACTCGCTGGCCTCGGTGGAGCTGCGGAACCGGATCACCGCGCTCACCGGCCTGCGGCTGCCCCCGACGGTGGTCTTCGACTACCCGAGCCCCGCTTCGCTGGCCGACTACGTGCTCGGCGAGGTGGTCAGCGCCAACTCCTCCGCGCAGGCGACGCCCGCGGTCGCCACGGCCGACACCAGCGGCGACCCGATCGTCATCGTCGGCATGGCCTGCCGCTACGGCGGCGGGGTCGACTCGCCGGAGGCGTTGTGGGCGATGGTCGAGCAGGGCCGGGACGCCGCCGCGGAGTTCCCGTCCGACCGCGGCTGGAACCTGGCCGAGCTGTTCGACCCCGAGCCCGGCCGCTCGGGCACGACCAACACCAGGGCGGCGGGCTTCCTGCCCGGCGCGACCGAGTTCGATCCCGAGTTCTTCGGCATCTCGCCGCGTGAGGCCACCGCGATGGACCCGCAGCAGCGTCTGCTGCTGGAGTCGGCGTGGGAGGCGTTCGAGCGCGCCGGCATCGACCCGTCGGCGACGCGCGGCACGAGGACCGGCGTGTTCGTCGGCCTCAGTGCCAACGACTACGGCAACCTGCTCGCGCGCGAGTCGCGGGGGCTGGAGGGCCACCTGCTGACCGGCACGGCGGCCAGCGTGGCCTCGGGCCGCATCGCCTACGAGTTCGGCCTCGAAGGACCCGCGCTGACGGTCGACACCGCCTGCTCGTCCTCGCTGACCACGGTGCACATGGCGGCCCAGGCGCTGCGCAGCGGTGAGTGCGACCTCGCCTTGGCAGGCGGTGCGGCAGTGATGGCCACACCGGTGGTGTTCCAGGAGTTCGCGCTGCAGGGCGGCCTCTCCCCGGACGGCCGCTGCCGGGCGTTCGGCGCGGACGCGGACGGCACCGGCTGGGCCGAGGGCGTCGGACTGCTCGTGCTGGAGCGCCTGTCCGACGCCCGCCGCAACGGCCACCAGGTCCTCGCGGTGGTCAAGGGCTCCGCGGTGAACCAGGACGGCGCCTCCAACGGCCTGACCGCGCCCAACGGCCGCTCGCAGCAGCGCGTGATCCGGGAGGCGCTGGCCAACGCCGGCGTCTCGGCCGCCGACGTGGACGTCGTGGAGGGACACGGCACCGGCACCAGGCTCGGCGACCCGATCGAGGTGCAGGCGCTGCTGGCGACGTACGGGCGGGAGCACACCGAGGAGAGCCCGCTCTGGCTCGGCTCGCTGAAGTCGAACCTGGGCCACGCGCAGGCGGCGGCAGGCGTGGCAGGTGTGATCAAGATGGTCCAGGCGCTGCGGCACGGCCTGCTGCCCCGGACGTTGAACGCCGAGAAGCCCACCCCGCACGTGGACTGGTCGGACGGCGCGGTGAAGCTGCTGACCGAAGCCCGGCACTGGCCGGAGCGCGACCGGCCCCGGCGCGGCGCCGTCTCCGCGTTCGGGATCAGCGGCACCAACGTGCACGTGGTGCTGGAGCAGGCACCGGAACCGGAGCAGCCGCCCTCCGCGCCCGAGTCCGATCGGGTGCTCGCGCCATCGGTCAAGCCGTTCGTCATCTCGGCGCGCGGCGCGGCGGCACTGCGCGGTCAGGCAGCCAGGCTCAACGCCTACCTCGCCGAGCACCCTGGGGTGGACCTCGACGCGCTCGGGCGTTCGCTCGGCGGCCGAGCCGCGTTGGAGCACCGGGCCGTGGTCCTCGCCCAGGACCTGGGCGCGCTGACGGCGGGGCTCACCGCGATCGCCGCCGACGCGGCGGAGTCCAACGCGGACGTCGTGCTGGGCGAGGGCGGTGGCCTGAGCAGGTCGGTCTTCGTCTTCGCGGGCCAGGGTGGCCAGTGGCGTGGCATGGCCGTGGACCTGTGGCGCACCAGCCCGCTGTTCGCCGCGGCCATGACCGAGTGCGACGCCGCGCTGGCCCCGCACGTCGACTGGAACGGCGCCACCCTGCTGGACGTCCTCACCGGTGCCGAGGGCGCGCCCGGCCTGGACCGGGTGGACGCGGTGCAGCCAGCGCTGTTCGCGGTGATGGTGTCGCTGGCCCGGCTGTGGCGCTCGCTCGGGGTCGAGCCCGCCGCGGTGGTCGGTCACTCCCAGGGCGAGATCGCGGCCGCCGTGGTGGCCGGTGTCCTCACCCTGGCCGACGGCGCCCACATCGCCGCGCTGCGCTCGCGCTTGATCGCCGGCCTGACCGCGCGCGGCGGCATGGCCTGGATCGGCCTGCCGGTCGCCGGGGTCCAGGAACGGCTCGCCGACTACGCCGGGCTCGGCGTCGCCGCGGTCAACGGGCCGCGGTCGGTGGTCGTCTCCGGCCCCGCCGACGAGTTGCAGAGCATGTGCGCGGCGCTCGCGGCCGAGGAAGTCCCGGTGCGCAAGCTGCTGGTCGATTACGCGTCGCACTCGCAGGAGGTGGAGGAGCTGCGCGCCGAACTCGTCGACGCGCTGGCCGACATCGCGCCCTCCGAGGCGGAAGTGCCGTTCTACTCCACGGTCACCGGCGAGCGGGTCGACGGCACCGAGCTGAACGCCGACTACTGGTACCACAACCTCCGGGAGACGGTGCGGTTCAGCGCGGCCGTCGAGGCCCTCCTCGACGACGAGCACAGCTGCTTCGTGGAGCTCAGCGCGCACCCGACGCTGGTCGACGCGGTCGAGACGGTGGCCCAGGCGCGAGACGTCGACGTCACCACGTCGTGGTCGTTGCGGCGGGACGGCGGTGACGTCGAGTTCACCCGCTCGCTGGCCCGTGCCTTCACGCACGGGGCACCGGTGCGCTGGGTGACGGCGTTCCCCGCAGGCGCGCGAGTCGACCTGCCCACGTACGCGTTCCAACACCGCCGGTTGTGGGTCGAGGCCGCGGGCGCGGCGACCGCGAGTGCCGCCGACCTCGGACTGATGTCGGCCGACCACCCCCTGTTGGGCGCCGCCGTGGAGCACGCGGGCGACGACCGGGTGCTGTTCACCGGCAGGTGGTCGCTGGCGACCCAGCCGTGGCTGGCCGACCACGTCGTGCTCGGCACCCTCCTGCTGCCGGGGGCCGCCTTCGTCGAGCTGGTCACCCACGCCGGGCGGCACGTCGACTGCGCCCGCCTGGAAGAGCTGATCTTCCAGGCGCCGCTGGTGCTTTCGGAGACCTCGGGTGTGGCCGTGCAGGTCGCGGTCGGCGCTGCTGACTCCACCGGTCGGCGTTCGGTCACGGTGTACTCGCGGCGCACCGAATCCGGCGCGGGCGGCAAGTGGACCCTGCACGCGGAAGGCACGCTCGCCCCTGTCGGCACCGGCCCGGTGCCGGGCGATCTGAGGGTCTGGCCGCCAGCCGGTGCGCAGGCGGTCGACGTGACCGGCGTCTACGCGCGACTCGCCGAGCGCGGGTACGCCTACGGGCCTGCCTTCGCCGGGATCCGCGCGCTGTGGCGGGACGGCGAGGACATGTACGGCGAGGTCGCGCTGCCCAGCGTCGTCCACGCCGAGGCGGGGCGGTTCGGCCTGCACCCGGCGCTGCTGGACGCCGCGCTGCAGGTGCCGGTCGCCGGACTGGTCGACAGCGAGAACGGGGCGGTGATGCCGTTCTCCTGGAGCGGCATCACCGTGCGCACCCGAGGGGCGAGCTCGCTGCGGGTCGCTTTCCGACGCACGGGCCCCGACTCCTCCACCATGCTGCTCGCCGATGGCGCGGGCGAGCCCGTCGCCTCGTTCGACTCCATCGTCGCGCGGCCGGTCAGTCGCGAGCAGCTGCGCATCGCCATGGACAACGCGACCGACACCAACGTCGACGACGAGCACTACCGCGTGGAGTGGCGCACGCTGCCCAGCGGCACGCGCCCGCCGATCAACGGCACCTGGCTGGCGGTGGTGGCCGAGGGGCAACCGGCCGACAGCTGGGCCGCGGAAACCACGCGCCGCCTCGCCGACCACGCGCCCGGCCTGGTGACCTGGGCGGTACCGGGCGGGCAGCTCGACCGGGCGGCGCTGGCCCAGCGGCTGCGCGAACTCGCGACGAACGGCGCGAAGCCGGTCGGGGTGCTGTCGCTGCTGGCCGAGGACGAGACCCCGTGCGACGACTCGGCGGCGCTGCCACGAGGGCTCGCGGGCACGGTGGTGCTCACCCAGGCCCTGCTCGACGCCGAGCTCGACGTCCCGCTCTGGGCGGTGACCCGCGGCGCGGTGGCGACCGGTCCCCAGGACCGCATCGGCTCGCCCACCCAGGCGCTGGTCTGGGGCTTCGGGCGGGTCGCCGGTCTGGAACACCCCCGGCTCTGGGGTGGCCTGATCGACCTGCCGGAGACGGTGGACGACCACGCGATCGCCGAACTGGCCGGTGTGCTCGCGGGCGGCGACGAGAACGAGCTCGCCGTGCGATCGCAGGCCGTCCTGGCCCGCCGTCTGGTGAGGGCGGCCACGCCCGAGCGGGAGCCGACCCGCTGGCGGACCAGCGGCACCGCGCTCGTGACGGGTGGCACGGGTGGCCTCGGCGCCGAGGTGGCCCGCTGGCTCGCCGACCGCGGTGCCGAACACCTGGTGCTCGCCAGCCGCAGCGGCGCCGACGCGGCCGGTGCGCGGCAATTGGTCGAGGAACTGGCCGCCAAGGGCGTCTCGGCCTCGGTGGTGGCCTGCGACGTCACGGACCGGGCCGCCGTGGCCGAACTGCTGGCCCGCGTTCCCGCCGAGCACCCGCTGACCACCCTCGTGCACGCCGCCGCCAGCCTCGACGGCGGGGCGATCGCCGACATGACGCCTGCCGGGTTCGGCGACATCATGGCGGCCAAGGTGCTCGGCGCGGCGCACTTCGACGAGCTGCTCGACCACGACAGCGTCCAGACGGTGCTGTTCGGCTCCATCTCGGCGACCTGGGGCGTCGGCAACCAGTCCGCGTACTCGGCTGCCAACGCCTACCTCGACGCCCTGGCCCGGCAGCGGCACGACCGCGGCGGCCGCACCGTCTCGGTGGCGTGGGGCCCGTGGGAGGCGGGCATGCTGACCCACGACGAGGAGATGGCCGACTCGCTGCGCCGCGGCGGTCTGCCCCTGCTGCGGGTGGACTCCGGACTGGCGACCCTGGACCGGGTCCTCGCCGAGGACGAGCCGTGCCCGGTGGTGGCCAGAGTCGAGTGGGCCCGGTTCCACCCCCGGTTCACCTCGCTGAGGCCCAGCCCGCTGCTGGCCGACCTGCCCGAGGTGCGCGCGTTGTCCACAGTGGACTCGCCGAGCTCGGCCACCCGCGGTGTGGCCCTGATCGAGAAGCTCACCGCGCTGCCCGAGGAGGACCGGGAACCGGCGGTGCTCGACCTGATCTGCTCGCACGTCGCGACCGTGCTCGGCTACGACTCCGCGGAGCAGGTCGACCGCAAGCGGGCCTTCAAGGACATCGGCTTCGACTCGCTGCTCGCCGTCCAGCTGCGCAACCGGCTCAACACGGCGACGGGGTTGCGGTTGCCCGCAACGCTCGTGTTCGACTACCCGAATCCGACGAGCCTCGCGTCGTTCCTGCGCTCCGAAGTGGCCGATAGTGTGCCATCACCGACGGACGCGGCACTCGCCGAGTTCGACCGGCTGGAGGCGTCCCTGTCCTCGATACCGTCCGAGAACGCGGAAGTGCGCGATGTGCTCGTCAGCCGGGCGCGAGAGCTGCTCAGCAGGCTTTCGGGCCCGGCGCGGGCCGCGAACAGCGGAGGCGATGTGGCGATGCTGACCGCGGCTTCCGATGACGAGCTGTTCAGCTTCATCAACACGCAACTCGGCCGCCAGGACGAGTGACCCGCACACCCGCGGGCGAACGTGCTGTTGCGTCGGTGAGAGGTCGAGGAGCAGATGGACAACGAGGACAAGCTACGCCGCTACCTGAAGGTGGTCACGGCGGATCTCATGCAGGCCCGCAAGCGGTCGGAGGAGCTCGAGCGGAGGGCGGGCGAGCCGATCGCGATCATCGGCATGGCCTGCCGCTATCCGGGGGGCGTGCGCTCACCGGAGGATCTCTGGGAGCTGGCGGTCACCGGCCGGGACGCGATCACCCCGTTCCCGGACGACCGGGGGTGGGACCTGGACTCGCTCTACGACCCCGACCCGGATCGCCCCGGCACCAGCTCCACCCGGCAGGGCGGCTTCCTGGCCGACGTCGCGGACTTCGACGCCGGGTTCTGGGGCATCTCGCCCCGCGAGGCCATCGCCATGGACCCGCAGCAGCGACTGCTGCTGGAGACGTCGTGGCAGGCCCTCGAAAGGGCCCGGATCGATCCGCACTCGCTGCACGGCAGCGCGACCGGGGTGTTCGTGGGCCCGAGCGTGACCGACTACGCCGCCCTGCTGGCGCGCTACCCGACCGGGTTCGAGGGGCTCCTGCTCGGCGGCCTGGCAGGAGCCATCATCTCCGGCAGGATCTCCTACCTGCTGGGGCTGGAAGGGCCCGCGGTGACCGTGGACACCGGTTGTTCCTCCTCGCTGACCGCCCTGCACCTCGCGGCGGGTGCGCTGCGCGCCGGGGACTGCTCGCTCGCCCTGGTCGGTGGCGTTTCCGTGCTGGTCACGCCGGGCTCGTTCGTCGAGTTCAGCATCCAGCGCGGACTCGCCCCGGACGGCCGGTGCAAGTCCTTCGGCGACGCCGCGGACGGCACGTCCTGGGCCGAGGGCGTCGGCATGGTGGTGGTCGAGCGGCTTTCCGACGCCCGCCGCCACCGGCACCCGGTCCTGGCGGTGCTGCGCGGCTCGGCGATCAACCAGGACGGGGCGTCGAACGGGCTGACCGCGCCGAGCGGCCCGTCCCAGCAGCGGGTGATCCGGCGCGCGCTGGCCGCGGCCGGGCTCAAGTCCTCCGACATCGACGCCGTCGAGGCGCACGGCACCGGCACGACGCTGGGCGATCCGATCGAGGCCCAGGCGCTGCTGGCCACCTACGGGCGGGACCGGCGGCCCGGTCGCCCGCTGTTCCTGGGCTCGCTGAAGTCCAACCTGGGCCACAGCCAGTCCGCCGCCGGGGTGGGCGGTCTGATCAAGACGGTGATGTCGCTGCGGCACGGCGTATTGGCACCGACGCTGCACGCCGACCCGCCGTCCACAGAGGTCGACTGGACGGCGGGCGACATCGAGCTCCTGCACCTGTCGCGGCCGTGGCCGGAGACGGAGGACCGGCCCCGGCGTGCCGCCGTTTCCGCCTTCGGCATCGGCGGCACCAACGCGCACGTCATTCTCGAGGCGGTGTCCGAAGAGGAGGCTGGACGAGAGGGCGACGGCGTCGCGCACCGCACGCTCGCGGCCGTGCCCTGGCCGGTTTCCGGCCGCACCGCGGCCGCCATGCGCGCCCAGGCCGCGCGGCTGGCCGCTTTCCTGACCAACCGGGCCGAACCGGCCGACCCCACTGACGTCGGGTACTCACTGGCCACCACTCGCGCCGCCCTGGAGCACCGCGGGGTGGTCGTGGCCGCCGATCGGGACGGCCTGCTCGCCGGGCTCACCGCACTCGCTCAGGGCACACCGGACGCCGCGGTCACGACAGGCGCCACCGTGCGCGGCCGGCTGGCCTTCCTGTTCACCGGTCAGGGGGCGCAGAAGCTGGGCATGGGCCGTGAGCTCTACGCGGAGCACCCCGTCTTCGCCGAGGCGTTCGACGCCGTCTGCGCGCGACTGGACGGTCCGATCGGCCGTTCGCTGCGCGAGCTGACCTTCGCCGACGACGACGCGCTGGGCCTGCTCGACCGCACCGGATTCGCCCAGCCCGCCCTCTTCGCCGTCGAGACCGCCCTGTTCCGGCTCGTCGAATCGTGGGGTGTGCGGCCGGATTTCGTCGCGGGGCACTCCATCGGCGAGGTCACCGCCGCGCACGTGGCCGGGATACTGTCCCTTGAGGACGCTTGCGCGCTGGTCGCCGCCCGTGCCCGGCTCATGCAGGGCATGTCGCCCGGCGGCGCGATGGTCGCCGTGCGCGCGGCCGAAGAAGACGTCCTGCCGATGCTGGATCGACTGGACGGTCTCGTGTCCGTCGCCGCTGTGAACGGTCCCGCCTCGGTGGTGCTCTCCGGCGACGAGAAGGCGCTCGCCACAGTGGTCGAGAGATTGGCCGACAAGGGTGTCCGCTCGCGCGAACTGCGGGTGAGCCACGCTTTCCACTCACCGCGGATCGACTCGATCCTGGCCGACTTCCGGTCGGCGATCGAGGGCATCTCCTACGCCGCACCGCGCATCCCGGTCGTGCCGCTCGCACCGGGCGACGCGGACCGGGGCGAGCGGATGCGCTCGGCGGACTACTGGGTCGCCCAGGCCCGTGCGGCGGTGCGGTTCCTGGACGGTGTCGTGCGCCTGGGCGAGGCCGGTGTCACCACCTTCCTGGAGCTCGGGCCGGGCGGCGTCCTCACCGCCCTGGGCCGGGACTGCCTGCCCCCTGCCGGTCCGGACGTTCCGGAGCGGGCCTTCGTGCCGACGCTGCGTCAGGGTCGGGCCGAGTCGGCCGCGCTGATGGACGCGGTGGCCGCCCTTTTCGTCCGCGGTGTGCCGGTCGACTGGCGCGCGGTGTACGCGGGCACCGGCGCGGCCCAGCTCGACCTGCCCACGTACGCCTTCCAGCGCCGCCGCTACTGGCTGGTCGATCACCTGCCCTCGGGTGCGAGCCTGCTGGCCGACCAGGGCGTGGCAGGCGGGAAGGGCGTCCCACCGCCGGACGCCGTGCCCGCCGAGGCGATCCCGCGAATGCCCTCCGTGCGCGGCAGGTTGGCCGGTCGCCCGCGCCAGGAGTGGGCGGAGATCCTGCTCGCCGAGGTGCGCCACCAGGCGGCGCAGCTGATGGGCTACGACGCGCCCGAGGACGTGGACGCCCAGCGGGGCTTCGCCGAGCTGGGCTTCGACTCGCTGACCGCGGCCTGGATGACCGAGCGACTGAGGGCCGTCACCGGTCTGGAGCTGCCCCGCGCCCTGGTGATCGACTGGCCGACGCCGTACGCGGTCGCCACCCACCTGGCCGACCGCTTCGCCGCGCTCGACGACCTCGAACCGCTTCCGGTCGCCCCCGCCGCCGCACCGGCGGGTCCGTCGCCTGCGGCCGAGAGCCCGGCCACGCCACCCGCGACCGAACCGCTGCCCGCGCTGTTCGCCCAGGCCTGCGCGCAGGGGCAGGTGCGGGACGGGTTGGAGATGCTGGCCGTCGCCGCCCGGCTGCGGGTGAGCGCCGTCTCGCCGCCGATGCGGGCGCCGGTCAGTTTCTCCCGTGGACTCGCGGGCCCGACTCTGATCTGCATCCCGTCCGTGGTCGCGCCCTCCAATGTCTACCAATACGCGCGGATGGCGGACGCGCTGCGCACGACGCACAACATGGCCGTGCTGCCGTTGACCGGCTACGCCGACCACGAGACCCTCTCCCCGACCCGAACCGACCTGGTGGCCGCGGTCGCCGAGGCGGTCCGCGGCAGTGTGACCGGCCCCTACGTCCTGGTCGGGTACTCCTCCGGCGGTTGGATCGCGCACGCGGCAGCCGCCCTGCTCAAGGATTCCGGCACCGCACCGGAGTCACTCGTGCTGCTGGACAGCCACCTGCCCGGCAGCGCGGGTCTGGCCGAGATCCAGTTCGACCTGCTCGGCGACGCGTACGCCGAGTGGACCGCGACGCAGCCGCCGCGCGGCGCCGAGCTGACCGCGATGGCACACCACCTGCGGCTGTTCGACGACTGGGCACCCGCCGAGATCAGCGGCGTGCCGACACTGCTGCTGCGCGCCACCGAGCGGATGGGCGGCCAGCCCCGCACAAGCGAGCACTGGCAGGCCCGCTGGGGCCCCGACCACGACGCCGTCGACGTGCCCGGCACGCACCTGAGCATGGTCGACGAACACGCCGCGAGCACCGCCTCGGCGATCACCGGCTGGCTGGCTCGACGGCCTGAGCACTTTCGCCATCCTTCGACGGATGTGACTTCTTGGGAGCGATGATGACGACACTGTCGGAGGCCGTGCTCGGCGGCGGGACACCCGAGGAGTTGCTGCGGGCGCCGGTCCCGCAGTCCTACCGGGCGGCGCACCTCAGCGTCGAGGACACCGACATCTTCCTCGGCGTGCAGGACAAGGACGTGCGCAAGTCGCTGCGGGTCGGCGACGTGCCCATGCCCGAGCTGGCGCCGGACGAGGTGCTGATCGCGGTGATGGCCAGCGCCGTCAACTACAACACCGTCTGGTCGGCGATGTTCGAGCCGCTGCCGACCTTCAAGTTCCTCAAGCAGTTCGCCCGCCAGGGCGGCTGGGCCGCGCGCCACGACCAGCCCTACCACGTGGTCGGCTCGGACTGCGCGGGTGTGGTCGTGCGGACCGGGTCGGGCGTGCGCCGCTGGAACGTCGGCGACCACGTGGTGGTCAGCCCGATCCAGGTGGACGACCAGGAGCCCGCCACCCACGGCGACGGCATGCTCGGCGAGGAGCAGCGCGCCTGGGGGTTCGAGACCAACTTCGGCGCCCTGGCCGACTACACCGTGGCCAGGGCCAGCCAGCTCATCCCCAAGCCCGCCCACCTGAGCTGGGAGGAGGCCGCGGTCAACCCGCTGTGCGCGGGCACCGCCTACCGCATGCTGGTCGGCCGCAACGGCGCCCGGCTCAAGCAGGGCGACGTGGTGCTGGTCTGGGGCGCGGCGGGCGGCCTCGGCGGCTACGCCGTGCAGTTCGCCAAGAACGGCGGCGCGACCCCGGTCGGCATCGTCAGCTCCCCCGAGAAGGCCGCCGCGGCCCGCGCCCTGGGCTGCGACATCGTCATCGACCGCAACGAGTTCGGGCTGCGCGGCGACCCCTCCGGCGACCCGGCCGAGGTGGTGGCCATCGGCAAGCGGCTGGGCTCGCTCATCCGCGAGCGCGCGGGCCGCGACCCCGACATCGTGTTCGAGCACGTCGGCCGGGCCACCTTCGGCGTCTCCCTGTTCGTGGCCGCCCGCGGCGGCGTGGTCGTCACCTGCGGGTCGAGCAGCGGTTACCAGCACGTCTACGACAACCGGTACCTGTGGATGCGGCTGAAGCGGGTCATCGGCAGCCACGCGGCCAACATGCGGGAGCAGTTCGAGTGCGGTGACCTCATCAGCTCCGGTCGGATCAGGCCCACGATGTCGGCGGTCTACCCGCTCACCGAGATCGGCGAGGCGGCCCGGCTCGTGCAGACCAACGGGCACCTGGGCAAGGTCGCCGTGCTGTGCCAGGCGCCGAGGGCCGGACTCGGCGTCACCAACCCGGAACTGCGGGCGCGGCTCGGGGCCGACCAGCTCGCCCCGCTGATGAACCTCGCTGGAGGAGGCCAATGAGCACGCGCGCCATCGGACTGCTGGGCACCGGGTCGTACCTGCCGGAGCGGGTGGTGACCAACGAGGAAGTCGCCGCCATGACGCCGGACGCCACCGCCGAGTGGATCCTGCGCAAGACCGCCATCAGCACCCGCCGCTGGGCCGCCGAGAACGAGGCCACGTCGGATCTCGCCGCGGCCGCCGCCGTGGCCGCCCTGGAGCACGCGGGCCTGTCGGTGGACCGCGTCGGCTACCTGATCGTGTCGACCTCCACCGGTGACTTCCCCCAGCCGCCCACCGCCAGCCTCGTGCAGCAGCTGATCGGCGCCCAGAACGCGGCGTGCCTGGACATCAACACCGTCTGCGCGGGCTTCGTCTACGGCCTGGAGCTGGCCCGCGGCCTGGTCGCCACCCACCCCGGCGCCAAGGCGCTGGTCGTGGCGGCCGACCTGTACTCGCGAATCCTGGACTTCGACGACCGGCGCACCTGCGTGCTGCTCGGCGACGGGGCCGGGGCGGCCGTGGTCGGCGAGGTGGCCGAGGGCTACGGCATCCTCGACGTCGACCTGAGCACCAGCGGCGAGCACCAGGACCTGATCAAGGTCAACGCGGGCGGCAGCCGGGTTCCGACCTCGGCCCGGACCGTCGCCGACGGCGGCCACTTCTTCACCATGCGGGGCCGTGGCGTGCGGGACTTCGTCTTCGACAACGTGCCGCCCGCCATCGACAAGCTGCTGGCCTCGGTGTCGCTGGACGCCGACCAGGTCGACTTCTTCGTGCCGCACCAGGCCAACGGGGTGCTGCTGGACGAGCTGGTGGTCCGCTGTGGACTGACCGGGGCGCACACCGCCAAGACCGTGGAGCAGTACGGCAACGTCGGCAGCGCCTCGGTTCCGGTGGCCCTGGACCACGTCGTCAAGTCCGGCCAGGTGCGGCCGGACGACCTGCTCGTGCTGTCGGCCTTCGGCGGCGGCATGTCCATGGGCAACTGCGTGATCCGGTGGTCCGAGGCCGGGGGCGCGCGATGAGCGTGGAGCGCGTCGGCGTCATCGGCTGCGGGGCCATGGGCGCGGGCTTCGCCGAGGTGTGCGCCCTGGCCGGGCTGCCCGTGCAGGTCGTCGTGCGCGACGCCGACTCCGCGCGCCGGGGCCGGGAGCGGCTGACCGGGTCGCTGGAACGCCTGGTGCGCAAGGAGAAGATCAGCCCCTCGGACCGCGACCAGGCCATCGCCCGGCTCGCCTTCTCCCAGGAGCTCAAGGACCTGAGCGACTGCCAGTTCATCCTGGAGTCCATCGCCGAGGACCTGGTCGTCAAGCAGCGCCTGTTCGAGGAGCTCGACGCCGTCGTGGCCGAGCCGGGGGCCGTGCTCGCCTCCAACACCTCGTCCATCCCGATCATGAAGCTGGCCATGGTCACCGGCGATCCCGGCCGGGTCGTCGGCGTGCACCTGTTCAACCCGGTGCCGGTCATGGGCCTGGTCGAGGTCACCCCGTCGCTGCGCACCAGCGCCCAGACCCTGGCCACCACCAGCTCCTTCGTCACCGACGTGCTCGGCAAGCAGGTCGTGCTGTCCACCGACCGCCCTGGGTTCGTGGTCAACTCCCTGCTCATCCCGTACCTGATCTCCGCCGTGCGCATGCTGGAGTCCGGCGTCGCCTCCGCCGCCGACATCGACCGCGCCATGGTCCTGGGCTGCGGCCACCCGCTCGGCCCCCTGGGCCTGGTCGACCTGATCGGCCTGGACATCATCGCCTCGGTGGGCCAGTCGATGTACGAGGAGCTCAAGGACCCCCAGTACGCGCCTCCCACCCTGCTGCTGCGCATGATCGAGGGCGGCTTCCTGGGCCGCAAGAGCGGCCGGGGCTTCCACGACTACTCCCCCGCCGCCCGGAAAGCGGGCTGACCCCATCGCCGCGAAGGCCGACGAGCGACCACGCTCGTCGGCCTTCGCGTTCCCGGCTCAACCCTCGACCGGGCGAAACCCGCCGCACTCCGGCATCTCCGGCCTGCGCTCCCCCTGGCGATCAGGCCGCTTTGATCGGGACTCCCCGAAGGCCGCGCAGCGTGAAGTCGGAGCCGAATTCGATGTCACCCGCGAACTCGTACTCCGGCAGCTTGTCCAGCAGCCGGTTCAACCAGACGTTCATCTCCAGCCGGGCCAGGTGGACGCCGAGGCAGATGTGCGGCCCGAAGCCGAAGCCCAGATGCGCTTTGCGGGGACGGAAGATGTCGAAGGAGTTCGGGTCGTCCCAGCGAGCGGGATCGCGATTCGCAGCCCCCAGGAGGAGCATGACCGCGGAACCCTTGGGGATCGTGACCCCCTGGACCCGCGACTCGTCGCTGCACGCGTAGCGCAGAACCGACTGCGTGAGCGTCAACCAGCGGTGGACCTCCTCGAGCGCGGCAGGCACGAGCGACCTGTCGGCGACCAGCGCGCGACGCTGGTCGGGATGGCGTCCCAGCGCGTACAGGGCCAGCGCCATCAACTGCGCCGAGCTCTCGTTCGCGGCGACCGTCAGCATCGTCCCGTTCGCTATGATCTCCCGATCGGGCATGGACGGCGCGAAGTCGTCGAACACCATCTGCGCCATGAGCGTGCCATCGGACACCCCCAGCGCGCGGTGCTTCTCGACGAGGCCGCCGATGTAGGAGTTCAGCGCAGCCGCCGCGGCAGCGCCCTCGGCGAAGATCTCCTGACTCCTCGGAGTCGAGTCCAGCCGCGCGCTGAGGACCGCCGCCGTGGCGTCACTCCACTTGATGAAGTCCTCGTACACGTCCTCTTCGACACCCAGCAGTTGGGCGGTGACAATGGTCGGGATGATCCGCGTCATCTCCGCCAGGGCGTCGAGGGATTCGCCGGACCGAAGGCGTTCGACGAATCGATCGACGTAGACGTCCACAACCCGTCGTATCCGCTCCGGCCAGTCGACCTCGACGACCTTGCGCTCGAACCCCGGCGCCCAGATCTCGCGAACCGTCTGGTGCCGGAGACCGTCCATGCCGAGAAAAGTCGGCCCGCCGAACGCTTTCTCCATCTCCGCGAGCACGTTCGCGGAGTTGAAGCGGCGGGTGTCACCGAGCACTCGCGAGCAGTTGTGATGCGAGGTGATCATGTACTGGTCGTGCCGGGAGTTGTACACGACCGGCCCCAGAGCCCGCCACGCGCCCATGGTCTCGTAGGGGTCCTGCGCGAAGTCGGGATCGAGCATGTCGAAGTCCACGGTGGGACATTCCGCCACTACGGAGTTCATCGCAGGTCCTCTCCCCGGTCGGGATCGACACCACCGGGCATCATCGCGGCCAAAACGTGTTCGGCGGGAACGTTGTAGCGGTGGGCATCAAGCGTGTGCAGCTGGGACAAGCGGATGAGCTCGTCCTGGTCAGTCGCCTCGATGAGACCTCCGCACATCGGGCAGCTCACTTCAAGGCCAGCGTTCATGGCCGCACCCTCCTGTCGACCGACCCCGGTCGCGGCGCGCTCCGAGGACGAGCACGCGCCGCCGACATCCGGGCGCGGCTTCGGACGTCAATCCCTGGCCGTGCTCGCCGACCACGCACAGGCGTGTCACGACGGCGCGGTCAGGCCCTCCCGGCCACCTCGTCGGCGTACTTGCGGGTCATGTGCTCGACCGCCGCGCTGGCCGCGACGCTCGCCTCCTCGCGCCGCGCGAGAATGCGGGCCCTGGCGTCGCGGGAGGACTGGGCGTGGGTCTTCCCCGGCCCCTGGAAGTGCGGGGCGACCTGACGGGCGATGAGCTCCCACGAGCGCCACGCCGCCGTGGGGTCGGCCCAGTCGTGCGCCAGCAGCAGCACGGTGCCGAACCCGCCGGACTGGTCGACCATGCGCTGGATCTGGCGGCGGACGTCGTCGGCCGTGCCGATCGCGCCCATGCCCGACTCGTTGACGAAGTCGATCAGCTCCCGCGTGCTGCCGCTGGGCAGCGTGAGCCCCGGCACGGCCGCGTTCTCCTGCAGGTGCTCCAACCAGTCCCGCAGCCCGAACTCGACGTCGCGGTAGGCCTGCTCCCTGGTCTCGGCGACGTGCACTTCGGTGACCAGCCGCCAGGTCGAGCGGTCGGGCGCGGGCCGTCCCGCGTGGGCGGCGCGCTCGGTGGCGATCCCCCAGTGGTACGCCAGCGCGTCGAACCCGCCCTTGGTCATGGTCGCCCCGAGCGAGATCAGGCTCACCCCGCGGCTGCCCGCCAGGCGTGCGCCGGTCGGCGACGACGTCGCGGCCACCGCGATCTCGAAGCACGGCTCGGTGAACGGGCGCAGCTGCAGCGTCGCGTCGACCAGCGTGTGGCTCCCGACCGTCGCGGTGACCGACTCACCGGCCAGCAGCCGCTGGATGACGTCGAGATGGGTCTCGAGGAGCTCGCGACTCTGGGTGGGGGTCATGCCGATCATGGCGACGTCGGCGGGCAGGGAGCCGGGTCCGACCCCGAACATCACGCGGCCCCGCGTGAGGTGGTCGAGCATCACCATCCGGTCGGCCACCCACAGCGGGTGGTGGTAGGTGATCGAGGTCATGCCGGTTCCCAGGCGGATTCGGCTGGTGCGCTCCGCGGCCGCCGCGATGAAGATCTCGGGCGAGGCGATGATGTCCCGGCCGGTGGAGTGGTGCTCCCCGATCCACGCCTCGTCGAAGCCCAGCCGGTCCAGGTGCGCCATCAGGTCCAGGTCGTGGCGCAGCCACCACGTCGGGCTCTCCCCCAGGGGGTGGATCGGGGGCAGGAACGCGCCGAAGCGCAGACCGGTCACGTCAGCACCACGGGGAACTCGACGTCGGTGCTCCGCGCGAGCGACCCGCTCGCCGCGACCGGTCGGCGAACCGGCGGATGATTCAGCTCCGGCGCGGGGTGGAAGATTGACGGCGCGCCCGGAAAGGGGATCGGGACGGGCGCGTGGTCGGCATTGGCCATGAATTTACCTCCGGAAATCCAGCTGCGCCCCAAGGTAGACCATCGCCGACTCGGTAAGCATCCCCCTAATCTTCACACGGCGTCTCTGGGGTTTTTTGCACGACATCTCTGGGGTCTCGACGCGCGGGCGACCGAACCCGGTGCTGTGAATATGTGGTGGGATGGGCGTCAGCGAGCGGATCACGGTTCGGGGCGAGCACTGATGCCCGCAGAAGGAGGCGTTTCCGTCATGGCGACATGGTTCATCACCGGAGCCGGCCGAGGGCTGGGCGTCGAAATAGCCCGGCACGCTCTGAAGGCGGGACACGACGTCGCCGCAGGCGTCCGGCGTGTCGACGCGCTGCCCGACGACCTGCGCGGCGCCGAAAGGTGCCATCCGGTCACCCTCGACGTCACCGACCAGGCGCAAATCGACCGTGCCGTCGCGCAGGTCGTCGACCGGTTCGCCACGATCGACGTGCTGGTCAACAACGCCGGTCGCCTACTGGTGGGTGCGCTGGAGGAGATCACCGACGCCGAGGCGAGGTCGCTGTTCGACGTCAACCTCTTCGGTCTGATCAACGTGACGCGAGCGGTCCTGCCGACCATGCGTGCCGCGGGCAAGGGCAAGATCGTGCACATCGGCTCCAGGGCGGGGTTCGAGGGCGAGCCGGGGATGAGCCTGTACAGCGCCTCGAAGTTCGCGGTCGCGGGCATCAGCGAAGCCCTCGCCGTCGAGCTGGGTCCGTTCGGGATCCAGAGCATGGTCGTCGAGCCGGGGGCGTTCCGCACCGACCTCCTCGACCCCAGCTCCATGTCGGTCGCCGGAGCGCGGCTGGCGGCCTACGACGGCACCCCCGCCCACCACATGCGCGACGGGATCGGTGGGGCCAACCACCTCCAGCCAGGGGACCCGGCCAAGGGCGCGGCGCTGATCGTCGAGGTGACCGACGGCGAGACGCTGCCCTCGCACCTGCTGGTGGGCAGCGACGCCTACGAGCGTCTCGAGATCAAGAACGCGATGGTGGCGGAGCACATCGCCCCCTGGCGCGACAGGTCGCTGGCCACCGCGCACCGCGACTGAGCCCACTCGTTCCGCAGCACGCCGTGGGCCGGGCTCAGCTCGGTCCCACGGCGCGAACGTCCTCCGGCCGTGCCGCTGCCGCCGACACCGTTGTCGGCGGCGCCACCCGACCTGACGAAGCGCGGCCGGAGCGCTAAGCGGACGCCTCGCCGTGAGCCGGGTGCGGAACGGCCGGTTGGGGCCCGAGGCGGGACAGCAGCTGCACCCGTGAGCTGACACCCAGCTTGCGGTAGATCCGGGTCAGGTGCTGCTCGACCGTGCTGGTGGTGAGGTAGAGCCTGCCCGCGATCTCCCGGTTGGTCAGGCCCTTCGCCGCGAACCTGGCGACTCTGCGCTCCGCGTCGCTGAGGATGAGCATGTCGACTTCGGTCTCCGCCGGCCCGTCCGCCGCGTCGACCCGCCGAGCGGGCTGCTCCACGAAGAACGCCTGCTTGATGCTGTTGACCTTGCGTGCCACCGACCGCGCCCGGCCTGCCTCGCCGAGTTGGGTGTACGCGTCGTGCAGGGCGGCGAGCGCACTCGCCAACTCGAACTTGTCCCCGCTCCGGTGCAGCACGTCCACGGCATCGTGCAGCACCGGTGGCCGGAGGCGCAGTTCACGGGTCGCCGCCAGCAGCCGCAAGGTGCGCCCGCGCACCCGCAGGTGGCCGCCTTGGCCGATCCGGCGCAGCTGTTCGCGGGCATAGCGCGCGGCTGCCTCGCGGTCCCCGAGCTGCAGGTGAGCGGCGGCCATCTCCGTGCGCCACGGCAACGCCTCGTTCTGCTCCATCCCCCACTGGTCGAGCAGGTCACCGACGGCCTGGAAATCGTCGAGAGCGACCTGCGCGAGCCCGCGCTCGACGTAGTGACGGCCACGCGCCATCAGGTAGAACAAGCCGGACGGCGTCTCGAACATCACGTCCGGCACGGGCAGGGCGAGTGTGCGCGCCGCTTCATCGTGCTTGCCCTGCAGCGTTTGCGCCATCAGCAGGGTGCTCAACGGCACACCGGCCAGCACACCCATCCCGGCGACCGGGATCAGTTCGAGCGCGGCGGCCGCCCTGGTGGCCGCGACGCTGAGCGAGCCCCTGCGCAGGGCGACCTCCGCCGCGATCGCGCAGAACAGCGCATGCCAAGTGGGCTCCTGGAGGTCGAGGCAGGTCAGCATCAGTCCCCGACAGCGCCGTTCCGCTTCCTCCAGCCGCTCGGCGTAGATCATCGTGCACAGCGCGAGGATGACCGGCAGCAGGTTGATCTCGGTCAGCGGCTGCTGCCAGAACGCCTCGTCCACTTGCACCAGGCGTTCCGCGGTCACCCCCTCGTGGTGGGTGCTCCGGAAGTGTTCGAGCAGTTGATAACCGATAGCGCCCAGAGGCGTGATCGACGTGCCGTTCGTCCTGCCCTCGTCAGCCGCTGGACCGAAGATGCCCGGATACATGCCGGTCAGCCATATCCGCACCATCTCGAACTCCCACGAGGGTCGGGAGTCCGGCGGCGAGTCGGCCGCCAGCCGGGACAGCACGGAGCAGACGTCGGTCACCCGCCCCTGGACCAGCATGATGATCAGGGGCATCGTCGCGTGCCTGCCCCGAAGCCGACCGCTCAGCATCGCGTCGGCCAACTCGGACAGATGGCCGATCGAGGCTCCCAGGTCGACCCGCCACTCCGCCCGCATCAGCAGGGCCAGGCTCTCCACCTTGCGCTGGACATCGGTGTCCACCTGGTACGCCAGCCGCAGCAGCTCCGTGGCCCGCCGCGGATAGCCCTTCTCCAGCGCCTGCTGCGCCCCCTCGACCAGGTTCGGCACGACCGACGGGTCGTCCAGACGGCCGGAGGCGACGAAGTGCTCCGCGATCGTCAAGGAGTCCGCGCCGCAGGCCTTGAGCAGATCCGCCACGCGCCAGTGCAGCCTGGACCGATCAGCGGCTGAGAAGGTGCTGAGCACGGCGCCCGCGATGATCGGGTGCCGCATCCGACCCGCTTCCACCAGACCGATCTGGGTCAGCACGCGCATCGCCACGGCGATCCGGTCCGGCGCGGCGTCGACGAGCCAGCCGAGCAACGCGAACCGCGACGGCTCACCTATCACCGAGATCGCGCCCGCGACCCGCAGCGTCACCGGATCGCACCGGCGCAGGGCGAGCTGGACCGCCCGCTCGAGCTCGGGCCCCGCATCCAGCTCGGCAGGCGGGCCATCGCCGACGGCGGCAGCCCGGCTGTCCTCCAGCAACGCGTGCAGGAGCAGCGGATTGCCACCGGTGAGCTCGTGCGCCTTCGCGGCCAGTTCCGTCGCACCCGGCTCGAGGACTCGCCCGGTCACCAGCTCGGCGACGCCGCTCGGCGAGAGGGGGGCCAGCAGCAGCTGCCGGAAGTAGGGCTGCTGGTAGAGCTCGGCGCAGAGCAGCCGGGAGTTGCTCGGGGACATCTCGATACCGTCGCGCCAGGCGAAGACGATCAGGATTCGGGCGAGCCCGGCACGGCGGATCAGGTAGATCAACCAGTCCTGGGAGAACGCGTCGAGGTACTGCGTGTCGTCAATGGCGATCACCACTGGGCTCTGGCCCGCCAGCTCCAGCACCGCCGTCGCCAGCCCGTCCAGCACGCGAGAGCGACTCACCCCGTCCGATGCCGCATCGGCAAGCAGCTGGTGGTCGAGCAGACCGCTGACGAGCACCGCCGTGTCGTGGTCGAAGACCTCGCCGGCGAGCAGTTGGCGCACGATGCCCAGGGAGAGCGAGTGCTCGGTCGACGCCCCACTGGCGCGGAGCAGTCGCGCCCCCACGCCCCGAGCCCAGGCGCCGAACTCGTCGATCAGCGCTGTCTTGCCGGTTCCGACGACCCCCTGGAGCACGACGACGCGCACGCCCTCGGTGGCGGACTCGGCAAAAGCCGCGGTCAACTCAGCGAGTTCAGACTCTCGTTCGATCATGCACGATCCCTTCGTCTTACGGAGCCGGAGCTTCCGCTTGGCGGGAACCCCGAACGAATCGCCGCACTGGTCTTGTCTGCGAGAAGTCCTGCCGGACAGGGATCACGACGCCTTGGGCGCTCGACGACTCGGCATCCGGGCAGCGACCCGCCCCGACGCCACGCCCGCCCCACGGGCCGGGCCTCGGGGGATCGGGAACGGCGCTCGGCCGCCTGCGGGACACCGTCGCCTTGGCCGACACACGCTCGAAGGGGCGGTGCCGCGCACCGGCTGCCCCGGCGCACCACCACCCTGGCCGACCGCGCGGGCGGGGCCAGGGAAGAGGTCGGGATCAGCCCCGAAGGGCCCGCCGAGCGGCTGGTGTTGATGACTTGCGGCTACGGCACCGCCGCCTGCCTGCGCGCCGTCACCGCCTTCGCCGCGCACTACCCGCGTTCCCGGGAGCACCGGCAGCGTCCCCGCCACGCCAGTCGTGATGATCAACGCCTGCTCGCGGCCGCACTTGTCGCCGAAATGATCGAACACCAGGCCACCGGCCAACCAGGCGACGAGCGACGCCAGCGCCGCGATGGCGCCCAGCACCGGGTCGGGATCGGGGAAGAAGAGCTCGTCGAAGACGATCATCGCGGCGGTACCGCGAAGCAGGAAACTGTAGTACTCGATCGTCGTGTCGAGAAAACCCGACGGGCCGATCCGCCGGCGCGAGGTATCGAACAGGGCTGGGGCGGGGATCACCACCGTTTGCCTTGCCCCGCGCAACCGGTCACCCGAATGGGTGATTTCCTACGCTGTGGTGTTTCCAGAAACAGCCGGGTCCCGCACGGCGAGGCCACATCGATCATGGCCTCAGACTACCGTCGGACGGGACCGGTGAAGATCATCAAAACAAATCCTGCACTTTTGACCAGCCAGAGTTCCCCGACAACCCGAGACGGTTGTTACCTGGCTGCCATCGGCGATGCCGGGATGGTAGACAGTTGGGCCTGGACGGCGCGCCAGGCGGCTTCGCGCCCGTCGAGACCGAACCAGTCGAGGCCCTTCCGGACGCGCCCGGTGTCGCAGACCCCGTGGAGGAGTTCTCAGTCAGGGCGTTGTCGCAGGAGTCGTCGACCGATCCCGTCGAGGGCAGAATCGGAGTGTCCGCCAACCGTTCGGTGAACCGTGCAGCCATGTGGGCCGACCTGCGGTCGCCGTGCCGGATCAACCGTCCGTCTCGCACGTCCAGAGCGGATCGCGTACTCCACAGCACCGGACACAGGATCGGTGCCACAACCGGTCGGACGCGGGCGCGCTGAAGCCCGGTTCACCAGATCGGGCACTGGCGCGGACCGCAGATCCCGCCTGGTCGACGGAATGCGCCACTTCCCGCGCGGGAACGTGCTGCGCAGGACGACTCGGCGCAGCTCGGCGGTGACCACCCGGTCGTCAGGGCCGAGTCGAGGCCCCGCTTACGGCTGGGATTGCGGACGCGGAAGCAGGCGGGGAGGGTGTCGACGGGTCGCGCGTTGTGCGATTACGTTACCTCGACCAACCCGCCTGGGCCGCGAATGAGCAGCAACGGGACTCCTGGCGGAGCGGCACTTCGACAACGTCCGGCCTACCAGGAGTTCCCTTTTCCGCACACCGAGGAGCCCCATCCTGCCGAGGTCGGAGGCAGGCACCGGCAGTAGATTCTTCCACTGCGCTCGTCAGCGCGAGCAAACGGTTCGGGCGGATGTCGGCGTTGTTTGCGGACTTGGCCGTCGACACGCGGGGTCAGCAGACGTTCAGACCCTCCGCCGAAGCGACGCCAGCACTGACGATGGGACGACCAGCCTTTGCGTGCGAGTAGCCCAGGTCCACCCATTCCGCCCGATCGGTGTGCCAGTCGCAGAAGTGACTGACAGTGCCCGATGGCTGGTTGTCGACGATGGACCTGCCCTTGTTTGTGGTCCCAGAGACGCCCGATGCCGACGAACCTGCGGTGTCGACGTTTTCAGTGCGATTGTCCCGGTAGGGCGGTGTCCACAATGGACCATTCGATTTGGAGACCGTTGGCGCGAGTGCGGTCCTCTCGGGCAGGCCGCGACGATTCTTCCCAGCAGGGCCGCCTCCGTCGGTACAGCCAAGCGCTCGACACCGTCCAGGCTGACGACCTGCCCCGGTGCTCCGACTGCGAGCGGCGCGCTCAGGAATGGTGGTGCTTCTGCGGCACGACGCCGATCTGCTCGCCCTCGCCCAGAACGACGAACTGGCCCATCATCCCGTTGTCCTCGTGCTGGAGCAGGTGGCAGTGGTACATGTACGGCACGTTCGGATCGGTGTGGTCGCTGAAGCGCATCGCCAGCCGGTAGCGCTTCCCCGGCACCAGCATGACGGTGTCCTTCCAGCCGCGCAGGGGCGGCTCCGGCATCCCGCCGTCGACCGACAGGACCTGGAACCGCACGTCGTGGACGTGGAAGTTGTGCAGGTAGCCGTTGTCGTTGGTCACCTCCCACACCTCGACGGTGCCCTCGCGGACGCCGAAGTCGATGCGGTCCATCGCCATCGCCTGGCCGTTGATCTGGTCCGACGCGAGCGCGAAGGAGCGCTCCTGGGCGACGGCCTGGCCCGCGAGGTCCGGCGCGGCCCCGAGGGTGGCGGGCAGCTCGGCGGTGTCGGACAGGGTGCCCGCGGCCCGGAACTGGCAGATGTCCAGGAGGTCGTCGAAGCCTTCGAGCCTGCCCAGCGTGCCACCGTGCTCGGACGGGTAGGAGCGCAGCTCGACCCGCTCCCCCGGTTCGAAGGCCACCACGATCTCGGCGCGCTCGCCCGGCGAGAGGTACAGGCGGTCGGTCTCCCAGGGCTCGGCGAGCAGGCCGCCGTCCGTGGCGACGAGCGAGAAGCGCCTGCCGTCGGAGAAGCCGAAGTTGTACAGGCGCGCGTTGGAGCCGTTGAGCAGCCGCAGCCGCACGAGCCTGGTGGTGACGTTGAAGTGCGGTCCGATAGTGCCGTTGACCAGGATCTCGTCCCCGATCACGCCCAGCGCCCCGCCCAGCGGCACCCGCTGCTCGAACTGGTTGTCGCCGTCGAAGGCGCGGTCCTGGACGATCATCGGGATGTCGTCGACGCCGTACTCCGACGGCAGGTTCAGCGCGTCGGTGACCTCGTCGTCGACGATGAGCAGCCCGGTCAGGCCGCGGTAGCTGTGGTCGGCGGTCGAGCCGTGCACGTGCGGGTGGTACCACAGCGTCGCGGCGGGCTGGTCGACCGTCCAGCGCGGTCGCCAGGTCCCGCCCACCGGGACGGTCTGGTGCGGCCCGCCGTCCATGACGGCGGGCAGGTGCATGCCGTGCCAGTGCAGCGAGGTCTCCTGGTCCAGGTCGTTGCGCACGGCGAACTCCACCAGCTCGCCGCGCCGGACGCGGATGGTCGGGCCGAGGTAGGCGCCGTTCACGCCCCAGGTGCGGGTGGCGGGCCCGTCCTTGAACCGGGTCTCGCCCGCCTCGATGCCGAGCTGGAACACCCTGGCGCCCGCCGCGCCGCTGCCCGCCTCGGCCAGCGGGGGGATCGCCAGCGCCCTGTCAAAGGCGATCTTCCCGGTGGTGTCCTGCTTCGCGGTGAAGTAGTAGGCGCCGAGGCCACCGCTGCCGAGGACGGCCGCGCCCCCGACGCCGAACCCGAGGGCCTTCAGAACCGTGCGACGTCTCATGGGACGACAGTCCCGCGACGGGGGCCGCCGTCGCGTCGGCAAGAACTACGTAGATCCGAGGTCCCGCCGGTCCCCGAACTGCCTGCGGGAGGTGGTGCCGAGCCCGGAGGATGTCGGGGAAGCTGCTGAACAACCGGTCCGCGACCCCGTGGGACGTCGCGCCGGTGGCGACCAGGTGCGCGATGTGCGACTCCTGCACCAAGCCGCGCGCGTACGCCTCGATGCCCAAGGCCCGCGACGTTCCCGTTCGGCACGCCGTTTCTGCTCTCGGCCGCTGGAAGACGCGATCGAGTCGGTCCAGCCACAGGCGCGAGCCACCGGTGCGCCCCTTGGCTCGGATCACCGTGCGCACGACAGGAACACCGTCGCAAGCGGGTGTCCAGTGAGGACACCCGGCGACGATCCTCCACAGAATCACCGGTTGCCCGGCGGGTCAGGGCATCGAGTGCTTCCGGCACCCCACCACCGGCCGAGGAACCGCGCTGGCGGAAGGGATTTCACCGCCCAGGCGAGGGTCCGGGGCCAGCCGGTGTGGTCCGCGGCGTGGACGTCGCTGTGGACGGCCTGGATCGCCGCCTGGGCACGAACGGGAGCCGGACGTCGCGACTCACATGGCTACGACGGCGTTCTTCCCCCCGTCGACGGCCAGCACGGCCCCCTGGATGTAGGACGCCTTCGGCGAGACAAGGAACCGGATGGCCTCAGCCACCTCCCCCGGTTCGGCGCCTCGGCCTGCGGGCAGGCCCGCGAGGTAGCCGCCGAACATGTCGCGGATGTGCTCGTTGACCCTGGTCAGGACGTAACCGGGATCGACCGAGTTGATCCGCACACCGCGTGGGCCGTACTCCGCGGTCCAAGACTTCGTGAGCATGCTGAGAGCGGCCTTCGCGGCTTGGAACGCGCTCGTGCCGGACGCCGCCATGCTGGTGCTGAGGCTGCCGACGTTGACGATCGCGCCCCGGCCGCGTTCGGCCATGGCCGGCGCGAACGCACCGGTCAGCAGGTAGGGCGCCTTGACGTTGAGGGCGAAGACGGCGTCGAACATCTCCTCGGTGGTGTCCTCGGTGGCGGCGAACCCGCCACCGCCCGCGTTGTTGACCAGCACGTCGACGGTGCCCCCCGCGGTGACCTCCCTCGTCTCGGCGATCAGGCGGCGCACGGCGGCGGGATCGGTGAAGTCGGCGAGCAGGGCGACCGCCCGGCCGCCTGCCCCCTCGATCGCCTGCCGGGTTTCGGCGGCCCGGTCGGCGGCCCGGCCGCAGACCACGATCGAGTAGCCGTCTGCGGCCAGGCGCAGGGCCGTCTCCCGCCCGATGCCACTGGTCGAACCGGTGACCAGCGCCCAGGAGCCCTCGGCAGGCCGGTCGCCGCGAGGGGCATTCTCGTTCACGAATCTGTTCCTTTCGATGGGGACAGCGGCGCCGTCAGGAGACGATGAAGACCAGGCGTCCGCGCACGTGCCCATTCTCGTCCAGCTGTCGGGAATCCCGGACGAAGCCGTCAACGACTGCCCGATCGGTGCCAATCTCTGCCGCAAACTCCCCCTGTCCACCGGGGGACCACCCCGAACACCCGCACACCACCACCGCCCGGTGATCGGCGTGCCGATCGACATGCCGCTGTCCTGCCCGGCTGCGACGCGACCGCCCTGTAGTCCCGGTTGCGCGAGCATCCCGGCGTCCTGGGTCGTGTGCCGGGACACCCTCGGCCACCTACACCGAGGCTGTCCATCGCGCTCTGCCCGCTGTCGGCAGCTCACAAAGCTCCAGCCGACCAGACCGCGTGAACGACTTCACCGCCATCGGCTCTGTCAAACGAGCGGCTGACGAGCAAGCCCGAGAACCTGCCCGCCCACCACCGTCGCCACCTCGATGATCTGGTCACCAACTGTCCGTTGATGACGACGCTCGCCCAGCGGGTCCGTGGGTTCACCGCGATCCCCACCCGCCGCCAAGGACACGATCTCGACGCCTGGATCGACACCGTTCCGGCCGACGATCCGCCCGCCCCAACCGCTTTGTCCACGGTCCGCGCAAGGACAACGAGGCGGTACTCGCAGGGCTGACCCTGCCCAATGGCAACGGTCCCACCGAAGGAGTCGTCAACGAGATCAAGCTGCTCAAGCGGCAGACCTACGGATGGGCAAGCTTCGCCCTGCTGCGCAAGCGGATCCTGCTCGACCAGTAGCAACAGTCGTGGCGTCTCGCCCACTCAACTCACATCGTTGATCACGCAATCAGCGACAGAACCACTCGTTTGACAAACCCCAGTCGCCTGGACGAGGCCATACCACGTCCTACAGAACTACGAGGTCACCGCAGGACAAAAAAGGCTCAATACAGGATTAACCTTCACTTTGTCGACCACACGAAAAGTTTAGTTTCCAACACGTCGCCGATAGGCAATAACATCGACTTCTTCAGGGTCAAAACAATCCTTACCTTCCCACCCTTCGAGAATGAAACCAAAGAACGTTTTCAACGCCTCGTTGCCAAATTCGACGGGATGAAACGGCAAAGGGTAATCCCGACTTTGCTTCAGGGGGCGTTTGCCTTGCCAGAACGGTTCTTCAAATTCCATCCTCTCTCCTAGGTCCTCAATTACCCCGCCCTCAGGGCTCAAACTTATCGATCGAACCAGCCTGCCACTCGACCACACGGCAAAAGCCGCCCAATCCTCCACACCGTGCATAAAAACGCCGTAAGCCCTTTTATTCCCCGCCAAGTCACGGATTCGATCGGTAAGTTGGCTAGGTTGCCGTAGTCCAAGCTCACGAGAACAAATAATTTCGAGCTCACCAAAATGAGCTACGCACATGATCCCTGGCGCTGGCCACACGGCGTCATCGAGCGACCGGGTTCGAACTTCTTCGACCACGCTTCCGAAAAATTTTTCAGCAAGTCTTCTAGACTCGCCTCGATTAAGTTTCAGGTGGACACGAAAGGACTTGCGCGGATCATTTTCCGAAAAAACAACCATGGCCGCTTTTGTCCCCATAAATCCTCCCTGCCGTCCAACCTCTGACTTGCACTCAAATGCTAGCATTCCAGGCTTACTTGCCACACGAAGGACACTGCCATATATCTATTGAGTCAAAACCGATCATCTTCCTGTAGGTTGATCACTCGTGATCGAGGTCGAGGGTGCGCACCGGTTATCGTCCGCGGAGCGTGAGGTGCTGCGGTTGCGGGTGGTGGCGGCGTTGGAGTCCGGGCAGGTCGAGGGTTACCGGCGGGCCGCAGAGGTGTTCGGGGTCTCGGAGCGCTCGGTGGGCACCTGGTGGCGCGCCTACCGACGGGACGGTCGCGACGGCCTGGCGACCCGCAAAGGACTTCCCGGCCCCGCCGAACTGATCAGCGCGGAGGACCGGGGCACGCTGTTCGCGGCGATGGCCGACTACACGCCCGAGGAGTTGTTGATCGGCGGCCCGTTGTGGACCCGCCAGGCGGTGGTCGAACTGATCCGGCTGGTGGTCGGGGTCGAGATGACCGAGCAGGGTGTCGGGTTGTGGCTGCGCCGCCACGGCTTCACCCCGCAACGCCCGGCGCGGCGCGCCTACGAGCAGCAGCCCGCCGCGGTGCGTACATGGCTGGACGAGGAGTATCCGGCGATCGAGGCACGGGCGAAGGCCGAGGGCGCGGTGATCGCGTGGGTGGATCAGTGCGGGCTGCGTTCGGATGCCGCCCCGCCCGGTCGGTCCCGGGCGCCGAAGGGGCGCACGCCGGTCGTGCGGGTGACCGGGAAACGCCTGCGAGTCAATGTCATGTCCGCGGTCGCCTCGCGTGGCGCGTTGTGGTTCACCGTGTTCACCGAACGCTTCACCGCACCGGTGTTCACCGGCTTCCTCGACCGCGTCGCCCGCCAGGCCGACCGGAAGGTCCATGTCATCGCCGACCGGCATCCCGTGCACCGCGGCAAGGCCGTCCGCGCCTGGCTGGAGGCCAACGCCGACCGGGTCGAGTTGCACCTGATGCCCGGCTACAGCCCGGAGTTGAACCCGGACGAGCTGCTCAACGCCGACCTCAAGCGCAACGTCAATGCCTCGCGGGCTCACAACGTCGACCGGCTCGCCCACCAGACCCGCCGGTTCCTGCGCCGCCGCCAGCGCCAGCCACACATCATCCGCGGTTACTTCCGCGCTCCGCACGTCCGCTACGCCGACATGTAGGCAACCGAACACTTTCGACTCAATAAGGAATCGCGACGTGATCGAGATCGAGACGTACCTAAGGGATTCGGGTGGTAAATTCGTGCAGGTTGATTCCTGTGTTACCCGCCCAATTGATGCAGACTACGTCGAGGGTGCGGCGCGAATTGTCATCCACGGAGTTGAAATCATTGGAATCGGTGAATGGGATTACGTTGACCAACTGTGGGCATACATGGCCAGTATGGTCCCGCAACTCTCGACTGCGGGGTGCACATCGACTTATTTCCCGGATCAGCCGATTGAGCTTTCTTTCCGACGGCAAGGGTCTCAAGTTCTCGTTTCGGCGAAATCGGACGCGAGCGTAAAGAAGGCGAGCGTTTCAGCATCTGATTTCGTGGCGGCGCTGAGGGAGGCGGGAGTGGTGTTTTTCGAAAAGATGTCGAAGCTTCTCCCAGAGAACGCAGACTCCTATTCGAAGTCGCGTCGAGAATTGTTGTCTTAAATTAACTCGACGCTGAGATGGCTTCGTCAGAGTCGACTCTGACGAAGCCATCTCAGCGTCTTGCTGGCAGTAGTTTCCGGCAACGTCAGCGGACGAGCGGGCAGATTCAGACAGTTGTCGACTGCTTCACCAAGGGCGACATCTCTGGGCCTGTGGCGGCATGATCGCTGGCCTGGTGCCGTGGGGCAAGGTCGGCAAGGTTCTGGATGCCGGTTACAAGGCGGTCAAGGCCGTCTCCTCGTTGGCGTCGATCGTGCAGAAGGCGCGGTGCGTCCAGCGCCGAGTCGACTCGATTACCGATGAAGCGCAGCGGGTGGCCAACGAGTCGGGTGCCAAGCTCGGCGGCGCCGGGGAAAGTTGCATGGCCGCAGGGCACAGCTTCGTGGACTCGACCCGCGTGCTGATGGCCGACGGCACGACCAAACCGATCTCCGAGGTGGACATCGGCGACAAGGTCAAAGCCACCGACCCCGCTACCGGGCAGACGACTGATCGCGAGGTCGTGGGCACCATCATCCACTCCGACGAAAGCGACATGACCCGCCTGACCGTACGCGCCGAGGACGGCACCACCGGCAGCGTCGACGCCACCTCCTGGCGCCCGGTCTGGAGCGACAGCGAAAAACGCTTCATCGACATCGGCAGCCTGCAGTCGGAGCAGCGATTGCTGGCGGCCGATGATTCATCGCCGGTGGTCGACTCCGTGAAACGCTACTTTCATCTCCAACCCGTGTACGACCTGACCGTCGAAGGCGTACACACATACTATGTGCTAGCGGGTTCTGCTCCATTTATGGTGCACAACTGCGATGAGCAGCTTGATTTTGCTCACGGTACGACTGTCGAACACGCTGCAAATATCGACCAAAACGCTTTGAGTGGTGACGCGGCGCGTGCGGCTTCTCACGGCGGTAGACTGGGGCAACCTGGGAACCTGTTCACCTACGCCATTTCTGGTCCTGGTGATCCGAACCTCAGCAATGCTGCCCAGTGGGGAGTCTCAAGGAATGGCGGCGCGCGAAGTGACGCAGCCGTGGTGGTCGCCAGGATGTGTAGATGTACGTATAATCGACATGTGGCAGCTGGAAAATAATCACTCGAACGACAGGTGAGGGAATGCCACAGGAAGTCATCTTCAAACCTGCGGCCATGGCATCTCTGGAGTAGGTTGCCACCATCAAGATATAGCTATTTGCCAGCCTGTGGAGACGTCGATGTCCTTTGATTCGAGTTATGACGGGATTCGTATCCCTGTGGTTTCTATCCCATCAGCGGAGCCTCTCTCCGGTGGTGCCCTGCTAGTCCGGTGGGCTGTTGAAACGCTAGAACACTTCGACGCCGATCGTCTCCTGTCGCTAGCAGAATCCGGATTCCGCACGCCTTTTCCTGGCGTGTCCTTTCGTGTAGGGGTAAGCAGAGTTCGGAACTTCTTCTTGGGCGTTGTGACGGGTAACGAATTCCCCGGTTCGACCGGAATGGATGTGGCCTCTATTGTCCTGCGCGTCATTGATGAAAACGTCGGCAGGATCTGGAAAATAGGACAGGAGCCGCGGTGCTTCTTTCCGGAGTTCATGCGTCAACGTCGACAAATGCTCGCCCGTCTAAATTTTCAGAAGCAGCGGAACTGGATACTGCTTGCGCTAATTCGATTGGAGCCCCTTCTCTCCGGCATTGTCGGCAGGGGAAGTCGTGTAGAGCATTTGATTAAAATGTCACATCGACCTGCTGTTGAACCAAGTTTTTCGGAAGATGCTCTCATTAAAATGACGGCGGGTATTTCGCAGGCGTCTGTAATGGGCGCCTCCCGCGACCTGAGTGCGGAAGATATCAGTGACCTTTTGGCGCTAGGTTTGAAATTTGTCGAGGAAGGGCTTAGAGCGGGCTCGTCGGACCTCCTGGCATATGCTTCTGAAAGGTTCTTCGAGTCGTTCTGGATGTTGGAGCGGATTTTTTCGGAGCCTGGTTACGACGGTGTGGCGGCCATGGAGGACCGGATGTGGTTCCAGGATTGTATGGACTTGACCGATTCTGCTGACGATCGTGCGCTCGACAGGGCAATCGAACGATCTGTAGATGTCGCTGCCACTGTAGCTAATTTCTGTACACGCATCGACCTTTCCGCTCTGGGTAGCCCAAAGCGGTAGAAATCGTTTTCAGGGAAAGGTGACCCAGTGAGCGTTTTTCATCCTGCGGTGGTCTCGTAGTTCTGGAGGATGTGGATGGCTTTGGCCAGGCGTCCGGCGCGGTAGGGGCAGCTGCGTAGTTTGCGCAGGACGCGCCAGGTCTTGAGTTGGGCGCCTGCGCGTTCGCCCGGTCCGCGCAGGCGGGCGTGGGCGCGGTTGGCCTGCTTCTGCGACTCGGGCTTGTTGCGGCCCTTGTACGGGGTGGTCACATGGTGGCCGGTCTCGTCGTAGCCGTGATAGCCCTTGTCTGCCAGGGCGATCAGGCCGGCGTCGCGCAGCGCGGCGAGGATGTTCCGGATCCGGGCGGCGGCGGTGTCGTGGGTGCTGCCCGGCAACTGGCCGGACACCCACAGGATCGTGCCGTCCGGCGAGGCGATCACCTGCGGGTTCACCCCGTGCATCCGGTGCTTACCCGAGTAGAAGGGCCGGCCGGCGGCAACGCGGTCGATCGGGATGAGGGTACCGTCGACGATCACGTAGGCCAGGCCCCGGCGTTTCGCTTTCCGTAGCGCCTGGCGCAGCTTCGGTGCCCTCGCCGCCAGGAGTTCGACGGTCTCGTTGACGTAGCGCCAGGCCGTCGCGGTGGAGACGCCGAACCCGGCGCCGACCTCGGCGAAGGTCTCGCCCTTGCGCAAGTACACCAGCACCAGCAGGGCCTGCTGTCCCGGGCCGAGCCTGCGCCACACCGAACCGGACTGTCGGCGATGGGTGCGGACCAGGCCGGAGACAAAGGTCAGGGTCCGATGTGACAACGGCAGCGCGGCGCGGTAGAACAGCACGTGAAGCTCCTGGATGTGCCGGACGATCTTGGTCGAGAGTTCTGCTACCAGGGGCTTCGCCATGTCCGGGCACCGACACGCCGACTACCGCCAGCCTGTGATCAGCATCCCTTGTGCGCCAACGCATGCAGATCAGGATGAAAAAGGCTCAAGGTGACTCGGAAGCTGCTGTCCGTCCCGACGGTGTTGCTGCGCAGTCAAGCGCCGAAGGACGCCGAACTGCTCGTCCTGCGCCACGAGAACGCCGTACTCCGTCGGCAACTCGCCAGTCCAGTCCGCTACAAGCCCGCGGACCGGCTCTGGTCCGCCGCCCTGTCCGCGCCGGTTGATCGCCTCCGGCGGCGGGAGGCCTTCCCGGTCACGCCGGGCACCCTGCTCGCCTGGCACCGCAAACTCACAGCCCGCAAGTGGGACTACTCCGCGCACCGACGCACCGGACGCCCACCAACCCGAGCGGCGGTCAAGACGCTCGTGCTGCGGCTCGCCCAGGAGAACCCACGATGGGGGCATCGGCGGATCCAGGGCGAGCTGGCCCGACTCGGCCACCGCATCGCCTGCTCGACGGTCTGGCGGATCCCGCACGACGCGGGCATCGACCCGGCACCACGTCGTGGTGGCCCGACCCGGCGGCAGTTCCTCACCGCCCAGGGCCAGGGCATCATCGCGGCGGACTTCCTCCACCTCGACACCGTGCTCGGCACACGCCTGTACGCGCTCGCGTTCCTCGAACACGGCACCCGACGCCCGCACATCACCGGCGTCACCGCCCATCCGACCCAGGCATGGACCACTCAACAGGCCAGGAACCTCGCCGCCGACCTCGGACACCGGACGGAGTCGCTCCGATTCCTGCTACGAGACCGCGACGGCAAGTACAGCCAGGCGCTCGACGCCGTTTTCCAGTCCAATGATCTACGCGTCATCACCACCGCGCCACAGGCGCCCCGGATGAACGCCCACTGCGAACGGGCCATCCGCACCCTCCGACGCGAACTCCTCGACCACATCGTGATCCTGGGCGAGAGCCACGCACGACAGATCCTCACGACCTACGAAGACCACTACAACCGACACCGCCCCCACCAGGGCCGAGACCAACTACCACCCGAGACCCAACAGCACCCGGCCGCGGTACACAATCTCGACACCCACAGAATGCACCGCACCCGCGTCCTCGGCGGCCTCATCAACGAGTACAGACACGCAGCTTGACCAGCAGCGATGACTTTTCGAGCGGTACAGGGCCAGAGCCGCTCGTGTTTTACAGTCCCACCCTCGATGGTAATCGTCCGCTGACATTGCCGCCACAAGAGGCCAACCCCGCCGGAGGTCATTCCGGCGGGATCCGTTTGATCTATTTACCCAAGCAATGGAGATGCCGAAATATCAGACGTCTCGCGCCAGGCGATCATCAAACCCCCTGAGTCGGTTCAACCTACCCGCGCGAAGAAGTATCACTCACTGGGATCATATAGGAGGCTGCGAGACCCTCGTCGAAGAACACGATCAACTCGTCGGGCATATACGCGAACCCTCTCCCCTTAGCGACACCTAGAGCTATAACCAGGCTTGACTCATTGGAGAATCCAAGGCGATATGCCCACGGCATTTCAGGACAACCTTCGTTGGGAATGTGCCAAGCAGGACTGATTTCTACAATATGCGCCCCCAGAAACATTTCCCAATCAACATGGCCGCTTACGTCGACAGTATCCCTAGGCAAGTCGACGTCCGACTCTTCAGGTTCCCTGAGTTCGATCGCCACCCCTTCATTGAGGCCATCCATCGCCCAGGACAGGGACAGTGTAGCCCCGGTACTCATGACCAGCTCAACGGCCATATCGACTTCATGAGCACGATCCTCTCTATGCCCTTCGGGCCAGGTTCCTCCCTGCGGAACTACGTAGCGGACCGCAGCCACAGGCGCCCCCGCGATCGCACTCCGAAAGTCATCTAGAGTAGCGCCGCCGCGCGCCTTTGCATTCCACGGCTCGATTACCAACATGCCTAGTACCGCCCGAAGTATTGAAATTGTCCATTTGCGTCGAAGGTCGCACCGATCCCACGTCCACCAGCAGGGTCCGGCATGATATACCGCATTCCGCCCGCGAAGTTACCCGAATTGACAGTCGATGTAACGGTTTGCGGATTGGTCAGAATGTCGTCCAACAAATCCTGCCCGACAACCTTCAAATCCTTACCGTGAACCACAGAAAGATCGCCTCGGCTCATATGCTTCTGGTATTCACGTCCTGCATGGGTCGTCTTCCCCTTTGCTGGACGCATTCCACTCTGCGAAAGCGCATCCAGGTCGGGGCAGCCTCCGGAGTTATGCACGAGCACGGGAGTCTCGCCCGCCAACACATAGTACGTGTGGGCGTTGGCCACGGTGAGGTCGTGGACCAGTGCCGGGTCGACGCCGGGTTCGATGGTAGTGATGACCGGTGACGTGTGGTCGGCTGCGGCTAGATGTTGCCCCGGCTCTAGGTCCCCGAGGTCGGCGAACCGCCGTTCCTCGGCGAGCCACACGGGGTGCCAGGAAGTTCCCTCCACTGTGCCCCGCGAGCCGTCCTGCGCGGTGACCGTCAGCTTGACCAGGGCGTCGCCTTCATTGTCGTGAACGAAGGTGGCGGTGACCTCACGGTCGGCGGTCCGCCCGGTGGCGGGGTCGGTGGCTTTGACCTTGTCGCCGATATCCACCTCGGCGATTGGTTTGGTGGTGCCGTCGGCCATTAGCACACGCGTCGAGCCCACGAAGCTGTGCCCTGCGGCCATGCAACTTTCCCCGGCGCCGCCGAGCTTGGCACCCGCCTCGTTGGCCACCCGCTGCGCTTCATCGGTAATCGAGTCGACTCGGCGCAGGACGCACCGTGCTTTCTCCACGATCGACACCAACGACGCGACCGCCTTGTAACCGGCTTGGAGGACCTTGCCGATCTTGCCGATCTTGCCCCAGGGCACCAGACCGGCGATCATGCCGCCACAGGCCCAGATGTCACCGTTGGGGTGAAACAGTCGACGATGTCATTCTGCCCCAAGGTAGGTCGACTCCCTGCGTCGAGGTTGCAAGCCTTGCCCCTCTCGGCGTCGTAGGACAGGACTTGCTCGCCCCCGCCGATCCTGCACGAGGTGGTGTCGCTGGTGGCGTCATAACCAAAGTTGCCTACCGCCTCATCATTGAACCTCTTGGTGAGGTCACTATTGCAGGCACGAACCCCAGGGATCGAGAACAGTTGAGATGCCGGAGCTTGACCTTCCAACCGGGCGGCGATGCGCCATCTCCGGCACGTCGTCGCCCGGTCGGTGAGAGCCGGGACGGCAGGGATAGCCTTTGAGGCCACACCGAGCAACAACTCGCTGTGGCACCTCGTTCCTTCAGATGGAGCGCCGCACCCTTACCTCTTGTCCACTTCCACACGAATAGCGACTGACCCCTCCTCTAGCCATCCGCAATAGGTGTCGAAGTCGAAGTGACGCCCGTCCGGAACCGATTCTTGGGCGAGGGTGAGCAGGTGCCTGGCGAGGGACACGAGGCCGGCCGGATTCCCAGAGATAACCACCGTTTTCTCGGGCGAATCCCACACTTCCACTCGAAGAACGGTGTCTTCGTTCCACCAGGTACTGACACCGAGCATGGGGTCGTATGCGGTGACCTCGACCTCGACGGGTACCACCGACCGGGAACGCTCTTCGGCAGGGTCTACGGACGATGCCATCCTGACTCCTCAGGTAGAAAAATGTGGATGTTGCTAACTGGCTTGCCGCCACGAACCCCAGGCCCGATCGGGCTGCTATAGGTTTCGAAGTTAATGTGGGGGTTCTGCCGCGGGTGCGCGAGATCCGCATCCGTAAGCCGAACCTGGCGAAGCCCGTCACTACTCAAGAAACGACCTCCGCCCATGTCACGGTATCCCGGCCCGACGAACTCAGCAGCCGTGTCCATGGCGTCACTGGTCGCCATGTACGCGCCGTCTTTGAGGTTGGCCACTCCTGCTGGCAAGCCTTCACCGCAGTTGTGGACCAGCACCGAGGTGCTACCGGCGAGCACATAGTACGTGTGGGCGTCGGCCACGGTGAGGTCGTAGACCAGCGCCCAGTGGGTGCGGGGTTCGACAGTGGTGACAATCGGTGACGTGCGGTCGACTGCAGCTAGGTGTTGACCCGGCTCGAGGTCCCCAAGGGTAACGAACCGCCGTTCCTCGGCGAGCCACACGGGGTGCCAGGAAGTTCCCTCTACGGTGCCCCGCGAGCCGTCCTGCGCGGTGACCGTCAGCTCAATTAGGGCGTCGCCTTCGTCGGAGTGGACGATGGTGCCCACGACCTCGCGATCAGTCGTCTGCCCGGTAGCCGGGTCGGTGGCCTTGACCTTGTCCCCGACGTCGACTTCGGCGATCGGTTTGGTCGTGCCGTCGGCCATCAGCACGCGGGTCGAGCCCACGAAGCTGTGCCCTGCGGCCATGCAACTTTCCCCGGCATTGCCGAGCTTGGCACCCGACTCGTTGGCCACCCGCTGCGCTTCGTCGGTGATCGAGTCGACTCGGCGCAGGACGCCCCGTGCCTTCTCCACGATCGAGGCCAGTGACGAGACGGCCTTGATGGCTTTGTAGCCGGCTTCGAGGACTTTGCCGATCTTGCCCCATGGCACCAGGCCGGCGATCATGCCGCCGCAGGCCCAGATGTCACCCTTGGTGAAACAATCGACGATGTCGTTCCACCCGGAGATGTCCTTGACCGCCTCCCAGGTGACCTCCTTGATCACGTCCCACTTGGTCTTGTGGGCATCCGCCAACGCCCTGGCGTACTCCTCGTCACTGATCCCCGCGGCCCGCCGCGCCTTGCGCGCCCCCTCATCGGCCTGCGACTGCACGAACTGCGCCACCCGCGCCCGCCGCGTGAAGGTCTCCTTCTCCTTGTTGAACTGCTCCCGACTACCGTGGATCGCCTCGATGTAACGACCGCACAACACACCATCCGGACCACAACTGCGCAACCCGGTGGGGTCACTGAAAGTGACGGGACTGTTGTTGCTGTAGGCGTAGCCGTTGAGCTGCTGCGGATCGTTGTCGTCGATGATCGGATCCGCCGACAGGAACCGTCCCGAACCCGCGTCGTACAACCGCGCGCCCACACGGGTCAGCCCCGACTCGTCATTGCGACCACCGACGAAACCCAACCGGTCCGGCCACATGGCGGGCAACCCACCACACCTCAAGCTACATGCAGCGGTTCACAATCCACTCGAGCAAAGGCCAGACTACGGAAGTGCGCACGACGTCTGAAGCATTGCTCAATGCAGGAATTTTTCGGGGCTTTCCCCAGCCTGATCAGCAATCAAAACCGAGCAGTCCGAGTTCATCACGTCGAATACGCGCAAGGACACCTTCCTCCATCCCGATTCTCCCCTCATTGACGATACGGAGGAGAGCGGCCCTCATGGGCACATAATCAACCTCCGGCGGTACGTCAATTGCCCACAGATATCCTGTCGCATCAACCTCCCAGGAACACTCGAAGCTGCGAAGTATGTCGTCGACTATGCTTCGCACGTTGTCATCTCTGATGACTACCCGGACCGTCGAATGGCCGCCCTCCGACACAAATTCTTCGAACACGAGTTCCCGGCGCTCATGATCGGCCCTGACTCGCACAATATCCCCGAAGGCAACTCCCTTCACGTAGAAGGGAGTGTTCCGAACCTGAACCTCCATTTGCACGGACGTTTTCCCCGCCCAGAGTCTTTCCGAGGAAGCACGGGCCCAGTCGGCAGTCTCATCAGGAAGATCGAAGGCTACTTTGTACAATCTCTCGGGCTTCACTTCCGATGCTGACGCACCGCCACTAGAGATCGAGGAAGTCTCTGAGTTCATCGTCCCACTCCTCCATGGTTTTCGTGGACTTATCCCTATTGCATCTGCGACAAGCCACGGCACCATTATGTGCGCCACCGTGCCCACCACTGGCCCTCGGCTCTACGTGATCAATCTGAGCATCGTCAGGCCTCCCCTGAACGGGATTTCCGTTGACGTCTCGCGATCCGCGTCGTTCCACTTTCTGTCCGCAGTAGTCACACCTGCACTCGCCACCATTCTTTGCAGCGTTAGCATCATAGACCTTTTGCCTCTCAGCATCGGTGAAATCCAAACCGGCCCTACCACAGTTGTGCACTAGGATCGGAGTGGCTCCTACTAGCACATAGTAGGTGTGAGCCCCTTCGACAGTCAGATCATGGACCGACTCAAAGTTCGTATAACGCCGAACCTCCGCAACAGTAGGAACCGAATCGTTTGTCGAAGTCAGAACCTGTCCAGGTCGGAGACCTCCGATGTCGACGAAGCTATCCTGCGCTTCGCTCCAGACCGGGTGCCAGGAGGTGGCGTCGACGCTGCCGGTGGTGCCGTCCTCGGCGCGCACGGTCAGGCGGGTCATGTCACCTTCGTCGGAGTGGACGATGGTGCCCACGACCTCGCGATCAGTCGTCTCACCCGTGGCCGGGTCGGTGGCCTTGACCTTGTCGCCGATGTCGACCTCGGAGATCGGTTTGGTCGAGCCGTCGGCCATCAGCACGCGGGTCGAGCCCACGAAACTGTGCAGCGCACAACTCTCACCGGCATCACCGAGCTTGGCACCCGCCTCGTTGGCAACCCGTTGCGCTTCGTCGGTGATCGAGTCGACTCGGCGTAGGACGCCCCGTGCCTTCTCCACGATCGAGGCCAGTGACGAGACGGCCTTGACCGCCTTGTAACCGGCCTCCAGAACCTTGCCGATCTTGCCCCATGGCACCAGGCCGGCGATCATGCCGCCGCAGGCCCAGATGTCACCCTTGGTGAAACAATCGACGATGTCGTTCCACCCGGAGATGTCCTTGACCGCCTCCCAGGCGACCTCCTTGATCACATCCCACTTCGTCTTGTGGGCATCCGCCAACGCCCTGGCGTACTCCTCATCACTGATCCCCGCGGCCCGCCGCGCCTTCCGCGCACCCTCATCAGCCTGCGACTGCACGAACTGCGCCACCCGCGCCCGCCGCGTGAAGGTCTCCTTCTCCGCCTTGTGGTTGGGGCCCTTGATCGAGGAGTTCGGCCAGCCACACAGCACCCCGTCCGGACCACAACTGCGCAACCCGGTGGGGTCGCTGAAGGTGACGGGGCTGTTGTTGCTGTAGGCATAGCCGTTGAGCTGCTGCGGATCGTTGTTGTCGATGATCGGATCCACCGACAGGAACCGCCCCGAACCCGCGTCGTACAACCGCGCACCCACACGGGTCAGCCCGGACTCGTCATTGACGTGATTTCGGCGAGTTCAGGTGAGTCGTCCGTGTTTGAAATGGTTTAAGGTGAGGGCGACTTTCAAGATGTCGTCGATCTTGCACGGGTCCTCCTTTTCCTCCATCTCTCGCTCCATGGACTCTCTAGGTCCTGGACCGCCGACCGGGTCAGAAACCCCAGTCACGATCTATCCCACGACAACTTCCCCTTTCAGGAAAATTTGAACCTTTGACGGAACTGCGGGTCATCCACCATCACCGAGCAGGCCACAGATCCACGGAATCCCGCAAATTGCATTCGGATATATTCGTTCGGGTCGCGCAATACAAGCCATCCGGATGGACATGGAAGTGACGCTTCAAAGAGGTTCACCGGAAGCGCTACAGGCGAAGCCGACTTCCATACTTCGCATTCAACAGGACCGTCGACACTGGCCTGAACACCAAAAATGAGTGAACTGCCCTCTCGATGCCAACTGCTGAACGCCGGGTCTCAGTCGCTGACGTCATCGTCACTTCCCACATCCCGCAAGATCAGGCATCCATGCTCGATTTTTGTCAGGAACGCGACCACGGGACTATTAGCTACCACCCCTTTTTACTCTTTCCTTGTGAAAGTTGCGAGACGACCCCACCCTGCCATCTAGCGCAGGACAGGCACTGAGGATACGCCGTCTGCGGAGATCCAGGAGTCACGAGGCTAGACGGCGGCTGATGGTCCGGAATCCGGTCTCCGTTTTTAGTGCCAGGGGTCGTGGCATTGCAGGTGTGACATCCGTGCGCATTTCCGGATTCATCGATCAAATCACGAACGCGCCAGATTCGATCTCCGCCACCGCATCCTCCTCCCCTGACAGACACCCAACGTCCCCACGACTACAGGCCAGAGTCGCTCGTTTGACGCACCCCCTACGAGCGATCAGCACCCACCACCGGGCAGTGGAACCCGGCGGCAACCCAGTCCGACAACGGGCCACCTCGACCATCCCGAACACCGAAAGGAGAACCCGCAACAGCAGCGAGGCCGCCAACCTCATGAAAGATCCGGGATAATTAGGACGAGAAAGGCTCACCATTCAGGTAAGCGCCCACCTTGAGAACGTGCGCCGAAATTGCGGATACCACGACGCGCATCGAGGGAGAAGTCAACTCCAGACGCACCCCCCTGTCAACTCGGACATCAATGTCCGCAATTACATTCGTCGATATGCCATCAATCAAAACACTCTCGACACCGCCGAACAACAATTCAATTTGCACGGTGTTAAAACCACTGCGAATCCATTTCGCTGGCGGCAATTCAGGATAGCTCGGCAGATCTATCCTAAGTCGAAAGGCAGGCCCCTCTCTGCTGACCGACACCTCATGAACACGTACTCGCCGCAAGTCTGGCGGTTGCCCATGGTAAACCGCAATAACGCCTTGCGCATCCGACACGATATCAGTCCAGCCCATGACGCCTGCTAGTACTCGTAGTGTTGAGCAGTGCCCGGAATCTTACCAGTCCGCGGGTTTTCATGCGGCCGAACATTGAGATGTGCCCCCTGATCACCGACTCCACCTTCGCCGAATCTATGCCCATATGAGTGATCTTGAATTATCACCAGATTGCCACCATCCTGTTCGAAAGTGTATTCGCGAGTCATCACTCGACGCCCGTTGCCATCCATTACTTGAGAACCGTTACGATCCGTCATGGGAACTTTATTAACTTCGACCGGTTGTCGCCCCATTGGAATTCCGAGATCACGCTTAGCTTCGCGAAAAGCAGCGTTCCTGCTAGGTAGCGTCTTGTGCGTAGGGGCGCTAGCGGCACAATTGTGCACCAGAGCCGAAGTGGCGCCGAGGACTACATAGTAGGTATGAACGCTGTCAACAGTAATATCGTATACCGGCTCGAAGTACACATAGCGTTCAACATCGAGAACCTGCGGTGAAGTGCCATCAACAGCGGTCAGGTACTGACGAAGCTCCAGATCGCCGATGTCGATGAAGCGTTTTTCGCTGTCGCTCCAGACTGGGTGCCAGGAGGTGGCGTCGACGCTGCCGGTGGTGCCGTCCTCGGCGCGCACCGTCAGGCGGGTCATGTCACCTTCGTCGGAGTGGACGATGGTGCCCACGACCTCGCGATCACTCGTCTCACCCGTGGTCGGGTCGGTGGCCTTGACCTTGTCGCCGACATCGACCTCGGCGATCGGTTTGGTCGAGCCGTCGGCCATCAGCACACGCGTCGAGCCCACGAAACTGTGCAGCGCACAACTCTCACCGGCATTGCCGAGCTTGGCGAACGACTCGTTGGCCACCCGCTGTGCTTCGGCGGTGACCGAGTCGACCCGACGCAGGACACCCCGCGCCTTCTCCACGATCGACGCCAACGACGCGACCGCCTTGACCGCCTTGTAACCGGCCTCCAGGACCTTGCCGATCTTCCCCCACGGCACCAGGCCGGCGATCATGCCGCCGCAGGCCCAGATGTCACCCTTGGTGAAACAATCGACGATGTCGTTCCACCCGGAGATGTCCTTGACCGCCTCCCAGGCGACCTCCTTGATCACATCCCACTTCGTCTTGTGGGCATCCGCCAACGCCCTGGCGTACTCCTCGTCACTGATCCCCGCGGCCCGCCGCGCCTTCCGCGCCCCCTCATCAGCCTGCGACTGCACGAACTGCGCCACCCGCGCCCGCCGTGTAAAAGTCTCCCGCTCCTTGTTGAACTGGTCTTGGCTGCCGTGGATGGCTTTGATGTAACGACCGCACAACACACCATCCGGACCACAACTGCGCAGACCGGTGGGGTCGCTGAAGGTGACGGGGCTGTTGTTGCTGTAGGCGTAGCCGTTGAGCTGTTGCGGATCGTTGTTGTCGATGATCGGATCCACCGACAGGAACCGTCCCGAACCCGCGTCGTACAACCTCGCGCCCACACGGGTCAGCCCGGACTCGTCGTTGCGGCCACCGACGAAACCCAACCGGTCCGGCCACGTGGCGGGCAGCCCACCACGCGCCCCACCGAAGGGGGTCTGGCGGCGATGGGTGACCTCCATCGTCGTAGCGGAGACGGTGGCCAGGTTGGTGCCCTGGTGGTCGGGCAGCACCCACTTCAGGCCGGTGACGCTGTTGCGCACCGCCACGACCCTGCCGCCGTGGGTGTACTGGCGGGTCCAGGTCGGGGTGGAGGTGCCGGTCTCCAGGCGGATCTCCTGACCGAACACGTACAGCGTCGTGGCCGAGGGTTCCCGGCTGATCAGGCGCTCGCCGTCGGCGTCGTAGAGGTAGCTCGATTCCTTGCCGTCGGGGTTGCGGACCTTGGCCACGCGGCCCTCGGCGTCGTAGGACAGGACCTGCTCGTCCCCGCCGATTTTGCGCGTGGTGGTGTTGCCGGTGGCGTCGTAGCCGAAGGTGTCCCGTGCGGTGCCGTTGGGCCCGGTTGTGGTCACCGACAGGGCGGTGTGCGGTTGCGGGCTGCCCGGCTGCGGGTAGGTCGTGGTGCGCACGGTGTCGCCCGCGGCGGCGTGCTGGGTCTCGGTGATGCGGTTGCCGGTTTTGTCGAAGGTCCAGGAGTGCCAGTACGGCGCCGCACCGCCCAACGCCGTGGCCGACTTCTCGTCGCCGCACTTGCCCGTGGACGGGGTCCAGGCATCGGTCATCCGGCGCAGGTAGTCGTAGGCGAAGCACTGGATGTCGGGAACCGCGCCCTCGGGGGTGTCGGCGATGCGGGTGATGTTGCCCGCCGCGTCGTAGCTGTAGCCGCGATCGGCGACGATGTTGCCGCTGGTGGCCGTCCGCGTCACCCGCGTGGTCGACAACCTGCGAGTGCCGACTTCGTAGGAGTTGGTGACCACGACGTTCTTCGCCCCGGGAATCTTGAGGCCGGGGCCGTGGACTTCCTGTTCGACCTCGCCGAAGTCGTTGTAGGTGGTGGCGGCCACGTAGGTGTCGGTTCCCGAGGTGGTGTTCAGGACACCGTTGGCGGTGTTGTAGCCGCTGGTCACCGATTCGGAGGGGACGATCTGCACGCCGCCGGAGGTGACCGCTCTGCGCAGGGTGGTGGTGGGTTGGCCGGAGTAGTTGTACCTCTGCACCAGCTCGTAGGTGGTGCCCAGGACTCCTTCCTTGGACGAGGGGATGCTTACCTGCTGGACTTCGGGGCGTCCGGCGGCGTCGTACTTCGTCGTGCGCTTGGTGTATGCGGCGCCGTCGACCCAGCGGCGTGACATCGCGGGCAGGCCCAGGCCGCCGATGACGCTGTCGTACTCCCAGTCGGCCAGCTTCGTGCCCTGTGGGGAGCCTTCGTAGCGAGCGCTGGGGCGGCCCAGGGGGTCGTAGGTGGTGGCCACCGTGCGGCCTTCGGCGTCGGTGGTGCTAGTGACCTGACCCGCGGCGTTGTAGGTGGTGGTGCTGTGGCCGGTGTCCGGATCGTCCGCGCTGATCTTGCGCCCGCGCAGGTCGTAGCCGTAGCGCCAGACGTTGCCCGCCGGGTCGGTCACGGTCTCCAGCAGGCCCGCTGCGGTGTAGGTGTACTTCGTGGCGTCGTACTCGCCGCCCAGTCCCGCCTTGTACTGCCGCTTCTCCACGGTGCGGCCCTGGGCATCGTTGATGACGGTCGTGGCCGTGGCACCGGAGGGCGGGACAGTGTGGACGCGGTCGCCTCCGTAGGAGGTGGTGGTGTGCCACTTCTCGTCGTAGAGCACGCGGAAAGTGGCTTTGACAGGTCGTTCCAGGCCGTCGTACTGGGTGATCGTCTGGCTGGGTGCGGCGTTGTCGAAGGTTCCGGTCAGCTTGCCGTCGGGGGCCTGGCTGTCCCAGTAAGTGCCGTTGGTCTTGTAGGGCAGGCCACGCGAGTCGTAGAAGATGTCGGACAGCTGCCGTCCGCCGGCCTCGCTCACCGCCGGAGTTTGGGTCTGACGTTCGCGCATCAGGCCGTCGTAGAGCGTGTACGCAGTGAGGTACTGGTCGTTCTCCTGCAGCTTCTTGCTGACCACGACGCTGGGCGTGGTGGTGTTGTAGTAGTACTCGAACACCGCGTCGGCCTTGACCTTGGTCTTGTCATGACCGGGCAGCCACACGGCGGTCAGGCGTCCGAGCGCATCGTGGACCAGATCGGTACGCCTGCCGTTGGCGTCGACCGACGCGGTGGAGGCGCCCCACGCCGGGTCCACCGTTTCCGTTGCCGTGTGCCCCAGAGCGTTGGTGCTGGAGATCTGTGTCGCGGGGCCGGTGGAGGGTGTGTAGGCCGTCGAGGTTTTCTGCCCCATCGCGTCATGCACGTCCAGCGGGCGGCCGTAGGCGTCGTAGCTGGAGGTGGAGGCGGTCACCCAGGTCTGGCCGGAGGCGTCCCACTTGTCCAGCGCCTCTGCCTTGGTGATCAGGCCGCGGGTCGGGGGCACGCCCAAGTTCTGGCCGTCGTAGTACGAGCGGGCCAGAGACATGATCGTGGTGGGCGAGGCGGTCACGGCGCAGGTACCCACGACCGTTTCCACCTGCTGGGCGTAGGTGAGCATCCAGGCCGCTTCGTTGCGGGCGTACTGGGTGCGCGTGCAGCTCTCGTCCCCGGTGACCGCGAGGTCGCCGTGGTCTTCGACCTGGGTGGCGATGCCCTCGGCGTTGAAGGACTTGACGACCTTGGTGCGCCGCCAGGTGCCGTTCTCCAGCTTGGTCCGGCCGCGCACCGCCTCGTTGCCGGTGACGAACGCCTTGTTGCCCGCAGTGTCGGTCGCGGTCGGCGTCTGTGGCAGGTAGGGGTCGTTGACCGATGCCGAGACGATCTCGCCGTTGTTGTACTGGCGGGTCTCCCGGACGAAGCCGCGCAACCGGTCCGCATCGCGCACCGGCTCGCCCTCGCTGGTCCGCACCCACACCTCACGGGTGCCGTTGGGCTGTTTGTCGCCGTCCATGCCGCGGTGGTAGACGGTCTCGGTGACCGTCTGCGGTCCTTCGCCGGATTCGGTGCCGCCCTTGGCGGTGCGCACGGTCTCGTAGCCGCGCCATTGCGACCAGGTGCGCCGGTTCGGCTCGGCGAACTCGTTGTCGTCGAAGTGCCACGCCGGGGTACCGGAGTACTCGTAGTAGGTGGGGATGCGTTTGGAGCCGCCGGTGAACTCGTCGTCGACCACGGTGGTGACGACGTATTTGTGGAACCAGTCCATGATCGGCTCGGGTGCGCCGTCGGGTGTCCACCAGATCGGGTAGCAGCGCAGCGTGTTGTTCTCGGGCGAGGCGGGCATCCGCGAGCCGGGCACGCAGTCCTGCTCGCTGTACCGGATTTCGGTGATGGCACCGCCTTCGCCGGTGATCCTATCGATCCGGTAGCGGGTCCAGGGATCGCCGGTGTCGACGCCGTCGACCCGGTTGGGCATCGCCCTGTAGCCGAACTTCGTCGGCGGCAGCGTGATCGGGGTGCCGACCAGTCCGGTGTGGACGACCGCAGTCAGGTTCAGCGACGGCGGGTTGCCGTCACCGGTGGGCAGGAACGCGTGCTCCAGGCTCCAGGAATCCACGTCCTGGAACCCGCCACTGCCGTTGGCCACACGGGTGACGACCTTGGTCAACCGCTTGCGGGTGAAGAACGAGGCGCTGTTGCGGTTGGTGCACTGCTCGCCCGCGTTGCAGATCTGGTCGGCGGGCACGTCCGGCCACGACGAGGGCGAGGACTTGATCTGCGACGGGTCACAGGTCACCGCGCCACCGGGCAGACACCGCTCGGCGGTCTCGAAGTCGATCCTGGCACCGGGCTGGGCGTAGGGGTTGTCCGCGCGCAGGCCGTACTCGATGCGCTTGAGGTGACCACCACGAACATACGGCGTGCCCTTGGCCGCATCCGCGTTACGGCCGTAGTGGTTGAACTCCCGCTCGTAGTAGTAGGTGGTGACGTTGCCGTTCGGGTCGACCGAGTAGTCCACGTTCCACCGGTAGCCCTGCTGGCACCACGAGGCGTCGAAGGTGCTCCTGTTGCACGACTCACCGCCGTGGTTGCCGTAGACCGGAGTGGTCCACACCGACTGCGTCTCGTCCCTGCCCGACGACCAACCAGGCAGCCGGTTCAAGCCCAGGAAGTACTGCGTGCCATCGGTCGTGGTGACCTTCCAGTGCTCACCGACATCCCGACCCGCATCGCCCTCGTCACCGTTGGCCGCACCGGTCAGCAACTCCACCCGCGCGCCGTCATCGGCCTGGGCCCGCCAGGTGTTGGTACCGGGAATCCTGATCAGCTTGCCCGACACACCCGCCAGGCTGATCGTGGCGTTGTCGGTGGCCCAGCACTGGTCACCGGTCTTGGTCTGACCGTTGTTACCGCCCAGGTCCAGACTGCACGGCTTGTACTGCCGCTCGATGAACCCACCCGCGGACACGTCCCAACCATCGCCTGCCCACGTGGCCTGGTTGTTGGTCGCCGAGGTGCGCCCGTCCACGCTCTGCGAGGAATAGCCCAACGACACCGACGGCGCCGCACCCGCGATTGCGGGCGGAACCCGCATCGGATAGCCATAGGTGAAATCACCCGACGAACCACCCGCACTCCACGACCCCGCCGGAGCCAACGACGTCGCCTTGTACGTGCCGCTCTCACCGGAAGCCGCCGCGGTGACGGCAAAAACCGCTGGCTGGCCCGATTGGGTAAGTGTCGCCCTACCCGACAGCAGTCGTGCCGCGGTGTTGTTGACAGCATCGGGAACCGGGGTAGCCGTGCGGCACTCCGGCTTGTCCGGCGTGCTCAGCGCGCACGACGGCAACGCGGTCAGCTTCAGGCGCGAGCCGTAGCCACCACCGAATGCGTCGGCGAACGACTCGTAGTCGAAATGGACATCCAACGGCGTGTTCGCCGCGTTGCCGCCGTCGACGAGGCTGAACACCACCCCGTAAGGCGCCACGGCCTGCGTGGCCGCAGGATCGGCCACCTCGACACGCACCGTGCCCACCGCCGCCTGCCGCCGCGCGGACTGATCCCCCGCGACAGCCAGGGAGACCGGAGTCCCCGCCGCGCGCACCGCGGTACCCGCCACACGGGCCGCGACCTGGGCAGGGGTGCCACCGGTCGCAGCGAAGTCGACCTCGCTGCGGGCCGCCCGCGGCCAAACGACCTTCGCGGGTTCGGTGATGGCCAGGCCCGCGTTCGGATCCGGTTGCGGCGTTCGCGGCGGGATCGGGTTGACCTGCAGGGGTTTTTCCTTCGGCACCACGGGCAGCTCGGTCCCGGTGTCCGGTGCGGCGACGGCTTGGGTGGACGACGCGGCCAGCACCAGCACGACACCGAACGCCACTGCCCGCTTTCTCCAGGACGGCGATCCAGCGCTCACGACAAGGCTCCTCATGAAGTCGAACCGGTGCGATCTCAGTAGTGGAAGGTGTTGTCGAACAGCAGGTTGATCTCGGCCGAGGTCAGCACGCCCGAGTACATCCGCACGTCGTCCACGTCGCCCTTCCACGCATCGGAGCGTCGGCCTTCCCAGATGCCGCGACCGATCCACAGCGGCCCGGTGGCCTGCCAACCTCGAATGCCGGTGCCGTCAGGGGTGTTGGAGAAGGTGCTCTGCTTGACACCGTTGACGTACAAGGTGATACCTCCGGTGACGGCGTCGTAGGTGGCCGCCAGGTGCACCCACTCCCCTGCCGTGGCGGGTTTGTCGGACAGCGCCGTCCACCCGTCACCGGTGGTGGCCGACTTGGACACCAGGAAGCCCCATTTGCCGGTCTCGGGTCGGTAGCCGAGCAGGAACGGTGAGTACTTGGTGTCCCCGATACTCACGGCGGCGCGTGCCGAGGAATCCAATTCGCCGTGGCGGACCCATGCCGTGACCGTGTAGGAGCGGTCGGTGCGCGCATTCCCCGGGAGCGTTCCGGTGACCTCGCCGGTGCCGGAGGCGTCGTAGTTGAGCCACTTCTCCTCGCTGGCGGCCTGGGACTGCGCGGCACCCGCCCAGGCCACACCACCGGCCAACGTGGCGTTGGCCCCGGACACCTCCTCGCGTGTCGTGCCGCCGGAGCGCTCGTCGAGCAGGTAGCGGGCACGCGGCACGGCGAGGTTGGTCGCGGCCGCGGCGTCGTCGGCACCGAGTTCCCGGTCCCACAACTGGACGTGGTCCACCGCGCCGGGAAAGTGGTTGGCGCGCGCGCCGTTCCACCGCGCGGCACCGACGACCAGGCTGCCGGCAGCTTGCCAGAAGCTCATCGCCACCGATCCCTGCGCCTTGCCGTTGACATACAGCGTGGCGTTGCGGCTGTTGGGCTCGTAGGTGGCCAGCAGATGCGTCCAGGCACCGACCTCGGGGGCGTCCAACGAGTTGATCGAGACTGCCGGCGGGGAATCGGCATCCCGTTCGGTCGCGCTGATCCGCCACCGGTTCACGGCCGGGTCGTACTGCAGGTAGAACGGGCTGACCCGGTTGCCGTCCTGGCTGAGCACGGTGAAGTAACCGTCGGTCCGCTCCAGTTTGACCCACGCCCCGACGGAGAACGCCCTCGCAGTGTCCACGATCGACGACGCTGACGCCGCGGCAGCGCTATCCCCGTTGAGCTTCAGTCCGTTACCGGCATACGCCGGTGCGAACTCCGCCCCACCGGACAGCGTCAACGGCCGGTTCCCGGCTCCGGTGTCGGCCGCGGTGTCACCCGAGATCTCGTCCAGCTTCCACTCAGCCAGTGCTGGCAGCGGCGGGGTGACCTCGAACCGGTACTCGGCAGGAGCACCCGAGCTGTTGCCCGCCCGGTCGAGAGCGTTGACGTAGAGCACGTTGGTGCCCGCGCGGGTCGGCGTGATCGGCACGGTCACCGTGCCATCGCTCGAGGCCACATCCACGGTGTGGGCTTTCCCGCTGCCGCCGTTGAGCGACCACGTGTAGCGGACGATGTCCATGCTGCCGTCACGGCCGGTGTTGCCGTTGACCTTGAAGGTGAAGTTGCCCGTGTGCCCCACGCTGCCGTGGACGCCGCTGGTCGGATAGTCATTCGAGAACACCGCCGGGATGTTGGGGCGGACGGTGTCGACCTCGAACTCGCAGTACGGCGACCAGGTGTGGAACTGGCGGTCACCCGCCCACACACGCCAGGTGTAGATGCCGTCGGTCTTGATGTAGCCACCAGGAACGAACGCGGAGCCGATCGAGTTGGACGGGATATCGATGGCCGTGAACTGCGCAAACTGGTTCTCGTCGCCCAGTGCCCCTTCCGTTCCGGAGTAGAGCTTGAACGCGGCATCCAGAAAGCCTTGGTCCGGATCGGACAGTCGTGCGCTCAGTTTGGGGGTGCGGGTGAACACGAAGGCTCGGTTAGCTCCCACCCGGCATGGCAGTGTGTGCGCGCCGTCGGGGCTGAAGGCTTCCATACTCATGTCACTCGGCGGGTTGGGATAGCTGTTGTAGACCACTTCCAGGTACGGGTTGAGGTCGAAGCGCCGCCACGAGCGGTTCAGGTCTTCCTCGTTGCTGGCAGCGAGCACGAACGTGGTGATTCCCCACCCCTTGGCCGAGGCCTCCTCGATCGCCGACATCACGTTGAAGTTCGCCGTGCCATCCGAGGCACAGTTCGCGCCTGGATTGTTCGCACGATTGTTGGTGTCCAGGTGTCGCATCCACGGCGTCTGGTTGCGCCACGTGGTATTAGCGTCCACCCAATTGGTCAAATGCACAGACGTCGGCGAAGGCGAGCAGGAGTAGGACTTGATCACCCTGGCCTTCAAGGTGGCGGATTCGATGTGCTTGCCGATGATCGCGCCGGTGTTCATCTGCACGTAGGTTCGCGAGGTGCCCGCCTCGCCGTTCGGGCTCTGCAGCTCGTCGCCGTTGACATAGCCGACCTTGAGGTCGCTGAGCATTCCGGTCGTGGCGTCGAAGTTGCGCGCGTCCGGCCACGGCGACTGCACGACCACGTGGTGGGCCTTGCCGCAGGTGGTGCAGGAGTAGTTCGGGTCGATGTGCACCGGGTAGGTGGTCGCCGGGTCGTCCAGGAACGCCTGATCCGGGGTCACCGCGACGGTGTCCGGAGTGACCTCGACGTCCATGGTGGCCCGGCGGTCACCAGGGGTGGGACCGTCCGTCCGATCCTCCTCGGATTCACCGGAGGAGTCCCACATCCGCGACGCGTCCCCGGCGAACACCGTGTTGCCGGCCTCGTCCTTGACCGCCAGCCCGCTCGGCACTTCCTCGATGCGCACGTTCTCGGTGTGCGACCGGAAGTCGATGGTGCGCAGCTCCGGGTGGTCGGCGGCCTGCGGCGTCTTGACCACCAGGACCTCGCTGAAACCCCGCAACCCCGCTTCGACCTTCAGGTCAACACCGGGAAAGACCTCCGGGTAGGTCACCGTCGTCTCGGAGAGCGTCGGCTCGGGCAGGTCCTCCGGCCAGCTGAACCCCACTTCGCGGTCCCCGTCGGCCAGCTTGGCCACCGGCCCCCGCCGCGCCGAGCCGACGCCCCCCGACGAGAACTCCATGGCCACCGGCGCCGCCTTCGGCGCGATCGTGCCGTCGGGCTTGTGCTCCAACGTCAGATCGATCGGCACCCACACCCCGTCGCGTTTGGCGCGCACCGGCTGCACGTGCTGGGTGTAGGTCATCGTGCCGTCCGGGTTGGCGTACAGCTCCTCCGACTCCGAGGTCGCCAACGCCACCCGCACCGGCTTGTCCCCCAACGCGGCATACCGCTTGGCGGTCGCCTCGTCGGCGGCCACGTCCGGAACCGGCTGCGGCGCGGCAACCGCGGCCACGGGCACCAGCCCGGCGCCCACCATCGCGAGAACGATTCCACAACCGAGTGTGCGCAGGGCAAAGCCCCGCGCACGGATGCGCGATCGCATGTGTGAAGCCCCCCGCCCGCGGAGCACCCTCCGCGAGTTAGTGATCAATTCCCGACCCGAAGAGAGACTATGACGCCTCAACAGGCATCAGGTTGCCTGCCGAACGGAGCAACTTCGCCATGCTCAGGGTCACCCCGGCCACTCACCGGTAGCGCAGTGACCGCCACGAGGCCTGGCGAAGGGGACGCGCCGCGTTCACCGAACAGTGCGCCGAGCCAGCGAGTTGGCCTCCCCGCCCTCGAACAGAGCATCGACGCGACTCACCCATGAAGTCACCCGGCCGACCTCCGAGTGATGCTGAACACCACCGACCAATCATGATCAGGTGCGGTTCCGCAGGTCCTGCGGGCCACAGGATCCAGCGCCAGTGACTCTGCGCCCCTCGTAAGCGCACCAACCAGGTCAAGATCAAGGCTGGCCAGTGGTGACCTCTTCGGTGCCGCACGAAGTGGTCACGATGACACTCGGGGAGTGGATCAGGACCACAAGGTCACGACCAGCAGCTTCATCGCCGGAGCCAGACCAGCTGACCACAAAGCGACGGTTCCCCGAGGAGTTCTGCTCCCACGGGCCCCTCAACGCACCGGACCGGACCGCCCACCGGATCAGGAACCATGGCTGTGGTCGAACGACACCCAGGTCACCAGCAGCACGTCCACCCGGTCCTGGGTGGTCAGCAGCAGGTAGGTGATCAATCCACGCCCCTGGCCGAACGTCAGGTGGAACAGCCCGCCATCCGGATTGTCCGGGTTGAGCGGGCTGTCCCGCTCAGATACCAAGGTCAAGCCCTCGAATGCCTCACCGAGCGCGACAAGCGCCTCGGGTGGAAGTGCCCGGATCTGCTCCTGCGCGTCAGGATCGACATCGAGGGTGTACGCCATGATCGTCGTTGACCGCCGTCCGGGCCACCGGCGACTACAGCCCAACTCCGCCCGCAACTCGTCCCACGACACACTACCCGGCCGGGGCACCCGTACGACGAACCTCGGCGGTGGTGGCCACCAGCCGACGGGCCGCCTCCGGGTCCTCACGGGTGAGCAACGCGAGCCGCCGTCACACCCGCAGGGTCGACCGCAACTGATCCAGGCGCAGAGTCCGCCGGGCGCGGTCAACGCGGCATCGAAAGCGGCGTCGAACCCGTCGGTGTGCTCAGGAAGCAACGCGGCACGGATCGACTCCGGCGAGCCGAACAACGCCGCCGCCCTGCCGTCACCGCCCCACAAGGCACCAGAACAGCGCACTGGGCACTGAGCTACGCATGGGCCGCCCGACCTGCACGAACGATGTTTTCGGCAAGCACAACGTTCGCCGCGTCGCCGCCGAGGTCGGCCACCTCCTGCGGCATGGTCAGGCGCACGGCTCCATCCCAGCCCGACTCGCCCCGGAGCCGTCCAGCGGTCAACCCGCGGCAAGGCCCCTTTCCGCGGCCATGTCCACCACCAGACCGAGTGCGGTCGTCGCGTCGGTCCGGGTGTCGTTGCGCAGTCACCACAGGCTCGCTGGCAGTGGCCGGCCCACCAGCAACTGGTTCACTCGCGGAGCGCTGACTCCGTTCGCCCGGATCGCCGCGCGGAATGCGACTTCCACCTCCCCGCGCATGCCTCCCGACCCACGGCATCGGCGAGGTCGTCCCGCCCGGTGTCCCGGCGGGGACCGATCACCAGCTCGACCGTCGCTTCGCCATCCACTTCAACCCGAAAACCCGCATCCACACCCCCGCACCCCGCGCAAGTGGGAACCCGCCGAGCCCAGGACAGACCCCGCAACCTGCTGCTGCGCTGCTTGCGCGTCTCCGACGAACGCGTCTTCGCCCTGCTGATCGGCCACTGGAGAGCACTACGTCACACCACCACCTGCCCTCCTCCGCGAACTCATCCGGACCGTCACCGCAACGCGTTCAACAGTTGAATGGCCTGCTCCCACTCAGCGGGCACCGTGACATACCAAGCGGTGCTGTCATCGGCCTCCACGGCCACCATCCGCTTGCCCGACGACTCCGCCACGATCGGGCACTCCACGATCTGGTCGAGGCCGTCCGCGAAGCGCCGCAGCTCGGCCTCGCCCCGCCTCGGTGTTCCACCAGTCGGGTTCGGCTCCCGTCACAGCTTCGCGACGATCGCGTTCATCGCGTTCGTCACAAGCCGTTCGACCTCGTCGAGGAAAGCCTGCGGCGGACTGGTGCCGAGGTGGAACCAGTCGAGGGCGACGTCCACCCGGTTCAGGCCGAAGATCGCCGTGTAGTGCTCGAAGGCGAAGAGCGTGGCGATCCCCTTCAACTGCCCTTGTCCGGTGATGGACCGCCGACGCGCCAGGGGGAAGTCGAGCGCGGGCCGCGGGGTGATGTGGAAGTCGTAGTAGCGGTTCTCCTCGGGTGAGACGAGTTGCCTGAAATCGGCGCACGCCTGGTTCTCCGCGTCGATGTCGGAGAAACCCGGCGGAGGCGTCGAGTACGAGGTGATCGACACCGAGATGGATCCGCCGTCCGGTCTGCCCCCCAGCGGAAAGGTGAACCGCTGCTCGACCTCGGCGGCGCGCGGAAGGGCCTTCTCGTTCGCGATCGACCGGTCAAGGGCGGCGTCGCAGGTGGCGGGGGTCTGGACCGACGACGAGTCGTCCGGGATGTTGGGCACGCTTCTCGCACCGGGTGGGAGCACGCCGGGCACGTCGGCCAGGGCAGCGGTGGCGGCGGCCTGGTCCAAAGGCTTCTCGGCCTCCACCGGCGGATCAGGTCGGGGCGAGGCCTGTTCGGCGAGTTGCGACCGGGTGTCGGGTTGGGCGAAGTCGGATTCCGCGGTCGTGACGCCGGACAGGCCACCCGCCACGAGCAGCAGGGCCAGCAGCGCGGTGACACCGCCTGCGGCCCAGCGAACCGCACCGTGTCGGGGTTCCCGGCGTCGCAGCATGACCACGAGCGAAGCCGTCAGCGGAGCCGTGCCGACCAGGGCCAGCACCAGCAGCCATCCCGGTGCTTGCAGGGTTTCCTGGAAGACGTTCGAGTCGCCGCCGTGCCGGACCCGCCGGATCAAGTACTGGGCGCCACCGGCCGACGCCGCGACCAGTAGTCCACAGAGGACACCAGAGGGCAGTTCGGGCAGCGCGCCGCCATTGACGATCACCACCGCCACGGCGGCGACCAGCCCGGCGAGCGCGCAGATCCACCACGTCTGGTAGGCCAGGAAGGCGCTCCTGGCGTCGGAGAGCTGGTCGTCCAGGCGGAGCTGCCAGGACAGCGCCGCCGCCACGGCGCCGACCACGGCGGTCACCCCGCTCACCACCGCGGCTGGTCGTCCAGGGCGTCGGACGACGAGCGCCAGCGCGACGAGGAGCAGCGCCGCCGTGTGGCGCCAGACCTGGTCGTAGCCGTTGGTCACCAGGAACGACCGGAACGACGCGGTGCCGCCGGTCGCCACGTGGACCGTCGCGGTCCCGGTGAGCGTGCCCACGGCGGCGGCGAGGACGGCCGTCACGGCGAGTGCGGCACCGAGCCCGCCTGGGCGTCGGTGGCCGGGGTGCGCGGCGAGGCGGGCGACCAATCCGGCGGTGAGCAGGGCGACCGCGAAGGCGGCGACCACCAGACCGGGCACCAGCACCAGCAGCAGCGACGGCAGCGGCAGCAGGTCCCGTTCCGGGCCGGGGGCGGTGATGGTGCTCAAACCGGGCGGTTGGAGGCAGTACCCGACGACCAGGCCCACCACCGCGCCTGCCAGCCGACCCGTCCACCCGGACGGGTCGGACGCCGCCTGCCTGGTCCACGACGGCACCACCACCGAGGCCCACAGCAGGGCCGCGACCACCGAAGCCGAGCTGATCGCGGTGCCGTTGAACGGCAGCAGGCTGCCCAGGACGAGGTAGGTGGCGTGGTAGGTGGCCATGGCCACGACGCCGGCCGTGGCGGTGAAGACGAAGCCGCCTTCCCGATCAGGCGCGTCCACGTCGAGGGCGAGCCGGTCGACGGCCGCCGGGTGGATGGCGAACACACCCGTCCTGCGCTTCTTCGCGGGCTTGACCACGCGCGCCAGCGCGTTCGGGTCGGCGGTCACCTCCAGCGCGTGGCGGTCGGCGGCCAGCTCGCGGCGGCGCAGCAGCCCGGCGCGCAGCACGAACATCGCCACCGCCACGACCAGCGAGACGAGCAGCGAGAGGCCGTAGAACTCCCACACCACCTCGGGCGCGGCCGCCAACGGGACCAGGGCGAGCAGCAGGGCGGGCACGGCCAGCCACCCCGCCCACCACACGGCCGAGGCCCACAGCACGTCGCGCGCCCGGACGTGCCCCACCTCGTGCGCGGCCACCGCGTCGAACGCGATCGGCTCGGCGTAGGCGTAGGCCAGCGGGATCACCACCCAAGGGCGCGTCCCCGGCAGACCGGTGGTGAACGCCTGCGTTACGCCGGTTCCCGGCGGCGCGAGCACCAGGTGCGGCCGGTCCCGCCTGGTCAGGCCCTGGCTGTCGCACAGCACGGCGAACCGCTCGGTCAACCGCTGCGAGGCCGCGGGTATCCCGGTGATCCGACCGGGCCGCAGCCGCCACCGCTCGGCGAGGCCGCCCAGCAGCACCAGCAGCCACGCGGCGGCGGGCAGGGCGACGGCACCGGCGAGGACGGCGGTGGCCTGCACGCGGAGGTTGTCCTCCATGCACTGCCGGTACGCGGCCTGGTCGAGCGCCACCGGATCGGTGCCGTCCACGGAGATCCCGTTGCGCACCAGGCAGGCTTGCGCGCCGGCGATGTCCCCAGGTCGAAGGTGGTGGACAACGCCTGGCCCGCGCCCGCCCCGAGCACCGCCAACGCCCCCCACACCAGCACGTGGACCCACCCTGGGCGGGCCGGTGCGGCGGCGCGCACCAGCCGAGGTTCCCCGTCCGCGACGGGTGCGGTCATCCGTCGTCGGTCCTGTGCAAGGCACCGTGCACGGCGTCGGCCAGCATGGTCGCCTCGGACTCCGACAGACCCAGCGTCATCCCGTGCGCGATGCAGGCGGCCCGCGCGCGTTCGACCTGCTCCGGGGTGAGGGTGATCTGCGCCGACGGCACCACCGCGCGCTTGCGCCACCACCGCCTGCGCTGGAGCCGGGCGAACGCGCTCGCGCCCAGCACCTGCGCGAGGGTCCCGGCCAGCAACGGGTACACGAGGTCGGCCAACACCCAGGGCTGCACCCCGGAGCCAACCGTGCCACCGGTCCACGACCTCGACCCGCGCGGCGGGGCGCCGCGTTCCCACGAGGCGGTCACCAGTGCCAGGTAGTCCACCTGCTCCGGTTCCACCTCCGCCACGATCCGCCGCGCGAGGTCGGCGATGGTCACCGGCTTCCCGGACGAGCCGACTTCGCCGGGATGGGGCGTCTCCGTCATCCGATCACCCGATCAGTTCCGTTGACCGCGATTCGAACGCTCTCGGTGGTTGTCGTGGTGGGAGCGCCGCACATTACGCGGGAGGGAGCGCACCAGTCCGCTTCGTCAGGGAGTGGGGCCGAACAGCCGGGCCGAGGCCGCCGTTCGCGTGCATCGGGGTCGCTCTGTTCATCCGCTACTGGGTTCATCCTGTTCTGCTGGCCGTTGGAGCGCCGTTCCCGGGCTGTGGGGGGGCGGCGAGTCGGCGGGTGGGATGTGGACACCGGAGCAGGGGGCCGGTGGCGCAGTGGTCCATGGTCGCGGCTGGGAGGTGCGGCCCTTCCGTTGACACGCGGAACACCGTTCAGTACGTTCCTGAACAGTGTTCCGCCGGAACACCGTTCAGCTGCCTCTGGGGAGTCCCGTGCGCCATCGCGACCTCGGCCGGACCGGCATCAAGGTCGACCCTTGCGGGCTTGGCACGCTGATGTTCGCCACTCAGGTCGGCAACCCTGATCCCGAGGATTCGCTCAAGATCACCCCAGGGCGCTCGATGCCGGGATCAACCTGGTCGACTCCGCCGACTCGACGCCCCACCTCGCGATGGCCTTCGCGATCTCGCACCCGGCGGTGACGAGCGCGCTGCTCGGCGTTCGCACCACGGAGCACCTGGACGACCCGCTCGCGGGGATGGGCGTCGTCCTCTCCGACGACATCCTCGACCGGATCGACGAGATGGTCCCGCCCGGCACCGACATCGGCACCCATCCGAACAAAGGATTCAGGGAACGAAGATGTACGCGAAAAGCGGAGCGATCCGCATCAACGGCACCCCGGTCCCACCACCCGACGACCCACGTGTCTCCCTCCTCGACCTCCTCCGTGAGACGCTCGGCCTCCACGGCACGAAGAAGGGGTGCAACCAGGGCGGGTGTGGCGCGTGCACCGTGCTCGTCGACGACGAGCGCATCGTCTCGTGCCTCGCTCTTGCAGTCCAGTACACAGGACGAGATGTCGTCACCATCGACGCCTTGGCCGGCGAGGACGGGCTGCACCCGTTGCAGCAGGCGTTCATCGAGCACGACGGATTCCAGTGCGGATACTGCACGCCCGGCCAGATCTGCTCGGCGATCGGAATGGCAGGCGAGCTCGAACGCGGCGTACCCAGCCACGTCACCGGCGATCTGTCGGCGAAGCGGATCGAGCTCACCGATGACGAGCTGCGCGAGCGGATGAGCGGCAACCTGTGCCGCTGCGGCGCGCACAACGGAATCGTCTCGGCGATCGCGCAAACGCATCGGGCGGGCCAGCTCTCGCCTCGGAGCAGCACGAAGGCCCGGAGGGTCGCGCGATGAAACCGTTCACCTACGCGCGAGCAGGCGATGTGGCAGAGGCACTGCGAGCGGGCGCGGCGCCGGGTGCCAAGTACATCGGCGGTGGCACGAACCTCGTCGACCTGATGCGCGAGACCATCGAGCAACCGACGGCATTGGTCGACGTGACCGGCCTGTCCTCGGACATCAAACGGCTCCGCGACGGCGGCCTGCTGATCGGCGCCGCGGTGCGCAACACCGAACTGGCCACGCATCGCGAGGTCCGCACGCAAAGTCCCGTGCTGTCTCGGGCGGTAGTGGCGGGTGCCTCGGGACAGATCCGCAACATGGCGACTGTGGGCGGCAACATGCTGCAGCGCACGCGATGCGCCTACTTCTACGACGCCGGGGGTTCGCGCTGCAACAAGCGAAACCCAGGGCAGGGCTGCGATGCGATCGAGGGGTTCAACCGCACGCATGCGATCCTCGGCGCCTCGTCGGCGTGCGTCGCGACGCATCCGTCGGACATGTGTGTAGCACTCGCTGCCCTCGATGCGGTGGTGCACCTGGACGGGCCCGCTGGTGCCCGCAAAGTGCCGCTGACCGAACTGCACCGGCTGCCGGGCGACCACCCCGAGGTCGAGACTGTTCTCGGTCGGGGCGAATTGATCACGGCGGTCGAACTACCGCCGCTGCCCTGGGCGAGGCGCTCGACGTACCGCAAGGTACGCGACCGGGCGAGCTACGCCTTCGCGCTGGTGTCGGTCGCCGCTGCCCTCGACGTGCGAGGCGGCGAAGTCAGGAACGTGCGAATCGCGCTGGGCGGGGTCGCGCACAAGCCATGGCGCGCCCATGAGGCCGAGGCCGCACTCACCGGAGGTCCAGCCACCACACGGGCCTTCCGCGCCGCGGCTGAGGCCGAACTGATGGCTGCCAAACCGTTGCGCGACAACGGATTCAAGATCGAGCTCGCCACGCGGACCATCACCGCCGTGCTCAGCGAGCTGGCAGGAGGAACGCGATGAGCAGCCAGACGCCTGATGACGTGACAGACGAGAACGTCTCCGACCAACTACACGCTCGCCAGGGCGGATGGACTTCACCTGAACGCGGTGGTCCGTCGCTGACGCGACGCAGGGTGCTCGGCGCCGCAGGCATGGGTGTCGTCGTGTCGGCGCTCTCCGGTCCATCCGGCATCGCCAGTGCCGCCCGTCCGAGCGCACCCGCGCGGACTCGGTCCGGACCGCCGAGCCAAGAGTGGATCGGAGCCCCACTCCCCCGGACCGAAGGGCCGCTGAAGGTGCGCGGCGCGGCGCCCTACGCCGCCGAGTTCGCATTCCACGGCATGGTTTACGCCGCACTGGTGTTCAGCACCATCGCCAAGGGCCGCATCGTCGCGATCGACACGAGCGCGGCGGAGTCCGCACCCGGCTTCGTGCACGTGATGTCCCACTACAACGCACCCCGGATGAAGCCGATGATGCCGTGGGCATCGAGCGAGAAGGCAGCGGGCAACGACGCCCTGCCGATCATGCAGGACGACCGGATCCGCTGGAACGGTCAGCCGATCGCTGTCGTACTGGCCGAGACGCAGGAGCAGGCCGACTACGCCGCCTCGCTGGTCCGAGCGACCTGTGAAGCGGAAGCCGCGACCACCTCGTTCGCCCAAGCGAAGGCGAACGGAACCGAGACCGCCATGCTCGGCGGCCAACCGGTGCACATCGAGATCGGCGACGCGGAAGCCGCGCTGGCGACGGCGGCGGTGTCCGTGGACGCCACCTTCCACACGCCGTACCAGAACCACAACGCCATCGAGCCGCATGCGGTTACCGTGGCCTGGCACGGCGACGAACTCGAGGTGCACGACGCGTCGCAGTCCGTGGCGCACAACGCCTGGTCGCTCGCCACCATGCTGGGGATCGACGAGCACCAGGTCCACGTGACCTCGCCGTACGTCGGTGGCGCGTTCGGCGGGAAGTTCATGGGGACGCACCAGGTGCTGGCCGCGGCGGCGTCCCGGCTGGCAGGCAGGCCGGTGCGGCTCGCGCTCTCCCGCGCGGGTGTGTACCGGCTGGTCGGCGGACGTGCGCTCACCGAGCAGCGGTTGGCCATCGGCGCCGCGCGCGACGGCCGCTTCGTCGCACTGATCCACACCGGCACCTCCACCCACATCCCCGGCAGCCCACATCCGGAACTGGCCCAGTTCGTCAGCTACAGCTCCTACGCGACGGACACCTTGAAGATCGACCTCCAGTGGGCGTACCTGGACATGGTCGCCAACGCCGCCATGCGCGCGCCGGGAGAAGCGGTCGGCAGTTTCGCGCTCGAGAGCGCGGTGGACGAGGTGGCCGTCGCCCTCGGCATGGATCCGATCGAGCTGCGGATCCGCAACGAACCCGCGACCGATCCGCTCAGCGGCCTGCCGTTCTCCTCGCGCAACATCGTCAAGGCATGGCGGGCAGGCGCCAAGCGGTTCGGCTGGGAACGACGCAACCCCACCCCCCGCGCGGTTCGCGAGGGTGACTGGCTGATCGGCATGGGCTGCGGGGCCGGTTCGCACATGTACGCTCGCGAGCCCGGTGGATCGGCGCGACTCACACTGGCAGGCGACGGCACCGTCGAGGTCGCCATCGCCGCGCACGACGCGGGCATGGGTACCGCCACCGTGCAGACCCAGATCATCGCCGAGCAGCTGGCGCTCCGCCCGGAGCAGGTCGAGCTCCGTCTCGCCGACTCGGCGCTCCCCGGTCTGGTGCCGGGCGTCGGGTCAAGTCAGACCACCACCGTCGCCGCGACCATGGTCGCGGCCACGCACGAGGTGGTGGCCGAGTTGCTCAAGCTCGTGCGTGGGGATTCACCGCTGGCGGGACTCACCGCCGACGACGTCACGCCCCGCGACGGCGGCCTGGCCAAGATCGACGACCCCGGACGTCACGAGAGCTACGCCTCGATCCTCACCAGGGCCGGACGTGACGAACTCACCATCGACGCGAGCGGCGGCAACCCGACCGAGTCGGAGCGGTACTCGATGTACTCCTACGGGGCGATGTTCTGCGAGGTCCGGGTCAACGCCGTCACCGGGGAGACCAGGGTCAGCCGCCTGCTCGGCTCGATGGACTGCGGGCGGGTCATGAACGCCAGGACCGCCGCAGGCCAGTTCCGCGGCGGCATGATCATGGCGATGGGCCTGGCGCTGACCGAGGAAACGCTGTACGACGAACGCACCGCCCGCATCATGAACCCCAGCCTGGCCGAATACCACATCCCCGTACACGCGGACGTACCGAAGATCGACGTCATCTGGACCGGCATCCCCGATCCGCATGCTCCCCTGGGCGCCCGCGGTATCGGCGAGCTCAGCATGAACGGAACGGCTGCCGCCATCGCGAACGCGATCTACAACGCCACCGGCAAACGCGTCCGCCAACTGCCCATCACGCTCGACAAGCTGCTCTGAGCACGCCGATCAGGTCACGGACAGATGATCAGGGAGGTGGGAGCGCGAGGTCGGCCCGCATCCACGACCAGCGTTCCCGCCGCTGGTAGATTCGGATCGGAACATCGTTCAGCAGTTCAAGGAGTCCTCCGATCGCGACCGACCCCACCGAGACGCCGCGCACCCGTCGGCAGCAGGACGTCCAGCGCAACCTCGACGCCTTGCTGGCGGCCGCTACCGAGGTCTTCGCGACAGAAGGCGTGGACGCCTCCGTACGACGGATCATCGCCGCGGCCGGCGTCGGGGCGGGCACCTTCTACCGCCATTTCCCCGATCGCTCGGCCCTGATCACCGCCGTCTTCCGGCACGACGTCGACGCCTGCGTCGAGACCGCCGCCTCCTTGGCCGACCAGTACGACCCGGTCGAGGCGCTGACCCGATGGATGCGGCAGGTCGCACGATTCATCTCCGACAAGTACGGGCTCAAACCCGCCATGCACTCCGGCGACCCCGCCTACCGAGGCCTGCCCGCGTACTTCCTGGAGAGCTTCACCCCAGTGCTCGCGCAGTTCCTGAACACCGCTGCCGCAGCCGGAGAGATCAGGGCCGACATCACCCCGGAGGACCTGATGCGCGTCCTCAGCGGCATCGCCGCACCGGACGACCACGCCTACACCGACCGCATGATCGACCTGCTCGTCGACGGCCTGCGCCACATCGTCTGACACGCACCACGACACCCGCCGACGACAACGACTTGGCAGCATCCTCAACGAGTACTACCACGCCGCCTGACCTGCACGGGCGACATTCTCGGCAAGCGCAGTACCGGAATCTACTGCGGTCCCCTGCCGGTGCGGCGCACGACGTCCTTGACGAAGTCGAGGGTAGCTTTGCCCGCCCTGGACACCACCCCCTCGGAGTTGAAGTTCCAGGCGAACAGGCGATGTCCGATGAGTTCGGCGATCGACGTGTCGGACAGCAGCGCCCGGACCTCCCCGTCAACGATGTCGTCCGTTCTCTCATTGCCGTAGGCGGCTACCATGACCGGCCCGTACTCGCCGAGGATGCGGACGGACTGGCGCACGTCGTCCACATTGCCCAGTCGTTGCTTGGCGATGACGGACTGGAAGTCCGACGCCGCCAGCACGTCGGCGAAGTGCCCGAACATGGATCGGCCGTAACCCGTTTTCGGGTCGTCGCTCCCGGCTTGCCAGGCGTCCCAGCCCAGCGCCACCCGCGAGTTGGGCGCCTCCTCGTGGAAGATCCGCAAAACCTCGAGGTAGCGATCCTTCAACGCCTCGTAGTACGCCGTGCTCGACGCTTCGTCGGCGTAGTAGCCGTCCTTGCACCCCATCTTGTTGACGTCCTGGAAAACGGTGACGTAGAGGGGTGGATCGTCAGGCTGCCCGGCGAAGATGCGCGCGAGGGTGCGCATGTGCCGGGGGAATTCGGAACTGAGCACGTAGGCCCGGCCGCAGCCGACGCCGTACGAGGTGGTGACGCTGATCTCCGGATCGTTGACCTCCCAGTCCGACACGATCAGGTGCAGTGCGTAGCCCTCCGCATAAGCCTCGGGTACTGCGGTGTCGCCCCAGGGCGCCAATTTCGACAGATCGCTGGGTTTGTGGTAATTGGTGGTCAACATGCGCACCGGGGTTTCCCGCACCAGTTCGCTCGCCAGGACGGAGTTGAGCTGGTCGCCAACGCCGTACAGCAGCTTGCCGTCGTCGCCGGGCGGCACGGCGCGGGGGGACGAGCCCGGCGCGTTGGCCACGGCGTCTGGGCTGTCCGAATCGCGTACGAGGACCACGACGGCGGCGAGCAGCACCGCGACCATCCCGACGCCCGCGCCCACGAGCACGCCTCGGGAGGGTCGCCGCGCCCCGGATCTCGTGAGGAGCTTCGCCGCCTCGTCCGCGGTGGGCCTGCCGGACGGGCTCGGATCGGTCAGCCTCGCCAGGAGGTTCGCGAAGCGCCCGTTCACCTCGTCGTGCCCCCTGACGGCGGTCCGCAGCGTGGCCCCCAGCGAGTACACGTCGGCAGCCGGCGTGACGTGGTGGCCGTCGAGCAATTCCGGGGCCATGTAGGCGGGAGTTCCGGCGTTCTGCTGCGTTCCGGTCCGCGTGACCTGGTCCCACGTCGTGATGCCCAGGTCGATCAGCTTCGCCGTGCCGTCGTCGGCGACGAGGATGTTGCTCGGCGTGACATCCCGGTGCACCATGCCCTTGGCGTGCATCGCGGACAGCGCTGTGGCGATCTGCGCGCCGACTCGAGCCGCGCGGATCGCGGGAATCGGGCCGTCCTCCCGGATCATCTCGGCGAGGCTGCGCGCGGGCAGGTATTCCATGACCAGCCACCGCTGGTCGCCCTCCTCGACCACGTCGAAGACCGAGATCACGTTGGGGTGGTGCAGGCCCGCTCCGATCTTGGCTTCACGGCGGATCTCCTCGTCGTCGCCGGTGCTGGTTTCTTTGAGAGCCACCGTCCGGCGGAGTTCGAGGTCGGTGGCCTGCCAGACCTTTCCCATACCGCCTGCGCCGACGACGTCCCCGAGCTGGTACCGACCGGCTATGACTTCCCCGCTGCGCACCGGGTCAGACTAGTAAATCCCCGGAGGTAGGTGCACTCACCCGAACGGTGGGAGTTCACCGGCTACTCGAAGCGTTATTCCGGATGACCAACCAAGGCGAATGACGTCCAAGAACTCCGAAGAAATCGTTCCGCGCCCTTTTTGCAACTTCCACGGATTGACGGTCTCGCGTGATCGGAATGTTCGAATTGCGACCTGCGGTTGGCCGCTCGTGACGTGCCGGGCGGACAGCGGCAAGGGCAGACCGTGAGTGATGTTCGCTCGCACACCGAGCACGAACGCATCCGCAGGATCCCCGTCGGAGAACTTGACGCGGATCGTCGTCTCACCCCGCGCGACAGCCACACCCCAAGCCGGTGCATCCCGTCGATCACCCGCATCGTGGCGCGGTGCACGACGATGGGTGGAAGGACGTCCTCCGACTCCGCGAGCGTCCTTACGTGCCCAGGGTCGACGCCCTTCGACCTTGGTGAATCCCCTTCCGACAAGGCGCTGATCGGGATGATCCGCACCTGCCCTTCTTCCGACATCGACGCCTGATCGGTCACCCGTCCTCGCCACGGCGTCGAGTTCCTCTCACTGGTCACGCTCCCTGGATCCACCTGCGGTGGAGGCTCCCGACCTCCACCGCAGCGGTCATGGCCGGACCGAGGGTCCGCCCATGGCTCTCCGGCCTGGATGCAGAATGTAATGCTGTGATCACAAGGAGATCACCGCGTATCGCGTCCAGAAGCGCGTTTGCGCTGCTCAGGTAACGGATGCAGCTGTTCGGACCGGACAGCTGAAGCACGGGAACCCGAGGAACAGGGGAAGGCTGGGTGGACGAGTTGGACCTGCGGCATCCGGCGCGTGGGCTCTTCGCCGAGCGCTTCACGTTGCCGCTCGCGCAAGCGGGCGGTCCGCCGTTGAGACGAATAGCCCAATGGATCAGCGCCACCCGGAAGACCGATGACCGCGGACGTCCGATCACCGTGCCGGCGCAGCGGATCAGCGACTGGCGCAGGGGCCGCGACGTCCCGGCGTCCTTCAGCCCGCTGGCCGCCGTGCTGAAACCACTCATCCACAGGGCACGCAGGACTGCGCCTGGCGCTCCAGTGGAAGGGCTGCACGGCCTGCGGACCTGGCGGCTCTGGTGGCGGGAAGCCTCCGCGAGCCCCAAGGCGCCGGTGAGCGACTATGGTGCCGAGGCCGCATCGGACACCACGACGCCGAGCGATGAGAAGCGGGGGTCTTGTCGCGGTTACCGGAGCGTCCGGTGTCGGGAAGTCATCACTGCTCCGAGCAGGCTTGGCAACGGCCCTGACCGATCGACCGCCGGGATGGAGCGGCACGGTCGATCGGCTGGTGAAAACCATGACGCCGGGCTCTTCTCCGCCTGCGCAGCTGAACCGGAACGTCCCTGAGTTGGCGGAAGTCCTCCCGGTGGGCAAGAGCGCCGAACAGTTCGACGACGCGGTACGCCGGGCCGTGACGACACACGCCGAGGGGGCGGTGGTGACGCCGCTCGACTGGCTCTGGCTGTGGACCAGTTCGTGTTCGATCCAAGGGGGCACTGGGTCGCGACCGGTTCCGGTGACGGCGTCACCCGGTTGTGGAACCTCGACCACGAGCAGCCGCCAACCGGATCTGCGCCACCAGTCGAGGAGTTCTCACTGAGGAGACGTTGGTACAGCACATTCCACAGTTCACCTTCGAACCGCCGTGCCGCTGAGTCCGCCCCAACCATCGCAACACCCGCGCGAGGAAGGCATCCCATGCCCAAGATCTCCGTGATCACAGCCGCATACGGTCCCAGTGCCCACCACCTGGCCGAGGCGGCCCGAAGCGTCCAGGCGCAGCAACTTCCACCAGGGTGGTCACTGGAGTGGGTCGTCCAAGAGGACGGCGACAACCCGGTTCTGGCCAACATGCTCGGCGCCCACGCCCACTACGACCGCAACGGCACACGACTGGGCATCGCCGCTACCCGCAACCTCGCGTTGGCCCGTGCCACCGGCGCGCTCGTCCAGAACCTCGACCACGACGACGTGCTGCTCCCCCACGCCTTGGCCACGCTCATCGCCCGCTTCGAACAGCACCCCATCCACTGGGCTGTCGGGGCGGCCGACGACCTCCTCGAGGACGGCACCCGCCAGTCCTGGGACTCCGCGTTGCCCTTCGGCCTCATTCCTGCAGGCCACGTCAACCAGTGGGCCGAGCAGCACGGCGGCAACTGGCCGGTCCACGGCGGCGGACTCATGATGCGCACCGACACCCTGCGCGCCATCGGCGGCTGGACCGGCATCCCGGTGGACGACGACCTCGCCGCCCTCGCGGCGATCTCCGAACTGGCCGACGGCTGGAACGACCGCACCGTCACCTGGCTCTACCGCAAACACCGCGCCCAGACCACGCAGAACTCCCTCTACGCCGGTCTCGAGGACACAGGCCGCCGCATCGCCCTGCAACGCGCCAAAGCCATCCGCAACATCGCCGGACCAACCCTCAGCACCGGCGCCGCCTTCGACAGTGACAGCGCAGACGTCGAAGTAGGCCCCAACATCAAACTGACCCCGTAAACGAAAGCACAGCGGAAACCTGCGCCATGCGGATCACATTCATCCTCCCCGTTTTCTCACGACTGCCGAGCGGCGGCTTCCGGGTCGTCTACGAGCACGCCAACCGGCTGGCCAAACGGGGCCACCAAGTCACGGTGGTGCACGAGCAGTGGTACGAAGGTTGGCACAAGCCGCTGAGGCACGTGTACGAGATCGCACGGGACCGATGGCACAGCAGACGCCCAGGCGCGTTGTCCGAGTGGCTGCGGTGGATGCCGATCGACTGCGGCGTACGGATGACCATGGTTCCGAAACTGGAGCCCGATCGGCTACCGGACGCCGACGTGGTCATTGCCACCTACTGGACCACCGCACGTCTGTTATCGCGGCTCGCCGAACGACACGGCCGTCCGGTGCACCTCGTCCAAGGTTACGAAATCTGGGGAGTCGAAGACCCCACCCTGGTCGATGACGTCCTGCGGTCCGATGTGCCGAAGATCGTGGTGTCGAACCACCTCGCCGACCTCCTCCGAGGACTGGGCGTGCCCCGCGCAAGGTTATCGGTAGTCCAGAACGGCCTGGACCACTCCACGTACCGTCTTCCGACGCACGACCGACCTCGCGGCACGAGCGTCAGCATCCTGGTGGGCACGGGCCCCCAGAAGGGGTCGTCCGCCGCCGTCGCCGCCCTCGAACAGGTGCGCGAGCAGCACCCTGAACTCGTGGTGAACGCCTTCGGCCCGGAAAAACGGCCCTCCCGACTACCTGGCTGGATTCGATACACGCGTGCCCGCAACGGCCCGGAGCAAGCGAGCCAGGCGTACCGGGCGAGTGCGATCCACCTGTGCAGTTCCGTGCACGAAGGATGGGGCTTCCCGGTCGCCGAGGCCATGGCGTGCGGAACAGCGGTCGTGAGCACCCGCAACGGCGGAGTGGAAGATTTCTGCGTCCACGAACAGAACTCACTGCTCGTCGACGTAGGTGATTCTCGAGCCATGGCCGAGGCGTTGACCAGACTCATACGAGACCCTGGACTGCGCGACCGACTGGTCGAAGCAGGAATACGCACGGCGTCGTCCATGGACTGGAACGCCTCCACGGATTCGTTCCTCGCCGCACTGGAAGCCGCCACCTGACCTCTGCGAAACGACCGGTCGCCTACGTGATGCGTGGCGGAAGCGCGGAGCCTGGAAGTAGCCGCAGAAGATGTGCGGTTGGCGTCGACGAAAGCGCACCCGAACGCATCCGGCCAATCGTGGTGCGATAGGACGGCCGCCCTTCCAAGACCGGCATCCTCCTGTTGGTCGTATTGAATCGAAGTGATCGGTTGCCCGCAGGCTGGGGGGTGGTCGAGATCGAGGGTGCGCACCGGTTGTCGCCTGCCGAGCAGGAGGTGCTGCGCCTGCGGGTGGTCGCGGCGCTGGAGTCCGGGCAGGTCGAGGGTTACCGGCAGGCGGCGGAGGTGTTCGGGGAGTCCTACACCTCCCAGGCGTTGCCTCGGATCCCCGGCCAGTTCGTCGTGGGGACGGCGCCCTCGTCACGCTGGTCGGCTGCGAGACCGGCAGGTGCGACGACGGTTTCGCCGCGCGGCTCGTGCAGGAACTCGGGGTTCCGGTCACCGCGCCGAACACGCACGCGTGGGTGGATTACAACGGCAACCTGTTCGCCAGCAACACTGCGGACGGGGAAAACCCTGGCTGGCCGCCGAACGGCGAATGGCGCACGTTCGCCGGTGGACGAACTGGCCAGGGTGGACGAGAACCACTACAAGAACGGTTTCAAGGGCGAAGTGGAACGCACGCGGGACCGCGTCGACCTTGCCATCTCGGAACTCAACAGACGCGCCGAGGAACAAGCCCGAGCGAATGGGGCGACCTACACCCCGTTCACTGCCGGAGATATCTCGGGTGATCTGCGAATGGTCGTCGACCTGCCGTCCGCGAAGCGCGACGGAACTCCGCCGGACTTCCAGGTCTGCTTGTCGTGCAAAAAAGTCATGCTAGCCTATGAACGCGCCTTCCCGGGTATGCGCCTGGAAGTCGTGAACCGCGCCGGAGAAAGGCTCCACCCGCTGTGAACCAGCCCAGTCCCAGCGCGAACGACCGCGTCCGCGCCGTGTTCGACCGAGTGGTCGCCGACGGCCTGCACCGCGATTCGGTGCGGGGCGCGTCCGACGAGCAGATCGACCGCATGGCCGCCGAGCAGGGTGTCGCCCGCGTCCCCGAGGCCGTCCGCGAGGTGCTGCGGCTGGTCGGGGTCCGGTCGGGTCTGTGGCTGGCGGGTACCGCCTTCGGCGTCGACGCGATGACCGGCGAGCGCAAGCGGCACGCGATCGCCTCGCTCGGCGGCCTCGACCACGACCTCGCCGACCCGGACGGCCTGCTCGCGCTGACCGCGCACCAGGGCTACGCCTACCAGGTTGTGGACGGCGCGGACCTGGACCAGGACGACCCTCCGGTGTGGAGCGTCGTGGAGGGCGAGGCCGTCACGAAGTCGTGGGACAGCGTGTCCCGGTGGTTCGCCGCGACCGCGCCGGACGTGGCGGATCTGCGCGACGTGCTGGAAGTGATGCAGGAGATGGGCAAGAGCCTCCCGACCTGGGCCCAGGACATCGAGTCACGGTGACGTCAGGAGTGACCCGCGTGCTGTTCGACATCGCGATCGACGGGAACGATGCGTTCCGGTTCGAGCCAGGGCCCGACGGGACCGCGTTCGTGCCGCCCGACCACGCGCCGGGCGTGCGCGGCCCGCTGCTCGACCGGGACGGCCGCCAGGTCAAGCAGGTCCGGACCACGCAGTTCGAGACGGTCCTGGACGCGCGGGTGTGGCGACTGGCGGGTGAACCGGAGCGGCTGGACCTCGACCCGCTCGACGGCCACCTGGTCGCCGACCGCGTCGTCGCCGTGCGGGAACTGCCGGAGCTGCCCCACGCGTGGCCGCAGTACCCGTCGCTGCCGCCCGGCGACCCGATGCCGCGCGACCACGCACCGATCCGGGACCGGGTCGAGGCGGAGATCGCCGGTCTCGCACCCGAGGGCTGGCGACGGCTGACGGTGCAGTGCCGGGCCGTGGCGCGGCGCATGGAGGTCGAGGCCACCGTCACGCTGGACGACGACGTGCCCCGGACGTGGGCGGCGCCGGTCATGGTGGGCCAGTGGCTGCACCGGCTGCGGCTGCGCGAGTTCCGCAACACTCTGGGCACCTGGCACACCGCGCGGTTGGAGTTCGTCGCGGGAGGCAAGACCACGCGACGGTTCTGGATCGACGGGAAGCCCGACTGGCAGGTCCCCCCTGGCCACGCGGACGAGCTCCAGCACTACGCCGACGAACTGCGCCTGCTGCCCCGGCGACCCGAGGCCGTACCCGATTGGATGTGGCACGCGGCGGGCGCGGTCCAGCAGCGCGGCCGGGTCCACGCCCTGGAGCCGCGGGAGTCGGAGACGACGACCCGGATCGTGCGCGCGTTCGACGCCATCGAGGACGGCAAGGGCGTCTGGTACCGACCGATGGTCGGCGGCCGTGAACGCGAACTCCTCCTGCACTACCTGGAGAACGCGCCGGTCGTGCTGTCCTCGCGCGGCTCGGTCCGCGACCTGCTGAGCGACAGCGAGGACCAGGTCGTCCCGCTCACCCACCACACCGACGGGCAGTTCGTGTGGTCCGCCTCCGTGGCCTACTACCTGCGTGAGCACCAGGTGCCGCCCGCGCTCGCCCTGGTCGACCACATCCGGCAGAACCGCTACCGGCTGCCCGAGGTGGTGCCCGAGATCGCCAAGGGCCGGGCCGCCGCGCTGGCGATGGGCGGGATGCCGTACGGCCGGGACCAGGTCGAGGCGGCGTTGCGCAAGGCGCTCGCCCCGCTCGTCGACGTGATCGTGCGCTGCCAGACCAGCCCGCGCTTCTACAGCCTCGAAGGCCACCGCGACCAGGCGTGGTGCCTGGTCCGGGACGGCGACTGGTACGAGGTCTACTGGGCCGAGGGCGGGTCGACCCAGAAGCGGGAGCGCTTCGGCGACGTCCGCAACGCCGTCGCCTACCTCACCGGCCAACTGGTGGTGAACCAGGACGCGCTGCGCTACGAACTGGACGAGGAGCTGCCCGCGTGGCAGTCGCCGTACCAGGTGATCTCCGAGCAGGACCCGCCGCTGCACCGGTTCACGGGCATCATGCTGACCCAGGTGACCGACCTGGTCGTGCACCGCTACGGCGCTCCGGACGGCAACCTGGTGCACGCCGAGGAGGTGGCGTCGGACCGCGAGTTCCACCGCTACCGGCTCAAGGGCACGTGGAACGTCGTGACAGCGGTGACTCCGACCGGCGACCGCGTCTACGTGCTGCCGCAACCGGTCCAGGACTACCTGGCCACAGGCCAGGTCGACGACCTGAGCGGGCACCCCGGCCTGCCGCCGGTCACCGACGCGATGCGCCAAGAGGCGCGGCGGAACCCGGACGGCTGGGTGTGGTGCGCCGACCCGGACATCGACCCGCGCTACATCGAGGGCGCACCGACCCCCACGCTGCTCGGCGCGTACAAGGTCGGCCCGGACGGCAGGCTGACCGGCGAGACCTTCCTCAACCCCGACTACCGCCCCGGCCCGCGCAGGCGCGGGTTCCCGGAGCCGAAGTCGGAGATCGACACGGTCCTGGGCTTCATCGCGGCGGGCTGGCTGCCCCAGAACCGGATCCTGCGGGCCGTCCTGGACAGCCCGCTGGTCCTGGAGACGGACGGCACCGGCGGCCTGCGCCTGGGCGTGGACCAGTCCGGCCGGCGCTTCATCGCCGTCTACTCCGCCCCGGACCACCTGCCGCCCGACGCCGCCGCCCCAATGCAGACCACCAGCCGCGAACTGGTCCCCGCCCTGGCCGGCGTCACGCTGATCGTCAACCCAGGCAGCCGGTTGAGCATCGAACTCCCCGGAGACGACCTCGTCGCCGCCGCTGGCTGAGCTGTGCCCACGGTCCCGGCGGCGGACGTGGTGGTGCCGGCACAACACAACAGCTCTCCGGGACGCCGTGCCTGCCGACAACCTCATCCATGCAAGTAGAGGACGCACGGCGCCCAGGGGCCCGAGGCGCCCAGGGTCACGGCTGCCATCCGCCGTGGTGTCGGCCAGCACGGCATGATGATCGGCGGTGCTGCTCCGGCTGGCCTATCTGAGCGTGACCAACACGTTCGCGCTGCTGCGCCTGCTGCCCATGAGCGACCGGGACAAGGACACGGAGATTTTGGCGCTGCGCCACCGGATCTCGACCCTGGAACGCCAACTGGGTAGAAAGCGTCCGCGGTTCTCGCCCGGCGACCGGGCGTACCTCGCGACGCTGCTGCACCGACTCCCGGTCGATGCGCTTCGTCGGCTCCGACTGCTGGTGCGCCCGGAGACGGCACTGCGGTGGCACCGCGACCTCCTCACGCGCCGTCACGCTGCCAGGTCCCGTCCCCCGCGTCCCGGCAGCTCGATCCGACTCCTGGCCCTACGCCTGGCACGGGAGAAACCTACCTGGGGCTACCGCCGCATCCACGGTGAATTACCGTCCTCGGCATCAAGATCGCAGCCTTCACCGTCTAGCAGATCCTCGAGGACGCCGGGATCGACCTGGCCCCCCGAACGCACCACGACGACCTGGCCGGCCTTCCGCCGCTCCCAGGTCGACGCACTCCCGGCCTGCGACTTGTTCGACACCTCCACCCTGAACGGCACCCGCCTGCACGTGCTCGCTGTCATCGAGCACGCCAACCGCCGGATCCGCGCCCTCGGCGCCACCGCGCATCCGACCGCCTCCTGGGTCACCCAGGCCGCCAGGAACCTCGTCATGGACCTCGAAGACGCGGGCAGCACCGCACGGTTCCTGATCCGTGACCGGGACGGCAAGTTCCCGGCGTTGTTCGACGCCGTCCTCGCCGACGCCGGCATCCAGGCCGTCCCCAGCGCAGTCCGCATCCCGCGGATGAACGCCATCATGAAGCGCTGAATCCGCAGCTGCCGTCGCGAACTCCTCGACCGAACGCTGATCCGGAACCGACAGCACCTGCTCCACGCCCTGCGCGAGTACGAACGGTTCTACAACACCCACCGACCCCACCAGGGCATCTCAAACGCCGGACCACTACAAGCGTTACCACAGCCAGCCGCCGATCAAGCAGCGCTCACCCATATGCACATCCGCCGATGGCAACGGCTGGGTGGCATCCTCAATGAGTACCACCACGCCGCCTGACCTGCACGGACGACATTTTCGGCAAGCACAGGTCCGCTGGACGTCGTCCATCCGGTGGTCTTCATCGGCGCGACCACGTGAAGGTGCGCGACGGTTAGGCAGCCAATCGACCGAGCTTCGTGGCGATGGCGGTGACCTGCGAGGGCACAACGGTGACGACGCCCCTTCCTCGGGTCGGCTGGGTCTCAGCGGCCGTCATCACGCGTCAGCAAACGCTCGGCGATGTCCTTGAGGGCTTTCACGTCGTCAGGGCCGAGCCGATCAAGGAGATGACGCCGAGTCGAGTCGGCCAGGTTGGGCGTCGATGCGTCAATCGTGCTTCGGCCTTCCGGTCGCAGGCTTACCTCCACCTCGTTCTCGACTTTGCTTCGCGCGACGTAGGCACGTTTCTCCATCCTGGTCAGCTGGTGCGGAAGGCGCGTCCGGTCCCGGGACAGGGCCGCGGCGATGGCGTTCTGCCGCAAGACCCCAAGCTTCGTACAGGCACACCAAGGCACTCAGCTCCGCCTCGGAGAGACCGTACGTCGTCGTCATGTCGGCGATGACCGCGGCGCGAACCGTCCCGTACGCGCGCTTCCACAACAGCCGCAGCTCGGTTGCCTCCCCGGACCCCGCTGTTGACATGTCAACACGATGCTCCTAGTGTTCGCTTAACAAGCCAGCCGCCCGTAAGGACTTCCTCATGCTCAACAGCCAGCGGCACTATGTCAGCCTGCGCCTGCTTGCACTTCTCCCTCTCGTGCTGTTCTCACCGGCCGTGATCGCCTTCTTCGTGAATCCACATGTGCCCTGGGGGGAGTACCTGGGAGTCTTCTTCCACCTTTCCATCCTCTTCCTCGTTTCGCGCCTCGAGGCGGCGCCGTGGGCCAAGGCCGCCGGCTACGGCTGGGTGGCGCTGGACGTGCTCACCGGAATTCTGATGATCAATGACATTCCGCACGACATCGGCTGGGCGATCCGGCTCGGCGGGCACGTCCTCGCCGGAGTCTGGATCGTGTCGAGCTCGCTGGTGAGCAAGGCCTGGCCGGTCACCGTGGTTGGCGTGATCACAGGTCTCTGGCTTGGTGGCTACTCCTTCGTCGGGGACGTGCTTGCAGAGCCATTCCTGCGTCCAGCCAGCATCTTGATCCTGATCTGGTTCGCTTTGCTGGCGATCTTCCACCGACCGGCCGAGGAGCGATCGGCTGCGCCGACGGGCACAGCTCTCGCGTGACGCGCCTCCGGTTGCCGCGATTGGTGTCGGCACTTCCGAGCAGGGCACCGACCAGCAAGCTGGAAACTGCCGGGTTCCAACGGTTGTGAAACAACCCACACCCTCCGCTCATGTTCAGTTTCCCACGAGAACAGGAAGTCATGATGACCGAAACCACCACACCCACCTCCGCTCGGCGTCCTGGAGGCATCGGCAACCTGGCTGGCCGGACGGTGTCCCGCATCGGGTATGGCGCTATGCAACTGGAACGCCTGCACGACCACCGCTCCGAAGCCATCGCACTGCTGCGTCACGCGTTCGACCTCGGCGTTGATCACGTGGACACCGCACACTTCTACGGCAACGGTTTCGTCAACGGGCTCATCCGCGACGCACTGCGCCCACAGGACGACGTACTGATCGTCACAAAGGTCGGCGCCGTCTCCGACCCGGGCGGTCCGTTCCCGATGCGCGTGGCTCAGCGTCCCGAAGAACTGAGGGCCAGCATCGAAAACGAACTCATCTCGTTGGGGGTGGAGCAGATCCCGGTGGTCAACCTCCGCCGTATGGACGCCGGGATGACGATTCCCTTCCCGGACGACCAGAAGGTCGACCTCGACGACCAGCTCGCGGAACTGACCGCACTCCGCGACGCGGGCAAAATCGGCGCCATCGGACTGAGCAGTGTCTCCATCGACGTGGTGCGCCATGCCCTGCCAGCGGGCATCGCCTGCGTGCAAAACGCTTACAGCCTAGTGGCCCGCGACGACCAGAATCTGCTCGAGTTCTGCGCCAGCGAGCAGATCGCTTGGGTGCCCTACTTTCCCCTCGGCGGTGCGATCCCCGGAATGGCGAAGGTGACCGACGAACCGGCTGTCCTCGCCGCCGCTGAGCGCCTGGGGTGTACACCAGCCCAGATCGGCCTGGCCTGGCTGCTGCACCACAACTCCCAGACACTCCTCATTCCAGGTACCGCCACCATCAGCCATCTCGAGGCGAACCTGGAAGCAGGCGAGGTAACCCTCGACGACGAGACCCTCGCCGCACTCGACACGATCCCCACACGACCGGCCGTCACTTCACGCGGCTGACCCAACCCAGCCGCTCGCGCGGCCAGAGAAGCCGATTCCGTGCCGCGAGCAGCTACCCATGGCCCGTCATCCCCTCGGGCAGATCAGCTCTGCGGTCCGTCGTGCCGGCATCCAGACTCCTCTGACAGTCAACGCGAGATGGACCGAGGACGTTCTCGCGGCTGGTTCGCGCTGCCAGAACTCGCCGTGGGGGTGCACACCGGAGATCGACGTGTGTGCACGCCCGGTGCACCTCACCCAGGTCACCGACACGTGGAGCGAGGGACGGACGAGCGCATCGTCCACCTCCCGTGAGGAACCGGCCCACTACTCCCCACACATCCAGGAGAGAGCCCATGTCCGCCAACACCCGCAAGCGTTGTCTAGTCGTCGGCCTCGGCATCAGCGGTCTCGCCACCGCGATCCGCCTGCACCAGATCGGCTGGGAACCGGTGATCGTGGAAAAAGCACCGGACCGCCGATCGGGCGGCTACTTCGTCATCTTCTTCGGCGCCGGCCGCGCAGCCGCGCGACGACTCGGCTTCGACCACGCCGTCCCCGACCGGTCCGTGCCCAACGGAAGGACCTACATCGCCAACCGAACCGGCGACCGCAAGCCCGGTATGGGATTCGGAGACCTCCCAGGCGAGCGGCGCCTGATGCTGCGCGGCGACGTCGAGGCCGCCGCGTTCGAGGCACTTCCCCGTGACGTCGAGATCCGTTTCTCCACGCAGCCCACCAGAATCGTTCAGGACGAGTCCGGTGTGGACGTCATCCTCGACCACAACGGCACGCTCACCACGGAACGGTTCGACCTCGTCGTGGGCGCCGACGGCCTGCGCTCCACCGTCCGGCAGCTCGTCTTCGGCCCCCACGAGAAGCACCTCCACCGGCTCGGCTACATGATCGCCGCCTTCGCCCTGCCGGCCCCGCTCGACGGGATCTCCCCGCGCGACGGGATCTGCCTCTTCGAACCGGGCCGCTCGATGTGGCTCTTCGCCTTCGACGACCGGCCGCAGAGCCTGCTCTTCTCCTATCGCACCGACGATGTCGACAACCAATTCACCGGACGTCCCGCCGACCGAGTCCGCGCCGCGTTCGGCCCGGAACCGGCCGGCCCCCTTCTCGGACCAGCACTGGACGCACTCGACAACACCGACAGCTTCCTGTACGACACCGTGGAACAGACGCGGATGGGCTCCTGGTCCTGCGGCCGGGTGGTCCTCGTCGGCGACTCGGCCTGGTGCGTCAGCCTCTACGCCGGCATGGGCGTCTCCGCCGGACTCGCCGGAGCCGACCTGCTCGGCACCATGCTGCAGCGCCATCCCGGTGACATCCCCGTCGCACTCAGGTCCTGGGAAGCTCAGCTACGTCCTCATCTCACCAACTATCAGCAGATCGGCGTGAACGAGCGGTTCTTCTTCACGCCCGACAGCCAACGGCGAATCGCCCTCCGGCCGATCGTCGCCCGCAGCCTCCGCCTTCCCCTGCTCGGCGGTGCGTTGCGGTCCCTGCGGGCCAACAGCAAAAGCTTCCGAGCCAGGGACTTCGACATCGCGCACGACTCCGCTGCGGCCGCCTAGCAAGTCCAGTCGCCAATCATGGCAAGGAAGTGGGACTGGTAGTCCGCCATGCGCTCGTGGGCGTCGAGGACATAGGGCGCGAACTCGTCGACGAAACCACAGCGCCCAGCCCAGCAGCAGTTCCAGGACAGTTCGGGGATGCGGTCGGTTGCGTTCTCCCTGAGGCGCTTCCGGCTCGGCCGGCTCTCCACTTGATTCGGGTACATCCAGCGGACCGGTCAGGCCAGATCGGCACCGCCAAGCAGGCGGACCGTACGGCGCGTGTGGTTGCGCGCACCAGCGATGGGCAGGCCCAGCCAGCCTGCGGCGGTATCGGCGAGGTCGTCTGCGGTCAACCGAGCGAGGTCGGGCTGTTCTGGGCATCCGGCTACTGCGAGGTGGTCGTCCACCCAGGGGAGAAACGCGCGCAGGTCGACGAAGACGCGCACCATCTTCTGCCTGAGGCTGGCTGACCCATGCCACCACCTCCCCGAACCGGGGACAGCCGTGCTGCCCCCGGTTCGGGGAGGGTCACTGGCGGTTGGTGCGTTCGAGGTCATCGCCGCCGATCTCGGCGTGACCTCCACCGGCCTGACGCTGTGCCTGCCGAGAACCTCATCCACGCAGGCAGAGGACGTATAAGCCCAAGAGACGTCAAGCGCTCACGGGGACGGCTGCCATCCGCAGTGCCGTCGCATGATGACCGACTGTGCTGCTCCGACTGGCCTACCTCGGCGTGACCAACGCCGTCGCGCTGCTGCGCCTGCTGCCCATGAGCGACCGGGACAAGGACACGGAGATCCTGGCGCTGCGCCACCAAATCACGATCCCGGAACGCGAACCGGGCAAGAGCCGCCCGCGGTCCTCCCCAACGACCGGGCATTCCTCGCGGCACTGCTGCACCGACTTCCGGCCGCCACGCTTCGTAGACTCCAACTACTGGTACACCCGGAGACAGTCCTGCGGTGCTGCGCCTGGCACGAGAGAACCCCGCCTGGGCTACCGCCGCGTCCACGGCGAACTCCTCGTGCTCGGCATCAAGGTCGCAGCCTCCACCGTCTGGCAGATCCTCAAGGACGCCGGAATCGACCCGGCACCCAGCGCACCACGACGACCTGGGGCGGCCTTCCTCCCCTCACAGGCCGACACGCGCGATTCCTAATCCGGGACCGCGACGGCAAGTTCCCCACCCTGTCGGACACCGTCCTCGCCGACGCTGGCATCCAGGTCGTCCTCAGCGGAGTCCACATCTCGCGGATGAACGCCATCATGGAGCGCTGGATCCGGACCTGCCGTCGCGAACTGCTCGACCGCATGCTGATCTGGAACCAACGGCACCTGCTCCACGCCCTGCGCGAGTACAAGCACTTCTACAACACCCACAGACCGCATCAAGGCATCGCCAACGCCAGACCGCTACAACCGCTGCCACCGTCAGCCACCCACCAAGCAGCCGCCACCCGACTCGACATCCGCCGACAACAACGACTGGGCGGCATCCTCAACGAATACCACCACACCGCCTGACCTGCACGGACGACATTTTCGACAAGCACAACGTTCTGAATCTTCCGATCGGCGGTCTTGTCACGCCAGGGACGGCAACTGGGACACTGTCCGCACTTACGGAGATATCCACGCCCGCGAATAGTGAAATCGTGGCGATTGCCCCTCTATTGACTTGCAAACAGTTCTCTTGACCGTCTGGATTCAACCGGATGTCAGCCTGACTTTCATCGGGATTAAGTCCTATCCAGACACCTTCGGCGAGGTTGCTTAACTTAAATCTCTCAACATCGGCGTACAGGTGCTGAAAGTTAAGGGCATCCACGATCGTTGGATCCTTGTCGATGGGACGTGGTGGCACTGCGGGGTTCACTTAAGGACATTGGCACGAAGTGCTCACGCCTTTCAAAGGTTGGGAATGCGGATGAAGTTGAAGACCATGACCAAATGCTGAAAGTCCTTATGATCATGGCTCGGGACGCGACGTAACGCCACGAGTAGCTTTGCATGTAACTCGGTGCTCCAACTGCTGCCCGAGGCCGTCTGAACCGGCCACTCCTGCGTTCCACAACTAGTTCGGAGAAGCCTGCATCCGCTGCCCGAGCCTGCGCCTGAACCCCCGCGCCCGACCGCGACTTGTCCAAATCGTCGTCAACCTGCGCGACCGCATCCAGGAGGCCCGGCTCAACGGCTGGCTCGGCGAAGGCCGAGGGCTCCGGACCAGCCTCGACGAGGCAGCCCGCAAGCTCGCCGCGCTCGACCTCCTGGCCGACCGCGATGCCCGGCTGAGTCCAGTGCCCCTGGGCATTCCGGTGATCACCAGGACCTGACGCCGCCTTGCGATGCCTCAAGGCTGAGCGAGACGAGGCTGAAGCCCACCATCAGCACGTAACCGGGGAGGCGGAGGAGATAAGATCAACGACCTGCTCAGCCACTGCGGCATCGGCCCTGACTCAAGCAGGGTCTTTGCGGAGCCGGTCGCTGATCTCGTGACCGAGAGCGGTGGTCAGGGGGCCGGACGCAGGGATGCGGAGTTGCTCGGCGAGCACTGGACCGTAGAGGTCGGCCGCGGTCTCGACGAGATCACACACGGTTGCGCTGGCCGTCCGTGCCCGCAGCACACCGACACCGGCCAGTACGACGCCCATGAGCAGAGCGGGCCACCACAACGCGCCCAAGGCACCGTAGAGCACGGCCCAGCCGGTCAGCGTGGACGCGGACGTGTAGGCGAGTTGGGCGGTGGAAACGTCGGTGCGTAGATGTTCCGGCAGGACGGTCCACAGACGGGGCCAGACGACGGTCAGGTCGAGGCCGTACGCACGGTGGACGCGCACGATGCCGACGCGCCATCGGTCCCCGATCCAGGTCGGGCGGTCGGGGATCTCCAGGGCGATGGCGTCGCGGCGTGCCAGGGCCTCGGCGATCGCGGGCCCGGCCACGACCTCTGGCGTGTCGCCCGCCGTGGCGATGGCCTCGGCCACCAGGGCATCGACCCGTCGGGACTCGCGCTGCCACCGCCGTCTGCGCTCCTGGACCAGCCAGCGCGCAGGCAAGCGCCGGCCACGGGTCAGCCAGAACCGCCGCAGCATCCAGCCGACGCCGGCAGCCAGCAGCCCGGCCGCCGCGCTGCCGAGCAATGCGGCGGCGAGGATCGCCAGGAGCAGGCCGGAGGTGTGCGGACCTCTGCTCCACTGGGTGACCCAGTCGGCGACGGCGCGGGCATGCAGCGCGTCGTGGTGGCCGAGACGCGTGGCCACCACCGCGGTCGCCAGCCACAGCACGCCGGGGAGGACGAGTAGCGTCAGCCAGCGTTCGGCGGCCTTCTTGCCCAGTGCCTCGAGGAAACCGGTCACCCGCTGACGACCCGCACAGGTGAAAGCGGATCCCCGGTCAGCGCACAGGCGGGTGCGTCCTGCCCGCGACGTGCCACCCCCCGGCCGCAGGGGTGCGGATGGGGGCAGCGCCACCCGTGCACCGCGCGGAACCCCGCCGTGCCACCAGGCAGCGGCTCGAACTGGCGCGTTCCGGTGGTGATGCCGTCCAGCCCGGCAGCCTGAGCCGCCTCCTCAACGGTGTCCAGAAGCTCGTCAGAAGCCGCACCGGCTCGGACAGCGTCCATGAGCTCGTCCCACTGCGCGGCGCTCAGGCCGCCTTCCACGAGCGCTTCCCGCACCTGCGCATCGAGATCGAGTTGCTCGCACAGGGCTGCCACTCTGCTCATCGACACGTAACCTCCCGATATCTCTGAGTGACAATACTCGATGTGGAAGAGCCCAAGATGACCTTCCAGGTCCCCGGTGGATGTGCCTTGTCGTCGCTGGCGATCGCCGGTGCGGTGGCCGTCGGTGCCTTCGGAGGTCCGTGGTGGCTTCCGCTGGGCTGCCTGGCCATCGTCGCGCTGCCCGGCGCTCTCGCCATCGCAGCGACGGGCGTGCTGATCTACCCCATCTGGTGGACGTGGTGGATGACGCTGCCACTCATGGTTCTCGTCGCGAAGTTCGGGTTCAGATCTTTGCTGCGGCGGGTCCTCGACTCGCCGGCCGTCGCGCCCGTTCTCATCGCCAACCACAGCTCCGAGCTGATACTTCACTACATCGCAACCGGCGAGCTGGCGGCGCTGGAGGAAGCCGTCCAGCTGAGCCGACGAGCGGTGGCCACCGCTCGACCCGATTCGCCCGAGATCGACGATTTCCGGGCGGCCCTCGCCACTGCCCTCACCATGTTGTTCATGAGATCCCGGCACAGCGCCCTGCTCGACGAGGCCATCGAGCTGGCGCGTGGTGTTGTCGCCGCACGCCCACCCGACGACCCGGCGCGGGTGCAGTTCGTCGGCGTGCTCGGCACGGCGTTATGGGCGGCAGCCGAATACGACGACCGGCCGGACCTCGCCGATGAGGCCGTGAAGGCTTTGCGTGAGGCGGCTACGCATGGCAAGCACCTGGAGAACCATGGCGGGCACCTGGAGAACCTCTGTGGCGCCCTGGTGACGTCGTTCACCGTGCACCGGCGGCCGGATGATTTGGCCGCGGCGATACGAGTGGGGCGGGAAGCTGTCGCCCGCTTGTCCAAGTCCGATCCGCAGCGCGGGATGGCGTTGTTTCGTCTGGGGCGAGCCCTGGAGACGCGCTACGAATATTACGGCGACCCTGCCGCGTTGGGTTCCTCCTGCGACGCCTACGCCGAGGCCGCGAACAGCCCGTCCACGTCGGGACACACGGGAGTGGGGAGTGCGCAGAAGGCCGCCGAAATGTACCTGCGCGCGGGTGACGCCAACGCCGCCTTCGCGATGGCGGAGTCAGCGGTGCAGCGACTCCGCCAGATCACGCAGCGGCAGCTGGGCTTCGACGACAGCGTCAACCGTTCTATCGGTGTAGTGGATCTGGCCTCCACGGTGGCGGAAGCCGCGATACGCGCGGGCACACCGGGGCGGGCCGTGGAACTGCTGGAGCAGGTGCGGGGCATCACCATGGGCAAGATTCTCGATCTGCGAGGCGATCGCGCCGCGACCATCGAGCAACTCCGCCAACACGCGAGCCAAGGGCCGATCATCTGTGTCGTCGCCCATCGCGACCACGGCAGCGCGCTGATCGTCACCAGCGACTCCGGCGAGCCCGCCGTCGTGGACCTGCCGCTGTTCACCCGGCAGGCGGTCAACCAGCGGGTCACGGCCCTGCGGCAGGCCCAGCAGGTCGCGACGGAGCCCGGCGCCGTCGCCGGGCGGCGGCGGGCTCAGCAGGACGTTCTGGCGATCCTCGCGTGGCTCTGGGACGCCGCCGCGGCGCCCGTCCTCGACGCCCTCGGCCACACCGGTTCTCTGGGCGACGGTCAGCCGTGGCCGCGGATCTGGTGGTGCCCGGTCGGCTTGTGTGCGCTGCTTCCGCTGCACGCTGCGGGCCACCATGCCGACGGCGGGCACGACACCGTGCTGGACCGGGTGATCTCGTCCTACACACCTACGATCCGCGCGCTCGCCCACGCCCGCCGAGCCCGGTCCGGCACGCGTCAGGCGGCGTCTGTCCTGGTCGTGTCCGTCCCCGACGCTCCCGGCGCCCCGTCGCTGCCCGGTGCGGCCGTCGAAGCCCGCATGCTGGAGAGGTTGCTGCCGACCACGACGATCCTGCGCTCACCCGGCTACGCCGCCGTCATCGAGGCCCTGCCGCACCACGAGATCACGCACTTCGCCTGCCATGGAGTCGCCGACCTGCTCACGTCCACAGAGAATCGCCTGCTGTTACACGACCATCTGGAAAGGCCGTTGACAGTGACCGCCATCAGCGACCTGCACCTCGAGCACGGCGAACTCGCGTACCTGTCCGCGTGCAGCGTCACCAACACCACGGCGTTCCACACCGATGAGACGGCGCATCTGACCGCCGCCTTCCAACTCGCCGGATATCGGGCGGTCGTCGGCACTCTGTGGCCGGTCAACGACCGTGCCGCTGCGATGATCACCGAGGACTTCTACCGGTGCCTCCTCCGGCCGGACACCGCCCACCTGGATCCCGCCGCCGCGGCGACGGCCCTGCATCACGCCGTCCGCGCCCACCGCGCCCGTCATCCCGCCCTGCCGACGCAATGGGCCTCCCACGTGCACCACGGCCTCTGATGCGGCCCACGATCGGAATAGGGAACGAACCTCAGACAACCACCGGGAAGTGACGGCCGCAGATACAGAAGGGTCACCTGCGTCACCCGCGATCAAGGTAACCACTCCGAACGTTGTTGCTGATGTTGTAGGCCCTGCATCTGTGGGGTGCCAGAACTTTGCGCTGAGGCGCCGGCCTGCGGCGATCGCGCACTGTGGGCTGCAGGGGCATGATCGCGAGGCGTGGCGCTACGACTGCTGTACCTGATCTTCGTCCGGGTCGTCGGCTGGTTGGTTCTGCTCGGCCGGTCATCGGCGGCCAAGGACGTAGAGCTGCTGGTACTGCGGCACGAAGTCGCCGTACTGCGCCGCACCAACCCCCGCCCACGACTGGAGTGGGCCGATCGCGCTGTGCCCGCCGCGTTGGTGCGCCAACTACCCCAGATGCTGCGCGAGCACCGAGCAGTGACACCGGGCACCCTTCTTCGACGGCACCGGCGCCTGGTCGCGAAGAAGTGGACCTCCCCCTACCGCACCGACCGCCCACCGGTCGACGACACCATCACGGTGTTGATCAAACGCATGGCCCTGGAGAACACCAGCCGGGGCTACCGCCGGATCCAGGGCGAGCCGCTCAAGCTCGGCCACCGGGTAGCCGCGTCAACGGTTCGCCGCGTGCTCCAGCGCCTGCGACTCCCGCCCGCGCCCCAGCGCGACACCGACACCTCGTGGCAGCGATTCCTGCGTGCCCAGGCGACAAGCCTGTTGGCCTGCGACTTCTTCCACGCCGACTGCGCGGTCACCCTCAAACGCGTGTGCGTGTTCTTCGTGATCGAAGTAGCCACCCGCTACGTCCACATCCTCGGCATCACCACCAACCCCGACGGGGCATGGACCACCAACAAGCCCGCAACCTGCTCATGGACGTGGACGACTGGGCAGACGACTTCCGATTCCTCATCCGGGACCGGGCCGGCCAGTTCACCGTCTCGTTCGACGCGGTCCTCTCCGGCGTAGACGTCCACGTCGTGAAGATCCCGCCACGGTGTCCGCGAGCCAACGCCTACGCCGAGCGGTTCGTCGGCACCGTCCGACGCGAGGTCACCGACCGCCTGCTCATCATCAACGAACACCACCTGCGGTCGGTACTCGACCGCTACGCGACCCACTACAACCATCGCCGACCCCATCAAGCCCTACAACTCTCACCACCACGGCCGGACTGGCCGATCGCAGAGGCGGACTACATCTCAATACGCCGTCGACCAGTCCTCGGCGGCCTGATCAACGAGTACGGACCCGCACTCGCCTAACCGCAGGTCAAACCCCGTAGCCGACTTTTGGCACCCGACAGGTTCCCGTTCCCACCCCAAGCAGCTCGTGGTCCGCGACACCGGCGAGCTGGAGATGCTGGACGCCGACGAGACGGTGCCGTTGGTGCGCACCGACTTCTCCGACGACGCCTGGGCCACCACCTGCGCCCAAGTGGCCTTGCCGCGGCACTTCTCCGAAGGCGACATCCGCATCGCGACCGTGGAACCCGCGGACAACGCCGCGTACGCGGGATTGACCGCCGCACACCTCGTCACGCTGGTCCCCGCTGACGCGGAGTACGCGATCCTGCTGGTCGCCGACAACGCGACCACGGAATCGGCCGAACACCACGTCCTGGTCGTCGACCTCGACGATGACGACCTCGACAACCGCGGCCGATCCTTCCGCGCGACACCGTCGGCCATCCCGGAGATCGAAACCAACCTGTCACTGGCCAACGTGGACTGGGAACACTTCGCCGACTCCGCTGGTGACGACGGCGTCGTCCGCCCCATGCTCGCCGAAATGACCCCAGGCAGCGTGCCCCCAGCCGCTGACTGACCCGCGTCACAGGTTGGCGTGCACCGTGCGCACCGTCTGCTCGGCCTGGTCGTCACGCAGGTCGAACGCCGAGCCGTCGCCGAATTCCAAGCGCAGGAACCACTCCGGGGTGACGTGTCTGCCCAAAGGCACCGGGACGAACGCGCGGACGGTGGCGACCGGCCCCTCCCACCAGGTGACCAGCGGTGGTGCGTCACGGGACTGGCCCAGTGAGCGCACGCGGCCCAACAAGCCGCCGGAGGCCGGTTCCTCGGGGGTGGCGACCTCACCCTCGACTATCAGGGCGACGCGCCGGTTGGTGATGAGCAGCCAGCACTCGTCACGGCCTGCGGTGAACAGGTCGGCGAAGCGGACCGCGAGCTGGTCCGGCCGCTGGGCGTGGGCCCAACCCCAGACGGCCGGGTCGTGCGCCCACTCGTCGTGGTGGAAGCGGCTCTGGCTCACGGCGGCGGTGGGCAGCGGCCAGTCCGGGGCCGGTGTCGCCAACAGGGGCGAGGTGGTGCGGTGAGGCGCGGTGCGCGTGGCCGCGACGGTGCTGCCGACGTGCCCCTGCGGGTTGGCCAGCCACACGACCTGCTCGCCGGCTGCGACCCAGTGCCGCTGGGCGATCTCACCGATCTTCGTCCGGTTCTTGGGCACGTTGCCGTCCTAGGCGTTGACGAGGGCGAGCAGCCGTTGTGCGGCTTCGGGTCGGCCCTTGGCCAGGACGTCGACACCGGAGCCGTCGACCAGGGACACGCGCAGCACGGTCGCGGAGCTCGGCACAGAGCCACGAGGCAGCTTGCGCTCGGCGAGCGCGGCACCGGTGATGCGTGGCCGGGGCAGCTCGGCGACCGTGGTGATCCCGACGGTCGGCACGGGTTGGTGCGGCGGGTACGGGTTCTTGCCTGCGAACGCCTCCCTGGCACCGCGGGCAAAGTCACCGACCCGGTCGAACAGCGACTTCTCCGCCTCTGGCTCGACCGGATCGGGCACAGCCGACACCCAGGCCAACCGGTGCGGCGTGAGGACCAGCCAGGCGACGGCCGCTCGCCTGCACGCCAGCGCCGCACCGGGCGCGAGTGCCTCGGGTCCGCCGCCGAACACGACAACACCCGGCAGCTCCCTGGCACCGAGGTCGTCATCGCCGACCGCCGACACGACACCTCCGGCGAAGCCCGCCACACCACGCAGAGCCTTGCCCGCGAACCCAGGCGCGGGACTGCCGGACCAGTCCAAGCCGGGCACGTCGAACCGCATGGACGCGCCGGCAGCACCCGCGCACAACAACACGGGCTCGTCCGGCGCCGCCCAGTGCTCCCTGATCGCCAGGACGCCGTCGAGCTTCACCAGTTGAACCCGCGTTCCTGGGTCTCGCGGCGCTCCTCTTCGGACGGTGCGTTGCGCGCTTGGTCGTAGGCTTCCTGGGTGCCGAACTTGATGGCGCCGTCGACGGCAGCGTCCACGCCGGCGTTGAAGGCCGCGCCGCCCACCCTGGTCTGGCCGCCGAGCATGCCGGTGAGCACGGTCTGGGCGATGTTGCCCGCCAGCGCGCCCTCGCCGGTGACGCCCTGCATGAACCGGTTGCCCGTGGTGGAGGCCAGGGACACGTCGTCGGCGCGGGTGACGACGTTGACCAGCGGGTTCGAGCCGAGATGACGGCCGGCGAACTGCTGTGCCATGTTGCCGCCGCGCAGGCCGTTCATGCGCTGGATGACCTGGCGCAGCGGACCGCGCAGCCGGGTGAGCAGGTCCTCCAGCCGCTTCACGATCTTGAACAGCTCCATCTGGAGCTTGGAGACGCGCATGGTGATCCGCACGCCGGTGCTGCCGACCTGCACCGTGGTGGTCGCCCCGGCGGCGGCGACCGAGCCGCCCGCGGTGATCCAGGACGCGGCCAGCGCGGCGAGCCACTGCACGATCAGACCGATGATCAGCTCGGTGAGGATCTGGATCACGAACTCGACGAACATGTCGAACAGGTCGGCGATCATGTCCAGGGTCTGCTTGAGCCCTCGCACGTCCTCCGCCATGGCCGAAACGCCGTCGCCGAACTCGGTGATCTGACCGCGGAACGCGTCGCCTGCCTCTCCCTCCCAGACACCGGTGGTGGCCTCGGCGCGCTTCTTCTCGGCCTCGGCGACCTCGTCCAGCCACCCGGCGACCTGTTCCCAGCCGTTGCCGGTGGCGCGCATCTGCTCCGGGTCGCCGACCGCCCACTCGGCGAGCTCGATCAGCGGGCTGAGCACGATGGAGACCAGGAAGCCCAGGCCGTTGTCCAGCAGCGCCTGACCGGGGCTGGCCATCGTCTGCAGCAGTTCCATGCGCCCGGAGATCGCGGCGGCGGCCATCTGCGGCGGGCTGGTGGCGTCGGCGAGGTCCTGCAGCGCCCCGATGCCCGAGCTGCCGCGCCCGGCGGCCTGCTCGAACCAGTTCTTCTGGTCGCCGCCGTTGAGGTCGGCGAAGGTGCCCGGCCCGGCGTTCACCGGCCGCCGCCCAGGCCGTCGCCGATCTGCGTCAGGGCCTGCGAGATGCCGTCGTCCACGCCGCGGTAGACCTCGAAGCTGCCGCGCAGCTGCTCAGCGGTCTGCTCCAGGAAGCCCTTGGCGTCGTTGGCCAGCTGCCTGCACTCGTCCAGGCTGGAGAAGTAGCCGCTGCTCAGGCCGACGGCGTCGCCGATCGGGCCGAAGCACTGGTCGTCCACGCGTGCCTGCTCCAGCAGGTCGGCGAGTTGCCCGAACTTGCCTGCGAGGCTCTCGCTGCCTGCCGCGAAGGCGGTCAACGCCTCCGGCACGATGCTGAACGTCATCCGCTGCTCCCCCTCAACGCAGGTACGTGCTCGGTGGTTCGTCGTCTTCGACTGGCGCGGCGGCCGGACGGTTCCGCTGGGGTTGGCCGGGCGGCGGTGCGAACGGCGGACCACCGGCGGACGCGGGCGGCGGACCGGTTCGCGGTGGCGCGGGCGGAGGCGGGGTGAAAGCCGGGCCGGGCGGCGGCGGAGCGGACGGCATGATCGGCTCGACACCGGAGGCCGCCATGCCCTGCTTGAACTGCTCCAGCCGGTCACCGAGGATCGGGGCGACGGCCGCGTCGAGCTGGCGGGCGGCGTCCTGGGTGGCGGCCCGGATCGCGTCCAGGATCTCCTGCTGCAACGCCACGTGCGAGCGGCCCATCGCGGCCGGGGAGAGCCGCAGGCCCAGCACGGCGCCGGACGGTGCCGCGGTCACGACCACCGCCCCGTCCCGGCTGCGGCCGACGCCCCTCAGGTCCTTCATCGCCTCCTGCAGCTGACCGGCCTTCGCCGCCTGCTCCTGGAACGACTTCATCATGTCCTGCAGCCGTCGCTGCTGGTCAGCCACGACAACCCCCGTTCGGTGGCACGCCCCCGCACTGCCGGGCCGCGTGGGCTCCCGGCATCTCACTCGGCACCATATCGACAGTCGACCCGAACGCGCCGCCGAACACGTGACTCCGGTGTCGGACATTGAGCGTTTTTCATCCTGATCTGGATGTGTTGGCGCGCAAGGGAGGTCGATCACAAGCTGGCGATGGTCGACGTGTCGGCGTCTGGGCATGGCGAAGCCCCTGGTAGCGGAACTCTCGACCAAGATCGTCCAGCATCCAGGGGCTTCACGTGCTGTTCTACCGTGCCGCGCTGCCGTTGTCACATCGGACCCTGACCTTCGTCTCCGGCGTGGTCCGCGCCCACCGCCGACGGTCCGGTTCGGTGTGGCGCAGGCTCAATCCGGGGCAGCAGGCCCTGCTGGTGCTGGTGTACTCGCGCAAGGGCGAGACCTTCGCCGAGGTCGGCGCCGGGTTCGGCGTCTCCACCGCGACGGCCTGGCGCTATGTCAACGAGACCGTCGAACTCCTGGCGGCGCGGGCCCCGAAGCTGCGCCAGGCGCTGCGCTCGGCGAAGGGGCGGGGCCTGGCCTACGTGATCGTCGACGGCACGCTGATCCCGATCGACCGCGTCGCCGCCGACCGGCCCCTCTACTCGGGCAAGCACCGGATGCACGGGGTGAACCTGCAGGTGATCGCCTCGCCGGACGGCACGATCCTGTGGGTGTCCGGCCAGTTGCCGGGCAAGACCCACGACACCGCCGCGGCCCGGATCTGGCAGATCCTCGCCGCGCTGCGCGAGGCAGGCCTGATCGCCCTGGGCGACAAGGGCTACCACGGCTACGACCAGACCGGCGACCACGTGATCACCCCGTACAAGGGGCGGAACAAGCCCGAGTCGCAGAAGGACGCCAACCGCGCCCACGCCCGACTGCGCGGACCGGGCGAACGCGCAGGCGCCCAACTCAAGACCTGGCGCGTCCTGCGCAAGCTCCGCTGCTGCCCCTACCGCGCCGGTCGCCTGGCCAAGGCCATCCACGTGCTACAGAACTACGAAGCCGCCGCAGGATGAAAAAGGTTCACTCACGACCTGCTTCCAACTCCTGCCGGAGCGGGCCCGAGAATGGGCCGAACGGGTCTCCGGCAAGTAGGTGAGCCGGGCATCCGTCGAGTTGGAGTGATAGGTCGTGGGCGAAGTGAGTTCCGTGCATTCCACCTTACACACAAGTGGGCGGTGGTTCCGACAACCGCCAAGCCCGTGTGGCGGTATTTTGCAAATCAACCAAATGGCGCGTCAGGCGTCGCGGATCAGCCGGACCTCGACGCGCGGATGGATGGCGTGCAGCAGGATCGTCCGGTCGGTGACCACCGGCCAGTCCCGGAGGCGGTAGAGCAGCACGGTGTGCGCCGCGGCCAGTGCGGTCGGCTCGTGGACGAGTTCGTCGGGTTGGTCGGCCGCCAGGAGTTCGCCGACGTCCCGCGCTCGCACGGCGTCGAGCGGGTCGACCACGGTGATCGGCGGCTCGACGAGCACCCGCAGCGCGTCAAGGTCGTGCTTCGGCGTCGCGGCGTAGGCCTGCGCCAGCGCGGCGCCGGGGATGGCCAGCGAGTTGCCGTCCTCCATGCTGGCCCAGACCACGGCACGGGCATAGGGGTGGCCCTGGGCGAAGAGCGTGACGGCCGGGGTGTCGAGCACCCAGCCGCTCAGACCGGTGACCAAGGCTCAGCCGGCGACCCGTGGAGCGGACCTGCCGTGGAGATCCTCGCGGACCTGCTGCATGAGGTCGGCGGGCGGGCGCGGGCCGAGCTGCTCCAGCGCGGTGAACCCCGCCGCCATCCGGGCGTCCCGACGTGCCTGGGCGCTGCCGATCCAATCATCGGTCGTCGACTGGGCGGGCACGACGGTCGCGCTCGGCTGCGCGCCGGTCGACTCGTGGTCCTCGCGTGGGCTCATGCGTCCACCGTACCGCTGATCGTGATCGCCTCCGAGCAGCAGGACCACGCGCCGTCGGCGCGAGCGCGGTGACCAACTGCCTGACGATCGCTGCGGCGGGCACCCAGCCGTCCTCCTCACGCGCCTCGACTGGCACGTCGAACTGCAGCGACGGCTCGCCGGTCGGCTCGGTCGTCGTCTCCGGCTCCGGGACGGGGTAGGTCCGCAGGACCAGTTCGCCGGGGGCGGACGGGGAGCACGGCGTCCACGCCGTTCACCATCCCGCGCGGCGCCAGGACCTGCTCCGGGCCGGCCAGCGGGTCGACGCGCACCTGGTCGACCGCGAATTCCACGTCCACGATGTCGGCCAGCATGGCCACGGCCTCCGCCAGGCCGTCGCTGACCGCGATGAGTCCTGCCTGCCGGTTGATGGCGGTAAGGCGCGTTGACGGCGTGGGCTGCACCAGGGTGCCCTGCTCGTCGCGGAAGGACGGCGGGTAAGCGTCGAGGGTGAGGAAACGCGCCCGCGCCCTGCTCCAAGGGGGCCCGGCGTTTTCACCCTGTCCGCGCCGGTCGTCGAGAGTCCCGTCGTCAAGTGCGGGGCACCACCGGAATGTCAGTGATCATGCGTCTTCTGGGTGTCAGTAACCGGTTGTAGTCGCCCGCCGGTCCGCGGTCCCGGCAATCTCGATCTCGGGGCAGTTCTGCCTGCTGCAATGAGGTGAACTCCGGTGCCGCGAGGTGCCGAGGGACTCCACCGCTCTGCCAGTATCGCAAGAGGCTGATCGGAGGGAGGGGTGTGGAAACCGACCTCATGACGAGGGTCGCGGCGGCCGTCGTGGAGAAACTGACCACCGAGGCGTGGCAGGGTGTCTTGGCCGCGATCGGAGGATTGTGGCGCATGGTCCACCCGGAGCGTGGTGACACGGTCGAGGCGGAGGTAGTCGACACCCGCGCCGCGGTGCTGGCCGCGCGCGAGGCCGGTGACGACGGCACTGTGGCCGGCCTCGTCGCCGAGTGGGGCGACAGATTGCGGCGTTTGGCTGCGAAGGATCCGGACGTTGAGGTGCAACTGCGCCGCCTGCTCGCCGCCTGGACGCGGGAGCCGAGCGCCGAGCGCACCGTGATCGGGCCGGTGAGGATGAGCGCCAAGGCGTCCGGGCACAGCCGCGTCACGATGGCCGGCCGGGACGTGCACATCACCGGGTCGTGAGCGGCGACGGGGCGTGGGTGCGTGCCACCGTGTCCGGGCACGCGCGGGCCGCCATCGCCGGACGGGACGTCCACGTCCACCATGACGGCGGCGCTGTGCGGCGGGCGTCCCCGAACCCGGACGCGCAGTGCCCCTACCCCGGCCTGGCCGCGTTCAATGCCGAGCAGTCGCGGTGGTTCTTCGGTCGTGAGGTGTTGACCGCGCACCTGGTGGAGCGGGCGGCTGAGCGGCTCGACGAGGGTGGCCCGCTGATCGTGGTCGCGCCCTCGGGGGCGGGCAAGTCGTCACTGCTGAGAGCCGGGCTGCTTGCCGCGATCGGGGATCGGGGCGCGCTGCCGGTGACCGGGTCGGCGCGCTGGCCGCAGGTGGTGATCACACCGACCGACCGGCCGGTGGACTCGCTCGCGCGCGGGATCGCCGCGGTCTTCGGTCTGAACCCAGGTGAGGTGGTCGAATGGACCACCTCACCCGCCGCGTTCGTCGACGCGCTGCGCACCCGTCTCCACGGGCAACGGGTGGTCGTCGTGGTGGACCAGCTCGAAGAGCTGTTCACACTGTGCCCGGATGTGGGCGTGCGCCGGGTGTTCCTCGGACTGCTGGACGGGGTCGCGGCCACAGGTTCGTGCGGCCTGGTGGTCTACGGGTTGCGCATCGACGCCTACGCGCACTGCGTCGAGCACCCGCCGCTGCGGCGGGCGCTGCAGGACGGCCAGGTCCTCGTCGGCCCGATGACCGTAGAGGAACTGCGGCAGGCCGTGGTGCTCCCGGCCCGCGAAGTCGGCCTGGAGGTCGAACCGGGGCTGGTCGACCTCCTGCTGCGCGATCTCGGGGCGGCGGATGACGCCCCCTACGAGGTGGGCCGGTTGCCGCTGCTCGCACACGCGCTCCGGGCGGTCTGGCGCGAGCGACACGGCCACGTGCTGACCGTCGCCGGCTACCGGGTGGCAGGCGGCATCCGCAACGCCGTGACCACCACGGCCGAACGCGTCTACAGCGGCCTGGACGACGCCGGCCGCGACAGCACGCACACGTTGTTCCTGCGGCTGGTGAAGATCGGTGAGGGCGCCGACGACACCCGCCGCACCGTGCTACGCGCGGACCTGTCGTGCGACACGGCCGTGCTCGACGCGTTCACCGACGCCCGCCTGCTCACCCAGGAACGGGACACGGTCACGATCACGCACGAGACCCTGATCCGGGCCTGGCCGCGCATGAGGGACTGGATCGAGGAGGACCGCGCGGGCAACCTGCTGCGGCAGAAACTGGAGGAAGCCGCACTCGCGTGGGACCGCGACGACCGCGATCCTGCGCTGCTGTGGCGGGGCAACCGGTTCCAGGTGGCACGCGTGCTTGTGGCCGAAGGCCGGGCCGAGGCGGTCCTGAACGACCGGGAACGTGCCTTCCTCGACGCCTGCCTGGACCTGGAGCACGAACAGCACGCAGCTGCCCGGCGGCGCACCCGGCGCCTCAAGCAGTTCGTCGCGGCCTTGACCGCCCTCGTGCTGGTACTGGCGGCCACGACCACCTACGCGGTGCTCGCGGAACGACGTGCGGTCCACGCGCGCACCCGGTCCGTGGCACAGGAGGCCGCACTCCGGTCGGGATACATGATCGGCCCTCAGCCGGACCTGGCGGTCGAACTGGCCCACGCCGCCTACCGCGTCGCGCCGTCACCGACGACGCGGGACGCCCTCCTCAACGCCTACACGGCACTGAGGAGGCTCCCCTACGGCGACCACCAGCCCCACTCGGGTCCATCCATCCACATCGGGAAGAACGGCACCACCGCGATCAGCAGGAACTGGGACGGCGAGCTCCGCTCATGGAGGCTCGACGCCGACCACGCCACCCCCTCCGGCCGGTTTCGTTCGACCCTCGACAACCCCCACCCGTCCTTCCTTAATGGCTCTGTCATCACGTTCGGCGACTTGTCCAGCACCGAGGTCTGGGACATCGCCGCCCCGGACGCACCGCGTCTGCTCACCACACTTCCCCCAGGGTTCCAGGTGCAATCGGCTTCCGACGACGGCCGGATGCTCGTCGGCTACGATCACGCCGCGAGGCTGTCCTCCGGAGAGACCAACACGGTCAAGGTCCTGTGGGACGTGTCCGACCCGACTCGACCGCGGCGGATCGCCCTCCCCTGCACCAGCGGCGAATCCACACAGATCCACCCTGACGGACGGATGCTGGCCACCACGTGCCCGACAGGCGGTCGCGCCTCGTCGATCGACCTGTGGCACATCACCGCGGAGACGACACCGCAACCCCTGACAACCATCCCCTTGGACGAACCCGGCGAGCACAGGGTCGAGTTCAGCACGGACGGCGGGTTCCTCGTCGCCATCGACGGGGAGGACCATCGGGCGCGGATATGGGACATCAGAGACCGGGAACAGCCACGCCCGTGGGCCGAAGTGGTCTTCGACAGCGACTCGTCGTCCTTCTCGTTCGTGGACGACACCCGCGTCCTGTTGCTGCACAACGACCGCGAACTGCACTTCTGGGGCCTCGCGGACCCGACACGTCCCGAACTGCTGGCATCGGTGCGCAACCCGTTCCCCATCGCGACCTCGGCGATCCACCGACCGCAGTTCGACGACTACCTCGTGTCCGACGGACAGGAACTGTGGCGCATCGACCTGGACATGGTTCGGGTCACCGCACGAATCTGCGGCGACCCGGACCTCCGCCTCCCCGACGACCAGTGGCAGGAGCACCTGCCGGACATCGACCGACAACCCGTGTGCCCGTGACCACCATCTACAGGAGGGGCAGAACCGTCGATGGCTGACATCGAGTGACGCCCGGCCACCGACACCTGTGAGGTGCCAGAACTTTGCGCTGAGGCGCCGACCTGCGGCGATCGCGCACTGTGGGCTGCAGGGGCATGATCGCGAGGCGTGGCGCTACGACTGCTGTACCTGGTTCTCGTCCGGGTCGTCGGCTGGTTGGTTCTGCTCGGCCGGTCATCGGCGGCCAAGGACGTAGAGCTGCTGGTACTGCGGCACGAAGTCGCCGTACTGCGCCGCACCAACCCCCGCCCACGACTGGAGTGGGCCGATCGCGCTGTGCCCGCCGCGTTGGTGCGCCAACTACCCCAGATGCTGCGCGAGCACCGAGCAGTGACACCGGGCACCCTTCTTCGACGGCACCGGCGCCTGGTCGCGAAGAAGTGGACCTCTGCCTGCCGGAAACCTCATCCATACAGGTAAACGTATGAAGCCCGATACGTCGAAGCACTCACGGGCACGGCTGTCATCCGCCGCAGCATCGACCAGCGCGGCATGATGACCGGCTGTGCCGCTCCGACTGGCCTACCTCGGCGTGACCAACGCGTTCGCGTTGCTGCGCCTGCCGCCCCTGAGCGACCGGGACGAGGAGCCCTTTCCAACTTGGTGGAGTGGTCTGTGGCCGTGGTGGAGACGTGGCGAAGCTCCTAGTAGATGACTTCTCGACCAAGAGCAAGGCCATCGCCAGGAGCTTCGTGTGCTTGTCTACCCATCCGCGATCGACCTGTCCAGTTCACACCTGCAGTTCCTGGCGCGGGAACTGACCGCACACCGGCGCCGGATCGGCAGCAGGTGGCGCAGGCTCGATCTCGGACGCCAAGCATTGAGATGCTTTTCATCGTGGTTGACGGCGGATCTCGACGTGGTGCAGAACGAGGATGGCCGCGACGATCGCGGTGGCCCTGCTCGGACAGCAGCGCAGCTTGATCAGCACTTTCCAGCCCTTGAGCAGCGAGACGGCGCGTTCGCCGAGGCCACGGATGCGGGCGTGTGCCCGGTTGACCGCCTTCTGACCGCATGACAGCCGCGGTCGTGTGGCGTGGCGCATGAACGGGGTGCGCACTGTGCCGCCGGCGCCTTGGTAGGCCTTGTCGGCGAAGGTGGTGACGTCGTGGGCGGTCAGCATGTCGATCACGCCGTGGGTTCGGGCCGCGGTGAGGTCGTGGACGGCTCCGGGCAGTGCCGCCGAGGCCCATACCACCCGGCCCGCGGGGTCGGCGAGGATCTGGACGTTGACGCCGTGGCGATGGTGTTTGCCCGAGTAGTAGGGCTTCTGGGTCGGCGACGCGGTCGATCGGGACCAGGGTGCCGCCGAGGATCGCGTAGGCCAGTCGTGCGGCGCGTTCGCCGGCGGCGTTCAGGTCGTCGGCCAGGGCGGCGAGCAGATCGACTGCTTCCCTGACGTAGCGCCAGGTGGTGCTGGAGGAGATGCCGAACCCGGCGGCGAGACGGGTGTGGGTGTCGCCGCCTGCTCAGGTGGGCGAGCACGAGCAGCGCTTGGCGGCCGGGATCGAGCCGCCGCCATCGGGACCGGCGTCGTGCTCGCTCCGCGCGGATGAGATCGGCCAAGCGGACGAGGGTGTGGTTGGACAGCGGAATCGCGGCAGGGTAAGACAGCACGGCGAGGCTCCCGGTTGGGGCATCGGATCTTGGTCGACTGCTGTCTCACCGGGAGCCTCGCCCACAGCACCCCCATTGCTCAGCCTGCGCCGTGACCTGCGACGTCACGACGAAAAGCATCTCACTGACGTCTGCTCACGCCAACGACTGATCAAGGGCCGAGGCCGCCGGTTAGGGCAAGCGGTTGGGCCGATCCGGTCATCTTGGGAGCGAATCGGTCCGGTGCGTCGTCCCAGGCGCTGTAGCTTGGCTCGATCTCGTCACCGGAGGGGGAGCCGATGACCGACCCGTTGGCCAACGTGCGGCGCTTGGTGGACGACTGGGAGCGCAACGCGGAGGAGAAGGCCGCCCGGTACGAGTCGATGCGGCAGGAGGTCGAGCGGATCTCCCTCACCGCCTCGGCCGCGAATGGTGCGGTGAGCGTGACCGTCGGCCCCAACGGCATTCCCAGCGCGGTGAGCATGACCGAGGCGGTGTCGCGGTTGCGACCGGAGCAGATCGCCGCGGCGGTGATGGAGGCGATGCGCAAGGCCCAGGCCGCCTACCCGGCCGAGCTGGCACGCATCGTCGGCGAGACCGTGGGCCAGACCCCCTCCGGGCAGCACATCGTCGCCGTGGCCGAGCACAACTTCCCCCAACCCGAGCCGGACGCGCCACCTCCCGCGCAACCCCCTCGGCAGGGCGATGACGGTGACTTCACCGACGAGAGCTACCTGAGGTGAGGCGATGACCGGCTACGAGGTCCTCACCGGGGAGATCGGCGCGTTGGCCGGTCGGGTCGAAGGTCTGGCCGAGCGGCTGCGCACGGCCGCCGACGCGGCGCGGACGGTGGCGATGAACGACTCCGCCTACGGCGTGGTCTGCCAACCGTTCGCGATGCTGCTGCAACCGTTCGAGGACATGGGAGTCCAAGCGCTGACCAAGGCGGCGCAGACGGTGTCGGACAACGCCGCGAACCTGCGCGCGACCTCCCGCGACTACGACACCCAGGAAACCGGCGAATCGGCGCGCTTCCACGGGATCAACACATGAACAACCCCCTCGTCGCCACGCCGCAGAGCGACACCACCGCGGTCACCGGCATCGGCATCGCCGAATCGGCCAACGACCTGGCGCAGGGTCTCTCAAGCGGCAGCTGGGTGGAAGCCGGACTCGGCGGCGTCGGCGTCGGCCTGGAAGTGCTGTCGATGGTCATCGACCCCATCGGCACCGTCGCCTCCTACGGCGTGGGGTGGCTGATCGAACACGTCCAGCCGCTCAAGGAAGCACTGGACTGGTTCGCCGGCGACCCGCCGGTCATCCGCTCCTTCAGCGAAACCTGGTCCAACGTCGCCGCCGAGGTCAGTGGCATCGCCGAGGAACTGGGCACGCAGGACGCACCGGGGTGGCAGGGGCAGGCCGCCGACGCCTACCGCGGGCACGCCACGCAGACCGCCGACGCCATCGCCGGCGTGGGGTCGCTGGCCGAGGGCGTCGGAGCCGGTGTGATGATCATGGGCGAGGTCGTCGCCGCCGTCCGCGAGACCATCCGCGACCTCGTCGCCGAAGTCGTCGGCAAACTCATCACCTGGGCCCTGGAAGCCGTGGCCACCCTCGGTCTGGCCACCCCCGTGATCATCGCCCAGGCCACTTCCACCATCGCCCGCGTCTGCAACCGCATCGCCGACCTGGTCCGCAAACTCGTCAAGACCATCGGCAACGTCACCCCCCCGCATCCGCAAAGTCCTCGACAAACTCGGCGAAATCATGGACAAGCTGGGCGCACTCAGCCGACGCGCCGACGGCGGTCCCGGCACCACCAGCCCGTCCAGTGCCCCGCACACCCCCAGGACCGACGTCCCGACGATCGGCGATGTCGACTCCCCCACCACGCCGTCGAGCGCCTCCACCGACGTCACATCCCCATCGGGCACCACCACATCACCCTCCGGAACGACATCCTCGAGCGGAACCTCGACCGATACCAGCCCCAACCGACCCGCCGACCCGAACGGCACCAGGACACCGGAGCCCGACCGCGTCTGCGAGAACGACCCGATCGACGTCGTCAGCGGCGAGGTGATCCTTGCCCACACCGATCTCGACCTGCCGGGTGTGCTGCCGCTGGTGCTGGGCCGGACGCACGTGTCGTCCTACCGCGCGGGCCGCTCGTTCGGACCGTCCTGGGCGTCCACATTGGACCAGAGGTTGGAGTTCGACGCGCGCGGCGCGTTGTTCCTCGCAGACGACGGCATGGTGCTGGTCTACCCGGAGCCCGCCGAGCACCCCGTGCTGCCCGAGGTGGGACCGCGGTGGCCGCTGTCACGGGTCGGAGAAGGCTATGCGATCACCCAGCGGGGAACCGGCCGCACGCTGTGGTTCGCCGTCAACGGCCCGCTCGTGGCGGTGACCGATCGCAACGGCAACCGCATCGACCTCGACCGCGACGCGGCGGGAACGGTCACGGCCCTGCGGCACAGCGGCGGCTACCACGTCGACGTGCACAGCGACCAGGGGCTGGTGACCGAACTGCGACTGCGCGGCGCTGACGTCACTGTCGTCCGGTTCGGCTACGACAGCACCCGGCTCACCGAGGTCGTCAACTCCTCCGGCAGACCGATGCGGTTCGACTACGACCACGCGGGCCGCATCACGCAGTGGACCGACCGCAACGGCGAGTGGTACCGCTACCACTACGACGCGCACGGCCGATGTGTCGGCAACGAGGGCTCAGGCGGATTCCTCGACGGCACGTTCGAATACGGCGAGGGCACGACCCGGTTCACCGACGCACTCGGTGCCATCACGACGTACCGGTTCGACGCCCGACGGCGCCTGACGGCTAGGACCGATCCGCTGGGCAACACCGTCGTCCAGGAGTGGGACGAGTCCGACCGGTTGGTCGCCCGCACGGACGAGCTCGGGCACATCACCCGCTTCACCTACGACGACGCGGGCAACCTGGTCACCACCACCCGCCCCGACGGCACCCAGGCCATCGCCGAGTACGACGAGCACGGCATGGTCACCACGTTCATCGCCCCCGACGGCGGGGTGTGGCGGCAGCTCTTCGACGAGCGCGGCAACCTGCTCGCCGAGACCGACCCGGCAGGGGCGGTCACCAGCTACACCTACGACGGCCGCGGTCACCGACGCGCCGTCACCGACGCCCTCGGCGCGGTGCGGCGCATCGAGACCAACGGCGCGGGCATCCCGATCGCGGTCACCGACGCGGCGGGCGCGACGACCCGGTACGTCCGCGACGCGTTCGGCCGTGCCGCCGCAGTGGTCGACCCTCTCGGTGAACGCACCGAGTACACCTGGACCGTCGAGGGCAAACCGCTGACCCGCACCCGACCTGATGGGGCCACCGAGCGGTGGCGCTACGACGCCGAAGGCAACGAAGTCGAGCACGTCGATCTCCTGGGACGGGTGCACAGGGTCATCACCACGCACTTCAACCTGCCCGCGGCCGAGATCCGCCCCGACGGAAGCCGGTTCGAGTTCGGCTACGACCGGACCCTGCGGCTGACCACTGTCACCAACGCCCAAGGTCTGGTCTGGCGCTACGAGTACGACCCGGCGGGCAACCTGGTCCGGGAGACCGACTTCAACGGCCGCGTGCTGACCTACCGGCACGACGCGATGGGCAGACTCGTCCAACGAGTCAACGGCGCGGGCCAGACCGCCACGTTCATCCGCGACCCCTTGGGCAACATCGTCGAACGGCGTTGCGGCGACGCCGTGACCACCATCGAGTATGACGAACTCGGTCGGGTCACCCGCGCTCGCAACGCCGACGCGCAACTGTCCTACACCCGCGACCCGCTGGGCCGCGTGCTCGCCGAGACGGTCAACGGGCGCACCGTCGTTTCCGCGTACGACGCGCTCGGCAGGCGTGTGCGCAGGCACACCCCGACCGGTGCCGCCACCACCTGGGAGTACGACGCCACCTCCCGGCCCATCCGGCTCACCGCAGGCGGCCGCGTCGTGGCTTTCGACTACGACGCGGCAGGCCACGAAGTCAGCCGTTCGACCGGCGACCTGGTGCTCAGCCAGTCGTGGGACGCCAACCACCGGCCGACCGGGCAGGCGCTGCTCGCAGGCGGACGGGAAGTGGCGCACCGCCGATACCACTACCAGGCCGACGACAACCTCGTCGCGGTCCGCGACTCGTCCGGTCCGTCGCGGAACTACCGCGTCGACCCCCTTGGACGGGTCACCGGTGTCGACGGGCCCGGATGGCGCGAGCGGTACGCCTACGACGCGGCGGGCAACGTCACCGCGTCCGACACCAGCTATGCAGGCACCCTGGTGCGCACGTCGGGTGACACGCGCTACGAGCACGACGCGCAGGGCCGCGTCGTGCTGCGACAACGCAAGCGGCTGTCCCGCAAACCCGACACCTGGCACTACCAGTGGGACGCCGACGACCGCCTCGTCGCGGTCACCACACCGGACGGCACGAGGTGGTCCTACCAGTACGATCCGCTGGGCCGTCGTATCGCCAAGCTGCGCCTCGCCCTCGACGGAACAGTGGCCGAAAGCGTCGCCTTCACGTGGGACGGCTCAGTCCTGGCCGAGCAGACCCACTCGGCCGGACGTGCCACAACCTGGGAGTTCGCCCCGGACAGCTTCCGGCCCCTCACCCAGACCGAACGTGCGCGCACCGGCCAGGCATGGGTCGACCAGCGCTTCTACGCCATCATCACCGACATCGTGGGCACACCCACCGAACTGGTCGACGAACGCGGGATACCCGCCTGGCGGCAGGAATCGACGCTGTGGGGTCTGCCCGCCGCCCGCGTCGGGGCCGCGGACACGCCGCTGCGCTTTCCCGGCCAGTACTACGACGCCGAAACCGGGCTGCACTACAACTACCTGCGCTACTACGACCCGCTCGCCGCCCGCTACACCAGCCCCGACCCGCTGGGCCTGTTCGGCGGACCGTCACCGCACGGGTACGTGCACAACCCCACCGGGTGGAGCGACGCGCTCGGCCTCACCGAGACCAGCGACATCGAATTCCTCGACCCCAACGACATCAACTTCTCCCAGCGCAGCATCACCCAGAACGATTACGCGGAGGCGATGCGCAACGGCCAGTGGGACTGGAACCGCTCGCCGGTGCACGTCATAGAGATCGACGGTCAGCTCGTCAGCTATGATAATCGCCGCCTCGACGCCGCACGGGAGGCAGGCGTGCCGGTAGGTGTCCAGCGAGTCGATCCCAACGCCCCGCACCCCGAGTCGACCACCGGCAAGACGTGGGCCGAGAAGTTCCAGGAACGCTTCCGCGACCCGCGCAACAGGCTCAACGGCGAGCCGGTTCCCAACACCGGCCTGAACGAACGACCGACCTCCCTGCCACCGGGCTGCGGCGGAGGACGGCGCAGGAGACGCAGATGAGCGACATCACCACCCTCTGGTCCTCCGCCCGCCTGCCCATCGAGGACGGCCTCTACTTCGCCGACGGCCGCTCCTACGCGGTCGAGGCCGACGAGCGCGGCCTGCGCCTCATCGAAGCCTTCGACCTGGGCGAACTGCTGGCTGAAGACCCCGAGTGGCTGACCTCGATCGACATCACCAGAGAGATCCGCGTCCCCGGCGGCTACGCCTGCGCAGGTGAGGGCTCGCACGGCTCGGAGGGCTTCTTCGCCCGGCTGGACGAGGACCGCTCGCTGATCTGGGTCTGCTACCTGTCCGAGTCCAACCCGTTCGGTGAACTCACCGTCGAGGCATCGACCCTGACCGCGACCTCGACATCCGGTCTGTCGATCACCCTCCCCCTCGACAACCCGGACAAAGCACTACCGGCCGAGAACTGACCACGGGCAGGGTCCGTTTGGTACGGGCGTTACCCCCTTCGGTGCGACCGTCGTGATGGGGCAAGGTCGTGGCGGCGTCCACAGCGGACCGATCGACCACGAAACCGTTGGTGAGACTGCGCAAGTTCGGCAAATCCACGGCGCGAGCCGCCGTGGATTCTGGGCCGCTCGAAAAGTCAACACCGCTGGTAGGGCGAGGGGATCGCCATGTTGAGAGCATGTCCGGCAGATCGTGTCCCTGCTGTACGAGGTGAGCCGGAAGCCGCTGTCCGTGCCGTCGGTGCTGCTGCGCAGCCAGGCGGCGAAGGACGTCGAAAACTGCTCGTGCCGCGGCACGAGAACCCTGATTACGGGCGAGAGCCGCGCACACCAAGTCCTCAGGGCCTACCAAGACCACTACAACCGCCACCGCCCCACCAGGTCCGCAACCAACTACCACCCGAGGACCACCAACACCCCGCTGCAGTACACGACCTCGACCCTCACAGACCGCGCCGCACCCGCCCCCTCGACGGACTTGTCAACGAGTACAGACACGCCGCTTGACCAGCAGCGACGACTTTCCGAGCGGCACAGCATCGGCCGAACTACGGACGCGGGCGTTCCGGCGTGGTGCCGGCCCTCACCCGGCCAGGAACTCCTGGATCGCCTGGGCCACCGAAGCCGGGGTCGACTCGTCGTTCGGATCGTCCATCCCGAGCAACGACAGGTCGAGCACCACAGTGACCGAGTCCCCGAACTCCTCCCTCACCGCCTGGAGAGACCGGAGGACCGCGTAGTGGGCAGGACTGACCTCTGCGAAGTCCTCCCTGGTGACGAACTCCCCGTCCCGTTCGACGACCGGGCGGAACGGCGGGACGACGATCCACTCCGGCAAACCGTCGCCCCGCGTGTTCGGCAGGATTTGCGCCGCCTCCCTGCCCGGGCGGCCACCGTAGCGGTCGAAGGCCCAGACACCGGACATCATGAGCACATCGGCCTGGACCGACCGGCTGCCCCCATTGACGAACCAGATCGCCGCCGAGGCGGGAAGCAGTCTGCCCCAGAGAGCCAGGGTGGACTGCCGAGAGGAGGCCACGCAGATCTTCATCGACTCACCTCGGGACCGGCATGGACGGCATGACCCTGACCCCGGCCGACCGTACTCACTCCGGCGTGGTCGAGCTGAAGCGCTGGGAGGCGCTGCCCGGACCTGTTGCCTGTGGAATTCCAGAACTCTGCACTGAGGCGCTGAGCTGCGGTGATCGCGCAGAAGTAGCTGTAGGAGCACGATCGTGGGGCGTGGCGCTACGACTGCTGTACCCGATCTTCGTCCGGCTCGTTGGCTGGTTGGTTCTGCTCGGTCGGTCATCGGCGGCCAAAGACGTAGAGCTGCTGGTACTGCGGCACGAAGTCGCCGTACTGCGCCGCACCAACCCCCGCCCACGACTGGAGTGGGCCGATCGCGCTGTGCCCGCCGCGTTGGTGCGCCGCCTCCCCCGGATGCTGCGCGAGCACCGAGCAGTGACGCCGGGCAGCCTTCTTCGATGGCACCGGCGCCTGGTCGCGAAGAAGTGGACCTCCCCCTACCGCACCGGCCGCCCACCGGTCGACGACACCGTCGTGGCGTTGATCAAACGCATGGCCCTGGAGAACACCAGCCGGGGCTACCGCCGGATCCAAGGCGAGCTGCTCAAGCTCGGCCACCGGGCCGCCGCCTCGACCATCCGCCGCGTGCTCAAGCGCCTGCGGATACCGCCGGCACCCCGGCGTGACACCGACACCTCGTGGCGACAGTTCCTCCGCGCGCAGGCCGCGAGCATGTTGGCCTGCGACTTCTTCCACGTCGACTGCGCGGTCACCCTCAAACGCGTGTACGTGTTCTTCGTGATCGAAGTAGCCACCCGCTACGTCCACATCCTCGGCACCACCACCAACCCCGACGGCCCTTGGACTACCCAGCAGGCCCGCAACCTGCTGATGGACCTAGCCGACGGGCCGACGACTTCCGACTCCTCATCCGCGACCGGGCCGGCCAGTTCACCGCCTCGTTCGACGCAGTCTTCTCCGACGCAAGCATCCAGGTCGTGAAGATCCCGCCACGGTGTCCGCGAGCCAACGCCTACGCCGAGCGGTTCGTCGGCACCACCAGACGCGAAGCCACCGACCGCCTGCTCATCATCAACGAACACCACCTGCGGTCGGTACTCGACTGCTACGCGACCCACTACAACCATCGCCGACCCCATCAAGCCCTACAGCTCGCACCACCACGACCGGACTGGCCGATCGCAGAGGCGGACTACACCTCAATACGCCGTCGACCAGTCCTCGGCGGCCTGATCAATGAGTACGAACCCGTAGCAGCCTAACCGCAGGTCAGGCCACGTGGCCGACTTTTGACACCTCACACCGAAGAGCGATGAAGGGCCCAAGGCAATCGCCGCGTGCAGCTCGTGGACCGCAACGGTGATGGCTGTTCGCTCCAACTCGACCGGACCCGACTCTCGGCGTGACCGTCGATGCACGCTGCGCGACCGGTCGAAGCAGACCGAAGAGGAGGACAGGTGCTCGACTACAGGCTGTTCATCGAAGTTGACCGGAATTGCCATCAAGTGGAGAAACTGGTCCGCGAGCGGTGGCACGCATGGCTCCGCTCGAAGAATTACCCCGCCGACACCCTGATTCCGGCAGGTTCAGGCGGTCGTAGCATCTGATCGTGGTGTTCGGTGGGGAAGGATTGGCCGCCGTGCGTCGAATGTTGACCTTGGCCGAGAGGGAGGAGATCTCCCGCGGGCTGGCCGAGTCGTTGGAGTACAAGGAAATCGCCGTTCTGATAGGGCGTGATCCCTCGGTCGTCTCGCGTGAGGTGGCCCGGCATGGCGGTCGCGCCGGGTATCGGGCCGTGGTGGCCGACCGGGCGGCGGGGACGGCCCGGTCGCGACCGAAATCCTTGGCGGTGGACCGGGACCCCGTGGTGCGGGCACGTGTCGTCGGGCTGTTGCGGGCGAGCTGGTCGCCGGCGTCGATCGCGGGCCGGTTGGCACGGGACCAGGACGGCGAGGACGCTGTGCGGGTGAGCCACGAGGCCGTCTACCAGTGGGTCCACGCCCAACCTGTCGCCACGCTGAACCGGGAGCTGCTCGCGCTGCGCACCGGCCGCACGCCCCGCCACGGACCGCGCCCGGCACCGGCGCCGCGCATCCGCGAACCCCGCTACCTCGACGAGCGCCCCGCCGAGGCCGACCGACCGGGCCATGCCCGGCCACCGGGAGGGGGATCTGGTGATCGGCAAGGGCGGTCGCAGCGCGGTGGCCACCCTGCTCAAGCGCACCAGCCGCTTCCTGGTCCCGGTCCCGCTGCGCGGACGCGACTCGCTGACCGTCACCGATGCGATCATCGCCGCCGTCGGCGACCTCCGGCCTCGATCACACGCTCCCCGACCTGGGACTGCGGCTCCGAGATGGCCCTGCACCAGCAGGTGACCGCCACCGGACTGCCGGTCTTCCTCGCCCACCCGCACCCGCCCCGGGAACGCGGCAGCAACGACAACCTCAACCGCATCGTCCGCGAGTTCCTCGCTGGGTTTCCTCCAGTTGTGGATCTTACGGGGTCGGTCGTTGATCTCGGTGGCGATGGCGGCGAGGTAGCGGGGGTCGGTCGGGATGTCGACGCCCTTGGGCAGGAACTCACCGAACTCCTCGAAGCAGATGCTTCCACCGCCTGAACTCGCCCCCGCCTGACATCCAGAACCATCCGTGTCGCCCGCTCACGCAGCTCGTCAGGCTATTTCTTCGGTGGTGCCATAACTCCTCATCATCCAAGCTTGATGGTCTCCATCGCGGCTCAGGCGTTGGCCGCTTCGAGGATTGCGGCGGAGGTCGTGAACACCTGAAGGACCTCGGCCGCGACAGCGTTGAGGTCCGTCGTGGCTTCGCTCTCGACACCCAGCAGTGCCGTCACGGCGGCCGCGAGGACGTCCTCGGGCGGCATGGTGGTGCTCGGGCTGACGTGCTTGCGCACCTGGATCTCCAAATGCCCGAGGGTGAGGCTCTGCAACGCGTATGCCTGGTCGTCCAGCTCCCAGTCCGTGCGAACCAAGCCGTGCCTGCGCCAGATCGGCAGAAGAGCCTTGATCAGGGCAGGCGCCCCGTGCTGCTTGATCAGGTTCTGACTGCGGGGATGGTCGATGACGAGGCCGAGCACGTCGGCGTCGTTTGCTTGAAGAGCCCGGACCAGGGGCCTTTCGAGCGCGGACCGGACGAGGTACGGGCAGAGCCGGTGCGGCAGGGTGAGCTCGAGGTTCCGCGTCGCCGCCTCGCGGAAGCCGTTGATGAGCGTGAGGACGTCGCGGGTGAGCAGTTCGAGGAAGACGTCTTCCTTCGTGCTCCAGTACAGGTAAACCGTTCCCTTGCCCACGTGCGCGCGTTCCGCGATATCGGCGATGGTCACTCCGCGGAAGCCGCGCTTCAAAAGGAGCTCCTCGGCGGAAGCGAGAATACGCGTGACTTTGTCCGCACTTCGTCCCGTACGCGTCACCATGTGCCGTCAACTCCGATTCCACCCCATGCTGGACGCTCCACGCAAGCGACGCCCTGGCGTGGCACGTCATACCACACTCGCAGCGCGGCGCCTCGTCCCGCGATCCGAGCGGGCGTCCCCGCCCTGCGGGCAGGCACACCCCGACGAACCAGCCACGAGATCCAGCAAGTAATCCGCGTCACATACTGACCAGATGACGAATTTGGTCAGTTGGTCATACGATCGTGGCATGACTTCCTCCCACGGCACCCGCAAGGCCCTCGTCGTCGGCCTCGGGATCAGCGGCATCTCCGCAGCCATCGCGCTGAGGAAGGCGGGCTGGACTCCAGTCGTGATCGAGAAGGCGCCGGGTCGGAGGCGGGGCGGTTACTGCATCGGCCTGTTCGGTGTGGGGCGCAACGCGGCGCAACGGTTGGGAATCTCGCACGGGCTCGAAGACCGCACCCCGGCGAACCTGATCACCTACCAGCTGGACCGGAAGGGCAACAAGCGGCCGACCACGGGGTTCTCGGACCAGCCGGGAGGCCCTGCGCTCCTGCTGCGAGGCGATGTGGAGCAGGCGGCGTTCGCCGCGCTGGATCCGGACATCGAAGTCCGCTACTCGACCGTCCCCGTCGCGATCCACCAGCATGCCCGCGGTGTCGAGGTCACCACGCGCAACGCGGTGGACGGGACGGAGCGCACCGAGCGCTTCGAGCTCGTGATCGGGGCGGACGGCCTGCGCTCCACCGTGCGCAAGCTGGTGTTCGGGCCGGATGAGAACTACCTGCGCCGGCTGAACTACATGATCGCGGCCTACCAGCTTCCAGGGGATCTTCCTGGTCTCGCGCAGGGTGAAGGGGCAATCTTGGCCGAGCCTGGCCGCTCCTTCTGGCTGTTCCCGTTCGCGGACCAGCCGCCTGCCGTGCTCTTCTCCTACCGGACCACCAACGTCGACGCGGAGTTCGCGATCCCGGCGGCTCAACGCATCCGCGAGGTCTACGGGCCAGAGCCCCTGGGGCCGACACTGGAACAGGCCGTGCGGTTCTTGGAGGACACCGACCAGTACTTGTTCGACTCGGTCGAACAAGTACACCTCGACTCCTGGCATCGCGGCCGCGTCGTGCTCGTCGGCGACTCGGCGTGGTGCGTCACCCTCTACGCGGGCATGGGCGTGTCCAACGGGATCGCCGGCGCGGAGCTCCTCGGGACGATGCTCACCCGCTACCCGGAAGATCCAGAGAGGGCGCTGATCGAATGGGAGAAGACGACGCGTCCCTACATGGAGTACTTCCAGAGCTTCGCATCGCGCGGTCGATTGGTCTTCACTCCGGCCAACCGGCCGGAGACGGTACTCCGATCGGCGATGCTGCGCCTGGCGCGCTCACCGCTGGCCGGCACGGTGCAGCGGTTGGTCGGTGTGAACGGCAGAGCATCCCTGATGCGCAACGCCGACCTTGAGGAGGCTGTCCACCTGATCAAGCGCTGATCCCGGAGTCGCCGTGGGCGAAAGCCGATTTGGCGGGTGTGCTGCCGCGTTCGTCTCCGTTCGGCGCACGGGTTCCGCTGTGAAGTACGTGACGGTTGATCTGCGGAGTGGGGTGTTCACCGAAGTGGCCCTGTGAGGTGCCAGAACTCTGCGCTGGGGCGACGAGCTGCGGCGATCGCGCACCACGAGCCGTGGAGGCGTGATCGCCAGGCATGGCGTTACGACTGGTGTACCTGATCTTCCTCAGGCTCGTCGGGTGGTTGGTTCTGCTCGGCCGGTCGTCGGCGGCCAAGGACGTGGAGTCGCTGGTGCTGCGGCACGAGGTCGCTGTGCCGCGCCGGACCAACCCCGCCCGCAGTGGGACTGGGCCGATCGTGCGGTGCTCGCCGCGTTGGTGCGACGCCTACCCATCAGGCCATGCTCAACCCCGCCTGCTCGATCATCTGCCTTCGCGCGAAGTCATTCTGAACTGATTACTTGGGCATCCGTGAGAGCACGGCCCGCGGGCACCACGGCGGCGACGCTCTAATCCTGGCCTCAGGTTGATCGGAGACGATGAGCGGCAAAGCACCGACTGGAGGGAGCGGGCCAGCGTGCGGATCATGATCGCGGATGACGAGGCGGCCATCCGTGAGTCGCTGGAGCGGGTGCTCCAGGTCGAGGGTTACGACACCAGCACCGTCGCCAACGGTCTCGCCGTGCTCGACGGGATCGATGGCGACGAGCCGGACCTGCTGATCCTCGACGTGATGATGCCCCGCCTCGGCGGGGTGGAGACCTGCAGGCGGTTGCGGGCAGCGGGCCGGGATCTGCCGGTGCTGATGCTGACCGCCCGTGATCAGGTCTCCGACCGGGTCGCGGGGCTGGACGCCGGCGCCGACGACTACCTGCCCAAGCCGTTCGCCACCGAGGAGTTGCTGGCCAGGGTCCGAGCCCTGCTGCGCCGCCGCGCGCCGGGCGGCGAGGAGTCGCAGGTCCTGACGTTCGCCGACGTCCGGGTCGATCCCGACAGGTTCGAGGCGTGGCGGGGCGGGCGGCCGCTCCGCCTGACCCGGACCGAGTTCTTCCTGCTGGAGGTTCTCGTGCGCAACGCGACCAGGGTGCTGACCCGAGGCGAGCTGTTCGGGGCGATCTGGGGCTTCGACATGAGCGCCACCTCCAACAACCTCCAGGTGTACGTGAGCTACCTGCGCCGCAAGATGGAGGCCGAGGGTGAGCCGCGACTGATCTACACGCGGCGTGGCCTGGGGTACACCTTGCGGGAGACTCCCCCGTGAGCAGGCCCACCGGCCGGGGCTCGCGCCGGCTGACCCGCTGGTGGCGCAGGCGGTCCCTGCGGACCAGGCTGACGGTGATCGCGGCGGCGGCCATCGCGGCCAGCGTGTTCATGTCCTTCCAGGTGGCCAGCGAGCTGATGGAGTGGGAGCTGCGGGCTACCGCGGAGGATCAGCTGCGCGCCGACTCCCGCGTCCTGGCAGCGAACGCGGAGCGCGACGGCCTGGCGCAGGTCCAGCTACCGCCGTATCCCGGATCCGGTCGGCTGGTGCGGGTCATCCTGCCCGACGGCTCGATCCGGACGCCGGTCGGCCAACCCGCGCTGCCCCCGGTCAGCGAGCACGCCGGGCGCGTGGCGCAGGGTGCGTCAGCCGACCTGATGGAGTCGGGCGACAGCGACGACGACGGCTACTTCGTCTACACGCTGCGGGCGGGCGATGGCGCGATCCAGGTGGCCCGCGCCGCCGACGACACCCCGATCAACCAGTTCGGGTTCGGCATGCTGCTGATCGGGTTGCTCTGCGTGGCCTGTGGCGCCCTCGTCGGGCGGGCCGTGGCGCGGACCGGGCTGGCACCGATCGACCGGCTGACCGCCGCCGCGGTACGTGTCGCGCACACCAGGGATCTCGACGCCGACATCCCGGATGAGGGTGGTGGGGAGATCCGCCAGCTGATCCAGTCGATCAACGACATGCTCGCCGCGCTCCGGGACTCCCGGCAGGCCCAGCGGCTGCTCGCCGAGGACGCCGCCCACGAGCTCAAGACCCCGCTCACCAGTCTGCGCCTCAACATCGAGCTGCTGATCCGGCTCGATCAGCGCGGCGCCCTGGACAGCGCACTGCCCTCGGAGAGCCGGACCCGGCTGCTCAACGATCTCGGTGCCCAGGTGGCCGAGTTGAGCACCCTTGTCGCCGAGCTGACCGACTTGGCGCGCGGTGACGTCAGCGACGAGAGCGCCGAACTGCTCGACCTCGCCGACGTGGTGGCGGCCGCCGCGGCACACGCGTGTTCTCGCATGCCCGACGTCGAGGTCGCGCTCGACGTGGCCTCCGTCCGGGTGAGCGGGCGTCCCGCCGCGCTCCGGCGGGCGGTGCTCAACCTCATCGACAACGCAGGCAAGTGGTCCCCCGCGGACCAGCCCGTCCAGGTCCGGCTCCGCGCCCAGGGCGCGTCGGCGGTGCTCGAGGTCGACGACGCCGGGCCGGGTATCGACGCCGCCGACGTCCCGCGGGTGTTCGACCGGTTCTACCGCGCCGACAGCGCCCGGTCGTTGCCGGGTTCCGGTCTGGGACTGTCGATCGTGCAGCGGGTCGTCAACGCCCACGGCGGCCGGGCGACCGTCGCCCGCTCCACACGCGGTGGCGCGCTGCTCCGGGTCGACCTCCCGGCCGTCCCGATCACGCCGCTCACCGCCGGGGAGAACACCGTGGTGCGCTGATCCGGGACGGGCTCGCGTGCCCGTCCCGGATCTCGTCCGCGCCACCGCGCTCACCGTTGCAGCGCGGACTCCTCGTCGTCGGCGAGCGGCCGTTGGCCGGGCGGCAGCTCCACCGGCCGGGACAGCCGGCTCGGCCACCACATCCGCCTGCCGATCAGCAGGGTGAGAGCGGGCACCAGGATCGACCGCACCAGCAGGGCGTCGAGCAGTACGCCGAAGGCGACCAGGAACCCGACCTCGATCAGCATCACCAGCGGGAGCGAGACGAGGACACCGAACGTGGCCGCCAGGACGAGACCCGCCGAGGTGATCACGCCACCGGTGGCGGAGAGGGCCTTGAGCATGCCCTCCCTGGTGCCCAGACGCGCTGTCTCCTCCCGTGCCCGGCTGGCCAGGAAGATGTTGTAGTCGACGCCGAGCGCCACCAGGAACAGGAACGCCAGCAGCGGCACCGAGTAGTCGACGCCCTTGAACCCGAGGATCTTGTCGAAGACGAACACGCTGCCGCCGAAGGCCGCCGCGAACGAGACGACCACGGTGGCCATCAGCAACAGCGGGGCCACGACCGCTCGGAGCAGCAGCGCGAGAACGATCAGGACGACCACGAGCACCAGCGGGATCACCAGCTTCTCGTCGCGGCTGGTGGTCACCTCGGTGTCGAGGTGTTCCGCACTCGGCCCGCCGACGATCGCCTCCGCCCCGCTCACCGCGTGCACGGCGGTGCGCACCCGCTTGATCGTGTCGTACTCCGCGACGGTGTCCGGCGCGTCCGTCGGGAACACCGAGATGTCGGTCCAGCCACCGCTGGTCTCACCGGGGATGGCCGCTGCCACACCGCGAGTGCCCTTGACGACGTCGAGCACCCGCTCTTGGTGCGCCGGCCGCGTGAAGACCGTCATCGGCTGGCCGCCGAGCTCCGGGAAGTGCTGGCGCAGAACGGTGAAGCCGGTGACCGACTCCGGCGCGGACACGAACTGGTCCTGCTCTCGCAGAGCGCCGGTGTTGCTCGTCAGCCCGAGGGCGAGAACACCCAGGACTGCGAGCGAGCCGAGCGTCGCCACCCACCGGCGGCGGCTGATCGCGGCGCCGAGCCGCACCCACAGCCCCGGCTTCTCCTCCACGGCCGTGCTGAACCGCGGGATGGCAGGCCAGAAGATCCGCCTGCCGAGCACCACCAGCAGCGCCGGGAACAGCGTCAGCATGGCCACCAGCGCGCACAGGATGCCTGCCGCGCCGACCGGGCCCAGCCCGCTGGTGCTGTTCAGGTCCGCGACGAGCAGGCAGAGCAAGCCGGCGATCACGGTGGCCGCGGACGCGACGATGGCAGGCGCCGCGCCGCGCAGCGCGTGGACCATCGCGACCCGGACGTTCTCGTGGTGGTGCAACGCTTCTCGGTACCGGGCGATGAGCAACAGCGCGTAGTCCGTGCCGACGCCGAACACCAGGATCGTCAGCAGCGCCGAGTTCTGGTCGTTGACCACGATGCCGAAGCCCTTGACGAGCAGGTAGACGGTGGCCATCGAGGTCACTGCGGCCGCGCCGACCGCCACCAGCGGGATGAGCCACAGCACCGGGCTGCGGTAGGTGATGATGAGCAGCAGCGTGACGACGACGATGGTGGTGAGCAGGACCTGCAGGTCGATGCCGTCGAAGACGGCGTCCATGTCGCCCTCGACCGCGGCCGGGCCGGTCACCTCGAGTGCGAGGCCGGCGGGGCGGTCCTTCGCGGCGTCACGCAATGGGCCGACGATGGCCTCCGGTTCACCGTAGGTCGTGCTCACATCGAGGGTGAACATCATCGCCTTGCCGTCGGTGGAAGGGCTCATCTGTGGGCCCTCGTCGTCCTCGCCGGCCGGGGCCGCCACCTTGGGCGGGTACCGCTTGGCAAGGGTGTCGTAGTGGCGCTCGACCGTCGCGCGGTCGGTGTCGGTCATGCCGCTGTCGCGGTGGTACACGAAGACGAACGTGTTGTCCTCCCCGCCGGGGAAACTGTCCTCCAGCACCGCGACCTTGGTGGACTCGGCACCGGCAGGCAGGGTGTCCGCGGCCTTGTCGGTGGTGACCGAACTCAGCTTTCCGCTCAACGGCACCATGACCACCGTCAGCACCAGCCACAAGCCGATCACCAGCCACGGCACCCACCGGCCTGCCGACCGGCCGGGCGGTGCTTCCCCGGATGGTGCTGCGTTGACTGCCATTCACGAGCCTCCTACGTAGGTGTTGCTTCACCTGTCTGGCGCCGACTTCCTACTGGCCGAATCTGAGAAGACCGTTAATGCGGTGCTCAGACCGGTTGATGGGACAGGGCGTGCAGCACGCAGGGGATGGCGGCAGTCCTGCGAGGACGCCGCGGAGTAGTACCGTCGTACCGCCTACCTCCCGAGAATGACGACCGCGGTAGGACGAAACGGCATGGATTCGGTTCTAGCGTTCAGGTCATGACGAAAACTGATAGTCCACTGTGGAGGCTGGGCGCCGCCACGGTGGCGCTGGCGACGGCGTTCACCGTCGTCGCCTGCGGGTCGAGCGCGAACAACGGTGCGGCTCCCACCTCGGCCGGCCAGCACAACGGGCACACGGGCAAGTCACCGGCCGCACCGCTGCCGCTGCGCGCCGGCGAGCGGTTCCTCGACGTGACGATGGCCCAGGCCTACACGCCCACGCCGCCGGAGGGCGACACGGACGATTACCGGTGCCAGGTGATCGATCCGGGCCTGACCAAGACGGAGTTCCTGACCGGGACCCAGTTCACGCCGGAGAACGTCGCCCTCGCGCACCACGCCATCGTGTACGCGGTGCCGCCGGGCGGCGCTGCCGCGGTGCGGGAGCAGGACGCGAAGACCTCCGGCCTCGGCTGGCAGTGTTTCGGCGGGACCGGCGTGGCCGGTGCCGAGGAGGATGACGGGGACGCGGCGTGGGTGGACACCTGGGCGCCGGGCGCCACGGAAACGCTGCTCGACCAGGACGCTGGCTACAGGCTGGAGCCGGGCAGCCTGATCGTCCTGCAGATCCACTACAACCTGCTCGAGAGCGACGGCAAGCCGGCTGGGTCGGACCGCTCGGCGGTGCGACTGCGGCTGACGGACGGCACGCCGCAGACCAGGGAACTCGAGACGTGGCCGCTCTCCGCGCCGACCGACCTGCCCTGCGCCGCCGGCGAGTCGGGTCCGCTCTGTGACCGGGCGGCCTCGGTCGCGGACGTGACGAAGCGGTTCGGGGCGGACACCGGCGAGATGGCGGACCGCCAGGTGCAGGAGTGCAACCAGGGCGGCGTGCCGAAGCCCGGCGACACCCAGACCTGCGACCACAAGGTGGAGGCGCCGATGACGCTGTTCGCCGGTTTCGGCCACATGCACATGCTCGGGCGGGCCCTCAAGGTCGAACTCAACCCGGGCACGCCGAACGCCAAGGTCGTGCTGGACGTGCCGCAGTTCGACTTCGACAACCAGCGGCTGCTGAAGCTGCCGTCGCCGGTGGAAATCGGTCCGGGGGACACGCTGCGGGTGACGTGCACGCACGACGCGAAACTGCGCAAACAGCTGCCACAGCTGAGCAAGCTGCCGCCGCGCTACGTGGTGTGGGGCGACGGCACCAGCGACGAGATGTGCACGGGCATCATGACGGTCTCCCCCCGCAAGTCCTGACGTGAGGGTCGAACATGCGTGAACTCACCGAGGTGTCGCGGCCGACGACGGTGTGCTCGGCCGCGACATGACCCGGTTACGTTTGGATTCCCCGAGGCGGTCGCCGGTCTGGGTGTTGCTGCCGCTACGTGCATTTCTCGGTGGCACCTTCTCCTACGCCGGCCTCTCCAAGCTCCTCGACACGCACTACTTGGATGACACCTCGCCACTCGGTGTCCGCGCGCAGATGGTGAACGCCGCCGAGACCTCCCCGATCGGCCCGCTGGTCTCGCTGGCCGCCGACCACGCGACCATCGCCGGGCTGGCGATCGCTTTCGGGGAGATCGCGGTCGGGCTCGCCACCCTGCTCGGGCTGTTCACCCGGCTCGCCGCACTCGGCGGTGTCCTCCTCTCGCTCAGCTTCTTCCTGACGGTGAGCTGGACGACTCGGCCTTACTACGTCGGGGCCGACATCGTGTTCGCCGTCGCTTGGACCCCGTTGCTGATCGCGGGCGACGCCGGGGTGTTGTCACTGAGCGCCCGGCTGCGTGCGGGGGTGCGGCAGCGGCTCGGCCTGCCGGTGCACCCCACACCGGAGGAAGACCGGACGGTGCAGGACGACGTCGAGCGGCGCACCGTGCTGCGGAGCGGTCTGATCGCGGGGGCGGCGACCGCTGCCGGAGTCACCGCTGGCAGCGTGCTGGCGCTCGCCCGGCGCCCTGCCCGCTCGCCGGCGGACCCGGTGAGCCACGGCCCGGTGATCGCCGCGGTCGACGACGTCGTCGTCGGCTCGTCGAAGAGCTTCACGATGCCGAACGGGACGCCCGCCTATCTCCTGCGCCCGGCGCCCGACACCTTCCTGGCGTTCAACGCCACCTGCAGCCATCAGGGCTGCCCGGTCTCCTACGTCGGCCCTGGATTCCGGTGCCCCTGCCACGGCGCCACCTACGACGGGAACGGAGAGGTGACCGGAGGGCCGGCACCCAAACCGCTGGTCAAAGTCCCGGTCAAAATCGTCGAGGGTCAGGTCGTGCTCGCCTGAGGAACAGCTCGGCCTCGGAGACGTTGTCGTCGGTATCGATTCGCCCACAACGGTGATGACGTCTTCGAGGTCCAGCAGAATCTCGAACCCGCGAGAGGAAGCGCTAAACCGGCCGGGTGAGTCTCAGGTCGTAGGCGAGGATGACGGCCTGGATCCGGTCCCGTGCGCCGATCTTGGCGAGGACCCGCCCGACGTGGGTCTTCACCGTGGACTCCGACAGCGTGAACCGTTGCGCGATCTCGCCGTTGGTGAGGCCGTGGCCGATGGCGACGAGGATCTCGCGTTCGCGGCCGGTCAGGGAGTCCAGCCGGGAATCCCTCCTCACGGCCCCGCAGAAGTCATCGCCGAGCCGGTCGGCGGCCATGTCGAGCAGCCGCCGAGTCAGCGCCGGCGCGATCACCGCGTCCCCGGCGGCGACAGCCCGGATACCTGCGAGCAGTTCTTCCGGGCGGGTGTCCTTGAGCAGGCAACCGCTCGCCCCGGCCCGCAGCACGGCGAACGCGTACCGGTCCACGTCGAACGTCGTCAGCACAAGGATCCGCGAACGCCCACTGGCGGCGGCGATGCGCCGGGTGGCCTCGATACCGTCGACACCCGGCATGCGGATGTTCATCAGCACCACGTCGGGATGCAACTCGGTGGTCCACCGAACGGCCTCGGCGCCGTTCTCGGCCTCGCCGACGATCTCGGTGTCGGGAGAGCTCTCCAGCAGCATGCGGAACCCGAAGCGCTGCAGCGGCTGGGGGTCCACCACGAGCACAGAGATCATGAACGGCTGCCTTCCAGGTCGCGTGGACGGTTCCACCGCCGTCCCCTGCGGGGCCGGCGCTGACCGTGCCCCGTAGCGCGGCGAGTTCGGCCGTGCTGCCGAGGCCGAGACCGCGTTGCTCGGCGATGCCCATTTCATACCGAGCGAACCTGAGACGACTGTTAGAACGACGCTCAGGCCGGTTGGCCGCCGGGCGCGAGTTCATCGCCGGACGGGCCGCTGTCATGCACGACGATGTGGATCGGCGTCTCGACGGACATCGCCGCCGGAAGGCTGGCACACGACGACATCGGCGGCCCGACCTGGGCAAAGGTCAGCAGCCCAGGACTTCAATGCACGTGTCAAAGGCGGCCCGAGATCGGGATGCGACCACCAACGGCACCGGCCTCACGACCGGGATCGCCCAGCCGGCCGCGTGACTCGTGGTCGGCACCCTCGTGTCGATCCTGATCGCCGATTGCCAGCGCTACTCGTCCGCCAGAAGCCTCCAACTGCACGACGCACAGCCGCTCGCCACCGTCTGACCGAGAAAAGACTTGCCGCGGACGGTGTGTTCTCCCCCGTCACAGGGCTGCGGTCCGCGCGAGGCGGTGAACAGTGTCCGGCTACCCGCCCTGCGCGGCGACACCGCCACCGACCGACCGCGGATCAACCCCGAGATGCACTTCCACGACCTGCGCCACACCCACAAGACCTGGCTCATCGAGGACGGCGTCCCCGAAGTCCTGCAACACAAGCGCATCGGCCACAAGTTCCATGGCGTCATGGGCGTCTACTCCCACGTCACCGAGCCCATGATCGACGCCATGCTCGCCGGACTCCAACACCGCTGGGAGCAAACAGGGAGCACGACCCCGTGACCACCTTCGTAAATACGGAGGTGATCAAGATCATCTGCTCCCCGTTTGCTCCCCGCAACGATCAACGGCCCGCAGACGAAGATCGTCTACGAGCCGTTGACCTGCAAAAACACACTGTGGGCGATACTGGGATCGAACCAGTGACCTCTTCGGTGTGAATGAAGCCGGAACAATGCCCCCACCGGCGGAAACAGAATTATTGCAGGAAAAATGCGACTATCGGGAGCCGCTGAATGCGGTTCAGTGCTGTTGAACGCGTCCGACGGCTCCCGTTTTGCTCCCATCGCCCGCTCCTACATGCTCCTCAAGACCCCGAACCGCCAATCGGATCAGGAACCGTGGTCGCGATCGAAGGACACCCAAGTCACCAGCAGCACGTCCACCCGGTCCTGGGAGGTCAAGAGCAGGTAGGTAATCAATCCGAGCCCCTGACCGAACGTAAGCTGGAACAGTCCGCCATCCGGATTGTCCGGATTGAGCGGGCTGCCCCGCTCGGGCACCAGGGTCAGGACCTCGAACGCCTCACCGAGCGCAAGAAGCGCCTCGGGCGGAAGCGCACGGATCTGCTCCTGCGCGTCAGGATCGATGTCGAGGATGTACGCCATGATCGTCGTCGACCGCCGCCCGAACCACCGGCGACTACAGACCCAACTCCGCCCGCAACTCGTCCCACGACACACTGCCCGGCCGGGAAACACCCGCACGACGAACCTCGACTGTGGTGTCCACCAGCCGACGAGCCGCCTCCGGATCCTCGCGGGTCAGCAGCGCGACCCGCCGCCACACCTGCAGCGTCGACCGCAACTGGTCCAGACGCAGAGTCCGCCGAGCCGAGGTCAACGCGGCATCGAAAGCCGCATCGAACTCGCCGGCATGCTCCGGCAGCAACGCGGCACGGATCAACTCCGGCGAACCGAACAACTCCGCCGCCCTGCCATCGCCCACCCACTCGGGCGCCGACTCCAGACCATCCACGTCCGCCGCCCGACCAACAGGCCGGTCAGGCTCGGACGAACGGGCAGCCGGAGAACTCACACACCGGATAGTAGCCCCAACCGCCGCCACCAGGCATCGGGACACCACCGCAACCCAGGTGCCGTACGCCGAGGTCCTCGCAGGCAAACACACCAGCCGCAGTGCCGGACCGTCGGACACAGCAAGTCGCCCTCCAGGCAGCACACTCGACTGAGCGACGTCGATCGCGCCAGGCGCGACGACTGCGGGATACCGACTCCACACCGGGAAACCGAACTCCACGTCCTTGGCCGCCGATGACCGACCGAGCAGAACCAACCAGCCGACGACCCGGACGACGACCGGGTATAGCAGTCGTAGCGCCACGCCTCACGATCATGCTCCTGCAGCACGTGGGGCGCGAAGCCGCAGCTCAACGCCTCAGCTCAGAGTTCTGGCACCCCACAGGGTCGTCGGTGGTTGTAGTGGGTCGCGTAACGGTCCAGCACGGTCCGCAGGTGGTGTTCGTTGATGATGAGCAGGCGGTCGGTGACCTCGCGTCGGACGGTGCCGACGAACCGCTCGGCGTAGGCGTTGGCTCGCGGGCACCGTGGTGGGATCTTCACGACCTGGATGCCCGCGCCGGAGAGGACCGCGTCGAACGAGGCGGTGAATTGGCCGGCCCGGTCGCGGATGAGGAACCGGAGGTGGTCTGCCCGGTCTCTGATGTCCATCAGCAGGTTGCGGGCATGTTGGGTGGTCCATGCCCCGTCGGGGTTGGTGGTGGCGCCGAGGATGTGGACGTAGCGGGTGGCGACCTCCATCACGAAGAACACGTAGACCCGCTTGAGGGTGACGGCGCAGTCGACGTGGAAGAAGTCGCAGGCCAGCAGGCTCGCGGCCTGGGCATGCAGGAACCGTCGCCAGGAGGTGTCGCTGTCGCGCTGGGGCGCCGGCGGTATCAGTAGGTGCTTGAGCACACGGCGCACGGTTGAGGCGGCTACCCGGTGGCCGAGCTTGTGCAGCTCGCCCTGGATCCGGCGGTAGCCCCACCCGGCGTTCTCTCGGGCCATCCGCTCGATCAACGCCACCACGGCATCGTCCATCGGAGGTCGCCCGCTCCGGTTCGGGTAGGTCCACTTCTTCGCGACCAGGCGCCGGTGCCATCGCAGGACGGTGCCCGGCGTCACCAGCCGGTGGTGTCGTAACCAGTCGGGTAGGCGTCGCACCAACGCGGCGAGCACCGCACGATCGGCCCAATCCAGTCGCGGGCGGGGGTTGGTCCGGCGCAGCACGGCGACTTCGTGCCGCAGTACCAGCAACTCGACGTCCTTGGCCGCCGACGACCGGCCGAGCAGAACCAAGCAGTCGACGACCCGGACGAAGAGCAGGTACAGCAGTCGTAGCGCCACGCCTCACGATCATGCTCCTACCGCTCGTGGTGCGCGATCACCGCAGTTCAGCGCCTCAGTGCAGACTTCTGAAACCCCACACCAGCAACTCCACGTCCTTGGCCGCCGACGACCGACCCAGCAGAACCAACCAGCCAACGACCCGGACGAAGATCAGGTAAAGCAGTCGTAGCGCCACGCCCCACGATCATGCTCCTACGGCTGATTCTGTGCGATCACCGCAGCTCAGCGCCTAAGTGCAAAGTTCTGGAACCCCACAGCCCTGCGCGGCGACACCGGCCAACCGCGCATCAACGCCGAGATGCACTTCCACGACCTGCGCCACACCCACAAGACCCGGCTCATCGAGGACGGCGTCCCCGAAGTCCTCCAGCACAAGCGCATCGGCCACAAGTTCCACGGCGTCATGGGCGTCTACTCCCACGTCACCGAGCCCATGATCGACGCCATGCTCGCCGGACTCCAACACCGCTGGGAGCAAACGGGGAGCACGACCCCGTGACCACCTTCGTAAATACGGAGGTGGTCAAGATCATCTGCTCCCCGTTTGCTCCCCGCAACGATCAGCGGCCCGCAGACGAAGATCGTCTACGAGCCGCTGACCTGCAAAAACACACTGTGGGCGATACTGGGATCGAACCAGTGACCTCTTCGGTGTGAACGAAGCGCTCTCCCGCTGAGCTAATCGCCCGTATTCGGTTTTCCTAGCCCCGCTCTCGCGGTGTGTGCATACCGTACAACATCAACCCCGAGAACCAAAAATCGGGCTCTCCAACCACGGGTGCTCGACGCCGAACCAGCCTCCGACCAGGGAAAACGCTCCGAGCGCCCAGCAGGTCGCCATGACGACGAGCCCCGTGGCGGCCAGCACGAGGAGCCTCACCGGCAGCGCTTGGCGCTTGAGCCACTCCACCCAGGCGTCGTAGTAGCGCTTGGCGAAGCGCAGCACCCGCCCGGCCCACTCGAACTCCGAGGCCAGGATCGCCAGGCCCGCGAAGACCACCAGCCAGCCAGGGCCGGGATAAGGGATCATCAGCACGCCCGCGACCAGGACCAAGCCGCCGACCACGCCTACACCGACGCGGTAGGCCAGGCGCATCGCCGGGTGGCGGCGGAACCACTGCCGGGGTCCGTGCTCGTGCACCTCGACGCTCTTCTCGTGCTGGTCGGTCGTCATGTGCCCATCATCACTCATGCGCTCGCGGCTTGGCCCGAACCCAGCACATTCGTGGGCTCGTCCGGCATCTCGCGGCCCGGTTCCAGGGAGATGGCGTAGCCGTCGTGCCGGTACGCCTCCTGGGACCAGTGCAGCACTTCCGTCGGCGAATCGCCCGTTCCGACGTCGAACGTGGCCAACGCCACCGGAGCCGTTCCGGTGATTCCCCAGAGGACGTAGGTCTGGGAGTTCGCGTCGTTGGGCTCGAGGTCGACCGGCATGACCGCCGCGGTGTCGTCAGCGGAGAGCAGGACCGCTACCGGCTCCCTCGACGGGGAGCGCAGCACCACTCGCTTGGCCGCGGGGTCCGCTGCCAGCGCCAGCGCGGTTTCCAGGCGGTCGGCTCGTGCCTGCTGGGCGGTGATCTGGTCGCCGAGTTGGACTAGCCGCACTCCTGCCGCGGTGGCACCCGCGATCACGACGAGCGCCGCCGCGGCGGCCAGCAGTTTGGGCGTCCTGCCCGCGCGTCGCCTGCGCTCGTCCAGTCGAACAGGTCCGGTCGCCGCGGCCGGGTCCGCCTGCCGCACTTGCGGTGTCTCCGCCACCGCCGCCATCAGCCGCGTCTTGAGCCGAGGCGGCGGCTCGTGCTGCGGCAGGGCGCCTGCGAGCACCGCGGTCGCCTCCTGGGTGGACCGCACGACCTGCGCGCAGTGGGCGCAGCCGGGCAGGTGGGCCGCCAGCCGCGCCTGCTCGTCCGGTTCCAGGGCGTGCAGCGCCCAGCCGACCGCGAGCTCTTCCTGAGGGCACCGGTGGTCCCTCCGCTCCCCGGTCACCGCTGCGCTCCCGTCGTCGTGCCCGGCGTGTCGCCGGTTTCACCAGCCCACACCGATTGCAGTGCGGTGCGCAACCTGCGGATCGCGGTGAAGGTGCGGGACTTCACAGTCCCCAGCGGGATGCCGGTCAGCGTCGCGACCTCGACCTGGGTGTAACCGCCGAGGTAGGCCAGGGCGAGCACCTGCCGCTGGTCGGCCGGCAGCCGTTGCAGCGCTTGGCGCACCTGCGCGCCGAGCACCGCGGTCAGAGCGTCGTGGTCGGCGCCGTGGGCGGAGGAGGCGCGTTCGGACGCCTCGTCGGTGAGCGGCGCGTTCCGACGCCGCTGGGTGTTCTCCTTGCGGACCGCGTCGACGGCGCGGTGGTGGACCACGGTCATCAGCCAGGTGCCGAAACCGCCCCGGCTCGGGTCGTAGCCGGCGGGGTTGCGCCACAGGCTGAGGAAGGACTCCTGGACCACGTCCTCGGCGAGGCCGGGGTCCACGCAGATGCGCCGGGCCAGGGAGTACGCGGGTCGCCCGTAGCGGTCGTAGAGCGCGCTGAAGGCGTTCTGGTCGCCGGACCCGATCCGGTCGACCAGTTCGACGTCCGACGGGCGGGGCTCGGGCGCTGGTTCGCGGCGCGGGGAAGCGGGTGGATCAGCCACCAGAGGGGTCCTCACGTCCAACATTCGCGCAACGGCGGGTACCGGGTTCAGGTTAAACCCAGCAAGATGGAACAGCGGACGGCTCTGGACACGGAGAGCACCGACATGGTCGCCCAGTGGAGTTCCACTGACCCAGACGGGTGATATCGGCCGCCATGTCGAGCGTTCCTCGCCACAGACACGTCACAACTAGAGAACTCGGTCGTTTCCTTGGCCGGGAAGGGAGAAGAGGGTAGCGACGATGCGCAATGACCATGTCACGCTCCGCTCGACAGCAGTCTTCGACTTGCTGGCACCCAGGACCCCTGCGGTCCCGGTGCAGGTGGAGCTCCGTTATGACACGAAAGACCCGTACGCGGTGGTGGCCGCGTTCCGAACCGGCCGCGCCGGGTGGGTGGAGTGGGTGTTCGCCCGCGACCTGCTCGCCGACGGCCTGATCGCGGACGCCGGGGACGGCGACGTCCGCATCCGCCCCGCCGCGGACGACCCCGAAGTCGTGGTGATCGAGCTGAGCAGCCCGTCGGGCCACGCCATGTTCGAGGCCTCGGCCCAGGAGCTGGCGGACTTCCTCGACCGCACGTACGACGTCGTGGTGCCGGGCAACGAGCACCTGTGGGTCGACGTGGACGAGGCCCTGACCTACCTGATCTCCAACGACCTGACCTGAAAGCCCAGGTAGGAGCGCTGAGGGACCCCCGATTTGATCCCAGCGGCAGGCATGTAATAAAGTTCCTCCTGCACCGCGGAAGACACGAACACCAGCCCCAAAAGGGCGAACTTCGAAGAATTCCACGGGGCGTGCGGATGTAGCGCAGTTGGTAGCGCATCACCTTGCCAAGGTGAGGGTCGCGAGTTCGAGTCTCGTCATCCGCTCGGCAGAGGGCCCCTTGGGCTCAGGCCAGGTTCCTGGTGCTAGCCTTCAGGAACCTTGGCGGAGTGGCCGAGTGGCTTAGGCAAGGGCCTGCAAAGCCCTGTACACGGGTTCGATTCCCGTCTCCGCCTCGGACGATTAGCTCAGCGGGAGAGCACTACCTTGACACGGTAGGGGTCACTGGTTCAATCCCAGTATCGTCCACAAGGAATACACGCAGGTCAGACGGCCCGCTGGTGATCACCACCAGCGGGTCGTTCTGCGTCTACGGGAGCAGTCGAGAGCATCGGATCATGATGTGATCAGTGACACTGTGCGTGATCACCACTCCCCGATGGTGAGGTCCGCGACTGCCGCCGGCGCAGCGCCAGGCGCATTGAACTCGTCATGATCTGAATCACATCTGAGTAGATGTCTCGCACATGCTGCCTCCGATGGTCCAGCCGCTTGGGCTGACGAGCCTCCGGACGGTGCCACCGTCAACCATGTCCTGCGCGTGGCACAGATCACGAAGGTGCGGACCGGACGAGATCGGAGCTCAACCCAGCCTCGGCGCAGCCCTGAACGCCACCGTGACGACCGACACGTCATGATGATCAGGGCAGCGGTGCGGGGTGGTTCACAGCACCTGCCACGACCACACCCGCCGAACCGTGACGGGAGGCGGTTGCGCAGACGTGAGTCGTACTTCGGCTCGCATCGGTACCCACTCCCCCCACCGCCTGGTCGTCGATCCCCACCTCGGAGGCCGAGGAACCAGTGCTCGATCCGCATCCTCAGTCGAAGCTGTTCGCATCGCTCGGGAGACCTTCCGGCCGAAGGCGCGCCTCTCGCGGTTGCGCCTGGGACGTGCCGCCAGGCGTCCCCGAAGCGGGGGTTCCCCGAAGCGGGGGTTCCCCGCACTCGGCCGCGAGGCCGAGGCTGAGCCGACCGAGGCGGCTGCCGCGAGCCGAGCTGGCCACCGTCCGCACCTCGCCGGGTGGCCCGGGGAAACCTGTTGTGCACGACGGAAACCAAGGCGGCGCCGCCAGATCCGGACGTCCTCGAACTCCTCGTTCCGCACCGTCCCCTCGGCAGCCGCCACGGGGTTACATCCTGGAAATCTCCAACAGGCCGTCGGGACCCTCAAGCGGGACAGGGCTAAAACTGTGAGCGCTAACTTTAGTGGTGTTGTGGGGTGGCAGCCGAAGCTGCCGCTATTAGCGCAGTTGGACAACGCAGCAGTAGGCGTTACCCCGATCGGCCTCTTGCACGAAGTCCAGCGCTCTAGCGACAGCCTCGCCGCGCGGCGCGGTGACCAGAACCGGGTTCGACCAGAGGGGCAGTGTCCACGGCGGATTCGGCTGGGAGTCCGAGGTGCTGGGCCGCCTCCGACCGCCTGATCGGCTCGGGCGGGTCGTTCCACCACTCGGCGCGATAGCCGCCAGGACGACGCCGGTCAACACCTCGGGCGAGCTAAAATGTTTACGTTAACTCCTGTCGCGCGGAAGTGCGTTGTCGGACGTCGTTCGACCTGATTCCACCTCCCGCCTGTGCGAAACATTTGCGTAACATCTTGACCCGTCGTGGGACATCGTTCACAGTCTGAGGCACGACAAGCACCCACCGTGACGATTGCCGCCCCCACCGCGATCCAATTCGACAGGAGCACAGCAGCCGCCAAGTTGTTAGCGCTAACACTCGCGTCGGACCTTCGGTCGAACAGCAGGTGCCGGTCAGCACTCCCGACGGAGTCGCCGAACACGGCGACTGGAGCGACGTCATCCAGCAGCGGCTCCCGCGCGTCGGCTGATCCGGTTCCACACCCGCCCCGCGTCGGGCGCCCGCCCACCCATCCCCGTTCCGAAGACGAGGAGCACGCCTATGGCCGGGTCAGGCCAACCTCCCCCCGCCACAGCCGCGCGAGTCCGCCGAAGCCGTCGTCTGGCCGGTATCGCCGCCGCGACCGTCACCGTGCTGCTCAGTGGCCTGGTGACCACGCTCAGCGCGGCCACCGCGTCGGCGGCGACCGTGGACACCAGCGCGTGGTACACGCTGGTCAACCGCAACAGCGGCAAGGCGCTGGACGTCTACAACCTGGCCACCAGCGACGGCGCGCGGATCACCCAGTGGACCCGCAACGGCGGCAACCAGCAGTTCCGCCTGGCCGACTCCGACGGCGGCAACATCGTCCAGTACAGCGACCGGGGCGGGACCAACCAGCAGTGGCAACTCGTCCGCGTCGGCGGGGCCGACCCCACCACCACGACCCCGCAGCAGCCGGGCGCGAGCCTGCCCTCGTCGCTGCGGTGGAGCTCCAGCGCGGTCCTGGCCGGGCCGAAGTCGGACGCGAGCCACGACATCGTGTCCATCAAGGACTACACGGTGGTGCGGCACAACAACCAGTGGCAGGTCTACGCCACGAACCTGTGGTACCTGGTCCACCGGACTGGGCTGCCGCCGTACTCCACCAGCAGCGATCCCAGCGGCCCCCGCTCCTGGTCCGCCCCGCGCGACTTCCGGTCCGCCATGCCCGACATCGAGCGCGGGAACATCGGCAACGGCAACCGGCTCGACTTCTGGGGCATCTGCGACACGGCCAACTGCCACCTGTTCTCCAGCGACGACAACGGTTACGTCTACCGCGCCCAGACCAGCGTGGCCAACTTCCCCAACGGCTTCGACAACACCGTGATCGCGTTGCAGGACTCCAACCGCAACGCCCTGTTCGAGGGCACCGCGGTCTACAAGGTCGGCACCGGCAGCCAGTACCTGCTGCTCCAGGAGGCCATCGGCGCCAACGGCCGCTACTACAAGTCCTTCACCTCCAACCGGATCGCAGGACCCTGGAGCCCGCACCTGACCGGTGAGTCCACCCCGTTCGCGGGCATCAGCAACTCCACCTTCCCCGCCGGGCGGTGGACCAGGGACATCAGCCACGGCGAGTTGGTCCGCTCCGGCAACGACCAGACGCTGCCCATCAACCCGTGCCTGCTGCAGTTCCTCTACCAGGGGCCGGACCCGGACGCGGGCGGTGACTACAGCCAACTGCCCTACCGCATGGGTCTGCCGACCCAGACCAACTCCGCCTGTTGACCCGCCGGAGCCCCCGCATCCAGCGCGGGGCTCCGGTTCCGCGACGCCGCCGGCGCGGCGGGTGAGGAGCAGCCATATCCATTCCGAATGGACAACCACGGCGTTCCACACGGGGCGGGCTACCCCCGGCCCGCACTGGGAGTGGAACCACGGCCCCGACACCAGTCGGTACTCGGTAGGGGCGGCTCCGTGACCGTGCGCGAATTCGACTTGAACACCGCCTGACCGCGCGAATGACATCTGAGGCGACGGCCCCGGTATCACGAAATCACCGGGACCGCCGCCCCTTCGGGCTGCCCTCAGCCTTGTCGACCCCGAAACCCTCGAAAGTAGTTTCGAATTATTGCGCAATAATGCACTGGCGCACCCACTGCCACACCCTCCGGACACAGGGCACCCAACCTGCCAGGAAAGAGGGCTTGAGCTGCGGTTTTGCCACAACTTCAAGATCACTCTTAAACGGTTCACGTTGTTCATGGATGTAAACCCGTGGCGCGAGAGTGGCTCCAGAGGGGTCTTGATCGGCCGAACTGTTTCGGTTAATACTGCTTAATGTTTCGAGCCGAACAGCGCGTGACGAGGGGGGTTCCGTCACCCGCACCGAGCGGAGCACCGACCGCTCCAACCCAATTCAACCCGTCCCCACCCGCACCCCCGCGGGTACTTCTCAGAAAGCGCCGAACATGACGTTGACAACGAAGTCAGTCGCACGAGTCGCACTCGTGTCGACCCTGGTCGCCGCCGCGGCGGGCGCGGCGGTCCTGGTCGCCTCACCCGCCAGTGGTGCCGCCTCAACGCTCGCCGCGGCAGCCCAGCAGAGCGGCCGCTACTTCGGGACCGCCGTCGCGGCGAACAAGCTCTCGGACTCCACCTACGTCGGCATTCTCAACCGTGAGTTCGACATGGTCACGGCCGAGAACGAGATGAAGATGGACGCGACCGAGCCCAACCAGGGCCAGTTCAGCTACGGCAACGCCGACCGGATCGTCAACCAGGCGCGGAGTCAGGGCAAGCGGGTGCGCGGGCACGCGCTGGCCTGGCACTCCCAGCAGCCGGGGTGGATGCAGCGCATGGAGGGTTCGGCGCTGCGGCAGGCGATGCTCAACCACGTCACCCAGGTCGCCTCCTACTACCGGGGCAAGATCTACGCCTGGGACGTGGTCAACGAGGCCTTCGCCGACGGCAGCAGCGGCGGGCGCCGGGACTCCAACCTGCAGCGCACGGGCAACGACTGGATCGAGGCCGCCTTCCGCGCCGCGCGGGCCGCCGATCCGGGCGCCAAGCTGTGCTACAACGACTACAACACCGACAACTGGTCGCACGCCAAGACCCAGGGCGTGTACCGGATGGTGCAGGACTTCAAGTCCCGCGGTGTGCCGATCGACTGCGTGGGCTTCCAGGCGCACTTCAACAGCGGCAACCCGGTGCCGAGCAACTACCACACCACGCTGCAGAACTTCGCCAACCTCGGTGTGGACGTGCAGATCACCGAGCTGGACATCGAGGGCTCGGGGTCCAGCCAGGCCGAGCAGTTCAAGGGCGTCACCCAGGCCTGCCTGGCCGTGGCGCGCTGCACCGGCATCACCGTGTGGGGCATCCGCGACAGCGACTCCTGGCGCGCCTCGGGCACCCCGCTGCTGTTCGACCGCAACGGCAACAAGAAGGCCGCCTACAACGCCGTCCTCGACGCTCTGAACGCGGGCGGCACGACGACGGTTCCGACCACTCCGACGGACCCGACCACGGACCCGCAGAACCCGGAGAGCTGCACCGCGACGTACTCCGAGGGCGAGAAGTGGAGTGACCGCTTCAACGGCCAGGTCACCGTCTCGGGCACGGACAACTGGGTCGTCACCGTCACCGTCGGCTCGCCGCAGCGGATCATCGCCACCTGGAACACCAGCCCGACGTGGGAAACGGCCAACGTGATGACCGCCCGCCCCAACGGCAACGGCAACACGTTCGGCTTCACCATCCAGCACGGCGGCAACTGGAACTGGCCCAGCATCTCCTGCCGGGTCGCCTGATCCACCGTGGGAGGGCCCGGTGCTCACCGGGCCCTCCCACGCCGATCCCGTCAGTGAGACGGTCGGCTTCCGTCGCCAGGGGGCACCCGCGTCCTCAGCCGAGCTCGGTGGGGATGACCGTCAGCTCGGCGATGTTGACCCTGGCCGGGGCCGCCACCGAGTAGGTGATGGCGTCGGCCACGTCCTCCGCGGTGATGGTCGCGATGGCCGACCGCATCTGCTCCAGTCCGGCCCTGGTGGCCTCGTGCGCCATCCCCGTGCCGAGTTCGGTGACGGCGAAGCCGGGGTCAACGGAGCGCACGCGGACGCCACGGGGACCGAGCGAGGCGCGCAGGTTGCGGGTCAGCTGGGTGACCGCAGCCTTGGTCGCCCCGTAGACCGGGTAGTCGGCGAAGACGACTTCCGCCGCGATCGAGCCCAGGTGCACCAGGTCCGCGGCCCGTCCGGCCGCCGCCGCGTCGAGCAGGTCCTCGACGAAGGCCCGACCGGTCGCCAGCAGGCCCCGCAGGTTCACGTCGATCATCTGGTCCCACTCGGCGGTGTCCGCCTCCTCGAAGGGGGCGCCCAGCATCACCCCCGCGTTGGCGACGACCAGGTCGGGCCTGCCCAGGCAGCCGCGGATCTCCGCCGCGGCGGCGGTCAGCGCGGCGGGGTCGGCGATGTCGACGGCGAGCGGCAGGACATCGGTGGCGCCTTCCGCCCGCAGGGTGGTGGCGAGGTCGTCCAGCAGCCCGGATCGCCTGCCGAGCAGGGCGACCGCCGCTCCGGCGGCGGCGAAGCGCCGCGCGGTCGCGGCGCCGATTCCGGCGCTGGCCCCGGTGACCACCGCGACCCGACCGGTGAGCAGCCCTGCGGGCACGACGGGGGCGGTGGCGTTGCGCGAGAGGTTGTCGGTCATGGGACCGATCCTGTTCGGCGGACCGGAGGCCAACCAGGGTGGTCCTGTCCGAGGAGTTCCGCACCCTGGCGATCACCCGCCCGAGGACGAGCGGCGCCCGTGACCGGTGCGCCGCTCGTCCCTGGGGTCGGTCAGGAGTGGGCCGCGGCCCACCTGTTGATCAGGTCGTTGGTCCGCGTGGCGTTGCGGTGCAGCGCCAGGTTGTGCGCCGCGTCCTCGACGACAACGGCGTCGACGCGGGGAGCCGCGCCGAAAGCCCGCTCCTGATCGGGTGCGAACGCTTTCGGGTCGTTGCCCGCGTACAGGTAGTCGTGCTCGCCGACGACGACAATGACGGGAACGCGAACCGAGGCCGCGAAGGTTCCCGTGGTCAGTTCGGCGGCGAAGCCGGGGACCTCGGCGGCGGTCGTCGTGGCCTTGGTGGCTTCGTCCGCCGCCCGCGTCGCCGGGTGGGTTCCCGGCAGGTGGTAGAAGAAGTCACGCGAACCCGGTGGTGTCGTCAAGTAGTTCGCGGGGAGATTCCTGCGTCCGAGCACCGGATCGGCGGCGGCGGGCGTCAGCTCCGGGAAGCCCTCGAACGACGGCAGCGTCGCGCGGTACAGGAACCCGGTGACCACGAGCGCGTCGACCTCGTCCGACCGCGCCGCGACCCCCTCGGCGACGACACTGCCGTACGAGTGGCCCACGACGACGATCGGGAGCCGCGCGTACCGGTCGCTGATGGCGTCGATGAAGTGGTCGATCGACGCGACGTGCACAGCGGTGGTGACGGATTCGGCCGCGGGCTTGGACGACCGGCCGGTCCCGACGCGGTCCAGGACGATGGCCACCCACCCGTCGCGGGCGGCCTGGCGGGCCTGGGAGACGACCCCCGCTTCGGTTTCGAGGTCGAAGTAGTGGTGGTCGTAGGTGGCTCCGGGGATGAACACCTGCACACCGCGGGGACGCCGGTGAGGCGTGTACCGCTCGGCGTGGATGCCTGCGGTCGACACCCCGTCGACGCCCACCGCCACCCGCACGTCCATCGTGCTGTGGTGCCACGGCCGCGCGTGCGCCGCGGCGGGTGTGGGGGCGAAGGCCGCCGCGAGGGCGATGGCCGTCGCGGCGGAGGCCAGCCTGAGGACGAGGCCGGTCATCGCCCGATCCGATCCAGCTCGGCGATGTCCTCGTCGGAGAGCTGGACAGCGGCTCCCGCGATGTTCTCGCGCAGGTGGGCCACCGAGGAGGTGCCCGCGATCAGCAGGATGTTCGGCGAGCGCCGCAGCAGCCAGGCCAGTGCCACGGACATCGGGGTGCTGCCCAGTCGAGCCGCGACGGAGGAGAGCGCGTCGGACTGCAGCGGGGTGAAACCGCCCAGCGGGAAGAAGGGCACGTACGCGACGCCCTCGTCCGCGAGCCGGTCGATGAGCTCGTCGTCGTGGCGGTGGGCGAGGTTGTACATGTTCTGCACGCACACGATCGGCGCGATGGACTGCGCCTCGGCGACCTGCTCGGCGGTCGCGTTGCTGACGCCGAGGTGCCGGATGAGGCCCTGCCGCTGGAGGTCGACCAGCGTTTCGAACGCTTCGGCGACCGACTCGGGCTGCGGCCCCTCGGCGTTGCCCAGGCGCAGGTTGACCAGGTCCAGCGTGTCCAGCCCGAGCGCTTCCAGGTTGTCGGTCACGGCGCGGCGGAGCTGGTCGGGGCGGCGCGCGGGCGGCCAGCCGCCCTGCTCGTCGCGCAGCGCGCCGACCTTGGTGGCGATGTGCAGCGTCTCGGGGTACGGGTGCAGCGCTTCCCTGATCAGCTCGTTGGTGACGCGCGGGCCGTAGGCGTCGGCGGTGTCGATGTGGGTGATGCCGAGTTCGACCGCCTCGCGCAGGACGGCCAGGGCGCCCTCCCGGTCGGCGGGCGGCCCCATGACCCAGGGGCCCGCGAGCTGCATGGCGCCGTACCCGAACCGGGTGACGGTCAGGTCGCCCAGCTTCCAGGTTCCGCCGGGCAGGGGGAGAGACGACATGCTCCTACCTCTGTTCTCGTGGTGGGCCGGGCGGCGCCGCTCGCGCGCGCACCGCCCGGCCGGTTGCCACTTCACCCTGACGCGGCGGCTCCCCGGTGGGAAGTAGGCACTTCAAGGTGCGTTAGGCACCCGTCGCGCCGGTCGCGAGGTGCTGTGGTCGGCGTCACCACGGGAGGACACCGACGCGATCGGTCACCGTGCCGGTGGGCGTCCGGTCCCCCAGGGTGGCCACGCGCACCGCGGCCTCGGCGCCCTCCTCGACGCTGTGCCCCACCTCGCCGGTGAACGCGGTAGCGGTCTGGCCGGGGTCGACCGCGTTGAAGCGGACGTCGGGGATCGACTTGGCGTACTGCACGGTCAGCATGGTCACCGCGCTCTTGGACGAGCAGTACGCGAGCAGCGGGTACCGCGACTCGACCCGATCCGGGTCGTTGACCAGCGTGAACGACCCGAGACCGCTGGTCACGTTGATGACCGACGGGGCGCTCGCGGCCCGCAGGAGCGGCAGGAAGGCGTGCGTCACCCGCACGATCCCGAAGACGTTGGTCTCGTAGACGTGGCGGATCTGATCGGCCGTCATGTCCTCGGCCGGGGGGATCTCGCCGAGGATCCCCGCGTTGTTGACGAGGATGTCCAGGTGACCCACCCGCTCGCGCAGGGTCTTCGCCGCGGCGTCCACAGAGGCGTCGTCGGTCACGTCGAGCTGGACGAACTCCGCGCCGATCCGGGAGGCGGCCGCTTGACCGCGCTCCGCGTCCCGCGCGCCGATCCAGACCGTCTGTCCTTCTTGGACCAGTCGGCGCGCCACCTCGTAGCCGAGTCCCCGGTTCGCGCCCGTGATCAGGGTGGTGGTCATGGTGTTCTCCTCCGATGTGCGGTGGGGCGGGTGCCCGCGGATCTAGTTGGCGGGGCGGAACGGGCGCAGCAGGCGGATGCCGTCCTCGATGGAGCCCTCGATCAGCTCCAGCATCTGCGGGACGAGCCGTGCCATGCGGGGCGCGTTGAGGTGGGCGTCCAGCAGTTCCCTGCTCTCCCAGCGCTCGTAGATGACGAACGAGCCGGGCTGCCCCTCCACCTCGTGGGCCTCGTAGTCGATGTTGCCGGGGTCGTCGCGGGAAGGGGTGATGGCGGCGGTGATGAACGCCTTGAGGTCGGCTTCCCTGCCCTGCTTGGCCTTCGCGTCCCAGATGACGGTGACGTAGCCGTTCGGCGTGGCGGTCATGGTGATCCTCTCGCGGTGCTCGGTTGTCGGTGCCGTGCCCGCTGGTCGTGGCACGGCTGGGTTCGCGGGCGTCAGCCCTCGATGAAGGCGAGGAGGTCGGCGTTGACGGTTTCGGCGTTCACGGTGCACATGCCGTGCGACAGGCCGGGGTAGACCTTCAGCGTGCCGTCGCCGAGCAGCCCGACCGACAGCTCGGCCGAGGCAGCGGCGGGGACGACCTGGTCGTCGCCGCCGTGCATGACGAGGGTGGGCACGTCGATCGCCCGCAGGTCGGCGGTGAAGTCGGTCTCCGAGAACGCCTTGATGCCCTCGTGGTGCGCCCTGGCGCTGCCTGCCATCCCCTGGCGCCACCAGTTCCAGATGACGCCCTGGGACGCCTCGGCGCCGGGTCGGTTGAACCCGTAGAACGGTCCGGCGGCTACGTTGAGGTAGAACTCGGAGCGGTCGCCCGCCACGCCCTCGCGGAAGCCGTCGAAGACCTCCATCGGCAGACCGGCCGGGTTGGTCCGCGTCTTGAGCAGCAGGGGCGGGACCGCGCCGATGAGCACCGCCTTGGCGACGCGGCCCGCGCCGTGCCGGGCGACGTAGCGGACCACCTCGCCGCCGCCCGCGCAGTGGCCGACGTGGACGACGTCGCGCAGGCCGAGGTGCTCGACGACGGCCGCGACGTCGGCGGCGTAGTGGTCCACGTCGTGCCCGTCGCCGACCTGGGCGGAGCGGCCGTGCCCCCGGCGGTCGTGGGCGATGACCCGGTACCCCCGCCGCGCGAAGAACAGCAGCTGGGCGTCCCAGTCGTCGGAGCTCAACGGCCAGCCGTGGTGGAACATGACCGGCCTGCCCGAGCCCCAGTCCTTGTAGAAGATCTCCACTCCGTCGCCGGTGGTGGCGGTGGGCATGGCGGGCTCCTCTCCCTGGCGCCGCCCCGGCGGGGCGATCTCGGCTGACCTGGAAGAGCGTGCCCGAGCCGACTGTCACACAGCCTCAGTCAGCTGACTGACATCCGCGCGGCGCGGTGCTGACACCGCCTCACGGCCGGGCGGATGGCGGTTCGGGCGCGAGCGCGTCGAGGGCGTCGCGCAGCGCCGCGCGCGAGGTGATCCCCAGCTTCGGGAACACCCGGTACAGGTGCGAGGAGACGGTTCGGGGCGACAGGAACAGGCGCACCGCGATCTCCGGGTTCGACAGGCCCGCCGCCGCGAGCCGGGCGACCTCCAGCTCCTGGGGGGTCAGCGGCGTGCCGGAGGTGCCGCGGGCGGTGCGCGTCATCCCGGTGGCCCGCAGCTCGGCCTCGGCGCGGGCCTGCCACGAGGCCGCCCCGAGCCGCTCGAAGCGGTCGCGGGCGGCGGCCAGGCGCACGCGGGCGTCCCGGTTGAGCCCCTGGCGGCGCAGCGTTTCGCCAAAGGCCAGGTGGGCTCGGGCGACCTCGAAGGGCCACTGCTCGGTGTCCGGCACCGCGAGCGCCGCCTCGAAGCGGGCGACCGCGTCCTCGGGCCGCGCCGTCATCGCCGTGATCGTGGCCGAGCTCAGCGCGAACCGCGACGAGAGGCGCTCGACCCCGGCGGCGCGCACCGCCTCCGCGTGCCGCCGCGCCTGGTCCGGGCGCCCGGAGCGCACGGCCGCCTCGACCAGGTCCGGCGCGGACCACAGCGCCTCGGGGTTGAAGGGTGGCAGCTCACCGGGGGCGCAGATGGCCGTGGCGTGCCGGAACGCCGTCTCGAAGTCGGCCGCGCCGAGCGCCGCCCGAGCCGCCGCCTGGTGAGCGCAGTTCTCCATCCGCCGCAGGCCCCTCGGCCTCGACCAGTCCCAGATCCGCTCGCAGTGGGCGCGGCACTGGTCGAGGTCGCCGCGCTGAGCCGCGACCATGGCGGCGACGTAGTGCCCCACCTGGGCGAACAGGTGGTACCCCGTCTCCTCGCACAGCGCGATGAGCTCGGCCGCGGCCTGCGCCGACGACTGCCACCGACCGGCGTGCAGGTGGTCCAGGGCGACGAAGATCAGGGCGGGCATGCTCGAACCCACCGCGCCGCCGTCCCGGCCGTCGCGGATCACGCGGGACACGGCCTCGCGGCAGCCGGGGAGCCGGTCGAGGTAGGAGGCGACCAGTGCGGTGCGGACGACCACGTCGGCCTCGGCCTGGTCCTTCAGCCGCGCGATCTCCTCGTCCAGGGCGCGCAGCGCGTCGTCGGTGGTGGCGCCGGGGGCGTGGTGGACCCGCCCCAGCGACACCGCCCCGGCGGGCGAGGCGTCGGGGAACCGCGCGAGCAGGTCGACCAGGGGCCGCCAGTGCTCCGGCCTGCCCGAGTACTGGCCCGCGAGGGTGAGGGTGAACAGCGCGACCTCCGTCTCGGCGGGTGGCGGGCCGGAGGCGGTGGGGTCCCGCTCGATCGCCTTCATCACGAGCGCGTGCGCCGTGTCGGCGTCGCCCTCCGTCACGAGCACGAGGAACCCGGCGGCCGCTGCCGCCGCGGGCGAGAGGTCCGCGGGCTCGCCGTCCCGCACCTCGCGCATGATCTCGTGCGAGATCTCCAGGTGGCCCGCCACCCACGCGGCGACGTAGGCGGCCAGGGACAGGCGGCGACGGCGGACCGCGTGATCGGGGCTCAGCCCGGCCGCGCGGCGCAGCCTGGTGATCGCACCGGCCGCGTCGCCGCGCCGCAGGCTGCTCCTGGCCGCCAACTCGACGAGGGCGGCGACCTCCTCGTCAGGCGCCGTGGTGGCTCTGGCCAGGTGGTCGCCGCGACGTTCCGGCTGGTCGACCAGCGCGTCGGCCAACCGGCGGTGGGCGCCGCGCCGCTGCTCGCCGGTGGAGCCGTCGACCACCGCGGACCTGACCAGCGGGTGCCGGAAGCGCACGGTGTGGCCGTCCTGCGCGACCATGACCAGGTGATCGCGCTCCGCTGGAGCGAGCCCGTCGAGCACGCCCGGTCCGCCCGCCGCCTCGATGACGGCGATGTCGCCGAAGCCCTCCAGGGCCGCGAGCAGCAGCAGGTCGCGGGTCGCCTGCGGGAGTCGTTCGACGCGGGCGGCGTACAGCGCGCGGACGTCCCGCCCTGGGCCGCTTCCCCACCCCGTGCCGCTGCCGCGCCGATCGTCGTGGGCGGCGGTGGCCCCGGCGAACTCGAGCAGGGCCAGCGGGTTCCCCTGCGCGTCACGCGCCACCGTCCGCAGCACGCGGCGCGGGAGGTGGGCGAAGCGCCGGGACAGCAGGCGCAGCGCGCTCGCCTCGTTGAGCGGCGCGACCTCGAACTCCGCCATGCCCGCGGGCTGGAACGCCCCGCCGAACTCCCCCCGCCGCGCGCCGAGCAGCCCGATCCGGTGACCGGCCAGTCGCCTGGCGACGAACCCCATCGCGGATCGGCTGGCTTCGTCGACGACGTGGAAGTCGTCGACCACCAGCAGCAGCGGCTGTTCCTCGGCGGCCATGGCGAACAGCGACAGCGCCGCGTTCAGCACGGCGATCCGGCTCGGCGGGGGCCCCGCGCCGAGGCCGAGCGCGACCTCGATGGCCTCTCGCTGGGCAGGCGGCAGGCGCTCCAGCTCGCGCGAGAGCGGGGCGGCGAGCTGGTGCAGCCCCGCGAAGCCGATGTCGGTCTCGTACTCGACACCGCTGCCGCGGATGACCCTGATCCCCTTCGCGACCGCCAGCTCGGCGGCCGCGTCCAGCAGCGCCGTCTTGCCCACGCCCGGATCGCCGGTGAGCAGCAGGGCCGCCCCGCCGGTGCCGATCGCGTCCAGGAACGCCGCCAGCTCGGCGAGCTCGCCGTCCCTGCCGACCAGTCCGATCAGGTCGACGCCCACGCCTGCCACTGCCTTCTCCCGCCTTGCCACGTCCCTCGTCCCGGCGCTCGGAGCGGCAGGACCGGCCGCGCATCCGGCGAAGCAGTGTCTCACCGGCGGACGGCGCGTGAAGCCCCTGGTCCGCGAATTCCGGTTGCGGACCGATCAGGTGTTCGGCGCGGTCGACGCCGTGGTTGCGGCGCGTGTGCGCGTGGTGGCTGAGGAGGTCGGTGATGCCTGCGGATCGTCGAGCACGGCGGTGGTGGAACGTCCGGGGCGGCTCCGAGGCTCGCGTCGCGGCGTCAGTCCTTGAGGGGGTCGTGCCCCCAATTCATCAGCGAGTAGCGCCACTTGGTGTGCTCCACGTCCCCGTCCGGGCGCTGGGCGAGGTGGCGGTGCACGTATCCGACCACCTTGCGCATGTGCGCCTGGTCGTCGTCGGTCAGCTCGCCCTTCTTCTTGCGCAGCAGTTCCACGATCCGCCTGCCGGACTCGTGCCCGACCGACTCACCGCCTTCGGACTGGCCCACCGACTTCGACTCGTCGGTGCCCAACCACTTCTCCAGCTCGGCCGCCGTCATGTTCACGGCCTGGTCGAACTCGCCGCTCACGAGTCCTCCTCCAGCGCGGACGGCTTGTGCACCGCGTCCTTGCCGCTCTTGTCGCTGCGCACGCGGTACTGCGGGTCGTCCTCCGACGCGCGGACCGTCCGCCCGGCGGCCTCGGTGTCCTCGGTGATCTCCTCGACCACCTCGCCGTGCACCGTCTTGCCGTGGCTGGACCAGGTGACCTCGTCGCCCTTGTCGAACTCCTGCTCGCCCATGGGGGGATTCTGTGCCGTCGCGCCGGGCCGCGCACGGCGGTCGCGGACCGACCAGGCGCGCGACGCGCCCAGCCCACCCGATGGGATGACCGACGACGGACCACAGTGGCCGACTCGGCTGCCCGAGCGCGACGGTCCCCCCTTCCGGGGTGTCTCCCGCGAGGCGGGGTGTCAACGGCCGCTCGGATCGGCGCGCGTGGTGTCGTCGTCGAACCGGACGGACGCCTCCACCTCGGCCAGGTTGGCGTAGTCGACCGGTGGGATCGCGCGCAGCGCCCGAGCCGTGTCCTCGTCCCCGCGCTCCTGCGCCGCGCGGACCAGTTCGTCCTTGCCCGCCGGGAAGTCGACCTCGTTCAGGCTCGCCCTCAACCGTTCGCGAGTGGTGTACGCGGACATCGTCACCTCCGGTCTACTGGTCGTTCAGCTTGCCGATGGCCTCGCTGACGTCGTTGGGCGAGTCGAACTGGTCCATGGGCAGGTTGCGCAGGGCCTCCAGCAGGTCGTCGTCGGCCCCCTGGGCCTGGGCGGTGTCGACGATGTCGTCCTTGGTCGCGGGGTAGTCGACACCGGAGAGGAACTTCTGGACTTGGATCGGATTGACGGTCATGGCCCGGTAGTACCCGGCTCGACCGCTCGCACTCGTCCTGTCCCCCATCAGAGGCACGGGTAATCCGCGCACCGCGCCTTCTCCCCTGCCACCACCCCCTCATCACCGCACCGCCGATCCGCTCGCCCGATCGCGCAAGCGGCGAGGACGCTCCACAAAGGACAGATGCCGCCCGCGCGAGCCGACGACCCGCGCGGGCGCGCACAACCCATGGTCACCGCACCCGCGCCGAAGCCGGCAATCCACCCAGGCGATGGCCGAGGTCGTTGACCGGCGTGTTGGGCCGGGCGTCCTCGCCTGCCGGGAAGGAGGTGCCGGTGAGCTCCTCGGAGATCCGCCAGACGCGCTCGGCGTCGTCCTCGCCGCGCAGCCGGGAGTAGAGGGCCTGCTCGGCGGGCGCGCCCGCCAGGTGCCCGAAGCCGCCTGGGCCGTACAGGCGGGCGCCGCGGGCGTCCGGCGAGGTGGCGGCCAGCAGCGCCGGGAGCAGCGCGGTCTCGACCGTGCCGACGAGCAGGCCGCGGCGGGAGAGGGCGCGGATGACGCGCACGGCGGCGGTGTCCCGCGCCCGGCCGACCTCGGGGCGCGCGGCCAGCAGGCTGGTGGGGGCGACACCGGGGTGGGCGAGGTTGCTGGTGATCCCCCAGCCCCCGGCCCGGCTGCGCCGGTCCAGTTCGAGCCCGAACAAGCCGAGCGCGATCTTGGACTGGCTGTACGCGCGGCCGCCGTGGTAGGACCGCTCCCAGTTCAGGTCCTCCCAGTTGATGGCGTTCTGGTTCGCGGCGATGCTGATCTGCGAGGTCACCCGCGCCTGGCCCGCGCGCAGCAGCGGCAGCAGGTGGGCGACCAGGGCGAAGTGCCCCAGGTGGTTGCTGCCGAACTGCAGCTCGAACCCGTCGGCGGTGCTCTGCCGCTCCGGCGGGGTCATCACGCCCGCGTTGTTGATCAGGATGTGCACCGGGCGGCCCTCGCCGCGCAGCGCGGCGCCCAGCGCGGCGACCGAGTCCAGCGACGACAGGTCGAGATCCCGCAAGGACAGGGTGGCCTCCGGGTGCCGCCGCTTGATCCGCGCGATCGCCGCCTCGCCCTTGCGGGGGTTGCGGACGGGCATGACGACCTCGGCGCCCGCGGCGGCCAGGCGGGCCGCCAGGCCCAGTCCGACGCCGTCGCTGGCGCCGGTGACGACGGCGAGCTTCCCGGACAGGTCGGCAACGGTGATGTCCGGTCGGGTGCGTGCCATGTGCTGCTCCTCGTGGGCGGTGGGTGTCCTGGTCCCAGGTTGCGCCCGCGCCAAGGGCACATCCACGGACTCCCGATCCCAGGCGGACCGGTCCCCCCACGCGCTCGTCATGGGGGGACCGACGATCCCGGGCAACCCCTCGCTCGACACGGGCAGACTGGAGCAGCACCGGAACCGGGGAGGGAACAGCCGTGATCGATCGAGCCGGGCTCGCCGAGTTCCTGCGCCGCCGTCGGGAGTCGCTGCAACCCGAGGACGTCGGCCTGCCCCGCGGGCAGCGGCGCAGGACCGCCGGTCTGCGCCGCGAGGAGGTCGCCGCGCTCTGCCACATCTCCGCCGACTACTACAGCAGGCTGGAGCGGGAACGCGGACCGCACCCGTCCGAGAGCATGATCGCCTCGATCGCGCAGGGCCTGCACCTGTCCCTCGACGAGCGCGACCACCTGTTCCGCCTCGCCGGGCACCACCCGCCCGCCAGGGGCGCGATGAGCGAGCACGTCAGCCCCGGCCTGCTGCGCATCCTCGACCGGCTCGCCGACACCCCCGCCGAGATCGTCACCGAGCTCGGCGAGACGCTCCGGCAGACCCCGCTCGGCGTCGCGATCACCGGTGACACCACCCGGTACACCGGCCCGGCGCGCAGCATCGGCTACCGGTGGTTCACCGACCCGGCCACCCGCGCCCTCTACCACCCCGACGACCACCCGCTGCACTCCCGCGTCTTCGCCTCCGGGCTGCGCAAGCTGGTCACGCTGCGCGGCCCCGGCTCACGGGCCGCCCACCTCCTGGAGCTCCTGCTCGCCAACAGCGAGGAGTTCCGCGCCGTCTGGGGCGAGCACGAGATCGGCGTGCACTACAACGACGTCAAGCGCTACGTGCACCCGGAAGTCGGCGTGCTGGAGCTGACCTGCCAGACGCTCCTCGACCCCGACCAGTCGCACATCCTCCTCGTCTACACCGCCGCCCCCGGCAGCGAGACCCACGAGAAGCTGCGGCTGCTCTCCGTGATCGGCCCCCAGCACGCCGCCGCGCGGACACCGCCGAGCTCGTGACGGACCCGCCGGGGAGGGCGTCGTCCGGTGCCGCCGACCGGGCAGGGGCGGGAGTCCCGGCGTTCATCGGCGCGGTTCCCGGCGGAACAGGCGGGACGCGAGCACGACGGGCCACGACGCACCCGTTCCGGCGGTCAGGGAGCGGGCGCGCTCGCCCGCTTGTCGGTGCGGCGCCGCTCGACGGCCTCGGCGACTTCGCTGATCGCTCGGCGGATCATCGTGCCGTACCCGTCCTCGCCGAGGGCGTCCTCGTGGCGACGCGCCGCGCGGATGTGCTCGCTCGCGGCGTCGAACGACCCCAGCCTGCGGAAGTTGTCGGCGAGGTTGAGGTGCAAGGACGGGTAGAACCCCGCGATGCGCAGGCTGTCGTGGTGGTGCTGGACGCGCTCGTCGGTGAGGGTCTGCGCGGCGTCGAGCGCGCGCACGTCCCAGACCAGGGCCTGCGCCGGGTGGTCGTGCAGGTCGGCCATGTAGTGCGCGAGAACGCAGCGGTGGAAGGGATCACCCGCCGGACCGATGCGGTCCCACAGGCGCCGCAATCGCGTGCGCGCGGTGGTGGTGTCGCCCTCGTGACCGAGGGCGACGGCCTCGGTGATCTCGGCCATGGTGGGGTCGGGGGTCTGCGCGGTCATCCGCAATTCCTCACTGGGCGGGCGGTTCCGGGTGGACGGGCATGATCAGGGTGGTGAGGTCGCCGTTGTCGGCCGAGCGGACGACGACCGGTTCGCGCGGCCCCGCGAGATCGAGCACCACGTCCGGGCCGACCGCGGTGCTGAGCGCGGGGTGCAGGGTGGTGAGGGCGAACTCGACCCCGACCGCCGGGCCGGTGACCGCGGCGGGGATCGGGGCACCGGGCGTCCCCCGCGCGGAAACGGCCACCGCGGCGCCGAGGACGTCGAGCCGGACCCGGTGGTCCCGCTGCTCCTCCACGGCCCGCACCAGCGCGTTGCGGGAGACCACCACGCGGGTGCGCACGTCGGGCAGGGAGGCCAGCAGCAACCGGTGGTCGGGGAAGGGCTCCGCCAGGCTCCGGCAGTCACGAGCATCCGCGCCGTCGCCCTGGAAACCGACCCGCCCGGCTCGGGCGCTCACCCGCAGCTCGTGCTGGCGGCGCGTCCACGGCAGCACCAGCCGCAGGTCGTCCGCGTCCACGGTCCGCGACCACTCCGCCTCGCTGGGCGCGGTCGGCACCAGGGTGCGGGTGGACAGCCGGTACCGGTCGGTCGCCGTGAGCACAACGCTGTCGGCGGACACCTCGACGTGCACCCCGTTGAGCACGGGCAGGTCCGGCTCGTGCGTTGTCGCGGTGAGGATCTGCTCGACCGCGGCTGTGAACACCACCCCGTTGACGCGCACGGACAGCGATGAGGTCCCGATCCCCAGCGCGGCCTTGACCAGCACCGCGGTTTCCCGCGCTTGCCGCACCCGGTGCGCCAGCCGCACCACGTGGTCGTCGATGATCCGGGCGGCGTCGCGGCCGTCGAGCACTTCGGCGATGGACTCCAGCGGCATGTCGATCTCGCGCAGCCTGCGGACCAGCACGGCGCGATCGACCTGCTCGGGCGCGTAGTAGCGGTAGCCGGAGGAATCGTCCACAGTGGCCGGTCGCAGCAGGCCCACGTCGGCGTAGAACCGCAGCGCGCTGGCCGTCAACCCGCTGGCGCGGGCGAAGGCGCCGATGGTGAGCAGCTCGGAGTTCGACACCGGCCCATCATCGGCCTTCGAGCAACCTGAAGGTCAACCCCGCTTACCCCCGGCTGTTCTCCGGGGGTGAGAAGATCAGCTCTCCTCCTCGGGTGCCGCGCTCCGGGCGGGACGGTCGTTCGCGCGCCTGATCAAGCACGTCGTCGTGCCGTGCGCCACGAGATGGCCGAACCTGTCGTGGATTCGCGCTTCGGCGGTCGCGGTGGACCTGCCGACGTGCACGGTGCGGCCCTCAGCGATGAGCTTCTGCCCGTCGGTCCGCACCGTCCGCACGTAGTTGACGTTGAGCTCCAGCGTCGTGTACCAGGCCCCGGCTTCCAGGGTGGAGTGCACGGCGCAGCCCATCGCCGAGTCGAGCAGGGTGGCCGCGATGCCGCCGTGCACCGCTCCGAGCGGATTGGCGAACAGCGGTCGGGTCGTCAGCTCGAAGTCCGCTTCACCGAACGCCACGCGCGTGAGCTCCATCCCGAGCAACCGCACGATCGAGGGCGGCGGCTGTTCCATGGTCGAGTAGGACCGCAGCAGCTCCAGCCCGCTCATGCTCGTGGGGTCCGGCGGGGCGGAGTCGGGACGGCGGGTCACGGGGTCGCCGCCGGGCTCGGGGCGTCGCCCGCGTGCGCGCTTTCCAGCTGACCGACCGCGGCCCCGAACGCCGCTTCGAGCGCGGAGTCCGTTTGCATCCCCGCGGCGAGCAGCGCCGCGATCCGGGCGCGCGTCTCGGGCAGCTTCAGCAGCCGGGCGAAGATGCGCAGGTCCTCGTTGACGGCGGAGGCTTCCGGGAGAGCTATCCGGTTCACCCGGCGTCGCGTCTGGGTGATGCCTTCGAGCGGGAACTTGGCGATGCGGCGGGCCAGCGCGTCCACGAACGGCCAGAGGTCGGCGTCGGGCAGCGCGCGGTTGACCCAGCCGTACCGCTCGGCCAGGTCGGCGGTGTGGTCGTCAGCGCTGAGCAGGACTTCCAGGGCGCGGGAGCGCCCCATGAGCCGGGTCAGGTGCTGGATCGCGCCCGCGCCCGCGAGGAGGCCGACGCCGACCTCCATCTGGGTGAAGACCGCCCTCTCCCTGGAGGCGAAGCGCATGTCGCACGCCAGGGCGAACTCGCTGCCCGCCCCTCCGACGTGCCCGGCGATGACGGCGATCGAGACCTGGCTCAGGCCGCTGATGCGGCTGTACAGGTCCGCCGTCGTGGTGCCCGGTGCGAGCCGGGCGAGCTCCGCGTTCAACTCCTTGATCCGGGTCACGTCCAAGTGGGCGGAGAAGTAGCGGGGCACCGCGCTGTCGAAGACCACCACGCGGATCTCGTCCGGGGCGGACTCCAGGTGGCGCACGATGCTCACCAGGTCGCGGGCCAGCTCAGGGCCGATCAGGTTCAACGGCGGGTGGTCGAGGGTCGCGAACAGCACGCGGTCCTCGACGCGGGTGCGGATCGCCGTGAGGGATTGCATCGCGCCGCCCTTCAGGGAGTCGTCATCTGGGTGGTTCGAGCACTGCCGGGAGGTCTCTGCAGCGCGATCACCGGTTGTGGCCTGGAGTAATTTTGGGAACCAGTGTTCCTGAATTCAGGCTAGCCACTTCGAGAACCGGAGGTCAAGAAGTCGGTAGGATGGGCGCATGGCCCGGACCGGTCGCCCACGGGAGTTCGACGAGAGCGTGGCCGCACGCGAGCTGACCCGCGTGTTCTGGGAGAAGGGCTACCACACGACGTCGATCCAGGACCTCGTCGACGCCACCGGGGTGCAGCGCAACAGCCTCTACGGCGTCTTCGGCAACAAGAAGGCGCTGCTGCTGGTCGCGCTGGCGCAGTACCGCGCTCAGGTGACGGAAGTGCTGGAGCGCCTGCAGCGGGAAGCACCGGTGCTGCCCGCCCTGCGCCACTTCCTGACCTTCCCGCTGGACCCGTCGCGCGCCCTCAACGGCTGCCTGCTCGGCAATACCACGGTCGAGGTCTCGGGCCAGGACGAGGACATCCACGCCGCCGTCCGCGACAACTTCGCAGCGCTGGAACGGGCACTGCGGCTGGCGCTGGAGCGGGCGCACCGGTCCGGCGAGCTGCCCCCGCGCGACGCCGCGACGCAAGCGCGGATGCTGATGGCGGTCCAACAAGGACTCCAGGTCATCTCGCGCGCGACCGACGACCCGGCCCGTTCCGCCGCGGCGGTGGACGCGGTGCTCGACAGCCTGCGCTGAGCTCGGCGGAAACCCGTTGGTGGACGCAGGGTGACCACCGCTAGCCTCGCGGAGGCCGTGCGAGGAACGAGGGAGGTGGTACCCGTGAACGCTGTACCGACGCGGGTGCTCCCCTCCGGGGTCACGGTCGGACGATAGGTCGTCCGGGAGCGCCGTTCACGAGCACTCCCGAAAGGCACGACCATGCGCTTCGGTTCCCAACGCCGTCTCGATGACGGTGTCCTCGAACGCGACTTCACCCTCGGCGAGATCCCCGGCCTCCTGTGGACGCCCGCCTCCGCCCCGGCCCCGCTGATCCTGCTCGGCCACCCCGGCGGACTGCGCGGGATGTACCCCCGGCTCGCGGCCAGGGCCCGGCACTGCGCGGCGGAGGGCTTCGCCGCGGCCACCATCGAACTGCCCGGCGGCGGTGAGCGGCCCCGTTCCGCGACCGCCGAACGGGCTCGCGCCGACCTGCGCCGGGCGCTGGACGCGGGCGGGCCGGTCGACGACGGGATCATCGACCGGCTGGTCCTGCCCCTGGTCGACCAGGCGGTCCCGGAGTGGCGGGCGGCCCTGGACGCCCTGCTCCCGCTGCCGGAGATCGGCGGTCCGGTCGGGTACTCGGGAGGGGTGATCGGCATCGGCGTCCGGCTGGCGGTGGTCGAGCCGCGCATCTCGGCCGCCCTGCTGTTCGCGGGCAGTTTCGTGCCCCGCGCCCTGATCGAGCAGGCCCGGCAGGTCACCATCCCGCTGCTGGTCCTGCTGCAGTGGGACGACGAGGGGAACGACCGGCAGCAGGCGCTGGACCTGTTCGACGCCTTCGGCTCCGAGGAGAAGACGCTGCACGCCAACACGGGCGGGCACACCGGCGTCCCGCCCTTCGAGGGGGACGACGCGAACCGGTTCTTCGCCCGCCACCTGAGGTGAGACCCGGCCGCCCGCTCAGGGCCGATCGCGCAACCGGAGGCGTGGCCCGCGCCGCAGCGCCGCGGCCGCCGAGCTCAGCGTCGCGAGCACCACGACAGCACCGGTGACGGAGTCGTTGGCGGCGGCATGACCCGCTACCGGGTAGCGGGTCACCAGCGGAGCGACCACCAGCCAGGCCCCGACCGCGAACAGCACCGGGAGCAGCCACGGCGTCTCCCGAGGCGCCATGGCGTGGACCAGCGAGCACACCAGGACCACGGAGCCCGCGAGCACGGAGGTCCAGTGCCGGTCGAAGCCGTCCTCAGCGCTCTGGTAGCGCAGCGCGAAGGGGGCCATGACCAGCCACAGGCCCGCCAGGAAGCTCGCCACGGCCGCGCCGCGCGCGATCGCGGGCGTGATGGGCGCGGGCTGGGCCGCGGTGTCGCTACGGGGCCCCGCCCGGCGCGTTGTCCAGGACATCCGAGCCCTTCCTCCTCCGCGAGACTTGGCGGCCGCGCGCCGTTGCGCGGCCACCTCCGATCGTGCCACCGGAGGGCGGCGCGGAACCTGACGCTTACCTTGCGTTCCGCTTCGCGCCGGGCGCTCGGACGACCCGTCGCCCACGGCTGGGCGTCCCCCCTGTCCACCGCGCGGCCCAGGGGGCGGAGCCGTTCGGCGGTGCGGTACAGCCGATGGGTTACCGCTCTTGTGGGTGCGAACGTCCCCGTGCCAGGCTGGGGCGGATTGCCAGTGGAACCGCACACCGCCGACCGTCCCATGTGGACTGACCGTCCGGCCCGTCCCGGTGCCCGGTGGGGCGTCGAGCGGAAGAAGGGGGTGACCATGGCGCGAGTGCTGGTCCTGACCGCCGACGCCGCCGAGGAACTCGACACGATGTACCCGGTGTTCCGCCTGCGCGAGGGGGGACACGAGGCGATCGTGGCCGCGCCGACGACGCGCCCGGTGAAGCTCGTGGTCCACGACTTCGAGCCGGGCTGGGACGCCTACACCGAGAAACCGGGACACCTGCTGCCGGTGGACCTGGCGTTCGCCGAGGTGGCCCCCGAGGACTACGACGCACTGGTGATCCCCGGCGGCCGGGCGCCGGAGTACATCCGGACGGACCCGGACGTGGCCCGCGTCGTCGGGCACTTCTTCGACCGCGGGCTCCCGGTCGGCACGATCTGCCACGGCCCTCAGGTGCCCGCCGCGCTGGGACTCCTGCGCGGCCGCACCACGGCCGCCTACCCGCCTCTGAAGTTCGACGTGGAGCAGGCGGGCGCCACCTTCGTGGACGGGCCCGACGTCGTGGACGGCGTGATGGTGTCCTGCCGGGGCTGGCCCGACCTGCCCCTGTGGTCCCGCGCGTTCACGCAGGTGCTGGAGAAGTCGTGCGGCACGCCGGAACTCGACCGCGCGGACTGACCTCCCGATTCCCCTTGGATGGAATCACCCGGCCAGTGCGCTCGCACGCGGGTCTTCACGGAGGTGTGGCGCGATTCCCCCGACCGAGTGAAGTCGTCGGGCACGTGACGGGCTGGATCACGGGTAGGCGCTCGTCGAACGTGGCGCGCAACCGCTGGGCGGTGCGGCTGCTCGACAGCCGGCCGACCGAGCGCCGGACGAGCGCGCCTGGTCCACGCGCCGGTCGAGAAACCTCCCTGTCGGTGACGGGCCGTTCGACAGCGGCGTGGTGAGTTCCGCGAAGTCCGCCCGCTGATCCGTGGGCTCGCGCACGTCGTCCCGGCGGTGCCGATAAGGTCCATGCTCACACCGACGCGCACTCAGGGGGGACCTGGCCATGTCGGGCGATGACCGCGCGCGCCTCGAGGCGCGCAACGCCGCCATGAAGGAGCAGGTGCACAGCCTGCTGGACACCTTCACCAGGCAGACGGAGATGCTGCGCGACGCCCAGGCGGCGGCCGCGCTGACGACCGCCTCGTTGACGTCCGAGGACGGACTGGTGCGGGCCACCGTGGACTCCGGCGGTGTGCTCACGAACCTGGAGATCACCCCGTCCGCGTTCGACCGGTCGACACCGGAGGCGCTCGCGCGGACCGTGGTGCGGCTCGCCCGCGAAGGCGCGGCGCAGGTCAGGCAGCAGGTCGCGGAGCTGATGTCGCCGCTGACCGAGGACCTGCCCGACCTGGCGGACCTGGTCGAGGGCGCGCCGTCGCTGTCGGCGCTGATCCCGAAGTTCGAGGCGCCGCCCGCGCCCCCGTCCCCGGCCGACGACGGGTCCTTCGAGGACCGGAGCGTGCTCAGCCTGCCCCGGGAGGCGACGCCCCCGCCCCCGCCTCCGCCCCGCGGCACCGCCGCTCCAGCAGATGACGACGAGGCACCGCAGTCCTGGCTCAAGGGCGGCTACTGATGACCGGCTTCAGCATCGAGCCGGACGTCGCCGAGGACTCCGCCGCGCGGCTCGGCTCGGCGGCCGACCAGCTCGAAGCGGCCCGCCGGGCGCTGGTCGACGCGCTCGCCGCCTGCGGCGCGTGCTGGGGCGGTGACGAGTCCGGCCAGGAGTTCGCCAAGGACTACGTGCCCGGCGCGGACGGCGCGGTGGAGGCGTTCGGCTCCCTGGTCGAAGGCCTGCGCGGGATGCGCGGCAGCGTCGTGGACGCGATGACGACCTACCAGGCCGTCGAGGACGCCAACGCCGACAGCTTCACCCGCGAGGTCTGAGCCCGTGGGGATGGAGATACCCGACGAGGTCAAGTGGCTGCTGCCCATCGTCGTCGGCGAGAGCTGGCCGGAAGGCGACGAGGACCTGCTGCGCGACCTGCGGGACGCCTGGCACCGCGCGGCGGAGGCGATCCCGGACGTCAGCTCGACGGCGGACCAGGGCGCGTCGTCCGTCATCGGCGTGTGGACCGGCGAGAGCGCGGCGGCGTTCGAGCGGGCGTGGCGCGGGTACGTCGACGGCGACGAGGCGTACTTCACCTCGCTCACCGAGGCGTGCCGGGCGCTGGGTGACGCCTGCGACGCGACCGCGCTCGACGTCGAGTACACCAAGTACCTGATCATCGCGTCGCTGATCATGCTGGCGATCTCGATCGCGGCGATGATCGCGTCCGCGGCGGTGACGTTCGGCGCGTCGACCGCGGGCATCGTCCCGGCGCAGATCGCGACCCGGATGACCGTGCAGATGATCTTCCGGCAGCTGCTGCAGAAGCTCGCGCAGCAGGGCTTCAAGAAGGTCGCGCAGCAGGTCCTCCAGCGGGTGCTGCGCGAGGTGGCGACCAACGTCGCGGCCGGTGTCGCGCTGGACGCGGGCATCCAGGCCCTGCAGGTGGCCAGCGGCGACCGCAAGTCGTGGGACTGGGACAAGACCAAGGACGCCGCCGTGGGCGGCGCCGTCGAAGGGGTGGTCGGCGCGGCGTCCAACGCCGTGCCGGGGGGCGCGACCCGCGGGCTGTCCGGCAGCGTGGGCGGGGAGGCCGTCGACAGCGCCGTGCGCGCCGCCACCCGTGGCGCGGTGGAGGGCGCGGTCACCACTGTCGGCGAGGCGGCCGCGACCGGGAACCTCGACCAGCTGTCCGCGAAGGACGTGCTGATGGGCGCGTCCAGCGGTGCGGTCGATCGTGCGACGGGTGGCACGACGGACCCGCCGAACCGCATCAGCACACCGTCCTCGGACGACGTGAGCGGGGCAGGCGACGCGGACGCGCCGAGCGCACCGGAAGTGCCGGACCGACCCGCGTCCCGGTCCACTTCGGACTCCACGACGCAGGCTTCGGCGCTCGCCCCCGCGCTGGACCGGCCCGCCGACCAGGACGCACCCGCGTCCACCACTTCGACCACACCGGCCTCCACCGCGCAGGCGACCGCAGCACCGGCTTCCCCCAGCCCGTCGTCCACCGCGCAGGCCGCGTTCTCCGGGCCGGGCGCATCGGCTCCGTCCGGCGGTTCGGCCCCGGCGTCCTCGGGAACGGGTTCGTCCGGTGGTTACGGACGCGCGCCCGCGGCACCCCAGGGTGGGGGTTACGGGATGGCCCCCGCACCCGCGCAGCACGGCGGCTTCGGCCCGCAGGGCCACCACTCCGACGCCGGACGCGCGGGCAACCTCTCGGCAGCGGGCACGTCGGGCCAGTACGCGCCGCCGCGCTTCGAGCAGTCCGCGCCACCGCCACGCCAGGACGGTCCGCCCGCGCAGCACGGCGGCCTGCCCTCGAACCAGGCGGGCGGGCCGCCGCCGCGCTTCGACCAGGCCCCTCCGCCGCGTGGCCCGATGAGCGGCCCGATGGGCGCGCCACCACAGGCGTACCTGCCGCCGCCCCAGAACACGCCGCCCCAGAACACGCCACTCCAGAGCACGCCACCTCAGCACGGCGGCTCCCAGTACGGCGGCTCCCAGTACGGCGGTCCACAGCACGGCGGTCCACAGCACGGCGGTCCCCAGCACACCAATCCCCAGTCCGCGCCGCCGCAGGCACCCCGTCCCGGCGGTTTCGAGGCCGTCCCGCGTCCGCAGGGTGCGCACAACGCGCCCTTCCACGCTCCGCCTGCCCAGGGCAACTTCCCCGGCGCACCACCACTTCCGCCGCAAGGCATGCCCCAGCAGCGCCCATACCCCGGCGGCTTCCACAACGCGCCGCCAAGGCCCTTCACCGCTCCGCCGCCACACCACGCACCCCAAGCGGCGCCACCGCACGGCACTCCGCAGGCCCGCCCCCAGCAAGGCCCGCCGCCCAACGCCCCCGCGGCCTTCCCCACCGCGCCGCCACCCGGCCGACCGCAGGGAATGCCGCCGCGACACCACGCACCTCAGCAGCCCCCGGCCCGACCGGTCGGCCCGGTGACGCCGCCGCCGCGAGGTCCGCAGCCGCAGCGCCCCGTCCCCGGCACGCGGGGGCCGCTGGAACCCCCGCAGCGCGTCGCCCCACCCCCTGCGGGCAACGCGGCGGATCGGCCACCGACGGCTCGCCCCGTCGCGCCCGCCAGTGGTGCGCCGCGCACCGACCAGCCGGTGGCGGGCCGGTCACCGGCACCCACCGATGGCCCGCCCCGCACGGACCGGTCGCCGACCGCGAGGGTGGCGCCGGGCGACACGGTGGCGCACGCGACCAACCCACCGCACCCCGACCGCCCCGCGACGGAGCCCCCGGCGCCCGCCGGTGGCCCGACCACGGATGACGCGCAGGCCACCAACTCGCGCCCGCAGGACGCCGACCAGCGCCCGCAGGACGCCGAGCAGCGCCCGCAGGACGCCGAGCAGCGCCCGGTGGACGCGGCCGAGCAGGCCACCCCGGAAGCCCTGCCCGACCCCGTGCCCGACCCCGTGCCCGACCCCGAGGCCGACCGGACACCGCAGGACACCGGGCCTGACGGACCGCAGCCGGACCCGGTTGAGAGCGGGACGGCCGGGCCCGACGAGGACTACCTGTTCGACCCGGACCACCGCGCCACCGCCGCCGACAACGCCGCCCTGCTCGCGGCCATCAAGAGCGACGAGCGACGCAGGCAGATCCAGTCCAACGCGCTGGCCAACCGCGACGCCTCGGACTCCCTCAGCGGACTCTCCGACGAGGGCGCGATCGCGCTGTACACCTACACCGGGCACGACATCTTCGACGCCGCGAACACCGCGCACCGCCTCGGACCGGAGGCCAAGGACGGGAACTTCGCCGCCGCCCAGCTCCAGATCCGGGCGATCGTGTCGGCGATCAACGAGCTCCCGCCCGCCGAACTCGACCTGGTGCGGGGCATCAACGTGGGTGGGAACCCCGCGCTCGCGAAGCTCATCGCCGACCAGTACGTGCCCGGCCGCACGACCGTCGAGCCGACCGTGGTCAGCGCTTCGATCAAGGAGTCGCCGGACTTCGTGTCGAGGTTCGGCGAGGACGTCGAGATCCACATCCAGGCCAAGACCGCCCGCGACATCCACGAGCTGTCCCAGAACGACGGCGAGCGCGAGGCGGTCTCCAAGCCCGCCACCCAGTGGTACACCCACGAGAAGGAGGTCGTCCGGGTCGAACACGGCGGGACGCTCCGGCAGAAGGTGGTCATCCGCGTCGAAGAGGTCCTGCCCGGCGATCCCCGCTACCTCGACCGGGACGCCGCCGAGCGCGAGATGGCCGACCGGCGGGCCGCCAACCGGGCCACCAAGCCGCTGTTCGACGCGGCCTACGAGAAGTCGCTGCGCGAACGCCTGGGCGGACCGGTGGCGCCGGAAACGCCGGATGCACCCGACAAGACCGCGCAGCCGGACAGAACCGAGCAACAGGACAGCGAAGCGCAGTCCCAGAGCAGCGCCATCACCGACCGGCTCAGCGGCAAGGGCTACGCGGGCGCGGACGCCTCCGGCGGTCCGCTCCCCCACACCGCGCCCACCGGCGGCCACGACTGGTCGCCGCTGGCACGGGCCACCAACCCGCCCGCCGAAGCCGCGATCCACGCCGACACGGCCAACGCCAACCAGGCAGCCGGGTACGTCGCCGAGCGGCACCCGCACCTGGCGGGCGTGAACCCGCGCTTCCACGACGCGGACGCGTTCGAGCGGGGCTACCAGACCAACTGCACGCGCGGTGTCGTCGCCAGCGCCCTGCGGCGGGCCGGGGTGGACGTCGAGGCGGGGCCGCTGCGTCCCGAGGACATGGCCGAGATGGGCACGCTGGACTACGTGCGGGACCGGCTGGGCGGCGAGTGGCAGTCCCACGCCGGGTACGACGAGGTGATCCGCGCGATGCGCGAGCGGCCGCTGGACTCCCGCGCCGTGATCGCGGTGAAGTACCGGGGGCCGGACGGCGCGGAGTACGGCCACGTCGCGGAGGTCGTGCACACCGGTGAGGGCGTGGCGTTCGTCGACCCGCAGACCGGTTCGCTGATGCGGCTTCCGCATCCGCCGCTCCAACTCGACCTGCTGCCCTACGACCTGGACGAGGTCGCCGAACGGCACGCGAGGACCGAGAGCACCGGCGGTGTCACCGGCGACAGCGGCTACGGCACGGCGGCACCGGACGAGCGACCGCTCCCGACCCGCGAGGACGTCAACCGCTACCTCCACGAGCCGAGGGTCCAAGAAGCGATGCGGGTGGCCGACGCCATCAGCCACCGCGACCCGGACGCCAGGATCGCGGTGGACGGCGAGGAGGCGCACCTCGGCGAGGCCATCGCCGCGCTGCTGCCGCGCCACCCGGAGCTGGCCCGGCTCCTGCGGGACACGCCGTTCCTGGAGGACTCGCTGCTCGCCAGGCCGCAGACGCTGGCGAACCTGCTGCGGCACCCGGAGGCGATCGACGTCCTGCTGGACTGCGTCGACGAGGTCCGCGACCACGGGGAAGCCCCGGAGAACGACCAGGGGGCGCCCGCCGACGAGTCCGACGGCGAGCCCGCCCCCGAGCAGGCGCTGCTCACACCCGAGCAGCGGGCCCTGTCCGATCGCGCCCGCGACCTCGCTCGGCGGGTCGACCCGGCCGAGCTGGTGCAGGACGGCTTCGACGCGGCGCGGAAGGACGACCCGGAGTACCAGCGGGAGTACTTGGACGAGCTGTACCGGGACTGGCGGACCAAGCAGGACAGGCTGCACGCGCTCGCGCACGCCGTCGCGGAGGCCAGTGGCGGCGTCGCCTTCTCCCGGCAGACCGAGAAGAGCCGGGTGCGCGCGGCGGACAAGATCGCCGAGTACCGGGGTGACGCCGCCAAGCTGACCGACCTGGTGGGCTCGAAGATCCAGTACGAGACGGTCGCCGACGCCTACGCGGGCCTCGGTGCGCTGCTCGACCGGATCGCGCGGGAGGGCTCCGGCGTGAGCGTGGTGAAGTTCCGGGACCGGTTCCTCAACCCCCAGGACAGCGGCTACCGCGACCTGCAGCTCAGCGTGCGGCTGGAGCTGGACGACGGCACGTCCCACGTCGCCGAGCTGCGCCTGCACGTCGTCGCGATGGACGAGGTGGCGGACTTCGAGCACGCGCTGTACGAGGTGCGCCGGGACTTCCAGGCGTTGGCCGACGATCGCGGTCGTACGATGACCGGGGAGGAACGGGCTTTGATCGGATCGATCCTGGCACGCGAGAGGCGGCTGTTCGGCGAAGCCTTCGCACGGGCGCGAGGAACCGCCGGGGGCGGTGATCGGTGATGGCGCGGACCCCGGCCTACTACGAGTACTACGGGTCGCCCTTCCTCCTCGACACCGATCCGGCGGGCAACTGGGTCGGCTTCCGGTTGAACACCGAGACCGGCGAGTTCGAGCCAGACAACCGGCCCGTCGCCGAGGTCCTGCTCGCCACGTCGTCCGGTGAGATCTCCCCGCTCGACCGCGAGGAGTTCATCTGGCAGACCGAGCGGGAGCGCGGCAGGCTGCGCGGTGAGGGCGCCGTCTTCGCCCTGTACGAGACGGTCGACGCGATCTACGCGCGGGCGCGCGCCGAGGGCCGCCGCTCGATCGACGACGATGAGCTGGCACTGGTCCGGTCGATCCGAAGGCGGACCTTCAAGATGTGGGAAGACGAAGCGGCGCGTCGGGCGGCGGGCGAACCGCCGTCGTTCACCGTGGCGCGGTCATGACGGGGAAGGGTTGAGCCGGGTGGAAGCCGCGGAGGCGGTCGCCAAGGTCGAGCAGTGGCTGAGCGCGGTGCAGGGGGCGCGGGAGCCGCGTCTGCGGGTGGAGCGGGAGAAGGTGCGCCGCGTCCCCGAGGGCTGGTCGGTGCCGTACAACTCGGTGGCGTTCCTGGACGGCGGCGACGCGGGCAAGCAGATCTTCCCCCCGCCCCGGCTGGTGGTGCGCGAGCCGGACGGCGCGCTGCGCGAGCCGAGCCCCCGTCCCGGCGGGGTGAGCATCCCGGCCCGCACGCCCGGCCAGGGCTACTGGGAGGAGCTCATCGACCCGGAGTTCACCGCGTCCGGCCTGGGCCACCTCGGCGTGCCGGAGCTGGCGATCGGCGGGTGGCGGTGGGTCGGGCCGGACGGCACCCGCGGCGCGGAGCGGGAGAACCCGCGGTACCGCAGCGGTCCGCTGCGCATCGGCTACGGCAGGCCGGTCAACGAGCTGGAGTGGATGCTGCTGTTCGCCGACGTCGACTGGTTCGACCGCGAGCGGCTGCTCACCGGGTTGACGCAGGTCGAGGTGCTGGTGCCGCACCACGGGCAGCGGGTCGGACCGGACACGCCGTCGCTGGAGGTGTACTCGTCCACGGGCTGGCTCGACCCGATGACCACGGCGTGGCGCCGGGTCGACCTCGCGACGCTGGTCGCCGAGCTGCCCCAGCAGCTGACGCTGCGCTTCTACGGACCGGGGCAGCACTACCCGTTCCTGGTGTCCGACGTGGTGGCGGCGCTGCGGAAGTTCCCCCGCGTCCGGCCGCCCGTGGACGTCCTGGAGTCCCGCTTCGAGATCAGTCCCGAGGTTGCCCGGCTGGTGGAGGAGACCGCCGCGGAGCTGGGCCTGCGTTCTCCCGCCGAGCCGCCCACGCACGCGGCTCTGTACGCGCGGATCAACGGTTTCGAGCTGACCGACGACGAGATCCGGCGACTCGTCATCGGCCAGTCGTGGGAGAAGTTGGTGTTCGAGACCGGCGACCCGAGCCGCTGGCCGACCGACCTCGCCTCGAACGGCCTGCAACCGGCGTACGGCGACGACGGCCGGATCGAGCCGATCGTCGACGGGTGCGGCAAGTACTGCTCGGACGCGCCGAAGGGCTACCGCCACGGCTTCCGGCGGATCAGCGGCGCGTACGTGGGGTTCGCGCTGGGGGAAGCGCTTGCCATCAGCGGCGGCGGCGACGGGCCGCTGCGGATCGGTCCGCTGACCCAGCGGCTGCTGTTCCTCACCGAGGGCGTGATCCGCGGCCGGTCCGACCTGGCGGCCGGCGCGACCGGAGGTCTGCTGCGCTGGCTGCACACGCAGGGCGACACCGTGCCGGGGGAGGTCGACGGGTGGCTGGTGAAGGTCCCCGACCTCTACGCCGACAGCCTGCCCGACCCCGACGAGCTGGCCGCGATCCGCGAGCTGGCGATGGGCAGGCCGGGCACCGGGTCCGGTTCGGCCGCGCTGCTGGCCGCCCTGCCCGCCGCGGTGACCACGGGCGTGCCCGCGGTGGAGCACAACGCCGGGGCCACCGCGCGGCTGATCGCCGGAGTCACCCACCAGCCGGGCGTGGACCTCGACGCGGCCGAGTACCTGGCCGAGGTGTTCGACCGGATGCTGACCAAGCTCCGCCTGCCGCCCACGGTGTGGGTGGCGGGGACCGAGCCGGGCCTGAAGGACCTCGGCGTGCGGGACGCGCTGCCCGACTACGCCCGCTTCGGCCTGCCGGAGGTGCTCGACCCCAAGGACTTCGGCTCCGGGCACGACTCGCTGACCGTGCTGCGCCACGCGTTCAGCGCGATCGCCGGGTACGAGAACCAGCCGGAGGTCGCCCTGCGGCGCGCGGTCGGCCACTCCGGGCGCACCGCGCTCACCGGGGCGCTGGCCGGCGCGCTGATCGGCTCGCGCAACGGCATCCCCGGCCTGCCGTGGGTGGAGCGGCTGGAGCTGCGGTACCTGGTGGAGAACGTGGCGACCGACGCGTACCGGCACTTCAACCGGTCTTCACCGCTGAACATGGGCTACTGGACGGAGAGGTACCCCACGTCGTGACCGAGTTCCTCGACGACACCGACCTGGCGGCGCTGGCCGCGCTGCTGCGCCGCCAGCGCGCCGCCGACGCGCGGGAGACCGGAACACCCCCGGTGCGCACCCTGCGCGTGGAGCTGCACATCGGGGTGGACGCGGCGGGGCGGAAGTTCCTCACCCGCTCGCCCGCGTCCGCCGCCCCGGAAGCGCTGCTGGCCGGTCCCGGCCGGGAACGGGTGACCGGGGGCCACGAGGGTGGGAACCGGTGGCTGGACCGGAACCGGTGGCGCGGTTGCCTGCTGGCGGGCGCGGTCGCGGACGCGCTGGGCGCGCCGATCGAGTCCAAGCCGATGGACCAGGTCCGCGAGCTGGCGGGGCCCGCCGGGATCACCGGCATGATCCCGGCGTCGGACGGCGTCGGGCGGATCACCGACGACACCCAGATGACCCTGTTCACGATGGAAGGGCTGATCCGGGCGCACGCCCGGACCCGGCGCGGCGGCAAGGGCGATGTGGTCCACGCGCTGCAGATGGCCTACCAGCGGTGGCTGCACACCCAGGGCACGCCGTGGGCCAAGGCCCGCGGCCCTCGGGACACCACCGACTCCCCCACCGGCTGGCTGATCGGCGTGCGCGGGCTGTTCAAGCGTCGCGCACCGGGCGCCACGTGCTTCTTCGCCCTCCAGGACTACGGCACGACGGGGCGGACGGGGACCGTCGCGAACCCGGTGAACAACTCCAAGGGCTGCGGCGGCGTGATGCGCGCGGCCCCAGTCGCGCTGTGGTCCGACGACCCGGCCGAGGTCTTCGCGGTGGCCGCCGCGTCGGCCGCCATCACCCACGGCCACCCGAGCGGCTACCTGCCGGCGGGTGTGCTGGCGGTGATGGTGCGCAGCCTCCTGCACGGGGCGGACCTCCGCTCGGCGCTGGCGGACGGCCGGGCCCAGCTCGTCCGCTGGGAGCACCACGAGGAGACCTCCGCGGCGCTGGACGCGGCGGAGGCGCTGGCGGGTCCGCCCACGCCGGAGCGCGTCGCGTCGCTGGGCGACGGGGCGGTGGGCGAGTCGGCGCTGGCCATCGCGGTGTACTCGGCGCTGACGACCGACACGCTGAGCGCGGCCCTGCTGGCGTCGGTGAACCACGACGGCGACAGCGACTCCACGGGCGCGGTGTGCGGCAACATCGTCGGCGCCCTCTACGGGGAGGCGGCGATCGACCCGACGTGGTTGGCGCAGCTCGAACTGCGCGACGTGGTGGAGCGGCTGGCCGACGACGCGGCGGCCGAGTTCGGCCCCACCCCGCCGACCACCGAGGCGTGGACGGCGCGCTACCCGGACGACTGACGCCCCCGCGACCACGGGGTCGGCCCGCTCGGGCAGAACCCCGTGGTCCGGAGAACGGGACCGTCAGATCGCTTGGAGGTCGGTGATCTGGCTCACCGCCGTGGTGGGGTTGGTGGCCGCGTTCGAGTTGATGGGGTGCGCCATCGAGCGCTGCTCGACGACGAAGTAGTACCGGCGGGTGCCCGTGGTGGCGTTGACCGTGATCATCGTGGCCTTCACCCGGTTGCTGGGCCGCGGGTGGACGTGGCGCACGTCGCCCAGCTTCCGGTTGGCGCCGTAGACCGGGGAGGCCATGGTGGCGTCCGGGCTGTCGTCCAGCAGCTGCCGCCCCGCCACGAGCCGGGCCACCAGCACGTCGACCAGGTAGTCGTAGATCGGCTGGGCGTCCACCGTCGGCTGCTGCTGGCTCCTGGACGCCGCGAACGTGGTCTCCACGGCGGTCCCCAGGGGGGTCGCCCGCGTGGCGACCAGCCAGGCCAGCAGCAGTTTCGCGTCGTCGTCGGAGATGATCGTCATCGCCGCGTCCTGGGGGCTCAACTTCAGCATCACGTGGAAGTGGTGCTTCTTCGCCGGGTCCACCGCGGTCCGGCTGACCTCGTGCACGAGGTACTTGGCCTCCTGGAACAGCACGTGGGTGAGCATCGAGTTCAGGTTCGGCCCGGCCCGCAGCTGCCCGGCGGCCTGGTGCGCGGTCCGCCAGTTGTCGTTGATGTCGTTGACCAGCGCCGCCGCCCTGGTCCTGGCTTGGCGGTACATCCGCGCGTCGTTGTTGTTGGCGGGGTTCTCGAAGAAGTTGACGAAGTCCCGCTGCTGTTGCTGCGGAGTCTGGTTGGCCGCGGGTTCGCGCCCCACCTTGGCGTAGGGGGTCGAGACGTTGGTCTGGGTGACGAAGTTGGCGGGCGATGTGACCCCTTTCCGCGCCGTGGAGTGCGGCGGGTTGTCGTTCAGCCGGTACCGCCGTTCCGCGAGGCCGGCCAGCGACTGGTTGTAGCGGTCGATCATCTCCTTGACCGTGCCCGACCTGCTCAACGCGGTCCGGAGTTTGTTCCTGGCGGCGATGAGCGCCGGGCTCCGGTAGTCGGCGGTCGGCAGCGGGCCGTAGATCAGTTCGAGCGACGGCCGGTCGGGATCGCGGTCCATGCCCTCGATCTCCAGCTTGAACACCGGCAGACCGACAGCGGTGTCGCGCACGGAACGGGCGATCTCGACGCCGTTGGCCATCCAGGACTCCACCCTCAGCACCGTGTTGCCCATCTCCATCTCCAGGCCGGTGAGGTTGGCGTTGTCGAGGGTCGCGGGCTGCTGCCGTTGACCGGCCGGGAGGTTCGCGTAGTCCTGGATGTAGCTCTCCACCATCTCCCGCGTGACCGCGGGGTCCTCCACGAGTTGCCGCAACCGGGGCGTCGCGGCGGGGTCGAAGGAGTTGACGACGGCGTCGGGGTTCGCCCGGCCGCGTTGCAGTTCGAAGAACGCGATGAAGTCCGGGTCGTCCGCCAGGTCGTGCTGGGTCAGCAACCCGTCGAACTCGGTCATCGCCAGCCGCTGGACGGTCGGGTGGCCGTGCCCGACGTGCGACTCCTCGGCCTGGCGCACCTCGGGCGGGGCACCCGCCATGACGCGGCGGGCGTTGGCCTCGGCGGCGCGCTCGAACGGGTCGCCGGGATCGGACACCGCGATGCCGCTGCTCTGCGGGGTGGCCGGGACCGGGCCGCTGCGCTGCTGGATGACGTGGGTCAGCTCGTGGGCCAGGGTGTGCCGGTCGCCACCGCCGGAGCCGATGACCACGTGGTTGCCCGAGGTGTAGGCGTGCGCGCCCAGCTCGGAGGCGGAGCGCCGGGCGGCGGCGTCGGTGTGCACGCGGACGTCGGAGAAGTCGGCGCCCAGCCTGGCCTCCATCTCGGCCCGCACCGGCGCGTCCAGCGGCCTGCCGCCGGACCCCACCACGTCGTGCACCGCCGACCGCTGGACCGGGTGCTCGGTGTGCCCGGTCATCATCCTGGCCACGGCGGCGTTGCCGACCAGGCGCTGGAGGGCGAGCAGGTCGGACGGCTGGGACGAGCCCTGGTCCTGGCGGGCTTCCGGGCCGGAGCGCGCGTTCGCGGTCAGTCCGGCGGCCGGACGCTCGGGACGGCCGCGTTCGGTCTCGTGCGCGTGCATGGGGCCTCCCTGGAGCCGCACTCGGGTAGCTCCCCAGTGCCTACCGGTGCCCGGTCGCAGGAACCAGGGACCGACGGGCAGCACCGGGGGCAGCGCGTTGCCCTCATGCCCGCGTGGTCGACGCTCGACTCACGGGCGACCCGCCCTCGGATCGCCTCGGTGGTCGCTGCGTCAGTGGGGGTTCCCCGGCACGTTGAGGCGCGTCTGGTAGAGGCCGAACCCGCCACCGGGGACGCTGGAGGTGATGTACAGGGTCCGCCCGTCAGGGCCGCCGAAGGCCGCGTTGGTGGTGTTGCGGCCCGCGGAGATGGTGCCCAGCCGCTCCCCCGACGGGGCGAAGACGTGGATCAGTCCCTCGTCGTGGGAGGCCCAGTACACGTTGCCCGCGCAGTCGGTGGTGGCGCCGTCGGGTGTGCGGATGCTCGCGAACGCCGTGCGGTTGCCGGGGGTTCCGTCCGGGGAGACGGTGTACTTCACGATCGCGTTGCTGCCGAAGGCCCCCACGTAGAGCGTCGTGCCGTCGGGCGACAGGACGATGCCGTTGGGCTGCCGCAGGGTGTCGTCGACGAGGTCGACCGAGCCGTCGCGGACGCGGAACACGCCGGTCCGCCCGCCCTGCTCGTCGGCGCGGTTGCCGCGCTGGAAGGACGGGTCGGTGAAGTAGGTGGTGCCGTCGGGGCCGATGGTCAGGTCGTTCGGGGAGTTGAACGCGCGCCCGAGGTGGTCGGCCGCGACGGTCGTGCGCGTGCGGTCGGTCAGGCTGTAGGAGGAGACGGTGCGGTTGTCGTGGGTGGCGGCGAGCAGGCGCGCGCCGTCGTCGGTGACCGCCAGGCCGTTGCTGCCGGACTGGGCGATGAGCGTCTCGAAGGTGTCCGGTGGGGTGTACCGGAGCACCGCCGACGGTTGAACGCCTTGGGGGCCCGCGGGTTTCTGCATGTCGGACAGCAGCAGGGTGCCCGTTCGCCGGTCCCACGCGGGGCCTTCGAGGAAGGTGAACCCGCCTCGGACGAGCTCGGCAGCCACCGTCGGCGTCGGCAGCGGCGGGCCGTAGACCGCTCCGGGTGCGCACGGCGAAGCCGTCGCGGCGGCGGCGAGCGCGCCGGGCGCCGGGGGCGCGGCGCCCGCGATGACGATCGCCACCGCCGTCAACGCCCGCGCGCGGCGGCGACGCCGTGTCCTGCGGTCAGCCATGACGGCTCCCTCCCGTGGTCGGGGAGGTCGCGGGGCGGTCGCCCGCCCCGCGACCGGTTCACGGTCCGAGTTCGACCTTGAGGATGCGTTCCCTGCTGTTGTTCGCGATGCTGTCCTTGTCGCCGCGGGTGCTGGTGGTCAACCACAGGCCACCGTCGGCGGAGGGCTCCACGGTGCGCAGCCGCCCGTAGGTGCCGTTGAGGTACTGCTCGGCGTCGCCCAGCTCGTCACCGGAGATCTCGACCCGGTACAGCCGCGCCCCGCGCAGGCAGGCGATGTAGAGGGCGTCGCGCACCACGGCGATGCCGCTGCACGAGCCCTCGGCGACGGGGTAGGTGCGCTTGGGCGCGATGAAGCCGGGTTCGTCGCAGCTGCCGGTGGTGCCCTCGCAGAGGGGCCAGCCGTAGTTGCCGCCGCGGACGATCAGGTTGGTCTCGTCCACGCGGTAGTTGCCGAACTCCTGCTCCCACAGCCGCCCCTGGGAGTCGAAGGCCAGGCCCTGCGGGTTGCGGTGGCCGTAGCTCCACACCGGGTTGCCGAAGGGGTTGTCCGGGGGGATGGCGCCGTCGCGGTCGATGCGCAGGACCTTGCCCGCCAGGTTGTCCAGGTCCTGGGCGTAGTCGCCGTTCTGGCCGTCGCCGGTGGCGATGTAGAGCTTGCCGTCGGGCCCGAAGCGCAGTCGGCCGCCGTTGTGGTACTTGTTGCGCGGGATGCCGGTGAGCAGCACCTCCGGGGTGCCCCTGAGCGCGTCATTGGTGTAGTGGATGCGCACCACCCGGTTGTCGGTCTCGGTGGTGTGCATGACGTACAGCCAGGGGTCGGCGGTGAAGTCCTCGGCCACGGCGATGCCCAGGACCCCGCCCTCGCCGTCGGTGCCCGCCGCGTCGGGCACCGACCCGATGACGGTCTGCGTGCCGGTCGCGGGGTCGAGGCGGACGATCTCGAAGGTGTCGCGGCGGCCGTAGAGCACCTGCCCGTCGGGCAGGGTGGCCAGGCCCCACGGCAGGTCGGTCTCGGTGGCGACCGTGCTGACCGAGCACAGCGCCGTGGCGCAGGAGTCGCCGGTGGTGACCGCGACCGCCTCGCTGGGGGCCGAGCGGTTGGCCTGCGCGTCAAGCGCCCGCACCTGGTACTCGTAACGGGTGTTCGCGGCCAGGCCGCTGTCGGTGAACGAGGTCGCGGCGGCGCCGCTGGTCGAGCCGACCTGGACGCCGTCGCGCAGGACCTCGTAGCCCGCGACGCCGATGTTGTCGGTGGCCTGCGCCCAGCGCAGGGCGACGGTGGTGCCCGACGCGGTCGCCGTGACATCGGTGGGCGTGGAGGGCGGCTCGGTGTCGTCCTGGCACTGCGGCACGGTGATGGTCACCGTGGGGCTGGCCTGGGAGACGTTGCCCGCGGCGTCGCGGGCGTTGACGTACAGGCCCCAGGTGGCGCCCGGCACGACGGTGAGGTCGGCCGACAGCGCCGTGCCCGGCACCGAGGTCATGTGCTGGCCGTCGTGGTAGACGTCGTAGGAGGTCACCGCGACGTTGTCGGTCGACGCCGACCACGACAGCGTCACCCCGGTGCACGTCAGGTTGGAGGTGCGGGGGTCCGACGGCGCGGTCGGTGGCGTGGTGTCGGCGTCGCTGCCGTGCTCGACCATGACGCGGGAGGTGTTGGCGTCCACGGTGGCCGTGGACGCGGCAGGCGCCGGAAGCGCGGTGCCAAGACCCAAGAACAGCACCACCCAGACGGCTCGGCGCCGTAAGCGGGTGAAAGCGCTCTTCCTGGCCGCGAAGGGCTCTCGCATGGGGTTCCTCTCACGGGGGATGCGGTGCGAAATCGCCTGTTATCGCTAACAACAGCCATGCGGCATCGCGCCCCGTCGATGGCGTTCGACGTGCGCCGAAGTAGTCGAGCGGAGGTGCTCCTAGACGCGCAGGTCGGCGGCCGTCGCGGCGGCCGAGTGGCGTCTTGCCCGGAAGAATGGCGACCCGGACCGCTTCTGCGCACGTGAAGCCATGCTCCGCCTCCTTGCGAGCAGGGTGCCGGTGCGCGCCACCAGGTGCCGGGTCAGCACGACTGGGAGCGCTCCCAGGCACCGTAGCGCACGTATTCCGCCACCGACAAGACTTGCCGGGTGAGTACCCAACTCCCGTTAGCGCTAACAGCGGATGCCCACCGAAGTGCCGCGGGCCCGCCGCCCACCGTCCCGGCTAGGGCTCCCGCATCCGGGACCTGAGCACGTCGAACTCGCACCCCGGCGCGTCCGGGTCGAAACCGTGCTCGATCAGCCAGCGCGACGCCACCAGGCCGCGCAACGACCACCAGGCGCGGATCACATCCCTGTCCGCGCCCGCGCCGTAGCCCGCGAGCAGGTCGTCCAGGCGTTCCTCGTGCCCGAGCGTCAGGACGGCGAGGTCGTACATGGCGTCGCCGGGAGCGGCCTCGGACCAGTCGATGACGCCGGTGACCTCGTCGCCGTCGACGAACACGTGGGTGATCTGCAGGCCGCCGTGGATGAACACCGGTTCCCACGGCCGGAGCGCGGCCTGCGCGATCTCGCGGTTGCGCCGGATCACCTCAGCGGGCAGAACGTCGTTGGCGAGCAGCCACGCGCACTCTCTGTCGAGCTCCGCCGCCACGTCCTCCAGCCGGGGCCCCGGCCACGGCGGCAACGGTGCCTCGTGCAGCCTGCGCGTGGCGGCACCCGCCGCGGCCCACGCCGCCCACGACGCGGTCGACGGCTCGCCGAGTACGCCGAGCGCCTCACCGGGCACGGCGGCGATCGCGAGCACGGGCGGTTCGTGCCAGAGGATCGGCGGGGTCGGCACCGGCGCCATGGCCATCGCCCGCACCTCGACGTCGGCGTGCGCCGGGTCGCCGTCGACCTTCAGGAACACGTCACCGACGCGCAGCGTCGCCCGCCGGCTGTGGGCGACGACCACTTCGACCTCTTCCACACCGGCCATCCTGGCGGCGGGTGGCCGCCGATGTCGCCGGATTCGCGGGCGGGGTCCGGGGACCTCAGCGCTTCGGCTGTCCGGATTCGTCAGCGATCCTCCGGGCAGTCGGAGGGCTGGACGAGACTTGCGATCAGCTCGGTCCTGAACGGCAGTTCCCCGCACAGCAGCAGCGGCGTCGAACTCCTGTCCGCGTTGCCACGCAGCACCAGGATGGCCTTGTCGACCGGAACGCGGGAGTTGGTGCCGAAGCCGATGACGCCCGTCGCGCCCTGGATGGCGTTCTCCGCGCGGATGTTGCTGATCTCCGCCAGGAGTCCGGGGCGCACCGGCGCTTCCGGATCGGTTCGCCGGACCTGCCGCACGCCTTCGGCGATGACCTGCACCGCGTCGTGGCCCGCGGCCGAGCGGCCATCGCGCATCGTCGCGCAGGTTCCACCGAACACGTCGAGGTAGTACTTGTAGAACGGGACCTTGGCGCAGTCGGTCCACGCGCTCGGGTTGGCGAAGGACATGTAGTCCAGTCGCACGTTGGGGAACTCGGCCATCCTGCCGTCGAGGACGAAGCGGCTGCCGGAGTCACCGGAGATGACCGGAGGCGTGCTGCTCTGGCACTTGCTGTTCATGCCGTGGAGGAAGTCCGGCAGGTACTGGGCGCGCCCGGCGTAGAAGACCGCGTGCCCCGGTTCGTCGGAGCAGGCGCTCTGCCCCAGGGTGAAAGGTGGCACCCCGTCCTCGGTGGTGACCCGGTACTTCTCGTATCGGGTGACCTCGATGCCGCGTTCGGCGAAAGCGGTGTTGGCGTCCTCGGCCAGGTTCTGGCTGTACCGGTCGGACGGGTCTCCCGAGTAGAAGATCGACACCTTGCCGATCCCGAGGTGGCGATCGGCGTAGAAGGCCGCGACGCGCGCTTCCCGGCGGTTGTTCGGTCCGACCTGGTAATAGTACTCGTTGACCTCGGCCATGTCGTCGGCGGAGGTCAGTATCCCGACGACCGGCAGGGCGTTGCCCCCGAGCCGCCTGATCGCGGTCTTGGCGCTGTTGGTGCTGATCGTCAGGCCGGTCACCGCCACCACGCTGGGATCGTCCGCCGCCAGGGCGATGATCTTGTCGGCGGCGATGCCGCCGAACTCCAACCCCTGCCCGCCGGGGCCTTCGCCGCCGTTGGCCAGCAGCACCTTGATCGGGATGGAGCTGGTGTTCTGGGCGACCCACACGCCGCGCAGCTCCTCGACCAGCGCCTGGTAGCTGTTGGCGGTGCTGGGTGTCAGGATGCTGAGGAAGACGACGGTGACGACGTCGGGTTTCGCGGCCGCCTTCGCGTTGGTCGCCATGATCCTGCCGTAGACGTCGCCGAGGTCGGCGCGGATCTCGGCGGGCAGGCCGTCCGGGACGAAGTCACGCAGGGGGTCGGCCGACACCCCGACGCAATCCGCGCCGACGCGCACCAGCGGCGACCGCATCGACGGCGACCACCACACGTCGCAGCGGGCGTGGTTGAGCAACGGGACACCCGCCAGGGACGCCGCGAACAGGGTGAGCACCAGCGGCGCGGTCACCGCCCGCCGCAGCCGCAGCGGCTCGACCTGGGAGAGCGCGCCCGCGACGCCGGGGGCGGGGACGCGGGGGTCCACGTCGAACCGCAGCACCCAGTTCCCCGAGCGCGCCAGCAGGGCCAGCCAGTCGCGGTAACCGGCGGGTGCGTCGGCCGGGTGCACCCCTCGGACGTCCTCCGGCCCGCTCCACTCCCCCGCCGTGACCACCAGGAGCGGGTCCAGTCGGCTCAGGTGGTCCACCCGCCACCACCGCCTGCCCGACACGGTCTCGGCCGCGGTGTTGCGAGCGCGACCGATCGCCTCGACCAGCTCCTCGCCCGCTGTCGCGTCGCCGACACCCTCGACGAGCAGCCACGGGTGCCCGGTCCGCCGCCTGCCGGTTCCCCACGGCGTCCACCGGCGGTGGGAGCGGCGCAGGTCCTCCAGGAACGCCTGGACGAGGAGGTGGCGGACGTCGTCCGGGTGCGCGTCGGCCGGTTCCTCCTTCACGAAGGCGCGCGCCAGCCGGTAGAGCCCGAGCCCGGAACGACCGGCGACCGGCTGTTGCCCGACCCACGTCGCCGGTCGCCACAGCATCGCGGTCAACGCGAGGCCGATCCTGGGCGTCAGGGCGATCACCAGCCGGATCCACCACGGGAAGTCCTGAGCGATGTCCCAGCCGGTTGCCCGGACCTCCTGGCCGGTCGGACCGGAACCGAGCCGAATGCGGTGTCGCAGGTGGTTGCGGAACTCGTGGGCGATGGCCCGCTCCTCGTCGTCGGCCCCGACCTCGGCCGGAACCCTCAGCTCCAGCAGCCAGACCACCAGCGCGTAGTGCGGGAATCGGAGCGGGGACACGCCCCGGACCTTGCCCGCGAGCTGGGCCACGGCGTCGTCGAGCACCGGGCGCAGACCGCGCGGGTCGTTCCCCCCGCCGTCGACCCGTGCGAACGCGACGCGGCTGCCGCGCGTGGTGGCGGGCCGGTTGGCGAGTGCGTCCACCGGGCTCGCCACACCGGCCGGGTGCTTCAGGTGGACGATCGGCAGCGGCAGGTCGCGCCTGGGCCAGCGGGGGCGCCGGGTCAGCCGGTCGAGCAACCGCACCAGCTCGACCGCGCCCTGGAAGTGCAACCCACGTGTCTGCTCGGTCCCTCGGTACCAATCGGGGCGCCGTCCCCCGAATCCGCTCAACAGCCCCACGGTCGTCCCCTCCGCGAGCAACCCGCGATTTCCCCTTGGCGCATTACGCACAACTCCACGTCGGGATTGCTCCGGCGGCACGTGAACCGCACGCCAGGGCACACGACTTCGAAGTTCCCGACCTGTCGATCCTCGACCGAGGATCGCGTCGCGACTACGCGAATCGGCGTTACCCGCCTGATTGCGGTTCACGAGGAAGCGGCGACGATCCGGTGCCGACCAAGCGCTCGTCCCTGTCTCCGGTCCAGTGATCAGTGAGCCTTTTCATCAGCGGTTCGGCGTCGGGCTCCCCTCGGGTTCTCCGAGGACGTCGAGGGCGAGGCTGTCACCACCGCAACCGAACCGAACCGCGCACCCCGACACCGTGCCCGACAACGCTAAGATGGTCTTGTTCGTCCCGCTGCACACGCTCGCCCTCACCTGCTCGGCGGTGATCCAGCATGGCGGCTTCGGCACGGTCAACACCGTGGCCCTGCGCGGGGTGCCGCGAATCCCGCTCGCGGAGCAGCACGACACGCCCATCCCGGCGCGCGAGCTCGTCGTCTCCGCCCCCGGCTCCGCCGCCACGACGACATGCGCGCACCACACGGGAGGCACTCGCCCAACAGCACGGACCGACTCGCTAGGACGCTGAGGAGCGCAGATGCGAATCATCATCGCCGGTGGCGGCATCGGTGGACTGACCACCGCGCTCAGCCTGCACGCCGCGGGCTTCGACGACGTCCTGGTCGTCGAAGCCGTGAGAACGATCCAACCACTCGGCGTCGGCATCAACCTGCTGCCGCACGCCGTCCGCGAGCTCACCGAACTGGGGCTCGCCGACCGCGTCACCCGCCTCGGCGTCCCGACCGGCGAACTCGCCTACTTCAACCGGCACGGCCAGCTCATCTGGTCCGAGCCCCGCGGGCTCGGCGCGGGCTACCGGTGGCCGCAGTACTCGGTGCACCGGGGCAGGCTCCAGCTGGCGCTGCTCGACGCGGTCCGCGAACGCCTCGGACCGGACGCGGTGCGCACCGGCAGCCGCCTCACCGGGTTCGCCGCCACCCCGGACGAGGTGGTCGTCGAGCTGGGCGCCGAGCGGCTGACCGCCGACCTGCTGATCGCCGCCGACGGCATCCGCTCCGCGGTCCGGGCGCGGCTGTACCCGGCCGAGTCCGCGCCGCTGTGGAACGGCCTGGTGCTGTGGCGCGGCGTCACCAGGGGCAAGCCGTTCCGCGGCGGTCGGTCGATGATCATGGCAGGCGACCACGAGCAGAAGTTCGTCGCCTACCCGATCTCCGAGCCGGACCACAACGGCGACGTGGAGATCAACTGGGTGGCCGAGCGCCCGGTCGACGGCTCCGCCGCGGCCCGCGGCGACTGGAACCGGCTCGTCGACGTCGACGAGTTCCTGCCGCACTTCGCGGAGTGGCAATTCGACTGGCTCGACGTCCCCGCCACGATCCGCGACGCGGACGTGGCGTACGAGTACCCGATGGTCGATCGCGATCCCCTGCCCAAGTGGACCCACGGGCGGGTGACCCTGTTGGGCGACGCGGCGCACCCCATGTACCCGATCGGCTCCAACGGCGCCTCGCAGGCCGTGCTGGACGCCCGCGTGCTCAGCGACGCACTCGCCCGGCTTGGCGACCCGGTGCGGGCGTGCGAGGCGTACGAGGCCGAACGCAGGCCACCGACCGCGGCGACCCAGCTGGCGAACCGGGAAATGGGGCCGGAGCTGGTCATCAAGCTCGCCCACGAGCGGGCGCCCCACGGGTTCGCCGACATCGAGCAGGTGCTGCCGCTGGCCGAGCGCGCGGAAATCGCGGCGCGCTACAAGCGCACGGCGGGCTTCGACCCCGAAATGCTCAACGAGCGGGCGAGTTACAACGCGACCGTCGGCGGACCACGTGGGTAGCCCCGCGTGCGGTCGGGTAGTCGGAGCCCATTTCCCGTCGAGCCGGTTCCGCCTCCGGACTTCGGGCACTGCGGGTTCTCGGGGCGGTTCGCACCACCTCGCACCGGTGCGACGATCCGACTGACGATGGCCGCACACGACCGGTAAGGGATCGCGCCGATGACCGTTTCCTTCCTGCTCACCCCTGAGCAGGAACAGCTCAAAGCGGCGGCTCGCGCCTTCGCGCGGGAACGGCTGCGGGGCCTGACCTCGGCGACGCGCGCGGAACCCGACCCCAGGAGGCGGGCGCTGCTGGTGCGGCCGGTGTTCGAGGACGCCGTCGCCGCGGGGTTCCTCAAGGGGCTCATCCCGGCGCCGTTCGGCGGCAGCGCCGCCAGTGGCGTCGACGCCGCCATCTTCATCGAGGAGTGGGCGGTCGAGATGCCGGACTTCGTCATCTCCATGGCCGGACCGCTCATCGCGCTGGCGCCCGTCTACCAGGTGGGCACCCCGGAGCAGGTCGAGCGCTTCGTGCGCCCCTTCCTGGCAGGCTCCGGCGCACCGCTGGCGGCCATGGCCTTCAGCGAGCCCGAAGGCAGCGCGAACTTCGACGCTGAGGGCCCCGGTCGGGGAACGCGCACCACCGCGATCCCCGACGGTGACGAGTGGGTCGTCAACGGCCGCAAGGCATGGGCGTCCCACCTCTGCGGCTGGGACGGCGACGGCCCGGACATCATGACCATCGTCTGCCGGACCCCCGGCGGCGTCTCCCTCGTCGTCGCCGAACGCGAACACCTGGCAGGCCACATCGAAGTCGAGGAGTACTACGATCTCCCCGGCCTCAAGGGCTGCCTCACCACCCGCGTCCGACTCGTCGACGTGCGCGTCCCGCGCGACAACCTGCTCGGAGCGGAGGGCCAGGGCGTGTCCCTGACCCGTGGCGCGTTCTTCCCCAGCGGCGCGTCGATCGGCATCTTCGCCACCGCCGCCATGCGGCAGGCGTTCGACATCGCCTACCGCTTCGCGCTCACCGAGACCCGCGGCGGACCGGTGCCGATCATCGACCACCAAGCCGTGTCCGACGTCCTCGCCGACGCCAAGGGCAAGATCGAAGCCGTCCGACTGCTCGCCTGGCGCGCGCTCGACGCCGTCATGTCCATGCACCCCAGCGGGCCCGAACTCGCCCTGCACAGCAAGATCTTCGGTTCCGAAACCGGTGTCCAGGTCGTCAACGACCTCATCAAGATCATCGGCGTCACCGCCTACGACGAGAACCACCCCATCATCCGCCACCTGGTCGATGCCCTGTCCTACCCGATCATCGAGGGAAGCAACGTCGGCGTGCGCCGCAGGCAGCTGCAGTCGCTGTTCCGCACCCCCGGCTACGACCCGCTCGCCGCCTCGGGCATGGTCTGAACGACGAGACGCGCGCACCGCCGATCCCGACCACGTTCCGGCCGCCGGACTGCTACCCGCGGGGGCGCACCGCGGCAGGTTGCCGCTCATAGGCCCGAGGGGCTGGACGCTGCTGGGCGAAGCCGTGCCGACGCGGCACAACCCCGCCCCTGTTCGGTCGTGTCGACTCCGACGACCAGCCAGACCACCGCCTGGCGGGTCCAACCGCGCCTACGCGGGCAATGTGTGCAAGGACATCCGGGGTGTGGACTACGAGCCGGCGAAGTACAACTGCGACGAGTACCCGTTCGCCTCGACCAGGGAGGGCGCGTACACGTCGACGAGCAGCGGTACGCGGGCGTGGCGCGGTTCGGCACGTCCGATCGACGGGGATGACAACAAGCTGTCGGGCACCTGGATGAACTCCGACTTCTACAAGGTGCACCGCGTGCTCGACGGTGATCCGTTCGTGGTGAAGATGGACATTTGAGGGCGGAACGCCTGAACACGGTGGTGGGCGGCGTCACCGCCCACCACCCTCGTGCGACGATGGCCGGCATGAGCGCACCTGTGGCCGCTTCGTGGGACCGCATCGAGAAGTGGTTGGGGAGCAACGCCTCGGATATCCCGCTCCCCGCACCGGCGGCGGTGCCCGCACTGGCCGCGGCGGAGGTTGCCGTCGGGTACGCGTTCCCCCGTGATCTGGTGGAGTCCCTGCTGCGCCACGACGGTGCACCCCGCTCCTTGGTGCCGTCGCGCTGGACGCTGCTGCCGCTGGACACGGCGGTCGACACCTGGCGGCGCAACACCGAGGAGCTGGCCGCCCGACAGGCCGCCGAGGTCGACGACATGAGTGACGAGGACGACGAGGACTGGTCGGAGGTCGAGGAGGGCGAGGAGGACGCCTTCTGGGGCTGGAGCCCGGCCTGGCTGCCGATCGCGGTGGACGGCAGCGGGTGTCACCTCGTGGTGGAACTGCGGGAGGGCTCCCGCCACGGTGCCGTGGGCGTGCTCGATCCCGAGTCCAATCCCCGTTTCGAGGGATCTGGCACGTGGCCTTCGACCGCAGCGTTGCTGGAGGGGACCGCGAACGCGTTGCACGGCGACGCCCCCGTGTGGAAGCCGACGATCGAGTCGTGGGGCATCGACTGGACCCGGTGAACGGGCCGAACACCGGACGTCATGCCCCTGGCGAGGTCGACCGCTCTGATCAGGCGCCCCGGTGCTCGTCGTCACCGGGAACACCCTGAATTCGAGCCCCTGGTTCGGCGCGACGATCCAGGTCCCTCGGAGTGCCACATCCTCCAGTTCAGCCGAATCCGCCGACATCGCCTCGCGCGAATCCGCTGAGCCCGCGACCAGGTCCTCGGCCGAGTCGGTCCGCCAAGCGGCCTGTTCGCGGGCGGCGGTCGGGTCGTGCACCGAGCCGGGCTCGACGTCGCCGATCGGGTCTGTCCGAGCACAAGCGGCTCTGGCCCGTAGTCGGTGGTGACGCTGAGCACCTGTCAGGCGCGGAGGACGCGGTGGCGGAGAAGGTCGAATCCGGCGCACCCGTGCATTTGCCCCACGATTCTTCAGGTCGGCGAGTGCGGTCATCTCCGGGCAGGCCGCGGTGATCTTCTCCAGCAGGGTCGCATCCTCCGGGCGCGGGTTGTCGTGTTCGGCGAGCAGGAGGTGACCTGCGTGGCGGGAGGTGGTGACGGGGCGGTCCTCAAGATCACGGTCCGCTACTCGACGTCACCACCGACTGCGGGCCAGCGCCGTGTGTGTTCGACAGATCCTCGGATCGAGCGCTCCGACCGTGTGGGGACCAGTGAGGTCGGCTGGTCGACCGTCGGCCACGACCTGCTCCGCGTGCCTCCGGTTCACCTCGGCGACATCTTCGACATGGTGCCGCGGTCGGTCCCGCTGCTCCGACTCGACCTGTCGGCCGGGCAATTCGCCGCGCCGCACCTCCAATTCCCGCTCCGGGGTGCGGTGCCTGCGCGCCGCCAGGCACAGCGCGAACAGCCCGCCACCACCCATCGGGATGCCCGCGACGGCGATCGGTCCGTCGCGTCGGGGCGGCGTCGCCGGGATCGAGCGGGGTGGCGCTGTCAGCCGTCGTGGCCGACGTCGAGCACATCACCTCTGCCGCGGCAACCCCGCTGCTGGTCGAGCAGCGGCCGCCCGACCACCGCATCGACGGCAGCAACGACCGGGTGACCCCTGGGTGAGCACCGCCACGTCGCCGGACCGGCGAGGACGACGTTGACAAGTGCGAGGTCGAGAAATCACAGCCGCGTTCGACAACCCTATCGGGGGGTATGCGTCACCCGTACGGGCCTAATCGCTTTCGTGATCATGGGATGCGTGGGTTACCTGGAGTCGCGATATGATTCGGGGGCAGGTGATTCCGCTGTGTTCGACGCGATCGATTTCCGTCATCGCTCCACTCCGGACTCCGACTCCCTGGGAACCCTCGTCCGCGGGCAGTTCGCCGCCTTGGCCGAGGCGGCGGGGCTGACGGGTCCGAGGGAGGAGTTGGAGCACCTCGGGGACGCGATGCTCGGGCCTTCCGCCGCGCTACCGGTCCGCGCGCCGGGATGGTGGTACTCGGAGGTGTCCGACGACCACTCCCCCGTCGAGTACTCGCTCTCGTTCGAGCCGGGCCTGCCCCCGCAGCTGCGGCTGCTGGCCGAGCCGAACGGGATACCGCCGGGAGTGCGCGAGAACGTCGCGGTCGGTCGACGGGTCCTGCACGGGCTGGCTGAGCGCTACGGCTTCGACCTGCGGCGGTTCGCGCTGATCGAGGACCTGTTCCTGCCCGACCGACCGCAGGGCGCGTTCGGGTTGTGGTGCGCGGTCGTGCTCACCCCGCACGGCGAGCCGTCGTTCAAGGTCTACCTCGACCCCGGCGCACAGGGCACCGGGCGCGCCCCGGAGCTGGTGGAGGAGGGGTTGGCCCGGTTGGGCTTCCACCGCGCCCGCCCGCTGGTCGGCGACGCGGTGGCCGACGGAGGTCGGCTGATGTACTTCGCGCTGGATCTGGGGCAGTGGTCCCGGCCGCGGGTGAAGGTCTACTTCGCCCACGACGGCGGTGGCCCCGAGGACGCGGCGCGGGCGGCGAGCGCGGTGCAGGGAAGCAGCGGAGCAGCGGTCGAGGAGTTCTGCCGCACCGTCGCCGGGCCGGGCCCTTTCGCGATGCGGCCTCTCGTTTCGTGCTACTCGCTGGTCGACGCCGAGCCGGAACCGCCTGACGGGTACACCGTGCACGTCCCGATTCGGGACTACGTCGAGCACGATGGGGAAGCCCGCGCACGCGCGGTCGCGGTGATGCACCGTCAAGGACACGACCCTGCGGTGCTGGACCGGGCACTGGCTGCGGTGACCCGACGACGGCTGGATGCCGGAGTGGGGTTGATCTCCTACCTGTCGCAGGTGTTCACGCCGCGCGCCCAGCGGCTGACCGCGTACCTGTCCGCCGAGGCCAACCAGGTCCGGCCACCCCGCACGCGCGTTCCCCACGCGGTGTCGGGCAGGTGAGGGGCATGGGCGAAGCGCCGATCATGGAGCCGTTCCGCGCCAAGGTCGTGGAACCGATCCCGTTCACCACGCGCGCCCAACGCGAGCGGTCGTTGGAACGGGCGCACCACAACCTGTTCAACCTGCGGGCCGAGGAGGTGACCATCGACCTGCTGACCGACTCCGGCACCGGGGCGCTGTCCGCCGCGCAGCTGGCCGCGGCGATGCTGGGCGACGAGAGCTACGCCGGGGCCCGCTCGTTCCACCGGTTCCGGCAAGTCGTCGGGGACCTGACCTCCTACCCGCACGTCCTGCCGGTGCACCAGGGACGGGCGGCCGAGCGCATCCTGTTCTCCACCCTGCTGGGACCGGGGCAGATCACCCTGGGGAACACGCACTTCGACACCACTCGCGCCAACGTCGAACTGGCCGGTGGACAGGCTCGCGACCTGCCGTGCCGGGAGGCGGCGGACCTGGACAGCCCGCACCCGTTCAAGGGCGACATCGATGTGGACGCGCTGCACCGGACCCTCACCGGCCCGGACGGCCCGCGGGTGGCCGCGGTCGTCATGACGCTCACCAGTAACGGCATGGGCGGCCAGCCCGTGTCGATGGCCAACCTCGCCGGAACCGCCCGGCTGTGCCGCGCGCACGGGGTGCCGCTGTTCCTGGACGCGGCGCGCTTCGCGGAGAACGCGTGGCTGGTCACCCGGAACGAACCCGGCTACCGCGACCACAGCCCGCGCGAGGTGGCCGAGCAGGCGTTCCGGCTCGCCGACGGCTGCACGGCCAGCATGAAGAAGGACGGCTTGGTCAACACCGGCGGCTTCCTGGGCCTGCGGGACCCCGACCTGGCCCAGCGGTGCGAACTGCTGCTCGTGGCCACCGAAGGCTTCCCCACCTACGGCGGCCTGGCAGGTCGCGACCTGGACATGCTCGCCCAGGGGCTGCTCGAAGTCACCGACCCCGACTACCTACGGTCCAGAGCGGGCATGACCGCCTACCTCGCCCAACTGGCGCGGGAGGCAGGCGTTTCGGTGGTGGAGCCGCCGGGTGTGCACGCGGTCTACCTCAACGCAGGCCGGCTCCTGCCACACATCCCCCCGCACCGCTTCCCGGGGCACGCGCTGGCCTGCGCGCTGTACCTGGAAGGCGGCATCCGCGGCGTCGAATGCGGCTCCCTCTACCTGGGCAAGGAGGACGAGCACGGCAACCCACTGGTCAGCGCGCCGTGGGAACTGCTCCGCCTGGCCATCCCACGCCGGGTCTACAGCCAAAGCCACATCGAGCACGTCGGCCGGACCCTGGCCAGGATCGCCCGGAACACCGACCGCCTGCCCGGCTACCGCATCACCGAGCAAGCCCCCTTGCTGAGGCACTTCAAAAGCGCGCTGGAACCCGTACCAGTCCACACCGACGGGTTCGGGGCGAGGACCGAGTCCACCGCCCAGCCGAGCCCGCAACCACATCCGACGACACCGGTGGCCCCACACCAGGACGCGCCCACCGCGAGCCGCTGAACGGCGGCCGTCGACTGGCCCCGCTGCTCCAGGCTGCCATACGGGGTGCGTCCGACCCAGCCGAGCACGCGCGATTCCGGCAGGCGGTCACCGCCCGGCTGGTTGCGGTGAGTGCCCCTGCGCCGGAACCGCTTCCCGCCGGTGCTCGTCCGCCGCTGCTCCGGCCCGGCATCCGTGGCGTGTCCGCCCGCTTCGGTGCCTCCACGACGCTCGCCGCCGGATTGCGCCCGCCAGCACGGCACGAGGCCACTCTCATGGTTGCGCACGGCCGGCTCGTCCAGCAGCTCCACTGTGGGAGTGCCAGAAGTAGAGTTCTGTCTCCGACCCGCGTCAATGAGCGCGCCGGCTCCACGCATGCTCGCGGGACCGCTCCGGGTACTTCGACTTGCCGGACACAGGGATCATCCTTTCCCGGACCGCTGTCCGGGTCGGGGTGTCCGGTTCAAGGGGACGACCTCACCAAGACTTCACAGGTGCAGGCGACATCAGCCGGGTGACCGACCTGGACCGCGTCGTCGCCGTACCACTGACCGGTCCTTCGCTCGCGGTGTGCGACCTCGTGTCGCACACCGTCACAGCGGGCGGCGCAACCCGTCCAGCACGAGGGTGATGACATCGTCGGCCTCGGCCCGCCAGTTGGGGCGGTCATGGGCCGCGCCGATGCCGTGCAGCGCCATCATGACGGCACCGGCGTCCACGTCGTCGCGGACGGCGCCCGCCTGTACGGCGGCGGTCACCAGGTCGGTGACGGCCTGTTCAAGCGCTCGACTGCCCTCGGCGAGGGCACTCGAGCGATCGGCCATGAGCGTGGCCAACGTCCGGGCGAGGCCCTGATGGGCTGCTATGTGGTCGACCATGTCGCGCAGAAAGGCCGCCAACGCCTCCGCCGCCGGCAGCGTGGCCTGCAGCTGGCGGGCGCGGTCGCACAGCGTGGCGACTTCCCCGTGGTAGACCGCCTCGGCCAGCGCCTCTCGGGTGGGGAAATGGCGGTACAGCGTGCCCGTGCCCACCCCCGCCAGACGAGCGAAGTCGTCGAAGCGCAGGTCGAAGAAGCCCCCGGCGTCGAAGGCCTGCCTGGCCGCGGCGAGCAGGGCCTCGCGCTTGCGCCGGGCGTCGGCCCGCAGCGGCTTGTCGGCGGTCATGCGCTCCCCTATCGACAAATGGAGATGACCTCCATATGGTAGTAAGCGGAGATAACCTCCACTTCAATCATACCCCGCGAGGTGCAGCGTGAAGATCCTGATGTTCGGCCGAGGCGTGATCGCCACCATCTACGGCCGAGCCCTGCAACAGGCGGGACATGACGTCGAGTTCTACGTCCGCCCCGGCCGCGCGGCGACGTACGGGGAAGCGGTCGACCTCGACCTGCTCGACATGCGGCGCCGGGTGTGGGGGCGGCGCGTCGTGGAGAAGTGGCCGGTGCGCTACCGCGAGGCGCTGGAGCCGGACCACGACTTCGACCTGATCGTGCTCAGCGTGCCGCACCACCGCCTCGCGGAGGCGACGGCCTTCCTGGCCACGCGGATCGGCCAGGCCACGGTGCTGGTCTTCGGCAACATCTGGGCCGAGCCGCTGGCCGCGATCGGCGCGCTCCCCGTCGACCAGGTCGCCTGGGGCTCTCCTCAGGCCGGTGGCGGTTTCGGCGCGGACGGCGTGCTGCGCGGGGCGCTGCTGCCGTCGGTCGTCTTCGGCACCCTCGGCCGTCCCCCGACCGACCGGGAGCGGGCCGTGCGCCAGGCGTTCCGCGAGGCCGGGCTCCGCCCGAAGGAGCAGCCTGACTTCCGCGGCTGGCTGTGGGTCCACTTCGTGTCGGACGCCGCCCTGTTCTCACAGGGCTTGAGGCTGGGTTCCCTGTCCGAGCTGACCGGGTCGACGAGCGACTTCCGCGAGGCACTGCTGACCGGCCGCGAGCTGCTGCCGCTCCTCCAGGCGCGCGGCGTCGACCTGCGACGTCACCGGGGCGGTGTGCTGCTGTTCCAGACGCCGACCCGGCTGACGGCCCGCGCGCTCGCCTGGCTGACCGCTCATGTCGCGCTGGCGCGCATGACTTTCCAGACCCACTCCGATCCCGAGGCTCAGGAGCCGAGGGAGATCTGCCGGGACACCCTGGCCGAAGCACGACGGTTGGGCATCCCGGTACCGCGACTGGAAGCGGCCGAACCGCACTTCGCCCGTGAGGGGACGGGTCGGATCTGACTTCACCGATGTTGGCGGTCCCGGTGGTCCACCGCGGCTCCGTGGTCCGCCGCATCCCGGAGCGAACCCAGTCGCACCGGTCGGCCAAGTGCCGTTCACACACGGCTCTTCGCTGTCCGGCCTCTGCCGCCTGTCCCTGACGTCGTGGAAGGAAAAGTCATGACCACCGCTGAGAAGCACGAGTTCCCCATGTCCCGCACGTGCCCGTTCGCGCCGCCGCCCGCGTACGAAGCGATCCGCGAAGAAGAGCCGGTCTCGCGGGTTCGTCTGCCCGACGGGTGGGCCTGGGTGATCAGCCGCCACGAGGACGTGCGAACGGTGTTGAACGACCGGCGGTTCAGCGCCGACCGGCAGCATCCGGACTTTCCACAGTTGGTCAAGGGCGAGGCGGCGTCCCGGAGGCCGGACGAGGAGCGCATGCTGATCGCGATGGACGCACCCGAGCACGGGCCGGCGCGCAAGGCCGTGCTCGGCGAGTTCACGGTGCGCCGGTTGGAGGCGCTGCGGCCGCGGATCCAGGAGATCGTCGACGGACAGATCGACGTGCTGCTGGCCGGGCCGAAGCCCGGTGACCTGGTGGATGCGCTGTCGCTGCCGGTTCCGTCGCTGGTGATCTGCGAGATGCTGGGTGTCCCCTACGCCGACCACGAGTTCTTCCAGGAGCACACGGTGAAGGTGATCAAGCAGTCGACGCCGCCCGAGGAGCGGTGGGCTGCCATGGGGGCCATCCAGGGCTACATGGCCGACCTCATCGCGGCGAAGGAGGACAACCCGCCGGACGACCTGCTCGGGCGGCAGATCGTCAAGCTGCGCGCGGCAGGCACCTACCGGCGGACGGCACTGGTCAACATGGGCCTCCTGCTGCTCGTCGCGGGCCACGAGACGACGGCGAACATGATCTCGCTGTCGACCGTGGCGTTCCTGCGCAACCCGGAGCAGCTCGCGCTGATCGAGGCCGACCCCGGCAGAACGCTCAACGCGGTCGAGGAAATGCTGCGGTACTTCACGATCATCGACGTGGCGACGGCCCGGCTGTGCGTCGAGGACATCGAGGTCGGCGGGCAGCTGATCCGCGCGGGCGAAGGCGTGCTGGCGCTGGGTTATTCGGCCAACCGGGACCCGCGGGCGTTCGAGAACCCGGACGAGCTCGACATCGAGCGCGGCGCACGCCACCACGTCGCGTTCGGGTTCGGGCCGCACCAGTGCCTGGGCCAGAACCTGGCTCGGATGGAACTGCAGATCGTGTTCGACACGCTGTTCCGCCGAGTCCCCACGCTGGAGCTGGCGGTGGATGTCGACGAGTTGCCGTTCAAGGACGACGCGAACATCTACGGCCTGTACGAGCTCCCGGTGACCTGGTAGCGGACGAACTGCCATCCCCACCTCAGGAGGACAGGACCATGAGGATCATCGCGGACACCGGCAGGTGCGTCGGTGCCGGACAGTGCGTGCTCACCGAGCCCGCACTGTTCGACCAGAGCGAGGACGACGGAACGATCATCGTGCTGAACGAGGCGCCGGAGGGCGAGCTGGTCGAGAAGGCCAGGGAAGCGGCACGCGTGTGCCCCGGCCAGGCCCTCTCGCTGGAGGCGTGAGCCAATCCGTGGGTGGCCTCACAACCTGCGACGATCACGCTGATCAGTGCGGGACGTTGAACGGCGCATCTCCGCTCAAACAGGGCGAACTCCCACGATGGGTCCGCCGCGCGACAGCGTGCCTCGACCCGACCGGCATCGGGCCTGCGTCTTGGCCGCCCTGCCGCGGAGTGAGGTTGTCCCCTTTGAACCGGCCATTCTTCCCCAGACAGCGGTCCGGGAAAGGGCGGTCCGCGCCCGGCAGTCGAAGTAGTCCGAGGGGCTCCCCGATCGGATGAACCGGGAGGTCAGCGCACCCCGTCGGAGCGGTTGCGGATCGCCGACGCGACCCGATCCAGGTAACAACCACCCCGGGTTGTCGAGGGAAGCTCAGGATCGGCGTCAGCAGTTCACCGGGGGCGATGTCCAGGCGACAGCAGGTGCCGTCCTGGGCCGGTCCAGGCGGCGGCTCGACCCGACGTCCAGCGGGCACGCGAGTCGGTGCGACCGGGCTGTGCCGGACCGCTCTGAAGTCGTGCTCAGCGGCAGCTCTCCGGTCCCGCCTGTCCGGGGATCGGAGCACCTCGGGCACTGCTCATCCGTTCCGGGTTCCAGTACTCCTCGCCGCGTCCCGGTGTGTCGGCGACCGGACCTGCGGCCTGACCGGAGGGCGTGTCGCACGAGCCGGGATCGGGGTCCTCGGGAGAGTCGGACAGCAGAACGGTAAGCCCGATCAGGGCCACGACCGTCGCCGCCGCCGCGAGGAGCGTGACCGCTCGTCGTCGTGGCCCCACATCACACCTCCGGTCCGCTACGCGAAGGCACCGATCGGTCCGCCCGTCATCGCGGCGGACCGATCGTCCGGGCAGTTCGTGCCCGCTACATGTCCTTCACCGTGTCGAACAAGCTTCCAGCGGTATCGTAGCTGAAGTAAGGACTTTGCCACTTGAACACCTGCGTCGGATCCGTTTCCCAGAACATCCAGCTGTTCACGCCGTTGAGATAGGCCCAGAACGTCGCGCCGTACTCGTTCAGCCACGGACCGCCGCTCGCGCCACCGGTCATGTTGCAGCCCAAAGTCGGGAATCCGCTCTCGTTCCACGTGGTGCCCGAGCAGTAGTAGAGACCGCTCCCGTTGAACGGCGGGTTGGCCGGGTAGCCGAACATGTAGATCGGGAGGCCGTAGCCGTATCCCCACTTGATCCCCTGCCCGCCAACGGCATCCACGATCCGCACGCCGTTCTTGGGCTGCATGACCACCGCCGCCACGTCGAAAGCGCGATTCTCATTGTTGGTCCACCCGGTTTTGGCCCACAGCTGGTAGGCGCTCCACGTGCCGAACGGCGAGCCGCCGTGGTACTGGGGCACGAACACCCAGCGGTTGACGTCGAACCAGTCGCGACCGCCTCCGCCGCCGTGCACGCAGTGGCCCGCGGTGAACACCAACCGCTTGCCGCCGCTGTTGACCGTGCTGCCGGAACAGGAGCGGTTATCGCCGTGGTCGTCCACGAAGAACACCCGACCGGACATGGTGTGGATGTCCGCCTGCGGGCTCACCGCCGTCGGCAACGCGCCGTCGACCCTCCCCTTCGGCCCCGGTCTCGGCTTGGGCTGGTCCGCCGTGTCCGCCGCGGTCACCCCGGACGGCCCGGCGGCGATGGCCTCGGCCATGCGCGCCGGCGTCCAGTACTCCTCCGCGCTGAGCCCGTTCACTGAAGATGTCTCCGAGCTGGCGTTGCCCGCGGCCGCCTCGGCGTCCACCGACTGGCCCGCCGATCGCGCGAGCGCGGGACTGGCCATCATGCCGATCCCCGCCACGCAGGCGGCGAGCACGACCGCGAACTTGCGAAGTAAGAGCACAATTCCTCCCCATGGCGAAATAGTGAGAGGAGGGCGTGCCACGAGTCATCGCACCTTTGAATTCGGTGGGGCACATGATGGCGAATGCCTGGTGATCCCCCTCGCGACAACGATCGTGTCGCATGCGAGCAGTGATCACAAGGCTGCGCTGCGCAGTGCGTCCGTTCAGGCTAGCTCGACGCGATTTCGGCCCTATTGAATCGAAAGCAATCGGTTGCCTGGATGTTGACCGGGTGGTCGAGCTTGAGGGTGCGCACCGGTTGTCGCCTGCCCAGCAAGAGGTCCTGCGGCTGCGGGTAGTGGCCGTGTTGGAGTCCGGGCGGGTCGAGGACTACCGGCAGGCGACGGAGGTGTTCGGGTCTCGGTGCGGTCGGTGGGTACCTGGTGGTGCGCCTACCGGCAGGACGGTCGCGACGGTCTGGCGACCCGCCGGGGGCATCCCGGTCCCGCCGGGCTGATCAGTCCTGAGGACCGGGGCACGCTGTTCGCGGCGATGGCCGACTACCCCCGGAGGAATTGCTGATCGGTGGCCCATTGCGGATCCGCCAAGCGGTGGTCGAGTCGATCCGGCTGGTCGTTGGGATCGACATGACCGAGCAGGGCGTCGGGTTGTGGCTGCGTCGCCACGGCTTCACCCTTCAGCGCCCGGCCCGCCGCGCCCATGAACAGCAGTCCGCTGTGGGTGCTCGCCTGGCTGGACGAGGATTATCCGGCGATCGAGGCACCGGCGAAGGCCGAGGGTGCGGTGATCACCTGGGTGGACCAGTGCGGGTTGCGCTCGGATGCCGCGCCGCCCGGTCGGTCCCGGGCACCGCCGGGCCCCACGTCGGTCGTGCGGGTGACCGGGAAACGCCTGCGGGTCAACGTCATGTCCGCCGTCGCCTCACGAGGCGCGCTGTGATTCACCGTATTCACCCAGCGGTTCACCGCACCTGTGTTCACCGGATTCCTCGACCGCGTCGCCCGCTAGGCCGACCGGAAGGTCCACGTCATCGCCGACCTACACCCCGTGCACGGCCGCAAGGCCGTCCGCGCCTGGCTCGAAGCCAACACCGAGAGGATCGAGCTGCACCTGATGCCCGGCTACAGCTCCGAGCTCAACCCCGACGAGCCGCTCAACGCCGACCTCAAGCGCAACGTCAACGCCTCCCGTACCCACAACGTCGACCGACTCGCCCACGAGACCTGACGGTTCCTACGCCGCCGCCAGCGACAGCTCGTCCGCGGCTACTTCCGCGCCCCGCACGTCCGCTACGCCGACATGTAGGCAATCGAAACACTTTCGATTCAACATCGGAAATTGTTTCAGCAGGTTCGGGCCTCATGGCGGCGATGATCGCGAAGCCGGACGTGACTGCGACCTGGGCATCCTCAACCAAGCGCTGCCTACCACCACACGGCAAGCCTGATCCGGCCCGCGTGCCCCTGGGAGGCGGCAAGCCGGGGCGTCGGTGCGCCTGACGACCGGTTCGACCACCGGTGCGGCCAGCCGAGCGGCGCAGGTGGCGGCGGTCGAAGGCGCCGCTTGAACCCCCGATTTTGGCTAGCAGGAACGATCATGTAATCTATCCCCACCGCGGCGGGAGCCGAGGAGTCCGGGTGGCGGAATGGCAGACGCGCTAGCTTGAGGTGCTAGTCCCCGCAAGGGGGTGGGGGTTCAAGTCCCCCCTCGGACACGCGCACTAACCCTACCGACAGGGCGGATGGTCACATCGACCGTCCGCCCTTCGGCGTTGTAGACCATCTCCAGCCCCAACCCGGCGAACAGTTCTTCCAGCTTGGCGGGGTCAGCGCGGCTGATGATGGTCCGCGCGTCGCCGAGCGAGTCGATCATGGCGTAGACCTCGGCATCTTCGATCGAACCCGGTGGGCTGCTCCCCTCCAGTTCGGCACGGGCAGCCGCTCGCTGTGCCTGGGCTTCGTTGATGGCCTCGACCAGCGCTGAGGGATCGACACCGGCGTCAATGGCTGCGCGAAACCGCTTCAACCGTCCTTCAGCCGCCTCCAATCGTTTTTTCGCGGCCCCTGTGCCGCTCGAAAAGTCATCGCTGCTGGTCAAGCGGCGTGTCTGTACTCGTTGATGAGGCCGCCGAGAATGCGGGTGCGGAGCAGTCTGCGGTGGTCGAGGTCGTCTACCGCGGTGGGGTGGTGCTGAGCCTCGGGCGGTAGTTGGTTGCGGGTCTGGTGGGGTCGGCGTCGGTTGTAGTGGTCTTCGTAGGTCTTGAGGACTTGTCGTGCATGGGCTTCGCCCAGGATCAGGATGTGGTCGAGGCCTTCGCGTCGGATGGTGCCGATGACCCGTTCGCAGTGGGCGTTCATCCGGGGTGCCTGCGGCGCACTCTTGATCACACGCAGATCGTCGGCTTGGAAGACGGCGTCAAACGCCTGGCCGTACTTGCCGTCACGGTCGCGGAGCAGGAAGCACAGCGACTCCATCCGGCGTCCGAGGTCGGTGGCGAGGTTCCTGGCCTGCTGTGTCGTCCACTCCCGGGTGGGGTGGGCGGTGACGCCGGTGACGTGCAGGCGCCTGGTGCCGTGTTCGAGGAACACCAGCGCGTAGAGCCGTGTGCCGAGCACGGTGTCGAGGTGGAGGAAGTCCGCCGCGATGATGCTCTCGGCCTGGGCGGTGAGGAACTCGCGCCAGGTCGGGCCGCTCCGACGTGGCGCCGGGTCGATGCCCGCATCGTGCAGGATTTGCCAGACCGTCGAGTGGGCAATGCGGTGGCCGAGCCGGGCCAGTTCGCCCTGGATCCGTCGATGACCCCACCTCGGATTCTCCCCGGCGAGGCGCAACACGAGCGACTTGACCGCCGCTCGGGTCGGTGGGCGTCCGATAGGTCGCCGCGCGGAGTAGTCCCACTTGCGGACCACGAGTTTGCGGTGCCAGGCGAGCAGGGTGCCCGGCGTGACCGGAAAGACCTCCCGCCACCGCCGACGATCCACCAGCCCGGAGAGGGCCGCGAACCAGGCCCGATCCGCGGGTTCATAGCGGACCGGGCCTGTCAGGTGCCGACGAAGGACCGCATTCTCGTGCCGCAGCACGAGCAGCTCGGCGTCCTTCGCCGCCTCGCTGCGCAGCAAGGCCGACGGGACGGACAGCAACCTCCGGGTCATCTTGTACAGCAGGGACACGATCACCCGGACATGCTCTCAACACGGCGACACGCCTTGCTCTACCAGCGACGATGACTTTTCGAGCGGCACAAGGTCAAACACCTTCTGACCGTGGACTATCCCGACGCCAAGACCGTGGTGCTGGTCATGGACAACCTCAACACCCACACCATCGCCTCCCTCTACGAGGCCTTCGAATCCGGCCAGGCCTTCGCCCTGGCCCAGCGCCTGGAGATCCACCACACCCCCAAACACGGGTCCTGGCTCAACATCGCCGAGATCGAACTGTCCGCACTGTCCCGGCAATGCCTCGACCGCCGCATCGGCGACCTCGACACCCTCAACACCGAACTCGCCGCCTGGCAACACGCCATCAACGCCGAACAACGCCAGGTCCGCTGGCAGTTCACCGCCGACGACGCACGTGTCAAACTCCACCACCTATACCCCAAGAGTTAGCCGCGACGGTCTACTAGGGCCTGTCCTCAAAGCAGGTGTGGTCAATCTGCTTTGAGGACAGGCCCTAGCGGCGGAGGTCACGGCCGACCCGACTCACCGACCCCTGGGTTTATAAGCCCGCTTCCGCTCGCCCAGCGCGGACGGAGCGGCGCCGAGGGAGTAGGGCAGCCGCGCCCACGCCGCCCAGCGCTCGTCCTACACCTGGATCACGTCGAGATGGCCGCCGGGCAGGAACCGGGTCAGGTGCACGCCCGCCACCTGCCCGGTGTTGCCCAGCAGGGGTAACAGCCGGAAGCCACCCTGCCGGCGAAGGCGCTCGATCAGCTCCAGGCCGTCCATCTCATCTCGCCACCATCTTCGTGCTCGCCCGGTACGCCTGGACAGCCGCATCGCGGTCAGCGACCGACCACCTCAGCGGACCCGCGATCAGATCGGCAACCTGATCCGCGACGGAAGCGCCCTGGTCGAGGTGCTCGACCGCGATCCGGGTGCGCCGGTGCAGCACGTCCTCCAGGTCCAGCGCGCCCTCGTGCGTGACCGCGTACACTATCTCCGCGGCCAGGTACCCGGCCACCTCGGCCTTCAACGCCGGATCCTGTGCGGCCAGAGCCAGCACGTCGGAGACAGCGGAGCCGTAGCGGCCGAGCAGACGCTCCACAGTGGACGTGGGCAGGCCGGACTCGGCGGCGACTCGAGCCCGGTCCGCCCACAGCTCGTGGTAGCCCACCGCTCCGCACAGCGGCAGGCGCGCGGTCAACGACGGAGCGACCGCCTGGCCAAGACCGGAAACAGCGGCATCGACGACATCGGCGGCCATCACCCGGTACGTCGTGTACTTGCCGCCCGCGATCACGAAGAAGCCCGGCTCCGGCTGCGCCACCGCGTGCTCACGCGACAGCTTCGCCGTGTCGCCGGAGGCTCCGTCGAGCAACGGACGCAATCCCGCATACGTACCAACAACATCGTCCACGGTCAGCGGTGATCGGAGCACCGCGTTGACGTGGTCGAGGATGTACGCGACATCCTCGTCAGAAGCGGAAACAGCCGCCGGGTCACCGTCGTACGGCGTGTCCGTGGTGCCGACGATCCAGTAGGCACCCCACGGGATCACGAACAGCACGCTCTTCTCGGTCCGCGTGATCAGCCCGCCGTCGAGCTGGATCCGTTCCCTCGGAACAAGAACGTGCACACCCTTGGACATCCGCACGTTGAACGGCGCAGGAGCGGAGCTCATGGAGTTCAACGAATCCGTCCACACCCCGGTCGCACTGATCACGCGACGAGCTCGGACATCAACAGTCTGCCCGTCCACCTCGACACGAGCGCCGCGAACCGCACCCTCAGAGCGCAACAACGAGGTCACCCGAGCACGGGACAACACCGTGGCGCCGTGCTGAGCGGCCGTGCGCACCAGAGTCATGACGAGACGCGCGTCGTCCATCTGCGCGTCGTAGTACCGGATCGCGCCTGCGAACGCCGAGGCGTTCAACGACGGCCCCACTTCGGCCATCCGGCGACGGGAAAGGTGCCGGTGCATCGGCACCGCCCCAGCGCCACCGATGGAGTCGTACAGCAGCACGCCCGCGCCGACGTAGGCGCGTTCCCACTGCTTCTCCAACGGGAAGAGGAACGGCACCGGCCGCACCAGGTGCGGTGCGAGCCGGCGCAGCAACAACCCGCGTTCCTTCAGTGCTTCCCGGACCAGCTTGAACTCCAGCTGCTCCAGGTACCGCAGCCCGCCGTGGACGAGCTTGCTGGACCGGCTCGACGTGCCCGCCGCCCAGTCGTGTGCTTCGACGAGCGCGACCGAGAGGCCTCTCGACGCCGCGTCCAACGCGGCACCGGCGCCGACCACACCACCTCCCACTACCAGCACGTCGAACTCCGCGCTGTCGATCGAGCGGAGCGCATCGGCACGTCGAGCCGAATCCAGCCTGGCAAACACCGTTACTCCTTAGAAGGAAACCAACTCAGCGGACGTCGGAGTCGACCCAGTCGAAGGACTTGGTGACGGCCTTCTTCCAGTTGCGGTACTGGCGCTCGCGGTCGTCGGCGTCGAGCTCCGGCGTCCAGCGCTTGTCCTCGGCCCAGTTCGCCCGCAGCTCGTCGAGACCCGACCAGAAGCCGACGGCCAGACCGGCGGCGTAGGCGGCACCGAGAGCGGTGGTCTCAGCCACGACGGGACGGACGACCGGCACGTCGAGCACGTCGGCCTGGAACTGCATCAGCAGCTCGTTCGCGACCATGCCGCCGTCGACCTTCAGCTCGGTCAGCGGCACGCCGGAGTCGGCGTTCATGGCGTCGAGCACCTCACGGGTTTGGAAGGCCGTGGCCTCCAGCACCGCGCGGGCCAGGTGGCCCTTGTTCACGAACCGGGTGAGGCCGACGACCGCGCCACGCGCGTCCGCCCGCCAGTACGGTGCGAAGAGACCGGAGAACGCGGGCACGAAGTACGCGCCACCGTTGTCCTCGACGCTGCGGGCCAGCGTCTCGATCTCCGGCGCCGAACCGATGATGCCGAGGTTGTCGCGCAGCCACTGCACCAGCGAACCGGTGACCGCGATCGAGCCTTCGAGGGCGTACACCGGAGCCTCGTCACCGATCTTGTAGCAGACCGTGGTGAGCAGGCCGTTCTTCGACTGGACCTTCTCGGTGCCGGTGTTGAGCAACATGAAGTTGCCGGTGCCGTAGGTGTTCTTCGCGGTACCGGGCTCGTAGCAGGCCTGGCCGAACGTGGCCGCCTGCTGGTCGCCGAGGATGCCCGCGATCGGCACGCCCTTCAGCACACCGCCGGGACCGCCGGTGCCGTAGACCTCGGAGGAGGAACGGATCTCCGGCAGCATCGACAGCGGAATGCCCATTTCCGCAGCGATGTCGGCGTCCCACTGCAACGTGTCGAGGTCCATCAGCATGGTCCGCGACGCGTTGGTCACGTCGGTGGCGTGCACGCCGCCGTTCGGGCCGCCGGTGAGGTTCCACAGCGTCCACGTGTCGGTGTTGCCGAAGAGCAGGTCACCGGCTTCGGCGCGCTCGCGGGCGCCCTCGACGTTGTCGAGGATCCAGCGGATCTTCGGGCCGGAGAAGTAGGTCGCGAGCGGCAGGCCGACCTTGGCGCAGTACCGCTCGGCACCGCCGCCGAGCGCGCCGAGCTCCTCGACGATCGCCTGCGTGCGGGTGTCCTGCCACACGATGGCGTTGTAAACGGGCTCACCGGTGTTCTTGTCCCACACCACCGCGGTCTCGCGCTGGTTGGTGATGCCGACCGCGGCCAGGTCGCCGGTGTTGAGGTCGGCGGTGGCGAGCGCCTGGCCGATCACGAACCGGGTGTTCTCCGAGATCTCGACCGGGTTGTGCTCGACCCAGCCGGCCTTCGGGAAGATCTGCTCGTGCTCCTTCTGCCCCACCGACACGATCGAGCCGGAGTGGTCGAAGATGATCGCCCTGGTGCTGGTCGTGCCCTGGTCGACGGCGAGAACGTACTGCGTCATCGAAGCTGTCCTTTCAGGAGTGTCAGAACACGAGCGAGGTGACGACACCGGCGATGGCGCCACCGATGATCGGGCCGACGACAGGGACCCAGGAGTAGCTCCAGTCGGAGTCCTTCTTGCCAATGGCCTCACCATCGGTGCCCTTGTACGACAGCGGCAGCAGGGCGTGCGCGATGCGCGGGCCGAGGTCGCGGGCCGGGTTGATCGCGTAGCCGGTGGGGCCACCGAGCGAGGCACCGATACCGACGACGAGCAGGGCGACGGCCAGCGGGCCGATCTGCGTCGGCGTCTTTGCGAACGCGAGGATCACGAAGACAAGGACGAACGTGCCGATGATCTCGCAGACCAGGTTCCAGGCGTAGCTGCGGATCGCCGGGCCGGTGGAGAAGACCGCGAGCTTGAGGCCCTCGTCGGGCTCCGCGTCGAAGTGCGGCTTGTACGTGAGCCACGCGAACACGGCGCCGAGGAACGCGCCGAGCACCTCACCGGCGAAGTACACGATCGTCGAGCCGAAACCGACGGGCACACCGGGCGCGTACTCAGCCGCACCACTGGTGAGGATGCCGATCGTGACGGCGGGGTTGAGGTGCGCGCCCGACTTGTAGGCGACGTACACGCCGGCGAAGACCGCGAGGCCCCAACCGAAGCTGATCAGCAGCCACCCGCCGTCCTTGCCCTTCGACCCGGTCAGCAGCACGTTGGCCACCACGCCCGCACCCAGCAACAGCAAGACACCCGTGCCGAGCACCTCGCTGAGGAACACTGCCCCGAGACCCACGCTGGCCTCCATTCGTCCTTGAACGGCTGATCACCCTGTGGTGAGTGAGCGGAACGTAATGACCCACGTCACGACTGCTCAACGGGCACGTTTCGACAATGTCGACACCAGGTGAACCCCAACGAGTGACCAACCGGTCACGCTGCGCTCAGACCAGGCTTTTCCGGCGGTTTTCCACCGTTGTCCTGCGGCGATGCGCGACGGAGCTGTTCGACATTGCCGACACGGGTCTTCTCAATTACGTTCTTAGCGTGCCGGGCCCCATCCAGTCGATCGAACGAGCCGCAGCCGTGCTGCGGCTGCTCGCGCGTGGCTCCGGCCACCACAGTCTCACAGAGATCGCCGACTCGCTCGGTCTCGCGCGCGGCACCGCGCACGGGATTCTCCGTACGCTGCAGCGGGTCGAGTTCGTCGAACAGGACCAGGCGACCAGCCGCTACCGCCTCGGCGCCGCACTCCTGCACCTGGGCACCTCCTACCTCGACGCGAACGAACTGCGCTCGCGCTCGACCAACTGGGCCGACACGCTCGCCGCGCGCTCGGGCCAGGAGGTCAGGATCGGCATGCACCACGACGGCGCCGTGCTCGTCGTGCACCACGTGTTCCGGCCCGATGACTCAGTGCAAACACTAGGCATCGGCGCGATGCTGCCGTTGCACGCGACCGCGTTGGGCAAGGTGCTGCTCGCCTACGACCCGGACCTGTCGGCGGCCACACGCCGGCGGGAGCTGACGTCGCTGACCCGCCGCACGATCACCCGGACGCAGGCGCTCGAACGGGTGCTGACGGAGGTTCGCTCGCAGGGCTGGGCGGGCGAGGCCGAGGAGTACATGCCGGGCGAGGCCTCGATTGCCGCGCCCATCAGGATTCCCGGCGGTCTCGTGGTCGGCGCGATCGGCATCTCCGGTACCGTCGACCGGCTGTGCGACTCCGCGGGCAGGCCGCGTGCGACGCTGGTGCGCCAGGTCTGCCAGGCAGCCGAATCGGTCACCACCTCACTCGTCGACGAGAACTGAAGGGCTTGTCGTGCAACGGTTCGTGATGGCGATCGACCAGGGCACCACGTCGACGCGCTGCATCGTGTTCGACCAGAATGCCCGCCTCGTCGCGGTCGCTCAGCGCGAGCACCGCCAGTACCACCCCAAGCCCGGCTGGGTGGAGCAGGACGCGGTGGAGATCTGGCGCAACGTCGACCGGATCATGCCGCAGGCGTTGCGGCAGGCGGGGATCACCGCGGACCAAGTGGTCGCGCTGGGCATCACGAACCAGCGCGAGACGTTCGTGCTGTGGGACCGCCACACCGGCGTGCCCGTGGGACGCGCGATCGTCTGGGAGGACATCCGCACCGAGGAACTCGTTGCACGGCTGCAGAAGCAGCCGGGTATCGAGGAGGTGCGCGAACGCTGCGGCCTGCCGCTGGCGACGTACTTCTCCGCGCCCTCGTTGCGGTGGCTGCTGGACAACGTGGCCGGGCTGCGCGCGAAGGCCGAACGCGGCGACGTCCTGTTCGGCACCATGGACACCTGGCTGATCTGGAACCTCACCGGCGGAGTCAACGGCGGCCTGCACGTCACCGACGTGACCAACGCGTCACGGACCATGCTGATGAACCTCGCTACCCGGCGATGGGATCCGATGCTGCTGGATTTCTTCGGCGTGCCCGCGTCGATGCTGCCGGAGATCCGGCCGTCGTCGGAGATCTCCGGGCGGACCACGCGGGTGGTGCCGGACATCTCGATCACCGCGGCGCTGGGTGACCAGCACGCGGCGCTGTTCGGGCAGACCTGTTTCGAGAAGGGGTCGATCAAGGGCACGTACGGCACCGGCGGGTTCCTGTTGATGAACACGGGAACCGAACTGGTGCGCTCGAACCACGGACTGCTGACCACGATCGGCTACCAGATCGGCTCCGAGCCCACATACGCGTTGGAAGGGGCGATCGCGGTCGCGGGGTCGCTGGTGCAGTGGTTCCGCGACAACCTCGGGCTGATCCACAGCGCACCGGAGATCGAGACGCTGGCGCGCACGGTGAAGGACAACGGCGGCTGCTACATCGTGCCCGCGTTCTCCGGGCTGTTCGCGCCGCACTGGCTCGCGCAGGCGCGCGGCATCGTCGTCGGGCTGACCTCGTACATCAACAAGGGGCACCTCGCGCGGGCGGTGCTGGAGGCGACCGGGTGGCAGACGCGTGAGGTCGTCGACGCCATGAACGCCGATCTCGGTGCGCCCACGCCCGTGTTGAAGGTGGACGGCGGCATGACCGCCGACCACCTCCTGATGCAGTTCATCGCGGACGTGCTGAACATCCCGGTGATGCGCCCGCTCGTGGCGGAAACCGTGTCACTGGGTGCCGCTTACGCTGCTGGACTCGCTGCCGGTTACTGGCCGGACCTCGAAGGGTTGCGGCGCAACTGGCACCTGGCCGCGCGGTGGAACCCGGCGATGGAGACCCGGCACCGCGAGGACGAGTACGCGAACTGGAAGCGGGCCGTCGAGCTGACGTTCGCCTGGGCCCGCTCCACACCACCGTCCACCTAGGACCGCTGCTCGCGCACCCGGGCGGCGATGCCTGTGCCGCTCGAAAAGTCATCGATGCTGGTCAGGGCGGCTTGTCTGTGCTCGTCGCGGGGCCGCCGAGCATGCGGGTGCCATGTAGATCACCGCAGGTCACTGGGGGTGATGGATCGGTATACGGCTAGCGGCGGGACCAGTGAGCGGTCATGTTCGATTTTCCAGCGCAAGACGCAGGTGCGGTCGCCCAGTCGACTGCCAGCGGACGTGACCGGATGGGGCGGATCTGCGGAATCACCCCCAGCACATCCGGAACGCCTCCGACCGATTCACCAGGAGTCGGTGCCATCCGGCCGCGATCTCGAGGTGGGTATTCGATCTTCGGCGTGATCAGCGGTGACGTGGCGGGACCAGTGGGCGTCTCGCCACGGGCGCGCCAGTCGCAATGCATCTGCATCGCGCGCGCCTGTCGCGCAGCCTTGGCAGCGGAGCCCCCGTAGTGTTCGCACGAGCAAATAGCTCGGTGTCGTTCCGGCAGGTCCGGGCTTAGCTTCGGGCGGTGGCGAACGAACTGACCATTCCGCTCCTGCCCTGTCCCTCCATCGACGAGATCGCGTCGTTCTACCAAATGCTCGGCTTCGAGATCACCTACCGGCAGACGCGGCCGAACCCGCACGTCGCCGTGCGGCGGGAAGACATCAACCTGCACTTCTTCGGGATGGACGGCTACGACCCGGCGCAGTCGTACAGCACGTGCCTGGTCATCGTGGCCGACACCAGCGAGCTGTTCGAGAGCTTCGCGGCGGGGATGCGGGCCGTGCACGGCAAACTGCTCCTCTCCGGCATCCCGCGCATGACCCGGCCGCGGCTGCGCAACGACCGGTACACCGGGTTCACCGTCGTCGATCCCGGCGGCAACTGGATCCGGATCAACAAGGCCACCGAGGAACCCGAGGCGCGGACCAGGCTCGCCAAGGCCATGGAGAACGCCGCCAGGCAGGCGGATGCGCGCGGCGACGAACGCCAGGGGCTGAAGATCCTGGAAGGCGCGCTGAAGCGGGCGACCGGCGACGAACCGGAGTTCCAGGCGGCGCAGGAGTACCGCGACGAGCTCATCGAACGAATCAACGGGTGCGAGCCGCATCCAGACGCTTGAGCGCGGCCCTGAAGGTCGTTCAGAGCGGAGGGAGTGAGGCGCGCAGGAAGCCGCCGCAACGGGCCGTGGGAAGCCATTGCCTCCTTCCCCCCGGAGTTGACGGCTTCCCGGCGCGCGAACGCCCGCGGGTCGTCCGGCCTCCAGCTCGTGATCCTGTCCATGGTCACGAGCTGGAGGGACAGGGCCGGACGCGTCCACGCCCTCGCTACAGCGATAGCATGCTGAACAGGCACGTGCGCTTGTCCTCGGAGAACTTCTTGACCAGCAAACCGTCAAGTCGAGCATGAGCTGCACGTGATCGGATGGTTGAGCTTGTCCCTCGACGCGTTCGTGGCGGCCTTGGCCACACGAGTGGAGGAGAACAGCCCGAGCGCGCGACCGCCCCGCCGCGTTCGTCAAGCCCTCGATCTCATCCAAGCACTCCTGCAGCAGAGGCCTTGCTACGCAAAGGATGCCGCTCAGTCCATGCCGAAACGGCGAATCGGCGTCGAGGCCAGTCGACTTCGGACTGTTGTCGACCTGGCCGGAGGCACTTCCCTGCGCGCGGTCGCTCCGCTGACTCTCGACGGAGTCCTCGCACCCGTGATCACTACGGTCTACCTGCTTAAGGTGGGTATGCGGTTGAGGGAGCTGTGATTGCGGAGTGGGACACCATCGACATCACCTATGAGTCCGCTCGTGGCGCTTCGGTATCTCATGGACTACGAGGTGCTGCGCTCGGGGGCGTGACGAGGTTTTGCACATCGTGGGGCGTGTGGGTCAGGTAGTGGCACAGCAGATCGGCGGTGGCCTTGGCGTCGGCGAGGGCTCGGTGAGCTGTGCCGTGAGTGGTGGGTATGCCGATCGCGGTGAGGCAGTCGTGCAGTTTGCGGCGTCCTGTCCGGTGGACGTGGTCGTCGAGCTTCATGGTGCACAGCGCTCCGCTCGGGGTGAACGGGTGATCCGCGCGGGTGAACTCCGCGTCCAGGAAGCTCAGGTCGAACGAGGCGTTGTGGGCCACGACGACGGCGCCGTGCAGGTGGGCGGCGAGGGTGGGCGCTATGTCGGCGAATGTCGGGGCGCCGGTCAGGTCGGCTTCGGTGATGCCGTGGATTTCGGTGGCTGCTAGTGGGCGTTGTGGGTTGACCAGTGAGCTCCACTCGCTCAGGACGGTGCCGTCCGGGGCGATGCGGACGACTGCGACCTCGACGATCCGGTCGCGTCCTCGGGCAGCGAAGCCGGTGGTTTCGACGTCGACAACCGCGTAGGCCGTCGGGGTGGTGATGAGGGGTGGCGGGGCGTAGGGGGTTCCGGTGATGACGTCCACGTCCTGCTCGGGCAGTCGGTTGACCAGGTCCGTGAGCGCGGAGCGGGCGCCTGCCATGTCGAGGTATCCGGCGGCGTAGGCGCGGGCGCGCAGAGGCTTGCCGAGGTGGACGTCGTGCTTCTCGACCACGGTGTCGGGCAGTGCGGCGGCGATGTCCTCGGCGGTGGTGCCGTCCTCCAGGAGCAACTGCTGGAGGACCGCGCGCAGTTGGGCCGGTGTGCACTTGGGCACGGTGAAGGCGATGCCGTCCCGGACGGCCTGCACGCCCGCGCGGGTCAGCCAGGCGGTGAGGGTGTTGAGGATGCGGTCGCCGCGCCAGGGGAACACGATGGTGTCGTTGCCCCTGGCCAGTGCACCGTTCTTGGTGAGGTGGAAGCGGCGGTAGGCCGCGCGTCCCTCGTCGAGGAGGTGTTGGGCGGTGGCGTCGAGGTAGGCGGGGACGTCGTCGGACTCGTACCAGGCGCGCATCCGGCGGCGGACCTCGTCGTGGATCTCGGCACGGCCGCCGGCGAACTTGGGTGCCCGTCCGCCGTGGGAGGGCTCGATCTGGATCAGGGACGCCTGGTCGTCCACGGAGATGATTTTCCAGCGCCTGCCCGCGAAGATGACGAGCGAACCGACCTCGGTGGGGGTGGTCACGTGCAGCACGCCGAGCGCTCGGGAGCCGTGGACCAGCCGGTACTCCTGCTTCTCCGCGAACACGGCGTAGAACGAGTAGTGGTTGACGATGCGCTCCCCCACCCTGCCGAGCAGGAGCAGGCCGTCGGGTTCCTGCTGGACGAGTTCGGTTTGGCCGAGGTCGCGCAGGAGGGCGGCGAAGGTGGTCTTGTCGATGTGCGCGAACGGCCCGGAGAGGCACAGCGCTTGGAACAGCTCGACCGGGTGGGCGCCTTGGTGCTGGGCGATGACGGACATGATCTGCTGCACGAGCGTGGACAGGTGCAGGGAGGACGTGTCCGCGGGTTCGTACCAGCGCTCGGCGAGCAGGCTCATCATCGCCACGGCCTGGAACAGTTCGGCGCGCAGTTCGTCCTGGGGTGTGATGTGGGTGGTGATCTCCTGGGCGGTCACGTACATGCGCAGCACGGCGGGCTCGCCGCGTCGTCCGGAGCGGCCGATGCGCTGGCGCAGGCTCGCCACCGAGGGCGGCGCCCCGATCTGGGCGACCGAGGTGAGGGTGCCGATGTCGATGCCCATCTCCAGCGTGGAGGTGCACAGCACGGTGACAGGCCTGTTGCTCTTGAGCAGGTCTTCGACGTGCTCGCGGACGTCCTTGGCGAGGCTGCCGTGGTGGGGGAAGAACTCATTGGGCACGGCGCGTTCCTCGCTGCGGCGGCGCAGCCGGTCGGCGTACAGCTCGACGTCGCCGCGCCGGTCGAGGAACACGAGGTTGTTGCCGCCGCGCAGGGCGGCGAAGACGTGCTCGCTGATGTTCTCGACGGCGGTTGGCTCGGCGGATTCATCGTCTTCGGTGACGGGCGCCTTGTTGACGTACCCGCGAACGATGACGCTGATGTCCGTGCCGTGATGCGAGGCGGTCAGCAGGTGGACGCCGTCACCGTTGCCTGGGCGCAGGTAGTCGCGCGCCGACTCCATGTCGCCCAGGGTGGCCGACAACCCGATGCGGGGAACGCGGCGGCGGGTCGCCAGTTCGACGCGGTGCAGCAGGGATTGCAGCTGCGCGCCGCGCTCGGTGCCCATGAACGAGTGCATCTCGTCGATGACGACCCACCGTAGGGCGCGCAGCAGCCATCCGATCTCCATGCCGCGCAGGACGAACATGGCTTCCAGGGACTCCGGCGTGATCAGCAGGATGCCGTCGGGTTTGGTGAGGACCTTGGCCTTGGCCGAGCCTGGTACGTCGCCGTGCCAGCGGTGCACCGGCAGGTCGAGGTCTTCGCACAGCTCATCGAGGCGGCGGTGCTGGTCGTTGATCAGCGCCTTGAGCGGTGACACGTAGAGCACTCGGATACCGCCGTCGTCCACCTCGTCGAGCAGGGCGGAGCAGATCGGCAGGAACGCCGCCTCCGTCTTGCCCGACGCGGTGGCCGCCGAGACGATCACGTCCTCGGTGCCCTTGAGCACCAGGGGGATGGCCCGCTCCTGGGCGTCGTTGAGCTTGGGCCAGCCCTGCCGGTGGATCCAGCGCTGCACCTTCTGGTGCAGGCGGAAGAACTGCGAGGACCCCTGCGGCGTGTCAGAGGCGGAAGGTGGCCAGCTCATCGTCCACTCTCGACTCGTCCTGCGCCGTCGGTTCCAGCGGTTCGAGGTCGGGGTTCGTCTCCGCCTCGAACCGCACGCCGCCCACGAGCGGTTCCCACGGCTGGCCGGGGTTGTTCTCCAGCACCGACAGCAGGTTGAGGAACTCGCGGATCGTGGTGCGCGGGGTGCGGAAGTAGGCGTCACTGATGTTCTGCGAGCAGTGGTGCATGAACGCGTGCAGCGCCTCGTCGGGCACGAGGTAGTGCTGCGGGTCGCCCGAGGCGTGCACGTGGCGCAGCTTGGTGAGCAGGATGTAGAAGTCCTCCTGGGTGAGGTTGGTCAGCCGCAGCACCGGACCGGAGTGGTCGACCAGGCCGTTGGTGGCGAAGGCGTTCTCGGCCAGGCGGGACTGGAGCGCCTCGTAGGAGTACAGGCCGCGACGGGTGTCCATGAGGAACTCCGGCGTGCCGCCGAACAGGAAGCCGATGTGGGTGCTGATGCCCTGGAGGCTGTCGTTGACGATGCGCAGGATCTGCTCGTAGTTGGCGGAGCGGGCCTGCGCGGAGGTCAGCTTGTAGAGGTTGACCATCTCGTCCAGGCACACCAGCAGGCCGCTGTAGCCCGCCATGCGCACGAAGCGGGACAGCAGCTTGAGCTGGTCGTAGAAGCTCGCGTCGTCCACGATCGTGCGCACGCCGAGCGCGGCGCGGGCCTCGGTCTTGGTGGTGAACTCGCCGCGCAACCAGCGCACCGCGTCGATCTTGAGCTGCTCGTTGCCGGTGTCGTGGCCGCGCCAGTACGCCTCGACGACGGTGCCGAAGTCGTAGCCGCCGACCAGCTCGGACAGCTCGGCCATGCGCTGCCGGATGACGTTCTCCGGCGACGTGCCCTGCTCGCGGGCGGTGGTGAGCGCCTGGGACACGAACCGCTCGACGATGCCCGCCAGCGCGCCGCCGTCCGGTTTGGCCGAGGTGGAGGTGTTGCGGGCCAGCTCGGCGTAGAGGCTGCGCGCCTGACCGCCGGTGGCGTGCAGGCGCCGGTCGGGCGCGAGGTCGGCGTGCATGGTGACCAGGCGCTTCTTCAGCGCGGCTGCCCGGATCAGGTTCAGGAAGAACGTCTTGCCCGAGCCGTACTCGCCGATGACGAAGCGGGCCGTGGAGCCGCCGTCGGCGACGCTGTCGAGGTCGCGCAGCAACGACTCGACCTCGCGGGCCCGCCCGACCTGGACGTGCTGCTGGCCCGAGCGGGGCACCACGCCGGCCCGCAGCGACTGGATGATCGCGTCGCGATCGCGGGGCCGGATGCGCGTGTCGTTCATGCGAGCAGTTCTCCCATTGCGTAGTCGTTGATCACGAGCGGGTCACCGTCGTCCTCGACGACCGGTTCGTCGGCGGCCTCGACCGCCGCTTCGTTCAGCACGTCCAGCGCGCCCTCTGGCAGCAGACCTGTCCCGGCGCACAGGGCGTCGAACTCCGCGCGGCTCCAGGACGGTCGGGTGGCCAGCTCCCGCAGCAGGGTCGAGTGGGCGGCGTCAAGGGAACCGACGAGTGCCACCGCGACGACCGGTGCGGGCGGTGGTGGCGCCTCGTCCGGTTCGTCGTCGAAGACGTCGGCGAGCAGGGCGGCCACGGCGGCGCTCTCCCGCATCTTGGCTTCCACCAGAGCGGGGTCCAGGCGCACGGCTCCGGCCGGCGGCTCGGGCTTGGCCGGTGGCGGGATGAGGTAGCCGGTCGGGCCGGTGTCCGCGGGCACGACGACCACCGGCTCGGTGGCCGGCGCGGGCCGGGTCGACGCGGCGGTGAGGGCGTGCAGTTCGGTGTACACCGAGTCCGGCTCCTGCCCCAGCAGCTTGTAGATCTTGCGCAGCGTGTCGACCTCGCCGGGCGAGACGACGCCGTCCACGGCCGCGATGGCGGTGGCGAACTCGGCGACGTGGGCGCGTTGGGCGTCGGTCAGGGCGCCCAGGCGCTTGGTGAGGCCGGTCAGCTTCAGCTTCGCGGCCAGCAGCCAGTCCAGGTGGGCGGTCAGCCTGATCCGCTCCCCCGGCGTCAGGTGCAGGCTCGACTCCAGGTGCGAGACCAGGTGGTCGCGCTCCGCGGCGGACACCTCGTCATCGGCTGCCGAGACGACGGCGGCGAGGTGCAGCAACGTCGCGGCGGCGGTGTACTCCGGTGTCGCGGTCGCCGGCTGCGCGGCGGTGATGCGGAACAGCACGGCCGGTCCCGCGCTCTGCACGGAAGCACCCATGCGCACGTCGGGCTCGATGCCGACGCCCAGCTTGTCCAGCAGCTGCGCCAGCCCCACCGCGTCGGCCTTCGCGAACTTGCCGGGGGTGCGGGCGGGCCACAGGGAGGTCAGGTCGGCCAGCTCGAACCGGGCCTGCCGCACGTCGTCCGGGAGCGTTCGGTCGACCAGTTCGCGCACCGGGCGCAGACCTTCGAGGTCGCCGGTGAACAGCTCGTCCGGCAGCAGGGCCAGCGCGGGCAGGGTGCCCGCCGCCTCGGGCTGCCTGCCGATCAGGCGGCTGTAGGCGTCCAGGTCGTCGGTGCACGATTCCACCAGCGCCTTGAGCACCTTCGTCGGCGCGGCGGCGGTGAGCACGTCGGGCACGTCGAGTTGCCAGCTCATCGTGCGGAGCCCGCCGCTGGCGGGATGGTAGGACAGGTCCACCCTGCTCTTCAGGGGGCGGACCTTGATGCCGTCGGTGTAGCGGGCCCGGTAGCGGGTGGTGAACAGCGCGCGGAACTCGTCCGGGCACCGCGTCGCGGGCGTTCGCGCGTAGATCTCGGGGTGGAGCAGGGCCCACGACCACGCCCAGTCCACTGGCACCGGACGCCCTTCGGCGGCGAAGCGGCCGATACCCATGCGCAGCGTGAGCGGCGGGGACCACTTGTCGTGCTCGGCCGGATCGGGTGCGGCTCCCTCTCCCCTGCTGATGAGGGCGCGCAGGACCTGCTGGAAGCTGGTGGCGTACTGCCGGAACGACGAGTTGCCGCCGTAGATGGTCAGCAGGCGGGTGACCTCGCCGAGGATGTGCGGCAGGTCGGCCCGTGCGGCCGGGTCCTGCTGCGCGTCGACCAGTGCTCGGCGTTCCAGGCCGTAGAAGTAGAGGAAGACGTAGCCGATGTAGGCGTCGGGCGCCCACCGTCCGCTCTCCAGCCAGAGCAGGTAGGCGGCCCGGCTCCGTGGCGTGATCGAGTGGTAGGCGGGCCAGTAGTCCATGTCCTGACCGGCGAAGTCCGGCCTGCGCCAGTCGATCGGCAACGTGGGGTCGACGACCTCGACGTTGCGGCCGGGCGCGGCGTCACCGCGGGAGAGCTTGCCGAAGTAGATCATCCCGCCGGGCAGCGACCGCCCCGCCACCGACGTCGTCGTGCCGGGAGGCACCCAGGACGGAGCAGGGACCGCGGGGCGGCGCGGTGGAGCCGGTCGTGGCGGGCGGACGGGCGGAGCCGGGACCACCTGAGGCGGGTACGGCGCGGAGACCAGCGGCGGTGCGGGCGGCGAATACTGCGGTGCGGGCGGCGGTGGCGCGATCACGGCGGCCCTGCTCCCGAACTTCTGCCGCAGCCGGTCGAACAACCCCACTCGGCCCCCTCGGATCTTGCGCCGTCCGGGCAAGGACGGCCTCTCGAAAACGGTGACAGCGGCTACGTCGCGTCAGTTCCGTTCGGCGTTAGCGCCCGAACGGGTGAATTACGCCGGTGCGACTTTCGTCTTGTCGCAGCAACGAGCCGATACGCGAGGACTGCTCACCCGATCACGTGAACAGTCGATGTAGCGCTACGGCATACGGCCGCGATGTGCCGGCCATGATGCTCTTGCGTGATCACCACCCGGCGCCACTGCCTGCGGTCCGCCCGCGCCACCGGAGCTTCCAGCGGTGACCGGCGTGCGGATCGTGCACGCGGCCGACATCCACCTCGACAGCCCCTTGCGCGGGCTGAGCAGGTTCGCCGACGACGACCTCGCCCAGCAGCTGCGGCTGGCCTCGCGACACGCGATGGAGAACCTGGTGAGGCTGGTCGTCGACAAGCGCGCCCACGCGCTCGTGCTGGCCGGGGACATCTACGACGGCGACTGGCGCGACTACGCGACGGGCCAGTTCTTCGCCCGGCAGATGGACGTCCTGCACCAGCACGGGGTGCGCGTGTTCATGGTGGCCGGCAACCACGACGCCGCCAGCGTCGTCACGAGAGCCGTTTCCCTGCCGGACAACGTCGCGGTGATGAGCACCGACAAGGCGCAGACACTGACCGTCGACGACCTCGGCCTGGCCGTCCACGGACAGGGCTTCGCGTCGAAGGCCGTCGACGAGAACCTCGCGCTGTCCTACCCGGACCGGGTCGGCGGCCTGGTCAACGTCGGCATCCTGCACACCGCGGTCTCCGGGGCGGAAGGGCACGCGAGGTACGCCCCGTGCTCGCCCGCGGACCTGGAGCGGAGGGACTACGAGTACTTCGCGCTGGGGCATGTGCACGCCCGGAAGGTGGTGAACCGGGGACACCGGATAGCCGCGTTCTCGGGCAACCTCCAGGGCAGGCACGTGAACGAGACGGGCCCTAAGGGCGCCTTGGTGGTGGATCTGGCCGTTGACCAGGAGGCGGTCCTCGCCTTCGAGCCGCTGGACGTGGCCCGGTGGGAGAAGGTCGCGGTGGACGCCACCGGCCTGCGCTCGATCGACGACGTCTTCGACGCGGTCGAACGCCGCCTGGCCGAGGAACGGGCGTCCACCGGCGACCGTCCGCTGCTGGCCCGCGTCACCATCACCGGCGACACCACAGCGGCCGGGGCGTTGAGCGACCGGGTCCGGTTGACCGAGAACGTGCGTTCGCTCGCGGAACGCGTCGGGGTCACGGTCGAGAAAGCCGTCTCGCAGGCGCGGGCACCCCGAGCCGGGAGCGGGGTCGAGGACCGGTTGCTCGACGCGATCCGCCGCAGGGGCCGGGAGCTGACCGGAGACCTCGGCCTCGTCCACGAGGTGGCGAAGTGGCCCGACCGCGACTTCGGCCGCGAACTGCGCCGCAACGGTGTGCTCGACCTGCGCGACGACGAACTCCTGCGCAGGATCGCCGCCACGGCAGTGGACGAACTGGTCGCCAAGATGTCCTCCGAGGTGAACTGATGCGCGTCAGGAAGCTCGAACTCGCGCGCTACGGCGCCTTCGAGGACAGGTCCGTCGAGTTCGGCACCGGCCTCAGCCTCGTCCTCGGCGGCAACGAAACCGGCAAGAGCACCACCCTCGACGCCCTGGCCGACCTGCTGTGGTCGATCCCCCTCAACTCGTCGCGCAGCTTCCGCTTCAGCAGGCAGGCGCTCGTGCTGCGCGCCGCCCTGCTCCTGCCGGACGAGGCGGAGTTGCACGTCGAGCGCGTCGCGAGCGGCTTGAGCGACACCGCGACGGGGGCCGGGATCACGGCGGTGTGGCAAGGCGACGGGGACGACCGCGCCCTGTGGAAGACCTCGTTCGGGTTGTCGCACGAAGCGCTGCGCGCCGGTGGGCGCGATTTGTGCCAGGCGAAGGGCGACCTGGCGTCGCTGATCTTCCGGGCGCGCAGCGGGCACTCGGTTCACGGCATCCTCGAAGACCTGTCGGCACGGGCCGACGCGCTCTACAAAAGCCACCGCAACAACAAGAACGTCGAGGCGCGTCGGGCACTCACCGAGTACCAGGACGCCGCGGACGAGGCGGAGCAGGCGACGGCCCTCGCTTCCCGCGTCATGGACGTGCGGAAGGCGTTGGAACGGGCCGCCGACGACCTCGCCCGGCAACGTGCCGAGGCCGACAGCACCAAGTCCGAGCACGACACGTGGAGCGCGAAGCTCAGGGTCGCCGGGGAGATCCGGGACCTGGCACGCGTGCGAGCCCGCACAGCCGAGTTGCACGCCGCCGGGCCGTGTCTGCTGGGCGACGACCTGGTGGCCTGGAAAGACGCGACCGAGCGGCTCCAGGAGCTTGGCGACGACAGGGCGGACATCGAGCGACAGCGGGAGGAGGTGCTCGCGCAGTCGGCGACCGTCACCGTCGAGCACGATGTCCTGGCCGAGCAGTCCGCGATCACCCGGCTGGCGCAGGAGTGCACGGCACGAGTCGAGGGCATGACCACCGCCGAGGACGCCCTGGCCGAAGCCGACCGGCTGGACACCGAAGCCCACGCGCTGCTCTTCGACCTCACCTGCGAGGACCTGCCGGTCGGGGACGCGCTGTCCCGCCTGTGGCTCGGTGAGGACCGGATCGCCGAGCTGGACGCTGTCGCGTCGAAGCTCGCCGAGGCGGACGAGGAGCTGGCCGCAGCCGAGGAGAAACTGTCCACCGCCCGCGATCAGGAGACCGCCGCCAGCTCCGACCCGTCCGCGACACCTCCGGAATCCGTTGCGTCCCTGCGCGAGGCGCTCGACTCGCTGAAGGCGGCGGACTCGGCGTCGACGGCGTTCGACGAAGCGCTGCGCACAGCGCACCAAGCGACCTCCGAGCGCGCCGAGCTGCTCACCCGAGCGGGCTATCCGGTCGTCACGGCCGTCGGCACCGTGCCGTCGCTCGACGCGGTCAAGACCGGCGGCGACCGGCTCGCCGCGTGCGAAGAGGCAGTGCGCGCGGCGCGTTCCGCGGCGGCGATAGCGGCGAAACGGGTCGACTCCCTCGACCAGCGCTTGCGCACGAGCAGTGATCGCGATGTCCCCGACCCCGCCGCGGTGGCGGATGCGCGCGCCGAGCGGGACAGGCTCGTCGACGACGTCGTGCGGTCATGGGTCGCGGGGGTTCCCGCCTCGAACGCGCCGGACCTGCCGGTGGCGGCGGAGCGCGCCATTCGGCAGGCCGACCACGTAGCCGACCTGGTTTCCGAGCACCGGGAAGCAGCCGCCGCACGAGCGGAACTGGTCGAGCAGGCCGCGGCGGCCCGGGCCGAGGCTTCCGACGCGGCAACGGCGGTCGAGGAGGCGATGTCCGCGCTGGCCTTGGCGCGGCAGGACTGGACGGCCGTCTGGCAGCCGGCAGGTGTGGCCGCTCCCCCACCCGCGGAGGCGCTCGCGCACCGTGCGCTGCTGGTCGATGCGCTGGCGGCTGAGGGCAGGGCCAGGGCAGCGCGGGACCGCGTGGAAGACCTGCGCCCCCAGGTCGAACAGCAGCACACCTACCTGGCCCAGTTGCTCGCGCAGGCCGGACGCTCCCGTCCCGGCGCAGACCTGGCCAGCCTGCTGACTGCCGGTGAGGAAGTGCTCGCCGCGGACGCCAAAGCGCAGGAATCACGCGCCGTGGCAGAGCAGATGCGGCGATTGCGGGAGGCCGCGCAGCTCGGTCACGACCGGGCGGTGGCGAAGCGAGACTCGGTCGACACGAAGTGGAAGCGCACCCTCACCACCGCCGGACTGCCCATGATGAGTCCGACGGGATGGCACCGACGACGAGACATCGTGACGCAGGCCCGCGACCTCCACACCGACGCGGACCGCCGCCGCGAAAAGGCTCACGAGCTCAGCGAGCGCTACAGGGTCTTCACCGAGGAACTCTCCCGCGTGACCACCCTGCTGGGCGTCGACGCGGCCGTTGATCCCACCGAGACCACCGCTCTGCTGGCCGACCGCCTGCGCGCCGCGCGGCAGGCCAAGACCACCTCGGACAACTTCGCGCACCAGCTCGACGCGCTGAAGACGAAGACCGAGCGCATCACACGACAGCGGCAATCCGCTCTCGACCAGTTGGCGGCCCTCGAAGACCGCGTGCGTTCCGGCGACCTGGACCAGGCGGCGGGGCGTGGGCGGCTCCTCACCGACCTCGAAGAAGAAGCCGCGAAGCACACCGGGGTGATCAGGGCCGCGCTGCCGGACCTCGACGTCGAGCAGTTGGTGTCCGACCTGGCCGATGCCGACACCGAGTCCCTGCGCTCCGAGGTGGAATCCGCCGACCGATCCGCCCGCGAAGCCGGTGAAGCTTACAAGCAGGCGCTCGAGGAGCACCTCCGGTTGGAGCAGCAGTACCGCGAGCTGACCTCACGTGCCGGAGCGGCGGAACTGCACGCCAAGGCCGAGGAGAAGCTGGCGGCGCTGGCCGAGCACGTCGAGGAGTACCTGGTCGTCGAGATCCAGCGGACGGTCCTGCGCAGCGAGCTGGACGCCTACGAGCGCAAGCACGCCTCCCCGCTGCTCGACGCGGCGGGCCGCATCCTCGAACAGCTGACCGACGGGCGGTACGTCGCGCTGCGGCCCCTGCACGGCAAGGACGGGCGGTCGCTGCGCGTCGTGGGAGCGGACGAACAGGCGCACGAACCCGACGAGTTGTCCGAGGGGACTGCGGACCAGGCGTTCCTCGCGCTGAGGCTGGCGGGCATCGCGTCGTTGCAGGAGAGTCGCGTCGCCCGCGGTCTGCCCACGCTGCCGGTCGTCCTCGACGACGTGCTGATGACGTTCGACGACGCGCGCGCCGCGGCGGCCATCCGGGTGATGGCCGAGTTGGCGCAGCGGTGGCAGATCATCGTGCTGAGCCACCACACGCACATCCGCCAGGTGGCGGAGGACCTGGGCCTGGCCAACGTGACCGTGTCGGAACTGGGGACACCGGCGGTGCTGGAGCCGACGCGCGCCGCCGAGGAAGTGCGCGCCGCGATCCGGGAGGGCACGGCCCTGGAGCAGGTCGCACCGGTTCGCACCAGCCGCCCCAGCCCGGTGCAGGACTTGGCGGTTGTGCGGGTGTGGGCACGGCAGAACGGGTTCCAGGTCAAAGAACGGGGCCGTGTGCCCAGTGACGTGATCAAGGCGTACGAAGCGGCGAACGGGTGAACGGGTCGGACGAGCGCGCGGACACAAGTCCGCGACATCAACGTCCCGATCGTTGACGCTGCGCGCGCTGGCATGCTGGCGAATTCACTAGAACGGGTGACAAGTAGGCGTTCTCCGGATGAACGGGCCCGCCGCGGTGTCGAGTTATAGGAGCTGCGCGCGAAGCGATGTCCTTTCGAGGAGGGCGCACACGATGCGAGTCGGCGGTGACGATCCGGGGGAACCCGCAGGTCGGGAGAAGTTGTTCAGCTACCTGACCACGTCTTCGGCGTTCGAGTACCGATCGATCATGGACATCTTCGCCGGTCCCCTGCTGGCCGACCTGTCCGCGGCGGAGGTGGCGCAGCAGCTCGCCGAGCGCGGCGTCGCGCTGTCCGTGGACGAGGTGACCGACCGGTGCGAGAAGCTCGAAGGGTGGGGCAACCTCGTTCGCGGCGTGCGCGATGCCCGCGTACCCACGGTTCGGGACTTCCTCAGGTCGCGCAGCCGCTTCCAGGCCTCGAAGCTGGGCGGCAGGGTGCACCGGGACGCCGAGGCGGTCCTCGCGGCCGGTGAAGGGGCGCAGGAGGTGGCACGCGAACTGCTCGGCGCCACCGTCCTCGTCCTCGACCGCATCATCACGCGCGTCGGCGAGCCGGACCCGGATGCCGAGGCGCTGGCCGGTGACGTGACCACCGTGTTCAACAACCAGCGGTTGTTCAACGAGAGCGTCCGCGACTTCTACGCCTACCTCAACGCGGTGCTTTCCCGCTACGACCTGGCCGGGGAGGAATACCAGCACTTCAAGGAGTTGCTGCTCGACTACGTCGACCTGATCACGGCCGACGTGTCGCGCCACGCCCCGGTGATCGCCACGCGCTGCGACCGACTTCGTCCGCTGTTCGACCGGGTCGTGCAGGTGCTGGACAGCCTGCCGGTGCTGATCATGCCCGACGGCACGCCAGCCGACCGGCTGCCCGGTCGCCACCGCGAGGACTGGGAACGCCTGCACGCCTGGTACCACGAGGCGGACGGGCGTTCGGGTCCGGAAACGCTGCGCACGGCGGCGGACCAGGCGCTGCGCCAGCTGTTGACCAACGCCAGGCGGATGCTCGCGGCGGCGGGCACGGGTGTCAGCAGGCGAGCGGACCTGCTCGCCTTGGCGTCCTGGTTCGACAAGGTGGACGACGACACCGCCCACCGGCTCTACGCGGCGACGTTCGGCTCCTACCCGGCCCGCCACCTGTTCTTCGGCCCGGAAGAGCAAGGCGTCCGGGACGGGGTGAACACCTCGTGGTGGGATGCCACTCCCATCGACGTGCCGGTCAGCCTGCGTGATCGCGGTGACCGCGCGGCCCGCGGGCGGACCTCGTCGGTGCCCGATCCCGGACTGGACCAGGAGCGGCTCCTGCACGAGGCGGAGGTCGAGGCAAGAGCCCGACGGGTCGCCGCTGATGAGCTGGTCGCCGCGGGCGCGCTGGACGGTGCCAGGGTCAGCCCCGCGGCCAGGGAACTGCTCCTCGCCTTGCTGGGAGCGTTGCTCGCCAAGAACCAGGACCACCCCGGCATCGCCTTCGAGGCCGACACCGACCTGGACCTGGAGATCGTCGCCGAAACCGCACCCGGTGCCCGAACCCTGGTCCACTCCGAGGATGGGGACCTGGTGGTGCACGAACTCCGCTTGGTCGCGCGGAGGTACGCCACCGAGGGCACAGGCCGAGCCGGGAGGACCGCGTGAGCCAGGGGTCCACCGGCACCGAGGAGCACAAGGCGCACGAACGCAGGCTCGCAGCGAGGGCGCTGTTGATGCAGCCGGTGCTCACCGCCGCGCGGCACCCCGAACAGCTGGCTCTCGTACGCAAGCACTCACCGCAGCTCAAGCGCATGTTCACCACGGTGCTCGGGTACCAGCTCGTCGTCGAGTCGACCTTCGCACGCCTGCTCAAGGCACCGCTGAGCGCCGACACCGTTCCCCGGCCCGCGCTCACGCGCAACGACAAGCGGTTCACCGCCCGCACGTACTCCTACCTGGCGCTGGTGTGCGCGAGCCTGCTTGCGCCGCACACCAGCGACCAGGTGCTCATGAGCGCCCTGGTCGAGCAGGTCCGCGCGGACGCGGTGACGGCGGGGATAGCGCTGAACGACGACCTCGGTGCGTCGCGTGACCTCGTGCGGGCCGTGGACATGCTGATCGACTGGGGCGTGCTCACGGAAACCGATGGCTCCGTGGCGGGGTGGGAGACGCGCCAGGAGGAAGCTCTGCTCGACATCCACCGCCCCCTGCTCCCCCACCTGCTGTCCAGGGCGCTGTCCGGGTTCGACTCGCCCGTCGCCCTGCTCGACGGCGCGCAGGCCGATCCGCTGGAGCCGGAACAACCGCGCCGCAGCCTCCGGCGCAAGCTGGTGGAGAACCCGCTGGTACGCCGCGAGGACCTCACCGAAGCCGAGCGGGACGTGCTGTCCCGCGAGCGGCGAGAGGTGGCCCGTATGCTCGACGAGTCGTTCGGCCTGGTCCTCGAAGCGCGGTCCGAAGGCGTCCTCGCCTACGACCCCGAAGAGGCGATCAGCGACGTCGCATTCCCCGGCTCCGGGACCGTCGCACACGCAGCCCTCCTGCTGGTCAACGCCCTCAACGACGATTCAAGACCAGCGGCAGGACACACCGCGACCATCGCGGGTCGTACCGTGCCCGGTGTCCGCGTCCCGTGGAGCGCCGTTGAAGCGAACATCGACCTCATCATCGAGCAATACGGCAGCGCATTCGCGAAAGGCTACGTCGAGAAGCCGTCATCGCTCATGCAGGAAGCGGTGCTGCTGCTGGAATCGGTGAGCATCGTGGTCGCCGACGAGGACGGGTTGGTCCTGCACCCGGCCGCCGCCCGGTACCGACCGGAGCCCCACCGCGCCCCGGCGCGCACGCGCGCGATGCGCAGGATCGGCGACCAGCAAACGCCGACCTTGTTCGGTTGAACCGCCCGAGTTCATGGAGATCACGTGACCGAATCGCCCGGTGTGGAGACCTTGGCCCCCGCGCAGCCCAAGCACCACCCGAATCGCTGGCGGTTGGCACGAGCGGGCATCGTCAACGTCTGGCACTACTACGACACGGTCTTCCGGTTCGCCGGCGGACGCATGATCCTGCGCGGGACCAACGGTTCCGGGAAGAGCCGCGCGCTGGAGATGCTGCTGCCCTTCCTGCTGGACGCCGATCGCCGCAAGATGGACGCCACGGGTTCGGGCAAGGTCCGCTTGGAGGACCTGATGCGCCACGGCGCGCAGGGGCAGACCAACCGCCTGGGCTACCTCTGGCTGGAGTTGAGCCGCGACACCGGCGCAGCGGAGGAGCACCTGACCGTCGGAGCGCTCGTGCGCTTCTCCACCAGCACCAGCGAGGCCAAGGCGTGGTACTTCACCACGCCGTTGCGGGTCGGCATCGACCTGCACCTGATGGACGAGCGGCGGCAGCCGTTGTCCCGCGACCACCTGGGGCAGGCGATCGGCGCGGACCGGATCACCGACAAGCCCGACACCCATCGCGAACGGATCGCGGCCCACGTCTTCGGCCTGACGGGAACGAGTGGCAAGGAGCGGTACGCGGGTCTCCTCCAGCTGCTGCACACCCTGCGCGCGCCGGACATGGGCAACCGCATCGACGAGGGCAACCTGCCCAGGATCCTGTCCGACGCGCTGCCCCCGCTGTCGGAGGTGACATTGCGCGAAGCGGGTGAGCGCCTGGACGCCCTGTCGGACTCCAGGGAGGAGCAACGACGCCTGCTGTCGGCGGTCGAGCAGATCGACGCCTTCCTGGACGTCTACCGGAGGTACACAGCGGGCACGTTGTTCGCCACGGCGGAGAAGACGCGCGAAGCTGCGTCCGAGGAGACCCGACTCGCCAAAGAGCACGACACGGCCATCCGCACACACGCCGGACTCGTCGACCAGCACACGACCGTGTGCGGCAAACTCGCCACCGCTGAGGAGCGCGAGGAAACGCTGCGATCCGTCATCGAAGGCATCAAGGAACTTCCCGCCTACCGAGCCGGTCTCGACATCCGGATCCTCGGCAGGAGCGTCGAGGCTCTGGCCGGCACCGCGTCTGCGGCCCTGGCGGTGGCACGCGGTCGTCGCGAGGACGAGGCGGCGGCCGTGCGCTCGGCAGACACAGCAGCCGAAAGCGTTCGCGCCGAGGTCGAACGGGTCAATACGGCGTTGTCCCGAGCGCGCGAAGCGCTGGTCGAAGCGCGGCTGCCGGTCACGGCGTTGCCGGCTGCGGTTCGAGCGTCGGTCGAACCGCTGCCTGGTGACCGCGAGGCGGTTCGGGTCTCCCTGGACGGCGCGGCGGAGGAGGTCGAACGGCCGTCGCCCCGGCAGCTCGTGGTCATTCCGGATGAGTTGAACGAGGTCGTACGGGTGGTCCGCGACACCGGCCGGTCCGCGGACCGGCGGGCCAGTGAGGCCGGCAGGCGCGAGCAGGATGCCGCAGCGCTCGACGCCCGTGTCCGAGAAGTCGCGCAGGCGATGGAGCACGCCGAGGGACTCGGCATCCGCGCGAGCGAAGACGCCGAGCGAGCTCAGGACGCGGCGGATGAACGCGACGGGACCGCGAGGACGTTGGCTGCCGACTGGCGGAAGTGGACTTCCGGCGAGCAGAGCCGGACGCTTCTCGGCGACGTTCCCTGGCGGGACACCGCGGTAGGGCCGCTCCTGGTCGATGCGGACGCCATGGTGGGCGAGCGCACGGATGACGACCTCGCTCTCCTGGAGCACGTCGCAACCGACGCCGCCGCACCCGCGCGTGATGCCATCGCCGACCGGCTCGCCGAGTTGAAGCAGGAGGAACGATCGGACGACAGAGCCGCGCGCGAGCTGCGCTCCGAGCAGTCGGAGCTGCGCGCGCAACGCGACCCGGAGCCGCCCATCGCGCCGTGGGTGCGCGGCGCGCCCGTTGGCGCGGTGCCCCTGTGGCGGTTGGTCGAGTTCTCCGCCGAGCTGGCCGACCACGAACGAGCCGGGGTCGAGGCCGCGCTGATGGCAGCCGGGATGCTGTCCGCCTCAGTCGGCGGCGACGGCTCCGTGCGAGCCGAAGACGGCGAGGTCCTGCTGACCGTCGAGGCCGCAGTCGCTCCCCGTTCCCTCGGGGACGTGCTCCGGCCCGACCCGGCCGGGCTGCTCCCCGAGCAGGTCGTCACCTCGGTCCTCGCCAGGATCGGTTACGGGCCAGGGCATCACGTGTGGGTCGACGCGGACGGGAGTTGGGCCGCGGGCCCGCTGCGTGGCAAGCACCGCGTCGACCACCCCCGCTTCATCGGGGCCGCCGCCCGCGCTCGGGCCAGGGCCGAGCGGCTCGAAGCCATCGCCGCAGAACTCGACGAACTGGCTCGCCGGACGGACGAACGCGACGACGAGCGGAAGCGGTTGAGCACGGTCACCCAGGACCTGGACCGGCACGTGCGCACCGCGCCCCGCACCAGCGACCTGCTCCGCGCGCGGAGTGTTGCGCGTTCCACGGCGGCAGAAGCCGTCAGATCGCAGGCGGCGGCGGCTGAGGCGCACCAGACTGCCCGTCAGAAGCAAGAGCAGTTGGCGGCTGATCGCCGTGACCACGAGGAGAGCTGCGCCCGCTTGGGGCTTCCGGCCGACCGGGCGCAGCTCGGCGAGGTCAAAGCGGGCGCGAACGCAGCCAAGTACAACTGCCAGGTTCTCGCTGAACGGCTCGACTCAGTCCAGCGACGCCGCACTGAGCACCAAGAGGCGGTGGAGACCGCCGGCAACACCTCGGTCCTGCGTCGGAAGGCTGAATCGGCCGCGCAGGAATCGTGGTCCGTGTGGCACGGCGAAAACGAGAAGTTCACCACCCTCCGCGACTCGCTGGGGGCCGAAGCCGACGAGGTGACCAGGCAACTGGAGGCGGCCGAAGCCGAACACCGCGGAGTACGCACGTTGGTCGGCACTTTGTCCGCCGAGGAACGCCGACTGGACAAGGAGGTCGACAAGGCGAAGCAATCTGTGACGTCGACGAAGACCCAAGCCGACAACGCCGTCGTGCACACCCATGAGGCTCTGGCGCGGCTCACGGTGCAGGTGAGCCTTCCCGGCATCGCGGACGCCGCTGCGGGAACCGCCGCAGCGGATCTGCTCGCGCTGTGCACGCCGTCGGATGCGCCAACGGGTCCTGCAGTGGAGCGGCTCGTCGCTGCAGTGCAGCAAGTACTGGACCGCAAGGGGCAGGCGGTCGACGACAACGGCCTGATGCGTTCGCTGCGCACGGTCGGCGGCAACCTGGCCAACACCTTCGACCTCACGCCCACCAACGAAGAAGGCATGTGGTTGGTGGACCTCACCGACGCGGTGGGCCGACAGCCGGTGGCCGTCGCCGCGGCGCGGCTGCGCGAGCAAGCCGCCAGTGCGGCAGCGGCGCTGACCGACCGCGAGCACCGCGTGTTCACCGACTTCGTCATCGGCGGCGTGGGCGAGGAACTCCGGCGCAGGCTGATGCAGGCAGAAGATCTGGTGCGCGCGATGAACACCAGCCTCACGAACATCAGGACCAGCCACGGGATCGGCGTGCGGTTGCGCTGGGAACTGGTCGAGCCCAAGGACAGCCCCATCGGACGCATCCGCGAACTGGTCGCGGCCAGCGCCGCCGTGCGCCCGGCGGAGCACACGGACGAACTCATCCGGCTGCTCAAGGACCGTGTCGACGAGCGGTTCGAGCACGACGCCGACGCGGGGTACGGCGAACACCTGCGCGCGGCGCTGGACTACCGGCAGTGGCACCGCGTGGAGGTGTCGATCACCGGTCCAGAGCCCGGCCAGATCCGCAAGATCAGCCGACGGGCGAAGCTCTCCCAAGGCGAGACCAGGTTCGTCTCCTACGTCGCGCTCTTCGCCGCCGCGGACGCATACCTGTCCGGCTTGCCGGACACGGGCAGCGCGCTGCGCCTGATCCTGCTCGACGACGCCTTCGCCAAGGTCGACGACCGGACCATCGCCGAGCTGATGGGTCTTCTCGTGCGCATGGACGTCGACTTCTGCATGACCGGTCACGCGCTGTGGGGCGCCTACCCGCAGGTTCCCAGTGTCGACGTCTACGAGATCCGCCGAGCCGAAGGAACCGCGGCAGCCGCCACCCACGTGCACTGGGACGGCCGCAACCGGCACTACCTGCACTCGACGGACTGAGCCGTGGCCGACCACATCCCCGCACCGGCCCGCGACTACCTGGCCGGTCTGGAACCGTTGTGGCGTTTGATCCGCAAACGACTGGAGGGCAACGGCCTCTCCGCGACCGGAGTCGTCGTCGTGGACTTGGACTACCAGGGCGCCGAAGACCTGTCCGGGCTGCTCGGCCGCACTGTGCCGCAAGGGCGGAACAGGGTCCGCTTGGCCGAGCTGGATGCCGTGCTCAGGGCTTCGGCGATCGCCCACGGACTGGTCACCGTGGTCGCGGAACTGACCGGCGGTCCCCTCGTGGACCGGAAGGCGGCGAGCAAGGCGCGCGAAGTGACGAAGCTCGACCTATGGGCGTTCTGGGAGCGCGCCGTCGCCGAATCCGGACTGGACGCCGCGCCGTGGATACCCGTCTGGCGGGACGGGTTGCGTCGCACGGGCCTCCTCAGCCGCGCGGGGGACGAAGCGGAAACCGTGATCCGGCAAGCGATGGCGGTGTTGCGGACCTTGGCTCGGACCGTGCCGCTGGCGTCCCGCACGCCAGGCGCCGTGGCGGACGCGGTTCCCGTCGAGTCGACCTTCGAACTCGCCGAACTGGCCGGCGCCGTCTGCGCAGACGCCCATGCGTTGGATGACGGGCAGGTCACCGCGGCCGTGGTCCTCCGGGCTGTCGCCGCTGCGACCGGGATGCCCTTCCCCGCGACCGCCGCTGCTCGCCGAGATCTGTGGAGCGCGGTGGGAGTCAGCCCCGACGCGGTGTCGGGCACCCTGTTGACGTGGGCGGTGCGTCCGCCGGGCGACGACCCGTGGTCGGTGATGATGCGCGCCCGTGCCGACCTCGGTCTGGTCACCCACGTGACGGCGCAGGAGTGGCGCGCCGGCGCGAACCGCCCTTGGGTCGTCGCCGGGCAGGAGGTGTTCGCTTGCGAGAACCCCCAGGTCCTCCAGGCAGCGGCACGGGCGGGCACGTCGATGCCGTTGCTGTGCACCTCCGGCAACCCCGCCACCGTCGCACTGCATGCGCTGGATCGGCTCATCGCCGATGGCGCCACCGTGAGGTACCACGGCGACTTCGATGTCGCGGGTATCCAGATCGCCAAGCGGCTGTTCGACCGGGGCGTGCGGCCTTGGCGTTACGCGGCCGGTGACTACCTCGATGCGGTCGTTTCGGCTCGTCTCCCGCTCAGCGGCCCGATGCCGGACACACCGTGGAGTCCCGGGCTGGCCGAGGCGATGCGCGAACACCGGGTAGCGGTGCACGAAGAAGCGGTCCTGGCACTGCTGCTCGACGACTTGAACCGGTGACACTCTGTTCCGCTGAACGAAAGTAAGAGTGGGGAATTCCCCACTCTTACGAAGGTGCTCCAAACCACTGCTAAGCTGCAGTTATGAGCCACTCCACTTCGAGAGGAGTGGGAAATTTCCCACACCTGCGTGTTCGGGTAAACCTCTCGGACACAGTTTTACCCCACGGGTTCGATCTTGAGTTTATCAGATCGGACCCGTGGTTTTGTGTTTATGCGGCCCGCAGGATCGGACGGGGCAACTCGACCGTGCGCCGCTCGAGAAGTCATCGCTGCTGGTCAGGCGGCTTGTCTGTATTCGTTAATGAGTCCGCCGAGGATGCGGGTGCGAAGCAGTCTGTGGGTGTCGAGGTCGTGGACTGGCGGAGGTTGCTCCTGGGTCTCGGGTGGTAGTTGGTCGCGGGCCTGGTGGGGTCGGTATCGGTTGTAGTGGTCTTCGTAGGTCTTGAGGGCATGCCGTGCGTGGCTCTCGCCGGTGATCAGGATGTGGTCGAGGAGTTCGCGTCTGATGGTGCCGATGACCCGTTCGCAGTAGGCGTTCATCCGGGGCGCCTGCGGTGCGCTCTTGATCACGTGGAGATCGTCAGCGTGGAAGACGGTCTCGAAGGTCTGGCCGTACTTGCCGTCGCGGCCGCGTAGTAGGAAGCGCAGAGATTCCATGCGCGTGTCGAGGTCTGCGGCGAGGTTCCTGGCTTGCTGCACGGTCCATGCCTGTGTCGGGTGGGCGGTGACGCCGGTGATGTGCAGGCGTCTGGTGCCGTGTTCGAGGAACACCAGCGCGTAGAGCCTTCGACCGAGCACGGTGTCGAGGTGGAGGAAGTCCGCCGCGATGATGCTGTCGGCCTGGGCGGTGAGGAACTCCCGCCAGGTCGGGCCGCAGCGGCGTGGTGCCGGGTCGATGCCCGCGTCATGCAGGATCCGCCAGACGGTCGAGGGTGCGATGTGATGGCCGAGGCGGGCCAGTTCGCCCTGGATTCGCCGGTGACCCCATCGGGGGGTTCTCCTTGGCGAGCCGCAGCGCGAGCGACTTGGTCGCGACTCGTGTCGGTGGACGTCCGGTACGTCGACGCGCGGAGTAGTCCCACCAACGAGCCACAAATCTGCGGTGCCAGGCGAGCAGGGTGCCCGGCGTGACTGGAAAGACCTCTGACCAACGTCGACGATCCACCAGCCCGAAGAGGGCAGCGAACCAGAACCGATCCGCGGGCTCGTAGCGGACCGGGCCCGCGACTTGCCGATGGAGTACCGCGTTCTCGTGCCGCAGCACAAGCAGCTCGGCTTCCTTCGCCGCCTCGCCGCGCAACAGGACCGCCGGAACGGACAGCAACCTCCGGGTCACCTTGTACAGCAGGGACACGATCACCCAGACATGATCTCAACACGGTGACACCCCGCTCCACCAGCGACGATGACTTTTCGAGCGGCACAACATGGCGCTGCTGCGCAACCTGCGCAACTTCGACCAGGCCGGGGTCTCGGACGCGGTGGCGGCCGAGGTCGCGGCGCGGCTGGCCGATCCGGCGCGGGTCCAGCGGTCGCGACAGCTGCCGATGCGGTTCCTGTCCGCGCACCGGGCGGTGCCGTCGTTGCGGTGGGCGTGGGCGCTGGAGCGGGCGATCGACCACTCGCTGCCCAACGTGCCCGCGCTCGGCGGGCGGACGCTGATCCTGGTCGACACCTCGGGCTCCATGGACTCGCGTTTCTCCAGGGACGGCAGCCTGATGCGGTGGGACGCGGCCGCGGTGTTCGGCATCGCGCTGGGCCTGCGCTGCGAGCACGGCGAGGTGGTGTCCTTCTCGGACAGCACCAGGCCGTTCGACGTGGCGAAGGGCGAGTCGCTGCTGCGCGCTGTGCAGCGCTGGAAGGAGGGTGGCTACTTCATCGGCAGCGGCACGCGCACCAAGGCCGCCGTGCGGCGCCACTTCGACGGCCACGACCGGGTCGTGATCCTCACCGACGAGCAGGCCGCCTATGGCGACGTCGGCCGCGCCCTGCCCGCGAGCGTACCGCTCTACACGTGGAACCTCGCCGGGTACCGGTTCGGTCACGCGGCGTCGGGCGGCGGCAACCGGCACACCTTCGGCGGCCTGGGCGACCAGGCGTTCCGGATGATCCCGCTGCTGGAGGCCGGGCGGGACGCCACGTGGCCGTTCTGAGGACGGGGCGGCTCAGCCGAAGTCGGGCACGACGAGGACCAGCCAGATCACCAGGGGCGCGACCGCGACGACCACGCCGCCGTAGGCGAGCAGCTGCTTGAAGAACCGGTCGCGATCGACGTCCTTGGCGTTGGCCAGCACCAGCGCGCCGTTGGTGCTGAACGGGCTGACGTCGACCACGGTCGCGGAGACGGCCAGTGCCGCGACCATGCCGACCGGCCCCACGGTGCCCAGCGCCAGGAACGGCACGGCCAGCGGGATCAGGGCGCCCATGATGCCCACGGAGGAGGCGAAGGCGGAGACGACGGCGCCGGTGTAGCACAGCAGCAGCGCGGCGAGGACGGGGATGCCGACGTCGCTGACCGCGTTGCCCGCGTAGTCGATGGTGCCCAGTTCCCGCAGCACGCCGACGTAGGTCAGGACGCCGCAGATCAGCAGCACGGTGGGCCAGGTGATCTCGGCGACGGCCTGGCGGCTGGTGGCGGGCCAGGCGATGCTGAGCAGCACGGCGAGGGTGATGGCGGTCAGGCCCACGTCCAGGTCGAGCACCAGGGTGCTGAGGACCAGGGCCACCAGACCGGTCAGGGTGGCCACGACCGGCAGGCGCGGCTTGGTGGTGGCGGCCTGCTCGGGGGGCGGTTCCTGCGGCGCGGTGCCGCGACGGCGCAGGACGGCGTGCAGGACCGCGGCGATGGCGGTGTTGGCCACCAGGCTGGCCAGGAAGAGCACGAGCGGGTTGCCGGGGATGCCGTCGCGCTCGACGATGCCGTTGACGATCGAGCCGTAGACGCTGATGGGCGAGAAGCCCCCCGCCTGGGCGCCGTGCACCACCATGGCCCCCATGAGCAGGGGGTTGATGCCGTGCCGGGCGGCGAAGCCCAGGGCGACGGGGGCGACGATGGCCACCGCCGCCGGGCTGACCGCGCCGATGGCGGTGAGCACGGCGGTGATGGCGAACATCACCCACGGGATGAGCGCGGTGCGCCCGCCGACCAGGCGGACCGCGGCCGCGACCAGCCAGTCGGTGGTGCCGTTGGCCCTGGCCAGCGCGAACAGGTAGGTCACGCCGACCAGCACCACGAAGATGTCGCCGGGGAAGCCCGCGAAGATGGCGTCGCCGTCCATCCCGCCCGCGAGGGTGCCGACCAGGAACGCCCCCGCGAAGGCCAGCGCGCCCATGTTGACCGGCAGGGTGGTGGCGAGCAGGAAGATCACCGCGAGGACCAGGATCGAGACCAGTTGGGCTGTCAACGACACCTCCTGGAGTGGTCTGAGCCACTGTCGTGGTTACTCGCCGCGTTGGTCAAGTAGCTGCCCGTCCCCGGTCGCGGTGCGCCGGGCGGGCGGTGGGACTCGTCCGCGCGCGGGCCGCGCCCAGTGGTAGGAAGTGCTGGTGGAGAACTTGGGTGACGGGTTGGACCTGGCGCAGGACGAGGTCGTCTCGCTGGCCAGCGAGCTGATCAGGATCGACACCACCAACACCGGGGACCCGGCGACCGTGGTGGGCGAGCGCGCGGCGGCCGAGTGGGTCGCGGAGAAGCTGGCCGAGGTGGGCTACGAGACCACCTACGTCGAGTCCGGGGCCAAGGGACGGGGCAACGTCATCGCCCGGCTGGCGGGCGGCGACCCGTCGCGCGGCGCGCTGCTGGTGCACGGCCACCTGGACGTGGTGCCCGCGGACGCCTCCGAGTGGTCGGTGCACCCGTTCTCCGGCGCCGTGCAGGACGGCTACGTGTGGGGGCGCGGCGCGGTCGACATGAAGGACATGGTCGCCATGTCGCTGGCCGTGGCCCGCCGGTTCAAGCGGGACGGGATCGTGCCGCCGCGCGACATCGTGTTCGCGTTCCTGGCCGACGAGGAAGCGGGCGGGCTGTTCGGGGCCAAGTGGCTGGTGGAGAACCGGCCGGAGCTGTTCGAGGGCGTCACCGAGGCGATCAGCGAGGTCGGCGGGTTCTCCATCACGCTCAAGGACGACGTGCGCGCCTACCTGGTGGAGACCGCGGAGAAGGGCATCCGGTGGCTCAAGCTGCGGGTGCGCGGCACGGCGGGCCACGGGTCGATGATCCACCGGGACAACGCGGTGGCCAAGCTGGCCGCGGCGGTGACCAAGCTGGGCCAGCACCGCTTCCCGATCGTGCTCACCCCGTCGGTGCGGGAGTTCCTGGACGGGGTCTCGGAGATCACCGGGCTGGAGTTCCCCGAGGACGACATCGAGGGGGCGGTGGGCAAGCTGGGCGCGCTGTCGCGGATGATCGGCGCGACGCTGCGCGACACGGCCAACCCGACGATGCTGTCCGCCGGCTACAAGGCCAACGTGATCCCGTCGGTGGCCGAGGCGACCGTGGACTGCCGCATCCTGCCCGGCCGGGAGGAGGCGTTCGACCGGGAGCTGGCGGAGCTGCTGGGGCCGGAGGTGGAGCGCGAGTGGATCGGGCTGCCGCCGGTGGAGACGACCTTCGACGGGGCGCTGGTGGACGCGATGGTGGCGTCGATCTCCGCGGAGGACCCCGGCGCGAAGGTGCTGCCCTACATGCTCTCCGGTGGCACCGACGCCAAGTCCTTCCAGCGGCTGGGCATCCGCAACTTCGGGTTCGCGCCGCTGAAGCTGCCCGCCGACCTGGACTTCTCCGGCCTGTTCCACGGGGTGGACGAGCGGGTGCCGGTCGACGCGCTGCGGTTCGGCGTGCGGGTGCTGGAGCGGTTCCTGCGCAACTCGTGACGTATCGCCCCGGCCGTCGTTGGTCATCGCGGAGTCGACGACGGCCGGAAGGGGCAGCGGCATGGCGACCGAACGGGTGCGGCTGGAGGACGGCGCCGAGCTGAACGTGGTGCGCGGCGGTCCCCCGGACGCCGAGGTGACCGTGGTGCTCGCGCACGGCTACGCGCTGGACCACCGCAGCTGGCACCGCGTCGTGGCCGAGCTGCCCGCCGACGTCGGGGTCGTCGCCTACGACCACCGCGGGCACGGCGACTCCTCCCCCGCCACCGGGGAGACCGCCACGATCGAGCGGCTCGGCGACGACCTTGGCGAGCTGGTGGAGCGGCTGGTTCCCTCGGGGCGGGTCGTGCTGGTGGGGCACGCGATGGGCGGCATGGCGGTCATGGCGATGGCCGAGCGCCGCCCCCGGCTGTACCGGCAGCGGGTGGCCGGGGTGCTGTTCGTGTCCACCGCGGCGACCGACTTGGCCGAGACGTCGCTGGCCTGGCCCAGGGCGCTGGGCAAGCTGGTGCGCGAGCTGGAGCGGGCGTTCGGGCCGCTGGTGCGGGCGGTGCGGGAGCGGATCGAGCCCGCCAAGACCGCGGGGCTGCGCTGGTGGCTGTTCGGCGACCAGCCGCGACCGCAGGACGTGGAGCTGACCGCGGAGATGGTGTGGCGGCACTGGCCGGAGACCGTCGCGCTGTTCCGGCCCGCGATCGACCGCTACGACCGGGAGGCCGCGCTGACCGTGGCCGGGGAGCGGCCGGTGGCCGCGATAGTGGGCGACGAGGACCGGCTGGTGCCCGAGTCCAACGCCAGGGCGCTGGCCCGCGCGGTCGGCGGGGAGTGCGCGGTGGTCCCCGACGCGGGGCACATGCTGCCGCTGGAGCGGCCCGCGGAGGTGGCGGAGCGGATCGTCGGGCTGCTGTCCCCCTCCCCCGCGTGAGCACCCCGCCCGCCGCCGGGCCTGCTGCCCGGCGGCGGGGACGCGGTGGTCAGCCGGTGAAGTTGACGTCGCTGCAGAAGTAGTAGGACTGGTCGAGGTGGCTGGCCTGCCACACCGTGTAGAGGACGTGGTGGCCGGTGCGGCCCGCCGCGTTGACCTCGACCGGGGTGGTGGGGCCGGTGGAGATCTTGCCGGTCTGGCCGACCAGCTCCAGGTCGCTCCAGCGCAGGCGCTGGGTGGTCGGGTCGAAGCCCTGCCGGGTGGCGTAGACGCGGATGTAGTCCGCGCCGTGCGCGGACTGGTCGTGCAGGTTGAGCCGGAAGCTGCGCGGCTTGTCCACGGTCTTCCAGTTGCCGGGCGTGTCCAGGGCGGCGTAGCGGCCGCTGTGGGCGCGGCCCGCGCTGCACAGCTGCCCGTCGGGGATGGCGCCCTGGTGGTTGCCCTTGACGCCCTCGCGGAACAGGCCGTTCCAGTTCCACATGGCGTTGGGGTCGGCCTTCCACGCCTGGTAGCACATCGGGTCCTGGGTGGCCATCTCCGGCGACTGCCAGTTGGCCGCCCATCGCTGGTAGCAGTCGTAGTGGCGGGCGGGCGGGTCGCTGACCGCGCCGTGGGCCGAGGCGCTGCCGGTGACCAGGGTGGTGAGCAGGGCGAGGGTCGCGCCCAGCACCGTCAGCACTCGTCGGGTGGTGGTTGCGCTGGTGGAAAGCATGAACACCGCCAAATCTCCGTTGATCGACGACATCGGAGCTCCAGCGGCCCCCGGCGGCGGACGGAGCCTTCTGGGAGCGTTCCCAGAATAGCGGACCCCGGCCGTCGCCGCCTCCCCGTCGACCCCGCCGGGGTCCTGGCCCGCCCGGTGACCCGGCGGTGGAGCGCGTCCGCCTTCGCCGGGGACTCGCCGAGGGCGGTCGGGCGGCGCAGACTGTTCGGCACGCGGACGGCCCCGGCCGCGCCTACCAGCGAGCGAGGAGTCCCGAGTGGACGGTTATCCGCCCGAACCGTGGAACCTGCGGGCGCGGGCCTGCGTGTCGCTGTGGTCGGTCGACCGGGACCGGCTGCCCGCGCTGCCGGTGGGCGTGCGGCCGCTGGCGCTGCGCGGGCGGGCCGTGGTGGCCACCGCGTTCGTCGACTACCTGCCCGGCGGCGTGCTGACCTACCGGGAGCTGCTGGCCGCGGTCGCGGTGCGCGGCGGCACGCGCCCAGGGGTGTCGATCACTCACATCTGGGTCGACAGCGCCGCCTCCCGCGCGGGCGGGCGAGAGCTGTGGGGCATCCCCAAGGAGATGGCGGAGTTCGAGGTGGCCGGGGACTTCACCGCGTCCGCGCGGGTGGATGGCGAGGTCGTGGCCTCGGTGCGGTGCGCGGGCCTGCCCTCCGGGGTGCCCGCGCCCGCGTGGGCCTCGACGTGGCAGGAGCTGGGCGGCGAGCTGGTCCGCACCCCGTTGCGCGTCAGCGGGAGGGTGCGCCCGGTGCGGGCGGCGTGGCGGTTGTCCGGGCCGCTGGCGTGGGTGACCGGCGCGCGTCCGCTGGTCAGCGTGGCCGTCACGGACGCGCGGCTGCGGTTCGGGCCGCGCGCCCGGTGAGCGCTCCGCGTCGGGGGCGCCGGGTAGTGGAAACCGGCCCCGGGGGACGGGTCGGGTGGTACTTGCCGACGCGGTGCGGGGTGGTCACGGCCGGGCGCGGTGGACGGCGGTGATCCGCTCGGTCAGCTCGAAGCCCAGCACCGGGTCCGGCGCGGCGGAGAGCAGGCTGTCGTACAGCGGCCGGTAGTGGGCGATCTTGCGCGGGGTGCGGCCGTCGGTGTCGCAGGTGGCCAGCAGCTCCCCCTCCCGCGCGGCGAACCCGGTCAGCGCGGTGTGGTCCAGCCACAGCTCCACCCCCGACTCGGCGAGCACCAGCACCGTCTCCTTGCTGCTGGACCCGGCCAGCCAGCTGGTGCGCAGCCGGGCCGTGCCGGTGCGCCCGCGCGAGCGGTACCGGGCGGCGCCCCACGAGGTCGCGCCGCCGTCGTCCTCGCGCAGCGAGGTCAGCGCCTCCAGCTCGACGAAGCGGGCGATCATGCTCAGCTGGTTGACACCGGAGTCGGTCCAGCTGGAGGCGTAGGAGGCGAAGGCCCGCTCGCCGAGCACCGCGTACGGGTCGTGGAAGGCCGAGGTGATCCGCGTGACCGGCCCCCACTCGGGGTGCCGCCGCAGCTGCTCGGCGGCCCAGCGCACCTCCGAGGAGAAGGCGAAGTGGTGCGCGGTGAACACCCGCTCGGGGGCCAGCGCGCGCAGCCGCTCCAGCAGTGCCAGGTCGTGCACCAGCGGCTTCTCCACCAGCAGCCGGGCGCCGGACCGCGTCAGCGCCAGCTCGGCCAGCTCGGCGTGGGTGTCGGTGGGGGTGGCGATGACGATCAGGTCCGGCTCGTGGGAGGCCAGCGCGGCGGCCAGGTCGCGGTGGTGGGCGACCCCGGCCAGCGGGTCCCCCTCCGGGGCCGCGGTGAACTCCAGCGCCACGTCGGGGCGCTCGGCCAGCACCTCCAGGTGCGTCCGCGCGATGACCCCGAGACCGACCAACCCCACCCGCACCTGGTGCACGTCCGCATTCTCCACTTGCCGCGCGGCGGCGCGGTGGAGAGGGTGGGGCCATGAGCGGTGAGCAGCGGGACGGCGTGGCGCTGACCAACCTCGACCAGCCGCTGTTCGACGGCGCCGGGGCGACCAAGCGCGACCTGGTGGACTACCTCGACGCGGTGCGCGACCGGATCGTGCCCGAGCTGCGCGGCAGGCCGCTGTCGGTGGTGCGGGTGCTGCGCGGGCAGGCCCCGTTCATGCAGAAGAACCTGCCCAAGTACACGCCGGACTGGGTGCGCACGACGCGGGTGTGGGCCGAGCGGTCCCGGCGCGAGATCACCTACGCGCTGTGCGACGACCGGCGCACGCTGCTGTGGCTGGCCAACCAGCGGGCCGTGGAGTACCACGTGACGCTGGGGCTGGACGGGCGGCTGGACCGCCCCACCCACCTGGTGCTCGACCTCGACCCCCCGGAGGGCGCCGGGTTCTCCTCGGTGGTCGGCGCGGCCCGCCTGGTGCGGCAGGCGCTGGCCGACGACGGGCTGACCGGGGTGGTCAAGACCAGCGGGGCCAAGGGGCTGCACGTCTTCGTGCCGGTCGACGCGCACGCCGACGACGTGGCCGCGGCGACCCGCGCGCTGGCGGCGCGGGCCGAGCGGCTGGACCCGGAGCTGGCGACCACCGCGTTCGTCCTGGAGGAGCGGCACGGCAAGGTGTTCCTGGACTCCACCCGCGCCCACGGCGCCACGGTCGCCGCCGCCTACAGCCCGCGGGTGCGACCGGGCACGACGGTGTCGTTCCCGGTGGCGTGGGATGACCTGGACTCGGTCTCGCCGCGCGACTTCACCGTGCGCACCGCCGTGGACCTGCTCGGCGGCCAGGACCCGTGGGCCGCGCGGATGCCCGCGCCCCAGTCCCTGCCCGACGACCTGGTCGCCGAGGGCCACACCATCCCCGTCGCCCGCGTGCAGGCCATGCACGAGGGCAAGCGCCGGGCCCGCGAACGCCGGACCTGAATCCGAGCCGGGGCCTGTCGGCAAAGCCGGATGAGCGGGGTGGCCAGGTCGATCTGCCTCGGCCGGCGGTGGCGGTCTTGTCGCCTGCCACGGCGAGGTCTCACCCCCGTGGCAGGAAATCCGGTGTCCGGTCGTCGGGGACGACGCCCGGCGCGGCCGAGAACTGCCACCAGTTCACGTTGAACAGGTAGCCGCTCCCACCGGTGTAGCGCAGGAACACGTCCTGGTTGCCGGAGGCACCGCTGACGGGGCAGGTCACCGATCGCCACGTCTGCCAGCCGCCGGTGTTGGGGACCGCGCACCGGCCCACGACCGTGCCGGTGACGCCGCCCAGGCGCACCTCGATCGTGCCGCCTGCGGTGGCCGAGGCGACGCGGGCGGTGAATGACGAGGCACCCGCGCCGAAGGCGACGTTGCGGACCTTGGTGTAGTCGCCGTTCTGGAGGGAGCCGATGTTCACGCCGCCCTCGGAGGCGGGTTCGGTTTCGATGCCCGAGCCCCAGGCGATGGTCTCCGCCTCCTGGCGGACGTAGGGGTTGAGCGAGTCCGCAGGCGGGGGGCCCGTGCTGGTCATGGTCAACCCCGGAATGGTGCCGTCACCGTTGTAGGTGAACTTCTCGATCGCCACCGACCGGGTGTAGCCGCCCCCGCCGGGCAGGGCGCCGTTGTGGTAGAAGAAGTAGGAACCGCCCTTGAAGTCCACGATGCCTGGGTGGTTGGTGAAGCTGGAACCCTGGGTCGGCATGACCGTGCCGCGATAGGTCCACGGCCCGGTGGGGCTCGGGGCGGTGGAGTAGGCGATGAACTCCGAGCAGCACTGCGCCGCGAAGATCATGTAGTACAGGCCGTCGCGCTTGTAGACCCAGGGCGCTTCCTCGTACAGCGTGGTCCTGGTCGGGTGACCGGTGCGGGTGCCGAACCCGGCGGTGGTGAGCGGGATGCGGGTCGGGCTGCCGGAGAACGAGATCATGTCGGCGTTCAGCCGCACGTACCACAGGTTCGGGTTGCCCCAGTAGAGGTAGGCCTGGCCGCTGTCGTCGATGAAGGCGTGCGGGTCGATCTCGCCGTTCTCCACCAGCGGGCGGCCGATGGCGTCGCGGAACGGGCCGGTGGGGCTGTCCGAGACGCCCACGCCGATGGCCATCCCGCCACCGCGGCGGCGGACCGGGACGTACCAGTAGAACTTGCCGTTGCGCTCGATCGTGTGCCCCGCCCAGGCGTTGGCGTCGGCCCACGCGAAGGTGCCGAGGTTCATCGGCACGCCGTGGTCGGTCCAGTTCACCATGTCGGTGGAGGAGAAAACCCGCCACTCGCGCATGGTGAACGTGGTCGAGCCGTCCTCGTCGCGTCCGGTGTAGACGTACATTCGTCCGTTGTGGACCATCGGTGCCGGGTCGGCGGTGTAGATGTGCTGGACGACGGGGTTGTCGGCCCTGGCCGCGTCCGGGAACAGCGCCAGGACCGATACGACGCCCACGGCCCAGGCGAGCAGGCGCCTTCGACGTCGCACGGTCGTCCCCTTCGACAGGAGGTCACCGCGAGTGCCGTACCGGGTCGCGGGGCCCCGACTTGCGAGCAGCTGCAGCCACGCCGACGACGGACAGCCAACATGCCATCGCGGCGAATTGTTAGCGCTCATCCACTCCCGCCTCGCTGTCGTCGAAACTGTCGTCGAAGGATCATCGAACAATCGAACGCTGAATCACATTTCAGCAGGTAGGAGACGCATCGCCGGTTCAATCACGACTTCCGCCTCGAGTGGAGATTCGCTCGAACCATCGGTCGCACCTACCTGGGGACCCTGTCTTGTGAGCGTGAACAACGGGTGCTCCACCGCGGCGAGCCGCCCTGCGGTGATCCGTCGCATCGCACCGCCCCTCCGCGCACCGGGAGGCGGGGTGGGGTGCTCGGTCCAGGAGGCCGCGAACAGCACGATCCCCTCGGTCTCAGCGGATTGCCGGGTACGGCCACGTTGCCCCTCCTCGTTGAGGATGCCGATGCGCTGGAAGCACTCCCAGTCCCGAGTGAGCACAAGCGCACGCCAACGCGCTTCGCCTTGATCGACGCGGGGAGCGCGGTCGGGGCGACGGCCCGGTGCGACCGGTCCGAAGCAGGCGGCGGGACGGTCCGAGAAGCGCTCGTGACACCTGTCGGCCTGTCGCGCCACATCGGCCAGGCGGGGACGCTAGCTCATGTTCACGCTCACATAATGACCGTCGAATCGACTCGAAACCAATGAGCCATATGGAGTAAGTTTCGGCGGATTTCCCGGGTGGCAACGGTTGTCCCCCCCACCTTCGAGCTCGCCAACACCGAGGTTGAGCTAAGTGAGCGTTCACATGATCGCGCCGGGCAACCGTTGACTACCGGTCTTTCCCGTGGCTACATTGACCGAAAGTCCAGCGTCAGGGACGGAGAGTCACCGCTCAAGGCTTCCCAGGGCTGCCACATCTCGTCCACAGTGGACGTTGACGTGCGCTGGCGAGGATGGCTCCCGCTCCCGTCGGGAGGCTCCACGCGAGGTGGACTCGGCTCGCGACCAGTTGGGCCTTCCGCTGTCCCACGACACCACCAACCGACGACGCCACCAACCGACGACCCCGCCGACCGCCGACCTCGATGGCGGCCGGCTTCCGAGCACCGGGAGTAGTCACATGTCGTCCTCACCGATGAGCCGACGCGCACTCCTCCGAGCCACCGGCGTCGCCGCCGCGGCCACCACCGTTGCGGGGTTGTCGCCGGGCACCGCCAGGGCGGCCTCCGTGCCGCCTGCCCGCAGTGACCTCGGCGTGTCCGCCTACCCGTTCGACCTCGGGGAGGTGCGCCTGAGCGCGGGCCGCTGGCTGGAGAACCAGAACCGGACGCTGTCCTACCTGCGCTTCGTCGACGTGGACCGGTTGCTCTACAACTTCCGCGCCAACCACCGCCTGCCGACGCGGGGCGCGGCCGCGCTGGGCGGGTGGGAGGCGCCGAACTTCCCCTTCCGCACCCACAGCCAGGGGCACTTCCTCAGCGCCTGGGCGCAGGCGTGGGCCGTGCTGGGCGACGCGACGTGCCGGGACCGGGCCGACCACATGGTGGCCGAGCTGGCCGAGTGCCAGGCCAACAACGCCGCGGCGGGCTTCAACGCCGGGTACCTGTCCGGGTTCCCGGAGTCCGACTTCGACGCGATGGAGGCGGGTTCGCCCAAGTCGGTGTCGTACTACGCGCTGCACAAGACCCTGGCGGGCCTGCTGGACGTGTGGCGCTACATCGGCAACACGCAGGCACGTGACGTGCTGCTGCGGTTCGCGGGCTGGGTCGACTGGCGCACCGGGAGGTTGTCCTACAGCACGATGCAGCGGGTGCTGGGCACCGAGTTCGGCGGCATGAACGCGGTGCTCACCGACCTGTACCAGCAGACCGGCGACGCCCGGTGGCTGACGACGGCGCAGCGGTTCGACCACGCCGCCGTGTTCGACCCCCTGGCGGCCAACCAGGACCGGCTCAACGGGTTGCACGCCAACACGCAGGTGCCCAAGTGGATCGGCGCGGCGCGCGAGTACAAGGCCACCGGCACCACCCGCTACCGCGACATCGCGACCAACGCCTGGAACATCACCGTGGCCGCGCACACCTACGTCATCGGCGGGAACAGCCAGGCGGAGCACTTCCGCGCGCCCAACGCCATCGCCGCCTACCTCAACACCGACACGGCCGAGGCGTGCAACACCTACAACATGCTCAAGCTGACCCGCGAGCTGTGGCTGCTCGACCCGAACCGCGCCGCCTACTTCGACTTCTACGAGCGCGCTCTGCTCAACCACCTGCTCGGCCAGCAGAACACGGCCGACCCGCACGGCCACATCTGCTACTTCACCGGCCTCAACCCCGGCCACCGGCGCGGCAACACCGGTCCCGCCTGGGGCGGCGGCAACTGGAGCACCGACTACACCACGTTCTGGTGCTGCCAGGGCACCGCCCTGGAGGTCAACACCTCGCTGGCGAACTCGATCTACTTCCACAGCGGCACCACGCTGACGGTGAACCTCTACACCCCCTCGGTGCTGACCTGGGCTCAGCGGGGCATCACCGTCACGCAGACCACGACCTACCCGGTATCCGACACCACCACGCTGACCGTGACCGGCGACGTCGGCGGGTCGTGGACGATGCGACTGCGCATCCCCGCCTGGACCACCGGCGCGACCGTCAGCGTCAACGGCACGGCACAGGACATCGCCACGACACCGGGCACCTACGCGAGCCTCACCCGGTCGTGGACCTCCGGCGACACGGTCACCGTCCGCCTGCCCATGCGGGTCGCGGCGCAACCCGCCAACGACAACCCCGACGTCGTCGCGATCACCTACGGACCCGCGGTGCTGGCAGGCAACTACGGCAACACCACCCTGAGCGCGCTGCCCTCCCTCGACGTCGCCTCCATCACCCGCACCAGCACTTCGAGCCTGGCGTTCACCGCGAGGGCCAACGGCGCGACCGTGAACCTCGGCCCGTTCCACGACGCCCACGGTTACAACTACACCGTCTACTGGCGCGCGGGCGGCAACGGGGACGGCGGGAGCTACCGCTTGGTCAACGTCGCGAGCGGGCTGGTCCTGGGCATCCGGGACATGTCGACCGCCGACGGCGGCCTGGCGCTGCAGTGGGGCGACACCGGCACCGCCGACCACGACTGGCAGATGCTGCCCGACGGGGCCAACGTGCGTTTCCGCAACGTCCACAGCGGCAAGGTCCTCGGCGTGGAGAACATGTCCACCGCCGACAACGCCCGCGTGCTCCAGTGGTCCGACACCGGCACCGCCGACCACAAGTGGACCCTGGTGGACAACGGCGACGGCACCCACAAGATCCGCAACGTCCACAGCGGCAAGCTGCTCGGCATCCTCGGCGGCTCCACCGCCCAGGGCGCACAGGCTGTCCAGGACTCCGACAACGGTTCGGCGGACAACCGCTGGCGGCTGGTGCGCAACACGTAGCGCGGCCTCCACCTCGCGTCCGGTGTCACACGCACCACGGCAAGGGCGGTGGAGGGTCGCGACTCCGGTGCCGCCGTCACCCGCGCGCGTGCCTGGCCGTGTCGCGGTGCGCCGGCATCGCCGTAGGGCGGGACCACCGGCGACGGCGGCAACATCGTCCAGCACGGCGACTGGGGCGGCGCCAACCAGCAGTGGCTACTCGTCGTCGGCTGACCCACAGAGAAGGAGCACATCCATGAAAGAGCGATCCTCCCCTCGACGGCGCCGGGCCACCGGCGCCGCCGCAGCCGCCGTCGTCACGTTCGTCAGCGCCGTGATGGTCGCACTCGGCAGCACACCGAGTTCGGCGGCGACGGTCGACACGAGCGCGTGGTACACGCTGGTCAACCGCAACAGCGGCAAGGCGCTGGACGTCTACAACCTGGCCACCAGCGACGGCGCGCGGATCACCCAGTGGACCCGCAACGACGGCAACCAGCAGCAGTGGCAGTTCGTCGACTCCGGAGACGGCTACTACCGCCTCAAGTCCCGCCACTCGGGCAAGGTGCTGGACGTCCACAACTTCTCCACCGCCGACGGCGGCGCCATCGTCCAGTGGACCGACAACAACACCACCAACCAGCAGTTCCGCCTGGCCGACTCCGACGGCGGCCACGTCCGGCTGATCAACCGCAACAGCGGCAAGGCCGTCGAAGTCCAGAACGCCGCCACCGACGACGGAGCGAACATCGTCCAGTACAGCGACTGGGGCGGCACCAACCAGCAGTGGCAACTCGTCCGCATGGGCACGCAGCCGACGACCACGACCACTTCCTCCCAACCCGGTGCGTGCTCGCTGCCGTCGAGCTACCGCTGGTCCTCGGCGGGCCCGCTGGCGCAGCCGAGGTCCGGGTGGGTCTCGCTCAAGGACTTCACCCACGTCGTGCACAACGGCAAGCACCTGGTCTACGCCACCACGCACGACACCGGGACCAGTTGGGGCTCGATGAACTTCACCCCCTTCACCAACTGGTCCGACATGGCCACGGCGAACCAGAACGCGATGAGCTCCGGCACCGTCGCGCCCACGCTGCTCTACTTCGCCCCGAAGAACATCTGGGTGCTCGCCTACCAGTGGGGTGGAACCGCGTTCAGCTACCGGACCTCGACCGATCCCACCAACCCGAACGGGTGGTCGGCGCCGCAGGTGCTGTCCACGGCGAGCATCACCGGCTCCAGCACGGGCCCCATCGACCAGACGCTCATCGGCGACAGCCAGAACATGTACCTGTTCTTCGCCGGTGACAACGGCAAGATCTACCGCCAGGTCATGCCCATCGGGAACTTCCCCGGCAGCTTCGGCTCCTCCTACACGACCATCATGAGCGACACGACGAACAACCTGTTCGAGGCGCCCGAGGTCTACAAGGTCCAGGGCCAGAACCAGTACCTGATGATCGTCGAGGCCATCGGCGCGAACGGCCGCTACTTCCGGTCCTTCACCGCCAGCAGCCTCAGCGGCTCCTGGACCCCGCAGGCCGCCACCGAGAGCAACCCCTTCGCGGGCAAGGCCAACAGCGGCGCCACCTGGACCAACGACATCAGCCACGGCGACCTCATCCGCACCAACCCCGACCAGACCAAGACCATCGACCCCTGCAACCTGCAACTGCTCTACCAGGGCCGCAACCCGAGCTCCGGCGGTGACTACGGCAAGCTCCCCTACCGCCCCGGCCTGCTGACGCTGCAACGCTGACCGACCCCGGAGCCCCCGCACCGAGTGCGGGGGCTCCGGCTCACGACCACGAACGCGAAGCGCGGAACGACCCGTCGACGAAGGAACGCCATGATTCGATTACTCCCCTCCGCCCGCCGCGGGCGGTTCGCCGCGCTGTTGGCGGCCGCCGCCCTGGTGGTCGCGGGTGCGGCCGCCGTGACGACCACCGCCGCGGCTCCGGCCCAGGCCCTGGAGAACGGCGTGGCCCGCACGCCGCCGATGGGCTGGAACACGTGGAACACGTTCGGCTGCGACATCAACGAGCAGCTGATCCGGCAGACCGCCGACGCCTTGGTCGCCAACGGCATGGCCGCACGGGGCTACCGGTACGTGGTGGTGGACGACTGCTGGTTCGACCCCGACCGGGACGCCCAGGGCAACCTCCGCGCGCACCCCACCCGCTTCCCCAGCGGGATGAAGGCGCTCGGGGACTACCTGCACGGCAAGGGCCTGAAGTTCGGCCTCTACCAGGTGCCTGCGGCCGAGACGTGCGCGCAGTACTTCAACGCCTTCCCCGGCGCCACCGGGAGCAAGGGACACGAGGTGCAGGACGCGCGCCAGTTCGCCGCGTGGGGCGTGGACTTCCTCAAGTACGACTGGTGCTCGCCGCAGGGCACGATCGACGACCAGGTCAGGGACTTCGCGAAGATGCGGGACGCCCTGGCCGCCACCGGCAGGCCGATCGTCTACAGCATCAACCCCAACAGCATCCACGCCAAGACCGGCAGGCTGCGCGACTGGGGCGACGTCGCGAACATGTGGCGCACCACCGAGGACATCACCAACCGGTGGGACACCGGCAGTGACGGCAACTCGTTCATGGGCGTCAAGAACATCATCGACTGGACCGTCCCGCTGGCCTCGTACGCCCAGCCCGGTGGCTTCAACGACCCCGACATGATGGAGGTCGGCAACGGCGGGATGACCGACACCGAGCAGCGCAGCCACTTCGCCATGTGGGCGATCATGGCCGCGCCCCTGATCGCGGGCAACGACGTGCGCAACGCGTCCTCGGCCACCCTGAGCATCCTCAACAACAGCGACTTGATCACGGTCAACCAGGACCCCCTCGGCCTGCAGGGCGTCCAGGTCTCCTTCGACGGCACCCGGCGCGTGCTCGCCAAGCGGTTGGCCGACGGGGACGTGGCGGTGGCCATGCTCAACCAGGGCAACACCACCACGACCATCTCGACGACCGCGAACACCATCGGCAAGACCGGGAGCTCCTTCACCCTGCGCGACCTCTGGACGGGGGCGACCTCCACGACCACGGGCGCGATCTCGGCGAGCGTCCCCGCCCACGGCACGGCCGTGTTCCGGGTGAGCGGCGGCGGCGACATCCCGCTGCCCACGGCCTTCGCGCTGCGCAGCGCATCGGCAGGCCGGTGCGTGGACGCGCCCGAGAGCTCCACCGCCGACGGCACCCAACCGGTGATCTGGGACTGCCACGGCGCCGCCAACCAGCGGTTCACGCACACCGGCAACACCTTGCAACTGCTCGGCAAGTGCCTGGAGACGCCGATCAACGCCACCGCGGGCACGAGGGTCCAGTTGTGGGCCTGCAACGGCGGCACGCACCAGCAGTGGACCCTGAACGGCAATGGCACGATCAGTAACGCGCGGAACGGGCTGTGCCTCGACGTCGACAACAACGGCACGGCGAACAACACGCCGGTGATCGTGTGGACCTGCCATGACGGCGCCAACCAGCGGTGGACCCGAGTCTGATCGGGACACGGGGAGCCAAGGTGCGAACACCACCGCAGACCTGCCCCGACGAGCTGAGCGACCGTGCGGTCCCGCGGTCCCCGGAGCCGGACCGGGAAGACGAGCGCAAGCTCCGCACCGGTACCACCACGCTGCCTGAGCCGCTCGGACGACATCCTCGGCGAGTACAGCACCGGCTCCCCGGACTGCTGCGCGAGTACCAGCAGTTCCGCGACACCCACCGACCCACCATGGCATCACCGGTGCCCGACCACTGCGCGGGCGGCATTTTCGAGCGAGCACGAGGGTCCGCCACCGCACGTGCCGACGAGGCGAGGTGGCCGAACCCCGCACCGCTGCGGGTGCGGCGTTCGGCCACCTCACCGGGTTGATCCGCTCATCAGCCAACGGGGTAGCGCTCGACCTCCAGGCGCGGCTGCGGGTCGTTGTTGTGCCTGGTGACCACAAACAGCGTCCGCTGGTCGGCAGACCAGGCCAAGCCACGCGGCTGCACCGTCTCGCCGCTGTCCAGTGCGACGGTGTTCACCGGCGTCGCGCCGCCGACGCGGTAGATCAGCACGTCGCTGGAGTCGTTGGTCAGCGCTCCCGCAGCCACGTAGGCGCTGTCCGGCGCCAGCGACACGGCAGCGGGTCGAGGCCGGGCGGCGTACGCACCGCGACGCGCCAAGTCCGCCGTCGCGAACGCCTCGACCCGGTCCCGGCCCCCGGCCGCGCTGAACAGCGTCGCCCCGTCACCGGTCACGTCGAGGTCCGCGAGCCCGGCGCCCACCACGTCGCCGGACGCCCCGGCCGTCAGCGCCGCCCCCGAGACGGTGTAGACCTGCACCGTCGACTGGCTCAACGACAACTGCCCGGCCACCAGCGGTCCCTGCTCGGTGCCGGAGGACGCCAGCAGCGGAGCCCGCTGGAACCGGGTGGCGCCCTGCTGGTCGCCCTGCACCGGCTCGGCCGCCGCCGGGTCCAGCCTGCCGATCTTGCCCGACCAGTTGCCGTCCGCGCAGCCGTAACCGAACCACACCACACCACCCGTGCGGGCCAGGTGAGTGGGGCACGAGCCCGCCCCGGTCGGGTACCGCGCGGTCTCGGCCAGGGTCGACGTGTCGACCACCGAGATGCCGTCGCCCGCCGACAGCGCCACGAACAGCCGCGTGCCGTCCCCGCTCAGCTCCAGGCCGTCCGCACCCGGCTGGTTCTCGATCACCGCGCGGACCCGGCCGGAGAAGTCCGCCACCGCCACGCCGTTGGACGACGCACCACCGGAGACGAACACCCTCTGGTGGACGCTGTCCACCACGACGTCGCCGAACCCCGACAACGGCAGCGCTGTCGCCGCCGACGCCACCGGCGCCGAGACCGCCGACATCGCCGTCAGCGCGGCGACCCCCAGGCACACCAACGCACCCCGCCCCATGGCTCCCCCTCCGTAGTCGGCCCAGGGAATCCCCCGTGCCGTCTCAACCGTCCACTTTCCGCGTTTCGAGCAACACTGGTATGTCGTCGTGCCGGGTGGTCTCCACCGTCATGACGACTCTCCGATCGCACGCGCCCGCCAGCCAGACCATGAACCGCTCCAGCGAGCCGAAGCGCTCACCGTCCGCGATCTCGGCCGGGTCGAAGCTGAACTCGACCTCCTCCACGTCGGAGAAGAAGCAGTCGAACCACACCTCGCCCACGCGGACGGCCAGCCGGGCGGACACGTCCTGGTCCTCCGCCGAGGCGAAGAACTCCGACACCGAGAACTCCTCCAGCGGACGCGGTTCGCCGTCGACCTCGAACTGGTGCTCCCAGGACGATTCCACGACCGCGCGTACCAGGCGCTCCCAGACCGGCAGGCCGGCCTCCAGCACGCACACGTCGCGCAACGATCCGTCGGCCTCGAAGTCCTCTTGGCGGAAGCCGCCGCTGACCTCAACGCGATCTGTCACAGGAACCCCTCGAAAGTCATCCGGCCGCCGCGCATGCTCCACCTCGCGCCGACACCGTTGCCCATCCTGATGTCCAAAGTAGACCCGCCGTAGTGCGGTGTCGCGTTGTGGTTGAGCTTCCTGGTCGCCCGGGGATCGGTCAGGATCTCCTCGACGTACGTGTCGCCCACGAAGTTGCGGTCGGAGTTGCTCTTCGCGCCGAAGTCGTACTTGTCGCGCTGCGCCTGCGGTCGGTTGGGCGCGCTGTGCTTCTGGATGCTGCGCCCGGCGGGGGACAACTTCTTGGCCGAACCGCCTTCGGTCGCCAGCTTGTGCAGCTGGTCCGGCGTGGCGCTGTCCAGGTCGCAGTTGTGGACCAGGACCGGGATCTCACCCGCGTGGATGTAGTAGGTATGGACATCGGCGACCGTGAGGTTGTGGACCTGCTTCTCCTCGGTCCACACCCTGGTCGACACCACCGACAGCCTGAGGCCGCGGTCGGTGCGCACCTGGTCGCCGGGGCGCAGGTCCTGCGCGTCGATCCAGCGGCCCTGGTCGTCCACCCAGAAGGGGTGCTTGTCGGTCGCGATCACCGCTCCGGTGGCCGTGCCTGCGTCCCCGTCCGCGTCGACGGTGATTTCGACCAGGTCCTTCGTTCCCCGGCCGGTGATCGAAGCGATCACCGGTTTGCCGGTCACGTCGCCGGTTTCCGGGTCGGTGGCCAGCACCTCGTCGCCGATGCGCACGTCCTCGATCGGCTTGCGGGTGCCGTCCGCCATCGCGACCGCCGCTCCCGGCGCGAAGCTGTTGCACGTCGACGACTTCGACTTCCCACCGCCGCCGGCGGCGCTCTTCGTAGCGCTGGTGCCGCCGCCGTTGGCTGCCTTGCCGCCGCCCGAGCCGCCGCCGGAGGCCTTCTTGCCCGTCGACGTCGTGCCACCGGCCTTGCCGCCCCCGCCCCCGGAGGGCTTGCCGCCACTCGATCCGCCTGCTTTCGGCGCCGGTTTCGGCGCCGGAGCCGCCTTGGCACCGTTGGCCCCGGCGTCGGCCGCCTGGCCTGCCGTCTTCGCCGTGCTCTGCCCGGCGCTCGCCGCCTTCGCGCCGCCCTGCGCCGCCTCGGCGCCCTTCACCGCGTACTTGCCCGCCTTGACCGCGGTGGCGCCCCACCCGGCGAACGGCACTGCGGCGGCCGCGGACAACGCGGCGTTGGCGTAGTCGCCCTCGGCGGCGTACCAAGCGGAGTTGGCCAGGTCCGCGGCCTCGCCGACCACGGGGATCACGCCGACGACGTCGAGTGCCGCGTGCCCGACCTCCTTGGCGTTGTCCTTCACCCAGTCGACGGCGTCGTCGAGCCACCCGTGGCCGTCGATCTCCACTTGGGACAGCGGGTTGCCCGCGCCGAAGGAGTAGCGGTTGTTGGTCCAGGGATCGGTGGTCATGCCGAGGTCGGCGAGCGCCCCGTTGTACAGGTCCAGGGTCAAGAACCGGTTCAGGCCGGGCGAGTAGTCCCGGAACCCCATGTCGTAGGTGTCGGTGCTCTTGTCGTGCCGGGCGGTGTTGAACCGGTAGGAGTTCTCCTCCGGCTTGTCCGGGTTCGCCTGGTCGGGCTTGTCCTCGCCGGAGAACTCCTCTTCGTCGTCCTTGCCGTAGGCGGTGTAGCCGTAGGTGGACTTCGTGTCGCCGTTCGCATCGGTGACCTGCTCGACATCCGAGTGCGGGTTGAACCCGTAGACCGAGTCCTCCTCGCCGCCGTCGTCGGAGTACTTGACCTGTGCGAGCAGCTCGCCGTCGTTGGAGTACTGGTACGCCTTGCGGAGCTTGCCGTTCTCGTCCTCGGTCAGAACCTGGTCGGACAGGCCCAGGTAGTGGAACGCCGTGGTCTTGTCGCCCTCGACCAGGGTCTGCTGCCGGTCCAGCGGGTCGTAGGTGTACTTGGTGGTCCTCGGTCCGGAGCCCTGGTCCTTGACGTGCTCCACCTTGCGGTCGAACCCGTCGTAGGTGTACTTCTCCACCTGCTTGCCGGACTGCGTCACCTGGTGCAGGCGGCCGAACGCGTCGTAGTCGTAGTTCGCCCGCTGCCCGTCCGTGGTGGACGACAGCAGTCGGTTGCGGTCGTACTCGAACGTGGTGTGCGCGCCGCCGACCCGCTGGTCCCAGACGTTGCCGTTGTCGTCGTGCTTGTACTCCTCGGTGCGTTCGCCGTCTCCGCCCTTCTTCGTCACCTTCCGCACCCGGTCGCGCGGGTCGTAGGTGTAGGTGGCGTCGGCGTTGATGGTCGCGCCGTGGTCGTCCGCGTTCTGCTTGCGCCCGTCGTCGCGGGTCTTGTTGGAGTTGGAGTCGTACTCCAGGTTGTGCTCGGCGACGACCTGGTCGCTGTTCTTCTCCAGCTGCCGGCGCAGCAGCCCGTCGAGGTAGTAGGTGTAGTCGACGGTGTTGCCGTTGCTCTTGACGTGCCGCTCGACGTGACCGCGAGGCGTGTAGGTGAAGGAGTTGACCTTGCCCTGGTCGCTGTCGTCCTTCTTGTTGGTGACCTTCGTGACCAGATCGCGCGCGTTGTACTCGTAGAGCGACGACTTGCCGTCGAACTTGGCGAACGTCAGGTTGTCGTTCTCGTCGTAGCGGTAGTCGGTGGTGTGCTTGACCGCGCCGGCCTTGAGCTCCTCGACCTTCTCCGCCAGGTTCACCGCGTTGTACCCGACGCGGTAGGCGTCGACCGGGGTGTTCGGCGTGGAGTCGGTCATCTCCACGAGGTTGTCGTTCGGGTCGTACCGGTGCTCGAAGACCTTCTTCTCGTCGTCGGCATCGGCGCTGTTGTCGCGCACGAGTTGCACGGCGTCGGCGGCCACGGTGCCGTTGGCCTTGCCGGACAGGGTGATGGTGCGCAGCTGTCCCGCCGACATGGCGTACTCGCCGATGCTGGTCCACTCACCGGCCCGCCGGGTCTGGTCGACGGTCGCGGTGCTCGTGCCGCCGTTGTGCTCCACGGTGTACGCGGCGTCCGTGGCCGTCCCACCGGGGTGGCGGACCAGCACCTCGTACGTGCCGTCGGCCGGAACGGCGGCCTTCCAGGCGAACGTGGCGTCGTCGGCATCGGTGGCGCGGTACGCGGCGCCTTGGAAGCCCCTGCCGGACTCCTCGGTGCGCCAGTTCCCCTTCACCTGGGTCCGCGCCGCGTTGGAGTTGTCGACGACCACGACGTTGCGGCCCACCGGGACGCCTTCGTCGGAGCGCTTCTTGAGCTTGCCGTCGGGGAAGTACTCCCACGTCTCCACGCGCTGCGCACCCCCGCCAGCGCTGGTCACCGTGCGGTTGGACTGCTGGCCCGTGGCGGTGTAGTCGTAGGCGGTCCTGATGTCCCACGGGTCGGTCGACGTGCGCAGCCAGCCGTTGTCGTAGTACGTCTGCCTGGTGATGTTGCGGACAGACTCACCGTGCGACGGCGGTGCGCTGACCTCCACTAGGTCGCCGACCTCGTTGTAGCTCTTGATCGTGGCGATCGGCGTCTTGTGCTCCGGGTCGGCCGGGTCGTAGGGCAGGATCTCCTCGCGCACCCGGTTGAGCTCGTCGTAGACCGTCTCGCTGACGAAGTCGTCGCCCTTGTCCGGTGTGTCGACCCCGCGCGGGTTGGTGGTGCGGGTGAGGTTTCCGACCTGGTCGTACTCGTAGCGGGTGGTGAAGTACCGGATGGTGCCGTTGTCGGAGCTGTGCGGCGAGCGGACCTCCCGCTGCATGCCGCGCTCGTCCAGCTCGATGAGCGTCTCGTTGCCCTGCTCGTCGGTGCTGGCGACGACGTTGCCGTCGCGGTCGTAGCGCGTCTTCGCCGAGTGGCCTTCCGCGTCAACGGTTTCGATCACCTGGTGGTTGGCGTCGAAGACGTACCGGGTGGTGAAGTCATCGGGGTTCGGGGTCTTGTTCTTGCGCGCGTCGGCCTCTTCGACGAGGTTGCCGACGTCGTCGTACTCCGCGCTGAGCACGTTTCCGTTGGCGTCGACGACCCGGACGGCCCGATCGAGCTCGTCGTAGGTGAACGTGTAGGTGAAGTCGTCCGGGTCCTGCGGGGTCAGCGTCCCTTTGGGCTCGGTCTGCCTGATCAGGTTGCCGACCGCGTCGTAGTCGAACGTGGTCAGCTTCTCCGGGCCGTTCGCGTCGTCCTTGGGCGCGTAGATGCCGACCTGGCGGTCCATCGGGTCGTAGACGGCGCGGGTGACGGCGCCGTTCGCAGCGGTGCTGGTCACCACGTTGTCGTTGCGGTCGTAGCGCGGGCCCGGCGTGACGATGTGGACGCCGGCCGCCTGGTCCTTCGGCTCGCGCGCGTCCAGCGGGCGCTTGAAGATGTCGTAGGTGTAGGTGCTGGTCTTGCCCCGCGCGTCGGTGACGGAGGTAACGTTGCCGACGTCGTCGTAGCGGTAGGCCGTGGCACAGTTGAGCGGGTCGGTGATCAGCCGCGGGTAGCCGTTGGCGTCGTAGTCGCTGTACTTGGTGGTGTGGCCGTTGGCGTCGGTCTGCTCGATCAGGTGCCCGAAGCCGTCGTAGGAGTAGCGTGACGTGTAGTCGCCCTGCTCTGGGGTGGCGCTGCCCTTCGGATCGGTGACGGCGAGGAGGTTGCCCTTGTCGTCGTAGGCGAAGGCCCACTGGCGGCCCTCGGGGGTGGTCTTCCCGGTCAGGTCGGCGACGTGCCCGTCGAGTTCGGTGCGGTAGCCCAGGCGGGTGGCCGGTCCGTCGGTCCGGTTGGCCTCGGCGTCGCGGATCTCCAGCGGGAAGCCGGTCTTCTGGTCGTAGGACCAGGTCTGCGTGGCGCCGTTGTGCTCGACGAGGCGGACGACGTTGTTGTCGGCGTCCCAGTGCAGCCGGGTGGTCTCGTCCTTGGCGTTGGTGATGCGCTCCGCCCGCCCGTAGCCGTCGAGCAGGGTGCGCGTAGTGCGGCCGTTGCCGTCCACCAGCGTGGAGTCGACCTTCGACCCCTTGTCGCCGTCCGGGTCGACGTAGTCGAAGTTCGTCGCGGCCCGGCCCCGGTCGGTGACGGTCCGGACGTTCCACTTGCGCAACGCCTCACCGGCGCCGGTGAAGTAGTCCACCCTGGTGGTGCCGCCGTTCGGGTCCACCACCGACAGCAGCTTGGCGTTGGCTTCGTCGTAGAAGAACGTGAACGGCTTGGCGTCCGGGTTGCCCTGGCCGTCGACGACCTCGCCGAGGTGGCCCTTGTCGGTGTAGGTGAACGCCACCACCCGGCCGGACACGTCGGTGATCGACTTGACCTTGTTGATGATGAACAGGTTGTCCAGGTTCGTCCCGGTCAGCTTCCGGCCACCCAGGATGTACGAGAACGCGTCACCGCGCTGGTAGTAGTCCAGCGTCAGCGTGCGGCGCCCGTTGGCGTCGGTGACGTGCTTGAGCACACCGGTGTTGCGGTTGCCCAGCAGCGCCCGCTCGTAGGTGAACGACATGGTGTTGCCGCTCTTGTCCACCGTCGCCGTGTGGTAGCCCTGCCCGTCGAAGAAGAACCGCGTGCGCTCCGGCGTGGTGAAGCTCCACCGGCGGTCCTCCCCGTTGTCGGGCAGGTACTGCAGGTACAGGTGCACACCGGCAGGCGCGTCGTAGGTCCACTTCCGGCTGTCGGCGCTGTCGTGCTTGTTCAGCTCGAACACGTGCCCGGTGCCGTCGCCGTCGACCAGGGTCACCGTGGTGGGCCACCCGAGCAGTCCCGGCAGCAAGCCGCCGAACGCCAGCGGTGTGCCGAGTCGGTTCAGCGTCGACGCCGTGACCGACCACCCGGGGCCCGCGTAGGAGTCCGAGGTGTCCGAGGAGTTGTAGGTCACCCGGCTGAAGCTCGCCAGGCCGCGGCTGGGGTTGGTCAACACGTCGTAGTTCCACACGGCGTTGCCGGAGAACTCGTTGACGGACAGGTCCCCGCCCGCGCCGGTGGGGACACTGGCGTAGGAGTAGAAGTGCTCCAGCCCGAGCTGGTCGGAAGTGGGCTCCTCCACGCGCACGTCGAGGTCGAGGGTGGGCACGCCCGTCGTCTCGGACAGCCACTTGCGGGTGCTGTTGTCGTAGACGTCCCACCGCAGCGTGAACTGCTCGCGGTCGTTGCCGATGTCGGCCAGTTGCGGGGCTTTCACCCGTGCGTCCAGAGTGGCCTCCGCGCCCGGCGCCACGCTCGCGGGCAACGCGGTGTCCAGCCGGTTCCCGGCCGTGGCGTCAGTGCCGTTGGGCAGGGTCCAGTGGTAGGACAGCACGTGCCTGCCCGCCACCAGCGCTTGCTGCGTGGTGTTGCGGACGGTCACCCGCACCGGGTGCTCGTCACCCGGGATCATCCGTCGCGGCGTGTCCGGGGCCGCGTACGCCGCGGACGCCTGATCCGCCCGGATCAGCCTGCTCTCCGGCGCCTGGGCGGACGAACGGGCTGCCTCCGCCGCCACGGCCACCTGGGTGCACCTCTGAGACGGTGGCGCGACCGCCCTGGGTACGACCTCCGCCGCTCTCGCGGCCGGTGTCGGCACCGGTAAGAGCCCGGCCGCCGCCAACGCCAACGCCGAAGCGGCAGACCAGAGCAGACGTGCTTTCCCCTTGTTCACCTGTTCCCCCCGCGCTCACGCACAGGCACGCCCCAGCACCGGCCGCCCCGGAAGACGCCGTCAACGTGAGCGAGCTGCGTTCCGCCCCTACGAACACCCCTCGAACAACAGGCCGCATAACCCCCACCAGAACGGCCTCGCAAGCATTCAAACACAGCGGGGGTGATCAGGAGTGACCTATTCAGGTGACGGGAGGACTGCCGCAGACCTACTCGGCGTAGAGCCGGCATCAGCACGGCCTGCCGCCCAGACGAGCGGCTCTGCCGAACGAGCGGTGCGACTCGGGGTGAAGAGGGCCGGCCGCGTCCGGCGGCCAAGCGGCCGTCGAAGGCGATCCCGGAGGCGTTGAGCGCGGACTTCCAGCGGGTCTTCCAGCGTTTGCCGAAGCGGGTGGCGACGGCGCGGAACTGCTCGAGCCGGTTGAAGCAGCGTTCCACCACGTTGCGCTGTCCGCGGGCCTGCCCGCCGAAGGCCGGTGGCCGGCCCCCGGCACTGCCCTTGCGCGTGCGGCACCAATGAGGAATCCGGAAAAACCGGGCCAAAAGACCCTTCTGGTCCTATTGCGACGGACCGCTGGAACTCGCGGAATACCTGTCCCTCAATGAGGTCGTCAACCCCATCGAGCGACTTCCGGTCGCTCATGACCGGACCTACCATCCGGAGACGAACGCGGGCAGGCCGTCGACCGATCGTCCCGCCGTATCCCGATGGGGAAGGTAAGCAATTCATGGACGAACCCACCACTCGCGTGCCCGCGCGCTCCCGCCGTCCAAGGTGGACGCTCATCGCCGTGGCCGCCGCCACGGCCGCGGCGCTGACCACCGGGCCGCAGTCGGCCGCCGAGCCGTTCGTCACCACCCCGTTCCCCGACCAGGACCGCCTGCCCGCTCCCGCGCTGGACCGGACCGGCTGGCGGGCCACGGCCAGCAGCGAGGACGGCGCGGGCCGGGCGGACGGCGTGCTGGACCCCGCGGGCGGGCGACACTGGACCAGCGGGGCCGACCAGCGCGGCGAGCGCTGGATCGCCATCGCCCTGCCGACGCCCCGGACCGTGTCGGCGCTGGTCTACCACCCGCTGCGGGGCGCGCAGGCGCAGCTGTTCCTGGACTACCGGATCGACGTGCGGACACCCGAGCGGGACTGGTTCCCGGTCAGCTCGGGCAGGCTCGGGCACACCGAGGAGGCCAAGACCATCGCCTTCCCCGCCACCACGGCCTCGGCGGTCCGGCTGGTCGCCACCGACACCGCCGCGCCCAGGCAGGTCTCCGCGGCCCGCCTGGACCTGCTCGGCGACCCCGGTCACCGCCCCGGCTCGGTGCCGCTGCCCCGGACCGGGTGGACCGCCACCGGGCGCAACGGGGCCCAGTCCGCCGCCGCGGTGCTCGACGACGACCCGAGGACCTTCTGGTCGGGCAGGCGCACCGCGTCCGGCGCGCCCTCGATCACCCTCGACCTCGGCCGCCCCCAGCGGGTCGACGGACTGGTCTACGCGCCGCCGCGCGACCGGTCCAAGCGCGTGCTGGGCTACGCGGTCTCCACCAGCTCCGACGGCGCGCAGTTCACCGAGGTGGCCCGCGGCACGTGGAGCGACGACGACTACCCCAAGACCGCCGTGTTCGACCGGGTGACGCAGGCCCGCCACGTGCGGCTGACCGCCCAGCAGGGCCCCGAGGAGGTGGAGGCCGCCGAGATCACCCTCGACGGTCCCGCCACCCCCGCCACCCACGGCGCGTGGAGCACCCGCACCATCGGCTTGCCGCTGGTGCCCGCCGCCGCCGCGGTGCTGCCCGACGGCACGCTGCTGACCTGGTCCTCCGGCAAGCGCACGGCCATCAGCACGGACTCGCCGACGCACACCGCGCGGCTGCGCCCGGACAGCGGGGTGGTCGAACCGGAGAAGCAGGCCGAGGTCAGCCACGAGATGTTCTGCCCGGGCACCGCCGCGCTGGCCGACGGCAGGCTGCTGGTCACCGGGGGCGACTCGATCACCAGCACCAGCAGCTACGACCCCGCCACCGGCCGCTGGAGCCGGGAAGCCGGGATGGCCGCGCCGCGCGGATACCCCGGCATGACCCTGCTGTCCACCGGCGAGGCGTTCGTGCTGGGCGGCTCCTGGAACTCCCACGGCGCGGGCCGGGACGGCGACCACCCCGGCGAGGTCTTCTCCCCCGCCACGGGCCGCTGGCGCACCCTGCCCGGCGTCCTCGGCTCGACCATCCACACCGCCGACGAGGGCGGGCCCTACCGCGCGGACAACCACGGCTGGTTCCACGCCGTGCGCGGCGGGCGCGTGTTCCACGCGGGCCCCGGCAACACCATGCACTGGATCGACACGGCGGGCAGCGGCACCGCCACCAGCGCCGGCACCCGCGGCACGCAGGACGCCATGCACGGCAACGCCGCCTCCTACGACGTCGGGAAGATCTTCACCGCGGGCGGCGCCCCGCACTACCGCCCGCTCGAGAACGAGATCGCCGACCCCCGCTACCTGGCGAGCAACCGGGCCCGGCTGATCGACCTGACCGGCGCGGGAGGGCCGCGGGTGACCGACGGCGGCGCCATGCGCTTCCGCCGCGCCTACGCCACCAGCGTCGTGCTGCCCGACGGCAAGGTGCTGGTCATCGGCGGGCAGCGGGTGCCGCTGGAGTTCACCGACACCGACGCGGTGCTGACCCCGGAGCTGTGGAACCCGGCCGACAACAGCTTCACCCCGCAGGCCACCATGGCCGTGCCGCGCAACTACCACAGCGTCGCCACCCTGCTGCCCGACGGCCGCGTCTTCAGCGGTGGCGGCGGGCTGTGCGGGCAGCTGCCGTGCGAGACCAACCACCCCGACGGGCAGGTGTTCAGCCCGCCCTACCTGTTCGACCGCGACGGCCGCGAGGCGCCGCGTCCCACCATCCACACCGCGCCCGCCACCGCCACCGCCGGCGGGCAGCTGACCGTGGAGGCCGACGACGGCGTGTCGTTCGTCCTGGTGCGCTACGGGCCGGTGACGCACACGGTGAACAACGACCAGCGGCGCATCCCCCTGCGCACGGTGTCGACGTCCCCGGCGACCAGGACGCGCTACACCGTGGAGATCCCGCCCGCGGGCGACGTGCTGCCGGGCAACCACATGCTGTTCGCGTTGAAGAACGGCGTCCCCAGCGTGGCGAAGATCGTCAACGTGGGCCTCTGATCCCGGGCCAGGCCAATTTTTGTCAACACTGAAACTATCGAGTCAATGGAGTAACCGAATCGGCCGAACACCTCACGACGAACGCCGCTAGCGCGCCGAGCAGGGGCGGACCACTCTCGAACGGTGGCCATCCCAACCCTGCGGAGGTAGCCATGTCCCCGAAGAGGACCCCCTTGGCGGTGGCGATCCTGCTCGCCACCGCCGTGCTCACCCCCACCGCGGCCCGCGCCGAGCCGGTCGCGCAGGCCGCCCCGGACATCCCGCTGGCCAACGTCCAGGCGCACCTGGAGCAGTTCCAGGCCATCGCCACCGCCAACGGCGGCAACCGGGCCCACGGCAGGCCCGGCTACCGGGCCTCGCTGGACTTCGTCAAGGCCAGGCTGGACGCGGCGGGCTACCGGACCACCGTGCAGCAGTTCACCGCCAGCGGCGCCACCGGCTACAACCTCATCGCCGACTGGCCCGGCGGCAACCCCGACGACGTGCTGATGCTGGGCGGGCACCTGGACAGCGTCAGCGCGGGCCCCGGCGTCAACGACAACGGCAGCGGGTCCGCGGGCATCCTGGAGGTCGCGCTGGCCGTGGCGCGGGAGGGCTTCCAGCCGCAGCGGCACCTGCGGTTCGGCTGGTGGGGCGCGGAGGAATTGAACCTGGTCGGGTCGACCTACTACGTCGAGAACCTGCCCGCCGCCGAGCGGTCCAGGATCAAGGCGTACCTGAACTTCGACATGATCGGCTCGCCCAACCCCGGCTACTTCGTCTACAGCGCCAGCGGGCAGCCCGCCGGGTCGCTGGCGCTGCAGGAGACCCTGCAGGCCGCGCTCGCCGTGCCCACCGAGCTGACCTCGGTGGGCGGCCGGTCCGACCACGCCGCGTTCGCCCGCGCGGGCATCCCGGTCGGCGGGCTGTTCACCGGCGCCGAGGTCACCAAGACCAGCGCGCAGGCGCAGAAGTGGGGCGGCACGGCGGGGGTCGCGTTCGACCGCTGCTACCACCGGTCCTGCGACACGACCGCCAACATCGACGCCACGGCGCTGGACCGCAACAGCGACGCGATCGCCCAGGCCCTGTGGACGCTGGCCGGGGCGGGCGCGACGCCGGGCCCGCGCTTCGAGAACACCACCGACGTGCCGATCCCCGACCTGTCCACCGCGGAGAGCGCGATCACGGTCTCCGCGGTGCCGGGCAACGCCCCGGCGGCGCTGGGCCTGGGGGTGGACATCACCCACACCTTCCGCGGCGACCTGGTGATCGACCTGCTCGCCCCGGACGGCAGCTCGTACCGGGTCAAGGGTTCCAGCGCCGACGGCGGGGACGACCTGGTCACCACCTACACCGTGAACGCCTCGACCGAGGTCGCCAACGGCACGTGGCGGTTGCGGGTGCAGGACGTGGCGCGGCAGGACGTGGGCCGGATCAACGGCTGGTCGCTGCAGTTCTGACGGTGCGGCCGTTCTGGCGGTGCGGCGGCGGCGGGCGCGGGTGGGGGCGGCCCACCCGCGCCCGCCCGCGAGTCAGCGCAGGCTGCGCCGCCCGTAGACGTTCGCGGCGATGCCGACGCCCACGACCGCCACGACGACCTGGAGGATCAGCTCGATCCAGTCGATGCCGCCGGTGTCGCGCACCCCCAGCGCCGAGGCGATCAACGTGCCGATGAAGGCGGCGACGATGCCGACCACGATGGTCAGCCAGATCGGGATGGCCTGTCTGCCCGGCCGGAACAGGCGACCGAGCGCGCCGATGATCAGTCCCACGACGAGGGCGCCGATGATGCTGGTGACGGTCATGTCCTCTCCTCTGCTCGAACTGCGGCGTGGCATACCCGGTTCCCGCCGGGTTCACTCCTGCCGGTCATCAGTGGTCGAGACTGTCGGTGAGCTGTCGCCCATCGTGATCGCCTGCCCGGTCCGCGTCCATCCCCGGAACGGCCCACGTCCCGGTTTCCGCTGCCCCAAGGGGAACACCGCATCCGGCGCGTTGACCGGTCCTCACGCGCGGCACTAGCGTCGGCAACTGTGTGAGAGCGCTCTCACATCTCCGATGGGCGCATCCATCCGGGAGGTCTCGACGATGAAGTCGTCCCTGGTCCTCGTCAGCGCGGTCGCCACCCTGCTCGCCACCGCGCCCCCTGCGACAGCACAATCCCCCACGGGCACCACGCCGTCCGCCAGCACCACGCCGTCCGCCGCCGCGACGGTGTGCAACCGCTACTGCGACGCGCGCGACCCGGCGCTGGCCCCGGCCGACCGGGACGGCGGCTCGGCCACCCTGTTCGGTCGCCGCATCTCGTTGCGCTTCAACGACACCGACGCCATGGGCTGGGCCACCATCGGCAGCGGCCTCCCCGGTGACGAGGTCTGGCTCGACCGCTCCTTCGACGGCGGCCGGAGCTGGGCCTCCGGTGCCCGGCTGGGCAACACCGCCATCCCCTCGGGCGCCGCGGGATGGCGCACCATGATGTACAACGTCGACGACTGGGCCAACCGGGGCGTGGGAGCGCTGCGCGCCTGCGGCAGGGCCGGGAACCGCCCGGACATCGCCTGCACCGCGTGGGCGCGCACCACCTGGAACGCCTACGACCGGCGCACCGCCGCAGCGACCGCGCTGATGCAGTTCTACGACAACGGCACCGGCCTGTTCACCACCAGCGGCTGGTGGAACTCGGCGAACGCGCTCACCGCGATCGTCGACAACATCCGCGTCTCGGGCATGGCCAGTTACCGGTACGCCATCGCCAACACCTACGACCGCAACGTCAACGCCGCGATGGGCCACTTCCGCAACGACTACCTCGACGACACCGGGTGGTGGGGGCTGGCCTGGGTGGCCGCCTACGACCTGACCCGCGACAGCAGGTACCTGTCCACCGCCCGCCACGCCGCCGACCACATGCACGCCCACTGGGACGGCGTGTGCGGCGGCGGGGTCTGGTGGCGCACCGCCCACGACTACAAGAACGCCATCACCAACGCCCTCTACATCCAGCTCAACGCCGCGCTGCACAACAGGATCAGCGGCGACACCGCTTACCTCCAGCGGGCGCGGGCGGGCTGGTCCTGGTACAGCGGCACGGGGATGATCAACAGCGCCAACCTGGTCAACGACGGCATCTCCCTGGACACCTGCCGCAACAACGGTTCCCAGGTGTGGAGCTACAACCAGGGCGTCGTCCTGGCCGCGCTGGTGGAGCTGAACCGGGCCACCGGTGACGCGGCGCTGCTGACCAGGGCCCGCCAGCTCGCCGCCGCGTCGACCACGGCGCAGGCGCTGCACGCCAACGGCGTGCTGCGGGAGCCCTGCGAGCCTGCCAACTGCGAGCCGGACGGCCCGTCGTTCAAGGGGATCTACGCGCGCTCGCTCGGCGTGCTCAACCGGGTGTTGGCCGACCGGCCCTACACCGCCTACCTGACCCGGCAGGCCAACACCGCGCATGCGGCGAACCGCACCGCGCTGGACACCTACGGGCTGCGCTGGGCCGGTCCGTTCGACCGGGCGGACGCGGCGCGGCAGCACAGTGCGCTGGACCTGATGAACGCGGCCTGAGCCGGGTTCCGCCCCGACAGCGGCATCACCCCGGTCACCGCCGGTCGAGCAGGTCCCGGAGATGGGCCGCGCCGTCGCGGAGGTCGCCCGGTGTGCCGGGGCGGTCCGCCCGTGCGAGGGTGGCGCGCAGGATCGACTCGGTCGCCCCGAGCCGACTTCCAGGACGTAGGGCGCCAGGCGGGGCACGACTTCCTCCGCCTGGCGCCAGTCCGCGCAGTCGACCAGGCTCTCGAAGAGGTAGCCGGTCCGGCTGTAGAAGGCGCGGACCCGGTGCTTCGGGGTCGCCGCCAGCGCGTCGTGGAAGATCTCCGCCGCCTTGCCGTGGTTGCCCGCTTCCGCGTTGATCCTCGCTTCGAACCACGCGAACTGCCTGTCGTCCACCCAGTACGCCCACGTCGGATCACCATCGCGGGTGCCGTCGAGATACCGGGACCTCGCCCTGCCGAACGCGCGGGCCGCCTCCTGCCGCCGCCCCTGCTGCGCCAGCGCGTGGGCGCCGCGCGCCAGGAAGAGGGCTTCCAGGCGCGGGGACAGCCCACCCGAGCCGAGCACCGAGTCCACGATGTGCAGCGCCTCGTCGGGCCGGTTCACGTACTCGGCCTGCATCGACATGTTCTGCAGCGTCAGCAGCTCCACGCCGCGGTCCCCCGCCCAGCGCAGGTAGTGCAGCGCTTCCAGGTTGATCCGCCGGGCCGCGTCCTGCCGATCGGCGTCGTAGAGCAGCCATCCCACGATCTCGGCCAGTTCCCCCACCGCCGAGTGGAGGTCGCGCCTCAGGCGTGGCGGACACGGACTGGCGCCGACCCGCCGGTGCGCGGCTCGGAACAAGCGCACCGCCTGAACGGACGCCTCGTTCCCGCCGAACTGGACGTCGATGTCCAGCAGTCGCCTCATCTGCTGTCGAAGGGAAGCGATGTAGTCGTCATCGACGGGCTCGCGGGGGCTCGGACCACGACCGTCGCCCACGCCCATGTCCAGCATCGGCGGGATCTGCCGTTCACACCACGGTGCCGAACGGCAGATCCCGGCGTGTGCGGGTCAGGGCTTCCCAGCGCACCCGCAGTTCGTGTTCAGCTCGTCGGGCTTCCAGATCGCGGTACGCCGTGAGGAGTTTTCCCAGTTCGCGGTGTTCGACGATCGCGTCCGTGCGACGTGCCATGAGGGCCCCTTGGTGGTCCAGCCGGGTGTCCGCGCCTCGGCTCAGGGTAGCCGGCCTCCCCAAACGGGTGACTTGCCTCGACGTGGAACTTTCGTGGAGCGGATTTCCCACGTGGGACGCACGGATTTGGGTGGTGGCCGCGCGACGACAGAACCAGAGCACGTTCCGCACCGCCCGGAGAACACCATGACCGCCTCGCCCCGCCACCGCAGGCAGCACACCGCCCCGCTCGTGCCCTACGTGACGGCGTGGTCGGCCGAGGAGGGCGACAGCCCCGGCGTGATCGCACTGCCCGGCAACCGGGGCATCGGCTACCGCGAGGAGACACCCCTGGACCCCGACCAGTCCCGTCATCACCACCTTCGGAGACCCGTTGCTGCCCTGGGTCCTCGCCGCCCACCTGGTCCGCGAAGTGCGCGCCGTCGCCTCACCCGTCGGTTGACCCCGCCGTGGACGGCTCCCGGTCCAGCGCCGCCATCACGGCGTCGCCGTGATCGTGGCCCCACTCCCCCAGCGCGCCGATCGGCCCCAGCAGGCTCGCGCCCAGGCCGGTCAGCGCGTAGTCGACCCGGCCCGGCCGGGATCGCCGCGCCACCAGGCCGTGCTCCTCCAAGCGGCGCAACGTCTCGGTGAGCACCTTCTGCCGGATGCCGCCGATGTGCCTGCGCAGGTCGGCGTGGCGGCGGGGGCCGTCGCGCAACGCCCACAGCACGACCGGGTTCCACGTGTTGGCCAGCAGGTCGAAGGCCAGCCGCGCCCGGCAGTCGGCCAGGTACTCCACTGTCCACCTCCGCGCGGGCACCGAACGGTGCCCATCGGGCTCCCTAGCGTCGTGCCCAGCCAACCACGAGGAGGAACGGGTGCGGATCGGTGTGCTGGGCGCGGGCTCGATGGCGGGGGCGCTGGGCGGCAAGTGGGTCGCCGCCGGGCACGAGGTGCTGGTGGGCGCGCGTGTCGCGGAGCGGGCCGCGGTGTGCGCGGACCGGATCGGCGCGCGGGCCGGATCGCTGGGCGACGCGTTGTCGTTCGGCGAGGCGGTGCTGCTGGCGGTGCCCGCAGGCGTGGCGGCGGACTGCCTCGGCGACGCGGCGGGGAAGATCGTGGTGGACTGCACGAACTCGGTGGTGCAGGGCCGTTTCGTGCTCGACGAGCCCGCGCAGGCGCTGCGCCTCGCGGGCACCGACGCGCGGGTGGTGAAGGCGTTCAACCTCTGCCACGTCGACGTGTGGCGCAGGCCGTCGCCGGTGGTGTTCGGGGACAGGCCGCTGGCGGTGCCGCTGTGCGGGGACGACCCCGAGGCGGTGGCGCTGGTCGGGCGGCTGGTGCGCGACGCCGGTGGCGTGCCGGTCGACGGCGGGCCGCTGGAGCGCGCGGCGCTGCTGGAGGCGACAGCGGCGTTCGCGATCGGCATGTGGGTCAAGGGGGTGGACGTCCGGGCGGCGTTCACCCCGCTGGAGGCCGCGTCGGGATAAGCCGTTGCGCCCCCGGTTAATGTAACAGCACTGTTGCATCCAGTCCGAGGGGGACGCCGTGCTGTACCCGGAGATCGAGCCGTACGACCACGGGATGCTCGACGTGGGCGACGGGCATCACGTGTACTGGGAGGTGTGCGGCAACCCCGACGGCAAGCCCGCCGTGGTGCTGCACGGCGGGCCCGGCGCGGGGTGCACGCCCAACTCCCGTCGCTACTTCGACCCCGCCGCCTACCGGGTGGTGCTGCTGGACCAGCGCGGCTGCGGGCGCAGCACCCCGCACGCGGGCGCGCCGGTGGTCGACCTGTCGGCCAACACCACCGATCACCTGATCGGCGATCTGGAACTGCTGCGCGAGCGGCTGGGCGTCGACCGGTGGCTGCTGTTCGGGGCGTCGTGGGGCGCGGTCCTCGGTCTGGTCTACGCCGAGCGGTTCCCGCACCGGGTGTCGGAGATCGTGCTGGCGGGGGTGGCCACCGGCAGGCAGGTGGAGGTCGACCTGCTCACCCGAGGTCTGGGGCACGTGTTCCCGCAGGCGTGGGCGCGGTTCCGCGACGGCGTGCCCGCGCACCGGCGCGACGGCGACCTGGCCGCGGCCTACCTGGAACTGCTGCTCGACCCCGATCCGGCGGTGCACCGCAAGGCCGCCGACGACTGGTGCACCTGGGAGGACGCCATGCTGCCCCAGACCCCCAACGGCCTGATGAGCGACTACTCGCCCGAGTACCGCCTGGCTTTCGCCCGGTTGGTGACCCACTACTGGGCGCACGGCTCGTGGCTGACCGACGGCGCGGTGCTGGCCCAGGCGCACAAGCTCGCGGGCATTCCCGGCGTGGTGGTGCAGGGCGAGCTGGACCTGGGCAACCTGGTCGGCACACCCTGGCTGCTGGAGCGGGTGTGGCCGGAGGGCGAGCTGGTGCTGATCCGCGAGATCGCGCACGGCGGTGGTCCCGGCATGACCGAGGCCAGGGTGGCCGCGACGGACCGGTTCCGGCCGTGACGACCTTTGATCGATCGGTGTCGAACGAATGGCGTTCCAGCACGACTCGGGCGGGGACGACTCGGCGAAGGCGAGTGAGGACGTCGCCGAGCTGAGGGTCCACTTCGGACAGAGAATCCGAGCGGGGACGGGGAGTCCCGGTGACCGAGAGCACCTCGGGTGGGACTCCCGCGACACCGGGGCTCCACTGCCGTCCTGGCGCGCCAGGGATGCTCGTCGCCGGTCACGAGCGCGAGCCGACCGGCGTCGCGGGTGCGACACCGCCTGAAGCCGGAGCGACTAGGATTCAGGGTGACGCCCCACTTCCCGGAGGTGCCCGTGGCTCCCGGCCGCCCGAAGCGCGCGGACGCCCAGCGCAACTACGACCGCATCCTGGCGGCGGCCAGGACCACGGTCGCCGAGCACGGGGCCGATGCGTCGCTGGAGGAGATCGCGCGGCGCGCTGAAGTCGGCTCCGCCACGCTGCACCGGCACTTCGCCTCCCGCTGGGACCTGCTGGAGGCGCTGTTCCACGACGAGGTGGAGCGGCTGTGCGCGCGGGTCGACGAGTTCGCCGACCTGGCCGACCCGGCCGACGCGCTGACCGGGTGGCTGCGCGCGGTGGGCACTTTCATCGCCTCCACCAAGGGGCTGGCCGCCGCGCTGACCCGCGGCGGCACGGAGGAGTTCCCGCAGTCCTCCCTCTGCACGCGGATGATCCACGAGGCGGGCGAGCCGCTGCTGGCGCGCGCGAAGGCCGCCGGGGCCGTGGACCGCGAGGTGTCCATGACCGAGTTGATCGCCCTGGTCACCGCCATCGGCCAGGGGACGGAGAACAGCGCGGCCTCGGCCGAGCGGCTGCTCCACCTGGCGCTCAACGGCGTTCGACCGAGGTAGGTTGTTAAACGGGGTGCCCCTCCGCTACGGTGGCGACAAGAAACGGGGGGCTACCCCGTTTAAGTTCCGCGCGAGGAGATCCCATGTCCCAGACCGATCCGGTCCTCGTCACCGGCGCCACCGGCACGCAGGGCGGAGCCGTCGCGCGCGCCCTGCTCGCCCAGGGCTCGGCGGTGCGCGCGCTGGTGCGCGATCCGGCCGCCGCGCGGGCCAAGGCGCTGGAAGCGCTGGGCGCCGACCTGGTGGCGGGTGACCTGGACGACTCCGCGTCCCTGGTGGCCGCCGCGACCGGCGCGCGGGCGGTGTTCTCGGTGCAGACCCACGGCGTCGACGACCCGGACCGCGAGGTCAGGCACGGTCGCAACCTCGTGGAAGCGGCGAAGGCGGCGGGCGTGCCGCAGTTCGTCCACACCTCGGTCTACGGCGCGGGGGCGCACCGCGCCACCCCCGGCTGGGGTGAGGGCAAGTGGGACGAGCACTACTGGGAGAGCAAGGCCCACACCCAGGACCTGGTGCGGGAAGCCGGGTTCCGGCACTGGACGCTGCTCAAGCCCGCCGCGTTCATGGAGAGCCTGACGGGGTGGACTCCCCTGTTCGGCCAGTGGTGGGAAGGCGGCTTCGTCACCGCCATGCGGGAGGACACGCTGATCCCGCTGGTGGCGGTGAACGACATCGGCACCGCCGCCGCGGGGGCCTTCGCCGAACCCGAGCGGTTCCACGGCGTCGAGCTGGACCTGGCCGGGGACCTGCTGACCGTCGGCGGGATCGCGGCGACCCTGTCGCGGGCGCTGGGCCGCGAGATCCCGGTGCTGCCCCCGGACGGCCTCGACCCCGCGATCGTGACCTTGCACGAGTGGATGAACGTGGTGGACACCCCGGTGCGGCCGGAGCACGCGCACGCGCTCGGGCTGCCCACCACCGACTTCGCCACCTGGGCCGCGCGGGACCTGCGCATGCCGCAGGCGTGATTCACCCGGCGGCGTGGAACTGGCGCAGCAGGGCCGATTCCTCCTCGTCCAGCTCGACGTCCAGCCCCCGCAGCACCTCGTCCAGCTCGTCCACGCCGACCGGGCGCTGCTCCACGCGCCCGTCGGCGTGCTCGACCAGCAGCTGCCGCCCGATGAGCTTGCGGCTCACGCCCTCCGCCAGCCGCATGACCACCAGCCGTCCGGTGAACGGCGAGCGCGGGTGGGTCGAGGTGTAGTGGTGGAACACCTCGTAGTCGATCGGCCTCGCCGCGCGCGTGTCCGTGCTGTGCAGCCGCTCCCAGCCGCCGTCCACGCGCTTCTGCAGCGTCCACAGGTCGTCCTCGCGGACGACGCGGTGCAGCCACCCCGCCTGGTCCACCTCCGCGCCGTGCACCAGCGGCATCGGGTGCATGATCTCCGCGCCGAAACCGACGTCCACCAGGTGCTGCGCGCCTTCGGCCTCGACGACCAGCAGCATGTGCGTGTTCGGGCCGGGGTGGTCCGGCTGCACCCGCGCGTAGCTGCGCCGCACCCGGTAGCCCAACCGCTCCAGCACCGCGGCGAACAGCGTCGCGTGCTCGTAGCAGTAGCCGCCGCGCTTGCGGCCGACCAGCTTGTCGAACACCACCGGCAGCGCGATGCCCCGGTGGCGGCCCAGCACGACGTCCACGTTCTCGAACGGGATGGCGCGCACATGCGCGGCGTGCAGCGACTTCAACGCCGCGGTGGACGGCTGCTCCGGCCGCGCGTGGCCGATGCGGTCGAGGTAGCGGTCCACGTCGATGACGTCGATGTCCCACTCGGTCTTCTGCTCAACGGCGATCCCCATGCGCCTACTGTGGAACATCGACCTCACTGGAGGTCAAGCGCAGTCCCAGTTCCGCCCGCAGGGCCAGCGCGCGCTCGGCGTGCCGAGCGCCTTCCCCGGCGCGCCCCAGCTCGCGCAGCGCCGCCGCCATGCCTTCGTGCGCCAGCACCTCCTCCAGCCGGTAGCCGGTGCGCTGGGCGTGGTCGAGGGCCTTGCCGTAGTGCTCCAGCGCCGCTTCGGGGCCGTCCAGGCGGTGCACGGCCGACGCCAGGCCGTTGAGCACCTGCACCTCGATGGTGCGGATCGAGCCCCCGCTGGCCATCTCGGCCGCCCGGTGGTGCATCCGCATGGCGAGTTCCGCGCGTCCCTGACGCCGGTGCAGGTCGCCCAGACCGCTCAGCACCACCGCGCCGAGACCCGGATCGCCCAGCTCCTCCGCGATGCCCCCCGCCTGGCCCAGCAGGGCCAGCGCTTCCTCGTGCCGCCCGCGCTCGGCTTGCGCTCCTCCCAGGTTGGCCAGCGCGATGCCCTCGCTGTGCCGGTAGCCGCCGCGCCTGGCGGCGGCCAGCGCCCGCTCGTAGTGGGGCAGTGCCGCGTCGGCGCCCTCCCGCTGGTGCCAGTGGATGCCCAGCGCCGTCGCGGCCATGTTCTCCAGCGCGAGGTCGCCGGTGGCCGCGGCGATCTCCAGAGCGCGCTCGTAGTGGCCCAGGACCTCGGCGAACCTGCCGATCCTGCTCAGCGCCGTCCCCAGGTGGCACAGGACGTACCCGTCCTGGCCGCCGGTCGCGGCGAACGCCGCGAGGTGCAGGGCGAGCGCGTCGTGGTAGTGGGCGATGGAGTCCAGGTAGCGGGCCAGCGCCCTGGACAGGTGCACCGCGTGGCGCGGCGCCGAGCGGCCGACCAGCGCCAGCAGGTTCGCGCGCTCGGCGATCAGCCACTCCTTGCTCTCCCGGTAGGTGGGGAAGACCACCTCGGGGCCAGCCCGCACGGGCACGGGCGGGCGGCGGTGCGGCTCCCCCGGCGCGAACCGGTCCGCCGCCAACGAGGCGACGTGGCAGAAGTGGTCGGCCAGCCGCTCCAGCGCGGCCGGGCCGTCCTCGCCCGCCAGCTCACCCGCGTGCAACCGGACCAGGTCGTGCATCCGGTAGCGGCCGGGGGCGTGCTGGTGCACCAGGTGCGCCTCCTCCAGCTCGCGCAGCGCCTGCCGCGCGGCGGGCAGCGGCACGTCCGCCAGCGCGGCGGCCCCGGCGGTGCCCACGTCGGGGCCGGGGACCAGGCCCAGCAGCCCGAACAGCCGCGCCGCGCCCTGCCCGAGCACCCGCACCGAGGCGGAGAACACCGCGCGCAACGTGGTCGGCAGCTCGCCGGTGTCCAGCGCGTCGAGCCTGGCCGACGCGTCGGCCAGCTCCTCGGCCAGCGCGGCCAGCGGGAGGTCCGGCCGCGTCCTGACGCGGGCCGCGAGGACGCCCAGCGCCAGCGGCATCCCGGCGCAGTGCCGCAGCAGCTCGGCGGCGGCCGAGGGCTCGGCGGCCACCCTGGCGGCCCCGAGGTGCCCGGCCAGCACCTCCGCGGCCTGCTCGTCGGACAGCAGACCCACCTCCACCGGGGTGGCGTCGTGGCCCGCGACCAGCGCGGTGAGCAGGCGGCGGCTGGTGACCAGCACCGCGCTGGTGGTGCCGCCGGGCAGCAGCGGCACCACCTGCGCGGTGTCGCGGGCGTTGTCCAGCACCACCAGCAGCCGCCGGTCGGCGGTCAGCCCCCGGTACAGGCCCACCTGCGCGGACGGCTCGGCGGGCACGTCCGGCGCGGGCACGCCCAGCGCGTCGAGGAAGCCGCGCACCACCGCGTCCGGGGCCAGCGGCTCGGCCACCGGGTCGAAGCCGCGCAGGTCCACGTGCAGCTGTCCGTCGGGGAACCGGTCGCGGCGCCGGTGCGCCCAGCGCAGCGCCAGCCACGTCTTGCCCATGCCCCCGCCACCGGTCAGCACGGCGATCCCGGTGCGCCCGCCCGCGCCGAGCAGCCCGTCCAGCGCGGCCAGCTCGTGCTCCCGGCCGGTGAACGAGCCCGGTGGCGCGGGCAGCTGGCGCGGCACCCGCCCGCCGCCCGCGTCCCGCTCGGGGTGCGGGGCGTCGCCGGGGTCGTTCGCGGTGAGGATGCGCTGGTGCAGCTCACGCAGTCGAGGGCCGGGCTCCGCGCCGAGCTGCTCGACCAGCGCCCGCCGGATGCGCTGGTAGTGCGCCAGCGCGTCGGCGGGGCGGCCCGCCCGGTGCAGCGCCAGCATCAGCTGCCCGGCCACCTGCTCGTCCAGCGGGTGCGCGGCGGCGCGGGCGGGCAGCTCGGCCAGCAGGGCGGCGTGCCTGCCCAGCCGCAGCGCCAGGTCGACGCGCTGGTTGTCGGCGGCGGCCCGCTCCAGCTCCAGCGCCTGCCGCGCCGCTTGCGCCCAGAGCGTGTCCAGCCCGCCCAGCGCCTCACCGCCCCACAGCGCCAGCGCGTCCTCCACCAGCGCCAGCGCGCGGCCGTCGTCGCGCTGCTGCCTGGCCTGCGCCACCAGGGAGCGGAAGCGGTGCAGGTCGACCGAGCCGGGTGGGACGTCGAGCACGTAGCCGCCGTCCCGCCGGGTGATCGTCGCCCCGGTGCCCGCCAGCACCCCGCGCAGCCGGGACACGTAGGTGCGCAGCACCGACCGCGCCCGCAGCGGCGGCCGCTCGCCCCACACCCGCTCCAGCAGCCGATCGGCGGACACCGCCCGGTTCGCGTCCACCAGCAGCGCCGCCAGCACGCAGCGCTGCCGCGCGTGCCCCAGCTCCAGCCGCCTGTCGCCCACGCGCGCCTCGACCCCGTCCAGGACGCGGAACCCGACCCCCATGACGCTCTCCCCCACTCGTTCCTCCCGGCGCTGAGCAGCGGGTTCAACGTTTGCAGGGCCGCCGCTCAACACCCCGCTCCCACCCTCGGTGACGTGGCGGCCCGGAACCAGGGGGGTCGGGCCGCCGCGCAGCCGACGCCGAAGGGGGCCTGATGCACCACTGGGACGCTTGGACCATCATCCGGCAGCGCAGGGCGGAAGCCGAGCGCGCCGCCGACGACCACCGCCTGCTGCGGCGCTCCCGCGAGGCCGCCGACGCCGAGCGGGACCGGCCCGACGGGACGGCGGGGCATTCCCCGCCCCGGTCGGCGCACCACCGGGAACGGTGAATCCCGATATTTGCTCATTCCGGTTCCTCCGCGCGGACCGGCACCGCTGCCGTGACGGGCGGTCGCCGGTCCGGCCGCCCGTGACCGCAGATCGCGTAGTACGCGAGAGGTGTTTCGTCGACCATTCCACACGAATACGACTTTCGACTACTCGGCACCGCCAAAACACCCCCCTATGGAGTGATCTGACCAGGCCATTACGGTGAACGACCTGGTGGATCCGCAGGCAGATACGACTACGAAGGAGTTCAGGACCACCTATCAGTGGGGACGGAAGGATTACACCGCTCACCGCGCTCGAACTACCGCTCACCGAAATGAGACGCGGTGGACGAGACGGCCGCCGCGCCGTCGGGCATGCTCCGGGAGAACTCGACCCGTGCCGAAAAGAAAACGTGATCTCCCCCCACCAGCAGGCACAGCAACGTGAATAATTATCGGAGGAACCTCCGTTGAGTGCAGAGCTGCCCACACCCCCGCGGCCGGTGCGCGCCGACGCGCGGTCGGGTGACTCCGCCCCGCGAGGGCGGCGGGTGTCCGGCCGCCCCCTCCCAGCCGTCCCGCCGCAGCACCGCCCGCCCGAGGGGCGCCCGCTCGACGCCGAGCACCCGCTGCTGCCCGAGCTGGAGCACAGACTGGCCGTCGCCCTGGGCGGCGACGACCGGTTCGGGCCGCTGGCCACGTGCTGGCCGAGCCCGGCGGCCGCCCACGCCGCGGTGACGAAGTCCTTCTACACCAACAACGTGGGCGGCCTCGGCCCGCTGCGCCCCGCCCCCGGCCCGGACATCGCCTGCATCACCGGGCGCTTCGCGCGGATCGTCCCCGCCATGCGGGTCAGCGAACTGCGCGACAGCCGCCTGATGCCCTGCGCCGACGAGCACGGCCAGCAGCTGCTGACCGGGCCGATCCCCCTGGACCGCTGGATCGTGTTCGAGACCGAGGTCGACGGCCGCGCCTACCGCCTGCACCAGGGCCAGTGGTACGAGGTCGAGCGGTGCCGCCGCGCGGCGGGCGCGGTCCGCTACGCCCAGCCCGGCATCGGGTAGGCCGCCACCAGCTCGCCGACCTCGGCCGCGATCCGGTCCAGCGCCGCCTCGTCGTCCTCGCCCGCCGCCCGCACCGCCCGGTCGATCCACTCCGCGACCAGCGGCATCTGCGCCACGCCCAGCCCGCGGGTGGTGATCGCGGCGGTGCCCAGGCGCACGCCGGACGGGTCGAACGGCTTGCGCCCGTCGAACGGCACGGTGTTGTAGTTCAGCTCGATGCCCGCCCGGTCCAGCGCCTTCGCCGCGGGCTTGCCCGCGATGCCGCGGCCGGTCAGGTCCACCAGGATCAGGTGGTTGTCCGTGCCGCCGGAGACCAGGTCGAAGCCGCGCTCGACCAGCGCCTCGGCCAGCGCGCGGGCGTTGGCCACCACGGCGTGGGCGTAGTCGCGGAACGCGGGGGTGGCGGCCTCGCCCAGCGCGACCGCGATGGCCGCGGTGGTGTGGTTGTGCGGCCCGCCCTGCAGTCCGGGGAACACCGCCCTGTCCACGGCCTTGGCGTGCTCGGCGTCGGTGAGGATCATCGCGCCGCGCGGACCGCGCAGGGTCTTGTGCGTGGTGGTGGTGACGACCTGGGCGTGGCCGACCGGCGAGGGGTGTGCGCCGCCCGCCACCAGACCGGCGATGTGCGCGATGTCGGCCACCAGCACCGCGCCGACCTCGCGGGCGATCTCGGCGAAGGCGGGGAAGTCGATGGTGCGCGGCACGGCGGTGCCGCCGCAGAAGACCACCTTGGGCCGCTCGCGCCGGGCGAGGTCGCGCACCTGGTCCAGGTCGACCCGGCCGGTGTCCCGGCGCACGCCGTACCCCACGCCGCGGAACCACTTGCCGGTGGCCGAGACGCCCCAGCCGTGGGTCAGGTGGCCGCCCATCGGCAGCGCCATCCCCAGCACGGTGTCGCCGGGGTCGAGGAAGGCGAGGTAGACCGCGAGGTTGGCGGGGGAGCCGGAGTAGGGCTGGACGTTGGCGTGCGCGACGCCGAACAGCGCCTTGGCCCGCTGCACCGCCAGCGTCTCGATCGGGTCCACCAGCTGCTGGCCCTCGTAGTACCGGCGGCCGGGGTAGCCCTCGGAGTACTTGTTGGTCAGCACCGAGCCGGTGGCCTCCAGCACGGCGGTGGAGGCGTAGTTCTCCGAGGCGATCAGCCTCAGCTTGCCGAACTGGCGGCCCGCTTCGGCCTGGACCAGCGCGGCGACCTCGGGGTCGGTGGCGGTCAGCGACGGGATGGCGGGATCGTGCACGACAACCTCCGGGCGCGCGGCAGCGCCGCCGTCGCACCCAGGCGCGCGGTGCGATCCGGCCTCCGCTCCCCGGTGGTCGCTCCCACCTTCGGCACGCCAGTCGCGAGTGCGGCCATGCTACCCGCCCCGCGCGCCCCGGCCCCACGACGCGAGTGGCGCTGCCCGGTCGTCACCGGGCAGCGCCACCGGTCACCGCGCGGGCCTCACCCGCGCTCCTCCGCGAGCAGGGCGTCCACCGCCGCGATCCACTCCTCGCCCGCCAGCACGGCGCCGTACCGGCAGAGCCTGCTCAGGACCGTGTCCCCAGTGACGATGTCCCCAGTGCGCTCGTGCTCATCGGTGAGCTCGGCGGGGCCGGTGCGCTCCGCGGCGGTCGTCGGAGTGGTCGTCGGGGCGGTCATCGCTCCACTTCCCTCAGACGCCGAGGATGGACTGCGTCTGGAGCGCGGCCTGCACGCCGGACTCCATCGCCCCGTCCACGTAGCCGCTCCAGCCGCTGGCGATGTCGCTGCCCGCGAAGGCGATGCGGCCCTGCGGCTTCTGGATGGCCGACAGCAGCTCGGTGAGCTGCCGGGGCCTGCGGAAGGACCAGCCGCCCAGCGCGTAGGGGTCCGAGCCCCAGTTCGCGCCCTTGAGGGCCAGCACCTGGGCGTCGGGCACGAGCGCCCGGATCGCGTTCTGCACCGCCGTGGTGTTGCTGACGTCCAGGTTCGGGTCGACGCTGAAGCCGATCATCAGGTAGCCCTGGGAGGTCTGCTTGTAGGGCACCATGACGTTGACCGAGTAGGACTCCGGCGCGTTGACGTAGGTGTTGCCCAGGCTGGAGCGCAGGTGCACCCAGAACTTGCGGGCCGTGCCGACGCCGATGGTCTCCTGCGAGGCCCGCAGCCGCAGCGAGGACAGGGCGGGCGTGAAGGAGATGGTGCGCCACACGTTGACCGGCACCGCCATCACGCACGCCCGCGCGGTGTAGGTCGTCCCGGACTTCGTGCGCACCGACACCTGCGAGCCGGAGTCGTTCACCGCGGTGACCGGGCTGTTCAGCTTCACGTCCGGCGCGTCGCGCGAGAGCATCTTGTTGAGCAGGCCCGCCATGCCGGTGCTGGGCCGGTAGGTGTTGATGCCGTGGTAGGTCGCGGCGTCGTAGTTGCACAGCGCCCACCAGTGCAGGAAGTCGGTCATCGCGCCGCGGGTGGACAGCCCGCTGATCGGGCCGACGCCCGCGTCCAGCCAGCGCTTCTCCCGCGTGGTCAGCGACAGCGCGTTGATCCGGTCGCGCACGGTGAGCTGGTCGGCCTGGGCCAGCGCGGTCGGGTTGGACAGCGGGCTGTAGGGCTGCGGGAACAGCGCCCGCGCCTGCTCGCTGAACCGGGCCAGCAGCTCGCCCTGACCGCCGAAGGCCTCCTCCACCGAGAAGTACCCCATGCCCGTGTCGGTCGGGAACAGCGCCCGCCCCGGCGCGGAGTCGGCGACGATGGAGATGCCCTGGTTCTGGGTCTCGGCCCACACGTTGGTCTGCAGCGGGTCGATCCAGGTGGCGCCCATCTCGACCTGCTCGCCCTCGAAGGTCGAGGTCCAGGCGCGGCCGCCGACCCGGTCGCGGGCCTCCAGCAGCAGCACGGCCAGCCCCTTGCGGCGCAGCTGGCGCGCGGCGGTGACGCCCGCGAACCCGCCGCCGACCACGATCACGTCGTAGTCGGCCTGCGCGGTGGGCCCGCCCTGCGCGGCGGCGGCCAGCGCGGGCGGGAGGGCCGCGCCCGCCGCGGTCGCCAGGGCGCCCGCCGCCATCCCCTTGAGGAGCCGGCGCCGGGAGACCCCGGCGCCCGTCCCTGATCTGTCGAACATCGGCTGCGGTTTCCGTTTCTCGTGCGGTGGTTCAGTGCGTGGTTCAGTGCGGTGTTTCAGGTGGTTCAGGTGGTTCGGCGCGGTCGGTCGACCGCGGGGTCACAGGAAGGGCGTTTCCGGGTCCAGGCCGACCAGCACGCGCCCGTGCACCTCCAGGCTCATGTCCGGCGACATCAGGCCGTGCGTGGACAGCGCCAGCAGGTCCCGGTAGTAGCGCTGGAACGGCAGGTACTTGCTCAGCGCCGAAGCGCCCGCGATGGTCTGCAGGTCCTGCACCGCCTCCTTGACCAGCTGGATGGCGGTGCCCGCCTGGCCGCGCACGGTGGCCCGCTCCTCGATCGTGGGCTGCTCGCCCGCGTCCGCGCGCCGCTGCAGCAGCTCGACGAAGGAGGCCGACAGCGTCTCGGCGGCGGTGATCTTGTTGGCGGCCAGCGCGACCCGGTGCTGGGTCAGCGGGTGCTGCCGCTGGTCGGTCCAGGAGGTGTAGGCCAGGCCGCGACCGGGCAGGCGCTCCAGGAACACCTCCAGCGCCGCCTTGGCCATGCCGATGTAGGTGGCCACGGACTCGGCCACCACGTAGGTGATCAGGCTGTACTCGCGGCCCTTGGCGGTCGGCGTGCGGCCGGGGGCGCCGTCGGTCAGCGCCACCTCGCCGCTGATCACCCGGTGGGCGGGGACGAACAGGTCCTCGGCGGAGGTGGTGGAGCTGCCGGTGCCGGAGGCGCCGGTGACGTGCCAGTCGTCGGCGATGGTCAGATCCGACATCGGCACCAGCGCGAAGACCTCCTCCTCGCTGCCGTCGGGGTGCTCGACCAGCGCGGCCAGCAGGTCCCAGTGCGCGCCCCGGCAGCCGGTGTTGAAGCGCCACTTGCCGGTCAGCCGGTAGCCGCCCTCGACCGGGACCGCCTTGCCGGTGGGGGTGAACGCGCCCGAGACGCGCACCGAGCCGCCCGCGAAGACCTCCTCCTGGGTCTTGTCGGGGTAGAGGGTGACCATCCAGGCGGTGGACACCCACGCCACGGCCGACCAGCTGGTCGAGCCGCAGCCCCTGGCGATCTCGGTCAGCACCGCGACCTGGTCGGGCAGCGGGAGGTCCAGGCCGCCGAACCGGCGCGGCACGGCCAGGCTGAACACGCCCGCCTTCTCCAGCAGGTCGATGTTCTGCTCGGGGATCCAGCGCCGCTCGTCGGCCTCCAGGCCGTTCTCGCGCAGCTGGGGGACGCTGTCGCGGACGGCCTCCAGGACGGCTCGGGCGCTCTCGTCGTGCTCACCCATCGGATCTCCTCCGTAGTTCTTCGCGGGTGTCGCGGCCGCAGCGGCGCGACCGTCGGCGAACGGGTCGGGTTTGCGGTGAGCCGGTTCGTGGAACCACTCGGGCGGTGCTGCCGAATCCGCGCGGCAGGTTCCGGGACCGACGCCGTAGGTATATCCCAATTCACCCGATCGGGGGTAACTTCGGACTCATCGCCGGCGCGATGACCAGCCGATTACCGCTCGATGACCAGCGCGTTCCCGGATCGTGTGGAATACCCGCTATGGGCACGCGCGAGCAGAGAAGAAGCGGGCAGGAAGAATTAGACGGTTCCTCGTGAAATCATTTCACCGGGTTCGGTGGTGGTTTTCCGGCCGTTCAGTCGCGCGGGATCAGCGACCGGGCCTCCGCCAGGCTCAGCTCCCGGCCGCGCTCCAGCGCGGCCTCGAACGCGGCCTGGCCCAGCGCCGCGCGGCAGCGCGCGGAGACGCGGTCGATGTCACCCCGCTCGGCGGCGGGCAGGGGCGCCCCCGCGGCGGCCCTGGCGGCCGTGGCCGCGCCCAGCAGCAGCGCGGCGCGCTCGTGGTCGCCCGCCAGCGACACCGCGCCCGCCACCCCCTCCACGGCCAGCGCCACGGCCCTGGGGTCGCCCACCGCCCACGCCCGCGCGCAGCCCTCCCGGTGCAGCTCCAGCGCCCGCGCGGCATCGCCCCGCTGTTCGGCGACGAACCCCAGCTCCGCCAGCACCAGCGCCAGGCCCAGCGCGCCGTCCACCTGCCTGCACCAGGCCAGCCAGCGGCGCAGGTGCGCCTCGGCCTCGTCCAGCCTGCCCAGCCTGCGCGCGCCCAGCGCCAGACCGACCTCGGCGAAGTGCTCGCCGAAGGTGTTGCTCTGCTCCGCGGCCAGGCGCATCGCGCGCTCGTGCAGCTCCTTGGCCGCGTCGTGCTCCTCGTTGAGCAGGGCGATGCGGCCAAGGCCCGCCAGCTTGGTCGAGACCTCGGTCCACAGCTGCAGCCCCTCGGCGATGCGCAGCCCGTCGCGGTGCAGGCGGGCGGCCCGGTCGTACTGGCCGCGCACCTCGGCCAGCAGCGCCAGCGCGTCGTTGGCCAGCAGCTGCCCCCACCGGTCGCCCAGCTCGCCGAACAGCCGCGCGCTCTCCTCCCCGCACCGCCTGCTGGCCTCCAGCTCGCCGCGCAGCACCGCCTGCTTGGCCAGCGCCGCCAGCGCCGCCGCGCAGCCCCACCGGTCCTCCAGCGCGTGGAACTCGCCCAGCGCCTGGTCGATCCGCTTCTCGGCCTCGTCGTGCTCGCCGAAGCCGATCCGGGCGAAGCCGAGGAACCAGCGGACCGTCGCGCGGTCGCGCGGGTCCTCGATCTCCTCCACGAGCCGGTCGTAGTGCTCCAGCGAGTGCGTCGAGTCGCCCGCGCGCAGCGCGAAGGCCGCCTGCCAGGCCAGCGCGGTCGCCCGCTCGGCCGCGGGCACCGGACCCGCCACGCCCAGGGCGGTGGCGAAGGCCCGCCTGGCCTCGCCGAGCCTGCCCCGCAGGAACCAGTACCAGGCCAGCCCGTTGACCTGGCGCACCGCGTGCTCGGCCATGCCGAGGCGCACCGCGCCGTCCAGCGCGGCGCGCAAGTCGGCCGCCTCGGCGTCGACCCGCTCCAGCCACTCCCGCTGCCGGGGCCCCCTCAGGTGCGGCAGCAGCCGCTGGGCCAGCTCGGTGGCGTACCGCACGTGCCGCCGGTCCACCTCGTCCCGCTCGCCCGCGGCGCGCAACCGGTCCGCCGCGTAGGCGGCCACCGACTCCAGCAGCCAGAAGCGCCTGCCGCCCGGCCCGTCCGCGGCGTTGACCAGCGACCGGTCCACCAGCCTGGCGACCAGGTCGACGACCTCGTCGGGAGCGACCCCGCCGCCCGCGCAGACCCGCTCGGCCGCCTCCAGCGTGGCCCCGCCGCTGAACACCGACAGGCGGCGCAGCACCGCCCGCTCGTCCTCGGCCAGCAGCTCCCAGCTCCAGTCGATCGCCGCGCGCAGCGTCTGCTGCCGGGCGGGGGCGTCCCGGCCGCCCGCGCGCAGCAGGGCGAAGCGGTCCTCCAGCCGGTGGGCGACCTCGTGCACGCCCAGCGAGCGGACCCGCGTGGCGGCCAGCTCCAGCGCGAAGGGCAGCCCGTCCAACCGGCGGCAGATCGACTCCACCGCCTCGGCGTTGGTCCGGTCCAGCCGGAAGCCCGGCACGCCCGCGGCGACCCTGGCCAGGAACAGCCGCACCGCGCCCGCGCGGGCGACCTGCGCCGGGTCGCCCGCCGCGGCCGGGTCGGGCAGGGCCAGCGGCGGCACCGTCCACAACCGCTCCCCCGCGATGCCCAGCGGCACCTGGCTGGTGGCCAGCAGCCGCAGGCCCGGCGCGGCCCTGAGCAGGTCCACCGCCAGCACGGCGACCTCGTCCACCACGTGCTCGCAGTTGTCCAGCACCAGCAGCATCTGCTTGGCGCGCAGGGCGTCGGCCAGCCGGACCGGCAGCGGCACCACCCCGCCCTCGTTGACCGTCTCGTCGCGGATGCCCAGCGCCTCGGCGACCTGGTTGGCCACCGGGCTGTACCCGCCGTCGCGGTCGGCCGGGGCGGCCGGGTCCACGGCGGCCAGCTCCACCAGCCAGACGCCGTCGGGGTGCTCCCCGGCCACCCGCTCGGCCACCTCCAGCGCCAGCCGGGTCTTGCCGACCCCGCCCATGCCGGTGAGCGTGAGCAGCCTGCCCGCCTCCAGCAGCGCGCGCACCTGGACCACCGCCCGGTCCCGGCCGATCAGCTCGTTGACCCTGGCGGGCAGGTTGGTGCGCACGCGGGTGGCGGTGGTGATCGGCCCCAGCGCGGGCGCGGCGCGCTCCTCGTCCTCCAGGATGGCCTGGCGCAGCGCCACCAGCTCCGGGCTCGGCGAGAGCCCCAGCTCGTCGGCCAGCCGGGCGCGCAGCTCGTCGAAGGCGGTCAGCGCCTCGCCGCGCCTGCCCGCCGCGTGCAGCGCCCTCATCTGCGCCGCGCGCAGCCGCTCGCGCAGCGGGTGCCGGGCCAGCAGGTCGGTCAGCTCGCCGACGAGCACGCTGTGCTCGCCCAGCTCCAGCATCGCCTCCGCGCGCTCCTCCACGGCGGTCAGCCGCTGCTCGTGCAGCCGGGCGGCGGTGGGGCGGGCGAACTCCTCGTCGGCGAAGTCGGCCAGCACCTCGCCGCGCCACAGCGCCAGCGCCTGGTCCAGTAGAGCCGCGCGGGCGCGCGGGTCGGCGGCGTCCCGCGCGGCGGCGGTCAGCTCGGTGAAGACGGCGGCGTCCAGCTGCGCGGCGGACAGGTCGACCAGGTAACCGGGCGGGTGCGAGACCACCAGCTCGCCGCCGCCCGGCTCGGCCGCCTCCAGCGCGCGGCGCAGCTGCCAGACGCGGGTGTGCAGCGCCCCCACCGGGTTGCCCGGCGGTGACTGCGGCCACAGCAGGTCGGCGAGCCGGTCGGCGGAGACCGGGCGGCCCTCGTGCACCAGCAGCGCGGCCAGCAGCGCCCGGACCTTGCGCCCCGGCAGCTGGACCGGGCGGTCGTCCGTGGTCCAGACCGCCAGTGCTCCCAGGATGCCGAAGCGCATGGCTTCCACACTATCGACCGCTCCCGATCCGCCCCCGAGATGAGGACCACGTTCGGAGAAGGATCTAGAGAACGTTGAGAGAGCACCTGGAGAGCGGCGGGCCACTCTGGGGTTCGCGCGGAACCCCCGCGCGCAAACCATCAGGTGGAAACACGAAGCGAAGAGGATTGCCATGGGTTCGGAGAACCGAGCGCCAGTGACCGTCGTCGGCCTCGGGTCGATGGGGTCCGCGCTGGCCAACGCCTTCCTGGAGAAGGGTCACCCGACGACGGTGTGGAACCGCTCCCCGGAGAAGGCCGAGGCGCTGGTCGCCAAGGGTGCCGTCTCGGCCGCCACGGTGGCCGAGGCCATCGCCGCCAGCAAGCTGGTGGTGGTGTGCGTGCTGGACTACCGCGCCATGCGGGAGATCGTGGACTCGCTGGGCGACGCGCCCGCGGGCCGGGTGATCGTCAACCTCACCTCCGGCACCCCGGAGGAGGCCAGGCAGACCGCGGCGTGGGCCGCCGAGCGCGGGGTGGGCTACCTCGACGGGGCGATCATGGCGACCCCGCCGATGATCGGCTCCGAGCACGCCCTGATCTTCTACGGCGGCCCGAAGGCGGTCTACGACGAGCACGCCTCGGCGCTGGCCTCCATCGCCGGTGCGGGCACCTACCTGGGCGAGGACGCGGGCCTGCCCTCGCTCTACGACGTGGCGCTGCTGGGCATGATGTGGACCACCTGGTCCGGCTTCATGCACTCGCTGGCGCTGGTCGGCTCGGAGAAGGTCAAGGCGGAGTCCTTCCTGCCCTTCGCCCAGCTGTGGTTCGAGCACGTGGTCGCCCCGGAGATCCCGAAGATCGCCGAGCAGGTCGACCGGGGCACCTACCCCGACGGCGGGTCGGCGCTGGGCATGCAGGCGGTGGCCGTGGAGCACCTGGTGGACGCCACGAGGGCGCAGAACGTCGACGTGGCGCTGCCGGAGTTCCTGCTCGACCGCGCCGAGCGGGCCATCAAGCAGGGCCACGCGGGCGACGGCTTCGCGGCGATCTACGAGGTGCTGCGCAAGCCGCAGAGCTGACGCGGGGCCACGGTGGGCGGGCGCGGGAACCCTCCCGCGCCCGCCCACCATCGTGGGCGCGACCGCCGCAGGTCTGTGGTAATCGCCAGCCCCGGTGGCGGTAATGCTGGTGACGGACCGATGTGGCCCACCCGAGGGATCGGGCGACCGCCCGCTCCCGCGGGTCCAGGCCCCACAAGGGCTATTCCACGCACTCCCATCGAACCGTGGGGGAAGTCAGATGAAATTCCGACTGCTCGGCCCGCTTGAGGTCGTCCACGACGGGCGGCCGGTACCGCTGGGTGGGGTCAAGCAGCGTGCCACCCTGGGTTTCCTGTTACTGAAGGCCAACCACGTCACGCCGACCAGCCACCTGCTCGACGCCCTGTGGCCGAACGAGGACCTGCCCGCCTCGGCCAAGAAGATCCTGCAGAACGCGGTGTGGAGCCTGCGGGCGCTGCTGGCCGCCGACGAGTCGCCGACCGCGCCGGAGCTGCTGACCCGCGCGCCCGGCTACGTGCTGCGGGTGGACCCCGAGCAGGTCGACCTGTTCGAGTTCCACCGCATGGCCGAGCAGGGGCGTGCGGAGCTGGCCGCGGGCACGCCGGAGCGCGCCGCCCGGACCCTGCGGGAGGCGCTGGCGACCTGGCGCGGCGACCCCTTGGCGGACCTGGTCGAGGCCGGGATCACCTGGCCGGAGCTGACCGGGGTGGCCAACGCCCGCCGCGACGTGCTGGAGGACTACTTCGAGGCCGAGCTGGCCTGCGGCGGGCACCAGGCGGTGCTGGGCGAGCTGGAGGCGATGGTCGAAGCCGAACCGCTGCGGGAGCGCTGCTGCGGTCAGCTCATGCTGGCGCTGTACCGGTGCGGCAGGCACGCCGACGCGCTCACCGTCTACAGCAGGCTGCGCAGGCACCTGGTGACCGACCTGGGGTTGGAGCCGGGGCCCGCGCTGCAGAAGCTCCAGCAGGCCATCCTCGGGCACGACCCGTCGCTGGCGCTGCCCGAGCGGGAGCAGGTGGTGGCGGTCCCCGCCGCGCCCGAGTCGGCCACCACGGCGCGCGACGCGGCGGCGCTGCCGGACCCGGCGCTGATCCCCTTCCAGCCCACCGGGGAGAACCCGCGCCACCAGCACATGACCGTGGCGCTGGTCCAGGCGTGGCTGCGCCCGGACGCCGCGGACGCCACGACCGCCCCGGAGGAGGTCGACCACGCGCTGGCCGCGGCGTCGGCCATGGTGCGCGCGGGCATCGAGGAGCTGGGCGGCACCGTGGCCACGTCCATCGGCTCGGCCTCGCTGGCGCTGTTCGGCCACCCCCACGCCCGAGCGGACCAGGAGGCGTGGGCGGTGCGGGCCGCGCTGGCGCTGCGGGACTGCCTGGCCTCCTCCCAGCTGGTCGTGCACATCGCGCTGACCACCGGCAACGCCCTGGTCGAGTGGTGCCAGGAGAGCCGCCCCGGCACGCCCGCGGTGAGCGGGACGCTGGTCGACCGGGTGCGGCAGCTGATCAACCACGTGCCCGAGGGCGAGGTGTGGATCTGCGACCGCACCAAGGCGCTGGCGGGCGAGGCCGTGGTGTGCGCACCCGCCGACAGCGGCGCGTGGCGGGTGGAGGGCGCGGCGCCCGCCAAGGCGGGCGACGGCGAGCACGACAGCGACTTGGCGCTGGTCCGCAACCTGCTCAGCCGCACGGTGCAGCGCGACACCCCCCACCTGGTCACCGTGCTCGGTGAGCCGGACGAGGCGATGCGCTCCTTCATCGCGGGCGTGGAGCGCTGCGTCGAGCAGGAACCCGCGCAACCGCTGCTGCTCACCGGGGTGGTGTCCGCGGAGGACGACCTGGCCGCCGCGGCCCAGGTGCTCACCTCCTACTGCGGCATCGAGCCGGACGAGCCGCTGGACTCGGCGCGGGCGAAGCTGGTCCGGGCGTGCAGGCAGGTCATCGGCGTCGACCGGCACGCCGACTGGCAGGCGACCCGGCTGCTGCGCCTGCTGCGCTCCCCGCAGCGCACCGAGCTGCCCGCGGGCCCGGCCCCGCGCGCCGTGCTGGCCGCGTGGCGGGGACTGCTCAAGCTGGCCGCGCTGCGCAGGCCGCTGGTGCTGGAGCTGCGCGACCTGCACCTGGCGGGCGACGACCTGCTGGACGCGGTGGAGTGCCTGGTGGACACCACCGAGCAGACCGCGCCGCTGATGGTCGTGGTGTCGGCGCGGCTGTCGCTGCTGGACCGCAGACCGGACTGGGGTGGCGGCAAGCGGCACGCCGCGTCGATCACGCTGACCCCGCAGCCGGGACGCAGCCCCGGTGGGCTGCGGCGGGCGATGCTGCTGGCCGCGGACGAGCGGACGGGCAGGCTGCTGTTCCAACCGAGGCTGTCCGACCCGCCTCGGGTGGTGCACCGGCAGCTGCTGCGGTCGCGCTGCCCGCAGAAGGTCGAGCTGAGCGCCATGGACGACGGCGACCACCGCACCACCCAGCGCCTCGACCACCGAGGCGACCACCGCGGTGACGTCGAGGTGCTGCTGGGCGGCACCTGCGGTGTGCTGACCGCCTCTTCGGCGTACGGCCGTCTCGGCGGCCCCGCCGGTCGCGCTCTCGGGCTCCACCCCCCTGCCGTCACCGACAACTGATCCACCTGGTTCCCCACGCTGACGACGCTGCGCGCCAACGGCGACGCGCAGCGCAGACCAGCGGGCGGACAACGCCCATCACCTCCTCGCGGATTCCCCAGCACCACTTCTCAGCGCCACTTCTCAGCGGCGTTTCCCGCGGCGTTTCCCGCGGCACTTCTCAGCGGCGCCTTCCCGGCAGCCCCTTCGCGCCCCGCCCCGGATCGCGGGCGAGCGGTGGGCCCGCCGAGCCGCAGCCCGGCGGGCCCACCCGGTCACCGACTCCCACCCGCCGCCGGGTAGTAGCCGGTCTCGGCGAAGAAGCGGATGTAGGTGTCCACCAGCTCGGCGGTGATCGGCGGGCACTGGATGCCGGTGCCCTCCAGCGCCTGCTCGGTCTTCGACACGTCCACCAGCGGGTAGAACGCGGCGCTGTCGGAGGTCATCAGGTCGAACGCGTCCAGCAGCGGGATCAGCGCGTTGTCCCGGTCGGCCAGCACCGCGGCCCGCCACTGCTCCCAGTCCCGCTCCGCCAGCGGGTAGCCGTGGGCGCGCAGCCGCTCCACGATGGTCTGCCAGCGCACCTGGCCGGGGTTGTAGATGTGGTGGGTGGCCCCGGAGGTGGCGGACAGCGCCACCACCGCGGCGGTGGCGTAGTCCACCGGCACCATCGGCACCGCGCCGCTGAGCCCGCGCGGCACCGCCCCGGCCTGGATCAGGCCCTTGGTGCTCAGCCAGACGAAGTCCCTGGTCTGGCAGGCGCCGCTGCGCTGGTCGCCGGAGACCAGGTCGACCCGGTAGACCGACACCGGCAGCCCCCGCTCGCGGGCCAGCCCGACCACCTGCTCGGCCACCCACTTGCTGCGCAGGTAGCCGCTGGGCAGCTCGCGCGCCGGGCCGGTCGGGTCGTCCACCCGCAGCGGCACGCCCGGCTCGCGGGCGCCCGCGAAGACGCCGGTGGTGGACAGGTGGTGGACCGGCACGGTGCGGTGCCGCGCGGCCAGGCGCAGCACCTCCTGGGTGCCGTGCACGTTGGCGGCCTTGAGGTCCTGGTACGGGCGCAGCCAGTTCACCGTCGCACCCGCGTGGTAGACCGCGTCCACGGTGCGGGCCAGGTGGTCGAAGACCTCCTCGGCCAGCCCCAGCCGGGGCTTGGCCAGGTCGCCGGGCACCACCCGCACGCGGGAGGTGTCGACCTCGTCCCGCAGCCGGTACCAGCGCAGGTTGGCCTCCAGCTTGGCCAGCCCCGCCGCCTCGTCCTCGGCGCGCACCAGGCAGTGCACGGTGGCCTCGGAGGCGCGCAGCAGCTCCCGCAGCAGGAACGCGCCGAGGAAGCCGGTGGCCCCGGTCAGCAGCACGTGCGAGGGCGCGGAGACGGTGCGCACGACCTCGGCGGCGGGCCGGATGTCGTCGGGCAGCACCACCTCGGCCTCGTAGTCGACCTCCGCCGGACCCGCCGCGCCCGCCAGGAACGCGGCCAGCGCGCTCGGCGTGGGGTGGTCGAACACCACCGTGGCGGGCAGCGCCAGGCCGGTCGCGGCGGCCACCCGGTTGCGCAGCTCCACCGACAGCAGGGAGTCGAAGCCCAGGTCGGGGAACGGCTTGTCCGGCACCGGCGCGCTCAGCCCCAGCACCGAGGCGACCTCGGCGTGCACCAGCTCGGTGACCACCCGCCGCCGCTCGTCCTCCGGCAGCTCGGCCAGGTCCGGCGTCGGCGCGCCGTTGCGGGCGCCCGGCCGGACCGTCGGCAGCAGGGTGCGCAGCAGCGGCGGGGCCTGGTCCGGGCGGGCCCGCAGGGCGGTCAGGTCCAGCGGCACGGCGACCACGGCGGTCGCGCCCAGCGCCGCGTCCAGCATGGCCAGGCCCTGCTCGGTGGCCACCGGCCGGAACCCGGCCTTGGCGATGCGGGCGCGGTCGGCGTCGGTCAGCTCCGCGGTGATGCCGCTGGTCCGCTCCCACAGGCCCCAGGCGATCGAGGTGGCCGGCAGCCCCAGCGCGCGGCGGTGCTCGGCCAGCGCGTCCAGGTAGGCGTTGGCCGCGGCGTAGTTGCCCTGGCCCGCGCCGCCGATGACGCCCGCGATCGAGGAGAACAGCACGAACGCGCTCAGGTCGTGGGAGCGGGTCAGCTCGTGCAGGTGCCTGGCCGCGTCGGCCTTGGGCCGCAGCACGGTGTCCAGGCGCTGCGGGGTCAGGTCGTCCACCAGGCCGTCGTCGATCACGCCCGCGGTGTGCACCACGCCGGTCAGCCGGTGCCGCTCCAGCAGCGCGGCCACCTGGTCGCGGTCGGCGACGTCGCAGGCTTCCACGCGCACCCGCGCGCCCAGCGCCGACAGCTCGTCGACCAGTTCGGCCGCGCCCGGCGAGTCCGGGCCCCGGCGGCTGGTCAGCACCAGCTCGCGCACGCCGTGCGCGGCCACCAGGTGCCGCGCCACCAGCGCGCCCAGCGCACCGGTGCCGCCGGTGACCAGGACGGTGCCCTCGGGGTTCCACGGCTGCCTGGGCAGTCGCGCGGGCCGCAGCTTCGGCAGGTGCGCCACCCCGCCGCGCACCACGACCTGCGGCGCGCCGGAGGCCACCACGGCCGCGAGCAGCTCGTCGGTGGCGGAGTCCGCGTCCACCAGGGTGATCCGGCCCGGCTGCTCGGACTGCGCCGAGCGGGCGAGGCCCCACAGCGCGGCACCGTCCACATCGGACACGTCCGGGCCGACCGCGCCGGAGGTCACCGCCACCAGCCGCTCGCCGCCGCGCAGGTCGGCCAGCGCGCCCGCGAGCCGGGTGCGCAGGTCCGCGCCCGGCGTCCAGCGCACCACGCGCGGCAGGTCCTCGGCGGGCGCGGGCAGCGCCACCGGCTCCCACACCACCTCCAGCAGCGCGTCGGCGGGGCGCAGCAGCCCCTCGGCCACCTCCCGCGCCGCCACGGGGGCCACCTCGACGGCCCCGACGGTGGCCACCGGGGCACCGCTGGGGTCGGCCAGCAGCAGCCCGCCGCCCTCGGTCACCCTGGCCCGCAGCGAGGCCGCGCCCACGGCGTGCAGCTCGACGTCGCGCCACCGCACGGCCTCCCCGTCGCCGACCAGGCGCACCGCGCGGTCCAGCAGGGTGGGGTGCAGCCCGAACCCGCCCGGCTCGACGCCCTCGACCTCGGTCCACGGCCCGTCGCCGAACGCGGGCTTCGGACCGGCCGGGGCCAGCCGCCCGACCGCGTGCCGCGTCCACCCGCCGTCCAGTCGCGAGTGGACGGTCACCTCGTCGCCGCAGACCCGGACCTGCAGCCGCACGCCGCGCTCGGGCACCACCACGGGCGCGGTCACCTCCAGCAGCGCCAGCCTGGGCAGCCCCACCTCGTCGCCCGCCCGGATCGCCAGCTCCACCAGCGCCGAGGAGGGCAGCACCGCCGCGCCCCGCGCGCGGTGGCGCTCCAGCCACGGCTGGGTGCGCGGGGAGACCACGCCGGTGAGCACGACCTCGTCCGCGCCCGCCACCGGGACGGCCGCACCGAGCAGCGGGTGCCCGGCGTCGACCAGCCCGAACTCGCCCGCGTCCCGCGCCTCGACGTGCGAGACCCAGTACCGCTGCCGCTGGAACGGGTAGGTGGGCAGCGGGACCGCACGCGCGCCGCTGCCGTCGAAGAAGGCCCGCCAGTCCACGGCGACGCCGTTGGCGTGCAGCGCGGCCACGCCCGCCGCCAGGCCGCCGCCGGAGCGCTGCAGCGCCACCGCGGCCACGCCGTCGACGGTGTCGCGCACCATCGAGGTCAGCACCGCCTCCGGGCCGACCTCCACGAAGGTGGTCACGCCCTCCTTGGCCAGCGCCCGCACGCAGTCGGCGAACCGCACCGCCTCCCGCACGTGCCGCACCCAGTAGTCCGGGGAGCGCAGCAGGTCGCTGCCCGCCGGGGCGCCGGTCACGTTCGACACCACCGGGATGGTCGGCGCGTGGTAGGTCACCCGCGCGGCCACCTGGCGGAACGGCTCCAGCGCGGGCTCCATGCGCGCGGAGTGGAAGGCGTGGCTGACGGTGAGCCGCTTGGTCCGCCTGCCGCGCTCCCGCAGCCGCGCCTCCAGCGCCAGCACCTGGTCCTCGTCGCCGGAGACCACCACCGCGGCCGGGCCGTTGATCGCGGCGATCCCGACGCCGGGGGTCAGCAGCGGCTCGACCTCCTCGGGCGGCGCGGCCACCGCGCCCATCGCGCCGCCGTCGGGCAGCTCGTCGATGAGCCGGGCGCGGGCGGCGACCAGCGCGCAGGCGTCCTCCAGGGAGAACACCCCGGCCACGTGCGCGGCGGTCAGCTCGCCCAGCGAGTGGCCCGCCACGCAGTCCGGCCGCACGCCCCACGACTCCAGCAGCCGGAACAGCGCCACCTCGAAGGCGAACAGCGCGGGCTGGGTGTAGCGGGTGCGGTGCAGCTCCTCGGAGCCGCCGAACACGACCTCCTTCAGCGGCTTGGGCAGGTGCGGGTCCAGCAGCGCGCACGCCGCGTCGAACGCCTCGGCGAACACCGGGTAGCGCTCGTGCAGCTCGCGGCCCATGCCCGCGCGCTGTGCGCCCTGGCCGGTGAACAGGAACGCGGTCCGGCCCGGCGGCGGCACCGGCGCGCCGCCCGCGAACCCGTCCAGCGCGGCCAGCAGCGACTCCCGGTCGGCCGCGACCACCGCGCCCCGGTGCTCCAGCGCCGCGCGCGTGGTGGCCAGCGAGAACGCCACGTCGGCCGGGTCGGCCTCGGGGTGCGCGGCCACGTGCTCGCGCAGCCGGGCGGCCTGCGCGCGCAGCGCCTCCGGGCTGCGCGCGGACAACAGGAACGGCCACTCCCCCGGCGCCTTCGGCGCGTCCTGCGGCTCGGGCGCGGGCACGTGCTCCAGCACCACGTGGGCGTTGGTGCCGCTGACGCCGAACGAGGACACCGCCGAGCGGCGCGCCCGGTTCGCCGAGGGCCACGGGCGCGCCTGGGACAGCAGCTCCACCTTGCCCGCCGACCAGTCCACCACCGGGGTCGGCTCCTGCACGTGCAGGGTGCGCGGCGCGACGCCGTGCCGCATCGCCTCCACCATCTTGATGACCCCGCCCACGCCCGCGGCGGCGACGCTGTGCCCGATGTTGGACTTCAGCGAGCCCAGCAGCAGCGGCTCGGTGCGGCCCTGGCCGTAGGTGGCCAGCAGGGCCTGCGCCTCGATGGGGTCGCCCAGCCGGGTGCCGGTGCCGTGCGCCTCGACCACGTCCACGTCGGCCGGGGCCAGCCTGGCGTCGGCCAGCGCGTCCCGGATCACCCGCTCCTGCGCGGGTCCGTTGGGCGCGGTCAGGCCGTTGGACGCGCCGTCCTGGTTCACGGCGGTGCCGCGCACCACCGCCAGCACCGGGTGGCCGTTGCGGCGGGCGTCGGACAGCCGCTCCAGCAGCAGCAGGCCCACGCCCTCCGACCAGCCGGTGCCGTCGGCGGTGCTGGAGAAGGACTTGCACCGGCCGTCCGGCGCCAGCCCGCGCTGGCGGGAGAAGTCCACGTACCCGGTGGGCGAGCCGTAGACCGTGCTGCCGCCCGCCAGCGCCAGGTTCGACTCGCCCTCGCGCAGCGACCGCACCGCCAGGTGCAGCGCCACCAGCGAGGAGGAGCACGCGGTGTCGACGGTGACCGCGGGCCCCTCCAAGCCGAAGGTGTAGGCCACGCGGCCGGAGGCGACGCTGCTGAGCTTGCCGGTCATCAGGAAGCCCTCCAGCTCCTCCGGCCCGGCCAGGCCCAGGTAGCTCTGCTCCCCCACGCCCGCGAACACGCCGGTGCGGGTGCCGCGCAGCGCGGTCGGGTCGATGCCCGCGCGCTCGAACAGCTCCCACGCCGTCTCCAGCAGCACCCGCTGCTGCGGGTCCATGCCCAGCGCCTCGCGCGGGGAGATGCCGAAGAAGGCCGCGTCGAACTCGGTGGCGTGCGCCAGGAACCCGCCTTCGCGGGTGTAGCTGCGGCCGGGCGTGCCGGGTTCGGGGTCGTAGAGGCGCTCCACGTCCCAGCCCCGGTCCCGCGGCCACGGCGTGATGGCGTCACCGCCGCTCTCGACCAGCCGCCACAGGTCCTCGGGCGAGGCGACGCCGCCGGGGTAGCGGCACGCCATCGCCACGATCGCCACCGGCTCGGGCTCGGCCGCCTCCAGCTCGGCGATGCGCTCCTTGGCCTGCTGGAGCTCGGCCGTCACCCACTTCAGGTACTCGGCCAACCGTTCCTCGTTGGACACCGGGTTTCCTTTCCTGCTCGGGCGGTCGACCGGTCACCGCGCGACGCGGCCGAGCTGGTTGTCGATGAAGTCGAACAGCTCGCTGGTGGAGGCGGCGGCGAAGTCCGGGCGGACCCGGTCGGTGTCCGACCCGGCCGCGGCCTCGTTCCAGCGGGACAGGATCGTGCGCAACCGGGTGGTGATCTGGTCGCGGTGGTCGTCGTCGTGGCCGATGCCTGCCAGCACGGCCTCCAGCCGGTCCAGCTCGGCCAGCGCGGGCGGGGTCGGCTGCGCCTGCGCGGGGGCGACCCGCGCCAGCAGCACGCCGGTCAGCGCGGCGGGCGTGGGGTGGTCGAACACCAGCGTGGTCTCCAGCCGCACGCCGGTGGCCGCGGCCAGCCGGTTGCGCAGGTCCACCGCGGTCAGCGAGTCGAACCCGAGGTCGCTGAACGGCCGGTCCAGGTCCACCCGGCGCGGGTCGCCGTGCCCGAGCACCGCCGCCACCTGGGCGCGCACCACGTCCTCGGCGATGCGCCGCCGGTCGCCGTCGGCCGCGCCCGCCAGCCGCTCGGCCAGCGTGGCGGTCGCCGCCGGGCGCACCAGGTCGCGCAGCAGCGGTCCGGCGGGCAGCGCCGACAGCGGGGCGGCGACGAGCGCGGGCAGGTCCGCCCGGATCGCCGTGTCCAGCCCGGAGTCGTCCAGTGCGGAGTCGTCCAGTGCGGTGCCCTCGCCCTGGGGCAGGGCGATCGCGGTGGCGGGCGAACCCGCCTCCCGGCGCAGGCGGGCCAGCGCCTCCAGGAACGCCACCGCCGCCGCGTGGTGGGCGTGGCCGGTCGCACCCAGAGCGCCGTCCACAGTGGACACGAACACCAGTGGCCGGTCCGGCGTGACCTCGTGCAGCTCCCACGCCCGGTCCACCACCTCGCGCAGGGTCTCCTCCAGCACCTCGTCGGTCAGCGCGCCGAGCACGACGGGGGCTGGCGGCTCGACCCGGTGCACCACCGCGTCGTTGACCACCACGTCGTCCAGCGCCGCGGCGGGTTCGGCCTTGGCCAGCCGGGGGACGAACGCCTCGCCGCCGCGCACCAGCACCTGCGGCTCGCCGGCGGCCACCACCGGGGCCAGCCGCTCCGGGGAGCCGCCGACCAGCACGATCCGCTCCGGCGCCTCGACCTGCGCGGCGCGCACCAGGCCCCACACCGCGGCGATGCCGGGGTCGGCGGGGTCGGGGGTGAGCACCACCAGCCGCTCGCCGCCCTCGGCGCGGCGCCGCAGCTCGGCCAGCACCCGCCGGGTCTCGGTGCGCGCGGTGGTCAGCGGGTCGGGGCCCGCCTCGACCCGCAGCACCTCCGGCTCGGGCTCGTCGGTCGCGGGCAGCTCCACCGGCTGCCACCGCACCTCGTACAGGGGCGCGCCCAGCGCCCGGAAGGACACCTCGTCCACGCGGGCCACCTCGGCGCCCGCCTCGTCGCGGAACACGCCGCCGTCCAGCCGCACCGCCACGCCCGGCGCGGTGGGCCGCAGCCCGCGCCACACCACCGGGTCCTGGTCGTCGCGGGCGACCAGCGCCAGGTCCACCCGCGCGTCCACCACCGGCCCCTCGGCCAGCGCGCCTCGGGCGAGCTCGACCCAGCCGTCGCGCCAGGCGTGCGCGGTGACCGCGCGCCGCCCGTCCTCGGGCGCGCCGAGCTTGACCTGCACCCGCGCCTCCCGCTGCTCGGGCAGCGCGGAGATCTCCAGGTCCAGCACCGGGAAACCGACCGCGCGGCCCGCGTGCCACACCAGCTCCGCCAGGCCGGTGGCGGTGAGCGGCCCGTCGGTCAGGCCGGTGAACAGCACCTCGTCGCTGCCCGCCACGGGCACCGGCTCGCCCAGCACGGGGTGGCCGGACCCGCCGCGCCTGCGCGCGGTGAGCCAGTACCGCTCCCGCTGGAACGGGTAGGTCGGCAGCACCGCCTTGCGGCCGGGGAAGGCCGACCAGTCCACCGCCACGCCCCTGGCCCCCAGGTGCGCAAACAGCTCCACCGCGGTCAGCCGCTCGGAGCGGTCTCGGCGCAGCGCGGGCAGCGCGGCCGAGCCCTCCGGCAGCACCTCGTCGAGCAGTCCGGACAGCACCGCGTCCGGGCCCAGCTCGACGAAGGTGGTCACGCCCGCCTCCACCAGCCGTCGCGCGGCGTCGGCCCAGCGGACGGTTTCGCGCACGTGCCGCACCCAGTACTCGGGGTCGGTCCAGTCGCCGTCGCGGGAGACCGAGGACACCACCGGCAGGGTCGGCGCGCGGAACTCCAGGCCGCGCACGACTTCGCGGAAGTCGTCCAGCATGGGGTCCATCAGCGGCGAGTGGAAGGCGTGGCTGACGGTCAACCGCTTGCCCCGCAAGCCCTCCGCCGCCCGCAGCACCGCTTCCTCGACACCGGAGAGCACGATCGAGCGCGGCCCGTTGACCGCCGCGACGGCCACACCCTCGGGCAGCTCCACCTCGTCCTCGGCCGCCCGCACCGCCACCATCGCACCACCACGCGGCAGCGCCTGCATCAACCGGCCGCGCGCCTCCACCAGCTTCGCCGCGTCCGCCAGCGACAGCACACCCGCCACGTGCGCCGCGGCGATCTCGCCGATGGAGTGGCCCGCCACGAAGTCCGGGGTCACGCCCCAGGACTCCAGCAGCCGGAACAGCGCCACCTCCACCGCGAACAGCGCGGGCTGGGCGGTGCCGGTCTCGTCAAGGCCCTCACCGGATTCGATCGCCGCCCGCACCGGCAGCAGTGCGCACACCTCGTCGAAGGCCCGCGCGAACACCGGGAAGTGCTCCGCCAGCTCCAGCCCCATCCGCACGCGCTGCGAACCCTGGCCGGTGAACACGAACGCCACCCGGCCCTCGGCCACCTTCGGCAGCACCCGCGCGGAGCGCAGGTCGGCGTGCTCGGTGGCGGCCACCACCGCGCGGTGCTCCAGCAGCGCCCGGCCGGTGCCCAGGGTGTGCGCCAGGTCCGCCAGCGGCACCTCCGCCGCCGCCAGCCGGTCCAGCTGCTCGGCCAGCGCCGCCGGGGTGCGCGCGGAGACCACGACCGGCACCGGGCCCTCGGCTGGCTCGGCGGGCTGGGTCTCGGGCGCCTGCTCCAGCACGACGTGGGCGTTGGTGCCGCTGATGCCGAACGAGGACACCGCCGCCCGGCGCGGGCGGCCGGTCGACGGCCACGGGCGCTGCTCGGTCAGCAGCTCGATCGCGCCGGACCAGTCCACGTGCGGGGTGGGCTCGTCCACGTGCAGGGTGCGCGGCAGCACCCCGTGCCGCATCGCCTCGACCACCTTGATGATGCCGCCGACGCCCGCCGCGGCCTGCGTGTGGCCGATGTTGGACTTCAGCGAGCCAAGGGCCAGCGGTCGCTCGCGCTCACCGCCGTAGACCGCGTGCAGCGCCTCGGCCTCGATCGGGTCGCCCAGCGTGGTGCCCGTGCCGTGCGCCTCCACCAGGTCCACTTCGGACGGTCGCAGGCCCGCCGCGTCCAGCGCGGCGCGGATGACCCGCTGCTGGGACGGGCCGTTGGGGGCGGTCAGGCCGTTGGACGCGCCGTCCTGGTTGACCGCCGTGCCGCGCACCACCGCCAGCACCTGGTGGCCGTTGCGCACCGCGTCGGACAGCCGCTCCACCAGCAGCAGGCCCACGCCCTCCGACCAGCCGGTGCCGTCGGCCGCCGCGGCGAAGGGCTTGCAGCGGCCGTCCGGGGCCAGCCCGCGCTGGCGGGAGAACTCCACGAACGCCGCGGGCGTGGACATCACCGTCGCGCCGCCCGCCAGCGCCAGGTCGCACTCGCCGCGCCGCAGCGCGTTGGCCGCCAGGTGCAGCGCCACCAGCGACGACGAGCACGCCGTGTCCACCGTGATGGCCGGACCCTCCAGGCCCAGCGCGTAGGCCAGGCGGCCGGAGGCGACGCTGCCCGCCGTGCCCGCCGCCAGGTAGCCCTCCAGCTCGGCGGGCAGTGCCCCGCCGCTGCCGTAGTCGTGGTACATCAGACCGGCGAACACGCCGGTCCGGCTGCCGCGCAGCGCGGTCGGGTCGATGCCCGCGCGCTCCAGCGCCTCCCAGGCGGTCTCCAGCAGCAGCCGCTGCTGCGGGTCGGTGGCCAGCGCCTCGCGCGGCGACATGCCGAAGAAGTCGGCGTCGAACAGGTCCGCGTCGTGCAGGAACCCGCCCTCGCGCGCGTAGCTCGTGCCGATCCGCTCCGGGTCGGGGTCGTAGAGGTTGTCCAGGTCCCAACCGCGATTGGTCGGGAAACCCGACACCGCGTCCACCCCGTCGGCCACCAACCGCCACAACTCCTCCGGCGACCGCACACCACCGGGATAGCGGCACGCCATGCCCACGATCGCGATCGGCTCGTCGGCCGGGGTGGCCTGCTTGGGCTCGGCGGCCTTCGGCGCGACCGCGCCCGCCAGGTGCCTGGCCAGCGCCGCGGGCGTCGGGTGGTCGAACACCAGCGTGGTGGACAGCCGCTGCCCGGTGGCGGTGGCCAGCCGGTTGCGCAGCTCCACCGCGGTCAGCGAGTCGAAGCCCAGTTCGGTGAACGCCCGGTCGGCCGCGACCTCGGACGGGTCGGCGTGGCCGAGCACCGCGGCGGCCTGGCCGCGCACCAGCTCGGTCAGCGCGCGCAGCCGGTCGCCCTCGGACAGCGCGGCGAACCGGTCCGCGCCCGCCTTGGGCTTGGCCCGGCGCGGGGCCAGCTCGCGCAGCGCCGGGTGCGGGTCCTCGCGCAGCGCCGCGCGGTCCAGACCGGTCACCGCCAGCACCGGCGCGTCGCCCGCGACGGCCGCGTCGAAGGCGGCCAGCGCCTCCGCCACGCCGATCGGCTTGAGGCCCAGCCGGGAGATCCGCTTGCGGTCCACTTCGGACAGACCGCCGGACAGGGCGCTGTCGGCCTCCCACAGCCCCCACGCCAGCGAGGTCGCCTTGAGGCCCTGGGCGCGGCGGTGCTCGGCCAGCGCGTCGAGGAAGGTGTTGCCCGCCGCGTAGTTGGCCTGGCCCGCCGTGCCCAGCACGCCCGCGATCGAGGAGTACAGCACGAAGGCGTCCACGTCGCCGACCAGTTCGTGCAGGTTCCAGGCCGCGTCGACCTTGGGCCGCAGCACCGCGTCCACCTGCTCGGGGGTCAGCGAGTCCAGCGTGCCGTCCTGGACCACGCCCGCGGCGTGCACGACCGCGGTGACCGGGTGCTCGGCCAGCAGCGCGGCCAGCGCGTCGCGGTCGGCCGCGTCGCACGCGGCGGCGACCACCTCGACGTCCCCGGTGATCTCCGGGACGCGCCCGCTGCGGCTGACCAGCACCAGCTTGCCCGCGCCGTGCCTGCTGACCAGGTGCTGCGCCAGCGCCGAGCCCAGCGCGCCGCTCGCGCCGGTGATCAGCACCGCGTCCCAGCGGGGCGCGGCGCCGTCGTGGCGCGGGGCGGGCACCAGGACCTGTTCGACGGCCTGGCCGTCGCGCAGGACCGCGAACCGGTCCGGGTGCTCGGCCGCGGCGCTGCGCACCAGGCCGTGCACGGCGGCGTGCGCCAGGTCGTCGTCGACCTCGACGCCGAGCCTGCCGCCGTCGCCGGCCAGCCAGTCGCGCAGCACGCCGAGCGCGTGGTGCACGGCGTGCCGCGCCCGCTCGGGCACGGTCCCCTCGCCGGTCTCCACCCGCGCGGTGGCGTCGACCCGGACCGGCGAGGTGCGCCAGGCGGGCGTGAACAGCAGCCGGTCGCCGGTCACCGCGCCGGTGGCGGGCCGCAGCACCAGCTCCTCCACCGACACCACCGGGGTGCCCGCGCTGTCGGCCAGCAGCAGCGCCGCCGACTCCGGACTGGTCGGGGTGATCCGGGCGCGCAGCGCGGTGCCCGCCGTGCCGTGGAAGCGCACGCCCCGCCAGGAGAAGGGCAGCGCGGCGGGCCGGTCGTCGTCGACCACGCCGGGCAGCAGCGGGTGCAGCGCCGCGTCGAACAGCGCCGGGTGCACCGCGAAGCCGCCCGCCTCGGGCTCCTCGGGCAGGGCGACCTCGGCGAACAGCTCCTCGCCGCGCCGCCACACCCGCCGCAGGGCGCGGAACAGCGGGCCGTAGCCGTAGCCGTGGCGCTCCACGCCCTGGTAGGAGAACTCGACCTCCTCGGCGTCCTGCGGCGGCCACGCCAGCAGGTCCTCGGCGGGCCCGGGGTCGGCGGCGGGCACGCCCGCCGCGTGCTTGGTCCACTGCTCGTCGTCGTCGAGCCGGGAGTAGATCTCCACGGCGTCGTCGGAGCGCACCACTCGCACGGTGACCACGCCGTCCTCGGGCACCACCAGCGGCGCGGTGATGGTCAGCTCGGCCAGCGCCCGGCCCGCCATCTCCGCCAGCGCGGTGCCGGGGACCACGATCGCGCCGCCCACCCGGTGCTCGGCCAGCCACGGGTGCGCGGCCCGCGACAGGGTGCCGGTGAGCACGGTCGAGCCGTCGGGCATGTCCACCGCCGCGCCCAGCAGCGGGTGCCCGGCCGAGCGCAGGCCCACGCCCGCGGCGTTGCCGCCCCGCGTCGGGCGCAGCCAGTACCGCTTGCGCTGGAAGGCGTAGGTGGGCAGGGGGACCTTGCGGGCGCCGGGGAACACCGCCGCCCAGTCCGGGTCCACCCCGCTGGTGTGCAGCGCGGCCAGCGCCTCGGCCACCGCCCGCGCCTCCGAGCGGTCCGCGCGCAGCAGCGGCACCGGCGTGATGTCCTCGAAGGCCGACGCGGTGAGCCCGGACAGCACGGCGTCCGGACCCAGCTCGACCACGGTCCGCACGCCCCGCTGCTCCAGCGCGGTCATCGCGTCGTGGAACCGCACGGTCGCGCGCACCTGCTCGACCCAGTACTCGGGGTCGGTCCAGTCCGCGTCGGGGGTCACCGTGGACACCACGGGGATCGCGGGCGCGTGGAAGGTCAGCGTCCGGGCCACCGCGCGGAAGTCGTCCAGCATCGGCTCCATCAGCGGCGAGTGGAAGGCGTGGCTGACGGTCAACCGCTTGCCCCGCAAGCCCTCCGCCGCCCGCAGCACCGCTTCCTCGACGCCGGAGAGCACGATCGAGCGCGGCCCGTTGACCGCCGCCACGGCCACACCCTCGGGCAGCTCCACCTCGTCCTCGGCCGCCCGCACCGCCACCATCGCACCACCACGCGGCAGCGCCTGCATCAACCGGCCGCGCGCCTCCACCAGCTTCGCCGCGTCCGCCAACGACAGCACACCCGCCACGTGCGCCGCGGCCAGCTCGCCGATCGAGTGGCCGACCAGGAAGTCCGGCCGCACACCCCAGGACTCCAGCAGCCGGAACAACGCCACCTCCACCGCGAACAGCGCGGGCTGAGCGACACCGGTCTCGTCAAGGCCCTCACCGGACTCGACCGCCGCCCGCACCGGCTGCTCGAAGTGCGCCAGCACCTCGTCGAGGGCGCGCGCGAACACCGGCTGGGACCGCGCCAGCTCCAAGCCCATCCCGACGCGCTGCGACCCCTGCCCGGTGAACGCGAACGCCACCTTGCCCGGTCGCGGCAGCACCGCTTCGGGGAAGTCGGCGAGGCCCACCGCCCCCGCCCGGTACGGCATGGGCGTGCGGGTGGCCAGCGTGTAGGCGACGTCGGCGGTCAGCTCGACGTCGGCGAGCCTGGCCGCCAGCTCGGCCACGGCGCGCGGGGTCTTGCCCGACAGCACCACCGGCACCGGCCCGGCGGGCGCGGCGGCGGCCTGCTCCCGCTCGACCTCCTGCTCGACCTCCTCGACGATCACGTGCGCGTTGGTGCCGCCGAAGCCGAACGAGGACACCGCGGCCCGGCGCGGCCGGTCGCCGCGCGGCCACTCGCGCGCCTCGGTCAGCAGCTCCAGCGAGCCCGCCGACCAGTCGACGTGGCGGGAGGGCTGCTCGGCGTGCAGGGTGCGCGGCGCGACGCCGTGCCGCATCGCCTGCACCACCTTGATGACGCCGCCGACGCCCGCCGCCGCCTGGGCGTGGCCGATGTTGGACTTCAGCGAGCCCAGCCACACCGGGGCGGTCCTGTCCTGGCCGTAGGTGGCCAGCACCGCGCGGGCCTCGATCGGGTCGCCCAGCTTGGTGCCCGTGCCGTGCGCCTCCACCAGGTCCACGTCCGAAGTGGACAGACCGGCCGAGGCGAGCGCCTGGCGGATCACCCGCTCCTGGGCCGGGCCGTTGGGCGCGGTCAGGCCGTTGGACGCGCCGTCGGAGTTGATCGCGCTGCCGCGCACCACCGCCAGCACGCGGTGGCCGTTGCGGCGGGCGTCGGACAGCCGCTCCAGCAGCAGCACGCCCACGCCCTCCGACCAGCCGGTGCCGTCGGCGTTGTCGGAGAAGGACTTGCAGCGCCCGTCGGCGGCCAGCCCGCGCAGCCGGGAGAACTCGACGAACGCGGTGGGCGTGGACATCACCGTCGCGCCGCCCGCCACGGCCAGCCCGCACTCGCCGCGCCGCAGCGCGTTGGCCGCCAGGTGCAGCGCCACCAGCGACGACGAGCACGCCGTGTCCACGGTCAGGGTGGGCCCCTCCAGGCCGAAGGCGTAGGCGAGGCGGCCGGAGGCGATGCTGCCCGCGCTGCCGCTGAACAGGTAGCCCTCGACCTCCTCGGCGGGCAGGTCCGGGCGCGAGCCGTAGTCGTTGTACATCACGCCGACGAACACGCCGGTCCGGCTGCCGCGCAGCGACTCCGGGTCGATGCCCGCGCCCTCCACCGCCTCCCAGGTGGTCTCCAGCAGCATCCGCTGCTGCGGGTCGGCGGCCAGCGCCTCGCGCGGCGACAGGCCGAAGAACTCGGCGTCGAACAGGTCGGCGTCGTGCAGGAAGCCGCCCTGCGCGGTGGTGGACTTGCCCACCTTCTCGGGGTCGGGGTCGTGCAGGTCGGCGGGCCAGCCCCGGTTGACCGGGAACGGACCGACCGCGTCGCGGCCCTCGGCCACCAGCCGCCACAGCTCGTCGGGCGAGGTGACGCCGCCGGGGTAGCGGCACGCCATGCCGATGATGGCGACCGGTTCCTGCTCCTTCTCCTCGACCTCCTTGAGCCTGCGGCGGGCGTCCCGCGCGTCGGCGATGGCCCGCTTCAGGTAGTCGCGGAGCTTGTCTTCGTCAGCCACGTCGTCTCCAGGTTCAGTCGAGGTCGTCGACCAGGGCGAACAGCGCCTCGTCGTCGGCGGAGTCGAGGTCGGGGTCCAGCGCGGGCCCGCCGATCAGCGCGCGCAGCCGGTCCAGCTGCGGCTCGGCCAGCCCGCCGTCGCGCAGCAGCGCCTCCAGCCGGTCCACCAGCTCCGCCGCGTCCGGGGCGCGGTCGGCGACCAGCAGGGTGCGCAGGTGCTCGGCCAGCGCCTGCGGGCTGGGGTGGTCGAACACCACCGTGGTGGCCAGCTCCAGGCCGGTGGCCGAGGCCAGCCGGTTGCGCAGCTCCACCGCGGTCAGCGAGTCGAAGCCCAGCTCGGTGAACGCCCGCTTGGCCTCCAGCGCCGCCGGGTCGTCGTGCCCGAGCACCGCGGCCACCTGCGCCAGCACCAGTTCGGGCAGCCGCTGCGGGTCCAGCGCGGCCGGGGCGGCCTCCTTCGGCGCGCGTGCGGCGGGCTTGGCCGCCCGCGCCCGCACCAGGTCGCGCAGCACGGCGGGCAGGTCGTCGCGGCCGCGCAGCGCCGCCAGGTCCAGCCCGGTCACCGCGAGCACCGGCGCGCCGTGCGCCAGCGCCGCGTCGAACAGCCGCATGGCCTCGTCGGCGGCCAGCGGCTTGAGCCCGCTCCTGGCCAGCCTGCGCAGGTCCACTTCGGACAGACCGCCGGACAGCTCGCTCGCGGTCTCCCACAGGCCCCAGGCCAGCGACACGGCGTGCCCGCCCTCGGCGCGGCGGTGCTCGGCCAGCGCGTCGAGGTAGCTGTTGCCCGCCGCGTAGTTGGCCTGGCCCGCGGTGCCCAGCAGGCCCGCGACCGAGGAGTAGAGCACGAACGCCGAGGCGTCGGGGACCAGCTCGTGCAGGTTCCAGGCAGCGTCCACCTTCGGCTTGAGCGCGGCGTCGACCTGCTCGGCGGTCAGCCCTTCCAGCGTGCCGTCGGCCACCACGCCCGCGGTGTGCACCACGGCGGTGGGCCGGTGCCGCGCCACCACCTCGGCCAGCGCGTCCCGGTCGGCCGCGTCGCAGGCCACCGCGGTGGCGGTGGCGCCGAGCGCGGCCAGCTCGGCCACCAGCTCCGCCGCGCCCGGCGCGTCCGGGCCGCGCCTGCTCAGCAGCACCAGCTCGGACACGCCGTGTTCGGTCACCAGGTGGCGGGCCAGGATGCCGCCCAGCGCGCCGGTCGCGCCGGTGACCAGCACCGGGCCGCCGCCCCAGTCGACCTGGTGGCCCTCCCCCGCGGTCCTGGCCAGGCGCGGCACGAACACCTCGCCGCCGCGCACCGCCACCTCGGGCTCGCCCAGCGCCAGGGCGGCGTCGAGCACCTGCTCCGAGCGGGGGTCGTCGTCCAGCGACGCCAGCGCGAACCGGCCGGGCTGCTCGGTCTGCGCGGTGCGCACCAGGCCGCGCACGGCCGCCTGCGCCACGCCATCGCGCAGCACCACGGCGAGCTTGTCGCCCGCGCGGCGCAGCACGTCGAGCACCTCGTGCACCGCTTCGCGGCCGGTCCCCACCACCCGGTGCACGGCCATGCCGTGCGGCGGCAGGGCGGGCACCGCGACCGGGCGCCAGGTCAGGGCGTGCAGGCCGTCGCGCGGCGCGCCCCGGCCCAGCGGGCGCAGCAGCAGCTCCTCCACGCCCAGCAGCGGCTCGCCCGCCGCGTCGTAGGCGTCCAGCGCCACCGCCGACCCGCGCCGCACCAGCCGGACCCGCGCCACCGTCCCGGCGGCGTGCGCGGTCACCCCGCGCCAGGAGAACGGCACCACCGGCTCGGCGTCGTCGTCGACCACGCCCGGCAGCAGGGTGTGCAGCGCGGCGTCCAGCAGCGCCGGGTGCGCCAGGAACCCGGTCGTGCCATCGGGGGTGGCCACCTCGGCGAACAGCTCGTCACCGCGCCGCCACACCGCGCGCAGGCCGCGGAAGGCCGGGCCGTAGTGGTAGCCGTGCTCGGCCAGCCGGTCGTAGGCGCCCTCCAGGTCCACCGGCTCGGCGTCCGAGGGCGGCCACTGCACCACCGGCTCGGGCTCGCCCGCCCCGGTGGTCAGCGCGCCGGTGGCGTGCAGCTCCCACGGGCCGTCGTCGGTCGCGGCGTGCACCGTCACCGGGCGGCGGTCGCCCTCCGCGGCACCCACCGTGACCTGCAGCCGCGCCGCGCCCAGGACCAGTGGCGCGGCCAGCGTCAGCTCCTCCAGGTGCGGGTGGCCCACGTGCGCGCCCGCCGCCAGCACCAGCTCGGCGAACGCGGTGCCGGGCAGCAGCACGTCGTCGCGGACCCGGTGGTCGCCGGGCCAGCCGCTGGCGGAGACCCGACCGGTGAACACCACCGAGCCGCCGTCGACCAGCTCCACCGCCGCGCCCAGCAGCGGGTGGCCGACCTCGCCCAGGCCCAGCGCGCCCGCCGAGCGGTGCGGGCGCGGCGCGTCCAGCCAGAACCGGCGGCGCTGGAACGGGTAGGCGGGCAGCGCGACCCGCCGGGCGCGGGGGAACTCCCAGCTCACCGGCACGCCGCGGGTGTGCAGGGTGGCCAGCGCGGCCAGCGCGGTCTCCGGCTCGGGGCGGCCCCGGCGCAGCGCGGGCACCGCGCTGCCCGGCTCGCCCGACAGGCCCTGCCGGACCAGCGCGGTGAGCACCCCGTCGGGGCCCAGCTCGACGAACTCGGTGACGCCCAGCCGTTCCAGGGTGCGCACCCCGTCGAGGAACCGCACGGCCTCGCGGATGTGGCGGACCCAGTAGTCCGGCGAGCGCAGCTGCTCGGCGGTGGCGGGCTCGCCGGTCACGTCCGAGATCACGGTCAACCGGGGCTCGTGGAAGGCGATGCCGTCCAGGGCGGCGCGGAAGGAGTCGAGCACCTCGTCCATGTGCGGCGAGTGGAACGCGTGGCTGACCGGCAGCCTGCGCACCCGCCTGCCCCTGGACGACCACTCCTCGACCGCCTCGGCGACCGCCGAGGCGTCGCCGGAGACCACCACCGAGCGCGGCCCGTTGACCGCGGCGACGGTGACCACGCCGCGCAGGGTGGGCAGCACCTCCTCCTCGGTGGCCTCGATCGCGGCCATCGCGCCGTCGTCGCGGGCGGACTGCATCGCCTTGCCGCGCGCCGCGACCAGCCTGCACGCGTCGGCCAGGTCGAACACGCCCGCGACGTGGGCGGCGGCCACCTCGCCCACCGAGTGGCCGAACACGAAGTCCGGCCCGACCCCGTGGTGCTCGGCGAACCGGAACAGCGCCACCTCCAGCGCGAACAGCGCGGCCTGGGTGAACTGGGTCTGGTCCAGCAGCGCCGAGTCCGCGGAGTCCTCCTCGGCGAACAGCACGGTCTTCAACGGCCGGTCCAGCACCGGGTCCAAGTGCGCGCACACCTCGTCCAGCGCCGCCCGGAACACCGCCGAGCGCGCGTACAGCTCGCGGCCCATGCCGACGCGCTGGCTGCCCTGGCCGGTGAACAGGAACGCGGTCCGGCCGCGCCCGTCGCCGCTGCCGCGCACCACGCCCGGCGAGTCGAGGTCGGCCAGCCCGCGCAGCAGCGCGGCGCGGTCGCCGACCACCGCGGCGCGCTGCTCCAGCAGCGGTCGCCGCGCCAGGGTCAGGCCCACGTCGACCGGGGCCAGCTCCGGGTTCGCCAGCAGGTGCTCGCGCAGGTTCGCCGCCTGCGCGCGCAGCGCGGTCTCGTCGCGGGCCGACAGCAGCAGCACGGTGGGCTCGTCGTCGGGCTCCCGCTCCTCCCGCGAGGGCACGGCCGCGCCCTCCTCCAGGATCACGTGCGCGTTGGTGCCGCTGATGCCGAACGAGGACACCGCGCCCCGGCGCGGCCGGTCGCCGCGCGGCCACTCGCGCTCCTCGGTCAGCAGCTCCACCGCGCCGGAGGACCAGTCCACGTGCGGGGAGCGCCGCTCGGCGTGCAGGGTCCGCGGCATCACGCCGTGCCGCATCGCCTGCACCACCTTGATGACGCCGCCGACGCCCGCCGCGGCCTGGGCGTGGCCGATGTTGGACTTCAGCGAGCCCAGCCACAGCGGGGTCTCGCGGTCCTGCCCGTAGGTGGCCAGCAGGGCCTGCGCCTCGATCGGGTCGCCCAGCTTCGTGCCGGTGCCGTGCGCCTCCACCAGGTCGACGTCCGAAGTGGACAGCCGGGCCGAGGCCAGCGCGTCGCGGATGACCCGCTCCTGGGCGGGCCCGCTGGGCGCGGTCAGGCCGTTGGACGCGCCGTCCTGGTTGACGGCGGTGCCGCGCACCACCGCGAGCACGTCCAGGCCGCGCTTGCGGGCCTCGGACAGCCGCATCACCAGCAGCAGGCCCACGCCCTCGGCCCAGCCGGTGCCGTTGGCCTCCGCCGAGAACGACTTGCAGCGGCCGTCCGGCGCGAGGCCGCGCTGGCGGGAGAACTCCACGAACGTGCTGGGTCCGGCCATGACGGTCACGCCGCCCGCCAGCGCCATGTCGCACTCGCCCTGCCGCAGCGCGTTGGCCGCCAGGTGCAGCGCCACCAGCGACGACGAGCACGCGGTGTCCACCGTGATGGCCGGGCCCTCCAGGCCGTAGGTGTAGGCCAGGCGGCCGGAGATGACGCTGGAGGTGTTGCCCGCCAGCAGGAATCCCTCGACCTCCTCGGGCGTCTCGGGCAGCCGCGAGGCGTAGTCGTCGTACATCACGCCGACGAACACGCCGGTCCGGCTGCCGCGCAGGGTCGCCGGGTCCACCCCGGCGTCCTCGAAGGTCTCCCAGGCGGTCTCCAGCAGCAGCCGCTGCTGCGGGTCGGTGGCCAGCGCCTCGCGCGGCGACATGCCGAAGAAGTCGGCGTCGAACAGGTCGGCGTCGTGCAGGAACCCGCCCTCGCGGGTGTAGCTGGTGCCGGTCTTGTCGGGGTCGGGATCGTAGAGGTTGTCCAGGTCCCAACCCCGGTTGGTCGGGAAACCCGACACCGCGTCCACCCCGTCGGCCACCAGCCGCCACAGCTCCTCCGGCGACCGCACACCACCGGGGTAGCGGCACGCCATGCCCACGATCGCGATCGGCTCGTCGGCGCGCCCGGTGGTCCTGGTGGCGGTCCTGGCGGGCCCGCTGCCCGCCAGCAGGTAGGCGGCCAGCGCCTTGGGCGTCGGGTGGTCGAACACCAGCGTCGCGGACAGCGGCAGGCCGGTGGCCGCGATCAGCCGGTTGCGCAGGTCCACCCCGGCCAGCGAGTCGAAGCCCTGCTCCCGGAAGGCCCGGTCGGGGTCCACCGCGCGACCGTCGGCGTGGCCCAGCGCGGCGGCGGCCGCGCCGCGCACCAGCTCCAGCGCCGACGCCTCGGTCAGCGCGGCCACCTTGGCGGGCTTGGCCGCCTTGCGCCGGACCAGGCCGCGCAGCGGCGCGGGCACCGGGCCCTCGGGGTCCACCTTGGACGGTTCGAGGGCGGCGGGCACCAGCAGCGCGGCGTCGCCGGACAGCGCCCGGTCCAGCAGCGCCAGGCCGAGCTCGGCGGTCAGCGGGGCGACACCGGAGCGGGCCCACCGCGCGATGTCGGCCTCGGACAGGGTCTCGCCCATGCCCGCCGCCCACAGGCCCCAGGCCAGCGAAGTGGCCTTGAGCCCCTGGGCCCGGCGGTGGGCGGCCAGCGCGTCGAGGTAGGTGTTGGCCGCGGCGTAGTTGGCCTGGCCCGCCGTGCCCAGCACGCCCGAGATGGACGAGAACAGCACGAACAGGTCCACGTCGCCCGCCAGCTCGTGCAGGTTCCGGGCGGAGCGGGCCTTCGCGGTGAGCACCCGGTCCACCTGCTCGTCGGTCAGCGCGGTGGTGGTGGCGTCGTCCAGCACGCCCGCGGCGTGCACCACCGCGCCCAGGCGCTCGCCGGCCAGCAGCGCGGCCAGCGCGTCGCGGTCGGCCACGTCCACCGCCGCCACCCGCGCGCCCAGCTCCTCGGCCAGCTCGCGGGCCCCCGGCGCGTCCAGGCCGCGGCGGCTGACCAGCAGCAGGTCGCGCACGCCGTGCCGGTCGTGCAGGTGCCGGGCCACCAGCGCGCCGAGGCCGCCGGTGCCGCCGGTGACCAGCACGGTGCCGTCGACGGCCAGCGGCGCGGGCTCGGGCAGCTCGGCGCGGGTCAGGCGCGGCGCCAGCAACCGCCCGTCGCGCACGGCCAGCTGCGGCTCGCCGGTCGCCACGGCCGCGCGCACCTCGTCCTCGTGCTCGGCGTCGACCACGACCACCCGGTCCGGGTGCTCGGACTGCACCACGCGCACCAGGCCCCACACCGCGGCACCGGCCAGGTCGTCGACCGGTTCGCCGGGGCTCGCGGCCACCGCGCGGCGGGTGTGGAACACCAGCCGGTCGGCGGGGTCGTGCCGCTCGGCCAGCCAGTCCTTGACCAGCCGCAGGGCGTGGCGCACCGCCTCGGCCGGGTCGTCGGTGGCGGCGGGCGGCACCACCACGTGCTCGCCGCCCTGCTCGTGGTCGCGCTGCTGGACCGGGGTCCAGGTCAGCGCGAACGCCGCCGAGGCGGCGCGGGAGCCCGCGAGGGAGTCCCTGGCCACCGCGCGCAGCGCGATGCCCTCGATCGACCCGACCGGCGTGCCCGCCCCGTCGAGCAGGTCCACCGCGAACTCGTCCTCACCCGCCCGCGTGATGCGCACCCGCAGCACGGTCGCGTCGGGCGCGTGCAGCTCCACCCCGCGCCAGGCGAAGGGCAACCGGATGCGCCCGCCGCCCGCCGGGCGCAGCACCAGCGGGTGCAGCACGGCGTCCAGCAGCGCCGGGTGCACCAGGAACCCCCGCTCCGGGCGGGGCACCTCGACCTCGGCGTAGACGGTGTCGCCGTCGCGCCAGATCCCGCGCAGGCCGCGGAACGCGCCGCCGTAGTCGTAGCCCAGCTCGGCGAGCCGGTCGTAGGCGTCGGCCACCGGCTCCTCCACCGCCTCCGGCGGCCAGGTGAACAGCTCCGGCGCGGCGGTGGCCTGCGCCAGCGACCCGGTGGCGTGCCGCTGCCAGGCGTCGGTGGTGCGCGAGTGCACCGAGAACCGGCCCTCGCGCACGGTCACCTGCACCTGGACCGCGCCGTCGGCGGGCACCACCAGCGGGGCCTCCAGCACCAGCTCCGCCACGCGCGGCAGGCCGACCCGCTGCCCCGCCGCCAGCGCCAGCTCCAGGAACGCGGTGGCGGGCACCAGCACGGCCCCGTTGACCACGTGCCCGGCCAGCCAGGGCTGGGCGGCCGTGGAGACCTCGCCGTGCAGCACCAGCTCGTCCCGCTCGGCCAGCTCGACCTCGCCGCTGACCAGGCCCGTCGCCCGGCCCCGCGACTCCAGCCAGTACCGCTGGCGCTGGAACGGGTAGGTCGGCAGGTCCGCGCGCGTGTCGCCGGGCGCGAACGAGGCCAGGTCCAGCGGCGCGCCGTGGGCGTGCGCCTGCGCCAGGCCCTGCACGGCGGTCAGCGGCTCGGGCCGTCCCGCCCGGCCCAGCGCCACGGCGGTCACCCCGGCCGACCGGGCCAGCGGCGCGAGCACCGCGTCCGGCCCGACCTCCACGAACACCGACGCGCCGCGCCGCTCCAGGCCGCGCACCGCGTCCAGGAACCGCACCGTGGCGCGGATCTGGCGGGTCCAGTGCTCGGCGGAGGGCTCCAGCGGCTCGCCGGTGACGGTGGAGATCACCGGCACGCGCGGCCGGTGGTGGGTGACCGACTCGGCGACCGCGCGGAACTCGTCGAGCACCTCGTCCATGTGGAACGAGTGGAAGGCGTGGCTGACCGACAGCCTGCGGTGGCGCGGGTAGCGGGCGGCCAGCTCCAGCACGGCCGCCTCGTCGCCCGCGACCACCACCGACTCCGGGCCGTTGACCGCGGCCAGCGACACGCCCTCGGGCAGCTCGACGTCCTGCTCCCGCGCCGCGATGGCGACCATCGCGCCACCGGGGCGGGCGGACTGCATGAGCCTGCCCCGCGCGGCGACCAGCTTGGCGGCGTCGGGCAGCGACAGCGCGCCCGCCACGTGCGCGGCGACCAGCTCGCCGATGGAGTGCCCGGCCAGCAGGTCCGGCCGCAGCCCGTGGTGCTCGGCCAGCCGGTACAGGGCGACCTCGAAGGCGAACAGCGCTGGCTGGGTGTAGCGGGTCTGGTCCAGCTCCGGGGAGGAGCCGAACATCAGCTCCCGCAGCGGCCGGTCCAGGTGCGGCTCGAACGCGGCCACCACCTCGTCCAGCGCGGCGGCGAACACCGGGTGTGCCTGGTACAGCTCGCGGCCCATGCCCGCGCGCTGCGCGCCCTGGCCGGTGAACAGCACGGCGGTGCGGGCGTCGGGGACCGCGCGGACCGGCGCGGCGGTGGGCAGGGCGGCGGCGAAGTCCTCGGCGGTGGTGCCGACGACGACCGCGCGGTGGTCGAACCGGGTGCGCGCGGCCAGCGCGTTGGCCACCGCCGCCACGTCGGGGTCGTCCAGGGCGGCCAGCTGCCGGGCCTGCGCCCGCACCGCGTCCTCACTGTGCCCGCTGAGCAGCCACGGCACCGGGGTGCGCACCTCGGCGCGTTCGGCGGGCACCTCGGCGTCGCCCTGCTCCAGCACCAGGTGGGCGTTGGTGCCGCTGATGCCGAACGAGGACACCGCCGCCCGCCGGGGGCGGTCCGCCGAAGGCCACGGGCGGGCCTCGGTCAGCAGCCGCACCGCGCCCGAGGACCAGTCCACGCGCGGGGTCGGCTCGTCCACGTGCAGGGTGCGCGGCAGCACGCCGTGCCGCATCGCCTCGACGAGCTTGATCACCCCGCCGACGCCCGCGGCGGCCTGGGTGTGGCCGATGTTGGACTTCAGCGAGCCCAGCCACACCGGTTCGGCGCGGTCCTGGCCGTAGGTGGCCAGCAGCGCCTCGGCCTCGATCGGGTCGCCCAGCGCCGTGCCGGTGCCGTGCGCCTCCACCACGTCGACGTCCGAAGTGGACAGACCGGCGTCGGCCAGCGCCTGCCGGATGACCCGCTGCTGCGAGCGGCCGCTGGGCGCGGTCAGGCCGTTGGACGCGCCGTCGTTGTTGATGGCGCTGCCCCGGATCACGGCGAGCACGCGGTGCCCGTTGCGGCGGGCGTCGGACAGCCGCTCCAGCACCAGCAGGCCGACGCCTTCGGCCCACGCCGTGCCGTCCGCGTCGGCGGAGAAGGACTTGCAGCGCGCGTCGGCGGCCAGGCCGTGCTGGCGGGAGAACTCCAGGAACATGCCGGGGGTGGCCATGACCGCGACACCGCCCGCGATGGCCGCGCTGGACTCACCGCTGCGCAGCGAGCGCACCGCCAGGTGCAGCGCCACCAGCGAGGAGGAGCACGCGGTGTCCACGGTCAGCGCCGGGCCGACCAGGCCGAGCTGGTAGGCGATGCGGCCGGACATCACGCTGGGCGCGGCGCCGGTGAGCACGTGGCCCTCGACCTGCTCGTCCGCCTCGTGCATCCGGGGGCCGTAGTCGCCGGTGGTGCCGCCGACGAACACGCCGGTCCGGCTGCCGCGCAGCGACTCGGGGTCGATGCCCGCGCGCTCCAGCGCCTCCCAGGCGGTCTCCAGCAGCAGCCGCTGCTGGGGGTCCATGGCCAGCGCCTCGCGCGGCGAGATGCCGAAGAACGCCGGGTCGAACTCGGCCGCGCCCGCCAGGAAGCCGCCCTCGCGCACGTAGCTGGCGCCGGAGCGGTCGGGGTCGGGGTGGTGCAGGTCCGGCGACCAGCCCCGGTCGGCGGGGAACGGGCCGATCGCGTCGCGCTCGTCGACCAGCAGCCGCCACAGCTCCTCCGGCGAGCCGACCCCGCCGGGGTAGCGGCAGGCCATGCCGACGATGGCGATGGGCTCCGCGCTCGCCCCGGCCTCGGCGGCGGCCTCCTCTGCGTCGCCGGAGGACAGGAAGTCGATCAGCGCGCGGGGCGTGGGGTGGTCGAACAGCAGGCCGCTGGGCAGCGGGCGGTCCAGCGCGGCGGCCAGGTTCTCCCGCAGCTCCACGCCCATCAGCGAGTCGAAGCCCAGGTCCCGGAACGGCAGCCGCGGGTCGATCCGGCTCGCGTCGCGGGCCCCCAGCACGGCGGCCACGTGCGCGGTCACCAGTTCGGCGATGTCGCGCGAGGGCGCGGCGGCGACAGCGGGAGCGGCGGGTGCCGCGGCCGCGGGAGCGGGGACGGCGGGCACAGCGGCGGCGGGCTGGTCGTCCAGCCAGTAGCGCTCGCGCTGGAACGGGTACGTCGGCAGGGAGGTCCTGCGCGCGTCCACGCCCGCGTAGACCCCCGCCCAGTCCACGGCCACGCCTCGGGCGTGCGCGGCGCCCAGCGCGGTCAGCGCCGCAGTGGGCTCGTCCGCGCCCGCGCGCATCAGCGGGAACGCCCGCGCGCCGATCGCCGCGGCCATCGCCGAGAGCACGCCGTCCGGCCCGGCCTCCACGAACGTGCCGACCTCGGCGGCGCGCAGCGCGTCGAGGAAGCGGACGGGCTCGCGCACCTGGCGCACCCAGTACTCGGGGTCGGTCAGGTCCTCCTCGCGCCCGGTCACCGCGGAGATCACCGGGATGCCCGGTGCGTGGAAGGTCAGGCCGGAGACGACCTCGCGGAACCGGTCGAGCATCGGCTCCATCAGGTGCGAGTGGAAGGCGTGGCTGACGGTGAGCCGCTTGACCCGCTTGCCCTGGGCGCGCAGCGCCTCCGCGTAGGCCAGGGTCGGCTCCTCCGCGCCGGAGAGCACCACCGCGCGCGGCCCGTTGACCGCCGCCAGCGACACGCCCTCGGGCAGGTCCAGCTCGTCCTCGGCCGCCTCCACCGCGACCATCGCGCCCCCGGCGGGCAGCGCCCCCATGAGCGCGCCGCGCGCGGTGACCAGCGCGGCGGCGTCGGCGAGCGACAGCACGCCCGCCACGTGCGCGGCGGCGACCTCGCCGACGGAGTGCCCCAGCAGCACCGAGGGCCGCAAACCCCACGACTCGGCCAGCCGGAACGCGGCCACCTCGACGGCGAACAGCGCGGGCTGGGTCCAGGCGGTCTCGTCCAGCCCCTCGCCGGAGGCGATCACCTCGGGCAACCGGGGGTCGAGGTGGGCGCAGACCTCGTCGAAGGCCGAGGCGAACGCCGGGAACGCCCGGTACAGCGCCGATCCCATGCCCGCGCGCTGCGCGCCCTGGCCGGTGAACAGCACGCCGAGCGAGCCGTCCCCCGCCTCGCCGGTCACCACGCCGGGCGCGGGTACGCCATCGGCCACCGCGGTCAGGCCCGCGTCCAGCGCCTCCCGGTCGGCGGCGACCACCACCGCGCGGTGCTCGAAAGCGGTCCGCGTGGTGGCCATCGACCAGCCGAGGTCGGCGGGCGAGCCGGGGGTCCGGCGCAGCCGCGCGGCGTGGGCGCGCAGCGCCTCGCGGGTGCGGCCGGTGACCGGCACGGCGACCGGGCGGCCCGCCTCGCGCGGTCGCTCCGGCCGCTCCGGCCGCGCGGGCGGCTCGGCCAGCACCACGTGCGCGTTGGTGCCGCCCATGCCGAAGGAGCTGACGCCCGCGATCAGCGGCCGGTCCGGGTGCGGCCACTCGGACAGTCCGGTGTGGACGGTCAGGCCCAGCCGGTCCAGCGGGATCGCGGGGTTGGGCGTTTCGTGGTTGAGGGTGGCGGGCAGGTGCCGGTGCCGGATCGCCAGCACGGTCTTGACCAGGCCCGCGATGCCCGCCGCGCCCTCCAGGTGGCCGATGTTGGTCTTGACCGAGCCGACCGGCAGCGGCTCGGCGCGGTCGGCGAACACCGCGCCCAGCGCGGCGGCCTCCACCGGGTCGCCGACCGGGGTGCCGGTGCCGTGCAGCTCGACGTACTGCACCTGCTCGGGCGAGACGCCCGCGCGGCGCTGCGCGGCCCGCACGACCTGCTCCTGCGCGCGGGCGTCCGGCACGGTCAGGCCCGGCGTCGCGCCGTCGTTGTTCACCGCGCTGCCCAGGATCACCGCGCGCACGTCGTCGCCGTCGGCCAGCGCCCGGCTCAGCGGCTTGAGCACCACCGCCGCCGCGCCCTCGCCGCGCACGTACCCGTTGGCGCGCGCGTCGAAGGTGAAGCAGCGACCGTCCGGCGACAGGCCGCCGAACTTCCGCGCGCCCTCCGCGCCCTCGGCCAGGATGTTCAGGTTCACGCCCGCCGCGATCGCCAGCGGCGACTCGCCCGACCGCACGCTCTGCGCGGCCAGGTGCACGGCCACCAGGGACGACGACTGCGCGGTGTCCACCACGACGCTGGGGCCGCGCAGGTCCAGCGCGTAGGAGACGCGGTTGGCGATGATGCCGCGGTGCGTGCCGGTGTTGGTGTGCTGGGTGATCCGGCCCCGGCCCAGCGCCAGCGCGGCGTAGTCGTCGCGCAGCGCGCCGACGAAGACCGCGGTGTGGCTGCCCGCGAGGTCGGCGGGCCGGGTGCCCGCGTCCTCCAGCGCCTCCCAGGCCAGCTCCAGCACCAGCCGCTGCTGGGGGTCGGTGGCGGCGGCCTCGCGCGGGGAGATGCCGAAGAACCCCGCGTCGAACTCGCCGACCCCGTCCAGGAACGCGCCGTAGCGGGTGCCCGCCTCGGCGCGCACCCGCGGCGTCAACGCCTCCCAGCGCTCCGGCGGCAGCTCGACCACGGCGTCGCGGCCTTCGCGCAGCAGCCGCCAGAACGCCGCCGGGTCGGCCGCGCCGGGCAGCCTGCACGCCACACCCACCACCGCGACCGCGTCGTCCAGGTTCGCCATCGCCCGTCCTTCCCAACCAGCGGACTACTCCGGACTCGATTACTACCGAGCAATTCGTCGCGAGCAGTAATGGGCCGGTCGTCGGGCGTTCTCGGGATGGCGGATTACCGGTCCGTGACCGCCGGTCATTAGCGTCGGCCGCGCTGTTCGCCGACCCGGCAGAAAAGGATTTGCGATGACCACGACCGTGAACGAGTTCGCGCCCCCCACCGACGCGACGAAGATGACCGAGCTGTACGTGCGCGCGATGAACGCGGGCGACGTGGAGGCGGTGCTGGGCCTCTACACCGAGGACGCGGTGTCGGTGTGGGACCCGGAGAAGCCGATCAGCGGCGCCGAGCACGAGCAGGCGGTCCGGGAGTTCATGGCCAAGAAGCCGGCCATGAGCGCCACCGTCAAGGAGTCCTACGTGACCGGCGACACCGCGCTGCTGGTGGTGGACTGGAAGTTCGACATCGAGGGCGAGGAGTCGCTGTCGGGCACCGGCCTGGACGTGCTGCGCAAGGGCCCCGACGGCCGGTGGCGCTACGCCGTCGACAACCCGTTCGGCGACAGCTGACATGGCCCTGGAGCTGGCCGAGGCCCACCTGCGCGGACTGCTGGCGCAGGTGGGCCTGGACGCGGAGTACGTGCGGGGCGAGGGCGACACCCTGTGGTGGCGCACCCCGTCCGGCGACGTGCCGGTGGTGGACTTCGTCGGTGGTTACGGCTCGCTGGTGCTGGGCCACAACCACCCCGCGCTGGTCGAGCGCGCCCGTGAGCTGCTCGACCAGCGGGTGCCGGTGCACGCCCAGTTCTCCTACCACCCCTACGCCAACGACCTGGCCGCGGCGCTGAACCGGGTGCTGTGGCGCGAGTTCGGCACCGACGAGCCGTACTCGGCGATCTTCGCCAACACCGGCGCGGAGGCGGTGGAGGTCGCCCTCAAGCACGCCGAGATGGACCGCGTGGGCAAGCTGGCCCGGCTGCGCGCCGAGATCGACGAGCACCTGGCCTCGGCCGACCCGGAGCTGGCCGCCCGCGCCCGCGCGCACAACGAGGGCCGCTTCGACCTGCCGCCGGTGTTCCTCACCCTGGAGGGCTCCTTCCACGGCAAGCTCGCGGGCAGCGTGCAGCTGACCCACAACGCGGGCTACCGGCTGCCCTTCCGCGGCCTGGCCGCGCAGGCCCGGTTCGTGCCGCCCGCCGAGGTCGCCAAGGCCGTGGAGGCCGAGCGGGTGACCGTGCTGGACGTGGTGGACGGCGAGCTGGTCGAGCGGGACCTGCCGGTGGTGGCGGCGTTCTTCGTCGAGCCGGTCCAGGGCGAGGGCGGCATCCGCGTGCTGGAGGCCGACGTCGCCGCGGAGATCCGGGCGGCGGCGGACGCGGCCGGGTTCCCGGTCGTGGTGGACGAGGTGCAGAGCGGGGTCGGGCGCACCGGCGCGTTCTACGCCGCCTCGCACGTCGGGCTGCTCGGCGACTACATCGTGCTGGCCAAGGCCATCGGCGGCGGCCTGGCGAAGTCGTCGGTGCTGCTGGTGCGGCGCAGCCGCTACCTGCCCGAGTTCGAGCTGCTGCACAGCTCCACCTTCGCCAAGGACGCCTTCTCCTGCCACATCGGCGCCAAGGTGGTGGAGCTGCTCGAGGCTGACGGCGGCGCGGCCTACCGCCGGGCCGCCGAGCGCGGCGAGGCGCTGGCCGCCGCGCTGCGCGCGGTCCGCGACGAGTTCCCGACCGTCGTGGCCGACGTGCGCGGACGCGGCCTGATGCTGGGACTGGAGTTCCACGACCGGACCGGCGGCGAGGGCGGCGTGGCCGAGTACGCCCGGATGGGGCTGCTGGGCTACGTGCTGGCGGGGTACCTGCTGCGCGAGCACCACGTCCGGGTGTTCCCGACCGCCAGCGCCACGCACACGCTGCGGTTCGAGCCGTCGATCGAGATCTCCGACGAGCACATCGACCAGCTGGTCACCGGTCTGCGCGCGGTGTGCGCCGCGCTGCGCGACCAGGACGACTCCGCACTCCTGCCGGGCTGACCCACCCCCGGTCCCCCGGCGACCCCGCGGCCCACCGACTTCCTCCCCTGGTCGGTGGGCCGCACCGCGTTCGCCACCCGTTCACGACCGGAACGGCAAGAGCCCCGCCGGGTTCGACACCCGGCGGGGCTCTTGCCGTTCCGACCACCTGCCGCGCGTTCTACAGCGGCACGTTCCCGTGCTTGCGGGCAGGCGGGCGCTTGCGCTTGTCGCGCAGCATGGCCAGCGCCCGCATGATCGCCGCGCGGGTCTCCGCCGGGTCGATCACGTCGTCGACCAGGCCGCGCTCGGCGGCGTAGTAGGGGTGCATCAGCTCGGCGGTGTAGCGGGAGATCAGCGCCGCCCGCAGCTCGGCCGGGTCGGCCGCGGCGGCCAGCTCCTTGCGGTGCACCACGTTCACCGCCGCCTCCGCGCCCATCACCGCGATCTCGTTGGTCGGCCACGCCAGCGACACGTCGCACCCGATGGACCGCGAGTCCATCACGATGTACGCCCCGCCGTAGGCCTTGCGCAGGATCACCTGCACGCGCGGCACCGACGCCTCGCAGTAGGCGTACAGCAGCTTGGCGCCGTGCCGGATCGCGCCGCCGTACTCCTGCTCGGTGCCCGGCAGGAACCCCGGCACGTCCACCAGCGTCACCAGCGGGATGTTGAACGCGTCGCAGAACCGCACGAACCGCGCGGCCTTCTGCGACGCCGCGGTGTCCAGCACGCCCGCCAGCACCAGCGGCTGGTTGCCGACCACGCCGACCACCTCGCCGCCGACGCGGCCGAGCGCGCACAGCACGTTGCCCGCCCAGCCCTCGTGGACCTCCAGGAACTCGCCGTCGTCGACCACCTCGGCCAGCACGGCCCGCATGTCGTAGGGCTGGTTGGATTCCACCGGCACGATGTCGGGCAGCCGGGGCCGCGCCGGGTCGTCCTCGGCGAACTCCACCGGCGGCGGGGGTTCGAGGTTGTTGGCGGGCAGCAGCGACAGCAGGTAGCGCACGTCGGCCAGGCAGCTCTCCTCGTCGTCGTGCACGAACGAGGCCACGCCGGACCGGGTGCCGTGCACGTCCGCGCCGCCCAGCTCGGCGTGGGTGACCCGCTCGCCGCTCACCGCGGCCACCACGTCCGGGCCGGTCAGGTACATCTGCGCGGTCTCGCGCACCATGAAGGTGAAGTCGGCCAGCGCGGGCGAGTACGCCGCGCCGCCCGCGCACGGCCCGAGCACGACGCTGATCTGCGGGATGACGCCGGAGGCCGCGACCTGGCGGCTGAAGATGCCGCCGTAGCCGTCCAGCGCCATGACGCCTTCCTGGATGCGCGCCCCGCCGCTGTCGTTGAGCGCGACGATCGGCGCGCCGTTGGCCAGCGCCAGGTCCATCACCTTGTGGATCTTCGCCGCGTGCGCCGCGCCCAGCGACCCGCCGGAGATGGTGAAGTCCTGCGCGTAGACGAAGACCCGGCGGCCGTCCACGGTCCCCGAGCCCGCCACCACGCCGTCGGTGTGCACGCCGCCGCCACCCGCGCCCCGCCGGTACATGTCCAGCTCGACGAAGGACCCCTCGTCCAGCAGCAGCGCCAAGCGCTCCCGCGCGGTGCGCTTGCCCAGCCGGTGCTGGCGCTGGGTGGCCTCCCGGCTGCCCTCGGTGATCTGCGAGCGCAGCTCGTCGCGCCGCGCGCGCAGCGCCCGCATGGTGCGCGGCGGTGACGGCAGCGGCGCGACCTGCTCGGGAGCAGGTCGCGCCGCGGGCCGCCGGTCCATCCCGGTGATGCTCATCGTCGCCTTTCGCTCGTGTCGGCCTGACCGAACGCGCCGTCGAAGAACAGCAGCCCCGCCGTGCCCGCGCCGCGGCCGGTGCCCAGCACGCGGCCGATGAACACCGAGTGGTCGCCCGCCCGGTGGGTCTGCTCCAGCCTGCACTCCACCCAGGCCAGGGCGTCGGCCAGCACCGGAGCGCCGGTGTGCCTGCCGGGCAGCCAGTCGACGGGGTCGAACTGGGCGCCACCGGAGGGTCGGCCGCGGTCGGCGAAGTACCGGGCGAAGCGCTCCTGGTCGGCGCGCAGCACCGAGGTGGCGAAGTGCCCGGCGGCGGTGATCGCGCCGTGCATGGTGGCGTCGCGGGCCACGCAGCACAGCACCAGCGGCGGGTCGAGCGAGACGGAGCTGAACGCGTTCGCGGTCATCCCGTGGATGTGCTCGCCGCCGACGGTGAGCACGACGACGCCGGTGGCGAAGCGGCCCAGGGTGGCGCGCATCTCGGTCGGGGACACCCCGGACAGCTCGGGGGCCAGGTCCATCGCACACGTCCTTCCCGAGGAGGGCGCGGGCCACGGCAGGGGCGTGGCCCGCGCGGCCGGTGGACCTACAGGTCCTCGATGGAACCGGCCACCGGCCGGTCGACGGCCATGACCCACTTGCCGTCCTCGCCGCGCACCAGCACGTCGGTGCACTTGCCCTGGATGCGCTGCTTGCCGCCGTCCTCCTTGGTGATCACCAGGTCGTAGTCGACGATGATCAGGGAGGTGTCGGCGGTGGCGTAGTAGGACCGCACGCGGGACTTCAGCTCCGGCTTGGTGGCCAGCAGCGCGGTGATCGCCTCGGTGCGCGCCGCGCCGGTCAGCGGGGTGCCGGAGAGGTTGGAGATCGAGTCCTCCCGGTAGAGGCTGTCGAAAATGGCTCCCTGGCCGGAGTTGAAAGCGGCCAGGAAGACGTCGTTCTGCACTTCCGGGTCGTCGGTGAGGTCCAGGTTGTTCAGATCCAGCTGGGCGGTCATGGGCGGCTGTCCTCGCTTTCCTCGCGCATTCGGCTATTGCCCTCGGCTCACGTTATCCAGGCATCGCGCACGGCCTCTCATCGCGGAATAATCGACCGCTCATCGACCGATCTGCGCGTGACGCGGATCACAGGAGTCGGTTGTCGATTCCGGTCCGGTCTCTTCGACGCGAGCATGAGGACGCCACCGGGGGCGTCCGCGGAGGAGATGACATGCGCAAGCTGATGGTGACCTCGTTCCTGTCCCTGGACGGGGTCGTGCAGGGGCCCGGCGGCGGTGACGAGGACCGCGACGGCGACTTCCGGCACGGCGGCTGGGCCGTCCCGCACCTGGACGGGGAGGTCGTCGCGCGGGTGGCGGAAGTGACCTTCCGCGCCGACGCGCTGCTGCTGGGCCGCCGGACCTACGAGATCTTCGCGGCCGCCTGGCCGCTGGCCGACGACCCGCTCGCGGTGAAGCTCAACGGGGTGCGCAAGCACGTCGCCTCCCGGACGCTGACCTCGGTGTCCTGGCAGAACTCCGCGCTGCTCACCGGCGACGTGGCCGAGGCGGTCGGCGCGCTCAAGCGCGGTGAAGGCGGGGAGATCCAGGTCCACGGCAGCGGCGCGCTGGTCCAGACGCTGCTCGCGCACGACCTGGTCGACGAGTTCCACCTGCTGGTCATGCCGGTGCTGCTGGGCTCCGGCAAGCGCCTGTTCGGGGACGGCACCGCCCCGGCGGGCCTGGAGCTGGTGCGCTCGGAGGTGCTGGGCACCGGCGTCGTGGTCAGCACGTACGCGCGCGGCGGCGCGGTCGAATACGGCGCCATGGGCCCGGAAACCGGGAACTGGTGACCGGGGACGCAGCCGGGGACGCAGCCATGGGCGCCCTCACGGGGTGCCCTCGTGCGCGCGGGCCAGCTGCCGGGCGAGGTCGTGGACCAGCCGCCGGGCGGGTTCCGGGTCGACGACCTCGATGTGGTCGGCGAACTGCAGCAGCTGGCGGACGCCGTCGAGCTGGTCGTAGGAGACGGTGATCGTCACCCGCCCGTCGGCGGCCTCGCCGACGGTGCGCAGCCTGCTGCCGAGGACGCGGTGCGCCAGGTCGACCCGGTCGGCGTCGAGGCGGGCGGTGACGGTCACCTCGTGCCGGGACTCCAGCTCCCGGCCGAGCTCCGCCGCGACGCCCGCGAGGTCTTCGCCCTCGCGCAGCCGCCGCGGCTCCGCGAGCACCTCCCAGTCCCGCAAGCGGGACAGGGCGTACATCCTCGGCTGCGCGTCGCGATCGGCGATCAAGTACCAGCGGTCGGCCCGCAGGAGCAGGCCGTAGGGGTCCACGACGGCGGGCCGCGCCGTCGTGGACCCGCTGCGGCGGTACCGGATGCGCAGCCTGCGCCCCCTGCGCAGGTCCTGCGCGAGCCGGGCCACGTCGGGGCCCGGCTCGCCGTCCGCGAACCAGGCGCGGTTGTCGACCGCGACGACCTGGTGCAGCGACAGCGGCAGCTCCGCCGGCGCGGCGGGGGTCCGCCGGGGGACGAGCTTGCCCAGGGCGGAGCGCGCGACCGCCTCCTCCCCCAGCTGCCGGGCGCGGTCGAGGTCGAGACCCACCGCGCGCAGCACGTCGGCCTCTGCCGTGGTCAGCTTCGACAGGTCGACCTGGTCACCGGGCAGCAGGCTGATCCCGCCGTACCTGCCCCGCTCGGTGAACACCGGGATGCCCGCGTCCACCAGCGCTTGGACGTCGCGCAGCACGGTCCTGGTGGACACGCCCAGCTCGGCGGCCAGCGCCTCGGCGGTGGTCCGGCGGCGCGCCCGCAGCGCCGCCAGCAGTTCGATCAGCCGCTGCGGTCGTGCCATGTCGCCATTCTGCCCCTGAACACGACAGGTTCTGTCGTGTTATCGCGCCACCCTGGCACCGACGGCCGACACCCGGCCGCCGACGGAAGGAGCACGACACCGTGGCAGCGCCCAACCTCTTCCTCATCTACGTCACCGACGTCGAACGGGCGACGGACTTCTACCGCGACCTGTTCGGGATCGAGCCGGTCACCACCACGCCCCGCTACGTCCCGTTCGAGGTGGCCCCCGGCGTGCTGTTCGCCCTGTGGTCCGGCCGGGCCGAGCAGGTCGACCCGGCCGCGCCGCGCTCGTTCGAAGTCGGGCTGATGGTGCCGGGCGGCGCTCCGGCGGTCGACGAGGTCCACGTGAACTGGGCCGCCAAGGGCGTCACCGTCGTCGAGGAACCCCACGACGAGGTCTTCGGGCGGACCTTCGTCATCGCCGACCCGGACGGCAACCTCATCCGCGTCTCACCGGTCGACTGACCGCTGCCCCCGGTCCGGGGCGCCCGGCGGCACGTGGCGCGACAGCCACTCCAGCACCGGCTGGGGCCTGCGCTGGAACTCCAGGTAGCCGTCCCAGCGCGCCGAGGTGCCCCGGACCCACGCCAACCTCTTGTCCCGGACGTCCATCACCTCGAACATCCGCTCCAGGTCGGCGGGCTCGGTGAGGGAGTCGTCGTGGACGCCGTACAAGTAGGTGGGGACGCGGACGTGGCGGGCCCACTCCGCGTCGGGGCGGTCCCGGAAGCCGACCGAGGTGCCGACCAGGACCCTGCGGTCGAGGTCGTCGAGCCGGTCCGCGCCGACGCCGAGGATCTCCAGCACCCGCCCCATGATGACGCGGTCGGACACGGGCTGGCAGGCCACCAGGCACCGGACGCCCTCGAACGCCGCCGGGTCCTGGCGCATCGCCGCGAAGGTCGCGTTCGCGCCCAGGCAGCGGCTGAACAGGGCGACCGCCATGTCCTTGGTGTCGCGCCTGCTCGCCGCGTAGGCGAGCGAGCCCAGGACGTCGCGCGCCTCGTACCGGCCGCTGGTCACGGCGCCGCCGTTCGCCGCGCCGCTCAGGCCCATGTTGCGCAGGTCGTAGGCCAGCACGTTGTAGCCCGCCTCGTGCAGGACCCGGTAGTCGGGGACGAAGTCGACCTCGAAGTCGTTGCCGGTGGGCCCCCAGGTGGAGGCCCACGGTTCCAGGTGGGTGGGCAGCCCGGAGCGGTTGAAGCCCATGGGGTGGTTGGCGATGACGAGCCGGTCGGAGTCAGCCGGGATGAACCACCCCTCCAGGGGCACCCCGTCGCGGGCGGGGAAGGTCACCTCCTCGTACTCCAGCCCCTCCTCCGCGGGCGTGCGCAGGACGGGCGAGCGGACCGGGTTCAGGAACGCGCCCGCGAGCCGGTCGAGCACCTCCTCGGCCTGCCGCGCGGTGAGCGTGGTCGGCACCGTCACTCCCCCATCGGCTTGCTCGGGGACAGGGTCGTCAGCGCCCGACCGGTGGCGAAGTCCAGCGGCACCGAGACGTGGTCGTGGATCATCAGCCACTGGCCGTCGACGCGGCGGAAGCAGTTGGTGGTCCGCACCCACAGGTCTACCTCCTGGCCGTTCATGGTGCCGACCAGGCGCACCAGCAGGCGGGCGAACCCGAGGTCGGTCGAGGCGTGCACCTCGACGTCGGCGAAGTCCAGGCGCAGCGGGCCCCGCCACGCGGCGAAGAAGTCGACCCAGTTGCGGCGCCACATCTCGCCGCCGCGGAACTCGATGGGCGGCATGAGGTCGAAGGCGCTGAACGCCTCGCCGTCGGCGTAGAAGGACATCATGCCCTCGACGTCCTTGGCCTCGAAGGTCTTCCGCCACTGCTCCATGCGCAGCGCGAGTTCGTCGACCGGCGCGGTGGTGGTCACGGTCCTTTGCTCCTCTCGGGACGGTGGTCCGTGCGTGCACCGCAGATCCTGTTCCCGCGCGGCGGGTCCGACCACGCCGTGGTCATACGGGTACCGCCAGTACCCCCCAGCGCCCGTCGGATCAGGCGCTGTCGCCCAGGAGGCGCCGGATGCGCTCCGCGTCCCGCTCGGTGTCCGGCGTGTAGAGCACCATCCCGAGTCCGGGCTCGTCGTCCACGGCGAACGACGAGTACCACAGGGAGAGGTCGCCCGCGGTGGGGTGGGCCAGGTGCTTGACGCCTTCGCCCAGCACGCCGACGTCGTTGGCCTCCCACATCCCGGCGAACTCCGCGCTGCGCGCGCGCAGCTCCCGGACCAGTCGCTCGGCCTCGCTCGTGGCCCCCCAGCGGGCGAGTTCGAGCCGGAAGGTCGACACGGCCAGTCCGGCTTCGCGTTCCCAGTGCCGCAACAACTTCCGCGAGGCCGGGTCGAGGAAGAGGATCTTCAGCACGTTGCGCTCCCCCGGCTCCATGGCCTCGTAGTCGGAGAGCACCAGCCGAGCCGCGCGGTTCCAGGCCACGACGTCCCACGCCGCGGTCTTGAGGTACGCCGGGGCGTGCGGGAAGCCGTCGAGCGCCCGGCGGAAGCGCGGGTCGACCACGGCCGCCGCCGGGCCGCGCGGCGCGTCCACCCGCCGCCCCTGGACGAGCAGGAACAGGTGCTCGCGCTCCGCCCGGCTCAGCAGCAGGGCGTCGGCCACGCTCCGCAGCACCCGCGCGGACGGCGTTCCCCCTCGGCCCTGCTCCAGGCGCGTGTACCACTCGACGCTGACGTCCGCGCGGCGGGCGACCTCCTCGCGGCGCAACCCCGGCGTGCGGCGGCGGGTGGCCGAGGACAGGCCGACGGCCGCGGGGTCCACGCGCTCGCGCCGCGACCGGAGGAAAGCCCCCAGCGAGTTCTCCGAGGACGGTGCCACGCGGCCCTCCGGGTTCCGGGGCGGGTCCGCCCGCCCGCGCTGAGCCTTGCCGGGTCGAACCTACCCGCCGATGGCGGCCGATCGGCAGGCGGAGCCTCCACTCCGGACACCGCGACCGGCACGGGGACGGCTTCAGCCGATCCAGTCCAGCACCAGCTCGGCCACCTCGTCCGGCCGGTCCAGGTGCATGAAGTGGCCCGCGTCCGCCACGACCCGCACCGATGAGCCGGGCGCCAGCGCCGCCCGCGCGTCGGCGAAGGCGGCAGGCGGCAGGCAGCCGTCGTCGGCGCCCGCCAGCACCAGCAGCGGGATCGTGGCGGGCAGCTCGCTGCGCGCGGCCAGCGGCGCCAGTTCGGGGTCGCGCAGCGAGGTGTCGAAGTTGGCGCGGTACACCCTCAGGGTGTTGCGCAGCACCTGCGGGTCGCCGTACTGCGCGTGCACCCGCGCCCGGTGGCGCTCGTCGAGGCTCAGGCCGGGCGACCAGGTCGCCCACAGGTGGTCCACCAGCCGCCGGTTCACCGCCAGCAGCGCCTCGGCCACCTCGGGCACCTGGAACAGCCACAGGTAGAAGAACCGCTGCTGCTGCTCGGGGTCGGTCAGCAGGGCGGGCAGGGCACCGGGCGGTGGCACCGCCATGGTGACGCCGCGGCGCAGCCGGTGCGGCCACAGCGCGGCCAGCCTGGCCACCATGCCCGCGCCGATGTCGTGCCCCACCATGTCCACCCCCTGGTCCGGGGACAGCGCCTCGGCCACCGCGGCGGCGTCGGCGGCGAGCGTGAGGCCGTCGCCGTGGGGCATCCGGTCGGCGGTGGCGGGGTGGTGCCCGCGCAGGAACGGCGCGACGACCCGCCTGCCCGCGGCCACCAGGCGCTCGGCCAGCGGCCCGAACGTGGCCGGGTGGTCGGGGAACCCGTGCCAGCACACCACCGGCGGCCCGTCCCCCGCGACCAGCGCGGGGAAGTCGAGGCGCTCGGTGCTGATGACGATCTCCTCGAAGTCCACGCCCGCAAGGTAGCCCACAACCCCCTCACCCAGCCCGCGTCGGCAAGTACTACCCGAAGCGACTCCGGGGGCCGTCAACTACCACCCGTCGTCCCGAACGCTCGGTTCGGGGATGGGAGTTGCTAAGTGGAACTATGTTCCGTAACTTGTGGAGCGATGTTCCGGTTATTCGGGCGTCGCGCACCAGCCGCAAGGAGGAGCACGGTCATGCAGTACCGCACTTTGGGTCACACCGGCGTGCAGGTCAGTTCCCTCGCGCTCGGCGCGATGAACTTCGGGCGGGTCGGCGGCACCGGCCAGGACGAGGCCACCGCCATCGTCGACGCGGCCCTCGAAGGCGGGATCAACCTCATCGACACCGCCGACGCCTACAGCGGCGGGGAGTCCGAGGAGATGGTCGGCAAGGCCATCGCGGGCCGCCGCGACGACGTCGTGCTGGCCACGAAGGCGGGCCTGCCGCTGGGTGACGAGCGCAACCACCGGGGTGGCTCGCGCCGCTGGCTGACCACCGCGCTGGAGGGCAGCCTGCGCCGCCTCGGCGTCGACCACGTCGACCTCTACCAGGTCCACCGGTGGGACCCGAGCACCAGCGACGAGGAGACCCTGTCGGCGCTGACCGACCTGCGACGAGCGGGCAAGATCCGCTACTTCGGCTCCTCCACCTTCCCCGCCCACCGCATCGTGCAGGCCCAGTGGGCCGCCCGCGAGCACCACCTCGGCCGCTACACCACCGAGCAGCCCAGCTACTCCGCCCTGCAGCGCGGGGTCGAAGCCGACGTGCTGCCGGTGGCCCAGCAGTACGGGCTCGGCGTGCTGGTGTGGAGCCCGCTGGCGTCGGGCTGGCTGTCGGGCGCGGTCCGCGCGGGCCGGGAGGTCCGCACCAACCGCTCGACGTTCATGCCGCAGCGCTTCGACACCGCCCTGCCCCACAACCGGGCCAGGCTCGACGCCGTCGAGCGGTTGGTGGCCGTCGCCGAGGAGGCGGGCCTGACCCTGATCCAGCTCGCGCTCGGGTTCGTCACCGCGCACCCGGCGGTGACCAGCGCGCTCATCGGCCCCCGCACGCTGGAACACCTGGCCTCGCAGCTCGCCGCCGCCGACACCGCGCTGCCCGCCGACGTGCTGGACGCGATCGACGCGATCGTCGCGCCCGGCGTGGACCTGGCCGCGCACGAGAAGAACGACACCCCGCCCGCGCTGCTCGACCCGTCGCTGCGGCGGCGCTGACCCGAGGGCGGACCACCGGGGCCGGTCGCACGCTCAGGCGAACAGCCCGCCGAGCAGTTCCGGACCCAGCGCGATGGGCGCGGGGCGGTGGGCGGGCGGCCGCGCGCCCACCAGCTCGCGCACCAGGAAGTCCCAGCAGCGCTTGCGGACGTAGGCCAGGCAGTCGATGAGCGTGTGCTCGGCCCCCGGCACCACGAGCAGCTCGAAGTCCTTGTCGGCGGCGATGAGCCGGTCGGCCAGCCGCAGCGTGTGATCCGGGTGCACCTGGTCGTCCAGCTCGCCGTGGACCAGCAGCAGCTTGCCCGCCAACCGGTCGGCTATGTCCACATTGGAGGAACACGCCCACGCCTCCGGGTTGTCCGCCCCGTCGTAGGACTCCACGAAACCCGCGTTGAAGCAGCGGGTGTCGTGCGGCCCGGACAGGGCGACGCCCACCCGGAAGACCTCGGGGAAGTCCAGCATCGCCCGCACCGCGGCGAAACCGCCGCCGGAGTGGCCGAACGCGCCCACCCGGTCCAGGTCCATCCAGGGCCGGGTCCGGGCCAGCTGCCGCAGGGCGGCGACGTGGTCGGCCAGGCCGCCCGCGTCGGCCAAGCGGCCGTAGGAGGCGTCGTGGAAGGACTTGTCCCGCCCAGGGGTGCCCCGGCCGTCCAGCGCCACCACCACGAAGCCCAACGCCGCCAGCGGTTCCGCGTCCAGCCCCATCCCGCCCTGGTCGAAGCACGGGGCGACGCGGGTGACCTGCGGGCCGGGGTAGAGGCTGTCCACCACCGGGTAGCGCCGGGCGGGGTCGAACCCGCGCGGCCGGTACAGCACGCCGTAGACGTCGGTCACCCCGTCGGCCGCCTTGACCCGGAACCGCTCCGGCGGCGTCCAGCCGGTGGCGAGGAGCCCGCCGATGTCGGCCCGCTCCAGCTCGACCAGCACCCGACCGGACCAGTCGCGGACCGTGGTCACCGGCGGAGTGTCCACTGTGGACGCCGAGTCGAGGAAGTACCCCTGACCGTCGGGCACGGTGACGACGTGGTCCAGCTCGTCGTCGGTGAGCTTGGCGAAGCCGGAGCCGTCCAGGCCGACCCGGCACACCGTGCGCCGGTACGGGTCCTCCTCGACCAGTCCGGAGGCGGTGAAGTACACCACCCGCTCGGCCTCGTCCACGCGCAGGACCTGCCGCACCGCCCACCGCCCGGAGGTGACCCGCCCGAGCAGCGCGCCGGTGCGCAGGTCGTACCGGTACAGGTGGCCCCAGCCGTCCCGCTGCGAGTACCACAGCACCTCCTGGGCCAGCACCCGCACCAGCGGCGGCTCGTAGGCCCACTGGTTGGGCTCCACGCGGGTGGCACCGGTCTCGCTGAGCACGGCGGTGACCTCGCCGGTGGTCGGGTCCAGCCGGAACAGGGTGAGCGTGCGCAGGTCGCGCGGCCGGTCGAGGTAGTACACCGCCGAGCCGTCCGGGGCCCACCACGCCCACTGGGCCGCGATCGGCGACATCTGCGCCATGAGCGGCGGTTCGGCCCGCGCGCGGACCACCGCGCCCTCGGCGACGTCCAGCACGACCAGTTCGGCTCGGGGCAGTTCCTCGTCCCCCGCGTAGGCGTAGCGCTGGGTGCGCAGGACGGGTGCGCCGCCGTCGGCGGGCCTGGCCTCCACCAGGTGGGTCCGCCGGACGCCGCGCTCGTCGGTGCGGTGCGCCAGCACCTTGGTCGAGTCGGGCGACCAGGCCACCGCGGGCGGCAGGTGCGGCAGGCCGATCTTGCGCAGCAGGGTGGCGTTGCCCGTGCAGTCCGGACCCGTGCCGTACTGGTGGTCGGGCCCGCCATCGGTGGTCAGCGCCCACTCCCGGCCGTCGGACCGCGAGCGCGCCCACAGGTCGTGCCCCCGCCGGAACACCGCGACCCGGTTGTCCGGCGACGGCACCTCCAGCGGGTTGCCCGGCGGAGCGGGCTCGGTCCGCTCGCAGGCGTAGTCGTCCAGGCGGCAGCGCCAGCGCGCGCCGAGGGCGTCGAACTCCACGGCGTCGCCGACCGGTTCGACGGTGGCGAAGGGCAGCGCCCCGGGGTCGACCAGCTGCCCGGAGGCGGTGGCCAGCGCGGCGGCGAGCAGGTCGTGGTCGAAGGCGGGCGCACGGCTGCCCGCCGCCGGGTCGACCAGCACGAACCGCCTGCCGACACCGGTGCCGACCGAGTACCAGAAGCGGGCGCCCCCGTCGATCCACCGCGGTTCGACCTTGTCGCCGACGACGAGCTCGCCGGGCCGGGCGGAGCGGCGGAGCAGCTGCTCCGCCGCCTGGTAGTCCTGGGTGGTGCTCATCCTCGTCCGTCCTCGGGGTCGGTTCCGGGCGCGTCGGCCGTCCCGGACACGTTGTTTCTGACTCCAGAAACGCTACGTTGCGTTCCGGAACCCGACAACGAGGATGTTGTCTGATCTGAGCAAAGTGCCAGGTTAAAGGCGAGACATCGTTGCAAAGCCGCTAAAAGCAATGCAACGATAAGCCCGACTGTCGTTGCAATGACTTGACGGTGAACGCACGCGCCTCAGTCCTTGCCCCGCATGAGCTTCGAAGGCCACCAGATGCGCCTGCCCAGGTCCACGGCCAGCGCGGGCACCAGCAGCGACCGCACCACCAGGGTGTCCAGCAGGACGCCGAAGGCGACGATGAACGCGATCTGCGCCAGGAACAGGATCGGCAGCACCGCCAGCGCCGAGAACGTCGCCGCCAGCACCACGCCCGCCGAGGTGATCACCCCGCCGGTGATGGTCAAGCCGCGCAGCACGCCCTCGCGGGTGCCCAGCTCCCGGCTCTCCTCGCGCACGCGCGTCATCAGGAAGATGTTGTAGTCGATGCCCAGCGCCACCAGGAAGACGAACCCGAACAGCGGCACCACCGGGTCCGCGCCGGGGAAGTCGAGCACGTGGTTGAACACCAGCGCGGACACGCCCATGGTCGCGGCAAAGGACAGCACCACGGTGGCGATCAGCAGCAGCGGTGCCAGCAGCGAGCGCAGCAGCAGCGCCAGCACCAGGAAGATCACCACCAGCACGATCGGGATGATGACCAGCCGGTCGCGCTCGGAGGTGCGCTCGGTGTCGAGCTGGGTCGCGGTGGGCCCGCCCACCTTGGCCTCGGCTCCGGGCACCGCGCGCACCGCGTCCCGCAGCCGTTGCACGGTCGTGGTGGCCGCCGCCGAGTCGGCCGGGTCGGCCAGCACGACGTCGATCCTGGCCAGGTCCTCGGCGCGCTTGGTCACGTCGACCTTGGCCACCCCGTCGACCCGCGCGGCGGCGGCCACCTCGTCGGCCCGCTCCGCCCGCGCCAGCACGACCGTGGGCGCGCCGCTGCCGCCGGGGAAGTGCCGCGACAGCACCTCCTGGCCCCGCACCGAGTCGACCTCGTTGAGGAAGACGTCGGACTGGGCGGTGCCGGAGGCGCGCAGCTGCGGCACGAACGCCACGCCCGCCAGCAGCACCAGCGCGGTCACCACCCAGGTCGCGCGCGGCCGGGTCGCGACCAGGCGGGCGACCCGGCCCCACAGCCCGCTGCGCTCCGGGTGCGCGGAGCCGAACGCCGGGCGGCGCGGCCAGAACGCGGCGCGGCCGAACAGCACCAGGGCGGCGGGCAGGAAGGTCACCGAGGCGGCGAACGCGGCGGCGATGCCGATGGCGGCCACCGGGCCGAGGCCCTTGTTGGAGTTGAGGTCGCTGAACAGCAGGCACAGCACGCCCAGCACGACCGTGCCCGCGGAGGCGGCGATCGGTTCGAGGGTGGCCCGCCAGGCGGTGCGCATGGCCCGGAAGCGGTCCTCGGTGTCGCGCAACTGCTCGCGGTAGCGGGAGACCAGCAGCAGCGCGTAGTCGGTGGCCGCGCCGAACACCAGGATCGACAGGATGCCCTGGCTCTGGCCGTTGAGGTCGATGACGTCGCGGTCGGCCAGCAGGTAGACGGCCAGGCTGGCCAGGCCCAGCGCGAGCACGCCGGACAGCAGCACCAGCACCGGCAGCAGCGGGCTGCGGTAGACCAGCACCAGGATCACCGCCACCACCGCGCCCGCGACCAGCAGCAGGAGCCCGTCGATGCCGCCGAACGCCTCCTTGAGGTCGGCCACCTGCGCGGCCGGGCCGGTGACCAGCACGGTCAGCCCGTCCGGGGCCTGCCCCAGCACTTCGCGGATGCGCTCCACTCCCCCGGCGGGATCGTCCGCGCCGACCGCGACGATCACCTGGAGGGCCTGGCCGTCCTGCTGGGAGGGGATCGGCGGGGACGCCTCGCCGGGCAGCTCGGCGGCGCGGGCGGCCAGGTAGTCGCGGTCGGCCGGGGTGATGCCCGAGGTGCGCTCGGCGATCACGATCGCGGGCAGGCTGTTGCTCCGCTCCAGCTCCCGCAGCCGGTTGGCCACCTCCGTGGCCTCGGCGGACTCGGGCAGGAAGGCGGTGTTGTCGTTGACCGCCACATCGCTGAGCTTGCCGGTGTAGGGACCGCCGAAGCCGCCCAGCGCCAGCCAGGCGACGGCGATGAGCGCGGGCAGGAGCCATCGTTTCGCGGTCACGGGACAATGTCCTCCGGAGCTGTGAACTTCGAGCGACACATATTTCGACGGTCGAAATATTAGAGGAGGGCGCACCGGCGTGCACGACAACGCGACGCTGATCAGGCTGCTGCGGCAGCTGACGGTGGAGACCGACCGGTTCGCCGAGCTGTTCGGCGAGGCGCACCGGATGCACCGCACCGACCTCAACGCGCTCACCCTCATCATGGACGCCAAGGCGCAGGGCCGCCCGCTGTCGCCCACCGGGCTGGCGCGGGCGCTGCACCTGAGCGCTTCGGCCACCACGTCGGTGCTGGACCGGCTGGAGTCCTCCGGGCACATCCGCCGGGTCCGCAGCGCCACCGACCGGCGCAAGGTCGAACTGGTGGTGGCCGACCAGGCCCTGGAGCTGGGACGGGCGTTCTTCGTGCCGCTCGGCCTGGCGCTGACCGAGGCGTGGACCGGCTTCGACGACGAGCAGCGGGCCACCATCACCCGGTTCCTCCAGGCCAGCGTCGAGGCCACGGCGGCGGTGCGCGCGACGCTGGTCGAACCCGATCAGGAGCACTCCCCCGCTGACCGCGTGTGACACGGGCGACGCCGGTACCTTCAGGTGCCCGATCCGCTCGGGAAGGGGTGGGCATGGTCAGGGTGGTCGTCCTCGGCAGCGGTGTCCTGGGCGCGTCCACGGCGCACCACCTCGCCCGGCTCGGGGCCTCGGTCACGCTCGTGTCCGAGGCCGGGCCCGCCAGCGGGGCCTCCGGCAGGTCGCTGTCGTGGTTGAACTCCGCGGCCGTCCGGTCAACCGACTACCACCGGTTGCGACTGCTCGGCATCGACCGCTACCGCGCACTGGCCGCGCGCCTGGGCGGACCGGCGTGGCTGCGCTTCGACGGCCGCCTGACCTGGTGCGCGCCCGACCAGCGAGCCCGGTTGCGCGAGGTGTTCGCCTGGCAGCGGGCCGAGGGCCCGCCGGTCGAGTGGCTGTCGGCGGGCGAGGTCGCGGAGGTGGTCGCCGGGGTCGACCCCGCCGCCGTGCCGGAGTGCGGCGCGGTGCGCACCCCCGACGAGGGCTGGGTGGACCTGCCGTCCCTGATCGCCCTGCTGCTCGCGGAGCTGACCCGGCTCGGCGGGACGGTGGTGACCGACGCCGGGCGGGCCGAGGTGGTGACCTCGGGCGGCCGCGCGATCGGCGCCCGGACCGGGTCCGGGCTGAGCTGGGACGCCGACGCGGTGGTGCTGGCCACCGGCGCGGGCGTGCCCGGCGCGCTGGCCCGCCTCGGCTTCCCGATCGGCGACCGGACCACGACCGCGCTGCTGGTGCGCAGCGACCCGGTTGACGTCGGGCTGCGCATGGTCCTGATCACACCGCGGGTGTCGATCCGCCCCACGCCCGACGGCGCGCTGGTGTTCGACTCGGCGTGGTCGGAGGAGGCGGTCGGGCGGCACGGCAACGACCCGGACCTGATCCACTCCATTGTGGACGGTCTGTGCGCGGAGGCCCGCGCCGTGCTCGCGGGCAACCCGGAGCTGTCGCCGCGCTCCTTCGCGATGGGGCCCAAACCCGTTCCCGCCGACGGCGAACCGGTGCTGGGACCGGTGCCGGGCGTCGAGGGCCTGCACGTGGCGTTCAGCCACAGCGGCGCCACCCTGGGCCTGGTCGCCGGGGAACTGCTGGCCGACCGGATCGTCACCGGCGAGACCCACCCGCTGCTGGCGCCCTTCGTCCCCGACCGGTTCGCGCGCTGACCGCCGAAGCGCCCGCCGTCCGGGAAATGTCCGCCCCGCGGGGGAATATCCCTGCCGCACCACTCGTTCCGCACCCACGATGCGAAAAATCACGGGCCGCACCCTGCCCGCGCGAGTAGGGTGGGCGGCGCTCATCGGCGCTGTCGCTGTTCCGCGCGCCCATTTCACCCTGGGGGACCCCGCATGACTTCCACTGCCGCGCCCGACGCCGTGACCGGCGCCGGGTCGTCGCCGCCTTCGCTGAGCCGCCGCGACCGCACCGTGATCGCCGTGCTGCTGGTGGCCACGTTCGTGGTCATCCTCAACGAGACGATCATGGGCGTCGCGCTCCCGGTGCTGCTCGACGAGCTCCAGGTGACCGCGGCCGTGGGGCAGTGGCTCACCGCGGGCTTCCTGCTGACCATGTCGGTGGTCATCCCGGTCACCGGCTACCTGATCCAGCGGGTGCCCACCCGCGTGCTCTACGGCGCGGCGATGACCCTGTTCAGCGCGGGCACGCTGCTCGCGGCGCTGGCCCCCGGCTTCACCGTGCTGATGGCGGGCCGCGTGGTGCAGGCGTGCGGCACGGCGATCATGCTGCCGCTGCTGATGACGACGGTGATGACGCTGGTGCCGCCCGCCCGCCGGGGCGCGGTGATGGGCAACATCTCCATCGTGATCTCCGTCGCGCCCGCCATCGGCCCCACGGTCTCGGGCGTGGTGCTCAACACCTTCGGCTGGCGCGCCATGTTCTGGGTGGTGCTGCCCATCGCGGTGGGCACGCTGCTGCTGGGCGTGCGCCAGGTGACCAGCGTCGGCGAGTCCAGCGACACCCCGCTGGACCTGCTGTCGGTCGCGCTGTCGGTGGTCGGCTTCGGCGGGCTGGTCTACGGCCTGTCCAGCATCGGCCACTCGGGCGGCTCGGCGGGCACCACGCTGTGGGTCTCGTTCGCGCTGGGCATCGGCGGCATCACCGCGTTCGTGCTGCGCCAGGTGTCGCTGCAGCGCCGCGAACGCGCGCTGCTGGACCTGCGCACCTTCACCTTCCGCACGTTCACCCTGGCCAGCGCCCTGATGATGGTGATGATGGGGCTGCTGCTGGGCACCGTGACGATCCTGCCGATCTACCTGCAGAACGTGCTGCGCCTGGACCCGCTGGCCACCGGCCTGCTGCTGCTGCCCGGCGGCCTGCTGATGGGTCTGCTGTCGCCGTTGGTCGGCCGCCTCTACGACCGGGTGGGCCCGCGCGTCCTGCTCGTCGTCGGCACGGCCGCCACCAGCGCCTCGCTCTGGTTCGCCACCACCTTCGACGCCGCCACGCCCGCGGCGCTGGTGCTGGTGTTCCACCTGGTGCTGAGCCTGGGTCTGGCGTTCTCGTTCACCCCGCTGTTCTCCTCCGGCCTGGGCGCGCTGCCCTCCCGGCTGTACTCCCACGGCAGCGCCGTGTTCAGCACCACCCAGCAGCTGGCCGCCGCGGCCGGGGTCGCGCTGCTGGTCAGCGTGATGAGCGCGGCCGCCGCCGAGCTGACCGCGTCCGGCCAGGCCGCGGCCGCCGAGATGGGCGGCGTGCACTCGGCGCTGCTGCTCGCGGCGTTCGTGTCGCTGCTGCCGGTGGCCGGTTCCTTCGCGATCGGCGGCAAGGTCGACACCGGGGCGGGGGTTCCCGCCCACCACTGAGCGCCACGGGGCGGGGGCTCCTCCCCCGCCCCTACTCGGGCGCGGCGGGTTCCCGCAACCCGCGCACGGTGGTCACCTCGGCCAGCCCCGAGATGGTGATGACCGGTGCCAGGAGGGGGCTCGCGAGCAGTTCGACGTGGTCGGCGTGGGTGAAGAGCACGCTCAGGCCCGCGCTGTCGAGGTAATCCACCCCGGTCAGGTCGACGACCACCCGCCCCGGCACGTCCTCCAGAGCGGCGGCGAAGGCCGCGATGTTGCTCATGTCGATCTCGCCCACGACCTTGAGGACCGCGGTCCCGTCCGGACGACTGCCCGGCGTGAGGGTGAGCGGTGTGGTCATCGCGGAATCCTCATGCGCATGTCGACGACCGTGCCGACCGGGCCCGGCGTGATGGTGACGTGCCGCATCGTGGCGCGCATCAGCGCCACCCCGCGCCCCCGGTGCGGGTTGTCCTGCGGGCGGGGCGTCTTCCACCGGCCGTTGTCGGCCACGGTCAGGCGCAGGTCGTCGACCGCGGCTTCGACCCTGAGCCGGACGTGGGCGCGAGCCGCGTCGCGGTAGCCGTGCTCGATGGCGTTGGCGCACGCCTCGCCCGCCGCCAGCAGCACGTTCTGCGCCGCGTCGGGCGAGAGCCCGCACCGCTCCAGCCAGCCGCGCAGTGCCCGGCGGACCGGCGCGAGCTGGGCGGGGTCGGCGGGGAAGGTCAGCTCCAGCGGAGCCGGGTAGCGGTACAGCAGCAGCGCCACGTCGTCGTCGTACCCCCCGGCCGGGGCCAACCGGGTCATCAGCAGGTCCGCCAGGTCGTCCAGGGTGGCGCCGCGGCCGTCCCGGACGACCCCGGCCGCCTGGTCGATGCCCGCGGTCAGCGGGCTGCGGCGGCGCTCGACCAGACCGTCGGTGTAGACCAGCAGGGTGGAGCGGGGCGGCAGGGCGCACTCCGCCTCCGGGCGCCCGACGTCCATCCGCACCGCGAGCGGGGTCGAACGCCCCCGGTCCAGCAGGGTGGTGCTCCCGTCGGCCTTGGCCAGGACGGCGGGCGGGTGCCCGGCGCTGGAGTAGGTCAGCTCGCCCGTCGCCGGGTCCAGCACGCCGCAGAACACGGTGGTGCACACCGCGCCGGGGATGCCCGCGGCGAAGTGGTCCAGCGCCATGAGGGTGCTGGCCGGGCCCTGCTGCTGCAGCAGGAGAGCCCGGCAGGCGCTGCGCAACTGCCCCATGACGGCGGCGGCTTTCAGGCCGCGGCCGACGCAGTCGCCGAGGACGACGCCGATGCGGCCGTCGGGCAGGGCGACGATGTCGTACCAGTCGCCGCCGACCCCCAGGGGGCGCGCCGCGGGCTCGTAGCGGACGACGAAGCCCTCGGGCAGGCGGGACGGGCCCAGGATGGCGCGCTGCAACGCCAGTGCGGTCTCCCGCTGTTGGTCGATCTGGTGGGCGCGGATCAGGCCCTGGGCCAGGTGGCCCGCGAGCACGGACAGCAGCAGCTCGTCCTGGTCGGTGAACGGGCGGTGCTCGTCCAGGTCCAGCCAGAGCACCAGGGCGCCCTCGGGGTGCTCCAGGGTGACGCCCACGCCTGCGCCCCTGGTGACCGGGCTGAGCGCGGGGCGCCCGCGCAGGCCGGTGAGCACCGCGCGGTGCTCCTCGCCCAGCCCGTCCCAGGACAGGGCGGTGTCGGTGCCGGTCACGGTCGGCTCGCCGCGCTCGGTGAACACCACGGACAGCACGCGCCGGGCGCGCCACAGGTCCTTGAACTGCTCCAGCGCCCCGGCAAGCGCCTCGGCCGAGCTGGTGGCCCGCGACAGCCGCACGCTCAGCGCCGCCAGCGCCGTCTCGCGCTGGATCGCGCAGCGCTCGGCGGTGACGTCGTGGAAGGTGCCCACGGCGACGGTGCGCCCGGTGTCGGGGTCCTGCGTCAGGTTGAACAGGACGCTGACCCACAGCCGGCGGCCGTCGCGGTGGACCAGCGGAACGGTGTAGTTGCCGCGCCTGCGGTCGCCCAGGCTCTCGAAGGCTTCCGCGGTCTGCCGGTAGGCTTCCGGGTCGGTCTCGGCGTCCGGCCACCACGGGTGCACCATCCGGTAGGGCAGTCCTTCGGGGCCATAGCCGATGATCTCGGTGAACGCCGCGTTGATCTCGACCACGGTGCCTTCCTCGTCGCAGACGAAGAACGCCTCCTGCAGGGACTCCACCAGGGCGGTGCGCCAGCGCGCGTGGTGGTTGCGCAGGCGGGCCAGCTCCACGTGCGCGCGCACCCTGGCCAGCAGCTCCGCCGCGGTGAACGGCTTGACCAGGTAGTCGTCGGCACCCGCCTGCAAGCCCTCGATCGAGGCATCCTGCCCGGCGCGGGCGGACAGCAGCAGCACCGGCACCGCCTCGGTGCGCGGGTCCGCCCGCAGCGCGGACACCAGGGCCAGGCCGTCCATGCGGGGCATCATCACGTCGCTGATGACCAGGTCGGGCTCTTGGGCGCGGATCGCCTCCAGGGCTTTCACGCCGTCTCCGACGGGCCGCACCCGGTAGCCCGCGCCCGCCAGCAGCCGGGCCAGGTACGACCTCATGTCGGCGTTGTCGTCGGCCACCAGCACCGTCGCGGGTACTCCGGGACCGGACGCGGCCGGTGCCCTCACGACCTGCTCGCCGTCCTGCTCGCTGGGCAGCCAGCGCAGGGCTTCCCGCACGTACGGCTCGGCGGTGACGGACACCTCGGACCGGGCGGGCGCGTCGGCGGGCAGGTGGGCGCGGCCGAAGGGCAGGCGGATGGTGAACCGGGTGCCCCTGCCCTCCTGGCTGTCGACGGTGATGGTGCCGCCGTGCAGCTCCACCAGCTCCCGCACCAGCGCCAAGCCGATGCCGCTGCCCTCGTCGGAGCGGCCCCGGGCGTTCTCGACGCGGTGGAAGCGCTCGAACAGCCGGGGGAGCTCCTTGGGCGGCACGCCGATGCCGGTGTCCTCGACCGTGACCACCGCTTGGCCGTCCTCGGCGCGCGTGGAGACGCCGATCGAGCCTTCGAAGGTGAACTTCAGCGCGTTGCTGAGCAGGTTGAGGACCACCCCCTCCCACATGCCGCGGTCCACGTGCACCGGTTCGGGCAGCGGCGGGCAGTCGACCTCGAAGGCCAGCCCGGCGCGGGTGACCGCCGAGCGGAACACGCTGGCCAGCTCGGCGGTGAGGGCGGCGAGGTCGACCGGCTCGTAGGCGGCCCGCGTCCGGCCCGCCTCGATGCGCGAGAAGTCCAGCAGGGTGTTGACCAGCTTGGCCAGCCGCAGCGCGTTGCGGTGGACGACCTCCAGGTCCTCGCGGATCGCGGGCTCCGCCCCGGCCAGCCGGTCGCGCAGCTCCGCCAGCGGGCCCATGATCAGCGTGAGCGGGGTGCGGAACTCGTGGCTGATGTTGGCGAAGAACGCGGTCTTGGCGCGGTCGAGCTCGGCCAGCTCCTCGGCCCGCCGCTGCTGGGCCTGGTAGCCGCGGGCGCTGGCGACCCCCGCCGCGATGTGCCCGGCGACCAGCTCGACGAACCCCCGGTAGCCCTCGTCCAGCGGCCGGTAGCGGTTCAGCCCGGCCACCAGGAAACCGTGCGGCGCGGCGCCCTGCTGCTGCAGCGGCACCAGCAGCGCCCGCACCGGCGGCTCCGCCCAGTCGCCGGCGGGCAGGCCGGTGAACGCGGGCCCGTCGAGCTCCACCACGGCGGATTCGCCGAGGGCGGGGGCCGCCGACGGCCACACCGCCCGCGCGTCGGCGGGCAGCACGGTCGGCGCGGCCGGGTGCCCGGCGGCGATCCCGGTGGTGCCCGCCAGCCGCGCGCCGCCGTCGTCCTGGAACAGGTAGGTCAGCGTGAAGGGCAGGTCCCGCCGGTTGCGGTCGAGCTGGCGGCAGGAGAAGGCGAGCGTCTCCCGCTCGGTGCGCATCACGCTGGGGTCCGAGCCCAGGTCGCGCAGCGTGGCCATGCGCCGCTCGCCGATGACCTTCTGGGTGTCCTCGCTGACCACGCACAGCATGCCGACCACGCCGCCCGAGTCGTCGCGCAGCGGGCTGTAGGAGAACGTGTGGTAGGTCTCCTCCGGGTAGCCCGACCGCTCCAGCAACAGCAGCAGCGCCTCGTCCCAGGTCGCCTCGCCGGTGGTCAGCACGGTCTCGATGCGCGGACCGATGTCGTCCCGGATCTCCGCCCACACCTCGGTCGCGGGCCTGCCCAGCGCCCAGGGGTACTTGCGCCCCAGGGTGTCGTGCCGGTAGGCGGCGTTGCAGAAGAACGTCAGCTCCGGTCCCCACGCCAGCCACATGGGGAAGCGCGACGACAGCAGGATGCTCACCGCCGTGCGCAGGCCCTGGGACCAGTCGGCGGGCGGTCCGAGCGGGGTCCTGGCCCAGTCCACCGCGGCGAGGTCCCGGCCGACCCCGCCGTCCGCGGCGAACACGTCCGCCCAAGCGGGCGGCTCGTCAGAACGCGTCACCGGGTACTCCTTCGTCGACCACTCCGGGACCACCGCTCCGCTGCTGCTCGGCCATGCGACTCCCGCCACCGTCGGAGTCCGATGACACGATGGGGAGATGATAGGTCGCCCCCTCGCAAGCGACGACCTGAGCAGCGGCGGGGCCGGTGGCGGCGCGGCGTCGGCAGGTGGTGCCCCGCACGTGAGGAATCACGACTTCCGCGCATCTCACGAGTGAATCGGCGGTCGGAACCTCACTCTTCTCAGCGTCCGCTGCGCGGGTCGGGCGATCCCCCTGCCCTGCGCGGTCACCGGATGACGTGCCCCCTGGGGGGACGAGCGTCGCCGAAGCGCTGTCCCACGGGGGTGCCGGACGGCGCGCTTCCCCTACCCTGTTGCGGTGATCGAGCGGGGCCAGTCGTGGCAAGCGGTGTTCACCCACGTCGTCAACCAGTCGCACCTGGCGACCGCCGAGGACGTGCCGCGCATCCTCGACGAGGCGACCGCCCTGGTCGGCGCCTCGGTGGAGCTCTACCTGGTCGACCTGGGGCAGCGCGAGCTGCACCCGGTGCGCCGGGCAGCCGGTCCGCCGCTGTCGATCGAGGCGACGCTGGCGGGCCGGGCGTTCACCCGGATGGAGATCATCACGGCGGTCGAGGCCGCCGTGGCGCACCTGTGGGTGCCGGTGCTCGACGGGACCGAGCGGCTCGGGGTCGCCCAGATAGCGCTGCCCGAGGGCGGCGACCCTGCGGACCAACGGCTGCGCGAGCGCTGCTGGGCGCTGGCCGGGGTGATCGCGCACCTGGTGCTGAGCAAGGAGCTCTACAGCGACCTGTTCCACCGGGTGCGCCGCACCAGGCCGCTGTCGGTGGCCTCCGAGCTGCTGTGGCAGCTGCTGCCGCCGAAGGTGTTCGCCTCCGAGCGGGTGGTGATCGCCGCGGCGATGGAGCCCTACGACCACGTCGGCGGGGACGGCTTCGACTACGCCGTGGACGACGGCCACGCCTACGTGGCCATCTTCGACGCGATGGGTCACGACCTGCAGGCCGGGCTGACCACCTCCATCGCGCTGGCCGCCACCCGCAACGCCCGCCGGGGCGGCGCGGACCTGGTCGCCGCCGCCGAGCTGGCCGACGACACCATCGCCGCGCACCGGCAGGCGGACACCTTCGCCTACGCCACCGCGTTCCTGGCCCGGCTGGACCTGGCCACCGGGGAGCTGGTCTACCTCAACGCCGGGCACCTGCCCCCGGTGGTGCTGCGCGACGGCCGGGTGGTGCGCCAGCTGGACGGACGCGGTCGCACCCCGCTGGGCCTGGGCCGCTTCCAGACGACCGAGCCGCTGGTGCACCACGAGCAGTTGCAGCCCGGCGACCGGGTGCTGTTCTACAGCGACGGCGTCACCGAGGCCCGCAGCCCGCAGGGCGAGTTCTTCGGCCTGGAGCGGCTGGTGGACCTGACCGAGCGCCACGAGCAGGCCGGGCTGCCCGCGCCCGAGACGCTGCGCCGGGTGGTGCACGCCGTGCTGGAGCACCAGCGGGGGCGGTTGCAGGACGACGCCACCCTGCTGGTTCTGGAGTGGACCACCACCGAGCAGGCCACCCTGCTGCCCACCGTGTGAGCGCTGCCCACCGTGTGAGCGCGGGCTCAGGCGTGCAGACGGGCCCAGGGGGCGATCGGCACGCGGAGCAGGTCGGCGCCGCCGGGGGCCATGGTCAGCGCCACCAGCGCCGCCGCGATCCGGTTCAGCGGCAGGACGAAGTCCACGCAGCCGGTGGCCATGGCGCTGGCGGGCATCCCCGGCGCGCGGGCCGTGGTGGGGTCCTGCACCAGGACCCGGCCGCCGCCGCGCTTGACCTCGCGGACGCCCCGCGCGCCGTCGTCGAGCATCCCGGTGAGCACCACGCCGATCACCGCCTGCCCGAGGGTGGCGGCGAGGCTGGTCAGGAACTGGTCGCCGGAGCGGAGGGCGGGCCCCTCAGCGAGGGTGATCGTGCGGTCGGGCCCGAGGACCGCGCAGTGCCCGGTCGGCACGACCACGACCCCGGAGGCGCCCAGCGGGTCGCCGGTCCGGGCGGTCCGCACCGGCAGCGGCGTCACGCGCGCCAGCAGGCGGCCGAGCCGGTCGCCGTCGGCCTCGCGGCGGCCGTGCTGGACGACCACCACCGGCGCGGGGAAGTCCGCGGGCAGGCCCCGCAGGACCTCCGAGACCGCATGCAGGCCGCCCAGCGAGGCGATCATCGCCACCGCCTGGAAACCAGGGGGCACGGGGCCGTGCGCGGTGGCGGACACGACGTCCAGGCTACCGCCCTGTGCCCGGTAGCCGACACATGGCGGGGTGGCCGCGACCACAGCGGGTACCCCCACGGCACCGCGGCACGAGGAGGGCGGACGTGGACGACTACCGGTGGAACACGCTCCTGGCGAAGCTGTCGGAGGCGGAGTTCACCCGGCTGCGCCCCGGCCTGCGCGTCGTCGACCTGCGGATCAAGCAGCCGATCTACCAGTACCGGCACCCCATGGACGCGGTGTACTTCCCGCTGGACTCGGTCTTCTCGCTGGTGACGCCGGTCAGCGGTGAGCGCGGTGTGGTCGAGGTCGCCACGGTCGGCTTCGAGGGCATGGTCGGGCTGCCGCTGTTCCTCGGCTCGGCGACCAGCCCCACCGCGGCGTTCTGCCAGGTGCCCGGCAGGGCGGCGGAGCTGTCCGCGACCGACTTCCGGGAGTTCCTGCACCAGGACGGGCAGCTGCACGGCCTGCTGCACCGCTACACCGAGACCATGATCACCCAGATGGCGCAGAACGTCGCCTGCAACGTCGCCCACCTCGCCGAGCAGCGCGCCGCCCGCTGGGTGCTCACCACCGGCGACCGCACCCGCGGCGACCGGTTCCCCCTCACCCAGGAGTTCCTGGCCCAGATGCTCGGCGTGCGGCGCAGCACCGTCTCCGAGATCGCGGGCAAGCTGCAGGCCGACGACGTGATCACCTACAGCCGGGGCAACCTCGCCATCCTCGACCGGCCGCGCCTGACCGGCATCGCCTGCGAGTGCTACCGGATCATCAAGGACGAGTTCGACGCGCTCGCGGGCCCGGACGCCTGAGGTCCGCTCAGCACGACGGCGGCTCGGCGGTCCGGCAGCGGCGTTCGAGCATGACCGTGTCGCGCCAGACGCCGTGGTGCCGGGCGATGCGCTCGCGCACGCCGACGGTGCGGAAGCCCGCGGCGTGGTGCAGGGCGATGCTGGCGCGGTTCTCCGGGAAGATCGCGGTCTGCAGCGTCCACAGCCCGCCCTCGTCGGCCGCGGTGACCTGCTTGCGCAGCAGCGCTGTGCCCACGCCCCGGCCGCGGACCCCCTCCCCCACGTAGACCGAGGTCTCGGCCACCCCGGAGTAGCACTCGCGGGTCGACACCGGCGTGGCCGCGGCCCAGCCCACGACCCGGTCGCCGAGCTGGGCGACCCAGCGGTGGCCTGCCAGCCACTTGGCGTCCAGGGTGCGCCTGCTGGGCACCTCGGTCTCGAAGGTGGCGTTGCCGGTGGCGATGCCCTCGCCGTAGACGCGCCGCACGTCGGCCCAGTCGTCATCGGTCATGGCGCGCACGGTGACGTCGGCGGGCGGGTTCGCGGGGTGGCGCGGGCGGGTGGCGACGGTGCCCATGACCGCGTCGGCGGCGTGCGGCAGGCAGGCGCGGCAGGCCGGGTCGACCGACACCAGCGTCGCCGTGCCCTCCTTGCGCAGCCGGACGAACCCGACCTCGGCGAGCTTGCGCAGGTGGTGGGAGCAGGTGGACTGGCTGATGCCCACGGCCTCGGTGAGCGCGCCGACGGTGATCTCTCCCGGCGCGGTGGCCACGACGTGCAGCACCCGCACCCTGGTCGGGTCGGCCAGGCAGGCGAACCACTGCGCGTAGGTGGCCGCGTCCCGCGTGGCGAGGGTCGTGGTCATGGCGCTGATTGTCGACCGGCGACAATGGTCGCGTCAATCGACGTCAGTCGATAGATCGCTCACTCCATCGAGGAAGATCGACGAATGGGCCGGTCACGGTGGGCGGGACGCGCCCCGGCGCTGGTCACGGCGGGTCGTCCGACCAGGTGTAGTCGGGCGGCCGGTAGTCGGCGAACCGGTCCAGCAGCCGCTCCAGGTCGTCGTCGACCAGCAGCATGTCCCGGTAGGGCGGCTTGAGGAAGCCCTCGCGGAGCATGTGCTCGACCAGCGCCACCAGCGGGTCGAAGTAGCCCGCGACGTTAAGCGCGCCGACCGGTTTGGCGTGCAGCTTGAGCTGCGCCCACGTCCAGGCTTCGAACAGCTCGTCGAAGGTGCCCGCGCCGCCGGGCAGCGCCAGCACGGCGTCGGCCAGCCCGGTCATCACGGCCTTGCGCTCGTGCGGCGTGTCCACCACGCGCAGCTCGGTCAGGCCGTCGTGGGCGACCTCCCAGTCCACCAGCGACCGCGGGATCACGCCGATCACCCGTCCGCCCGCCGCCAGCGCGCCGTCGGCGACCGCGCCCATCGTGCCGACCCTGGCCCCGCCGTAGACCACCTCCGCGCCGCGGCGGGCCAGGGTCTCGCCGACCCGCCGCGCGGCGGCGAGGTACTCGGCGCGACCGGACGACGATCCGCAGTAGACGCACACCCGCACCCCCAGAACCTAGCCCCGCCCGCAAGTACCACCCGGCCCGCCGCAGCGGGCCGCTGACCACTACCCGCCGCCCCAGTCCGCCGACGCGGGTAGTGGTTACGCGCTCGGCCAAAGCGCACGGGTGGTACTTGCGGGCGCGGTGGGTCAGGCGGGGGCGAGGGTGGCCAGGGTGCGCAGGGCTTCGTAGGAGCGCTGGATGAACGTGCCGCGCAGGGTCGGGCCGGTGTTGACCAGGGCGACCAGCGCGGTCCCCGCCCGCGGGCTGAAGCCCGCGAAGGAGGTGAACCCCCTGGTGCCGCCGGAGTGGAACAGCAGCTCGTGCCCCGGCCGCGCGCGGTGGTTCCACACCAGGCACAGGTGGTCGGCGCCGCCGGGGAGGGCCACGCGGGGGCGGGCGACCTCGGTGAGCGCCCGCTCCAGCGGGGTGGCGCTCGGGTTCAGGTGGGCGGTGAGGTAGCGCAGCATGTCCCGCGCGCTGGAGCGCAACGCGCCCGCGGCGGGCAGTCCGGGGATCTCCCACGGCGGGCGGGGCCTGCCGCGCCAGTAGCCGGTGGCCTGGGGAGCGGGGGCGCAGCCGGTGTCGGGCAGCCCCAGCGGGCGCAGCACGCGGGCGGTCAGCAGCTCCTCGAACGGGCAGCCCGCGGCGCGGGCCAGCAGGTGGCCCAGCAGCCCGACGCCGAAGTTGGAGTAGCGCACCCCCGGACGCGGGCGGGCGCGCGGCACGGCGGCGAGCACGTCCCGCGCCGTGAACGCCCGGTAGGGGTTGGTGAACCAGGCGGGCAGGGCGGAGCGCCACAGCCCCGGCGGCAGCTTGGGCAGCCCGGAGCTGTGGGTGGCCAGCCGCACCAGGGTGATCGGGGCGCGCGGGGCGCACTCGCGCGGCAGGTACCGCTCGACCGGGTCGTCGTAGCCGACCTCCCCGCGCGCCACCATCTCCGCCAGCAGCAGCGCGGTGAACGTCTTGGTCAGCGAGCCGATCTCGAACCGGGTGTCCGACCGGACCGGCAGCGCCCCGCCGCGGGCGGTGGTCCCGGAGGTCAGCAGGAAGTCCTCGTCGCCCCGGCGGGCGGCCACCGCAGTACCATCCACAGTGGACAGAAGAGGGGTGAGCGGGTCGGTCACGCGGCGCCGTTCAGCAGCCGGGACAACGCGAGCGTGCCCGCCACCGTGGCGACCACGGTGGTGTGCTGGTGGTTCAGGAACCGCTGGTCCGGGGATCCGGTCACCGGTTCGCCGTCGCGGGGCACCATCCCGTCGGCGTGCTGCAGCGCCGCCAGCCGCGCCCACTCCGCGGCGTCGAGCCTGGGCCGGGGCAGGCAGACGCCCACGATCAGCAGCTCCCCCACCAGGTCCCACTGCCCCACCTCGGACCAGATGTCGATCCACACCGGCAGCCAGTCGGTGACGTAGGCGGTCATGTCGGCGGGCAGCCCGTCCGGCCGCGCGCCCCAGTCGGTGAGGTGGAAGACGGTGTGGGTCACGCTGTAGCCGGTCATCCAGTCGATGGCCCACGGCGGCGGGGTCTGCCCCAGCCACGTGGCGCGGGTCAGCGACGGCCAGTCGTCGGCGCCGACGCCCACGGTCCGGTGCGCGTTGGCCACGGCCAGCCTGCGGTTGGGCACCACCTCGACCATCGAGCCGACCGCCGCGCAGTGCGCCAGCAGCTCCTCCAGCTCGTCGTGCCGGTGGCCGCTGCGGGCGAAGTGGGCGTAGGTCTCCAGCGGGTCGGTCAGCAGCGGGTAGCGCAGCTGCCGCTCGTAGAGCAGCGCGCCCTCGCGCATCTGCTGCCAGGTGAAGTCCACCAGCTCGCGCGCGGTGCGCAGTTGCGCGCTGCCCGCCGCGCCCTCGCGCAGCACCAGGGAGGCGGCCAGCGCGGTCTCGCCGAGCGGTTTGTAAGCGCTGTCCGGGTCGCCCAGGTCCGCGCCGGTGTCGGCGGGGAAGGCACCCCGCTCCCGGTTGGCGTGCAGCCAGTCCAGGGCGGCGGTGCTCAGGTCGTGCGCGATGCGGGCCACCGATGATCCGGTCACACCGCCTCCGATCCCAGCAGCAGTCGGGCCACGGCCAGGTCCAGCAGCAACCTCGGTTCCGCCCCGACGCGCAGCCGGACGTGCTCGACCAGCGGCGCGGGGTCCAGCGGCAGCTCGACGCCCAGGTGGGCCAGCAGCGCGGTCCAGCGCGCCAGCCGGGCCGCCGTGGGGTAGTCGCGGCGCAGCACCGCCCGGCTCGCGCCCCTGGTCAGCGCCAGCGGCTCGGCCACGACGGCGGCCACCACCGGGCCGCCGACCTCGGGCAGCGCCAGTGGGGACAACCGGGCCACGGCCGCCGACCACAGCGGCCACTGCTCGACCCTGCCCAGCACGGCCGCGGCGTTGTCCGGCGGGGCGACGCCCGCCGCGTCCGGCTCGGGTCCGTAGAACAGGGCCAGCAGCCGCACCGCGGCCCAGTCCCGCCACGCGGCCACCCGCTGCTCCTCCGAGCTCGCCCCGATCACCGGGGGGTAGGTCCCGAAAGACTCGGCCACCACGGCGGCTTCCCGCGCGTCGAGGAGGCGGTCCGCCACCAGTTGCGGGGCGAACAGGTCCGCCCCCAGCAGTCGGACCGCCCCCAGCGCCGTCGCCTCGTCGGGGCACGCGTCCACGTAGTCGACCAGGCCCACCGCGCCCGCGCCGCGCAGGGCGTCGAGCACGCGGCCCGCCAACGCGGTGGCCGCGTCCGCGAGGCGAACCCGGACTTCGGCCGGGTTCACTTGTCCTTGGGCTCCTTGGGAACCTCAGGGGACAGCAGCAGCCCCAGCAGGAGCAGCCCCGCCGACTGCGGCGAGTACAGCGGCGCGTCGCTGATCGCGGCTTCCGGCTCCGCCATCAACTCGTGCAGGACGGCTTGCTCTTCCGGTGTCGCGACGGGGCGCACCACGGTCTGAGCTGACATCGCAGCCTCCTTGATTTAGGGAAAGCACCAGCACTTCGAGTGCAGCACGGAAGGGGGACGGTGTCCGGTCGGGGGAGCCGGTCCGGGCCCTTTCCACTCATGTGAGTGACAGGGCACCGATCCGCCCCCCGTTCGCGCCGGAAGCCGTTGGGGCGCGAGGAGGCGCCTGCGCGGGCCGGAAATTCAGCGTACGATTAATTAGGTGTTGATCCTCTTCTCCAGCCTGGGCACGTACGGCCACACGTACCCCCTGCTGCCATTAGCCCGCGCGGCACGCCAACAGGGCCACGAGGTCCTCTACGCCACCACCGAGGAGCTCCACCCGACGCTGCGCGCGCTCGACCTGACACCGGTCACCGCGGGAATGCCGCTCGAAGAGGCGTTCGCCCTGGCCAGCGGGGGTGCGCAGTTCCCGCCCGTGGGACCCCCACCGACCCAGGGCGAGTCGCTGGAACTGGCCGCCAAGGCGTTCACCGAGGTGCTGCCCCGGCGGCTGGCCGCCGACCTGGCCCCCGTGCTGGCCGACCGGCGCCCCGACCTGGTCGTCCACGAACTGGGCGCGCCCGGCGCGGGCCTGGCCGCCAGGGTCGCGGGCGTCCCCGCCCTGTGCCACGGCTTCGGCCGCGTCGGCCCCGCGCTGACCTGGGAGGCGGTCACCGGCCAGTTCGCGGACGTCGCCGCGGAACTGGGCGTGGCGCTGCCCTCCGAGCACGCCTTCCTCGTGGGCCACCCCTACCTCGACATCTGCCCGCCCTCCTGGCAGGACAAGGCGTTCACCCCCGCCTCCGGACGTCTCCCGCTGCGGCCGGTGGCCTTCGCCGAGCCCGGTGAGCTGCCCGCTGGAGTGGCCGAGCACGACCGCCCGCTGGTCTACCTGACGCTGGGCACCGCGTTCGGCCACGCGGACGTGCTGCGCGGGGCGCTGGCCGCCCTGTCGGCCCTGGACGTCCGGGTGCTCGTCGCGGCGGGGCCGACGGTCCAGGTCGAGGCGCTGGGCGAGGTGCCGGAGAACGTCCTGGTGCGGCAGTGGGTACCCCAGGCGCGAGTGCTGCCGCACGCCGACCTGGTGGTGCACCACGGCGGCAGCGGCACGACGCTGGGCGCGCTGGCGGCGGGCGTGCCGCAACTGGTGCTGCCGCAGGGCGCGGACCAGTTCGACAACGGCGCGGCGCTGGCCGAGGCCGGGTTGGGCGAACAACTGCTCGGCCAGGAGGTCACCGCCGAGGCGATCACCGAGCGCGCCCGCGCCCTGCTGGCCGACGAGGTGGTCCGCGCCGCGGCCCGCGCGGTGGCCGCGGAGATCGCCACCATGCCGTCGCCGGAGGAAGTGGCCGCGCGGCTGCACGAGTACGCACGCTGACTCCCGGTCTCTCGATCGACCCGCCTGTGCGCCTGTGGGCGCACAGGCGGGTCCCACCGCGCGCACAGCGGCGACACAGCCACGACCGCGAAGGTGGTCCACGTCGACCCGAACCGCTGGGAGCAGCCGATGACCCCGACCGAGCAGTCAAACCCCACCCCCGCGACGCGGCAGACGCAGCCGTCGGGGCTGCGCAAGGGCATCGTGGCCGGGGCCGTCGCGCTGACGATCGCCGCCGGTGGCGGCGGAGTCGTCCACGCCAGCGGCAACTCGGCGTCGTCCTCCGAGGTGGGGCAGGCGCCCGCCGGTGCCGGTGATCCGCTGATCGGCGATCCGCTGATCAGCGATCTGCTGCACGGCGAGGTGCAGCGCGGCACGGTCACCGCGGTCACCGACACCTCGCTGACCGCCCGGAGCAGCGACGGCTACAGCCGGACCTACGTCATCGACGCCGGAACGGCGTTCGGCTCGCCGGGTGCTCCCGTCGAGGGCGACGCGGTGACCGTCGTGGCCGAAACCGAGGGCGGCACGGCGACCGCGGTGCGGGTCTTCGAGACGACGCAGTAGAGCGCGGGCCGGGGCTCAGCCCGCGATCCGGTCGAGCCACTCGGCCAGCAGCGCCCGCTCCGCCGCGGTGAGCGGGAGGTGGGGGTCCGCGTCCACCGCCGCCCGCAGCGCGGCCGCCCGGCTGGGCGCGGTGGCCTCGCCCGCCACGGCCTCGTCGGTGGTGATCGAGCGCAGCACGTGCTCGCGCGCCACCACCGACAGCTCCCGGTCGCGCTCCTCCGGCGGGCTGGAGATCAGGGTGAGCACGACTCCCATTCCGGTGGCGTGGACCAGTTGCGCGGCGTGCTCCACCCCCAGCCGCAACCTGCCCGCCGCGGCGATGCGCTCGACGATGCGACGCAGCACCGCACGCGCCCGGCGTCCGGCCTCGGAAGCCGCCCCGGACCGCGGTTCGCCGTACATCAGCAGGTAGAACGCGGGCATCGACAGGCCGAACTCCACGTGCAGGTCCCACCCCCGGCGCAGGTCCTCCACCGGGTCGCCGCTGTCGCCCAGCGCGTGCTTGGAGCCCAGGTAGGTGCGGAAGCCGTAGTCGGCCACCGCGTCGAGCAGGCCGTCCTTGTCGCCGAAGAGCCGGTACAGGGTGGGTGCCTGCACCCCGGCCGCCGCGGTCACCGCGCGGGTGGACAGCGCGTCGCGCCCGCCCCGTTGCAGCAGGTCCGCCGCCGCCCGCACGAGGCGTTCCCTGGTCGTCTCAGCCATATAGCGACGATAACAGCACGTCGATAGCGCTGGTTCGGTAGCGATGATATCGTTGTGTTGTTAGCGGATGGAACATCACTTCGAGGAGCACACCATGGCACGCGTTGCGATCGTCACCGGCGGCTCGCGGGGCATCGGCCGGGAGAGCGCCGAGCGGTTGGCCGCCGACGGGTTCGCCGTCGTCGTCGTGTACGGCGGCAACGAGCAGGAGGCCCGCTCCGCCGTGGACGCCATCACCGCACGGGGTGGGCAGGCCATCGCCGTGCGGGCCGACGTCGCCGACGAGACCGCCGTCGCCGCCGTGTTCGACGCGGCGGAGGAGACCTTCGGCGGAGTGGACGCGGTCGTCCACGCGGCGGGCGTGATGGTGCTGTCGCCGGTGGCCGAACTGGACCTGGACGCGCTGGACCGGATGCACCGCACCAACATCCGGGGCACCTTCGTGGTCGCCCAGCAGGCCGCCCGCCGGGTGCGCCGGGGCGGGGCGATCATCACCTTCTCCACCTCGGTGCTCGGCCTGGCGCTGCCCGGCTACGCCGCCTACGCCGCCAGCAAGGGCGCGGTCGAGGCGATCACCCTGATCCTGGCCCGCGAGCTGCGCGGCCGCGACATCACCGTCAACGCGGTCGCGCCGGGCCCGACCGCGACCGCGCTGTTCCTGGACGGCAAGGACGAGGAGACCATCGCCAAGCTGGCCGCGCAGCCGCCGCTGGAGCGCCTGGGCACCCCCGCCGACATCGCCGAGGTCGTGTCGTTCCTGGCGGGCCCGGCCCGCTGGGTCAACGGCCAGGTCCTGCGCGCCAACGGCGGCATCGTCTGACTCCAGGCGGGATCGGTCCTGGGGCCGATCAGCCGAATCGGCCCCAGGGCCGATCCCGGACCGGGGCACCGGGTGCGATCTTCACCTCATGACGCACTGGTTCCCCGGCCGCTGGATCGGCTCGACGGCATTGGTCCTCGGCCCGCTGCTGCTGCTCACCGGCACGCTGCTGCGAGCGCCGTTCCCCTTCTTCTTCCCCCATCAGATCGCGGCCATCGCCGAGCACCCCGGCCTGATGGCCGCCGCGCAAGCGACTTCGACGGCGGGCAACGTCCTGCTGTGCCCGGCGGTGCTCGTGCTGGTGCACCACATCGGGCGGACGCGCCCGGCACTGGCGAAGTGGGGCGGCGCTCTGGTCCTGTGTGGACTGTTCGAGCGCACCTTCCACGCGGGCGTCGACCAAGCTGCGCACCGCATGGTCCGCCACGCGGGCGCGGAGCGCGCAACGGCCCTGATCACCGAGTCCTACCAGGACTTGCACTTGTTCAGCTTCCTGTCGTTCACCGTCGTGTCCGGCTGGTTGGTGCTCGCGCTCGGCGCTCACCGCAGTCGGGTGCTGGGCACGGCGCGAGCGGTGGCGCTGGCGTTGACGAGCCTGCTGCCGATGGGAGTCCTCAAGGGCACCGAGGTGCTCTCCGTGGTCGCCACCGCGGGTCTGTGCGCGGCACTGGTCCCGGCGGGAGTGCGCCTGCTGCTCGACGGCCCGCGCCCCGACCGCCGGTCCGCGCTGCTGGCGCTGGCAGCGGTTCCCGCGCTCGGCGCGCTGGCCTTCGTGAGCACCCTGGGGTGAGCCGTCAGCCGACTTCCAGCAGCGGGACCAGCTGCTCCTCCTCGTAGGCCAGGTGCCGCTCCAGCTCGCCCGCGAGCCGCTCGACCTCCACCCGCAACGCCTCCGGCCCGGTGTCGCCCTCGGAGGTGACCCGGTGCAGGTCCGCCAGCAGTGCCGCGATCCGCTCGTGCTCCAGCGCCAACCGGTCCAGCACCGGCTTGACCTCCGGGTACCGGTCGGCGATGAACGGGAACAGGGCCACGTCCTCGCCGGTGTGGTGGTTGCGCAGGCCCTGGCAGAGGGTCAGGCAGTTGATCCGCAGCTGGGCGCCCAGCCCCGGCCCGGAGCGGGTGATCTCCTCGCGGATCAACGACAACTCGCGGCGGAAGGCTTCGTGCACGCCCTTGACCGCCTCGGCCCACGACCCGAAGGCGGGCGGCCCGCCGCCGACCTGCTTGAGCGCCACGACGGGCAGCACGCGGGTGGTCCTGGCCTGGTACTCGCCCCAGCCCGGATCGGATTCGACCGCGCGGGCGAACACGCGGTCGCGCTCCTCCCCCGCCAGGACTTCGGCTTGCGCTTCGTAGGTGAACACCCCGTCCTCCACGGTGGCGCGGGGGTCGGCCACCAGGTTGTGGAACCAGGCGGGGTGCCGGGGCGCGCCGCCCGCCGAGCCGATGACCAGCACGCGGTCGCCGTCGGGCAGGTAGCCCAGCGGGACGGTGTGCCGCTTGCCCGAACGCGCGCCGGTGGTGGTGAGCAGCAGCAGGCGGGCGCCTTCGAAGTAGCCGCCGACGCGGCCCCGGTTGGCGCGGAACTCCTCGATGACCTTCTGGTTGAAATCTTCTGGCACAGGTGGTCCTTCTCCGTTGGCAAGGCATGACGACCACACCGCGGGAGCGCGCTCGACCGCGGTGGGAGGTGGGCGCGTGGCAGCGCACGCGCGGCGGCACACGCGCGGCTGTGCGCGCGTGGCGGGGTGGAAAGGTGTTGGGGGTGCGGAGAAGGCGGCCCTCGGGCCCGCCCGGCGATCACGCCGTGGCCGGGCACCCAACTCGCTCGTGGCCCAAGGCCGACCCGGCAGTCATGCGGGCAACCCTAGTGGCGCCAAGGCTTGCAGGCAATGCCGTGGTGGTCGCGGTCGCCCGCGACCACCACGTCGCCCCAGCGGAGTTGTTCCAGCGGAGTTGTTCCAGCGGAGTTGTTCCAGCGGCGTCGCTTCAGCGGCGTCGCGCCACCGCCCGGCGGGTGTCCTCGGCGACGAGGTCGGCGTTGATCGCCGCCCCGGCGGTCAGCCCGGCCGCCGCGGAGGTGATGACCTGCGCCTGGGCGCCCGCGACGTTGCCTGCCACCCACACGCCGGGTTCCTTGGTCGCCCCGGTGGGGTCGGCGGGGATGTGGGTGCCGACGACGTGTCCCTCCACCAGCTGCTCCACCGGCTCCAGCCCGAGGCCGGCCAGCAGGTCGGCGCGCGCCCGGAAGCGGGGCCCCACCACGACGGCGCGGCGCGGCACGACCTCCCCGGAGGCCAGTCGGACACCGGTGATCCGGTCGTCCTCGACCTCCAGCGCGGCCACCTCGCCCGCCACCACGCGGACGTCGCGCGCGGCCAGCTGCTCGGCCCGCTCCGGGTCCGGCGCGTCCACGCCGTTGAGGAACAGCACCACGTCTTCGCTCCACTGCCGGAACAGCAGCGCCTGGTGCACCGCCAGCGGACCGACCGTGGCGAGCACCCCGATCGCCTGGTCGCGCACCTCGTAGCCGTGGCAGTAGGGGCAGTGCAGCACGTCCCGACCCCACCGCTGCGCCACCCCCGGCACGTCGGGCAGCTCGTCGACCAGCCCGGTGGCCACCAGCAGCCGACGCGCCACCACCTCGCGGCCGTCGGCCAGCGCCACGCGGAACCCGTCGTCGACGCGCGTGAGCGAGGTGACCGCGCCGTCGGTGAACTCGCCCCCGTAGGAAGCGACCTCGTCCCGGCCGATGGCCAGCAGCCGACCAGGCGGCGTGCCCTCCCGCCCCAGGTAGTTGTGCACGTGTCCGGCCGGGGCGTTGCGCGGTTCGCCCGAGTCCACCACCAGCACCGACCGCCGCGCCCTGCTCAGCGTCAGCGCACCGCTCAGTCCCGCCGCGCCACCGCCGACGACCACCACGTCGTAGTTCCGCTCCATCGAGCGCTCCTCTCTCGTCCGGTGCCCCCGACTATCCGCAACCCTGGCTGTTCTGACAAAATTTTTTGCCATTACCGCAATATGCTCCTCGGCCGCCCGACGCTCCCGTGCCGCGCCGGGCGGTCGGTGCCTCTAAGCTCCCCGCCCATGGCGAGGTACTTCGACGTGCACCCGGTCAACCCCCAGCGCCGAACGATCGACCAGGCCGTCGAGCTGATCCGCCAGGACGGGCTGATCGCCTACCCGACGGACTCCTGCTACGCGCTGGGCTGCCGCCTGGGCAACAAGGACGCCCTGGACCGCATCCGGCAGATCCGGCACCTGGACGACCGGCACCACTTCACCCTGATGTGCCGCGACTTCGCGCAGCTGGGGCAGTTCGTGCACGTGGACAACACGGTGTTCCGGGCGGTCAAGGCGGCCACGCCGGGCAGCTACACGTTCATCCTCCCGGCCACCCGTGAGGTGCCGCGCCGCCTGCTGCACCCGAAGAAGAAGACCGTGGGCGCGCGCATCCCCGACCACCCGGTGGCGCGGGCGCTGCTGGACGCGCTGGGCGAGCCCCTGCTGTCCAGCACGCTGCTGCTGCCCGACCACGCCGAGCCGCTGGTGCAGGGCTGGGAGATCAAGGAACTGCTCGACCACGCGGTCGACGCGGTGATCGACTCCGGCGACTGCGGCACGGAGCCGACCACCGTGGTCGACTTCTCCGGCGACGAGCCGGAGGTGCTGCGCCGAGGTGCGGGCGACCCGAGCCGGTTCGAGTAGCCGCCGATCACCCCGTGCGGCGGACCGGTTGTCCGTAGAATGGACGGCGATGCGGAGCACCCTCCGCCGCTTCGCGGCGCTCGTCATGGTCCTGCCCCTGCTCGCCCTGCTGCTGGTGGTCGGCGACAGCCCGTTCCCCGAGCCGCCCGGTCCCGGCCGCGACGCGCCGACCGCGGCGGTGGCGCTGGGCGACTCGACCATGTCCGGGGAGGGCGCGGGCGACTACGAGCCGGGCACCGACGGCGAGGCGGGCAACTGGTGCCACCGATCCCGCGCCGCGCAGATCTTCAAGACGCCGATCCCGGACGTCGACCGGGTGTTCAACCTGGCCTGCTCGGGGTCGAACGCCGAGCAGGTCGGCCTGACCGACCAGGTGCGCAACACCGAGGGATCGCAGGCGCGGCAGCTGGCGGCCATCGCCCGCGAGCACCGGGTGACCGCCGTGGTGGTCGCGGTGGGCGCGAACGACGACCCGCGCTTCTCCGACGTGCTGGGCCAGTGCCTGCAGGCGTGGTTCCAGCGGCGCGCGGACTGCTCGGACGTGCTGGCCGACCAGTGGCGCGAGCGCGTGGCGCGGATGACGCCGAAGGTGGAACGCGCGCTGCGGGACATCCGGTCGGTGCTGCGCGACGAGGGCTACACCGACCGGTCCTACACGCTGGTGCTCCAGTCCTACGCCTCCCCCGTGTCGCCCGACCTGCCCGCCGGCCTGCAGAACCTGGCCGGATGCCCGCTGCGCACCCGGGACATGCGCTGGGTCCGCGACACCGCGGTGGGCGAGCTGTCGGCCGCGCTGCGCACGGCGGCGCTGGCCACCGACGCCCGGTTCCTGGACCTGTCGCGCGCGGGCGAGGGGCACGAGGCGTGCGCGGGCGGGGACGACCAGGGCACCGAGTGGTTCACCCGGCTGACCGTGGACTTCGACGGCCTGCGCGACCAGGGGCGCGCGCCGCACGCGCTGCAGGAGTCGTTCCACCCCAACGCGCGCGGACACGAGCAGTTCGGGCGATGCCTGGGCCAGTTCCTGGCCACCACCGACCGCGCGGCGGCCTGCGTGGCGGGTGAGGACGGCACGCTGCGCGCGGTGCCGGAGCGGGACCGCGCGCCCGCGTGACGGGACTTGTCGGTCCCTACCGATAGCCTTCCCCCGACCAAGATCGAGGGGGGATGTCGTGAGGACTTCGTGGAAGTGGTCCGCCGCCGTGCTGGCGGTCGGGCTGGTGGTCGCGGGCGCGGGGCAGGCGGGCGCGGCCGACGAGGGGCGCGTCGTGGGGTGGGTGTTCTTCGACCGCGACGGGGACCGGGGGCGCGACACCGACGAGCCGCCCAGGGTGGGCGCGTCGGTGACCGTGCGCGGGGTCGGCTCGGGCGTCGAGCGCACGGGTGTCACCGACGGCGAGGGCCGGTTCGAGGTCGCCGGGCTGCCGCTGGGCGCCTACGACGTGACGGCCTCGGCGGCGGGCTACCGCTCGCTCGACGCCTCCAGCAGGCGGGTCGAGCTGGCGGACGCGACGCCGGTGAACGCGTGGTTCCCGCAGCAGGGCGGCGAGATCAGCGGGCGGGCCTGGCTCGACGCCGACGGCGACGGCGTGCGGGAGGGCGGCGAGTCCGCGGTGGACACGACGTTCACCCTGATCGGGCACAGTGACCACGAGGGAACGGTGTTGCGCGCGCTGCCCTCCGGCGGCGGCCAGTACGCCTTCCACGACCTGCCGGCGGGCACCTACCGGGTGGAGGCCGCCGCACCTGCGGGCACGCGGGCCACGCGGCCGTTGCGCGGTGACTGGCGGGCGGACTCCAACGTGGTCGGCACGCCGCTGTCCACGCCGCCGACGCGGCTGCCGGTGGCATGGTGGGCCTACGACCTCGACGCCGGTTTCGCCCCCGGTTCCGGCCCGCTCAACCCCGGCCTGGTCAACGCGCTCAGCGGCTGGTGCCTGGACCAGGAGTACCCGCAGGGCACCGCCACCACCGGCGTCGGCGCCTACCACTGCAACGGCCAGGCCAACCAGCGCTGGGTGCTGCGGTGGGACTCCGCCGACACGGCGGTCGTGGTCGACGAGCTGAGCGGCTGGTGCCTGGACCAGGAGTACCCGCAGGGCACGGCGACCACGGCGGTCGGCGCGTGGCCGTGCAACGGCGGGGCCAACCAGCGCTGGCGGATGGAGCGGGACCACTACGACGACACCACGACGCTGGTCAACGCGCTCAGCGGCTGGTGCCTGGACCAGGAGTACCCGCAGGGCACCGTCACCACCGGCGTCGGCGCCTACTACTGCAACGGCCAGGCCAACCAGCGCTGGAAGTTCCAGTAGGGCCTGGTCGCAGCGCCTGGCTACAGCGTCTGGCTACAGCGTCTGGCTACAGCGTCTGGCTACAGCGCCGCGATGTCCCGCGCGGACCAGAACGGGGTGGCCTCCGCCAGGTACGCCGCCACGCGCCCGGTGTCCCAGCCGTGCGCCTCGCGCAGCCCGGTGGCCAGCATCCGCAGGTAGGCCGCCGAGGGCGCGGTGTGCTCGACCTCGGCGGCGCGCCACGGCGCGGTGAAGGTCAGCGCGGGGCGGCCGTCGCGGTCGCCGAGGTGGACCAGCGTCTCGTACCGGCCGGGCCCGAGCTGGGCCCGGCCGGTGGCCAGCACCTCGGACAGGTCCAGGTCCACGCCCGGTTCCCGGTACATCTCCTGCGAGGCCACGTCGGCGAACTGCCCGGCGGTGACCAGGTAGGCGCGCGCGGCGGTGGTGCCGGGCAGGTCGGGGTCGAAGAACGCCCGACCGCCGTCCCAGACCGGCGAGTGGGTGGCGAAGTAGATGCCGCCCGCCATCTCCCAGCCGGTCACCGCGCGCGGCGGGCGGGGGTCGCGGCAGCCGGGGTAGCCGCGGGTGGCGCCGACCGGCACTCCCCCGGCGAGGTAGCAGCCGAACCGCTCGGCCCGCATGTTGGAGCCGTAGCTGACGTACCAGACCAGGTCGGGTCCGCTCAGCCGGGCCACTCGTCCTCCAGCATGGCGTAGATCATCTCGTCGCCCCAGCCGCCCTTGAACCACTCGTTGTGCCGGAAGTGCGCCTCGCGCCGCATCCCCAGCCGCTCCATCACCCGCCACGACGCCTCGTTGCGGGCGTCGCAGGAGGCGGTCACCCGGTGCAGGCCCAGGTTCTCGAAGGCCAGCCGCAGCATCGCCCGCGACGCCTCGGTGGCGTAGCCGCGACCGTGGTGGTCGGGGTGCAGGATGTAGCCGATCTCGCCCTGCCGGTGCTCCCGGCTGTGCCACTTGAGCACCGTCTCGCCGATGACCTCGTCCCCGCGCTGCAGCGCCAGCGCCAGGTGCTGGCCCTCCTCGGACGGCCAGGTCACCGAGCACTTGAGCGCCAGGCTCTCCGCGGTCTGCTCGTGGGTGCGGGGCCCGCCGTAGAGGTAGCGCACCACGTCCGGGCGGGACTGCCAGGAGTGCAGGGCCGCGTGGTCGGCCGGGGTGAAGGGACGCAGCAGCAGGCGTTCGGTCCGGATCGGGTAGTCGGGTTTGGCCACACCGCCACGCTAGTGCGCGCGGACGTGGTTGGTCGCGCGATAAACGCGGTGCGGTGCTGGGCGGGTGCGCGACGGCCGGTTCGTCGGGTACCGGCCGTCCACTCAGGTCACAGGTCCGCCAGCGCGGTGATCGGCGACTCGACGCAGTCGGCCACGAAGCGCAGGAACCCGCCCGCCGTGCCGCCGTCGCACACCCGGTGGTCGAAGGCCAGCGTCAGCTGCCCGACCTTGCGCACCGCCAGCTGCCCGTCCACCGCCCACGGCCGGTCCACGATCCGGCCGATGCCCAGGATCGCCGCCTCCGGGTGGTTGATGATCGCCGCCGAGCCGTCCACGCCGAACACGCCGTAGTTGTTGACGGTGAAGGTGCCGCCGGTCAGCGCGGCGGGGGTGAGCGTGCCCGCGCGCGCCGAGGCGGTGTGGGCCGCGATCGCCGCCGCCAGCTCGGCGGTGGTCAGGGTGTGCGCGTCGCGCACCACCGGCACGACCAGGCCCCGGTCGGTCTGGGCCGCGAAGCCCAGGTGGACCTCGTCGAGCACGACCACCTCGTCGCCCTCGACCCGCGAGTTCAGCTCGGGGAACTTCTTCAGCCCCAGCACGGTGAACCGGGCCAGCAGCGCCAGCAGCGACACCGACGGCAGCGCCGCGCGGGCCTGCAGCAGGCCGGTGGCGTCCACGTCCACCCACACGGTGGCCTCGGGGATCTCCCGGCGCGAGGTGGCCAGCTTGCGCGCGATCGCGCCGCGCGGGCCGCGCAGCGGGATGCGCCTGCCACCGGTGGGCTCGGCGGTGCGGGCGGCGGTGCGGGCGGCCAGTTCCCGCTCCACGTCGACGCGGCGGATGACGCCGCCGGGCCCGGTGCCCCGGACGCGCTCCAGCGCCAGGCCGTTCTCCTTGGCCAGGCGGCGCACCAGCGGGGAGATGACGCCGGGGTTGCCGGACGGGGCCTCCTCGACGGGGCCCTTTTCGATGGGAACTGCCTCGGCGGGAGCCGCCTGCGCGGGGATGCTCGGCGCCTGCGGTGCGGGCACGCGGGCCCCCGCCCGGCGCCTGCGGCGCGGCGCGGCGGACGTGCCGTAGCCGATGAGCACGTTGCCGCTGCGGTCACCGGACGGCTCTGGCTCGCCGACGGTCAGCAGCACCGACCCCACGGCCAGCTTCTCCCCCGGTTCGCCGAACCGGGCGCTCACCACGCCCTCGAACGGGCAGGGCACCTCCACGACGGCCTTGGCCGTCTCCACCTCCACCACGGGCTGGTCGACCGCCACCCGGTCGCCGACCGACACCAGCCAGGTCACGATCTCGCCCTCGGTCAGGCCCTCGCCGAGGTCGGGCAGCCGGAAGTCAGGCACCGCGCACCACCACCCGGTCGTCCCACTGCAGCCGGTCGATCGCGTCGAGGACGCGGTCCACGCCGGGCAGGTGGTGCTCCTCCAGCTTCGGCGGCGGGTAGGGGATGTCGAAACCGGTCACCCGCAGCACGGGGGCGTGCAGGTGGTGGAAGCAGCGCTCGGTCACCCGCGCCACGACCTCCGCGCCGTAGCCGCCGAACCCGGACGCCTCGTGCACCACCACGGCCCGCCCGGTCCGGCGCACCGACGCGCACACGGTCTCGTCGTCGAACGGCGACAGGCTGCGCAGGTCGACCACCTCGACGTCCCAGCCCTCCTCGCGGGCGGCCTCGGCGGTCTCCAGCGCGGTGGCGACCATCGGCCCGTAGGCGATCAGCGTCACGTCGCGGCCGTGGCGGCGCACCACGGCCCGGTCGAACGCCGCCGCCGGGCCGCCGTGCAGCGGCCCCTTGGTCCAGTAGCGGCGCTTGGGTTCGAGGAACACCACCGGGTCGGGCGAGTCGATCGCGTCGCGCAGCAGCCGGTAGGCGTCGTCCGGGGTGCCGGGGGTGACCACGCGCAGGCCGGGGGTGTGGGTGTAGTAGGCCTCCGAGGAGTCGCAGTGGTGCTCCACCCCGCCGATGCCGCCGCCGTAGGGCACCCGGATCACCACCGGCACCTCGACCCGGCCGCGGGTGCGGTTGCGCAGCTTGGCCAGGTGGCTGGTGATCTGCTCGAACGCCGGGTAGGCGAAGGCGTCGAACTGCATCTCCACCACCGGGCGCAGGCCGTTCATGGCCATGCCGATGGCGGTGCCGACGATGCCGGACTCGGCCAGCGGGGTGTCGAACACCCGCCGCTCGCCGAAGCGGGCCGCCAGCCCGTCGGTCACCCGGAACACCCCGCCCAGCGCGCCCACGTCCTCGCCGAAGACCAGCACGCGCTCGTCGGCCTCCAGCGCGTCGGCCAGCGCCCGGTTGAGCGCGGCCGCCATGGACACCACGGTCGTGTCAGCGGTCGTGCCCGTGGTCGTGCCCGTGGTCATGCCAGCTCCCGCGCCAGCTGCGCCGCCTGCTCGCGCAGGTGGGTGGTGGGTTCGGCGTAGACGTGGGCGAACAGCTCCGCCGGGTCGGTCTCCACGTCGGCGTTGAGCTGCTCGCGCACCCGCGCGGCGAACGCCTCGGCCTCCTCGGCCAGCGCCCGCTTGCCCGCGGCGTCGAGCAGACCGCGCGAGACCAGGTGCGCCTCCAGGCGGTCCACCGGGTCGCGGTCCAGCCAGGCGGCGACCTCGTCGGCGTCGCGGTAGCGGGTGGCGTCGTCGGCGTTGGTGTGCGCCTCGATGCGGTAGGTGATCGCCTCGACCAGCGTCGGCCCGTCCGCGCGCAGCGCCTCGCGCACCACCGCGTAGACCGCGGCGGCGTCGTTGCCGTCCACCAGCACCGACGGCACGCCGTAGCCGATGCCCTTGTGCGCCAGCGAGGGCGCGGCGGTCTGCTTGCTCAGCGGCACGCTGATGGCGTAGCCGTTGTTCTGCACCAGGAACACCACCGGCGTCCGCCACACGCCCGCGAAGTTCAGCGCCTCGTGGGTGTCGCCCTCGCTGGTCGCGCCGTCGCCCAGCATCACCAGCGCGGCGGTGTCCTCGCCCTTGAGCCGGGCCGCGTGCGCGAAGCCCACGGCGTGCGGGGTGTTGGTCGCCAGCGGCGTGCACTGCGGGCCGACCCGGTGCTCGTGCGGGTCGTAGCCCAGGTGCCAGTCGCCCCGCAGCAGGGTCAGCGCCCCGGCCGGGTCCACGCCCCTGGTCACCAGCGCCACCGAGTCCCGGTAGGTGGGGAACAGCCAGTCCTGCTCGCGCAGCGCCAGCACCGCGCCGACCTGGCACGCCTCCTGCCCGCGCGAGGACGGGTAGACCGCCAGCCTGCCCTGCTTGGTCAGCGCGGTTGCCTGGGTGTCGAACCGGCGGCCGATCACCATGTGCCGGTGCAGCCGCACCAGCACGTCGTCGTCGGGCATCTCCAGCGGCGAGTCCTCGACCGGCGAGCCGTCCTTGCGCAGCAACGACAACGGCTCCTCCGAGGGGAGCAGCGTCCGCTCCCGCTCGGGTGCGCGCAGGCGGGCCATGGGCACCTCCGGAACTGGTGGAACGCGGTGCCTGGCATGATCCGGCTCACACCGACCGATCTTCCAGTTCCGGATGGACAATCCGGACGGATGGCCGCGCGATCGGGTTACAGTCGGCCACATGACGCCCAGCGCTGGACGAACGGCTCCGCTCGACACCACGGACCGCCGCATCGTGGAGGCGCTGCGCGCGGAGGGCAGGCTGTCGATGCGGGCGCTGGCCGAGCGGCTGCACATCTCCCGCGCCAGCGCGTACTCGCGGGTGGAGCGGCTGCACCGGGACGGGGTGATCACCGGCTACTCGGCGGTGGTGGACCCGGAGCGCTACGGCTACGGCATCTCCGCCTACGTCTACCTCAAGATCAGCCAGCACTCGTGGAAGGCGGTGCGCCAGCGGGTGCTGGAGATCCCCGAGGTCTGGCACGGGGCGCTGGTCTCCGGCGACTACGACCTGGTGCTGCTGGTGCGTGCGCCGGACGCGCACAGCCTGCGCGACCTGGTGCTGACCCGGTTGCAGACCATGCCGGACGTGACCTCCAGCCACACCGTGCTGATCCTCGACGAACTGCCCGCCGAAGCCCACCAGCCACGGCTGTGAAACCGTCAATTCCGACAACAGCCCCGACAACGGCAGAGCGCCCCCGCCCCCACCGGAGTGGGAGCGGGGGCGTTCGCCTATGCGCCGCGACGGGTGCGGCACCCGGCGATGCCGCCGTTTACCGCCGGGTGCGTTGTCCGGGCGGCGCATGTCACCCGCGATGACCGGAGCATTCGGGTCACGCGGGGTGTCGAGGGGTCACCAGCCGAAGTTCTGGGTCCAGTAGATTCCGTAGGAACCACCCCTGGCCATGCCCGCGCCAATCGCCTTGAGCCCGCAGTTGAGGATGTTCGCGCGGTGGCCCGCGGAATTCATCCAGCCCTTCACCACGTCCTCGGGCGTGCGCTGGCCCGCGGCGATGTTCTCCGCGCCGGGGGTGGGGTAGCCCGCGGCCTTGATCCGGTCGACGAACGAGCGGCCGTCCTTGGACACGTGGCTGAAGTAGTTCTGCGCGGCCATGTCGGCGCTGTGCGCGCGGGCGGCCTTGGCCAGTCGCGGGTCGGCGGCCAGCGCGGGGCAGCCGTTGCGGGCGCGTTCGGCGTTGGTCAGCTCGACCACCCTGGCCTCGGCGATGTCGGCTTCGCCCTGGGCCTTCGTGGTGGTGACCGGCGGCTTCGCGGCGACCGTCGTCGTGGTGGCGGTGACGGCAGGTGGCCTGCTGGTCGTGGTGGTGGCGGCGGCGACCGTCGTCGTGGTGGTCGTCGGCTCGGCGGTCGTGGTGCTCGTCGTCGTGGTCGTGCTCGTCGTCGTGGTGGTGCCGCTGGTGATCGTCGTGGTGCTCGTGGTCGGGGTGGCGCTGGGCTGTAACGGGGCGCGGGTGGTCGTGGTGGCGGTGGCGCCCACGAGCCCGATCGACTCCGGCTCCTCACAACCGGTCAGTGCCAGCAGGGCGAAGGCGGCGACGGGCAGTGCGGTGCTCTTGCGCGACACGCGAAAACCTCATCTGCGTTCGACAGCGATTTTCGGGCGCGGCGACCGCGACTGCGCTCTATGCAGGGTAGCGCACGCGGTCGCCGCACCAGAGTGGAATGGGGTCGACCGGTCGAGCGTTGGGAGCGCCGCGATCGGCCCCATTTCCTGGAAACAACTTTATCGAGCTTCGCGGAAATGTCAACAGGCATTTATTTATGGAAGATTTAAAGTTGTCATCAGGTTCGGGAAAGGCCGCTCGGGTCAGACTGGAGCGTCATCCAGCCGGGTCAGCCGCAGCTGCACGCGCGTGCCGCCCAGCGGGCCTCGGTCGACCACCAGCGAGCCCCCGGTGGACTCCGCGGCGCGGCGCGCGATGTCCAGGCCCAGGCCGGTCGAGCCCGCGCCGCTGCTGCCCCGCCGCAGCGCGGCCTCCAGGTCGGCGATGCCGGGACCGGCGTCCTCGATCACCACGATCACCCGGTCGGCCTGGTGGAACAGCGCCACCACGAACCCGGTGCCCTCGGGGGTGTGCCGGAAGACGTTGCCCAGCACGGCGTCCATCGCCGCGGCCAGGTCGCTGCGGGTCAGCGGCACCAGCGCGGGCCGCTCGACGCCGCGCAGGTTCCACAGTCGCTGCTGGTCGTCGGCCAGCGCGGACCAGAACACCAGCCGGTCGCGCACCACCTCCGCGGCGTCGCAGCGCGTGCCCGCCGGGTCGTCCAGCTCCCGGCGGGCCGCCCGGATCAGCTCGTTGACCTCGCGCTCGAGCGCGTGCACGGCTTGCCGGACCCGGTTGGCGCCGCTGTCGGCGCCCAGCGTCTCCGAGTCCAGCCGCAGCGCGGTCAGCGGGGTGCGCAGCCGGTGCGACAGGTCGGCCAGCACCTCGCGCTCGGCGGTGACGAGCTGGCCCAGCCGGTCGGCCATCCGGTTGAACGCGCCGCCGACCTCCACCAGCTCCGGTGGGCCGGTGGGCGTGACGCGGGCGGCCAGGTCGCCCTGCTCCATCTTGCGCGCCTGGTCGGCCAGCGCCCGCGACGCCTTGACCACCCGCGCGCCCAGCCGGTCGGCGACCAGCACCGAGCCCAGCACCAGGGTCACCGCGACCCCGCTGAGCGCCAGCCACGCCTGCGTGACGCCGCGGGCCAGCTCCTCCCGCGCCACGAACGCCTCGACCACCACGACCCGGCCCCGGTCCAGCACCACCGGCTGGACGTGCACCCGGCCGTCCGGGACCTCGGCGACGAACGCCCGCCCCTCCCGCGCGGCGGTGCGCAACTGCTCCTCGGTCGCCTTGCCCGAGCCGACCACCCGCCCGCCGCCCAGGTGCACCGCGACCTGCCCGTCGCTGCCCGCCAGCGCCTGCCGCACCGCCGCCGGGTCGTCGGTGATCACCAGCACCGGGGCCAGCGCCCCGGCCCGCCGCTCGGCGTCGGCCAGCGCCCGGTCCTCGGCGAGCTGGCGCACCACCAGGGCCAGTGGGATGAGGAAGGCCAGCGCCACCATGGAGGTGACCGCGAGCGAGACCAGCGCCAGCGACTTCCTCACGCGGTCGTCCTCATCCGGCGGCCGTCAGCTTGAAGCCGACCCCGCGCACGGTGTGCAGGTAGCGCGGCTGGGCGGCCCGCTCGCCGAGCTTGCGGCGCAGCCACGACAGGTGCACGTCCAGCGTCTGGTCGTCGCGGCCGGACAGGTTCCACAGGTTGGCCAGCAGCTCGGCGCGCGGCACCACCTTGCCCTGCCGGGCGGCCAGGTAGGCCAGCAGGTCGAACTCCTTGCGGGTCAGGTTGAGCTCCCGGTCGCCCAGCCGGGCCTCGCGCCGGTCCAGGTCGATGACCAGCTCGCCGATCCGCAGCGGCCCCGGCGGCGGCTCCCGGCGGGCGCGGCGCAGCACCGCCGACAGCCGGGCGGCCAGGTGCTCGCTGGAGAACGGCTTGACCAGGTAGTCGTCCGCGCCCGCGTTGAGCAGCCGCACGATCTCCTTCTCGTCGTCGCGGGCGGTGGCCACGATGACCGGGGTGTCGCAGACGCCGCGCATCATCCGCAGCGCGTCGGCCCCGTCCACGTCGGGCAGGCCGAGGTCGAGCACGACGAGGTCGAAGGTGGCGGCGGTGATCTCCCGCAGCGCCTCCAGCGCCGTGCCCACCGGCAGGACCGCGTGGCCGAGCCCGGTCAGGGCTCGGGTCACGGCGGAGCGCACCACCGCGTCGTCCTCCACGAGCAGCACCGAAACCATGGCGCGCACGGTAACGCGAGAACTCTTCGCGCCGGGGCGGGGGCGGAGGAGCGCTCGGCACCCGGCTGGTCGGACACCGCTACTTGAACACCGCTACTTGAACACCGCGCCGCCACCGTCGACGAAGATGTTGGCCCCGGTCACGTAGCTGGCCCTGGGCGAGGCCAGGAACAGGATCACCTCGGCGATCTCCGACGCCGAGGCCACCCGCCCCAGCAGCGCGATCGCGGCCCTCGGGTCCGTGCCGTCAGCGGCCTCGGTCATCGCGCCGTCGGTGGTGACCGGCCCAGGGGTCACGGTGTTGACCCGCACCCCGGCGAACTCCAGCGCCCACGTCCGGGTCAGCGACTCCAGCGCCGCCTTGGTCGCGCTGTAGGCCGACGTGCCGGGGAAGGCGCGGGCGGCGGCCAGCGACGAGATGTTGACGATGCTGCCGGAGCCGCGCTCGACCATCTTCGGCGCCAGTGCGGCGGTGAGGAAGTACGGCGCGCGCACGTTGATGTCGAACATGAGCTGGTAGCCGGCCAGGTCCTGCTCGAAGGTCGACGCGGCCGGGAAGACGCCCGCGTTGTTGACCAGGACGTCGACCTCCCCCGCCGACTCCGCGAGCTCGCGCACCGAGTCCAGGTCCGCCAGGTCCGCTTGGACGTACTCGGCCCGCCCACCGCGCGCTTCGATGTCGGCGACCACCGCCTTGCCGCGTTCGGCGTCCCGCCCGGACACCACCACGGCAGCGCCGGCGCCCGCCAGCAGCAGGGCCGTCTCGCGCCCGATGCCCGAGGTGCTCCCGGTGACCAGGGCGCGCTGGTTCGCCAACTCCATGACCCAACCCCTTGTTGTTCGATATTCGGTGAACATCGAACAAGCTAGCGACTTCGTTCGAAGTTCGCAAACCATCGAACGGTTATCATGGTCCACGTGCGCCACAGGGAACCCCCGCCCGCCGTCGACCAGCTGCGCCTGACCGACGTGCTGGCCGCGCTGAGCGACCCGCTGCGCGTGGGACTGGTCCGACAACTGGCCAACGGCGAGGAGCGCTGCTTCAGCGAGTTCAACGTCCCCGTGGCCAAGTCCACGCTGAGCCACCACCTGTGCACGCTGCGCGGCGCGGGCCTGACCGACACCCGAGGCGAGGGCACGCGCTCCTACGTGCGGCTGCGCCGCGAGGACATCGAGGCCCGCTTCCCGAACCTGCTCGACGCCGTGCTGGACGCCGCCGACCGCGACGACGTGGGCAACCACGTCAGCGTGTCGTCCGGTCCGGCGTGAGCCGGGCCCTGTACCTGGCCGCGTGGTCGGCGTCGACCGCCGTCGCGGTCGGGCTGTCCTGGCTGGGCATCCGGTTCGTGCTGGACGCGGGCGTGCCGGAGCGACCGCGCGTGGTGGCCGGACCGGTGCAGCACTCGTCGCTGGTCGCCACCACGACCACCACCACCACCACGACCGCGGTCACGACCACCACGGCCGCCGTCCCGCCCCCCGCCTCCCGGCCCACGACCACCACCACCGGCATCACGACCACCACCACCACGGCCACCCAGCCGCTGCCGTCGGAGGAAGGCACCTGGACCGAGATCGACGGCAAACCCGCCTACCTGCGCAGCTTCACCACCCAGGGCGGGGTGGCCTCGGTGCGCTTCTCCCCCGGCGCGATGCAGCCGATCTCGGCCACCCCGCGCCAGGGCTACGCCGCCAGCGTCGAACTGCCCGCGGACGCGGTGGTGGTCGTGTTCACCGGCTCGGGCCGCACCTCGCGCCTGGAGGCCAGCTGGCACGACGGCCCGGTGTGGCGGGTCCTGGAGTCCTGAGCCGCCCGACCACGCGGCGGTGCTACACCCGGAACACCCACGCCATCGACTCCAACGACCTGCGCGCGTAGACCTCGTGCCCGCCGCGCACGCCGTAGGCCAGGTCCTCCAGCGCGGTGCACCGCGCGTAGAACACCGCCCGCTCGCGCAGCGGCTCCGGGGTCGCCGCCAGCGCCGACGGCCCCAGGTCCCGGAACAGCCTGCCGTAGTCGTAGGCCGGGTCGACCCACGCCGCGTCGGTCCAGTCGATCACCCCGGTGACCCCCGTCGTGGCCATGTCCACCAGGACGTGCTCCACCCCGAGGTCGTTGTGCGAGAACACCGACCGGTGCCCGGCCGCGGGCGGCGGAGCGGCCAGGAACCGCTCGACCGGCCGCCGGAACGCCTCGGGCACGGGCAGGGCCGGGTAGTCGGCCGCCGCGTCGGCCAGCCACTCCTGCAGCGGGGGGTCGTCCTCGGGCGCCGGGATGTCGGCGGCCTGCACCGCGGCGAGGAACTCGGTCAGCGCGGCCACCACCGACGGCCGGGGACCGACCCGGTGCAGCGGCGCCCCCGGCAGCTTGCGGTAGGCCATCCACTCGCCTTCGGCGAACAGCGGCACGGGCACCGGCAGCGGCGAGACTTCCGCGACCGCCGCCAGCACGGCGGCCTCCGCCACGACCGAGCCCCGCTTGCGCCGTCGCACCACCAGCGACTCGTTCACCTCGTACGCGACGTTCTCCTGCCCCTCGCCCAGCAGCCGCACCGACTCCACGGGGAGGCCGGGCAAGTGGGCGGCGAGGACTCGACGCAGTTCCCCCATGGCACGAGGCTAACCGCCGCGTGGTTCGATCACGGGCGTGCACGTCGACGAACCCCACCAGGACGACCTCTCCAGCAGGCTCAACTGGCTGCGCGCCGGGGTGCTGGGGGCCAATGACGGCATCGTGTCGACCGCGGGCCTGGTGGTCGGCGTCGCCGGGGCCACCTCCGACCGCACGGCCATCTTCGCCGCGGGGGTGGCCGGGCTGGTGGCGGGCGCGCTGTCCATGGCGGGCGGCGAGTACGTCTCGGTGAGCACCCAGCGCGACACCGAGCGGGCCGCGCTGCGCCAGGAGGCGCGCGAGCTGCGCGACATGCCCGAGGAGGAGGAGCGGGAGCTCGCCGAGATCTACCAGGCCAAGGGGTTGTCGCCGGAGCTGGCCGAGGAGGTGGCGCGCGAGCTGACCGCGAAGGACCCGCTGCGCGCCCACGCCGAGGCCGAGCTGCAGATCGACCCGGACAACCTGACCAGCCCGTGGCAGGCGGCCTGGGCCTCACTGGTGGCCTTCGCCGCGGGGGCGGTGGTGCCGCTGGTGGCGATCGTGCTGCCGCCGACGTCGTGGCGGGTGTGGGCGTGCGCGCTGGCCGTGCTGGCGGGTCTGGCGATCACCGGCGTGGTCAGCGCCCGGCTCGGGGCGAGCCGGGTCGGGCGGGCGGTGCGGCGCAACGTCGTGGTGGGGTCGCTCACCATGCTGGTGACCTACTACGTGGGGCTGCTGTTCGGGGTGACGATCGGCTGAGGTGATCGCGCAGGTGTGAATCGACCGGTCAGTGGGTAACCGCCGCGCATTCGACGTGTCCTGCTGCGTCGCATCCCCTGGAGGTCCCGCCATGGCGCACTCACCTATGCCGTCCCTCGTCCGCGGGGGGCTGAAGTCCGAACGCGGGCTGTGGCTGCTGCTGGCCTGCCTGTTCACCCTGGTGGGAGCGGTCAACGTGACGGTGGCGCTGAGCGAGTCGGCGTGGTGGCAGGCGGCCGTGGCCGCTCTGCTGCTGCTCGCCGCCGCGGCCTGCGCGAGGGCGGCGGGCCGCGCCGCCCGCTAGCGTTCCCACCGCGTATAAGCGGGCAGGCAACCTCTCGGCTGCCTGCCCGCCGGCCTCCCCACCACGGGGTCTATGGACAGGTCTTCCATGCGAAGTGGTAGGTGGTCTGGATGGTGGTGTCGGTCGAGTCCATCGACATGAAACTGGTGGTCTTGGGGTCGGAGGTCCCCAGGCTCACCCGCAACTCGGTGTTGATGTTGAAGTTGCGCTTCTCGCCGCAGGGGTGGTAGACGATCGCGGCGAGCTCGGTGGTGTCCGTGGCCTGCCAGTCGTCGCTGAACGGCCCGGCGTAGTTGTGCACCTTGTACGCCGTGGGCGACATACCCTGGAAGTAGTAGTTCGCCCGTTCCATGCCGGTGGCACCCGGCTCGAGGTGCCCGAAGCCGCGGTAGTCGGCCTGGGCGATCCCGTAGGTGAAGCCCGACGGGACGTTGACCTTGAGGTTCAGCTGGCAGTTCTTGCGCCACGCGGTGGGATCGGCGTTACCGCCCACCACCGCCATGAAGTCGCTGTAGGTCACGGTGAACGCCTTGTTGTCCGGCGACACCGCCACCGCCGCGGTCCCGGCCGGACAACCGGACCCGTTGACGGTCACCACTTCGATGGTGATGTGGTCCAGCGGTGGAGTGGTGCCGGGTGCCCCACCGGGCGGGATCACGATCACCGACGCCGCCAGGGCGGCGGCCACAATGTTCAGCATCGAACACCTTCCGACTCGTCAAAAAACCGATCAACGGCGGCGAATTGCTCCGGGGTCGAACGTGCTCCACTGCAGCCGACAACTCCTAGCACCGCTTCCAGGCGAAGTGGTACTTGGTGCTGACGCTGCCGTCGGTGGAATCCATCACCATGAAGCTGGTGCCTTGCGCGGAGCCGTTCGAAACCCGCAGCTCGGTGTTCAGGTTGACCAATCGGGACTCGCCGCAGGGGGCGTACACGATGGAACCGAACTCGGTCGCGTCCGTGGCCTGCCAGTTGTCACTGTAGGGGCCGGTGAAGGAATGGCTCTTGCGCCCGGTGGGCGACATGCCCGCGAAGTAGTAGTTGCCCTGCTCCATCCCGGTCGCACCCGCCTGGAGGTGCGCGAAGCCGCGGTAGTCGGCCTGGGCGACGCCGAACGTGAAGCCCTGCGGGTAGCCGACCTTCACGGCCAGCTGGCAGTTCTTCCGGAAGTCCGTCGGGGCGGCGCCTTCACCGGCTTCGGCGAGGAACGCGCTGTAGGTGACGGTGAACGCGGTGCGATCGGGGGAAGCAGCCACCGCGGCCGTTCCGGCTGGGCAACCCGACCCGTTCACGGTCACCACATCGACGGTGACGTAGTCCGGCGGGGGCACGGCCTCGGATTGGGCGGTGGGAATGAGCGCGGACATGACGAGCGCAGCCGCTGCCACTGTGGTCAGCATGGGGGGCCTTTCTGCTGCGATGCGATGCGACGACGGTTAAGCGAACGTATCGCAGCAATCCCCGGCGGCCATTCCGCCATCCGCATGAAAAATGTTTAGCGTCCGCACCAGGGGTCCACCTGGTGAAACAGGGGCTGGTTCAGCGACCCTGGGATGACCACATCTCAGAAAACCTGAGACGCATTAACAACCGGCTGCGCAACATTTCGTTGAATTTCGCACGACATTGTCCGAAAGGCGTCCCGCCACTACCCCGGCCGGGTCGCCACCACGCGGCGGATCATGTCGACCATCCGGGCGCGATCCTCCGGCGAGAGGATTTCGAACCACCGCGATTCCCGCGCGTTCTGCCTGGGGAACGCCCGCGACACCGCCTCGCGCCCGCGCTCGGTCAGCGCCACGAACACCACCCGCCGGTCCCGCTCGTCGCGGCTGCGCTCCACCAGGCCCGCCCGCTCCAGCGTGTTGATCAGGTTCGACATCGCCGAGCGCGTGGTCCCCGACAGGTCCGCCAACCGGTTGGGCTGGGTCGGGCCCAGGATCCACAGCTTGAACATCAGCCGGAACGCGGGCATGGTCCAGCCGTGCTCGCGGTGCACCAGCGCCTCGTAGTCGGTGATCATCATGTACGCCAGCTGCAGCACGTTGTAGGACAGGCCGAACGCCTCGGCGTCCCCGCCGAGTTCGGCGATGCGGTGCCGCGCGAACCTCTCGTAGTCCTGCTCCGTCACCACGTCCTCGGCGACGGGCACCTCCTGCTCAGCCACCGGGCAATCCTCTCAGGACACCAGGGTCCGCGGTGCTCGAACAGGACACCAGGGCGCGACAGGGGGACCACTGTGGACAGCGCGGTGCCCCGGTCATCCATCCGTGAACGCCTGATCGTGTAGATGCGACGGGAACAGGTGTTCGAATAACGTGGTGGACATGAGTCCTCCGCCCGCGCTGCTGTCCGACGACGACTTGATGAGTGCCGTCGCCGAGGTCGAGACGCGCGCTCGAGCGCTGCACGGGCAGCGCCTGGCCCTGCTGGCCGAGGTGCTGCGGCGCGGGCTGGACCTGGAGTCCTATCGGCACAGCACCCGCGTCGACCGGGCGCGGTTGCGGCGCTGGACGGCGCAGGTCCGCCTGTTCCTGGGCACCCTCAGCGCCACCGGGCAGCCGCTGGAACCCGCGCACCCGATCCCCGCAGAGGTGTGGCCGGAGCTGAGCGAGGAGCACCTGGCCGAGCTGGCGCGGGCGGTTTCGCTGCGACTGCCTCCGGGCAGTCAGGAGATCCTGGTCCGCGCCGCCTGCGCGGTGGAGCCGCGGGCGGTGCGGCTGCTGGCCGAGCACATCCGCGACCGCACCGCGCGGGACGAAGCCGACGAACGGGACGAGCACGCCGCCCGCGGCGACGTGTTGCACCTGCGCCACCTGCCGGGCGGACGGCTGGAGCTGTGGGGCGAGCTGTCCGCCGAGACCGGCGCCAAGTTCACCGCCCTGCTGTACCCCTTGGCCGCGCCCCTGGCGGGCGAACGGGATGCCGCCGAACAGGGCGCAGCCGAGCGAGGTGCGGCCGAACGCGGTGCGGCCGCACCGCGCAACCGCGCCGAGCGGCAGGGGGAGGCGTTCGCCGACCTGCTGGAGCTTGCCGAGGGCAGCGGCAGGCTGCCCAGCGAAGCCGGGGAGCGCCCGCACATCAGCGTCACGGTCGGCTTCGACGCGCTGCGCCGCGGCACCGGCCACGCCCGGCTGGACGACGGCCGCCACCTCAGCGCCGCCCAGGCCCGCCGCCTGGCCTGCGACGCCAAGGTCATCCCGGTCGTGCTCGGCGGGCGCTCGGAGGTGCTCGACCTCGGCCGCGCCCGGCGCACCGTCAGCCTGGCGCAGCGCCGCGCCCTGCACGCCCGCCACGGCGGCTGCGCCTTCCCCGGCTGCCACCGGCCATCGACCTGGTGCGACGCCCACCACGTGCGCCACTGGGCCGACGGCGGCCCCACCGACCTGGACAACCTGGTCCTGCTGTGCCGCCGTCACCACACCCTGGTCCACCACACCGAGTGGCGCATCACCCTGGTCGACGGGGTGCCCGCCGTCATCCCACCCCGCCACGTCGATCCCGCCCAGCGCCCCCGGCAGAACCTGCTGCACCGACAACCCACCCGGCACGCGGCCTGACCAGCCGGGTGGCCGCCGTCAGGGGGTGAGGATCACCTTCTCGCAGTCGTCCTGCTTGTGCTTGAAGATCTCGAAGGCGCGCGGCGCCTCCTCCAGCGACATGCGGTGGGTGATGATCCGCGTCGGGTCGATCTCCCCGCGCTCGATGAGGCCGAGCAGCGGCTTCATGTAGCGGTGGACGTGGCACTGACCGGTGCGCAGCGTCAGCGACCGGTTCATCCAGGCGCCCGCCGGGAACTTGTCCATCAGGCCGCCGTAGACGCCGATGACGGACACCACGCCGCCGCTGCGGCAGGACAGGATCGCCTGGCGCAGGGCGTGCGGCCGCTCGGTCTCCGACCGGACGGCCTGCTTGACGCGGTCGTAGGCGTTGATGTGGGCGCTGCCGTGGGTGGCCTCCAGGCCGACGGCGTCGATGCACTTCTCCGGGCCGCGCCCGCCGGTGAGCTCCAGCAGCCGGGACCGGACGTCGACCTCGTCGAAGTTGATCGTGGTGTAGCCCGCCCGCTCGGCCATGGCCAGCCGGTAGGGCTCCTTGTCGATCGCGATGACCTGCGCGGCGCCCAGTGCCCGCGCGCTGTCCATGGCCAGCTGCCCCACCGGTCCCGCGCCCCACACCGCGACCACGTCGGTGGGCTGGATGTCGCACATCTCGGCGCCCATGTAGCCGGTGGGCAGGATGTCGGACAGGAACAGCACCTGCTCGTCGGTGAGGTCGGACTCGATCTTGAGCGGGCCGACGTCGGCGAAGGGCACCCGCGCGTACTGCGCCTGCCCGCCCGCGTATCCGCCGGTCAGGTGGGAGTAGCCGAAGATCCCGGCGACCGGGTGGCCGAACATCTTCTCCGCGATGCCCGCGTTGGGGTTGCTGTTCTCGCAGCAGGAGTACAGCTCCGCCGCGCACGCCCCGCAGGCGCCGCAGGCGATCGGGAACGGCACCACGACCCGGTCGCCCACGCGCAGCTTGCCGGGGTCGACGCCGGGGCCGACCTCGACCACTTCGCCCATGAACTCGTGGCCCATGATGTCGCCGTCCTGCATGGTCGGCACGTAGCCGTCGACCAGGTGCAGGTCCGAGCCGCAGATCGCGGTGGAGGTGACCCGCACGATCGCGTCGCGGCTGTTGAGGATGGTCGGGTCGGGCACGTCGCGGACCTCGACCTTGTTGCGACCCGCCCAGGTGTTCGCCCTCATGCCACGGCTCCCTTCGCCAGTTCCTCGGCCGACAGGGGCTGCGCGGGCCGCTGCGGGAACTCGTGGCGGGCGCGCTTGCCCCACGGGGCGCCCTCGGAGCGGACCACCTCGCCGGTCTCCAGGACCTGCTTGAGCCTGCGCAGGTCGTCGTCGAGCTGCTGGTGCGGCTCCTCGCCGAAGTAGCGGGCGACGGCCTTGCCGATGGCCCCGCCGGGCATGTCGTAGCGGATGACCACGTGCACCTCGGTGCTCACGCCGTCCGGTGCGGGCACGAACCACACCTTGCCGGTGTTGGGCACGTCCGCGTCGCCGGTCGAGCGCCAGCCGATGCGCACGCCGGGCTCCTCGTCGGTGATCTCGGCGTCCCACTCGACGGTGCGGCCGAACGGTGCCGTGGCGCTCCAGCGGCTGGTCCTCTCACCGGTGGTGCGCACGTCGTCCAGGTGCGCCATGAAGGTGGGCAGGTTCTCCAAGCGCCGCCAGAACTCGTACACCTCCCCCGGTGGCCTGCGCACGGTCGTCGTGGCGGTCAGGTTCACAGTTCCTCCTCCGGCCCGCTCACGGGAGGTGAGCGCGGTGAGCACGTCCAGAGCGGTGATGCCGAGCACGGCGCCGGTGACCCCGGCCAGGCGCCTGCGCTGCCGCGCCTGCTGCCGCCCCCGTCGGTTGGCCAGCGCCACGGCGAGGCTGGTCAGGTCCATCGCGTCGCCCGCGACGCGGGTCCACGCCCACGGGCCTGCCCGCTTGCCCGCCAGCAGCCCGGCGGCGTGCACGAGTTCGCGGGCGCCCACCAGCGGCACTACCGCGCGGGAGGTGGCCGAGTCGTCGACCCCGCTCATCCGCCGCACCGCGTTCGGGGCCGCCACTTGCGCGACTCCCAGGCCCAGGCTCACCCAGCCCAGGGCTCGCCCGAGCCGTCCTCCCGCTCTGCCCGCCGTCTTCCGGTCCACCGACTGGGAGACCATGGCCGTCCTCCGGATGCCCTCGGGTTGAGCCGCGTGCTCTGCGGCGCGCGGCCGTTGACCACGGCGGGTTACCACCCCTCTTCGGCGTTACACCTGGTGTCGAACGGTGACGGTCCGCCGCTCGACGAACCATTCCGTTGAACGGTCAACATCAAGCCTTGCCCAACACCGTTGTGAGAGCGCTCCCGCGCCGGCTAGCTTCGAACCCGGCCACAAGCCGCGATGGTGAGCTCATCACCAGAACACATCCCCCAGTGTTCTGCCCCAGTGTTCTGCGAGGTTCCTGTGATCGTGAATCCGACACCCATCGGGTGATCCTCCGGGTCACCTCGCGACGACTGCCGTCGCGGGGTGGCCTCCCGGTCGCCGAGCCGGTCGGCAACCGATCATCCCATGAATGTCGAAAATTTCGATCACACTGGGAATCAACGCTGGTACGCAGCGTGTCGACGGAAAGAAAAACCCGCCGAATTTCGGATCAACAGCAGACAGCGCACCCCGGTCACTTCTAAGGTCGAACACCGGCAACGGCCTTGAAGATCACTCCGACCGCCGAGGAGCTCCGGTGTCGACACCGCGGGTGCGCCCCTACACCAGGACCGGCGGCCGGACGCGCTCGACGACAGCGCTGGCGATCGAAACGATCGTCACGACCAACGAGCGCGCCGCCCGCGACGCGCTGACCTCCACCGCGGAGCACCGCATCATCAGCGACCTGTGCAGGCTGCCGCACTCGGTGGCCGAGGTGGCCGCGCGACTGCACCTGCCGCTGGGCGTGGTGCGCGTGCTGCTGGCCGACATGTCGGACCTGAGTCTGATCAACGTCCACCAGAACGCCGACAACTCCGACGGCGGCCCGTCGCTGGAGCTGATGGAGCGGGTCCTGCTGGGACTGCGCCGGATCTAGCGCGTCAACTGGTGGGCAGGCGCACCAGGACCTTGCCGTCGTCGTTGTAGCGCACCGAGAACTCCGAGATCTCGTGCCACTTGAAGCCGACTCCCCCGACGACGTGCACCGGGTCGTCGCCGCTGCCCGACCCGGCGGCCTTCCAGCTGGCCACGGTCAGCACGTCGCCCTCGCGGGACTTGGCGACCAGCTCGCACAGCCCCGGCCCCTTGACCCCCCTGACCTCCAGCTGCAGTGAGGTCCCCCAGGGCTCGGGCGAAGCGCTGATCCGGGCGGTCACCCCGGTGGCGGGGTCGGTCCGGGCGACCGACCCCGATCCGTCGGGTGAGTTGTTGGCCACTTCGGACTGCCGGGGCGCGGTTGAACCCGCGGCCACGGTGTTCGAAGAGGAAGAAGCGAGGTTCACCGACACCACGGCGGTCACGGCGACGAGCAGGACGGCCGCGGCGGCGGCCAGCAGGACGCGGTTCCGGCGCTTGCGCGCGCGGTCCTCCGACACCGTGTCCAGCATCGCCCGCACGGAGCGCCCGTCGGGTCGCTCGCCCGCGTTGGAGCGCAGCATCCCGTTGGCGTCGGCTTCGTCGAGCAGGTCGGGCAGCATGGCGAAATCGCGCAAGTCGAGCGCACATCGGCGGCACTGGGCGAGATGGTTCTCGAAGGCGTCGACCTCGTCCTCATCGAGGATGCCGAGGACATACGCCGCCACGTCGACGTGGTTCGGCAGCGAACTCACCTGTGTCAGCCCCGATCCTGCAGCGCCCGCCGCAGGGCGCGAAGAGCGTAGTAGACCCTGGACTTCACCGTGCCCGGTGGTACTCCGAGCACCGCTGCGGCTTCCCCGACGGTCCGATCCCTCAAATACGTCTCGAGAATAGCCTCCCGGTGCTCCTCCGTCAGTCCGTTGAGCGCTTCGGCGACCACGATCGCGGCCAGCGTGCGGTCCGCCTCATCCCGCGACGGCGCCTCGTCGGACGGGGTCAACTCCGACTCCTGCGGTCGGACGCTGCGCTTGCGGCGGTCGTCGATGACCAGCCGCCGGGCCACGGTGAACAGCCAAGAGCGCAGCAGGACGGGGTCCCGCTCCAGCTTCTCGGCGTTGCGCCACGCCCGGACCAGCGTCTCCTGCACGATGTCCTCTGCCCATTGGCGGTCGCTGCCGGTCAGCCGCATGGCGTGACCGAGCAGCGCGCTGCCGAACTCCTGGTAGAGCCTGCGGATCAGCTCGTCCTCCAGACCGGTGTCCGGCCATGGCTGATCGCGTTGTGTTTGTTGTTGAGTGCGTCTGTGCCGCGCCACGCCGCGTATCCAAGCGCGCCGACGGGTTCCAAGTCGAGAGTCTGGCCGCAGAAAAAGTGGTCGAATCGTTCGTGAACCGTCACCGGGTCGTGTCCGTACTCCTCGGTGTCCGCCCAATGGCGTCGACCGGTTCCCCCCGGTCGCTGGACCGTTCGGCGGAACCCGCCAGCAGGAGAAAGGACCAACCATGCGCAGTCGACGCACCAGGAAGGCGTTGCTCACCGTTCCCGCCCTCGCGGCATTCGTGCTGACCAGCGCCTGCGGCGCGGGCGGCCTGGGAGCCACGGGCAGCGGGAACGGCGCGGCGGGCGCCGGCTCCGGTACGACGACTCTCCAGCAACAGGCCGAATTCAGCAAGGAGCCCCACCAGATGCTGTCGGCCACCGAGTCGGCACAGGTCGGCTGGTTCGTGGCGGACGCCGGGGGTTTCGCGCTCTACCGGTACGACAAGGACACCGCCAAGCCGCCGAAGTCCAACTGCGACGGCGAGTGCGCCAAGTCGTGGCCCCCGGTGCTGGTCGGCGAGCACACCATGACCTCCGGTGTGGACCCGACCATGGTGGGCTCGGTGACCAGGGCCGACGGCAAGAAGCAGGTCACGCTGGCCGGTTGGCCGCTGTACCGGTACACGGGGGACAAGAAGGCGGGAGACCTGACCGGGCAGGGCAAGGGCGGCACGTGGTTCGCCGTCACCCCGGAGGGCAAGAAGGCCCAGGCGGAGGACGGCGCGGCGCCCGCGCAGGGGTCCACTGGCGACGGTTACTAGGACTGGGAAAGCCATGTCAGCGAAGCGTTCCGCGGCGGTGGTGCTGGCCGTGCACCTGCTGCTCTCGCTCGGTCTCACCGGTGTGGCCCACGCCGACGACCCGGTGGACGCCGGTCCGGTCCAGCAGACGCCGCTGGGCCCGATCACGGCCATGGACAAGGACCTGCTGGTCAAGGTGCGCCTCGCGGGCCTGTGGGAGATGCCCATGGGCGAGGAGGCGCAGACCCGCGCGGCCAGCCAGCGGGTCAAGGAGGTCGGCGCGCAGCTGGCCAGCGACCACGCGTTCCTCGACCAGCGGGTGCTCCGGCTGGCCGACCAGATGGGCGTGGAACTGCCCGACGAGCCCAACGCCGACCAGCAGTCGTGGATGGCCGAGATGCGCAGCGCCACCGGCGCGGCGTTCGACGACTCGTTCGCCAACCGGCTGCGCGCCGCGCACGGCTCGATCTTCCCGGTCATCGCCCAGGTCCGGGCGATGACCCGCAACGAGGCGATCCGGCAGTTCGCCCAGGTGGGCAACAACATCGTGCTCAAGCACATGACGCTGCTGGAGAGCACCAACCTGGTCACCGCCGAGGTGGGGCTGGCCAAACCGGTGGCCGCGGGCGCGGCGCCGGACGCGGCATCGGCCAACCCCGTGCGCGCTGCCCAGGTCGTCCCGACCGGCGGCCCCAACATGATGACCGTCCTGCTGATCTGCGCGGTGGGGGCCGCGGTGACCATCGGCCTGCTGCGCGTGCTGCGGCCGAAGGGTTCGGTGAAGTGAAAGGAGGTGGTGGCCACAGCGGGCACACCACGTCAACCGCGGCGACGCGGAACTGTCACACACCCCTTCCCGCCCGGCAGGTCGTGACCACTCCTGCGCGACCAGCCGGGCGGGTCGTCCCCCACCTGCGAGTTCTCTCCCGCCATCTCGGAGGTCGAAAACCGTGCTCACCCAGGTTCCGCTGCTCGTCGCCCAGGCGGCGGGCGACGGCCACGACGCCGGAGTGCGCCACGTGGCGCAGATCTCGGCACGTCTGGCCTACGCGGCCATGTGCGCCACCCTGTGCTGGGGCGTCATGATCGCCACCGGCTGGGCGAACAAGTTCACCGGCAGGCAAGGGCTGCGCAACAGCCACATGGTGCTGGCGACGCTGGCGCTGGCCTTCGGCTCGCTGCACGCCTTCGCGTTCACCATCCTGCAGGTCAACGCCTTCAGCTTCGTCAAGATCACCGTGCCGTTCGCCACCGGCGGCCTGTTCCGGCACGCGCTGGGCATCATCGGCCTGGAGATCATGCTGGTGATCGCGTTCACCGCGGGCCTGCGCAAGAAGATCTACTACCGCAAGTGGCTGCGGCTGCACCAGCTGGCCTACCCGGCGGTCACCATCACCGTCATCCACTCCTGGTTCGGCGCCATCGCCAACGGCAACCTGGCCGTGCTGTGGCTGGCGGGCCTGACCATCCTGATCCCCACGGTGACCATCGCCCTCGCCCGCTTCCTGCCGCCCGACGTGCTGGTCAAGCTCGGCATGCTGGAGCCGGAGCCGGGCTTCGAGCCCGAGCCCGACGGCGCGGGCGGCAGCGCGCTGGACGTCAGCGTCGACAACGAGCGCTGCCACCGCTACGGCATCTGCCAGGCCGAGGCGCCCGGCATCTTCCAGCTGGTCGACGACGAGCGCCTGCGCTACGACCGCAGGCCCCCACCGGAGCAGTTCGCGAAGGCGCGCGCTGCCGCCCGCGCGTGCCCGATGCGCGCGATCGAACTGCGGGAGCGAGTGCGGTGAAGAACGAGGAGCGGATCGTGATCGCGGGCGGCGGGCTGGCAGGGCTGCGGTCCGGGGAGCGGCTGCGGGAGCTGGGCTACCAGGGCGAGATCGTGATCGTCAGCGCGGAGCGGCACCTGCCCTACCACCGGCCCGCGCTGTCCAAGGAGGCCATCAACGGCGAGCTGCACGCCAGCGACCTGCGGCTGACCATCAGCCGCGAGCTCAACGCGGTGTGGCGGCTGGGCACCGCGGCCACCCACCTGGAGCCGGACCGGCACGTGGTGGGGCTGCCCGGCGGCGAGGAGCTCAAGTACGACGGGCTGATCATCGCGACCGGGGTCGAGCCGCGCCACCTCGCGGGCGCGCCGCGGCAGGACCCGCGCATCCACGTGCTGCGCACGGTCGACGACGCGATCGGCATCAAGAACGCGATCAACTCCACGCAGGGCCTGGTGGTGGTGATCGGCGGCGGCCTGATCGGCTGCGAGATGGCCGCGTCGGTGAAGATGATGGGCCGCGACGTGGCCATCGTCAGCCGCTCGTCGACGCTGCTGGGCGGCGCGTGCGGCAAGCAGATCGGCGACACCGTCACCGAGGCGCACCGGGCGCGGGGCGTGCGGATGGCGATGGGCGTGAAGATCCGGCACTGGGTGCGCCAGCCGGGCGGGGTGGCCATCCACCTGTCCGACGGGCAGGTGTTCTTCGCCGCGGTCGTGGTGATCGCGGTGGGCGCCTCCCCGTCGGTGGCCTGGCTGCGCGGCTCGGGGCTGGTGCTGGAGGACGGGCTGCTGTGCGACGCGACCTGCCACGCGGTCGGGGCGACCGACATCGTGGCCGCGGGCGATGTCGCGCGCTGGCCCAACCTGAGGTTCGGAGGACAACCGCGTCGGGTCGAGCACTGGCTCAACGCGGTGGAAATGGGGCGGGCGGCCGCGGAGAACCTGTTGGCGGGCAGGGAGAATTCGCGGCCGTTCACCCCCGTTCCGAGGTTCTGGACCGAGCAGTACGGGATGCGCATCCAGGGGTCGGGCATCCCCGCCCTCGGCAAGGACACCACCACGCTGGCGCGCTCCAGCAAGGACCACCGCACCATCACCGGCTTCGTCAACGAGGGCAGGCTGGTGGGCATGGTGGGCCTGGACGCGCCCACCGCGATGATCAAGCTGTCGCCGGAGCTGTGGCGGCAGAACAAGGTGGTGGGCGGTCCGGAGCGGCAGCGCCGGGTGCCGCAGCACCTGGCCGGGCCCGAGCCGGAGGCGACCCGGATCGCCCCCGCCAGGGGCGAACTGGCCGACAGCGGCGGTGCTCCGGGGCGAAGTGATCCTGGACGAGGTGATCCGGGGCGGGGCGAGGAACCCCGGCTGCCCCGGCAGCAGCAGGACTCGCAGCCGCTGCCGATCCCGCCCCGCGAGCAGCCGCGTCCCGAACGGTCCCGCTACGAGGAAGTCCGCCACGAGGAGACCCGCTACGAGGGTGCCCGCTACGACTACACGCCGCAGCACGCCCCCGTGGTGCGGACCCGGCACCAGCCGCGTCCGCTGGCCCGCAGCGGCCCCAGGGCCAGGCCCAGGTGAGCTGTTACCCGAATGCCGTAGTTCCGTAACTCCGGCCACCAAGCATTCGGGGGTATGGCGAACCGGAACAACGCAGTCACGGTCGTGGGCATCCCGGCCCGTGACGAGGCGCGCACGGTCGGCGCGGTGGCCGAGGCCGCCGACGCCGGCCTGCGGCTGGCCTTCCCCGGCGGGAGCAACGCGGTCGTGCTGGCCGACAACGGCAGCACCGACGGCACCGTGGACCGGTTCACGGAGACGCCGCTGCGCGCCCGCAAGGTCGTGGCGCGCAGCGGCGGCGAGGGAACCGGCAAGGGCACCAACGTCTTCGCGATCATCGACCGCGCGCTGGAGCTGGGCGCGGACCGGGTGCTGCTGCTCGACGCGGACGTGCGCTCCGCCGAACCGGAGTGGGTGGGCAGGCTGGCCGGGGCGGTCGACGACGAGCGGCCGACGCTGGCGGTGCCCGTCTACCGGCGCAACCGCTTCGAGGCCAACACCACCAACCACCTGGCCAGCCCGCTGCTGGCGGCGGTGTTCGGGGTGCACCTGCAGCAGCCCATCGGTGGCGAGTTCGCCTTCAACCGGGCGTTCCTGGAGCGGGCCCGGACCTGGCCGCGGCCCGCGAGCGCCTACCTCTACGGCATCGACGTGTGGCTGACCGCCAACGCGCTGCGCGAGCGGATGCGCGTGGTGGAGGTACCGCTGGGGCGCAAGCTGCACAACTCCCCGTTCCCGAAGATCCTGCGGTTGCCGCAGCAGGTGCTGGACTCGCTGTTCCACGTCGTGCTGCGCACCGACTGCGTGCGCCCGTCACGACCGGGCGCGGTGCGCTCGCGGGCGGCGGTGGACGGTGCGGCGGCCCCTCAGGACCCGGCGGTGGTCTCGCGGGTGTCCGCCTCGGTGGCGCGGTACCTGGATGCGCACCGCGATGACGTGCGGGCGCTGTTCCCCGCCGCGGACGGGCTCACCGCCGCGCCGTGGGGGCTGCGGGTGACCACCGAGCAGTGGCCGCACGTCCTGGCCGACGCGCTGGCGGCGCTGGCGGGCGGCCGGTTCGAGCAGGCGCGCGACCACCTGGTGGCGCTCTACGTCAACCGCGTGCTGACCTTCTGGGAGGAGATCGACGGACTCGACGACACCCGGATCGACGGGCTGCTGGACCGGCAGGCCGAGCTGACCGTGCGCGCGGTGCGGGACAGGCGCATCGCGCTGGGCGGCTCGACCGGGCCGGGGGTGTTCCGGGTCGGCCACTGGGCGGGCTTCAACGACGACTCCCCCGCGACTCCCCTGGCAGCGGCGTGCCCGCCCGACCCATCGGCCGCGCCCCTTCGGGCGGTGAACCGCGGCGTCGCGTAACAGCCGGGCCAATCCGAACGCTGTTCAGGTCATGACATCGCGCGGCACGTCCCGTCAGTGGTCGAAACCGTTGGTGGCGCTGGCCGCCGTCTTCCTCGCGCTGGCCCTGTGCAACGGGCTGGTGGTGCTCTTCGACCGGGCCCTCTGGCGGGGTGCCACGGCCGCGGGGTGCGCCGTCGTGGCGGCGGCGCTGCTGGCGGCGGGGCGAAGACGGTGAGCCGCGCGAGCGGTGCGCGGCGGGGCCTCCGGCCCTAGCATGGTGGGGTGATCTTCTTCGGCGGGTTCCTCGCCGTGCTGGGGCTGTCGACGCTGGTGTGGCGGGACGCGGAGGTGGTCGGGCTCCCCCCGGCCGCGGTGGGCGTCGCGCTGCTCGTGCTGGGCGCGGCCGGGATCGCGCTCGGCCTGCTGCGCCGGGCGCGGCGGCGACGCGCCCGGATCGCCGCCGGGGAGCCCGAGCCGATGGGCTCGGTCCTGGACCGGGCCCGCGCGCTGCCGCGGATGCTGCGCGCCCGCAAGGACTACGGCCTGCCCGCCACCAGGGTGGCCACCTGGGCGTTCGCCCTGGTCTACCTGGTGTCCCCGGTGGACGTGCTGCCCGAGCTGCTGCCGGTCATCGGGGTCACCGACGACGCGGGCGTGCTGGTGTGGCTGCTCACCAGCCTGTCCGCCGCGGCGGGTGGCTACCTGCGCTGGGAGTCGGAACGGCGCGGTCACCGGGCGCGGCGCCCCTGAGCTCGGCCAGCAGCCCGGTGATCGCGCTCATGATCCGCGCGGTGGCCTCCTCCAGCACCTCCTTGGTCGGCTCCAGCTCGTAGAGGTCGGACAGGTCGACCTCCGGACCGGCCAGCACGTCCACCCGCGTCCAGGGCCGGGGCAGCAGGCCGCCCGGCGGCAGCAGCCGCTGGACGCCCCACTGCGCCACCGGCACCACCGGGGTGCGGGTCTCCAGCGCGATCCGCGCCACACCCGACTTGCCGCGCATCGGCCAGCCGTCCGGGTCGGTGGTGAAGGTGCCCTCCGGGTAGACGATCACGCACTCGCCGCCGCGGAGCGCGTCCCGCGTCGCGCCCACCGCCAGCCCGGCCCGCGCGGTGCCCCGGTCGACCGGGATGTGCCCGCCCGACGACATCACCCACCCGACCACCGGTGCCCGCCACAGCGCCGCCTTGGCCAGGAAGCGCGGCACCCGCCCGGAGGCCAGCGCGAACGCGGCCAGCGTCACCGGGTCGGCGTTGGACAGGTGGTTGGCCGCCAGCAGCACCGGACCCCGGCCCGGCACGTGACGCCGCCCACGCATCCGCGTCCGCACGAACAGCACGACCAGCGGCCACAGCGCCTCGATCGCCAACCCGTACCAGAACCCCCGGCCGCGCCGGGGCAACCGCGCGGTCAACGCCACCATCTCGGAGAAGCTCACCGGGGGATTCTGGGCCACCGCCGCCGCACCGCCGCGGGCGACACGCGCCGGGCAACGGTCGCCTGCCCGTCCCCGTCCTGATCCAGTTCGACTACTGTCCCGCACGTGCCCACGAGCGCCGTAGACCGCATCAGCGTGCTCCTCGTCGAAGACGACGAGGGGGACGCCGTGCTGGTCGAGGCCCTGCTGGAGGACGTCGGGGCGAACGTGGAGCTGCGCCGCGCGCGAACGCTGCGCGAGGCCAGCAGGCTCCTGCCCGGCTCCGACTGCGTCCTGCTGGACCTCGGCCTGCCCGACACCACCGGCCTGGACGGCCTGCTGCACCTGCTGGCCCAGCCGCACCCGGCGGCGATCATCGTGCTGACCGGCATGACCGACGAGCGGCAGGGGATGCGCGCGGTCGCCGCGGGCGCCGAGGACTACCTGGTCAAGGGCCAGGTCGACGGCGAGGCGCTGCTGCGCGGCATCCGCTACGCGGTGGGCCGCAAGCAGGCCGAGGAGACCCAGCGGCAGCTGCGCGACGAGCAGCTGCACGCGGCGGAGAAGACCCGCCTGGAGCGCGGCCTGCTGCCGTCCCCGATCCTGCACGACGACGGGCCCGACGTGCAGGTGCGCTACCGGCCCGGCGGCAGCCGGATGCTGCTGGGCGGCGACTTCTACGACGCGGTGGCCACCCCGGACGGCACGCTGCAGGTGCTCATCGGCGACGTGTGCGGCCACGGGCCGGACGAGGCCGCGCTGGGGGTGCTGCTGCGCATCGCCTGGCGCGCGCTGGTGCTGGCCGACCAGGAGCCCTCGCGGGTGCTGCGCACGCTGCACCAGATCCTGGAGCACGAGCGCCACCAGCCGGGCCTGTTCACCACCGCGTGCATGGTCACCATCTCGCCGGACCGCCGGTGGGCGCGGATCTACCTGGCGGGCCACCCCGAGCCGATGCTGCTGGTGGGCGACGAGGTGGTGGAGCTGCCGCGCGACCGGGCGGGTCTGCCGCTGGGCGTGCTGCCCGACAGCACCTGGAGCGGGCTGGACGTGCCGCTGCCCCCCGGCTGGAAGCTGCTGCTCTACACCGACGGCCTGGTGGAGGGCCGGGTGGCGGGCGACACCGAGCGGTTGGGCGCGGAGCGGCTGATCGAGCTGATCGGCCAGGTCCGCAAGGAGCGCCCGGACCGGGCGGGGCACCCCTCGTCGCTGCTGGACGCGCTGATCTCGAGGGTTAAAGAGCTCAACGGCGGGGAACTGGACGACGACATGGCCGTGCTGCTGATCTCGGAGAGTACTTGATGGACCTGCGCGCCCGCTGGCCCGCCAGCAGGTTGCTGGTCGCCGCCGTGGCGATCCTGATCATCGTGAGCGCGGGTGCCATCACCGGCATCGCGGTGGCCATGGGCAGCCTCAGCCAGGCGCGCGAGCGGCTGCTGGACCGCGTGGTCCCGGCCCAGCAGGCGGTGCAGGACCTGGACAGCGCGCTGATCAACCAGGAGACGGGCCTGCGCGGTTTCGCCATCACCGCGCACCAGGACTTCCTCTCCCCCTACCTGGACGGCCAGGACGCCGAGCGCCGCGCCGAGGACGAGACGCGGGCGCTGCTCGCCGAGATCCGGCCGGACCTGGCGGGCGAGGTCGACGCCATCGGCCGCTCGGCCACCGACTGGCGGCTGCAGTACGCCGAGGGCATCATCGCCCAGGTCCACCTGAGCGGGGCCGCGCTGCCCACGCTGGGCGACGTGACCCGCGGCAAGGAGCTGTTCGACCGGGTCCGCGCGGCCGTGGCGGACCTGCGGGGCGACCTCGACGCCGAGGCGCGGGCGGCCAGGCAGTCCCTGGACGAGGTGGCCGCCGAGGTGGTGTGGCTGTCGCTGGGGCTGGGTGTGCTGCTGGTGGTCATCATCGCGGGCGTGGCGGTGGTGCTGCACCGCATCGTGATCGCCCCGCTGGCGGTGCTGGCGGCGCAGGCGCGGAAGGTCTCCTCCGGCGACTACGCGCACGCGGTGGACGTGGCGGGCCCGCGCGAGACGGTGATGCTGGCCCACGACGTGGACGCCATGCGGCAGCGCATCGTCTCCGACCTCAAGGAGCTGCAGCGCTCCAACTCCGAGCTGGAGCAGTTCGCCTACGTCGCCTCGCACGACCTGCAGGAGCCGCTGCGCAAGGTGGCCAGCTTCTGCCAGCTGCTGGAGCGGCGCTACTCCGGCCAGCTCGACGAGCGCGGCGAGCAGTACATCCAGTTCGCCGTGGACGGCGCCAAGCGGATGCAGGTGCTGATCAACGACCTGCTGGCGTTCTCCAGGGTGGGCCGGATCACCCGCGAGCAGACGATCGTGGACTGCGACGACCTGGTGGCCCAGGTGGAGGACAGCTACTCCGAGGTGATCGAGCGGACCGGGGCCACCATCGTGCGGACCGACCTGCCCAGGGTGCGCGGTGAGGCGTCCCTGCTGGGCGGGGTGTTCGGCAACCTGGTCAGCAACGCGCTGAAGTTCCACGGCGAGGACCCGCCGGTGGTGCGCATCAGCGCCGAGCGCACCGGGGAGCTGTGGACGTTCACCGTCCAGGACAACGGCATCGGCATCGCGCCGGAGTACGCTGAGCGGATCTTCGTGATCTTCCAGCGGTTGCACCACAAGGACGACTACCCCGGCACCGGGATCGGCCTGGCGATGTGCCGCAAGATCGTGGAGTACCACGGTGGCACGATCTGGTTGGAGCCCGGCCAGGGGCCCGGCACGACCTTCAAGTTCACGCTGCCCGTCGTCGAGGAAGAGGAAACCGGGGACACCGATGAGTGACTCGCTGAACGTGATCGACGTCCTGCTGGTCGAGGACGACCCCGGCGACGCGCTGATGACGCAGGAGGCGTTCGAGCACCACAAGATCCGCAACCAGCTGCACGTCGTGCGCGACGGCGTGGAGGCGATGGAGTTCCTGCGCCGCGAGGGCGAGTACGCCTCGGCGCCGCGGCCGGGGCTGATCCTGCTGGACCTGAACCTGCCCAAGCGGGACGGCCGGGAGGTGCTGGCCGACATCAAGGCCGACGAGTCGCTGCGCACCATCCCGGTGGTGGTGCTGACCACCTCCGAGGCGGAGGAGGACATCCTGCGCAGCTACGACCTGCACGCCAACGCCTACGTCACCAAGCCGGTGGACTTCGACCGGTTCATCGAGGTCGTCCGGCAGATCGACGACTTCTTCGTGACCGTGGTGAAGCTGCCCCGCTGATCAGGCGCGGGTTCGGGGTCGGTCCAGCCCACCCGCGGGTACTACTCGTCGGTAACCTCGGCGAGTTCCGGATGTTTGGCCAGGTAGTCGCGGACGAACGAGCAGTCGGGGCGGACTTTGAGCCCGCGCGAGCGGGCGTCCCGCAGGGCGTGCCGGACCAGCTCGCCGCCCAGCCCCCTGCCCTCGACCGCGACCTCGGTGTGGGTGAACGCGATCACCCCGTCGCCCAGCGCGTAGTCGGCGAACCCGCCCAGCTCCCCGTCCAGGAAGACCTCGTAGCGGGAGCGGTCCGGGTTGTCGACGACAGTGGCCTTCATGCACCCAGCCTAATCGCGCGGTGCAGTATTGCGGAATGGACGTCTACCTGCTGATACTCGGCGACCACCTGCCCGACCCCAGCACCGGGCAGGCGGTCAGCGAGGCCGACCGGCTGCGCGCCGTCGTGGAGCAGGCGGTGGTGGCCGAGGAGGCGGGCTTCACCGGGGTGGCGATCGGCGAGCACCACTTCACCCGCTACATCGTCTCCGCGCCGGAGCTGCTGCTGGCCGCCATCGCCGCGCGCACCAGCAGGCTGCGGCTGTCCACCGGGGTCACCCTGCTGGCCCACCACGACCCGGTGCGAGTGGCCGAGGAGCTGGCCACGCTGGACGTGCTGTCCTCGGGCCGGGCGGAGCTGATCGTGGCGCGCGGGGTGTCCCAGCGCACCGACGCGGCCTTCGGCGTCCAGGACGACCTGCGGGCCCGGTTCGACGAGAACCTGCGGCTGCTGCTGACGCTGCTGGAGCGGCCGGGGGTGACCTGGCGGGGGCGCTTCCGCAGCCCGCTGGTGGACGTGACCACGGTGCCGCGGCCGGTGCAGCGACCGCGTCCCACGGTGTGGATCGGCAGCGGCTCGGCGGTGTCGGCCGACCTGGGGGTGGAGCTGGGGCTGCCGCTGATGCTGCCCAGCACGCTGCGCGACCCCGGCACGCACCTGCCGGTGGTGCGGCGCTACCGGGAGGCGCTGGGCGGGCGGGGACGGGTGGCGCTGCCCAGCCACGTGTTCGTCGCGCCCACCTCGGCGGAGGCGCGGCGGCTGTGGCGGCCGCACCTGTCGGCCTACGCGCGGTTCGCCCACCCGTGGCGCGGCGACGGCGGCGAGGTGGACGTGGACGCGCTCATGGCGGGGGCCGCCGTGTGCGGCGACCCGGCCGAGGTCGCCGAGCGGCTCAACGGGCTGGGCGAGCTGCTCGGCCTGGACGCCCACCTGGTGGTGGTGGACATCGGCGGGCTGCCGCACGCGGCGGTCCTGGAGGCGATCAGGCTGTTCGGCCAGGAGGTGCTGCCCCGGCTCACGACGTGACCGGTTGCAGTTCGCGACCGCTGGCCACGAAGTACTCCCAGGTGCGGCCCCGCTGGTCGGGCGGGGGCGCGCCATCGCCGGTGCGCAGTGGGTAGACCAGGCCGAAGGGGGTGGGCTGGTAGAACTCGTCGCCGCTGCGGATGTCGATCAGATCTCTCTTGTGGGCCATGGTCCTGCTCCTCGTCGAGCGGAACGGACGGTGTGGATGGGGACCCTGGGGTGCCCACTGCATCACCGACTTATGCACCGCACGGGTCGCGTAGACCTTTTCGTTACGCCACAAGGGATTTGTGACCCGATCGGAGCAGCGGGACCGCTGGCGGCGACACCACCGGTCAGTCCACTTGGGACAGTTGCGGAGCGGTTCCCCCGACCGCGACCCGCTGCCTGCGCAGCGGAACCACCAGCGGCGTGCCCGTCTCCGGGTCGTCGATCACCCGGCAGGGCAACCCGAACACGTCGCGCACCAGCTCGGCGGTGATGATGTCGGCCGGGTCGCCCTGCGCCACGATCCCCCGGCCGGGCTTCATCACGATCAGGTGGGTGGCGTAGCGGCACGCCTGGTTGAGGTCGTGCAGCACCGCCACCAGCGTGTGGCCCCCGTCCTCGTGCAGGTCCGCGCACAGGTCCAGCACCTCGACCTGGTGGGCGATGTCGAGGAAAGTGGTCGGCTCGTCCAGCAGCAGGATCGAGGTCTGCTGGGCCAGCACCATGGCCAGCCACACCCGCTGCCGCTGCCCGCCGGACAGCTCGTCCACCGGCCGGTCGGCCAGCTCCCGCACGCCGGTCAGCTCCATCGCCCGGTCCACCGCCGCCTCGTCCTGGACCGACCACTGGCGCAGCACCCGCTGGTGCGGGTAGCGACCGCGGGCCACCAGCTCGCCGGTGGTGATGCCGCCGGGCGCGATCGAGGTCTGCGGCAGCAGCCCCAGCAGCCGGGCGACGTCCTTGGAGCGGTAGGAGGAGATGGCCTTGCCGTCCAGCAGCACCGCGCCCGCGCGCGGCTTGAGCATCCGCGCCAGCGCCTTGAGCAGCGTCGACTTGCCGCACGCGTTCGGGCCGACGATGACGGTGAACGAGCCGTCGGGGACGGCCACGTCCAGCCCGGTGGCCACCACGCGCTCGTCGTAGGCCAGCGTGAGGTCCTCGCCCCTGAGCCTGGTCATCGGGTGCTCCCCTTCCGCCACTCGGTGGCCAGCAGCCACACCAGGTACAGCCCGCCGATCGCCCCGGTGGCGATGCCCACCGGCAGCGGTGTGGTCGGGAACAGCCGCTGCACCGCCAGGTCGCCCACCACCAGCAGCAGCCCGCCCACCAGCGCGGAGGCGGCCAGGCCGGGGCCGGAAGCGCCGGTGAGCCTGCGCGCCAGCTGCGGCGCGGCCAGCGCCACGAACGTGATGGGCCCGGCCACCGCGGTGGCCACCGCGGCCAACCCGACGGCCACCGCCAGCAGCGCCAGGCGGGTCCGCTCCACGTCCACGCCCAGGCCGGTCGCCGCGGTGTCGCCCATCTCCAGCAGCGCCAGGCGGCGGCCCAGCCACAGCGCGCACGGCAGCAGCACCGCCAGCGCGGCGGCGATGACCCGCACGTGGTCCCAGCCCCGGTTGTTCAGCCCGCCGACCAGCCACGCCTGCGCGGCCAGCGCGCCCTCCAGGGTGGCGCGGGTGATCAGGTAGGAGTTGACCGAGAGCATCATGGCGCTGACGCCGATGCCGATCAGCACCAGCCGGGAGCTCTGCACGCCCCGCTTGAGCGCCAGCAGGTAGACCGCGGCCGAGGTGAGCAGGCCGGTGACCGCCGACCCGGTGGCCACCGCCGTCATGCCGCCCTGGAACAGCACGATGACCGCGATCGCGCCGGTGGCCGAGCCCTGGGTGAAGCCGATGATGTCGGGGCTGGCCAGCGGGTTGCGCGACAGGCTCTGCAGGATCGCGCCGCTGAGCGCCAGCGCCGCGCCCACCAGCAGGCCGGTCAGCAGCCGGGGCAGCCGCAGGGTGAGCACGACGAACTCCGACGCGCCGTCGCCCTGCCCGACGAAGGTGCTCAGCACCTCGCCCACGGTCAGCGGGAAGTCGCCGGTGACCATCGTGGTCACCGCGGTCACGGCGGTCAGCGCGGCCACGGCCAGGCAGGTCAGCACGGCGCGCTCGCTGACCCGCAGCGAGAGCGGGCCGGTGCGGATGGTCTTCACAGCCGCGCCGGCTTCCTGCGCCTGCACAGCGCGATGAACACCGGCGCGCCCAGGAACGCGGTGATGATGCCGACCTCCATCTCCTGCGGCGCGATGAGCACGCGCCCGATGACGTCCGCGCCCAGCAGCAGCACCGGCGCCAGCACCGCGGAGTAGGACAGCACCCAGCGCTGGTCCGAGCCCGCGATCATCCGGGCCACCTGCGGCACGGCCAGCCCGACGAAGCCGATGGGCCCGGCCGCAGCGGTGCCCGCGCCCGCCAGCAGCGTGATCGCCAGCACGCCGAAGCCCTTGGTGCGGTTGGGGTTCGCGCCCAGCGCCTTGCCCGTGTGCTCGCCCAGCGCCAGCACGTTGAGGCTGGGCGCGAGCAGGAACGCGATCAGGATGCCGGGCAGGATGAACGGCGCGACCTGCCCGACGATCTCCAGCGTCCGCCCCGCCAGCGAGCCCACGTTCCAGAAGCGGAAGGAGTGGAACGTGTGGGCGTGGAGCAGCAGCACCGCGGAGATGAAGGCGTAGAGCACCGCGCCCAGCGCGGCGCCGCTGAGCACCAGCCGGTCCGGCCCGACCACGCCCCGGCCGGTCGAGCCCAGCACGTAGACCGCGACCGACACGACCGCCGCGCCCGCGAGCGCGAACCAGACGTAGCCGGTGGCCGAGGTGACCCCGAAGAACGCGATCGCCGACACCACGGCGGCCGCCGCGCCCATGTTCACCCCGAGCAGGCCGGGGTCGGCCAGCGGGTTGCGGGTCAGCGCCTGCATCAGTGCCCCCGCCAGCCCCAGCGCCGCGCCGACCAGCACCCCCAGCAGCGCGCGGGGGACGCGGACGTCGCGGATGATCGCCGCGTCGCCGGAGCCGTCGTCACGCAGCAGCAGGTCCCAGGTGGCGGTGAACGGGATGTTCTTGGTGCCGACCCAGAGGCTGAGCAGGACGACGAAGCCGAGCACGCCGACCGAGAGCGCCAACCCGATGCCCCGCCTCACCCGCACCTCCCCGTGTTTAGGCAAGGCTAACCGAAGACACCCCACCCCTGGGACGCCCCTCCCCGCGTCGGCAAGTACCACCCGCCCCCGCCCCCGAGGGCCGTCAACTACTACCGGGCCGTCGCGAACGCGCGGTTCGGGGTGCGCGAACGCTCAGTTCGCGGTGTCCGGGGGTTCGACTCGCGGGGGCGGGGCGAACGTCACCCGCGCAGGCTCAGGGGGCGCAGGTCGGTCCAGTGCTGCTCCACGTACGCCGCGCACGCCTCGCGCGTGTCCGGCCCGAACACCGCCCGCCAGCCCGCCGGGACATCGGCGAACGACGGCCACAGCGAGTGCTGCTCCTCGTCGTTGACCAGCACGTGGAAGCGGCCGTCGGGGTCGTCGAAGGGGTTGGTCATGGCGTGATCCTCCTGTCGGGGTCGGCGGTCGCCGCGCGCAGCTCCTCGTGCAGCGCGTCCGCCCACCGCTGTGCGGTCGTGCGGTCGAACAACTCGGTGGCGTAGACCAGGTAGCAGGGCACCGGACCGTCGCCCTGCGGTTCGTAGAAGCTCAGCGCCAGCTCGGCGGGCGTCGTCCCGGTCGGCACGGCGTCGAGGACGCCGACCCCACCATCCAAAGTGGACAACACCGCCTTCTCGTGGTGGATCAGCAGGACCTGCGGCGTGACGTCCAGCGGCACGTCGGCGTGGTCCAGCGCGGCCAGGTTGGTGGCGCGGACTCGGGACAGCAGCTCGGTGTAGCCGGGCTCGCCCGCGGTGTCGGTGCGCAGCACCACCGTCGTGGCGAACGAGCCCACCAGGTCGGCCAGCGCCTCCTCGCCCCGCCCGGCGGCGAGCGCGCCGATGGGGATGTCCGTGCCGTACCGGCTGAGCACCGCCGCCAGCGCCGCCTGGACCACCATGAACATGCTGGTGCCGGTGGAGGCGGCCAGGCGGTCGATCGCCTCGTGCAGGTCGGCGGGCAGCTCCAGCGCGATGGTGTCGGCCCGGTACGGACCGGCCCGCCACGGTCCCCGGTAGGGCAGCGGCAGCTTGGGCAGGTCGCGCAGCACCTCCCGCCAGTACGCGCGCTGCTCCTCCCCCACCGCCTCGACGACCTCGCTCGCCCACAGCGTGTAGTCCGCGTAGTTCACCGGCAGGTCGGCCCACGTGGGGGCCTCGCCCGCGCGGCGCGCGGCGTAGGCGTGCTGGAGGTCGCGGAACAGCGGCACCACCGACCACTCGTCCACCGCCAGGTAGTGCATGGTCAGCAGGAGCGCCTGCGCGCCGCCCGCGTCCACGACCAGCCGGGCGCGGACGGGCGGGTGCGCGGACAGGTCCACATCCTCCTGCGCGAACGCGGTCAGGGCGTCGTCGAGCACGTCGACGCGCACGACTTCCAGCGGTGGCGCGGCGACGGGCCGTTGCAGGCCGCCGTGCACCACGGTGCGCAGCGGCTCGTGGCGGGCCACCACGTCGGCGTGGGCGGCGGTCAAGGCGGGCACGTCGAACGGCTCGGCCGCGCGCAGCGCCAGCGCGTGGTCCCAGCGCGTGCCGCCCCGGCCGCGCTGCACGGGGGCCACCGGCAGGTCCACCGGGCGGTCGAAGCGGCGCAGCCGGGGGCGGCGCGAGGACGCGCCGGAGAGCCTGCCCGCCAGGCCCGCGACGGTCGGCGAGTCGAACACGTCGCGCAGCGCCAGGTCCACGCCGAAGACCGCGCGGATCTTGCCGACCAGGCGCATGGACGCCATCGAGTGCCCGCCCAGGGAGAAGAAGTCGTCGTGGATGCCCGGCGAGACCCCGAGGACTTCGGCGAACAGCTCCGCGATGGCCTTCTGCTCCGGGGTGACCGGCCGGTCGTCGCCGGTCAGCGCCGACCAGTCCGGCTTGGGCAGCGCCTTGCGGTCGAGCTTGCCGTTGGGGGTCAGCGGCAGCGGCCCGTCGAGCTGGACGATAGTCGCGGGCACCATGTACTCGGGCAGCCGCTCGGCCGCGAACGAGCGCAGGTCGTCCTCGGTGGCGCCGACGACATAGCCGACCAGGCGGGTGATGTCGCCCTCGCGGTCGGCCACCACGGCGGCCTGAGCCACGTCCGGGTGCCTGGCCAGGGCGGCCTCGATCTCGCCCAGCTCGACGCGGAAGCCGCGGATCTTGACCTGGGTGTCCACCCGCCCCAGGAAGTCCAGGTTGCCGTCGGCGCGCCAGCGGGCCCGGTCGCCGGTGCGGTACATGCGCGCGCCGGGCGGGCCGAACGGCGAGGCGATGAACCGCTCCGCGGTCAGGCCAGGCCGGTTGAGGTACCCGCGGGCCAGACCGCGCCCGGACACGTACAGCTCCCCCACCACGCCGGGCGGCACCGGGCGCAGGCGCGCGTCCAGCACGTAGACCGTGGTGTTGGGGTCGGGGACGCCGATGGGCACCGCGGTGTCCCAGCCGGGTCGGGCCTTCCACAGCGTGGAGTTGACCGTGGCCTCGGTCAGGCCGTAGGCGGCCAGCAGGTTCAGCCGCCCGGCCCAGCGGCCGATGACGTCCGGCGGCACGGTCTCGGTGCCGACCAGGATCGTGGAACCCGCGGGCAGCTCGCAGTCCGGGGGCAGCGCGGAGACCAGCGACGGCGGCAGGATCATGTGCGTGATCCGGCGCTCGCGCAGGAAGTCGGTCAACGCCGGGCCCGCCACCCGCACCTCCTCGGGGGCCAGCACCAGCCGCCCGCCCCCGCACAGGGCCATGGCCAGCTCGAACACCGACACGTCGAAGCCGACCGAGGCGAAGTGCAGCACCCGGCTGTCGGCGGTCAGGCCCATCCGGTCGACCGCGGTGGCCACCAGGCTGGCGATGCCCTCGTGCGGCACGACCACGCCCTTGGGGCGGCCGGTGGAGCCGGAGGTGTAGATGACGTACATCGCCGAGTCCAGGCCCTGCGGACCGGCGTCCACGGCGGACTCGTCGAGAGCGGCCAGTTCCGCGACCACCTCCGGGGAGTCCAGCAGCAGCGCGTCGGCGGGCACCGGCGCGTCGGTGGTGGTGACCACCAGCGCGGCGGCCGAGTCCTCGATCATGTAGGCGATCCGGTCGGCCGGGTGGGACAGGTCCAGCGGCAGGTAGGCCGCGCCGAGCTTGAGCACCGCGAGCACGGTCGCCACCATGTCCGCCGACTTGGGCACCGCCACGCCCACCACCGACTCCCGGCCGATGCCGCGCGCGGCCAGCAGCCGGGCGATGCGGTTGGACCGCGCGTCCAGCGCGCGGTAGCCGACCGAGCGGGCGCGGTCGACCACCGCGACCGCGTCCGGCCGCTCCGCCACGCGGCGGGCGAACAGGGCGGTGAAGGTCTCCTCGGGCACCGCGCGGGCGGTGTCGTTGAACTCCTCCACCACCCGGCGGCGCTCGTCGTCGGTCAGCAGGTCCACCGCGCCGACCGGAGCGTCCCGGTCGGCCAGCACGGCGCGCAGCAGCGCAATCAGCCGCTGTCCCAGGCGCTCGGCGGTGTCCCGGTCGAACAGGTCGGTGGCGTACTCCAGGCGGCAGCCGATCGGGCCGTCGACGTGCTCGGTGAAGCTGAACACCAGGTCGAACTTGGCCGTGGTGGTCCGGTGCTCCTGCCACTGGACGGCCAGGCCGTCGAGGGCGAAGGCGTCGCCGCCCCGGCTGTGGTAGCCGACCATGACCTGGAACAGCGGGTTGCGCGCGGCCGAGCGGACCGGGTTGAGCCGGTCCACCACCGCCTCGAAGGGCACGTCCTGGTGGGAGAACGCGGCGAGGCTGGTCTCCTTCACCCGCGCCACCAGCTCGGCGAAGCTCGGGTCGCCGGTCAGGTCGGCGCGCAGCACCAGGGTGTTGACGAAGAAGCCGACCAGCTCGTCGAGTGCCTCGTCGGTGCGGCCCGCGATCGGCGCGCCCAGCGGGACGTCCTCGCCCGCGCCCAGCCTGCTCAGCAGGGCGGCCACGGCCGCCTGCAGCACCATGAAGGTGCTCGCGCCCGTCGACTGCGCCAGCGCCCGCACCTGCCCGCACAACTCGTCGTCGAACGCGATCTCCAGGTCCGCGCCGCGGAAGGACGGCCGTGCGGGGCGGGGGCGGTCGGTGGGCAGCTCCAGCTCCTCCGGTGCCCCCGCCAGCGCGCGTTCCCAGTACGCCAGCTGGTCCTCGCCCACCACGTCGAGCAGCTCCCGCTGCCACACCGTGTAGTCGGCGTACTGCACGGACAGCTCTGTCCACTGTGGAGCGTGTCCGGCGCGGCGGGCGCAGTACGCCTCGGCGAGGTCGCGCAGGAACGGCCGGTCCGACCACTCGTCGGTGGTGATGTGGTGCAGCAACACGACGACCAGGTGCCGGTCCTCGGCCAGGCGCGCCACGGTCACCCGCAGCGGCAGCTCGGCGCTCAGGTCGAACGGCCGGTCCACCTCGCCCGCGACGATGGCGGGCACCTCGTCCTCGGTGGCCTCGCGCACCACCACGACGGGTTCGGCCTCCGGCAGCACCCGCTGGAACGGCACGCCGTCCCGCTCGCCGAACACGGTGCGCAGCGCCTCGTGCCGTGCCACGACGTCGCCGAACGCGGCGCGCAGCGCGGGCACGTCCAGGTCGCCGTGCAGCCGGAACACCAGCGGGAAGTTGTAGGCCGCCGAGGTCTGCTCCATCTGCTGGATGAGCCACAGCCGCTGCTGCGCGTGCGACAGCGGCAGCTCCTCGGGGCGCTCGACCGGCCGCAGCACCGGCCGCGACGACGGCGCGCCGCCCGCGCGGGCCGCCAGCTCGGCCACGGTCGGCGCGTCGAACAGGTCGCGGATGGCCAGTTCCGCGCCCAGCGCGGTGCGGGCCCGGCTGACCAGCCGGGTGGCCAGCAGCGAGTGGCCGCCCAGGTCGAAGAAGTTGTCGTCCACGCCGACCGATGCCACGCCCAGCACCTCGGCGAACAGCCCGCACAGCACCTCTTCGGCGCGGGTGGCCGCCGCGCGCGAGGCGGTCGCGCCGGTCACCACCGGCGCGGGCAGCGCCCGCACGTCCAGCTTGCCGTTGACGGTCAGCGGCAGCGCGTCCACCGGCATGATCGCGGCGGGCACCATGTAGTCCGGCAGTGCGGCCTTCAGGCGCTCCTTGAGCACCGCCGGGTCGACCTCGGACACGACGTAGCCGATGAGCCGCTTCACCCCGCCCGGACCCGCGTCGACCACCACGGCGGCGTGGGTGACGCCGTCCTGGCCCGCCAGCGCGGCCTCGACCTCGCCCAGCTCCACCCGGTAGCCGCGGATCTTGACCTGGTCGTCGGTGCGGCCCAGGAAGTCCAGGTTGCCGTCGGCGCGGGCGCGCACCAGGTCGCCCGTGCGGTACATGCGCGAGCCGGGCGGGCCGTAGGGGTCGGCCACGAACCGCTCGGCGGTGAGCGCGAACCGGTCGTGGTAGCCGCGCGCCAGGCCGACACCGGCGATGTAGAGCTCGCCGGGCGCGCCGGGCGGCACCGGGCGCAGGTGCGCGTCCAGCACGTAGGCGCGGGTGTTCCAGATCGCCTTGCCCACGGTCGGCGTCTCACTGTCCTGTGTGGACGCGCCGAGGGTGTTGATCGTGTACTCGGTGGGACCGTAGAGGTTGTAGCCGTAGGTGCCGGGGGTGTCGCGCAGCCGCCGCCACACCGAGTCCGGCACGGCTTCGCCGCCCAGCAGCACCAGCGCGGGCACGTGCCCTTCCAACAGCCCTTCCTCGATCAGCAGCTGCGCGTAGGTCGGCGTCACGTTGACCACGTCGACCCGGTGCTCGTCGCAGTAGGCGACCAGCGCGGCGGCGTCGCGCCGCAGCTCCTCGTCGCAGATGTGCACCTCGTGGCCCTCCACCAGCCACAGCAGCTCCTCCCACGACATGTCGAAGGCGAAGGACACCGTGTGCGCGATGCGCAGCCTGCGCCCGCCCGCCGCGGCGATGGCGGGTGCGAAGATCGCCCGCTGGTGGTTGAGCTGCATGTTGGTCAGCCCCCGGTACGGGGTGACCACGCCCTTGGGCCGCCCGGTGGACCCGGAGGTGTAGATGACGTAGGCCGGGTGCTCCAGGGAGAAGCGCGGCCACTCGGCCACCTCGGGCGCGGGCGGCAGGTCCTCCACGCACAGCGCGTCGGGCACCAGCCCGACCGACGCGGTGGACAGCACGCACAGCGGCCGGGTGTCCTCGACCATCATCCGCAGCCGGTCGGCCGGGTGGTCCAGGTCCAGCGGCAGGTAGGCGGCCCCGGTGCGCAGCACCGCGAACAGCGCCACCACCATCTCCACCGAGCGCGGCAGCGCCAGCGCCACCACCCGCTCCGGGCCCGCGCCGCGGTCGCGCAGCACGGCGGCCAGGTGATCGACGCGCCGTCGCAGTTCGGCGTAGGTCAGCCGCTGCTCGCCGAAGACCAGCGCGGTCTCGTCGGGGGTGCGCTCGGCCTGCGCGGCCAGCATCTCGGCGATGGTGAGGTCGACCACGGGGTTGGCGCTGGCGTCCCACTCGGCCTCCAGCGTGGCGCGCTCGTGCTCCGGCAGCACGTCCAGCGCGCCCAGCAGCGCTTCCGGCCGGTCGACCAGCCGTTGCAGCACGGTGGTGTAGCGGGCCAGGACGGCGCCCGCGGCCTCGGCGGCGAACAGGTCCGGCCGCGCGGCCAGCGTCACGCGGGTGCGCTCGCCGGGGGTGATGATGAGGGTGAGCGGGAAGTGCGTGCCGTCCACATTGGACACGCCGAGCACGCCGTGCGCCCGGCCCAGTTCGGCGAGCCGTTCCTCGCCGTCGCCGGTGCGCAGCACGAACAGCGTGTCGAACAGCTGCCGGTGCCCGCTCTCCCGCTGGATCTCGCCCAGGCCCACGTGTTCGTAGGACATCAGCGCGGTGCGCTCGGCCTGCACGCGCCGCAGCAGCTCCAGCACGGTCTCGCGCGGGTCGACGGCGATGCGGGTGGGGATGGTGTTGAGGAACATGCCGATGACGTCCTCGACGCCGTCGACCTCGACCGGGCGGCCCGCGACGGCGGTGCCGAACACCACGTCGTCCCGCCCCACCTGGGCGGCCAGCACCAGCGCCCAGGCGACGGTGAACAGGGCGTTGGCGGTGACGCCGTGGGCACGGGCGCGCTCGCGCAGCCGGTCGGTCAGCGCCACCGGCAGGTCGGCGTGGAACTCGGCCGGGATGACCGGCTCGCGGGTGCGGTCGACCGGGGCGACCAGGGTCGGCTCGGCCAGGCCGGACAGCGCGGCGCGCCACGCCGCCAGCGCGGCGTCGTGGTCCTGGCGGGCCAGCCACGCCAGGTAGTCGCGGTAGGAGCCGGACGCGGGCAGCGGCGCCTCCCGGTCGCGGTAGAGCTCCAGCAGCCGCGCCAGGAACAGCCACGCCGACCAGCCGTCCCACAGGATTAGGTGGTGGGTGATGACCAGGCGGTCGCGGCCGTCGGGCAGGCGCAGCACCAGGAACCGGAACAGCGGCGGGGCGGCCAGGTCGAACCGCTCGCGGCGGTCGGCGGCCAGCAGGGCGGCCACCTCGGCCTCGTCGGCGACCGCCACCTCGCGCAGCGGGATCTCCGGGGCAGGGGCGATGAACTGCACCGGCGCGGGCACGCCGTCGCTGGTGAACCCGGCGCGCAGGCTGGGGTTGCCCGCCAGCAGGGCGTCGCCCGCGCGGCGCAGCCGGTCCAGGTCCAGCCGCGCGGCGAAGTCCATCGTCTCCTGCGACAGGTAGACGTCCAGCGCCCCGGTGTCGTAGCTGGAGTGGAAGAACAGACCCTCCTGCAACGGCGACAGCGGCCAGGCGTCCTCGTGCGGCGGCAGCGCCCGCCGCTGCTGGTCGGTCAGCTCCAGCAGCGGCGCGTCGTGGTCGACCTCGGCGGTGTCGACCCGCAGCGCGGCCAGCGCGGCGACGGTGCGCAGCTCGAACACGTCGCGCGGGCTGATCTCCACGCCGGCCCTGCGAGCGCGGGTGGACACCGCGATGGAGGTGATGCTGTCGCCACCGAGCGCGAAGAAGTCGTCGTCCACGCCGATCTCGGGCGCGCCGAGCACATCGGCGACGATCCCGCACAGGACGCGCTCCCGCTCGGTGACCGGTGCTCGGCGCTGGGCGGGCGCGGCGGCGGGCGCGGGCAGCGCGTTGTGGTCCAGCTTCCCGCTGGGGGTCAGCGGGAGTTCGGCCAGCGCCACGAGCGCGTGCGGGGTCATCGCGGCGGGCAGCGCCTCGGCGATGCCCGCGCGCACCGCGGTCAGGTCCACGTCCTCGGGCGTGACGTAGGCCAGCAGCTGGTTGTCCCGCGCTATCACCGCGGCGCGGGCCACGCCGGGCTGCCCGCGCAGCGCGGCCTCGACCTCGCCCAGCTCGATCCGGTTGCCGCGCACCTTGACCTGGCGGTCGGTGCGCCCCAGGTAGACCAGGGCGCCGTCGGCGCGGCGCAGGACCAGGTCGCCGGTGCGGTACATCCGGGAGCCCGGCGGGCCGAACGGGTTGGCCACGAACCGCTCGGCGGTCAGCGCGGGCCTGCCGTGGTAGCCGCGCGCCAGCTGGACGCCCGCCAGGTACAGCTCGCCCGGCACCCCGGCCGGGACCTGCCGCAGGAACGGGTCCAGCACGTGCAGCTCGGTGTTCCACACCGGGTGGCCGATCGGCACGGACACCTCGGGCGCGCCGTCGTGCTCGAAGTGCGTCACGTCCACCGCGGCCTCGGTGGGGCCGTAGAGGTTGTGCAGCGGCACGCCGGTCAGCTCGCGCCACCGGGCCGCCACCTCCCCGGTCAGCGCCTCGCCGCTGCTGAACGCCCGGCGCAGGCTCACCGACCACGCCGGGTCGTCCAGCACCTCGGGCACGCCGAGGAAGGCCGCCAGCATCGACGGCACGAAGTGCAGCGTGGTGATCCGCTGAGCGCGCGCCAGCTCGGCCAGGTAGGCCGGGTCGCGGTGGCCGTCGGGCCGGGCCAGCACGACGGCCGCGCCCTGGCACAGCGGCCAGAAGAACTCCCACACCGACACGTCGAAGCTCGACGGCGTCTTCTGCAGCACGCGGTCCTCGGCGGCCAGGCCGTACCGGTGCTGCATCCACGCCAGCCGGTTGACGATGGCGCGGTGGGTGACCACCACGCCCTTGGGGCGGCCGGTGGACCCGGAGGTGTAGATCAGGTAGGCCGGGTCGTTCGGGCGCGGCGCGACCGGTTGCGCGTCCGATAGCGCGGCGTCCGGCGCGTCGAGGTCCGCGCAGTCCTCCGGCCGCACCACGGTGGTCGCGCCGGAGTCGGCGAGCATGAACTCGATCCGGTCGGCCGGGTAGTCCAGGTCCAGCGGCAGGTAGGCGGCGCCGGACTTGAGCACGCCCAGCAGCGCCACCACCAGCTCGGCCGAGCGCGGCACGGCCACGGCGACGACCTGCCCCGCGCCCCGCGCGCGCAGCCTGCGGGCCAGGACGTCGGAGCGCCGGTCCAGCTCGGCGTAGGTCAGGCGGTGCTCCTCGAACACCACCGCCACCGCGTCCGGCGTGCGGGCGGTCTGCTCGGCGATGCGGCTGACCAGCGTGCCCTCGGGCACCTCGGCGCGGGTGGCGTTGAGCGCGGCCAGCCACTCGGCTTCGGCCCGCGACACCAGTTCCAGGCCCACCACCGGCTGGTCGGGGTCGGCCGCGAACGCCTCCAGCAGCCGCACCAGGCGGTCGGCGATCCGCGCCGCCTCGTCGTCGGGGAGGCGGTGCTTGAGCCGCAGCTCGATCCGCTCGCCGGGCAGCACCACCAGCGCCAGCGGGTAGTGCACCCGGTCGCGCACCTCGACGTCGGTGACCACGTCGGGGAAGTTCTCCACCACCACGAGGGTGTCGAACAGCTCGCCGTGGCCCGCCGCGCGCTGGATCTCCGCCAGGCCCAGGTGCTGGTGCTCCAGCAGCGCCGCCTGCTCGTCCTGCAGCCGGGCGAAGGCGCCCGCCAGCGTGTCCGAGGCCCGCCACCGCTGCCGCACCGGCACGGTGTTGATGAACAGGCCGACCGCCGACTCGATGCCCGCCACCTCGGCGGGCCGTCCCGCGACCGTGCTGCCGAACACCACGTCGGCGCGGCCGGTCAGGCCGCCCAGCAGCAGCCCCCACGCGCCGTGCAGCACGCTGCCCAGGGTCAGGCCGCGCCCGCGCGCCGCGGCGACCAGCCGCGCGCTCGCCTCCCCGGACAGCACGACGCCGTGCTGGGCGTGCCGGTCCGACGGCGCGGCCACGAGCACGGTCGGTCCGTCCACATCGGACAGCGCGGCGCGCCACGCGGCGCGGGCGGCGTCCCGGTCGCGGCCCGCGAGCCAGGCGAAGTACGCGCGGTGCTCGGGCGCGTCCACCGGGTGCCCGTCCAGCTCCCGCCGCAGCAGGCCGACCGACCAGCCATCAACCAGGATGTGGTGCAGCGTCAGCACCAACCGGTCGCCCACCGCCGCGGCCCGCATCAACGGCGGGCGCTCCAGGTCGAACCCGTCCGCGCGTTCGGCGGCCAGCACCTCCTCCAGGTCGGTGCAGGCGTCGTACTCGCGCCACGGCAGCCGCGCCGACTCGGGGATCACCTGCACGACCCGGCCGCGCGCGCTCTGCGCGAACCCGGCCCGCAGCGCGGGGTGCCGGTCCAGCAGGGCCTGCACCTCGTCCCGCCGGACCGGCCTGCCCAGCGACAGGACCTCCTGCACCACGTAGGAGTCGTCGGTGTCGAAGCGGGCGTGGAAGAAGAAGCCCTCCTGCAGCGGCGCGGCGGGCAGCACGTCGTGCCCGGCGAACTCGGCGCGCAGCTCGGCGTCGACCAGCTCCACCCCGGCGAGGTCGGCGGTCCGGTCCGCGGCGGGGGCGGCGGCGCGGGCGACGGCGGCCAGCGCGGCGACCGTGCGGTGCTCGAACACCTCGCGCGGGGTGATGACCAGACCGGCCTCGCGGGCTCGTGCCACCAGCTGCGTCGCGACGATGCTGTCGCCGCCCAGCTCGAAGAAGTTGTCGTGCACACCGGGGGTCAGGCCCAGCACCGCCGCCATCGCGTCGACCAGCGCCCGCTCGGTCGGGTTGGTGGCGGGCGCGTCGCCGCCCAGCGCGGTCCAGTCCGGCTCGGGCAGCGCCTTGCGGTCCAGCTTCCCGTTGGGCGTCAGCGGCAGCGGCCCCGCGACCGGCACCACGACCGAGGGCACCATGTACTCCGGGAGCGCGGCGGCCGCGTGCTCCCGCGCCGCGGCCGGGTCCACGCCGCCGACGACGTAGGCCACCAGGCGCTTGACGCGGCGGTGGTCCTCGCGCACCAGCACCGCGGCCTGGGCGATGTCCGGGTGCCCCATCAGGGTGCTCTCCACCTCGCCGGGCTCGATCCGGAAGCCGCGGATCTTGACCTGCCCGTCGGCGCGGCCCAGGAAGTCCAGGTTGCCGTCGGCGCGCCAGCGGGCCCGGTCGCCGGTGCGGTACATGCGCGATCCCGGCTCGCCGAACGGGTCGGCCACGAACCGCCCGGCGGTCAGCGCGGACTGACCGAGGTAGCCGCGCGCCAGGCCGCGCCCGCCCACGTACAGCTCGCCCTCGACGCCCACCGGGACCGGGCGCAGCGCGGAGTCCAGCACGTAGCAGCGGGTGTTGGGGTCCGGCACGCCGATGGGCACCGGACCGGTCCAGTCCGGCCGCGCCGCCCACAGCGTGGAGTTGACGGTGGCCTCGGTCAGGCCGTAGGCGGCGACCACGCGCATCCGGCGCGCCCAGCGGGCGATCAGCTCGGTCGGCACGGTCTCGGTGCCCACCACCAGCACCGCGCCCTCGGGCAGCTCGCACTCCGGCGGCAGCGCGGCCACCAGCGACGGCGGCAGGATCATGTGGGTGGCGCGGTGGTGGTTGACGTAGGAGGTCAGCTCCTGGCCCGCGACGCGGCGGTGCGAGGGCACCACGATCGCCGTACCGCCCACGCACAGCGACATGCACAGGTCCCAGACGGCCACGTCGAAGCCGACCGAGGCGAACTGCACGACGCGGCTGTCGGGGGTGATGCCGATGCGGTCCAGCGCGGTGGCGATCAGGCTGCCGATGCCCTCGTGGGTGACCACGACGCCCTTGGGCCTGCCGGTGGAGCCGGAGGTGTAGATGACGTAGGCGGCCTGGTGCAGCCCGATGTCCAGGCCGAGGTCGCCCGCGTCGTCGGGCAGGTCGAGCCGGGTTTCCGGGGTCAGCACCAGCGCCGCGCCCGAGTCGGCGACCATCGCCGCGACCCGCTCGCGCGGGTGGTCGGCGTCCAGCGGCAGGTAGGCCGCGCCCGCCTTCATCACCGCCAGCAGCGCCACCACCAGCTCGACCGACCGGGGCAGCATCACCCCCACCACGTCCTCGTCCCGCACGCCGCCCGCGCGCAGGGCGCGGGCGAGCCGGTTGGCCGCGGCGTTGAGCTCGGCGTAGGTCAGCTGCTCGTCCTCGCAGACCACCGCGACCGCGTCCGGGGTGCGGGCGGCCTGCCGCTCGAACGCGGCGGGCCAGGTCAGCTCCTCCACCTCGCGCGGCGAGCTGCCCATCTCCAGCAGCGCCGCGCGCTCCCCGGCGTCGACCAGGTCGATCCGCGCGATGGGCCGGTCCGGGTCGGCGGCCAGCACGCGCAGGAAGCGCCGCTCGTGCTCGGCCAGCTCGGCCTCGGCGCACACCTCGGCGTTGGCCTCGAAGGTGATCGCCGTCGTGCCGTCGACGCGCCGCACGAACGAGGTGCTCAGGTCGTTGACCGGGCCGTGGGAGAGCACGTTGAGCTCGGTGTCCAGGCCCTCGAACACCAGGCCCTGGCCGAAGCCGAGGTAGTTCACGGTGGGGCCGACCAGTTCCGCGACGCCGTCGCGCAGGCCCAGCTCGCGGGCCAGGTCCTCGCCCCGGTAGGCGGTGTGCGGCAGCACGGCCCGGATCTCCCGGTCCGCGTCGGCGGCCAGCTCGGCGAGGGTGGCCTCCGGGCGCACGGTCAGCCGCAGCGGCAGCACGGTGGAGACCATGCCGGGGGTGGTGCGGTCGGCCTCGCCCAGGCGGCCGGTGACCGGCAGGCCGAGCACGACGTCGTGCGCGCCGCTGACCCGGTGCGCGTAGGCGGCGACGGCGGCGATGGCCTGCCGCGAGTTCGGCGAGGCGGGCAGCTCGACGGTGCGCCGCAGGACCCGACGCGCCTGGCCGTGGGCGCGCGGCACCAGCCGGACCGGCTCGGGCCGGTCGGCCATCCGCGCGTGCCAGAACTCCCGGTCCGCCTGGCGCGCCGGGGAGTCCCGGTAGGCCAGGTCGGCCTCGACGAGCACTTCCAGCGGTCGCGGGCGGTGCTCGTCGGGCCGGGCGTAGAGGTCGCGGGCGCGCTCGGTGAGCAGGACGCAGCCGCGCGCGTCCATGACCAGGTGGTGGTAGCGCTGGTACCACAGCACGCGGTCCGCGCCGACGCGCAGCAGCGCGTGGTGGAACATCGGCCCCTCGGCGACGTCGACGAGCCGGGCGAGGTCCCGCTCCATCCAGGCGCGCGCGTCGGCGAAGGACTCGAAGTCAAGGTCGGTGAGGTCGGTGGAGACCGGCACGGGCTGCTGCCCGTGCCGGGTGAACCGGACGTGCAGCGCCCCGGTCTCGGCGATGGCCTGGCGCACCGCCGAGGCCAGCCTGCCGAAGTCGACCGGCCCGCGCAGGTCGAGGTACCAGCCCACGTTGTAGACGGGGTTGTCCGGCTCCAACTGCTGGGCCAGCCGGACTCCGCGCTGGGCGGCGGTCAGTGGCAGGGTCGTCATCTCAACCTTCTCCGGCTCGTCCGTTCCTCACCCGCGCACGCCGGGGGTGGGGTGCCCGGTCGGCACCCCACCCCCGGCCTTCGCCGGTCAGCTCTTGATCTGCTCCAGCAGCGGCACGACCTGGTCGATGCCGTAGGGCACGCTCAACACCGTGTTGAAGGACATGGCGGCGCCGATCGGCGGGTCCATGTAGGTGAGGAAGAGGTCGCGCTTGCCGGTGACCACGTCCAGCCGCTGGTAGGCGGGCACCGCCTTGACCCGCTCCTGCGCGGCCACGTCGGAGGTCAGCCACACCAGGCGGTCGGCGTCGAGCAGGTCGAAGCGCTCCTCGCTGAACTGCGCCACGTTCCGCTCACCCGCCAGCGCGCCGATCTCGTCGACCAGCGTGAAGCCCAGCTCCCGCATGAAGATGGCCTTCGGGTCGGTGGGGGCGAACGCGGAGTACTCGCCCGGCTTGAAGCTGTCGGCCACCACGACGGTCTTGCCCGACCACTCCGGGTGCGCGGCCTTGGCGTCGGCGAACCGCTTGGCCACGCCGTCGATCAGCTCCTGCGCCTTGGCGGACTTGCCCAGCGCCTTGGCGATGTGCTTGGTCTGCTCCTGCCACGGGGCGCCGTAGTCGACGAACCCCTTGGGCTGCGCGACCACCGGGGCGATCTTGGACAGGGTGTCGTACTGCTCCTGGTTCATCCCCGAGTACACCGCGACGATCAGGTCGGGCTTGAGCGCGGCGACCTTCTCCAGGTTGTACTCGTCGCGCTCGCCGACGATCTCGGGCTGGGTGTCGCCCCACAGCTGCTTGGTCCACGGCCAGTTGCCGTAGGGCCGCTCCTTGAACCAGTCGACCACGCCCACCGGCTTGACGCCCAGCGCGAGCACCGGCTCCTGGTCGGACAGGCCGAGGGTGACGACCTTGGTGGGCTCCGCCTTGATCTCGGTGGTGCCGTACTTGTGCTCGACCGAGACGGGGAAGGCGCCCGAGGAGGTGCCGGTCGTGCTCGCGGAGCCGCTGCCCGCGTCGCCGCCCCCGCAGGCGGTCAGCGCCAGCGCGGCGGCCGCCGCGACGGCGGTCAGCTTGGACCTGGTGGACATGTCGTTGTTCCCTTTCGCCAGGCGCGACAGAGCGCCGTGGTGACTTGCCGGTGTTCTCGCCGCTGCCTCAGGAAAGCGCGCTGACGGCGTACTCGTGCTGCGCGGGGACCGCGGGCGCGCGGTGGTGGAGCACGGACTGGAGGATCTCCCCCACCCGCACGGCGGTGTTGGACAGCAGCGAGGACGAGATGCCGTGCGTGTGCTCGGTGCCCCCCTGCAGGTAGATCCCGCCCAGCACGTCGTCGGTGGTGCCCAGCCGGTAGTCGCGGCCCACCCGCAGCCGCTCGCCCGCGTCGCGCAGGCACTTGGCGGCAAGCTCGCCCAGCAGGGCGGTGGGGTCGGCCTCGCGGTAACCGGTGGCGAACACCACCGCGTCGGCGTCGAGCACCTCCCGCTCGCCGCTGGTCAGCGACTCCACTGTCACCCGAACCCCGTCCGGGGTGTCCACCAGTTCGGCGAGCTTGGAGACGTTGAGCAGCCGCAGCCGCTGCGCGCCCAGCACCTTCTCCCGGTAGACGCGCCGGTACAGCTCGGCGATCAGGTCGTTGTCGACCACCGCGTAGTTGGTGTTGCCGTGGTAGGCCATCAGGGCGCGCTTGACCTGCTCGGGCGCCTGGAAGTAGTCGTCCACCGCGGCCGGGTCGAAGATCCGGTTGGCGAAGGAGCTGTCGTCGGCCGGGCTGTAGCCGTAGCGGGCGAACACCGCGCAAACCTCGGCGTCGGGGAAGCGCTCGTGCAGGTGCGCGGCGACCTCGGCGCCGCTCTGGCCCGCGCCGACCACGACCAGCCGCCGGGGATCGGACAGCGCTCGCACGCGGTGCAGGAACTCGCTGTTGTGCCACACCCGCTCGGTGGTCCGCACGCCCTCGGGCAGGTGGGCGCGCAGGCCGGTGGCCAGCACCAGGTTGCGGGCGCGGCGCACCTCCGGCTCGCCGCCCGCGACGCGGGAGACCACGTCGAAGTAGGCGACCACGCCGTCCTCGACCACCGGGCGCACGGCCACCACCTCGTGGCCGTAGGAGACCAGGTCGTCGACCCGCTCGGCGGCCCACTCGAAGTAGTCGTGGAACTCCACCCGCAGGGGGAACAGGTTCTTGTGGTTGACGAAGTCGAGCAGGCGGTCCTTGTGGTGCAGGTAGCTGAGGAAGCTGAAGGAGCTGTTGGGGTTGCGCAGCGTCACGAGGTCCTTGAGGAAGGAAACCTGCATGGTCGCGTCGTCGATCAGCATCCCCCGGTGCCAGCCGAAGCCCTCCTGCCGCTCCAGGAAGTGGGCGGTCACCACGTCCGCCTTGGCCGCGGTGGCGTTGTACTCGGTGACGGCGACGGCCAGCGCCAGGTTGGAGGGCCCGAAGCCGACGCCGAGTAGGTCGAAAACCGGTGGCTGTGCTGGCATGGCTGTCCCATCGGTGCGACGAGTGGGTGATCAAACTTTGGTTACCCTAACCTAAGTTGCACGCGTCGGGGAGTGAGCCGGGTCTCTTCTGCGGTTAGGCTAACCTCACCTGGAGCACAGGGGAAGGTGGTCGGGTGAAAACCGTCCTGTCGGACGCCGTCTCCGGGCAGTGGCGATCCGTGGCCGCCGCCTCGGTCCTGGGCGCCGCGCACCAAGCGGGCGAGGCGATGGTCCCCCTGCTCATCGGCGTGGTCATCGACGAAGCGGTGGGCACCGGCACGACCGGGCGGCTGCTCGGCTGGATCGCCGTGCTCGGCGCGGTGTTCCTGGTGCTCTCCACCAGCTTCCGGTTCTCCCTGCGGGCCAGCGAGCGCGCCTCCCACCGGGCCGCGCACGAGCTGCGCACCCGTTTGGCCCAGCGGGTGCTGGCCGCCGACGGCGGCGCCCAGCGCGGCAGGCTCTCCGGCGAGCTGGCCAGCATCGCCACCGCCGACGCCCAGCGCGTCGGCGCGGTGAACCTGGCGCTGCCCACCGCGTTCGCGGCGGTGGCGGGCCTGCTGGTGGGCGCGGTGGCGCTGCTGCGGGTCTCGCTGCCGCTGGGGCTGCTGGTGCTGGTCGCCGCGCCCCTGCTGCTGGTGCTGGCCCACCTGCTGGGCAAGCCGCTGGAGCGGCGCAGCGACGCCGAGCAGGACCGCGCCGCGCTGGCCTCCGGCGTGGCCGCCGACCTGGTGGCCGGTCTGCGCGCGCTCAAGGGCATCGGCGCCGAGGACGCCGCGGCCGACCGGTACCGGGCCACCAGCCGCGACTCGATGGCCGCGGCGGTGCGGGCGGCGCGGGCGCGGGCCTGGCTGGACGGCTCGATGCTCGCGGTCACCGGGGTGTTCCTGGCGGTGGTGGCGCTGGTCGGCGGCAGGCTGGCCGCCGACGGGGCGATCACCGTCGGCCAGCTGGTCGCGGCGGTGGGCCTGGCCCAGTTCCTGCTGTGGCCGCTGTCGGTGTTCTCCTGGGTCAACGGGCTGTTCGCCCAGGGCCGCGCCTCGGCCGCGCGGATCGGCGAGGTGCTGGCCGCTCCCCCGGCCGTGCCACCGGGCCACGCGTCGCCGGCCGAGCCGGTGGCCGGGCACGTGCGGCTGTCCGGGGTGTGGTCGGGGACGCTGCGCGGGGTGAGCTTCGAGGCCGCGCCGGGCGAGCTGCTCGGCGTCGTGGCGCGCGACCCGGCCGACGCCGCCGCGCTGCTGGCCGTGCTGGCGCGCGAGGTCGACCCCGAGGAGGGCGAGGTGGCGCTGGACGGCGTCGCGCTGTCGGAGCTGGACGCCGCGGCGCGGCGCTCGGCGCTGCTGGTGGCCGCGCACGACGCGGACCTGTTCGAGGGCTCGCTGCGGGACAACGTCGCCGCGGGCGGGCCACGGGTGGCCGAGGCGATCGCCGCGGCGCGGGTGGACGAGGTGGCCGAAGCGCTGCCCGACGGGCTGGACAGCGCGGTGTCCGAGCGCGGCCGGTCGCTGTCGGGCGGGCAGCGGCAGCGCGTGGCGCTGGCCCGCGCCCTGGCCGCCGCGCCCCCGGTGCTGGTGGTGCACGACCCGACCACGGCGGTGGACGCGGTGACCGAGGTGGCGCTGGCCGAGGGCGTCCGGCGGGTGCGCCGGGGGCTGACCACCATCGTGGTCGCCACCAGCCCGGCCCTGCTGACCGCCGCGGACCGGGTGGTGTTCGTGCGCGACGGCGTGGTGGCCGCCACCGGCGGGCACGCCGAGCTGACCGAGGACGAGACCTACCGGGCGGTGGTGCTGGGATGAGCGCGGACCAGGGGACGGCGCGGGAACTGCTCACCACCGCCTCGACCGCGCGCGTGCGCGCCGCCGTGGGCGAGCTGCTGCGGCCCCGCCGCGGCCTGGCCTGGGCGGCGCTGGCCGTGCTGGTGGCGGGCACCGCCGTCGGCCTGGCCACCGCGCCGCTGCTCGGGCACGTCGTCGACCTGGTCGGCGCGGGCTCGCCCGCCGACGCGCTCACCTGGCCGGTGGTCGCGCTGGCCGTGGTGGCGGCCGTGCAGGGCGTGGCCGTCGCGGCGGGCACGTCGCTGGTGGCGCGGCTGGGCGAGGGCGCGCTGGCCGACCTGCGCGAGCGGTTCGTGGAGCGCGCCCTGCACCTGCCGCTGGAGCGGGTCGAGCAGGCGGGCGCGGGCGATCTGACCGCCAGGGTGACCCGCGACGTGCAGGTGATCGCCGACGCGGTGCGCAACGCGCTGCCCGTGATGGCCCGCTCCGCGCTGACCATCGCGCTGACCGTGGTGGGCATCGCGGTGCTGGACTGGCGCTTCCTGATCCCGGTGCTGCTGGCCGCGCCGATCCAGGCGCACACCGTGCGCTGGTACGGCGGGCGCGCGGTGCGGCTGTACGCGGCCCAGCGGGTCGCGGTCGGCGCGCAGCAGCAGCAACTGCTGGACTCCATCGGCGGCGCGTCGACGGTGCGGGCGTTCAACCTGGCCGAGCGGCACGTCGAGCGGGTGCGCGCCCGCTCCTCCGCCGCCGTGGACCTGGCGCTGCGCGGCATCCGCCTGCTGACCCGGTTCTACGGCAGGCTCAACCTCGCCGAGTTCATCGGCCTGGCGGGCGTGCTGGTGACCGGTTTCCTGCTGGTGGGCAACGGTTCCGCGTCGGTGGGCACGGCCACCGCCGCCGCGCTGTACTTCCACGGCCTGTTCAACCCGATCAACGCGGCGCTGGCGCTGGCCGACGACGCCCAGGCCGCCTCGGCGTCGCTGGCCCGCCTGGTCGGCGTGGCCGACGAGCCGCTGCCCGACACCTCCGGCGCGGTGCGCCCGGCGAACACCGCCATCGCGGTCTCCGGCGTCGAGCACTCCTATGTGGACGGTCACCCCGTGCTGCGCGGGGTCGACCTGGAACTGGCCCCCGGCGAGCGGGTGGCGCTGGTAGGCGCGTCCGGCGCGGGCAAGACCACGCTGGCCAAGCTGATCGCGGGCGTGCACCGGCCCACTGCGGGCGTCATCCGGCTGGGCGGGGTCGAGCTGGACCGCGCGGTGCGCTCGGTCGCGCTGATCAGCCAGGAGGTGCACGTCTTCGCCGGTCCGCTGGCCGAGGACCTGCGACTGGCCCGGCCGTCCGCGACCGACGAGGAGATCACCGGGGCGCTGGAGCTGGTGGGCGCGCTGGGCTGGGTGCGGGCGCTGCCCTCCGGGCTGGCGACCGTGGTCGGCGAGGGCGGGCACCGGCTGACCGTGGCGCAGGCCCAGCAGCTGGCGCTGGCCCGGCTGGTGCTGGCCGACCCACCGGTGGCGATCCTGGACGAGGCCACCGCCGACGCGGGCAGCGCGGGCGCCCGCGAGCTGGAGGCCGCCGCCGCCCGCGCGCTGGACGGGCGGACCGGGCTGCTGGTGGCGCACCGGCTGACCCAGGCCGCCTCGGCGGACCGGGTCGTGGTGCTGGCTGACGGGCGGGTGGTGGAGAGCGGCACCCACGCCGACCTGCTGGCCGCGGGCGGCCGGTACGCGCAGCTGTGGGCGGCCTGGTCGGGCACGCGCTCCGCCGTCGGCGAAACCGGTGTCGCGGTCGGCTGAGCACCGCCTAGCGTGGCCGGGGTGGAGATCATCGAGGTGCTGCCCGGTCTGCGGATGCTGCGCTTCCCCGTCGGCCAGGCGTACGCGTGGCAGGACGACGACGGCCTGACGCTCGTCGACACAGGCACCGCCGGGCACGCCGAGCGGATCGCCGCGCTGGGACCGGTGCGGCGGATCGTGCTGACGCACTTCCACGACGACCACATCGGTTCGGCCGCCGACCTGCGCGCGCGGACCGGCGCGGAGGTGTTCGCGCACCGGTTGGAGGCGCCGGTGGTCCGGGGCGACGTGCCCGCCCCGCCCCCGGTGATCCCGGACGAGGAGCGGGAGCTGTTCGAGCGCGTCACGCCCGGTGTGCCGCCCGCGCCCCGCTCACCGGTCGACCACGAGGTCGACGAGGGCGACGTGCTGGAGTTCGGCGGCGGGGCGCGGGTGCTGTCCGTTCCGGGGCACACCGACGGCAGCATCGCCGTGCACCTGCCTCGGCACGGGGTGCTGTTCACCGGCGACACCGTGGCCACCTGGGAGGGCAGGCCCATCCCCGGCGTGTTCAACCTGGACCGGCCTCGGCTGCTGGCCTCCGCGCGGCGGTTGCTGGACCTGGACGCGCGGGTGGTGTGCGTGGGCCACGGCGACCCGCTGGCGCGGCAGTAGGGTCGCGGTCATGGGGATGGTGACGGCCGTGAGCCGGAGCGCGGAGCACACGTTCAGCAAGCCCACCCAGGACGCGGTCCTGCTGATCGCCGGGATCGGCGTCGAGGGCGACGCGCACCGGGGGGAGCTGGTCAAGCACCGCTCGCGGGTGCGCCGCGACCCCACGCAGCCCAACCTGCGGCAGGTCCACCTGATCCACTCCGAGCTGCTCGACGAGCTCAACGCGGCCGGTTTCCGGGTCTCGGCGGGCCAGCTCGGCGAGAACATCACCACGCGCGGGGTCGACCTGCTGGGCCTGCCCACCGGCACCCTCCTGCGCCTGGGCGCCGAAGCGGTCGTGGAGGTCACCGGCCTGCGCAACCCGTGCGCGCAGATCGACGACTTCCAGCGGGGGATGCTCGCGGCCGTGCTGGACCGCGACGAGGACGGCAACCTGGTCCGCAAGGCGGGGATCATGTCGGTGGTGCTGGTCGGCGGGGTGGTCCGCCCCGGCGACGAGATCCGGGTCGAGCTGCCCGCCGGGCCGCGCACCGCGCTGCGGCCGGTCTGACCTCGCCGGGCCCGCGCGTTTCGCCGCCGAGCGGCAGGGGCAAGACTGTGGGCGGGCACCGACGGGAGGCGGCATGGCGAGTCTGGCAGCGGTAGTGGCGGGTACCGCCCTCGCAGGCGTCGTCGTGGTGGGCGCCAACGGCATGAGCGCCCCCGAGCCCGAAGACCCGTGGGCGGACCTGGGGGTGCGGCAGGGCGAGGTGAAGGTCCAGCACGACGCCGACTGCGTGCCGCACTCCTTCGGCCAGGTGCGCGACCTGCTGGCCACCACGCCGTGCGCCTCGCTGAGCCGGGCGCTGTTCACCGTGTCGAACGACCGGGCGAGCGCGGTGGTGTCGGTGGCGTGGGTGGAGTTCCGCCTGCGCCGCGACGCCAGGGAGTTCCGCGCCCTGGAGGACGTGCACGGCACCGGCGACATCACGCCGCTGCCCCGCGCCCTGCTCGGCCTGCCCGAGATCCCCTTCCACGCCCACAACTACACCTCGGCGCTGGACGGCGCGACGGTCGTGGTGGCCGAGGCCGAGCCGGTCGGCGGTCAGCCGGGTGCGGAGTTCCTCGACGACCTCACCGAGGTCGCCGTGCTCATCCCCCGCCCGCCCCGGTGATCGGGTAGGTGCGCACCTCGGTGGCCTTGAGCACCGCCCACAGCGCGTCGCCGGGCCGCAGCCGCAGGTCGGCCAGTGTCGCGGTGGTGATGTCGGCCAGCACCGGCGGGGCGCCGTCCAGCCGCACCCGCGTGGTGTGCGCGTGCTGCTCGACGCCCGCCACGGTCACCGGCCAGGTGTTGCGCGGGCTGCCCGCCGGGGCCTGCGGGAACAGGCTGACGGCCGCGGGTGGGAACGCCACGTGCACCGGGCCGTCGGCGGGCTCGGCGACGGTGAGCACGCCCCCGCCGTCGAGCCGGATGGTGCCGCCCTCGGCCACGCCGCGGTAGAGGTTGAGCCCCACCAGGTGGGCGACGTAGTCGGTGCGGGGCGTGCGAGCGACCTCCGCGGGCGTCCCCTCCTGCACCACGCGCCCCCGCTCCAGGATCACCAGCCGGTCGGCCAGCACCATCGCGTCCAGCGGGTCGTGGGTGACCAGCACGGTGTGGCCGGTGAACTCGCCCAGGTGCCGCGACAGCTCGGCGCGGACGTGCACGCGGGTGCCCGCGTCCAGCGCGGCGAGCGGTTCGTCCAGCAGCAGCAGCCGCGGTCCGGTGGCCAGCGCGCGGGCCAGCGCGACGCGCTGCGCCTGCCCGCCGGACAGGGCGCGGGGCCGGGACTCGGCGTGGGCGGCCAGCCCGACCCGTTCCAGCCACCGGGCCGCCTCGGCGCGCGCGGCGGCCCGCCGCACCCCTCGGGCGCGCAGCCCGAACGCCACGTTCTCCAGCGCCGACATGGTGGGGAACAGCAGGTAGTCCTGGAACACCACGCCGACCGGCCGCCGCCGCACGGGCAGCCCGTCCCAGGCCGCGCCGTCCACCCGCACCCGGCCGCCGGGGGTCAGCCCGGCCAGCGCGCGCAGCGCGGTGGTCTTGCCCGCGCCGTTGGGGCCCAGCAGGGCGACCACCTCCCCCGGCGCGACGTCGAGGTCCACGTCGAGCCGGAACCGGTCGCGGACCACGCGCAGTTCGGCGCGCAGGCTCACCCGGCACCACCGACCCAGCGGTCGCGCAGCCCGGCCAGCACGCCCACCGACACCAGCAGCAGCACCAGGCTCAGCACGATCGCGGCGTCCGGGTCGGTCTCCAGCGCCAGGTAGACCGCCAGCGGCATGGTCGTGGTCTCGCCGGGGAAGTTGCCCGCGAAGGTGATCGTCGCGCCGAACTCCCCCAGCGCCCGCGCCCAGCACAGCACCGCCCCGGCCACCACGCCCGGCGCGACCGACGGCAGCGTGACCCGGCGGAAGGTCAGCCACCGCGACGCCCCCAGCGTCGCCGCGGCCTCCTCGTAGCGGGGGTCGGCCGCGCGCAGCGCGCCCTCGACCGCGATCACCAGGAACGGCATGGCCACGAACGCCTCGGCGACCACCACCCCGGCGGTGGTGAACGGCAGCGACACGCCGAACCACGCCTCCAGGTGCTGCCCGACCAGCCCGCGCCTGCCCAGCACCAGCAGCAGCGCCACGCCGCCGACCACGGGCGGCAGCACCAGCGGCACGGTCACCAGCGCCCGCAGCAGCCCGCGCCCCGGCACGTCGCCGCGCGCCAGCAGCCAGGCCAGCGGGACGCCCAGCACCAGGCACAGCGCGGTGGCCAGGCTCGCGCACACCAGCGACAGTCGCAGCGCGTTCCCCACCTCGGCGCTGAACAGCCGGGCGGGCAGCTCGGCCCAGGGCGCGCGCACCAGCAGCCCCAGCAGCGGCACCACGAGGAAGGCCAGGCCCGCCAGCGCGGGCAGCACCAGGACCAGCGGGCGGTCGCGGATCACGGCACGTCGAACCCGGCTGCGGTGAGCGCCGCGCGCCCCGCCTCCGACACCACGAAGTCGACGAACTGCCTGCCGCGCGGGGAAGCGCGCTTCAGCGGCGCGATCGGGTAGTCGTTGACCGCCCGCTCGGCCTCGGCGAACCCGATGCCCTCGACCTCGCCGCCCGCGGCCCGCACGTCGGTGCGGTAGACCAGCGCGGCGTCCACCTCGCCGAGCCGGACCTTGGTCAGCACCGCCTTCACGTCCTGCTCCAGGGTGTCCGGTCGCGGGGTGACCCCGGCCGCCCGGAACACCTCCCCGGTCGCCGCGCCGCAGGGCACCCGCTCGGCGCACAGCGCGATCCTGGCCTCCGCCCGGCCGAAGTCGGCCAGGCCCGTGACACCCGCCGGGTTGCCGCCGGGGACCGCGATCTCCAGCCGGTTGCGGGCGAAGGTCACCGGCCGGTCGACCTCGGCGGCGACCTGCTCCATCGTCGCGGGCGATGCGGAGGCGAACACGTCGGCGGGCGCGCCCTGGCCGATCTGCTGCGCCAGCGCGGAGCTGCCGCCGAAGTTGAAGCTGACCCGCGCACCGGGGTTGGCGGCCTGGAAGTCCGCGCCCAGACCGGTGAACACCTCGGTCAGCGACGCGGCGGCGTACACCGTCACGGTGGTCCCGTCGGGCGCGGAGGAGCACGCGCCCACCAGCGCTGCGGCGAGCACCGGGGCGAGCACGGGGGGCCGCCTCACGTGGTCTCCGGGATCTCGACGACGACATGGGTGGACTTGATGGAGGCGACCGCGACGCTGCCCGGCTCCAGCCCCAGCTCCTCGGCGGCCTCCCGGCTCATCAGCGACACCAAGCGGAACGGCCCGGCCTGCATCTCGACCTGGGCCATCACCCCGTCCTTGAGCACGCGGGTGACGATCCCGCGCATCCTGTTGCGCGCCGAAGCCGCGACGGTCGCGCCGGGCTCGGCGCTGTCCGCCCCGCGCTGCGCGAACGCGGCCAGCTCGCGCCCCGCCACGCCCTTGCGGCCGTTGTCCAGCCGCACGGCGGGCAGTCGCCCCTGGTCGATCCACCGCCGCACGGTGTCGTCGCTGACACCGAGCAGGGCAGCGGCCTCGCTTATCCGCAGATTCGGCACAGTCGCCACGATACATCCGCTGACGCGGGTCGAAAGCCTTCTTCAATCCGAAGGTTCTTCACCCTGTTAGGCCCGCGCGCAACGGGTATTCCCCGTCCATGAGCATCCCAGCGGCGGACGGCAGGCGACCCGAGGGCGTGGACGACACGACGGTGGAGGCCGTGGGGCGGCTGACCGAGGCGCTGGAGACCACCGAGCGCGCCCGCGGCCACCTCTTCTCGTTCCACCAGCTCACCGGAGGCGCCGACGGCCAGGTCGCGGACGCCGCCCGGCTGCTGCGCGAGGCGGGCCACACCGAGCTGGCCGAGCGGCTGGAGGCCGAGCTGGTCGGGCACAACGTGGTGCCGGGGCGGTGGACCTTCCAGCTGGTCGAGGAGTACGACGAGGGCTACTACCAGCTGTTCCGGGACTGGGAGCGGAAGGTGCGGGATGAGCTGCTCGGCGGGGTCCGGCACGTCTTCGAGTCGGAGATGAAGCAGCGCAACACCACCGATGGCCGCTCCGGGCACGAGATGAACCCCTGAGGTCGCGGAGGTTCCCCGCCCGTTCACCCTGCGGACGGCGGGCGCTCACCCCGTGGCGTCCTGGCTTGCGTAGCGTCGAGCCGCCCTTGTCCCCGCTGCGAAGGACAGCGCACCATGCCAGGTCGTAGGGCTCCTCTCGCCGTCGTCGCGGTCGGCATCGCCACCGCGGCCACCCTCACCGCCGCCTCTGGCGACGCGCCCGCCGCCGCGGCGGCCACCACCACCTTCACCGCCACCGCCGACGCCTTCGTGGACAGCTCGGCGGCCGCCACCAACCACGGCACCTCCGGTCAGCTCGGCGTGGACGGCTCACCGGTCAAGCGGCTGTTCCTCAAGTTCACCGTCAGCGGCCTGCCCGGCGCGGTCAGCGGCGCCAAGCTGCGCGTGCACACCGACGACGTGGCCGACGCGCACAGCGGCGCGGGCGGCACCTTCCGCGCCACCACCGACACCACGTGGTCGGAGACCGGGGTGACCTGGAACGACCAGCCCGCCATCGACGGCACCGCCCTCGGCGAGCTGGGCGCGGTGTCGCGCAACGCCTGGCACGAGCTGGACGTGACCTCCTACGTGACCGGCAACGGCACCTACAGCATCGGCGTCACCTCGACGAGCACCGACGGCGCCGACTACGACTCGCGGGAGACCGGCGCCACCGCGCCGCAACTGGTGGTCACCACGGGCACGACGACCACCACGCCCGCGCCCAGCGCCGACCCGGTGCTCGTCGGCGTGGGCGACATCTCCGACTCCGGGTCCGGCGACAGCGTCACCGCCGACCTGCTGGACGACATCCCCGGCACGGTGTTCACCTTGGGGGACAACGTCTACGACAGCGGCACGAGGTCGGAGTTCAGCAGCTACTACGAGCCCACCTGGGGCAGGCACAAGGCGCGCACCAGGCCCTCGCCCGGCAACCACGACTACAACACCAGCGGCGCCAGCGGGTACTACGACTACTTCGGCGCGCAAGCGGGTCCGTCCGGTCGCGGCTACTACTCCTACGACCTGGGCGACTGGCACGTCATCTCGTTGAACTCCAACATCTCCATGTCGGCGGGCTCGCCGCAGGAGCGGTGGCTGCGCGCGGACCTGGCCGCCAGCACCAAGCGGTGCACGGTCGCGTACTGGCACCACCCGCTGTTCACCTCGGGCGCCAACCACTCGCCCTCCACCGCGACCCGCCCGCTCTTCCAGGCGCTCTACGACTACAACGCCGATGTGGTGCTGACCGGGCACAACCACCAGTACGAGCGGTTCGCCCCGCAGAACCCCAACGGGGGCCTGGACACCGCGCGCGGCATCCGCTCGTTCGTGGCGGGCATGGGCGGTGCGGGCCACTACCGGTTCGGCACCATCAAGCCCAACAGCGAGGCGCGCAACAGCGACACCTACGGCGTGCTGAAGCTGACCCTGCACAGCGACAGCTACGACTGGCAGTTCGTCCCCGAGGCGGGCAGGAGCTACAGCGACAGCGGCACCACCGCCTGCCACTGACCCGCTCCCCCGCCAGCGGAGGTGCCCCGTGTACCTGTCCACCACCGACCGCCCGAGGACGCTGGGCTGGAAGGGCGTCAGCGGCAACGTCCTGGCGCTGGGCGCGGTCAGCCTGATCACCGACATGTCATCGGAGATGGTGACCGCGGTGCTGCCCCTCTACCTGGTCGTCGGCCTGCAGTTCAGCCCGGCCGCCTACGGCGTGGTCGACGGCCTCTACACCGGCGCAACCACGCTGCTGCGCCTGGTCGGCGGGTTCGTCGCCGACCTGACCGACCGGCGCAAGGCCGTGGCCGGTCTGGGGTACGGCCTGTCGGCGGTGGCCAAGCTGGGCCTGCTGGCCACCTCCGCCGCGGGCATCGGCGCGGCCATCGCCGTGGACCGGGCGGGCAAGGGGCTGCGCACCGCGCCGCGCGACGCGCTGATCACCCTGTCCACCCACGCCGACGACCTCGGCCGGGCGTTCGGCGTGCACCGCGCGATGGACGGGGCAGGCGCGTTCCTCGGCCCGCTGGTGGCGCTGGCCGTGCTGGCCGCCGCCGGGCAGTCGTTCGACTCGGTGTTCGTCACCAGCGCCTGCGTCGCCGCGCTGGGCGTGGTGGTGCTGGTGCTGTTCGTGCGCGACCACCGCGAGGCCCGCGCGACTGAACCGGCCCGGCCCGAACCGGTCCGCCCGCGCGCGGTCGGGCCCCTGCTGCGGGACGGGGGCGTGCGGCGGGTCGTGGCCGCCGCCGTGCTGCTCGGCCTGGCCATGGTCGGCGACGGGTTCGTCTACCTGCTGCTGCAGCAGCGGGAGGGGTTGTCGCTGGGTTGGTTCCCGCTGCTGGCGGTCGGCACCAGCCTGGTGTACCTGCTGCTGGCCGCCCCGCTGGGCGCGCTGGCCGACCGGGTCGGCAGGCTGCCGGTGGTCCTGGGCGGCTACGCCCTGCTGGTGCTGGTGCACCTGCTGCTGTCCGGCCCGCTGGGCGGCTGGCCGCTGGTGGGGTTGGTCCTGCTGCTCTACGGGGCCTTCTACGCGGCGACCGACGGCGTGCTGATCGCGCTGGCCGGGCCGGTGCTGCCCGCGCGCCTGCGGGCCACCGGCATCGCTCTGGTCCAAAGTGGACAGGCGCTGGCGTACCTGGGTTCCTCCGTGCTGTTCGGCTTGGCGTGGCAGCACTTCGGCCCGGAGGCGGCGAGCTGGATCGCCGCGGCCGGTGTGGCGCTGGCCCTCGTGGGCACGGCCGCGCTGCTGGGACGCCGGTCGTGACCGCGCTGTCCCGGCGCGGCAGGCTGGCGGTCACCGCCGTGGCGGCGGTGGTGCTGGGCGGGGTGGCGGTCGGGTACGCCCGGCTGGCCGCCGACCCGGCCCAGCCGTTGCCGTCCGCGCCGGTCACCGGCCCCCGGATGCACGTGCTGAGCAACGGCAGGCTGTCGGCGGTGTCGCGTGCCGACCCGGCCGGGCCGCGCGAGGTGACCGGCCAGCGGTGCGACCGCGCGCACGCGGCCGGGGGCACGATCGCCTGCCTGCGCCCGGCTGGAGCGCTCGCGGCCGGTGCGCTGGTGGTGCTGGACGAGGGGCTGCGCGAGCTGCGGACCGTGCCGCTGACCGGGTTCCCCAACCGGGCCAGGGTGTCGGCCAGCGGGCGCATGGTGGCGTGGACGCTGTTCGTCGACGGGCACTCATACGCGGCGGGCGGGTTCTCCACCAGCACGGGCGTGCTGGACACCCGCACCGGCGCGTTGGTCACCTCGCTGGAGGAGTTCACCGTCGACGGGGAACCGGGCCAGGCCGCGGACCGCAACTTCTGGGGCGTCACGTTCACCGCCGACGACAACCGGTTCTACGCCACCATGTCCACCGGCGGCCACCGCTACCTGGTGGTGGGCGACTTCGCCGCGCGCACCCTGCGCCCGCTGGTGGACAACGTCGAGTGCCCCTCGCTGTCCCCCGACGGCAGGCGGATCGCCTACAAGGCGGCGGTAGACGGCGCCCCGGGGCGGGGCTGGCGGCTGTCGGTCATGGACCTGGCCACGCTGAGCAGCACGCCGCTGGCCGAGACGCGGAGCGTGGACGACCAGCCCGCGTGGTGGGACGACTCGGCGGTGGTCTACGGGGTGCAGCGCGGCGACGGCACCAACGACGTCTGGACGGTGCCCGCCGACGGCACCGGCACGCCCCGCGTCCTGGTGCCCGAGGCCAACTCCCCCGCGCCCTAGCCGCGAGTCCCGCTCAGCCCAGCGCGAGGGAGATGCCGGTGGCGGTCACCACCACCGCCACCGAGGCGTCGAGCACGCGCCAGGTCGCGGGGCGGGCGAAAGCGGTGGACAGCCTGCGCGCGCCGAAGCCCAGTGAGGAGAACCACAGGGCGCTCGCGGTCATCGCGCCCGCCGCGAACCACCAGCGCGCGTCGCCCCAGCCGGTGGAGGCCGTGCCCAGCAGCAGCACGGTGTCCAGGTAGACGTGCGGGTTGAGCCAGGTCAGCGCCAGGCAGGTCAGCACCGCGGCGGCGGGGGCCGCGCCGCCCACCACCAGCGCGCCGGGGCGCAGCACCCGTCGGGCGGCCAGCACGCCGTAGCCGACCAGGAACGCCGCCCCCAGCCAGCGGACCACCTCCAGCGCGACGGGCCACGAGGTCAGCGCCGTCCCGACACCACCGACGCCCAGCGCGATGAGCAGCGCGTCGGAGACCGCGCAGATCGCCACGATCGCCGGAACCTGTTGGCGCAGCACGCCTTGGCGCAGCACCAAGGCGTTCTGCGCGCCGATGACGACGATGAGGGACAGTCCGGTACCCAGGCCGGCGGCCAGTGCTTGCAGCGGGATCACGGCACGACGCTAAGAAGCCCCAGCTGATAAGGCCAGCTACATTTTCTTCAGTACCATTAGCGCTCGTGATGGTGGACCTGCCGCCGGAGTGCGTGCGCACGCTGCTGGCCGTGGTCGACGAGGGCACGTTCGACGGCGCGGCCCGCGCGCTGCACGTGACGCCGTCCGCGGTGAGCCAGCGGATCAAGGTGCTGGAGCAGCGCACCGGGCGGGTGCTGCTGGTCCGCGCCAAGCCCGTGCGGCTGACCGAGTCCGGTGCGGTGATCGCCCGCTACGGCAGGCAGTTGGCGCTGCTGGAGCGGGACGTCAATACCGGGTTGGGCCTGCTGACCGAGCCGACCAGGGTGCAGGTCGCGGTCAACGCCGACTCGCTGTCCACGTGGTTCCGCGTGGTGGTCCGCGAGCTGGCGGGCGATCCCGGCCTGGTGCTCCAGCTGCACCGCGACGACCAGGACCACACCGCCGAGCTGCTGCGGCAGGGCCTGGTGGTCGCGGCGGTCACCTCGTCCCCGCGCCCGGTGCAGGGCTGCGTGGCGCGACCGCTGGGCCGGATGCGCTACCACGCGGTGGCCACGCCGGAGTTCGCCGCGCGGTGGCTGTCGCCGGGGTCGGTCGCGGACGCGCCCGTGGTGGTCTTCGACGAGAAGGACGACCTGCAGGACCAGTTCTGCCGCGAGACCACCGGCCGCGAGGCGACCGGTCCCAGGCACCACCTGCCCGACGGTCCGGTGTTCGTCGACGCGGTCACCTCCGGCGCGGGCTGGGCGCTGCTGACCGAGGCGCAGATCGCCGGGCTGGACGTCGAGCTGGTCCGGCTGTCCCCGCACCGCCCGGTGGACGTGCCGCTGCACTGGCAGCAGTGGAAGCTGGACTCCCCGCCGCTGGCGCGGGTGGCCGACGCGGTGTTCCGGGCGGCGGCGGGCGAACTGCGCTGTTGACGCGCGGCGGGCCGCGTCCCTACGGTCGGGGAAAGCGCTTTCAGAAGCGCCTGCCGCCGCGTCCGGTGTCGAGCCGAACGGAGAGGTTCACGTCATGGCACTCAGTCGACGGGGGTTCCTGGCCGCGAGCTGCGCGGGCGCGGCGGGCGTCGCGCTGCCGACCGCGACCGCTCGGGCGGCCACCTGGGAAACCGTGCTCAGCGGCTCGTTCGCGAGCTACTCGGCCCTGGAATCGGCGTGGAACTACCGCTACCCCTGGGGCTCGGACCACAACGGCAGCGCGCGCATGTACGCCAGCGCCTCCGACCACAACCACGTCTTCCTGGACGGCTCCGGGGTGCTGGCGATCAGGGCCAGCCGGATCAACTGGGACGAGGGCACCAGTTCGGCGGACCCGCACCTGCCCATCCGCTACCACTCCGGCGCGGTGCACGCCAAGCAGCAGGTGCGGGTCACCGACCAGTTCCCGAACTGGGAGGTCAAGGGCGAGTTCCAGGCCCCGCCCGCGCGCGGCACCTGGCCCGCGTTCTGGCTCACCGGCGTCAACAGCTGGCCGCCGGAGAGCGACATCCTGGAGTACAAGGGCGACACCAGGAACTGGTCCAACACCTACCGCAACGCGGACGGCGGCTGGTCGAGCACCACCACGCCGGTGGCCAATCCCGGCGCCTGGCACTCCTACCGCGCCTGGATCGCCAAGGTCAGCGCCACCGACGTGGACATCCACTACTACGTCGACGACAAGTGGGTCGGGCAGCACCGCGGCGCCAACTTCGTCAACCAGCCGATGTGGATCATCATCAACCTCCAGATGGAGGGCTCCTCGGGCTCCTCCGGGCCGTCGGGCGACACGCTGTACCGGGCGCGCGACGTCTACGTGGGCCGCACGCGGGCCTGATCGGGATCGGCCGCCGCGTGGTGGAGCGCGTCGGCCAGGCGCGCCCAGTCGAAGGCGACCAAGCCGTCCGGCCCGCGCCCGGCGACGGCGTCCACCAGCACGACACCCGCGGCGGTCAGCCTGGCGACGCTGTCGCCGTAGGCCGGGTGGCGGCGCAGCGACTCCTTCACGCACGGGGCGGCGATCACCGGCACGTCGACGCCGAGCAGCTCGTTCAGCAAGCCCAGCGCCAGGTTGTCGCTGATACCCGCCGCCCACTTGTTGGCGGAGTTGAAGGTCAGCGGCGCGGCCAGCACCGCGTCCGCCCTCGGCAGCGGCGTGCCCCGCCCCGGCGGGTCGGGGGCGGGGCGTGCGAGGCAACCGGTGCCTGCCGCGATGGCGTCGAGGTCGACCCAGGAGGCGGCGGTGGGCGTGGCCACGAGGCACACCCGCCAGCCGTCGCCGATCAGCCGCGTGACGAGATCCGCCACGCGCAGGACCGGGGGCGCGGCGGAGGCCACCACGTAGGCGCAGCGGTCGGACGGGCTCACGCGAGCAGCCCCGTCCGGCAGGCCAAGCCGCGCAGGCCGGGCACGGCACGAGGGTGCCGCTGTGCGAGCAGGTCCTCCACCAGTGCTCGGGCGGTCCGGTTGGTGCGCTCGGCGCGCACCAGTTCCGGTGCGACCCGTTCGGCCTCCAAGAGGTGGACCACCGCGGAGACGGGCTCGCCACGCCTGCTGTGCGCCCACGCGCTCTCCAGGTGGTACTGCCCGCGCCGCCCCAGCAAGCCGGGCGGCATCGAGTCGACGTCGAGGCGCTCGCCCGAGGACAGCACCGCGTCGGGATCACCCAGAGCAGCCGCCACCGACATCCGGTGGATGGCGACGTTGGTCGGCCCGAAAGCGCTGAAGCCGATGTTGCCGTCCCGCCCCAGCCGGTCGGCCAGTCGCGCGGCGTGCGCCAGCCTCCGCCGCGCCTCCGCCGCGTCGCCCCTGCGAGCGGCGATGACCGAGCCGATCAGCACCAGCGATCCGCGACAGGACAGGCTGCGCGGGTCGAGCCCCGTCACGACCTCCGCCGCCGCGACCGCGTTGCGCTCGGCCTCTTCCGGATCGGCCAGCTTCAGCAGGGCGCACGTCAGCCAGTAGGCCGCCCTGGCACGACCGATCGGGTCGTCAGTGGTTTCGGCGGTGCGCAACGCCTCTTCCGCGGCCGCGTAGGCGGTGACGCCATCACCCAGCTTGGTCGCCAGTTTCGCCTGGGCGATCAGCACGCCACACCTCAGGGCAAGTGTCTGCCTGTTCCGGCGGTCGGTGACCAAGCGCTCCACCGCCTCCCCGACCCGTGGCAGCGCGCGGCCCACTTCGCGGTACTTGGCCGCCTGGCAGTCGCGGTGCAGGGCGGTGACCAACTCGGCGACGTACCGGGTGGGTGCGGTGCCGGACCCGAGTCCCGGCAGGGCCGCGGCGGTGCCGAGGACGAGCACCGAACGACGGTTGAGCGGACTCACCACACCATCCTCTCGGGGGCAGGCGGAGGGAGGCACGCTGAACTGCGGTTCGGCAGCCCTTGAGGCCGGGTAGTAGTCGACGGCCTCGGCAGAGGGGCCGGGTAGTACTTGCAGGCGCATCGGGTGTCCTCCGGGCGGGTTGGGTTCCCTTTTCGAACGTTGCTCCGACCTGGAGAAACGTCGCGCCGACCCCTACTTTCTGAACGCCATGCCCGCGCACGCCGAATTGCCTGGCGTACCCGACGGAAGGATTGGGCATGGCATCACCGCACACCGCGCGGCGGACGACCAGGGCGGTCGCCGCGCTCACCGCGGTCGGCACCGCCGCGCTGGCCGCCGGGCTGGTCGGCGCGGCGCCGGGGCCCGCGGGCGCGTCCAGCCACCGCGAGGCCCCGCTGATCGCGGGCGACCCCGCCGTGGACGGCACGGACCTGTACGCGTTCGTCAGCCCGGACCGCCCCGACACCGTCACGCTGATCGCCAACTGGGCCCCGTTCCAGGAACCCAACGGCGGCCCCAACTTCTACCCGTTCGCCGATGACGCCCGCTACGACATCAACATCGACAACGACGGCGACGCCAAGGCGGACCTGACCTTCCGGTGGACCTTCCGCGACGACGACCGGCGCGGCGGCGGGACCTTCCTCTACAGCAACGGCGCGGTCACCTCGCTGGACGACGAGAACCTGCTGTTCCGCCAGACCTACACGCTGGAGCTGATCGACGAGCAGGGCAACGCCAAGAAGCTGGTGCAGCACGGCAAGGTCGCGCCGTCCAACAACGGCCCCAAGTCCATGCCGGACTACGGCGCGCTGCGCCAGCAGGCGATCACCGAGATCGGCGGCGGGGGCAAGGCGTTCGCGGGTCAGGCCGACGACCCGTTCTTCCTGGACCTTCGGGTGTTCGACCTGCTCTACGGCGGCGACCTGTCCGAGGTCGGGCAGGACACGCTGCGCGGCTACAACGTCAACACGCTGGCCCTCCAGGTGCCCAAGGCGGTGCTGGCGCTGCGCGGCGACCACGAGCGCAACCCGGTGATCGGCGTGTGGAGCGACGCCGAGCGGCAGTCGATGCAGCTGACGCCGGGCAAGTCCCGCGCCCACGGCGACTTCGTGCAGGTCTCCCGGCTGGGCAACCCGCTGGTCAACGAGGTCGTGGTGCCCGCGGCGCTGAAGGACACGTTCAACTCCCTCACCCCGGACAAGGACGCCAAGGTCCAGGAACTGGTGGACCGGGTCAACGACCCGGAGGTGCCCAAGCTGGTCGAGGCGATCTACCGGGTTCCCGCGCCCGAGGGCCCCCGGACCGACCTGGCCGAGATCTTCCTGACCGGCATCACCACCAAGGCGGGCGGGCCGATCAAGGCGGACCTGAACTCCCAGCTGAACAACGCCGACGTGGACAAGCGCAGGTTCGTGCCCTCCGAGCAGCTTCGGCTGAACATGGGCGTCGCGCCCGCGGGCGAGCCGAACCGGCTGGGCGTGCTGGCCCAGGACAACCAGGGCTTCCCCAACGGCCGCAGGCTCACCGACGACGTGCTCGACATCGGCCTGCAGGCGCTGGAGGGCGCGGCGGTCAGCGGCGTGGTGGCCGCGCTGGCGGCGGGCGACAAGGTCGACGCCAACGAGCAGTCCTTCGGCAACTCCTTCCCCTACGTGGCGCTGCCCAACAACGTCGCGGTCAACTCCGGCGGCACCGACGTCGCCGTCAAGCCGACAGCGGGTGAGACGGGCGTGCCCACCGCGCCGCTGTTGAGCGGACTGCTCGCGATCCTGCTGATCGGCGCGGGCGGCTGGGTGTTGCGGCACCGCGGCCAGCAGGTCTCCCCGAGCGAGTAGTCCACCCCACGGGGGGCGCCCTGCCTAGCGCCCCCCGTGGTCGTCCCACCGTGGAGGCACCATGTTCCGGCTCCTCGCGGTCACCGCCATCGTCGGCGGCGTCGCGCTCCTGGTGACCGCCGTGTCGTCGGTGTCCACATCGGACACCCCGCAACCGGTCGCCGCTGTCGCCGAATCCGCCTTGCACCGCACCATCTCCGCCACGCAGGACAAGTTGCGGCGCACCCCGTCCGACGCGCAGGCGTGGGCCGCGCTCGGCTCGGCGTACGTGGAGCAGGCCAGGGTGACCGGCGACCCGTCGTACTACGAGAAGGCGCAGGGCGCGCTGGACGAGTCCGTGCGGCACCGGCCCACCGACAACGGCTGGGCCTACCTCGGCCTGGGCGCGCTGGCCAACGCGCGGCACGACTTCGCCGCGGCCCGCGACTTCGGGCAGAAGGCCACCGCGCTGCTGCCCGACACCGCCGAGGCCCACGGCGTGCTCGCCGACGCGCTCACGCAGCTGGGTGCCGCGGCGGAGGCGACCGCGGCGGTGCAGCGGATGCTGGACCTGGAACCGGGCGTCGCCTCGTTCACCAGGGCCGCGTACGACATGGAGCAGCGCGGCGAGGTGACCGCGGCGCGCGAGGCGCTGGAGCGGGCGCTGGGCGTGGCGTCCGCGCCCGCCGAGGTGGTGTTCTGCCGCTACCACCTGGGTGAGCTGGCGTTCGACAACGGGCAGCTCGACCTGGCCGCCCGGCACTACGAGGAGGGGTTGCGGCTCGACCCCCGCGACGCGACCCTGTTGCAGGGCACGGCGAAGGTCGCCGCCGCGCGCGGTGAGCGCGACCGCGCCCTGGACACCTACGCGGAGCTGGTCGCGCGCACGCCGCTGCCGCAGTACCTGCACGAGCACGCGAACCTGCTGCGCGCGGCGGGCCGCCACGAGGAGGCCGCGCGGCAGTTCGACGTGCTGGCGCAGCAGTTCCGACTGGTGCCGGACGACCTGGCCGCGTCGGTGGTGGCCGCCGACCGCGGTGACGCGGCGCAGGCGCTGCGGCTGGCCGAGGCGGAGTGGGGTCGCAGGCAGCACCCGCTGGTGGCCGACGCGCTGGCGTGGGCGCTGCACCTCAACGGGCGCGACGCCGAGGCGCTGGGCTTCGCCGAGCGCGCCGCGTCCTCCGGCTGGCGCAACGCGGTGTTCGCCTTCCACCGCGGCGTGGTGCTGGCCGCGCTGGGCAGGCGGGACGAGGCCGCGGGGGCGCTGGAGGAGGCGCTGCGGATCAACCCGCACTTCTCCCCCGTGGACGCCCCGGTGGCCACCGCGACGCTGGCGGGCCTGCGGTGAGAGCGGCCCTCCTGCTCACGCTGGTGCTGCTGTTCCTCGGTGTGCCCGCCGAGGCATCGGCGCACCCGCTGGGCAACTTCACGGTCAACCACTACCACGGCATCACCGTGCACCCCGACCACGTGGAGCTGCGCGCGGTCGTGGACATCGCGGAGATCCCGACGCTCCAGCAGCGTCCGTCCGAAGTGGACGACTACGCCGCCCGTGAGTGCGCCGAGGTGAACCGGGCCACCACCGTGGAGGTGGACGGCCGGGCGGTGGCCACGGCGGTACGCTCCAGCGCGGTGGAGTTCCCCCCTGGCGAGGCCGGGCTGCCCACGACGCGGCTGACCTGCCTGGTGCGGGCCGACGCCGCCCCGGCGTCGAGCGTGGTGGTCCGCGGCGACTACCGCGCGGACCGCATCGGCTGGCGGGAGATGACCGCCGTGGGCCGGGGCGTGGCGCTGGACTCGCCGGTACCCGCGACCAGCGTCAGCGACGAGCTGCGGTCCTACCCGCAGGACCTGCTCACCGACCCGCCGGACATGCGGTCGGTGGCGCTGGCGGTGCGCGCGGGCGCGGGCGGCGAGGCCCCTGCCGCCGCGTCTTCGGCGGGTGGACCGGTGCTGGGCGCGGCGACCTCGGCGTTCACCTCGTTCGCGGGCAGCCGGTCGCTGACGCCGCTGGTGGGCGTGCTGGCGGTGCTGCTGTCCCTGGTGCTGGGGGCCTCGCACGCGGCGTTGCCGGGGCACGGGAAGACGGTGATCGCGGCGTACCTGGCGGGTCGCTCGGGCACCGCGCGTGACGCGGTGGTCGTCGGGGCGACGGTGACCGCGACGCACACCGCCGGTGTGCTGGTGCTGGGACTGGTGATCAGCGCGGGCAGCGCCCTGGCGGGGGAGTCGGTGCTGCGCTGGCTGGGCGTGGCCAGCGGGCTGATCGTGGCCGGGGTGGGCGCGGCGCTGCTGCGCTCCGCCGCCCGGCACCGCGAACTCGTCCCCGCCGGGCACGGTCATGGGCACGGTCATGGGCACGGGCATCGCGTGGGTCGGGCCGGGTTGGTGGGCATGGGAGTCGCGGGCGGCCTGGTGCCCAGCCCCTCGGCGCTGGTGGTGCTGCTGGGCGCGGTGGCGCTGGGCCGGACCTGGTTCGGCGTCCTGCTGGTGCTGGGTTACGGCCTGGGCATGGCCGCCACCCTGACGGCGGTCGGCCTGCTGCTGGTGCGCCTGCGGGACCGGCTGACGGCGGTGGAGCGGTGGCGCGACCGCTTCACCGCCCTGCCCGCCCTCACCGCCGCGCTGGTGCTCGTGGTCGGCCTGGGCCTGACCGCGCGCGCCCTGCTGGGCTGAGGCGTCACCACCGGATGAAGTAGACGGCCCAGTCCCCGGTGGTCCGCGAGGGGATCACCTCGACCTCGACCGGCTGCCCCTCCACCAGGTTCAGCCCATGGTTGTCCTGCGCGAAGTCGTTGAGCAGCAGCCCTCCCGCCAGGACCGCCCGGTAGTCCCAGCTGACGTGCTTGCCCACCTCGACCCCGTTGACGAGCAGCCGCAACTCGCCGGGCGTGGCGCTGAGGAACTGGGGGGCGGCGACCCCCGGCCACGCCAAGGTGGTCTTCACCGGCGCGGCGGGGTCCGCCGGGTCGGCGCGCACCACCGCGTCCTCCCCCCTGGTCGCCTCGGCCAAGTCGACCAGGGTGTCCGGGCGCGGCGGGAACCGGTACTCGCTCAGCGGCACGGCTTCCCCGACCGCGATGCCGATGGCGCCCCGCTTCGGCAGCGGGCCGGGCGACGTGGCGCCGAAGTCCCCCGTCCCCGTCACGTGGAACTCGACGGAAGAGCGCTTCCCGATCTCGATGCCGAACACCGCCCAGTCCTCGTGCCGGATGGTCGCACTGCCCCCCACCGAGCACGAGGAGGAGTCGAGTTCCCTGCCGTTGACGCGCAAGGTGTACAGCCAGGGCCGACCGTTGTCGGTCCCGCAGCGGTGGAAGACCGTCACGTCCGGGCTCCGGGGCACGAAGGCCGTCACGACGGTCCGCTCGGGCAGCGACTGATAGGCCGAAGCCACGATGCGGGTTCCGCTCTCGTACTCGGCGAAGGGTTCCACCCCGTACAACTCCTTCGGGACGGCGGGTTCGGAGGAGTGCCGGGCGGGGGCGACCACCACGTACGCGGTGCCCGCCAGCGCCAGCAGCAGCACCACCGCCGCGCTCAGCACCCGCCTGCGCCGCGTGGCCCGCACCCTGGTCCGCACCCCCTCCAGCCGGGCGGCGTGGGCGGTGCCGTCGGGCACCTCCGCGCGGTCGCGCAGCACATCGGTGAGATCGGTGAGGTTCATCGCCGCGACTCCTCCGCGCTGAACCGCTCGTCGAGCCGCAGCTTCGCGAGCGCCTTGCTGGTCTGGCTCTTCACCGTGCCGACCGAGCACCCCAGCACCCCGGCCGCCTGCGCCTCGGTCATGTCCTCGAAGAACCGCAGCACGAGCACCGCCCGCTGCCTGCGCGGCAACTCCCCCAGCGCCTGCCACAGCCACTCGCGCTCGGCCACCGCGTCCTGGGGCGCGGCACTCGCGCCCTCCGGCAACAGCGGTGTCGGCTCCTCGCCACGCCATCTGCGCCGCCACCACGTGGCGTAGGTGTTGACCATGATCCGCCGCACGTACGGCTCGGGGTCGACGGTGATCCGCCGCCACGCCGACCAGGCGCGCGCCAGCGCGGTTTGCAGCAGGTCCTCCGCGTGCCCCTGGTCGCGCGTCAGCAGGTACGCCGTGCGCAACAAGCGGGGCGACGCGCCCGCCACGAACTCCTCGAACCCCTCGGGTGCACCCGCCACACCCCTACGACAACACGGCGGGCGCGGAAGGTTGCCTCAGCCCCGCCGGAACACCGCCCGCCACCGGTGCGCCTCCGCGACCCGCTCCACGTGCTCCAGCCGCAGCCCGCCCACGGCGAACGACTCCAACTCCTCGCGGGTGAGCGGCCAGGGCGGGTTGTCCGCGTGCTCGCCCCCGTCGTGGATGCCCGCGATTACCAGCAGCTCACCGCCCGGTGCGACCATCCGCGCCACGCCCGCGATCGCCCGGTCGCGCACGGACAGCGGCATGGACTGCACCGTGATCGACTCCACCACGAGGTCGAACTGTTCCGCCCACTCGGCGGGCGGGTCCAGCAGGTCGGCCACGACGTAGTCCACCGCGGAGGCGGGGAAGCGCTCACGCGCGCTGCGGATCGCGGTCTCGGAGATGTCGAAGGCGGTGGTGCGGAATCCCAGGGAGGCGACGTGCTCGGCGTCCACGCCGTACCCGCAGCCCACCACCAGAGCCCGCTTGCCCGTGCCGTCGAGGCCTCGCCGCGCGGTCCAGTCCGCCAGCAGCGGATTGGGGGCGTCGCGCTCCCACGGCACGATCGCGGAGCCCGTCGCGGCCTCGGCGTAGAGCCGCTCGAACCACCCCGTCGGGTCCCCCTCGGCCAGCGAGCGCGCGGCCAGCCTGTTCGCGTCCACATCCCGGTCAGCGGTCATCCCGGCAGTCTGGCAGCCCTCCACACCCAGCTCACCCGATTTCCAGCGCCTGCAAGTACTACCCGACGGGTCCGCGGTGGCCGTTTTCCACTACCCGAAGCGCACGGGTAGTAGTTGAACGCCCTGGGACGGGGCTCGGGTGGTACTTGCCGACGCGGTCAGTGGGTGGCTTGGAGGAGCAGCAGGGTGAGGTCGTCGTGCTCGGTGTCGCCCAGCCACTCGAACACCACCCGCCGCAGGTGCTCGGCGATCGCCTCGGCGGGTTCGCCCGCGCACGCGGCCAGCGCGGCGCGCAGCCGCTCGTCGCCGAACAGCTCCCGGCGGTCCCGGTGCGAGCGGGCCTCGGTCACGCCGTCGCTGTAGAGCAGCAGCGACTCCCCCGGCGCCAGCGACAGCTCGACCTGCTGGAACCGCACCTCCGGCAGCACGCCCACGATCCCGCCGTGCACCGGCACCTCGTCCACCCGCCCGTCCGCGCGCAGCACCAGCGGGACCGGGTGCCCGCCGGTGGCCAGCGCCAGCCGCAGCCCACCGGACTGCACCGGCACCAGGTTGCCCACGACCGCGGTGGTGAACAGCCTGCTGCCCGCCGCCCGCAGCGCCGCGTTGAGCAGGTGCAGCAGCTGCGCGGGCCGCTGCTCCACCAGCAGCAGGGTGTGCAGGCTCTGCCGCACGCGGCCGCTGTGGACGGCGGCCTCGATGCCGTTGCCCGCCACGTCCCCCAGCACGAACGCGGCGCTGCCGTCCTCGCGCGGGTGCACGTCGTAGAAGTCGCCGCCCACCGCCGCCCGCCGGTGCGCGGGTTCGAACACGGCGGCCAGCCGCACGCCCGCGACGCTGGGCAGCGAACTGGGCAGCAGGCCGCTGCGCAGCGCCTCGACGGTGCGCTGCTGCTCGCCGAACCTGGTCCCGGCCTCCAGCGCGGCCGCGGCGCGCTCGGCGAAGCGGCGCAGCATCGGCACGTCGCAGGAGCACCGGAAGCACACCAGCGCCGCCCCGTCGGTCAGCGGCACGGCCAGCGCGGGCGGCCCGACGCCCGGCGGCAGGCCCCACGGCCCTTCGCCCGGCTCGTCCAGCCGCGCGTGGTCGACTTCGCGCGCGAGCACGGCGGCCAGGCCCGGCACGCCGTCGGCGACCTGGCGGGTGGTGCGGCTGACCGCCACGTCCCCGGCGGGCGTGCGGCGCCACCACTCCAGCCTTCCGCGCGCCCCCGGCACCACCACCACCGGGTGATCGGCGGGTGCCACCTCCACCACCGCCCGCACCGCCGCCGCCCGGTCGGTCAGCTCGACCAGCCGCCGCGAGAGCCGGTCCAGCAGCTCGTCGGCGTCCCGGTACCAGGCGGTCCAGCCGCCGCCGAGGTCCTGGCGCCGCCCGCCCGGCTCGGGCGCGCGCTCGCCCACCCGGACGTCCGGGAACAGCGCCGCGGCCATGGAGTTGGCCAGGCGCGCCACGCCGTCCGGGTCGAGCACCACGACGGCTTCGCGGAAGCCGTCGACGAGCAGCCGCCAGCCGTCGAGGTCGAAGCCCGCCTCGGTGCCGTTCCGGTACCCCTGGGCCATCGCGGCTCCTGTGTGTCGGGTCGGACCCAACTTATCGGACCGCCCCGGCACGGCGGCGTGCGGACAGTGGCAGGCTTGACGCAGACCGCGGACATCAGGCGGACCTCAGGCGGACCTCAGAGGCGACATCGGAGGCTGGTGTGACGACCGCTCAGGACGACACGGACGTGACCCTCGACCGGTTGCTGACCGCCATGCGGGAGATGCGCGACGGCAACTTCCGCCGCCGCCTGGTGGTGCCGCGCGGGGGCGTGGCGGCCGAGCTGGCCGAGGTGTTCAACGAGATCGCCGAGCGCAACCAGTGGCTGGTGGGCGAGCTGGTGCGGGTGCGCCAGGGGGTGGGCCAGGAGGGCAGGCTGGGCGACCGGATGGCCTCCGGCGCGGGCCCGGCGGGCTGGGCGCTGGCCGTGGACTCGGTCAACGGCCTGATCGACGACCTGACCCGGCCGACCGCCGAGCTGAGCCGGGTGCTGGCCGCGGTGGCCGAGGGCGACCTGTCCCAGGAGATCACGGTGGCCGCGCGCGGCGAGGTGGCCGCGGTGGTGGAGAGCTTCAACTCGATGACCGCGACGCTGCGCACGTTCGCGGGCGAGGTGACCCGCGTGGCCCGCGAGATCGGCACCGACGGCAGGCTGGGCGGCCAGGCCGAGGTGCCCGGCGTCGGCGGCACCTGGAAGGACCTCACCGACTCGGTGAACTTCATGTCCGGCAACCTCACCGCGCAGGTGCGCGACATCGCCCAGGTGGCCACGGCGGTGGCGCAGGGCGACCTGTCGCAGAAGATCACCGTGACCGTCGCGGGCGAGATGCTGGAGCTCAAGGACACCGTCAACACGATGGTCGACCAGCTCTCCGCCTTCGCCGACGAGGTCACCCGCGTCGCCCGCGAAGTCGGCACCGAAGGACGACTCGGCGGCCAGGCCCAGGTCCCCGGCGTCGCGGGCACCTGGCGCGACCTCACCGACTCGGTCAACTTCATGGCGGGCAACCTCACCAGCCAGGTCCGCAACATCGCCCAGGTCGCCACCGCCGTCGCGGGCGGCGACCTGACCCAGAAGATCACCGTCGACGCCCGCGGCGAGATCCTGGAGCTCAAGGACACCATCAACACGATGGTCGACCAGCTCTCCGCCTTCGCCGACGAGGTCACCCGCGTCGCCCGCGAAGTCGGCACCGAAGGACGACTCGGCGGCCAAGCCCAGGTCCCCGGCGTCGCGGGCACCTGGCGCGACCTCACCGACTCGGTCAACTTCATGGCGGGCAACCTCACCAGCCAGGTCCGCAACATCGCCCAGGTCACCACCGCGGTGGCGCAGGGCGACCTGTCGCAGAAGATCGACGTGGACGCGCGCGGCGAGATCCTGCAGCTCAAGACCACCATCAACACGATGGTCGACCAGCTGTCCTCGTTCGCGGCGGAGGTCACCCGCGTGGCCCGCGAGGTCGGCAGCGACGGCAGGCTGGGCGGTCAGGCCCAGGTCCCCGGCGTCGCGGGCACCTGGCGCGACCTCACCGACTCGGTCAACTTCATGGCGGGCAACCTCACCAGCCAGGTCCGCAACATCGCCCAGGTCGCCACGGCGGTGGCACGCGGCGACCTGTCGCAGAAGATCACGGTGGCCGCGCGCGGTGAGATCCTGGAGCTGAAGGAGACCATCAACACGATGGTCGACCAGCTCTCCGCCTTCGCCGACGAAGTCACCCGCGTCGCCCGCGAAGTCGGCACCGAAGGACGACTCGGCGGCCAAGCCCAGGTCCCCGGCGTCGCGGGCACCTGGCGCGACCTCACCGACTCGGTCAACTTCATGGCCAACAACCTGACCGCGCAGGTGCGCTCCATCGCGCAGGTCACCACGGCGGTGGCGGGCGGCGACCTGACCCAGAAGATCACCGTGGACGCGCGCGGCGAGATCCTGGAGCTCAAGAGCACCATCAACACGATGGTCGACCAGCTCTCCGCCTTCGCCGACGAGGTCACCCGCGTCGCCCGCGAAGTCGGCACCGACGGCAGGCTGGGCGGCCAGGCGCGGGTGCCCGGTGTGGCGGGCACCTGGAAGGACCTGACCGACAACGTCAACGTCATGGCCGACAACCTGTCCACCCAGGTGCGCAGCATCGCGACGGTGGCGACCGCGGTGGCGGGCGGCGACCTGTCCAAGAAGATCACCGTCGAGGCCAAGGGCGAGGTCGCGGCGCTGGCCGACACCATCAACCGGATGGTCGACACGCTGCTCGCGTTCGCCGACGAGGTCACCCGCGTCGCCCGCGAGGTCGGCACCGAGGGCATCCTGGGCGGCCAGGCGCGGGTGCCCGGTGTCGGCGGCACGTGGAAGGACCTGACCGACAACGTCAACTCGATGGCGAACAACCTGACCAACCAGGTGCGCAACATCGCCCAGGTCACCACCGCGGTCGCCCAGGGCGACCTGACCCGCAAGATCGACGTGGACGCGCGCGGCGAGATCCTGGAGCTCAAGACCACCATCAACACGATGGTCGACCAGCTGTCGTCCTTCGCCGACGAGGTCACCCGCGTCGCCCGCGAGGTCGGCACCGAGGGCAAGCTCGGCGGCCAGGCCGAGGTCGAGGGCGTGTCGGGCACCTGGAAGCGGCTGACCGAGAACGTCAACGAGCTGGCGGGCAACCTGACCCGCCAGGTGCGCGCCATCGCGGCGGTGGCCACCGCGGTGACCGCGGGCGACCTGACCAGGCAGGTCACCGTGGACGCCTCCGGCGAGGTGGCCGAGCTCAAGGACAACATCAACCGGATGATCAGCAACCTCAAGGAGTCCACCAGGGCCAACCGCGAGCAGGACTGGCTCAAGACCAACCTGGCCCGGCTGTCCGGGCAGATGCAGGGCCACCGCGACCTGCGCGCGATGGCGTCGCTGGTGATGAGCGAGCTGACCCCGCTGGTCTCCGCCCAGTACGGCGCGTTCTTCCTGGTCGCGGACGACTCCGAGGTGCTGGAGCTGACCGCGTCCTACGGCTACCGGCCGCGCGGCGAGCGGCCGACCCGGTACGCGCCGGGCGAGTCGCTGGTCGGCCAGGTGGCGGTGGAGAAGAAGACGGTGCTGGTCACCGACGTGCCGCCGGGGTACGTGGAGGTGAGCTCCGGGCTCGGCGCGGCGGCGCCCGCGAACCTGGTGATCGTGCCGGTGCTGTTCCAGGGCGAGACGCTGGGGGTGATCGAGCTCGGCTCGTTCGGCGAGTTCAGCGACGTGCACCTGGACCTGCTCGACCAGCTCAAGGAGAACATCGGCGTCAACGTCAACACCATGCTGGCCAACGCCCGCACCGACAGCCTGCTGGCCGAGTCGCAGCGGCTGACCGAGGAGCTGCGGGCGGGCTCGGTGGAGCTGGAGGCCAGGGCCCGGCAGCTGTCCTCGGCGTCGAAGTACAAGTCGGAGTTCATGGCGAACATGTCGCACGAGCTGCGCACGCCGCTGAACAGCCTGCTGATCCTGGCCAAGCTGCTGGCCGACAACCTCGACGGCAACCTCAACCCCAAGCAGGTGGAGTTCGCCAGGACCATCCACTCCTCCGGCACCGACCTGCTGCAGCTCATCGACGACATCCTGGACCTGACCAAGGTCGAGGCCGGGCACATGCAGGTGCAGACCGACTCGGTGCGGGTGGCCGACGTGGTGGCCTACGTGGAGTCGCTGACCCGGCCGCTGGCCGCGGAGAAGGGGCTGGCCTTCGACGTCACGGTGGACCCGGACGTGCCCGCCACCCTGCACACCGACGAGCACCGGCTGCAGCAGATCCTGCGCAACCTGCTGTCCAACGCGGTGAAGTTCACCCACGAGGGGGAGATCCGGCTGCGCATCCGCAGGTCGGGCGGCGCGGTCGCGTTCGACGTGCAGGACACCGGCATCGGCATCCCGGCCGAGAAGCTGTCGGTGATCTTCGAGGCGTTCCAGCAGGCCGACGGCACCACCAGCCGCAAGTACGGCGGCACCGGGCTGGGCCTGTCGATCAGCCGGGAGCTGGCCGCCCTGCTCGACGGCAGGCTGGACGTGCGCAGCGAACCGGGCTACGGCAGCACCTTCACGCTGTACCTGCCGCTGGTCGCGCAGGGCCAGGCGGCGGTGCCCGCGCCGGAGCCCGACGCGCTGCCCGAGCTGATCACCCCGGTCGACGAGCCGGTGGCCGAGGCGCTGGTCGCGCCCGCCGAGCTGCCGCCCGCGCCGCTGCGGTTCCACGGCGAGAAGGTGCTCATCGTCGACGACGACCTGCGCAACGTGTTCGCGCTGACCAGCGTGCTGGAGCTGCACGGGTTGCAGGTCATCTACGCCGACAACGGGATCACCGGGGTGCGGGCGCTGGAGCAGTACGACGACATCACGCTGGTCCTGATGGACATCATGATGCCGGAGCTGGACGGCAACGCCACGATGTCGGCGATCCGCGCCATGGACGGCTACGCCGACCTGCCGGTGATCGCGGTGACGGCCAAGGCGATGAAGGGGGACCGCGAGAAGAGCCTCGCCTCGGGCGCCACCGACTACGTCACCAAGCCCGTGGACACCGACCACCTGCTCCGCCTGATCGCCTTCTACCTGGGCGTCGACCAGGACTAGCAGGTGGGTGCGGCGGTCACTGCGCGGTCGCGGAGGCGATCGTGTCGTGGATGCGCATGACCTCGGTCAGCTCGGTGAGGCGGAACAGCTTGTGCACCGAGGGCTGCAGGCAGGCCATCCGGAACTGGCCGCCCGCGGCGTCGAGGCGGCGGTGCCAGTCCAGCATCAGGGACAGGCCGGTGGTGTCCATGAACGGCACCCCGCTGAGGTCCACGACCACCTGGCCGCCGGTTGTCCCTTCCAGGTGATCGGACAGCACCGGCACGGTGTCGGCGTCCAGCTCGCCCTCCACCGCGACGACGGTCCAGCTCCCCCGGACCTCACTGCGCACCTGCAAGTCCATCACACCGAGCCTCTCCGCACGACGGGGTGCCGTGCCGCCACAGATCGTGCAACACGACGACCCAGGGCGCGACCACTGGGTGGTGGAAGAGACCGATGTGCGACCATGCGGTGACAGCCGATCAACGGGAGCGGATGTGCGGAACGAGCCAGCGGCTGCGATCGCGGTGACGTTGCCCGCCGAGGGCGGTTCGTCGGCGCGGGCGCGTCGGGTGGTGGCGGAGGCGGCGGGCGCCTGGGGCCTGTCCGACGACCTGGCCGACGACGCGGCGCTGGTGGTGACCGAACTGGTGTCCAACGGCGTGGACCACGCCTCGGGGCCACTGGGGTTGACCGTGTCGCGCACGGCGGCGGGGATGCGCATCGAGGTGTCCGACACCTCGTCGGCGATGCCGCAGCCGCGCCCGGTGCAGGTGGACTCGGCGCGCGGGCGCGGCCTGCTCATCGTCGCGGCGCTGGGCAGTTCGTGGGGGGCGGAGCCGACGCCGAGCGGCAAGGTGGTCTGGGTGGAGCTGGGCTGACGCCGGTGCTCGGCCCGCACCCGCGCGGTCGTGTCACGCACCGCCTCGGCCCCACCGGTAGGGTGACACCGGGTTCGCGATCACGGGCACTCCTCCTGGGGTCCGGATCGCCGTGCGTTTCGGAAATTTCCCGTCTTCCAGTGGTTTGACCTCACCGACGAGTGGGAATTCCGCTTCAGCTCTCAAGTCGGTGGCGGTCGAGCAGGGGCGGTGGCATGTCCGGAAGACCAGGTCGGGTGGGTGTCCTCGACGTCGGCTGCTTCAGCGCCCACCTGCTGGTGGTCGACGGGTCGCCGCTGCACCCCGTGCTGTCGCACAAGACCAGGCTGCGCCTGGACCTGGCGCTGGACGAACACAACCGCATCACCCGCGCGGGGCTGGACCAGCTCGTGCTCGCCGTGCGGGAGGCCGGGCGCACGGCCCGGCGCGAGCGCGTGCCGCTGCTGGTCCCGTTCGCGACCTCCGTCATCCGCGACGCCCCCAACCGCGCCGAGGTGCTCGCCGAGATCCACCGCGGCACCGGCATCGCGCTGCGGGTGTTCAGCGGCGAGGAGGAGGCGCGGCTGGCCTACGTGGCGGCCCGCCACTGGTACGGCTGGTCGGCGGGCCCGCTGGCGGTGCTGGACGTGGGCGGCGGCACGGTGGAGTTCGCCGCGGGCGAGGCGGGCCAGCCGCGCGTGGTGCGGTCGCTGCCGCTGGGCGCGCGCACCCTGGCCCGCTCCAGCGCTGACCCCGCCCTGGTGCGCGACCGGGTGCGCGCGGGACTGGCGGACGTGGACGTGCGCGGCCACCGCGGGGTGGCCTGCTCGAAGGTGTTCCAGCAGTTGGCCAGGTTGACAGGTGCCCGACCCCAGCGGGACGGCCCGCACGTGCCGCGCGTGCTGCGGCTGGCCGACCTGCGCCGGTGGGCGCCCCGGCTGGCCGCGATGCCCGCGCGCAAGCGGGCCCGGCTGCCCGGCATCTCGCCGCACCGGGCGGCCCAGTCGGCGGCGGGCGCGGTGGTCGCCGAGGCGCTGATGGCGGTGACCGGCCACGACGTGGTGGACATCTGCCCCTGGTCCACCAGGGAGGGGCTGCTGCTGAGCCTGCAGGACGAGGCGCCGGGCAGCGATGACGAGATCTGCTGGGTGGCGTGAGAGGAAGCGTTGATGCTGGCGTTGTCGGTCGTGACCCACCGCACGGGGTGCGCGGTGGTGGGGGTGACCGGGGAGATCGACCTCACGGGAGCGCGCAAGGTGCTGGACAAGCTCGACCGGCTCATCACCGAGGGCCGCAACCGGATCGTGCTGGACATGTCCGGGGTGGCCTTCTGCGGCGCGCAGGCGATGAGCGCGCTGGTGCGCACGCGGGCGCGGGCGCAGCGGGAGGGCGGCTGGCTGCGGCTGGCGGCCGTGCCGCCGCACGTGCGCCGGGTGTTCGAGCGCACCGACCTGGACCGGCTGTTCCCCCGCTACCCCGACGCGGCCGCCGCGGTGTCCGGCCGGGCGGTGCCCGCCCCGGCAGGCCAGGGGTCGCCGCGCCGCTCGGCGGGGGCGGCGCGGTGACGCCGGCGCGGGCCCGCCGTGACATCGCCGCGCTGCCCGACCTGGTCTTCGCCACCGCCGCCGAGCCCGAGCGGCTGGCCTCGTGGCTGCCCGAACCACTGGGCGTGCTCGGCCGCAACGGCGACGTGCTGATCCTGAGCTGCCACGACAAGCCGAGGCAGTACCGGCTGGCCGCCGACTTCGACCGGCTGCTGCTGGTGTTCCAGCCGCTGGCCGAGGACGGCTGCGGCGCGCGGCTGCGGGTGGAGCTGGCGGGGGCGGCGGGCAGCGTGGCCGAGCTGGAGCTGGACCGCCCCGACGGCGAGCTGGCCGCCCGGCTGCTGGAGGCGCTGGGGAAAGAGGTTGAGCGCGCCTTCACCGACGGCTGATCATCAGCGCGTGGAGATCCGCGAGGCCGTCGCCGCCGACCTGCCCCTGCTGCCGCCGATCGAGGTCGCCTCGGGCGAGGCGTTCCGCGAGATCGGGATGCCCTGGATCGCCGACGACGAGCCGATGCCCCTGGCGGTGCTGGAGCGCTCGCGGGTGTGGGTGGCCCTCGACCCGCACCCGGTCGCCTGGGTCGCCGTCGAGGTGGTCGACGGCAACGCCCACGTCGAGCAGATCAGCGTGCACCCCGATCACGCGCGCAAGCGGATCGGGGCGGCGCTGCTGGACCGGGTGCGGCGGTGGGCGGCGGACGAGGGCCTGACCGCGGTGACCCTGACGACGTTCCGCGACGTGCCGTGGAACGCCCCCTACTACCGGCGGCTGGGCTTCGAGGAGATCACCGAGCCGACACCGGGCCTGCGCGCGGTGGTGGCCGCCGAGGCCGCGCGCGGGCTGGACCCGGCGACGCGCGTGTGCCTGCGCCGCCCGGTCGCCCCGCCGACCGCGACCGAGGCCGAACCCGCGATGTGATCGGAACCACGTCGACTGATTCACGCCGCAGCGTCCGGCAAAATCGATCGAGTGACTCCTCCACTACTCCTAGTGCCCGGCGCGGGCGGCACGGTTCGCGCCAACTTCGGCTCGACCGTCCCGGCGCTGTCGCGCGGCCGCCAGGTCATCGGCGTGGACCACCCCGGCCCGGAGGTCGCGGGCAGGCTGGAGCTGGACGACCTGGCCGACCGGCTGGTGGCCGCCGCGGGCCCGGCCGAGGAGTTCGCGGTGCTGGGCTTCTCCCTGGGCTGCGCGGTGGCCGTGCGCGCGGCGGTCCGCCACCCCGACCGCGTCCGCGCGCTGGTGCTCACCGCCGGGTTGGACAAGGTGGACGCGGAGACCGACGCGCGGCTGGCCCGCTGGCAGCGGCTGCTGCGCGGCGACCGCGCCGAGCTGGCCAGGTTCCTGGTGTCGACCGCGCTGGGCGAGCCGTTCCAGCGCGGCATGGACCCCGTGCAGCTGGCCGGGTTGGAGGAGCTGATCGCGGCCACCGTGCCCGAGGGCTCCGAGCCGCAGGTCGACCTCGTGCGGCGGGTCGACCTCACCGACGACGCCCCGCGCGTCGCGGTGCCGACCCTGGTCATCGGCACCAAGCACGACCGGCTCATCACCCCGGCCCGCACCCGCGCGCTGGCCGACGCGATCCCCGGCGCCCGCTGGGCCGAGCTGGCCACCGGGCACGCCCCCGCCCTGGAAGCGCCCCGCGAGTGGGTGGCGCTGGTGGAGGGCTTCCTGGCGGAGATCTGAACCGGTTTGGTCCTGCGCCGCTCGGGCTAACCCGAGCGGTATGACCAACACGCTCGTCCTCGACGTGGACGGCACGCTGGTGGACACCAACTACCACCACGCCGTCGCCTGGTTCCGCGCGTTCCGCCGCCACGGCCTGACCGTGCCCACCTGGAAGTTGCACCGCGCCATCGGCATGGGTGGCGACAAGCTGGTCGCCGCCGTCGCCGGGCAGCGGGTGGAGGACGAGCGCGGCGACGACCTGCGCGCGGCGTGGGAAGAGGAGTTCGAGCCGATGCTGGCCGAGGTCCAGCCGCTGGAGGGCGCGCACCGGCTGCTCGCCGCCGCCGCCGAGCAGGACCTGGCCGTGGTGCTGGCCAGCTCCGGCAAGAAGCACCACGTCGACCACTACCTGGACCTGCTCGACGCCCGCGACTTCGCCGCCACCTCCTCCGACGAGGTCGCCGAGAGCAAGCCCGCCCCCGACTTGATCGAGGTCGCGCTGCGCAAGGTGGACGCGGGGCGCGCGGTCGTCATCGGCGACTCGGTGTGGGACTGCGACGCCGCCCGCAAGGCGATGCTGCCGGTGGTGGGCCTGCTCACCGGCGGGTTCGCCGAGGCCGAACTGCTGGAGCGCGGCGCGACCGCCGTCTACCAGGAACTCGACGCCCTGCGCGCCGACCTGACCGACCTCCCCTTCGCCGACGTCTAGAGGTCCGGACGCCTCCACCCCATGCCCCGGTCACCGGTCACCCGCCCGCTCGACCGGCCGAGGACATCCTCCCAACCGACCACCGCGCCGGAGCCAGGTCAATCCAACACAGGAGGTACTGCCATGCGCATCGGGTACACGCTCATGACCGAGCAGGCCGGGCCGCGGGCGCTGGTGGAGCATGCCGGGCTCGCCGAGCAGGCCGGGTTCGACTTCGAGGTGATCAGCGACCACTACTTCCCGTGGTTGGAGGAGCAGGGGCACGCCCCGTACGCGTGGAGCGTGCTGGGCGCGGTCAGCCAGGTCACCGAGCGGGTCGAGCTGATGACCTACGTGACCTGCCCGACCGTGCGCTACCACCCGGCGGTGGTCGCCCAGAAGGCGGCGACCGTGCAGCTGCTGTCGCAGGGCCGGTTCACCCTGGGGCTGGGCGCGGGTGAGAACCTCAACGAGCACGTGGTCGGGGGCGGTTGGCCGCCGGTGAACGTGCGCCACGAGATGCTGCGCGAGGCGGTCGAGATCATCTCCCTGCTGTTCGACGGCGGCTACGTCAACTACTCGGGCGAGCACTTCCGGGTGGACTCGGCCAAGCTGTGGGACCTGCCCGAGCAGCGCGTGCCGATCGGGGTCGCGGTCTCCGGCGGCCAGTCGGTGCGCCAGTTCGCCCCGCTCGCCGACGTGATGATCACCACCGAGCCGGACGCCGAGCTGTGCCGGGAGTGGGACGTGTTCCAGGGCGACGGGACCGGGGCCCGCAAGGTGGGCCAGCTGCCGATCTGCTGGGACCGCGACCGGGACGCCGCGGTGGCGCGGGCGCACGAGCAGTTCCGCTGGTTCGGCGGCGGCTGGAAGGTCAACTCCGAGCTGCCCGGTCCGGCCGGGTTCGCGGGCGCCACCCAGTTCGTGCGGCCGGAGGACGTGGCCGAGAGCATCCCGTGCGGCCCGGAGGTCGGGCCGATCGTCGAGGCGGTCGGGCAGTTCCGCGACGCGGGCTTCACCGACCTGGCGCTGATCCAGATCGGCGGCGAGCACCAGCGGGAGTTCCTGGACTTCGCCAAGGGCGAGCTGCTGCCCGCGTTGAACTGACCCGGCTGCGCCAGGGCGGGTGTGGCGGAGTCAGCGGTCGCCGTCGGATTCCTTCCTGGCCTTGCCGGGTGGGGTGGCCTTCGACTTGCCCTCGGACTTGGCGGCTTCCAGGCGTTCGCGGACCTGCTGTTCCGGCTCGTGGTCAACCTGCTGGTCCGGTTGGGGGTCGGGATTCGGTCGCGGTTGGGGCTGGGTGGGGACGGGGATCTGCTGGACCACGGTCACCGTCGAGGGAGCGGGTTGCGGCGGGGGCGCGGTGGTTCGCGCGGCAGGCTGCTCGCTCGTGGTCGCGGTGCCCTCGGAGCGCTGCTGGGCGGGCGGCGGGCCGTCCAGGTTGAGCACGACCGCCGAGGTGACCGCCACCGCGGCCAGCGCGCCCGCCACCAGCGCGCCCACCGGGCGGCGGGACGGCGGGGCCTCGTTCGCGGCGGCAGGCTCCACCTCGGCGGTGAGCACCTCGTCCAGCGGCGGGGCCTGCCCGCTGGCCAGCTGCGCCGAGCGCAGCAGCTCGGCGCACTCGGCCGCGGTGGGCCGCCGGGCCGGGTCGGAGTCCGTCATCGCGGCCAGCGCCTCGCCCCACGGCTCCGGCAGCCCCGCCGGGATGCGCGGCGGGCGGTGCAGCCGGGCCAGCGCGGCCTCGGTGTCGCCGCCGGGGTACTCGGGCCGCCCGGTCAGGCACTCCAGCAGCATCAGACCCAGCGCGTAGACGTCGACGGCCGGGGTGACCTCGGCGCCGCGCACCTGCTCCGGCGCGAGGTAGCCCGCGGTGCCGACCATCATCCCCGACCGCGTCACCCTGGTCAGCTGCGGCTGCAGCGCCAGGCCGAAGTCGGTCAGGTAGGCGCGTCGCTCGTCGACGTCGAGCAGCACGTTGGAGGGCTTGACGTCGCGGTGCACCACGCCCCGCTCGTGCACGTGGGCCAGGACCCTGGCGATCTGGACGCCGAGGTTGGCCACCGACTCCGGGGACAGCGCCTCGTGCATCCGCGCGCGCAGCGTGCCGCCCTCGACGGCCTGCATCACGAAGTAGGGGTGGCCGCGGAACACGCCGCTGTCGTAGACGGCGACCAGGCCGGGGCAGCGCAGCGCGGCCAGCACCCGCGCCTCGCGGTCCAGCCGCACCTCCTCGCCGGAGGTGGCCACGCCCTGGAAGACCTTGACCGCGACGGGGCGGTCCAACCGGGTGTCCCGCGCCCGGTACACGTCGGCCATGCCGCCGGAGCCGTAGAGCTCGCCCAGCGCGTACCGCCCACCCACCACCTGACCGGTCAGCTCGCCGTCCCACATGCCGCTGGCCTCCCGCGCCGCCGACTCGCCATTCGGGCTTTCGTACCCGTGCCGGACGGGCCGCAAACCCCATGATCGCCGAATCCCCGCGATCGAGGGGCACGCCGGTCCTGTGCGCGGCCAGGTCCGCGAGCGGATGCTGGGGGCATGACCCGGTTGCGCACCGAGATCCCCGGTCCCCGCTCCCGCGAGCTGACCGCGCGCCGGGGGAGCGCGGTGGCCTCGGGGGTCGGCTCGGCGTTGCCGGTGTTCGTCGAGCGCGCCGAGGACGGCCTGCTGGTCGACGTGGACGGCAACCGGCTGATCGACCTCGCCTCGGGCATCGCGGTGACCAGTGTGGGCAACCCGGCGCCTCGGGTGGCGCGGGCGGTGCGCGAGCAGGTCGACCGCTTCAGCCACACCTGCTTCATGGTCACGCCCTACGAGGGCTACCTGGAGGTGTGCGAGCGGCTGGGCGAGCTGACCCCCGGCGACCACGAGAAGCGCTCGGTGCTGCTCAACTCCGGCGCGGAGGCGGTGGAGAACGCGGTCAAGATCGCCCGACGGGCCACCGGGCGCGCCGCGGTGGTGGTGTTCGACCACGCCTACCACGGCCGCACCAACCTGACCATGGCGCTGACCGCCAAGGAGGTGCCCTACAAGCACGGCTTCGGCCCCTTCGCCCCCGAGGTGCACCGGGTGCCCGGCTCCTACCCGCTGCACGACGGCCTGACCGGCGAGCAGGCCGCCCGGCGGGCCATCGCCGCCATCGAGCGGGTCGAGGACCTGGCGTGCGTGCTGATCGAGCCGATCCAGGGCGAGGGCGGGTTCGTCGTGCCCGCGCCGGGGTTCCTGCCCGCGCTGGCCCGGTGGTGCCGGGAACGGGGCGTGCTGCTGGTGGCCGACGAGATCCAGACCGGCTTCTGCCGCACCGGCGCCTGGTTCGCCTGCGACCACGAGGGCGTGGTGCCCGACCTGGTGACCACCGCCAAGGGCATCGCGGGCGGCCTGCCGCTGGCCGCGGTCACCGGCCGGGCCGAGGTGATGGACGCGGTGCACGCGGGCGGCCTCGGCGGCACCTACGGCGGCAACCCGATCGCCTGCGCCGCCGCGCTGGGCGCCATCGACACCATGCGCGAGCTGGACCTGGGCGCCGCCGCCCGGCGGATCGGGGCGACCGCGCTGCCCCGGCTGCGCGCGCTGGACTCGCCGCTGGTCGCCGAGGTCCGCGGTCGGGGGGCGATGCTGGCCGTGGAGTTCGCCGATCGGACTCCCGAAGTGGCCGGGCGGGTGGCCGCGGCCTGCCACGCCGCCGGGGTGGTCGTGCTGACCTGCGGCACGTACGGCAACGTGGTCCGCCTGCTGCCGCCCCTGGTGATCCCGGACGTCCTGCTGGCCGAGGGCCTGGCCGTGCTGGAGGACGCGATCACCGCCGCGCGCGGATCTTGACGGGCCCGCGCGCCCCCTCGCATCCTCTCAGCCATGCCGGTCACCATCCGGGACGTCGCCCGCGAGGCTCGGGTGTCGGTGTCCACCGTGTCGCGCGCGCTGAGCGCCCCCGCCCTGGTCCGCGAGACCACCAGGCAGCGGGTGCTCGACGTCGCCGACGAGCTGGGCTACCAGCCCAACCGCGCCGCCCGCAGCCTGATCACGGGTCGCACAGGCAATCTCGGCATCGTCGTGCCGGACCTGCAGAACCCGTTCTACCCCGGCGTGCTCAGCGGTGTGCAGGCGCGGGCGCGCGAGGTGGGCTGCTCGGTGTTCTTCAGCGACAGCGGCGAGGACCCGGCCACCGAGGAGGTCCTGGTGCGGGGCATGGCGGGCCAGGTGGACGGGCTGATCCTGTGCGCGCCGTTCGCCGCGGACGACCACCTGGCCCAGCTGGCCTCGGTGCGCCCCACGGTGCTGATCAACCGCGTCCTGCCCGGCGTGCCCTCGGTGCTGATGGACAGCTCGGCGGGCATGGCGGACGCGGTGGCGCACCTGGCCGCGCTGGGCCACCGCGAGTGCGCCTACCTCTCCGGACCGGCGGGCGCCTGGTCCAACCACCGCCGCCTGCGCGGCCTGCTCCCGGCGGCGGAGGAGCACGGCGTGGCGGTGCACCAGCTGGGCCCGTTCGACCCGAACTTCGCGGGCGGCGCGGGCGCGGCCGACCTGGCGCTGGCCACGGGGGCGACCGCGGTCATCGCCTTCAACGACCTGATGGCGCTGGGGGTGCTCGCGCGGTTCGCCGAGCTGGGGGTGGCCGTGCCGGAGCGGGTCAGCGTGCTCGGCTTCGACGACATCCTCTACGCCGCGATGTGCGCGCCCCCGCTGACCACGGTGGCCCTGCCCATGCGGGCGGGCGGGCCGCGGTGGACCTGCTGCTGGAGTGCCTGGGCGGGGCGGGCCCGGCCACTCGCACCCTGCCCACGACCCTGCGCGTGCGCGCCAGCACCGCCCCGGTGGGATGAATCACGCCGCGTCACGGAAGTCCGAGATTCCGGTGCTGTTTCGCGACCGCGGAGTAGGTCATCCGGCGCGACAGCCGTCCCGCTCGATTACGGTCCGAAAGATTCTTGATAAGTACGTCCGATCAGGCGACAAATTCACCGTCGCGCGGTCGTTGCCTAGAGCATGGGCCGAACTCGAGCGTTCACCCTAGATCTGACCGCCTGATCGAGTTGCACCTTGGCCAGCGGTTGACGCCGAAGCCCCGACGTGGCTAGGTAGCGGTGGCCATGCACCTTCCACTGGAGGTGGTCGCTTTGCCGGACCACGCGCTCTCGCGCCACACCCGACCACCACCACCTGCGACTATGGGTAATCCGTGGCTGACCGGCACCGCATTTCACTAGGGTGGGCGGCCCGACCTCGCGTGGGCGGGCACTGCGGCACGCCGCAGGAATCCGCAGTGGCGGGCGCTCGGCCGCGCGATTCCGCGGCGGCGCGGTAACGCGCGAGCACCCCGGAGAGACGACGTAGGAGACGACAGCGCGGGTGGTGTGCGAGGGATGCTGGAAGCCGAGGACAGCACGGGACGGCGGTTGCTCCTGCCGCTGGTCTCGGCGCTGCGCCGGGTGTCCTGCCTGAACGACTTGGCCAGTCGCAACACCGTCGTCCAATTGCTGGGCAACGAGCTGCGGGAGCCCTTGTCCGTGCCGGAAAGCCACCACCAGGGCATCCACCTGTCCAACCTCGCACTGGCCTGCCTGCAACGCACGGATGGCCTTTCCGCATTATTGCGGGTTCTCACTCTGATCGAGCAGGACGCCAAACCGCTCTACGAGGTCCGCCGCGTCATCGACGAATTGACTCCGCTAGAGTTGTTCCAACAGGACCAACTGGGAAGACTGTTCACATTGCTGGCTGGAGTGGTCGTTCCTGAGATCGCGGACATCTACAGGGAAGTCGCGGGCCCCGACGCCCCCGCGCTCCGCGGTCAGACGACCTACCCCGAGGTCTTCCGGGTCCTGGGCACCTTGAATTCCACTCCTTCTGGAATACCCCTGCCGCTGCTGTTCGTCGAGCGCGTCGCCATGGCCGTGCGCGCCGAACTCGCCATCGAATTGCGGCGCTGGGCCGACCAGCGGGCCGCGGAGATGGACCTCACCGAGGAGTTGGAGGCGCTGCGCGCCGAACTGGGGCACGGCGCGGTCCCGGTCGGCACACCCCCACCCAGCTCCCCCGCCTACCTGGTGCTGAAGCTGGAGCCGGAGGGCCCCACCGGCGAGGTGTTCCGCCTGCGCCACTGGCACCAGCTCGACCTGCGCGAGGAGTGGGCGCCCCTGCCCGGCCACGACGTCACCGGCACGCTGGAGGCGATCAAGTCGCGGGTGGCCGAGATCATCAGCCGCGTCGAGCACGAGTGGGCCGCCTACGACCCCGAGATCCACATCGAGTGGGTGCTCGGCCGCGACACGGTCAACCTCGACGTCGACCAGTGGCCGTGGGACGACGACCCGCTGCTGGACGAGCCCATGGGCTGCCGGTACCCGGTGGCCGTGCGGCTGGCCGAACGCCGCTACCACGGCGCGTGGCGCAAGCGCTGGGCGGAGCTGACCGACCAGCTCAGGACGGGCAACTCGGTGCGGGCCGGGTCCAGCTGCCGCGGCCGGACCGGCGAGAACGGCCTGCGCGAGCTGATGGCGGCCCTCAACGACCGCCCCGACCTGGTCTGCCTGGTGCTCAGCGCGCCGCCCCGGCCCGACACGCCGGGCTGGGACGAGCTGGCCGCCGGGGTGCGGGCGGGCGTGCCGGTGATGGTGTGGCACCGGGAGGACTGCGCCTCCGCCGAGTTCACCGCCCTGGCCGAGAAGCTGCTGCACGACGCCGACGACCAGCACCTGCTGGAGCGCGCCCGCCGCGCCCGCACGGCCGCGTTCCGCGCGGGCCCCGGCAGCCGCCACGTCGGCGGCGCGCTGACCGTCCTCTACGACGACCCCGACCGCCCCGTCGTGCCCGCCCAGCCCCGCGCCCCCGTGGGGAACGCGGGGGGAAACGCGGTGGGGAACGCGGTGAACAGCACGGCGGCGAGCACGGTGGGCGGTCGCTTGGCCCACGACCTCGACGCGCACCCGGCGGAGCCGGGATGACCGCGTCCCACAACGGGCACCCGGTCCGGGAGGTGGTGCTCCAGCACCTCGACCCGCCCGGCGGTCACCGCGGCGAAGCGCTGCGCACGGCGGACCTCACCCTGGCAGAGGTCCGCGACTCGCTGTGGCTGGCGGGCCGGGCGCTGCTGCCCGACGCGCAGGCACCCGCCCCGCGACCGGCCGACTCCCCCACCCCCGCCGAGCCCCCGGACGAGCGTCCCCCACCCGCTCCCCCGTCCGACGCCCCGCCCGATCCCAGCCCCGATCCCGCGTCCGACTCCGCGCCGGTCGCCGAGCGGGACCGGCCGCCCCCTCGTTCACCGGCCCTGGAGAAGTGGGTTCCCGGCCCGGTCACCATGGTGCCCGCGGGCGGTGCCCGGTCCCGCGACGGTGGACCGGTCGCCCGGTCGGCGTGGCCCACCGTCCCCGGACTGCCCGACCGCGGCGCCATCAGCCGCGCGCTGCGGCCGGTGTCGTGCAGCGCCCCCTCGCCGCGCGCTTCCGCGCTGGACGAGGTCGCCACCGCCGTCCGCGCCGCCGAGGACGGCCTGTGGATTCCCGTGATGCGGGCCGAGCCCTGGCGCCGCTACGAGGTGGCGCTGGTCGTCGACACCTCGCTGACCGGCAGCATCTGGCAGCAGACCGTGGAGGAGTTCCAGACCCTGCTGCGGCGGCAGGGCGCGTTCCGGGACGTCCGCACTTACCTGCTCGACAGCTCCGGCACCGACGCCGCCGCTCTCGCCCTGCGCGGCGAGGGCGGCGCCCGGCACCACTGGCGCCACCTGGCCGAACCCACCGGCACCCGGATCGTGCTGGTGCTCACCGACGCCACCGAACCCGCCTGGCGCAGCGGCGCGGCGGGCCACGTGCTGCACGCGTGGGGCCAGCGGATGCCGGTGGCCGTGGTGCAGGTGCTCGCCCAGCGCCTGTGGAGCTGGAGCGGGCTGAGCGCGCGGCGGATGCGCCTGTCGGCTCCCGCGGCGGGTGCCCCCAACCGCCTGCTGCGGGTGGCGGCGGGCAGGCAGGCCCCCCACCTGGTGCCGGTCCCGGTGCTCGGCCTGTCGGCCGAGTGGATGGCGGGGTGGGCGCGGCTGGTCACCGCCCCCGGCGCGGAGTGGGTCGAGACCACCGCCACCCTGGTCGGCCCCCAGGGCGAGGCCCCCTCGGTGGACCACGAGGGCGACGAGCGCCTCTCGGCCGCCGACCGGGTGCGCCGGTTCCGCACCTACGCCTCAGCCGACGGCTTCCAGCTCGCGGGCCTGCTGGCGGCGACGCCGCTGAGCGTGCGGCTGATGAAGCTGGTCCAGCGGGTGCTGCTGCCCGGTTCGGACACGACCTCCCTCGCCGAGGTGATGCTGAGCGGGCTGATGCGCAGGCTGCCCGACTCGCCGGGCACCCCCGACGCCGTCGCCTACGAGTTCGACGACGGCGTCCGGGAGGCGCTGCTGGCCACCTGCCGCCGCGCCGACACCGCGCGGGTGGCGCGGGTCCTGGACGAGCACGCGGGCCCGCACATCGCCGCGCTGCGCAACTTCGGGGCCGCCCTGGACGCCCCCGACCACACCGAGGAGCCGGAGGTCTCCCCGGAGAACGCGCCCTACCTCCGCGTGCAGGCCGCCGTCCTGAGGGCGCTGAGCGGCCCCTACGCCCGCAGGTCGAAGCGGATCTACCGCTCCCTGCTCAGCCACGGCCGCCTCCCCGCGAGCCAGTTCCCCGCAAACCAGTTCCCCGGCGGGCAGCTCGCCGTTGGGCAACGCCTCGACGCCACGTCCCCACCAGTACGGCCGGAAGGGCGTGATCCGACATCGAAGGCGAACCGGGAGGCCCCCGTGAAGATCATCGACGCGCAGCAGGTACCCGCGGTGAAAACAGGAGCACCGCCGGAAGGAGAAGACGACGTGGCCACTCCCGGTACCTCCACCACTCCCGGTGCCTCCCCCGCGTTCAGCCAACGACGTCCCACCAGCAACCAGCCGCAGGTCTGGGGCCAGGTGCCGCTGCCAAACCCGGTCTTCGTCGGCCGCGTGGAACTGCTGGAGCAGCTGCGCGTCCGGTTGACCGAGCCGGGCACGACCGCGGTGCTGCCGGAGGCCCTGCACGGCATGGGCGGCGTCGGCAAGTCGCAGACCGTCGTCGAGTACATCCACCGACATGCCTCGGAGTACGAGGTGGTGTGGTGGATTCCCGCCGAGCACCCGGCGCAGATCACCGCGAGCCTGGTGGAGCTGGCCCGGCGGCTGGGTGTGGCCACGGCCGGTTCGGCGGACACCGCGGTGCCCGCCGTGCTGGAAGCGCTGCGCAAGGGGGAGCCGTACAAGCGCTGGATACTGGTGTTCGACAACGCCGACCGCCCGCAGGACGTCCGGCAGTTCTTCCCCACCGGCACCGGCCACGTGGTCGTCACCTCGCGCAACTCCGAGTGGGGCGGGTTCGCCCGGTCCGTCGAGGTGGACCTGTTCACCCGCGAGGAGAGCATCGAGCTGCTGCACCGGCGAGCGGGTGACCTGGAGCAGGAGGAGGCCAACGCGCTCGCCGAAGCCCTCGGCGACCTCCCGCTGGCCGTGGAGCAGGCCGCGGCGTGGCGGGCGCAGACCGGCATGCAGGTCTCGGAGTACCTGAGCCTGCTGGAGCAGAACCGCACCGAACTGCTCGAAGCGGGCACGTCCAGCGCCGACCAGCTGCCGGTGGCGGCGGCCTGGAACGTCCCGCTCAACCGCTTGGCCGAGGACCACCCCGCCGCGCTGCAACTGCTCCAGGTCTGCGCCTTCTTCGGCCCGGAACCCATCTCCCAGAAGCTCTTCCGCGGCGTCACCGACGTGCCCGTGCCCGACGCGCTCAGCGACGCGCTCAGCGACCCGATCAAGCTCAGCCGGGCGGTGCGCGAGATCAGCCGGTACAGCCTGGCGAAGCTGGACCACCGCAACAACGCGCTGCAACTGCACCGACTGGTGCAGACCGTGCTGAAGAACCGCCTCGACCCGGACGAGCAGCGGACCATGCGGCACGCGGTGCACATCCTGCTGCTCAAGGGCGACCCGGCCGACCCGGACACGCCGGTGAACTGGCCGCGCTACGCCGAGCTGCTCCCGCACGCGCTGGTGTCGCGGGCGGTGGAGTGCCAGGACAAGTGGGTCCGGCAGCTGATCCAGAACCTGGTCCGCTACCTGCTCAGCAGCGGCGACTACGGCGGCGCCCGCGACCTGGCCGAGCAGGCCGTGCGGTCGTGGCGCGAGCACCTGGGCGAGAAGGACCTGGACACGCTGCAGATGTCCCGCCGCTACGCCATCGCCATGCGCAGGCTCGGCCACAACGAGGAGTCCGCGCGGCTGAACGAGAAGACCTTCCGGCTGTTCCAGGAAGTGGTCGGCGAGGAGCACGAGGCGGTCATCGACATGCTCGACACCGTGGCCGCCGACCGCCGCTCGCAGGGCAGGTTCGCCGAGGAGCTGGAACTGCAGGAGAAGGTCTACTCGCGGGCGCGGGACCTCCTCGGCGAGGACGAGCCGGACACCCTCAGGTACGCCCACAACCTCGCCAGCTGCTACCGCCTCATGGGGCAGTACGGCCGGGCGCTGGACCTGGACCAGGAGAACCTCAGGCGGCGCACGGCGGTGCTGGGGACCAGCCACCCCCAGACCTTCAGCTCCCGCAACGCGGTGGCCATGGACATGCGCGAGGTCGGCCAGTACGGCCAAGCGGCGGGCGAGCAGGAGTACGTGCTGGCCGCCGCGGCGGAGGTGTTCGAGCCCGACCACCCGCTGATCATCGGCGCCACCCGCAACCTCTCGGTCGCGCTGCGCAAGGCGGGCCACCACGAGCGGGCCAAGGAGCTGTCCGAGAAGTGCCTGCTGCTCTACCGCCGCAGGCACGGCGACAACCACCCGGACACCGCGACCGCGATGATGAACCTGGCGACCGACCTGCGGCACCTGGGCGACCTCGACGGTTCGCGGGACCGGGCGCGGCGCAGCCACGAGGTGCTCCGCGCGGTGCAGGGCCAGAAGCACCCCTACACCATCATCGCCGCGCTGAACCTGGCGGTGACGCTGCGGCTGCGCGGCGAGGTGGCGCAGGCGCTGGAGATCGACCGGCAGGCGCACGACGACCTGCTGGAGGTCTTCGACGCCGACCACCCCTACACCCTCGTCGCGGCCACCAACCTGGCCAGCGACCTGGCCGCCCTCGGCGATCTGAAGGCGGCGTGTGACCTCGACCGGGACACCTTGGAGCGGACCACCCGCGTCCTGGGCGTCGAGCACCCGTCCACGTTGGCGGTCGCGCTGAACCTGGCGCTGGACCTGGACGGCCTCGGCGAGAAGACCGAGGCCGCGGTGCTGCACGCGGCGACGGTCGCGAACTTCCGCAAGGTGCTGGGCGAGGAGCACCCGGCCACGATCGCCGCGGGGCAGAGCGCCAGGGCGAACTGCGACACCGACACCATGCAGCTGTGAGGTGGTCTCAGCTGGCGGTCCGGTCGAACCAGGCCGCCAGCTCGACCGGGTCCGGTGCCGCGCCGGACCGCGTCGCCGCCAGGTGCACCGCCCGCACCACCTCCGGGGTGCGCCGCAGCGCCGTCGAGCCGAGGGCGAGGCCGAGCCCCACCCACGCCGCCTCCTCGTGCGGCGCGGCCCGGATCAGCGCGGCGTAGCCCTCGACCGCACCACGGCGGTCGCCCCGCACCAGGGCGGAATCCGGACCGTCGCCGAAGTCGAGCCGGTCGGTCCCCATCGCGCGGCGCTTGAGCAGCTCGCCCAGGCGAGACCCACCCGACGACGGCGCGGGCACGACGTGGTCGGGCCCGACGACGGGGAACGCGCTGCCCGCGCTCAGCCAGGCGTCGGCCAGCTCCGCCACGACGGCGGGTTCGGGCCGGACGTGGCGCACCCGCCACCGGCCGCGGTGCTCGGTGGTGATCGCCTCGACGGTCGCGGCCAGCTCCCCCGGCAGCTCCACCGGACCGCAGGCGGCCAACCGGTCGGCCACCGCGGTGACGAACTCGCGGCCCAACCCGGTCAGCCCCTCCACCGCGAGCAGGGTGCGCACGGCTTGGCCGACCTGGTGCGTGCGGAGCCCGAAGGCGTAGTGGGCCCGCCGGGCCAGCGCGGGCGGCGCGGAGCCGCGCTGGGCGTTCCAGAACTCCACGACGCTGATGAAGGCGTAGATCCCGTGCAGCATGCCGACGACGGGCCGCGGGTCGTCGCGCCACGGCGCGTAGTAGCGGGGCGTCTCGTCGCCGTGGTGCAGGTCGACGAGGTCGAGCAGGGCGTTGACCTTGGAGTGCTGCACCTCGTGCACCAGCGCTTCGGCGAACTCGGTGGCCGAGCGCTTGGGCGACATCGCGATGCCGCCGAACGCGGCGGAGGACGAAGCGGCGAAGACGTCGTGCTCGGCGCTCAGCGGGATCACGGTCGCCAGCGTCGCCGACAGCTCCTCCGCCCACCTCGGGTGGTGGGCGGTCAGCAGGTCCCACGCCTCGCCCATGAGCTTGCGCCACTGGTCGTACTCGTTGTCGTCCAAGGGGTCGGCGGCTTTCGGGCCGCCGAACCCCCGGTAGGGGTCGAGGTCGTCGAACACCACTCGCACCCGGTGTCCCCGGCGGTGCTCGGAGTACCGCTTCACCGGTTCGAACCGCGCGGGCGAGGTGCTCCCGAACGCGGTGACCACGGTCTCGCTCGCGGTGTTGCGCAACCGCGCGTGACCGACCGGGAAACCGGTCGACAGCCGGAACAGCCCCACCGAGGGCAGGGCGACCGAGCCGTGCACCACCGGCACGGCCAGCTCGCACGGCACTCCGCCGCGCACCGCGGCCGCCGCCGCGAGGGCGTGGAACCCGCCGACCTCGGACCACATCGGCGTCGGGTCCTCGATGCCGCCCAGCACGTGGCGCAGCGCCCGGCTCAGCCACACCCCCACCGAGGGGTACAGCAGCACGTCCTCGACCACGGCCGCGTCGGACCGCTCGACTTCGGCGAGAACCCGCCAGGCGGCGTCGACGTCGGCGAACGGCCCCAGCCGGTGGGCGAGTTCGGCCGCCGCGTCCGCCAGCACGCGCAACTTCAGCCTGCGCAGGCTGTACTGCCCTTTCCGCAGAAATGCGATTCCCGCGCTCGACACCGCTCCGGTGAGGAACTGGTCGAAGACGAAACGGGGCAATCGGTGCGTGCCCGGTCCGGCGGCGGCCGCGTCGCCACTAGTCACGCTGTCCCTGGACGCAGTCGCCGAACCGGCCCAGCCGGATTTCGCGAATGGTGTGCTGGATGGCCCGTTCCAGCTCGGGGGTGCGCAGGGCTCTCATCTCGAACAGGGTCGTCGAGGTGAGGTCGAGCACCTCCGAGGGGAGTTCATCCGTCGATTTCACTGCCATGTCGACCGCCTCTCGTGCCGGCACGCCCCATCATGCCCGAGGGGGAACAGGCCCGTCAGCGTCCAGCCGGATACCGGGGAGAGGCCAACAGGTCTATTCCGGTCGGCGATCGGGAAGTGAATCAGCGGAAATCCTCACCCCGATGGCGCAATCCGCCGGGCCACCGCGCGCATCGCGGTGTGCGCGGTGACGCCGACGAGATCCACCACGCGCGCGACCGGTCAGGCCAGGATGGGCACCGTGATCGAGATCAGCTCCTTGGCCGAACCCGACCGCGCGGCTTGGGAGGTGCTGGCCCGCGGCCACCACGAGCACTTCGGCGTCGAGGTCGACGACGGGCGCTACGAGCGGACCTGGCGGCTCCTCCTCGACGCCGAGCGGATCCGCGGAGCCGCCGCTCGGATGGACGGCGAGGTGGTCGGCATCGCGCACTACCTGTTCCACCCCGGCGTCTGGGGAGCCGGGAGGTGCTACCTGGCGGACCTGTTCGTGGCCCCGGCGGCCCGGCGGCGAGGTTTCGGGACGGCGCTGATCGAGTGGGTGGCGCGGGACGCCGAGGAGCACGACGCCCCACGCCTGTACTGGAACACCCTGGCGGACGCCCCGGCTCGCGCGTTGTACGACGAGGTGGGCAGGTTCGCCGAAGGGCTCATCCTCTACACCTACCGCCGCGACGCGAACCGGAACCCCGGCAGGACGTGAGGACGACACCGCGAACGTCCTCAGAGGACGGTCGACTCATCCAGTTTTCCCGCCTGTCGGCGAATTCGGCCGCGTCCAGGCCTGGAGCAGGTTCGGTGACACGGCGAACCCGTGCCGCTCATAGACCGACACGGCGCGCTCCGACGAGTGCACGGTGACCCGCTCCAGCCCGAGTTCCACCGCCAGGCGCAGGATCGCGTCGACCAGCAGGCCGCCCAATCCGCCGCCACGGGCCTCCGGCACCACGTACACGCACTGCACGTCGCCGGAGGCCCGCGAGAACCTCGGCGGCGTCGGCACGCGCGTCACGATCGCGAGAAACCCCATTCCGATCACCCGGTCCTCATCCACCAGCACCAGGCACCGGTGCGTGGCCGCATGCTCACGTGCCCACGCGGTGAACCCGCGCACGAATTCGTCGCGGTCGGTGCCGGGCGGTCCGTCCCGCTCGGCCACCCAGCGCCACCGCAACCCGGCGACGGCTTCGAGGTCGGCGGGGCGGGCGGGGCGAACCTCGATCGACATCACGTCCTCGTTCCGGCCCGCGAACCCGGCGGACCGCCCTACCGGTGATCGCGATTCACCGACATCCTTGCCGATCATTCGGCAGCATGGGCGCCGTGTCCACCGAAGCAGGCAATTCCACCCGAGGCGCCGAAGCGGTCGCGGAGAACGACTACGACAGCTTCGCCGAGGCTTACGCGGCCGAGAACGAGACCAGCCTCATCAACGCCTACTACGCGCAACCCGCGATCCTCGACCTGGCCGGAGACGTGGCGGGAAGGCGCATCCTCGACGCGGGCTGCGGTTCGGGCACCGTGTCGGCCGGACTGCGCGACCGGGGAGCCGTCGTCGCGGGCTTCGACCGCAGCGCCAAGATGGTGGAGCTGGCCCGGCGACGCCTGGGCGACGACGCGGACCTGCGGGTCGCCGACCTGACCGGTCCGCTGCCGTACCCCGACGCCGCGTTCGACGACGCCATCGCCGCCCTGGTGCTGCACTACTTGCAGGACTGGGCGGCACCGCTGGCCGAGCTGCGCCGCGTGCTCAAGCCCGGCGGCAGGCTGATCGTGGCGGTCAACCACCCCATCATCCTCAAGCTGGTGGATCGCGAAGCCGACTACTTCGCGATCAGCAAGTGGTCCCAGGAGTACACCTTCCACGGCCAGAAGGCCGTGCTCACCTACTGGCACCGGCCGCTGCACGCGATGACCGACGCCTTCACCGCGGCGGGCTTCCGCACGGCCGTCATCAGCGAACCGCCCCCGGCACCGCAAGCCCGCGAGCTCTTCCCCGACGAACTCGCGCGGTTCCCCTCCGGTTCCTTCCTGAGCTTCCTGTTCTTCGTCCTGGAGGCTGTCTGACCGGTACTGCTGGACAAGGCCAGGGACCTGTGACACGCGGTGGAGTTCGTGCCGCGATGGGGCCGGGAGGATCAGCGCATGGATCTCGCCCCACTCGCACGGTTGCGCGCTGTCCTGGCTTGCTTCCCCACCGGCCTCGCCTACGACATGTCCGGCCTGCTGTACGACCCGTCCAGTCATGCCCACGACTGGACCGCTGTCGAAGACGGTGTCGGCATCGGGCTTCCGACGGACTACAAGCGGCTCATGGACGGCTACGGCGATCTCGTCGTGGGCGGGATCTTCATCGTCTCCCCGGACAATCTCCCGGCCGAGCACGAGGTGCAGGCCAACGGCCTTCGTGATTGGTTCGCCGACGAGCCCGGCGGGGCTCGGCCGATCCACCCGGACCCCGGTGGGTTGCTGCTGTGCGCGACCACCGAGGGCCGTGACGTCCTGTGGTGGGACACGTCGAACCCGGACCCCGACCGCTGGCCAATCCTGTGGGACGTGGAATTCGATCGGCACACCTTCGACGGGACGCTCACCGAACTGCTCGTCGCCGAGCTGACCGGCGCTCTCGATCCCCAGTTGACCGACTTCACAGCAGGCGGCTGACCGGGAGCGCGACGGCGGTTCGCGACCGGCTGCCCGGTCTGCGGCCCCGCTCACCACCTCGCCCCGGGCACCATCGCCTCACCCGCGGAGCACGAGCAGCTGGAACCGGTGATCCGACTAGTTGTCACCTGCTGCTCACGGAGAGTATGGTCTAGACCGGCCGCCGCATTGGTGAACGACTCGTCCAATGCGGTCCTCCGCAAGACCGCTGCCAAGAAGGTAGGCGTTCGCCTCCAGCGTTCCGCCCGTCCAATGGGAGCTGACATGACGAAGATCCGCCAGAGGGTCGCCGCGATGGTGGCAGGCGCCCTCACCGCGCCGCTGATGGTGGTGGCGCTGCCGAGCGCCCCCGCGTTCGCCCACGGCTACATCTCCTCGCCGCCCAGCAGGCAGGCCCAGTGCGCCCAGAACCTGGTGCCCTGCGGCGACATCAAGTACGAGCCGCAGAGCGTCGAGGGCCCGAAGGGGCTGCGCAGCTGCAACGGCGGCGTGTCCCGGTTCGCCGACCTGAACGACGACAACAAGGGCTGGAGGGTGACCAACGTCGGGCGCGACGTGACCTTCAACTGGACCTTCACCGTCCGGCACCGCACGGCCAACTACGAGTACTACGTCGGCGGCACGCGCGTCGGCTACTTCGACGCTGGTAACCAGATCCCCGGCGCCACCGTGTCGCACACCGTGACCCTGCCCGCGGGCAGGCAGAAGGTGCTCGCCATCTGGAACATCGGCGACACCAGCAACGCGTTCTACGCCTGCGTCGACGTCAACGTCGGCTGATCCGCGCCGAGCAGCCCCGGACGGCCCGGCTCGCGTCGCGGTCCCCGATCACGCGAGTCGGGCCATCCAAGCGCACTCAGGCGGTGAAGCCGCCGTCGACGTTCAGCACCGCTCCGGTGACCCAGGCCGCCTCGGGGGACGCCAGGTACGCCACGGCTTCCGCGACCTCCTCGGGCCGCCCGTAGCGGCCCACCGCGGTGATCCCCCTGATGTGCTCGGCGTTCGGGCCGTCGGCCGGGTTCAGGTCGGTGTCGGTGGGGCCGGGGTGCACCAGGTTGACCGTGATCCCCTTCGGCCCCAACTCCCTGCCCAAGCCCTTGGTGAAGCCCACCAGCGCCGTCTTGCTGGCCGTGTAGAGCGAGAAGCCGGGGAAGACCGCCCGCTCGGCGAGGTTGCTGCCGACGCTGATGATCCGCCCGCCCTCGCCCAGGTGCGGCAGCGCCGCCTTGGCGGCGACGAACGCCGCGCGCACGTTCACCGCGAAGGTCCGGTCGAACTCGTCGACCGAGAACGCCTCCAGCGGTCCGACGGGGAATTCCGCGGCGTTGTTGACCACGACGTCCAACCGCCCCAGCGTCCCGGCCGCCTCCTCGACCGCGGCCGCGACGGCCTCGGCGTCCCCGCTGTCCGCCCTGATCGCCACCACGCGGCGCCCGATGCCCTTGATCCGCTCGACCACGTCGTCGGCGTTGTCCCGGTAGGTCAGCGCGATCTCGGCCCCGGCGCGCGCCAGCCGCACCGCCACCGCCGCGCCGATCCCCCGGCTGCCACCCGTCACGAACGCGACCCTGTTCCCGATGTCCATGTGGATCACCTTGTCGCGCGGGGAACCCGAAATCCGGCGGAAAACAGACTTCACCCTGTCGCGCTCGTCCGGTGAAAAGCTGACGAGTGAGGTCGGCGGTGGTTACCTTTGCCTCGTGTCCGCTGTCCGGAACCGATCCCCGGAGCCGATCGAGGTGATCGTTCGTGTTATCGCATGAGTTGCCCCTGCACCACACGATCCTGGTGGTCGACGTCGAGCGGTACGGGGCCCCGGAGAGAACCGACCACCACCGCGCGGCGGTGCACAACGGGCTCAACCGCGCCTTGCGCCACGCTTTCGCCCAGGCGTCGATCGACTGGGACCGGTGCGTCGTGCAGGACGGGGGCGACGGTGCGCTCGTCCTGGTGCCCGCGAGCACCCCCAAGAACGTCCTGCTGACCGACGTGCTGCCGAAACTGGCCGCCGAACTGGAGGACCACAACGCCCTCGCCCCGGCGCCCGAGCGCATTCGGCTGCGATTCGCCCTGCACGCGGGCGAGGTGCGCCGGGTGGACCACGGCATCGTCGGCGAAGGCGTCATCCACGCCAGCAGGCTGCTCGACTCCGCAGAACTACGGGAAGCGCTGCGGCAATCCGCAGAGGCGATCGCGGTAATCGTTTCCGATGGTTTCCACCGGGACGTGGTCCGGCACGACCCGCGAACCGAGCCCGAGAAGTTCCACCCGGTCTTCGTGCGGGTGAAAGAACTGCGGGTGAAGGCGTGGATCAAGTATTCCACACCGCCGAGCCCCCAGTCGTCGCAGCGTTCGACCAGCCCCGCCGAGCGGCTGTCGAGCCTGGTGGACGCGCTGCTGGAGGTGCCGAGCGTGCGTGAGGAGGCGGGCCGCGAAACGCTGCTCGGCCTGCTCCCACCGCAAGTTCGGCAGGCCGTGCCGCATCAGCGCCGCCCTCGGTTGCAGGTGGTCGAACTGGTGCGCACGTGCTTGGACTACGAGGACGGCTTGGCCAACCTGCTGGCCGCCGTTCGCGAACTCGAAGGCGACTCGACAGCCGTGCGCGGGGTCGAAACCGCGGCGCGCCATTGGTTGCGCGGCGGAAACTGAAGTCGATCGCCGGATTCAGCCTTACGATGTGCGCGATCGGGCACTCCGTCGACCACGAGGGAGCACACGGGTGTGGACGCAAGGGGGCTCCGCGCGGGGCGTGCTGTGGCCGCTGGTGGAGGCTTTGCGGCGGATACCGTCGTTGGCCGACCGGAACGGGCGGAACCTCCTCGTCCGGATGCTGTGCGATGAACTGCGCGAGGAGTTGCCGGTCGAGGAGCACCGACTGGCATTCGGCCACCTGTTCAGCATCGTCGAGGTGTGCGGACAGCGACCCGATGGTTTATCCGCATTAGTGCGGGTATTAGGCCGGATAGAGCAGGAATCGAAACCCATGGCCGAGGTGCGCGCGGCCGTGCGCGGCATGAGCGCGCTTCCGCTGTGGTCGCACGAAGAGCGCCGTCCCGTCTTCGACCTCCTGCGCGGCGTGGTCGTGGACGACCTCCCGGAGATTTACCGGGCGACGGCGGGCCCCTCGGCGCCCCCGCTGCGCGAGCGGTCGACCCCGCTCGACGCCCTCCGATTGCTGGAAACCCTCAACGCCGAACCGGACGGGTTGCCGAAACCGCTGCTCTTCGTCGAGCGCGTCGCCGCGGTAACCTCCGCCGAACTGGCATCGGAATTGCGCCGGTGGTCCGATGCCCGCGCCGTCGACATGGGTCTGACCGCGGAACTCGACGACCTCCGGCGAAAGCTCGGCTCGCCCGCCCCCGCGCAGGCGCGGCCCGCCAACGCCTACGTGGTCTTCCAGCTCCAGCCGGAGGGCACCTCCGGCGAGGTCTACCGCCTCCTGCACTGGCGGCAGCTCGACCTGTCCGGGGGCTGGTACCCGGAGCGCGGCGAGGACCACACCGGCGATCTGGCCTCGGTCAAGCACCGGGTCGCCGACGTGCTGGAGGAGGTGGAGGCCGCGTGGAGCGAGCAGGCCCCCGCCATCCACGTCGAGTTCGTCCTCTCCGCCGAGGTCCTCAACCTCGACGTGGACCAGTGGCCGTGGGAGACCGACAACCCGCTCCCCGAACCGCTGGGCTGCCGCTACCCGGTCGTGGTGCGCAGCCTGGAGCGGATGGGGAAGCGGAAGTGGCACCGCATGTGGCGCACGCGCTGGCGCGAGCTGCGGTCCCAGCTGGAGGGCAGCGGCGCCATCGCCGAGGAGGCGGGCTGCTGGGGCCGTGACGGCAGCGCCGACGGGTTGCGCGAGCTCATCGCCGCGTTCGACCGCAAGCCCTCCGCCGTCTCGCTCGTGCTCAGCTCACCGCCGCGCGCGGAGTCGGCCGGGCGCGACGAGGTCGCGGTCGGGCTGCGCGCGGGCGTGCCGGTGATGCTGTGGCACCGCGAGGACTGCGGTGCCGCCTTCACCGACGCGGCCCGGCGCCTGCTGCACGACAGCGATCCGCGGGACCTGCTGGAGCGGGTCCGGCTGGCCCGCACCGGCGCCTTCCACCAGGGTCCGGGCAGCCGCCACTGCGGCGCCGCGCTGACCGTGCTGTGGGACGACCCCGCGCGGGTGGTGGCGCCCGTCCGCCCGACCCCACCGGAAGGAGTTTCAGCGGCATGAACGCGAGCGCGGGTGCGCAGCGGCCGAGCGGTGAACCCGGTCCGCCGTGGCACGTCTACCGGGGGACCGCGGAACGGGCGACCGAGCCCGTGGGCCCGTGGCCCGAGGCGCCGCCGTGGCGCAGGTTCACGGGTCGGGGCAACGCGCCCCGACCGCTGGACGACGGCGGGGAAGCCGACCGCCACCTGGGCCGGGCGCTGACCACGCCCCGCACGCCCTACCCCGACGAAGTGGCGATGGTCAACGCCGCCATCCACCTGCGGCGCCCCCTGCTGGTCACCGGCAACCCCGGCACCGGCAAGTCGTCGCTGTCCTACCTGATCGCCCGCGAGCTGGGCCTGGGACCGGTGCTGCGGTGGCCGATCACCAGCCGCACGAAGCTCGGCGACGGCCTCTACAGCTACGACGCCATCGGCCGGGTGCAGGCGGCGGGCGCGGGCGGGCGGGGCGCGGCGGACCCGGACATCGGCGACTACATCCACCTCGGCGCGCTGGGCACCGCCCTGCTGCCCTACGACCTGCCCAGGGTGCTGCTCATCGACGAGCTGGACAAGGGCGACATCGACCTGCCCAACGACCTGCTCAACGTGTTCGAGGAGGGCGAGTACGAGATCACCGAGCTGGTCCGGATCGCCAAGAGCAGGCCCGAGGTGCAGGTGCTCACCGCCGACCACGGCGGCACGGCCACGGTCCACGAGGGCTCGGTGCGCTGCCGCGAGTTCCCGATCGTCATCATCACCAGCAACGGCGAGCGCGAGTTCCCGCCCGCCTTCCTGCGCCGCTGCCTGCGGCTGCACGTGCCCCCGCCCGACTACGACCAGTTGGGGCAGATGGTGGCCGCGCACTTCGGGCAGGCCGAGGGCATCGACCTGGCGCGGCTGATCAGCACCTTCCTGGAGCGCAGCCAGGAGGTCGGCGGACTGGCCTCCGACCAGCTGCTCAACGCCGTGCACCTGGCCGCCCAGCTGGTCACCTCCGGCGCGTACCGGCCCGACCGGGACTGGGAAGACCTGCTGCGGGCGATCTGGCACCCGCTGTCGGCCGAAGTGGGATGACCGGCGCCGGGAGGGGTGCGTCCACCGGCGCGAGGGCGGGCGCCGGCGAGCGCACCCCTCCGACCGAGGCGGCACTGGGCACCCGTGAGCTGACCCACCGGGAGCTGCGCGACGCGCTGTGGTTGGCGCTGCGCCTGCGGGGCGCGGCCCCCGCCGCGTGGTCTCCGCCTCCGCTGTCCCCGGCCTCGGCGGACGGCTCCGCGGCGGGTCCGCCGGAGGGAGGTGCGCGGTCCTCGTCGCCGCCTGACCCGGAGGACCCACCACCCGCCTCGCGGGCGTGGGAGTGGTCCGCTGTCGTGGGCGCGGAAGAGCGCGCCCACGACGGCGGACCAGGCGTGGCCGTGCCGACGGCACTGCCCGCCCTGCCCGCCCGGACGCGGATCGCCCGTGCCCTGCGGCCGCTGATGCGCAGCGCTCCCTCGCCTTGGCGGCAGGTGCTCGACGAGGAGCGGACCGCCGAACGCGCGGCGCAGGACGCCCTGTGGGTGCCCGAGTGGCGGCCCGCTGCCTGGCACCGCTTCGAGGTGGCGCTGGTCGTGGACGACTCGCCGTCGATGGCCATCTGGCGGCACACCGCGCGGGAGTTCCACGACCTGCTCACCCGCCAGGGCGCGTTCCGCGACGTGCGGCTGCACCACGCGGACTTCTCGGTGGACCGGCCAGGGCAGGTGGTGCTGCGCCCGGAGAACGCCGAGGCGAAGCCCGTGCGCTGGGCCAGGCTGACCGATCCGACCGGCAGGCGCCTGGTGCTGGTGCTGACCGACGCGGTGGGCGGGGCCTGGCACAGCGGAGCGGCGGAGCACGTGCTGCACCAGTGGGCGCAGCGGATGCCGGTGGCCGTGGTGCACGTGCTCGAGCAGCGCCTGTGGCACTGGGGCGGGCTCGACGCGCGGCGGGTCCGGCTGTCCGCGCCCGCCCCCTGGGTGGCCAACCGGCGGCTGCGCGTCTCGGCGGTCCGGCCGGAGCTCGGCTTCAGCGCTGTCGCCGGGGCTCCCGCCACCCCCGTGCCGGTGCTCGAACTGCCGGGGACCTGGACGACGGCGTGGGCGCGGCTGGTCAGCGCGCCGGGCCCGGAGTGGGTCGAGTGCACCGCGGCGCTGGTGCGGCCGTTCGACGGGGAGAGCGCGCCGGAGGCCGCGGAGGAGGCCGCGGAGGAGCCGGCGGTCGAGCCGACCGCGCGGGAGCGGGTGCTGAACTTCCGCACCGTCGCCTCGACCGCGGCGTTCCGGTTGGCGGGCCTGCTGGCGGCGGCCCCGCTGGACCTGCCGACGATGAAGCTGGTGCAACGGGCGCTGCTGCCCCGCAGCGGCCTGTCGGTGCTGGCCGAAGTCGTGCTCGGGGGCCTGCTGGTCCGCGACCGGGCGGCGGACCCGGCGGTGGCGGCCTACGACTTCCGCCCCGGTGTGCGCGAGGAGCTGCTGGCCGCCGCACGGCGCTCGGACACCGTCCGGGTCGCCCGGCTGGTGGCGGAGCAGGCCCCGCCGGGAGCGACCGCGCTGCGCGACTTCGCCGCCGCGCTGGACGACCCCGATTCGGCGCTGCCCGAGGACCTGCGGCACGTGCGCGTGCAGGCGGCGGTGTTCCGCGCGCTGTCCGGGCCCTACCTGGCCAGGGCGAAGCGGTTGGCGGCCCTGCTGCCGGGAGCGCGGCAGCGGGGCGGTGGCTCCTCGGAGGGCGACGGGACCGACAGCGGCGACCCCGACCGGCGCCCCTCGGTGTGGGGTGAGGTCCCGCTGCGCAACCCCGACTTCACCGGCCGCGAGGAACTGCTGGACCTGCTGCGCAGGAGGTTGGCCGAAGGCGGCACCACGGCGGTGCTGCCCGAGGCGCTGCACGGCATGGGCGGCGTGGGCAAGTCCCAGACGGTCGTGGAGTACCTGTACCGGCACGCCTCCGACTACGAGCTGGTGTGGTGGGTGCCCGCCGAGCGGCAGGCGCAGGTCAAGGCGAGCTTCATCGACCTGGCCAAGCGCCTCGGGCTGCCCAGCACGGCGGACGCGGCGGTGCCCGCGGTGCTGGCGGCGCTGCGCGACAGCAAGCCCTACTCCCGCTGGGTGCTCGTGTTCGACAACGCGGACGACCCCGACGACCTGTTGCCGTTCCTGCCCTCGGGGACCGGCCACGTCGTGATCACCTCGCGCAACCCCGCCTGGGACGAGCACGCGCACCCGGTGGAAGTCGACCTGTTCACCCGTGCCGAGAGCATCGAGCTGCTGCACCGGCGCGACCGGGAGCTGGCCGACGCCGACGCGGACGCGCTGGCCGAGGCGCTGGGCGACCTGCCGCTGGCGATCGAGCAGGCGGCGGCGTGGCGGGCGCAGACCGGCATGGCGGTCGCCGAGTACCTGCGGCTGCTGGAGCAGGACCGGGCGCAGCGGTCGGCCGCGGGCGCGTCGGACGACCGGCTGCCCATCGCCGCGGCGTGGAGCGTCCCGCTCAACCGGTTGGCCGAGGAGCACCCGGCGGCCCTGCAGCTGCTGCGGGTGTGCGCGTTCTTCGGCCCGGAGCCCATCTCCCTGGAGCTGTTCCGCGGCATCCGCGACGCCCCGGTGCCCGACGCGCTGGCCGAGGCGCTCAGGGCGCCGATCAAGCTCGACCGGGCGACCCGCGAGATCACCCGCTACGGCCTGGCCAAGATCGACCACCGGAACAACACCCTCCAACTGCACCGCCTGGTCCAGGCGGTGGTGAAAGACCGCCTCGACGCCGAGGAGCGGGAGCGGATGCGGCACGCGGTGCACATGCTGCTGGTCAACGGCGACCCGAACTACCCCGCCGTGGCCTCGACGTGGCCGCGCTACGCCGCGCTCCTGCCGCACGCGGTGATGTCGGAGGCGATCGCGTGCACGGACAGCTGGACCTGCGCCCTGATGATCAACTTCGTCAAGTACCTGCTGGCCAGCGGCGACTACGACGGTGCGATCGAGCTGTCCGGGCAGGGCGTGCGGGCGTGGCGGTCGATCCGCGGCGAAGACGACCTGGACACGCTGGAGATGTCCCGCCTGCACGCGTCGGGCCTGCTCCGCGCGGGCCGCGTGGCGGAGGCGACGGGGCTCAACCACACCACCTACGAGAAACTGCGCGCGCAGCTGGGTGACGACCACGAAACCGTCATCAGCATGATGGACACGGTCGCGGCGGGCTACCGCGCCGAGGGCAGGTTCGCGGAAGAGCTCGGACTGCAGGAGACCGTCTACGCCAAGGCGTGCCGCGTCCTGGGCGAGGACGACCCGGCGACCCTGCGGTACGCCAACAACCTGGCGGGCTGCTACCGCTTGATGGGCCTGTTCAGCAGAGCCCGCCTGCTGGACCAGGACACCCTGGACCGCAGGACCACCGTGCTGGGGGCCGACCACCTGCTGACCTTCCGGTCGCTCAACGGGCTGGCGATGGACCTGCGCGAACTGGGCGACTACCGGGCGGCCAGGTCGATGCAGGAGAGCACGCTGCGGCGGCAGCGCGAGCTGTTCGGCGACGACCACCCCTCCACGATCGGCGCGGTGCGCAACCTCGCCGTCGCGCGCTGCCGGGCGGGCGACCACGAGGGGGCCAGGACGCTGGCCGAGGACTGCCTGCGCCGCTACCGGCGCAAGTACGGCGAACAGCACCTGGACTCCGCCACCGCCCTGATGACGTTGTCGGTGGTCCTGCGGCACCTGGGCGACACGCCCGGCGCGGCGGAACTGGCCGAGCGGAGCCACCGCCTGCTCGTCGAGACCCAGGGCGAGGAGCACCCGACGACGCTGATCGCGGCGACCAACCTCGCCGTGGCCCACCGGCTGTCCGGCGACCCGCACCACGCCCAGGAGCTCAACGCCGCCGCGACCTCCGCGCTGCGGCGGCTCTTCGGCAGCGACCACCCCTTCACGCTGGTCGCCTCGACCAACCTGGCAAGCGACCTGGCGGCGCTGGGCGACCACGCGGGCGCGCTGGCCGCGGACGAGGACACGCTGCGCAGGTCGAGCCGCGTGCTGGGCCCCGAGCACCCCTCCACGCTGGCCGTGGCGCTCAACCTGGCGATCGACCTGCGCCGGACCGGGGAGCGGGACGAGTCCTCGCGGCGGCACGCGCGCGTGGTCGAGAGCTTCCGCCGGGTGCTCGGCGACGCGCACCCCACCACGATCCTGGCGGCCGGGTTCGTCCGGGCCAACAGCGACATCGACACCATGCAGCTGTAGTTCGACGCATGGCGAACCTCACGCGGATTTTCCGTTGCGAGCCCCGCCCGGCAGCGCATAGGTTCGCAGTACACAAGGAAGGAGGTGGTCCGAAGTTGTATAGCTGCAGGACTTGTGAGGTGGCTGTCCGCTAGGACCTGGCCTTTCCCAGGCGACGGTGGTCCTGGTGAATACCAGGCGGCCACCCGGCCCCCGTGATCCCGAGCTCAGTCCAGCTCGGCCCGCCGCGAGGCGGGAAGTGATCCGGGGGCCGTTCTACTTCCCGAGCTTCCCGAGGTGTTCGCGCACGCCGCGCAGGTCGGCCACGAAAGCGCGGTAGGCCTCGTCCCGGTCGGGCGCGCGCAGCACCGACGAGGGGTGCACGGTGGCGACCACCTCGTACTCGTCGAGCGCCACCACCTGCCCGCGTCGCTCGGTCACCTTGAAGTCGTTGCCCAGCACGGCTTTGGCCGCGGTCGCCCCCAGGCACAGCACCAGCCTGGGGCGGATCAGCGCCAGCTCCGCCGTCAGCCACGGCAGGCAGGCCACCACCTCGGTGCGCCCCGGTGTCTTGTGGATGCGGCGCTTTCCGCGCTCGGTGTGCTTGAAGTGCTTGACCGCGTTGGTCAGGTAGACGCCGCCGCGGATCAGGTCGGCCTCCGCCAGCGCCTTGTCCAGCAACCTGCCCGCGGGCCCGACGAACGGCTCGCCCCGGCGGTCCTCGACGTCGCCGGGCTGCTCCCCCACCACCACCAGCTCGGCCGACTCGGGCCCGTCGCCGAACACCACCTGCGTCGCGTCGGCGTACAGGTCGCAGCCCCGGCAGGTCTGGGCGGCGGAGCGCAGCGCCGCCAGGTCCGCGCCTTCGGGCACGAACTCGGCGGCGCTGCGGCGGGTGGGCATCAGCGGTTGGGGCGGAAGGCGTCCTTGACCTTCTCGGCCGCCTGCTTGAGCGCACCGGTGCCCCGCTCGACGCGGCCCTCGGTCTGCCACTGCTCGTTGCCGGTGGCGTCACCGACCGCCTCCTTGGCGCGGCCCCTGAGCTCCTCGGCCTTGTTGCTGATCTTGTCGTCGGCCCCCATGGCCGGTTCCCCTTCCCTCGACGCCGTTGTCGCCGAAGGATTACCCGGTGGGGTCATCCGGAAACCGGTACCTGCTGTTCACCCCGCTCCCCCGCCTCTACTACGGTGATCGTCCACGCGGTTGAAAAGCCAGCCGCAAGCCACCGGGCACCCCCGCCAGGGGTACCAGGGTCAGCGAGGAACAGGCGCTGAGGGCTTGCCGAGCGGGCTCTCTCGCCGCGCCACGTCCCTCGCACCGCTGGCAAGGCTGACCAGTTCCGTACGTGCGAGAGGAGCCCGACCGTGGTCGGGGACATGGGCCAGGACGATTCGCTGACCGCGCGGATCGCCAGCCTCGAAGCCGAGGTGATCGGATTGCGCAACGCGGTGCAGACCCGCACCGTGATCGGTCAGGCCACCGGCCTGATCGCGGCCGTGCAGGGCTGCACTCCCCAGCAGGGGTTCCAGTTGCTGGTGCGCATGTCGCAGCACCACAACGTGAAGCTGCACACCATCGCCGTGAAGCTGATCGACCTGGCGGTCGAGCTGGGGCCGCGCCAGGCCGTGCGCGCGGTGCACCTGTCCGGCGAGTCCAACGGGCGAGCCGAGGTCGTCGACTGGCCGGGGGTGGAGGTGGTGCACGCGGCACGGCAACTGGTCGCGGCCTACGACGCGGCCACCGCCACCTCCGACCAGCGGCCGGAGGTGCGAAGACAGCTGGCCGACCAGGTGACCCTGGCGGGTCAGCTGCTGGCCGAGCGGCTCACCGAGGTCGGGTGGCTGCCGGACAGCTGAACCACGGCGAACGACTCGGCGGGCAGGTGCAGCGACCGCCCGGCGGGGACCACCTCCGCCGAGGCCAGCAGCACCTCCGCAGCCTCGCCGTCGAGCCGCACCTCCGCGGCCCCGCCGAAGTTGCACGCCACCCGCAGGCCGCCCCGGTGCAGCACCAGCACCGGGCCGTCCTGCTCCACCCGGAACCGGTCCAGCCTCGGGTCCGACAGCTCCGGCCGCGCCCGCCGCAGGGCGATCAGCGCGCGGTAGAGCTCCAGCAGCTCGCGGTGCCCCTCCTGGTCCACCTCGTCCCAGCGCAGCGTCGAGCGCCGCGCGGTCTCCGGGTCCATCGGGTCGGGCACCTCGGACTCGCCCCAGCCGTGCCTGCCGAACTCGCGCCGCCGCCCGGTGCGCACCGCCTCGGCCAGCTCCGGGTCGGGGAACGAGGCGAAGAACTGCCACGGCGTGCTGGCCGCCCACTCCTCGCCCATGAACACCATCGGCGTGTACGGGGAGCAGAACACCACCGCCGCGCCGACCGCCAGCTTCGCCCGCGACACCGTCGCCGACAGCCGGTCGCCGACGGCCCGGTTGCCGACCTGGTCGTGGTTCTGCAGGTAGGCCAGGAACCGGTAGCCGGGGACGCGCGCGGTGTCCACCGGCCTGCCGTGGGTGCGGCCGCGGAAGGACGACCAGGTGCCCGCGTGCAGGAACACCCGGCGCAGCGTGGTGGCCAGCTCGCCCTCGAAGTCCGGGTAGTAGCCGTGCGTCTCGCCGCTGAGCGCCACGTGCAGCGCGTGGTGCAGGTCGTCGGCCCACTGCGCGGTCAGCCCGTAGCCGCCCGCCTCGCGCGCGGTCACCAGTCTGGCGTCGTTGAGGTCGGACTCGGCGATCAGCGACAGGGGCCGCCGCAGCGCCGTCGCCAGCGCGTCCACCTCGGCCGCCAGCTGCTCCAGCACGTGCAGCGCGCTGCGGTCGACCAGCGCGTGCACCGCGTCCAGCCGCAGCCCGTCGACGTGGAAGTCGCGCAGCCAGCCCAGCGCGTTGTCGATGACGTAGCGGCGCACCTCGTCGGCGCCCTCGCCGTCGAGGTTGAGGCCCGGCCCCCACTCGTTGCTGCCCGCGAAGTACGGCCCGAACCGGTCCAGGTAGGCCCCGGACGGTCCGAGGTGGTTGTAGACCACGTCCAGCAGCACGGCCAGCCCGCGCGCGTGGCAGGCGTCGACGAAGCGCTTGAACCCGTCCGGGCCGCCGTAGGGCTCGTGCACCGCGCCCCACAGCACGCCGTCGTAGCCCCAGCCCGCGGTGCCGTCGAAGGAGTTGACCGGCATCACCTCGACGTGCGTGATGCCCAGGTCCACCAGGTGGTCCAGGCGCTCGATCGCGGCGTCGAAGGTGCCACCGGGGGTGAAGGTGCCGATGTGCAGCTCGTAGATCACCGCGCCGGGCAGCGCCCTGCCGGTCCAGCCGTCGTCGGTCCACCGGAACGCGCCGTGGTCGTAGACCCGCGACGCCTCGTGCACGCCGTTGGGCTGCCACAGCGAACGCGGGTCCGGCAGCGGCTCGCCGTCGAGCACGAAGGCGTAGTCCGCGCCCGCGCGACCCTCCGCGTCCGAGTGCCACCAACCGCCCTGCCCGGCGGTCATCTCGTGGTCCTGGCCGTCGACCCTCACCTGGACGCGCTCGTGCAGCGGCGCCCACACCGAAAAGCTCACCGATCTCCTCGCACCAGCAGTGCCACGGGGTAGTGGTCCAGCAGCTCGGCCAGCCGGACCGAGCCGGACGGGGCCGACACCGGCCGGGAGGTCAGGACGTCGGTCCACTCCCCCGGCGGCAGCGGCAGCACGGTGTCCCGCCAGCCGCCCGAGCGCGCCAGGCCCACCGGCAGCCTGGTCGCCACCGTGATCAGACCGGTCCGCTCGAACGCCACGGCGTGCTCGGCGGCCTCGCCCTCGGCGCGCACCGGGCGGTAGCCGCGGAACAGCTCCGGCCGCTCCCGGCGCAGCCGCAGCGCGCGGTGCACCACCAGCAGCTTGGCCGCGCCCGAGTCGTCCACCTCGGGCAGCCAGCCCTGCTGGAGGCGGGCCAGCAGCCTGCGCCGCAGCCCGTAGTCCACCGGGCGGCGATTGTCCGGGTCCACCAGCGACAGGTCCCACAGCTCGGTGCCCTGGTAGACGTCGGGCACGCCGGGGGCGGTCAGCTGCACCAGCTTCTGCCCCAGCGCGTTGGACCAGCCGGGCTGGGCGATGGTGTCGACGAACGCGGCCACCTCACCCGCGACCTCGCCGTCGAGCACCCGCGCGGGCCAGGCGTCCACCGCCGCCTCGAACTCCTCGTCGTGGTCGACCCAGGTGGTGCGGACCTTGGACTCCTTGGCGGCCTTCTCCAGGTAGGCGCGCATCCGGTCGGCGGTGATCGGCCACGCTCCCACCAGCGACTGCCAGGCCAGCAGGTTCAGCGACGGCTCGTCGATCGGGTGCGCGGCGGTCCACCGGCGCACCGCCTCGGCGAACTCGTCGGGCACCTCGGCCAGCACCGCCAGCCGCGCCCGCACGTCCTCCGAGCGCTTGGTGTCGTGGGTGGACAGCGCGGTCATCGCCAGGGGCGAGCCCGCCTCGCGGGCGGCGGCCCGGCGGTGGAACTCCGCCACCGGCACGCCGAACCGGTCCGGCGCCCCGCCCACCTCGTTGAGCGCGACGAACCGGGTGTAGCGGTAGAACGAGGTGTCCTCGGTGCCCTTGGCCACCACCATGCCGGAGGTCTGCTGGAGGCGGGTGGCCAGCTCGCCGCGCGGGTCGGCGCGCACCTGCCGGTCCAGCGCCTCCACCGCCGGGCTGGTGCAGCGGCGCACCGCCTCGGCCCAGTCCCGCCCGCCCTCGGGCAGGTAGGACCGGTAGACCGGGAAGTTGACCATCACCTCGGCCACCGCCCGCTCGGCCTGGTCCCGGTCGGGGTGGTCGAGCAGGGCGGCGATCCGGCGCACCTCGGCGCGCAGGATCGAGCCCACCACCAGCTCCCGGCTGGCCCGGTCGACCTCGTCGAAGTCGGTGGGCACGCCCAGCTCCCGCGCCAGCGCGGTGAACGGCGCCTCGCCCGCCGGGTCCACGAACAGCCCGCACACCTCGCGCAGCGCGTCGTAGCCGGTGGTGCCCTCGACCGGCCAGCTCACCGGCAGCGACTCGTCCGCGCCGAGGATCTTCTCCACCACCACCCAGACGCCCGAGCGCTCCTTGAGCCGTCGCACGTACCCGCCGGGGTCGGCCAGGCCGTCGGGGTGGTCCACCCGCAGCCCGGTCACCTCGCCCGCGGCGACCCAGCGCAGCACCTCGCCGTGGGTGGCCTCGAAGACCTCCGGGTCCTCCACGCGCACCGCGGCCAGCGTGGTGATGTCGAAGAACCGCCGGTAGTTCAGCTCCTGGTTGCCGCGCCGCCAGAACGCCAGCCGGTAGTGCTCGTGCTCCTCCTCGGAGTCCTCGTCGCCCGCGAAGGGCAGCAGCAGCGGTCCGGCCTCCCAGTCGATGTCGAAGTACTTCGCGTAGGCGGACTCGCGGCCGTGCTGGAGCACGTCCCACCACCACGGGTTGGCGTCGTCGTGGTCGACGGCCATGTGGTTGGGCACGACGTCGACCACGAACCCGAGCCCGGCCCGGCGCACGGCCCGACTCAGCGCGACCCGCCCGGCCTCGCCGCCGAACTCCTCGCGGGCGCGGGTCGGGTCGACCACGTCGTAGCCGTGCGTGGAGCCCTTGACGGCCTCCAGCAGCGGGGAGGCGTAGAGGGCCCCGACGCCCAGCGCGTCCAGGTAGTCCACCACCGCCTCGGCGTCGGCGAAGGTGAACTCGGGGGTGAACTGCAGCCGGTAGGTGGAGCTGGGTGCCCCGCTCATGCCACGCCCGTCCGCTGCAGCACCACCAGCGACCGCGCGACCAGCGGCAGGGTGCCGCCCGCCGGGATCGGCTCGCCCAGCTCGGGTTGGGTGACCTGACCGGTGGCGGTGTCGATCACCACGGTCCACTGCGGGCCGTAGCCCTCGTCCGGCAGCGTGATGGCGATCTCCTCGTGGTGGGCGTTGAAGGCGATCAGGAACGAGTCGTCGAGCACCCGCATGCCGCGCTGGTCCAGGTCGGGGATGCCCTCGCCGTTGAGGAAGACCACCAGGCAGCGGCCGAAGCCGTCACCCCAGTTCTGCTCGGTCATCTCCTGCCCGGAGGGGGTGAACCAGGCGATGTCGCGCAGCTCGTCGCCGCGCCGGATCGGCCTGCCCTGGAAGAACCGCCGCCTGCGCAGCACCGGGTGCTGCTTGCGGAAGGCGGTCAGCGCGGCGGTGAACTCCAGCAGGTCCCGGTTCTTCTCCGCCAGCGTCCAGTCCACCCACGACAGCTCGTTGTCCTGGCAGTAGGCGTTGTTGTTGCCCAGCTGGGTGCGGCCGATCTCGTCGCCGTGCAGCAGCATCGGCACCCCCTGCGACAGCAGCAGGGTGGCCAGCAGGTTGCGCCGCTGCCGCTCCCGCAGGTCGTTGACCTCCGGGTCGTCGGTGGGCCCCTCCACCCCGCAGTTCCACGACCGGTTGTCGTCGGCGCCGTCGCGGCCTTCCTCGCCGTTGGCCAGGTTGTGCTTGTCGTTGTAGGAGACCAGGTCGTTGAGGGTGAACCCGTCGTGCGCGGTGACGAAGTTGATCGAGGCGAACGGGCGCCGCCCGTCCTCCTGGTACAGGTCCGACGAGCCGGTCAGCCGCGAGGCGAACTCCCCCAGCGTGGCGGGCTCGCCCCGCCAGAAGTCGCGCACCGTGTCGCGGTACTTGCCGTTCCACTCGGTCCACAGCGGCGGGAAGTTGCCCACCTGGTAGCCGCCGGGCCCCACGTCCCACGGCTCGGCGATCAGCTTGACCTGGCTGACCACCGGGTCCTGCTGCACCAGGTCGAAGAACGTCGACAGCCGGTCCACGTCGTAGAACTCGCGCGCCAGCGTGGCGGCCAGGTCGAAGCGGAACCCGTCCACCCGCATCTCGGTCACCCAGTACCGCAGCGAGTCCATGATCAGCTGCAGGGTGTGCGGGCTGCGCACGTTCATCGAGTTGCCCGTGCCGGTGTAGTCCATGTAGTACTTCGGCTCGTCGTCGACCAGCCGGTAGTACGCCTGGTTGTCGATGCCGCGCATGGACAGCGTCGGCCCCAGGTGGTTGCCCTCGGCGGTGTGGTTGTAGACCACGTCGAGGATCACCTCGATGCCCGCCTCGTGCAGGGCGCGCACCATGCCCTTGAACTCCTGCACCTGGCCCGCGCTCTCCGGCAGCGCCGCGTACGCCTCGTGCGGGGCGAAGAACCCGATGGTGTTGTAGCCCCAGTAGTTGCGCAGCCCCTTCTCCACCAGGCCGTGGTCGGTGACGAACTGGTGCACCGGCATCAGCTCCACCGCCGTCACGCCCAGCTTCTGCAGGTGCTCGATGATCACCGGGTGGGCCAGGCCCGCGTAGGTGCCGCGCAGTCGCTCGGGCACCTCCGGGTGCTGCATGGTCAGGCCGCGCACGTGGGTCTCGTAGATGACCGACTCGTTGTACGGCGTCTTCGGCGGCCGGTCGTTGGCCCAGTCGAAGAACGGGCTGACCACGACCGACAGCGGCACGTGCCCCGCCGAGTCCTGGTCGTTGCGCTGGTCGGGCTCCCCGAACGGGTAGCCGAACAGCGACTCGTGCCACTTCACCTCACCGGTGATCGCCTTGGCGTACGGGTCGATCAGCAGCTTGTTGGGGTTGCAGCGCAACCCCTGCTCCGGGTCGTACGGCCCGTGCACCCGGTAGCCGTACTTCTGACCGGGTCCGATGCCGAGCAGGTAGCCGTGGTGGACGAAGCCGTCCACCTCCGGCAACCTGACCCGCGTCTCCTGGCCGTCGTCGTCGAACAGGCACAGCTCGACGTACTCGGCCACTTCGGAGAAGAGGGTGAAGTTCGTGCCGACGCCGTCGTACGTGGCGCCGAGCGGGTAGGGCGTTCCTGGCCAGGGCCGCAACAGTGCTCCTCAAGTCCTACGCGGGGAATCCCTATCCGTTGCAGATATCAGGCTCTGCGGCCGTGCGACCGGACCAGCTGGCCCCGCGCCGCGACCAGCAGCAGCCGGGCCTCCTGGAACTCCAGGTAGCGCAGGTGCTCGCAGGCCGCTTCGGCGCACGCCAGCGCCTGGGACATCGCGTCGTCGGGCACGCCGTCGGCGGCTGCTCTCACCGCGGTGCGCAACGCGGTCTCGGCGCTGTGGGCGCTCTCGATGGGGTCGGTGAGGCTGCTCGGCCGCACGGCGGCCAGCACCCGCTCGACGGCGACTTCCAGCTCGTCGACGGGGTTCTTGCTCATCTGCGCGGGAATCTCGGGCATCAGCCCGGTGCGGGACACCAGGTCGGTGTTCACGGGTGATTGCCACCTCCAACCGTGACGTGGGTGACGTTTGACCATACTGCGCGGGCACGCCGCCTGCGGTGACGTGCTTGTTTCACTCATCCGGAACGCCCGGCCCGCAACGCCGCGGCCGCGGCGCGCACGCGGGGGTCGGCGAAGACCGCTTCCAGGGGGACCGGGAGCGGGATGCGCCAGTTCGGGTACTGGTCGACGGTGCCTGGCAGGTTGGGCTGGCGCACTTCGCCCAGCGCGTCCTGCGGCGAGCTCAGCAGCAGCACCGACGGCGCCTTCGCCAGCAGCGCGTGGAACGCGATGACCAGATCATCGTCGAGCACTCCCTCCTGCCGGAGCAGCTCGACCAACTGGTCTCGTTCAGCCGCGGCGGCTTCGTATTCCCCCTCCGGCGGTCCTTCAAACAACCCCAGTTCGGCTCGCACCCGAACGTGTTCCCCCGCCAGGAAGCCCGCCGCCGTGGGCAGGTCGTGGGTGGAGATGCTGGCCATCGCGGTGGGCCGCCACTTCTCCGGCGGGACCAGCGGCTGGTCGGGCAGGTCGTACTCGCGCTGGAACCACAGCACCGCGGAGCTGAGCATCCCGTGCGCGTGCAGCGCCTCGGTCACCTTGGGCTCGACGGTGCCCAGGTCCTCGCCCACCACCACGGCGCCCGCCCGGTGGGCCTCCAGGGTCAGCACGGCCAGCATCGCCTCGGCGTCGTAGTGCACGTAGGTGCCGCGCTTGGCGGGCTCGCCCGGCGGGATCCACCACAGCCGCCACAGGCCGGCGACGTGGTCGACCCGGATGCCGTCGGCGTGCCGCAGGACGCTGCGCAGCACCGCGCGGAACGGCTCGTAGCCCTGCTCGGCCAGCCGGTCGGGCCGCCACGGCGGCAGGTTCCAGTCCTGGCCGAGCTGGCTGAAGGCGTCCGGCGGGGCGCCCACGCGGACGTCGGCGGCGAAGGCGTCGCGCACCGCCCAGGTGTCCGCCCCACCGGGGTGGACCCCGACCGGCAGGTCGTGCACGATGCCGACCGACATGCCGGCATTGTGGGCGGCGGCGCGGGCGGCGGCCAGCTGCGACTCGCACAGGCGCTGCAGCCAGGCGTGGAAGACCACCCGGTCGTGGTCGGGGGTGGCGGTCGCGGGGTCGCGCTGCTCCTCCGGCCACGTGCGCCAGTCCGGGCCGTGCACCTCGGCCAGCGCGCAGAACCGGGCGAAGTCGCGCAGCTCCCCGGTGGGCTCCTCGGGCTCCTCCTGCCGCCACAGCAGTTCCAGCGCGGCCTTCTTGGCCGCCCACACCGCGTCGTAGTCGATCAGCTCGGTGTCGTTGTCCGGCCGCAGCGCCAGCACACGGGCGCGGGTCCGATCGTCCGCGCGGGCGAACGCGGGCAGGTCGGTGACGCGCAGGTACAGCGGGTTGGCGAAGCGGCGGCTGCTGGGCGAGTACGGGGATCGCTCGACCGGGTGGGTGGGGCTGACCGCCTGCACGGGGTTGACCAGCAGCACCCCCGCGCCCAGTTCGCGGGCCGACCGCTCGGCGACCGCGGCCAGGTCGCCGTAGTCGCCCATGCCCCACGACCCGTTCGAGCGCATCGAGTACAGCTGGAGCATCCAGCCCCAGGTCCTGGGCACCGGGGGCAGGGCGCGCGGCGCGACGACCACGGTCCGCTCGCCCAGCCGGTGGTAGCCCAGGGGAAGCGCCGCGGGCAGCTCGACCTCGCCGCCGTCCTCCAGCACCACCGAGCCCGGCTCGTCGAGCACGTCGCCCTCGCGCAGGACCAGCGTCCGGGGCGCGGGGCGCGGAGCCGCCAGCGCGCGCCGCACCGCTTCCGGGGTGGAGGCGTCGACGTCCAGCTGCGCCAGGACGGCCACCACCACGTCCTCGTCGACCTCGGCCCGTTCCCGGTTGGCGTCCTCGTACCAAGTGGCCACACCATGTGCTTCGGCCAACGCGGCCAGCTCGTCGTTCACAGAGGACAGCTTCGCGTCACCCTTACCCAACCGCCAGTTGGGGTTAGGCCGGTCACCCGATGGTCGCACGAAGTTCAACGGCTGGTGATGCCCCTGTCAGGTGATCACCCGGAGGAGATCATCCGATGTAGGGGCCGGTGGAGTTCCGCACCACCAAGTGCGCCGACGGCGGGCCGCTCTCGACCCGTTCGCCGCGCAGCAGGCCCAGCAGCTCGGCGGCGGCGTGCTCGCCGCGCTCCCGCCACGCGCCCTCCACCGCGGTCAGCCCGACCGCCCGCGCCAGCTCCGGCCCCTCCAGGCTGACGATCGACACGTCGGCGGGCACCTCGCGGCCGTCCCGGCGCAGCCGCAGGAACAGCCCCAGCGCGACCTCGCCGCTGGAGCTGACCACCGCGGTGGGCAGCCTGCCGCCGTCCAGCAGCGCGTCCACCACCTGCTCACCGCCCACGACCGTGGGCGAGGACCACACCGTCCACTCCGGGCGCACCGCCAGCCCCTCGGCGACCAGCACCTCGTCGTAGGACTCGTCCACGCCCTCGGCCAGCACCAGCGCGACGTCCCGGTGCCCCAGCCCGATCAGGTGCCCCACCGCCAGCCGCAGCGACTCGCGCAGGTCGTCCTCGGGCACCCCGACCACCGGCACGCCCACCCCGTCCAGCGCGGCGCGCTCGTCCTCGCTGAGGCGGACCGCCAGCGCCAGCACGCCGTCCACCCGGCGCCCCAGCGGCACGTCGTCGAAGAACCGGGCGCGGGCCTCGGCGTCGTGCAGCACGTACAGCAGCACGTCGTACCCGGCCTGCCGCAGCGCGCTCTCGGCCCCGGCGAGCAGGTCGCCCCGCCCGACGTCGGCGGTGAGCACGGCGACCGCGTAGCGCCGCCCGCCCGCCAGGCTGGAGGCGTCGCGGGCGATGGCGTAGCGCATCCGCTTGGCCACCTCGGTGACGTACCGGCGGGTCGCCTCGGACACCCCCGGCTCCCCGCGCAGCGCCCGCGACACCGTCGCCGCGGACACCCCGGCGGCCCGCGCCACGTCGGACATGCTCGTCAACCCACACCTCCTGGCCTCACCCGAGGGTAGCGACGCGGGTGGCGCCCCCCTCGCGGCGACACCGGCAAGCGCTTGCGCATGGTCTTCACGCGGGACGCAGGGCGGCGAGCACGAAGTCCGCGATCTCCTCGCCCAGCCGCGTGGGCGACTTGGCGCCGTCGGGCCGGTACCAGGTGGGCAGCTGGTTCACCACGCCCAGCGCGATCAGCACGACGGTCTCCGCGGGCACGGCGGAGCTGAACTCGCCCGCGGCCTGGGCCCGCTCCACCACCGAGCGGAACGCCTCGTGGTAGCGCCGCCGCTCGGCCCGGAAGGCGGCCCGCCGCTCGGCGCCGAGCCGGTGCGCCTCGCGCAGGAACACCACCGTCTCGTCGGCGCTGTCCGCGGTGGTCTCCACCAGGCTGACCAGGACCAGCCGCACGGTGGTCGCCGGGTCCAGGCCCAGCGCCAGCACCCGGCGCAGGTCGGCCACCTGCCTGTCCAGCAGCGACCGGTAGATCTCGAACAGCAGGTCGTCCTTGGACCCGAAGTGGTGGTAGAGCGCGCCCTTGGTGACCGAGGCCGCCTCGACGACCTGCTGCACGGTGGTCGCGTCGAAGCCCTGGGCGGCGAACAGCCGCACCGCCGCGCGCACGATCCGCGCGGCGGTGGCACTCCGATCCGGTCCGGCGCGATCGGGTGCGGCGCGATCGGGTCCGGCGGGGTCAGGCGCCCGGCGCGATCGGGTCCGGCGGGGTCAGGCGCCCGGCGCGAGACCACGGGCCAGCTCCAGCGGGTCGGCCCCGGTGGGCAGCAGGGCGACGATCGGGGTGTCCACGCCGTTGGCGACGTACCGGGCGACCCGCTCGCGGCAGGCGGGCAGGCTGCCGTGCACGACCAGCTCGTCGACCACCTCGTCGGGGACCAGCGCGCCCGCACCGCGCCGGTCCCCGGCGGCCCACGCCTCGTGCATCGGCCGCAGCGCCTCGCCCCGGCCGAGCCAGTCGTGGAACGCCGCGTAGGCGGGCACGGTCAGGTAGGTGCTGATGAGCATCCGCCCGAGCGCCCGCGCGGCGTCGGCGTCCTCGGTGGGGCAGACGAAGATCCGCGCGGCCAGCTCGGCCCGGCCCAGCTCGGCCCGCACCCTGGGCACGTCGTCGGCGCCGAGCCAGTTGGTGATGGCGCCGTCGGCCTCGCGCGCGGCCAGCCGCAGCATCCCCGGCCGCAGCGCGGCGAGCATGATCGGCACCGGCTGCTGGGGCACGCGTTCGAGCCGGAACCCGCGCACCGAGAAGGTCTCGTACTCGTGGTCGACCTTCTCGCCCGCCAGCGCGGCCTTGAGGAACCGCAGCGTGTCGCGGGTGCGCTTGAAGGGCTCGGTGAACTCGACGCCGTTCCACCGCCGCACGATGGCGGGCGAGGAGGAGCCGATGCCGAGCACGAACCGCCCGCCGGAGACCTCGGCCAGTGTGGCCGCTGTCATAGCCATCGTCGCGGGTCCTCGGGTGTAGACCGGCGCGATCGCGGTACCCAGTCGCAGGGAGCCCGACCACTGGGCGGCCAGCGCGAGCGGGGTGAACGCGTCGGTGCCGCTGGTCTCCGCCGACCACACGTCGGTGCAGCCGAGGTCGGCCAGCTCGGCGACCAGCTCGCGGTGCTCCAGCACCGGCACGCCGGTCAACGGCAGGGTGATGCCCCAACGACCCACGATCGCCTCCCGAGGTTCGGGGGTCACCGTACCTCAGGTACCGACCGGTCGGTATGACGTCCGGGACGGGGTCAGAGCGAGATGCCGCGCTGGTTGAGCCAGCCGATCGGGTCGATCTTCTGCGAGCCGCCGATCCAGACCTCGAAGTGCAGGTGCGGACCGGTGGACTGGCCGCGGTTGCCCATGGTGGCGATCTGCTCGCCCGCCTGGACCCGCTGACCGCGCGCCGCGGTGATGGTGTCGACGTGGCCGTAGACGGTGATCGTGCCGTCGTCGTGCTGCACCCGCACCCACAGGCCGAAGCCGCTGGCCGGACCCGCCTCGACGACCACGCCGTCCATCACCGACAGGATCGGGGTGCCGATGGCGTTGGCGATGTCGACGCCGTAGTGCGTGGTGCCCCAGCGGGCGCCGAAGCCGGAGGTGAACTGGCCCTGGGCGGGCTTGACCGCCGTGGGCCTGCTGGCGGTGCGGGGGGCCTCGGCGGGCCGGGCGACCTGCTCCGCTTCCTTCTTCTTGGCCTCTTCCTCGGCGGCGGCCCGCTCGGCGGCGACGCGCGCCTCCTCGGCCTTCCTGGCCTCTTCGGCTTCCTGCTGCTTCTTCTGCTCGGCCTGCCGCGCGGCGTAGCCGTCGGCCGCGTGCCTCATGGCCTCGTCGACGTGCTGGCGGGCGTAGAGGGCCTCGGTCCGCAGGAGCTTCGCGGCCTCCAGGCCGGGCTCGATGGCGTGGACCGTCCTGGCCTGGTAGCCGGCGGGGACGCTGGTGCTCTCGGCCGCCAGCGCCGCCGCGAAGTCCGCGCCCGCCGCCAGCGGGACGCCGGTGGTGCCCGCGCCCTGCGCCACGCCGACGCCGCCCGCCAGCGCGCTCGCCGCCACGACGGCGGCCGCGACCCGGCCGGTCAGGGGGGACTTCTCCGCCACGCGGTGCGCGCCGCGCTGGCCGTCGCACTTCGGGGGAGCGACGAACGCGCTTCGACCGCGGGCTGTTGAATGCCGTGCCACTGCTGTGCCTTCCTGCCTCGGGGAGCCCGGGCCGGGGACGCTGGCGGGGGAACCAGGTGGCGCCGCTTTCGGGGAGCGACGACGTGTCCCTTCGGTGACCGAACCGTAACTTGCGGCCGGAAACGTAACCCCACGTGACGGCGAAAGGCAAGAGCTAGCCCCCGAAGTGCGACAATCGGTGAGAAAGCCCACTGTTTATCACTCTAAGTGATCATAGACCGGGACGTCTCGATAAAGGGCCGTTATCTTCGCAGGTCACCGAGGCGCGGGGGTGGTTTCGGACGGTGGCGTCCGGGGCATCCGGGCGGGTTGGGCCGCAACGCGACCGGGGCCGGAACCCAGCTGGGTTCCGGCCCCGGTGAGCGGGTCTTCGTCGAGGTCAGCGGTACTGCGGAGACGCCTCCGGCAGGGGCTTGGCCTCCAGGCCCTTCCCGTCGTGGATGGCCTTCATCGCGTTGAACCAGGTCGGCGCGGCCACGTCGCCACCGGTGACCCCGGTGCCGCTCCGGCCGCACAGGTACGGCGGGTTGCCGGGGCAGATCACCTGCGGGGCCACGCCGTCGGTGAAGGTCAGCACCGCGCCCGCGTACTGCGGGGTGGCCCCCATGAAGCCCACCGACCAGTGGTCCTCGGTGGTGCCGGTCTTGCCCATCATCGGCCGGTTCCAGCCCGTCCTGGACGCCGCGCCCGCCGCCGTGCCCCCCGGCTTGGTGTCCGCGCTCATGCCCACCACCAGGCTGTTGGCCAGCTCCGGGGCCACCGCCTGCTCGCAGGGCAGCTCCTTGAGCTGCACCGGCTTGCCCTCCCGGTCGATCACCTGCTCCACCGGGGTCGGCGGGCACCAGGTGCCGCCGCTCATCAGCGTGGCCGCCACGTTGGACATCTCCAGCACGCTGGTCGGGCCCGCGCCCAGGGTGAACGAGCCGCTGTTGTCGCGCTTGTACTGGTCGCCCTGCGAGGGGCCGTTGGAGCCGTCGGCCTTGAGCGGCTCGCCCTTGGCGTTGACCCCCTGCATCGACTCGCGCAGACCCAGCCGGTAGGCCATGTCCACGACGTTGTTCAGGCCCGCCTTCTCCTCCAGGATGATGAAGCCGGTGTTCGGGGACGTCGCCAGCGCCTCCGTCAGCGTCATCCGCTCCTTGTAGTTGTCGGAGTAGTTCTTGACCGTGTAGCCCTTGTTGCCGTCCTTGTAGACCCGCGAGGTGTAGGTGCGCGGCACCTCGATCATCTGGTCGATGCGGGCGACGCCCTTCTCCAGCGCCGCCGCGGCGGTGAACACCTTGTAGATCGACCCCGAGCCGAAGCGGGTCACCTCGGCCGGGATGGAGTAGGCGCTCTGCCCCGCCTCGGCGTTGTTGCCGAAGTCGCGGTTGGCGGCCAGCGCGCGCACCCGGTGCTTGTCCGTGCCGGGCTGCACGATCGCCATGGCGTTGGCGATGCCGGGCGCGGTCTTGGGCACCTGGTTCTCCGCCGCCTGCTTGGCCGCCCTGGTGGCGTCGGGGTCCATCGTGGTCCGGATCGTGTAGCCGCCCTTGAGCAGCTCGTCGGTCGACAGGCCGACCTTGTCCAGGTAGTCCACCAGGTAGCGGCAGAAGAAGCCGTACACCGGGCCGTCACCCGCGCCGACGCAGCCGTTGGGCAGCAGGTCCAGGTCGGGCACCACGCCGATCTCGGTGGCCTTGTACTCCTCGGCCTTCTGCTCGGCCACCGCCGGGTCGTCGCCGAACGCGCCGTTGTCGCGCATCGCGTCGATCACCGTGTTGCGGCGCTTGATCGCCGCTTCCGGGCCCGCCTCGGGGTTGAGCGCGCTGGGTCGGTTGACCAGGCCCGCCAGCAGTGCGGCCTGCGGCACGGTGAGCTTGTCGGGGGTGGTGTTGAAGTAGGTCGCCGCGGCCGCGCCCACGCCGTAGGTGCCGTTGCCGAAGGGGACGATGTTGAGGTAGCCGGCGAGGATCTCGTCCTTGGTCATCGTCTGCTCCAGCTGGGTCGCGATCCGCGCCTCGCTGATCTTGCGGCCCAGGCTGACCTCGGTGGCCTTCTCGTAGGCCTCCTCCGAGCCCTGGCCCACCACGAACGCCAGGTAGTTCTTCACGTACTGCTGGGTCAGCGTCGAGGCGCCCTGCGAGGTCTCGCCGTCCACGCCCGCCTTGGCCGCGGCGCGGGCGATGCCCTGCCAGTCCACGCCCTTGTGCTCGTAGAACCGCTTGTCCTCGATCGCGATGATCGCCGCCTTCATGGTGTCGGCGATGTCCTCGAAGGCGACCGGGATGCGGTACTGGTCGTAGAGGTAGGCGATGGGCTGGTCGTTCATGTCCAGCACCGTGGTCACCAGCGGCAGCTCGGCCTTGGCCAGCTCACCGGAGGTCTGGTCCACGGTGTCGGCCGCGCGGTTGGAGGCCAGCCCGAGGCCGCCCACGACCGGGAACAGCAGCGCGGCGACGAGCACGCCCGCCGTCAGGCACAACCCCACCAACTTGACCAGACTTGTCGCGCGCGCGGCGAACACTGAACCAGCAACCCCTTCCGGACCGGCGGGACCCGACGCCCCCACCCAATAAAGTCGTCCGAGATCGCTTCGGGTTGCCTGGAGTCGGCAGTTTTCTCCCAGCGATCTTCGGCGACGGGTCCCGAAGTTACTCCTGCCCGGTTGAGCGCGACGTGAAACCCCCTCACCCGGATGGTCCAGCTCTCACTGCGATCCCGGTCACCTCGTGCGCAGCCGGATGGTGGCGCTGGCCCGGCGCACCTCCGCGTCCCCGTGGTCGGGCAGCAGGTCCTCCAGGAAGCCGTAGGCGCGCAGCTCCGGGTCGTCGGCGCTGCGCCTGCTGACCGTGCGCCACCAGGTGGCGATGTCGCCCCAGCCCGGCGCCGACAGCGACCCGCCGAAGTGCTGCACCGACAGCGCCGCGCACAGGTTGGCGAAGCGCACCCGCTGCTCCAGCGGCCACCCGGCCAGCGTGCCCACCACGAAGCCCGCGCCGAACACGTCCCCCGCGCCGGTGGAGTCCAGCGCCGCGACGTTGAGCCCCGGCACGTCCACCACCTCGCCGGTGGCCGAGTCCACCGCGACCGCGCCCCGTCCTCCCCTGGTGACCACCACCACCGGCACGTGCTCGGCCAGCGACGCGGCGGCCCGCTCCGCGGAGTCGCAGCGGGTGTAGCGGGTGGCCTCGACCTCGTTGGGCAGGAACACCTGGTAGCCGTCGAGCCTGCGCAGCAGCTCCGGGGCCCAGACCTCGGTGCGGTCCCAGCCGATGTCGGCGAACAGCAGCGCGCCGCCCTGCCTGGCGCTGCGCACCCACGCCTCTTCCTCCGGCCCTATGTGGACGAAGCACGCCCGCGTCCGCGGCGGCGGGTCGAGCAGCTCGTCCGCGGGCACCGGGGGCCGGTGGCCGTGGGTGACCATGCTGCGGTCGCGGTCCATCGCCATGGACACCGTCACCGGGGAGTGCCAGCCGTAGAACCGGCGGCAGTAGCTCAGGTCCACGCCCTCCTGCTCGGCGAGCACCTCCCAGCAGAAGTCGCCGTAGACGTCCTCGCCGAACGCCGCAGACAGCGCGGTGCGCAGGTTGAGCCTGCGCAAGGCCACGGCCAGGTTGGCGATGCCGCCGGGACAGGAGCCCAGCCCCTCCGCCCACACCTCCGTGCCAGGCGCGGGCGGTCGGGGCAGGCCGGTGAAGATGATGTCCAGGAACACCGTGCCGGACAGCAGCACGTCGAACTGGGGCTCGTCGGCGGTCGTCATCCCCACACGATGCCAGGCCCGTTCAGCCGTTCGCAGCGGCGAACATCTCCCGCATCCTGGCCAGCGCGCGGTGCTGCGCCACGCGCACCGCGCCGGGGGTGGAGCCGACCGCGGCGGCGGTCTCCTCCGCGGACAGGCCCACCGCGACCCGCAGGACCAGGATCTCCCGCTGCCGCTCGGGCAGCTTGCGCAGCAGCAGCGCCACGTGCTCGATCAGCTCGCCGTTCACCGCGCGCTGCTCCGGCCCGTCCTCCAGGGTCGGCGAGTCGGGCAGTTCGGGCACGACTTCCGCCCGACTGCGCACAGCTCGCCTCCGGGCGTCGGCCACCTTGTGCGCGGCGATGCCGTAGACGAAGGCGAGGAAGGAACCCGGCTCGTAGCGGTACTTGCCCAGCGCGGACACCACCGCCAGGCAGACCTCCTGGGCGATGTCCTCGGCGGAGACCAGGGTCCGCTCGCGGGTGCCGACCCTGGCCCGGCAGTAGCGCAGCACCAGCGGCTGGAGGCGGAACAGCAGCTGGTCGACCGCGCGCGACTGGCCCGCCAGCGCGTGGTCGACCAGGTCGGTGAGCTCGGCGTCGGCCAGCCACTGCGCGGTCAGCGCGCGCGACGGCCCCCCGGTGACCAGCCGGACCCGCGGACGGGGCGGTGCGACGCCGACCCCGACCGCGGTCCCCGCTCGCGCGACTGCGTGATGCCCCATCCGGCGACCTCCTCAACTCCCCCCGGCCCACCCGGCTACATGTAGGAGGACGAGGAGCCGCCCCTGATACCGGATTTGACCAAGCTGACCACGAACGCCATGGGAGCGGTCCCCACAGCACCCGAGTGGCCCCGCTGGATGAGCCGAACGGCCCAACGCCGGGAACGCTCGCGCCACCGTGGTGGCGCACCGGACACCCGGTGGCGCACGTGGTCGCCCGGTTCGGAGTAGCCCCGGTGGCCGCGGCACGGCGCCCTCCCGGCTCCTCGACACCCCGGCTTCGCGGCGGACATCACACCTGGGACCACAATGTGCCGCACATCCGATGTCCGGAGGGGGCTTCGAAGACAGTGATCGACCAGTTGAGCGTGAAGACGGAAGCGGGGGCGTTCGACGCCATCGCGGCGGGCCCCGAGGACGGCCGACCCGTGCTGCTGCTGCACGGCTTTCCGCAGGCGGCGGTGGAGTGGGAGTTCCAGGTCGCGGCACTGGGCAGGCACGGCTACCGGGCGGTGGCCCCCGACCAGCGCGGCTACTCCCCCGGCGTGCGGCCCGAGCAGGTCGCCGAGTACGGGATGGAATCGCTGGTCGGCGACGTGCTGGCGATCGCGGACGCGTTGGGCTGGTCGCGGTTCGACCTGGTCGGCCACGACTGGGGCGGCGCGGTGGCCTGGTGGACCGCGGCCGAGCACCCCGAGCGGCTGCGGTCGCTGACCGCCGTGTCCACGCCGCACCTCGGCGCGCTGGCCGAAGCGCTGCGCACCGACGAGGAGCAGCAGCGGCGGTCGGCCTACATGGCCGAGTGGCGCGACCGCGGCACCGAGAAGCGGATGCTCGCCGACGACGCCGCCGCGCTGCGGCGGATCTTCGACCGGCGGGTGCCCGCCAGCCGGGTGGACGAGTACATGCGCAGGCTGGCCGAGCCGGGCGCGCTGACCGCGGCGCTGAACTGGTACCGGGCGGGCGGCGTGGGCAACGGGCTCGGCAAGGTGTCGGTGCCCACGCTGTACGTGTGGAGCACCGAGGACGTCGCGTTCGGCTCCACCGCGGCGCTGTCCACCGGGGACTGGGTGACCGGCCCGTACCGGTTCGAGATGCTGGAGGACGTCTCCCACTGGGTGCCCGAGGAGGCGGCCGAGACGCTCACCTCGCTGCTGCTGGAGCACCTGTCGCAACGGTGATTTCCTCCTGATTTCGGCCCGGAGTTGAACCGACCCCCCGGCGTGGCACGTGTTCACCCACATGACGGAGTTGACGTACTCGGAGCGACGGGTCGCGACCCTCGCCGCGTGTGGCCACAGCAACCGTGCGATCGCGATGCGGCTGCACATCACCGTGAGCACCGTGGAGCAGCACTTGACGCGGGTGTACCGCAAGCTGGCGGTCGCCAGCCGGGCGGAGCTGAAGGGGCACAGCGCCCTAGTCTGACCCCCATGCGGGTGGCGGGGCTGTTGCTCGCCGCGGGTGCCGGACGCCGGTTCGGCGGGCCCAAGGCGCTGGTGTCGCACGGCGGTGCGCGGTGGGTCGAGTCGGCGGGCGGCGTGCTGCGCGCCGCCGGGTGCGACCCGGTGGTCGTGGTGCTGGGCGCCGAGGCGGCACGGGTCCGCGCGACAGCGGCCCTGGGTGACGCGGTGGTGGTGGACAACGCCGACTGGCCCACGGGCATGGGGTCGTCCCTGCGCGCGGGCCTGGCGGCGGCGGAAGACGTCGACGCGGTGGTGGTGCTGCCGGTGGACACGCCGGGCATCACCGCCGCGGCGGTGTCCCGACTCGCGGCACTGGCGGCTCCGGGTGCCCTGGCGCGCGCCTCCTACGAGGGCGTGCCGGGGCACCCGGTGCTGCTCGGTCGCGAGCACTGGCCCGGCGTCGCGCTGGCCGCGGTGGGCGACGCCGGCGCGCGCGACTACCTCGCCGAGCGCCGGGTCCTGCTGGTGCCCTGCGAGGACGTCGCCGACGGGCGCGACATCGACCACCCCGACGACCTGCCCTGACGACCTGCCCTGACCAGCCTGCGCGCGGCGTCAGCGGTTCGCGGGCGTCCCGCCCAGGGCTCGGGAGCCCAGCGCGACGCCCAGGCACAGCAGGGGCAGGACCGCCAGTGCCAGTGGCAGCGAGGTCGCGTGCGAGAGCAGGCCGATCAGGGGCGGGCCGAGCAGGAAGCCCGCCCAGCCCGCGGTGGCCACGCCCGCGATCGCCTGCGCGGCGTGGGCCCGTGACCGCGCGGCGGCGGCGCTGAAGACCACCGGCACCACGCACGCGATGCCCAGGCCGAAGGCCCCGAACCCGATCAGCGCCGGCCAGAACCCGCCGACCAGCAGCGCCACGGCCAGGCCCACCGCGCCCACCGCCGCCAGCACGCCCACCACGCGCGCCGGACCGAAGCGGGTCACCCACCGGTCGCCCATCGCCCGGCCCGCGAACATCATCACCGCGAACACCGCGTACCCCGTGCCCGCGCTCCCCGCCGACACCCCGACGGTCTCGCGCAGGTACAGCGCCGCCCAGTCGCCCACCGCGCCCTCGCACAGCAGACCGGCGAACACCACCACGGCCAGCACCAGCACCCCTCGGTCGCGCCAGGGCAGGCCCAGCCGGTGCTCGTCCACGGCGTGGTCGTCGCCCAGCATGGCGCGGGTCAGCGGCCAGACCAGCACGGCCAGCAGCGCGGTGAACCCGGCCATCTGCGCGGCCAGTCCCACGCCGACCGAGATCAGCAGCACCCCCAGGCCGACGCCGATGAACCCGCCGAAGCTCCACCAGGCGTGGAAGCCGGACAGGATCGGCCTGCCGTACCCCCGTTCGACCGCGATGCCCTGGGAGTTCATCGCCACGTCCAGCGCGCCCTGCAGGCCGCCCCACAGCGCCAGCGCCGCGAACAGCGCCGAGGGCGAGCCCGCCAGCCCCAGCGCGGGCGAGGCCAGGCCGTAGCCCAGCACCGTCACCAGCACCACCCGCCTGCTGCCCCACCGCGCCACGAGCCCGCCCACCAGCAGCATCGCCACCACCGAGCCGACCGGGGCGCCCAGCAGCGCCACGCCCAGCGTGCCGTCGTTGAGGCCCAGCCGCTCCTTGACCGCCGGGATGTGCGGTGTCCACGCCGCGAACACGGCGGCGTGCAGGGCGAACACCACCGCCGTGGCGAACCTGGCACGCCGTGCGGGCGCCCGCACGGCGGAATCGGACGCGGCGTCAGACAAGGCGCACCTCCACTCCCGCGTCGCGCAGCCGCGCGACCTCCTCCTCGGGAGCGGCCTCGTCGGTGACCACCACGTCGACCCGCTCGACCGGCCCGACCCGGCTGAACGCGGTGCGGCCGAACTTGGTGCTGTCGATGGCCACCACCACCCTGGCCGAGGCGTCCACGGCGGCGCTCTTGACCGCGCCCTCGCCGAGGTCGTGCGCGGACAGGCCGGTGCGCGCGCTGAACCCGCAGGCGCCGAGCACCGCCGTGTCGAACCGCATCACGTCGAAGGCGTGCTCGGTCAGCGGCCCGACGAAGGCCAGCTCCCCCGGCCGCACGTCGCCGCCGGGCAGCACCATGCGCACCTGGTTCGCGGTCCGCAGCGCGTCGGCCACGTGCAGGGACAGCGGCAGCACGGTCAGCCGCCGGTCGACCAGCCGCCGGGCCACCTCCAGCACGGTGCTGCCGCCGTCGAGCACCACCGTCTCGCCGTCGTCGAGCAGCCCGGCCACGGCCGCGCCGATCCGCCGCTTGACCTCCAGCCGCTGCTTGGCGCGCGCGGCGAACGGCGTCTCCTCGCCGGTGAGGGTGCTGACCGCCGCGCCGCGCACCCGCCGCAGCAGGCCCTCCCGCTCCAGCACGTCCAGGTCGCGCCGCACGGTCATCTCCGAGCAGCCGACGATCTCGGCGAGGGTGCCGACGGCGACCCGTTCTCCCTGGCGGAGGCGTTGCAGGATCACCTCGTGCCGCATAGAAACATCCACGCTGTTCATTCGAACATCTAACGTGTTCGAGGTCAACCGTTGTAGCGGTACATGCCCCGATCGGGTAGGACTGGCCTGCACCATCAGCGGTGTAGACCATTGGAGGATGACCGCATGACGACCGACCCCGGCTCCGACTACGGCGACGTCGTGCGCAACCACCTGACCAGGGTGGAGCAGCAGAACGCGGTCGCCATCGACGACGTGGCGGAGCTGGTGCTGGCCAGCGTGCGCGCCGACGGCACCGTGCTGACCGCCGGGGCGGGGCACTCGCTGGCCGCGGTCGCCGAGACCTTCTACCGCGCGGGCGGCCTGGCCTGCGTGCGCCCGATCTACCACCCCGAACTGCTGCCCATGCACGGCGCGGTGAGCAGCACCGCCGCCGAGCGCCGCACCGGCCTGGCCGCCGAGGTGCTGCGCGAAGCCGGTCTGGCACCGCACGACGTGCTGTTCGTCTTCTCCACCTCGGGGGTCAACCCCTACCCGGTGGAGCTGGCGGCGCACGCCGCCGACGCGGGCTGCCCGGTGGTCGCGGTCACCTCGCTCGCGGCCAGCGCCGCGGCCCCGCGCCGGGCGGGCACCACCCTGGCGGAGAATGCCACCGTGGTGCTGGACAACCTGGTCCCACCCGGCGACGCCACCTACCCGGCGGACGCCCCGGTCACCGCGGCGGTGTCCACGCTGGCCACCACGTTCCTGTGGAACCTGCTGATGGTGCGCCTGCTGGACAAGGCCGCCGAGGCGGGCGTGGCGCTGCCGCTGTGGCGCAGCGCGAACGTCGAGGGCGGCGACGTGGCGAACGCGGCCCTGCTGCGCAAGTACCAGACGCGCATCCCCCAGCTCGGATAATCCGCACGAATTCCCCTGCCTCATGGCTAGCCTGCGACAGGAGGGGGGATCTGATGCGGGAGAAGACGAAGCGGTGGGTGCTGGCCTGCGGCGCGCTGGCCACGGTGTCGATCGTCGGGGCGGGGGTGGCGCTGGTCTGGCCGGACAGCGGCGCCACCGCCCCGACCAGGTCCGCGGTCAAGCCGCCGGGGTCGGTCGCGAGCGAGTTCGTCTCGGCGATCGCCACCGGCGACGCGGCCGGGGCCGCCGGGCTGACCGACGCGGCGCAAGCCGCCGCCGAGGCGATCACCAGGACCAGGGCGGGCATGGCGCAGTCGCGGTTCCACGCGCGGCTGGGCCAGGTGCCACCGATCGCCGACGGCGCGAACGAGGTGGCGCTGGACGCGGACGTGACGTGGACGCTGCCCGGCGGCGCACCCCTGGAGTACCGGACCAAGGTGGTGCTGCGCCTGGCCGGGGAGCAGTGGAAGGTGCGCTGGACGCCCGCCGTGCTGCACCCGGCGCTGGGCGAGGGCCAGTCCCTGGCCTACACCAGCACCCCCGGCGACGGCGCGCTGCTGGACCGCGACGGCAACCCCGTGCCGCCCGGCTTCGCCCCGGTGGTCATGAACTCGGTCACCACCGCGGCGGGTGACCTGACCGGCACGCCCGGCTGGCGGGTCGCCGCGGTCGACGCGGCGGGCACGCCGGTGACCGTGCTGCAGGAGCAGAAGGCCCAGGTGGGCCGGACGGTGACGGTGACGCTGGACCCGGCCAAGCAGCGAGCCGCCCAAGCGGCCGTAGACCAGGTGGGCGAGCAGGCGGTGGTCGTGGCCCTGCAGCCGTCCACCGGCGAGGTCCTGGCCGTGGCGCAGAACGCCGCCGCCAGCGGCCAGGGACCGATCGCGCTGACCAACTACTTCGAACCCGGTTCCACGTTCAAGGTGGTGACCGCCGCGGCGGCGATCAGCGGCGGGACCGCCAACGCCGACACCCCCGTGGACTGCCCCGGCAAGGCCACCATCGGGACCCGGCAGATCACCAACGAGGACCAGTTCGCCCTGGGCACCGTGCCGCTGCACCGCGCGTTCGCCGCCTCGTGCAACACCAGCTTCAGCAAGCTCGCGGCGGACCTGCCCGCCGACGCGCTGCCCCGCGCGGCGGCCATGTTCGGCCTCACGGCGGACTACCGGATCGCGGGTATCACCACCAACACCGGCAAGGTGCCGCCCGCCGAGTCGATCCCCGAACGGGTGGAGAACGGGATCGGCCAGGGCGTGGTGCAGACCACGCCGTTCGGCATGGCGCTGCTCGCCGCCACCGTCGCCAAGGGCTCCACCCCGGTCCCCCGGCTGATCCGCGAGATCGAGACCACCGGCGGCGCCACCAGCGCGCTGCCCGGCGGCGTGGCCACCGCGCTGCGCTCGATGATGGGCGAGGTCGTCACCAGCGGCACCGCCCGGCAACTGGCCCGCTTCGGCGGCGTGCGCGGCAAGACCGGCACCGCGCAGTTCGGCGACGGCTCCGGTGCCCACGGCTGGTTCGTCGGCTACCAGGGCGACCTGGCCTTCGCCGTGCTGGTGGTCGACGGCGGCTCGTCCAAGGCCGCCGTGGCGGTGACGGCGAACTTCCTGAGCGGGTTCTAGGAAGTTCCCCCGTGCGCGGTCACCCGGCGGGCGCGGGTTCCGCCGCTGCCGGGTGGTCCGCGCGGGCCGGGGCTTCGTCGAACTGGGTGCGGTGCAGGTCGGCGTAGCGGCCCCCGGCGGCGATCAGGTCGGCGTGGGTGCCGCGCTCCACGATGCGGCCGTCCTCGACCACGAGGATCTGGTCGGCGGCGCGGATCGTGGACAGCCGGTGCGCGATCACCAGCGCGGTCCGGCCGCGCAGCGCCTCGGTGAGAGCGGCCTGCACCGCGGCCTCCGACTCGGAGTCCAGGTGCGCGGTCGCCTCGTCGAGGATGACCACGCGCGGGCGGGCCAGCAGCAGGCGGGCGATGGTCAGCCGCTGCCGCTCACCGCCGGACAGCCGGTAGCCCCGCTCCCCCACCACGGTGTCCAGCCCGTCGGGCAGCGACTCGACCAGCGGCTGGAGCCGGGCGCGGCGCAGCGCGTCCCACAGCTCCTCGTCGGTGGCGTCGGGGCGGGGGTAGGTCAGGTTGGCGCGGATCGTGTCGTGGAACAGGTGCCCGTCCTGCGTCACCACGCCGACGGCCTCGCGCAGCGAGTCGAAGGCCAGCTCGCGGACGTCCACACCAGACAGCCGGATCGCCCCCGAGTCCACGTCGTACAGGCGCGGCACGAGCGAGGCGATGGTGGACTTGCCCGCGCCGGACGACCCGACCAGCGCCACCAGCTGCCCCCGCTCGGCGCGGAAGGAGATGCCGTGCAGCACCTCCTCACCACCGCGGCTGTCCAAGGTGGACACCGACTCCAAGGAGGCGAGGGAGACCTTGTCCGCCGCGGGGTAGGCGAACCGGACGTCGTCGAACTCCACCGACACCGGCCCGTCCGGCACCCGCCGGGGCTGCTCGACCTCGGCGATCATCGGCTTGAGGTCGAGCACCTCGAAGACCCGCTCGAACGACACCAGCGCCGTCATCACGTCCACGCGGGCGTTGGCCAGCGCGGTCAGCGGCGCGTACAACCGGGTCAGCAGCAGCGCCAACGACACCACGGTGCCCGCCGCCAGGTGGCCGGTCAGCGCCAGGTAGCCGCCCAACCCGTACACCAGCGCCTGCGCCAGCGCCGACACCAGCGTCAGGCCGGTCATGAACCACCGGGTCGCCATGGCGGTGCGCACCCCGATGTCGCGCACCCGCGCGGCCCGCGCGCCGAACTCGGCGGCTTCGGCCCCCGGCCGCCCGAACAGCTTCACCAGCGTCGCGCCGGGCGCGGAGAACCGCTCGGTCATCTGCGTGATCATCCCGGCGTTGAGCGCGGAAGCCTCGCGCTGCAGGTCGGCCATCCGGTTGCCCATCCGGCGCGCGGGCAGCACGAACACCGGCAGCAGCACCAGCGCCAGCGCGGTGACCTGCCACGACAAGGTGAACATGACGGCCAGCGACAGACCCAGCTGGATCACGTTGGTCACCACGCCCGACAGGGTCGAGGTGAACGCCCGCTGCGCGCCGATCACGTCGTTGTTCAGCCTGCTCACCAGCGCGCCGGTGCGGGTGCGGGTGAAGAACGCGACCGGCATCCGCTGCACGTGCTCGAACACCGCGCGCCGCAGGTCGTAGATCAACCCCTCGCCGATGCGCGCGGACTGCCACCGCTCCACCAGGCCGAGCCCGGCGTCCAGCAGGGCGATGCCCGCGATGGCCACCGCCAGCCACACCACCACCGCGACGTCGCGACCGCCGACGACGGCGTCGACCACGCGGCCCGCGAGCACCGGCGTGCTGACCGCCAGCACCGCCGACACGACGGTCAGCAGCAGGAACACCACCAGCTTGGCCCGGTGCGGCCGGGCGAACCCGAGCACCCGCCGGAACGTGCCGCGGCGCACGCCCCTCGGCGCGTCCGAGGCCGCCATCGCACTGCGCATCAAACGCCAGGAACCGTCCACGCCAGGTGGCAACACCGGTGCGCGCGCGGACGTTCCCGACTACGCCGAAGGTGAACCGGCCTGCTCGGCCAGCTCGGCCAGCCTGCGCAGCTGGGCGGTGCGCTCGGCGCGCAGCTGCTCCTGCTCCGAGGCCCCGTCCGCGGCCGAGGCCAGCAGCGCCAGCGTTTCCCGGACCGCGCCGGGGGCGTGCCGCAGCACCGCGGTCGCCAGCTCGTCGACCGCGGCGTCCAAGCCGTCCCCCGGCACGACGGAGTTGACCAGGCCGATGCGCAGCGCCTCGTCCGCGCCCACGCGCCGCCCGGTCAGGCAGATCTCGGCCGCGCGGGCGTACCCGACCAGGCGCACCAGGGGCAGCGTGCCGCCCAGGTCGGGGACCAGGCCCAGGGACGTCTCGGCCATGCAGAACCGCACGTCGTCCGCCGCCACGCGGAAGTCGCACGCCAAGGCGAGCTGGAAGCCCGCCCCGATGGCGTGCCCGCGCACGGCGGCGATGGTGACCCGCCGAGGGTCGCGCAGCCAGCGGAAGCCCTCCTGGAACTCCGCGATCAGCGCGGCCCCGCGCTCGGGCCCCAGCCGGGTGATCTCCGGCAGCCCCGGTTCCCCCTCCACCGGAGCGCCGGTGAACATCCGCCGGTCGAGGCCGGCGGAGAAGGCCCGACCGGAACCCCGGACGACCACGAGGCGGACGTCCGGGTCCAGCTGTGCGCCGATCGCCCGCAGCGCCGCCCAGGTCGAGGGCGTCTGCGCGTTGAGCACATCGGGACGATCCAACGTGATCGTCGCGCGCGGCCCGTCCACGACGAGCCGCACGCCACCGCGCTCCAGCAGGTCGGCGTCGAGGGTGGTCGGTGCCGACATGCGCGAACCTCCGGTGTCGTGCCGACGCCGCTTCCCACGACGCCCGTGTTACCGGAGGGTAGCTTACTTCTTCTTCGTGCGGGTGGCGCCACCGCGACCGCGCAGCTGCACACCGGACTCGCTGAGCACCCGGTGCACGAACCCGTAGGAGCGTCCGGTGGACTCGGCCAAAGCCCGGATGCTCGCGCCCTTCTCGTACTTCTTCTTGAGGTCAGCGGCCAGCTTGTCCCGCGTGGCACCCGTGATCCGGGCGCCCTTCTTCAGGTCAGCCACCTTGTCCCGCCTTCCGCAGACAGCAGGTCGGGCCGTGAAAGCCCCTGTCGTCGCAATGATCGAACACGCGGGGCAAGAACGCCAGGCGATCATGCGGAAAAGATCGGCCGGTGGTCGGGTGACCACGCACCGCGACCAGGGGTGACTCAGCGGAAGTGGCCGTGCTCAAGCCAATTGGACCAGTTCCAGGTACTCCTGCGACCAGTGGTCCTCGGTGCCGTCGGGCAGCAGGATCACCCGCTCGGGCTCCAGCGCCTCGACCGCGCCGGGGTCGTGGGTGACCAGCACGACCGCGCCCTCGTAGCGGCGCAGCGCGTCGAGCACCTGCTCGCGGCTGGCCGGGTCCAGGTTGTTGGTCGGCTCGTCCAGCAGCAGCACGTTCGCCGCGCTGGAGACCAGGCCCGCCAGCGCCAGCCGGGTCTTCTCACCACCGGAGAGCGTGCCCGCGGGCTGGTCCAGCTGCTCACCGCTGAACAGGAACGTGCCCAGCAGCGAGCGCAGCTGCTGCTCCGGCACGTCCGGCGCGGCGTGGCGGATGTTCTCCCACACCGTGGCGGCGTGGTCGAGCGTCTCGTGCTCCTGCGCGAAGTAGCCGAGCTTGAGGCCGTGCCCCGCGACCACCGACCCGCTGTCGGGGGTCTCCATCGAGCCGATCAGCCGCAGCAGCGTGGTCTTGCCCGCGCCGTTAAGGCCCAGGATCACCACCCGCGAGCCGCGGTCGATGGCCAGGTCGACGCCGGTGAAGACCTCCAGCGAACCGTAGGACTTGCTCAGCCCCTCGGCGGTCAACGGCGTCTTCCCGCACGGTGCGGGCTGCGGGAAGCGGATCTTTGCGACCTTGTCGGCCTGCCTGGTCTCCTCCAGGCCGGAGAGCAGCTTCTCCGCGCGGCGGGCCATGTTCTGCGCGGCGACCGCCTTGGTGGCCTTGGCGCGCATCTTGTCGGCCTGCGCCAGCAGGGCGCCCGCCTTCTTCTCGGCGTTGGCCCGCTCGCGGCGGCGGCGCTTCTCGTCGGCGGCACGGGCTTCGAGGTACTTCTTCCAGCCCATGTTGTAGACGTCGACCTCGCCGCGGGTGGCGTCGAGGAACCACACCTTGTTGACCACGTCGTCGAGCAGCTCCACGTCGTGGCTGATGACGACCAGGCCGCCGTCGTGGGACTTGAGGAACCCGCGCAGCCAGGCGATCGAGTCCGCGTCGAGGTGGTTGGTCGGCTCGTCGATCAGCAGGATCGTGCTGGACTTGGCACCGACCCCCGCCTCGGAGGCGGCGAACAGGATGCGCGCCAGCTCCACCCGCCTGCGCTGGCCGCCGGACAGCGTGCGCAGCGGCTGGGCCAGCACCCGGTCGGGCAGACCCAGGTTGGAGCAGATCCGCGCGGCCTCGCTCTCCGCGGCGTACCCGCCCAGCGCGGCGAACCGCTCCTCCAGCCTGCCGTACTTGCGCACCGCGTCCTGCAGTTCGACGTCGTCGACCAGCTCGGCCATGGTGGACTGCGCCTTCTCCATGTCGCGCAGCAGCTGGTCCAGCCCGCGCGCGGAGAGCACCCGGTCCTTGGCGATGACCGACAGGTCCCCCTCGCGCGGGTCCTGCGGCAGGTAGCCCAGCTCACCGCTGCGGCGCACCTCACCCGCGTACGGCTGGCCCTCACCCGCCAGCACGCGCAGCGAGGTGGTCTTGCCCGCACCGTTGCGGCCCACCAGGCCGATGCGGTCGCCGGGCTGCACGCGCAGGGTCGCGCCGGACAGCAGGATGCGCGAACCGGCGCGCAACTCCAGATCGGTTGCGGTGATCAAGGCAACTCCGGGGGTAGTGGGGTCGTGCGGGGTCGACGGCGCCGCGCGCCGGACCTACTCGATCAAGACCACCACACGACCAGTCTACGGCCTGGCCGCCACCGGATTACCGGGCTGTGGCCACCGGCATAGATTGCCGCCATGACTTCGCAGGACTTCGCGGGCAGGACGGCACTGGTCACCGGCGCCAGCCGGGGCATCGGCCTGGGCATCGCGCGGGAACTGCTGGCCCGTGGCGCGTCGGTGACCATCACCGCCCGCAAGCCCGACCAGCTGGCCGCCGCCGCCGAATCCCTGGGCGCGCCGGACCGGGTGCTGGCGGTGGCGGGCAACGCGGGCAGCGCCGAGGACCGCCACGAGGCGGTGTCCCGGACCGTGGAGCGGTTCGGCGGCCTCGACGTGCTGGTGAACAACACCGGCATCAACCCGGTGTTCGGCTCGCTGATGGAGGCGGACCTCGACGCGGTGCGCAAGATCTTCGACGTCAACGTCGTCGCGGCGCTGGGGTTCGTGCAGCTGGCGTGGAAGGCGTGGATGGAGCGGCACGGCGGCGCGGTGGTCAACATCGCCTCCGTGGGCGGGCTGCGGTCGACCGGGGTGATCGGGGCGTACGGGGCCAGCAAGGCGGCGCTGATCCGGCTGACGGCGGAGCTGGCCTGGCAGCTCGGGCCGAAGGTGCGGGTGAACGCGGTGGCGCCCGCCGTGGTGAGGACGAAGTTCGCCGAGGCCCTGTACACCGGCCGCGAGGAGGAGGCGGCCAGCGCCTACCCGATGAAGCGGCTGGGCACACCGGAGGACGTGGCCCACCTGGTGGCGTTCCTGGCTTCGGAGCAGGCGTCGTGGATCACCGGCGAGACGGTGCTGGTCGACGGCGGCAGCCTGGCCACCGGCACCGCCGGATGAGACCCGGTCGGGCGGTGCGCCCCGCCGCGCCCTCACCGAGGACGCACCGGTGGGCGCACCGCCCGCCACCCGATCACCGCGCCGGTCAGCTCGTGGACGTGACCACCGGTCCGTCCCCCGCGCTGGTGGGGATGGAGTTCAGCGGGGTGGTCGAGGGGATGCTCCCCGGACTCGGCTGGATGGTGGTCGTGGGGGAGCCGGAGAACGGGGTTCCGGGACTGGTCTGCACGCTGGTCTCCGGAGCGGGAGTGACCTGGGGTGCGGTGGTGGTCACCTCGGCCCCCGAGGGGCCCGCCGGGCCGACCGGCTCGGAGCGCTGGCCGTTGAAGGCCAGGGTCAGGGCGACGGCTCCGACCAGGGCGGCGGTGCCCAGGCCGCTGCCGACCACGGTGGCGGTGCGGCGACGCGCTTTGACCTGCCTGCCCCGGTGGACCACGTCGAGCGCGCCGAAGGTGCGCGGCACCGGCTGGATGCCCAGTTCCTCGAAGGTCTTCCTCAGCTCGTCCTCAAGCATTGCGCGTCACCTCCTGCCACAGGGTCGCGAACTCCGCGCCGAGTCGTTGTCGCAGCACCTTCAGGCCGCGGCTGGTCTGGCTCTTCACCGTTCCGGTCGAGCAGCCCAGCGCCTGGGCCGTCTCCTCCACCCCCAGGTCGTGCCAGAACCGCAGCACCAGCACCGCGCGCTGGCGGGCGGGCACCCCCGACAGCGCCTGCCACAGCACGAGCTTGTCCTCGCTCAGGGCATCCGCCGCCGCGGGCACCTCCGGCAGCTCGCCGGTCAGGCGTTCCCGGCGCCAGCGCATCCGGCGCCGCTCGGCCAGGAACGTGCGCACGACGATCTGCCGCACGTACGCGTCCAGCCCTTCCCTGCGGACCAGCTTCGGCCCCGCCAGGTACAGCTTCAGGTACGCGGCCTGCACCACGTCTTCGGCCTCGTGCCAGTTCCCGCACAACAAGTACGCGGTGAAGCGCATCGAGTCGGCGGACCGGTCGAAGTAGCGGGTGAACTCCGCGTCCCAGTTCACGCCGTCAGCGCCTCGTGGGGGCAGGCGTCGTCGCGACCGGCATCGTCGCAGGCGGCATCGTCGCGATCGGCGTCGGCTGGATGCTCGTCGGACGCGGCGAGGTCTCGATCGGCACCGGCTGGACGACCGTGGGACGCGGCGAGGTCTCGATCGACGTCGTCGCAGGTGGCGTCGTCGCAGGTGGCGTCGTCGCAGGTGGCGTCGTCGCAGGTGGCGTCGTCGCAGGTGGCGTCGTCGCAGGTGGCGTCGTCGCAGGTGGCGTCGTCGCAGGTGGCGTCGTCGCAGGTGGCGTCGTCGCAGGTGGTGTCGTCGCGATCGGCTCCACCGTCGTGGGCACCGGCCGCGTCTCGCCTCCCTGGCCGCTGGCCAGCGCGGGCACCGCCACCGCCAGCCCGCCGATCACTACGGCACCCGCCGCCAGCACGAGTCGTTTGCGCACATCAGCTCCTCGGTTCTGCGCGCCACCGCTCTCCGGTGACGCCCTCACCCGTATCCATGCGGTGGGGGTCGCCGGGGGTTGTCACGAATTTCGGACTTCTCCAGCAGCCGCTCCAACGGCCTGCTCAGCCGCGCACGACGACCTCGACCGCGCGGGCCCGCCGGGCCGCCTCGTCCAGCACCGCGCGCCGGGGTTCGGCCACGTCCAGCACGCGCGGGGAGGCCAGCGCGAAGACCTCGGCCAGTCGCCGGTCGGCGCGCAGCGCGTCCAGCGCCTGCCGGTCCCCGCCGAGCATCACCGCGTCCAACTCGCGCACGCGCGGGGCCAGCACGCGCGCCGCGTCGTCGGCCGCTGCCCGCAGGGCCACCCGCGCCTGCCCTTCGCGACGGCGGGCGAAGCGCTGCTGCGACCACCCGCCCGCCTTGTTGCGCCCGTGCACCTGGCGGCTGTCGGTGGCCGAGACCACGACTTCGCCGTCCACCGCGACGCCCACGCTGTGCCCGCCCAGCCGGACCAGCAGCAGACCGATCCGGCGCGACGCGCTCGCGTTGTCGACCAGCGGTTCGACGACCAGGCCCTCGTGCTCGCCCACCGGCGAGAACCCGCCGAAGGCGGCCGACACCGAAGCCGTGGCGCCGTCGGCGGCGGTCACCACGATGCGGTGAGCCGTGACAGAGGTGGAAACCGCACCGGAATGGCGGTCACTGAACCGGGCGAACCAGCCCGCCAGGCGTTCCGGTTCCACCTCGACCGCGCGACCACCGCCCGCCACCGGGCGGACCCGGCTCATCCCGGCGCGACCGCGATCCAGATCGGCAGCGGGTGACCGCTCTCCACCGGCGCCAGGCGTTGCACGTGCCCGAAGCCCGCGGCCGCGAGCTCGTCGGCGATCTGCTCCGGGGAGAGCACGCGGTGCCGGGTCAACACCGTGTTCGCCACCTCCCAGGTGCTCTCGCCGCGCACCAGTTGGACGACTTCCAGCGCGTAGGACTCGCCGTCCGGCGCCCAGTCCCACAGCTGCACGGTCACCTGCCGGTCCTTGCCGCGCCCGGTCACCCTCGGCGGCGGCGCGGTGGGCCGCAGGCTGCGCAGCTTGTCCAGCTCGGGCACCGCGGCCACGAGCAGCCCGCCCGGCCGCAGGATGTCCCTGGCCAGCCGCAACGCCTGGGACAGCGCGTTCTCGTGGGCCAGCCGGGGCAGCAGGTCGTCACCCGCCCGCACCACGTCCACCCGCGTGCCCACGTGGCGCACCGCGTCGAGCAGGTCGACCACCTCGTAGCGGCCCGCGCCGAGCACGGCGACCGCCACTGCCACGAGCGGGTCCTCCGGGGCGAGGTCCTGGGCGGTGGTCACCGGGCACACAGTAGGGCCAACCGATCACCGCGCCAACGGCCGGGGTGTGCGCCTCACCGCCCGCCATCACACCGTCGGACGAGTCCCCGGCGCGGTGTGGTAAGCGTCGCCCACGAGCCGGGTGCGCGATGTTACCGACGGGTTCACAATGGGTGAAACAACTGTGATCACCACTTGACAGACGAGTGCCGCGCCAGTGAACTCGTAGCCCGTATGGCCCAATGATTGACTCCACCCGGAAGGCACCACCGCACTGCGTTGGCGGGTAGGGTCACTGGGGCGTGATCTCATGACAGCGGGGAGTCACAATGACCAACGCTGCCGGTCGACCCAACCTGTCCGTCGACGACCTCGACTCGACGGGCCACGGCAGTCTTGCGCAGCTCCTGACCACGGGGCCCTTCCCCGAGGCGCTGAGAGCCGCCATCAAAGCGAGCAGGTTGAGCCTGGACCGCATCCAGCACCGGCTGGCGCTGCGCGGGGTCACGATCAGCGTCGCCACCCTCAGCTACTGGCAGTCCGGCCGCCGACGCCCGGAGCGGCCGGAGTCGCTGGAGGCGCTGCGCCACCTGGAGACGGTGCTCGGCGTGCCGCAGGCGGGCCTGTCCGCCCTGCTGGGCCCACCGCGCCCGCGCGGCAGGCGGTCCCGGCCCACCACGATGATGCCGATCGACGCGCTGTGGGCGCGGCGCGAGCGGGTCGCCAACCTGCTGACCAAGGTCGACACCTCCTCCGACGTCAAGCTGGGCCGGATCAGCCAGCACGACCGCATCGAGATCGCCGCCGACGGCGGCCAGCGCTCCGCCTGGGTGCGCCAGATCCTGCGCGCGGAGCAGGACGGCCCGGACCGGTGGGCGCTGGTCTACGAGACCGAGTCCGACGTGCTGCCGCAGGTGACGAACCTGCGCAACTGCCACCTCGGCCGGGTCGCCGAGGACACCGACGCCAACATCATGGTCGCCGAGATGATGTTCGACCGGCCGCTGGCCAGGGGCGAGACCATCATCATGGAGTACGAGCTGCAGTTCGCCGAGGGCCACTACCCGGCGGGCAACAACACCTTCGCCCGCAAGTTCCGGCTGCCGGTGCGCGAGTACGTGATCGAGGTCCGCTTCGACCCGTCGTACCTGCCCTCGCGCTGCCAGCAGTTCAGCGTGCCCGCCGGTGACGACACCCCGTCGCGGCGGCGCAACCTCGCGCTGGACAGCTCCGGCGGCGTGCACGCGGTCGCGCTCGGCTTCGGCCCCGGCGTGTTCGGCATCCGCTGGGAGTGGCCGAAGTAAGAACCCCGCGACAACGCGCAGCGGCCCCCGGGGGAATCCCCTCGGGGGCCGCTGCGGTCTCAGGACAGGATCACACGTAGCCGGCGGCGTGCAGCGTCACCGAGCGCACCGAACCGCGGTCGGACGCCGCGACGTCGACCACCTTGAACGTCCACGTGCCGTCGGCGGGCTCCGCCAGCAGCGCGCTGAGCGGGGTGGCGGGCTTCCAGCTGCCCGTGAACGGAGCCAGGTTGCTGGTCACCGACGAGAACGCGGCGGTGGCGGTGTCGGTGAAGACCACCTGGCACAGGTTGCCGCCGGTGCCGCCGGAGCGCTGGAACAGCGTCGCCGTGGCGCCCGAGGGCGAGGTCAGCGTGCCGACCAGGTCACCGACGAAGGTGTGGTCGATGCCGACGGTGGTGGCCCCGTCGGCGGTGGTGCAGGTCGCGCCGTCGACGGACAGCGACAGCTGCGACGCCCGGCCGATCCCGCTGACCGGGAGCTGCACCGACACGCCGGTGGGGTCGTTGTCCGGGATGGCCACGACCGGGCCCGCGTAAGCGAAGTGCTTGACCTCCCGCGACGGCTCGCCCACCGTCAGCTGGAACGACGTCGCCGTCGGCGAGGTCGCGCCCGCGTAGCTGACCCTGGCCTCCAGCTTCACCGACGTGCCGATCGCCTGCGCGGCGGGCACGGTCACCTTGAACGTGTTGACCACGCTCTGACCGACCTCGATGTTGCCGTAGTAGCGCGAGCGCGGCGCGATCGTCACACCCGCGGTGGGCGAGGTGAGCACGACGCTGGTCGACGCGGCCATGCCGTCACCGCTGTTGAGCACCGGCAGGGTGATCGTCGAGGTGGTGCCCGGCTTGAGGTAGGCGCTGCCGTCGGCGTCGTTGCGCACGCTCGGCGCCTGCGCCTTGGCCAGCGGCTGCGGGCTGGCACCGGTGTAGGCCAGCGCCAGGTCGGCGCGCACCACGCCCGCGCCGGTCCGGTTGTCCGCGCCCGCCTCGGCGATGTCGATCGCCGTGGCGGTCAGCGCCTGCTTGACCTCGGTGGTGGACAGGCCGGGGTTGCCCGACAGGATCAGCCCGGCGATCGCCGCGGCGTTCGGCGCGGCCGCCGAGGTGCCGAAGAACGGGTTGAAGCCGGACACGCTGGTCTGCACGCCGTCGGCGGCGGTGATGTCCGGCTTCTGCCGAACCTCCTCGCGCGGCGTGCCGTCGGGCGCGAAGAACACCCGGCGCGGACCGTCGGAGGTGAACCGCTCGGGCTTCTGCGCGCCGTCGAAGGCGTTGGGGAACGGACCGCGCGGGTTGGCCGGGTCGCCCGCCTCCAGGTCGAACGGCAGCGGCGTGGCCGCAGGCGCGGCCGCGACGCTGATCGCGCCGTTGGCCGCGGAGTGGCCGCGGGTGACCCCTGGCGTGGCGAAGCCCTTCAGGCCGTCGGAGGAGTCCTTGAACCGGCCGCCGAGGGCCGACAGCGCCAGGTACTTGTCCTCACCGCGGAACTTCACCACGGCAAGGCGCAGGCCCGAGCCGCTGGCCGGGGTGTTGATCCGCTCGTACGGGTCCTGCGTGCCGTCCTGGACGTTCTGGCTGGACGTCACGACGTTGCCCGACGAGTTGACCAGGTACAGGTCGTAGTCGTTGAACGACCGGGTCAGCGGGTCGGACCAGAACAGCGTCACCGGGACGTTGGTGGAAGCCGCCGACAGCGGGTTGAACACCTGCTTGGCGTTGGGGTCGGGGTTGAAGTCGTGGGCGGTGCCCGCGAACTTGCCGACGCCCACGCCGGAGTCGACGAACTGGCCCTCCCAGTGGCCGGAGGTGCCGTCGGCGACGTTGCCCTCGTTGCCCGCCGAGGAGAAGAACAGCGCCCCGTCGGCCGCGACCGCGTCCACCGCCTGCGCGATGACACCGTCCTGGAACGGCGACTCGTTGAAGTAGAGCACGTCGTCCACGATCACGTCGCAGCCCAGCCGGAAGCGCAGGGCCTTGATGTTGTCGGCGAAGCTGGCGTCGCCGTTGAAGGCGGTGGCGAAGCCCAGGCTGGCGTTGGGCGCGATGTCGTGCAGGATCTCCAGCATCGCGGTGCCCTCGTCGCCGCTGCCCTCCTGGCCGGGCACGACGTCGACGGCGGGCAGCTCGCCGGAAGCCTGCGACAGCTCCAGCGAGTCGACGCCGTCGGACAGCGCGCACAGCTTCACGCCGGTTCCGGTGACGTGGAACTGGTCGCGCGCGGTGTCCGCGGCGTGGGCGCGGTCGCCCTCGCCGGTCTTCGCGGCCTGCACCGAGGCGATCGCCCGCTGGGTGCGGGCCTCGATGTCCTTGGCCTTGGCCTCCTTGGTGGCTTCCTCGGCCTCGGACTCCTTGGCCTTGGCGTTGCGGTCGGCCTGGTGGAACGTCTTGGCCTCCACGGCGGTCTCGACGCGGCGCACGTCGCCGCGCTCGGCCAGCGGGCCGACGGCGGCGAGCGGGAGCTGGGCGCGGACGGTGCGCCCCTCCGCGGAGACCGACCGGATGCCGCCGCCCGCCCCGCGGACGGCGTTGACCAGGTCGTCGGTGACCTTGTGCGCGCGGATGTCCACCAGCACGGTGTCTCCGCTTTGGACCTCCACCCCGGTCTGGAGGGAGGGAAGCTTGTTCCGGGTGCTCACGTCGGCGCGTCGTCGCTGCTCGACGATCAGAGCGCTGTCCACTTTGGTCTCGGCGGCGGAGAGGGACTTCTTGATGTCCTGCAACGCGGCGATCTGGGCCGCGGTCTTGTCCTCGACGCCCTTCGTGGCCCTGGTCGGGTCCGCGGTGGCGGGCGTGGTCGTGGCGAAGAGCGTCAGTGCCGCGGTTCCCGCGGCGATCAGCGCGTTTCTTCGAATACGGCGGTTCGGTGAGCGCACAGGCGTCTCCCCCACTTCAAGCGTGCCCCCGACGCACGCGGCCAACGATCGGATGTCTCCGATCGAGCGTCAACTTATTGCGCATGGACAAGTACCGTCTGCATCCGTTCGGCCTACTTCGCGAACGACCTTCACGATCACATTCACAGAACGAAGGCGTCCGTCCACAGTTGACCGGTTCGTCCCGACAGCGCCTCCAGCAGCGCCGCGGCCTGGTTGTCGGTCAGCGAGGCGATGAAGTCGACCACCGCGCGCCCCCGCGCCAGCGCCCGCACCGCGTCCGGCCCCGACGGCACGTCACCGGTGGCCCCCACCAGCGCGGACGGCTCCGTGCGGGCCAGCTCGGCGTACTCGTCACCCGCCAGCTCCACCAGGTCGTGCAACCTGCGCGGCAACCGGTTCGCCTCGTGCCGGTCGGTCACCCACTGCTCCAGCGCCTCGACCAGCGCGGTGAGCAGCCGGGCCTGCCCGCGCTGGTGCAGCGCCAGGTCGGGGCGCAGCAGGACGAACCTCCGGTGCACGAACTTGAGCACCTGGACCTCGTGCCACTGCCGCGGCGCGAGCACGACGTGACCGGAGCGCGTGGAGGGCTCCTCGATCACGCCGACCGCGTCGACCAGCCTGCGGGTCCAGCGCGAGGAGAACCCGGCGACCGCCTGCTCGGCCTCCACCGAGCCGTCGAACGGCACCGCCAGCAAGCCGTCGACCAGCTCGGCCCGCACCTTGGCCACCGCCGCGGCGAACGCCTCGTCGTCCACCGCCCAGGAGTCCTTGGCGTGCAGCCTGCGGCGCAGCATCTCCAACGACCGACCGGGGCGGCGCTCCTGAGCGCGCAGATCGGCGGCGTCCAGGGACGCCAGCTCCAGCGCCTGGTCGAGCCAGGTGCCCAGCTCGGCGGAGACCGTGGCGTGCTGGAGCACACCCACGCGGTGGAAGTCCTCCAAGTCGTGGATGGCGTAGGCGATGTCGTCGGCGGTGTCCATCACCGACGCTTCCACAGTCTGCTGCCAGGGTTCGAGCCTGCCCGCGAAGAACTCGCGGGCACCGAGCACGTCCGGCAGTTCGGTCACGTAGGCGGAGAACTTGCTCGACCCGGTCCCAGGGGCGTCCGGCGGCTCGGCAGCGCCTCGCGGCGGTGCGGCGAGGTCCCTCGGGTGCGGAGTGGGAAAGGCCAGCCGCGTCCACGGGTACTTCAACGTGGCCGCGCGGACCGCGACGGTCAGGTCCAGGCCCAGCGCCGCGGGGCCGCGCACGTCCGTCGTGGTGATGATGCGGAACGACTGGGCGTTGCCCTCGAACCCGTCGGAGAGCCCGAACCGGTGCCGCGCGAGCCGGTCCAGCACCTGCTCACCGAGGTGACCGAACGGCGGGTGCCCCAGGTCGTGCGCCAAGGCGGCGGCTTCCACGACGTCCGGGTCGCAGCCGCCGAGCTTGTCCAGCACGCTGACCAGCTCCGGGCGGGCCGACAGCCGCTCGGCGATGGCGCGAGCCGCCTGCGCGACCTTGAGGCTGTGGGTGAGGCGGTTGTGCACCAGCAGGCCCGAGCCGGTGGAGCTGACGACCTGGGTCACGCCCGCGAGACGGGCGAAGAAGGGCGAACTCGCGACCCGATCGCGGTCAACGCGGAACGGGCTGGTGGCCAGGTCGGCCGGGACGGGAGTGGTGCTGTGGCCACCGGACCTGCGCTGCGCTCGGGGATCGACCTGCTCGTCGTGCATGAGCAAACGCTAGTCGTTGCGCGACCCCGAAGCAGCTCAGGAACGCGAAAAGCCCTGTGGGGCACCCGGAAAAACCGGGTGCCCCACAGGGAAAGAATGTTCGGCGGCGTCCTACTCTCCCACACCCTCACGAGTGCAGTACCATCGGCGCTGGAAGGCTTAACTACCGGGTTCGGAATGGGACCGGGTGTTCCCCCTCCGCCATGACCACCGAAACACTATGAAGATAACCAACCTCACGGCACCCGATCGCCCCGGCCCATGCCGGTCGACCAGGTGGTCGGTTCGGTTCCTTCAGAACCGCACAGTGGATGCGTAGCGTCTTCGTGACAAGTCCTCGGCCTATTAGTACCGGTCAACTCCAGCCGTTACCGACCTTCCATCTCCGGCCTATCAACCCAATCGTCTCTTGGGGGCCTTAACCCACAAAGGGTGGGATACCTCATCTAGGAACGAGCTTCCCGCTTAGATGCTTTCAGCGGTTATCCCTTCCGAACGTAGCCAACCAGCAATGCCCCTGGCGGGACAACTGGCACACCAGAGGTCCGTCCGTCCCGGTCCTCTCGTACTAGGGACAGCCTTCCGCAAGTATCCTACGCGCGCGGCGGATAGGGACCGAACTGTCTCACGACGTTCTAAACCCAGCTCGCGTACCGCTTTAATGGGCGAACAGCCCAACCCTTGGGACCTACTCCAGCCCCAGGATGCGACGAGCCGACATCGAGGTGCCAAACCATGCCGTCGATATGGACTCTTGGGCAAGATCAGCCTGTTATCCCCGGGGTACCTTTTATCCGTTGAGCGACCACGCTTCCACAAGCCATGGCCGGATCACTAGTTCCGACTTTCGTCCCTGCTCGACCCGTCGGTCTCACAGTCAAGCCCCCTTGTGCACTTGCACTCGACACCTGATTGCCAACCAGGCTGAGGGAACCTTTGAGCGCCTCCGTTACCCTTTGGGAGGCAACCGCCCCAGTTAAACTACCCACCAGGCACTGTCCCTGATCCGGATCACGGACCGAGGTTAGACATCCAGTACGACCAGAGTGGTATTTCAACGACGACTCCACAACCACTGGCGTGGCCGCTTCACAGTCTCCCACCTATCCTACACAAGCCGAACCGAACACCAATACCAAGCTATAGTAAAGGTCCCGGGGTCTTTCCGTCCTGCCGCGCGTAACGAGCATCTTTACTCGTAATGCAATTTCGCCGGGCCTGTGGTTGAGACAGTCGAGAAGTCGTTACGCCATTCGTGCAGGTCGGAACTTACCCGACAAGGAATTTCGCTACCTTAGGATGGTTATAGTTACCACCGCCGTTTACTGGCGCTTAAGTTCTCAGCTTCGCCCCGAAGAGCTAACCGGTCCCCTTAACGTTCCAGCACCGGGCAGGCGTCAGTCCGTATACATCGTCTTGCGACTTCGCACGGACCTGTGTTTTTAGTAAACAGTCGCTTCTCGCTGGTCTCTGCGGCCGAAAAATCCTAGCCCGCAAGGGGCTTCAAATCCCTCGGCCCCCCTTCTCCCGAAGTTACGGGGGCATTTTGCCGAGTTCCTTAACCACAGTTCGCCCGATCGCCTCGGTATTCTCTACCTGACCACCTGTGTCGGTTTGGGGTACGGGCCGCATGAACACTCACTAGAGGCTTTTCTCGGCAGCATGGGATCACCCTACTTCGCCTCAATCGGCTATGCATCACGTCTCAGGATACGTGAGCTGCGGATTTGCCTACAGCTCTCCCTACACGCTTACACCAGTACTACCACTCACTGGCGGAGCTACCCTCCTGCGTCACCCCATCGCTTGACTACTACAAGTTCGGTTCCCGCGCTCCACACGGAACCCCACCCGAAGGTGAGAAACCGGCTTTGGGCGGTTAGCATCACAAGCCTCGCCATGGGCGCGTTCACACGGGTACGGGAATATCAACCCGTTGTCCATCGACTACGCCTGTCGGCCTCGCCTTAGGTCCCGACTTACCCTGGGCGGATTAGCCTGGCCCAGGAACCCTTGGTCATCCGGCGGCAGAGTTTCTCACTCTGCTTTCGCTACTCATGCCTGCATTCTCACTCGCGTGGCTTCCACGGCTGGATCACTCCGCCGCTTCAACAGCCACACGACGCTCCCCTACCCATCCCGACATAATCGGAATGACACGGCTTCGGCGGTGTGCTTAAGCCCCGCTACATTGTCGGCGCAGGACCACTTGACCAGTGAGCTATTACGCACTCTTTAAAGGATGGCTGCTTCTAAGCCAACCTCCTGGTTGTCTGGGCGACCCCACATCCTTTCCCACTTAGCACACACTTAGGGGCCTTAGCCGGCGTTCTGGGCTGTTTCCCTCTCGACTACGAAGCTTATCCCCCGCAGTCTCACTGCCGCGCTCTCACGTACCGGCATTCGGAGTTTGGTTGATTTCGGTAAGCTTGTGGGCCCCCTAGACCATCCAGTGCTCTACCTCCGGCACGAAACACACGACGCTGCACCTAAATGCATTTCGGGGAGAACCAGCTATCACGGAGTTTGATTGGCCTTTCACCCCTAACCACAGCTCATCCCCCAGGTTTTCAACCCTGGTGGGTTCGGGCCTCCACGCAGTCTTACCCACGCTTCACCCTGGCCATGGCTAGATCACCCCGCTTCGGGTCTAGACCACGCGACTCAACCGCCCTATTCGGACTCGCTTTCGCTACGGCTACCCCACACGGGTTAACCTCGCCACGCAGCACTAACTCGCAGGCTCATTCTTCAAAAGGCACGCCGTCACCCCGAAAGGCTCCGACGGATTGTAGGCACACGGTTTCAGGTACTATTTCACTCCCCTCCCGGGGTACTTTTCACCTTTCCCTCACGGTACTAGTCCGCTATCGGTCACCAGGAAGTATTTAGGCTTAGCGGGTGGTCCCGCCAGATTCACAGCAAATTCCACGAGCTCGCTGCTACTTGGGAACACCACAAGGAGACACCGGGTTTTCACGTACGGGACTCTCACCCTCTACGGCCGCGCTTTCCAGACACGTTCCGCTAACCACAGTGTTTTCTCACTCCTTGCCAGTCCGGCAGAACTGACCAGTAGGTCCCACGACCCCGTAAACGCAACCCCTGCCGGGTATCACACGAATACGGTTTAGCCTCATCCGCTTTCGCTCGCCACTACTCACGGAATCACGGTTGTTTTCTCTTCCTGCGGGTACTGAGATGTTTCACTTCCCCGCGTTCCCTCCACATACCCTATGTGTTCAGGTATGGGTGACCCCACATGACTGGGGCCGGGTTTCCCCATTCGGAAATCCTTGGATCTCAGCTCGGTTGACAGCTCCCCAAGGCTTATCGCAGTCTCCTACGTCCTTCATCGGCTCCTGGTGCCA